>NZ_CP194857.1:0-4205395 GCF_051020515.1 Sanguibacter sp. Z1732
GGGGAGAAAATGGTGCGGAGGGTTCAAACCCTTTCGCCCCCCGGTTCGGCAAAGGGTTCCCCAAGTTCTCACCTGATATTCGCCGGCTGGGCGCGATGCCCGCCGACCCCCGATGTTGGCGCGATGCCAACTTGGAGTTGATCACCATGACCAGTGGAGGCAGGCGTAACAGGTCCGGCCCGAAGGCGGACGAGGAGTCTGGCCGTTCTGACCGCCGTGGCTACTCGTTGACGGCGTTGCCGGCCGAGGGTTACGACGGTGCGGCGCCGGAGTTTCCGTTGATGCCTCGGCGCGTGCTGCGCTGGGAGCACGAGGACAAGCGCAGGTTCCAGGTTGTCGATGACGAGATGACGGCACTCGTCGCTGACCGCGAGCAGGCGCTGTGGGAGTGGGCGTGGTCCACGCCGCAGGCGTGCGCCTGGTCGATGCCCTCTGAGATGTGGCGGATTCACACGATTGCGATGTGGGTGCGCACGTTCGTGATCTGCGAGAGTGACGAGCCACGGCTGCTGACAAGTCGTCCCTGCACCGGTTCGCTGATCAGATCGGGATGACGACGGCTGGCCTGGCTGAGATGGGCTGGAAAGTCGCCACCGATGAGGTTGCCGAGCGTGCCGCCGAGAAGCCGGAGGAGGGTAAGCCGCGCCAGTCGTCTCGTGACCGGATGAAGGTTGTTCCCGGTGGCTGACGAGTGGGTGGTGGACTTCCCGAGCCTTGGTTTTTTGTGCGCGGACTGGATCGAGGCGCACTGCAAGGTCGCTGATGGCTGGTCCATGGGCGACCCGTTCATTCACGACGGCTGGCAGTTGTGGTGCACGGTCAACTTCTACCGGGTGAAGCGGGATGCGAAGTTCACCCCTTCCCGACCGGCTGGTGCGCCGATGTTCGCCAACCGGCGCGGGCTGGTGGTTGGTCCGCAGAAGACGGGTAAGTCGCCGTGGGGTGCGTCGATCACCGCGTTTGAGGCTGTCGGGCCGTGCATCTTCGCCGGCTGGGCTGAGGGTGGCGAGGTTTACCGGTGTGAGGACCACGGGTGCTCGTGCGGCTGGTCCTACGTGTATGAGCCGGGCGAGCCGATGGGTATTCCGCGGCCGATGTCCACGATCCAGTTGCTTGCCACGGCTGAGGATCAGACCGATAACGTCTACCGCCCGTTGCAGGAGATGATCCGACGCGGCCCGCTCAGTGAGCAGATGAAGGTCCGTGAAGGGTTCATCCGGACACCGAACAACGGGCGGATCGACCCGATTACATCTGCCCCGAACAGCAAGTTGGGTAACCCGATCCACTTCGCCTTGGCGGATGAGTCCGGGCTGTACGTGGGCAAGTTGCTGAAGGTGTGGCAGACGATGCGCCGCGGGTTGGCGGGCATGGGTGGCCGCGGGCTGGAGATCACGAACCCCTGGGACCCGATGGACAACAGCGCCGCGCAGCAGACCTACCAGTCACGGGCCAGGGACATCTTCCGGTTCTACCGCAAGCCGCCGAACGGTCTGGACTTCACACTGAAGCGCGACCGGCGCAAGATCCTGGCCTACGTGTACGAGGGTTCGCCGTGGGCGGACCTGAACGCGATCGAGGCCGAGGCGGCGGAGATCATCACGACGGACCCGGCACAGGCGCAGCGGTTCTACGGGAACATGCTGGTGCAGGGCTTGGGTTCGTACATGCCCGAGGCGCTGTGGGATGAGACCACGGCTCCGCAGTCGGTGCCGGATGGCACGCCGGTGGCGATGGGGTTCGACGGCTCTCGGTCGGGCGACTGGACGGCGCTGCGGTTGGAGACTCGCGACGGGTACCGGTTCACCCCGACCTACGGGCCGGATGCGCGGCCGGCGTTCTGGAATCCGGATGAGTGGGACGGGCGCATCCCTCGGGGTGAGGTGAACGCTGCGGTGGCGGAGATGTTCGCTCGGTTCAAGGTGGGCCGGTTCTACGTGGACCCCCGTCACTGGGAGACGCAGGCCGATGAGTGGGCGCTGGCACACGGCACACGGTGATGACGTGGTGGCGTTGTGGCACACGAACTCCCCGCCCCGCATGTTCGATGCGCTGTCCCGGTTCCTGGAGGACACCGCCGAAGGGCTGACCACGCACGACGGCGACGAGACCGCTAAGACTCACGCGCTGAACGCCCGGAAGGTCGCCAAGCCGGGCGATAAGTACATGCTCGGCAAGCCATCTGAGCATCAGAAGATCGACATTCTCATGGCCGACATCTTGGCTCACGAAGCCGCATCCGACATGCGCGCCCTGGGCTGGGCGGTTGACACCGGACCCAAGTACCTCAGGCTGCCCCGCTGACCCACTGAATGGAGGGAACCCGCATGCTGACACCCTCCGAGATTCAGATAGTGGAGCAGTTGAAGGCGGAACTGGACGCCCGGTACTGGGAGGATGAGCGGCATTACCGGTATTACAGGTTGCGGCAGACGTTGGAGCACCTGGGGATGGCGATCCCGCCGAACATGCGCCGGTTCACGGTGTTCGCGAACTGGCCTCGGGTGGTGGTTCGGACCATTGCGGGCCGGCAGAAGGTGCGGGCGCTCATCCTTCCTGGGGAAGAACAGGCGGACCCCCGGTTGCGGGCGATCTGGGACGCGTCGAACCTGACGGCGCACACTAAGATGTTCCGGCGCGATGCGCTGATCTCGGGGCGTGCCTACATGTCGGTGGGCGCCAACGAACACAACCCTGAGTTGCCGCTGGTGCGCGTGGAGTCCCCCCGCGAGATGGAAGCGTTGGTGGACACCCGCACCGAGACGATGACGGCCGCGGCCCGGTTCTTCGGCAAGGACGCGTTTGGCATGGGGCCGACGAACGTCACGCTGTATCTGCCGGAAGAGACGATCTGGATCGAGAAAGACGAGAGTGGCAAGTGGCGCGAGCAGGACCGCGACTCCCACGGCCTCGGTTCCGTGCCCGTGGTGATGCACCTCAACGAGCGACTGTCCGGTGCGGGGTTTGAGGGCGAGTCGGAACTGACCGACGTTATTGACCTAACCGATGCGGTGGCCCGGTCGCTCACGAACCTACAGTTCGCCCAGGAGGGCCACGGTGTGCCTGGCAAGTGGGCCACCGGTGTGCAGTCCGGTGACTTCGTTGATGAGAACGGCAAGCCGATCTCGATGTTCGAGGCGTACTACGACGTCATCAACATGCTCACCGACAAGGACGCCAAGTGGGGACAGTTCCGGGCCGCGGACTTGAAGAACTTCGAGACCGCACTGAACATCTACGGCGGCCAAGCGGCCCTGTCCTACGGGTTCCCAGCGCGCTACTTCGGCATCAACACCACCAACCCGCCCGCCGAAGGCACGGTCCGCGCTGACGAGATCGAGTTGATCAACGGCGTGGAGGATAAGAACGAAGCGGAGGGAATGGTGCTCGGTTGGATCGGCGCCTTAGCCCTGCGGTTCGCCACCGGTGAGTGGGTCGAAGGTAACCGGGTGCGGGTTGACTACTTCGACCCCGGCACCCCGACGATCGCCCAGCGGGTGGATGCGCTAGCAAAACTGCGCGCCACCCGGGACATCTCCCGCGAAGGCATGTGGGACGAGATGGGCTGGACCGAACCCAGGAAGGCTAAGGAGCGGCAGTACCTGGCCGAGGAAATCGCCCAGGAGTCCGCCGTAGACCTATCCTTCCTGAACCGCGGCGAGGACACAGGGGCCGTGTCTGCGCTGGACCCGGATGAGGTCAAGAAGCGCGCCGATGCGATGGCCGCCCTGTATCGTGCCGGCGTTGAGCCAGAGGACGCCGCGCAGCAGGCGGGGTTGGCGGGCATCCGGTTCCGCCCGGGCGTGCAGCCGATCACGATTCGCCGCGATAGCGAGTAGTCCGTGCCGGCCCAGAATCTGCCGGCGCCCTACGCCGCTTACGTGCGAGAGCAGCGACGCATGGCCCGCGGCGCGGTCGCCGAGGTGCGCAGGCAGTGGCGGCGCACGGGGGACGACTTCGACGCGTCGTGGGAGTCCGTGGGGACGGCGATCCTGACCACCACTGGCGCCCACGCAGCATCAGGTGGCCGAGTTGGCTGGGGAGTTCATCCCGGACTACATGGACCAGGCGTTCACCCGGCCACCACCGGCGCCGGTTGGCAGGGTCAACCCGAACTCGCTGGTCGGTGTGGCTGGGGACGGGCGCACCGCCGAGGGGCTGATGTATGGGGCGGTGACTCGCACCAAGAGCGCAGTTGGGTCCGGATTGACGCCGCAGCAGGCCAGGGCCGCTGGGTTGGCGTGGATCACCATGGCGACCACAACGCTGCTCGCTGACACCATCAGAGCCGGCGAAGTTGTCGGCGGAGCAACCCGCGGTGGGATCTCGTTCGTCCGGGCGATCCAACCCGGGGCATGCGCCAGGTGCGCGATCCTCGCCGGCCGCACCTACTCATCACGGCAAGCATTCGAGCGCCACCCCGGCTGCCTGTGCACTCACCTGCCAGTGAGTCCCGACATGTCCGACCTGGCGGCGAAAGCGGAAGGGTATGCGGTCAGCCCCGAAGAGTACTTCGAGGAACTGTCCGAGGCCGAGCAAGAGCGTATCTTCACCAAGGCCGGGGCCGAGGCGATCCGCAACGGCGCCGACCCCACACAGGTTGTGAACGCACGCCGCGGGATGAGCCGGGCGCAGTCTGGGCGGCTGACCCGTGACGCACGCGGCACGTACACCACAGCGGAAGGTGCGACCCGGCGCGGCATGTATGGCCGCCGATCCGGTGGCGCACCCCGACTGATGCCCGAGTCCATTGTCGAGATCGCCGACGGCAACGTGGACCGGATGCAGGACTTGCTGCGCCAGTACGGCTACATCTGGCGCTGACACACAGACTCCCAGTGGCGCGAGGTCGCTGGGTTATGACTCCGAGAGGGAGATCGCCACCATGCACAACCTACGTTCGCTCACCCCGGCCACCTCCGGGTGGACGCCACAGCCCAGGCAACAACAGGCGCAGCAAACCACCCCGAAGCCCACCGAGCCCCCGAAGCCCGAAGGCGAGCCGGATGAACCTGAGCCTCACGCGGACGCGACTGACAACGGGTTCAAGTCCGAACATTCCAAGCAGTCCGTGTTGTCCGACCTGGCCAAAGAGCGCACTGAGCGGCAGCAGTTGAAGGCTGAGCTCGACGCGTTCAAGTCCTCCGTTGCTGAGGCGTTCGGCGTGAAGCCCGAACCTGCTGACGACGGAAAAGACCTCTTGTCTGAGTTGCAGGATCAAGTTGCGACAATGCGGCACGAGTCCGCGCTGTTGCGGCTGGCGAACCAGCACAAGATCACCGACGAGCAAGACCTCGAACTTCTTGGCACCGCGAAGGATGCCGAGGCGATGGAAGTCCTAGCCAAGCGACTCGCTCCCAGCGAGGACGGTGGCCAGGGTTCGGGCATTCCGAAGCCGGATCTCACCCAAGGCGCCCGGGGCGAACCCGTCCGCGCCGAGGCGCTGCCCGGCGTTCCCCGCATGGCCCAGGCGTTCGATGACGCCATGAGCAACACCCGTAAGTAACCGCCGACCCATCCGGGGCGGCACCAACAATGAAAGGAGTGTGATCGGCCATGGCCGTCACCCTCGCACAGGCAGCCGCCCTGGAGACGTCTCCCGTCCGCCGGGGCGCGCTGGAAACTGCTGTAGAAGTGTCCCAGGTGTGGGACCGCTTGCCCTTCGAGAACATCGAGGGCAACGCCTACGCCTACGACAAGGACAAGGTGCTCCCGGGCACCGCGTTCCGTACCGTCAACGAGGCGTACGTGGAGTCCACCGGCGTGATCAACCAGGACACCGAGCGTCTGGTGATCCTCGGTGGCGACGCCGACGTGGATCAATTTATCGAGAAGACCATGCAGTCCTCGCGAGGGGTACTCATGGCCGATCAAGTCCGCATGAAACTGGAGTCCGCGCAGGCCACCTACGTGGACACCATGTTCAACGGAGACGTTGAGGTTGACCCGAAGTCGTTCGATGGATTGCGCAAGCGACTCATCGGCGGGCAGGTCATCGACTCCGTCGCGCCTGCCACCGAAGAGGCGTTCCTAGACGAACTGGATGCCCTGTTCGGCCAGGTCACCGGCGGTGCTCCCGATGTGGTCTACGGCCCTGGCACGATCATCTCGCGCCTGAAGTCGCTGGGCCGGAAGGTTGGCGGTGCGGAGTACATCAACTCCGAGATCACGGGCAAGCGGGAGTTCACCTGGAACGGTGTGCCGTTCATCGATCCGGGCGAGCACTGGTCTGGTCGCGCCATCCTCGGCGTTGATCCGACCAACGGCGGCGACTTGTACGCCGTGAAGTTCGCTTCGGGCATCGGCGTGTCCGGCGTCCTGGGTATCACCAACGGTGGGCTCCAGGCGTACTACCTGGGTGAACTCGACGAGAAGCCCGCAGTGCGCACCCGAATCGACTTCTACACCGGGTTCGTTGTCCAGGGCGGTAAGGCCGCCGCACGCCTGCGCGGCGTGACCACCAACTGAGAACGGGAGGGGTAACCATGGCACGCACCAAAGCGCCCCAGACCACGCGGCTGTCGAACGATGTGACCAAGCCGCAGCCCACCGACCCCGGGGACGCCCCGGCGGACACCTACGACCCGAAGGAACGCGCATCCAGTGCGCGCCCAGACAAGGCCGCAGCGGCCGCGGATGGGCACCAGACGGTCAACGCGGTGGTGAAGTCCGGCGAAGTGCCGGACAACACCCCGACCGGGACGCGTTCGGAGACTTACGAGCGCGTCGGCCCGGACGGCACCACCGTCTACGTGACGCACAACTACGACACCGGCGAGACCGCGGTGTCCGACACGCCCCCCGCGGGCTGAGTAGAGGGGGTGGGGCGGTCATGTCTTTCGCGAATCTAACCGACGTTGCGGACCGACTTGGCCGCCCCATCACCGACCCTGACGAGATCAAGCAAGTCAACGCCTGGATCGGTGACGTTGAGGCGATCATCCGATCCCGCATCCCCGACCTTGACGAGCGGATCGCGGCCGGCGCTCCCACGGTTGAGATCGTCGCCCATGGTCACCACGAACGCCGTGGTGCGCAAGGCGCTCAACCCGACCGGCAAGCAGAACGAACGGATCGACGACTACTCCTACGGGCTGACCGAGGACGCCGCCCGCGGCGACCTGTTCCTTACCGAGTCCGAGTGGGGGATGCTGCTGCCCCACGCCGGCGCTGGCGGGTTCTCCACCCGCCCAGGCTTCGAGCCTGACCGGAGGACGCTGTGGCCTCGTCGGTGAGCGCGGCCCTGTACTCGGGCCGGATCGCGGCCGAGCGGCTGATGACCGACCAGTGTGTGATCCGCCGGCCCACCGGGAACATGGTCACGGACCCGGAGACGTTCGAGGACGTGCCGGAACTGATCGTGATCTACGACCCGCGACAAGGCCCGCATTTCGGTAAATGCAAAGTTCAGAGTCACGAAGCCTTTGAACAGGAACGCGAATCCGCAGGACTTACCCAAATCATAAACCGGGTGAGAGTCGATATCCCAGTAGGTGTAGCGCGGATAATGCCGGAAGACGTAATCACCATTCTGGACAGCATTGACCCTTTGCTTATCGGGCAGAGTTACCGGGTTACGGTTGAGGCACCCTACGCTACACACAAGACCGCATATCGAATCGCGGTGGAACTGAACGTGGGACTAGAGGTTCCACCGTTTAACCCGAATTAGCGGTAGAATTACAGAAAGAAGCGGCCCCCGGGAGTTCGCACCTCCCGAGGGCCTACCGACTACCTGGCAAGAGGTAACCGGCATGGCTGACACTACCCGTACCTGCAAGTCCTGTGGCGACACGAAGCCGCTCACTGAGTACTACCTGGCAAGAGGTCGCCCCCGCGGCTCATGCAAGGACTGCGTGCGAGCCAGGGTTAGGGCCAACTATCACGCCAACCGCGAGGCGCGGCGAGCGAAGGGCCTGGAGTACCGGAATGCGAACCGGGAGGCGTTGCGCGCAGCGGCCCGAGAATGGTACCGCCAGAACAAAGAGAAGAGCAGGCTTAACGCCTTGCGGTGGTCTCGCGAGAATCCAGAGTACTACCGCGAATACAACAGGCGCTGGTATCAGGAAAACCGTGAGTCCCGGATTCAGCAGATAGCCGCCTACCACGCTGAGAACTACGAAGCGCGCTTACGCTGGAACCGGGAGCACTTGTCTCGGCGCAGGGCGCGAATGGCTGGCGTTCAGGTCATTCCCTTTTCGCCCGAACAACTCGTGGCCCGGATTGCCTTCTATGGCGGGGTCTGTTGGATCTGCCGCGAGGTTCCGTATGAGGAATTGGATCACGTCAAGCCGGTGAAGGCTGGTGGGCCGCATATGCTGGCGAACCTTCGCCCGGCATGTCGTAGTTGCAATGCATCCAAGAACGCTTCGTGGCCGTTCGTTGCCCCTGGGCCTAGTTAGGAGGTGCCGCCGTGGGACGGGTGACCATTGACGCTTCTGAGGTGCGCGCCCTGGCTGAGGACATGCGCCGGATCGACTCGCGGTTGTCGCGGCATGTGCGGCCGGTGGTGGAGCGCGCGCGGGGCGGTGCAGATCAAGAACGACCTGCAAGCGGAGATGCGTAAGTCTCGGCACTTCGCCCCGGTGGCTCGCGGGATCTCGTATGACATGCGGTCCCCTGGTGGGGCGTATGAGGCTGAGATCGGCCCAGAGAAGGGCTCCCCTGGCTCGCTCGCCAATATCGCATATTTCGGGGATTCCCTCGGAGCCGGGACGGTGGAAGACCCAACAGCCGCGTTGGAGCGTGAGGCGCCGAAGTTCGCCGATGCGTTGGCTGACCTCGCGGCAGAGTTGGCGCTTGGCCCATGATGGCGCACCTGAACGCGATGAAGGCTCTCATTGAGTCTGAGCGTGGGTTCACCGTATACATCATTTCGGTGCCGAAGCCGAACAGTATTCGGTACCCGTATGTGCTGATCTCGCCGGGCTACGGGCGGCCTGGTGAGCGGCCGTTGAATGAGCGGTTGGATTCCATCGACCATGACTTGCAGGTGCGGTCTGTGGGCACGTCTCCCGGCGTCTGCGCTGGGGCTGTTGGGTGCGGTGCGTGAGGTGCTGTCACCTGGTCGTGGCCCGCGGCGTCTGGTGGTGCCTGACAGGAAGGCGACGGTCAAGTTTCTGCGGCATGAGATGACCGACCAGGACCGCGATGTGCGGGTGACTGCGACGGGTCAGCACCCGATCTTCGGTGTGGACGCTTTCCACTTGCTCTCCACCCCGCAACGGGCCGGCTGAGCCCTGTTTCTATCTGTCCCCTGTGCCGCCTGGCGCTGGGGTTCACCGAGATGCCCGAGGAGGGCTGACATGGCGCACACCACTGCGTATCGCAGCAGGGATGGCAAGAAGGTCCGCATCCCTGAGCACTGGCTCGGGCACAAGGTGCTCGGCCGTCCGTTCCGCAAGACCCCACCCACCAAGACGGTGGACACCCCGGCGGCTACCGGCGGGGCCGAGAAGAAGAAGGAGAACTGACCGATGGCCTACACAGCCGCTGATGCGTCGCAGAAGGTGACGCTCGTGCTCGACCCGCCCGAGGATCTGTTGACCGTCACGGCCGCAGACCTGAACGCCGGGCTCGACATCCACAACGACATCCTGAAGACCGACTTCCAGGCCACGGCTACGGATTCGACCACGCACAATGACACCCCGCTGGGCAGCAAGGGGCAGTGGACGAACTTCGCCGGCCGCAACGCGAACGCCTCGGTGACCGTGTTGCGTGACCTGGACGAGACTGGCCGCCCTGATGCGGTGTCGTCCAGCGAGACGACTTTCGCTGCCGTGCGGGAGCCGGGCACTCGTGTGGGCCTGTTCGTGCGGAAGGGTCCGGACCCGGATGAGGACTGGCAGGCCGACGATGAGGTTCGCTGGGGCGGGGTCGTGCAGACCGATGTGCCGCGTGAGCCGTCTGACCCGAACGACGGGTTCATCAAGGTTGTTGTGCCGCTCGGGGTTCAGGACTTCGAGACGTACTTCAACGTGGCCGCGAACGTCGTCTGACCAATGACGCCCCGGCGGGGCGGGCTGGGGTCAGGTCCCCCGCCCCGCCGGGGTCACCAACCGGACCTGACCGCCTGGACCTGACCGCATCTGACGATTGGACCTGACATGACTGACGAAACCCTCGGCTCCCGCAAGGCAAAGGCCGAACCCATCGAGGACGAGGCCCTGGGGCAGGCGGCACCGGACCCGGACGAACCGGAGATCCTGGACATCCCCGCCGACCTCACCCCCGAAGACTTCGACTTCGACGAGTTCGTGCAAGGCGCCCGCCCGAACCGCCACGCCATCCGCGTCCCGGTGCGCGGTGACCTACTGGGGCGGATGCAGATGCTCGTGATGCGCATCGAGGAAGCCGAACGCGCCGGCCAGGACGTAGACGAACTGGTGGGCGAGTACGAGGAAGCCAAGGCTGAGTTCGAGGCAAACCGGCCGTTGTTCATCATGGAGGGACGCTCCACTACCCGCCGCCGCCAGATCGAGAAGCACCTGGAGAAACTCGGTGTGCAGCGTCCCGGCAAGAAGGCCACCGACGAAGAGTACGGGGATTACGCCAAGACGGTGATGCTGCACCAGTTGGCTGACCAGGTGGTGCACCCCAAGGGTGTGACCGCTGAGGGCCTGGAGGCGCTGATGGAAGTCAACGAGCCCGCTGTGGATCTGATCTATGCGGCTGGGCAGCGCGCCAACAGTGTGGCGGCGAAGGCGCCGGTGAGGCCGGATTTCTCTCACGGGCGCTGAGGCATCACCCGTACTGGCTGACGGTGCTGCGCACGGGCAGGAAATACGGGGCGTACCCGTGCGCACACCTTGGCCTACCTCGCGACCCGGAAGTTGATTTCCTGCTCACCACGGCCCTGGAACTGTACGAAGAGGGGCTGTGTCCGGGCGGGTGCGGGCAGCACATGGACGAGGCCCACGACGAGGCCAACCATGGCCGGTACGAGCGCAAGACGGTGACGTGCCAGGCGTGCGCCGCGAACCACCCCGGCGATGACCACAAGCCGCAACCGGGCGAGTTGGCCTATGTGTGGCGCAACCCGAAACCGCCACGGAAGCGGCGGGGCAGGGGGAAGGTCGGCAAGGCGCGGGCTGGTTAGCGGTCCATGCGTCCGGAGAACTGCGCATAGATCAACACGCCGAACCCCAATAAGGCGACGAAGATCCCGAGTGCTGCGGTTTCGATGTTGCTGACGGCGGCGATGGTGCCGCTGATGGCGATCAGCGCCCCAATCCCGGATGCGATCGCCTTCTCTGCCCCGCCCTTTCGCTGCTTCTTCTGTGTGTCCATGCCTTGAGTTTGCCTTACTTCGACGCCGGACGGGGGTGATTCCGTGTCCACTCGCTCAATAGCGGTTCGCCTCCGGGCCGAGGTCACCGACTTCAACCGTGAGATCTCGTCTGCTGCCTCGTCGCTGGACCAAGTGGTCAAGAAGTCCGGCGAGGGTGAGCGGGCAGCGGACACCTTTGCAGGCCGGGTGGCACAGTCGGCCCGCCTCCAGCGCCAGGAGTGGACCACGGTCGGCTCCACCTTGGTTGGTGTCGGCGCGGCCGTGACCGGCCTTGGCGCCGCCGTCCTTCACACCGGGATCCAGTACAACACCTTGCGACAGACGGCCACGGCTGGTCTCACGACCATGCTCGGTTCCGCCGAGGCAGCGGCGGCGCAAATGGACCGCCTGGACCACTTCGCCTCCACGAGCCCGTTCGCCCGCCAGGTGTGGATCACCGCCCAACAGCAACTGATCGGCTTCGGCGTCGAGGCCGGTCGCGTCATCCCCATCCTCGATGGAGTGCAGGATGCCGTCGCTGCGGTCGGCGGGTCGAACTCTGACATCGAGAGCATCGTCTACGCGCTTGCGCAGATGCAGTCGCAAGGGCGCCTGACTGGACAAACGCTCAACCAGGTCGGCCAGTACGGCATCGACATGGCGACGATCTTGGGCGAGCAGATGGGTGTCTCCGGTCAGGAGATCCGCAACATGGCAATGAAGCCGGGTGGCATCCCGGTTGAGCAGATCTGGGACCCGCTTGTCGCCGGCCTGAATGAGAACTTCGGCGGCGCCGCCGCGAACGTCCGGGAGACCTTCGAGGGTGCTGTTGACCGAGTGAAGGCTGCATGGCGTGACCTGTCGGCCACGATCGCTGCCCCGCTGGTGGACCCCGAGGGCGGCGGCGCGCTCATCACCTGGCTGAACAGCCTGGCCGATGCCATGCGTCTCTTCATGCGCCTGCCTGACGGGTTGATCCAAACCGGAGCGGCGCTTACCGGGCTCGGTGGTGTCGCGACTCTAACTGCGGGGTCGCTGCTGTTGGCGGTCCCGCGGATTGTGGAGTTCCGGACCTCCCTAGAGACCCTTGCGAGGTCATTCCCTGTCTGGTCGAGAGCGATCGGCGGGTTCACTGGCGCCATCGCCCGGCTGGCGGGCGTGGGGGTGGTCATCGCTGGCGTTACCGCGGCGGTTGGCGCTCTCTCCGCAGCCGTGCATGATCCTGGGATTCCTCGGGACACAGGAAGATATTGCGCGATCGATGCAGCGCATCTACCACGCTGGCGACGACCTGGCCAACCTTCAGATGGACCAAATCTTCTCCCAGATGGCTACGTGGGGATTCGACCGAGTGACCATCGAGTCAAACAATCTCGGCGAGGCCTTGGAGCGGTTGGCTAACCCGAGCCTGGCGGGCTCGATATCAGCATTCTTCGGATCGTTTGGCATCCCAAGTTGGATGAAGGACACCGAGGTCGCGGTCGCTGAGACCGACGCCGCGCTGGCCCACCTGGTGGACTCGGGGCACGGGGATATGGTGCGAGTGCTCTTGGAGGGTCTGGGGCTTTCCGCTGAACAACTAAGTGAACTGATGCCGCAGGCCACGGGTGCCCTGATGGCGCTGGACGATGCCGCAGAGATGGCTCGTGGCGGCATCAGCGAAGCCGACGCGGCGCTGGCAGAGATGCGCCAGGGTTGGATCGAGAACCAGGAGGCCGCTCGCGAACTGCGCGAGGCGTGGCGCGCGAGATGGCGATCAGCGCCAGCCAGTCCTTCGGTGACGTGATGGACGCCTATGACTCAGCGTCGGCGGCGGCTAAGGAATTCTCCGAGGATGCCACCGCATCGGCGCAGGACTGGATTGCCGCACTGAGCGCGCAGATCGACGCCCACAACAACTGGGAGTCCAACATCATCGGTGCCACTGAGCGGGCGCGGGACCTGCTCCCCCGGCACATGTGGGACGCCGCTGACGAGATGGTTGACGCCCTGATCGCGGGCGGCATGGACTCAGCCGAGGCCGCGGCCCTGCTGGTATCGATGACGGACGACGAGTTCGTGGAGTTGGCCGGCCTTGCTCGCGACCGGGGCGAGCAGGGTGGGGAAGCGTTCGCGGACGGGGTAGAGAGTGCGCGCCGTCCGGGTGTGGACATTGATGACATGCCCGCCCGGTCCGGCTTTGAAGCGCTGGTGGACGACTTCTCGAACACCACAACTGACACGAACCTGGACGTGGACCCCCGCCCGGCCATTGCCGAGGCCCTGGCGTTGATGGGCGACTGGGAAGGCACTACCACAGACACCATGCTCAGCGCCGACCCTGGCCCGGCGGTCAAGATCTTCAACGAGCAGACCGGGGCGTGGGAGCGCACTACCACCGAGACGCTGCTGGATCTGAACGAGAACCGGGCTGTGCAGGTCTTCAACCGCGAGACGGGCAGGTGGGAGCGCACAACGACTCGCACGCTGCTCGACGCCAACGACTCCCCCGCCCGCGCCACCGTCCGCGGCCTTGGTGGTTGGGCTGGGCAGCAGACGTACCGCGTGAACATCGACGCGAACGTGGCCGCCGCCCAGGCCCGAATCCGGCAGTTGAACAATCAGAGGGTCCAGGTGGGTGCGGATCTGATGCGCGCTTCCGGTGGCCCCGTCTTCGGCCCCGGCAGCGAGACGTCGGACTCGATCGCCGCCCGCCTGTCTCACAACGAGCATGTGTGGTCCGCGGCGGAGGTTCGTGGCGCGGGCGGGCATGCGGCGATGGAGCAGATGCGTGCGTGGGCCAGGGCTGGTGTGCGTGGGTTTGCCGGGGGTGGGACTCCGGCGTACCAGGCGGCTCCCCAGGTGATCCAGGTCGCGGCCCCCGCCCCCACCGAGCCGCGGTCCATTTCCGGCCCGTTGGTGCACGTGGAGCGTCTCGGCGGCGCGGACTTGTCTCAGGTTGAGGCCGCGTTTAAGTGGCAGATGGTGGGTGCGTTGTGAGCCGTACGGTGATCCATTGGCGTGGCCTCAGCATCGGGGGTGGGGACGGCCCGGTGACGATCTATTCCCTGGACGGGTGGGAGGAGCGGCCCTCACCGAGGCAGCGCACCGATCCGCGCCCTGGGCATGGTGTGTTCGGGGGGCCGGTGTGGGCTGAGGCGCGGCATGTGTTGGTGCAGGGCACCGCGCACATCTCGACGGCCCGGGATGAGTTGTTGGCTCATCTTGACCGGAACATGGGTTTTGACGGGGAGCCGGAGGATTTGACGGTTGAGCATGCGGGTCGGACGTTGACGGCGAGGGCGCGGTTGTTGCGTTTCGCGGCGAATCCGGAGCGTGGCCGGTGGGCTGGGCTTGGGTCGGGGCATGGCGGGTTCCTGTGGGCTGCGCAGTGGTCGTGTGATGACCCGTTCCGGTATGGCGACGTTTCCGCCGCGTCCGCGTCTTTGCCGGTGCCCACGGGTGGGGTCCGGTTCCCGTTGTTCACGGGGGGGTGGTGACGTGGTGTCTGGTGTGATCACGCGGCGGAACCTGGCGACACGCCCACATGCAGGCGACTCGAATCCCTGGTATGCCTCGGGGACAGGGTCGGGGCCGCTTGAGGTCGTAACGGGGCCGACGCCGGTGCCGCACATCGAGCGGTTCACACGCCAGGTGTTCACCACAGGCGTAGGTAACTTCGTGGGAACGTTCTACCGTGAGGCTGGCGTGGCGGGCGCGGCCGGTGATGTGGTGACTCTGAGTGCATACCTTCGCCCGTCGCAGACCGCCGAGTTACGCCTCGACTGTCACCTGCGCGACGGCACCAGTTCACTCGGGACGGTGAACTCTGAGCGGGTGCAGGTCCAAGCCGGGGAGTGGCAACGGTTCACCGCGACCCTCCCCGCCGACGCGTTCTACGACGGTTTCCAACTATGGTCACGCGTCACTGATGCGGGCACCACGATGCAGGGCGGCGACTACCTGGACATGACCGCCGTGCTCGCTGAGGAGGGAAGTCAGGGAGGCTACTTCGACGGGGGCACCCCATGGGTATCCAACCCTGACGGCACGATCACCGCCTACCGATGGACCGGTGAGGCGCACGCGTCGATCTCGGAGGAAGTCCGCACCCGCACCGGCACCCCGCTGCTGTTCGGCCCCGCATCCGGCACCGGCAGGGTGCGACTGGCCAACCCCGGCACCGCCAACGCACACCCCACCTTCCACATTCACGGCCCGGTGGGCGAAGGGGGTTTCATGATCACCCACGTTTCCACCGGCCGCAGGCTCCTCTACCGCGACCAAATCCCCGCCGGGTCCGTGCTGTCCATCGACACATCCGCCGGAACCGTCCTCCAGGACGGCGTGGCCGACCGCTCCGGCCGCCTCGTCGTACGAGAGTGGTCCACCGTCCCCCGCGAGGGCGAAGCCGAGTACGTGTTCACCGCACCCGAACGCACCGACGCCGTGTTGCACGCCCAAGTCAAGGCGACGTACTGGTGAGCACCGTCGAACTCATCGCCGGGACCTACAACATCACCCTCGCGTCCCTGCACCACCCAGAAGGACACTCCTGGGCGCAACGACGGGAACACGCAGCGCAAGCCGTGATCCGCTCCGGCGCAGCCATCGTCGGCCTACAAGAAGTGTCCAACCTGAACAACGCCACCACCTCCCAGGCACAGCAACTGTGCGACTCGATCAACGCGGCCACACCCGGGGTGTCCTGGCAAGTGACACCAGGGACCCGGTACAACGCGATCATCCACAACAACACCCTCGTGGAGCGCGCCGCTCAGACCCCGAAACGTGGGACCTGAACGTCATCCACACCCGCTCCGGCGCCCAACGCGCCATGACCGGCGCCATATTCGCCCACCGGCCCACCG
Organism: Sanguibacter sp. Z1732; assembly: GCF_051020515.1. NCBI lineage: Bacteria > Bacillati > Actinomycetota > Actinomycetes > Micrococcales > Ruaniaceae > Glutinosa > Glutinosa niejishengi. The sequence continues at coordinate 16,123 of NZ_CP194857.1, forward strand.
GCGCCGAATTCGTGTTCGTCACCGCGCACTTCTCCACCGGCACCCTCGAATCCAGGATTGAGAACGCACAGATCGTCGCGGACTTCCTGGACGCCCGCCGCGACGGGCACCGCCACGGCATCGCGGCCCTGGACACCAACGGATCCCACGAAATCCACGGCCCCGACTCGGACCTGTGGGCACGCGGGTACCCCAACACCCGCCAACGCAGCCAAGCCCCAGTGGTGCGGGATGAGTTCAACTCCTTCAACGGGTGGGACCCGGAGATGGACGGCCGCCTCAACGGGCGCTGGATCGACGCCGTAGTCACCGACACCGGCGTGGACGTGCCCGCCGCCGGCCTGGACGCCGACTACGCCGACGGCACCGGACTACCGCTGCGCACCCCCCTGCCATCAGACCACCACATGGTGTGGGCCGCCCTCACCTGGAACACCGACGACCCCGGCCCCGCACCCGGCCCCACCCCTCCGGGTCCGCCACTGCCCGCGGAAGTCGCGACCCTCCACGACCCCGGAGAGTTCTTCACCGGCGAACTCACCACAGGCAACCGGCTGCGCCACCTCCCCATCAGCGCGGGCTCGTTCTCCGCGGTCCTGAACGCACCCGGCACCCTGGAAGCCACCATCCCGCTGCGGCGCCTCCCAGCACCGGAGCGGGCGGAGATCCGCGCCGCCGTCGAAGGCACCCGCTGCTACCTGGCCTACCAGGTGGGCCGCAGAATCGTGGAGGCCGGACCGATCTGGGTGCACGACTACGACGACACCACCGGGGACCTGCGCATCCGAGCATCCGGGCTGTGGTCCCTGTTCGACTATCGGCTCGTGATCCCCGTCCTCGGCCCCGGGCAAGGCCCCCAGTCCCGGCAACTGTCCTGGACCGGGCTGTCGTTGGGCCCCATCGCGAAACGACTCGTGCAAGCCGCCACCGCCCACACCGGCGGGCACCTACCGATCGTGCTGCCACCGGACCAGGTCGGCAACCACGAACGCACCTACCCCGGGTTTGAGTTGGCCACCACCCGGCAGCGGTTGACCGAGTTAACCCAGGTGGAGAACGGCCCCGACATCGCGTTCACCCCCCGCCTCCGCGAAGACGGCGAAGGCATCGAATGGGCCCTGCGCACCGGCACCAACTCCGGGCCGCTCCTGACCCAGGACGGCCCAGACTGGGTATGGGACACCACCAACCCCACCGGCCCCGTTTCCGGCGTGTCCGTCACCTCCGACTTCTCCCGCCGCACCAACTACGCCTTCGCCGTGGGTGAGGGGCACGAACAAGCCCTACGGCTGGGATCACACCAAGACCCAGACCAGTGGGACCGCGGCTACCCCCTGATGCACGCAACACTCCCCCACACGTCCGTGATCGAGCAACCGACCCTGACCTCCCACGCCAGGGCGGCGGCCGTGGCCCAAGGCGCGGCCCCCTGGTCCACCTGGAAAATCCGGGTGGGGCGCGATGAAACACCCCGCCTGGGCGAGTACTCCCCCGGTGACCTGGCCACCATCCACGTGGGCTCTGACCATGTGTGGCTGCCGGGCGGGGCGCACCAGGTCCGCATCGCCTCCATCTCCGGGAGCCACGGGGAGGCGTTCGTGGACCTGGAAACCATCCCCGCCATGGATTCAAGATAAGGGAGCGCACGTGTCACTATCTGAGGACTTCCCCGCCGGCCCTACCACACCCGCCGGGCCGGGAGGATTCGCACAACTCCTCGCCACGCTCCGGCAAGTGGACGCCCGCGTGTCCAACCTGGAACGCGGCGGCCCCCTGCGCGCCTCCGGGGTGACCGCCACACCCGAAGGCCTGGAAGTCGTGGGCCGCCTGTTCGTTCGTCGCCCCACCCTGGAACAGCCCGGGATGATCGACGCCTACCTCGGGGCCACCGGTGTGCGCACAGATGCGATGCGACTGATCCCACCGAGAGGGCAAGACGCCACCGACGACGACGACTACACCGTTTTGTACCTGGAGGACGCCGGCAGCCTCGGTGACGGTATCGCCATGCTCCGCACCTCCGGACAACTGCAACTGCATGCGGGCACAACGTTCCGGCTGCGCACACTCGACGAATCGCACCACATCAGCACCACCACGAACCAGGTCCAGGTCAAGGCCCCCACGACAATGCTTCTCGTGGATGGCACCAACCTGTCCGTGAGCGGCGACCTCACAGTGGACGGTGCGAAGAACTTCCGCCTCCCCCACCCCACCAAACCCGGCATGGAACTCGTGCACGCCACCACCGAGTCCCCCGTGTCCGGACTGGAATACCACTACCGCGCCACCCTCAACGACGACGGCCAGGCCACGATCGACCTGCCCGAGTACTTCGAGCACCTCGCCCACACCGACGGGCGCGGCGTGCAAGTCACACCCGTAGGCCGCCCGTTCCCCGTCGCGCGCGACGACGAACCCACCGGCGGGCAAGTGCGCGTGTACGGGCAGGCGGGCCGGGACGTGTTCGTGCGAGTCAACGCCCGCCGCGGCGACCAAGCCGGCCAGTTCGAGGTCGAGCGCCCACGTGAAGAACCTGAGCAGACCGAGGAATAGGAAAAAGCCATGACGTTCCATACTGGCCTTTTTGTCCGTGAGCAGGTCACCGGCGACGACATCGTGGGCACCTCCCCAGTGGGTGCCCGCATCGCGCTCGGTGGGCTCTTCCAGGACCACGGCACCCTCTGGGGCCTGCCCATCACCGGCACCACCGGGTGGGCATACCGTGTCGGCGCCGGTGCCGTGGCCCTGACACGAGGCAGCGGTGACGGGTCGGTGCTGGTCGGCAACGACGCACCCATGGACGTGCCCACCACCCCGGCACCCGGCACCGGGTCACGCTGGGACCGCATCTGGGTGCGCCAGAACGACGTGGACGCCGGAGACGAGAACAACCAGGTGGTTGGGGGGTGTCACCCAAGGCACCAGCGGTGGGTCACCCACCGTGCCGCCATTGCCGGCTGGTGCGACCGAGATCGGCCGCGCACAGGTCACCGCCGGGGCTTCTGACACCAACGCGTCCGGTGTCAGCATCAGCACCGCGCAGCGGCCGGTGGCGAGGCTGGCGGGCACCCCGGAGACCACCACGAGGGAGGTGTTCACCGGCCCGGCAGCGTTGGCGCCGGCGGGCGGGTCCACCATTGTCTCGGCCGAGTTGGTCCGCGACACCGGCCCTGACGGCACCGCCACGTTCATCTTCCGCGCCACCATCCGGGGAGTGTCCTTCTCCGCGGGTGCGCTTGCGCAGACGATCGCCACCATCCCCACCGCGCACCGCCCCACCACCGCAGGCGCCGCCATCGGCTCCAACGGTGGCACCACGCAGACCTACCAGGTCCTCTCCGGTGGTGGTCTGCGTCTGGCGAACTCCTCCCACTCCCGCACCACCACCGATGACCTGCTGGTCTCCGGGTCGGGTCGTGGATCCGGATGCCCGAATGACCGGCTGCCCCCTCGAGAAACGCGGCCAGGTGCTCGTCGTTTTCGCGTGGATCGCGCTCACCCTGGGCGCCCTTACGTGGCTGCGGCTACCGACCGTGCCGGTGGAGGGTGTCGTCCACACGCACCTGCCGCCGGTGGTCGAGGTCGGCAAATGGGTGGTCGCCGCTGCCATCGCCGCCACCGCCGCGTTCACCCGCCGCTACCGGCTGGGATACGCCGCCCTGGTCGGGGTGGTCGCTTTCCGGGGCGCGTCCCTCGCGGCCGGGTGGGTGGTGTGGGTGATGTCCGAAGGCGCGGCCGGGACCCCCACCGGGTGGGCGCAAGCCCTGGAGTACGCGGGGTTCGCGGTCTTGTTGATCATCCTGGCTGGGCCGGACGACGGGACGGTGAGAGCGGTCGAGCACCCAACGCCGGGAGGTGTCGCCGATGCTGCGTGATATCCCCGGCCCCGTGTGGGGTGCGCTGGCGACGATCCTCGCCGGGACCCTGACTTTCCTTGGTGTGTGGCTGTCCACCAAACAAACCGACCGCGCCACCCGCGTGGAGCGGCGCGCCAAGGCCGCCGAGAACGAGGTGGACCGTGACCGCCTCCGCCTGCACCAGTACGAGGGCCTGGTGGACCGCATGGAGAAGCGCTTGGAGGCCGTTGAGAGCCGCGTGACCCACCTGGAGGCCGAACTCGCAAAGGAGCGGCGGGAGCGCCGGCAAGAGCGCGAAGCCTTCGAGGTCCGCCACCGGTCCACGGTCCGCTACCTGCGGGACGTGCTGGCATGGGCAGGCATGCACCTGCCGGGGGTCCCACCGCCCACGCCACCGACCGACGTGGCAGCAGACCTCACCTGACCACAAGGAGCCCACCATGACCGAACCCATCGACCTGCCCGAACTGGACGAACCGCCGCAGGTGTGGCGCGACGGTGAGGAACTGCTAGCCGAAGAGGCAGCGAACCCCGACCCCGCAACCATCGCCGCCAGCGAGACCGCCGGTGCCGACCTGACCGACTGGGTGGAACAGTGAGCAACCCCTGGGACCCCGCACTCACCGCCGCCCGCGTCATCCAGACCGCGATGCGCGACTACGGCGTGAACTGCATCATCCAACTACGCCAAGGCGCATCCCGCTCTGGGTGGCTGACCCCCATGGCCACCAGGGCCGGGGTGATGTCCCACCACATCGTCAGCAGCCGCTCCCACGGCACCACCCCGTTCTACAACCTCGTGCGCAACGGTCGCCCCGGCATCCCCGGCCCGCTCGCCAACGGCTACGGCGGCTGGGACAAGGTCTACCGGATCATCACCATGGGCTGGGCCAACCACTCCGGCGCTGGCGGGCCCATCACCCTCGCCGGTCGCCGCATCCCCCGCGACAACGGGCGCCCGTACTTCTGGGGCACCGAGTACGAGGGTGGTCTGCGGGCCTCGGACTGGCAGCAGGACGACTACCACGGGTGGATGGCGACCTGCAACGCCGCGCGCTCCTGGACGTGTTCAACCTGCCCACCAGCGCGCACCTGGAGCACTCCACCTGGACCACCCGCAAAGTGGATCGCCTCGGCTACACCGCCGCCACCGGGCGCACCCGCATTGCAGCCGTCCTCGGCCGCACCAAGAACACCACCACCTCACAGAAAGATTGGTTCACCATGGCCACCGAAGCAGACCTACGCCGCGTCGTCGGTGAAGCACTCGACGCCCGCGCCGGTGCCGCCGTGCACCGCTTCGACTTGGCACCCACCACCGGCGGCGGTGTCACCCTGCCCGCCGAGAATCACGCCGCCCGGCAGAACCGCATGGCGCGGAGCGTGCACGCCATGTCCAGCGAACTCACCGCGCTGCACGGTGAACTCGCCTCCCTGCGCGCCGCCGTGGCATCCCTGGCAGCCAACCAAGGAGCCGACCCCGCCCAGATCATCGCAGCCGTGCGTGAGGCCGCCGACAAGGGCGTGGCCGAAGCGCTCGCCGACCTGCGTATCACACCCTGACCGCCGCACCCGAGGAGGACTGACCCATGCCCAAGGCCACCGACACCCCCCTGATCCCCGCCCGCGTCCGCGACTGGCTCTACCCCGTCGCCTTGGCCGCCCTGGCAGTGGCTGGCGGGTATGGGCTGCTCAGTGAGTCCGAGATCGCACTGTGGGGCGCCCTGGTCGCCGCGCTACTCGGGCTGGGCACCGCCACCGCCTACCGGCCCCACAAGACCGTGGAGCCGCTACAGGCTGAGGTCGCCGTCGCCAAAGGCGTGCACGAAGCCCGGATGCGCACCCGGTGACATGCGACACCTGGCCCACCCCCGCATCCAGGTAGACGACCGGCCCGAGCACGTCGCCTGCCCTGAGTGCGGGTATGAGTACACCGGCCCCGGTGCACGGCTCGCGGCGTCAGAGTGCTGCTGGTGGGACTGATGCACCCACTGACCGGCTGTGAGCGCAGCCGCGACCAGTTACTCGACCTGGTGTGGACGCTGTGCCTCGACATCGCAGCCAGGACCGGCCACGAGCCCGAGGTTGTGGCACTCACCCACGGACTGGTACCGGCGCACGCCCCGAAAGTTGTGACCACGAACAGGGCCGCCGCTCAGGCATAACTTTCAGATTAGACGCACCCACGAACGACAACGCCCCCACTCGAGTAGCCCATCAACGGGCCGCTCGGGTGGGGCGCTTTCTTGTGCCCGCTGGCCGTTACCTTGGTAACGACATCCCGGCGTGTCGTGCTGTCTGGCACCCTGTGGCCTGTCCGGCGGTTGGCTTGATATCCTGCCTAAAACGGCATAGGCGCATGGGTTGCAGTCGCGGGTTCAAGTCCCGTCACTCACCCCAGTATCGTTGCAGGTCAGAGGCCATATCGCACCGGATCGGCAACGCATGGTAACCAGCCTTGGTAACATCTGATGCGCCGTAACCCAATCCACGGAGGCGTAACAGACCATGGCCAGCATCCAGAAACGCACCAGCAGGGACGGCAAGATCACCACCTGGCGCGTGGGTTATCGACACGACGGCAAACTGCGGTGGACCCCCACCATCCGCACCGGCGAGGGCGCCGCCGAGATGAAGGACCTCATCGAACGCATCGGACCCGAGGCCGCACTGACCGTCCTGGAGCGCCGATCCGGCCGCGACACCAAGACCGTGCCGCTGCTGCGTGAGGTGCTGGACGACTACCTGCGCTCACTCGACGCCGACGCGGCCAAGGGAACCGGCCCGGAGTATCTGCGCATGGCACAGCGCACCTGGCTACCCTCCCTCGGTCCGCTACCAGTGGACGCCATCACCCGCCAAGCCGTCAGTGAATGGGTCGCTGCACAGCGCCGCACCGAGACGGAGCGATCCGTCAAGGCTCGCGCCAAGGCCAAGCGCGAAGGCCGGCCAGTGCCCGAGGTGCAGTTCTACCGGCCCAAGTCGATCAAGAACGCCCACGGACTACTGTCTGCCGTCCTGGCCTACGCCGTGGACCCCCTCGGCGTCATCGCCGCCCAACCCGGCACGCGGGGTGAGGATGCCGAGTGACTCCGAGGATGCTGACCGGGAGATATTCACCCGCGAAGAGTTCGCCCGGTTCTGGCAGCACATGGACCCCCACTACCGGCCACTGCTGCTGTTCCTGGTCGCCACCGGCACCCGCATCAGCGAGGCCACCGCCATACAGGTCCGTGACTTCGACCTCAACCCGGCGATGCCATCGGTCCGGGTGCGCCGGGCGTGGAAGACTGGAGAGAATTACGCCGGGCGCTACCTCGGGTCCCCCAAGTCCCGGCGCGGGCGGCGCACCATCGTGCTCGACGCGGCCCAGGTGGAAGTATTCGCCCCGCTGATGAGGGGCAAGGATGCCAGCGAGTTCGTGTTCACCACACCCGCCGGAGGGTCGATCCATCCCGGCCAGTTCCGCGAGCGTCAGTGGCGCCGTGCGCTGACCGGCGCGGGCATCACGAAGGATCTCACCCCGCACTCGCTGAGGCACACCAATGCGTCGTGGTCGCTGATGGGCGGCATCCCTGCCCAGGTTGTCCAGCACCGGCTAGGGCACGAGTCCCTGAACACCACCAGCCAGGTCTACGCGCACCTACTGGTCGATGCCCAGGTCGGCGCAGCGGCACTGATGGCCGCGCACGTACCGGGCACGCAGGACGCGCCGCAGATCGAAGGCTAGTCGTCAGTCTTGGTCGCGGCGCGATCCTCGGCCCGCTGGATCAGCGTGGATAGCGGCATTTCGAGGAGGTCCGCGAGCCTGGCCGCGACCGATATCGGAATGTTGCGCTGACCCTCTAGGTAGCGGATCAACACGCCGCGAGCAATGCCCATCGCCTCGGCGGCGGACTTGACGTTATAGCCGTGGGCGGCTATCTCGGCGCGCATCTGTGCGCCTACCGCAGCATTGAAGCGTTCGGACGTTGTCTCCATGTGGTGCACTGTAGCACCACTGCGGTAACAGTGTGTAACCAAATAGGTGTACCCACATGGTTGCACGTCACCATTGGTGGGGTACTGTCACCGTATGGATACACACCGAATGGCCGGAGAGGTCGCTCGCAACGTCTCGCAGGCGATAGTCACCCAAGGCCAGACAAAGCAGCGAATCGCCGAGGTGACCGGCATCCCCTACTCCACCCTCAGCCGCAAACTGCTGGGCCGCTCGGAGTTCACCTTCACTGAAATAGCCCTGGTGGCCGACGCGCTCGGAGTCTCACCCGCCTCGCTCATCCCGGACGCCTTCACCCTCAAAGCGAGCGCCTGATGTCAACGACCAGGCTCACCCCCGAGGACCTGGCAGCCCGCTGGCAGCGTCCGGTCGAGTGGATACGTCAGAACGCTGAGACGTTCGGTGGCTTCAAGGTGGGCCGCCTGTGGCGCTTCGACCCCGCTGACATTGACGCATACGAGTCTCGCCACAAGGGCACCGACCCGCTGAGTATGACCGACCTGTCGGCCAAGCGGCAGCAGCGGAGGTCGGCATGACCGCCGTAACCCTGGACACGCTGACCGAGCGGTTCTGGTCCAAGGTCACCGAGTGCCCCAAGGCGGGGTGCTGGGTCTGGACAGCGGCGCATAACTCTCGCGGGTACGGCCAGTGGGCTGTGGACGGAGTGTCCAAGTCCGTTCACAGGCTCACGTACCAAGCATTCGTTGGGCCGATCCCCTCCGGCCTCCAGATCGATCACCTGTGCATGAACAAGTCGTGCTGCAACCCGCAGCACCTGGAGGCGGTGACCGGAGTGGTCAACGTGGCCCGGTTCGCCGCGACCGTCACGCACTGCAAGTACGGCCACCCGCTCGAAGGCGAGAACGTTCGCTGGCGCGGCAATCGCCGTCAGTGCAAGACATGCGCCCGCGAGGACTCCGCTGCACGCCGCGAGCAGTGGCGCGCCCGGCGTGCCGCTGAGGGGAACCCGGTGCGGCGCTACCGAAAGCGCGCCTCCTAAGCCCCCGGTGCGCACGGGTGACCCCCGACCCCGGCGCACCGGGCCAGACAGAAAGCGAAGGCCAGCCTCCCCTGACAGAGCGGCTGACCTTCACCCAACGAAAGGAATCGTACCGTGACCACCACACAACACACACCCTCCCCCGGCGCACTGGCCGCGGCCCTGTCCGGCTCCCGCAGAGCCTGGCTGTCGATCCTGTCCGACGCCGATTTCAACACGGTCAGCCCCGATGGCGACCCCGACCGCGCCAAGGTCACCATCCGCGACGGACTGATCGACTGGTCCACCACCACCCTGGCCGGGGACGTGTCCGCATACCCCCCCCTCGCCCCGGTCGCCGTGGGCGGTGCAGCATGAGCCGCTTCCGCTTCCCGTCCCTGTCCCAACTGCTCGGCCTGGGCCGCGACGAGCCAACCCCGCACGCCGACGCGCCGGTCGAGGACTTCCTGGACCCATACACCGCCGGCCGTCAGTGGCGCCAGGAGTCGGACACGCCCATCTACGACGCAACCGTGCTAGCCACCGGGACGCTGCCGGGTGGTGAGTCCCGATGAGGTGCCAGCGCTGCGCGACGCCCCGGTCGGTGAGCACGACGTGGACGACCGGACCGGAGTGGCCGAGTGCATCACGTGCCTGCTGGGGCGGGGGTGGTGGCGATGAGCACCACCACCATCGCAGACACCCTGCGCACAGCACGCACCCGAGGCGTCCGGCCATCCGCACCAGGCGCGGACCTGCGGGGCGCGAACCTGCGGGGCGCGGACCTGCGGGACGCGAACCTGCGGGGCGCGAACCTGCGGGGCGCGGACCTGCGGGGCGCGAACCTGCGGGGCGCGAACCTGCGGGGCGCGGACCTGCGGGACGCGGTCGGGGGCATTCTGCAAATCACCGGCCTACACCCCTACCAGGCGACACTGGTGCCCACCTGCCATGGGTGGCGCCTGACCATCGGCTGTTGGACCGGGACCGTGCAGGACCTGCGGACGCTGATCGCCTCCGATGACGACTGGCCGGAAGCCCGGGGTGAGGAGGTCGCCCGCCGTCGCCCGCTGCTGGCCGCGCTGGCAGGCAGACGTGTGCGACGCGCACGCTGCCGCACACGCGGCCGACCTGGCGGCCGTGGCGCACTGGGCTCGCGAAGAGGGGGGCGATCGATGAGCACCTGGGACGCCACCCGCGCCATGTGGCAGGCCGAGAAGGAGCGCGCCATGGCCCAACTCGCGGCCACCCCCGCCGAGTCCGCATACGACCAGCAGCGTGACCGGCTGAACGCGTTCATCCGCAGCCGGGATAAGCGCCTCGCACTCGTGGGGCCGGGAGGGATCGACCAATGAGCACCACCGACGACAACCCATCAGTGGAGTGCACCTACAACCGCGCCGCACGAGCGCTGCGCACCGTGCCCGACCCGACCGACCAGCCCACCGTGACGATGGCGCTTCAGACCATCGGCTTCCTGCTCGAGCATGACGAGGACGGGCTGGCCTACGACCTGTTCCAGGACTGGGCCACCGCTGTGCAGGAGCGCGACGAGAGGGCGGGGCGATGACGTGCCACCGCCGCTGCGACGCCCCGGTCAGCCCCAGCAGCAAGACGACGTGGACGACGTGACCGGGGTAGCCGAGTGCATCACGTGCCTGCTGGGGCGGGGGTGGTGGCGATGAGACCCCACCTCGACCCCGACGACTACACCGACGACGACGGCTATATCGACCTGGACGCCATGCGCACCGACTACCTCCGCGACGAGGGCGACCGACGCAGGGCCGAGCGCAAGGAAGGAGCGGACTCGTGGTGATGCACCGACACCTCAGCGACTCGCAGATAGAGGCCATCCAGTGCGGCCAGGTCGGCGCCGAAGACATCGACGCGCAGGCATGGGCTGACGCCGAACGCGAGGCCGACGACGCGGCGGCTGGGGACCTGGCGCGCAAGGCGCGGGCGGAGGGGGCGCTGTGAGTGCGCTGTCGGACGCCGAGTACCACGCACACCCGGCACTGTCCTACTCCACCGGCAAGGAGTACCTACGCTCCCCCGCCCACTACAAGCGCGCACTGTCGCACCGGGTGGACAAGCCCCGCGTTTGACATGGGTCACGCGATCCACAAAGTGATCCTGGGCAAGGGTGGGCAGATGGTGGAAATCCCCGCCGACATCCTCTCGAAGAACGGGGCGCTGTCCACCGCCGAGGCTAAGGCGTTCGTTGCTGAGCAGCGCGAGGCCGGGAATATCCCACTTAAGGCCGGGCAGATCATGCAGGCCCACGCCGCCGCAGCCGAGGTGCTGGGCAACGCTGACGCCCGCCGATATCTGGACCTACCCGGTGAGGCCGAGGTGCCCCTGTTCGCCACAGACCCGGCCACTGGTGTGGAGATCCGCGGGAAGGTCGATTACCTGCCGCACAAGGTCAAGGGCGCCCGCACGTTCCCCGTGGACATCAAGAGCACCGCCGACGCATCCCCCGAAGCGGTGCGCCGCACAATCTCCAACCTGCACTACGACCTACAGGCCGCCATGTACCGGCGCCTGATCGAACTGGCCCGAGGCGACCGCACCGGGCCGATGGTTCAGATCTGGGTGGAGGTCGAGCCGCCCTACGGCGTCCTTGTGGTGCAGATCGCGCACGAGGACTGGATCGAGGGTGGCAACCGGAAGTTGGACCTGATCCTCGCCCGGCACGCCGAGGCCCTGCGAACCGGCAACTGGCACGCCTACCCACCAGGCACCCACGCGCTCGCCCCGCCCGGCTTCTACCTGCCCGGCATCGACTACCTAGAGGACATCACAGCATGAGCACCCGACGCACCCGCAAGCCCACCGGCAAGGCATCTTGGCCGCTGGTGCTGCTGGCCGGACGAGAGAAGTGCGGCAAGTCCTACACCGCCTCCGCATTCTCGGCCTCCGACCTGATCGACCGGACATTCTTCATCGAGATCGGTGAAGGGTCAGCGGACCAGTATGGAGCGATCCCCGGCGCCCGCTACGAGATCGTGGAGCACGACGGATCGTGGGCAGACATCCTCGCCGCCGTCGAGTGGGCCGTGGACCAGCCCCGCCCGAACGGCAAGCCGCACGCCCTGGTCCTGGTCCTGGACTCCATGACCGAGCTGTGGGGCCTGTTGGCCGATGAGCAGGAGTCCATCAGCCGCAAGCGCGGCAAGGACACCATCACCATCGACCAGTGGAACTCGGCTAAGAAGCGCTGGCGCAAGGTCATCGACGCAGCCCGCCGCAACGCCGGCCCGTCGATCTTCACCGCCCGGTACAACGAGGTCACGGTGATGCGCAACGGCAAGCCGACCGCCGAGAAGGAGTGGAAGGTCGATGCAGAGAAGAACCTCGCCTACGAGGTGGACGCGATCATCACCTGGAAGCAGCCTCGGGAGCCGTTCATCAACGGGGTGCGCACCGTTGCATTCGACGTACCCGCCCACGGGTTCGCCCCCAAAGACCCGGCGAACTTCGACCTGGACAAGTTCTTCCGGTCGCTGAACATCGACGGCGCTGAGCGGGTCTACATCCCGCGCAAGGAAGACCCCGACGCGCACCAGCCGGCACCGGATGCGGTGCGCCCGGATGAACTGCCCCCCCCTGAGCCAACCCTGAACGACGCCGCCTATGAGTGGGCGGGAACTGAGGAGCCAACCAATGCCTGACATCAAGATCAACTACCCCGGCGATGTGCGTGAGTCGCTGGCCAGCAGCGGGCCGATGGGTCCGAACCTCAAGGGCGAGTTCCACAAGGTGGAGTCCGCATCCTATGACCCCGAGGCGGATCGCACGACGGCGCACCTAGCCGTGATCGGGGGCGACGATGCCTGACCCGACCGACCCGACCACCGGCTACCTGGACACCGGCTGGCTCACCCCACCAACCCCGGGCACCCCCTCCCACCGCCTCATCGACGCCGAAGCCGACCTGCGCGCTGAGTCCGAGGCCGAGGTGGGGCAGGACCCGTCCGGCACCGGCCTGGTGGCGCTGGCGTGGGCACAGGACCGGATCGAGGAGGCACTGCGATGAGCGCTGAGCCCCTGTTTCGGTTTGAGATGAAGTACGTCGCCCGCCGCGACGATCCGTACTTCCACACCCGGTGGGACCGGGCAAGGCCGATCACCGTGGTGGCCGCGACCAAGCAACAGGCGATCAGTAAGGCCAACGCGGCACTCGGTGGAGACCCCGGCCCTCACTCCCACCACGTGTTCCGGGTCGTCTCGGTCACCGACCACCTGATCGAGGAGGCGGGGCGATGAGGGGCAAACCGTGCACGAATTGCGGGCACCCGAAGTCACGTCACCGCACCCGCGAATGTCGGCACACCTGGCAGACGCGCGGCCAGACCTTCATGGGCATCAACACGATCACCAAGTGGTGCGACTGCAGCGGGTACCAAGAATTGACCGGGCGCCAAGAGTGGACCGACCAATGAGGCCCATCGACCGCCGCGGTTCCAACCCCGGCCCGATGAGCGCCCAGGACAGACTTCCCGACGCCGAGCACCAGGCGCCCGCCTGTGGATCGTGCGGCAGTGAGACGGATACCGACGCCGACCACGCGGCTTGCTACGGCTGCGGCCTGAGTTTCGCATGGCCCGACCCGACCTCCAAGCCGCCTACCTGGATCCGGACAAGGAGCCGTGTGGCTCGCCGTGCGACAACACCTGGCACCGACCGGGCGCGCTCCGGGAAGGCAAGGGCTTCCGCTGCCAACCCTGCGCACTACCCGAAGGGCACGACAACACTTGGCACTGGCGCGGCTGCACGCCGGTCGAACTGGAAGCGGGGGCCGACTCATGAGCCACCGTCTCCACTCCCGCCGCCCCGCCCCCTACTTCGGCAACAAGGCCGCCCGCCCCCTCGACCGTCGCGACTCCAACCCCGCCCGCGCACTCGGCCACCTACTCGCCGGCTCGCTCGGTGTCCTGGCCTGGGTCGCCGTCATCTACGCACTCGTGTGGATCGCGAGCGTACCGGCATGAGCGCGGTGCAGCCCGACCTCTTCGGCGAATACGACCGCCGCGAGCAAGAACGCAAGACCCAACGACAGCCCGCCGAGTGCCCTTCGTGCGGGACGACCGAGCCCAACGGGTACCTGCTGAGCATCATCAACCACGGCTACGACCCCATCAGCCTGCGCATCGGCGGCTTCCCCCAGGGCGAGCACCCCATCTACGGCGACAAGTGCCTCGCCCAGACCCTCGTCACCAGCCACATCACCTACCAAGCACGCAACGGCGACACCCAAGCCCTAGCCCTCGCCATGGACAGGGGCCGCGAACTTGGCCTCGACGTCGAGGCCATCAAGGAAGGAACAACGACGTGACCGCCCCCGACTTATTCACCGGCGACCGCACCACCGCCCGAGCCCAGGCCGAGGTGCAGACCATCCTCGACGCCGCCGAACTCGACCCCCTGGAAGTGCACATCAAAGGCCACCACGCCGACCCCGACCCCATCGCCACCGTCACCCTGCGCAGCGTGGCTGACCTGGAGGCATTTACCGCCCGCGACGGCAAGCCCACCATCACCCGCCGCCACGTCGCATGGGGCACCACGGGGCGCCACTGGGAGCACTCCGCCACGTATGACCGCCCTGGCCGCAAAATGCTCGCCCTCGCCCGCATCTTCGCCCACATGGACGAATGGACCGACCAGTGACCGGCGACCGCTTCAAAGACGGCTACGCATCCGCCGAGCGCCACTGGAAGGCCCGCTGGCACCAAGCCAACGACGACCTACAGAAGGCCATTAGCGAGATCGAGCGGCTCCGTACCAACCTCTGGGCGCTCCAAGAGCAGGATGAGCGCGCCGAGACTTGGCGGGAGAAGGCCAACCGGTACCACGCCCGCCTCACCGCCGTTGAAGCCGAACATAAGTCGCTGGTTGACTCACTGCGGGCCGACGTCGCACAGATCATTGCCGAGGCGTCCGACGAGCCGTACCGGGAGCCGGACCACCTGGAGGATCTGCTCGGCATCGACCCCAACGACACAGCCGACCGGCTCGCCGCGCGAGGCGTGGAGTACCGGCACCAGCGCGACGCCCTCGCCGCCCGCCTCACCGCCGTCGAAGCCTTCCTCGATGAGACCGACCGCCGCGCGGGTCGGAGGAGTGGGGCCTGCCCCTGCGCGGCAACACGAAGGTCCTCACCGGCGAAGTCCGTGCCGTCCTCTCGGCGGCCCCCACCGACACCACCAAGGAGAACTGACCAATGACCGCTGAGACCACCGAGCGGTGGGCCGACTGGTGCACGAGTGGCGACGGGTTCGCCATGTCGGGCACCCGCATGAAGGAGCACTCCCGGGAGTCCATGGGCGACCGCTGGTGCTTCCACCACCGCCGCCGTCACGAATTCTTCTGGGTCGTCATGGCCCCAGACGGCCTCTCCTACTACGGCCCGCACGTCGAAGTGCACGGAGAGACCAGGGACTGCACAGACCTGTTCCCCGGCTGGACGCGCACGTGGGAGGAGGACTGATGACCGCCGCTGACCGCCCGTCCGTCACCCCGCAAGTGGGGGACACCCTGACCACCGCCGAGCAGATCGACGCGCTACCGGTCGGAAGCGTTGTCCTGCACGACAGCGATGTGGACCCTCCCCGGTATCGCGGTCATGCAGCGCAGCGTCCACACGGGTGCCTGGTACCTGCCCGCCGCGGTCCAGCGCGTAGAGCCGCTGCTGCCGGTCACGGTGCTGTACGTGCCCGGTGAGTCGTCCCGCCCGTCCGTCACCGACGACGCCCTCACCGAGTGTCCGTTCTGCGACCGCATCCAGCGAGGCGACCACCGCGACGACTGTGGCGCCCCCACTGTCGTCCACTTCGAGCCGCTCAATCCCGTCACGCCGGGCCACATGCTGTTCGTGCCACAGTGGCACACCAAGCACCCGGACGCTGACGCGGTTGCCGAAGCGATGCGTTCGGCAGTGCGGCACGCTGAGGATCGCGGCGAGGACTTCAACCTCATCACCTCGTCCGGCCCAGCCGCGACACAGACCGTCGAGCACGTCCACGTCCACTACGTGCCACGGCGCGCCGATGATGGGCTGCCACTGCCGTGGACGCCCCAACAGGCCGCTGCCCGCGCCGAGGCGACCACGCGACCGACGAGGACGCGCTGGCCCTCGCCGCGCTCGCCCGGCTCCACCACGGCGGGGGGCAGGCATGAAACACCACGACCGCATACACCACAAAACCACCGTCATCATCCGCCACACCGGCCAAGTCGGCACCGTCGAAGCCGTGCAGAACTCGCCCTACGTGCGGCTGCTGAAAGTCGCCGGGCAGTGGTACCGGCCCTCACAACTCATCCGCGCAGACGACCCCGAATGGAGGCGGCAATGACATCCCGAGTCACGCTCTACCGACGACCAGACGGCGATCTGGTGGCCTACCACTACAGCACCGGCGCCCAGGTCGTAGACCACGAAAACGCCGCCAAGATCGCCACCGACATAGCCGAAATCGCCACCGGCAAACAATGGGCCTGGCTGCAACTCGGCGACCAAAACGACCGCGCCGCGTTCTACCTCAACCGCCTTGTCACAGCGCTCGCCACGCCGGCCCCGCCGAGGGCGAAGGCGGTGGCGTAAATGGCCCTCCAGTGGGCGCGGCTCGACACCAATATCGCCTCTCACGACAAGATCCTCGACCTGCTGGGGTATGAGGACGGGCGCGCTATCGCCTTCTCCTACATTTGCTGCATCGCCTACAGCGTCGGCAATGGCACGGACGGGCACATTCCGTTCGCTGCACTGCCGTTCGTCCACGCGAGTAAGCGGGATATGGAAACAATGGTGGACGCGGGATTAGTGGACCCTAACCCGAAAGGGTGGACGGTGCGCAATTTCGCAGACCGGCAACAAGTGTCAGCAGTGGCCACGCAGATTCATCAAGACAAAAAGCGGGCTAGCGCAAAAGGGAATTGCGTAAGGCACCACGGAGCGGACTGTGGATGCTGGAAAGCGAGGATCGCGTGACCCTCCCGACCGCCTCCCAGACTCTCCCACAATCCTCCCAGAACGCTCCCAGGCGCCTCCCGCAACCCTCCCAAACCAGGCTCCCACACCGGCTCCCACAATCCGCGCCATTGCAACGGTCTCCCAGGTGGGACTCCCAGGTGCGACTCCTACGTACGTACGGACGGACGGACTAACGAAGAGGTGGGAGACATGGGTAGATCATCTTGCCTTACGTAACGCGCAGGAGAACAACAATTCCCAGATAATGAGGTTTAGACAATGCCCAAAGAATCCCGATGCGGCGTTTACGGACACGAATACGCAAGCGCCAGAACATGCCCTAACTGTCGCGCCGAATATCTCGCCACTCGAGCATGGCCACCCGGCACCACCCACCAAGACGCACCACGCGGACTACCCGCCGACTACACCGACGCACCCACCAGAGCCGCAGGAGACCACCATGACTGACCTGTACCCGCCGACTGGCCAGACCCCGCCGCTGGATTGGATCACAGCCTGCGAGGACGACACTTGGAGCGCCTACCAGGGTGCGCTGGCCGACCGCGACCGTGCCCGCAACATCGCCGTGGCGCTGGAGCAGGAGAGCGCCGAACTGCGGGCCGAGCGATTGCGGTCGCAGCCGACTACGCCGAGCTGCGAGCCGAGACCGAGACCGTCCACCGCGTTATCGAGCAGGTGGGGCTGATGGTCGAGAACTGGGACTACCGCTACGTCCGTGAGGAACTGCAAGCCATCCTCGACGGCGCCACGTTCGAGGAGGTGCGCAATGGCTGACCACTGCAACCTCTGCCCATTCCACGGCTGTGACGGCTGCCAGCACCAAGGAGGTGTCCACAGTGAGACTGCTAGCGATTGATCCCGGCAATACCGAATCCGGATGGGTCGTCATCGACACCACCACCCGCCGGCCCTTGGAATTCGACAAGAGCACCAACCCCGACCTCCTGGCCGAGATCGGCCTCGGGGCACTCAACTTCGACCAAGCCGTCATCGAGATGGTCGCCTCTTACGGCATGGCCGTCGGCGCAGACGTTTTCGAGACCTGCGTGTGGATCGGCCGCTTCCACCAGATGATCCGCCAATGGGACGTTCACGCCGCCCTCATCAAGCGCCACCCGGTCAAACTCCACCACTGCCACACCGCCCGCGCCAAAGACTCCAACATCCGCCAAGCCCTCGTCGACAGATTCGCCCCAGGCGCCCCCAACCACGGCAAAGGCACCAAGCGCCACCCCGGCTGGTTCTACGGCTTCCGCGCCGATGTGTGGGCCGCTTACGCCCTCGCCGTGTACGCCGCCGACACGCACGGCACCGACCCGAAGGAGGCGGCGTGAGACCGGCAAGACACCGAGAGGGCACCACACCATCCGGCTGGTGCTGACTGACCAGGAAGTGAGGTTCTGATGAGCGCCAAGACCCGCCGTAAGGCCCGCCGCAGACGAGAGGCCCTCGCCCGCAACGAAGGTCACGAGGGGTGCCAGTCGTGCGAGGTGTGCCTGCTGCCGCACTGCCCGGACTGCCACCCGGACCGGCGCACCTGCCCGATGGACCACACCGGCAACCGAGACCACCTGGAGGGAAGCGTGACCCAGCGCCTACAGCCCTACCGCGACTGGCTGGCTCAACGGCTGGACCGCAACCCGCGCCGAACTCAACCGCCTCCGAGCCCTCGGCGCACCCGACGACATCACCGCCAAGCGGCTCCGCCAGGCAGCCCAGTTGGAGACCTTCGGGGTGAACGACACCCTGTTCGAGGTCATGTGCCGCATCGCCGCCACCGGGCGCATCACGCAGATGGACCTCGACATGCTGCATCGAGAAGGGATCGGGCGATGACCGACACGACCAAACACCACGCCAGGACGACAGAAACCGGGCCAGGAGCGGCTCGGGACCCCCAACCCGCCACTGAGTTACACCCGTGTGATTCTGGGCCGTTAGAGCGCAAATGGCGAGTGTCACGCAAGCCGGCAGACCCAGACCCCGGCTGGGTATGGGTCGCAGAGGCGCTCCACGCGATCCACGTGGCACAGAAAGAAACCTGGAGACACGCAATGGACTACGCGCTGCGGCAGTCGCTCACCGACACGCACAAGGTCAAGTTCCGCACCACCGACCCTCGGCCCGATGCCCACGCCGGTTGCGGAACCGATGAGGGAGGTGGGGTGGTGAGCGCCATCCTGACCTTGACCGCCCTCGCCATCGTCGCCTACGTCTCCTGCGCCGCCTACCTACTCGGGCACACCCACGGCCGCCGCAACCCTGACCCCAGCCCCGACGACACCCCACCCACCGCGCACGCCGAGTGGACCTGCCCCGACTGCCGGCAGACCGTCCCCATCGCCATCGTCACCGAGCGCGTGGTGGTGGCCAGACTCGACCCCACGGACGTCCACGCACACCTGCTACAGCACCAGGAGGCCAGGTGAGCGACCAAACCCGAGCCGAACCGAGACAGGAGCCGAGATGGACGTGAGCAACAAGTGCGCAACCTGCGCATGGCAGGGGCCGATGGAACCGACCATAGTCGGCGCGTTCCTTGACTTACATCGGGCACTGCACCCGCTGGCGCTCCACTTCGCCTGGACGCTTGTCGGGCCGATCTTGCGGAGGTTGCCATGGAAGTGAATAACCACTGGTTTACCGGGGCGGACGGAACCACCTGGGTCCGCCTAGACGACGCTGAACGCCGAGTGGCCGCCGTTATTGGCCAGCGCGACCAGGCCCGTGACATCGCCGTGGCGTTGGAGCAGGAGAACGCCTATCTGGGCGCCGAACTGGACAATGCGCACAGTTACCTGCTCGGGCCACTGCCGGAGGCGCAGCGATGAGTGACCAGACCCGAGCCGCGCTCGATGACGCCATCCGCGCCCACCTGGCCGACGAGGACCCCGACGGCGGCATGGTCGCCCACTGGGCACTCGCCGTGGGCCTTATCAGCTCCGACGATGACGAGAGTCCGATGTGGTTCGATTCCCCCACTCGGGCAGGCGCCATACGTCACTACCGGACTGCACCAACTCGGGCTCCGCATCAGCAGCGAGGCGGGCCGCGATGACTGACCAGTGGACCTGCCCCACCTGCCGGAAGCGGTATGTCGTGCCGTCGCTGGCTGAGATGTGCAAACGCAAACACGACCAGGAGGACGAGTGAGCAGCAACCAGTGGGGCATCCGCACCTCCGCCGTATCCGTGGCCGAGGGAATCGTCGCCAAAGAGAACCTGGAGTTCATCGCCGCACGCTGGCCCGACCTGCGAGCCCGCCTGCGACCATCGCGAGGGCTGGACCTGGGCACCGCGCGACCGGCACCAGCGTCCCGCCCGCCCATCAACCTGGCCGTGTCCGACCTCATGCACGAGATCGCCGTGGAAGCCGAGGCCCTGGCGCACGTGCTCATGGACGAAGCCGACTGGACCCCGGTCACCTCATCCATGCCAGGGCTGCTCAGCGACGTGGCCCAGCGTTACGGGCACTGGATCGCCGGTGACGACCGCACCGCGCTGGCCTTCATCGACTGGGCCGAGGACTACCGGCACAAAGTTGAGCGCACCCTGGAGAAGCCCGTCCCGCCGTCATACATCGGCCCCTGCCGCCTCGACCTGTGCGAGGGCAGCGTCTACTACCGGCGCGGGCAGACTGTGGGCAAGTGCGACACCTGCCGCAACACGTGGGATCTCATCGCACAGCGCGACCTCGTGCGACGGGCGCTCGAAGTTAGGCTCATGACCCAATCCGAGATCGTCTCAGCGCTCACCGTCATGGACATCCCCCGCGGCATCAAGACCGTCAACTCATGGGTGCGGCGCGGCAGGCTGACCGAGGTGTCGCCCAGGTTGTACCGGTTCGCCACCGCACTCGACCTGGCGCAGCAGACGCCGGGCCGCAATGAAAGGATCAACACATAAAGACCTCCGGTTCACCCTTCGGCTGGTGCCCCAGCACTGAGGCTCCCGTCGTTGACAGCAACGGCCGACGTGACCACGAATGGATCACCGACGCCACCATCAGCAGCCCCGTCGAGACGCGCTACTGCGTCCACTGCAAGGCCGTCGTCACCGAGTCCGTGCCCATGTCGGAGCAGGAGCGGTTCCTGTTCGAGCAGGGGGAGGTCCGACCGGGTGGACGACACGCCCAGCCCCGAGGCGGTTGACCATGACCAGGGTGCAGAGTAGCGTTGCGGTGTGATGGGGCTTCTGGCCCCGGACGCAGGCCCCGACCTCCATAGGTGCGGGGCCTTAGTTGTGCCAGGGGTAGCCCGCCACCGGCGCCCCCGCTACCGGCATCCCCAGCCACCAGCCTCCCCGTAGGCCACGCCCCCGCACGGGGCCACGCGCACACCCAGTACACGCACACAGGGCAGGTGAACACACCCATGGCAGCCCGCCACCGGTGCCCCGGAACCACCACCCACCCCAACGGCACCACCGCCCCCTGCCCCCACCTACTACCACCAGGCACCCGCTACTGCCCCACCCACGCCCGCGCCTACGAGGCCCGCAGGGGCACCCCCACCGCACGGGGGTACGGCGCCCCCCACCGTAGGGAGAGGGCCAGGTGGCAAGCCCGCATCGACGCAGGCGAAACGATCTATTGCGCAGACGGCTGCGGACAACAAATCACCGGAACAGCGTGGCAACTCGGACACAACGAAGAGCGAACGCGCTGGATCGGACCACAAACCGTAGCCTGCAACACCGCCGAAGGTGGGCGGGCAGCGACCGACCCGAACCGACGCCGAAGGTAAAGCGGAGGTCAATCGAGGGGTGGGGGGTGACCCCGACCCGCCCCCGCCCCTGACCGCCGGGGAGGGGAGAAAATGGTGCGGAGGGTTCAAACCCTTTCGCCCCCCGGTTCGGCAAAGGGTTCCCCAAGTTCTCACCTGATATTCGCCGGCTGGGCGCGATGCCCGCCGACCCCCGATGTTGGCGCGATGCCAACTTGGAGTTGATCACCATGACCAGTGGAGGCAGGCGTAACAGGTCCGGCCCGAAGGCGGACGAGGAGTCTGGCGCGAGGACAAGCGCAGGTTCCAGGTTGTCGATGACGAGATGACGGCACTCGTCGCTGACCGCGAGCAGGCGCTGTGGGAGTGGGCGTGGTCCACGCCGCAGGCGTGCGCCTGGTCGATGCCCTCTGAGATGTGGCGGATTCACACGATTGCGATGTGGGTGCGCACGTTCGTGATCTGCGAGAGTGACGAGGCCACGGCTGCTGACAAGTCGTCCCTGCACCGGTTCGCTGATCAGATCGGGATGACGACGGCTGGCCTGGCTGAGATGGGCTGGAAAGTCGCCACCGATGAGGTTGCCGAGCGTGCCGCCGAGAAGCCGGAGGAGGGTAAGCCGCGCCAGTCGTCTCGTGACCGGATGAAGGTTGTTCCCGGTGGCTGACGAGTGGGTGGTGGACTTCCCGAGCCTTGGTTTTTTGTGCGCGGACTGGATCGAGGCGCACTGCAAGGTCGCTGATGGCTGGTCCATGGGCGACCCGTTCATTCACGACGGCTGGCAGTTGTGGTGCACGGTCAACTTCTACCGGGTGAAGCGGGATGCGAAGTTCACCCCTTCCCGACCGGCTGGTGCGCCGATGTTCGCCAACCGGCGCGGGCTGGTGGTTGGTCCGCAGAAGACGGGTAAGTCGCCGTGGGGTGCGTCGATCACCGCGTTTGAGGCTGTCGGGCCGTGCATCTTCGCCGGCTGGGCTGAGGGTGGCGAGGTTTACCGGTGTGAGGACCACGGGTGCTCGTGCGGCTGGTCCTACGTGTATGAGCCGGGCGAGCCGATGGGTATTCCGCGGCCGATGTCCACGATCCAGTTGCTTGCCACGGCTGAGGATCAGACCGATAACGTCTACCGCCCGTTGCAGGAGATGATCCGACGCGGCCCGCTCAGTGAGCAGATGAAGGTCCGTGAAGGGTTCATCCGGACACCGAACAACGGGCGGATCGACCCGATTACATCTGCCCCGAACAGCAAGTTGGGTAACCCGATCCACTTCGCCTTGGCGGATGAGTCCGGGGGCTGTACGTGGGCAAGTTGCTGAAGGTGTGGCAGACGATGCGCCGCGGGTTGGCGGGCATGGGTGGCCGCGGGCTGGAGATCACGAACCCCTGGGACCCGATGGACAACAGCGCCGCGCAGCAGACCTACCAGTCACGGGCCAGGGACATCTTCCGGTTCTACCGCAAGCCGCCGAACGGTCTGGACTTCACACTGAAGCGCGACCGGCGCAAGATCCTGGCCTACGTGTACGAGGGTTCGCCGTGGGCGGACCTGAACGCGATCGAGGCCGAGGCGGCGGAGATCATCACGACGGACCCGGCACAGGCGCAGCGGTTCTACGGGAACATGCTGGTGCAGGGCTTGGGTTCGTACATGCCCGAGGCGCTGTGGGATGAGACCACGGCTCCGCAGTCGGTGCCGGATGGCACGCCGGTGGCGATGGGGTTCGACGGCTCTCGGTCGGGCGACTGGACGGCGCTGCGGTTGGAGACTCGCGACGGGTACCGGTTCACCCCGACCTACGGGCCGGATGCGCGGCCGGCGTTCTGGAATCCGGATGAGTGGGACGGGCGCATCCCTCGGGGTGAGGTGAACGCTGCGGTGGCGGAGATGTTCGCTCGGTTCAAGGTGGGCCGGTTCTACGTGGACCCCCGTCACTGGGAGACGCAGGCCGATGAGTGGGCGCTGGCACACGGTGATGACGTGGTGGCGTTGTGGCACACGAACTCCCCGCCCCGCATGTTCGATGCGCTGTCCCGGTTCCTGGAGGACACCGCCGAAGGGCTGACCACGCACGACGGCGACGAGACCGCTAAGACTCACGCGCTGAACGCCCGGAAGGTCGCCAAGCCGGGCGATAAGTACATGCTCGGCAAGCCATCTGAGCATCAGAAGATCGACATTCTCATGGCCGACATCTTGGCTCACGAAGCCGCATCCGACATGCGCGCCCTGGGCTGGGCGGTTGACACCGGACCCAAGTACCTCAGGCTGCCCCGCTGACCCACTGAATGGAGGGAACCCGCATGCTGACACCCTCCGAGATTCAGATAGTGGAGCAGTTGAAGGCGGAACTGGACGCCCGGTACTGGGAGGATGAGCGGCATTACCGGTATTACAGGTTGCGGCAGACGTTGGAGCACCTGGGGATGGCGATCCCGCCGAACATGCGCCGGTTCACGGTGTTCGCGAACTGGCCTCGGGTGGTGGTTCGGACCATTGCGGGCCGGCAGAAGGTGCGGGCGCTCATCCTTCCTGGGGAAGAACAGGCGGACCCCCGGTTGCGGGCGATCTGGGACGCGTCGAACCTGACGGCGCACACTAAGATGTTCCGGCGCGATGCGCTGATCTCGGGGCGTGCCTACATGTCGGTGGGCGCCAACGAACACAACCCTGAGTTGCCGCTGGTGCGCGTGGAGTCCCCCCGCGAGATGGAAGCGTTGGTGGACACCCGCACCGAGACGATGACGGCCGCGGCCCGGTTCTTCGGCAAGGACGCGTTTGGCATGGGGCCACGAACGTCACGCTGTATCTGCCGGAAGAGACGATCTGGATCGAGAAAGACGAGAGTGGCAAGTGGCGCGAGCAGGACCGCGACTCCCACGGCCTCGGTTCCGTGCCCGTGGTGATGCACCTCAACGAGCGACTGTCCGGTGCGGGGTTTGAGGGCGAGTCGGAACTGACCGACGTTATTGACCTAACCGATGCGGTGGCCCGGTCGCTCACGAACCTACAGTTCGCCCAGGAGGGCCACGGTGTGCCTGGCAAGTGGGCCACCGGTGTGCAGTCCGGTGACTTCGTTGATGAGAACGGCAAGCCGATCTCGATGTTCGAGGCGTACTACGACGTCATCAACATGCTCACCGACAAGGACGCCAAGTGGGGACAGTTCCGGGCCGCGGACTTGAAGAACTTCGAGACCGCACTGAACATCTACGGCGGCCAAGCGGCCCTGTCCTACGGGTTCCCAGCGCGCTACTTCGGCATCAACACCACCAACCCGCCCGCCGAAGGCACGGTCCGCGCTGACGACGAGATCGAGTTGATCAACGGCGTGGAGGATAAGAACGAAGCGGAGGGAATGGTGCTCGGTTGGATCGGCGCCTTAGCCCTGCGGTTCGCCACCGGTGAGTGGGTCGAAGGTAACCGGGTGCGGGTTGACTACTTCGACCCCGGCACCCCGACGATCGCCCAGCGGGTGGATGCGCTAGCAAAACTGCGCGCCACCCGGGACATCTCCCGCGAAGGCATGTGGGACGAGATGGGCTGGACCGAACCCAGGAAGGCTAAGGAGCGGCAGTACCTGGCCGAGGAAATCGCCCAGGAGTCCGCCGTAGACCTATCCTTCCTGAACCGCGGCGAGGACACAGGGGCCGTGTCTGCGCTGGACCCGGATGAGGTCAAGAAGCGCGCCGATGCGATGGCCGCCCTGTATCGTGCCGGCGTTGAGCCAGAGGACGCCGCGCAGCAGGCGGGGTTGGCGGGCATCCGGTTCCGCCCGGGCGTGCAGCCGATCACGATTCGCCGCGATAGCGAGTAGTCCGTGCCGGCCCAGAATCTGCCGGCGCCCTACGCCGCTTACGTGCGAGAGCAGCGACGCATGGCCCGCGGCGCGGTCGCCGAGGTGCGCAGGCAGTGGCGGCGCACGGGGGACGACTTCGACGCGTCGTGGGAGTCCGTGGGGACGGCGATCCTGACCACCACTGGCGCCACGCAGCATCAGGTGGCCGAGTTGGCTGGGGAGTTCATCCCGGACTACATGGACCAGGCGTTCACCCGGCCACCACCGGCGCCGGTTGGCAGGGTCAACCCGAACTCGCTGGTCGGTGTGGCTGGGGACGGGCGCACCGCCGAGGGGCTGATGTATGGGGCGGTGACTCGCACCAAGAGCGCAGTTGGGTCCGGATTGACGCCGCAGCAGGCCAGGGCCGCTGGGTTGGCGTGGATCACCATGGCGACCACAACGCTGCTCGCTGACACCATCAGAGCCGGCGAAGTTGTCGGCGGAGCAACCCGCGTGGTGGGATCTCGTTCGTCCGGGCGATCCAACCCGGGGCATGCGCCAGGTGCGCGATCCTCGCCGGCCGCACCTACTCATCACGGCAAGCATTCGAGCGCCACCCCGGCTGCCTGTGCACTCACCTGCCAGTGAGTCCCGACATGTCCGACCTGGCGGCGAAAGCGGAAGGGTATGCGGTCAGCCCCGAAGAGTACTTCGAGGAACTGTCCGAGGCCGAGCAAGAGCGTATCTTCACCAAGGCCGGGGCCGAGGCGATCCGCAACGGCGCCGACCCCACACAGGTTGTGAACGCACGCCGCGGGATGAGCCGGGCGCAGTCTGGGCGGCTGACCCGTGACGCACGCGGCACGTACACCACAGCGGAAGGTGCGACCCGGCGCGGCATGTATGGCCGCCGATCCGGTGGCGCACCCCGACTGATGCCCGAGTCCATTGTCGAGATCGCCGACGGCAACGTGGACCGGATGCAGGACTTGCTGCGCCAGTACGGCTACATCTGGCGCTGACACACAGACTCCCAGTGGCGCGAGGTCGCTGGGTTATGACTCCGAGAGGGAGATCGCCACCATGCACAACCTACGTTCGCTCACCCCGGCCACCTCCGGGTGGACGCCACAGCCCAGGCAACAACAGGCGCAGCAAACCACCCCGAAGCCCACCGAGCCCCCGAAGCCCGAAGGCGAGCCGGATGAACCTGAGCCTCACGCGGACGCGACTGACAACGGGTTCAAGTCCGAACATTCCAAGCAGTCCGTGTTGTCCGACCTGGCCAAAGAGCGCACTGAGCGGCAGCAGTTGAAGGCTGAGCTCGACGCGTTCAAGTCCTCCGTTGCTGAGGCGTTCGGCGTGAAGCCCGAACCTGCTGACGACGGAAAAGACCTCTTGTCTGAGTTGCAGGATCAAGTTGCGACAATGCGGCACGAGTCCGCGCTGTTGCGGCTGGCGAACCAGCACAAGATCACCGACGAGCAAGACCTCGAACTTCTTGGCACCGCGAAGGATGCCGAGGCGATGGAAGTCCTAGCCAAGCGACTCGCTCCCAGCGAGGACGGTGGCCAGGGTTCGGGCATTCCGAAGCCGGATCTCACCCAAGGCGCCCGGGGCGAACCCGTCCGCGCCGAGGCGCTGCCCGGCGTTCCCCGCATGGCCCAGGCGTTCGATGACGCCATGAGCAACACCCGTAAGTAACCGCCGACCCATCCGGGGCGGCACCAACAATGAAAGGAGTGTGATCGGCCATGGCCGTCACCCTCGCACAGGCAGCCGCCCTGGAGACGTCTCCCGTCCGCCGGGGCGCGCTGGAAACTGCTGTAGAAGTGTCCCAGGTGTGGGACCGCTTGCCCTTCGAGAACATCGAGGGCAACGCCTACGCCTACGACAAGGACAAGGTGCTCCCGGGCACCGCGTTCCGTACCGTCAACGAGGCGTACGTGGAGTCCACCGGCGTGATCAACCAGGACACCGAGCGTCTGGTGATCCTCGGTGGCGACGCCGACGTGGATCAATTTATCGAGAAGACCATGCAGTCCTCGCGAGGGGTACTCATGGCCGATCAAGTCCGCATGAAACTGGAGTCCGCGCAGGCCACCTACGTGGACACCATGTTCAACGGAGACGTTGAGGTTGACCCGAAGTCGTTCGATGGATTGCGCAAGCGACTCATCGGCGGGCAGGTCATCGACTCCGTCGCGCCTGCCACCGAAGAGGCGTTCCTAGACGAACTGGATGCCCTGTTCGGCCAGGTCACCGGCGGTGCTCCCGATGTGGTCTACGGCCCTGGCACGATCATCTCGCGCCTGAAGTCGCTGGGCCGGAAGGTTGGCGGTGCGGAGTACATCAACTCCGAGATCACGGGCAAGCGGGAGTTCACCTGGAACGGTGTGCCGTTCATCGATCCGGGCGAGCACTGGTCTGGTCGCGCCATCCTCGGCGTTGATCCGACCAACGGCGGCGACTTGTACGCCGTGAAGTTCGCTTCGGGCATCGGCGTGTCCGGCGTCCTGGGTATCACCAACGGTGGGCTCCAGGCGTACTACCTGGGTGAACTCGACGAGAAGCCCGCAGTGCGCACCCGAATCGACTTCTACACCGGGTTCGTTGTCCAGGGCGGTAAGGCCGCCGCACGCCTGCGCGGCGTGACCACCAACTGAGAACGGGAGGGGTAACCATGGCACGCACCAAAGCGCCCAAGACCACGCGGCTGTCGAACGATGTGACCAAGCCGCAGCCCACCGACCCCGGGGACGCCCCGGCGGACACCTACGACCCGAAGGAACGCGCATCCAGTGCGCGCCCAGACAAGGCCGCAGCGGCCGCGGATGGGCACCAGACGGTCAACGCGGTGGTGAAGTCCGGCGAAGTGCCGGACAACACCCCGACCGGGACGCGTTCGGAGACTTACGAGCGCGTCGGCCCGGACGGCACCACCGTCTACGTGACGCACAACTACGACACCGGCGAGACCGCGGTGTCCGACACGCCCCCCGCGGGCTGAGTAGAGGGGGTGGGGCGGTCATGTCTTTCGCGAATCTAACCGACGTTGCGGACCGACTTGGCCGCCCCATCACCGACCCTGACGAGATCAAGCAAGTCAACGCCTGGATCGGTGACGTTGAGGCGATCATCCGATCCCGCATCCCCGACCTTGACGAGCGGATCGCGGCCGGCGCTCCCACGGTTGAGATCGTCGCCATGGTCACCACGAACGCCGTGGTGCGCAAGGCGCTCAACCCGACCGGCAAGCAGAACGAACGGATCGACGACTACTCCTACGGGCTGACCGAGGACGCCGCCCGCGGCGACCTGTTCCTTACCGAGTCCGAGTGGGGGATGCTGCTGCCCCACGCCGGCGCTGGCGGGTTCTCCACCCGCCCAGGCTTCGAGCCTGACCGGAGGACGCTGTGGCCTCGTCGGTGAGCGCGGCCCTGTACTCGGGCCGGATCGCGGCCGAGCGGCTGATGACCGACCAGTGTGTGATCCGCCGGCCCACCGGGAACATGGTCACGGACCCGGAGACGTTCGAGGACGTGCCGGAACTGATCGTGATCTACGACCCGCGACAAGGCCCGCATTTCGGTAAATGCAAAGTTCAGAGTCACGAAGCCTTTGAACAGGAACGCGAATCCGCAGGACTTACCCAAATCATAAACCGGGTGAGAGTCGATATCCCAGTAGGTGTAGCGCGGATAATGCCGGAAGACGTAATCACCATTCTGGACAGCATTGACCCTTTGCTTATCGGGCAGAGTTACCGGGTTACGGTTGAGGCACCCTACGCTACACACAAGACCGCATATCGAATCGCGGTGGAACTGAACGTGGGACTAGAGGTTCCACCGTTTAACCCGAATTAGCGGTAGAATTACAGAAAGAAGCGGCCCCCGGGAGTTCGCACCTCCCGAGGGCCTACCGACTACCTGGCAAGAGGTAACCGGCATGGCTGACACTACCCGTACCTGCAAGTCCTGTGGCGACACGAAGCCGCTCACTGAGTACTACTGGCAAGAGGTCGCCCCCGCGGCTCATGCAAGGACTGCGTGCGAGCCAGGGTTAGGGCCAACTATCACGCCAACCGCGAGGCGCGGCGAGCGAAGGGCCTGGAGTACCGGAATGCGAACCGGGAGGCGTTGCGCGCAGCGGCCCGAGAATGGTACCGCCAGAACAAAGAGAAGAGCAGGCTTAACGCCTTGCGGTGGTCTCGCGAGAATCCAGAGTACTACCGCGAATACAACAGGCGCTGGTATCAGGAAAACCGTGAGTCCCGGATTCAGCAGATAGCCGCCTACCACGCTGAGAACTACGAAGCGCGCTTACGCTGGAACCGGGAGCACTTGTCTCGGCGCAGGGCGCGAATGGCTGGCGTTCAGGTCATTCCCTTTTCGCCCGAACAACTCGTGGCCCGGATTGCCTTCTATGGCGGGGTCTGTTGGATCTGCCGCGAGGTTCCGTATGAGGAATTGGATCACGTCAAGCCGGTGAAGGCTGGTGGGCCGCATATGCTGGCGAACCTTCGCCCGGCATGTCGTAGTTGCAATGCATCCAAGAACGCTTCGTGGCCGTTCGTTGCCCCTGGGCCTAGTTAGGAGGTGCCGCCGTGGGACGGGTGACCATTGACGCTTCTGAGGTGCGCGCCCTGGCTGAGGACATGCGCCGGATCGACTCGCGGTTGTCGCGGCATGTGCGGCCGGTGGTGGAGCGCGGGGCGGTGCAGATCAAGAACGACCTGCAAGCGGAGATGCGTAAGTCTCGGCACTTCGCCCCGGTGGCTCGCGGGATCTCGTATGACATGCGGTCCCCTGGTGGGGCGTATGAGGCTGAGATCGGCCCAGAGAAGGGCTCCCCTGGCTCGCTCGCCAATATCGCATATTTCGGGGATTCCCTCGGAGCCGGGACGGTGGAAGACCCAACAGCCGCGTTGGAGCGTGAGGCGCCGAAGTTCGCCGATGCGTTGGCTGACCTCGCGGCAGAGTTGGCGCTTGGCCCATGATGGCGCACCTGAACGCGATGAAGGCTCTCATTGAGTCTGAGCGTGGGTTCACCGTATACATCATTTCGGTGCCGAAGCCGAACAGTATTCGGTACCCGTATGTGCTGATCTCGCCGGGCTACGGGCGGCCTGGTGAGCGGCCGTTGAATGAGCGGTTGGATTCCATCGACCATGACTTGCAGGTGCGGTCTGTGGGCACGTCTCCGGCGTCTGCGCTGGGGCTGTTGGGTGCGGTGCGTGAGGTGCTGTCACCTGGTCGTGGCCCGCGGCGTCTGGTGGTGCCTGACAGGAAGGCGACGGTCAAGTTTCTGCGGCATGAGATGACCGACCAGGACCGCGATGTGCGGGTGACTGCGACGGGTCAGCACCCGATCTTCGGTGTGGACGCTTTCCACTTGCTCTCCACCCCGCAACGGGCCGGCTGAGCCCTGTTTCTATCTGTCCCCTGTGCCGCCTGGCGCTGGGGTTCACCGAGATGCCCGAGGAGGGCTGACATGGCGCACACCACTGTATATCGCAGCAGGGATGGCAAGAAGGTCCGCATCCCTGAGCACTGGCTCGGGCACAAGGTGCTCGGCCGTCCGTTCCGCAAGACCCCACCCACCAAGACGGTGGACACCCCGGCGGCTACCGGCGGGGCCGAGAAGAAGAAGGAGAACTGACCGATGGCCTACACAGCCGCTGATGCGTCGCAGAAGGTGACGCTCGTGCTCGACCCGCCCGAGGATCTGTTGACCGTCACGGCCGCAGACCTGAACGCCGGGCTCGACATCCACAACGACATCCTGAAGACCGACTTCCAGGCCACGGCTACGGATTCGACCACGCACAATGACACCCCGCTGGGCAGCAAGGGGCAGTGGACGAACTTCGCCGGCCGCAACGCGAACGCCTCGGTGACCGTGTTGCGTGACCTGGACGAGACTGGCCGCCCTGATGCGGTGTCGTCCAGCGAGACGACTTTCGCTGCCGTGCGGGAGCCGGGCACTCGTGTGGGCCTGTTCGTGCGGAAGGGTCCGGACCCGGATGAGGACTGGCAGGCCGACGATGAGGTTCGCTGGGGCGGGGTCGTGCAGACCGATGTGCCGCGTGAGCCGTCTGACCCGAACGACGGGTTCATCAAGGTTGTTGTGCCGCTCGGGGTTCAGGACTTCGAGACGTACTTCAACGTGGCCGCGAACGTCGTCTGACCAATGACGCCCCGGCGGGGCGGGCTGGGGTCAGGTCCCCCGCCCCGCCGGGGTCACCAACCGGACCTGACCGCCTGGACCTGACCGCATCTGACGATTGGACCTGACATGACTGACGAAACCCTCGGCTCCCGCAAGGCAAAGGCCGAACCCATCGAGGACGAGGCCCTGGGGCAGGCGGCACCGGACCCGGACGAACCGGAGATCCTGGACATCCCCGCCGACCTCACCCCCGAAGACTTCGACTTCGACGAGTTCGTGCAAGGCGCCCGCCCGAACCGCCACGCCATCCGCGTCCCGGTGCGCGGTGACCTACTGGGGCGGATGCAGATGCTCGTGATGCGCATCGAGGAAGCCGAACGCGCCGGCCAGGACGTAGACGAACTGGTGGGCGAGTACGAGGAAGCCAAGGCTGAGTTCGAGGCAAACCGGCCGTTGTTCATCATGGAGGGACGCTCCACTACCCGCCGCCGCCAGATCGAGAAGCACCTGGAGAAACTCGGTGTGCAGCGTCCCGGCAAGAAGGCCACCGACGAAGAGTACGGGGATTACGCCAAGACGGTGATGCTGCACCAGTTGGCTGACCAGGTGGTGCACCCCAAGGGTGTGACCGCTGAGGGCCTGGAGGCGCTGATGGAAGTCAACGAGCCCGCTGTGGATCTGATCTATGCGGCTGGGCAGCGCGCCAACAGTGTGGCGGCGAAGGCGCCGGTGAGGCCGGATTTCTCTCACGGGCGCTGAGGCATCACCCGTACTGGCTGACGGTGCTGCGCACGGGCAGGAAATACGGGGCGTACCCGTGCGCACACCTTGGCCTACCTCGCGACCCGGAAGTTGATTTCCTGCTCACCACGGCCCTGGAACTGTACGAAGAGGGGCTGTGTCCGGGCGGGTGCGGGCAGCACATGGACGAGGCCCACGACGAGGCCAACCATGGCCGGTACGAGCGCAAGACGGTGACGTGCCAGGCGTGCGCCGCGAACCACCCCGGCGATGACCACAAGCCGCAACCGGGCGAGTTGGCCTATGTGTGGCGCAACCCGAAACCGCCACGGAAGCGGCGGGGCAGGGGGAAGGTCGGCAAGGCGCGGGCTGGTTAGCGGTCCATGCGTCCGGAGAACTGCGCATAGATCAACACGCCGAACCCCAATAAGGCGACGAAGATCCCGAGTGCTGCGGTTTCGATGTTGCTGACGGCGGCGATGGTGCCGCTGATGGCGATCAGCGCCCCAATCCCGGATGCGATCGCCTTCTCTGCCCCGCCCTTTCGCTGCTTCTTCTGTGTGTCCATGCCTTGAGTTTGCCTTACTTCGACGCCGGACGGGGTGATTCCGTGTCCACTCGCTCAATAGCGGTTCGCCTCCGGGCCGAGGTCACCGACTTCAACCGTGAGATCTCGTCTGCTGCCTCGTCGCTGGACCAAGTGGTCAAGAAGTCCGGCGAGGGTGAGCGGGCAGCGGACACCTTTGCAGGCCGGGTGGCACAGTCGGCCCGCCTCCAGCGCCAGGAGTGGACCACGGTCGGCTCCACCTTGGTTGGTGTCGGCGCGGCCGTGACCGGCCTTGGCGCCGCCGTCCTTCACACCGGGATCCAGTACAACACCTTGCGACAGACGGCCACGGCTGGTCTCACGACCATGCTCGGTTCCGCCGAGGCAGCGGCGGCGCAAATGGACCGCCTGGACCACTTCGCCTCCACGAGCCCGTTCGCCCGCCAGGTGTGGATCACCGCCCAACAGCAACTGATCGGCTTCGGCGTCGAGGCCGGTCGCGTCATCCCCATCCTCGATGGAGTGCAGGATGCCGTCGCTGCGGTCGGCGGGTCGAACTCTGACATCGAGAGCATCGTCTACGCGCTTGCGCAGATGCAGTCGCAAGGGCGCCTGACTGGACAAACGCTCAACCAGGTCGGCCAGTACGGCATCGACATGGCGACGATCTTGGGCGAGCAGATGGGTGTCTCCGGTCAGGAGATCCGCAACATGGCAATGAAGCCGGGTGGCATCCCGGTTGAGCAGATCTGGGACCCGCTTGTCGCCGGCCTGAATGAGAACTTCGGCGGCGCCGCCGCGAACGTCCGGGAGACCTTCGAGGGTGCTGTTGACCGAGTGAAGGCTGCATGGCGTGACCTGTCGGCCACGATCGCTGCCCCGCTGGTGGACCCCGAGGGCGGCGGCGCGCTCATCACCTGGCTGAACAGCCTGGCCGATGCCATGCGTCTCTTCATGCGCCTGCCTGACGGGTTGATCCAAACCGGAGCGGCGCTTACCGGGCTCGGTGGTGTCGCGACTCTAACTGCGGGGTCGCTGCTGTTGGCGGTCCCGCGGATTGTGGAGTTCCGGACCTCCCTAGAGACCCTTGCGAGGTCATTCCCTGTCTGGTCGAGAGCGATCGGCGGGTTCACTGGCGCCATCGCCCGGCTGGCGGGCGTGGGGGTGGTCATCGCTGGCGTTACCGCGGCGGTTGGCGCTCTCTCCGCAGCCGTGCATGATCCTGGGATTCCTCGGGACATGGAAGATATTGCGCGATCGATGCAGCGCATCTACCACGCTGGCGACGACCTGGCCAACCTTCAGATGGACCAAATCTTCTCCCAGATGGCTACGTGGGGATTCGACCGAGTGACCATCGAGTCAAACAATCTCGGCGAGGCCTTGGAGCGGTTGGCTAACCCGAGCCTGGCGGGCTCGATATCAGCATTCTTCGGATCGTTTGGCATCCCAAGTTGGATGAAGGACACCGAGGTCGCGGTCGCTGAGACCGACGCCGCGCTGGCCCACCTGGTGGACTCGGGGCACGGGGATATGGTGCGAGTGCTCTTGGAGGGTCTGGGGCTTTCCGCTGAACAACTAAGTGAACTGATGCCGCAGGCCACGGGTGCCCTGATGGCGCTGGACGATGCCGCAGAGATGGCTCGTGGCGGCATCAGCGAAGCCGACGCGGCGCTGGCAGAGATGCGCCAGGGTTGGATCGAGAACCAGGAGGCCGCTCGCGAACTGCGCGAGGCGTGGCGCGAGATGGCGATCAGCGCCAGCCAGTCCTTCGGTGACGTGATGGACGCCTATGACTCAGCGTCGGCGGCGGCTAAGGAATTCTCCGAGGATGCCACCGCATCGGCGCAGGACTGGATTGCCGCACTGAGCGCGCAGATCGACGCCCACAACAACTGGGAGTCCAACATCATCGGTGCCACTGAGCGGGCGCGGGACCTGCTCCCCCGGCACATGTGGGACGCCGCTGACGAGATGGTTGACGCCCTGATCGCGGGCGGCATGGACTCAGCCGAGGCCGCGGCCCTGCTGGTATCGATGACGGACGACGAGTTCGTGGAGTTGGCCGGCCTTGCTCGCGACCGGGGCGAGCAGGGTGGGGAAGCGTTCGCGGACGGGGTAGAGAGTGCGCGCCGTCCGGGTGTGGACATTGATGACATGCCCGCCCGGTCCGGCTTTGAAGCGCTGGTGGACGACTTCTCGAACACCACAACTGACACGAACCTGGACGTGGACCCCCGCCCGGCCATTGCCGAGGCCCTGGCGTTGATGGGCGACTGGGAAGGCACTACCACAGACACCATGCTCAGCGCCGACCCTGGCCCGGCGGTCAAGATCTTCAACGAGCAGACCGGGGCGTGGGAGCGCACTACCACCGAGACGCTGCTGGATCTGAACGAGAACCGGGCTGTGCAGGTCTTCAACCGCGAGACGGGCAGGTGGGAGCGCACAACGACTCGCACGCTGCTCGACGCCAACGACTCCCCCGCCCGCGCCACCGTCCGCGGCCTTGGTGGTTGGGCTGGGCAGCAGACGTACCGCGTGAACATCGACGCGAACGTGGCCGCCGCCCAGGCCCGAATCCGGCAGTTGAACAATCAGAGGGTCCAGGTGGGTGCGGATCTGATGCGCGCTTCCGGTGGCCCCGTCTTCGGCCCCGGCAGCGAGACGTCGGACTCGATCGCCGCCCGCCTGTCTCACAACGAGCATGTGTGGTCCGCGGCGGAGGTTCGTGGCGCGGGCGGGCATGCGGCGATGGAGCAGATGCGTGCGTGGGCCAGGGCTGGTGTGCGTGGGTTTGCCGGGGGTGGGACTCCGGCGTACCAGGCGGCTCCCCAGGTGATCCAGGTCGCGGCCCCCGCCCCCACCGAGCCGCGGTCCATTTCCGGCCCGTTGGTGCACGTGGAGCGTCTCGGCGGCGCGGACTTGTCTCAGGTTGAGGCCGCGTTTAAGTGGCAGATGGTGGGTGCGTTGTGAGCCGTACGGTGATCCATTGGCGTGGCCTCAGCATCGGGGGTGGGGACGGCCCGGTGACGATCTATTCCCTGGACGGGTGGGAGGAGCGGCCCTCACCGAGGCAGCGCACCGATCCGCGCCCTGGGCATGGTGTGTTCGGGGGGCCGGTGTGGGCTGAGGCGCGGCATGTGTTGGTGCAGGGCACCGCGCACATCTCGACGGCCCGGGATGAGTTGTTGGCTCATCTTGACCGGAACATGGGTTTTGACGGGGAGCCGGAGGATTTGACGGTTGAGCATGCGGGTCGGACGTTGACGGCGAGGGCGCGGTTGTTGCGTTTCGCGGCGAATCCGGAGCGTGGCCGGTGGGCTGGGCTTGGGTCGGGGCATGGCGGGTTCCTGTGGGCTGCGCAGTGGTCGTGTGATGACCCGTTCCGGTATGGCGACGTTTCCGCCGCGTCCGCGTCTTTGCCGGTGCCCACGGGTGGGGTCCGGTTCCCGTTGTTCACGGGGGGGTGGTGACGTGGTGTCTGGTGTGATCACGCGGCGGAACCTGGCGACACGCCCACATGCAGGCGACTCGAATCCCTGGTATGCCTCGGGGACAGGGTCGGGGCCGCTTGAGGTCGTAACGGGGCCGACGCCGGTGCCGCACATCGAGCGGTTCACACGCCAGGTGTTCACCACAGGCGTAGGTAACTTCGTGGGAACGTTCTACCGTGAGGCTGGCGTGGCGGGCGCGGCCGGTGATGTGGTGACTCTGAGTGCATACCTTCGCCCGTCGCAGACCGCCGAGTTACGCCTCGACTGTCACCTGCGCGACGGCACCAGTTCACTCGGGACGGTGAACTCTGAGCGGGTGCAGGTCCAAGCCGGGGAGTGGCAACGGTTCACCGCGACCCTCCCCGCCGACGCGTTCTACGACGGTTTCCAACTATGGTCACGCGTCACTGATGCGGGCACCACGATGCAGGGCGGCGACTACCTGGACATGACCGCCGTGCTCGCTGAGGAGGGAAGTCAGGGAGGCTACTTCGACGGGGGCACCCCATGGGTATCCAACCCTGACGGCACGATCACCGCCTACCGATGGACGTGAGGCGCACGCGTCGATCTCGGAGGAAGTCCGCACCCGCACCGGCACCCCGCTGCTGTTCGGCCCCGCATCCGGCACCGGCAGGGTGCGACTGGCCAACCCCGGCACCGCCAACGCACACCCCACCTTCCACATTCACGGCCCGGTGGGCGAAGGGGGTTTCATGATCACCCACGTTTCCACCGGCCGCAGGCTCCTCTACCGCGACCAAATCCCCGCCGGGTCCGTGCTGTCCATCGACACATCCGCCGGAACCGTCCTCCAGGACGGCGTGGCCGACCGCTCCGGCCGCCTCGTCGTACGAGAGTGGTCCACCGTCCCCCGCGAGGGCGAAGCCGAGTACGTGTTCACCGCACCCGAACGCACCGACGCCGTGTTGCACGCCCAAGTCAAGGCGACGTACTGGTGAGCACCGTCGAACTCATCGCCGGGACCTACAACATCACCCTCGCGTCCCTGCACCACCCAGAAGGACACTCCTGGGCGCAACGACGGGAACACGCAGCGCAAGCCGTGATCCGCTCCGGCGCAGCCATCGTCGGCCTACAAGAAGTGTCCAACCTGAACAACGCCACCACCTCCCAGGCACAGCAACTGTGCGACTCGATCAACGCGGCCACACCCGGGGTGTCCTGGCAAGTGACACCAGGGACCCGGTACAACGCGATCATCCACAACAACACCCTCGTGGAGCGCCGCTCAGACCCCGAAACGTGGGACCTGAACGTCATCCACACCCGCTCCGGCGCCCAACGCGCCATGACCGGCGCCATATTCGCCCACCGGCCCACCGGCGCCGAATTCGTGTTCGTCACCGCGCACTTCTCCACCGGCACCCTCGAATCCAGGATTGAGAACGCACAGATCGTCGCGGACTTCCTGGACGCCCGCCGCGACGGGCACCGCCACGGCATCGCGGCCCTGGACACCAACGGATCCCACGAAATCCACGGCCCCGACTCGGACCTGTGGGCACGCGGGTACCCCAACACCCGCCAACGCAGCCAAGCCCCAGTGGTGCGGGATGAGTTCAACTCCTTCAACGGGTGGGACCCGGAGATGGACGGCCGCCTCAACGGGCGCTGGATCGACGCCGTAGTCACCGACACCGGCGTGGACGTGCCCGCCGCCGGCCTGGACGCCGACTACGCCGACGGCACCGGACTACCGCTGCGCACCCCCCTGCCATCAGACCACCACATGGTGTGGGCCGCCCTCACCTGGAACACCGACGACCCCGGCCCCGCACCCGGCCCCACCCCTCCGGGTCCGCCACTGCCCGCGGAAGTCGCGACCCTCCACGACCCCGGAGAGTTCTTCACCGGCGAACTCACCACAGGCAACCGGCTGCGCCACCTCCCCATCAGCGCGGGCTCGTTCTCCGCGGTCCTGAACGCACCCGGCACCCTGGAAGCCACCATCCCGCTGCGGCGCCTCCCAGCACCGGAGCGGGCGGAGATCCGCGCCGCCGTCGAAGGCACCCGCTGCTACCTGGCCTACCAGGTGGGCCGCAGAATCGTGGAGGCCGGACCGATCTGGGTGCACGACTACGACGACACCACCGGGGACCTGCGCATCCGAGCATCCGGGCTGTGGTCCCTGTTCGACTATCGGCTCGTGATCCCCGTCCTCGGCCCCGGGCAAGGCCCCCAGTCCCGGCAACTGTCCTGGACCGGGCTGTCGTTGGGCGCCATCGCGAAACGACTCGTGCAAGCCGCCACCGCCCACACCGGCGGGCACCTACCGATCGTGCTGCCACCGGACCAGGTCGGCAACCACGAACGCACCTACCCCGGGTTTGAGTTGGCCACCACCCGGCAGCGGTTGACCGAGTTAACCCAGGTGGAGAACGGCCCCGACATCGCGTTCACCCCCCGCCTCCGCGAAGACGGCGAAGGCATCGAATGGGCCCTGCGCACCGGCACCAACTCCGGGCCGCTCCTGACCCAGGACGGCCCAGACTGGGTATGGGACACCACCAACCCCACCGGCCCCGTTCCGGCGTGTCCGTCACCTCCGACTTCTCCCGCCGCACCAACTACGCCTTCGCCGTGGGTGAGGGGCACGAACAAGCCCTACGGCTGGGATCACACCAAGACCCAGACCAGTGGGACCGCGGCTACCCCCTGATGCACGCAACACTCCCCCACACGTCCGTGATCGAGCAACCGACCCTGACCTCCCACGCCAGGGCGGCCGTGGCCCAAGGCGCGGCCCCCTGGTCCACCTGGAAAATCCGGGTGGGGCGCGATGAAACACCCCGCCTGGGCGAGTACTCCCCCGGTGACCTGGCCACCATCCACGTGGGCTCTGACCATGTGTGGCTGCCGGGCGGGGCGCACCAGGTCCGCATCGCCTCCATCTCCGGGAGCCACGGGGAGGCGTTCGTGGACCTGGAAACCATCCCCGCCATGGATTCAAGATAAGGGAGCGCACGTGTCACTATCTGAGGACTT
This sequence comes from Sanguibacter sp. Z1732, assembly GCF_051020515.1. Taxonomy (NCBI): domain Bacteria; kingdom Bacillati; phylum Actinomycetota; class Actinomycetes; order Micrococcales; family Ruaniaceae; genus Glutinosa; species Glutinosa niejishengi. The sequence continues at coordinate 55,434 of NZ_CP194857.1, forward strand.
CCCCGCCGGCCCTACCACACCCGCCGGGCCGGGAGGATTCGCACAACTCCTCGCCACGCTCCGGCAAGTGGACGCCCGCGTGTCCAACCTGGAACGCGGCGGCCCCCTGCGCGCCTCCGGGGTGACCGCCACACCCGAAGGCCTGGAAGTCGTGGGCCGCCTGTTCGTTCGTCGCCCCACCCTGGAACAGCCCGGGATGATCGACGCCTACCTCGGGGCCACCGGTGTGCGCACAGCGATGCGACTGATCCCACCGAGAGGGCAAGACGCCACCGACGACGACGACTACACCGTTTTGTACCTGGAGGACGCCGGCAGCCTCGGTGACGGTATCGCCATGCTCCGCACCTCCGGACAACTGCAACTGCATGCGGGCACAACGTTCCGGCTGCGCACACTCGACGAATCGCACCACATCAGCACCACCACGAACCAGGTCCAGGTCAAGGCCCCCACGACAATGCTTCTCGTGGATGGCACCAACCTGTCCGTGAGCGGCGACCTCACAGTGGACGGTGCGAAGAACTTCCGCCTCCCCCACCCCACACCAAACCCGGCATGGAACTCGTGCACGCCACCACCGAGTCCCCCGTGTCCGGACTGGAATACCACTACCGCGCCACCCTCAACGACGACGGCCAGGCCACGATCGACCTGCCCGAGTACTTCGAGCACCTCGCCCACACCGACGGGCGCGGCGTGCAAGTCACACCCGTAGGCCGCCCGTTCCCCGTCGGCGCCGACGAACCCACCGGCGGGCAAGTGCGCGTGTACGGGCAGGCGGGCCGGGACGTGTTCGTGCGAGTCAACGCCCGCCGCGGCGACCAAGCCGGCCAGTTCGAGGTCGAGCGCCCACGTGAAGAACCTGAGCAGACCGAGGAATAGGAAAAAGCCATGACGTTCCATACTGGCCTTTTTGTCCGTGAGCAGGTCACCGGCGACGACATCGTGGGCACCTCCCCAGTGGGTGCCCGCATCGCGCTCGGTGGGCTCTTCCAGGACCACGGCACCCTCTGGGGCCTGCCCATCACCGGCACCACCGGGTGGGCATACCGTGTCGGCGCCGGTGCCGTGGCCCTGACACGAGGCAGCGGTGACGGGTCGGTGCTGGTCGGCAACGACGCACCCATGGACGTGCCCACCACCCCGGCACCCGGCACCGGGTCACGCTGGGACCGCATCTGGGTGCGCCAGAACGACGTGGACGCCGGAGACGAGAACAACCAGGTGGTTGTGGGTGTCACCCAAGGCACCAGCGGTGGGTCACCCACCGTGCCGCCATTGCCGGCTGGTGCGACCGAGATCGGCCGCGCACAGGTCACCGCCGGGGCTTCTGACACCAACGCGTCCGGTGTCAGCATCAGCACCGCGCAGCGGCCGGTGGCGAGGCTGGCGGGCACCCCGGAGACCACCACGAGGGAGGTGTTCACCGGCCCGGCAGCGTTGGCGCCGGCGGGCGGGTCCACCATTGTCTCGGCCGAGTTGGTCCGCGACACCGGCCCTGACGGCACCGCCACGTTCATCTTCCGCGCCACCATCCGGGGAGTGTCCTTCTCCGCGGGTGCGCTTGCGCAGACGATCGCCACCATCCCCACCGCGCACCGCCCCACCACCGCAGGCGCCGCCATCGGCTCCAACGGTGGCACCACGCAGACCTACCAGGTCCTCTCCGGTGGTGGTCTGCGTCTGGCGAACTCCTCCCACTCCCGCACCACCACCGATGACCTGCTGGTCTCCGGGTCGTGGATCCGGATGCCCGAATGACCGGCTGCCCCCTCGAGAAACGCGGCCAGGTGCTCGTCGTTTTCGCGTGGATCGCGCTCACCCTGGGCGCCCTTACGTGGCTGCGGCTACCGACCGTGCGGTGGAGGGTGTCGTCCACACGCACCTGCCGCCGGTGGTCGAGGTCGGCAAATGGGTGGTCGCCGCTGCCATCGCCGCCACCGCCGCGTTCACCCGCCGCTACCGGCTGGGATACGCCGCCCTGGTCGGGGTGGTCGCTTTCCGGGGCGCGTCCCTCGCGGCCGGGTGGGTGGTGTGGGTGATGTCCGAAGGCGCGGCCGGGACCCCCACCGGGTGGGCGCAAGCCCTGGAGTACGCGGGGTTCGCGGTCTTGTTGATCATCCTGGCTGGGCCGGACGACGGGACGGTGAGAGCGGTCGAGCACCCAACGCCGGGAGGTGTCGCCGATGCTGCGTGATATCCCCGGCCCCGTGTGGGGTGCGCTGGCGACGATCCTCGCCGGGACCCTGACTTTCCTTGGTGTGTGGCTGTCCACCAAACAAACCGACCGCGCCACCCGCGTGGAGCGGCGCGCCAAGGCCGCCGAGAACGAGGTGGACCGTGACCGCCTCCGCCTGCACCAGTACGAGGGCCTGGTGGACCGCATGGAGAAGCGCTTGGAGGCCGTTGAGAGCCGCGTGACCCACCTGGAGGCCGAACTCGCAAAGGAGCGGCGGGAGCGCCGGCAAGAGCGCGAAGCCTTCGAGGTCCGCCACCGGTCCACGGTCCGCTACCTGCGGGACGTGCTGGCATGGGCAGGCATGCACCTGCCGGGGGTCCCACCGCCCACGCCACCGACCGACGTGGCAGCAGACCTCACCTGACCACAAGGAGCCCACCATGACCGAACCCATCGACCTGCCCGAACTGGACGAACCGCCGCAGGTGTGGCGCGACGGTGAGGAACTGCTAGCCGAAGAGGCAGCGAACCCCGACCCCGCAACCATCGCCGCCAGCGAGACCGCCGGTGCCGACCTGACCGACTGGGTGGAACAGTGAGCAACCCCTGGGACCCCGCACTCACCGCCGCCCGCGTCATCCAGACCGCGATGCGCGACTACGGCGTGAACTGCATCATCCAACTACGCCAAGGCGCATCCCGCTCTGGGTGGCTGACCCCCATGGCCACCAGGGCCGGGGTGATGTCCCACCACATCGTCAGCAGCCGCTCCCACGGCACCACCCCGTTCTACAACCTCGTGCGCAACGGTCGCCCCGGCATCCCCGGCCCGCTCGCCAACGGCTACGGCGGCTGGGACAAGGTCTACCGGATCATCACCATGGGCTGGGCCAACCACTCCGGCGCTGGCGGGCCCATCACCCTCGCCGGTCGCCGCATCCCCCGCGACAACGGGCGCCCGTACTTCTGGGGCACCGAGTACGAGGGTGGTCTGCGGGCCTCGGACTGGCAGCAGGACGACTACCACGGGTGGATGGCGACCTGCAACGCCGCGCTCCTGGACGTGTTCAACCTGCCCACCAGCGCGCACCTGGAGCACTCCACCTGGACCACCCGCAAAGTGGATCGCCTCGGCTACACCGCCGCCACCGGGCGCACCCGCATTGCAGCCGTCCTCGGCCGCACCAAGAACACCACCACCTCACAGAAAGATTGGTTCACCATGGCCACCGAAGCAGACCTACGCCGCGTCGTCGGTGAAGCACTCGACGCCCGCGCCGGTGCCGCCGTGCACCGCTTCGACTTGGCACCCACCACCGGCGGCGGTGTCACCCTGCCCGCCGAGAATCACGCCGCCCGGCAGAACCGCATGGCGCGGAGCGTGCACGCCATGTCCAGCGAACTCACCGCGCTGCACGGTGAACTCGCCTCCCTGCGCGCCGCCGTGGCATCCCTGGCAGCCAACCAAGGAGCCGACCCCGCCCAGATCATCGCAGCCGTGCGTGAGGCCGCCGACAAGGGCGTGGCCGAAGCGCTCGCCGACCTGCGTATCACCCTGACCGCCGCACCCGAGGAGGACTGACCCATGCCCAAGGCCACCGACACCCCCCTGATCCCCGCCCGCGTCCGCGACTGGCTCTACCCCGTCGCCTTGGCCGCCCTGGCAGTGGCTGGCGGGTATGGGCTGCTCAGTGAGTCCGAGATCGCACTGTGGGGCGCCCTGGTCGCCGCGCTACTCGGGCTGGGCACCGCCACCGCCTACCGGCCCCACAAGACCGTGGAGCCGCTACAGGCTGAGGTCGCCGTCGCCAAAGGCGTGCACGAAGCCCGGATGCGCACCCGGTGACATGCGACACCTGGCCCACCCCCGCATCCAGGTAGACGACCGGCCCGAGCACGTCGCCTGCCCTGAGTGCGGGTATGAGTACACCGGCCCCGGTGCACGGCTCGCGGCGTCAGAGTGCTGCTGGTGGGACTGATGCACCCACTGACCGGCTGTGAGCGCAGCCGCGACCAGTTACTCGACCTGGTGTGGACGCTGTGCCTCGACATCGCAGCCAGGACCGGCCACGAGCCCGAGGTTGTGGCACTCACCCACGGACTGGTACCGGCGCACGCCCCGAAAGTTGTGACCACGAACAGGGCCGCCGCTCAGGCATAACTTTCAGATTAGACGCACCCACGAACGACAACGCCCCCACTCGAGTAGCCCATCAACGGGCCGCTCGGGTGGGGCGCTTTCTTGTGCCCGCTGGCCGTTACCTTGGTAACGACATCCCGGCGTGTCGTGCTGTCTGGCACCCTGTGGCCTGTCCGGCGGTTGGCTTGATATCCTGCCTAAAACGGCATAGGCGCATGGGTTGCAGTCGCGGGTTCAAGTCCCGTCACTCACCCCAATGCGAGCCCCAGCGTTTCGGCGCCGGGGCTCGCTGCGTCTCAGCGTTCGCCCGCGAGCATTGCGCACCATTCCAGGCCTCTGCGCGTGGCCCACCACCCTGATCAGGGCCGGAGCCATGGTGGGGCGTGTCCCGCCCAGACCATCCTCAGAGGCGCAGCCACGCGAAAGAGTTCAGGTCGAGTGCCTTCTGCTGCTCCAACTCGACGTCGCCTCGGGCGCGGTGCCGCCGGAACGCGGCCTCCCGCGCGAGGGTCGAGTCGCGGCCGATTCCAGCAGGAGGACTCTTCGCCCAGTGAATGAGCGAATGCCCTGCCGAGTACGCGACCCGACGGGGGATCAGGTGCAACTGGCTGATGGCCATCGGGACTCCTCATCGTGAGTTCTTGGGTCGCTCCTCCTCACCTCCACGCGGTGGAGGAGCATCTGTGGATGGGAATGGCGCTCGGATCGTCTCTCTTGCTCTTAATCGACCCGGGATCTCGCCGAGAATCAGCGCCGGATCACCGTTGTGATGCCTATGACGAACAACTGTGCAATCTGGAGCGCGCTCAAGGTCAAGGGCAGTGAGTTGCCGGTAGCACCGGCCTCAGCGGAGAACGTGTCCAGGGTCTGCACACCGAGGGCCCCGAGACGTTGTGCGATACCCGGAACGGCGCCTGAGGTAGACCCCAGACCAGCGGCGCATGACGGCGTCACAACCCGGCGGCGCCGTTCGCCATCCTCAGTCCGAGAACGCCCCCGCGGTCAGGTTGATCGCCGCCGAGGTGAGGGACGCGCCGGATTCGCCGGCCGCGAAGACCGCGAAGGCACCCGCCTCCTCGACCGACGGGAGACGGCCCAGCATGGTTCCGCTCTCGAGTTCGGTGAGCACCTCGGAGGCCTCGGCCTCGTCGGTGTAACTACTGCCGTAGTCGCGCGCCTGCAGGATGGACTCCCGGAATCCGCCCGTGCGGAACCATTGCACGCGGATGCCGAACTCCCCCAGTTCGACGGCGAACTGGCGGTACAGGCTCTCCACTGTGTGCCACGCGATCGCCGTCGAGCCCATCAGGGGGAATGGCGGCCCGTGCCCCACCATGGTCTGGATCACTCCGGATCCACGGTCGATCATGGTCGGGGCGACGCAGCGCACCGTGTTCATGTGTGCCCTGGCGAGCGTGACCAGGGTGCGCTCCAGGGCGCCGACGTCGAGAGCGTGCAGCGGCGTTCCCTGCGCCTCCTCGTACGTCACCGCGTTGTAGAGAACATCGATCCGACCGTCGACAGCGACAACGTCTCGGGTGAGGCGCTCAACGGAATCCGAATCCGTGACGTCCAAACCATGAGCGCGCGCTCGTCCGCCGGTGGCTGCGATGGATTCAGCAACCGCGGCTACCTTCGCTGCGGTGCGCCCGGTGAGGTGGACCGACGCACCGGAGGCAGCGAAGGCCCGGGCCACTGCGCTTCCCACCGATCCAGCTGCGCCGTGGACCAGCGCTACCTTCCCCTTCAGGCCTGACACTGTCATCGCGTCCTCCCCTGCTGCTCGTGCCCGGCCCATTATTCCCGACCGTCCAGGCTGGCAGTACTGAACCTCCTGCGAGGCATCAGCCTGTCTCATCGAGTAGGCGCACCTGCTCGGCGTCCAGGTCCAGGTGTCCGGCCTCCATGGCCAGATCGAGTTGCGCGGTGGTGCTCACCCCGACCACCGGGCGGATTCCCTGCGCCAGCAGCCAGGCCAGGACCACCTGGCTGCGGGTAGCACCGGTCTGGCCGGCGACCACATCCAGGGCCTGCAGGCGCCGGGTGTTGCCGATGTGCTCGAATGCCTCGTGCACAGGCTTGTCGGGGTTGTCATAACTGCCCGACATCAACGGACTGTACGCCCAGATCTCCAGCCCGTTCGTGCGCGCGAGGTCCCGCTGCTCGGCGTTCAGCACACCGAAGGCGTGTTCCACCCCGGGCGTTCGCAGACCCGGCCGCACGTGCAGGTACGTGGCCAGGAGTTGCAGCGCGTCGATCGGCATCGTGCCGCCGGCACGGGCCAGGCCACGAGCCTGCTCCACCCGCCAGGCCGGATGGTTCGAGGCCCCCACCCGCCTCACCTTCCCGGACGAGGTCAGCTCGCCGAGAGCCTCGACGGTCTCTGCCATCGGGGTGCTGCGGTCCTCCTGGTGGAGCCAGAACATGTCCACCTCCGCCACCCCCATCCGCTGCAGGCTCGTCTCCAGCCCCTGCAGGATCGCGCGCCGGGATAGGCCTTCACGCTGCTGCGGCCACGAACCGGGCCACAGCGGTTCGGCGCCCACCTTCGTGGACAGGCGGATCTGGTCCCGCAGGCCCGGGCGCGCGCTCAGCCAACGGCCCAGCATCTCCTCACTGGCCCCGCCGGCACCGGAGTCGCTGAACCAGAAGGTGTAGCAGTTCGCGGTATCGACCCATTGCCCGCCACGCTCCACGAAACGATCCAGCAGTGCGAAGGACTGCTCCTGATCGATTCGGGCGCCCAACAACATCGCCCCGAATACCAGTGGAGAGTTCATCGTGGTGGTGTCCATGGCGGATAACTGTGCAACCTGGAGCGCACTCAAGGTCAAGCACCTCTCTTACTTATCCATCCTGACCGGCCCGAACCCCGCTCGAGGAAAACCTTGACCTGGAGTGCACTCCAGGTAGCACCATGAGTGCATGAGTGAGATGCACGCCCCCCTGGAGCGCGAGTCGATCGGCGAGGTGGCCCATCGCACCGGGATACCGGTGGAGACGTTGCGCTTCTACGATCGCAGCGGTCTGCTCGGCGACCTACCCCGCACCGCGGCGGGCCACCGGGCCTTCGACGCCGCCTCCCTGGGACTGTTGGATGTGGTGATCCGCCTGCGCCGCACCGGGATGCCGGTGAGCCAGGTACGGGACTTCGTCGCCCTGGTACGCACCGACACCGACCGGGCCGGGCGCATCGAGATCCTCCGCGCCCACCCGCCCCGAGTGGTGGACCAGATCTCCCAGCTTCAGGGCGACCTCGGCGTGATCGACTGGAAGATCTCCGCCTACACCGCGGCGGAGCAGGGCCGGGAGATCCCGGAGCCACCTGCCCGGTGGCCCGCCGTGACGGACCTACTGCCACCACTCGATGACCTGCGGGCCGGGGAGAGGACCGGTACCGAAGGGGCCTAGATCCCCAGCCGCTGGCGCAGCTCGCGCACTTGTCGGCGCGAGACCTCCACCCGGCTGCGCTGGCGATCGTTCATCAACAGCACCAGGCTCCCCCGGAAGTCCGGCACCAGCTCGCGCACATAGCGAAGATTCACCAGGTAGGACCGGTGCACCCGCACGAAGTGCCCCTGCAGCCGGCGCTCGAGTTCATTGAGGGAGAAGGACACCAGCACGCTCTCCTCGACCAGCTTGAGCGAGGAGTATCCGCGGGAGGCGGCGGCGTAAACGATCGCATCCCCGCTCACCAGCACCGTACGACCGTCCTTCTGCACGGGGATCCGCACCAGGTCCGGCGTCACGGGTGGCGGTCCCTCCCGGCTCGGCGCCCGGGCGGCCTCCCCCTCCCGGTGCCGCTGCGGCTCGGCCGTTGCGCCGTCGTCATTCCCGTTGCGCTCCGGTGCCACCGACAACGCTCGCTCCACCGCTCGCCGCAGCCGGTCGGCGTCGAAGGGTTTGACCAGGTAGTCCGCGGCGGCCAGGTCGAAGGCGTCGACGGCGTGGTCGGGGTAGGCGGTGGTGAAGATGACCTGCGGGCGGTGCTCCATCTCGCCCAGGGCAGCGGCAACCTCGAGGCCGTTCAGCCCGGGCATCCGGATGTCCAACAGCACCAGGTCGTACTCCAGGGACCGCAGCAGCACGAGCGCCTCCTCACCGTTGGTGGCCTCCCCCACCACCTGCACCGGGGACCCCTCGATCACCTCGCCGATCTCCTGGAGGAGGTAGCGCAACTCTTCCCGGGCCGGGGCTTCGTCATCGACGATCAGTGCGCGGGCTGCATCCGACCCAGCATAGGGCTGGGTCGGGCCGGCGAAGGGTGGACCGACGTGCCCATGGCTACCGCATCGGGACGGTCAGGTCCACCACGGTCCCCCCGGACCTGGGTGTGGAGATCTGCAGGTCGTACCGGTCGCCGAAGAGGGCGTGCAGACGCTCGGAGATGTTGCGCAGACCCACGCCGGCGTGGGCCCCGGGCAGCGTGTCCCGATCGGCCGGGGAGGCGAGGTCCTCGGCCCGTTGGTTGTGCTGCTCGGTCAGGGTGGCCAGCACTGCGGCGTCGATGCCCTCGCCGTTGTCGCTCACCCGGATCGACACGGTGCGGGTCAACGGATCGACCCGGGCCCGCAGCCTGACGGTGCCGCCCTCCTTCTTACCGGCGATGCCGTGCTTGACCGCGTTCTCCACCAGCGGCTGGATGGTCAGCACCGGCACCCGCGAGGTGAGCACCTGCGGGTCGATGTCGTAGCGCACATCCAGGCGCTCACCGAAGCGCGCTGCCTGCTCCAGGGACAGGTAGGTGCGCACGAAGAAGTACTCCTGGGCGAACTCGGCGAAGTGGCCCTCCTGGCGCACCGCGTACCGGAAGAACTCGCTCAGCCGTAGCACGAGTTCGCGGGCCTCCTCTGGGCGGGTGCGTGCCTTGGAGGCGATCGTGTTCAGGATGTTGAACAGGAAATGCGGGTTGATCTGGGCGCGCAGCGCGTCCAGGCGCGCATCGGTGGCCAGCCGACGCTCCCGGTCCAGTTCGGCCAGTTCCAGGTGCAGGGAGAGCATGTTGGCCATGTCCTCCACCAGGCCCTTGGGCGGGATCTCCGCCCGCGCCTGGTACACCCCCAGGGTGCCCACCACGCGCTGGCCGATCCGTAGCGGGGCGATGACGGCGGAGACCACCTCACAGTCCGGTTTGCGGCAACCCACCCCGGCCCGGTCCCGCACCAGTTGGGTACGGCCCTGGCGCACCGTGCGCGGCGCCGCGGAGGTCTGCATGGCGGAGCCGGCCACGTGGTGGTCCTGGCCAGGACCCACGTAGGCCAGGATGTCCTCGGTGTCGGTGATGGAGACCGCATCCCCAGAGAGCATCGGGCGCAGCAGTTCGCAGGTACGCCGCGCGGCATCCTGGGTGAGTCCGGCACGCAACGGCAGGGTTCGCCCGGCCGCGGCCAGGTCCCGGAACCCGCGCTCGGAATCGCCCTGACGCCCACCCCCGCGTACCCGGCCACGGTCCCGCGGCCCGCGCAGCACCGAGGGGTAGCCCAGCACCACGGCCACCGTGATCGCGACACCGGCACCGACCGTGGGCAGCACCGTCAGCGGGGGATCCACCACCAACTGGGTGACGACGTACAGCAACGACCAGATGCCCACCACCACGGCGGCCAGGGTCACGCTCCCCCGCATCAGCCCTGCCCTCCCCGGTTACGCCGACCAACACGCCCGCGCACACCGGTGCGCTCCCGCCCCCGGCCCACCATCATGCTCGCCAGGCGCTCGGCCTGCCGGTCCGCGGCGGTGCCGTGCATGGTCAGCCAGGCGGCATCGGTTCCCTGCGGCCGGGGCGTGCGCAGCGAGACCAGCACCGTCACCGCAATGGCAATCGGGGCGGCCACCAGCGTGGGCGCGGACATCAGATCACGCAACGCCGAGGGGTCCATGAACTCCGCGGACAGCACCATCGTGATCGCCAGACCACCACCGGTGAACATCCCAGCAGTGGCAGCGGCGGCGGTGATACCGCGCCACCAGATCGACAGCACCACCACCGGGGTGAGCGCGGAACCGGCGATCGCGAACGCCCAGGTCACCATGGTGGCCACGAGCGAGGGGGAGGTCGGGGCGAAATCGTCGGTGCGCAGGGCGATGGCCAGCCCCGCGGCCAGTCCTGCGCCCAGCAACGTGGTCAGACGTCCGGCCCGCACAGCCTGCTTCTGGGTCGCGCGCGGGTTGATGTAGCGCTCGTAGACGTCGTGGCCCCACGTCGCCGCGGAGGCCAGCAGCAACCCGGCCACCGTGGACATCGCCGCGATCAGCGCGGCTGCGGCGACGAAGCCGAGCCCGGACTGACCGCCATAGAGGCGTCCCAGTACCGGCAGGGCGTGCTCGGGTACCCGCAGCACCCCCTCCACGGTGAGGTCGGCCAACCAGGAGTGTTCGGTGGCCGCGGAGGGGATGATGTCGCGGGCAGCGGTACCCAGCAGCACGGCCATCGCGTAGAAGGCTCCGACCAGCACCAGGACCCACAGCGTGGTCGTGCGCGCCGCACGACCGGTGGGGGACGTGAAGTACCGGTTCATCACGTGCGGCAGACCCGCGGTACCCATCGCCAGGGTGACCACCAGCGCCACCTGCCCCACACGCCCGCCACGCAGGCCCACCTCGGGATCGGCGACGCCCGCCCCTGTCGCGTGGGAGAAGTTCAGCGGGTCGGCGTTGCCGTAGTGGAACCCGTCCACGCTGACCGTCACCGCCAGCCACAACAGGGCTGCGAAGAGCAGCAGGAACTGCACGGCCTGGTTCCACGTGGTGCCGCGCATACCTCCGAAGGCGACGATGACGGCGATCACCGCGGTGGACAGCAACACCCCGGTGACGTAGGGCGACAGACCGAGGATCCCGTGGCCCACGAGCAGTTCCCAGGTGATACCGCTGCCCAGCGACTGCGGGATCAGATAGCACAGGATGACCAGTTGGACGACGCCGACCGCGCTGAGTCGCACCCGGTGCGACTGCAGCCGGCGGCCCAGGAAGTCCGCCAGGGAGAACTCCCCGAACCGCCGCAGCGGCGCTGCCACGAACAGCAGCACCGGAACGAAGCCCGCCGCGAACCCCACGGCGTACCAGGCGCCGTCGAGACCGGAGGCATACACCGCAGCAGCGACCCCGAGGAACGAGGCGGCGGACAGGTAGTCGCCGCAGATGGCCCAGGAGTTGGTCACCACACCGACCCGTTGGCCGGCCAGGTAGAAGTCAACGGTGGAGGAGTTGCGCGGCCGGGTGGCCACCGATACGCCCAGCACCACCACGACCACGGCCGTCAGGGTGACGACCGCCGTCAGGCTCAACCCTCCTCCGCTCCGGTGTCATGGCTCTCGGAGGAGGTCCCACCGAGCATGCGGGACTCGACCGAGGAACTCAGCGTGGCGGCCGCGATCCCGATCACGGCGAACACGATGTAGAGCCCGACGGCGGCCACCAGGAACGCCGGGCTCAGCCCTCCGAGCAGCCGGGACCGGGTCCACCACTCCAGCGTCATCGTCAGCACCGGGAAAGCGCCGAGCACCGCGAGAAAGACCACGAAATAGGTCACCGCGATCCGGCGCAGCGTCCGGAACGCGGCGTCGACCTCGGCAGGGGTGTCCTGGACTTCGGGATCGCCGCTCACCTCGTGCGGGGCGCTTCCTTCCAGTGCCGCAGCATCGTCCACGCGGCCTTGATGAGCACGACGGCCCCGCCCCCGGCGAGCACCACCCCCATGCCTGGCAGGAAGGAGCCCCAGGCGGTCTGCATCGAGCCTGCCACGATGTTCCAGGCCTGCAGCAGCACGATGATCGCCACCAGCACCCCCGGCACCGCGGCGTGGCCGATCGCGAGTCTGCGTCTCGGCACGAAGGCGCCGGCGAAGGCGAGGAAGCCCAGTGCCAGGGTCGCCACACCGGGGCCGTCGGTACCACGCAGCGCGAAGGACTCCCCGGTGATCTGCTGGGTCAGGGTCACGTAGACCCACGGCAGGAAGGCCGCCACGATGAGCATCAGGCCACCGGTAGCCATCCCCCAGCTACCCGGGTGGAACACCCCCCATCCAGTGGCTTTGCCGGCGCGGAGGCGGGCAGCGACCCCGGCGAGTCCGGGTCGTGTGGTGTCCTGGGACGCCGTTGTACTCATGGGCCCATCCTAGGAGTGCGGCCGATCACCGGCGAGGGTTGTGGCCGTTCGCCCCACGGGCGGCGCCCCCGGCGCCACGAGTGGTCGGCATGGGCCCACGAGCGGCTGACCACAGGGCCGGGAACCGCTGATCGGCCCCACCCCACCGTCCGGGCACGCCCAGCCACCGCCGGCGAAATAGGCACCGGGTCTGCGTTGTGTGCCGGCACGTCGTGCAGTTGGTTGGGGCCACGCCCTCGCGGACCAATGAAGGGAGCCTCATGTCCGAGGTGACACGCGACAAGCCCGGTGGGGATGCGCCGCCACCAGCCGACAGGAACGACTGGCGGCGCCGCTACTGGAAGAAGAACCTGCGACTGATGATCGTGCTGCTGGCGATCTGGTTCACCGTCTCTTTCGGCTTCGGCATCCTGCTGATCGAGCCCCTGAACAACATCGTCATCGCCGGTTTCCCGCTCGGCCTCTGGTTCGCCCAGCAGGGTTCCATCATCACCTTCCTGATCATCATCGGTATCTACGCCTTGCGGATGGACCGGATCGACGATGAGTTCGGCGTCTCCGAACGGAACGGGAACGGTGACCGGCTATGAACGACATGCAGGCCTGGACCGCCTTCTTCCTGCTGCTGACTTTCGGGATCTACATCACGATCGCCTGGCGCTCCCGGGTGAAGGAGACGAAGGAGTTCTACGTCGCCTCCCGGGGCGTGCCGACCATCGCCAACGGGGCTGCCGTCGCCGCGGACTGGATGTCCGCGGCGAGTTTCATCGGCATGGCCGGCATGCTCGCCTTCCTGGGATCGGACGGCTCGGTCTACCTCATGGGCTGGACCGGCGGCTATGTTCTGCTGGCCATGCTGCTGGCCCCGTACCTGCGCAAGTGGGGCAAGTTCACCGTGCCGGAGTTCGTCGGTGACCGGTACAACGACACGGTGCGTTGGGTGGCGGCCGTCGCCGCCATCGTCATCTCCTTCACCTACGTGGTCGGCCAGATGACCGGTGGCGGGGTGGTGTTCGCCCGATTCCTCGGGCTGAGTTCGCAATGGGCCGTGGTGGTGGCCGCGGCGGTCATCTTCTTCTACGCCGTGCTGGGCGGGATGAAGGGCATCACCTACACCAGGTGGCGCAGTACGTCGTGCTCATCACCGCCTACCTGATCCCGGCCGTGGCCGTGGCCCAGCAGATGACGAACATTCCGATCCCGCAGATCTCCTACGGCACGATCCTGGCCGAGTTGGATGCGTTGCGGTTGGAGTTCGGCCTGGACCGCTTCACCGAGGCGTTCGCCGGGCGTGACGGCGGCCAGCTCGACGTCTTCCTGGTGGTCGCCTCGCTGATGCTCGGGACCGCCGGCCTGCCGCACGTGATCATCCGCTTCTACACCACCAAGACGGTGCGCGGGGCGCGCTACTCCGCCTTCTGGGCACTGTTCTTCATCTCGCTGCTCTACCTGACCGCCCCAGCGGTCGGTGCCTTCACCAAGTTGAACCTGCTGCGGGACGCCCAGGGTTCCACGGCGGAGGGCCTGCCGGACTGGATCGCACCCTGGGCCGATGCCGGCTACGTGACGCTGAACAGCGACGGCGTGATCCAGACCATCTCGAACTCACCGGCCTCGGGTGCGGACCTGATCATCTCCAACGACATCCTGGTCCTGGCATCCCCCGAGATCGGCGGGCTTCCCGCGCCGATCATCGGGCTGATGGCGGCCGGCGGCATGGCCGCGGCGCTGTCGACGGCTGCCGGACTGCTCCTCGTGATCTCCTCGGCCACCTCCCACGACATCTACTTCCGGATGATCTCCAAGGAGCGCGCCTCGGAGAAGAAGCAGATGCTCGTGGGCCGGGTCGCGATGGTCGGAGCCGTGGTGGTGGCGATCTTCGGCGGGCTGAACCCGCCGGCGTTCGTGGCCCAGGTGGTGGCCTTCGCCTTCGGGCTGGCTGCCTCCACCTTCTTCCCTATCCTCATCCTGGGCATCTTCTGGAAGAAGGCCAATGCCACCGGCGCGGCCGCGGGCATGCTCACCGGTCTGCTGTTCACCGGCGGGTACATGCTCTACACACTGGAGGTCTTCGGCCTCAGCGCGAACGAGCACATCTTCGGTATCTCCCCGGAAGGCATCGGCGCAATCGGTGCCGTGGTCAACCTCGTCGTGACAGCGGTGGTCTCATCGCTGACGCGACCCCCGTCACCGGAGGTGCAGGAAATGGTGGAGTCCATCCGCTACCCCTCTGCCACGGTGGACACGGACGCCGAGAAGGCCGACGCCTGAGAGTCGGCCTGCACGCGGCCCGCCCCGGTCGCCCATCGGGGCGCGCCGTGCCGGCTCATCGGTTCAGGGCAACGATCACTCCTTCACCGCACCGTCGGCGTCGAGTTCGGCCAGCAACGAGACAGCAGCGCGGGTGTAATCGCTGATCCAGCGGTCGTGTATGCGCTTGATCGGCAACGGCGCCAGCGCCAGGTGCCGCTCCCGGCCCACCTTGCGCCCGGTCACCAACTCGGCACGCTCCAGCACCCGCAGATGCTGCAACACCGTGGTGCGGTCCAGTTCCGGCAGGACAGCGCACAACGACCCGGTGGTGTGCGAGGACACCCTGAGCGCATCGAGCATCCGCCGGCGAACCGGGGAGGCGAGCGCCTTGAAGACCCGGTCGTCGTCGGGTTCCGGATCGGGCCCCTTGCCGCCACCGTCAAACATGTTGTTAACTTACAACATGTCTACCGATGATGCGCTGACCGAGATCTCCTTCACCGTTTCCGGCCGGATCGGGCGCCCCCGCGAGCAGGTCTACGAAGCCGTGGCGGACCCGGAACAGCTCTCCCGGTACTTCACCACCGGCGGCGCCCAGGGCCGACTCTCGGCCGGAGTGGAGGTGACGTGGGACTTCGCCGACTTCCCCGGCGCCTTCGGCGTCCGCGTTCTCGAGGCCGACCCACCTCGTCGCATCGTGATCGAGTGGAGCGGCGAGGCCACGACCGGCCAGGACGGCACCAGCCGGACCACGTTCGAGTTCGAACCGATCGACGACGGGACGCGCACCCTGGTCACCATCACCGAGTCCTCCTGGCAACCCACCCGGGCCGGCGCCCGGGCGGCCTTCGACAATTGCGAGGGATGGACCAGCATGCTGAATGCGCTCAAAGCATGGATGGAGCACGGGATCAACCTGCGCGAGGGCTTCTACCGATGAGGCACACCGGCCCGCAGGTGGTGGACCGAGCCACCTGGGAGGACGCCCGGGGCGTGCTGCTGCAACAGGAGAAGGCACTGACCCGGATGAAGGATGCGATCAGCGCCGCCCGCCGGCGGATGCCGATCGTGCGGGTCCGATCCGACTACGCCTTCGAAGGGCCCGAGGGCAGGGTCACCCTGCTCGAGTTGTTCCAGGGCCGCGACCAGCTCATCGTGCAGCACTTCATGTTCGCTCCGGACTGGACCCAGGGCTGCGACGGGTGCTCGATGATGGCCGAGCGCGTCGGACCGCTCTCCCACCTGCACGCCCGGCGCACCTCCTTCGTCCTGACCTCCCGGGCCCCGCTCCCCCGGTTGCTCACCTTCCGGGACCGGATGGGCTGGGACCTACCGTGGTACTCCACGATCGGCGACGCCTTCACACCGAGTTCGGCGCCACGGTCGACGGCGAGGAGCACCAGGCGATCAGCGTCTTCCTGCGTAGGGGCTCGCAGGTGTTCCACTCCTGGTCCACCCACGCGCGTGGAGAGGAACCGTTCATGATGGTCCTGGACCTGCTCGACCTGACCCCCCTGGGCCGCCAGGAGGAATGGGAGAACTCACCACCCGGTACCCCTCAGGATCCGACCTACTCCTGGATGCGCCTGGCCGATGCCTACGCGGAGGCACCACCGGAGGGGAATTGCCACGGGCCGAGTGATTAAGGCGGTGACCGGCGCACTATCCCGAATGCAGCACCAGATCGAAGTTTCCCGGCGGCATCACGTGGGTGAAGTAGTAGTCCTCCGCTCCCGCCCAGCGCGCGCTCCAGTCGGCATGCTCATCCTCACCGTCGCGCGCACGCAGTCGCCGGATCCGTACCTCATCAGGGACCCGTAGCAGGACGGCCAGGTCCAGAAGGTCACGCAGTTCGGGCCGGCAACTGTAGGCACCCTCCAGGATCACCACCGCCGCCACCCGGGCGTGCACCGGCACCCTCGAGAACGGCGGCGGCTCCCCGTCCCAGTCCGTGGCGTCCCAGTCGAACGGGTGCCAGGTGGCACTCCCGTGCTCACGCAGCGCCTCGAGCACCTGGCGTTGGCGCCGCCAGTCGATCACGCGCTCGGCCTGCTCGGCAACGGTCCGCCGATCCCAGGTGAGCGCGCTTCCCCCGGCGTAGAAGTCATCTCCGTCGATCACCAGCACGGCGCCGGACTCGTCCGCGTCCAGACCGGTCGCGACGACCTCGGCGAGCGTGGACTTGCCGGCGCCGCTGCGGCCATCGATCCCCACGAACCGCGGCGCCCCGTCGGCGGCGCTGAGACGCCACAGCCGATCCACCAGCACGGCGCCCGGCTCCTCCGGGACTGCCCCGCGCGCGCTCTCAACCGGCCACATCGGCCCATCATCCCGTGCCGAGGACGTCCCGCGCATCACCCGGGAGCCAGAGATGCACACAAGCCCCGATCGGGCGCAGTGAGACGATAGGTCCGTGACTGGCGTCGCGCTCGGCTCCGCCCAGGGCCGGTGGGTGGTGCTGACGGCGACGCTCGCCTCGGCGATCGCGCTGCTGGATGGCACCGTGGTCAACGTCGCCCTGCGCCCCATCGGGCTGGACCTGGATGCCACGCTGGCGAACCTGCAGTGGGTGGTCAACGGCTACATGCTCACCCTCGCCGGGCTCGTGCTCGTGGGTGGTTCACTCGGGGACCGGCTCGGCCTGCGGCGCATCTTCCTTATCGGGACCGCCGGCTTCGCCATCACCTCGCTCGCGTGTGGCCTCGCGATCAGCATCGATCAACTCATCGCCGCGCGGGTCCTGCAAGGGGTGGCCGCTGCCCTGCTCACCCCGAGCAGCCTGGCGATCATCCAGGCCACGATCACCGAAACGGACCGGCCGCGGGCGATCGGGGTCTGGGCGGCCTGGTCCGGTATCTCCAGCGCGATCGGCCCCCTGCTCGGGGGGTGGCTGATCGAGATCCTGTCCTGGCGATGGGTATTCTTCATCAACCTGCCCCTGGCAGCCCTCGTGGTCCTGATCGCGTGGCGGTACGTCCCCAAGTCCCCCGGCATCGCCCGTGATCAACGGTCGCGATTCGATGTCACCGGCGCCGCCCTGGCCCTTATCGGTCTGGGCGGCATCACCTACGCGCTGATCCAGGGCGAGTGGCTGCCCGCCCTGGTGGGGCTGACCGCCCTGGTGAGCTTCGTCGTCGTCGAGCATCACACTCCCCATCCGATGCTTCCGCTGGGCGTCTTCACCATCCGAGCCTTCTCCGCGGCCAACGTGATGACGTTCGTGAGCTACGGAGCCCTGGGCGCACTGATGTTCTTCCTGGTGCTGCAACTGCAGGTGGTCAGCGGGTACAGCCCGCTGCAGGCCGGCCTGGCCACGGTGCCGTTCACGGTGCTGATGTTGCTGTTCTCGCCCCGGGTGGGCGCGCTGATGGCGCGCACCGGTGCCCGGTTCCTGATGAGCGCCGGACCCGCCCTGGCCGCGGTCGGCGTGCTACTCCTGGCCACCATCGGAGCCGAGGCTCCGTACGCCACGCAGGTGCTGCCCGGTGTCGCCCTCTTCGGCGCCGGGATCACCCTGATGGTCACCCCGCTCACGGCCACGGTGATGGCCGCGGTGCCGCGGCACCAGGTGGGGATCGCCAGCGGGGTGAACAACGCCGTCGCCCGGGCGGGCAGCCTGCTGGCGGTGGCGGCGCTGCCGGCGATCGTCGGCCTCTCCGGGGACGACTACGCGATCCCGGAGGTCTTCAGCGCCGGCTACACCGCGGCCATGTGGTGGTGTGCGGGCTTCCTGGTCCTGGGTGCGCTGATCTCGGCGCTTTTCATCCCCGGTAGCCGTGCTCAGACGGCCGGGGCGGCGGCGTAGAACTCGGTGACGGACCTGATCAGGTCGCGCAGATCGGGCGGGTCCCTTGCGCGCCTTCCGGGAGACGCGCCCGCCTCAGTCCTCGAGCAGCTGACGCAGCACGTAGGGCAGGATCCCGCCGTGGCGGAAGTAGGCCGCCTCGGCCGGGGTGTCGATGCGCACCCGTGCCTGCACCTCCCGGGTCTGCCCGTCGTCGTCGGTGATACCCACCGTGACCGTCTCCGGGACCGAGTCCACCCCCTCCAGGCCGGTGATCGAGTAGGTCTCCTCACCACTCAGCCCGAGATCCTCGGCGGACTCCCCTTCGGGGAACTGCAGCGGCAGCACGCCCATGCCGATGAGGTTGGACCGGTGTATGCGTTCGAAGGAGGCGGCCAGCACCGCCCTGACACCCATGAGCATGGTGCCCTTGGCGGCCCAGTCACGGGAGGAGCCCGAGCCGTAATCGGCGCCGGCCAGGATCACCAACGGGGTGCCGTCGGCAACGTACTTCTGCGCGGCGTCGAAGATGCTCTCCGGCTCCCCGTCGGGCAGGTGCCGGGTGTAACCACCCTCGACCTCGGGCACGAGTTTGTTCCGCAGGCGCACGTTGGCGAACGTGCCACGGATCATCACCTCGTGGTTCCCGCGCCTCGAACCGTAGGAGTTGAAGTCCTTCACCTTCACACCGTGGTCCTTCAGGTACCTCCCGGCCGGGGAGTCGGGCCGGATCGCCCCCGCCGGGGAGATGTGGTCGGTGGTGACCGAGTCCCCCAGGTAGGCCAGCACCCTGGCACCGGTGATGTCACTCATCGGCTGCGGCTCGCCCGGCATGTCATCGAAGTAGGGGGGCCGGCGCACATAGGTGGACTCGTCGTCCCAGTCGAACGTCTCGGACTCCGATATGCCCATGTTCTGCCAGTTCTCATCGCCGGTGAACACATCGGAGTACCCGTCGGTGAACATCTGCGCCTCGACCCCGGCATCGACGGCCTCCTTGACCTCCTGGGCGGTCGGCCAGATGTCGCGCAGGTAGACGTCCTGGCCCTCGGCGTTCTGCCCGAGCGGTTCGCGCAACAGGTCGGTGTGCATGGTGCCGGCCAGGGCGTAGGCGATCACCAGGGGCGGTGAGGTCAGGAAGTTCATCTTCGTCTCGCCGTGGATGCGGCCTTCGAAGTTGCGGTTGCCGGACAGCACCGAGGCCACCGTGAGGTCGTGACCGGTGACGGCTTCGCTCACCTCGGGGATCAGCGGGCCGGAGTTCCCGATACAGGTGGTGCAGCCATACCCCACGAGGTTGAATCCGAGCTGGTCGAGGTAGGAGGTCAGTCCGGTGCGCTCGTAGTAGTCCGTGACAATGCGAGAACCGGGAGCCAAGGAGGTCTTCACCCACGGCTTGGACTGCAGGCCCTGCTCCACCGCCTTCTTCGCCAGTAGTCCGGCGCCCAGCATCACCGAGGGGTTGGACGTGTTGGTGCAGGAGGTGATCGCGGCGATCACCACGTCCCCGTGGTCCAGGTGCGCCGGGGAATCGTCCAACATGATCTCCACCGGGTCCGAGGGCCAGGACGACGGTGACTTCGCGGTACCGGTCCGCGGCGGATCGTCACGCTCGGTCAGGGTGCTGACCGCGATCGGATCACTGGCCGGGAAGGACCCGGCCGAGGCGTCGTCCAACCCGCCCTGGACGGCGTCGTCGTGCTCCCATCCGGCGAGCAATCCGCGGATCGTGCCCTGGGCGGCCTTGAGCGGGATCCGGTCCTGGGGACGGCTGGGACCGGCCAGCGATGGTTCGACCGTCCCCAGGTCAAGTTCGACCACCTGGCTGTAGTCGGGCACATGATCCGGGTCGTGCCACAGGCCCTGCTCCTTGGCGTAGGCCTCCACCAGGGCGACCTGCTCGGCCGAGCGGCCGGTCAGGCGCAGGTAGTCCAGGGTCTCGGCATCGACCGGGAAGATCGTCACGGTCGAGCCGTACTCCGGGCTCATGTTGCCCAGGGTGGCGCGCGTCGCCAACGGGACGCTGCCGACCCCGGGGCCGAAGAAGTCCACGAACTTGCCCACCACCCCGGTGCTACGCAGCAGTTGGGCCACGGTGAGAACCAGGTCGGTGGCGGTGGTGCCCTCCGGTAACTCGCCGGTCAGTTTCAGGCCCACGACCCGCGGGATCAGCATCGACAGCGGCTGGCCGAGCATGGCGGCCTCGGCCTCGATCCCGCCCACACCCCAGCCCAGGACACCCAGACCGTTGATCATCGGGGTGTGGGAGTCGGTGCCGACCAGCGAGTCGGGGTAGGCCACCGGCCGCCCGTCACGTTCGGAGGTGAAGACCACCTGAGCCAGGTACTCCAGGTTCACCTGGTGGCAGATACCCGTCCCCGGCGGCACCACCGAGAAGTCATCGAAGGCGCTCTGGCCCCAGCGCAGCAGTCCGTAGCGTTCGTGGTTGCGCTCGAACTCCAGGTCGGTGTTGATCCGGAAGGCATCGGAAGAGCCGAACACGTCGGCGATCACCGAGTGATCGATCACCAGGTCTGTGGGGATCAGCGGGTTGATCTTGGCAGGGTCACCTCCGGCAGCGGTCATGGCATCGCGCATCGCGACCAGGTCGACCACGCACGGCACCCCCGTGAAGTCCTGCATCAACACCCGGGCCGGGGTGAACTGGATCTCGGCGCTGTCCTGCGCGCCCGCCTGTGGGTCCCAGGCCAACATGGCCTGGACCTGTTCGGCAGTGACCACCCGCCCGTCCTCGTTGCGGAGGAGGTTCTCCAGTAGCACTTTCAGGCTGTAGGGCAGGCGCTCTGCTCCTTCCACCGCGTCGAGTCGGTGGATCTGGTACTGGACCTCACCGACGCGCAACTGGTCGCGCGCACCGAAACTATTTGCAGTCTTCGCGGCCACAGCATGCTCCTTCGAACGCAGTTGGCGTGCCGCTGAGACCATCGACGTGGCTCGTGGCGCCGCAGATCCCAGACGCACCTGTGCTTCGCACGGTACAACCCTTCGGCGAGCGGCGCACCAGGTCCCGGCCTCGGATTGAAGGGATGACCCCGGCGGCGGCGACCACGACCGGGATGAGCGACCACACCCGCCGGGCAGGGCCGGGCCGGGTCCTGGTCCTCCAGGTCGGGAGGACGTCCCGGGCCAGGCTCCCGGGGAGGATCAGCAGCACCCGGACCGGTCGTGCGGACCCTACCGGTCAGATCCGGTTCCGCCCGCGTCTCGTCCCGTGCGTTCCGGTGCGTCGACACCCACCCTCGCGTGCACGGCGATCGAACCGCGCGCGTCTGCAGGATCGTGCAGGGTGGTGCGCAGCGGGATCGACTTGACCAGCATGGAGGCGATCACCGCCAGCAGCACCAGTGGCACGGCCGCGAGGAAGACCGTGTGCAGCGCATCGGCCATCCCTCGGCGCACCGCCTCGGCCATGGCCTCGGGCAACTCGGCCAGCAAGGTCGGATCGAGAACCGAGTCCGCACCCAGGCCTTCGGCCGGAAGCACCTCCTCGACCCCCTCTGGCAGGTGGTGCGGAATCGTGGTGACCATCCTGGAGGTCATGATGGTCCCCAGCACCGCCGTCCCAACCGTTCCCCCGGTGTTACGGAAGAACTGGATCGTCGCGGTGGCCACGCCGAGGTCACGCTGACTCACCGCGTTCTGCACGATGATCGTGAACGGCTGCATCGATCCGCCCAGTCCGGCGCCCAGCACCACCATCGCCACGGTCAGCTGCAGTTCGGAGGAGCCGTAGTCCATCCGCAGCAGCAGACCGAACCCGGCCAGCATCGTCAGGGTGCCCCCGACGATGAAGACCTTGTACCTCCCGGTCCTCGTGATGAGGAACCCGATCACGATGCCCACCACGATCATCGCCAGACTCATCGGGATCATGATCGCTCCGGACACGGTGGCGCTGACACCGAGGACTCCCTGGGCGTAGACCGGGATATAGAAGATCGCGCCGAACATGCTCATCGCGATCATCAGGCTGGCGATGTTGGAGAAGGTCAGGATCGAGTTGCGGAACAGACGCAACGGGAGCACCGGTTCCTCGGCCCGCAGTTCGATCAGGATGAAGGCGGCGAGCAGTACCATGCCCAGCGCGAACAGGCCCAGCACCTGCGGTGAACCCCACGCGTAGGTGGTGCCGCCCCAGGAGGTGGCGAGCAGGATCGACACCAGTGCGGCGGCCAGCGTCACGATGCCGGCCACGTCGATCTTGGCCCTGCGTTGCACGTGCGGCACATGCAGGTACTTGGTGATGAAGACCAGTGCCACCACACCCACCGGCAGCGCGGCGTAGAACAACCATCGCCAGCCCCAGTGGTCGGTGATCCAGCCACCGAGCAACGGACCGGCGATCGAGGTCACGCCGAACACCGCGCCCATGAACCCCTGGTACTTGCCGCGCTGACGTGGGGGGATGATGTCGCCGATGATGGTCTGGGACAGCGTCATCAACGCGCCCATCCCCAGGCCCTGGACCCCGCGAGCCGCGACCAGCCACCAGAAACTCGGGGCCAGTCCGGCCAGGATCGAGCCGAGCAGGAAGATGCTCAGGCCGGCCAGGTAGAACGCGCGCCGGCCGTACAGGTCGGACAGCTTCCCCACGATCGGCACCACGACTGCGGACACCAGCATCGCCGCCGTCGCCAGCCAGCTGTAGTGATCGATGCCGCCGAGGTCGGCCACGATGATCGGCATCGCCGGAGAGACGATCGTCTGGCTGATCGAGGCCACCAGCATGCCCAGCAGCAGACCGATGAACACCATCCTGGATGCGCGACTCAGTCCCCACGTCGGTGCGGGGCTGACTGAACCAGTCATGCGTGAGGTGCTCCTTGATCCCTGGGTGCGCACACGGCCCCAGGACGCGATCGAGCGTAGAGGCAATAGTGCAGTAACTGCAACTTTGCAGTTACTGAACCAGTCTTCCGGTACGCTACGCGGTGATGTCCACCAAGCGAGCCTCCGTCCCGGTCCAGCCGCACGCTGCCGGTGACGACGGCGTTCGATTGCGGGAGCGGAAGAAGCGCACCACGTGGCGGGCACTCCAGATGGCCGGCCTGTCCCTGGTGGCCGAGCGCGGCCTGCACGCGGTCACGACCGAGCAGATCGCTGCTGAGGCGGGGGTTTCGCAGCGGACGCTGTTCAACTACTTCACGAGCAAGGAGGACGTCCTGGTCGGGACCGATCCGGAACTGGCACCCGCCCTGGCCGCGATCCTGCGGGCGCGCCCCGCGACCGAGCCGCCGCTGGAGTCACTGAAGCAGGTGTTCGTGGGGTACGCCGAGGCGATCGCGCAGGATCAGCACCGGTGGCAGTTGCGTATGCAGGCGGTCGATGACAATCCGGAACTCCTACCCGCACTGGTGGGGTCCTCAGCGGTGATCGGGCGGGAACTGACCCGCGCCGTCGCCGCTCGCACGGGAATGGACCCGGATTCCGAAACCTATCCGTCCCTGGTCGTGAACGTGTCCCTGACCACGCTGCGAACGGTCCTGCACAAGCACGCGGCTGCCGGGTTCGCCGGGTCGTTGACCGCGCTCACCGCAGCAGCGTTCGACGCCGTCATGGCGGGCCTGCCCAGCCCCGACTGATGTGACGGACCGCGTTCTGGGACATCGGGCCCACTCATCACTGAACCCCTGGCGATATGGTGCCGCCATGAGGGCGCTTCGATTCATTCGTACGCAGCCGTTGGCCATCGTGGCGTTCGTCGCCATCATCGTGGCGCTGGTCCTCACCGCGACCGGGCAGCCCACCGCGGTGGCTGTGCTGGCGATCGGGGTCATCGGTATCGTCATCGCCGTCACCGCCTGGGACATGTTCCGCGATCTGATGGCCGGGCACTGGGGCCTGGACATCCTGGCCGTGGTGGCCATGGTCGCCACCTTGATGGTCGGTGAGTACATCGCGGGCCTCATCATCGCGCTCATGCTCACCGGCGGGGAGGCGCTGGAGAACTACGCCGCGCACCGCGCCAGTCGTGAACTGGACCTGTTGGTCAACCGGGCCCCGTCCTTCGCGCAGCGGATCGGCCCGGGCACCTCGGAGGTCGAACGCATCGCCGTGGACGAGGTCGCTGTCGGGGACCTACTGGTGGTGCGCTCGGGTGAGGTGGTGCCGGTGGACGGCACCCTGGTCTCCAAGCGAGCGGTGATCGATGAGTCCTCGGTGACGGGCGAGCCGATCCCGGTCACCTACGCCGGGGACGACTCGATCCTGTCCGGGACGGTCAATACCACCGAGGCGTTCACCCTGCGTGCGGACAAGGTCGCCGCGGACTCCCACTACGCCTCGATCGTGCGTCTGGTCACCGAGGCGGTCGAGTCCCGGGCGCCGATGGTGCGCCTGGCCGACCGGTACGCGGTGCCCTTCACGATCCTGTCACTGACCATCGCCGGACTGGCCTGGTACATCAGCGGAGACGCGACCCGGTTCGCCGAGGTGCTCGTGGTGGCCACTCCGTGTCCCCTGCTGATCGCCACGCCGGTGGCCTTCATGGGCGGGATGAGTTCGGCGGCCAGGCTGAACGTGATCGTCAAGGAGGGCGGCGCGTTGGAGACCCTGGCCCGGGTCCGTTCGGCCGCCCTGGACAAGACCGGCACCCTGACCAAGGGCAAGCCCATCGTGGTGGACATCAGGCCGGGCGAGGAGTCGGCGACCGAGACGCTGCGGGCGGCGGGTGCCGTCGAGCAGTACTCGGTGCACGTGTTCGCCGACCCCATCGTCGCCCACGCCCGGGCCGACGGGTTGCCGTTGCCCGACGTCACCGCCGCCGAGGAGATCGCCACCAACGGCGTGCAGGCCACGCTCGCCGACGGCACGAGCGTGCGCGTGGGCAAGCCGACTTTCATCGAGGAGGTCACCGGCCCGGTGCAGCGGACCGAGCTTCGCCCGGGTGAGACCGCCGTCTACGTCTCCACCGGCACGCGGCTGGCCGGGGTGATCGTGCTCTCCGACCCGCTGAAGGACAACGCCGCCGAGACCGTGCAGCGCCTCAAGGACCAGGGCGTGCGCACGATCGCCATGGTCACCGGCGACGTGGCAGCCACCGCGAAGTCGATCGCGGCACAGGCCGGGATCGAGGACGTCTACGCCGAAACCACCCCGGGAACCAAGATCGAGGTGGTGCAGCAACTGCAGCCGAGGCCGGCGCTGATGGTGGGTGACGGTATCAACGACGCGCCGGTACTGGCGGTGGCCGACGTCGGGATCGCGATGGCGGCACGTGGGGCCACGGCCGCGAGCGAGTCCGCCTCTGCGGTGATCACCTCCGAGGACATCGGCCGGGTGGCAGATGTGATCCACGTGGGCCGGCGCACCGTCAGGATCGCGCTGCAGTCCATCTGGTTGGGCATCATCATCTCGGTCGGCCTGATGCTGGTAGCGGCGTTCGGGTACCTGCCCGCTGTCGTGGGTGCCCTGCTGCAGGAGGTGGTGGACCTGGTCGCGATCCTCAGTGCCCTCCGTGCGCTGCGGATCCACCGCGAGATCCAGACCGCCAAGGTCACCGGACACCCGCGAGCCCTGGCCCCGGCGCGCTGAGCGAGCGTGACGGTCAGCGACTGAGCAGTTCCTCGGTGCTCGTGCCGGGCAAGGCGACCGTCACCTGAGTACCCCACGGATCCTTGACTACCAGCGAGCGCCCGGTGTCCTGGTGCTGGACCTGCTGAGCCGACAACCGGGCCACGAGTGCGTCCAGATCCTCCCGTCGGGGCACAGTGATCGCCACGTCGCCCAAGCCCAGGGTGGCCGCGCGGGGGCCCGCCTCGCCGCTGTTCCAGGTGTTCATCGCCACGTGGTGGTGATAGCCGCCGGCAGCGGCGAACAGGGCCCCTGGGTAGGTCTCGACCGTAGTTTCGAACCCGAGGAGATCCACGTAGAACTTCCGCGCGGAAGTGATGTCGCCCACCTGCAGGTGCACGTGTCCGACCGTGCCGGCACGGCGCGCTCCGGCTGCCAGAACGTCCTCATCGAGGTGTGCGCGCAGGTAGGCGTTCGGGTCGAGGAAGTTGGACGCCATCTGCAGTTGGCCGTCGCGGAAAGTCCACTCGGAGCGGTCCCGATCGACATAGAGTTCGATGCCGTTGCCCTCCGGGTCGGTGAAGTAGAAGGCCTCGCTGACCAGGTGGTCGCTGGAGCCGACGAACCGACTGCGGGGATCCTGGGCCGCCCGATACACCGTGGCCGCCAGGCTGGCCTTGTCCTCGAACAGGAAGGCGGTGTGGAACAGTCCGGCTTGCCGCGGGTCCACCGCAGGAAGGCCGGGCGTGGAGATCAACCGGACCAGGGGCACCTCTCCGCGCCCCAGCACCCGGTGCACACCGGCCGCCCGGGACCGCTCCTCGATCGGCTCCATGGCCAGCGCCTCGGAGTAGTAGGACGACATCAGGTCAAGATCCCCCACGTGCAGGGTGACGGCGTCCATGGCGGTCTGCGCGGCGAGGGTCTTCTCGCTCACCGCTGACGAACTGGCGACCTCGGTCATCGGTGCGCCTCCTTCTCGACTGGGCAAAGTAGTTGAACGTGCAATCACCAGTGTAGTGGTGGATAGTTGAAAGTACAACTACCGGCAGGAGGTGCACGCCACACAGACGGGCCCGCCGATCCCTCCGACCGACGGGCCCGTCCCGGCTTCTCGCTGCCGGCTTCGCGCTGGCTCTCAGGCCAGCGAGACCTTGTGGTTCCAGGACCGCACCGTGCGCCATGCGCAGAACAGGGTCACCAGGAGGATCGCCGGGATGAAGCCCAGCGGCATCACGTCCTCGGTACTTGCGGACCCGAGCCGCATCTCGGCGATGATGCTGTAGGACACCACTCCCAGCGCTCCGTTCTGAAGGCCGATCCCGAACGGAATGGCGATCATCCCGATGATGCCCGCCAATTGGGTGACCGTGTACAGCACGACGAACACCAGGACCGGCCCGCCGAGTCCCCACCGGTTCAGCGGCCGCTCGCTGCCTCGCGAGACGGCGAAGAAGTAGTGGATCGGCCAGATCAGGTACATCGCCAGCAGCAGTAGCGCCCCGCCGGCGAGCATGCCGCTCGAACTCACCGCGCTGAGCCGTCCCAGAGCATGCCCGCTGCGGTGAACGGGTTGCGGTCCATCCCGACGGCGGGGCCCACGCCCACCCAGAACACTCCGAACAGGACCAGGGTGAGTCCGAGCCCAGCGAGGGTCACCAGCACCGCCCAGGTGGCCTTGGCGGCATAGATCCTCCCGCCGCCGATCGGCAGGGAATGGGTGAAGTACCCGGTACGGCTGTAACTGGACCGGTAGTAATCGGCCGTGAGTGCCAATTGCAGGCCAGGGACGAGCACGGTGATGGCGACACCACCCAGCAACATGCCGAGTGGGCTCAGCACGGGCCAAGCCGTCGCGGTGAGCACGGTACCGAGCAGGGTGAGGAGCGCGGCCATTCCGGCCACGGTCTCCACCAGGGTGCGGGTGCGCAGCCATTCGTGTTTGAGCAGCATCATCGGTAGGTCTCCTTGAAGATGTGATCCAAGCTCGCGGAGTGCTCGCCGCGCAGATCGTCCGCCTCGCCCTGCAGGACGACCCGACCGTGCCGCATCATCACCACCGAGTCGAGAATGGACTCCAGGTCATGGATGAGGTGCGTGGTGATGACCAGCAGGGAATCGGCGGAGAGGTTGCGCAGGATGCCGTCGAGAATCACCTGCCGCGCCGCCGGGTCCACACCGGCGATCGGCTCGTCGAGCAGGAAGACCCGGGCATCGCGTGACATCGCCAGGGCGATCTGCACCTTCTCGCGCATACCCTTGGACATCTCCTTCAGCCGCATGCCGTCGCGCAGCCCGAAGAATCCGATGAGGTCTGCCGCTCGCTCCCGGTCGAAGTCGGCGAAGAAGTCCGCGTAAAGGTCCAGGCAGTACGAGACCTTGGCGCCGTCGGGGAGAAAACTGGCGTCGGGAAGAAAGGAGACGAGCGCCTTGGACTCCGGGCCCGGCCGGTGCCCGGCGATGGTGACCTCACCGGAGTAGTCGCTGAGCACTCCGGCCAGGACCTTCAGCAGCGTGGTCTTGCCGCAGCCGTTCTCGCCCAGCAGCCCGACGATCTGCCCCGGGGCAAGGTCGAGGTCGAAGTCGTCCAGGGCGGTGGTCTGGCCGTAACGCACGGACAGACCGCGGGCACGGATCGCCGATGTGGCGCGGGCGTGGGTCATCTCAGGCTCCCCCGGTGCCGGTTCGGTTCTGATCGTGGTCGACATGGGCCGTCCACCTCTCCTCGATGAGTTGTTGTGCTTGGTCGGGTGGCATGCGCAGTCCCTGGGCCCGGCGGATGAAGTCGTCAGCCGCGTCCCGGGTGAGCTCGGCCCGCACCCGATTGATTCGCGACGCGTCCTCGGTGACGAACCTGCCGGCGGTACGCTCGGACCGGCACAGGCCCTGCCGCTCGAGCTCGGCCAGAGCGCGCTGGGCGGTGTTGGGATTCACCCCGAGTCCGGCGGCCAGCTCCCGCACCCCGGGGACCTTGCTCCCCGGCGCCCACTCGCCGACCACGATCGACCGGGCGAACTCGGAGACGAGTTGCACCCAGATCGGTGCGGATGTGTCGAACTCCACTGACTCGCCTCACATGTATGTCTGTATTAGGTTACTAATACAGTGACACATGCACCGCGAGCGTGTCAACGTCGTCGGTCCGCACCCTCGGTGGGCGTCAAAGCCGAGTCGGCGCCACCGGTTCGTCCGCGAGCCCCTGGCGTTCCACCACCGGCCGGTTCTTCACCGCCGGGGACAGGAACATCGCCACCAGCACCACGATCATCGGGATCACCAGTGCGTGACGCAGGCCCACCTGCTCGCCGACGAAGCCCAGTAGCGGCGGGCCCACCAGGAACGCGATGTAGCCGATGGTGGCCACCAGGGACACCCGCACCGCCGGGTTCGGCCCGGAATCACCTGCCGCGGACAAGGCCACCGGAAAGCCCAGCGAGGCGCCGAGCCCCCAGAGGACGACGGCGGCCACCGCGGTGAATTGACTGTCCACGAAGGCCACCACCACCAGACCCAGGAGCGCGAAGCCCGCACTGATACCCAACACCAGCGCCCGGCCGAGCCTGGCGATCACCGGCCCTCCGGCGAAGCGACCAAGGGTCATCGAGGCGGCGAACACGGCGAATATCGCCGAACCCCACGCTTCGCCGAATCCGTGCCCGTCCACCATGATCAACGGCAACCAGTCGTTGGCGGTTCCTTCGGTCAGCGCCATCGCTAGCACGATGACCCCGATGAGGACCAGGCGGGTGTCCTTCCAGATCGGTGGCGGCGCGGCGGTCCCCGCCGAGCCATCGGCTCGCAGGAGCGGGACGCGCCCGGTGCCCGGCAATACGCTGCGGATAGCCGCACCGAACACGCCGGCACCGAGCGCGCCGGTGATCACCAGGTGCCAGACCACGGGGAAGCCGGTGGCGGTGGCGCCGATGCCGGCCAGGGCGCCGACCACTGTGCCCAGGCTGAAACACCCGTGCAGCGCCGGCAGGAACGGCCGGCGCCCGGCCCGCTCCACGTCGGCACCCTCGACGTTCATCGCCACGTCCGCAGCGCCGAGACCCAGGCCGAAGACGAACAACCCCGCCGCCACCACCCAGGCCGCTCCGGCACCGGCGCCCAGACCGATGACGGGCATGCTCAGCGCCACACCGGCGATCCCGGCCGCGATCACCGGCCGTCCCCCGAACTTGGCGACCAGAGCCCCGGAGCACAGGATCCCCAGCATCGATCCGACCGAGAGCCCGAAGAGCACCAGACCCATCTGCGCCGTCGAGGCGTGCAGGAGGTCCCGGATCGCCGGGGTCCGGGTGACCCAGGAGGCCAGCGAGAGCCCGGGCACGAAGAACAGCGCGAACAGCGCCCACCGGCGCCTCGTGAGCGAAACGATCACCGCACTCCTCATCACGCCGGGGCACGTCCAGGCACACGCCCACCCACCGGGTTCAATCTACACCGCGGCCCGGCCCGAGACCGTGCGGCGACGCTACTCCTGCGGCTCCCGGTCCTCGTCGGCGACGATCGTCACCAGTGGGTACCCCTCGGTCGCGACCACCACGGTGGCCCCGTTCGCCGCGATCACCGCCGGCACCAGGATCTCGCCCTGCCCCTGCGGGTCATAGGCCTCCGCCACCTCCCCGGTGAGCACGTTGTGTACCCGCACGCTGTCGCCGGAGCGCAGATAGAGCATGACTCCACCGGCACCCTCGATCGTGGCGGGTTCGGTGAGCAGGTACGCCCACAGTTCTTCGCCGCTCGCGTCAAAGGCGCGTGCGTGCTCGCCCTCCAGCACCACCCTGGTGCCGGTGGACTCCTCGACGACGGCATCGGTGACGTCCTCGGCCAGCACCAGGCCCTGCTCCAGGTCGATGGCCGCGGCTACACCCGGTGCCACCTGCAGTCTGGTCACTTGGCGATCCGCACCGGTACCGGCGGCCGGCGCCAGGTCGGTGGGGTCCCAGCCGTACTCGGTCGCATCCAAGCGCCACACCTCCTCCTGGGCGGCACCGGCCAGGGCAAGCACGTGGTCGCCGGCGACCATCAGCACGGTGCCGTCGTACTCCCCCAGGACGCGGGCGTCGTCCTCCTCCCCGTCGGCCAGGATCTCCCCGGTGGCGGCGTCCAGCACCAGCCGCGCACCGCCGTCGCCGGTCGGCCCGGCCCATGGTGCGGCGAAGACGAGGCCCGGGCCCACGTGCGGCCCGCCCACCGGCACCGGCCCCCACGCGTGCTCACCGGTGCGCAGGTCATACGCCGTCGCGGTGGTCCTCGCACGTTCCCCGGAGTCGCCGCCGGGGTCCACATCGGTCAGCACTGCCAGATCCTGACCGTCCTCGGTACCGGCCAGAGTGAAGCCGGCGCAACCGGGCGGGCGCTCGGCCGCCCACAACACGCTGCCCTCGGCGTCCACCGCGCTGAACGTCAGGGCACCCTCGCGCTCCTCCGGTGCGAGGAACACCTCGCCGCGCTCGGCCGGCAGCACGTCGAAGGGAGTCTGGACGATCCGGCGAGCCTCCAGGTGATAGGGCAGCCAGGTGCCCCCCGGGTCCATCTCGGCCAGGGGCTCGGGATCGAGGTCGGGGGCGCGGTCGAGATCGTCCCCGGGCTCGTCGCACGCTCCGGCCGTGACTCCCGGTGATGACTGTGTCGTCCCGGCGTCCTCCGCCGCGTCGGTCTCGGCCTGTTCCGATGTGGCCTGCCCGTCATCCGAGGTCGGCTGTTCCTCCGGCGTCGGCTGTTCGTCGGCGGGTGCCGAGCATCCGGCCAGGAACAGGAGGGTTGCCGCGGCACCGGCCAGCGCCGTCCGGCGCCGCGCCCTCACCGGTCCTCCTGGTCCGCTGCGGCCTTCGCGGCCTCCTGCCGGATCGGCTGGTGGCGGCGCTTGCGCAGGCGTGCCCAGATGAGCAGAACGACGACGGCGGCCACCACGATCGCGATCACGTCCAGCGCGGGGTGGGCCAGCACGGCGCTGCGTTCCTGCAACCAGGCCTGGGTGGAGGTGGGCAGCAGGGCGGGGGTCCCCACGAATCCGTTGGTGGTCCAGAACGCGACACCGACACAACCATGAGCACGCCGGTGATCACCGAGGTGGTGTGCAGCCGCCGGCCGAACACGCTGACGGTGCGCCCGCGCAGCACGGAGCGGCCCTTGGCGCCCAACCGGCCCCAGACCGAGGCGAGCACGAGCAGCGGGACCACCATGCCCGCCCCGTAGATGGCCAGCATCGCCCCGGAGAGCACCAGGGAATCCTGGGTAGCCGCCATGGTCAGCACCGCCCCCAGGATCGGGCCGGCGCAGAATCCGGCAATACCCCCGACCGCGCCCAGTAACACCGTCTTGAGCATCCCGGTGCGCACCTGGGCCTGGTTCTGCAGCCCGCGGGCTCCGGGCAGCATCCGGGCCGGATCGAACCCCAGACCCAGGACCTGCACCACGCCGAGCACGATAAGCAGGAGCGAAGCAATGGCGATCACCGGCTCGCGGTAGGTGGAGAACAGCAGCCCGATGGCCCCGGCCCCCACTCCCAGGGGCACCAGCACCAGCACCAGACGGCGTAGAACAGCAGACCGTGCAGCCACAGTCTCGCCCCGGAGCCGAGGGTAGAGGCGAAGAACGCCGGCAGTAGCAGCGCCCCGCACGGGCTCAGCAGCGCCAGGGTTCCGCCGATGAAGGCGGTCAGCAGTCCGATCTCCATGGTGCTAGCCCGTCGCAGCGGCCAGTGCGGCCTCAACGGCGTCGGTGAACACCTCGGTGGGCTGGGCGCCGATGATGGGCTGGCCGTCGAGGATGAAGGTCGGCGTGGAGTACGCGCCCAGATCCAGGCCCAGTTGCGCGTTGCGGTCGATCTCCTCGGCGGTCTCGGGGGCGTTCAGATCCGCCGTGAACTGCTCCTCGTCCAGCCCCTCTTCCACGGCGAGTTCGGTCAGGCCGTCTTCGGAGAGTTCCCGATGGGAGCGAATCTGCCCGTCGGGGAACAGGGCCTCGTGGTACTCCCAGAATCCGCCCTGCAGCGCTGCCGCGTAGGAGGCTCGCGCGGCACGCTCGGATTCCTCACCGAAGACGTTCACATCGCGCCATTCGATCCGCAGATCCCCGGCGTCGACGTACTCCATCATCACCGGTAGCGTCTCCGCGCTCCACTGCGCGCAGAACGGGCACTGGTAGTCCGAGAACACCACCAGCACCACCGGGGCATCGACCGGACCGGCAGCGAGGAGTTCATCGGCGTCGCGGCGCTCGACCCCCTCGGTCTCGGGTTGCTCAGGACCTTCCACGCGTGCCGGTGGGCCCTGTACACCCGGTTCCTGGGTGGTCCCGTCGCCTGCCTCGGGTCCGGCGGCATCCGAGCCCTCGTCCGCACCGTCCTGGCCCGGATCGGTCTGCGCGGCGCCGTTGGTGCCGGCTGGTTCCTGCGGGCCTGTCTGCTCCGAGGACCCGCCCCGCAGCAGGAACACCATCGCCAGCATCAGCGCAACGAGGCCCAGCACCACGGCGGGCACCACCCAAGCACGTGATTGCGGGTTATCCTGTTGCACCACTACTGCACCTCCTGCTGCTGACTCTCTGCTCGCACCGCCGATGACTATGCAACATAGTAACCATGAGTCATACTGGCCCGATGACATGGATTTCGAAGAACGTGAGTTCGTTACGTCACACCGCCGCGATGGCCCGCCAGGGGCTGCGGTTATGGACACCACGGCAGTTCGTCTTCGCCGCGGCCTCGGCGGCCGCCGTCGCGCTGCTCATCGGAATCGCGACCGTCCTGATCCCGAACCCGATCTTCGGCCGGGAAATTCCGCCGGTGTGGTGGAACTATCCGGTCTGGCTGCTGACCTCAGCGTTCACCGGCATGCTCATCACCACCTACCTGCGCCCCACCCCGAGCGTCGCCGGGGTGGCCGAGGGTGCCGGGGCCGACCCCGCCGACGCCTCGCTGACCCCACGCCAGGAACGGCGCAACAGCCGGTTCGGCATGGTCGGAACCGTGCTGGCCTGGTTCGCCGTCGGATGCCCGGTCTGTAACAAGATCGCGTTGCTCGCCCTGGGATACACCGGCGCCATCACGTGGTTCGCTCCGATCCAACCCTTCCTGGCGCTGGGCGCCCTGGTTCTGACCGGCGTGGCGCTGCTGTGGCGCCTGCGGGGGCAGGTCGCCTGCGCGGTGCCGGCGCCGAAGGCGACGGTGTCGTGGTGAGCAGCGGGACGCGCGAACGTCCCGGCGAGCCGGTGCGGTTGGGGACCCTGGAGGCCCAGGTGATGGATGTGCTCTGGACCAACGGCTCTGCCACCGTCCGGGAGATCATCGCCGAGTTGCCCGCGGACCCGGCCTACACCACGATCGCTACCGTGCTGTCGAACCTTGAACGCAAGGGCATGGTGGACGCCAAGCGGCAGGGCCGCTTCGTGCTGCACCGGCCGCGGATGAGCCGCGAGCAACACATTGCGCTGACGATGGGCCGTGCCCTGGACGCCGGAGGTGACCGGGCCGCCTCGATCATGCACTTCGTACAGACCATGCCCGAGCGGGACCGGGAGTTGCTCCGCGAGTACCTGCAGCACGATGACGACGGTGCCCGGCGGTGACGCCGACGCTCACGATCGGCGTGCTCGGCGCTGCCCTGGTCGCGGTGGCCCTGGGCGGTCCATGGCTGCTTCGCCGGGCCAGTTCCGCACTGGCACACGTCCCGAGACTGGCGGTCGCGATCCTGGCGGCAGGCTCCCTCGCCTGGGTGCTGGCCGCACTGGCCCTGGGCCCGTTGGCCGCCTGGGCGTTCACCGGTCCCGCGATCCCCGGACGCGCCGGGGAGGTGTGCCGCCAGTGCCTGGATGCGGCCAACCCCTGGACCGGTTCCACTCTGATCAACACCTGGGTGCCGGCGATCGTGCTCCTGGCGCTGCCGACTCTGGCCGCGATGGGACTGCTCACCGCGACAACCGCCCGGGCATGGCGACACGCGCAGGCAACGCGAGCGGTGGCCGCTGAGATACGTGACGAGGCGAGCAGAACACATCTGCAGGGTCAGCCGGTGCTGCTCATCCCCGACCCGGCGCCGCTGGTCTTTACCCTGGCCGCCCGGCACGGCGGGGTGGTGGTCTCCACCGGCGCGCGGGAGCGGCTCGACCAGGAGGAGTTGGCCGCCGTGCTCGAGCACGAGCGGGCCCACCTTCGCCAGCACCACCACCTGGTGATGGCCGTCGTGCGGGCACTGATCCCCTACCTTCGCTGGGTGCCGTTGATCGCCTCGGCAGCCGCAGCCATCCCCCACTACCTGGAGATCGCGGCCGACGACGCGGCCCGGCGCCGGACGGGAACCCGTGCGCTGGCGACCGCGCTGCTGAAGGTCGGTGATCCGGCGAGTTCCATGAGTCTGCCGGCGGACCTCGGCGGAGCACTGGGCGCCGCCGGGCCCCATCGCATCGGGCATCTGGTTCGCCCCGCCGCGCGTGCGGAAAGGTGGCCGGCACTCTTCCTCGGAAGCCAGGTCATGCTCATGCTGCTGGCCACCAGCGCCGTCGGCGTCCCCTACGCGGGCGCCGTGGCCAGCGGCTGCATCTGACGTCACCGGCCGCACGACACCAGCGCTCGATCGATCGGCCGGCTGTCGTCGCCGGCCGCGCCCCTGCTCGCCTCCGGAGACGTCACCGCAGGTCGCCGTTCCCGCTCGCGCGGGCCCGCTGGCTCCGTCCCTGCTCGCGCGGTCCGCTACCCGCCTCCACCGCTGCCTGCCGGCGGACATCCGACGTCGGGCCTTCTGGACACACCGGGCACATCGACGGTCTCATCTCTCCACTTGCATACCCCCCAGGGTATATGTGAGACTGCAACGCAGTCCCCGAGGAGAGGAATCTCATGCGTCTTGACCGGATCTATGACGAGGACCTTGCCCAAGCGAGTTACCTCATCGGCTGCCAAGCCAGCGGAGAGGCGGTCGTCGTCGACCCCCGCCGCGACATCACTGAGTATCTGGACCTGGCCGATCGGCACGGATTGCAGATCGTGGCGGTCACCGAAACCCACATCCACGCCGATTACCTGTCCGGTACCCGCGAACTGGCGGCAGCAACCGGAGCCCGGATCTACCTCTCCGGGGAGGGAGGGCAGGACTGGCAGTACGGTTTCGAGGGCACCCGCCTCTACGACCGCGACAGTTTCGCCATCGGCAACATCACCATCGAGGCCCGGCACACCCCCGGGCACACCCCGGAGCACTTGTCCTTCCTGGTGACCGATGGCGCCTTCAGTTCCGACCCCGGCTACCTGCTGTCCGGTGACTTCATCTTCGTCGGCGACTTGGGCCGCCCGGACCTGCTCGATGAGGCCGCAGGCGGGGTTGACACCCGTTTCGCCGGTGCCCAGGACCTGTTCGCCAGCCTGAAGAACCTCCTCCTGGATCTTCCCGACCACGTGCAGATCTATCCCGCCCACGGCGCCGGTAGCGCCTGCGGCAAAGCCCTCGGCGCCGTGCCGGCCACCACCGTCGGCTACGAACGGCTCTTCGCCTGGTGGGCTTCCTACCTGCGCAACGACGACGAGCAGGGCTTCGTGAGCGAACTCCTCGCCGACCAGCCCGATGCGCACGCCTACTTCGCCCGGATGAAGCGTCAGAACAAGGAGGGCCCGCAGGTGCTGGGCCCCCTGGCGCCGCTCGCCGAGTGGGACACCGGACGCCTCGCCGCTGCCGTGCAGGAGGAGCAGGTCACCTTCGCCGACACCCGCCCGTGGGAGGACGTCCACCGGGGGACGGTCGCCGGTGCGCTGCACATCCCTGGGCCGGACAAGGCAGCGACCTACGGAGCCTGGGTGTTCGACCCCGAGCGGGAGACCGCACCCCTGGTGCTGCTGGCGCCCGACAGCGAGGTCGCCGAGGACATCCGCGCCCACCTGGTGCGGGTAGGGATCGATGACGTCGCCGGCTACACCACCGAACTGGTCGGACTGCCCACCGCGGTCCCTGCGGTCGTGAGTCCGGACGACCTGGAGGACCTGACCGACGGCGACAACGTCCACCTCCTGGATGTCCGCAACCGGACCGAGCACGCCGAGGCCGCCAATCCCCGGGAGTGATCAACTCGCCGTCGGACGGCTGATGTGGCATCTGGACGACCTGCCCGCCGCGGGCACGCTCGTGGCCTACTGCCAGAGCGGCAACCGCAGTTCGGCGGCCGGGGCGGCTCTGCGCCGGGCCGGCTACGACGTCGTCGAGGTCACCGGGGGGTTCCAGGCGTGGTCACAGACCACGGACACGCTGGACACCCCGGTCCGGGCCCGGTAGCACCGGCACCGGCAGATGGAGGCTTATCTGATCGTCGTCCTGATCCTGGCCGTGCTGGTCGGGGTCAGCCTCGGTCTCCTCGGTGGCGGTGGCTCGATCCTGACCGTCCCACTGCTGACCTATGTGGCCGGGATGGATCCCCGGGAGGCGATCAGCGCGTCCCTGTTCATCGTCGGCGTGACCTCGCTGGTCGGGATGCTCAGTCACGCCCGCCGCGGGAATGTGCGCTGGCGCACCGGCCTGGTCTTCGGTGGCGCGAGCATGGTCGGTGGTGCGTTCGGTGCGGGCCTGGTCGGTGGGTACCTGCCCGGCACCGTGCTGATGATCGCCTTCGCGCTCATGATGCTCACCAGCGCGGCCGCGATGATCTGCCGCAAGGGAACAGCCCGGCCCCGGCGCACTGACATGGCGGCGGGGCGCGCCGTCCTCGATGGCTTCGTGGTGGGCGCGATCACCGGCCTGGTCGGAGCCGGCGGCGGGTTCCTTGTGGTCCCGGCGCTGGTGCTGCTCGGTGGGCTGGCGATGCCGGCGGCCGTGGGCACCTCGTTGCTGGTGATCACCATGAAGTCATTCGCCGGCCTGGGCGGGTACCTGACCACGGTGAGCCTGGACTGGGCACTGGTCGGCGCGGTCACGGCCGCCGCAGTCGCCGGCTCCTTCCTCGGCACGGCGTTGACCGGCAAGGTCCCCGAGGGCCTGCTGCGGCGACTCTTCGGCTTCTTCGTGCTGGGCATGGGCGTCCTGGTCCTCGCACTGGAGCTGCCGGCACCGGGCGGGGCGGTCGTGGTGCTCGCCGCGGCGCTGGTGACCGTGGTGGCGCTGGGCGGGCGCGCAGTCGGCGCGCACCGCCGTCGGACGTCAACACGCCTTCGAAACCCTGAACCGATCCATCACCCCTGACGAAAGGACCATCCGAAATGTGTCGTCCCACCACCTGCCGCCGCTGCGGCAGGACCACCTGGGCCGGTTGTGGCCAGCACGTGGACCAAGTACTGAGAGGCGTCCCGCAGCACCAGCGCTGCCCGGGCCACGAGGGGGAACCCAGCACGGGATTCTTCGCCCGGTTCGCCAGACGTTCCCGATGACCGTGCCGGGCTTCCGGGCTCGGTGAGACTCTCGGCCTCGGGCGCCGGCCAGGCTGGACCCGGGGGCGCCGCCCGGCCGGGACCCCGGGGACGCCGCGGCCGGGCGGGACACGGGGGCCTGCGGGAAGCGACCGGCTCTCCGGTCCGGTACCGTCGTGACGGCAGGTCACTGACCCGACGGAGGCTAGGGCATGATCGAGTTCCGCTCAGTCCGCAAGGAGTACGACGACGGAACTGTCGCCGTGGACGACTTCTCCCTGGTGATCCCACCACGCAGTACTACGGTGCTGGTGGGCTCCTCCGGGTGCGGGAAGACCACGCTGCTGCGGATGATCAACCGGATGGTCGAACCAACCTCCGGGGTCATCGAGATCGACGGTGAGCCCGTGGCCGACCGGGAACCGGTGGCTCTGCGCCGCAGCATCGGATACGTGCTGCAGAACGGCGGCCTGCTGCCGCACCAGAAGGTGATCGACAACGTTGCCACGGTGCTCCGGCTCACCAAGACGCCCCGCGCCCGGGCCCATCAGCGCGCCATGGAGCTGCTGGACACGGTCGGGTTGGACCGGGCCCTGGCCGAGCGGTACCCCAGCCAACTCTCCGGCGGGCAGCAGCAGCGGGTCGGGGTGGCCCGAGCGCTGGCCGCCGATCCCAACATCCTGCTCATGGACGAACCCTTCGGCGCGGTGGACCCGACCCGATCGTGCGCGCCGAGTTGCAGACCGAGACCGCCCGGCTGCAGAACGAGTTGCACAAGACGGTGGTGTTCGTCACCCATGACGTCGAGGAAGCCTTCGGGCTCGGCGATCAGGTGGTGATCCTGCAGAAGGGCGCGCACATCGCCCAGTGCGGCAGCCCGAGCGAGATCATCGAGAATCCGGCCAGTGACTTCGTTGCCGACTTCATCGGGTTGAATCGCGGCGCCCGCAAACTGCACCTGAAGGAGACCGGGAACGGCACGGTGCTCGTGGACGCCAACGGGCGGACCAAGGGTGTGCTGGCCGAAGGCGCCCCGTGACCTGGGTCCTGGATAACCTCGACCTGATCGGGGGGCTTACCGTGGAGCACCTGCGCCAGAGCGCGGTGCCGATCGTGCTCGGGCTGGCGTTATCCATCCCGTTGGGCTGGGTCGCCTACCGCTACCGCCTCACCCAGGGCCTGGTGCTGACCCTGGTGGGCCTGCTGTACACGATCCCGTCCCTGGCCCTGTTCGCGATCCTGCCGCCGCTGCTGGGCATCAGTTTCCTCTCCGAGGTCAATCTCATCATCGCCCTGACCATCTACGCGGTCGCGATCATGACCCGGTTCGTGGCTGATGCGCTTGTCTCGGTGGAGCCCTCCGTGCGTCAGGCGGCCACCGCCGTCGGCTACGGCCCCTGGCAACGCTTCTGGCAGGTGGAACTGCCCCTCGCCGGTCCGGTGGTACTCGCCGGGCTGAGAGTGACCGCGGTCTCCACGATCTCCCTGGCCACGGTGGGCATCCTGATCGGCATCGACAACCTCGGGTACCTGTTCACCAACGGTTACCAGCGACAGATCGTGGCCTCGGTCCTGGCCGGCGTGGTGGCCACCGTGGTGATCGCGCTTCTCATCGACGCCCTGCTGCAACTGGCGGGCCGGTTCCTGATGCCGTGGACGGCGCTCACCAGCGCGAAAAGGGCCACGACATGAATCTTTTCCTGGAGGCAATCGACTGGATCTTCGCGCCCGAGCGCGCCACCGGAGCCCTGCCGCTGCGCGAGGCGATCAGCACGCACCTGCTCTACACCGTGGTGTCGGTGCTGATCGCGGCCGCCATCGCAATCCCGGCCGGTTGGCTGATCGGGCATACCGGCCGCGGGCGCGGATTCGCAGTGGCCCTGGCCGGCGCGGCCCGGGCGGTGCCCTCCTTCGGGCTGGTGCTCCTTCTGGTGCTCGTGTTCGGGGTGCTGTACAAGGTGGAGGCCTCGGTCACCGCCTTCGTGCTCTTGGCCATCCCCTCGATCCTCGCCGGTGCCTACGCGGGGCTCGAGGCGATCGACCGCCGGGTGATCGACGGGGCCCGCTCGGTGGGGATGTCACCGTGGCAACTGCTGCTGAAGGTGGAGGCGCCCTTGGGTCTGCCGCTGCTCATCGGCGGGTTGCGCTCGGCGAGCCTGCAGGTGGTCTCGACGGTGACGCTGATGGGCTACGTGGGCAACTGGGGGCTGGGGTTCCACATCGTGCAGGGCATCAACCTGCGCACCTTCGAACAAATTCTCGGCGCTGCGCTGGTCATCGTGGTGCTGGCCGTTAGTTTGGACGCATTGTTCGCCATCGCCGAGCGCGTGGTCACGCCGAAAGGTGTCCAGGCCCGACGCACCCACGGAAGGAAGGAACGACGGCCCTCCGAACGACTCGCCACGAGTTGAGGCCCTAACCCCGTATTGACCGACCCGGAAGGATTCCAGCATGACCCCACGCACCACCACCGCGATAGCCACCCTCGCGATCGCAGGCCTGGCGCTGGCCGCCTGCGGCGGGGATTC
Organism: Sanguibacter sp. Z1732; assembly: GCF_051020515.1. Classification (NCBI taxonomy): domain Bacteria; kingdom Bacillati; phylum Actinomycetota; class Actinomycetes; order Micrococcales; family Ruaniaceae; genus Glutinosa; species Glutinosa niejishengi. Next base: position 96,291 of record NZ_CP194857.1, read on the forward strand.
CGACCCGCTGGAGGATCCCGACACCGACGACGGCGCCGTCACCGAGCCCGACGCCGATGAGGACGACGCGCCGGCCGGGCCCGGCCCCGACACCACCGTGATGGTGGGCTCCCAGGCCTACTACTCCAACGAGATCATCGCCGAGATCTACGCCCAGGCACTGGAGGCCGAAGGCTTCACGGTGGAGCGGAACTTCTCCATCGGCCAGCGCGATGCGTACATGCCGGCCCTGGAGAGCGGCGAGATCGACCTGTTCCCCGAGTACACCGGCAACCTGCTGCAGTTCTACGACCCGGACACCGAGGCCACCGAGGCGGAGGACGTGTACGCCGAACTCGGTACCGCGCTTCCGGAGAACCTGGTGGCACTGGACCAGGCCGAGGCCACCGATCAGGACTCCTACAACGTGACCGCCGACTTCGCCGAGGAGCACGGCCTCACCTCCCTGGCCGACCTGGCCGAGGTGGATATGGACCTGACCCTGGGCGGCCCGGCCGAACTCGAGGAGCGCCCCTACGGCCCGAGCGGGTTGAGCGAGGTCTACGGGGTCGAGGTGTCCTTCAGCGCCACCGGTGACACCACGGTGCAGGACCTGGTGGCCGGCACCGTGGACGTGGGGAACGTCTATAGCGCCGACCCGCGGATCCAGACCGAGGACCTGGTCACGCTGGAGGATCCGGAGGGGCTGTTCCTGGCCTCACACGTGGTGCCGCTGGCGAACGCCGACATCGCCGAGCAGGTCGCTCCGGTGATCAACCAGGTCAGCGCGGCATTGTCGGCCCAGGATCTGGTGGCGATGAACGTGGAGTCCACCGAGGATCAGCGCTCCCCCAGTGACATCGCCGCCGATTGGCTGGAGGGTTCCGGCATCCTGAACTGACGCCCCGGGGCGGCCCCCGCCGGACGGCACCAATTGGACGGTTCCGGCGGGGTCTCGCACGGCGGACCCGCTCAACGGCACCAATTGGGTGGTTCCGGCGGGGTCTCGCACGGCGGACCCGCTCAACGGCACCAATTGGGTGGTCGCGGCGCCCGCGGGGAGGGGTGGGTCCGCGGTGTCAGCGGTCGCCGCTGCGTTTGTTGAGCCAGGCGGAGGCAGCCACGTAGACCAGCACCGCCACAATCACCACCAACACGATGCGCAGGAGCACCCACAGTGCGGTGAAGACGAACTGCACCAGCACCCAGGCGATGATGACCGCGATGACCACGAGGACAAGTGAGATGAGCCGGTTGCGTTGCACCCCTCCAGTGTGTCAGAGCCTCGCTGATGGGCGCGACGAACCACCACCTCATCGAGAACGACGCCCGTGGTCATAGTCGACCGGTCGGCGCGTCGCTTTCGACCCCAGGGGTCGCCCTCGACCGCTAAGGGTGCGGGTGGGGGCGGTGGGGTGGGGTGGGGTGGGCAAGTGGGCGGTGGGGGGCGGGGAGCTGGGTCAGGCTTCCCGGACGACGGCGACCTCCCCAGCCGGGAGTGTGTAGGCACCCTCGGCGCGGGTTCCGGTGAGCAGTTCGGTGCCCGTCACGCTCACCTGCACATCCTCGCCGGTGTGGTTGAGCAAGAACAGGTAGCGTGCGCCGTCCGCGCCGTGGCGCCGCTGCGCCTCCACACCCTCGGGCAACCCGTCCACCACGGGAGTGACCCGAGCCTCGGCGAGGACGTCACGCACGAGGCGACGCACGCCGTCGGCGTCCGGCCGGGTGCCCACGTACCAGGCCGCACCCGCCCCCACCTGGTTGCGGGTGATCGCGGGCTTTCCGGCCAGAGGTCCCTGTGCCCAGGTGCGGACCGCCTGCGCCCCGGCCAGGTGGGTGTTCTCGCTCCACAGGTCGGCGCCGGTGCCGTCGTCCAGGCGCAGCACCTCGTCGGCCTGCAAGGGCCAGAACTCCTCGATGCGCACCCCGAGCAACTCACGGAACGCACCGGGGTAGCCGCCCAGTCGGACGTGATCGTGCTGATCGGCGATGCCGCTGAAGAACGTCACCAGCACGGAGGCACCGGACCGAGCCGCGTCGGCGATCGAGGCAGCGGCGTCGTCATCGAGCAGGTAGAGGGTGGGCACCAGCACGGCCCGGTACTCGCCCAGATCGGCTCCGGGCGGCACGATGTCCACGCTGACCCCCTCCAGCCAGAGGCGGCGGTAGTAGCGCAGCACCTCCGCCATGTAGTCCAGATGCTGGGTCGGGTGGGAATCCAGCTCGCTACCCCACCAGGCCTGGTAGTCGAATACCAGCGCCACCTGGGAGCGCACCCGCGAGCCCCGCACCGGTGCCAGGGCGGCCAGGGCCCGGCCCAGGCGCACGGTGGTGCGCCACACGTCGGAGTCCGTGCCGGCGTGGGGCACCATCGCCGAGTGGTATTTCTCCGCGCCGGCCTTGGACTGGCGCCACTGGAAGAACATCATCGCGTCGGCCCCGCGGGCCACATGACACAACGAGTCGCGCACCATCTCCTGCGGATCCTTGGGCCGGTTGCGTTCCTGCCAGTTCACCGCCGAGGTGGAATGCTCCATCAGCATCCACGGCTCCCCACCGGCGACGCCGCGGCTCAGATCGGCGCTGAAGGCCGCCTCGATATGCCGTTCGGGGTCGGCGGCGATGGTGTAGTGATCGGTGGCGATCACGTCCATGTCCCGCGCCCAGCCGAAGTAGTCCATCCACTTGGTGCGGCTGGTCAGCATCATGTTCGTGGTGATCGGCACATTCGGCGTGATTCCGCGCAGCACCTCACGCAGGGCGCGGTAGTGACGCAGCAGTTCATCGGAGGAGTACCGGGCGAAATCGAGTTGCTGGGTGGGGTTGGGATCGTGGGGCGCCACCCGGGGCGGCAGGATCTCCTCGAAGGAGTCATACCGCTGGGACCAGAACGCCGTTCCCCAGGCCGCGTTCAGCGCCTCCACCGTGCCGTACCGCTCGCTCAACCACGCGCGGAATGCCCGGGCGGCGTCGTCGGAGAAATCGTGCGGGACGTGGCAGCCCAGTTCGTTGTCCACGTGCCACACCGCCAACGCCGGATGGTTGCCGTAGCGCTGGGCCATCGCCCGGGTCATCCGCAGCGCGTAGTCGCGGAACACCGGCGAGGACACCGAATAGGCCTGCCTGGACCCTGGGTAGAGCACCGTGCCATCGGCCAGGTCGGGCAGGATGTGCGGGTGTTCGCGGGTCAACCACGGCGGCGGTGAGGCGGTGGCGGTGGCCAGGGAGACCCGGATCCCGGCCTCGTGCAGGCGATCCATGACCGCATCGAGCCAGCCCCAGTCGTAGTCACCCTCGCGCGGCTCCAGCATCGCCCAGGAGAAGATCCCCACGCTGACCAGGTTCACCCCGGCCCGCACCATCAGGTCCACGTCCTCCACCCGGGTGGCCCGCGGCCACTGTTCCGGGTTGTAGTCGCAGCCGTAGGCAAGCCCGGAGACGCCCAGGGGCCAGGAGTTGGTGGTGGTCATCGCAGGATCCTCCGATGGGCTCAGACGGGGCGTGGCGCATCGGGCCGCAGCCTACCCCGCCACGGTCGGGACGAAATCCGCGGGGGTGAGCGTGACCGGGGCGCCGGCGGGCACGTCCACACTCACCCCGGCACCGGCGAAGCACACCCGCCGGTTGCCCGCGCCGGCGGGAGCGGTGGCCCGTAGTCGCGCCCGGCTCAGCGCCACCCGGCCGTCGTCGTCGATCTCCCAGTCCACATCCACAACGGTGCCGCCGCGGGCGAGCAGGCCGCGTGCCTGACCCGGGCCGAGCGCGGCCGGCAGTGCCGGAAGCAGGTCGATCCGATCGCGGTGGCTCTGCAGCAGGGCCTCGGCCAGTGCGGCGGTGAAGCCGAGGTTGCCGTCGATCTGGAACGGCGGGTGGGCGGCGAGGTAGTTGGCGTACAACCCACCCGACTGGCCGCCGGCGTCGGCCTCCTTGCTGCGCAGCGCCAGGCGGATCAAGGACTCCACCCCCTCGGGCTGGCCGAGCCTGGCGCGCATCGCCATCTTCCAGGCCAGGGACCACCCGGTGGACTCATCCCCCCGGGCGTCCAGGCTCGCCGAGACCGCCCCGGCCAGGTCTCGATCGATCGGTCGGGTGCCCGGATAGCAGAACACCAGGTGGGAGATGTGCCGGTGCAGCGGCTCGGGGTAGGACACGTCCATCGCCCACTCCCCCACCAGGCCGTCGGTCCGGATCGGTGGTGCCGGCAGGCGCGGCAGCGCCCTACTACGAGCTGCCGCCACCACGTCGTCGTCGTTGATCCCGAGACGCTCGGCCAGGTCGGTCACGATGGTCAGGAGGTCACCGATCAGCGCGATGTCGCAGGTGGAGGAGATTCCGGCGCTGCCCTCGCGGCCGTCAGGCGTGCGGAACCTGTTCTCCGGCGAGGTGGACGGATAGGTGCCCAGGCCGCCGTCGGGCATCTCCTGCAGCCAGTGCAGGCAGAAGGCGGCGGCCTCCCGGCCCACCTCGAAAGCGCGGCGGGCGAATCCGTCGTCGGCCCCGAAGGCCACCTGCTCCCACAGGTGCCGAACCAGCCAGGGGCCTGCCATCGGCCAGAACGCCCAGGCCGGATCGTGCTCGCCGTGACCGACCGGCAAGGTGTAACCCCAGATGTCGCTGTTGTGATGGGCCACCCAGCCGGGGGCGCCGTAGAGGTCGGCTGCGGTCCGCCGGCCCCGATCGGCCAGCGCCTCCACGAGGTCGAACAACGGCTCGGCCGCTCGAGCAGGTTCGCCGGACCGGCCATCCAGTAGTTCATCTGCAGGTTGATGTTGGTGGTGTAGTTCGAACTCCACGGGGGCCGTAGGTCGGCGTTCCAGATTCCCTGCAGGTTCGCCGGTGTCCCCCCGGGCCGGGAGGAGCAGACGAGCAGGTACCGGCCGTAGTTGAACACCAGTGCCACCAGCGCGGGGTCCCGCTCGAACTCGGGCAGGCCCGTGGCATTGACCGCCGCAAGGCGTTCGTCGCTGGGCGCACTCGAACCGTGAGCGAACCTCACCTCGGCCCGCCCGTACAACTCCTGGTGGTCGGCTCGTTGCCTGGCCCCGAGTTCGGCTGTGTTGTGCGCCTCAGCCGCGTCCAGCGTGGCTACCGCACTTGTGATCGCCTGCGGGAGGTCCCGGCGTGGCGCGCGACCCAAGCCGCGGAACCCGGTGCCGGTGCTGACCAGCGCGGTGACCTCGCGCGCTCCGCGCACTCCGGTCCCACCCTGGATGGGCATCTGGAGGCCGTCGTGCCGGACGCGTAGGGCCACCGCGACCGGTTGGCTGTCCGCGCCGTAGTGCACCGGCTCCTCGGAACCTGCACCCGGGGCGCGGAATGTGTCGTCGTGCGGGGGGTGTACCTCCGTGGGCAGGGTGAGGGCGAGTACCGAATCGGCTCCGCCCGGAGTTCCGACGAGGCCACCGCGCAACTGGGAGGTCATGGCGAGGTCGACGTCGAGGCCGGCGGGGTCCTCGGTGGTGACGGTCCACACGAGGACCTGATCGGGCGCGCTGACGAACGTGGTGGCGGTGATCAGGTGAGCCCCACGGCGGTAACTGGTGCGGTGGGTCGCGGTGGTCAGGTCGAGCCTGCGCTCGTAGGCGGTTACGGCGCCGGGGCTGCCGGTGCGGTCGGTGGTGGCGGCTGGGTTGCCAGGGGCCGAGGACTGCTCACCTACCCTGGCCGGCCCGATCGTGATGTCAAGGTCTGCCAAGGGCATGAAGGCGCCCGAACTGCGGTGCTGCTGCAGCGCGCGCAAGGCGCCCTCGGCGCCGGACCAGTCGCCGTCCCTGATCGCCCCCCGGGCTCGGGCCAGGGCACGCGCGGAGACCTGCGGATCGGGCCGGTCATCGGTGAACTCACGTTCGGGCCCACCAGACCAGGCGGTGCCGTCGTTGAGCCGGAGGCGTTCGTGCCAGGGGTCCCCGTAGACCATCGCTCCGATACGGCCGTTTCCCAACGGGAGCGCCTGCAACCAATCGGAGGCGGGCGTCGTGAAGCGGAGTTCATGCGACGTCGGCCTCGGGTCTTGGTTCCGAACCACGTGGTCAGGCCAGGTCGATGTTCGCCGGATCCGGCCCCATGCGCAGTTCGGCAACGATGGAGTCGGCGAAGCGTTCGATGGCGCCGGACTCCAGGGAGCAGAACAGGTTCGGCTCCACCAGTTCCAGTTCCATCAGCAGCGAGGCCCCGCCGTGGGTGGGGATCAGGTCGACTCGCGCGTACGGCAGCGGACGCGAGGAGATGGACCGGCCCGGAATGCGTGCGCGGGCGAAGGCCAGCACTTCCTGACCCGCCTGGATCTCCTCCCGGCTGGCGCGGTAGGGCTCCATCTCCTCCTGCAGGTAGCGCCCGGCCTCGGCTCGTTCGGCGCCCTCCAGGATCGTGCCCTTGCGGGCGGCGTGGGAGTAGGTGCCGTGGAAGAAGACCAGGGCGATCTCGCCGAGCACATCGACCTCGGGCACGTAGCGCTGCACCATCACCGAGCGGCCGTCGGCCAGCAGCCGGGAGGCGTGCTCGATGGCCGCGCGTCGATCGTCGGCCAGCACGCGGTACCGGGCGGTGTCCATTGATCCGGCGCTGATGGCCGGCTTGATGACGAACTCCTCCCGAGCGGGAAAGCGATTGTGCAGATCGCGCTTGGTGAATTCGCGCTCCGGTTCCAGCCATCGGGTGTCGACCACCGGCAGGCCGTGGTCGGCCAGCGGCTGCAGATAGTGTTTGTCGGTGTTCCATCGCAACACGTTCGGCGGGTTCAGCAACCTCGGCACGGACTGGGCCCAGGCCACGAAGTCGTCGCGGTGGGCTGCGTAGTCCCAGGCCGAGCGCACCAACACCAGGTCGTAGGTGGACCAGTCCACGCCCGGGTCGTTCCAGACGGCGGCCTCGGCGTGCACATCGCGATCGGCCAGCGCGGGCACGAGCGGTCGATCCTCCTCGTGCAAACGGGGCAGGTCGGCGCAGGTGACGAGGGCAACTCGGGATTCAGGCACGCCCCTACCGTACCGATCGCGCACCGCGAACGCCCACGGTCACCGCCGCGGCCCCAAGATGCGCGATTCCTCCGGTGATGCCACCATCGGTTCCACCACCGGCCCATCAGGCGCCGGTCCGTCGATCGAACAAGGAGTCCCCATGGGTTTCATTGCATTCCTGCTGCTCGGTCTTATTGCTGGCGCGATCGCTCGTGCGATCCTCAAGGACCGTATCGCCGGCGGCTGGCTCGCCAGCCTGTTAATGCGTGATCGGCGCGATGCTCGGTGGTTGGATCGGCACAGCCACAGGCTTGGGCGATGTGGATGAGTTCTTCTCCATCTCCTCCTGGCTGCTGGCCATCCTCGGCTCGGTGATCGTCTTGGTGATCTGGGGCGCGATCAGCGGCCGGAGCAAGTCCACACGCTGACCTTCCTGCGGCGAGTTCGGCGCGAACCTGACCGGATCAGCGGAACAGAGCACCCAGGTAGATCTCCGTTGGTGTACACCCGTAGTGGTACCGGTCCGCGTTTCGCGTCGGCTCGCCGCACTCACGGCACGGTTGGCTGTGGTCACCGGTGCGGTGTTCGGTCGCCCTGACCCTCTCGGTGCTCTTCTCCTTGATGGGCATTGGTCACACTCCTGTCGACCTCGATCTGTTGAAGTGCACGGTAAACCGAAGGCCTTTTGATGAGTTGTGGCAAACGTGTGGACCCTGGCCGCGGCCCGAACTTTGATGCCAGACGTTGATGCCACAAGGGCGTCCGTCAACCAGTCGAGGAGCAGGATGCCCGAAGAGTCCGAGCGGTTGAGCGCGCAGGGTTGGGTCAGGCTGACCAGGTCGCACGATTGCGCCCGACTCGCCCTCGGCGGCGAGATCGACGCCGGCGACATCACCACGCTCAATGACGCGGTCGAGGAGGCGCTCGGCTACGGCTTGCCGGTCGACGTCGACACTCAGGACGTGTTGTTCATGGACTCCATGACCATCGCCGCCATTTCCCGGCTCTCCGGAGCCGGCACCCGGGTGCGCTTCCTCAACCCGCCGGGACTTGTGCGCTTCCTGCTGGACGTGACGCACATCGGTGCGGAGGTTGAGATCGTCGACGACTCCCCGGCCTCCCGGTCAGGACGTCATGGTCGGCACGTCGGCGAAGGAGTACGGGGGCCACGGACCTAGGAACCGGACCTGCGCTGCCGGTTGCTCGTCACGGATCTTTGCCAGCGCACTACCGATCGCTTGAGTCCGCTCGGCCGGCGCCAGCACCGAGAATGCGGCAACCGGCACCTCCCCCGGTTCGGCACGACTGGCGCGGTTCTCCACCAGGTCATCGGCGAGGGCGGCAAGCCGGCGCCGGTAATCGGGGTACAACTCGTCGGCGAGAGCATCAGCCAGGTCCCTGGCGTGATGCTCCAGACGTTTGCGTAACAACCGCTGCACCCCGGCTGGTCTGCCGTCGATCTCCGCGCGCATCACCTCGGTCTCCGGGTGCCCCTGCGCCACGGTGGCGGCGTCCAGAGAGATCTCGATGCGCAACTCGATCCGGCCACGTAGTTGTGCCAGACGAGCGGCGAGGTCATCGGCGTTCTCATGCAACCAGCGCTGCAGCCGCTGCTCGGCCGGGTCCTCCTCGCTGTGTGCCACGATGACGTTGAAACTCACCGGCAACACGGCACCGGTGGCTTCGGCGAGCCGTTCCGCGACATCGCTGTGACTCAACACCCACCGGCGCACGTCGTCGTCATCGTCACCTTGGTACGGGCCATCCCGGTGCTCATGGACGACGGCGGCGACGCCCCCCGGTGCGGTGATCACCCTGAGTGGGTGGTCATCGATTCCCGTCCCCAGTTGGTGTTCCTCGGCCGGGGTACTGATCGCGTACACATACAGGTCTGCGCTCATCGGTGGTCCGGACCTGCCTCTTCAGCCCATCGGTCCGGGTTGATCAGTTTGTCCACCACCTCATCGACGACGTCATCCAGACCACGGCGCAGGTCCGCCACGGATCCGGTCAGGCCGTGCTCGTCTTTGAGTTCGGCCATCGCCTCGTCCAACTCCATCAGCGCCTCGCCCAGCCGGTTCTGTTCCTCCTCGGTCAGATCACCGCCTTCGATCCGCCGGATGGCCTGGGTTTCCAGTGCCTCCTGAATGATCTCCACCAAGGTGACCACCAGCGTGAGGACGCCGTTCTTGAGGCTCTTCTCGTCGACCTTCAGCGTCATCGGTCCGCTCCCGCCGCTACCTGTTCGGGCTGGTTCCGGCGCAGTAGTTGCAGGATCAGGCCCGCCCACCGTTCGTTGTCATCGACGGCCAGGTGGACGTTCCCGGAATCAGTACGCACGAGCAGGATCGTATCCAGCAGCGGGGTGTCCCCGGAGCGCAGGGTCACCGACCTGATCTCGCTCGGGCGCAGCCGCACCGCGGGACGGGAGTCCAGGGCGCCCTTCCAGGTCAGGCCGCTCTCGGCGTCGAGTTTTCCGGTGCCGCCGCGCCACAGGGGCTTACCCGCACTACCTTCGCGGAACCACATCCGCCCCTCGGCCAGAGGTTGTGCTTCCTCGGGTCGCGGCGCGGGATCCGAGGAAGGGCTGCTGTGGTGGCGCACCAGGTCGTGCAAACGCTCCGGCTCCGAGGCGGACAGGATGTGCGTACCGCCCCCGGCGGTGCTCACATGGAGGCGGGCACGTTCCTCTCCGCCGATGCTCCGCTCGGTCCGTGTCTCGACCCGCTCGATGTCAACGAGGGGGGTCTGCCAGAGAATCTCCTGGGGATCGCGCCGGTAGGCCACCAGCCGGTGGGTGGTGAGGTAGATGGTGCCCGGACGCCATGATCCGTGCTCGGTCTGGGCCAGATAGCCACCTGCCATCCGGGCGACGACGTCCTCATCGGTGGCCAACGGCAGGTGCCGGGATACCGACGCGCGCACCCAGGCACGAGTTCGCTCGTCCCAGTTGCGCATCATCCCATACTCCAACATCGTTTCCAGACCCGCGATCGTGGCGCGCAGATTGATACCGATCAGGGGAACGTCGGCGACGGCGATGATCAGGTCCAGGTTGAGATAGACCCCCTTGTTCAGCAGCACTTCGAGCAGGTCCGGCAACGTGACCGCCGGGTCGCGGGTGGGTTGCATCGCCTCCGTGACCTCCGCTGCGCTCCCCACGGCAGTGCCTGGAGGACCGCTAGCCTGCTCAGTCATCTGAGTCGGTGACCTCCGCCGGCTGGTCCTTCCCTGCCAACGCCTGGGCACTCTGCCAACCGCACCAGGGACAACTCTGCTCCAGCAACTGGTCTACCGGGGAGTGTTTGCCGCACTCCGGGCAGGACTCCTTGGTCTCGATGGCTTCTCGCCAGGCGACCGTGTCGGTATCGGTCCCGGCGGGGAACTCCAGCCCGTACTTCGCGGCGGTTTCGAACGAGGCCAGGGCGGCGCGGATCCGAATGCCGAGCAACTCCACCCCGGCCACCGAGACCATGATGTCGGCGTTGAGGACCAACCCCTTGTCCAGCAGCGTCTCCACGACGTGTACCAGCGTGCCTTCCCGGGAGCGCTGCGGCTGGATCGCGTCACCTGGTCCACTAGTCATCGCGCCACCTCCTGCAACCGCCTCGCCTCACTCTCCCCGCGCCCGTCCGCGCTGATAGCGCCGGGTGCGACGGTAGGACTGCAGTTCACCATCACCGGAAAGGAACACCTCGTACTCGGCGAGAACGTCGGTGGTGCTGGGGATTCGTTCATTCTCCAGCACCTCCACAGTGACCAGCCAGCCATCATCGGACCGCTCGACGCCGACCACCCCTTCGATTCCGCGGCCGGTCAACTCACCGAGTTGGCTCATCGCCTCCCGAGCAGCCCCGCCGGCCGAGAGGCCACGGCTCGGTGACCCGGTTTGTTCCTCGTCCTGCTCGTCGGGTTCTTCGGGTTCTGCGCGCACGTTGGGCTCAGCCTGGTCCTCTACCTCAGCCGGCGCCTCGGGCTCGGCTTCCTCCTCGGGCTCGGGCTCTTCCTCGGGCTCGGCTTCCTCCTCGGGCTCGGCTTCCTCCTCGGGCTCGGGCTCTTCCTCGGGCTCGGCTTCCTCCTCGGGCTCGGGCTCTTCCTCGGGCTCGGCTTCCTCCTCGGGCTCGGGCTCTTCCTCGGGCTCGGGCTCTTCCTCGGGCTCGGCTTCCTCCTCGGGCTCAGCCTGCTCCTGGGCTTCCTCCTCGGGAGCCTGGTCAGCGTCGTCCTTCTTGGTACGCCTGCTGGTGGAGCGGGAACGGCTGCTGCCGGACTTGCTGCTGCTCGCCTTCGACCCAGCACTCCTGCCGCTGCCGGTGCTGCCCGACTTACTCCGCGTGCCGCCCGACTTACTCCGCGTGCTGCCCGACTTACTGGCGGAACTGCCCGACTTACTGCCGGTACTGCCCGACTTGGCCTTGGAGCTCCGGGACTGGCTGCGTCCACTGCTGCCCTTGGCACGTTGGGACGAACCGGATTTGCTCCCCGAACTGCGAGCCCGTCCCTTGCTCGCGGTCTCCGTGCTCTCCTCGGTTTCCTTAGCCATCTCAACCTTCCTTGTCGGGACGTCGGCGGGACTGGATGAGCCGGGCCACCAGTTCCTGCTCCATCGCGTCCGCCTGCTCGTCGTCGATCTCGCCAGACTCCCTGGCGCGGGCAACCTCATCGAGTTGCCGTCGGATCGAGGCGGGGTCGTAGTGCTGCCGCTCGGCTTGCTCGAGCACGCGCTCAGCCACCCAGACGGTACCGCGAAGCGGTGCCAGAGGGAGGCTCAGAACGTTCCAGAGCAGGCTCATCGGGCCTCACCCGCGAAGTCGTAGGGCGCCTGGGGCCCGACCAGGCGGAACGTCACCCGATCGTGCATCGTTGCTGCCACCTGCTCAAGAGAGTCTTCGAGAGTCGACCGGGCCTCATGGGCCACCAGGAGCGCGACATCCAGCACATCCTCGGCTTGGCTGGTCTCTCGCATGCGCAGATCTCGTGCCAGCGGACGGATAGTCTCCAAGATGCGGCCGGCGTCCTGCTTGGCCTTCTCCTGCATCTGACCGACGATGAGTTCCCCGAGGCGGATGCGCTCGTAGTACGTCGCCTCGGAGGAGTCGCCGCGGGTGGCGTCCCGCAGCCGGGATATCTCCGGGTTCTCGGCGACCACCTCGTTCAGGATGCTCGCCTCCACATATCGGGCACGCAGGGTGAACTGGGTGGCACCCTCGACCTGCTTCAGACCCAGCAGGTACTCCTGCTGGCGGGCGGGATCCTGGATCTCCTCCAGTGCCTCCAGTTCCGGCACGAGCGTCCCGAAGGCCATGGGCAGGACCGGCACGTCCATCGCAATGGCGTCCAGCACACTGGCGTGCGCACGCAGGTCTGCCGGCCGACCGAAGTCCTCGGCATCGTCGAGATCCGAGACCACCGCGGCGATCGCACCCAACTCGAGCGTACGAACCCCGCTTCCGTCCACCCCAGTGAGTTCCTCGGGGATGCGGGCGGCCGCGGTCGTGATGCCGTAGACGTAGAGTTCGCTCGTGGGAGCCTGCCCAGGGGTCACGACTCGGCTTCTTCCTCCTCGGCCTCTTCCTCTTCGTCATCGTCGCCCATGAGGGCATCCTTGGCGCCGGAGATCGCGCCACTGACCTTGCCCTCGGAGGCGCTTTCAGTACTGTCTCCGAACAACTCCGGCAGGTCTCGTCCACCCTTGGCCTCAAGGTCGAGACGATTGGTGGCCTCCGCGAAGCGCAAGTAGGTGTCCACGCTTGCGATGACGATCCGAGCATCAATGGTCAGGACCTCGATACCCACGAGGGAGACCCGGACGTAGGCGTCGATGACCAGACCCTTGTCCAGGATGATCTCAACGACGTCGGCCAGGGAACTGGGAGAGGGACGTTCGATGTAACTTCCGTGGCGCCTCGTCGCAGTAGCAGTACTCATCGTGACCTCGCCTTCCTTCGTGTCCGGGGACGCTCCTCGGACTGCTCTTCTTCCTCGGAGGCTTCGCCCTCATCCTCGGGCTCGTCCTCATCCTCTTCGACCGGCTCCTCCTCGACGGCTTCACCCTCATCCTCGGGCTCGTCCTCATCCTCCTCGACGGCTTCACCCTCATCCTCGGGCTCGTCCTCATCCTCCTCGACCGGCTCCTCCTCGGCCTCGGCCTCGGCCTCAGCGGGAGCCTCGTCGTCGGGAGCGTCCTCCTCGGAGGAGTCTTCGGGTTCTTCTTCGGCCTGCTCTTCCTCGGCCTGCTCTTCTTCGACGACCTCGTCGTGGGTACGCACGATTTCCTCGTCCCGGATCTCCCCGCGCCAACCCTCGACGCTGTCCGGATCCAGGATCACCTCGGTCATCACGTGCCGGACGAAGTGCTTGAGTTCCAGCCGAAGCCGCCGGCCCACCGCCCGCCAGATGTTGCCGGTCTTCTCGAAGAAGCCTTGGGGGTGATACTCGACGACGATAACCATCCGGGTGAGTCGGTCACCCAACGGATGGAACGACACCGCCCCGTCCAGATGGCCCTTCTCTCCCGTTGAGCGCCACACAATGTGATCGTCGGGGACCTGCTGAACGATCGTGGCCTCCCAACTGCGATGGGACCAGAAGACCTGGCCCTTCATCTCAGCGGTGCCGTCGTCCTCATTAAACTTGGCATGCTCGGCCTTCTTCATGAAGTCCGGCCAACTGTCGTACGTCGTCCAGGCGTTGTAGACCACGCTCAGCGGCATTCCCACATCGATGGTCTCCACGAAGTTGGCGAATCTCATCTTTCCGCTGCCTCGCTACCACCGCCGCCACCGAAGACGTCCTTCGCCTTCTCCTTCACGCCGGTGGTCGCTGCTGACAGCGCAGCCTTGGCCGGAGACTCGCCTTCGGCGAGTTCCTCGGCGCCCTCTTTAGCCGCCTCACCTGCCGCTCCGCCACCGTTCGACGCCTGCTCGGCGACGTCATTGAGTTTGTCGACGCCGCGCTGCACGAGGTTCTCGCCCCAGCCGCTCACGTACTCACCGAGGCTGCTCTTGAGTTTGTCCAGCCCCAACTGGTCCATCAAAGAGCCCGATTCGGATGATTCCTTGGCCATGGATCGCTCCTTCTTGTCTCGGGTCGACCTCAGGACGAGGACCGGCTGCTGCTCTTGGACCGGGTGCCGCCGCCACTGCCGCGACTACCGCTCCCCGAGGACTTCGTGCTGCGGGAAGAGGAGGAACTCCTGCTGCCACCGGACGAGCCCTTCGACCCGCCGGATGAACTCTTCGAACCGCCTGAGGATCTCTTCGAACCTCCAGAGGAACGCTTCGTCCCGCCCGAGGAACTCTTCGAACCACCGGAGGAACTCTTGGCGCTGCTGGAGGACTTACTGCTTGAGCGCGGGGAACTCTTGGTACTGCTGGAGGTCTTCTTCCGGGTGCTGCTCGCTGCGCGCTTCGGCTTCTCCTCAGCGGAGGCTTCCTCCTCAGCAGGCTCCTCCTCGGACTCCTCCTCAGCGGAGGCTTCCTCCTCAGCAGGCTCCTCCTCGGACTCCTCCTCAGCGGAGGCTTCCTCCTCAGCAGACTCCTCCTCGGGCTCCTCCTGGTCCGACTCGTCCTCACTTTCCTCCGACTCCGAAGACCCTGGTCGCATCTCCGCGGTCCGGTCCTGAAGCGTGGTGTTCAGCGAGTCGACGCCCTTGGCAGCGACGGCAACCGCTGCACCCTTGGCGGCCTCGAGCAGCGGGCCGGTGACGCGTTCACCCAGTTCCTTGATCTCCGGCGGCAATTCGAACTCGCCGTCCGAATCGGAAACTTCCTCGCCGCGTAGGTGCCAGCCGTCGCGAGGGCCACCAAGCCCTTCTTACGGCGTCCCAGCAAGTAGCCCCCGACCAATAATGCTGCCAATTTCCATGTGTCCATCTCGGACCCCAGTCTGTGTGTCGGTACTTCGGGATTCGTGGCCCCGTGGGCCAGATGACCATCGGTGCGGTCTCGTAGCACGAGAGTCGCACAGCTCTCACCTGACTTGGCTCACCGGTCTGGGTTGTGCGGAGTGGCGAGGCTGTGACCTGGGCTAATGCGGTTCGCGAGGGTCGAAAGGGTGCACTAATTCGGGGGTTCTAGAGTGTGCCGATGGGCTACATCCGCACCGTCAAGACCGCCTCGGGGGCCCGGGCGGTCCAGATCGTGCACTCCAAGCGGGGCGGATCGAAGGACATCGAGCATATCGGCTCGGCCCATACCGATACTGACTACGAGATGCTCCTGGCCGCCGCTCGCCAGCGCCTGGCAGCCGGGCAGGGGGAGTTGAACCTGGGCCTGGATGATGCCACCAGCGCCGGGCCGTTGCCGATCACCTCCACCCGTACTGAGCACCTGATCGGGGCCTTGCAGCGCATCTATACCGATCTGGGCTTGGCCCAAGCCGCTGGGGATGATCAGGTGTTCTGGCTGTTGGTGCTGGCGCGATTGATCGAGCCGACCAGTAAGTTGGACTCCTTGCGGGTGATCGCCGAGGCTGGGTTGAGCCCACCGTCGTACTCCACCCTCAAGCGTCGTCTTGGCGGCTATGCCGAACCGGGCTTTCGCCAGGGTCTGGCGGCGGCCTGCGCCGCCCGGGCGGATCTGGGGCCTTCGGCCCTGGTGCTCTATGACGTCAGCACGTTGTTATGCCGATGTCGGCATAACAAGGTTTATGCCGACCTTCTGGTTATGCCGATGTTTGGGGTATCGGCCCAGGTCAGGGCCTTGTCGGTGGCCTGAAAGGTCGGCATAACGACACGCTGATCCTCCAAGGTGTTCGTGTGCTCGGAGGTGGTCGTCGTGTTGCCGGTGATGCCCGTTGTGGCTCGTGGTCCGCTGGAGGGGGTGGTGATGGAGCAGTTGGCGGCCTGGTTGGCAGCGGAGCGGTACTCACGAACGATGGTCCCGCAAGTTCTCGGCGTGGCTCGCGGGTTGAGCGCCTGGATGGACGATCACGATGTGTCGCTGGCAGCGCTGAGCCTTGATGTGCTTGAGGCGTTCCAGGCCAAGTATGCCCCCGGTGTCCCGGGACATGTGATCGTCAAGGTGAGGTCCCCGGCCGTGCGCCGGTTCCTCGTCGAGTGTGGGTACCTGCCCGGTGAGGAGTTGGTACGTAAGCGAGTTCGTGGCCCGAGCGCGAGGGAGGCGCCGCCGTTGGGGTCAGCCGCTGTGGGCGAGTTGGATGCGTGGGGCCGTTGGCAGCGCGAGGCTCGCGGGATCAGCCAGGCATGTATCCATCATCGTCGGGGCTGGGTTGGCGCACTGGTCGACTCACTGCCCGTTGCCGATGAAGTGATCAACTGGAGCGCGTGTGACGTCACGGTCGTGAACGCGTTCATCGTCGACCGTGCGGAAGGCCTCGCGTCGGCTTCGCGTGCCGCGATCGTGGATGCGATGCGGTCGCTGCTGCGGTGGGCGCTGGCGACCGGTCGAATCGAGCGCGACCTGACTGGCGGGATCCTGCGTGCCCGGGCCACACGGGCCATGCTGCCCCGGGGATTGTCGCCCGGGCAGGTCGAAGGTCTGCTGAGCGCGTGCGACCTGGACACGATTGTCGGCCTTCGAGACCGGGCGGTGATCACCACACTGTGGCGGCTCGGGCTACGCGCCGGAGAGGCCGCGACCCTGGGACTCGACGACGTCGATTGGGCCGTCGGACGGGTCAGCGTGATCGGCAAAGGACCGCGGCGGTTGACGCTGCCAGTACCGGTCGATGTCGGCCAGGCGCTGATCGCCTGGCTGCAAGCGCGCCCTGACGCACTGGATCGGGCACTGTTCGTGCGGGTCCGGCCACCGATCCGCGCGTTGAGCAGCGCCGGGATCTCCGACATCGTCAAGCACCGCGCCGAAGCGGCAGGGCTCGGAGTGGTGCATGCGCACCGGCTGCGGCACACCGCAGCGATGAACGTCATCGCAACCGGTGGAAGCCTGATCGAGGCTCAAGAGCTCCTCGGCCACTCCAACGCCGCCAGCACAAGCGTGTACGCCCGGGTCGACCTGGCCTCGCTACGGACACTGACCGTGCCGTTCGGGCAGGTGCCACGATGAGCAGCGATCCGTCCACTCTGTGCCTTCACGACGAGCTCGACACCTACCTTGCTCAGCGTCGCGGGCTGGGGTTCCAGCTCAAGACCAGCGAGTACCTGCTGCGACAGTTCCTCAACTGGCTCCAAGAGCGCGGCAAGAGCGAGACGTTCACGATCGAGGACGCCGTGCAGTGGGCCCGTGAACCTGCTGATGCTGCGCCCGTGTGGTGGTCACAACGGTTGACTGCGGTGCGCCCGTTCGCGGCCTGGCTGAACGCGCGCGGAGCCGACGTCCCGCGAATCCCGCCAGGGCTACTCCCGGCCAGGACGACCAGGCCGGCACCGTTCATCTACTCCCAGGCCGACCTGGACCACCTGCTGACGGCGTGCCCGCTGTTCTTCCCCGACGTGCGGGTGGCGACGACGATGTCCACGATCATCGGCCTGCTCGCTGCCACCGGGCTGCGCATCGGGGAGGCTCTCCGGTTGAGAGTCAACGACCTCGAGGTGGCCGAGAACCTGTTGCAGGTTCATGGCACCAAGACCCCGCTGGACCGGCTCATCCCGCTGCACCCGTCAACGACAGCAGCGCTGGTCGAGTACTTGAGCATGCCCGAGCGCCTGGCCACCGGTCCGTCACCGACCGGGCCGATCTTCGTCAACAACCGTGGCAGCGGCTTCGTCCTCGAAACGATCGAGCAGCACTTTGGTGCTCTGGTCGACGCCCTCGAGCTGGTCCCGACCGGACAGCGCCGTCCTCGCCTGCACGACCTCCGCCACACCTTCGCCACCGGGCACATGATCGCCGCGTACACCCACAGCACCAACCCCGCCCGAACCCTCGGGCTGCTCTCAACCTGGCTCGGGCACACCGGCCCGGAACACACCTACTGGTACCTCAGCGCCGTCCCGGACCTGCTCGCCGCCGCAGCCGGACGCCTCGAGGCGACCAGCCCGAAAGGAGACCTGTCATGAACGCCCTGGCCATCGAGCTGCAAACGTACTTCACCACCTTCGCCCACGCCCAACGGAACCTGTCCGGGCACACCATCAGCACCTACCGGGACACCTGGCGGATGCTCATCACCTTCCTCGCCGCCAGGACTGGCACCAGAATCGAGCGCATCGACATCGGTGACATCGACGCCGAGAACGTCACCGCGTTCCTTGACTACCTCGAGGATGAGCGCGGCAACAGCACTGCCACCCGCAACACCCGCCTGTCCGGGATCCGGGCCGTGCTCGCCCACGCCCTACCCCTCACCTCGAGCACGCTGGCACGATCACCCGCGTGCTGGCGATCCCACCCAAACGCCATCCCAAACCGATGCTCGAGTTCCTCACTCCCGCAGAGTCCGACGCCCTGATCGCCGCGCCCGACCGCACCCGGTGGACCGGCCGGCGCGACCATGCCCTGCTGGTCCTGGCGATCCAAACCGGGCTACGCATCAGCGAACTGACCTCGCTGACCTACGCCGACATCAGGCTCGGTGTCGGCGCGAATGTCACCTGCACCGGCAAGGGCCGGCGCACCCGATCGACGCCGCTGACCTCGACCACCGTCGCGGTCATGACCGGCTACCTCGCCGAACGGCGCGCCCGCCCCGGTGAGGCGCTCTTCTGTGGACCCCGCGGCCAGCACCTCTCACCCGATGCCCTCGAACACCGCCTCAAGATCCACGTCGCGACAGCAGCCGCCGAGTGCGTCAGCATCGCGGACAAGCACGTCACGATGCACACCCTGCGGCACACCGCCGCGATGACCCTGCTCACCCACGGCGTCGACATCTCCGTGATCGCTCTCTGGCTCGGACACCAACACACCCAGTCCACCGACGCCTACCTGCACGCCGACATGGCCATCAAGCAAGCCGCGATCGACCGCACCCGCCCGCCGAACACCGACCCCGGCACCTACCAGCCCGAACCCGACATCCTCGCCTGGCTCGCGACCCTATGAATATGCCGACCTTTCAGGCCACCGACAAGGCCCTGACCTGGGCCGATACCCCAAACATCGGCATAACCAGAAGGTCGGCATAAACGCTTTACTTCGAGGCCGATGAAGCCGACGGGTTTCGCGAACCAGGCTATTCCAAGGAGCGTCGCATAGACCCGCAAATCCTCATCGGACTACTCACCGATGCCAGCGGGTTCCCGCTGATGGTCAACTCCTTCAAGGGCAACGAGGGTGAGACCAAAACAATCCTGCCGGTGCTCGAGGCGTTCAAGGTCGCACACGAGTTATCCGATGTCACGGTCGTGGCCGATGCGGGCATGCTCAGCCACGACAACCGCAAAGCCATCGACGCAGCAGGCCTGTCCTACATCATCGGCCAGCGCATCCCCGAGATCCCCTACGTGATCGCCAAGTGGATGGAGAACCACCCCGACCAGGGGCCTGAGGATGGGCAGGTCTTCACCGCCAAAACCTTCTCCGGTCCGGCCGGAGCGCGCCGGGAAGGGCGCATCTACTACCAGTACCGCGCCAGGCGGGCCCGGCGGACGCTGCGCGGGATCGATGAGCAGGTCGCGAAAGCTGAACGGGCCGCGGCCGGGCGGGCTCAGGTCAAGCGGAACCGGTTCTTGACCCTCATCGATGAGGATCGCTACGTCAACCGGGAACTGGAGGCCAAGGCCCGCGCCCTGGCAGGCTATAAGGGCTACGTCACCAACCTGCTACCCGAGCGCGCCAGCGCGGAGTTCATCATTAGTGCCTACCATCGGCTCTGGCACATCGAGAAGTCCTTCCGGATGTCCAAACACGACCTGCCCGCCCGCCCGATATACCACCGGCTGCACGACTCGATCGAGGCGCACCTGACCGTGGTCTTCGCCGCCCTGGCCGTCGCACGTCGCCTGGAACACCTCACCGGCTGGTCACTGAAGAAGTTCATCACCACCGCCCGGCGCTACAAGACCGTCACCATCCGCGCAGGCGGCCAGGACATAACCGCCGCTGACCCCCTCCCCGAGGACCTCGCCGCCGCGCTCAAGGCGGTCCATCAAGGGGCACACTAAATTGAGCCAAGTCAGGTTTCCATGTGTCCATCTCGGACCCCAGTCTGTGTGTCGGTACTTCGGGATTCGTGGCCCCGTGGGCCAGATGACCATCGGTGCGGTCTCGTAGCACGAGAGTCGCACAGCTCTCACCATCGCGCATGTGGAAGGCGAAGCGCGTGGGAACTGCGGCACGAGAGGTGCTCACCGGCCTGAGGCAGTACCCGCGAAGAGGGGCCCGCTGGAACTCATCCGGCTGGGTTCGGTAACGTAACGAAGTACGCCCCCCGGGACTCGAACCCGGAACCCAGTGATTAAGAGTCACTTGCTCTGCCAATTGAGCTAGAGGCGCGCGTAAGTAGCGGGTAGTGATGCTAGCAGCAGCCGGACCGGTGCGGCGAACCCGAACGGCTGCTCGTGACCAGTCCCACACCCCTGCCCACGCCAGCCACCGCGCGTAGGCTGGCGAGATCGAGATCCCTGACGCAAGGAGCCTTTTGTGAATCGCCTCTCCCCCGGAGACGAAGCCCCCGACTTCACCCTGACCGCAGCCGATGGCTCGTCCTGGTCGCTGGCCGACCATCTCGCCGAGGCGACGAACGGCGTCATCGTCTACTTCTACCCTGCTGCCGGTACCCCCGGGTGCACCAAGCAGGCGTGCGACTTCCGGGACAACCTCGCGAGCCTGACCTCCCACGGTTACGCCGTCGTCGGGGTCTCCCCCGACTCAGAGGAGGCGCTCGCCGGATTCGTGGAGAAGGAGTCGCTGACGTTCCCCCTGCTCAGTGACCCCGAGCACGCCACCCTGGAGGTCTACGGTGCCTGGGGTGAGAAGAAGAACTACGGCCGCACCTACACCGGTGTGATCCGCTCCACCGTGGTGATCGCCCCGGAGGGCTCGGTGGCCCTGGCCCAGTACAACGTCAAAGCCAGCGGGCACGTCGCCAAGTTGCGCCGGGACCTCGGTATCGACTGAGGCCGTGGCGGACGTAGGCTTGTCCGCGAGCGCGAGTGGCGTAATTGGCAGCCGCGCAGGATTTAGGTTCCTGTGCCTTCGGGCGTGTGGGTTCGAGTCCCACCTCGCGCACCCGTCGCCCCGAGCCCGCCGTGGCGGGCGTGCCGGGCCAGCAGTAGGAAACCCGTGGCTGCGGCAAGGAGCGGGACCAGCGCCAGCACCGGCAGTGTCTGCGGCGACCACAGGTCGACCGCCGCACTGCCCGCTGCCGCGCCGAGGGCGATGCCCAGATTCATCGCGATCGGCATCAGGGATCCCGCCGTGGCCCGGTGCCGGCTGCCGGCCATGCTCATCACCCTGCCCTGCACCGCCGGGCCCACCCCGCCCAGCACCACGCCCCACATTGCGACCAGAACCACGTCCAGCACGGCGTGGCGGCCGAGGCCGACCAAGCCCCACACGCCGGCAGCCATCGCCAGTGAGACCACCACGGGCACGATCGTCGGGTAACGGTCACCGGTCAGACCCACCAGCACCAGGCCGCCGACCCCGACCGCGCCGAAGACCACGAGCAACAGCGGCGTCGGAACCGCACTGGGCGCCAGCACCTCAGCCACGAAGGTGAAGACCATGAAGTGCGCGGACAGCACGAGTCCGCCGAGCCCGGCGGTGGCCAGCACCGGCCACAACCGCACCGGCGCGGCCGTGCGCTGTATGCCGGTCACGACGACGGCGGTGTGCACACGATGCCGGGGCAGTACCACACCCACCGCCACGGCCGCTGCCAGCGCCGCAACCGCGAGGACGAGGAACGGCACCCGCCACCCGACGACCTGGGCGATGGCGTTACCGGCCGGGATCGCAACGACAGTACCCATGGTGCCGCCGAACAGCACGATCGCCGCTGCCCGGGCGATGTGGCGTTGCGGCACGATAGCGGCCGCGTGGGCGTTGATCAGCGACCAGAGCAGACCGGTGGCGCCCGCAGCGACCAGCCGTGAGGCCATTGCGGTGCCGTACGTATCGGCCGAGGCCGTCACCACCGTTGCGAGCGCCACCACCACCAGCGCCGCCGCGATCACCCTGGGACGCTCGAGCCGCGCGGTCAGGCGCGCCAGCGGCAGGCTCGCCACCACCACCGTGGCAGCCCAGGCCGAGACCAGCAGGCCCGCTTGCGCCAGGGAGACACCAAGCCCGTCGGCCATGTCCGGAAGCACCGCGGCCGGCATCATCTCGGCGCTGACGACGACGAAGGTCGTCAGTGTCATGGTGACCAAGGCCAGCCACGGAAGCCGATCGTCACTCCGGCGGTCGTCCGCACGGGTACCACGCCTACGTCGCCGCGCTCGGAGGTCTCCTCGGTTCGGGCGTCCATGATCTCTCGGTTCATGCGCCCGATGCTAAAGTTTGACATTAATGTCAATGTCAAGGCGTGAGGGGTTTGTCGATGCGAATCGGGGAACTGGCCCGGCGCACGGGAGTGGCCCCCCGGCTGCTGCGCTACTACGAACAGCAGGGCCTGATCAGTGCCGAGCGGGCCGATAACGGCTACCGCACCTACCGCGATGCGGATGTGGCGAAGGTAGAACGGGTGGCCGGCCTCATCCGAGCCGGCCTACCCACCCGGCTCGTCCGGGCGATCCTGGACCTGGAGGCGCTGCCGTGCGAGGAGCTGGTGGCAACCTGCAGCCGGGACGTCGCGGAGAAACTGGCACGGGAACTAGCCGAGATCGAGGGCAGGATCGACTGCCTGTCCAGGAGTCGGGACACGATCCGGGGATTCCTCGGGCAGACCCGGTACGCCGTCCTCACCGAAGCCTGAGGGACTGTCCCGGCCCTCGGCGCTACCCGTTCGGTCCAGCGGTTTCAGTCCCGCTGGTTTGCGACCGGCTCCGTGCGTCGCTCCGTGGGATCGGTCGCCGCACTGAACGCCTGCCCCTTGCGGGTGATGATCAGGTAGCCACCACGCACCAGCAGCGGGATACCGAACACCGCGATCATGGCGTAGGCCATCGCGGTATAACCCACCGCGATCAGGTCGATGATGCCCACCTGGGCCAGGAGGAGCGCCAGCACCAGGGTGCCGACGGCGATGAAGCCGCCGGTACGGCGGTTCATCGGCCGGCGTTTGGCGTCCACCAGGTTCTGGTCCACTCGGGCGACCAGGGCGTAGATCATGCCCGTTGCGGTCTCGATCAGCGTCCAACCCACCACGATCCCGAACAGCACGACCACCCAGACCGCCTCCGGTCCCAGCATCACCAGCCAGGGCACGGTGGCATCGAAGACCTCCGCACTGGGGTAGAAGCCCATCAGGGCCATATAGGTGAGGAACCACGGCAGGGTCATGAACAATCCGGCCACGACTCCGGAGACCAGGGCGTGCCGCAGCCGGGTCTGCCGGCGGGCGGTGAACAGTGCGGCCGGGTAGACGGCGAGGTTGTATCCGACATAGAGGACTCCCGCCCACAGCACCGCCATCCACGAGATGTCCGGGTGCAGGGAGTGATCCACGGTGCGGAAGGTCTCGACAACCTGATCCCAGTTGCGGTTGATCACCAGGATCGCGAACATGATGTATCCCAGGTACAGCGCGGTGGTGCCCACGCTCTTGGTCTTCTCGATCAGGCCCTCGCCGTAGTAGATCAGCAGCCAGACCACCACGATCATGAAGATCACGCCGACCCAGTAATTGAACCCCATGGTCTGCTGCACGATCTCACCGGTGGCCGCAGCCATGATCGCGATGATCAGGATCGCGAGCATGATGTAGACGATGTCGAAGAGCCAGTACAGCGGCCCGATCAGGACGCGCAACAGCCGCCGGTAGTCGAACACCTGGAAGCGGCGCGCGATCTCGAACATCAGGAACGCCATCAGCCCGAAGCCGATGATGATCGCCACGCCGGCGATCCAACCCATGGCGCCGTAGGTCGCGCCGAACTCCACGATCTCCCGGCCGGTGGCATAACCACCGCCGATGAGCACCGACTGCAGGATCACCCCGGGCAGGATCAATCGCCCGTACCGACCCCCGAAGAACTTGCTGACCGTGGACTCTGCTGCGGGTGCGGACTCGGTCATAGTGCCACCTCCTCCTCGAGATCGAACCAGGTTATCGATGAACGCCGTCCGATGCCATGACCGGGCACCTGAGGCAGCAACACCCGGATTGGTAGTCTGCCGAGCGGTTCGCCGACGGGCGCAGGCACGTCCCGTTCACGTACGTCCCAAAACGGCGCCGGGCGCCGGAGGTCGAGAGGTTCACCATGAGCACCCCACGGTCGACAGCGCCCAGGGGTAGCGCCGCGCCGGTGCTGCGCGACGCGTTGATCGTGGCGTCGGGCGGGTCACTCGGAACTCCCGCGCGCTACGCCATCGACGCACTGCTCGGTAGCCCGGCCGGCTTCCCGGTGGCAACCCTGGCGGTCAACCTCACCGGTGCCTTCCTGCTGGGTGTGCTCGTGCAGCGGCTTGCCATGAGCTCTCACCTCGGCCGCACCCGCCGGCGACTGCACCTGCTGCTCGGCGCCGGGCTCCTCGGCGGCTACACCACCTACAGCCTGCTCGCCACTGACATCGCCCAGTTCCTGGTAGCGCAGCGCTACGCCGAGGCGATCGGATACGGCGGCGCCACCCTCCTGCTCGGTCTCGGGGCGAGCTGGGCCGGTCTACGGGTCGCAGACCCGCGGGCAGGGCGGCGATGAGTGGGCTCGGCACGGCCCTCGTCGTCGCGCTCGCCGGCGGGGTGGGTTCGGCGCTGCGATTCCTCGCCGATCGCGCCGTGCCCACCCGCGCGCGGGACCGGTATCCCTGGGGCACGATGATCGTCAACCTCACAGGTTCGCTGGCGCTCGGTGTGCTCACCGGGATGCTGCTCGACCACACGTGGGCCCCGGTACTCACCGTCGGCCTGTTGGGCGGCTACACCACGTTCAGCACGGCGAGTCTGGAGTGCCTGGAACTTCTCCGGCAGGAACGCCGCGCCGCGGCGCTGCTCCACGGCCCGGGCATGATCGTGGCCTGCACCGCCGTGGCGATCGGCGGAATCCTGCTGACCGCCACATGAGCGCGGCGGGCCCGAACGTGTTCTCGCCCGCGGACGGACCTGATCCCGACCTCGGGGCTACGCGGGCCGTCGGCCATCGGCTCGGGGCGGCCTCCCCGCCCCTCGAACGGCCGAGGAGCCTCAGTGCAGCACCACCGGCACCCGGGCCCAGCCGCCCACCGGAGGGATCTCGCGCACGGCCGGTTCATGGGCGTCCAGTTCGATCCAGGTGGTCTCCTGGAGCAGGACCTCGGTGAGCACCCGCAGTTCCATCAACGTCAGCCCGCGAGCGGGGCACACGTGCGGGCCGATCCCGAACACCAGGTTCGCCTCGGCGTGACCAGCCGGGTCGTACTCATCGGGGTCATCGAACACACGCGGATCCCGGTTCGCGGCGGTCCAGTTCAAGAGCACCTGGGTGTCCGCGTCCAGGGTGGTTCCACCCACCTGCACCTGTCTGGTGAGGCGTCGGCGGTTGGAGACGAACGGGTCATCGATGCGCAGGATCTCGTTAAGCGCGTCCTCGAACTCGGCCGGGGATGCGGTACTCAACTGCTCGCGCAGCCAACGCTGGATCTCGGAGTGGCAGGCCAGGTAGTGCACGATCACGCCCGCCGAGGTGGCCAGCGAGCCCAAGTCTCCGGCGGTGAAGTTGCGCAGGATGGAGACGACCTCGGCGTCGGTCAACGTACGTCCATCCACCTGCTCACGCATCAGCGCGCCGGTCACGTCGGTAACCGGGCCGGTCCGGCGCTCCGCGAGCAGGGAGCGGATCATGTCGTCGAACTCCTCGGCGACCGCCGCGGTGCGGGCCCGCTCCCCCGATCTGGTCGCAGCGTGGTTCCTGGCCATCCAGGCCACCAGGTCCGCTTCCAACTCGCTGGGCCAGCCCAACCACGCCGACATGGTGCGCACCGCGTAGGGAACGCCGATGTCGGTGATGGTCCTGACCAGCTCGCCGCGGGGCAGGTCCCGCACGATCGCGGTGGCCGTCGCGCGGCACTGACCCTCCTGGTCGGCCACCTCCTCCGGGCCGAGGTAGGAGTCCACGATCGCCCGGTAGTGCGCATGTTCGGGACCGTCGAGCCCGTTGGGGATCACCCGTCGGGTGGAGACCGTGCTGGAGAACGTCGCAGGGTCGGTAGCCGCGGCGACGACGTCGGCGTGTCGCAGGAGCATCACGTTCCCGTCCGTGTGAGCCACCGGGCACTGCTCCCGCATCTCATCGAGGATGACCCGCTGGTCCGTCCACGTGTGCTCCGCGTCGATCTCGACCGGGTCTCCCACTCCTGCCTCCTGGCTCGATGGCGAATGTCTCCGTCGCGACTTTACGCGGCTGCCTGCGGTGGTGCCGCTGGACGCCTGACCGGCCCGGGCACCACCGTGGCACGCCGGATGAACCGGGGCTTCGACGTCGTCGCCTCGTTTAGGTGCTAGTCTCGAAGACACCGAGCGGCGGATCACCGCCTCTCCTGCGTCGCAGAACGCTCCCTCATCACGCTGGGCGAAGCAACACCGGCCCGCGAGTGACTTTCTTCGGCGAACGGATGTGGCCACTGCCACCTTCGCCACCGGGCCCCCGGGCCCTCACCGGCATGACGCCGGCCCAAAGCATTGAGAGACGAACACTTGTCCCAGAACGACTTCGGCGCGCTCGGCGTGCCCTCCCCCCTGGTCGAGCGGCTCGCCGCCACCGGGATCACTTCAGCCTTCCCCATCCAGGTCGCCACCCTGCCCGACACGCTCGCCGGCCGGGATGTGCTCGGCCGCGGCAAGACCGGGTCCGGAAAGACCCTGGCCTTCGCGCTGCCGCTGGTGACGCGCCTGGCCCAGGCGAGCCGGCAACCGGCCGGGGGTCGGGGCCACGGCTCCGGTCGCACCCGTCCGGGCCATCCCCGCGGCCTGGTGCTGGCTCCCACCCGCGAACTCGCCACCCAGATCGCCGCGGTGTTCGAACCCCTGGCCGGTGCCTATGACCTGACCGTCACGACCATCTTCGGTGGTGTCAGCCAGAACCGTCAGGTCAGCGCGCTGCGCGCCGGTGTGGACATCGTGATCGCCTGCCCGGGCCGCCTCGAGGACCTGATGAACCAGGGCCACGCCAACCTCGGGGACGTGAGCATCACCGTCCTGGACGAGGCCGACCACATGGCCGACCTCGGCTTCCTACCGGTGGTCACCCGGATCATGAACCGCACCCCGTCGGGGGGCCAACGGATGCTCTTCAGCGCCACCCTGGACAACGGTGTGGACGCACTCGTGCGCCGCTACCTGAAGGACGAACTGCGTCACTCGGTGGACAGCGCCAACTCCCCGGTGTCGGCGATGACGCACCGGGTGTTCGAGGTGGCCGACGTGACCACCAAACGCGACGTGGTCCAGGCGCTGGCCTCGGGCACCGGGCGACGGATCCTGTTCATGCGCACCAAGCACCAGGCCAAGAAGCTCGCCCGCCAACTGACCGCCGCGGGCATCCCCAGCGTGGACCTGCACGGCAACCTCTCCCAGAACCAGCGCGACCGGAACCTCAAGGCCTTCACAGACGGCACCTCATCGGTTCTGGTGGCCACCGATGTGGCCGCCCGCGGTGTGCACGTGGACGATGTGGAACTGGTGGTGCACGTGGACCCGCCGGCGGAACACAAGTCCTACCTGCACCGCAGCGGACGCACTGCCCGGGCCGGGTCCGAGGGCAGTGTGCTCACCCTCGTGTTACCCGAACAGCGCCGGGACACCCATCAACTGATGCGCAAGGCCAAGATTTCGGTCAAGCCCGAATCGGTCACGGCCACCTCGGGCGCGGTGACCGCCCTCGTGGGTGAGGTCGCCGCCTATGTGGAGCCACCGGCACCGGCGCAGCCACAGCAGCGCGCCAACGCAGGGCGTGGTCGCTCCGGTGGCCGTGGTCGTGGTGGGGCCCCTCACGGCGGGTCCAGTTCGGGCGCCGGTGGCTCCTCCGGGCCGGGCCGGCGGCGTAGGTCCCGCGGGCACAGTCGCTCCGGGGCGCCCCGTGGCCGGGCAGGTGGCTCCCAGACGAGGTCGGCTTCGGTCTAGGTTCGACCGCCCGGCGCGGCTCAGTCGGCCGCGGAGGTCCCGTCGGATCGACGTCCCCGGGGTGCCCTCGGAGGGTTCGCGGCCACCGGTTGCGCCTGTTCGTCCCACCCATACGCTGAGAGTTCTTGCCGCCGGGCCACGGAAGGACCCGCTATGACCCAGCTCTGGTTCGCCGAACGCACCCTCCCCACCTTCGACGATCCCGACCTGTCGGCCCACTACGAGGTGGCCGTGGTAGGCGCCGGGATCACCGGTCTGGCCACAGCCGTGCTGCTGGCGGAGTTGGGGCATCGGGTGATCGTCCTGGAGGCGCGCACCATCGGCGCCGGCACCACGGGGGCTTCGAATGCGAAGATCTCGCTGGTGCAGGGCACCCGGTTCTCCTCCATCGCGGGCAAGCATCCGGCCGAGACGCTGGGCCAGTACGTCAGCGGCAACCGGTTCGGGATGGACTGGTTGCTGCGGTTCTGTGCCGAGCACGAGGTGGCGGTACAACACCCGGCGGGCATCACCTACGCCGCCGACGCCGGTGGGCTGGGCCAGGTGGAACGCGAGCACGAGTTGCTCACCGAGCACGGCCTGGACCCGTTCTGGCGCGATGAGGACGACGTGCCGTTCCCGTTCGCCGGCGGCACCGGATTGCCCGATCAGGCCCAGGTGAACCCGGTGGAGTTGCTGGCGGCACTGACCTCGGCTGCCGAGGCCGCCGGCATCACCCTGGCCACCGGGCACCGGGTGGTTTCGGTGGGCAGCGACCGCGACCCGACGTTGGCCACCACCAAGGGAGAGGTGAACGCCGATCGGGTGGTGTTGGCCACCGGCATCCCGATCGCCGACCGCGGCGGCTTCTTCGCGCGGGTGGTGCCGCAGCGCTCCTACCTGACGGCGGCGCACCTGCCGTCGGCAGGGCAGATGGACATGTACCTGGCGGTCGACACCGTTGGCTGGTCGGTGCGCACCGCACCGGCGGAGACGGGCCAGTGGGTGCTGGCCGGGGGGTACGCCCACGAGGTGGGTCATGCCGAGTCCGAGGCCGCCCGGCTGGAGGACCTGACCGGCTGGGCCCGCTCTCACTTCGGTGCGGACCCGGCGCACCGGTGGTCCGCCCAGGACTACCACCCGGTGGATGAGTTGCCCTACGTGGGGCCCTTGACCCCGACCGGCCGGCGGGTGCTGGTGGCCAGCGGGTTCGCCAAGTGGGGGTTGACGAACGCCCCGGCCGCGGCCGCGGTTATCGCCGGCCACCTGGGCGGCGCGGTGCCGGAGTGGGCGGATGCGTACCGGAGCTGGCACACCCACGAACTCTCCGGTGCCCGCTCCGGGGTGACTCACAACGTCAAGGTGGCGGGCACCCTGGCCGCCGACCGGCTCGCGTTCCTGCGCTCCCGGCAGGAGGACCCCTCCGAGGGCGCCGGGTGCGTGGCCCGCCAGGGGATGCAGGCGGTGGCCACCTCGACGGTGCAGGGCCGCACCCGCAGTGTCTCGGCGACCTGCCCGCACATGAGCGGCCTGGTCCGCTGGAACGACGCCGAGCAGAGCTGGGACTGCCCGTTGCACGGGTCCCGGTTCACCGCCGCGGGCGACCTGATCGAAGGTCCGGCCACGTCCGGCCTGGAGCCGGTCGACGACGAAACCGGGCCGGCCGGGAACGGGCCGGCCGAGAACCGCACCTGAGGTCCGCGGCCGACCCGGGCTGCGCGCGTGTGGCTCGGTCCGGCTAGGGGGTGGGTTGGCCACCGTTGACGTGGATGGTGGCCCCGAGCACGTAACTGGACTCGGAGGAGGCCAGGAACACATACGCGGGCGCCAGTTCCGTGGGCTGCCCGGCCCGGCCCAGCCCGACGTCCTTGCCGAAGTCGGGCAGTTTCTCGATCGGCTGGCCATCACTCGGTTGGATGGCCGTCCAGATCGGCCCGGGCGCCACGGCATTGACCCGGATGCCCTTCGGGGCGAGTTCCTCGGCCAGACCCTTGGAGAAGTTGTTGATCGCGGCCTTGGTGGCGGCGTAGTCCAGCAGCGTGGGCGAGGGCTGGTAGGCCTGGATCGAGGTGGTGTTGATGATGCTGGAACCCGGCTGCAGGTGCGGGAGTGCTGCCCTGGTCAGGCGGAACATGGACAGGATGTTGGCGGTGAAGGTCTCCTCGAGCTGGTCATCGGACAGGTCCGCCAGGCCCTCGATCGCCACCTGCTTGGCGGCATTGTTGACCAGGATGTCGAGTCCGCCCAACTCACGAACGGCCTCCTCCACCACCCGGCTGGGGTACTCGGGGTCCATCAAGTCGCCGGGGATCTGCACCACCCGCTGACCTGACTCGGTGATGATGCGTGCCACGTTGGCCGCGTCGGTCTCCTCCGCTGGGAGGTAGGCGATCGCCACGTCCGCTCCCTCACGGGCGAACGCCACGGCGGTGGCGGCCCCGATCCCGGAGTCGCCGCCGGTGATCAAGGCCTTGCGCCCCTTGAGCCGACCGGTGCCGCGGTAGGTGTGCTCGCCGATGTCGGGCACCGGGTCCATTTCCGCTTCCAGTCCCGGTTCGGGTTGGCGCTGCTCGGGCGGGCTGATCGAGGCGAATCGTTCGACCGGGTTGGTGAACTCGAGCTGGTCGGTGGCCATGTGTTCCTCCGTGTTCGTCGTCGGGGTTTCCTACTGCTTGTCCCGGTCGTTGGACCGCGAGTGCGCTCAGGCCATCGGATCCAGGACGACCTTGATGCAGCCGTGGAGCTTCTTCTGGAACATCTCGTAGGCGTGCGGTGCCTCTGCCAGAGGCAGCCGATGGGTGCGCAGGTCCAGCACACCCAGGGGGTCGGCCGGGTCGGTGACCAGCGGCATCAGGTCATCCACCCATCGGCGTACGTTCGCCTGGCCCATCCGCACGGTGAGCTGCTTGTCGAATGCGGTGAGCATCGGGATCGGGTCGGCCGTGCCGCCGTACACGCCCGAGAGGGAGATCGTTCCTCCACGACGCACGGTGTGGATCGCGCTGTACAGGGCGGCGAGCCGGTCCAGGCCGGCGGTCTTCAGCAGAGGCGCCGCCACGGCGTCGGGCAACAACCCGACCACTTTCTGCGCGGCCCCGGCGACCGGTGACCCGTGCGCCTCCATCCCGACGGCGTCGATCACCGAATCCGGTCCGCGCCCCTGGGTGAGGTCACGCACCACGGCACCGAGGTCGTCGATGTCGCGCAGGTCCAGGACGTGCGCCCCGTGCCGCTGGGCCATCGCCAGCCGTTCCGGCACCAGGTCCGCGGCCAGGACTGTCTCGGCCCCGAGGTGGCGGGCGATCCGGGCCGACATCTGCCCGATCGGTCCCAGCCCCAGCACCAGCACGCTGCCGCCGGCGGGGATGTGCGCGTACTGCACCGCCTGCCATGCGGTGGGAAGCACATCGGAGAGGTACAGGTACCGCTCGTCGGGTTCGTCGTCGTCGGGCACCTTGATCGGCCCGAAGTCGGCGTGCGGCACCCTCAGGTACTCGGCCTGCCCCCCTGGCACCTGGCCGTACAGCGCGCTGTAGCCGAACAGCGCGGCACCGGTGCCGTGCTCGCGTACCTGCGTGGTCTCGCACTGGGTGTGCAGCCCGTTGTCACACATCCAGCAGTGACCACAGGCGATCTGGAACGGGATCACCACCCGGTCCCCCGGTTTGATGTGCTCCACCTGCGCGCCCACCTCGGTGACCACGCCCATCGCCTCATGGCCGATCACATCACCCTGCGTCATGAACGGGCCCAGCACCGCGTACAGGTGCAGGTCCGAGCCGCACACGGCGGTGGAGGTCACCTGCACGATCGCATCGGTGGGCTCCCGTAGCCGCGGCGTCGGCACCTCATCGACGCCGACCTTCTCCTTGCCTTGCCAGACGACTGCGCGCATCGAAGGATCACGACCTTCCCTGGGTCAGAGGTGCTACGGGTGGGCCCCGCCCCGGATCCGCTGGCATCGGGGGTTGTCAACGTAGGTCAGGTCCACCACGGCTGCACGTCGGAGCGACTCGGGTCGCGCCGGGCCGGTTGCTGGGTGATCCTGAAACGGACCGACATCGGCAACATAAGGGAGCGCATCATGGCTACCTGCGACACCTGCGGCAACAGTTACGACAAGACGATGACGATCACCCGCGACGACTCTTCGGGGGTGTTCGACAGTTTCGAGTGCGCCATCCACGCCATGGCACCCACCTGCGCACACTGCGGTGTGCGGATCCTGGGCCACGGGGTGGAGGCCGACGACGTGATCTACTGCTGCGCGCACTGCGCCCGTGGGAGCGGGGAGGACCAGGTGCAGGACCGCGCCTGAGGAGGGCACGTTCCCGGGCTCGGGCCCGACCGTCGGCGGTCAGGGATCGCCGCCGGCTTGCGTCATCGCCGCCTACGGCCTGCAGTCGCGCGCGATTCTCAGACGGCGTCGCGGCCCATCCGGAGCAGCACCTTGCCCGGGTCCATCTGCCCGGCTGCCATCTCGGCGAAGACCTCAGGTGCCTGGGCGAGCGGGACCTCCCTGCTGATCAGTTTGCCCGCGTCCATGCCCGCCTGGCCGAGGAGGTCCACCGCGTGGGCGAACACCTCCCGGCTGTAGCAGAAACTCCCCACCAGGTGGCGCTGGCCGGTGCTGATCGCGAACGCCGGGATGCTCACTCGCGGGGTACCCATGCCCACCAGCACCACGGTGCCCTGCGGCCCCACGGAGTGCAGGCAGTCGGCCAGGGTGGCATCCACGCCGACGGCGTCGACCGCCACCTGGGCGGGCCCGTCCAGGATCTCCAGCACCTGCTCGCTCGCCGGACCCTCGGCCGGGTCGATGGTGGTGGCGCCCAGTTGCTCGCACAACTGTCGCCGACCCTTCACCGGCTCACTGACCACCACGTGCTCGGCACCGGCGCGCAGCGCTGCCAGCACCACGGCCTGCCCGATCGGCCCACCACCGGTCACCAGCACCGTGCTACCCCCGGAGATACCGCCCTGGCGCACCGCCTGGACGCCCACCGCCAGCGGCTCGGCGAGGGCTCCGTGGGCGAGTGGGACCCCTTGCGGCAGCGGCAGCACGTTGCCGGCCGGTACGACGATCTGCTCGGCATAGGCCGAAACGATCTCCGGCGCCACCCCGATCACCTTGCCCGAAACGCAGTGCTGTTCGGCGCCCCGGGCGCACGCGGGGCACTCCCCGCAACTCAGCGCCGGGTTGAAGGTGACCGCCTGGCCGATCGCCAGCCCTGCCTGCGGCGCTGGCGGCCGGACCGGCGTCCAGGACCTGCCCGACCGCCTCGTGACCCATCACCTGCCCGGGCACGCGCCGACCGTTCTCGCCGGTATAGCCGTGCAGATCCGTGCCGCAGATCCCGGTATAGGCAAGGGCGATCACGACGTCGTCGCCGTCAACGACCCGCGGGGCGGGACGTTCGTCAATGGTCAGGTGGTGGAAATCTGTCAGGACCAGGGTTCGCATCCACCACAGCGTATTCACTCCGGCGCGGGTGCGCAGCGAATGGGACAGTTGCGGGCCCACCGGCCCAGGCCACTCAGGCCACGTGCTGCCCCTCGAGTGCGAAGGCCTGGACTCGGACCTGCTCGTGCAACCGCTCCAAATCATCGGCCTGCCGGGCGGCGAGCTCGGCCAGGTCCGTGAAGAGTTCCTCGGGCAGGCCCAGGTCGTCGGCGTAGGTGGCCAGCACCTGCCAGCCGGAGCGTTTGCCGATCACGGCACTGCGCATCAACTCAGTTCCAGCAACGGCGTCATCGGGGATGTCTGCAGGACCCGCCGGTTCATCTTCAGTCGGCCCAGCCGTTCCCCCACGGCCGCCAAGACCTTACGCGGGCTTCGTTGGTGCAGGCCCAAGGTGTCCACCACGTCGCTGAGGAAGGCGTGCTCACCCTCGATCTCGGCACTGATACGGGCCAGTTCCGGCCCGAGCCGGGTGGTGGCGTACTGGCGGGCCATCTGGCCGATCCGGTCCCGTCCGGCGGTCGCACCGGTCAGGTGGTCGGACAGGTACAGGCTCAGCAGCGGTGCGTTGATGTGGTCCGGCACACCGTCACGTCCGGCCTCCTGCGGCAATGTCGGGCGCGGCCGGGAGGGTGTCATCGTGGTCGCCGCCGCTTCCTCCATGTGCCCGAAACTTCGCACGCCGGGCACCATGACCGGGGTGGGGGTGCCCTCCGATCCGGCCAAGCCGCGCAACATCTCGGTCAACGTCTCCTCGGCGCCATGGCGTGGTTGCCAACCCAGGCCGCGCAGCCGGGAGGAGTCCATCATCGGCAACTCCCGCGCCATATCCACCCACCCCTCATCGGCAGCGGCCAGTCGCGCCTTGTGGCCCAGCGCAAGCAGCGGCCGCACCAGACCCCACGGCACCTCCACGGTGCGTCCGCGGCCCACCAGGCGGCCCAAGGCGGCCACGTCCAGCACCGGCTCGGCGGCGGCGTTGAACGCTCCGCGCTCTCCGGCACGCAACACGGTCAGGTAGGCCTCGGCGGCGTCCTCGGCGTGGATCACCTGCACCTGCAGTCCCTGCGGGAGCGGCACCACCGGCAACGTGCGCGGGGACAACACCTGCGGGGGGATGAACGGGCCGATGAAGTACCGCGTGATCGCGGCCCCGGCCTCGCGCTGGAACACCAGGGCGGTGCGCATCCGCGCCACGGCAACCTGGGGATGGGTTGCTTCGAAGTCATCCAGAACGCGCTCCTGGGCGGCCTTGTCCACGCTGTAGTGGGAGGAGCGCACCCCACCGGCGGACCAGGTCTCATCACGCCGTTGCTTGTCCGGGTCCGGGCTGTAGACGGCCCAGGAGGAGGCCACCAGCAACTGGCCCACCCCGGCCCGCCCGGCCGCCTCGGCCACCCGCCGGGTGCCATCCACATTCACCTCACGCAACTGGTCCCGACGGGTGTTCGGTTGGATCTGCCAGGCGAGGTGGATCACCGCATCGGCGCCGGTGAACAACTCGGTGAGTTCGTCCACGACGTGCTCGCCCTCGGCGATGTCGACGGCGGCCCACTCCACCTGCCCGTACGGCTCGGCGTCGGTGACCGGTGGACGGCGTGCGATGCCGAGCACGGAACCGATCTCATGGTCGCTGTTCAGGGCCCGCAGCACGGCGGTTCCCACGTTGCCACTGGCTCCTACGACGACGACTCGGCTCATCCGTCCACGCTAAGCCCATCGGATGGACGCGCAACTCGGCCCCTCAGGTGACCAGGCGCAACAGCGCGGTGACGATGATCGCCACCGCGAAGGCCACCAGGAACCCGAACCGCAGCAACAGTGCGATCATGGCGGCGCCCACACCGGCGAGCACCCGCCAGTCCACGTCGAAGGAGCGGTCCCCGGCGGCGAGTTCGGTGACGATCAGGGCCGAGAGCATCGCAACCGGCAGGTACCGTGAGATCGCCTGCACCAGCGGGTGCTCCAGCACCGTCTCCGGCATCGCGGTCCCGGCCAGTTTCAACAGGTAGCACCCCACCGCGGCCACGATCGTCGCGATCCACAAGGCGCTCATCGCCGGCCTCCCCCGGACTCCGTGCCGGGTTCCTCACCCGTGCTCGCCGGAGCGGCACCCTCACCATGGTGTGCCTTGTCCTTGCGCACCTCAGCCAAGCCGGCCAGCACTGCGATCGCGACCGCGGCGAGCACCGGCACCCCCGGCGGTACCAAGGGGATCAGGACCAGGGCCAGCGCCACCGACCCGGCCGCCACCCAACGCGCCCGCGCGGTTCGCAGCGCAGGCCACAGCAGCGCCAGGAATGCCGCCGGGGCCGCCGCGTCCAGACCGAACGTGGCGGTGTCCAGCACGCTGCCCAGCAGCGCCCCGGCGGCACTGCCGGCGTTCCACAGCAGGAACATCGCCGCGCCACTTGCCCAGAAGGCGAACCGTTTGGCCCGTGGGCTGCGCTGGGCGATCGTCATCGCGGCGGTCTCGTCGATCGACAGGTGCCCGGACAGGAACCGGCGCCACCCCTTCGGACGCAGGATCTGGGCGATCGTGACGCCGTAGAAGGTGTTGCGCACCCCGAGCAACAGGGCCGCCGGGATCGCTGCGAAGGGAGAACCGGAGGCCACCACACCGACGAAGGCGAATTGGGAAGCCCCGGAGAACAGCACCGCCGATAACAGCATCGTCTGCGCCACGCTCAGTCCCGAAGCCACCGATACGGCACCGAAAGACAACCCGAAGGCGGCAGCGTAGATGGCCAGGGCGATGGCGGCCCGGACGATCTCGGCTCGCTCGACCAGCGGCTCGCGGGGGTCGAGTTGCCCGGCTGCTCCGCCGAGCCCGGCGGATTCGGCCCGGGCCCCCGGCCCGTGGGTCTGAGATTCGTGCACATCTGGATTCTCACACCTGTGCCGACCGGAACGGAACCGGCGTCCACCAGCCGGCCGCCGGGGCGCTAGCGTGGTCGCAGCACAAGTACGCAGCAGAAGCCCAAGGCGGAGGACGTGATGAGCGAGATCGCATCGGATGACATCAACACCTGGTTCGCGCCCGATGAACTGGCGAGGATCAGGCGTCGGTTGCCGATCGTGTACGTCGACGCGGTGCCGGTGCGGGTGGACGCCGACGGCACCATCCAGCAGGTGGCGCTGCTACTGCGTACCCCGCGCGATGAGACCATCCAGCGATCACTGGTCTCGGGGCGGGTGATGTATCACGAGCGGCTGCGCGATGCGCTGTCGCGACACCTGGACAAGGACCTGGGGCCGATGGCACTGCCCCGGCTGCCGGTGTCCCTGGTGCCCTTCACCGTGGCCGAGTACTTCCCCACCCCGGGGATCACGCCGTACCACGACCCGCGCCAGCACGCCGTATCGCTGGCTTACATCGTGCCGGTCGACGGCGACTGCGCGCCCCAGCAGGACGTGCTCGACATCACCTGGCTCAGCCCGGAGGAGGCGCTGAATCCCGGCATCCAGGCCGAGATGGTCGACGGGCACGGGGCGCTGGTCCGCCAGGCCCTGTCCCACGCCGGCCGGATCGTCTGAGGTCGCGCTCGGGCCCTGCGACGCGATCAGGGCGGGCTGGGCTCAGCCCAGCAACGGGCCCAGGTGGGTGGCCAGGGCCCGGAATGCCTGCCCCCGGTGGGAGATCGCGTTCTTCTCCGTGGGGCTCAGTTCCGCGCAGGAGAGGTCCTGCCCATCCGGGACCAGGATCGGGTCATATCCGAACCCTCCGCTGCCCCGCGGTTCGGTGAGAAGGACCCCGGGCAGGTAGCCGTGCTCGACCACGTCGGTGCCCTCGGGGGTGGCCAGAGCCGCGGCGCAGACGAACCGGGCGCGGCGGTGCTCCGGGGCGATGTCGGCCAGTTGATCCAGCAGCAGGTTCAGGTTCGCGGTGTCGTCACCGTGGCGACCGGCCCAGCGCGCGGAGAAGATACCCGGGGCCCCGCCGAGGATGTCCACAGCCAGGCCCGAGTCGTCCGCCACGGCGATCAGGCCGGTGTGCGCGGCGACGGCACGGGCCTTCAGCAGTGCGTTCTGGGCGAAGGTGACCCCGGTCTCGGCGACGTCCGGGGCGCCAGCCTCACCGGCCCCGATCACATCGCCGGCCTCGAGCAGCCCGGACAGGATCTGCCGGAGTTCACCGACCTTGTGCTGGTTGTGCGTGGCCATCACCACGCGGGGCCGGCTCACCGGCCCAGGACGCCCGGGATCGATCGAGGGGCCACGTCAGCGGACAGCGCCTGGCGCTGGCGGTCGGTCAGGTCGGCACAGCCCAACGCGGCCAGATCCAGTAGTTCCTCGAGCTGGGTACGGCTGAACGGCTCCCGCTCCGCGGTGCCCTGCACCTCCACGAACCCGCCGGACCCGGTCACCACCACGTTCATGTCGGTGTCCGCCCGCGCGTCCTCGGGGTAGTCCAGGTCCAACATCGCTACTCCGTCGACCAGACCCACGCTGACGGCGCAGACCGAGTCTGTCAACACCGTGGTCTTGGTGGAGATCGCCTTGTTCTGCTTGCCCCAGGCGACCGCGTCGGCCAATGCCACGTAGGCGCCGGTGATCGCCGCGGTCCGGGTGCCGCCGTCGGCCTGCAACACGTCACAGTCCAGCATGATGGTGTTCTCCCCGAGCGCGCCAGTGTCGATGATGGCGCGCAGCGAGCGTCCGATCAGGCGGGAGATCTCGTGGGTGCGTCCCCCGATCTTGCCCCGGACCGACTCCCGGTCCGAGCGGGTGTTGGTCGATCGCGGCAGCATCGCGTACTCCGCGGTCACCCAGCCCTTCCCCGACCCCCGGCGCCACCGGGGCACACCCTCGGTGAAAGAGGCGGTGCACAACACCCGGGTGCCGCCGAACTCGACCAGGACCGAGCCCTCGGCCTGATCCGACCAGCCCCGGGTGAACCGCACCGGCCGCAACTCGGTGGTAGATCGACCTTCGGTGCGCTGGACTGTCATGGTTACCGACCCTAAAGCACGTTCGGCGGTGCCCGGTCCACAACGGACCCCGGATGGCCCACACTGTGCAGATGCGCGCTGTCGTCTACGAGGCATTCGGGCAGATGCCCGCCGTCCGGGAGGTTCCGGACCTCGAGCCCGAGCCCGACGCCGCGGTGGTCTCGGTGGAGGCGACCGGATTGTGCCGCAGCGACTGGCACGGCTGGGCCGGTCACGACCGTGACATCGCGGTGCCGCACGTGCCCGGCCACGAGTTCGTCGGGCGCGTGGTCGCTACCGGCGCAGCGGTGGCGTCGGTGCAGGTGGGTCAGCGGATCATCGCCCCGTTCGTGTGCGGGTGCGGGGTGTGCCCCCAATGCACCGATGGCCAAGCGCAGGTGTGCCCGGACCAGACCCAGCCCGGGTTCACCCACTGGGGATCCTTCGCCGAGCAGGTTCGAGTGCGGCACGCCGACTTCAACGCCGTCGTCGTCCCTGAGCGCCTGGACCCGCTCGCCCTGGTGGGGTTGGGCTGCCGGTTCGCCACCGCCTTCGCCGGCCTGCATCACCGTGCCCAGGTGCGGCCCGGTGAGCGCCTGGCGGTGATCGGCGCCGGTGGGGTGGGGCTCTCGGCGGTGATGATCGGCGCGGCCCTGGGTGCCGAGGTGATCGCGGTGGACCGGGCCCCGGCAGCGCTGACGTTGGCCCGGGCCGCCGGAGCGGCACACACGGTACTGGCCGGAACCGCTGACCCGGAGGGCCTCGCCGCGCAGGTGCGCCGGTTCGGTCCGGTGCAGGTGAGCCTGGAAGCCCTGGGCCGGGCGGAGACCACCCGTGCTGCACTGCTCAGTCTGGCTCCCCGCGGACGGCACGTGCAGATCGGTCTGTTCGCCGAGGAACCATCGCTTCCGGTGGGCGCGATCATCGCGCGGGAACTGGCGTTCCTGGGTTCCCACGGAATGGCCGCCGCCCAGTACGGGCCGATGCTGGGCCTGGTCGTCGCCGGGACGTTGCGCCCGGCGGACCTGGTCACCCGCCAGATCACGCTGGACGAGGTTCCCCGGGCGCTGGCACGGATGGACCGGGACCCGGCTCCGGGGATCACGGTGGTCCGGCCCACCCCTACCGGCGACGGCGACGGCAGCAGCACGCTCACGGCATGACGAGCCGTGCTGCGGGTCTCGAGGGCGAGCCTGCGCGCTCAGGGCGATACCCGCAGGGCTCGCCGTCGGTAGGCACGCTCGCCGTCGGTAGGCACGCTCGGCGGCGGCGGGCACTCAGCCGGTGTTCTGCAGGCCTGCGGCCACTCCGTTCACCGACAACAACATGACCCGGCGCAGTTGGTCGTCCACGTCCTCCCCCTCATCGGCGCGTAGCGCCCGCAACGCACGGAGCTGGATCAGCGAGAGCGCGTCGACGTAGGGGCTGCGCAGCTGCACCGCCCGGCCCAGCACGCTGTGGCCGGCGAGCAACCGGTCCTGCTCGGTGATGTCCACCACCCACTGGCGGGTCAGGACCATCTCCTCCATCACCAACTCGCTCAGGTCCTCCCGGTCGCCCAGATCCAAGTAGCGGCGGGCGATCCGCTCGTCGGTCTTGGCCAGGGACATCTCCACGTTGTCGATCATGGTGGTGAACAGCGGCCAGCGCCGGTAGGCCTCCCGCAGCCGCTGCAGGTCCCCCACCGCGGCCAGCGCCGAGCCGAGCCCGAACCAGCCGGTCAGGTTGATCCGGGCCTGGGTCCAGGCGAACACCCACGGGATCGCGCGCAGGTCCTCCAGCGACTCCACGCTGAGGCCGCGCCGGGCCGGGCGCGAACCCAGTGCCAGCCAGCCGACCCCCTCCTGCGGGGTCACCTCGGCGAACCAGCCCGGGAAACCCTCGGCGTGCACCAGCTGGAAGAACCGGTCCCGGGACACCCGGTCCATGGTGGCGGCGACGTCGGCGAAGTCCTCGGCCGCGGTGGCGTTGCGCTGCTCGATGTGCGGGGTGGAGGCCAGCAGCGTGGCCGCCGCCACCTGTTCGATGTGCCGGGCCGCGATCACCGGGTCCCCGTAGCGGGCGAAGATCACCTCGCCCTGTTCGGTGAGCTTGAACCGGCCGTCCACCGACCCGGGCGGCTGGGACATCAGGGCCCGGTTGGCCGGTCCGCCACCGCGGCCCAGGGCGCCCCCACGACCGTGGAACAGGGTGAGGGTGATGTCGTTGTCCTTGGCCCACCGGGTGATCCGCGACTGCGCCTCATACAGCGCCAGGGTGGCCGCGACCGGGCCGACGTCCTTGGAGGAGTCCGAGTACCCGAGCATGACCTCCAAGCGTCTACCGGTGGCCTCCAGGCGGGCGCGCACCTGGGGCAGCTCGATCATCTCGTCCAGTACCTCGGTGCTGTTCTTCAGGTCCTGGTGCGTCTCGAACAGGGGGATCACGTCCAACACCGGCGCCTCCTGCTCCGAGCCCAGTGCGGCCACCGCCAGCCGGAACACGTTCGCCAGGTCGGTGGCCGAGGTGGTGAAGGAGACGATGTAGCGCCGGGCGGCCAACTCCCCGTAGCGGTCCTGGATCGCCCCGATGGAGCGGAAGGTCTCCAGCACCTCCTCGCTCATCTCGCTGAGTTCCTCATCGGCGTCGATCTGGGCCAGGGTCGCCGAGTGCACCTTGGCGTGCTGGCGGACCTCCAGTTCAGCCAGGTGGAACCCGAAGGTCTGCACCTGCCAGATCAGTTCCTGGATCTCGCCGTAGGCCTTGCGCTTCTCTCCCACCTGGGCCAGGGAGGTCTGCACCACCTCGAGGTCGGCGAGCAACTCATCGGCGTCGCCGTAGGCCAGATCGGCGTCGCGCTGCCGGGTGGCCGCGATGCGCTCGGCGATCATCAGCACCACCCGGCGGTAGGGCTCGTCCGGGGACCGGGTTGCGATGTCGGAGGTCAGTTCCGCGGCGAGGCGGCGCTGACGGTTCCACAGCGCTTCCAACTCCGCGGTGGTCGGGGGGGTGGTGTGGGAGTCCAGAGTCAGACCGCGTCCGATCCGCTGCGCCACCCGCTCCAACCCGAGCAGCACGTGCTCGTTGGCGATCGCGGCGGCGGCTCGGGTGATGCCGGAGGTGACGTTGGGGTTACCGTCCCGGTCCGCCCCGATCCAGGAACCCAGGCGCACGAACGCGCGCGATCGAGGTTCACGGCTCACCGCGTGGTCCCCGTCGAGCAGATCGTCCAGCCGCCGGTACATCTGCGGCAACACGCTGAACAGAGTCTGGTCGAACACACCCATCGCGGTGCGGACCTCATCCAGCGGGGTGGGCTTGTCCGCCCGCAGCGGGGAGGTGCGCCACAGGGTGTCCACCTCCGACAGCAGCGCGCGCTGCACGTCCCCGCGTTCGCGGGCACTCAGCCGCTGGTCATCCCACTGCCCGACGAGTTCGCTGATCCGCCGGATGCACGAGGACACGGCGCGCCGCCGGGCCTCGGTGGGGTGGGCGGTCAGCACCGGGCGGAACTCCAGCGCCTCGACTCGGGCGAAGGCCTCCTCCCGGCCCACCTGGTCGGTGAGGAACTCCAGCGCCTGGGCCATCGAGTCCTCCGGCGGACGGCCGCTGGCCGTGGGCGAGCCTCCCACCTGGTCGCGTTCGCGGAGCACCCGGACCCGGTGGAACTCCTCGGCCAGGTTCACCAGGTGGAAGTAGGCGCTGAACGCCCGGGCCACGTCCTCGGCCCGCTCCAGCGTGAAGGAGTCAACCAGTTCCTCAGCCTGG
This sequence comes from Sanguibacter sp. Z1732, assembly GCF_051020515.1. Classification (NCBI taxonomy): domain Bacteria; kingdom Bacillati; phylum Actinomycetota; class Actinomycetes; order Micrococcales; family Ruaniaceae; genus Glutinosa; species Glutinosa niejishengi. Next base: position 138,401 of record NZ_CP194857.1, read on the forward strand.
GTGAAGGCGTCCGAGCCGGGTTCGGAGTAGGCGGTGATGGTCAGTTCACGCAGCCGCTCGACGTCATCGAGCAGATCCTGCCCACCGGATTCGGCCAGCACGGTGCCGAGCATGCCGCCCAGCATCCGCACGTCGTTTCGCAGTGCCTCGGGCACCTCCATCGCCGCTCCGGTCCGGGAGCCGGACGCCAGGTGCTCGGCCGGCGTGGCTGCGCTCTCGGCGTCCTGGGCCGACGTGCTGACGTCCGTGGCTGGTGTCTCGGGTCTGATCGACATGATCGAAAGCGTAACGAGTTCTTGGGCCTTCCTTGTACGCCGTCTCATGAACGGTTACCCAATGGCATGGAAATCACCCAGAACGCGTGACGCCGATCACCCCGACCGGTCAGGAACGCACAGTTCATCACCGGCCACCCCGCCAGACAACCGATGCGCCGGTCAGATCAACCAGGTAGCACCGGGTTCGGCGACCTCGATCGGTCCGGCGTAGGTGCCGGTCGCCTCGGTGCGTACGGTGGCGGCGCACGTCCAGGGCGGGATGTGGGTGAGAATCAGGCGCCCGGCGCGCGCCTCGGTGGCCAGCTGTCCGGCGCGCAGCCCGGTCAGGTGGATCCCGCGCACCTGGTCGCGCTCCTCCTGGAAGGCGGCCTCGGACAGCAGCACGTGGGCGTCGCGGGCGGCCAGGGTCACGCCGGCGCAATGGTCGGTGTCCCCGGTGTACGTGAGCACCCGGGGCCCAGCGCCCTCGGCGGACGGTCCGGTGATCCGCATGGCGTAGGCGGGGACGGGATGCTCCACCTCGAATGGTTCGATCACGAACGGACCCAGGTGCACCGGTGTGCCGGGCTGCCAGGTGGTGACGGTGAAGGCGTGATCGGGATTGCCGGACTCCCCGCACAACTGGGCGATCCGAGCGCGGGTACCTGCCGGGCCATAGACCGGCACCGGGGGGCGCGGGGCGCCCGGGCCGTAGCGGATCAGTACCTCCAGCCCGGCCAGGTCGGCGATGTGGTCGGCATGCAGGTGCGAGACCAGCACCGCGTCCACCTGCGCGGGGTCCACGTAGCGCATCGCCTGCCCCGCCGCTCCGGGCCCCAGGTCCAGCAGCACCTGCCAGGTGCGGTCGCCGTCGTGGGCCTGCAGCAGGTAGCACGAGGCCGCCGACTCCGGCCCGGAGATCGACCCGGAACTGCCCACGACCGTCAGTTTCATCCCCGTGCCCCACTTCCCCCTCGTGTCCGTACCCCGGGCACCGGCTCCGCTCCCGGGCCCGCGGCGACGGTGATCTTCGGGATCTCACCGGTGATCTCCACCGCGCTGTGCGAGCCGACCTCCGGTCCCAGGAATCGGTGGGCCAGGTCATCGAAGGCATCGGTGTCCCCGGTGGCGAGGAACCTGTGCACCGGGGCGGCACCGTCATCACGCACCAGGTCATGGGCCAGGAGCGCCCGATAGACGTCCTTGGCGGTCTCCTCCGCGGAGGAGACCAGGGTCACGTCATCGCCCATCACGTACTGGAGCACCCCGGTCAGCAACGGATAGTGGGTACACCCCAGCACCAGGGTGTCCACCTGCGCCCGGCGCAACGGGGCAAGGTACTCCGCGGCAGCCTCCAGCACGTCACCACCGGCGGTGATCCCGCGTTCGACGAACTCCACGAAGCGAGGCGCCGCCGCCGTGGTCAGGTCCAGGTGCGTCGCTGCGGCGAAGGCGTCCTCGTAGGCCTGGGAGGTGATCGTCGCCTGCGTGGCCACCACACCCACCTTGTGGTTGCGGGTCATCGCCACCGCCCGGCGCACGGCCGGCTGGATCACCTCCACCACGGGGATGCCACGGCTGCCGGTGTAGCGCTCGCGGGCATCGCGCAGCACTGCCGCGGAGGCGGAGTTACAGGCGATCACCAACATCTTCACACCGGAGTCCACCAGATCGTCCATCACCCGCAGCGCGTGCGCACGAACCTGGGCGATCGACAGCGGGCCGTAGGGGCCGTGGGCGGTGTCGCCGACGTAGCGCACCGACTCCCCCGGCACCTGGTCGAGTACGGCGCGGGCCACGGTCAGCCCGCCCACGCCGGAGTCGAAGATCCCGATCGGTGCCTGCTTCATCGCCCCCAGCTTAGCCCGGCGACCGGGGTCGCAGGAGCGTCAGTCCTGGAGTGTAGGCAACATCACCTGGACCAGGGACTCCTGCAACCAGGTGAAAGCCGAGTACACACTCGCCAGTGCCAGCCGCAGATCCTCCTCCTCGCTGCTGCCGGGACGGCCCGATGTGGTGGACAGCGCGTAGATCTCCTCGGCGTCGGCATCGGAGCGTATCCCCAGCCGCTCGGACAGCACCAGGCGCACATCGGTCATCGCGGCCGCCCAGTCCATCGCCTCCTCCGGCGGCACGGTGAGTTTGATGCCCGGGGCACGCAGCGCCGCCCAGACCATCCGCAGCCGGGCGATCTTGTCGTTGCGCAACTCATCCTGGGTAAGGCGACGGAACTCTGCGGCCAGTTCGGGATCGTCACGGCTGGCGGCGGGCAGCAGCCGGGCCAGGGCCGGGTCGGCGGGCTCGGGCACGTCCTGGCCGAGCCGGGCCAGTTGCTCCTCCATACCCTCGGCCGCGTCGTCCTCATCCCCCGTGGCTCCGGCATCCTCCGGCCCGTTCGTGGCCGCGCCGCCGCCACCGCCGGAGACCGCTGCGGAATCCGGGTGGGACCCCTCGCCCGTTCCCGGTCCGGCACCGGCATCGGGACCGGCAGGGCCGTGGTGAGCCCCGTCGTCGGCCTCCTGCCCCGGGCCGCCGGGTGCCAGGTCCCGGGGAGGATCGCCCAGCAGCGTGGCGGTGTCGGCGATCACCCCTGCCAGGATGGAGCGTTCGGTTGGGTCGAGTTCGGCCACATAACGGCCACGACGGCGTACGAACGCGCGCATCAGGCCCCCTCCTGGTCCAGCGTCGCCCACAGGCCGTAGGAGTGCATGGCCTGCACGTGCGCCTCCATCTTCTCCCGCGCCCCGGAGGCCACGACCGCCTTGCCCTCATGGTGGACCTGGAGCATCAACTCGGTGGCCTTCTGCTCGGAATAGCCGAAGTAGGACCGGAACACGTAGGCCACGTAACTCATCAGGTTCACCGGGTCGTTCCACACGATGGTGCGCCAGACCTTGTCCGGTTCCGTGCGCGCGCCGATGCCCACCTCGGTGTCGGTGTCCGGTGCGGCGGTCATGCCACCAGGGTAGGCCCCGAGTGCCGAGCAGCCCATCCGGTGCCCGCCCGCGGCGGCCCGGCCACGGAGGCACCCGCTGTCTCTGCTGCGGTGAAGTCAGTAGGGTCGGGCGCTATGACGCAACCGCACGCCCCCAGCACGGCCCTGTTGACCGACCGGTACGAACTCACCATGGTCCAGGCCGCCCTGGCGAGCGGGACGGCGGAGCGCCGCTGCGTGTTCGAGGTGTTCACCCGCCGGCTGCCCCCCGGGCGCCGCTACGGGGTCCTGGCCGGTACCGGACGGTTCCTGGAGGCGCTGACCGATTTCCGGTTCACCGACGCCGAGCTGCAGCACCTGCGCGACGAGGGGGTCGCGAACACCCAGATGTTGGACTACCTGGCGAACTACCGCTTCACCGGGAGCATCTACGGGTACGCGGAGGGCGAGGTCTTCTTCCCCGGCTCCCCGGTACTGGTGGTGGAGTCCACCTTCGCCGAGGGGGTGCTGCTGGAGACCCTGGCGTTGTCGGTGCTCAACTACGACTCCGCTGTGGCCTCAGCGGCCTCCCGGATGACCTCGGCCGCCGGCTCGCGCCCGTGCCTGGAGATGGGATCGCGGCGCGCACACGAACAGGCCGCGGTCGCGGCCGCACGGGCCTCGGTGGTGGGCGGGTTCACCGGCACCTCCAACCTGGAGGCCGGACGGCGGTACGGGTTGGAGACGATCGGCACCGCCGCCCACTCCTTCACACTGCTGCACGACGACGAACCGGCCGCCTTCGCGGCGCAGATCGCCGCCTACGGCCCGCACACCACCCTGCTGGTGGACACTTATGACATCGCCGAGGGCGTGCGCCGGGCGATCGAGGCCGCCGGCACCGAGTTGGACGCGGTGCGGCTGGATCCGGCGATCTGGGCGTGGTGGCCCGGGAGGTCCGGGACCAACTGGACTCCCTCGGTGCGCCCGGTACCAAGATCGTGGTGTCCTCGGATCTGGATGAGCACGCGATCGCCTCACTGGCGGCGGCACCGGTCGATTCCTACGGGGTGGGCACCTCGGTGGTGACCGGCTCGGGCGCACCCACCTGCGGGATGGTGTACAAACTGGTCTCCCGTGAGGGCGCGAGCGGCCAGATGGAGTCGGTGGAGAAGGCTTCCTCGGCCAAGACCAGCGTCGGCGGACGCAAGAACGCGGCCAGGCGCCTGGACCCCGCCGGGCGGGCCGAACAGGAGGTCGTGGTGGCTGGCGCCGGGGCGCAGTGGGCCCCGGGCGAGGAGGATCTTCGCGTCCTGCAGGTGCCCTTGGTGCTCGACGGCGAAGTGCACAGGTCCTTCACCGGCACCTCGGGCGTGCATGCCGCCTCGCAACGACACCGAGCCTCACGGGCCGAGCTCTCCCCCTACGCCCGGCGGCTGTCCGCCGGCGATCCGGCCCTGGAGACGGTGCACCAGATGCTCTGAGCGCCCTCCGGTCCGATGGGGCGCCGTGTCTCAACGCGCGGGCCCGGCCGTGGGTGACATACCCTCGAGCGCGGACAAGCCTCCCAGGGCGCGCGACGGCAGGGCCCGAGCAGCAGACAGGAGGGGACCGTGAAGGGTCGAGTGTGGCGCCGCATCGTCAACAGGGTGCGCTCCCCGGAGTTCGTGACTACCGGGATCCAGGTGCTCAAGAGCACCATCGCGGCCACAGCGGCCTGGTGGTTGGCCGTGGCGGTCTTCGAGACCGAACTCCCGTTCCTGGCTCCCTGGACGGCGTTGCTCACCGTGCACGCAACCGTCTACCGGTCCCTGAGCCGGGGCCTGCAGACGATGGTCGCCTCCGCGGTCGGCATCGGGTTGTCGTTCGTGATCGGCGCCTACCTCGGAGTCACGCTCTGGACGTTCGGGCTGGCGCTGTTGGTGGGCTTGTGGCTGCCCGTCTGCGCTGGCTCAGGGACGAGGGCGTGGCCATCGCCACCACCGCCATCTTCGTGCTCGGTAGTGGCTTCGGCGAGCAGGCTCCCCTGCTCGACGATCGTCTGCTCGAGGTGGCCCTCGGGGTGGCTGTCGGCGTGGTGGTGAACCTGGTGCTCGTGCCACCGCTCTGGGAGGGGCGGGCCGCCCGGTACGTGGACAGCGTGAACCGCCGTATGGGCCAGGTGCTCATCGAGATCGCCGAGGAGCTGGAGACGTCCTGGGACACCGCGCGCGCCGACGCCTGGGTCAGCGAGACGGTCTCGATCACCGCCGAGGTCGAGCACGCCTCGCAGTGGGTCTCCTTCGCCCGGGAGAGCCGCCGCGCCAACCCGCGGTTGCTGGCCCCGGCGCGGCCCCGTGTGCGGGAGCGGCGCAAGGACCGGGCTCGAGCCGGGCAGCCAACCTCCTACGAGGAGCTCCTGGAACGGATCGGTGAGGGAGTCTCCCATCTGCGGCATCTGGCCCGGACGCTACGTGAGGCCACGATCGCGGAGAGCCGCTGGGATGACATGTTCCGGCAGGCCTGGGTGGCGATCGTGCGTGATGCCGGCCGGTCAATCCAGGATCCCGACGCCCAGGTGGAACCGGTGCACGACCGGCTCCGGGCACTGGCCGGGCGGCTGACCGAGGGTGGGCAGCTGCCCGGGGCCGACTGGCCCGTGTACGGCTCGTTGATCACCAGCATGGAGCACATCGCGGTGATCGTCGACGACGTCGCCTCGGCCAGGGAGGCCAGGCAGGCCGACCGCCCGAATCCGCGGGTCTGATCGAGACGGTGCCGTGGGTGCGTCCGTTGCCGCGGCACCCGGTCAGCGCCGGCCGACGAACCAGGCGCGCACCTTGGCGATGCGTGCCTGCAGGTGCTCGGCGCTTGCGCGGGCCACCTCCCCGCCGCCGGTGTGCTCACGCAGCCGGGTGTGCACCACTCCGTGCGGAGTGCCGCTGCGCCGCGCGCCCAGGCGCTGACCAGCGCGTTGAGTTCCTTGCGCAACTCGGTCAGCCGGCGATGGTCGACCACGTCGGTAGCCGATGCGCCGGCGCGCGGGGCCTTGTGCCGGCCGAGCTGCTCGGCCTGGCGGCTGCGCAACAACGTGGCCACCTGATCGGCATCCAACAGCCCCGGCAGTCCGAGGAAGTCCTGCTCCTCATCCGATCCCAGGTCCCCGCCGGTGCCGAACTCACCGCCGTCGAAGAGCACCTTGTCGAAGGAGGCCTGGGCGTCCAGGGCGGCGAAGCCGGGCAGCATCTGCTCATCGGAGGCCTGCTCCGTGCGGTTCGCTCCGGCGAGCGCGTCGTCGTCGAGCCAGACCTCCTCACCCTGGGCCACCGGCCGGTCCAGGGCATGGTCGCGCTCGGTCTCCAGTTCACCCGCCAACGCCAGCAGCACCGGGACCGAGGGCAGGAAGATCGAAGCGGTCTCCCCGCGCCGCCGGGCCCGCACGAAGCGGCCCCCGCCTGGGCGAAGAACAGCGGGGTCGCGGTGGCAGTGGCGTAGACCCCCACGGCCAGGCGGGGCACGTCCACTCCTTCGGACACCATCCGCACCGCCACCATCCACCGCTGGTCGCCGGTGGCGTACTCCTCGATCCGACCCGATGCCCCGGCGTCGTCGGAGAGCACCACCACCGGCTTCTCGCCGGCGATCTGACGCAACTGCTCCGCATAGGCGCGGGCCTTGGTCTGGTCGGTGGCGATGACCAGCCCGCCGGCGTCCGGGACGTGCCGGCGCACTTCGGTCAGGCGCCGGTCCGCAGCGGCCAGCACCGCAGGGATCCATTCCCCTTGCTCATCCAGGGCGGTCCGCCAGGCCTGGGCGGTGATGTCCTTGGTGGCGGCCTCCCCGAGCCGGGCGCTGACTTCCTCTCCGGTGCGGGTGCGCCAGCGCATCTGCCCGGAGTAGGACAGGAACAGCACCGGGCGCACCACACCGTCGCGCAGCGCGTCGCCGTAGCCGTAGGTGTGATCGGCCCGGGAGCGTCGAATGCCGTCGGGTCCGGGTTCGTAGTCCACGAACGGGATGGCTGCGGTGTCGGAGCGGAACGGGGTGCCGGTCAGCGACAAGCGCCGGGTGGCAGGCTCAAACGCCTCCCGCATCGCCTCGCCCCAGGACAACGCGTCCCCGCCGTGGTGGACCTCATCCAGTATCACCAGCGTGCTCGCCGCCTCGGTGCGGGCCCGGTGCAGAGCGGCGTTCGCGGCCACCTGGGCGTAGGTCAGGGCCACCCCGTCGAACTGGGCGCCGTGACGGCCCTGCGCGTTACGGAAGGTGGGGTCCAGGGCGATGCCGACCCGCCTGGCAGCATCGGCCCACTGGGTCTTCAGGTGTTCGGTGGGAGCGACCACCGCGATCCGGCGCACCACGCGCTGCTGCAGCAACTCAGTGGCCACACGCAGCGCGAAGGTGGTCTTACCGGCCCCGGGCGTGGCCACGGCGAGGAAGTCGCGAGGGCTGATCACGCAGGTAGGTATCCAACGCCGCGGCCTGCCACGCACGCAGCCGCTCCGCTGTCCCCCACGCAGCGCGGTCGGGGTAGGCCGGAGGCAGGTGGGAGGCGGCCGCAGTCGACCCCGGCACGTCGGCCGACCCGGTGCGAACGGGACCCGCGTCGTGCTGTGGATGGTGAGGAGGGGCGGCCTGGTGATGCCCGCCGGTCACTTCTTGGAGCCGAAGCCGAAGAAGCCCCGGCCCTTGCCCGAACCCGAATCGTCCCCGTCGCCCCCGGCGCCCATCGTCTCGTAGATCTCCTTGCACGCTGGGCAGATCGGGTACTTCTTCGGATCCCTGCTGGGGGTCCAGACCTTCCCGCACAGCGCCACGACCGGCCCACCGGAGACGGCCGAGGCGGTCACCTTGTCCTTACGTACGTAATGGGAGTACCGCTCGGAATCACCGGCGTCGGTCTTGTCCCGGACCTCCTCGCGCTCCAGCACGTCTGTCGAGGTAGCGCCACCGGAGAGGCGTTCGGTCTCCTGTGGCTGCGTCGGCGGATTCTGCTCGGTCATGCCCCCAGTGTACGAGCCCGCTCAACCGGGCTCCACCACCCCGCACTCCCGTCGTGGCCGATGCCTGCCTCTTCGTCCTCTCCGCATCGCACCCGAAGCGTCCGCCCCGCGCCTGACCCGGTGTCCAGCGGTTCAGGGCGCAGACGACAGCCGTGCTACGGCCAGCCGGTAACCGAGCCCTCGGACGTTCTCCACCGGGTCGACACCCGCGCGCACCAGCTTCTCACGCACCCGCTTCACCATCGGGGTGAGCGCCACCGGGACGCCGCCACGCCCCGGCCCCACGATGCTGATCAGGTCCGCGGTGCCGATCACCTCATCGGCACGGCCCGCGAGGGCGTACAGCAGCCTGAACTCCCTCAGGCTGAGGCGGACCACGCGGCCGTGCACCTGGGCCTCGATCGCGGCCGGGTCGAGCCACAGGGGGCCGAGTTCGAGGGGCCGTGGTCCGTGTGCTCCCCTCGATCCCGGCGAGTGCGGTCAGAACCGAGTCGAGCCGGTAGGGGTGCTCCAGGATGGGTCTGGCGCCGGCGAAGATGATGGGCGAGGCGGCCTCGGTCTCATCCGTCCCGAGTGCGAGCAGTACCGGTGTGCCCAGTTCGTCCCGGATCGCGCTCACCGCACCGATCGCCTCTGCCGTGGGCACGGCCGTGGAGAGCACCAGGACGTCGGGTTGGTCACGGCCGCAGGCGAGCAGCGCTCGGTGCGGTTCGGTGTGCACCGCGACCGCGAGGCCGATTCCGCGCAGATCCTTGATGATCGGTGCCTCGCAGTCGAGCCCGGGGTCGAGGAACGACACCGAGTTGACCTGCCCATGCCGCTGCCAGGTGCGCAGAGTGTCCAGGTAGCGCACCTCGGTAGCTCGGTCGGTCGCCGGGTCCGGGGCAACGTGGGCAGCGACCATCACACGCGGTGGGCTTTCGAGGCGCGTGCTCCGACGTACCGGGCGACGACGGTGAGCACCAGGACCACCACCAGCAGGGCCAGCGCCCCACCCCAGGCCCGTTCGATCCCCGGATCGAACGGTTGCCGGGCGCCGTTGTAGATCTGCAACGGCACGGCGCTGATCGCCACGTTGTAGGCGGCGTAGACGATGTTGACGTTGCCGAATGCGGTGAGGATGAGCGGGGCGGTCTCCCCCGCGCCGCGGGCGATGGCGAGCATCACGCTGGTGGTCAGGCCCGGGGCGGCAGCCGGCAGGACCACACGGGTGGTGGTCTGCCACTTGCGCGCACCCAGCGCAAAGGATCCGCGGCGGATGTCCGCTGAGACGGTCTTGAGCACCTCCTCGCAGGAGCGCACCACGATGGGCAGCATCACGATCGCGATCGCGACCGCGCCGGTGAACGCCCCGAATCCGACCACCTGTCCGGTACCCAGCACCAGGATCGCGTAGACGGCCAACCCGATGAACACCGACGGGATACCTGTCATGACGTCGGTGACGAAACGGATCAGGGTGGCGAACGACCCTGTGCCGTAGTCGACCAGATAGACCGCAGCGGCCAGGCCGAGCGGTACCGAGATGCCGATCGCCATCAGCATGATGATCCCGGTGCCGATGAAGCCGGCGGCGTACCCGCCGCCCTCCCGTGCCGGCGGGTGCTCCCGTTCGGTGAAGAACTCCCAGGAGATCACCCCGGCCCCCATCCGAACCACCTCGATGATGATGAGTAGCAGGGGGATCGCGGCCAACACCATCAGGAACGTCAACACGACCCGGGTAGCCGCATCGAAACGCTTGCGGCGTCTGCCGTTGCCGGTCCGGGACGTGAGAGGTGCGGGGGCAGAGGGCCCGGACTTCTCGTTCGGACGGGTCAGGGTGTGCGTCACAGGGCATCTCCAGCAGAAGCGGTCCGGGCGAATCGCCACACGATCAGACGTGCAAGGACGTTCACGACCATGGTCAACAGGAACAGCACGACGCCGATCCCCATCAACGCCGTCAGCGTCTCGGGTGAGGCGTCCTGGAACGTCGCAGCGATGTGGGCGGCAAGAGAGTCCCCGGGAAAGAACAGCCTGGACCCGGCTTGTTGTGAACCTCCGATGAGCATCAGCACCGCGATCGTCTCCCCCAGTGCGCGGCCCAGACCCAGCATCGTCGCTCCGACGATGCCTCCGAAGGATCGGGGCAGCACGATCCTTCCGAGCACCTCGCTCTTGGTCGCCCCGAGCCCGTAGGCGGCGTGGACCTCCTCCGGTGGGGTGGCGGCCATCACCTCGCGGGTGATCGCGGTGATGATCGGCAGGATCATGATCGCCAGCACGACCCCGGCGTGGAAGTAGTTGGTGTTCGGTACCGAACCGCCGACGAAGGGGAACACCGAGCCGAGAGTGGTGTTGATCGCCCGGGAGATCGGGTGCAACACGTTCGGCACGAACCAGAGCAGGCCCCACAGGCCGAAGATGATCGAGGGCACCGCGGCGAGGATCTCCACGCTGTAGGACAGCAGGGTGCGGAACCTCCTGCTGGCGTAGAAGGTGATGAACAGTGACACGCAGATCGCCAGCGGAAGTGCGATCGCGACCGCGATCGCCGAGGTGTACAACGTGCCGAGGATGAACGGCATCGCACCGTAGGTCCCGGTGAACTCGTGACGCGCGAACCCGGCGTGCCACTCCGGCCCGAGGACGAACTCGAAGAAGCCCTGGTAGACGAAGACCGGGTAGGCGTCGAAGACAGTGCGCAGCAGCATCGCCCCGAGCACGAGCAGCACACTGGCGCCGGCAAGCGCCAGGAACGCGGTGAAGATCCGGTCGGAGTACCGCCCGGCCCCGTGGCTGTGCAGTGCACTACGCCCGGGTGGCTTGGTCACAGTCATTGGTGGCCGATCTGCTCATCAGGAACTGAGGGTCGGTGGTGAAGATCGGGGGCAGGGCGGGCGTGGCTGCGGCCCGCCCTGCGACCCGGTCTACTCCTGGCTGTTGATGAGGTCGATGGCCTCCTGCACCCGGGGGCGCAGTCCGTCGCCGAGCGGCGCGTAGGCGAGGTCCCGGGCCAGGTCGATGGCCACCTGGTCCTGGGTGGCCCAGGTCCAGTAGTGCTTGAGCATCTCGGCGGTGTCGTCGTCATACCCGCATTCCCAGGCAAAGATCCAGTTGGCGCCGACGATGGGGAAGCCTTCTCCCCCGACTCCAAGGATGTCGAACTGGAAGCTGTCCGGGATCTCCAGCACCTCGAGGGCCTCAGTGGTGGCCTCCAGGGTGGCCTGAACCGCATGTCCGTCTTCGTTCACCACCGCCGCTGTAGCGAGGTCGTTGACGATGGCGTAAGCCTGGTTCACGTAGCCGATACCACCGGGGTTCTGCTCGATTCCTGCGGTGACGCCCTCGTTGCCCTGGCCGCCGAGGGTCTCGGCCGGCCACTGCACCTCGGTGCCCGAACCGAGCGTCCAGTTCGGTGCGGCGTCCTCGAGGTAGGTGGTGAACACCGAGGTGGTCCGGAGCCGTCGGAACGGTGTACCGGGATGATCTCGGTGTTCGGCAGATCGCGGTCGGGGTTGAGCTCGGCGATCTCCGGGGCGTCGTAGTGGGTGATCTCCCGCTGGAAGATGCCCGCGATCGTCTCTGCGTCCAGGACCAGGCCCTCCATCTCGTCGTCGCCGAATGCGAGCGTCACCGCACCGAAGAGCACCGGAAACTGAATGGCCGCGCAGCCACGTGCCGCGGCCCCGGCCTCGAGGTCCTCGTCGCGCAGGTAGCGCTCGGAGGAACCGAAGTCGATGGTCTGCTGCAGGAACTGTTCGATCCCACCGCCCGAGCCGATCGACTGGTAGTTGATCTGCACCCCGGTCTCGACCTCGCTGGAGTACTCGAAGGCCCAGTCCTGGAAGACCGGGTTGGGGAAACTCGCACCGGCTCCTTCCAGTTCGCCGCTCAGGCCGGCGCTCGCCGAGTCGTCGTCGGCGTCGTCGGGGTCGTCGGCGCTGATCTCCTCGGCCGGCTCTGCGTCGTCGTCGCCCGGGGCGGCGTCGGCCGGGCCCTGGCTACCTGCGCAGGATGCGAGCACGAGCGCGAGTGCGGTAATGGCTGCCGCGGAGGCCGCCCGTGGCTTGGTGAGGGTGGTGCTGGTCATGGTGTCTTCCGTCTCCTTGGGGGTGGGTGTGGGTCGGTGCGGGAAGTGGACTCGGTCAGCCGAAGCGGCCGGTGATGTAGTCCTCGGTCCGTTGGTCGGACGCGTTGGCGAAGATCGTGCTGGTCAGGTCGTACTCGACGAGCGCGCCGCTCCGCTCGCCGGCCTCGTCGTCGATGTCGACCGTGAGGAATGCGGTGCGGTCCGAGACCCGGGCCGCCTGCTGCATGTTGTGCGTGACGATGACGATCGTGTACTCGTCGCGCATCTGGCGCATGAGGTCTTCGATGCGCAGGGTGGCGATCGGGTCGAGCGCCGAACAGGGCTCGTCCATCAGGATGACGTCGGGGCTCACCGCGATCGCGCGGGCGATGCACAGCCGTTGTTGCTGCCCCCCGGACAGGGAGAACCCGGAGTCCTTGAGCTTGTCCTTCACCTCATCCCACAGGAACGCCTTGCGCAACGCTTCCTCGACGAGGTCGTCCATCCTGCCCCGGTGACCGTTCAGGCGTGGCCCGAAGGCGACGTTGTCGTAGATCGACTTCGGGAACGGATTCGGCTTCTGGAAGACCATCCCGATCCGCCGGCGCACCTCCACCGGGTCGACGCCGGGGGCGTAGATGTCCTCGCCGTTGTAGCGGAAGGATCCACCGATGCCGGCGCCGGGGATGAGGTCGTTCATCCGGTTCAATGAGCGCAGCAGGGTGGATTTCCCGCAGCCGCTGGGCCCGATCAGCGCGGTGATCTCGCGCCGCGGGATGGTCATACTGACGTCTTTGATGGCCGCGAAAGACCCGTAACTGACCGAGGCATCATCCAGTTCGAAGACAGGAGCCTCGAACTCTTCTGGCGGTGTGTTCCCACGACTCGACTCGCCGGGTGTGATCACGGCCGAACTCGATCTGGATCTCAGGCCGCTGGTCGATCTCAGGGCGCTGGTCGGTCGGGGTCGGCGCTGGCCGGTGCGCCATAGGGTCTCCGTTCGTCTCGAGGTGAGTGGCCGCGGGCTGCAACCACGGCGTCGAGACACATAGAAGCCCCTCTATATGAATCCCGGGTGAACGAGGGCCGACTTCCGGCACAACATCGACGTACCTCTATGCTTTGCCGCGCGTGCCCGCCGTTGCCGCGGGTCCGGACAGGGTGCGCAGCAGGCCTTCGACACGGTGCGTGACCTCGTCGATGATCGCCTCGACGACCGACTCCTGCTGGCCGGATGGATCAAGCACCTGCCAGTCCAGGTAGGTCGGCCCTGGGTGCAGCGGACAGGCGTCTCCGCACCCCATCGTGATGACGTAGTCGGAGGCGCGGACCACCTCCTCGGTCAGCGGCTTGGGGAACTCATTGACGGTGGCGTGACCACGACGTTCCAGCAGCGTGGCGACGTGCGGGTTGATCCGGGCCCCGGGCAATGAGCCGGCGGTCCGCACCCGCACGTGCGGTCCGGCGCGGCTGCGCAGGATGGCTGCGGCGATCTGGGACCGTCCGGCATTGCGCACGCAGACGAACAGGACGTCGGTGCTCGTGCGCAGAGTGCGCCCTTCTGCCCGGGCCAGTGCGGCCAGACGATCGGCCGCGAACCGGGCAGTCAGGACCGGAAGGTGGGCCCGGACGCTGGCCCGGGCGGCCAGGAGTGCGTGACTGTCCACCACGAACTGCTCGATCGTTTCCCTGGCGAAGACCCCCTGGAAGTCCCGCGCGAGGGCCTCGACCAGCCCGGTAGGGCGTGGCACCGGGCGTGCCCTCCGGTCCTCCCGCCGGTCCAGTACCTGCCCGCCGAACATGGCCAGGGCATCGGCAGTCGGCGCGTAGGAACGCTCCCCTTCGTGGAGCCGACGAGGCTCCAGCAGCCCGACGTCGGCCATCGCGTCCAGATGAGCCTGCACCGCGGCGACGTCCATCTGACGGCCGGCCAACGTCAGCGCCGTGACGTCCCACCGGTGCAGGATGAGGTCGAGCAATTGCACACGTGCCGGGTCGGCCATGACCGCGAGCCGACGTGCGCGCAGCCGGGTCACCCATTGCTCCCGAGGGAGCCGACTACCTCAGCAGGTCCCCGATGGCGGCCAACCGCTCCGGGACGATCGAGCACCAGACGCGCCGGCCGCGGGGAGTGCGTGTGATGATCCCGGCCTCGGCGAGGACCTTGAGGTGGTAGGTGATCGTCGGCTGCCGGAAGTTCAGAGCCGCGGCGAGGTCGGTGACGCACGCTTCGCCGGTTGGGCTGTGGTGGATCAGGCTCAGCAGTTGCAACCGGGTCGGAGTGGAGACGACCTTCAGCAGGCCGGCCGTGCTCTCCGCCTCCTCGCGGCTCATCGCCGGCTGCAACGCCGCAGGTGCCGGCTCGGCATCCGCGGGGCGCCGAGCCGGGGCGGGGGGGGTCATGGCACGCCATCCTAGCCCCGGCGCCGCGCCGGATCGGCGGGGGCACATCGGCGGGGCCGCAGGCCATCAGGGCTCCAGGAGCAGTTCGGTCATGAGTCGGCGCACGTGGGCGTCGACCACGTCCCGGATCCGCCGGGCCTCCTCGACCGTGGCCTCCGCCGGGTCTTCCAGGGGCCAGTGCTCGTATCGCTTGCCCGGATAGACCGGGCAGGCATCTCCGCAGCCCATCGCGATCACGACGTCGGCGGCTCGCACCACCTCGTCGGTCAGCGGCTTGGGGAACTCCGCGGTGAGGTCGACGCCCACCTCGGCCATCGCGGCCACCACGCTCGGGTGGATCGCTTCCTCCGGTGCGGAACCCGCTGAACGCACGCGCACCCGGCCGGCCGCACGCCGGTTGAGCAGACCGGCCGCCATCTGGGAACGCCCGGCGTTCTGGACGCAGACGAACAGCACCTCGGGCACATCGCGCGGCACCACTGCCTCGGCCCGGGCCAGGGCGTGCAACCGGTCCGCGGCGAACCGTGCCGTCAGGGCCGGCAGGTGGGTGGGGACCCTCGACGTCCGCGCTAGTGCGGCATGAGACTCCACCACGTAACGGTCGACCGTCTCGGGACTGAACACACTGGCGAACCGTTCCGCGAGGTCTTGCGCGATCCGGTCCAGGACCCGGTCGGGGCGGAGCAGTCCCGACAACCCCCCGCCCTCGCTCCGCACCGCCGGGACGGCTGTGTCGTCCCGGGGGTGAGCCTCATGCGGGGCGCGGCCGTCGACGCCCGCGGAGGTCATCGCGCTGCCGCCGCGGGCAGCAACTCCGTCAGTAGTTTCTGGACCCGGACCTGGATGTCGTCACGTACCCGGCGGACGGTCTCGATGTCCTTGCCCGCAGGGTCCTCCAGCTCCCAGTCCTCGTACCGAACCCCCGGGAAGTAGGGGCAGGCATCCCCGCAGCCCATCGTGACCACCACGTCGGAGGACTGCACCGCATCCGGGGTGTGAGAATCTTGGGCTCATTGGCGGAGATGTCGATGCCGAGCTCCTTCATCGCCTCCACGGCAACGGGGTTGATCTGGTCCTTCGGCGCCGAACCGGCCGACCGCACCTCCACCCGCCCTGCGGATAGGGCGGTGAGTAGACCCGCGGCCATCTGGGAACGACCGGCATTGTGGACGCAGACGAACAGGACGCTGGGAGGGTGAGCCATCTGGTGATCTCCTTCTAGGGCATCGGGGACAGTCGGGGCGCGAGAGTCTGGACCCTGCGCGTGAGTTCATCGAGCGCTTCGTCGAACGCGCCGTCGTCCCCGCGGGTGACGGGGTCGGGAACCGACCAGTGGATGTCGATGGGCAAGGCCAGTTCCTCGTGGGCCCGGTCGCAGACGCTGATGAGCAGGTCACCCTCCGCCAGCACGTCGCTGAGGTGCCGGGGCCGCACCAGGGGCAGGTCCAGGCCGTGACGGCGGGCGACCTCGATGGCCCCGCGGGAGATCCGGTCAGCGGGTGGGTACCGGCCGAGATCACCGGAACCTGGCTCGCGACGCGCCACAGTGCGGCGGCGAGGTGGGAGCGAGCGGAGTTTCGGGTGCACACGAACACCACCCGCACGACCCGGCGATGGTCCCAGGGCGTGAGTTCGTCCAACGACCCGGGCACGATCTGGACGTAACTGCGTCGTCGATCGGCCTCGGACTTCTTCCGGCTCAGCACCCCTTCACGCTCCAGCACACCGAGATGGTGGGCCACGAGGTTCGACGGCGCACCCAGGGTCTCAGCGAGTTCGGAGGGCGAGGCATCGCCCAGGGCCAACACGTCGAGGATCCGCAGCCGTGCTGGGTCGGCGAGGGCGGCGTGCAACCGGGCTCGCCGCTCGATCGAACTTCCCTCATCACTCATTGAGTCAATAGTGATTGAGTAATGCGACGGTGTCAACCCGCGCCACCCCGGGAGGCCTCGCTGCCGGATGGCCAGGCCCTACCGTCAGGGGTCTCAGGCGCCGAGGATCGTCAACCACCCGGCAAGTGCGAGCAGCGTGACGGCCAGTACCGGGATCGTGAGCACGATCCCGATCTTGAAGTAGGTTCCCCATCCGATGTGCATGCCCTTGCGATCAAGGACCGACAACCACAGCAGCGTCGCCAGGGATCCGATCGGGGTGATCTTCGGCCCCAGATCCGCCCCGATCACGGCCGCGTAGACCATCATCTGTTCGGTCAGCCCGGTAGCCCCGGCTGATTCGATGCCCAGGGCGGCGATCAAGGTGGTGGGCATGTTGTTCATCACCGACGACATCCCGGCCACCAGGAAACCGGTACCGGTGGCCGTGGCCAGGTCGCCATGCTGGGCTATCGCCGCCAACAACTCCCCCAGGTGGTCGGTGAGGCCTTGATTGCGCAGCCCATAGACCACCAGGTACATCCCCAGGCTGAACAGCACGATCTGCCACGGGGCGCCCCGCACCACCGACCACACCGCGATCGCAGGTTCGGCCGAGGTGAGCGGCGCCGTCCGGCTCAGTCCGGCCCCGCCCTGACCGAACCGGGCAAGGTCCGTCACGGCCGGCGCCGCCCCCTCCTGCCGCTCGTCCCCGGCGTCCGGCACGTGGGCATCGGTCGCCGGGAGTGCGGCGAGGTCCTCGTCCTGACCCGACGGGCGTGCCCGGGCACCGACCCGGCGGAACAACGCCCGTGGCCGGCGGGCTGCGATCAGCGCAAGCACCAACGCGCCGGGCCCGGCCACGGCGGCAACCGGCATGCCGACGGCATCGGCAGCGAAGTAGCCGATCAGCACGATCACCAGCACGACGACGCCGGCTCGGAACGTCGTCGGATCGCCCACCGCCTCGGCCGGACGCCGCAACGCGCTGGGGTCATACCGACCCGGAATGTCCTTGCGGAAGAACAACCGCAGCATCCCCAGGCTCGCGGCGACCGAGACGAGCGCCACCGGCACCATGACCAGGGCGTACCGAGCGAAGCCGATTCCGAAGTAGTCGGCAATCACGATGTTGACCAGGTTGGACACGACGAAGGGCAGACTGGCGGTGTCGGCGATGAAGCCGGTGGCGATCACCAGCCCGAAGGCGACCTTCGGCGAGAACTTCAACGCCATGATCATCCCGAACACGATCGGGGTCAGGGTCAGGGCGGCGCCGTCGTTGGCGAACACCGCCGCGACCGCCGCGCCGAGTACGACGATGAGGTTGAACAACGCACTACCGCTGCCCCGTGCCCAGCGGGCCACGTGCAGGGCAGACCACTCGAAGAAGCCCGCCTCGTCCAGGATCGAGCAGATGATGATGATGGCGACGAAGGTCAACGTGGCGTTCCACACGATGCCCCACACCACGGAGACGTCACTGAGATGGACCACCCCGGCCAGAAGTGCCACCACGGCGCCGCCCAGGGCGCTCCACCCGATGCCCAACCCTCTCGGCTGCCAGATCACCAGGACAAGGGTGACGGCGAAGATGACCAGCGCGAGCAGCACGCCTCACACCTGCCCGTGCAGGTTCGTCGTCGTGGACATGACGCGTCGAGCCCTTCTTGTCAGCGCACGGTCGCCTTCACATTGACGACCATCGATCAAACACCGCGCAGCATGGCACGACCCATCGATAGGCGTCAATCTGTAGCGTGCACCCTCGCCCCCGGTACCGATTCCGGCCGACAAAGAAGGGGCGCGAAGACCGCATCCGGTCTTCGCGCCCCTTCGTAGCCCGCTCGGGTCAGACCCGAGCGGAGTGGGTCACTTGGCGACGGCCTTCTTCAGGACCGAGCCGGCAGAGACCTTCACGCCGTATCCGGCGGGGATCTCGATCTCTTCACCGGTGCGGGGGTTACGGCCGGTGCGGGCAGCGCGCTCGACGCGCTCCACGCTCAGCAGGCCGGTGACCTTGACGGGCTCACCCTTGCCCAGGGACTCCACCAGAACCTCCTGGAAGGCACCCAGGGCGGCGTCAGCCTGGGACTTGTTCAGTCCAGACTTCTCGGCAATTGCAGCTACGAGGTCAGTGCGGTTGACGGACACGTAAGTTCCCTCTCATCGATCTTGATCGCAACCCGTCTGGGTAGCGCCGTGACGACACTACGACTCCGATGGGGCAATCGGCACCAACACGCTCGTTTTCAGCGAGATTTCGCCGATTCTTTCGAGTTCAATCTCCACATCAATCACATTACTCACATGTGTCACATCAGTAACGACCCTTGGCACCGTCCGCGGCTCCGGGCGGCGAATCGCCTCCCAGGGCGGTGGCAGTGCCAGAACCTGCCGCGGAACCTGCTTCGTCCTGGGCGTGCAATCGGCGCAGGTAGTCGTTGTAGTCGTGCAATTCCCGGTCGCCGTCGCGCACGGCTCGCTCATCCAGTCGGCGGGCCTGACGCTCATCCGAGCGCAGCCACTGTGCGGCCAGGACCAGGGCGGCGATGATCACCGGGAACTCACCGGCGCCCCAGGCGATCGCCCCACCGACGGATTGGTCGGCCAGCAGCGCCTCCGTGTCGGTGAAGCCCAGCTGGTTCCACCAGTCCTCGGCGAGGACGTAACTGAGGGCCATCACCGAGATGCCGAAGAAGGCGTGGAAGACCATCGTCACCAACAGCACCAGCAGCCGGACCAGATGCGGCGGTTTCCGTGGACCGGGGTCCACGCCGATCAGCACCCAGAAGAAGACGTACCCGGTCAGCAGGAAGTGCGCCTGCATCACCACGTGACCGCCGTGATCGCGCAGCGCCCACTCGAACCAGCCGGTGAAGTAGAAGGCGATCAGGCTCCCGGCGAAGATCACTCCCGCGACCACCGGCCGGGTGATGAAGTGGCCGTACCGGGACTGCAGTATCACCAACAGCCACTCGCGCACGCCCCGGGAGCCGTCGCGCCGCACCGGCAACGCCCGCAGCGCCAGCAGCACCGGCGCCCCGAGTACCAACAGCAACGGGATCACCATCATCAGGCTCATGTGCTGGAGCATGTGGGTGCTGAACTGCAGCCGCCCGTACACGCCCAGCCCGCCGCTGGTGGAGAAGACCAGCAGCACCATCGCCAGGAGCCAGCAGATCGTGCGGTGGATCGGCCAGGTCACCGAGCGTCGCGTCAGGATGCGCACCCCCCGCAGGTACAGGATCGAGGCGAGCAGCACCGCGGCGATCAGCATCCAGTCCGGTTGCACCTGGGTGAGAAGGTTCACCGGCGAGACCGGCGGGGGCGGGGCGAAGCCCAGCAGCGCATGCTGGACGTCGTAGGTGACCCGCTCCTGGGGCACCGGCGGGGCACTTGCCGACAGTGCCACGGAGACCCCCACCGTCAGGGCCATCACCACGATCTCACCGGCCGCCAGACGCACGAACCGGCGCGTGCCCGTGGGCCCGTCCAGGGAGGGGAGGATCCGTTGCCGCTGCACCCAGCCGGCCGTGCCGAGCACAGCCAGCGCCGCGATCTTGACCAGCAGCAGCCGGCCGTAGGGATGGGCGAACAGATCCTCCGGGCCCTGCAGCCGCAGCAGTCCGTTGACCACACCGGAGAGCGCAACCGCGGCGAACGCCACCAGGGCCAGCCGGGAGTAACGCAGCGTCACCGGGCGCAGGTGCCTGCCAAGGCGCGGCGCCAGCACGCACAGCGCAAGCAACCCTCCGACCCATATGGTCACCCCGATGAGGTGTACGCCGAGACTGTTGACGGCGTTGGCATGTTCATCGGCGCCGGCGGCGTGCCCGGAAAGCGCCAGCGGGAGCAATGCCGCGATGCTCAGCCCGCCGGCCCACCCCAACCGGCCGATGCGGCTGGGGAAGGCCAGCAACACCACCGTCACCAGCACCAGGGCCACCGATAGCACCCGGGTTCGACCGGCCTGCAGCTCGGTGGCGAAGAAGACCACCTGGCCGAACAGCCCCGGGTCGGTCAGGGGCATACCGATGGTGTGGGCGGTGGTGAGAACGAGGAGACCCAATCCGGCCAGTGCCCAGCACCCGGCGGCCAGGGCGCCCCAGCGGGCCAGGCGCCACTGGTGGATGCCGGAGACGCCGCGGTGGTCCGGATTCCCGGGCAGGGCGAAGGCGGCCAGCACCGCGGTACCGACCGTCGCCGCGGCGGCGATGTCATGGACGGCCCGGGAGACCGGGAGCCCGTACCGCACGCCGGCCCCGGGGTCCAGCAGCGCCTGGGCAACCAACTCACCGGTCGTGGTCAGGGCGAGCAGACTCACGGCCACCGCTACCACCAATGCCACGCCGATCAAGGCGAGGTAGCCACGCCGGCCGCCTAGCCGTCGCCGACCCTGCGTGGCCGGTGACCCGGTTCGCGTGGCGTCAGAAACCGCTGGCACCTGTGTTCACCTCGGACTGCTCTGGTAGGAAGGCTGTGGGGCCGGGCCGAACGACCCGGTCCCTGGCACGGACGGAACGCCCGTCCAGCCGGGGCTGGATCGCCCGAGTTCGACGGCGCATCCCCCGGGCGGCGCGCAGCGCCGTCGTCGGATCGAGGGACCTCGCCGGGTTCGCCGGGTTGGTCCCTAGTGTACGACCGGCCGGCCGGGTCCCGAGTTGGTGGGTCCCGTGGGCCACAGCGGAGGGCCGGTCCGTCGGCCCGCAGGGGGCGGCACGACAGGTCGGTGATTAGGCTCGACGCGAGGCGAACCCAACCGGAGGTGGACGATGAGCGTGTTGACCGAGGAGTTGTTGGAGCGGATCCGCGAGCGCGCCGCCGGGTACGACGAACGCAACGAGTTCCCCATCGAGGACTTCGACGAGCTCGCCGGTGCCGGCTACTTACGCTCCCTGGTGCCGGTGGACCTGGGCGGCTCGGGCCTCTCCCTGGCCCAGATGGTCGGCGAACAGATGCGCCTGGCCGGGGCCTCGGGCGCCACCGCGTTGGCCGTGAACATGCACCACGTCTGGCTCGCGGTGGCCCGGGTGATGGCCGACCGCGGCGACGACGCGCTGGAGTTCGTGGTGCGGGAGGCCGCCGAGGGGGAGGTGCTCGCCTTCGGTATCTCCGAGCCTGGCAATGACCTGGTGCTGTTCGGTTCGCGCACCGAGGCACGGCCCGACGGCGAAGGCGGCTACACCTTTCATGGCACCAAGATCTTCACCTCCCTGGCGCCGGTGTGGACCCGGCTGGGCACCTTCGGCAGCGATCACACCTCCCCCGATGCGCCCAAGAGCGTCTACGCCTTCATCACCCGTTCGGGCGTAGCGACCAAGGACGACTGGGACACCATGGGTATGCGCGCCACCCAGTCCCACACCACCGTGCTCGACGGGGCCCGCGCCGCAGCAGATCGGGTGGTGCGCCGCCTGGACCCCGGGCCCAACCCCGACCCGTTGATCTTCGGGATCTTCTCCTCGTTCGAGATCCTCACCTCCTCGGTGTACGTCGGGATCGCCCAGCGCGCCCTGGACCTGGCGATCGAAGCCGTGCGCGCCCGTACCTCGATGCAGCACGACGGCACGACGCTCGCGCACCTGCCCGACCCGCGGCGCCGGATCGCGGCGGCCGGAATCGCCCTGGAGGGTGCCAGGACGCAACTACTGGCGCTGGCCAGGGATGTGGACGAGCAGGTCGAGCACGGTCCGGCGTGGTTCGCCAAACTCTCCTCGTTGAAGGTGCGGACCACGCAGGCCGCCAAGGACGTGGTGGAACACGCCGTGCGGGCCGCCGGCGGCGCCTCCTACTTCCGCCGCCACGAGTTGTCCCGGCTGTACCGCGACGTGCTGGCCGGCATCTTCCATCCCTCCTCGGAAGACTCGGCCCACCAGACGATGGCCACCCACCTGCTCGGTCCCGTCCCGGACTGAGCGCACCACCTCGGGCGCGCCGGCCGCGCCGGATACGATGCGGAAGGAAACGTTCACCACCCAAGGAGTCCACCCGAAGTGTCCGCAACCCTGCACGCCACCGGCCTGAACGTCAGTTACCCCGGAGTGCCGGTCCTGAACGGGGTCGATCTGACACTCGAGCCGGGACTTCCCCCGCTGGGAGTGGTCGGCCCGTCCGGAGTGGGAAGACCACCCTGGTGCAGACCTTGCTGGGCGCGCTGAGACCCGACGCCGGGCAGGTCACCTGGGACGGTCGCAACGTGCACCGCCTGTCCCGCAAGGACAAGAAGCGGTTCAACGGTGCGGTGCGGGCGGTGTCGCAGTACTCGATGACCATCTCCGACCCCAAGATCACCGCCGGCCGGGTACTCAAGGGGGCCCTGGCAGAGGCACGCAAGGCCGGGCGCACGCACGCCACCTCGGTGGAGGAGTTGCTCGCCACGGTCGGCCTGCCGAACAGGTTCGAGAGCCGCTCGATGATCACCCTCTCCGGCGGGGAACGTCAGCGGGTGGCCCTGGCCAAGGCGCTGGCCACCCGTCCGGAGATCCTGTTCCTGGACGAACCCCTCACCGCTGTGCACCCGGCGGCCCGCCTGGAGATGGCCGCGCAGATCGGCGAGTTGGTCACCGAACTGCGCACCGGGGTGTTGCTGCTCTCACACGACTTGGAACTGGTGGAGCGGATGTGCCCGAACGTGCTCATCCTGGCCGAGGGCTCGTTCGTGGCGTTCGGCCCGTTACGCGAGGTGCTGGCCACCTCCGACCACCCGGCAGTACGGGACCTGGCCGAGGCTGCGCCGCTGGCGAACCAGCCGTTCCGGCCCTGAGATCAGGCCGACCTGAGCAGTCCCACCAGTGGCTCCCAGGCCTCGGTGAGGATCTCCGGCAGTGAGTGCCGGGAGGCACCCGCCCTGGACCACGCCCCGATCGCCGCGATGAGTGCTCCGGCGTAGGCGGTCCCGGCAACCTCTGCGCGGACTCCTTCCACCCCGGCCTCCACGGCATGCCTGCGAATCACCGAACCGACCGTTCCCACCCGCAAGGACGCGGCGTGGCGCAGTTCCTCATCCAGTCCCATCGGCTCGGCCTGACCGTACGCCAGCGCCACGTTCTCCGGAGGAAGCTCCGCAGCGAGTTCGAGCAGGGCGTGCCGGACCACGTCATCCAAGTCCGCGCCGCGGGTGCGCACCAGCGCATCCGCCAGTTCCCCGAAGGTTGAGTCGAAGGCGGTCCAGAGCAGGTCGGACTTGGTGGTGAAGTAGTTGAAGAAGGTGTTCCGGGAGACCCCGGCCCGGCGCGTGATGTCCACCACGGAGGTGCGCGCGTAGCCTCGCTCCAGGAACAATTCCCCGGCGGCCTCCTCGAGCACGGCCCAGGAGGAAGCCCTGGGCCGACCGGAGCGGCGCGGCGGGGTCATAGAACCATCGTACGAAGAAGTCCCGGGACGGCAACCCGCGTCCGCGCGCGCTCACTGCGCGAGACGGAGGCGCGGGCGGTGCGAGCCTGCCCGTTCGACCTCGCTGTCGGTGCGCCGAGGCCCGCGCGGCTCCGGGTCAGGGACGACTGGGGACGATAGCGTCGGCACCGAAATCCATTACCGGCGAAGGAGTCCGATGCACGCCCGAACCGAGACGATCCGAGCCCTGGCCCACTATCTCGAGCAGTGGCTGGCCTTCCAGGGCGCCCACGCCCGGATACCCGGGATCCAGGCGGCGGTGCGCGTCGGGGAGGAGCTCGTGCTCAACACCGCATGGGGAGTGGCCGACACCAGCACCGGGGAGGAACTGACCACTGGTCACCTGTTCCGGATCGCCTCCCATTCCAAGACCTTCACCGCCACCGCGATCATGCAGTTGGTCGAGGCCGGGCGGTTGCGGTTGGACGACCCGCTGGGCGAGCACATCCCCGAACTCGCCGACGCCCCGATCGCAGTGGTCACGGTCCGGGAGGCGCTCGGCCACCAGGGCGGGATCATCCGCGACGGCAGGGACAAGGGATTCTGGCAGCGACTCACCCCCTTCCCCGACCGCGCCGGACTGTTGCGGTTGGCCACCGATGAGGCCCTGACCTACCAGCGCAACGAACACTTCAAGTACTCCAACGTCTCCTACTCCCTGCTCGGATTGGTGATCGAGGCCGCCTCCGGGACCGGCTACGCCGACTACGTCCGCGAACACGTGATCGATCGGCTCGGGTTGGCCGACACCGGCCCGGAGTTCGATCCGGCTCGGGCGGCGGACTTCGTCCACGGCCACACCGCGCTGCTGCACGGGTCGGATCAGCGCGAGCCGATCACCCACGTGGACTCCCGTGCCTTCGGTCCGGCAACCGGCTTCTACTCCACGGCCGCGGATGTGACCACCTACGGCGCAGCCCACTTCCTGGGCTCGGACGCGCTCCTGACCGATGCCTCCAAACGCGTGATGCAGCGCCTGGAGTCGGTGATCGAGGGCCCGGGCACTCCTACCGCCCGGTACGGGGTGGGTATGAGCCTGCGCCGGCTGGGCGATCGGGACCTGGCCGGCCACGCCGGTGGCTACCCGGGTCAGATCACCCGCACCTACATCGACGCGACCGATCAGATCGTGGTCAGCGTGCTCACCAACGCCATCGACGGACCGGCCGACGCGCTGGCCACCGGCATCGTGCGGCTGATCGAGTTGGCCCTGAACCCCCCGCCCGCACCGCGTCCGCCCCCGGCCCGGAGGTGGACCTGGACCGCTACGTCGGACGGTTCGCCAGTCTGTGGGGCGTGACCGACGTGGCCCGCGCCGGCGACCAGTTGTACCTGCTCACTCCGAGCAACCCCGACCCCACCGAAGCCTACCTGCAGGTCACCCCCACCGGTGCGAACTCCCTGCAGATCGAGAGCGCCTCCGGGTTCGGTCCCGTGGGCGAACAGGTGCGCTACGAGCGGGACGACGACGACCAGATCACCTCGGTGTGGATCGGCGGCGCCCAAGCATGGCCGACGCAGGCGTTCCTGGCCCGCCGCTCCGACCTGGCTCGCGGTCCGCTGCCGGGTGGCGCGTGAGCGCACCTGCTACGGCACGAGGGGCGCGGTGGCCGTGAGGTTCATCACGGCCGGGCAGTGGCAGTACCCGAGAGCCATAGACTTGTTGGACTCCGTCCAGCAAGTCGGGTCGCCTCCTGCGGCCGCGCCCACCCGGTGAAGGAACTCATCCCTACCCTCCCCCGCCCCGTTCGCGGCCGGCCGGCCCTGACCGCGGTGAGCCTCGCCGTCGTCCTCACCATCGCTGCCTGCACCACCGAGCCCGAGGACGGGGCCGGCCCGGACCCGGCCACACCCGAGGATGCCGCCGGCGGCGGCACCCTGATCTATGCCACCGGGGACGCCGAGCCCACCTGCCTGGACCCCCACGTGGGCGGCAACTACCCCCAGGCCCTGATCAGTACCCAGTACCTGGAGCCGCTGCTGGGCCGGGACGCCGACGGCACCATCCTGCCCTGGCTGGCCACCGACTGGGAGGTCAGCGACGACGGCCTCACCTGGGACTTCACCCTCGCCGAGGGTGTGACCTTCACTGACGACACCCCCTTCGATGCCGAGGCGGTCCGGATCAACGTCGAGCACGTACAGGACCCCGACACGGCCTCTTCCACCGGCTACCTGGCGATGGAGAAGGTCGAGCGGGTGGAGGCGGTGGATGACCATCACGCCCGCTTCCACCTGGCCGAGCCCGACTCGGCGTTGCTGGAGTCCCTGACCCAGCCGTGGAACGCGATGCAATCCCCGGCCGGGATCGATCGCGGGATGGACGCCAACTGCGCCGCGCCGGTCGGTACCGGCCCATTCGTGGTGCAGGAGTGGGTGCCCCAGCAGCACGTCACCCTGGTACGCAACCCCGACTACACCTCCGGGGTGCCTCGGGCCGAAAACGACGGCGTGGCACACCTGGACCAGATCACGTGGCGGTTCATCCCGGACCCGGCCACACGTTACGCAGCGTTGCAGTCCGGGGAAGTGCACGTGATCGACAACCCCGAACCGGAAGCGATCGCCGGGGCGGGCGAGGACATCGAGTACATCGACGCGCCCCGTCCGGGCTCGGTGAACCGACTCGAACTCAACGGCGGACAGGCCCCCTTCGACGACGAGCGGGTTCGGGAGGCATTCATCCGCGCCGCCGACGTCGGCCCGGGCATCGACACGCTGTACGCCGGTGTGGCCGAGCAGGCGTTCTCCCCGCTGTCCTCGATCGAGCCCTACGCCTACGCCGACGAGTCCTTGTTCAGCACCGACCCCCAGGCCGCCGAACGGCTGCTGGACGAGGCCGGGTGGAGCGAGTTCGACGACGACGGCTACCGGGTCCGCGACGGCCGGCGCCTGAGCGTGCGCATCCCGGTCTCCACCAACCAGTCGGTGGCCGCCGAACAGTCGTTGCTGGAACAGGTGCAGGCCAACACCCGCGCAGTGGGCTTCGAGGTGATCCTGAACCCGGTGGACCTGTCCACCTGGTACGGCGACCTGGCCGCCCACGACTACGAGGCGGTAACCGCGCCCTACACCAAGGTCGGCCCGGACGTGCTGCGGATCCTGTACCACTCCGACTCCCTGGTCCCGGCACCCTCGGGCTACTTCGCGAACCTGGCCCAGGTCGATGATCCGGAACTGGACGCACTCCTGGAGCGGGCCGTGGCCACCGACGACGAGACCGAGCGTGAGGAGTTGTACACCCAGGCCCAGGCCCGGGTCCTGGAGGGATTCCACATCCTGCCGTTGTATGACCAGCAGAACCACTTCCTGGTGAACGGAGCCTCGGGGGTGTGGACGCTGGACACCGTGGCCACACCCACCTTCATCGACGCCCGCCTGGACTGAGGTGATGCTCGCGCTGCGCTGGATCGCCGGGCGTCTGGGAGCGGCCGCGCTGGTGGCCTGGGTGGTGGCGACCGTGGTCTTCTTCGCGCTTCGCGGGGCCGGCGGCGACCCCACAGAGGCCATCCTGGGTGGGCCCGGTTCACAGGCCGGCCCGGAGGCCGTGGCCGCGGTGCGGACCGAGTACGGCCTGGATGAGCCCGTGCTCGTGCAGTACCTGTTCCAGTTGTGGCGGGTGGCCACCTTCCAACTCGGAGACTCCTACGCCCGGCGCCAGCCGGTGTCGGATCTGATCGGCGGGCAGCTGCCGGCCACGTTGATCCTGGCCGGTGCCGCGCTGGCGCTGGCGTGGGTACTGGCGCTGCTCATCGCTACCGCGGCGGTCAGCGCCCGAGGGCGGGTGGGCCGGCTGGCGGTCAGCGTGCTGCGCGGGGTGGAGATCGCGGCCTCGGTGCTGCCGCACTTCTGGTTCGGTGCGGTCCTGATCGCCCTCTTCGCGGTCTCGTTGGGCTGGCTGCCGGCCACCAGCACCTCCTCGGCACCCAGTGCGCTGGTACTGCCCACCATCACCTTGGCCGTTCCCGTCGCGGGTTTCCTGGGGCAGGTGATGCGAGACGGGCTGGCCGAGGCCCATACCGCCCCGTTCGCCACCACGTCCCGCGCCCGGGGCGCCTCGGAGCAGTGGGTGCTGGTCCGCCACTCCCTGCGCCACGCCGCCCTCCCGGCGATCGCACTGT
Source organism: Sanguibacter sp. Z1732 (assembly GCF_051020515.1). NCBI lineage: Bacteria > Bacillati > Actinomycetota > Actinomycetes > Micrococcales > Ruaniaceae > Glutinosa > Glutinosa niejishengi. The sequence continues at coordinate 166,398 of NZ_CP194857.1, forward strand.
CCGGGTGGGCCTTCGGGTCGCTGCTGTCCGGGGCGGTGGTCGTGGAGACGTTGTTCGGGCGGCCCGGGTTGGGCCGGTTGCTGATGGAGGCGACCACCGGCCAGGACGTACCGCTGGTGATCGGCTCGGTGCTGGTGGTGGCGCTGGGATACGTGGTGGTGATGACCCTGGCCGACCTGGCCGAGTGGGTTCTGGACCCGCGGCTGCGAGCAGGCTCGGCCTCCCGGCGTGCGCGCACGCCGCAGACGGATACGGCGGTGGGCGGATGAGCGTGTCCGGTGTGTCCCGGCCGAGGTCGCGCGTGCTCCCGGGGCGTGGTGCCCTGTCCCGGCTCGGCCTGCCCGGGCTGATCGCGGCGGTGGTGGTGGCCGTCGTCGGCCTGGCCACCTTCTGGCCGCAGGTGCTCACCGGTGTCGACCCGAACGCGATCGCCCCGGCGGATGCGCTGTCCCCGCCCGGCGCGGGGTACTGGTTCGGCACCGACACCTCCGGGCGGGACGTGTTCGCCCGGGTGGTGCACGGCGCCTCGCAGTCGGTGGGCATCGGGCTCGCCGCCACCGGGATCGGCGTCGGTCTGGGGGTGGTGATCGGGTTCGCCTCCGGCCTGGGACCGGTCTGGCTGGATGCGGGCCTGCGCCGGGTGATCGAGGTACTGTTCGCGCTGCCCACCCTGGTGCTGGCACTGCTGCTGGTGGCGGTGATGGGCCCGGGGGTGCGGGCCTCGGTGATCGCGGTGGGCCTGGCTACCGCACCGGGATACGCCCGGATTCTGCGCGCCCGGGTCCGCACGGTGGCCCGGGCCGGGTACGTCGAGGCGGCACGCCTGGAGGGGGCCGGCCCGTTCGAGGTGCTGCTTCGCCATGTTGTGCCCAACTCCCTGTGGCCGCTGCTGGCGATGATCACCCTGGGTATCGGGCAGGCGATCGTCTGGGTGGCCGCACTGAGTTTCCTGGGGCTGGGCGCACTGCCACCATCCCCGGAGTGGGGGGCGATGGTCAACGGCGGACGGTTGCACATCACCAGCGCCTGGTGGCTCGCTGTCTGCCCGGGCCTGGCCATCACCGTCACCGCCGGCGCGCTGACCGTGCTGGGCCGGGCGGTGGGTCGGGTGGGCCGGCGATGAGCCCGCTGCTGAGGATCCAGGACCTGTCGGTGACCTTCGACGGCGTGGGCCGGGTGCTGCGGGAGGTCTCGGTCAGTGTGGCCGCCGGGGAGTGCGTGGCGGTGGTGGGCGAGTCCGGTGCGGGCAAGTCGGTGCTGGCCCGCACTGCGCTGGGTCTGGCCGGTGAGGGTGGTGTACCGGCACAGATCCGCGCCGGTGTCCTGGATGTCCTCGGCCAGGATGCCCGGTCCTTCACCCCCCGGCACTGGCGCCGGATCCGGGGCGCCCAGGTGGCGATGGTGCTCCAGGATGCGCTGGGGTCATTGGATCCGCTGCGCACCGTGGGTGCCGAGGTCGCCGAGACCCTTGCGGTACGCGGCGTACCCAGCGCGCAGCGCCGCGAGCGGGTGCTGCAGGCCCTCACCGACGCCGGATTGGACCAGCCGCACCTGCGCGCCCAGCAGCGCCCCGCGGAACTCTCCGGCGGGATGCGCCAGCGGGCGCTGATCGCCTCCGCCCTGGCCGGTGGCCCGCAGTTGCTGGTGGCCGATGAGCCCACCACCGCCCTGGATGCCACGGTCGCGGCCACGATCCTGGACCTGCTGGCCCGGCTGCGCGATGAGGGGATGGGCATCCTACTGGTCAGTCACGACCTGGGCGCGGTCTCCCGCGTGGCCGACCGGATCGTGGTGCTGGCCCAGGGGCAGCTGGTCGAGGCCGGTACGGCCATGCAGGTGCTCACCGCTCCCGAGCAGCCCTACACCAGGGAGTTGATGGCGGCGGTGCCCCGCGGCCCCAAGGCCGGGACGTCGTCCACAGGTGCACAGCCCGACGGGGCCGGCGGTGCCCGGCCGAAGCACCCCGGTTCCGGCGAGGCCGGGGCGTGGTCACCGGTGCTCGCCGCACGCGGCCTGGTGCGCCGGTTCCGTCTACCGTCCGGTGGCTCGCTGGCCGCCGTGGACGGAGTGGACCTGCAGGTCCGGCCAGGCGAGGCGATTGGAGTGGTGGGTGAGTCCGGATCGGGCAAGACCACCCTGGCCCGGCTCCTGCTGGCCGCCGAGGAACCGGACGAGGGCGAGGTGGACCTCGCCGGTGAGGCATGGAGCGGGGTTCCCGAACGAGACCGTCGATCGCGCCGCCGGCAGATCCAGTACATCCCGCAGGATCCGCTGGGCAGCATGGACCCGCGCCACCGCGCCGGGCAGATCCTGCGCCGGACGCTGGACCGGGCCCGCTCGAGCCGGACGCCGGCGGAACTGCTGGCCCGGGTGGGCCTGCCCGAGGAGGCGCTGAACCGCTACCCGCGCGCACTGTCCGGTGGACAGCGCCAACGCCTGGCGATCGCCCGGGCCCTGGCCGGCCGTCCGAAGGTCCTGGTATGTGATGAGCCCGTCTCGGCCCTGGACGTGACCGTTCAGGCACAGATCCTGGACCTGCTCACCACCGTGCAGGCCACCGAGGGGGTGGCGCTGGTCTTCATCTCCCATGACCTGGCCGTCGTGCGCGGGTGTGTGCGAGACCGTCCTGGTGATGCGCGCCGGCAAGGTGATCGAAAGTGGCCCCTTGGAGCAGGTCTACGCCCGGCCCGAGCAGGACTTCACACGCCAACTCCTGGCTGCGGCACCGAACTGGGACTAGCAGCAGATCCTCGGCGTCGGCCCCTCTGGACAGCGCAGGTTAGCGAGCGCTAACATCGGCTCTGTTATCGATCGCTAACGCGTGTCGTTGCCCCGGGACGGAAGCGACCAGTTCCCGGGGACTCGCTGGGACGCAGGCACACTCAATGCCGAGAGGGACCATGTTCGAACTTTCCGAGGACCACGAGATGTTCCGCGGGGTGGTGCGCGACTTCGCCGAGTCCGAGATCGCTCCGCACAGCGCGCAATGGGACCGCGAGCGCCACTTCCCCGTCGACCTGATCCCGAAGATGGGCGAGCTCGGCCTGTTCGGGCTGACCGCACCGGAGGAGTTCGGCGGCGCCGCGGGCGACTTCCTCTCCATGTGCGTGGCGATCGAGGAGATCGGACGGGTGGACCAGTCCATCGGCATCACCCTCTCGGCAGCGGTGGGGCTGGGGATCAGCCCGCTGCTGAGGTTCGGCAGCGATGAGCAGAAGCAGCAGTGGGTGCCGGACCTGGTGGCCGGGCGCGCCCTTGCCGCCTTCGGGCTCACCGAACCCGGGGCAGGTTCCGACGCCGGCGCCACTCGCACCCGAGCCCGGCTGGAGGGCGATGACTGGGTGATCAACGGCTCCAAGAGTTTCATCACCAACTCCGGTACCCCGATCACCTCCCTGGTGACGATCACCGCGCGTACCGGTGAGATGCCGGACGGGAGCCCGGAGATCAGCACGCTGCTGGTACCCGCCGGCACACCCGGACTGACCGTGGACCCCCCCTACGACAAGCTGGGTTGGCACGCCTCGGACACCCACGGGCTCACATTCCACAACTGTCGGATCCCGGCCGGGAACATCGTCGGCGAGCGCGGCGCCGGGCTGCGCCAGTTCCTGCACCTGCTCGACCACGGTCGGGTCGCAATCTCCGCGCTCGCGGTGGGTCTGGCCCGGGCGTGCTTGGACCTGGGCACCGACTACGCCCGCACCCGGGAGGCCTTCGGACGCCCGATCGGGGCGAACCAGGGGGTGGCGTTCCCGTTGGCCGACCTCGCCGTCTCGGTCGAGGCGGCCCGCGCGCTGACTTATCGCGCGGCCTGGCTCAAGGACGAGTGCGACGCCGGACGCCGGCCCGCCAGGGATCTCACCCGGGCAGCCGCGATCGCCAAGGTCTACTCCACCGAGGCAGCCGTTGATGCGGCCCGTACCGCCACGCAGGTACTGGGCGGGAACGGCTTCATGGAGGAGTTCCCCGCGGCCCGGTACTACCGGGACGCCAAGATCCTGGAGATCGGGGAAGGCACCTCGGAGGTCCAGCGGATGGTGATCGCCCGCGAACTCGGACTGCCCCGCTGAGCACGCCCCGTCGCCGCCCGCGGGATCAGGGCACTCAGGGCTGTCCGGGTCCGGCCAGCGACTGCGGGCTCAACGCCTCCAACGCCATCCGCTGCAGCAGGGCGCCGGTGGCCGCGCGCCCGAGGCGGGCGCTGTGCGGGGTGGAGTTGATCAGGCCGAGAACGGCGTGTGCGGCTGACCGGGCGGTCGCCTCCCCGACCCCGGGGGCGGCGTCCAGGATCGTGCCGGCCCAGATCTCGACATAGGCCCGCTGCAGCCGGCGCACGTTGCGCTGCTCCTCCTCGGCCAGGCTGTCCAGGTCACGATCCTGGATCGTGATCAGGGCCGGGTGGTCCAGAGCGATCTGCACGTGCCAGTCCACCAGCACCGCGAGCGCCTGCCGCCCCGGCTCGACGTCCGAAAGTCGCTCCCGGGCGACGCTCAGGATGCGCTCGCTGATCCCGATCAGCAGTTCGGCGAGGACTGCTTCCTTGCTCGCGAAGTGCCGGTAGAGGGCCGGGCCGGAGGTACCCACCTGGCGGCCGATGTCGTTGATGGACACCCCGTGGAATCCGTGCCGGGCGAACAGGTCGGCCGCGGCGTCCAGGATCTGCTGACGACGCGGGGAGGCCACCGGCCGCTCCCGCACACCCTCGCTCATCAGCACCATCCCCTCATGCTAGACCGCCGCCGGCCCGCGGCGGCGCGACCGGTTCACCCGGCACGATGTACCTACCCGCCGCCGCATGCCGGTGATCGACGCCCCGAGCGTCATCGGGCGATCCCTGCGACGATGGGGACATGACGAACCTGTTGATCGGCCTGCTCGGTCTCGCCCTCGGGGCGCTGCTGTGCTTCCGCGGTGGCTCCCTGGCTCGAATCCTGCTGGCGCTGTGGGGGGCGTTCGTCGGATTCAGCCTCGGGGCATCCCTGGCCGCCGGCCTCACCGACCAGCCGCTACTCGGGGACGCCTGGGGGTGGATCGCGGCGATCGCGGCGGCGGTTCTGCTGGCGCTGGCGGCGTACTGGTTCTACGTGCTGGCCGTGCTGATCTGGCTGGGCTCGCTCGGGTTCGCACTCGGGACCGCGCTGGCGAACTCCCTGGGTGCCTCCGAGGTGGTGGCCATGGTGGTGGGCCTGATCGCCGGCCTGGTGCTGGCGCTGGTGGCGCTGGCCCTGCGCCTGCCCGCGATACTGCTGATCGTGCTGACGGCGCTGGCCGGCGCCGCACTCATCCTGGCCTCGGTGCTGATCCTGATCGGCGAGGCGCCCCCGGGACCGGAGCTGGCGGAGATCGCCTGGCCGGACCGCTGGTGGTGGACGGTGCTCTACATCGTGGTCGCCGTCGCCGGCATCGTGGTTCAGGGCCGCAGCCGCGTCCGGCGCGGTGGGCGCGCCCAGTGGCAGCGCTCGGCACCGGCCGGCGGGGCCTGAGCCGGCGCCGCCTCACCCAGGGCAGTTCAGGCCGCGCTCCAGTGCCTCCAGATTCGCCCGCATCACCTCGACGTAGTCCGCGCCGGTACCGCGCTCCATCGGGTCCAGCACATCGACCTGCACACCCATCTCCTCCGCGAGTACCTCCACCACCCGGGGGCTGGCCCTCGCCTCGAAGAAGATGGTCAGCACGTCGGTGTCCGCGATCACGCCGGCGACCTCGCGCATCCGGGCCGGGGAGGGCTCCACCTCGGGATCCACGCCGGCGATGCCGACCTGCTCCAGGCCATAGCGATCGGCCAAGTACCCGAACGCTTCGTGAGAGGTGACCAGCGTCGCTCCGGTGCACCCGGCCAGCACGGCGCCGAACTCCCCGTCCAGGTCCATCAGGTCTGCCTCCAGGGCCTGCGCCCGGGCCCGATAGCCTGCGGCACCCTCCGGGTCCAGGGCGGCGAGTTCGGTGGCCACTTCATGGCCCGCCGCGGCGAAGCGAAGCGGGTCCAACCAGAAGTGTGGGTCGTCCGGATCAACGTCTGGCGGTCCGGCGTCGGCGGGTAATTGCGCTCGGGCGACGGCTTCGACGTCGACAACATGCGCGGGATCGACCATGTCCACCGCCTCACCGCCTCCGTCGCCGGCTGCAGCCCGGAGAGGTAGATCACCAGGTCAGCCGACTCCATCTCGCCGACCTGCACCGGTGACAACTCCAGGCTGTGCGGGTCGGCCCCATCGGCAGTCAGCGACGTCACGGTAACCTCCGGCCCCCCTATCTCGGCGCCGAGGAACTCCAACGGGGAGAATCCGGCCACGACGTGCATGCCCTCCGGTTCATCCGGCGGGGTGCAGCCTGCCAGGGCCAGCAGACCCGTTGCCGAAACGACGGCGAGCCCGCAGCCGGAGCGGGACCGCGCCCGGGCGCCGGGGCGGCGCGCCCGGGCCGCAGACGCCGGCCGCGTGCCCTTGACGGCGGCCACCGGACTCAATGGTCATGGTCCTCATCGTCGTGATCGTGATCGTCCTCATCGTGATCGTGGTCGTGGTCGTGGTCGTGGGCGGGGTCGTCCTCATCGTGGGCGTGATCGTCCTCGGACACCTCGGCCACCAGATCGCCAGTGACGCCAATCAGGTCGTTCGGCGTCACGTTCAACTCTGCGGTGTTCCACACCTCGGCGGTGGGGATGTCCACGGCGTGAATCGTGGCCGTGCCCGGGTCGGTGACGAAGACCGAGCCGTCGAGTGCGGTCAAGCCCGGGCGCGGCTCCTGCCAGTCCTCGGGCACGCTCCACTCCTCGATCACCGGGATGGCGGCCACCACCTCACGCGTCTCGGGGTCGATCACGTGGATCTGACCGTCGGTGCCGAGCACCAGCGCCTCGCCGTCATCGCCGCGGGCCAGCGAGGTCCCGGAGTACGCCGCAGGAAGGCCCACCAGGTGCACCTGGTCGGAGGCGGTGTCGATCAACGAGACCTGGGTGGGTTCGCTGTAGTTACCGAGCACTACCGCGGAATTCGGCGCACCGGACAACGTCCCGATCGAGCCGTCCTCATCCGGGCTGGTCGCTTTGGCGATCCGGCCGTCGGCATAGATCAGGGCGCCGTCGGCGCATCCGACCACGACGGTCTCGGCGGCGCGCTGACCGCCGAGCCGTGCAGGCCCGGGCACTCGTCGGAGGCGGCTATCTCGGCGTCGGCCGCATCCAGCACACGGATGCCGGTCCGGGCCTCGGTGTCGCCGTGGGAGACCACCAGGGTGCCATCACTCAGTTCCAGTGCGAGCCCGTGGTGCGGATCCTCGGCGGTGTAGCCCCGCACGTCACGGCTTTCGTCCCGCAGGTCGCCGGAATCGAAGACGGTCACCTGACCACCGGCGTCGTCGAAGAGGGTGGTCCGGCCCTCGTTGACCACCACGTGCCCGGGTGCCTGAGCGGGGAAGATGGTCTCGGTCAGGACCGCATCGGAGGTGTAGTAGTGGGCGTGGTCGCCGTGCGGCTCGGCCCAGGTACCCAGGTCCAACACCTGGAAGCCGCCGCTGGTGGACACTAGTGCGTGCCGTCCGTCACCGGCGTCGGCGAGCCTGTTGAACCGGCGAGGTCGATGTCGGAGACCACCTCCAGGGTGGCGGCGTCCAGCACCTGCACCCCGCCGTCGTAGGTGATCGCCAGCCGCGGAGTACGCGCAGCCACCTCGGCAACCTCCTGTTCCGTCGCTTCCTCGGTGTCCGTATCGACTGGCCGATCGGTCGCGGCGTGGCCTGGATCAGGGTCACTCTGACCACAGGCCGCAAGCAGTACCAGGGGTAGGGCCAACCCGAGCGCGGTCACCACCCCGGGGCGGGTACGGGCGCCCCCGTCATCGGTGGAGGCGCGTGCGGCCAGGACCGGGGCGTGAGCGCTCCCGACGCGCAGCGGGCTCTTGCGGGGTTCCCGGACTCGTTCGTCCATGGGGTTCTCATTTCTCATGCCGTGATGAGCGCGGGGCGCTCGTTCCTTCCGCTCGGAGATGAAGTACATCGCTAAACATAATGGGACCCGTTCTCATTATCAAAAGGAATTGACCGAGCAATTCGACGGATCCCACTACTGCGTAGCGTCGTACTAGATGGCGTCGTACGTGCGCCGCGTAGTACCCTGGGACGACGATGGCGATGGGTGAGTTGGAGAGCGCGATCATGACGCAGTTGTGGGCCGCCGACGGCCCCTGCACCGTGCGCGAGGTACACGAGGCCCTGACCCCGGACCGGCCACTCGCCTACACCACGGTGATGACCGTGCTGGATCGGCTCGCCAAGAAGGGCCTCCTCACCCAGGAGCGCCAGGGCCGGGCTTTCCGCTACTCCCCCAGCCGCACCCGGGAGCAGTTGACCGCAGACCTGATGCTGGACGCCCTCGGGGGCACAACCGAGCCGTCCCAGCGGGTCGCCGCCCTGCAGCAGTTCGTCGGGCGGGTCAGCCCACGCGAAGCCGAGGCGATCCGCGCGGCTCTGGACACCCAGCACTGAGGGCGGGCGCCGCTCCGCCGTCCAGGACCCCTTCGTGACCGGTATCGCCCTGCTGGTGCTGGCGCTCGTGCTGTCCTGGGTGCTCCCACCGATCCTGGTTCGCGCCCGATGGTTGCAGCAGGCGCCCCGGGCCGGGGTGACGCTGTGGCAGGCGGTGGCCCTGGCCGCGGTACTCGCCGCCGTAGGGGCGGTGCTGGCGATCCCGGAGGAGGCCTGGCGCTCCTATCAGAACGCCGGCGGCACGCTCGGCCGCCCGGCGCTGTTCGTCGCCCTCGCGGTGGCGGGCGCCGGGGCAGGCGTCATCGTGGTGCGATTGGGCCTCACCTCGCTGCGGCTGGGGCTGGACACCCGTCGTCGCCGGGCCCGGCACCGCGAACTGCTGGATCTGCTGGCCACCCCGGACCCGCGCCGGGTACACGTGCTGGCCGGCGGCGTCCCGATGGCGTACTGCGTCCCCGGGCAGGACGCGAGGGTCGTGCTGACCGATGCCGCCATCGATCTGCTCGGCCCGGGCGAGGTGGAGGCGGTGATCGAGCACGAACGCGCCCACTTGCGCGCACGGCACGACCTGGTCCGGGAAGCCTTCACCGCCTTGCATGTGGCGTTCCCCACGGTGGTGCGCTCGGAGGTGGCCCGCCACGCCGTCGACCATCTGCTGGAGTTGCTCGCCGACGATGCCGCGCTGGCCCGCGCGCCCCGGGCGCAACTGCGCGGTGCCCTGGAGACCCTGGCCGATACCACCGATGACCCCCGGATACAGGCGCGGTTGCAACGCCTTGCCGAGCCCGAGCCCAGCCGGTTCAGGCGCCGCGGGACGGCCGCGCTCGCCTACCTGGCGGCCGTGGCCGTGCTGGTGATACCCACCGCCGTGCTGGCTGGGCCGTGGTTGCTGCAGGCGGGCCGAGCATTGTCCAGTTTTTGACACAGCCGCGACCGCCACATTGCGATACCTGTAACATCCTCTGCGGACGTCGCCGCCTGAACGTAGCGCGCCCTGACGAAGAGGAGTTGTCGCCATGCCCGGACTGGACGAGAAGTTGCAGGACATCTACGCCGAGGTGCTCGCACGCAACCCCGGTGAGACCGAGTTTCACCAAGCGGTCCGTGAGGTGCTGGGCAGCCTGGGTCCCGTGGTGAGCAAGCATCCCGAGTACGCCAACGGCACCACCGCGGTGCTGCGCCGCATGTGTGAGCCGGAGCGGCAGATCATCTTCCGGGTTCCCTGGGTGGACGACTCAGGCACCGTGCAGATCGACCGCGGCTACCGGGTTGAGTTCAGTTCCGCGCTGGGCCCCTACAAGGGCGGCCTGCGGTTCCACCCCAGCGTGAACGTGGGGATCGTGAAGTTCCTGGGTTTCGAGCAGATCTTCAAGAACTCGCTGACGGGGTTGCCGATCGGTGGTGGCAAAGGCGGGTCCAACTTCGACCCGAAGGGCCGCTCCGACGCCGAGGTGATGCGGTTCTGTCAGTCCTTCATGACCGAGCTCTATCGCCACATCGGTGAGTACACCGATGTGCCCGCAGGTGACGCCGGGGTCGGTAAGCGCGAACTGGGCTACCTGTTCGGCCAGTACAAGCGCATCACGAACCGGTACGAGTCCGGCACGCTCACCGGTAAGGGCATGACCTGGGGTGGGTCGCAGGTCCGCACCGAGGCGACCGGATACGGCACCGTCTTCTTCGTCAACGAGATGCTGCGCGCCGGCGGGGAGACCTTCGAGGGCAAGAAGGTGGTCGTCTCCGGCTCCGGCAATGTGGCACTGTACGCGATCGAGAAGGTGCATCAGCTCGGTGGCACCGTCGTGGCCTGCTCGGACTCCTCCGGCTACGTGGTGGACGAGGACGGCATCAACTTCGAGTTGCTCCGCGAGATCAAGGACGTCCGTCGCGGGCGGGTCTCCGACTACGTCGAGGCCAAGGGCGGTCGAGCCCGCTTCGTCCCGGGCCGCTCGGTCTGGGAGGTGCCCTGCCAGATCGCCCTGCCCAGCGCGACGCAGAACGAACTGAACGGCCAGGACGCCGCCGCCCTGATCAAGGCAGGCGTGCAGATCGTCGCCGAGGGCGCGAACATGCCCTGCACCCCCGAAGCGGTGCGCGCGCTGCGAGATGCCGGGGTGAAGTTCGGGCCCGGCAAGGCAGCCAATGCCGGTGGCGTGGCCACCAGTGCGCTGGAGATGCAGCAGAACGCCTCACGGGACTCCTGGTCCTTCGAGCATACCGAGGCCCGGCTGGAGGACATCATGCGCGGCATCCACGACCGCTGCTTGGCCACCGCCGAGGAGTACGGCACCCCGGGCGATTACGTTGCCGGGGCAAACGTGGCCGGATTCATCCCGCTGGCCGACGCGATGCTCTCCCTCGGGGTCATCTGACCCGCCCCGTCCCGCGGGCGCCGACCCGGCCCGCCCGAGAGCGACGCCGGTAGCCGATGACGAGTGGCAGAACACTCGAGCATGACCACCCGCGTCGCTCTCGCCGACGTCGGGAAGGCGCGAGCGGTTCGGACGACCTACCGCCGGTGCCCCCCTATCGGCCCCGGGCTTCCGGATCGGCGTCAGGTGCCATGCCGCCACCTCCGGAACGGTTCGTACCGGTGGCACCGGCCGCCCCATCCGGAGCGGTGGCACCGGCACGGCGCGCCTGCTCAGCAGCCAGTTCACGAGCCGCCGGGCCCAGACTGGAAGCCAACGGGGCCGAGCCGGTTCGGCGCGCCAGCGGCCCTGCTGCGACCGGGCGCAGGGGCTCATAGGGTTCGCGCATGCGCGGTACGGACGTGAGGGCCTGGGGTTCGATCACCTCACCCTCGAGTTCCCCGGCCTCCCTGCGCCGCTCGTGCTCCTCCGGCGGGAGAACCTGGCGCCAACTACGGGTACGCATCGGCGGCAACTCCCCGGCGTCCTCACGCATCGCTCGATAGACGCTGTACATCTGGAACAACGCGAGGATGAAGAACGGGAAGCCGACCACGATCGTGGTGGTTTCCAATGCCTCCAGTCCGGCCCCGCCGGCGGTGACGGTGAGCAGGATGACCGCGATCATGGCGATCGAGATTCCCCAGAAGACACGCTGGCGCAACGGTGCGTCCTCCTCGTGACCATTGGCCATCGTGTCGGTGATCAGCGCCGCGGAGTCCACCGAGGTGGTGAAGAAGATGACCACCAGGACGATCGAGATCGCCGAGGTCACCATCGCGAAGGGGAAATTCTCCAGGAACGCGAACAGCGCACCGGGGATGTCGCCATCGCCCACGACCCGGTCTACCAGACCGCCATCGCCGTTCATCTCGATGTCGATGGAACCGCTGCCGAAGATGCCGAACCAGATCACGCTGAAGGTCGCCGGTATCGCCAGCACCCCGAGGACGAATTCCCGCACCGTGCGGCCCCGGGAGATCCGGGCGATGAACAGGCCCACGAACGGGGCCCAGGTGATCGTCCAGGCCCAGTAGAACACCGTCCAACTGGACTGCCATCCGGTGTCGCCGAAGGTGTCGTTCCACAGCGCCAGCTCCGGCAGCATCGCGAGATAACTCCCGAACGCCTCGATCGTGCCCTTGGTCATGAACACCGTGGCACCGGTGACGAACACGAAGAGCATCAGCCCGATGGCGGCGACGATGTTGATGTTGGAGAGGCGCTTGATGCCCTTCTCCAGCCCGGCGGCCAGCGAGACCAACGCGATGAGTGAGACCACCACGATCACGATGATCAGCGTCAGATCCGACTCCGGAATTCCGAACAGCTGGTTCAGACCACCGTTGATCTGCAGGGTGCCCAGACCCACCGAGACGGCCAGACCGAAGACGGTGCCGACGATGGCCAGCACGTCGACCGCCTGGCCGATGCGGCCGTGGATCCGCTCCCCCAGGATCGGCTGCAGGATCGAGGACACCCGCGGGGGCAGGTTGCGCTTGTACAGGAAGTAGCAGAACGCCAGACCGGGCAGCGCGAAGATCGCCCAGGTGTGGTACGTGAAGTGGTAGAAGGTGAACGCGAGCGCTTCCTCGGCGGCCTGCACACTCCCGGGCTCGACACCCTGGCGGGGCGGATCGCCGAAGTGGGACACCGGTTCGGCCACACCCCAGAACATCAGGATGGTGCCGATCCCGGCGGCAAACAGCATCGCGAACCAGGATCGCCCGGAGTGCTCGGCGGGTTCGTCGTCGGGCCCCAACTTGATCCGCCCGAACCTGCTCATCGCGATGTAGATGAGGAAGACCAGGAAGCTGGTGACGCCCAGGACGTAGAACCAGCCCATGTTGTCCATCAACCACGTCGAGGCGGCCTCGGTGCCGCGTCCGACCGCATCGGTAAAGACCAAGGTGCCGACAACGAACAGGATCACGATCGCGGCGGCGCCGAAGAAGATTCTCGGACTGGTGCGCAGACCGAGCAGTTCAGCAAACTTGTTCACGGAGTCCCACTTTCTCCTTGGATCTACGGTGATCAATTCAGTAGGTGCCTCGGATCCCCCTTCTCCGCCCGGCCTCGGTGCCCTATGGCGGTGCGGCTCAGCCTGTCTCTTCGCGTGAGAACGTTAGCGTTTCTCCCCGGGCTCCGCCCATCCAGACGTCCTGACAGGCGGCCGCAAACTCCTCCAGACCGGACACGATCGTGCCGAACACATTGCCCGGAACCCACCCCTGATCACCGTTGATCAGCAGATTGTTCCGCCCGTAGAACACCGCCAAGTCCACGATGGACCCCGTCTCGCGGTGCTGCTCGGCGCCTTCATAGCCGTAGGCAGGATTGCCCAGGTCGTCTCCGGTGAAGGTGAACCAGCACAGGTCCCCGGGTATCGGGGTGATGGTGGTGTTCTCCGCCCCGGGCTCCGATCCCGGATGCGGGATCAAGGTGTAGATCTCGTTGCGGGCGTACTTGCCGTGGTACACCTGCCCACCGGCCGGCAGCGCCTGCAAGACCGCCGCGCACGTGCGGGGTGCGGCCTCGGTGAGCAACCGGGCCCGGGCGCTGACCCCCCGGGATGTCAGGGTGATGCGCAGGTGCTGGTTCATCGTTCCTCCATGGCCATCGGTGGCCGGCGGGTGTGCCAGTCAGTGTGGTCCGTGAAGGCCTGTCCCGCGCGCAGGACCAACCCGTCGGCGTGGCGCGGCCCGACGATCTGCAACCCGATCGGGCGACCGTCGCCGGTGAACCCGCACGGCAGGCTCAGCGCCGGCTGACCGGTCATGTTGAACGGGTAGGTGTAGGGGGTCCAGGAGGTCCACCACCGCCGGCCCCAACCGCGGGGCACCTCCAGACCCGCCTCGAAGGCAGCGATCGGCATCGTGGGGGTGAGCAGCAGGTCATAGGTGGTGTGGAAGGCTCCCATCCTGCGGCCCAGATCCATCCGCACCGCGGTGGCATCGAGGTAGGCCGAGGCGTCCACCTGCCCGAACTGGGAGATGCCCGCGCGCAATTCGGGGTCCACCCGCTCCCAGTCACCCTCGCCGGTCCAGAACGTCTCGACCACTTTGGCCGCCCCGGGGAACCACAGCGTATGGAAGGCGGAGACCGGGTCGTGAAAGATCGGCGCTACCTCCTCCACGTTCGCTCCCGCCGCAGCGAAGACCTCCACCGCCGCGCGCACCGCCGCCTCCACCTGCGGGTCGTTCTCGCCGTACCCCAGATCAGGTGAGAAGGCGATACGCAGGTTCGCTACGCCGTCGTGCAGTCCGACGGTGAAGGACGACGACGGAGCCTCCAGGGAGAACCAGTCCCGGTGGTCCGGGGCTGATACCAGGTCGAGCAGGACGGCCGCATCGGCCACGGTGCGCGTCATCGGGCCTGGGTGGGCCAGGGTGCCGTAGGGACTGGCTGGGTAGGCCGGGATGCGGCCGTAGGTGGGTTTGAGGGCCACCGTCCCGGTGAAGGAGGCGGGGATGCGCACAGATCCGCCGGCATCGGTGCCGATCGACCACGCGCCCATCCCCAGGCCCACCGCGGCCGCGGCACCGCCGGAGGAGCCACCGGCGGTCAACCCGGGGTTCCAGGGGTTGGTGGTCGGGACGTAGGAGGGGGAATGGGTCACCCCCTTCCACCCGAACTCCGGGGTGGTGTTCTTGCCCAGGAACACCGCCCCACCCTCGCGCAGCCGCTGCACGGCCGGCGAGTCTTGATCCGCCGGGGGCAGGTGGGGCGCACAGCGCCGAACCCCGCCGGGTCGGCCAGCCCCGGACCAGCAGGATGTCCTTGATCGTGGTGGGGACGCCGTCGGCCGGCCCCCTGGGCTCCCCCGCGGCCCACCGCTGGGCGGAGGCGGTAGCGGCCGCCAGCGCACCCTCGGCGTCGGTGAGCACCATCGCGTGCACGTGGGGGTCGAGGCGTTCGATCTGGGCCAGTGCCGCCTCGGTGGCCTGCACCGGGGTGAAGTCCCCGGAGCGGTAGCCGGCCACGAGCGTGGCGGCGTCCGCCATCGCCAACTCGCTACTCATCCACCGGCTCCTTCGCCCTCGTCTACGCTTCTGCGGCCCTGCCCGGACCCCGGCTACCGGACGAATCCGGCGGACTTGTCCACCACGTTGACCGGGTCCTGACCGGCCAACCAGCGCTCGGCGTTGTCGAGGAACTGGGCGGCGAGTTCATCGCGCCAGCCCACCACGTCCCCGGACATGTGCGCCGAGATCCGCACCCCCGGTGCGTCCCAGAGCGGGTGCTCGGCCGGGAGCGGTTCGGTGCCGAACACATCCAGGCTGGCCCCGTCCAGGGGCCCCTGACGCACCGCGGTCAGCAGATCGTCCTCCACCACGCTCGCTCCGCGCCCGATGTTGATGAAGTGGGCGCCGGGGCGCATGGCGGCGAAGACCGGTGCGTCGAACAGCCCGGTCGTGGCGCGGGTCAGGGGGGCGGCATTGATCACGTAGTCGGCCCAGCCCACATAGGCGGGCAGGTCCGCGCTGGCGTGGATTCCGGCGAAGTCGGCGTCACCGGCCCTGGCGCTGCGGCCCGCCCCGTGCACGGTCATGCCGACTGCACCGAGCAACCGGGCGCAGGCGCGGCCGATCGCCCCGGTCCCCACCACCAACGCGTTCTTGCCCGCCACCCGGGTCGTCTCGCGGTGCACCCAGGTGCGCTCGGCCTGGAACTGCGCACTCTCGTGCAGGAGTTTGGCGTGAGCCAGCACGCTGGCCAGGACGAACTCGGCGATCGGCTGGTCGAACACCCCCCGAGCATTGGTGACCATCACGTCGGACTCGCGCAGTTCGTCGAACAGCAGGGTATCGACGCCGGCTGCGGCCACGTGGATCCAGTCCAGGTCACCGCACCGGTCCCACACGTCGCGCACCGCGGTGGAGAAGAAGTCCCACAGGAACAGCGCCTGAGCTCCCTGAACCGCCTCACCGAGGGAGTCCGCGTCCGCGTAGCGCACCTGCGCGCGCCCCTCCAGAGCCTTCAAACCCGGCGGGCGCGAGCCTTCGGAATCGAGCAGCACGGCGATCGCCGGGACGGAACCAGACACACCGGGACGTTATAAGCCTTCCTGTCTGATTGTCAACAATCTAGGGTACGACTATGGAACTGGTGCAGGATCAACCGGTGGCGGCCCTGACGCCGCTGGATCAGCGCGGCGTGGGGGTGATCGCGCCCTACGACTTCGCCCTCGACCGCGAGTTGTGGGAGTGGATTCCGCCGCAGGTCAGCAGCCTGCACCTGACGCGCACCCCCTACCAGCGGGTGCAGGTGAACCTGACCCAGGCCGAACTGATCGGGGCCCCGGAGGTGATCGCGCGCTGCGCGCAGGACCTGC
Source organism: Sanguibacter sp. Z1732 (assembly GCF_051020515.1). Lineage (NCBI taxonomy): Bacteria > Bacillati > Actinomycetota > Actinomycetes > Micrococcales > Ruaniaceae > Glutinosa > Glutinosa niejishengi. The sequence continues at coordinate 182,628 of NZ_CP194857.1, forward strand.
ACACGATCAATCCCGAGGTGATGGCCTACGCCTGCACCTCGGGCAGTTTCGTCGGCGGACTGGCCGGGGAGGCAGGAATCGTCTCGGCGCTGCGGGGCGGCGGTTTCGACCACGCGGTCACCACCTCCGGGGCGCTGCTGCAGGCGCTGGCGGTGCTCGATGCCCAGGTGGTGGCGGTGGCCACACCGTACGATGAGCCGATCGCCGCCCGCCTTGCGGCCTTCCTGCACCAGGCCGGCATCGCCGTCAGCGGGCTGCACAGCCTGGGCCTGAGCGGGAGGATCTGGACCGTGCCGTACCAACGCACCGCCGATCTGATCCGCCGCGCCGCCCGCGCATCGCCCACCCTCGGCCGGCCACCGCAGGCCGTGGTCGTCTCGTGCACGAACCTGCCGACCCGCCCGCTGATCGCCCCGTTGGAGGCCGAACTGGGCATCCCGGTGATCACCGCCAACCAGGCCACCATCTGGGCCGCGCTGCGCACCATCGGGCTGAGCGCGGTCGGACCGGGCCAACACCTGCTGACACATCAGCCCACCACCCCGGCTGTGCCGTCATGGCCCGCTACCCCGGCTGTGTCGGCGCCGATCCGAGCGGAGGTGAGGAATGACTGACCTGGAAGTTCCCGGCTACACCCTGCCCCACACCCCAGAGCCGTTCGACGCCCGTCCCTTCGCCGTCAGCGAATACATCAACCGGCTGGAGCGCGTCCAGCACGCGATGTCATCCCGCGGGCTGAACGCCCTGATGGTGGCCGACCCGGCGAACCTGTACTACCTCACCGGATACAACGCCTGGTCCTTCTACACCCCCCAGTGTCTGGTGGTGCCCGCCGAGGGCAGCCCGCACCTGTTCGCCCGGGCCATGGACGCCCAGGGGGCACACTGGACGGCCTACCTGGAACGCACCCACATCCACGGCTACCCCGAGCACTACGTGCAGCGGGCCGACATCCACCCGATGGACTGGATCACCGAGCAGGCCCGCGAACTCGGTCTGTTCGAGGACGTTCCCGGTGCCGTGATCGCGGTGGAGATGGATGCCCACTACTTCTCCCCCCGAGGCTTCTTCGCCCTGCACTCCCGCCTGGCGCACGCCGCCATCGTCGACAGCGTCGAACTGGTCAACTGGGTGCGGGCCGTGAAGTCGCCGGCCGAGCAGGAGAAGATGCGCGTGGCGGGTCAGATCGCCAGCACGGTGATGCAGGTGGCCATGGACGCCATCGAGGTGGGCCGGCGCCAGTGCGACGTGGTGGCCGAGATCCAGCACGCCCAGGCCCTCGGCTCCCACCACCTGGGCGGGGATTACCCCGCGATCGTGCCGATGCTGCCCACCGGACAGTCGGCCGGGACGCCGCACCTGACGTGGTCGGACGCCCCGCTGGTGCGCGGTGAGCCGACCACGATCGAGATCGCCGGGGTGCACCGCCGGTACCACGCCCCGCTGGCCCGCACCGTGGCGCTGGGCAGGCCCCACGCCGAGCTCGCGCGCTGCGCCGATGCCGTCACCGAGGGCCTGCACGCCGCCCTGGATGTGATGGGCCCGGGGGCCACCGGCCGGGAGGTGCACGCCGCGTTCGCCGACTCCATCGCACGGCGCGGGTTCTACAAGGAATCACGGATCGGGTACTCCATCGGAGTGGGCTACCCCCCGGACTGGGGCGAGCGGACCATCAGCCTGCGTGCCGAGGAACAGACCGTGCTGGCCCCCGGGATGTGCTTCCACATCATCATGGGGATGTGGATGGAGGGGTGGGGGTATGAGATGAGCGAGTCGGTGATGGTCACCGCCGACGGAGTCGAGCAATTGACCGACTTCCCGCAAGGGCTGACAGTCAAGACATGAATGTCGTCACGAAGGAGTAGCACAGGCATGAACACCGCGAACCGCACCCTGCCCCTGGCCGCACGCGCCGATTCTCTGGTGGGTTCGGTGATCGACTCCTCCACATCGCTGCTGGCCGCCCAGACCCATGACGTGGTCCGGTTCGCGATGGGCAGCCCGGCTGCCGAGGCGATCCCGACCGAGGCGCTGGCCGCGATCGGGGTGGAGGCGATCGGGGCGGGGCGGGCCGACGCGTTCGACTACGCCGCCACCGAGGGCGACCCGGCGCTGCGTGAGGCGCTGCTGGCGATGCTGGAGGGCACCTCCGATGCCACGACCAGCGACCGGCTGACCATCACCGCGGGAGGGATGCAGGGTCTGGACCTGGCCTGCAAGATCTTCGTCGACCCCGGTGACCTGGTGGTGGTGGAATCGCCGACCTACACCAACGGTTCCGCGACCGCGCTGTCCTACCAGGCTGAACTGCTGGAGGCACCGGTCGACACCGAGGGCCTGATCGTCTCCCGGATGGCGGAGCTGGTCGAGGCCACCGGGCGCACCCCGAAGGCGATCTACACCGTGCCCACGTTCCAGAACCCCTCGGGCACCACGATGACCTTGCAGCGGCGCCACGAACTGCTGGAACTGGCACGCTCCTGGGGTTCGATGATCATCGACGACGACCCCTACGGACTGCTGCGCTTCTCCGGTGCCGCCGTACCCACCCTGCACGAACTGGCCGACGGTGATCCGCTGGTGTTCTCGGTGCGCACGTTCTCCAAGATGGTCGCCCCTGGGCTGCGTGTGGGCTGGGTGGACGCCGCCCCCTCACTGCAGCAGTTGATCATCAACGCCAAGCAGGCGATGGACACCTGCACCAACCTGCCTGCGCAACGTCTGCTCGCCGGGTTCCTCACCAGCGGCGGACTGGAGGAGCACCTGCAGACCCAACGAGCGGAGTACCGGCGCCGAAAGCAGGCGATGCAGGAGGCACTGCAGGAGCACTTCGGCGACAGCGCCCGGTGGACCGACCCCGACGGCGGCTTCTTCCTCTGGGTGACCTTCGATGAGTCGGTGGACACCGAGGCCCTGTTCGAGATCGCCCTGGCGGAGGGGGTTGCCTACATCCCCGGCAACGCCTTCTCCCCCTCCAAACGGTTCCCGAACGCGCTGCGGCTGTGCTTCGCCTCCACCAACCCCGACCGCACCCGCGAGGGCGTGGCCCGCCTGGCCGCTGCGGTGCGGCGCCTGCAGGGCCGGTCCTGATGGCCGACGACGACGCAGCGGCGGTTCTGGAGGGGATCGCACCGGAGGCGGTGGCCGACCTGGCAGCGGAGTTGATCACCGCCGCCGGGCAGGGCGAGATGGGCACCGAGGAGGTGACCGCTCGGGTCCTGTCCGAACACGCCCGCGACCTGGGCCTGGATGCCAGCAGTACGGTGGTGGCACCCCAGCGGCCGAACGTGCGGATCATCACCCCCGACGCCGGTGCCGAACCCGGACTGTTGCTGCTCGGGCACACCGACGTGGTCCCGGCCGGCACCGGATGGCGCACCGACCCGTATCAACCGGTGGTCCGTGATGGGCGTCTGTACGGGCGCGGAGCGGCGGACATGCTCGGCGGGCTGGCCGCGGCCCTGGTGGCGATGGGCGCCCTGGCCCGATCCGGTGTGCGCCTGCGCGGGCCGGTGGAACTGGCCGCGGTGGTCGATGAGGAGGAGCTCGGGATCGGGATCCGGGACTTCATCACCGACCCGGCGCACCTGACCCACGCCGGGTGCGTGGTGGCCGAGCCCACCGATCTGCAGACCATCGTGGCCGCCCGTGGCGCCAGTTATATCGAGATCGACGTGCACGGCCGGGCGGCCCACGCCGGAAACCCAGCCGACGGACGCAACGCGATCTACGGGGCGGCTGCGATCGTCGCCGACCTGGAGGCCTGGCACGCCGAACTGGCTGCCGACGCGCACCCGTTGGCGGGGGCGGCCACCTGGAACGTGGGCGTGGTCACCGGCGGTGTGGGCGGGTCGATGGTGCCCGACCACTGCCGGATCAGCGCCGACCGGCGCCTACTACTGCCCGGTGAGGACCCCGAGCAGGTGCTCGCCGAGGTGCGCGAGCGGATCGCGGGCCTGGGTCTGGACCGGCGCGGGCTGGCAGTGGATGTGCTGATGCCGATGAACATGCCCGGATTCGAGACCGACCCGGCGAGCGCGCTGGTGCGGGCCGCCACCGCCGCGGTACCCGCCGCAGGTGGGCCGGACCTGCCGGTGGGTGGCTGGACGGCGGCGTGCGATGGCGGGTTCCTGGCACGCGATGCCGGTATACCGGTGGTGGTGCTCGGGCCCGGCTCGGTCACCGAGCAGGCGCATCGGCCGAACGAGTCCGTGGCGCTGGAGGACCTGACCACCGCCGCCGGGGCCTATGCGCTGATGGCCCTGAACCTGCTCACCTAACCGCCCCTCCCCCACCCCCGCGCCACTTCGCCGCTCGCTCGTTGGCTCCCCGGCTCCGCCGCCGCGCGATCCCCACCGCCCCAACCACCCAATTGGACAGTTCCAGCGCACCCACCACCCAACGCACCGCCCCAACCACCCAATTGGACAGTTCCAGCGCACCCACCCCCCGACGCACCGCCGCGAGCGCCCAATTGGACAGTTCCGGCGGGACCGGTCCCGCACCCACCGCCGCGAGCGCCCAATTGGACGGTTGGGGCGAGGCGGGTGGTAGCCCAGGGACCGAGGAACGGTAGGATTGTCGACAATCGACACGCGTGGAGGTTCCGGTGCCCACGATCGGATTGCTGTACCCCGGCGACAGCGCCGCCGATGATTACACCCACTTGACCGAGCCCTTGGCTGCCCATGGGGTTCAGTTGCTGGTGGAGGAGACCTCGGTGGGCGTCGACGCCCATGAGGTCGATGCCCTGCTCGACCTGGGCTCGAGCGAACGCCTCCTGGAGGGCGCCGCCCGGATCCGGGATCGCGTCGATGCGCTGATGTGGGCCTGCACATCGGGGAGTTTCGTGTTCGGTTGGGAGGGCGCCCACGACCAGGCCGCCGAGATCGCCGAGCGCACCGGCCGACCATCCTCCTCGACGTCGCTGGCCTTCGTGCGCGCCTGCCGGGCCCTCTCCCTGCAGCGGGTGGCGGTCGCGGCCTCCTACCCCCGGGACGTGGCGGAGCACTTCACCGACTTCCTCCGGGCCGGTGGGATCGAGGTCGTCGGGATGTCCAGCCACGACATCCATACCGCTGCCCAGGTGAGCACCCTCGGTCGCGACGACGTCTGCGCGATCGTTGCCGGTGCCGGCCGTTCCGGCGCCGAGGCGATCCTGGTTCCGGACACCGCGATGCACTCACTGGGCTGGTTGCCGGACCTGGAGCACGTGGCCGGAACACCGGTCCTGACCGCGAACCAGGTGACCGTCTTCGACGGTCTCGGCCTACTCGGCCTGCGCCCACAATTGGAGGGCTTCGGCGCCTTGTTCGGCCGTGCCACCACCACCACCCCCGCCACCACCGGCACCACCACCACCGGCACCGGCACCGGCGCCGGCGCCGGCACCCATACCGGCGCAGATGCCTCCGGCGGTACGGAGGGGGCATCCTGATGGCCACGATCGAGGGCATACGTCCACTGGATCCGGTGGTGCAGGAGTCCACGCCCAGCCTGATCGCCTCCCAGGTGCGCGAGGCGATCGCGCAGGGCCGTATCCCGCCGGGCAGCCAGTTGCACGAGTCGGCGCTGGCGGCCCAGCTCGGAGTCAGCCGTGGCCCGCTCCGCGAGGGGCTGCAGCGCCTGACCCAGGAGGGACTGCTGGTGTCCCATCGCAACCGCGGGCTCTTCCTGATCGAGTTGTCCCCGGAGAACATCCGGGACATGTACCTGGCCCGGGAGGGGATCGAACGCACCGCCGCGGCACACGTGCACCGGTTGGATCCGGACCCGGTGCGCGCCGAACTCCTGGTGGCGGTGGAACAGATGAACCGCGCCGCCGGCAGTGGGGACGTCGTCGCCGTCTCCGAGGCCGACGTGCGCTTCCACGAGGCGATGGTGGCCGGCGCCCGAAGCCCGCGGCTGCAGCGTGCGCACGAGACCGTGCTCACCGAGACCCGCATGTGCATCCGTGCCCTGGAGCCGACCTACGCCGACCCGCAGACCAGGGTCGAGGAGCACCGCTCGATCGCGGAATCCTTCGTGCCCGGGGGTGCCGAGCACACCGATGACCTCATCGTGGCGCACATGGCGGACGCACTCGAGCGCCTCATCGCCCAGCAGGACTGACCACCCGGGCAACTCCCCGCGCGCCGGGTGGGATCAGATCCCGCGGCCTGGGGTGAGGATGCCGTTGGGGTCGAACACGGCCTTGATCCCGGCCTGCATCTCCCGGGAGACCGGCTCGACCTGCCAGGCCAGCGCGTGCCGCTTGAGCGAACCGATCCCGTGCTCCCCGCTCACGGTGCCACCCAGGTCCAGCGCGAACCGGGTGATGTCATCGATCACGGCCTGGGCGGCGGCGTACTCATCCTCCCCCGCCCCGGCCTCGACCGTGGGGTGCAGGTTGCCGTCCCCGGCGTGCGCCACGATCGAGACCCGCCGGCCGTGCTCGGCCCCGATCTGCTTGACCCCGGTGACCATCTGCGCCAACGCCGCCACCGGCACGCCGACGTCGGAGGAGACCCGCATCCCGCGTGCCACCAGGGCCGGATGCGAGCGCCGCCTGGCCTCCAGCAACTCCTCGTCGGCGAAGACCTCGCCCTCGGTCCCGCCGTGCTCGGTGCAGATCCGCAGGATCGCCTCGGCCTGCTCCTGGGCGTCGATGCCCACCGTCTGCCCGATCAGCAGCGCAGCCTGCGGGCGCGGCAGACCACTGGGTCGATAGTCCTCGATGATCTCCACCCCGAGGGCATCGATCATCTCCAGCACCTCCGGGCGAGCCGGACTGGACACGATCGCCATCACCGCCCGGCCGGCGTCCTCAATGTCATCGAAACTGACCCGGAACATCCGCGGCTGCCCCGGCGGCACCGCCTTGAGTCGCACCGTGGCGGCCGTGATCACGCCCAAGTGCCCTCGGACCCGACGAACAGGCTGGTCAGGTCATACCCGGTGGCGTCCTTGGTGGTGCGCCGCCCGGTCCGCAGCACCCTGCCGTCGGCCAGCACCACCTCCAGTGCCGCGACGAAGTCGCCCAGCACCCCGTGGGCCACCCCGCGCAGACCTCCGGCGTTGCTGGCGATATTGCCGGCCACCGTGGAGGTACGCGAACTCGCCGGGTCCGGCGGAAAGAACAGGCCCCGCTCCCGGGCGGCCGCATCCAGGTCCGCGGTGATCACGCCGGCCTGCACATCGGCCAGCCGGTTGCCCATGTCGATATCGATGATCCTGTTCATCGCCTCCAGTGACACGACCAGCCCGCTGGGGTAGGACACCGCTCCCCCGGACAGCCCGGTCCCGCCACCGCGCACCGACACCGGCACCCGGTGCTCGTTCGCCCAGGCCAGCGCGGCACTGACGTCAGCGGTGTCCGCGGCCAGGACGACGGCGTGGGCCGGTCCGTCCGGGACGGCCCGGGAGGCGTCGCGGCAGTAGGGCGCCACCTGGTCGGGGTCGGTGAGCAGGCGCGGCCCGAGCCGGACGCGCAGGGCCTCCAGGTCGGGCAGTCCCTCGGGTGCGGTGCGGCCGTCGGCCCGGTCCGACGGCGCGATCGGCTCTGGCATCGTGATCCTTACGTCAGGTGAGGTGCGCCCGGGCGCACCGGTACCGCCGCCGCTCGCTACGTCGTCGTCGGTCGGACGAGTCTCGTTGCGGCCCGGTTGGCACGGCCCGGACTTGTGCCCTCAGTCTGCCACTGCGATGCCGATGTACTTGGTCTCCAGGAACTCCTCGATCCCCACCGTCCCGCCCTCGCGGCCCAGGCCGGACTCCTTGATCCCACCGAAGGGTGCCGCCGGGTTGGACACCACGCCCTGGTTCAGGCCGACCATGCCCGATTCGAGGGCCTCGGCCATCCGCAAGCCCCGGTCCAGGTTGGTGGTGTAGACGTAGGAGACCAGGCCGTAGGGGGTGTTGTTGGCCGCGGCGAGCACCTCCTCCTCGGTGTCGAAGGGGGTCAACGGCGCCACCGGACCGAAGATCTCCTCACTTCCCATCCGCGAATCGACCGGCACGTCGGACAGCACCGTCGGCGGGTAGAAGTAGCCCTCGCCCTCGGACTGTTGCCCGCCGGTGAGCACCGTGGCACCACGCTCGAGTGCGTCGCTGACCAGTTCGCTGACCTTGTCCCGCGCTGCCTGGTCGATCAGGGGGCCCACGTTCACCCCCTCGTCGGTGCCGGGGCCTACGGTCAGGCCGGACATCTTCTCGGTGAGTCTGGTGGCGAAGTCGGTCATGATGCCGCGCTGGACGTAGATCCGGTTGGCAGCGGTGCAGGCCTCGCCCATGTTGCGCATCTTGGCCAGGAAGGCGCCCTCGACGGCGGCGTCCAGGTCGGCGTCGTCGAACACGATGAAGGGGGCGTTACCGCCCAGTTCCATCGACGTGCGCATCACCTTGTCCGCGCACTGTTCCAGCAGTTTCTTGCCCACCGGGGTGGATCCGGTGAAGGAGAGCTTGCGCGCCAGGCCGGACCGGATCAGCGGCTCCATCACCCCGCCGGAGTCGGAGGTGGTGACGGTGTTGACGACCCCGTCGGGCAGGCCCACCTCGCGCAGGATGTCCACCAGCGCCAGCATCGACAACGGCGTCTGGGCGGCCGGTTTGATCACCGAGGTGCACCCGGCGGCGATCGCGGGTCCGAGTTTGCGGGTGCCCATGGCCATCGGGAAGTTCCACGGGGTGATCAGCAGGCACGGGCCCACCGGTTGCTTGGTGATGATGAACCGGGCTCCGCCCTGAGGTGCGGTCTGGTAACCACCGGAGATGCGGAGCGCATCGCCGGCGGAGTGGCGGAAGAACTCGGCGGCATAGGTGATCTCGCCCTTGGCCTCGGCCAGTGGCTTACCCATCTCCAGGGTCATCAGCAGCGCCAGATCATCGATGCGCTCATGCAGCAGGTTGAAGGCGTCCATGAGGATCTCGTGGCGGCGCTTGGGCGCCAGCGCGGCGAAGGCCGGCTGGGCCGCGACGGCGGCGTCGAGAGCGCGGCGGCCGTCGGACGGATCGGCGTCGGCCACCTGGGTCAGCACCTGACCGGTGGCGGGGTTCACCACATCGAACTGGGCCTGGTTCGACGCCGGACCCCACTGCCCATCGATGAACAGACCGGTGGGAGTCCCGGCGGGGAGTTGGTGAGCCATGTGGTTCGCCTTTCGCAGATTGGGGTATGGGGGCAACCTATCTAGGTGTCGCAACCTGAACGCGCGCGGTGCGGTAGCACGAGGCCACCTCACCGTGGTACCAATGGACCCGACAGATTGTCGACAATCCTACACAGGAGCATGAACATGGCTGAACTGTCCCCCAACCTGAAGCAGGCCACCGGCGTCGTCGCCGCCCGGGGACAGGGTGCGCTGCTCTGGGATGAGGATGACCGGCGCTACCTGGACTTCACCGCCGGCATCGGCGTGACCGGCACCGGTCACAGCCACCCCAAGGTGGTGGCCGCCGCACAGGAACAGGTCGCCAAGATCATCCACGCCCAGTACACAACCGTGATGCACCGCCCGCTGCTGGACCTGACCGAGCGGCTCTCGGAGGTGCTACCCAGCGGCCTGGACTCGCTGTTCTTCGCCAACTCCGGCTCCGAGGCGGTCGAGGCGGCGCTGCGCCTGGTGCGCCAGGCCACCGGGCGCCCGAACATCATCGCCTTCCACGGGGGTTTCCACGGACGTACCGTCGCGGCGGCCTCGTTGACCACTTCCGGCACCCGGTTCCGCTCCGGGTTCGCCCCGTTGATGGCCGGGGTGCACATCTCCCCCTTCCCCGACCCCACGCACTACGGCTGGAGCGAGGCCGAGGCCACCACGTTCGCCCTGAACCAGCTCGATTACACGCTGCAGACCATGAGCGCCCCGGCTGACACCGCCGCGTTCATCGTCGAGCCGGTGCTGGGCGAGGGCGGGTACGTGCCCGGCAACGCCGAGTTCTTCGCCGGGCTGCGCGAACGCGCCGATCGGCACGGGATCCTGCTGATCGTCGACGAGATCCAGACCGGCTGGGGCCGCACCGGGGAGTTCTGGGGCGCAGGCCACTTCGGCCTGCGTCCCGATGTCATCACCACCGCCAAGGGCATTGCCTCCGGTTTCCCGCTCTCGGCGATCGCCGCCTCGGAGGAGTTGATGAGCAAGGCCTGGGCCGGCTCGCAGGGCGGCACCTACGGCGCAAACGCCGTGGCCTGCGCCGCAGCGCTGGCGACGCTGGACGTCATCACCGAGGAGAACCTGGTGGCCAACGCCCGCGAGCGGGGCGCGCAACTGCGGGGCGCGCTGGAGCGGGTAGCGGCCGAACACAGCGCGATCACCGACGTGCGCGGTCTCGGCCTGATGCTGGGCAATGAGTTCCGGGACGCCGACGGCCGCCCGGACGGGGCCACCGCCGCCAGGGCCCAGCAAGCGGCCGCCGAACGTGGGCTGCTGCTGCTGACCTGCGGTCCCTGGGGCCAGGTGGTGCGCTTCATCCCGGCGCTCGTCGTCACCGAGGATCAGGTCGAGGAGGCCGGGCAGATCTGGGCCGAGGTGGTGCAGGCAGTACTCTGAGGGGCGGTGACAGCACAGAGCAGACCGTCCAGAGCGAGGTTCGATGGCTAGGGCCCGTTTCCCCCGGCACGTCTATGCCTCCGGCGACGAGCCAGACCCGCGCTTCTCCCTGGCCAACGAACGCACGTTCCTGGCCTGGGTCCGCACCGCCCTGGCCTTCCTGGCCGGCGCGGTAGCCCTGGAGGCGCTGGCCACCCCGCTCAACCCCACCGTGCGTGCCATCGCCGCCCTGGCGCTGGTGGCCACCGCCCTGCTCGTGGTGCTGCAGGCCTGGATCGGGTGGGTTCGCATCGAGCGCGCGCTGCGGCAGGACCGCCCGCTGCCCTCACCGTTGACCACCCTGCCGGTCACCATCGGGTTGGTCGCGGTCACGGGTGCTGGTGGGTGCGGGCCTGCTACTCGGCGGGTCGGGATGACCTGGGACCGGGGCCTGCAGTTCGAACGTACCGATCTGGCCTGGCGCCGCACCGTCCTCGCCGTGACAGCCGGGCTGGCCCTGGCCGGCCGATACCTGGCCGCCGGCAACGCGGTGCTGGGGATCGCGCTGCCGGCGGCGGCCCTGGTCTGCGGCGTCGGGATGCTGTGGCTCTTCACCGCGCGGATCCGGCAGGCCGAGCGGGTGGTGCGAGCCATCACGATCGGCGCACCCACCATCGAGCGGATGCCCGGTGGTGGACTGATCGCGGCGGTGGCACTAATGACGGGGGTGGCGATCCTGGCCGGCGTCGTCTTCGTGTCCACCGCGGCGCTAGGCACCTGACCACCCCTGCCGGAACCCGTGCCGGCGATCCGGGCACCGCCCGCCGATCGCACGAACGGCTGCGGGCCCGGAACACGACCAACCGACCTCACCCGGTGGGCAGGGCCTCCTGTGCGTAGGCCTGCGCGAACTGTGCCGTAGGCGGAATCGGCTGGATCACATCCACGAGCACCCCGCCGGGGGCCTCGACGATGAAGTGTCGCTGCCCGAAGCCCTCATCCCGCAGCGCGAGGACCGGCGTCAGCCCATGTTCGGCCGTCAGGGCGTGGTGAAGCGGGTGGACATCCTCCACCTCGATGTTGAGGATGAGGCCGCGTACGGGTGCACCGAACCCGGCCGGCACCGTGGGATGGTCGCACTGCAGGATCGCCAGCTCGTACTCCCCCAGGCGCAGGCTGACGTACCAGTCCGCCTCGAAGGTGCTCTCGAATCCGAGCACCTCGCGGTAGAACCGCGCGGCCGCGGCCACGTCGTCGGACATCAGGACCGGGTAGACGCTGGTGACAGACATCGCACTCTCCTTTACGTACACTGTGTTTGTAAGCACGATAAGGATACATACACCGAGTAGGTAAAGGAAGAGCGATGGCACGTGCTTCTGCCGCGGTAGCCGCGGAGACCGCCCGGACCCTCCTGCGGGTCGCTACCGAGTCATTCGCCTCCGAGGGCTACGCCGCGGTATCCCTGGAGGACGTGGCCCGATCGGCAGGGGTCACCCGAGGCGCGGTGTACCACCACTACCGGAGCAAGGCGGGGCTCTTCGGCGCGGTGGCCGCTGCCCTGCAGGCCGATGTCGCCGCGGCGGTGGTCGCCGCCGCCGAGCAGTCCGGAACCGAGCCCGGCGCTCAACTGCGCGCCGGCAGCCACGCCTTCCTGGACGCGATCACCGCAGCCCCCGTGGGGCAGATCCTGCTCATCGACGCTCCCGCCGTGATGGGCTGGGCCCAATGGCGCGCCCTGGATGCCGAGCACTCCGGCGCCCATCTGCGCGAGGTGCTGCACAGCGTCGGTGTGGCTCCGGAACTCCTGGATGCCACAGCGGCACAACTGTCCGGGGCGATGAACGAGGCCGCGCTCTGGCTCGCCCAGCACCCCGGCGACGATGCTGCCCGCGCGGCGGCCGGGCGGGTGCTGGACCGGCTCCTGGAGGCGGCAACGCCCTGAGCGCCGCTCACCCGCCGGGGGCATCCCGGCCGGTGAGTTCCTCGGAGATCTCACCGCTGGGCTTGTCATCGCCCGAACTCATCACCGCTCCGGAGCCCACGTCCACCGCGACGTCCGTGCCGCCACTCTCGAACTCGGGCAGCACGGTCTGCCCGGGATCGTCATAGGGCGCACTGAGCAGGGTGGCCGTGGCCCAGCCCCGGGTGAGCAGGTCGTGGTCGGAGCCGGGCTCCTCCCGGGCGCTGACACCGGAGTAGGTCAGCATCACGTAACCCTTGCCCTTCTCCCGCACACTGGCCTGCACGGCACCGAAACTGGCCAGTGGTGCGGGTTTGAGTCCGCGCAACTGGCCGGCCGGGATATCGGGCACGTTGACGTTGAGCACCCGCTCATCGGCCGGCTGACGGAGCAACCAGTCGAACGCGTGCTCACTCACCAGCCGCGCCGTGTCCCAGTGCTGTGGGTCCCCGGAGGCAATCGAGACGGCCAGTGCTCCGATCCCCTGCGTCGCCGCCGACAGTGCGGCACCCACGGTGCCGGAGTGCAGGGTGGCCCGCCCGGTGTTCGCGCCGAGGTTGACGCCGGAGAGCACCAGATCGGGGCGTTCACCGAACGCGCCGTAGGCGGCCACGAACGTGATCAGCGCGGGCGCGGCCTTGACCCCGAATGCGGTGACCTCCTCCGGCAGTCCGGGCGGGCGCCCCTCAACCAGCACCAGCGCGCCGTCGACCTCCTGTGCGGTCAGGGCCGCGCTGGCACCGGAGTACTGCCGGTGCGGGGCGGCCACGACGACGTCGCACCCGGCCGCGAGGGCGACCTCGGCCAGCACGGTCAGGCCGGGAGAGGCGATGCCGTCGTCGTTGGTGATGAGGACCCGCATCAGCCGCTGCTCCCGCCGTCGTTCCCGCGCTCACTGCCGCCGGCATCGGTGCCGTCCGCACTCCGGCCGCCCGCGCCGGCGACCTCCTCGATCCCGATGTGGTCGGCGAACCGCTCGACCTGTTCGCGCCTGCCGGTGCCCAGCCCCCGACGGGTCACGTTCAGGGCCCCCGCCGCGGCACCTAGCCGGGCGGCTTCAGCCACCCCGGCTCCGCGCCCGAGCGCCACCGCAACCCCGGCCGTCATGGAGTCGCCCCCGCCGTGGTGGTCCAGTGGGGTGACGACCGGTCCCACGAGTAGTCGCGCGGAGTCGGCGGTGACCAGCAGCGGCGGCTCCCCGGCCCGGGAGATCAACATCGCCTCCACCCCGCCGGAGACCAGTTCCCGGCCGGCCTCCTCCAGGGTGGCCAGATCGTCATGGTCAGCCAGGCCGGCGGCCTGGATCTCCTCGTGGCTCATCTTCAGCAGCGTGGGACACTCCGCCGCGGCCGCCTTCGCCGTGTTCCCGGACAGGTCGGCCACCACCGGGATCCCCGCGCTGCGCACGTCCCGCACGATCCGGGCGAAGAACTCCGCCGGCAGGACCCGCTCCGGTTCGGCCCCGGTCACCACCAACACGTCACACTCCAGCGCCTCGACCAGCACGGTGCCGTACAAGTCGTCCATCTCGTGCCGGGTGAGCGGTCCGGGAACCATGTGCGCCAGGGTCACCCGCTGCCCTGCCCGCCGGTCGTGCACATAGGCGCCGTTGCCCGCGTTGTACGGCACCGCCCGGATCCGCAGATTCTCCTCCGCGAGCATCGGGCTCAGCACCGCACCGACCTCGCCACCGAAGGGGCCGCACACGGTCACCCCGGCGCCCAGCGATGAAGCCATACGGGCCACCCACAACCCCTGTCCGCCCGGATGCAGATGCACATTCCCTGCCGCCTCGCCCTCCTCGTCGGAGGACTCGATCTCCACCATCAGGAGCGGGGTGGCCGCCAGCACGCACAGGCGGGGGCTCCGGTGGGGTTGGTCCGGGTCTGCCATAGCGCGAGCCTAGAACCGGACAGGACAGCCCGCAGCATGGGGGTGCACACTAGGTGGATGGTGCCCCCGACGAGCCCCGAGCACCGCCCGCCCGCGCCGGTGCGGATCCTGGGTGGGCAGGCCGGCAGTGTCGCGGCAGCACGGGCCATGCAGCACTACCGCAGCGAACTCAGCGAGCGATTGGGCACCGACGAGGACCCCGACCTCACCCATGCCGACGATCCAGCCGATGTGACGCCGCCGCGAGGGGACTTCGTGCTGGTCCGCGAGGTCGGCACCGCCACCGTGGTGGGTTTCGGGGCGGTCTACGTGCTCGAGCCCGGGGTGGTGGAGATCAAGCGGATGTGGCTCAAACCCGACGTGCGCGGGCGCGGCCTGGGCACGTTCCTCCTCAAGGAACTGGAGAACCGGGCGCGTGCGCTCGGAGCGCGGCGGGTGCTGCTGGCCGTGAACGAATCACTGGTCGAGGCCTGCGGCCTGTACACCTCCGCCGGCTATCAGCCCGTGGATCGGTTCGAGGACAACCCCCACGCCACGCACTTCTTCGGCAAGCAGTTGGTGTCCACCTGAGCACGCCACCTCACCAGTCGTGCACGGTGCCGTCGGCGAGCCGGTTATAGGGCAGGTAGGCCCGCTCGTAGGGATACTTGCCGGCCTCGTCGGTGTCCAACTCGACGCCCAGACCCACAGCGTTCCCCGGGTGCAGCAGCCCGTCGGTGAACGTGAAGGATTGCTTGAACACCTCGTTCGTGCGGGCCCCGTGCTGCATGTACTCCTGGATTCCGAAGTTGTGGATCGCCAGGCCCAGGTGCAGCGCCGCGGCCATTCCCACCGGGGAGACGTCGGTCGGCCCGTGCATCCCGGACTTGATCTGGTACTGCGCGGCGTAATCCAGCACCTTCTTCAGGTGGGAGATCCCGCCTGTGTGGGTGACCGAACTGCGCACGTAGTCGATGAGTTGTTCGCGCACGATCTGCTGGTAGTCCCAGACGGTGTTGAAGATCTCCCCGATCGCAGGGGGGTGTGGTGGTGTGCCGGGGCACCAGCCGCAACGCCTCCTGGTTCTCCGCCGGGGTGACGTCCTCGAGCCAGAACAGGTCATAGGGTTCCAGGGACCTGCCCAGGCGCGCCGCCTGGATCGGGCTGAGCCGGTGGTGAGCATCGTGCAGCAGCGGGAGTTCGGGGCCGAACTCGTTGCGGACGGCCTCGAAAACGGTCGGGATGTGGCGCAGGTAGCTGCCGGTGTCCCAGTCCTCCTCGTGGGGCAGCGCACCGCGCTGGGCCGGTTCGTACTCCTGCGTCCCACCCTCGGAGTAGGTGGCGTCCGAGGCAATGCCGTAGATCGACTTCAGGCCCGGCACCCCGCTCTGCACCCGGATGGCCTTGAAACCCTGCTCCTGGTGCTCGCGGATGCTGTCGAAGAGCGCCTCGAGTGTGCCGCCCGAGGCATGTCCGTAGGCGAGCAGCCCGCGCCGGGAGGCCCCGCCGAGCAGTTCGTACAGCGGCATCGAGGCAGCCTTGGCCTTGATGTCCCAGAGCGCGACGTCGACCGCGGCGATCGCGGCCATCGTCACCGGACCGCGGCGCCAGTAGGCGCTGCGGTAGAGGAACTGCCAGGTGTCCTCGATCGCCCCGGCGTCGCCGCCGATCAGTAGCGGCACCACGTGGTCGCGCAGGTAGGACACCACCGAGAGCTCGCGGCCGTTCAGCGTGGCATCACCCAGGCCGGTGAGCCCTTCGTCGGTGGTGACCTTCAAGGTGACGAAGTTGCGGTCCGGGCTGGTGACGATGACGTCGGCCTGTTCGATGATCATCGGCCCAGACAAACACCGGGAAACCAGGCCAGACAACCGGTTGCCGAAGGTTGTTCCCGCCGGCCTCGCCGCGACTGGGCCACCCGACCGGCGAGGTGCGGTCGCGTCACCGGCCTTCCCTGTACCTGTGCCCCTTAGGCTGAGGTCATCGGCGTCCCGCCTGCGAGGCTGGGTCGCTGGAGACCTGTGCGTCACCTGTCAGGAGGAGTAGAGATGCCCGAGGCCGGCCCATGAGCATCACGTCATGGCTGGCTATCGATGGTGGGCAGTCCCAGATCCGGTTGCGCCACTCCGGTGGTGCCCAGGCGCAGGCCGACGGCGTGCAGCATCGTCCCGGCGGCAATGTTCCGGGGATGCTCGCCTCGATCCGGCAGGGGCTGGCGCGGCTGGGCAGCCCGCGCGTCCAGGTGGCCGCGCTGGGGATGAGCGGGCTGTTCCAGGAGGACCAGTCGCTCCGGGAGCTGGCCCGCGGTGTGGCTGCGGCCAGCGGCGCCACCCGGGTGCTGCTGGTCGGGGATGACGTCACCGGGCACGCCGGTGCCCTGCGGGGCGCGCCCGGTGTGGTCGCCGCGATCGGCACCGGAACCGCCGTCATCGGGTTGACCCCGGGCGGTGAGTTCAACGTGGTGGACGGTCGTGGCTACCTGCTCGGCGATGAGGGGTCGGGTTTCCAACTCGGCCGGCGCGGGCTGCGGGCCGTGCTGGAGCACGCCGAGGGCCTGCACCCCGCCCACGACCCTGACGAGGGCGGCCATCGCCCGGTACGGCCCGGTGGACCAGATCGCACACCGCATCTATCGCTCCAAGGCACCGGTCGCCGCTGTGGCCGCCTTCGCCGCTGACGTCATCTCCGCTGCCGATGCCGGCGAGCCGACCGCGACAGGGCTGGTGCGGACCTCGATGACCTCGCTGGCCCGCTCCATCACCGCGGCGGCTGCCGGGTTCGGTACCGGTCCGGTCCCGGTCGTGGTGGTCGGTGGCCTGATGCGTTCACGCCAGGTGCTCACCCCTGTGCTGGCCAGTGCTCTGGCCCAGGTGCTGCCGGACGCGCACCTGCAGGACCCGGCCGGCACCGCGCTCGACGGGGCGGCCTGGCTGGCCGGCGGCGATGCCGGGCCCTATGCACCGAGGGTGCACGCCTACGGTACGACGAGCCGGCCGACGACGACGCCTCCTGCCGTCGAGCCGCACGACGATCTCTCCTCACAACCCTCCCCGGGAGGCCGGCGTGAGTAGCCGCGCGATACCCGTTCCGGCCGGCGGCCTGGTGGTCTCCTGCCAGGCTCCCGAGGCCAGTCCGATCGGGCAGGCACCGGTGATGGCCACGATGGCCCGGGCCGCCGAGGCCGGCGGAGCCGTGGGTCTCCGCGCGAACGGGGCCGCCGATGTGGCCGCGATCGCCGCCGTCACCGACCTGCCGATCATCGGCATCACCAAGGCCGGGCGGCGGACAGGGGTCTACATCACCCCGACCTTCACCGGTGCCGAGCAGGTGGTGCGCGCCGGAGCCGCGATGGTGGCGGTGGACGGCACCGCACGCGCGCGCCCTGCGGGACTGACCCTGGCGGAGTTGATCGAGGCGATCCATGCCCGGTTGGGCGTGCCCGTGATGGCCGACTGTGACTCGATACCGAGCGCCGAGCACGCCGCCGGGGCCGGGGCCGACCTGCTGGCCACCACGCTGGCCGGATATACCGGCGCTCGTGCGGCCACCGCGACCGCAACGGCACGGCCCGAGCCCGCCGGCCCCGACCTCGACCTGCTCGCCGCCATGTGCGCCGGGTTCGACCTGCCCGTCGTCGCCGAAGGGCGCTACCGCACCCCCGCCCATGTGAACGCGGCCTTCGATGCCGGCGCCCACGCCGTCGTCGTCGGGACCGCGATCACCGACCCGTTCACCCTGACCCGTTCCTTCGCCGCCGCCACCCCGCGCGGCGGTGCCGCCTAACCCCGGGAGACCTTCCGTGACCGTGATCAACCAGACCATCGCCGCCTCCGCCATCATGTCCGCCGTGACCCGGGTGCTGACCACCCAGACCGCCAACATCCGCGCGGCCGCGGAGGTGTACGTGCGGGCGCTCGACGCCGGCGGCATCATCCAGGCGTTCGGCACCGGGCACTCCCGGGGATTCGCGATGGAGGTGGCCGGCCGGGCCGGTGGGTTGGTCCCGGCCAATCAACTCAACGTCAAGGACGTGGTGATGTACGGCGATACCGACCCGGCCGACATCATGACCCCCGATGCCGAGCGCAGGCCCGAGACCGCCCACGCGGTGCTGGACCTGGCCGAACTGCACCCGGCCGACGCCTTCATCATCGCCTCGAACTCCGGCGGCAACGGGGCGACGGTGGAGATGGCGGTGGAGGCCCGCCGGCGCGGGCACCAGGTGATCGCGGTGACCAGCATGGACCACACCACCCAGATCACCTCCCGGCACCCCTCGGGCCGGCGGTTGTTCGAGGTGGCCGATGTGGTGATCGACAACGGGTCGGTGTTCGGCGATGCCGAGGTGGAGATCCCGGGTGTCGGGGCGGCCGTCCCCTCCAGCGCCGTCACCGCCAACATGATCGCGGAGATGATCGCCGCCGAGGTCTGCGGCATCATGCTCGATCGCGGCGACACGCCGCCGATCCTGGTGTCGGCGAACGTACCCGGCGGGGATGAGCACAACGACACCATCCGTGCCCGCTACGGCACCCGGCTGCGCGTCGGCGAGCCCTGAGCGGTCTCGCCACCATCCCGGGCGGTTCGCGGGGCGGGAGCGGGCTAGGGCCGGGCGGCCGCGTCGATCCGCTGGATGTGGGAGCGGGCGTGCTCCACCGCGGGCTCGAGATCATCGAACAGGTGGCTGCGGTGCCGCAACGCGCTGAACACCTGCAGCCGGCGCATCAGGTTCAGGTGCTCCGGGCGCACACCCTTGATCAGCACCGTGACGCCGCGCTTCTCCAACTCCGAGACCACCGCGGCCAGGGAGTGCGCACCGGTGGCATCGACCAGATGCAACTGGGACAGCCGCAGGATCACCACGTCGATCCCCTCGTGCTCGCCGACCCGTTCCATGATCCGTTCCACCGCTCCGAAGAACAGGGCACCGTCGATGCGGAACACCGCGATCCGCTCATCGCCGGGTTGGACCTTCCCGGCGATCGTCTCCCGGTGCACGCCGCTGGCCCGGCTCAGGCCCCGCAGCACGAAGAACGCCGCCACCGCCAGCCCGATCAGGATCGCCACCACCAGGTCGAAGGACACCGTGATGATCGCGGTGATGGTGAACACCAACGCGTCGGAGCGGGTGGTGGCGAACATGGTGCGCACCACCCGCACCGAGATCATCCGTGCGGCGGTGACCATCAGCACACCGGAAAGCGCGGCCAGTGGTACCTGGGACACCACCCGGGAGGCCAGGTACACCACGGCCAGCAGCGCCAGGGCGTGCACCACCGCGGACACCCGGGTTCGGGCTCCCGAGCGCACGTTCACCGCGGTGCGCGCGATCGCCGCGGTGGCCGGCATGCCCCCGAACAGTCCCGAGGCCACCGAGGCCATGCCCTGTCCCACCAGTTCCCGGTCGGCATCGAACGGGCCGACCTCGGACATCGAGTGGGCCACCCGGCCCGACAGCAGCGACTCGATCGCTGCCAGTGCGGCCACCGCCAGCGCAGGCCCGGCCAGCGTCTGCAGGATGTCCAGGTTCACCTCCGGCAGCGTGGGTGCGGGCAGACCGTCGGGCAGGGCGCCGATGGTCTCCAGCGGCACCGCGGCGACGACGGCGATCACGGTCACCAGCACGATCCCCAGGAAGGAGCCGGGCACCTGCGGCAACCACCGACCGGTGGCGATCATGATGGCCGCCACGGTGACCACCGCCCCCAGGGTGAGGAAGGTGTTGGGCCAGGTGGCCGCTCCGAAAGCCTGCGCAGCCGCGACCACGGCGTTGGTGGAGTCGACCGCATCGGAGGCCCCGACGGCGGCAGGGATCTGCTGGGCGAAGATGATGACGCCGATCCCCATCGTGAACCCTTCCACCACGGGCCAGGGGATGTAACTGATGGTGCGGCCCAGCCGTAGGAATCCGGCGAGGAGCACCAGGAGACCGGCCATCACGCTGGTGACCACCAGGGCACCGGGGCCGTGGTCGACCACGATCGGCAGCAGCACCACCACCATCGCCCCTGTGGGGCCGGAGACCTGGATGTGGGAGCCGCCGAAGATCGCGGCCACCAGTCCGGCCACGATCGCGGTGATCAGTCCGGCCTCGGCGCCCGCACCCGAACTCACGCCGAAGGCCAGGGCCAGGGGCAGCGCGACGATGCCGACGGTCAGCCCCGCCATCACGTCGCGTTTCCATGTCCTGCCCAGTCCGGTGTAGTCCTGGCGGCTCGGGAACAGGGAGCGCCAGGTGCTCACTTAGCCTCCACCGCATCTGTCGGAGAGTCCTGGACTGCCGCTGCCGGCTCCTGGGGCGGAGCCTGTGGCTGCTGCGCCGGTGGCGCCGGTGCGGTGGCCTGTTCGAGTTGGGCGGCGTTGGTCTGCAGGATGTCCGCGAGCAGCAACCGGGCGACCGTGAGCAGTTCGGCGGCTCGGGCGGAGGCGAGCTGGTAGTAGACGTGCGAGCCCCGTCGCTGGGAGGTCACCAAGCGGTGCCGACGTAGCACGGACAGGTGCTGGGACAGGTGCGAGGCCTCCAGGTCCATATCGGTGAGCATCTGCGCCACCGAGACCTCGGGGTCGGCGGCGAGGAGTTCGAGGATCCGGATCCGGAACGGATGCGCCAAGCCCTTGAACAGGTCGGCTTTGATCTCATACAGCGGCTGATTCTGTACCGCGAACCCCACACATGCCTCCAAGATGATGACTTGACCATTCCATCATATTGTCGATGTCAAATTGGTCGGAGGTGCCCGCGCTGGGGCTCCAGGTGATCCCAGGTGACCTACAGTCGAGCGCGTGCCGACTCCCACTCTCCGCGAGCGCCTGGAGCGCGGGCAGGTCTGGATCTATCTCGGCTTCGCCCTCCTCGGTCTCGGAACTGGCAGCCGGTGGCCCCAGGCCGGCCTCGCGCTGGAGATCGCGGTCTGGCCGGCGCTGGCCCTGCTGCTCTATGCCACCTTCACCCAGGTGCCGCTGCGCTCGATGGCAGCGGCTTTCGCCGATGGTCGATTTCTCGCGTCTGCGCTGGCCGGCAACTTCCTGATCATGCCGGCCCTGGTATGGCTCGTGCTGCAGTTCACCCCCGCCGACGACGCGCTGCGGCTGGGACTGCTCCTGGTGCTGCTGGTGCCGTGCACCGACTGGTTCATCACGTTCACGCAGTTGGGTCGCGGTGACACTCCGGCCGCGATCGCGCTGACGCCGGTGAATCTCCTTCTGCAGTTCCTCCTCCTACCTGCCTACCTGTGGCTGATGGCCGGTACCCGGATCAGCGCCGCACTGGACCTCGCCGACCTGTGGCCGGCGCTGCTCGTGGTGCTCGGACCGCTGCTGGCTGCGGTGCTGACCGAGCCGGCGCTGCGCCGGCGCCGTGATGGTGAGCAGATCCGGAACATCCTGGGACACGCCCCGGTGCCCCTGCTGGGATCGGTCATCTTCGCCGTCGCCGCGGCCCACACCGATGCCGCGCTCGGGGCCGCCCACCTGGTGCCGGTCGTCGTCACCGTCGCCGCAGTCTTCCTCGCCGGCGCACTGGTGGTGGCCAGGATGAGCACCCTTCTCGTGGGCCTCGCTCCCGGCGAGGGGTCGCACGTTGGCCTTCACCCTGGCCACCCGGAACTCGTTCCTGGTGCTACCGGTGGCACTGGCGCTTCCGCCCGGGTGGGAGGTGGTGGCGCTGGTGATCGTGATCCAGGCGCTGGTGGAACTGTTCGGCATGATCGCCTGCCTGTGGCTGGTGCCCCGGCTGTTCCCCGACCGCTGACCCGGTCCCCTACCCGAACACCGCCACGCCGAGTCGATCCCGCAGCGCCACCACGGCTTCACGCAGTTCGGCCCCGCCCTCCACCCGGTAGGACAGCGGGATGCGGGCCAGCCACTCCGCGGCGTACATGTACGGGTCGCTGGTGGTCCCGCTCAGCAGGCACCCCTCGGCATGGTCATCGAGGCGGCCCATCGCCGGATGCGCCCACTGCTTCACTTCGTCCTGCGTATGGTGGAAGACCACCCGCGTCTCGAACGGCCAGCCCAGGCCGAGATTCTCTTCCAGTTCGGCCACGGGGTCCAGGTCCTGGCGCGGTTCGAACGTGAACGTGCCGGGCTGCACCTTCAAGATCCGGTCCACCCGGTAGGTGCGCACCGCGCGCACGTGGTGGGCGAAGCAGAGCAGGTACCAGCGCCCGAAGCGCACCACCACCGACCACGGGTCCACGTCGGCGTCCCACTCCCGGTCCGGGTTGCTGCGGTAGGTGATCCGGGTGCGCTGGTGCGCTGCAGCAGCGGCGATCAGCGCACTGGCGATGGCGGGGTCAGCCTGGGCCTGATAGGGATCCGGTGCAGCCGCGGCATGGGCGCGCATCTCCCCGGCCTGGCGGCCGATCGCCGGGGGTAGCGCCCGGATCACCTTGCCCAGCGCCTGGCCCACCGCGTCGTCGTCATCGGTGGCGGTGGGGTGGCTGTCCAGCACCGCCATCACCAGCGCGAGCGCCTCGAGTTCGGTGAACGTCACCGGCGGCAGCCGGGTGCCGCGGCCCAGCCGGTAGCCGCCGTAGCGGCCGCGGGTCGCTTCCACCGGGGATCCCGGCCTCGCGCAGGATGCCGATGTAGCGCCGGGCGGCGCGTTCGCTGACATCCAGCCGCTGGGCCAGCTCCTCGGCGGTCACCCCCGGGCGGGCGTGCAGGATTTCCAACGCGCGCAACGCACGGGCGGTGGGGCTCAGGTCGGTCATCGGACCACGGTAGTACGGCATCTAAAGAAGGCGGAAGCAGATCGTCCGGAATGGCTTCTACGGTGGTAAGCAACGAAGGAGGAGTCATGGAACAACTCACCAATGCCGCACTCGGCTTGCACGTGGTGCGCACCCCGACCGACCCACCGGAGTGGGACCTGATCCGGCCGCAGAGCGCGTCGGCCCGCCACTCCGGACGTCGCCGCAGGCGCGGCACCCGCTCGGCATGAGCGGGGCCCGGTTGTGACCGATCTCACCGACCGGGACCTGGCCGGCGCCAACCTGGAGCGGGTGAATCTGCGCGAGGCCCACCTGACCAGGGTCCGGTTCACCGACGCCCGGATGCGCTCGGTCGACTTCTCCGGCGCGGACATCCGCGGGTCGCTATTCGCCGGGACCCGGGTGCGCGGTGCCGAGCTGGTCGACGTCACGATCGATGGTGAACTGCGCAACGTCGTGATCAACGGCGTCGACGTCGGCCCCCTCATCGAGGCGGAACTCGACCGGCGCGAGCCCGAGCGCACCCTCCTGCGGGCCAGCACTCCGGAGGAGTTCGGCCGGGCCTGGACCACCCTGGAGCGCCTGTGGCAGGGCACCATCGAACGCGCACGCACCTTCGATGCCGAGATCCTGCATCGCAGCGTCAATGAGGAGTGGTCCTTCATCCAGACCCTGCGCCACCTGAACTTCGCCAACGCCGCCTGGGTGGATCGGATGATCCTGGGCGAGCTCTCCCCCTGGCACCCGCTCGACCTGCCCTGGGACGAAGCGCCCGGCTGGGACGGAATCCCGTGGGACCGCCAGGCCCGTCCGACCCTGGACGAGGTGCTGGCGGTCCGGGACCGGCGCACACCGCCTCGGTGCGCCGGGTGATCGAGGACCTGACCCCGGAGCAGTTGGAGGCGACGGTGACCCGCACCGAACCGGGCTGGCCGCAGGCGGAGGACTTCCCGGTCAGGACCTGCCTGTGGATCGTGCTGGTCGAGCAGTGGGAGCACCGGCGGTACGCCGAACGTGACCTGGATATTCTGGCGAACGAGGAGGGATGAGCATGGACATCGTGTTGATCGCCGGGCTGTGGCTGGACGCGAGCGCCTGGGACGAGGTGGCCGGCGAACTTCGACGACTCGGCCACCGCCCGCACCCGGTGGCGCTCCCGGGGCAGACCAGCGGCTCCGCCGGGCAGCAGGCCACGCTCGCCGACCAGGTCGAGGCAGTGCTGCAGGCGGTGGACGCCGCATCCGGTCAGGTGCTGGTGGTGGGGCACTCGGCCGCGTGCACCCTGGCCTGGATCGCGGCCGATGCCAGGCCGGAGGAGGTCGCCACGGTCGCGTTGATCGGCGGCTTCCCCGGCCGCTGACGGCGGCACCTACGCCGACTTCTTCGAACCCACCAACGGGCAGGTTCCCTTCCCCGGCTGGGAAGCCTTCGAGGGCCCCGACTCCGCCGACCTGGACCAGGCTGCCAAGGACCGTTTCAGCGCAGCGGCGATCCCGGTTCCGGGCACGGTGACCAAGGGGGTGGTGCACCTGCGCGATGAGCGCCGCTATGCCGTGCCGGTGGTGCTGGTGTGCCCGGAGTACAGCGCCGAGGACGCCGAGGCGTGGCTGAGGGCCGGTGAGATGCCCGAACTGACCAAGGCCGAGCAGGTCACCTTCGTCGACATCGACTCCGGGCACTGGCCGATGCTGACCCGGCCCGGAGAACTCGCGCAGATCATCTCGACCCTGACCGGGTAGGTCCCTAGGCGCGCGGTAGCGTGATCGCGTTGGCCACCGCGCGCCGCCGGAGGCGTTCCAGTAGCAGTATCCCTGCCGCGACCAGGGCACCTCCGGCGGGAATCGCCACCGCGGGGGCCAGATCCAGCCACGGACCGGGTACGAGCGCCGTGAGGACGCCGATTCCGGCGATGAGTGCCGCCAGCACCACCCCGCTGACCACCGGCCGGGTCACCATCACCCGGAGCAGGTCACACCGGACGACCGCCCACGCCACGGCCACGAGAACCAGGAGCACGATCCCCATCGGGGCCAGCGGCAGCCCACCTCCACCGAAGGCCTGCACCACGGCGCCCAGGAGCATGCTGACCCCGGCGTACAACAGGAGGGACGGTAGCCAGACGCCCACCCACTGGGACCCACGCAGCCTGTCGGTGTCGGGCAGGTCGAGTGCGGCCGCATAGGTCGCGGGATCACCGAATACCTCATGGATGTCACCGCCGTGCTCAGCCATGTGGGAGTCGACCTCGGCCATGGCGGCACCGATGTCCGCGCCGCTGACATCGCGGAGCCGCAGCTCGGTCATCGCCCGGGCCGCCCAGTGGCGGTCGACGTGGGGAATCCGGTCATACAGTTCATCGATCGAGGTGCTCATGCCGGCGCCCCTTCCTTGGCGAGCAACGTGGTGGTGATCTCGGCGAACCGGTGCCAGCGCTCGGCATCGGTCTGCAGTCGCTGCACGCCGGTCTCGGTCAGGACATAGACCTTCCGAGCCGGGCCGTTCGCGCCGGCAACCCAGTCGGTGCTGACCAGCCCGTCCCGTTCGAACCGGCCGAGCAGCGGGTAGAGCGTGCCTCCCCCGATGCTGCCCAGGCCGGCTTCCTCCAAGTGCTGGGTGATCGCGTAGCCGTGCAGTGGTGCGTGCCGCGCGATCACCTCTAGCGCGCACAGCGGAAGCGGGCCGCGAAGCCACTGCGCGGGCCACTCCTGGGTCGACGGCGTCGCCATCCCGCTAACGTAAAGCAACCTAGGTTGCTATGCAAGTTAGATGGCATTGCTCATCACCTTGCCGGCGTCCGCGATCGAACCCTCAGTCCTCGATCGTTGACGGCGGCACGCCGAGCGCCTCGATCGCGGACCAGATCTGCGCGGGCACCTCCGTGGCCAGCAACCGATCCAGTTCGACCAGCCGCTGCGGTGAACGCACGCCCACCACCGTGGAGGCGATGTGGGGGTTGCGGGCCGAGAACGCCAGCGCGGCCGCCGCGCTGGGCACCCCGTGCGCGGTGCAGACCTGCTGGAGCCTCTCCAGCCAGGCCAACAGGGCCGACGGCGCAGCCTGGTAGGCGTAGGTCGCCCCCTCCCGCGGGCCACCGGCGAGCAGCCCGCCCCCGTAGGGAGCGGCGTTCAGGACCGTCATGCCCGCGGTGGCCGCCTCGCTGATCAGGTCCGCTGCCGAGCGGTCCACGAGGGTGTAGCGGTTATGGGTGAGCAGCACGTCGAAGGCGCCGGTACGCACGAACTCGGTGAGCATCGAGGTGGGTCCGGCGGCCACGCCGATCGCACCGATCGCGCCCTGCTCACGCAGTTCCACCAGACCCTGTACCGCACCCCCGGTGCCCATCGCCTCGGCGAAGGTGATGGTGTACGGGTCGTGCAACTGATACAGCGGCAGGGTGTCCAGCCCGAGCCTGGTGATGGACTCCTCGAAGGAGCGCATCACCCGATCCCGGTCGAAGACGCCGGTACCGGGCTCTGCGTCAGCCTTGGAGACGATCTGCTTGCCCGCCGGCACGCCACCGGCCTCGGCGATCGCCTTCCCCAGGATGAGTTCGCTGCGGCCCCCGCCATAGGCGTTGGAGGTGTCGATGAGCGTGTGCTCACTGCCCAGCAACGCCACGGCAGCACGCACCTGCGCGGCCTCGGATTCGGCGTCGTCCGGTTGCCCCAGCCCGGAGGTGCCCAGCGTGATGGCGGACGGAGTGGCCAGGGTCGGAATGTCGGGAGGCACCGGTGCAGACCTTTCGTCGTGGGAGTACGGCACCGGCCAGTCTGCCAGCCCGACCCCGAGCGCTGCCGTCATCAGACGGGCGCGACAAACTAGTACAGTCACCGCTGTATAGTCATCGGGTGCTGACTATTGCCGACCATCTCGACGTCATGAACCGGGTGGGCCGGGCCATGGCGGACCCGACCCGGTCCCGGATCCTCATGACGCTTCTGGACGCGCCGAGCTACCCGGCCGCGCTGGCCCGCGATCTCCGGCTGACCCGCTCGAACGTGTCCAACCACCTCACCTGCCTGCGCGACTGCGGCATCGTCGTCGCCGAACCGGAGGGCCGCCGGACACGGTATGAGATCGCCGATCCACACCTGGCCCGCGCCCTGACCGTCCTGATCGAGGTGACGCTGGCCGTCGATGAGGACGCACCGTGTATGGATTCCGCCTGCCCCGTCCCCGACTGCTGCGCCGCGAGGACCTCATGACCGCTGCGGTCACCGCAGCGCGCCGCACCACCCTCGATCGCCGCGTGCGCTTCATCGTCGCCTTCACCATCACCTACAACGTCCTGGAAGCCATCGTCGCGATCTGGGCCGGCGCCCGTGATCACCGACTCGGTGCTCTCCCTGACCGGAACCCCGGACGTCGACTCCTCCCCGTTGGGTATCGGCATCGCGGCTCTGAGCCTGATCGTGATGCCGGCGCTGGCCTGGCTGGAGCACCGAACCGGCCGTGAACTCTAGTCCAAGAGTGTGATGGCCGATGCCAGGCAGCTGGTGCTCTGCGTCTACCTGTCCGGCACGGTGTTGATCGGTCTGCTGCTCAACACCCTGTTCGGCTGGGCTTGGGCCGACTCCGTCGCGGCCTTGGTGGTCGCCTTCCTGGCGATCCGTGAGGGCATCGAGGCGTGGCGCGGGGAGGTGGAGTCGCCCGTCGAGGTCCTGGAGGAGATGAACCGCGACGAACCGGCCGACCACACACGCCGTCAGCGCGACTGAGGCGGCGGAGCAGCCGGCTCCCTCCTGACCCGGCGGGAGCTCATGCGGCGTCGTGGCTGCTGAGGGGACGGGAGCCCGACGTCGATCGCAAGAACCCGCTCGAGTAGGTTCTCCGAGCACCTACTCGCCGGTCACGATCGGGCAGTCAGATCCGGTCGCGGCCGTCGAGGCGGCGAATGGAGAGTACCGTCGCAATGGCTGCCTGGGCTGCTTCGGCTCCCTTGTCCTCTCGCGAGTCGGGCAGCCCCGCCCGGTCCAGGGCCTGCGCCTCGTCGTCGGTGGTGAGCAGTCCGAAGCCGACTGGCACACCGGTTCGTACCGTGACGTCAGTGAGGCCGTTCGTCGCGGCTTGACAGACGTAGTCGAAGTGCGGGGTCTCCCCCCTGATCACGACGCCGAGCGCGACGACTGCGTCCGCGCCGGCCCGAGCGGCGGCGGCAGCAGCCACCGGGAGTTCGAACGAACCGGGAACCCGCAGGAGAGTCGCGACAGCACCGGCCTCGTGCGTGGCGCGGAGGGCTCCGGCGATGAGGCCCTCCATGACCGTGGCGTGCCACTGCGCGGCGACCACCGTGACCGTGAGGCCTGCGCCGTCGGGTGTGACGGTAGGCGCTCCCGGACCGCTCATGACAGGTCCTCCGTGGCGTCGGTTCCGCGTTCGGCGGGGCGGGGAGTGGTTGTGCCACCCATGCGGGCGTCCAGACTCGGCAGATGATGGTTCATGGCCGTCCTCTTGGTTTCCAGGTAGCGATGGTTATGGGGCGTGTGACCCACGTCGAGCCCGAGCGCGGCGCTGACCTCGATACCGGCGTCGGTCATGCCGGTGACCTTGGCGGGGTTGTTCGTGAGCAGCCGGATCCTGCGCATCGTGAGGTCGGTGAGGATCGCCGCGGCCGCGCCGTACTCGCGCGCCTCGGCGGGATGGCCCAGCCTGAGGTTCGCCTCGATGGTGTCGGCCCCGGCATCCTGCAGTGCGTACGCCGCGATCTTCGGGAGAAGCCCGATGCCGCGGCCCTCGTGACCGCCGAGGTAGATCACCGCGCCGCCTTCCTTGGCAACCCGGGCCATGGCGGTGCGCAGTTGCTCCCCGCAATCACACCGCGCGGATCCGAGCGCATCCCCGGTGCGACGACACTCCGAGTGCAGGCGAACCAGTGGGTCCGGGCGCGCGGCGGTGCCGCCGTCATGAATCGGGCCGGGTGCGGTGAGGGCGAGGTGCTCATCCCCGGTGCGCAGGTCCGCATAGGCGTGAACGTCGAATACGCCGTGCGGGGTGGGCAGGCGGGCGGTCCCGCGGGCGCGGACCCGGTTCGAGGTGTGTGCCGGTGCCGGAACCGCAGGCCGACCCTCGGCACTCCGGTAGGCGATGAGGTCTGCGATCGTGAGTAGGGCGAGGCCGTGGCGCCGCGCCAGAACCGCCGCCCGGGCACGGTTGGTCATCGTGCCGTCGTCCTCGACGAGTTCGGCGATGGCTGCCACGTCACCGACGCCGGCGAGGCGGCACAGGTCAACAGCGGCCTCCGTGTGTCCGGGCCGCTCCAGGACGCCGCCGGGTAGGGCGCGCAGCGGGAGGACGTGACCGGGCCGGATGAGGTCGGCTGGACCGGCGGTCGGGTCGGCGAGCACTCGCAGGGTCGTTGCGCGATCCGCCGCTGAGATGCCGGTGCCCACGCCGCCGGAGGCATCGACGGACACGGTGTACGCCGTGCCGCGTGGATCCTGGGTGCGGCGCACCATGACCGGCAGCTCCAGGTGGTCGGCCCGGTGCTCGGGAAGCGGGGCGCACAGGTAGCCCGAGGTGTGCCGGATGGTCCAGGCAACCCATGTGGTGGTGGCCGTCGCCGCGGGAAGGACGACGTCGACCTCGTCCTCCCGGTCCCGGTCGTCGGCCACGAGAACAGGGCGCCCGTCGCGCAGGCACGCCAGAGCGGCGTCGACGCGTTCCCGGTGCGCTGAAACCGCGCCACCCGAGGGCACCGATCGCGCAGGAACCTTCGCGACACTCACACGTCAGCCCTCACCGAGAGTAGGCGTGCGACGTACTTGGCGACGACGTCGACCTCGAGGTTGACCCTGTCCCCCCGAGCCAGCGTACCGAGGGTGGTCCGCTCCAGAGTTGTGGGGACGAGCGCGACTCCGAAGGCCTCGTCGCCGGCCCACGTCACCGTGAGCGATACCCCTTCGACGGTGATGGATCCCTTCTCGGCCACATACCGGGCGAGGGCGACGGGCATCCCGAGGTCGACCTCGTCCCATCGGGGGCCGGGTCTGCGCTGCAGGACCGTGCCGACGCCATCGACGTGCCCCTGGACGACGTGGCCGCCCAGCCGAGCATCCACGCGAACTGCGCGTTCGAGGTTGACCGGGTCGCCGGGCGCCAGCGAACCGAGGGTCGTCCGGCGCAGCGACTCGGGCATGACGTCGGCGGTGAAGCCGCGCTCGTCCAGTTCGGTGACAGTCAGGCATGTCCCGGAGACCGCGATGGAGTCGCCGGTGCGCAGGTCCTCGAGGACGGTGGTCGCGGTGACAGCGAGAACGGCGGCGCCGTCAAGATCGGTCCGGTCGTCAACGGTTCCGACCTCCTCGACAAGTCCGGTGAACATCGCCAGAACTCCTCAGGCTCGTCGGGTGACGACGAGGATGTCCTCACCCAGGTGTTGTGCGTCGGTCGTGTGTCGGCGGTGCGCGTCAGCGAGGGTTGACACACCGAGGTCGGGGACGGCGGCCGGGCCCGCTCCGAGCAGGACCGGCGCGACGTAGCTGTGCAGTTCGTCCACCACGCCGGCGCGCACGGCGGCCCCGAGGAGGGTCGGGCCGCCCTCGATCAGGACGCGGCGGGCGCCGACATCCCAGAGCCGCGCGAGGACCGAGGGGATGTCGCGTGTCGTGAGGTGGAGCCAGTCCCCCGGGCCGTTGCGGATCGCGGCTGAGGCGGGCACGGAACGATGGCCGACGGCCACCCGCAGCGGCTGGTGGTCTGCCAGCGTGCCGCCGGCCCGGCGTGCGGTGAGCGCGGGGTCGTCGGCGATGACGGTGCCTGTGCCCACGACGATGGCGTCCACGTCACCGCGCACCGCGTGGGCATGGTCGCGGGCGACCGGTCCGGTGATCCACTTCGAGGTGCCGTCCACCGCCCGACCCGGCCGTCCAGGCTGGCCGCCATCTTGCCCAGGACCCACGGCGTCCGACGCTCCACGGCGGTGACCCAGGCCTCGGTGAGTGCTTCGGCACCGCGGACGACGTCGTCGGGCACCTCCGCCTCCCGTGCGGTGCGAACCTCCAACCCCTGCGACCGGAGCCACTGTGCGCCACCGGCGGCGACCGGATCGGGGTCGCGGACCGCATACACGACCCGGGCGATCCCGGCTGAGAGCAGCGCCTGCGAACAGGGCGCGGTGCGTCCGCTGTGGTGACAGGGCTCCAGAGTGATGACGGCGGTCGCACCCCGGAGCGTGGAACGGTCAGCCGCCGCCATGGCTGCGGCCTCTGCGTGTTCGGTTCCGGCACCGTGGTGCCAACCCTCAGCGAGGACGGCGCCGGAGGAACCGATGATGACGCACCCCACGCGGGGGTTGCCACCGCGCTGCGGTCCCCGCCGAGCGAGCACGAGCGCGCGCTGGAGCGCCCGGTTGATAGCGTCGTCCGGCACCTGGTCTCCTCTTGCCTCGGTGTGAGCCGGGGTGCCTGAGGACGCACGATGCCACTGGCGCCGTCGTCGTTCGACGGCGGCGCCAACAGTGCTGCCTCCCATCCGGACTCTCACCGTCGGTCCCGGAGTTCCACCAGGTCAACCGCTTGTCATCAGACGCGCGGGTCGCGGACTGTCACCGCCGGCTCGGAATTTCACCGACCCCGGAGCACGTGTTGCTTGGACAGCAGCATGGCACACTTCCCAGGGACAGCCAAACCGCCGTGCACCGCGGCGCCGGCGTCATCAACCAGGTGGCAGCGCCCGGGCGGCGGACCGGGCCGCGCGCGGCAACGCCTCGAGGATGACGTCCACAGCGTTGTCGTCGTGTGCTGCGCTGAGGAACCACGCCTCGTACACGCTCGGCGGCAGGGCCACCCCCGCCTGTAGCATCGCCTGGAAGAATGCCGGATAGCGCCACGACTCCTGCGCCGTGGCACCGGCGTAGTCGTGGACGCCACCGGTCGCGGCGTCCGGACCGAAGAACACGGAGAAGAGGTTCCCGGCCCGGTTGACCACATGCGGCACACCCGCCGCGGAGAGGGCCTGCCCGGCAGCCTGCGCGATGACGCCCGCCACGCGGTCGACGTGCGCGTAGACGCTCGCGTCGGCGAGCCGGAGCGTCGCGAGCCCGGCCGCGGTTGCCAGCGGGTTCCCGGACAGGGTCCCGGCCTGGTAGACGGGCCCGGTCGGGGCAAGGAGTTCCATGAGTTCTGCACGACCCCCAACCGCGGCCAGCGGCATCCCGCCGCCGACGACCTTGCCGAACGTCATGAGGTCCGCGGCCCAGGACTCCTCGGCACCCTCGAGCCCCCACCAGCCCGCCGGACCGACGCGGAATCCGGTCAGCACCTCGTCGAGAACGAGGAGCGCACCGTGCTGCGCGGTGAGACGCCGCAGGGCCGCATTGAACCCGGCAGCGGGTGCGACAACGCCCATATTGGCCGGTGCGGCCTCGGTGATCACGCAGGCGACCTCCTCGCCGCGCTCGGCGAACACCGCTTCGATCGCGCCGATGTCGTTGTACGGCACCACGATCGTCTGTGCGGCGCTTGCCGCCGGGACCCCGGCGGAACCAGGTAGGCCGAAGGTCGCCACGCCCGAGCCGGCCTCGGCGAGCAGGGAGTCGACGTGACCGTGGTAGCAACCGGCGAACTTGACGACGAGGTCACGGCCCGTGGCGCCCCGCGCGAGGCGCACCGCCGTCATCGTGGCCTCGGTTCCGGTGGAGACCAGGCGCACCCGCTGCGCCGGGGGCACCCGTTCGCGGATGGTCTCGGCCAGTTCGATCTCACCGAGCGTGGGCGCACCGAAGGACAGCCCGTCAGCCGCGGCGTCCTGGACGGCGGCGACGACCTCGGGGTGCGCGTGACCGAGCAGTGCCGGCCCCCACGAGGCCACAAGGTCGACGTAGGTGCGTCCTTC
Source organism: Sanguibacter sp. Z1732 (assembly GCF_051020515.1). Lineage (NCBI taxonomy): Bacteria > Bacillati > Actinomycetota > Actinomycetes > Micrococcales > Ruaniaceae > Glutinosa > Glutinosa niejishengi. The sequence continues at coordinate 215,510 of NZ_CP194857.1, forward strand.
GACGTCGGTGATGCGAGCACCGGACGCCGCGGCGACGAAGCGGGGGTTGCCGCCAACGGAGCCGTAGGCACGGACCGGGGAGTCCACGCCCCCGGGGATGACGCCGAGTGCCCGGGTGAACAGATCATCGTTCGTGGTCATTTCTCTCCTTGCTGTCCGGTGAGCCAGCCCGCCACCTCGGTGGCCCAGTAGGTGGCGATGATGCCGGCTCCCGCGCGGCGGATGGAGGTCAGCGTCTCGAGGATGGTGCGGCCCCGGTCCAGCCAGCCGTTCGCCGCGGCCGCCTCGACCATCGCCAGTTCGCCCGACACCTGGTAGGCGGCCACCGGGATGTCGACGGCCGAGGCGACGTCGGACAGAACGTCGAGGTAGCCGAGCGCCGGCTTGACCATGACGACGTCGGCGCCCTGCGCGAGGTCCAGAAGCGCCTCGCGCGTGCCCTCGGTGCGGTTCGCGACGTCCATCTGGTACGTGCGGCGATCGCCACGGAGCCGGGAGTCCACCGCCTCACGGAAGGGCCCTAGAAGGCGGAGGCATACTTCGCCGAGTACGCGAGGATGGCGGCGCTGGTGGCACCGGCCTCGTCCAGCGCGGCACGGCAGGCGGCCACCTGGCCGTCCATCATGCCGGACAGACCCAGAACATGTGCGCCGGCTTCGTGCTGGGCGAGCGACATCTCGGCGTACCGCTGAAGCGTCGCATCGTTATCGACCGAGCCGTCCGCCGCCAGCACACCACAGTGACCGTGGTCGGTGAACTCGTCGAGGCACAGATCGGAGATGATGACGACGTCCGCGCCGACCTCCTCCCGCAGCATCGCCAGACCACGGTTGGCGATCCCGTCCGGGTCAGTAGCGCCCGAGCCGTCGGCGTCGCGGACGGCGGGTACTCCGAACAGCATGATGCCGCCGACACCTGCAGCGGCGGCCTCGTGTGCCGCAGCGCGCAGTGAGTCCGCGGTGTGTTGGACGACCCCCGGCATCGAGGAGATCGGACGCGACTCCCTCGCGTCCTCGGCGAGGAAGACGGGCAGCACCAGGTCGGAGGGCGAGAGGCGGTGCTCGGCGACGAGTCGGCGCAACGGGGCGCTGGCACGCAGGCGCCGCGGGCGGTCGGCGAGCGGAGGCATGGGGGACATCAGTGGTCGGCTCCTGGGTCGGGGTGGCAGTGACGGAGTGACTGGGCGGCGGCAGCGATGAGGCCTGCCGGGGTCGCCTCGGGCGCGACGCCGCCGACCCGTAACCCGGCCTGCTCGGCGGCGCGCCGGGTGGGGTCGCCTATGACGGCGATGGCGGTGGAGGAGGGCGGCGGACCGAGAAGCGCCACGAGGGCGCGAACCGTTGAGCCCGCGGTGAGGAGGATCACGTCCGGCCACGGCTCGGTCAGCCGTGCCCGCGTGGCGGCGTCGAGGTCCGCGCCCCGGGTGGTGTAGACGTCCTGGCGGTCGACGTCCCAACCCCGCTCGCGCAGTCCCCGGACCAGTTCCGGCGCGGCGAGGGCGGAGCACGGCAGGATCATCACGCGACCGCCGCCGCCGAGACGGGGGAAGCCGGCCAGGAGCGTCCTGGCCGACTCCGGGGCGGTGGCACACAGGTGGGGCGGGTGCCCGATGCCGGCGAGCGCAGCCGCGGTGGCGGGGCCGACGACGGCCAGTCGGGTGCCGGCCGCAACGGCACGGCGAAGGCGCTCCCCGAGCGGTGCCCCGGTCCGGGCCGCGTAGTCCGCGAGCACCGAAACCGTGCGAGCAGAGGTGAGCACCAGCCACGCAGCACCGCCGAGTGCGAGGGCACGCTCCATCACGGTGTCGTGGGCCGGCACGGTCTCGGTGAGTGCGACGGTCACGGGCACGGCCCCGGCCTCCCGGACCGCGCGCGCGATCGGGTCCTCGGCGCCGGCCCGCGGGACGAGCACTCGCAGGCCCGAGAGCGGCGAGCCCGGAGCCGGGGAGTCACTGCTCACCGACGCCTCGGTCACGGGGTTGCCCTGGCGAGTTCGCCGGCACCCTGCCCGATGAGTTCGGTGCGAGTTCGTGGCCGAGCTCGCGAGCGCTCGCCAGCACATCATCACGCCGGCCCGTGAGGTCCACCGACGTCGTCCCGGACGAGCGCAGCACCCGACTACCGTCGATCGCCGCCGCAACCGCCTCGAGCCTGAGCGTCTCGCCCTCCAGGGTCGCGAGCGCACCGACGGGGGCGGCGCAGCCGGCCTCCAGACTGGCGAGGAGTTGGCGCTCGGCGGTGACTTCGATCAGGGTCGGCAGATGGTCCAGGGCCGCAAGGGCCCGACCCAGCGGCTCAGGCACCTCGACGCGGGTCTCGATGGCGAGCGCACCCTGACCGGGAGCCGGCAGCATCGCGACCGGGTCGAGGACGTCGGTCGCGCGGCCGGCGAGCCCGATGCGCGCGAGGCCGGCGAGCGCGAGCACGACGGCGTCGAGATCGTTCTCGGTGCGAGCAAGCCGGGTTGGGACGTTGCCGCGGATGTCGACGACGTCCAGGTCCGGGCGGGCGGCGCGCAGCTGGGCGGCTCGGCGGGGGGACCCCGTTCCGACACGGGCGCCTCGCGGCAGTGTGTCGAGGGTGCGACCCTCCCGTGCGCACAGCGCGTCCCGGGCATCCGCACGAACCGGGACGGCGGCGATCCGTAACCCCGGGGCAGGCGCCGTGGGGAGGTCCTTGAGCGAGTGGACGACGACGTCGACCGTCCCCGCACCCAGCGCCGCGCGCAGTGCTCCGGCAAAGACGCCGGCACCACCGAGCGAGGCGAGGGACTCGGTGCGGACGTCTCCCTCGGTGCGCACGATGCGCAGTTCGAAGGGCCCGGCGCCGGCGGCAACGAGGTCGTCCGCGACGCCTCCGGCCTGGGTCCGGGCGAGGTCGGAGCCCCGGGTGCCCAGCACCCAGGGACTCGAGTCGGAGGTGGCGCTCACAGTGCCACTGTCTCATCGGCAGGCCGTGCAGCCGCACGAAGGGCGGGCGCGCTGGCCGGGCCGCCCAGCATCGCGGCGAGCGACCGCGACCGCGTCACGACGGCGGGCAATCCCGTCCCCGCGACGAGCCCGCCGGCAAGGTGAAGGCCACGCCCGGCCATCGTCCGGGACAGGTCGAGCACCGCATCTCGAACGTGCGGATCAGCCGGAACGAGCGCTCCGGCGTGGCGGACCACCCTGCTGTCGCGCACCTGGTCGGCCCGAAGATCGGTGCCGAGCAGGCGGGCGGCGTCCGTGACGGTGTCGACGGAATCGGGGGGTGGTTCCTGCCCCGGCCGGCCGTAGGAGAGTCGGATCACATGCCGCCCTGGCCCGGCGGCCCGGGCGGCCCAGTCCCACTTCGCGGTGACGTGGGTCAGCGCTTTGGCCCCGGGCACCCCCTCTGCGGCAATGACTCCGCTACCGCGAGGGGCGTCGTCGAGTTCTGGAGCGTCGAGGAGTAGCGTGATGTGGGTCGTCGGCTGACCCGTCGTCGTCCGCAACGCGTGGGTGTCCACGTGCGGCTGTAGGAGCGCGAGGGTGGCGGCCCCGGACGTCGCCACGACGACGTCGTGCGCCTCCGGGACGTCCGTGCCGCCGGCGACCACGACCCGCCAGCGCCCGCGGGAACCGGACTCGATCGCGGCGACCGGGGCGCGTGTGAGCAAGGTGGCGCCGTGGGCGCGTGCGGCCTCCGCGAGGGCCTCGGCGAGGAGGTGCATGCCTCCGGTGACGGACGCGACGGCGGGCCCCTCGGGCAGGGTCGCGGCGACGGCGGCGGCAAGCGACCCGGTGCGCCGTAGCGCATCGCGAAGGCCCGGCATGACACTGTCGACCGGTAGCACCGACGGATCGGCGCCGTGGATCGCCGAGACCAGAGGCCGTACGAGGCGTTCGAGCAGCCCCTCGCCCATCCGAACGGTGATGAGCGTCGCGAGGTCGCGGGCGTCGGAGCCGGGGGTCGGGCCCAGATCGGCGTCCAGTGCCGCGCGTCGTGCCGCGGCCTCACCGATGGCGGCGACGACGTCGGGGGCGCTCGGGTCCGCGGGGATGCCGAGCATGGCGCGGGCCGGGGCACGGAAGGCGCCCTGTTCCGGGGTGACCAGCCACGAACCGTGCGCGGGCAGCTCCGTGGGCAGCCCGAGTTCGGCGCACAACTCGGCCACCGCGGGCCGCCGTACCGCGAACGCCTCCGGCCCGCGGTTGACGATCACACCGCCGACGTCGAGCGGACGCACGAGCCCACCGAGATGGTCGGAGGCCTCGACCAACGTGACCCGGCGTCCGCTGCGGGCCAGTTCCCACGCCGCCGTGAGGCCGCCGATACCGCCGCCGACGACGACGACGTCCACTGCATCCCTCATCGCGCGTGCGCGAGTTCGACGATGCGGGTGAGGACGGCGGGATCCGTCTCGGGAGGAACACCGTGGCCGAGGTTGAGCACATGCGCAGCGGCGGATCGCCCCCGGTCGATCACATCCTCCACGTGCCGCTGGAGCACGTCCCACGGCGCGGCGAGCAGTGCCGGGTCGATATTGCCCTGCACGACGTGTGGGGACCTAGTCGCCGGACAGCCTCGTCGAGGCCGATCCGGTGGTCCACCCCGACGACCTCAGCACCGGTGTCGCGCATGAGAGTGAGGATCTCCGAGGTGCCGGTCCCGAAGTGAACCCGCGGCACCAGGCCCTCGACAGCGGACAGGACGCGGGCGGAGTAGGGCGCGACCCGCTCGCTGTAATCGGTGACCGACAGCGAACCGGCCCACGAGTCGAAGAGTTGGACCGCGCGTGCCCCGGCATCGATCTGGGCGAGGAGGAACTCCGCGGTGCGGTCCGCCGCCCAGGTCATCAACCGGGCCCATGCGGCCGGGTCTGCGTGCATCATCGTTCGGGCGGCGAGGTGATCCCGTGAGGGCCGCCCTTCGACGAGGTAGGCCGCCAGGGTGAACGGGGCACCACCGAAACCGATGAGCGGGACCGGTTCACTCCCACCGTCGAGCTCGCGCACGGCGATGCCGACGCCCTCGCGAATCGCCGTCATGTCGCCGCCGGGTAGTGCGGTGAGGCGGTCGACGTCGGCGGCCGTGCGCACTGGCGAGCCGATGACCGGGCCCACACCCCGGACGATCTCGACGTCAACACCCGCCAGTCGCAGGGGGATGACGATGTCGGAGAAGAAGATCGCGGCATCCACGCCGTGCCGCCGCACCGGCTGGCAGGTGATCTCCGCCGACAACTCCGGCCGGAGACAGGACTCGAGCATCTCGGTTCCCTCCCGGACCTTCCAGTACTCCGGCAGGGACCGGCCGGCCTGACGCATGAACCACACGGGCAGTCGTTCCGGCCGGAGCCCGGAGTACGCGGACAACAGGGCGGAGGGGGTCGACGAGGGATCATCAGATGAATTCACTCAAGCATTGTGTCAAACCTCGCGGGGTTAGTTAACCTGCCAGAATGCCGCTCGCCATTCTCGCTGCCAACCACCACGACGTACCCCTGCCAGAACTCGAGAGACTCTCGGTCGGTGCCGAAGCCGCCGGGGCTCGCCTGGCCGCCCATCCCGCGGTCGAAGGTGTGCTCGTTCTCTCGACCTGCAACAGGGTCGAGATCTACCTCGAGCCGGCGGGGGCCGAGACCGACGCGATCGAGGCTGCCCGCCAGGCACTCGCCGAGACATCCGGGACATCGCGCGCACACGTCGCCGCCCGCACGTCCCACGCCGTCGGCCAGGAGGTCGTCAGGCACGTCTTCGAGGTGGCGGCGGGCCTGGACTCCATGGTCGTCGGTGAGCGGGAGATCGCCGGTCAACTTCGCCGCGCCCTGCAGTCCGCCCGCGCGGACGGGACGACGTCACCGACGCTCGAGGACGTCTTCCAGCGCGCCTCCCGGGCATCGCGCCGCATCGCCGTGTCCACCGACCTGGCCGCCGCCGGTCGATCGGTCGTGTCCGTTGCCATCGACCTCGCCTCAGCACGCACGTCGCGTGCGGGTTGTCCGCGGGAAGTTCCCGCCTGGAGCGACGCGGACGGACCGCGGGTGCCCGCCGGCACCTGGGCCGGAGAGCGCGCGCCGTCGTCGTCGGCACCGGCGCCTACGCCGGTGCGACCGTCGCCGCCCTGCGCAAGCGGTCGTGCGCCGACATCAGCGTCTGGTCCTCCTCCGACCGGGCCGAGGAGTTCGCGGCGAAGAACGCCGTCGTGCCCCTGGCCGCCGACGGTCTGGTCGCGGCACTCGCGACCGCCGACCTCGTCATCTGCTGCCGTGGCACGGGCACCCCGGTCATCGACGTCGAAACCGCCTCCGAGGCCCTGGCGATGAGATCGCCCGCGAGGACTCCCCTCGTTCTGGTGGATCTGGCCCTCCGTCGCGACGTCGCCGCCGGTGTGGCCGACCTTCCGGGTCTGGTGCTGCTGGACCTGAACACCGTACGCAGCCACGCACCGGCAGCGACCGACGGCCAGGTCCACCGCGCCCAGGAGATCCTCGCCAAAGAGGTCGAGGAGTTCTTCGGACGAAGGGCGGAGAGGGCCATGGACGATGTCGTCGTCGCCATGCGTGAGCACGTCGGTGGTGCGCTCGAGGCAGAGCTTGCCCGGCTACCGATGTCCGGTGTGGTGGACGCCGGCCAGGCGACGCAAGCCCTACGCCGGCTGGCCGCCAAACTCCTCCATGACCCCACTGTCGCCGCACGCGCAGCGGGCCGGGAGGGCCGCAGTCAACAGTTCATCGAGGCGCTGGCCCTCGTCACCGGCGTGCAGGTCCAGCGCGAGGACCCACTACCCCGGGACCGTCCGCGCCGCGCGACGGCCCACGACACGTGCGCCGCCGGAACCATGCCGGACGCACGCGCCCTGGTCTCCCCGAGCTGACCGTCCGCCTCGACCCGGCCGGACGCGACGGTACCGCGTGTCCGGCACGGAACCGGTCTCGCCGCAGCCGGACGCGACGGTACCGCGTAGCCCTTCGGTCCGTGGCTTCAGGTGGCGGCGTTGAAGTCCGCGTTGATCTTCAGGTCGTCGATCTCGCAGTCGTCGGTCTCGCAGAACGCCTCACCGATGGCGTCGATTGTCTCCATGTCGCCGTCGTAGATCGCATCGAGGAAGGCCGGGATGAGTTTCTTCGTGGCCGCCTCGTACTCCTCCCGGGTGATCTGGGTGTAGGGCATCTGCGGGTAGGTGAAATTGCCCTGCGGCAGGAACGAGGCGGTCTTGAGCCGGCCGGCGTAGTCGGTCAGGATGTCCCCGATCTGGTCGCCCTCGGACTCGGGGTCGAAGGACAGGGTCACCGAGACGGAGTTGTCCGACCAGTACCTCTGGGCCAGCGCGGCCAGTTCGGCCTTCTCCCGTAGGGACACGTCCTTCTCCGAGCGGCGGGCCGCGGACTTGACCGGGAAGAAGATCACGGTGGTGCCGGTCGGGTCCTCGCTGGCCGGCTCCACCCGGTACCCGGCGGCCTGGAACAGGGTGACCAGCGGGTCCTCGTTGCGGAACCGGATCGCCCGGTCGAAGTAGGTCCCGCCCGGGGCCCAGTGCACCCCCGGGGAGACCCCGGCCACGATGGACACGGTCCCGCTGGGCTTGACGGTGGTGGTGCGGATGGACTCGCGCACGGCGAGCTTCTCGGACAACTCCGCGTCCCAGGACCGGACCGCCCGGTAACCCTCATCCATCCACTCGACCAGCACCTCGGTGCTGTGGTTGTCCACGAAGTCGGCGATGCCCGACATCGAGGTGCCCACCCGCCGGTTGCGCTGCATCACCGCGTTGGTGCGCTCCCAGTGGGTGGACAGCAGCGTGACGATCTTGCCGTAGAGGAAGGCGATCCTGAGGGTGGCCAGGAAGTCCTCCTTGGACTCCGCGCGGGAGGGGAAGGACTCCACCAGGGTGCAGCACTCGAAGGACTCCAGGGGCTGCTCGGCGCAGGGGTTGTAGCCCATCACCCGGTGGTCCTTGTGGTCGGCGGGGTCGGCCAGACGCCCATAGGCACGGGTGGTGTCCAGCCAGATCACCCCGGGCTCACCGTTGCGGGAGATCGCCTCGGTGACGCCGGACAGGTCATCGCCGGAGTTGACCACCACGGAGTTGTTGCTCATCCAGGCCCAGCCAGGTGCCTGCGCGTCGTAGGAGTTGCGCTCGGGGAAGACCTCGGGGTTCTTCAGGTTGAGGAAGTCCGGGTCGTCCAGTTCCCCGAGCAGGATCTCGGCGGAGCGGCGCACGTTGCCGGCCACCACGCACACACCGATCAGGTTGCCGATGTCGGCGATGTCCCGGGTGGTCAGGGCCTGGCCGCCGCGGCCGTGCAGCACACCCCGGATCGCGGTGTGCAGCCGGTGCAGCGGCGCCGGTCCCGCGGCGGTGCCGCCGAAGGTCCTGATCGGTGCGCCCTTGGGGCGGATCTGGGCGTAGTCCATCGCCGGGAGCTCGGTGCCCTTGAGGTAGGCGTCGATCACCATCGCGGTGGAGTCCACCCAGCCCTCGCGGGTGTCGGGGATGGTGAACACCGGGGTGCCGGTCTCCACCACCGGGCGCAGTGCGCGTCCGTCGGCGTCGATCTCCAGGCCGGTGGCCGAGTCGTGCACCGTTGGGTCTGCGATGGTGAAGCCCTTCTTGGCCCCGCGGGTGTCGAAGCCCACCCCGACCCCGAGCATCGAGGCCTCCATGAGGAACGTGAACGGCGCCGAGGGGTCCTGCTCGGTCATGTCCTCGGTGGACACGAACGCGCAGTTCTGCAGCGGAGCCGAGTTGCCCACCTCGTTGACCAGCGGGGTTCCCATCACCCACAGGCCCCGGCCCGGCGGGGTCCACTTGAGCTGGAACAGCCGCTCGTAGGCGTCCTGGGCCATCTCCTGCGCCTCCGCCTCGTCCCAGGGCAGGCGCTGGGAGGTGTAGTGGTCCTTGAGGATGGAGAACATGCCCTCGACCACCCGGCTGCACACCTCGTGCCAGCGTTCCTTGGTGCCGTCCTCCCGCTGGCGCGAGTAGGTACGCAAAAAGGTGATCTCACCCAGGGAGTTGCCGGCGGCGTCGGCATAGCCCCACGGCACCTGCCGGGTGGCGTAGGAGTCGACGAACGTGGACGGGAGCTGGAAGGAGAACATCAGGTGAGTTGCTTTCTTCGGTGTGGCTGGGACGCGGCTGGGGCGTGAACGACATCAATGTAATTCGCTGGATGACCAACACTACACCTAGTAGTCAGGGTTCGGAACGACCACCAGATCTTGTGTCCGGCGTGTCGGCGTGTCCTCCGTCGGCGTGTCGCACCACAGCGGCCGGAGCGGGTGCGAACCCGACCTGGCTGGCCCCCCGGCGCAGGGTGGCCAGCACCAGCGGACCGATCACCACGATGCCCACCACCGTGGTGATCGCACGCCCGATCTCCCACACCAGTGAGGTGGTCACCGCATAGACGAGGAACCGCTGGATGTTCTCCCCCGCCGCCGCGCCGGGGACGAAGGAGAGTTCGGTGCCCAGGCCGAGCTGGAAGGGCCAGAAGGAGAAGTTCATCGCCAACCCGTACCCGACCGAGGCGATCACGGCGTACCCGGCGAGCATGGCGACCTCCCACCGTCCGCGCACCCCGCGGGGCAACAGACCCGCACCCATCGCCACCCAGGAGGCGGCCAGCATCTGGTAGGGCAACCAGGGCCCGACCCCGCCGGTGAGCAGCGCCGAGGCGAACAGCGTGGTGGAGCCCAGCGCGAACCCGAAGCCGGGGCCCAGCACCCGCCCACCGAGCACCAGCGGAAGGAAGACGGTCTCGATCCCGGCGGTGCCGCCGGCCAGGGGTCGTAGCACCACCCCCACGGCCGAGAGCAGGCCCAGCAGCGCGATCGCCTTCACCCCGATCCCCCCGTCGGCCAGCGCCACCAGCAGCACCACCAGCACCAGGCTCAGCACCAGACCGAGCGCGATCGGGACATGATCGACCTGGATGAATCCCTCGGTCATCACCAACGGCCAGCCGAAGATGACCAGGCCGACCGCGGTGGCGGCGGCCAGGACCACGAGGGTCCGGGGCCGCAGGGGCACGGCCGGGGTAGCGTCCGGACCCCGGCTCATGCCCGCGCCTCCAGTGCCCGGCGCACCTCGGCCACGGTCAGGTAGCCGAGCGGGTGCAGGATCTTCGCGGTCTGCGGCGCCAGGGTGGGCGAGGCGACCAGGATCTCCCGCGCCGGGCCATCGGCCACCACCTGTCCCTGCGCCAACGTCACCACCCGGTGGGCGCAGCGGGCCACGAACTCCACGTCGTGACTGGTCAGGACGACGGCGTGGCCGGCCCGGGCACGAGCGGTGAGCACCCGTGCCAGCGCTTCCTTGGCGCCGTAGTCCAGGCCGCGGGTCGGTTCGTCCAGAAGCAGCACCGGCGGGTCGGCGGCCAGTTGGACCGCGAGCGCCAGCGCCAGCCGTCCGCCCTCGGACAGGTCCGCGGGGTTCCTGGCCCGGTCCAGGCCGGGAGCGATCCGGTCGAGCAGGTCCGCGGCGGTACCGTCGGCCGCCCCGGCATCGGTGTCGGCTGCGGCGCATTCGGCGGCCACCGACTGGTGGTAGAGCAGGTGTGCCGGCGTCTGGGGCACCAGGGCCACGTGGCGGCGGGCCCGGGCCGGGGACAACGCGGCCGGGTCCGGTGTTCCCGCTGCGCGGAGCAGGTTCACCCGCCCGCCCGAGCGTGATCCGGTGCCCTGCAGGGCCCAGAGCAGGGAGGACTTGCCGGAGCCGTTGCGACCCATGACCGCCAGGACCTCACCGGCATGCAGGGTCAGGTCGAGGTCGTGCACCGCGGTGACGCCTCCGTAGGTGACGCTCAGGCCGCGCGCGCTCAGCAGCCCATGCCCGGGTGCACCGCCGGTTCCCGGTCCGCCTGCGTCGTCGTCGGTGGTCCTTGCCGGCCGCCGCGACCGGGGCGAGCCGGTGCTGCCGGGTTCCCGCGCGCCGTCACCGTCCGGCGGCCCCAGCCGTGTGCGCAACGGCCCGGCACGCCGGCGCGCGTCCCGCACCGACAGCGGCACCGGGTCCCACCCCGCGAGGCGGCCCAGCTCCACCACCGGAGGCGCACTGTGATGGCGGCCAGGACCGTCCCGGGGTCGCCGTAGGTGACCGTGCCATCGGGATGGACCTCGAGAACGGAGTCGGCGAACTGAATCACCCGCTCCAACCGGTGTTCGGCCAGCAGCACGGTCACGCCCAGGTCGTGCACCAACCGGGTCAGGGCCGCCAGCACGTCCTCGGCCGCGCCGGGGTCCAGCGCGGAGGTCGGCTCGTCGAGCACGAGGATCCGCGGTTGGGCCGTCATCACCGCGCCGATGGCCACCCGCTGCTGCTCCCCGCCGGACAACTCGGTCAGCGCCCGGTCCCGCAGCGGGGCCAGCGCGAGCAGGTCCAGGACCTCCTCGACCCGCTTGCGCATCACCGGGCGGGGCAGGCCGAGTTGTTCCAGGGCGAAGGCCAGTTCCTCCTCGACGGTATCGGTGACGAAGCCCAGCAGCGGGTCCTGGGTGACGACCCCGACCAGATCGGCCAGGTCGCGCGGAAGGTGCGTCTCGGTGTCCCGCCCGTCCACGAGTACCCGGCCGGTCAGCACGCCCCCGGTGAAGTGGGGCACGCGGGCGCACGCGGCACCGAGCAGGCTGGACTTTCCCGCACCGGTCGCACCGGTGACCAGGCACAGTTCCCCCTCGGGGATCGCCAGGTGCACATCGCGCAGCACCGGTGCGGTCGATCCCGGGTAGACCAGGCTGACCGATTCGAAGCGGATCATCGCCCACCCCGTCCCAGTAGCGCCGGCGCCACCAGCAGGAGCGCTGCGGCGATGAGGCCGAGCGGAAGGCCCAGCCACGGCAGCGGGTCCGGGTGCGCCCGGTCACCGGCCAGAACGACGGCGAGGGCGGCCGACGCGCTACAGGCCACCACCGCGGTCTCCCGGATCCGCCACGGAGCCGCCCGGTACCGGGTGCGCCGGACCCGGCGGGAGGCGTGGGCGGTGGTCAGCACGCCCAGCACTGCCGCACCCGCCAGCACCGGCAGACCCAGCCAACCCGGCATCGTGGCGTCGAGCAGCCGTAGGTGCCCACGCCGGCGAGCAGGACCGCCACCAGCAGGGCCAGGTTCAGCCCGGCCGAGGCCCGGGTGCGGGTGCGCGCGTAGCCACGGGAGTCCATCGAGGCGGCCAGGGCGATCGCGCGATCCATCGCGTCGGCCAGCACCGGCCGCACGTAGCCCAGCACCACCCGGGGGCCGGAGCCCTCCACGCCCCGTAGCCGCCGGGCCCGCCGGACGGTGCGAGCCGAGGCGATGAGCTGGGGGGTGACCGTGACCGCGATGACCACCGCGGTGGACAGGTCGTGCAGCGCGCCGGGCAGATGGCGTAGTACGTGCTTGGGGTTGGCCAGGGCGTTGGCTGCGCCGAAGCACACGATGATCGCGGCCAGGGCGATCGCCCCGGAGAACGCGTGCACCAGCCCACGGGACTCGATCGGACCGAGCAGCGAGATGCCGCCGGCCCACTCCGGCAGCGGCAGTGCCGGCAGGGGCACCAGCACCGGCCCGCCGGTGCGGATGCCGAACAGCACATAGAAGCCCAACCGCAGCACGATGACCGCCGCGGCGATGATCAGGTACAGCCGGAAGATGCGGGTCCAGGGCGCCGCCGACCTGCGCCACAGCACCACCGCCACCACCGCACCGGTGAGCAGCAGGACCCCCACCGGATCGCCAGTGCGGGTCAGCGCGATCACCGCCGCCCCGGCCCAGGCCCACCAGGCCAGCGGGTGCAGTTCCGGAACCCGGGGGCGCACCAGCGGGGTGGGAGGGGCCGGGGCCACGGCGGTCATCGGCTCAGGGCCGCCGGCGGTACAGCCAGACGGCGGTCACGATCGCGAGCACGAGCACGGCGAGCGCCAGCACCACCCAGATGGTGGTGCCGGCCCAGGCCGTGCCGTCGTCGGTGGCGTCGTCGGTGGCGTCGTCGTCGGACGCACCATCGTCCGCGGCGGCCTCGTCCGACCCCGGTGCAGCGTCGTCGTCCTCCCCGCCGTCCGCACCGTCGTCCGCGGGGGCGCCGGCCCCTGAGGCGCTCTCCTCGAGTGCGTCCTGCGGTGTGATCTGGGGCCCGGCGTTCCCGTCGTGGTAGCGCCAGCCGTCGACGTCCCCGGGTGCGGGATCGGTGCCATCGGCACCGGCGGTGTGCGCGACCCACTCCCCCGATGTCCCGGTCCAGTAGGACCAGAAGGAGCCGTCGAATTCCTCCGGGCACGGGTCGGGCATCGCGTCGATCGCGCAGACCATCCCCGGTGTCGAGTCGGTGGCGGTGAAGCCGGCACCCTCCAGCGCCTCGCGACCGTTAGCGGGGTCCCCCGGGGCGAAGCCGACCTCGATCGTCCCGCCCAGGTCCGTGAAGTCCACCACCACGGTGACCCCGTCCGCACCGGGCGCGGCGTCGGCGGCCGCCGGGGCATCGAGTGCGGCCGGTGCGAGCACTAGTGCGGCGGCGGCGGTGAGCGCGAGCGCGAGCCTGCGCCGGGGGCGGGTGCGTAGGGAGGACATCGGACGCCTTTCTGGCGGTCACGGCAGGGTCCTCGGCCCGCCGGGTGCGCGTGCACCGCCGGCGCCTACGGACTCCCCTCCGCAGACCACGACGGACAGAGCCACTTCTTCCGGCCCGACCCAGGTGTTCCGACTGATCGGGATGTCCCGATTCACGGTTGCGGGTCAGTGCCGGAGTCACACCGGCTTCCCCTCGGCAGGGCCTGGTCCGACCATAGCCGCTTCACGCCGCCTGCGGAACGCCGGCACCAGCACCGGGGGGCTCCGGCACGCCCCATCCACCCCGGGCGTCCCGTTCGGCCCCGGCAGCGCGAGTCCTTCCTGGCAGAGCCTGGTGGTGCCATGCTGAGGACATGGCGACGAAGATCTACACCAAGCGTGGCGATGACGGCTCCACCGGACGATTCCTGGGCGGGCGGGTGTCCAAGGCCGATCTGGTCGTGGAGACCAGCGGTGACGTCGATGAGGCGATCGCCGTGCTCGGGGTTGCCCGCGCCGGCTGCGAGGACGAGTCCATGGCCGGACTCATCCTGCACCTGCAGCGTGAGTTGTTCGTGCTCGGGGCCGATGTGGCCACCCACCCGGAGCGGCGTGACCGGCTCGAGGAGGGCGTGTCCTTGGTGACCGAGGCCATGGTCACAGCCCTGGAGGAGATCATCGACGAGCGCCTCACCGTGCGCCCGCTCGAGCCGGTCTTCCTGGTCCCGGGCACGACGACGACGTCGGCTCACCTGGACGTCGCACGCACCGTGGTGCGCCGGGCCGAGCGGCACGCGGTCGCAGCGCTCGGGTCCGGGGCGGTCGTCGCCGAACCGGTGCTGCGCTACCTGAACCGGCTCTCCGACCTGCTGTACGTGCTCGCCCGGGACGCCAGCGGACCCGCACCCGAACCGGCCAGCCGGGGCTGAGGCGGGTACTCCTCGGCGGCGGGCGCTCCGGAGGACTCCGTCATGAGCACCCGGCCACCAGCGGGTCCGGTGGATCCGCACCGGTCCCCCTGGGTGCCCCCGCCCGATCCGGGTGCCCCCTCCCCGGTCCGGGTGGCCTGGCCCTGGTAGTGCTGATGTCGGGCGACGGTCCGTGCTCAGGTCAGCACCACCGTGACCTCCTCGGTCCCGGACTCCAGCACCACCTCGGCCGTCGCGCCGCCGGCTTCCACCTCGTAACGCCCGGCGAAGCCGCTGAGTTCCACCCGGCCCTGATCATCGGTGCGACCGGTGGTCGGCGTGAGCCACCAGTCCTCGCGGACCAGGGTCCGCAGCGCGTGGTAGGCGGGTTTGGGTGAGCCGTCGGCCCGGAGCAGGCCGGCTGGGGCCCCCAGCCAGGCATTCCCGCCGTCACCGATGCCCCAGTAGGTGACCGAGTCGACCGCGGGGTGGGCGACGAGCGCGGTGTAGTGGGCCACGATGTCGGCGGCCTGGCGTTCCTCGCCCTCGGGCGTGCTGGGCCAGTCGGGGACCTGGTGATCGTTGAGGTCCTCGATGTGCTCGGGCATGAGATCACCGGAGACCAGGGTGGTTTCGGTCCAGTGCAGGGGCAGGCCGAACCTGGCGAACCGGTCGCAGGTCTCGGTCAGGAACTCCTGGCCACGGAACCCCTGATGCATATGGGACTGCAACCCGATCGCGTCGATCTGGATCCCGGCCTCGAGGACCTGCTCGATCAGGTGCTCGTACTCGGGGCCGAGGTCGAAGTCGTTCAGCACCAGGTGCGGGCGCACCCCGGCGCTGCGGGCCTCCTCCACGGCCAGTCGCACCATCTCCACCCGCCCCTTCTGCGCGCACAGGCGCGAGATCGCGTTGGGCACGCCATCGGGTTCATTGGTGAACCGGGGCATGATCACCACCTCGTTGATCGCGTCCCAGGAGTCGATCAGCCCCGCGAAGTGACCGACCTCCCGCCGGATCCGGCCCCGCAGCAGCTCCTCGGCCTCGGCCAGGGACAACTGATCCACCCATGGGGCCTTGACCGTGTGCCAGACCAGGGGGTGGCCCTTCAGACGGACCTCCCGCTCGGCGAACCACCGGGCCGCGCGCAGCAACGCCTCGCGCCGGGTGTGGCCCCGCTGTGGTTCGTACCGCCCCCAGTAGAAGGGCAACGTCGCGGTGTCGAAGAGATCGAGCCAGAGGTCCTGGTAGGCAGGGTCCGCATCGGCCACCTCGAAGGCGGCGCAGCCGAACCCGAATGCGTGCTGCCGTTGCTGGAGCCGGACCTCCCGCCGGGTGAGGGGGGTCCCGTCCGCTTCGGTGAGGCGAAGCATCGTGGTGCTTCTGCGGTGGTCCAGGGAGACGGCGGCGCTGCCTCGTTGGTCGAGGGACATCGGGTTTCCTTTCGAGGGCATGGCGGACGGGGCGAGCATGGCGGACGGGGGCGGGCGGTGGCGGACGGGGGCGGGCGGTGGCGGACGGCCCGTGCACCGGGCCCGGGTTCCGCTGGTGGACTGCCTTTCAGCCCTTGATCGAGCCGAGCATGATGCCGGAGACGAAATAGCGCTGCACGAACGGGTAGACGCACACGATCGGGATGATCGTCAGGATCATCGTCACCGCCTGGATGTTGGCCGAGATCGCCGCGGTGGTGCTGCCCGCCATTGCCGCCCCCTCACTCGTTGCCGAGGATGCCCCTGCGATGAGGTTACGCAGGAACAAGGTCACCGGGAACAGGTCCTGCCGGTCCAGGTAGAGGAAGGCGGCGAACCAGTCGTTCCAGAGCGCCACCGAGTAGAACAGCGTCATCGTGGCCAGGACCGCCTTGGACAGCGGAAGCACGATACGGGTGAAGATCCCGAACCAGCCCAGCCCATCGATCTGTGCGGCCTCGTCGAGTTCGGTGGGTTGGTTCTCGAAGAAGGACTTCATCACCAGCAGGTTGAACACCGAGATGGCACCGGGGATCACCATCGCCCACATGGTGTTCTTCATCCCCAGCGCCGTGATGAGTACGTAGTTGGGGATGATGCCCCCGTTGAAGAACATCGTGAAGATCGTGAGCCCGATCAGGAAGTTCCGGCCGCGCAGGTGTTTCTTGGAGAGCACGTAGGCGAACACGGTCGTCAACGCCATCGCGATGGTGGTGCCCACCACGGTGTACACCACCGTGTTGCGGTAGGAGTTCCAGAACAGGTCGTTCTGAGCCACCGCCCGGTAGGTGTCGGTGTTGAACCCGACCGGCCAGAAGCTCACCATCCCGGCGTTGACCGCACCGGCACTGGAGAAGGACTGTGCGAGCACGGTGATGAACGGGTACAGCATCAGCATGGAGATCAGGATCAGCACACCGTTGTTGGCCCAGGTGAAGATCCGGTACGCACGGGTGTCGCTGGGGCCGACCGGCTTTCCGGACCCGCTCGGTGTGGCTGTGATCGCGCGCTGGGTCACCACAGGCTTGCTCCTACCAGTCGACGGGATATGAGGTTCGCGCTGACGACCATGACCAAGCCGATGATCGCCTGGAACAGTCCGATCGCAGCGGCATAACTGAAATTGCTGGAGACCAGGCCGACGCGGTAGAGATAGGTGGAGATGACGTCGGCAGTGGAATAGGTCAGCGGGTTGTAGAGCAGGAGCACCTTCTCGAACCCGACGTTGAGGAACGTGCCGATGTTGAGGATCAGCAGGGTGACCATCATCGGGCGGATCCCGGGCAGGGTCACGTGCCAGGTCTGCCGGAGCCGGTTCGCCCCGTCGATCCGCGCCGCCTCGTACAGGGAGGAATCGACCGTGGTCAGCGCGGCCAGGTACAGGATCGTGCCCCAGCCCACGGTCTGCCAGACCTCCGAGCCGACGTAGATGGTGCGGAACCACTCCGCCCGTTGCAGGAACGGGATGGCCTCACCGCCGAACGCCTCGATCACCTGGTTCACGGTGCCCTGCAGGGAGAGCAGTTGCATCACCATGCCCACCACGATCACCACCGAGAGGAAGTGCGGCAGGTAGGAGATCGACTGGATCACCCGTTTGAAGGTGCGCTTGCGAACCTCGTTGAGCATCAGCGCCAGCACGATCGGCAGCGGGAAGCACACCACCAGCGTGAGCAGCCCGAGGATCGCGGTGTTGGCAAAGACGTTCCAGAAGTTGGGATCGGCGATGAACATGCGTACGTACTGCAGGCCCACCCACTCGTCCCCGAGGATGCTGCCCCCGGGCCGGAACCGGCGGAAGGCAATGGCGTTGCCCACCATCGGCATGTACCGGAAGATCAGCAGGAAGATCACGGGCACCAGGGCCATGGCGTACAGCACCCAGTCGCGCCGGAGTGCCTTGCTCCAGGGCACCTTCGTGGACTTCTTCGTAGGCGCCAGCCAGGACCGTGGTCCGCGTCGGGGACGCCACGAGCGTTCCTGGCCCACCGGTGCTCCGTCGCCCACCAGCACCTCGCCACCGGGTGCCGGGCCGGCTGTGCGAACTGAACTCATCTGTTAGTCCTTCACCAGAGTTGACCGAGGTCGGTGGGCCGGCGGCGTGGTGCCGCCGGCCCACCGGCAAACGGTGCGTGTCAGCCCGCGTTCTCGGCGTTCTCGCGGGCCTCGTTGATGAGGTCCTCGTAACTGGAGAGCCCCTGGGACTCCAACTGGCCCAGGAACGCGTCCCACTCGGACAGGTCACGCTGGCCGATGATGAACGCCAGGGTCGCGGTGTCCACGGTGTCCTTCAGGGGGGTACCCCACAGCGCGGCCTGCTCCAGTTGCGCCTCGGTCAGCGGGGCGTTCGGGAACGGGTCGCGTGGGGTGCGGGTGGACAGCACCGTGTCGATGTAGTCCACGAACTCCGGGGCGTTGTAGGACTCCTTCAGCGCCCGGGACTCGGTCGAGCCGGCGAGCACGTCGTTGCCGAAGCCGAGGTCGCCGATGTCGGTCTCGGCGCCGACGTTGATGTTGAAGGACTCCAAGGAGTACTCGGGGTTCAGCGTGATGGTGCCGTCGTCGTCCTTGGTGTAGTGCTCACCCTCGATGCCCCACTGCAGCATCTCGCGGGCCTCGGGGTTGTAGTACAGCCAGTCGACGAAGTGCAACAGGTCGCAGAAGTTCTCATCCTCGGCCGCGTGTGAGGACAGCATGAAGCCGTTCCAGAAGTTGCGCGGCTCCACGACTTGCCCGGCGGGGCCGCCGGGCGGGGCGATCTGGGTGAGTTCGTAGTCGGTGACGCCGGCCGCATCGAGGGCTTGGGCGAACTCCTGCACGGTGCCGGAAGCACCCGAGGCAGCGAACACCTGCTCCGATGCGAACTTCTCCGTGACCGTGCCCATGCCGTCGTTGGCGTCGGTCAGCGATTCGGTGTCCAGCAGCCCGTCGTCGGCCAGGTCGTGGAAGTAGGTGACCATCTCCCGGTATCCGTCGGTGGTGGGAGCGTAGACGAACTCATCGGCGTCCTCGTCGAACCACATCCCGGTGCCGAACCCCCAGCCCGCTACGGTCCCGAAGGCGTGCGAGGCGTAGTTCCACATCGAGTGGCCCTCGAATCCGTCAGCGAGGGGCCGACTGTCCGGATAGGCCTCCTTGATCAACTCCAGGCCCTCGCGCAGGTCCGCCCAGGTCTCCGGCGCCGGAGCGCCCACCTCGTCGAAGATGTCCTCGCGGATGATGAGCGTGAAGACCGGCACGGAGACCTCCTGCAGCCCCGGCGTCATGTAGTACCTGCCGTCGGCCTGGCGCAGGTTCTCCACCATGTCTTCCAGTTCCCACTCCTGCACGTACTTGGTGAAGTTGGGCATGTAGTCGGAGTAGTCACTCAACGGGACCACGGCACCGGAGGCCGCGTACTGGCGCTCGTCGCCGGTGTAGATGAGCGGGATGATCTGCGGCGCGTCACCGGCGCTGATCAACAGGCTGCGCCGCTCCTCGGCGTCACTGAAGGACATGTTGGTCAGCTCCAGCGTCACGTTCGTGCGCTCGGCGATCTCATCGAAGAGGATCCAGTCGTCGGTGATCGGGTTCTCCGGCCAGTCGGTCCACAGCATGGAGAAGGTGACCGGCTCGGCGGCACTCCATTGCTCGTCGGCAACGCTCTCCGAGGAGCACTGAAGTCCGCCCGCGGCGGCCCCGGTGCCCTCGGCCCCCTCTCCGCTTCCCGGATCGGACGTGGTGTCGCCGTTCCCACCGCCGCACGCGGCCAGCCCGAGAACCGCGGCCAGGGTTGCGGCGCCGACTGCACTCACGCGCTTGCGCCGAAACGATGTTGCCTCTGATGACATCTGTCTCCCTCTCCTTCGAGTCAGGACCGCGGACAAGGGCCCGGGGCCTGGTGTGGAATGCCGGCTCGGGCAAGCCTCGATCCGGCGGTCTCCGGCACCTGCGCCGGTGACGTTCTGTACGGCGTCGATTCTGCGCGCGTTCGGTAGCCCTCTCTCGCATCGTTGGGATCGCACGTGATTAATCGATCAAGCACGTAGAGTGTGGCATGAGGGGGCGCCCCCGTCAATGCGCCTCGGAAAATCTGCGACAATCGGCGCTCGGAGGTTCACCATGGTCACCATGAGCGATATCGCTCAGCGCACCGGCGTCACGGTGGCGACCGTCTCGAACGCGTTGACCAACCGCGGCCGGGTGTCCCCCGAGACCCGCGCCAGGATCCACCTGGTCGCCGAGGAACTCGGGTACCAGGTCAACCTGACCGCTCGCCACCTCCGCGTCGGGCGCTCGAACGCAATCGCCTTCATCGCGCCGAGTTTCCACGACTACTTCAGTGACATCGCTGATGAGCTGGCCATCCACGTCGAGGCCACCGGCCGGCATCTGGTGCTGGAACGCACCAGCGCGCGCACCGAGAGCGAGCTGGAAGCGGTCGCCCTGCCCCGGCTGCGGATGTTCGACGGCGTGGTGCTGTCCACCGTCGGCCTCAGCCATGAGGACATCGAGAAGGCCCGCCACCGGGTTCCACTGGTGTTGCTCGGTGAGCGGACGATGCCGAGGTCGGTCGATCACATCCGGCTCGCCAACGAGGACGGCGCCCGGCTGGCCACCGCACACATGCTCGCCAACGGCGCGCGCCGCGTCATCGTGCTGGGCGGTTCGGCGCAGGAGGACGCCGGGATCTCCTCCTCCCGGCGCGCCGGGTGGGAGGCCGCCCATGCCGAGGCCGGTCTCGCCGTCGACCCCCGGTTGATCGTGCCGTTGGGCGACTACACGATGCACGACGCCCGGGAGGCGATGCGCGGCGTGCTCGGTGAGGGCCTGGCCTTCGACGCGGTCTTCGCCGTCACGGACATGCTCGCGCTCGGCGCGATGTCGGCGCTCTGGGATCACGGCGTGAGCATCCCCGATCGCGCCCAGGTGGCCGGCTTCGACAACCTCGCGATCTCGGACTACCTACACCCGGGCCTGACCAGCATCGATCCCAACCACGAGTTCGTCACCGGTGAGGCGATGCGGCTCCTGGAGCAGCGCATCGCCGGGGATGAGGTGCCCGCGGAACACATCGTCAGCCCGGTGTCCCTGATGGTGCGTGGCTCCACCCGTTGACGGCCCAGTTGCGGTCGCAAGACCCGGATCGGTGGCTACCCAGCGCGGCGGTCAGCCCAGCCCTGTTGTGGGCGTGCCCGCACCCAGGAGGCGCCGGTAGACCCGCTCCCAGCCTTGCGCGGTGGCCCGCCAGGTGCGGCGCAGCGCCAGTTCGCGGCCCTGTTGTCCCAGCGCGGCAGCGCGGTCCGGATCGGTGAGCATCCCTGCGATCGCATCGGCCCAGTGCTGCGGGTCGCGGCTGGGCACGATCAGGCCGGTGACGCCGTCGTGGACCGCCTCGCGCAGCCCCCCGGCGCCGGAGGCGATCACCGGGACCCCGCAGGCCGAGGCCTCCAGCGCGGTGAGCCCGTAACTCTCGGAGTGCGAGGGCACCAGCACCGCACGAGCGGTGGCGAAGCAGCGTGCGAGCCGGGCCCGGGCGACCGCGCCGTTGAACTGCAACCGGGTCGCCACGCCGAGTTCGGCGGCGAGGGCCCGCAACTCCTCGTCATAGCCTGGGTAGGCGCCCGAGGGCGCTCCGAGCACGTGCAGGTCCGGTCGGATCTGCGCAGGCAGCAGAGCCAGGGCGCGGATCGCCAGGTCCACGCCCTTGAGCGGTTCGAGCCGGGCTGCCAGCACCAGGGTGGAGCGAGGCTCGCCCTCGATGGGGTGGAACAGTTCCACATCCACCCCCGGCGGTACCACGAACACCCGCTGGCCGTCGGCGCCCAGGCGGCCGGTGACCGTGGCGGCCTCGGCGTGGCTGACCGCGAGCACGGCGTCGCTGGTCTTCGCTAGGTGACGTTCGCCGTCGATCCTCCCGGGACCCTCCGGTGGTTCACCCTCGCCGAGCGGGCGCCCGTTGGGCGCGGCAATGGAGTGGTAGGTCTGCACGTGCGGGCGGCCATGGTCGACGGCGAGGGGCTGGGCGGCCATCCCGGAGAACCAGTGGTGGGAGTGCACGATGTCCCAGTCGCTCCACTGCGCGGCCAGCGCCGCACCGAAGGGGGCGATGAAGTCCTCGTGCTCACGTTTGCCGGCCGGGGCGGGCGGGCCGGCGGTGAGGTGATGGACCACCACACCGCTGGGTAGTTCCAGGCGGTCCGGGAGATCCGCGGCGGCCCGTCGGGTGAAGATCTCCACCTGGTGTCCCAGGCCCGCGAGCGCGTCGGCGCTGTGCCGCAGCATCACGTTCATGCCCCCGGCGTCGCCGGACCCGACGTCGGCCAACGGCGAGGTGTGCAGGCTGATCAGCGCAAGCCGCAGCGCTCCGGACGGCATGTGTTCAGATTATGCCTGCCCACCACGGCTTCGGCCCAATCGAGGCGGGTTCCACAGACCTCCGGGGCTGCCTCGCGGGTCCACGTGGGAACAGAACAAGAAGGCCGGATCCAGGTGGATCCGGCCTTCTCGAGGGGTGGAGGTGGCGGGAATTGAACCCGCGTCCGACAGTGAGGACCCAGGGCTTCTCCGAGTGCAGTCTGCTATCGATTTTCTCGGCCCCAGCGCTCACGCAGACAAGTCGCTGACAGGCCCAGTCACCTGAGTGTCCCAGTAGCCCCGGTGACGAGGACTACCAGCAGTGGCTCTCTAGTCGACGCCAGGATCCGGGACGAGAGCTAGCCCGGGCTGACGGACTTCAGGACTCGCTCAGGCGGCGAGTGCGAAGTCGGTGCGCTTGGAATCAGCACCTATTGGTTTGCAAGGAGCGTTGACGAGATGACCTTGCATCCTCGACTCGCTTCCCCTGGAACGACAACCGTCGTCGAAACCGATCACCCCCTGTGGAATTGTTCTGCACCGACCAGTGCGCAAGCGCGAGCCAGCGGCACCAGTCTAGAGGGATAACCACGGGGGCGGCGAACCTATTCCCGCGCAGCGCGGGCCCCTGGCGGGACTACCAACCCCCGCCGCCACCGCCGCCGGCGCCGCCACCGGCGAAGCCGCCGCCGGAGATGGCGGAACCACCGGTGCCGGCGGAGACCACGGCCGCGTCGGCGGCCGAGGAGAAGGAGGCCATCGACGCACCGAGGGCACCGGCCCAGTACGCCGAGCCCAGTGCCGGCCCGGAGTACCAAGCCGGCTCGGGCACCGGCTCGCCGCTGCGGGCGATGTCCTCAAAGACCTTTGCCCAGCGCTCGGTCACCTCGAAGGCGATCGCGAAGGGCAGGTAGCGGGAGAAGATGTCCTCGTCCTCCTCGAACCGCAACTGGTTCGCCTCCGCGGTCTCCAGGTACTTCTTGAAGCCCAGCGACTGCACCAGCACCGCGGTTCCGGACGCCGTGCGCGCCGGGGCGTAGGGGGCGGCTGCGGCCACCGCGACCGCGGTGGCGATGACCGGGAGCCCCAGCACGCCCAGTCCGAGGGTGAAGGCCAGGACGAGGCCCAGCACGATTCCGGCGACGAAGAGGCCGATGGCGGCCAGCCACCAGCGCGTGCGCACCTGGGCCGGGGAGGTGCGGAACCAGCCGCGCTCGGTCACCTCCGCATACAGGTCCTGCTGCAACTGCGAGCGCATCGCGGAGAACTCCCCGGCAATCTCCCGCAACTCCACCGTGCGCTCCTGGCCGGGGAAGAGAGTGGTGAGTACGTCGCGCTCATAGGCGAGCAGATCCGGATGGTTCAACTCGGGGGCACGCTCGGGGCGGGTGAGGCGCCACTGCTGGGTTTCGTCGTCGCCTGCGTACTCCTCGATCCGGAAGTATCCACGCACTGCCAGGTCCACGATGGTGGCGGTGACATCGTGGGGATCGGCGACCTCATCGGCCAGTGTGCCCATCTCCCCCGGGCGCACCCCGGCCGGGGGTTGGAACTGCACCGCGATCGGGCCGCCGCGGCGCGGACCCACGGCCTCGTCGTCGGGCTCGGTTGCGGTGGCCCCGGGGGCAGTTGCGCCAGCCCCGGCAGCACTGCGAGCCCCGGCAGCACCGTGATGGCGGGCACTGTCATCACGGGTACCGCCATCGCTGCCATCGCCATCCAGGCGGACGGTGCCACGGGTGCGTGCCGGGGTGAGGCCGGGCGTCACGCCCAGGTATTGCTCATCGCGACCGCGCCCGCGTGCCACGAGCACCACGAGGCCGACACCGAACAGAGTGGCCCCGGCCGCGCCCAGCCCGGTGGCCCGTGTCAGTCCCATCGTGTTGGCGAAGGTGTGCCGGGTGGTCAGGATCGGCTGGGCGCCACCGAAGGTGCCGGCGGGAAACTGCACCGCCACCGACATCGGCTGACCGGGATGCAACAGTCCCTGATGCAACTCGGCCCCCTCGGCGCCGACCACCGTGGCCGAGCACTCGATGTCCGAACCGGGGTCCCCGGCCCAGCAGGCTGCCTCCTCGGGCGCTTCGGCGGCGGACACGGTGATGCGGATCTGCGCGAGCGGCACCTCGAAGTCCTGGCCGATCACCTGCCAGTAGATCTCGTCCTGCCCCTGGGACCCCACCCCGGAGACCGCGATCCCGTCCACCCGATAGTTCAGCGTGTAGCGCTGCAGGCCGGTGATCTCGACGTCCTCATCACCGATATAGACCGCGACGGCGTTCTCGGCGTCCTCCACCCGCACGTCGGCGGAAGCCCCCGAGGGCGAGGTGGCCTCGAAGCCGGAGTACTCCAGCACCCGGTAGTGGTCCGGGTCGTCGTCGATGGGTTGGCGGTCCACGAAGGTCAGATAGGGACCGTGGGCCTCCTCGGCACCGAAGTCGAACTCGAGATCGACCTGCACCTGCGCCACGCCGTCGGCATCGAACTGGGCATCGACCTCGTAGCGGGTGATGGACCACTCGTCCTCGGCGGCATGGGCCGGCGGGGCGAACAGGGCCGGGAGGGCCAGCACGGCAGCCCCCAGCAGGGTGAGGATCCACACGCGCGCCGGACCACGGCCGGCCGGACGTGACAGAGCAACCCGCATCACGGCGTCGGGCACGTCAGCGGCTCTGCCGCAGACTCATCGCACGCTCGGCCTCGCGGGCATCCTGCTTCTCCCGGAGCGCGTGCCTCTTGTCCCACTCGCGCTTTCCACGGGCCAGGGCGATCTCGACCTTGGCCCGGCCGCGCAGGAAGTACAGCCTCAAGGGCACGATGGTGTGGCCCTTCTCCCGTGTCTTGGCGGCCAGCTTGTCGATCTGCTCGCGGTGCAGCAGGAGTTTCCGGCGACGGCGAGGGGCGTGGTTGGTCCAGGTGCCTTGGGCGTACTCGGCGATGTGCACGCCCTCCAGCCAGGCCTCGCCGCGGTCGACGTTCACCCAGCCGTCGGTGAGGGAGGCCCGCCCGGCCCGCAGCGCCTTGACCTCGGTGCCGGTCAGGGCAATGCCTGCTTCGAAGGTCTCGTCGATGTGGAAGTCATGCCGCGCGCGGCGGTTGCTGGCGATGAGGGTGCGCTCGTCCGCAGGGTCCTTCGCCTTCTTCTTGGCGCCCTTGTTCTTGCTGCTCATCGCTGCCTCACCTCCGCCCGCTTCTCCGGCTTGGTCAGGCTAGTCCACCGACCGACGCCGTGCGAAACCCATAAGAGGCCCCGCAGCCCGCCACCCGCCGCCGCTACAGTCGCCGAGGGCGAGCCTGCCCGCCGAGGGCGAGCCACACAACTCTCGCCCTGGGCTGCGAGGCTCGCCCTCGGCCCAGGTCTGCGACGGCCGGCGGCGTGACAGAGAGGCGGGGTGGCGGGGCGGGGCGGGATTCCTGGGTCAGGGCAGCATCGACA
This sequence comes from Sanguibacter sp. Z1732, assembly GCF_051020515.1. Lineage (NCBI taxonomy): Bacteria > Bacillati > Actinomycetota > Actinomycetes > Micrococcales > Ruaniaceae > Glutinosa > Glutinosa niejishengi. Next base: position 241,146 of record NZ_CP194857.1, read on the forward strand.
TTGGGTTGATGGTGGAGCCGTTACGCCAGATCTCGTAGTGCACGTGGCAGCCGGTCACGGCCCCGGTGAGCCCGGTGTAACCGATGACCTGCCCCTGGGAGACCCGCTGTCCCTGGCTGACGGCGAATCGGGACAGGTGGTTGGTCACGGTCACGTAGGAGTTCCCGCCGATCACCCCATGGTTGATCATCACCTGGTTGCCGTGCGTGCCATTGCCACGCGCGGGCCGCACCGCCACCACGGTGCCGGCGGCCGTGGCGCGCTGGGCCTCACCGCAGTGGGAGCGCAGGTCAACGCCACGATGGAAGAAGCGCCCGCCCGTGATCGGGTAGATGCGGTAGCCGTAACTGGACGTCACGTGCCACGTGCCGGTCACGGGGCGGATGAAGATCTGGTTCGAGGAGGAACCGGAGGAACCACCCGAACTGGACGAACCACCGGAACTGGACGAACCGCCCGAGGAGCCACCAGAGCCGGAACCGCCCCCGGACGAACCCGAACTGCGGCTGGATTGTTGCTGCTGGCGCTCCCGCTCGGCCCGCTCCCGCTCCTGGCGCTCCCGCTCGGCCCGCTCCCGCTCCTGACGCTCCCGCTCCTGACGCTCTCGCTCGATCCGTCGCTGCCGCTCCCGCTCGGCGGCCTCCGCAGCCTGTATCTCAGCGATCTCGGAGGCCAGAGCCTCGTTCTCAGCCTCCAGGTTGGCCTGCTCGGACTCGAACTGCTCGGACAGATCCTCCAGTTCGGCCGCACGGGCCTCCTGGTCGGCCTTCAGCCCTTCGATCTCCACCACCAGGTCCTGGGCCTCCTGGCGGGCGACGTCGGCGGCCGCCACGGCCTCCTGGGCCTCCACGTGCAGGTCGTCGATCCGGGCTTCCACCGCCTCCAGCCGGACCTGGCGGTTGCGGTTCACGGCCGAGAGGTTCTCCAGGTCCACCAGTGCCTGGTTCTGGGTACGCATCGCCGAGTTCATCACCGAGTACTGGTTGGCGAACTCCGAGGGGCTGGAGGCATCGAGCACCACAGTGATCGCGCTGATCCCCGGCCCGCCGCGGTAGGTGGACCGGGCGACCTCCCCCATCGCTGATTCGGTGCCGACGATCTCCTCCTCACCCGTGGCGATCTCCGCGCTCAGATCCGCCTGCTGGGCCTGGGCCACCTCAAGGCGGCCCTGGACCGAGTCCCGGTGCCGCTCGGCTGCGGCCAGTTCCTCGTTGGCCTGCACCAGTTCGGCTTCGGCGATGGGCAGACGCCGGTTGATCGAGTCCAGTTCGAGGTAGGTCTCGGCCAGGTCCACGTTGGTGCCCTCCAGGGCGGAGGTGACCTCTTCGTGCTCGCGCTGGTTCTCCTGCTGCTGCTGCTCCAGTTCCGATCGGGAGTCGCGCAGTTCGCCGAGCCGGTCCGCCTGGGCGGGCACGGCGAAGGCCAGCGCCCCCACCACCACCGCCAGCCACATGGCCAGCATCCGGGCGGAGATTCCCCGCACCCGGGTGGGCCACTGCGCTACCCGGGCGCGGAACGCCGTCAACGGGCTCGAGGCGCTCGGGCTCGAGCCGCTCGGGCTCGGGGTATCCGCTTTCGAGGTCTTCGGAACGGGAGAACTCATCTGCGCAGACATCTCACACCTTCGTGTATCGGCTCAGGCTGACCAGTGAACTGACAGCGGCAAGGAGAATCCCGATCCCAACCAGCAACGGCGCGATCGTCCACACATCCGAAGTACCGACGAAGTTCACCCAGACGAACGACTCGGCCAACCACCCCTCGATCAGGTAGTTCGCGCCCAGCCACAACCCACTGATCGCCAGCGCTGCCCCAGCCAGTGCGGCGATGGCACCTTCGAGCATGAAGGGCAGTTGGATGAAGAAGTTCGAGGCGCCCACCAGGCGCATGATCGAGGTCTCCTTGGACCTGCTCATCGCCGAGAGCCGGATCGTGGTGGTGATCAGCAGCACCGCGGTCAGCGTCATGACGCCGGCAAGCCCGGCGGCCAGGGCGGTGACCCGGTTCAGGACCAGGAACAGCGGCTCCAGGATGGCGCGCTGATCCACCACCGACTCCACCCCGGGCCGGCCCGAGACCTCATCGGCCACCACCTGGTACTGCTCCGGGTCGTGCAGGGACACCCGATAGGACATCTGCATCTGGTCCGCGGAGACGCGGCTGGCCCAGTCCTGCTCACCGAACTGATCCTGGAAGGCCTCGTGGGCCTCCTCCTTGGTCTCGGTGTACACCTCCTGCACGTACGGGCTCAACGCCTCCGACTCCAACACACCGAGGACCTCGGCGGCCTGCTCATCGGACACCTCGCCGGAGGCGCAGGTAGGCACCGAGGAGGACTCCGGGCACAGGAACACCGAGACCTCCACGGCGTCGTACCAGTCGTCCTTCATGTTGGCGATCTGCATCTGCACCAGCACGGCCGCGCCCACGAAGGTCAGTGACACGAAGGTCACCAGCATCACCGACACCGCCATCGCCAGGTTCGCGCGCAGGCCCTGGAAACACTGGGAGAGAACGAAGCGGAGTCTCATCTAACGCTCCGCCCCGTAGACGCCTCTGGCCTGGTCGCGCACCATCTGCCCATCGACCAGTTCCACGACTCGTTTACGCATCTGGTCCACGATCTCGTCGTCGTGGGTGGCCATCACGATCGTGGTGCCGGTGCGGTTGATCCGGTCCAGCAGCCGCATGATCCCGACCGAGGTGGAGGGGTCCAGGTTCCCGGTCGGCTCGTCGGCCAGCAGGATCGCCGGCCGGTTCACGAACGCCCGCGCGATCGCCACCCGCTGCTGCTCCCCACCGGACAACTCGGTCGGCAGACGTCGTTCCTTGCCGGCCAGGCCGACCAGATCGAGGGTTTCGGGCACCGTGGACATCACGTGGTGGTCGGGGTTTACCGATCACCTGCAGCGCCAGCGCCACGTTCTCGAACACGGACTTGGACTGCAGCAACCGGAAGTCCTGGAAGACCGTGCCGATGGTGCGGCGCAGGTGCGGGACCTTCCATTGGGAGATCTTGGACAGGTCCTTGCCTGCGACGAATACCTTGCCGTTGGTGGGGCGCTCCTCGCGCAGCACCAGGCGTAGGAACGTCGACTTACCCGAACCGGAGGCACCCACGAGGAACAGGAACTCCCCGCGCTCGACCTCCAGTTCGATTCGGTCCAGTGCAGGCCGAGCCCCGCGGGCGTAGACCTTGGAGACCTTCTGGAAACGGATCACGAGGGCAATTCCGGCCAGTCTCGACAGTAGGGCAAACCGGGGAAAGCGTTATACCTGGCCATTGGCACCATAGGAAGGGCCCGCGCCACATCGACGGATGACACGCCGGGCTGGCCCCAGCAATGCCCCACTCCGGCCGTAGATGGCCTCCGATCAGCGAACACGCCCGACGGCGTGAGGCACCTCACCCCCAGCCGTCGCCGACGTCGCAACTCAAGACGCCGAAGTCAGCATTAGTCGGCCGAGGCAGCCGGTTGAGCCGAACAATGCTGGCTTCGACGGGGCCGGGGGGCCGGGGGGGCCGGGGGGGGGGCCGGGGGGGTGGGGGGTGGGGGTGGGGCCGTTAACTCAGGCGTTGGCGGCGGAGGCCGCGGCTGCCGTTTGGGTGTTCTTGCGCCAGCGGATGCCGGCGTCGATGAATCCGTCGATGTCGCCGTCGAACACCGATGACGGGTTGCCCGCCTCGTGCTCGGTGCGCAGATCCTTGACCATCTGGTACGGCTGCAGCACGTAGGAGCGCATCTGATCCCCCCAGGAGGCCTTGACGTCCCCGGCCATCGCCTTCTGGGCGGCGTTCTCCTCCTGCTGTCGCTGCAGCAACAGCCGGGACTGCAGCACCCGCAGCGCCGCGGCCCGGTTCTGGATCTGGGACTTCTCGTTCTGCATCGACACCACGATCCCGGTGGGGATGTGCGTCATCCGGACCGCGGAGTCGGTGGTGTTCACGCTCTGCCCACCCGGACCGGAGGAGCGGTAGACGTCCACCTTGATCTCGTTCTCGGGGATATCGATGTGGTCGGTCTTCTCGATCAGCGGGATCACTTCGACCGCGGCGAAGGAGGTCTGGCGTCGTCCCTGGTTGTCGAACGGGGAGATCCGGACCAGCCGGTGGGTGCCTGCTTCCACCGACAAGGTGCCGTAGGCGTAGGGAACCTTTACCTCGAAAGTGGCCGACTTCAGCCCTGCCTCCTCGGCGTAGGAGGTGTCCAGCACCGCGGTGGGGTAGCCCTTGCGTTCAGCCCAGCGCAGGTACATGCGCATGAGCATCTCGGCGAAATCAGCCGCGTCCACACCGCCGGCCCCGGCGCGGATGGTGATGACCGCTTCGCGCTGGTCGTACTCCCCGGACAACAGCGTGCGGATCTCGAGCTCGGACAGCGTGTCTCTCTATCGCGGTCAGTTCGGCCTCGGCCTCGGCGAGGGTGTCGGCGTCGGCCTCCTCCTCGGCCAGTTCCACCAAAGCCCCCAGGTCGTCGATCCGGGTCTCCAACTTGGTCATCCGCTCCAGTTCCCCCTGGGCGTAGGAGAGCTGACTGGTCACGGCCTGGGCCTTGTCCTGGTCGTCCCACAGGTCCGGGGCCGTGGCCTGCTCGGACAAGTCGGCGATCCGGGCGCGCAGGGCGTCCGGATCGCTCACCGCCTCGATCGAGGCGAGCGTAGAGCGGAGGTCGGCGATCTCGCTGGGAAAGTCAGTGGCCACACCTCGAGGTTACGCGATCAGCACCCCCGCGGCACCCATCCCACCGCAGGTTCACCCCGGCGGACGCGGCCGGCGGGTTCGGCCGTGCGGCTACTTCGACGGTGCCGCTAGTTCGGCCAGGATCCGCTCGTCGACTGCTCGCCGTGCGTTCAGGTGCGCGCGCCGGTCGTAGTCGAACCGGGAGTAACTGAGTTCACCACCTTGGTCCACGTAACTCGCCGCCGTGTCGTGATCGGTGAGGTCGCGCAGCAACTGCAGGGCCCGATGGTCATCCATCCCCTGGGTGAACACCCGGTACCGCACCGACGGCCAGGCCGTCCCGTCCGGCGCCGGGTACACGATGGAGGCGTCCCCACCGGGGAACGCCCCGCCCGCGCAGGTGTCGGCGAACGGATCGAGGGAACCGAGCGAGAACTGGGTGTTCCAGAAGTTGAAGCCCCAGTGCAGGAAACCGGGCGCCCGGTTCACGAACAACTGCCGGCCGAGGACGCGGTTGCGCACCGAGGGCATCGCGATGAACCGGTTGGCCACGTCGGTGTGCTGGGAGACGCAGTAGTAGACGAAGGGGTTCATCCCCGCGGCGCGAAACGGTTCCACCGCATCGGTGGCCACGATCGGGATGGCGACGGCATCGACGAAGTCAAAGTCGCTGAGGGCGTCGGCCACGTCCGCACCGGCGAGCAGGTCGTGGACCACCTCCCGGGCCGCGAGGTAGGTGTCGCGGTCTGCCGGGTGCGGCTCATCGCTGATGTGCCACAGTACTGATCCCTCCGGCCACTCCTGGTCCAGGTAGGCGCGCAGCGCCGGCAGCAGTTGCTCCAGCAGATCTCGGTACCGCGGGTCGGTGGCCGGCACGTGCCAGCCGAAACGGCGCTCCCGACCACTGGGGGTGTCCACGTAGATCGCCGGAGTCGCCTTGGCCCCCCACTGGGTGAACAGATGCGCGATCTCGACGGTGGTGATGCCGTGCTTGCGACACAACGCCAGCCACCGACCCAGACGGGAGAAGTCGAAGGCGTACCCGTTGCCGTCGTCGGCGATGCCGACGAGTTGCACCGGAGTCCGGGTGCCGCCCACGGCCGTGTCCAGGGGCGGCGTCCAGGTCGGAGTGAGCAGGGAGGTCACGCGCATCCGTGCGGCGGCGCCGATGAACGCCTCCAGGCGCTCCCAGTGCTCGGCACTGAAGGCCTCGACCCCGTAGTAGTCGGCCAGGCAGTCAGCATGGAGCCAATGGGTGTTGATGATGTCCAAGGCCGGTAGGTCCACCGGGTGCACCTGCACGGGCACATCGACCTGGTACAGCACCTGGGAGTCGGACTCCCGCACGATCCGCACGCCCACGGTGCGCGAACCTGCGTGCTCGGCCTCGTCGATGCGGACGTCGAACCAGAGGGCACCCCAGGACGCGGTCAACGGCCGCACCAGGGCACCGTCCGGAAGTGGCTTGAGCAGGTCCGGGTACAACCCCGGCGCGTCTCGCAGGTACCCGGCATCGTGTCCGTCGAAGGCCGCCAACGTCACCGGGACCAGTTCGACCGTGCTCACAACGGTGAACGGAGCGGACGCCTCGTCCACCTCGACCCGGATGCGGTCCCCGCCTCCACTGCCATGGGCGGGCGGGAGGTAGGCCACCTGGAACGAGAGGGTCTCCCCGAGGAACCCGCTGAGTTCGTCCTGCGCGGCAGCCGGGGGCACGTCGTCGGGGAACACCTTGGTCAACGCATCGGCGCGGACGAAGGTCCAGTCCGGTCTGGGGTAGGGGTGGGTGCGCCGGATCGACCCGGTCATCGCTGCCTCGGTCCTATCTGCCTCGGTCATAACTGCCACCGTAAGGGCTCGCAAAATGAAGCGGCGACAACCGGCCCGGGTGGCGGTGCGTCGCCCCCGATCCCAGCCTCAGCGCAGCCGGCGCCCCAGCACGCGGCTGTAGGCGTCCAGACCGCCGCGCACCACCTGGCTCACCCGGGTGTCCCCGGGCCCGCCGAGCAGTCGTGCCACCGAGACCGGCAGGTTGGACCCACCGACGGTGCGCAGGTGGGAGAACCGGTCGAACCCGAACTTGCCGTGATGGTGACCGATGCCGGAGGCGCCCACACCACCGAACGGGGTGCCCGGCACCACATTGGTGAGGGCGAAGTCGTTGCGGGCCACGCCTCCGGAACGGGTGCGGGCTACGAAGGTGCGGAAGTCGCCGTCGTCCGGACCGAACCACGTCGCCACCAACGGCGCCGGCCGCTCGGCAAGGTCATCCAGGACCCGGTCCAGGTCCCGGTAGGGCTGAACCTGCAGCACCGGACCGAATACCTCCTCGGTGTCGATGCGCATCTTCTGGGTCACGTTCAGCACCACGGTGGGTGAGATCAGCCGGGCCGCGCGCATCGCGTCGGTGCCCTCGGCGTCGGATCGCACCGATCCGATCACCTGGGCGCCGTGGTTCTCGGCGTCGGCCAACAGGTCCTCGATCCGCTCGTGTGACTCCTCGTTAATGATCGTGGTGACCTCCCCCCGCTCGAACAATTCCGGCAGGTCCCGGCCCCAGGTGTTGAACACCTCCTGCACGAACGTCCGGGTGGCCTCCTCCGGCACGTACACCCGCTCCGGACACAGGCAGGTCTGTCCGCCGTTGATCAGGCGGGCGCGGGCCACCCGCTCGGCGGCGCGGCGCAGTCGCTTGCGGTCGGCGGCGGTGTGCTCGGAGATCACCACCGGGTTCTTCCCGCCCAGTTCCAGTGTGACCGGGGTCAGGTTCGCCGCGGCCGCGGCCATCACCTGCGCACCGGTGGCCGCCGAACCGGTAAACAGCAGGTGGTCCAGGTCCAGAGCGGCGAAGTCCTTGGAGACCTGGACGTCCCCGGTGAGCACCGCGACCTCCTCGACGTCGAAAGCGTCATGGATCGCGTTGGCGAACACCCCGGCGGTCCGGGGCACCTCCTCCGACATCTTGATCATCACCCGGTTGCCCGCCGCTAGCGCGCTGACTGCGGGAACCGCGGAGAAGTTGATCGGGTAGTTCCACACCCCCATGACCCCCACCACGCCCAGCGGGGAGGGCTGGATCCAGGCGGGCATCCCGGCCAGGCGCAGCGCGGCCGAGCCCACCCGGCTGCCGGCCGGGCGCCGGCGCATCCACCGCCCCAGGCCCGCGCGCAGCGTCTCAGCTTCCATGGCGAAGGCGGTGACGTCGGCCACCAGCGACAGGATCGGGGGCCGGTTGCCGAAGTCGGCCGAGATCGCCTCGGCGAGTTCGTCGGAGTGGGAGACCACGGCGCGGGCGAACCGGTCGATCCGCTCTCGCCGGGTGGCCGCATCGGGGGGACCGTCACGGTGGAAGGCCCTGCGCTGCAGGCGTAGCACCTCCGACATCGGGTGCGAGGTAGTGGTGGCGCTCATCGTCCCAGCCTGCCTTGTGGGGATGCGATGCGCCAAATGTCGTCTGCGCTACTGGTTCGCCGGTGTCCGCGACGCCTGCTCATGGCGGTCCCGGCTGCGCAGGCGGTCGCGAAAGTCCAACCAGTGCTCCCAGTCGAAGGGTTTGACGGCGTGCTCCCCGGGCCGTAGGTGGTAGCCCAAGGGCAGTCCCTCGATCGTCCTGCCCTGCCCGGGCTCGGGGAAACTGGGGGCAGCGCCACCGGCGCCGCCCTCCCACGCTGCTGCCGCCGTGTACCAGGCGATGAACTCACCCTCAGGGTCGGCATGGAGGTCTTCGCTGGCGCTGGTCACATACAACGCTCTCGGGGCGATGCAGGCCAGCAACTGGTGCTGGTCGACCGGTAATGGCTGGCCAGCGGCCACGCGGCGCAGGAAGCCCGGGGTGAACCAGTGCGGGAAGATCCCACCCATTCTGGCCAGGTCCTCTCCCACTGGCCGGGTCAGGGCCGCGCCCATGCGGCCCGAGTTGTTGGAGATGACCCCGGCGAAACGTTCGTCCTGGGCGCCGGCCCACAATGCGGCCACGCCCACATGCTGATGGAGCCCCACTCGCCGTCGTCGCGGCCGCCCATCGTGCTTGTCCCAAAAGTTGCCATGACCCCTTGCGCGAAGGTGTTGGGATGGTCAGCACCGGTCTGCAGATAGTGTGCGGTGATCACCGCGTACCCGCGTTCGGTCGCCAGGTGCACCGGCCAGGCCGCGCCGGCGGAACCACGCTCAGGTGGGGCTTCGGCGTCGTCACGGTCGTCGCCATTCACTTCGCCGACATCGCCCGGCGCGGGGTCCACCCCGGGTCGGATGACCTCCGGGTCCGTGGTACTGGCGTGGTTGCCGTCAAAGTTCAGCCCCAGGAACACCGGCACTCTGTCCGGCACCGATTCGGCGGGCGCCCCCTTGCCCGGCACTGGCGGCTTCGCTGCGGGCGCCGAACTCCGCGGCAGATGGACCAGCACCACGAATGTGCACCTGCCGGCCGGTCCGGTCAGGGTCACGGACAGTTGCCGCCGCTGCCGCCCGTCAACCTCGCCTTCCTCCAGCAGCGTCCAGTCCAGACCCACAGGTTCCTGCGGCGCCCGCCCATACACCTCACGTTCGAAGGACTGCAGCACCCCCGGGCGGACCTCCCGGCGCCATACCTCCGGCGAAACCGGATCCTGTGACTGCGGGGAAACCACCATCTTCGCTCCTCATTCTCAGTACTTCGGCACGGCGGCTCGTTGTGCGAACAGGTCGTGCGGTCCGGCCACCGCCGCGACCTACGTCTGTTTCACGCTGACCCATCGGTCAAGAGAGTCCAGCCACCGTTCCCAGTCGAACCGCTCCACCGAATGCGGGCCGGGACGCAGGTGGTAGGCGACCGGCGCCGCCCCCTCACCGCCGCGTGAGCCGCCCGGCTCCGGGAACCCGCCGTCGGGCCGGGGATGAGCGTAGAGCTCCCACACCGTGGTCGCTTCGCGCCAGGAGAGAAGCTCTCCTTCCGGGTCGGCGTTCGGATCCTGGCTCGCACTGGCCACGTATACCGGCCGGGGTGCGATCGCTGCGATCAATTGATGCTGATCCACCGGTAGCGGGCGGCCGGCCAGTACCTCAGTGGCGAAGTGCCGGCTGAACCAATAGGGGCGGATCCGGGCGAGCACCTCGGGTGTTTCGCCGACCGGGCGCGATAGCGCGGCGCCCATAGCCCCGGAGTTGTTGCTCCTGAGTTGGCTCATTCAGGTTAGTGCGTGAGGTTGTCGCTGCCGATGGCGTTGAGGACGTCCTGAATCTCGGGTGGGATCAGCGGTGGGAAGGTCTGGGTTGCGCCGTTGATCGCGACCGTGGCCGAGCGCAGCGGGCGTAGTTGCTTGACGATCTTTCTGATCGATAGGCCGGTGCGGTCCTGAATGAACCGGGACACTGCCAGGGCCGTGAAGACGATGCTCAGGTGGGCTTCGATGGAGTCGCGGGTTCTGGCGAATATCGGGCGGGCCTGCAGGTCACTCTTGCTCATTCGGAATGAAGCCTCAACTTGCCAAAGGTCGTGATAACTGGAAATGACCTCCGTCGCGGGCATCATGGCGACGGGGATGTTGCTCTGGTAGCCCTTGAGCCCGACAAGACCCCTCGCGCGGGCCAGAGCGGCGGTGTCCAGTTCCCGGCCGGCTTTGGTGGTGGTGACGAATCGGGCGTTCTTCGGCCTCACCTCGCCGTTGATGATCGCCAGCGCCCGGTTCTCCTGGTTGGTGATGGTCTTGGTGTCTCGGGCGGCTCGTTTGCGTGAGTACTGCCAGATCGCCCGCCAGGCTTTGGGATGTTTCACCGGGTCCCAGACCGGTTCAGCGCGCTTGGCGGTGTCGCGCTTCCTGGTCCCGCCGCCGCGGGGAGTGATGGTGTCGATCACCTGCCCGTCATCAAAGGCATCGCCATGCCAACGAAAGTGCCGAGCCAGGTCCCCCGGGGCCTTGGTTGCCCGGGAGCCGACGATGAACCGCAGATTCGCATCATCCAACGCCTCCAGGTTGGTTTGTGAGAGCATCCCGGCATCAGCCACGATGACCATGTCCTCGATACTGTGGCGGTCCTGGAACTGGCGGATGATCGGCAACAGCGTGTGCGTCTCGGCCTGGTTTCCCTCGAAACAGCCGATCTCTAGGGGGAACCCGCCGCGGTCGACCAGCAGCCCGACCACGATCTGGGGGTCGACCCGTCGTTCTTTCGAGTAGCCCACTTTCCGCAGGCCATCTTCGTTCTCGGCCTCGAAATACAACGTTTATGCCGACCTTCTGGTTATGCCGATGTTTGGGGTATCGGCCCAGGTCAGGGCCTTGTCGGTGGCCTGAAAGGTCGGCATATTCATAGGGTCGCGAGCCAGGCGAGGATGTCGGGTTCGGGCTGGTAGGTGCCGGGGTCGGTGTTCGGCGGGCGGGTGCGGTCGATCGCGGCTTGCTTGATGGCCATGTCGGCGTGCAGGTAGGCGTCGGTGGACTGGGTGTGTTGGTGTCCGAGCCAGAGAGCGATCACGGAGATGTCGACGCCGTGGGTGAGCAGGGTCATCGCGGCGGTGTGCCGCAGGGTGTGCATCGTGACGTGCTTGTCCGCGATGCTGACGCACTCGGCGGCTGCTGTCGCGACGTGGATCTTGAGGCGGTGTTCGAGGGCATCGGGTGAGAGGTGCTGGCCGCGGGGTCCACAGAAGAGCGCCTCACCGGGGCGGGCGCGCCGTTCGGCGAGGTAGCCGGTCATGACCGCGACGGTGGTCGAGGTCAGCGGCGTCGATCGGGTGCGCCGGCCCTTGCCGGTGCAGGTGACATTCGCGCCGACACCGAGCCTGATGTCGGCGTAGGTCAGCGAGGTCAGTTCGCTGATGCGTAGCCCGGTTTGGATCGCCAGGACCAGCAGGGCATGGTCGCGCCGGCCGGTCCACCGGGTGCGGTCGGGCGCGGCGATCAGGGCGTCGGACTCTGCGGGAGTGAGGAACTCGAGCATCGGTTTGGGATGGCGTTTGGGTGGGATCGCCAGCACGCGGGTGATCGTGCCAGCGTGCTCGAGGTGAGCGGGTAGGGCGTGGGCGAGCACGGCCCGGATCCCGGACAGGCGGGTGTTGCGGGTGGCAGTGCTGTTGCCGCGCTCATCCTCGAGGTAGTCAAGGAACGCGGTGACGTTCTCGGCGTCGATGTCACCGATGTCGATGCGCTCGATTCTGGTGCCAGTCCTGGCGGCGAGGAAGGTGATGAGCATCCGCCAGGTGTCCCGGTAGGTGCTGATGGTGTGCCCGGACAGGTTTCCGTTGGGCGTGGGCGAAGGTGGTGAAGTACGTTTGCAGCTCGATGGCCAGGGCGTTCATGACAGGTCTCCTTTCGGGCTGGTCGCCTCGAGGCGTCCGGCTGCGGCGGCGAGCAGGTCCGGGACGGCGCTGAGGTACCAGTAGGTGTGTTCCGGGCCGGTGTGCCCGAGCCAGGTTGAGAGCAGCCCGAGGGTTCGGGCGGGGTTGGTGCTGTGGGTGTACGCGGCGATCATGTGCCCGGTGGCGAAGGTGTGGCGGAGGTCGTGCAGGCGAGGACGGCGCTGTCCGGTCGGGACCAGCTCGAGGGCGTCGACCAGAGCACCAAAGTGCTGCTCGATCGTTTCGAGGACGAAGCCGCTGCCACGGTTGTTGACGAAGATCGGCCCGGTCGGTGACGGACCGGTGGCCAGGCGCTCGGGCATGCTCAAGTACTCGACCAGCGCTGCTGTCGTTGACGGGTGCAGCGGGATGAGCCGGTCCAGCGGGGTCTTGGTGCCATGAACCTGCAACAGGTTCTCGGCCACCTCGAGGTCGTTGACTCTCAACCGGAGAGCCTCCCCGATGCGCAGCCCGGTGGCAGCGAGCAGGCCGATGATCGTGGACATCGTCGTCGCCACCCGCACGTCGGGGAAGAACAGCGGGCACGCCGTCAGCAGGTGGTCCAGGTCGGCCTGGGAGTAGATGAACGGTGCCGGCCTGGTCGTCCTGGCCGGGAGTAGCCCTGGCGGGATTCGCGGGACGTCGGCTCCGCGCGCGTTCAGCCAGGCCGCGAACGGGCGCACCGCAGTCAACCGTTGTGACCACCACACGGGCGCAGCATCAGCAGGTTCACGGGCCCACTGCACGGCGTCCTCGATCGTGAACGTCTCGCTCTTGCCGCGCTCTTGGAGCCAGTTGAGGAACTGTCGCAGCAGGTACTCGCTGGTCTTGAGCTGGAACCCCAGCCCGCGACGCTGAGCAAGGTAGGTGTCGAGCTCGTCGTGAAGGCACAGAGTGGACGGATCGCTGCTCATCGTGGCACCTGCCCGAACGGCACGGTCAGTGTCCGTAGCGAGGCCAGGTCGACCCGGGCGTACACGCTTGTGCTGGCGGCGTTGGAGTGGCCGAGGAGCTCTTGAGCCTCGATCAGGCTTCCACCGGTTGCGATGACGTTCATCGCTGCGGTGTGCCGCAGCCGGTGCGCATGCACCACTCCGAGCCCTGCCGCTTCGGCGCGGTGCTTGACGATGTCGGAGATCCCGGCGCTGCTCAACGCGCGGATCGGTGGCCGGACCCGCACGAACAGTGCCCGATCCAGTGCGTCAGGGCGCGCTTGCAGCCAGGCGATCAGCGCCTGGCCGACATCGACCGGTACTGGCAGCGTCAACCGCCGCGGTCCTTTGCCGATCACGCTGACCCGTCCGACGGCCCAATCGACGTCGTCGAGTCCCAGGGTCGCGGCCTCTCCGGCGCGTAGCCCGAGCCGCCACAGTGTGGTGATCACCGCCCGGTCTCGAAGGCCGACAATCGTGTCCAGGTCGCACGCGCTCAGCAGACCTTCGACCTGCCCGGGCGACAATCCCCGGGGCAGCATGGCCCGTGTGGCCCGGGCACGCAGGATCCCGCCAGTCAGGTCGCGCTCGATTCGACCGGTCGCCAGCGCCCACCGCAGCAGCGACCGCATCGCATCCACGATCGCGGCACGCGAAGCCGACGCGAGGCCTTCCGCACGGTCGACGATGAACGCGTTCACGACCGTGACGTCACACGCGCTCCAGTTGATCACTTCATCGGCAACGGGCAGTGAGTCGACCAGTGCGCCAACCCAGCCCCGACGATGATGGATACATGCCTGGCTGATCCCGCGAGCCTCGCGCTGCCAACGGCCCCACGCATCCAACTCGCCCACAGCGGCTGACCCCAACGGCGGCGCCTCCCTCGCGCTCGGGCCACGAACTCGCTTACGTACCAACTCCTCACCGGGCAGGTACCCACACTCGACGAGGAACCGGCGCACGGCCGGGGACCTCACCTTGACGATCACATGTCCCGGGACACCGGGGGCATACTTGGCCTGGAACGCCTCAAGCACATCAAGGCTCAGCGCTGCCAGCGACACATCGTGATCGTCCATCCAGGCGCTCAACCCGCGAGCCACGCCGAGAACTTGCGGGACCATCGTTCGTGAGTACCGCTCCGCTGCCAACCAGGCCGCCAACTGCTCCATCACCACCCCCTCCAGCGGACCACGAGCCACAACGGGCATCACCGGCAACACGACGACCACCTCCGAGCACACGAACACCTTGGAGGATCAGCGTGTCGTTATGCCGACCTTTCAGGCCACCGACAAGGCCCTGACCTGGGCCGATACCCCAAACATCGGCATAACCAGAAGGTCGGCATAAACGTTGTTATGCCGACATCGGCATAACAGCGTGGTGACGTCATACAAAATCAGAGAGATATCACCGTTGCTGCTCGCGTGGGTGAAGCACTTCTGGGCGATCTGGGAGCGGTAGTCCTGATCAATCACCGCCCGTAGCCGGCGCTTGATCGTGGCGTAACTGGGCGCGTTGCGACCCAGATCATCCAGCACCCGCCCGGCGTCGAGTTTCGATGTCGGCTCCACGATGCGGGCGATCACCAGATCCTCAAACACCTCATCGCCTACGACGTCGAACCCCAACTGCCCATAAACGGCGCTGAGTACCTGCCCCAGCAGCACACTGCTGGTGGCCTGCACCCGGCCAGGCCCATCACGCATACCCCCGGCACTTGGCAGAACCGGACCTTGCTGGGGATCGGGGAACAACTCCTCCTGCTGCGGCACCTGGCTCAGTACCGGTGTGATGGGCGGGCGCGGGGAAACCTCGAAATCCAACCTCCCCTGATCAGGAGCAAGCAGTTCGTTGGCCCGGGCCAGCAAAATCCCCAACTCGGCATCAGTGTGCGCCGAACCGAGGTGCTTGATGATCCGCTGCTTACCGTCGGCATACTCCGCGATCTGCACCGCCGTGGCACCAGACTTGGTCCGAACCCGCCGAATGAAGGCCATCGGACGACCTTAGAACAACCCTCGTTAGTGCGTGAAAACCACCTCGACAGCGAACAAACCTGCAGGTCACAGCCCTGCAGCACCGGAAACATCAGAGCCGTGAGCCAACTCAGGTTGCTGATCGCTGCAGCAAACCGGCTGTCCTGGGCCGCGGCCCAGAGTGCGGCCTTGCCCAACCGGGAATCGCCCATCACCGCCACTTTCGAGGCATCGATCTCCGGCACCATGCCAGCCAGAACCATCGACAAACGCAGTTCCGGTTCGATCCTCTGCCGGTGGAGATGAGGGAGTTCGTGCATTGGCTGACCGGAGCGCCCCGCCCGGAGGTGACGCTGCGCGACGCTGACCGCGGGCTTGCCGTCGCCGAGGCAGTAATACGGTCCGCAGCCGAACACGGGGCAGTGCAGCAGATCCAGTAGGTGGCCCGGTTGCTGCCCGATGGTGCCATCTGCTTCCTGCTTGCCATCCAACCTGAAGAAGGGAGAAGGATTCCCGCACGGTAGGTGCGCCGAGATCGAGACCGGCGTTCCTCAATCCAGGTAGGCGGGCCCGGGAGACACCCAATGCTGATGCAACAGGGCGACCTGCCCGGGTAGCACCCGGTCGAGGGAGAGATCCGGCAGCCGGTCGACATTGAACCAGGCCACCTCGCTTGTCTCAGCACTGGCAAATGAGAAATCAACATCGGTCAGCGGTTCACACACGAAAAGTAACTTATAGATGTGCCGGTCGTAGACCGGCACATGCGGCCACAGTTCTCGATCGACGATCCCAGCGAGGTGGCGGGCCCGCACGGTGACACCAGCCTCTTCCTGGACTTCTCGTTCGACAGCTTGGCGCGGGCTCTCCAACACGTCACACCAGCCTCCGGGCAGGGTCCATCGATGTTCGTCCGCCACTTCTCGAACAAGCAGCACCTGGCCGCCATCGTTGAACACCCCTGCGCGCACATCGATCTGGGTGTCGTGTAACCAGCCACGCCCGCAATCTCGGCGTCATACGCGATGAGTTCATCTGAGGTCAATTCCCGCATGAGGTCGCGGGCTATCGCGCCGACGCGGTGGAACCGTTCGATGTCGAACCTGTCAGTGCAATAGGCAAGGCCTGACTCTGACAATGCCGCCAGTTCGATCGAAATCCGTCGGATCTGATCACGCTTTTCTCGCGGATCCTTCATTATGCACCTCATTCCTGCATCGGCGTCTCAGCAGACCCGGGCGAATTCAGTCGAACGTCATACGCAATGCGGTCAGGTCATCTGAGGGGCCGAACAGCGGGAGGGGGGACCGAGCTCGCCATCGCTCGGCAGTTCGAATGTCGTCAGCGACCTGGTCCAGTGAGACAGTCGGGTCAAGAGCCTCGGCCACACCGCTCAGGACACCGAGTTCTTGCCAGGCTCGGGTAAATCCGTCGCTTGCCACCAGGACCGTCCGGACATCGGCCAGCGGAAGTCGGATCACCTTCACCTCCTCGGCTACGGCAGACTCCCCCGCCATCACCCAGTAGGAGCCGGTCCGGTTTCGACGTTGCCGTTGTGCCAGCAACCCCTTGCGAGCCTCTGTCCGTGCGACATCAACATGCTCTCCGCTCAGTACTGACCGATAGAACGCCAGCGCCGCTCGGACCTCGTGCTTTTCCACCCGATTGTCGACACAGACCACGACTCGACCATCGCGACACTGGGCGGCCGCCAGAACGTCGGCGACGCTAGCGAGCTCGAGTACGCCACGGACGGCTCGTGCCGCACCCACCGCACAGGCGGGGGCCTCGCCGGCGGTGGACGGTCTCTGGCGCACCGCGTTCTGGAGCACCTCGGCCAACTCAGTCTGACGCTGCTCCAGGAAGGCATTGATCACCGTCTCGGCATAATCCTGGACCACTGCGCCATCATCAGGGCAGATTGGGGTGACCCCGTCGGCCACCACCAGGCAGTCCTGACCCGCGCCCGCCCGGTCCTGGTCCTTGAGTGAGGGCCGCATGACCGCGCAGAGGTGCGCACGCTGACCACCGAATGTCACGGTCGCTTCGCCGCTGATCGGACCGCGCTCCCCGGTGAGGACGCCTTCGATGCTCACTTCAATCCCGTCGTCGCGATGCCCTGAACGATGTAGCGCTGGAAGAAGATGAACAGGATCAACATCGGCAGGATCGACAGCACGGCCCCGGCCATCAGCAGGTTCCACTGCGTGCCGAACTCACTTTGTAACGTGGTGAGCCCGACCGTGACGGGTCGCAACTCCCGGCTGGAGATGTACAGCACCGGTCGTAACAACTCGTTCCAGTTGTTGATGAACGCGACGAGGAACAGAGTCGTGACCGCTGGGGCTGAGAGCGGCAGAAAAATCGACCAATAGATGCGCCATGGTTTGGCCCCGTCGACGGTAGCTGCTTCGACCAACTCGTCGGGAATGTTCATAAAGAACTCGCGCATCATGAACGTTCCGAACGTACCCACGAGCACCGAAGGGACGATCAGCGGTAGGTACGTGTCCAACCATCCGAGTTCGGACACCAAAACGAACTCAGGAATAATCGTGACTTCCGGCGGGAACAGCATCGTGGCCAGCAAAATCCCGAAAACGACGTTCGAACCACGGAATCGCATCCGGGCGAACGCAAAGCCCGCCATGGTACAGGTGAGCACCTGACCAATACCGGTCATCGTCCCAACGAACATGCTATTGGCGAGGTACCGGGTAAAATTGTGCTCGAACAGTACTGTGCGAAAATTCTCCCAGAGCGGTTGGGCGAACATCTCAGTGCTGATCTGTGGGGGGAATTCGAGCGCAGCACTGGACTCATTCAAACTAGTCAATACCATCCAGGCAAACGGAAATATAGTGACAGCACCGACACCCAAGAGACCGATGTAGGCCAGTGTCAGCCTGGCCTTGCTCTGCCTGCGGCTGTACCAACGTGTACCGCCGTTTCGACGCGGTGCCTTTCTTGTAATCGGGTCGGTTGGCTGATTTCGCGCCGTACCCGGGAGCAAATCAGAGGTCATAGCTCACCACCCTTCTCCGCACCCAGAACGATACGAGAGTCAGCGCTCCCACCAGAACCGCAAGCACCATCGCTACAGCCGAGGCGTACCCCATCCGACCGAAGGTGAAGGCGTTCTCATAAATGAAGTAGGCCAGCGTGTTGGAGGCATTAAGTGGGCCTCCTCCCGTCATCACGTATGTCACTTCGAATGTCTGGAATGCCGCGATGAAGGTAATAATGAAGATGAAGAAGGACTGCGGAGCGATCAGCGGAAGCGTAATAGAGAAAACCTGCCGAAGTTTCTTCGCGCCATCAATCCTAGCCGCCTCGTAAAGCATCTGCGGAACTCCTTGGAGTGCTGCTAGGAACAAGATCATCTGGAAACCAACGGTTTTCCATGTCGCGACAATTACTAAAGCGATCAGCGACCACGGACTGTCCGCTAACCATGCCGGCGGGTCCTCGACCCCGAATAGCCGGAGGAGACCGTTCAGCAAGCCAAACCGGGTCGCGAAGATCCAGTTCCAGAGCATGGCTACGGCAACCATCGTAGTGATGTAGGGCAAGAAGAGCACGCCGCGGATAAATTGAACTCCGCGGAGCCGCTGGTTGACCGCCAGCGCCAGGCCGAACGAAATGATCATGACGCCTGGTACAAACAGACCAGCAAAAACAATAGTATTGCGCAAAACCTGCCAGAAGGTGTCCGAACCAATCAGTTCGGAATAGTTGTCCAGCCCGACCCATCGTGGGGAGGTGCGGACGTTCCAGGCGGTAAGACTAGCCAATCCTGCACCGACTGCGGGGGCTAGGCGAAAGACGATGAGGCCCAGAACGGCAGGGGCTAGGAATAGCCACGGTACCCATTTACCGTGTCTCAGCATGCGAGGACTCCCAATTCACTACAGAGAAGCTGGTGCCTGCGAGGTGCTGGAAGGCAGATCGCTTGCCCCAGCACCTCGCAGGCGATGTAGCGGTCTACTGTTCGAACCGCGAGATCACTTCGTTTCCTCGCGTCTCAGTGCGGTCGATGGCCTCCTCCAGGCTCATCCGCCCGTTGAGGACTTCGTCAAGGAAGGCTTCCATGCCGTCTCCGCCGGTGTATCCGCGCCACTCACCCCAGCCCATGGTGAAACTGGTGGGACCAGCGTGCTCACCCCACTCGAGCATGAACTCCTGATTGTCCGGCTGTACGCCCGGCTGAAGGATCGCGTCGTCATCCGCAGCGGGCATATAGATCGGGATCTTGCCTGCTTCCACAGTCTCGGCCGGACGCTCAGCCCCGGTGAGCCAATCGATCAGCATCCAGGCTTCCTCCGGGTGATCGGAGTCAGCAGAAATGGCCATCAGGTCCGACCATCCATACGAGACATCCTCCGTGGCCTGGGGTCCACGCGGAATCGGCGCGATCCGCCACGTGAAGTCGTCCGCCACGGCATTACGCACGCTATCGAGCGCGAAGATTCCGTCGACCCACATCGCGCTCAGGCCACGGGTAAAGGGCTCGTGATTCTCCATGCCCTCCATCTCACGAGGCTCGGGTGCAACCTCATGCTCATGGATCAACGACTCCAGGAAGGCCAGCGCCTCGGCGGCGTTGTCGTCTACGACGATGCTGCCGTCCTCGGCGACGAGGTGTCCCCCGTTATTGAAAATCCAGGACTCGATCTGGGTGTACCGACCAAAGAAGTTGTGCCCGTAGCGCTCCTTCTGGCTGCCCGGCGCGCCGATGGTGGTGGCTTGCGCGGCCTCGAGGAAGTCATCCCATGTCCAGCCTTCGGTGGGCTCGGGAACTCCGGCTTCCTCGAAGGCGTCGACGTTGTAGTACAAGACGGTGTGCACGAATGCATACGGGAAGGCGTACAGTTCACCGGACTCTGGGTGTTGTGCGTCTTCAGCTGTGCCGAGTGCGTACTGCTCCGCGTCGATGTCCCGATCAACGTATTCCTGAATATTGATGATGAGGTCATCATGGATCCACTCCTGGACATACCCAGACGACATATACATCACGTCAGGAAGATCACCGGAGGCCGCCATCGCTTCCGCGCGGGTCCAGTATTCAGGGGTTGCGACTGACTCCAGTTGTACGGAGATGTGAGGGTGCGCTTCCTCGAACTCCGCGATCAGTTCAAGTTCCTGCGCTTCAAGATCAGTCGCCCAGTTGTAATAGGTCAGCGTGATCTCCTCCGCGCCGCCTGCGCCGGTATCTGTCTCTGCGTCTGTGTCGGACTGGTCTGCAGAATCTCCGCAAGCTGCCAGCACCAGGGCGCCAACCGCGAGCGCAGCCGCGACAGGCGCTCTATTTCTCCGCGACTTCTTCGTTGTCACTCTCATATCCTTATCCTTCGCTTTCAGCGTGCATCTTTACTCTGGTTGCTTGTGAGTTCGTTGTGGTGGGCACTCTCATTGTCGTGCTGCGGAGCCAATAGACGGTGGCGCGCGGGGGAAGTTCGGGTGAACTAGGCATCATCCGGGCAACTCCGCGCACCGTGGTCAGGAGCGGTGCCACCAGAGGGAGCGCTCCACCCACTAGGCACCTGCCGGGGTGAGTCGGGCGGCCGAATCCGCGTCAAGGAACAGGCGGGCATGAGACTGCTTACGCAGAATGGAGGCTGGTACATCTCTCGTGACCGGTCCCTCCAAAGTTGCCTGCACAATCGGAGCCTTGCGAGACTCGGGAGTGACTACCAGGACCCTCTCCGGGCGCAACAACGCCGGGATGGTAAGGCTCAACGCGTGGGTGGGAGCTTCTGCAAGTGAGGGGAAATGGCCTTCATTGACCTGTTGCCGCCGAGAAACCTCGTCCATCTCGACCATGCGGACCAGATCCGCGGTGTCGAAGTCAGCCGGCGGGTCATTGAAAGCCAGATGCCCGTTCTCGCCGATGCCCATGACACACACGACTGGGTCCAAGTCCTGCAGTAGTTGGGTGTATCGGGCGATCTCCTCAGCGTAAGGTTCGTGATCGCCACGCATCCCTTCGAACCGCCGCAGTGGTACCTTCGCCTGAATATTCTCGCGCATCCACCGCCGAAAACTCGCCGGGTGGTCCGCAGACATTCCGTAGTATTCGTCCATGTGCAGCACAGTGATGCGCGACCATTCGATGTCCTCACGGGCGACCGCTGCGTCAATGAAGTCCAACTGAGAGTTTCCGGTCGCTAGGATCACCGAGATCTCATCCCGTGTGGCTAAGGCGGCTTTGGTGGCCTCAGCAAACGCTGCGGCGGCCACGTTGCCGTTCTCCTCAGCGGTACTGCTGATAGTCACGGCGAGATCCTCGTACATGTGTGTGGTCATGGACGTTCCTTTCCGGTCGGAGATGTGTGCCAGTGCCCGCGCACCGCTACGGCGCATGGGATCAGGTCTTGATCCAGAACTGCCAGATCCGCCCAATACCCTGGGGCCAAGCGACCGACGCCGCTCAGTCGCGCCGCTCCTGCAGGGATGGATGTCACCATCGCAACAGCTTGGAATGCTCAATCCCAGCGCCCGGACGGCGATTGGCACCATCTGCGGTAACAGGGTGGTGCTCCCGCCGAAGGCGGTGCCGTCCTCGGTCAAGCCTACGCCGTCGCCGACTCGATAGGTCACCGCGCCCATGCGGTAACTGCTGCCTTCAGGGTTGCCCGCACCAGGGGTGGCGTCGGAAACCAGGCAGAGCCGATCGCCGAGTGAGCGGTGCGCCAGTCGCATCAACAGCGGAGGCAGGTGCTTGCCGTCACTGATCATCTCCACCGTCAAGTCCTCGGAAGCCAGCGTCGCCTCTAACACCCCGGGAACACGCCACGGCCCGACGCGTCTGGTGGTGGATTGGCCGGAGAATACGTGGATGATGTGGCTCAGGCCGGCGACTTGGCACGCTTGCAGGTCTTCGGCCGTGCCATCGCTGTGCCCTGCGGCCGCGACGATGCCAGCCTCAACGAGGCGTTCGGTCAGGGGGATCGCCCCGTCCAACTCGGGCGCAAAACTCATCATGGAGATCGCATCGGTATAGGCCAGCAGGTCCTCCACGGAACCGTCCGACGGGGTCCGCAAGGCGTGCGGGTCCTGGGCGCCGGCCTGAACGTGAGAGAAGTACGGGCCCTCCAAGTTTGCTCCCGGGATGCGGAGAGTGGCCGGCGGGCTCGCCCTGGGGGACGAAGTCGGATTCTCGGTGTCAGCGAAGTCTCGATCGCCCGCCGACGACACAGCGTCTGTCGGTGCACCTGTGCCCTCCACCGACAGGGATATATCGACACTGGCGGAGAGCGCGTCCAAGGCCTGGACCAACTCATCGATCGACGCGGATGCAAGAGTCGGAAGGGCGGTGGTGACGCCCGCGGAAAGCAGCGCGTTCCCGATGTGCTCGATCGCCTCCACAGACCCTTCGTTGTACGCACGTCCCATCGCACCATGGACGTGTAGGTCAATGAAGCCCGGGGTGAGGTAAGCACCTGCAATGTGCTTGATGGGTGTACTAGCGGGCAGAGCACTGATCGGCATGACATCGGCGATCCGCTCGCCTCGGACCACTAGGCAGTGGTTGTCAAGGAGCGCCGTCGAGGTGACGATTTGCGGGCCAGCGTAAGCGATGGCGGAACGGTTGAACTCCATCCCGTCCTCCGAAGCCTCAACTACACCGATGAGCACCTTTGCCGCAACCTTAGACCGGCCGAAATAAAAATACCGAACTCCTTGCACTCTTGCAAGCCAGTGGCACCTCGGCCAGCCACACGGGCCGGGCGTGCGAAGCTCTCAGGGGTGCCGCTCTGCTCGTGTGACACCGTCGCGGATGGCAGGAGCCGGCGCGGTCGAGCCACGCACAACTAACCCGGTGTCCACCTGGAGGAGGTTCTGCTGCAGCGGGGCACGGTCCCTGCCCTCGATCGTCGCCTCGACGAGGTCCAGGAGCACATCGACTGCCTGCATCCCGGCTTGGGCGCCAGGCACATGCACTGTCGTTAGGCTCGGATACGCCATCGCGGACATAGGGCTGTCGTCGATACCGATCAGGCTGATCTCTCTGCCGACCTCGATGCCCCGCTCATTCAGTCGCGCCATCACACCAAGGGCGATGAGGTCGTCATAGGCGATCACCGCTGTGGCATCGGAGGCGTTGACCAGATCAGCTGCCCGGGCGCCAGCCTGGATCTGCGGTTCGAAGGGCCCGAACTCAAGGAGCTCCACCCCTGCCTCGGCACAGGCCTGCCGGACTGCCCGCTGACGCTGGGTATTGGACCACGATCGCTTCGGACCGTTGAGATAGCTGATGGTGCGGTGCCCCAAGGCGATCAGGTGGTCCACCGCCTCAATCATTCCGACGGAGTTCTCGATCGTGACGCTGGTGACTCCCTGCTGCTCGCGGTTCAGAAGCACCAAGGGCATCTCCTGGGCCAACTGGGCCAACTGCTCGCCGCTGCTTCGCGCCGAGGCGATGATCAGGCCGTCCACCCTGCTCGCAAGGAACTCTGCGCGCCGAATCTCATCGGAGGCGTACTCGTTGAAGTCCGCGATCACCACAGTGCGCCCAAGCGCTCCGGCCCGGGCCTGGACTGCTTTGATGATGGGCGGGAAGAACGGATTGGCGATATCGGGCACGATCAACCCGATCGTGTCGGTGCGGCTCGCTGCTGTCAGCCTGAGCGCGTGCGGGGAGGTATACCCCATCTGAGAAGCGATCCGGTGAATCCGGCGCCCGGTCTCGGCATTCACCTTCTCCGGCAGGGACAGGGCACGAGACACCGTCGATGCTGAGACACCGGCGGCCTTCGCAATGTCAGTAAGGGTGACGTTCATGCTGTATCCCTATCCATCCGTGCAGCAATACCGCAATGTACCGCAATGACCGCGATATAGTCCTCTCCGACTCATCGACTGGCGCTACCACCGCGTACGGCTCCAGAATCCCCGCCCCACTGGCTGCCCGAGTCGCACCATCCCATACTGGCTTGCGCACGCTCGCATCAAGGGAAGGACTCGTATGGACCTGACGGACAAGAAGATCATCGTCACCGGTGGCGCCCGCGGCATGGGTGCGGCCACCGTCGCCGCCTACGTGGAGGCGGGCGCCACCGTCGTGGCGATGGACGTGCTCGACGACGAGGGCCGCGCGGTCGCCGAGTCCGCCACCCAGACCGGGCCCGGCTCGGCGAGTTACCGGAACCTCGATGTGTCGAACAAGGGCAGGGTGGACATCGTGTTCGCCGAGGCGGTCGAGCAGATCGGCGGGTTGGACGTGCTGGCCCACCCGGCCGCGATCCAGCGCTCGGCGACCGCAGAGAACACGCCGGTGTCGGACTGGGATCTGATGTTCGCGGTGAACGTGCGCGGGACGATGCTCACCAACGCCGCAGCGCACCGGCACATGAAGGGCACCGGCGGATCGATCATCAACTTCGGGTCGATCTCGGGCCTGCGTGCGGAGATCTCGGCCCCCGCCTACTCCGCGTCGAAGGGCGCGGTGCACTCCTGGACCCGCACCGCCGCCGATCGTGGGGCAAGGACAACATCCGGGTGAACGCCATCCTGCCCGCGATCGCCACCCCGATGTACGACGAGGCGATCGCCCGGCTCGATCATGACGGGCGCACCGCGCACTATTGGCAGAACGAGGAATCCATCGCCCTGGGCCAGAAGTACGGCGATCCCAAGGAGGACCTCGGGCCGGTGATGGTGTTTCTGGCCTCCGACGGCTCCCGGTTCATCACCGGCCAACTCATCCCGGTCGACGGCGGTCAAGCCTCCGTTCGTTGACGATGCGGCCCGCAGAGGGCCTTGTGATCGTGGCCGGGCACTCCGGCAGCGGCCGACGACGACACAGCGCCATCGCGGCAGGTCCACCTGTCCTCGGGCTGCTCCACTCCTCAGGTGCGGTAGACCTCGACCCCGGCCACACGGGTCGCCACCACCTCATCACCGTCCCACTCGATGGTGTCGGCGCCACGAGTGGCCCGTTCAGCCAGGCCGAGGATCGTGGCGGGGTTGGTGGTGGCCATGCGCAGGATGTCACCGCGTTCGAAGGGCAGGTGCCGACGCATCCAGGCCACACCGTGCCGCAGGGAATGCCCTGATCCGGCCAGCAGGTGCGTCCCGGCCAACGTCAGGCGACCGTCGTCGTGCACGGTGACATTCCCGCCCACCGGGGTCCGATAGGCCCCGGGAGCGACTCCGGCCAGGGCGACCGAGTCGGAGGTGAGGACCGTGCGCTCGAGTCCCTTGGCGCGGATGAACGCGGTGAGAGTGTCGACGGGCAGGTGATGTCCGTCCGGGATCACCATCGCGATGAGCCGGTCCTGGGCAAGCTGGGCCCAGATGTGGTTCGGGTGGCGCGGCAACACCGGGTAGGTGCCGTTGCCCAGATGGGTGCTCAGGGTGGCGCCGGCCCGTGCGGCGTCGTGAATGTCCACGGGTGCGGCGGCGCTGTGCCCCAGAGACACACGCACTCCGCGCTCGATGGCCCCGGCGATGTAGTCCAGAGTTCCGGTGCGCTCGGGGGCGAGCGTGACGATCCGCACCAGGCCCCGCGCCGCCTGTTGCCAACGGTCCAGTTCACCCAGGTCCGGGTCGCGCAGATTGTCAGCGTCGTGCGCTCCCCGGGGTCCGTCATCGGGTGCCAGGTACGGGCCTTCGACGTGCACCCCGGCGATGCTGTGGGCGATCAGCGGATCGGTTCTCCGGGCAGCGGCGATCTGGGCCAGGCAATGCTCGATCTTGTCCGCACCGGCGGTGATCACCGTGGGCAGATAGGTGGTGACACCCTGTGTCCACAGCGCCCGGGTGAGGTCGACGATCGTCTGGGGCGTGACGTCATCGGCGTTCACGTCATGGCCGGCGTACCCGTTGATCTGCAGATCGATCAGGCCGGCGGTGCGTTCGGTGGGCGGCATGGGCTCAGTGTGAGCGGGCACTGCGCCGTCAGTTCGTCCCGACGCGCTGGGCCGGGAAATCCGCAGGCAAGGAGCCCGCTGCGTCCTCGTCCAGGAACAGATGGGCGCTGGCGTGGGTGCGCAGCGCGCTGGCCGGCAGTGCGGGCGTGATGGGGCCGGTGAGCGCAGCGGCGACCGAAGCGGCCTTGGGCTCGCCCAGTACGGTGCCTACGATGACGCCACCGTGCATGATCGCCGGTACCGTCAGGGTCAGCGCATGGGTGGGGACCTCATCGAGGGTGGCGAAGAGCCCCTCATCGACCTGCTGCTGACGGGAGGCGTGCGCCAGGGCGATCTCGCGGACCAGCGCCGGGTCGTCGAAGTCGGTGTCACCGGGCTCGTTGAACGCCAGATGGCCGTTCACGCCGATGCCCAGGCAG
The DNA here is from genome assembly GCF_051020515.1 of Sanguibacter sp. Z1732. Taxonomy (NCBI): domain Bacteria; kingdom Bacillati; phylum Actinomycetota; class Actinomycetes; order Micrococcales; family Ruaniaceae; genus Glutinosa; species Glutinosa niejishengi. The sequence continues at coordinate 267,352 of NZ_CP194857.1, forward strand.
ACCAGGTCGATCGGGCCTGCCTCGAGTGCCTGGGTGTAACGCTCGATCTCGGCCGCCGCTTCGCCATCGGTACGGATGCGGTCCAGGCCGGGCTGGGCCTGCTCCGGCAGCCGATCGGCGAGCCACTGGCCAAAGGCGGCCGGGTGATGCGGGTCCAAGCCCAGGTAATCATCCAGGTGCATCGAGGTCACCTTCGACCAGTCGATCCCTTCGGATGCACCCAGGGTGGCGATGGTCGCCTCCTGGGACGGGGCGCTGGCGAATATCACCCTGGCCCGGCCACGCTTCGCCAGCGCCTCGCGCAACACCTCGGCCGCGACCTGCCCAGCGCGGGCACCGGCCTGATCGGCAGTGGGCGCGATACCGACATTGATCTCGCTGGGAACATTCACACTGGCGGACATGCCTTGGTCTCTCTTCGGTAGGATAGTTCTGCAAGCGATTGCATCAATGTAGCCAACTCAGGGCCGGTTAGGCAAACACGCCGGTTAGGCAAACACCAATGGTGACAACCGTTATTCGTCACCACAAACCAGCCCGTGCACCGTCACGGCCCCAGCAACGAAGGTGAGGCACCCGTCATGTCCGAGGCAGCACGACACGCAGCCGAGCAAGCCCGTACCCACCTGCAGACATTGATCCTGCCGTACTGGCTCTCTCACGGAATCGATGAGGAACTCGGTGGCTTCTTCACCTGTTTCGACAACCGGGGCCGCAAGCGGGTCTCCACGGACAAGTTCACCTGGTCCCAGGGTCGGTTCGTGTGGCTACTCGCGCGTGCAGCGGGGTTGGCGCACCGCGGCATGCTGGATGCCGATCCCGCTGACCTCCTCGGCCACGCTGAGCGCGGTGCCCGGTTCCTTCTCGATCATGCTGTGTTGCCTGAGGGAACCACACGTTTCGTGGTCGGGGGCGGGACGGGGGCCCCGCACAGTCGCCGGATCAGCCCGAACGCGGCGTCTACGCCGACTGGTTCGTAGTGATGGGCCTGTCCGAACTAGCGGCCCAGACCGGTGACCGGCGTTGGCTGGATCGGGCACTGCCGGTGTTGGAGCGGTCCCGATCCGATCACTTTTCCGGTACCGCACCCACTCCTCCGTATGAGGTTCCGGCCGGCCACAGCGCCTACGGCCCGCGGATGATCCTGGCCAATACGTTGCTCGTCGCCGCCCAGGCGGCCGCGGCGCTGGGTATTCACGACCATCTGCGCGAGTACCTGGCAGCAGCAATCCAGGACGTGCTGTGGCACCGGCTCGACGACGGCACCTTTACCGAGATGCCGGGGCCGGACCCTGAGGGCCTAGTGACCCGTCACCGGGTCCCCGGGCACGCCATCGAGGGCATTTGGGTACTGCTTGAATCGTTGGACCTGCTGGAGGACGATCGGGACCGCGGGCCCTTGCTCCAATCGGTCGTGGCGATGTGCGAGTTGGGCTGGGACCCCCAGCACGGCGGGATCCTGCGCTACACCGATGCGACCGGGCCGAGCAAGCCCACGGGGAGTACCGGTGGTAGCGCTTATGAGGAGTTGGTCCGCAGCACGTGGTCGAGCAAATTGTGGTGGGTACATTCCGAGGCCGCCGCCACTACGGCGATCGCAGCGTTCCAGTTCGGGTACGCGGCGGCTCGTCCTTGGTTCGATCGGATCTGGGACTACACGATGAACACCTTCCCCGGCGGAGCGGAGGGTGCGGAATGGATCCAGATCCGCGATCGCGCCGGGTTGCCGATGGACCAGGTGGTGGCGCTACCGGTGAAGGACCCTTTCCACATCACCCGGAACTTGATGCAGATCATGCAGGTGGGCTGAACCTCACACCGGGGCGCTGCCACGACCTCACCCCGGGGGCGCCGCCACGGTGCCGCGCCGCTGCAGTTCGCCTTTGAGGGTAATGCTGCGGGCACGCTCTCCGGCGACGACCCGGTTCAGCAACGCCACGGCTTGGGCGCCCAACTCCACCATCGGAGCCGCGACCGTGGTCAGGGACGGGGTCATCGTCTGGGCTAACAGGACATCGTCACATCCGACAATGCTGCGGTCCTGCGGAACCCGCTCCCCCTCGTCGTTGAGGCCGGCGATAATGCCGGCCGCCATCAAGTCATCGAAGGCAATGATCGCTGTCGCCCCGGAATCGATCAACTCCCGGGCCGCGGCACGACCATCCCGGAACTGGGCCTCCAGCGGACCCACTTCCACCAGGGCCACATCCTCGTGGTGAGCCCAGGAGCGCACCGCCTCAGCCCGGCGGTCTGCCGCCCACGAACCGACGGGACCCAACACCAGCGCAAATCGGTGGTGACCCACGTCGCGAAGATGGTTGGCAGCCTCATGCAGCGCATCGGTGTTGTCGCAGACGACCGATGGAAGGCCCCGAACCAGCCGGTTGACCACCACGCTGGGAATCCCATCGAGCATCGAGCGAAGTCGATTCGTCGGCAGTCGCGGCGAAGCGACGATCAGCCCGTCGACCTGGGGACGAATTCTGCTGACCAGATCCTCCTCGGCAGTGGCACTGCGCTCGGAGTCGATCAGAATGACCTCTGCGTCACGTTCGGCCGCGGCATGCTGCACGGCGCGCACCAAGGGCGGGAAGAACGGGTTGGTAATGTCCGGGACGAGCAGCCCGTACAAGCCGGTGCGACCGGTTGCCAGCCCGCGGGCTGCCCGGTTGGGCGCATATCCTAGAGTTCTTTGGCTTTGGACAGCACCTGGTCGCGCACGCTGGCCTTGACCAGGTCCGGACGCGAGAACGCGCGCGAGACGGTCGATGCCGAGATCCCCAACTCCCCGGCGATCGAATAGATGGTCACCCGCCGCATCACCCGCTCCCTTCTCTGGTGTTTTGCTGAGGGCACACGTTAGCGCCTCCGCCTTTGCGGAAGGGCCAGTATGTATCCCGGGAAGCCCAAGCGCCGCTTTACCAGCCGTGACTTGTCAGCACAGTTCGCGAGCATGTACGATGCTTTGCAATCGGTTGCGGTGGCGGTGGAACCCCAGTTCTCGCTCAGAGTCCAGAGTCGCTGCACATCAAAGGTGATCGTCCCAGGATCGCAGGCGATCCTGGCGGAAGGAGTCGGGGACCATGGCAGGTACCGGGAAAGTCTCACGTCGACAGTTACTGATCATGGGCGGGGGTGCACTAGGTGCGTTGGGGCTGGCTGCCTGTACCGGTGACAACGGCGGAACGAATGCATTCAACGGCGGCGGCGGCACTGACCTGATGGAGTCACCGATGTTGACCGAACTCGTCGAGGCCGGGGAACTCCCGGAACTAGCGGATCGGCTTCCTTCCGATCCGATGGTGATCGAGCCCTGGGGCGAGGTTGGTCGCTTCGGGGGAACGCTGAATCGTGCAACAACAACCGGAGCCCCCACCACGAACTTCCGCGGGTTCGCGCACGCCAGTCTGCTGGAATGGAATTGGGAAGGCGACGGACCGATACCCAGTCTTGCTGCGCAGTTCGAGAAGGACGACACGAACACGACGTTTACTTTTACCCTGCGGGACCAGTTGAAGTGGTCCGACGGTGAGCCGTTCACCACAGAGGACATTCGCTTCGTGTGGGAGGACATGTTCGGCTACGAACCAATGTCTCCCGTTCCGCCCCACTGGGTGACCAATCCGGACGGCTCCTTGGCACGGTTAGACATCATCGACGAGTTGACCTTCGAAGTCACCTTCAATGAACCAGCTGCCCTCTTTGAGCGGTACATATGCTTCCCGAACCGCGGTGAAGGGCTGATTCGACCCCGGCACTACCTTGAACAGTTCCATCCCGAGTACACCTCAGAGTCCGAACTCGACGCCTTGGTCTCCGATGCCGGATTCGAATCTTGGGATCAACTCTACGTAGACCGCTCACATCCGTGGCTGAACGAGGAAATGCCAGTGATGGGCGCATACAAAGCACCTGGCATTTTAGACTCCCAAGGTGTGGGCAGGATGGAGCGGAACCCGTACTTCTGGAAGACCGATCCCGATGGTAGGCAGTTGCCCTATATCGATGTGATTCAGGTGCAGGATCTTGAGCAGGAGACTCTAGATCTTCGCGCCGCCAACGCCGATATGCAGTTCCAGGCCCATGAACTTGGTTACGAAAGCGCCCAGGTTTTCATCCAGAATGCAGAGGATCGCGGGTATGAGATGCACCGTTGGGGCTTAGAGGATCGACTTCTCACCCTCTCTTTAATCTGTCGCACGAAGACGAGGCTATCCGCGACCTCTTCAACGAGCACGATTTCCGCGTGGCGCTATCGCTGGCGATAGACCGGCAAGATCTCAACGACACACTTCTAGGCGGTCTGGGAGAAATTCGCCAGCCGATCCCTACTGAGGCATCGGATTACTACATCGAAGGAGGAGGGCAGCAACACCTCGACCATGACGTCGATGAGGCAAACCGGCTGCTCGACGGACTCGGACTGGAACGCGGTGCCAACGGCATGAGGACTTTGCCGGACGGCTCTCCGCTCAGTCTAGTCGTGATCTCTCGGTTGGACGGCGCTGGGGTTTCAATTGCCGACGTGTTGTCTCGCGTAGTGCGTTACTGGGCGGAGGTCGGCATCGATCTGACCCATCAGCCCATGGACAACACCCTTTACACCGAAACGTACATGAGCAACGACTTCGATATCGATCTGAGCGATGTCTTCAAGACAGACAACTGGGACTTGGAGCCAGTCTGGTATGTACCAATCTCCGCCGGTAGCCACTCCTGCCCCGCGTTTGGTCAGTGGTATGAGAGCGGTGGCACCGACGGTATCGAACCGACCGATGAGTTCAAAGATATTCTCGCCACTTGGGAGCGCCTCATCGCCGCGCCCAGTGATGAGGAGCGTATCGAAGCCGGACGCCAAATCGTCCAGCAGCACGAGGACAACCTTTATGTCATCGGTATCATTGCGCCGGCGTTCCAGCCGGTAATCGTCAGTAACGACATTCGAAATGTCCGTGATGATGAGCCGATCCTCTCATATTTCCACGGGAGGGAACTCTTCACGAAGCCGGAGCAACTGTACTTCACGGACGGCACATAGGTAACCCTCGTGACCTTCGTTCGCGCCACTCGGTTGTGTGCGAATCGGTGACTGACCATGAAAGTGAGCGAGTTGTATGACCTTGAGGCAACCCAATGATTAGATTTGTCATCCTCCGGATCCTTCAGGTCATACCTACGCTGTTCGCAGTTTCACTGATCGCATTCTTCATCATTCAACTTCCACCGGGTAACTACTTAACGGTCCACATTGCGAACCTGCAGGCGCAAGGAGAAACAATCGACCCCGCGCAGATCGAGGCGCTGCGTCAGAGATACGGCATTGATGACCCGTTTTGGGTGCAGTACTGGAAATGGATCAGCAATATCCTTTTCCACGGCGACTTGGGGCAGTCTTTCCAGCATGGCCGACCGGTTTCGGTTCTGATCGGAGACGTACTTCCGCTCACCCTCATCCTGGGAGTCTCGACACTCCTACTGACGTGGGCTATCGCACTCCCCGCAGGCGTCATCTCGGCAATGCGGCAACACAGCGTCGTGGACTACACCATCTCCGGGATTGGTTTCGTCGCCCTTGCGGTCCCGAACTTCCTGGTTGCACTGATATTCGCCTATCTCGGTTTCGCACTCCTCGGAACCAGCGTCGGCGGCCTCTTCTCGCCCGAGTACGCACATGCTCCATGGAGTCTCGCAAAAGTGATTGACCTGCTCGAACACCTCTGGATACCGGTCCTGGTGATCTCGTTGGCAGGCACGGCAGGCATCATCCGGGTGACCCGCGCCAATATGCTTGATGAGTTGCGCAAACCCTACGTGACGACGGCACGAGCTAAAGGGCTCTCCGAGGGAAAGATTGTCCGCAAATACCCGCTCCGAATCGCCCTCAATCCATTCATATCGACGGTGGGTTGGAATATCCCAAGCATTTTCGACGGCGAAGTCATCGTGGCCACGGTTCTCGCACTCGGAACAACCGGACCACTTCTTCTTGGGGCGCTCCGGGCGCAGGACATGTATCTTGCGGGAGGAATCATTTTCATTATCGCGGTACTAACCGTCATTGGCACACTAATATCGGATATACTTCTGGCTGCAGTGGATCCGCGCGTACGGTATGGGCGCATCTGATGACTGACAGGATCATACCCGACCAGTCGCCCGATTTAGAGGATGAAACAGCGGCCCGAACGGCATTACCCACTGGGGGTGAGGATGTCCGGAGTGCTGGGCAATGGCGGCTAGTGCGCGCACGCTTCCGCAGGCATCGGATGGCGATGATTGGCCTGTGGGTGCTCATAGTGCTGTACACGGTGGCCATCTTTGCTGGCTTTTTCGCACCGTTCAACACCGCAAGTTATGGCAGTCAAGATGCATACCATCCACCCCAGATACCGCGGTACTCGACTGAACACGGGCTGCACGTCCCCGAAACGTCGTCTTTCACCGATCCCGAAACGCTGGCACCCACCTTCGAAGAGGATCCGGAGGAGGTAGTCTCTCTTGGGTTCTTCGTGCGGGGGGACCCCTACAGGCTCTTCGGCTTCATCCCGATGGATATCCACCTCTTCGGGCCCGAAGATCCCGAGCAGCGCTGGTACCCCTTAGGCGGTGACCGCGCTGGTGGCGATCTGCTATCCAAGATCATCTACGGGTCTCAAATCTCCTTGTCGATCGGACTCGCTGGTGTCGGTGTCTCATTGTTGCTCGGTCTCATACTTGGCGGTATCTCCGGCTATTTCGGAGGTGCGATCGATAATGTGGTCCAACGGGTAATCGAATTGTTGATGTCCATTCCAACGCTGCCGTTGTGGCTTGGTCTCGCGGCGTCGATACCACCGCAATGGGGCCCAGTCCCGACCTATTTCATGATCACTGTGATCCTCTCTCTCGTCGGGTGGACGAACTTGGCTCGGGTGATCCGCGGGAGGCTATTACAAACCCGTGGTGAGGATTACGTACTTGCAGCCCGGTTGGACGGCGTGCCGACCCGCCGGATCATCTCCCGACACATGCTGCCATCCTTCGCCTCGCACATCATTGCGACGGTTTCACTTGCTGTGCCGACGATGATCCTGTCCGAAACCGCATTGTCATTTCTAGGCCTAGGACTGCAGGCGCCCGCAGTCTCGTGGGGGGTTTTGTTGCAGGATGCTCAGAGTGTCAGAGTCCTGGCGAACGCGCCCTGGCTATTGTTGCCCGGCTTGGCCGTGGTACTAGCGGTCGTCGCTTTCAACTTCGTCGGTGACGGTCTACGTGATTCTGCGGATCCGTATGGGAAGAGGTGATGATGTCGATGTTCCGGACTAAGGCTAGTCGCCAGCGTCGCCAGGCAAAAGAACTGACCGCAGAGCGCGACCGGGTTACCGTGGGCGACGAACGACTCCAGGATCCTGACTCGATCCTAGAGATCCAGAATCTACACACAAGGTTCAGTACCGACTCCGGTGACGTTCATGCCGTTGACGGTATCGATATACGCGTCCGCCGAGGCTCCACCACCTGCATCGTTGGAGAGTCAGGCTCGGGCAAATCCGCTGCGGTTCGGTCGGTACTGCAAGTTGTTGAGCATCCTGGTCGAATCCACGCCGGTTCGGTGCTCTTCCGCGCTGATCCCCACGGTGCAGTTCGCGATCTCGCCCAGATGAATCCCACCGGGCCGGCTATCCGCTCGGTGCGTGGACGCGAGATCGGAATGGTCTTCCAAGAGCCAATGACCGCACTCTCGCCGGTGCACACGATCGGTAACCAGATCCGCGAGGTCCTCGAATTGCACACGGACCTTTCTCCGGACGAAATCAACGAGCGGGTGATCAGCGAACTAGAGCGTGTTGGCATCCCTCAACCGGATGTGCGGGTCGACGCTTACACTTTTGAGTTGTCCGGCGGTATGCGGCAGCGCGCAATGCTTGCCATGGCTCTGATCGCCCGCCCTTCCCTGCTGATCGCCGATGAGCCCACTACCGCTCTGGATGTGACGACACAGGCGCAGATCCTCGACCTGCTCTCTGACCTTAAAGAGTCCCTTGACATGACCGTCGTGTTCATCACGCACGACTTGGGGGTGGTCGCCGAGATCGCTGATGACGTAGTCGTGATGAACGAGGGCAAGATCGTTGAGACGGGCACAGTCGACCAGATCTTCCATGATCCCCAGCAGGAGTACACCAGAACGTTGCTGTCTGGTCTGCCCCAGTTCGTAGCCGCGAGTGCCAACGGCACCATGAGCACGGTACGCGAAGAGGTCGAGGCCAATGAGCAGGGCGTAGCCCAAACTGATCACGGTGATGCTCCCGCGCCCGACCCGCTTCTCCAAATCCGTAACCTGCGGGTGGAGTTCGACGCCGCCGGAGGGGGCCTGTTCGGCCGGAAGAACAAGGACAAGGTCGTTGCCGTTAACGATGTCTCCCTGGCAATCACCAAAGGCACCACGGTGGGCCTGGTCGGTGAATCAGGCTGCGGTAAGACGACACTGGGGCGCACGGTGCTGCGCGCGTTGAAACCGACGTCGGGAACACTGGTGTATGGCGATGACGAGGCTCCTGAGGTTGACCTTGCCGGACTGGATGAGAAGGAATTGCTGCCCTTCCGTCGTCGGATTCGGATGATCTTCCAAGACCCCTACGGGTCGCTCAACCCAAGGATGACAGTCGGCCAGAGCATTGGGGAGGTACTCCGGGTCACCGGACAGGCTGCAGGTTCCGAACTCGATGACCGAGTGGCGGCGATGTTGGAACGGGTCGGATTGCGCAGTTCCATGATCAGCAGGTACCCAAACGCATTCTCCGGCGGTGAGCGTCAGCGAATTGGAATTGCACGTGCGTTGATCACCGAGCCGAAGTTGGTTGTCGCCGACGAGGCGGTCTCGGCACTCGATATGTCGATCCGTGGGCAGATCCTCGAGTTGCTCGCGGACCTCCAGCAGGACTTGGGACTGACCTACCTTTTCATCTCCCATGACCTGTCGGTCATCGAGCGGATCTGCGACCGTGTCGCAGTTATGTACTACGGCGAGATCGTCGAAGAAGGACCGATCAAGAAGGTCTTCCACGCACCAGAGCACACGTACACCCGAGCACTTCTGTCCGCAGTCCCGATCCCCGACCCACGCCTGCGAGGAACCAGAGAACGAGTTATCTACGAGCCAGAAATTGCTGCCGAGCGCTGACAGCACCGATCGATCAAAGGAGATACACAGATGTATGCTGCTGAAACCGACAAACTCCCCACGCCTAGCCGACGGTCCTTCTTTCTGCTGGCCGCCGGTGCTGCTGGAGGCCTGGGGCTGGCTGCTAGCGCGGGCGCCGCTCGTGCTGATATCCTCGAGGCCGCCAGGGGCGGGATCCGATCAATAGGCACCTACGACCCCGCTGCTTCCAGAACTGGTCTGGACTTCACCACACGTGAGGCCTTCGAGGCTGTTGAGGATCACCTCGATGGGGGTCCGCCGCTAGACGTCGACAACTATGCCGGGATGCTGGGTTGGCAGAGTTCGTACGTGCTACAAGCTCAACTGCAGATGTATCTGGCGCACCGCGATGTGCACTTCCTCGACAGATTCATTGAGCGAGCAGATGCCATCCTCGCCATGCGGGATAGCGAGTTGGGCAGGACCGACTATCGGGGCCTGTCACTGAATGGATGGCCACGGGTGTGGAGTGGCTTCACCGAGCCAGTGCACACACCGGTCGAGACCGGGATGATCGCGCGGCCGATGGCCTGGTTCGCCCGAGTGGTCCTACAGACGCCGATGCTCGCCAGCGACCAGCGCTTCAGAAATCGGGCGGAGGTCTATGCCGAAGCGAGCATCGACGCCTTAGACATCCACGAGGAACAGTGGGGCGAACTCCCCAACGGCGGAGGTATCTACAGTTTCACCAAGGGTTCACCCTACCCGTATGACGGCATTGAGTGCGCCTACAACATGAACCACACCCTCGGGTCGACCGCACTGCATCTCGCGGCTCTGACCGGAGAACCGTCCTATGCCGACAAAGTGCGAAGAATGTGCCGTCTGCTGGAATCTGATCTGGATTCAGCACCCGGCGGCGCGTACACCTGGAGTTACCAGTGGTCCGGCTCCTGGGGCTATCGGGGCTGGTCGCCGGAGGATGAAGTCTCGGAGAATACCCCGGAGCACCAACCAGGAAATACCCGACCGGAGGACTTCTCCCACGGCGCGCTGTCAATGGAGTTCGTCGCTCAGGCACAGCAGGACGGGATCGCCTTCACAGGTCGTGACGTCCGCGCCTTCGCGCACACCTTCAACAACGCGATTGTCGAGACAGACTACGGATTGGACGTGACCCGGTTTATCGACGGTACCGGGGAGATACGCGCGGAGGGACGCGACGCCAGCGCGGCAGGTGCCTGGGCCTGCCTGTACCGACACAACCGCGCCATCATCCCGGTCACCCAGACGCTCTACGATCAGTTCGCCTTCACTACCAATCCGGCCCGAACCAGCACCATGCTCTGTGGCATCTCCCAGTTAAACCGGGCGGCAGCGCTAGGCCGGCCGCACCCGGGAGGACCGTTCCCGCCACGGCCCTGAGGATCCTGTCAACGAGCAAACACCATGGAGGATGCCATGAGTCAGACTGAGAATGCCGCTGCTGACCAACAGACTAGGAAAGGTGCTCCGCTCCGGGTAGTCCTGGTGGGCGCCGGGCATCGGACGATGCTGTACGCCCGGTACGCCAAGGAGGAGCCGGACAAGATGACGGTGGTCGCCGTCGTCGATCCCGATCCGGGCCGGCGTGCCCGGGCGGCAGAGGAGCACGACATCCCGAAGGCCCGCCTGTATCGGCAGATCGCCGATCTGCCGACGGCCAAGGACCTGGCCGACGCCGCTATAAACGGCACGATGGACAGCATCCACGTCGCGACGACAATCGAATTGCTGCACAAGGGATACGACGTCCTGCTTGAGAAACCCATCGCCACCAACGCCGAGGATCTCGCCGAGTTGCACCAGGTGGCTGATGAAACGGGGCGCAGGGTGCAAGTCTGTCACGTACTGCGGCATGCGCCCTTCTACCACGCGATCAAGCAGGCAGTACACGCCGGCAGTATCGGTCAGGTGATCAACGCCCAACTTGCCGAGAATGTCAGTTATGACCACATGTCGGTCTCTTACGTGCGTGGCACCTACGCGGAGGCATCTCGCGCCGGCTCATCGATGCTGCTGGCCAAGAGCAGTCATGACCTGGACCTCATGGCATGGCTGCTCAGTGGCAACCGTCCGGTGCGGGCCACGAGCAGTGGCAACCGGATGTTCTTCGTGCCCGAGCAGGCACCTGAGGGCGCCGGCCAGCGCTGTGTGGTGGACTGCGCCATCGAGAGCAGTTGTGCGTACTCGGCCAAGCGGCACTACGTCGACAACGGCTGGTGGTCCTTCTACGCCTGGCAGAGTCTTGAGGGCGAGACATTGGACCCAAGCCGGGAGCAGATGCTGGAGTCGCTTCGGATCGACAATCCCTATGGACGATGCGTCTGGCACGCCGAGGCAGACATCGTGGACCACCAGGTAGTGGCGGTTGAGTTCGAGGATGGAGCAACCGGGAGTTTGTCGATGATCGGCAACGCTGCTCGGTCGAGTAGGACGATCCACCTGATCGGCACCAAGGGCGAACTATTCGGGACTATGCAAGACGGCAACTTCACCTTGCGCGAGATCGTCAACACTGGCCGGAGCGGAGCGGAGCACCAGCAGGGTGATCGACGTCGGAGAAGGGGAGCACATGCACGGCGGGGGCGATCTCCGGCTCGTCGCGGACTTCGTCAACGTGCTGCGCGGTAACGAATCGAGCATCTCTACCACCACACTGGACGACTCCATCAACGGTCAAATGATCGGCTTCGCCGCCGAACGTGGCCGACTGGAGGGCAAATGGATCCACCTCGACGAGATACAACATTCACCGGCATAGATACCTCGGACCTAACCCGCAGCCAATAAGGAGCATTTCAGTGACCGAAGGAGCCGTGAGGGTCTTCGCCGACCCCGTGGAGCGTTACCCTGACAAGCAAGCCGCTTGGGAGAACCACGTCCGGCCACGGGTCCTGCGCCGCTTCCGCGATGAGATTTACGGACGTGTGCCCGACGGTGAGGTTGACCTGACCTGGCGAGTACTTGAGGAAGGCAAGACGTCGGCCGGACAGATCCGGCGACAGATCGCGATCACCTTCTCTGGACCCTTAGGCCAACGCACCGCAACGGTATTGGTACATCTTCCCTCCGATCCTGATGGTATTCCGGCGTATCTAGGATTGAACTTTCGCGGCAACCACACCTGCTCCGCGGACCCGAGTGTTCTGATGCCCGGGTTGGAGCGTCCCGAGGAGACCGGCCCCGTTCACTATGACGGTCTCCGGGAGAGTTTCGAGATCCCTCCGCTACGGGGCTCGCGCAAGAATCGGTGGCCACTGAAACTCATTGCCGGCGCCGGATATGGCGTTATCACGATGAGTTATCTGCAGGTCGGGCCGGATCACGCTGGGATCTTTCAAGACGGCATGCACTCGATCTTGTCTCAAACCGGCCTGGATGACCGCCCCACGACCGAGTGGGGCGCGATTAGCATGTGGGCTTGGACCTTGTCCAGGCTGCAGGATGCATTGGAACGTGGCATGGTGCCCGAGATCAACTCGGACCAGATAACGGTGATGGGGCACTCCCGGTTGGGCAAGGCTGCTTTGTGGGCGGCAGCTGCGGACGAGCGGTTCGCTGCGGCAATTAGTAATGACTCCGGGTGCATGGGCGCATCGCTCTCCCGGCCGGTCGGGGAGACACCCGAGGTGCTCGCGCGCATTCGGCCCTATTGGTTCACTCGGAACTTTAGCGCCCAGGTTCTTGCGAAGCGGCCACTGCCCGTGGACCAGCACCAATTGATCGCTTGCGTCGCGCCACGCCCTGTCTACGTCGCTAGTGCCAGTAGAGACCTCAATGCTGATCCGGAAGGAGAGTTCCTCTCCTGGCGGCAAGCGGCCACCGTGTGGGAACTGTACGGAAATTCCGCGCCACGTGTGGGCTTCCCAGCGCCTGGGGTGGCACTGAACGGCGAACACGGGCCGATGGGTTACCACCTGCGTGAGGGGCAACACTCGGTCGAGCAGTTCGATTGGGAGCATTGGCTGCGCTTCTGTGATCGTTGGTTCGTCCGCAGGTAATGAACAACTCGTCACGCTGTGAGGTCTGAACCGCCTGTAAGTCTTCGTTGTGGCTGGCCTGGGCTGGCTGGCAGGGTTGGTGCTGTCACTGAACCGTCCCAGGTTCTCTGCCGCTACTTTGCGGGTTCGGGCTCTCGGGTGAGGGACTCGTAGTGGAGCGTCTCGAACTCTACCGGGGTCAGCATCCCCAGCGAGCCGTGCAAGCGCCGGTTGTCGTACCAGTCGACCCAGCCGGCGGTGGCGAACTCGACGTCCGCCAGCGTCCGGTAGGGACCTGCGTGGAAGATCGTGGTGCGGATGCACTCGGTCTTGAACAGCCCGTTCACGCTCTCCATCAGCGCGTTGACGCCCCTATAGGTCAAGACTTGGCGTGCGAGCCTCTTGAGCGGCTCGTTGCCGGGCGCGGTGGTCGGTCATGACGGCCTGGTAGATCTCGCTGGCGAGGTAGCGCTTGAGGCAGCGGATGATGTCGCGTTTGGACAGTCCTTCGGCCGTGCGTCTGGTCACGTAGTCGATGGTCGGTTGGTGGAAGCGCATGCGGACGATGACGACCCGGTAGAGCGCTGCGTTGGCCTCGCGGAGGCCAGCGCGGGAGAGTCGGTGGCGGTTTGTCATGCCGGAGGATGCAGGGATCGGGCTGGTGCCGCAGAGCTTGGCGAAGGCGGACTCAGAGCGGATCCAGTCGGGGTTGTCACCGAAGACGATGAGTATCTCGGCGGCGGTGTCCGCGCCGATGCCCCAGCGGGGCTCTGAGCGTCGGTGCCTGGGAGGGCCTTGAGCGTGACGATCGCGCTGGTGCGGGCCTTGCGTGCGGTGTCGCGCGCGATCTTGACCTGACGGATCATCTCGGCGGTGCCGTCGGCGGACTTCGGGATCGCGAGGGCCTCGCCGCCGAGAACTGCACGAGCGGCTGCTTCGGCATCCAGGGTGTCGCTCTTGCCGTTGCTGCGTCGTACGCGGCCCTGAGTTGGCTCATTCAGGTTAGTGCGTGAGGTTGTCGCTGCCGATGGCGTTGAGGACGTCCTGAATCTCGGGTGGGATCAGCGGTGGGAAGGTCTGGGTTGCGCCGTTGATCGCGACCGTGGCCGAGCGCAGCGGGCGTAGTTGCTTGACGATCTTTCTGATCGATAGGCCGGTGCGGTCCTGAATGAACCGGGACACTGCCAGGGCCGTGAAGACGATGCTCAGGTGGGCTTCGATGGAGTCGCGGGTTCTGGCGAATATCGGGCGGGCCTGCAGGTCACTCTTGCTCATTCGGAATGAAGCCTCAACTTGCCAAAGGTCGTGATAACTGGAAATGACCTCCGTCGCGGGCATCATGGCGACGGGGATGTTGCTCTGGTAGCCCTTGAGCCCGACAAGACCCCTCGCGCGGGCCAGAGCGGCGGTGTCCAGTTCCCGGCCGGCTTTGGTGGTGGTGACGAATCGGGCGTTCTTCGGCCTCACCTCGCCGTTGATGATCGCCAGCGCCCGGTTCTCCTGGTTGGTGATGGTCTTGGTGTCTCGGGCGGCTCGTTTGCGTGAGTACTGCCAGATCGCCCGCCAGGCTTTGGGATGTTTCACCGGGTCCCAGACCGGTTCAGCGCGCTTGGCGGTGTCGCGCTTCCTGGTCCCGCCGCCGCGGGGAGTGATGGTGTCGATCACCTGCCCGTCATCAAAGGCATCGCCATGCCAACGAAAGTGCCGAGCCAGGTCCCCCGGGGCCTTGGTTGCCCGGGAGCCGACGATGAACCGCAGATTCGCATCATCCAACGCCTCCAGGTTGGTTTGTGAGAGCATCCCGGCATCAGCCACGATGACCATGTCCTCGATACTGTGGCGGTCCTGGAACTGGCGGATGATCGGCAACAGCGTGTGCGTCTCGGCCTGGTTTCCCTCGAAACAGCCGATCTCTAGGGGGAACCCGCCGCGGTCGACCAGCAGCCCGACCACGATCTGGGGGTCGACCCGTCGTTCTTTCGAGGTCGCGGTTATGCCGATGTTGCCCTCTTGGCGGTGGTGTTGGCGCAGGTCAGCGCTCCAGGCGTGGGTCAAGTCCCCGGGAGTGGTGTAGGGGCTGATTCCTTCGGTCGGGTTTTCAGGCGCTGAGTTCGAGTCTGGGGTCGGGGTCGGTGGTCACCTCGTTTCGGGTGTTCTCGATGGCGGTGAGTCGGCAGCGGGCTAGGACGTCGAGTCCGAGGTAGCGGCGGCCTTCGGCCCATTCATCGGTCTGTTCGGCTAGCACGGCTCCTACGAGGCGCACGATTGCTTCCCGGTTGGGGAAGATGCCCACTGCGTCGGTGCGGCGGCGGATCTCGCGGTTGAGTCGCTCGGCGGGGTTGTTGGACCAGATCTGGGTCCACGCCTCCTTGGGGAAGGTCGTGAACGCCAAGATGTCCTCGCGGGCGTTGGCCAGGTGCTCGGCGACCGCGGGAAGTTTCTCGGTGACGTAGTCGATGAGCCGGTCGAACTGGGCGTTGACGCTGGCGGCGTCGTAGACCGAGTGCAGCATGGCCTTGACTGCCGGCCACATCGACTTGGGGGTGATGATGGCCATCAGGTTGGCGGCGTAGTGGGTGCGGCAGCGCTGCCATACCGCGCCGGGCAGGTTCGCCGTGATCGCGTCCTTGAGCCCGGCATGGGCGTCACTGGTGATCAGGCGCACCCCGGCCAGCCCGCGGGCGACCAGGTCGGCGAAGAACTCGTTCCAGGCGGCACCGGTCTTCGAGGTAGCCACCCGCAGGCCCAGGGCTTCACGGTGTCCGTCACCGTTGACGCCGGTAGCCACCAGCGCCACGGCGTTGATCACGCGTGCGCCCTCGCGGACCTTCATAGTCAGGGCATCGGCGGCCACGAACGTGAAGGGGCCGGCCTGGTCCAACGGTCGGTGGCGGAACTGCTCGACGTGCTCATCGAGGTCGCTGGCCATGCGTGAGACCTGGGACTTGCTCAGCGCGTTGATGCCCAGGGTCTTGACCAGCTTGTCCATCCGGCGGGTGGAAACTCCGGCGAGGTAGCAGTCAGCGACCACGGTGATCAGCGCGGACTCGGCACGCTTGCGCCGCTCGAGCAGCCACTCGGGAAAGTAGGTGCCCGATCTGAGCTTGGGGATGGCCATGTCGATGGTCCCCACCCGGGTATCGAGGGGCCGATGCCGGTAGCCGTTGCGCTGGGCGGGCGTGTCTACTGGACTGTGTAAGGGGTGGATCCCCGAGGCTGGCGAGGAGCCAGTGAGAGGAGACCATCGTGAAGACCACGAGTACGACGAAGACCACCGAGGATCACCACGCACTGGATGGGCAGGATGCTGACCAGGCTAGGGGCGTGGCCAGCGAGCCGGGCCACCGCGGCCAGGGCGGGGCCTCGAGGCCGGCGGGCGCCTCGCACCGGGCGCTGCTGGGTGATGAGTACATCGACGAGCTCGTCTCCCAGGCCGACGCCGAGGGGCTGGCGCTGACCGGTGAGGGTGGGTTCCTGCCGGAGTTGGTCCGTAAGGTCCTCGAGCGCGGGCTGGCGACGGAGTTGAGCGATCACCTGGGCTATGACAAGGGTGATCCGGCCGGGCGCGGGGCACCAAACTCGCGCAACGGGGCCACGCCCAAGACGCTGGCTACCGAGGTCGGCGATATCCCGCTGGCCACCCCGCGCGACCGTGCCGGGACGTTCGAGCCGGCGCTGGTGCCCAAGGGCGCCCGGCGGGCCGGTGGGCTCGATGAGATGATTATCAGCCTCTACGCCGGTGGGATGACGGTGCGCGACATCCAGGCCCATCTGGCCCGCACGCTGGGTACCGAGTTGTCCCACGAGACGATCGCGAACATCACTGACGCGGTGTTGGAGGAGGTTAAGGACTGGCAGACCCGGCCGCTGGACCCCGTCTGGCCGGTGGTCTTCCTCGATGCCATCGTGGTCAAGGTCCGCGACGGGGCGCATGTGGTCAACCGCCACGCCCACCTGGCGGTCGGGATCGATACCGATGGCATCAAGCACGTGCTGGGCATCTGGGTCCAGGCCGGGGAGGGTGCCAAGTTCTGGGCCGGGGTATGCGCTCAGTTGGCTAACCGGGGCGTGAAGGACATCCTGATCGCCTGCTGCGACGGGCTGCCCGGCCTGCCCGAGGCGATCGAGGCCACCTGGCCCCAGACGGTGGTCCAGACGTGTGTGGTGCACCTGATCCGGGCGGCCAACCGATACATCTCCTACGGCGATCGCAAGGCCTTCTCGGCCGGGTTGCGCACCATCTACACCGCCGCCGATGCCGATGCGGCCGAGACCGCGCTGCTGGAGTTGGCCGACTCCGACCTGGGACGTAAATACCCCGCAGCGATCGCGGTGTGGCAGCGGGCCTGGGAACGGTTCACCCCATTCCTGGCCTTCCCCCCGGCGGTGCGCAAGGTCATCTACACCACCAACACGATCGAGAGTTTGAACTACCAGATGCGCAAGATCATCAAGAACCGCGGGCACTTCCCCAACGACGAAGCGGTGGTGAAGTTGTTGTGGCTAGCCATCCGCGATATCGAGGACAAACGTGCCCGTCAGCGACAAGGAGCAGGGCCTGCCAGCGCACAAGCGCAAGGCTCCCGGGCGGCTCGTGGAGGGCACCACCACCGCCGGCTGGACCGCCGCACTGAACCAACTCGAACTGCTCTACCCCGAGCGTCTAGCAGGACACATCAACTAGAAACAGGAGCCTCTCTTACACAGAGGGCTTGACAGGCTCCGCTGGGCCGTGCGCTCGGGGCTCGGCCGGCCCCACTCGGCCCCGACCACCGCATCGGCGTCGGCCGACAGCAAAGCGTTGATCACTGTCTGCAGCAGTGATCGCATCAGATCCGGGGAGGCCTCGGACAGGGCCTCGCCAAGCAGGCCGGCAGGGTCGACAATACTGAGGAGCGGTCATCGTGATGATGTCCTTTCGAGGACTCTGTGGAAGGTTGACTCGAAGGACCACGGTGACCGCGCCCACGTCTACAACGACGCGGCCACCAGGACTACACCACTCCATGGGGCACTACTTTGTGCACACCTTGGTTCATCACCGATCCACCACCGGCATCCATCTGCGAACGCCACGGCGCTGCGGCGTAGTAATCCGCATCGCGCCACCAGTGCACATGGGTAGTGGCCAGCCGTACCTGACCCAACTGGCCGCTGGTGAGCATTTCCTTGACTGCGGCGTACTCCGGTTCCAGGCGGCGCTGGGAGATGACCGATAACACCCGGCCACCATCGTTGGCCAGCGCCACGATGCGCTCAGCCTCAGCGACCGTCAGGGCCAGCGGCTTCGCCACCACCACGTGCTTACCGGCCTGCAGTGCCTCGATGGCCTGCACCCCGTGCTGATCACTGGGCGAGCAGATCGCCACGACATCCACACCCGGATGCGTGGAAATGTCGGTGGGGGAAATCTGGTCGGCGTCGGGCCATCCCGCTTCGGCGGCCCGTTCGGGATTGCCCCCGGAGGAGGCGACCAGGCGCGCCTGCTTCGAATGTTGCTTGGGGGCGCGTGCGCGACTCGTCCCGATACTGCCCAGGCCGAGCACTCCGACGCCAATTGGCTGCTCCATCAACGCTCCACATGGTCAGATCAGTACTGGGCATCCAACCTACGCCCTCCGTGTGCCAGTCCGCAATCGGTTGCAAGAATCCGCGGATGGGGTTGACGTGCAATCGCTTGCAGATCAGACTGGTCGTCGTACGTAACCTCCCTCGTTAGGACCCCTCATGCGCGTCGGCTTCGTCGGCACCGAGAACTCCCACGTCAAACACTTCATCCGGTTCCTGAACCTCGAGGACCTCCATCCCGGCCACCGCGCGGTTGCGCTGGCCGGCGGGCACAACGAGCGCAACTCGGAACTGGCCACCTACGGCGGCCTGGAGATCATCGTCGATGAACCAGCCGACCTGATCGGCAAGGTCGATGCCGCGATCGTGTGCAACCGTGACGGCGGATTGCACCGCGGCGCAGCCGAACCATTGCTACGCTCCGGTCTGCCCGTGTTGGTGGACAAACCCTTAGCCACCACCGTTGCCGATGCCACCGCGTTGCTCGACGCTGCACAGGAGAGCGGCAGCACGTTGGTCTCAGCCTCAGCTCTTCGGTATGTCCCGGAAATCACCCACTTCGCGACCGATCATGCCGACCACGGCGCGCTTCGGCACCTGCACGTCGTCGGGCCCGCTGATCCAGACAGCGAGTACGCCGGGTTGTTCTTCTATGGCATTCACCACGTCGAGGCTGTGCTGCAGATCCTCCATAATCCGGTCGTGCGCTCCGGGGACCTGTCCGTAAAAGCCCAGCGCCACGGCGACACGGTCTGGGCCACCACGCAGATCGCGGGCGTCACCGTCACGTTCACGTTCGTCACTCCGTCGGGGCAGGACCGGGTGCCGTTCCACGCCACCGCAGTGCGCACCCGTGGGGTACTGGCCAGCGAACTCAGCCTCGGACCGGACTACAACGCCCCAGCCCTGAAGACGTTCATCGAGGCGGTCAAGGCGGGCAAGTCTCCACTGAGTCCTGAGCAACTCCTCTCCCCCGTCGTCGTCCTTTCCGCTCTGACCGAGGCTCAGGAGGCCACTCGATGAGTACCGCATCCGACCCACTAGCGATTGGCATCATCGGACTGGGCATCATCGGCCGCCAGCACACGAACCGGTTAACCGATGCCGGTGCCCCTGCCCGATTGACCGGGGTCTATGACGCCGACGCAGAACTGACTCAAGAGTTCGCACAAACCCACGAGGTTCCGGCTGCCGGCAACATGGACGAACTGCTCGCCCTGGACGGACTTGAGGCGGTCGTCATCGCAGTCCCCTCCGGTTTGCACAAGGATCTGGCCGTGGCTGCCTTGCAGGCGGGCAAGCATGTGTTGCTGGAGAAGCCGATTGAGGTCAACGTGACGGCAGCCGATGAGATCCTGCAGGCTGCTCGAGACTCCAGCAAGGTGCTCTCGGTAGTGAGCCAGCGCCGGTTCGCTCCGGCCAATCAGTTCATCAAGGAGCTCATCGATTCCGGCGGGTTGGGAAACATCACCTCAGCAGCCATCGAGGTACCGCTGTGGCGCACCCAGGAGTATTACGACTCGGCCGGCTGGCGCGGTTCCTGGGCGATGGATGGTGGCGGGGCGTTGATGAACCAGGGGGTGCACCTGGTGGACCTGGCGCTGTGGCTGCTTGGTGATGTGGACGAGCTCTACGCCCACACCGGTCTGCTCGCGCACGAGCGAATCGAGGTCGAGGACACCGTCACCATCACCGCGCGGCTCAAGAGTGGGGCGCTGATGACCTTCCTGGCCACGACCGCCGCGTACGCACCTCCCCCCACCCGGATCAGTATCATGGGTGATCAAGGCACGATTGTGGCGATCAATGACGAGATCGCTCACTTCGCCACCGTCGAAGGTCCACAGAAGCCGGAACTACCGCCGTTAGCACCCAAGGGCTTGCCGTATTCCGATGCCCAGCATCTGCAAAAGCGTCAGTTGGCGGACTTTGTCGCGGCCGTCCGGAACGCCCGTCTACCAGTGGTGACCGCAGAGCAGGCTCGCAAAGCCGTCGCTTTCATCGAAGCCGTCTACGAGTCCGGTCGCACCGGCCAACCGGTCCAGCCGGCGCCGTTGCCGCAGTAATCACAGCGCTCAGGACGCCAGTCCAACGATGTAACTGATGGCAAGGCCAATAAGGAAGGCGATCCCGACGATCGCCAGCACCAACTGCGGTATACCGATACGCAGGTCGCCGCGGTCTTTGCTGCGGGCCAGCGCCACAAGCGCGACACCGATGAGTGGCACAACGAAGATGGTCACAGCCTGAGCGGTGATAATGAGTTCGATCGGGATACCGCCGAACGTCACGGCGACCACACCGCCGAGGACGATGACAGCGGTGATGCAGACCTTGACCGGCACGGAACTGAGTCCGCCGCGCTCAATGCCCAGGGCCCCGGCGAGCATCGAGCCCCCAATGGTGCTGTTGCCGATCAGGGATGAGAAAGCCGCGGCCCACAGGCCGAGCGCGAAGAGGATGGTGGCCCCCCTTCCGAGCGTCGGCTCGAGGATGATGGCCATGTCCGCTGGGGAGGAGACGGTGGCGCCGATGGGGTTCAGCACGGCTGCGGCCGCGATCATGATCACGAGCGAGAGTGTTCCAAGAATGACGGAGCCGAGAGCGGCGTCCCGACGGGCCACCGTGAAGTCGGCTGCGGTCCAGCCTTTTTCTCGCACGAGTTGTATCTGGTAGAAGGCGCCGACCACCGAGAACGTTGTCGCAACAGCGCCCACCACGAGCGCGGTAGAGCCGGACGGGATCGCGGGAACGAGACCGCGCAGGACGGCCACGAGGTTCGGTTGGGCGATCACGGCAGTCACGATGAAGATCGCGAGCATGGCGAGGATGATGCCGATCATCGTCCGCTCGAGGTTGCGATAGAACTTCGGCAGCCACAGGAACCCAACGGCCAGCAGGGTGAAGATGGCCGCAAACAGGGCAGTGTCCCCGCCGAAGAGCACGTTGCTCGCTGCGCCGGTGCCGACGGAGTTCCCCGCTTTGGAAGGAGGAAGCGACAAGGAAAGCGCCAATACCGATAAGGATGCCGACGATGCGTCCCATCTTCTGCGAGACGGTGGCGATCGGGCCCCGGTCGGTGGTGAGCCCGATACGCACCGAAAGGTTGACGAAGCAGATCATCAGAACGGTGGCAATGACCGGTGCCCACACCAACTCGTAGGCGAAGCCAGCGCCGAGCGAACTGGCGGTCGTGACGCTTCCTGGACCGAAGACCAGGGCGGCTGTGACAAACGCGGGGCCGAGGCGACCCGTCTTGCGTGAACGAGTAGGCACTGCGGTATCACCCATGAAGAAATCCTTTGCTTGAGGAAGGGCGGCCCCAAGGTACGTGGTGGTTTCAGTGCCGTCAAGAGACCGGCGGATTCAGTGAAGTGTGTCGTCGCGGCGTCAAAGACGGGTGCTCAGATTCTGCACTCCGCCGACTTCGACTCCCTCGCGGTCCCCGCGCCTCACGCCCGCACCGGCCCCGTGGACTCGTACCCGCAGTTCAGTAGACAACCAGCGGACAGCGCTAGGGCCCTCGGCGATCGGCTCATCGAGAGCGATCGTCAGAGCCACCTGACCCATTTTGCGCAGCGGCAAACGCACGGTGGTCAGCGCTGGCATCAGATCCCGGGACACGTCGATGTCGTTGAACCCGCCCACCGAATACTCACCGGGCACCGCCCTTCCCTGGTCCCGCAGCCAGGCCATCGCGCCCATCGCCATCTGATCGGCCGAGCCGACGAGCGCGGTGATCTCAGGGTGCGCGGCCAGTATTTCCCCTGTACCGCCGTAGGCGTCATCACGCGTTGGCGCACCGTGCCGTACGTGCAGCGTGCCGTCCGCTGCCTTGATCACCTGACGTAATCCCAGCAGTCGTTCCACGGTCGAACCGACGTTTCCTGGGCCTGCGAGCACTCCCACGTGCCGGTGCCCGAGGCCCACCAGGTGCTCGGCAAGATCGACCGCGCCCGCGGCGTTGTCCACTCGCACGTTGTCCACGTCAGCGATCGGGGTCCCAACCGAGACCACCCTGCCGCCGCTTGCCATGAAGGACTTGGTGCGGGCGGCCACCCGAGCCTGGTAATCGGCGTCATCCAACCCCGACCCGGCCAGGATCACCACCGCGGCCCGATGGGCCTGCAACATCTTGAAATAAGCCAACTCCTGGTCCACGTCCCGCTCGGTCTGACAGATGGCCACCAGCAGTTGCCGGCGGGCGGCCACTTCGTGAATGCCGTTGATCATCTCCGAGAAGTACGGATCACCCACATCGCCTGCGAGCACTCCGATCATCCCGGTGTTGCCTCGCAGCAGGCCCTGCGCCTGGGCGTTGGGCACGTAGTCGAGTTCAGCGGCCGCCTGCTCCACCCGGCGTCGCAGTTCCGGGAGTACAGGATAATCACTTCCGGAAAGGACCCGGGAGGCCGTCGGCACCGAGACACCGGCCCGGTGGGCAACGGCCTTGAGATCGACGGCCATGATCGAAGACTACTGGGCCAGCCCCGGCTCCACGGAGTCACCCCGCAGGCATCCTTGACCGCTCAATAGCGTTTACCGTACCCTTGAGAAAGGCTTTTCTCACTATCTCCGCGCCCGTCGACGTGGATCACTCCCAGGAGGACCCGCATGCCCATTCCCGGCTCCACCGCCCCGGCCCACCCAACGAACGAGGCCGAGTTGGAGGACTATCTGTCCACCCCGCTGCCCGGGGTGGGCGAGGCGCTGCAGGCCACCGGGGGTGATGTTGTGTTGTTGGGTGCCGGTGGCAAGATCGGTCCGACGATGGCGATGATGGCCCGGCGGGCGCTGGATGAGGTGGGCTCGGATGCCCGGGTGGTCGCGGTGTCGCGGTTTTCCGATCCCGAGGTGCGTCAGCGGTTGAGGGAGGCCGGTGTCGTGGTGCAGTCCGCGGATTTGTCCGAGCCGGGGAACTACGCGGATCTGCCCGATGCCGCGGCGATGGTTTATCTGGCGGCGATGAAGTTCGGCACCACCGGGGCTGAGCATCAGACGTGGTGGTCCAACGCGGCGATGCCCGCCTTGGTGGCCGACCGCTACCGGGGGGTGCCCTCGGTGGTCTACTCCACCGGGAACGTCTACCCGCTGCGTCCGTTGTCTGCTGGTGGGTCCACCGAGGACGACGCTCCCGAACCGGTGGGTGAGTACGCCCAGTCCTGCCTGGCTCGTGAGCGCATCTTCTCCCACGCCGCGCACACCTGGGACACCCCGGTGACTATCTTCCGGCTCAACTATGCCTGCGAGTTGCGCTACGGCGTCATCGCCGACCTGGCCACCCAGATCGCCGCTGGTGAGCCCATCGACGTCACGATGCCGGCGGTGAACGTGGTCTGGCAACAAGATGCCACCGCCTGGGCGCTGCGTTCGGTGGAACTGGCCGGCACTCCCCCGCACATCCTCAACGCCACCGGCCCCGAGACCGTCTCGGTGCGCCGCCTGGCTACCTGGCTGGCCGCCGCGATGGGCACCGAGGTCGAGTTCGTCGGAACCGAGTCCACCGATGCCCTGCTCTCCGACGCCAGTCACTGCCACGATCTGTACGGCTACCCCACGGTCCCGATGCGCCGCGTGGTGGAGATGGTGGCCCGATGGGTGACCGAGGGCGGGCGGCAACTGGGCAAAGCCACCAAGTTCCAGCAGCGGGAAGGCAAATTCTGATGAGTGCTGACCTGGCCGCACGACTGGGCTCCGGGGTGGTCATCCCGGCCCACCCATTGGCCCTGGACGCCGACGGCAGCCTCGACCTGACCGCCCAGCGCGCCCTGACCAGGTACTACCTCGATGCCGGCGCCCACGGCCTGGCCGTGGCGGTACACACCACCCAGTTCGAACTACACCACGACCCCGCCATGCTCACCGACGTGTGGGAACTGGCCGCCGAGACCGCCGCCGAGCACGGCAGCGAGCCGATCATGGTCGCCGGACTGACCGGAGATACCCACCAGGCGGTCACCGAAGCCGAACTGGCCACCGAAGCCGGCTACCACGCGGCCCTGCTCAGCCCCTGGGGCATGTCGGACACCAGTGAAAGAACCCTGCTGGAACGAGCCGCCGCCGTCGCTGAGGTGATGCCAGTAATCGGGTTCTACCTCCAACCCGCAGTGGGCGGGACCCTGCTGAGCCGGGAATACTGGCGCGCCCTGTTCGACATCGAAACGGTCGTGGGAGTCAAAGCCGCCCCGTTCAACCGGTACTGCACCGGCGATGTTGCCCAGACCCTCCTGGAACATGACCGCTGGGACCAGATAGCGCTGTTGACCGGCAACGACGACGCGATCGTGCATGACCTGATCACCCCCTACCAGCGCACCATCAATGGACAACAACGCCAAATCCGCGCCACCGGCGGCCTACTCGGCCAATGGGCCGTGGGAACCCGCGCCGCAGCCCACCAGGTCGCCAAAGCCAACCAGGCCGTCACCGCCGGCCAGGTGCCGCTGGAACTGCTCGCTGAAGCATCAGACATGGTGGAAAATCAACCACGCCGTCTTCGACGTCGACCACAACTTCGCCGGATGCGTCCCCGGCGTCAACGAAGTACTACACCAACAAGGCCTGATCCCCACCGCCACCACCCTGGGCACCGACACACTCTCCCCCGGGCAGACCGAACTGATCACCCAAGTCCGACAACGCTACCCGGACCTGCTCGATGAGGACTTCATCGCCGACAACCGGGACGCATGGTTGAACTGAGCCCGTCGCTCACCGCCCCACGCGCACCCGCCCCACCGGCGCCAGCCCCATCGGCCAAGTGCTCGCCCTGCAGCGGTGCCCTGACCGAACTATCGACCCCATGCCTAGGTGTTCTTGGGTGTGACCTGCGATGGAGTCTGATCGATCATGGCAAGACCACCAGCGATCCCGGTGGAGGAGAAGACGAGGATCGTGCTCTCGATTCTCTCTGGTGAGGTGACGGTCGCCAAGGCGGCCCGGCAGGCGAAGGTCTCCGAGCAGGCGGGTGGGGAACGGGAAACGAGCGTTCCTTGAGGCTGGCCGGACAGACCTGACCGCGGGCAAGTCCGGGCCCTCGACGCGTGAGGCTCAACTCGAGCCGAGGTGCAGGACCTGACCCAGGCGTTGGGTGAGGCGCACTTGGAAGCCCGGGTGTGGAAGAAGAGCGCGGAGGGCCGGTTGTGCCCTTCGAGGACCTCGAATGTGAAGAGTGGGTCCAGATTCGTGACCGCAGGTGTGCGCCTAACCTCACACCGGGGGCGCCATGACGGTCCCCCGCCTCCCGCCTCGTGGATCTCGCGCTGCGGCTGTTCGGCGACGGGGGAGGTCTCGCTCACACACCGGATGGCCCCTGAGCGCATCGAGATCGAAGACCGTGTCATCATCACCGCCCATTCAAAGGCGGGGCTCTCATGACGTTCATAGCCACCAGAGCAGCATGAGGTGACAATTTGACTGTCCGAATCGATCATGCTACGCTCTTGCAACCGGTTGCACTCGACAGCGGTAATATCGCTGTCCAACACAAGGGAGTAGTTAATGGGTGCGAAAGACGCAAGAGATGGTCAGCGACCTTCAGTCGGATCGGACGATCACAGAGAAGTCGGCGGTGCGCCTCCTACGCGGATAGGGGTATCCCGGCGGGCACTGCTGTTCGGCGGCATGAGCGCTGTCGTGGTTGCCGGATTAACCACTCCGGAAACGGCAGCCGCCGCTCCTCACGCTGGCGGTGGAATCCGAACCGCCAGAGGTAGCACAGTCGGAACTTCAGCACTTGACTTCACGACGCGCGAGGCGTTCGAGGCCGTCTACGACCATCTCGACGGAGGTCCGTCGCTGGACACCGATAATCTGGCAGGGGTCTTAGGCTGGCAGGTGCAGTACATCCTGCTTGCGTACTTGCAGATGTACATCGCCCATCGCGATGTCAGTTACCTCGACCGATTCATCGAACGGGCCGACGCAGCGCTTGCCCAACGAGATCACATCCAGGGGGTTGAGGACTACCGTGGTCTGTCTGCTGCCTGGCTGGTCCAGAGATCAGTACGCTGAATACCCGGGCTCTATGCACCTGCCGGTAGAGACGGGAAATATTGTGCGCCCAATCGCCTGGTTCGCCAGGATCGTGTCTTCGACGCCGCAACTCCTCCGGGTCCCCAGGTTCGCCGATCGAGTGGGGCCGTACACACAAGCCTCCATCGACGCGGTAGCGATCCATGATGAGCACTGGGAGGACCACGGAGACGGGACCGGAATCTACTTCTTGCCCAAGGGATCACCGCACGTCGTCGATGGGATCCAGGCCGCATTCAACATGAACCACACCATGGGCATGGCAATGATGCACCTGCACGCGCTCACCGGTGATCCTCGCTACCTCGAGAAGGTCCGCATGATGATCCGGCTGTTCGAATCAGACCGTAGCCCGGGAGCGCACGGCGCGTTCTTCTGGAACTACCAGTGGACGGGCTCTTGGGGATTCAACGGCTGGACGATGGATGACGAGGTCTCGACGAACACTCCAGAATATCCGGGCAATCCCGCGCCGGAGGACTTCAGCCATGGTGCGCTCTCGATGGAGTTTATCGCCCAGGTTTGGCACGAAGGGCTCGGATCCCACGTTCGCGACCTGCGGGCGTACGCTCGGGCATTTGACCACACGGTGGTGGAAACCGAGTACGGCTTGGACGTCACTCGCTTCATCGACGGAACCGGCGGTATCCGCGACGGACGAGACGCTACACATGCGGGTACCTGGGCCGTCCTTGCTCGGCACAACCGCAATATCGTTACAGTTTCGCAGGAACTCTACGCTTACTACGCATTCGAGTTCGGGGTCTCCAGGACGACCACTATGCTTGCCGCGATCTCGGAGTTGAACCGGTTCCGGGCAGATGAGCGCCCTGGGCCACACGGGCCATTTCCGCCGAGAAACTGAGCAGGTCGTCGCTTCGCGCCACTGCTGGAACCTTCTGGGTCCCAGTGGCAGCGCGTTAGCCACTTCGGAGCAAGTGCGTGCAGAACAGCCCCTTGATCACCAACTTTAGCCATGCTAGATTGGCTTTGCAATCGGTTGCACTGTCGCGACTTGCCCTAGCCGAGGGCTGATGCAGGAAGGAATGAACCGTGCAACGTAGTACGGCAGGAGTGCCCACGAGCGATGTCGATGCTCATTGGGGCATGATGAGCACCCGCCAAAGGCTTGCACGCCTCCTCCTCGTCCGGTCCAGCATGGGCACGCACGGAGGTCCCAGTGATGCGACCATCGCAGCACTCCAAGCAGGCGTGGGAGCATTCCACGGACCTCCGCTGCGTGCCTCCGCTAGTTCTGAAGCGGTGCGTGCCAGCCGTCGGTTCAACAACCACTTGCACGAACAAGCGCGGGAGGCGACCGGCGTAGAGGTGCTGATCGGCGCGAACGCCGAGACCGGGCTGGCCTACACCACCGGTGCGGGCGGAACAGACGTTCCCTACCCTGCCGCTCTGGGCCAGTTGGACCCGGTCATGTCCCGCTCAGCAGGGCGAGCGGTGGGTTTAGATCTGAGGGCCTGCGGCTACAACTGGTGCTTCCAGCCTGTGGCGGACGTACGAGCCACACCCCGGGACCCGGTCATCGGCGTGCGGGCATTCGGAACTGACCCCAGCACCGTGGCCGCGCACATGCGTGAGTACGGCCTCGGTCTCCAAGAAGCGGGCATCCTCGCCACTGTCAAGCACCTGCCTGGACACGGTGACGCCGACGTGGACTCGCACCTAGGACTTCCGGTGGTGCTACGCAGCGAAAGTGAGTGGAGCCGACACCTGCTTCCGTTCGCCGAAGCGGTGCGCGCGGGTCTGGGTGCGATGATGACCGCCCATCTGCGATTCGGCGACGAATCCAACGGAACTGTTTCGACATTCGACCCACGGATCTGCACCGAGTTGCTGCGCAACGATCTGGGATTCACTGGACTCCTCGTCTCCGACTCGCTACGGATGGCAGCGGTTTCCAAGCAGCACTCACCGGCAGAGGCTGCACTACTTGCCATTAATGCAGGGTGCGACGTCGCCAACGTCAAATGCCCGCCAGAGTTGGTGCCATCAGTCCTGGACGAGATGGAACACGGGCTACTCGATGGCACTGTGACAGAGGAACGGGTCCGGGAGGCATTCGGTCGGGTGCTGGCGGCGCCCCTGGACGTCGACTCGACGACACACGAAGTACTTACTGATGCCTTGCCACTATTGAGCGAGGAGTTGGCCGTCGGCACGGTCGGCGAACCGCGCCTCCCCGCCGGCACCGGTCCGATCACAGTGGTGATGGCCGAGTCATCGGGAGAAGCTCCAACGGCGTCTGCTCTCGGCTTTCGGCTATCGCGGATCGTCGGTCGCCCTGTACAGGTGCGGCATGAAACGAGCGCATTGACTGGGCCCACAGTCATAGTCAGTTACGGACAGGCAGGCCCTACTGCATGGGAAGCAGAAGCGATCGCTGGCATCGAACGATCCGGGATACCTGCGGTGGTCTTCCTCGCGGGGCCACCGGACACTTTGGACCACTACTGGGCAGACCTGCCTGCGGTGGCAGTGCCCGCACTCGACGTCTTCGGTATGCCATCTCTTTCGGGCTTTTCCGCCGCCTTCCAGGTGTTGCTTTCCGACACCTGATACGAACCATCGCATCGCTACTCCAGCAAGACCCAATGCACAACCCACCACGAGAGAACCGTCGCCAGCGTAACGACATCAGCAAGGAGCATTAAATGCACACAACAAAACGAACTCGCCCGCTCGGTTTGATCGCAGGAGCATCAGCCCTCGCTCTGGTATTGACAGCCTGCGGCCTCGGCGATCCGGGAGATTCAGCACCCGAGCCGCAGGACCTGGACGATGCCGAAATCGCCGGCACCATAACCTTCCAGACCATGCAACTCTCACCCACCTTCGATGACCTGATCAACGGGTATATCGAGGAGTTCGAGGACATGCACCCCGAGGTGACGGTGAACTGGGTTGACGTACCCACTGACGGCACAGCGCAGAAGATTAATGCCGATGCGGCTTCGGGGAACCTGGCTGACGTGCTCAACCTCGACAGCGGGCACCTGACCCCGCTTGCGCGAGAGGGCCGGGTACTAGACATGTCAGCGATGGTCCCAGAGGCGCAGGATGACTATCTGGAGTCCGCGTGGGAAGTCTTCGCTATCGGGGGGCCGGAGATTTCGGCTCTCCCCTGGTATCTGAACACGCCCGTATTGGTGGTCAACACGACAATCATGGAAGAAGCCGGACTCGATGAAATCCCGCGGACCTACTTTGACATGATGGACGCATCCGCCGTGATCGGGGAGGAGACCGAGTACGCCGGCTTCCAACTCGGGGCATCCATCTTCAAGAACGCTTTGCTCGCGACCGGGACTCCAATTGTGAATGACGACGCCACGGAGGCGGTGATCAACACCCCGGAAGCCCAGGACCTCGTGGAACGTTTGCACGCGCTCTACCTCAACGGCGGCATCCCTGCTGACAGCATTACCGCAGAGCCTAGAAGCGGGCTCGAGGTCCTGTCCGAGGGGCGGGTGGCCTTCGGCTCGGGTGGCCCGAACCAGTTGCGGATCGTCGATGAAAACGCACCTGACCTCCTGGCACAACTTGAGGTCCACCCGCCCATAGTGGACGAGAACGATGAGGCGTGGCTTGTGGCCCATGGACTGGCTGTCCCCACCACGTCAGAGAACCAGGCCACGGCCATCGAGTTTGCTCGCTTTGTCACCAACTCCGACAACCAACTCCTTCTTGCGAACGAGTCAGTGGTCTTTCCGAGCACACCGGACGCCCTGAATCAGCCGTTCTTCACCGAGGCGGAAGATGACCTCGTGGACCAGGGCCGGGCCATCGCCGCGCAAAACTTGCTCGACGAGCGAGTCGCCCCGCAGTCGGATGACGTGGACCGGGAGATCGAGGGAGAACTGTGGTCACAGATGCAGTTGGCACTCATGGGCGATGAAGAGATCTCCATTGCATTGGAGCGGACCGAGAGGCGATCACCTCGATCCTTCAAGGACGCGCTGAGTGACGACTGTCTCCAAGTCTGCTCCTGAACTCGCCCAGGAGTCGAGCGGCAAGACGGGGGTTAGGGTACGGCGACACCGGTGGTATGTGCCGCTGGCGTTCCTAGCCCCCGTGCTGATCATCCAGGGCACGTTCTTGTTCGCGCCGCTGATCAACACCTTCGTGCTGTCGTTTACGAATGTGCGCACCATCGGTGGGGGGCAGTTCATCGGTGTGGACAACTTTGTTCGCTTGGCGAGCGACCCGGCCTTCCACGCGGCGGTAGGGCGCAGCCTGCTTTATGTCGCCGTGGTTGTGCCGACGATTACTGCACTGGCGATTGGCCTCGCGCTGTTGCTGAACACCCTGATGCGTGGCACCACCCTGGTTCGTACTATCGTCTTCTCGCCGATGGTGATGCCGATGGCGATCGTGGCGATCCTGTTCGAATGGCTGCTGCGCTCGGACGGCATGATCAACCAAATGCTGATCGCCGTTAACGCCATCAACCAGCCGATCAGATTTCTCAGCGACCCATCGATCGCAATCTTCAGCCTGATGACTGTCACCCTGTGGAAGGGAGTGGCGTTATACACCCTAATTCTGCTCGCCGCGTTGCAGAACGCCTCGCAGGAACTCGAGGAAGCCGCTGAACTGGACGGAGCTGGCTGGCTGCGACGGACCGTGTCCGTCACTCTGCCCCAGATTCGGGGCACCACGCTCCTCATCGCGATTCTGGCGGCGATCTCCTCAATCCGGACATTCACCGAACCGTACGTAATGACCGGCGGCGGTCCCGGGCGGAGTACGGAGACCGTGGTGTTCTACTTGTTCCGTCAAGGTGTATCCCCAGGTACGGACGCGGGATACGCCTCTGCGATCAGCGTCTTCCTATTCGCTCTGGTCGTCGTCGTCTCCCTTCTCCGGTTTCTGGCTTCCCGAAGAGTGGCGGTGTGAGGTCATGGCAGTAGAAACAGCAGTCTCAACAGAAGAGCAGCCGACTCCCCCAATGCGTCGTCGCAAACGGGCACGGGGCGTGCCCTCTCCGGGCGAGCGGATCCTCCGGTGGGCCCTGATGATTATCGCGGTGCTCGCCGTGATCTCACCGATCGTATGGCAGATTTCCAACTCGCTGAAATCGATCGGGGAAACAGCGGTTGGCTTCCCCGGCAGCCTCATCCCCGAAAACCCCACGCTCACTAATTACATCACCGCATTGACGGCTATCCCGCTGCCACAGTACTTTCTCAACTCCGTCATCATCTCGGCGATGACCCTTGTGCTTACCGTGCTGCTCGCCACCCTCACCGGATACGCTCTGGCCCGGATACGTTTTCGCGGGCGGATGCTCTACATGACGGTGCTCCTGGCCACGACGGCGTTACCGTTCGAGGTCATCCTCGTCGCCACGCTGATGATCACGATGGAACTGGGCCTATTCAACACCTTCCTGGGCGTCGTACTGCCACAAGGCATTTCAATCATTGCCATCTTCGTGATGCGACAGGCCTTTGTGAACATTCCGAATGAACTCGAGGAAGCCGCCCGCGTGGACGGCGCTGGAGCATTTCGTACCTTCTGGAGCGTGATGCTCCCGGGTGTCACCGGCTCGCTTGCCGTTGTGATCGTGCTCGGATTCCTAGATTCGTGGGACCAATTCCTGTGGCCGCTGGTGGTACTCAGTGACACCACGATGTATCCGGTGACCGTCGGCGTACAGTTCCTCTCCGGTGCCTTCTCGGCAGATCAACGGGTGATCGCTGCCTCCTCGATCCTGGTGATGATCCCACCGCTTCTCGTGTTTTTCGTGATGCAGCGGCACGTCTTCAAGGGATTGGCCGGTGGCGCGCTGAAAGGTTGAAACCGTGATGGTCCGCCGTGCCAGGAGAATTGAGAGGACAACTATGGACGTTACATCCCAAGAGGTACGACCCAATATCCTGCTCATCACGACCGATCAGCACCGCGGGGATACCCTCGGCGTCGAAGGACATCCGGTGGTACAAACGCCCAATTTGGATTGGCTGGCACGATCTGGGACACGGTTCCGGCGCGCCTATTCGGAGACGCCAAGTTGCGTCCCGGCGCGGCGAACGCTGATGAGCGGACAAGAACCCGCAGCCCACGGCATGGTTGGCATGACTTCGGTGGACTGGCACCCGGCCTACACGCTGCCCGGAGAACTCTCCCGGACGGGTTACCAGACCCGCCTGATCGGGAAGCTCCACCTTGAACCCAAGCGCAAACGCTACGGCTTCGACCACTTAGAACTCGCCGATACCCAGTACGAGTACGCCCCGGACGAACCGGACTTCTCCAACGACTACGTCGATTGGCTGCGAACCCAGGCCGACGGCTCCAGCATCGGCCCGGCCGTGGCGCATGGGGTCAACGCCAACAGTTGGGTCAGTAGACCCAGTCACCTGCCGGAGCATCAAACGCACACCTTCTGGTGCGCCAGCCGAGCAATCGAGTTCCTCGCGAAGCGATCCTTCCGCTCCTTTTTTCCTCAACCTTTCCTTCCTCGATCCACATCCACCCCTGACCCCACCGACCCTCTACTACGAGCGGTACATGAGCCAGGAACTACCCGGGCCCGTCGTCGGCGATTGGGCTGACGAAGTCGACCCCGCCCAGGGCGCCGACGTGATGGGATGGCGGCTGAACTTGGACTCCCAAAGGATGAAGCAGGCCCGAGCCGGCTATTACGGGCTCATCAACCACGTCGACGACCAGGTCGGACGCGTCGTGGACTTTCTACGTCGTCACAAGTTGCTCGCCGACACAATGATCATCTTCACCTCTGACCACGGCGAGATGCTCGGCGACCACAACTTGTATCGCAAGACGTTTCCGTACGAAGCCTCCGCTCGCGTCCCCTTCTTCATCACCCCGCCAGCTTCGCTAGAGATCCCCAGCGACATTGTCAGCGAGTTGCCTGTGGGGCTGCAGGACGTTTTACCGACGGTCTTCGACGCACGCAGCAGGCACCAATCCCTGAAGCAGTCACCGGGCGCAGTTTGATGCCAATCGTACGGGGACAGGGGCCGGTCGAGTGGCGCTCGTATCTACACGGGGAACACTCCGGTCACTACGACTACGTCGACGGCGCCCACTTCCTTACCGATGGACAGTCCAAGTACATCTGGTTCAGCCAAACAGGTCGAGAGCAGTTCTTCGACATTTCCACTGATCCACATGAACTGCGTGACCTAACACTCGGTTCTGAGTGGGTGGACTTGGAGCCTTGGCGCGCAGAGTTGGCGTCTAGGTTGCAGGAAAGGCCTGGTGGCGTGGTTGAGAACGGACAACTAGTGCCCGCACGCCCGCATGACAAACTCCTTCCGCACCACATGGGCACAGCGTGATCGTCAAGGACGCTTAGCGATTCTGCCGCTCGGCGCCAACGGCTAACTCGGCCCAGGGACTTGGGCCCGGGGTCGCCAGTCTCAGCAACTGACGTCTTTGCCCTCGCTGCCGAACACTGCCATCCGCTCCTCCTGGGTCACCATATGGGCTGACCGAGCAATGAAGTGGAACTGCAGCGCACGACGGCGGGTGTCTGTTCTGTTCGGCGGCGTGCCGTGGTGTAACAGGCCATCGAAGATCATCAGGCCACCTGGCTTCAGCGGCACTGCGACGTCACGCCACGTTTGCACGTCGGTATCGCAGATCTGGAAGTCGCGGCGCCTAAAGTGGATGACCGGGCCCTCCCGGTGGCTCCCCGGAATGACGTGCATGCACCCATTCGCGATAGTCGCCTCATCAAGGGCGATCCATACACCGACAATCGGGGTTCCCGGCTTGACTGTGAAGAACGCGTTGTCCTGGTGCCACGGCTTCTCCCGGCCGCCACCCGGAGGCTTGAGCAGCGCCATATCCTGAAAGAGGACGATGTCATCTTCGCCGATGATCCGCCGGGCAACTTCGAGTAGTCGCTCGTCGTAGGCGATCTCCTTGAGCGCGGGTTCCAGGTCAACGAACGACATCATCAGTCGACGGACACCATCCATCCGTTCCGGGCCATCGAAGTCTTCCAAGCGGTCCGCTGCCCATTCCTCGAACTGGAGGTCAGCACTCCGTGGGTCCAAGGTAAGCGAAGCAAGGCCCTCCAGCGCAGCTCCGATCTGGCCATGATCGAACACGGCGTCCACGGCCAGGTAGCCCTCAGCGCGGTAGCGGTCAAGTTCGGGTCCCTGCACCTCGATGAGCGACGGGATCGCTTCTGCCAATTCGGTTCCGCTGTACAACTCATCGATCGTGGTCATAGAAACGACGGTACGTGCGTGATGTCCAATACCTCCATGCCCCGAACCGGTCAATGCCTGGACCGAGCAGGTAGTCACGTATCGGTGGCTCGGATCCGACTCGGTGGACAGCCATAACGTTCGCGGAACTGCCTGCTGAAGAGGAAGGGATCGTCGTATCCGAGGGCTCGCCCAACCTGTGCCACGGTCATCCTAGTCTCCCTCAGGAGTTCGAATCCCCGCTCCAGTCGCGCCTGGAGCACGAACACCCGGAAGTTGGTACCAACCTGTTGAGAGAAGAGTCGGGAGAAATAGTCCGGTGACAAGCCGACACTCTCAGCTACATGTGTCAGTTGCAGCCGGTACGAAGGGTCGTACCGCACCAGGTCCATCACTTGCTGAATCCGAGGGTCGACCGAGGTGAGCCGATACCCGCGAGTCCGGGCGTCCTGCCGGTAGACCTCCAGAAGTGCCTGGACGAACACGGAGGCACGTTCGACCTCGGCCAATGGATCCGGATCCCTGCTCAACCGCACCGTCCGGTGCAGCAGTTCGCTCAACCGGGCATGATTGGGCAGATCGATGACGCGGGATGGTTGCCACTCGTCAGCCATCCGAACCACCTGGTCCGATGCCGGCTCGACGAAATCGAAGTGGACAGCCACGACGCTCAGCCGATCGGCAGGATCCTGGCGGAACACCCCCTTGTCTCCGGGCCTGAAGGCGATCAGCGTTCCGGGGCTGATAGAGACCTCGTCACCTCCGACGCGTCCGCGACCCGTTCCTTCCAAGACCAGCCATAGATCATGGTCGTCCATGGTCGGGTGCCAGTCCCAACCGGGCTCACAACGAAACCATCCGCATTGCATGGTCGGGCGGGGCACGTGACTGTGGCTCAGCCGGGTGTTCAACTCGTCCCATGCACCCGGACGCCCATAGTCGATGCGTTCGGACAACATCCATACCAGCCTATGCCACCCGCAGCCTTCTATCCGCCACCGCCACCTCATTCGCGGCAGCAAGCCCACCGGCAGTCCACGCCGAGTGTCTTAGCCTGGATCCACCGATGTAGAAGCGGCGTTGGTGAGCGTGGGGGCATGAGAATGCCCCTCTGACCTGGGAAGATGCGACTTATCTAAGGTCCGTATCGCCAGCTCAAGAGGGGCATCTCGTAGATGCAACTGTCTCATACCCATTCCGTGACTTCCGCGAGGTTCGACGAGCCCAATCTCGTATCGTCAGCCGGCCTGGTCCCGCTGGTCGCGCTGGCTGACAGAGCCGGTCTACGCGAGTTGGGCGATGAGCACCTGAGCGTGCCGGGTGACAAGGGCGCCAACGCGGGCCTGAAGCTGTCCTCGCTGGTGGCGGGCATGGCCACCGGCGCCGACAGCATCGATGACATGGCCGTGCTTCGCCACGGCGCGATGGGCAAGATCTTCGACCGCCCCTACGCGCCCTCGACGTTGGGCTCGTTCCTGCGCACGTTCACCTTTGGTCATGTCCGCCAGGGCGACGCGGTGGCATCCCGGTTCCTCATCAACCTCGCCGCGGACAGCGCACTGCTCGGCGACCAGCAGGAGGGCAGCGACACCGTGATGGTCGATATCGACGACACCATCATCGAAGTCCACGGCTACGCCAAACAGGGCGCATCGTTCGGCTACTCCGGAGTCCGGGGCCTGAACGCGCTGCTGGCAACCGTCTCGGCCGGGGACTTCGCGCCGGTGATCGCCGCCCAGCGACTGCGAAAGGGCAGCGCTGGCTCGGCGCGTGGCGCGGCCCGGCTGGCCATCGACGCACTGGCCCTGGTGAGCCGCACCCAACTCGCCGGCCGTGACGTGTTGGTGCGCACCGACTCGGCGTTCTACTCCCACGCGATGGTCGCCTCGGTGCTCGGCACCGGGGCTCAGGTATCGATCACTGCGCGGATGGACCAGCCTGTCAAGCGAGCCATCGCAGCCATCGCCGACGACGCCTGGCAGCCGATCAAGTACACCGAGGCCATCTACGACCAAGACACCGACCGGTGGATCTCTCGGGCTGAAGTCGCCGAGATCCCCTTCACTGCGTTCTCCTCCCGCAAGAAGGCCGAGCAGATCCCCGGCCGGCTGGTGGTCCGTCGCATCCCCGAGCTCAACCCCAACAAGAGCGACGGCCAGGCGACACTGTTCGACCTCTGGCGCTTCCACGCCTTCTTCACCACCACCCCGTCCACCGAGCGCGACACCGTCGTTGCCGACCAGGTCCACCGCCGTCACGCGATCATCGAGAACGTCAACGCCGACCTCAAAGCCTCCGCGCTGGCCCACATGCCCTCGGGAGTGTTCAACGCCAACGCCGCCTGGCTCATCTGCGCCGTGATGGCCTTCAACCTCACCCGCGCCGCCGCCACCCTCACCCAGACGCCCTCACTGCTGCGAGCCACGACCCCCACGATCCGGCGCAAGCTCATCAACATCCCCGCCCGGGTCGCCAGCACCGCGCGACGACTACATCTGCACCTACCGCTCAACTGGCCATGGGCACAGGCCTGGGTCGCGCTCTACGACGCCGTGTTCCCCGCCCGAGCCCCGGCGCCTTGACCCCCTCTTCCTGCCCCTCCGACCGAAAGCCAAGTGGAAATGCCGGACAGACCGGCTACTGCCGCGCGCCTTCAACCGCCCACATCACGCCAGCGCCGATTCAGGACCCGGCGCCCAGCCCATCGGTGGATCGAGGCTTAGGTCGAGTTCCGCACGGTGTTGCCCAGCCCACGCCAACCGGGCCGGGCAGGCCGAGCTGATCACCCGCACCCGCGACCCACACCTACTGGACGAGAACTTCATCGCCACCAACCGGGACGCCTGGTTGAACTGAGCCCGCCGCTCACCACCCCACGCGCACCCGCCCCACCGGACCGTCATCAACGCCAGTGGCACAACCACCAGGAGCGTCGGTCCGGGTCGGCGCCATCGTGGCCGAATCCCAATTCGGGCTGACTTCTTCAGGGCTTATCGCCTCGCTGCAACCCTCGCCGCCTCGCGCAGAAGCGATACCCTCGAGTGAACGTCAAAGGGAGGGGTCGGATGAAGGACCGAGAAACCGGACCTGGTTTCGAAGATGTCACGATCGGGGTGCTAGGCGCGGAAAATTTCCTCAACCGCATTTCTGCTGTCGCGCGAGCCGAAGTTCGCACCCCCTACCGACTCCTGGCCGCATCCGATGACAAGGGCGCAGGCGTACGCGAGGAGGCCCTGCGCATCGCAGAGAACGTCGACGTGCTCCTATTCTCGGGGCCGTTGCCCTACGACCTCGCCACTTCTGGTGGATCCTTACCGGTACCAGCGACCTTTATCCCCACTGGCGGGGTCGCGCTCCCGACAGCCTTGCTCCGCGGAACCCTGAGCGAAACAGTCGACACCGCACGGGTCAGTATCGACTCGGTAAACACTCGAGAGGTCCGCGAGACCTACTCCGAGCTCGGTGTGGACATGACGGACGTGCACGTCATCGAGTACCACGAGGCTGTCTCACCCGAGCAGTTCCTGGATTTCCACGTCGAGCGTTATGAGGCCGGCCGGACCAGCGGAGCGATAACGACGGTCCCCTGGGTCACCGAGACTTTGACCGCGGCCGGAATCCCGAACCTCGTCATGGCGCCTGCACCGCTGACGATGCGCAACGCCCTGCGTACCGCCAGGCTCCTCGGCAGTGGCGCCCGGATGGAGGACTCCCGGATCGCCATCGTCATCGTGCGACTGCCGGCCTCCGCCCTGCCGAACCGGACCAGCTCGAGCAACTTCTGGTTCCAGGAGCTCAAACTCTCGTTGCACCGCACGCTGCTGCACGAAGCCCGTCGGATGGACGCGGCCGTGCTCCAACGCGATGAGCAGAGTTTCCTGGTGATCACCACCATGGGGTCACTACGCACGGGCACCGATGACCTGCAGCGCGCACCATTCCTCGCCAATGTCTCCTCCGCGCTGGGCATCGAGGCCGAGGTCGGAATCGGATTGGGGCGCACCACGGTCGAGGCGGAGGAACATGCCCAGGCCGCGGTCAACCTCTCCGCCGAGCAACCCGGAGATCGCGCCTTCCTGATCGGCCCGAACGGAGGACCGATCTCACTCGCTGCATCGGGAACCGGTCCGGCACCGGTACGGGAGCCTGTCGCGGCCCAGCACGCCAAGACGCTGCGCAGCATCGTGCAGGCACTGGACGCCGAAGGCGACAGCAAACGCGTCGTGGATGCCGATCGATCGATCGCCAAACTCCAGGGGGTCACGCTCCGCACCGCACGGCGCACCCTGCACAACCTGGTCGACGCCGGCCTCGCGTGGCCGATGCCTCCGGCACGGCAGCAGAAAGTGGGACGCCCTCCGGTGCGGTATCAACTTCTGGATGAGCGACTCGAAGCCTGACTATTGCGCAAGGCCGAAACGCTTGATTCGGACTTGCCTAAATGGCCCCTGATCGTGCAAGGTGTGTCCTGTGACCACAGAAGATCGCAATGACGCACAAACTCTGACCCTCTGGACTCGCAACCAGCCGCACGATGAGGACGTGCCTTGGGCTGCCTATGCCCGGGAGGTTCTCTCCCACGCCGGTTTCAGTTACCACCTGGCCGATTCTCCCGATGCGCTGCGCTCCGGAGGCGTCGTCCTCGTCACCGAGCCGGTCGACGGTGAGCATGCCAAGGCGCTGACTGCGTGGGTGCGGGACGGTGGAGCCCTGGTCATCACCGGCGACCCCGGCGATCTGGGCCGACGTCGCCGGCGTGACGAACCGGGGACCCGTTGCTGCGGGGACGGTCACCTGTGGCCAAGGCTGGGCTAAGCACCCCCCGCGCCCGATACGCGCGCTGCGCGGACACGCACTACGCCCGGACGAACACGCCGAGGTGCTGGCCACCTTCAGCGATGGCAGCGCAGCGGTCACCCGGACCACCGCGGGAGCCGGGGTGGTCCTCACCTTCGGGGTGGACCTCTGGTACACGATCTGCCGGATCCAGCAGGGCTATCCGGTCAGGGGCGACGGCACCCCCTCCTCCGATGGCACTGCCCCGATCGATGACGACATCCTCAAGGCTGAGGACGGCATGGCCCTCGATCTCGAAGAGGATCGTGCGATGCCCCCCGGGGAGCCGGACCTACCGCCGGATTACACCCACACCTATCCCCCGCCGTCGGCCGTCCCGATCTTCGACCAACCGCACGCGGACTGGTGGCGGTCACTCCTCCTGCAGGCGCTGTGGCAAGCCGCTGGGCACACCGGAGCGGGCATGGCGTGGCTCGACTATTGGCCGGCCGGCATCGATGCGATCGCGCACATGTCACACGACGCCGATGGCAATGACCCGGCCGACGGCCGCGCCGCACTCGAGGCGTTCGCCGCCGCCGGCGTCAAAGTGACGTGGCACCAGGTCTACCCCGGCGGTTACGGGCAGGAGGTACTCGCCGAGATCACCGACGCCGGACATGAGCAATCCCTGCACTACAACGCGATGGCGGACTCCGACCTGGCCCACTGGGGGTGGCCGCAACTGCGCGGCCAGTACGCCTGGGCACAGGCGATCAGCGGTCGCGAAGACATCGTGTCGAACAAGAACCATTACACCCGCTGGGAGGGCTGGACGGAGTTCTACACGTGGTGCGAGCGCGTGGGGATCCAGATCGATTCCTCCCGCGGGCCCAGCAAGCAGGGCACCATCGGCTTCCCCTTCGGCACTGCCCACGTGTCCTTCCCGCTGCGACCGGCAGGTCACGATGACACGTTCCACGATGTGCTCAACCTTCCCTTGCACACCCAGGATCTCGCGTGGGCAGGCCACATCTCGGTCCGAGATGTCATTCTCGATGCCGCGCAGGACCAGCACGGCGTGGCTCACTTCCTGTTCCACGGCCCGCACCTGCGCAAACGGCCCTTGACCACGCAAGCCTGTGTCGAGGTCGCCGAGGCGGCACGCGAGCGCGGGATGCCGTGGTGGACGGCCGAGGAGATCAACACCTGGGAGCGCACCCGCCGCGACGTGCATGTGCGCGTCCAACGGGTCCAGGAGGGGTGGAAGGTGTTGGCTCACACTCCCCGCGCAGTTCCCGGAGCCGCCTTGATCCTGGCGCTACCCGAGAGTGTCCAACCCGACTCCGAGGATGCGCGGGTGCGGACCGTGCAGCGCCACGGCCACCCGTTCGTGGAGTTGGGGGTCGACCTACCCGTGGGCCACAGTTCCTGGCTCCTGCGGCCATGACCCTGCTGGGCACCGACCGGGCGGACATCACACCACCCGGACCGACGTCACTGGCCGGGTACGCGACCCGAGCAGCGTTCGGGCCGGCCGAGACGGCACTGAGCCCGTTGCAGTTGCGAACATTCGTGCTGGGCGGACGGGACGAACCACCGGTGGTGATCGTCGGTGCGGACCTGCTGTGGTGGGGCGAGGAGCTGGTCCAGGCCCTGCGCGAGCAGGTCCGCGCCACCTTCGGCATCCCCGAGCAGAACCTCGTGCTGCACGCCACGCACACCCACTCGGGGCCGCAGACGTGCCGGTACATGGCCCCCTCCCTGGGCAAGGTGGATACGAACTACCTCGATCACCTCCGCCGGACGACCCTGGCCAGTATCGAAGCCGCCCTGGGCGAACGCTCACCGGTGCGCATCGAGATCGGACGTGCGACGGCAGACGTGAGCGTGAACAGACGCTGGGCACGCACGGCCGGCGCGTTGCCCAACACACCGATCGATCGGGAACTCACCGCCGTACGCTTCGTCGACGAATCCGGGCGCAGCCAAGCGGCGTTCGTGCACTTCGCCTGCCATCCGGTGGTGCACCACGGCCACGCATTCAGCCCGGACTTTCCTGGCGCGCTCACCACCGAACTGGAATCCGACATCGCGCCGGTGGTGATGTATCTGCAGGGCTGCTGCGGCGACGTCAACCCCGACATGTACACCCCCGACGGGCTGTTCCGGGACGGGGCGCAACCCGAGATCGACCGGATGGGCCAGGACCTGGCCCGCGCGGCCCGGGCCGCCTTCGGAGCCGCGCACGCCGCCGGACCTCCGCGGATCGGCGTCAGGCGGGCGCAGGTGGACCTACCCCTGCAGGACCGCGTGGACACAAGTGAACTGCGGCGCTTGGCCGCATCCGATGATTACGTCGGCGAATGGGCCCGGCTGATGCTGGACCATCCGGACAGGTTCGCCCGCACACCATTTCTTGACATGGTCCGCGTGGACCTCAGTGAACGGCTGCGACTGCTGGGGATGGCAGGCGAACCATTCAGTCGCTACGGCCTGCACACCAAGCGGGTCAGCGGGCACACCTGCTTGCCGATGGGATACACCGACGGGATGACGACGTACCTGGTCGAGGCGCAGCACCACGCGGAGGGCGGCTACGAACCC
This sequence comes from Sanguibacter sp. Z1732, assembly GCF_051020515.1. NCBI lineage: Bacteria > Bacillati > Actinomycetota > Actinomycetes > Micrococcales > Ruaniaceae > Glutinosa > Glutinosa niejishengi. The sequence goes on from NZ_CP194857.1 coordinate 309,687, forward strand.
GACCAGGCGCCGTACTACCTAGGCATGCCGGCCCGCCTCGCCATGTCAGCCGAGAGCGTCGTGCTCGAGGCGATCTCCGATCTCGTCGCAGTACCGGCCCACGCGCGCGCCGCCCAGTCGGTCACCAAGCCGTGACCAACCCGTGACCAACGAGACCTTGACCGCCCGCACTAGTCGACATAGCGTCAGTGCTCTACAGTAGTTTCGGACAGTCCCAATTCAATGGGTCCGTATCAAGGAGGATATCGATGGAAGCCGCACTCAAGAAGCGCTCAGCACGCCGGGCTGTCAGTTCCGTTGCCGTCACCGGGGCCGCCGCGCTGGTCCTGGCCGGATGCAACCTGTTCGGCAACGGAGGCTCGGGTATCGATGAGGGCGGCGGTGACAACGGAGAGGCGGCTGAGCAGGGCGGTCATATCACGGTCCACGCCACGAACTTCGCCCATATCGACCCCCAGTCGATCACGTTCGGCATGTGGCTGGTGCAGAAGGGTCTGCTGGAGGGCCTGGTGCTGCAAACCCCTGATGGCACCGATGTGCGCCCGGCTGTGGCCCAGGAGTGGGAGGTCAGCGAGGACGGGCTGACCCACACCTTCCACCTGCGGGACGCGAACTGGTCCAACGGTGACCCGATCACCGCCGAGCACTTCGTGCGGACCTATGAGCGGCTCCTCGACCCCGGCCGTGGACCGGGCGGGGTCACCACCGAAGCATCCTCCTACCAGGCCACACTCGGCATCCTCAACGCCACCGAGTACAGTTCCGGCGCCGTCGAGGACTTCGAGGAGGTCGGCATCAAAGCCCTGGACGAATCAACGCTGGAGTTCACCCTCGAGGGCCCCAACCCGGGGTTCGTGATGGGTTTGACGCATCCGTCCATGCTGCCGCTGCACCCGGATGCGATCGACGGCGATGAGAACTGGCAGCAGCCGGAGAACTGGCGCGGCAACGGGCCCTACAACCTGGTGGACTGGGTCTCGAACTCCTCCATGCGCCTGGAGCGCAACACCGAGTACTGGGACAACGAGAACGTCGCCCTGGACAGCATCGACGTCCAACTCATCGAGCAGGGCTCAATCACCACCACTGTCCCGTACGAGAGCGGCGAAGTCGACATCCAGGGACTCGGAGAGCCCGCCGACATCGCCCGATTCATGAACGACCCGGAACTGAGCGAGCACGTCAACGTGCTGGAGAACTCCGGTACGACCTACCTCGCCCGGCTGCACAGCAGGAACACCCTGCTGGAAGACCCACAGATCCGCACCGCATTGAGTCTGGGCATAGGCCGTGAGGAGATCGCGGGGATCTCCGAGACCACCGAACCCGCATCGACGCTGGTCAGCCCGATCGTGCCGGACTGGAGCGAGGACATCGCTGCCCACGATCAGATGTGGGGTGACGAGGCGGTCGAGGAAGCCCAGCGCCTCCTGGCCGATGCCGGCTACCCCGACGGAGAGGGATTCCCCACCCTGCACCTTCTCGCCGGGTCCGACTTCGCCCAACTGGACGCGATCATCGACACCTGGGAGACCAACCTGGGCATCGACGTCGTCAAGGACGTGGTCGAGGTCGGCGTGTACGTCGAACGGCGGGCCGAACTGCACGATGAGGACTACCTGGGTTACTGGTACGGCTCCTTCTCCGGGGTGAGCACCTGGCCCTACCAGGTGCAGCAACTGTGGGACCCGAACTTCACGCGTCAGTTCGCTCTGACCGACGAGGGCTACGAGCAGTTCCAGGAGATCAACGAGGACCCCGATCTGTCCGCGACTGAACGCAACGAGCAGATCGAGGAAACTCTGGCGACCATGTCCGACCCGAGCGCACAGGCCTACGCCGAGCGTGTCGAGGATGCGCAGGCTACGGTCGACGAAGCCGAGCAGCAGGAGATCCTGAAGGAGGCTGCCGGGCTGCGAGAGGAAGCGGAAATCTTCGTCCCGGTCGTGTGGAACTCTTCGGTGGTCATCGCCCAACCCCACGTCCAGGGCCTGGAGTTGCGCGCTCAGGCTGACAGTTACTACTTCAAGGACCTGTGGGTTGACGAGGACGCGGCGGAGTGAGACTTCGCTTCGCTGCCTCACATCGGCAAGCAGCCGGGCGGTCCCCCCGCCCGGCTGACCCTCGGCCAACGATGAGGAAGCAGGGGTGCGCATGGGAATGATCGGATTCATCGGTCGTCGACTGGTCCGCATGGCCCTGTCGTTGGTCGCAGTGTCGATGCTGGCCTTCACGCTGCTGCAGATGGCCCCGGGCAACTTCGCCGACATCCAGCGCGCCAGTTCCGGAGCCACCGGCATGGCCGGGGAGCAGATGCAGGCCGTGGCCGGTGAGTTCGCCACCCGCTACGGCGAGGACGTCCCGGCCTGGCAGCAGTACCTCATCTTCATGCGCGGGGCGCTGACGTGGAACCTGGGTCCCTCCTACCGGTACCCGGCGCAGAACGTGGAGGAACTGATCGCCCAGGGGTTCCCGGTGTCCGGTGCCCTGGCCGTGCTGGCCACGGCGCTAGCCCTGGCGATCTCCATCCCGATCGGGGTACTCGCGGCACTGCGACAGCGGTCGCTGTGGGACACCGGTTCGATGTTCGTGCTGACCATGGGCAACGCGCTGCCGAGCTACCTGGTCGGGGTGTTCCTGATCCTGATCTTCTCCGGCTGGTTGCGGGTACTGCCCGCTGCCGGATGGTCCGGGCCCGAACATCTGGTGTTACCGGTCCTCGCCTTGGCGGTCGGGCCCCTGGCGGTCCTGGCCCGCTATGTTCGCTCCTCAGTGCTGGACACCCTGCGGGAGGAGTATGTCACCGCAGCCCTGGCCAAGGGGGGCAAGTACCGGGTCGTGATCATCAAGCACGTGCTACGGAACTCCTTGATTCCCCTGGTGACGGTGAGCGGTCCGATGCTGGCCGCGTTGATGACCGGCACCGTCTTCATCGAGACCATGTTCCGCATCCCCGGGCTGGGTCTGGCCTTCACCCAAGCCGCCACCAGCCGGGATATGCCCTTGCTGATGGGCACCACCCTGTTCTTTGCCATCATCCTGATGGTCACCAACCTGATCGTCGACCTCGTGTACGGCCTTCTCGACCCGCGCGTACGCGCAGAAAGTGGGCGTAAGCTCCGTGGCAGTCGAAACCGCAGAAAAACAGCCATCTCCGACCCCGAAGCAGACGAAGGTCAAGGGAATAGGACCGTGGTCAAGGGCCTGGGCTAGGTACCGTCGCAACCGGCTGGCCTTCATCAGCCTGTGGGTTGTGGTGGTCCTCGCACTGGTGGCAATCTTCGCTCCGGTGCTCGCTCCCTACCACCACTCCGCGACGAATTACGGCCAGACCCTCGCCGGGATCGGTACCCCCGGGCATCCGCTGGGCACCGACGTGCTCGGGCGGGACATCCTGTCCCGGATGATCTTCGGATTCCGCACCGCGTTGATGGTCGCCGTGGTGGCCGAGATCATCTCGGTCGTGGCAGCCCTGCTCATCGGTGTCACCGCCGGGTATCGCGGGGGCAAGATCGAGTCGCTCCTGATGGCCATCACCGACGTGATGTACGCCTTCCCGGGGTACCTGTTCGCAGTGCTGCTCGTGACGGTCTTCGGCCGCAGTTTCTGGGCGGTGATGGCCGCGATCGCGGTCGCCGGCTGGGTGACCCAGGCCCGGTTGATGCGTGCCCAGGTGATGACGATCAAGAAGCGTGAGTTCGTCGAGGCAGCCAAGGGCATGGGTGCGAAAGGTCCCACGATCGCCACCCGGTACATCCTGCCGAACGCCCTGGGTCCGCTGCTGGTCACGACAAGTTTCGCCGTACCGGCCGCGATCACCACCGAGGCGGGTCTATCGCTGCTCGGTCTGGGGATCGCCAACATGCCCTCATGGGGGGCGATGATCAACGAGGGGGTCCGCTACGCCACGTCGATGCCGCACATGGTCCTCTCCCCAGCATTGGCGTTCGCCGTCACGTTGCTGGCCTTCACCTGGATCGGTGACGGTGTCCGCGATGCCTTCGACGTCACACAGGAGGAAGGGTGAACACACGCCCTCAGAACGCCCAGGAACCGGTCAGCCCGCTGCTGGAGGTCAAAGGATTGCGCACTGGGTTCCGCCGGCCCGACGGCAGCACGTTCGTGGCCGCCGACGGCGTGGACTTCACCCTGGAGGAAGGGCGCGCCCTGGCGATCGTGGGTGAGTCCGGAAGCGGAAAGAGTGTCTCCGTGCGTTCGCTCCTGCGGCTGCTGCCCAAGACGGCAGAGATCCTCGACGGCGAGGTCCGCTACCGCGGTACCGATCTGCTCACCGTGTCTCCCGGCGCACTTCGCAAGGTGCGCGGGCGGGAGATCGGGATGGTCTTTCAGAACGCCATGGAGGCGCTGAACCCAACCATCGGGGTGGGCAAGCAACTCGCCGAGGCGCTCACATGGCACAAACTCTGCTCAAGACGGCAGGCCCGGTCCCGGGCGATCGAGGCCCTGCGGGATGTGGGCATCCCCGAACCGGAACATCGGGCCTCGATGTATCCCTTCCAGTTCTCCGGCGGCATGCGTCAACGCGCGATGATCGCCATGGCCATCATCTCCTCCCCCAAACTGCTCATTGCCGACGAGCCCACCACCGCTCTGGACGTGACCGTGCAGGCCCAGGTGTTGGACCTGCTGGCACAGATCAAGGAGGGTGGCACGGGGATGATCATGGTGACCCACGACCTCGGCGTGGCCCGGCGGTTCTGTGACGACGTCCTGGTGATGAACCAGGGGGCGGTCGTCGAGAAGGGCACCATCGCACAGGTCCTGGATGATCCGCAGGACTCCTACACCAAGATGCTGCTCTCGGCGACTCTGGAGGTGGGCACCGCCCGGAACACCTCCCGCACCACCGGTTCCATCACGCCGGCGGACTCCACCGAGGCGACCGGGGACACCACCGCCCAGTCCGAACCGATCATCGTCGCCGAGCATATGCACAAGACGTTCCATACCGCCGGTGGGGACGTCCCGGCCGTGCAGGACGTCAGTTTCCAGATCAGGTCCGGGCGCACTCTGGGGTTGGTCGGGGAGAGCGGCAGCGGCAAGTCCACGGTGGCCCGCCTCGTCATGGGCCTGCACGGTCTGGATGAGGGCAAGGTGTCCCTCGACGGGGTCGATGTGCACTCCAAGGAGTCACACCTGTTGCGGAACCGGATGCAGATGGTGTTCCAGAATCCCTACGGCTCCCTGATCCCGCAGTACACCGCCGGTACCAACATCACCGAGGCCTTGCGACTGCAGAAGATCGGCACCAAGAACGAACGTGATGACCGCGCGGCCGAGTTGCTGCGACTGGTCGGACTCTCCCCTGACGACGCGCAGCGCTACCCCCAGCAGTTCAGCGGTGGACAGCAGCAACGGATCGCAATCGCCCGGGCGTTGGCCCCGAACCCGGACGTGTTGATCTGCGATGAACCGACGTCGTCCCTGGACGTGTCCATCCAGGCCCAGATTCTGGAGTTGCTGAACGAGATCCAGGAGCGCCTGGGCGTGGCATACCTGCTCATCTCCCACAACCTGGCCGTCGTGGAAAAGATGTCCGACACCGTCGCGGTCATGCGAAAGGGAGAGATCGTCGAGTACGGCGATCGAGAGTCCATCTTCACCAATCCCGAACACCCCTACACCCAGCAGTTGCTCGATGCCATCCTTCCCGTCAGAGCGATGGCTGCCTGACGGTCCACACCCCGGAGATCCTGTGTCAATGTCGACCGCACGTCCGATCCACTCCCGGCTCCGCCTCGCTGCGGTCGCCACCGCCGGCGCGCTCTTGCTGGCTGGCTGCAACCTGTTCGGCAACGGCGGTGCCGAAGTCGAGGACGATGACGGCGGCGGTACCGCCGCGCAGGCCCAGGGCGGGCACATCACCGTGCAGCTGACCAACTTCGCCCACATCGACCCCCAGTCGATCACCTTCGGGATGTGGCTGGTGCAGATGGGCCTGTTGGAAGGGTTGGTGCTGCAGACCGGTGACGGCACCGACGTTCGCCCCGCGATGGCGCAGGATTGGGACGTCAGCGACGACGGTCTGACCTACACCTTCCACCTGCGGGACGCGAACTGGTCCAACGGCGAGCCGGTCACCGCTGAGGACTTCGCGTGGAGTTACCAGCGCCTGCTCGATCCCGCCCGCGGTACCGGCGGGATCGCCACCGGCGATTCCTCCTATCAAGCGAACCTGGGCATCCTGAACGCCGCGGAGTACAACGCCGGGATCGTGGAGGATTTCGAGGACGTCGGCATCGAGGCCGTCGACGAGTCCACTCTGGAATTCACCCTGGAGGCGCCCAACCCCGGGTTCATCATGGGCCTGACCTATCCCTCGATGCTGCCCCTGAACCCGGGCGCGGTCGAAGGAGACGACAGTTGGCAGCAGCCTGAGAACTGGGTGGGTAACGGGCCCTACAACCTGGTGGACTGGGTCTCGAACTCCTCCATGCGCTTGGAGCGCAACACCGAGTACTGGGACAACGAGAACGTCGCCCTGGACAGCATCGACGTCCAACTCATCGAGCAGGGCTCAATCACCACCACAGTGCCGTACGAGAGCGGCGAAGTCGACATCCAAGCACTCTCCGAGCCCGCTGAGGTCACCCGGTTCATCAATGACCCCGAACTCAGTGAGCACCTGATCCTGCTGGAGAACTCCGGCACCACCTACGTCACACCACTGCACAGCCAGAACACGATTCTGCAGGACCAGGAGGTGCGGAGCGCGTTGAACCTGGGCCTGGGCCGGGAGCAGATCGCCGGTATCTCCGAACTCACCGAGCCCGCCGCCACGCTCCTCTCCCCCGCCACGCCTGACTGGGGCGAGGACCTGGCCGCCCACGAGCAGATGTGGGGCGATGAGGCGGTTGCCGAGGCCCAGCGCCTGCTTGCCGAGGCCGGCTACCCCGACGGTGAAGGCTTTCCGAACCTGACGTTGCTCGCCGGCGCCGACTTCCCGCAACTGGACGCGATCGTGGATACCTGGCAGACCAACCTGGGGATCGATGTCACCAAGGATGTCGTCGAAGTCGGCGTGTACGTGGACCGGCGCTATGACACCCACGATGAGGACTACTTCGGACTCTGGTACGGCTCCTTCTCCGGGATCAGCACCTGGCCCTACCAGGTCCAGCAACTCTGGGATCCGAACATGACCCGGGAGGCCGGGCTGGACATCGACTCCTACGCCGAGCTCCAGGAGGTCCAGTCCGACGAATCCCTGAGTTCCAGCGAACGCACCGAGGCGGTGGAGCGGATCCGCCACGACGGTACCGAGCCGCTCGCGCGGGAGTTCGCCGAGCGCGTGCTCGACGCCCAGGAGACCGTGGACGAGAACGAGCAACAGGGGATCCTGCGGGACGCCGCCGCGATCCGTGAACGTTCTGAACTATTCCTACCGGTGGTGTGGAACAGCATGTACTACATCGCGCAGCCGCATGTGCAGGGTCTGGAGCTGCGAGCCCAGGCCGACCGGTACTACTTCAAGGATCTGTGGGTGGACGAGGACGCCTAGAGACCAGCCCGCCGTCACCGAACCTGACCGGAGGGTCGGTGAAGACCCGTGCCACCTACTACACCCCGGAGCGGGTGCAGGCCGCCCGGGCCAATGTGGCCGAACTGGCGTGGGCGGGCTGGCTCCGTGATACGGCGGTGGCGGCGGCGCAGCAGGCCATCGATGCGGGTGCGGAGTGGTTGTGGGAGTCGGTTACCACCCAGGGCCTGCCGCGGAGTTTCGCGGTGAACCAGGACCTGGGTTTACCCATCACGGGGACCGAGATCTTCGAGTACGGCAACTATCCGTGGCGCGCCGATCCGTCTGCGCAGCCATGGAAACTCACCGATCCCAGTTCGGGTTACACCTTCCCGACCAATGACTTCGCGGCCTTCTACGCCAGCGCGCTGGACGCGAACGGCAATTTCGACCGTGACCTCGGGGACCCGCAGTTCCTGGTGAACACCGCCTTCCCGGAGCGGGGCCCGGACTGGGGCGTGGACGACGGCTGGGGATGGGTCGACGACGACGGTGCGAAGTGGACGTTCTGCGCCTACTACAACCACTGGTTCCTCTGGTATGCCCCGTTGCCGGTCGGCGATCACGAATTGACCAGCATCCGGCGAGGGTTGGAGGCCCTACGGGACGCCTACCTCTACACCGGCGACCTGACCTACGCCCATCACGGGATCGTGCTGCTGGATCGGTTCGCCGACGCCTACCCCGCGATGGACACCTCGGTGTACACCGTCGCGGATGGCTACCGGAATTCCGACGGCGGTCGTGGCAGAGGCAAGGCGGTGGGGTCGATCTGGGAGAACGGCCTGGTCGGCAGCCTGATCACCGCGTACGACGCCTTCTACCCGGCCCTGAGCGAGAGTGATGAGGCAGGCGTGCTGGAGTTACTCTCCGCCAAGTCCGAACAGTACGGCCTGGCGCCCAAGGAAACCATCGCGGACGTCCGCGCCAACATCGAGCACGGCGTGCTGCGCCAGATCTACCGGGCGGTCCGCGGTGCCCAGATCTTCGGCAACTTCGGGATGCACCAGAACACCCTGGCCCAGGCCGCCGTCGTGCTGGACGAGCCGGAGGCCGCGAAGGAATGGCTGGACTTCGTCTTCGCCGCCGGTGGTCTGATCAACGAGGGCGGCGGCGACTGGTCGGTCACCGGTGGGAACGTCGCCCCCACCCTCGTCGACAGCGTGGACCGGGACGGCTGGTACCAGGAGGGCGCGCCCGCCTACAACATCCTGGCCATCAACAACTTGCGGAACATGGCCGACACCCTCGACGGGTTCGACACCTATCCGGTCGCCGACGTCGCCAGTCATCCCAAGTTCGAGGCCATGGTCGCTGCCCGCCCGCGGCTGACCATGCTCTCGGCCTACACCCCCTCAATCGGCAACTCCGGACAGACGGGCCGGCCGTTCCTGCTCGGCTCGCCCGACGACTACGTGCACGCCTACGAGCGCTACGGGAACGTCGTCGATGCCCAGATGGCCTACCTGGTCAACGAGAACAGCACCGATGGTCTGCGCTCCGATGTGTTCAGCCCCGACGCCGCCGGCATCGAAGAGCACATCGCAGCGGTGATCGAGCACCACGGCCAACTCTCCCTGGGCAGCGAGGACCTCACCGGTTTCGGTCTGGCGATCCACCGCTCCGGGCACGGAAGCGCCGAACGGGCGATGACCACCTCCTACAGTTCGAATCACTGGCACGGTTATCGCACCGCCCTGGCCCTCGGCCTGTTCGGGCACGGCCTGGATCTGATGCCTGGCATCGGCTCGCCGGAGTTCACCGACACCAATGCGCGCCGGTTCGAGTGGGAGTCGAACACCGTGGCCGCCAATACCGTCGTCGTCGATGCGACTCCGCACGCCTCGATGGTGGTAGGCCGTCCATTGGGCTTCTTCTCCGGCGGTGAAGTGCACATGAGTGACGTCGAGGCACCGGGGGCCTACCCCGACGCCGAGCGGTACCGGCGCACCACGGTCCTGGTCGACATCGACCCCCAGCACTACTACATCCTGGACGTATTCCGGGTCCGCGGCGGGAGGGAGCACGTCTTCTCCTTCCACACCGCCGAGGGCCCGGCCACCGCGAGCGGGGTCGATCTCGTCCAGCAGCCCACCGGAAGCTACGCCGGTCCGGGGATCGAACCACCGGACCCGGCGGGCGAGCCCCGCCCGGGAGCCAGCGGGTTCGACTGGCTGGGAAACGTCGAGCGCGGCAGGCCGGAGGGCCCCTTCAGCATCGACTGGGACATCGTGGACACTTACGGCGTGCTCGACGGCGATCCGGACCTGCACGTGCGGATGACGGTGCTGAGCGACGTGGAGGAGGTCGCGCTCGCCGACGGCATTCCACCGCGGAACAAGCCCGGCAACCCCGAGTCGCTGCGCTATGCGTTGCTACGCCGCACCGGCGAGGACCTCGACAGCATGTTCACCTCGGTGTTCGAGCCGTTCGTCGGAGCCAGCGCGATCTCCCAGGTCCGACCACTGCCCGTACGTGGTGACGACACGGACGGTGTCGCGGCCGTCGAGGTGAAACTCGCCGATGGCACCAAGCACTGGCTCGTGCACGATCCCGACGGGAGCCGAGAGGTCACCGTCGATGACCGGGTCACGGTCACAGGAACCTTCGTGATCATCCGCTTCGACAGCGACCAGAACGCGGTCAGCATGGACGGCTACGGCATGCAGGACATACGCGACGGCAGTCGGGTGCTCCTCACCGGCCGAGACCGTCTCCAGAACCTGACCGGGGTGGTCACCGAGCGCAGCGAAGAGTTGGATGCCACCGCCACGATGACGATCCAACTGGATCCCCCGGTCGCACCGGTGGGTGAGCAGGACCGGTGGGAAGGTACGCCTACGTCGACGACGACGGGGAGCCGAACGCGGTGTTCCGCATCGCAGCCGCACGCAGCCGGGGTCTGCACCTCGAGTTGGACGTGGACACCACGTTCGTGCGCGAGTACATCGATGCCGCAGATCCGGACGCCGGGTACGTCTACGACGTCGAGCCCGGGAGGCGGGTGCGCATCCCCGCGCCCGCGCACTGGGAGTCGTGACTCAGCACGACTGAGGCGGACGCGCCGGGCGCGTCCGCCTCAGTGGTGTCCCCGGCTCCTCAGGTAAGGCCGGCCAGCAAGGTGCGTGCCTGCTCACGCAGGTCCTGCTGTGCGACCTCACTGAGGGTGTCCGGCCGCTTGGGGTTGTCCAGATGGCCGATGAACCGCTCCAAGGCGCGTGCGGCCGGGGTGGTGTCCCCGGCCTCCAGGTGCTGTTGCGCCTGCGTAGCCGCACTGGTCAGGCGATTCGTGATCGGCCCGGCCACGTCCCCGGACTCGATGTAACCCTCCAGGCTCGAGATCAAGGCCTCGACCCCACCGGGCTGCTCACTGGCCTGCGGCACGATACGCAGCAGGGTGGTGGCGGCGTCACGGGTGTACAGGTTGCCGTAAGCGTCGATGGTCAGGAACGGCCCGGCCCCGTCAATCAGAACCTGCAGGTCCTCGGCCGCGCCGGCGCGCAGGGTTCCTGCCGGGTCGAAGCCGAAGACTCGCCCGCCCGCATTGCCGTAGATGGTGCCATCGAAAGCGGTGGTCATCTGGGCGTAGTTGCCCGCGATCCGTGAGCCCGGCTTGTGATCATCGAAGACCTCCTCGGTGTGCACCCACTCCAGCGTCTGCGGGTCCATCCCCAGCAGCCAGCCCTCGGCGTAGAACCACACCGTGCCCTCCGCGTCGGTCGCAGAGGCGCTGACCGCCCGGAGGCCGGGCACCGGCAACTCGATCTCCTCGATCTCCTCGATCTCCTCGGTGCTCCCGTCGAAGACCAGCACGCTGGCCTCCTCTTGCAGCGGCAGGCTGGTGTAGGCGAAGAAGATGTTTCCGCCGCCGAAGATCCGGTCTCCGCTACCGGTCAGGGTGTCCACGGACTGGTGGCCGATCGGACCTTCGATGGTGTGGCACTCGCCGGTGTCCAGGTCGAGCCAGCCGAAGGCTCCGGCATCGGCAGCCTCCCCGGCCTGGGACCCGAAGTAGATCCGGTCCTCGACGCCATGCAACCCATAGGGACGGTTCTGACCGGCGCCGATGGTGCACTCCGCTCTGGGGGCCTGCCCGTCCTCGAGTTCGGCGCCCGTGAACGATGTGATCGTCCCGCCCGGGTAGTTGCCCTGGTAGATGCGCCCGTCATGAAGGATCATCTCCTCGGCTTGACCCCCGAGTTGCCACGACTGTTGCCGGTCCCCGCGCATCGGCGATTCCGCCGCGATTCCGCCGCCGAGGTAGCCGGCTGAGTAGATTCGCCCGTCCGCCCCGGTGGCCAGGCTGTTGATCCGGCGGGAGACATCGGGAACGTCCGGGACCTGTTCGACGTCGATCGTCTCGGTCTCGATGTTGTAGCGAGTCAGGAACCCGTAGGCGTTGATGCCGACAAGGGTGGCGCCGGGCCACTGCGGGTCGTCCAGTTCGACGATGTCCCACTGCCGGGCGAGGATGACCACGTCCTCGGGGAGTTGGGTCTCCTCTCCGGTGAGGATGTTGTAGCGGAACAGCGGCCAACCCTCGTAGCCGGCCTTGGTGTAGTAGATGTGGTCGTCGTGGATGGGGCTGGAACCGGGGTGGGCCACACCGCGGATCTCATCGACCACCTCGACCTGCAGTTCGCCGTCGTCGGTACGCTCCACGTCGAGCACCACCAGCCAGTCGTTGCCGGCGCTGGTGGCGTCGCCGACCCAGGCCAGCACATGACCCTGGCTCATGACGATGTCCCGGACCTGGACGGAGTCCTGGATCTCCTGATCGAGTAACGGCGCGAGGTTCTCGCACTCGTTCGTATCGATGCTGCAGGCGAACAGGTTGACCTGATTTCCGGTGCCCACGAACACCGTGCGGCTGGCTTCGTCGTAGCCCATGGAGCGGGTGTAGTTGGCCTCATCGGTGAGCGGCATCTCTCCGAGAATGCCGGTGAACCCCTCGCCCTCGGTGAACGTGTAGACCGAGGCCCCGGGATAGCCGTCGGTTGGTTCTCCCCAGCCGCCACCGTAGGCGTTGCCTTCCTCATCAAAATCGACGTTGTAGGCGAAACTCCAGGCCGGGATGTCCGGCTGGCCGGCGTTCACCGCTTCCTCCTCCCCCGGGGTGTACAGCCACAACGCGCCGGCACCGTAGGTCCCGACGTAGACGGTGCCGGTAACCGGGTTCTGGTTCACTGCCCAGCCTCCGGTCGCACCCGGTAGCCGTACCGAGCGGGTGACCTCCCGGGTGAGGATGTCCGTGGCGACCAGAATTCCCGGGTCGTCCTCGCTTCCGGTGGCCATCGCCCAGATCACGTCCCGGCCGTTCTCATCCACGCCCGCCCGCCTCGCTGGAGAAGAACTGCGGGCGCTCGTTGATCTGCGCAGCGAGGCTGGTGTATTCGGCGCTGATCAGGACGTTGTCGACGTCCACCGCGCCGGTGGCACCGACCTCCACCTGCACCCCGGCGGCACCTTCCGGAGCATCGGCGTCCACGCGTATGCGTTGGGGATGAACCGGCCCCCGGTCGGTTTCCAGCACGTCTCCGTCACCGTCCACCCAGTGCAGGCTGAGCCACGCCTGGCCCTCCCCGGTGGTATCCGCCCACGCGGTGTAGCGCACTCCGGTCTCAACCGGGACGGCCTCAGCAAGTGCGCCGGCCTGCTCGCACGCGCCGCTGGCATCGATCCCCAGCGCCTGGTCACCATCCGTGGACCAGTCCGTGGTGACCGCCAAGGCGTCCGCGCACTCCTCGCCTGCGACGCCACCGTTGCCGTCCGAGACGCTCCACCCGGCCAGGTCCTCCTCGAAACTGTGATTGGACAGGAGGGTGTCGCCGTCGACGACCGTGGGATCGGTCTGCGCGTGCGCCGCTACCGGTGGCACCAGCAGCGCCGCGGACAACAATGCGGCAGCCGCGAGCGCGCCCGCTCGAGGAACGGGAATCTGGTCACGCTTCTTCGCGTCCGATTCAGACATGTCTCTCCTGACGTCGGTGATGTTGATCGAGGTGGTCGGTGTCCGCGCCTACGCGCCGTGATTCAGCAACTGATCCGGGCAGGCGGGCTAGGCCAGGCCGTCCAGGATCGTGGCGGCCTGGTCTCGCAGGTCATCGCGGGCCTGGTCGCTGAGGCTGTCTGCCTCCTTCGGGTGATCGAGGTGATCGATGAACCGCTCCAAGGCCCGGACGGCCGGGAGGGTGCGCTCGGCCTCCAGGTGCCGCTGGGCCTGATCGGCCGCACGGGTGAGTTGGTCGGCGATCGGGCCGGCCACGTCCCCGGCCTCGAGGTAGGCCTCCAGGCTGGAGACCAGGGCCTGGATCCCACCGGCCGGCTCGGCAACCTCGGGCACGATCCGCAGCAGGTCCGTGACGCCGTGGCTGACGTAGAGGTTGTCGTAGGCGTCCAGTGTCAGGTGTGCGCCGGCTCCGTCGAAGAGCACGCGCAGGGTGTCCTCCGCCGAACCCGCTCGCGCTGCCCGTTCGGGGTCGAAGGCGAAGACGCGGCCAGCGGCGTTGCCGTAGATGGTGCCGTCCGTGCCCGCCACCATCCGGGCGTAGTTTCCCGCGATGCGGTCACCGGGCTTGTGGTCGGGGAAGACCTCCTCGGTGTGCGTCCACTCCAGCGTGTCGGGGTCCATTGCCAGCAACCAGCCCTCGGCGTAGAGCCACACCGTGCCACCTGCGGCAGTGACGACGGCGTTGATGGACCGCAGGTCATCGACGGGCGGTTCGATCTCCTGGATCTCCTCGGAGGCCTCATCGAAGACCATGAGCGTGGCCTCGTCCTGCAGCGGGAGCCCGTCCCAGCTGTAGAAGATGTTCCCCGCGCCGAAGACCTTCCCGGCGCTGGAGGTCACCGAGTTGATCGACTGGTGGCCGATGGGCCCGGCGATGGTGGCGCATTCGCCGGTGGTGGAGTCGAACCAGCCGAAGGCGCCCTGATCCTGCCCTTCGCCTGCCTGGCTGCCGAAATAGATCCGATCACCCGAACTGTGCAGAGCATAGGGGCGGTTCTGGCCGGCGCCGATCGTGCAGTCGACCCTGGGCTGGGATCCGTCCGCCAGTTCCTCGGCGGTGAAGGAGTTGATCGTGCCACCGGGGTAGATCCCTTGGTAGACCCGGCCGTCGTGCGCCAGCATGTGCTCGGCCTGACCGCCCAGGGGAAAGGTCTGATGCTGGTCGTCGCGCATCGGAACGGCCTTCCCGATCCCGCCGGTGAGGTAGCCGGCGGAGTAGACCCGCCCGTCCTCGCCTGTGGCCAGGCTGTTCACCTGCAGCGCCACGTCGGGGATATTCTCGGCTGCGTTGCTCTCGAGGTTGCCCGTCTCGATGTTGTACTTGACCTGGATCCCGCCGGAGTTCCAGCCGACCACGCTCGGTCCCGGCCAGTCGGGGTGGTCGAGGTCGATGACGTCCCAACTACGGGAGAAGATGCCCGTCGGGGCGTCGAGCCGGGTCTCCTCTCCGGTGACCACGTTGTAGGAGAACAGCGGATTGCCTGCCTCGTTCATGTTCGCCTTGGTGTAGTAGATGTGATCGTCCACCACCGGTGTGGAGCCGTTGAAGACGACCTCGGCGATCTCATCGACCACGTCAACCTGCAACTCACCGCTGTCATCGCGGTCCACCTGCAGCACGAGCAGGGCGTCGTTGCCGGTGCTCGCACCGTCACCGGCCCAGGCCATCACATAGCCACCGCCGGCCCTCAGGCCGTAGACCCATGGCCGTTCCTGCAACTCCTCACTGAAGAGTGACGTCAGGTCCACGCACTCGCCGTCGTCAATGCCGCAACCGAAGAGGCGCATCTGAGTGCCCGTACCCGCAAAGACGGTGCGGCTGACCTCGTCATAGCCCACGGCACGGGTGTAGTAGGCGTCATCGACGAGCGGCAGGTCACCGAGCACTCCGGTGAAACCCTCTCCCTCGGTGAAGGTGTAGATCGAGGCTCCCGGGTAGCCGTCGGTCGGCTCACCCCAACCGCCGCCGTAAGCGTTGCCCTCCTCGTCGAAGTCCATCTGGTAAGCGAAACTCCAGGCCGGGATGTCCGGGCGGCCGACGTTGACCGCCTCCTCCTCCCCCGGGGTGTACAGCCACAGTGCGCCGGCACCGTAGGTCCCGACGTAGACGGTTCCGGTCACGGGATTCTGCTTGATCCCCCACGCGCCGGTCGCACCGGTGAGGCGGACCACCCGCGTAACCTCATCGGTGAGGAGGTCGGTCACGGTCATCACTGCCCCCACCGCTGGTTGAGCGGTTGCCACGGCATAGGTGACGGCGCGGCCGTTCTCGTCCACGCCTGCAGTGGAGCCGAGATAACTCGCACGATTGGTGATCTGGTCCGCCAGCACGGTGTACTCGGCGCTGATCACCACGTTGTCGGCGTTGACCGAACCCGTGGCGCCGACCTCTACCCGCACCGCGGCCGCGCCCTCGGGGGCGAGCGCTGCCACACGCAACCGATCATCCTGGACCTGACCGCGCTCCCCGGCCTCGTCGATCAGTTCGCCATCACCGTCGACCCAGTGCAGTCCCAGCCACGCCTGACCCTCGCCGGTCACATCGGCCCACGCCGTGTACTGCTGGCCGGGCTCAACCGGCGACGCTTCACTGAGAACTCCGGCCTGCTCACAGCCATCGATGGCATCGATCGCCAGCGCCTGCGCCCCATCGGTGGACCAGTCCGTGCTGATGGACAACGCCTCTTCACACGCCGCACCGGGGCTGTCCCCATTGCCGTCGGAGAGGCTCCACTCAGCCAGACCCTCCTCGAAACTGTGATTGCTGATCAACACATCGCCCTCGGCGATCACCGGGGCGGGGTCGGCGTGCGCCGGAGCCCACCCGGAGGCACGAGCAGCGCAGCCGACAGCAGCCCGGCAGCGGCCAGCACACCCCCTACCCGGACCTGGTCACGCTTCTTCTCGTCCGAACCGGACATGTCTCTCCTTCGGTGATGCTGGGCGAGGCGTACCGCGTCAGCGCCTACGCGGTGTGGTTCAGGTAGGCGATACCGAGGGCGTGCGAGCCCTGGGAGGGTTCCAGCGGCTCGGCCTGGTAGACCCGGAGCACGTGGTCATGGATCGCCGGTTCCATGTCGTGCAGCATCAGCCAGCGCGCTGACTGCACCGCGTTGGCCGGCGCGGCGTCCTGGGTCCCGTCCACGCGGAACCAGACCGAGTCCTCGTCCCGGATCACGTTCTGGGTGAACGTCCTCGCGAGCCGTTGCCGCATGTCACTGAGGTCCTCGATGCCGGCATCGTGCACGCTCTGGAGGAACTCCAACGTGATGGCGGCGTGGCTGATGTCCTCGGCGACGGTGATTCCGGAGTACCAGGGGTGTAGGTGGACAGGTCCTCCTCCACCGTGTATCCGCGGTACTTGGCACCGTAGGGCTGCCAGTACGGCCAGATGATCGCGTCGCCGTCGGACTCCACGCCCGCACGAAACGATCGCATCATGGCTTCCAGGCGCCTGCGCAGCGGGGCCGTGGGGGTGAGGTGGAAGAGCTCGGCATAGACCGCTCCCATGGCGTGGCCCTGGTTGTAGGGCTGCATCAGCCCGTCCCACGGAATGGGCGCGTTCCTGGCCCACCAGAAGTCGCCCCGACCGTGCTCATCGATGGCGAACTCGTCCCAGTGGAAGTCCACCGCCTCCTGGACCGCTCGGCGCACACGTGCGGCGAACGCCTGCCGCCGGGCGTACCGGGGCGATCCGAGGACGGTGCGCACGTAACGGGCCAACGGTCGCACCACCATGCCGGTGTGCACACTGAAGACGTAGAACTGCGGCTCGAAGTCGATCGCAGAGGCCGCCACCCGGTCGCTTGCATCGTGGCTCTCACGATGATCGAGTGCGGTCCAGCGCCTGGTCCCGTTGAACAGGGCATGAACCGCGTCGACCACGTAGTCCGGCGAGGCAGGGTCAAGGCTCACGCCCGTGAGCGTCTCCGCCGAACTGGGGTGTGTGAGTTCAAGATCGAAGTGCTCACCGGCGACGTTGGTGACTGTCGCGCGGGCCTCCGCCGAACGCACCCCGGCCCAACGGATCTGGATGCCAGGTGATTCGTCGGACAACGCGAACTCGGCGTGGCCGGCTGTGTAGTTCCCGGCGGCGCGCCATCCTGGGCCGGAGACGCCGCGGTAGTCGGTAACACCGCGGGCGGCATCGGTGCTGGCCAGCACATGGCGCGCGCGCTCCTCGAAGGTGTCCAGGTAGGCCTCGTCCTCGTACCGCTCGTACATCAGCAGCAGGCCGAGGAGATAGTAGGACTCCCCCCAGGCGTACAGTCCTGCCTCGTTGTGCTGGGCGCCCAGGTCCAGGTAGGCCTGCTCCGCGACGGCGAAGGCCTCCGGTGAGGTGTAGTCCAGCATGGTGGCCGGGGCGGGTGCGCCGAGGGCGTTCGGCGCCCGGCCCAGAAGTGCCAGGGCCAGTGTGGACGATCCACCGACCATCAGGCTGCGCCGGCTCAGAGTTGGCAGGGACATCATCGACCTTTCCGTTACGCGTCTTCACGCTGATCCGGAAACCGTATTAGGTCCTACCCGTAATGGTCAATAGGTCCGATCGAATCAGACGGGGCCGGGAGGGGGCGGACCACCCTCCCGGCCGCCCTGTTCATACCCGCTTGGCTGCGTGGACCTTCGACAGTGCCGCACCGATGTCCGCGACGTCGTCGTCGCTGTAGTTCTCGTTCCAACCGATCACCAGCAGGCGCCGGTCGATCAGATCCTCGGTGTTCGGGCAGAGCCCGGGAGCGTAGTCCGGCACGGCGGTGGCGGGTGGCACCACGAGCGGATACCCCGAATCTCCGTATGTGCGGCGCTCGGTGAACACCGGCGTCAGGTACAACGGGCGGACGATGTAACCACCATTGGCCGGGATACCCTCGGCGGCCAGCGCCTTGGCATAGTCGCGCGCATCACCTCCCGCGCTCTCAGGATCGATGAAGATCGGGAACTGCCAGTAGACAGTTCCGCGCGGGTCCGCGGCACTGAGGCCGTCCAGGCCGGCGACCGTCCGCGTCAGGAGGGCGGCCGCACGTTGCCGATCCTCCACCACACCGGCGAGTCGGGGCAGTTGTGCGCGGGCGACGGCCGCCTGCATTTCGGTCATCCGGTAGTTCAGTCCGAGGAACAGGTGGCTGCGCTCATCGGTGTCCCGCGGCCATGCTTTGTCGGCGAACAATCGGGCCCGTCGGGCCAGATCCGCATCATCGGTGATCGTCAGCCCGCCGTCACCGGCGGTGATGTGCTTGGACTGCTGGAGACTGAAGCAACCGATATGGCCCACCGTGCCGGCCAGCGCGGCATCGGGCCCCACCGTCGTCAGGTAGGGCCTGGGCACAGTCCTCGATGACGACGATTCCCAACGGGTCCGCCAGAGCGCGCAACTGGGCCACCGGGGCCGGTTGACCGAAGAGGTGGACGACGATGATCGCCTTGGTGCGGTCGGTGATGCGGGCCGCGACGGCGTCGACGTCCAGGTTCCCGCTTGCCGGATCGACATCAGCGAAGACTGGCACCGCGTTCTGCGCCAGGATGGGCAGCACGGTGCCGGCGTCCGACAGACCCGTGGTGATGATCTCGTCACCAGGCTCAGGATCCACCGCGGCTACGGCAAGATGGATGGCCGAAGTCCCCGATCCCGAGGCGACGACATGATCCACGCCGTAGTACTCGGCGAACTCACGCTCGAATTCACGGGTGACCGGTCCGACGGTGGAGTTGAGTTGGCCGCTCCGCAACACATCGAGTACGGCCTCCTCCTCAGGGGTTCCAATCCGACGGCCGGATGCGTTGGATACGGTCGGAAACGGACGGTCACGGACGGGTTCGCCACCATCGACGGCAAGGCGATTAGGCATCTATGCCTCCTAGATCGGTTGATCGGGCATGACTACCCTATCGACGTTCGCAATTATTGTCGCTAGCCTAATGCCATATCCGGACAGCCGAAATGGAGAACACCCCTGATGACCTCGACGCTCGCTCTGCACGGCGGTTCCGCCGCACTGGCCGATGTGCCTGCCCTGCCTCGCTGGCCCCAAGGCGGACAGGAGGAGGAACAGGCACTCATCGATGTGCTCCGCTCGGGCGCATGGGGCAGCACGCACGGCGATGTGGTGCGCTCCTTCGAAGGCGAGTTCGCGCAGTTCCAACAGACCAAGCACGCGGTCGCCCTCGCCAACGGCACCCTTGCCCTGGCCGCGTCCCTTCGCGCCACCGGAGTGGGCGTGGGCGATGAGGTGATCGTGCCCCCGTACACCTTCATCGCCACCGCATCCGCCGCCCTGTTCGTCGGTGCTATCCCGGTCTTCGCCGATGTCGATGGGCACACCCACCTGCTGGATCCGGGCGCGGCCGAAGCCGCGATCACCGAACGCACCAAGGCAATCATTCCGGTGCACCTGGCCGGCAATGTCGCGGACATGGACGCATTCGCGGCGATTGGCGAGCGTCACCAGGTGGCCATCATCGAGGACGCGGCCCAGGCAGTCGGGGCCCAGTGGCAGGGACGGGGGGTCGGCGCCCTGGGCGACGTGGGCACGTTCAGTTTCCAGACGTCGAAGAACCTCAGTTCCGGGGAGGGCGGCATCGTCACCACCGACGACGACGCGCTGGCCGCGGCCCTCTACTCACTGGTCAACGTCGGGCGGGTGCCCGGCGGAGGCTGGTATCAGCACGACTCCGTCGGGTACAACCTCCGCCTGACCGAGTTCCAGGCAGCCATCCTGCGGGTCCAGTTACGCCAGCTCCCCGAGATGCAGAGCAAGCGGGCCGCGAACGACGCCCTGCTCCGTGACCTGCTCTCCGACGTGGAGGGCGTGCAGATCGCCACCCCGGATCCGCGGGTCACCAGCCACGGGCACCACCTGTTCATCTTCCGAATGCCGGAACTCGGGGCCCGTGGCAAGCGTGATGCCGCCGTCGAGGCACTCGCAGCCGAAGGTGTGCCCGGGGTCTCGCCCGGCTACGTCCCGCTGCACCGGAACGAGGCGGTGGCCAACGAGAGCCGCGCCCTGACCGAGCGTCTCGGTCAGCCGTTACCGCAAGCGGCCTGCCCGAATGCCGACCGCGTCTCATCCGACACCATCTGGCTGCCGCAGTTCTCGCTGCTCGGCACCAATGAACAGACCGAGGCGATTGCCACCGCGATCACGAAGGTCGCCGGCGCCACCGACGCTCTCTGAACCCGACGGGACCCTGCAGAGGCGATGAGTAGCGATCACGCGCGCGCGCAACTCGAAACCGTCGTCCTGCCTTTCTGGCTGCAGCGAGGCATTGATGAGCGGCATGGCGGATTCTTCACGTGTTTCGACAACCGTGGGCGGACTTTGGTCTCCACCGACAAGTTCGCTTGGTCGCAGGGACGGTTCGTGTGGCTTCTGGCACGCGCGGCGGATCTGGGCCGGCGCGGATTGCTCGACGTCGACGCCGAGGAGTTGCTGCGCCTGGCCCGACGAGGGGCTCAGTTCCTGATCGACCACATCATCACTGGCGAGCAGACCACCCGGTACGTCGTCGGCCGGGACGGAGGCCCGCCCCAGACCCCCGGGCAGCCCGATCGCAGCGTCTACGCCGACTGGTTCGTGTCGCTGGGTTTGGCGGAGGTGGCCCGGCAGTCCGGTGAACCACGCTGGCTCGACCAGGCCCTACCGATCCTGGACCGGGCGCGCGCGGACCATCTGGCCGGCGCCGCCCCCACCCCGCCCTACCAGGTACCGCCTGGTCACAGCGCCTTCGGTCCGAAGATGCTGCTGGTCAACGCCCTGCTGGTGGCCAGCCAGGCCGCGAGGGCGTTCGGCCAGCACAGTCACCTGGAAGCCCAACTCGGGCCAGGCCGTCGATGATGCCCTCTCCCATCGCCTCCCGGACGGCACCTTCACCGAGATGGTCGGCCCCGACCCCCGGACGCTGGTGAACCGGCATCGTATCCCGGGCCATGCCATCGAAGGCCTCTGGATGATCCTGGAATCGCTGGACCTGCTCGATGATGCCCGCGACCGCGCGCCCCTGCTCGCTTCGATCTCGGCACTATGTGAGTCGGCCTGGGACGCCGAACACGGTGGGCTGTTCCGGTTCACCGATGCCGGCGGCCCGTATCAACCCACGGGCACCCTCACCGGCACTGACTACGAGAACCTGGTGCGCGACACGTGGGCGGTGAAGTTGTGGTGGGTGCACACCGAAGCAGCGGCTACCACGGCGATCGCGGCGCACAGGTACGCCGACGCCGGGGCCGGAGCCTGGTTCGAGCGCATCTGGGATTACACGCTTCGCACCTTCCCTGGGGGCGCGGACGGCGCGGAGTGGATTCAGATCCGGGACGTCACCGGGCGCCCTCTGGATCAAGTCGTGGCCCTACCGGTCAAGGATCCGTTCCACATCACCCGGAACCTCATGCAGAGTTGTCCGGTCGCGGTCACTGACGCCGAACAGCACCCACCGTTCCCCTGATTTCCAGGGCGCCGTGCAGTGTCACGGTGCTGGGTTTGGCACCGTCGGCACACGCCGAATTCCGCGCCTCCTCGGTGCCCGCCGATCACCTAGGGTGATCGAGATTCACCGTAACGCCATCGGCGCACCGTCCGGGCCAGGCACCACCGGGGCCTCACCAGTGCTGTTGGCGACCACCCTCGTCCGCACTGCGCTGCGCGAGAAGCGCCACCTTCGTGGCCAGCAGGCTGCTGGCCGTGCTCACCTCGGGTTCGGCTCCGGCATCGATCGCGTCGAAGAAGTACTGCGCCGGACGCTGCGGCTGGCCCAACGGAACATCCCAGGTTCGGCGCTCATGTGTGGTGACACGTAACGAGTGGTAGGCCCAATCCAGTTCCGCGGTCCCTTCCGAACCCGCGATGCGCATCCGATAATGTCCGTGCACATCGGCGGCCTCGGGCCCCAGCCAGTTTGCCTCGATGGTGGCGACCACCCCGCCGGCGTGCAGCAGCACCGCCACGTGGTCGTCGAAACCGGGATGATCCGCGGCCCGGGCGTTGCCGGTCACCGCGCTCACCGAACCACCCGTTGCGCCGGTCAGGGAGAGCACGAGGTCGATGTCGTGCACCGGCAGATCTGCGGCTATCCCGCCGTAGCGCGCGGGATCGAGAAACCAGTCCGGGCGACTGTGCTGACGCAGTTTGTGCGGACCCGTGCTGGCGACGAGGGCAAGTTGTCCGAGGGTGCCCTCCTCGATCAGTTCCCGCAACGCAAGGGTCGCCGGATAGAAGCGCTTCTCGAACACCACCGAGACGTGCTTCCCGCTGCCTCGCACCGCCTCCTCGATCCGCTCCAGGTCCTCCAGGGAGGTGCACAAAGGTTTGTCGGCGAGCACGTGGGCGTCGGCTGCCAGGGCAGCCAGCACGGCGTCGGCACGTTCGGAGTAGATGCCCGCGACCAGCGCTACGTCGAAGTCGAGCTCTGCCACCAGATCCGGCACCGACTCGAACACCGGAACATCGCCAAGATCAGCAAGGAATGCCTCGCGCATCTGCGGGTCTGCTTCAGCCGCGCCCACCAGGTGCAGGTCCGGACGGTGCTGCACTTCCTGCAGGGCGTAATCGACATGCGGGTGGGCCGCGCCCAGGATCGCCACCCTCATGTCAGGTCCTGCGGGCGCACCGCGCGCCCGTTCCGGGC
Source organism: Sanguibacter sp. Z1732 (assembly GCF_051020515.1). Taxonomy (NCBI): domain Bacteria; kingdom Bacillati; phylum Actinomycetota; class Actinomycetes; order Micrococcales; family Ruaniaceae; genus Glutinosa; species Glutinosa niejishengi. Next base: position 332,855 of record NZ_CP194857.1, read on the forward strand.
GGATTCGTAGATCGCGCTGATCAGCCGAACCGTATCGGCACCGTCCCTGCCGCTGATCGCGGGCGTGCGCCCGTCTCGGATCGATTCCAGCACATCACGCCACTGGCTCACGTGACCGGCCACCCCGATCGCCGATGGGTCGGACATCCCACTGGCCGCACCGGCATCATCCTGGGCGAATTCGGGTAACGGCACGTCGATCTCCCAGCGGTGCACCTGCCCCTGCCCGAGTTCGATCGTGCCGCGGTCCAGGTGGAGGGTCACCGTTGCCGGCGCTCCCGGTGGGGTCGCCGTCGAGGTGCTGATCATTCCGAGCGCTCCCCCGGCGAACCGCACCGTTGCCACCGTGGTGTCCTCAGCATCCATCTGGTGTCCCAGTGTCCCGAACTGCGCCGTGACCTGCTCCACCGGGCCGCACAGCCAGTTCAGCAGGTCCACGTTGTGGACACCCTGGTTCATCATCGAACCCCCACCGGCATCCATCAGGGATCGCCAGGGGGCAGCGGCGTAGTACTCCTCATCACGCCACCAGTGCACATGCGTCGTGGCCAGCCGGACGGTGCCGAGTTCGCCGGCGGCGAGCATCCTCTTCACCGTGGCGTACTCCGGTTCGAGGCGGCGCTGGGACATCACCGCTAATACCAGGCCCCGCGCGGTGGCCAGCGCAACGACTTGCTCCGCCTCTGCCACTGTCAGCGCCAGTGGCTTCTCCACCAGAACGTGCTTTCCCGCGCGCAGCGCCGCGAGCGCTTGCTCCGCGTGCCGATCACTCGGCGAGCAGATCGCGATGACGTCGATGCTCTCGCTCTGCCAAAGATCATCCGGCGCCACCTGCGTGGCCTGTGGCCATCCCGCGTCGGCAGCACGTTGCTGATCCCCGCCACTGAAAGCGACCAGATGTGCCTGGGTGGACAACTCGCTAAGGGCGCGTGCGTGACTGGTGCCGATATTGCCCAGACCAAGCACCCCTACGCCGACCGGTTCCTGCATCGATGCTCCCGCGGGTTCGGTGTGTGTGGGCCCCAAACGTACGACGGCTCCGGAATTCACGCAACCGGTTGCAGGTAGCCTTGACGTGCAATCGATTGCAGAACAGACTGGCATCTGACCATTCCCTGCAGGAAGGCAACACCCATGCGCGTCGGCTTCGTCGGTACCGAGAACTCTCACGTCAAGCACTTCATCCGCTTCCTCAATCTGGACGGGCGCTACCCGGACTACCGGGCGGCGGCGCTGTCCGGGGGGCGGAGCGAGCACAACGCCGAACTCGCCGAGTACGGTGGCCTCGAGGTGATCGTGGACGAGCCGTCCGAACTCGTCGGCCACATCGATGCTGCGATCGTGTGCAACCGGGACGGGGGGCTGCACCGCCGGGCCACGGAGCCGCTGCTGCGCGCCGGAATCCCCGTTCTGGTCGACAAACCGTTGGCGACCACCGTCGCCGACGCCAGCGCCATGCTGGACCAGGCCGAGGAGTCGGGATCGACTCTGGTCTCAGCCTCGGCGCTGCGCTTCGTGCCGGAAATTGCCGAGTTCACCTCCGGCGCCGCTGATCGGGGCGCACTGCGACACCTGCATGTCGCCGGCCCTGCCGACCCGGACAGCGAGTACGCGGGCCTCTTCTTCTACGGCATCCATCACGTGGAGACGGCACTGGAGATCCTCGGCAACCCCGTCGTGCAGCCCGGTGACGTCACCGTCCAGGCCGAGCGGCACGGTGACCTCGTCCGGGCCAACACCACCATCGACGGTCGGATGGTCACGTTCACCTTCGTCACGCCGTCCGACGGCGGTCAGGCTCCGTTCCACGCCACGGCCGTGCACGCCCGTGGGGTCCTCGCGCACAATCTGACCCTCGGCCCGGACTACAACGCCGCCACGCTGGATCACTTCGTCACCGCGATCGGGCAAGGACGCGCTCCGCTGAGCCCCGAGCAACTCCTCACCCCGGTCGCCATCCTCTCCGCCATCGCCGAGCAACTGTAGATGGGCACCCGCGGCCCGGGCGTCGAACCCGGGATCGGCGTCATCGGGCCGGGGATCATCCGGGATCACGTCGAACGCCCCGTGTACGAATCCGGTCGAACCGGGCGACCGGTGCGGCCCGCCCCGGTCGACCTGTCGGCATGATCTGGGATCGCCCCTAGTCCGGCGCTTATTAGTGCGCTACTCTTTCGGGACATTCGGACTGCCGTAATGAAGGGCCAATGATGACCACCCTCCCCACACTCAACCGCCGGACCCTGCTCGTCGGGAGCGCCTCGACGCTAGCCCTGGCACTACTCGGTCGTTCCGACACCGCATTCGGGGCACCTTCCCCGCTGGCCACGCTCGACTACACCTCACCGGAGGCGTTCGCGGTCGCCGAGCAGGCCTACTTGGACCTCGGTGCCGAGCACAACGAGGCCGGCCTGTACGCCTGGGGCGAGTCCTACTACCTGCTCGGGCTGCTCCTGATGTTCGAAGCCACGGGTGAGGGCCGTTTTCTGGACAGGTTCGAGGAGCGCGCCCGGCACGTAATGGACTCGACCGATGAGGCACGCGGCGTCACCGACTACTCCGGGCGCTCCGGGCCGGTGTGGCGTGCCGGCGGCAACTACACCGCCGGCCACGGTGAACTGCTCCTGGAGGATGGCTCACCCGGCATCCAGGTGCGCTGGGCCGGTGGCACCTCCGTGAACGCCACCGCGACGGTGCGCCGGGTGGATGCGGACAGGTTTGATCTCACGCTGTCCCACCCGTCCTCGACCGTCGAACTGACCGGTCTCACCCTTGATCCCAACGCCTCCGACTACGTCGTCGACGCCGTCGGTGATGCCTACGCCCCCGGCGCCCGGTGGACCGCGGTCGACCACAGCGCCGACCGCGGAACCGACCGCAGCCTGACTGAGGGCACGGTGGCGTTCGAGCCCCAGTTCTACGCCTTCCCGGTGCACACCGGCATGGTGATCTACCCGCTGGCCCGGTACGTACGCATGGTGCGCACCGACCCAGGGATCCCCGGGACCCGCAACGGCGTGGCCGGCCAGCTGTTGGCCTTCGTGATGAAGGCGTTGCGGCACCACGAGGACGACTTCCACATCGACGAACGCGGCTACGGCGACTTCCGCTGGCCGCGCGAGGCGCCGGTCCCCTTCGACGGCACGATCCAGCCGCTGAACCAGTCCCACGCCCTGGGCGCCACGTTCGCCGAGTTGACCCGGGTCGTGGACAACACCCAGTACCGCCGCAACGTCGAAGCGATGCTGCGCAGCCTCCGAGCGTCGCTGCAGGTGCAGGACGGAGCCTACGTCTGGCCGTACTGGCCGGTGCACTCCCACATATACAACGGCTACTCCCGCGAGGACGACGTGTCCACGTACACCCCGTTCTACGGGGCGGTACGCAGTTGGGAGGACATCAGTCACGGCGCGATCACGCTGGAGTTCATCCAGGCCACCCACGACGCCGGCCTCGCGGACCTGAGCCAGGATCGCGAACTCTTCGCCACCACGTTCATGCAGAACGTGATCAACGAACCAGACTCGGTGTGGTTCCGTGTGAACGGGGAGGTCGAAGCACTCCCTGCCCAGGCCGTCCAGTCCGCTCGGTGGCTGATGCTGGCTGACCTGGAGCCGGAGATCCACGATCAGGTCCTGCGGGTGTATGAGGCCGAGCCCCTGGAGCCATCACAGGGATCCCATGCGCTGGGTATCGCCTACCTGAATCACAGCCGGTGAGATCCCGTGGCACGCGGTGGCCAGGCCACCGCGTGCGGTAGCGCCCGCCCTGCCTCATCCGGCGAGCCGGCCACGGCAGCGATTGCATCGACTGCGCCTCCCCCATACCACGACCCACTGAGGAGTACACATCATGATCCCATCGCCCCCGGCGGCGCCGCACCCGGCCACTGAGGCGGATTTGGAGGACTATCTCTCCACCCCGCTGCCCGGGGTGGGCGAGGCGCTGCAGGCCACCGGCGGTGACGTTGTGTTGTTGGGTGCCGGGGGCAAGATCGGTCCGACGATGGCGATGATGGCCCGGCGGGCTCTGGATGAGGTTGGCTCGGATGCCCGGGTGGTCGCGGTTTCGCGGTTTTCCGATCCCGAGGTGCGCCAGCGGTTGAGCGAGGCCGGTGTCGTGGTGCAGTCCGCGGATTTGTCCGAGCCGGGGAACTACGCGGATCTGCCCGATGCCGCGGCGATGGTTTATCTGGCGGCGATGAAGTTCGGCACCACTGGCGCTGAGCATCAGACGTGGTGGTCCAACGCGGCGATGCCCGCTTTGGTGGCCGACCGCTACCGGGGGGCGTGTCTACTGGACTGTGTAAGGGGTGGATCCCCGAGGCTGGCGAGGAGCCAGTGAGAGGAGACCATCGTGAAGACCACGAGTACGACGAAGACCACCGAGGATCACCACGCACTGGATGGGCAGGATGCTGACCAGGCTAGGGGCGTGGCCAGCGAGCCGGGCCACCGCGGCCAGGGCGGGGCCTCGAGGCCGGCGGGCGCCTCGCACCGGGCGCTGCTGGGTGATGAGTACATCGACGAGCTCGTCTCCCAGGCCGACGCCGAGGGGCTGGCGCTGACCGGTGAGGGTGGGTTCCTGCCGGAGTTGGTCCGTAAGGTCCTCGAGCGCGGGCTGGCGACGGAGTTGAGCGATCACCTGGGCTATGACAAGGGTGATCCGGCCGGGCGCGGGGCACCAAACTCGCGCAACGGGGCCACGCCCAAGACGCTGGCTACCGAGGTCGGCGATATCCCGCTGGCCACCCCGCGCGACCGTGCCGGGACGTTCGAGCCGGCGCTGGTGCCCAAGGGCGCCCGGCGGGCCGGTGGGCTCGATGAGATGATTATCAGCCTCTACGCCGGTGGGATGACGGTGCGCGACATCCAGGCCCATCTGGCCCGCACGCTGGGTACCGAGTTGTCCCACGAGACGATCGCGAACATCACTGACGCGGTGTTGGAGGAGGTTAAGGACTGGCAGACCCGGCCGCTGGACCCCGTCTGGCCGGTGGTCTTCCTCGATGCCATCGTGGTCAAGGTCCGCGACGGGGCGCATGTGGTCAACCGCCACGCCCACCTGGCGGTCGGGATCGATACCGATGGCATCAAGCACGTGCTGGGCATCTGGGTCCAGGCCGGGGAGGGTGCCAAGTTCTGGGCCGGGGTATGCGCTCAGTTGGCTAACCGGGGCGTGAAGGACATCCTGATCGCCTGCTGCGACGGGCTGCCCGGCCTGCCCGAGGCGATCGAGGCCACCTGGCCCCAGACGGTGGTCCAGACGTGTGTGGTGCACCTGATCCGGGCGGCCAACCGATACATCTCCTACGGCGATCGCAAGGCCTTCTCGGCCGGGTTGCGCACCATCTACACCGCCGCCGATGCCGATGCGGCCGAGACCGCGCTGCTGGAGTTGGCCGACTCCGACCTGGGACGTAAATACCCCGCAGCGATCGCGGTGTGGCAGCGGGCCTGGGAACGGTTCACCCCATTCCTGGCCTTCCCCCCGGCGGTGCGCAAGGTCATCTACACCACCAACACGATCGAGAGTTTGAACTACCAGATGCGCAAGATCATCAAGAACCGCGGGCACTTCCCCAACGACGAAGCGGTGGTGAAGTTGTTGTGGCTAGCCATCCGCGATATCGAGGACAAACGTGCCCGTCAGCGAGCCAAGGAGCAGGGCCTGCCAGCGCACAAGCGCAAGGCTCCCGGGCGGCTCGTGGAGGGCACCACCACCGCCGGCTGGACCGCCGCACTGAACCAACTCGAACTGCTCTACCCCGAGCGTCTAGCAGGACACATCAACTAGAAACAGGAGCCTCTCTTACACAGAGGGCTTGACAGGCTCCTACCGGGGGGTGCCCTCGGTGGTCTACTCCACCGGGAACGTCTACCCGCTGCGTCCGTTGTCTGCTGGTGGGTCCACCGAGGACGACGCTCCCGAACCGGTGGGTGAGTACGCCCAGTCCTGCCTGGCTCGTGAGCGCATCTTCTCCCACGCCGCGCACACCTGGAACACCCCGGTGACCATCTTCCGGCTCAACTACGCCTGCGAACTGCGCTACGGCGTCATCGCCGACCTCGCCACTCAGATCCTGGATGGTGAGCCCATCGACGTCACCATGCCGGCGGTGAACGTGGTCTGGCAACAAGACGCCACCGCCTGGGCGCTACGGTCGGTGGAACTGGCCAGCACTCCCCCGCACATCCTCAACGCCACCGGCCCCGAGACCGTCTCGGTGCGCCGCCTGGCTACCTGGCTGGCCGCCGCGATGGGCACCGAGGTGCGGTTCACCGGAACCGAGTCCACCGACGCCCTGCTCTCCGACGCCAGTCACTGCCACGACCTGTACGGCTACCCCACGGTCCCGATGCGCCGCGTGGTAGAGATGGTGGCCCGGTGGGTGACCGAGGGCGGGCGGCAACTGGGCAAGGCCACCAAGTTCCAGCAGCGAGAGGGCAAATTCTGATGAGCACCGACCTGGCCGCACGACTGGGCTCCGGGGTGGTCATCCCGGCCCACCCCTTGGCCCTGGACGAATCCGGCGGCCTCGACCTGCGAGCCCAACGCGCCCTGACCAGGTATTACCTCGATGCCGGCGCCCACGGCCTGGCCGTGGCAGTACACACCACCCAGTTCGAACTGCACCACGACCCCGCCATGCTCACACAGGTGTGGCACCTGGCCGCCGAGACCGCCGCCGAGCACGGCAGCGAACCGATCATGGTCGCCGGACTGACCGGTGATACCCACCAGGCGGTCACCGAAGCCGAACTGGCCACCGAAGCCGGCTACCACGCGGCCCTGCTCAGCCCGTGGGGCATGTCGGACACCAGTGAACAGACCCTGCTGGAACGAGCCGCCGCCGTTGCTGAGGTGATGCCGGTGATCGGGTTCTACCTCCAACCCGCAGTGGGCGGGGCCCTGCTGAGCCGGGAATACTGGCGCGCCCTGTTCGACATCGAAACGGTCGTGGGAGTCAAGGCCGCCCCGTTCAACCGGTACTGCACCGGCGATGTTGCCCAGACCCTCCTGGAACATGACCGCTGGGACCAGATAGCGCTGTTGACCGGCAACGACGACGCGATCATCCACGACCTGATCACCCCCTACCAGCGCACCATCAATGGACAACAACGCCAAATCCGCGCCACCGGCGGCCTACTCGGCCAATGGGCCGTGGGAACCCGCGCCGCAACCCACCAGGTCACCAAAGCCAACCAAGCCGTCACCGCCGGCCAAGTGCCGCTGGAACTGCTCGCTGAAGCATCAGACATGGTGGAAATCAACCACGCCGTCTTCGACGTCGACCACAACTTCGCCGGATGCGTCCCCGGCGTCAACGAAGTACTACACCAACAAGGCCTAATCCCCACCACCACCACCCTGGGCACCGACACACTCTCCCCCGGACAGACCGAACTGATCACCCAAGTCCGACAACGCTACCCGGACCTACTCGACGAGAACTTCATCGCCACCAACCGCGAGAACTGGTTGAACTAAGCCCCCGCTCACCACCCCACGCGCACCCGCCCCACCGGCGCCGCCACCGCGATCACCACCGCGGCGAGTCCGTAGGCCCACGGGTAGTCGATCCCGGCCAGCAGAGCGCCGAATATCACGGCGCCGGAGCCCATCCCGGCGTCGTAGGCGAAATTCCACACCGTGCTGGCCAGCCCGCGCCGCCGGGGCCCGGCGCGTCCCATGATCACCACCAGCGAGTCGTTCTGGTTCACGCCCAGGCCCAGGCCGAACACCCCGGCACCGGCCACCACCAGCCAGGAGTTCATGCCGGGCGCGGCACCCAGGGCGAGTGCGCCCATCCCGACCGCCCCAACGACCGCGCCGGGAAGCACCAACCTCCCGGGCTGTAGGTGACCGGCGAGCACTCCTGACCCGAACCGGCCCGTGATCATCGCCAGTGGGGCGACCACCAGGGCCAGCGACACCACCGAGGCATCCGGCACGGCCAGCGGCAGGAACGTGTTCACCGCACCCAGGGCCATGGTGAGGCTGAAGAAGGCCAGCGCCGGCCGCAGCAGTGGTCCGATGGCGCCGAGCACACCGGGTTGCCCGATCCGCCGCTTGCGGGTGGCTGCACCAGCCCGCACCTGTGCCTCTGCCGGCGAGCTTTCGAGCAACTCGGTGGCCCCAGCCGTGTGATCGGCCTCCACGCTGGGGTCGAGCAGCACGGATCCGGCCGCAGGCCCGGGCCGCTCATCTGCGGGCCGTCCCCCCGCGTGGAGCAATGACGCCAGCACCGCCCCCACCACGGCGAGTACCGTCGAGGCCACGAACACCGGTGTGAAAGACCACTGCCGGGCCACCCACACCCCAGCCGGCAGGGCGATCACCATCGGCAGACCGGTTCCCAGACCGTGGATGCCCAGGCCCCGGGCGAGCAGGTGCGAGGGCACGATCTCGGCCACCAGCGCGCTCGCGGCCACCACCAACAGGCCGAACCCCACGCCGCGGGCCGCCGAGATCACCAGCACCGGTGCCAACTGGTCCGAGAGCAGATAGAACGGGGTGGGCGCGGCCATCACGGCCGCACCGGCCACGAAGATCTGCTTCAGCGTAAATCGCGCCAGCACCGGACCCATCGCCAACTGGGTGATGGCGGTGGCCCCCAGCATCACCCCGTTCGTGGCGCCCACCCCCGCTCCCGAGCCCCCTCCGCCGGCTGCCCACAGCGGCACCACGGTCATCAGGGGGCGAAGTTGCACAGCGCCGTCACCGTGGCCAGCATCAACAGGGTGAAGTCCCGGCGCGGGATGGCCGGGGCCGAGTGCTCACTCATGGCACCCCCGCGGCACGCCCACGCGCCACCACCCCACCGCTAGCCTCCTCCAGGCCGGATCACCCGGTGCCTCCATCGTGGAGCATCGCCCGGAAAAGGCCAAGACCCCCCACCACCCCCCACCCGTGCCCCTGTGGTGACGCAGCCACGGCGGCGCCGTCCTCACCACCCCCGCCATCCCCGCCACAACAGCTCAATTGGACAGTTGCGGCGAGGTGGAGACCGGATCTCTCGCCACAACGGCTCAATTGGATGGTTGTAGCGCGTGCCCGGAGCCAGGAGGAACGGGCCGGGCTACTCCTGGAAGGCGGCGTCGGTGCGCCAGCCCCCGCGCCGGTAGGCCGGCGTCCCCAGCGCCAGGACCAGCAGCGCGGCGGCCATCGAGGCGGCGATCACCACCGCCATCGACGTCGCCGAGGTGCCGAACAGCCCGGTCAGCGGCGCCACGAGCCCGGCCACCCCGAACTGGGACACCCCGATCAACGCGGCGGCGGCTCCGGCGCGGTCCCCGTGCCGCGCCAGCGCCGAGGCCGAGGCATTCGGAGCGATGAAGGCGTTCACGCCCATCATCAGCCACAGCGGCGCCAGCAGCCCGGGCAGGCCGCCCAGGCCCAACGCGGCCACCACCACCAGCACCATCGCCAGGCTCACCGAGACCGGCAGTGCCAGGCGCAGCAGCCGCACCGGCGCGAAGCGGCGCACCAACGCCGCGTTGACCTGCGCCCCGATCACCATCGAGATACCGTTCAGCGCGAACAGCAAGGCGAACTGGTTCTCGCTCAGCCCGTAGTCTTCCCGGATCACGAACGGGGAGGCCGACACGTAGGCGAACACCGCGGCCATCCCCAGGCCCGGCAGCAGCGCCAGGGCTACGAACTGCCGGTCCCGCAGCAGCGCACCGTAGGAGCCCAGTACCTTCAGCGGCGAGCCGCCCGTGCGTCGCGCCGGGGGCAACGTCTCGGGCAGGAACCGCCACACCACCACCAGCAGCCCCACCCCGTACAGGGCCAGCGCCACGAACACCGCGCGCCAGTTCCAGATGTTGGCCAGGAACCCCCCGATCGAGGGCGCCAGCAGCGGTGCCAGGCCGATCACCAGCATCAGCCGGGACAACACGGCCGAAGCCTGCGGGCCGGTCAGCTTGTCCCGGATCACCGCGATCGCCACCACCGCCGCGGCAGCGTTGCCCACACCCTGCAGGATCCGCAGCCCGATCAGGGGCATCACGTCGTAGGTGAGCAGGCAGGCCACCGAGGCGACGATGTGCACGGTGATCCCGATCATCGCCGGCACCCGGCGCCCGTACCGGTCCGACAACGGCCCGATCACGAACTGCCCCAGCGCACCACCGATCAAGGTGGCGGTGATGGTGAACTGGACTGCGGCGTCTCCCGCGCCCAGGTCCCGGCCACCTCGGGCAGGGAGGGCAGGTACATGTCGGTCGTGAAGGCCCCGATCGCCACCATCAGGCCCAGCAGCAGCACGAACTTGACCGTCCACATCTTGCTGCGCGGGGTGGGCAGCGGCGCCGGGCGCCGCACCGGTGGGGTGCTCGGCGGGTTCACCCCCGACGACGACGCAGCCCCCTCGGCGGTGTCGGTCGCCGTGGTCGCGGCACCGGTGGGTGCGGCACCGGTGGGTGCGGCACCGGTGGGTGCGGCGCCATCGTGGCCGGCGTCGTGCGGCCGGTCACCGGTCGGAAGGTGACCCGAGGGGACACCGGCGGCAGTGACCGGGTCGGGGTGGTGGGAACGGACAGGGGCGGACGCAGCAGAGATGCCGGTAGACACAAGGATCCTTGGAGGCTGGAGCAGAGCGCACAGATAGCGCTGAGAATGCCTACTTAGTCTGTCCTAATCCGCGGTGCCGGTCGAGTCGATAGCCCGAGTGTTCGCGGTGTGTTCGCGCACACTTCGACCCGCCATGGACTCGCTTGGAGATCCCTTGGCCACCCCTTCACCAGATTGACCAACGCGGCGGGGTTTCCCGTGTGCTCTCACTGCCCGGCAAGCACCTGCAGCACCGCATCCCCGTACCGCTCGAGTTTGGCATCACCCACCCCGGAGATACCGCGAAGTCCGGTCAAGGTGGCCGGCCGGGCCTGGGCGATCCCGGCCAGGGTGGCGTCGTTGAACACCACGTAGGCGGGTACACCCTGCTCCTTGGCTACTCCGGCACGCCAGGTGCGCAGCGCGGCGAACAACTCCTGAGCGGGTTCGTCCAGGTCCACCGGGGCGGTCCTCGCGGGCGTCCTGGCCGCCGCGCGCACCCGTTCGGGCTCACTGCGCAGCCACACCTGGGTCTGTCCCCGCAGCACCGCGGCCGCTGCGTCGGTGATCGCCAACACCCCATAGGCGCCTTGCACCTGCAGCAGGCTCTGGGCGAGCAGTTGGCGCACCACCCCGCGCCACTGGGCACCGCTGAGTTCGGTACCGATCCCGAAGGTGCTCAGGTCGGTGTGCCGCTCGCGCAGCACCCGCTCGTTCTCGTTGCCCACCAGGATATCCACCAGGTGACCGGCGCCGAACTGTTGGCCCCGTTCCCGCTGCAACCGCACAATGGTGGACATCAGCTTCTGTGCCGCCACGGTGCCGTCGAAGGATTCCGGTGGTTGCACGCAGGTGTCGCAGTTGCCGCACGGGGCCGAGTCCTCCCCGAAGTAGCGCAGCAACTGCTGGCGCCGGCACCGCACCGTCTCACACAGCGCGAGCATCGCATCCAGGTGCAGGGATTGGGCTCGTTTGCGCTGGACGTCCCCCTCGCCGTCGTCGATCATCTGTCGTTGCTGGACCACATCCTGCAAGCCGTAGGCGAGCCATGCCGTGGCGGGCAGCCCGTCCCGACCGGCGCGGCCGGTCTCCTGGTAGTACCCCTCCACGGACTTGGGCAGGTCCAGGTGGGCCACGAACCGCACGTCGGGTTTGTCGATGCCCATCCCGAAGGCGATGGTGGCCACGATCACCACGCCCTCCTCCCGCAGGAAGCGCGCCTGGGTGGCCGAGCGTTCCGCAGCGGGCAGGCCCGCGTGGTAGGGCAGGGCGGTGATGCCCCGCTCGGCCAGCCACGTCGCGGTGCGTTCGGTCGAGGCCCTGCTCAGGCAGTACACGATGCCGGCGGCGCCGGGATGTTCTTCCCTGATCAGGCGGAGCAGCTGGTCCCTGGCGTTCTGCTTCGGACCGATCCGGTACTGGATGTTGGGCCGGTCGAAACTGGACACGAACACCCGGGCCTCGCCCAGATGCAGGTTCTGGACGATCTCGGCCCGGGTCTCAGCGGTGGCGGTGGCGGTCAGGGCAATACGCGGAACGTCAGGCCAGCGCTCGTGCAGGAGGGTCAGGCCCAGGTAGTCGGGCCGGAAGTCGTGGCCCCACTGCGCCACGCAGTGGGCCTCATCGATGGCGAACAGCGCGATGCGGGCCTTATCCAGCAGCGCGGTAGCCACCGGAAGTCGCTCCGGTGCCAGATAGAGCAGGTCCAACTCGCCCGCCAGCAGCCGGTGCTCCACGTCGCGGCGCTCCGGCATCGACTGGGTGGAGTTGAGGAACGCCGCGCGCACCCCGAGCTGCTCCAGCGCCTGGACCTGATCGTGCATGAGCGCGATCAGCGGGCTGATCACCACCCCGGTGCCCTCGCGCACCAGCGCCGGGATCTGGTAGCACAGGCTCTTCCCTCCGCCGGTGGGCATCAGCACCAGGGCGTCGTTGCCGGCGGTGACGGTGTCGATGATCTCTTCCTGCTGGCCGCGGAAGGTGTCATAGCCCCACACCTGTTGAAGGGCATCGAGCGGGGAGTCGGCGACGGCGGCGGCTCGCACCACGGCGCGGGCGGAGGCCGGCTGGGGTCCGGTCGCAGGGTCCGGTGCGTGGGCGGGGTCCGGCGGTGGGGGAACCTCGGAGGTGCCAGGGTCGCCGGGATCCTGTGGGGGCGGGTAGTCCCACTCCGGTGGTTCCTCCCACTGCCACTGTGGGCCGGGCCATGACGTGCTCACGCTGACAGCCTATGCGGCAGGCCGGACGAGGCGATGCACTGGCCTCCTGCTGTGCAGGGTGGTGAGTCAGCCGCGCCCGGTGGCACGCTGCAGGAGGGGCCCATGTCCATCACCACCTGGGCCAGCGAGTCCGGGTGCGATGTCGCACTCCGGGTCGACCCGTTGGGGCGCGGACGGGCACCGTTGGTCAGGGGTGGCGCATTCGGAAGTCGTAGCGCTCCGGCACCGCCCGCCCGGGGTGGACGGCGGCCCACAGGTCCGACAGGGCCAACTCACCCTCGCGCACGTCAGGGATGACGATGTCCTCGGCCAGCACCTGCTCGGCACGGTCCCGGTCTCCCGCGGCGTGGGCGGCGAAACCCTCGAGCAACCGCACCCGGCCCATGCTTCGCACCTCACGCGGAGCACCGCCGGCGAGGTCCAAGGCTCGCTGCGGCGCTCCGGCCTGGATCGCCGCGGACATCGCCTCCAGCAACATCGTGGGCTGGTCATCAGCCAGTGCCAGGGCATCGGACAGCAGGTCGGTGGCCCCGGCGTGATCGCCGCGGCCGGCAGCAACCTGCGCCAGCCCGCGTAGCGCCCACGCACTGCGCCGATCGGCCAGCGAGGCCCGGTAGCACTCCTCGGCGCGCTGATCATCCCCGCGGGCATGGGCCAGGACACCCAGGTGATAGTCACGCAACCATCCCGGCGCGGTCGAGGAGAGCAGATCCTCCCAGAACTGCCCGACGACGTAGGAGGCCGGCGGCGTGGCCGGATCAGCGGCGGCCAGGAGTTCTTGGCCGCGGCGCGGCTCGCCCACCAGGGCCTCCCACAGCAGTTGCTCCTCGCCGAGCGACTCCGGCGCGAACGGGGTTCCGCCGTCGTCGGCTATCCACTGCTGCCCGCTACGGGAGCGCACCAGGGATTCCAGGGCGCCCATCCGCTGCCGCGGTGCAGCACTTCCTCGGGTGCGCGATCGGCGCTTCGGCGGGCCTCGGTGAGCACCGCGCCCAGACCCGCGTCCGGCAACAGAGCATCGACACGCCCGGCCACGTGGGTGGTGGCGGCGTCCCAGTCCTCATCGTGGGCCCGGGTGGCATCGGCGGCAATGTCGCCGTAGGTCTCCACCCAGTCCCAGTTGGTGCGGCCGGGCATCATGACGTGTTCGAACTGGGTGGCCGTGATCCCGGCCTGGATCTCCAGGTAGGGGCCGGGGCCGTCCGGGGAGAGCCACCGTTGCCAGTGCTGCCCGCCGGGCCCGGTGCCCCACAGGAACAGTTTGCGCCCGGGCAGGCGCGCCGTGGACACCTGGGCCAGACCGTGCCCGGAAGAGTCGACGGCGGCGATCCAGGGGTGGGTGGTGCCGGTGGTGTCGTAGAAGTAGTCCGCGGCGTCGGTGCTACGGGTGGAGAAGGTGCGGTCGGCACCGTTGTGCACCGGCACCGGAACCTCGGCGATGGTGCCGTCGTACCCGGTGGCGTAGGCGGTGGTGGCCGGGACCAGCACGCGCACGTCCGGCGCCTCGGGTACGGCGGCGTTGGACCACCAGTACATCGGCACCTCGTGCTCGCCCGGGTTCTGGATGCGCACGTACACGTGCAGTGCATGCGAGCCGGCCGGCAGCCACGCATCGACCTGGAAGACCACCTCGCGCAGCCGGTCCATCTCCCACATCCGCAGCATCGGCACCCCGCCGGGGCCGGTCAGGCGGGCAGCATGCAAGGGGGACATGGTGTGCGCGGCGTGGCCCTTGGTGCCGATGTTCCACTCCACTCCCCCGGCGAACCAGGCATTGCGCAACGCCAGGTTCGCCGGCTGCAGCACCGCGTTGGCGTGCAGCAGTTCCCGTCCGGAAGCGATATCGGCCAGTGACCACAGCCGCCCGCCGAGGGTCGGGGTGAAGGTGGCGCGCAGATGGCCGTTGTCCAGGACAACCGTGGGCAGGGTGATCGGCTCGCGAGTGCGGGGGTAGTTGTTCTGCAGCAGGTACGGGTGCATCGACCGGGGCCGGCCGAAGGAGGCGCCGTGGCGGATCTGCTCGGGCAGGTCGGCACCCAGTTCGAAGGGATTCTCCAGCAGCCGGTGCGGGACCGGGAGCGGATCGTCGGGGCCGAGCGGGGCGACGGGCAGTGTGATCTGTCCGCGATACAGCGATGTCATGGGGTTCCCCTGAGGGTGTCGGTGGATCTCTGGTCCACCGTAGCGCCCGACATCGACCCGCGAGGCAGGACCTGACCGCACCCGCCGCACCACATCCGGATTGTGAACCGGGATGGTCAGTGCACCGGTGCCGCCCGACACACCTCACGCCAGTCCGACCACTCCAGCGCCTCCCGGTCCCGCTCCCGGCCGGCGAGGTGCTCACACATCGTGATGGCATCGGCGAGCAACTCGCGCAGCATGCCGTCCGGGTCGGTGACGCAGGCCTGCGCGAGCCCGACGGTGGCGATCTCCACCATGGTCTTTCCCGGGTGCCTCCGGCCCGGGCCGCCCACCTCGGCGATGAAGTTCCGCGCCCACCTCGCCGCCAGGGGCGCCTGCTCCAGCGCTCGCTGGACCGCCGGATGAGGCGCGGCCTGCTGCGGACCGGAGCGCGCGGAGCGGCACCTCTCGCAGGTGAGCAGCCCGACGGCGAGCGCCCGCTGGCGCTGTTCGCTCACCACGGGCAGGGCGCGAGCAGCCGCAAGCACGGCCAACTCATCACGCCAGCGCGGATCATCACTGGTCAGCCCGATCACCGCCGGCACCAGCGTGGCCAAGCGGGGCCGGTGTGTGGAGTGGGTCAGGTCATTGACCAACCGAGCCAGGTGAGCCAACAGCGGGTGGGTACAGGCGGGGGCGTCGCTCCAGCGCTCCCCGGCCAGGTAGGAGGCCAACTCCATGAAACATGCGCCCCGGCGCGGGCTGCGGTGCTTGCCCCGGGACAACAGTGGTAAGGGTTCGATGTCGACGTCCATCACGTCACCTCGCAGTCGACTTACCCCAGTGTGCTCCGCGCACGGGCGAACGGCAATCGCTGTGGCTCGAACTCGCCGGGTCCGGCGAGGCGGGTTAGCGCTGGGGCGCGGGCGAGGCTGCCCTCCGAAAGGTACCGCGGGGGCTCAGCCGGCGGGATGCACCTCCTGGCGGACAGTGACCAGATTCTCCCGCTCGATCCGGCCGATGCCCCACTGCCCCAGGGCTCCCAACGCCTCGTTGAGGCTGGCCCCGTGTTCGGTCAGGCGGTATTCCACCCGGGGCGGGATCTCGGCGAAGACCTCCCGTGCCACCAGACCGTCATGTTCCATCTCGCGAAGGTGCTGGGTGAGCATCTTCTCGCTGACCCCCACCAGCCCGCGGCGGAGTTCGGCGAAGCGACGAACCCCGTGGGCCTGCAGCTCCCAGAGGATCAGGGCTTTCCACTTCCCGCTGACCACGTCCATCGCGGCGTCGATCCCGCAGATGTAGGGAATGACATTCTCCTTCACCCTCCTCGGCCTCGGTGCCATGGGCGGGGCACTTGCCGCGACCGCACTCGACGCCGGTCACGTCCTGACCGTGTGGAACCGCACGCCCGGAAAGGACACCGATCTGGTCGATCGGGGTGCCCAGGCGGCCACCTCGGCCGGTGCGGCCATCAGCGGCGCCGATCTCGTCGTCGTCTGCCTCTTCGACTATGCCTCGGTACGTGCGGCACTCCACCCGCATACCGAAACCCTTACCGGTCGGACGGTGATCAACCTGACCACGACCACGCCCGAGGAGGCCCGGGAGCTGGCCCGCTGGGCCCGCGAGCACCGGATCGACTACCTGGACGGGGCGATCATGAGCACCCCGAGGATGATTGGCACACCGGAGTCGGTGATCCTCTACAGCGGCTCCGCACCGGCCTTCCATGCACACGAGCCACTACTGCAGGTGTGGGGAAGCAGCACCTTCGACGGCGACGATCCCGGCATGGCCTCCATGTGGGACCTGGCCATGCTCTCCGGGATGTACAGCATGTTCGCCGGGTTCCTGCATGGTGTGGCAATGCTGGAGACGGCCGGCGTCGGGGCGGCTGAGTACGCCGGGCGGGCCGCGCCGTTCCTCGCTGCGATGACCAGTCTGCTCGGTCATTCCACTGAACGCCTGGACGCCCGTGATTACAGCGAGGCCCTCCAGAGCCTGCACTGGACTACGACGCAGTTGGGCACCATCGCCCGCGCCAGTCGCGAGCAAGGCATCACCCCGGCCCCGATGCAGATGGTCCAAGAACTCATCCAGCAGCAGATCGACGCGGGCCACGGTGCGGAGGACTTCGACCGGATCATCGAGTCGATGCGCTGACGACGACGATCCTCACCATCCCGTGGGAAAGGTAGCCGGCGTCGGTGCCGTTCGTCCGGCTCGAACTTACCGGGGCGGTGACCGGCAGAGCCCTCCCAACGGGTGCGGTGCACCTGTTGGCGTTAGCGTCAGGCCATGGACACACCCGCCTCGCCGCTGCGACTCTCACTTGCCCCTGGGAACGGGCGGCGGGTGCTGGTCACCGGTGCCAGCGGGTACATCGGTGGCCGGTTGATCCCCGAGCTGCTAGCGGCTGGGTTCACGGTGCGGGCCAGCGCCCGCAACATCGAGCGGTTGCACTCCCGTGCCTGGAGCGGGCAGGTGGAACTGGCCGAGGCGGACCTGCAATCACCCGAGCAGGTACTCGCGGCGATGGATGGCGTGCACACGATGCTCTACCTGGTGCACTCCATGGGTCAGGGCGATGACTTCATCTCCCGGGAGCAACAGATCGCCCGCACCGTCGCCGCCGCTGCCGCCGAGGCCGGGGTGGCCCAGATCGTTTACCTGGGCGGGTTGCACCCCGGGGGTGAGTTGGACTCACTGTCGGATCACATGCGCTCCCGGGAGCAGGTGGGGCGCATCCTGCTCGCCGCGGCGGTCCCGGCGCTGGTGCTGCGAGCCGGGGTGGTGATCGGATCGGGGTCGGTGTCCTTCGAGATGATCCGCCACCTTGCCGAGTTGCTGCCGGTGATGCCCGGGCCCAGGTGGCTGAACAACCGGATCGAACCCATCGCGATCCGGGACGTGCTGTACTACCTGGCCCACGCCAGCGCCCTACCGGAACCGGTGAATGACGACGTCGGCATCGGCTCCGGGCAGGTGCTGCGATTCCGGGACATGCTCACCGCCTACGGCCAGGTGGCGGGCCTGCCCCGGCGCCGCGTGCTGGCACTGCCGGTGCCCGCGCCGCGACTGAGCGGATTCTGGATCACCATGACCACCCCGATTCCCCGCGGGATCGCAATGCCGCTGGCGGCCTCGATGGCGCAGGACGCCGTCACCACCGATCACCGGATCGCCGAGATCATCCCTGACCCTCCCGATGGCCTGACGTCCTACCGTCAGGCCTGCCGTCGGGCGATCCAGCGGCAACTGGCCGGGCAGGTCACGGTGACCTGGGACCACGACGTGCAGGCCGAGGTCGATCCGGCCGACCCGCTGCCCTCGGACCCGCAGTGGGCCGGGCATACCGTGTTCACCGATGTGCGCCAGCGTCACGGCGCCGCCGCACCTGAGGCGGTGTGGCAGGTGGTCGAAGGTATCGGAGGGGAGAACGGCTGGTACTCCCCTGCGATCCTGTGGCGGGTGCGCGGGCTACTGGACCGGGCTGCCGGTGGTCATGGGCTGGGCCGCGGGCGGCACGATCCGCATCATCTGCAGGTCGATGACCACGTGGACTTCTGGCGGGTGGAGTCGATCACCCCGGGACGATCCTTGACGCTGCGCTCGGAGATGCGAGCGGCCGGGCGGGCCTGGCTGCAGTTGACGGTGCGCCCGGGGGCGGACGGCGGGACCGATTACCGCCAGCGCGCGATCTACTTCCCTCGTGGCCTGCTGGGCCGGTTGTACTGGGGGGTGTTGGTGCCCTTTCATGCGCTGATCTTCCCCACCATGGCCCGCAATATCCTGCGGGCGGCGCAGCGGGCTCGGGCTTGACCAGCAGGCCCTCAGCCGAGGGCGTAGCGCTCCGCCACGTACGCGACAGACTCCATGACCATGCCCGGCGACGCTTCCACCGTCGGGTTCACGGCCGCCTTCCCGGTGGCGAAACTTCCCCGCTGCACCCCCGCCTCCTCGGCGATCCGCCGAGGTATCGGCCTGTCGTACGGGCCGTGGAGTGTCCACGCGTGCATCTCCGGATCCCTGGTGATCCGCTGGATGCTGCGGGGGGACCGCGCACCCAGTGCGGGAACGGGAACGAAGACCCACCCGGTTCGCAGCCGGAACTCCGTCACGCTCTTGCCATACGGCACCGAGACCGGCAGCCCAGGGGCCTGGACCGAGCGCCGCCTCCACAACGCATCCCCCATGGCCCCGTTCAGAACCATTCGGCCTTGCAGCGCCGACTCCATCGTGGCCAGCATGACGTCATCACCCAGGCCCGGCGTCGCAAGAAATTCCCCGTAGAGGTCAACCTCCCCTCCGTCGGCCACTCGCACACCCATCCGCTGCACGGGCTCGGTACCGAGCAGATGGTGGCGCACCTCGACGTTCATCCCGAGGGTGGCACCGGTGCGCTGACCCGAGTCGAAGGTGCCCCTGATCGTAAGGTCTTGGGTGACGGCATCACGATAGCCGAGTTCACTGGCCAGCACGGCTGTCGCGGTGGAGTCGTATCCGCTCGAGAGCGGGGTGATCGGCGTGAAGGTGGTTCGTCGTCGCGCATCCGACGCATTCTCAGCAAGGCGCTGGATACAACCGGAGAGGAACTCCCGGTAGTGCGAGTAGTCCGAGAACTGAACCGAGGACGCGGTGGGCGCGAGTTGCACCTTGCCATCGTGCACCACGAAGTTGTGGAACATCATCCGGCTGAAGGTGTACTCCTCATCAGACGCCACCACAGGGTCATAGCGATCGAAACCCGCCGCCGTCGCGGTGTTCGTGCTTGGTCTGAGTACCTCGAAACCCTGCCGGACGAAGCGAGAGTCAGGGCGCAGTCCGGCGTGGGTGAGCGCGAACGTCGCACTGTTGGACACGATCACCCGGTTGTCGCGCTTGTCGGTCAGAACGTAGAGGTACTCCCAACAGTGCTTCGGCGGCACGAAGACGACGTAGCGGCCCAGCCGCGCACCGGACCCGAAGGCGTAGTCCGTCCTGTGGATCTGGCCCTGGCCGTAGTCGCCGTCCCAGGCACCTTCGAAGACGAACCCTTCCGCGGCCTCGACCTGCGGGCCGATCACGAAGGAGTGGTGAGTTCCTCGGATGCAACAGACCCACGCCAAGTTGGGAACGGAGTCCACCCGTCGGATCTCGCTGGTGTGCGCGGACCGACTATCCGGTATCCCCAGGCGGATCTGTTGGGCGTGCTGCAGGACTCTCGAAGCCGGGATGTGTCGTTTGAGTGACGAGGAGTGGTACAGGTCCAGAGCCGCGGCTCTGATCTGGTCTTCCAAGAAGTCCGTGCTGTCCGGCACCGCCATGTGCGCTACTTCAGCCCTTCTTCGCCGCGGCCTTGGCGGCTTTCTTGGTCTGGCGCACGCGTTGCAATGAGTCCTCGTCCACCACGTCGGCGATGGACCGGTAGGCACCCTCGTGGCCGTAGTCGCCGGTGGCCTCGCGCCACCCGGCGCCGGTGTAGCCGTACTGCTTGCCCAGCAGCGCCAGGAAGATCGCGGCCTTCTGCTTGCCGAAACCGGGTAGGGCATTGAGCCGGCGCAGCACTTCCGGACCGTCAGGCTCACCGCGCGTCCAGATCGCAGCGGCGTCGCCGTCGTATTCCTCCACTATGATCTGCGCCAGGGCCTGGATGCGCCCGGCCATGGATCCCGGGAAGCGATGTACCGCCGGTGGGGTGGCGCAGGTCTGCTTGAACTCCTCCGGGTCCATGGCCGCAATCTGCCCAGCGTCCAGTCCGCCGAGACGCTCGTGGATCTTGTGCGGCCCGGCGAAGGCGGTTTCCATCGGCACCTGCTGATCCAGCAGCATCCCGATGATCAGCGCCAATGGATCGCTGCTGAGCAACTCATCGGCCTGGGCGTCTCCGGTCAGGTGCAGTTCCATACCCCCGATCTTGCCTGATTCGCTTCGCTCGCGCAGCCATCCCCGGCGGTTCATCCGCCCAGGGTTGGCTCGGGCTGTCGCTCAGTCCTTCCCGGGTGGGCTCACGCGGGTGTCGGGCCCGGGGAAGTAGAGGTTGCCCACGTCCTCACCGCTCCAGCGCACCACCCACGGCGGGGCGCCGTCGGGACCGCGCACCTCCAGCACTTCACCGTCGCGAGGTGGCTGACCCACCTGTGCAGATTCGATCACGACACGATCACCGATGTTCGCTCGCATTGCGACCTCCCACATGTGCAGTGGTGGTGGCCGTCACCACCAGCACCATCCAGTCTGGCACCAGGGGCGCGCAGATGCATCTATCGAGCCGGTCCGGGCGGCGAGCCGGTGTCGTCGTCCTCGGGGTGGGGGACAGGTGGATGATCGCGGTGGCCATACCGCCCCAGACCGTGACCAGGGCCACGATCATCATGATGATTGCCGGGGTGTCCATCTCAGACCCTCTCCTTTCCGGCCTCGTCCCGATCGGGGTCCTCCAGGTGCATGGCGGACGCTCCCCGCCACGGCAGGAGACTCAGCACGATCGCCATCACCAGCACCAGGCCCAGTGCCCCCCAGCCGAAGGTCGTCACAACCCAGTCATCGAAGCCGCCGTAGCCCTCCGTGATCTTGTCGCGAATGTCCACCACCAGCAGCACCGCCAGCACAACCGGTAGCACAACACCGACCATGACCTTCCAGGTCCGGCCGATCCTGACCGAGCCGTAGACGTTCAACGCCGCGGTGAGCGTGCCCAGCCGCCGGTAGACCCAACCCACCAGCACCAGGGAGAGGAACGCGGCTCCGACGATGCCGATGTTGTTGGAGAAGGCGTCGACCACATCGAGGAGGGTGACACCGGAGGCGCCTCCGATCAGCACGATGGAGATCACCGCGGTGGCTCCGCCGACGATCGCCACAGTGGTCACCCTCGCCCAGCCGGTCTTGTCCTTCACCGCCGAGATCACCACCTCCAAGATGGAGATCTGCGAGGTCAGACCGGCCATCGTCAGACCGCCGAAGAACAGCACCCCGACCAGCGTCGAAGCCGGGGCCTCGGAAACGATGGTGGGGAAAGCCACGAACGCCAGGCCCAGCCCGGATGAGGCCACCTCCTCCACGGCGGTACCGGATGCGACGGCCAGGAAGCCCAGCGCGGAGAACACCCCGATGGCCCCCAGCAGTTCGAAGGAGGAGTTGGTGAACCCGACCACCAGCCCCGATCCGGTGGCGTTCGACTTGCGCTTCAGGTAGGAGGCGTAGGTGATCATGATGCCGAAGCCCACCGAGAGGGTGAAGAAGATCTGCCCATAGGCCTGGATCCACACCGTGCCGCTGGTCAACGCCGCCCAGTCGGGGGTGAACAGGGCGTTGAGACCTTCGGTGGCGCCGTCCAAGGTCAGCGAGTAGGCCACCAGGATCAGGAACATCAGGAACAGCAGTGGGATTCCGATGGTGGACATCTTCGTGATGCCGCGGCGGACCCCGCTGCCCAGGGCGAGCAGGAGCACCACCCAGACCACGATGAGCGGCCAGCCGACCTGGGCCACGAAGTCCACCGAGATCCCGCTGCCCTCGGCACCACCGCCGTCGTACTGCAGGAACGTCTCGAAGAAGAAGCCCTCGGCATCATCACCCCAGGCCTGGGTCAGGGAGAACCAGGTGTACATCGCCGCCCAGGCGATGATGGCCGCGTAGTAGATGGCGATCAGGAAGCAGATGCCAACCTGCAACCAGCCGATGGCCTCGGCACTGGGGTGCAGCCGTTTGAACGCCATCGGCGGGGATCCGCGGAACTTGTAGCCGATGGCGTAATCGAACAGCAGGATCGGGATACCGGCCGTCAGCAGCGCGACCAAGTATGGGATGAGGAAGGCGCCCCCACCGTTCTCGTAGGTGACGTAGGGGAACCGCCAGATGTTCCCCAGGCCCACGGCAGAGCCGATGGCCACCAGGATGAAGGCGTTGCGTCCGGTGAAACTCTCCCGGATCCGGGAGGTGCGGGCCGTGTCGGCAGGTTCGTTCATCGGTTTCTCCTGAGCAGTTCTGCTGCGCAGAGGCTACTCCTGCTCCGGCCTACCGGCAGAAGATGGGGCGGTCAGAGTCAGAATCACGGCACCGCGGCCTGCACCAGGTGCGCATCGCCGTCGGCGATCACGTGGCCGGCCGTGGCCGGGACGAACACCGCCTCCCCCGGGCCCAGTTGAACCGGTCCGGCATCGGGGGTGCGTACCTGCGCCTGCCCGGAGATGGACAGCACGATCCGCGGACCTCGCCCTGGCATCTCCACCGCACCATTGTTTCCCAGGGTGGTGATGGACATCTCGAAGTCCTCCACCGGGGCATAGAAGGTGCGGATGGGTCCGGTGATCTCCGGGGCGATGCGCACCGGCGGCGCGGTGACATACTCGACGGTACTCAGCACCGCTTCGGGATCGATGTGCTTACTGGTCAGGCCCGCGCGCAGGACGTTGTCGGAGTTGGCCATCAACTCCACACCCAGGCCCTGCAGGTAGGCATGCAGGGTGCCGGCAGGGATGAACAGCGCCTCCCCCGGTGCCAGCGTGACCGGGTTCAGCAACAACGCGGCGACCGCACCGGGGTCCTCGGGGTGAGTTGCCCCGAGTTCAGCCACGATCGCATCGATTCGCACCGAGGCGCCGCGAGCCCCCCTGCGCTCGGCACAAGCCCGCACGACGGCGCGAGTATCCGACGCGGGCACCGCACCGGGAGTGAGCAGTTCGGTGACTGCCGTGCGCATCCCGGCTGCAGTGGGGTCGGTTGTCAGGATCCCGGCCAGTTTCCGGGCCAGCGGGGCATCCAGCCCGCTGACCAGTTCCAGGGCCCGGCGTGGGGTGCGGAACCCGCAGAGAGGGCGCGGAACTCGGTTATCGCGAAGAGCAGTTCGGGTTTGTGGTTGGGGTCCGGATACAGGCGGGTGGCGCCGTCGCGCGGGAGCCCGTCGGACTCCTCGGCGGTGAACCCGGCCTGTGCCTGTACCAGGTTCGGGTGTACCTGCAACGACAGCGGGCGGGCGGGGGCAATGAGCTTGAGGAGGTAGGGCAGGTGCTGGCCGAACCTGGCCAGTGCGTGCCGCCCCAGCGCGGCCTCGAACTCGGTCAGCAGGTACTCGCGCAGGTTCACTCCGGCACGGTCGGGCAGGGTCGAGGGTGCGGCCGGGTGGGCGCCGAACCACAGTTCAGCCACCGGCTCAGTCCCGGGTTCGCGCCCGATCAACTGCGGGATGGTGGTGGTCGAACCCCAGGCGTAGTTTCGTTCGCTGCCTCGTATCCGAACGAGCACGGCTCCTCCTTTCGCTCAATGCGACAGCGTAGTCGCGCTGTTTCGGCCCGCGCAGGTGGCGCCCCGGCATGGATTCAAGCCCTCTTACCAGCGCATTTACAGTTGGACCGCCGCGACACCGTCATCCTCGCAATGGACGGCTTCATCGCACCGCCCGGCCGTGTCAGACCCGAGCGTGGCGAGGTACGCCAAGCGGAGTATTGCTCGGTAGCAGCAGCACCTTGATCTCAGGGAACCTCCACCGAACTAGCATCAGCAAGAACACCAGATGCATGATGACTGTCAGTGATACCAGAACGGGATACACCCCTTCTGCCACGCCAATAGCCTCGGCCGCCCCTCGGCGAACTACACCGGGCTTATCGACTTGGTGCCATAAGCCTACGAACACCCAGGTGATCGCAACCCAGGTGACGGTCAGCGCCACCGTGGACCCGATGGCCATCAGGAAGGTACGCATGCGTGTTGAAAGCCGCTGGACCAATGGATGGACCACAACAGCCAGAATCGCCGCATAGGCGACTATGCCCGCAAATACATAGCGGCCCTGAACCCCCCTGTCATGGCGACCGAAATCCCAGTAGATGCCGTGCGCGTTCATGAAGAGCACCGCAACCGTCACGGCCGGAAACAGAAGTAGGACCGCGAGAATGAACCTGTGTCTCGAGACAGTTAGCGCAAGAACCATCAGCACGAGGAGGATGACACCAGCCGTGTCCACAATCTCGGCCGGAAGCGCCATGTCCTCTCTCGCCCCACGGCCCCAAAACAAGCGGTTGAAACGAATCCAGAACTGGGTGAAGAACAAGACGAAGTCGTACATCTCGTGCTGCTCCCCGGTGGCTTCGCGGGCGCCGTACCGGCTCGGTTGGACGACGCCCAGCACGATGAGGTTCCGTAACCACCACCATCCTCCGACCAGGAAGGCCACCAACATTGGCCACAGCGCCTCGGTGAAACGGCCAGGAATGTCCTTATGCCACCGGCGTGCTAAGAGCACGCACAGGATAGCGAACGTCGGCAGCAGGAACAGCGCGAAGCCCTTGGAGAGTAGGGCGATTCCAAGCGCGACAGCTGAGAGAAGCACCATCCACCTGGCTGGGTACGTCGCTCGCCAAGCCCGGATCGCAAAGTAGAGGCATGCGGTCGCGGTGGTGATCAACAGGACATCGTTGGAGATCAAGCCGCCCATGTTGGTGAAGAAGGGCACCGTGAACAAACTCATTCCGCCACCAACACCGGCAGTCGCAGAGCCCGTGATCCACCGCACCGACCCGATCACGAACGGGACTGCACCCGCCAACAACGCCGCGCTGAGCAGTCGCATGGCCAGAGAAGCACGATCCCAGCGCAGTGTCTCGCCACCCAGCGCTGCGGTACCAGCAGCGATCAGGACGTAGTAGCCAGGCGGGTGGTGCACCATCCCATCGCGTCCGAAGTCGTCCAACGACGTCGCAGCCTCCAGCGTCGCCCGATCCGCAGGCGCCACGAACTCCGTGAGAACCTCTCCCTCCACAGGAAGGCCGGCCTCCCGCATGGCCTGACCGGTGCTCCCGAGGAGGGGGCGCCTCGTACGGTAGGGGCCAGCCCCCACCCTGCAACAGCCGGCTAACGGAGTTGAAGTGCTCTTCTTCATCGGGACCATCGAAGTGCGGAATGGTGAGCGCCCAGAAGGTCGCCGTGAGAAAGAACAGCACGGTAACTGCCGCCACTACACGGTGATAGTTCCGAGGCTTTGGGCAAGCGCGCACACGGCGTTCCGGCACCGCAGCCGAAGCGGCGTCGGGACCGCGCCGATACGGCCGCGGTTCAGTCAGGACCGCCATTTCACACACCACAGTGTCATCGTCGACATCGGCCACCCGCATTCACGCGTAGGACGCCTCGAATACGTCAACGATACGTAAGAACCGCATCCAGGAAACCATGCCGTCCGAATCCGATGCTCGCATGCTCTGTTCTGCTCCGGGGCCTACGCCGCGACCCACCAGTGACCGCGACGTCGCGGGCAGCATGCCCCGTCGCTGTCGGGTACTCGCTGCAGGTCGCATTTCGAGCACCTCCTCGTCACGTTTGCCGACTCGCGACCCTTTCGATGACTGACACTTGCTCCATGGCGCGGGCGCGAACCTGCGGAAGGGCATCTGAGATCTGCGCGGCAACTTCATCACGATTCTGAATGAGGTCGTCCAACATCTGGCGGATGCGCTCCGGAGTGGCGTCACTATGTGCGACAGCCAGTTCGGCTAATCCGAACATCTCCAGGACCTCCCGGTACTTGTGGCTCCAGCCAATAACGAGCGTCGGAACACCCGTAGCGAGTGACGAGACCATGGCGTGGAATCGGGATGCGATGAAGATATCGCACCGGGAGATCAGGAACCGCAGCGTCTGCGAACTCAACTCGTCATCAACGAACAGCACCTTCTCCGGCCTCGCGACTCGGGCCTGGATTTCCCGGCACACCGGCAGGTCATTGTTGTGCGTCTTTGCCGTCTGCGCCCGTGCACTGTGGGCGACGAGAAACACAGGTCGGTTGAGAACCTCGGTAACGTAGTCGATCTGCGCGACTACCTCACTGATGTAGTCGTCGCCTCGGGCTTCAGCCGACTTGCGCAATACGGCACTCGGCGAGACACCGACAACATCACCATTGTCGAAGAAGCCGACATCAACCCGCTCACCAGCCGCGGCAGCATCGGCATCGCCGACCTCCAGGGTAAACGCAAGGTCGGCGCCCCCCTGTACGTTGGTCAGCCCAGTGGCGACGAGATGCTCGTGTGTGAGCGCACCGCGCGAGATGATCGCCGCCATGCGCGGCAGCAAGGTCTTCGCAGCAAGCCGGTTCAGCGGCTCGTTGAAGGGGCCCATCGCCTGGGCGACCTTCACCACAGGCGTTCTGACAAGGAGCGCGGGCAAAATGCTCGCAACGTTGTAGATGAGGTACTTGCCGCGCCCATCGACGAACGTGATTCCTCCCTCGTCGAGGAGGACGTCTGCACGGGCGAGCGCCCCGATCTCCGGCACAGCCCGTTCGATTCCGCGCCGCAGGGGCGGCAACAGTCTGTGTAGCAGGGCCATACCGTTGAGGACGACGCCGAGGCGCAACGGTCGCGCGTCCATCACGCGTAGGTTCGGGTATGAATTGAGTCGGGCATCCGCGCTGGGGTACATGCTCAAGAGGATGAACTGCGCGTGCTCGTCTGACTTGGATAGGTGCTGAACTGAACTCTCGAGCATTGCAGCCGCCCCCTTGTTGCCTGACAACGCAGAGCCGATGATTGCGATTCTCATGAGATGCCTGCCTTCCTTCTTGAAGTGAACGTGAGCAGTCCATAGACACCTGCAACAACTCCATCGCCGAGCGTCGCAGACAGGCGCGCTGCCAGAGCCAGCACGATAGCCTGCTCCACGGGTAGGTACGCAACGCTAAGCAGCACAAAAACTGATTCACGCACGCCGACACCACTCGGCACGAAAATGGCGAGAACACCGGCGGCGCCTGCAAAGATGTAAGCACAAGCCAACGGCACGTAGTGGGAGGCGGGCACGTCGAACATCGAGATCGCTATCAGAACGAGCCCAGCACCGTTCACTGCACGAGGAATCAAATACAGCAACTGATATTTCAGGGTATGCACAGACCCGAGGAAATACGCCTCCGGCACCTCACGCTTGAATATCCTCCGGGCGACGTGATTGGTTCCCCACCGGAGGATGGGCCTGCTGGTCAACAGCAGCAACGGGATAACCGAGGCCGCAGTCACTATCACGACCCCGCCCTCCCCTAAATCGACACTTCCCAGCGCCAGCAGAATCAATCCTGGCGGCACGATGGACCCGATGATCAAGAAAGCATTCTCGTAGAAAAAGGACAACGTGGTCAGAGAGCGCGAAACGTTTCGCGACCGCGCCCAGACCAACTTGTTCGCTACAGAGCCCACCTGGCCGGGAATGTACTTCAGCAGCCAGGACAGACAATGCACTCGGATACCCTCGAGCAAACCAACGCGAATCGCACCCAGTTGCGCAACCATACGGCCCCACAGGAATCCTGAAACCACTACTGCGAAGGCGAACAGTACGACCGAACCTGCGATCCAGCCATCGGGACGCAGGTCGATGTCGGCTAACGCATCCCAGTTGCGCGCCAAAGCACGCCCGAAGAGAACGCCCACCACGCTGACAATGACGACGGTGAGCGCCACCCGTAACACTCGGCGCCGTTTGAGTGTCAGGATTCCCTTACCTTGCAACGTTGAAACTGCGCAGAACGTCAAGGGACTTCTTGGGTGAGGCCGCCACCAAGGCATCGCGATCCGCGTATCCCACCGCGATCAGGCAGATCACACGCTCGTGGGGCTGAAGGCCCAGGGCCCTCGCCATCTTCATCTCAAGCGGTTCGAAGTCTGGCCAGTTGATCACGGATGAACTTAGTCCGAGCGTCTCAAGCGCATAGAGGAAACCCATGGTCGCGAGCGAACTGTCGATGTAGATCGCGTGCCGATCTCGTGGCGAGAAGTAACTATCGAGGTTTCCTTTGATCACCACAATCGTAGGAATCTGATGGCCGTACCCCGCGGTACCGAAGGGAATCGACGCGACCTTCTTGACTAGGTCGGGCTCGTCGAAAATCAGAAACTCATACGGTAGCCGGTTGCATGCTGTCGGCGACTCCCGGGCAACCTGGAGTGCTTGGTCGATCAGTTCGCGCGGCACGGAGCGATTCTCGAACCAGCGGACCGAACGCCGCTGTTTGGCCAACGCAAGCAACTGCTCGAAGGTGATATCGCTGGGCTTGATGTCCCGTTGAGGATAGGGACGCATCGGGATCCCGTTGGTCTCACCCTCCGGCTTAGGGACGGCGGCGAACCTATCTCGCGCGCGGTCCACAACCGGATCCCCTGGAGCGATGACGTCGAAATACTCGGTGAGAACTTCGCGTGCCCACAAAAGCTCAATCGGGTCGATCAGTCGACCTTTGGGCCCCTCGGTAACGGCGACTCGATAGAAGTCGATTGTTTCGGCGATGTAATCCACCGCGAAAATCGGTCGCCGGGGCTGCATTGACATGCCCTTTTCCAACCGATGAATGTTACGCCGAAGTTCGACATGAGTATTACGCGAGGTGCTCAGACGCCGATAGTAGGCGCGACGGCCAGCAAGCACCGCGAACTGTTCGCGGTTGAAGGTGAGGAAGGCAGGGAGAGAGTAGACAGTGGCAGGAATCCGATGCGATCCGACTACCGTGAGGATCGCACGGTTTCCACCCTCATATACTCTGCGAACTAGCGGGATCGCAAGAGTATTCTTGGCCAAAACCTTGAGCCTGCCAATCATCGCGTCTCCTGCTGCTCGCTCTTCCGCAAGGCATCCACACCATCGTTGACCATCGCCTGAGAACTCTCTAAGGCTTGATCGTTCCCGTCCTCTGCGATCTGGGGGCGAGCACCCGAGGCTTCGGGACTCCCGTACGTCGTCCGCGTACCTGTGTCCGGCTTTCTGAGTTCGTACTTCATGGTCGTAGGTGCCGGCCTGGAATACTGAAGTTCCTTCAATCGCTCGAGTTGCTCCTCGAGCAGGACCCGGTTACTCCGTTGCAGATCCGCGATGACCAGGAGCGCCAAACTGAGAAGGCCGCCGACCAACATCGCACTCCCGAAAATGAGCGATTGCACGTGACCCGCCCCGCTTCCTTGCAGCCAGAACACGATGAATCGCACGAACGGTATGACTCCTGCTACCAGGAGGATAGCTCCGAGACCACCAAGGATGACGTGCGGTTTGTACATCAGGTAGGAGCGCGTAATCGCAGAACCCGACTTGGCCATGTGTTGGCCCATGTTGTTAAATAAACGGGACTCACGCGTCTTAGCATTGGTCGTGATCGGCAAGGAGACTATTCGGAGGCGCTTGTTGCCCGCCTGAATTATGGTCTCCATGCAGTAGGAGAACTGCGTCAAGACGTTCAGTCTCAATAGGGACTGCTTGGAATAGGCACGGAAACCGCTGGCTGCATCGGGAAGATCTGTTCCGGCCGCCCGATTGACGATGTGGGAACCGAAGCGTTGCATCGTCTTCTTGAACGCGGAAAAGTGCGCAATCTTAGCGGTCTGTCGGTCTCCTATGACGACATCTGCATCACCTCGCACGATCGGTTGGACTAGGTCCCCGATGCGCTCTGAAGGATATTGGTTGTCGCCATCGGTGTTGACCACGATGTCGGCACCATGGGCGAGCGCATAGTCGACCCCATCACGAAACGACCGAGCGAGGCCCATGTTTTGGACGTGGGTCACCACGTGGTGGACACCACGGGCGCGAGCGACCTCGACCGTACGATCCGTGGAGCCGTCGTCGACGACGAGAATCTCGATCGAGTCAACCCCGGGGATCTCCGTCGGTATGTTCTCAAGAACCTGAGGGAGCGTCTGCTCTTCGTTTAGGCATGGAATCTGGACAAATAGTTTCATGACACTCACGTCTCGGCGGGGATGGGCTCCAGCCACCAGGCGATCAGGTTCGTTTCAGGTCAGGCCGGACGGAGCCATCGTAAACCCCACCAGAGGCTCCTCCGACTTTCGGTCACGGTACGCCGCAGATCCGCGCAACCCCACCTCAGGGTCCAGGCTCCTGAGCAGGCATCACCTGGGCATCGTGAGAACGCCGAACCTTCCAAGCACCCAAAGTGGAGTTCACGACGAGCGTGAGCGGCGCGAGCGCCAGTAGAAACCCCGTGGCGGTCAACTGTCCCGTCGTCGCGGGACTCCACTGCACCCACCGCGTCAACGCCTCGATTTGGCTCTCACCCGGCCCCACGTAGGAGGCGGCGAACCACACGTAGAGTCCGTAGGCGCTCACCAGCAAGCCGACTACCACCAAAATAGGGTTCAAGAACGCAGTACTAGTTTCGCTTCGCCTCAGCACACCCCACACGCCGAGCGCCACAAGAACTGTCAGTGCCACGAACGCGGCGAAGAAGTACCTTCCCTGCAACCCGACGAGTTGACCTAACCGCTGGTAGTTGAATAGGCCGCGTATTGCGACCGCCACGATGAGGCCTCCCGCAAAACGACCCGATAGTCAGAACTTCGGCCCACAGACGTCGCGCGCTGAACAGGCCGACGGTGATCAGTGCAAGTGCAAGGATGGTCGCCCCTACGACGAAGGCTCCCGGCAATGGAACCTCCAACCAACCGAATCGTCCCCAGAAGGACTGGGTCAGCATGTCCCAGGCGCGGCCGAAGTACCAGTCGACGGGTTGCTGCCCGCCTCCTTCGATCGGTTGGCGGTTCATTCCCGAGGGCTGGAACTGTCCGTAGAGGAGATAATTGCGCATCCACCACCAGCCGCCGATAGCGAACGCGACAGCCATTGCAAGCGATGCGTGACCCACTCTGCGTAGCCACTGACCTCTTTCGGCACGAGAGAACGCGTAGGCGAGCAGCACCATTGGAACACTAAAGGCCATGAACGCCTTGGTCAGCAATCCTGCTCCAACCGCGACGCCTGCAAGAAGTGTCCAGCGCATCCGCAGATCACCGCCCACCACGCGCAGGCTGGCGTAGGTGGCGATGGAACCTGTGAGGACCATCAGGGCATCGTTGGTCACGGAGCCGCTGATGAATCCGAACTGTGGAACAAGGAGTGGCACGGTTGCGGATCCCAATGCGAGGTGCTGCGAGTTGGTCACGACACGCACACTTCCGGCTATCAACGGAACCACCGGGATCGTCAACAGGATGCTCATCATCCGGAGTGCCAGCAACTGCAGATCCCAACGGTCTTCTGCCATGCCGATAGCCGTGAGTCCCCCGGCCAGCAGCCCGTAATAGAGTGGTGGGTGCTGGCTCATCTGGTCGATTCGCGTCTGTCCCTCCACATCCAGGGCACGTCCCGCATCCAAGATGATCCGGTCCTGATCTGGTGTAGGGGTGACGTCGACGAACCAGCCGTACCCAGAGCCCCAGTTCTCTCGCGTGCTTCCTGGCAGGCGGGCGAGATACTCCGCCTGATCCATCGCCTCGGACATGCCAGCACTCATCCGAGCATCACCCACTGGTGGCCATCCCCCCACCGTGTGCGAGCCGCATCACCGAGTTGACGTGTTGAGGCTCGTCTGGTGTGCGGTAGGAATGCGAGACAAGCGCCCACGCCGACATCACGGAGAAGACAGTCAGCGTAATAAGGAGGAGGGAGACCCGATACCTGCATTCGGTCATGCTTGAGTGGGGCGTCGACTCAATTGGACGCCCGGCGCTACTGTCCACCATCGAGGTATGACTCCAGAGCACCCCACTGGCCGGGCATCATCAGTCCCGTGACTTCCAGTTTCGTGAGGTCCAGGGTGCTGATCGACGGTCGTGGCGCGACCGGCTGGTCATAGCCCGCCAGATACTCGGACGTGGTCACCGCATGGACGTCACTGGTGTCACGGCCGGCGAGGGTGTACACGCGGCGGGCGATCTCGGCCCAACTGGCCGGTTCTCCGCTGTTCGTGGCGTGATAGGTGCCGTAGGGTGCACGCGAGTCGAGCAGGTGGACGGTGGCGGCGGCGAGATCTGAGGTGAAGGTCAGCCGACCCACCTGGTCCTCCACCACGTTCGGTTGTACGCCCCGCTCGGCGAGGGACCTCATGGTGCGGACGAAGTTCCTGCCCTCCCCTACCACCCAGGAGGTGCGGATCAGGTAGTGCTGCGGCACCTGCTGCACCGCAGCCTCCCCGGCTGCCTTGCTCTGGCCGTAGGCACTGACCGGGCTGATCGGGTCGGTCTCGAGGTAGGCACCCCCCGGCCCTGACCCGCCGTGCCCATCGAAGACGTAATCGGTGGAGTAGTGCACCAGCGTGAAGCGGTGCTCCTGGGCCGCCCGGGCCAGCGCAGCGACAGCCGTGGCGTTCACGGCCCACGCCGCCGCTCGACCCTGTCGGGTCTCGGCCTGGTCCACCGCCGTGAATGCGGCCGCGTTGATCACCACCCCGACGTCGCTGAAGTCGAGGTCAGCGATAGCCGAGGGGTCGGACAGGTCCACCTCCTGCCTGGACAGTGCGTGCGCGTGCGGCAGCGCCGCCTGCAGTGCAGTGCCCAGTTGCCCGGTGGCGCCGAGGATCACCGTGCGCGCAGGTGTCACCGGGCTGGCCTGGGCAAGGCGGGGGTGGTTGCGGTCCTTCTCCGAGATCTCCGCACTACCCAGCGGGATGGGCCATGGGATCGCCGCCGACTCATCGGCGAGGTTGAGGTGGGAGTAGGACGCTTCCGGGGACCAGTGCGCGTTCACCAGGTAGGAGTAGACGGTGCCATCGATCAGGGTCTGGTAAGAGTTGCCGACCCCGCGGGGCACGAACACCGCTTTGCCCTCATCGAGTTCCTCGGTGTGGACGGCGCCGTACCTGGGCCCTTCGCGCAGGTCCACCCATGCGCAGAAAGCCCTGCCGTGGGCGATCGACACCAGCTTGTCCCAGGGTTCGGCGTGGATGCCCCGGGTCACCCCGGCGGCGGCGTTGTACGCCACCGAATGTTGCACGGGTGCGAAGTCCGGTAGCCCGAGGGCGACCATCTTGGCCCGCTGCCCGTTCTCCTTGAACCAGCCGCGGGCATCCCCGTGAACCGTCAGGTCCAGGACCAACAGGCCGGGGATGGCGGTGGTGCGCACGGCCAGTTCGTTCGGGCCCGTCACGTCACTGTCCCCGGGCCGCGTATTCCGACTCCACCGCGTCCTTGTGCGGGCGCCACCAGTCGCTGTTCGCCCGGTACCACTCGATCGTATCCGCCAACCCCGCGCGGAAGTCCGCGAACTGTGGCTCCCAGCCCAGTTCTGTGCGCAACTTGGTCGGGTCGATCGCGTACCGCAGGTCGTGCCCGGCGCGGTCGGTGACGTGGTCGAAGTCGTCCTCCGGGCGGCCCAGGATGCTCAGGATCATCCGGACCACCTCGAGGTTTTTCTGTTCCCCGTCGGCACCGATCAGGTAGGTGTGCCCGATCTGCCCCCGGTTCAGGATGGTCCACACCGCCGAGGAGTGATCGGCCGCGTGGATCCAGTCCCGCACGTTCTCACCGGCCCCGTAGAGTTTGGGCCGGCCCCCGGCGAGCACGTTCGTGATCTGGCGGGGAATGAACTTCTCGATGTGCTGCCAGGGACCGTAGTTGTTCGAGCAGTTGCTGATGGTGGCTGCCACCTCGAAGGAACGCACCCATGCCCGCACCAAGTGGTCGGCACCGGCCTTGGACGCCGAGTACGGACTCGAGGGCAAGTACGGAGTGGTTTCGGTGAACCGTGCCGGATCATCCAGTTCGAGGTCGCCGTAGACCTCATCGGTGGACACGTGATGCAGGCGCACCCCGTGCCTGCGGACCGCCTCCAGAATCTCGAAGGTGCCCACGATGTTGGTGCGGATGAATGGACTGGGATCACGCAGGCTGTTGTCGTTGTGTGACTCCGCCGCAAAGTGGACCACGGCGTCCTCGGCGCCGGTGAGGCTGCCCACCAACGAATCCACCAGGCCCGTGTCGGTGACATCCCCTTCCACCAACTCCACACGATCGGCCGGCAACGGCTCCAGCGCCTCCGGCGAAAGCGCGTAGGTAAGCTTGTCCAGCACCACCACGTACGCGTCGGTGTGCTCCACCAGGTAGTGCACGAAGTTGGAACCGATGAAGCCGGCACCGCCGGTGACGAGAATCCTGCGCATCACTGCACTGTAGCGACTCTGCGGGCTCTAGCCGAGCGAGATGCGCCAAGGAGTGAAGCCATCCGTTATCGGCACCCGCACCTCCTGGCGCAACCGCCTGGCTGCGATCCTCGGCAAGTTGCGCAAGACTGCGCGTATGCATGGAATCATCCTGGCCGGAGGGTCCGGCACCAGACTGAACCCGATCACCTTGGGCGTGAGCAAGCAACTGGTCCCTGTTTATGACAAGCCGATGATCTACTATCCCCTCTCCACGCTTCTGCTCGCAGGGGTCCAAGACATCCTGGTGATCACGACGCCACATGACGCACCGCAGTTCCACCGGCTACTCGGCGACGGGGCACAGTTCGGCGTGAACATCTCTTACGCGGTCCAAGATGAGCCCAACGGACTCGCCCAAGCCTTCGTACTTGGAGCGGACTTCCTCGGCGCCAACACCGCTGCCCTCGTGCTCGGAGACAACATCTTCTATGGCCCCGGCCTCGGATCTCAGTTGAAAAGGTTCGAGCAGATCGACGGAGGAGCCATCTTCGCCTACCGAGTGTCTGACCCGAGTTCCTACGGGGTAGTGGAGTTTGACTCCACTGGACGTGCGTTGTCATTGGAAGAAAAGCCAAGTACGCCCAGATCAAATTACGCAATCCCCGGCCTCTACTTTTACGACAACGACGTCGTCGAGATCGCCCGCCGTCTTCGGCCATCTGCCCGCGGAGAGTACGAGATCACAGACGTAAACCGGGCATACCTGGAGCAGGGACGACTGCAGGTTCAGGTCCTCCCCAGAGGGACTGCCTGGCTCGATACCGGGACGTTCGATTCACTGCTTGAAGCCGCAGACTACGTCAGGACCATCGAGCACCGACAAGGTCTCAAGATCGGCTCACCTGAAGAAGTCGCATGGAGGCAAGGATTCCTCACCGACGAGGACCTCCGCCGTATCGCCGAACCCCTTCAGAAGTCCGGCTATGGCGATTACCTCCTCGGGCTCCTCGAGACGTAGTCAGTTGGCGCGTCGTGCGAGAGTTGATTGCACTTGGGTGAAGCGGTCACGGTGTGCGGTAGATCCCGATCCGATCGCTTCCGTTGCCATTCCAATCACCCGCGATCGGCAGGTCCGAAGCAAGTCCATAGGTCTGCACCGCGCTAGCTCCCCCACCGAACGTGTTTCGGAAGTAAAAGGTCGTCCCACGCCGTATGGCGAACGTATCCCGCCCATTGCTATTCCAGTCCCCGACCAAGATGTCGTCGCTTGACTGACCGTAGTTCGTGATGATTTGGTCTGCCGTCGCTCCACCGAAAGTGTTGCGCAAGTAGAAGGTGCCACCGCGCCGGATCGCAAACGTATCCCGTCCGTTACCATTCCAGTCTCCGACCAGAAGTCTGTCATTCATTCGCGCGTCCGTAATTGCTGAGGACTTGGGATGCTGAACCCCCGAATGTATTTCGGATATAGATGACGCCAGCCCGTCGAAGTGCGAAGGTATCCCGGCCATCACCGTTCCAGTCTCCTACAAAGAGCTCGTCGCTCGCCCGTCCATATGTGAAAACCTGGTCGGGAGATGAATATGAGTTGGAATTGTTGATGGAGATTCGATTGCCGACACGCACCGCCGGCGTGTCTATCCCGTCTCCGTTCCAGTCCCCCACAAATACTTGCGCGTTGCGGGCGCCGAAGTAGTATGAGTAGTTCGCTGATCCGGTGAAAGTATTGTTGAGCCGATACAAGGTCGGCATCTTCGTTCGAACGAGGTTGCGAATTGTGCCCAGTTGGTTCTGGATCCGGCCGGGACAGGTGGTGTTTGATACATCACGGTGTCCGAAGATGCGAGGAAGGTTCTGTCCTGCTGGTCTCGTGGGGCTACCAGGCGAAATCATGCCGCTTCGCGTATCGACCGCGATGCCGGCCCTGCTGAATTGCCACGCTATGACGTTCGCCATGGAGTTCAATACGGTCGATGAGGCATTCATAGAACTGTAGTTACCCATCACCGATATTCCGAGAGTTCCGTTGTTGAAACCCAATGCGTGGGCGCCCTGCGTCATTTGGCCCGGCTGCGCGGTTCGCGATCCGGTACGTCCTTCGTAGATGCGACCAAAGCGGTCGACGAGGAAGTTGTAGCCGATGTCTCCCCAACCATTCCCATCTCGTTGGGTGGCATGGTAGACGTATATGCCCCGCACCACTCCCGGGGCCTGTGCCTGTGTGTAGTTGTTGGTGCCGGCAGTGTGGTGGACGACAGCAGCGCGTAGGGCCCGAGGCTGCGGTGTCCACCGCATTAAGGATTCGTCGGCGCCCCACTGAGCACGCGTCTGAATGGCGGGCTCGGGCAGATTGGGGGACATGGGCCGAAGGCCGCTCGTTGTCAATTGGGGGACAAGCGAGGACCCCCGTTACACCCGACCCGGCGAGACCACCGCCGCCGCTACCGCCCTCAACCTCCTGCCCTTCGTCACGGTCGGCGCCGCCCCCCTCGTCGACGCCGTCCTCCTGGTTGACGTCGTCGTCCTGGGTGGTGGCGTCGTCCTGGGTGGTGGCGTCGTCGCCCTGGCTGGCGTCCTCGTCCTGGCTTCCGCCCTCCTCCTGGTCGACGTCGCCGTCCCGGTTGGCATCTTCGTCCCGGTTAAACTCCACGTCCTGAGGAGCGTCAACCAACGACTCATCGAACTCGACGGTGAGGTCTTGGTCGGGTTCACTCTGCGGCCTGTCGCCTGGGGAGTCGTATACCTCGAGATCGTGCCCATCGGCGTCGGCTGGGATGAGATGCAATCGAAGGTTCGAGGGAATTCGCGCCGCATCGCCCAAGACCTGTGCCTGGACTCCTACGGCACCTCCTGTGATGAACGGATCCGTGCCGCTCGCTGGCGATCCGTCGAGTCCGCCGTCCGCATCAACCTCGAGCCACTCCGACCAGGTGTCTCCCTCGAGCACGCGTAGGAAGATGTACGTGTCGTCCGTCAAGGGCGTATCCGGGTCCCAGGTTAGGCCCGCAACGACGAACTCCTCGGTCTCGGTGGGAGTTGTGAGGATTGCGGGAAGATCGTCCGCCAGAGCACTGCTGCTCGCTTGACTGCTCTCCGCTCGTCCAGCCTCAGCGGCCGGCGTAAGATCGCCCGATTGGTCGGTCAGGGATACCACTGTGACAACGTCACTTCCCCGGCCGGATCCACTCCCCGATCCCGAACTGTCGGTCGGCGAAATCCCCATTGCGAGCAAAGTCGCCGCCATGGCTGCGCCTACGGCGGTTTGGATCCCCGTCATGCCTCTCCCTCAAATCGAACTGCAGGCGGCTCCATATTGGCCTGCCCATGGCGCCACCCGCTCCTGCCACGCCGTGGCAGCCCTATTTGGAATGACCATCGCCTCCAGAGTGGCCATCGCCGCTCTCTCCGGATGCCAAGCCGGCGGATCCAGCAGCCGCAGCCTTATCGCGCAGGAAGTGCGACAGGACAAAGAGAAGGATCAGTGTCATCGCGACGAGTTCACCACCGGACTCGAGCATGACGAGAGTTGCGAGGTAGATCCAGTCAAGGCCATCGCGCACCATGATGTAGACCATGTCGAGGCCCACCGCGAAGGCCACCAGAATCAGAACCAGACCTGCCAAGTTCCACGAATTCCGTCGCGCCTCGCTCGAACTGGCTCTGTGTGTAACGACAAGAAGCACCAGGGGCACGAGGCCGAGCGCGGCCCACGTGAGGAGTTCACCGACGTCGTCCGGACGCAGCCCCATCGGCGCTGGCAGATCGAACGTCGTGCGCAGGTACCGCGAGCCTCGTTCATGTAACTCAGCCAGGTCGTCGACCGCCATCACAACGAACAGCAGAGCCCATGCACTGTAGACGGACGCTTGAGTCCTTCGGCGTGTCAGGATCAGAAGGAGTACCGCAGCCGCAACCAACTGGGTCGCTCCGAGGATCTCAAGGAAACTGCGATCCTGTTCTCCGTGCCAGCGCCAGTAAGAGAAGAAGCCAAGCGCGTCGTATCTTCGCGCTGCAATGTGCGCGACGAAGCCCAGCATGAGGGCCAGGTCGATGAGAGAGAGTGTGATCGCCCAGATCCAGATCGTGCGCGGTACTGGCCTTGCGCGCTGCGCCCGTCGAGATCGGTCCATGTCCGCATTATGCGCCTGCACCGTTAGCCCTGCGTGAGGAATGGCGCCCCTCGGGCCGGCACTGTCACGATCACGCCTGTGGGCACATCCCGGCCATCGGTCTGTAACGACAGACGGTACTCCCCCGGGATGCGTCGAAATTTCGCCACCAGTCGCGCGCCGCGGTTGTCAGCCACGATCGAACCGGTGAACTCCTCCATGGAGTGAAGTCGCACGGAGGAGTTGATTCTTGACTCGCCCTCGATGTGAACCCCACGAAGGGGGACATCCACTTCGATCGTTCGGCGTCGCAGACCTTTGGCGACAGCGTGTCCTTCGACCACTGCTAGATCCGCCGAACCGGCAATACTGCGCGTTGCTTGGTCAAAGTCGACACTGAGCATCCCGCGCTTGTTCCGGTACGAGATCATGGCGTGCCCGTTGACCAAAGCAACCTGCGGAGTGGAGTCGGTCCGCAAGCCGCGCTGGCTAATGGCATCGAAGAGCTGGTTGCGAGCAGTGAAGTCCCACGTGGGTTCTGCTAGTTCAGAGCCGAGCGCACCTGTGGATCGTCGAAGGCGCGCAGTCGCTCGGACCGTCACCAACGCCCTTTCGTCGTCCTGCTCTTGGAGTTCGACGACTTGCTCCGTCGGCAGCATCCAACTAACCAGGCTAGCGCGCCCCCGAATTCCAATCTCGGTGCTTGCGGTTCGAACCTCTTCGGTGACATCGAGGAGGTCGCTCGGGAGCAGTTCGGTGATTTCGGAAGGGACGTCGAGGTACACACGATCCCCATGAGCGCGCAACCGTCCGGGCAATCCAGAGTCCCATCGGGTGAGGGTCTCTATAGCCAAGTAGTCGTCTTCCCACCGGACCGAGCGCGTGGTTGTCAGCCCGACGTTGCTTGTGTCGAGTTGAACCAGCCGTTCGACCGCGGACCAGTGACCTTCGCGTGCGAGCCGTACACGAGCCTGCAACCTCTGAGGCAACGCCGCATCGTAATCCTCGTTGAGGACCTTGAAGATCTCAGCCAGATGCACCCGCCGCTCGTCGCTGGTACGCGCAACGTCCACGTCGATCGCCGTAGCGACCCTATGGCGAAACTGGTAGGCGAGCATCTGATGCCTCTGAAGTGACCGAGCCGGGCCATCCAAGCGTTCCACGGTATATTCGATGATGCGACGCACTCCTCGCCAATACTCCACAGGGTCGTCTCGGTAGGTACTGGAGGCTGTCTCACGATCGCGGATCCACCGATAAAAGGGTGTATCCGCGAGTACCGAGACTACCTCAGCGTGCCGGGAAACATCGATATTGAAGTAGACGTCCTCCCAAAGTACGCGCGCACCCTCTGGAAAGCGGATCCCGTGCTCGTTCAAGAAGCCGCGACGATATAACTTATGTGGATTTGTCGGCAAGAGCGGATGACGTTCGGTCTGACCGACGATATTGCCGGCATTCCTAGAATAAGATTCGATCGCCCACTTGGGCTGGTCCGTTCGGACTTCCTTGCCGTTTACCACGTCCGCCTTGTTTCGTGCAGCAATCTCATATGCCCGCTCCAAAGCCTGTGGGTACAGCGCGTCGTCATGATCCATGAACAGGACATACTCGCCCCGCGCCAACGTCAATCCCACATTTCGGGGACGGCTCGGCCAGCCGGAGTGTCCAATGCGTTCAGTGCGCACGTTGCTGCGCTCAGCCGCCATCGCCTCGAGTCGCTGGTACGTGCCGTCGGGTGATCCGTCGTCCACATAGATGACCTCGAAGTCACTTGCCGGCATCGTTTGCTCGTCAAGCGACCTCACTACACTTAGTAGGCTATCCCCAGACTCATAGGTCGGAACGATGATGCTCACCTTGACCGGTTGGTCACCCCGGGCGTTCAAGATTAGCCCCAATCCCCCTGCGCCATGATCTGGTCAGCGATGACCAAGTCGGTCCTAGTCGTGATCTTGATGTTGTAGTCTTCCCCGTGGATGATTTTCACCTTGTGCCCGGTGAACTCAGCCACAAGGTCGGCGTCATCGCTGACTCGTGCGTACCCCGATTCAAGTGCCTTCGCGTACGCCTCTTCAAGCAAATCACGCCGGAATACCTGCGGAGTCTGGCCCAGCCAACTGTGCGAGCGATCCAGGCTCCCGGTCACGTACTCGTCGTCGTCGACGAGTTTGAGTTGGACCACCGTCGGCGTACCGAGCATAGCGGCGCCATGAGTGACCCCGGCCTCTAATGCTCGGTCGATAAGTTCCGCGTTCACGAACGGCCGCACACCGTCATGGACCATCACGATAGAACTAGTGGCATCCAGGCCCAACTTGGCTGAGATGAATCGTTCCTCGCCGCCTCGAACAAGAGTAACGGGCAGTTTGGCTTGCTCGACCAAAATCTCGCGGTACGTGTCGTAGTATTCCTCGCTCACTGTGACGATCACTTCGTCGATCGCTGGATGTATAAACTCTCTCACCGTCTTCTCCAGCACCGTCACGCCAGCGAGTTTGACCAGGAGCTTGTTGCTCCCGAACCGCACGCCTCGTCCGGCGCACGTCACAATCGCAGAAACTTTGTGTGATTCATACATCAGCGTCTCGCTCCTCTCTCACCGTCCGCCGCCTTTCATCCGCGCCTATGAAGTCCCTGATCGCCGCAAGGGACTCCTCTGCAGTCATGAGGTACCCCGCTGGTCCCCCAAACAACGCCGAATGCTTCGTTCGCATGTCCCGCGTGTAATCCTCCCCCAGGGGCGCGTCAGGCAACTGGTCAGAGATGTCAACGCCGAACACCTCCCGGGCTACCGTGTCGCTCCTCAGTGCGGGCGTGGCGATATTGAGTGAGGTCAATCCATGGTCGAGGGCGATGGCGGTATCGTGCCAGGCTCTGCCCAGGTCGTAGTACTGGAAGCGCGAACGGGGCTTGATGTGCTCAACTCGGTAGTCATTCGCGAGGTCGTATACGACGCCCTTCTTGAGATTCTGGCCGTAAAGTTGCGGGAGCCGAAGGACCAGAGTCTCGAACCGCTCAGTCAGTTGTTGTTCAAGACGCGCGCGGTTCGCGCCGTAGGGGGTCAACCGATCGAATTCAATCGGGCTGTCTTCATCGGGCGACGTTCCTGCAGGGTAAACGCACACGGTCGAAACGAGCACAAGTCGATGAATCCGGGCTCCGGAGATCAGTCGGGCGATTTCCGTTATCTCCCGATGGTCCTGCTCTGGGTTGGCATTGATCCGATGGGAGTCGGCACGGCTCGCCGCGCTGACTACGAGGTCGTACTCCTTTCCCTCGATGTCGGGCAGGTTGGACGAGTTGTACAGGTCGTCAAACTCTTGGTGAGCCAGGAAGTTCGATCCGACGAACCCGGTGTAACCAATAAGCGCAGTCCTCAACCAAACTCTCCTCTGTCTTGCGGCCGATGCCTAGTCAACGTTCACTTGCGGTGGAACGTTGGTTCACCTCGCAGTGGGGTGCGTAGAACGAACTCGGCTATCTCGGCCCGCCTACCGAACCGAAAGGCCAGTTTGCGTCGACCGGGCACCGCGAGCACCTTGCCTTCGATCCAAGCGACACCACCCTCGGCCCGCACCCGCACGGGCCGGGTCAAGAGTCGCCTTACCAGGGTCCCAACGAGTGC
This sequence comes from Sanguibacter sp. Z1732, assembly GCF_051020515.1. Lineage (NCBI taxonomy): Bacteria > Bacillati > Actinomycetota > Actinomycetes > Micrococcales > Ruaniaceae > Glutinosa > Glutinosa niejishengi. Next base: position 375,392 of record NZ_CP194857.1, read on the forward strand.
AAGGCGTGCCAGTCGATCGGACAAGATGGCCCGCGCCAGCCGTTGGTTTCCCAGCACAGGGACCACCCTCCCGTGCGTCGATCCTTCGCCATCAATGTGAGCGCCGTCGATGGGCATCACAATCCGTACTGTCGACAGACCGGAGCGAGTCACGCGAGCAGATTCAGCATCTACCACCGAACTACGCACCAAACTCCGCAGTCCTTCTCCGATGTCGAGGCTCAACTGCCCGCCTTTGCCTCGGTAGGCGATCGCGACGTGCCCATCAATAATTGCCACGCTCGCGGGCTCGGCCATAACGACCCGTCGAATAGATTGGAGCCCATGGCTCGTACTGCGGGAATACACATCCCAGACGTCCGGGGTGAGTGCCTTCCCACCCGCGACTGTGCGGAAGTCGATTCTGGCTCGCGATTCAAGCACCAATCGCACCGGATCTCTGCCAGCCTCCTGTGGGATCTCGTCCTGCTTCTTGAGAGAGGTCTGAGTAGTCGAATGCGCCGACCACGTCAGTGTGTTGGATCGATCACGCAGGAGCACTGACGATTGGGCTCGGTCTAATGCCTCCGTGACATCAAGGATGTCATCCGGCAATGCCTCCCGGAGCGTACGCGACACGGAACGAAGATAGCGGTCGCCTTCACGATCAAAGAGTAGTGGCGACGAGTCAGGTCGCGTCCATTCTGTCTTCGTAGTCACGGCAAGTTCACCGCCGCGCCACTCAAGATCCTGGACGGCGCTCTTCGCCGACCATCCAGCGTCCAGAAGTCGCAACTCCTCGATCAGGCTCCAGCGCTCGTCCCGAATGAGGGCCGCTCGTGCCCTGGAGACGGGAGGGAGACGACGATCGAGCCGCTCGGGAACGTACCGATCCAGGATCTCCCGGGCCCGTCCCGCGGCATCCTCGATCCACTCCCCGTCCGCCCTACCCAACTCAGCCCACAACCGCCCGACTACTCGCGTGTTGTACACGTGCGCAGTAATCGCCTCTCGGGCGCCTGCATCCTCCTCGCCACTGAGCGTTTCTGCAATATAGGCGAAGAGAGACTGCAGTTTCTCCCAATACTCAGCATCTCGCGGACCGTAACTACTGGAGTTATTGCTAGCGGTCTCGATCCACAAGTAGACAGGCACATTGCCCAGGATTGATATGACGCGCGCATTGCGATAAGCTGCTACGTTGAAGTAGATATCTTCCCAGAGCATTCGGCGCCCTTCGGGGAACCTTATTCCGTGCTCACGAAGAAATGATGTCCGATAGAACTTGTGCGGCATCATCGGAAACAGTGACGCGATACCTTGTTTCGGGCGCGCATTCCCAATGTTCTTCGCGTAGTTCGTGATCCCCCAACCGATATCGTTTGTCTTTGTTTCTTTTGGGCTTAGGACGTCTGATTCGTGCTCCACGGCATACTCGTAGGATGCTCGCAGTCCGTCAGGGAAGAGAGCATCATCATGGTCCATGAAGAGGATGTACTCGCCCTCAGCCATGTCGATACCAATATTCCGTGGGCGGCTAGGCCAGCCAGAATTCTCGATTTGAGCGATGCGGACGTTGTCGTGATTTTTCCTGAGATGCTGCAATGTCGCCCAGGTATTATCTGGCGATCCATCATCCACGAAGATCACTTCGAAATCTCTCTGCGGCATTGTCTGCTGCTGGAGCGAGTTGACCACGCGGTCGAGGCCGTCCCCCGGGCGGTACGTTGGTACTACTACTGAGACCTTGGTCATCCGTCAGGGCTTCCGGGCATCCTCATCCGGAGGTGCTTCACCAGATCCTCGGGCATGCTCAAACACGGCGTCGTAGAGTTCGACGACGCGACGTTGCTCCCGGCGCATCGCATCGACTTCACGTCGCAACTCGCGGAGTTCGCGCTCGTACACCAGGATTCGCGGCCCGTTGTCCTCATACTCGGCGTCCCATCGCGTGATGGCCTCCAGGTTCTGGACCGTGCGGGGCGCAACCCGGCGGACCAGATTCGCCAGTTTCTGCTTCATCGTTCGTTCACTCCTCCTCCTCGTCGGTCATCGCCACAGCACGACGGTCTGCTGGGTTCGGCGCCCCCACTCGGTCTGGACCGGACGAGACCCTAAGGAGTACATGCTTAGTCCGAAGGATCTCGCCCGCCGATGCAGCGTTGCCAAGTCCAACTTCCATGTGTTTCGGGTTGACCGGATTGGCGGCACGGTGTTCGTCACTCAGAAATGTGAAGAACCCGCGTGTTCGCGGGTTCAAGGCCGCCCGCAGGAGGACAAATATGCTCTCCTGTCCATTTTGCGGAACGCAGTGAAGTAGGTCTCCACCGAAGAAGTACACGTCCTCGTTTGATTCCACAAGGTCTAGAGCAAGGCTGAGCACCGGATTGCGGTCGTTCGTATTCAGGTACTCGTACTGGACACCGGCAGGTTGAGTCATTCGAGCGAGCCGAAGAGCCTCGTAACTGTAGTCATAGCCCGTCACACGGTGCCCCGCCTCGGCGATTCGTTCGGTGAGCCTCCCGTCCCCGCAACCGAGGTCGATCACCCTTGAATCCGGCGGGACGTCAGCCAGGAACCGGTCCACGTCCTCATTGCCGTCTTCGGACGCCACGCGGCTTGGAAGTGCCTCGTAGTACTTCTCCCACCAAACACGCTGACGGTTGTAGACACCGAACTTGGTCTCGAACAGCCGAAGCGTCGCGGGCGGGGTCACGAACTTGAAACTAGGGTCCGGCACCCGCCAGTTCGGGCCGTAAGCGTAGACCAGCCACCCTTCGGGCCGCGCCGGTGCAGGAAACGAGACCCCGTTCAGGGTCATCGAACTCACCGGGACCAGATCCTGACGCGAGAGTTCCCCGCGCAGGGCAAATGGCTGGTTATACAGTCCCTCGTCGTAGAACCCGGTGAAGATATCGACATAGTGGTCAGTCGCCCCCTCGTGGTCGAAATACGTCACCTGCAGGTGGGCCAGGCTGTGCCGCACGACCGCCAGCCCGGCAGCCTGCAACTTGCGCTCCATCTCGTAACTGGCGAGGGAGACGTCAGCCAACGTCGGCTCATCACATAGCCATGCAAGGTCGATGTCGTCATCATGAGGCATCATCTGACCGTTACGAATCGCACCAAGAAGCGTCCCGCCGACGATGTAGACCGGGTATCCCCACGTCTCGAGCAGGTCTACGAGACCCCCTCGCACTCGTAACAAGCCGTTCCTGAACTCCGGGGGCATTGCCGTCCAACGTCGGCCCAAGTCGGTCCCATTTGTTCATGGCGAGCCAGCGTCCGCGAGCATCAGTTACGCGCACACGTCCCTCGCCTGGGAAGCGGACCGCCTTAGATGCCAGTTCGGCTCCGGTAGACGAATCCGTCACAGTCACCGTGGTCCGGCCCCTGAGGTAGGGGCGCAGGGCCTCGGGCCACGGGGCCACCCTTCGGCTGCCGATTAGGGCCGGCTTCAGGGCGGTCGACCAAACACGGTGCCCGTCGAAGTGGACGTCAACCGTAGCCTCGGCCCGACTGCCCCCGTCTTCCGTCAGTCGGAGGCCACGTCTCGACACGTGCAGCATCGGCGGCAACAGGGCTCCATTCATCCAAGGTGGGCAGGGAAGTTCCGCCGAGTCTAACCGCAGACCGGGGTCGTCACGGGGTGCCGATCTGTCCATAATGGGCCGAGCCATCGTGTTGCCACGACACCGAACCCACCGAGAGGCCCCACGTGCAGACCTTGCAGCACCTAGTGTTTCCCACGAATGGACCTCCAGGTGTCCTGCCCTTATACGTCGTCCCCGGCAACTCGGAGCCAACGGTCGAATCCGCTTACGAAGCAACTCTGGTGGCTGGCTCACACGTCTCCTTCGGCTCATACTTCAACGCCTTCCCAGCCAGTGTCTGGCGCCAACACACTGCGGTCGACACTGTGACCCTCGTCCTGACGCTCACTGGATCCGGTGAGATCACGCTCTATGGCTCTGACGCAAGCGGGCGGGCGACCGAACTTGCCTCGAGGTCGTGGCAGAACTCGGGCCGGACCGAGGCGGCCCATCTGTCCCTTGATGTTGCTCTTGAGGGATTCAACAATGGAGGTTGGTGCTGGTTCGAGTTGCAGCCGATCTCTACCTGTACCGTCTCGGGGTCCTGGGTCGTGGACCAGGATCCGCTACGAACTGGCAACGTCACCCTAGGCATTACCACGGTGAACAAGCCCGACTACTGTATTCGCACGCTGCAGACTCTCTGCGCAAGCCCGACCACGCGCGCCGTTGTCGATACGGTGTGCGTGATCGACCAGGGCACCGACAGAGTTGCTGACCAGGAGCCCTATAAGGAGTTGGCTGAGGCCTTCGGTCCCCAACTGAGGATCATTAGTCAGGAGAATCTCGGCGGTTCCGGAGGGTTTGCGAGAGCCGCGTCGGAGGCCTTGCTCAGTCCGCGCTCGAATGGCGTGCTCTTCCTCGACGACGACGTACGGATCGAAGCCGACAGCATCTTCCGCGCGCACCGTTTCGCCTCGTACTGTCATGAGCCGACCATCGTTGGCGGCCATATGCTTGATCTGCGCCATCCGACAGTCCTGCACTCGTGGTCGGAGATCGTGGACCAGGCGAACTTCATGTGGGGTCCCGCGGTGCCCGAAGCGGAGCGGCACGACCTCGCAGGGGGGGACCTCACCCAGGAGTCATGGCTACATGGCTACTCACACTCATCCCGCACCGACTACAACGGCTGGTGGATGTGCCTGATTCCGACTGACGTCCTCGACAAGGCCGGTCTTCCCGCACCGTTCTTTATCAAGTGGGACGATGCTGAGTACGGGCTTCGCGCAATGTCGCACGATGTGGCTACCGTAACGATGCCCGGTGTCGCTCTGTGGCACGTCAGTTGGCTGGACAAGAACGATTCGGTCGACTGGCAGGCATATTTCCACGCTCGAAACCGCCTGATCACGGCGCTCTTGCACGCCGAGCGCCCGCGCGGGGGCTTCCTTCTCCGTGACACCGGACGCCTCCACCTGAAGTTGCTGCTGTCAATGGAGTATTACGCCGTCAGTATCCGCAATCGAGCATTGGTCGACGTGCTCAATGGGCCGGGCACACTACATCGGAGCCTCTCGCAGTCGCTGCCTTCGCTGCGGGCCGCCGCGGAGGGCTATATCGAATCCACGTCGCGTCCGACAGGTCGCCCGCCGCGGAAGGTCGATGCCGACGACGGAGTTACTCAGGCGGGACCCTCCGGGCTGGCCCTGGCAAGGTTCACGCTCCGCGCAGTGGCTAGACAATTGCTGCGGCCGGTCCCGCGCCGCGCCACCCGCAAGCCTCAGCAGACGCTGAAGCACGCTGAAGCACACTGGTCAGTCCTGCCATGGCACGACTCGGTCCTGGTCGAGTCACGCGACGGCACTACAGCGAGATGGCTCCGTCGCGACCGCCGAGCATTCGTCAGTCTCTGGGTTCAGAGCCTTGTACTTCACCGACGAATCGCTCGTCGCTGGCCCCGGCTGCGGCAACTCTATAGACAAGAGTTTCCGGAAATGACCAGTCCATCGGTGTGGCGGGGTACCTTCGCTGCTGGCGATGTGTCGCCCAGCGCGAGCCAGTCAGCACGCGAGTGATCGAGGACACGGGGATCTACTCCGATTCCTCGGCGGACACCTTGTAGGCTCGACCGGCAGAATCCGCATCCTCGGTCACCGAGGATCACGTTGGGAAGGAGGCGCGGTGCCTGAAGACCGTCAGGGAACGGCATCGGGAATGCCCGACCATCGCCGCACCTCCGCATCTCTAGCACTTCTCGCCCAGCAGAGCGGGCTCTGGCAGATCGGCATCCGGCCACGGCTGGTCCCCTACTTGGGAGAACTCTGGAGGTTCCGTCAGTTCATCCGGGTGCTAGCCAGATCACGCGCCTACGCGGAGAACCAGAACTCATACCTCGGACAGTTGTGGGCGATCGTCACGCCGATCCTCAACGCCACGGTCTACGTGATCGTCTTCGGCCTGATCCTGAGTACGGACCGGGGCGTGGACAACGTGATCGCGTTCATCGTGATCGGTGTTTTCATGTTCAGGTTCTTTGAGCGGTCGGTCGTGGCGGGAGGAAAGTCCATCTCGGAGAAACTGGACCTGGTCCGGGCGCTGCACTTTCCACGCGCAGTGCTTCCCATCGCGGCCGTTGCCACTGAATTGGCAACCCTGATCCCCTCACTCCTCGTAATGGCGGCCATCATCCTTGTGACTGGCTTCCTACCCGGATACGAGTTCGTGTCGATCACTCCCGAGTGGCTCCTGCTACCCGTGATCGTGATCCTCTTCAGCATCTTCAACGCAGGCTGCGCCATGATTGCTGCCCGCATCGTTGCCGCCACCCCTGACATCATGAACGTCATTCAGTTCATCATGCGCTTCATCTTCTACGGCTCCGGCGTTCTGTTCAGCATCTCGCACTACGCGCCAGCCAGCCTTCTGCCGGCGATGAACCATCAACCTGTTGCGCTCTTTCTGAGTATGACTCGCCAGGCGCTGACCCAGGAGCCAACGATGCCGCTCGACTTCTCGCTCTACATCTGGGCGCTCGGGTGGGCCGCATTGTTCCTCATCGGTGGGTTCCTCTTCTTCTGGCGTGGGGAGGAACGATATGGCCGTGAATGAGAGCGAGGAGTTCGACTTCGAGATCGACACCGTCGATCTACCGGACGCCACCACGGGTCCAGTGCCGACGGGTCCACCATCGCTCATCATCGACAATCTGTTCGTCAACTACCGGGTCTTCGGTGCTCGCGCCATGGCGGGAGGTGCTCCTCCTCGTTCTGCGCTCTCGAGAGCGATCAGACGCTTGACGGAGGGGAACATTGCCTCTGTCGCCGAGGTGGAAGCAGTGCGTGGCGTCAGTTTGGTCGCCCACCAGGGCGAAGCGATTGGGATCATCGGCATTAACGGCTCCGGCAAGAGCACCCTCCTGCGGGCCGCAGCGGGTCTCATACCACCCACCCGTGGTGCAGTTTACGTCTCCAGCGAACCATCCCTCCTCGGCGTCAATGCCGTCCTGATGCGTCAATTGAGCGGTGAGCGCAATATTCTGATCGGTGGGCTAGCTCTAGGTCTTAGCCTCAAGGAGATACGTGAGAAATTCGATGAGATCGTCGAATTTGCTGGCCTAGGCGAATTCGTCTACATGCCGATGAAGGCATACTCATCAGGAATGGCCGCGCGGTTGAGGTTCGCCATCTCATCCGTAGCCACGCCCGACATCCTCATGATCGACGAGGCCCTGGCGACCGGCGACGCGGACTTCAGACAGAAGAGCAAGGATCGTATCGAGAAGATCCGTGAGCAGGCGGGCACCATCTTTCTCGTAAGCCACTCGCTTGAGACAATCAAACGGATGTGCTCACGTGTCATTTGGTTGCACAAAGGCCTCCTCTTAAAGGACGGCGACCCTGAGGAGGTCACGGAGGCTTACCGCTCTTATATCCGAGCCATCCGTGCTGCGAAGGCCTCGGGCGAACCGATACCAGACCCCCCAGGCGCGGCCGAATTCCACCTCGCTCAAGAGGATATCCAGAGATTGGACGACAATGTCTGATGATCGCAGACCCCGAGTTCTACTCGTGGGTGCGTATGAGCGCGACAACTTCGGCGATCTGCTCTTCCTGATTCAGACCGAGAACTACCTGACCGGAGCGGATGTGACCGCCGCCGCCCCATTTCCCAGCGACATGAGTACGCTGCTCGACCGCAAGATTCCGGCCTTCGGAAAACTCCTCGAGTCAGAGCAGTTCGACCACATCTGGACTGTCGGTGGTGAGGTAGGCGCGACCAGTTTTATGACGGCCTTCAGGATGTCGGTCCCGCCGGCAATACTGAAGACCTACCGTGCAGCCTCGCATTCTGAGAAGAAGAGGATTATCGATTCTGTTTGCGGCAGCACGCCGATCGACTCTCCCTACATCCCTCGTCCAACCGCCTACCCCCTGAACGCCTCGGCATCATTGACCTTGAACTCGGTGGGATTCGTCGGTGCGCCCAACGTGCCCCGCGACCGGTTGGAGACCATCATGGCCCTGGTTCGCGAAGCAGATCGTATCTCTGTGCGCGACGACGGCTCGAGTGAATTCTTCACCGCACAGGGCATTGAGCACACCGTCGCGCCGGATCTTGTGCATACGATCGCGCTGACCCGTCCGAGGCAAAGGACCCCCGAGTCCCGACACAGTGCTGGTCCAGGTTTCCGATGACCACTTGAAAAGGCACGGCTATGAAGCCCATGCAGAGGCACTTGCCCGGAGCAAGAGTCTCGCTCCGTACCGGATTCGCTTCTTCATTGCCGGCACCGCCCCTGGTCATGACTCGGCGGCCTCTTACGAACGCTTGATCGCCCATATGCGCAAGATTGCGCCTGAGCGTGAGATCGATATATCCACCGCGCGCCGCCCGTTGGACCTCGTTGATGAGATCGCGTCGGCTCGGCTGTGGATCGGTCTGTCCTTGCATGGCCGCATTGTCTCCTCCGCGTACGACGTTCCGCGGATCAGTCTGACGAAACGGAAGCTGAACTCCTACTCCGCCACGTGGGATCCCCACATGCCCTATGACGTCACGCCGGACCGGCTCGACGACGCGGTGGCGCAAGCACTCGATCCCGTGACGATGAAGGAATCTGCAGGAATCGGACTGGATCTCGCGCATCGCGCCAAACACAACATCGAGTCCGCGGTCAGCGAGATGCTTGGGTCGGATCCCGACGAGCGGACCCGTCGCCGCTTCGCTCAGGTCGAGCGGCGGCGGCAACACCTTGCCCATGACTTGGCCAGCCGCGACACGGAGATCGCTGTGTTGCGTCGGGAGTTGGAGACCACTAATGCCCATCTGGCTGATCTTCGAAAGGCTCCTGGTGCACTGGGCCGAGCCACGTACCGCGGCCTCAATGCCGTTAAGAACCGCCTGAAGAAGTCGGACTGATACCGCTTCACAGTCAACCGCCGGAGAATCTCTCGCGCAGGTGATTGTCCACCATCGATAATGCAGATCCTATCGCCATGTGCATATCAAGATATTGGTAGGTCCCCAGTCGGCCACCGAAGAACACGCCCTGCTCCGATTCGGCGAGTTTCCGATAGTCGAGGAGGCGTGCACGGTCCTGTGCGGTATTGATCGGGTAATAGGGCTCGTCATGACGCTCCGCAAAGCGTGAATACTCGCGCATGATCACCGTGCGGTCACGCGGATAGTCGCGTTCCGGGTGGAAGTGGCGAAACTCGTGAATACGCGTGTACGGGACGTCCTCGTCAGCGTAGTTCATCACCGATGTGCCTTGGAAGTCGCCGACGTACAGGACTTCCTGTTCGAAATCGAGGGTACGCCAACTGAGTTCTCCGTGATCGTAATCGAAGTACTTGTCTACCGGTCCGGTATAGATGACGGGGACTTGACCGACCGTTCGCGCCTTGGAGAACTCGTGGGTGTCGTCGAAGAAGTCCGTGTTCAACTGCACGTCGATCTTTGGGTGGTCTGCCATCCGTTCTAGCCAGGCGGTGTATCCATCGACTGGAAGTCCCTCATAGGTGTCGCTGAAGTACCGGTTATTATAGGTGTACCGCACCGGAAGACGCGAAATAATCGCAGCCGGTAATTCGGTAGGATCCGTCTGCCACTGCTTCGCCGTATAACCCCGGATGAACGCCTCATACAAGGGTCGCCCAATGAGGGAGATTCCCTTCTCGTCAAGGTTCTCGGGCTTCCGGTCCCCCAGTTCCGCGGCTTGATCGCGAAGAAGTTCGCGTGCCGAGTCCGGGCTGTGTGCGGCGCGGAAGAACTGGTTGATGGTGCCCAGGTTAATCGGCATCGGATACACCTCACCGCGGTGCGTCGTGTAGACATGGTGCACGTAGTCAGTGAACGCGGTAAACCTGTTGACGTACTCCCAGATCCGTTCGTTCGAAGTGTGGAAGAGATGTGCGCCGTACCGGTGCACCTCGATTCCCGTGCTCTCCTCGGCTTCGGAGTACGCGTTTCCGCCGATGTGTGGTCGCCGGTCGATCACCTTCACCCGCAACCCAAATTCTCTGGCACATCGTTCGGCAACGGTGAGTCCGAAGAACCCGGATCCCACCACCAGGAGGTCGGTGGTCATAGCGTCTCCTATCATTGAACCGGCAAGTACTTCAGTGGCGAGCGATCAGTGCGGGGTATGCCCACCTGCGTATGGCATCCGGGACCAGCCGGTAACCCGTGCGCTGGGCAATGTTGCGCACCATTTGCGCTCTGGAGGTAAGACCGAGACGGCGTAGGCGCCTTTGGAGGACCCAATCCGAACGGAGGGGCTGCCATCCACCCCGACGCGCGAAGAGTTCGTCGCCCGTGCGGTAGCGCACCAGCGCCTCGCGGACATTTCTTGCCGTGGCACCGGCAGCGAGCATCCGCGCGAACAGCCAGTAGTCCTCCATGAACGGGAGGTCCTCGTAGCCGCCGGCCGCCATGACCGCCGATCGCCGGAAGACCACCGTGGGGTGGTTAAACGGGTTGTGGAAGGAGGCGTACCGCAGAATCGCCGCGGTACTTTCCGGTCGGGGACGAATAGGCCCGAGAGACCCGTCCGCGCTATCGAACTCCTGCATCGCACTTCCCACTAGGTCCAGTCCGTCCGCCACAAGCGGCACCTGGACAGCGAATCGGCTCGGCACCGAGATGTCGTCGGCATCGGCTCTGGCTATCACGTCGTACGAACACCGCTGAAGACCTGCCTGCAAGGCAGCCGCCAGGCGAACATTCGTCGGCAGTTCGTGATGGAGAACCGGGACATGGCGCTGCGCGGTGGCGCTCCTGATCGCCTCCGCGAGGGCGCCGGGCACCGGCCCGTCCTGTACGAGGATGACTTCGCTGGGGCGCAACTCCTGCTCCACGGTGGCTGAATCAAAGGCCCGCAGGAAGTGATCGGCGCGGTCGCCAGCGTAGACAGGCAGTAGCACACTGAACTGCAGATCCCGGCTCATACCTGTGCGGATCCCGCGGCGGCGCGCTCAACCAACCGAACGTCATCGGTCACCTCGCCCATCCCATCGAGGACGGTTGCGGTCGGTTTCGGAGATGTCGTGATCCCCTTCCAGAAGCCACGAATACCGGACTTCACCACAGCCGCTCGCTGCGGCGCAAACAACAACGTCCGTACCCAACCAACAGCAGCAGATCCGCCGTACAGTAGGCGCTCCCAAACCCGCAGGCCGGGGGAGCGAGTCAGCAACCAGATCTTGTTACGCACCTCGTAGTAGAAGCGCTGGCCCGGGTTGTTCTGCCAGGAGGCGAACTCAGCGGTGCGATGCTCCACCACGCTCCCGGCCACCTGTAATCCCACACCCTCCCGCAGCAACCTGCTGGAGTACTCGGTGTCGTCACCCCAGATGAAGTAGTCCGCAAGTGGTAAACCGTGCCGGCGAGCCTCTTGCCCGCGGATCAGGATCGAGACGAAGGATGCTGTTCGGATCACCCGCGAATTCGCGGCAGCGGCGTTCCGTCGGTCCGTCGCCGGACCCCCGACTCGCTCGCGCGAGACGTTCATCGGGTGCACACGACCGTCGGTCCAGACCGCCCTGCTACTGAGGACACTCAGGTCACGCGGAAAGGCCAGGGATACCTTGAGTAGTTCCTCGAGGGCCCCGGGTCCGGGGATCGTGTCATCGTCCATCAGCCACAACCAGTCAGGCGAGTGGCGCGCTAGGGCTCGCGCCATTCCGGCGGCGAACCCGCCGGCTCCGCCGACGTTACGAGGCAAGGTCATGACATCTGCACCCAGGCGATGGGACCGAGCCACCTCGCCTGAGCCGTCGGTCGAGTTGTTATCGATGACGACGACGGCAGCCGGGCCAACCCGCTGCTCAGCCAGTGCGTCCAAGCAGTGGCGCAGCAGTTCAGCGCGGTTGTAAGTAACCACGACGGCCGCCACACGCGGTGTTCGTTCCGAGGACGTGCGCCGGACGATACCCTCCGGGGGCAGGTGCACCACCGGATCTGCCCTCCGTCCGGACTTCCGGTACCAGCGCACCGTGCGCCGCAGTCCTTCCGTCAGGGATACCGACGGCGCAAAGCCCGTCTGGCGAATGCGTTCTGCGGCGAACCTGGTTTCCATGCCGGCAAGTTTCCTGATCCGCTCGGACGTGATCGGGAGGTTTCGCCCGGTAACCCGTGCCACGAGGTCGAACGGGCTAGCGGCAAGGACGGTCAGGCCCAGCGGGAGCCACAGTCGCGGCTGGCGCCGACCCAACTCTGCATAGATCCGGCCAACCACCTCGCGGGAGGTCAAATCGGGCTCATCGACGTAGTTGTAGACCTCGAACGGGCCCGTATCTTCCTGTGGTGGGGCGCCCCAGAGGTGCTGGACGGCGGCGACGAGATTCTCGACGTAGCACATCGACTTGCGGTTAGCACCGGATCCCACTGGGAGAAAAGTTCGCCGATGAATCTGCTGAATAAGACGGAAGACATTCGCGAAATTCCCCGGCCCGAACACCACAGCCGGGCGGATTATCAAGGCACGACGCCCCTCGACAGTTGACTCCCATTCCAGGTAGATCTGTTCGGCACCGAGTTTGGTTCGCCCATAGTCGTTGACTGGAGCCGGGACAGAGTGCTCGTCCGGCACCCCGTCCTGCACACCATAGACAGCAACGGTGGAGAAGAAGCACAGATTGGTGATGTCGTGGTGCTCCATCGCAGCGCAGACCGAACGGGCGCCTCCAATGTTCACTGATTCGAAGGTGCCGCTATCGATCCCGAAGTCATGGTGAGCCGCCGCAAGGTTGAGAACCGCAGTGCACCCTGTCATGGCTTCGGTCAGCGCTGTGGTGTCGCGGACGTCGCCGATAAAGGTGTCCTCCCCGGACGGATCTGGGAAGAGGTCGAACCGCACGAAATCGATGCCGGCGGAACTCAACGCCTGTTGCACATAGACCCCCACAAAGCCCGAACTGCCAACCACGAGAACGCGATCTTGAGGGCCCAAGACGTTGCTCACCGTATACATCCTCTCCGTCGACCAACGTTCCCTACCCGCTCACGTGCGTCCGTGTCGCATCGAACCACCGCCCCGCTGCCTAACGTACGGTCGCGCTGCACTCGCTTGACAGGTACCCATTGTGCTGGCTGCGCCTAACTACGCCAAAACCTGCTCCGATGACCGGGCACCTCTGGAGGAATAGGTTGCCCTATACACCTGTCGCTCCATAGACCCTGTGGCCCGTCCCTCACCTGTGACTCACCTCACCACCTTCCACAGAACCTCCTCTCGACGATCCCCCCTTATCCCCCCTTACCGGCCTGTTTATGCCTACCATTTGATGCGATGCCTTTCTCCTTCCCTGCCCGCGGCCAGGACGCGGTGCGCCGGCACGCGGCTCAGCGCCCCGGGCGCCGCGGCCGCTACTTGGCTGCGCTCGCCCTCAGCGGTTTGCTCGCCTTCACTGGGGCTGGGATGGTGCTGGCCTACCAAAGCGTGCAGAGCCGGGTGGCCACCCACGATCTGGATGAGATTCTCGGCCGGGGCGATGGTGCCGGCCACGCCAGTGGCAGCGACGACGACGCCGCGCCCGATGACCCCCTGAGCGGGCGCGCATACAACGTGATGCTGATGGGCTCGGATGCCCGCAACTCCGACAACGAGGACGACTACGGCTTCGCCGGCGGTATGCGCTCCGACACGAACCTCATCGTGCATGTGGCCGCGGACCGGTCCCGGGTGGACGTGGTCTCCATCCCCCGTGACCTGCTGGTGGACGTACCCAGTTGCCCGTTGCCGGACGGGCGACAGACCGCCCCGATGTCCGCCGGGTCCGACGACAACGGCACCCGGTTCAACGCCGCGTTCGCCTACGGCGGCCAGACCGGCGATGTCGCCTACGCCGCCGCCTGCACCATCCTGACCACCGAGGCGATGACGGGACTGCACATCGATGACTTCGTAGTGGTGGACTTCGAAGGCTTCGTAGAGGTAATCGACGCGATCGGCGGGGTACAGATGTGCTTCGACGAAGATATTGATGCCCCCAAGGCCAGGCTGCAGATCCACGCCGGCTGCCACCGCCTCGCCGGCGACACCGCCCTGGGTGTCGCCAGAGCCCGGGTGGGTGTCGATGACGGCTCCGACATCTCCCGGATAGAGCGCCAGCAGCAACTCTTCGGCGCCATCGCCGATGAGGTGCTCGGGTCCAATCTAGTCACGGACACCCCGGCGCTCTTCCGGTTCCTGCAGGCCACGGCCTCGGCGATGACCACCAGCGAACGGATCGGCAACCTGACAACCATGGGCGGACTGGCCTACTCCCTGCGGCACCTCGACACCAGCCACGTCACCTTCGCCACCGTCCCCTTCGACTGGGCCGGCAACGTGGTGGTCCAGAACGCGGATGGCGAACCGCTGTGGCAGTCCCTCCGCGACGACGAGCCGATGGTGCTACCCCAGGCCGACGACGAACCCCGCTCGGGCGATGAGGGGCCGGCGGATCAGGAGGCACCCGCGGACGGTCCCGCCGACCGTGACACCGATGAGGGCAGTCTGGAGGCCCGGACCAACGGGGCCGACGATCTGCTCGCCGGCGCGCGGGTATGAGCCAGCCCCCACGGCCCTCCGGCCGGCCGCGGGTCAACCCTCGACACGCCGCACTCCGCCGTCGTCGCGGGCGGGCCCGCCCGGGTGGGCCTGCCGCAGCCGCGGTCTTTGCCGCGGCCACCAACGCCTCCCCCACCACCCCCGGCTCCATCCGGCACGCCGCCGCGCGCGAGCAGCGCCGGCACGTTGCACTGGTGGCGTTGCTGGCGCTGGGGATGTTCGTGACCTCCGGGGTGGCCTGGGCCTACCGGGACCTGGACTCCAACATCCAAACCCATGACATCGACGACCTGCTCGGGGACGAGCGTCCAGAACCCCTCGAGGCTCCGGACCCGGAGGATCCCCACGCCGGCCAGGCCCTGAACGTGCTGCTGGTGGGCACCGATGACCGTTCCGGGGAGAACTTCGAGATCGGCGGGAGCACCACCCCCGGAGTGCGTTCGGACACCGTGATCGTGGCCCACGTCAGCGCCGACCGGGATCGGGTGGAGATGATCTCGATCCCCCGGGACTCCTGGGTCACGGTGCCTTCCTGCGAACTGCCCGACGGCACCGACACCAACCCCCGGGAGGGCAAGTTCAACGCCGCCTTCGAGATCGGCGGGCAGACGGGCGACGTGGGGTATGCCGCCGCATGCACGATCCGCGCCGTGGAGGCGCTGACGAACGTGCGCATGGACGGATTCATCGCGGTGGATTTCGTTGGATTCATTGACGTGGTGGACGCCCTCGGCGGGGTGCCGTACTGCGTACCCGAACCGATCAGTGACCGCCAGGCAGACATCGAACTCGAGGCCGGTGAGCAGGTTCTCGACGGCGAGCAGGCGCTGGGCTATGCCCGGGTGCGCAAGAGCCTGGGCGATGGCAGTGACATCCAACGCATCGACCGCCAGCAGGATCTGCTGGCCGCAACCGCACGGCATGTGCTGGACCAGAACCTGCTCACCGACGCCGGCAAACTCTACGCGTTCCTGGACGCGGCGACGTCCTCAGTGACCGCCTCGCGTGACTTCGGGTCGATCTCGGCACTCAGCGGCCTGGCCTACGCGCTACGCCACATCGACCTGGGTGAGATCACCTTCGCCACCGTCCCGGTGGTGGGCCGCGGCGATGGCGCGAACGTGGTGTGGACCGACGAGGCCACCGAACTCTGGGAAGCCATCGCCGCCGACCAGCCCCTGCACGTGACCGAGGAGCAGGAAGAGGAACTCATGGGTGCAGACGCCGACGACGGCGCCACCGCGACAGAGGGCACCGATGTCGATGGGGCGGACGCCGACACCGACTCCACCTCCCCCGATGACGGCTCCACCGGGCCTACGCTCGATGGGTCCACAGCCGAACAGCAGAACGGACCATGCGGGTAAGCCGATGAGCCAGACGCCCCCTGAGGGAACATCACGTGGCGCCAGTTCCGGACGCCGTCCGGGCAGGCGCCCACCCGGCGCCTCCCGTGCCCGCCGAGGCGGTCCGGCCCAGCCACTCGAGGCTGAAGCGGCCGGCGTTTCCGGAAGTGCGGGTGCACCTGGGGGTGGACGCGGACCGGCCCGGCGCCCACCCAGTTTCGCGCCGCGGTCACCCGCGGTACCGGGTGATCCGGGGCGGGCCGCTCAGGCCAGGGTTACAGGCGTGGCGGTTCCGACCAGGGCGACCCGCCGCCGTCGATCCCGCCGGGGGGTCGGCCACCGGCCGGACCTGATCGCACCCGGGTGATGCCGGCAGACCACCCCGCCGGTCAGCAGGCGAGCCACCGGCCCGCGGCAGCGCCGCCGTCCTCGGTCCCTCCCTCTCAGCCTCCCACCCCGGTGGCACCTCGCGGTGGGCGCCCGCGCCGCCGTCGCCGGGGCCGGGGAGTGCTCCTGGCGTTCGTGCTGTTGCTGGTGCTGATCCTGGCCTGGCCGGTGGGCCTGCTGATCTGGGCGAACGGCAAGATCCAGCACGTGGACGCCGGGGAGTCCTCCCTCAGCACCGCCGGGACCACCTACCTGCTGGCCGGGTCGGACTCGCGCGACGACGATGAGAACTTCACCCACGACCCCACCGAGGGTCAGCGTGCGGACACGATCATGATCCTGACGGTGCCCCCGAGTGGAAACACCTCGCTGATCTCCCTGCCGCGGGACACGTACATGGAGATCCCCGGGCACGGCTGGAACAAACTCAACGCCGCCTACTCCTGGGGCGGGCCCGAGTTGCTGCGCGCCAGCGTGGAGTCCCTGACCGGCATCGAGGTGGACCACTACGTCGAGATCGGCATGGGTGGTCTGGCGAACGTGGTCGACGCCGTGGGCGGGGTGGAGTTGTGCCTGGACTACGACGTCTCCGACCGGGACTCCCGGCTGGAGTGGGAGGCCGGGTGCCACATCTCCGACGGTGACACGGCGCTGGCCTTTGCCCGGATGCGCGCGGCGGACCCAATGGGTGACATCGGGCGCACCCTGCGCCAGCAGCAGGTGATCCAGGCCATCACGTCCACCGTGGCCGACCCCGCCCTGGCGGTGCGGCCGGGCCAGCAGGTGGACCTGCTGGAGTCGGGCCTGGGGGCGCTGTACGTCTCGGAGAACAGCAACATCATCGACCTGGGCCGGATGGCTCTGGCCTTTCGCAATGCCACCGGCCCGGACGGAGTGCGCGGGGCCCCGCCGATCGCCTCGATGAATCACCGCCCCGGTGGGGTGGGCTCCACCGTGCTGCTGGAGGACCATTACCCCGCCTTCTTCGCCTCCGTGGCCGATGGCACCGTCGAGCAGGGCGACGTCGACGGCGACGACTGATAGCAGGGATTACGTTACGACTGGCGCTGGACCATCCTGGACCGGGTGCTGGCCCTGGGCCCGGTGCACCATTCTGTCGATGATCGCCGCCGCGACGTCGTTGGGCTGGCCGTAGGCGGGGTAGTGGTGGATCGACAGGTTCGCGTTGGCGTTCAGTTCCAGGATGATCGCTCCGGCCGGGTCCTGCGGCGCGTTCACCATCAGATCGACACCAGCCACTCTCAAGCCCGGAACCACACGAACGGCTTCCACAGCGATCCTCTTCAACTCCGGATGCATCGAGGAGGTGACGTCGACGGACTCTCCGCCCTGGTGAATGTTCCCCACATTGTTCAGCAGTACCACCGACCCTTCGGCAGGAACCGAGTCTCCGCTGATGCCCATCTTCCGGAGGTAGTGGTGGTCCACGACGATCGGGGTTCGCCCATGGTAGTCATTCAGACTCCGACGCTCAGCCTTGATGGCGAGCAGTTGGGTGATGGAGGAAACCCCGTCACCGATCACGTAGGCAGGTACCCGCGATGCCGCAGCGACCACCTGGTCCTCGACGACGAACGCGCGGATGTCCAACCCGGAGATCTGTTCCTCGACCACGATGCGATCTCGCCGACTCGTCGCCTCCTTCGCCTTGGTCCACGCCTGCCTGAACTCCTCCTCGTTGCTGATTCCGGTGGAGATTCCCCTGCCGGCCCGTCCCCCTGAAGGCTTGATGACCGCGTCGCGGCCGAGCCGGTACAGGTACGCCAGCCCTTCGGAGGCCCCGTCAGCAGCGAACGTGGCTCCCCGCGCCATCGGAAGGCCATGACGCTCCAGCACGACTCTCGTCGCATGCTTCGAGGCGCAGATCTGAGTCGCGAAGTAACTCGCCAGCGATGTGGTCAGCCGGCTCATCCCGCCCACGGGCTCACCGTCGAGCAGGAAGTGGATGAGGTCTCCCGATCGGACGACCTCGAGCCCTCGTTCTCGAGCCGCTGTCACGATCGACTCCTTGTGCCCAGGCGCTGTCGGATACTCGTTGAACTCCGCGCCGGTGCCCACCACTCGACTCTCGATGAAGTCGGCGACGAGTTCTGCCGTACGGGCTCTCGGGCCTGACTCGTTCACCACGCCGGCGGCCAAGGAGGAGGTTCCGACCTGCTCGAGCGGGTCCTGGCTCTCCGGGTCCGGGTGGAAAGCATCCGAGATCGCTCCGGTCGCGGATTGGACCTCGAAGGCAGATCGCTCTCGTTCCGCCTTAGGCCCGATGCGCGCCAGCATCCGCTCCAAGCCGCGCACCTCACGGTGGCGCTTCAGCCTCTCCAGATGCTGACTACGAAGTCCCGCCAGCACTTTCAAACCGATCAGGGCGAGTGATCCGGAGTAGAGCACGAGCGCGAGGTGTTGCAGGATCCCCCAGCCTGCGACCTTCTCGATGGTCAGCAGCAGCGTGCCGCCGCCGACCAGGCTCACGAAGACCAGCCCGGCCCTCGACCGGAGCGCTTGCAGCATCCCAGTTCCTCTCTTCATGAATTAGCAGTGAATCAGTCGGCAACAACCGGTGTGAGGACGAGTTCGGCCGCGACTCCTCCGGCGACGATACCCGCGGCCCGTGCACGATCGGCGCCGATACGACGGCCATGCGGGATCCGGTATGCCGCTCCACATGGCCCAGATGCATGGGCTCACCGAGCACCCCGCGGTGACCAACGATCAACCGCGCTGCCGGGCGCGGGCAGGTGTGCTTGAGTAGATCCATGGCCCATACCAACGACGTCGACGTCATCCGCCGGTTGCTCACCACTCCTGGCCGGTGGGCAGTGGTGGGGCTGTCCACCAACACCGGCCGGGCGGCCTTCGGCGTCTCGGCCTACCTGCAACAAGGGCTCGGGATGGAGATCGTGCCGGTGCACCCCAAGGCCGAGACGGTGCACGGCCAGGCCGGCTACACCAGACTCGATGAGGTGCCCGGGGACATCGACGTGGTGGACGTCTTCGTCAACTCCACGCGCGCCGGGGACGTGGTGGACCAGGCCATCGCCCGCGGCGCCAAGGCGGTCTGGCTACAACTTGGCGTTATCGACGAGGCCGCGGCCGAGCGGGCCACCGCTGCCGGCTTGGACGTGGTGATGGACACCTGTCCGGCCATTGAGGGCCCACGCCTCGGGTTGGACTAGAGCCGAACCTCCTGCATGCCGGCGGCAGATCTCACCTAGGTTGCGCAGCCCGCTCCCCGCCCACCGATCCGGGCCGCCCGCGCTCGCCGTCCGCCATTACCCATAACCTGAGGTCCCATGGACACTGACTCGCTGCACGCCGCCCTGACCGACCTGGCCCGGAAGGGCGAGTTCTCCGGGACGGTGCGCATCGACTCGGCCGACCGCACCCTGTTCGAGGGTGCCTACGGCCCGGCGTCCTACACCTGGAACGTCCCGGCCACGATGAGCACCCGGTACGACTGCGCCTCGGTCACCAAACTCTTCACCGCGGTGGCCACCCTGCAACAGGTCGCAGCCGGCGCCTTCACGCTGCAGACCTCCGCGATCGACTACCTCGGCCTGACCGGCACCACCATCTCCCCCGCCGTCACGGTGCACCACCTGCTCTCCCACACCTCCGGCATCGGTGACGACGCCGATGAGGAGGCCGGGGAGTCCTACGAGGCGCTCTGGGTGGACACCCCGAACTACTCGGTGCGTCAGACCGCCGATTTCCTGCCGAACTTCGTCAACAAACCCGCCAACTTCGCCCCCGGCAAGGGTGCGCGGTACTGCAACGTCTCCTACATCCTGCTCGGGCTGATGATCGAGAAGGCCACGGGGCGCTCCTACCGCGACTACGTCGTCGAACACGTCTTCGCCCGGCCGGGATGAGCCGCGCGGGATTCTTCGCCATGGACCGGGTGGTCCCCGACGTCGCCGAAGGCGTGGAAGCCGACGACGGCGGGTGGCGGCGCAACATCTATTCCTACCCACCGATCGGGTCACCGGACGGCGGCGCGCACGTGTGCGCAGCAGATCTGCTCGCCTTCCACCGCGCCCTGCGCGCCGGTGAACTGTTGCCGGCCGAACTCGCCGAGGCCATGATCACCCCGCATGCGACCCACTCGGTGGACCCCGAGAACGGCGTCGTCCACGCGATGGGCTACGGGTTCGAGATCTCCACCGACCCCGGCGCCGTGGTGCGTTCCTACTGGAAGGAGGGCGTCAACACCGGGGCCAGCGCGATGCTGCGGCACTACCCGGGCGCCGCCGTCACCGTGGCGGTGCTGAGCAACCTCGAGGACGGGGTCTGGGAACCGGTGGACCTGATCAACGATGCCGTGCAGTCGCTCTAACCGGTATCGCGTCGACCCTGGCACCCGCTGACTTCGCGCCATCGGGACCGAGTGAGCGCCAAACGCCGTGCGCGTTCGGTCCAGAATCCGCGAAGTCAGCCTCGGCCGGCCAACTCAGAGCACCGGACCGGCGCTCACAGGACCTTGTTGAGAAAGGCCCGGGTGCGTTCGTGCTGCGGGTTGTCGAAGATCTCCTGCGGGGAGCCCTCTTCCACCAGGACGCCGCCGTCCATGAAGAGGACGCGGTCGCCGACCTCGCGGGCGAAGCCCATCTCGTGGGTGACCACCACCATCGTCATCCCCTCGAGTGCCAGGTCCTTCATCACGGCCAGCACCTCACCGACCAGTTCGGGGTCAAGGGATGAGGTCGGCTCATCGAACAGCATGATCTTGGGTTCCATGGCCAGCGCCCGGGCGATCGCCACCCGCTGTTGCTGCCCGCCCGACAGGCTCCCGGGGTAGGCGTTCTCCTTCTCCTCCAGCCCGACCTTCTTCAGCAGGGCTCGCCCGCGGTCCCGGGCCGCAGCCTTGCTGAGCCGGCGCACCTTCATCGGGGCGAGCATGATGTTCTCGATCACCGACTTGTGCGGGAACAGATTGAACTGTTGGAACACCATGCCGATCTCGGCGCGCACGGCGTCGATCTTGACCCGGCGATCGGTGAGGGAGTGCCCGTCGATCACCACCTCGCCACTGGTGACCTCCTCGAGCAGGTTCAGGCACCGCAAGAAGGTGCTCTTACCCGAGCCCGAGGGCCCGATCACGCAGACGACCTCCTGCTCGGCGACGCTGCAGTTGATCCCGGCGAGGACCTCGTGATCACCGAAGGACTTGTGCAGGTCCGTGACGTCAATGATCATGCCCGGCGCTCCAAACGCTTCTCGATACCTCGTAGGACGATCGACAGGGTGAGTGTGATCGCGAGGTAGAACGCTGCCACGGTTGTGTAGATCTCCACGGCGTTGAAGTGGTTCGCCACCACGAGCCGGCCCTGGAAGATGAGTTCGGGAACCAGGATCACCGAAAGCAGCGAGGTGTCCTTGATGCTGATGATGAACTGGTTGCCCAGCGGTGGGATCATCCGTTTGAACGCCTGGGGCCAGATCACATGACGCATCGTGGTGCGGGCGTCCAGTCCCAGGGACCGGCCGGCCTCGTTCTGACCCTTGTCGATGGACTGCACGGCACCGCGCACGATCTCGGCGATGTAGGCCCCGGAGTTGAGGGCGATCACGATGATGCCCGCCACCACCGAGGGCAGGGTGTAGGCGATGATCAGCGGCAGGGCGAAGTAGATCCAGATGGCCTGGACCAGCACCGGGGTTCCGCGGATCGCCTCGACGTAGATGATGGCGATCCAGTTAATCACCTTGAATCGGCTCAGCCGGCCCAGGCCCGCGATCGCCCCCAGGACGAACCCGATCGCCAGGCCGCCCACCGAGACCAGCAGCGTGTAGTACAGCCCTCGCGTGAGGGCCGGCAGGAACTCGACGACCCCTGCCCAGTTGAAGCCGAATATGGCGTCCATGCGCGGTGTGCCTTCCGTCAAAAGGCGGGTGCTCGGTGAGCACCCGCCTTTCGGAACGTGGTGGGAGGGTCAGTCGGCCGATGCCGCCAGTTCATCCAGCCACTCCGGCTGCTCGCCGAACCAGGACTCGTAGATCTCGGCGTAGGTGCCGTCGTCGATCATGGTCGCGATCGCCTCGTTCATCGCCTCGACCAATGCCTCGTTGCCCTGGGTGACGGCGATGCCATAATCCTGGGCCTCGAGCAGCTCACCGGTCACCCGCAGGCTGTCCTCACCGGCGGTGGCGACGTAGTACTCCACGTTCGGAGCGTCATAGAGAATGGCGTCCGAGCCGCCGCCCTCCACCGACAGGTAGGCCTGGTCCAACTGCTCGTAGGTGTTGGCCGTGGCTCCCTCGATGTTCTGCTCGATGTAGTCCGCGCTCGTGGAACCCAGCCGGGTGGCGATCGTGAGGTCCTCGAGGTCCTCCACGCCCTGGATCTGCTCGTCATCGACCGGAGCGGCGATGCGCAGGCCCGACTTGTAGTACGGGCTGGTGTAGTCGATGACCTGGGCACGCTCGTCGGTGATGGTGATGCCGGCGATCGCGATGTCGAATGAACCGGTCTGCAGGCCCGGGATGATCCCGTCGAAGTTGGTCGTCTCCAGTTGGACGTCGAACCCGACCTCGTCGGCGATGTGGTTGATCATGTCCATGTCGAAGCCGACGTACTCACCACCCTCTTCGAAGGCGAAGGGCACGAACGAGGTGTCCGATGCGACCACGTAGGTGTCCTCCAGGTCGGCGTCGGCGCCGCCGTTGCCGCCGTCGTCTCCGCATGCCGCCAGACCGAGAGCCAGCGCCGACACGCCGATCAGGGAGAGGGTCGTCCTTTGCCGATTCTTGTTCGTCACGTGGCGCCTTTCAGCCAATATCTGCGTTTTGGGACAAGAATCGAGCATACATGGCCCCCGAACGTCCCTTGCCGGAGGAGACCGGGGTGCCCTTCCGGTGGTCACAGCCCTCTCCGTCCTCGGTGGCCGCGGCGCCCACCGGCCCGCATTAGGCTGCTCGGATGGACCCGTGGAGCGAGTTCGAGAGCGAACTCAACAACCGGTGCCGCGCTCTGGCGGACGGCACGTTCTTCATCGTCGAGGGCCCGGCGCGCACCAAGGAGCGCATCGCCGGGCTGTTCGGCCGGAAGCGGCGCACCCAGGAGGTGCACCTGTTCGCCCAGTACCTGCGGATGGGCAACGTGCTCTACGCCGAACTGGTCGGTGGTTCGCACGTAGGCGGGGACTTCCCCTGGACCGACGCCGAGGACGCCGCCCTGCGCCGGCTGGGCTGGCAGGCCCCCGAGGCGGAGAAGGCGGCCCCGATGTATGGCGCCTACTTCCCTGCCCAGGCTCCCGCCGAGACCGACCTGTACCTGCCCGGCACCCTGGGTGAGGAGGCCGCCGCACTGGTGACGCACTCCCTGATGGAGGTCGCCGGCGTCGGGCACCCCCGGGAGTTGCGGATCACCACCACCTGAACGGACCCCCCCGAAACTGGGGCGTTCCCCAGACCCTGCCGGGAAGTCAACCCGGCAGAGTCCGGGGTTCGTCCGCCCTCCGAGGGTTCAGGGCCCGTCCCGGTAGTCCAAGAACCTGCGCAACCGGTCGGGGCGGTCGGTGATGATCCCGTCCACGCCCGCAGCCACCAACCGTTCCCACTGGGCCACCTCGTTGGCGGTCCACACCATGACCTGCAGCCCGGCCCGGTGCGCGCGGGTCACCAGGCCGGGATCCGCCAGCACCCGGGTGAACGCGGGGTTGCACGCCACCGCACCCAGGTGCCGGCTGAGGGTGACGACCTCATCGTCGAACCGTGAACTCAGGAACCCCGGCCGCACGTCCGGGGTCGCCCGGCGAACCGTGGTGAGAACGTCCGGGAAGAAACTCTGCACGAGCACCCGGTCGGCCAGGCCGGCCGCCTTCAGATCGGACAGGACCTGCCCCAGCGGCCCGGCCAGCCAGGGGTCCTTGAACTCCAGCAGCAACTCGGTGCCCGGGGAGCGCACTAAGAGATCCAGGATGTCCCCGAACAGGGGGATCCGGACTCCGGCGAAGGCAGGGTCGAACCAGGACCCGGCGTCGAACCGGCCGATCTCGGCCGCATCCAGGTCCGCCACCGCTCCACTGGCGTCGGTGGTGCGGTCCACGGTGGCGTCGTGGATCACGACGCCCTCGCCGTCGGCACTGCAGTGCAGGTCGATCTCGATCATGTCCGCCCCACCCCGCACCGCGGCGGCGAAGGCGGGCAGGGTGTTCTCCGGGGCCACCATGGAGTCGCCGCGGTGGGCGATCACCAGCGGGTGGCGCCGCGGCGCCGGGCCCGTGCCCGGCGTCGCGGCCGGCCGGACCGTACTCACAGGTAGGGCTCGACGTTCTCGCTGAAGGCCCGCTCGAGTTGGGCGGCCACGTTGGGGAACACGTCCTCGGCGTCGCTGCCCTGCAGGATGATCTCCTCCCACCCGTCGGTGATGATCTGGTCACCACCGGGGGTGAACACTCGGACCCAGTCCTGGGTGCGGGTGCGCTCGAGCTGGTCCACCGAGGTGCGGAACTGGGGCACCTCCTCATACAACGCACTCATGGTCTCGCCCTCGATCGCGGAGTGGCGCACCGGCATGTACCCGGTGCCGGCGGAGTAGTCCGCGGTGTTCTCCGCGTTGGTGAGGAAGGCCAGGAACATCGCCCCGGCCAGTTGCTGGCCGGGTTCGCGGTCGGCCGCGATGGCGATCCCGGTGCCGCCGGTGGGCACAGTCGGTCCCGGCACCGGACCCTCGGGCAGGAACGCCGCGCCCAACTCGAAGGTCGCGGCCTCCAGGTGCCCGGTCAGGGCACCGGTGGAACCGACCAGGGAGGCGAACATGCCGGCCTGGAAGTCGGCGTTGTTCTGGGCGCTGAACCCGGCGTAGGCGCCGTCACCGTGGTACAAGTCGCGTACGAAGCGCCCGGCGGCGATCGACTCCTCGGTCTCCAGGGTGACGTCCCACTCCTCGCTCATCGCCGCACCCAGGCCCCAGGAGACGTTGGAGTACCACCAGGCCGACCACGACGGGCCGTGGCTGAGCCCCAGTGGCGCGCCCTCACCGGGCACCACGCCCCAGAGCGCCTCGGACCAGCCGGCCAACTCCTCCCAGGTCTCCGGCCCGCGGTCGGGCAGCCCCGCGGCCTCCCACATGTCCCGGTTGTAGTAGAACAGCGGGGTGGAGCGGGCGTAGGGCACCGCGTAGTGCAGGCCTTCGTAGGCGTAGTCCTCGTAGAAGGTGTCCACGAAGTCGTCGGTGTCCACACCCAGGTGCGCGAACAGGTCATCGACGGGGATGATCTGGCCGTTGACGAAGTAGCGGAACCACCACACGTCGCTGGCCCCGACCAGGTCCGGGATCTCCGAGGTGCTCGAGGCGGCCTGGAAGCGCTGGGCGATCTCGTCGTAATTGGCGCCGGCGGTGACCAGTTCCACCTCGATGCCGGTCTCGGCGGTGAAGGCGTCGATCATCGACTGCTCCCACTCCATGGTGTTGCCGGGATGGTTGGACCACCAGGTGATCCGCTCGGCCGGGTCCACCCCGTCCCACTCGGTCTGGGTGGTGTCGGCGCGGGCGGTGTCCCCGCCCACGGAGGGGCCGCCGCCACAGGCGGAGAGCAGGCCGGCGGTCGCGGCCGCCCCACCCAGGGTGAGGACGTTGCGGCGAGAGGGTGTCCAGGTCTCCTTGGTACGTGGGGTCCACAGGGGCGGACGACGACGAGAGGCAGATGACATCAGGGGTTCTCCTTCGAAGAACTCATCGGGGGTGATATCGGTTGGTTCGGGACGGTTCGGAAACGGGGGCGAGAGGCCGCGGGGCGGGAGCGAGGGCAAGAGTCCGCAAGGGGCGCATCGCCGTCGGACCTCACCCGGTCACCGCACCGGCGGTCAGGCCGGCGACCAGGCGACGTTGCAGGATCAGGAAGATCACCAGGATCGGCAGCGTGACCAGGGTGGTGGCCGCCATCAGCACACCCCAGTTCTGCATCCCCTCCACCCGTTGGAGCAGCGTCAGCCCCACCGGCAGCGGCATCGTGGAGGGGTTGTCCACCACGAGCATCGGCCACAGGTACTCGTTCCACTCCCCCACGATCGAGACCAGCGACACCGCCGCGATGGTCGGCACCGACATCGGCACCACGAACCGCCACAGCCGGCGGTAGTGCCCGGCGCCGTCGAGTTGGGCGGCCTCCAGCACCGAGACCGGCAGGCCGAGGAAGTACTGGCGGAACAGGAACGTGCCGAATGCACTGGCCAGGCCCGGCACGATGATGCCCTGGTAGGTGTTCAGCCAGCCCAGGTTCGCGATCAGGGTGTAGTTGGGAATGATCGTGATCTGCCCGGGGATGAGCAGGGCGAACAGCACCAGCACGAAGGCGGTCTTCCGCAGCGGCACGTCCACGAACACCAGCGCGTAGGCGCAGGCCAGGCCCAGCAGCACCTTCAACCCGGCGCCCACGGTGGTGATCAGCACGGAGTTGAAGAACATCCGCGCGATCGGGATGGCGGTGGCGACCTCACCGTAGTTGGACAGGTCGAACACCTCCGGGAGCCAGGCCAACGGAACGGCGTAGATCTCGGCCGAGGTCTTGATGCTGGCGAGCAGCATCCAGATCAGCGGCACCGACATGATCACGATCACCGCGACCATCACCGCATAGAGCAGCACCTCCAGCGGCAGTCGCCTCAGCCGCGCCTGCCGGCGCCGACGACGACGGATCTCGGTGCGGTCCAGGCCCTGCGCGGCGCCGGGCTGGGGTGCCGGGGAATCATCCGTGGTGGCCGTGGCCGGGGTCAGCACGCTGGTCACGAGTAGTGCACCTTCCGCTCGACGAACTTCAGTTGGATGGCGGTGATGACCAGCAGGATCACGAACAGGATCGTGGCCGCGGCCGAGGCGTAGCCGGCCCGGCCGGTCTGGAAGCCCTCGACGTAGATCTGGTACATCAACGTGGTGGTCGAGCCCAGCGGGCCGCCGTCGGTCATCGCCCGGATCAGGTCGAAGGACTGCAGCGAACTGAGCATCGTGGTGATGAGCAGGAAGAAGGTCACCGGGCCCAGCAGCGGGAAGATCACCGAGAAGAAGGTGCGGGCCTTGGAGGCCCCGTCGATCGCGGCCGCATCACGCAGGTCCTGCGGCACCGCCTGCAGGCCGGCCAGGTAGATCAGGGCCACATAGCCCACGTGCTTCCACAGGTAGACGATCATGATCATCACCAGCGCCCACGGGGTGGTGGAGTACCACTGCGGGGAGGAGGCGCCGATGTTGTCCAGGAGCACCTTGAGCAGCCCGTAGCGGGGGTTGAAGATGTACAGCCACAACATCCCCACCGCGATCCCGGAGAGCACGTAGGGCGCGAACGCCAGGGTGCGGGCGATGCCCCGCCCGCGCAGTTTCTGGTTCAACAGCAACGCCAGGCCCAGGCCGAGCACGAGACCCCCCCACGGTGACGAGGCCGAACACGGCGGTGGTGGCCACCACGGTGGGGGTGCGGGAGTCGGTGAACCACTCCACGTAGTTGCCCAGTCCGACGAACCGTGCCATCGACGAGCCCAGGTTCCACTGCAGCGTCGAGTAGTAGAAACTCAGGAGCATGGGCCGGTAGGTGAAGATCAGCAGGATGGCGATGTTGGGGCCGGCCAGCAGCAGGAACGCCAGGATGTTTCGCCCCTTCCATCGCGTGCGCCGCTGGGGCGGGCGGGCCGTTGCGCTCGGGGCTGGTGGGTTCGCGGGCGCGGATCCGAGCGCGGCACCGGCGAGGGCCGGTGAAGTGCTGCTCATCGTTCTCCTTGGGTACGGCCGGGCCGGACGTGGACATGCTGACGCCATGCCCGGTGCCGGCTGTTGGAACTCGGCTGGTCGGGCAGAGGCAGGGACCGGGATGATCCCCGGGCGGCGGTCACCAGGGCGGGCGGTGTTGCTCCCCGGCCCTGATGCGCGACCGGGATCGAGTCTGGCAGCGGCACCTGAACGGTTCTTCCCCGCACGGCGAACGGTGGGCTAACGATCACCGACCGGTGCGTATCCGTTGCCCGGACACGGCCGTGGCCGACGCCGGGGCAGGCCTACGAGGGCGCTCAGCCCACCGCCCGGGTCAGGCCCGCGAGCGAGGGCGGTCCCGCAACAGCGCCGCTACGGCGGTGCGCAGCCGCGGCCCGAAGGGCACCTCGACGCACTTGTGCAGCACCCAGGCCAGCGCGATCGCCACGGCCGTGGCCGCGGCCACGCTCACGGCGGCGGGCACGTGATCGGACAGCATCGAGATCACCCACCAGCCCCAGTACTGGTGGATCAGGTACAGCGGATAGGTCAGGCCACCGATCACGGTGAGCCACTTCCAATTCAGGTACTGCAGCCGGGTCCAGCTCAGGGCCGCCACCGACGCGAAGCAACCCAGGGTGAGGACGCCCAGGATCCACGGGTTGAGTTCGAAGGGGGGTGCGCTCGGCCACCTGGGTACTCAACCCCGGTACCCCGTGCACCAGCCCGAGTGCCACGTTCACCGCCAGCACCGCCCAGCGGGCCAGGCTGTGCCCGCGGCAGTGGATGAGGTAGATGACCATTCCGCCGGCGAAGAAGGGGGCATGGCGGTAGATCAGCCAGTCCCACACGTGCGGCACCTCCGCGAGCGCGAATGCCCAGGACACCAGCGGCCATGCCAGCGCCACGATCAGCACCCGGCGGGTGGTGATACCGATGAGCAGGAAGATGATCATCAGCAGGTAGAACTTCATCTCCACCCACAGGGTCCAGTACACCCCGTCCACGTGGCTGATCCCGAAGGCGGACTGGAACATGGTCAGGTTCACCGCTACCTGCCCCGCGCCGGGAGCCCGGCCGGGGTTCCACAGCAGCAGCAACAGCACCGAGGTGGCCAGCACCGCCACCCAGTAGGCCGGGTAGAGCCGGGCGGCCCGGGAGGCGACGAACCGGCGCAGCCCCCCCGACCCTGGGCCGACATCAGGATCACGAACCCGGAGATCACGAAGAACAACGAGGGGGCCAGCGCACCGTAACCGAACCACACCCCCACCGGCCCGGTGGCCTCCTCCACCGACTCCCCCCAGACCGCATCGGAGTAGGTGTCGAATGCGCCGAAGTGGTACAGCAGCACCGCGAACGCAGCGAAGAAGCGCAGCCCGTCCAGTCCGCGCAACCGGGCGCGTGGCCGCGCGGGTCCGCTCTCGGCGTGCTCATCCGATGCCGGGTGGGCCAATGTCGCGGACGCAGGAAGCTCCGGTCGGGTGGCTGTCACGAGAGGCGACGCTAGCGCCGTTCCCGCTGCGTCGGACACCCGATGTGACCGAGGCCACCGAGGGGGCGGGCCGGCTTCGGCGATGACGACGGCGCCCGGCGCAGGCCGCGGTTGCGCCGGGACTCCGTGCTGCCGGGTGTCCCCGCGCGGGGTTATGAATTGTGGAGCGAGGCGCTCTGGCCCCGCCTGCGACCGAGCGTCGCGGCCGCCTCCGGCACGGACCGAGGATCAGGAGGCGCTGAACCCCGGCGTCTGGTTGCGCTTGGCGCGCAGCCGCTCCCCCTTGGCCCGGGCGTCGGCGCGCAGGTCCTGCTGGAAGGCGGACATCTTCTCCCGCAGCTGCGCGGCGGCGTCGTCCTCCCCAGCGGCCAGCATCCGCACCGCCAGCAGCCCGGCGTTGCGCGCACCCCCGACCGACACCGTGGCCACCGGCACCCCCGCAGGCATCTGCACGATGGACAGCAGCGAGTCCATCCCGTCCAGATGTGCCAACGGGACGGGCACTCCGATCACCGGCAGCGGGGTGAGGGAGGCGAGCATCCCGGGCAGGTGCGCGGCACCCCCGGCCCCGGCGATGATCACCCGCACTCCGCGAGCGGCGGCGCCTGAGCCGAAGTCGACCATCTCGTGGGGCATCCGGTGCGCGGAGACCACATCCACGTGCGCCTGGAGGCCGAACTCCGCCAGGGCCTCGACCGCCTGGCCCATCACCGGCCAGTCCGAGTCCGAGCCCATCACCACCGCCACCTGCGGCAGCCGGGCATCCTGGCCGGTCCCGCCGGACACCCCGGGCGCCGAGCCGGTTGTAGTGCCGGTGGCCATCGTCCCGGGGACCTCGGCGCCGTGGGTGGCGGTGCCGGCGGCCGGGGGGTGCTCCTCGTTCGCCGTCGGTTCGGTCATGATCAGCGTCCTTCCAGAAGATCGGCAGCGGCACGGGCTACCCGGCGCAGGTGCGGCAGGTCGTCCCCGGTCACGGTGACGTGCCCCAGTTTGCGGCCCGGGCGCACCGACTTGCCGTACAGGTGCACCTTCGCCTCGGGGTAGCGCTCCATGAGTTCGGGGTAGGCCTTGGTGGGATCGGCCAGTTGCGAACCGAGCACGTTGACCATGACCGCCCAGGGCACCAACTGCTCGGTTCGGCCCAGCGGCAGGTCCAGCACCGCCCGCAGGTGCTGCTCGAACTGGGAGGTGACGGTGGCGTCAATGGTCACGTGCCCGCTGTTGTGCGGGCGCATCGCCAACTCGTTCACCAGCAGGCGCCCATCCCGGGTGTGGAACATCTCCACCGCCAGCACTCCGGTCACATCCAGTCCCTCGGCGATGGTGCGGGCGATCCGCGCGGCTTCGCCCGCGCCGTCGTCCTCCAGGTCCGGGGCCGGGGAGATCACCTCCGAGCACACGCCACCCACCTGGGTGGTCTGCACCGTGGTCCAGGTCTGCACCTGGCCGGAGGGCCGCCGGGCCAGCAGCGCAGCCAACTCGGAGCGGAAGTCCACCGTCTCCTCCGCCAATGCACCCTCGGCGGCCCAGT
The DNA here is from genome assembly GCF_051020515.1 of Sanguibacter sp. Z1732. Lineage (NCBI taxonomy): Bacteria > Bacillati > Actinomycetota > Actinomycetes > Micrococcales > Ruaniaceae > Glutinosa > Glutinosa niejishengi. Next base: position 406,417 of record NZ_CP194857.1, read on the forward strand.
CCGCACCCTCCTGGGCGCTGTGCACGATCCGCACGCCCTTGCCGTCATACCCTCCCACCGGCCTCTTCAACACCACCGGCCAGCCGATCTCGTCGCCGAAGGCCGCGAGATCGGCCACCGAGTTCACCTCGGCCCAGCGCGGGCAGGGCACCCGAGTTCGGTGAGCACGCGACGCATGTGGATCTTGTCCTGGGCGGCCCGCAGTGCGCGCGATCCCGGGCGCACCGCCACGCCGTCGGCCTCCAAGCCAGCCAGGAGCGCATACGGCACGTGCTCATGTTCGAAGGTGAGCACCTGCGCACCGCGGGTGACCCGGGTGAGGGCTTCCTCGTCGTCGGCCGCCCCCACGGGGGCGTCGGGCAGCACCTGGGCGGCTGCGCCGTCGTCGGCCTCGACCAGGGCGCGCACATGGATGTCCAGCGCGCCGGCGGGTGCGGCCATCATGCGTGCGAGTTGTCCGCCGCCGACGACGGCCACCACAGGTCCCATGGCGGCAAGCCTAATGGCGGGTAGGCTCGGGCAATGACCCGTGCGAGCGCTCCGGCACCAGCGCGGCCGGCCGGCCGGATCGGGTCGACGTGGCGCTCGCGCAGCGAGATCGTCGCGCGGGTGGCCGAGATGGCGCGGTTCGGGTCCGTGGGTCTGCTCGCGTTCGTGGTGGACGTCGGGTTGTTCAACCTGCTGCGGTTCGGACCCGGGCAGTTACTGGTCGATCAGCCCCTGACGGCGAAGGTCGTCTCGGTCTCGGTGGCGGTGCTGGTGGCGTGGCTGGGTAACCGGTACTGGACCTTCGCCACCCGGCGTTCCACCGGCGGCGCGGCCGCGCACGGGACGGAACTGGTGAGGTTCGTCGTCGCCAACCTGATCGGGATGGGGATCGCGGTGGGGTGCCTGGCCGTCTCCCATTATCTGCTCGGGTTCACCTCTCCGTTGGCCGATAACATCGCCGCGAACGGGGTGGGCCTGGTGCTGGGCACCTTGTTCAGGTACGTGGCCTACCGGCACTGGGTGTTCACCGGTTCGGCGGTCGGCACCTCACGCGGTTGAGATCAGCGGCGGCGGCGGCGCCGGCCCACCACCACCACCGACCCGGCCGGCAGGACCTCCTCGGGGTCCAACCGCTTGGGCACGGCGTTGAGGAAGACGTTGAACACCGGGGGGCGACGCTGCGCCAGGTCCAACCGACCACCGTCGGCGGCGATCAGGTCCCGGGCCAGGCTCAGTCCCAGCCCCGAGCCCTTGCCACTGGTGACGTGCCGTTCGAAGATGCGCGGTGCCAGATCGTCGCTGACCCCCGGGCCCTCGTCGGCCACCTCGATCACCACACCGGACTCCGCTCCCGGCTTGGAGGGCCGGGCCCGCACCGAGGTGGTGCCCTCGCCGTACTTCAGGGAGTTCTCCAGCAGGGTGGACAGCACCTGGGCGATGGCACCGGGGGTGACCAGCACGGCCAGGTCGTCATCGTTCTCGAAGATCAGCTGTCGGCCGGCGCGGCGGAAGCTGCCCTCCCACTCATCCTCCTGCTGATCGAAGACCTCATCGAGCGGCAGGGGCTGGGTGGTGCCGCCGTCGCGGCTGCGTGAGGCGGCGAGCAGGTCGTCGACCACCCGGACCAGGCGTTCGAGCTGCTCCAGGGAGATCCGCGCCTCTTCGCGCACCGCCTCATCATCGCTGAGGAGCTGGATCTCCTCCAGCCGCATCGACAGCGCCGTCAGCGGGGTACGGAGCTGGTGGCTGGCGTTCGCGGCGAACTGGCGCTCGGCCACCAGGCGGCTGGCCATCCGGTCCCCGGTCCGGTTCAGCTCCGCGGCCACCAGATCGATCTCCTCCACCCCGGAGGGCTCGAACTGCGGGCGCGCCTGGCCGGCGCCGACCTGTTCGGCGCTGGCGGCCAGGAACACCAGCGGCGCTGCCAGGCGCCTGGCCTGCCATGAGGCCACCAGTGCGGCGGTTCCCACCGCGATGAGCGAGGCCAGCACCACCAGGATCACCACCTGGGCGCCCTGCCAGAACAGCCGGGAGGAGGCGATGTGCAAGGACACGTGCGCCCCGGAGGCGGTGTACTGGTTGCGGTAGGTGGTGCGCCCCTCGATGGGTTCGCCGACCTCGACCACCCTGCCGGTGGGTGAGGTGACCCGCATCCAGACCGGGATGTCGCCGTCGTCGACCCAACGCTCCAGCATCGCCTCGTCGATATCGGAGCCGGTGGCCAGGCGCGCCTCGACGCTCCTACTCACCGACTGGGTGCGCAACTCCAGGTTGGCCATGCTGGCCTCGTTGACCATCAGGGCACCGAAGACCCCCATCGGCACGCCGAGCAGGAGCACCGCGACGGTCACGGCCGCAATCGTCGCAATCAGGACGCGGCGGCGCAGGGGTCAGTCCTCCCCGGTCTCGAATCTGAATCCCATCCCGCGCACGGTGGAGATGTACCGCGGGGAGTTGGCGTCGTCACCGATCTTGCGCCGCAGCCAGGACACGTGCATGTCCAGGGTCTTGGTGGAACCGTTGGGGTCGGATGCCCAGACCTCGCGCATCAACGCCTCCCGGGAGACCACCGAACCGGCCTCGCGGACCAGCACGCGCAGGAGCTCGAACTCCTTGGCGGTCAGGGACAACTCCCGCTCGCCCAGGAAAGCACGGTGAGCGGCGATGTCCACACGCACGTCCTGGGCGCTGATCTCATCGACGTCAGCGCCCTCGGAACCGGCCCGACGCAGCAGCGCCCGGACACGGGCGAGCAACTCGGCCAACCGGAACGGCTTGGTGACGTAGTCGTCCGCACCGGCGTCCAGGCCGACCACCAGGTCCACCTCGTCGGCGCGGGCGGTCAGCACCAGGATCGGGGTGCTCAGGCCCTGGCTGCGCACCCAGCGAGCCACATCCAGGCCGTCCATGTCCGGCAGCCCGAGGTCCAGCACGAGCAGGTCGGCGCTGCCGGCTTCATCGATAGCGCCCTTCCCGGTGCCGTGCACGGACACGTCGTAGCCTTCACGGGTCAGGGCGCGCGCCAATGGCTCGGCAATGGCAGGGTCATCTTCTGCTAACAGCACTCGGGTCACAATGTCATGCTAGCCGCACTCACAAGCAACGGCTCAGCTATTCGCTGTGGCGTATCCGACTGAATCGGTTTACGACGAAGAGGCCCCACCACCCGCAGCAACGGGCCCCTGGGCTGAGGCAACTGGCCCCTAGAGTCATCCGTGTGCCACCCACCCCCGCCGCGTCCGAGACCTTCGTCGCGGTACCGGCCGCCTCCATCGTGCTCCGTGACGCCCGCAGGGGCACCACCCGCCGGGTGGATCTGGCTCGATTCACCCTCGCCCGCACACCGGTGACCCGGGCGGACTACCTCGGAGTGCCCGGCGGCACCACCCCGTCACCGGGAAACGGCGACGCTCCGGTCGCCCAGGTGTCCTGGCACGAGGCGATCCGGTGGTGCAACGCGGCCTCGCTGGCCCGAAATCTCACCCCCGCCTACGACGTCGACGCCGCCACCGTGCACTGGGACGTCAGCGCCGATGGTTACCGGCTACCCACCGAGGCCGAGTGGGAGTGGGCCGCGCGGGCCGGATCGACGAGCCCGGCGTACGGCCCGTTGGCCGAGGTGGCCTGGACCGCAGCGGATCGGGTCGAGGGCGCACAGCCGGTGGCCACCAAGGCCCCGAACGCCTTCGGCCTGTTCGACATGCTCGGCAACGTCTGGGAGTGGTGCTGGGATTACATCGACCCGGCCCGGTACGCCGACTACCGGAGCCTGCGCGGGGGCGGGTGGTCCGACGAGGCCTGGAGCGTGCGGGCCTCGGTGCGCCGGGGCAGCATGCCTGCGGCGAGGCTGGACGACGTCGGCTTCCGCCCGGCGCGGGGTGCGGTGGGCGTGGCAGGGGGTACCACGGCCCAGGGCTGGTCCGCGGCGGCCGACCGCGAGCGCGCCACCATCGACCCGGTGCCCGCGGGCTGGACCCCGCTCAGCAGGTGCTGACTGCGCAACGCTCAGGCCTCCGGGCGGCGCACCAGCCGCGCCGGGGTGACCGAGCCCAGCCCGGGCACATCCACCTCGGGCAACTGCGAGATCTCGAAGTCACCCCCGTGCCCGGACTCACGCAGCAACGCCGCGCTGACGGCGTCCATGAGCAGTTCACCCTCGGTGGCCACGTCAGCGAGCCTCGACGCCAGGTTCACGATCGGGCCGAACACATCACCGGAGCGGGACAACACCCTGCCCCACACCAGCGAACCGCGGATGGGCAGGTTCCGCGCGGCCATCGCCTCGAGCAGGCCGGTGCCCACCCACGCGCCGCTGGGCAGGTCATCGGCGACCCACAACACCGCGTCGCCGACCGTCTTGACCACGCGGCCCCCGTACCGGGCGATCACGTCGCGCGCGGCCGACTCGAACTCCCCCACCAGCGAGGCCAGTTGGGTGGCCGAGAGGGTGGCCGCCCGGGTGGTGTAGGACACGATGTCAATGAACCCGATCGCTCGCTCCAGCGGCAGCTGCTGGGCCGAGGAGGCGGCGTGGTCGGATAGGGACAGGTCCCGGTCGATCCGCGACATCAGCGCGGCCAACTGGCGTCGCCAGACGTACTCGGCCTGTTCGGCCAGCACCGGCGCCAGGCCACCGAGTTTGTCCAGCACCAGCAACCGGGCGGAGGTGTCGTCCAGTTCATGACGTTTGGCGGCGTCCTCCACCAGCGCCTCGACCTGCCACAGCACCAGCCGGTCCATGCTGTGCCCCTGGGCGCGCACCAGGTTCTGGGCGGTGGTGAAGGAGATCTCCTGCTCGGCCACCAGGCCGGCCAGTTGCCGCAGCGCCTGCACATCGGTCTCGGTGAAGTGCTTGTCCGCCGGGGCCGGATCGGGAAAGCCCAGGGAGCGCCAGTAGCGCCGCACGATGTTGACGTCCAGACCGCTGGCCTCGGCGACCTCGGCAAGGGTGTAGCAGGGCTCGCCGAGCATCGCCTCGATGCGCCGCCCGGTGGTGGAACCGGAAACGACGCTCTCGCCCGGCCCGGAGCGGCCGGGTCCGGTGGAGCCGTGCGGTGAGTCCTGGGTCACACCTCGAGGTTACCCGGGCCCGGCGCGGCGGATGCGCTGCTCGCACACTGCGCCGGTGAGCGCAGGTGCCGAACGTCCCCGGCACGGATGGTGTGCTCGCCGTGAGCGGTGCGCACGATCAGCGCACCGTCGGAGGCAAGGCGGGCCGCCGTGCCCTCCAGCTGCGAGCCGTCGGGCAGTTCCACCCGGACATCGGCCCCGATGCTCACGCACGCCTGCTCCACCGGTGCCCGCACGTCCTGTCCCTGCTCCAAGGCGGTCAGCAGCGCGGCGAACTCTCCGACGATCGCGTGCACCACATCATCGGCGGTCTCATCGGCGCCGGCGTCGCGTCCGTCGCCGTGCTCACGGGAGGCGCGGCCCGTCCCGCCCGGGCCGTCGCCTGACTCATCCGGGCGCTGCCCCAACTCAGCCGGCATCAGGCCCGCACCGGCCAGCGTGCCCGCCCACGGCACCGGAAGCTGCGTGCCGGCCAGGTTCAGCCCGATCCCCACGACCGCGCCGCCGTCGTCGGCCAGCACCTCGGTGAGCACCCCACCGAGTTTGCGCATCCGCCCCCAGCCGGGCTCGGCGTTGCGCCCGCCGAGCACATCGACGACGTCGTTTGGCCATTTCATGGCGACGCGTTCGGTGGCACCGGGCTGCTTCCCGGCGCGGGAGCGGAGCGCGCGAACCGTGGCCAGGCCCGCCAGCAGCGGGATCCAGCCCCACTGGGCGCGGTCGGCGCGCGGGCGCACCAGCACCGAGAAGGTCAGGGCCCGCAGCCCCGAGGAGTCCCAGGTGCGCCCCGCGCGGCCCTTGCCGGCGGTCTGCTCCCGGGCCACCAGCACCGACAGGTGCGGCCAGGCCGGCGGGTCGGCGATGGCGAGTCGGGCCAGGTCGGTGTTCGTGGACCCGGTGCGCTCCAGCACCCGCAGCCGGGTGATCGGCGCGGGCGGGTCGGGGTCCGGTTCGGCTCGCTCGGGTGCCATGTACCCAGCCTGGCAGCACCGGCCCGCGCCGACCAGGGCATGATCGGCGCCGGCCTACTCCGAGGGAGCGCGGAGGGAGCGGCGGCGGCTTTGTAGAGGTTCTACAACAAGGACGTGGTACCGATCACCATGTCCTTATGGGAGTTGGTGGGTGTTGACAAGTACGCTTGCGATCTGTGACCACCTCCGAGGAGATCGACATCAGCACCACGGCCGGCAAGATCGAGCAGTTGCGCCAGCGCAACGCCGAGGGGCCACAGGCCCTGGCTGCCGCGGCGGTGGAGAAGCAGGGCAAGCGCGGGAAGAAGTCGGCCCGGGAACGCATCGCCGAACTGCTCGATGAGGGCAGTTTCGTGGAGCTGGACGCCTTCGCCACCCACCGCTCCCACAACTTCGGGCTCGACAAACGGCGCATCCCCGGCGACGGTGTGGTGGCCGGCTACGGCACCATAGATGACCGCCAGGTGTGCATCTACGCCCAGGACTTCACCGTGTTCGGCGGGTCCCTGGGCGAGGTGCACGGGGAGAAGATCACCAAGGTGATGGACCTGGCGTTGCGTACCGGGGTGCCGCTGATCGGGATCTCCGACGGTGGTGGCGCTCGCATCCAGGAGGGTGTGGCGGCGCTGACCCAGTTCGCCGAGATCTTCCGCCGCAACGTTGCTGCCTCCGGGGTGATCCCGCAGATCTCGCTGATCCTGGGACCCAGTGCCGGCGGCGCTGTCTATTCCCCAGCCCTGACCGACTTCATCGTGATGGCCGACCAGACCTCCAACATGTTCATCACCGGCCCGGATGTGATCCGCGCGGTGACCGGGGAGGACGTGGGCTTCGAGGAGCTCGGCGGCGCCCAGACCCACAACGAGCGCTCCGGGGTGGCTCACTACTTGGCCGCCGATGAGGAGGACGCCTTCGACTTCGTCAAGGCGCTGCTGCACTACCTTCCCAGCAACAACCTGAGCGACCCCGAGACCTTCCCGGTCGAGGCCGAACTGGAGGTCACCCAGGCCGATGAGGAACTGAACACCCTGGTCCCGGACTCGGACAACCAGCCCTACGACATGCACGCGGTGATCGAGTCGGTGCTGGATCAGGCCGAGTTCCTGGAGACCCAGCCGCTGTTCGCCCGCAACGTGATCGTGGGGTTCGGGCACGTGGAGGGCCACCCGGTGGGTATCGTGGCCAACCAGCCGCAGTCGATGGCCGGCACCCTGGACATCGACGCCGCGGAGAAGGCCGCCCGGTTCGTGCGCACCTGCGACGCCTTCAACATCCCGGTGCTGACGTTCGTGGACGTGCCCGGGTTCCTGCCCGGCACCGACCAGGAGTGGAACGGCATCATCCGCCGCGGGGCCAAACTCATCTACGCCTACGCCGAGGCCACCGTGCCGCTGATCACCGTGATCACCCGCAAGGCCTACGGCGGGGCCTACATCGTGATGGGCTCCAAGCAGCTCGGCGCCGACATCAACCTGGCCTGGCCCACCGCGCAGATCGCCGTGATGGGCGCCTCCGGTGCGGTGAACATCCTGCAGCGCGGGGCGCTGAAGAAGGTGGCCGAGGACGGCGGTGACGTCGAGGCCGAGCGGGCCCGGCTGGTGGATGAGTACACCGAGGCGATCGTGAACCCATGGGACGCGGCCGAGCGCGGCTACGTCGACGCGGTGATCGAACCGGCCCAGACACGCCTGCAGATCGTGCGGGGGCTGCGCGCCCTGCGCACCAAGCGCGCCACCCTGCCCACCAAGAAGCACGGGAACATCCCACTATGAACCAGTCGAGGAACGGTAACGGGGTCAACGGCCAGTACGCCGCGATCGGGGAAGTGCCCGACGACGTGGTACGGGTGCTGCGGGGGGCTCCCGATGAGGATGAACTCGCCGCGTTGGTGGCCGGCATCGTGGCCACCCGCGCCGGAGGCCACGAGGAGATCGACGACGGCTCCCGCACGTCGCTGTGGACCAACCACGGCCATCGGCTCGGGCTCCCACCGAGTGCTGCGCGGGCCGCGTGGCGCTGGAGCGCCCACGCCCGGCACTGAACCCTCCCGTGGGAGCACGGTCCACGAACACCTATCGATCGCGACATCACCCCGGTGCGGGACCGAAAGAAGTACCGAATCGCCCCCAGAAAGCGTGCGACATCGAGTAACATTCATGAAACTTGTTTAGTCAGAAACGCGCTAGGGGAAGGCCAGTGTCCGAAGGCAAGAGCGCGACGAAGCGCCCCACCGTCCGGGACATCGCTGCCCACGCGGGCGTCTCTGTGGCCACCGTCTCCCGCATCCTCAACGGTGCCTACCAGGCTCCCCAGGCCACCCATGAGAAGGTGATGCGCGCCGTTCAGGACCTGGACTACCGCACCTCCACCACCCGTGCACTGACCACCTTGACCGGCACCATCGCGGTGGGAATCCCGCACATGCGGTCCCTGTACTACATGACGATCGGTTCTGGCATCGAGGAACAGGCCCGCACCGCCGGTATCGGCGTGCTGCTGAGCACCACTGCCGGCATCCCCGAGTTGGAATTGCAGTTGGTGGACATGATGCTCCAGCGCGGGGTGGAGGCAGTCATCCTGATCGGCGGCATCGAGGAGCGGACCGATCATCAGGCCGCCCTGGCCGACCGCGCCCACGCCCTGGCCCGAGGAGGGTCGCGCCTGGTGCTGTGCGGCCGGCCCTGGCAGGGCCCGCCCGACGCTCCGGTCTCGGTCGTCAACTACGACGCCGCAGCCGCTGGCTATGCAGCCACCACCTACCTGCTGTCCAACGGGCACCGGCGCATCGCCCACCTGGGCGGGCCCAATCGGTTCGCCACCGGCATGCTGCGGGCCCGCGGTTACCGCCGCGCCCTGGCCGACTTCGGCGTCGAGTTCGATGAGTCGCTGATCGCCACGGCAAAAATGGACCGGGAAGCGGGCATCTACTACGGGCGCAAGTTCCTCACCGAGACCGACGCCACCGCCATCTTCGCCGCCAACGACGAACAGGCCGCCGGCATCATCGCCGCCGCACGCGCCGAGGGCCGCTCGATGCCGGAGGAACTGTCCCTGATGGGTTTCGACGACACCCTGCTGGCCCGCGACCTCTATCCCGCGCTGACCAGTCTGCACGTGCCCCAACTGGAGATGGGCCGCGCCGCGGCACGGATGGCGATGTACCGCGACGACCAGGCCGAGCAGCGCCTGGAGATCGGCACCCACGTGGTGGTTCGCGACTCGGTGCGCCGGGTCGCGTTGAACTGACCGCTCGGCCGTCCGATGCGTGACCTCACCGGGGACGGTGATTCGGTCCCTCGAAGCGCTTGACGGAATGCGCAGTGCCACCCATACTCGGTGAAACATGTTCCATTGCTGATGACGCAGCGTCGCATCCAGTCATGATCCTGTCCGAACCTCGACGCCGAGGAGTTCCGTGCTCACCACCACACCAGCGCCCCTGACCCGTGAGGACCTGTCCGATCAGGTGCAGAGTTGGTGGGCACCCGTGGCGCAGCGACTCAGCCCCGGCAGCGCCCGGGCGCAGTTGGGCTCCACCGGCGCGCACTTCGACAACGCCGCCGCCCAGCTGGAGGGTTTCACCCGTCCGCTGTGGGGTCTGGCGCCGCTGCTGGCCGGCGGCGGCAGGTGGACACCGAGCCACTGCTGGCCGGCCTCACCCACGGCACCGACCCGAGCCATCCGGAGTACTGGGGGCCCGCGTCCGGACGGGACCAGCGGCTGGTGGAGATGGCTGCGATCGGGGTCTCCCTGGCTCTCGCACCGGAACAGCTCTGGGATCCCCTGACCAGCAAGGCCAAGACCGACCTGGCCACCTGGCTCGGGCGGATCAACGAGGTGGAGTGCAACGACAACAACTGGTTGTTCTTCCGGGTGCTGGTGAACGAAGGTCTGGGCGTGGTCGGCGCCGCCCAGGCAGACCCGGCCGCGAGCGCAGCGGCGCTGGACCGGCTGGAGTCCTTCTACCTGGACGGGGGGTGGTACGCCGACGGACCTTCTGGCCGGTGTGACTACTACGTGCCCTTCGCCTTTCACTACTACGGCCTCATCTACGCCCGCTTGGCCGCCGAACGCGACCCTGCCCGCGCCCGTCGTCTCATCGACCGGGCCCAGCAGATCGCCACCGACTTCGCGCACTGGTTCGACGACGACGGCGCGGCCCTGCCCTACGGGCGCAGCCTCACCTACCGCTTCGCCCAGGCCGGGTTCTGGGGCGCGCTGGCCTTCGCCGATGTCGAGGCGCTGCCCTGGGGTGAGATGAACGGACTGTTCACCTCCAATATGCGCTGGTGGTCCGGTCAGCAGATCACCGACGGGACCGGGGTGATGAGCATCGGGTACGGCTACCCGAATCTGAATATGGCCGAGGCCTACAACTCGCCCGGCTCGCCCTACTGGGCGATGAAGGCCTACCTGCCCCTGGCGCTGCCGGCGGAGCATCCGTTCTGGACCCACGCCCCCCAGCAGTACTCACGTGAGCCGGTGCGCCGCCAGGAGCCGGCCCGCCTGGTGCTGTGCGACGACCGTGCCGGTGGGCACGTGTTCGCCCTGGCCGCCGGCCAGGATGCCGAGCAGTTCCGACACGGCGGAGCCAAGTACTCCAAGATGGCTTACTCCACGGCTTTCTCGTTCTCCGTGCCCGCCGGTGGTACCGGCCTGCAGGAGCTCGCCGCCGACTCCGCCCTCGCGCTGAGTGAGGACGGGGTGCACTGGCGCACGCGCCGGGTTCCCGAGGAGGTGGAGTTCATCGGCGACGTGCTCTGGACCCGCTGGCAACCCTGGCCCGATGTCACCGTGCAGACCTGGCTGTGGGCGCACCTGCCGTGGCAGGTGCGCGTCCACCACATCCGCACTGCTCGCGAATTGATCACCGCCGAGGGGGGCTGGGCCCTGGACCGCACCGGGGACGTCCGCTCGGCGCCACAGGGCGAGCACATGCGAACCTCCGGCGCGGCCTATGCCCGTTACCCGGCCGGCTTCAGCGGCGTGCAGGACCTGGACGGGCGCCGGGGCGGTGAGGTGGTCGTTGCCACGCCCAACACGAACCTGCACTTCCCGCGCACGGTGATCCCCACGCTGACCGCCCGCCACGAGGCGGGCAGCGCCACCCTGCGCTCGCTCGTCCTGGGGGCAGCACGCACCCCGGCGTGCCCGCCGGGTGGGCGCAGGCCCCCACGATCCCCGAACTCGCAGAGCACCTCCCGGCGGCGGTGCGGGAGCGGTTGGCGGATCTGGTGCTCGCCGAGCCCGGGAGTAGCGCCGACCGGACCGCCACCGAATCCACCCGCACCAACGTGCTGCCCGCCCCCGCCCTGACGCCGCCGATTCCGCTCGCCGCCGACCCGACCGGGCAGAAGGACCGATGAGCGCCCTCACACCGGCGCACCCCTCCGGTACCGGGGCAGGTGCGCGTCGACCCAAGGCCGTGCTGGTGATGTTGCCGCGCGCCTTCCGTGAGCAGTTCGGGCCGGCCGAGCACGAGCGCCTGCACACCCTGGCCCAGGTGGACGAACCGGTCCACCTGACCCGGTTGGACACCGTCGAGGCCCGCGCCCGCCTGGCCGAGGTGGAAGTGCTCATCACCTCTTGGGGTTGCCCCCATCTGGACGCCGAGATCCTCGACCATGCGCCGAACCTGTCGGTGGTGCTGCACGCCGCCGGGACGGTGCGTGCCCTGGTCTCCTCCGAGGTGTGGCGCCGGGGCATCCAGGTCAGCAACTGTGCCGATGAGAACGCCATTCCCGTGGCCGAATTCACCCTGGCCGCGATCATCATGGCCGGCAAGAAGGCCCCGTTCATCGCCGCCGCTGCCCGCACCGGTCGGGCCACCTGGTCCGATTACCGCAAGGCGTTCGGCCCGATGACGAACCTGGACACCACGGTCGGGATCATCGGGTTCTCCAAGATCGGACGGCGCGTGGTGCAACGGCTGCGCACTCTGGAGGTCTCGACGCTGGTCTATGACCCCCTGGTCGATCCGGAGGAGATCCGGGCCGCCGGTGCCCGTCCGGCCTCCCTGAGCGAGATACTGCGCCGGGCCGGCACCGTCTCGGTGCATGCTCCCGCCCTACCCAGTACCCGGCACATGATCGGGGCGGCCGAACTGGCCCAGATGGCTGACTACGCCACCCTGATCAACACCGCCCGCGGCTCGCTGGTGGACACCGCAGCCCTGGAGGCCGAGTGCGCCTCGGGAAGGCTGAACGCGATCCTGGACGTCACCGACCCCGAACCCCTGCCGCCGGGCTCGGTCTTGTACGACCTGCCGAACGTGATGCTCACCCCGCACATTGCCGGATCCCAAGGGAACGAAACCCTGCGGATGAGCCGGAACGTGCTCGATGAACTCGAGCGCTACGCCACCGGGCAGCCCCTGCGTAGCGCGGTCACCGCCAACGAGCTGGAGGTGATGGCGTGATCTGGCCGTTCGCCGCCTCCACCCTGGGCGCGATTGACGAAGACCTGCCCGCGTTGGCGCGGATGCTGCCCGCGCACGGCGCAGCCCTGGTGGAACTACGGACCGCCGCCGACGCCCCGGTACACGTGGGCCTGACGGGAACCGAGCGTGCCCAGGTCCGGCGCGTCTTCACCGACGCCGGGGTGCAGATCCTTGCCGTGGCCAGCCGGGTGCGGATCGCACAGGCCGGTGATGACGAGACGGTCACCGAGTCGCTGGCCGCACACCTGAACCTGGCGGCGGACCTGGGCGCGGACTTCGTGCGTGTCTTCCCCGGGGCACCGGCCCCCACGGCCGCCACGGACGAGTTGCCGGTACTGCACGATGGGGCGGAGGCCGCCTCCGCCGTCGTCCGTCGTTTGACGGCCTGCCTGGACGTAGCCGAGGACGCCGGGGTGCGCATCCTGCTGGAGACCCACGACTCCCACCCCCGCGGCCAGGACATCGCTGCGCTGCTGCACCGTCTCTCCGAGACTGTCGGGGAGCACCAGGTCGGGGCCGTCTGGGACGTGCTGCACCCGTGGCGGGTCGGGGAGGACCTGGCCATCACCGCGAAGGCGCTGTTGCCATACCTGATCGACGGCCGAGGCTACGTGCAGATCAAGGATGTGCCCTCCCGGGCCGACAAGACACCGGTGCTGCAGGGGTCGGGAGCAATCCCGCTGGCGCCGTTTCTCGACCTGCTAGCCGACGGTGGCTACACCGGGCCGGTGTCCCTGGAATGGGAACGGCACTGGTACCCCGACGCCCCGCCGCTGGCGCAGGCGCTGGCCGCGGCCTCCGCGGCCCTGGCCCGGTACACACCCACTCCCACCCAAAACGGTCCGAACCCGGTCCGTGAAAACCGCTGACCCCGTCAGCACAACGAAAGGATGGAAGCGATGACGCTTCGACGGCGAGACTTCATCACCGCCTCCGGGCTCGGCCTGACCGGGGCGGTACTTCTGGCCGCATGCGGAAACGGCAACGGCGGCAGCGCCGGGGGCTCCAACGGCGGAAACGGGAATGGAGGCGGAGGTAGCGAACAACTCTCGATCCTCACCCCCGAGTTCGCCGGGACCTCCGGCCAAGCCGCGTTCGAAGGCGACATCCTCGCTGCCTTCGGCGACCACACTTTCTCGGTGGACTACACGGACTGGGACCGGTTGAACGAGAGCCTTTCCGCCGCGGTGGCCGGTGGCGTGGTCGCCGACCTGATCATGGTCGGTGCGGGCTGGGTGGAACCTTTCGCTGAGCGTGGTGTGCTGGGTGAGTTGCCCGAGTCACTCCTGGACGGCAAGGGGCTCGACGAGAATCTGGTTGGCATCGGCCGACACGACGGGACTCTCTTCGGCATTCCGTATTTCGTGGATGGGCGGGTCCTGACCTATCACCGCGACATGTTCGATGCTGCTGGCATCGATGAGGACAATCTGCCCTCCTCCCTGGAGGACTTCCGGGAGATGCTCAAGGAGGTCGTCCCCGACGGCGGCGTGGCGATCGACCTGTTCTCCCAGAACCTCCGGCAGGTCTGGGCTCACCTGATCGGCGCGTACGGCGGGGACATGTTCAGTGCAGACGGCACCGAGGTGGCGTTCACCGATGGCACCGGCGTCGCAGCCCTGCAGTACATGCTCGACCTGGTCGAGGACGGTACCGCCAGCTTCGATGTTCAGGCCGCCGAGGGACAGCCCCGTCCCTGGCAGCAGGAGCGCGCCGCCATCGACATGATGAACTCCTCCTCCTGGCCCACCTTGGTGCAGGAGACGCCGGGCCTGGTGACCGAGGAGAGCATGGGCATGATGCTGCTCCCCTCCTCCGGTGGCGGTGACCCGGTGATGTTCCAGGGCGGCACGCTGCTGACCATCTCCGCCCGTACCCAGAACGAGGAACTCGTACAGGAACTGGTCAACCACATGATGGAGCCGGAGCACCTGCTCACGGCCGTGGAGGAGGTCGGCAAGGTGCCCTCGCGGGAGGACCTGGACGAGTCGGTCCTGGCGGAGAACCGGGTGCTGACCTACACCACCGACAACTTCCAGTACGCCACCGCGTTCGAGGGCGGCAGCCCGGCGTGGATGGAGGTCCGTGGCGCCGTCTCCGGTGAGATCGAGGCCGCCATCGTGGGGCAGAAGACTGCGGCCGAGGCCGTGGACGCCCTGGCCGCGGTCGCCGAGGACGCCATCAGCAGGATCTGAACCCATGACACTACTGACCGCCTCGCGTGCGGAGCGGCAGACCGCCGGCGGCCCCACAGGTGGCCGCCGGCGGCGCACGCTCGCACAACGACAAGCCCGGTGGGCCTGGGTGTTCGCGCTGCCGGCAACGGCGCACATCGCGATCTGGACAGGGCTACCGATCCTCGTCGCGGCCACCTTGAGCCTGACCCACTACGACATCCTCAACCCGCCGACGTGGGCTGGGGTGGCCAACTACGTGACGCTGTGGAACGACGCCATGTTCTGGCGCGCCCTGTGGCACAACCTGGTCATCGCCGTCGTCGGTATCCCGATCTCGATGCTGATCGCGTTGGTGCTGGCGGTGATGCTCAACCAGGGCCTGCGCGGCAGCGCGGTCTATCGCACGGCCGTCTTCCTGCCCCACGTGACCGCCACAGTGGCGATCGCCATGATCTGGTTGTGGATCTACTCCCCCGGTGACAACGGACTGCTGAACCGCGCCGGGGCGCTATTCGGCATCCCCAACCAGCAGTTCCTGATCTCCCCGGACCAAGCGCTCGGGTCGATCATCCTGGTCACGATCTGGCAGGGCCTGGGCCTGAAGATGATGATCTACCTGGCCTACCTGCAGGGGATCGATCAGCAACTCTACGAGGCCGCCGAGATCGATGGCGCCACCGCGACCCAGAAGTTCTTCCGGATCACGATGCCGATGGTCAAGCCGGCCACGTTCTTCATCCTGGTCACCTCGATCGTGGGCAACTTCCAGACCTTCGACCTGATCTTCGTGCTCACCCAGGGCGGTCCGGCGAACGCCACCACAGTCATCACCTGGGAGATCTATGAGACCGCGTTCCAGGAGTTCCGGATGGGGCTTGCCTCGGCGCAGTCCATGGTGCTGCTGGCGGTCCTGGTGGTCCTGACCGTGATCTCACGCAAACTGACCGGAGGACGCGATGACTGACGTCGTCAAGGACCCTGCGGTGCCCGGTATCCCCGAGGTCCGCGAGGTGACCAAGGCGCCCCGATCAGCACGGAAACGCCGACGGAGCAGGCGGTTCCTGCTCGGCATCCTGCTGCTCGGCATCTCGTTCGTGATGGCCGCTCCGTTCCTGTGGATGTTCCTGACCGCGGTGCGCAGCACCGAGGAGTTGTTCTCCACCCCGATGCCGCTGTGGCCGAATGAGTGGCAGTGGGAGAATTTCCGGATCGCGCTGGAACGTGCCCCCTTCCTGATCTACGCCAGGAACAGTTTCACGATCGCCCTGGTGCACACCTTCTCCAACCTGTTGCTCGGGTCGATGTGCGGGTACGCGCTGGCGAAGATGCGGTTCCGGGGTTCCACACCGGTGTTCGTGTTCATCCTGGCCTCGATGATGATCCCGTTCTACGCAATCGTGATCCCGGAGTTCCTGATGGTGCGGCACATGCCGCTGGCCGGCGGGAACGACTTGTTCGGGCAGGGCGGGATCGGCTGGATCGACTCCTGGCCGGCGCTGCTGGTACCGGCGCTGGTGTCCCCGTTCAACATCTTCCTGTTCCGGCAGTTCTTCGTCTCCACCCCCACCGAGTTGATGGAGGCGGCCCGCATCGACGGAGCCAATGAGTTCCGCATCTACGCCCGCATCATGGCCCCGCTGATCAAGCCGGGCATGCTCACCGTGGCTCTGCTGTCCTTCGAGCAGGGCTGGAACAACTTCCTGTGGCCGCTGATCGTGACCACCAGCACCGAGATGCGGGTGATCCAGGTGGGGTTGTCCGTATTCCGCCAGGAGGCGGGCACCGAGTTCAACCTGCTGATGGCCGGAACCACCATGGCGGCGGTACCCATGATCATCCTGTTCGCGATCTTCCAGCGCAGTTTCGTCAACGGCATGGTCGCCACCGGGATCAAGTGAGGCACGGATGCGACTGATCGAGTTCCTGCGCAAGCCCTCGGCTTTCATCGCCGCGAACTGGGCCGGCCTGCTGGGCGTGCTGACCGTGGGTGGCGCCGTGCCGGCCTTCGCGGCAACCAGCGAGTCACCTCGTCGCTGGATACCTATGCCGATGAGGGCGGGGTCACGGTACTGCGGCAACTAAGGCACACCTGGTGGCGCGACCTGCCGGCGACGGCGTGCTTCTGGGTCTACGTGATCTCCGGTAGCGGAACCGTGGCGTTGATGGTCGGGGTGTTCGAGGCGCCCACCCGGGTCTTCTTCGCCGGATTGCTGGTGCCGGTGTACTGGGTGGCGGGGGCGTTGCTGGGTTGCTACATCCGGGCCGCGGCAACGGTGCCCGTGCATGCTCCCCGGGGCCTGGTGGTCGATGAGATGGTCCATCTCGCCCTGGCGCACCCGTTCCGTGCCCTGCTGACGGTGCCGATGGTGATCGCCACCGCACCGGTGTGGGCGCTGGCTCCGCTGACGGTGGCGTGCGGGCTGAGCGTGCCGGCCTGGGCGCTCAGCACCGTCTGGGGCCGGGGCGTTGCAGCCTCGCCGAGACTCGATCGATTCGCGAACACGGTGTCCCTAGACTGACCGCGTGAAGGACGACGGCCCGGCCCTGGACGCGGAGGTGCCGCGGGCGAAGCGCCCGCAGCGGGCCGATGGGCACGGTCCGGTCGCCTACGTCCTTGGTGGTGGGGGCGTGCGTGGGGCCGTCGAGGTCGGGATGCTCGAGGCACTGCTGGAGGCCGGCATCACCCCGGACCTGGTGGTCGGGTCCTCCATCGGGGCCATCAACGGGGCGATCGTCGCCGCCGACCCCAGCCTCGCCGTCGTCGACCGCCTGATCAAGGCATGGACCTCCCCCCAGGCCCGCGCCGTGTACGGAGACGGGTGGCGGCGGCAGTTACGGCGTCTGGCCAGTAGTGGCACCCACCTGAACTCCCCCGACCCGCTGCGGGAACTTCTGGAGGAGGCCCTCGGCACCGACGTCACCTTCGAGGACCTCGCGGTGCCGTTCCGGGTGGTGGCCGCCAATGTCGAACGCGCCGCCGAGCACTGGTTCACCTCCGGTCCGGTGATCCCCGCGGTCCTGGCCTCGGCCTCGGTTCCGGGCCTGCTCCCCCCGACCAATGTCGACGGCGAACACTTCATCGACGGTGGGATCGTCAACTCCATCCCGATCGAGGCGGCCGTGCAGGCCGGTGCGCGCACCATCTACGTATTGCAGGTGGGCCGGGTGGAGGAGGAGCTGAGTTCCCCCGAGAACCCTCTGGACACCTTCCGGGTGGCCTTCGAGATCGCCCGGAGGCACCGGTTCGCCCGGGACATGCGCCTGCTCCCAGAGCACGTCACCCTGCACATGCTGCCCAGCGGCGGGGCGATCGAGGGCGATGAGAAACTCAGCGCCTACCGCGACATGACCAGGACCCGGCGCCGGATCGAACGCGCCTACGCCGCCACCCGCCAGTACCTACGGGCCTTGTGATGCCCGTGCCACCTCGGTGGGTCCGCCGCCTCGTGATCGCCCCGGCCGTGGTGCTGGTCACCATCCTCGTGCTGGCCACGTTGCCGGTGCTGGTGCTGGTGGCATTGGCGCTGACCTCACTGGTACCCGGGTACTTCCGCCTTCCCCGGGTGCTGTGGCTGACCCTGTTCTATCTGACCTGGAACTCCGCCGCCCTGGTCACGATGCTCGGCCTGTGGCTGGGGTCGGGATTCGGCTGGAAGATCCGTACCCCAGCGTTCCAGCGTGCCCACTACGTGGTCGCCGCACGGTTCCTCCGCGCGCTGTTCCGGCAGGCCCGCTGGGTCCTGCGACTGCGGATCACCCTGCACGGGGATACCCCGGACGCGGACTCCTTCGGCCGGCAGCTGGCCTCGGGCCGGCCGTTGATCGTGGCGTCCCGGCACGCCGGGCCCGGGGACTCCCTGGTGCTCATCCACACCCTGATGAACACGGTGTCCAGGGAACCCCGGATCGTGCTCAAGGAGACGCTCCAATGGGACCCGGCGATCGATGTGATGTTGAATCGGCTGCCGAACCGGTTCATCGCCCCAGCGCCCTTCACCCCCGACGGGCGTCCACGCGAATCGGTGCTGCGCGCCCAGATCGCGGATCTGGCTCGCGGACTGGATCACGACGACGCCTTCGTGATCTTTCCCGAAGGAGGCAACTTCTCCCCCCAGCGCCGCGAACGCCGCATCGCCCGGTTGCGGTCGATGGGTCTGGAGCAGATGGCACGCCGGGCCGAAGCGATGCGGCACGTGCTGGCCCCCTACCCGGGCGGGATGCTCGCGGCGATGGAGGCCGCCCCCGATGCTGACGTGGTGTTCATCGCCCACACCGGTCTGGACCGGATGGTCAGCATTGGTGATGTCTATCGGGAACTGCCGATGGACAAGGAGATCATCAAACGGGGCTGGCACGTACCGGCCGAGCAGATCCCCGCCGGGGAGGAAGCCCGGCAGGACTGGTTGTACACCTGGTTCGAGACGATCGACGCCTGGGTGCAGGAGCACCAGCCGCGTGATCTGGGCCCGCCGCGGCAGCGGCGCGGATCGCGCCCCTCACGGTCGCGGCAGCGGCGCGGGCGGTCGCCGCTGCCGGAACGGTCCGAGCAACCACGTGAGCCCTAGGCGGTCCCGGGTCAGTCCGGGACCGTCACGATGGCGATGCCCAGGACACTGGGGCGCGGCGGCCTGTCCGCACGCGACGACTCGGCCCCGGCCCTACAGGACCAGGCCGCATCGCACCGCCCCGGCCACCGGGCTCTGGCGATTACGCTCCTGGGGTGACCACATTGCTGCTCGCCTCGGCCTCTCCCGCCCGCGCATCCTTGCTCCGGGCCGCCGGCGTCGACCCGCGCATCCACGTCGCCGACCTGGACGAGGACGCCCTGCTGAACCGGGCCCGGAACGAACGCGGCGAGGAACTCACGACCGCCGAGTCCGTGGCCATGCTGGCTCGGGCCAAGGCCGAACAGGTCGCAGGCCTCATCACCGATGCCGACCTGGTGCTCGGGTGTGACTCCCTGCTGGAGATGGACGGTCGTGCGCTCGGAAAGCCCGGCACCGTCGAGACCGCGCGAGAGCGGTGGCGGCAGATGCGCGGTCGCACCGGGGTGCTGCACACCGGGCACTGGCTGATCCGGACCGGCACCGGTTCCGACGAGGAGAGCCGGGCCGCCGGGACCGTGACCGCTACCGCCGTGACCTTCGCCGACATCACCGACGATGAACTGGAGGCCTACCTGCGCAGCGGCGAACCGCTCCGGGTGGCCGGGGCCTTCACCATCGACGGCCTGGGTGGGGCATTCGTGCGCCATATCGACGGCGACCACCAGACCGTGGTCGGCCTGAGCCTGTACGCCCTGCGTGATCTGCTGACGCAGGTGGGGCGCCGCTGGATCGACCTCTGGGCCGAGGCACCCGGGGCCTGAGTGCACCGGTGCCGGCCCCGTGGTGCACACGCCGACCAGCCGAGGAGTTGTACATATCGAACTACCCAACATGACGTTGGCTGGGTGGTGAGCACGAGAGTTTGTAGACTTCACACAAGCATCACGGTGCGCCCTTGCCCTCCGCTACGAAGTTGCCAGCCGCGCGGCGGCCAAGGTCTCAACCAGGGGCACGGGAGTACTACCGTGGACCTTCGCCGGCCCGCATGACCTGTGAACACAAGGAGACTGAATGACGACGTCCGTCCCGCCGCAGGTCACTCCCGCACCGCTGCGCAAAGTGTTGATCGCCAACCGCGGGGAGATCGCAGTCCGGGTGGCCCGGGCCTGCCGGGACGCATCACTGACCTCGGTGGGGATCTACGCCGATCCCGACCGGGACGCGCTGCACGTGAAGCTGGTCGATGAGGCCTACGCGCTGGCGGGTTCGCGGGCCCAGGAGACCTACCTGGACATGGGCAAGGTGCTGGACGTGGCCCGGCGCAGCGGCGCCGACGCGGTTCACCCCGGGTACGGGTTCCTGTCCGAGAACGCTGAGTTCGCCCGCGCCGTGATCGAGGCGGGACTGACCTGGATCGGACCGCCCCCGGAGGCGATCGAGGCGCTCGGGGACAAGGTCTCGGCCCGCCCGCCAGATCGCGCAGAAGACCGGGGCGCCCCTGGTGGCGGGTACCCCCGATCCGGTCGCCGATGCCGGGCAGGTGCATGCCTTCGCCGCCGAGCACGGGTTACCGGTGGCGATCAAGGCTGCTTTCGGGGGTGGTGGCCGCGGCCTGCGGGTGGCCCGAAGCACCGAGGAGATCGATGAGCAGTTCGACTCCGCCGTGCGCGAGGCAACCGCGGCGTTCGGGCGTGGGGAGTGCTTCGTGGAGCGGTTCCTGGATCGCCCCCGGCACGTGGAGACCCAGTGCCTCGCCGATGCCCACGGCACCGTGGTGGTGCTGTCCACCCGGGACTGCACACTGCAGCGCCGCCACCAGAAACTGGTCGAGGAAGCCCCGGCCCCGTTCCTCACCGCCGAACAGGAGGCTCAGTTGCGCACCGCCTCCGAGGCGATCCTGACCGAGGCCGGTTATGTCGGCGCGGGCACCTGTGAGTTCCTGATCGGCACCGACGGCACGATCTCTCCTTCCTGGAGGTCAACACCCGCCTGCAGGTGGAACACTGCGTCACCGAGGAGATCACCGGCGTGGACCTGGTGCGCGAGCAGTTGCGTATCGCCGCCGGTGAGCCTCTGGGCTATACCGAGGTGGCCACCCGCGGGCACTCGATCGAGTTCCGCATGAACGGCGAGGACCCCTACGGCTCCTTCATGCCCGCGCCCGGAACCCTCGCCACCCTGCAGTGGCCGGCTGGTCCCGGGGTCCGGGTGGACTCCGGCGTGGTGGCCGGTGACACCATCTCCGGGGCGTTCGACTCGATGCTGGCCAAGGTCATCATCACCGGGGCGGACCGGACCCAGGCGTTGCAGCGCGCCCGCCGCGCCCTGGCCGAGACCGAGATCACCGGCATCCCCACGGTGCTCCCGTTCTTCACCGCCGTACTGGACGAACCCGACTTCACCGCCACCGAGGCGCACCGTTTCGCGGTCCACACCACCTGGATCGAGACGGACTTCGCCGGCCGCTGAGCCGGCCCGCTCCCGACTCGGAGCCGGCGCCGGCTCCGGCCGGCTCCCCGTCCGGGGAGGAGGAGACCGAGCGGGTCGTGGTGGAGGTCGGCGGCAAACGCCTGGAGGTGGTCCTCCCGGCCGGGCTGAGCCGCCGCGGCGCCGCGCGGACCAAGGGCCCGCGCCGCCCCTCCCGAAGGGGTGCTGCACGCGCCGGAGGAAATGCCTCCGGCAACGGCCTGGCCTCTCCGATGCAGGGCACGATCGTCAAGATCGCCGTGGAGGAGGGCCAGCAGGTCGCCGAGGGTGACCTGGTCGTGGTGCTGGAGGCGATGAAGATGGAGCAGCCACTCAGCGCCCACCGGTCCGGCACGGTGCAGCACCTCACCGCCAAGGTGGGGCAGACCGTCAGTGCCGGCACCGTGCTCTGCCAGATCGACGTGAGTGACTCCGGCGCCGGGTCCTGACCCCCTGCGGCCACCCGTGCGCGACTCGCAGGACGGCGACGGCTGGGTCTCCTGCGCGTGCGGGCAGCGGCACTGGGGACGCTACGGCGCAGCCGGGCTGCTGTTGGCCGACGGCGGGGGCCAGGTGGTCCTGCAGCACCGTGCCCCGTGGTCCCACCACGGCGGCACCTGGGGCATCCCCGGCGGTGCCCGCAACGCGGGCGAGAGTGCCGTGCAGGCCGCGGTGCGCGAGGCCGGGGAGGAGGCAGGGGTCCAGGACCCGGTGCTCCCCCACGCCAGCCATGAACTGGCTCACCCGGACTGGAGCTACACCACCGTGCTGGCCCACGTCCCGGGCGGAATGCAGGTCCGGGCCACCGACGCCGAGAGTGTGCAGGTGCGGTGGTACCCGCTGGACCGGGTCACCGCGTTGCCTCTGCTGGGTGCCTTCGCCGAGGCGTGGCCGCTGCTGCGGAGAATGCTGAGGACCCGGGCGGTGCTCGTGGTCGATGCGGCCAACGTGGTGGGTTCCCGGCCCGACGGTTGGTGGAAGGACCGGGCCGGTGCCCACGACCCGCCTGGCGAGCCGGCTCGCGGCCCTGGCCGGTCACGGCGTCGCGGCCGACGCACTCGGTCTGCCCGGGCACACCTGGTGGCCCGCGATGGTGCTGGTCACCGAGGGAGCGGCCCGCGCCGCCGACGACGTGGCTCCGGTGCATACCGTGCGCGCCCCCGGCGAGGGTGATGAGGAGATCGTGCGCACGGTGCGTCGTGCCCTCGGTGGTGAGTTCAGTACCGCTCGCGCCGGCAGCGGTCCGGCCGGCGGGCAGGACGACGCCGGCGACGGCAGTGACAGCGGCCACGCCGCCGGGTTGGATGTGCACGTCAGCGTGGTCACCGCCGATCGTGCGCTGCGTGAGCGAGTGAGCGGTGCCGGCGCAGAGGTGCTCGGGCCGGGCCGGTTGTGGCGACTACTGGACGCGCTGGAGACCTGACCGCAGTACCCCGGTGCGAGGGAAGCGTGGCTGCCACTCGGCCCGTTCACACCGCGGCATTCCTCCAAGGCATCCGCGCCGCCGGGGTTGCATCCTGGCCAGGAAACCGTAACGGTGGAAGGGCCCGAGGCGCTGACGCGGAGCACGCGTTCCGTGCAGTGTCACTGCCGAAGGAAGGATTCCCCGTGCTTACCCTGACTGAGAACGCCCAGTCCGCGATCAAGGCGATCACTGCCGAGGCCGACCTGCCGGAGACCGGCGGTGTGCGCATCGCGGTGGCCGAGGAGGGCAGCCAGCTCCACTTGGAACTGGCCCCCGAGCCGCAGTCCGGTGATGAGGTGGTCGAGGCCGAAGGTGCCCGTGTGTTCACATCCGAGGAGGCCACCCAGATGCTCGACGGGCAGGAACTGGATGCCGGCCAGACCGAGGAGGGCACCGGCTTCACCCTGCGTCAGCAGACCTGACCACACCCGCGCCACCGCCCGCGACCGTGCCATCCCGGTGCGGACCCGCGGGCGGTGCGCGCGTAGGCTTGGCCCATGAGAACGCGCCGCGCATGGGGAACCGGACTGGCCACCGTCACCGCAGGTGGGAGCACGCTGGACGTGTGGTTCCCCGACCCGGCCCTCGGTGAACCCAGCCCTGGTGATGCCGGCCCCTACGGGGTCCCGGCCGATCTGGCCGCACTGGCCGGCGCCGACCCGGACCGCGCCGCCCACCACCAGGTCCGCACCGTGATGATCGACCTGGACGAGGCACCGCGCAGCACCGAGGACGCCTACCTGCGTCTGCACCTCCTCTCCCACCGGCTCGTCACCCCCAACTCGATCAATCTCGAGGGCATCTTCGGAGTGCTCCCGAACGTGGCCTGGACCTCGGCCGGCCCGTTCGCGGCCCAGGAATTCGAACGGACGCGGCTGTCGCTGCGCGCGGCCCACCCGGGGTTGCAACTGCAGGTGTACGGCGTGGACAAGTTTCCCCGGATGACCGACTACGTGGTCCCCAGCGGGGTGCGCATCGCCAACGCCGACCGGGTCCGGCTCGGTGCCTACCTGGCCGAGGGCACCACCGTGATGCACGAGGGATTCGTGAACTTCAACGCCGGCACCCTGGGCGCCAGCATGGTCGAGGGTCGTATCTCCCAGGGCGTCGTGGTCGGGGACGGGACCGACATCGGCGGAGGCGCCTCGATCATGGGCACCCTCTCCGGTGGTGGTACCGAACGGATCACGGTCGGTGAGCGCTGCCTGCTCGGTGCGAATGCCGGGATCGGGATCTCCCTGGGGGATGACTGTGTGGTGGAGGCAGGCCTGTACGTGACCGCCGGCACCAAGGTCAACGTGCAGGGCAGGGTGGTCAAGGCCGGTGAACTCTCCGGTATGGACTCCCTGCTGTTCCGTCGCGACTCCACGACCGGGCAGGTCCAGGTGCTCCCACGGACCGGTTCCGGAGCCGCCCTGAACGCAGCCCTGCACGTCCCGTAGATCTACCTGGGGCCCGTTGGCTCAACTCCGACGCGCGTTCAGGACGCCGTCATCCGCCGGGCCGGTACCGTCGTCCGCCGGAGGGCCGTCGTCATCGGTACCGGTGGACCGGTCCTCGGCGCGTTGCGCGCGCACGCTCGCGAACACGGCGGCGGCCAGCACCACCCCGATCACCGCCAGGCTCTGTGCGGTGGAGGCGTGGTAGGTCTCCACGACGTTCTCGATGATGAGCGTGGCGCCGATGTAGACCAGGATGAGCGCCACCGCGATCCTCAGGTAGCGCAACCGCTCGGCGATACCGGACAACAGGAAGAACAGGGCTCGTAGGCCGAGCAGGGCGAACCCGGTGGCGCACATGACCACCACCACGTCGGTACTGATCGCCAGCGTCGCCGGCAGGGCGTCCAGCGCCATCACGATGTCACTGAGTTCGACCAGGATCAGGGCCAGCAGCAACGGGGTGGCACGCAACCGGCCGTCCTCACGGACAACGAAGCGATCACCGCGGAAACCCTCGGTGGTGGGCAGAACCCGTCGGATCAACCGGGTGAGGGCCGAGTCGGTCTGTCCGGCGGCATCGGTACCGCCCGCGGGGTGCCCGCCGACCGGCTCGTGGCGCTCCCGCCACATCTTGTACCCGGCGTAGAGCAGGAACGCCCCGGCGACCCACAGCACCCAGGTGAAACTCTCCATGATCACCACACCGGCGTTGACCACCCCGAAGCGCAGGACCAGAGCCCCCAGCACCCCGAAGAGCAGCACCCGTCGTTGGGCGTTCTTGGGTACCCCGAGGGAAGCAAAGACCACCAGCCACAGGAAGACGTTGTCCACCGACAGTGACTTCTCCACCACGAAGACGCCGAAGTAGTCCCCTACCGACCCGCCGTCGCCGTAGAAGGGGAACACCGCGAAGCCGAAGACCACCGCCGCGCCGATCCAGACCACTGACCAGACCGCGGCCGAGCGCACCGTCACGGTGGTGTCGCGGCGATGCACCACGAATAGGTCGATCGCCAGCAGGACGATCACCACCACCCCGAAGATGGCCAGCACCTGTGGACCGCTCATCGGCGCCCTTCCCCTTCCGCGACCCGCCGCATCCTCCGCACCAGAGGCTAACCCTGCCGGGACTGTCCCGTACGAGTCCCGGGCGCGGAACTGCCCGGTCTCAGCGCTGGCTGAGGGGCACGTACTGGCGCTCGGTGGCGCCGGTGTAGACCTGCCGGGGCCGGCCGATCTTGGTGGCCGGGTCCGCCATCATCTCCCGCCACTGCGCGATCCAGCCGGGGGCCCGGCCGACCGCGAACAGCGGGGTGAACATGTTCGTGGGGAACCCCATCGCCTTGTAGATCACGCCGGTGTAGAAGTCCACGTTGGGGTAGAGCTTGCGCTCGATGAAGTAATCATCGGACAGCGCGATCTCCTCCAGCCGCTGGGCGATCTCGAGCAGTTCGTCCTGCACACCCAGAGCCTGGAGCACCTCCGCAGCGACGTCCTTGACGATCGCCGCGCGCGGGTCATAGTTCTTGTACACCCGGTGCCCGAAGCCCATCAGGCGCACGCCGGACTCCTTGTTCTTGACCTTCTGCATGAAGGTGTCGGCCCCGTCGGGGCTGTCCCGGATCTCCTCGAGCATCGCCAGCACCGCCTCGTTCGCCCCGCCGTGCAACGGGCCGGAGAGCGCCCCGACACCGGCCGAAACCGAGGCGTAGAGGTTCGCGTGCGCCGAACCCACGATGCGCACCGTGGAGGTGGAGCAATTCTGCTCATGGTCGGCGTGCAGGATCAGCAGCAGACGCAGTGCCTTCACCAGCGACTCATTCTGCTCGTAGTCACCGTTGTCATCGGCGAAACTCATCCGCAGGAACCCCTGCAGGTAGTTCAGCGACTTGTCCGCACCGATCATCTCCTTGCCCTGGGAGCGGCGGAAGGCGTAGGCGGCGATGGTGGGCAACTTCGCCAGCAACAGCACCGTGGCCAACTCCACCGCGTGCTCATCGAACGGGTCCACGCTCTCGGGGTAGTAGCCCGGCAGCGCCGAGACCGCCGAGGACAGCACCGCCATCGGGTGGGCATCGGTAGGGAAAGCGCCGATGAGGTTCTTGAAGTTGTCGTGCAGATGGGTGTGGCGCTCCACCCGCTCGGTGAACGCGTCCTTCTGCGCGGGGGTGGGCAACTCGCCCTGGATGAGCAGGTAGGCCACCTCCAGGAAGGTGGCCCCCTTCGCGAGTTGGTCGATCGGGTACCCGCGGTAGCGCAGTATCCCGGCGTCCCCGTCGATGTAGGTGATCTTGGACTCGCAGTTGGCGGTGTTCATGAACCCCGGGTCCAGCGTAGCCAGCCCGGTCTCCTTCAGCAGTGAGGAGATCACCACACCGTCGTTGCCCTCGCTCGCCCTGACCCTGGCGAACTCCAATTCCTGGCCGTCCACCTGGAATGTTGCGGGGGGCGGTGTGGCGTCAGTCATGTCTATCCCTTCCTGGCGTTATCCCTCGGCCACATCCCTAGCGTGGATCGCACACCACGATGGGCCCTGGACGCAATCTACCGGCCGGACAAAGGTCGTGCCCAATCGTTGCCATGTTTTCCAAGGGTGGCATTGCGCACCACCTGAGACCCGAGCAGGTACCTGCGGCACCACCACCGGGCAGCCCGGATCCACCGCCGGCAGGCCCCGGCGACGTCGTCCCGGCGCTCAGGAACCGGTGAGACGCCTCGCGGCGTCGGCCACTCGTTCATCGAGTGCGGTCAGGGAGATCCGCACGTGACCGGTACCGGCTGCGCCGTAGAAGGCTCCCGGGCCGGCCAGGATGCCCAGATCGGCCAGGGAGTCCATCAGGGCCCAGCAGTCCTGGCCGGTGAGCACGGAGTCCTCCTGCGGACGCACCCACAGGTACAGTCCGGCCTCGGAGTGGTCGACGGCGAATCCCGCCTGCCGTAGCGCCGGCACCAGGGCCTGGCGCCGGGCGCGGTAGAGCTCACGCTGGCGGTCCACGTGCTCATCGTCACCGAGGGCTGCGACCATCGCCGCCTGCACCGGGGCGGGCACGATCATGCCCATGTGCCGGCGCATCAGCACCAGGCGAGCGATCAGGGCGTCATCACCGGCCAGGAACGCGGCTCGGTATCCGGCGAGGTTGGACTGTTTGGACAGCGAGTAGGCCGCCAGCAACCCCTCATGGGACCCGCCGCTGACCCGCTCGTCCAGCAGGCTCGGCACCGGCTCGAGATTCCACGGAACGTCCCAGCCCAGCTGGGCGTAACACTCATCGGAGGCCACCACGGCCCCCAGGTGACGGGCGGCGGTGACCACCTCGGCCATCAACTCGGTGCCCAGCACCGCGCCGGTGGGGTTAGACGGGGAGTTCAGCCAGACCAGCCGGACGGCGGGGTTGCCGGTCCACTGGGCCACATCGTCGGCGATGAGCACCTCCGCACCAGCCAGTTGGGCGCCGATCGCGTAGGTGGGATAGGCCATCGAGGGCACCACCACCACATCCCCGGGACCGATCGACAACAGCGAGGGAAGCAGCGCCACCATCTCCTTGGAACCGACGGTGGGCAGTACCGCCCCCGGGTCCAGGCCGGGCACGCCCGGGCGCGGTCGAACCAGGAGCTGATCGCCTCCCGAAGTGCCGCCGTCCCGGCCACAGTGGGGTAGCCGGGGGCGTCGGCGGCCTCAGCGAGGGCCCGCTGGATCACCGGTGGCGTGGGGTCCACCGGAGTGCCGATGGACAGGTCCACCAACCCGCCGGGGTGCGCGCCGGCGCGCTCGGCGTAGGGCGCCACCGCATCCCAGGGGTAGTCCTGTGTGATCTGCACCAGACCCATCGACGGACGCCGCTCAGTCGTGCTGCTGCGGTGGCAGGGCGGCCACGATCGGGTGATCGAAGTTGATCAGCCCCATCTGCGCGGCCCCACCGGGTGAGCCGATCTCGTCGAAGAAGTTCACGTTCGCCTCGTAGTAGTTCGCCCACTGCTGCGGAACGTCGTCCTCGTAGTAGATCGCCTCCACCGGGCACACCGGCTCACACGCCCCACAGTCCACGCACTCATCGGGTTGGATGTACAGCATCCGTTCACCCTCGTAGATGCAGTCGACCGGACACTCATCGATACAACTCTTGTCCTTGAGGTCCACACACGGTTCGGCGATCACATACGTCACAGACGAGGTCCTTCCTTGCGGTGGATACAGTGGCCCAACGTGGGCATCACCAAGGTCCGGTCCTAGTATCGCCCATTCGGCCGGTTCGGGCAGGCCCTCCGGCCCCCGGGCGGAGATGGCACCGTACCGGTGGGCCGGCGATCACGAGGAGGAGGCAGTAGGTGGAGCGGAGGCGACGGTGAGTGAATCCGCGGCGAGACCGTTCTGGCGCGGTTGGCAGGTCGGGGAACGCGTGGTGGTGCGGTACCGGATCGAGGAGGGCCGCTACTCCGACGCACTCGGTGAGTTGGCCCGCGTCGATGACGACGGTGTGGACGTGATCACCAAGCGCGGGCTGGTGTCGGTACCCGCCGCCACGATCGCGATCGGTAAGCGGGTCCCTCCCCCGCCCACGCGCCGGCGCCGGCCCCCGCCCGGGCAGTAGCGCGGGCCGCAACCGGGCACGGCCACCGTCGGCCGCCACCGCCTGGGATGCGGCGCCGGGACCCCGCCCTCACCGGTGCTGGTGCGAGCCGACGCCAGGGATCAGCCGTCTCCAGCGGTCAGTCGTCGTCCCCGTTCTCGTCATCGTCATCGTCATCGTCGGAGGCCGACGGCGGTTCACCGCAGACCACCCGGTTCCACGGGCGATAGGTGTGGGTGTAGGTGCGCTGCTCGTGCACCTCACCGCCGGCTGAGACCGTTCGGGTCACCTGCACGGTGAAGCCGGACTGCCCACCGGACTCCGGCTCGCATCGCGGGTCCTGGTTGTACACCGTCTGCGGTGAGGTGATGTTGTAGCGACTGCCGGTGACGATGTCGACGTCCCACACGTCCGTGCCCCACAGCACCACATGGGTCTGGCCGTCCCCGACCCAGGCGTGGATCAGCACCCCGTAGTCGGTGTTATTGCCGAATCTCATGTCCAGGTCCGGGGAGAACAGGGTGGCTTCACGGCCCTCGGGGTAGCGGCTGAACCACCGCGAGTGCGGCTGGTGCGTGATGTCTTCCAGGCCCGCTTCGAACGCGGCGTTGAACACGGTGGTGGAGAGTTGGGACAGCCCGCCCCCGGCGGCTTCGGTGGCAAACCCATCCACCACCACCCCGGAGGAGTTGTAGCCTCCGGCCTCGGTGATCGGGCTGAGGGCATCAAGCAGGGAGAACTCCTCACCCGGCATGAGCAGGGTGCCATTGATTCTCGAGGTGCCGATCACCAGGTTCTCGGTGCGGGGTGGGTCGTAAGGCATCGGGGTGGAGTAGCGTCCGATCACCTCCACGACGCCGAGCGCTTCGGCGTCGGCAGTGGTGAACTCGGCCTCGGTCCGGGAGAGTTCGACCGTGGCCACCCGCTGGTCCGCCTCGGTTTGCAGGGAGGCGTCGCGCACTGCCGGTGCCAGTTCCTCCGGGTCCAGCCCGGTGCCGGTGACCGCCGGGATCACGGTGGGCTCACCACCCTGCAACTCGATCCTGGCGTCGCGGGGGACTTCCCCGATCGAGTCCTCCTTGGCCGTGACGGTCTCGGCCAGTTCCTGGCCGTCCAGGGCCAGGTCGAACCGGGTGCCGTTGACCTCCAGGGTGGCGGCATCGGCCAACTCCTCGGTGGACAACTCCACTTCGGCGTCGTTCACCGCCACGGTCACCGGACCGGACAGGAACGGCTCGACCACCTCATCCATCGCGGCCCGGATCTCCTCGGGTCCGATCTCGGGTTGCACCACCAGTTCGGGCAATTCCAAGGGGCGTGACCCGGTGATCCACTCCGCCGCGAGCAACTCGGTGGCTTCGGGCACGTCGACGGCGGCACCCTCCTGCGGGTCGGTGATCTCCGCCTCGGCATCGACGATGCTGATCGAACCCTCCACGGGGCTGATGTCCAGGTCTTCTGCCAACCCCTCCAGCGCCGCCTCCAAAGCCGCCTCATCCACGTGCGAGACCGGCTCCTGCTCGCGAGTCCGAAGAGGTGGCCGAGCAGTATCCGCGGGTTCAGGGTGAATCCGGTGAACTGATCCACCGTGGCGGCAGCGTCGAAGGACAACCCGGCCGAGGCCGGTTCGATTTCGGCGCCGCTGTCCGCGAAGGTCAGCGGCAGCGGCTCGGTCTCCAGGCCACCGAGTTCCTCGGTCAGGACCTGCTCGGCCGTCCCGGTGGGCAGTCCCGAGACGTCCACGCCGGCCACCGTGGTGTCCGCCGGGACGCGGTCGCCGAGGAAGTAGGCGCTGCCCACGTACGCCGCGGCGAGCAGCAACACGATCACGCCCACCCAGATCCCGACCTTGGTGAGGCCGCGTTTCTTGCGCGTGGTTTTCTTCTTCGCGGTCAAGGGGCTGTCCTGGTCGTCGGAGACGGCGCCCGGAGGCCCGGCCACCATGGTGGCGTCTGGGTCATCCGTGGCGTCGGAGGCGTCGGTGGTCGGCGGGTCGACGACGCCGGTGGCGTCGTCGTCGCGAGCGGGCTCCTCGGCGTCGGCGGGCTCGTCCGGGGTGCGGTCGTCCTCGGGGGCATGATCGCCGGTGTCGGCGGGCTCATCCGGGGTGACGTCGTCCGCGCGGGCATGATCCCCGGTGCCGGCGGGCTCGTCCGGGGTGACGTCGTCCTCGGGGGTGCGGCGGTCCTTGATCGGGGTTCGGCGCACGTCGGCTGCCGGCGCTTCATCGGGACCGGGCAGTTCCTGGGTTGAGCCGTCATCGAGCGCGCCTTCGGACGGGCGCGGATCTGCGTCCCCGTCGGCATGCTCGTGCGTCGGCCCCGCAGGCCCCTCATTCTGCTTCGCCACGTATTCCCTTTAGAGTCCTCGGGCTCGTGTACGCCCCCGCACATGGTAACGCCTTGCCGTTCGCGGCACCTGCGCCACTCGCAAGCGTGGCCGGATTCACAGCACCGCCCCGGTCTCAGGGGGCCGCGCGCATCCGACCCAGGTGGTGCACGATCCCGCCGCTGCCGGCCGGCGCCAGCGCCGTGCTGAGCACCTGCCCGACCACCACCTCGTGGGAACCGGCCTCCTTGGTCCACTCGGTGCGGCACTCCAACCATGCGGTGGCCTCATCCAGCAGGGCTGCGCCGCTGTGCTCACCGCGATGGTGCCCCACCCGGTCCAACTGGCCCACGGCGGGGCGTCCCGGACTTGCCAGCCAGTCCGCCACCGCGCCGGCCGCTGCGCTCAGGATGCTCACCGCCCAGGTGCCACCGGGCTGCACCGCCTCGGCCAGCCGGGCATCGGAGTGCACGCAGAACAGCACCGTGGGTGGTTCCAGCGAGACCGAGACCACCGAGGTTGCCGTCATCGCCAGGTCGAGGCTGCCGGCGCGCGCCGAGATCACGCACACCCCGGAGATCAGCCGCGACATCGCCAGGCGGTAGTCCTCCACCGGATCAGTCACGGAACCACCTCCTCGGTGCCGCCAGGCCCAGCAGTGCCAGGGCGGGGGCCCCGAGCAGCCAGGCCACGCCGATCGCCTCCCCGGTCACGATCACGTCCGCCCTGCCCAGATAGGTCATCGCGAAGATCACCAGGAAGATCACGCCCGCGTAGAGCAGTTGCCCGCGCCGATCGGCCAGGGCGCGTGCCAGGACCGACCCGGTGAGCACCACCAGCAACGAGAGCAGCAGACCGAACGGCATCTCCCAGCGGTAGAACACCGTCCCGATCGAGCCCACCAGGATCGCCAGCAACGCCGTCATCGACAGCATGAACCCCGTGTACCAGCGCGGATCCTGCTCGCCCGCACCCCGCACCTGCCCGGGTGCACCCGCCTCTCCGGCCGCACCTGCGTCGTCGTGCCCTACTTCGTCCTCATCCCGGGCGAGGCCGGCCAGGTCGGCGGCACTACCCCACCCGGGCGCCACCATGGCCGTGGCCCGCGCCGGGACCGGCCGCAGCATGTCGTTGCTCAGCGCGAACCAGCCGGCGGCGTGCCCACCGGACTCAGCCACCAGTGCCTGATCGACGTGCACGGCCTGGATCTGGGTCCGGTGGGACCGCATCGCCTGCGCCAGTGCGTCCAGCACGGGGGCCGACAGCCCGATGTCCAGATCCACCTGATCATCGGGGCGAACGATCGTGGGGGTCTGCTCGCCGGTGGGAACCGTGAGCAGCCCGCCGGTGTGCTCGGAGGTGCCGGCCCGCCCGTTGTACCGCCTCAACCAGTCCAACCCGCCGCGGAAGCGGCTCTGCGGGTACACCACCCACGCCACCACGGGCACCCGCCAGGGCTGGGTACCGGTGGTGGGGTCATCGGGGAAGAGCGGCTCCAGGTCCGCCGCGGCCAGTTCCACCGCACGCATGGTGACCCGGTTGACCTGGACGTGGTCGGGGTGGCCGTAGCCGCCGTCGGGCTCCTCGGTCAGCACCAGGTCCGGGCGGGTCGTGCGGATCAGGGCGGCCAGCACCCGTGCGCTGATGTCGGTGTCGGCACGGGAGAAGGCGTGGTCGTCGACGTCCTCGGCCGGGATCGCCCGCACGCCGGTCTGCCCCTCCGGCCAGCGCATCCCGGAGTCGGTGTACCGGGGCGGGCGGCGTGTGGTGAGCCCGGGCAGCTCGTCCAGGAAGTGGTGCTCGGCCACGCCGAGCGCGGCGGTGGCGGCCCCGACCTCCTGAGTGCGGTGCCGGCCCAGCGCCTGGTGGTCCTGAGCCAGGTGCGCCAGGTCCGCACCGATCACCTCACCGCGCTCACCGCGGTTGGTGGTGACCACGGTGACGTGCCCGCGCCGCGCCATCGTGGCCAGCAGCGGGCCGCCGGAGAGGGTCTCATCGTCGGGGTGGGCGAAGACCCCGAGGGTGCGGGGTGCGTGCTGGCTCACTCCACTCCTTCCGATCCCACGGTGCCTGGCGCCTCTGGGTGCCACCCACTCTTGCTGCGCCCGGATCCTACTGCCAGGAACCCGGCGCGGCGGCCCTGGTGGTGGCGGGTCAGGACCGCCGGGCTCGGGCGGCGGCCTTGTTCCGGTCGTGTCCGTCCAGGATCACCTTACGGATCCGCACGACCTCCGGGGTGACCTCCACGCACTCGTCCTCCCGGGCGAACTCCAGGGACTCCTCCAGGGTCAACCGACGCGGCCGGTTCAGGTTCTCGAAGGTGTCCGCGGCGGCCGCGCGCATGTTCGTCTGCTTCTTCTCCTTGGTGATGTTGACGTCCATGTCCTCGTTGCGGACGTTCTCCCCCACGATCATGCCCTCGTAGACCTCCGAGGTCGGTTCGATGAAGAAACTGCCCCGGTCCTGCAGGTTGAGCATCGCGAACGGTGTGGCAGTCCCGGCCCGGTCGGCCACCAGTGAGCCGGTGGTGCGGAACTCGATCGGCCCGGCCCAGCGCTCGTACCCCTCGGCGATCGAGAAGGCGATCCCGGTGCCGCGGGTCTCGGTGAGGAACTGGGTGCGGAACCCGATCAACCCGCGGGCGGGCACCACGAACTCCATCCGGACCCAGCCGGTGCCGTGGTTGGTCATCGTGTCCATCCGGCCACGGCGCGCGGCGAGCAGCTGGGTGACCGAGCCCAGGTACTCCTCGGGAACATCGATGGTCATCCGCTCCATCGGCTCGTGCACCGCGCCGTCGATGACGCGGGTGACCACCTGGGGCTTGCCGACGGTCAACTCGAACCCCTCCCGGCGCATCTGCTCAACCAGGATCGCCAGGGCCAGTTCCCCCCTGCCCTGGACCTCCCAGGCGTCGGGCCGTTCGGTGGGCAGCACCCGCAGCGACACGTTGCCGACCAGTTCGGCGTCCAGGCGGTCCTTGACCTGCCGGGCGGTGACCTTGTGACCCTTGACCCGCCCGGCCAGCGGGGAGGTGTTGATCCCGACCGTCATCGAGATCGCCGGGTCGTCCACGGTGATCAACGGCAGCGGACGGGGATCGTCCGGATCGGTCAGTGTCTCCCCGATGGTGATCTCCTCGATGCCGGCGACGGCGACGATGTCACCGGGGCCGGCCTCGTCGGTGGGCATCGTTCCAGCCCGCGGGTGCGCAGGAGTTCGGAGATCCGCACCCCGGAGACCTGCCCGTCCCTGCGCGCCCACGCCACCTGCTGGCCCTTGCGCAGCGTGCCGTTGAAGATCCGCAGCAACGCCAGGCGGCCCAGGAACGGTGAGGCGTCCAGGTTGGTCACGTGCGCCTGCAGCGGCATCTCCGGGTCGTAGGTGGGGGCCGGGATGGTTTCCAGAATGGTGGCGAACAGGGGTTCCAGGTCGGCCTCATCGGGCAGTTCCCCGGCGGCCGGTTCGGTCATGGAGGCACGTCCGGCGCGGGCGGAGGCGTAGACCACCGGGACCTCCAGCACCGCATCCAGGTCCAGGTCCGGCACCTCGTCGGCAAGGTCCGCGGCCAGCGACAGCAGCAGGTCGGTGGACTCGGCGACCACCTCGGCGATGCGCGAGTCGGGGCGGTCCACCTTGTTCACCACGATGATCACCGGCAGCCGGGCGGCCAGGGCCTTGCGGAGCACGAACCGGGTTTGCGGCAGGGGGCCCTCGGAGGCATCCACCAGCAGCACCACGCCGTCGACCATGGACAGCCCGCGCTCGACCTCCCCGCCGAAGTCGGCGTGACCGGGGGTGTCGATCACGTTGATGGTGATGCCGTCCGGGTGACCGGCGGCTGCGGCAGCCGCACCGCGGTAGTCCACCGCGGTGTTCTTGGCCAGGATCGTGATGCCCTTCTCCCGCTCCAGATCCCCGGAGTCCATCACGCGCACCTCATCGGAGCCGCGTGCGCCGAAGGCGCCGGACTGGCGCAGCATGGCATCGACCAGGGTCGTCTTACCGTGGTCGACGTGGGCGACGATGGCGATATTGCGCAGATCGGTGCGCGAGCGGGTGGGCATCAGGTCAGGCCTCGATCCGGTGTTGGGTTGCTGGTGCACCGGAGGTAGGACGCGGCGCCAACACACAATTCTACCGGGAGATCAACCTCGTTCCGCGCGCCGGGATGCCGCCGGCGACGCCGAACACATCACATCAGCGTCCGGACCGGACCGACGCCACCCTCAGATGCCGCCACGCCCCATATCGCGGGCGCCCCCGCGCAGATCGTCGATCCCTGTACCCTGGCTCCGCGCCTCCTCCGCCGCCTCCTCGGCCGCCAACTCGGCCGCTGCGGCGTCGAGGAGGGCGTCGCGGGTCTCGCGGCGCTTGCGCTGTTCGTCCGGGTCCGGCACCGGTACGGCCGCGATGAGCCGCTGGGTGTAGGGGTCCTGGGGGTTGTTCACGATCTGCGGGGCCGGTCCGACCTCCACGAGCTTGCCGTGGTGCATCACCGCGATCCGGCTGGAGAGCATCTCCACCACCGCCAGGTCGTGGCTGATGAACAGGCACGCGAACCCGTGCTCACGTTGCAGGTCCTGGAACAGGCTGAGCACCGTCGCCTGCACGGACACGTCCAGTGCCGAGGTGGGCTCATCGGCGACCAGCAATTTGGGCTCCAGGCTCAGCGCCCGCGCGATACCCACCCGCTGGCGCTGCCCACCGGAGAGTTCGTGCGGGTACCGGTTGCGCATGAACCTGGGCAGTTGCACCTGGTCGAGCAGATCCTCTACGTACGAAGCCAGTTGCTTGCCCTTGATCCCCCGGTGCAGGTACAGCGGCTCCCCGATGGACTCACCGATGGGAAGGCGCGGGTTGAGGGAGGAGCCCGGGTCCTGGAAGACGATCCCGATCTTGCTGCGCAACGGCTTGAGGTCGCGCGGTTTGGCACCGACCATGTCCGTGCCCACGATCTCCAACCGTCCAGCCGACGCCGGAAGCAGGCCCACCGCAGCACGGCCGATGGTGGTCTTACCGGAACCGGACTCACCGACCAGGCCCACCACCTCGCCCGTGGCGATGCTCAGGTCCACGCCGTCCACGGCCTTGAACGCCGGGGTGCGACCGCGCTTGGGGTAGGTGATCTCCAGCCCCTCGGCCAGCATCGCCGGGGCGGGGCCCTGCGCGGCCGTTCCGTCAGCGGGCGGCTCGGCGCGTTCGGTGGTGGTGGCCGGAGGGCGTACCGCCGTGTGCTCGTGCGCGCTCGACCCCAGGTGAGGCACCGAGCGCAGCAACTGGCGGGTGTAGGGGTGCTTGGGCGCGTCGAAGATCTCCGCGGCGGTGCCGCGTTCGACGATCTCACCGTTGCGCATCACCAGGATCCGGTCGGCCATGTCGGCGACCACACCCATGTCGTGGGTGATCAGGACGACGCCCGAGTCGATCCGCTCCCGCAGGTCACGCATCAACTTCAGGATCTCGGCCTGCACCGTGACGTCCAGGGCGGTGGTGGGCTCGTCGGCGATCAACAGCCGGGGGTCACACGCCAGCGCCTGGGCGATCATGGCACGCTGACGCTGACCACCGGAGAGTTGGTGCGGGTAGGAGTGGTACCGGGTGGCCGCTGCGGGCATCTCCACGAGTTCCAGCAGTTCGATCGCCCGGGCCTTCGCGGCGGCGGGTCCGATGCCAGGTGGGTGCGGAGGGTCTCCACGATCTGGAAGCCGACGGTGTAGACGGGGTTCAACGCCGTCATCGGCTCCTGGAAGATCACGGCGGCCTCCATGCCGCGTACCTTCTGCAGTTTGCTGTTGGGCATCCCGACCAACTCCTGGTCGCCCAGCTTCGCCGAGCCCGAGGAGCGGCCGTTGGGAGGCAGCAGCCCCAACAGGGACATCGACGACTGGGTCTTGCCCGAGCCGGACTCACCCACGATGGCGAGCACCTCACCGGGGTAGACCTCGTAGGTCATGTTCTTCGCGGCCGTGTGCCATTCGCCCTCGACGAAGAAGTCCACGCTCAGATCGCGCACGGTCAGGATCGCATCACCCGTCGCGGACAGGGGTGCCTCACTGGTGGTCTGTGTACTCACGCCACTTCCTTCCATCCATCACGGCGCGACGGCGCCGAGTGGGCGATGCTCCGCTCCGGGCGGTTCGGTGCCACGATGGTGCCATGGGTCCCACGCACACGTTCCGCACTCTCTACGCACGCGTCCTGACCGTCCTGGCCGGAGCGTTGATCGTGGTGGTGCTCATCTACAGCCTCATCGATGGGGGTATCGACGCACTGTGGCAGGCGCTGCCGTTCCTCGTGATCGGTGGCGGTCTGGTGTGGGTGCTGTTCGGTAATCCCAAGGTCGAGGTGGCCGACGGCGGCATCACCGTGGTCAACATCGTGCGGCGGGTGCATGTGCCCTGGCCCACGCTTCGCGGCGTGGAGAGCCGGTGGGCCCTGTCGGTGGAGACAACCGAGGGTACGTACTCCTCCTGGGCGATCCCCGCCTCGAGTGGTATGGGAACACGCCTGCGCCGCCCCCGCACGAAGATGGCCACGGGTGAGGCCGAGACCGGCCGCTCCCTGGAGACCGGTCACAATGCGGCCGCCGTGGCCCTGGTGATCGGGCAGCGGCTGGACTCCCTCACCGCGGCCGGCTACCTGGAGGACCGGCCCACGCACGAGCCGGTCCGGCCGACCCCGGGGTGGAACACCCGCGAGCTGGGGGTGCTCGGGGTGGTCGTGCTGACGGTGGCGATCATGGTGCTGACCGGCTGAGCCGGTCCTGGCCGGGTTACCGCGGGGCACGATCCGCGTCAGTCCCGGGCCGACGACGGCGAGCACGCCATGTTCCACCTGCTCGAGCCCGCTGCGTGGCCGGGCGGGAACCATCATGACGTCGCCGCCACGTTGGTGTCCTTGGTCTCACGGCGCTCCAGCTTCCGCTCGGCGGCAGCAAGCTTGCGGGCCGAGGGGATGCGTCGCTGGCGCGGGTCGAACGCGTCCCGGAGCCCGTCACCGATGAAGTTGACACACAGGGCCAGTGCGACGATGAACAGGCCCGGCCACCAGAACAGCCAGGGCCGGGTGGCGAAGGCCGTCTCGTACTCACTGATGAGCAGCCCGAGGGAGACGTTCGGCAGCGTGATACCGAAGCCCAGATAACTCAGCGAGGTCTCCAGCAAGATCGCCGAGGACATCAGCAGCGTCACGGCCACGATGATCACACCCATGGCGTTGGGCAGCATGTGCTTGAAGATGATCCGCACGTTCGAGGCACCGGCGACGCGGGCCGCGTCGACGAACTCCCGTTCCCGCAGCGAGAGGAACTCGGCACGCACCAGTCGGGACAGGCCCGTCCAGGTCACCGCACCCAGCGCCAGTGCCAGCGGCACCGGGTCGGCCGCGCCGACGATCCGGCCGAGCACGGCACCGAGGGCGATCGTCGGCAGCGTGATCACCAGGTCGGTCATCCGCATCAGGACCTGGTCCGCTGCGCCACGGAAGAAGCCGGCGACGGAACCGATCACCACACCGGCGAAGGTGGCGGCAATGCCGATGATCACCATGACGATCGTGGAGGTCTGGATCCCTCGCATCACCTGGGCGAACATATCGCGGCCGATGTCGTCCTGACCGAACGGGTGCGGGCCGATACCAAAGCCCTCCTCGCTCCAGGGCATCGTGATGGTGGGCCGGCCGCCCTCGTGGAAGATGCGGTAGCCGTGCACGTCCGGATCCGGGCGCTGCCCCGGGGCCCACTCCCACCAGCCGGGCACGAACCAGAATCCGACCGAGGAGAATCCGAGGATCACGATCCCGACCAGGATGATCAACGCGGCCATCGCGCCGCGGTGGCGGAAGAAGCGTTCCCGGACGATCTGCCCCTGGGACTTGCCGATGGCCTCGCGCAGTTCGATCGCGCCCTCACCGGCACCGGAGGCGTCCTCCGGTACGTCGGGGTTGTCAACGTCGTTGCGAGTCATCAGGCGTTCACCCGGATTCGTGGGTCAAGGGCTGCGTACATCAGGTCGGCCACCATGTTGGCGAGGATCGCCAGCGCGGCCACGATCACCAGGTAGGCCATCACCGGTTCGATGACGTTGGCCTCAAGGTTCGCCAGGAACATCGTGCCCATCCCGGGTCTGGCGAAAATTCGCTCGGTGATCAGCGCGCCGCCGAGCAGACCGATCACGTCCACCGGGACCAGGGTGGCCAGGGGGATCAGCGTGTTGCGGAAGCCGTGCCGCATGATCACGGTGCGCTCGGCCAGCCCCTTCGCGCGGGCGGTGCGCATGTAGTCCTGGTTCAGCACCTCCAGCATCGACCCCCGCGAGTAACGCGTGTAGGAGGCGAAGGAGATGAGCATCAGGGCCAGAGTCGGCAGGATGAGGTGGCCGTACAGGTTCAGGGTGGACTCCCAGAAGTCCCCCTGGAATCCCGGTGTGCGTTCCTGGAAGGTCCGGATCGGGCGTCCGGAGATCCGGGGGTTGGCGTTGTAGGAGGGCCAGGCCTGCATGATCCGGTCCAGGAAGACCATGGCGCCCATGATGGCGGCGACGATGCCGCCGGTACGTGCCGACTGCTTCCAGTCCGGTCCGCCCCAGAACCGCCCGACCAGCGCACCCACGGCCACACAGACCAAGCCGAGACCGGCGATCAGTGGGGCGCCGGTGATCTCGGCGGCATCGGTGACATCGAACAGCCACTGCACCGGGAGGTAGAGCGCGAGCGTCAACGCGACGACGCTCAGCGAGGTGAACAGCGCCCGTCGGTTCTCCAGACCTGTCGATAGCAGGGTGATAGCGAAGGCCACACCCAGCCCGTTCAGGATGAGCAGCGCGGGACCGATGTGTGGGTCGTTCCACCAGCCGCTGCCTTGCAGGTAGAACAGCATCCCCGCAACGGCTGCGGCGCCGACGACGAAACTGATCAGACGGGTGATCCGCGATCCGGCCATGGCCATCGAGATCAACGCACCCCCGATGACGGCGACGATGCCGATCGTGGTCGGGGACAGGTGCGGGTCGGCCAGGAAGTCGTTGAAGCCGATCGCGCCCCATTGCTTGAGCAGTACCGCCACCCAGAACACCGGGAGGGAGTACAGCACGAAGGAGAAGAAGACGACGATGTAGTCGAAGCTGGTGTACTGACGCAGCGCCGAGACGATCCCGACGCTCACGCCCAGGATGATGGACAGGAAGGTCGCGGCGGTCACGAGATGGAGGGTGCCGATCACAGCACCGCGCAACTCGTCGGCGACCGGCTGCCCGGTCTCCCAGGACACACCCGGGTCACCGGTGACGAACGCGCCGAACCACGTCGCGTATCGCTCGAACACCGTGGCATCGAGGTTCAGCATCTCGATGCGCTGTTCTATCTGTGCCGGGGCGTCAGGGTCGGTGCTGGTGTACAGGTCCTCGAGCGGATCGACGGCGAGGTCGATCATGATGTAGCTCAGAAAGGACGACAGGAGCAGGATGAGCAATCCCATCAGCACTCGTCTGACTATGAACTGCAGCAAAACTGGACCTCGCAGTCGGCAGTGGCCGGGGTGAGTTGCGGTGGATTCTAGGCGATGACGGTACCCCAGCCGAACCAGCCATGGGTCGGTTTGGGTACGCACAAGTGTGGGGGCATCGGGGCCGGTAGGGCGCCCGATGCCCCCACGTACTTGCGGTGTCTACCTAGGAGTCAGAGTTCAGAAGGAACCCTCGACTCACTCAGTGAGCTCCCACTCCCAGTAGTTCCAGAAGATGGTCGGTGCCAAGGCGATCGGCTCGATGTTCTGCAGCCGTGCGTCGTAGCCCGCGATGAGCTCGTGCTGGAAGATCACCGTGCCGAACGCTTCCTCCACCAGGATCTGCTCGGCCTCGGCGAGCAGATCCGCCTGTGCCTGAGCATCGGTCTCGGAACTCAGTTCGGCGAAGATCTCGTCCACGCGCTCGTTGGAGAATCCACCGAAGTTGTTCACCCCACCGGTGACGTGGTTCTGACCAGCGGCACCAACCGCGGTGGAGGTGGACTGCCACCCGAAGAGGGAGGCGTCGTAGATGGTGGTGTCAGCCAGGAGCGATCCCCAGTTGACGTCACCGGCGTCGACCAGCTCGAACAGACCCTCACGCTCCACGGACTCGCGGACGAGCTCGTAGATGTTCGCGCGGCGTGAGTTGGACGGGTCATACATGAACCGGACCGGGATCGGCGTTTCCACACCGGTGCCCTCGATCAGTTCGACCGCGGTGTCCAGGTCGGTCTCCACCGGCCAGGTCTGCTCCATCTGGTTGGTCTCAACCATCTGGTCATAGTTCGGAGAACCGGGGACCTGGGTGTAGGAGTGACGCACCTCGGCCTCGGGGTTGATCGGCTGGACCTGGGTCTCCACGATCTCCTGGCGCGGAACCAGGTTGAAGAAGGCATTGCGGATGTCGCGTGCAACGTCCTCATCGCCACCGTAGGTCTCGGGGTCGAACGGGCCACCGTTGTCGAAGATGACGTCGATGTGCTCGTACGTGGGACCGTCACCGCTGAAGATCCCGACCTGATCGCCGAGGTTCTCCAGGGCAGCCAGCGTGTCCGGGGTGGCCTGCGGCTGGACCAGGTGCACTTCCTGGTTCTGCAGCGCCTGGATGTGGGTCATCGGGTCACCGGAGATGGTGACGGTGATCTCCTCGATCGCGGCCGGGAACTCCCCGGTGTAGTCCGGGTTGGCCGTCAGGGTCACGTACTGGTTCCGCTGGAAGTCCGTCATCAGGTACGCACCCGAGGACAGGTACAGCAACTCGTCG
Source organism: Sanguibacter sp. Z1732 (assembly GCF_051020515.1). Lineage (NCBI taxonomy): Bacteria > Bacillati > Actinomycetota > Actinomycetes > Micrococcales > Ruaniaceae > Glutinosa > Glutinosa niejishengi. The sequence continues at coordinate 448,650 of NZ_CP194857.1, forward strand.
TCCGGCAGGGTGTCGCCGAACTGGAAGCCGGTGTTGTAGAACGCCGCAATCGGCGCCAGGTCCTCGGTGATCTCATCCTGGATCGCAGCGATCACCCGGTCCTTGGCTTCCTGCGGGTCGTCGATGTCCAGCGCCCGCATCCCGACGACGTGCGCGGGGACGCCCACACCGAAGCTGTACTCCCAGTCCACGTAGGGCTGGTTGTAGTCGAAGGTCACGCCCTTACCGTCGGCGATGATCTCCGGCGTCTCCTCGATCAGCCCGACGGACGTGGTCAGGGGGAAGTTGAAGTAGACCTCGTTGTCGTCAGCCAGTCGCTCGGAGACCTCGGTCTCGACGGCCGCGAGGTACTCCTCCATCGACTCGGCCGGAACCTCGAGCTCGCCGTCGTCGTTCTCCTCGCCGAACTCCTCGAGCAGTTCTCCCTGGACTTCCTCCCGGACCGCGTCGGCGTCGGTCTCGGTGTTCAACTGACCGGAGTGGGCCGCCCAGTACAACATCAGGTCAGCGGCGTCGATCTCGACCGGCTCCTCGCCGCCGTACCAGTACGCCTCATCGGAGAGGGTGAATTCCATGGTCATGGAGTCCTCGGTCTCCTCGACCATGTCAAAGGTGCCGAAGGACTCATTCCGCTGCAACGCCAGGTCGCCGTCGAAGTAGCGGAATCCGTCGTTCATCAGGTACAGGATGTTGTTGTTCGCGGCGGCGTTACCGGTCCGCGAGTTGCTGTTGTACTCGTAGAACGTCTGGTTCCAGCCAATGGTGATCGCGCTAGCAGCCTCGCTCACGCCACCGTTGTCGTCGCTGTCATCGGGCTCTGTGTCTGGGTCGTCACCGGTACCGCCATTGCATGCGGCCAGCACGAGGGCGGTCGCTGCGGTTATCGCAGCTCCCGCCGTAAAGCGCCTGGTCTTCAATGTTCCTCTCCTATGAATGGCAAGGAGCGACTCGCCCCGGACCGCTTCCGGCTGGACCTCGTGGGTCCGACGAGCACTTTGCATCCGCCATGGACAGGGGAAGCGTACACACGCCAGGGGCTGGGATTGTTCGAGGTGACGGCATTCGTGTCCGCATCGTTACCGAAGTGAGACCTAGCCGTCACTCCCCCCGGCTGGGCGTGATGCCACCGTGACTTTGTGCCTGATCTGCGTACTTACGCGTTCCAGGGGCCACCGGACGTCCCGGTCCCGGGGCCCGGGGGTCCGGGGAAATGGACTCGCTCACCGGTGGGGAACGTGCTAGTCACGCACCGCAACCGCGCCAGCCGGCTGCGCTCATGCACTATCGGAGTTGCGTAGGTGGGTACCGGAGGAGTGCCTACCCGCCTGCCGGCTCCCGCCCGGGTGGGAAGCCACCGGTGGCGATCGGACCCCAGCCGGTGATCTCAATGCGGAGCAGGGACTTGCCCTGGCGCACCATGGCCTCGCGGTACTCGGCCCAGTCCGGGTGCTCCCCCGAAATGCTGCGGAAGTACTCCACCAGTGGCTCGACGGCCTCGGGTACGTCGAGCACCTCGGCCGTCCCGTCCACCTGCACGTAGGGCCCGTTCCACTCATCGGAGTGCACCAGCATCGAGACCTGCGGGTTGCGCCGTGCGTTGGTGGTCTTGGCTCGTTCGGGGTAGGTGGCGATCACCACCCGGCCGGCCTCGTCGACTCCCGCGCTCACCGGCGAGACCTGCAGCCCTCCGCTGGCCTTGTGGGTGATCAGCGTGACCCGGTGCCGGGGGCGGATGAAGTCCAACAGTTCGGCCCGCTCCACGCGGGTGGCGGTGGCGATGCTCATGGCCCCCACGCTACCGCCACTCGGCCCGCGCCACCACGGACGAGGGCACTGCGCCTCCACTGGGCACCACCGTCACGGCTACCGGCCCGCTTCGATCAGGAACCGGGTGCTGTGCGCCACGAACGGGCCCTCGGCCTGGATGCGCTCATGCAGGAGCTCCAACTGCGGACGGTAGGCCTCCACGGTGAACCCCGGCACGATCCAGATCACCTTGCGCAGGAAGTGCACCACGGCGGCAATGTCGTTGAAGGCCATCCGTAGGCGGGCGGTCTGCAGGTCCCGCACCCGGAGCCCGGCCCCTTCGGCGGCGGCCACCGCTCGCTCCGGACTGCGTCCGTCGGAGGGTTCGAAGTCCCCCAGCATCGCCTCCGACAACTCGTGCACACTGGCCTTCCCCACCTGTTGGGACAGGTAGGTTCCGCCTGGACGAAGCACCCGGGCGACCTCCTCCCAGAGCACCACGGTGGGGTGGCGGGAGACCACCAGGTCGAAGGTGCCGTCGTCGAACGGCAACGGTTCGGTGTCCTCCACCTGCACCACCTGGCCCCCGAGCGCCGTCAGTCGTGGGCGGGCCAGGTCGAGGTTCGGGGGCCAGGACTCGGTGGCGCGCAGCAGTGGTGGGACGTGCGGTATCTGCGCGAGCACCTCGGCCCCACCCGTCTGGACGTCGAGCATCGCCCGCGCGGTGCCCGATCGCTGCGCGACCAGTCCGGCGTAGCCCCAGGGCGGGCGCTCCTCGCTGGCCCGGCCGGCGAACCAACTGAAGTCCCAGCCCTCGGTGGGTACCGCCGCACCCTCGGCGAGCAGTTCGTCGAATGTCGTCATCACCCCATGGTCGCACCCGTGTCACCCCAATTCGTGAGCACCAGCCGTTAGCACTCTCGGCATGAGAGTGCTAAAATCGGCCGTGACAACGGTCGTCTTCATCGGGCCTGGAAGGTCCGGGCCCGGGTATCCACTCGGAGGTGATGGTGATGGCAACGCGAATCGACCCGTTCCGCGAGATGGACCGTGTATTCAGCAATGCGCTGGGACAAGTGATGTCCTCCGGACGCAGCAATGCGATGCCGATCGACCTGTATCGCGATGGGGACAAGTTCGTTCTGAACATGGACCTTCCCGGGGTCGATCCGTCCTCGATCGATGTCGACGTCGAGGACCAGACGCTGACAATCCGTGCTGAGCGCGGACAGGCGGAGAACCAACAGACCCAGTGGCTCGCGCGGGAGCGGCCCACCGGCACATTCGCGCGCCAACTGATGCTCGGTAGCGGGGTGTCGGTGGACCGGATCGACGCCTCATACGCCGATGGGGTGCTGTCGCTGACGATCCCGGTGGCCGAGGAAGCCAAGCCTCGCAAGATCGAGGTTGCCCACTCGAGTAATCAGTCCAGGATCGAGCAAGCGGGCTGAACCATGCGGTGGTGGCGGGTGCCCGGCCGGGCTGGCCCGCCACCACCGGTCCACCTGCGTACGGAGGCAGGAGCGTGTCTCACCCGAAGCGGTACCGGACCAGGGCCGAAGCGATCGAGCAGTCACTGGTTCCGGCACTGGCCGAGCACACCGATGACGTCGACGTTGACGCCGTCTTCGAGGCCACCTTCAGTTACACGGTCGAGCGCGACGGCGCGGGCAATGAGATCGAGGGCACGGGGGGCTATGAATCGGTAGCCACCGAAGGCGAGATCTGGTCGGTCGCGGCCGAGCATGCCCAGCGCATCATCGCCGTGGACTCCGAGTCGCCCGGGGGTGAGCATCACGAACCCCCCGGCCAGATCTCGGTGACCATCCCCTCCACTCGCGTCGAGGTGGAGGTACTGTCGCTGCCCGCGCGGCTGAGCCCGGCCACCTGGGAGGAGCTCATCGACCAGCGCCTCCGTGAAGCGAACTGGAGACGCGTGAGCGAGTGGGAGGACGGCGGTAACCGCGTGCGGGCGATGGTCGTGCGCACCTGACACCCGATGCCCATCGCGGGCGTGCCGCAGCGAGCCTAGACTGAGCGGTCGAGGAGCAGTGATGACCTGGGATTTCGAGGGCGAGATCTGGTACTGGCGCGGCCCCGCCCCGTTCTACTTCATCACCGTACCCGAGCCGATCAGTGCCGACATCCACGCCGTGGCCGCTGACGTCAGTTACGGCTGGGGGGCGATCCCCGTCCGAGCGCGCATCGGTGCCACCACCTGGCAGACCTCCATGTTCCCCAAGGAAGGCCTGTACGCACTGCCGGTGAAGGTGGCGGTACGACGGGCTGAGCAGATCGACGATGGTGACCTGGTCTCAGCCCACCTGGAACTGGAGCCGGGACGGCCCCAGATCACCGTGAGATGAGGCGCGTAGCCGCGGCCTGCAGTGTGGGCCAAAGGATGCCGTGAGTGCCAGCCGGTTCAGACCCAGTTCGGTTCCGCCGCGTCCACGGGCTCGGGCAGGGCGTGGCCCGGGGGTGCGATGACGTAGACGAGGCCGCCCGACGTGGTCAGCCAGAGGCTCTCGAACTGGTCGCGGCGGTAGGTGACGCGCACCTTGCCGTCGTCGGCCTCGTCCTGGGAGGCCGGGTCGTTGACCACGACGTCTCCGTCGGAGTCGAACCCTACGATCGTCAGCAGGTGCCCGTTCGTCCCGTATCCGGCGCCGTCGAGGTCGGCTTCGGTGAACGACATCGAGCAGACCAGGGGGATGCCGGCGCTGATGAACTCCTCGGCCTCGCGCAGTGACCGCAGCCGGGTGATGTAGGCCCGGGCGCCCCGCTCTCCGGCGTAGGCCGCGTTGAACGCCCAGTTCCCGGCGCCCCCGTAGGTGTAGTCGAAGACATACCGCGTGACGTGGTCAACCTGGGGGCGCTGTTCCCCCTCGATATCCACCCATCCGGTCTCCTCGGCATCGGGGCCCAGGCCGAAATGGTCCAGCACCATCGCAGTGCAGGTCGGTGAGCACCAGGCCTGCCCTCCCCCGTTCCACTCCGGGTAGTGACCCTTGTGCAGGTGCTGTGAGTAGGCGGGCACGTCCAGCACGATCCCGGCGGCCTCCCCCGGCTCACTGACCGGTACCGCCCGCTCGTCGGGAATCGCCGAGGCCATCGCGGTGAGCAGGGCGACCTCAGGGGTCTGCGCGGCGCCGGCGACCCGGTGCAGCGTGGCCCGCACTCGCAGTCCGGTCAAGGTGTGGTTGTGCCGCATCGCCAGCACATCCACATTGACACCGGCCCGCGTGTCGCGCTGCCCCTCGACGGTACCGCGCTGGATGTCGGGGGCGTCATCGCCCCGGGACCAGCGGGCCAGCACGTACCAGTCGGTGCGCTCACCGGAGTCGGTGATCCCCTGGACGGCTACCTCCACCCACGTGCCCGACGGCGTTCGCGCGTTCCAAGAGGGGATCACCTCGGTGCCAGCGAACGGCAGTTGGACCTCCGGGGAGGTCCAGGTGGCGGTGTCGTAGGTGCGGGCCACCTCGGTGTGGGGGTCGGTGTACTCCACCGTGCCGGTGGGCGAGGTCAGGACCAGGCGCCCGTCGGGATCGACCGCGGTGCCGTCGTGGCTGCCCTGGTCGAAGCCGCCGGTGCCTTCCCATGCCTGCATGTACACCCCCCGGGGCGCGGGCTCGGGGGCGGGGTCGTCCAAGCCGGGAGGCTCGGATCGCGAGCGCATCAGTGCCGCTGCTCCGAGCGCGCCCGCGCCGGCCACGCCGACCGCCCCCACGGAGCCCAACAACTTGCGGCGGGAGATCCTGTTTGCGTCATGGTCACTCGACATCGCCTCGACTGTACCGACCACCGGTCACGACGCCTGGGCAGCGCTAGGTGACGGGCCAGCCGCCGCCGTCCAGCCCGCCGGGGATGAACTCGCTGGGCTCGTAGGGCCGGCGGGTGAAGACGAAGGTGCCGACGTCGAGAGTCTGGGGTTCGCCGTCGGCTGCACGTCGCACGCGCAGGGCCTCCCCGCGGTGGTAACCGTCCAGGCCCACCCAGGTGTCGGTGCCGGTGGGCCGGAACCTGCTGGTGCTGGTCATCCCCGAGACGCGCTGCAGTTCGATCCAGCCCTCGTCAAGCACCCGCACCGTCCCCTCGGAGGTCCCCCAGAACCAGGACCCGGTCAACGCCAGCACATCCGCGGGCACATCGGCGCGAGCCACCCACTCCTGTGGCAGGCGGGGCTCACAGTCCTCGACGATGTCGAAGGGGTCGTCCAGCCCTTCCACATCGCCGGGCGTGGTGCAGTTCATCAGCGTCACCACACCGAGCCCGGCCTCCCGGTCCACCTGCACGCCGGCTTGGAAACCGGGCATCGAGCCACCGTGGCCGACCAGGAGCCGCCCCGCTCTACGGGTCACCTGCACCCCAAGCCCGCGGGCGCTGGCCCACTGTGAGCCCGACGCCAGTGCGGTCGGCTCACACATCTCATCGAGGGTGTCGGTGTGGAGCACGTCAGCAGTGTCCCCGGCCAGGAAGGCCGCCCAGCGGCTGAGGTCACCCACGGTGGACCACAACTGCCCCGCGGGGGCCATCGCCCCGGTGTCCTGGATCGTCTCCGGCAGCAGCACGTCGGCATAGGGATGCACCGCGTACCCGGTGGCGAAGGGAGAGCGAGCCGACGTCGTCGTGCTGTCCATCTGCAACGGCCCGAGGACCTGCGCGGTGAGCACCTCATCCCAGGAGCGGCCGGTGACCGCAGCGATCACCTCCCCCAGCACCGCGAAGGCGATGTTGGAGTAGTGCACATGGCGTCCCTGCCGGTCCAGCACGGTGCCCTGCGCCAGCGCCTCGTGCAGGCCCTGCCGGTCCACCCCCGGTGACCGTTCCCACCACGAGCCGGGAAGTTCCGCGGCCAGCCCGCCGGTGTGGGTGAGCAGTTCGGTGAGGGTGCGATCGCCGAACGGGGTGCCGGGCACGTACTGGTCGACGGTGTCGGTCAACCGAAGCGCGCCGGCGTCGCGCAACTGCAGTACGACGACGGCGACGAAAGTCTTGGTGATCGACCCGATCCGGAACTGCAACTCACCTGGGTCGGCGTGCTCGGGAAACGTTCCCCGGGCGGCGGACCAGACCAGGTGGGAGTCCCGCACCAGCCCAGTGACCAGGGACGGAATGCGTCCCTTGGTCTGCAGGGTGGCGGCGCGCAGGTCCAGACGGCGGGCGGTGGTGGGCAGCAGTGTCATCTCAGTCACGGGCGACGACGCTAACAGGCGGGTGCCGCTGAGGTTACGGCGGATTTCGCGTCCTACCCACGAACTGACGGCTGGCGTGCTCCGGTGCCGTTAATGCGCCGAATCGTCAGACCTCTACTTCCATCGTGTCGCTCTCATTCGTACCGGCACCCGAGATCTCCTCGGACGAGTAGGTCTCCTCCTCCTGGCCGGGGCGTGAGATCGGCTTGTACCTGGGCGCAGGCCGTGTCCACACCTTCTGAGGCTGTAGGAGATTGATGTAGAAGTCGTCAACCGCAGCGATCACGGAGTTGATGAACGACGTCTTGGCGGAGGTGCGTCGACTCATGCCCAAGTCGTAGACCCGAGAAACTGTGAAGCTCTTGATTTCGGGAAACGCCTCGGGCAGAGCATCCTTCGGGTCTTCTCGGAACTCCGCAATCGTTGCCGCATGCTGCCGACGAGCAGCGTGCGCTTCGATAATCACGTCGCCAGATGTTTCGGCTAGTGGCCTGAGGAGCCAATTAACGCGAGTCTCGTTTCGCGCATGTCCCGACGCAGGCACGTTGGAGAAGACATGAACCCTTCTCGCTCGCATGTCACAGCGAAACTCTAGATCTGCCGCCGTACCCGGGATTCGAATCTTCGCTGACATCGTGTGGTCCTCCGCCAACTCGCGCGCCAGTGCCTCAGTCCTCACATTGGGATTCGCACGCTCCCGCTGCGACAACATCGGCTCGACATCGACGCGCAACTTCTGCCCCAACTTGAGCGCCATGTAACGGACCAGGCCGTCGAATTTCGCTGCGACGTCAGCGACGTCACCATCGCCCCGTCGGACGATGCCGGTTCGCACGGCGTCGGTGACAGCGGTCCAACTACCCCCCATGTCTTCGAACTCCAGAGCACCGGAGTTCTCATGTTCCAAGTACCGGATGAGTTCGCCGAGGATCCAAGCCTGCTCCTCATCCTCGATGCCGTGGACCTCCTTGGACGCCACTGCGAGCGAGATCAGGCGAACCCAGGAGAAGTGGTAGACGGGCATCGCACGCAACTTGCGTTTATCGAGATCGACTGGGTGCGTTCCGAGGACCGGTGGAATCTCGTTGGAGATCGTGATCACCGCATCGAATTCATTCTCTCGAGCGACGTCCATGTAACTCTCGACCTGATCTTTGTCGAGCCCATTCGTCTGCGTCTTCACTTCCACAAGGGCAGTCCAACTGCTCGAGCCTCGCTCGACACGGACCAAACCATCAGGGCGGGGCGTACGCTTGTTCTTCTTGTCCTCGAAGGCTACCTCTGTATAGGCCTTGACGTTCGCTCGTTTGGGCCCAAGTGGCGCGCCGCACGGCTTCAGCATCGAATGCGCAAACTGCGGCACCACGGTCAATACCGACAGTAAGGCCGAGGTCGCACGAACTTCTTGATCTACAGCCCCTCGAATACCCGATGTCGGAATCAGTCGTGCTTCGCGCCACTCAGCCGCCATGACATTCCTCGCATTCACCGTCGAGTGCAATTCCACTGCCTCGACGCTACCTGAATTCCTGCGACTCATGGCACAGTTTCGGGTACCGGACTGGCGCGTTCCCGCCCATATCGCGCTTGGAGCCAGTTCCAGCTGGCCGGCGTGACCGCCGGGGTGGCGTACGCCTCCGGCTTCCTGCTGCTGCTGCGCACCCGGTGGGGCGGTGTGCTCAGCGGCTTCTTCGCACCGATGGGCCGGATGGCACTCACGAACTACCTGGCCGCCACGGTGATGTTCCTCAGCGCCGCGCCGCTGATGGGCATCGAGGACTTCGAGTCCTGGCCCCAGGTCACGGCCCTGACGTTCCTCATCGTCGTGGCTCAGGCAGGCTGGAGCCGTTGGTGGCTGCGGCGTTCTACCTACGGTCCCGTGGAGTGGCTGTGGCGGTGCGTGACCTGGTGCGAACGGGTGCGACTGCGGCGAGCGTGACCACCCGACCCATGCCCTGAGTCAGGCGAGCGCGTCGGCGATCGGGGTGGATCCGTCGTAGAAGTTCAGGGTGCGCCGGATCCCGGTTGCGGACTCCAGGACGTGCACGATCACCTCGGCCACATTCTCCCGCGAGGTGACCCGCTGATCCTCGGTGAGGTCCCCATCGGGAACCTGCCCTTCGTCGTCGGCCAACAGGATCTTGCCTGTTGCCGGCTCCATGGTCAGCCCGGCCGGACCCAGGATCGTGTAGTCCAACTCCGTTGTGCGCAGGTGGGCATCGGCATCGTGCTTGGCCTTGGCGTAGGGGTAGAAGGAACTCTCCGGATCGATCCGGTGGATGTCCGCCGCAGCGGTGACGTAGGAGACCATCACGTACCGGCGCACCCCGGCTCGCTCCGCAGCCTGCATCGAGAGCACCGCGGCCTCATAGTCCACCGCGTGGGTACGGGCCGGGTTGCCACCACCGGCACCGGCGGAGAACACCACGGCGTCGGCGCCGTCGAAGACCTGGGCAAGGGCACCGACATCGGCATTCTCGATGTCCAGCAGCACCGGGTGCGCGCCGGTCGCGGCGACCTCGTCGTGGTGGTCGGGGTTACGGATCACGGAGTGCACCTCATACCCCGCGTCGGTCAACTTCGGGGCGGTGAGCAGGGCGATCTTGCCGTGACCGCCAATGATCACCACGCGCTTGCGCTGTGTCATCGAGATCCTTCCGAGTTCGGGTGAGCCGGCCGGTGCCGGACCACTCGATCATCACCGCGACCGGGCTGCGGTGCAACAGCGCACCTCACGAGTCCGCGACCCACAACCGGCGAAGGCCGTCGGAGTGCACCATGAGAGCGAAGAGCACCGCCCCGGGAACCAACCACCGCACCGCGGAGCCGGCCTCGGCGTTCTCGGCGGGCTCGGCACCGGCGATCAGTGTCAGGATCAGCACCACGGTGATCGCGGCCGGCAGGAGCCATCCGACCACCCGGACGAAACGCGCCGCCCCGCCGCCGTGACGCCGCCAGATGACGCCGCAGGCGCCCAGCGCGACGAGGACCACCACCAGTAGCGCCACCGCCGCCAGGAGCAGCACGAGCGTGGCCGGCACGTTGTCCGAGTTGGCCAAGGTGTCATAGACCCCGATCGGTGCGGTGAGCACGCTCCACGCCCCGACGTCGGGGCCGGCGGCCGCGGTCACCAGGCTTCCCACCCCGAGCAACACGACCGTGGCCAGCACCAGGCCCCGCAGCAGCAGCGACTCCAGGTCATCGATACGCCGCTCCAGGACCAGTACCCGGCTGCGCACCCTGCCGATCTCAGCCTGTGCTCGATCCTGCGACTGTGTCGATGTCACGCCGGCCCGCCCTTCGTCGTCGTTGCGCCACTCTCACCGTGAAGCGGCCGCAACCTCGTGGGAGCGGGGAAGGGCAGCACGTAGTCACGCACGTTCGCCCCCGCCACTGCCGCCACACCGTAGTCGTCCTGCCGAACCGTGATGCGCTCGGGGTGGACCTCGGTCATCCGCACTCGCTCGGAGGTACCGTCCGGGTGCTCCAGCAGCCACGGTTCGGCAAGGAAGGACAGCCCGCGCTCCTCCAGCGCTTCCTCGGCGTCCAGGTAGTCCAGTGGTTCGGTGATCTCGCGACCGAGCATGTCGACGGCCACGAAGTGCTCGTCGCGCATGCGCAGCCAGCCGATCAGTTCACCGTCTGTCCGCCGATGCTCAATCCAGGTGTCCATGAGCGGCCATGGTAGGAGGGGGCGACGGTGGAACTCACCCGAATTTCCGACACGCTCGCACGGCCCGCCAACGAGGTATTCGGGCGAGCCAGTAGACGCTCCCTTCCTGCGCGATACAGTGCGCCGGTGAGTTTCCGACTAGCCGCCTACGCCGTGTGCATCGAAAACGATCACCTTCTCCTCGTCCATCACGTGCCTGCCGATGACGAGCCGGTCTGGACCCTGCCCGGCGGTGGGGTGCAGCACGCCGAGGATCCATTCGATGCAGTGACCAGGGAAGTGTCCGAGGAGACTGGCTGCGACGCAACGGTCGAGAGCCTGCTGGGTGTGGACTCCCGGGTGATACCCGCAGCGGTCGCTCGTGCCGGAACCACTCACCAGAACGTGGGCGTCTTCTCCAGGTCCGTCTCCTCAGTGGCCGGCTGCGCGCTGAGCCGAACGGTGACACCGAGGACCCCTCCTGGGTCCCGCTGCCCAGAGTTGCCCGATTGCGCCGATCCTCGTTGGTCGACGTCGGCCTGACGCTGGCGCAGACCCGCCCGATCACCGGGCACGTCGCCACCGCACCCGTGGGCGGCTTGATCCAGCACTAGGACCCATCCCTGGCGGCGAGGACCGCCTCCACGACGGTCTCAAGCGTCACTCCAGCGGTGTCCACCTCAGAGACCTCGTCCGAGGCCGACCAGGGAACGAAGTCGGCGGCACGAGCGATTACATCCGCCCACGAAGGCTCACCAATGCGCTGAAACCCCCGGGTACGGCCCTGCAGACGCACGCGGTGCTCGCTCACGTCGGAGCAGATCAGGTGCACGAACCGCAGCGGCACCTCACACCGCCCCGCGGCGCGGCGCCAAGTCCGGCGAGCCTCGTCACTATCGTTGACCGCATCGACCACCACGGACGAACCCGCCATCAGGTTGGTCTGCGCCATCGCCCGGGCCGCCTCGTACGCCGCAACGCCCACAGTCCACCCGGGCGGCAGGCCGCTCTCGAGGAGTGCCTCCTCGATGGTGTCGATGGACAGGTGCACACTCGCGGTCCGCTTCGCCACGGCAGCCGCGGCAGCCGTCTTGCCCACACCGGACAGGCCGGATATCACCAGCAACACGTTCGCTTCATCCACACGCGGCACCGTAGCGCGGGGGTGTTCGGAGGGATTCGCACGGCGCTGACGCAGCACGACGGCGGGGTCGCGCTTCGTGCGCCGCACCAGCCCGATCAGGCAGGCTCCGTCGTCGTCGGCTCTTTTCGCTCGGCAGCCCCGGCCCGGCCGGTGAAGGCATCCATGGAGTCGTGCAGCCCGAGAAAGGGGTGATCCGGTCGAACACCGTCACCGGCAGCAGCCGGGCGAACCGGACAGCCATCACCCTCTGCGGCATGAGCAGTTCGGCACGACCCCGCTCGATCGCCCGCAGGATGCGGTCACTGGCTCGCTGCGGGTCCAGAATCGGCAGGACGCGGGGGAACCTGGTGCGGACCCCGGCGAACATTCCGGTGTCGATGTAGTAGGGACACACCACCAGCGACGTCACCCCGGTCTTGTCCTTGGCCAACTCCACCCGCAGGGACTCGGCGAAGGTGAAGGCCGCAGCCTTGCTGGCCGAGTAGTCGCTCTGGCGGGCCACGCCCAACAGGGCGGCGGCACTGGCGATCGTCACCACGCTGCCCCGGCCGCGCTCGATCATGCCGGGCAGGAAGGCGCGGGTCACCCAGTACAGCGAGAGCGTGTTGACCTCGAAGGTGCGCCGGATCGCCTCCTCCGACGCCGCCAGCAGCGGCTTGCCGGTGACGACGCCGGCATTGTTGATCAGCACATCCACCGGCCCGGTCTCCCGGCCGGCGGTCGCGACCGCGGCGGCATCGGAGACGTCGACGGCGAACGATTCCGCAGGTGCGCCCGCGGCCCGGATCTCATCGCGAACCGCCGCGGCGGAGCTTGTGTCCAGGTCCCAGATCACGACCCGCCCACCGCGCCGCGCCACGCCGAGAGCGAGCAGCCGGCCGATGCCGCTACCGGCCCCGGTGATCAGTACCCTCTGGCCGCGAAGGTTGGTGCGCATGCCACTGATTCTCGCGCACGCAAACTCGATGTGCGGGCGCGCCGTTCACCGGATGTGTGGGCGCATGCCTGCCGGATCCTGATCGTCCGGACGCCCGAGGCCGGGCGTGCGCTTGACCTGCGCTGTGCTGGTGGTCAGCGGATCAGGCAGAAGGGATGTCCGGCCGGGTCCAGGTACACCCGGAACCCGCCGTCGGAGGAGGGCTGGTGCTCATGCACCCGCGCGCCCAGGGCCAGCACACCGGGCTCGGCGGCATCGATGTCACCCACGGTGAAGTCCAGATGCATCTGCTGGGGGTGGGTCCCACCGGGCCAGGTGGGCGTGACCCAGTCATCGATACGCTGGAACGCCAGCGTGGGCCGGCCCTGCGGGTTGTCCGGGGAGACCCCACCACCGGGAGGCTCAAGGTTGACCCAGTCGCGATCGGCGCCCTGCTCCATCGGCCAGCCCAGCAACTCGGAGTAGAACCGACCCAACACCAGGGCGTCGGGACAGTCCAGGATGATCAGGTCGAGCACGGGGGTGCGAGGCTGGTCGTTGTTCATGGGGCGTTCTCCTTCGCCGAGTCGGGCCAGGTGAATCTGCACGCTAACCCTCATTCCGGACGATCCGCGGCCGCCTTCGGGTCGTGGCCGGCGACACGACCCGCCCGCGGCAACGCCTCAGCGCGGCCGGACCGTGAGCACCTGGGAGTGGGCACCGATCGGACCGGTGCGGTCGTGGATGATCGTGTGCGTCAGCCCGATCCCTGCGGCACCGAAGGACACGGTGGTGTCGTAGCCGACCCACTCCCCTTGCGGTTGGGCGAAGAAGTGGGCGGTCAGGTCCAGGTTGGGGAACAGCACCTCGCGGGGGTCGGCACGGATGGCCATGCCGTTGGAGACGTCGAGCATCCCGGCGAAGGCCGCCGTGCGGCTGGACTCCTCGCCGGCGACCAGTGCGTGCGCGGTGCGTGCCCAGAACGCCCCGTGGCCCGGCTCATGGTGGTCGCGGCGCACCTCGATGGATCTGATGAAGCCCCCGGGCCAGTCGCGGGTGGGATCGACCGGCTCCATCTCCTCCGGGGGCTTGATCCGGGGCAGCGCGGTGCCCGCCAGTGCGGTGGTGTCGCGGGTCTGCATCAGCCACGCACGCAGGCGTACCACCGCCCGGCCCGCGTGGGACAGGACCGCCTCGACCAGTTCGATCGTGCGCCCGGGCCGCAGCACCTCCATGGCGATGTCCACCACGTCCACCGGCACGGTGCCGAGGATGTCGTAGGACATCCGGGCCACCACCAGGTGGTCGTCGCGGCGGGCATCCCGGTCCTGCTCCACGGCGTGCACCATCAGCCCCAGTGCCGCCGCGATGTGCTGTTCCTCCTCGACCCATGCCCCACCGACGTGCTCGGTGGCGCGGAAGGTGGAGGTGTCGATGCGTTCGAAGTAGGCCATGGGCGCCATTGTGGGGCAATCGGCGGGGTCGGTACGGCATTCTGGGTGCTCGGCGTGCACGCGCGGGTCGACGGCGCAGGTCACCCGAAGCGGCCGAGCCGGCTCCTGCCCGCCGGTCCCGGCGTAGTGTCGGGAACATGGCACTGCACCCCGCTCTTGCTCCCGTCGCTGATCTGGTCGGCACCTGGCGCGGCCCCGGCCGCGGCGAGTACCCCACCATCACCTCCTTCACCTACACCGAAGAGGTCACCTTCACCGACGTCGGCAAGCCCTTCCTCACCTATCTCCAACGCACGTGGTCACCCGCCGGCGATCCGATGCACACCGAGACCGGGTTCTTCCGCGTCGCCGGCGGCGAGGCCGTGGAGTTCGTCCTGGCCCAGCCCACCGGGCAGACCGAGTTGGCCGAGGGTGCATTGGTCACCGAACCGAGGGGGTTCGCCACCGAACTACACTCCCGGGTGGTCAATGCCGCGAGCGCCAAGATCGTCGATGAGACCATCCGACGGCTGCGCCTGGACGGCGATGAGTTGACCACGGAGTTCGCGATGGCCGCGGTAGGGGTTCCGATGACCCATCACCTCGGTTCGGTCCTGACCAGGACCGCGTAGGCGGGTATCCGGGGGCGGTGAACTCCATGTGACCGGCCCCGATCAGGTCCCCCGCCGCGCCCGCACGATCGCGGCGACCGCCGCCCGCCCGGCGCGGTTGGCGCCCACGGTGGACTGGGAGGGCCCGAACCCGATCAGGTGCACCCGCGGCTCATCGGCGACCTGGGTTTCGCGCAGCATGATGCCACCCTGCTCATTCCGCAGTTCCAACGGGTCCAGGTGCGCCAGCGCCCCTTTGAACCCGGTGGCCCACAGGATCACATCCAACTGGGTGAGGGACCCGTCGGCCTCTCGCACACCGCCCGGTTCGATCGCGGTGAACATCTCCCGGCGCACCAACGCACCACGCTCCTTCGCGGCCAGGGCGTAGGGGGTCCAGCCAAGACCGGTGTAACTGACCACCGAGCCGGTGGGGCGGCCCTCCTCCACGTCGGCGGTGACGTTGGCGATCACCTCCCGCCCGGTCTCGGAGGTGAACTCCCCCTCGTGGAAGACCGGCTCACGCCGGGTGTACCAGAACGTGGTGGCGTGCCGGGAGATCTCCTCCAGTTGCTGCACCGCGGAGATCCCGCCACCCACGATCGCCACCCGCTGCCCGGCGAACTCCTCCGCCGCTACATAGTCACGGGTATGCAACTGCCGTCCCAAGAAGGTCTCCGCGCCGGGATAGACCGGCCACACGGGGTTGTCCCATGTGCCGGTCGCGTTGATGACCCACTGGGTAACCCAACTCCCCCGGTCGGTCTGCACGATCAGGTCCCCGCTGCCCCCGCCGCCCGTGCCCATGCCGACGGCGTCGGCGTCGGCGTCGGCGGAACCATCCTGAGCGTCCCGAACCGAGGTCACCCGCACCGGACGCACCAGCGGGAAGCCGTGCTCGAACTCATAGGCGGCGAAGTAGCGGGGAACCGCGTCCCGGCTCGGCTCGTCCGGATCCACCGACGGGACGGGCATGCCCGGAAGGTCGAAGATCGCGTTGATCGTGCTCATCCGCAGTGACTCCCACCGGTGTTGCCAGGCCCCGCCCGGGGCGGCCGCGGCGTCCAGGACCACGTAGGTGGCGCCGTCGTTCCCGGGTTGTAGGGCGCTACCGAAGCGCCTGCGATTCAGGTGGTAGGCGGCGGACAGACCGGCTTGACCGGCGCCGATGACGACGACGGTCGCGCGAGCGGGCTCTGGGGGCATCGCCTGGGTCAACGCCGCCGCGATCGCGGACCTTCCCGTCGCCGTCTCCTACGCAGCCGGTGGGGTTTCGGGCGCGGTGAAGACCTCCCCGTCGCGGGGCATCTGGGACAGCGCCGCGGAGGTGGGCTCTCGTGCGTACTTCACGAAGGTCGGGTCGAGGTCGCCGGTCCGGGCGATCTGCGGCCACACCATCGTCAGCCCGGCCGCTGCTTCGACGTTCGCCCGGTCCATCAGTTGCACGTGCAGGTGCGGCATCGACGTGTTGCCGGTGTTGCCCACCCGGCCGATCACGTCACCGGCCACCACCGAACTCCCGAGCGCGATCGCGCTGCCCCGGCGCAGGTGGGCGTACGCGGCGAAGGTGCCGTCGTCGTGGGCCACGATGACGTGGTTGCCCAGCACCGCACCGGTGCCGCCGATCTCCCGGGCCATCGCCTCCACCGTGGCCAGGTACACCAGGCCCGGCCAGGTGCTGCGGGCGCGGTGGTCGCGCCTGGAACCCAGTGAGCGCACGACGACGACGAGGGGAGCCATCGCGTAGACCGGCTCACCGAAACTGGGGTACTCCTCGGGTCTGTCCCCGCGCAAGCCCCAGCGGACCAGCGCCGGAGTGGAGTCCCGTGCCGGGCGGGACAGATCAACCGCGCAGTACTGTCCCCGGGTGCGCGTGCCATGGCTGGGCAGGTGTTGGCCGGGGCTGTTCATCGCCACCCACTGCCCCCGCACCGGGGCGAGCAGTTCGGCCGGGGCGCCCGGTGACGTGCGCGGGGCGGTGCCGATCAGCACCAGCAGCACGACGATCAACCCGGACACGAACAGGGCATGCCTCGGCCGCAGCGGCAGCGGTTGCTCGGGGATGAAGGAGTTCAGCACGATCAGTCCCACCGCGATGAAGGCGGCCAACAGCAGTCCCGCCCACACCGGCCGCAGGGCGCTGATCAGGCGCATCGGACCAGTTCGACCGGCTCAGCGTGCATACCGGGACCGTACCGGTTGGGAGTACCATCAGCCGCTACATGTCCACGATGAGCCAGGGTCCGGATCGACCCGATGAGTTCACCACCGAGGCCACCAGCCCGCCTCCGGCGCAGCAGGACGACGCCCCCGATCCCGCCCGCTGGCGCGTCCTCGCTGTGGCGCTGGGTGCCGTCTTCATGTCTCTGGTGGCGGTCAGCATCATCAACGTGGTGCTGCCCTCGATCCAACAAGGACTGGGCGCCACCGACTCCGACCTGCAGTGGGTCCTGACCGGTTACGCCCTGACGTTCGGGGTGGTGCTGGTGGCGGCCGGGCGAGCCGGCGACATCCTCGGCCGCGGACCTCTCTTCATCATCGGCACCGCGCTGTTCACCCTGTCCTCGGTGGCGGCCGGGCTCGCACCGGACCCGGGCACCCTGAACGCGGCCCGGTTCGTGCAGGGACTGGGCTCGGGACTGCTCACCCCGCAGGTCGTGGGCATGATCCAGCAGTACTTCCGCGGGCCCGAGCGTGGGCGTGCCTACGGCGCGCTGGGGGCGGTGGTCGGGATCTCGGTGGCGATCGGGCCGGTGCTGGGCGGGCTCATCGTCGAGGTGGCCGGGTCGGTGAACGGGTGGCGCTGGACGTTCCTGGTGAACGTTCCGGTGGGGTTGGGCGCGATCGCGCTGGCCCTGCGCTGGCTGCCGCGGCCGATGCGACCTCCCCGCACCACCCGCCGCACCACGGTCCGCGATGTGGACCCGGTGGGTGCGGTGCTGCTGGGCCTGGCGGTGCTGGCGCTGCTGCTGCCCTTCGTCGAGCGGAACATGGGCTGGCGCGGCTGGTTGCTGGTGCCGGCAGGGCTGGGGTTACTGGCACTGTGGGCCTGGTGGGAACAATGCCACAAACGTCACGGCCACCCCCCGATGGTGGACCTTGCCCTGTTCGGCATCCGCAGTTTCACGGGCGGCACCCTCATCGCAGGTCTGTACTTCATGGGCGTGACCAGTGTGTGGGTGCTGGTGGCGATGTACGTGCAGGGTGGCCAGGGTGGCAACGCCCTGGAGGCGGGGCTGATCGGCCTACCCGCGGCGCTGATGTCTGCGGTGAGTTCCTACCTCGCCGGTCGCTGGACCAGTACCCACGGCCGCCCGATCCTGATCGCCGGGATGGGCTGCGCGCTGCTCGGGCTGGTGCTGAGTATCGCGGTGGTGCAACTGGCGGCCACCGGTGCCGCGAGCATGTGGTGGCTGTTGCTGACGTTGGCGTTCATCGGCATCGCGCAGGGCATGGTGATCGCCCCCAACCAGACCCTCACCCTGACTGAGGTACCGCTGGAGTACGCCGGTAGCGCGGGCGGCGTGCTGCAGACCGGGCAACGCCTCGGTGCCGCGATCGGACTGGCCGTGATCACCGGCCTGGCCTTCGCGGTGCTGGCCGAGCGGGACTGGACCGCGGCGATCAGTGCCGGGTTCGCCACCACCACCCTGATCGTGCTGGTCAGCCTGGTGGTTGCGATGTTCGACCTGCGTAACGCCCGGACCAGCTCGTCTGTGACCCGCCGGGGCCCCTGGGCTGACCGGGCGAACCGGCGCCCACGCGAGGGCCGCCGTCAAGCCCCGAGCATGAGGTGGCGTCGGCAGCGGGCCTGGTAGGTCTCAGTACCGCCGATGGCGGTGACGCTGGGGACCAGGGCGTCCTCGCCGTCGTCCTCCTCCACCCGCTGGTGGAAGGCGGCGTCGCGCCCGCAGACCGAACACACCGCGGTCAGTTTCACCACGTCCTCGGCCAGTGCCATCAGGGCGGGCAGCGGCTCGAACGGCCGGCCGTCGTAGGTCACACACAGACCGGCGACGACGACGGTCATCCCCTCGGCGACCAGGTCACCGACCGTGGGGACCAGGTCTGGACCGAAGAACTGCGCCTCATCGATGGCCAGCAGGTCCAGGTCACGCCCGGTGAGGAGATCGCGCAGCGCAGCGACGTCCGATACCGCCCGGGAGGGGATGCGCCCGCCGTCGTGCGAGGCGACCTGGCCGGCGCCGTGGCGCTCATCCAGGCTGTGGTTGACCACCTCCACGGCCAGCCCGGCCAGCCGAGCCCGGCGCACCCGGCGCAGCAGTTCCTCGGACTTGCCGGCGAACATCGGCCCGCACACCACCTGGAGCCGGCCACCTGTCTCGTTGCGCATGGCACGACCCTAGCGAGCGGCCCCCGGCGAACCCCGTGGGTCATACTGACCGGCGTGGATGACCTGCGCGTACCCCCAGGGCCGGGCGCACCGGCCGGGATCACGGTGCCGGCGGCAGAGTTGCTCGAGCGGTTCTCCCACGCCTCCGGGCCCGGCGGCCAGGGTGTGAACACCACGGACTCGCGGGTTCAACTCAGCCTCGATATCAGCGCCACCACCGCCCTGAGCGACGTTCAGCGCAAGCGAGCCCTGAACCGGCTCGGCACCCGCCTCTCCGGGACGGTGCTGACCGTCGACGCGGCCGAGCATCGCTCCCAGCGACGCAATCGGGTCGCAGCCCGGGAGCGCATGTCCGCCCTGCTGCGCGAGGCGGTGTGCCTCCGGTCCGGCGGCGCCCGACCAGACCCACCCGCGGCTCCCAGCGCCGGCGACTGGAGGGGAAGCGGTTGCGATCGCAGATCAAGCGCACCCGCATGCGTCCGCGACCGGAGTGAAGTTCAGGCGGCGGCACCGACTGCGACGACGCCGACGATCACGCTGAGGGCGGCTCGGAGTGCGAGTCGCGATCCTGGTGCGGCGGGCGCCGTCGTCATGGCTTGATCCGCGTCAAGGCTCCTCTCTCGCTCTCCGCATACGTTGAGGACATAGCCGAGACAAGGACGGGAGGCCTCTACCGATGGCCGAGGGACACATGGCGACCGCTGCTCAGTTCGCTCCGCTCATTGAGCGGGTGCACGGGGAGCACCACCCAGAACTGACCCGGGTGCGCGAACTCACCGAGCAGGTCCAGCAAGCAAGTAGCGCCGGCCAGGTCGCTGCACTCTTCGACGAACTGCGCGCGGTGACTGGCAACTATGCGGTGCCCGGCGATGGGTGCGAGGCCTTCGAGGCGACCTACAGAGCGCTGGAACACGCCGATGCAGCGCAGGGTCTGGGTACCACCCCCGGAGGAACAGTATGAGGAGGTTGACTCCACTGGACGAAGGTTCGGTGATGGCCGCCAAGCGGATGGAGGGCACCTCCGGCACCGCATTCCCCGGCCACACCGCCACGGACGAGTCGGTACTCGTGGTCACTGAGGGGCGATGCACCATCGAGTTCGCTGAGACCCGACACGATCTGGCACCCGGCGATGCCTTCGTGTGCCCTCCGGCGAGTGGCACAAGGTCACCGGAGGTCCGGACTTCAAGGCCGTGCACGTGATGCCCAAGGCCATCCGGTTCGACTTCTTCGAGCGACCTGACCCGGACATCTGAGCCACAACCTCGGCACTTCGTGGCCGCTGGTGGGCTGCATCACGCGCGCGGGCCAACGGGTCAAGGACCATCTAGCGTAGGACCATGCTTCGACGCCTCGTGGCCCGCGCGTTCTGGCACTCAGCCGGTGGAGACTGTCCACCTCTCCCGCGCCGGACCGTCCCACCATCCTCATCGGCGCCCCGCATACCTCCAACTGGGACTTCGCGTTCATGCTGGGCATCGCCTGGCGGTTGGGCGTCGACGTGCGCTGGTTGGGCAAGAACAGTCTGTTCCGAGGCTGGCGGGGCCCGATCATGCGGGCACTGGGCGGTATTCCCGTGGACCGGTCCGACCCCAGCCGCGTGGTGGGTGAGGTGGTCCAGCGGGTCCGCGCCGGTGAGGTGTTCGGGCTCGTGGTCACCCCCGACGGAACCCGCAGCGGGCACACGCACTGGAAGTCGGGGTTCTACCGCATCGCCCGGGAGACGGGGATGCCGGTGACCCTTGGCTACGTCGATCGCACCACCATGACTACCGGCCTGGGGCCGACCTTCGAGTTGACCGGTGATGTCGCCAAGGACATGGACCGGATCCGTGACTTCTACGCCGACAAGTCCGGGGTGCGGCCTGAGCACCGGGTCGAACCGCGGCTGCGGGATGAGACCGGGACCGGCTGAGCACAACCAACGCGCAAGTCCCTCGCGCAGCCCAGCGCTTCGGAATATCACGACGCAGGGATCGGCAAACGCGCCGATCCGCACGGGCGTTACTCTGTGGCTGTGCTCGATCATGACGAAGTGGTCCGTCTATATGGCCCTTGGAAGCACCGCACACCAGAAGACGCAGCACAACTGCTCGAAAGCTACTCCGGCCGGTGGTGGATTGCTGGAGGCTGGGCGATCGACGCTTTTGCCGGTTCGCGGCGCGAGCATGGCGACCTGGACCTCGGGATCCCCCGCGAGGAAGCAGAGGGATTTGTCGACTTCGTGTCATCCACACTTGATGCCTGGGCTGCATTCGGCATCTTGGCGCCGATTCTCCCGAACCAAGACGCACAGATTCCCGATCGATGCGGCAACCTCTGGTTGCGCGCGAGCGGTGCTGATCCCTGGGAATATGACGTTCTGCTTGAGGAAGTTCGCGGAATTACCTGGCATTACAAGCGGGCTCCACACCTGACGAAGCCACTTGTGGAGTGCCTGTGGGAACACGATGGGATCACTTACCTGCGTCCAGAAGTCCAGCTTCTCCTGAAGGCAAAGCACGCTCGCCCCAAGGACACCCTCGATCTCGAGCGTTGCCTGCCACACCTTCAGGAGGCGAGCCTTGATTGGCTAGAGGGAGCGCTCCGGCAGGAGCGTCCCGGGCACCGGTGGTTGAAACTGCTCGCAGCGTGCCGATGATTGGAGTGGGCATGCGTGCCGCTGGGAGTGGCCCCAACTGAACCGATGCGCGTGAAAGATTGCGGACATTGACCGGTGGCTCAGGCGGCGAGGGTGCCGGCGAAGATCTGCCAAGCCAGAGCGGACTTGGCGGTGAGACTGAGCGTGATGTAGAGCCGCT
Organism: Sanguibacter sp. Z1732; assembly: GCF_051020515.1. NCBI lineage: Bacteria > Bacillati > Actinomycetota > Actinomycetes > Micrococcales > Ruaniaceae > Glutinosa > Glutinosa niejishengi. The sequence continues at coordinate 470,502 of NZ_CP194857.1, forward strand.
CCCCCAGTAGGTAGTCCCGGAACCGGCCGACCGGGCGGTACTGGAGCCACTGCACCAACGCGAACACGTTAGAAGAGGAACAGCGAGACGATGATCCCGTAAACGAAGCCGGGTGGCTCGGCCCCAGTGGTCGACCCCGGGGCGAGTGTGTAGATGACGATGCCGACCCAGGGCACCACCCCGGCAAAGCAGCCGAAGATGAACGGCAGCCATCCGCCGTCGCCTGGCTCGTGGTAGCGCTCCTGCAGCCAGCCGAACAGGATCATCGAGGCGTTGACGCCGAACAGCGCCACCAGCGCCACCACGTCGGAGATGCCGACCAACTGGGCGATGATCACGATCATCAGCGAACTGGATAGCGCGTACTCCACCCAGCGGAAGTAGTTGTGCCTCTGCGCCAGCCCCGCTCGGTAGCGGCCGAAGAATGGTGGGGAGGCCACGATGACGTGGAACAGCGCAGACAGAACCAGGAACGTCGCGATCGCCAGCGGAATCGGGGCGTCCCACAGCGTGACCGCCTCGCCCGGGGGGCTGCCGGGCGGGCCGGCGAGGTACCTGGCGGTGATCGGCAGGGTGAAGTCGGTCGCGAGCAGCACCACCGCGACCGCCTGGGCCGCGTGCACGACCGCGGCCGTGATGTTGTACCTGCGTAGCCCGGCGTAGCGGCTTGGGTCGATCTCCGTCGTCATCGTTGAGCCGATCATTGGACAGTATTCCCACCACCGTAGTGAGTTCCACGGGGGACTGCAGGGCAGTTGAGACCTCGGCGCCGGTCACGACGACGACCTCCCCGACATCTCGCCAGAAGCGGAACCGCGCCCCCAACGTGCACGTTGCTTGCTTTTATGGAGCGCACTTCGTAATATGAATCCATGAAGGATTACGGCCAGTTCTGCGGCCTTGCCAAGGCCGGCAGTGTGCTGGGTGAGCGCTGGTCGTTGCTCATCCTGCGCGACCTGAGCATCGGACCTCGCCGGTTCAAGGACCTGCTGGAGGGCTTACCGGGAATTCCGACCAGTGTGCTGGCCACGCGGCTGCGTGAGTTGCAGTCGGCGGGCGTCATCGACCGCACGGCGCAGGACCGGCCGGGTGGGGGTGTGCTCTACGGACTCACCCCGCACGGACAGGGACTCCTCCCCATCCTTGATGCGATCGGGAGATGGGGAGCGGCGACGATGGTCTCACCGGCCGACGACGACGTGATTACCGATGCCTCGCTAGCGGCGGCCCTGCGGGCAGCCTTCCGCCCCGGCGCGGTGCGGGTCGTGACGACGTACGCGGTCCATGCCGGTCCTGCGAGCGCCTGGGCGATTGTTGAACCCGACCGGGCCATCGTCGGCGAAGGCGAACCCGGTGGCCCGCCCGACGTGACGATCCGCACCGGCCCGCAACTTCGCCTGCTGCTCGCCGGCCGAATGACACCCGCTGATGCGCTGAGTTCCGGGGCTGTCCGCCACACCGGACCTCCTGCCGCCTTCGATGACTTCATCCGCGCCTTCCATGTCCCGCTGGCCGACACCGCCGGCATTCCCTGATCCCCAACCCAGCCAAGCCACAGAAAGGCATGCACCATGAAATTGAGCGTCAATCTCTTCATGACCCTTGACGGGGTCAGCCAAGGTCCGGGCAGCGCGGAGGAGGACACGCGCGGGGAGTTCCACCGCGGAGGCTGGCTGATGCCCGTCTTCGACGATGGATGCGGCGAGGCGGTCAATGGGTGGTACGAGCGCTGCGGTGCCCTGCTGCTGGGACGGCGCACTTTCGACACCTTCGCAACCCACTGGCCCCTTGTCACCGACCCCGCGGACGCCGTCGCCGATCGCATCAACCACCGGCACAAGTACGTGGTGACCTCCTCGACACTGGGTGCCACCTGGGCCGACACCAGCACGCCGCTCGGCTCCGGCTTCCTCGATGACATCGGACGGCTCAAGGAGGCCGACGACGATCGTGAACTGCAGGTTCACGGGAGCATCCGCCTGGCCCGCACTCTGCACGAGGCCGGGTTGATCGACATCTACCGCTTCCTGATCGCCCCCGTCGTCGTGGGCGGCGGTGCTGGCCTGTTCGACGGGGACGGTCCCGCCTACGGCCTTCACCTGCAGCACAGCACGGTGACGGAAAGCGGCGTCCTGTCCGTGGAGATGTCCCCGCTGGAGTTTGACAACTCACTGCGGGCCGCCGTGGTGGCCGGGCGCGACGCCGTCGTTCCTGAACACGCCCAGGTCGGAGCACAAGCATGACCGTCATCGCCAGCCTGAGCGTCTCCCTCGACGGGTTCTACACCGGCCCGGACCCGGACCCGGAGAGCCCGATGGGCAGCGGCGGGGCGTCGTTACACGGCTGGTTCGCCCACGACGTCGCCGACAGGAACCAACTCACCGCCGACGACGTGCTGGGCCCGGAGTTCGACCGCACCGGCGCCCTGGTGATGGGGCATGACAGTTACCAGCACGCCGAAGCCATCTGGGGGCCCCACCCGCCATTCGAGATGCCCATCTTCGTCCTGACCCATCACGCCCGCCCCGACGACGTGCGCGAAGGCTCCACCTTCCACTTCGTCACCGACGGTTTCGAAGCCGCCGTACAGCGGGCGACCGCTGCCGCCGCGGGCAAAGCCGTAGGACTGCACGGCGGGGGCGCCATTCAACAGGGCCTGCAAAGCGGCCTGCTGGAGGAACTCCAGATCCACCTGGTCCCCGTCCTGCTGCACCAGGGACGCCGTCTGTTCGAGAGCGGTGGGGACGCTCCGGTGGAACTCGACATCGTCCGGGTGGCAGAAGGCCCCGGGGTAACGCACTTGAAGTACCGGCCCCGGTGGCCCTGAACCGCCAGTCACGACAGGGTACGGCCAGAGGCCTCAACGCTCGATCGAGGCGATCTGCGCTTCGAGATATCGCGCCGCGGCGGCACCACCGTCTTCGGCGCGGAATGCCTGCGCGACGCGGTCAGCCGACGCACGCACGCGCTCATCGGCGAGGATCCGTTCTACGGCGTCGGCCAGAAGTCGTGTGCCGGCTTGTTTCGGAGAGAGTGCAATCGCATTACCCTGCGCGACGCACTGGTCGATATTCCACACCTGCTCCGGCTGGAGTCCGAACCCCACGAAGGGGGTGCCGGTTGCGCACGCGGTCTGCACGGTTCCCTGGCCGCCGTGCAGCACGGCGGCGTCGACGAATCCGCCGAGGCGGTGGGCGGGAAGGAGGTCGGTGACGTGGACGTTCGCGGGCAGACGGTCATCGGGATCGAGATAGTGCCGTATCGGCGCAATGACATTCACCGGCAATTCACCGAGCCCGGCCGCTGCGGCCAGAGCGAGGCCGCGGTGCGCCGACGAGCCGAGGCCCAAATAGACAAGGGGTCGCTCCTCCGCGGCCAGTTCGGCGACGATCGGCGGCAGTTCGCCGTCGAGATGCGCGAAGATCGGGCCGACGCGCGCATAGCCCGGTGGCAGCGAGAAGCCCTCCAATTCCCACGGCATGACGGTGAGAAGGTTGTGGTCCGCCTCGAGAAGCGATGCGATGGTGCGAAGCGGTGCCAGCCCGTTGGCGACCGCGACTCGTGCGAAGCCCTCGGGGCGAGTGGCGCGTGGTTGTACGCCCAGCGCAACAGACGGGTCGCGACAGTGTCGGCAAGCCGGGCGGCCGTGCCCGTCCCGCGAACAAGACCGATCCGACCAACCTGCTCGACCTGTGGTCGGGTCAGAGCGAACGGGACGGGATAGAACAAGGGCACTCCCTCGGCACGCGCTGAGATCATCGAGGTCGGATTCGTGCCGATGACCACGGCCGCGGCATCCACCTCGCGGATCAGACGCCTCTCGGCGCCCACCCGCGCTGCGACCAGTTCGTCGGTGAAGGGAGATCTCAGCGTCTTGCCCTGATCGAAACGCAGCGCCTGCCGGCGCTCCACTTCGGTGAACGAGGGTTCGCTCGGGCGATACTCGAAACCCGCGTCGACGATGAGATGAGCGAAGTCGTGCTCATAGCCCTGGAACACGGCACGGTGCCGGGGATCCAGCGCCCGGGCGACCTCGATCATCCGCGTCACCTCGGCGAGATTGAAGGTGATCGGACAGAAGACGATCGTGCTCACGGGGTCGGCACCTCCAGCGTGCTTCGGATCCCTGCCCACGCTACGCGCCCATAGGGACCCCTCGCAGGGAGCACCGAGGCCGCGGCCTGAAGCCGGCCTCCACTGGTCCTGTGCGCGATAGGTTCAGCGCAGCAAGGGTGCACGAGCCCGTGCCCGTGCGACGACGACATTCGAGACGGCTTTGTGGGCGGGAGCGGAGCGACATGGGTGAGCGGCAAGACTCCCAACTCAAGGATGGTCGCGACGTCGCGATCCACCACGCGGGCTCCCCCGCCCCGGGCGCGCCCGTGCTCGTGATGCATTACGGCACGCCGCACACCGGGAAGCATCCGCCGCCAATCGACCAGCTAGCCGCTGCGGTCGGGCTACGCCTGGTGTCGGTGACCCGCCCGGGCTTCGCGGGCTCATCCCGACGTGCTGGTCGCACGGTATCCGACGCTGCTGAGGACATCATCGAGGTCCTGGACCGGCTGAACGTCGGCCGCATGGTCACGGCCGGGTACTCGGGCGGCGGCCCGCACGCACTCGCGCTGGCAGCCCTTGCGCCCGATCGCGTCGACCATGCCGCAACGTTCGGATGCCCCGCCCCCTATGACCAGACGCCGGATTGGTTCACGGGTATGGCGGCCAACGGGGGCGGGCTGCGGCCCGCTGCCGAAGGGCCCGAGGCGAGGGAGCGCTATCAGCGCACGGCCGAGTTCGATCCCGGCAGTTTCACAGCAGCCGATTGGGCAGCCCTGTCGGGACCGTGGGCCGGCATCGGTGACGACGCCCAATCGGCAACTGCCGCGGGCAGCGCGTTCGGCGAGATCGACGACGATCTCGCACTCGTCGCGCCATGGGGCGTCGACCTCGATCGGATTACCACCAGAGTCAGTGTGTTCCACGCAGCGTCCGACCGCGTCATCCCTGCTCATCACGCGGAGCGACTCGCCGCGCTGCTGCCGTCGGCCGGCGTGCGCTCACTCGAGGCTCGGGGCACGTCGCCGTTCTTGGGCAGTTGCCCCAGTGGATGCGTGCTGTCGCTCCTCATACGTGACGGTGACATGCCCGGCCCGATACCTTGACGCCGGTCCTATCGTGAGTGCATCTCGGGCTGGGGGCTCCCGTGTGTGGGGGTGCCATCCCTTGCCCAGCGCCGACCGATCCCGTTATGTTCTACGACGTACAACACATGGACCAGCGTCGGGAGTGATCCGCAGGTGAAGTTGACCGTCATGCAGTTCGTGAGCCTCGATGGCGTGTCGCAGGGACCCGGCTCCCCGCAGGAGGATCCGAGCGGAGGGTTCACCCGAGGGGGGTGGCTGGTCCCGCACATGGATGCCTCATTCGTGGAGCAGGCTTCCGACTGGCTCGGCCACGCCGATGCGCTGCTGTTCGGCAGGCGTACCTACGAGGCGTTCGCCCGTGACTGGCCACAAATCACCGATCCAGGGGACCCGTTCGCGGCGCGGATGAACAGTCTGCCGAAGTATGTGCGACACAGACCCTGTCCGACGCCGGCTGGGATCCCACCACCATCTTGACGGGAGATGTTGAGGCCCAGGTTGCTGACCTCAAGTCCCGGCCAGGCCGTGACCTGCAAGTGCATGGTAGTTCGGCGCTGGCTCAGAGCCTGTTCTCCGCCGGCCTGGTCGACGAGCTGCGGTTGGTCGTCGCCCCCGTGGTCGTGGGTCAGGGCCGTCGACTCTTCCCCGATGGCGCGAGCCCTCTCGGCCTTGACCTGGTCAACAGCCGTACGACACCGCAGGGGTTGACCATCCAGGTCTTCGAGACGCGAGGGAGGCCGGACTTCGCGGTCTACGAGGGCGTCTCCTCGGTGGGATGAACTGGCGCGAAGACTCCGACGACGCCCCCCTCCCTCCGCGACTCAGACGGTACCGGGATGGGGATGCGCAGCCCACCCTGGAGGTGTACGTGCGCGCCATCCGAGAAACGGCGTCAGCCCACTACCGCCCAGACCAGGTCAACGCATGGTGCCCTCCACACCTGGACAGCACGGCGTGGGCCGCTGCTCGTTCACGGGTGTGGACGATCGTGGCCGAGGTGGAGGGGGTTCTCGTGGGCTTCTGCGACCTGACCGACGAGGCAGAGGTAGACATGCTGTTCGTTGCCCGCTCAGGCCGGTGGGCGTGGCATCGCCCGCTCGTTGATCACCAGCGTGCTGGCCGAAGCCAGGCGACGAGGGTGCACGCGTGTCACGACCCGAGCGAGCCGCGCCGCCCGGGCAACATTCGCCAGGTGTGGCTTCGTGGTCGACCGTGAGAACAAGACGAATACGGTCCGCGGCGTCCTGGTGCCGAACTTCGAGATGCATGTCGAAATCACAGGGCCATGGGCTCGGTCCGGAGATCTCCCGGCATAGCCCACCCAACGAGGAGGTAGAGAGAACGTGGGAACGAGTAGGAACAAGCAGACCGTGGAGCGCTACCTCGATGGCTTTCGACGCACCGATCACGGCCAGATCCTGGACTGCCTGACCGACGACATCAGGTGGACGGTGTTCGGTGCCTTCACGCTGGAAGGCAAGGCTGCCTACGACGCCGCCATCGAGGGCCCTGGGTTCGCAGGGGACCCCGAGCTGGAGGTGGTGCGGATGGTCGAGGAGGGTGACACGATCATGGCTGAACTCCGTGGCCGGGTCCCACAAGGGGACGGGTCCACGCAGCGGTTGAGCATGGCGGAGGTCTTTGTGATGCGAGAAGGCCTGATCTGTGAGCGGCGCGCCTGGGTCATTCCGCTGGCCGAGGAAGACGTCTGGTAAGCGGGGCACCCGACCTCTCCGGCGCACGCTGTTGTCGTTGACTGGCGCCTCCCACGGGGCAGCGGGTCATCCACCTTCCAGCGCCGTCCGCCCAGCATCATCTGCTCGCGGCACTGGCCAGGCCCTCGATGAGCGCATCGAGAGTGACGAGGAACAAGTCCTGTCCGCTGCCCGGGGCATGGCCGCACGTGACCGCAGCCTGCAGGGCAGGGAAGTCGGCGAGTTCCACTGCGGAGAGACGTTCCACCCGCTCCGGGTCGCCCCCATCCCCCGTCGTCTCCGGGAACGCCCCCAGGCTGCCGACCACGAACCCCGTCACCACGTGGATGGCCTGCAGCGCCCACCCGGGCGGGAACCCACCCTCCTGCAGGACACGCACTCCCCTGTCCAACATCCGCAGGACGGTAGGCGTGAGGGCAGGGCGGGTCGCAACCAGGGGCAGCACCTCCGGGTGCGCTCGCAGCCGTGCACTGAGCCTCAACCCGTAGGAACGCATGAACTCACGCCACTCACGCCCAGTTGACTCCGGCGGCACGGCGTCGCCGACGACCAGTTCCACCAACCCGTCAAGGAGTTGGTCCTTGTTCGACACGTGATGGTAGAGCGCCATTGCCTCGACACCCAGTTCAGCAGCCAAACCGCGCATAGTCAGCGACGCAGCACCTTGCCGGTCGACGAGATCGAGAGCGCCGCCGAGCACCATCGCCCGGGTCAGCCCTGCGTGCTGACCTCGGACGCGCTTCACGGGGAGAGGCCCTGATATGTCATACAACGTAAATCTACGCGATCGAATTGCGGCCACCGAGCGTTGCTCGACTCGACGCGAGCCCGCATGAACGGGCGGCCAGGACTCCTCTGGGCACGAGAGCCAATCACGCGCGCCTACTGGACCGCCACCCGGCCGCCCTGTGCGCACCACCACGCAGTGCCACCGGCTTCACGGCCGGTTGCCTCGTGAATTCGGTCGCGTCGAACCGGAGACCGATGCGTGCGACCTGGAGGGGTGACTAGGCTCATGCCATGGACACCGGCTGCGAGAGCGTCAGGCCCGTTGCCACCCTTATCACCTCCACCTTGGTGGACGGCGACTGGAAAGCCGTGACCAGCCCGACCCGAGCCTCGAAGGCTGGGGGCGCGGCGCCCCGCACGCCGCGGTGAGGGGCCAGAGTGCCGCCGGTTGAGATCCTCATCATCGCGCTTCCGCGCTGGCGACGGTGCTGGCGCTCGGCATCGGTTCGACCGTACGCATCGAGCGGCGACGTCGTCGTGCGACGAACGGTGCCCGCGAGTTCGCCACACGGCACGCCTGGCGTTATGAGGAGGAATCCGAGGGCCTCACCGAGAGCTTCGAGTTGCCCATCACCGCTTCCGGCAGACTTCGCCGGCTCCGTTCCCGCAACCTCCTCAGCGGCACCTACCGAAGCCGGGCGGCACAGTCCTGGGAGTTCGCCGCCACTGAGCGCACGAAGGGAAGCAGCCGCAGCAGGGGGTCCACTCATGTGCATCTCTACCACCTGGCCGCGCTCAAGGCGGACCGGGAGTTACCGGCGCTGACGATCACATCCCGGGGCGGTGCTTTCTCGCGGGCCCTCGCCGGCGCGCCCAGCCAGACCACCGGGGACGCGGGATTCGACCGCGCCTGGGGGGCGAAGGCGCAGAACCAGGGCGTTCTGCGCGCCCTCCTCGGTGACGGCTTCCGTGCTCGTCTCCTGGACTTCCACGGCGAACTGGACGGCCTGGCCACCCGTGGTTCGACCTTGCTGCTCTGGCGCAAGGGCCGTCAGCAGGCCGAGGACATTGAGCCCCTGCTGGAGAAGGCAGCCGAGATCCTCCGGCACCTCGAGCGGCGGGGCTGAGGCCCACGCTCAGGGCGCCGTCCAGGCCACTGACGGCCGAGACCACAGCAAGCGCGAAATGTCCGCCGCAGACCTGGCGACCGGCGCGAGGACCGCCGCCTGCTGGACGCGGGTGAGCGGGGTCAGCGCCACGACAGTTCCCCGATCACGGCGACGGCCGGCCCGCTGCGCACGTCGTCCAGGAACCCGGAGGGCGCGGCGAACTCCTCGGTGGTGAGGATCGTCGGGCTCACGGGACGGTGCACCGCAACCTCGACTCGGGTGCACGCCTGGTAAACCGCGTCCACGTCGGGGTCCCCGAGCACCATGACGTCAATGTCGTGCGGCGCCGGACCGGCATCCCCGAGCATCCGCGAGGAGCGGCGCTTCGGTTCAACGTGCTCGCCGAACACCTCGCCGCTCACCGCCCACCGGCAAGGATCGTTGGCTCCTCGGGGGTGAGGGCGACGACCACCGCACCAGAACGCCGTCGGTTACTGCTCGCGCAAGACGCTGCGCGACGCTGGACCGTCCGGCATCAAGTTCCACGACCTGCGGCCCTTCTACGCCTCCGGCCGGATCGCCGCCGGTTGCGACGTCGTGACCGTCCAGCGGTCGCTTGTGCACGCGACTGCGAGGTTCACCATCTACGCCCACCACTGGCGAACGGCGGGGGACCGCCCTCGAAAGGCTGCGGAGTCGATCATGTCTGCGTCACTCGGCGAGCGAGTCGACGAGGTAACGCCGACACGGGGACATGAGTAGGTCAGGTGATCAGACGACCCTTTGTCCCAACGTCGCCGGTGACGCCCGTTCCACCCTTCATCGGTGATGGTTCGTTACCAAGAGCGCCCGTCGCTGGGTAGGTCCACGATCTGAACCTTCTCCCTAACCCTGTCTGGGGATCGGCACGCCAGCGGCCCGCAGGTGCTGGGTGACGAGGGTGTTGATCCGCACTACTGCTGGATAGTCGTCCGATCCATGGTGCTCGATGGTGACGTACTGTTGCGTCGACTCGGCATCGACCAGCGTCGCAGCGTTCCGTTCCAGGACCTCGCGTTGCTTGAGTAGGTTCGCTGCGAGATCCGTTGCGAGGGCTTCGATGCGCGAGTCGTGCGGATCCCAGTGGCGGGCCTCCCAGGAGCGCTTCAGCAGGTCGATGTGCTCCGGGTCGGCGAAGCGCTCATCGAGTTGGTCGAGGAACCCGTCGTGCAGTTCTGGGGTGATCGCACGCAGCAGGATGAGACTCTCCCGCACGGAGTCGACGTACTCGAGGTCGAAGCCGTACGCGGTGAACCGCGCAAGCGCGGAGCAGGCGCGGTCGGAGAGTAGCGCCCGATCGCCGTCTGCCAGCCTGTGGAGCGTGAGTTGGCGTTCTCGGAGCGCGTCGATCCGCTCGCTCAGCCGCCGGTCGACCTCGGTCATCCGGGCGGCGAACTGCTCCGGCTCGGCGTCGAGAAGATCTTCGATCTCTGCCAGGGGCACGCCTGCCTCGGCGAGCGTGCGCACCTGGACGAGCCGGAACAGATCCGCCGATCCGTACCGGCGATAGCCGGACGTGTCGCGGTCGGGCTCGGCAACCAGGCCCAGGCGGTGGTAGTGCCGCACCGTTTTGATGGTGACGTTCGCGAACGCCGCCGCTTGCCCGATCGTGAGACCCCGTGCCATGCGTCAGCCTGCCAGTTGCGCGGCCTGGTCCCGTACGACCTGCGCGACGGCAACGGAATCCTTGCGCAGGATCGCCTCGTGGTTGCTCGGCACCCGGGCGCTGATCTGGAGGTTGTGGTTCCGGGCGACCACTGGTTCGAGCGCGCGGCGGATCCGACCCATCTGGTCGTTCTTCGATCCCGTGTGGTCGCCCTGGGCGATGATGTAGCGCACTGGTGTGGTGATCCGGTCGAGAATTGGAACGAGCTGCGACTCCTCCAGCAGGTTGTTTGCCTCGATGTTGATCTGGGCGTGCTGATCGGCGCTCATCCGAGCAGCCAACCCCAGTCGTGCGGCGATCGGCAGGAACAGCCGCATCCTGCCGAAAAGTCTGCGGATCTGGTCGTCGGGGAGTTCCTTCCTGATCGAGGCGGGAACCGGGAGTGCCCCGTCCACCGACACGATGCCGGCGACCCGGTCGGGATGCCGGTCGGCCCAGTGCACAGCAATCAGGGCCCCGTAGGACCAGCCGACCAGTATCGGGCGCTCGCTGCGGCGGGCGGTGAGCACCGCGTCAAGGTCGCGCACGGCGGCCTCGAACGAGTAGTCGGCCGAGCGGCGGGAGCGGCCGCGGGCACGTTCGTCATAGGCGATGTGCCGGTAGGTGATCGACCCACCGGCCGATGCGGCCGTGGTGCGCTGCAGGCCGTGTCCGGCGAGCGCCTGATCGGTGGCCGCGTGCACGGTTCCGGTGAACCCGAGTTCGGCTATGACCTTCTTCCAGTGTCGGGTGTTGGCATAGGAACCGTTCAGGTAGACGACGGGAATGCCGTCCCCTCCGGTGTCGGTGACACGGAGTGCGGTGTCTTCGACGGGAACGTAGCCCGTCCAAGGGGTCGGTGGGGTCTTCGTTGGCGTGTCCATGACATCCATGCTCCGGGTTGACCTCGGGTCAAGGTCAACCCTCGAGTCGGAATCGGGCTCGCGGGTGGTGCACCGAACACTCTTAGGCAGCGGACGTGGACGGCCAAGGAAGGCCAGACGTCAGCGAACGCCCCATCCGCAAACACCGGGACGACCCTTGACGAGGCAAGTGCCGTCGCCGCTTCCACATCAGCCCGGATTCCCATGCTCGTCAGTTTCTCGGACCCCATGACACTCATTCAGCTGTTCCGCGAGAGAACCTTGGAGGCTGTCGAATAGAGCTGCGGCGGCAGATGCCTCAAGACTCAGCCGAAGCAGACGGGGCCGTTCTGACGCGCTGGGGATCAGACGTTGAAGCGGAACGAAAACCGGGTATTTCGGCTACCTTCGATAATCGTTGAAAACAGCCAAAAAGGGCCTCTGACCTGGGCAAACGCCGTCCGCGAGCCGTTGGCAGCCGTTGGTCAGAAACGGGCTCCGCGTGACTTCTTGCGGACTATTTGCGGACCGCTGGACGGTCGGAGACCCTGAGGTCATTCGTCGCGGACTCACCGACATGACGTCAGGCTAGTCCGAGCCCCGACCTAGACCTTCGATCTTCGCGCATCTTGCGGACAAGTCGCGGATGCTCTGCCAGACAACCGCTCGGGGCGCGTCGATTTTGAGTGCTCGGATGTATTCGTCGAGACGTTGCGGGCGATCTTGGAGGTAGGTGACTGCTTTGTTGAGAGTCTCGCCGACCGTCTTGCCGTACGCATCGACCGCCTTGCGCGCGCCGGCCTTCAGGGCGACGGCGTCGGGTTTTATCATGGCCAGGTCGATCAGGTCGCGGCTGAACGTCGACGTGTCTGCCCAACGGTCGTCATTGGCGAGCAGCTTGGTTGCGACCTGGTCGGTTCGCGTCAGGATCCGTAAGCCACAGATCTCATCGCCCAGGGAGGGAGTGTCGAGGTCGATGCGACCTTCATGGATGATCTCGAACTTGATCGCAATCCCTGCCACGAGCACCGAGGTCCTGATGCCGTAACCGTCAACAGAGGGTGATCGACCCAGGTCCAGTTCGCGTGTAGCCAGAGCATCGAGCCCGTGGTCCCTGACCATCTGGCGCAGTTCGCGGTAGGACTTCGGGTCGGAGACCAGGAAGTCGATGTCGACCGATTCGCGGAACTCACCGTTGGCGAGGACGATCGCGGTGCCGCCTCCGAACCAGCAGTTGTGCTCGGCCAGGAGCGGTGCGTCGAGGATCGACAGCACCTCGGCCACCTGTTGGTGGTGCAGCCGCCTAAACAAGGAGCCTCCCGTTGCTGTAGGTGTCCGCCAGGTGCTGGATGAATGCCTTCTCGTGGTCAGTCAGCGTCTCCTGGTTGAGGTTTCGCCAGCCGCGTTCGTAGAGGTTGAGTGCCTCTGTCTCGGTGATGGTGGTGCCGGCGTCGGTCTGCCATGCCAGCATGCGGAGGCCGGGGTAGTCGCCCACCGTGATCGTCGCCGGTTCTGCTGCTGGAGCGTCGAGGATCGGGACGACGAGATGAAGTCCGAGTGCGGCGGCAACGTTGATGTAGGCGCCGACCGTGACCGAGGGGTTGCCTGCCTCGATCCTGTGCAGGGTGACACGCGAAACGCCAGCAGCTTCGGCACAGGCGACTACCGTGACACCGAGGGCCTTTCGGCGTTCGCGTAGCCGGGCGCCTAGGCGTTCGAGGTCCGCCTGTTGCTCGGGGCTCGTGTACGGGCTAGGGGCTGGCATGTTTCTCATATTAGTCATTCAACCCTTAAAGTCAATAATGAGAAACGATTCTCATGATCCCTCGGTCAAAGGGCAGGTTGAGGGCAGGCGGGGTACGGCGGACGTGGGACTACCTACGTAGCCGACGGCCTTTCGAACAAGCAGACGTTCTGGGCCGACAGTCACGCGACCCTCAGCGGAGTGATCGCAGCGACCTTCTCCCGCAGAGCGCGGCGCTGGAGCCGCAGCTCATAGTTCGACTGCAGGTTCATCCAGAACTCCTCGGACGTGCCGAAGTACCGCGCCAGACGGATCGCCGTGTCCGCTGTGATGCCCCGCTTGCCGTGAACAATCTCGTTGATCCGGCGTGGCGGCACGCCGATGGACACCGCAAGCTTGTTCTGCGTGATCCCGAAGCCCACGATGAAATCCTCCATCAGGACCTCTCCCGGGTGGATCGGCTCGATCCGGTCACTCTCAGTGGTAGTCGACGAGTTCGACATTGTCCGCACCTCCATCTCTCCAGACGAAGCAGAGACGCCATTGCGCGTTCACGCGGATGCTGTGCTGCCCGCGTCGGTCGCGCCGACCAGACGCTCCAGGCGATTGCCCGGCGGGACCCGGAGGTCCTCGACATCCTTCGCCGCATGGAAAACTCGAGCTTCCGCAAGGTCGCCCGCTGCACCGTCCGGTCAATACGCTTGACGTACTGCTCATGCCAGATGCGCTCGGTGTCCTTGCTCCCGAACGATCTGATCACATGGCTAGCACATAACGCGGAGCGTCATTGACGCTAGACGTTAAACCGGAACTCGACCACGTCGCCGTCGGCCATCACGTAGTCCTTACCCTCGATGCGCACCTGACCGCGGGCCTTGGCTGCAGCCATCGACCCGGCCGCCACCAGGTCCTCGAAGGAAACCACCTCGGCCTTGATGAAACCCTTCTGGAAGTCGGTGTGGATCACACCGGCGGCTTGAGGCGCGGTCCACCCCTTGCCGATGGTCCAGGCCCGGGCCTCCTTGGGCCCGGCCGTCAGGTAGGTCTGCAGCCCGAGGGTGTCGAATCCGACCCGTGCGAGTTGGTCCAATCCGGACTCGGCCTGCCCGGACTCGGCGAGCATCTCGGCCGCCTCATCCGGCTCCAACTCCACCAGTTCGGCCTCGAACTTGGCGTCCAGGAAGATCGCCTGGGCCGGTGCGACCAACTCGCGCAGCCGCTCCTGCATCTCGGCGTCGGCCAGACCCTCATCGTCGGTGTTGAACACGTAGATGAACGGCTTGGCGGTCATCAGCCCGAACTGGGCGATCACCTGCGGGTCAAGTCCGGCGGCAGCCCCACCGGCGGAGATCGTCACGCCCGTCTCCAGCAGCGCCAGGGCGCCCTGGGCGGCGTCAAGCACCTCAGCCTCGATCCGCTTGCCGCGCACCTCCTTCTCCAGCCGCGGCATCGCCTTCTCCAGAGTCTGGATGTCGGCGAGGATCAGTTCAGTGTTGATGGTCTCGATGTCATCAGCCGGGGAGATCTTGCCGTCCACGTGCACCACGTCAGGATCGGCAAAGGCGCGGGTGACCTGACAGATCGCCTCGGCTTCACGGATATTGGCCAGGAACTTGTTCCCCAGCCCCTCCCCTTCGCTGGCGCCCTTGACGATGCCTGCGATGTCCACGAAGGAGACCGTGGCAGGCAGGATCCGCTCGGACCCGAAGATCTCTGCCAGGACGCCAAGACGTTCATCCGGCAGCGGCACTACGCCGATGTTCGGCTCGATGGTGGCGAACGGGTAGTTCGCAGCCAGGACGGTCGCGCGGGTCAGCGCGTTGAACAGGGTGGACTTGCCAACGTTGGGCAGGCCGGCGATTCCGATAGTGAGGGCCACGTGGGGTGATTCTACTTGCCGGCACCAGCACCGGCGGACCCGGTGTGATGCAGACGATGAACGACGACGGCGCGTACCTGCCATAGGAGCGGATCCACGGCGAAGTGAGGGGTCTGCGGCCGGTCGGTGCCCCGATGTCAGTGGCTCGTGGTTGCCTGGGGGCATGGAGTTCACACACGTGCTGTTGATCGTCGGGGCGCTGCTGTTAGGCATTGCCGGCGGATTCTTGGTGGCGCGTCAGCGAGCCGCCGCCCAGAGCGGGCAACTCAATGCCCGCGCCGTGGCCGCAGAACGTGAGTTGGCCGCGGTGCGGCAGATGCACGATCAGCAGGTCCGGGCTGAACGCGACAGCGCACTTGAACGACTGCAGACCGAGCGGTCCGACGCCGCTGCTCGCCTGGAGGAGGAGCGAAATACAGCCGCGCAACGGCTGGCTGCGCGAGAGCAGGAGTTGGCCCAGCGTCTCGCTGACCGGGAGCGGGAACTCGCCGAGCAACTGCGCGCCGAGCGTGAGGCTGCGGCGCAGCGAGTGGAAGAGATGCGCGCGGACACCAAACGTTTGGCCGACGAGTTCGAAGCACTCTCGCGCAAGGCACTGGCGGCGAACTCTGAGTCGTTCCTGCAGCAGGCTGCGGAGCGGCTCAAGCGTGCCGAAGAGTCCAGCGTCTCCGAACTGGCCAAGCGCGAGGAGGCCATCAAGTCGCTGGTGGAGCCGTTGCAGCGGACCCTGGGCGAGGTGAAGGCCGAGATGACGTCCGCGGAGAAGGCCCGGCTCGCCGCCCACACCGCACTTGACCAGCAGGTCCAGGCAATGCGCGAGTCCTCCGACTCCTTGCGCACCGAGACCGGCCAGTTGGTGACCGCCTTGCGTGCTCCGCAGGTTCGCGGGCGTTGGGGTGAGCTGCAACTACGGCGCGTGGTCGAGGCTGCCGGAATGGTCGAACATGTCGACTTCACCGAGCAGGACCAACTCGACGGCGGGGCGCTGCGCCCGGACCTGGTGGTGAAACTGCCCGGGGACAAGCAGATCGTGGTGGACTCCAAAGTCTCGTTCAACGGCTACCTCGAAGCGATGGAGGCCCGCGAGGAATCGGTCCGCGCCGAACGGCTCAAGGCCCACGCCCGGCACCTGCGCAAGCACATCGACGATCTGGACTCCAAGGCCTACTGGGAGCACATCAGCGGCAGCCCGGAGTTCACCGTGATGTTCGTTCCGGCCGAGGCCTTCCTGAACGCGGCGCTGGAGCAGGACCCCACCCTGCTGGAACACGCCTTCGGCAAGAACGTGGTCATCGCCACCCCGCCCACGCTGGTCGCACTGCTACGAACCGTGGGTTACACCTGGCGCCAGGAGTTGCTCGCCGCCGAGGCCCAACAGGTCTTCACCGTGGGCCGGGAACTGCACAAGCGGCTGGCCACCTTCGGCGAGCACCTGCAGAAGGTCAGCCGCAGCCTGAACAGCACCGTGGACGCCTTCAACAAGATGAACGCCTCATTGGACTCCCGGCTGGTGCCCCAGGTCCGGCGGTTCTCGGGTCTGCAGGGATTGGAGGAGTCCTTCGAGGTACCGCCACCACTGGAAGTACTCGCCGTGGCGGCGCACAAGGAGGACCTCTATGCCTCCGCCGCTGACGGCGAAGCGCAGCAGCCGCATCTCGACCGGGCCGATGAGACAACGAAACTTGTCGAATCCGCTGACGCAGTCGCCAAGAAGGTCGCACACGAGAACCCCCAGGAGCAACACGCCGGCGGCGACACCGAAACCGCGATCGCCTGAGCGCGCAACGCCGCGGCTGGCCTCTCAGGAGGCGTTGACCTGCAACTCCGGGCGGTGGCCGCGCTGGAGTTTCCCGGCCTTCTTCAGGTCCGCCCGCAACTCCTTGGGTAGGGAGAACATCAGGTCTTCGGTCGCGGTCCGGACCTCCTCGAGGTCGGAGAAACCGAGCGCATCGAGGCGCTCGATCACCTCGCGCACCAGAATCTCCGGGACCGAGGCACCAGAGGTCACTCCCACCGTGGTGGCGCCCTCGAGCCACTCGTCCTGCAACTCCCGGACCCGGTCCACCCGGTAGGCCGCGCCCGCCCCCGCCTCCAGGGACACCTCGACCAGGCGCACGGAGTTGGAGGAGTTGGCCGAGCCGACCACGATCATGACGTCGACCCGCGGGGCGATCTTCTTCACCGCCACCTGCCGGTTCTGGGTGGCGTAGCAGATGTCATCACTGGGCGGGTCCTGGAGCGCGGGGAACCGCTCACGCAGCCGGCGCACGGTCTCCATCACCTCATCCACCGAGAGCGTGGTCTGGGACAGCCACACGACGTTCTCCGGGTCCCGCACGGTCACCGAGTCCACCGCGTCCGGGCCGTCGACCAACTGGACGTGCTCCGGCGCCTCGCCCGCGGTGCCCTCGACCTCCTCGTGGCCGTCGTGGCCGATGAGCAGGATGTCCATGTCCTTACGGGCGAAGCGCACCGCTTCCTTGTGCACCTTCGTCACCAACGGGCAGGTGGCATCGATGGTGGCCAGATTGCGTGTGGCAGCCTCGGCGTGCACCGCCGGCGAGACCCCGTGGGCAGAGAAGACCACCCGGGCGCCTTCGGGGACCTCATCGGTCTCGTCGACGAAGATCGCGCCGCGTTCGGACAGGGTCTCCACCACGAACTTGTTGTGCACGATCTCTTTGCGCACATAGATCGGTGCGCCGTGGTGCTCCAGTGCCCGCTCGACCGCTTCGACAGCCCGGTCGACGCCCGCACAGTAGCCACGTGGAGCGGCGAGCAGCACACGTTTGGTTACAGACACGCCTCCAGTCTAGGTGGCATCGCAGTGATCGTCCTGTGTCCGCCCCTCAGATGCAGACGGCCGCCGCTGCCATCGGTGGTGCCGTTGCTTCGACTGTCACCGGGATGGGGCAGGCTAGGACCATGAGCACCTCCCTCGACCCCGGCGCCCTGCCCCCCAAGGCACTGGACACCACCGCCGAACACCCCTGGCCGGTGCGGGTGCTGTCGACCAAGATCGCCGAGTACGTCAATCGGATGGCGCCGGTGTGGGTCGAGGGTCAGATCGTCCAGCTGAACAAGCACAATTCCTCCGCCACCGCCTACCTGACGTTGCGGGACACCGATGTGGACATGTCCCTGAACGTGACCATGCTCAAGCGCTTGCTCGCCTCCGTCGCCGCCCCGGTGGCCGAAGGTGCGCACGTGGTGGTGCACGCCAAGCCGAACTTCTGGATCAAGAAGGGCACGCTCAGCCTGCGGGCCCAGGACATCCGCGCCATCGGGGTCGGAGAACTGCTCGCCAGGATCGAGCACCTGAAGAAGATTCTGGCCGCTGAGGGGCTCTTCGATGCCGAGCGCAAGCACCCGCTGCCGTTCCTGCCGGCGCGCATCGGACTGATCTGCGGACGCGATGCCAAGGCCAAGCACGACGTGCTCGTCAACGCCCGCGCCCGGTGGGAGCATGTGCGCTTCGAGATCCGCGAGGTCGCGGTGCAGGGCCCCAACTGCGTACCCGAGGTCAGCGCAGCGGTTGCCGAACTCGACGCTCGTGAGGACGTCGACGTGATCATCATCGCCCGCGGTGGGGGGTCCGTGGAGGACCTGCTGCCCTTCTCCAACGAGTCCCTGGTGCGCGCGGTCGGGGCGGCCACCACGCCGGTAGTTTCGGCCATCGGGCACGAGACCGACACCCCGTTGCTGGACCTGATCGCCGACTACCGCGCCTCCACCCCCACTGCGGCGGCCAAGCGCGTGGTGCCGGACGTGGCTGCCGAACTCTCCCGGATCGACGACGCTCGCGAGCAGATGCGGCGCTGTCTGGCCCAACGCCTGGACAACGAGAGCGCACACCTGACCAATATCCGGGCCCGCCCGGTGCTGGCTGACCCCACCTCGATCATTACCCCCCGCATGGAGGGCCTGCAGCGTGCGCGACGCGACGCCCGCCAGGCCATCCGGCATGCGCTTGCCCAGGCCCAAGCGGACCTGCACACCGCCCGGGCGAGCCTGCGCGCGCTCTCCCCCCAGTCCACCCTGAATCGCGGATACGCAGTCCTTCGGACCAGCAGCGGCCAGGTTGTCCGCGATGCCGGGGCCGTCGAGGTCGGGCAGGACCTGCACGCCCAGGTGGCCAGCGGGGCACTGCACCTGGACGTGACGGCGATCGAGGAGACGACGAGCGGCCAAGTGGCCGTGACCGCAGAACCCACCGAGAACGCCGGCGCCTCGCTGGCGCCGGCGGACTCACACTGACCCCGCACCGACCTGATTGGATAGTGCCGTGACCGATCCCAGCCAACGTCCCGACGTCAACACCCTGTCCTACGAGCAGGCCCGCGATGAACTCATCCAGGTGGTAGCCAGCCTGGAGAACGGCTCGGCCTCCCTGGAGGACTCCTTGGCGCTGTGGGAGCGGGGCGAGGCGTTGGCCGACCGGTGCCAGGGTTGGCTGGATGCGGCCAAGGAGCGACTGGCTGCCGCCAGCGCGGACCACGCCGCCGAACCCGACGCGAACGGAACCGACGCGGACCAAGCGTCCGCCCCAGTGGCTGATGAGGGCGATCAGTGACCGCTGCCCCGGGCGCACTGGTGGTCGGTGAGGCACTGGTCGATGTGGTCAGGGACGCCGGTGGGCACGTGACCGAGCACCCCGGTGGATCACCGGCGAACGTCGCGATCGGCCTCTCCCGGTTGGGACGCCGGTGAGGCTGTCCACCTGGTTCGGCTCGGACGCACACGGAGATCTGGTGCGCGCCCACCTGACCGGCGCCGGGGTGGACCTGACCCGGGGCTCCGACGGTGCCGAGCGCACCTCCACGGCGCTGGCCCGGTTGGACTCGGACGGGGCGGCACAGTACACCTTCGACCTGGAGTGGCGGGTACCTGCCACCACGGTGGATGAGCACGTGCGGGTGCTGCACGCCGGGTCCATCGCCGCGACGCTGCCCCCTGGCGCGGACGAGGTGGCACGCCTCCTCAACGGCGGAGCCACCCATGCCACGATCAGTTACGACCCCAACGTCCGGCCCACCATCATGGGCGAGGTCGGGCCGGCCCGGGAGCGTATCGAGGCCCTGGTGGCCAGCGCCGATGTGGTCAAGGTCTCCGATGAGGACCTGACCTGGCTCTACCCCGAACAGGATCCGATCGCCTCCGCCCGGAACTGGGCGCACAGGGGGCCCGCACTGGTGGTGGTGACCCGTGGGGGTTCGGAGTCGGTGGGCCTGTGCGCCGCCGGGGAGGTGAGGGATCCCAGCCCCTTGGTGTCCGTGGTGGACACCGTCGGCGCCGGGGACTCCTACATGGCCGCCCTGCTCGATGCCCTCTGGCGGGCGGACCTGCTCGGCGCGTCCCGTCGACGCGCCCTGCACCGCATCGGTACCACCGGGTTGCGGGCCGCGATGACGCATGCCGCGGCAGCCGCCGCGCTCACCGTCAGCCGTGCCGGAGCCAACCCGCCCAGCCGCGACGAGTTGGAGCAGTCGCTCGCCCGCCACGGCACATCCACACCAGCACCACGAGCGGAGGATGCATGAGTCCCAAGGCACCCGTGAGCCCCGAAGCGGCCTGGCAGGCCCTGCGCGAGGGAAACGATCGATTCGTCGCAGGCACGATGACGCACCCCAGCCAGGGCGTGGACCACCGTCGTGAGGTCTCGGTCCGCCAACACCCGTTCGCGGTGATCTTCGGCTGCTCCGACTCCCGGGTCGGCGCCGAACTGATCTTCGACCGCGGCCTCGGTGACCTGTTCGTGGTGCGCACCGCCGGGCACGTCGTGGACACCACCGTGATCGGGTCCATCGAGTACGGCGTTGACGTCCTGGGAGTGCCGCTGGTGGTGGTCCTGGGTCACGACCACTGCGGAGCCCTGCAGGCAGCGATCGACGCCCTCACCACGGGGAAGATGCCCGGCGGCTTCGTGCGCGCGGTGGTGGACCGGGTGATTCCCAGCCTGGTCATGCCCGGCCAGCAGGATCGGCACTCCCGCCCCGATACGCCACCGTCGGCCGCCGGCGACATGGGAACTGGGCACGCCGAGCCCGAGCCCGCCGCCCCATCCGGGGGGCACGAGGGGGCAGCACCGGTGGATGCCGCCCTGCAGCGCCAGATCCACATCCCCGACGACGACGCCCTGCGCCGCCAGCATGTCCGCGCCACGGTGCAGATGCTGCGCACCTACTCCCTGAGTCTGGAGAACGCCATCGCCGAGGGCCGCTGCGCCGTCATCGGCGTGGAATACGACCTAGCCGATGGCCGGGCCCGCTTGGTCGATTAGGCCCAATCCCGAATATCTCAGCAACTGTCGGGAATGCCCTTTCCATATTTGTTGTCAAACGGTTATGCCCGTATTCACCCCGCCGGTGCCCGGACAGGAGTATGCCTAGGGGTGCGCATGGGGGTGCAATCAGCCAGCATGCGCATCGACACTAGCAAGGGAGCCGGAATGAAACGAAGCGCAGCAGTCCGCCTGGCGGCGGTCGTGGCCGCCACGGGCCTACTCGCAGCCGGGTGCTTGAGCGACGACCCCGATGGAGGCAACGGCGGCAACGGGGGCGGGGGCACCGGCGACACAGGCAATGGTGATAACGGCAACGGTGCCAGCGGTGGACCGGTAGAGATCGTCGGTGCCTTCTCCGGGGAACAACAACAGGCCTTCGAAGCCGACCTGGAGATGGTGGCCGAGGAGCACGACCTCGACCTGGAGTTCAACTCCCTGGCCGACTTCGACACCATCATCCGCACCCGCGTCGAGGGCGGGAACGTACCCGACATCGCGATCTTCCCCCAGCCCGGTCTGATGATGGACCTGGCCGGCGACGGTCACCTGATCCCACTCTCCGAGGCTCTCGACCTCGACGCAGCGTCCGGGGACATGATCGACGGTCTGGTGGACACCGGCACCGCGGAGGACGGCACCACCTACGGCATCCCCTACTCCATCAACGTCAAGTCACTGGTCTTCTACCCGATCCCCGAGTTCGACGACGCCGGCTACACCATCCCCGAATCGCACCAGGAACTGGTGGAACTGAGCCAGCAGATGGTCGATGACGGTGTGACGCCCTGGTGCATCGGCATCGAGTCCGGACCCGACACCGGTTGGCCGGCAACGGACTGGCTGGAGGAGTACGTGCTCCGGGTGGGTGGACCGGATGTCTACGACCAGTGGGTGAACAATGAGATCCCCTTCGATGACCCCGTCGTCGTGGAAGCCGGTGAGGCATTCGGTGAGATCGCCCTGACCGAGGGCTTCGTGGTCGGTGGCCAGCAGGGCCTGACCGCCACGAACTTCGGTGACGCCGCAAACCCGCTGATCGCCGACGAGCCGGGCTGCATGATGCACCGCCAGGGCAACTTCATCACCAGTTTCTGGCCTCCGGAGATCCTGGAGAACCTCGATGAGGAGGTCGGCGTGTTCCTGCTGCCTCCCTATGAGGGCGGCTTCGATGGACAGCCCGTGCTGGGCGGCGGTGACTACATGGCGCTGCTGAGCGACAACCCCGACGCCGCAGCAGCCCTGGAGGCGATCGCCGCGCCGTCATTCGGTGAGAACTCCGCCGCATCCGGTGGGTGGCTTTCCCCGAACGTCTCCTTCGACACCTCCTTCTACCCCAACGACCTGCTCCGCGAGCAGGCCGAACTGGCCGCTGACTCGGATGTGTTCCGCTTCGACGGTTCGGACCTGATGCCCGCCCAGGTGGGCACCGGGACGTTCTGGACCTCGATGGTCGACTGGCTCTCCGGGAGCGTGGAACTGGAGGAGGCTCTCAGCGAGATCGAGAACAGCTGGCCGTGATTCTCCACGGCGGCCGGGCGGGCAGTGAAGCCTCGCCCGGCCGGCGTGCTCGCCTGGGAAAGGGCGCACCATGATCAAAGTCATCAACGCCGTCCTTGCCATCGCCGGTGGCGTCGGAGCGGTGCTCATCCTCTTCTTCGTGTTCAACTGGCTCGTCGAGAAGCTACCCGAACGGTGGTCCAGCAGGCTCAAGCCGTGGGTGTTCGCCGGCCCGGCGATCGCTTTCATCGGACTGTTCCTGCTCTACCCGGGTGTGCGCACGATCATTCTCAGTTTCGCCAACGCCCGCTCCACCGAGTGGATCGGGGTGCAGAACTACGTGGATCTGCTCACCGAGTCCGCGTTCCAGCAGACCATGATCAACACCCTGCTGTGGATCCTGGTGGTGCCCACCGTGGCGGTGGTGATCGGGCTGCTGGTGGCGGTGCTCACCGACCGGCTCGCCCCGCGCGGGGAGAAGGTCACCAAGTCACTGATCTTCCTGCCGATGGCGATCTCCATGGTCGGGGCCAGCACAATCTGGCGGTTCATCTACGAGTTCCGACCCGGCGGAACCGAACAGATCGGGTTGCTGAACGCGCTGTGGACCGGCATCGGTGGGCAACCACAGGTCTGGCTGCAGATGCGGGACTACCGGCTGAACAGTTTCCTGCTCATGATCATCCTGATCTGGTTGCAGACCGGGTTCGCGATGGTGCTGTTGTCCTCGGCGATCAAAGCGGTTCCGGAGGAAACGATCGAAGCGGCCCGCATTGACGGCGCAACCGAAGTACAGGCCTTCTTCCAAGTGGTGATCCCGCAGATCTGGGGCACGGTGATCACCGTATTCGTCACGATTCTGATCGCGGTCATGAAGATCTTCGACATCGTCTACGTGATGACGGGGGCCAGCACAATACCGACGTCGTGGCACGACGATTCTTCGCCGAACTGTTCAATGTGGGTGATTACGGCAAGTCCGCGGCCATCGTGGTGCTGCTGATGATCGCGGTGATCCCGGTGATGATCTACCAGGTCCGGCAGTTCCGGAAGCAGGAGGCCATGGGATGAGTACCTCGACCGTTCCTCCGGTAGCAGAAGCCGCCCCGACGGGCAGGTCCCGCCCCAGGTCGCGTCCCGAGCCGGGTGAGTCCAGAGCCAACTGGCCGGTCCGCATCACCCTGACGCTCGTCGTCGTCGGCTTCGTCATCCCCACTCTGGGTCTGCTGGTCACCTCCTTCCGCACCCGCGAGGATGCCACCAGCACCTCCTGGTGGGGAGCGATCCTGCGGTTCTGGGACAACGACTGGACGCTGAACTCCTATCGGGAGGTCCTGGATGCGGGCATGGGCAACGCCTTCATCAACTCCCTGGTGGTGACCATCCCGGCCACCATCATCCCCATCCTGATCGCGGCGATGGCGGCCTACGCCTTCACGTTCCTGCAGTTCCGGGGCCGGGATTGGCTGTTCGTCCTCGTGGTGGGCCTGCTCGTGGTGCCCAACCAGGTGGCGCTGATGCCACTGCTGCAGCTGTTCAACCAGTTCGGCCTGGTCGGGGAGTTCATCACGGTGTGGCTGGCCCACACCGGGTTCGGGATGCCGCTGGCGGTGTTCATCCTGCGCAACTACATGTCCACGTTGCCCAAGGCCGTGATCGAGTCGGCCAAGATCGACGGCGCCAGCCACTATCAGACGTTCTGGCGCCTGATCCTGCCGATGAGCGTGCCGGCGCTGGCCGCCTTCGCGATCTTCCAGTTCCTCTGGGTGTGGAACGACCTGCTGATCGCGGTGCTGTTCATCGGTTCGGGACGCAACGAGGTGGTCACCGTGGCGTTGCAGGGCCTCATCGGCCAGTACGGCCAGCGGTGGGACCTCCTCTCCTCCGGGGCGTTCATCTCGATGCTCGTCCCCGTGATCGTCTTCTTCGCCCTGCAGCGCTACTTCGTGCGCGGCATGACCGCGGGGGCGGTCAAGGGCTAGGAGACGGCCCGGCCCGGGCACGGGAACTCTTCCCGGCCCGGGCCCGGGTTGTGCCCGACCGGACGCCCCGCCCCGGTTCCGGGGACGGCGGCGCACCGGCTTCGCAGGACCTGCGCGTCAAACCGCTGGCATCGCCGCTGCGCGGCTGGTACCAAGGACCAATGGGTTCCCGCCGAAACCGCCGCATCGCCGCGGTCCGCCAACGCAGTATCCCCACGCCGAAGTCAGCGATCGTCGTTGGCGCCGGGATGGTCGGACTTGCCACCGCGTGGCACCTGCGCCGCGCCGGCCTGGACGTGACCGTGGTGGAGCAGGATCACGTAGCCGCCGGGGCGTCCTGGGGCAACGCCGGCTGGCTGACTCCTCCGATCACCACCCCGTTACCCGAGCCCGCGATCCTACGTTCGGGACTCAAGGCGTTCATCTCCCCCAACTCCCCGGTCTACGTCCCGCCCCGGATCGACCCGGTGCTGATCCGGTTCCTGGCCGGCTTCCTACGCCGCTCCACCGCCGGGGCCTGGACCAGGGCCATGGGCCACTACATCCCGCTGAACCGGGAGTCACTGGCGGCGTTCGACGAGTTGACCGAGAACGGGGTGAGTGAACCCACCGTGGAGCCCGAGGCGTTCCTGGCCTGCTTCGCCCGTCCCGGCCAGCACAAACTGCTGATGGAAGAGTTCGGCCAGATCCGTGCGGCCGGTCAGGACGTGGGCGCCGACCTGCTCGACGGCGACGCGGCGCGGGAGATCGTGCCGGCGCTGTCCGAGCAGGTGGTCGAGGCGATCCGGCTGCACGGGACACGCTTCATGAACCCGCCCGCTTTCCTGACCTCACTGGCGGCGGCGGTGCGCGCTCAGGGCACCACGGTGCACGAAGGACGGCGGGTGATAGCCGCCGACGGCGGTGGGCCGGGTTCACCGGCCTCGGTCACCGTGGCGGACAACGTCCGTAGTGGCCAGACCCGCAGTGAGAGCCCCGCGCGCACCGGGGGGGAGGTCGAACGACTGGACGCCGACGTGGTGGTGCTGGCGACCGGGGCGTGGCTGCCGCAACTGTCCCGTGGCTTCGGGGTCCGCCAGGTGGTCCAAGCCGGACGGGGCTATTCCTTCACCGTGTCGGTTGACCCCGCGCCAACGGTGCCGGTGTACTTCCCGGCCCAGCGCGTGGCCTGCACCCCGCTGGGTGGACGGCTACGGGTGGCCGGAATGATGGAGTTCCAGCGCCCCGACGCCCCGTTGGACCCGCGCCGCATCAAGGCGATCGTCGGTGCCACCCGGCCGCTGTTGACCGGAGCGGACTTCGAGTCGCGCGAGGACGAGTGGGTCGGCTCCCGGCCGGTCACGCCTGATGGTCTGCCGCAGATCGGTCCGACCGCCTCGCCCCGGGTGCACATCGCCGGTGGGCACGGGATGTGGGGTATCACGCTGGGGCCGTTGACCGGGCGGTTGCTCACCGAGGCGATCACCACCGGGCAGGTTCCCGAGCTGCTCGCCCCGTTCGACCCGCTGCGCTGAACACGCCCGCGCCTTCGGCGCAGGTACTCAGTCGCGGAACGTCTCGATCTGGGCGCCGAGCTCAATCAGCCGCTCCTGCAACTGCTCGTAGCCGCGGGCGATGATGTCCACACCGCGCAGCACCGAGGTGCCCTTGGCCGCCAGCATCGCCAGCAGGATCACCACCGCCGGACGCAGGGCCGGCGGACAGGTCACCTCCGCGCCGGAGAACCGGGTAGGACCGGTGATGTCCAACCGGTGCGGGTCCAGCAGCCGCACGTCAGCACCGAGCCTGGTCAGGTCCGTCAAGTGCAGGGCGCGGTTGTCGTAGACCCAGTCGTGGATCATCGTGGTGCCCGAGGCGGTCGCGGCGATCACCGCGAAGAAGGGGAGGTTGTCGATGTTCAGGCCGGGGAAGGGCATCGGGTGGATCTTGTCGATCGGGGCTTTCAACTCGCTCGGCTGCACCGTCACGTCCACCAGCCGGGTGCGCCCGTTCGCGGCCGGGTACTCCTCCGAGAGCGTGTAGCGCAGACCCATCTCCGAGAGTGTGGCCAGTTCGATCTCCATGAACTCGATCGGCACCCGCGCCACGGTGATCTCCGAGTTCGTCACGATGCCGGCGGTGAGCAGGCTCATCGCCTCCACCGGGTCCTCACCCGGGGCGTAGTCGACGTCGGCGTCGATGTCGGCCAGGCCGTGCACCCGTAGGGTGGTGGTACCGATCCCGTCGATCCGCACCCCGAGCAGCTCGAGGTAGAAGCACAGGTCCTGGACCATGTAGTTCGGGCTTGCGTTGCGGATCGTGGTCACACCCGGGTGCCGGGCGGCAGCCATGATGGCGTTCTCGGTGACCGTGTCACCGCGCTCGGTCAGCACCACCTTGATGTCGGTCGGCCGCTCCGGATTCACCGTGGCCTGGTAGGCACCGGAGGTGGCCAGCACGTCCAGGCCGAAGGGCCGCAGGGCGATCATGTGTGGCTCCACCGTGCGCGTACCCAGGTTGCAGCCCCCGGCGTAGGGCAACTCGAACGCCGCTTCCCTGTTCAGCAACGGCCCCAGGAACATGATGATGCTGCGGGTTCGACGGGCTGCCTCGGTGTCGATGTTCGCCAGATCCAACTCGGCCGGCGGAACGAGCTCGAGGTCCTTTCCGTCGGCGGACCATGTGGCCTGCACCCCGATGGAGCGCAGCACCGCCACGATCCGGTCCACCTCCACGATCCGGGCGACTCCGCGCAGGGTGGTACGGCCACGGTTGAGCAGTGCGGCGCACAGGAGGGCTACCGCGCCGTTCTTGGAGGACTTCACCGTGATGGTCCCGGAGAGCTTCTGCTCTCCCGTCACCCGCAGGTGGGAGGCGCGGGGCCGGCCGAGGTGGAGCAGATCCGCCTCCAGGGCCTGGTTGATCCGGCCCAGCAGTTCCACGGTCAGGTTCTGCCCGCCGTTCTCGATCCGGGCCACCGCGCTCTGGCTGGTACCGAGCAACTCGGCCAACTGGGTCTGGGTGAGGCCCTTGTTCTGCCGGGCCCCGCGGATCAGGGCACCGATCTCGGGCACTGTGGTCTGGGTCTGCTCAATCGTGGTCATTCGGGCACGATATCTCGCATATGAGATACCCGCTCGCGATAGTGGCCAGGATCACGCCCGAGGGGCGGACGCGGAATTCACTTTCCGCATCCGGCACTTCACATCCCCGGCCCCTCGAGCAACTCGGTGACCAGCGCCGCCACCGCAGAGCGTTCGGAACGGGTCAACGTCACGTGTCCGAACAGCGGGTGGCCCTTGAGTGACTCGATCACCGAGGCGATGCCGTCGTGGCGTCCCACGCGCAGGTTGTCGCGCTGGGCCACATCGTGGGTGAGCACCACCCGAGAACTCTGCCCGATCCGGGAGAGCACGGTCAGGAGCACGTTGCGCTCCAGTGACTGCGCCTCGTCGACGATCACGAACGCATCGTGCAGGGACCGGCCACGGATGTGGGTAAGGGGCAGTACCTCGAGCATGCCGCGGTCCATCACCTCTTCGACCACCTCGGTCGAGACCACCGCCCCCAGGGTGTCGAACACCGCCTGGGCCCAGGGGTTCATCTTCTCCGCCTCGCTACCGGGCAGGTAGCCCAGCTCCTGGCCGCCGACGGCGTACAACGGCCGGAACACCACCACCTTGCGGTGCTCCTGGCGCTCCAGCACCGCCTCCAGGCCCGCGCACAGTGCCAGGGCGGACTTGCCGGTGCCGGCCCGCCCACCCAGGGAGACGATGCCTACCTCGGAGTCGAGCAGGAGGTCGATGGCGATGCGCTGTTCGGCGCTGCGCCCGTGCATCCCGAAGATATCCCGGTCTCCGCGCACCAGTGTGATCTGTTTGTCCGCCGTGACCCGGCCCAGCGCCGAACCGCGCGGGGAGTGCAGGACCAGCCCGGTGTTGCACGGCAGGTCACGCACGGTCTCCCCGGCCACCAGGTCGGCGATGACCAGGCGCTCACTGGCCCACAACTCCCCCATCTCCTCCTCGCTGAGTCCCGCTTCGGAGATCCCGCGCCACCCCGAGTCCAGGGCGAGCTGGGCCCGGTACTCCTCTGCCCGCAGCCCCACCGATGAGGCCTTGACCCGCATCGGCAGGTCCTTGGAGACGATCGTGACGTGGCGCCCCTCGGCGTCGAGGTTGGCGGCCACGGACAGGATACGAGTGTCGTTGTCACCCAACCGCAGACCCGAGGGCAGCACCGCCGGATCGGAGTGGTTGAGTTCTACCCGTACCGTTCCACCCTGGTCGCCCACCGGAACCGGGGAATCGAGCCGGCCGTGTTCGAGGCGCAGGTCGTCGAGCATCCGCAGCGCGCTGCGCGCGAAGTAGCCGAGCTCGGGGTGGTGGCGTTTGCCCTCCAACTCGGTGATCACCGCTACCGGTAGCACCACCTCGTGCTCGGCGAACCGCAGGATCGCCCACGGATCGGACAGACAGCAGCACCGAGGTGTCCAGCACATAGGTGACGACCTCGCCGTCGGCCAGGTCGGGGGCAGGGTCGGCCACGGGCAGCTCTGCCGCGCCTCCCCCCGCCTCGGACATGGATCCGATCTGGACGTCGAACTCGAGGGATTCACGGCTCACAGGTAGCTCCTCTAGCTGGACCTGCCGCGGCACACCGTCAGGTGTGGCGGTCGCGGGTGGGGGGCGGTCGGCCGATCGGGCCGAAGGCCCCTTCCCCATCCGAGCGTGAACTCCATGGGCTGGCCTTCCGATGGATGGCGAGGTTGCCATCCAGTGCTCCCACGCTACGACTTGGTGGACACCGATCCGCGTTACGGCACGCCGGGGGCCGAAACGTCATCCGGTGTTCACCAGGTCAGCGACCCAGCCGGCGCTCCCGGCGGGAGTAGGCCCGCAGCGCCCGCAGAAAGTCCACCCTGCGGAAGTCCGGCCAGAACGCCTCGCAGAAGTAGAACTCACTGTGCGCGCGCTCTGCCAGAGCAGGAAGCCGCCCAGGCGCTGTTCCCCCGAGGTACGGATCACCAGATCCGGATCCGGCTGACCCTTGGTGTACAGGTGCTCACCGATGTGGGCCTCGGTCAGTTCCTCGACGATCTCCTCCAGGCTGTGCCCGGCGGCCACGTGTTCCTTGAGCAGGGAGCGCACCGCGTTGGCGATCTCGTGGCGCCCCCCGTACCCGACGGCGATGTTGACCTGCATACCGTCCACGTCGGCCGTGGCGGCCTCGTTCGCGGCCAGCCGGGCCGCGATCTCCTGCGGCAGCAGGGTGAGCTCCCCGACCATGCGCAGCCGCCAGCGCCCGGTGTCGGCCAGCTCCTGCACGGCGGTGGCGATGATCTCCAACAGGTCCGAGACCTCCTGGGCCTCCCGGCGTAGGTTGTCGGTGGACAGCATCCACATGGTGACCACGGACACGCCGGCCTCGGCGCACCAGGTGAGCAGGTCATGGATGCGTTGAGCCCGGCGCGATGTCCGTGGGCTGCGTCCAGGCCGACCGCCCGCGCCCAACGACGGTTGCCGTCCAGCATCACCCCCACGTGCTTGGGCACCTGGGCCGACTGCAGATCCCGGGAGAGTTTGCGCTCATACAGTCCGTACAGCAGGGCCGGAGGTCGCATGCGGATGCGGTTCTCCTCTCGGTTACCGGTACGGGCGGGACGCGATGCGGGTGCGTGCGGAGGCGGCCACCTGGCACGGGGCGCACCACACGCTGGCTATACGCTACTCGCTCGCATCGCCGTTGAAGGCTACGTTTGCGTAACCTACGATGGCGTAGGTAAGGCGAGTGGGGCTGCGCCCCTCGGCCTGGACCACCGCCCCCAGACTCCCCGGACGTGCCACATGACCGCCCCCTCCACCGGCGACACCGTTGCCCAGGCCCTCGCCAAGCCGCTGCTGCGTGGGTGGATCCATACCGTGATGGCACCGCTGGCTGCGGTGATCGGAATCGTGCTGCTGGTCGGCCCCGACGCCGGGTGCGCGCGCGGCGGTGGCAGTGTTCGCGGTGACCACCGTGGTGCTGTTCACCACCAGCGCGATCTACCACCGGGGCACCTGGTCCCCGCGCCGGTTCGCCACCCTCCGCCGGCTGGACCACTCCAACATCTTCCTGGTCATCGCCGGCACCGACACCCCGCTGGCCGTGATGCTGCTCCCGGTCCGCACCGCCACCGTCCTGCTCGCGGTGGTCTGGGGAGGTGCCCTCGCCGGGATCGGTGCCCGGGTGTTCTGGCTGAACGCACCGCGCTGGTTCTACGTGCCGGTCTACGTGGCGCTGGGCTGGGTGGCGGTGTGGTTCATGCCCGCGTTCTGGTCCGCCTCCAACGCGGCCGTGGTGTGGTTGATCATCGCCGGTGGCCTCGGGTACACCCTGGGCGCACTGGCCTACGGATTCAAGCGGCCCAATCCCAGCCCGCGCTACTTCGGCTATCACGAGATCTTCCACGTGGGCACCGTGGTCGGCTACACCTGTCACGCCGTGGCCGTCGGGGCGGCGGTGCTGCTGGCCCGCTGACGCCGCAGAAGGCCTGCTGACGGCGCACCGACGGTCCGCTGAGGCGGCTAGCCGACCCGGCCACCGGCGCCGTCCACCGGCACCACCCGGTACCGGCGATGGCCAAGGCTCGGCACCTGAGCCCGGGTGGCGCGCACCACCTCCGGGTCGAGTGCGGCGTGCAGGGTGCGTGCCTCATCGCTCCCTGCCTGGGAGAGCACCACCCCGCGCGGATCGACGATGGCACTGTGCCCGGACCGGCCGGGCCCGGGCTGGGAGGAGATCAGCACGTAACTGCCGTTCTCGATCGCCCGAGCACGAGCCAGGGTCAGGAGTAGTTCGGCCTTGCCCTCCCCGGCCGCCCACGCGGCTCCGATGGCGAACACGTTCGCACCGGCGTCGGCCAACACCCGGAAGGTCTCGGGGAACCGGATGTCATAACAGGTGGCCACACCCACGCGCAGTGCACCGACGTCGAGCACCAGCGCGTGCTCGGCGCCGGCCGGCCCCGGGGTCAAGGTGTCGGACTCCCGGATTCCGTAAGCATCGAACAGGTGCACCTTGCGGTAGCGCCCCAGGTCCTGCCCGTCCGGTCCGATGGCCAGCGCGACGTTTGCGCAGCGGGCCGACTCGCCGTCGTCGGGCTCCATCGTGCCCAGCACCACGGTGCGTCCGGACTCCCTGGCCGCCCGCCGGACGGCCTCGGTGAATGGCCCCCGAGCGGGCTGGGCCAGCTCCGGGCGCAGGTGCTTGGCCCAGCCGCTGGTGTACTCGGGCAGGACCACCAACTGCGCGCGGCCGGCATCCCGGATCGCCTCGGCGGCGGCGCGGGCATTCTCCTGCACATCCTCATCCGCCTGCAGTTGCACCACCGCGACGTCGAGTGGGCTGGTCACGGTCTCGCCTCCGATCCCCCGTCGGCGGGGGTGTCGGCCGGCGTGGACGCCGCCGGCGCCCCTGGTGATGCGTCGTCGTCACCTCCGGGGCGCCGGGCCCCAGGATCAGGGCTGTCCGCGCCGACGTCACCGACGCTCGCTGCACCGGCTCCGGCGGGCCCGGGGCGCTGTTGCGCGGCCGCGGCGCGGCGTTGTGCGTTGCGGTACTCCGAGCGGCGCACCTGACGCGTCAGGGACCATCCCAGCGCGATCACCGCGATCGCCAGCGCGAGGAAGGCCAGGAACGCCGCCATCCCCGGGGCCACCAGATTCGGATCGGATCCCCGGGCCAGCTGATCGGCCACCGGGTGCACGCCGCCGCTATCGTCGTGGATCAGCACGGCGGCCCTCGAGCGCACGTTCACGCCCGCACCCCGGCGAACAGGTCGTCCTCGGGAATGTCTGTGGGCACCCGGGAGTGGGCGAGTTCGAACTCCTCGGTCGGCCACGCCGCTCGCTCCACGTCGCGGGGGACGGCGAAGAAGAACCCGTCGGGGTCGATCTGGGTGGCGTGGGCCAACAGCGCCC
Organism: Sanguibacter sp. Z1732; assembly: GCF_051020515.1. Classification (NCBI taxonomy): domain Bacteria; kingdom Bacillati; phylum Actinomycetota; class Actinomycetes; order Micrococcales; family Ruaniaceae; genus Glutinosa; species Glutinosa niejishengi. The sequence continues at coordinate 503,071 of NZ_CP194857.1, forward strand.
GGTCTCGGTGCCCGAAGAAGTCCGCGCAGCGCACCTGCGTGGTGACCTCCCGGCTCGGCCGGTCCTCCCAGCGCTTCAGCCAGTCCCCGAACGGCGATTCCATCCCCCGCTCGATCAGTTCCTCGTGCACGGTGAGGATCCGCTCCTTGTGGAAGCCCACGTCGTAGTAGATCTTCGAGACCTCCCACGGCTCCCCGGCGTCGGGGAACTGCTCGCCGTCGCCGGCCGCCTCATAAGCCGCCATCGAGATCTTGTGGGTCATCACATGGTCGGGATGGGGGTAGCCACCATTCTCGTTGTAGGTGGTCATCACGTGCGGGCGGAACCGGCGCACCACCTCGACCAGCGCCTCGGTCGCCACCTCCACCGGGGTGAGCGCGAAGGAGCCCTCCGGCAGGTCCGGCAGCGGATCACCCTCGGGCAGGCCCGAGTCGACGAAACCGAGCCAGTGCTGATCCACGCCGAGGACCTGCGCTGCGGCGGCCATCTCCCGGCGGCGCGTGCCCGGGAGGTCGGCGAGCACGGTCTCATCGTTCTCCAGGCGGGGGTTGAGGATGGAACCACGCTCCCCGCCGGTGCAGGTCACCACGAGCACCTGCACCCCTTCGGATGCGTAGCGGGCCATGGTGGCAGCCCCCTTGCTCGACTCATCGTCGGGATGAGCATGTACGGCCATCAGCCGCAGGTCCTGGCTGACCACGGACCAACCTCCTGGCTAGGTGTGGGGTGAGAGAAGTGCGAGACTGTCGCGCACAGGCATACCGGTCTGTGCTACCGACCAGTGTAAGGATGACAGCAGTGCAGGGTGCATCGGCGCCGCAGGCCCCGGCCGACCGCAGGCTGGCCGAACGGTACGGCCCGGTGCGCGATGCTCGGCGCGGCCGGCGGACCATGTGGATCCTAGCCGTGAGCGTCGCGGTGCTGGCGGGCGCTTTCGGCCTGTGGGTGGCCATCGACCGACTGGCCCCGTCGGTGAGCACCCAGGAGATCTCCTTCTTCGTGGCCCCCGACCAGGCCTCGGTAGAGGTGCTGTTCGAGATCACCATGCCCCCGGGTGAGCAGGCCGACTGCACGATCGAGGCCCTCGACGCCAACTTCGGCCAGGTCGGCCTGCTCGATACTCGCCTGGGCCCGTTCCAGGACCGGGTGAACCAGGTCAGGGTACCCGTGGCCACCAGCGCGGCCCCGGTAACCGGCATCGTGCGCTCATGTGAATTGGTGAATTGACCCCTCCGGCACCGTTGCTTCGCGAGAATTCGCGCAGATCTTGCTAGAATGGGGCACTTGCACCGCCCGGAGCGGACCGCATCGAGCCTCCGGGTGAGTCAGAACCTCATGGACGACCAGAGGTTCCCTGCGTTCAGCACCGGGCCCTATTTATTCATGCTCCATTTCATGCCGAGGAGGGAACGTGTCCGAAACCACGTGGCTCACACGGGACAGTTATGACCGGCTCAAGGCCGAGTACGACCACCTGGTGAGTAAGGGACGCGCCGAAATCGCGACCGGATCGACGCCGCCCGCGATGAGGGTGACCTCAAGGAGAACGGCGGTTACCACGCTGCTCGGGAGGAGCAGGCCAAGCAGGAGGCGCGGATCCGCCAGTTGGAGGAGTTGCTGCGCAACGCCCACGTCGGGGAGACACCAGCTGACGACGGCGTGGTGGAACCGGGCATGGTGGTCACCGCCGACGTGGGTGGGGACGAGATGACGTTCCTGCTCGGTTCGCGCGAAGGTGCCGTCGACACCGACCTGGATGTCTACTCGGCGGGCTCACCGCTGGGCTCGGCGATCTCGGGCAAGCAGGTCGGTGACTCGGTGGAGTACCAGGCACCCAACGGAGCGACCATCGAGGTCAAGATCTCCGCCGCCAAGCCCTACAAGGGCTGACGACGACACCGTGCCCGCCGGCAGGTCACCGCACCTGCTCGGCGGGCACCCCAGTTCTCCGGGGTGGTCACCGCTGACCCGTCCGCTCACGCGGTGGGAGCCTCCATCGAACCCCACAGCACCCGGTAGTGGTCCTCTCCGGCCAGTGCCCGCAGGACTGAGTCGCAGTGCTCGGCACCGTTGGTCTCGCACTCGACCGCGATGTCCACCTCGTCGACGGCCAGGTCGGCCGCGGTGCGCACGTGCCCGACGTTGAGGACGTTGGCGTCCAGGTCGGCAAGGTGGGCCAGCAACCGGGCGAGGTTGCCGGGGGTGTCCTTCACCCGGACCTGTACCTGCAGGTACCGGCCGGCCGCCACCATGCCGTGTCGCAGCACCCGCATCAGCACCAGCGGGTCGATGTTGCCCCCGGACAGGATCGCCACCACCGGCCCGGCATAAGCCCCGGGACGGTGCATCAACGCGGCGATACCGGCGGCCCCGGAGGGCTCCACCACCAACTTGGCCCGTTCGGTCAGCATCAGCAGGGCCCGGGAGATCTCCTCCTCGGTCACGGTCTCCACCCGGGCCACCGATTCCTGCACGATCTCCAGGGGCACCTGCCCGGGAGTGGCCACCGCGATCCCATCAGCCATCGTGTGCATCGCCTCCAGCGGTATCGGGCTCCCGGCGCTCAACGACGCCGGGTAGGCAGCCGCGCCCTCCGCCTGCACACCGACCACCTCCACCGGCCGCCCCAGGACCGTGCGCAGTCCGGCGCCGACCCCGGCCAGCAGCCCCCCGCCCCCGGTGGGCACGAGCACGGTGGCCACCTCCGGCGTCTGCTCGGCGATTTCCAGGGCGATCGAGGCCTGTCCCGTGACGATGTCGGGATGGTCGAAGGGATGGACCACCACCTTCCCGGTGCGCTCGGCCTCCGCTCGTGCCTCGACGAGAGCCTCATCGACGCTGGAGCCGGCCCGGCGGATCTCGGCCCCGTACCCGGCGGTGGCCGCCACCTTGGGAAGTGCGGCGTCGACCGGCATGTACACGGTGGCCGAGATCCCCAGCATCCTCGCCGCCAGCGCCACGCCCTGGGCGTGGTTGCCGGCGGATGCGGCGATCACGCCGGCGGCCTTCTCCGCCGGGCTGAGCCGGGACATCCGCGTGTACGCACCACGGATCTTGAACGAACCACCGCGCTGCAGGTTCTCGCACTTCAGGTGCACCGGAACACCCGCCACCTGGCTCAACGCCCGCGAGTACTCCATCGGGGTGCGCTGGGCCACCCCCTCCAATTCCCGGGCGGCGGCCCGGATCGTCTCGAGCGTGATCAAGAAGTGCGGACCTTTCCTCGCTGCCGGAAATCACGCTGCATCTGCAGCGTGGCCCGCTCCAGGTCACGTTGGTCCTCCGCGGGCGCGTTGTCATGTCCGTGCAGGTACAGCATCACCGAATTGGTGGCCGCGATGATCGGCACGGCGAGCAGTGCTCCGATGATCCCGCCCAGGACGGTACCTGCGGTCACCGCGAGCAGCACCGCCACCGGGTGCAACTTCAAGGCGCGTCCCATCAGGAACGGCTGCAGCACGTTCCCTTCGATCTGTTGCACACCCAGCACGATCGCCAGCATGATCACCGAGGTCCAGAATCCGCCATCCACAAGCGCCACCAACACCGCGATCGCACCGGTCAACACGGCACCAACGATCGGGATGAACGAACCCAGGAACACCAGGACTCCGAGCGGCAGGGCCAGCGGCACCCCGAGAATCCAGGCCCCCACACCGATGCCGACACCGTCGATGAAGGCCACCAGGATCTGCATCCGGGAGTACTGTCCCAGGCTCAGCCAGCCCCGCAACGCCGCACCGTCGATCTGAGCGCGCCCCGCCTGCGGCAGGAGTCCCACCACCCAGGTCCAGATGGTGCGCCCATCCCGCAGGAAGAAGAACAGGCAGAACAGGGCGATCAGCATCCCAGCGAATATCTGGCCCACCGTGGTGGTCACGCTGATCGCTCCGGTCACGATCTCCTGGACATTATCCTGAACCTGCTCCAGCGCCTCATCGAGGTACTCCTCGAGTTGGTCCGGGCTGATGTTCAGTGGCCCCTCGCTGAGCCAGTCGACGAAGGCGTACAGCCCCTGGACCGCCTGGTCGGCCAGATCGGCGATACCGGAGCCGACCGCGCGCCCGGCCAGGGTGAGCAACGTGCCGACCGCACCGAAACTGACGAGCATGGTCAGCGCCACGGCCAGCGTCCGGGGCACCCCGCGCCCGCTCAGCCAGCGCACCACCGGCATCATCAACGCGGCCAGCAGCACCGCCACCAGCACCGGGATGACCACCAGGCTCAACTGCATCAGGGCCCACACCAGGGCCCCACCGACGATCGCGATGATGGCGAGGCGCCACGCCCAGGCCGCCGCACCGCGCACCGCGGGCGTCACATAAGCCGAAGCCGAGACCACCCGCGAGGATGCCTGCGCAGTCGCGGCATCCCCCAACCTCTGGGGCGTCCCCTCCGGCGCTGTGAGGTTCTCATCGGCCTCGGCCCGGGCCCTGGCTGAGATCTGCTCCGGCTCCGCTTCGGGATCCGACGCCGGATCGGCGGAGGCCGGGGATGCCGCTGACCGATCGTCATCGTCGCGACCCCCATCGGACGTGAAGCGGTCGATGAACCGCTTCCCAGCTCCTCGCGCCATCGCCTCTCCAGCCTCTCGTCTGTGGCTCAGCGTACGGCCCGCACACACTGAGCGCATGGCCCCGCATCGGGAACACTACGACCAATCCTGGTGTTGCGCAGATATACCCGCCGTGTTTCGGTGGTTCCGTCAGCGTGAGGAGTCGTACGTGATCTTTGGTAGCCGCCGGCCAACCCAGATGGTGACGCCCGAGCAGGCCCTGCCCGGGCGGACGGCGCCGGCCTACCCGGTCCCCACCAACCACGACGTGCTCGGCTCCCCGCTGATCGGACCCTGGCCGGAGGGTGCGCGCTCGGTGTACCTGGCGATGGGGTGCTTCTGGGGCGCCGAACGCATCTTCTGGCGCCTGCCCGGGGTGATCAGCACCGCAGCCGGTTACCAGGGCGGTTACACCCCCTACCCGACCTACGAGGAGGTGTGCACCGGCCTGACCGGCCACACCGAGGCCGTCCAGGTGGTCTACGACCCCGAACGGATCGGCCTGGAGGAGATCCTCAAAGCCTTCTGGGAGAACCACGACCCCACTCAGGGGCACCGTCAGGGCAATGACGTGGGCACCCAGTACCGCTCGGCGATCTACTGGACCGACGAGGCCGACGAGGCGCTGGTCCGCGCCTCCCGGGAGGCCTTCAACACCGTGGTGCGCGAGCACGGGCTCGGCGACATCACCACCGAGTTGCGTCCGGCCTCGCAGGCTGGGATGTTCTACTACGCCGAGGCCTTCCACCAGCAGTACCTGGAGAAGAACCCGGGCGGGTACTGCAACCACGGGCCCAACGGCATGAGTTGCCCGGTCGGTGTGCTGCGCCAGGACGAGGTGCCGGCCCAGCAACACGTGGCACCGCCCTCGGCCTGACCCTGCTCCCGCGACCAACAGGAGGATCACATGTCGAAGTCACGAGCGCTGACCACCTGGCCGCTACGGATCGCCACCGGTGCGTTCATCATCAACTCCGGTATGGAGAAATTGGGCGCCGACGCCGAGACCGCGGCGCAGACCCACGGCTTCGCGAGCGCCGCCTACCCGTTCCTGGCCGATGTGCCGGCGGAGGAGTTCAACAAGGCCCTGGCCATCGCCGAGACCGTGATCGGCGCCGCGCTGCTCATCCCGGGCGTACCGGCGCGCGTGGCCGGCACCGGGTTGACCGCGTTCGCGGCCGGCCTGGTGGGCCTGTACCTGCGCGCACCCGGTCTGCGCCAGGAGGGCAGCCTGCGCCCGACTCCGGACGGGATCGCCATCGCCAAGGACGCTTGGCTCCTGGGTGCCGGAGTGAGCCTCGTCGCATTCGACCGGTACCGGCGCAAGCACCGCTGACACTCCGCAGCGTGCTCCCAGCGTGGGCCACGCGGGCTCCCCGGGTGGGCTGAGCCCGAGCGCCGCGGTGCCCGCCGGCGGCGCCCCCCTCTGCCGCGGCGTCGTTCCGGGCGGACTCACTCTGCCCTCCCTCTGGCACCCCGATCGGGACGGGTATCGCCTCACGCGCCACTGCTCAGATGAGAGCCCTCTCATCGGCTGCTCATCTGGTTCTCCGAATCGCTGGCGAAGGTAGTGCCCATTCGCACTGACCGACCCACGATCGAAGGATCCGATGAACCTGTATCGCCGCCGGGGTGCGCGCGCCCTGCACTCACCCGCGACCGCCGGATCCGAGCGTCCCCGGATCGCCCTGTACTCACACGACGCACAGGGGTTGGGACACGTCCGGCGCAATCTGGCGATCGCCAGGGCCATGCACAGCCTGGATGCCGAGGTGCTGCTGCTCACCGGGGCACCTGAAGCCACCGGAAACCGGCACATCCCGGGAATCGACATCGTCTCGATGCCGGCGCTGGCCAAGTGCGAGGAGGGCCACTACCGGGCCCGCACCCTGGGCCTGGGTGTGGAGGACATGGTCCGGATCCGCTCCGAGGTGCTCCGCGCCGCCGTCTCCTCCTTCGCGCCCGACCTGCTGATCGTGGACAAGCACCCTCGCGGGTTCCACGGGGAGATGGAACGCGCCCTGATCGCCGCCCGGCGAGCCGGCACCAAGGTGGTGCTCGGCCTGCGCGACGTGCTGGATGAGCCGCGGGTGGCGCGCGACGAATGGCGCCGGGACCGTGCCAACACCGCCCTGCGCGCCTTCTACGACGAAGTGTGGCTGTACGGCGACCCACAGGTGTACGACGCCTCGGCCGACCTCGACCTGCCCATCCCGGTGCGGGCCACCGGCTACCTGGCTACCGGCCGGGTACCGAGCCCGGAGCGGGTACGCCGGCCCCGCTCGCTGGATCCGCGACCCTTCGTGCTCGGCGTCCTCGGAGGTGGCAGCGATGGTGGCCACCTGGCCCGCACCTTCGCCGAGGCCACCTACCCGAACGGGCACCAGGGTGTTCTCATCACCGGGCCGAACCTGCCCGACGCCGACCGTCGCGCCGTCCGCAAACTCGCTGCCGAACGCGATGACCTGGTGGTGCACACCTTCCGGGACGACCTGGAGCACTGGTACGGATCCGCGCGCGCGGTGGTGGCGATGAGCGGCTACAACACCGTGTGCGAGGTGCTCGCCGCCGGCAAATCGATGCTCGTCGTGCCCCGGGTACGCCCCCGGAAGGAGCAACTGGTGCGAGCCGAAGCGCTCTCCCAGCGCGGGGCCCTGGAGATGTGCCACCCCGACCGCTTGGACCCGGCCGTGCTGAACACCTGGTTCGACACCCTCAACGGTCCACCCGTCCCCGCCAACCCGATCGACCTCGGCGGTCTGGGCCGGATCCCCGGCCTGGCTGCCCGGCTCCTCGACCGCACGGAGGTGCCCCACAGTGCGTGACTCGATGACCCGACCCGGCGCGCCGGCCTCAAACGGAACCGACGCCGACGCCCGGTCCTGCGCCCCCGGGCCGCGGGTGGGGTATGTGCTGAAGATGTACCCCCGCTTCTCCGAGACGTTCATCGTCACCGAGATCCTGGCTCGCGAGGCCGCCGGGGCGGATCTGGAGATCTTCTCGCTGCGTGCACCGACCGACCAGCACTTCCATGGCGCGCTGTCCCGGGTACAGGCCCCGGTCCGCTACATCTCCCGGGTCCGCCGCGCCGAGGAGTTGTGGCAGCGGCTGCGCCGGGCCGATGAGGTGTTGGGCGGTCTGCCCCCCGAGACCACCGAACTCCTGCTGGGCGCCGAGGCCGAGGACGCCGCGCAGGCCCTGGACGTGGCGGTGCAGGCCCACCAGCGTGGTATCACCCACCTGCACGCCCACTTCGCCTCCGTTGCCACGACCGTGGCCCGCCTGGCCGCGCAGTTGGCCGGGATCACCTACTCCTTCACCGCCCACGCCAAGGACCTGTTCCACTCGGCCGTGGACAACGACGACGTGCGCGCGAAGGCCGCCGACGCCCACCACGTGGTGACGATCTCCAGGTACAACGTGGGCCATCTGCTCGGTCTCGGCGTTCCCGATGACCAGGTACACCTGGTCTACAACGGCCTGGACCTGCAGACCTTCCAAGAGGTACCTCGCCGGCGCAACGGCACCGGGACCATCCGGATCGTCGCCGTCGGACGTCTGATCGAGAAGAAGGGGTTCGAGGACCTCATCGACGCATGCCACCTGCTGCACGCGGCCGGCCGGCCGGTGCGATGCGACATCGTCGGCAGTGGTGAACGCGGCGCTGCCCTGGCCGAGCGGATTACCTCGCTGGGCCTGGACGGCGTGGTGAACCTGCGTGGCCCCCTGCCCCAGGAACAGGTCCGCCAGGTGGTCGCCGGTGGGGACGTGCTGGCCGCACCATGCGTGGTGGGCTCGGACGGCAACACCGACGGGCTGCCCACCGTGGTGCTGGAAGCGATGGCGCTGGGCACCCCATGCGTGACCACCGATGTCACCGGCCTGGTCGAGGTGATCGACCACGAACGCACCGGCCTGCTGGTGCCCCAGCGCGACCCGGCCGCGCTGGCCGGGGCGCTGGAGCGCCTGGGCACCGACACCGAGCTTGCCGACCGGGTGCGCGCGCAGGCCCGGACCTTGATCGAGACCACGTTCGATTCGCGCCGCCAGGCCCGGACGCTGGCCGGCCTGGCCCCCCGTCCCGCTCGCGTGGGGGTGGGAGCATGAGCACCCAGACGGAGTTGCTCGCCGAGTTGACCCGGCGGTGCGCGGGCCGGCGCGTCGCCTACGTGTGCGCCGACCCCGGGATCGGGGTGTTCGGCACCAAGGGCGCCTCCGTGCACGTCCAGGCCGTGGTGCGCACGCTGCGCCGCGCCGGGGCCCACGTGGAGGTCTTCGCCGCCAAGACCGGTGGCCCGGCCCCGGCGGACCTGGCCGACCTGCCCGTGCACCTGCTGCCCCTCGGCGCCGGCGGGCGCTCCGGCGCCGATCGCGAGCGCCGGCTGATCGAGGCCGACACCGCCACCGCCGCGGTGCTCGAGGGCGCCGGTGGGTTCGACGCCTACTACGAGCGGTACTCCCTGTTCTCCGCCGGGGGCGCCCGGTGGGCGCGTGCGGTCGGCATTCCCGTGATCGTGGAGGTCAACGCCCCGTTGATCGACGAGCACCACCAGCAGCGCGGCCTGGTGCACCGGGAGGCCGCCGAGCGGGCCCTCGCAGGCCTGATGGATGCCGCCGACCTGGCGGTGTGCGTCTCCGATCCGGTGCGCACCTGGGTGCGGGACCGCGCCCCGCACACCCACGCCGTCGTTGTGCCCAACGGCGCCGACATCCACCGGGTACGCCCCCGCGACACCGGGGACCGGGCGGTGCCTCCGGTACCCACCGTGGGATTCGTCGGCACCCTCAAACCCTGGCACGGGGTGGAGATGCTCCTGGACGCGGTCGCCCCGCTGCTGCGCCCCGGCCACCTGCCCGGCCTGCCGCGAGGCGCCCGGTTGCTGATCGTGGGGGATGGCCCACTGGCCGAGCGGATCGACACCCGCGTGGCCGGGCTGGGCATCGCCGGCCACGTCGAGCGCACCGGCTCGGTCGCTCCGGCCCGGGTACCGGAACTGCTGGCTCGGATGGACATCGGCACCGCGCCCTACCCCGCTGACGCCGGGGACTACTTCTCCCCGCTGAAGGTACTGGAGTACCTCGCCGCCGGTCTGCCGGTGGTCGCCAGTGATGTCGGCCAGCTGCCCACCATGGTCGACGCCGGCCGCACCGGACTCCTGGTCCCACCCTCGGATGTGCGAGCCCTTCGCACCGCCCTGGCCGGGTTGTTGGTGGACCCGGACCGGCGCCACCGACTGGGCCGCGCCGCGCGCGCCGAGGCCGAGAGGAAGCACAGTTGGGAGCACACCATGGTGCACACCCTGCGTGCCCTCCCGGCCGGGCTGGAGAACAGGAGTGTGCCGGCCGCATGAGTAGACCCGACCCCAGTAAGGCCAAGACCCCCGCCGCTCAGATGGGCGCGGCCCTACCAGGGCTGCGCCGCACCCTGAGGCACGTGGCCCCGCACGTGCGCCCGCACCGGCGTCTGGTGATCATCGGCATGATCGCCCTGTTCGCCGAGGTCGCCTTCCGGCTCGCCGAACCATGGCCGCTGAAGTTCGTCCTGGACGCCATCATCGCGACCGCCTCGCCGGAACTGGTCGCCGACGCTGCCGGTGAGGACAACCTGATGGCCCTGGTGATCGTGGCCGGGCTCGCGGTGGTGGCGGTCGCGGCCCTGCGAGCCGGTGCGGCATACCTGCGCACGGTGTGCTTCGCCCTGGCCGGGAACCGGGCGATGACCGGCGTGCGCGGGCACCTGTACGACCACCTGCAACGGCTGTCACTGACCTACCACCGTTCGAACCGGTCCGGTGACATGCTGAACCGGCTGATCTCCGACGTCGGTCGCGTCCGAGACGTGGCCGTCACCGCGGCCCTCCCACTCCTGGGCAACATCGTGACCCTGTTCGCGATGCTCGGGGTGATGCTGTGGATGGATTGGCAGTTGGCGCTGGTCTCCATCGGTGCGCTGATCGCGTTCTCGTTGGGCTCCTCCCAGCAGGGTCCCCGCATCACCGGCGCAGCCCGCAAACAGCGCAGCCGTGAAGGGGACCTGGCCGGGTCCGCCAACGAGACCCTCGGGGCGATGCAGGTGGTGCAGGCCTACGGCCTGGAGGACCTGCTGTCCAGACAGTTCGCCGCCTCGAACTCCCGCGCGATGAAGGACGGGGTCAAGGCCACCCGGATGTCGGCAGCGCTGGAGCGCGGCACCGATGTGCTGGTGGGTCTTGCCTCCGGGCTGGTGCTGTTCCTCGGTGCCCGCCAGGTACTGGCGGGGACGCTCACCCCCGGTGAACTGACCGTGTTCATCTCCTACCTCAAGGCCTCCTTCAAGCCGATGCGTGACCTGGCCAAGTACACCGGCCGGATCGCCAAGGCGGCTGCCTCGGGGGAGCGGATCTCCGACCTGCTCGATGAGGCCCCCGACATCACCGACTCCTCCTGGGCCCGGCCGCTGCACCGCCTGCGCGGCTACGTCAGCCTGCAGGGCGTGTCCACCAGTTACGGCGACGGCCGGCTGGCGCTGCGTGACGTGGACCTGACCGTCCAGGCCGGCCAACGTATCGGGGTGCTGGGTCCCTCCGGCGGCGGGAAGTCGACCCTGGTCTCACTGCTGCCCAGGTTGCAGGACCCGGTGGCCGGCGAGGTACGCCTGGACGGGCACGACATGCGTGACCTGACCCTGGAATCGGTTCGGGAGAACGTCGCGATCGTGCTGCAGGACAGCGTCCTGTTCGCCACCAGCGTGGCCGAGAACATCGGCTACGGACGCCCCGGCGCCGACAGTGAGGAGATCATCGCCGCCGCCACCGCGGCCGGCGCCCACGAGTTCATCACCGCCCTGCCGCAGGGGTACGAGACCGTGGTGGGCGAGCGGGGCGGCACTCTCTCCGGCGGCCAGCGGCAACGGATCGCGGTGGCCCGGGCGATGCTGCGCGACGCTCCGATCGTGGTACTGGACGAGGCCACCACCGGTCTTGACCCCAGGACTGCTGCCGGCGTGCGCGAGGCGTTGCGCCGACTCAGCCGCGATCGCACCACGTTCATCATCACCCACGATCCCGAGGACGTATCCGACTGCGACCTGGTGCTGTGGGTCAGCAACGGACGTATCACCGACCGGGGCAGCCCGGAGCAGATCCGGGCCCGCCACGGCCACCAGGTCTCGGACCAGCGCCCCGCAACCGGCCCATCGGGTGACCCCCGCGCGCTGGCCGGAGCAGGAAGGCAAGGGCAGGATGCCCACTGAAACCCTCGGTACCGACGACGCCCGCCTGCTGGACGCCGACCCGGATCTGCCGGGCCTGGCGGTGCTGCTGGACGATGCCGGGTTGGCCGAGTTCCTGCGCCGGCGCAACCCGGCGGTGCACAGTGCGCACACCCAGTACCTCAGGTACAAGCCCGGTACGGCGCTGGTGGCCGCGGTGCACCTACGCACCGACGACGGCGACCGGCTCGCCCTGGCCCATGCGGTGACCCGCGCGGGGCGTCCGAAACTGGACAAGCTCGCCCGCAGCGCGAAGGACCGGCGTATCTGGTGCCACCTGGACGACGACCACCTCTTGGCGGTCGCCGACGCCGGTGCCGACCGGCACCTGCCCGGACTGCACCGGGAACTGTCCCGTACCGGCACGCGCACCGTGCGGTACAAGCCGGCGAGGCGCTGGGTGGGCCGGCGCGACGGCTCGTCCGGCCCGGAACTGACCAAGGTGTTCGACGGCGACCAGGGCGCACGCGGAGCGGTCCTCGCACGTACGTTGGCCACACTTGGCATTCCCGGTCCGATCCTGCTCACCGAGCGACCACACCGGCGCACCCTCACGTTCGCCTGGAGCGAGGGCGTCACCCTCGACCGCCAGCGGGAGCCTGACATGACCGCGGTCGGGGCGCTACTGGCGCGGCTGCACCAGGTGGCCTGGCCCGACCCGGACCACCCGGGCCGGCGCTGGCGGAGCGATCTGGGGGTGGACAGCACCGGTCTGGACGACTTGGGGCGCGTCATACCCGAATTGCGCGAACCGGCAGGCCACGCTGCCCGGATCATCGCCCGGGCAGGTGAACTCGTCCACCGCGGGTCCACCGCTGAGGACACCTTGGTGACCAGCCACGGTGACTTCTCCGCCGACCAGATACTGGCCGAACCGGACGGCGCGCTTCGCCTCCTGGACCTGGACTCGGTGGTGCTGGCCCCGCGCGAATACGACCTGGGTGAGTTCCTCGGCGAGCACCTGGCCCGGACCTGCCGCGCCGACCCGGGCCCGGGCGGTCCCGAGGAGACGATCCGGGCCGGGCTGACCCAGCACGCGGCACTGGTGACCGGCTACGAGCGATCCAGCGGCACCACCCCAGATCCGGCGAGCGTGCTGGCGCTGGCGTCCGGTGCCGTGCTCAAGCGAGCCGCTGAGCCCTTCCGGTGGCGCAGTCCGGACTGGCTCCACGCGACCCGGGCGCGGGTGGAGCTGGCAGCGGTCCTGGCCGAGCGAGCCAGGAGTCTGCGATGAGCGCGCGGCCACCGGCTCTGGTCGGGGCCTGGCCGGTTCTGCGCGGCTGGCCACGCTCCCCCGGCCACGCCCTGCTGGAACTGGACACACCCGCCGGGCGGCGCGGCGCGGAGTGGTGGTCCGATGCCCGCCAGGCACATGAGGCGGCGGAGAAGATCCCCTCGGCCGAGGTGGTCGGCGGCGTCCTCGTGCACCCGCTCCACCGCGACGCGAAACTGCCCCGTTTCGCCGAGCGGCTGGCCGCCGGTGAGCGGGTCGTGGTGCACCGCCCGGGCCGGCGCGCAGTGCTGCGCGGAGCGGGGCCGCACGCACCTTTCACCAAGGTGACCCGCCGGCGTCGGGCCGTCGACGCCATCCAGCGGCACGTGTCCGTGGCCTCGGTGGTGGGCTCCTCCGTACGCACCGCGCCGTTGCTGGACCACGGCGAGGACTGGATGAGCCTGGGCCCGCTGACGGGCCGGAGCCTGCTGGAAATGGGTCGGGACGGTCAGGTCGGCGACCCCGAACTGGCCGGGGCCTGGCACATGCTCGGGCGAGCACTGCAACACCTGCACAGCGTGACGCCCGATCAGGCCCCGGAATTGCGTGCGCGCCACGACGCCGCCGAGGAGGTGGCCACCACCCACAAATGGCTGGACCCGGTGCTGGCCTGGGGCCTCCTGCCGACCACCGAGCGGGAGCGGATCGAGCAGTTGCTCGATCCCCTGGTTCACCAGGACGAAGGCGACCGCGGTGATCCGAGGCCCGTCGCACTGCTGCACCGGGACCTGCACGACCAGCAGGTGCTGATCGCGGAGGGTCAGGACCATCCCGCCTTGTTGGACCTGGACACCGCGGCGTGGGGCGAACCGGCCCTGGATGTCGCCAACGTCCTGGCGCACCTGGAACTACGGGTCCGTCAGGACCTGCTCACCGAGTGGCGCGCAGCCGCGGCCAGGGAGGCGTTCCTGGGCGCCCTGGCACCCGATGCCGCCACCCGCTCCCGGGTGGAGGCTTACCGAACGGCCGCCAGGCTGCGGCTCAGTGCCGTCTACGCGCTGCGCCCCCGGTGGCGCCCACTGGCGGTGGCGTTGTTCGAGGACGTGCTCACCGAGGGGCGCTGACCTCGCACGAGACCAGAGTGCGTCGTATCGTCGAAGGATGACTACCCACGAGGACAACCCGATCACCACCCGTCCCGGCACCGGCTCCTACACGGTGCCCGGCCTGAGCCTGGAGGAGGGCACCAAGATCGCCGAGTTGCTCCAGGACCGGCTGAACGCGCTGAACGACCTGGCCCTGACCCTCAAGCACGTGCACTGGAACGTGGTGGGCCCACATTTCATCGCCGTACACGAGATGCTCGACCCCCAGGTGGAGGAGGTGCGGGCCTGGGTCGATGAGACCGCGGAGCGGATCGCCACCCTGGGCATATCCCCTCTGGGCACGCCCGGGGAGATCGTGAAGAACCGCTCTTGGAGTGACTACAGCCTGGAGCGCGCCACCACCAACGAGCACCTCGGCGCGCTGAACGTGGTCTACGACGGTCTGATCACCGAGCACCGCACCGCCCAGCGAGCGGTCGCCGACGTCGACCCGGTCACCGAGGACATGCTCATCGGGCAGATCAAGGGCCTGGAGTTGTTCCAGTGGTTCATCCGGGCGCACCTGCAGAACACCCAGGGCGAGCTCGCCACCGCTGGCACCCGCTCGGAGGACACCGCCGCCCAGCGCGCAGCGGAAGCGGCCGGGGAGTAGCACCAGGACGCACGAGGGCCCCCGCCGTTCACAGCGGGGGCCCTCCTCGTGTGCTGTGGTTTCTCAGCCGGCGTTCTTGATGTCCACCACGAACACGAGAGTGTCATCGCCACCGATGCCGGCGCGCGGGTTGCCGCCGGGCCCGTAACCCTCATGCGGGGGGATGGAGATCAGCACACGGGACCCGATCTGCTGGCCCACCAATCCGTTGTCCCAACCGGCGATGACCTGGCCGATGCCGATACCGAACTGGATCGAGGAACCCCGGTCGTAGGAGTTGTCGAAGATCCGTCCACCCCAGACCTGGCCGAGGTAGTCCACGTCGATGGTCTGGCCGGCCTCGACCAGCCCGCCGTCACCGCGGCTGAGCACCGCGACGGTCAGATCTGCCGGTGGGGCGGCGTCGGGGAAGGTGATCTCCGGCTTGTCGCCGAAGGATCCGGAGGCTGTGGGCAGTGCGTTGGTCATCGCTCCTCATTTCGCTGCGATCAGCATTGGGGTCAACCGTCCCGGCCACGATAGACACATCGGCGCCGGAGTGCCGCCGGTGCTCATCGACCGAACAACTCGGCCAGCCAGGCCAGGTCCCTGGCCTCCTGGTGCCCGCCGCCGCCCTCGTGGTTGTTGTACTCCCACACCTCGATCTGCTTGCGCACCGGTTCGGATCCACCCTCATCCGCTGCGGTGCCGTAGGCGTTGTAGGAGGCGAAGACCGTGGAGGGCGGGCAGATCGTGTCCATCATCGCCACCGAGTACATCACCGGAGCGTGGGCGCGCTTGGCCAGGTTCACTCCGTCGATGTAGGAGATGGTCCGCCACAACTGCTCGACCCGGTCGCGGTGCACGGCGAGGTAGTCGGCGATCTCCACGAACGGGGCGGCACCGGTGATCTCCACCGCCCGGCGGATGTGCTGCAGGAACGGCACGTGGACCAGCGCCCCGGCCAGTCCAGGCGTGAGGGCGGCAGCCGCCAGCGCGATCGCCCCGCCCTGGCTGATCCCGGCCACCACCACGCGGTCCGGATCGACTCCGGGAAGGGTCCTGCCGGCCTCGACCGCGCGGACGGCGTCGGTGAACAGACGCCGGTAGTAGTACTCGGCCGGGTCGTGCACACCTCGGGTGAGGAAGCCCGGCTTCGAGGGTGTGGTCCCCACCGGGTCCGGGGTGTGCCCGCCCGAATTGCGGTGGCCCTGCCCGCGGCTGTCCATCACCAGGTGGGCATACCCCGCACTGGGGTAGAGGGTGTGCTCGTGCGGTAGCCCCCGGCCACCGCTATAGCCGAGGAAGCTGACCACCAGCGGCAGGTCCGCCGCTACCCCGGCCGGGCGGGAGTACCACGCCCTGATCGGGTGCCCGCCGAAACCCGCGAATGTCACGTCGCGTACCTGAACGTGGCGCAGCCCGGCCTCGACGTCCTGATGGCGAACCTCCAACGCGTGGCCGCGGGCCTGGGCGAGGGTCTGGGCCCAGAAGTCGTCGAAGTCATCCGGCTCGGCCACCGCGGGGCGGTACTGGCGAAGTTCGGTCAGTGGGAGATCGAAGAGTGGCATGAGCAGCGATCGTAGCGGGCCACGGGGCGAACGACGACGGCGCGCCCACCCGGTGGGTGGACGCGCCGTCGTGGGGGTTCGCGCCGGGCGGGCGGGCGCGCTCAGGGGTGCGCGGCGGGCCCGGCCGGGCCGCTCAGTTGTTCCGCAGGATCGCCAGGATCCGGAGGAACTCGATGTACAGCCAGATCAGGGTCACGGTGAGACCGAACGCCGCACTCCAGGCGTAGCGCCGAGCCACCCCGTTCTTGACGCCGCGGGCGATCATGTCGAAGTCCAGCACCAGATTCAGGGCCGCGAGGATGACCGCGAAGGCACCGATCGCCAGACCGATCCATCCCGAGCGCAGGCCGAACTGGCCGCCGATGTCGGTGAACCACATGATGCCGAGGTTGACCAGAACGAACACCGCGTAACTGATGGTCGCGATGACCACGATCTTGGTGAACTTGGGAGTCACCCGGATCTTGCCGCTGCGGAACAGGGCCAGGGTCACGCCGAAGGTGATGAACGTGGCCAGCACCGCCTGCACCACGATGCCGGGATACATGGTCTCGAAGACCCCCGAGATCACACCGAGGAACACACCCTGAGCGACCCCGTAGGCGAGGATCAGACCGGGGCTGGGCTCACGCTTGAAGGCGTTGACCAGACCGAGGATCAGTCCTACCACCAGCCCGCCTACCAGGGCGGCCATCTTCAGTCCGTCCGGGATGAGGAACCATCCCGCGGCAGCCGCGCCGACCACCAGCGCGAGCATCCCGGCGGTGCGGACTATCACGTCCTCATAGGTCATCCGACCCGTGTGCTCCGGGCCGGCATCGGGGCCGTAGTAGGACTGCTCGACCGCTTGGAACTGAGGCTCGTATCCCTGCGGCACCGTTGCGGTGCCGCCCTTGGGTTGGAAGTGCGCCCCGTGCTGGGGTTGCGCCTTGCCGAATTGCGGACTGTTGGACAGATAAGGGTTTGCCATGGACTCTCCTGGTCGCGTCATGGACGTCGGCCGATGTGCCGCACCCATCCTACTGGGCCAGGCGACGGGCAGAAGCACCGTAATCGGCCTCTCACCTCATGTAACGCCGGCGCGGGCTTCGGTGTTCCCGTGCCCTACCTCCCTCCACCGCCCGTGGGGCCCGCGCAGGTACCGGGCGACCCACGTGCGGTTCCGGGGGTGCCAGATGTCATCCCTGGGACCGGTGCGATCTCATCCTCAAGGGGGACGCCGGAACAAAGTGCTGGCCCCTAATGTGAAGGCGCTGGCATCATTCACCTCGCCCGCCGCATCAACCTACGGGGGAACGCACCATGATCGAGGCACGCGGCCTCACCAAGAGATACGGCAGGAAAGTCGCCGTCGACGACATCTCGTTCACCGTCCATCCGGGGCGGGTCACCGGGTTCCTGGGTCCCAACGGTGCGGGCAAGTCCACCACGATGCGGATGATCGTGGGGCTGGACCATCCGACCAGCGGCCAGGTGACCGTTGACGGCAAGTGCTACGCCAAGCACACCGCCCCACTTGGCCAGGTCGGGGCGCTCCTGGAGGCCCGCGCGGTGCACACCTCCCGCACCGGCTACCACCACCTGCGCACCATTGCGGCCACCCACGGCATCCCGCACTCCCGGGTGACCGACGTGATCGAACTGACCGGGCTGGGCTCGGTGGCGCACAAGCGGGTGGGGCGGGTTCTCCCTGGGGATGGGTCAGCGGCTGGGGATCGCCGCAGCGTTGCTCGGCGACCCGCGCACGCTGATCCTGGACGAACCGGTCAACGGCCTGGACCCCGAGGGCGTGCGTTGGGTCCGGACGATGATGCGCACCCTCGCCGATCAGGGCCGCACCGTCTTCCTGTCCTCGCACCTGATGAGCGAGATGGCGATCACCGCCGATGACCTGATCATCATCGGCCGCGGCCGGATCGTCGCCTCCGGTCCCCTGCAGGAGGTGATCGACTCGGTCACCGGCACCTCGGTGCGGGTGCGTGCTCCCCGGTCCGGTGACCTTGCTGAGCGGCTCGACCGCGCCGGCGCCTCGGTCGCGCAGGAGGGGCCCGGCGTGCTGGAGGTCGACGGGCTCAGTGCCGAGGAGATCGGTGAGATCGCGGCCGGAGCCGGGTTGGTGCTGCACGAACTCTCCCCCCGCAACGCCAGCCTGGAGGACGCCTACCTCAAACTCACCGCCGACGAGGTGGAGTATCACTCCGGTGGGCAGCCGATCGACGCACAGGCAGGGGCGGCATGAGCCCCGACATCAAAGGAACCGACCGGACCGGAGCAGCCGATCAACGGGGTGCGGGGCTCAACCCCGGCCGCCAGCATCTGGCGGTGCGTCCGACCAGCATGTGGCGCACGATCCGGTCGGAGTGGCTGAAGTTCTGGACGTTGCCGTCCTCGATCTGGACCATCGCGGTCACGATCGTGGTGATGGTGGGCCTGTCCGCCCTGATGGCTTGGGGCTTCACGTTCGATCCGACCAGCCCGGGCGGACCGGCGGACGGCGGCGGGGCCGACGTGACCATGGAGGGCGGGGAGGACTTCTCGCTGACTTCGCTCGGCCTGGTGGCGATCAGTTTCAGTTACAGCGTGGGGCAGATCGTGCTGGCGGTGCTCGGGGTGATGGTGGCCACGAGTGAGTACGCCACCGGTCAGATCCGGTCGACCCTGACCGCTGTGCCCACCCGCCTGCCGGTGCTGGTGGCCAAGGTGGTGATCGTGATCCTGGTGGGCCTGACCCTGGGAGCCCTGGCCGTGGCGCTGTCCTGGTTGGCCACCACCCCGATCCTGGAGCCGCACGGAATGCAACTGGACGTCTCCGAGGAGGGTGCCTGGCGCACCCTGTTCGGGGTGCCGCTGTACCTGAGCGCCATCGCGTTGTTCAGCCTGGGGATCGGGTTCCTGCTGCGGCACACCGCCGGCGCCATCGCAGCCGTGCTGGGCATCCTGCTGGTGCTGCCGATCGTGGGCATGATCCAGATCGACTGGCTCCAGGACCTGGCGCTCTACCTGCCGGCCAGTGCCGGTGAACGCCTGGTGATGGGCGCACCCGATGACGTGCTGACCGAGTGGCAGGGCTTCGCCGTCCTGTGCGGCTACGTCGTCGTCGCCCTGGTGCTCGCCGGGGTGCTGCTGCGCCGCCGGGACGCCTGACCGCCCTACCGGTGTTCAGTTCAGGCGTCGGCTGAAGTGGTGGCCGACGATGTCCATCCCGGCACGCAGGTAGAATCGGTGCGCCCGGTGGCGCTGGACACCGGAATCCAACTCGATCCGGGTACAGCCCGCGTCCCTGGCCCGCTCGGTCAGCGCGTTCAGCAGGATCGCGCCGTACCCGCGGGACCGCTTCCCGGTGGCGGTGGCTAGATCGTCCACATAGAACTTCCGGATCGCGCTGGTGTTGGCGATGATCCGCCAACCCGCTACCGCCACACAGCGGTCCTGGTGGAACAACGCGGTGAACCGGAGACCTTGCCCCTCTCCCTCGGCCAGCACCTGATCGAGGAGTTCGGCGGTCAGGTGCGGGCGCAAATCCTGCAGGACGGCGAGAATGTCCGGCCAGGTGGCGTCACCCGGCTCGAGGTCCACCAGGTGCGGGCTCTCGTTCGGGTCGGGAGAGGTCACGTCGCGTTGAGACACCCGGCCGATTCTAACGTTGCCACGCTCGCTGCCGGCCGATGGCGCCGTCGATGAGGGTGCCGGCCGACCACCGCCACGGTGGTCTGCTCGCGGCGCCGGCAGCAACATGCCGTAGCAACTGTGCGGGCCAGCCACGGGCCGTCCGCAGGGTGGCACAGAATAGCCCCTGTGGCATGACGATGTGACATATCGGCACCATCTCGGGGACACTGGACTCCGAAACGGTCCGAGCCCGCCCGGGACGGCTATGCCCAACGCCGCACCAGCAGCACCGCGAGGCGGCGTACCAGAGCGGCGACCGGTCACGATCTGCACGAGATAGGGACAACGAGACGATGACGGAACAGCAGCGGCAAGGGACGATCGGCGTGCGGGACGCCGGACCCGAGGACGCCGAGTTCCTGATCGATATGTTGCTCGAAGCGGTGAACTGGACCGGCGAGGAACGGATGAAGCGGCGCCAGTTGCTGCGCGACAAGACCCTGTCCCACTACGTGGCCGGCTGGCAGCGCGCCGGGGACCTCGGCGTGATCGCGGTGGACACCGGCGCACCCGCCGGGCTGCAGATTCCCATCGGTGCGGCCTGGCTGCGCCGGTTCGACTCCCACCACCCCGGTTACGGCTACGTCGCCGACGACGTGCCCGAACTGAGCATCGGGGTAGCGCAGCAGCACCGGCGCCGGGGCATCGGCTCAGGCCTGCTGCGCACGCTGTTCGCCCGCGCCGAGGCCGCCGGGATCCGGCGAGTCAGTGTCAGCGTGGAGGACGGGAACCCCTCGGAATCGCTGTTCGCCGCGGCCGGGTTTACCGTCGTGGGCCGCAACGGGAACGCTGACACCATGGTGCTGGACCTCTCGGCGGCCGACGCCTGAACCCAGTCGCCACGCCCACCGGCAGGTCTACACCGTCGCGAAGTAGACGACCTCGGTGGACCCGGCTCGGGCGAGTTTCACCTCGAAGCGGCCGATCACCATGCCCGAGGCGTTGATCAGGTAGACCACGTGCGCCGATCCCTCGGTCGCTTGCGGCAGGGCGACGACGAAGGTGGAGTCGGAGGATCCGACCACCGAGGCGAGCACATCCAGGGCGACCTCGTCGGTGTTCGCCCCGCCACTGAGTTGCGCCACGGCCTCGAACGCACGCGCCTCGACCAACTCCACATATCGGCGCACCGCCCCCAACGGCGAGCGCAGCCCGGAGCCGGAGTCCAGTCCGCGCACCGACCCGCTGCTGAGCACCTCGCCGACACTGTCCAACTCCTCTCCCCGCCAGCCGACCGCGAAGGTGACGGTCTGCTCGTGGGTCGGGCCCTGCCGGACCGCACGCTGGTGCCAGACGGTGGTGGCCACGATCAGCCGCCCGTCGACGTCCCCGAGGATCTCGACGTCGCGGACATCGAACTCCACCTCCGTGACGCGCCCCGGGGTGGTGGCCGCCGCTGCGGTGCGGGCCAGTTCGGTCCCGGTGGCCAGGGCGAACCTGGTGGCCTGATCCCCCAGCCCGACCGCATCCCTGAGTTCGGCTGCGGCCTGCGCCGGGGTGGCGTCGCTGGAGATGTACTGCGCTGCCCCGGGGCCGCTGACGAGGAAGTGTTCGTACAACTCATTCAGGAGCACCTCGAAGGTGCGCGCCTGGGACTGCACCTGCGCGTCGGGCGCTTGAGTGGGCTCGGGCACCGTGACCGGCGCGGGCGGTGTGCATGCCGCGAGTACTACCGCCAGCACCACAGCAACACTCCACCGCACGTGCCGCACCAGCCACCCCCTAGGATCAGATCGTCAGTTCGTCTCTTGACGGCACAAGACTAGGCCTCAGCGGCCGATGATGGGAGTTCGGGGGTCACCGCGTGGCGAAGTCGAAGCAGCCCGCGCCTGAAATCGAGGGCTACACCTACGTGCGCACCATCGGCCGTGGCGGCTTCTCCGACGTGTTCCTGTACACCCAGCACATGCCCCACCGTGAGGTGGCGATCAAGGTCTTGCGCACCGACGCGTTGACCGACTCACTGCGCCGCCAGTTCGCCGCTGAGGCCAACCTGATGGCGCGGCTGTCCAACCACATCAACATCGCCTCCATCTACGACGCCGATATCGATGACGAAGGTGAACCGTACCTGGTGATGGAGTACTGCTCCGGGGGCTCGCTGGGTGACACCTACCGGCACTACCCGATGTCGGTGCAGGACGTGCTGAGGATCGGGGTGCGGCTCAGCGGTGCGCTCGAGGCGGCGCACCGGGCCGGGATCGTGCACCGCGACATCAAACCGGGCAACATCCTGCTCACCGAGTACGGGGTTCCGGTGCTGTCGGACTTCGGGATCTCCACCATCGACGAGGAGTTCCCCGAGGCCACCATGGCCCGCGCCCGGGTGTACTCCTACGAGTCCTCCGGCACCGACGCCGACTCCGACGCCGCGATCGGTCTCAGCCTGCCCTGGGCGGCACCGGAGACCCTGGGAGACCCGCCCGTCTCCGACACCCGCTCGGACCGGTACTCCCTGGCCGCCACCTTGTACTCGCTGCTGGAGGGACGTTCCCCCCACGAGATTCCCCACGGCCCGAACAGTGCCTCGCACCTGACCGGTCGCATCCAGTCCGGCTTCGTGGCAGCGATGCAGCGACCCGACCTGCCGGACTCGCTGGTGGCCGTGCTGCGAAGGGCGATGTCCTTCGATCGTGCCGCACGCTATCCGGACTCCTATGCGTTCGGCCAAGCGCTGCGGGAGATCCAGCGCGAACTGGGCCACGACCTCACCCCCCTGGACCTACCCCGTGGCCACGAACCGGCGGCCACGCCGCCGGACCCCGCCCACAAGGTCGCGCCGCCGAACCCGGCCGATGTGGTGAGCCTGCCCGCTGGGCATCCCACGCTGGTGCCGCCGGAGCAGGCACCACCCCCACCCCGCGCCGGCGCGCACACACCAGCACCGGCACCGGTCCCCTCGCCTCCACCGGCCCGTACCTCCGCGCCGGCGACGGCCTCGACGGCACTGCCCGCGAGTGCTGCGCCCGGCGGACGCCACCGTCGTCGCCGCCTCCCGGCCGTGCTGGCCGGTGCCGCCGTGATCCTGGCGCTGGTGATCACCGGCGGGATCTGGCTGCTGAACCGGCCCGCAACCTATGAGGGTCCCGCGGTGGAACACCTGACGGTGACCGAGGACGGCGGCCGGATCCAGGTGGCCATCCCGCAGGATCTGGCCCCGCCGGAGGAGGTGCAGACACGGGTGGTGCGTCACGGCTTGGGACCGGTGGTGGAGGAGGGAGCGGTGGTGTCCCTCTCCCTGGGCCACACCTCCTGGATCCCCGGCTACGAGGTGAGCCTGGACCCGGGTGCCAGCGAGGAACGCCATCGCGACGTCACCTTGTCCGCAGCCGAGATCGAGGAACTCCTCGGGGAGCCGGTGGTGGGCCGCAGCGTGGACAGCGTGCTCCTGGTGGTCGCTCCACGTGGATACTTCCCCGACGAGGCACCGGATCTGCGGATCGACTACCCCTATAGCCAGTTGGCCGCCCTTCGCATCACCGGTTCCCGCTGAGCCTCACGCCGCCGGGACCCTCTGGTGCCGGCTCGTCCCGTCCGCCCACACCTGCTCCACCTGCAACCCGGTATCCAGCAGCACCGCGTCGGCGGCGTAACCGGGAGCAAGGGAGCCGAACCGGTCCGCCAGGCCCAGCGTCCGCGCCGGGGTACTGGTGGCAGCCTGGATCGCATCGGGCAGCGGGATCCCGATGCGCACCGCCTGACGGACCGCGGCGTCCATGGTCAGCGTGGAGCCGGCGATCGAGCCGGTGGAATCCAGGCGCGGCACCCCATCGGTGACGGTCACGGCCTGCCCGCCGAGTTCGTAGGCACCGTCCGCACAACCGGCGGCCGCCATCGCGTCGGTCACGTAGGCGATCCGACCAGGGGCCATCTCATGCAGGAGGCGTACCATCCGGGGGTGCACGTGCACGCCGTCGTTGATCACCTCACAGGTGACGCCGTCCCGTTCGGTGGCCGCCAGCACCGGGCCAGGGGCGCGGTGGTGGATCGGGGCCATCGCGTTGAAGGCATGGGTCAGGATGGAGGCCCCGGCGTCGAAGGCGGCACCGGCGTGGTCGTAATCGACCGCTGAGTGCCCTACCGCGACCCGCACCCCGGCCCGGAGCAGTTGTTCGATCGCGCCGCGCGCGCCGGTCAACTCGGGTGCGATCGTGACCTGTGCCAGGTAGCCGTCGGCTGCGGTCAGCATGGCATCGATATCGGCCTCGGTGGGCTCCCGGAGAAGGGCCTGGTCATGAGCACCGCGGTGCGCCGGACTCAACCAGGGACCCTCCAGGTGGATCCCCAGGACCAGCGGGTCGGCGGCGCAGACCTGCCGGGCGTCCGACACCTGGTCGCGCAGATCGGGGATAGTGGCGGTGACCATCGACAGCACCGACCGGGTGGTGCCGTGACGACGGTGATAGCCCAGGCCCTGATCGATCGCCTCGGTTCCGCCGGCGAAGGCGCCGCCGGCGCCACCGTGGCAGTGGATGTCGATGAGCCCGGGGATCAGCAGCCCGGTGCCTGCACCACCTGGGCAGCGTCCGGCGCGGCGCCGGTGCCGACGGCGGTGATCCCGGCGCCGGTGAAGGCCACCCAGCCATCGGTGTGCTCAGCACCATCGGTGATCATCCTCGGTGCGCGCAGCACCACGTCGGCAGCCGGATGAGTCATGACCGTCAACCTACACCGAGGCAGGGACCGGTCCGAGTGCCCGGTAGCGGTGCAGGTACCACGCCGGCTCAGGGATCCGCGCTGGTGCACACTCCGCGGTGGGGCAGGTCGGTGCGCGCGGCGATCAGCGCAGCGCCCTCCAGCGACGTACCCTGCGGCGCGACCCACTCCAGCGTGAATGAGGCCCCCTCCTGAGCACGCCGACTCAGGTCGGCGCGGAAGCGCTCTGGCCAGGCGGAGAGGCCACCGATCATGCAGCACCGCACCACGGCGCCGGGCGCTGAGCCCGCACCCCGCCCGCCCGTGGAGGCCCGGACGCCGTCGGGCGTCGCATCACCGGCGGGCGCGGTGGCCCGTGCGGCAGCCCGCACCGTGGCCCCGAGCGCTTCGGTGGCGCGGGCCAGGATCTGTGTGGCGACCCCATCACCGCCCCGGGCACCGACAAGCACCTGGGGCGCGAAGGACGCCAGCACCGGAATGGCTGCGGTGGCATCGCCGAGCCGGGCGGGCAGGGTGCGCAGGTCACCGAACTCCTCCTCGGCGACCGCCCGCAGCGCCGTCCGCGGACCGCGGCCGTCCAGTGCCCGGCAGGCGGCCATCAGGCCCTCTCGCCCGATCCACCAGCCGCTGCCCTCATCCCCCAGGGTCTGCCCCCAGCCGTCCACCTGAACCAGGCCGCCCCCGCCGTCGAAGGTGATCGCCACCGACCCGGTGCCCGCCGCCAGCACCACCCCGTTCGAGCCGCCGAGGGCGCCGGCGTGAGAGGTGACCGAGTCCGAGGTCACCAACGCCCGTGCCGCGAAGCGGTCGGCGAGCATCCGGGCTACCTCCGCGGCCGCGCGGGGTGCGGCTGCAACACCGGCTGCGCCCAGGCACACCGCGTCCACCCCGGTGTCGGGGACCTCACCGGCGACCAGCGCCCCCTCGATCGCCGCCATCGCCGAGGCCGGACCCTCGGGGTGGGACATGCCCAGGGCACCGCTGCCCCGCCCCAGCCACTGCTGGGCCGCGCTCTCGCGGCGAAGTACGCGGCATCCGGTCTTACCGAGGTCGATCGCCAGGACGGTCACGTACCACGTGTAGTCCATCGGGGTCCGGTGCCGCAAGCCTCATCGGCCCGGCCTCCGGGGCGGGTCAGACGGTCGGCGTCGCGGTCGTGAGGTTCCGGGCTCGCCGACGCTCGTTGGCACCGGCGCGCAGGTGGGCCCGGGCGAAGTCCAGCGCGGCGGCAAGGTCGGCCCGCACGTGCTCAGCGCTGGGTGCCTTGCGGGTCTGGACCTCCACCACCACGTCACCGGACCAGCCGGTGCCGGCCAGTTCCCGCAGCACCTGGGCGCAGGGCTGGGTCCCGCGACCGGGAACAAGGTGCTGGTCCATGATCGAGGGCACACCGTCGGCCAGGTGCAGGTGGCTGACCCGGTCGCCGATGCGGCGCAGCAGTTCGAGCCCGTCCTGTCGGGCGACCGCGGCGTGGGACAGGTCCAGCGTGATGTTCTCGTAGTCGCGGTCGGTGGGATCCCATCCGGGTAGGTAGGCGTTCACCTTCCGGCCTCTGACCTGCCAGGGGAACATGTTCTCCACCGCGACCCGAAGGCCGGTCGCGGTGGTCAGTTCATGCACGTGCTCGGCGAATCCGTGGGCGTAACGTCGCTGCCACCGGAACGGGGGGTGCACCACCACGGTGGAAGCACCGACCTCCAGGGCCAGGTCCGCCGACCGTTCCAGTTTCGGGCCGGGCAGCCTTCCCCAGACGTTCTGGCTGAGCACCAGGGAGGGGGCGTGGATGCTGGTCACCGGGACGCCGTACTGGGCGGACAGGTCCTGCAGCGCCCGGGCGTCCTGGGAGTACCGGTCGGACCAGACCATCACCTCCACGCCGTCGTAGCCGAGTTCGGCCGCGGCCTGGAAGGCGTGCGGGGCGCGGGAGGGGTACACCGCGCTGGTGGACAGGGCCACCCGGATCTCCTCGTTCCCGGCGGACGGTGCTGCCCGTCCGCTGTCGAGTCCGGTCCCTCGTCCGGCGTCTTTCGGTTCGCGCATGATTGCCACGGTAACCCGTGCGGACTAAAATCGATAACCGGGGCCCGGCGATCGGACCCGCGGACGAGGGAGCAGTACCCGCACCACGACAAGACTGACTCATGGAGGTGTCAGTCATGGCGTGGACGATCCTGGTGCTCTCCGGCGCACTCGAGGCGGTGTGGGCCGCAGCCCTGTCGGCATCGGACGGATTCCGCAAGTGGCGGCCCACCGTCCTGTTCGCGGTATCGATGACGGTCAGCATGGCCGGCTTGGCGTATGCCATGGTGTCCCTGCCCACCGGGACCGCCTATGCCGTGTGGGTGGGAATCGGGGCGACCTTGACCGTGATCTGGTCGTTCGCCACCGGTCAGGAACGCGCGAGCCGGTGGCGCATCCTCATGCTCGTGCTATTGGTGGCCTGTGTGGTGGGCCTGCGGGTGGTGAGCTGAGATGGCATGGTTCATCCTGCTCATCAGCGCGGTCTTCGAAGCGGTCTGGGCCACGTCCCTGGGCATGTCCGAGGGGTTCAGCCGCACCGGTCCCACCGTCGTGTTCCTCATCACCCTCACCATCAGCATGATCGGTCTGGGGTGGGCGGCGAAGACCATCCCGATCGGTACGGCGTACGCGGTGTGGACCGGGGTGGGCGCAGCGCTCACCGTGACCTACGCGATGCTCACCGGCACCGAACCGGTCTCGGCGGTCCGGATCGTGCTCATCGGGGGGATCATCGTCGCCGTCGTCGGCTTGAACCTCGCTCCGTCGGGTGCGGCGGCACACGACGGCGAGGAGCCGGTGCCGAACGGGGCTCCCGCACCGCCGGCCGTCTGACCCCGGGAACCGCGTTCGTCCCCCACAGTGAGTGCCCCCGCCGGGACTCGAACCCGGACTGAACCGATTTTAAGTCGGCTGCCTCTGCCGATTGGGCTACGGGGGCCGTCGCCACGTGAGCGCACGCCCAACGATAGAGCCCCCGGGGACCGTCGCTGGACCCGGGTGCGGGCCTTCGAACGCGGCTCAGGAACCTTGCGCGTTCCGCACACTCGCCGCAGCCTGCAGAAACTCCTCCCGGGGCGTCTGCAACCGGCCCAGGGCCACGATGTCACGCCGGAACAACAGGGCCATGGTCCAGTCCAGCACGATCCGCACCTTGCGGTTCACCGTCGGCATCGCCGACATGTGGTAGGTCCGGTGCATGAACCATGCCAGCGGGCCGCGGAACTTCAGCCCAAGCACCTCGGCCACCCCCTTGTACAGGCCGAGCGAGGCCACGGTGCCCAGGTTGCGGTGGTTGTAATCCTCCAGCGGCTCCTGGGCGAGCAGGTGCGTCATGTTCTTGCCCAGGTGGGTGGCCTGGCGGATGGCGTGCTGGGCCGTGGGGGCACAGGTGGTGATCCCGGGCGCGGACAGGTCCGGCACCGCGGCGCAGTCGCCCGCGGTCCAGGCGCCCTCGACCACCTGATCGTCCGCGTCGCACACCTGCAGGGTGGGGAGAGCGCGCACCCGGCCGTTCTCGGTCAGGGGCAGGTCGGTCCGGGCCAGGACCGGGTTGGCCTTCACCCCGGCGGTCCAGACCAGCGTGTCGCTCTCGAACGCAGTGCCGTCGGAGAGCACGATGTGTCCATCCACGCAGGATTCCAGGAACGTGTTCAGGTGCACGTCGATGTTGCGACTGCGCAGCTGCTCCAGTGCGTATCGGCCCAGGTCCGCCCCCACCTCGGGCAGGATCCTGCCGGTGCCCTCCACCAGCACGAACCGCAGATCGTCGGGGCTGATGGAGTCGTAGTAGCGGCAAGCCTCCCGCGCCATGTCCTCCACCTCACCGATGGCCTCGGACCCGGCGAACCCGCCGCCGACGAAGGTGAAGGTGAGCATCCGCCGCCGGGCCTGCTCGTCCCAGATGGAATCGGCCTGATCCATCATGGTCACCACGTGGTTGCGGAGCGAGATCGCTTCCTCGATCTGCTTGAACCCGATGCCGGTCTCGGCCAGCCCCGGAATCGGCAGCACCCGTGCGACGGCCCCGAGCGCGAGGACCACGTGGTCGTATCCCACCGTGTAGGCCTCACCGCGGGACGGCTCGATGGTGGCCCGACGAGCGGCGTGGTCCAGCGAATGCACCCGGCCGGTCAGGATCGTGGTGCCACGCAGGAGCCGGCGGTGGGAGGCCACCACGTGCCGCGGTTCGAGGGAGCCGGCGGCGGCCTCGGGCAGGAAGGGCTGGTAGGTCATGTACGGGCGCGGGTCGACCACCGCGATCGCCACCTGGCGCCTGCCCATACGTTTGCGGATCTGCCGGGCGGCGTGCAGGCCGACGTAGCCTCCGCCCAGGATCAGGACGCGGGGTACTTTGCGTGGAGATCGAGCCGTGGTGGCGGACATATCCCCACGATAGGGCAGTGCGATGCCGCTGTCGTGGGCCCGGCGGAGCAGTCGGCGACCGCTACGGGCTCGGTGGTGGCCCGCACGCGGCGATGGCTTCGTCCAGCATGGCCTCGGTGAGGCGGCCGGTGAAGGTGTTCTGCTGGGACACGTGATAGGAGCCGACGACGGCGACCGCCCGCTGCGTCGTCGCCGATCCCTTCGTGGGGGGTGCTACGGGTGCCTTCGCGCCGTGGCCGAAGGCCGGGCGGGGCCGGGGTACCTGCCAGCCCAGGGCGGATAACGCGGTGAAGGTGGCGTTCCAGGCGATCTGGCCCAGGGCAAGGATGCCGGTGACCGAGGGGGTGACCAACTCGATCTCCCGGCGCAGCCAGTGCGCGCAGGTGGCCCGCTCGGCGGGGGTGGGGGCGTTGTCCGGTGGGGCGCAGCGCACCGCGGCCACGATCCGGGCCCCGGTCAGTTCCAGGCCGTCTCCGGCGTGGCGGCTGGTGGGCTGGTTGGTGTAGCCGGCTCGGTGCAGGGCCGCGAAGATCCAGTCACCGGAGCGATCACCGGTGAAGACCCGTCCGGTGCGATTCGCCCCATGGGCGGCCGGGGCCAGGCCCACGACCAGCAGGTGCGGGTCCTGGTCGCCCAGGCCCGGGGCGGGGCGTCCCCAGTAGGGCTGGTCGGCGTAAGCGCGGCGGCGGGTGCGGGCCACGTCCTCGCGCCAGTCAACGAGCCGAGGGCAGGCCCGGCAGACGCTGGAGCGGGCATCGAGTTGCTCCAGGGTGCGGGTGGAGGCTGCGAGTTCAGCGACCTGCTCGGCGTCGCGGGCCCGGCGGGTACGCGGGCGCGCCGGGTCCTCCGGCCAGCCGGTTCCGGGTGGTACCGGGGAGGGGAACGGCTCGCCGGTGATGGGATGGGGACGTTCCATGTCTGCCTTGGCTACTCCGCCCAGTTACTCGGCTCAGTGACGTCGACGACCTGCGCTTGGAGGTGATGCACCAGTTGATCAGCGTCAACGGTGGCGGCGACTCCGTGCTCCCCCGCGCCGATGGAGACCATCCGGCCGGTCAGGGTGACATCGGCGATGACCGGCAGCGTCTGGGCGGAGCCGAACGGTGTGATCGCTCCGCGCAGGTAGCCGGTGACGTGGTGGGCCTGGTCGGCGTCGGGCATGGACAGCCGGCTCACCCCGAGCACCGCGCGCAGTTTCGGCCAGGAGATCGTGCGCAGCCCGGGAACGAGCACGAACAGGTAGTCGCCCTTGCCGCGCCGCACGAGCATCGTCTTGACCATGTCCTGCGGAGCCACTCCGCGCGCTGCGGCGGCCTCGGTCAGGGACTTCACCGGCCCGTGCCTCCGCAGGGTATGGGCCAGGCCGGAGGCCGCCAGCGCCTGCACCCCGGGGCCGTCCTGGGACTCGTTCATGTCGGTCATCCTCCTCACCTTACGCCCGGGGTCGGGCACAAAAATGTTCCCACCTGGCGCAGCCGCGCGGCATCATCGCCCCATGCACCTGCGCACTGACCAGGCTGCGGCCGACTGCCCTGAGTGCGGGGCCGCCGCTGCGGTGCCCTGCGCCGAACTGTTCGATCGCGTGCTGGCCCTGGATCACTCCCGAGCCGCGCCGTGGGGCCCGCTGCACGGTGTGGTGGTGTGCTGCTACCGGCTGCAGCATCCCTCGACCTTCGCCGTCGGGCAGGAGCAGACCATGCTGGACCTGTTGCGCACCTACCGCGACGGCGGTCCGCAGGCACTGGATCGGTGGACCGCCGGCGCGCGGCGCGCGAACTCCCACCGGCGCTCCACGACGTCTTCGGGTCCGCAGCCGTCGAAGCCGGCGCAGACCGCCCCTGGCCCCGAGGTCGCCGCTGAGCACCGGACCACTCGGGAACGTCGCGCGGGCCGGTTCGACGTCACGATCGCCGATGTGGCCGTCGATGGCACCTTCCCCGCCCATGGGCACGCCGATCGGGTCCGCGCTTGGGCGCAGGCGACACTGCGGGGGTGGCAGGGCTGAGCCGGGCCCGTTCACAGATTCCGATAGGCCTCACGGCGGTGGGCTACTCGAAGCATAACGACGATCAGTTGGTCGTTATCGATCGCATACACAACCCGATATGCACCGATCCGGATACGCCACAGACCCGGATGACCCCTGAGTTGCCGAACGTCGGCCGGCCGTGGATCATCGGCCAAAGCCATAATCGCCCGGTATACCCGGCGGCCGACGGGTTTATCCAGCCTTCTGAGTTCCTTACGCGCCCGGGCGTCAAAGACGATCTCGAAACCGGGTGACCCCGGGCTCACAGACCGAGGTCTCCTGCGACATCCTCTGCGGAGACGACCTCAGCGTCGCCTGCGCGGACTTCATCCCACCGCTGTTGGGCGATCCGTCCGTCTTCTCGGTCGAGCATTTCCTCGTAGGCCTCAACCAAGTCGATCGGGACGATCGCAGCAACCCGTTGGCGGCTGCGCCCCCGGGTCACGTAGGTAACCTCGTCACCGTATGTCGCTCGATTCACACGGTCGGAGAATCGGTCACGAGCTTCGGCAACGCTCAACTCGGTCGAGTCAGCACTCATGACCTCAGTTTACGCCAACTACGCCAACTACGCCAACTACGCCAACTACGCCAACTACGCCAACTACGCCATATTCATCAACTGGGCCATGGTCGCTCGTTCGCGACGCCATGGCGACGCGTCGGCTGCCGCTGTGGCTCAGTGCTTGAAGTGCACGAAGACCCGGCCGAAGTTCTTGGAGTCCTTCTCCACCCGGTGGTAGCGGGCCTTGATGTCCTTGCGGTTGAGGAACCGCAGTACCCGCTTCTTCAGTTGCCCGCTGCCTTTGCCCGGGATGATCTCCACGGTCTTGGTGCGGGTGCGTTCGGCCTCATCGATGACGTCCTCCAGCGCCCGATCGATGTGGTGCCCCTTGTTGTAGATGTCATGCAGGTCCAGCTTCAGAGCCACCACTCCTCCTCAACGGATCGCCGGGCACCGCCGCGCGCGGCGCCCTACCAGCATGCCACGGCTCCCGATGGCGCCCGCTGGGCGATTAGGGATGTGCTGACTGCCCCGCACATCCTTGACATGATGGTCGGGATTAACCGACTATACGGGAATGACCGACCATACGAGTGATGCCGACCATAGTGGTCTACCCGACTACGATCTGCCCGATGCCCTGGAATTCTCCCGCCCGGAGCAATACCGCGCGCTGTTCGAGGACACCAGGCTGCAGATCGTCAGCGCCCTGAGCGAGCGTGCCGCCACCACCTCCGAATTGGCCGAGGCGCTCGACAAACCCAAGGGCACCATCGGCCACCACCTCAGGGTGCTCTCCGACGCCGGGCTGGTGCACGTGGTGCGCACCAAGAAGGTCCGCGCCCTGGAAGCGAAGTACTACGGTCGGACCGCGCGGGTGTTCTGGTACCACCGCATCGCCGAGGGCGCCGGGGCCGACGAGCGCGCCATCGGCACGGCGGCCACCGAGCTCGCCCAGGTCCCGGCCCAGCAACGCCACGAGGTGTTCGCGAACATCCGCCACGCCCGTATCCCCGCCGAACGCGCCGAAGCCTTCAGCACCCGCCTGCAGGACCTCCTGCTCGAGTTCGCCGAGGAACCCAGGGCGGGCCAAACCACGTACGCCCTCGCGGCTGCCCTCTACCCCACCACCCGCCGCCCGCTGACGGCGGCGGAAGAGGGCAGAGCGCGGTCTTCCGAGACAGAGCACATCGGAAGGTCCGCACCATGAACGACGCCCATCAGCCGAGCAGCGACGGTGCTGCGAGCCCGAGCCAGGTGCACGCGCAAGAGCCCCAAGCACCCACCCCGGAGGCGCCCACGAGCGAACACCGCCTCGGCGCCAACTACTGGAAACTCTTCTCCGCCTCGGCCCTGACCAACCTCGGCGACGGGCTGATGGCGATCGCCGTGGTCTGGCTGGCCTCAGCCCTGACCCGCGATCCGTTATGGATCACCCTGGTCGGCCTGGCGTCCCGACTACCCTGGCTGCTGTTCTCACTTCCGGCTGGGGTGATCACCGACCGGTACGACCGGCGCTACCTCGTCGCAGCCATGGACGTGGCGAGGTTCGTCGTCGTCGCCGTTTTCGCCGTCGTCCTCCTCCTGCACCAGGAAGGCCTGCCCACCCCGGCCGAACTGGCCGCCGGAGCTCCCGAACCGGCCCAGTCCACCCTGTTACTGATCGCCCTGATCCTCATGGCGCTCTTGCTCGGGTTCGCCGAAGTTCTGCGGGACAACACCGCCCAGACCCTGCTGCCCTCCATCGTGGACAAGCGGCTGCTGGAGAAGGCCAACGGGCGGATGTGGGGCGCGGAGACGGCCCTGAACAACTTCGTCGGCCCACCCCTGGCCGGGTTCCTGGTGGCGATCGCTATCGCCATCCCGTTCGGGGCCAACGCGGTGTTCCTGGCCATCAGCGCAGTGCTGATCTTCTCGTTGAAGGGCAGTTTCCGGCCCCGCGGCGCAACCGTGCAACGCAGCAAGCGGATCGCCTGGCGCGCGGAGATCGGCGAGGGCTTCGGATGGCTGTGGCGCCACCCGGTGCTGCGCGCCCTGGCGCTGTTGCTGGGGGCGAGCAACCTGGCCGGCGCGATCGCCACGGCACTGTTCGTGCTCTTCGCCCAGGACGTACTGGGACTCTTCGACGGCTGGCAGTTCGGGCTCCTGCTCACCGGCATCGCCACCGGCGCCATCGCCGGCTCCCTCGTGGCCGAGCGCGTCGCGGCCGTGCTGACCGAGGGACGCTCGCTGCTGTCGGCGATGATGACCTTCGGCCTGGGGTACACCGCGATCGGGCTGCTATCCTCCGGCCTGGCGGTGTGGGCGGTCTCGGTGCTGATCGGGTTCGCCATCGTGCTGTGGAACGTCATCACCGTCTCGCTGCGCCAGCGCATCATCCCCGACCACCTCCTCGGCCGCGTCAACTCGGTCTACCGGTTCTTCGGCTGGGGCACCATGTCCCTGGGCGTGCTGGTCAGCGGCCTGCTGGTCACCTGGTTGGAACCCGGGCTCGGCAGGGAGTGGGCGCTGCGCACCCCGTTCCTGGCCGCTGGGGCGCTCAGTGCACTGTTGCTGCCCTATGCCTGGACGCGCGTGAACACCTCCGCGATCGAGGCCGCCAAGGCAGTGGCGGAGGTCGGCGACGACGCCTGAGGATGCTCTCAGGCCAGCGACAGCGCGATGCCGTCCAGGATGTCGTGCTCGCTGGTCACCACCGGCTCCAGCACGCCACCGGCCTGGGCCACCCGCTGGTCCACCCGGTCCAGCACCCGGTCCCACACCAGCGCCCCGGCGCCGATGACGTCCACCCGGCCCGGATGCATGTAGGGCAACTGTGCGCGCTGCTCACGAGGCATCCGCAGCAACTCATCGCAAGCCATCCTGATCTCGGGCACAGCCAGGCGGGCCCCGTTGATCCGGTCCCGGTCGTAGGACGGCAGGTCCAGGGCATGCGCGGTGACGGTGGTGATGGAACCGGCCACGCCGACAACCGAGCGCACCCGGCCCAGATCGACGCGCTGCTCGGCACAATCGAGCGCGGCGTCGATATCGGTGCGGGCCGCCTCGATCTGCGCACGCGTGGGCGGGTCGGAGTGCAGGTGCCGCTCACTCATCCGCACGCACCCCACGTCCATCGAAGCGTCCGCGTGCTGGGTCGCGCCGGTGCCGCTGACCAGTTCGGTGGAACCACCGCCGATGTCCACCACCAGCCGGACCCCTGCTCCGCCGTCCGGTTCCGTGCCGTTCTCGAGCACACTGATCGCCCCGGTGAAGGACAACCGCGCCTCCTCCGCGCCGCTGATGATCTCCGCCTCCACCCCCAGGCGCTGGTGCACCCCGGTGAAGAACTCCTCCCTGTTGGACGCATCCCGGCTGGCCGAGGTGGCCACGAACCGGATCGCCTGCACCCTGTGCTCCTCGCACAACCGGGCATACCCGGAGGTGGCCTCCAGGGTCCGCTGCAGCGCCTCCGGGTCGAAGCGCCCGGTACGGTCCACCCCCTGGCCCAGCCGGACCACCTCCATCAGACGCGTGATCTCGTGCAGGCCGGACCCGTCGTCGACGTCGGCGATGAGCAGGCGGATGGAGTTGGTTCCACAATCGATGGCGGCGACGCGTTTCACCCGGACAGCCTGCCAGATCGTCGGCGTGCCTTCACCCCCGGCGGCCACCGCCGGCCCGCGGGCCGGGCACCGGTGCCGTAGTGGGCGCGGCTCAGCAGTGGCAGCGCGCCGGGCTCCACACCTCGGCGAGTAGTTCCAGGGCTTCATCGCCCAACGGATTCACCCCGGGCCCCTCGGCGAGGGAGTGCGCCACCAGGACGTGCAGGCATTTGACGCGGGTGGGCATACCTCCGGCGCTGATCTTGTCGATCTCGGGGACATCGCCGAGTTCGGCACGCCTGCGCAGGTACTGCTCGTGGGCGCGGGCGTAGGCGGCGGCCAGATCGGCATCGGTGGCCAGGCGCTCGGTCATCTCTTTCATCACGCCCCGGCTCTCCAGGGTGGAGGTGGCCGCCACGGCGGCGGGGTGGGTCAGGTAGTACATCGTGGGGAAGGGGGTGCCATCCTCCAGCCGGGGTGCCGTGCGCACCACCAGGGGCCGGCCACACACGCAGCGGGCCGCGATCGCCACCACGCCGCGCGGGACCCGGCCCAACTGCTCGGCCAGCGTCACCAGGTCGGCTTCGGTTACCGGCCCGGTCATTCCTCGCCCGCCTCACCGGCCACCCGCAACGAGTCGGTCACGGTGATGTACCAGGGCCCCACCTGGGGCATCATCACCGGGCCGTCGCCGTCGGGATCGGACTCCACCTCTTCGCCGGTCACGATCTCGGGGTCGACCACCAGGTAGGCGGTCTCCCCCGGGTAGACGAACCCGAGTCGCTCGCGGGCCTGGGCCTGCACGTAGGCGGGGTCATCCCATCGGTCCAGGGTGCGCTGCAACTGGACGTTGCGTTCCTCGGCGGCTTCGATCTGGGCCACCAAGGTGCGCTGCTGCTCGGCCTGGGTGACGTAGGCGCGCAGCGTGGGAGTCACCACGATGAAGGCCATCAGGACCACCAGGAACAGCACCAGCGTGCGCACCGTGATCTGCCGCGGCGGCGGTTCGGGATCGACGACGGCGGCTCGGCCGGCACCCCGTTGGGGGACCCGGGCGGTCTTGCCCGGACTGAGCCCCGGCTGGGGCGCCGAAGGGCCGCTGCGGCCCCGCCGGCCCCGGGTGGTGGTGTCGGTCCCGCCTCGCTGTTTCGACCCCGGGGCGCGCGAAGGCGCACGAGGGGCACTCGGGCGGCGGGCATTCACCACAACATCGTCACGCACCCGCGGGGCAAAAGCCGCGAGCCGGCGGTGGAGTGTCGCACCCCGCTACCGACGCCGAACGCGGCGTTGGCCGGCTCTCGATAGATCGGAACCGGGCCAACGCCGCGTTCGCGGGGGATGCTCAGCCGTCGGAGCCGGCCTCAGGCTTTCGCGCGCGGGAACGCCGACGCACCGGCGTAACGGGCGGCGCTGTCCAGTTCGTCCTCGATGCGCAGCAACTGGTTGTACTTGTTGATGCGTTCCCCGCGGGCCGGCGCACCGGTCTTGATCTGCCCGGCGTTCACCGCCACCGACAGGTCAGCGATGGTGGTGTCCTCGGTCTCCCCGGAGCGGTGGGAGACCATCGCGGTGAACCCGTGGCGCTGAGCCAGGGAGATCGCATCGAAGGTCTCGGTCAGGGTGCCGATCTGGTTGACCTTCACCAACAGCGAGTTCGCGGCCTTGGTCTCGATGCCGCGGGCCAGGCGCTCGGGGTTGGTGACGAACAGGTCATCACCCACAATCTGCACCTTGTCCCCGACCTTGGCCACCAGATCGCTCCAGGAGTCCCACTCGTCCTCGCTCAGGGGGTCCTCGATGGACACCAGCGGGTAGTCCGCCACCAGTGTCGCGCGTAGTAGTCGATGAGTTCGGCCGGGGAGATCGCCTTGCCCTCGAAGTTGTAGGCACCATCGGCGAAGAACTCCGTGGCCGCCACATCCAGCGCCAGGGCGATATCCGAGCCGGCCTTGAAGCCGGCCTGCTCGATCGCGACCAGGATCAGGTCCAGCGCGGCGGTGTTGGACTCCAGGTTCGGCGCGAAGCCGCCCTCGTCGCCCAGGCCGGTGCCCAGGGAACGGGACTTCAGCACCGACTTCAGTGCGTGGTAGACCTCGGTGCCCCAGCGCAGCGCCTCGGAGAAGGTGCCCGCACCGACCGGTGCGATCATGAACTCCTGGATATCGACGTTGGAGTCGGCGTGCGAGCCGCCGTTGAGGATGTTCAGCATCGGTACCGGCAGCAGGTGCGCGTTCGGGCCGCCCAGGTAGCGGAACAGCGACAGATCTGCCGCTTCGGCGCTGGCACGCGCGGCAGCCAGGGACACCCCCAGGATCGCGTTGGCTCCGATGGTGCCCTTGTTCGCGGTGCCGTCCAGGTCGATCAGGGTCTGGTCCAGGAACCGCTGGTCGGCAGCGTCCAGGCCGAGCACCTCCGGCGCGATCGTCTCGGTGACCGCGGCCACGGCGTCCTGCACGCCCTTGCCCAGGTACCGGGTGGTGTCACCGTCGCGGCGCTCCACCGCCTCGAACGCACCGGTGGACGCCCCGGAGGGTACGGCGGCGCGAGCGAAGGAGCCATCGTCCAGGGCGATCTCGACCTCAACGGTCGGGTTGCCGCGTGAGTCAAGGATCTCGCGGGCACCCAGGGCCTCGATAGTGGCCACTATTCACTCCAATTCATCGACAACATAAGCACGGTCCGCCCCACACGATAGTGCGCCGAGCCCTCTGCGCGCACTGCCCGGCTCCCCACGCGGGGTAACGGGTGGCAACCGAGGCGGGTGTGGACCTGGAGACCGGCAGCAATCAGCCCTCAGCGCGACGCACCTGCTCCTCCAGGTGCCGGATGATGGGCCTCGCAAGGCCGCCTCGGCGTCAACGCCCTGGCGGTGCGCGGCGCGGACCAGATCCAGCAGGTCCGCGCCGATCTGCTCGCTCACGGCGTCATCCGGCCCGGCGGTGTCGGCATCAAGCACCAACCCCGCCTTGTCCACCCGGCTCAGCACTTTCTGTGCCCGGGCCAGGGCCGGTAGCGACGCCGGGATCCCCTCCAACACCGAGGCTCGGCGTTGCTGGGCCGCCTTGAGCACCTCCCACTGGTCGGTGACCTCCTGCGCGGACAGGCCGCGCTCGCCGTCGTCGGTGAAGACGTGGGGGTGGCGGTAGGTGAGTTTGTCCACCAAAGCGGCCGCGACATCGTCGATGTCGAAGCCGTCCTCGGCCTCGGCGGCGATGCGGGCATGGAAGAGCACCTGCAGCAGCAGGTCCCCCAGTTCTTCACGCAAGTGGTCCGCCTGGCCGGACTCTGCGGCCTCGGCCAGTTCGTGGGCCTCCTCCACCGCATAGGGCGCAAGCGAGGCGTGCGTCTGCTCGGCATCCCACGGGCAGCCGCCCGGAGAACGCAGCCGATCCATCACCGCCACTGCGCGGAGCAGGCCGGTACCGACCGGCTGGGTGCCGTTCATACGCACCGGCCCCACCCCCTCCTGCGCCTGCTCGAAGGGTCCGGGGATCAGGCCGACTCGACCGGGTTCAGAATCCACTCCGGCTGCACCGGCGTGGGTCCCGCATCCGGGGTCCATTCACCGTACCGCGGGCTGAGTTCGACATTCAGACCCGCGAACTCCTCCTGCAGGTCCGCCCCGATGGCGGGACCTTCGGTGGAACTGCGAACCGCGCTGTCCAGCAGCAGGTAGCGACCCACTGTGACGGTGCCGGCGTCGTAGCCGCCCTCGGCCACCTGTTGCCCGCTGGAGGCTGCTTCACCGATGAGGAAGTCCTGGGCCTCATCGGCCGAGACCGAGACCCCGTAACGGGAGGAGACCTGGATCATCGTGGGAGCCACGATCAGATCAGGATCTGCAGCACCGCCTGGGAGTTCACCGGCTGCCCGAGCACCTCGCTCAGTTCGGAGGAGGCCACGGACAGGTCGTTCTCGCTGATCGTGCGCCCGTCCACCACCGCGGCGGTACCGGGCCGTGCGGAACAGGCGCCGAGCGCCAGGACAGCGATGAGCAGGGCACTGATGACCTTGAGCAAACGGGCGGTCGGAACCACGGCAGGACCTTTCGTGAACATCGCGGACTGAGCACATCGTAGGCGCGCCGGGGCCCTGCGTGCGCAATCCCGGCGGGCCTAGCCAGTCTACGGCTCCGGTTCGGGCAGGGGCACAACCCGGTCACCGATCTGCAGCAGCCCATCGGTCAGCCGGCCCATTCGGTCGCTGACGAGCAAGTCTCCGTGCCCGTCGTCCCCGAGCGCCAGATTGACGGCGTGGAACCGTCCGAAGTGGTCATAGACATGGCCGCTGGCTGCTTGCGGCTGCGGGGGTGGGACATCCGATTTCATCGTGCCGTGCACCCCCAACCTATCGACGAGCGGGAACCGCCGGTCCAGGGTGATGGACGCCGCGGTGGAGGTGTTGAACAGCAGCGGCCCACCCTCATCCCGACGCAACGCTAGCCATGGTGATCCGTAGTGACTCCGCTGCGGAGACGGAGCCAGGGCCCCGTCGGGCCAGGCGTGACGTTGCTCGGCCCCGGTCGTGGGGTCGATGATCCAATAGCCCTGCTGGTCCACCACTCGCAGGTGCCCGTCGACCGCGGCGTAGAACAACAGGCCGGGGGTGGACAGGGTGGCCCGCCACAGCGCTTCCCCCGCCACCGACTGCGCCGAGACACCGAGTTCTGCGCCGGTTGGTTCGAGGTGGATCACCACATCGTCGATCAGTTCGTAATCCTGACGGTCCGTACCGGGGTCCGGCAAGGTGAGGTGTTCTGCGCCAGTGGCCAGTTCGACAAGGGTGAGTTCCGCAGCGGCCTCGTGATGCTCGATCAACGCGTAGTCGGCACCGTGGATCAGTTGGAACCAGCCGACGGCTTCTGCGTCGGAGTTTCGGTCCAGTCCACGGGAGTTCATGGCCAGCGAGCCATCGGTACGCCATACCTCGGACCCATCTGTGCGGTCCAGAGCAAGGACCTCGCGCTCGTACCCGCCGAAGGTGCTCAGCGTGAACACCAGGACATCCTCAGTCACCCGCCCCAGGGTGAGGCCACGGCCGGGGTCGGCAGTCCACCGTAGCTCTCCGCGCTCGGCATCCAGCAGCACCACCCGCTGGTCACCAGGGAGGTCCAGCAACAACGACCAGAAGATCAGTTCAGCCCCGTCGCCGGTCGCCCAGTGGGTGTCCAGAGACAACTCGGTATCGGGGATCTGCCACATCTGCTCGCCGGTCTGTGCCTGCCAGCCCTGCAGCGTTCCCCGAGGATCGAGGGTCACCGCTACCGTTCCGGCCCGTGCCACCAGGTCATCGTCCGGCCCTACGTGCCAACCGGGCGTGCGCCAGGGCTCCAACCGACCGCGTTCAGGCCACCTGCCACCACCAGGACGGCAACCAACCCGCCGGCCAACAGCCGGTACCGGCGATGCGATCCGGGGGCGCTCGAGGCAAGCATCAGGCCCGCACCGATGAGGATCAGCCCGGTGAGCATCGCCCACCATCCGCCCGGCCCCCACAGCGCGACGCTCGCCACGATGGCGCCGGTGGCCAGGACCACAAGAGCGCTGATGATCCATCGTCGGTGTGGGCCCCTGGTGAACCGCACCCACGCCCCTGCGCGATCGCTACCGCCAGTCGTCACGGGCCCCCTTCCGGCTCGATTGGTCACACGCTAGCAAGTCCGGTGCCTGAATCGGGCCGATATAGAAGGCCCTGTACATTTTGTAAGTGTCTGTGCGACACTAAGGCAATCGACTTCTTATAGTCACATCTACCATTACTGTGGTGAGGAGCGCCCATGGACACCGGGTCCGCGATCGACCTCGCCGTATCCACGGTGATCTTCGCGCTGCGCAGCAACGACCCTCTCCAACCGCGCGGTGAGCCGACGGTGTGGATCCCGCTGGTGCGCCGCCTGCGCGCGCCCTATGACAACCACTGGGCCCTGCCCGGCGGCCCCTTGGCCGCCGATGAAGGACCCACCGGCGCCGCCCGGCGGGCGCTGCACTCCACCACGGGCCTGCAGCCCAAGTACCTGGAACAGCTCTATACCTTCGGCGACCCCGAACGCTCCCCCGGCGCCACCCGGGTGGTCTCGATCGTGTACTGGGCCCTGGTCGGGATCGACGAAGTGACCCACGCCCCCGCCCGGCAGAACGTGCGCTGGCTACCCGCCGATGACCTGCCCACCCTCGCCTTCGATCACAACCTGATCGTCGACTACGCCTTATGGCGGCTGCGCACCAAGGTCTCGCACAGCCGGATCGCGCACGCCTTCCTGGGCGAGACCTTCACTCTGGCCGAACTTCGCGAGGTGCACGAGGTGGTGCTCGGTAAGCGTCTGGACCCGGCGAACTTCCGCCGCCAGGTGCTCACCTCCGGGCACGTGGTGGCCACCGATGAGATGCGCACCGGCGGGCGGCACCGCCCGGCGCGCCTTTACCGCTACGACGAGTCCATGTCCATGACCGACCACGGGCCGCTGGGGCCCGTGCTGCTCTCCGAGAGGACCTCATGACCACCGCCTCCGTCGACATATTGATCCAGGGTGTGCGCTCCGGCGCCACCGATGACGAAACCTGCTCCGACGACCTCGCCCAGGGACCGTGGGCCTTCGATCCGGGCGGATACGGCCCCGGTGCCTCGATGGGCGACGTCCTGCCCCCGACCGCCCCGCGCCAGGGTGAACTTCCGGCCGAGTACCGCGATGCACCGGTCGATGAGTTGCACGGACGCATCCGCGCGGCCCGCGCCGAACTCGGTGAACGGGTAGTGATCCTCGGCCACTTCTACCAGCGCGACGAGGTGATCATCCATGCCGACTACGTGGGTGATTCCTACCAGCTCGCCAAGGCCGCCCGGGCCCCCACCCGGAGGCCGAGGCGATCGTGTTCTGCGGCGTGCACTTCATGGCCGAGACCGCCGATCTGCTCTCCGGCCCGGAGCAGTCGGTGATCCTGCCGAACCTGGCGGCCGGCTGCTCGATGGCGGATATGGCCGACATCGACCAGGTGGAGGACGCCTGGGAGCAACTGCGAGATCTTTACGCCGAGATGGACCGCGTCGATCAAGACAAGAGGGCCGACGACGACGGAACTCACCCTGACCCGTCCCGCGTCCCGGTCGTCCCGGTGACCTACATGAACTCCGCCGCCTCCCTGAAGGCGTTCTGCGGGCGCAACGGCGGCATCGTGTGCACCTCCTCCAACGCCGACACCGTGCTGCGCTGGGCGTTCGAGCGGGGCCAGCGGGTGCTGTTCTTCCCCGACCAGCACCTGGGCCGCAACACCGCCAAAGCCATGGGGGTGCCGCTGGAGGCGATGCCCACGTGGAACCCGAACCGCCCCCTGGGCGGCAACGATGCGCAGACGCTGCGTGATGCCCAGGTGGTGCTCTGGCACGGCTTCTGCTCGGTGCACCGCCGGTTCACCACCGCCCAGATCGACAAGGCCCGCGCCGAGCACCCCGACGTCCGGGTGATCGTGCACCCCGAGTGCCCGATGCCGGTGGTCGATGCCGCCGATGAGTCCGGATCCACCGACTACATCCGCCGGGCCATCGAAGGGGCCACCGAGCCCACCACCTTCGCCATCGGCACCGAGATCAACCTGGTCCAGCGTCTGGCAGCCGAGCACCCGCAGCACACCATCTTCTGCCTGGACCCGGTGATTTGCCCATGCTCGACGATGTACCGGATCCACCCCGGCTACCTGGCCTGGGTACTGGAAGCACTGGTGGACGGACAAGTGCTGAACCAGATCTCGGTGCCCGCCGAGGACGCGGGGCCCGCCACGGTGGCGCTGGAGCGGATGCTCGCCGCGAGGCCCGGTACGTGACCCGCCCCCGAGTGGTGGTGGTCGGCTCCGGGATCGCCGGGCTGCTGTGCGCCCTGCGCGCCAGCACCACCTGCGAGGTGACGTTGATCAGCAAGGGGCCGCTGGAGTTGAGCAACACCTCCCTGGCCCAGGGCGGCATCGCCGCAGCCATCTTCGACCGGGACAGCCCCGGTGCGCATGCCGCTGACACGATGCGCGCCGGCGCCGGGCTGTGTGACCGCGAGGCGGTACAGGTGCTGTGCACCGAGGGCCCGGAGCGGATCGCCGACCTGCTCAGCGCGGGAGTCGCGTTCGACACCGACGCCGACGGCCTAGCGGGTGGGCTGGAAGCGGCGCACTCTCATCCCCGGATCCTGCACGCCGGGGGCGATGCCACCGGCGCGCACATCACCGCAGCGCTGATCGCTCGGTTGCGTGAACAGGGCCAGGTCCGCGTGCTGGAGCACACCCTTCTTACCGAGATCCGCACCGAGCACGGCCGGGTAGCCGGCGTGGAGGTGCTCATGGCACCACCACCGGCGACCGATCGGCAGAAGCGTTCGAACCAGCGGTCCGCATCCGCGGCACAGCATTCGGGGCCTCGGCGTTTCTTGCCCGCCGACGCGGTGGTGCTGGCCACTGGAGGCGCGGGGCAGTTGTACGCCCACACCTCCAACCCGGCGGTTGCCACCGGTGACGGTGTGGCGGCTGCCCTGCGCGCCGGCGCGCAGGCAGCGGATCTGGAGTTCTATCAGTTTCATCCCACCATCTCGGCGATCGGTGGTTTCCTGATCTCCGAGGCGGTCCGCGGTGAGGGCGCGGTGCTGCGGGACGCCACCGGGCGGCGCTTCATGACCAAGGTGCACCCCGATGCCGAACTGGCCCCGCGCGATGTGGTGGCCCGGGCCGTCGCGGCCCAGATGGCCACCCAGGGCGGGGCCCCGGTCCTGCTGGATGCCACAACGCTGGCCGATCGGCTGACCACCCGGTTCCCCAGCATCCACGCCGCGGTGCTGACCACCGGGCTCGACTGGCGCACCGAGCCGGTGCCGATCACCCCCGCGGCCCACTACGCCATGGGTGGGGTGAGCACCGACCTGCACGGACGCGCCAGCATCCCAGGCCTTTACGCGATCGGTGAGGTCGCCCGCACCGGGGTGCACGGGGCAAACCGGCTCGCCTCGAACTCGTTGCTGGAGGGCGCGGTGTTCGCCCACCGGGCGGCCACCGCGCTGACTGCGCCCCCGTCGTCGTGGACTTCACCTGCCAAGCACTCGGCGGGTCCGGCCCTGACGAACCATGCCGAGGTCTACCCCGGTGGCCACTCCGCCACCGATCCCCGCCTCCGCGCGGATCCGGGCCACCCTGGCGCTCAGAGCCCTGCTGACTCCGGTCTGGACCCCACCGACGGCACCGCGTTCTCCCGCGGGGCCCTGCAGCACCTGATGTGGGACGCCGTCGGCCTGGTTCGCACCGGCGCCGGACTGCGCCGGGCCCTGGACACCCTGGATACCTGGTCGGCCACGATGCCGCTGCCGCGCACGATCGCCGACCATGAGGACGCCAACCTGCTCCTGCTCGCCCGGGCCACCACCGCCGCGGCGTTGGCCCGGACCGCCTCGGTCGGGTCGCACTACCGTGCCGATGCCCTCGCCGGGCCACTGAGCCCTCCGGACGCGACATCGGCACACCACAGCGCCGATAACCGCGCCGCCACCCCGACCCTGGTGAGGACCTGATGCTGACCGCCGCCCTGATCGACCCGATCGTCCGCGCCGCCCTGGCCGAGGACGCCCCTTGGGGCGACCTGACCTGCGCGACCGTGCTTCCGCCGTCGGCCACCGCAACCGCGGAGTTGGTGGCCCGCACCGGTGGCGTGCTGGCCGGCGGGCAGGTGCTCGCCGCCGCATTCACCCTCACCGACCCCGCCGTGCAGGTCACACTCATGACGGCCGACGGCGAGCAGTTCGTGGCCGGGGACACCCT
This sequence comes from Sanguibacter sp. Z1732, assembly GCF_051020515.1. Classification (NCBI taxonomy): domain Bacteria; kingdom Bacillati; phylum Actinomycetota; class Actinomycetes; order Micrococcales; family Ruaniaceae; genus Glutinosa; species Glutinosa niejishengi. The sequence continues at coordinate 548,022 of NZ_CP194857.1, forward strand.
CGCCCGGGTGCAGGGCCCGGCTGCGGCGGTGTTGCAGGCTGAGCGGATCGCGTTGAACTTCACCCAGCGGCTGAGCGCGATCGCCACCACCACGTCCCGCTATGTGGCGGCGGTGGCCGGGACCGGGGTGCGGATCGCCGACACCCGCAAGACCACCCCGGGGCTGCGCGTGCTGGAACACCATGCGGTGCGGGCCGGCGGTGGGCACAACCACCGGTTCGGGCTCTCCGATGCGGTGATGCTCAAGGACAACCACCTGGCGGTGCTGACCGCCGCCGGCCTGGATGTCACCGAGGCTCTGCGGAAAGCACGCAGGCGGCTCGGGCACACCGTGCACCTGGAGGTGGAGGTGGACCGTCTGGACCAGATCGAGGCCGTGCTGGCCGCGGGAGTGGACACGATCATGTTGGACAACTTCAGCCTGGAGCAGTTGCGTCAGGGCGTCGCGTTGATCGATGGCCGGGCGATCGTGGAGGCCAGCGGCAACGTCAGCCTGGACACCGTCGCCGACATCGCAGGCACCGGGGTGGACGTGATCTCGGTGGGGGCCCTGACGCACTCGGTGGCGGCCCTGGACTTGGGCCTGGATGTGCAGGTGTCGGCATGAAGGCCGGCCAGTGAGTGTGCTGCACCTGGACGATGCCGCCACCACCCCGGTGCGCCGGGAGGTCCTGGAGGCGATGTGGCCCTACCTGACCGCCGAATTCGGCAACCCCTCCTCCACCCATGACCTGGGCACCCGCGCCCAGGACGGGCTCACCCGGGCCCGCCGAGCCGTCGCCAGTGTGCTGGGCGGGCGGGCCGCGGAGATTACCTTCACAGCCGGTGGTACCGAAGCGGCGAACCTGGCGATCAAGGGCTTGGCGCTGGCCTGCCCGCGGGGGCGGCATCTGGTCACGTCCCCGATCGAGCACGAGGCGGTCACCGCCTCGGTGGACTACCTGGTGCGCCACCACGGCTTCGAGGTCTCGATGGTGGCGGTGGACTCCGACGGTGTGGTGACCCCGCGGGCACTGGAGCAGGTGCTGCGGCCCGATACCACCCTGGTGAGCATCGCCTACGCCAGCAACGAGATCGGCACGGTGCAGGACCTGGCCGCTCTGGTACCCCTGGCCCGCGAGGCCGGGGCCCTGTGGCACACCGATGCGGTCCAGGCCGCCGGGTGGCTGGATCTGGACGTGCGGGCCCTCGGCGTGGATGCGCTGACCCTCTCCGGGCACAAGGTCGGCGCGCCGAAGGGCAGCGGCGCCGCGTTCATCCGGGGCCGGCTACCAGTGGAACCGGTGATCCACGGTGGCGGGCAGGAGAACGGCCGCCGTTCGGGGACAGAAAACGTGGCCGGAGCCGTGGGCCTAGCCACCGCACTGGCGCAGGCCGAGTCCGAACGTGCCGAGCACGCAGGGGTCGTCACAGCCCGCCGGCAGGCATTCATCGATGCGGTACTGGCGGCGATCCCGACCGCAATCCTCACCGGCCACCGCGAGCGCCGCCTGCCCGGGCATGCCTCGTTCTGCTTCCCCGGCACCGCCGGTGAGGCGGTGCTGCTGGAACTGGAGCGCCGCGGGGTGCGGTGTTCGTCCGGGTCGGCGTGCGCGGCGGGCAGGGACGAGCCCTCACCGGTGCTGCTCGCCCTGGGGCTGTCGCCGGAGGTGGCCGGCACGGCAGTGCGGATGACCTTCGGTGCCGCGGTGACCGAGCCCGACCTGGATCGCACCGTGGCGGAACTGGCCGAGTCAGTCCGGGCGTTGTCCGTGCTCGGGCAGGGCGCCCCACGCTGAACCTGCCTGGTCAGCGCAGGTGTGGACTGAGCGATCCCAGGAGCCGTTGCCGCTCATCGCGTGACGACGGTCGCAGGCGCTGGTGACTCACCCTCCGGTGAACATATTGATCGCCAGTGGGGCGTCGACGTCGTCACATGCGGTATCGAGTGCTCCCTTGGCCTCATTCCAGTCAGGCGACCTGACCCCGTCGACTTCCAGCCCTGCACCGGCCGGTACCACGGGCACGATCACCTGCAGATCGGCGATCGCCCGACTCACGTCGCTATCGCCGTCCGACGGCAGACGATCCAGCACCCGCGTGGCCAGTCTGTACCACCCCTGCTGCTCCTGGGCCTCCATTCGGTCCTCATCGAGCCCCACATTCGCGTTCTCCAGGATTGTCAGCACATCACCGAACGCCGTACAGAGCGCCACATCATCCATAGCAGTATCGCCCGAGGCCTCGGGTACATCCTCATCGTGCTGTTGAGCGGCAACCGGAGCAGTGTCGTCCCGAGCCGCTTCCGCACCCCCGCCAACACTGCACGCGGTAAGGACTGCCCCCACGATCACCGCCGCCGAGAGACCAGCGATCCTGTTCAGTCGCATCCCCGCCACCCCTTCGTAGTCCACGTGTCGATTCATCGACCTGCGCTCGAACGACGAGGACGTTCCCGAGCCGTTGTCATCGCGGTCCTACTCTAGCAAGTTCAACCTGCGGGTCGGTGAGCGCCTGCACCGCAAACTCGCGATGGAGGCCGCCGACGAGCAACTCAGCCTGAACCAGTACGTCGTGCGGCGCCTCAACAACGAGGCCTCCTGACCACCGCAGATCACGAAGCCGGCGCGGCTTGAACGCGCTGACGACGCGCTACTTGTAGCCGCCTGTGCGTCCCGGCCGGATGTCATCGCGCGCACTTCCGCGGTGTGGGAAGTTGGTCAGGCCCCCACAGTAGGTGACGATCGCCTCGGTGTAGCGGTCAGCGACTGTGGTAAGGCGGCGTCGGCGATGTAGCCGTACAGTTCCTCAAGGTGTTCGATGGCTTCGTGCCGGAACACGACGCGGTAGCCGTTCACCGGCGCGCGGCGTGCCTTGCCGCAAGCTGAGTGCGAACATCGTCAGCCGGTCGCGACATCGTTGGGATCGGCCACCAGCGCGCCGTAGGAAGCAACAACCTCCTCGCGCTGGCACGCTTCGACCGCCTGGTCGCGAGCGAACAGCGCACGCCAACCATCCCGGATGACCTCGCACTTACTGGCGTACGCACCAGATCGCACCCGCTCACGCAGAACATCGGCCATGTCGTTGGGAAGGGTGACGCTCAACTGTCGTGTGGTCCGCACGATCAACCTCCGATCCTCGATAGGACTCCGTCCCTACTCCGGTCGGGCTCCGGTGTTCGACGCCGTCAGCGGTAAGCCATAGCGTTAGCCCACAGGAGCGTCCTCTGTGGCAGAAGCACGGGAGCGGGCATGGAACTGACATCGCGCGAGATTGCGACTGGAATAGTTTTCGTCGCGTTCGTTCTGTTGTGGCTCGCACTCAGCAAGAATCGTAAGGAACTGCTGCGGTCGCTTTTGGAAGTCGCGAAGGCATTTGCGGCATGGAGGGTCTGGACGGTTGTCCTCGCCTATCTAATTTTCGTGGCTGCTGTGGTCGTCTTGGCACATTCGCTAGGAGCCTGGTCTGGCGAACTACTGAAAGACACCTTGATCATTGGCTTCCTTGTTGGTCTGCCGATTCTGCTCAACAGTGCGAAGTTCAAACATGGTCTCGGCGTGGTCAAACACGTGGTCAAAGAGGTGCTCGGCGTAGCGGCGCTGCTTGTCGTCTACCTCAACCTGTCACCCTTTCCACTTTGGGGCGAACTCATCCTCCAGGTATCCCTCCTCCTCTTCGTGATGCTCGCTATCGTCGGTAAGCGCGACACCCGGACCGCTTCGGTAGGGAAGTTATTCGAGGTCCTGACAGTTCTCATCGGGATCGGACTCATTGCCTACGTCACGGTCCGAGTCGTCACCCGTTTCAATGAGTTCGACTGGGAACGTGAGGTAACGACGTTTGCGCTGTCAGTATTGCTTCCTGTCTCGCTCATCCCTTTCATCTATCTCTTCGGGCTGATCGCCTCGTGCGAGGCGGCTCTCGTAAGAGGGAAATTCCACAACGACAGGGAAGCACTGCCCTTGCCTGCGCGGCTTGCCTTCCTGCTCGGTGTGCGCGGCAGCCTGCGATACGCCACTTCGTTCACCGGGCGCTGGCTGCCGGAACTGGCGAAGCAGAGGTCGTTCAGGGACGCTACGCGAACAATGCGAGAGTATCGACAGTCAGTCCGTAGCAACGCTCGACAGAATCGCCAACGTCGTCGTCGGCTCAGGAAGCAAGCTGGCAGGTCAGGCGTGGATGAAAATGGCCTTTGGTTGGATCGGCGGGAGTTTTATGAGACCAAGGAAGCGCTTGAAGGTCTCTTTTATACGCAGATGGGGTTGTACAGGCACCGTGGCAGTCGTTACTGGACCGACCCGATCGTCATTTTCCCTTTAGGAGGATTCAAGAACCTGCCCGAAGACCACGGGATCGACTTCAGCGTACGCGACGACGGTCTGGCTTGGGTCGCCTGGCGACACACAGTCGGAGCGTTCTACCTAGGGGTAGGCGGGACGCAGTACCTCGAAGCACACTGGCGATATGCCGGTACAAAGCCGCCGTCCAACTACCCAGGTCCCGCGCTCCCAGGATGGGCGGACGTATCGGAAGGCTCAGAAGCCAGTCCTGAGTGGCACGCTGACGACGCCCCGATTCCGGACGCTTGAGAAGCGGGCCCTTTGGCCCAAGAACGCCTCGTCGGATATGAGCGAGATGTCGTGCACTGTCCAATCAATCTGGCCCCAAGCACATCGGTAGGTCGACAGGCCCCGCTAGTCAGATCCTTCCGGTGGAGCATCTCTGTCCGCAGTTGGCGAGGGAAGGTCGTCTGGTGCTTTGGCAGTGGCCAGAGTTGTCGACCCGGGAGATGGCCGGCGTCGGCACTAGAGCGAGGCGGTGCTGCTGAAACTGGAGTGGCGCGGGATCCGGCGCTCCCCCGGTTACAGGTGCCGTGTCGGATCCATGCGCTGGTGCAGAATGCGGATCACGTCCACGCCGTCGGTGCTCTCGACGTAGAACAGCAGGTGGCTACCGATGCTGTACCGGCGGTATCCCTCACGGATCTCCTCGCACGTTCGTCCGCGGCCCGGGTTGTCGGCGATGCGCTTGATCGCAGCCTGGATCTCGCGGACGTAGGTCTCGGCTTGGCGGACGTCCCAGCGCTGTACGGTGAAGTCCCAGATCGAGGAGAGGTCCTGTTGTGCCGCCGGAGTGAGCCGGAAGGCGCTCACGACTTCTTTGCCGCGACGAAGGCGTCGAAGTCGAAGGTCTGCGGCGCGCCGCTCCGCTCGCCGGCGATGAGGGCGGCACGGAGTGCGTCCATCTGCGTCTCCTGGTCCTCCAGCAGACGCAAGCCCGCGCGCACGACCTCACTGGCGGACCGGTAGCGCCCCGAGGCGACCTCCCGGGCGAGGAAGTCCGCGAAGTGCTCGTCCAGGCTGATCGAGGTGTTCTGAGCCATGCCACGACGATACCAAGGGTTGGTACTTGCGGGTGGGTTCCTGCTTCCGCCTCAGCCCCGCTCGGCCACCGAGGCCGCAGCCGCCACCGTGGCACCGGGGGCGAACACCGCATCGATCAGCGACTCCAGCCACGCAAGTAGAGCCTCATCGCGCAACGGGGTTCCCCCCACCCGGGAGGTGGACGGCGCCGGCACCAGCGCGCGGTGCGGATCGCGGGCTTCAGGATGGTGCCCGGATACAGTCGCTTGAGGCGCACCTGAGCCGAGTCGGCCAGCTGCACCGGCGCGAACCGCAGGAACTTACCCTGGGCGGTGATCTCCGCCAGTCCGGCCGCCCGGGCCTTGATCCGCAAGCCCGCCACCCCGAACAACCGGGCCACGGGCTCGGGCACGGGCCCGTACCGATCCACCAGTTCCGCCCGCACGTCTTCGATGCCGGAGTCGTCGGTGACCTGCGCCAGTTTGGTGTAAGCCTCCAGGCGCAAGCGCTCGTGGGCGATGTAGTCGTGCGGGATGTGCGCATCCACGGCGATCTCGGTCTTGAGGTCCGGCACCTCCTCGGGTGCCTCCCCGCGGAACTGGGCCACCGCTTCGGACACCATCCGCACGTAGAGGTCGAAGCCCACTCCGGCGATGTGCCCGGACTGTTCCCCGCCGAGCAGGTTCCCGGCGCCGCGGATCTCCAGGTCCTTCATCGCCACCCGCATCCCCGAGCCTAGTTCGGTGTTCGCCGCGATGGTCTGCAGACGTTCGTGGGCGGTTTCGGTCAGCGGCCGCTCCGGTGGGTACAGGAAGTAGGCGTAAGCACGCTCCCGGCCTCTGCCCACCCGGCCGCGCAACTGGTACAACTGCGACAGGCCCATGGCATCGGAGCGCTCCACGATCAGCGTGTTCGCATTGGAGATGTCCAGACCGGTTTCCACGATCGTGGTGGAGACCAGCACGTCGGCGCGCTTGTTCCAGAAGTCGACGATTACCCGCTCCAGCTCGTGCTCGTTCATCTGCCCGTGCGCCACCACCACCCGGGCATCGGGCACCAGGTCCCGGATCCGGGCGGCGGCCCGGTCGATAGATTCGGTGCGGTTGTGCACGTAGAACACCTGACCCTCACGCAGCAACTCCCGACGGATCGCTGCGGAGATCTGCTTGTCCGCATGTGGTCCGACGAACGTGAGCACCGGGTGGCGTTCCTCGGCGGGGTCTCCAGGGTGGACATCTCCCGGATCCCGGTCACTGCCATCTCCAAGGTGCGGGGGATCGGGGTGGCGCTCATCGCCAGCACATCGACGTTGGTGCGCAGTTGCTTCAGGGTCTCCTTGTGCTCCACCCCGAAACGCTGCTCCTCGTCGATCACCACCAGCCCAAGGTCCTTGAACCGCACTTCCCCGGTGAGCAGCCGGTGGGTGCCGATCACCACATCCACCGCACCGGAGGTGACGCCGTCCTTGACCTCCTGGGCCTCGGCTTTGGACTGGAACCGGGACAGTGCGCGCACCTCGACGGGGAAACCGGCGTACCGCTCGGAGAAGGTCTCGAAGTGCTGCTGCACCAGCAATGTGGTGGGTACCAGGATCGCGACCTGTTTGCCGTCCTGGACGGCTTTGAACGCCGCCCGCACGGCGATCTCGGTCTTGCCGTAGCCGACGTCCCCGCAGATCAGCCGGTCCATCGGGACGGGCTTTTCCATATCGGCCTTGACCTCATCATCGATGGTGACCGCCTGGTCGGGCGTCTCCACGAAGGCGAAGGCGTCCTCGAGTTCCCGCTGCCAGGGGGTGTCGGCCCCGAAGGCGTGGCCGGAGGTGGCCATCCGCGCGGAGTACAACCGGATCAGTTCACCGGCGATCTCCCGGATCGCCTTGCGCGCCCGGCCCTTGGTCTTGGCCCAGTCCGACCCGCCCATCTTGTTCAACGATGGCGATTCCCCGCCGGTGTACTTGGTCACCTGGTCCAGGGCGTCGCTGGGCACGTACAGCCGGTCCCCGGGATGGCCCCGCTTGGAGGGGGCATACTCGATCACCAGGTACTCGCGGGTGGCGGCGTTGCGCCCGGCTCCCACGGTCCGGCTGAGCAGTTCGACGAACTTGCCCACCCCGTGCTGTTCGTGCACCACGTAGTCCCCCGGCCGCAGTGCCAACGGGTCCACCACATTGCGCCGCCGGGAAGGCATCTGGCGCATGTCCTTCGTCGACGTCGCGCCGGCGCGACCGGTGAGGTCGGCCTCGGTGAACAGCGCCAGGCGCAGGTCCTCACTGACGAACCCCCGCCCCACCGACGCGGTCGTGACCAGCACGACCCCCGCCGTCGGCAGTTCTTCGTCTTCCCCGGCCCGGGCATCAGCCCCGGCCGGTTCCACCTCGGCGACCAACCGGGCCGGGACCTCGGCGTCCAGCAGCATCTCCACCATCCGCCGGGCCGGGCCGGGGCCTTCGGTGACCAGCACCAGCCGCCAGCCTTGCGAGGTGTATCCGTGCAAGTCAGCCACTGCCTTGTCGGTATCACCACGGTAGCCGCGCACATCGCGGGAGCCGACGACGACGGTGCGGTCGGCGGCGGGGAACGGGTCGTCTCCCTGACTCACCTCGCCGGTCTCGGTGGGCCCGCCGTCGGCACCGGAGAGGTCGGCCAGTTCGGCATCCCGGCCGAACGCCCCCAGGGTCCACCAGCCCAGGCCGCGCCGCTGGGCCACCTCGCGGGTATCGGCCAGGGTCTCGAACGACGCCTCGGACAGGTCCAGCGGGGTCTGCGCCCCGGCGGCAGCCGACGTCCAGGCGGCGGCGAGGAACTCCTCGGTCGTGGCCACCAGGTCGTGGGCGCGGCGACGCACCCGCTCCGGTTCGTTGACGAGTACCAAGGATTCGGGGTCCACCAGGTCCAGCAGCGGCTCCATCCCGTCCACCAGGGCCGGGGCCAGGGATTCCATGCCGTCCACGGCGATGCCCTCGGCGAGCTTTTCCAGCATGTCGGTGGCCCCGGGCAGGGCGGGCATCAGGTCCCGGGCGCGCTCGCGCACCGCTTCGGTGAGCAGGATCTCCCGGCACGGCGGTGCCCACAGCCCGTCCTCGCTGATCTCCAGGGAGCGCTGGTCGGCAGCGGAGAACCAGCGGATCTCCTCCACATCATCGCCCCAGAATTCCACCCGCTGCGGGTGGGCCTCAGTGGGGGCGAACACGTCCAGCAGCCCGCCACGGACGGCGAACTCCCCGCGGCGTTCCACCATGTCCACCCGGGTGTAGGCGGCATCGACCAGGGCCTGGACCACGTCCTCCATCGGGGCGTGCTGGCCGGTGCGCAACGCCACCGGTTCCAGGTCCCCCAGCCCCTTGACCACCGGCTGCAAGGCGGCTCGTACCGGCACCAGCAGCACCCGGATGGGCCGGCCCGACCCTGCTGCCCCGCTGACCTCGCTTCCCGCAGCGTCGGGGTGGGCCAGGCGCCGCAGCACGGCGATGCGGCGCGCTACGGTGTCGCTGCGCGGGGAGAGGCGTTCGTGCGGCAGGGTCTCCCACGCGGGGAATACTGCGATGCCGTCCGGGTCCAGGTAGGCGCCCAGTGCGGTGGCCAGTTCGTCCGCCTCCCGGCCGGTGGCGGTGAGCACCACCAGTGGGCGGTTGCCCCGCAGGGCCAGGTCGGCCAGGAGGGCGGGCCGCGCGCCCACGGAGGCAGTGACGTCCAGGTCACCGCGGCCGGCGACCGCATCAACGAGTTCGGTCAGCGCCTGATCGGCGCGCAGGGCGGGAAGTAGTCCGGCCAGGCTCATACGGTCCTCGTTCGCGGTGTGGTGCAGGATGGGCGCGCTCCGACAGGACACCGCGCGGCGGCCTGCAGGCAGCACGAACGGCCCGCCACGGCGCGCAGGCGGGGGTGGGTCGCACAGCGTCCCAGTTTACCGTCGTGGGTCCACCGGCGCTCGGGGCGCCGGCGTGAGGGTGACCACCCTGGGCGCCATCAGCCTCCTGGCGGTGCCTGCGGCGGTGGGCCGTGATACGGGTACTGCTGCGGGCCGGCACCCGGAGCCTGCGGCGGTGGCCCGTGATACGGGTACTGCTGCGTGGCCTGCACCGGTGAGCCATGCGCCGTCCGACCCTGCGTCATGGAGACCTGGGCCGTCGGGCCGTATCCGCCGAACGCATCTGTGCCACCCGCACCCACCCCGGCGGCCCGGGGCTCCTCGTGACCCAGTTGCAGGCGGCTGACACCGATCGCGCAGGTGACCAGAAGGGCCGCCATCAGCACCAGCACCGGCCATGGCTTGAGCAGCCCCAGCGCTTCGGGAATCATCCGCATCTGCCAGGCCTGGAACGCCATCATCACCGCATCCTGGTCTCCGGGGCGGCCGACGAGCAGTGACCATATCGATTCTGATCGCAGCAGCAGCAGGACCCCGGCAGCCAGTCCGACCGCGGCCAGCGAGGTCCGGCGAGCAACGACCGCCCGTGCGAGGCTCGTGCGCCGGGCATCGGCCAGGTAGGCGCACAGGAAGACCAGCGGTACCACCACCAGGTGTGGACGAACAGTCCCCAGGAACGTCCCGATCAGGCCGAGGTCGGAGCGGTCCAGGTAGTGCACCGTCATCAACGGAACCAGACCGAGGAAGAGCATGGGCGACAGGATCGTCAACAGCACCGGCACACTGCGCTCCCCCAGCGGACGGTGGTAGCCGATGCCCGCACCGGCGAGCCCGGCAACCACCACTACGAGCAGAACCTCACCCGCGCCACCGAGCCAGGTGTTGAGCAACGCTGCATTCGCAGCGGGAAGTCCCCGCCCGCTGGGCATCGGGTCCCCGGGTGCGAAAACCTCGGCGAACAACCACGGCGCACTGGCCACCGCTGCGAGGAGCAGCACCACGACTCCACCGATCACCGCACCGGCGCCGCCCCGGGGGCGGTTGCCCACAGCAGCCGGGTGGCCAGGATGAGCCACGTGCTCGCCACGTTCGGGGTGCTCAGGTGTGTGCCCACCGCCGATCCGCAACCGTAGCCGGGAGGCGAGGAGCACCCGTGTGGCCAGCACCCCCAGGACCGCGGTGACCAGGATCAGCACCGTGCTGACAGCCGCTCCGGCGCCGGTGCGCAACTGCAGGAACGAGAAGTGGTAGATCATTGCCGCCGGATCCGCGAAGGACAGTCCCACCAGCACGCCCACAGGTGATTGGACGCTCAGCGCCGCTCCGGCCATCGCCGCTACGGCCGCTCCGACTGCCAACGTACGCCCGGCACGCGCCGGGGGACGCGCGAGCACACCCACTCCGAAACCGATCGCGATGGTCACCGGCAGCCACACCAGGAGTTGCGAAAGCCGGGCAGCACTCACCGGATTCACCCACAGGCTCACGCCGATCACCGATGCCACCGGGGCCACGAAGGTCAGCGCCAAGGCGGCCATCGCCAGGCCGACCCGGCGGGCGGTGCCTGTGGCTGCCCTGGCCGGAAGTCCCAGCACGAATCCCGCAGCGAACCCGACGACGGCGATCACCGCTCCGACAAGGGCGGTGAAGAGGACTGCTCGCAGCAGTCCCTCCGTGGCGATCGTCTGGTAGTTCGCCGTCCCCACCCAGGCACCTCCGGTCCGCATCGACCCGTCCTGCAGGCTCAGGACGAAGGTGCGCACGGCCGGGATGACCTGCTGGAACAGCACCAGCACCAACGCCGGGGCCAGGAACAGCCAGCCCAACCCCGTCCGACCACCCCTGACCTGATGGGCCGCATCGGGCCCGGGCCCGGGGTGTCGCGCCACCGGCTGCTGGTAGGTGTTGGCGGGAACGCGTGTTCCGCCGTCGTTCGTTGTCATGGTGCCCCTCTTCGCGGTCTCGCCCTGGCACGCACAGTAGCGGCATGGGGGCGTCCGGGAGGCACTCGGCGCGGCGGAACCGTCCGCGCCGAGCGGGCCGGGCGTCAGGTGCTGGTGTGCAGCACGTTCTGGGTGCGCTCCAGGCCGTCGTGGATCACGTCGCGGATCACCTGGGCGCCCTGCTCCACGGTCACCGCCCACTCGGTGCGCTCACCGGCGGGGAAGTCCTGCAGGACGTAATCAGCAGGGTCCATCCGGCCCGGCGGCCGGTCGATCCCCACCCGTAGGCGCACATACCCCGGGGTGCCCAGCGCCGCACTGATCGCCTTCAGCCCGTTGTGCCCACCGGTGCCACCACCCTGCTTCAACCGCAGGGTGTGGGCGGGCAGGTCCAGTTCGTCATGCACCACCAGCAGGCGTTCGGGCGGCGCCGAGTAGAACCGGCACAGGGCCGCCACCGGTGCCCCGGAGACGTTCATGTACGTCGACGGTTTGGCCAGCACCACGCGCGGCCCGGGCGCTCCACCGGACCGTACGCCCATCCGGCCATCGAGCACCTGCGCCCTCGCCCGATGGCGCACGAACTCCCCGGGCACCTGTTCCGCCACCGCCTCGATCACCATGGCGCCGACGTTGTGACGATTCCCGGCATAGGTGGGCCCAGGATTACCCAGGCCCACCACGAGCCACAGTTCAGCACTCATCGTGACCCGGATTCATGTGTGCGAGGCGACGGGCGGAGGGGCTCAGCCCTCGGACTCGCCACCCTCGTCGGCCCCGCCCTCGGGCTCCCCGACCAGGGCCGGCTCGTCGGCGTCCTCGGTGTCGGCCTCGAGGTCCTCCTCCGAGACCCGCGGGATGGTGATGAGCACCACCACGGTGTCGGGGTCCTCTTCCGACTCCACGCCCGCCGGCAGCGGCAGATCGCCGGCGCGCAGCACGTGGCCTTCCTCGAGCCCGTCGATGTTGGCCACGACGTACTCGGGGATGTTGGTGGCCTCGGCCAGCACCTGCAGGGTCTGCATCTCCAGGGTGTGGATGGTGTCCGGTGCGGACTCCCCCTCGATGTGCACGGCGATCTCCACCGAGACCTTCTCACCGCGACGCACCTGTACCAGGTCGACGTGGTCGATCGTGCGCCGCACCGGGTCACGCTGAACGTCCTTGGACAGGGCCAACTGGCTCTCGCCGTCGACCACCAGGGTGAGCAGTGCGTTGGGGTTGTCCTTCAACGCCAGGAACGTCTCGTGACCGGGCAGGGTCAGGTGCATCGGGTCGCTCCCGTGCCCGTACATCACCGCCGGGATCAGGCCGGCGCGCCGGGTGCGGCGGGCAGCGCCCTTGCCGAACTCGGTACGGACATTGGCTTCAAGGGTGTACTTGTCGTTGTCAGACACGTGAGGATCTCCGAAAGGGAAGCGTGCAGGTCGGTGGGTGGGCCACGGGCGGGGACACCGGGCGGACGACGCGCGAAGGTCGGGACCACCGCGTCGAATCACGGACTGACAGCGGGCGCATCTGCCCAACCGACGTCCCTCGCCGAGGCAACCTGTCCATCCTAGCCCCATGACCGCCGTGGGTCACCACCTGTACCGGCCGAGCAGGGCGAAGGTGTGCGAGCACACACGCTCAGAGGGGGTCCTGGGCGAAGGCGTCGCCGATGACCTCCAGCATCCGGTTCTGTGCTTCCTGTGCACGCTGGGGATCGCGCGCGATCAGCGCATGCACGAGCGCATTCACCACGATGGTCTGGGGCAGTCTCGGGGTGCGGGTGATCTCCTCGGCGAACGTGCCCGTGCCCAACGATGCACTCACACCCATCGATGCCACCAGCGCCACCGTCGCGACATCCCCCAGCGGACTGGGAGTGGTCGCGGTCAGCGCGATCACGCTGGCTCCCGCCGCCCGCGGCGGCCCGGCCCGGGCCGGCTGGAGGGTGTCCCGGGTGCTACCCGACCCGCTGATCGCGAGGCACACATCGGCCTCGGTCAGCGCCCGTGCGCGGGTACCGCGCAGGACCCGGTCCGGCGGCGCCTCGACGAGGATCCCGGTGGCATTCAACCGCAACGCCGCCTCCAGCGCGATCGGCTCCGATAGTCCGGTGCCGACCACCAGGACGCTGCGTGCCCGGTGCAACAGGTCCACGGCGCGCACCAGATCGGCCTCGGGCAGCAGGGACGGAAGGTGCTCCACCGCTGTGCGCACCTGGGCGAGGTACTCACGAACCAGCCCGATGGCGTCGTCCGGACCGGCCGGGCCGGGCAACGCGAACGAGCCGGCGGCCGGGTCGGCCCCCGCTGGTCCCCCGACCTTGCCCGCCGGTCCGGCATCCCCCTCGTCCCACCGACGTCCGAGCGGGGACATCGCACCCACGTCCCGGGCAAGGAGTACCCGCAGTTGGGGGTAGCCGGTGAAGCCCAGCCGCTGGGCGGTACGCACCACGGTCGCGCGCGAGGTCCCGGCTGCATCGGCTACTTCCTGCGCCGAGGCCTCGATGGCCCACTCCGGACGGCTCGCGATGACCTCGGCTACCCGCAACTCGCTCGGGTGCAGCATCGCCATCCCGGCCCGGATCCGCCCGGGCACCGAGCCCAGTCCGGGGACCTGCGGTCCGGTGTTCATACCACCTCGGCATCCACCTCGACCAGCGTGGCCTTGGGGTCACCGGAGATGATCCGGGCTCGCACCCGCGCGGAGATCTGGTCCACCAGGACGGTGATGAGGATGATCACCATCAACGTGATGCCGATCCGGTCCCAGGCCCGTACGTTGAACAACTGGCTCAGCAACGATCCGATCCCTCCGGCACCGAGGAACCCCAAGATCGCACCGGCGCGGATGTTGATCTCGAACCGGTACAGCCAGAACGCCATGATCTCCGGCATCACCTGCGGGGTGATACCCCAACGCAGCACCTGCCATTTGTTCGCCCCGGCGGCACGGGCGGCCTCCACCGGCCCCAGGTCGATCCCCTCGATCGCCTCCGAGGTCAGTTTCCCCAGCGTGCCCACAGCACCCACCCCCAGGGCCATCGCGCCGGCGAGCGGTCCGAGGCCGAAGATCGGGAGCATCACTGCGATCGCCAGGATCAACTCGGGGATCGCGCGGATGATGTTCAGGATCTGCCGTGTCACGAAGACCACGGCCCGGGGTGAGACGTTGGAGGCGGCCAGGAAACCCATCGGGAAAGACAACAGCGCACCGAGCATGGTGCCGATCCACGCCATGTGCAGCGACTCGATCATCAGCGAAATCGCACGGGACCAGTACTCGGTGTTCGGATCCACCACCGGGTTCTGCAGCACGCCCTGGGTCATCAGCCGGAAGTACTCCGGCCCGGTGGTGAACAGGTTGGCCAGTCGCGGCCAGTTGGCGTCCACCTGCCAGAGTGCCACCAGGATGATGACCAGGGTAAGGATCATCGCGAGGGTCTTGCGGGTCTTGGATGGCGGAGCCGGCCGGGTGCCCCCGGTGTGAGTCGGGGTGCCCGCGCGCGGGTTCGCGGTCCTGTTGCTCATGTCAGCCTCCGTCGCACCGCGCGGGAGGCTTGGTCGAGCACGAACACCACCACGAACAGGCTGACGATGATCGCACCGAGGCGCTCATGCTGGAACTGCCCGAGCAGCGTGCTGATCAAGGCGCCGATGCCGCCACCGCCGACGATGCCGATGACCACCGAGGCACGGAGGTTCAACTCGAACACGTAGAAGCAATAGGACAGATAGTTCGGGGCGATCTGCGGGTAGATCGCCCACCGGGCCCGCTGGATCCGGTTGCCGCCGCCGGCCTCCACCGCCTCGATCGGCCCGGGGTCCACAGCATCGGCGGTCTCGCCGGTGAGTTTGGCGATCACCCCGATGTTGAACACGATCAGCGCCAGAATGCCGGCGAGTGGTCCGGGCAGCACGATCGCGGCGAACAGCGATCCCAGCGCCACATCGGGCAGGGCCCGCAACACCGACAGCACCGCTTTGGACACCTGGTACGTGGCCTTGTTCGGTGCCGACGTCTTGCTGGCGAGCATCGCCATCCCCAACCCGATCGCACAGCCCACCGCGGTGGCCAGGATGGCGATGAAGAGCGTAGTGAGCCACGACTCGATCACCACCGCGCGCGTCAGGAAAGTCCAGTCGGGGTTGAAGAACTCGGCGATGACGTGCCGGCCGCGGGTGACGTCGGTGAACAACGGCATCAACGTGAAGTCGATCGACCAACCCGCCCACACCGTGATCGCCGCGGTGATGGTCACTCCCCCGATGACCGCGGGGCTGGGCTTGGGTTTGCGCGGCCGCGCTGGTGCCGCCGCGGCGGGTCGACCAGCAGTGGCGGTGGTGCTCACGCGATCGCTCCGGGCTCCTTGGCGATCACGTCATCCGCGGTCAGGGATCGACCGTAGATGCGTTCGAAGACCTCGTCGTCGGCTTCCTCACCGGTCCCGTCGAAGACGATCTTGCCCGAGCGCATACCGATGATCCGCTGGCCGTACCGGCGTGCAAGGTCCAGGAAGTGCAGGTTCACCACCGTGGTGATGCCCAGTTCCCGGTTAATCCGCTCCAGATCCTTCATCACCTGGTTCGCCGTCGGCGGGTCCAGGGAGGCCACCGGCTCGTCAGCGAGCATGATCTTGGGGTCCTGGGCCAGCGCCCGGGCGATCGCTACCCGCTGCTGCTGACCGCCGGAGAGCTGGGAGGCACGGACCCACGCCTTCTCCACGATGCCCACCCGCTCGAGCGCGGTGAAGGCGAGCTCCTTGTCGGCCTTGGAGTACAACGCCAGGGAGGAGCGCAGCGTACCGGTGGAGTGCAACCGCCCCATCAGGACGTTGTTCATCACCGAGGTGCGCCGCACCAGGTTGAAGGACTGGAAGATCATCCCGATGTCCGAGCGCAGCGCCCGCAGTTTGCGTCGTCCGGCGCCCTTGACCGACTCCCCGTCCACGGTCAGTTCACCTCCGGTGACGGGAACCAGGCCGTTGATGGAACGCACCAGGGTTGACTTACCGGCACCGGACAACCCGACCACGACCACGAACTGGCCATCGGGGATCGTCAGGTCCACACCGTCCAACCCCTTCACCCCGTTGGGGTAGGTCACGGACACGTCGGAGAACTCGATCATCGCTGCTTCCTCACAGGCCACACACCGGTGGGAGCGGAGAGCTCCTCCGCTCCCACCCGGTCATGGTCACTCGCCGAAGTTGGACTCCACCTGGCGGGCGGCATCCAGCGCGTCCAGGTCCGCCGGGACCAGGTCCTCGATGCTGTACACCTCATCGAAGGCGAACGCGCCGTCCTCGGTTGAGATGACCGCCATCATGGCGTCGGCGATCCGCTGCTGCAGGTCGCCCGACAGGGAGCCGGCGACGGCGACGCCGTCGTTCGGGATCTCATCGGACCACGCGAACACGGTGACCTTCACCGATCTCGGGGTCCTCCTCCACCACGTTGTCGCGGGCGTCGTCGAAACTCACCCCGACCGGGTAGTCGCCACCGGCCACGTTCAGGATGGAGTTCGGGTGGCCTCCGGCGAACTGGGTGTTCAGCCCCAGCGCGTCCAGGCCGGCCACACGCTCGAGCTGGGTGGCCGGGTAGTAGTAACCGGAGGCGGAGTTGGCGTCCACCATCGAGATGAGGGTGTCCCCATCGATCAGTGCCAGGGCGTCCTCACCCACCGGACCGGCGTCGGCACTGTCGGTGCCGTTGCAGAAGGTGAAGATCGCACCGTCCTCCTGCTCCACCTCGACCACATCGTCCAGGCAGTAGGTGTCGGGATCGTTGGTGAACCACTGCGTGTGATAGGTGGGCGACCCGAAGCGTACCGATTGCAGCACGATCTCGGCGCCGGCT
The DNA here is from genome assembly GCF_051020515.1 of Sanguibacter sp. Z1732. Lineage (NCBI taxonomy): Bacteria > Bacillati > Actinomycetota > Actinomycetes > Micrococcales > Ruaniaceae > Glutinosa > Glutinosa niejishengi. The sequence continues at coordinate 565,026 of NZ_CP194857.1, forward strand.
CGGTCGGCAGCCTGGACCAGGGCGATCGGTCCGAACATGCCGATGTCGGCCTGACCGGTCTCCATCGCGATGATCAAGGCGTTGTAGGACTCGGTCACCACCGCTTCGACCTCGATGCCGAGTTCCTCGGAGAGCAGGTCGCCCAGCATGTCGGCGTCCTCCACCAACTTGTCCATGTCCTGGGACGGCACCAGGCCCAGGACGAGGGTGTCGGGGTCCTCCCCGGCGCCACCAGCAGAGTCGGCGTCATCGGCGTCGTCACCGTCGTCCTCGGTGACATCCTCGGCCGCGCCGTTGGTGTCGGTGTCCGCGTCGGTGTCGTCGGCCCCGTTGCCGCACGCACTCAGGACGAGCAGGGAGGCGGCGGCCAGCGCCGCCCAGGTCGTGGTTCGCTTCATCGGAGGTTCCTTGTTCTTCAACTCGGTCGGCTACGGATCCCGCGCAACAACGTTTCGTCGGGCACACGCGCTGTGAACGCACGTTTCACGCTAGTTCACGCTCCGGTTCCGGCGGAAGGCCCGGAAGGTCTCAATTAGGTGAACTCTGGGTGTCCGTACCGGTGCGGTCGTCCGCCACCGCGCCGGCATCACGCGCCCAGCGGCGGATGTGCGGGTACATCGCCTCGAACGTGGTCTCGGTCCGGCTGGCCGGCCCCAGCCCCGTACCGAAGCGGTCCAGGTACATCCCGACCGCGCCCAACGCCATCGCCGGTTCGATGTCGTTGCGCCACACGTCACCCACGCTTGCCAGGTGCGCCGGTGCGGCCCCGAATTCGGTCAGGATGCCACTGAGTACCGCGCGCATCCGGGTCGGCTTACCGGCGTCGGGGACCACGGCGTCGAGCCGCTCGGCCAACTCGTGCCGGGCCAGCCACACATCCACCCCGACCAACGGCGCGTTGGTCACCAGGACCGCGGCCACACCGGCGGCGCGCAACTCGTCCAGGAGTTGCGTCAGCCCGTTCGGCGGATGCGTCGCGTCGACGTCCAACTCCGCCCGGGAGGCGAGGTAGGCCGCGGACAGGTCCTCCTGGGACAGGTCCTGGCCGCTGAGGGCCACCACCGCCGGGTACCCGTCCTCGCAGTCGGGCAGGGCCCGGCTCCCGGCAAGGAACTCCCTGATCCCGGTGCGTACCCGCTCCCCGGCCGACGGCGGTAGCCGGCCGGCCACCTGCTCGGCGTAACCCAGCACCGGGGCTTCGCCCACGCAGACGGTCCCGTCGAAGTCCAGCACCAGGACCGGCCGGGGCGAGGGCGCAGCGGCGGCGTCGGAGCGGGGAGAAGCCGGCCGAGTACGATCAGGCGTCACTGGTCAGGCGTTGCCGTCGAACAGGGAGGTAACCGACCCGTCGTCGAAGACCTCCCGGATGGCGCGTGCGATCAGCGGGGCTATGGACAGCACGGTGAGGGTGTCGAAGCGCTGCTCGGCCGTGATGGGCAGGGTGTCGGTGACGACCACCTCCCGGGCTCCGCACTCCGAGAGCCGTTGGGCGGCCGGGTCGGAGAGCACCCCGTGGGTGGCGGCCACGATCACCGAGGCCGCGCCGGCGCCCTCGAGCACCTTGACCGCCTCGGCGATGGTGCCGCCGGTGTCGATCAGGTCATCGACCAGCACGCAGTCGCGACCCTCCACCTCACCGACCACGCGGTTGGCCACGGCCTGGTTGGGCCGGCCCACATCGCGGGTCTTGTGGACGAACGCCAGCGGCCCGCCACCAAGTTTGGCGGCCCAGTGCTCGGCGACGCGGATCCGCCCGGCGTCGGGTGAGACGACGGTGACGTTGGAGGTGTCCACCCGGGTGCGAACGTGCTCGGTCAGGATCGGCATCGCCCACAGGTGGTCCACGGGCCCGTCGAAGAAGCCCTGGGTTTGAGCGGCGTGCAGGTCCACGCTCATCAGCCGGTCCGCGCCCGCGGTGGCGAACAGGTCGGTGACCAGCCGGGCCGAGATCGGCTCGCGACCGCGATGCTTCTTGTCCTGGCGGCCATACCCGTAGAAGGGCACCACCGCGGTGATCTGCTTGGCCGAGGCCCGTTTGAGGGCATCGACCATCAGCAGGTGCTCCATGATCCACTGGTTGATCGGGGCGGTGTGGGACTGCAGCACGAACACGTCGGCACCGCGCACGCTCTCGGCGAACCGGACGTAGATCTCCCCGTTGGCGAAGTCATAGGCGGTGGTGGGCACCATCTCGATTCCCAGTTCGTCGGCCACATCGGCCGCCAGCGAGGGATGCGCCCTGCCCGAGACCAGCACCAGCCGCTTCTCGCCATAACTCGTGATCCCGGTCATCGCTCCTCATCCAGGTGTGCCGATCCGTGCCGGTTCGCTCCTGTGTCCTGATCCGCCGCGTTGTTCGTCGTGCCGGCCCGGCTCCGCTCGGCCTGCGCCTGGGGCGACAGCTCCGCGGAGGCCCCGTCGCCCTCATCGGCCTCCAGTGCGGCCTGGGCCGCCTGGGCGGCCGGGGTTCCCGCCCGTCTGCTCAACACCCATTTCTCGATGTTTCGCTGCTGCCCCCCGGAGATGCCCAGCGCACCGGGTGGCACGTCGCGGCGCAGCACGGTACCGGCGCCGGTATAGGCGCCATCGCCCACCGTCACCGGAGCCACGAACATGTTGTCCGCACCAGTGCGGGCATGGTCTCCGATCGTGGTCCGCCGTTTCGTCACGCCGTCGTAGTTCACCGTCACCGAGGCGGCGCCGATGTTGCTCTCGCGTCCGATCGTGGCGTCGCCGATGTAGGACAGGTGCGGCACCTTCGAACCCGCCCCGATCTGGGCGTTCTTTGTCTCCACGAACGTTCCGATCTTGCCCCGCTCGCCCAGCACGGTGCCCGGGCGCAGGTACGCGAAGGGACCCACGGTGGCGCCGGCATCGATCTGGGCCTGTACGCCGTGGCTACGGATGACGGTGGCCCCCGGGCCGACCTGAACGTCGGTCAGGGTGGTGTCAGGTCCGATGGTGGCCCCGGTCAGCACGTGGGTCTGACCGTGCAACTGGGTGCCGGGTAGCAGCGTCACGTCGGGTTCCAGTTCCACCCCCACGTCCACCCAGGTGCTTGTCGGATCCACGACGCTGACCCCGGCGCGCATCCAGTGCCGCAGAGTGCGGGCGTTGAGTTCGGCACCCAGGGTGGCCAGTTGCACCCGGTCGTTGACGCCCTCGACCTGCAGCGAGTCGGCCACCACCACCGCGCCCACGCGGTTTCCGGCGCGGTGGGCGTGGGCCAGCACATCGGTCAGGTAGACCTCACCCTGGTTGTTGCCCGCATCGACCTGACCCAGACCGTCGCGCAGCACGGCGGCGTCGAAGGCGAACACCCCGGAGTTGATCTCGGTGATGGCGCGCTGCTCGGGGGTGGCGTCACCGTGCTCGACGATGCCGCTGACCGCCCCGTCCTGATCGCGCACGATCCGCCCGTACCCGCTCGCGTCGGGCAGGTGCGTGGTCAGCACCGTCACCGCGTTGTCCTGCTCGTGGTGGGTGTCCAGCACCTCCTGCACGGTCTGCGGCTGCAGCAGCGGGACGTCGCCGAGGAGGACGACGACGGTGCCATCGATGGCGATCTCATCCGCCCTGGGGAGTTTCTCGCGCTGGTCGCTGGTGGCCATGGCCCTGCCCTGGGCGGCCAGGTCGAGCGCGTCCAGGCCGCACTGCACGGCACGGCCGGTGCCGGGGATCTCGTCCTGGTCGGCGATCAGCACGTCGGGATCCAGGGCCTCGATGTGCTCGGCCACCTGTTCGCGCTGGTGGCGGACCACGGTGACCAAGTGCTCGGGCTCGACTGCGCGGGCGGTGGCCAGCACGTGGCCGAGCAGGGACACTCCCCCGATCGGGTGCAGCACCTTGGCCCTGGCCGACCGCATGCGGGTGCCTTGGCCGGCAGCAAGAATGACAACAGCAGCAGGGGCGGGTCGGCTCACGCGCTCCACTGTACTGCTCTGCTGGTGTGGCGCCGCCAGCCATCCACGTCATGCCGCCGAGGCCGGCATCAGTCGACTTTGCGGTACTTTCCGCCGACTAATGCTGACTTCGAGCGTCGATCAAGACGCTGCTCGCTTGGGTACGGCGGCAAGGGCTCCGCCCCCAGGACTCGAACCCGGACCACACGGCACCAAAGGCCGGCGTGCTGCCAATTACACCAGGGCGGAATGCTGCGAGGATTCCGGGCTCAGGGCCCGGGAACGTCTGCACCAGCGTCGGAGCCTACTGTAGTGTCTCGCAGCGGAACCGACGTCAGGCAGGATGATTCCGTGACCGAGTCGAGCAGACGCCCTCCGCGGGCTCGCATGAGTGCACGCGAACGCCGTGAGCAACTCCTGGATGTGGCGCGTTCGCTGTTCGCCGAGAAGGGGTTCGACTCGACCTCGGTAGAGGAGATCGCCGCCCGGGCCCAGGTGTCCAAACCCGTGGTGTACGAGCACTTCGGCGGCAAGGAGGGCGTCTACGCCGTCATCGTGGACCGTGAGGTGCAAACCCTGCTGGCCGCGTTGACCGGCGCGCTGGAACGCGGCGGCCACCCGAAGGTGACGGTCCAGGCCACCGCTCTGACGTTGCTGGATTACATCGAGACCCACACCGACGGGTTCCGGATCCTGGTGCGCGATTCCCCCGTGGCCCAGGCGACCGGGACGTTCTCCTCCCTGATCGGGGACGTGGCCAGCCAGGTCGAGCACATCCTGGCCTCCACGTTCGAACGCCAGGGCCTGCCGGCCGAGACCTCCCCCATCTACGCCCAGATGCTGGTGGGCATGATCGCCCTCACCGGGCAGTGGTGGCTGGAGACGCGCAGCCCGGACAAGCAACAGGTGGCCGCGCATCTGGTGAACTTGGCTTGGAACGGATTGCGCGGCCTGGAGCGTGATCCCACCCTGACGCCGGCGGCGCTGCGGGTCAGCGCACAGCGCTGGGCCCGGGGCACACACGGCCCGGCGGCCACTCCCCCGGCCGCCCCAGAGGGGAGCGCGCGCGGGTGAGCCATCTGGAACTGGATCACCTGAACAAGTCCTACGGTTCCCTGCGAGCCCTGACGGACCTGAGTTTCGCCGTCGGGGCCGGAGAGATCTTCGGTTTCGTCGGTTCCAACGGCGCCGGGAAGACCACGGCGATGCGCATCGTGCTCGGGGTACTCGCGGCCGACTCTGGCCAGGTGCGCTGGAGCGGCGCCGAACTGGACCTGCGGGCCCGACGCCAGGTGGGCTACATGCCCGAGGAGCGCGGCTTGTACCCGAAGATGAAGGTGGGCTCCCAACTCGTCTACCTGGCAAGGTTGCACGGGATGTCGAAGCCGGAGGCCACGGCGGCGATGGAGCGCTGGACGCAGGTACTGGCGATCGATTCCCGGCGCGGGGACGAGGTCCAGAAACTCTCCCTGGGCAATCAGCAGCGGGTCCAGTTGGCTGCGGCACTGGTGCACAACCCCAAGGTGCTGGTACTCGACGAACCCTTCTCCGGGCTGGACCCCGTGGCCGTGGACGTGATGAGTCAGGTGCTACGCGAACGGGCCGCCGAGGGGGTGCCGGTGGTGTTCTCCTCCCACCAACTGGACCTGGTGGAGCGCCTGTGTGATCGCGTCGGTGTGATCAGCAACGGGCGGATGGCCGCGGTGGGCACGATCGAGGAGTTGCGCACCACGCCCACCCAGCGCTGGCGGGTGGTCAGCAACGCACCAGCGGGCTGGGCGGATGCGGTCCCGGGCACCCGCGTGCTCAGTCAGGACGGCGCGGAGACCGTGGTCGAACTGCTGCAGCCCGGCACCGACGCCGAGCAACCGCTGCTGCACGCCGCCCTGGCGCACGGCGGTGTGCGGGAGTTCGCGCTGATCCGTCCGACCCTGGTGGACCTGTTCCGGAACGTGGTCACCACGGAGAGCCACGCCGACGACGGCGGCACCGGGAGCGCCGCATGAGTACCTTCGCCGCGATCGCGCTGGTAGCAGGGCGGGAGATCCGCACCAGGCTGTTGTCCAAGGCCACGATCATCGCCACGGTGGTGGTGGTGGTGCTGATCGTGGGCGGTGTGCTGGCGCTGTCGTTGTTGCTGGCCGGTCGGGACAGCTCCGCCACCCGGGTGGGTGTGGCGCAGGAGACCGCCTCCCTCACCCCGGTGCTGGAGCAGACCGCGGGCCAGGCGGGGATGAACCTCGAGGTCGTCGCGGTCGAGGCCGACGCCGCGGAGCAGCAGGTCCTGGACGGAGACCTGGCGGCTCACCTGTCCGGGCCACCGGCGGGACCGGTGGTGACGGTGGACGGCATCCCGGACGTGCAGTTGATGTCGGCGATCACCAATGCGACGCAGCAGTACGCGCTGACCGAACTGGTCACCTCCCTGGGCGGGGACCCGGCGCAGGCTCAGTCCGAACTGGCCGGGGCCGTTCCCTCCCTGCAGGTGATCGAGACCGGCGCCGATCTGGACCCGATCAGGATCGTCGTGGCGTTCGTGATGGTCTCGCTGCTGCTGTTCGCGCTGTTGCAGACCACCCAGATGATCGCCATGGGGGTGGTGGAGGAGAAGGTCAGCCGGGTGGTGGAGATCCTGTTGGCCACGATCCGGCCCGGGGTGCTGATGGCCGGCAAGGTGCTCGGTATCGGCGTGGTCGGGGTGGTCCAGGTCTCGCTGTTCGCCACCGCCGGGACCCTCGCGGCCCTCGCCACGGGCCTGCTGGACGGGGTGCAGGTCAATATCGCTGCCTCCCTGGGTTGGCTGCTGGTGTGGTTCGTGCTCGGGTTCGGTCTCTACGCGGTGCTGGTGGGCGGGGTCGCGGCGCTGGTCTCGCGTCAGGAGGACATCGGATCGGTCACCACACCGTTGTTCATCCTGATGATGGCCCCGTTCTACCTGGGCATCTGGCTGGTGCCGTCCAACCCCGACTCCCTGCTGGTGCGGGTGTTGTCCCAGATCCCCTTCTTCGCCCCGTTCATGATGCCGCCGCGGCAGGCCTTCACCGAGGTGCCCGCCACCGACCTGATCGTAGCGGTGGTGGGGGCCCTGGTGCTCATCCCGGTGCTGATCTGGCTCGGCGGGCGGATCTACTCCCGCGCCGTGCTCACCACCGGGGGCCGGATGAAACTGCGCGAGGCCCTGCGAAGTTGAGCGTTCCTCATCGGGCCGACCACTCCACTGACGCCCGGCGCCGGACCGCCACACGTGCGATATCTCGATGTCGAGTAATCTCGGGGCATGGGCACATCACAGGACGAGGTGGATCGGATCGTCACCGCCTGGCATCGGGAGCGCCCCGATCTACCCACACTGCCGCTGTCCGTGTTCTCCCGGATCACCCGCCTGGCCCGGCACTTGGACCGTGCCCGCCGCGCCGCGTTCGCCCAGCACCATCTGGAGGTCTGGGAGTTCGACGTCCTCACCGCACTGCGCCGGGCCGGGGAGCCCTACCAGCTCACCCCGGGCGTGCTGATGAACCAGACCATGGTCTCCTCCGGCACCATGACCAACCGGATCGACCGGCTCGTGGTGCACGGCCTGGTGGTGCGCACCGCCCACCCCGCCGACCGCCGGGTGGTGCAGGTGCGGTTGACCGAGGAGGGCATGGCCACGGTGGATGCGGCGATGAGCGACCTGCTGCGCATCGAGGCGGACGCGCTGAAGGCGCTGCCGGCGACCGAGCAGACCCACCTGGCCGACCTCCTGCGGCACCTGCTCGTGCAGTTCGAGAGCCCCGGCGCATGAGTCGTCTGCTCGGGCTGGTCATGAACGGCATCGGATCCACCGCCGTGCGGGCAACTCACTACGTCCCGGATGAGCAATCCGCCGCGGTGGTGGTCTGATGGCTGCCCATCTGCTTGGAGCCGAGGGCCTGCGTCTGGAGTACCCGACGCGCGTGGTCTTCGAGTCCGTGACGCTCGGGCTGGAGGAAGGCGATCGGATCGGGATCGTCGGGCGTAACGGTGACGGCAAGTCGAGCCTGCTGGGGATGTTGTCCGGACAGATCGAGCCGAACGCGGGGCGGGTGACGCGTCGCGGCGGGGTGCGGTTCGGGGTGCTGGACCAGCGTGACGACCTCGATCCGGAAGAGACGGTCGGCCGCTCGATCGTGGGCGACGGGCCCGACGAGCACGAGTGGGCGCGCGACGCCCGCGCCCGCGACGTGATCGGCGGCCTGGCCTCCGATATCCCGTGGGAGACGAAGATCGCCGACCTGAGTGGTGGGCAACGGCGCCGGGTCGCCCTGGCTGCTCTGTTGGTGAGCGACTGGGACCTGCTCGCCCTCGACGAGCCGACGAACCACATGGACGTCGAGGGCGTCGCCTGGCTGGCCGAGCACCTCAAGCGGCGATGGGCGAAGAGCGCCGGCGGTCTGCTGGTGATCACCCACGACCGCTGGTTCCTCGATGAGGTGTGCACCCAGACGTGGGAGGTCCACGACGGGATCGTGGAGCCGTTCGATGGCGGGTATGCCTCCTACGTGCTGCAACGGGTCGAGCGCGACCGGATGGCCGCGGCGAGCGAGGCGAAGCGGCAGAACCTTATGCGCAAGGAACTGGCCTGGCTGCGCCGCGGAGCGCCGGCCCGCACGTCCAAGCCGAAGTTCCGCATCGACGCCGCGAACCAGCTCATCGAGGACGTCCCACCGGCGCGCAACCCGATCGAACTGCAACGACTCGCCGTGGCCAGGTTGGGCAAGGACGTGGTGGACATCGAGGACGTCTCGGTGAGCTTCGGTGACCACCAGGTGCTGCGGGACATCACCTGGAGACTCGCACCCGGTGAGCGCACCGGCATCCTCGGCGCGAACGGGGCGGGCAAGTCGACCCTGTTGGGATTGATCTGTGGAACGCTGCAGCCGACGACCGGGCGGGTCAAGCACGGCAAGACGGTGCGGATCGGTGTGCTGGACCAGCAGTTCTCCCAGCTCGCCGAGATCGGAGGGGACCGGGTACGCGAGGTGCTGGCCCGGACCAAGACCACGTTCACGATCGACGGCAAGGACCACACCCCGGCGCAGTTGCTCGAACGCCTCGGCTTCGCCCGCGAACACCTCTCCGCCCGCGTCGAGGACCTCTCCGGAGGTCAGAAACGTCGCCTGCAACTGCTGCTGTTGCTGCTCAGTGAACCCAACGTCATCGCTCTGGATGAACCGACGAACGATGTGGACTCCCAGATGCTCACCGCGATGGAGGACCTGTTGGACTCCTGGCCGGGAACGCTCATCGTCGTCTCCCACGACCGGTACCTGTTGGAACGGGTGACCGACCAGCAGTACGCGATCCTTGACGGCCGGCTGCGGCACGTGCCCGGTGGGGTCGATGAGTACCTGCGGCTGCGGCAGGCGCAGGTGACGACGCAGGCCGACCGGCCCGACCTGGCGAGGACGACGTCGGACTCTGAGGACGCGTCGGCGTTGTCCGGCGCAGAGCGTCGAGCGGCCCAGAAGGAGTTCAGCGCGATCGAACGTCGACTGGTGAAGATGGCGGGCAGCATCGAGGCGGTGCATCAGCGCCTGGCTGACCACGACCAGAGCGACTACGAGGGTCTGCAACAGCACACCGACAAGCTGCGTGAGCTGGAGGCCGAAGTTGCGCAGCTGGAGGAACGGTGGCTGGAGTTGTCGGATGTCGTCACCGGCTGACGTTCCGGAGGAAACGCTCGACGGTCTCACCGGCCGCACCCGCACCGTGGCCGCCCCCATGGACCAGGACGGCAACCGCAGGGTCCCCCTGGTAGGCGATCATCCACGAGTCCACCCGGTAGCCCTCTCCCTCCCCACCTCGGCCGAGCCCGACGTGGCGTGCACCGGCTCACCCGGGACGTCGAGGAGGATGATGCCCGTCCCCGTGCCGGTCGAGCACCCCCGGGCGGCAGCCGTTGCCTGTCCTAGACTCCCATCAGGAGGTGCAGCGTGGTCGACACCCATGTCCCGGAGGGCCGGGAGAACCTGTGTGTGGTGCAGGTGCCCCTGTTTCATGGCCTGAGTTTCGACGATCAGGTCAAGGTCGCCGACGTCGCCACTCCCACGAGCGTGGATGCCGGCGAGCAGGTGTACGCCGCCGGGTCGGACACCTCCCAGTTGATGGTGGTGCACACCGGCGCGGTGAAGGTCTCCCGGGTCGATGCCGAGGGGCGCGAGCAGATCCTGCGAGTGCTGGGGCCGGGTGAGTTCGTCGGTGAGTCGGCGTTCCTGACCGGTGCTCGACCCGATCACTTCACCACCGCGCTGGAACCGAGCAGCATGTGCGTGTTCCGCCATGCCGACCTCGGCCGCCTGGTGGCCGCTCACCCCTCGATCGGGATGCGGATGCTGCAGGAGGTCAGCAGGCGCCTGGCCCAGACCGAGACCCGGCTGGCCTCGGTGATCTCCGGTGATGTGACCTCGCGACTGGCCGAGTACGTGCTCTCCCTGCACGGCACCACCACCGAGGACGGGGTGGTGGTGGAGTTGCCGCTGGCGAAGAAGGACATCGCCTCGCTGCTCGACACCACGCCCGAGTCGCTCAGCCGCCAACTACGCAAGCTGCAACAGTCCGGGATCGCCCACACCCAGGGTGCCCGCGGGCTGATCATCCACGACATCGACGCCCTGATGGACCTGGCCGCCGTCGCCTGAGCCTGCGCCCGGGCGTATCGTGTCCGGATGAGTGAGTCGACGCCTCCGCTGCAGCCGGTCCTTGCCCCCTCCCAGGTCGAGTTGGGCCTCGACACCTTCGGGGACGTCACCGTCGACACCTCCGGCGCCCCGCGCACCCAGGCCCAGGTGCTGCGCGAGGTAGTCGAGCAGGGCGTGCTGGCCGACGAGGTCGGGGTGGACGCGATCGGCCTGGGCGAGCACCACCGCGACGACTTCGCCATCTCCGCCCCGGAGATCGTGCTAGGGGCCATCGCCAGTAGGACCGAGCAGATCCTGCTGGGCACTGCCGTCACCGTGCTGAGCTCGGACGACCCGGTGCGGGTGTACGAGAAGATGGCCACCCTGGACGGCATCTCATCCGGGCGTGCCGAGGTCACGCTGGGGCGGGGATCGTTCACCGAGTCCTTCCCGCTGTTCGGCCTGGACCTGACCGACTACGAGAAGTTGTTCAGCGAGAAGCTCGACCTGTTCGCCGACCTGCGCTCGGAGGGCCCGGTCACCTGGGAGGGAACGGTTCGGGGTCCGCTGCAGGGCGCCCAGGTGTACCCCAAGACCGAGGCCGGGACGCTGCGCACCTGGATCGGGGTGGGTGGGTCCCCGGAGTCGGTGCTGCGGGCGGCGCGCTACAACATCCCGATGATGCTGGCGATCATCGGAGGCGACCCGGCCCGGTTCGCGCCCTTCGCCGACTTGTACCGGCGCGCCCTGGGCGAGTTCGGTCTGCAGGAACTCCCGGTGGGGGTGCACGCCCCGGGATTCGTGGCCGCCACCGACGATGAGGCGCGCGAGTTGATGTTCCCCCACTTCAAGGCCAACCGGGACCGGATCGGCGGGGAGCGTGGCTGGCCACCGACCACCCGCTCCGACTTCGAGGCCGAGGTGGCCTCCGGAGCGGTGTTCGCCGGATCACCGGAGACGGTGGCTGCCAAGATCGCCCGCACCGTGCGTCAACTCGGACTGTCCCGGTTCGATCTCAAGTACAGCAACGGGCCGATGCCGCACGTCCACACGATGGAGGCGATCCGACTGTACGGCACCGAGGTGATCCCGCGGGTGCGCGAGTTGCTCGCCGGCGGCGCCGACTAGCCGGGGCGACCAGCGGCGCCGGTCAGGGCGCGATGATCACCTTGCCGGTGGCGTGGCCGGACTCGACCAGGGCCAGCGCCTCGCGGGCCTGGTCCAGGCCGAAGGTGTGACTGACCTGAGGCGTGATCACCTGATAGCCGATCACATCGGTGATCTTGGAGAGGGACTCGGGGTCGGCCTCCCGCCCCGACCCACCGAGCGCAACCGCGGTGTCCCCGTCGGCCGCGGAGACGATCAGGCCCGGTGACTTGGCCACCGCGGCGAGGTCACGCAGGGCCTGCCCCCCGACCAGGTCCACCAGCAGGTCCGCGCCCTCGGGCAGCAGGTCGCGCACCGCGTCGGCCGCCCCCGCACCGGCTGCCACGAACACCGCGCCGGTGGACTCCACGAGTTCCCGCTTACCCTCGGAGGCCACACCGATCACGCGGAACTGGTGCACCCGACCGATCTGGGCGGCCAGGTGCCCGACCCCGCCGCCGGCGCCCAGGATCACCAGGCTCTGCCCCTCCTCCAGTTCGATCTGGTGGGTGAGGTCGTAGGCAGTCGTTCCGGCCACCGGGATCAGGGCGGCGGTGGCGAAGGAGATGTCCTCCGGCTTGGCCACCAGGTCGGCGGCGTCCAGGAGGGTGTGGTCGGCGAATCCGCCCTCGCCGTGAGCGACCAGCCCGAGCACCTCGTCCCCGGCCGTCAGGTCCGCCACGTCCGCGCCCACGGCGGTGACCACCCCGGCGACTTCCCGGCCCATCGGCACCGGAACCGGCTCGCGGGTGCCCAGCAGGCCCTGGCGGATCTTCCAGTCCACGGGGTTCACCCCCGCTGCCTTGACCTGCACGGTCACCTGGCCGGTACCCGGCTCGGGCACCGGCCGTTCGGTGAGTTTCTCGCCGTCGGGTCCGCCGTAGGTGGTGGTGAAGACGTACTGCCTCGACATCGTGTGATTCTCCTCGGCTCGGTTCAGAAGGCGGATGGGCGCGCGGTGTAACCGGCCTTGGCGATAGCGGCGACCAGATCGTCGGTGGTGGCGACCTCGGGGTCGTGCACGACCTCGACGCGGGCAGAGGCGAAGTGGACCTTCACCGAGTCCACACCCTTGACCTTGCCGACGCGCTTTTCGATCTTGGCCACGCACGAGGGGCAGGAGAAGCCTTCGGCCCGCAGGATCGTGGTGGTCGTGTTACTGGTGGTGGCGCTCATCGTGGCGCTCCTTTCGTGGTTGTCTGGGTCCGTTCCGGACACCTCGCCCGGGCTGGTGATACTCAAACTACCCACGTTGGGACTCCATCTCCTTGATACAGATCAAGTCCGACGGCAGTCCCGCCCGGTTCCTCGTGGCCGGGTTCAGCGATCGGTACGGACCTGTTCGGTGAGCCGAGCACCCGGCACCGGCCCGTGCACCACAAGCACACTCATCGGCCACCCGGGACCGGCGCACCTGCTCGGCGATCGCCACCGCCGCGGTGTGATCGGCCGCGAGCGCGGCGATGGTGGGACCGGACCCGGAGACGATTGTGGCCAGGGCATCGGTACCCTCGAACGCGGCCAGCACCTGCGTCAGGTGTGGGCGCAGGTGCACCGCCGGTTCGGCCAGGTCGTTGACCAGGTGACTGGTGAGTCGGCTGGGTTCCCCGGTCAGCAACGCCTTCATCATCGACGGCGGCACGCTCACCCGTCGGTTGGGCGGGATCGTTCCGGAGGCGTCCAGGGAAGCGAAGACCTCGGGGGTGGGCAGCCCGGTCTCGCTGACCGCCAGCACCCAGTGGTATCGCCCACGCGCCAACGCCGGCGTGAGCATGTCTCCCCTGCCCACGCCCAGCGCGGTCTGCCCGGTCAGCGCGAACGGCACGTCCGCGCCGAGTTCGGCGGCCAGGTGGCCCAGTTCCTCCCGGTCCAGGCCGGTGCCCCACCTGATCGCACGCCAGCAGCGTGGCGGCGGCGTCGGCGGAGCCACCCCCCATGCCGCCGGCCACCGGAACCTCCTTGGTGATGTGCAGGTGCACCCCCGCGCTGGTGCCGGTGGCATCGGCCAGCAGGGTGGCCGCGCAATGGGCCAGGTTCCGCTCATCGGTGGGCACCCGCTCGGCGTGCCGGCCGCTGACGCTGACGGAGATGTCATCGGCGACCCGGGCGTGCACGTCCTCGAACAGGCTGACTGCTTGGAACACCGTGGCCAACGGGTGGTAGCCGTCCCGGCGGACCGGACCCACTCGCAGACGCAGGTTGATCTTGCCGGGTGCGCGCACATGCACCGCATCCGGCCGGGGCATGGTGGCCGCGCTCACCGGGACTCCTCCGCGCCCTGGGCGGCGCGCTCGCCGGTGCTGCCCAACCCGGCTCCGGCTGCCGCGATGGCGGCGAAGCCCGTGATGTCCACCCGCTCCCCACGCAGGGTGGGCTCGATCCCGGCGCGACGACGCAGCACCTGCTCGGCCCGCGCCGTCGTCCCGGCCCAGGGGGCCAGCGCCGAGCGCAGCATCTTGCGACGCTGGGCGAACGCGGCATCGATCACCTCGAACACCTGCTCCCGGGTGGCGGTGGTGGGCGGCGGATCCCGCCGGACCAGGCGCACCAGGGCCGAGTCCACATTGGGCGCCGGCCAGAACACCGAGCGCCCGATCGATCCGGCTCTGCCGGCCGAGGCGTACCAGGCCACCTTGGCCGAGGGCACCCCGTAGGTGCGCGATCCGGGCGGTGCCGCGAGCCGGTCGGCCACCTCCGACTGGACCATCACCAGGACCTCGCGCAGGCTGGGGAAACGCTCCAGGAAGGTCAACAGCACCGGGACGGCCACGTTGTATGGCAGGTTCGAGACCAGTTTCACCGGATCGGCCGGCAACTCCGCCGGGTCCAGCGCGTCCATGGTGAGCACGGTCAGGTCGGCGCCGCTGCCGGGGGCCTGCACCGCCACCGTCTCCGGCAGCGCCCCGGCCAGCACGGGATCGACCTCCACCGCGATTACCCGGGCACCGGCGTCCAACAGTCCCAACGTGAGGGAGCCCAGACCCGGCCCCACCTCCACCACCACCTCCCCGGGGGTGACCGCGGCGGCGCGCACGATCCGGCGCACGGTGCCGGGGTCGGTGACGAAGTTCTGCCCGAGCGCCTTGGTGGGACGCACTCCCAGGCGCTGGACGAGGTCGCGCACGTCGGAGCCGGTGAGCAGGCGGACATCGGCTGTGGACGGGCTCACACTCACGACCCTAGGGCAGACCCGTCGCCGGTGGCGTCCAGGTAGTCCCGCCACGCGGCGGTGGTGGTGATCTGGCGCGGACCGGTCAGCATCCCGCCGTCCACCGGCAGGGTGATGCCGGTGATCCACGCGGCGTCGGCGGATGCGAGGAACGCGATCGCCGCGGCGATGTCCTCGGGTTCACCGGGGCGGCCCAGCGGGATCAGCGGGGCGTTCCGGTCCGCACCACCGCGCTGACCGTCCCACACCCGGGTGCGCACCGTGCCCGGAGCCACCACGTTGATCCGTAGCCCCCGCGCGGCCAGATCGATCGCCAGGTTCCTGGTCAGGGCAGTCAGGCCCGCCTTCGCCGAGGAGTACGGCTCAGAGCCGAAGGCGGCGAGGCCGTTGATCGAGCTGACCGAGACGATCGAGCCACCCTCCCGCAAGTGCGGTACCACCGCCCGGATACAGCGCATCACCCCGGTCAGGTTCAGATCAAGTTCGTGCGCCCACTCGTCGTCGTCCATCTCCTCGATCGGGGGGTGCGGCCGGGCTCCCCCGGCCACGTTTGCCAACACGTCCAAGCCGCCGGCCCATCGGGCGCCGGTGGTGACCGCCTCGTTCACACTCTCGGTGTTGGTGACGTCGCAGGCCAGGGCCAGGGCGTGGTCGCCCGGGTACTGTTCGGCCACCTCGCCCGCCGCATCGGCGTCGACGTCGGCGAGCACCACCCGGGCACCCTCGGCCAGGAATCGTTGTGCGGTGGCACGTCCGATCCCGTGCCCGGCGCCGGTGACCAGGACGGTGGAACCGGTGAAACGATCCGGAATGGGTGCGGGCATCGAGTACTCCATCGGGTCGGCGGTGCAGGCTCGGTCAGCCTAGCGACCGGACCGACCGACCGCCCGCCCGGGACCGGCTCGCGTCAGCGCAGCCCGAGCACCGAGGAGCAATGCGGCCACTGGCCCCAACCGGAGCGGGCCTGCAGCGCCTGAGCGCGCTGGGTCTGCTCCGCCGGGGAGGCCTCCGAGGGCAGCCCCGAACCGCCCACGGACTGCCACGTGGCCACCGAGAACTGGTAGAGCCCGTGGTAGGTGCCCGAGGGGGAGACCGCACGCGGGTTCCCGCCGGACTCGCACTGGGCCAACCGGGCCCAGACGTCACCTGAGACAGAGCCACCACCGGTGGAGCCGCTGGTGGAGTCCGAACCGGACGAACCCGACGAACCGGAGGAACTGGACGAACCCGACGAGCCCGAACCGGACGAACCGGACGAACCCGACGAACTTGTGTCGCTGGAACGGGTGGGGGCCGGCTGCGGCGCCGGGCGTACGGCGGTGCCGACTTCCACGACCCGGTCCTGGGGTTCGGTGGTGACCTCCACCCCGATGTGCTTGGTGGACTCGACCTCACCGTCCACCAGGACCTGGGCACTGGTGTAGGTGCGTTCGCCGTCGGCGCCCTCGGCTACCACCCGGGATTGGCCGCGGTACAGGTCGGCGGTCTCGCGCTGGACCGATTCGTGCTCGATGGTCTCGGTGTGGGTGACGCGTTCGTTCTGAACCCGCTGCACGGTCAGTACCGGGGTGCCCTGGTCTCCCATGCTCAGGCTCACCCGGTCGGCCGGGTTGATCTCGATCTCGGCAAGGCGCAGCACACCGGCCAGATCGGCGGTGCCGCTGGGTGAGACGGTGCGCTCCGCACCGTCGATGTGGATCTGCACCGGGCCACCCTGGGTCAGCGGCATGGCCAGTTCGGCACGCCCGGAGGAGCGGGAGGCGGTCATGGCCACCTCGCGGCCGCTGGCTGCGAGGTGCTCCAGGGCCTCATCCGCGGTGAGCGCGGTGGTCCACAGGGTCTCGAACTCACCCTCGACCTGGAACTCGATCTGCTGGGCGCTGCGCACCACCACCTGGGTTCCGTCGCGCAGACGCTCCTGCGGGGCGGGCACCACCAGGTCACGCTCGGCCGGTTCGATGCCCTCGGCCACCAGGAGTGCCTCGATGTCCCGGCTGAACGTGGACACCTCGTGGATCTGCCCGTCGACGTCCAGTTCGACCGTCTTGTGTGCCGCGGCGGTCAGTCCGCCCGCTGCGCCCAGGGCCACGACCAGTGCCCCGGCCGCCACCAGCCTGCGACGTCGACGCGGCGCGGCCGCGCCGGCTCCGGCGTCCTCCGTGGCGTGGTCACCGGTGTCCGGCTGCGGGTGGGACCCGTCGTTCGCGGCGGGGGCGTCGCGGTTACGTCGACGTCGGACCGCGATTGGTCGGGGCTGTCGGATCGCGACTTACGGAAGAGACTCACAAACGTCCTACGGGTCGTGCCGGATCACCGGCGGGAGGGATAGCCGAGTTGGTGCTGAGCGGTCGTCGCGCGGGGCGCAACGTCACCGCGCGACTGTAATCGAATCGTGACCGTCGGGCCAGGGTCTGTGAGCGCACTCACGACCGGCCCAGGGCCGGTCGGCACGGGTTGGCGCCCCTCAGTACCAGTTCCGCTGCTGGGAGTGCGCCCAGGCTGCACAGGGGTTGCCGTACCGGCCGGAGATGTAGTTCAGGCCCCAGGTGATCTGGGTGGCGGGGTTGGTGCGCCAGTCCGAACCGGCCGAGGCCATCTTGCTACCGGGCAGCGACTGCGGGATCCCGTAGGCGCCCGAGGAAGGGTTCTGGGCGCGGTGGTTCCAGTTCGACTCCTTCTGCCAGAGCCGGTCCAGACAGCTGAACTGGTCACTGCCCCAGCCGCGGTCGGCGACCATCTGCCGGGCGATCGACCGGGGGTCACCGGAGTAGGAGCCCGAGGAGGAGGGCTCCGACGAACTGGAGCCGGAGGAACTCGAGGAACCAGAACTTGAGGAACTCGAGGAGCCGGAGCTCGACGAACCGGAACTTGAGGAACTCGAGGAGCCGGAACTGGTGGGAGTGGGGGTGGGCGCGGGCCGGGGTGCGGCAGTACCGACCAGGACCACCTCGGTGACCGGAGCGCTGGCCAGGATCTCGGACTGGATGGTGCGGGAGACCTCCTCGCCGTCCTCGTAGGTGGCGACGTAGGTGCGGACCCGCTCGCCGTTCACGCCGGCCGTCTGGACCTGGCGGTTCCCCCGGGTCAGCGAACTCGTGTAACGCTCCTCGGTCTCATAGGCGATCTCCTCCGTCTCGGCACCGAAGACGGTGCCGACGCGGGTCACCTCGACCTCGTCCCCATCCTCTGGCGGCTTGTTCATCGGCGCGGAGACCTCATATCCAGACCCACCAGGATGCCGTGATCGATCAACGCATCGGCAAGGGTGGGAGCCCCGGAGGTGATCTCCAGTTCGTCACCGTCGATGGTGGCGGTGAAGGTGACCGGGTCGGCCTCCAGGGAGTCCAGGTCGGTCCGCTCATCGCCACTGCGGGAGACCTGGGACCAGACGCCGCGGGCGTCCAGGTCCGGTCCGGCTGCGGGCTCCTGATCAGTGGATCCCCCGCTCAGCGGCGCGAGACCCCCGGTGAAGGAGGCGAAACCGACCGAGCCGGCCATGATCACTGCCAGGGCACCGGCACCGATGGCCCGTTTCAGGGACCTCGGTAGCCCAGCGGTCGTCGAACCGGCCGCACGGTGGCGGCGCTCGGACCCGGATGCAGTTGACTCAGAATTGGATGACACAGAAACGGGCGTCCTTCGGCTACGTGGCGACTGTGGAGGGTACAGCCACCCCCGACCGTAACCGATCTGTGACCTTCTCGGCCAGCCCCCCGGAGAGGATATTCCTGCCCGGCTGGTGACCCGGAGAGTCCGGGTCAACGCGCGGGCATCCCGGGTCCCGCTACGTCCCCGTGCCGCTGAGACCTCACCAGGACCCGTAGATCTCCTCGCTGGTGCGGGTGATCGCCGCGCCCAGGACGGCCGGGTCCTCACCGCGCACCTGCGCCAGGGCCCGCACCGTGTGCGGAACCAGGTACGGGCCGTTCGGAGCGCCTCGCCACGGGTGCGGGGTCAGGAACGGTGCGTCGCTCTCCACCAGCAACCGGCTCGCCGGCACCGCCAGCGCCGCCTCGCGCAGGTAGTGGGCGTTCTTGAAGGTCACCGTGCCGGCGAAGGACAGGAAGAAGCCGCGCTCCGCGCACTCCCGCGCGAAGTCGGCGTCACCGGAGAAGCAGTGCAGCACCGTGACCGGAGGTGGCCCGTCCGCGTCGAGCACGGCCAGGATCTCCGCGTGCGCCTCGCGATCATGCACCTGCATCGGTAGGTCCAGCTCCTTGGCCAGGGCGATGTGCTCACGGAAGGAGCGGCGCTGGCCGGCCCGGCCTCGCTCACCGGTACGGAAGAAGTCCAGTCCGGTCTCGGCGATGGTGCGCACCCGTTCGTGACCGGCCAGGCCGGCGATCTGCGCGATGGCCTCGTCCAGACCGACTCGGTGCCGCTCCAGCACGTGCGGCTCCAGTCCGTCCGGTGCCACCTCCCGCACCCCGTCGTGCAGCGGTGCCTCGTTGGGGTGGATCGCCACACCGGCCAGCACCTCCGCGTGCTCGGCCGCCATGGCCACACTGGCAGGGGCGCTGTCCAGGTCACAGCCCACCTGTAGCACCCGGCCCACCCCGACGGCCGCTGCCCGGCGCAGGTGCGCTGCCACGCCCGGGTCACCCACGCCGTCGTCCATTACGTCACCGACGTGAGTCAGGTGGGTGTGGTTGTCCACCAGCGGGACGTCGAACGGCTCGGGGTCCGGTGGCCACCCGCGCGACCGTGCCATCAGCGCTTCCCGCGATGCGGCAAGCGCGCGATCGGGCGGGCCGGATGAGCCCGGCGGTGCTGGAGGCATGTCATCCGGTGACGCCGGCGGCCCCAGCGGTGCACTCGGCAGACCATCAGGACGCCGGGATCCCGAGCCGCGCTCGTTCGGACTCGACCACCTCGGTGTCCAGTTTGGTGAACACCGGTGTGGGCGCATCGATCGTGGTGCCCGGGGTCACCGGCACCGATGCCCACGGCGGGGTCCGGGTGTACTCACCGGTGATCACCATGTAGTCGCGGGTGGCGTCGTCCATGTCGTCCACGCGCTCACTGCGCGGCATCGGCATGAACTCACCGGTCCCGCCGAGCACGGTGTGCACACGGTTGGCGGCGTGCGGCAGGAACGGGGCCAGGATCCGGTTCAGGTCACTGACCGCCTGGGCCAGCACGTGCAGGACGGTGCCCAGCCGGTCCCGCTGCTCGGGTGCCTTGAGTTTGAACGGTTCGGTGACCGAGATGTACTTGTTCACCTCACCCACCACCGCCATCGCCTCAGCGATCGCGGCGCGCTGGCGGTGCCGCTCGATCAGGTCGCCCACAGTCCCGAAAGCGGCGCGCACGCGGGAGAGCACCTCGGTGTCCACCGGCTCCAGGTCGGCTACCGGGGGGATCTCCCCGAAGTTGCGGTGGATCATCGTGGCGGTGCGGTTCACCAGGTTTCCCCAGCCGCCCACCAGTTCCGCGTTGTTGCGCTGGACGAACTCGGCCCAGGAGAAGTCGGCATCGGCCGTCTCGGGCCCGTTGGCGCTGATGAAGTAGCGCAGCGGGTCCGGTCCATAGCGCTCCAGCACGTCGCGTACGTAGATCACGTGGGAACGCGAGGTGGAGAAGGCCCGGCCCTCCATCGTCATGAACTCCGACGCCACCACCTGGGTGGGCAGGTTCAGCTTCCCGTAGGTTCCCGGCTCCCCTCCGGCGTCGCCGGCTCCGGCGTAGGCGAGTAGCTCGGCCGGCCAGATCTGGGAGTGGAAGGTGATGTTGTCCTTGCCCTGGAAGTAGTAGGACTGGGCCTCCGGATCGGACCACCAGTCCCGCCAGCGCTCCGGCTCACCGATCCGGCGGGCCCACTCGATCGAGGCGGAGAGGTACCCGATCACGGCGTCGAACCAGACGTACAGCCGTTTGTTCGGGTTGTCCCGCCATCCCTCCAGCGGGATGGGGATCCCCCAGTCGATATCGCGGCTCATCGCCCGTGGGCGCATGTCCTTGAGCAGATTCAGGGAGAAGTTGATGACGTTGGGGCGCCAGGTGCCCGAGGCCGCTCGATCCTCCAGCCATTCCTGCATCGTCTCGGCCAGGGCGGGCAGATCGAGGAAGAAGTGATTGGTCTCGATGAACTCGGGCGTCTCGCCGTTGACCTTGGAACGGGGATCGATCAGGTCGGTGGGGTCGAGTTGGTTGCCGCAGTTGTCGCACTGGTCCCCGCGGGCGTCCGGGTAGGCACAGATGGGGCAGGTGCCCTCGATGTACCGGTCCGGCAGGGTCCGCCCGGTGGAGGGACTGATCGCACCGGAGGTGGTCTGCTCGATCATGTAGCCGTTGCGGTGGCAGGTGGTGAACATCTCCTGCACCACCTCGATGTGATTGGCGGTGGTGGTGCGGGTGAACAGGTCATAGGACAAGCCCAGGTTCACCAGGTCGGCGACGATGATCTCGTTGTTCTCATCGGCCAACTCCTGCGGGCTCACACCCTGGGCGTCGGCGGTGACCAGGATCGGGGTCCCGTGTTCATCGGTCCCGGAGACCATCAGCACCTCGTGGCCGGACATGCGCATGTACCGGCTGAACACGTCAGAGGGAACGCCGAAGCCGGCGACATGGCCGATGTGCCGGGGGCCGTTGGCATAGGGCCAGGCCACCGCGGAGAGTATGCGGGTCATGTCTCCCGATCCTAACGGCCGGTCGCCGTCGTTCCCGACGACGCCGATCGCCGTCCCAGCCCGGCTGCGCGTGGCGACGTGGCTCACCGCCGGAGCCAGTTCCGGGCGCACGTACCGCAGGATCAGCATGTCCTCGGCGCGCAGCAGGGAGAGCAGCGACATCGCACTGGTGCGCTGGCGACCGTCGCGCACGATCCGGGTGGCATCGCCCCCCTCCAGCAGGGGACTCAGGGTCAGGCACATCTCATCGACCGCATCGTGCTCGATCATGGTGGCGAACCAGGCCGGCCCGCCCTCGCTGAGGATCTGCGGAAGGCCGCGCCTGGTCAGTTCGGCGACCACCTGCCCGGGCTCGACCGACCCGCTTCCGGCACTGACGACGTCGGCCACCTCACCCAGCCGGCTGCGCGGGCCCTCGGGGGCCTCGGTGGTGGTGAAGACGATCGGCCGCACCGGGGCACGGGTGAACAGCGGGGCGCCCGGATCCAGATCGAGGGTGCGGGAGACCACGGCCATCACCGGGTGCGGGGGCCACCCCTGCGCCGTGCGCCAGTCGGCCCGGGCATCGGTGACGGTCAACTCCTCATAGCCCTCGTTGCGTACCGTGCCGGCACCGACCAGGACCACGTCGGCCAGCATGCGCAGGGTGTGGAACACCTGGTGGTCGGCCTCGTTGTTCAGGCCCTGCGTCAGCCCGTTGTGGGTTGCGGCCCCGTCCAGGCTGGTGACGAAGTTCGTCCGCAGATGTGTCCGGGACCGGTCCGGCACCTGGTACCGGGTCAGCAGGTCATCCAGGTCGAAAACATCGGTCACGGTGCCTCCAGTCGGGTCAGCCCGCGGCGCAGGCCCCGGACCGCTTGGCCGATCCGGTGTTCGTTCTCGATCAGGGCGAACCGGACGAACTCCTCCCCGCCGGCACCGAACCCGACTCCCGGTGAGACCGCGACGTCACATTCGTGCACCAGATGTGTTGCGAAGGCGATGGAGTCCATGTCGGCGTAGGCCGGGGGGATCCGGGCCCAGGCGAACATCGTGCCACGGGGTCTGACGATCTCCCAACCGATTCGGCTCAGTCCCTCGTGCAGAGCGTTGCGCCGGGACTCATACACCTCGCTCAGTTCTGCCGGATAGTCCTGGGCCTCGTTCAGCGTGACCGTGGCGGCGATCTGGATCGGCTGGAAGGTGCCGTAATCCAGATAGCTCTTCAACTGGGAGAGGGCGTGGATCACGTCCCGGCGCCCGACCATGAACGCCACCCGCCAGCCGGCCATGGAGAAGGACTTGGTCATCGAATACAACTCGACGCCCACTTCGGCGCCGCCGGCGCACTGCATCAGGGAGGGCGGCTCCCACCCGTCGAAGCACATGTCCGCGTAGGCCAGATCGTGCACGAGGACTACCTCGCGTTCGCGGGCCCAGTCCACCAGCCGTTGCAGATCGGCGAGATCCACCACGGAGGTGGTCGGGTTGTGCGGGAAGGAGAGCACCACCACCCGCGGTTTGGGCCGGCCCATCTCCCAGGCCTCGATCACCCGGTCGATGTATCCGGGTCCGTCGGTGCCGTCGCCCATCGGCACCTGGCGGGCCTCGGCACCGGCGAAGTACGGGCCCCAGATGTGGATCGGGTACGAGGGAGTGGGCACGATCGCGGCGTCACCGGGCTCGAGCAGCACCCACATCAGATGGCTGAATCCCTCCTTCGCGCCGATGGTGGAGTGCACCTGGGTGTCCGGATCGAGAGTGACGCCGAAACGTCGCTGGTACAACCGCGCCACGGCCAGGCGCAGGTTCGGGATGCCCCGGGAGGAGGAGTACCGGTGGTTCCGGGTCTTCCGCGCGGCCTCGGCCAGTTTGTCCACCGCAATCTGCGGAGAGGGCAGGTCCGGGTTCCCGAAGCCGAGGTCCACCACATCCCGACCGGCTCGACGCGCCTGCTGCTTCAGCCCGTCGATGATGGTGAACACGTAGGGCGGCAGGCCCTGGATACGACGGAACTCCATGACGGTCCAGCCTACTGGCGATCCAGCGGCGTCGCCGGGGGTGGGCGAGCCCGCTCCGCCCGAGAATCGGGCGGCATGGCTGTGGCGGTCCCGGTTGGGTGCGAATCAACGCCAGACCTAGCCGGGACGCCCGGTGCCTGGCAGAGTCGGGGTATGGCTACCCAACGCGCGCTCCTCGTGGTCGACGTCCAACCCACGTTCTGCGAGGGCGGCGCCCTGGGCGTCGAGGGCGGGAACGCGGTGGCCGAGCAGATCGCGCGCTACACCGCCGAGCACCGGGACCGGTACGACCTGGTTGTGACGACCCAGGACTGGCACATCGACCCCGGAGACCACTTCTCCGACAACCCCGACTTCATCGACACCTGGCCCCCGCACGGGGTCGCCGGCACCGTCGAGGCCGAACTGCACCCCGCGCTGGTGGACCTGGCTCCGGACGACTCGGTGAAGAAGGGGGAGTACGAGGCGGCCTACTCCGGTTTCGAGGGCACGAACCCCGACGGTGAGCACCTGGCGGAGATCCTGCAACGCGGCGGGATCACAGCGGTCGACGTGGTGGGCCTCGCCGAGTCCCACTGCGTGAAGGAGACGGCGCTGGATGCGATCAAGTCCGGTCTGCGCGCCCGGGTCCTGACCGATCTCACCGAGCCGGTCAGCGCCGAACTCGGCGAACAGGCCCGGGAGCGGATGGCCGCCGCGGGCGTCGAACTGGTGCCCTCCGGCGCCCTCTGAGCCGCACGGTAGGCCTCAGGCCAGCGCGCGGGCCGCGCTGAGCAGTTCCTGCGGCACGGTCTTGAGCTTGCCCGCGATGTCGCGCAACGGCACCAGTTCCACTTGTTCCCCGCGCACCGCGGTCATCACCTCGGAGTGTCCGTGGTTCAGCGCCTCGACCGCGGCGTGGCCGAACCGGGATGCCAGCACCCGGTCGCTGGGCAGCGGGGTGCCGCCGCGTTGGATGTGACCGAGCACCGTGACCCGGGTCTCGAACCCGGTGCGCTCGGCGATCTCCCCCGCGACCCGCTCAGCGGTGGCGCCGGCGACGATCTGTCCGAGCTCATCGCGTTCGGTGGTGTATGTCATGGCGGTGTCCGGTGCCGGGACCGCGCCCTCGGCCACCACGACGATGGAGAATGAGGCGTGCGCGCGGTGCCGGTGCCGGAGCGCGCGGGCGATGGCCTCGATGTCGAACGGGTGCTCGGGTGCCAGCATGATCTCGGCACCACCGGCGATACCGGCGTGCACCGCGATCCAGCCGGCATCGCGGCCCATCACCTCCACCACCATCACCCGGTTGTGGGACTCCGCGGTGGTGTGCAGCCTGTCGACCGCCTCGGTGGCCACGTGCACCGCGGTGTCGAACCCGATGGCCTTGTCGGTCCCCCAGACGTCGTTGTCGATGGTCTTGGGAATTCCCACCACCTTGACCCCGGACTCGGCGACCTTACTGGCCGCATGCAGGGTGCCATCGCCCCCGATGCAGATCAGCGCCTCCACCCGCTCCTGCTCCAGGGTGGCGTGCACCGCCTCCACGCCACCCTCCTCGCGGTGCGGGTGGAACCGGGCCGTGCCCAACATGGTGCCGCCCAGCGGGAGGACGTTGCGCACATCGGACCGGCTCAGATGCAGTACATCGCCTTCGGCCACGCCCTTCCACCCGTTCCGGAACCCGACGATGGAGTGCCCTGAACCGGTGCCGTGTTTGACCACCGCACGGATCGCGGCGTTCAGGCCGGCGCAGTCTCCGCCACCAGTGATCAGGCCGATGCGCATGAGGACTCCAACTACAACTCGGGGAGGATGGCGGACGCTCCCATCCTATGGACCCACCCCACCCCACCCCACGCCCCGGCCCCGATCCGGTGGGCGGGCGGTATCGCGTTCAGCCACCGTCGCCGGGGCCACGTCGCCGCCGCCCCATGCACGGGGACGAATCTCGGATGCCGGGCCGCGATCTCAGGCGGGCTTGACGTCGCGGTGGCCGCGGCGGGCGGCCCGGTCGAAGATGCCCAGGACCTCGGTGGGGGCGTGCTCGGCGCCGAGTGCGTGCGGCAGCATCGTGGGGAACTCGGCGGCCTGGTTCGTCTCGAGGCGGTAGCGGCGCTGGCCCAGCATGAGGATCGCGGTGCCGGAGATGACCACCAGCCACTCCCGGCCGGGGTGGGCGTGCATCCGCGCCGGGTTGGCCGCCGGCGGCTCGGTCAGGCGCTGGCGTACCACGGTCATGCCGGGGTCGGCCCGGACCTGCCAACGCAGCCACCCGTGGCTCCGGTCGGTGACCGGGGAGATGACCACGTCGTCGGGAGCGGCCTCGACCAGTTGATCCACGGTGGTACCCAGGGCGCGGGCCAGGCCCACGAGCTGGTCCAGCGCGAGGCGCCGCTGCCCGGTCTCGATGCGCGAGAGCGTCGAGGCGCTGAGGTTGGCCCGGGTGACCAGTTCCTCCAGCGACCAGCCGTGCGACACCCGAAGACCGCGGATCCGGTTGCGCACGAGGCCCTCCAGTCCCCCATCTCCTTGCGTCATACGCACAATGCTATGCCGTCACCGCAATGCAGGCATAGCGTGGCGAGCCCAGCACCCGAACAGGAGACACCATGGACCAGACCACCACCAAGACCTGGAACGACCAGTTGCCGGCCGGGCTCGTCGACGTCGCCGTGATCGGCGGCGGGGCAGCCGGCCTGAACGGCGCGCTGACGCTCGCCCGCTCGCGCCGCACCGTCGTCGTCATCGACTCCGCGAGTCCGCGCAACGCCCCGGCCGAAGGGGTGCACGGGCTGCTCGGACTCGAGGGCATCGCGCCCGCCGAACTGTACCGGCGCGGGCGCGAGGAGGTCCGCAGTTACGGCGGGCTCGTCGTGGACGGTGCGGTCGCCGCCGCCGTCCCCGATGCCCCCGGCCCGGATGGCGACCTCCGCTTCACCCTCACCCTGGCCGACGGTCGCACGCTCACCGCGCGCCGCATCCTGGTCGCCACCGGGGTACGCGATGTGCTGCCCGACATCCCCGGTCTGGCTCAGCACTGGGGCGTCGGCCTGGTGCACTGTCCCTACTGCCACGGCTGGGAGCTGCGCGACGAGCCATCGGGATCCTCGCCGTCGGGCCGGGATCGCGACACGCCACGTTGCTGTTCCGCCAGTTGAGCGAGGACGTCATCGTCTTCGCCAACGGGACAGACCTCGATGCCGATACCCGTTCCCGGTTCGCCGTGCGGGGCATCGAGGTGATCGACGGGGCGGTGACCGAGGTCGTGGCGGACGAGGCCGGCGGGATCGCCGGCGTGCGGCTGGACGACGGCACGGTGGTGGCCCGCCGGGTGCTCACGGTGATGACACAGTTGCGGGTGCGCACCGAGGGCCTGGACGGTCTGCAGTTGCCGATGGCCGACCTGCCCGGCGGGACGGGCCGACACTTCGTCACCGAGATGGCCGGCAGTACGCCTGTGCCCGGGGTGTGGGTGGCCGGCAACGCAGCCGAGCCGATGACCCAGGTGGGCGCCTCGGCCGCCGCCGGCGCCCTGGCCGGAGGGCACATCAACGCCGACCTCGTCGGTGCCGATACCGATGCGGCCCTCGGGGCGGCGGCGCGGGGGCAGCATGATCGTGGCGGTACCGCCTGCCACGAACCGTGGCCGGAGAGATCGCGTACTCCTCGGGGTGGCCCCACGCCGGCCGGCGCCCCTTACCCGCGCGTCAGGCGTGGCGAAGGAGGGCGACCAGGAAGTCGGAGTCCTCGGTGTAGGGGCGCAGGTCCCAGGTGGACAGCAACAGGTCCGGGGCCAGTCCGGCGTCGTGGGCGTCATCGAGGAAGTCGGCGACGTCATAGCCCCGGCCGGCGCCGAAGCCGATCGCCGCCCGACCCTCTGCGCGTAGGTGCCGGGCCATCCGACGCAGGGTCTCCCGCCGGGTGCTCGGGGCCAGGAACGTCATCACGTTGCCGGCGCACAGGATCGCGTCGAACCCTTCGGAGACGCCACGGGCGGGAAGGTCGAGCTCGGCCAGGTCCCCCACGAGCCAGGTGGGCCCGGGGAAGTCCTCCTTGGCGGCGGCGATGAGCACCGGGTCCACGTCCACGCCGACCACCTCGTGGCCCGCCTCGGCGAGGTAGCCACCGTGCCGCCCGGGCCCGCACCCGGCGTCCAGCACCCGGGCGCCGCGCGGGACCATCGCGTCGATCAACCGCGCCTCCCCCACGAGGTCGGCCCCGGCGGCCGCCATGGCGCGGAAGCGCTCGATGTACCAGGTGGAGTGGTCGGGGTTCGCTTGGGTCATCGGGACCCACTTGCTCGGTTCTGCCATGCCACCATCCTGCCCTGCCGGTCCGCTGCGTCCAGCCCGGTCGACCACCCGACCGGTTGGACGCGAGGCCGGTGGCACCGCAACCGGCCGGTCTCGACGGCGGGGTGGGTGCGCGGATAGGTGGGTGCGCGGGCGGGTGGGTGAACCGGGGGCGGGGCGGCTGGGTCAGTCGGGGCGGCGGGCCTGCAGGGCCGCCTCGTACAGTTCCCGTTTGCTGGCCCCGGTGAGTGCGGCGACCTCGGTGGCGGCGTCCTTGAGCCGCTGGCCGCCCTGTACCCGGTCCAGCACCGCATCCAGGGCGTCGGCGGCATCGGGGATCGTCGGCTCGGCACCGGCGACCACCACGGTCACCTCCCCCAGCAACCCCTGCCCGGCCCACGCCGCCAACTCGTCCAGGGTGCCGCGCCGAACCTGCTCGTGGGTCTTGGTCAACTCCCGGCACACCGCCGCGGCCCGGTCGGCACCGAATGCCCGGGCCATGGCCTCCAGCGTGGGCCCGGCCCGGCGGGGGGACTCGAAGAAGACCATGGTGCGTTCCTGGGTGGCCAGCGCCGCGAGCACGCGGGCGCGCTCCCCCGGCTTGCGGGGCAGGAAGCCCTCGAACGTGAACCGGTCACTGGGCAGCCCGGACAGGGCGAGCGCAGTCAGGACCGCGCTCGGTCCGGGCACAGCCGTGACCGGCACGCCGGCCTGCGCCGCCGCGCGTACCACGCGGTACCCGGGGTCGGACACTCCCGGCATGCCCGCGTCGGAGACCACCAGCACGGTGGCACCGGCTGCCGCCTCGGCCACCAGTTCGGCCGCCCGGGCGGTCTCGTTGTGCTCGTGGTAGGAGACCACCTTGGCCGTCACCTCCACCTGCAGCCGGCCGGCAAGGTCGCGGAGACGGCGGGTGTCCTCGGCGGCGATCAGGTCGGCGCTCTCCAGGAGGCGGCTCAGCCGCGGCGAGGCGTCGGCGACGTTACCGATCGGGGTTCCCGCCAACGTGATCGACCCGGTCGCACCGTCTTCCCGGGCACCCACCCGGCCAGGCCCGCCGTCCGCGGCCGGGCGCGCATCGCCGTCGTCCCTCACGCTCACCATCCCAGTGTGCCCCACCTAGACTCACCTGCGTGCCTGCCGCCCGCCATTCCGCCACCGGCGGTGCCGCGGTGCCCGGACGGGCACGGGAGGATCGACGGCGACTGCCGGACCTGAGGGCTGTACGCACCTGGCCGACCCGGTGGCGCCGGCGGCTGCAGACCGACCCACCGCCCAGCGCCGGGCGGTCGCCCGAGGCGGTGGGCGGGACCTGCTTGCCCGGCTGCTCACCCCGGTCAGCGGTCGCTCGTGGGTCGGCTGGGTGGTGGCCCTGGTGGTCGCCGCCCTCGCGGCCGTCCTGCGCCTGGTGCACCTGGACCGCCCCGGACGGTTGGTGTTCGACGAGACCTACTACGTCAAGCAGGCCTACTCACTGCTCGCGCTGGGCTATGAGGGGGTGTGGAACGAGGACGCCGATTCCGCCTTCGAGGTCGGGGACTTCTCCGACCTGAACCCGCAGGCCGATTACGTGGTGCATCCGCCGCTGGGTAAGTGGATGATCGCGCTCGGGATGCGCCTGGTGGGGGTGGACAACCCGGTGGGGTGGCGCTTCGGCGCGGCGATCGTCGGAGCGCTGAGCGTGCTGATGCTGGTGCGTATCGGCCGGAGGTTGTTCAACTCCACCCTGCTGGGCGCGGTGGCGGGTCTGCTCCTGGCCGTGGACGGGGTGCACCTGGTCATGTCGCGGATCTCGATCCTGGACATCTTCCTGCAGTTCTGGATCGTGGCGGCCTTCGGGGCGCTGTTGCTGGACCGAGACTCCCACCGGCGCCGCCTGGCCCGTACCGGGGCGCGGGAACTGACCTCCCACGGCGGCTACGCCCATGCGTGGGGGCCACCGGCGGGGATGCGTTGGTGGCTGCTCGCCGCCGGTGTGCTGGGCGGACTCGGCACCGGGGTGAAGTGGTCCGGGATCTACGCCGTCGCGGTGTTCGGGGTGTTCGCGGTGGCCTGGAGCATCAGCGCCCGCCATGCCATCGGGGTGCGGTTCTGGGCCGGTTCGGGCGTGCTGCGGGACGGTGCGCCGGCCTTCTTCACGATGGTGCCCGCCGCCGCAGCGGCCTACCTGGCCACCTGGGCGAACTGGTTCGCCCACCCCGAGTCCTACAACCGGTACTGGGCCCGGGATGTCAACGCGGTGGCCGCCGAGCCGGTACGCACCTGGTTGCCGGACGCGCTGAACTCCTTGTGGGAGTACCACCTGCGGATGTGGGACTTCCACACCGGTCTGACGTCCGAACACACCTACCAGGCCCACCCGGCTGGGTGGCTGATCCAGTGGCGGCCCACATCCTTCGCCTGGCGCACCCTGGAGGCCGAGGACGGTGCCCGGGAGGTGTGCGGGGCGGAGAAGTGCGCGGCAGCGATCACCTCACTGGGCAACCCGGTGATCTGGTGGGGCGCGGCCCTGGCGCTGGTGCTGGTGCTGTGGTCGGCCCTGGTGCGCAGGGACTGGCGGGCCTGGGCGATCCTGGCCGGGTACCTGGCCACCTACGCCCCGTGGCTGCTGTACACCGAGCGCACCATCTTCACCTTCTACACCGTGGCGTTGGTGCCGTTCGTGGTGCTCGCCCTGACCTACGCCCTGGGGGAACTGCTCGGTCCGGCCTCGGTACCACTACCGCAGCGCCGGCCCGGGATCTGGGTGGCCACGCTGATCGTGGTGCTCGCCCTGGCGGTCAGCGCATGGTTCTGGCCGGTCTGGACCAACCAATGGGTGCCCTATTCGATCTGGCACCTGCACATGTGGCTGCCGAACTGGGTGTGAGCCGGCGCCCACAGGCATTCGGGCGCCGGCCCCAGCCGTTCGGCTCAGCCCTTGTCCGGGTCCCCACCGAACCGCACGCCGCGGTCCAGGGCGGCGATCGTGGCCAACTCCTCCTCGGTCAGTTCCACACCGGCTGCCCCGAGGTTCTCCTCGATGCGTGCCGGGGTGACGGACTTGGGGATGGTGACCACACCGAGCGCAAGGTGCCAGGCGAGCACCAACTGAGCGCTGGTCACGCCCTTGGTCTCGGCCAGCGTGGTCAGGTCCGCATCCTCGAGCAGACCCTTCCCGCTACCCAGCGGGGAGTAGGACTGGGTCACGATGCCCCGGTCGGCGTTGATCGCCCGGAGGTCGGCCTGCTGGAGGTAGGGGTGCATCTCGACCTGGTTGATCACCGGTGCGTTTCCGGTCTCGTCGATGATCCGGTCCAGGTGCGCCTCGTGGAAGTTGGACACCCCGATGGAGCGCACCCGACCCTCCTCCTGCAACGCCACCAGGGCCTTCCAGGTGGCGGAGTAGTTGTCCTGGGACGGGAGCGGCCAGTGGATCAGGTACAGGTCCACCGTCTCCAGACCCAGGCGCGCCAGGCTCTCGTCGTAGGCGCGCATCGTTGAGTCATAGCCCTGGTCGGGGTTGGCGAGTTTGGTGGTCACGTAGACCTCATCGCGCGAGAGGCCACTGGCCCGGAGCGCCCGGCCCACGCCGGCCTCGTTCTCATAGGCCTGGGCGGTGTCGATCATCCGGTACCCCACCGACAGGGCGTGCTCGACGGCACCCTGTGCTTCGTCGTCGGGCACCTGCCAGACCCCGTACCCGAGCTGGGGGATGGATGTGCTATCGGACAGGGACACCTGGGGAATCTCGTTGTTCGTCACGCCCCCAGGATAGCGGTTACCCGCGCTGGACACCCGCGGAGGAACTGCACCTGCACGCTCGGGGGGACGCACCTACGCTGGGGGTATGAGCCAGGATGAGTACAGCACCGAGGGGTCCTACGTCACCGCGGGCGAGGAGTTCAACCGCGACACCGACTACATCGAGACCCGGATCACCGCCGATGAGCGGGACGGCTACCCGGTCGAGGCCGGCCGGTACCGGCTGGTCGCGGCACGGGCCTGCCCGTGGGCCAACCGCACCATTATCGTGCGGCGGCTACTGGGGTTGGAGGACGCGATCTCCCTGGGGATGCCCGGGCCCACACACGACTCCCGCTCCTGGACCTTCGACCTCGACCCCGGCGGGGTGGACCCGGTGCTGGGGATCGAACGGTTGCAGCAGGCCTACTTCGCTCGGTTCCCCGACTATCCCAAGGGCATCACCGTGCCCGCGATCGTGGACGTGCCCACCGGTGCCGTGGTCACCAATGACTACCCGCAGATCACCCTGGATTTCTCCACCGAGTGGACCGCGTTCCACCGCGAGGGTGCCCCGGACCTGTATCCGGAGGCGCACCGGGAGGAGATCGACCGGATCGCCCAGGAGATCTACACCGAGGTGAACAACGGGGTGTACCGGTGCGGGTTCGCCGGCTCCCAGGAGGCCTACGAGCGGGCCTACCACCGCCTGTTCGCGGCGTTGGACTCCCTCAGCGAGCGCCTGGCCACCCAGCGCTACCTGGTCGGGGACACCATCACCGAGGCCGATGTGCGCCTGTTCACCACGCTGGTGCGGTTCGATCCGGTCTACCACGGGCACTTCAAGTGCAACCGGGCGAAACTCACCGAGATGCCGGTGCTGTGGGCCTACGCCCGGGACCTGTTCCAGACCCCGGGCTTCGGGGACACGGTGGACTTCACCCAGATCAAGGAGCACTACTACGTGGTGCACACCGACATCAATCCCTCCCAGATCGTGCCCACCGGACCGGAACTGGCCGACTGGCTGAGCCCGCACGGACGGGAGGAACTCGGTGGGCGTCCCTTCGGTGAGGGCTCACCCCCCGGGCCGGTCGCCGAGGGTGAGCGGGTGCCGGCCGATGCGAACCCGCTCAGCGCGCTCGCCGAGCAGCAGTAGCAGGGCCGGCGACGGCGTACCTCACCCCTCGTAGGCGATCTCCACCCGGCGGTTGGCCGCGAAGGTGGACGGGTCGTCCGGGTCCTCCCGCTCGGCCGGTTCGGCGTCCCCCACCCCGGAGACCTCCAGGTCCAGATCGGGCCGTTCATCGCGCAGGGCGCCGGCGACGGCCTCAGCGCGTTCTTGCGACAGTTCGACGTTGTCGAAGTCTGCGCCGGTGGGTACCGAATCGGTGTGCCCGGTCACCTGCACGGTTGCCCCCTGGGGCACGTCGGAGACCAGATCGGCGATCTTGCCCGGGGCGCTGACCGGTAGCTCCCAACTGTTCGGCGGAAACAACAGGTCCGAGGATAACGAGATCACCGACGTGTCGCCGACGACCTCGACACCGTCGCCGAGGCTGGTCACGCTGCCATCGATGCTGAAGACGCGCACGGCATCAGTGCTGAAGACGCGCACGGCGTCGGTGCTGAAGACGCGCACCGAACCACGTTTGTCGCTACCGGAGACCCCGCCCTCCGGCTCCGGGGGCGGGCCGTCATCCACGACTGCCGTAGCGGCCGCACCGGTGGCCATCACCAGCAGCAGCGCCGCGCAGGCGGACCGGATGCCGCGCTGCAGCCCAGGCAACCGCAGCGCGGAACCTTTCGGCTGGACCTCGCCGGTAGGTCGGGCCGTGTGCAGGGTCCGCATCCGACTCACCACTCGACCTGCGCGTCGGAGAACTCCACCAGACCGTCGATCACCAGGACGTCGATGGTGTCGATGTCGTCCTCGGGTGCGGCGTAGTAGGCGTGGTACATCAGCGTCTGGCCGCTCTCGACCTTGGTCCCCGCGGGAGTGGAGTCGGAACTCCAGGTGTCGCCGCTTCCCTCCAGGACCGAGTACTGCTTGAGGTTCTCCCGGTCGTTCAGGACGGGCCGGAGCCTGCGATTCTGGTTGAGGGTGTAGAGGGTGTAGTCGCTATCGCGGCCACCCTCCGGGCTGAAGGACAGGTCCAGGCGCATGACGTCGCCCTCCACCTGCAGGGAGTGCAGCCCGACGGTGACCTGCATCTCGCCGTCCGGCAGGTCATAGGTGATGGTCGCGGCGGCGTCCTCGGGGCCGCGCACATAAGTGCCGCCGGAGGCCGCGTCGACCTCCTCTGCCTGGGCGTCGTCGGCGGTTCCCTTCTCGTCGTCGTCCGCGTCTTGTTCGTCTCCGTCAGGGCCATCCGCCACATCGGGCGCCTGCTCCGCATCCTCGGCGGGCTCCTGGGTCTGGTCGGCGGGGTCGAACTCGGCGGAATCCTCGGGACCGCAGGCAGCCAGGGTGCCGGCGGCCAGGGTCACACCGGCAATCGCGCCGAGCAGGCGCCGGGACGGGGAGATACGGGAGGTGGTCACAGGGCTCTCCTTGCTGTTGGGTGGTGAGTCTCGCCCGTGAGTCGCATGCCAGGGCTGAAAAGTTGCACGACCCGAGTGTGAGATGGCTCACTCGGTGACAGTGAGGTGGTGCACTGCCTCCAGGTCGGTGCCATCCGGGGCGCGCGCTCGCAGGACCACG
The DNA here is from genome assembly GCF_051020515.1 of Sanguibacter sp. Z1732. Taxonomy (NCBI): domain Bacteria; kingdom Bacillati; phylum Actinomycetota; class Actinomycetes; order Micrococcales; family Ruaniaceae; genus Glutinosa; species Glutinosa niejishengi. The sequence goes on from NZ_CP194857.1 coordinate 599,217, forward strand.
GTTGCCCGTCCGGGTGCGGCAGCGGTGATGGAGACGCTCGGGTGGTCCACCAGGTGTTGTCCGGTGGGCAGCGTCCACACCCAACCCTCCACCTGGTCGGCCTCGGCGGAGAAGGTGGCCGGTTGTCCCACCGCTACCTCGCTGGGACCAGTGATGGCAATGCCGGCCTGACCCGAACGGTCCGTGGGGCCTGGACCGAGGAGGGAACCGGCGAGCCAACCGGCACCGGCGGCGAGGACCACGGCGAGCAGCGCGACGGTGAAGAGGGGCCACCGGCGGCGGTGTCGGGGCTGGCGGCTGGGTGCGCTCGTGGAGGCGGCGCCGGATGCTCCGGCATCTGCAGACGTCGGTGCTGCCGCGTCGGTGCCGGGATCACGTGGCTCAGAGGGCGCATGGCCGGCAGGTGCCGGTGGTGCCGATACCGCAGTGGGTGCCGGTGGCATCGAGGCAGCTTCGACGTCGGCGAGCCAGCAGGCCACGTCCGGGTGCCGGTCGGCGGGGTCGGTGGCGGTGCTGCGGCGTAGGGCCTCGAACAGCGCCTCGGGCAACTCCGCGCCGCCGCTGCCGCCCTGGTGGCACAGCCACAGCAGCAGGGCGGACATAGCCCACAGATCCGCCCGGGTATCGATGATGCCCGGGCCCTGCTGTTCCGGCGGTCGGAAGCCGGCGGTGCCACCGGCCACGGTCAGCCCGGAGTTCAGGGCGAGGTCCTTGCACATGCCCAGGTCGGCGACCACCAGCCGCTCTCCCGGGGCCACCACGGCGGCGCGTGCACCGTCACCACGGTCCGCACCGCCGGGGTCTGGTTCGCTGGTGAGCAGCACATTGCCCGGGCTCAGGTCCCGGTGCACCAGGCCGGCTCGGTGCACCGCCTTGATCGCGGCAGCCAGCGATCGGGCAACGGTCAGCACATCCGCGCGGGCTGGTGACCAACCCCGGGTGCGCAGGTAGCCCACCCGCTCGGCCAACGTGCCACGGTCGGCGTGCTGGAGCACCAGGTAGGGCTGTTGGCGCTCGGACTCACCGATGTCGTGGATCGCGATCACGTGCGGACTGCGAATCCGGCGCAGGCTGCGCCCCTCAGCGATGAACCGCTCCCGCACCTCCGGATTGAGGCTGTGATTCTCGGCGAGCATCTTCACCACCACCACATCATCCAGGCGGGTGTCCACCGCCCGGTGCACCGTGGCGAAGGAGCCCACCCCGATCACGCCCTCCAGCCGGTACCGGCCCACCTGGTTACTCATGGGCACCTCCCTGACCGGCGGGCTCGATCGTCACCCTCATGCCAGTGCGCCGCGACCAGGGCGCGGCCACGGGCGATCCGGGACTTGGTGGCGCTCAGGCCCACACCCAGCCGCTGCGCCACCTCGGTGTAGGACAGGCCCTGGACATCGCGCAGCACCACGGGTTCACGATAGTGAGCCGGCAGCAAGCCGAGCACCTCGGTGATCGTGGCGCGGGTGGCGATCACCGAACTGATCCGCACGCCCGGACCCACGTCATCGGCGGGCAACGGCGCAGTGGCGCGTTGCCGCCGCAGATGATCGACTACCCGGTTGCGCACGATCCGGTGCACCCACGTGCTCAGTTGCGAGTTACCGCGGAACGACCCGATGGATTCGGCGATGGAGATCAGGCTGTCCTGCGTCACGTCGTCCACCGCAGCGTGATCCAGTAGTGCCTGGTGGGCGAACCGGCGCACCAAACCGGAGGCATCGAGGTTCTCGATCAGTAGTTCCGTCGCCAGCGGTGCGCCGTCACCCCCGGCAGCGGCCACCTGCGCCAGTGTCTCGAGCACCCGTGCCGGCATGACCGGTGGGTTCGTGTCGTCGTGGTTCGTACCGTCGTCCTCGCGACCGGCGCTGCCGGCTTCGGCGAGCGCCCCCAGCACGCGGCGGGCGGCCAAGGGGTCACCGGAGCGCACCGCGTGGTTCAGTTCGCTGAGCACGCTCGATCCCCCTGGTATTCGCCCGGCCGGCAGTGACGCCGACGTCCTCCCGGTTACCTCACCACAGAACGGCGAGTGCCACGTTCACTGCGATCAGACCGGCGATCCCGCCGAGGTAACCGCGGGCGATCGTCTTCTCATGGTTGCGTCCGCCGAAGATCACCATCGCGGTGATCGCGAGGGCGATGATGAGCTTCACCGTGATCTTGGTGTGGTTGATGTCCGGTCCAGCCACTCCCGCCGAGGCCACCCCGACCAGGATGATGCCGGTGAACAGGGCGGTGAGCACACCGTGCAGCACCCCGGAGTTGAGCACGGGCTTGCGCATGCCGGCGACTACCCCGCCGAAGGCGATCGCCCAGCCGAGCAGGTGCAGCACCACGAGAATCAGGTACACAGTTTCCATGCCTGCACCCTACTGGCCACTACCGATGTCCCGGCCCGCACCGGCGCCCCGCCGGTCCAGGTGCGGCCCACATCACAGCAACCGGCGAGCCGCCGCCCAGTGGGTGAGTTCGTTGCGGGAGGACAGCTGCAGTTTGCGTAGCACCGCCGAGACGTGGGTCTCCACGGTCTTGATGGAGATGAACAGTTCCGAGCCGACCTCCCGGTAGGTGTATCCGCGGGCGATCAGCCGCATCACCTCCTGCTCCCGGGCCGAGAGCCGGTCCAGTTCGTCGTCGTGGGTGGCTACATCGGAGGCGGCGGTGCCGAAGGCGTCCAGGACAAAGCCGGCCAGGCGCGGGGAGAAGACCGCATCCCCCTCGGCCACCCGGCGCACAGCATCGGACAATTCGGCTCCATCGATGGACTTGGTGACGTATCCCCGGGCCCCGGCCCGGATCACCGAAACCACGTCCTCGGCGGCATCGGAGACCGACAGCGCCAGGAATCGCACCCGATCGAGCAGGTCGACGCATCCGGCGATCACCTCCGCTCCCCCGCCACCACGGCCCCCGGGCAGGTGCACGTCCAGGAGCACCACGTCCGGCAGGGCATCCCGCACCACCGCGATCGCCCCGGGCACGTCCTCGGCCTCCCCGACGACCTCCAGGCCCTCGCCCAGTTCGCCGCGCACGCCGGTGCGCACCAGCCGGTGATCATCGACCAGCACCACCCGCAGTCCCTGACTCATCCTTGCTTCCCTCCATTGACCGGCATCCGCAGGTGCACCTCGGTGCCGCGGCCGGGATCACTGCGCACCTGGGCGCTACCCCCGTGGCGGTGCATCCGCCCGATGATCGAATCGCGCACGCCGTGCCGGTCGGCACCGACCTGTTCCGTGTCGAACCCCTCACCACGGTCACGCACGAACACCTCGGTGGCCGTCTCGTTCACCTGCACGTAGAGCGACACCGGTGCGGCCCCGTGCACCACGGCGTTCACCAGCGCCTCCCGGGTCGCAGCCATCAGCGGTTCGGTGCCGGCCGACGGCGAGCCGTCGCCGGCGGTGACGACGTCGATGACCGCCCCGTGCAAGTCCTCCACCTCGGCCGCCAGGCTACTCAGGTCCGCCGCGATGGAGTCACCCGGTTCGGGGCGATCCCGATAGAGCCAGTCCCGTAGTTCCCGCTCCTGGGCCCGGGCCAGGCGCTGAACCATGACCGGGTCGTGGCTGCGGGACCGGATCAACGAGAGGGTCTGCAGGACCGAGTCGTGCAGGTGGGCGGCGATATCTGCCCGCTCGGACTCCCGGGCGCGTGCGGCCCGTTCGGCGATGAGTTCGCGCCACAACCGCAGCCACCACGGCGCCAGCACCAGTGCCGCACCGGCCAGCACCACCATCCCGGCGAGCAGGCCGCGCAGCACCTGGCCGGCGCCCTGCCCCTGTCCGATCAGCAGCACCACGCCGACCACCGACAACGCCACGCCACCGCCCACACGCACCAGCACAGCGCCTCGGGACTGGTTCCCCTCACCGGCGCCACCGACGGAATCGAGTTGGCTCCACGCCAGCGCGGCCCCCGCCAGCAACACCACCACCGGGAGCAGCCAGGTGCCCATCGCGTCGGCCCCGAACCGGATCGCCACCAGGCTCGCGGCGATCAGCAGCAGAATCCCACCCAGGGACACCTGGCCGACGACGCCCTGGGTGGCCGGCGTGCGAAGGGCCGGAATCAGCCGCGCCAGGCGCGGGGGCTGCGCACTCGCCGAGCCGTGGGGGACGGTCAGGGCCAGCCAGAGGTACATCAGCGCCCCGGCACCGGCTGCGAGGGTGGTGAGAGCGAAGATCCATCGGATGGTGCGCACCGGAACGTCCAGGTGCACCGCAAGCCCGGCGCATACGCCGGACAGGATCCGGCCACGCTCCGGGCGGCGCAGGGGTGGCCTGGCCCGGCTGCTCGCGACTGCCGGTGCGGGTGCATTCACTCCGTCATCGTGTCACGCGGGTCGGCACAGCGGCAGGGCAGAACCAGCAAATCAGGGGACCCCCGGGCCGATCTCCCGGCTTCAGGAAGCGTAATCCAGGGGCAGGTCAGGGTGATCCCCGATGGTGCCCGTCGGTGGCACCGGAGTTGACTGTCGGGTATGGATCACGACCGTCGGCAAGACCCTGTCGTACCGCAGGGCCCGCCCGGGCACGAGCACGCGCCGTCCGGTGGCGCCGAGTACGCCCATGAGCACAGTCCGGGCACCGGGGCCGAACGACCCGGCCACGGAGGCCCCGGTGCCTCCTTCTTCGACTCCCTGCGCCGCAGCGGATGGATCCGCACCGCCGACCGCTGGATCGGTGGCGTCGCCGGCGGAGTGGCGCGCCGTCTCGACGTCGACCCGCTGCTGGTGCGCGGGGCGTTCGTGGTGCTCACCTTCTTCGGTGGGCTCGGTCTGCTCTTGTACGGCCTCGGCTGGGCGCTGCTCGCCGAGGAGTCCGACGGCCGGATCCACCTGCAGGAAGCCCTGCGTGGCCGGTTCGACGCCGGACTGGCCGGGCGCTGGTGCTGGTGATCATCGGTCTGAACCGGCCCGGCCTGTGGTGGCACGGGTTCTGGTGGGGGGACCCGTGGGCCACCTTCGGGTTCCTGGTCGTCACCGCGCTGGTGCTGGTGGTGCTGCTGTGGATCCTGCCCAGGGCCCGAGGTGAACGTGGTGACGCGCCCGCCCCGGGGACGGGTACCCCGCCCGCCTCACCGGATCCGGGCGGATCCGCGCCTTCCGCTCCATCCTCCGGCGCGCCGGGTGGTCCCGCGTCGGAGCCTCGTCCTGCACCACCGCCTCCCGCCCTTGCCAGGTCCGCCGGCGGGTACGGAGTCGGGCACGACCCTTCCCGATCGACCGGCCACAGCGGTACCGCTGGCACCTACGGAGCCCGGCCCGGCGCTGCCGCGGCGAGCACCCCGACGGCGACGAGCGCACCCGCGTACGTTCCGTCGTCGGCTCCGCCGGACGGGCGCCACCGTTCGATCGTCTACGCGATCGCCGGGCTTGCCCTGGTCGGGATGGCCGTGGTGCAGATCCTGGGCCGGATGCTGGAGTGGGAGGTCTCGCTCTGGCTGCTGAGCGGGGGCGTGGTTCTGTCCGTACTCGGCGTGGGCCTGGTGATCAACGGCGCACGGGGCCGGCGCGCCGGGGCCCTCGGCGGCTGGTCCGTGCTGGTCGCCCTGGTTGTGGTACCGCTGACCCTGGCGCTGGCGGTCGCCCCCCAGGTGCGCGACGCGCTCACCCTGGCCCCGGGCAATGTCGGGGATGCCTACTGGGCACCGTCCTCGGCGGACGCCCTGGAGGCCGGACACGTCCACACGGCCGGAAGACTGCGAGCCGACCTGAGCGCGCTACCTCCCGACACGTCGCTGGCCGAGCCGGTGGAGATCACCCTGGCCGCCGGGCAACTGGTCCTGGACGTTCCGCAGGGCCTGGACGTGGACGTCAATGTCCAAGGCACCGGATCGCTGCGGGTGGAGCAGCCGGGCACCTGGTTCGCCGAGAGCGCGCGTCCGCACCGACGCCGATGTGGTCCTGCTACGGGACCTCTCCCTGCGCTCCGCCGGCGGATCGGGCTCGCCCGATATTGAACTTGACGTGGCGGTGGGGGCCGGGGCGATCGTGATCCGGCAGGTACCCCCGGCGGGAACCGAAACAGGCTGAGAAGGCGACCGAACGACCAACGATTTCACACGAGGGGTGAAGCACGATGAGACCGACCGAACCGATTTCCACGTCCCCGCCGGCGGCGGATGGCGCCGTGACCGAACCGCACGGCTACGCCAACCCCGGGAGCCCGCAGGGTCCCCCTCCGGCCCGCACCGGCACGATGGTCTGGGGCCTGGTCGCGGTTCTGGTTGGCCTGGGTGCGATCGCCGTGGCCACCGGCCGACGGGTCGACCTGGAGATCGCCCTGATCTCGCTGTTCATCATTGCAGGGTTCGGGCTACTGATCGGGTCCGCCGTGTCGGCCCTGCGCAGTTCCAGCCGCGAGCGCAAGGGCGGACAGGGTCGGCAGGGCCAGTGACAAGCGCCGCGCCCGGCGGACCGGTGGGGTGACCTGCCCCGCTCCAGGCCGGTCTAACGCCGCGAGGCCGGCCTCGGCTGCGGCAGGTCTCACCGGCGGCGACCGGTCTCGGTGGAGCGTGGCAGAGCGCGGGCACGCTGGTACAGCCCGTCCACCCGTTCCAGCACATCCGGCCAACCCAGCGCCGGCGGTTCGGCCCGGTTGTTGGTGGTGATCGTGCGGAGCAACCCGGGCTCACGCGCCAGCCGCACCAGCGCGTCGGCCATACCGGCGTCACCGCGGACCAGCAGGCCTTCGACACCGTCGGTGATGAACTCGGCGATCCCGCTGTCCCGCATGCCCACCACGGCAAGACCGGCTGCACGGGCCTCCAGTGCGGCCAGTCCGAAGGCCTCCAGGGAAGTCGGGGAAACGAATACGTCCTGCGCCCGGTAGAGGGTCGGCAGCACGTCGCGGGGCACCCTGCCCAGCAAGGTGATCACATCGTCCAGTTCGGCGGCGGCGACCCGCGAACGCACCGCGGCCATGCCGGGCCCGTCCCCGGCCAGCGTCAGGTGGATACGTGGGGTGTCCCGCTCGGTGCGGCCGAGGCGCTCGTGTACCTGGGCGATCACCCGGATCAGGGGCACGGTTCGCTTGCGCGAGGCCATCCGCTGGCTCGCCACCACACGCAGCACGCCGGGCTCGGCACCGGGCTCGGGTCGGACGGCTACCCCGCGCCAGGGGGCCAGGTCCAATCCGTTCGGCACCACCTGCACGTCCGAGCGACCCAATGCCTGGGCGACCTGCCCGGCCACCAAGCCACTGACCGCGCTGGGAGCGAACGCTGCGGTGTCCCACTGCGTCGCCCGTGCGCCCCAGCCCAGCAGGTGCCGGGCACCGGAGAGCACGCAGTGCCAGGTAATGGCTAACGGGAGGCCCACATCCCGGGCCGCCATGGCGCCGGCGTAGGCGAAGGGCGAGACCACCCCGGCGTGCACGTGCACCACGTCCGGTTTGAGCAACCGCAGCGCCCGGGTGATCAGCGCTCGTCCCCGCGGATGCACCGGGACCCCGAAGGTAGCCGGGGTGGCCAGTCGGTGCACCCGCAGCCCACCGTCCTCGGTGCTGGAGAACCGGTGCCGGGAACGCCCCGGTGGCACCGCGGCACGGTGCTGTGCGGTGGCGGTCAGGACGTGGACGGCGTGGCCGGCCCGCGCTTGCTGGATCCCCAGATCCTGGACCTGGTTCTCGATGCCGCCCAGCCGTGGGGCGAAGCAGTCGGAGATGTGGACGATGCGCACCCACTCACTGTAACCAGCGCGCCGCCCCGGCGACCGCTCACGCAGCGCCCACACGCCGCGCCGCTCGCGCCGCGCGCCATAACAGTCCAATTGGATCGTTGTAGCGCTCACAACGAGCCCGCAGGCGCTGTAACGGACCAATTGGATTGTTTGGGCGCGGCCGGTGGCGAGCGGGCGTGCTCGGGGGGCGCGGCCGGGGCGGCCCGACGCGCTTGTGGGGACCGGACGCGCTGGGGGGATCCAGGACGTTTATCTTGACGTCGAGATAATTGGGGAGGGAGAATGCCACCGATGAGCGCGAACTGGAACCCGGCCACCTACCTGCACTACGCCGACGAACGTTCCCGGCCCTTCACCGAACTGCTCGCCCGGGTCCCCACCGAACCGGCCACCATCGCCGATCTGGGCTGCGGACCGGGCCACCTGTCGCGCCTCCTGCGGGCACGTTGGCCGCACGCACGCATCGACGCGCTCGACTCCTCGGCCGAGATGATCGAGCGAGCCCGGACCGAGCACCAAGCCCCCGGCGTGCACTATCACCTGGGCGACCTGCGCACCTGGCGCCCCCCGGTGCCTGTGGATCTGCTGATCTCCAACGCCACGTTCCAATGGGTGCCCGGTCACCTGGACCTGCTTCGCGACCTCACCGAGCACGTCGCCGATCAGGGCACACTGGCGTTCTCTGTGCCGGGCAACTTCGATGGCCCGAGCCACCGGTTGCTACGCAGCCTGACCAGGAGCGACCCCTATGCCGCGTACACCGAGAACGTGACCTTTCCCGAGGCGCACGACCCCGACGTCTATCTGGAGGCCCTGGCCGCGCGGGGGTGGCGGGTGGACGCCTGGGAGACCACCTACTTGCACGTCCTGACCGGACCCGACCCGGTGCTGACCTGGATCAGCGCGACCGGCGCGCGCGAGGTCCTCGCGGCCCTGCCGCCGCAGTTGCTCGAGCGGTTCCGCGCCGAGTACGGCGCGGCGTTGCGGCAGGCCTACCCCGAGACCGAGCACGGCACCGTGCTGCCCTTCCGCCGGGTATTCGTGGTGGCTCGGCGTCCCGGTCGCACCGACCCGGCGGCTCAACCTGCGCCATCGAGCCCCCGCTCAGCCAAATAGGCCCGGGCCGTCCGCTTGGGAGCGCGGGACAGCCAGGCCTCGACGATCAGTTCGTGGAGTTCGTCGGCCGGCAGTTCCACTAGCCGGGCGAGCACCATGGGGAATCCGTCGAAGTGCGGCGTGGTGAAGTACACCTCGGGCGAGGTGGACAACAGCATCTCCTTCACGCCCAGATCGGGCACGTACGCGCCCAGGATGGGACCCTGTGGCGCAGCCTGACCGAGTGCCTCGTGATCGGACTTGCGCAGCGGACGCTCCAACGCGAACAACTTCGACCGCACGCGCCACTCGTGCCTGTCCTCGCGCTGCTCGGCCTCGGGTAGCGCGTTGGCGATCCTTCGGACCTCGTCCCAGGTGGCCATGTCCCATCATATCGAACACAGTCAGCCGGGCCCCGCCCGGCTCACTCCCACTCGATGGTGCCCGGCGGCTTACTGGTGACATCCAGCACCACCCGGTTCACCTCAGCCACCTCGTTGGTGATCCGGGTGGAGATCCGGGAGAGCACCTCGTACGGCAACCGGGTCCAGTCCGCCGTCATGGCGTCCTCGGAGGAGACCGGCCGCAACACGATCGGGTGGCCGTAGGTGCGCCCATCACCCTGGACCCCCACCGAGCGCACAGCGGCCAGCAGCACCACCGGGCATTGCCAGATGTCCCGGTCCAGGCCCGCGCGGGTCAGTTCGGACCGCACGATCGCGTCGGCGCGGCGCAGGATGTCCAACCGCTCACCGGTCACCTCCCCCACGATCCGAATCCCCAGCCCGGGCCCGGGGAACGGCTGGCGCCACACGATCGACTCCGGCACCCCCAGTTCCAGACCCACCGCGCGCACCTCGTCCTTGAACAGCGTGCGCAGCGGCTCAATCAGGTCGAACTGCAGGTCATCGGGCAGGCCGCCCACGTTGTGGTGGGACTTGATGTTGGCCGATCCGTCAGCGCCGGACTCGACCACGTCCGGGTACAGCGTGCCCTGCACCAGGTATCGCACCTCGTCGTCGAACCTCCCGGCGGCCTCGACCACCTCCCGGGCGGCCTGCTCGAACACCCGGATGAACTCCCGTCCGATGATCTTGCGCTTCTCCTCCGGGTCGCTCACCCCCGCCAGGGCATCGAGGAAGCGCTGCCGGGCATCGACCACCATGAGTTTGACGCCGGTGGCCTCCACGAAATCTTCCTCCACCTGCTCCGCCTCCCCGTCGCGCAGCAGACCGTGATCGACGAACACGCACGTCAACTGGTCCCCGACCGCCTCCTGCACCAGGGCAGCGGCCACCGAGGAGTCGACCCCACCGGACAGCCCGCAGATCACCCGATCGGTGCCCACCTGGGCACGGATGGCTTCGACGGTCTCGGCCACGACATTTCCCGCGGTCCACTCCGCTGCCAACCCGGCCCCGCGGTAGAGGAAGTTCTCCAGCGTGGCCTGGCCCAGTTCGGAGTGGCGCACCTCAGGGTGCCACTGCATCCCGTACAGGCCCCGGGCGGCATCCTCGAACGCTGCCACCGGGGAGCCCGCGGAGGTGGCCAGCACCGTGAACCCCTCCGGCGCCTCATGTACCGCATCGCCGTGGGACATCCAGGTGGACTGCTCCGGGGTGGACCCATCGAGCAGCGTTCCGGTGTGCTGTACCTGGACCACCGTGCCGCCGTACTCACGGGTCCCGGTCCGTGCCACGGTGCCACCGAGGGCTGCGGCCATCACCTGGAACCCGTAGCAGATTCCCAGCACCGGGACCCCGGCGGTGAACAGGGCCGGATCCACCGACGGAGCATCGTCGGCGTACACCGAGGCCGGGCCCCCGGACAGGATGATCGCGGCCGGGTCCTTCGCCAGCATCTGCTCCACAGTGGTGGTGCGCGGAATGATCTCGGAGTAGACCGCCGCCTCGCGGACGCGGCGGGCGATCAGCTGGGCGTACTGGGCCCCGTAGTCAACGACGAGTACCGGTCTGGAGGTCTGCGGCGCGATGGTCACGACCCCAGGATAGGGCGCCAGGGCCGGCCGCATTCACCGTCCGAACCGCGCCACCAGGTGCCAGACCCGCTTCAGATCCTGCTCGTGCGCGCGCCCGGTGGCCGCGGCACGTCCGATCACCGCCGCATCCAACCGTCCGCCCTCGGCGATCTGTTCACCGACGGCGACGATCCCAGCACCACGGAAGTCCGGATGTCGCCGCAGCTCGGCGACGGTCAGGACGCGACCCTCGTGCCACTCCACCGGCACACCGAGGGCGTGCGCCTGATCCTGCACCAGGGTCCCGGCGTAACAGAGATCCAGGACGAGTGCCTCGACGTCGGTTGCCAGGTGGATCGGCCCGTGCACGTGGGCCTCGATGTAGTCGTCCAATGCACCACCCAGGGCCGCCTCCTGCGCCTCGGTGCGTGGCGTTGCGGCGAACTCCTCGGCCAGGGGAATCAGGTCACAGGACTGGGCGGTAGCGAAGTCCTGCGGGTTCAGCACCGAATCCGGGAAGCAGAACGTGGTGCGCGCCAGAGTGTGCCGGGCCAGACGCAGGTGGGCCGACCCGAACCGGGGGGCCGCCCCGATGGAGCGCCGGCGGTGGTTCAACGCGCCGTACTTGGGTCGCTGGGCCGGTGGTGCGTCGTCATAGGCGCCATCGAAGATCCGCTGCTCCCAGCGCCACCGGTCGCCGCCGGGGTGGGCGCTCAGCCCACCGGCGGAGGTGCCGGTCTCGAACTGGCTGCGGTAGGTACCGTGCTCGGCCATCTGCGCCAGCACCGTCCGCCCATTCGTGAGCCGGTCGGGGTGGAAGTTCAGCGTCACCCGCAGGTCCCCTTCCAGCGCCGGACCGCGGGCTCGCCTGCGCACCGCCGCCACCGCACGGCAGGCCCAATCGGTCATCTCGCCCGCCGTGCCGGCGGCAGCGCCCGGGGTGACATCGCTCATCACCAGCACTATGCCGCCGCCACCCCACTGGCCACAACAGCACCCGCACGCGTGATCCCCGCCTCAGTACTTCTCCCGGTGGTGGGGTCGGTGACACACTGAGGCTGCGTCGTCGTCGGGCACTGCCCGGCGCACAGAGAGTGAGGAGCGCTGGGTGAGGATCGCTGTGGTGGGCACCGGGTACGTCGGGCTGTCCCTGGCCGTCATGCTGGCTCAACATCATCAGGTGCTGGGCCTGGACATCGATGCTGAGAAGGTGGCCCAGATCAACGCCGGCCACTCCCCGATCATCGATGCGCTGCTCCAGGAGTACCTGTCCACCAAGGAGTTGAACCTGCGCGCCACCACCGAGGCCACCGAGGCGCTGGAGGGGGCGCGGGTGGTGATCGTGGCCACCCCCACCAACTACGACGAGGTGTCCAACTACTTCGACACCTCCTCGGTGGAGAAGGTGCTGGTGCAGGTCGGCGAGTTGGCCCCGGAGGCCACCGTGGTGATCAAGTCCACCATCCCGGTGGGATTCACTTCACAGATGCGCACCGAGCACCCGGGCCTGAACGTGCTCTTCTCCCCGGAGTTCCTACGCGAGGGCCGGGCGCTGGAGGACAACCTCTACCCCTCCCGGATCGTGGTGGGTGAGCAGTCCGAGCGCGGGCGGGCCTTCGCGGATCTCCTGCTGGAGGGGTCCCTGGCCAAGGATGTGCCGGTGCTGCTGACCGGGTCCACCGAGGCCGAGGCGATCAAACTCTTCGCCAACACCTACCTCGCACTGCGAGTGGCCTACTTCAACGAGTTGGACACCTACGCCGCGGCCCACGGGCTGAGCACCCGCCAGATCATCGACGGGGTGGGCCTGGACCCGCGGATCGGGGCCCACTACAACAACCCCTCCTTCGGCTACGGCGGGTACTGCCTGCCCAAGGACACCAAACAGCTGCTGGCCAACTACGACGAGGTCCCGCAGAACCTGATCCGAGCGGTCGTCGATGCCAACACCACCCGCAAGGACTTCGTGGCCGCCGACGTGCTGCGCCGCAACCCGCAGGTGGTGGGGGTCTACCGGTTGATCATGAAGGCCGGTTCGGACAACTTCCGCACCTCCTCCATCCAGGGCATCATGAAGCGCATCAAGGCCAAGGGCGTGGAGGTCATCGTCTACGAACCGAACCTGGATGAACCGGACTTCTATCACTCCGAAGTGGTCAACGACCTGGAGGACTTCAAGGCCCGCGCCGACGTGATCGTGGCCAACCGGCCCACCGATGAACTGCAGGACGTGGCAGCCAAGGTCTACACCCGCGACCTGTTCGGGCGGGACTGAGCCAGACCGCGGCCCACCCCGGCGCCGCGTCCGGGCCTCAGGCGTTCTCTGCCGGGGACCAGGTCGGGCCGTTGCGGGCGGCGAGGGTCTCCTCGAACCAGGTGCGGGCGTTGCGTTCCATCACGAACGACAGCACCGGCACCACCCCACCGGCGATCAGGGCCACGATCCGACCGAAGCCCCAGCGCATCCTCGACCACAGGTCGAACACCGACACCAGATAGACGACGTAGATCCACCCGTGGACGAATGCGATCCAGTTGCCCAGCACCGGAGCGGCGCTCCCATCGGCCTGCACTCCGTTGAGTTGCAGGGCGTACTTGAGGAACATCTCCACCACCAGCAACAGCAGGAACCCGCCGGTGATGAAGGCCATCACCCGGTAGCGGGCGAAGGAACCACGGTCCCTGGAGTCGACCAGGGCCTCGCTGGTGTCCCGTCCACCGTGGCCGTCCGGCGCATCGGATGAACCGCCGGCCGGCCGGTCGCCGCTGCGGTCCACGGGCTGGGAGGGCGTGGGCTCAGTCATCCCCCCATTGTGTCACCGCCCCGCCCGTAGTTGCCCAGCAGGTCCTTGCTCGCGCCCCGGGGGCAGTCCGGATCTCCTACTCCAGGTCACGATAGGCTGATCCCAGGTGGGCACACCCTGGCGTGTAGCGACCGGACCCACGGTGACCATGGCACGCTAAGGCACGCCTGCCCCTCGACCAGGAGCCACACGTGCCCGCCGAACCCACCCCGTCCCGGCCGTCGCCGCGCACCCGCCGGCTGCTGCTGCCGGTGACCATGGCGGTGGTGGCGATCGTGGTCGCGGTGATGCTGCTGAACCGGGAGAGCCCGGACGACGTGCAGCGCCAGGACCAGGTCCAGGCCTGGACGGCGGACCTGGATGCCTGGGCCGGGGCCACCACAGAACGGCTCGGCCCGGCCGGCACCCCCGAGGCCGGCGAGCACGACCTTGCCGCGCTGTTCGAACCGGACTGGACCCAACCCGTGCGCTACCCGGTGCAACCCAGCACCGCAGGCTGGGCCGACGTCGATGCCGTCAACGCCGCGTGCACCGCCTATACCTCGTTCATCCAGTCCGGGCAGGAGGCCGTCCAACCCCCGGCACCTCCGACGGGTCTGGACACCGAGCACCCAGACGCCGGCGAGACCGGCCAGCGTTTCGGCGACTACCAGCTGGCGGTGGCGGACTTCCAGCGCAGCACCGGCGGCATCGAGTCGGCCGTGCGGACCTTCTGCGGGACCTACCCGGCGCTGGTGGCGGCGCACGCCGGGGCCGCGGAGGCACAGGCGGACCTGGATGAGGCGCTCCGGTGCACCGAGGCCGGCTGCGCACACTCCCCCCGACTCGGCCACCACCCCGGGCGAGCTCGTCGAACTCGCCGAAGCCGCGGCGGCGATCCCGAACGACCAGATCCAAGCCTCGCTGAGCACCCAGTGCTACCTGGTGGACCTGGCACCGGTGTGCGCCGCCGATGCCCTCGAGGCCGCGGAACTGGCCCGGGCCTGGCGCGCCTGGGACGGGGAACTGACCGACGGCGGGCCCGACGACGACGTGGCCGGGACCGAGACCATCATCGGGGCCGCCCGCGCCGACTTCGACGCCACGAGCGCCGACCTGGACCGCGCCGGTGCCGGCGAGCTCGCACAACAGCATCTGGAGGAGTTCGGCTCGACGCTTTCCGGCGCCGCCACCGAACTCTCGGCGGCCCTGGACCAGGCCCCGGCCTGAGCCGGTGAAGGCGGCCACCACGCCGGGCCGCACGACAGCGCCGTAGCCAGACCGCGCCCTTCCCGCCACCGGGGCCGGGTGACCGAAAAGACATGGCTCGCCCGGTCCGGGCTGGCCTAACCTTGACCCTCGTGCGAGCCCTTCCTCACCCCGATCCCGGTCGCCCTCCGCTGACCGGTCCAGCCGCCTTCATCTGGTGGCAGGCCAAGCGGCAGTGGCCGGTGCTGCTGGGTGCCATCGGATTCGGGGTTCTCGGTGCCCTGTGCCAGGCTGCGCTGCCCTACATCCTGGGCCGCGCGGTCGATGAGGGCCTGTCCGCGGGCGTGGGCGAGCAGTTGATCTTCTGGTGCATGGTGCTGCTGGGTGTCGGTGCCGTCGCGATCGTGGCCAACGCCGTCGGGCACCGCTTCGATGTGGCCAACTGGCTGCGCGCTTCACTGAACGCCTCCCAGTTGCTGGGCCATCACGTGACCAGGTCCGGTGCGGGCATCACCAAGGAACTGCCCACCGGTGAGGTGGTCGCCACCGTGGCCACCGACGCGCTGCGGTTCGGCGAACTCTTCGCCGGCATGGCCCGGTTCCTGGGTGGCGTGGTGACCTACATCGTCGTCGCCCTGGTACTGCTGAACAGTTCGCCGGCGCTGGGCCTGACCGTGCTGATCGGGCTGCCGGTGGTGGCGGCGATCCTGGCGCTGCTGGTCCGGCCGCTGCAGCGCCGCCAGGCCGCGCAGCGGGAGGCCCAGGGCCGGTTGACCACGCTGGGTTCAGACACCGTTTCCGGCCTGCGGATCCTGCGCGGGATCGGTGGGGAGGACGTCTTTGCGCAGCGCTACCACGACCAGTCCCAGCAGGTGCGCCGGCGCGGGACCGCCGTGGCGCAGACCCAGTCGACCCTGGACGCGTTGCAGGTACTGCTGCCCGGGTTGTTCCTGGCACTGGTGGTGTTCCTCGGTGCGCACCTGACCGTGCGCGGGGAACTGACGCCGGGTCAGCTGGTCACCTTCTACGGCTACGGGGTGTTCCTGACCCAACCACTGCGCGCAGCCACGATGGTGGTACAGCACGGCACCCGCGCGGTGGTGGCCGCGCGGAAGATGATCAAGGTTCTGCAGGTGGTCCCGGACGTCGCCGACGAGGGCACCGCAGCGGCACCGGCACCGGGTGCCACCCTGGTTGACCTGCGCTCGGGTCTGGAGGCCAAGCCTGGTCAGGTCCTGGCCGTGGTGGCTGCAGACCCCGACGCCAGCGCCGATGTGCTGATCCGGATGTCCCGGCTGATCGACACCGACACCACGGTGTGCTGGGACGGCCAGGACATCCGCTCCTACCCGCTGGCCGCCGTGCGCGAGCGGATCGTGCTCGGTGAGCCCACACCCGCCCTATTCACCGGCACGTTGGCCACCGAGGTCGACGCCCGCGGTGGGTCCACGCCGGAGGAACTGCTGGCGGCCCTGGACGTCGCCGACGCCGGTGACGTGCTGGAGTCGCTGCCGCAGGGCCTGCACGGGCGGATCGCCGAGAAGGGCCGGTCCCTCTCGGGTGGGCAGCGTCAGCGCGTGGCCCTGGCCCGGGCGCTGACCACCGATGCCGAGATCCTGCTGCTGATCGAGCCGACCTCAGCGGTTGACGCCCACACCGAGGCCCGGATCGCAGCGAACCTGCGCACCGCGCGAGCCGGACGGACCACGGTGATCGTCTCGGCCAGCCCGCTGCTGCTGGAGCACGTCGATGAGGTGGCGTTCCTGGGCTCCGACGGCGTGGTGCGGGCCCGCGGAGGCCACCACGAACTGCTCGAGGCCGCCGAGGCCGGGTTCGAGCACGCCCGGAGCTACCGGGACGTGGTCAGCCGCAGTATGGGTGAGCCCGGGGAGGGAGCGGCCGAGGACGGCGAGTTCGCAGACGGCAAACCCGGGCACGGGGAGACCGATGACAGCGAGACCGCAGGGGGCGCGGCCGAGATCGACCGGACCCTGGCCCGCGACTCCACCGAACCTGCCGGCGCCACCGGGGAAGGAGTGCCGCGATGACATTGCCCGTGGCCGACTCGGCGACGGTTCGCTCACGCACCGGCACCCTGCTGCGCCAGCACTCGGCGAAGCTGACCGGTGTGGTCACCCTGCACACCTTGGCGGCACTGGCCGGCCTGGTGGGGCCGTGGCTGCTGGGCCGGATCATCGACGACGTCACCGGCGGCACCACCGCCGCCGCGCTGAACATCATGGTGGCCATCCTGGTGGCGGCCGTGCTCGCCCAGACGGTCCTGGTGCGCTTTGCCCAACGCAACGCCATGATCCTGGGTGAGGAGGTCTTCGCCGACCTGCGCGAGGACTTCATCGCCAAGATCACCGCCCTGCCGCTGTCCACGGTGGAGCAGACCGGTACCGGTGACCTGGTGGCTCGTACCACCAACGACATCGACCGGGTGCAGTACACGGTGCGCTTCGGTGTGCCACGGGTGCTGGTGTGCCTGGCCACGATCCTGCTGACCGTGGTGGCCGGGCTGCTCACCAACGCGCTGGTGGCGCTGGCCACCTTCGTGGGGGTACCGGTGCTGGTGCTGGCCACGCGGTGGTACCTGCGCCGGGCCACCCCGGCCTACCTGCGCGAGTCAGCCTCCTATGCCGCCATCAACGGCTCCCTGACCGAGTCGGTCGAGGGCGCCCGGACGGTGGACGCCTTGTCCCTGGGAAAGCGGCGGCGCGAACGGATCGACGCCGACATCTCCGAGGCGTTCAAGGCCGAGAAGTACACCCTGTGGCTGCGTACCGTGCTGTTCCCCGGGATCGACGCTGCGTTCATCCTGCCGATCGTGGCCGTCCTGCTGTGGGGCGGGTACCTGGTCGCAAACGGGCACGCCACCATCGGTGCGGTCACCACGATCGCCCTGTACGCCATGCAGATGATGAACCCGATCGAGGAGTTGATCTTCTGGCTCGATGAAATCCAGGTGGGCGCGGCGTCCATCTCCCGGATCTTCGGAGTGGAACTGGTCGAGAAGGACCGCACCGCCTCCGGTGAGCAGCCCGAGGACCAGCAGATCAGGACCGAGGACCTGCGGTACGCCTACCGGGAGGGCCAGGATGTGCTGCACGGCATCGACCTGGACCTGCAGCCGGGCGAGCGGCTGGCGGTGGTGGGCCCCTCCGGGGCGGGCAAATCCACCCTGGGCCGGATGCTGGCCGGGATCCACCCGCCCACCGGCGGCACGGCGGCCGTCGGGGGGGTGCGGTTGGTGGACCTGCCGCTGGAGGACCTGCGCAAGCAGGTGGCCCTGGTGACCCAGGAGCACCACGTGTTCGTGGGCTCACTGGCCCAGAATCTGCGCCTGGCCAAGAACGAGGCCGACGACGACGAACTGCACCGGGCCCTGGCTGCGGTGGACGCACTGGGGTGGGCCCGGCGCCTGCCACGCGGTCTGGACACCGAGGTCGGCTCCGGCGGAGTCGCCCTGAGCCCGGCGCAGGCCCAGCAGGTGGCACTGGCCCGGTTGGTGCTGATGGACCCGCACACCCTGGTGCTCGATGAGGCCACCTCGCTGCTGGATCCGCGGGCGGCCCGGCATCTGGAGCGTTCCCTCTCGGCGGTGCTGCACGGGCGCACCGTGGTGGCGATCGCACACCGGCTCTACACTGCCCACGACGCCGACCGGGTGGCCGTCGTCGACGCCGGCCTCATCTCCGAGATCGGCCCGCACCACGACCTGGTCGAGGCCGGCGGGGACTATGCCGCCCTGTGGGAGTCCTGGAACCAGGAGTAGCCCGCCGACGGCCGGGGACGCGCTCTGGCAGGCTGTGCTCATCACCAACCGCCTACGCAAGGAGACACCGATGAGCGCCCCCCGCCTGGATGGCCTACCCGACCTCACCTGGACCAACGGCCCTGGTCAGTGGGATCTCACCGACGGTGTTCTCACCCTGACCTCGGCGGCCCGGGTGGACTGGATCAACTACGCCTCCGCGGGAGACCAGCCCTCCCGGCAGACCGCCACCAGCCTGGGGTTCGTCCCGGAGGGGGACTTCCAGTTCTCCGCCCGGGTGCAGGTGCCCGGTCCCCGGACCACCTTCGATGCCGGTGTGCTGACCCTGTGGGCCGACGCCGAGCACTGGGCGAAACTGTGCTTCGAGTACTCGCCGCAGGGTGGGGCGATGGTGGTCAGCGTGGTCACGAACGGCTACTCCGACGACGCGAACTCCTGGGTGGTCGACGGCGACACGGTCCATCTGCGCATCGCCCGGATCGGTCCGGCGTACGCCATGCACGCCTCCAGCGACGGAGACAGGTGGGACTTCGTGCGCGTGTTCCGGTTGGCCACCACCGACGCGGTGGCGGTGGGGATGCTCGCCCAGGCACCGACCGGTGACTCCGGCACCGCACGTTTCAGTGACATCACGTTCACCGAGACCACGCTCGCCGCACTCCGCGACGGCTCCTGACCGCGCCGCCGTTCTACTCAGGGGGCGGGCACACGCGCGCGCACGACGTCGTCGTCGGCATGTTGTGTGCTGGCAGCACCGGTGGGTCCGGCTCGGCGCGCCTCCTCCCCCTCGTCGTCACCGCCGGGCCCACCACCGGGCCCACCACCGGGCGCACCGGCCGGCGCGGAGGCGCGCGCTCTTCGCGGCCTGCTCGCGGTCGTACCGGACCTCATCGCGCACCATGCGCCACCACAGGAACAGTGCGAACCCGCCGAAGATCCACCACTCGGCGGCGTAGGCCAGGTTCTGGATGTTCAGTCCGGCGTCGGCGATCTCGGGTGGGCCGACCTGCGCCATCGGTGGCCCGACCTCGGGTTCGGCGGAGATCAGGCGCAGGTGCGCCGAGTAGATCGGACCGCCCCACACGTTCACCAACTGGGCCGAGCTCACCGCGTCCACCAGGTGTGGCTCGGGCAGCCGGGCCCCGGCCCCCTCCGAGGGGGCCAGGTACGCCAGCACCCGCACCGGCTCGCTCGGCACCTCGGTGAGCAGGTCCGGATCGGCCTCGGGAACCCAGCCGCGCACCACCGGAACCACGGCTCCGGCGTGCTCGCCCTCACCGAGCACCAACGCGGTCAGCACCCAGTACCCCACCTGACCCTCGTGGGAGCGACCGACCACGAAGAACTGATCCTCTGCTCATACACTCCCTCGGCGATCACGCGCAGACCCACCATCTCCTGGACGAGTTGGGTCTGCGGACCCACCACCTCGCCCAACGGCTGCGGGGGCGCGCTCTCACGTTCGGCCTGCTCCATCGCCGCAACCTGGTCCCCGCGGACCTGGGCACGCTCCAACTGCCACATCCCCAACCGCACGCACACCATCGCACCGATCAGCAGGATCACCAGGATTCCGAGCAGGCGAGGCTTGGTCGCTGCTCGCAACCACTGCCGCCACACCCCTTGATCCACCCACCCAGCCTACGCCGCGTCGCGGCCGGAATCACCACGCCGAGGGCGCCCCGCCGGCACACCCCCAAGCCGCAACCGGGCACTCTCGGGCATCCGCGCATCCGCTGGCCGCGGCGCCCTGCACAACGTCAGCCAGCCCACACCCGCTCCCGCCGCGGGAGCATCCGGTGGCCGATAGCCTGCGGGGTAGGCAGCCGCACTGAACTCCACCCGAGGAGCAGATCCCATGGTCTCCAGCGTCTACGTCACCTCGCCCGAAGGGCACACCGGGAAGTCATCGGTGGCCCTGGGACTGGTGGATCTGTTCGTGCGGCGGGTCACCCGGGTGGGCGTCTTCCGCCCCGTGGCCCGCAGCGGCACCGAACCGGACTCGGTGCTCCAACTGCTGCTCAGCCACGACGGCGTGGACCTGTCCTACGACGAGTGCGTGGGGGTGACGTATGAGGACGTGCACGCCGATCCCGACGCGGCGCTGAACACGATCATCCGCAAGTACCGGCTGGTGGAACGGCAGTGCGAGATGGTGGTGATCGTCGGCTCGGACTACACCGACGTGGCCGGCCCGACCGAACTGGCTTTCAACGCCCGCGTCGCAACCAACCTGGGTTCCGCCGTCGTGCTTGTCACCTCCGCAGTCGACCGGCCTGCTGAGGCGGTGCGCTCGATGGTGGACGTGGCCACCGCCGAACTGCACTCCGCGCACGCCAAGGTGGTCGCGGTGGTCGCCAACCGCGCCAACCCCGATGAGTTGCCCAAGGTACGTGAGGCGCTGGCCGATCTGCCGCTGCCGGCCTGGGTGATGCCCGATATTCCGCTGCTGTCGGCGCCACTGGTGCGGGACCTGATGCAGGCCGTCGACGGCACCCTGATCGCCGGTGAGGAGGCGCTCCTGGAGCGGGAGGCCGAAGGGGTGATCGTGGGCGGGATGACCATGGAGCACATTCTCGACCGGCTCACCGAGGGGGCGATCGTGATCGTGCCCGGCGACCGCTCCGACGTGATCCTGGCGGTGCTGTCGGCGAACCGTGCCGAGTCCTTCCCCACCCTGTCCGGGCTGATCCTGAACGGCGGCTTCCGCCCGCCCGAGCCGGTCCGGCGGTTGCTGGACGGGCTGTCGCTGCAACTTCCGGTCATCACCACCGACCTGGGCACGTACGAGACCGCCAGCGAGGTCGCCAGGACCCGGGGACTGCTCTCCGCGGGCACCCAGCGCAAACTCGACCTCGCCCGAGCCACCTTCGCCACCCATGTCGACGGCGAGCAACTCCTGGATGCGGTCGACATCCCCAGGACCGACGTCGTGACGCCGCTGATGTTCGAGTACGACCTGCTCGAACGCGCCCACCAGGCCGGCAAGCACGTGGTGCTGCCGGAGGGCGCCGACGATCGCATCCTGCGCGCAGCATCCTCCCTGCTCGCCCGCGACGTGGCCGCCTTGACGCTGCTGGGTGAGGAGTCCGAGGTACGCGGTCGGGCCCGCCGTCTCGGCCTGGACCTGGACGCCGCGCAGGTGCTCTCCCCCACCGATCCCGACCTGACCGAGCGCTTCGCCGCCGAGTACACCGCGCTTCGCGCCCACCGGGGGATGACCATGGACCGGGCCCGGGAGATCGTCACCGACGTGTCCTACTTCGGCACCATGATGGTGCACCTGGGTCTGGCTGACGGGATGGTCTCCGGCGCACAGCACACCACCGCACACACCATCCGGCCGGCCTTCCAGATCATCAAGACCGTCCCGGGCGTCTCGATCGTCTCCTCGGTGTTCTTCATGGCCCTGGCCGACCGGGTGCTGGTGTACGGCGACTGCGCGGTCAACCCCGACCCGACCGCCGAGCAACTGGCCGACATCGCCATCTCCTCAGCCCGCACGGCCGCCCAGTTCGGGGTGGACCCAAGGATCGCGATGCTGTCCTACTCCACCGGGGAATCCGGGTCCGGGGCCGAGGTGGACAAGGTTCGCACCGCCACCGAACTGGTGCGCGAGCGCCGCCCGGACCTCGTGGTCGAGGGGCCGATCCAGTACGACGCGGCCGTGGACGTGTCGGTGGCCAAGGCGAAACTGCCCGGTAGCGCCGTGGCCGGCCGCGCCACGGTGTTCATCTTCCCGGACCTGAACACCGGCAACAACACCTACAAGGCGGTCCAGCGCAGCGCCGGTGCGGTGGCGGTGGGACCGGTACTGCAGGGCCTCAACAAACCGGTCAACGACCTCTCCCGGCGCTGGTGCAGGACATCGTCACCACGGTGGCGATCACCGCCGTGCAGGCCGAGGCCGCTGCTCAAGCCGGGCACGACCAGGCGGTGCAGACCGAAGGGATCGGGTGATGGTGAACGACGACGGTCGCGACGGCGGCGCGAACCCGGGTGCGGACGCCCGCGACGGCGGCGCTCCCCCTGGCCGCGCAACCACCAGCGACGACGGCGCAACCGCTGCTGGCAGCGCGCGCGGGTCCAGCGGGGTGGTCCTGGTGATCAACTCCGGTTCCTCCTCACTGAAGTACCAGGTGGTGGACACCGGCGCCGAGCAAGCCCTGGCTACCGGCCTGATCGAACGCATCGGCCAACCGCTGGGCATCTGCACCCACTCCAACGGTGGCCGGGCCCAGCGCACCGAACAGCCCGTGCCGGACCACGAGGCGGCCATGGCCCTGATGCGGTCCGCCTTCGACCAGCACGGTCCGGACCTGGACGATTCGGACCTGGCCGCGCGGTGGGCACCGGGTGGTCCAGGGCGGGGCCAGGTTCGGGGGGCCGGTGCTCATCGACGACGAGGCCATTGAGATCATCGAGAGCCTCGTGGACCTGGCGCCACTGCACAATCCCGCGAACCTGCAGGGCATCCGCGCCGCCCGGGAGTACTTCCCGCAGATGAAACACGTGGCGGTCTTCGACACCGCTTTCCATCTGACCATGCCCGACTACGCCGCCACCTATGCCATCGACCAGGCGGTGGCGGCCGAGCACCGCATCCACCGATACGGCGCGCACGGCACCTCCCACCAGTACGTCTCCCGGGAGGCCGCCCGGTTCCTGGGCATGGGGCCCGAGGAGGCGAACCTGATCGTGCTGCACCTGGGCAACGGGGCCTCGGCCACCGCGGTGCGTCAGGGCCGCTCGGTGGACACCTCGATGGGCCTGACGCCGCTGGAGGGCCTGGTCATGGGCACCCGCTCGGGTGATATCGACCCGGCGGTGGTGTTCCACCTGGCCCGCACCGCGGGGATGGGCATCAACGAGATCGACGAACTGCTGAACCGCCGCTCCGGCATGCTCGGCCTGAGCGGGCATGCCGACATGCGCGACGTGGACGCGGCGATCACCGCCGGGGACGCCGATGCGCGCCTGGCCCGGCAGATCTACACCTACCGCATCCGCAAGTATGTGGGGGCCTACACCGCGGCACTGGGGCACGTGCACGCCATCGTCTTCACCGCCGGGATCGGGGAGAACGACACGGCGGTGCGCGCTGAGTCCCTGGCCGGGCTGGAACGCATGGGGATCGAGGTGGACCCCCAGCGCAACACCGCACCGGTGCGGGGCACCCGCGTGATCTCCACCGACGACTCCGCGGTGGCGGTGCTGGTCGTACCCACGAACGAGGAACTGGAGATCGCCGGCCAGGCGCTTTCGGTGGTCAGCGATTGAGGCCGTTTCTGCGCTGCGGTGCCGGGGCACCGATCTGCCCTCCCGCGACCGGGGCACCGCTCGGTACGCGTGCCGCGCCGCGACGGCCCGGGCTGTGGTCGCGATGAGGATGTCGGGCCTCGAGTTCGCTGCGCCGGCGTGCCCGCCGAACTACCATGGGGGTGATTCCAGGGAGGTGGCCAGGTGACCGAGGACAGGGCAGACGTGGTGCTTCGTGAGGTGACCGACTCGGATCTTCCGGTGTTCTTCGGGCACCTGCGCGATCCGCAGGCCGCCGCGATGGCCGCGATCGCCGATGATCACCCCAACGATCAGCACGCCTTCGAGACCAGATGGGCAAAGTTGCTCCGCGATCCCGAGGTGCATGCGCGCACCATCACCTACGCCGCGAGTGACGAGGTACTCGGCCACATCGTGGGCCTGCCTGTGGACGGGGAGTTCCGGGTCTCCTACTGGGTGGACCGGGCCCACTGGGGGCAGGGGGTGGCCACCGCAGCGTTGCGCGCGTTCCTGGACGAAGTGCCGATCCGGCCGGTGGTGGCTCGCGCCCCGCGGCACAATGACGCCGCCGTGGTGGTCCTCAAGCGCAACGGCTTCCAGATGGTGGGCGAGGAGTCCGGGTACGTGCTCGAACGCGGCACCGTGATCGATGAACTGATTCTGCGCCACGCCTGAATCCAGCCCGGTGGCGCGGCGTCCGGCCGTTTTGACGAGCCATCCCAGCAAGCGAGAGGAAAACAATGCCCACGATCGGTGTGCAGGCCATGATGCTGCGCGACCACGCCAAGGAGCACGGTGTAGGTGAGTCCCTGCGCCGGGTGGCCGAACTCGGTTACCGCGCGGTGGAGATGTCCCAGATCCCGATGACGCCGACGAACGTGGAGGCGATTGAGCGAGCCCAGCAGGACCTGGGTATCGACATCGCCTCGTTGTCCGCCTCCTACCTGCCCCAGCGTGGTTCGGACAGTCTCAGCGAGGATCTGGACAAGATCAGCGCCGACTGCGAGCGCCTGGGCGTGCGGTACCTCCGCATCGGGATGGCACCGCTGCAGTACCTGACCAGCATCAGCGATGTGGCCGACTTCTGCGCCGGTGTGGACAAGGTCGCGATGGAACTGGCCCAACGGGGGGTGCGGTTGTACTACCACAACCACCACGTGGAGTACGGACGCCTGGAGGGGCGCACGCTGCTGGACATCATCTACGATTCCGCGCCGAACCTGGGCCTGGAGGTGGACGTGCACTGGGTGCAACGCGGCGGCGACGACCCGGTGCGGGCGCTGCACCGCTACGGCGAGCGGACCGAGTTGGTGCACCTGAAGGACTACCGGATCGCCATCATGCCGCCCGAGGCGATCGAGGCCCGCGAGGCCGGGGACTTCGCCGCCTTCGGTGAGGCCTGGCGGGACCTGGTTCAGTTCGCCGAGGTGGGGGAGGGCACCCTGGACTTCCCCTCGATCATCACCGCCTCGGCCGAGATCGGCGCGGAGTACCTTTTCGTGGAGCAGGACCAGTTCTACGGCCGGGACGTGTTCGAGTGCCTGCGCATCTCCCGCGACAACCTCATCGCGATGGGCTTCGGGGAGATGTTCTGAAACTGGAGTGCTGATGGGGTGACTTCGGCGCCACCACGGTCTACCTGAACACTGCCTCGATGGGGCTGCCTCCGCGCACCACCCGGAACGCGTTCGCCACCGAGCAGGCCCACCGCGTCGGCCGGGCGCTGCGCTACCGGGTCCTCCGCTGACGCCTGGCGTCCCGCCCGGGTGGGGCCGGCGCCGTCAGTGGGGCGTGATGGCGGTCAGGGGTGGGTCATCGTGGTGACGTCCAGGGCGGCGTCGAGCTGGTCCGGTGTCACCTCGCCGCGTTCGATGTAACCCAGGTCCTCTACGGCCTGCCGCACGGTGATCCCCTCGGTGACGGCGTGCTTGGCGATCTTGGCGGCGGCCTCGTATCCGATCAGCCGGTTCAGCGGGGTCACGATCGAGGGTGAGGACTCGGCCAGTTCCCGTGCCCGCTCGACGTTCGCGGTGATGCCGTCGACGCACTTGTGCGCCAGGTGCTCACTGGCCCGGGCCAGGATCGTGGTGGACTCCAGGATGTTGCGGGCCAGCACCGGCAGCATCACGTTGAGTTCGAAGGACCCGGTGGTTCCACCGAAGGCGATCGCCGCGTCGTTCCCGATCACCTGGGCGCACACCATCAGCATCGCCTCGGGGATCACCGGGTTCACCTTGCCCGGCATGATCGAGGAACCCGGCTGCAGGTCCGGGATGGCGATCTCGGCCAGCCCGGTGTTGGGTCCGGAGCCCATCCAGCGCAGGTCGTTGCAGATCTTCACCAGCGACACGGCCACGGTGCGCAGGTGCCCGGAGGCCTCCACCAGGGAGTCCTGGGCGCTCTGTGCCTCGAAGTGGTTGGGCGCCTCGGTCAGCGGGAGTCCGGTGTGCTCGGCGATCAACCCGGTGACCCTGGCGCCGAACCCGACCGGGGTATTGATCCCGGTACCGACCGCGGTGCCGCCCAACGGGAGTTCGGCCAGGCGGGGCACTGCCGAACGCACTCGCTCGACGTTGCGGATCTGCTGGGCGTAGCCGCCGAACTCCTGCCCGAGGGTGACCGGGGTGGCGTCCATCAGGTGGGTGCGGCCGGCCTTGACCACGTCGGCGAACTCGGTCGCCTTGGCCTCCAGTGCGGCGGCCAGGGTCTCCAGCGCGGGCAGCAGTTCGGTGGTGACCGCCTGGGTGGCGGCGATGTGGATGGAGGCGGGGAAGACGTCGTTGGAGGACTGGGAGGCGTTCACGTGGTCATTCGGGTGCACCTGCACCCCGGAGCGACTCGCCAGCGTCGCGATCACCTCGTTGGTGTTCATGTTGGAGGAGGTGCCCGAGCCGGTCTGGAACACGTCGATGGGGAAGTCGTGGTCGAACTCTCCGGCGATCACCCGGTCGGCGGCGGCCACGATCGCCTCGGCCCGGTCCTGGTCCAGCACGCCCAGTTCGGCGTTGGCCAGCGCAGCGGCACGCTTGACCTGGGCCAGTGCGGCGATGTGGTGCCGGGAGATCGGGATCCCCGAGATCGCGAAGTTCTCCACCGCCCGCTGGGTCTGAGCGCGGTAGGTGGCGTTCTTGAGCACCCGGACCTCGCCCATGGTGTCGTGCTCGATCCGGTACTCGGTCTCCTGGTTCACTTCTTCCACCTTCACGCTCGGAAACGTCGCCGTCAGCCTATCTCGCCGGCGTGCCCACCGGCGCCTCAGCGGATCCGGGTCGCGGCCCTGGCGGTGCGCATGCGACTATCGATCGCAGCCTCCCTCATAGGGGCTTGCGGCCCCGCTCACCGCTAGCGCCGGCCGGCCCGGTCGCCCTCGATCAAAGGCCACAGCAACCGCAGTTCCAGGGCCGGGGCGCGCGAGGCACCCACGTGCCAGGGCCGTGGCGATGCATCCGGTGGATACCACCGGGCCCGGGAGCCGTCGCGGTCGATGACCACTCCGCGTGCGGTGCGGTAATCCATGAGACGGGTGAAGGTTCGCGGTGCCCCGGGGCGGTAAGCCGGCGCCGGGGAACTGCGGTGCGTGCGCAGGTGCACACGATGTGCGGCGCGGACCACCACCGAGTCCTCATCGGACCACCACCGTCCGGGGTGTTCGACGGTGAGCACGTCCTGCCCCTCGTCAAAACTCACCTGCAGTGAACCGGCACCGGTGCTGACTGCATCTGCGGTGAACCACTCATCGAGTGGCTTGCCACCGGGCCAGTGCCCGAACATGACCGGGACGCACGACGGCGGGCCCTCCGGGGGGAGCAGCAGGGCCTCGATCGCGGCGGCCAACTCGCCGAGGTGGCCGGTCGTCATGGCGTACTCGTTCCGCGCTCGGAGGCACGCAGGGCGAGTGGATCCTTCGATTCCCCGGTGAGCCAGCGGCCCAGCACCGTCACCGATTGGTCGGTGTAGCCATGGCGGGTGTAGAAGGACGCCACCGGGTTGTCCTGGCGCGCCATCACCTGCACCTTGCGGGCGCCGTGCCCGGCCAGCCACTCCTCACACGCCGTCAACATCTGGCTCCCGTAGCCGCGGTCGCGCATCCGGGGGTCGGTGGCGAAGTAGTAGATCCACCCGCGATGTCCGTCTACGCCCACGATGGCGGTCGTCACGATGTCTCCGTGCTGGGGCGAGGCCTCCGGAGTCCCGGCCACCCGGTGCTGCTCGATCACCGCCGGCCCCGGTAGGCGGGCGATCAGCACGGTGGAGATCGGGCTGGTGCCGGCCTGGTGGAAGTCAACCGGGATGATTCCATGGCCGGGTCAGGCCCGCGCGGTGCCACAGCGCGATGACCTCGGCGGCATCCGACCGGTCCGCCTCGGTGGCGCGCGCATGCGGGAGGTGAACGCCGCTGCCCCCGGTGTCGCCGTCGGGCATCACATCGGACCCGCGCGCCGCACCGGCAGACTCCCCGGACGTCACACCCGGCGCACCCGGACCCACACCGGCGGAGCTTGCACCGGCCGGACCCAGGCCGCCCGGGTCCCCGCCGGCTGCGGACATCACCGCGGGTGGTAGGGAGAGACGACGACCTCCACGCGCTGGAACTCCTTGACGTCGGAGTACCCGGTGGTGGCCATCGCCCGGCGCAACGCGCCGAACATGTTCACGGTGCCGTCGGCCTTGGTGCCCGGGCCGAGCAGGACCTCCTCCATGGTGCCCACCGAGCCAACCTGCACCCGTTCCCCGCGGGGGAGTTGGGGGTGGTGCGCCTCCGGTCCCCAGTGCCAGCCTTGGCCCGGTGCCTCATCTGCCCGGGCCAGTGCCGCGCCGAGCATGACCGCATCGGCCCCGCAGGCGATCGCCTTGACCAGGTCGCCGCTGCGGCCCACACCGCCGTCGGCGATCACGTGCACGTACCGGCCGCCGGACTCGTCCAGGTAGTCACGCCGGGCCGCGGCCACATCAGCCACCGCCGAGGCCATCGGGGCGTGGATGCCCAGTGTGGTGCGGGTGGTGTGCGCCGCTCCCCCGCCGAAACCGACCAGCACCCCGGCGGCGCCGGTGCGCATCAGGTGTAACGCGGCAGTGTAGGTGGAGGCCCCGCCCACGATCACCGGCACGTCGAGTTCGTAGATGAAGCGTTTGAGGTTCAGCGGCTCGGCCTGGCCGGAGACGTGCTCGGCGCTGACCGTGGTGCCGCGGATGACGAAGAGGTCCACGCCGGCCTCGACCACGGTGCGCCAGTGCTCCTGGGTGCGCTGGGGTGACAGCGATCCGGACACGGTCACCCCGGCGTCACGGATCTCCTGCAGCCGCTGGGTGATCAGTTCAGGAATGATCGGGGCCGAGTAGATCTCCTGCATCCGCTTCGTAGCGCCGGCGGCCGGCAGCTCGGCGATCTCCTGCAGCAGCGATTCGGGGTTCTCGTACCGGGTCCACAACCCCTCCAGGTCCAACACCCCGATGCCACCGAGGTTGCCGAGTTGGATCGCGGTGGTCGGGCTCATCACCGAGTCCATCGGAGCGGCCAGCACCGGCAGGTCCACGTAGTAGGCGTCGATCTGCCAGCCCACCGAGACCTCCTCGGGGTCACGGGTGCGCCGGGAGGGCACCACGGCCACGTCGTCGAAGGAGTAGGCCCGCCGGCCCCGTTTTCCGCGTCCGATCTCGATCTCGATACTCACGGGTCAAAGGCTACTCGGTCACCGGTGCGGGCGGGTGGGAGTACGCAGGGGCGTGGGCGATCCGGGCACCCGCCGGGCGCGGCTCAGCGGCGATGTCGGTGCCCTGTGCCATGGTCGGGGCATACCGATCCACCGGCACCAGCGAGGTTGACATGACTGCCCTCACCCAAGGCCCCCTCCTCGGGTTCGACACCGAGACCACCGGCGTGAATCCGTTCCGGGACCGAATCGTCACCGCAGCGCTGGTGGGACGGGGTCCGCACGGCACCGAGCAGCGCACCTGGCTGATCAACCCCGGGGTGGAGATCCCCGAGCAGGCGGCCGCGATCCACGGGATCAGCACCGCACACGCACGCGCCAACGGGATGGACCCGAAGCGGGCCCTGGCCGAGATCTCCGCCGAACTGACCGCCGCCTTCTCCCGGGACGTGCCGGTGGTGGCTTTCAACGCCACCTTCGACCTGACCATCATCGAGGCCGAACTGGAACGCCACCGGCTGCCCACGATCGGTGAACGGCTGGGCCGCCCGCTGTCGCCGGTGATCGATCCGCTGGTGCTGGACCGGGCACTGGACCGCTACCGCCGGGGCAAGCGCAAACTGGTGGACCTGTGCCAGGAGTACGGGGTGGAGGACGCCGGCGACCTGCACACCGCCGACGTCGACGTCGCCGCCACCCTGGACGTCCTGGCCGCGCAGGCCGACCGCCACCCCGAACTACTCACCCAGGACCTGGACCAGCTCCACCAGTGGCAGGCCGGGCAGCACCGGGCCTGGGCGCAGAACTTCAACTCCTGGCGCGCCTCCAACGGGTTCGAGGGTCCCGGCGCCAGCCTGCACTGGCCCCTGGGCAGGGAGGACGACGACGCGACGGCCGTGCCCACGGCCTCCCGCGACCGTTCGGTCGCCTGAGCAAGTCCGACGGGGCCGGCGCCGGGAGTACCGCTCGAGCAGTCTGCGTCAGCGACGCCCGCCGTAGTTGGGTGCCTCGGCGATCATCTGCACGTCGTGCGGGTGGGATTCCTTCAAGCCCGCCGGCGTGATCCGCACGAACGATCCGCGCTCCTTCAACTCCGGAACCGTGCGGGCACCGACGTAGAACATCGACTGACGCAACCCGCCGATCAACTGGTGCACCACCTGGCTCAGCGGTCCCCGGTAGGGCACCTGGCCCTCGATCCCCTCGGTGATGATGTCGTCATCGGAGACATCGCCCTGGAAGTAGCGGTCCTTGGAGTAGGAGCGGCGCTCCCCCCGGGTCTGCATCGCCCCCAGGGAGGCCATGCCCCGGTAGCGCTTGTACTGCTTGCCGTTGACCAGCACCAGGTCACCGGGGGACTCGTCGGACCCGGCGAACAGACCACCGAGCATCACCGAGTCCGCACCCGCCACCAGTGCCTTGGCAATGTCGCCGGAATACTGCAGTCCGCCGTCAGCGATCACCGGCACCCCGGCCGGGCGGGCAGCCAGCGCCGCCTGATGGATAGCGGAGATCTGCGGCACCCCCACCCCGGCGACCACCCGGGTGGTGCAGATCGATCCGGGGCCCACCCCCACCTTGACCGCGTCGACGCCGGCGTCCACCAGCGCCTGGGCTCCCTCACGGGTGGCGATGTTGCCGCCGACCACCTGCACGTCCTTGGTGGCCGGATCCGCCTTCAGCCTGCGCACCATGTCCAGCATCAGTCGGGCGTGGCCGTTGGCGGTATCGACCACCAGCACGTCCACACCGGCATCGGCCAGCGCGGTGGCCCGCTCCCAGGCGTCACCGTAGAAGCCCACCGCCGCTCCCACGCGCAGGCGGCCCTCCTCGTCCTTGGTGGACAGCGGGTACTGCTGGGACTTCACGAAGTCCTTGACCGTGATCAGACCGCGAAGCACGTTGCGGGCATCGACCAGCGGGAGTTTCTCGACCTTGTGCTTACCCAGCAGCGCCGCGGCCTCGGCCCGGGTGATGCCCACTCCCCCGGTGACCAGCGGCATCGGCGTCATCGCCTCATGGACCTTCGTGGTCTCGAAACTCTCGCCGGGCACGAACCGCAGATCACGGTTGGTGATGATGCCCAGCAGCACGCCCTCGGGATCGACCACCGGCAGACCCGAGATCCGGAATTGCGCGCACAGCGCGTCCATCTCCGCCAGGGTGGCGTCGGGGCCGATCGTGAGCGGGTTGGTGACCATCCCGGATTCGGACCGCTTCACCAGGTCGACCTGGGCGGCCTGGTCCTCGATGGCCAGGTTGCGGTGCAGCACACCCAGCCCACCCTGCCGGG
The DNA here is from genome assembly GCF_051020515.1 of Sanguibacter sp. Z1732. Lineage (NCBI taxonomy): Bacteria > Bacillati > Actinomycetota > Actinomycetes > Micrococcales > Ruaniaceae > Glutinosa > Glutinosa niejishengi. The sequence goes on from NZ_CP194857.1 coordinate 630,965, forward strand.
CCACCGCGATGGCCATTCGCGCCTCGGTGACGGTGTCCATCGCTGCCGAGATCAACGGCATCGACAGCGGGATCCGGCGCGTCAGGATGGTGGAGGTGTCGGCCTCACTCGGGATGACGTCGGTCTCCCCCGGGAAGCAGCAGCACATCGTCGTAGGTCAGTCCGACGAACGCGAAGGGATCAGGGGCGGTGGCGGCGGGCTGAGGTTCGGTCACACCCCAAGTCTACGTGGCCGTCGCGATCTAGGATCGAGCGGTCTGGGTGAGGAGGCTCATGATCTCATGCAGCGCCCCGCTGAGGGTGCGGGCGCGGTGCAGGCCGTCCCGGGGGGCGATGGTGTCGGTGAGGGCGATCAGGAAGACCTCATCGCCCCGCTCGCACAGCACCCGCACCAGGTTCTCTGCGATCTCGGACTCCCCCAGGATGACTGTCAACACTCCCTGCTGGCGGGCTACCAGGTCCAGCAGCGCCTGCCCGCCATCGGCCTCCAGGCGCTGATGCGCCACCCGAACGTGCGCTCCACGCAGCGTCATCTCGGTGGCGAGCACGTGGGCGTCGGTACTCATCGACGGCACGCACTGCACCAACGCCTGGATCCGATCCGGCTCCGGCTCGGAGCTGGCCTCGGCGAGCACGGTCAGCATCTGGGCACGCAACAGCCGTTCCGGGTCGCGCCCCGGGCGATCCGGCTGCGGGCGCTGGGCGACCATCTCGATCGCGGGGCGCACCGCCATCAGCCAACCGTCCAGCAGACCGTGCTCACGTCCGGCTCGCCTGATCAGTCGCGCCAGCCGCCGATGATCCCCGTCGACCGCAGCCGCGGCCACGGTGAGCGGGTCGGCCACCATGGGCTCCTCGTCCTCCGGCCCGGCCCCAGCCGGCGCATGACCCTTCCGGCCGTTCTGCGCAGGCTGACCAGCAGCGGGCGTGGTGTCTTCGGCCGAGCCAGGACCGCCGGCTGGTGCGGCGCCGTTCCTCGCGTCCGGTTCCCCGGCTGGTGCGGCACCGTTCCTCGCGTCCGGTTCCCCGGCTGGTGCCGCACCGTTCCTCGCGTCCGGTTCGCCGGCTTTCGCCGCACCGTCGGACACATCGGTGCCCCGCAGCGCAATTTCGGCGGCATCTGCCGGTGCCACACCCTCCAAGGTGAGGCGGCGCATCGTCTCCAGCCTGGCCAGGTCGGATGCCTCGTACCGGCGGTGACTGCCGGCCACGTGACCGGATGGTCCCAGTCCGTACCGCCGGGCCCAGGTACGCAGCGTGGGAGCGGCCACTCCCAGGCGGGCCGCGACCCCGGCAACCGTCAACCGGATGCCGTCGCCAAGATCCTCCGGGGGCCCCGGCGACGTTGATGACACCGCGCACCTCCCCTTCCTGTCAGGGCCCCCCACGGGCGACTTGTCCGGACCGACCCCACGCGGGCGACCTGTCCGAGCCCGCGCACGGGCCATTCCTGCCCTAGAGACTAGGCGGCGGATCAGTTTTGAACAAGTTGACTCGCACGCATGAACAAGCGTCGAGCGCCACTGAACAATCTACGAATGCTTCGAATAGTTTGCGCATCACCCTTGAATAACCTCTGGCGCGGTTGTAGCGTGTGTCTCGTTGAACTCATCCACCACCGATGGAAGGACTGAGATGGCCGAACTATCTAGACTCCCCGGACCCGTCATGGAACGTTGGGAGTGGCAGTACGAAGGCGCGTGCCGGGCAACCGGCTCCGAGCAGTTCTTCCACCCCGAAGGCGAGCGCGGCGCATCGAGGCGTCGCCGCGACGCCAACGCCAAGGCGATCTGCGCCGAGTGCCCGGTGATCCAGCAGTGCCGTGAGCACGCCCTGAAGGTGCGCGAACCCTACGGCGTCTGGGGCGGACTCACCGAGGACGAGCGCACCGACATCCTGGCCGCCCGGATGCCCGCCGCCAGCTGAGTTCCTCCCGGACGCCCGAACGCGACCGAGCCCCGGTTCCCACTGAAGGGAACCGGGGCTCGGTGTTTGCTCAGCAGCCGCAGCCGCTAGCGGCGGGTCACTTCTCGACGATCGCCAGAACGTCGCGTGCCGAGAGGATCAGCAGATCCTCACCGCCGTACTTGACCTCGGTGCCGCCGTACTTGCTGTAGACGACCTTGTCGCGCCAACCGTGACGTCCAACGGGACGCGGTTGCCGTTGTCATCGATCCGGCCCGGGCCCACCGCCAGGACTTCGCCCTCCTGGGGCTTCTCCTTGGCGGTGTCCGGGATAACCAGACCGGACGCGGTGGTCTGCTCGGCCTCGAGCGTCTTGACGACGATCCGATCCTCGAGCGGCTTGATGGAGACCGACACTACGGACCTCCCCTTCGCATGTGATGGGAACCAGGACAATGGACCGCTACCAACTACGCACCTCCGCCGTCGCGGGGGTCGGACATGCACCGCTGGTGAACGGTCGGGACCCCGGGTGGGGCCCCTCGGGGTCCAATCTAGATCGCCGTTAGCACTCGGTCAAGGTGAGTGCTAATCATGTGGTCCACGTCGCTCCACCGAACCGCTGCACTCGTGCACCCTGGCAGAATCGTGAGTATGGATCCTGCCGCGCTCGCGCGCCTGCTCACCCCGGAGGGTTGGGCGCTGCTCGGCCAACTCCCCCCGTACTCGGAGGACGCAGCCCTGCGCATCTCCGAGGGCTTGCGCGCCCGGGGATTGGACCCGGACCTGGTGGCGGCCGCCCTGACCCAGTCCAGGCTACGCGCCAAGGCGGTCGAGAAGTTCGGCGAGTTCGCCTCCGGCATGCTGCTCACCGCCGAAGGGCTGGAGCAGGCCACCCGGCTCGAGGTGGCCGCGCTGCATGCGCGCCGTTACGCCGGGGCCGGGGCCAGCCTCGTGGCCGATCTGGGCTGCGGTCTGGGCGCGGACTCCCTGGCGATGGCGGGCCTGGGCCTGCGGGTGCTGGCGATCGAGAAGGATGAGGCCACCGCCGCCTGCGCCCAGATGAATCTGCGGGCCTTCCCCGAAGCTCAGGTGCGCCACGCCGATGGCCTGGACCTGGACCTGGTGGCCGAAGGCGTGGACGCGATCTTCGCCGACCCTGCCCGGCGCACCCGGCGCGGCAACCGCGTGTTCGATCCCAAGTCCTACTCCCCCGACCTGGACACGGTGCTCGCCCTGGCCGACACGACTCCCGACCTGGGCATCAAGGTCGCGCCCGGGATCCCCTACACCGCGCTGCCCAGCCACACCCACGCCCAATGGGTCTCGGTGAACGGAGCGGTGGTGGAGGCCGGCCTGTGGTTCGGTCGCCTCGCCACCGAGGGTGCCGGCCGCAGCGCGATCCTGCTCACCGACGCCGGTACGCACCACCTCGGGTGGTCCGGAGATGCCGATGCCCGCGCGACCCAGGCGCCCGACGGCCGCCTCGCCGCCTACCTGCACGAACCCGACGGGGCGATCATCCGCGCCGGACTGGTCGCCGACGTCGCCGACCAGCTGGGCGGCCACCTGGTGGATCCCTCGATCGCTTACATCACGACCGCCCAGGCGGTAACCACTCCCTTCGCCCGCAGTTACCGCGTGCTGGACCATTTCGGCTTCGGCTTGAAACGCCTCCGGGCCTACCTGCGCGACCGGAACGTGGGGCGGGTGACCATCAAGAAGCGCGGCACCGCCGTCGTCCCCGAGCAGTTGCGTCAGCAACTGCAACTCTCCGGCGACGCCTCCGCCACGATCGTGCTCACCCGTCTACAGGGTGAGCAATCGGTGCTCGTGGTGGACCCGCTCGAGACCGCGGGACGAGAATGAGGGCGTGACGCTTGAGTTCGCCCCCTCGTCCCGGTCCAGCCTGGGGGTTGAGTGGGAACTGGCGATGGTCGACGCCGACTCCGGAGACCTGCGCCAAGTAGCCCAGACGGTGCTCGACGCGGTCGCCCCGGACGACGGCTCCCAGCACCCGACCATCCGCCAGGAACTACTCCTGAACACGGTCGAGGTGGTCACCGGGGTGTGCCGGACCACCCCGGAGGCGATGGCCGATCTGTCCGGCTCGGTGGACCTGGTGCGTTCGATCACCGATCCGCTGCGGGTGGACCTGATGTGCGCGGGCACCCACCCGTTCGCAGACTGGGGCGGCCAGAAGGTCACCGACAAGGAGCGCTACGCCACCCTGATCGATCGCACCCAGTGGTGGGGCCGCCAGATGCTCATCTACGGGGTGCACGTGCACGTCGGCATCGAGGACCGGGACAAGGTGCTGCCGATCCTGGGGGCACTGCTCACCTTCTACCCGCATCTGCTGGCGCTGTCGGCCTCCTCGCCGTACTGGTCCGGCCGCGACACCGGATACGCCTCGAACCGGTCACTCCTGTTCCAACAGTTGCCGACGGCGGGGCTCCCGTTCACCGAGATCCGCACCTGGGCGCAACTGGAGCGGTACGTGGCCGACATGCTGCACACCGGCGTGATCGAGGACTTCACCGAGGTGCGCTGGGACCTGCGGCCGGCGCCGCAGTTCGGCACCATCGAGATGCGCATCTGCGACGGGCTGTCCAACGCCACCGAACTGGCCGCGATCACAGCGCTGACGCACTGCCTGGTGGAGTACTTCTCCCGGATGATCGATGCCGGTGAGGCACTGCCGGCGATCACCCCATGGTTCCTGGCCGAGAACAAGTGGCGTGCGGCTCGCTACGGCCTGGAGGCGATCATCATCCTGGACGCCGACGGCCGCGAGGAACTGGTGACCGATCACCTGCAGCACGTGCTGGAGGTGCTGGGTCCGATCGCGGTGGACCTGGGTTGCGCGAGCGAACTGGCCGGAGTGCGCCGGATCATCGACACAGGTGGCGGCGCGTCCCGCCAGCGCCGGGTGGCTCGGCGCAATGGCGGACGACTCGACGCGGTTGTGGCCCACCTGGTCGCGGAGTTCAAGGCTGGCCACCCGATCGACTGAGGCACTCGGGACGCAGGCGGGCTAATCGGACCTCTTAGTAGTAGACATTACCTACTAGTGGCTTTAGCCTCCTATCCATGCAGGAGGACGTCACCCGCGACCCGCAGTTACTCAAAGGCGTGCTGCCGATGCTGGTGCTGGCCCTGTTGCACCGGCAGGAGTCCTACGGCTACGAACTGGTGACCCGGCTGCGCGCGGCCGGTCTGGAATCCATCACCCCCGGCACGGTCTATCCAGTGCTCACCCGGTTGGAACGCGAGGGCAGGTTGGCCTCCCGCCTGGAAGCCTCCAGTTCGGGGCCCGCGAGGAAGTACTACCTGCCCACCGACGCCGGTAGCCAGGCATTGGCTGCCGGCCGGGCATCTTGGGGCTATCTCTGCGACGTGGTGACGAGGATCCTGTCCGAGACCCCTTCGCCAGGTCGGACCGACCGCCCAACCACAGCCATCCCCCATCTGGAGCGTGAGGTATGAACACCGAACCAGACGACCCGGCGGCACTGTCCCTGACCGACCGTTGGCGACGCTTCTGGTACCTGCAGACCGTGGCGCTGTGGCTGGACCCGATACCGCGTAGGCGGCGCAAGGACGTGCTGCGCGAACTCAAGGCCAACCTGGGGGTGGCTGCTGGTCGCGACGGGATGTCCGCGGCGATCAGCGACCACGGCAGACCCCGCGCGCTTGCTCGCCAGTACCTGGACGCCGAGCCCACGGCCGGCCCACCTGGCACCACGGGGCCGCGGCCGTATCCGTGGCCCTGGTGGCGTGGCTCTTCGCCTGCGCGATCTACGTGTTCGGGAGCCTGAACACCCTGCTCGGTGCCGGTCTGGCCGAGCCGGTGCGGATCTCCTTCCTCGGCGTCCAGATCACCACCGAGGCCCACGACGCCTACCTCGGGGCTACCTTCACCGGTATCTCCTGGGGCAGCCTGATCGCGTTCGCTCTCATCTTCGTCCTCGCTTCCCGCCTCTGGCGCCTCCTCCCCCGCCACCAGCACCGCCGCACCACCGCACCAGTCTCCCGCTGAGACCGGTCAGGTGCGGTGAGAGGCGGCCTCGCGACCGACCGGTGTGGCGGGCGTTCGACTAGGCTGGCGCGGCCACCTCACGCCCGGGGCGGAGGGGCGCCCAACCGGTCTCGCACGCTCATCTCACGCACAGGCACTGGCGGGCAGGCCCTCGACGGCGAACGCGAGCCGTCCCGGGGCATCGGCCGCACCGGTGAGGACCTCCACCAGCGCCTCCAAGCTTCCGGCGGTACGCCCGTGGGTGGCGATCAAGGTGGGGGCGTCGGCGCCGGCCAACTGCCAGGGGCCGTCGAGGGCGATCGCCACGTCACCACCGGCCGCCGACGTACCCGCGCTGATCAACCTGATCGAGGTATCGGCGGGCTCCTCCAGCGGCACCACGTCCAGGCCGGCCCGCTCGGCGGCCTCGGCGAACGCGGTCCAGTCCGCACTCGTGCCGCCGCGTACGTGCAATCGTTGGCCCACCAGTTCCCCCGAGCACTCCCCCGCCGCCACGGTGATGGCCGCGGCGCTCAGATCCCGTGCCGCCTGCGCGGCCGAGCCCACGTCACCGTCGTCGACCTCCCCGGCCTCCTCAGCAAGCCCGGCCTGCCAACGTTGCAGCGCGATCACCCGCCCCGCGGCCTCCCGCACCCGATCGCGGTCCAGCGAGCCGTCCTCGAGCGCGGCCACGATCGCCGCGTGGGCACCGGCGGTGTCGGCCGGGGTCAACAGCAGGTCCGCACCCGCGCCCAGTGCTTCCACCGCGATCTGCCCGGAGGTGCGAGTAGCGGTGAGGGCACCCATGTCCAGCCCGTCGGTGATCGCCACACCGGTGAAGCCCAGGTCCTCCCGCAGCACGTCATAGGCGCGCGGCGACAAGGTAGCCGGCACCCCCTCGTCCCAGGCCCGGACCGCGATGTGCCCGAGCATCACCATCGGCGCCCCCGCCTCGATCGCCTCGGCGAACGGGATCAGGTCGCGCTCGGCCAGGTGTTGCTCGCCCGCTTCCAGTGCCGGTAGGTCGTAGTGGGAGTCCACGGTCAGGGCCCCATGGCCGGGAAAGTGCTTCACCGAGGTGAGCACGCCGCCGGCGGCGAACCCGGTCAGGGCCGATTGCACAGTCTCGGAGACCCGTTCGGGGTCATCACCGGCGGCGCGCATGTTGATCGTCGGGTCCGCCGCACCGATCGAGACGTCAGCGACCGGGGCGAAGTTCATCGTCACCCCACTGGCACGCAGTTCGGTGGCCATCGCCGCCATCGCGGTGGAGACCGCCTCGGGATCGGCGGCCCCGGCGGCGGCGAACGGCGGGAACGTCGTCCAGTCCCCCCTCTCAGCCGACATCCGCTGAACCGGCCCACCCTCGTTGTCCACCGAGATCACCGCCGGCCAGTCCCGGCCCATCTCGGCCTGCCCCTCCTGGACGGCAGCGGCGGTGTCCCGGACCTGGTCGGTGGAGGTGATGTTCTCGGCGAACAGGATCACCCCGGCCAGGTGGTAGGTCTGCACCAGCGCCGCGGCATCGCCCGGGTGTGTTCCGGAGTACCGGGCGATGATCACCTGACCGGCCAGCTCGTCGTCGTCCATCTGCTCGGCCACCTCGGTCGCCGACGCCAGGTCGGACTCCGCAGGCCCCCAGGCCAGCGTCGGTTCCGGGTCCGGCTCGGGCGACGGCGTGGGGGTGGGTGTGGGCTGTGCGGTTTGCTCGGGCGCGGGGTCGCTCGCGCCGGTGTCGGGTTGGTCGCCGGGCGCGGTGCACCCGGCGGCCAGGATGAGCGCGGCGAGGCCGAGGGCCACCGGGCTGCGCCGTGAACGGGATCGACCGTGGTGCATGCCCCTACTCTCGCACCTGGTGCGCAGACCCGGCTGGTGTGACGAACGACGTCGCCGCGCCGCTACCCACGGATCCGGCCCCCCCCCGGCGGCGCTCAGGTGCTCGCCAGCACCTGGGTCAGTTCCATCGCCGAGTCGGTGGTGAAGTCCCACGGGGACGGCTCCAACCCCGAAGCCACCACCGCCGAGCCCAGGGCGGCGATCATGGCGCCGTTGTCGGTGCAGTAGCGCACCGGCGGCAGACGCAGGGTGATCCCGGCTTCGACGAACCGTTCGGCCGCCAGGGCGCGCAACCGGGAGTTGGCCGAGAAGCCGCCCCCGATCACCACGGTGTCGACCTCGTGCTCGCGGCAGGCGGCCACCGTCTTGGCGATCAGCACATCGGCGACAGCCTCGGAGAAGGAGGCGGCGATGTCGGCGGCGGGCACCTGCGCGCCGGCATCCTCGAAGGACTCCACCACCCGTGCTACCGCCGTCTTCAGGCCGGAGAAGGAGAAGTTGTAGGCGTGCACGGCCCGGTCCTTGGGCCGGCTCAGCCCGCGGGGGAAGGCGAACGCGGTGCGGTCACCGTCCTGAGCGAGCCGGTCCACGTGTGGGCCCCCGGGGTAGGGCAGCCCGAGCAGCCGGCCGACCTTGTCGAAGGCCTCCCCGGCGGCGTCGTCCAGGGTCTGGCCCAGTTCCACCACATCGGTGGCGACGTCACGCACCAACAGGAGGCTGGAGTGACCACCGGAGACCACCAGGCCGATGAAGGACTCCGGGAACGGGCCGTGCACCAATGCGTCCACCGCCACGTGGCCGAGCACATGGTTCACCCCGTACAACGGCACCCCCAGCCCGAAGGCCAACGACTTGGCCGCGGCCACTCCCACCGTCAAGGACCCCACCAGCCCGGGCCCGGAGGTCACGGCGATCGCGTCGACATCGCTCAGCGCCACCCCGGCCTGCTCGAGCGCCTGGTTCAGCGTCGGTTCGAATGCCTCCAGGTGAGCCCGGGAGGCCACCTCCGGCACGATCCCGCCGAACCGCGCGTGATCGTCCATCGAGGAGGCGGTGACGTCGACAAGCAGATCGAGCCCGCGGACCAGCGCGATGCCGGTCTCATCGCAGGAGGTCTCGATGCCCAGGACCAGGGGAGTGTGCACCTGCCCAGGGTACGCATCCGGCGGTGCCACGGGGGCGAGCGTGACCGAGGCCACTGAGTCGCTGCTTCCCCACGACCAACGGAGCCGGTGCCCGCTCAGTTGCCGGACGGTTCCAATCCGGTGGCCACGGGCCGGTCGGAGTCGGCGCACCACTGCGACCATGAGCCGGCGTAGAGGGCGGCGCTGATGCCGATCGAGTTCAACGCCGCCACCTCGTGCGCCGCGGTCACTCCGGACCCGCAGTAGACCGCCACCTGATCACTCTCGCGCACCCCGACCTGCTCGAAGTGCTCACGCATCTCGTCGTCGGTCAGGAACGTCTGGTCCTCGTGCAGGTTCTCCGTGGTGGGAGCGCTGCGGGCACCGGGAATATGCCCGGCTATGGGATCCACCGGCTCACGCGCTCCGGTGTAGCGGTCCCGGTCGCGGGCATCGAGCAGCACACCGCGACGGGCGATGTCGGCAGCCCCCTCGGCATCGGTGAGCGGCATGTGCCCGGGCGAGAGGGTCACACCGCCTTCGGCCACCGCGACCGAGCCGTCCTCGAGAATGCCCCCGCTGCGACTCCAGGCTCGCAACCCGCCGTCCAGGATCCGCACGTCGGACAGCCCTCCCCAGCGCAGCAGCCACCACGCCCGGGCCGCGGCTGTGCCCCCGGAGTCGTCGTAGACGACCACGGCATCGCCGTTGTTGATGCCCCACCGCCGGGCCGCGGCCTGCAGGTCGTCAGCGTCGGGCAACGGGTGGCGCCCACCCGATCCCGGTGGGCCGGCCAGATCCCGTTCCAGATCCACGAAGTGCGCACCCGGGATGTGCCCGGCGATATAGGCGCGGTGACCGTCCGGCTCCGCCAGGGACCAGCGCACGTCCAGGACCACCAGGTCGGTGCGCGTCGGCGACATCATCTGCGCCAGTTCCTCGGCCGTGACGAGCACGCCTCGGCGCAAGGTGGTGTGGTCACTCACGTCTGCCTCCTCTCCGATCCCATCGGACCCGGCCCGCGCAGCCGCAGCCGCATGGTCAGGGCATCGGTGCCCTGATAGTAACCGCGCCGGCGCCCCACGGGCCCGAATCCCAAGGAAGCGTACAGGGCCTGGGCGCCCGGATCGTCCGCACGAACCTCCAGGTGCACCTCCGCGCACCCGGCCGCCTCGGCCTGGTCCAGCAGGGCCTGCGTCAACGCCCGGCCGAGGCCTCGGCGCCGATGGGCCGGGGCGACTCCGACGGTCATGATGGTCGCCTGTTCGGCGAGGTCGATCCCGGCGTAGCCGCCGAGTTCCCCGGCACGCTCGACGACGACGTAACGTCGGCCGGGGATGGCAAGTTCCGTCTCGTAGGTGGCCCGGTTCCAGGCCCCGGTGCCGAACAGCACCGGCTCCAGATCGAGCACGTCGTCCAGGTCGGCGGGGACCATCGGGCGGATCAGGGGCGCGGCAGACATGTGCCCATGCTGCCGCGCCCGGTGGCTCAGCGCTCTGCGGCAGGGCGGGTGTGCGGCATCCAGATGAACTGGATGCGCTCCATCGCCTCGCTGCGGGCGGTGTTCTGGAAGGCCGCCACCCGCCAGACGTCCTCCTGGTGCACCAGCGTGTAGGTCTGCACCTTCGTCAGGGCGCCGGGGTCATCGCTCTCGTACCGGTCTCCGCGGGTGGTCAGGATGGCCACGTCATCGGTGAGCACCTGCAGGCCCAGGTAGGCATCCGTGAGCCGGGTCCCCTCCAGCACCCCGTCGAACAGCGCGGCGTGGGAGTCGGTGATGTCATGGCGACCGGTGTAGTAGGTACCCGCGAAGGTGGTGTACGTGGCGTTCTCGGTGAACCCGGCCCCATAGGCGGTTGCGTCGTGCGCGGCCCACGCCAGAGTCAGTCCGGCGATGGTCGCACAGACACCGGCACGCACGTCCTCGGTTGCGTCCTGATCCAGGGCCGAGGTGGTCGGCACGCCTGCGCACTGCGCCGTGCCGGTCTGGGCGAGCGGGGCCGGGGAGGTCAGCCACAAGCCCAAGCCGAGCGCGACCGCGACCAGCGCCGCCACCGCCCCCAGGATCCACCGACGGCGGGTGCGGCGGGAGCGAACACCATCGGAGCGGGCCGGGGCGGGAAACTGCTCACCGGGACTTACCGGCGCTACCTGGCTACGGTGGTGCGGTTCCATCTGGCTGCCGCCGAGGCCGGTGGTCTGGGACCGACGGATTATCAGGCGAGCAGCCTGCTGGACCTGGATGGTCCGATGGCCGTACAGGACCTGGCCGAGGAGTTGGGGCTGTCCCCCAGCGCGACTACCCGGGTGGTGGACCGGCTGGTGCAGGCCGGCATCGCCTCGCGCACCACAGACAGCCAGGACCGCCGGCGCACCCTCATCGCGCACACCGGCCACCTGCCCGCCGAGTTGCACCAGGTCCTCGGCGGCGTCCGGGGGGCCATCGGAGCCGCGGTCGCGACGCTGGACGCCAAGCAGGTCGAGGGGCTGGCAACCTATTTCAGCGTAGCGACCCGGGCCTACCGGGACGCGGCTCCGGCACGAAGGGCCTGATCGGGTGGTCAGGAGGCGCGCTTGCGGCCGGCGCTGTGGTGCACATCGGGCCGGCGCAGGTACCTCGGCTCCAGCGACAGGTCCCCATCGTGGGAGCGCCGGTGCACCATGATCTGCGCGAGCAGCGCCGGGTCCACCGGCGCACCGGGTGCGAGCGCACCATCCGGAACCAGGCCGGCCTCGCCGCTTCGCGGCCGCACCGGCTGGGGTGGCGCCGGCGGCGGGTGTGAACACATCGGCATACAAGACCGCCGCCGGTCCGAACACGGCACCGGCCTCGATCAGGTCGGCATGGTCGGCGGCCACCTGGGCCGGTGCGGCCACGGCCGGACCGGCCACCGCCGTCACATCCTCGGCGCCCACCCGGTACCGGGCGTAGTAGACCTCACGGCGCCTGGCATCGGTGACCACCAGTACCTCCGGTGTGCCCAGCCCGCCCGTACCACCGGGGCTGACAGCCGACCCGCCGGCACCGGCTGCGAGCGCCAGGGCGTCGAGCGAGCAGACCCCGTAGGCACTGATGCCGCGAGCACGAGCGAAGCCGCGCGCGGTGACCAGCCCGACCCGCAATCCGGTGAAGGGTGCCGGCCCGGTGCCCGCGACCACGGCACCGACCTGATCTGCATCGGCTCCCGCCCCGGTGAGGACCTGCTGGATCATCGGGACCAGGGTCTCGGCGTGCCGGCGGCCATCGCCGCTGCGGGACCGTGCGAGGACCTGCACCGATTGCTCCCCCGGCCCGGTCCGGCACAACGCCACCGCGGCATCACTGGAGGTGTCCAGGGCCAGCACCAGACCCTCGCCGGCGTCGGCCTCGGTGTGCTTACTCACCACTGTGTCCCTCGACATCGGTCCTCCCGGTCAGGTCCTTCGGTGCCACATCGGCCCACCGGGCCCCATGGGCGCTGATCGTGGCCCACCGGGGTTGCTCTCCCACATCACCGCCGGCGCCGCGCATCCGGTGGATGATGATCTCCAACCAGTCCTCGGCCAAACCCTCCACCAGGCCCGCGCCCCATTCCACCACGGTGACCGCCTCCGTCAGGGTGGTGTCCAGGTCCAGGTCATCGACCTCGGCGAGGCTGCGCAGCCGGTAGGCGTCCACGTGCACCAGCGCGGGTCCGGGGCCGGTGGCGGCGTGTGTGCGAGCGATGATGAACGTCGGTGAGGAGATCCGCCCGCGCACGCCCAAGCCGGACCCGATCCCCTGCGTCAGCGTGGTCTTGCCGGCGCCCAGGTCACCGGTCAGCACCACCAGGTCGCCGGCCCGCAGCATGGTGCCCAGGTGACGGCCGAACTCGGTGGTGTGGGCGCTGGTGGGCAGGTCCAGGCGATGCACCCAGCGGGCGCTGTCGCCACCGTCCGAGCCGGTCTCCGACTCACTCATCATCGACGCCGAGGGCGTTGAGGTACGTGCGCGGAATCCGGGCACCCATCCGCGCCACGATCTCGTAACTGATCGTGCCCGCGGCATCGGCCCAGTCCTGGGCGGTAGGTTCGCCGTTGGCGCCGGTGCCGAACAGCACCGCCCGTTCCCCGGGTACCACCTCGGGGTGATCGGGCCGTGAGGGACCAAGGTCGATGGTGAACTGGTCCATGCACACCCGACCGGCGATCGGCACGGTACGCCCAGCCACGCGCACCGGCCCGGCGTTGGAGGCGTGCCGCGGGATGCCGTCGGCGTACCCCAACGGGATCACGGCCAGCCTGGTCTCCTCGGTGGTGGTGTAGAGGTGGGCGTAGGAGATGCCCTGGTCCGCCGGTGCGTCCTTGACCAGCATGACCTCGGACTCCATCCGCATCGCCGGGACCAAGCCGAACCCATCGGCGCTGCGGTACTGCGGCGCCGGCGTCAGCCCGTAACTGGCGATCCCCGGACGGACCAGATCGAAGTGGGTCTGCGGCGCGGTCAGGGTGCCGGCGGAATTGGCCAGATGGCGCACCAGCAACCGGGCACCGGCGGCCTCGGCCAGGTGCACCGCGTCCGTGAACGCCTGCACCTGCGCCGCGATCGAGGGGTGACCGATCTCATCGGCTCGGGCCAGGTGGGACCAGACCCCCACCACCTGCACCGCCCCCTCGGCCTGGGCGCGCATGGCCGCGGCCACCAGATCCGGCCAGGCCCGGGCGAAGACCCCGCCACGGCCCATCCCGGTGTCGATCTTGAGGTGGATACGCGCGGTGCGCCCGCTGCTGCGCGCAGCCCGGACCACCTCATCCAGGGCCCAGCCGGCCGAGACCGACAGGTCGATATCGGCCCGCACCGCCTGCTCCAGCGGTGCTCCCGGGGTGTACAACCAGACCAGCATCGGGGCGGTGATCCCGGCCTCGCGGATGGCCAGCGCCTCGCTGAACTGGGCCACGCCCAGCCAGGTTGCCCCCGCCTGCAGCGCCGTACGTGCCACCGGGAGCAGGCCGTGGCCGTAGGCGTCCGCTTTGACCACGGCCATCACCTCGGCGGTGGGTGCCGCGTCGGCCAGGGTGGCGATATTGGCGCGGATGGCTGCCAGGTCCACGATGACCTCGGCCGGATGGTAGTGCGCCCCACTCGCGGTGCCGGCGCCCGGCGCCGGGGTTCGGGTGCTCATCGGTTCGGGTCCGTCCGGAGCAGATCGGCGATCGCGCGCGGGACGGCCGCGGCCAGGTCAACCGAACGCAGCGGACCGCCGGCCAGGTGGGCGGCCCGCCCGTGCACGACGACGGCGGCTGCGGCTGTCGCGGCCACGTCACCGGAGTCGACCTGAGCCAGCATCGCCCCGAGAATCCCGGCCAGCACGTCACCCGAACCCGCCGTGGCCAGCCAGGGCGTGCCATCGGCCTGGCTGTATCCGGGACCGCCGTCGGGCGGGGCGATCACGGTGATGGCGCCCTTGAGCAGCACGGTGGTCCCGGTGCGCCGGGCCGCCCGGTACGCCCAGGTCCATGGGTCGGCCTCGATCTGTTCGCGCCGGACCTCATCCCCGAAGCGCCGCAGCAGCGTCTCCAGTTCCCCCGCGTGCGGGGTCAGCACCACCGGCTTGCGGGTCAACCCGGCCGGGGCGTCCGGCAGGTGGTCCAAGGCGCCGGCGTCCAGCACCACCGCCACCGCGGCATCGCCATCCTCGGGGCTCTCCTCGCCCAGGCCCCATCCGCGCAGGGCCCGGCGCATCGCCGCGGCGAGGTCGTCGTCGTCGGCCATGCCCGGTCCGATCACCAGGGACTGCACGCGCCCGTCCTCCGGCACCACCTCCGGATGGGCGCCGATCACCGCATCGGCGACCTCGCGGCGGCCCAGGTAGCGCACCATGCCCACGCCCACTCCCAGGGCGGCCGCCGCGCACAGCAGTCCGGCGCCGGGGAATCGCGGTGATCCGGCGACGAGGCCCACCACGCCCCGGGTGTACTTGTGGTCGGCTGGTTCGGGGACGGGCCACAGGTCGGCCACGTCGGTGGGCGTGAGCCGGTGCACGGTCGCCTCCTGCGCGGCGAACGACCCGTCAAGTCCCAGGTCCACCACCTCCACCCGGCCGGCGTGCTGGGCTCCTGGGGGGATCAGCAGGGCAGTCTTCGGTGCACCCATCGTGACGGTGAGGTCAGCACGGAGCACGCCGTCGGCCGGCTCATCGTGGTCACCCGGCCCGCCCGGGCCGGTGTCGCTCTCGCCGGTCGCAGGAGGTGGAGGGGCGGCCCGGACCGGGTCGGCTCCGACACCGCTCGGCACGTCCACCGCCACCACGAGCGGGTCCACGGGGGAACCGCTGCGGATCGGCTGCAGAACCCGAACCACCTGCGCAGGTAGGCCGCGCAATGCGCCCTGCACGCCGATGCCGGCCAGGGCGTCCACCCACACATCGGCCCACTGCCCGAGCCGGGACAGATCCTCGGCGCCGACACCACCGGCGAGGTCCACCAGTTGCGCCCCCGCCCGCCTGGCCGCGGCCAGCCCCTCGGGGTGGGGCCGCTCGTGGGCCAGGACGCACCGCACCTGAACGCCACGATCGATCAGGTCCGCGGCCGCGTACAACCCGTCGCCGCCGTTGTTCCCCCCGCCCACCAGCACCAGCGCCCGCGCTCCCGGCACGGCGATGTGGTGACGGCGCAACAGCGCGACCGTGCGCGTGGCCAGGGCGAAGGCAGCGTTGCGCATCAGCGGGCGGCCCTCGGCCAGGGCCGGGGCCTCGGCGTCGCGAACCGCCTGGGCGCTGTAACCGCGGATCATCGCTGCGCCAGTGCCATCGCCGAGGCGATCCCGGCGTCGTGGGAGATGGACAGCAGCCAGTTGCGGATCCCCAGGTTCTGGGCGGCCGCGGCCACCGAGCCGGTCAGTTCCACCTGCGGTGGACCACCGGCGATCCGGAGCACGGTGGCGTCCTGCCAGCTCATCCCACCCGGGGCCCCCATCGCCTTGGCGATGGCTTCCTTCGCGGCGAACCTCGCCGCCAGGGACGCATCGGGCAGGTCCCGCTCGACGGGGGTGAACAGTCGCTCACGCAGTCCGGGTGCCCGGTGCAGGGTGGCCATGAACCGCTGCACGTCCACCACATCGATCCCCACGCCCACGATCACGTGTGTTCCTCTCCTCCGACGCTCGCCCCGGGGATCACTCCACCGTGACCGACTTGGCCAGGTTACGCGGCTGGTCCACGTCATACCCCTTGGCTGCGGCCAGCGCCGAGGCGAAGATCTGCAGCGGCACCACGGTCACCAGCGGCATCATCAGCGTGGGGGTGCGCGGCACCCTGAAGACGACGTCGGCGTAGGCGGTGACCTCCTCGTCCCCCTCCTCGGCGATCACGAGGGTGCGGGCGCCGCGGGCACGGATCTCGGAGATGTTGGACACCACCTTGGCGTGCAGGGTGGGGCGGCGCGGCGTGGGCACGATGACGAACACCGGCTGGCCCTGCTCGATCAGCGCGATCGGGCCGTGCTTGAGTTCCCCGGCGGCGAACCCCTCGGCGTGGATGTAGGCGAGTTCCTTGAGCTTCAGCGCCCCCTCCATGGCCACCGGGTAACCCACGTGCCGGCCGAGGAAGAGCACCGAGGTCTCATCCTGCATCGAGCGGGCCACGTCACGGACCTCGTGCTCGCGGTCGATGACGGTCTGGATCTTGGCCGGGATCGCCGCGAGTTCCTCGAGGTAGCCGGCGACCTCGTCGATGTACTTGTACCCGCGCAACTGGGCCAGGTACAACCCGAGCACGTAACAGCCGGTGATCTGGGCCAGGAAGGCCTTGGTGGAGGCCACCGCCACCTCCGGGCCGGCGTGGGTGTAGAGCACCGCATCGGCCTCCCGGGCGATGGTGGAGCCGTGGGTGTTGACGATCGCCAGCACCTTGGCGCCCTGCTCTCGGCCGTGCCGGATGGCCATGATGGTGTCCATGGTCTCCCCCGACTGGGAGATCGCCACGATGAGGGTCTTCTCGGAGACCACCGGGTCGCGGTAGCGGAACTCGTGGGCCAGTTCCACCTCCACCGGGATGCGGCACCAGTGTTCGATGGCGTACTTGGCCACGTGCCCGGCGTAGGCGGCCGTGCCGCAGGCCACCACCACGATCTTGTCCACACTGCGCAGCACCGATTCGCTGATGCGCATCTCATCGAGCATCAGGGTCCCGTCGGGGCCGATCCGGGCGCGCAGCGTGTCGGCGACCGCCTGGGGCTGATCGTGGATCTCCTTGTCCATGAAGGTGTCGAACCCGCCCTTGACCGCGGCGTCGGCGTCCCAGTCGACGGTGTAACGGTTGGCGTCGGTGACCGGTTCGCCGTCGGCGTCGATGATCTGCACCTGATCACCGGTGATGGTGACGATCTGGTCCTGACCCACCTCCATCGCCTCACGGGTGGAGGCGATGAAGGCGGCCACGTCGGAGCCGAGGTAGTTCGCCCCCTCCCCCAGGCCGACCACCAGGGGTGAGTTGCGGCGAGCCCCCACCACCGTGCCGGGCTGCTCGGCGTGCACCGCGAGCAGCGTGAAGGCACCTTCCAGGCGGGCGGCCACGGTACGCATCGCCTCGGTCAGGTCTCCGGTGTCGGTATAGGCCTGACCGAGCAGGTGGGCCACCACCTCGGTGTCGGTCTCGGAGGTGAAGGCCACACCCTCGGCCACCAGCGCGCTCTTGAGGGGGTGGAAGTTCTCGATGATCCCGTTGTGGATCACCGCGAGGCGTCCGTCCGCGGAGGTGTGCGGGTGGGCATTGGCGTCCGTGGGTGCCCCGTGGGTGGCCCACCGGGTGTGCCCGATGCCCGCACTGGCCGGCGGCAGCGGGTTCGCCTCGAGGTCACCGAGCAGGTTGGCGAGTTTGCCGGCCCGCCTGGCCGTGGCCAGTCCCTCCGGGTTCACCAGCGCGACGCCGGCGGAGTCGTAGCCGCGGTACTCCAGGCGCTTCAAGCCCTCCAGCACCACCTCCAGGGGACGGTCATCAGCGGTAGGTGGGCCTGCATATCCGACGATTCCGCACATGGGGCACACTGTATAACCCGCGTCCCGGCGTTGCCGTGAAGCCGGGTGCCACGATCGGCAACATCACACCGGAGGCGGTCCGGTCCGGTCCCCACCGGTCCGCCCGGGGTGGGAGAGTAGGTGCGTGGTGATGACCGACTTCGCTGACCTGGCCGACCTGCCCGGGGAATCGGCCGAGCCCTATGTGGAGTTCGACCGGGCCAACTGGAGCCGGCTCTCCGCCTCCACCCCACTGCCCCTGACCGCGGCGGACGTGGACAACCTGCGCGGGCTGGGCGACCCGATCGACCTGGATGAGGTCGACACGGCCTACCGGCCCCTGTCCCGGCTGCTCAACCTGTACGTGGCGGCCAGCCAGCGGCTGCGCGAGGCCACCACCACCTTCCTCGGGGAGAAGAACGGCCCCACCCCGTTCGTGATCGGGGTGGCCGGCTCGGTGGCGGTGGGCAAGTCCACCGCCTCCCGGGTGCTGCGCGAGATGTTGGCCCGCTGGCCGGAGACACCCCGGGTGCAGCTGATCACCACCGACGGGTTCCTGCACCCCAACGCCGAACTGGAGCGGCGTGGCCTGATGGAGCGCAAGGGGTTCCCGGAGTCCTACGACCGGCGCGCGCTGCTGAACTTCCTCGCCCGCGTCAAGGGCGGGGCGGACGCGGTGGCGGCGCCGGTGTATGACCACCTGACCTACGACATCGTTCCGGACAGGCAGATCGTGGTGCACCGCCCGGACGTGCTCATCGTGGAAGGCCTGAACGTGCTGGCACCGGCCCGGGTGAGCGCCGACGGCGAACCCTCCCTGGCGGTCAGCGACTTCTTCGACTTCTCCATCTACATCGACGCCAAAACCGCCCACGTGCGCGAGTGGTACGTGGAACGATTCGGGCGGCTGCGCCGGACCGCCTTCGCCCAGGAAGCCTCGTACTTCCACCGCTACGCGGACCTGGATGACGCCCAGGCCCGCGCCAAAGCCCTGGACATCTGGAGCCGGATCAACGAGCCGAACCTGATCGAGAACGTCCTGCCCACCCGCGGCCGGGCCACCCTGGTACTGCATAAGGACGCCGAGCACCGCCTTGCCCGGATCCGGTTGCGAAAGATCTGAGACGTCCGTGAGCAGCGTCGACCCCGCACCGGGACCGGAGCCGAAGGAGCGACGGCGCGGCGGGCAGGTGTCGGACACCGATCCGGTGACCACGGAGGCCGGTTCGGTGGCGGGCAGGTCCGGACCGGATGTGCTGACCTTCCGCGGCATCCCCTACGCTGCGGCCCCCGAGGGTGCGGCCGGCTTCGCCGCCCCGCGGCCGCATCCGGGATGGGAGGGCGTGCGGCCGGCGCTGGCGAACGGACCCACCCCCACCCTGGGTCCCACCCGGGCCAACCACACGGTCCCCGAGGTGCACGTACCGGGCTCGGAACGCCTCAACCTGAATGTCTTCACCCCCACCACCGACGCGGCAGCGAAGTTGCCCGTCTACGTCTGGATCCATGGCGGGGCCTACGTCGGCGGTGCGCCCGGGGGCGCCTGGTTCGACGGCACCGGGTTCGCCCGCCGGGGCATCGTCACGGTGACGATCACCTACCGGTTGGGCTTCGAGGGATTCGGCCACGTGCCCGGGGCTCCGGACAATCGAGGGCTGCTGGACCAGATCGCCGCCCTGGAGTGGGTGCAACGCAATATCGCCGCCTTCGGTGGGGACCCCGGGCGGGTGACCATCGGTGGGCAGAGCGCGGGAGGTGGCTCCGTGCTGGCCTGCTGGCCAGCCCGGCCACCGCGGACCTGTTCGGCAGGGCCATCAGCCACTCGGCACCACTGCCCGACATCACCGCGGACACGGCCGCCGAAGTGGGGCAGCAGTTGGCCCGTGCCTGCGGGGTGGAGCACACCGTGGCCGGCTGGTCCGCCGTGACCCGGGAGCAGCTCGTGACCGCGGAGCGGGCGCTGATCGGCGGCGGGCTGTGGGAGGGGCTGCGGCACCTGGGACGGGTGTTGCGTGAACGGGAGAACGTCACCTGGTTCGGGCCGGTATTGGGAACAGAACCACTGGGTTCGGAACTGATGACCGACCTGGCCGCAGCGCAGCGACCGTTGCTCCTGGGTGCCACCAGCCACGAGTTCAACCATCTCGCGACGCTGGTCCAGACCGACCTCGGCCCGGGCCTGACCTCCCGGCTGCTGCGTGGCCTGGGGATGCCTGCCGCCCGGGCCAGGGCGTACCCGGCCGCGTTTCCGGATCTGACCGGCACCGAACTGATCGGCCAGGCCATCACCGACCGCCTGTTCCGGTACCCGGTGGTGCGCATCGGCGCCGCCCGCGCCGAGACCTCGGCCCCGACCTGGGCGTGGGACTTCCGGTGGCGCTCACCGCTGACGGGCCTGTCCTCGCACTGCCTCGACCTGCCCTTCGCCTGGCACAACCTCACCGCCGACCGGGTGGCCCGGGCCGCCGGTGCGGAACCCCCGGTGGGCCTTGCCGATGAGATGCACGGGGCGATCGGCGACTTCATCGTCGACGGTGATCCCGGGTGGGCCCCCTTCACCGCGACCGAACCGTTCGCGCGGGTGTTCGACACCGAGAGCTGGACCGGCCGGGATCCTTACCGCTTCGAGCGGATCGCGGTGCAGGTGGAGCGCGGCCGCTGAGGCCCTGTCGGCCTCGCCGGGGTGCCCGAACGGTCGGTGCGGCGCACGCCCTTCTCAGCCACCGTCGCTGACGGTGACCTCCTCGCGGGGGTTGGGCAGCACCGGCGGCGCCGGCACGGGCGGTGGGAAGAACCTGCGCATCCCCAGGTCGATCAGCGTTCCCAGGCCCACCCCGGCCACGACGCCGACCAGGACACCCAGCAGGGGCCGTCCGTACAGCAAGGCGCCGGCTCCCACGCCCAGCGCAACCGAGTACAGCGACCACATCACCGAGGCCACCGCGGCGAAGCCGATGAAGCGGCGCAGTGGGAAACCGAGGGCGCCGGCGCTCAGGTTCACCGCCACCCGGCCCACCGGGATGTACCGGGCCGCGAGGATGAACGCACCGCCGCGCTGGTGGATCGCCTTGGACGCCCAGGCCAGGGTTCGCCGGCCGCGAGGTCCGCGGAAGAGGCGCAGGCTGTGCACGTCGACCTTGGTGCCGATCAGGTAGGCGAGAAGGTCCCCGCAGAAAGCACCGAGTGCGGCGGCCGGGATCAGCAGCCAGAGGCTCTGTCCTTCGCCCTGGGCGTTCAACGAGGCCATCGCGATGACCAGGGACTCACTCGGGACGGGCGGGAAGATCCCGTCGATCAGACAGAACGCAAGAAGGACCACCAGGGACCACGGCGACGCGGCACCCTCGAGGATCAGGTCGATCACAGATGAACTCCTCGAGCGTGGTGTCGATGACCATGACGCCACCGCACCCGGTGGCGACGCCGCCAGCGTATGTCACGGAGAGGTCTCAGGCACCACCAGTTCGTGTGCGAGTCCCGCGCCGGCGAAATTCTTGGTCAGCGCGTACGCATCGGGGATATCCGATCCGCTTCAGGCCAGTGCCAGGCGCGCGCGGACCACATCGGCCAGTACCCGGGCCTCCTCCTCGGCCTGGTCCTGCTGGGCGGCCTCCACCATCACCCGTACCAGCGGCTCGGTGCCCGAGGGGCGCAGCAGCACCCGGCCGGTCTCGCCCAACCGGGCCTCGGCGGCCGCGACGGCCGTACGCACCTCCGCATCGGAGTCCACCCGCGTCTTGTCCACTCCGCTGACGTTGATGAGCACCTGGGGCAGGCGCGGGACCGCACCGGCCAGGTCGGCCAGGCTACGTCCGGTCTGGGCCACGCGTGCCGCCAGGTGCAAGGCGGTGAGGAGGCCGTCCCCGGTGGTGGCGTGATCGGCCAGCACCAGGTGTCCGGACTGCTCCCCGCCCAGGCTGAACCCGCCGGCGCGCATCCGCTCCAGCACATACCGGTCGCCGACCCCGGTCTGCACCGTGGTGATGCCGGCCTCACGCATGGCCAACAGCAGGCCGAGGTTGCTCATCACCGTCACCACCAGGGTGTCGTAGGCCAGGGTGCCGGCCTCCTTCATGGCCTGGGCCAGGATGCCCATGATCTGGTCGCCGTCGACCAGTGCGCCGGTGTGATCGACCGCGAGGCACCGATCGGCGTCACCGTCGAACGCCACCCCCAGGTGCGCCTCGGAGGCCACGGTGACCGCCTGGAGCTGCTCGGGATGGGTGGATCCACACATCTCGTTGATGTTGCGACCGTCGGGAGAGGCGTTGATGACCACCACATCGGCACCGGCATCCCGCAGCGCCTGCGGCCCGACCTCGCTGGCCGCGCCGTTGGCGCAGTCCACCGCGATGCGCAGGCCCCGAAGCGGGATGGAGGTGGTGCTCAGCAGGTGCTGGACGTAACGGTCCCCACCCACCCCACGGTCCAGCACGACGCGTCCGACGTCGTCCCCCACCGGGAGCTCGACCGGGGCATGGAGGGCAGCCTCGATCGCGTCCTCCACATCGTCATCGAGTTTGTGCCCGCCCCGGGCGAAGAACTTGATCCCGTTGTCCGCCATCGGGTTGTGCGAGGCGGAGATCATCACGGCCAGGTCCGCGTCCTCCACACTGGTCAGGTGCGCCACCGCGGGGGTGGGCAGCACGCCCAGGTCCTCCACATCCACACCGGCGCTGGAAAGCCCGGCGATGGTGGCCGCAGCCAGGAACTGGCCGGAGACACGGGGGTCACGCCCCACGATCGCTTTGGGCCTGCGGTCCTCGAACCGGCCGTGCGCGGTCAGCACCGAGGCGGCGGCCATGCCCAGGCGCAGCGCCAACTCGGCGGTGACCTCCCGGTTCGCCAACCCCCGCACTCCGTCGGTTCCGAAGAGTCGAGCCATCGTTCACTGTCCTTCCGCTACCACGCCGCCGGCGGCGCACGCGGGCCCCGCGCGACCACGCAGCGCATCGGCCCCGGCGGGTGGGTTCCCGCCGGGGCCGATGATGCCACGTCCTAGCCCGCGAGGGCCCGCGATCGGGCGCTGATCAGCGCTTGGAGTACTGGGGAGCCTTGCGGGCCTTCTTCAGCCCGGCCTTCTTCCGCTCGATCACGCGGGCGTCGCGGGTGAGGTAGCCGGCCTTCTTCAGCACGGGCCGGTTGGCCTCGGGGTCGATCTCGTTCAGCGCGCGGGCGATGGCCAGGCGCAGGGCGCCGGCCTGACCGGAAGTACCGCCGCCGTCGATCCGGGCGATCACGTCGAAGCGGCCGAGCATGTCGATGGCCACCAGCGGCGCGCTGACCGACTGCTGGTGGATCTTGTTCGGGAAGTAGGTCTCCAGGTCGCGCCCGTTGATGTTCCAGGTGCCCTCACCCGGGATCAGCCGGACCCGCGCCACGGCCTGCTTGCGCCGCCCCAGCGCTGCGCCCGGTGCGGTGCGCGACGTACCCTGCCCGGTGGGGGCCTCCGACTCGGAGGTGTACTCGGTGGGAACGTCCTCGACGTCCGCCACTGCGGTGTTCTCGGTCACTGGTTCTCCTCGCATCTACAGATCGCGCAACGCCGTGCGTTACTGCGCCACCTGGGTGATCTCGAAAGTCTGGGGCTGTTGGGCGGTGTGGGGGTGCTCGGCGCCGCGGTAGACCTTGAGCTTGCGCAGCTGCGCCCGGCCCAGGCTGGTCTTGGGGATCATGCCGCGAATGGCCTTCTCGACCGCTCGCTCGGGGTGCTTCTCCAGCAGCTCGGCGTAACTGGTGGCGCGCAGACCGCCGGGGTAGCCGGAGTGGCGGTAGGCCGTCTTCTGCTCCGCCTTGCTTCCGGTCAGGGCGACCTTGTCGGCGTTGATGATGACGACGAAGTCACCGCCGTCGACATGCGGGGCGAAAGTCGGCTTGTGCTTACCACGCAGCAACGTAGCGGCGTGGGTGGCGAGCCGACCGAGGACGACGTCGGTAGCGTCGATGACGTACCAGGCGCGCTCGGTCTCGCCTGCCTTGGGGGTGTACGTACGCACGGTGTTGGCCTTCGTTCTGGATCGGTGCTGCGGTCTGGTCGGTCCGGGCGTCACGGGCCCGTCTGGCTGGGCACACATCCGCCCCGCCGAACCGGTGGTCGGTCGTTAGCGTCGATGCCCGCGCGTGGTGGTGAGTGGGAGACACCGACCGGCAGCACGGACGCACAACAACACGTCACTGTACTGCCAGGCCGGCCCGGTGGTCAAAGCCGCAGGGCCGTCCAACCGGCCCGCACGAGCGATATTGCTCACGTTCTGCCCTCAGCGGCGGCGGGCTGCGCCGTCATCGTCCCATACCGGGGCGGTGGTCTCGCTCACCCTGCCATCGGCGCCGACGTGCCAGAAGCGGTCGAAGGAGCGGGTGAACCACCTGTCGTGGGTGATGGCCAGGACCGTTCCGGTGAACGCCTCCAGCCCCTGCTCCAGGGCCTGGGCCGAGTGCAGGTCGAGGTTGTCGGTGGCTTCATCGAGCAACAACAGCGTGGCGCCGGACAACTCCAGTAGCAGGATCTGGAACCGGGCCAGTTGGCCGCCGGAGAGGGTCTGGACCTGTTGCTCGGCCGCGGCGGCCAGTTCGTACCGGTCCAGTACCCGGCCGGCATCCTCACGGGCGATTCCGTTCCGGGTGCCATCACCGCGGTGCAGCACCTGCAGCAGGGTCCGTCCGACCAGGTGGGCGGGGGCGTCCTGCTGGGCGAACCAGCCCGGGCGTACCCGGGAACCCAGCCGCGCGGAGCCGCTGTGCGCGACGGCGGCGGGTAGGTGCTCGCTGGCCGGGCGTTGCCGGTGTCGGGATCGGTACCACCGCCGGCCAGCAACCGGAGCAGGTGGGACTTACCGGTGCCATTGGCCCCGAGCACGGCGACTCGCTCGCCGAACCAGACCTCGGCGTCGAAGGGTTCGGTCAGGCTGTTCAGGGCGAGCCGGTCCAGCACCACAGCCCGCTTGGCGGTGCGTCCGCCCCGCAACCGCATCTGCACGTGCTGGTCACGAGTCACCGCCTGGGGTGGCCCCGCCTTCTCGAACGCCGTCAGGCGGGTGCGGGCCGCTTGCAACCGAGAGGCCATATCGGAGTTGTAGCTGGCCTTCTGCTTGTACATCTGCACCAACGTCCGCAACTGGGCGTGCTCGGAGTCCCAGCGCCGGCGCAGTTCGGCGAGCCGGCTCATCCGATCCGTGCGGGCCTGGGCATAGCCCGCGAAGCCACCGCCGTGGCGCCATGCGGTGGACCCGGCCGCCCCCGGTTCCAAGGTGAGTACGGCGGTGGCGACCGCCTCGAGCATCTCGCGGTCGTGGCTGATGAAGAAGACGGCCTTATCTGTTTCACCCAGCCGGGCCTCCAACCACCGCTTGGCGGGCACGTCAAGGGCATTGTCCGGCTCGTCCAGGATGAGGATCTGCGCGCTGGAGCGCAGCAGCGCGGAGAGCACCAACCGCTTGGACTCACCACCGGAGAGGGTGGACAGGCCTCGGGACGCGGCACGATCCCAGGACTGGGCGAGCACGTCGGAGCAGATCTCATCCCACTGCGCCTCGAGCTGGTACCCGCCCACGTCGGCCCAGTCTGCCAACGCCTGTGCGTAATCGAACTGGGCGGCCTGGTTCTCGGCCCCGGTCATCGCCGCCCCGGCTCGGGCCAGCCGCTGGGCGACCTCGCGCTGACGCGCCGGCGCATGGGCCGTCAGCAGGTCCTGCACGGTCGGTTCCCGCTCGGAACCGGGCGGCGGGGCGGCAGCGCTGCCCGGGACCTCGCCGCCGCCTGGGTGACCCGCACCCCGGGCGCCGGGCATGCACGCCCCGGGTGCCTCGTCGTCAGCAGTCGCGACCAGTGCCACCGCGCGGCGACCCACCCACTGGGCCATCACCCCGATCTCGCCCGCGGTGGTCACCGCTCCCCCGTGCGGCGTTATCTGCTTGGTGGCGATCCGGATCAGGGTGCTCTTGCCCGCGCCGTTCGGACCGATCAGCGCCACCCGCTGGCCCTCGCCCACGTGCGCGTCGACCTCGTTCAGCAGCACCCTGCCGTCGGGGAGGTGGTAGGTGATCCCGGCCAGATCGAGGTGCGCCATGGCCCCAGGATGGCGGTCCGGTGGCGGTGGGCCAAGCCGTTTTACGGGAGCCGCTGTGCCGCAACGTCTGCGGATGCGCGGGTGTGCCGGCAGTGTCAGTGTGGGTGGATGGACGCGAGCACACCCATCCCCGAGGAACTCTCTCCGGACGAGCCCAGCCCGGAGGAACTGGCCAACGCCGATCAGGTCTCGGACCTGCCCCCGTCGGACACCACCGCCTCCCCCGAAGAGGATGGTGAGCCCGAACCCGATGACACCGGTGAGGCCGATCCGGATGTCGGGGCCACCGGAACGATCCGGCAGTTGCCCGCCGAGGACACCCTGGAGGACACCGGCGGGCGGGACCTGGTGGATGAGGGCTTCAACGCCCCGGACGCACCGGGCCCCCTGTATGAGCAGACCGTGGCGGATGAGATGACTCCGGACGGCATCGATGAGCGCGTGGAGATCGAGGAGCCGGAGGTGTGGGAGACACCGGCATCCGACGACGAGGCCGACCCCGCGCTCTGACCCCCGGTCACCTACTGCGACACCGGGAACGCCGCCGCGCCACCTCCCGCTCGAGACCTCACGGGAGTTCGCGCACGGCACGGGCCTGGGTGGCGCGCGCACCCAGTTCATGCGTGGGCGGGTAGGTGATCTCCTCCAGGCACAGTCCGTGCGCGGGCATCACCATCACCGCCGGGTCCCGTCTGCGGGCAGCCAGCACCGCGGCGGCCCATCCCGGTTCCTGGCGGCCCTGCCCGATGGCGACCACCGCCCCGACCAGGGCACGCACCATCGAGTGGCAGAACGCGTCGGCCACCACGGTGCCCTCCAGCACGCCTTCGGTGGGACGTTGCCAGGAGAAGTCCTCCAGCGTACGGATCGTGGTGGCCCCTTCCCGTGGTCTGCAGAACGCGGCGAAGTCGTGTAGTCCACAGAGCATGTCGGCTGCGGTGTTCATCGCCTCGGAGTCCAGCGGTCTGGGCACGATCACCGTGTCCCTTCGACGTAGGGGATCGGCGAGGGCGGGACGGTCGCACAGCCGGTAGGAGTAGCGTCGTCGCAGGGCGGAGAACCGGGCATCGAAGTCGGTGCTGACCACGGTGGCACGGCGTACCACGATGTCCGGTGGCAGCACGCCCGCCAGCCGCGTGAGGGCCGCCTGAGCGGGGGCACGGTCGGATCGGCCGGGTAGGGACTCCCACGCAGCTGCGTCGACGTCGGTGTGGACCACCGAGCCCCTGGCGTGCACGCCGGCATCGGTGCGCCCACCCACCACCAGCCGCGGTGGTTCGGTGCGCAGGATGGTCCCCAGCCCGCGCCGCAGTTCCCCCTCGACGGTGCGCAACCCTGGTTGGGCGGCCCACCCGGAGAACTCGGTGCCGTCATAGGCCAGGTCCAGCCGGATGCGCACAGCCGGTTCATTCCCGGCCGGTGGCGCTGCGGGCCTGTCTGGTTCGGACACGGGAACAGTTCATCACATCGTGTCCGCTCCGCACGTTCACAGCGGGCCCGCTTCACGCTGCGCCAGTAGCATCAGGGTGTGACTTCCGACCCGGTGACCCTCTCGGTGGACTGCGGGGGCGGCGGCATCAAGGCCTCGGTGCTGGACGATGTCGGCACCATGCACGCCCAGCCGGTACGCACCGCCACACCCTACCCGCTGCCACCGGAGAGCCTGCTCGAGGTGATCGCCGACCTCGCCGAACGGTTGCCCCCCACCGACCGGATCACCGTAGGCATGCCGGGCATGATCCGCCACGGTGTGGTGGTGCACACCCCCCACTACATCACCCGGGCCGGCCCGCGCACGAAGGTACTGCCCGAGCTCAGAGCGGCGTGGACGGGCTTCGACATGCGCCGTGCGGTACAGGAGCGGCTCGACCAGCCCGCCCTGATCCTCAACGACGCCGAGGTGCACGGAGCCGGCGTGATCGCCGGCGCAGGCCTGGAACTGATGCTCACCTTCGGCACCGGGTTGGGCAATGCAGTGTTCGACGGCGGCCGGCTGGCCCCGCACACGGAACTGTCCCAGAGCCCGGTGCGCTGGGGCCTGAGTTACGACGAGTACGTCGGCGAGCACGAACGGTTGCGGTTGGGGGATGCGATGTGGTCGCGGCGCGTCCGCCGCGTGATCGACGCGTTGCGCCCGGTGTTCCTGTGGGACCGGCTCTACCTGGGCGGTGGCAACTCCCGCCGGATCACCCCGGTGGTGCTGGCGAAGGCGGGCGACGACGTGGTCGTGGTGCCCAACAGCGCCGGAATCGTGGGAGGCGTGCGGGCCTGGTCACTGCCGGGCTGAGACATCCGGACCGGCGCCCGGGGCGAGGTCCGGACCGGACTCGCGCACCTGGGCCACCAGCGCGGCCAGCACGGCGTTGAACAGGTCCGGGCGCTCCAGACTGACCAGGTGCCCGGTCCGGGGCAGGACGATCAGCCGACCTGTTCGAACTGCGGCCCAGAACCGGCCCTGTTCCACCCGGAAGTGGTCCCATGCCCCGTTCACCAGCCACACCGGGGCCTCGATACGGCGCAGGTCCGTGATCGGATCCACCTGCGCGATCGCCGTGAGCGCCGGCACCATCACGTCCAGCGCCACCCCGCCGGCAGCGACGTCCCGGGCGGCGTCCGGGCTGAGCATCCGGGTGGCCAGCGTGTCATTCAGCCAGCCACCCCGGTCGGGCAACCGATTGATCAGCCCGGCCAGGCGCCGGTAGGCCGCCAGCGGCGCCCCCCGCGGACGCACGCTGCACCCGGCCGCCAGCACCGCGTCGACCGGACTCGCTGTTCGAGCGGCCCAATCCAACGCCAGATAGCCGCCCAGCGACAGCCCGACCAGGATGCGTCTCCCGGCGGGCAGTTCCTGCCATGCCTGCTCGATCACCTCCCGGCACATCGCGAGCGAGAACGCACTACTGATCTGCGCGCCGTGGCCGGGAAGGTCGATCGCCCGCGCAGTCACCCCCAGCGCCTTGAGGTGCTCCACCTGCGCCCGCCACATGGTCCCCGAACTGCGAATGCCGTGCACGAACAGCACTGATGGCTGGGCGGGCTCGTCCTGCATGCCGGGCTCGCCGGGCCGGTCCCGCTCGGCGGGCTGGGCGACCCTCACCCTGAAGGCCGGTTCGCGCTCAGGGTCTTGATGATCCACGGGCATGGACACCACTGTGCCACGCCCTTCACGCCGCCACCCGAACCATCGCACGCGCTGAGCGGTCAGCGGGCCGGGCACAGAACACGCAGGCCCGCTGCCGGAGTGGTCCGGCAGCGGGCCTGCGAATGCGCTGACTAACGTCGGGTCAGGACTTGCCGGCCTCCCCGGCGTCGTCCTTGGCTTCGGTCTCGTCGGCCTCGGCGGGTGAGTCGGCCGACGGTGCCGAATCCGGGCTGTCCGGGCTCGCCGCCGACTCCGGGGAGTCGGGGCTGTCCGGGCTGTCCGTGGTCTCCTCGGCGGAGGGGGCCTCGGCGGCCTGCTGGGCGGCGGCTTCCTTCGCGCCACGCTTGGTGGCGCCTTCAGCCTCCTTCACGGTGGCCTGCTTCGGGCTGTAGGGCTCGGTGACGAGTTCGATCACTGCCATCGGCGCGTTGTCACCCTTGCGGGGGCCGACCTTGATGATCCGGGTGTAGCCACCGGGACGCTCGGAGAATCGCGGAGCGATCTCGGTGAACAACTCGTGCACCACGTCCTTGCGGGACAGCACGGCGAGCACCTGACGACGGGCGGCCAGGTCACCGCGCTTGGCCTTGGTGATCAGTCGCTCGGCGAACGGGCGCAACCGCTTGGCCTTGGTCTCGGTGGTGCGGATGCTGCCGTGCTCGAACAGCGACTGGGCCAGGTTCGCCAGCATCAGGCGCTGGTGTGCCGGGCTACCGCCGAGACGGGGCCCCTTCGTGGGCTTGGGCATGGGAATCTCCTAGGGTGCGAGCGACGCTCAGTTGTAGTCGTAGTCGTCGCCGTCGTACGAGGCCACGAGGGAGGGGTCGAAGTCGCTCGGGCTGTCCTTCAGGGACAGACCCAGACCGACCAGCTTCTCCTTCACCTCGGTGATCGACTTGGCGCCGAAGTTGCGGATGTCCAGCAGGTCGGCCTCGCTGCGAGCCACGAGCTCGCCAACGGTGTGGATGCCCTCCCGCTTGAGACAGTTGTAGGACCGGATGGTCAGATCCAACTGCTCGATCGGCATCGCCAGGTCCTCGGCCAATGCGGCGTCGGTCGGGGGGAGGTCCGATCTCGATCCCCTCGGCCTCGGTGTTGAGTTCGCGGGCCAGCCCGAACAGTTCCACCAGGGTGGAACCGGCCGAGGCCAGGGCGTCACGCGGGGACATCGAGCGCTTGGTCTCCACGTCCACGATCAACTTGTCGAAGTCGGTCCGCTGCTCCACACGAGTGGCCTCGACCTTGTAGGTCACTTTGAGCACCGGGGAGTAGATCGAGTCCACCGGCACACGGCCGATCTCGGCGTCGGCCTGCTTGTTCTGCACCGCAGAGACGTACCCGCGGCCACGCTCGACGGTCAGTTCGATCTCGAGTTTGCCCTTGGCGTTGATGGTCGCCAGGTGCAAGTCCGGGTTGTGCACCTCCACACCGGCCGGGGGCGTGATGTCGGCAGCGGTGACGGTGCCGGGGCCCTGCTTGCGCAGGTACATCACCACAGGCTCGTCGTGCTCGGAGGAGACCACGATGTCCTTGATGTTCAGGATGATCTCGGTGACGTCCTCCTCACACCGGAGATGGTGGAGAACTCGTGCAACACCCCGTCCACGCGGATGCTGGTCACGGCCGCACCCGGGATGGAGGAGAGCAGGGTACGACGCATGGAGTTACCGAGGGTGTAACCGAAGCCCGGCTCAAGAGGCTCGATGACGAAACGGGACCGGAATTCGTCGACGACTTCTTCGGTCAGTGTGGGGCGCTGTGCGATGAGCATTGGTGATTCCTTTCAGCAAACGTCCGCTATATGACGTCGTGCAAGACCCCGGCCCATCTGTCCGAACCGGGGGTGAAACTAACGGTGGTGGGCGGGCCGACCTGCGGGCGGCCACACCGACGGTGCGGGCTTCAGCCCGCACCACACCGGACTCAGACCCGGCGACGCTTCGGCGGGCGGCAGCCGTTGTGCGCCTGCGGGGTCACGTCCTGGATCGACCCGACCTCCAGGCCGGTGGCCTGCAGCGAACGGATCGCGGTCTCCCGGCCCGAACCGGGGCCCTTGACCAGCACGTCCACCTTCTTCATGCCGTGCTCCTGCGCCTTGCGGGCGGCGGCCTCGGCGGCGAGCTGGGCGGCGAAGGGGGTCGACTTACGCGAACCCTTGTAGCCCACCTGGCCGGAGGAGGCCCAGGAGATCACGGCACCAGAGGGATCGGTGATCGTGACGATGGTGTTGTTGAAGGTCGACTTGATGTGGGCCTGACCGGCGGAGACGTTCTTCTTCTCCTTGCGGCGCGGCTTGCGCGCACCGGCGGCTTGGCGAGTCTTGGGGGGCATCTACAAATCTCTTCTCTTCGAGGTCGTCGATCCGCATCCGCACGGTGGCGGAGAGCGAACTGCTTAGCGAGCGGCCTTCTTCTTGCCGGCCACAGTGCGCTTGGGGCCCTTGCGGGTCCGCGCGTTGGTCTTGGTGCGCTGTCCGCGCACCGGAAGGCCACGGCGGTGCCGCAGGCCCTGGTAGGTCCCGATCTCCACCTTGCGGCGGATGTCTGCGGCCACCTCACGGCGCAGGTCACCTTCGAGCTTGTAGTTGCCCTCGAGGTAGTCGCGCAATGCGACCAGGTCCGCGTCGTTGAGGTCCTTGACGCGCAGGTCCGGACTCAGGCCGGTGGCCTCGAGCGTCTCGGCAGCGCGGGTGCGGCCCACGCCGAAGATGTAGGTGAGCGCCACCTCGAGCCGCTTGTCGCGGGGGAGGTCGGCGCCGACGAGTCGTGCCATATTGTTTTCTCACTCCTGTGAGTCATCGGAGGTCTTCCACATCGCCGTCCCGCGGGCTGCGGGCCCCGGCCTCCGAGCCGAGGGTTGCGATCGCAGGGCGATCGCTGGCGGTGTGCAGTTGTGGTGGGCCGCGGACGGCCCGAACGCAGGGCGTCAGCCCTGGCGCTGCTTGTGACGCAAGTTGGTGCAGATCACCCGCACGACACCGTTGCGACGGATCACCTTGCAGTTGTCACAGATCTTCTTGACGCTCGGCTTAACCTTCATGATGCTTCCTCTGCACCGCCGCGCACGCTCGGGAACTCCCATGGGCCTCCCCCTCGCGGCGGCGAGATCGTGGTCTGTTACTTGTAGCGGTAGACGATTCGACCGCGGGTGAGGTCGTAGGGGCTCAACTCGACCACCACACGGTCCTCGGGGAGGATCCGGATGTAGTGCTGCCGCATCTTGCCCGAGATGTGAGCGAGTACCTTGTGGCCGTTGCTCAACTCGACGCGAAACATCGCGTTGGGCAACGCCTCGACCACGTGGCCCTCGATCTCGATGACCCCGTCCTTCTTCGCCATATCCTCCGCTAACTGCAGTATCTGTC
Source organism: Sanguibacter sp. Z1732 (assembly GCF_051020515.1). Taxonomy (NCBI): domain Bacteria; kingdom Bacillati; phylum Actinomycetota; class Actinomycetes; order Micrococcales; family Ruaniaceae; genus Glutinosa; species Glutinosa niejishengi. Next base: position 663,393 of record NZ_CP194857.1, read on the forward strand.
TGGATCCGATGAGGCGCGTGTGTACGACCTGTGCTCCGTGCGCCGCCGGCCCGGTTGCCCGGGTCGAGAGCATGGCGGAGCGCGCCCAACGGTCAATCTTACGGCATGATCCGCCTCGATGGAACCGGCCCGCATCGGTTCCGATGCGGTCTATCTCACACCGTGTTCCGGCGTCGTCCTGGCGGGACGACGACGGAACACACCCGAGCCGGTCAACTCACCTCGACCGGTCAGAACAGCCAGATCAGGAAACCGAGCACCCACTTGGCCAGTCCGAGCAGAACAGCCAGTACAGGGGGCAGTGACGGGGCCGGAGGAGTCACCGACACCGTGACGGCGTGGTCCACCTCCTGATCACCGTAGGTGATCCCGAAACTGTTCGCACCGGCAGTGATGGACATCCCGAACTCGGCGCCCTGCTCCGCGTCCTGATCGACAACTACCGTGAACGACACCCGGGCACTCTCACCGGGACCCAAGTCCGGGATCCACCAGTTCAGCACGGTCCCGATCGTGAAGTTCACACCATCTGGTAGCGGCTCGACCAGGTCGGCGTGCGCGAGCACGCCGCCCATCTGGGCGCGGACATACGCACCGGAGATCTGTGCCTGAGAGGTGTTGCGCACCTGCCAGGTGTAGGTGACCTCATCCCCGGCCCGCACCTCCCCGGAGGGCGGGTCCGCGCTCACAGAGGCCTCGAACGCGGTGACGTAGTGCACCAGTTCACACCCACTCGCGCACTCCCCGCCGGGACCCTGGGTGATCACCGACAGCGGCAGCACCGCGCCGGGAGCATCGGCGAAGCGCAGGTTCGCCCGGAAGGAGAAGGAGGCCGATTCCCCTCCGGACAACTCCGGTGACCACCAGCGCACGAGCCCGTTCTCCGGGTCGAACTCGGCCCCGGCGGTCAACGCCTCGATGTCGGCGTAGGGAAGCAGCCCGGACACATCCGCGATGACGGCGCCCTCGGACATGGTCAGCCCGGAGGTGTTCTCCGCGACGACGTGGTAGTTCACCTGACCGTTCGGGCGGAGGGTTCCTTCGTGCGGAATGGTCACCCCGTTCGCCTGGGCCCCCCGGACGCTGACCTCCCAGGAGAGCTGATCAACGGTGTGGGTGACCTCCCTCTCCCCGTAGGTGATGCCGAAACTGTTCGCCCCGGCCGTGATCGAGGTGGCGAGTTCGGCACCCGCATCGGCATCGTCGCGCACGATCACACTGAAGGACACCTCGGCGCTCTCGTGGGCGGCCAGGTCCGGCACATCCCACCTCATGATCGTCGGACCGACGATGCTGACCAGACGCAACTCCTCAGCCAACGGCTCCACCAGTTCGGCGTGCTCGAGCACATCCCGCAACTGGGCGGTGACGGTGGCGCCGGAGATCTGCGCGTGGGAGGTGTTCTGCACCGTCCAGGTGTAGACGATCTCATCCCCGGCTTCGACCGAGCCCGCGGGCGGATCAGTGGTCATCGAGGCTTCAAAACCGGTAGCGAAATGCACCAACTCACACCCACTCACACACTCCCCACCGGCACCCTCGGTACTCACCGACAACGGCAACACCGCATTCGGGGCGTCCGCGAACCGCAAGTTCGCCCGGAACCGCACCGACGCCGACTCCTGCGCTCCAAGCTCAGGCACCGACCACCGCACCACCCCGGCATCGGCATCGAACTCCGCGCCCTCACCGAGCGCCTCGATATTCGCATACGCCACCAGCCCCGACACATCGGCGACCACCACCCCATCAGAGACCCTCACACCGGAGGTGTTCTCGGCACTCAAGTGATAGTTCAACTGACCATTCGGGCGCACCGTCCCCTCATTCGGGATCGTGACCCCATTAGCCTGCGCCGCCCGCGCACTCACCTCCCACGCCGGCTCAGCCACCGTGTGGGTGAGCGTGCAGTCGGTGCACAGCGCGCCAGTTCGTTGTGGCGTCGCCACGCTGGTCAGGGTGGCCCCGGAGGCGTCGTCGTCCACGGTCACGGTGTAGGAGACCGACGCGGGATGGTTGCGGTGCACCGGTTGGCGGACGGTCCAGGTCAGTTCATCCCCGTCGAGGCTCAACCCCGCCGGCAACGGCTCGACGAGGCTGGCACCGCTCAGTACCTCCGAGAGATCCACACTCGCCGCGACCCTGGTCACGGGGCGCAGATCAAGCGCCGCAGCGGTGAGGGTGTAGGTGATCTGCTCACCCGGTGCCACCGCGGATCCGGAAGCCGGCTCGGCACTGTGGGACAACTCCCAGGTGGGCTCGGCGACGGTGTGCACCAGGGTGGCGGGGTCCACCAGCGACCCGCCGTGGCGGGCCGTCCCGGCACTGATCCCCATCCGCACCGCATCGCCCGGGGTCGCGTCTTGGTGGATCTGCGCGACGAAGGAGATCTGCGCGCTCTCCCCCGGGTCCAGGTCCGGGATGTTCCAGTGCAGCACGGATCCGAACATCTCCAGCGCCTCATCCAGCGGTTCCACCAGATCCGCGGCATCGAGGAACGGGCCGGCCTGGTGTCGCAGGTTCGCCCGCATGTGCGCTCCGGTGAGTTCACCTCCGGAGATGTTCTGCGCTGTCCAGGTGTAGGTGATCTGCTGACCGGCGGTCACCTCACCGGCCGTAGGGTCGGCTGTGACCGAGGCGTCGAACCCGAACACGTGGTAGCCGAGTTCACACCCGGTCACGCACTCCCCACCGGCCCCTTGGGCCGTGAAGTCGAGCGAGACCTCGCTCCCACGAGCGGGGGCCCGCAGTCGCACCTGGAAGCGCTGGGTGACGGACTCACCCGGTTCCATCTCGGGGACGTCCCAGGTCAGCAGTGCGGTCTCAGCGTCATAGCTCACGCCCTCACGGAGGGTCCCCAGGTCCCAGTGCTGGCCCATCCCGGTCAGGTCGGCCACCACCTGCGCGTCGGAGACCGTCACATCGGAGGTGTTCGTGGCCGTCATCGACGGAACGATCGCCGCGTTGGTCAGCAGGGTTGACCCGGGCTCCTCATTCGGGGTCACGCTCAGGTCCCAGGAAGGCTCGCCGGGCACTGTGTGGGTGATGGTGCAGTCGGTGCAGGTCCCGCCGCTGCTCTGCGGCGCGGCCACCGAGGTCAGCGTGACGCCGGACGCATCGGAGTCGACCACCACGGAGAAGGACACCGAGGCGGGGCTGTTGATGCGCACCGGATTGCGCACATCCCAGGTGAGCTCGTCACCGGTCAGGCTCAGCTCGCGATGCAGTGGCTCGACCAGGCTCGCGTGAGCCAGCACACCGGACAGGTCCACGGTGGCCGTGATCCCCTGCACCGGGCGGGTGTCGAGCGCGGCGGCGCTGAGGGTGTAGGTGATCTGCTCACCTGCTTCGACCGTGGCGCCGGACGTGGGGGCAGCCTGCTGGGACAACTCCCAGGTGCCCTGCTGCGCCGGGGTCGCCTCGGCGTCGTCGATCACATCGGCCGACGCCGTGGTGATCCCGATGCCGAGCAGGAGCAGCGACAACAGTGCCGCCAGGAACGTGCGGACTCTGCCGCGTGCTGGAGGGGCCGATCGGTGTGACATCTGTGTCCTTTCCTCACGCACCCGGCGGTGTTGCCGGGCGCCGGTGACGCCGGCCAGGGGTGAGGGCAGCGGCGCACCACGGATCGCACACAGGCTAATGGCCCGGGTCCCACCCTCAGTGCCGAATGAAGGTCACAGGATGGTCACGGATGCCGGACGCCGGACGCCGGACGCCGGGCGGCGGCGACCGGCAGGGTCGTCATGGCCCAACCGGCGACGGCGACAGTCGCTTCAGATGACCGCCGTGCGCCGGGGCTGGGCATCCGCGGCGTCCGGATATCCACCCGGGCGCCCGTCGTCGTCATCGGTGAGCAGTCCCAGTGAGTTCGCGCGCTGGAGAGCATCCTCGCGGTTGTGTACCCCGAGTTTGCGATAGATGTTGCGCACCTGGGACTTGACCGTGTTCTCCGAGACGAACAGACGCCGGGCCGCCTGGCTGAGCGGCACGCCGGTGGCGATCTGGCGCAGCACCTCCAGTTCTCGTTCGGAGAGCCGGACGGGTTCGCGCGGCTCGGGGAAGACCTCCGCGCCGGCGGTCACGGCCTGCAACACGCCCGGCGGGACCACGTGGGGAAACTCCTGGTCCAAGTTCACCAGGTCGGCCCTTGGCACCAGCGCGAAGAACCGCACGATGCCGGAAATCTCGGCCAGGCTGGCCGCCGCCTGGAGTTCGTCGCCAGCAACGTCCATCCGGTGCAGGCGACGCGCTGCGCAGGCTCGGATGAGGTGGAGTTGCAGACTGTGCCGGATGTCGGCGACCGACAGTCCATCCATGTGCTCGGTCATCGCCAGAACTGCGTCATAGCGCCCCTCGAACAAGGCGAGCCGGGCCCGGCATACGATCGCCCAGACCTGCTCGGCGTCGACGCCTTCCAGCGCCCGGTAGGCGCGCTCGAACTGGCTACGAGCAATGCACAGGTCCACGATGGCGTTGCGGGCCGCGGTTCCGGTGATCCGGGCTCCGTGGCGGTGAGGCGTCAACGTCGCGAGCGAGCGTTCCAGCATCGACAGGGTCTCTTCCTGCACCCGCGCATCCCCCCGGTGCAGCGCGTATCCGGCGTGCAGATACTGCTGGATCGCATCCAGCCCGGGCAGCGCTGGGACGTCATCGACCGGTGCGGGCTCGGTGTCACCGGCCTCGAGTCGGTCCCCGGCGATGAGCCCCCGTACGAGCACGCTCGCCAGGCGTTCCAGATCAGCCGGGGCGCCTCTGGAAGGAAGCCCGGCCACCCGGTCGAGCCACTTGTCGGCGGAGTTGAGGTGGCCGAGCATCGCTAGGCACAGCGCGAGTCCGCTTCCGGCTTCCCGCTTGGCTCCGGTCATCCCCCGCTCCCGGGCCCACTGGTAGGCCTGTCTGAAGACATAGGCGGCGCTGGGCACATCCCTGGTCAGCAGCAGGGTGATGCTCCACTGCAGCAGCATCTCCGGCATCTGCTCCAGCACGCTGTCTGCCCACGCCGAACGCTCAACCCCCTGACCGGACTCCTCCATCACCTGCCGGAACGCCTCGTACTCCCCGGACACGCGCATCTGCAGGGTCTGGCTGAGGGTGAGCCGCTGGTTCTCATAGCGCGCGGCGAAGTCGACCTCCATGTGTCCGGACCGGAACGCTTGCCAGGCACGCTGGGTCGTATCGACGTTCAGGATGTAGTCCCGGACCACCAGGAGTCTGGCGCTGGCGCGCACCACCTGGTCGGGGAACTTGCGCATGATCCGCCTGGCGTCATCGGTAGAACCGGTGACGAATTCCAGCCAGTAGTCCTCTACGAGGAGCGCAGCTCGTTCCCAGTCCTCGGCCTCGACGAAATGAGAGATGGCGGGCTCGGCGATGTTCCGCCGGTCGTACCAGTCGGCCAGGATTCGATGGTTGCGGCGGTAGTTCACCGGGTCATGGCGGCGGGTGACCGCTTGGACGGCGGCGCGAAGTCGCGGACGGACGCGATAGGTCTCCCGGCCACCGGTCTGCACGGGCTCGACGATCCCAGCCTGGTGGATCACCGGGAAGGCGGTCTGCCAGTTGTCCTGGCCGATGAGTTTCCGGCCGAGGTCAGGGCCGAAGGTTTCCGCGCAACTGAGCGCCGCCAGCAGCGGTCGGAAGCGCTGCATGTCCGGATCCTCCAACACGATCCGGCAGTACCGCTCGATGCCGTGCCAGTCCGGGACCAGAGCACCCTCGGCGTCGCGTGATCCATCACGCAGGAGTGCGCGGACCACCGCGGGCCAGCCGACGACTGCCTGGGCGAGTTCGTGGGCCTGGGTGCGGGTCATCGTGTAACCGGCCTCGTTGGCCATGGTGGCGACACCCCGCGCGTCCAGACCGAGTTCGGGCATCCGCAAGACGACGGACTCCGCGTGGGCGTTGGCGATCGCCACAATGGCCCGCTCCATCCGCACCATGACCACCAGGCGCAGCCGTTCGAACTGGTTGAGCAACTCCCCCAACTCATCGTCCACGCTCTCGGCGCTGACGGAGGTGAAGTTGTCCAGCACGAGGGTGGTGGGTTGCAGCGTACGGCCGAGCACCGCATAGATGAGCGTCAACGGGTCGGCCCCGGCCGGCGTGCTCGTCCCGGTCAGGGCGAGGTGCACCTCGGTCCAGAACTGCTGTGGGGCGGTGGCGTGCATCGGCAGGCCCACCCAGACGTAGCGAGTGTGGCCCCGGTCTGCCCGCGGATCCAGGAGGCGACCGCGCTGGTCTTACCGAATCCCCGCGGGGTGCACAGCACCGTGATCGCCGGGGCCTTCTCCATTGTCTCGCGCAGAGCGCGGCTGAGCACGATGGTGGAGGCAACACGCGGAAGGCGGGGTGGCTGGGGGGTTGGTGCTTCTTGCTGGAGCATGGGCATCAACCGCGATCAGCCTTCGTGCTCGGCGTGGATGCCACCCCGGCCGGCGACTTCCAGTGCCTCGTTTCGGCTCGCGACACCAAGTTTGCGGTAGATCGAGCGCAGATGGGTCTTGATGGTGTTGGCCGACAGGTTGAGGGATCGGCCGATCCCGACCGGCCCTGCGTGCCGCTCCAGCGCCCGCAGGATCTGCGCCTCCCGCATGGTCAGCGTCGGCAAGTCCGCCACATCGGCCACATCGGCCTTGACCGCGTTCGGGTTGGTGCCCGGCCACAACCCGTGGGCGCCGGGCACACCGTCGGCGAGCATGTCGAACACGTACCTGTGCATCAGTTGGAAGGGGCGGCGCTGCCCGGTCGCCCGGGCCAGGCGAACGGCGCTCTGGAAGGCCTTGCGCGCCTCGCTCTGGGAGTTCATGGCGTGCAGGGCACTGGCAATGATCACCATGGATTCCAATTGCGAGCGCAGCGAACTACCCGGGGCCGAGAGTGCGCGCCTGGCCAGTTCGACGGCCTGGCGGTAGTCCTGTCGGGCGTTGTGCACTTTCGCCTGAGCGGACCAGCCGATGGCATTGTCCCCGAGGTGGTCGGCGACCTCACCGGCTACGCCGATCATCCGGGCGATCAACAGCAGTTCGACCAGCACGCTTTGCAGCACCGCGTCCGCAAGGGAGTTCCTGGGCACGTGCCGCAGCGCTGCCCGCAACTTGTTGGCTTGGCGGAAAACCTCCTCGGGGTCATCGGCGAAGGCGGCATAGTGGGCACGCGCGAACTCCCCCACCACCCACAACTCGGTGCGGTGGCGTGGCTCGACGATCGCGGCCACGCGCAACGACGCGTCCGGCGCGCCTGCGTCCACCGCGATCAACGCCTCCGCGAGCCGCACGGCGACGCCAGCCAGGTCACTGGGATCAACGACGTGACCATCGGCGAGGTACGGCTGCAACGCGGCGTCCTGCAGGGCGGTGCGCGCGAGGTCCGGCTCGCCGGCCAGCGCGTGCACCAGGGCGACACCGGATGCACCCAACGTGGTCGCCTTCGTGCCACCGTCCAGACCGAGTTCACGTGCCTGACCGAAGGCGTAGATCGCGGCGTCGTGGTGGCCGCTCAGCATCGCGGCCACACCCCACTGGATCAGCACGATGGACTCCGCGTCGGCAGGGTCGGCAGCGCCGCCTGCCTCACTGATCACGCCGGAACGGCTGAGCAGTGCCTCGGGCACGACCCAGGTGTGTCCGCTGACCAGGCGCTCGTGCATCGCCGCAAGGTGCTGGCGGGCCACGCGGATCCAGGGGTCGTGCTGACCGTGGGCATCGGGAGGTGGTGTATGGCCTCGACCAGAGTCTGCGGCGCTTCGGTGAGCAAGTGGAACCACTGTCGGTCGATGACGTCCAACGCGGTGGACCACTCCTGGGCATTGACGGCGTGCGTCAACGCCTCACCGGGGTCCTCCTCGGCACCGGGGGCGGTCAGTAACGCCCGGTGCACCTGCCGCCCGATGTCCGGCGCGGCCTCGGTCATCACCTGCAGCAGTGCCCGGCGAATCGCAGCCGGATAGCCATATCGGACGGCACCTTTGTCCCGATCCTCCCAGAGCAGGCCGGTGTTCCGGATGTGGGCGAGTATCGCGGCGGCATCCTGCTCCGAAGTGCCGTCCTCCGTCTTGGGGGTGATCACCCGGAGCATGTCGATGTCGAACCAAGCCGGAACCGCGGTGCGCAGCAGAAAGGTGCGAATATCGCTGAACCGCAGGTCCAGGACCATCGCGCCGATGTACCCCTGGATCAACTGCTCGTCGATACCGCCCTCGACGGTGGCGCCCCGCAAACCGGCCCGAATCGCCGCCGGCCAGCCGCCGAAATCGGTGCTGATCTGTTGGGCCTGTTCCCAGGAGAAGTCCAGGCCGGCCATGGCAGCCAGTTGCTGCACCTGTTCAGGACGCGTGCGTAGATCGGAGGGACCAACGATGCTGCCATCGACCGACAGGCTCCCCATCGTCTCGAGCGTCCGGAGGGTACGCCCGGCGGCCACCAGGTAGAACTGGTCGTTGTTGCGCACCAGTTCGATCAGGTCGTCGTCGATCTGGGTAGCACCCTCGGTCAACCCGGCCTCGTGGAAGTTGTCCAGCACCAGGCGCAGCGGCTGGCGCAGCGCGCTGATCCCATCGAGCACCCTGCTGCGCGCCTCATGCGCACCGGTCCCTTCGGGGAGCACGCCGGCACCGCGCAATGCCCTCTCGAGGACGGCCCAGAAGTCGGCTTCGGTGTTGCTGCGGTCGTCCAAGGACAAGTACACAGCCGTGGCCGCGTCGGTGTAGTTGCGCAACCAGTACACCAGCACCGCGGTCTTTCCGAAGCCGCGCGCGGCTCGTAGCACCGTCAACGGTTGGGCCTGCTGGAGCGTCTTCAGTGCGATGTCGCTGACCATCGCGGGTTCGGTCACCCGCGGCAACCGACCGAAGACGTTCGAGGCCGTGCCAAGAGTGGACATTCAGCACACCCCTGATTGCCGTGGTGCCGGCGATTCCGAGCAGCACCGTGCCCGCGGCCGGTCCGCCGAAGCAGACCGCCGATTCCGGGCCGTTGCTGCCGATGTTGTGATGGTCCTACCCCCGATACTCATGTGTTCCTCGTTCGCTCGCGACCCTGCAAACAAGGTCACTCTCTGCTATGATCTGCCGCCCTTGACCGTAAAGCAAGGGTTATTGCCCAGTCCGAAGAACATCTTTACGCTCTCATTCCGCGCTCAACCGCCCCTCTCCGACCATGGCGGCAGTTTCGGTTCGTCCGGAAACTTGCGGCGCGCCATCCCGTGGGCCACATGTGGCCCACTGCTACCGCGGTCTATTCCTTTGAACCGATGCATGCGCGACACGCTCCACTCACATCGAACCGCCGGCAGACACTCCGCCAACGATCCTTGACTGATTCTATTGCCTCCGTTAGTGCTGCGGGTGCGCGTCGTCACGTTTTGAGGGTGAATCCGAGCCAACATGAGGGTGAACCCGCAGGGCGAGGAGGGTGAACCGGGGTGAGGAAGCGGATCACCCGCTACCACTGACGGGCCGGCCTCGACTTGGTCCCAGGAGCACCAAGGCGCGATGATCGGCGCTCACCCCGGCGCGAGTCGCGGGCGTACGCGCCTGCGTCGAGCACCTGCGGAGGAGCAGGTGGGGACCTCCGGACTCCGTCCAACTTCGCTGTCAGTACGAAGGACACCACCGATCCACATACGGAACACTGAACACATGCGCGGAATCATCCTGGCCGGCGGGTCCGGCACACGCCTGCATCCGATCACCTTGGGAGTCAGCAAACAACTCGTCCCGGTGTACGACAAGCCGATGATCTACTACCCACTGAGCACGCTGATCCTGGCTGGGATCCGGGATGTCCTGGTCATCACCACCCCGCACGACGCCGACCAGTTCCACAGGCTGCTCGGGGATGGCTCGCAGTTCGGTATCAGCATTGCCTACGCGGTTCAGCCCGAACCGAACGGCTTGGCGCAAGCGTTCGTCCTCGGTGCCGACTTCATCGGCGATCAGAACGTCTCCCTCGTCCTGGGCGACAACATCTTCTACGGGCCCGGACTCGGCTCCCAGCTGGGCCGCTTCGAAGGAGTCGAGGGCGGCGCTGTCTTCGCCTATCGGGTTTCCGATCCCACGGCCTACGGGGTGGTGGAGTTCGACGAGGACGGCCGGGCGCTCTCCCTGGAGGAGAAGCCTGCTCGTCCCAAGTCGAACTATGCGGTGCCGGGCTTGTACTTCTACGACAACGACGTCATCGAGATCGCCCGGAACCTGGAGCCCTCCGCCAGGGGCGAGTACGAGATCACCGACGTCAACCGCACCTACCTCAGCCAGGGATCGCTCCAGGTCCACGTCCTGCCGCGGGGTACCGCCTGGCTGGACACCGGTACCTTCGACTCACTGCTCGCCGCTTCGGACTACGTCCGCACGATCGAGCACCGGCAGGGATTGAAGATCGGGGCGCCGGAGGAAGTGGCGTGGCGGCGGGGCTTCCTGAGCGATGAGGAACTGCGCGAACGCGCGGAGCCGCTTCGCAAGTCCACCTACGGCGACTATCTCCTGGGGTTGCTGGACTCCCCCTGATACCTTCCCGACCCTCCTGCCGAACCCGCGGGCTCGCGCTACCTCTCGTGCGGGTACTGCCCGGCCTTGACCATCATCACCCGGGCCCACGTACGCCGTCGGCAGTCAGGGAACGGTGGCCTGCACCACTTCCGCCCTGCCCATAGCCCGCACCGGCTCGGCGGTGGCGGGAACGAAGAATGCGTCGCCAGCCCCAGCCTCAACCGTTTCAGACTCGCTGGTGCGGAATCGACCCGCTCCGGAGATGACGAGCACCAACCGCGGTCCGTGGCCGGGAAAGTCCGTCCAGCCTTCGTCGGTCAGCGTGGTCACCGACAATTCGAAGTCCTCCACCGGGGCATAGAACACCCGGGTGCGACCGACGACCTCCGGCGCGATACGCACGGGCGGAGCAGCGACGCAGTCGAGCACCTCCAGCAAGCCTTCCGGGTCGATGTGCTTGGGCGTCAATCCGGCACGCAAGACGTTGTTGGAGTTCGCCATCACCTCCACGCCCAGGCCGTCCAGGTAGGCGTGCGGAGACCCCGCCGGGACGAACATCGCTTCCCCGGGCTGGAGCAGCACCGGGTTCATCAGCAGCGCGACGACGGCGCCCGGGTCACCGGGGTAGGCCTGTCCGAGGCGGGCAACGGTGCGGTCGATGCGCAACGAGGCACCCCGGGTCCCCATGCGCTGCGCGCAGGCATCGACGACGGCGCTCACCTCCTCGGCCCTGACCTCGCCCGGAGTGAGAAGCATCGTGACGGCCCGGCGTACGCCATGGGCGGTGGGGTCGGTCTGCAGGATCTGCGCCAATCGATCGGCTAACACCACATCCAAGCCGTTGACCAGTTCCAGTGCTCGGCGGGGGGTGCGGAACCCGGACAGCGCCCGGAATTCGGTCAGGGCGTAGAGCAACTCGGGTTTGTGGTTCGGGTCGGGGTAGAGCCGCTCGGGCGCCTCACGCGCGATGCCGGCGGCCTCCTCCCTGTCGAACCCGGCTCGTGCCTGCTCGAGGTTGGGGTGCACCTGCAGCGACAGTGGCGCCACAGGAGCGATGAGTTTGAGCAGGTAGGGCAGGTGCGGGCCGAACCGTGCCAGCACCTGCTCCCCTAACTGTTCCCGCCCCGAATCGGTGTCCAGATGCTCCCGTAGGTCCAGGGCACCGCCCGGAGCCAGCCTGGAGGGCGCCGCCGGATGGGCGCCGAACCACAGTTCCGCCCGCAGGGGCGCCCGTCGGGCGGGCAGCCGAGGAGGTCAGGAATGGCGGTGGTCGACCCCCAGGCATAGTGCTGGCCGCTTCCGCGAAGTTGGATAAGCACCGGCGCCTCCTTACCACCAGACGCTTCAGAGTAGTCCGGCCACAGGACGTCCGCCCGGGGTTTGGGCGCCGAGACCTGGTCCGGGAACAGGTGGTTCAGTGCGGTTCGGGCTGAGCCCGTTGCAGGCCACGTTCCTCGGCCGCGATCGTCAGCAGATCCAGCAGACATTCTGCGTACTTCCGCAACGGTTGGGCGGGAGGTTCCAGGGCGTCGTCACTCAGTTGTCCGCGTCTCCGCGCAGGCGGCCTCGTCCAGGTAGGCCTCGTAACGTCGGTGATCTGGTACTGCCCGCGTGGCGAGGGAGGCAGTCCCCGGGCTATGGCCACGCCGTCGTTGTCGTAGAAGTACAGACCCGGCACCGCGTCCTTCGATCTGGGTCTGGTCGGCTCTCCTCCAACTGCTCGAACAACCGTGGCCCATGGCAACACGCGGAGAAGTTCATCCCCCGGCACACGCCCACCGTCTTGGCTTCTGCCGGGTTCCCCGCCGGGCCGGTCCTTCACAGTTCGGTCATCCGCGCGCCCGCACACAGGTTCAGCATGAAGCGACCCACGCCGCGCACGGGCTTGGGAAGGGCTGTCACGATCACTTCGGTGTCAGCCGAAGTCAGGCCCACCCGGAGGAGTCGCAGTGCAACCACGAGCAGGACCAGACCCGTACCCACTGCTGTGATGGCCGAAGGAACCGGGTTCCACTCCAGCGCCGATACCGCGAACCACACCGTGACGCTGACCAATGCGCCCAGGAGGTACGGCGCGATCCCCGCCAGGGCCTGACCGAAGGTGAGCCGGAGCATGCGGGCTTCACCGCCCAGCACCAGGACGATCTGCGTCAGCGCGGCGCCCGCGTTACCAATGACCGCACCCCAGACCCCCAGATGGGGCACCAGGATCAGCACATTAAGGTGATGTTGACCGCCAGGGCGACCACGTTGAACACCAGCAGTCGAACACCGTGGAGCCGGGCCATGATGAATGCCTTCAGCGGACCGACGATCACCACCAATGCGCCGGCGATCCCCAGCGCGAGCAACACCTCGGAGGCCTCCCGGAACTCCTCTCCATAGAGCACCGGGGTCAGGAACGCAAAGAACGGCACCAGGCCCGCCACAATGAGGGCCAATGCGGTCGAGGAGGCGCGTAGTGTCCGGGTCAGGGCCCGCGCCACCGCGGGCCGGTCGACCTCGTGCAATCCGGAGACCGCCGGGATGAGTGGTCCCACCAACGACTGGGCCGGGCTGAACAAATGCACCGCCAGACCAAACGCGAGCGCGAAGATCCCGGCCGCCTCCATTGCGGACATCCAGGTCAGGACGATCACCTCGACCCGGGACATGACCATGGCGCCCACTGCGGCGGCGGCGCCGGCAGGCAGTGTGAACCGCCAGAAGCCTTTCGGGAGGCGACGTAGCCGCGGCCGCAGCACTGCCCTGCGGTAGGCGGGTGCGACCCAGAACATCGCGAGAGCCGCACCGATTCCACCCATCACCAACCGCGCTCCCCAGACCGCGTCTGCGGTCTGGGCGGTGAATATCGCCACGAGGACCGCTCCTTGCGTCAGCAGGTTGACGATCATGGCGTGCTTGGCGCCCTCGGCGGTCTTGTTCTCGATGGCGAAGCAGTAGGTCGCGTTGCCCAGCACAGAGGGTAGGAAGACCCCGAACAGCACGGCCACCAGCAGCAGCACCGGACCGACTTCGGCGATACTGACCACGACCAAGGTCATGACCGGCGCGGCCGTCAACATCCGGATGGCCTGCGAGGTGGACAACAGGTCCTTGACCTCCTGCCCTCGTCCCGTGGCGTGCGCTTTCGCGCCGTACTGGACCGCCCCAGTTCCCACACCCATCGAGATGATGCTCCCGACGATGGCCATGATCGAGGTCAGGTACGCCAACCGGCCGTAGTCGACCGCGCCGAGCGTGCGAGCGAGGACGATGTTGACCGCAAACGCGATCGGCAGCGAGATCAGGGTGTGCAGGAACGTCCAGTAGGCGCCTCGGACCGCGAATCGTTGCAGTTGTCCCCGGGAGAATTGCGGTTGAGCGGTCTCCGCAGCGAACCCGACGTCTGGTGCGGGAGGCTCGACGCCCGCTGCGGGATCGACGTCGTCCGATCCGGGCTCATCACCCACCGCGGGAGGGCTATCCATACTCGAGGTTCTGGGCGCGTTGCTGAATCGACTCCAGGGGGGCCGTTCCGCCCCGGGTACATCGAGACCAGGCAATTACCATAAGGCGATCCTAGTTGCCGCACCTGCGGCTTTCGGTGGGTTGTCGGCGTTTCTCGGCAGGCATGAGGATCAGCCCCAGCCCGCTCGAACATCCTTCGCGATCGGCCTTAGAAGGGGTGCGGATCGACTATCGTGGGGTTGCGGTGTGGCACACACGCGCGGGAGCAGGACCCGGCCGGCCGACCTGTTCCCCGGCCCGAATCAGGAGGTCCAGCATGACGCGGGTGGGTCGCGAGAAGACGGTGAACGTGCTGTGCGCACCCCCCGCGGCACCGAACGCCGGAATGACGAGCGTAGACCTGGCCTTCGGCTCGGTGGCGAAGCGACTGGGTCTCGAGCGTGTGCAGTACTGGCGCTTGTGGGATCAAAGCGAGTGGATCACACCCGTCGGCGGCTCACAGCCGACAGCGGATGGCGACTTCCTGGACGACAGCACCCAGATCACCTATCAGAACCTGCGTGGGCGATTCGATGAGTTCCTCGATGCCGATGCAGTGGTCTACTGGGGCGACTTCCTGCACATGGCCTTCTATGTGGAGTCCAACGTCGACATCCTCACCAACAAGACGGGGCTGATCAGCGACGTGGCCGAGGCACGGGACCACGTGTACCGGACCCTGCTGCTTCGCGGGGTGGCGGATGAGCATCTGTCCCGAGTGATCTCCTACGGCACCACGTTGAGTTTCAACACTCCCGCTGACTACGCCGGCGAGTACGGCCCGGCACTCGACGCCTTCCTATCGCGCGCCCGCCGGGTCTGGTTCCGCGACACGTACTCGGCTTGGGTGTCCCAACTCGCGCGCGCCTCGGACGAACGGCTCAGCAAGGGCACCGACGCGGCGTTCCTCTGGGAGCCTGAGGTCAGGCATCGCCCCGCGGGGAACCTGGGGGTGTTCTTCGGGCGCTCGGCCCTGCCGCCGGAGGCACTGGCGCAACTGGGCAGAGCGCTCACCACGCAGACCGGCCTACGGCCAGTCTGGCTGCCCTGGGGTCATGAGCCCGGGTTCTGGCCCATCGACGACCGCCGGCGTTTCCGCGCCGCCTGGCCGGGACTGGAGCATCGGGAACGCTCGCCGTCATGGGCTCTGCGGGCGCGGACCCTGAGCGAGGTGGGGCGGGGTGTGCGCCTCGGGCCGGCACAGCGTTCCTTCGACGAACTCATCACGCAGTTGGCCCAGTGCGATGTGGTCCTCACCGATACCTACCACCTCGCTATCAACGCCTGGCGGATGGGTATCCCCACCATCGCTGTGCTGGACGAGCCCGGCACGTGGTCGGTGAACTCCGGCTCGGCCGGTGCGCGACGGGACAAGAGGGCCGAGTTGTACTCCCAGATCGAGGCGACGGGACTGCTCGTCGCCGGCCGGGATGTACGCCGTGGCGGGCGGCGCGCCGCACGGTTCCTCGTGGACTACCTGGCGGACGAGGCAGCCCTGGCAGTCACCCACGAACGGATCTCCCGGCTGACCCGGAGGGGCCGGCACATGGTGTCGGAGACCCTGATCGACCTGTTGGCCACACCGTGACCGCGAGCCGAGGTGGCGGGCCATGAACCGGGTTGCCCTCATCGTCAGTTCGTTCCTGCCTCGATTCGGTGGGGTCGAGCGCCACGTCCTCGAAGTCTCCCGGGGCCTGCGGGACCGGGGGTACGAGGTGACTAGGGCGGTCGACCAGGGCGATGAGGTGCCCTCGTCGGTCGACGGGATTCCGCTGCGCTACCTGCCCTGTCCACTTCCCGCCCGCGACCTCGGCAGCCTCGTGAAGTTCCTGCGCAGGCTCCCGGCGGCAATCAGGGCATGGCGGCGCGCGGTCAGGACCGACCGCCCGCAGATCCTCAACGTCCAGTGCTTCGGGCCGAACGGCGTCTACGCCACCGTCCTCTCCAGGTTCTCCGGCATCCCGCTGGTGTACAGCGCTCACGGCGAGACGTCCGGCGACGCCGACGACATCTTCACCTCCTCCAGGCTGATCCGTCGAGCACTGGCGGCTGGGATCAGGCGCTCCAGCGCGATCACCGCCTGCTCCCGGTTCGCTGCCGATGATCTACTCAGGTTCGCCGCTCGAACACCGCCCGTGCACATCGTTTTCAATGGCGTCGACCGCGCCCCGCCCCGTCCGGCGACGATGCCGCCGCTTCCCCCCCGCTTCATCGCCGCAGTCGGGCGCCTGGTACCGAACAAGGGATTCGGTGAGCTCATCGCAGCCTTCGCCCCCGTCGCCGCAGAAAACGGCGACGTGGGTCTGGTGATCGCGGGCGACGGGCCGGACCGCCAACGCCTCGAGGAGCTCACGGACCGGCATGGCCTGACCCAGCAGGTCAGACTCCTCGGCCGACTCTCGGCCGGGCAGGTCCACCAACTGCTCCAGCACGCCGAGATGCTGGTGGTGCCCAGCCACGTCGAGGCTTTCGGGATCGCGATCCTCGAAGGTTGGCGGGCCGGAGCGCCCGTCATCGCCACCTCCCGCGGTGGCGCCGCGGAGTTCGTCCAGGACACGGTGAACGGCCTGCTCGTGGATCCGTTCGACGCCGCGGCACTCAGCACCGCGATGCTGTCCCTGCTCGGCGACCCGGTCGGCGCGGCGCACCTCGCTCGTGCCGGGAGCGCCGCCTTCGGCCCGTTCACATGGGATGCGGTATCCAACCGCTATCAGGCGGTGCTGGATCGAGTGGGCGCCGACGGTCCGAGCCGTCCTCGGTCACCGAGCAGGCTCCCACGCCGACACAGCGGCGATTGACACCACGTAGTCACTCTCCGTCTGCAACCCCATGAACGGCGGTGGGTGACCACCGGCCAGGTCGGTGTAGTTCACGCTGAGCATCTCCACCCCGCGAATGGTCCGCCACGGCACCTCGATTCGGATGGACACTGCCTCGACCGGGTCGAATTCAACCAACACCACCCGATCCCAGAACTGGTCCTCGACCTGCGCGACCTCCACCCACTGCTCGTCGGGGGTCTGCACCGACACCGTGTAGTCGCGCAGGCCGGCCTCGCAGCAGACGATACTGCCGCTGGCCACCGCGACCCGGTCGATCACGGTGGGCTCCTCCAATGCGATATCCACATGCGGGCTCGGGTCCACCGCCCCACCGACCCGCCCGGAGCGCCATGGCCGGTGCGGGTTCACCGTCCCCGATGTGATGACCTGAGGGTCTGCCTCCTCATGAGTCGAACTCGGTTGGACCTCTGCGCCGACCAGGACGTCGGGGCCGAACTCCTCCACCGGCTGGAACTCGATCGTCCCGGCAGAGGCAACGAAGAACTGGGGCGCACCGGTCAGGGTGACCGTGACCCGGCCGTCCTCGACCGGGAGTGATCGCTCGTGGCCGTAATGGTCAATGACGGTGAGTTCGGCCGCATCGGTTCGAGCCACCGCCTCCAGCCGCATCCCATCGGTCCAGATGGCTACGGTCTCCACCGCACCGCCCAGCCGCATCGCGTGACTGAACGGTATGGGCGTCTCGACGACCTCGGGTGCGCCTGAGTCCGCCAACAGCCTCGAGGTGGTGGCGAACGCCAGTGCGCCCGGCTTGACGTACGACTGGTGCTGAATGAGCGACCAACTCAGGTTGAACTCGCCCCACCCGCCCTCACTGAAGAAGTACGTCCACCCCGCCAGGTCCTCACGGGTGTACCAGAGAAGTTTGCGCGCCACGTTCGCACCCTGGGACCACAGCGACAGTGCGCCATCGGAGGTCCAGCCGGTTTCGGTGTCCCAGACCGGCAGCGCCGCACACTCCGGACCGAGGGCGTCCCGTAACTCGTCGAAACCCGAGCCCTCCTGGATGAAGCCCTCCTCCTCCCAGGATCGGTTCCAGCCGGTGTACGGGTGGACCGCGATGGCATCGACATGCTCACAGAGGTTCGTGGTCGCTGCCGAACGCCACCAGTCGAAGGCGAATCCCAGGCTGTTTCCCGCCAGCACCTGGGCCCCGGGATTAGCCCGGTGCGCCGCCAACGCAAACGGGATCTCAACGTCTTCGGCGTACTCGGCGCCATCGTCGAATGCCATGTTCGGCTCGTTCCACGGCGACCACAGGATGATCTCGGGCACCTGTTCGGCCACGCCGGCCACGATGTACTCCGACCACCCCTCCCAGGTACCCGAATCCACTGCGGCACGCTCAGCTTCACCGTTCTGGCCGAGCTGGACGATGAGATCCACCCCTTCCTGGGTGGCAACCTGCGCGGCTGCACGGAGCTGGCCAAAGGCGCCGGCGTCGTCGTCCTCCTCCCCCGCGCCGGGCAAGCCTTGCCACCTGATGCCCGACGGCGAGGGTTCAGCAGCCGGGTCGGGCACCAGGGACGCGAAGTCCAGTTGCACTCGATGGCTGCCGATGCCCAACCGTGCGGCGATCTCCACGCCGCGTAACGGCCCCGGCCCGCCCCAGTCGGCACCATCGCTCAGCGTCCCCAGACGGAGCGGGGACGCCTCTGGGCTGATGCTGTAACGCAGGCAGGCACCCGACAGCGGCTCGGTGCTGCCGGGCTCGACGAGCCACAGACTCACCTCGTACACCCCGGGTCGGCGCTCCGGTAACTCCAGTGCACTGCGGCCGCCGCCGAGGGGAATCTCGGCCCGGCGCTGCTCCTGCACGACAGGCTCCGCCAGCGTCGGATCACCGGTGACGGTGTAGTGCAGTTGCAGTTCCGAGTTCCCTGCGTCGCTGACTCCCCAACCCTCCTCCGTCTCGATGAAGACCTCGGGGACTTCCCCGGCGTCGAAATGGTTGAACGGCCTATCCGTGGTCGGTCCGATGCCGATTCCCAGTCGCGCCAGGGACGCCTCCCGGGAGGCCTTCGGCTCCACCGGGCCCAGCAGCATCGCCTGCATCTCCTCGCTGCTCAACGACAGCACCCGGTATTCCCCCTCGAGGAAGGACAGCACCCAGTAGTGTCCGTCCCGCTCGATCAGGCGACCGGCCTCCGCCAAGGTCATCCCCCCGCTGCCGTTCATCCAGAAGCCCTGGCGTACCCCGTGGGCGTCGACCCATTGGATCCCATCGGCACTCGCCACCAGGAACCCCTCTCCCCGCGGGCCAGGGGTAACTCCGCGCGGCCGTTCGATGCGTGGGGGGCCGGAGACAGCGAACTCACGGTCAGCCAGGCTGAAGGGCACGTGCAGCACCGTGGCGCCCGTGGCGAGATCGTGGACGCGAAGGTGGGCGGTGCCGCCATCAACGGTGAGACCGGCGACGCTCGTGTTGCCCACCGACCCCAAGAGGGTGTCTGGGAGGCCCGGCAGCACGCCGAGGTAGTCACCATTCTCGCGGAACCCGTGCACCGTGCGTTCTCCCTCGCCGATCAGGAGCGCTGGCGCCCCGCCGAGATCCGCGACCCAGTGGATGCCCTTGAGGTCCAGCGGATGCCCGGTGCTCTCCGCACCGGGTGGCACCTCGAACGACGACGAGGTACTGCCGTCAGCGTCGAGTTGGGCGACCTGGCGGCGCCCGTCGTAGGTGTCGATTGCATAGACCGCCCCATCCGGGGACACGGCGGGCGAGCCGTTGTTGTGCCGCGGTTGGTCACGTTCGTGCTCAAACAGGGTCGTGTCCAGGCTGCGACCATCATGGTCGAATCGCTCCAGGATGGTCTCGCCGTCTGCTCCCTCTCCTTCGACCAGGATCGCCTCGGAAGTGGCCGCGATTCCCCACACCCCGCCTTCACCCGGGCTCACGGTCCAGTACTCGGGTGCGAACGGTTCCTCATCGCTCGGCCGGTCGGCGGTGATCTTTTCCACCAGGCGTCCTTCGAAACCGCATACCGGCGTGAGATCAGGAGCCGGATGCTGGGCAGCGGGCTCGGTGTTCCCGCCGGTGACAACCAGCACGGTTCCCGCCACAAGTCCCACGACCGCGACGACACTTCCCCCGAGAATCCACGCGCGTCGAGCCATGGCACGCCTTTCCTGGAAGTACGGCCCAGAGTACCTTGTGAGTCGGTCACGATCGGGGAACTCCCAGCTATTTGTCGCAGTCCGCCCGATACAGTGATCGCGGTGGCGGCGAGGCCATCCGAGGAAGGGGAGCGCCGATGCAGCGTCTGGTCATTGCGACGACGGCGACGTCGGCGCCTATGGGGGCCCAGGTGTACCAGGAAGAGGTCGCGGCCCGCGCCGCTGAGGCGCTCGAAGCCACGGGCGGGGGATGGACGGTTGATCGGTTCATCGCGCGCTCGCTGCGCTCCCCGCTACCCGGGACCGCCCGTCTGCCCTTCGGCAGACTGCGTCACGCCGGGCGCCGCGAGCGCCGCGCCATCGGCAGCGTGGTCTACCCGCGCGATGCATTGCTGCACCGGATGGAACTGGAGCTGCCGCCGGCGAGGCACGAGGTGCTGACCATGCACGACACCGTTGCGTGGCGCTACCCCGACGAGGGTCAGCCGGTCGCCGCTGCCGCCGAGGAGCTTCGGGCTGCCGCAGCGGTGATCTGCGTCTCGCGCTACACCGCCGAGGACATTGCCGAGAGGTTCGGTGTGGATCGCCTGCACGTGGTGCACAACGGGGTGGATGACCGGTTCCGCGGTGCCGAACCACTGACCTCTGCCGAACTCGCTGCTCTGGGCATCGATGGACGCTACCTGCTGCACGCCGGAGGGGCCGCGGCGCGAAAGAACCTCGAGGGACTGGCCGCAGCGTGGGACCTGCTTCACGGCAGCCACCCCGATGTCTCACTGGTGCTGTCGGGCCCACAGCACCCGCGCCGGGACCATCTCTTCGGAGACCTGCCCCGGGCGATCCGCGTTGGTCGTCTTCCTGAGAACGTGCTGCCCCCACTGATGTCCGGGGCGCAGGCCGTCGTGGTGCCGTCACATCATGAGGGGTTCGGCCTGCCCGCCCTGGAGGCGATGGCCGCGGGGGCTCCGGTCGTGGTGGCTGCGACCAGTTCGCTTACTGAGGTGGCTGCTGAGGCAGGTGTCATGGTGGGCACCACCGGCGCTGAGATCGCCGAAGGACTGGACTACGTGCTCGGGTCCGACTTTCCCCGGGACCGGTACGTCGCTGCTGGGCGCAGGCACGCTGCCCCGTTCACCTGGGAGCGCAGTGCGAAGGGGCACGCGGAGGTATGGCGCAGCGTGGGAGGCTGAATACCGACAGGCCGCGAGGCCGCCAAGCCACAAAGCCGCTCGAAGGCGCTGTCCACCAGGACGCGCCTCTTGTAGGCTGGCCGGATCACATCGCGTGAACTCTCGGGGGTACACAACCGCTGGGAGTGAGGAATGGTCGACGAAGGCCGCCACGCAGCGCGAGTGCGGCCGTTCGAGACCCGGTTTCGGTACTGGGCCGCTGGGCTCTCGATCCTGTTCGCAGGTGCGCTGCTGGGGCTGTACACGGTGGCGGTTCGGACGCATACCGGCCAGGTCGTCGATGTGACCGTGTACCGATGGTCGCATGGGCTGAATCACGGCGGCGGGCTCAGCGGCGCCCTCCGCTCCAACTTGCACGTGCCGCTTCTCGTGGCCTGCCTGGTCCTGGTATCGCTGGCGCTCAGAGCGCGGGACTGGCACCGGGTCGCCGCCGCGCTAACCGTCGCGGCGGCCACCCCCGTAGCGTCCCTGTGGCTGCGCGATGAGGTCTTCGACCGGCCCTATCTGGGTGATCACGCCTTTGTGATGAACACCCTGCCCTCCGGGCATGTCTCCCTCAGCGCTGCTCTGGCGGTCGCCATCATGATCCTCTGGCCCTCCCGCGCGCGCTGGCCCATCGTCGTCGCAGGCGTCCTGCTGGCGACGGCTAGCCTGGCGTCCGTGGTCGCGCACGCGCACCGCCCCAGTGACGTCGTCGCCTCTGTGCTGCTCACCGGTGCCGTCACGTGCGCTGCGCTGGCTCTGGGTGGCCCGCTCGCCGCGCCCCGAGTCATGCGGAGAGCCGTCGTGGTTCCGTCGACGGAATCGACCCCGCCGCCCTCATCCGGGGACTGGTTCAGGCGAGGAGATCCTGGTCTTTCAACTGGGCAACGAAGGCGTCGACGTCCCGCTCGGCCGTCTCCCGATCAATCCGGTACTCGGCAATCAGGGCATCAGTGAGCTCACCCTCCGACCGTTCCTCGGTGAGCAACTTCGTCAAGAAGGCCCCAGCGGCGTTGGTGGTCAGGTAGACCGAGCCCTGCAGGTCAAGGATCACCAACTCCCCGTCGATCTCCTGCCAGGTCAGATCGTCATGCGCAACTTCATTGGTTCGCTACCTTCCGCGTCAGTTCCTCACGACCCGCCGTCGGATCCCGGAACGAGACAAGCGTATCTGGCCTGGCGCGGCACATTGCCACGATCCCGGGATCAGGCGCGGGCCAAGGCAGTACCCGCGTCCACAGCACTCAGGACCCGCGAGCCGAGATCGTCGGCGAAGGGGGGCCCCCACGGGATCTGCGCACGGAAGACCGGGACTCTACCGGCCACCGCAGCGGCGTTCTCAGTCAGTTGCGCCAGAATCCGGCGGTCCTGCCACCCCAGCAGACGTGGAAACCGCAACAACTCGATCACTGACATCGCCCCGGAGAGACGATGGAGTCGGACCTCGTCGGCCTCCCGGTCGGGGATCGGGATGAGGATCGCCCGCAGCGGCATCCGGTCGGTGGCCCGCTCCGGGGGGCTGAGGACCTGGCGAGCATCGACCGTCTCCCTACGTGCCAGCGGGACGGTGAATCTCGTCGAGAGCGCTTTCGGCACCCTTGCGCAGTCGCAGCTCGGTCGCACCTAGCCGGGCCAGTGCCTTGCCCTCATCGAAGTCGACCCGCAGGACGTCGTCGGTGATGAGTGCGCCACCGGCAGCGCACAGCAGGGTCGCGACGGTGGATTTACCCATCCCGGAGAACCCGACACATGCGATCGCCTCATCACGCACCTGCACGGCGCTGGCGTGCAGGACCGCGTGGCCTCGCATGTGCAGAATGAACGACAGCACCGAGCCGGCCAGCAGCACCACGGACAGTTCCGGGTCGGCTCCCTCGAACGGATATGCCGTCACCGACGTCAAGTCGGCGTCGATCTCGAAGTCCGCCGCGGTATAGCACCGGTAGGTGTAGCCCCCATCCGGTCGCCGAACCACGTCCTGCCACCGTCGCCGCGCGGTATATGTCAGCAACGGCTCCCCAACCGGGGGCAAGGCCGGTTCAGCCCGAGGTGCGCCCCACCGCACCTCGACATCCACCCTCGCGCCAGGAGCAGCCGGCCTAGCCTGCCACAAGGGTCGTTCGGAGGAGACGACGAGGCCGTAAAGTTCCTGCAGGTCACTCACGTCCAGCCTCCAGAGCCTTGAAGGCGAGCGGTTCGAATCCGGCCTGGCGTTCCAGGTCCAGGTCCGCTCCGTCGACGCGGATCCAGGCATGTGCCTCGACTTTGCCGTCCGTCTTCCGGACGCCGATCACCAGCTCCGGACACCGCTCGCGCAAGATATACCCGGTCATCACCGAAGTCCGCAGACAGGTCCCGTTGATGAACGGCAGAGCGAGAACCCGGCGTTGGATCTGCAACTGGCGCACTTCGCGGACGCTGAGTTCGGTCGTCGGCGACACCGGTGCTTGCGAACTCCTCCGCTCCCTGACGAGAGGCGCGCCGAATCGCCGCGCGACGACGTCGACGGACGTGGTCCGCAGGCTGAACTCCACGGCCAGCCACAACAGCAGCAAGCGCATCGCAGTGCCATAGTCACGCAACCTGTGGTGCACGTCGGCCCTCCTCGCCCCTATCTGCCGATGGTACCCCCGTCTGTTGCGCGAGCCACGCCTGCTGCAACAGCAGAACCACGAGGGCCGGAACCAGATCGGCCAGCCAGGCCTGACGCAGCTTCTCGACATCGACCAATTCCGAGTCGACGCCAGTTCCATTCCAGTCCCGGGCAAACTCTCGAGTCGAACGGCCGAAGTATGCAGTATTGAACCGCGCCTTGCTCGCTCTGCTCAAGACCTCACCGGGCAGCACGCGGCCGAAGACGGCGGTCATCGCCTCAGTTCGGTCGGCATAACCGAAGTAGGGCGCGTGCCGACTGTAACTGGCCAGGAACTGCGGGTGCCAGAACGGATCCGCGACGACAGAACCATACTCAGCAGCAATGGTGGTCATGGTCTGCCCATAGGCTCCCCGGAACCGCGCGCTGCACAAGACTTCCAAGCCCCCCCGAAGAGATAGGGGCTCGTGCACCTGGTCCCGCAGCGCGTCCGACAGGAACTCCCGGCGTGCCGAATCGGTGAGCCAGGGCATGTCGAGCATCGAGGCGCCTCTGGCTCTGCGACGTCGCACTCGTTCGGGCGCCAAGGACCACAGTGCCTCCCGTCGGGGACTCCCGGGACGGAATCGGCCCCGGACGCCAGCAACCAGCGCACTCGCGCGTTTAGGCAGGAACACATCGTCGCCACCCTCGCCGGTGAGCACCAGCCCACCTGCGGTGCGTTCGAACATGTCAGCCCACAGGTGAGCAGCCGCTGGAAAGACGAGCCCTCTGCGGAGGAGGCTCTGGGAACCGCGCGGGCCCAAGTACTCGTTCTCGCCGTCGACGACTTCGAGGCGCATCCAATCCTGAACACCGAGGTGCTTGACCACCAGCTCCTGCCATTCAGTCTCATCGGATTCGTCGAGACCCGGGTAGACGTAGGTGAACGGGACCGCGGCGGGGATACGACGTTCCTGGGCCAGGCTCACGGCTGCTGCGAGGATCCCGGAGGAGTCCGGCCACCCGAGAACGTGACGTAGACGACCCTTCCATCGGCCGCGCGTTCGATCGTGGACTTCAGGGCCTCGAAGGGGTGGCGAGCGGCCGAACGCGGAAACGGCCTGCGCCTCTGCAGCCCAGTCACCACATTGCGGCTGATCTCTTTGTCATTCGGCCGGTAGTAGCTCACGCCGATCCCCTTACAGGCCGCGGTCCGGCCGAGCCGGCCGGACCGCGCCTTGATGGTCGAAGGTGCTCAGGAGGTGGGCGCGTCCCGTTGGAGGATGAAGGGGAACGTACCGTCGAAGTCCAGAGCAAATTCCTTCCCCCTAGCCAAGGTGACGTCGTGGACCGAGCCGGCCTCGGTGATTCGTGGTGCTTCGTACATGACACTTCCTTCCAGTAGCGGCGCAATTGCGGTTGAGCCTTCTCAGGCTAGGGAGCCGACGCCCGCCCTGCGGAGCAAAGTGCATGCTTCAGCCGGGTGAATCTCGCCCCGGCCGGGTGACTCACGTCAGGGTGAGTGGATCGCCCTGGGGGTGAGATGGCACTCATCTCGGCTCGCGCAGCGGTCTCATACCGCCTCGCGCGCGTGACCGCTCTCCCCCGCCGTCCGGCTGTCCGGGCAGGTGGACTGTTGCGCGAGCCAGGCTTGTTGCATGAGCAGACCCACCGGAGCCGGGACGGGATCGTGGAGCAGGGCCAGTCGCAGTTCCTCGACGTTCACGACGTCGGCGTCCACTCCCGTACCGTCCCACTGCCTGGCGAACTCCTGAGCCGAACGCCCGAAGTACGCGGAGTTGAAGTGTGCTTTGCTGGATCTGCGCAGGATCTCCTTCGGCAACACCTGGCCGAAGACCGCTGTCATCGCCTCGGTACGGTCGCCATAGCCGTAACGCGGGGCGTGCCTGATGTAACTATCCAGGAACTCGCCGTGCCAGAACGGATCCTCAACGGTCGAGCCGTACTCGGTGGCCATGGCTGCGTAGGTCTGCGCCAGCGCCGCACGTGTCCGCGCACTGCACTGGACCTCGAGACTGCTCCGTAAGGACAGCGGCTCGTGCACCTCCTCACGCAGAAAATCGTTCCAGAACTCACGCGCAGCCGCGTCCGTCAGCCATGGCATGTCCATCAGAGGACGGTTGCTAGCCCTCCGAAAGCGGAGCCGCTCGGGGGCCAGGGACCACAGCGCCTCCCGGCGGGGCGTCCCGGCACCGAAACGTCCCCGCCCGGCCCGGACCAGGGCACCGGCACGCTTCGGGGAGAAGACCTCGTCGCCACCCTCACCGGTCAAGACCAATGAACCCCTGGTGCGGTCGAACATGTCCGCCCAGAGATGAGCGGTGGCGGGAAAGACCAGGCCCCGCCGCTGAAGACTGTGAGTCCCCCTGGGGCCGAGGAACTCGTTGTCGCCCTCACGAACTTCGATGCGCATCCATTCCGCGACGCCGAGGTGGCGGACAACCAAGTCCTGCCACTTACCTTCGTGAGTCTCGGTCAACCCGGGATAGACGTAAGTGAACGGGACAGCGGCCGGTATTCGACCCTCGCGGGCGAGGCTGGTGGCTGCCGCGAGAATCCCGGAGGAGTCCCTGCCCCCGGAAAAAGTGACGTAGACGGATCGACCATCGGCCGCACGTTCGATGACAGTCTTCAGTGCCTCGAACGGGTGCCCGACACTCGACCTGGGAAATCGCCTGCGTCGCTGGTTCCCGGTGACGAAACCGCGACTCGTTTCCGTCACGTCAGGACGGTAATAGTCCACGTCTCACACTCCCACCGTGGCCCGGTTCGAAACGAACCGGGCCACAGCCGTCGGAAAATTGAGTCTCGAGAATTGAGGCTCAGGAAGTGGGCGTCTCAGGCCATCCCATGTGGCTATTGCCATCGCCGTAGTAGACGCCCTTTTGGAGGGTGACGTCGTGGACCGAGCCGACCTCAGTGATTCGTGGTGCTTCATACATTGGAGGATCTCCATCCTTGATGAGGTTAAGCACCTCGAAGAATACGGGGCTGCGACGTCCTGCGCCGACGGCAACCGGGTGAATTCACGCGCTCCAGGTTCCGTCGAAGGGTGAGGCCGAGCCTCACCCTCGTCGGGTGGCGCGCGATCCGCCTGCGACCTCCGTCACGGCGGCGAGGTAGTCGCGCCGTCCGCGCTCACCTCCGATATCAGCGGAGAGGGCTCGCGGTTGGCTACCGTGTCGTCGGACGCGAGCCTCGTGCACCCGCGCCATCACCATCTGACGTGCCAACTCCACGCCCGATCCGGCCAGACTTCCCCGGGCGCTGGCATACAACCCGCCACCGATACTGCGATCGTGTGGGAGACCGGGGAACTCATATCGATGGTCGCGCCGGGCGGCCAGGTGCGACCACACACGCCCGCGCCGCGCGCTGAGGCCTGGTGGCATCGGCGCACCGGACACCCTCGAAACGCGTTCCAGCACCAGCACCACCGGTACGGCGGTACGGGCCGCCAGACATCGGCGGCGCAATTCCACCGGGTCGAATCCGAGCCGGTGTGTGGCGAAGTGCAGATCGCCGAGCCACATCAGGCGGTTCGCTCCGGCCTGCGCAGCGTGGAACGCCAGGTGATGGACTGTGTCCACCGCATCGAAGGTGGGCACGACATCACCGGAGCTGAACTGCACCTCCACCCGTCGCTCGAGCATGCCGGCGGGGTCCGTCCTATAGGCACGACGCAACTGCTTGGGTACTGCGATGTCCCAGTGCAGGTCCAGGTGTGTGCCCGCGGGTCCGATGAGCGCCACCTCGGCGCGCATGGTCTTGCGGATCAACGCCCAGTTATGGTCCGCCAGTGTGAACCCGGCATCTTCCAGCGTGGCCAGGGCTGCGGGGAACCGGCTCCCGTGGACGAAAACGTCCAGGTCGTAGTACTCGCGCATATCCGGGCTCGGCCACAGCACCTCAGAGGCCACGGGCCCCTTGGCCACCACCCACGGGATGTCCGCGGTGCGCAGTGCGCCGGTGGCCGCGCGGAGGTCGGTCAGTTGAGAGCAGGTGCCGCAGGATCTGACGCTCTCGGAACGCTGACAATTGCTCGACCCAGTGCGCCGGCACACCCTCCGCGGCACGTAGCCGCCGTATCACGGCAGGGGTGATCCTGTGCAGGCCGCCGGCCTCGAGCACCTCCTCGACGGAATGCTCAAGGACGCGTGGCGGCAGGACGGCAGAACTCGAGTCGAAGACACTCTCGATGAGAAGCTGCGCTAATGGGCGCCGCGGATTTGTCACGGACCACACGGTACCTGTAATCCCCGCCCGGAATGCGGCCATTCACCACAGTTGGGAACGATATCCGGATACGATTTGGAGGTGACGTCCAATGGTGGTGCGGCCCCGACTCCCCCGAAATCCCTCGGCCGATTCTTTTCCCTCATCCGGTACAGCATTCGGCTGGTGTGGGCTGCCGCACGCGCACCATTCTGCTGGATGGTGGCACTGCAGCTCATGGCCGGCGGGGTCCTGGCCGGCCAGGTCCTCACGATCGAGATGACCCTCAACGCGATCCTGGACATCGACCAGGGTGGCCGCCTGGCTGCGCTGCTGCTGCCGGTGGGACTGCTCGCGCTGCTCACCGCCCTTGGTGCGCTACTGGGTTCGCTGCAGGGATCACTGCGCCGCCTGGTCGGGGAAAGGGTCGCACTCAGCATGTGGCACCGTGTGCTGGAAGTCTCCACCACGGTACCCCTCAAGCAATTCGAGTCCACAGACTTCTACGACCGCTTGGAGCGGGTCCGGTCGCTCGCCCTCACACGCCCGTTCCAGGTCACCAACGGCGTGCTGGCCTGTCTGGGCGCACTGGCGGCGAGTATCGGCGTCGGTGGCGCGCTGTTCCTCATCCACCCGGCCCTCATCCCGCTGCTCGTCCTCGGCGGGATCCCGCTACTGATCACTAGTCGGCGTGAATCCCGCCTGGAGTTCAACTTCAATGTCGCCCAAACGCCCCGGAACAGGCGCCGCACCTACATCTCCTTCCTGCTCACCCAGCGCTGACGACGCCAAGGAGATCCGTGCGTTCGGGATCGGCAGGATGTTGCGCGAACGGTTCGACGGGCTGTACCGGGCGTACCTGACCGACCTGAGCCGCCACATCCGAATCCGCGCACTGTACAACGCCGCGGGCAATATCGGCTCGGCGGTGATGCTGGGACTGACCCTCTTCCTGGTCGTCTGGTTGATCTCTCGGGGCGAGGTCACCGTCGCCGGTGCCGGTGCGGCGATCGTGGCGATCCGGATGCTCGCCGGCCAGGTCCAGGCGTTCTTCGGCGGCACCCAGACCATATTCGAGTCCGGGCTATTCATCGACGACCTCGAGGAGTTCATGCGGATCGCACCGGCGCCCGAACTGCCCGGCTCGACCAGCAGCGCTCCCCCGGACTTCACCACCCTGACGGCCCGAGACGTGCACTTCACCTACCCCGGCCGCGAGGAGGCCGCCCTCAACGGCGTCACGGTAGACCTCGCCCGAGGTGAGTTGGTCGCCCTGGTCGGTGAGAACGGTTCCGGGAAGACGACGTTGGCCAAACTCATCGCGAACCTCTACCGCCCCGACAGCGGGGCCATTCTCTGGGACGGCGTCGACACCGACTCGTTCGACCAGAACCAGTTGCGCTCGCGAATGGCGGTGATCTTCCAGGACTTCGTCCGGTACGCCTTCGACGGCACTGAGAACATCGCCATCTCGAGGCCCGATCAACCACCGGATGAGGACGGTGTCCGCCACGCGGCCCGGACCGCCGGTGCCCACGACTTCCTGGAGGCGCTACCGCACGGGTTCGGGACGAACCTGTCCCGGATGTTCGACGATGGGCACGAATTGTCCGGCGGACAATGGCAACGCGTGGCGATCGCTCGGGCGTTCTATCGGGCAGCGCCGCTGATCATCCTGGACGAACCCTCCGCCGCCCTCGACCCACGCGCCGAGGCAGAGTTGTTCTCCAACCTGCGCCACACCCTGCAAGGTCGAACCGCCCTGGTCATCTCCCACCGCTTCTCCACCGTGCGCAATGCCGACCGGATCTATGTGCTCGATCAGGGGCGCGTGGTCGAGCACGGCTCACACAACGAGTTGATGCGCAACCAGGGCCTGTACGCCGAACTCTTCACGCTGCAGGCCTCGGCCTATACCGACGGCCATGCCTGAACACGTGGGCACGACCTGTGAGTGAGTACAGATGCGGCACATCCACCTGATCACCCCGGGCGACCACTTCTCCCCACGAACGGGCAGCGCCATCCCTACCGTGGTGCACGGCCTGGCGGGCGCCGCCTGCCCGACCGGAGTCCGGCCCGCGGTGCTCCTGGCGCGGGGCACCTACCCGGACCGCTACCAGAGCGCAGAGATCATCGAGTACGACCAGGCTCCTGCCCGTCGCTTCGACGGGCACCTCGACGTGATCGCCGGACGCCTCGGGGTGAGACGACCGAGTCGACGCACCTACGCTGCCTCGCTGCGTTCGCAGCGAAGGTGGGAACAGGCGACGCTCCTGGCGCACAACGCCCCGCAGGCGATCCCGCTGGTCGACGCCAGGCATCAGGCCGTGCTGTATGCCCATAACCAGCTCCTGCGCACCTACTCCCGTCGGGAGAGTGGCCGAACGCTTGACGCAGCCGCTGCCATCATTTGCGTCAGCGAACACCTTGCTCAGCAGACCACCGATCTTCTTCCGCAACACCTTCGGCCACGAGTCCGGGTAGTCCACAACGGGGTGGACACCGCGTTCTTCAGCGAGGTCAGGCACCCTCGCGCAGACCGACTGCGCGTGGGCTTCCTGGGGCGCGTGATCCCCGGTAAGGGTGTGCACGTCCTGCTGGAGGCCGTCAACTCCCTGGCCCGGCCCGACATCGAGGTCACGGTTATCGGCAGACCCGGCTTCGCGGCCGACGCTCCGCTGAGTAGGTATGAACGGAAGTTGCGGATGTTGGCGGCAGCGTCGACGGCTGCGGTGTCCTTCGCCTCGTTCCTGCCCCGGCAGACTCTGCCGGCAGCGCTCAGTGACGTGGACGTGCTCGTCGTCCCCTCGGTGTGGCCCGAGCCGTTCGGCCTCACCGCCCTCGAAGGCATGGCTTCCGGTGCGGCATTGATCGCCAGTGACGTCGGCGGGCTCCCGGAAGCGGTGGGCGCCGCCGGCATGCTCGTCCCGCCGGGCGACGTCACCTCCCTCGCTGCTGCTCTAGGCGCACTGGCTGACGACCCGGGGCTGCTCGCGAGCACCCAGGACGCCGGGGGCGATCGCGCCAGGACCATGACCTGGGCCCACTCACGCGAGCGCCTCGACAAGGTGCTGGCCGGGATCTGACCTCACACCAGAACCATGGCGGTACGGCTCCCAGCCGGCGGTCGGAATACCACACTCGGAGACGAACTGATCTGTAGGCTGGCCCCAGGTGGACCGTCCACTGGCCACAGAACGAGACGCTCATGACAATGCTGTTGATGCCTGACGGCCCCCTGGTCGTGTTCGCTGTGGGAGCACACCCGGACGACATCGAAATCGGGTGCGGAGGCGCACTCCTGACGCTTGCCGAGCGCAACACAGCCGACATTCGCACGCTCGTACTCACCGGGACCGCTGAACGCCGTGAGGAGGCAACGCACGCGGCCACCGCCTTCGGAGCTGCTCATCCTCCCCGTTTCGCAGGCCTACCCGACGCACACCTGCCACAGCACTGGGGAGAGGTGAAGGAGGCGCTGACCACATTCCGCGCCGACAACCCCACGCCGGATCTCGTACTGGTGCCACGCGCTGACGACGCACACCAAGACCATCGACTGCTGGGACGGATGGCTCCCACCGTCTGGCGCGGGCCGCTCATTCTTCACTACGAGATCCCTAAATGGGATGGAGACACCGGCCAGCCCAACCTCTACCTGCCACTTCGTCCCGATATCGCCGCGCGTAAAGTTGCTCTCCTCAACGAGTGCTACCCCTCACAACACGACTGTCACTGGTGGGACGACGAACTCTTCTTCGCGCTGATGCGGCTCCGGGGCGTCCAGGCCCAGTGTCGCTATGCCGAAGCGTTCACGGGGCCGAAGATTCTGATGTCTTTAGGAGAATGAATGACTCGACTCAGCTTCGGGATCCCCGTCTACAACGGCGAGCCCTATCTCGCACCTGCGTTGCGTTCCATTCAGGAGCAGGACATATCCGACATCCGAATCATCATCTCCGACAACGGCTCCTCCGACGGAACCCAGGCCATCTGCCGTGCGGCGGCCGCAGAGGACGACCGGATCCGGTACTACAGGTACGAACAGAATCGCGGGGGCACGTGGAACTTCCAGAACGTGGCACGGCTGTGCGACACCGAGTTGTTCAGTTGGATGGCCGCCGATGACATCAAACTCCCGGCGTTCTCCAGCGCAGCCCTTCGCGCTCTCGACAACGCGGGACCGGGCACTGTGTTCTCCTACCCCCGCACACGGCTCATCGACGGTGCGGGGACTGTTTATGAGGACCTCAACGACGCCGACCTGGGGATGGATGCGCTGAGCGCACACGAACGTGTGCGCAACATGTTGCGTGCCCAGGCCTCCCAGCCGATGTACGGCGTCATCAGGATGTCCGAACTGCGCAAGACCCGCGGGTTCCGATCGCTGCTCGGTCCCGACATCGTGCTCCTGACCGAACTGCTGTGCTTGGGCGGGATGGCCACGGCGGACGAGCAAGCATTCCTGCAGCGCCGTCATGACACCCAGGTTTCGGTACAGGGGTCCGAGGCTTCCTGGTGGTTCGCACCCGGGCAGCGCGGGCATCGTTCGTTCGCCGAAACGCGCACGAACATCGAGATCTACCGAGGCGTGCTGCACATCGACCTTCCGTTCGCCGAGAAGGTCCGAACCTGTGCCACCGTCGGGCCGTCATGGGTGTTTCCACGATGGCGGGCGATGGCCCGTGATGTGGCCAACGCCATCGGCATCAAGCCGAGCGCCGGCAGGTTGCGAGCACAGCAGGAAGCCCAGTCCGCCGCCCGCCAGACGCCAGGATCCGATGAACGCCGATCTGCATAGTCGACGAATCCGGCGCACGCGGGCACGCGAGGATGCGCCATGACCACCGGCGACGTCGAACCGGTCGAGGGTTGGCGAGATCGGTGGTCGGGCTCGCCCGAGGGGGTCGTCGTCCTCGATATCGGGGAGCAGCCGCCGTCGGATCTCTTCCCGTGGCCTACCGACCCCCTCCCCGACCCCCGGTACCCGCTCCGCATGGTCCTCGGCAGCACCAGCGGCCTGCTGCAGCTGGAGCATGACCCGACCACACCGGAGGAGATCGTGGGAGTCGAACCTGCGGCGCTGGTACGACAGGCCGAGATGTGCGTCGCCGATGCCGTCACTGCCGGTCTGATCCGCCCCGGAACCCGCGTGATCCACTACCCCAGCCCCCACGGCGGGTCATGGCATAGACAGTTGGAACCATTCGGGCTTACCGACGTGGAGACCGGCGACGCTGACCTCATCGTCGACGTGCACGGAATGATGCACGCTCCCGGACCAGAAACGGGCGTTCCTCGAACGTCGGGACCGCCTCACCGACGGAGGGGTGCTCCTGTTCATGATCCACAACGCCTCTGCCATGGTGCGCGAGGGCATGTGGAACACGCTGAAGAGCGGGCACTTTGCCTACTACACCACGCCCTCACTCGTCCGCATGGGTCACGAGATCGGACTTACGGCCATTGGTGCGTGGTCGTACCCACTATACCACCACGGAACCACGATGCTGGCATTCGCCAAAGCAGACGGACCTCTGGGTAACGCCCAGGCGACGTCAGTCACTGAGCTCGTGAGGAAAGAGGCGGAACTCGGTGTCCTCCAGCCGGGACGATTGCGATCGGCGCTCCACACGGCGTTCACCCACTCGGCGAATACGCTCCGCGCTTACCTGGATAGCGCGGAGGTTGACGGTCTGACCCTCGCAGGCTACGGCGCAGCCTCTCGCACGGCGGCGTTGCTCACCTCCGCAGGTGTGACGGTGGAGGACCTGGCGATGATCGCCGATGCCTCACCCGCTAAACACGGCCGCACAATGCCGGTCAGCCGTATCCCCATCATCGCGCCGCATGACCTTGCCGGAGCCCGGCCCGACCGTGTGCTGCTCTTCATCTCCGACCTCCTGCCCGAGGTGCGAGCGGCACTACCCGAGATCGAAGCCTCCGGCGGCCGTTGGGTCATCGTCGACCCAGTGCCGACCGATGTGCAACCTGACCGCCCTCGCTGATCAGAACCTATCGGAGGATGGGCCGGCGGATGCCGGCTGAGGTGTCAACCACGACCTCGGCGAAGTGCAGTCCGGACGTGGATCCACTCCTCCTCCAGCCGCGCCGCCGCATCGGCCACCGCAGCGGCCGCGCGCTCACGGCCGGCCGCATCAGCTATGGCGTCCTCGACCAGGTCAGCCACCTCGTTGACCTGGAAGGACTCGACGTGTCGCACCCGCTCGGGGTTACCCAGCATCGTCATGAGACTCTGCTGCTTTTGACCGTAGGCGATGCCAATGCCAACCAGCGGAGCTCCTGCCAGCGCACCCATGACGAGTGAGTGGTATCGCAGCGCCACCACCGCGCTCGCCGACGTCATCAACTCGGTCAGCCCGGCGACCGTGCCGACAGTGTCGACCCGCACGGCATCGTCTGCGAGAGAATCCCGCACGTCAACCGCAGTGCGCAGGTCGTCCTCGTCGCCGCCCACGAGCACGACGCCGTAATCGCGCCTGCGCAGTTCGCGCACCAGTTCAGTCGTGCCTCGACGGTAGGACCCTTGCACGTCCTCGTTCGTCTTCGGGTCATCGGCGAGGCCGTAGTAGGTCATCACACCCACGATGACGGTCGCCTCCCGACCACCGCCGCCCGAGCCGCTGGGAGCCCCGTCGGCCGCGAACCCGAAGGCGAGATCGGCGACGACGGGGTCGGAGTCGAGCGCTGCCCGCATCTGCCTCATCGCCCGCAGCGACTCCACGTCCCGGAACGAGCGGTAATCCGCCCATGCCGCACTCCGGCGAATGAACCAGCGAGCCATCACTCGATCCTGAACTTCCACTCCGATATTCCAGAGCAGGAACGGACGCCGACGGACCTTTGCCGCGAGAGCAAGCGCCCACAGTTCATAGGTCAGGGCGAACGGTCCTGCGCCATACCGTTCCCACGTTCCAGTGCCGGCGACCACGACTGCGTCCAGGCCGCCCAATACTTTCATCGCTCGCAGCAGCACTCCGATCCGGTTCCTCGCGAGAACAGC
This sequence comes from Sanguibacter sp. Z1732, assembly GCF_051020515.1. Taxonomy (NCBI): domain Bacteria; kingdom Bacillati; phylum Actinomycetota; class Actinomycetes; order Micrococcales; family Ruaniaceae; genus Glutinosa; species Glutinosa niejishengi. Next base: position 698,338 of record NZ_CP194857.1, read on the forward strand.
CAACCGAACCCACTTCGAGCCCGGTCGGGGGGCTACTACCGTGCTCAGCGCGACCGCCGGCACCCCTCGATCGGAGTGCACCCGGGCCGCGCCTTCGGCGATGACGACGACCTCGTGCTCATCGCCCAGCCGTTCCAGTGCTGCGGTGAGAGTCGCTTCATTACCGAAGTTCCCCGTGCCGAACAAGCCGGCGACGCCCACCCGCGGAGGTGGTTGCGGCCGCGTCATACCGGTGTCACGCCCGGCACGGTCACCACCGGAGACCGTTAGCCCGCTTCGTTGCCGGCGCAGACTCCCATACCGCCCACGGCCGGTCTGCCCTGCGGTTCATGTCCTCGAGGTAGGCCCGCTCCTTGAGCGTATCCATCGGTGCCCAGAATCCGTCATACGGCCGGGCACGGAACCTGCCGTCCCGCGCTGCCCGCACACAGGCATCCATGACGAGGTCCTCGCCCTCGTTGAGGTAATCGAAGATGCCCTGACGGAGCACGAAGTAACCACCGTTGATTCGCATCTGAAGGCCGCCGACGGCCTCAAGACCCGTCATCTTCCCTTCCTCGGTCATCTGCACGACGTGGAACGAATCCGGCGGGGGCACCGCCAGCAGGGTGCCGACTGCATCAGTGGTGAGGAAGTCGGTGATCATCTCGTCCAAGGGCGAGTCGGTCAACACATCCCCGTAGTTCGCCAGGAAGACCTCGTCATCGTCCAGATGAGGGCGGACGCGACGCAGCCGTTCACCGATGGCGGTGTCCATGCCGGTATCGACGAATGTGATCCGCCAGTCGCTGATATCGCTGGAGAGCAGGTTGACCTGCCGTCCGCCATGGGTCAGAACGAAGTCGTTGGACCGGGTCTCCTCGTAGTTGAGGAAGTATTCCTTCACCGCGTTTGCGCCATACCCCAGGGCGAGGATGAAGTCCTTGTGACCGAAGTGGGCGTAGTACTTCATGATGTGCCACAGCACCGGGCGAGACCCGATCGGCAACATCGGCTTGGGCTGTGACTCGGAACTGGAACGAATCCGCATGCCGAGTCCGCCACAGAACAACACGACTTTCACCATGCCTCCTTACCTTGATCGATCTCCTCGTCAGCCCGGTGGGCTCCCGGGTTCGATAACGTCGAGGTGTGGCAGGGCGACGACGAGTTTGCCACCCCAAGCAGCGACATATTCGAGTTGCGCGCTGATCTCTGCTCGCAAGTTCCACGGCATGATCACCACGTAGTCGGGGCGGGCAGATTCCAGGGCCTCAACCGGATGGACCGGAATGTGGGTTCCGGGCAGGAACCGGCCGTGCTTATACGGATTGCGGTCCACGGCAAAGGAAATGAGGTCGGAGCGCACCCCGCAATGGTTGAGCAGAGTGTTGCCCTTCCCGGGTGCACCGTAGGCGACGACGGTGCTACCTTCCCGTTCGCGGGCGATGAGGAACTCGAGGAAATCGTTGCGGACGGCGGCCACCGCAGCGGCGAAGCCACCATGCCCCGCGACGGTGTGCAGGCCAGCGGCTTCCTCGACCTCCAGCACGCGGGTCACTGCAGCGGTAGGCGTAGGGGCGTGCTCGGTCGGCGCCGACCATGTCCGCAACGAGCCACCGTGGCTCGGCAGTTCCTCGACGTCGACCACCGTCAGCCCGGCAGCGGCGAGGACCCGCTGGGTCGTCAGCAGCGAGAGGTATGAGAAGTGCTCATGGTAGATCGTGTCGTACAGGTTGTCCTCGATGAGGCGCGCCAGGTGCGGAACTTCGATGCTCACCCGGCCTTCGTCGGACAGCATCGCACGCAACCCTCTGGCGAAGTCGACGATGTCCGGCACGTGCGCGAAGACGTTGTTGGCAACGACCAGGTCAGCACGGCCGTGCTCGCGGGCAACCTGGCTGCCTGTCTCTTCGCCGAGGAAGGCCACCAGAGTGGGGATCGATCGGTCAATAGCCGCTTGCGCCACGTTCTCGGCCGGCTCGATGCCGAGGCAGCGGATCCCGCGTGCGGTGACATGTTGGAGCAGGTACCCGTCATTGCTCGCCACCTCGACCACGAACGACTCCGGACCGAGACCGAGTGTGATTGCGCTGTCGTCAACGAACCGGCGGGCATGCGCCACCCATGAGTCGGAGTACGACGAGAAATAGGCGTAGTCGGTAAAGATCTCCTCGGCAGGAACGTAGGTGGGCAACTGCACCAGTAGGCACTCGCCACAGATCCGCACGTGGAGTGGGTAAAACGTCTCGGGCTGGTCGAGTTGATCCGATCGGAGGAAATTCTCGCAGAGGGGCGACATCCCGAGATCCACGAACGTGTGATCGAGTTCCGCTCTGCACAGCCGGCAACGTGGGGCCGGCATCAGCGGGCAACTTCATTCATCCGCAATGTCGTCAGGTCGAGTTGACCGGCTTCTGCCAGTTCCTGGATACGGCGCAGACGCACGAACCTGGGACCTTGGAAGTCTTCGGAGGTCAGGCCCCGTGTCTTGGCGTCGCGCCAGATCTCGCGGATCCCGGCGGGAACGGTCCACTGTGGCTTGAACTCGGGCAGGAGACTGCGGATCTTCGTGAAATCGACCCGGTAGTTCCTCGTGTCCGGGCCAGCGTCAGCAGCGAAGGTCACAGGGGCCCCGGTTATCCGGCTCACCTGCTCGGCGATGGTACGGATCTGCACGACGTCCTCATCGCGGCCCACGTTGAAGGCTTGGTCGTGCACGAGGTCACGGGGAGCCTGCAGCACTGCCAGGAAAGCCCGGGCGATGTCCTCAGCGTGGACCAGGGGTCGCCACGGAGTCCCATCGGACTCCAGGCGCACCTCACCGCGGGTGAAGGCCGTACCCGTGAGATTGTTCACGACGATATCCGCGCGAAGCCTGGGCGAGGACCCATAAGCCGTGGCGTTGCGTAGGTAGGTCGGTGAGAAGTCATCATCGGCCAGTGGGGCGATGCCCTCCTCCGCCCGAACCTTGCTCTCGCCGTACGGGGTGACCGGACGGAACTCACCAGTCTCATCGATCGGCCCGGCACCGCCTGCCCCATAGAGCGAACATGACGATGAGAACAGGAAGCGCGCGACCCCGGCCTCCTTGGCGGTGCGAGCCATATGGATCGCACCCTCGGTATTGACGTCAAAGGTGGCGGCCGGGTTGAGGTGACCGATCGGATCATTGGAGATCGCCGCGAGGTGAACCACCGCGTCGAAGCCGCGCAACTCCGCCGGCTGAGCGTCGCGGATATCGCCGGTGCGCTGTTCATACCCCTGCGGTTGTGCCCCGAAATCGCAACCGTCGTACCAGCCGATATCGAGCCCGACAACCTCGTGTCCGGCGCGCTGGAGCAATGGCACCAGGACGGAACCAAGGTACCCGCGGTCGCCGTCGACCAGTATGCGCATCGTGCACCCTTCGCCGCGTGAGAGATCCCCTGGAGTCGAAGATACTCCTATTCAAGGCTGTCGTGTTCTGGTCCTGGGGAGATTCTGAGAAGGGGCTCGATAAGCCCGCCACATGCGAGACAAACCCCGCCAACGTGCGGGAGAATCAGCATTATGAAGGTGCTTCGCATCTCGCACAGTGCGGTCGTGGATGCATGGCGAGAACGGGAACGGGTGCTGCTCTCCCAAGGGGTCGATGTGCGGCTGGTTTCTGCCCGAGAGTGGAACGAGGGAGGGACTCAGGTACGGCTGCAGCCCAAGCCTGGCGAGAAGGTCCGGGGGTTGGCCACGTTCGGTTCTCACCCGGCCTTGTTCGTGTATGAGTTCCGCCGGTTGTGGCGCACTCTCGGCGAGGGCTGGGATCTGCTGGATATTCACGAAGAACCTTATGCACTGGCCACCGCGCAGATCTTGTTCATGCGTACGTTGCAGCGAATCCTGCCTCGTTCCCGGATGAACCCGCCATCGCCGTACATGTTGTACTCGGCGCAGAACATCGAGAAACGCTACCCCTGGCCCTTTCGGACGTTCGAAGGACGCGCTCTACGCCACGCCTCGGCTCTCTCGGTCTGTAATCGAGAGGCGGGAAGGATCCTTCGGTCAAAAGGCATGGTGGGGCGGATCGAAGTCATTCCGCTCGGAGTGGACCCGGAGATCTTTGCTCCGGGTCCATCACCCGAGGACCGGGAGGCTCCCCCGCCCGAGGAACAGGAGGCTCGCCCCCCCGATGGTGAGGCCACAGCGGGCGGTGAAGTCGTGGTGGGTTACGCCGGCCGGCTGGCCGAACACAAGGGTGTCGATGTGCTGCTGCGCGCCGCCCTGGACGACGAGCGCCTCCACCTGCGCATCGCCGGGGCCGGGCCGCTGGAGCACCAGTTGCGCACCCGAACTGCGGGCCTCGGAGACCGGGTGAGGTTTCTCGGCGCACTGAGCGGGGAGGAACTGCCCTCCTTCTACCGTTCCCTGGACATGCTCGCGGTCCCGTCCCTGCCTACCCCGGGCTGGGTCGAGCAGTTCGGACGGGTGGCCGTCGAGGCGATGGCGTGCGGCATCCCTGTTGTGGCGAGCGACACCGGAGCCTTGCCCGACGTCGTAGGAGACGCCGGGTTGCTCGTCCCTCCTGGTGATTCGCGCGCGTTGGCAGATGCCCTGGTCACGGTGGCGGACGCACCGGGCCTGGCCGAACAGCTGCGAGCCGCGGGCTCCGCGCGCGCCCGCGAGTGTGCCTGGCCGGAGGTGGCGCGCAGGTATCGCGAGTTGTACGAGCACTGCATCACGGGCCCGCAGCGCCCAACCTCAGCATCCGCTGCATCCGCGAGGGAACGGAGCGGTGAAGCGCTCCGCCCGGAGGTGGTGCTGGTGGCCTACGGCGCTCCGGACATGGTGCGCTCCGCGCTGGCCCCGCTGGTGGGACACTTTCCGCTGACCGTGGTGGACAACTCCTCGATGCCGGAAATCCGCAGCATCGCCATCGACTCCGGGGCGCGGTACCTGGATCCCGGCCGCAACGGTGGGTTCGCCGCCGGGGTGAACTACGCCCTGGACCGGCGGGACCACCCGGAGCGGGACGTGCTGCTCCTCAACCCCGACGCCATCATCTCCCCCGATGACGTCACCCTCCTGCAGCAGGCGCTGCACGCCGACCCGGAACTAGCCAGTACCGGGCCGAGCCAGGTCGATGATGACGGCGTAGCGGCCACAGTGACCTGGCCTTTCCCCTCCCCGGCCGGGGTGTGGATCCAGACAATCGGGCTCGCGCGGCTGCGTCGGGTCAGGCCCAGCAGGTCGTTCGTCATCGGCTCGGTGCTGATGTTGAAGGCCGCCGCGATCGCCCAGGTCGGGCGCTTCGACGAGCACTTCTTCCTGTACGCCGAGGAGACCGACTGGGCCTTCCGAGCTCATCGGCTGGGCTGGCGGCACGCGCTGGTACCCGCGGCCACGGCACTGCACCTGGGGGGCGGCACGAGCAGCGACCCGCATCGTCGCGACATCCACTTCCACGCCTCCCAGGAGCGCTACCTGCGCAAGCACTTCGGGGGGTGGAACTGGCAGGTCGCCCGAGCGGGGGTGCTCGCTGGTGCCCTCGCGCGTTCGATCCTCCTGCGCGGCGCTGCGGCGCAGCGTGCTCGATGGCGCCTGCGGACCTACGCGACAGGCCCGGTCCGGGCGGAGGCATCGTTGTGATCGTTCGTTCCACTGGCTGGCTGGTCATGACCGGGGTCGGTGCTGTCCTGTTGCTGGTGATCGGGTTCCTGGTGCCGGGAAACTCACTCATGGCGATCGGCATGGCGGCGCTGGTCCTGCTGATCGGGCTGACGGCACGTCAGCCGGCGACCCTGCCGATCCTGGCGATGCCGGCCTCGGTGATCATCCAGCGGGTCGGTGGCGGGGGTGTGGACCTGTCGGTGTCCGACTTCGCGCTGTTCGGAGCCTTCTGGGCCGCTCTGTTCCTCGCGCCACGGCCGTTCTCCAGGCCGATGCGCTCGATGCTGTGGATCTCGGGCATCTACCAGGTGTCCACCCTGTTCACGGTCATCGCCAACCCGTTCCTGGCCAACACGGTCGAGTGGTTCCACGCATGGCTCTTGGTCGGCGGTGCCCTGGTGGTGGGATGGGCGGTGGGGCGGGCCGGCCGCGCACGCCTCGGGCTGACGCTGTTCCTACTCCCGTGCATCGCGATTGCGGTCATGACCCTCATCACCGCGGGGCAACAATTCGGGACCGGCTACGCCGGTGTCTACCTCTTCGACATGCACAAGAACTTCATCGGCACGGTCCTCGCGTTCGCGGCTCTGGTCACCTATATCAATCCCCGCTGGCTGGACTGGCCCCACCGGCTCGCACAGGGAACCTTCCTGCTGTTGGCGCTGGGGGTCTTCGCCTCCGGGGCCCGTCAGGCGCTCATCGGCCTCGCGGCGGCCATCCTCGTTGTCATCCTGCGGCCGGACCCGGAGCGCAGACGGTCCAAGGTGGTCCTGCTGGCCATCATCCCGGCCATCTTCTACGTCGGGGGCGCGGCGCACGAGCAACTCACCGAGGACAACCCCTTCAACTCCGCGTTCCAACGGCTCGCCTGGTACGACGACGCGATCGAGGTGTGGCGGCGCAGCCCGTGGGTCGGGATGGGGCTGCGGTACTGGACAGCGGGGCGGACGGAGTTCGGTTTCCAGCCCCCGAACGCCGAACTCGAGATGCTCGCCTCCGCCGGTGTGATCGGCCTGGCCGGCTTCCTCGTGCTGTTCGGCGCCAGCCTGGTCGTGCTCTGGCGTATCGACCCCCGCTTCGGCACCCTCGCCTTCACGATGGTGCTGATGCGCTTCGTGCAGGGGCAGTTCGACCTGTTCTGGGTCTCCGTCCAGGCCTCCGTGCCGTTCCTGATCGTCGGTGTCTGTCTGGGGGCGCATGCCTACGCGCAAGCACAGCAGGACCGCGCAGCCGAGGTCGGCCGTCCGCCTCCCGTGAGTGTCCGGCCGGCGACTGATGAGGGACCTGCGGTGAGCAAAGCAGCGACGCGGTGAGGGTGCTGCACGCCATTCGGTCCGGCGCGTTCGCCGGGGTGGAGCGTCACGTCGCCGGACTAGCCCGGGCTCAAGCCCGAGCCGGACACGATGTGGCGATCATCGGAGGACGGCAACAGTCCATGCGTGCGGAGGTGGTCGGACACGCGGTGCGGCTTTGGCCCGGTGAGACCACCCTGGAGGTGGTGCGCCGGTTACGTCGGGCAGCACCCGGTGCCGACATCGTGCACGTGCACATGACCGCCGCCGAGATCGCCGTGACTCTCGCCGCTGTCGGCCGGCGCCACTTCCCTCCCGTGGTGACCACGCGCCATTTCGCCAGGACTCGGGGCAGCGGCGTGGGGAAAGCACTGCGGGCGGCCCTGGCCAGCCGGCGGCTGAGTGCTCAGATATCGGTCAGCGGCTACGTGGCCGAGCATGTCGACGGGGCCAGCGTGGTGGTGTATCCGGGCATCCCGTCGGGACCGGAGATTCGGCCCGCGCGTGACCGCGAAGCCGTGGTCCTCATCGCCCAGCGGCTGGAGGCCGAGAAACGAACCGATCTGGGAGTACGCGCCTTCGCTGCCTCCGGGCTTGCGCGGGCCGGGTGGTCACTGCAGATCGCTGGTGACGGCTCCCAGCGGACGGCGCTGGAGGACATGGTCAGCAACCTCGGCCTGACCTCGCAGGTTCAGTTCCTGGGTCACCTCGACGACGTTCCCGGCCGGATGGCCAGCGCCGGCATGTTGCTGGCCCCCTGCGCCATCGAAGGTCTGGGCCTCAGCGTGCTGGAGGCGATGGTCCACGGGCTGCCGGTGGTCGCGGCCGGATCCGGCGGGCATCGTGAGTTGCTCTCCGGCCTGGATCCGCTGGGCCTGTACCCACCGACGGATCCACGCGCAGCGGGTGAGTCCTTGGCGGCGCTGGCGGCCGACCCGGCGCGGCGGGACGCATACGCAGCCGCCGCCCGCTCGGCCCAACGGGAGCGATTCAACCCGGCAGCACAGTCCCGGGCCACCGAGGACGTGTACCGGTCGGTCCTGCACGGTTCCTCACCGAGCCCGGAACTCGTCGTGATCTCACTTGAGGCATGGGATGAGATCTGGCGCCGCAACCAGTACCTGCTCGCCGAGCTGGTGCGTGCCGACCCCGGCCTGCGCGTGCTCTTCGTGGAGCCGCCTGCCGACCCGTTGTTCCAACTCTCCCGGAGGCGACTTCCCCGGTGGGGAGCCGGGTTGCGCCCGCTGCAGGGGGCCACGGACGACCAGAGGGGTGGCGGAGTTCTGCTGTTCCAACCGACGAAGGTGTTACCGCGCAGAATTGACCGGCACGCTGACCAGCGGCTCGCGAAAGCCGTGCAGCGGGCCAGCCACCGGGCAGGGTTTCGCAGCCCGATGCTGTGGCTCAACGACCCGGCTGCCTCCGCGATGATCACGAGCACGCCCTGGCCATCGCTGTACGACATCACCGACGACTGGCTGGCCGCCGACCGGGACGCCGCCGAGCACGAGCGGCTCGTCGCCAGTGAGCAGATCCTGCTGGCTCGTTGCGAGGAGGTCACCGTATGCTCCGCGCACCTGGCCCGGACCAAGGGAGAGCAACGACCGGTCACGCTCATCACCAACGCTGTGGATCTGGACCGGTACCGCCGGCCCCAGCCGCGCCCAGACGACCTCCCGGCCGGACCGGTCGCCCTTTACCTGGGCACGGTGCACCCGGACCGCTTCGATGTACCACTGGCTACGCGAACGGCTCGTGCGGTCGGGAAATCAGCCACGCTGGTGCTGGTTGGACCGATAGTGGACATCAGCGCCGCCGAACGATCCCGGTTGGAGCAGGCCGGGGGCGTCGTCCTCGGCGGACGACCGTGGCGCTCGGTACCGGCCTATCTGCAGCACGCCGACGTGCTCTTGGTTCCGCACCTCGTGAACGAGTTCACCGACAGCCTGGATCCGATCAAGTTCTATGAGTACCGCGCTGTCGGTCGCCCGATCGTGGCCACACCTGTCGCGGTGTTCCGGGACAGCGAGGACCCTCTGATCACCGCAGTGGACGCCCACCACTTCCCGCAGGCGGTCGCCCGTCTCCTGGGACGTCAGCACCCGCCCGCGGACCCGCCCGCGGACCCGCCCGCCGGAGTCCCGACCTGGCGGGATCAGGCGATCCTCATGGGTGAGGTCATCGCACGTTTGCGGCGGCACGGCGCCACGTCGCAGTGACCGTGGCGGCCGTCCGGTCCACCGAGAACCGCTCCCGGGCCGACGCCCATGCCTGCTCCGCCCTCCTCGCCGCAGCGTCGGGATCGGCCAGCACTTCGCTGATCCCCCGGGCCAGGTCCGCCACATCCCCCGGTTCTACCAGGACGCCGAGCGTCTGACCGTCGTCCCGCAGGATCTCCGGCACACCGCCGGCACGGGTGGCCACCACCGGCACGCCCCGGATCATCGCCTCGACGACCACCTGCCCGAAGGGCTCAGGAACCGGCGAGGCGTGCACGAAGGCGTCCAGTGCGTCCAACTGCGGGCCGACGTCATCGGTGAAGTCCAGCCACGCGATCCGGTCGCCCAAGTCTTCGGCATGGCGGCGCACCTGCTCGGCGTAGTGCTGCGCACCGAACATCGGCGCGCCGACGATCCGGAGTTGCACATCGGGATACTCCTCGAGCACCAGGCGGCCGGCAGCCACGAACTCGGCTTGACCCTTGGTCGGACTGATCCGTCCGATCATCCCCACCACCCGGCCGTCGGACCTCCGGTGCGGTGCTGCCAGGACTTGGGCCTCCTCGAAGCCGGGGTAAGCGAGGACCACCGGCACCCCTGGGAGGGTCCGCGCCGTAGCCCGGGAGTTTACGATCACCGCGGCGGGCACCCGGGAGAGCAGGCGGACCAGCCGCACCATCACCACCGGTAGGTAGTCGGGGCTGATCCGGTCATGCACGTGCCACACCAGCGGCCGCCGGGTCAGCATGGCCACCACGATGCCGATCAGGTCGGACTTGAGCGAGGTGGTGTAGATCAAGTCCGGTCGCAGCCGCCGCACCCGCCTGGTCAACCGGACGGTGAAGCGGGCGGCCTGCACCGCCGTCCGCGGCCACCGGGAGAACCGCCCGGTGCTGACCCGGTCGAGTTGACCGAGCGCGGGTGGCACCGGCTCGGTCCCCACCGGGATACCGGTGCGCCGAATGCGCTGTTGAAGCGGGCCGTCCTCGAACAGTAGAACCCGTGGATCGACGACCTTGCGGTCCAGTACCTTGCACAGGCGTTCCAGCGCCAACTCTGCCCCGCCGAGGCTGGCGGTATGGTCCAGGACCAGCACCCGCAGCGGCCGGTCTCCTCCACTGGGGGCCTCGGGGGCACCCGTGCTCATGACCGCCCGGCCGGGCTACCCACCCCGCTTTGAACCTCCCGTCGCGACACGCCCTTCGACGGCACTGTCACGTCGGCCGCCGAGGGCGGGCTACTCGGTGTCGCGGGGTTCTCGGGCCTCGTTGCGGTCGCGGCCGGGGGGGCCGACCCGGCCGGGCCGGGCCCCGGCGCCTGCGCTTTCGCAGCGACCTGATCGGCCCCAGCGGTCTTCACAGTGGTCCGCTCGGTTCCGGCGACCTGCACGGCGGCTTCGGTGGTCCCAACCGTCCCCGCCTGTGGGTGCTCGCTGCGACGGCGGCGAGAGAACAATCGGCGCAACTTCCCGCCACGTCCCGTCAGTTCATCGCTGCCGTAGGTGGACGCATACAGAATCCGGCGGTCCCGGGCCACGCCGACCAGCGCGATGCCTACTAACGGAACCTGATTCGTTCGCAACCGGTCCACCGCCTCTGTCAGGGCATTCCGTTCGGTCTTCCCCGCCGTTGCCACCAGCACCACACCGCTGGCGTACTGGCCCAGAATCGTCGCATCGGCCGCCGCCAGTACCGGAGGTGCATCGATCACGAGCACCTCACAGGCGCTGCGCAACTCCTCGATCATCGCCCGGACCCCGTCGGTGGCCAGATAGTCCGCCGGGTCGAGTCGCTGCAGCGGCAGTGTTCGCACCGAGAGATTCGCGATCTCACTACGCTGTGGGTCCGATTCGCTGCTGGCGCCGACCGATTGGAAGAGTCGATCGAAGTCAGGCTGGCGCAGGTCGCCGGACAGCGCAATCGTGCTGCGGCCACTCAGGGCGAAGGATGCCGCCAGGTTCGCCGCGCCGAACGAGCGCGAACCGTGGCCGTCGACCGCGGTCACCACCACAACCTGATGCTGCTCCGATGGCATGGTGACCGCGACGGCGGTGCGCAGTTCCCGGATCGACTCGGTGAACGGGGTGGCCACATGCCGTGTCACCGGGAGCATGCGGGTGGCACGGAAGTCCCTGGTCGCCTGACGCAGACCGTAGATGTGCGCCAGCACCGGTGCGCCCGCTAGTTCGGCGACCTCGCCATCGATACGGAGGCGTTGGTCGAGACTCCGACGCAAGAAGGCCAAGCCCACCCCCGCCACCAGCCCGCCGAGCCCCGCCAGGGCGATCACCTGGACATCGGGCATGCCCTGAGGAGCGGCGGACTCGGCCGGACTGGTGATGACAGCCAACTCCGGGGTCGCCTGCAGGGTGTTCAATCGAACCGACAGGGCCGTGTACTCCTCCACGATCAGGTTCTGCTCTGCCAGGGCCAGGGCATCGTCCTCATTGACGTTGAGACGGTCGGTCACGTCGGTCAGTTGCTCGGAGAGCGCCTCCTGCCGTTCCTCGACATACTCGATCTCAGCAGTCCGATACCCGGCGAGATTGTCGATATAGGCCTGGGCGAACGCATCGGCTATTTCCATCGCCTGCTCCGGGCTGAACCCCTCAGCCGTGACGTCCACCATGGGACCGAACTGTTCCGCGGAGACCATCGAGGCCAGCAACGTCGGCGGTGCTGAACTGTCCAGCAGTGTCGCGGCCGCCTCGGCCACAGAACTCGAGCGGAAACTGGCGCTGACATCACCTTCTGAGCCCGCACCAGCCGAGGTCCCCTCGCTCAGTTCAGTTGCCAGGTCCTCCTGCAACTCGAGCCTTGTCACGGACTCGAACATCGGCATCTGACGGTCAAGGTAGAACCAGGCGCCAGTCAGGGCAACGACCATGGCGAGTAGCACCAGGTACCACCCAGCCCGAATAACCCGGCCGAACTCGCGTAGTGTCATCCGGGGCCTCCTCAGGCTGCCCGGGGCCGCTTCGCCCCCGAAGAGTCAACGCATTCCAGCGTCACGGTGCGCAGCCGGGAGATGAACCGGTCGAGCCCGAACCCCGCGACATGCGCTCTGATCACCTCAGTATCCCACGTTTGGGCTGTGACATCAGCCACAGCAACTGCAATCTTTTCGGCTTCCGGAGCGGCGAAGAATACTCCGGTGACGCCATCGATCACGGTGTCCAGGTAGCCACCGTCGCCCAGAACTACCGAGGGCTTGCCGAATGCCCCGGCTTCCAGGGGCGACAGCCCGTAGTCCTCGTAGGAGGAAGCAACCAGCGCACCGGCGCCCTGATAGAGCCAGCGCAGTTCGGCGTCCGCAACCCGGCCAAGCAGCACCACACGCCCCGCACCGGAGGCGTTGACCTGCTCGGCCATACTCTGCAGTCGCATCCGGTCCGGCCCGTCACCCACGATGACCAGAGTCTGGCCATCGAGCAATCCCATCGCCTCGACCAGGACGTCGACGTTCTTGTACGGCAGCAGACGCGCGACACATAACAGGAAGCCCGGGTCCAGATCCGCCACCGGCTGCACCTCGCCGCCGGGCAGCATTGCCGGTGGAGGTGGCAGCACCTCTGCTTCGATCCCGTAGGCCTCGCGGATCGCTCGGGCGGTGACGGTGGAGTTCGCCAGATACACGTCGGCCCGGTCCGCGGCCCTGCGGTCCCACCCGCGCAGTGCCGGCGTAAGCGCGGTCAGCGCTCCGCTCGCCAGGACCCGGCGGGCGCGGTTGGCCAGGCCTGCTCCGTCCCGACCGCTGAGGTAGCGGGAGCGCTGATAGAGCCAACGGGCGGGGGCGTGGCAGTAGACGACGGTGCGCTCCGCACCACGGTAGCCGTGCGCCCAGCCGGTGGAACTGGTCAGCAGGACGTCGGCCCGCACGCGTTGCGCGGAGACAGCCGGCGCCAGCAGCGGCAACGCCAGGCGGTGGTGCCGGCGAAGGACTCCGATCCTGTTCAATCCGGTGGTTCGCAAATCCAGCGCGCCGAACTCCGGGAAGGTCCCCTCTGGGTCGTACAGCGTGGTGTACATCGGAGCATCCGGAAATGCCTGAGCGAGCCACAATGCCACCCGCTCGGCTCCGCCGCGCTGGGTGGCGTAATCATGGGCGAGGGCCACCGGCACACTCATCGGGCACACCCCTTCAGTGTTGACGAACTCGTCCGTGACGCCCCGGCACATGGCAGCGAGGCAACGACCAGCAGCGCCCTGGGTCCACCCGCTCGTGCGGGCGATTGCCGTGGCATGGCCACGTGGTGCACGTGGTTGCCGCACATGTCATCGCCCCCGAACACGACGACTACCTCAGCTGCATGGTCGCCGCGGTACGCCTGGCGCCATGCGCTGGTCTGGCGGGGAATGGGCGAACGTGGCTCGGCGTCGTTCGAGCCGGCAGGAGGAAGTGCGCCCCCGACGGGGGTCCGGGAGCGCACTCCCTCCAGCCGGCGCGAACGGGGCGGAAGCGACGGAACTGACGTTTGTTCGTCTGACCCGCCCGCTCGTGCCGACAAGCGGAGGTACGCCCCCGTCGGGGGTCCGAGGGCGCACCTCCTCCAGCCGGCGCGAGCGCACGGCAGTTTGTGATGTCAGTACGCACCTCGACCCCCGACCACCGCGCCCGCGGTGCGGGCGAGGATCTTCAGGTCGGCCCGCACACTGCGGTTGTCCACGTACCGAAGGTCCAGTCGGACCGACTCGTCCCAATCAAGATCGGAGCGCCCCGAGACCTGCCACAGTCCGGTCAGCCCGGGCTTGGCCAGCAGCCGGTGGTAGGCGCGGTCATCGTACTCGGCGACCTCGCGCGGCAGCGGCGGACGCGGCCCCACCAGGGACATGTCACCCCGCACCACGTTCCACAACTGGGGCAACTCATCGATGGAGAAGCGACGCAGGATCCTGCCCACGGGTGTGACCCGGGGATCCTCGCGCATCTTGAACAGCACGCCGTTGCCATCGCTCTGCTGGACCAGTTGGGCCAGACGCTCTTCGGCGTCGAGGTACATGGTGCGCAACTTCAGCATCGTGAAGGGCACTCCGTCCTCACCGACCCGGGTCTGACGGAAGAACACCGCGCCGGGACTGGTCACCTTGACTGCCAGCATCGCCGGGACCAGGACGGCCATCGCCAGCACGGTCAGCATCAGGCCCAGGCAGCGGTCTATCGCCGCCTTCAGCAGCATCGTGACCCGGGAGGGGCCGAGCGCGATCCGGACCATCGGGGTGCCCTTGACCGAGACCAGTTCGGTGCGGTGTGAGGCGACCTCGGCGACGTCCGGCGCGATGAGAAGGTTCACACCGAGCGGTTCGAGCCGCCAGCTCAACTGCCGCAGTTCCTCCGCGGTGAGGGCGTCCGCGGCCACCAGCACCGTGTCCGCACCGAGCTGCCGCACCAGTCCGGGTGCCTCGGTCACGCCGCCGAGCACGTCGTCGTCCTGGCCCGGTGCGCCCCCGGGCCGGCACCGGCCCAGGATGGTCACGCCCTGCCCGCCGTGTTCGCGCATCAGACCAGCGAGCCCACCGAAGGAGTCGGTTGCCCCGATCATGAGCACCCGGCGGTCCAGATCGCCGTCGCGGCGCAGGCGTCGGATCAGCAACTGGTGCACCCCGCGCATCAGTGCCGCCATTGCGACGCCTGACGCTCACTGAGTACAGGAGCAGTGGTTGCGGGATCTCCACCACACCGAAGTAGGCCAGCCCCATCGCGACGGCCGCTGCCACGAGGATCCCGTTGAGCAGTGCCCGCAGGTCCTGGCGGGCCAGGCCCCAGTGGTGGCGCCGATACCCTCCGCGCAGTGCGACCACAACGGTGATCACCGCGCCGGCGCAGGTTCCGGCAGCCAGGGCGTGCAACGGGGAGTACGTGAGCACGGTGACGACGGCGACAGCGATCGAGACGGCCATCAGGTCCACCGCGGCCATCCCGATGGTGAGCACCGAGGCGTGTGGCCGCAGCGTCTCCCGCAGCCATCCGGTGCGCCGGTTGACCAGGTCGAAACGATCCAGAACCGCCGAGTAGACGCTCATGAACTCATACCGGCAGGTGGGGTCCGGAGGCCGGAGGTGCAAGGGGACCGGCGCGTCGACACGACCATCGCGATCCCTCCGATTCCCTCTGGAGGGCCCTAGTTGCCCCGGATCCGATACCGAGTGGGCGCTCCCCCGAACACTGTTGAGTCAACTCTCATCGGCACCGGGGTTCCAGGACGGGACCGGATGATTCCGGCCGGACGCCGGGTGAGCCGCGCGAGGCTCCGACGTCGCCGCAGGACGAGCGGGTTGTGGACTCGGGGTGATCAGAAGCGTCAACGGGCCCCGAGCACGGGTCGACGGCGGCGCGAATCTCCGCGCAACCGGCGGGTGAACCCGCCTCACCCCCGGCTCACCCGCACCGTCAGTGCGCCGGGTACCGGCCGTCCTCGATGTGGCGGGCCAGGGACGGAGGCGCCCGGCCGCGGGCCGGTGCGGGGACGTCGCACGGGCGGGTCCGATTACGTCGCTCGGGTACGTTCAGCCCGCGCGGGTCACCCGTAATGCATGCCCGACGACGTGGACGGGGGAAGTCCGGCCCGTCCAACCCGACCAGGGGCATGCCCGACGACGTGGGCGGGGTGGGTCAACCCGCCCCGCTCAGCGAGGGGGCGGTCAGCATGAGTGTCAGTCCAGTGGCGCGGCGGCTACGCCGCGGGCGGCCAGTTCGGCTGCTCCGCCATCGGGTGCGGTCAGCACCCAGATCCCGCCGTCGTGCACCGCGACGGTGTGTTCCCAGTGGGCGGCGCGGGACCCGTCGGTGGTGACCACGGTCCAGTCATCGGCCAGCACCTTCGTCTCGGCGCCGCCACGGGTGATCATCGGTTCGATCGCCACGCACAGACCGGCGCGGACCTTGGGTCCCCGGTGGGCGGAGCGGATGTTCAGCACGTCGGGAGGCTGGTGCATCGCCGACCCGATGCCGTGGCCCACGTACTCGGCCACGATGCCCAGCGTCGTGTCCTCCCGGGCCGCGACGCGCTCGATCTCGTCCTGGATCGCGTCGCCGACCACGCCCAGGCGCTGCCCCTTGGCAAGCGCGGCGATCCCGGCCCACATAGCCGATTGCGTCACCTCGCTCAGCAGGTGGTCACCCGGATCTCCGGGGTCGTCGTCGTCGCCGGCTCCCACCACGACGGTGAACGCGGCGTCGCCGTGCCAGCCCTCCACCACGGCACCACAGTCGGCCGAGAGCACGTCGCCTGCTTCCAGGACCCGCTGCCCGGGAATGCCGTGCACCACCTCATCGTTGACCGACAGGCACACATGCGCGGGGTAGCCGTGGTAGCCGAGGAAGTTCGAGACGGCACCGGCGCGCTCGAGCACTCCGGCAGCGACTGCGTCCAAATCGGCGGTGCGCACTCCGGGCACCGCCGCCGCGCGGATCGCCGCGTGGATCTCGGCCACCACCAGGCCCGCCTTGCGCATCCGACGGATCTGATCAGTGGTCTTGTACTCGATGTTCGAGAACAACCCCCTGGCGCCTACTCCCGGGGGCCGGCGGCGTCGTGGCCGGCGGCCTGGCCCAGCCGCGGGTTCAATGCCGCCAGGATCCGCTCGGTCACCTCATCGACAGCACCCAGACCGTCCACCTGCACCAGCAACCCACGCTCTTCGTAGACGGTGGTCAGCGGCGCGGTCTGCTCGGCGTAGACCTGCATCCGGCGCCGGATCACGTCCTCGGTGTCGTCGCTACGGCCCTGCTCGGCGGCACGGCCCAGCAGCCGGGCGATCACCTCATCGGTGCCCGCAGTCAGTTCGACCACCGCATCCAGGCTCTTGCCCGCCTCGGTGAGCATCCGGTCGAGTTCGGCCACCTGCACACCGGTGCGCGGGTAGCCGTCCAGGAGGAAGCCCTCGGCGGCGTCGGGCTGGGCCAGGCGGTCGGCCACCATCGCGTTGGTGACCTCATCGGGTACGTACTCACCGGCGTCCATGTACCGCTGGGCGCGCTGGCCGAGTTCGGTGCGCTCGGCCACGTTGGCCCGGAAGATGTCTCCGGTGGAGACGGCCGGGATGTTGAGTTGCTCCGCCAGGCGGGCCGCCTGGGTGCCCTTGCCCGCTCCGGGCGGGCCGAGCAGGATGATGCACTTGCTCATCGCAGGAACCCTTCGTAGTGACGCTGCTGCAGTTGTGCGTCGATCTTCTTGACCGTGTCGAGGCCGACGCTGACCAGGATCAGAAGTGAGACCCCACCGAAGGGGATGTTGGAACTGACACCCATCAGTTTGAACGCGATGGTGGGGATCAGCGCCACGATGGCCAGGTAGATCGCGCCGACCGTGGTGATCCTGGTGATCACGTACCGCAGGTATTCCGCGGTGGGCCGGCCGGCGCGGATCCCCGGGATGAAGCCACCGTAACGCTTCATGTTGTCCGCCACGTCGTCGGGGTTGAACGTGATCGAGGTGTAGAAGAACGCGAAGAAGATGATGAGCAGGGTGTAGATGGCGATTTGGATGTTCGCCGCCGGGTCCTGCAGGTTCTCGAGGACCCACTGCACCCAGCCGGTGGTCTGGTCCTCGGCGAACTGCACCGCCAGCGTCGGCAGCGCCAGCAGCGAGGACGCGAAGATCACCGGGATCACACCGGACATGTTGATCTTGATCGGGATGTAGGTAGGTGGAGGAACCGCCGTACATCCGGCGGCCCACCATCCGCTTGGCGTACTGCACCGGGATCCGGCGCTGGGACTGCTCCACGAACACGATCAGCACGATCACCACCGCACAGATCAGCAGGAACAGCACCACGTTCAGCACGCCGTCCTCGGCGGCCGCGATCTGCTGGACCGCACTGGGGAAGCTGGCCGCGATGGAGGTGAAGATCAGCAGGGACATGCCGTTGCCGACGCCGCGCTCGGTGACCAGTTCACCCAGCCACATGATCAGCCCGGTCCCGGCGGTCATGGTCAGGATCATCAGGACCAGGGTGGACCAGTTGTCGTCCGGGATGATCGGGACCTCACAGCCCGGGAACAGGTTCCCGGTGCGGGCCACGGTGATGATCGTGGTGGCCTGCAGCACGGCCAGGAAGATGGTCAGGTAGCGGGTGTACTGGGTCAGCACCGCCGTGCCCGACTGTCCCTCCTTGTGCAGTTCCTCGAACCGCGGGATCACGACCCGCAGCAGTTGCACGATGATGCTCGCGGTGATGTAGGGCATGATCCCCAGCGCGAACACGCTCAACTGCAGCAGGGCGCCCCCGCTGAACAGGTTGATCAGCCCCAGCACGTCCCCGCCCTCGGTGGGTTGACCGGCGATGCAGACCTGCACGTTGCCGTAATCGACCCCCGGGGTGGGGATGAAGGAACCAAGGCGGAAGAGCGCCATGATCCACAGCGTGAACAGCAACTTCCGCCGCAGATCGGGTGTGCGGAACGCCCGCACGAATGGGCTGAGCAATGGTCCTCCTGCTACATCGGCCGCGCACGGCCCGGTCCGGGCGTGGCGGTGTGCTCCACTACGACCCTACCGGGCATCACGCATCGGCAATGATGGGTTGGCCGGGTCGGCAGCGGGCCTCGGGACGCCGAACGCGGCGGCTCGGGATATGACTCCCGATGCCGCCGCCTTCACGCATCGTCTCAAGCCTGCTCGACGCTGCCGCCGCCGCGCCTCGATCTTCTCCTTGGCCGAGGCCGAGGCCGCGTCCACGGTGATGGCGATCTTGACGCTGATCTCGCCCGAACCGAGGAGCTTGACCGGGTGACCGCCGCGCACGGCGCCCTTGGCCACCAGGTCCTCCACGGTCACTGTGCCGCCGTCGGGGTACAGGGCGGACAACCGGTCGAGGTTGACCACCTGGTACTCGGTCTTGAACGGGTTGTTGAACCCGCGCAGTTTCGGCAGGCGCATGTGCAGCGGGGTCTGCCCACCCTCGAACCGCGCCGGAACCTGGTTACGGGCCTTGGTGCCCTTGGTGCCACGGCCGGCGGTGGTGCCGCGACCGGAGCCGTCCCCACGTCCCACCCGCTGCTTGCGGGTCCTGGCGCCGGGTGCGGGACGCAGGTGATGCACCTTCAGCGCCGGCGCCGCCGACTCGGTGGACTCGCCCGCCTGCTTGTCGTTCTTCTCGGCCATGGCTTACTCGACCTCCTCAACGGTGACCAGGTGGGCCACCTTGTCGACCATGCCGCGGATCTCCGGACGATCCTCCTGCACCACCGTGTCACCGATGTGCTTGAGGCCCAGGCTCCGCAGCGTGTCGCGCTGGCTCTGTCGCCCGCCGATCGCGGACTTCTTCTGGGTGACCTTCAGTTCACTCATGACGCCACGCTCGCGGAGGCGTCGGTCGAACCTTCACCCGAGGCCGCATCATCGGCGTTCTGCCCACGGCCCTCGGCCTGGGCGCGCAGCAATGCGGCCGGCGCGACGTGGTCCAGGGGCAGGCCACGGCGTGCCGCGACAGCCTCGGGCTGCTCCAGGGACTTCAGCGCCGCCACCGTGGCGTGCACGATGTTGATCGCGTTGGTCGAGCCCAGGGACTTGGACAGCACGTCGTGGATCCCGGCGCAGTCCAGCACGGCGCGGACCGGGCCACCGGCGATGACTCCGGTACCCGGGGACGCCGGGCGCAGCAGCACCACACCGGCGGCGTCCTCACCCTGCACCTTGTGCGGGATGGTGTTCTTGATCCGGGGCACGGGGAAGAAGTTCTTCTTCGCCTCGTCCACGCCCTTGGCGATCGCCGCAGGCACTTCCTTGGCCTTGCCGTAGCCCACACCCACGGTGCCGTCGCCGTCGCCGACGACGACCAGTGCGGTGAAGCTGAACCGGCGGCCACCCTTGACGACCTTGGACACGCGGTTGATGGTCACGACGCGCTCGACGTAGTTCTTCTCCTCGTTCCCACCACGGCGGCCATCGCCACCGCGGCGGTCGCGCCGACCCCCGCTGCGGGAGTCGGCGCCACGGGAGTCAGTGCGCTCGGATCGGTTGTCGGCGCTCCCACTGCTACTGCGCTCGTTCCTACTGCGCTGCGGTGCAGCCATCATCGATTCCTTTGCTTGTCGGTGCGGATTCGGTCGGTCACAGGGACAGACCTCCTTCACGTGCGCCCTCCGCGAGCGCGGCCACACGGCCGTGGTAGCGGTTACCGCCGCGATCGAACACCGCGGTCGGTCTCGACGCCGGCGGACTTGGCGCGCTCGGCGATCAGTTCGCCGACCTTGCGGGCCTTGTCGGTCTTGACCCCGTCCGCGGCGCGCAGGTCGGCTTCCAGGGTGGAAGCCGAGGCCAGCGTGGTGCCGGTGGTGTCGTCGACCAACTGGGCCACCATGTGGCGCGCCGAGCGGTTGACCACCAGGCGGGGACGCTGCGGCGTGCCACTGATGCGCTTGCGCACCCGCAGGTGCCGGCGGGCGCGGGCGTTCCGCTTCCCGGTTCCCTTGATGGAGACAGCCATGGCTTACTTACCAGCCTTTCCGACCTTGCGGCGGACCTGCTCGCCCTCGTACCGCACACCCTTGCCCTTGTAGGGCTCGGGCTTGCGCAGCTTACGAATGTTCGCGGCGACCTCACCGACCTGTTGCTTGTCGATGCCGGAGACGGAGAACTTGGTGGGCGATTCCACCGTGAACGTGATGCCCTCGGGGGCGGTGACCGTGATGGGGTGGGAGAAGCCGAGCGCGAACTCCAGGGTGGAGCCCTTGGCCACGACGCGGTAACCGGTACCGACGATCTCCAACCTCTTCTCGTACCCCTGCGTGACCCCCTGGACCAGGTTGGCCAGCAGGGTCCGGGTCAGGCCGTGCAGGGCACGGGACTCCCGCTCCTCGTCCGGACGGGACACCACCAGGGCGCCGTCGTCGTCCCGGACCACCGTGATCGGGTCCGGCACGGTGTGGTTCAGGGTGCCCTTGGGGCCCTTGACGGTGACCGCAGCGCCGTCGATGCTGACATCGACGCCGCCGGGCACGGCTACTGGGACCTTTCCGATGCGTGACATGTTCCGATCCCTCCCGTCACCAGACGTAGGCGAGGACTTCCCCACCCACGCCCTTCTTCTCGGCCTGCTTGTCGGTGAGCAGACCCGAGGACGTGGACAGGATCGCCACGCCCAGGCCGCCGAGCACCTTGGGCAGGTTGTTGGACTTCGCGTACACCCGCAGACCCGGCTTGGACACGCGCCGCACACCGGCGAGCGAGCGCTCCCGGTTCGGCCCGAACTTCAAGTTCAGGGTGAGGGTCTTGCCGACCTCGGCGTCCTCGACGCTCCAGTCACTGATGTAACCCTCCGCCTGCAAGATCTCGGCGATGTGGGCCTTGAGTTTGGAGTACGGCATCGCAGCCGACTCGTGGTACGCCGAGTTGGCGTTGCGCAACCGCGTCAACATGTCGGCGATGGGGTCTGTCATAGTCATGGGCTCTGCGCCCTTCCTCGTCGTGGTTTCCTACCCGGACCTTCGACGTAGTCGTCTTACCAGCTGCTCTTGGTCACGCCGGGGAGCTGGCCCTTCAGGGCCATCTCCCGCAGGCAGATACGGCACAGGCCGAACTTGCGGTACACCGAGCGCGGACGGCCGCACTTGGTGCATCGGGTGTAGGCGCGCACGCCGTACTTGGGCTTGCGATTGGCCTTGTTGATCAGTGCAGTCTTGGCCACGTCAGTTCTCCTTGAACGGGAAGCCGAGACGACGCAACAGCGAGTGTCCCTCGTCGTCGGTGTCGGCGGTGGTCACAACCGTGATGTCCATGCCGCGGACCCGGTCGATCTTGTCGGGGTCGATCTCCAGGAAGACCGACTGTTCGTTCAGCCCGAAGGTGTAGTTGCCGTGCCCGTCGAACTGCTTGGGCGGCAGCCCGCGGAAGTCGCGGATCCGGGGCAGGGCCAGCGTCAGCAACCGGTCCAGGAACTCCCACATCCGGTCACCGCGCAGCGTGACACTGGCGCCGATGGCCTGGCCCTCGCGGAGCTTGAACTGGGCGATGGACTTGCGGGCCCGGTTCACACGGGGCTTCTGCCCGGTGATCTGGGTGAGGTCGCTGATCGCGCCCTCGATCACCTTGGAGTCGCGGGCCGCGTCCCCCACGCCCATGTTCACCACGATCTTGACCAGACCGGGCACCTGGTTGATGTTGCCGTAACCGAACTCGGTCTGCAGTTCGCTCAGGATCTCCTGGCGGTACTTGCTCTTCAACCGCGGCAGCACGGCTGCGCTCTGGGTGGCGGAGTCGGTACTGGTGCTCATGAGATGTCCTTACCGGAACGCTTGGCGACGCGGACCCGGGCGGTGCGCGTGCGGCCGTCGCGCTCGACTTGCTCGCTGCGATAGCCGACCCGGGTGCCCTTCTTGGTCTCCGGGTCGACCAGCATCACGTTGCTGATGTGGATCGGCGCCTCGATGGTCTCGATACCGCCGGTGGTCGAACCGCCGCGGCCCGCCTCGGTGACCTTGGAGTGACGCTTCACGCGCTGCACACCCTCGACCACCAGGCGTCCGGTCTCGGCCTGGACTTCCAGTACCCGGCCGGTCTGACCCTTGTCCCGTCCTGAGATGACGACGACGAGGTCGCCCTTCTTGATCTTTGCCATTGCTTACAGCACCTCCGGGGCGAGCGAGACGATGCGCATGAACCGCTTGTCCCGCAACTCACGGCCTACCGGGCCGAAGATTCGGGTTCCGCGCGGCTCGCCGTCGGCCCGCAGGATGACAGCGGCGTTCTCGTCGAAGCGGATGTAGGAACCGTCGTTACGGCGGCGCTCCTTCCGGGTACGCACCACAACCGCTTTGACGACCTCGCCCCTCTTGACGTTGCCGCCGGGGATCGCGTCCTTCACGGTGGCGACGATGACGTCGCCGATGCCGGCGTAGCGACGCCCGGAACCACCGACCACCCGGATGCACAAGATCTCCTTGGCCCCGGTGTTGTCGGCGACCTTGAGCCGCGACTCCTGCTGGATCATTCGTTCTACTCCTGTCGTCGTGCCGGTTCTCGACTACTCCTCGAGCCTGGCCGAACGGATTGGTGGACTTAGCGGGATCAATCCCTGATGGTCACTTGGCCTTCTCGACGATGGACACGATCCGCCAGCGCTTGGTGGCGGACAGCGGCCGGGTCTCCATGATTCGGATCAGGTCACCGACGCCGGCCTCGTTCGCCTCGTCGTGCGCCTTGACCCGGGTGGAGCGACGGATGACCTTGCCGTACAGCGGGTGCTTGACCCGGTCCTCCACCTCGACCACCACGGTCTTGTCCATCTTGTCGCTGACCACGTACCCGCGACGGGTCTTGCGGTACCCGCGCGGGGTGGCTGCGTCCTCTGCCGGCGCCTGTGGCGTCCCGGTCTCTGTGACTTCGCTCATCGTCGCCTCTTCGTTCACTTCGCGTCAGCGGTCGGCGCGGTCCGGATTCCCAGTTCGCGCTCCCGCAGGATCGTGTAGATGCGGGCGATGTCGCGCCGCACGGTCTTCAGCCGTCCGTGGTCCTCCAGCTGCCCGGTGGCAGAGGAGAAGCGGAGGTTGAACAATTCCTGCTTGGCCTTCTTGAGCTCACCCAGCAGGATCTCGGAGTCCATGCCGTCGAGCTGATCGGGCATCAGGTCCTTGGAACCGATCGCCATCAGACGTCACCACCCTCGCGGCTCAGGAACCGCGTCTTCATCGGGAGCTTGTGCTGCGCGCGGCGGAGCGCCTCGCGAGCAAGGTCCTCGTCAACACCGGCGAGCTCGAAGAGCACGCGTCCGGGCTTGACGTTTGCGACCCACCACTCCGGGGAACCCTTACCGGAACCCATGCGGGTCTCGGCAGGCTTCTTGGTCAGCGGCCGGTCGGGGAAGATGTTGATCCACACCTTTCCGCCACGCTTGATGTGCCGGGTCATGGCGATACGGGCGGCCTCGATCTGACGGTTGGTCACGTACGCAGGCTCCAGGGCCTGGATGCCGTAATCACCGAATGCGATCGAGGTGCCACCCTTGGCCACGCCGGAGCGCTTGGGGTGGTGCTGTTTACGGTGCTTGGTGCGCCGGGGGATGAGCATGGCTCAGGCCTCCGTCTCAGTGGCTGTCTCGGTGGCGGCCGGTGCCGCCTGGCCGGTGGCGGGAGCGCCCGCAGTCTCGCTGGGCTGCGATCCGGGCGCGGGCTGGGATGCCGGTGCGCCCTCACGAGGACGGCGGCCACGGCCCCCGCGCTCGCCACGGTCACGGTCACGGCCGCGTCCACGCGCGGGCGCCGCCGAGGCCTGCGCGGCGGCGAACTCCTTCTCGGTCTGGTCGCCCTTGTAGATCCACACCTTCACGCCGATACGACCGAACGTGGTGCGGGCCTCGAAGAAGCCGAAGTCCACGAACGCGCGCAGCGTGTGCAGGGGCACCCGGCCCTCGCGGTAGAACTCGCTCCGGCTCATCTCGGCGCCACCGAGCCGACCGGAAACCTGCACCCGGATGCCCTTGGCGCCGGCCCGCTGAGCGGACTGCATGCCCTTGCGCATCGCACGACGGAAGGACACGCGCGAGGCGAGTTGCTCGGCGATACCCTGGGCCACGAGCTGGGCGTCGATCTCGGGGTTCTTGACCTCGAGGATGTTCAACTGCACCTGCTTGCCGGTGAGCTTCTCCAACTCACCGCGCAGGCGGTCGGCCTCGGCGCCACGGCGCCCGATCACGATGCCCGGGCGAGCGGTGTGCAGGTCCACCTGCACCCGGTCGCGAGTACGGACGATGTCGACCTTGGAGATCCCGGCGCGCTCCAGCCCGGAGGCCATCAACTTGCGGATCTGGACATCCTCGTTCACGTAGTCGCGGTAGCGCTGGCCCTTGGTGGTGGAGTCAGCGAACCAGCGCGACCGGTGGTCGGTGGTGATGCCCAGGCGGAATCCGGTGGGGTGTACCTTCTGGCCCATCAGCGAGGCCCTCCCTTGATCTGACGCTCATCGGCCACGATCACGGTGATGTGGCTGGTGCGCTTGAGGATGCGGTTCGCTCGCCCCTGCGCGCGGGGGCGGAAGCGCTTGAGGGTCGGGCCCTCATCCACGTACGCCTGGGAGATGACCAGGTCGCCGGCGTTGAACGCCACCGACTGCTCATCCGCCTTGACGCGGGCGTTGGCGATCGCGCTCTCCACGATCTTGCGCACGTCCTGCGCCACTGCCTGCGGGGCAAAGCGAAGAACGTCGAGGGCCTCATCGGTCTGCTTGCCGCGGATGATGTCCACGACCCGCCGAGCCTTCTGGGGCGTGACGCGCACGTATCGCGCCTGCGCCTTGGCTTCCATCGTTAGTCCTGCTTTCTCGATCACAAGTGTTCAGTGTCCTCGGGCGCGCCTCTCAGCGACGCCGCGCCCTACGGTCGTCCTTGTCGTGCCCTCGGTAGGTACGGGTCGGGGCGAACTCGCCCAGCTTGTGGCCGACCATCGACTCGGTGACGAACACCGGGACGTGCTTGCGACCGTCGTGCACCGCGAAGGTGTGGCCAAGGAAGTCGGGGGTGATGACCGACCGACGGGACCAGGTCTTGATGACGTTCTTCGTGTTGGCCTCGTTCTGTGCGTCCACCTTCTTCTGCAGGTGGTCGTCGACGAACGGGCCCTTCTTCAGACTACGAGGCATGATCGTGGCTCCCTATCAGCGCTTCTTGCCAGTGCGACGACGGCGCACGATCTGGCTGTCGCTCGGCTTGTTCGGACGGCGGGTTCGGCCCTCTTTCTGGCCCCAGGGACTGACCGGGTGGCGACCACCGGAGGTCTTGCCCTCACCACCACCGTGGGGGTGGTCCACCGGGTTCATCGCCACGCCGCGCACGGTGGGACGCTTACCCTTCCACCGCATCCGACCGGCCTTGCCCCAACTGATGTTGGCCTGTTCGGCGTTGCCGACCTCACCAACGGTGGCGCGGCAGCGGACGTCCACGTTGCGGATCTCCCCGGACGGCATCCGCAACTGGGCGTTGCCGCCCTCACGGGCCACCAACTGCACCGAGGATCCGGCCGAGCGGGCGATCTTGGCGCCCCCACCGGGCTTGAGTTCGACCGCGTGGATCACGGTACCGACCGGGATGTTCCGCAGCGGCAGGTTGTTGCCGGGCTTGATGTCCGAACCGGGACCGGACTCGACCATGTCGCCCTGCTTGAGCTTGACCGGCGCCACGATGTAGCGCTTGGCCCCGTCTGCGTAGTGCAGCAGCGCGATGCGTGCGGTCCGGTTCGGGTCGTACTCGATGTGTGCGACCTTCGCGGGCACGCCGTCCTTGTCGTTGCGACGGAAGTCGATCACGCGGTAGGCCCGCTTGTGACCGCCGCCGATGTGCCGGGCGGTGATCCGCCCGGAGGAGTTGCGCCCACCGCTCTTGCTCAGCGGTCGGACCAGCGACTTCTCCGGCGTGGTTCGGGTGACCTCGACGAAGTCGGCGACGGAGGAGCCGCGTCGGCCCGGTGTCGTCGGCTTGTACTTACGGATGGCCATGAAGTGTCGTCCTCAATCTCTTACTGGCTGCCGGCCTTCTCAGACCGCGCCGCCGAAGATGTCGATGGTGCCCTCGCGCAGCGTCACGATCGCGCGCTTGGTGTCCTTACGCTTACCCATCCCGAACCGGGTCCGGCGGGTCTTGCCCAGTCGGTTCGCGGTGTTGACGCTGTCGACCTTGACGTCGAAGATCTTCTCGATCGCGACCTTGATCTCGGTCTTGTTCGCACGCGGGTCGACGAGGAAGGTGTACTTGCCCTCATCGAGCAGGTTGTAACTCTTCTCCGAGACCACCGGGGCCAGGATCACGTCCCGGGGGTCCTTGTTCATGGTCGGCGTGCTCACTGGTCCTCCTCAGTGGTATCCGTCGAGCCGGCGCCGGGGGCCCGGCCGGAGACGAAGGCCTCCAGTGCCTCGGTGGTGAAGACCACGTCATCGGAGACCAGGACGTCGTAGGTGTTGAGCTGATCGGGGTGGATCAGGTGCACAGTGGGTGCATTCCGCAGCGACTTCCAGGTCAGGTCGTCCCCGCGGGCCAGAACAACCAGCACGTGCCGGCTGGGGGCCACCTGGTTCAGCAGGCTCACCGCGGTGCTGGTTGAGGGCACATCGGTCTCGGCGAAGGCGCTCACCACGTGCACACGACCCCCGCGGGCCCGGTCCGACAGGGCCCCGCGCAGGGCGGCGGCCTTCATCTTCTTCGGGGTGCGCTGGCTGTAGTCACGCGGCACCGGGCCGTGCACGATGCCACCACCGGTGAATTGCGGGGACCGGATCGAGCCCTGCCGGGCGCGGCCGGTTCCCTTCTGACGCCAGGGCTTACGACCACCGCCGCGCACGTCGGCGCGGGACTTGGTGGCGTGGGTGCCCTGGCGGGCTGCGGCCAGTTGGGCCACCACGACCTGGTGGATCAGCGGGACGTTGGCAGCCGCATCGAAGATGGCGGCGGGCAGTTCGGCGGAGCCGGTTGCCTTGCCGGTGGCGTCCAGCACGTCCACCGTTCGGGAAGCAGTTCGGGTAGTCAAGGCGTTCACGCACCCTTCGCAGCGGTACGGACCATGACCAGGCCGCCCTTGGGGCCGGGAACCGCGCCGGTGATCAGCAGCAAGCCCTTGTCGGCATCCACGGCCTGGACGGTCAGGTTCTGTGTGGTCTGGCGCTCGTGGCCCATCCGCCCGGCCATACGCAAGCCCTTGAAGACCCGGCCCGGGGTGGCGGCGCCACCGATCGAGCCGGCCTTGCGGTGGTTGCGGTGCGCACCGTGGGAGGCCGTCGCACCGGCGAAGCCGTGCCGCTTCATCACACCGGCCGTGCCCTTGCCCTTGGTGGTGCCCACGACGTCGACCAACTGGCCGGTCTCGAAGGTCTCCGCGGTCAGTTCCTGCCCGACGATGTACTCAGCGGCGTCGGAGGTGCGGAACTCGGCGGCGTGGCGACGAGGCGTCAGGTCGGACTTCTCGGCACGCACGCGCAGCGGCTGGGTCACCTTGCGCGGGTCGATCTGGCCGAAGCCGATCTGAACCGCTGAGTACCCGTCCCGCTCCGGGGTGCGGACCTGGGTCACCACGTTGGTGTCCACCCGCACCACGGTGACCGGGTGCAGACGACCTTCGTCGTCCCACACCTGCGTCATGCCGAGTTTGGTGCCGAGCACCGCCTTGACGGCGCGCTCGGAAGCCTGGGGAAGTGAAGTCATGGGTGCGTCCTCAGAGCTTGATCTCGATGTTGACGTCCGCAGGCAGGTCCAGGCGCATCAGCGAGTCCACAGCCTTGGGCGTCGGGTCCACGATGTCGATCAACCGCTTGTGGGTCCGCATCTCGAACTGCTCGCGGCTGTCCTTGTACTTGTGCGGTGAACGGATGACAACGAACACGTTCTTCTCGGTTGGCAGCGGCACCGGGCCCACGACCGTCGCACCAGCGCGGGTCACCGTGTCGACGATTTTGCGCGCCGAACTGTCGATGACCTCGTGGTCGTAGGACTTGAGCCGGATGCGGATCTTCTGTCCCGCCATGCGTCGTCTGACTCTCTCTCTCGTACCGCTTGACCGACCCCCGCGCTCGGGCGTGTCGCTCTCGCAACACTCCACACCGGCAGGCACCATAAAGGTGATGGTCGGAGATGACTGGTGAAGTTCGTCCGCCTACCGGAGGGCAGTCAGCCGATCTTCTGGTTGGTTACTCGTCGGTTCCGGACCCGAAGGCACCGACTCACACATCAGATCAGATGCACACCGAATCAATCACCCGCGACGAGGCAACTTGATTAGTTTGCCACAGCACGGTGGAGAACCCAAGCCGCAGATCGGATTCACCGCCGTGGGATAGGCCACACCTGACCCGGACCAGACCGAGGTTCGTCAGATACCGGTGATCCGACACCCCTCGTCCAGGCCCAGGATCTCCAGGCGAACACTGATGTTGCGCACCTGCACACTCACGTAGGCCCGGGCACTGATCTCGCTGACCTTCCTGGGGCCGTCGGCGATATCGCCCAGGACCCCCCGCGCGAAGCCGGACCTGCCGTGGATCAGCACACCCTGCCCCTTACGGAAGGTCCCGTTCTCCACCCAGCCGGTGAAGACAACCGGCTGACCGGCCACCTGGAAGGCGCCGACCAGACGCAGCACCCCGGTGTCCCGTCCCGGTGCGGGCGGCTCGTCGTCCCAGAGCGCCTCCGCCTCTGCGGCCGTGGGGCTGACCTGCTTGCCGGTGGTGAACCATGCCATGGGAGCCGATCCTAGTGCTCACAGCACCCGCGCCAACCCGCTTGCCGACGGTGCCGTGGCAGGCACGGGACGGGCATGAGTCAGGGCCCGCCAGCCGAGGCTGACGGGCCCTGTGGGACTCACTGTGCCAGGCGGAGCGCCCAGCGCTGGATCACTTGGTGATCTTGGTGACCCGGCCGGAGCCGACGGTGCGCCCACCCTCACGGATGGCGAAGCCGAGGCCCTCTTCCATCGCGATCGGCTGGATCAGTTCCACGGACATCTCGGTGTTGTCACCGGGCATCACCATGTCGGTGCCCTCGGGCAGGGTGATCACGCCGGTCACGTCGGTGGTGCGGAAGTAGAACTGCGGACGGTAGTTGGAGTAGAACGGGTTGTGCCGTCCACCCTCGTCCTTGGCCAGGATGTAGACCTGGGCCTCGAAGTCGGTGTGCGGGGTGATCGAACCCGGCTTGGCGATGACCTGCCCACGCTCGACGTCCTCACGCTTGGTGCCGCGCAGCAGCAGACCCACGTTCTCGCCGGCCTCGGCGTAGTCCATGAACTTCCGGAACATCTCCACACCGGTCACGGTGGTCTTCTGCGGTGCCCGGATGCCGAGAATCTCGATCTCGTCGTTCACGTTCAGGGTCCCGCGCTCCACCCGGCCGGTCACCACGGTGCCGCGGCCGGTGATGGTGAAGACGTCCTCGACGGGCATCAGGAACGGCTTGTCGGTGTCACGCACCGGGTCCGGCACGGACTCGTCCACCGCCTCCATCAGTTCCTCGATGGACTTGACCCACTTCTCGTCACCCTCCAGGGCCTTCAGGCCGGAGACCTTGATGACGGGCACGTTGTCGCCGTCGAAGTCCTGGCTGGAGAGCAGTTCACGGACCTCCATCTCGACGAGTTCGAGGATCTCCTCGTCGTCGACCATGTCGGCCTTGTTCAGGGCGACCAGCAGGTAGGGCACGCCCACCTGACGGGCGAGCAGCACGTGCTCACGGGTCTGGGCCATCGGGCCGTCGGTCGCGGCGACCACCAGGATCGCGCCGTCCATCTGGGCGGCACCGGTGATCATGTTCTTGATGTAGTCAGCGTGACCGGGGGCATCGACGTGCGCGTAGTGGCGCTTCTCGGTCTGGTACTCCACGTGGGAGACGTTGATGGTGATCCCACGCTGACGCTCCTCCGGAGCGTTGTCGACCTGATCGTACGACTTGAACTCGTTCAGGTCGGGGTACTTGTCGGCCAGCACCTTGGAAATGGCAGCCGTCAGGGTGGTCTTGCCGTGGTCAACGTGACCGATGGTGCCGATGTTGACGTGCGGCTTGGTCCGCTCGAACTTGGCCTTCGCCACTGTGGTTCCTCCTGGAACTCGGGTAGTTGTACGCAGCTTGCGGATCGAGATTCTCGATCTTTCCGGCTTCGCAGATCCTACGGGTCGGTTTGGGTTGTTGTGTTACAGGTCGACCAGTGGGACTACTCGCCCCGGGTCTTTGCCACGATCTCCTCGGCAACACTCCGAGGAACTTCGGCGTAGTTGGAGAACTGCATCGCGTACACCGCGCGACCCTGGGTCTTCGACCTCAGGTCACCGATGTATCCGAACATCTCCGACAACGGCACCAAGGCTCGAACAACCTTGACGCCACTCGCGTCCTCCATTGACTGGATCTGGCCGCGACGGGAGTTCAGGTCGCCGATCACTTCACCCATGTACTCCTCGGGTGTGCGTACCTCGACATCCATCACTGGCTCCAACAGCACCGGGCTGGCCAGCCTGACGCCTTCCTTGAAGACCATGGAACCAGCGATCTTGAACGCCATCTCCGAAGAGTCGACGTCGTGGAACTGACCATCCAGGAGGGTCGCCTTCACGCCCACCATCGGGTAGCCGGCCACGACACCGACCTGCATGGCGTCCTGGATACCGGCGTCGACGCTGGGGATGTACTCCCGCGGGATGCGACCACCGGTGACCTTGTTCTCGAACTCGTAAATCTCACCGGACTCGGTGTCCAGCGGCGCGAAGGTGACCTGCACCTTCGCGAACTGGCCGGAGCCACCGGTCTGCTTCTTGTGGGTGTAGTCGACCTTCTCCACGGTCTTGCGGATGGTCTCGCGGTAGGCGACCTGGGGCTTACCCACGTTCGCCTCGACCTTGAACTCCCGCCGCATCCGGTCCACCAGGATGTCCAGGTGCAACTCGCCCATTCCGGCGATCACGGTCTGGCCGGTCTCCTCATCCAGGCGCACCTGGAAGGTGGGGTCTTCCTCGGCGAGCTTCTGGATCGCCTCGGAGAGTTTCTCCTGGTCGCTCTTGGTCTTGGGCTCGATGGCCACCGAGATCACCGGCTCGGGGAAGGTCATCGACTCCAGCACCACCTGGGAGTCCATCGCCGAGAGGGTGTCGCCGGTGGTGGTGTCCTTCAGGCCGATGACGGCGTAGATGTGTCCGGCAGAGACCGTGTCCACCGGGTTCTCCTTGTTGGAGTGCATCTGGAAGAGCTTGCCCAGCCGCTCCCGCCTGCCCTTGGTGGAGTTCATCACCGGCTGGCCCGAGGCGATCGTGCCCGAGTACACCCGGATGTAGGTCAGCTTGCCGAAGAAGGGGTGCGAGGCCACCTTGAACGCCAGCGCCGAGAACGGCTCGGTGGCGTCGGCGTGGCGCTCGATGACCTCGTCGGGGTCCCCGGCGGCGTGCCCCTCGATGGCGGGCACGTCCAGGGGCGAGGGCAGGTAGTCCACGACCGCGTCCAGCATCGGCTGCACGCCCTTGTTCTTGAACGCAGAGCCGCACAGCACCGGGTAGGCCTCGCCGCCCAGGGTGAGCCTGCGGATACCGGCCTTGATCTCGGCCACGGTGAGCTCTTCGCCGTTGAGGTACTTCTCGAGGAGTTCCTCATCGGACTCGGCCACCGCCTCGATCAGTTCACTGCGGTACTTCTCGACCTTGTCGGCCAGGTGCGCCGGGATATCCTCGACCTCGTAGGCCTCGCCCAGGGAGGTCTCGCCGCGCCAGGTCAGCGCGCGCTGCTCCACCAGGTCCACGACGCCCTCGAAGTCGCTCTCCGCACCGATCGGCAGTTGGATGACCAGCGGCTTGGCCTTGAGGCGGTCAACGATCGTCTGCACGGTGTAGTAGAAGTCCGCACCGAGCTTGTCCATCTTGTTGACGAAGCAGATGCGTGGCACGTCGTACTTGTCCGCCTGACGCCACACCGTCTCCGACTGGGGCTCCACGCCCTCCTTACCGTCGAAGACCGTCACCGCGCCGTCGAGCACCCGCAGGGAGCGCTCCACCTCAACGGTGAAGTCCACGTGCCCGGGGGTGTCGATGATGTTGATCTGGGTGCCGTCCCAGAAGCTGGTCACCGCGGCCGAGGTGATCGTGATGCCGCGTTCCTTCTCCTGGTCCATCCAGTCGGTGGTGGACGCACCATCGTGCGTCTCACCCATCTTGTAGTTCACCCCGGTGTAGAACAGGATGCGCTCGGTGGTGGTGGTCTTACCGGCATCGATGTGGGCCATGATGCCGATGTTGCGGACCTTCTTCAGGTCGGTCAGCACGTCGAGTGCCACGTTTGCTCTCTTCTTAGTCGTCTGAGCTCAGGTCAATCATCGGTGCCGGCGGACCGGCCCCGGAAGTGGCGTCTACCAGCGGTAGTGGGCGAACGCCTTGTTGGACTCGGCCATGCGGTGGGTGTCCTCACGGCGCTTCACCGCGGCACCCAGTCCGTTGGAGGCATCCAGGATCTCGTTCATCAGACGCTCGGTCATGGTCTTCTCCCGGCGCGCCCGGGCGTAGTCGACCAGCCAGCGCAGCGCCAGGTTGGTCTGGCGGCTCGCGCGGACCTCGACCGGCACCTGGTAGGTCGCACCACCCACGCGGCGCGAACGCACCTCCAGGGTGGGGCGCACGTTCTCCAGTGCCCGCTTGAGCACCACGGTCGGCTCGGTCTGGGTCTTGTCCCGGACGCCGTCGAGCGCCCCGTAGACGATCTGCTGGGCGGTGTACTTCTTACCGTCCACCAGGACCCGGTTGACCAACTGGGTCACGGTCGGGGAGTCATAGACCGGGTCGGCGACGACCGGCCGCTTCGGCGCTGGGCCCTTACGAGGCATTACTTCTTCTCCTTCTTGGCGCCGTACTGGCTACGAGCCTGCTGACGGCCGCGCACACCCTGGGTGTCCAGCGCACCGCGCACGATCTTGTAGCGCACACCCGGCAGGTCACGCACACGACCGCCACGGACCAGCACGATGGAGTGCTCCTGCAGGTTGTGACCCACGCCCGGGATGTAGGCGGTGACCTCGATACCGCTGGAGAGCTTCACACGCGCGACCTTACGCAGCGCGGAGTTCGGCTTCTTCGGGGTGGTGGTGTACACACGCGTGCACACGCCACGTCGCTGCGGGCTTCCCTTCAGGGCCGGCGTCTTGCCGTGACCGGTCCTGGTGCTGCGGCCCTTGCGGACCAACTGCTGGATGGTGGGCACTTAATCTCCGTCTCGAAAATTCGGTTGCTTCGTGGGGGGTGATCTGCCGATCGTTGCCGGCGGTTCCGGCATTCCACCCCGTTGGACCCCCGCGCTCGGGTGTGTCGAGCCCCGGCACCACAGCGCCACCGTGAGAACGATCCCGGTGGGTGTCGGCAGGTGCGACATACCTGGCGGCCGACTCGGTGGATGAATGGCTCATCCACACATGCCTGCGCACGCACGCAAAGGCCCGACGAAGCGGGCACTGGCGACAAGAGTACTCCCCGCGCCCGGCATGGTCAAAGGCGTCATCGTGCCTGCGGGCTGTGGTCTTGACCACTTCCCGCCCTGTGGCGCGTCGGTGAACGACCTCGACGCCCGGGCGACGGGAACCGTACCCGGCCGTTCGCCACGGTCGTTCGGCGGCGACAGACAGCACCTTAGTGGCTCCACCGCTGCGGTGCGGCGCAACGCGCCGCACCGCATGCCCCAACCCCTCCGCCGGCGACGACCCGCGGGCTATCGTGCTCTGGACGGGTTCGCAGCGGGCGCACCCACCGAGGTGAGGATCACCATGGCGCGACCGAGCGGGCCGGTTCCCGACGGCGCCGGCGCCCCTGGAACGGGCGTGCGTGCCACCTCCCCGGCCCGCTACGCCGTCGGGATGTTCGGCACCTCCATCCCGATCAACATGTTCAACACCCTGGGTACCTACTTCTACGTGGTGGCCCTGGGCATGGACGGCAGGGCCTTCGCTGCGGCCATGGGCATCTACGCCGCCATCGACGCCCTGGACAACCCGGTGTACGGCTTCCTGTCGGACCGGACCCGCACCCGCTTCGGACGGCGCAAGCCGTGGATGGTCCTGGCCACCCCGGCCCTGGCGATCGGATTGATCTGCTTCTTCTGGCCCCCCGATGCCCTCACCGGCACTGCACTGGTGGTCTGGTTCGCCGTCTTCACCATCATCACCGGCACCACCGACTCGATGATCAACGCCAACTACGGCGCGCTGCTGCCCGAACTGTTCCGGAACGAGAAGCGCCGTGCGCTGGCGAACGGGATGCGCCAGGGCTTCCAGTTGCTCGCGATGATCATCTCGGTGGCCGCCTCCCCGATGCTGGTCGACGCCTTCGGCTACGTGAGCGTGGCGGTGGTGTTCGGGGGCGTGGCCGCCGTGGTGATCACCTTCTCCGCACTCGGCGCCCGGGAGGACCCGGCCGCCCTGGGCACCGACCGCCCCAGGATCGTCGCCTCCATCAAGGCGATGGCGAGCAACGGCAAGTTCTGGCTGATCGCGCTCACCTCGGGGGCCTACTCCTCCGGGATGGCCCTGGTGCTGGCCGCGGTGTCCTTCTTCGTCACCTTCACCCTGGACCTGGATCTGGCCTACGCCACCTATCTGCTCGCTGCGGTGATCGGCTCCTCGGTGCTGTGCCTGGCGCTCTGGACGCTGCTGGTGCGGCGCTTCGGACCCGAACTCGTCTGGCGGATCGCACTGCTCACGCTGGCGCTGGCGCTGCTGACCTGTCCCGGGCCGAATCCCTGGCCACGGCGATCGCCTACGGGCTGGGCGTCGGGCTGGGCTACTCCGGGGTGATGGCCACGATGGACCTGATCGTGGCCCGACTGCTGGATGAGGACACCGCCCGCACCGGGCAGCGCCGCGAAGGGATGTTCCTGGCCGCGTTCGGGTTCTTCAACCGGCTCAATGCCGCCTTCATCGGCCTGGCGTTCCTGCTGGTGGAGGCTCGGTACGGGTTCATCAGCGGGGATGTCCCCGGCGAGCGGCCCGGCGACGCGGCCCGTTTCCTGATCTCCTACATGCCGGCCCTAGCGGTGTCGGCGGCCGTGGTGCTGTCGGTGTTCGTCCGGTTCCAGCGCCCCGCAATCTCCGAGGTAGCGCTGGTGCCCGGACCGGAGCAGGCCGGCGCGCGCCCGTCGGAGCAGGCCCTCGAGGAGCCGGCCACTCCCCGTACCGGAACGGACCCGAGCAGCCGATGACGGCCCGGTCCGTGACCATCACCGCCGACGACTTCGGCCTCAACCCCGCCGTCAACGCCGCGATCATCGAACTGAGCGTCTCCGGTCGGCTGCACGCCGCCTCGGTGCTGGTGGAGGCACCCCATGCCGCGGCGGCCCTCGAAGCCCAGGTGCCGATCGCCGTCGGTCTTCACGTGGCCCTGGCGCCGGCCATGCTTGCCGGGGCCACCGGCGAGCAGATCCACGCCGAGATCGAGCGCCAGTGGGACCGGATGGTCCGCCACGGCCGCACACCGGCGCACCTGGACCTGCACACGGCCGCGTTGTACGGGGTGGGCGCGGAGGCGTTGCGTCCGGGCGGGGTACTCGTCGAGGCGCTGGCGGTGGCGGCCGCGCACCGGGTGCCGCTGCGGCTGCCCCGCGTGCTGCCCCCGGGGTTCGCCGACGGCACCGAGGGACACGCGGCGCTCCTGGCAGCGGCGGACGAGGCCGGGGTCGCCCTGCCCGAGGCGATCTGCACCGACTTCCGGCCGGGGCAGGAGGTTTCCGGCTACGGCGACCTGCGCGCCCACTACCGGGCCCTGATCGCCCAGTTGCCGGCCGGCCGCAGCGAGGTCTTCCTGCACCCTGCTGTCCCTTCCGGGACCGAGTCCGACGACGACGGGACTCGCCCGGGCAGCCGAGCCGGCGACGACGGGGCCCGCCCCGGCAGCCGGGCCCCCGACCTCGGAACCCGCCCCGGCGGTCGGGCGCACCACAGCGGGTCCCACCCGGGCGGGCGCACGCCGGTCGGGACGTCTCGTTCGGGCGAGCATGGCCGCGACGGCGCGACTCACCTCGGTTCCGACGCTGCGGACTCACGCAAATGCGTCTGGGAGTATCAGTTGCTGGTCTCCGGCGATCTGCACCACGACCTGGCGGCGGCGAACATCCGGACCTGAGGAGCCGCTACCGGCGGCGAACAACGAACGGCCCGGCACCTGTGTCGGTGCCGGGCCGTTCAGTGTCGAGCAGGAGGTCAGCGGTACGGCGCCTCGTACCCCTGCCCGAGATCCAGTTCCTCCAGCGCGATGGACTCACCGCCGTCGCCGGCCGGACCGTAGTCGATCTCGTCGTAACCGAAGCTCGGGTACAACTCGGCCTTGGCCGCCTCGGTGGGCTCGACCCGCACGTTGTGGTAGCGGGGCAGTCCGGTGCCGGCGGGGATGAGCTTACCGAGGATGACGTTCTCCTTCAGGCCACGCAGGGAGTCCGAGCGTCCGCTCATCGCGGCTTCGGTGAGGACCTTGGTGGTCTCCTGGAAGGAGGCCGCGGACAACCAGGAATCGGTGGCCAGGGAGGCCTTGGTGATCCCCATCAACTCGGGCCGTCCGGAGGCGGGCTGGCCACCTTCGGAAACGGTCCGGCGATTCTCGTCCTCGAACACGGTGCGCTCGGAGAGCTCCCCGGGCAGGAGCCTGGAGTCCCCGGAGTCCAGCACGGTCACCCGGCGCAGCATCTGGCGCACGATGACCTCGATGTGCTTGTCGTGGATGTCCACGCCCTGGGAGCGGTAGACCTCCTGCACCTCGTCTACCAGGTGCTTCTGCACCGCACGGGGGCCGAGGATCCGCAGCACCTTCTTCGGGTCCACCGCACCGACCACGAGTTGCTGTCCGACGGCCACGTGATCGCCGTCGGCGACCAGCAGACGCGAACGCTTGGTGACCGGGTAGGACATCTCCTCGCTGCCGTCGTCGGGGGTGACGACGAGCTTGCGGGAGCGTTCGGTCTCCTCGATCGCCACTCGTCCGGCGACCTCGCTGATCGGTGCCTCACCCTTGGGGGTGCGGGCCTCGAACAACTCGGTCACACGGGGCAGACCCTGGGTGATGTCCTCGGTGCTGACCGCACCACCGGTGTGGAAGGTACGCATGGTCAACTGGGTACCGGGCTCACCGATGGACTGGGCGGCGATGATGCCGACGGCCTCACCGATGTCGACCAGCTTACCGGTGGCCAGCGAGCGTCCGTAGCAGGTAGCGCAGGTGCCCACGCGGGACTCACAGGTCAGCACGGAGCGGACCTTGAGGTCGGTGACCCCGACGGCGTGCAGCTTGCTGATCAGGACGTCACCGACGTCGTCACCGTTCTCACCCAGCACCTCACCGTCGGCGGAGGTGACCTGGCCGGCCAGGGAGCGCCCGTACACCGAGGTCTCCACGGTGTCGGCCAGCCAGGTGGCGCCGTCCGGTGCGGTCTCCAGAATCTTCAGCGTCAACCCACGCTCGGTGCCGCAGTCGTGCTCGCGGATGATGACGTCCTGGGAGACGTCCACCAGGCGCCGGGTCAGGTACCCCGAGTCGGCCGTCCGCAGCGCGGTGTCGGCCATGCCCTTCCGGGCACCGTGGGTGGCCACGAAGTACTCCAGCACCGACAGTCCGTCACGGTAGTTGGACTTGATCGGACGCGGGATGATCTCACCCTTGGGGTTGGCCACCAACCCACGCATACCGGCGACCTGACGCACCTGCATCCAGTTACCGGCGGCGCCGGAGTCGACCATCCGGTACACGGGGTTCAGTTGCGGGAAGTGCTCCCGCATCGCCTCGTCCACCTCGTTGGTCGCCTGGGTCCAGATCTCGATCAGTTCCTGACGACGCTCGTCGTCGGTGATCAGACCGCGGTTGTACTGGGCCTGGACCTTGGCGGCCTTCTCGTCGTAGGCCGCCAGGATCTCGTTCTTGGTCGGCGGGGCGACCACGTCGGAGATCGCGATGGTGATACCCGAACGGGTGGCCCAGTAGAACCCGGCGTCCATGAGCGCGTCCAGGCTGGCCCCGACGGCCACCTTCGGGTAGCGCTCGGCCAGGTCGTTCACGATCGAGGACAGCAACCGCTTGTTCACCAGGGAGTTCACGTACGGGAAGTCCACCGGTAGCGCCTCGTTGAACAGCGCCCGGCCCAGGGTGGTGGGGAAGGTGACCGAGTCGCCCTCGCTCCACCCCTCCGGTGCGTCCCAACCGCTGGTCGGGGGCACCAGGTCCGTCATCCGGATGCCGATGGGGGCACCCAGTGCCAGATCACCGGCGTCGAATGCCATGATCGCCTCGGCGATGGAGGAGAAGGTGCGGCCGGCACCCACACCCTCGGGCTGGGCGGTGGTCAGGTGGAACAGCCCGACGATCATCTCGTGCGAGGGCATGGTCACCGGACGCCCGTCGGAGGGCTTGAGGATGTTGTTGCTGGACAGCATCAGGATCCGGGCCTCGGCCTGAGCCTCGGCGGACAGCGGCAGGTGCACCGCCATCTGGTCACCGTCGAAGTCGGCGTTGAAGGCCGCGCACACGAGCGGGTGCAGGTGGATCGCCTTACCCTCGACCAGTTGCGGTTCGAACGCCTGGATGCCCAGGCGGTGCAGGGTGGGTGCACGGTTCAGCAGCACCGGATGCTCGGTGATGACCTCCTCCAGCACGTCCCACACGACCGAGCGGGCACGCTCGACCATCCGCTTGGCGGACTTGATGTTCTGGGCATGGTTGAGGTCTACCAGCCGCTTCATCACGAACGGCTTGAACAGTTCCAGGGCCATCTGCTTGGGCAGGCCGCACTGGTGCAACTTGAGCTGCGGACCCACCACGATGACGCTCCGGCCGGAGTAGTCCACGCGCTTGCCGAGCAGGTTCTGCCGGAACCGGCCCTGCTTGCCCTTGAGCATGTCCGAGATGGACTTCAGGGGGCGGTTCCCCGGTCCGGTGACCGGCCGGCCACGGCGACCGTTGTCGAACAGCGAGTCCACGGCTTCCTGCAGCATCCGCTTCTCGTTGTTGACGATGATCTCCGGGGCACCCAGGTCCAGCAGCCGCTTGAGCCGGTTGTTCCGGTTGATCACCCGGCGGTACAGGTCGTTCAGGTCCGAGGTGGCGAACCGGCCACCGTCGAGCTGGACCATCGGGCGCAGGTCCGGCGGGATCACCGGGATGCAGTCCAGCACCATGCCTTCGGGCGAGTTGGTGGTGGTCAGGAACGCGTTGACGACCTTCAGTCGCTTCAGGGCCCGGGTCTTGCGCTGGCCCTTCCCGGTGCGGATCACCTCACGCAGTGCCTCGGACTCGGCCTCCAGGTCGAAGGACTGCAGGCGCTTCTGGATAGCACCGGCGCCCATCGAGCCCTCGAAGTACGTGCCGTAGCGGCTCTGCAGCTCGCGGTAGAGCAGTTCGTCACCTTCGAGGTCGGCGACCTTGAGGTTCTTGAACCGGTCCCAGATCTGCTCCAGGCGCTCCAGCTCGGCGTCGGCGCGCTTGCGGATCTGGGCCATCTCCCGCTCGGCGGAGTCCTTGACCTTGCGGCGTGCGTCGGCCTTGGCGCCCTCGGCCTCGAGCTCGGCCAGGTCGGCCTCGAGCTTCTCACCGCGCTGGGCGATGTTCAGATCACGCTGCTTGGTGATCTGCTCGGCCTCCAGGTCGATCTCGTTCTGCAGGCTGGGCAGGTCCTCGTGCCGGCCCTCCTCGTCGACCCAGGTGATCATGTACGCCGCGAAGTAGATGACCTTCTCCAGGTCCTTCGGGGGCCAGGTCCAGCAGGTAGCCCAGGCGGGAGGGCACACCCTTGAAGTACCAGATGTGGGTCACCGGGGCGGCGAGCTCGACATGGCCCATCCGCTCGCGGCGCACCTTGGAGCGGGTGACCTCGACACCACACCGTTCGCAGATGATGCCCTTGAAACGAACCCGCTTGTACTTTCCGCAGTAGCACTCCCAGTCCCGGGTGGGACCGAAGATCTTCTCGCAGAACAGCCCGTCCTTCTCCGGCTTGAGGGTCCGGTAGTTGATGGTCTCGGGCTTCTTCACCTCGCCGTGGGACCAGGCGCGCACCTCGTCCGCTGTAGCCAGGCCGATACGGAGCTCGTCGAAGACGTTGACGTCGAGCACTTTTCCTACTTCCTTCGGTGGATCACCGTGTGGAACTTTGCGATGGGCCGCTTCGCCCTGCCCGGATCGCGCGTGCGCGGACCGGGCAGGGCGGCGCCTCAGATCTCTTCGACGCTGCTGGCGTCGGGACGACGACGGAGACAGGTCGATACCGAGTTCCTCTGCAGCCCGGTAGACCTCCTCATCGGTTTCACGCATCTCGATGGAGGTTCCGTCGGAGGAGAGCACCTCCACGTTCAGGCACAGGGACTGCATCTCCTTCAGCAGCACCTTGAACGACTCCGGGATGCCCGAGTCGGGGATGTTCTCACCCTTGACGATGGCCTCATACACCTTGACCCGGCCCGGCACGTCGTCGGACTTGATGGTCAGCAGCTCCTGCAGGGTGTAGGCGGCGCCGTAGGCCTCCAGGGCCCAGACCTCCATCTCCCCGAACCGCTGGCCACCGAACTGTGCCTTACCGCCCAGTGGCTGCTGGGTGATCATCGAGTACGGACCGGTGGAGCGGGCGTGGATCTTGTCGTCCACCAGGTGGTGGAGTTTCAAGATGTACATGTAGCCCACCGAGACCGGCTCGGGGTAGGGCTCTCCGGAACGGCCGTCGAACAGCACCGCCTTGCCGGAGGAGTCCACCAACTGCTCACCGTCGCGGGTGAGGTTGGTCGAGGCCAGCAGGCCGCGTACCTCCTCCTCGTGCAACCCGTCGAACACCGGCGATGCCACCGGGCTCTCCGGATCGCCCCTGAGGGCCTCAGGTGCGAAGTGCTCGGCCCATGCGGGCAGTTTGCCGCTCTTGGCCTGCTCCACGCCGACGTCCCAGCCGTGCTTGGCCACCCAGCCCAGGTGCGTCTCGAGCACCTGGCCCACGTTCATCCGCCGGGGCACGCCCAGGGGGTTCAGGATGATGTCGACGGGGGTGCCGTCGGGCAGGAACGGCATGTCCTCCACGGGCAGGATCTTGGCGATCACACCCTTGTTCCCGTGCCGCCCGGCGAGCTTGTCACCATCGGTGATCTTGCGTCGCTGGGCGATGTAGACCCGCACGAGCTGGTTCACGCCGGGGGGCAACTCGTCGCCGTCGTCCCGGTTGAACTCCCGCACCGCGATCACGGTTCCGGACTCGCCGTGCGGAACCTTCAGGGAGGTGTCGCGCACTTCGCGCGCCTTCTCACCGAAGATCGCGCGCAGCAGCCGCTCCTCGGGGGTCAGTTCGGTCTCACCCTTGGGTGTGACCTTGCCGACCAGCACATCGCCGGCTCCGACCTCGGCGCCGATCCGGATGATGCCGCGCTCGTCCAGGTCGGCCAGCACCTCGTCGGAGACGTTCGGGATGTCCCGGGTGATCTCCTCCGGGCCCAACTTGGTGTCGCGGGCGTCGACCTCGTGTTCCTCGATGTGGATGGAGGAGAGGATGTCGTCCTGCACCAGTCGCTGGGACAGGATGATGGCGTCCTCGAAGTTGTGCCCCTCCCAGGACATGAAGGCCGCCAGCAGGTTCTTGCCCAGTGCCAGTTCGCCCTCATCGGTGGCCGGGCCGTCGGCCAGCACCGAGCCGACCTCGATGCGCTGGCCCTCGTCCACCAGCACCCGCTGGTTGTAGGAGGTGCCCTGGTTGGAGCGGTTGAACTTGGCCACCCGGTAGGTCTGGGTGCCCCCGTCGTCCAGCGCCACCACGATGGCGTCGGCGGAGACCTCGGTCACCACACCGGGTTTGGAGGCCACGATCACGTCGCCGGCGTCCACCGCTGCGCGCCGCTCCATCCCGGTACCCACCAACGGGGCCTCCGAGCGCAACAACGGCACCGCCTGACGCTGCATGTTCGCACCCATCAGGGCGCGGTTGGCGTCGTCGTGCTCCAGGAACGGGATCATCGCGGTGGCAACCGAGACCATCTGGCGGGCCGAGACGTCCATGTAGTCCACCTGGTCGGCGGGCACGTCGATCGCCTCACCGCCACGCGTGCGGACCAGCACGGTCTCCTCGGTGAACCGGCCCTTCTCATCGACCGCGGCGTTGGCCTGGGCGATGACGAAGCGGTCCTCGTCGTCGGCCGTCAGGTACTCCACATCATCGGTGACGACACCCTTGACGACCTTGCGGTAGGGGGTCTCGACGAAGCCGAAGGGGTTGATCCGGGCGTAGGTCGCCAGCGAGCCGATCAGTCCGATGTTGGGACCCTCAGGGGTCTCGATCGGACACATCCGGCCGTAGTGCGAGGGGTGCACGTCGCGCACCTCCATGCCGGCCCTGTCACGGGACAGGCCACCCGGGCCCAGCGCGGACAGACGACGCTTGTGCGTCAACCCGGCCAGGGGGTTGTTCTGGTCCATGAACTGGGAGAGCTGGCTGGTGCCGAAGAACTCCTTGATCGAGGCCACCACCGGACGGATGTTGATCAGCGTCTGCGGTGTGATCGCCTCCACGTCCTGGGTGGTCATCCGCTCCCGGACCACACGCTCCATCCGGGACAGCCCGGTGCGCACCTGGTTCTGGATCAGCTCACCCACGGCGCGGATGCGCCGGTTACCGAAGTGGTCGATGTCGTCGGTCTCCACCGGCAACTCGATCGGCTCCCCGGCACGCACGCCCTCCATGGACCGATCGCCCTTGTGCAGGCCGGCCATGTACCGGATCGGCGACCACGTCTGCACGGGAGAGCACCGAGTCCGACAGCGGGGCGTCCAGACCGAGCTTCTTGTTCAGCTTGTAGCGGCCCACCTTGGCCAGGTCGTAGCGCTTGGCGTTGAAGTAGAAGTTGTCCAGGAGCGCCTGGCCCGCCTCGACCGTGGGCGGCTCGCCCGGCCGGATC
This sequence comes from Sanguibacter sp. Z1732, assembly GCF_051020515.1. Classification (NCBI taxonomy): domain Bacteria; kingdom Bacillati; phylum Actinomycetota; class Actinomycetes; order Micrococcales; family Ruaniaceae; genus Glutinosa; species Glutinosa niejishengi. Next base: position 741,794 of record NZ_CP194857.1, read on the forward strand.
TTGCGGTAGATGTCCAGCAGTGCCTCGTCCTGGGTGGAGACGGTGTCCTTCTCCAGGGTGTCCAGCACGGCCGGGTAGTCGGCGAACTCCTCGCGGATCTCGGACTCGGTCATCCCCAGAGCCTTGAGGAAGACGGTGACCGACTGCTTCCGCTTACGGTCCACCCGCACGCCCACGGCGTCGCGCTTGTCGATCTCGAACTCGAGCCAGGCGCCCCGGGAGGGGATCACCTTGGCAGTGAAGATGTCCTTGTCGCTGGTCTTGTCCGGGCTACGTTCGAAGTACACCCCCGGGGACCGCACCAACTGGGAGACGACGACGCGCTCGGTGCCGTTGATGATGAAGGTGCCGCGATCGGTCATCAACGGGAACTCGCCCATGAAGACCGTCTGGGACTTGATCTCACCGGTGGTGTAGTTGACGAACTCAGCGGTGACGAACAGTGGCGCCGAGTAGGTGAAGTCCTTCTCCTTGCACTCCTCCGCGCTGTACTTCGGGGGCTCGAAGCGGTGGTCGCGGAAGGACAGGGACATGGTGCCGCCGAAGTCCTCGATCGGGGAGATCTCCTCGAAGATCTCCTCCAGACCGGAGTTGGTGGCCGGGTCGCCATCCTTCTCCAGGCGGGCCAGCCATCGGTCGTTACCCAGCAGCCAGTCGAAACTGTTGGTCTGCAGACCGAGCAGGTCCGGGGCCTGGAGGGGTTCGTGGATCCTGGCGAAGGAAACGCGACGGGAAGCGGTTCGTTGTTCGATAGCTTCGGTGGTGGGAGCAGAAGGGGTGCGCGAGGCAGCCAAGAGGGGTCCTTCCCTGCAGATCGTGAGCACGCGCGCTGCTAGATCCCGGTGGCGACTTCCCGGGTTCCGGCCCGGGCACACGACGAATCGGTATGGATTCGTGACTTGCGCGGGTGTCCGGTTGGGGCCGCCAGGGGCATACGACAGCGCAAAGCGACAGCATAGCCGTTGACGCGAGTCTTGTCCAACAGCGTGACTGGTGCGGCGACGTGTCGGGGAGGTGATCCGAGGGGTTCACATCCCCGGTCCGGGCCGTGAGGAGAGCGGCGGCCGGTCGGGCGAGGCCCGCATCCGCTGATTCGCAGGGATGCGGGCCTCGCCTCGGCCTCGGCCGAGATCACACGGGCAGGCTGGTGGACAACCTGCCCGTGTGCAGGATCACTTGAGGTTGACGGTGGCTCCGGCGCCCTCGAGGGCCTCCTTGGCCTTGTCCGCGGCCTCCTTGTCGACCCCCTCCAGGACCGGCTTGGGTGCACCGTCGACCAGGTCCTTGGCCTCCTTCAGGCCCAGGCTGGTCAGCGCGCGCACCTCCTTGATGACCTGGATCTTCTTGTCCCCGACGGACTCGAGGACGACGTCGAACTCGGACTGCTCCTCGGCAGCCTCGGCCTCGCCGCCACCAGCGGCCGGACCGGCAGCAGCAGCGGCGACCGGGGCGGCAGCGGTGACCTCGAAGGTCTCCTCGAACTGCTTGACGAACTCGGAGAGCTCGAGCAGGGTCAGTTCCTTGAAAGCGTCAATGAGCTCTTCGGTGCTGAGCTTCGCCATGGTTGGCGTTCCTTCCTGGTTGGTACTGCTTGCGGGAGAAGCAGTGGGGATGGTGAGTCTCCGGGCGGTCAGGCCGCGGCAGAGTTCTCTGGGTTGTCCTGCTTCTCACGCAGGGCTTCGATGGTGCGCACTGCCTTCGCCGCCGGGGCGTTGAAGACATAGGCCGCCTGGTGCAGGGTCGCTTTGAGGGCCCCGGCCAACTTGGCCAGCAGCACCTCGCGCGACTCCAGGTCGGCGATCTTGTTGATCTCCTCGGCGCTGAGCGAGCGTCCGTCCAGGACACCGGCCTTGATCACCAGGCTCGGGTTGTCCTTGGCGAAGTCGCGCAGACCCTTGGTCGCCTCGACGGGGTCGCCGTCGATGAAGGCGATCGCAGTGGGACCGTTTAGCTGGTCGTCGAAGGCCGTGACACCGGCTTCCTTGGCCGCGATCGCGGTCAAGGTGTTCTTCGTCACCCGGTAGGTGGTGGTGGCACCGAGGGAGTTACGCAACTCGTTGAGCTGGGACACCGTCAGCCCGCGGTACTCGGTCAGCACAACGGCGTCGGACTGCCGGAAGCGCTCCGTCAGTTCGGCAACCGCGGCTGCCTTGTCAGGGCGTGCCATGGGCCCTCCTATTCGCGTTGCTTGCCGCGAGCCGGGCCTGACATGACAAAAGCCCCGCGCACGTGACGGGGCTCGTGGACCGGAGGCAAACTCCGGGCCGAACTCAATCACCTGCGCCGGCCCCGCGTCATGCGGGCTTAGCCCCGTCGGGTGACGGGCGACCTGCGGTCTTGGGCAACCTCCACTGTAGCGCGGTCGATCCGCGGCTCCAAGTCCGGGCACTGTGAACACCACCACAGGCCTGGCAGGCCGACGGCCCGGTACCCGCGTGGGTACCGGGCCGTCGCAGGCGGAGGTGAGTCAGTGACTCACTCATCCTCCTCGGTGAAGTTCCGGGTGCGGGTCGGGTCGACCGGAATGCCCGGACCCATCGTGGTGCTCAGCGTCGCCTTGCTGATGTAGCGGCCCTTGGCGGAGGCGGGCTTGAGCCGCTGGATCTCCTCCATGGCCGCACCGTAGTTCTCCGCGAGCTGGGTCTCGGAGAAGGAGGTCTTGCCGATGATCAGGTGCAGGTTGGCGTGCTTGTCCACGCGGAAGTCGATGCGTCCGCCCTTGATGTCGGTGACGGCCTTGGCCACGTCCATCGTCACGGTCCCGGTCTTGGGGTTGGGCATCAGGCCACGGGGGCCCAGCACCCGGCCCAGCCGACCGACCTTACCATCAGGTCCGGGGTGGCCACGGCGGCGTCGAAGTTGGTGTACCCGCCGGCGACCTTCTCGATCAGCTCGTCACCGCCGACCTCGTCGGCACCTGCGGCCAGGGCCTGCTCGGCGCGCTCGCCGACGGCGAATACCACCACGCGGGCGGTCTTACCGGTGCCGTGGGGCAGGTTCACGGTGCCACGCACCATCTGATCGGCCTTGCGAGGGTCCACGCCCAGGCGAAGGGCCAGGTCCACGGTGGCGTTGAACTTGGTGCCCGAGCCGTCCTTGGCCAGCCGGATCGCCTCGATCGGGCTATGCGTGCGGGAACGGTCGACCTTCTCGGCCGCCTTGCGGTAGGTCTTGCTGCGCTGTGTCATCTGCTTCTCCTTGTGCAGTCGTGGTGCGGGCCGCGCCGGCCCTCCCACTGGGGTGATCGGTTGATCAGTTCTGGACCGTGATGCCCATCGAGCGGGCGGTGCCTGCGATGATCTTCGCCGCCGCGTCCACGTCCCGGGCATTGAGGTCTTCCATCTTGGTCTGGGCGATCTCCTTGACCTGGTCCGCCGTCAGCGACCCGACCTTGGAGGTGTGCGGGGTGCCCGACCCCTTGGCCACACCGGCGGCCTTCTTGATCAGTTCGGAGGCCGGCGGGGTCTTGGTGATGAAGGTGAACGAGCGGTCCTCGTACACCGTGATCTCCACCGGGACCACGTTCCCGCGCTGAGATTCGGTGGCGGCGTTGTAGGCCTTGCAGAACTCCATGATGTTCACGCCGTGCTGACCCAGCGCGGGGCCGATCGGCGGCGCGGGGTTGGCGGCACCAGCCTGGATCTGGAGTTTGATCAGGCCTGCGACCTTCTTCTTGGGGGGCATGTTTCTCTCCTGTGTTGTGGGCCCACGCCATGGGCGATGACCCGGTTGCATCCGAGAGCGGCGCTCCCGGTTCGGGGGTGGATCCCCCACATCTGATTCGTTCCCCGACTAGATCTTGGCGACCTGGTTGAACGACAACTCCACCGGGGTCTCCCGGCCGAAGATCGACACCAGCACCTTGAGCTTCTGGCCCTCGGCGTTGATCTCCGAGATCGTAGCCGGGAGAGTGTCGAAGGGGCCGTCGGTGACGGTGACCGACTCCCCGACGGTGAAGTCCACCTGCACTGCGGGTGCGCCGGAGGCGGCGGCACCGGCGCGCTGCACCGGGGCCTTCTGCTCGATCATCGGCGAGAGCATGGAGACCACTTCGTTCTGGGTCAGCGGCACCGGGGCGTGGGCGTGCCCGACGAAGCCGGTCACCCCAGGGGTGTGGCGGACCGCTCCCCAGGACTCATCGGTCAGGTCCATACGCACCAACACGTAACTTGGCACCCGGACGCGCTTGACGACCTTGCGGACGGAGTTCTTGATCTCCACGACCTCCTCCATCGGCACCTCGACCTGGAAGATGTAGTCCTCCATGTTCAAGGACTGGATCCGCGACTCCAGGTTGACCTTCACCCGGTTCTCGTACCCCGCGTAGGAGTGGATCACGTACCACTCGCCGGGCAGGGTCCGCAGTTCCCTGCGGAATGCCTCCACCGGGTCCTCGTCCTCCACGGCGGCGGCCGCGCCGTCGCCGTTCGCGTCGCCTTCGCTCGGTCCGGCCGCAGCGCTCTCGTCCACCTCGGTGGACTCTGGCGCCTGGTCCTCGGTCGCGTCCTGCTCGGTGGACTCTGGCGTCGTCGTCACAGGCGCCTCGGTCGCCTCCTGCTCGGCGGTCTCGGCCGGGGCCGCGCCGTCGCCGACGGCGTCGTCGGTCCGCTCGTGCACGTCGGGGGTCTCCTCAGACACGTCCTGTCCTGCTTTCCTCACTTGATTGGGGCCGGGTGGCACAACCCGGTCATAGAACTAGTTGCCGAACACCCACAGCACGAGCCGGCCGATGGCGTAGTCCAGCACGCCCACATAGGCCATCATCGCCAGGATGAACACGACGACCACCACGGAGAAGGTGACGAGTTCGTTGCGGGTAGGGGTGCCACCTTGCGGATCTCGGTGATGACCTGACGCACGAACAAGACGATCCTGGCGAAGAACCCCAGGTCCTCACCCTCCCGACCGGGAACGGCGGAGGTCTTCGGGGTCGGCTTGCGCGCAGGCCGCTTGCCCTCGGCGCCCCCGGTCTTGCGTGCCGCCGCCTCGGACCTGCGGGCCTCCTGGCGTACCTTTTTGGTCACATCGCGGCCACTGGATACTGCGGTGCCCTCCGCGCCGGCGCCGGCATCCTCACCCGCGGAAGCCGGGTTCGCCCGGGCCTTGTCGACACCCTCGGCAGGTTGCGCCTGAGCGCCGTCGGGATCGGCGGCGTCATCATCCCGGTCGCGTCCGGGATCACCGGGCGCGTTCGTGGATGTGCTCACAACAGTCTTCCCCTACTCCATGGGTGTCCAGGTGGTGCACTCAACGCAACTCGCGAAGGTGCTCGGCCGGTCGTCCCTGGGACGACCTGCTCTGCAGGGCAGGCGGGACTCGAACCCACAACCGCCGGTTTTGGAGACCGGTGCGCTACCAATTGCGCCACTGCCCTTCGATGCTGTCGTGACGACCGGGAATCCCTGATTCAGGGCACACACCAGCCTGGTGCACGTCAACCACCGGCCTCGAGTGTACGCGCATCCGACCCCGAGGTCGAACCACCGTCGCCAAGATCACGTCAGCAGCCGTTCAGCTGTCGCGTGGCCCGGGCGGACGATGCGCCTCGGCCACGGGTGTGGACGGGTCATACTTGCCGGGTGAACACCAAGGCAGGACGCCACGGGATCAGCGTGCGTACGCGCGTACTGGGCAGCCTTGTGTTCATGGCGATGCTCGCGCTGGCGGTGGCCGGGCTGACGGCGTTCTACTTCGAGCGCGAGCGGGTGGACGCCCAGATCGACGACGCGCTGGAACGCAACGTGAGCGAGTTCCACACCCTGGCAGATCAGGGACTGGACCCGCGCACCGGTGCGCCCTTCGACTCGGTCGCGGCGTTGCTGCGCACTGGCCTGCAACGCATCGCGATGTCCCCGAACGAGGGCAGCCTGGCCTTCTTGGAGGGCGAACTCCGAAACACCGCGCCCACTACCGTCGAGCTCCGGCTGGAGGACGATCCGGAGTTGATGGCGGCTCTGGGTGAGATCCTCACCGCCCAGGCCGCCGCAGGCGCCGCCGGCACCACCCCGCAGGGCCGGCTCACCATGATCGAGACCTCCGAGACCACCTACCGCGCGGCGGTAGTGCCGGTGCGCATCGAGGGCGACGAGAGTCTGGGCACGCTGGTGATGGCCTTCGACCGGGGCGCCGAGCACACGGCCATGGCCGATACCTACCAGCTCTACGCCCTGGTGGGTGTGGTTTCCCTGCTGGTGATCAGTGCGATCGGCTGGTTCACCGTGGGCCGGGTGCTGCGCCCGATCCGGTTGCTGGGTGAGACTGCCGAGTCGATCTCCTCCACCGACCTGTCGCTGCGGATACCGGTGGTGGGCAATGACGACCTGGCCGCACTGACGGGCACGTTCAACCAGATGCTGGAACGCCTGGAGCAGGCCTTCGCCTCCCAGCGCCAACTGCTCGACGACGCCGGCCACGAACTGCGCACGCCGCTGACGATCGTGCAGGGACACCTGGAACTGATGGACCCCAGCGACCCCGGGGACGCCCGGGCCACCAAGGACGTGTTGCTGGACGAGATCGGCCGGATGAACCGCCTGGTGGACGACCTGATGACGCTGGCACGCGCCCGCCGACCGGACTTCGTGGCCGCGCGCCCCACCGACATCGCGATGTTGACCGACGAGGTGCTGGGCAAGGCACGCCTGCTCGGGGAGCGTCAGTGGAGCCTGGACTCCCTGGCCGAGGTGACCGCCCCGGTGGACCCCCAACGGCTGACCCAGGCCCTGTTGCAGTTGTGCGTCAACGCCGTGCGCTTCTCCGAGCCCGGGAGCCGGATCGCGGTCGGGTCCCGCGTTGAGCAGTCCGCCCTGCACCTGTGGGTCCGCGACGACGAGGGCAGCGGGATCGCCGAGGAGAACTTCGAGAAGATCTTCGGGCGGTTCGAGCGGCTGGATCCGGCGATCGAGGGCTCCGGGCTTGGCCTGCCGATCGTGCGATCCATCACCGAGGCCCACGGAGGGCACGTCACCATCCGGTCCGCGCTCGGACAAGGCACCACGGTCACCCTGGTCCTGCCCCTGTACGGCCTCACCGATCAGCTCGACAGGACGGAGCAGCCAGCATGAGTCAGATCCTCATCGCCGAGGATGAACCACGAATCGCCTCGTTCGTGGCCAAGGGGTTACGCGCTGCCGGCTACTCGCCGACCGTGGTGGGCACCGCCAGGGAGACGGTGGACCTCGCCGTCACCGGAGAGTTCGACCTGCTCATACTGGATCTGGGCCTGCCGGACCAGGACGGCTTCACCGCGCTCAAGCGCATCCGGGCGATGCAGAGCATGATGCCGGTGATCATCCTGACCGCTCGCTCCTCGGTCTCCGACACCGTGGCCGGGCTGGAGGGAGGCGCGGATGACTACATGGCCAAGCCATTCCAGTTCGAGGAACTGCTCGCCCGGGTGCGGTTGCGGCTGCGCACCGACGGCAGTTCCGGCGAGACGACCGTGCTGCGCCATGGAGGGTTGTCCCTGGACCTGCGCACCCGTAAGGCTCACGTGGGTGACAAGGCCGTTGACCTGTCCGCACGCGAGTTCGCCCTTGCTGAGACGTTCTTGCGCAACCCCGGCCAGGTCCTCAGCCGCGAGCAGTTGCTCTCCCGGGTGTGGGGTTACGACTTCGACCCGGGTTCCAACGTGGTGGATGTGTACGTGCGCTACCTACGCAAGAAACTCGGCGCTGAGCACTTCGAGACCGTGCGCGGAATGGGCTACCGACTCAGTTCGCCCTGAGGCCGCCACCGGTGGAGACCGGCTGCCTCAGTCGCCGGAGTCAGCCGACGGCGGGGAGTCCGGCGAATCCGGGGACTCGGCGCTGGGCGGGCTGGCGGGGCTGGGCGGAGACGGAGGAGTGTCCGGGCTGGGCGGAGACGGCGGTGTGTTCGGGCTGGGCGGGCTCACCGGCGATGGCGGGGAGTTCGGGCTCGGCGGCGTTGCGGGGCTGTCCGGGCTCACCGGGCTGGTCAGTGAGGGTGCGGAGAAACTCACGTTCCCCGGCTCGGCCTTGGTCAGACCGGAAGCGGCGCGTACCTGGCTCACCGCGGTCCCGCTGCGTTCCACCGCGCTCTGGTCCGCGTTCTGACCGGCCAGGGACACCCCCTCGAGGCTCGCGTCGTTCGGGGCATCGGCCATGGCCACGATGCCGCCACCGGCCACGCCCAGCACACCCAGTGCGCCGGCGGCCGTCCATGTACGTCTACTCATCATCCGTCCTTCTGTTCGAGCGAGTTCGCGATGGCTTCATCATCGGTGGCGTGCATGAGAGGGACCGGAGATGCAGATGAGAGGTCTCTCAGATTGGAGTTCGCCCCGCGCCGGGTGCGGACCGAGGCGTGCGCCCACTGGGTGGCGATCCGCAGCCTTGCCCGGGCCTGCTCCGGGGTGGCACCGGCGATCAGGGACAGCACCACGGCGGCGGTGCGCACGCGCAACGCGTGCGCACCGACCCGGGTTTCGAAGTCCTGCCGCATCCGCTGCAGAACCTCGGGCGTGTGGGCGTAGACCCGGGGAGCCAGGTCCGGCAGGACCGCCACGTGCCCCAGCATCGTCGCCAGATCATCACTGCGCCGGCCGGGCCCGAGGGAGTCGATGTCGATCACATCGCTGACCGCGCCACCACTGGTGAACACGTTGGCCTCGTAGTAGTCCCCGTGGGTGGGCACCTCCTCCTCGGGTACCGCGGTCAACGCCTCGGCCAGGCGGGCGCCCAGGTCCACCACCTCATCGGCCTGCTCCGGAAGTGCTGCGGCGGCCGCTGCGGTGTGGAAGTCCAGCCGATCCGACCAGGACGGTCTCCGGGGCAGCGTCAGGGTCTGCTCGGGCAGCAGATCCAGCCAGCGCACCAGTTCCGCAGGCTCGGGCAGATTCTCGGGATGGGTGTCGGCACCGGCGATCGCCTGAGCCAACGGCGAGCCGCGAGCCGCGCTGAGCACGCACACGCCCGGCACGGGCGTGGCCAGGACTCGCGGGACCGGTACCCCGGCAGATTCGAGCAACTGGTGCCGAGCGATCAGGTCGGCACTCTTCCGCTCGGGCAGCACCTTGACGAACACCGTGCCCGCAGCGCTCTCCACCCGCAGCACCGCTCGACGGGTCGGCCGGTAACTGACCGTTCGCATGGTCACCGCACCGGCACTGCCCAACCCGATCGCCGCCAGCCAGGAACTCACCACCTCGGGGTCGCTTGCCGAGCGCAGCCCGGGCAGCAGCGGGTCGAACGGGCGGCGCCACATCCGGACCTGACGCACGCCGTCGTCCAGCAGGGCCACCCCCTCCCCACCGGTCGCCGCAGGGGACGTGGACGCCACCACGTAGTCGTGCACCCGACGCCCCCGGAGAGAGGAAGCTCACCGAGTAGCCCACGCTGACGCCGGCGCCCGGCCGGTGGTGCACCTGGTGCACGCTGACCTGCAGGTCGGTGTCGGTTCCCGGATCGAACTGCTTCGAGCCGGTCAGGGCCGCCTCGACCATGGCGGTGCGGCCGGAACCGCGCAGGAGTGCGAGGTCGGCGTGCTCGGAGTCGGCATCGGTGCGGGACGTGGCCCCGGAGGAGGTCATTGTGGCACCACACTCCAACACGATGACGATCGGATGAACCCCGGATGAGAACCCTCTCATCCTCGCGCGCGGGCAGCGGTTAGGCGACCGCAGCGGCCCGGCGGCGAGGTGGTGCCCATCACGTCGGGGACCCGCTACCGGCCGCAGCACCGGCCCGGGGCAGTGCCGGAGGGGTCCTAGGGTAGGACCGTGCCTCGCGATCTCTCCTCCTTGCCCAAGGCGCATCTGCATCTGCACTTCACCGGGTCGATGCACCCGCAGACGTTGTCGGACCTGGCTGACGAGGCGGGCATCAGGTTGCCGCAGAGCCTGCGGGAGCATGCCGCCGGGCTGGACCCACTGCGGCTGCCGGCCAACGAGCGCGGCTGGTTCCGCTTCCAGCGCCTGTACGACGCCGCCCGGGCAGTGGTCCGCTCGGAGTCGGCCATGCGCCGGATCGTGCGGGAGGCCGCACAGGCTGATGCCGAGGAGGGCTCCGGTCGCCTGGAGCTCCAGGTCGACCCCACCTCGTACGCCCCGTTCGTGGGCGGCCTGACCCCGGCCCTGGAGGTGGTCCTGGATGAGGCCGAGCAGACCAGCACGGCCACCGGAGTGGATATCGGCGTCGTGGTGGCCGCCTCCCGGGTGCGCCACCCCCTGGATGCCCGCGTGCTGGCCCGACTGGCGGCCCGGTATGCCTCGGACTCCCCGGGCGGTGTGGTCGGGTTCGGGCTGAGCAATGACGAACGGCGCGGTGACACCAGCGAGTTCGGCCCTGCCTTCGCGATCGCGGCCCGGGGCGGGCTGGCCCTGGTACCCCACGGCGGGGAACTCCTCGGTCCGGACCATATCGAGGAGGTCCTGGGCACCCTGCGACCGGATCGGCTCGGCCACGGGGTCCGGGCGGCGGAGGATCCCCGCGTGCTGGACCGGGTGGTGGATGCCGGGATCGCTCTGGAGGTGTGCCCGGGCTCGAACGTCTCCCTGGGTGTCTACCCGGGCTCGGATGAGGTTCCGCTGCGCACACTGGTGGGCGCCGGAGCGCAGGTGGCGCTAGGCGCCGACGACCCGCTGCTCTTCGGCTCCCGGCTCACCGACCAGTACCGCACCGCCCGGGAGGTGCACGGGTTCACAGACGCCGAACTGGCCGAGTTGGCACGCTCCTCGATCCGCGCAAGCCTGGCCTCCGACTCGGTGCGCCGGCGGTTGCTGACCGGTGTGGACGACTGGCTCGCCGGAGTCTGACGGCAGGTACCTCCGGGCCACCGGTCAGGGGCGGATACGCCACACCGCGAGAGCGTCGGCGCTACAGCCTCCCGCCCAGCACGACCGGCTCCGGGACCAGTTCCACCCCGAAGCGCTCCTGCACGCCGGCGCGCACCGTGCGCGCCAGGGCGACCAGATCGGCTGCGCGCGCGCCGCCACGGTTGGTCAGCGCCAGGGTGTGCTTGGTGGACAACGCGGCCGCTCCGGGCAGCCCGTACCCCTTGTCGAATCCGGCCTGGGCGATCAGCCATGCAGCCGAGGTCTTCACCCGGCCCTGCCCGGCGTCGAACCGTGGCGCCTGCGGCGGCAGCCCCGCGGCCCGGGTGGCGTCCAGGATCGGGTTGGTGAAGAAGGACCCGGCGCTCCAGGTGTCGTGATCATCGGCGTCCAGCACCATGCCCTTACCGCGCCGCAGGGCCAGCACCGCCTCGCGCACCTGTGCCGACGGCACCCGCTCGCCCACCGCCACCCCGAGCGTCCTGGCCAGTTCGGCGTACCGGATCGGTGCGGAGGCGTCAGCCCGCACCATCTGGAACTGCACCTGGAGCACCACGTACCTGGGTGTGGGGAACCACGGCGAGTCCGGGGCGTACAGCGACTCCTTCAGCACCGAGTTGCGGTAGTGGAAGGCCAGGTCGGTCCGGGACAGGGTGCGGATCCGTCTCTCGGCCCGGTCCCAGGTGCGCACCGCGACGATCACCTCGCTGACCTCCTGACCGTAGGCGCCCACGTTCTGCATCGGGGTGGCGCCGGTGGACCCGGGGATTCCGGACAGCGCCTCCACCCCCTGCCACCCCTCGGCTACCGCCCGGGCGACGAACCCGTCCCAGTCCTGGCCGGCGGGGACGGTGACGGTCACGCCCTGGCCGGTCCCGGACTCCTGCACCGACACCCCGGTGCGCTGGTCCTGGACCACGATCCCGTCGAATCCGGCATCCGGTGCCAGGATGTTCGACCCGCCACCGAGCACCAGCAGTGGGCGAGAGTCGGCGTCGGCGCCCCGCACGGTCTCGATGATCGTCGCCTGGTCGGCTGCGGCCACGAACGTGTGCACCGGCCCACCCACGCGCAGGGTGGTCAACTCCGCCAGCGAGGGGGTACCGGTCATCTCAGTGCAGCCGGACCTTCGCCCGCGCCTTGCCCAGCACCGCCCGGTCCTCGACCTTCACGGCCAGGTCCACGAGCGCGACGTCGCCCTCAACGCTGCGCACGGTGGCGCTGATGCGTACCTGCACCTGACCGGGGTCCGGTACCGGGACGGGACGGGTGAACCGGGTGGCCAAGCCCAGCACGTCCCCGGGATCGCCCAGGTGATCACCCAGGGCGGAGGCAGCCAGGCCCATGGTCAGCATCCCGTGGGCGATCACCCCGGGCAGGCCGACCTCGGTGGCGATGCGGTCGTTGTAGTGGATCGGGTTGAAGTCACCGCTGGCACCGGCGTAGCGCACCAGTCGGTCACGATCCACCTCGGTGGTGACGGTGAACAGTTCGGTGCCGGGCTCGACGCCGGCGCGTAGCGGGTTCATCGCCCCTCCCCGCGCACGGCCAGGGTGGAGGTGACCGCACAGACCGGTGCGCCGTCGTCGTCGGCGATCTCGGTACGAGTGGTGACCATCGTGATGCCGGCGCGTTCGGTGATGCCGGCCACGTGCACAGCGGTGTGCAGCCGGTCCCCGGCGGTGATCGGGCGGTGGTGGTCGAAGGCCTGCTCGGCGTGGACCACGCGGGAGAAGTCGATCCCGGACCCGGGATCGGAGATGTACTCTGCCTCGGCGCGCTGCGCGACGACGACGGCGAAGGTCGCCGGCGCGATCACGTGGCGGTAGCCGCGGGCGCGCGCCGCCTCGGGATCGGTGTGCAACGGGGAGGTCGCGCCGACGGCGTCGGCGAACTCGGCGAGTTTGACTTCGGAGACGACGTAGGGCGGGGTTCCGGTGAACACCCGCCCTAGGTAGTCGGCATCGACCTGGGCCATGCCGTTCATGCTAGCGCCGATTCAGCGCGTCTCCTTGTGGTTGGTCTTGGCGTTGCAGCGGGAGCAGTACTTGGCCAGTTCCAACCGGTCGGGGTTGTTCCGACGGTTCTTCTTGGTGATGTAGTTGCGCTCCTTGCACACCTCACAGGCAAGGGTGATCTTGGGGCGGACGTCCGCGGACTTGCTGGCCACTGGTCTTCCTTACGCTCGCAGGTCCTGCCGCGACGGTCGGCAGGTGGTGGTGCTGGTGATTCTCCGTGTAGCGGGGGCGGGGATCGAACCCGCGACCTCACGATTATGAGTCGTGCGCTCTTACCGTCTGAGCTACCCCGCCGTGCTCAACGCATGGTGCCACAGAGCCCGCGCGATGAACCAGAGCCCCGAAAGGGAATCGAACCCTTGACCTTCTCCTTACCATGGAGACGCTCTGCCGACTGAGCTATCGGGGCGGCGCAACGAGGCTACAACGTCAGTGCCCGTTCAGCGAAATCGTCGGGACGTGACAATGACCACGTCTCATCGCAGCCAGTTCAGCGGAAGTTCACGAACTGCAGGGCCGCATCGATGTCATCTGCCTCCTTGAGCATCGCGATCACGGCCTGCAGATGATCCCGGGACTTGTCGCTCACCCGCACCTCGTCCCCGGTGATCTGGGTCTTGACGCCCTTGGGCCCGTCCTCGCGGATCAGTTTGGTGATCTTCTTGGCGTTCTCACTCGACAGGCCCTCCTTGAGGGTGGCCACGAGGCGGTACTCCTTGCCGGAGGGCTGCGGCTCCCCCTCACCGGTGTCCAGGGCCTTGAGCGAGACGCCCCGGCGGACCAGCTTGCTCTGGAACACGTCCAGCACCGCCAACACGCGTTCGGCGGAGTTAGCGGTCAGGACCACCGCCTCGGTGCCGGACCATTGGATCCCGGCGCCCACGCCCCGGAAGTCATAACGCTGGGAGACCTCCTTGGCGGCCTGGTTCAGCGCGTTGTCCACCTCCTGGCGGTCGATCTTGCTGACGACGTCGAACGAGGCAACGCTGGCCACGGTGGCCCTCCTTGGTGCTGCTGGGGGAACTGGGGATGTGACGTTGGCGACCCGATGGTCACAGCCGCGCCGCGAACTTGGTATTCTGCCATCCGGCGCTAGTGCCGACCATACGGCGGGTTGCCCGAGCGGCCAAAGGGAGCTGACTGTAAATCAGCCGCGTCACGCTTCGCAGGTTCGAATCCTGCACCCGCCACCACCACGGAGCCCGGACCCACACGAGGGTCCGGGCTCCGTTGCGTGCGCAGGCATCGATAGGCGGTAGGGGGTAGCGCATCGCCTCCGCCCGGACCGGAGGGGCGAGCCGCCGGGCCGACGGGCCGGGCGGCCGAGGAGAGCAGGTCAGCGCTGCCCGGTCGCCCTGCGCTCCAGGCGTTCGATCCGCTCGCTCATCGGCGGGTGGGTGGCGAAGAGTCTGGAGACCGCCTCGGCCCGGAACGGATTGGCGATCATCAGGTGCGAGACATCGGCCAGGTCGCCGGCCGGCTTCAGCGGCCGAGCGGCGGTGCCCCGCTCCAGTTTCCGCAGCGCGGAGGCCAGCGCCAACGGGTCACCGGTGAGATCGGCCCCGGAGGCGTCGGCGTCGTACTCACGCGTGCGCGAGATGGCCATCCGGATCAGTCCGGCGGCGAACGGGGCCAGCAGGGCCATCGCGAGCATCCCGACCAGTGCCAGCGCTCCCCCGGTACGCTGCCGGCCGGCGCCACCGGTGAACAGCAGGAACTGGGCCACCGAGGTGATCACACCGGCCATGGCCGCGGCGACCGAGGAGGTGAGGATGTCCCGGTTGTACACGTGCATCAACTCGTGCCCGAGCACCCCGCGCAGTTCCCGCTCGTCCAGCAGTTCCAGGATGCCCACGGTGCAGCACACCGCGGCATTGCGGGGGTTGCGGCCGGTGGCGAAGGCGTTCGGGGACCGGGTCGGCGAGATGTACAGCCGCGGCATCGGCTGTTCGGCCCTGGCGGCCAGTTCGCGCACGATTCGGTGCATCTGCGGGGCCTGGGCCTCAGTCACCGGCTGGGCCTTCATCGCCCGGATGGCGATCTTGTCCGAGTTCCAGAAACTCACGAAGGTCATCACCACGCCCACGCCGGCGAAGACCCAGATCAATGAGGAGTTCCCGGTCCCGGCCGCCACCAGGGCGCCCAGGGCCATCGTCACCGCCCACATCACCGCGAACAGGCCTGCGGTCTTGACCGTGTTGCCCACACCGGTTCCCATGGTGGTGACCTCCTAAGCCACCGGGGGTGCGCCGCCCGCACCAGCCTCGACGAACATACCCCCGCGGGAGATCTCCGTCATCTCCTCGCGAGGGACCACCTTGACGCGCTCGCGCCCCTGCTTCTCGCCCAGGGCACGCTCATGGGCGTCCAGCAACTCCCAGCCGGTCCAGGAGGTATAGGGCACACCGTCGGCCCGCAACCGCTCCAGGATCGCCTCCGGATCAACTTTCGGTGCTCCCGGCAACACGCCGGCCCGCAGGTCCGCCTGGACGTCCTGGATCAGGTTGGCGATGGTCTCCTGCGCATCGGACTTGGTGTGCCCGATCAGTCCCACCGGCCCCCGCTTGATCCACCCGGTGGCATACAAACCGCGTACGTGCTCACCGTCGTCGTCCAGCACTCGGCCGGTCTCGTTCGGGATCACTCCGGCCACCGGGTCGAAGGGCACCTGCGGCACGGAGGAGCCGAAGTAGCCCACCGCGCGGTAGATCGCCTGGACCTCGAACTCCTCGAACCGGCCGGTCCCCCGGACCGAACCGTCCCCGGTCAGTTCGGTGCGCTCGGTGCGCAGCCCGGTGACGGCATCGGTGCCCAGGACCTCCACGGGCCGGTGCAGGAAGTGCAGGTGGATCCGTCGCGACGCGGTCATCTCGGCGGGATCGCGCATGGTCCAGTCGGTGAGGGTCTTGACCACCTGCCGGGTCTGGTTGCTGGCCGCCAGCGCCTCCTCCGAACCCTCATCGAACTCGAAGTCCTCGGGGTACACCACCACGTCCACACCGGGCACCTTGCCCAGCTCGCGCAACTCCAACGGGGTGAACTTGGCCTGGGCCGGGCCCCGACGTCCGAAGACGTGCACATCGGTCACGGGGTTGGCGGCCAAGCCGTCGATCACGTTCTGCGGGATCTCGGTTCCCATCAGGTCCGGGACGTGCTTGGCCAGCATCCGGGCCACATCCAGCGCCACGTTACCGTTGCCGATCACGGCGACCTTCTCGGCTTCCAGCGGCCAGGTTCGCGGGACATCGGGATGGCCGTCGAACCACGAGACGAAGTCGGCGGCACCGTAACTGCCGGGCAGGTCCACCCCGGGGATGTTCAGGTCCGCGTCCCGGATCGCGCCGGTGGAGAAGACGATGGCGTCGTAGTACTCCCGCAGTTGCGGCACGGTCAGGTCGGTGCCGACATCCACGTTGCCGATCAGGCGGATATCCCCACGCTGCAGCACCTTGTACAGCGCGTTCACGATGCCCTTGATCCGGGGGTGGTCCGGGGCCACGCCGTAGCGCACCAGTCCGTAGGGCGCGGGCAGTCGCTCGAACAGGTCGATCGCCACGTCCAGATCGGTCTTGGCGAGGATATCGGCGGCGTAGATGCCGGCCGGCCCGGCTCCCACGATGGCGACCCGCAACTGTGGAGTGGGAATGGTGTTGCCTTTCGAGAAGAAGGAAGTCTTACCTGCCAGTGTAGGCAACCAGCACCACGGCGGGCAGTGCGGGTCGTGTGTGGCTGGTCTCACCGATGTGCCTGTTTCGCGCAAGGAGGGATAGGTTCACGCTGTGCCCCTCACCCCCCGGCCGCAGGCCGAGCCGACCTCGCGTTCCGGGCTGATCGCCGGGGTGAGCGCTTACGCCCTGTGGGGCCTGCTGCCCCTGTACTTCCCGCTGATGCACGGGGCCGGGGTGTGGGAGATCGGTGCGCACCGGGTGCTCTGGTCGTTGGTGTTGTGCGCCGGGCTGCTGATGCTGATGCGCAAACTGGGCCAGGTCCGCACGCTGCTGGCCGACCGGCGGGTGCTGGTGGGGTTGTCGGTGGCCGCGGTGCTGCTGGCCACGAACTGGGTGACGTTCCTTTATGCGGTGTTCACCGACCGGGTGGTCGATGCCGCCCTTGGCTACTTCGTCAACCCACTGGTCACCATCCTGCTGGGGGTTGTCGTGTTGCGCGAGCGGCTGCGTCCCGGCCAGTGGGCGGCGGTGGGCGTGGCCGCGATCGGGGTGGTGGTGATCGCGATCGGGTACGGGACGGTGCCCTGGATCGCGGTGGTGCTGGCGAGTAGCTTCGGCCTGTACGGGCTCGCCAAGAACCGGCTGGGCCGAACCGTACCGGCACTGCCGGGGCTGGTCGTGGAGACCGCGGCGCTGACCCCGGTGGCACTGCTGTACCTGCTGTTGCTGGCGGGCTTGGGTACCGGCACCTTCGCCGTCAGTTCTGCCGGCACGGCACTGGGACAGCCCTGGCACAGCCTGGTCCTGATGGGCGCCGGGATCGCCACCGCGGTGCCGCTGATGCTGTTCGCGACAGCCGTGGGCCGGTTACCGCTGAGCACCGTCGGATTGCTGCAGTTCATCGCACCGATCATGCAGTTCGCACTGGGCGTGCTGGTGCTGGGTGAGGAGATGCCACCGGCGCGCCTGGCCGGGTTCGTGCTGGTCTGGGTGGGCTTGGTGCTGTTGGGAGTGGAGGGGCAGCAGGCCAGGAGCCGGCGACGGCGAAGCCTCACCCGGTCCTGAGGCGCGCGTTCGGCAGGGCGCTCCGGGGCGCGGCGTGCCCGCCGTCGTCGGGCGGGTCCGGCGATCAGCGCGGCCGAGGACGTCGCGGCACGCGCGAGTACAGCAGCGCCAGCACGATCAGCGCAGCGGCACCGACGAGCCAGGCCCGGGTGAGCTGCTGCGCGGGGGCCATCGGGTCCGGGTAGGCGACCAGGTCCAGATCCGCCGCCGGGTCGGGCAGTGGCTGCGCGGGTCCGTGGACCGGTGAGGCCGGCCCGGGTGCGGTGCCGTCATCGATGAACTGCAGGGGCTGCGACCGGCTGGATGAGGCCCCAGCCCATCCGGTCGTCGCGCTCGGCGGTGCTGGCCCGGGTTGCGGTGGCCTGCAGGCGGTGGGCCCACTGCTGCGGCGTCTCGTCGGGATACCGCGCCGCCACCAGAGCCGCGGCCCCGGAGACGTAGGCGGTCGCCCAGCTGGACGAGGGCGCCGAGTCCCCCGGGGAGAAGATGCAGTCCCCGCCGAACAGGTACGCCGAGGGCACATGCTGGCCCGGGGCGACGACATCCACGTGCTCGCTCTCGAAGGAGGCGACCGCATGCCAGATCCCGGCCCGGTCCACCCCGGAGACCCCGAGCACGCCGTCGTAGGCGGCGGGGTAACGGGGCACGGCTTCCTGCACCTGGGCGGTCCCGCGGTTGCCGGTGCTGGCCACCACCAGCACGCCGTTGTCGGAGGCAGCCTGAACCGCAGCACGCAGATCCGGGTGGTCCTCGGTGGTACTCATCGAGACGTTGATGATCTGCGCGCCGTTCTGCGCCGCCCAGGCGATCCCGTCCGCGATCCGCTGCGGTTTGGGGTGCACATCCTCTTCTTCTGCGCGCTCGGAGTCGGCGTAGTAGACCCGCACCGACTGCAGCATCGCCTCCGGCGCCACCCCCAGCACCGCCGATCCGTCCACGTGGCGGGCGGCGATGATGCCGGCCACCGCGGTGCCGTGCTCGAAGGCATCCCGGTCGTGGGGGTCGTCCTCGACCACGTTCACCCCGTCGACCACCACCTCGCGCAGGTGCTCGTTCTGTGCGTGCACCCCGGAGTCCACCACGGCCACCGTCACACCCGCTCCCCGGGAGTACTGATGTGCCCTGGGGATGCCGAGCGCGTCGAAGGCGGGCGGTGCCTGGGTGACGAACTGTGGATCCTCCGGATCACACTCCTGTCCGGGGGCCAGCGCCCTCGCCGGTGCGGCGCCTGGTCCGGAGACCGACACCGCGACCAGACCCACGGTCAGGGCGCCGGCCAGCGCCGCCGCGAGGGTGCGACGCCACGTCACCGGTGCACCACCGCGCTGGGTCACTCCTCCTCCGCGGGCTCAGGGACGTGTTCGTCCATGCCCTGCACCGCCTCGGCCGGAAGCCCGGAGCGCGCCGCCTCGACCGTGAGCGTCGGGCCCGGCCGGAACAACCCGGCCCAGGACCCCGGGACGGGGGCGGCTCGAGTTCGTCGTAGCCCAGCAGCCCCAGCACCTGTTCGTGCCCGGGCGGGACCTGGTACATGGTGCCGCGTTCATCGATCACCATCCAGGCGCCGAGGTCGCCGCCCCCGTCCTGGCGCACCACGGCGCCGTGCCCGGCGGCAACGTCCACCGGCTCGGATCCCACCTCCTCCTCGGTGCCGACCACGTGCAGGCGGGTAGCCGACGGGGCGTCGTCGTTGTCCTCCGGTTCGGCGCGGTCCAATTGCACGCACGGGGTCGCTTCCGACTCCAGCGCCGCGGGTACCTCCTCGGGCCAGTCGGAGGGCACCAGGTCCGAAGCCGGGTCGACCTGCAGGCTCTGGCGCTCGGAGTAGTCCAGGGTCACCACGTCGTCGGGCCCCAGGCCGGTACCCAGGTAGTACAGCGTTACCGCCAGGGGGCTGAGCTCGACCAGCACTCCCTCGTCGGTGAGCACGTGGGGTGCGCCGGTCTCGCCCTGCGCGTTGCGCAGCAGGGTGACCGTGCCGACCCTCAGGTCCACGTCCAGTTGGGCGGCCGGCCCGGGTGGGGTGGACCCGAGGCTCTCCATGGTGAACGGGGCCAGCGGGGTGCCCTCGGTGAAGATGTTCAGCCAGCGCCCCCCGACCGCCGAGACGTTGTCCGGGTGGAACTCCAGGGCGTGGCTGACCGCGTTCAGGTCGTCATCGGCGATCCGGTAGCGGTGCCCGCCGTGCACGTAGTGGGTTTGCCCGTTGACGCTCACCAGTGCCGCGTTGCCTTCTTCCGGTGCAGCGCGGTCCGGATTCAGCGAGGTCCATTCCCGCTCCGGACCGACGGCACAGGAGAGCCACTGGTTGTTGATCAGGTTCTCCAGTGGTGGCAGGGCATCCGGTGCCCCCGGGATTCCCACGGTCATCGTGCCGCGCGGGACATCGCTGAGCTGTGTCTCGCTGAGGTTGACCACCCGGAAGGTCTCGGCGAAGGCGAGCAACCGGGCACTGGTGATGTTGTGCACCGGGTATAGCTCGCCGTTGACGGCCACGTACCGCGCCCCGGTCTCGCTGACCACCACCAGGGAGTTGACCTTCCAGTCGTCATCCTGCTCCCCGGTGAACAGCCCGGCGATCAGGCTGCCGCCTACCACCAGCACACTGAGCACGATCCCCGTGATCACCCCGCGCAGCGGCTTGGCCGGTTCGAGTTCGCGCCCCCCGGGCGCCCCGGAGACGAAGGCCGTGAGGAGCCGGCGCCGGGAGAACGTCTGGGCCTGCAGGAGTTCCTTCTTCGAGGCCATCGGCTACACCAGCCCGGCGGCCACGATCGCGGCGGGGAGCAACAGCGCCAGGCAGGCCAGCTCGGCGGCGTCGGCCAGCCGACCCAGCCAGAGCCGCTGCTTAGGTGCCACCAGGGACAGGCCCACGATGGCGGCGGCCACGATGCCGACCCCGAGCGTGACACCGATACGCCAGGTCGGGTGCAGCAGCGCACCGACCACCCCGGTCAGCGCCAATCCCAGCACCGCCAGCGACATCACCGCGCCGACGTCGAAGCGGGCGTAGGACTCACGCACGCTCAGGATCATCCCGGCGTAGGCAAGCAACAGCAGGACCAGTCCGAACAGCCCGGTGCCCAGCACCATCGGGGTGGCGATCAGAGTGAGCAGTGCGACCGCGATGCGCAGGGACACCTGGATCCGGTGCCCGCGATGCCACAGCCCCGCCACCTCCTCGGCATCCAACTCCTCGGGGTCGGCCAGGATCTCCTCATCGGCGCTTGCGGTGGCCACCCGTAACGGGGTGGCCGACAGTGCCAGCCACGGGATACCGATGCCGGCAGGCCGGCCACCGCCACGGCGATGGCCAGCACATGGCCGGGCTCGAAACCCGTGAACTCCACGATCGCCCCGACGGCCGCCACTGCGGCGCCCAGGATCGCCGGGACCAGCGTGAACTCGCGGTTGTCGCGCAGCAGCAACAGGCCCAGCACTCCGGTCACTGCGGCCCCGGCACCGGCGTACAGTGCCGGGGCTCCCCACAACGATTCGGCCGCGCTGAGGGTGAATCCGGCCACGGCTGCGTACAGGGCGGCCACCTGGACCAGCGCCACAGGTGCCGCCGGTGGCCCGCCGATGCGCCCGATCACCGCCGCCGAGAACAGCAGGATCACCGAGGTCAGGGCGGCTGCGACCGTCACCAGCGCCGATGCGCCGCCCAGCCCCGCTGCGGTGAGCATGATCGCCACGGTGGTCAGCAGCGTCACCGCGGCCAGCACCGCCGTGGTGGCAGCGTCCTGGGGCGACCACGGCTTCTGTTCACTCTCGACCACGTCGGCCACGGCCTCGACGATGTCGTCGTAAACCCGTAGTTCGGCGCTGTCCACCCCCGACACCAGGGTGAGCACGTCACCATCGACCACACCCTGGGCCTGCAGGCTACGGTCGTCGTCCAACTCGTGGCCGTCGGCGCGGGTCAGCCGGTATCCGGCGTAGGCGGTGCCGGCCTCGAGCATGTTCAGGTGCCGGGCCAGGCCCGGGGTGATCTCCACGACCGGGACGCCGGCGGGTGCGGCGATGTCCATCCGGCGGTCGCCCGCAACGACGGACACCCGCACACGTTGGCCCACAGCCCGCTCGGTGCTGGTGGTCTCACTCATCTCATCCCCGCCCGAATCCTCGGCTCAGCACAGTCCGAGTTACTACTACCCCATCTATGAACTACCTTGCCACGCTCCCGCATCGCACCGGCACGTCCCGCTTCGCCCGGGCGCCCAGCACCGGTCCGCACCCCGGCGATACTCACGGCCCCGCGATCTCGATCGTCGCCGCCCCGGACGTTTCCAGCCCCTCGGCGACCATGACCACGTACTCCCCCGCCGGGAGCTCATGTTGCAACTGCGCCACGCCATCGACGTGCACGTCGTACAGGTCCGGCAGATCCTGGTCCGGCTCCGATCCCTCCCATGCCTGCACCACCAGCAGCACCGGCTGGGAGTGCTCATCGGTGCGGGATGCGGTGAACGTGTACTCACCGCCTTCCGGGATCGTCACCGCCCCGTGCCAGCCACCCCCGAAGCCCTCGGCGAAGTCGATCTCCGTGGTCGAGCCGATCTCGACCCGGTCGGGCACCCACGATCGCAACTGCGCCCCGTCCTCGAAGTCGGTGGAGGCACGCTCGTCGAAGCCACGGACGTGCACCCGGTACTCCCCCGCGTCCAGCGTCCGGATCACCAGCGGATCGATCTGGGAGGCATCGCTGAAGCGCGCCTCGCCCGGGTCCCGGCTGCCGACCTTGTCGGCGTACACCTGCCCGTCCGGCCCGGTCAGTGTCAGTTCGGTGCGTGAGTTCCGCGTTCCGGCCACCGATTCCAGGATCACCACGCCGCGTTCGGCGACTACCAGGGTGCCCTCCCACTCTCCCGGGCCGCCCTCCACCGTCTGGACTGTCTCGCCCACCTCGACGCGCGGGAGGTCCGGCTCCGGCTCGGACGCGGCCTCGGCGTCCGGTTCCGGTTCGGTCTCCTCGGGGGCGGCACCGGCCACCGACACCTCCGGCGTCCTCGGCCCCTCGTGCGGCTCCTCGTCGCTGCACCCGGCCAGGGCCAGGCCGACGGCGAGCGCCACGAGCGCGACGGGTCCCGTGCGCAGGCCCGTTCGGCGCGTCCGAGTTGGGTTCATGTCGTCACTGTAAAGGGCGCGCCAAGCCGATGGGGACACCATGGGCACGTCGCTCGGTGGCCCCGATGGGGACCTCTGCCCATGTACGCACCGGGGGTGAGTTCGTACAGTGGCAGGTATTCACCACACACGGTGAGCCCACCCTGGTGGTGGTAGTAAGCGGCCCGAGGGGGCCACAACACAGGAGGTGACTGTGGGACACGAAGTCTCAGCAGCAGACGGCGCACTCCAGCGGGGTGCGAACATCGTGGCCGAGTCGAAGGCCGCACTGCATGGGGAGCTCGCCTCCCTCGAAGGACGACTCTCCGGCATCGGGGCACAGTGGCAGGGCTCCGGTTCTGCAGCGTTTGCCAATGTGATGGCGCAGTGGCGGGAGAAGTCCAACAGGATCATCAACAGCCTCGAGAACTTCGAGGAGAACCTCAAGCAGTCCCAGACCACGTACACCGCGTCCGACGACGCCGCCTCACAGGCGATGACCAATCTTCAGGGCCGGCTCGGCTGATCGGGAGGAACCCACATGTTCAAGGCTAATTTCGAAAGCATCAGCACGGCCGGAGCGGACATCGTCAACGGCGCCAACAAGATCGAGCAGCAGCTCAACGACATGGACACCCAGTTGCGTCCGTTGCAGTCGGACTGGACCGGTGCGGCATCGGACGCCTACGAGCAGGCCCGGGCCACCTGGACCCAGACCATCAACGAGATGAAGCAGTTGCTCGCCGAGATCGGCGCCGCTGTCACCCAGAGCGGTCAGGACTACCAGACCACCGACAGCCAGAACGCGAACCGGTTCGCCTGAGCCCGCGCGAACACGTGACGGTCGTGCCGAAGCCAGCGGTTTCGGCACGTGCCGCCATTTGTCCGCCTCTCGGAGGAACCCGGTCCGCCCGCACGTACCTGGGGGATACAAGCCATGACTTACGGTGTGGAGATCACAGCACCGGTCCTCGAACGTCGGATCATCCAGCTCCGTGAGATCGTCGCCGATATCGACGAGATGCTGGACGGCTCGTGGTTCCTACCGGTCCGCCAGCACAGCGGCCGTTGGACGACCAACACGGCTGCCCAGCAGTTCGTGCAGACCTACCGGACCAGACTCACCGAGGCCGAGGACGCCCTGCGGAGTCTGCGCAGCCGCGTCCAGGACATGTCCGATGAACTGCGGGCGACCGCGGAGTCCTTCAACCTGCTCGAGGGCACCATCGAGAGTGAGTTGAACAACCTTGACGAGTTGCTCGGGGACGTCCCCGAGCGACGCGTGCCCGCCGGGGGCGGCCACCAGCACACGGTGGTATGACGGGAGGCCTGGAATGACCGACAACGTCGAGTGCCTGAAGATGTACCACGAGCGCACCGAGTCCACCCTCGACCTGATCCAGAAGGACGCCGACGAGGTGCGCACCTGGTCGGAGAACCTGCAGGAGATCGCCCAGCGGATCGGCCGGATCGGATCGGAGACCGGGATCGAGGGCCGCTCCGGGGCTGCGGCCTGGACGGCGATGAACACCTTGATCGGGGAACTCAACGGGGCCTCCGAGCAGATCGGTGCGATTCCGGTCGGCGCCGAACTCGCCCTCGGGGTCCTGCGCGACGGTGGTGTGCATTACGAGGCCCTGCCGCCCCGTGGCCTGGACGCCAACCAGCAGGACTCCGTCCGTATGCACCAGCAGCACGGCGAGCAGAACATCTACGTCGCCGAGCTCGGCAGGTCCGTGCCGCTCGGCGAAGCCACCTCCTTCTGGTGGGACCAGAAGGACGGGCTCCGCGAGCAGCAGGCGCGCGAGTCGATGACCGAACTGGACCGGCGGATGGCCGAGGCTGAGGCTGCACTGGTCCCGGTCGCCGACGTGCCCGCCTCCGGCGGTGGTTCCGGCGGCCCGGGCGGGCCCGGAGTGCCCGGCGTCCCGGACGGTTCCGGTTGGCCCGGAGACCAGGGGGAGCCCGGCACGCCCCCGCCGAGCAGCACCGCGCCCGGTGAGGGTGGTGGTCCGGGGCCCGGCATCAACTCCCCGCCCGGTGGGACCTCCACGCCCCCCGGCGGAAGCCACCCCTACCCGCCCCGGGGACGGGCCCGCAGCCCGGCACCCCGCCTCCCGGTGGGGTCAGTCCCGTGCCGCCCGGTGAGCTCGACCCGCCGGGTATCGGTCACCCGCCCGGGTACGGCCCAGGCGTCGAGCCGCCGGAGTACGGCACCGGCGGCCCTGGCCCCACCCCACCGGATACCTCGATCGATGGTCCCGGCGGTGGCATCGTGGGACCGGACGGCCCCGGCGCCGGGATTGGTGGCACCGGTGGTCCCGGTGCGGGAGGGGTCGGGGGCCCCGGTGCAGGGGCGTTCGGGGGTCCCGGCGCGATCGGTGCCGGCCTGGGCGTAGCGGGCGGCGCTGCCGGTGGTGCGCTCTCGGCGGCTGGCGGTGGCCCGAGAGCGGGCGGAACGCTCGGTGGTCCGAGAGCGGGCGGAACGCTCGGTGGTCCGAGAGCGGGCGGAACGCTCGGTGGTCCGAGAGCGGGCGGAACGCTCGGTGGTCCGAGAGCGGCCGGAACGCTCGGTGGTCCGGGTGCCGGTACTGCGGGGGCCGGCGGGCGGCCGATGGTCGGCGGCATGGTTCCCGGTGCTGCCGGTAGTGGCGGGCGGGGCGCTAGCACGCCCGGTGCCGGTCGCGGCCCAGGTGCCGGAGCCGGAGGGCGCGGTGCCGGTGGTGCCGGGCTGATGGGCGACCCCGGCGGCAAGGGTGAGAAGAAGAAGCGGCGCAATACCGCCCAAGGACTGCTGGCCGACTCCCTGGAGGAGGACGCCGCCACCGTGTCGCTGGGCACCGGCGCCGACGCCGGCTCCCGCGCGAGCGTGGCACCGGCCCCCGCACCCGACGATGAGAACGACGAGTGGTGACTGACGAAGGGTAAGTGCCCACGGGCACCCGCCCGGTGCGGGCCACCTCGCCGGTCCCTCATCCCCCCGCCGGGAGTAACCCGCACGCCGATCAGTAGTGCCGGCAGCACGATGAGGACTGTCGGCACGCGGTCAGGACCGCCAGCGCTGCACCGTGATGGAGCGTTCACCGGCCTCGATGCGACCGTCCTCGGGCACCGGTACCCGCGTGCCCGGGAACGCCCGTGTGGTGGTCCCGTCCGCGCTGACGACCACGGTGCCGTTCGCCGATCCGCGGTCCTGCACCCACAGTTCATCGGCGTCGATACCGAAGGCGGCGTGCGTGCGCGACAGCGAACGGCCGGGGTCATCCACGGCGACCAGGTGCGCGACTCGTTCACCGGGGCCGGCCTGCGGACGGCGCCCGATCAGTCCGTTTCCGCTGACCGTCACCGACACGCCGTCGTCCACGGTGAGCACGAAGACCGCACTGGCCCCGGAGTCGCGCACGTCCTCCAGGTCCGGCAGTTCGGTGGGGTGCAGGGTGCGCGGGTCTGCGGGAGTGGCTCCTGGCTGTGCGGGATCGAAGGTGTGCTCGGGCAGACCGGCCTGCGTGGACGCACCGGGCGCAGACCGGCCCGGGACCGGCGGGGGGAGCGGCGCAACCGGGCCAGCCTGTTCTGTCCCGGCGGTACCGGCACCGGCACCGCCGTACTGGTGCCCCGGCGTGCCCGGGAGATCGCCGCTCCAGGGGTGCGCGGGGGCGACCGCACCGGTCGGTGGCCCGGGCAGCCCCTGACCCTGCGGGAGGTCAGCGACCGGGCCCGCCGGTCCCGGCGCGCTGTGCTGCCCGTCGGGCGCCGCGTCCGGTCCGGGAGGTGGCGGTCCTCCCGCTGCTGGCACCTGACCAGCCGGGGGCGCAGCCGGCGCCTGCGGGACGGGTCCGCCGGGAGGGGGACCGTATGAGTGCGGGCCCGCACCACCGGATCCTTGTCCGTAACCGGCAGCGGGGGGCAGCTGACCAGAGGGCACCGCCGCAGGGTGAGGGTGTCCAGCGCCCTGACCTCCGGCATAGCCGGATGCGCCGGAGCCGTACGGGCCGGGCGGGGCGGGTGGGACGGCGGGTGCGTATCGGGGCGCCGGTGCCTTCCGGTGGGCATCGGGACGCACGTTCACCACCCGGGTGCCCGCCACGCGGTCGTGCCAGGCCTGGCCCCTTCCCGCGCGGTCCAGCACCGTGGTGGCGATCAGGAGGAACTGACCCACCAGGACCACCGCGTGGGAGGCTCCGAGCAGCAGTGAGCGCACCATGCCGCGGCGTAGGCCGGGGGCGTAGTCCGACCGGGCCTGTGCGGCACGGACACCGAGTAGGTGCTTGCCCAGGGTGCGGCCGGATCGCGCTTCCCAGACCGCCAGCCCCAGGGCCGCCTCCAGCAGCAGCACCGCCCCGAGCAGCACACTTCCGGTGGGCAGGTAGGCCGCCGCGGTCACCGCGCCGACCGCGGCCAGGTCGATGCCGTGGGCAAGAATGCGCCGGCCCGGACCGCATGCCGGCAAGGGGGCTGCGGCACGACCCCTGTTCACCTGCGGCGCGGACGCCATCTGCACGCTCATTCGCACTAACCCCTGTCCTGCTCGCTGGTGTGGAGTCTAATGCCGCTACCGGGCAGTCAACGTCTGCAATCCCTCCACCGCACCGGCCGCCAGCAACGCCGCCGGGAGCACCAGCCCCACCGTGATCGCCTCGAGGATGTCGCCCATCCTGGAAAAGCGCACGGAGCGGTACCCGCGGGCCAGCGGAACCGCCAGGAACGCGAACCCCACCGCAGCCACGATCAACACGAGTCCCCAGGCCAGCGCGTCGGGGAACCTGTGCACCCCCACCGCCAACTGGACCAACACGCTGAACAGGGCCAGACGCGGGGGGAGTTTGTCCGCCGGCCGCCGGAAGGAGCGTGGAGCCAACGTCAGGAACAGCACCAGCAACGCCACCAGGGCCACCGTGCCCCAGCCGCGCAGACCGCCGGGTTCGTAACCGGCCAGCACCACCGGGATCATCGCGGCCACCAGCACACTCGCCGAGATCATCCCGGCACGCTCCCGGTGCTCGGCCTGACGGATCCGCCGGGAGACGTGGTCGATGCGCACTCGCGCCGGGGAACGCGGCAGCACTCCCCGCACCGACATCGCGGTCCGGGCCAGGAAGGGCATGTCCAGCGCCTGCTCCTCCGGGATGTCCAACGCCGCGCTCGGCATCGACCGGATCATCAGGGGGGCCGCGCCGAGGATGAGCGCAGGCACCACATAGGCAGGAAGGTCCAGCAGCAGCGCCAGGGCGAACAGGGCCGCGACCGCCGTCCATACCCCGGCCAGCACCGCGGCGATCCCGTGGGAGGGGGCCATCTCGCGCCGGCTGACGGCGTATCGCAGCACCGCCAGCACCGAGGCGCTGAGCAGCGCCAGCACCAGACCCAGGCGCAGCGCCCCGTACTGTCCGGGCTCGGCGACCAGGAACCCCGACGCGAAACCGAACACCGGGGCCAGCACCGTCTCATCCAGCAGCCCATGGTCGGCCCGGCCGCTCAGGTCACCGGTTGCGGCGCCGTCGGATCGCCCCGGTTCCCGCGCCGGGGGGCCGTCGGGCCCCGCCCCGCTGCGGGCGGCACCAGCGTCCAGTGGCAGCCGGCGGACGGCGAGCAGCACCCCGGTTGCGCCGAGCAGAACCGGGGCGCCCACCCCCAACCAACGGGGGTACGGCGCAGCCCCGGCGAGCAGGTTCGCCGCATGGGAGGCCACGATCACCGCGCACAGCGCGAGCCCGAGCCCGCACACGACCCAACCGGCCAGACCGGCCGGCAACCGCCGGAACCGGGAGGGCGTATCGGCGGCGCGCCCGGGCCGGTCAGGCGTGGTGCGGTCGTCGGCGACCACACTGAGCACGGCGCCGTCGGAGATCTCATCCGCGATCGGGGCCTGCAGGTCGATCTCGGTACCGGCGGTCGAGGTGACCATCGTGGCCTCGGCGTCGATCCCGGCGCTGTGCAGGATATCGGCCAGGCGGGCCTCGGGCGTCACGGCCAGGTCCAACCTGCCCGACCCGGTCAGCAGCGCCACGCGCAGCAACGCCGTCGACGTACTCACCTGACCCCCCACTCAGCGCTGGACATGCCTGAAACCGGCCGTTCCCATACTAGTCTTGACCGAGGTTGTCCCGAGGGGATGGAGGTCGTGACGGTGACTGCACAAGCAGAGCGCCTCAGCCCGCCCAAGGCACCCACCGGACACCTCCAGCAGCTCCCCCCCCACCGGAACTGATCAAGCCCGAAGGTGCCTCGAACACGCTGATGACGGCGTTGCCGATGGTCGGGTCGATGGGCTCGATCGCGATGATCTCCTTCAGCCAGGGAACCGGCAATCGGATCTACCTGATGGGTGGGATGTTCCTGTTCATGGCGTTGTCCATGGTGGGAATGAACATCTGGCGGCAGAAGAGCCAGCACGCCCGCGAGGTCACCGACATGCGGCGGGAGTACCTGGCCTACCTGGCCGAGATGCGCGCCACGGTCCGTTCCGCCGCCCGCCGGCAGCGCCGGTTCCTGCAATGGTTCCTGCCCGAACCCGATGCGCTGGTGATGCTCGCCGAGGACCGCACCCGGGTCTGGGAACGGGACAGCGGCGACGCCGATCTGCTCCGGGTGCGCGTGGGCCGCTCCACCCAGCCCCTGGCGATGACGCTGGAGGCACCGCAGAGTTCACCGGTGTCCCAACTCGACCCGGTCGCCGCCAGCGCCGCGCACAGGTTCCTACTCACCCACGCCGAGCAGCCGGGTCTACCGGACTCGATCGACCTGCGCGATGTCGCGCGGGTGCAGATCGCCGGGGACGAACAGAGCGCACGCGCCCAGGCCAGGGCGATGCTCATGCATCTGGCCACGTTCGTCGAGCCTGCGCAACTGCAGATCGCGGTGGTGGCCGCCGCGGCGGTGCAAGCCGACTGGGAGTGGGTCAAGTGGCTGCCGCACGCCCAGTCCGGGGCCGAGCGCGACGGTGTGGGGGCGGCCCGGATGGTGGGTGAGTCCCTGGCGGAGGTGGAGTCCCTGCTGCCCGCGGGACTGCCGGATCGCCCCCGGTTCCAGCGCGGTGGTGCCACGGCCGAACCGCACGTGGTGATCGTGCTCGACGGCGGGCACGTCCCGGCCGGTAACGCCCTCATCACCGAGGAGGGGGTCAGCGGGATCACGGTGCTGGAACTGCCGGAGACCTGGGAGGAACTGACCGACTGGAACACGTTGCGGTTGCTGCTGCACCCCCGGATCGCCAGCGGCCCCGATCGTGGACGGGTGCCGTTGCAGGTGCTGCACCGGGGCCACCCGCCGGTGCGGGGCCTGGCCGATGAGATGTCCATCCCGCAGGCCGAGGCCACCGCTCGCCGACTGATGCCGATGCTGGTCTCCGGCGGGGAGGAGTCCACCTCCAAACAGGCGGTCTCGGCCGAACTGACCGATCTGCTCGGCCAACCCGACGTACGCGACTTCGACCCGAAGGTGGCCTGGAAACCACGCCTGCCCCGCGACCGGCTCCGGGTGCCGATCGGCCTGACCAGCCACGGGCAGCCGCTGGCCCTGGACATCAAGGAGTCGGCGCAGCAGGGAATGGGCCCGCACGGCTTGCTGATCGGAGCCACCGGTTCGGGCAAGTCCGAGGTGCTGCGCACCATGGTGCTGGCCCTGGCGATGACGCACTCCTCCGAGGACCTGAACTTCGTGCTGGTGGACTTCAAGGGTGGGGCCACCTTCGCCGGCATGGCGGACATGCCGCACGTCTCGGCGATCATCACCAACCTCGGCGAGGAGCTGACGCTGGTGGATCGCATGCAGGACGCCCTCAAGGGTGAGATGGTGCGCCGTCAGGAACTGCTGCGCTCGGCGGGCAACTTCGCGAATGTGGCCGACTACGAGAAGGCTCGCAAGGGTGGGCGCACCGACCTGGAGCCGCTGCCCGCGCTGCTGATCGTGGCCGACGAGTTCTCCGAGTTGTTGGCCGCCAAACCCGAGTTCACCGAACTGTTCGTGGCGATCGGCCGGCTGGGGCGGTCGCTGCAGATGCACATGCTGCTGTCCACCCAGAGGCTGGAGGAGGGCCGCCTGCGGGGCCTGGAGTCGCACCTGTCCTACCGGATCGGGCTGAAGACGTTCTCCGGGGCGGACTCCCGGGCGGTGATCGGGGTGCCCGACGCGTTCGAACTACCCGGCGGCGGCGGCCACGGGTTCCTCAAGCCCGACGCCTCCACCCTGATCCAGTTCAGGGCCGCGTACGTGTCCGCGCCGCCGAAGACCCGACGGCGGGGGGCCGGGCGGGCGCGCACCGCGGCGGCACCCCAGCAGATCCGGTTGGAGCCCTACACCGCTGCGCCGGTGTTGCTGCCCGAGACCCAGGACGAACCCGAACCGGTCGGAAGCAACGAGCCGGAGGAGAAGCGCGTCACGTTCGACATCGCGGTGCAACGGATGAAGGGGCAGGGCCCCCCGGCCCACCAGGTGTGGTTGCCGCCGCTGGTGACCCCCTCCACCTACGACCAGATGATGCCGGATCTGACCACCGACGCCGACCTCGGCCTCATCTCGCCGTCCTGGCGCAACTCCGGTGCGCTGACCTTCCCGCTGGGCATCGTGGACCGCCCACTGGAACAGCGCCGGGACACCCTGTCCATCTCCCTGTCCGGTGCCGGTGGCCACATGGCGATCGTGGGCGGGCCGCGCAGTGGTAAGTCCACCGTGGCCCGCAGCGTGCTGACCGGGTTGGCGCTGACGCACAGCCCGCTGGAAGTGCAGTTCTTCGTAATGGACTTCGGGGGCGGGACGTTCACCCCGATGGCCGGCATGGCGCACGTGGCCGGAGTGGCCACCCGGTCCGAACCGGACGTGGTGCGCCGGATCCTGGCCGAGATCGTCGGGCTCGTCAACGACCGGGAGGTGTACTTCCGGGAGAACGGGATCGACTCGATGGAGACCTACCGGCAACGCCGCCGCCAGGGCCGGGCCGACGACGGCTACGGGGACATCTTCCTCATCGTGGACGGCTGGCCGACCCTGCGATCGGAGTTCGACGGGCTGGAGATGGAGATCCAGGCGGTCGCGGCCCGGGGGTTGACCTTCGGCATGCACCTGGTCGCCGCGACCGGGCGCTGGATGGATTTCCGCACCCAGGTCAAGGACCTGTTCGGCACCCGGGTGGAGCTGCGACTGGGTGATCCGATGGATTCGGAGTTCGATCGCCGGGTGGCCCAGAACGTGCCGAGGAACCGGCCCGGTCGCGGGTTGGTGGTGAGCAAGCATCACGTGCTGACTCCGCTGCCCCGGATCGACGGTTCCGGGGACGCCGAGACCCTCGGGGAAGGCGTGGAACAACTCATCGCCCGGGTGAACCAGGCCTGGACCGGGCCCCGGGCGCCGAAGTTGCGGCTGCTACCGGAGGTGATCACCGCCGAGGAGGTCCTGGATCTGGCCGGTGAGACCGAGCGTGCCAAGATCCTGCTCGGCATCGACGAGGCCGCCCTGGCACCGGTCGCTTTCGACCCGCGCAGCGACTCCCACCTGTACCTGTTCGGCGACTCCGGTTCGGGCAAGTCCTCGTTCCTGCGCGGGGTGGCCAAGGAGGTTCAGCGCCTGCATACCCCGAAGGAGGCGCAGATCTTCGTGGTGGACTTCCGCCGCTCGATGCTCGCGGAGATCCCCGAGGAGTACCTGGCCGGGTACTTCACCACCGCAGAGCAGGCGACGGAGGAGCTGGCCGCGGTGGCGCAGTACCTGCGGACCCGGCTGCCCGGCCCGGACGTGACCCCCGCACAGTTGCGGGCACGATCCTGGTGGAGCGGCGCGGAGGTGTACGTGCTGGTGGACGACTACGACCTGGTCGCGACCTCGAGCGGGAACCCGGTGGCCTCCCTGCAACCGCTGCTGGCGCAAGCCTCCGACGTGGGCCTGCACCTGATCCTGACCCGGCGTACCGGTGGTGCCAGCAGGGCGATGTTCGAGCCGATCATCCAGTCCCTGAAGGACCTGGCCGCCCCCGGGGTGGTGCTCTCGGGCAGCAAGGACGAGGGGGCCCTGATCGGTACCGCCAAGCCCCAGCCCGGCCCGCCCGGTCGTGGCCAGTTGGTCACCCGGGCAAAGGGCGTCCAGGTGGTCCAACTCTCCCACAACCCTTCCCAGCACTGAGCCGGGAAGTCCCAGCACTGAGCCGGGAACGGCACTGCGGCGACGGGTCAGCCCGGGTAGCCGGCTCAGACCATATGAGGGTGGTGGGGTTCTGAGTCTTGACGGGTCCAGGGCCTCACGGTGCAGATTCGTGGATCATCCCCCAGAGTGGCTGGGGGTGCCGACATGCAGCGGAGGCCCTGGTGTTCAGTGAGGTTACGGCGATTGGGTTGGATGTGCACGCGCGTAGCGTGCGAGCGGCGGCGTTGGACACCTCGACCGGTGAGTTGATCGAGGTGGGGCTACCTGCGGATGGCGGGCAGGTCACCGAGTGGGTGGCAGGTATCGCGGCTGGTCATGGGCTGGTGCACGCAGCGTACGAGGCGGGCCCGACGGGTTTCGGGCTCGCCCGGAAGCTGATCGCGGCGGGGGTGCCGGTCACGGTCGCGGCGCCATCGAAGATCCTGCGTCCCGCCGGGGAACGGGTCAAGACCGACAAGCGCGACGCGCTGCTTCTGGCGCGGTTGCTGCGGATGGAGGAGCTGGTGGCGGTGCGCGTCCCGACGGTGGCCGAGGAGGCCGCCCGGGACCTGGTGCGTGCCCGTGATGACGCCCGGGTGGAGTTGATGGCTGCCAGGCACCGGCAGGGCAAGCTGCTGCTGCGCCGCGGGATCGTCTACGACCAGGGCAAGGCGGCCTGGACCGGGGTTCACGACGCGTGGCTGCGGCGGGTCCGCCGGGAGGGGCTCGAGGATGCCGGGGCCGGGACTCTGGCGGCGTTCGACGCCGCCTACGACGCGGTCACCACGATCGGTGCCCGCCGGGACCGCCTCGACCGCGAGATCCTCACCGCGGCCGCGGACAGCGAGTTCACCGCGACCACTCGCCGGCTGGGCTGCCTGCGCGGGATCTCCACCCTGACCGGGTTCGCCCTCGCGGTGGAGATCGGCGACTGGCACCGGTTCACCGGCCGCACCATCGCCTCCTACCTCGGCCTGGTGCCCAGTGAGCACTCCTCGGGCGGCACCCGACACCTGGGCGCGATCACCAAGACCGGCAAAACCCACGCCCGCCGGCTGCTGATCGAGGCCGCCTGGCACCACAAGAGCGACTACCGGCCCGGGAAGACCATGCGGGACCGGTGGGCCCTGGCGCCCGCCACCGTGGCCGCGCGCGGCGACGCCGGCAACCGGCGACTGCACCACCGCTGGCAGGTCCTGACCAGCCACAAGAAGAAGCACACCATCGCCAACACCGCGATCGCCCGCGAACTCGCCGGCTGGTGCTGGTCCCTGGCCACCATGGACTAGCC
Source organism: Sanguibacter sp. Z1732 (assembly GCF_051020515.1). Classification (NCBI taxonomy): domain Bacteria; kingdom Bacillati; phylum Actinomycetota; class Actinomycetes; order Micrococcales; family Ruaniaceae; genus Glutinosa; species Glutinosa niejishengi. The sequence goes on from NZ_CP194857.1 coordinate 775,844, forward strand.
ACCCGAAAGCTCGTTCGCCGGCCACCGGGCCGGGGAGCATGCAGCGTGAGGAGCGCACCAGCGATTCGCCTGTGAGCAGCCGGCACCCGCCGGCCACGCTCGACCTCAGACACGCTCGGACGCTCTCGCCGGAACACGGTCATGCGGTAACCAACCCGCGCATATCAGACTGACCACGCGTCACCAGACACGCCGCACCCCGACCCGCCCCCAGCGAACGACGAAGCGCCGCCAGACACGGCCAGTCCGGCGGCGCTTCACCCTGCCCACTTGACAAACAAGCCCCCCCACATATCAGGCGAGGCGGTCCACCAGCAGGGTGGCGAAGGTCTCCAGGGCCCGCCGGGCGGTGGAGTCCGCGACCGGCTCCAGGTCGGCGACCGCGTCGGCAGCCCACCGCCGGGCCAGGACGCGCACCTCCTCGGTCACCTCGTGGGTACGCAGCCGCTGTACCACCTCATCGAGGGCGTCGTCGTCGGAGAGGTCACCCTGCAGTGCGGTCAGGATCGCCCGGCCCTCGGCGTCCAGGCCTTCCCCTCTGGCCTGGAGTAGCAGGACCGGCATCGTGGCCACACCCTCGCGCAGGTCCGTGCCCGGAATCTTCCCGGTGGTGGCGGCGTCCGCGGACAGGTCGATCACGTCGTCGGCGAGCTGGAACGCCACCCCGACCTTCTCCCCGTATGCCACGGCGGCGGCCTGCACCTGCTCGTCGGCGCCGGAGAAGTAGGTGCCGTACCGGGCCGCAGCCGCGATCAACGATCCGGTCTTGTCCGCCAGCACGCCCAGGTAGTGCTCGATCGGGTCCTGGCCCTCCCGCGGGCCGAGGGTCTCGTGCATCTGGCCCAGTACCAGCCGTTCAAAGGCGTCGGCCTGGATCCGCACCGCAACCGGGCCGAGTTCGGAGACCAGCCGGGACGCGCGGGCGAACAGCAGGTCCCCGGTCAGGATCGCCATCGTGTTGCCCCACACCTCGTGGGCGCTCGGGGCACCGCGGCGCAGCGGTGCGGAGTCCATCACGTCATCGTGGTAGAGCGTGGCCAGGTGCGTGAGTTCGGTGGCCAGCGCGGCCTGCCGGACGCGGTCGTCGACGCCCTTTCCCAGTAGCGAGGTCAACAGCACCAGCGCGGGGCGCATCCGCTTCCCGCCGGCGGCGATCAGGTGCTCCGAGGCCTGCTCGATCAGTGGCTCGTTGTACTGAGCCATCTCGATCAGCCGCTCCTCGATGGCGGCCAGCTCGGCCCCGATCGTGGCGTCCACGTCGGGATCGCCGAGCGGGAGGGGTGTGGTGGTCACAGTAGGAACATAGCGGCGTCGCCCAGCACGTCCAGCACCGGTCCGGGCAGCACACCCAACAGGACCGTCCCCACCGCGGCGATCCCGACGGCCACCACCGTCATTCCCTCGCTGGGCACGACCACGGTGCTACGCCCGGTCTCCGGGCCCGGGTCGGTGAAGAACATCGCCACGATCAACCGGACGTAGAAGAACGCCGCGGCCGCGCTGGCCAGCACCGCGATCACCACCAGCGGCCACGCCCCACCGGCGACGGCGGCGTAGAACACGGTGAACTTGCCGATGAACCCACCCGTCAGCGGGATGCCGGCGTAGGACAGCAGGAACAGGCCCATGCTCGCGGCCAACCACGGATTGGTGCGCCCCAGCCCGGCCCACTGGTTCATCGAGAGGGCCTCACCGGTCACGTTGCCGTCCGCATCACGCTCGCGCACCAGGGTCACCAGGGCGAAGGCGCCGACGGTGGCCAGGCCGTAGGCCAGCAGGTAGAACAACACCGCCGGTACGGCGTAGGCGTCCAGCGCGATGACGCCCAGCAGCAGGAACCCGGCGTGCGCCACGGAGGAGTAGGCGAGCATCCGCTTGACGTCGCTCTGCACCAACGCCAGCACGGTGCCCAGCACCATGGTGGCGATCGCGACCGCCCAGAGCATCGGTCCCAGGTCCCAGGCCAGCCCCGGCGCCACGACGTAGACCAGGCGCATCATGATCATGAGCGCGGCGATCTTCGTGCAGGCGGCCATGAATCCGGTAACCGGGGTGGGCGCGCCCTGGTACACGTCCGGCACCCAGTTGTGGAAGGGCACCGCGCCGATCTTGAACAGCAGCCCCACCAGCACCAGGGTGATCCCGGCCAGGAGGAATCCGTCCATACCCGCCATCGCCGGAACCGCTGCAGCGATCTCGTCCAGGCGCAACGACCCGGAGTAGCCGTACAGCAGGGCGATACCCATCAGCACGAAGGCTGTGGCGAAGGCACCGAGCAGGAAGTACTTCAGGGCCGCTTCCTGGGACAGCAGCCGACGCCGACGGGCCAGCCCGGCGAGCAGGTACAGCGGCAGTGACAGCACTTCCAGGGCGATGAACAGCGTCAGCAGCGTGCCCGAGGACGGGAAGACCAGCATCCCGGTCACCGCCAGCAACGTCAGCGGGAACACCTCGGTCTGCACCAGACCCTTGGTCCGGGTGAGTGCTTCGTACCGGCTGCCGGGGGCCGCGGATGCGGAGGCGGTGAAGGCGTCCTCACCACCGGCGCGGTCGGCCATCACCAGCACACCGACCAGTGCGCACACCAGCAGCACCGCCTGGGTGGCCAGGGCCGGGCCGTCCTCGATGACCGCGCCACCGATGAGCTCACTGGGGCCGGTGGCCTGGACGACACTCCAGCGCCAGCCCACCGCCACCAGCGCCGCACCGAGCGAACCGATCGCCAGCACCACCTGCACGACCCGGCGGACCTTGCGGGGCAGGAACCCCTCCAGCAGCACGCCGAGCACGGCGGCGCCGAACACGATCAGGACCGGGGTGATCCCGCCCCACTGCACGACCGGCGGTTCGAAGGGGTTCATCAGGCGCTCCCGAGGATCGAGGCGAACGAATCAGCGACGCCGGACAACAGGTCCAGCACCGGGGCGGGATACACGCCCAGGAACACGATGGCCAGGCCCAGGGGCACCAGCAGCCACTTCTCCCGAGCCACCAGGTCGCTCAGGCCGGCCCGCGCCGGCAGCCCGAGGGTCCGGCCCGCGGGCGGTCCGGGAATCGGGCCGGTGAACACGCGCTGGTAGGCCATCAGGATGTACAGCGCAGCCAGGACCACACCGATCACCGCTGCGGCACCCCAGGCCGGGTGTGCCTCGTAGCTGCCGATCAGCACCAGGTACTCGGGGATGAACCCGCTCAGTCCCGGCAGGGCCAAGGTGCTCAGCCCGGCGAACAGGAAGGTACCGGCCAGGACCGGGGTGACGCGCTGCATCCCGGAGTAGGTCCGCATGTCCGCGCTGTAGCCGCGCTGGATGAGGAACCCGGCGATGAGGAACATCGCGGCTGTGGACAGCCCGTGCGCGAGCATGTAGAGCATCGAACCGACCATGGCGGTCTGGGTGCCGGCGAAGATGCCCAGCACGATGAACCCGAAGTGGGACACCGAGGTGAAGGCGATCATCCGCATCAGGTCGTTCTGCCCCAGGGCCAGCAACGCGCCGTAAATGATCGAGATCACCGCCAGCACCATGATCACCGGCGCCGCCTGGGCGGCTGCACCGGGGAAAATCGGCAGCAGGATCGCGATCATCCCGAAGGTCCCGACCTTGTCGAGTACACCGACCAGCAGGGTGGAGGTGCCCGGTGTCGCCTGCGCGGCCGAGTCAGGCAGCCACGTGTGCACCGGCACCATCGGCGCCTTGACGGCGAAGGCCACGAAGAAGGACAGGAAGACCCACATGCCCATCGTCGGGTTGTCCGCGAAGACGTCGGAGAGGTTGTCCATCCGCATCCCCTCGGCGTCACCCCAGGTCTGGGCGAAGACCACGACCAACCCGGCGAGCATGATCAGCCCACCGGCCAGGGAGTAGATGAGGAACTTCACCGCCGCCGCACGGCGGTCGGGGCCACCGAAGACGCCGATCAGGAAGTACACCGGGATCAGCATCGCCTCGAAGGCGAGATAGAACAGGAACAGGTCACGCGCGGCGAACACCAGCACCATCAGCGCGAGCAGGATCAGGATCAGGCCGACGAACGTGGCCTGCCGGCTCTCCAGCGCCTCGGTGTCGACCGCATCCCCGGTCGCCTCGACGGAGTCGCCGCCGGAAGTGGTCACGGCCACCCGTTCGGGTGCGCGTACCTCGTTCCAGGCGGCCACCAGCACGATGGGCACCAGCAGGGCCGCCAGCAGCACCAGGGACAGGCCCATCCCGTTCACGCCGACGTCGTAACTGATCCCCAGCGCCGGGATCCACGAGGCGGTGGTGCTCATCTGCACCTGGTCGGCCGAGCCGACATCGAAGCCGGTGGCCATCACCACCCCACCCCCGAGCACCGCCAGGCTGACCACCAGGCCGATCGGGCGGGCGATCCGGCGCAGCGGCTTGAGCAGCCACACCGCCACACCTGCCACCGCCGGCACGGCGATCATCGCCGTCAGCCAGGGGAAGTCTTCAAGTCCGAACATGTATCTTCCTCCGGCTCAGACTCGCGTGGCGAGGACGAGGACAAGGACCACGATCACACCGATCGTCATGGTGACGGCGTAACTGCGCGCGTAACCGCTCTGCAACCGTCGCAGCCACTGCCCCAGCCCGGTGGTGTCGCCGGCAAGGCGGTGCACCGCACCGTCGATGACGTCCCGGTCGGTCGCCACCAAGGTGCGGGTCAGGGCCTGGCCGGGGCGCATCGCCAGGGTCTCGTTGATCGCGTCGCCGTACAGGTCTGCCCGGGCCGCGCGGGTGAGCACCGAACCCTCCGGCGCCTCGAGCGGGACGTCCCGGGCACCGAACTGCAACCAGGCGACCGCCACACCGACCGCGACCAGCACCAGGGTGAGCGTGATCAGCAGCCATACCGGCAGCACCGGCTCCAGGTGACCCGGGTCGGAGGTCACGGGCGCCAGGAACTCCAGGAACGGCACGCCCTGGTACAGCACCAGGCCCAGGCCCACCGACCCAGCGGCCAGGATGATCATCGGCACCGTCATCAGCGCACCGGACTCGTGCGGCTTGCGCTCGGGGCCCGGGCCGTCCTGCCCGGGCGCGTGCCAGCGACCCTTGCCGTGGAAGGTCATGAAGTACAACCGGGACATGTAGAAGGCGGTGATCCCGGCCCCGAGCAACGTCACGATGCCGAAGACCCAGGGCTGCCAGCCCGATCCGGTGAACGCAGCCTCGATGATCTTGTCCTTGGACCAGAAGCCGGAGAACGGCGGGATGCCGAGAATGGCCAGCCAGCCCAGCGCGAAGGTGGCCCAGGTGATCTTCATCGAGGTGCGCAACGCACCGAAGTGACGCATGTTCACGTCGTCGTTCATGCCGTGCATGACCGACCCGGCGCCCAGGAACAGCCCGGCCTTGAAGAATCCGTGCGTGATGAGGTGGAAGATCGCGAACGCGTACCCGACCGGGCCCAGTCCGGCCGCCAGCATCATGTACCCGATCTGGGACATCGTGGAGGCCGCCAGGACCTTCTTGATGTCGTCCTTGGCACAACCGACGATCGCTCCGAAGAGCAGCGTGGCGGCACCCACGATGACCACGACGAGTTGGGCGACGGGGGCGGCCTCGAAGATCGCCCCGGAGCGCACGATCAGGTACACACCGGCAGTGACCATGGTGGCGGCGTGAATCAACGCCGACACCGGGGTGGGGCCGGCCATCGCGTCCCCGAGCCAGGCCTGCAGCGGAACCTGTGCGGACTTGCCGCAAGCGCCCAGCAGCAGCAGCAGCCCGATCGCGGTCAGCACACCCTCGTTGGCGCCCTCCACGGCGCCGAAGACCGTCTCATAGTCCACCGAGCCGAAGGTGGCGAACATCGCCATCATCGCCACCAGGAGGCCCATGTCACCCACGCGGTTCATCACGAAGGCCTTCTTCGCCGCGACCGCGTACTCGGTGCGGGCGTTCCAGAAGCCGATGAGCAGGTAGGAGGCCAGGCCCACGCCCTCCCAGCCCACGAAGAGCAGGGCGAAGGAGTCCCCGAGGACCAGCAGCAGCATCGCGGCGATGAACAGGTTCAGGTAGGCGAAGAAGCGCCGCCGATCGGGGTCGGCGGCCATGTAGCCCACCGAGTAGATGTGGATCAGGGTGCCCACGAACGTGATCAGCAGGGCGAAGGTCACCGAGAGCGGGTCGACCAGCAACCCGGCCTGCACGGTGAAGTCCCCGGCGTTGATCCAGTCGAACAGGTGCACGCGGGTACTGCGCTCGGTCGCCGAGGCGCCCAGCATCTCCGCCAGCATCCAGATCGCCAACACCGCCGGAACCGCTGAGGACAGCACGCCCAACCAGTGACCCCAGCCGTCGGACCGGCGCCCCAGGAGCAGCAGCACAGTGGAACTGACCAGCGGGATCGCCACCAGCAGCCAGGCAAGGTTCAGAATGTCCACGCCGCAGACCCCTTAGTTCTTCAGCAGGGCGGCGTCATCGATCGACGCCGACCCGCGTGTTCGGAAGATGGCCACGATGATCGCCAACCCGATGACCACCTCGGCGGCGGCTACGACCATGACGAAGAATGCCAACACCTGTCCGTGCAGGTTGCCGTGCATCCGGGCGAAGGTGACCAGCACCAGGTTTCCGGCGTTGAGCATCAACTCCACGCCCATGAACGCCACCAAGGCGTTGCGGCGAACCATCACGGCCACACCGCCGACGACGAACAGGATCCCGGCCAGGACCAGGTAATGGGTCAGGCTCATCCGTCAATCTCCCTGGTGCTGGTGGTCTCCGCCGTGGCCTCGATCTCATCCATCTCGGAGATGTCGACCTGTGCGCTCTGGCCGCGGATGCGCAGCACCGTGGTCACCGAGTCCTCGATCGGCTCACCGCTGGCATCCAGTGCCGGCATGTCCGCAGAGTTGTGGCGTGCGTAGACACCCGGCGACGGCCGCGGTGCGACCGTACCAGTGCCCGCGGCGAAGGCGGCCAGGCGACGCTCGGCGAGCTCGGCCTGTCCGACCTTGGGCTCCACGCGCTGCCGGTGGGTGTAGATGATCGCCCCGACCGCGGCGGTGATGAGCAGCGCCGCGGTGAGCTCGAAGACGTAGACGTACTGTCCGAAGATCAACTTGGCCACGCCCACCGCGTTCGTCTCGGCGTTGGCCTCGGCCAACCCGGCGCCGGCGGGAATCGCGACCCGGGCGCCGATCGCCACCAGCAGCAGGAGCAGGCCCAGCGCGACCGCCCCGGCCATCCAGCGCTGACCGACCAGCGGTTCCTTGCGCGATTCCGAGGCGTCCACACCCACGAGCATGATCACGAACAGGAACAGCATCATGATGGCGCGCCGGTGTAGACCACGATCTGGGCCACGCCCAGGAAGAACGCCTCGTTCATGATGTAGAAGATGGCCAGGCTGACCAGCACCCCGGCCATCGCCACCGCGATCCGCACGGGGCGGCGGCTGAACACCAGGCTCAGGGCAGCCAGCACCGAGAACGGACCCAGCACCCAGAACAGCACAGCCTCACCGGCGGAGATCTCCAGCCCGGTCTGTGCGATCAGGTTCATCGCCCGGATCCCTTCTTCGAGCGGCTGGCGGCGGGGTCCTCGTCCCGTTCGCCGGTCCCCGCGCCGGCGGCTTTGGCGGCGCCCTCCAGCGACGGGTCGTCGGGCCGGTGCTCCCGGACCCAGTCCACCTGTTCGGTGGTGGGTCCGGTGATCTTCTCCTGGTAGTAGTCGACGTCGGTGGTGCCGGGTGCCATCGGGTGCGGCGCGGAGAGCATCCCGTCGGCCACCGGTGCGAGCAGGTCCTGACGTTCGTAGATCATGTCCGCCCGGTTGGTGCTGGCCAGTTCGAACTCGTTCGTCATGGTCAGCGCCCGGGTGGGGCAGGCCTCGATGCAGTAGCCGCAGAAGATGCAGCGCAGGTAGTTGATCTGGTAGACCCGCCCGTACCGTTCCCCGGGCGAGTACTGGGCGCCGGGGGCGTTGTTGGCGGCCTCGACGTAGATCGCGTCCGCCGGGCAGGCCCAGGCACACAGTTCGCACCCGATGCACTTCTCCAGTCCGTCGGCGTACCGGTTCAGTTGGTGGCGGCCGTGGTACCGCGGGAAGGTGCCGACCTTCTCGAACGGGTACTGCTCGGTAGCGGTGGGACGGAAGATGGTCGACAGGCTGACCCCGAAGCCGGCCACGGGGGCGAACAGCTCCTGGAGGGCGTTCTTGTCCAGGTCGGCGTCGACGTCGAACTGCTGCGCCGCCGGCTTGCCGCCCGCGCGGTCCACGTCCTGACCGCGTCCGGCCGCTTCATCCCGTGCAACTTCCTTGTCCTTGCCCTGCTCAGCCATCGTTGCTCTCCTTGCCGTCGGGGGCTTGGTCGTCCGGGTCCGTGCCGGCGGTGGAGGCTTGCGCGCCCCCGTCGGTCTCACCGGCCGGCGTGGCGACCTTGATCTTGCGTGGCGACGGCGGGAGTTTCTGCCCGGGCAGCGGCGGCACCGGGAAGCCCCCGGCGAACGCGTCGAAGTACTCCCCCTCCGTCTCGCCCTCAGCGGTGGTGGCTACCTGCTTGCGCCGCGCGGCGTCGGTGAGTTCGGGACCGGAGGAGTCCTCCTCGTCCTTCTTCTTCTCCGGCAGCAGCGCCAGGACCAGCGCGATCGCCAGCAGCACGCCGGCTCCGGCGAACAACCAGGTGCGCAGGTCGTAGGTGCCTACCACGGTGAACTGCTGGACGGCCTGCCACACGGCGACCACGATCACCCAGACGAGGGAGACCGGGATCAGCACCTTCCAGCCGAAGTGCATGAACTGGTCGTACCGGAAGCGCAGCAGTGTCCCGCGCAGCCACACGAACACGAACATCGCCATCCACAGTTTGATGACGAAGGTCAGGACCGGCCACCAGCCCTCGTTGAACATGCCGTCGTTGATCTGGGAGAGCGGCCAGGGCGCCCGCCAGCCCCCGAAGAAGACGGTGACCATGATTGCCGAGACGTTCAGCATGTTGATGTACTCGGCCAGGTAGAACCAGGCGAACTTCATCGAGGAGTACTCGGTCTGGTAACCGGCGACCAGTTCCCCCTCGGCCTCGGGCAGGTCGAACGGTAGCCGGTTGACCTCGCCGACCATCGAGATGAAGTACACGACGAAGGCGGGCAGCAGGGCGAAGGCCCACCAGGTGGTCTCCTGCGCGGCCACGATCTGGGAGGTGGCCATCGAACCGGACACGATCAGCACGCTGACCAGGGCCAGCGACATGCTCAGTTCGTACGAGATCACCTGGGCGGTGGAGCGCACCGAGCCCAGCAGCGGGTAGGTCGACCCGGACGACCAGCCGCCCAGCACGATGCCGTACACACCCAGGGCCGTCACGCCCAAGAAGTACAGCACCGCGACCGGCAGGTCGGTCAACTGGAGCGGGGTGACGATGTCGGTGAACGGGATCCGCGCCTCTGGCCCGAAGGGGATCACGGCGAAGACCAGGAACGCGGTGACCACCGAGATCAGCGGCGCGATGAAGTAGATCACCTTGTCTGCGCCCTTGACGGTGATGTCCTCCTTCAGCACCAGCTTCAGCGCGTCCGGGATGGACTGCACCAGGCCCCAGGGCCCGCGCACGTTCGGGCCCAGGCGCTGCTGCATACGGGCGATGACGCGGCGCTCGAACCACAGCGCGAAGAGCACCGAGAGCAGCAGGAACAGCAGGATCGCCACGGCCTTGCCGATCATCAGCCCGATCGAGTCGTTGCTGAAGTCCGACGCCGGGGCCGCCGGCGCGGACTGGGCGAGGAGTTGGACGGGGCTCATGACCTGACCTCCGCAGTAACGGCACTGACGGTGACCGACTGACCGGCGGTCACGCCGAGCATCCGGTGTACCGAGGAACCCGGGGAATGCTGCGGCAACCACAGCACCTGGTCCGGCATCGGTGTGATGACCAGTGGCAGCGTGATCGACCCCTTCGGGCCGACTACCGTCACCTTGCCCGCTCCGGCCACACCTGCGGCCTCGGCGGTCCGGGCCGACATCCGCACCACCGGCCGGTGGGCCGTTCCGGCCAGGTGCGGCTCGCCGTCCTGACCGCGAGCGGCGTCGAGCATCAACCGCCAGGTGGCCAGGACAGCCTCGTTACCGGCGCCCGGCACCCGCGTGGTGTCGGCCGCGGTGTCCGGAGCCGGGATCCGGGCTCCGGACCAGCCTCCGAGTTCGGCGAGTTCATGGTGGATCTCGGTCACCGATCCGGTGCCGAGTTCGACACCGAACTGGCGGGCCAGCAGGTCCAGCGCCCGGGCATCAGAGATGTCGTGAGAGGTGAAGACCTCCTCGAACGGACGCGGGCGGCCTTCCCAGGTCAGGAAGGTGCCGGACTTGCGCGTCGGCGGCGCCACCGGCAGCACCACATCGGCGTGGGGGGTCACCAGGGAGTGCCGTACCTCGAGCTGGACGACGAAACCGGCGTCCCGGATGGCTCGCTCCGACCCGGCAGGATCGGGCAGGTCGGACAGGTCCACGCCCCCGACCAGCAGGCCGCCCAGTTCGCCGGAACCGGCGGCGGCAACGATCTGGGTGTGGTCACGTCCGAGGGTCTGGGGCAGGGAGTCCGACCCCCACAGCGCGGCCAGGTCGACCCGGGCCTCGGCGTCGGTCACCGGACGCCCGCCCGGCAGCAGGGTGGGCAGGAGGCCCGCCTCGACAGCCGCACGGTCACCTGCACGCCGTGGCACCCAGGCCAGCCGGGCCTGACGCGCCCGGGAGTAACGCAGCAGCGCACTCAGTGCACCGGGGCTCGCGGCGAGTCGTTCACCCGCCAGGACCACCACGCCCGGCTCGGCCAGGGCCTCGGCGAGATCGGCGGGGATCTCCGAACCGGCCTCATCGAGGCCGACGCTACCGGCCAGGGCGTCGAGCACCTGAGCCTCCCCACCGGGAGTGGTGGAGATCAGGTCGGCGCGCATCTTCGTGGTACCGCGGGAGGCCAGCGGCGCGATAGTGGTCACGTGGACCCTCCCGGCCAGCATTCCCTTGCGCAGGCGCAGGAAGATGGTGCCGGCCTCGTCCTCCGGCTCCAGGCCCACCAGCAGCACCCTGGGTACGCGCTCCAGGTCGGAGAAGGTCACGTCCATCTCCGAGCCCGCCACGTGGTGGCCGAGGAACTGTACCTCTTCGTCGCTGTGCACGCGGGCGCGGAAGTCCACATCGTTGGTGCCCAGCACCACCCGGGCGAACTTGGACCAGGCGTAGCCGTCCTCGAGGGTCAGCCGACCGCCGGGCAGTACGCCCACGCCCCCGGCGCTGCGGGCACGCTGCAGCCCTTCGGCGGCTACCGCCAGCGCCTCGGACCAACTGGTGGCGACCAGTTCCCCGGCCTCCTCATCGCGCACCATCGGTGCCTCGAGCACGTCCGGGGCGTTCTGCCAGGTGAAGGCGAAGCGGTCCTTGTCGGTGATCCACTCCTCGTTCACCACCGGGTCATCACCGGCGAGACGGCGTAGCACCACGCCACGCCGATGGTCGACCCGGATCGCCGAACCACACGCGTCGTGCTCACCGATCGAAGGGCTCGAGACCAGGTCGAATGGGCGCGAACGGAACCGGTAGGTGGCTGAGGTCAGCGCACCCACCGGGCAGATCTGGATGGTGTTGCCGGAGAAGTAGGAGGAGAAGGGTCGGCCGGAGACATCGGTCGCCGCAGCGCCCACCGACCGCACCGCTCCACCGCGAACGCCCGCGGCCCCGCCGGGTCCGGCCAGATCGGTGCCGTCGGCGTAGTCCGGTGCCTCATCCTCACCGCGCGGGATGAACCCGAGCACGGCCTCGTCGAAGGTGCCGATCTGCTGTCCGTGCAGCGAGTGCACTTCCATCCCGGGTGCACCGCCGCCGCGGCCCTGCAGTTCGATGAAGGGGTCGCCGGCGATCTCGTCCTGGAACCGGGTGCACCGCTGGCACAGGATGCACCGGTCCCGGTCCAACAGGATCTCGGTGGAGATCTTGATCGGCTTGGGGAATGTGCGCTTGATGTCCAGGAACCGCGACTCCGGCGCTCCGTTGCTCATCGCCTGGTTCTGCAGCGGGCACTCACCGCCCTTGTCACAGACCGGGCAGTCCAGCGGGTGGTTGACCAGCAGGAACTCGATCTGGGCGTGCTGGGCCTTGTCCGCCACCGGGGAGGAGTGCTGGGTGGAGACGACCATGCCGGGCGTGGCCTCCAGGGTGCAGGAGGTCTGCGGCTTGGGCATCGGCCGCAGGTTGCCCTCCCGGTCCGGCGCCGAGACCTCCACCAGGCACTGGCGGCAGGCGCCGGCAGGCTTGAGCAGCGGGTGGTCGCAGAACCGGGGGATCTGGATCCCACCTGCTCAGCGGCGCGGATCACCAGGGTGCCCTTGGGCACACCGACCTCGACACCGTCGATGGTGAAGGTGACCTCCGGCTCCGGAGCAACGTCGCCGGAGGCGGAACTGGACGTGGTTGCCGTCATCGGGTGACTCCTGAGAACACAGCGTTGGCTTCGTAGGGGAACAACTCCCAGGCGGGGGTGTGCACCCCCTGCTCGAACTCCTCGCGGAAGTACTTGATCCCGCTCTTGATCGGTTGCGCGGCACCGTCACCCAGTGCGCAGAAGGACCGGCCGTCGATCTCGTGGGCCACATCGAGCAGGGTGTCCACGTCGGCCTCGGTGCCCTGACCGGCCTCGAGACGGTGCAGGATGGCCTTCATCCAGAAGGTGCCCTCGCGGCACGGGGTGCACTTGCCGCACGACTCGTGGGCGTAGAAGTCGGTCCAGCGCGACACCGCCCGGACCACCGAGGTGGTCTCGTCGAAGATCATCAACGCCCGGGTACCCAGCATCGACCCGGCCCCACCGACCTCCTCGAAGTCCAGTGGGATGTCGAGGTGCTCATCGGTGAGGATCGGCGTGGAGGATCCCCCGGGGGTCCAGAACTTCAACCTGTGCCCGTCCCGGATACCGCCGGCCATCTCCAGCAGTTCCCGCAGCGTGATACCCAGCGGCGCCTCGTACTGGCCGGGTCTCGTGACGTGACCGGACAGGGAGAACAAGCCGTGCCCCTTGGAGCGCTCGGTTCCCATCGAGGCGAACCAGTCGCCACCGTTACGCACGATCCCGGGCACCGAGGCGATCGACTCCACGTTGTTGACCACCGTGGGACGCGCGTACAGACCGGCCACGGCGGGGAACGGGGGCTTCAGCCGGGGCTGACCGCGACGGCCTTCCAGGGAGTCCAGCAGCGCGGTCTCCTCACCACAGATGTAGGCGCCGGCACCGGCGTGCACGGTGACCTCCAAGTCGAAGCCCGTGCCCAGGATGTTCGTGCCGAGCAGCCCGGCCGCGCGAGAGCCTCGGCCACGGCAGCCATCAGGCGGCGGTACACGTGGACCACCTCACCACGGACGTAGATGAAGGCGTGATGGCACCCGATGGCGAAGGAGGTGATCGCCACTCCCTCGATCAGGGAGTGCGGGTTGGCCATCATCAACGGGATGTCCTTGCAGGTGCCCGGCTCGGACTCGTCGGCGTTGACCACCAGGTAGCGAGGGCCGCCATCGGGCTCGGGCAGGAAGCCCCACTTCATACCGGTGGGGAATCCGGCACCACCGCGACCACGCAGGCCGGAGTCCTTGACCATGCTGATCAGGTCGGCCGGATCGGTCTTCAACGCGGTGCGCCAGGCCTCGTAGCCATGAGCGTTCTCGTTGTAGGAGTCCATCGTCCAGGGGCGTTCGGCGTCCCAGATGTCGGAGAGGACGGGGGCGAGAGTGGTCATTGTTCTGTTCCCTCCTGAGCCTGGTCACGTTCCGGGCTCCGCCCGTCGGCCGCCGGTTCCACCGCGCCGTCGTCCAGGTCCGCACCGGCACCGCGGGGTTCCGGGTCGCCAGGACCGCTGGCGCTGACGTCGCCTGCGGACACCGGGGGGCGATCCGCACTGGAGCCGGCCTCGCCCACGTCGGGCTCGCCGTCGTCGGTCTCCGGCCGCCTCGTCCCTCCGCTGGCGCTGTAACCGGGGGCGTGCCAACCCTCGCTACGGGCGAGTTCCAGGCCGACCATCGTGGCCGGGCCGCCCGCAGTGCCCTCGTTGGCGCGACCGTCGTCGAAACCGGCCAGCACCCGGGAGGTCTCCTTGAAGGTGGCCACCCGGTCGGAGCCGCGGGTGGGGCGTACGTCCTCACCGGCCAGGATAGCGTCGACGACCTCCACCGCCGAGGCTGGTGTCTGGTTGTCGAAGAACTCCCAGTTGATCATCATCACCGGGGCGAAGTCGCACGCGGCATTGCACTCCAGGCGCTCCAGCGTGATCTTGCCGTCCTCGGTGGTCTCGTCGTGACCGATGTCCAGGTGCTCCGAGAGCCGGTCGAAGATGATGTCCCCACCCATCACCGCGCACAGCGTGTTGGTGCACACCCCGACGGTGTAGTCGCCGTTGGGACGGCGCTTGTACTGGGAGTAGAACGTGGCCACGGCCGAGACCGACGACTGGGCCAGGCCCAGCACCTCGGCGCAGAAGTGGATGCCGGCCGGGCTGATGTAGCCGTCCTCGGACTGCACCAGGTGCAGCAGCGGGAGCAGCGCGGAGCGGGCCTGCGGATAGCGCGAGACGATCTCGCGTGCGTCGGCGTCCAGCCGCGCCCGCACGTCCGCGGGGTACTCACCCTTGTGCGGAGTCATCAACGGTCCACCCCTCCCATCACGGGGTCGATGGAGGCCACCGCGATGACGACGTCGGCGATGCTGCCGCCTTCGCACATCATGCCCAGCGCCTGCAGGTTGTTGAACGAGGGATCACGGAAGTGCGCCCGGTAGGGCCGGGTGCCGCCGTCGGAGACCAGATGCACGCCCAGGGTGCCCTTGGGGTGCTCGATCTGGCTGTACACCTGACCGGCTGGGACCCGGAAGCCCTCGGTGACCAGTTTGAAGTGGTGGATCAGGGCCTCCATCGAGGTGCCCATGATGTGGCGGATGTGATCCATGGAGTTGCCCTGCCCGTCACTGCCGACGGAGAGCTGGGCGGGCCAGGCGATCTTCTTGTCCGCCACCATCACCGGGTGCTTGCCCTGGCGGTCCTGGGCCTCCAGACGGTCCAGGACCTGCTGGACGATCTTCAGCGACTCGCGCATCTCGGCGAACCGCAGCACCGTGCGGGAGTAGGCGTCGGCGTCGGTGGAGGTGGGGACCTCGAAGTCGTAGGTCTCGTATCCGCAGTAGGGCTGGGCCCGGCGCAGGTCGAAGGGCACACCGGCCGAGCGCAGCAGCGGCCCGGTGGTGCCCAGCGCGACGGCGCCGGCCAGCGGCAGCACACCCACGCCCTGGGAACGGCCGATGAAGATCGGGTTCTTCAGGACCAGTTTCTCCTGCTCGGCGATCGAGCGGTGGATCTCGGGGATCTTCTCCCGCACCAGGGCGGGCAGTCCGCCGGGCAGGTCCAGGACCACGCCGCCGGGACGCACGTAGGCGTGGTTCATCCGCAGGCCGGTGATCGCCTCGAAGATCCGCAGGATCTCCTCCCGGCCCCGGAAGCCGACGGTCATCATCGTGGTGGCGCCCAGTTCGTTACCGCCGGTGCCGATCGCGATCAGGTGGGAAGCCACCCGGTTCAGTTCCATCAGCAGGACCCGGATCAGGCTCGCCCGCTCCGGGACCTGGTCGGTGATACCCAGGAGCTTCTCCACCGCCAGGCAGTAGCCCACCTCCTGGAAGAACGGGGCCACGTAGTCCATCCGGGTGCAGAAGGTCACGCCCTGGGTCCAGGTGCGGAACTCCATGTTCTTCTCGATCCCGGTGTGCAGGAATCCGATCCCACCGCGGATCTCGGTGACCGTCTCCCCCTCGATCTCCAGGACGAGCCGCAGCACGCCGTGTGTGGAGGGGTGCTGCGGGCCCATGTTGACCACGATCCGCTCGTCACCGGCGCGCTGGGCCGCATCGACGATCTCGTCCCAGTCGCCACCGGAGGCGGAGTACTCGCGGGCGTCCTCGGCGAAGTCGGAGGCCGCTCCCGTTGCTGTCGCAGACATCAGTTGTACGCCCTCCGCTCGTCCGGGGCCGGGATTGTCGCGCCCTTGTACTCGACTTCGATCCCGCCCAGCGGGTAGTCCTTGCGCTGCGGGTGCCCGGGCCAGTCGTCGGGCATCTGGATCCGGGACAGGCCCGGGTGTCCGTCGAAGATGATGCCGAGCAGGTCCCATGCCTCCCGCTCGTGCCAATCGTTGGCCGGGTAGATCGCTGTCAGCGAGGGGATGTGCGGGTCCGCGTCGGCCACCGCCACCTCCAGGCGCATGGTGCGGTTGTGGGTGATGGAGTACAACGGGTAGACCGCGTGCAGTTCCCGCCCGGTGTCCTCCGGGTAGTGCACGCCGGAGACGCCGTGGCAGATCTCGAACCTCAGGTCCTGGTCATCGCGCAGGCTCCTGGCGACCAGATGCAGGTACTCGCGGCGGGTGTACAGGGTCAGTTCGGCACGGAAGACGACGACCTTCTCGATCGCGTCGTCGAAGTCCACTCCGGCCTCGGCCAGGACCTCGGTGAGGATGTCCACGATCTCATCGAAGTAGGACCCGTAGGGCCGTTCGGTCGGTCCCGGCATGAACACCGGGCGCACCAGCCGCCCGAAACCGGAGGTGTCCCCCGAGCCGGTGACACCGAACAGTCCCTCGCGGACCTTGATCACATCGAGCGGGGTCCGGCCCTCCGGCTGGACCACCTGCTGGGCACCGGCCTCCTGGGCTTCGTGCGCCACGTGCCGAGTGGCCTCGGTGCCGGCGCCGGTGGTGCCGCTGTCCGGGGTGCCGGCCTCGGTGCTGTCGCTGTCCGGCTTGCCGGCCTCGGTGCTGTCGCTCACACGCCAACAACCCCTTCATCTCCTCGGTGGGCACCGCGTTCAGCGCCGCCTCCTCCACCTTGCGGACGGTCTCGGCGCGGTGCGCGCCCAGCGGGGCCCCCTTGATCACCTGGTTGTGCAGTTCCAGGATCGAGTTGATCAACATCTCCGGGCGCGGGGGGCAGCCGGGCAGGTAGATGTCCACCGGCAGGATGTGGTCCACGCCCTGGACGATCGCGTAGTTGTTGAACATCCCGCCCGACGAGGCGCACACGCCCATGGAGATCACCCACTTGGGGTCCGACATCTGGTCGTAGACCGTACGCAGCACCGGCGCCATCTTCTGGCTGACCCGGCCGGAGACGATCATCAGGTCCGCCTGGCGCGGGGAGGCGCGGAACACCTCCATGCCCCACCGGGCGATGTCGAAGCGTGGCGTACCGGCGGCCATCATCTCGATCGCGCAACAGGCCAGTCCCATCGTGACCGGCCACATCGACGAGGAGCGCACCCACCCGACGAGGTCTTCCACCTTGCCCAGGCCGTAGCCGGCGGGAAGTTTCTCTTCAAGTCCCATGTGTATCGCCTCTCAGTCCCAATCCAGTCCGCCGCGGCGCCACTCGTAGATGAAGGGCACCGTGATGAGGAACACGAACGTGATCATCGCGATCAGTCCGAACACCGCGAGTTCACTGAACGCCACAGCCCACGGGTACAGGAACACCACCTCGATGTCGAAGATGATGAAGGTCATCGCCACCAGGTAGTACTTCACCGGGAACCGGCCCGTCCCGCGCGCGTTCTCGGTCGGTTGGATGCCGCACTCGTAGGCGTCGACCTTGATCTTGTTGTAACGCTGCGGCCCGATGACCCGGCTGGCGAGCAGACCACCCAAACCCAGCAGCACTGCCAGGCCCGCCATGATCAGGATCGGGATAAAGGGGCTGTACATAGTCGACCTTCTCTCACGCAGCCCGGACGATACGGGTCAGAGCGGTGATGACACGATCCATGGCGTCCCCGCCACGGGTGTCGTAACTGTCCGATAGCAACTTCAGCACGAACTGCATCAACAATGGTCTGGGCAGACCGTACTTGGTGCAGATGCGCATGATCTCGGGACGCTCGATCAGGCTGACGAACGCCCGGCCCAGCGTGAAGTACCCGCCCAGATCCTCTCGCATGCGGCTGGCGTAACTGGCCAGGGTGCGTTCGCGGGCGAGGTCGTTGGTGCGCACATGGGCCTGGGCGATCACGTCGGCCGCGATCCGGCCGGCCTGGAGCCCGTAGGCGATGCCCTCCCCGTTGAACGGGGAGACCATGCCGCCGGCATCACCCACGATGAGCATCCCGCGGTAGTACATCGGCGCCCGGTTGAACGCCATCGGCAGCGCCGCACCACGCACTGGCCCGATCTGGTTCTCCTTGGTGAACTCCCACTCGGCCGGCGCGTTCTTCATCCAGGTGGCCATCAGGGAGCGGTAGTCGAGTTTGGTCGCGCGTCCGGTGGAGGAGACCGATCCGAGCCCCACGTTCGCGGTGCCGTCACCGAGGGGGAAGACCCACCCGTACCCGGGCAGCAGCGGGGAGGCGTTCGGTTCCCCTTCCCACAGTTCCAGGTGCGATTCCATCCACTCGTCGTCGTGACGGGGTGTGCGGAAGTAGGTGCGCACCGCCACTCCCATGGGCCGGTCGTCACGCTTGGCCAGACCCATCTGGGTGGCCAGGCGGGAGGAGACCCCGTCCGCTGCGACGACGACGGGAGCGTGCAGGACTCGTTCGGCCCCCGCCTCCTCCGGGAGTCGCTTGCCCTTCGCGTCCACCTGGCGCACGCGCACCCCGATGATCCGGCCGGTGCGTTCGTGCAGCACCGGGCCGGTGACGTTCATGCCCTCCATCAGTTTGGCCCCGGTGGCGCGGGCGTGATGGGCCAGGGTCATATCGAGGGAGCCGCGGGCTTTGGCCATGCCGAAGTTGGGGTAGCGCTGGATCTCGGGCCAGGGCAGGTGCACCACGTGTGCCCGCCTCCGTGCACCCGCAAGCCCTTGTTACGCATCCAGCCGTCCTGGGCCGGGGTTGGCACGCCCATGCGCACGAGTTCGCTGACCGCACGCGGCGTCAGACCGTCCCCGCAGATCTTGTCCCGCGGGAAGGTGGCCTTCTCCAGCAGCAGTACTTCCAGGCCCGCACTGGCCAGGTAGTGCGCCGTGGCAGATCCCGCTGGTCCGGCACCGACAACGATGGCGTCCGCATCGGGGGTGTATGCCACGGTGGCCACGGCTTTCGGCTTCCTCGTTCTCAGGGTCTGGGGTTCGGGGTGGGGTTGCGATGGCTCCCGGTCGGTTCCGGGACTCTTCCTCGTCCTTGTCCAAACTAGTGCCGCGCGTTCGCGGATCGCTCCCACAGGTAGGCTACCCCGCCCGGGGCGGTCGGTAATCGCAAGCCTGCCCTGCGCCGGAATGCGGTGCAAATCCGCTAATTTCTATGACGGGCGGCTTGCTTAATTCAGGGTGCTTGTCGCCATTTGGACGAGGCGGTCTCAACCGTCACCGGTAAGCGGTTACGCGCGTTCCCACTGTCCACCGAGCCCCGCCGCAGGCCGCGCGCCCGGACCGGCCAGGCCGGCGTCGTCGTCGGCCGGCCCCACCTGCCGCCACCCCCTGTGACAGACATCACCAGCGCCCGGGCCGGGTGCTCGGTGCTATACCGGCTTGGTCGCCCGATGCAGGGCCACGATCCCACCGGACAGGTTGCGGTAGGCCACACTGCGCCACCCTGCCTGGTGCATCAGCACGGCCAGCGCGTCCTGGTCGGGCCAGTCCGCGATCGACTCCGAGAGGTAGTCATACGCCTCGCTGTTGGAGCCCACCACCTGCGCCATCCGGGGGAGCACCTGATCGCGGTAGAACCCGTAGAGGCCCCGCCAGGCCACATTGGGCGGGGTGGAGAACTCGCACACCACCAGCCGCCCGCCGGCTCGGGTCACGCGGGCCATCTCCCGCATGCCGGCCACCGGGTCCACGAGGTTGCGCAGCGCGAACGAGATCGTCACCGCATCGAAACTGGCATCAGCGAAGGGCAACTGGAGGGCGTCGGCCACCACGAACGCCAGATCCGGGCGGCGGGCCTTTCCTACGGCGACCATGCCGGGCGAGAAGTCGCAGGAGACCACGTCGATCCCGGCGTCGGCGTAGTCCTCGCTGGAGGTGCCGGTGCCGGCGGCCAGGTCGAGCACCCGCTGACCCGGTCCGGCGCCGACCGCCCGGAACGTGGAGCGGCGCCACAACCGGTCCATCCCCATCGACAACACGTCGTTGGTCAGGTCGTAGTTGCGTGCGACGCCGTCGAACATTCCTGCAACGTCGCGTGGGTCCTTGGCCAGGGATGCGCGTGACATGGGGACATCCTCGCGCACTCCGGGCCGCGCGGGGAACGCCCGGAGTGCGATCTGCTCCGATGCGCTGAATCATGGCCGGGCACATTAAGGTGACCGGGATGTCCGCCTCCGTTCCGCAGCCCGCTTCCAAGGGTTCCCCATCGCTGTTGGTCCGCACCCGTGAACTCGACACCGGCGGTGAGACGCTGTCGGACGGGGATCTGATCGGGCTGTTGCCCCCCCCCCCGCGCCGACGCCGCGCACCTGTGGTTGCGGCGCGGTGCGGGTCTGGTGGGCTGGGGGCAGGTTGCCCGATTCACCTCCAGTGGGCCGGACCGGTTCGCCGACGCGATGGGCGCCTGGCGCGAGTTCACCGAGCACCTGGTGGTTCGTGATGAGGTGGGCCTGCCCGGTAGCGGGCCGGTGGCGTTCGGGGCGTTCACGTTCGCGCCCGCCACCAGCGCCCCGAGCGTGCTGCTGGTTCCGGAGGTGGTGCTGGGTTCGCGGGACGGGCGCACCTGGATCACCACGGTGAGCCCGGTGGACCCGGTGGATGAGAAGCCCTCGCTGCCCCCGCTCGGCCCGGCTCCGACGCTGGCGCAGTTGCGCGAGCAGGTCAGTCCGTTGCGACCGCACCGGGGGGTACAGGTCCTGCCCGGCGCCCTGAATGCCGATGAGTGGGTGGAGCAGGTCGAGCGGGTGATCGCCCGGATCCGCCGCGGCGACGTGGCCAAGGTGGTGATGGCTCGGGAGGAGCACGCCCAAGTCACCGAGGAGTTGGACGTACGCCCGGTGCTGACACAGCTGGCGCACGCCTATCCCACCACCTGGACCTTCGCCGTCGACGGTCTGATTGGGGCGACACCGGAGTTGCTGGTCCGCCGTGAACGCGGCCTGGTCTCGTCCCGGGTACTGGCCGGCACGATCCCGCGCACCGGGGATGATGAGGCGGATCTGACCCATGCGGCGTCCCTGGCCCGCTCCTCCAAAGACCTGGAGGAGCACGAGTTCGCGGTGCAGTCGCTGATGGACTCCCTGCGCCCGGTGGCTGCCTCCACCAATGCCCAGGACGCGCCGTTCGTCCTACACCTTCCGAACGTGATGCACCTGGCCACCGACGTCACTGCGGTCCTGGCCACCGAGCACGCCGACCTGAGTTCCCTCGATCTCGCCGCGCGCCTGCACCCCACAGCCGCGGTGTGCGGCACCCCGACGCCCGAAGCCGCCGAGATGATCGCCGAGCACGAGCAGATGGACCGGGGTCGCTATGCCGGTCCGGTCGGATGGATCGGCGCCGACGGCGACGGCGAGTGGGGGATCGCGCTGCGGTGTGCGCAGGTGGAGCCGTCCGGGCGGGAGTTGCGGTTGTTTGCCGGCTGCGGCATCGTCGCGGCGTCCGACCCGGTGGCGGAACTGGGCGAGGCGGAGGCGAAGCTGGCCCCGATGCGCGCAGCGCTGCGGATCTGACCCGCGCGGTTCGCCCTGCCCGCACTGATCCGTCCCGTCCGCCCCCTCACCCCCAGCCCCACGCGCCCTAACCATCCAATTGGACAATTCCGGCGGGGCTGCGACCTCTGACCTCGCTGAAGCGCACCAATTGGATGGTTTCGGCGGTGTTCAGGCGACGGCAGCCAGCCCGAAAGGCACCTGCCAGTGCGCCTGGAGCGCGAAGGGCGCGCCGCCGCACGCTTTCCACGCCTCGTGGACCCGATGGATCGTCTCCTGTTGCTGCCGGAACACATCCCGCGAAATCAGGGTCAGGATCGTCCAACCCTGACTCTGAAACCATTCCCGCCGGCGGATGTCGGACTCCCACTGGTCGAGATCGGTGCGGTGGTGCTGCCCGTCGTACTCCACGGCCAGTCGGAGGTCCGGCCAGCACAGGTCGGGACGGTAGGTGCCTGCACTGTGCCTGAGTGCCAGATTGATCATCGGCTCCGGAAAGCCGGCCCAGATCAGGAGCAACCGCACTCTGGTCTCCATCGGGGACTCCACCCCGGAACGCACCAGGGCTGCCGCACGGCGGGCCCGCCCCAGGCCCGGACCGGTTGCCGGCACCAAGACTGACGGCGCAACACGTTCGATCCTGACCATGGCATCGCCTGCGATCACCAGGTCGACGAGTTGCAGTTTCTGGGCGAGTTGTGAACAGTTGGGCACCCCAGGAACATGGGACACCGTCGACGACGCGTCCGCGCGCTTCCGTCCGGAGGTGGCTGTGCAAGCCCGGGCGACGGCGCCGATGCGACTCCTTGAGGACAGTCACATGGACATCGGCGTCGATCGGCACCGGGATCCGCTGCAACGCGGCTGCCGTGGTGTGCGAGGCGACCGCTCCGGATGGGTGCAACAGGAGCGCGGCGCGAGCGCGAGTCTGCAGGTCCACGTTGGCCTCTGCGCCGACATACACACCCCGGAACAGCCTCCGGTAGTGGCGCGGGTTCTTCAGACTCGCAGGCGTGACCCCTGCCGCCAGGGCCTGGCGGACCGTGAACGGACGTGTCCGGTCGAGGCTGGCCATGACACGACCCTGGCAGATCGCGGACGCGCGACCCCGGACTTATCCACAGCCGCGACCGCTCCGCTCACCAGGTGCCAGGTCGGCACCAGCCACCTGCCCCTGCCCACCTACCACGCTCGACCAATTCGCCCGAAGGGTTCAATTGGTTGGTTCGGGCGGGGCCCAACCGGCCAATCGCGCCCGAATCATCCAATTGGATGGTTCCGGCGCGGCGGGGCCGGCGCGGGAGCGGCGGGAGTGGGAGCGGCGGGGCCGGCGCGGGAGTGGGAGCGGCGGGGCCGGCGCGGGAGTGGGAGCGGCGGGGGCCGGGAGCGGGAGCGGGAGCGGGAGCGGCGGGGCGGGCGGGGGTGAGCCGCGGGCGTCAGTCCGCGGTGGCGTCCAGGTCCACGTCGTCGTACACCGTGCCGGAGGGGATGGTGCGTGGTTCGGCATCACCGCGCAGGTGCACCCGCCCGCGCACGGTCACGTCCGGTTCGAACGTCCAGTCCCCGGTCACGGTCAGGGCCTCGGCACCGACCAGGGAGGGCGCATCAGGAATGCGCGCATCGAAGTCGGCGATCTTCTTGTAGTACTCCTCGTCGAGATTCACCAGTGGGGTCTCGGCACGGTCGGTGAGGACGAAGTCCTCGCCCAACTCGTAGGTGTCGGAGCGGAGCACGAGCAGATCGTTGGTGGTCTTGACCGGACGGAACCGGCTGCGCTCGACCTCGATGGCCCGGGCGCCCTCGAACACCTGCACCGCCGCACCCATCGCCGTTTCGATCTGGTACACCCGCGCCGAGGTCTTGTCCGTGGGGTCAACTGTCTTGAGGTTGCGGATCAGCGGGAGACCGAGCACCCCCTGGCGCTCGGTCAGCGTGCGCTGCAGCACCCGCAGGTCGAACCAGAGGTTGTTGGTGTGGAAGTAGGCGTGCTTGCCGATGTCCATCGCCTCGGCCATGTCCTCCTCACGCGTCTGCGCCGTCTCGCGCAGCACCAACCGGTCGTCACTGCGCCGGCGCACCAGGTAACCACCCTTGACGTCGGCCGGCGTGCGCCGGCACACCTCGGCGGCGTACGGGGCCCCGGAAGCGGCGAACCAGCCCGCGATGCGGGCATCAGGCGCCGAGCCGAGGTTGTCGGAGTTGGAGATCGCCGCGTACCGGAACCCGGCAGCGAGCAGGCGTTCGAGTGTTCCGGAGACCTCCAGGGCGGTGTACAGGTCTCCGTGCCCGGGCGGGCACCACTCCAGGGCAGGATCGGCCGGCCAGCTCACCGGGGACAGGTCCTCCACCAGCAGTTTCGGCTCCTGGTTCTGCAGGAAGTCCAGGCCCAGATCCCCTACCTCCAGGTCCGGGTAGGCCGCGAGCGCCGCGAGGGTGTCGGCCCGGGTGCGGAAGGAGTTCATGAACAACAGCGGCAGCAGCACATCGTAGCGCTTCCGGGCGTGGCGAACCTGTCCCACGATCACGTCCAGAAAGCTCATCTTCGGACGCACCGGCAGCAGCGACTTGGCCCGGTCCATGCCCATCGAGGTGCCGAGCCCGCCGTTCAACTTGATCATCGCCGTGTGCGCGAGCGCGTCGCGGGCCGGTTCGGCGGCGACCTCGACCGAATCGATCCGGGGCACGTCGGTCAGGGGTGTGATGTCGGCCTCGGCGATCATGCCGGTCGAACCGGAGGCCAGTTCGCGGTAGTAGTGCGTGAAGACATCGATTGCGCGATCGTGCACGCCGGCGTCGCGCATCTTCTGCTGGGCATCCTCGAGACTCATGGATCCAACGGTACTGGTCGAGGACGAAGCGGCATTCCGCCACCACCGGCCCGGTGACCTCACCCGTCGCCGGCACCCACCACGTGGTCCCGGATCCGGGCCTGCAGGTCCAGGGCCCGCTCGCGTGCCGCGGCACCGTCGAGCCTGACCTCCACCACCGAGCGCCCACGCACCGGCTCGGCCAGCACCGCCACCAGCTCCCCGGCATCCTCCACGCTGCGATACGCGGCGCCGAACCCGCGGGCGAGGGCCTCGATATCCAGTCCCTGCGGGGTGCCGAACACCCTGGGATAGATCTCGGCGAGCTCGGGACGACCGTGCTCGAGGGTGGCGAAGATCGACCCGCCGTCGTCGTTGAGCACGATCACCTGCGCGTTCACCTCCCGTTCCAGCCGGCCCCGGGCCAAGCCGCCCACATCGTGCTGGAAGCTCAGGTCACCGATCAGCGCCCGCACCGGTTCACCGGTGGCAACCGCCACGCCCGTCGCGGTGGAGATCGTGCCGTCGATCCCGCTCAGCCCCCGGTTGGCGAGCACCGGAACGCGGGTGAATCCAGCCCCCACGCCGGCGGCCAGATCAGCATCGCGCACCGACATCGAGGACCCCAGCACCACGGTGCCGGCCGTGTTGCGCGGACCGAGCAGAGCCCTCGCCACCTGCGGGCCGCCGAGGCGCTCGGCAGCCAGGCTCTCCAGCACCTGGTGCGCCTGGTCGGAGGCGCGGAGCCACCGGTCCAACCAGGCGACCTCGCTCGCCCCCGGCTCATCCAGCACCGTCACGGCCCGGGTGACCAGTGCGGCCGAGCCGGCCACATCCACCCAGTCCGGCCCGGGTGCGGCCACCACGATCTCCACCTCCCGGCGCGCCAGCAGGGCGCTGACCTGCCGGCTCAGCGTGGGCCGGCCCAGCACCACCACCCGCTGGACCTCATCGCCCAGGATCTCAGCGAGCACAGCGGGTGCGGCCACGGCCTGCGCCGCGGACCGGGCCCCGGAGGTGGGTTCGGCCAGCACCGGCCAACCCCCGGCCCGCGCCAGTTCCACCGCCGCCGCGCCCGCGCCGTCCCCGGCCACGATCACGGTGCGGGGCCCACGGGGCAGCAGGGTCGGCATCACCTCGGTGCCGTCACCGGTGGAGACCACCTGATCCACCGGCCGGTCTTCCGGCTCCCACACCGCGGCCGGAACGAGTGGGTCGCGGAACGCCACGTTCAGGTGGACCGGCCCGGGATGGGCGCTTCGTGAGCCGCGCGCGGCGGTGACCGCACGCAGCACCGCGACGTTCACGCCCACGACCGCCGAGGTCGCGGTGTCCGCCGCCGGGACCTCCCCCTGCCAGCGCACCGCCGTGGCGAAGATGCCCACCTGGTTCGTGGTCTGGTTCGCTCCCACGCCGCGCAACTCATGCGGCCGGTCGGCGCTGAGGACCACCAGCGGCAACCCCGCGTGGGAGGCCTCCAATACCGCCGGGTGCAGGTTCGCCACCGCCGTGCCGGACGTGGTCACCACCGCGACGGGACGGTGCCGGGCGATCCCCACGGCCACGAAGGCGGCACTGCGCTCATCGACGCAGACGGTCATGTTCAACCAGCCGGCCGCCTCGGCACTGTGCAGGGCATACGCCAGCGGGGCGCTGCGCGAACCGGGCGCCAGGACCACCTCATCCACCCCGGCCGCGACCAGGGCGCGTACGATCTCCCGGGCGGTCAGCGCCGCTGGATGGTCGGGTAGGTTCACTCCGGTGCCCATTCGTCCATGGCCGCCATTCTCCCCTGCCACCGGCGCCTTGTCGGCTCATCGGCGCCGCAACGTGCCAGGCGGTCCGGATCCGGAGCCACCCGGCCCACGGGCAGCACCCCGTCAGTGGGGACCACGGCCGGGCCGCCACATCCTCGGTGAACAGGTTCACCGTGCCCAGACCGCAGGCGTAGGGCAGGTCCGGTAGGGCGGCCGCGAGCGCCAGCCCGGCCGCGATTCCGACCGAGGTCTCCAACGCCGAGGAGACCACCACCGGCAGGCCCACGTCCTCCGCGATGCGCAGCGCCGCGGTCACGCCGCCGAGGGGCTGCACCTTGAGCACCACCACATCGGCGGCGCCGGCCCGGGCCACCTGCATCGGGTCCGCGGCCCGGCGGATCGACTCATCGGCCGCCACCGGGACGTTGCTGCGTCGGCGCACCGTGGCCAGGTCGGGCACGGTGGCACAGGGCTGCTCAACGTACTCCAGCCCCCCGGCGGCCCGATCCAGCAGTCGTAGCCGGTCCAGCGCGGTGGGCACGTCCCAGGCGCCGTTGGCGTCGATGCGGATCCGCCCGGTGGGGCCCAGGGCGTCGCGGACCGCCTCCAGCCGGGCCTGCTCGGCTTCCACCCCCTGGCCGGGCTCGGCCACCTTCACCTTCGCGGTGCGGCACCCCCCGCCCTCGCGCACGATCTGAGCGGCGCGTTCGGGGCCGACCGCAGGCACGGTCACGTTGATCGGGATCCGGTGCCGCCGTGGCTCCGGCCACGGGTCGTCGGCACTGGCGCGGGCGGCGCGCCACCACGTACGGGCCTCGTCGTCGTCGTAGTCCCAGAACGGGGAGAACTCCGCCCACCCCGCCTCGCCGCGCAGCAGCACGCCGTCTCGAACAGTAAGACCGCGGAAACGGGTTCGCAGGCCCACGGAGTAGGTGAAGGGCGACGGCGTAGGCACCTGGCCAGGATAGGCCCGCCGCGCGTACCCGCTCCCCCGAGCCCGCTCGCCGGGCAGGCATCGGCAGGGCCCGATCAGACGTACGCCGGTGCTGACGGTCCGGGGGGCGCGCGCCGCCGCAGGATGACGCGGGGCGCCGTAGGGTGGACGGCGTGATCGATCAGCCCCGTGCCAGTGCCGAACTGCCCCGCCAGGTCTCCCAGACCTTCGACCCCGCCCGCTGGCGCGAGGTGCCGGGGATGGATTTCACCGACATCACCTACCACCGGGGCGTGGACCGCAGCGGCGAGCACACCGCGGACCTGCCCGTGGTGCGCATCGCGTTCGACCGGCCGGAAGTGCGCAACGCCTTCCGCCCGCACACCGTCGATGAGCTCTACCGCGCCCTGGACCACGCCCGGATGAGCCCGGACGTGGCCGCCGTGCTCCTGACCGGGAACGGACCCAGCCCCAAGGACGGCGGCTGGGCGTTCTGCTCCGGCGGGGACCAGCGCATCCGAGGCCGGGACGGCTACCGCTACGCCGACGGCGCGGGCGCGGAGACCGTGGATCCGGCCCGGGCCGGCCGTCTGCACATCCTGGAGGTGCAGCGACTGATGCGCACCATGCCCAAGGTGATCATCGCCGTCGTCCCGGGGTGGGCCGCCGGCGGCGGGCACAGCCTGCACGTGGTGGCGGACCTGACCATCGCCTCGGCCGAGCACGCCAAGTTCATGCAGACCGATGCCAACGTCGGCTCCTTCGACGGCGGGTACGGTTCGGCGCTGCTGGCCCGCCAGGTCGGGGACAAACGGGCACGGGAGATCTTCTTCCTGGCCCGGGAGTACTCCGCCGCGCAGGCCGAGTCCTGGGGAGCGATCAACGAGGCGGTCCCGCACGCCGAACTGGAGGACCGGGCACTGGAGTACGCCCGGATCATCGCCACCAAGTCCCCGCAGGCGATCCGGATGCTCAAGTTCGCCTTCAACCTCGCCGACGACGGCCTGGCCGGGCAACAGGTGTTCGCCGGGGAAGCGACGCGCTTGGCGTACATGACCGATGAGGCCGTCGAGGGACGCGATGCGTTCCTGCTGCGCCGCGAGCCGGATTGGTCCGCCTTCCCGTACTACTACTGAGTCCGCAACGACGGACTCATCCGCCGAAGAAGCCTGCCACCCCGGTGATCAGCGCGGTCAGTCCCATCCCGATCGCACTCACCACCACGACCACGATCAGCATGGCCACCGCGGCCGGCACCAGGTCGTGCCGCAGCGAGTCGCGGCCGGCCCGACCCAGGGTTGCCCGGCCGGCCGGGATGGCGATTCCATGCGCGGTGCTCTGCTGTGGTGGAGTAGGAGTGGTCATACCCCGATCGTGCGCCGCGGCAGCCTCCCGCCGCGTCCCCCGACGGGATCGAGCCGGGGTGCCGGGTTCCACCTACGGGGGTGCGCCGGGTCAGACCCTGGTCGCAGTCCGGCGGGGCCGAAGCCGCAGCGGCACCGTCAGTTCAGGGAGACCGAGGAGCCCGAGACGGGCAGCAGTTCCACCCAGGTGTTACCCGCGGCGAGCAGCACCTCATCGCCATCCTCGGTGCGCAGTTGGACATGGGCGTCGTCGGCGTCCTTGCTCCAGGTGCCGCTGACGGTGTGCCCGCCGGTGGCGATGATCGCCTCGCCCGAACCGGTCACGACCGTCTCGGCACCGGGGAGCCGGAGGGGTCGGTATAGGAGGTGTTGTGCACCTCCACCCGTAGCACCAGCACGTTCACCGCGGACACCCTGCCCTCGTCGGTGGTCATCGCATCGGCCCCGGCCTCACTGCGAAGCCAGGCATCGGCATCGGTGGCCCAGGTCCAACTCGGTGAGGTGTTCGGGAAACTCAACTGCAGCGACCCGGTGGGCTCGCCCTCGGCCACGGCGGTGGCGAACTCGGGTTCGGGGGCATAGGAGAACGCTGCCTCCACGTCCTCGTCCCCCGAGCCCTGGGCGATGAAGTCGGCGGTGTTGCCGTAGACGTTGTGGGGGGCACGCCGGTCCGCGGACCTGTAGAAGCCGGCCGCACCGGCATCGTTGGTGAGGATCTGCAGCGGGGAGGCGTGCGCGGCGTCGAGGAACGCGCGCTGGGCACCGGAGAAGATCAGCTGCCCCCCGAACGGGGTGGCCAGCGGGATGTCCATCGGGCGCAGGGAGCGGATCGGGCGATGGTCTCCGGCACCGTGGAGTGGTACACCGCCAGTAACCGGGTCTCCCCGCCCTCGATCATCTCCTCCCACACGATGTCGGCGCTCTGCAGGCCCGTCTGCGGCCGGGCGGCCACCGAGTTCTCCACCTTCACCGACATCACGTCCCGGGCGGCGACCTCACCGGCGACCCCGGTCAGTGGCCAGGCCTCCTCGATCTGCGGGTCGGGGGCGTGTGTCTTGTCCACCGACTGCTCGGGGGTTTCGGTGACGACCTCGGGCTCGAGCGGCTCCGGCTCGGACCCGGCACACCCGGCCAGGCCGATCGCTGCGGCGACGAGCACGACGACGGCCCTGCGGGACGCCCGGAACCTCAACCTCACCCGGCCCACTCTAGGCGAACTACCCTTATCGTCATGACGAACCCGGGCACCGCGATGAGCCTGCTGGCCCGACTGCGCACCGCCCTGGCCGGCGGAGAGCCGGTGCGGTTGGACCTGACCGGCGCCGCGCGCCCGGCGCCGGCTCCACCGGGCACCGCGGTGGTGGTGCGCACCTCGGGCAGCACCACCGGGACCGGACGGGCGGTGGCCCTGGCGGCGGCGGCGCTTCGTCATTCGGCCACGGCCACCCACGAGCGACTGGGCGGCCCGGGGCAGTGGCTGCTGGCGGTACCGGGTGCACACATCGCCGGCCTGCAGGTGCTGGTCCGCTCGATCCTGGCCGGGCACGATCCGGTGGTGCTGGCGCCGGGACACTTCGACCCCCATGCGCTGGCGCGGGCGATCGACTCGATGCGCGATGACGTGCCGCGCTACCTGTCCCTGGTGCCCACCCAGTTGCACCGCGCGATGACGGCCGGGCCGCAGGTCAGAGCCGCGCTGGCCACCTGCAGTGCGATCCTGGTGGGCGGGGCCGCGCTACCGCCGGCCCTGCTCCGCGAGTCCACTGGCGCCGGGATCCGTGTGGTGCGCACCTACGGCATGACCGAGACCAGCGGTGGGTGCGTCTATGACGGGGCGCGCCGTTGAACGGCGTGCAGGTGCGGATCGAGGAGGGGCGGGTGCTGATCGCCGGGCCCGTCCTGGCCACCGGGTACCTGGGCGAGGAACCGGGACAGGACGATCAGTTCGTGCTCGCCGGAGGGGTGCGCTGGCTGCGCACCCCGGACGCCGGCACCCTCACCGAGGGCCGGTTGCGGGTCCTGGGCCGTCTGGATGAGGTGATCGTCACCGGCGGGGTGAATGTCCACCCCGGGCCCATCGAGCGGGTGCTGAGCACCTGGGCCCACGGCACCGAGGTGGCCGTCGTCGGGGTGGATGACCCGCAGTGGGGGCAGCTGGTGACCGCGGTGCTGCACGGCCCCGGCCCGCAGGCACCTGATCTGGCCGGGATCCGCTCGGTGGTGGCCGCCGAACTCGGGTCCGGGCCGCAGGTGCCGCGAGCGGCCGTGGCGCTGGATGAGGTGCCCCTGCGCGGACCGGGCAAGGTGGACCGACGAGCGCTGGCCCGGCGGCGGGCTGCCGCGGCCCTGGCCCGCGGCGCGGGGCGGCGCCACCCCGACTGAGACGGCCGGGTGCACCGGAGGGGCAGGGGTATCCTCGATCGGTCCCGCTGCGCAGGGGCGCCGAACCGGCCGCACCCGATCCCGCCGATCGGATCGCTCGGAACGCACACTCCTGCGCCAGCCAGCCTCGCGGCGACGCGTCGCGCCGCGTCAGTCGGAACGGAGAACCATGGCCACACTCACAGCGTGGGTGCACGGCGCCAGGGTGCGCACCCTGCCGGCAGCGATCGCCCCGGTGCTGATCGGGACCGGGGCCGCCGCCTGGGCCGGCGCGGCCTCGGTGCCCCGCGCGCTGCTCGCCACCGGTGTGGCCCTGGCCCTGCAGGTCGGGGTGAACTTCTCCAACGACTACTCCGACGGCGTCCGCGGCACCGACGACCAGCGGGTGGGACCGATGCGGCTGACCGCCACCGGGGCGGTGCGGCCGGTCACGGTCAGACGGGCCGCATTCGCCTCCTTCGCGGTGGCCGCGGTCCCGCGGTCCTGGGCCTGGTGCTGAGCGCGCTGGCCGGAGCCTGGTGGTTGATCGGGGTGGGAGCCGTGGCCGTGCTCGCGGCCTGGTTCTACACCGGCGGGTCCTCCCCCTACGGTTACGCCGGGCTGGGCGAGGTGGCCGTGCTGGTGTTCTTCGGCCTGGTGGCCACGCTCGGCACCACCTACACCCAGGCCGGCACCATCAACGCCCCTGCCGTGCTGGGTGCGTTCGCGGTGGGCCTGCTCAGTTGCGCGATCCTGATGGTGAACAACATCCGCGATATCGATACCGACGCCCCGGCCGGCAAACGCACCCTGGCGGTGCGCCTGGGTCAGGTGCGGGCACGGCGTGCCTACGCCGCGATGATGGCACTGGGTGTGCTCGCAGGCGTGGCGGTGGCCCTCTGGGAGCCGTGGGCGCTGCTGGTGACCGTACTGGCAGGGCCGGCGGTGGTGCTGTCCCGCCGGGTGCTACGCGGAGCGCAGACAGGTGCGTTGATCCTCACGCTGCGCGACAGCGGCTTCGTGGTGCTGGGTCTGGGTCTGCTCCTCGGCGGGGTGCTCACGCTGGCCTGAGGTGGTCTCGGTCACATCTGTGCGCTCATCACATCCGAGCCCGCTCCCCCGCGTCCGAGCCCGGTCACACGCGGGGAGAGGCCGGACCGTCGGTGTCGTCCCCGGTAGGGGCACCGCCGTGCTCGTCGGCGCCTCGATCGGTGTGCTCAGCAACCTGCGGGGCGGCATCCGCCTCCGCCTCCTCGCCCTCGACCACGGAGGCGTAGTCCTGCCCCCGGGGGTCGAACTGGGCGTCCTCGTCGTCACCGTCGCGGGCCAACGACTTCTCCAGATTGGTGGGGCGCCCACCGGTGCGCCGTTCCAGATCGTCGGCCGCTGCCTGCCGCGGCCCGGCCAGCAGCACATAGGAGAGCCCGGCACCGATGAGCACCGCGAGGACCACCAACAGCCAGCTCCGCACACCCAGCACATAGAGCAGCGCCCCGGCACCCACCACCAGGGCGACGCGGAGCAACGTGTAAGTGAGCAGCGGCATGATTCCCAGCGTAGGCTCTTTGAATGCGTTACGTACTCCTCGGTCTGATCACTATCGGGATGATGACGTACGCCGTCATCGACTCTGTGCGTACCCAGGACAGCCGGATCCGGCTCGGGCTGCCGCACTGGTTCTGGGTGGCCATCATCATCCTGTTGCCCTTTGCCGGTGCCCTGACCTGGCTGATCGTGTCCGCGGTGATGCGACGGAAGTACGACGACGGTCCCTCCTCGGGCCCGCAACGGCGCCCCCGGGGTCCGCTCGCGCCCGACGATGACCCGGACTTCTTGTTCCGCCTGGAACGCGACCGGCGCCGGGCGCAGCAGCAACGCGACGCTGCGCCTCCTCGGCCCGCGGACACCGGGGCCCCCGACCCGGAGCCGACCGATGAGCCCGGAGCGGCCGACGGCGATCGCGGCGCGGGTGGTGGCACGCCCGGGGCTGACCGGCCGGTGTCTTCCGGGGCCGGCGGCGACGACGAACCGTTGTATGTTCCCGAGGAGTTCCAGGTGCCGGACCTGCTCGGCGAGGATCACCCGGCCGGCGGCGACCACGACCGCAGCGGATCCGGTGATGGTCAGGACGACGACCCCGGCCCGGCGGATGAGGACGAGACCCCCGAGCGGGACGGGCGCTCCGGGAGCAGGGCCGAGAAGCGCCATCCCGAGGAGGACGAGAACGGGCGCCGCTGAGGCGCCTCACCCGGCTCGGCGCAGCTCCGGTTCAACCCGCACGGGTGCCTACGACTCGGGCGTACTCCGAGCCCGATGGGGTGCGCTCGAGAATCTCGAGGTCCACCAGGTAGCGCCGGAGCGTCGCGGTGTCGTCGCTGAACGCGCTGAGCCGGTCATTGAGGACGGCTTCGGGTACGACTTCTCCCTCTTCGACGGCGCGCCGCGCGAGGAGTTCCAGCAGTTCCCGGCGCTCCTGGGCGTCCGAGGGATACCGATCGATCTTTCCCGCCCCGGTGAGGAAGCGCTCCACGCCCTTGGGGCGCTCCGGCCCGGGCGCTGCGGCCAGCAACCGCCCGAAGACGTCGCTCTGCTCGATGTAGCCGCCGTCGACTGCCCGAATGAGGCCCGCCCGGCGCAGCACCTCGAGCGCGTGGCTCCTGCGTGAGGGGCTCAGTTCGCGACCGGCTGCTGCGGGATCGTCACCCAGGACGATGTGAGCGAACATCCGGCGGCTGTGCGGATTGGCCAACGCCGCCACCACTGGCCGCCAGTCGAGGTGGTCATGCCTGTCATCCACCAGAGCAGGCTAGTCGTCGTCCCTGACCGGGGGCACGAGATTTTCATGACACATCCGGCGCCCTGGACGCACCCGGCGCGCGGAGCGACGGGCTCGGCGATGCACGAACCCGGATGCTGGATGCCTTCGGCGCGCCGGTCCTTGGGCGGTGCCCCTTAGATGCCGGAGTAGGAGTGCAGGGAGTTGATGAAGATGTTCACGCCGTAGTAGTTGAACATCAGCGCCGCGAACCCGGCCAGGGAGAAGTAGGCGAACGTCTTCTTGTCCCAGCCGGTGGTCAGGCGCACGTGGCAGTAGGCGGCGTAGATCAGCCAGACCACCAGCGTGACCACTTCCTTGGGGTCCCAGTTCCAGGCACGGCCCCAGGCGTACTCGGCCCAGATCGACCCGGTGATCAGCACGAAGGTCCATCCCACCAACGCCACCGCGTTGAGCCGGTAGGACAGCCGCTCCAGGGACTGGGCGGACGGGAAGGCATCGAGCAACCGGGAGAAGAACGTGTCCCGCGCCGGGGGCAGCGCCGGCTCTTGGACGTCCAGGTCCACCGCCACGGCGCCATCCTGGGATCGCGCCTCGACCTCGGTCCGTTTCGCTGCCGGCGCCGCCACCAGTGTGTCACCGGCTGCCTCATCCGCGACGCCCGCACCCCCGGAACCAGGCTCGGGACCGGGGCCGTCCGGCTCCGCCGTCCCGGTCCGCGGCCGCCGTGCGCTGCACCTCGTCGCGACCGCGTACCAACTGCAGCACCGACAACGCCGCGGCGACGCAGAACAGCCCGGTCGCCAGGGTGGCGACCGAGACGTGGACCACGAGCCAGTAGGACTGCAGTGCCGGCTGCACGCCCTCGGCCCCCACGTACAGCAACAGGATCGCCACGAACAGGCCGGTCACGTTGACCAGGCTGATCAGCACCCCGAGGTAACGGATGTCGGTGAACCGGTTGATGACCAGGAACACCGCCATGGTGAACATGGTGGACATCAGCGTGAACTCGTACATGTTCGCCCACGGGACCCGCTCGGCGGCGATCCCGCGCAGCAGCACGGCCAGCACATGGAAGGCCAGGCCCATCCAACTGGTGCTCATCGCGATACCGGCCGCGCGCCGGGAACGGTTCGAATCGGCATCCCTGCCGAAGCCGGACAGGTCGATGGCGAAGGACACCATGGCCACGACGTAACTGACGATTGTGCCGTAGACCAGCAGCGTGCTGAGGGTCTCCAGTTCGTACATCATTTCTCCTTCGAGCCCGGGTCGGGCAGCACACCCAGGATGCGATCCAGCTCGGAGCGCAACCCGGGATCGTCGTGACGGGCCAGCGCCGCAGCGTGCACCACACTAGTCCCGTCGGAGCCGGGAACCACACGCACCCAGACCCGCCGCCGGGGCAGGAACAAGGAGGCGATCAGGCCGCCGAAGGCCAACGTGGCGAACAGGCCCTGCCAGATCGGTGCGGGATCGTATCGCAGATCCAGTGCCACGAACCGCGGCAACTCGTTGAAGGTCAGCGTGCCGTGCCCGTCGGGCAGGTCCACGCTCTCTCCGGGACGCAGTTCCAACTGCACCGGGCGCTCCTGGCCGTCCTCCCCGGTGGTGGTGGCCTGGTCCAGGCCGGTGGTGTCGAGCACGAACTGGCTGCGGGGGAAGCCCTCGTCCAGGCCCAGGTCACCGACGTACATCTGCAGGATCATCACCGGGTCCAGCGGCTGGGGGTACGCCGAGCCCAGGTAGGTCCCGTCCTCCCCCTCAAGTGCGGTGGGCAGCAGGGAGCCGTTGAAGGCCAACTGCGGCTGTCCCTCATTGGCATCCGGCACCATCACCACGCCGGTGGAGGTGTATCCGGGGTCATTGTCGGCCGGCAGGAACGGCACCGGGCCGTCGTGCGCGATCTCGCCGGCTGCGTCGGTGATGGTCAGATCCGGCGCGAAGCCGTTGCCCATCAGGTACACCCGGGATCCCGATACCCCGAGGGGATGGTTCACCCTGATCGTCTCGTCGGCGGTGGTCCCATCGGTCTGCATCAAGGTCACGTGGGCGGTGAAGTCACGGGGCTGGGCGTCGGCGGTGAAGTCCGGTACGAACTCATCCAGCCGGATCCGGTAGGGGTCCACCGAGTCCGCATCGAAAAGCGCTCCGGACTCGAACGAGTCGTAGTCCAGGGCGGAGTTGACGAACGTGGTGCCCTCGATGACCATGGCCTGCCCGCGGTAATGCACCAGTTCGCCCCAGGCGGTGACCACCAACAGCCCCACCAGGGCCAGGTGGAAGACGATGTTGCCGGTCTCCTTGCCGTAGCCGCGCTCGGCGGAGATGGTGTGCACGGCCTCCCCGGCACTGCCCGCCCCCCGCCCCTCCTCGGTGGCCGCGGTGGTGCGGTACCGCCACCCGAACGAGGTGTGCAGGCGTTGGGCCACCTTGGCGGCGGGGGCTCGTACCGGACGCTCGGAGCGCACCGGGAACCGGGTGAACCGGGAGGGGACCCGGGTGGGCTGGGCACGCAGGCCCCGTACGTGGGTGATCGTGCGCGGCACTATGCACCCGATCAGGGAGGTGAACAGCAGCAGGTAGACGGCGGAGAACCACGGGGAGGAGAACACGTCGAACATGTACGCCCGGTCCAGCCAGGGCGCCATGGCGGGGTTGTCCTCGTAGTACTGGGCCACCAGGTGCGGGTTCACCCGCCGCTGGGGGAAGAACGCCCCCGGCATCGCGACCACGGACAGCAGCAGGAGCAGCAGCAGTGCCACCCGCATGCTCGTCAGCTGGCGCCACATCCAGCGCGCCCAACCGCGCACGCCCAGCCCCTTGGCCGGGCCCGAGGACGGCGCAACGCCCCTGTTGCCCGCCGCGCCCACTGCCGCAGCGGACTGTTTCCGGCCCGCTGCACCTCCGGGACCGGCAGCAGTGCCGGCGTCGTCCTCCTGCGCACCGCGCAACCCCTCGGGGGTGTACCGAGCCATCAGATGATGGTCTCGAAGTCGGCGATGTAGCCCTGCATCCACTGGGTGAGGGCACCCCACAGGCCGGTGACCAGGGCCAGACCGATCAGCACGAGCATCACCCCGCCGATCCGCATGATGACCACCCGGTGGCGGCGCAGGAAGCCCATCATGCGCTCGGAGGACTTCAGCCCCATGGCCACCATGATGAACGGCACCCCCAGCCCCAGGCAGTAGGCGATCACCAACGCCAGCGCCCGGCCCGGGGCAGCGGCCTCGTGCGCCAGGGCGAGGACAGCAGCCAGGGTCGGGCCGATGCACGGCGTCCAGCCCAAGCCGAACACCACACCCAACACCGGCGCGCCGAACACCCCGGCCTTCGGGTTGACCTGCAGGCGGCGCTGGCGCTGCAGGAACGGGATCCGCCCGATGAAGGCCAGACCGAGCACCACGACCAGCACGCCGAGCAGCCGGGTGATCAGGTCCTGCCATCGCACCAGGAACAACCCGGCGGTACTGAGCGCCATGGTCAGCAGCACGAACACCGCAGTGAAGCCCAGGATGAACAATCCCACGCCCGCGACCAGTCGTAGCCGCGATCCGCGTGCGGCACCCTTGCCGCCGGCGTCGGCCCCGCTCATGGCGGAGATATAGCCGAGGTAGCCGGGCACCAGGGGCAGCACACACGGCGAGGCGAACGAGATGAACCCCGCCAGGAGTGCGATCGGCAACGCCGCCAGCATCGGACCGCCGTAGATGGCCTGGGCGAAACTCTCGCCCACCTGCTCCAGCCAGCCCATCACTCGGCGAGGGTCTCGTCGATCAAGGTGGACAGCATGCTGCGCTCGGCCAGTCCCAGGATCCGCGCGGCGACTCGTCCCTCGGTGTCCAGCACCACGGTCGTGGGCATCGCGCGCAACGGCACCACCCCTTGGAACGCCGCCACCCCGGCGGACTCACGATCGTGCAACGAGGGGTAGGGGATGCCGAAGCGGCGTTCGAAGGCCTGTGCCGTGCCCGGAGCGTCGGTGTGGTTGACCCCCAGGAACTGCACGCCATCGGGCCCATACTGCTCCGACAGTGCCGCCAGGTCCGGGGCCTCCTTACGGCACGGCGGACAGTTGGCGTACCAGAAGTTGACCACCACCACCTGGCCGTGCAGGTCGGCCAGATCGATGTCCTCCTCCCCGTAGGAGACCCCGGCCAGTTCGACCGCCTCGCCCCGCTCACTCGGCGCCCACGTCTCCACGCTGCCGTCCCCGGAGACATATCCGGACCCCGGCACGTCCGCGGTGGCGCCGGCGCCGCCGTCGGACCCTGCGCAGCCGGCCAGCAGCGCCAACGCGGCAAGGGCCGCCACGGCGGCCTGGACGGTCCTCCTCATGCGCCCACGCTCGCTCTCACGCACCGACGCTCGCCGAGGTGGGGTCGAGCAGGTCGGCAGCCGGCTCGGTATACGTCAGGTCCACCAGGGTGGCGCCGTCGAAGGTGAGGCTGGTCAGGGAGGCCAGCGCGCACTCGCGCTTTCGCGGATCGTGGTACTTGGGCCGGCCCTCCAGCTCCAGGCGGGTCAGCCAGATGGGAAGCTGGTGCGCGGTGATGACCGCCTGATGGCCGGCGGCTGCGCTGCGGGCCTGGCGGATCGCGGCGAACATCCGGCGGACCTGGGAGGTGTAGGGCTCGCCCCAGGAAGGCCGGAACGGGTTGAGCAGGAACGGCCAGTGCACCGGCTTGAGCAGTTCGCGAGGGTTGGAGTTCAGTTCAGCGCCAGCCCCTCGAAGTGGTTGCGCGCCTCGATCACGCGCGCATCGGTGTGGATGCCCAGGTCGTAGGCCCGGGCCAGCGGCGTCGCGGTCTGCTGGGCCCGCAACAGCGGTGAGGCCACCACGTGGGTGACGTCGGCGCCCCGGTCGATGAAGGTCTGTGCGATCCGCTCGGCCATCGCCTCTCCGCGCTCGGACAGGTGGTAGCCGGGGGCACGGCCGTAGAGGACCCCGGCCGGATTGTAGACCTCACCATGACGCAGGAGATGGACGACGGTTCGACGCATGGCACCAGTCTCGCAAACTTCCACGGCCTTCTGCGCCAGCGGTGCCGGCTCAGCCCCGGGCGACCCCTTCGGCCGGTCCCGCCAGGGCGGGCTGGGGCTGCGTCGTCGTCGACTCCTCGATCACCGCGGCGATCCGGGTGAAGGCAGCGCCGAGTGCGTCCAGCTGGTCGTCGTCGAGCACATCGACCAGACGCCGCCGGACCGAAGCGACGTGGGTGGGTGCTGCTGCGGCCAGCCGCTCGAACCCGGCGTCGGTCAGCACGCACTGCACCCCCCGCCCGTCGCCGTCGGCCTTGCACCGGCTGACCAGGCCCTTGGCCTCCATCCGGCCCACGGTGTGGGTCAGTCGCGAGCGGGAGTGGACAAGCTGATCGGCCAGCGTGGACATCCGCAGCCGGCGTTCCGGGACCTCCGACAGGCGCACCATCACCTCGTACTCATGCAGGCTCAGCCCCTCGGCCGCCACCAGGTCACGGTCGAGGCGATCGGTGACCAATGCCATACCGCGTTGGATCGCGCGCCACTGCTGCTGCTGATGCGGGGTCAGCCAGCGGGTTCCGGTCTCGTTCATGGGCACCATCTTGACACAGGGATAGTTCCATGTTCAACTACATGCTTGAACGTTGAACTACCTACCACTCAAGGAGTCACTGCATGTCCACCCTCACCCCCGGTACCTACGAGATCGATGCCGCCCACTCCAACCTGGGCTTCTCGGTCCGCCACGCCGGCATCGCCAAGGTGCGCGGCTCGATGGCCGTCTTCTCCGGCTCACTGACCGTCGGCGATCCGATCACCGAGTCCTCGGCGAGCGTGCAGATCGACGCAGCCAGCGTGGACACCGGCAACGAGCAGCGAGACCAGCACCTGACCAGCCCTGACTTCTGGAACGCCGAGCAGAACCCGACCTGGAACTTCACCTCCACCTCGGTCAGCGGCACCGCCGACGACCTGGAGGTCTCCGGCGACCTGACCATCAATGGCGTCACGAAGCCGGTCACCCTGAACGCCGCACTCGACGGCGTGGGCACCGGCCCGGAGCAGGAGACCCGTGCCGCGTTCTCCGGGACCACCTCGATCTCCCGCAAGGACTTCGAGCTGACCTGGAACGTGGCCCTCGAGGGCGGCGGCGTCCTGGTGGGCGATAAGGTCGCCATCGAGTTGGAGGTCGTGGGCATCCTGCAGGGCTGACACCGGCACTGCCGGCAGCAGCATCGCTGCCCAGACCGAAGGCGAGCGCCCGGGCCGCGGCCCGGGCGCTCGCTCGCTCCCCCGCCTGCCCGCCCGTCATGGGCCCGGCGGGCTGCCGCTACTGCTGCCGGCGCCGGCGCAGCAGATCGCGAAGCCCACGCCGCCCGGGCGTGCCCGCTCCCTGCACGGCCGCCCGCAGCCGCTCCGGGTCGATCTGCCAGTAGTCCACCTGAACCCCGTCGACCAGCACCACCGGCACGAGTTCGCCGTACCGGCGCTGCCGTGCATGGTCCTCGTCGACATCCACCTCGACCCAGTCCACGGCCGCCGGCTCACAGACCGAGCGCACCACCCGGCGCGCCTGCTCACACAGGTGGCACTGCTCCCGCACCACCAGTTCGACCCGCACCATCGACTCATCCACGCATCCACGATACCGGCCCGCGCCGGTATCCTTCCGGCCGCCGCGGCACCGGTCCACGCGGCCGGCGTGCACCCGGACCGGCCGCGTTGGTGCGCCCCGCCGCGTCCGGAAATCTCCGCGGCTCCGGGCCGTGAGTGTTCGTGGGAACGCGGCGGGCATGGTTAGGGTGGGCCCGTGACATCCGGGTCCGCAGCGTTCTTCGACGTCGACAACACGATCGTCCGGGGCGCGTCCTCCTACCACCTGGCCAGAGAACTGCATCGCCGGGGCATGTTCCGGCGCCGTGACATCGTCTTCTTCGCCGCGCACGCCTTCTACTACTTCCTGTTCGGGGAGAACAAGAAGCACATCGCCAGGGTCCAGGCCCGCGCGCTGGCCACCATCGAGGGGCACTCGGTGGCCGAGATGCTCGCGGTGGCCGAAGAACTCTACGAACAGGTCCTGACCCACCGCATCTTCCCGGGCGCCCGGGACCTGCTCAACGATCACCTGGCGCAGGGCGACCAGGTCTGGATCGTCACCGCCGCACCCCGAGAGGTGGGCGAACTGGTGGCCAGGCGGCTGAACCTGACCGGGGTGCTGGGAACGGTG
Source organism: Sanguibacter sp. Z1732 (assembly GCF_051020515.1). NCBI lineage: Bacteria > Bacillati > Actinomycetota > Actinomycetes > Micrococcales > Ruaniaceae > Glutinosa > Glutinosa niejishengi. Next base: position 816,652 of record NZ_CP194857.1, read on the forward strand.
GCCGAGGAGCAGGACGGGGTCTACACCGGGCGGCTGGTCGGAGACATGATGCACGGGCAGCACAAGGCCGCCGCAGTACGCGAGATCGCCGAACGGGAGGGGCTGGACCTGGCCGAGTGCGCCGCCTACGGCGACTCCAGCCACGACATCCCGATGCTGCGCACCGTGGGTGAGCCGTGCGCGATCAATCCCGACCCACGGCTGCGACTGTTCGCCGCCGATATCGGCTGGCCGGTACGGGACTTCCGCCGGCGGCGCCGCAACGTGCGAAGTGGGCTACGCACCGCGGGCCAGGCCGGTGCCGTCTGGGCCGTGGCCACCGGTCTGCGCGCCCTGAGCAAGGCACTGCTGCGCCGGCTCGTGGGCCACCGCCAGGGCTGAGGGACCGCACCGGGGCGGGCCCCCAATCGGTGGCTACTTCTTGTTGCGGCGCTGGTGGCGCGTCTTGCGGAGCAGTTTGCGGTGCTTCTTCTTCGACATCCGCTTGCGACGCTTCTTGATTACCGAGCCCACGGGACCTCACACAGTTGGAACAGACAGAAACAGGATCAAAGCGCACCACCCCTGCGTCAGCCGCAGCGGCGGTGGGTACTGCGGAGGTAGTCTACGCGCTCGATCAGCGACCGGACGCCGATGCCGATCCGGGCCAGTCCAGGCCCTCGGACAGCATCTCCTCGACCGCGGCCTGGGGTACCCGGTAGGACTTGCCCACCCGGACCGCCGGCAACTCACCGGAGTGCACCATCCGGTACACGGTCATCCGGGAGACCCGAGCCATGTCGGCGACCTCGGCCACCGTCAGGAACTTCGGTGCCTGGGCATCTGCCATCGGCTGTTCCTTCCGGTTCGGACCCGCCATGGGGTCGGGTATCGAGGCATCCGTCATCGTTGTCGCGGTGCCGGACAGTTCAGCATCCTATGGGAGAACGGCCTGGGAAGGAAGTGGACGGTGTGACGATCGAGATCCCGGTTGCTCCGATCCCGTGCCACCTGCGGCTCGGTCCGGTGTTCACCAGGCGGTCAGCGGGTCCAGCCCCAGTGCCGGGAACGCGCTGCGGCGGGTGGCCATGATGGCCCGGTCCACCGAGTCGGCAGGGTCGTATCCATCCACCCAGGAGCGGATGCCGGTGTCCATGCCCTCCCCCATCGTCTCCGGTGCGGGGCCCAGCCCCAGGTCGGCGACCAGGTCCCGCCAGGCCTGCGGCGTGGGTGTATCGGCGCGAATGTCCACCCCGGCTGCCGCAGCCACCAACCGGGCCCACACCCGCGGCACCGTGGCGGCCACGTCGTATCCGCCACCGCCGGTGGCCACCCACCGGTCCTGGGCGTGCTCAGCAGCCACCTGCGCGATCATCTGCGCGGCCGCAACCTGGGCGTCGACCGAGACGTCCATCTGCGTCAGCGGGTCGTGCCGGTGGGCATCGGCCCCGTGCTGACTGACGATCACCTGCGGCCCGAACTCCTTGGCCACGGGTACCAGTACCGCCTCCACGGCCCGCAACCACGGCTTGTCATCGACCCCTGGTGGCAATGCCACGTTCACGGCATGCCCTTGCGCGTTCGGCCCACCGATGTCCTGGGCGAAGCCGGTGCCGGGAAAGATCGTCTCCCCGTTCTGGTGCACCGAGACGGTCACCACGCGCGGTTCATCCCAGAACGCCGCCTCCACCCCGTCGCCGTGATGGGCATCGACGTCGACGTACAGCACCCGCTCGGCGCCATGGTCCAGGAGCCAGCGGATCGCGATCGCCACATCGTTGTAGATGCAGAAGCCTCCGGCCCGTCCGGCCATGGCGTGGTGCAACCCGCCGGCGATGTTCACCGCGTGCGGCACCTGCCCGGTCCACACCGCGCGCGCTGCCGCCACCGAGGCCCCGGCGATCAGGGCCGAGGAATCATGCATCGCCTCGAACAGGGGGTTGTCCATGGTGCCCAGGCCGCGCTGCTCATCCGGTGTTCCCCGCCCGCCCCGGCGCACCGCCTGGATGTACCCGGGCTCGTGCACGGTGCCCAGCATCGCGTCGTCGGCCGCAGTCGCCTCGATCAGGTGCACCTGCGGGCTCTGCAGCAGGCCCAGGTGCTCCAGCAGCGCGAATGCCAGCCGGGTGCGAACCGGCGCCATCGGATGGCCCGGGCCGAAGTTGTAGGTCAGCAGCTCCGGACTCCAGGGCAGTTGCACCCGGGCGGTCATCAGCCCTGCCCCAGTTCCCCGGCCCGCTCCCACGCACGCTGCGCGGCGGCCACCACCGCGGCCCGCACCGCGCGGTCGTCGAGTTCGGCCAGCGCAGCCATGGTGGTGCCACCCGGCGAGGAGACGCGCTCGCGGAGCACCACCGGATGGTCCGCCGACTCCGCGGCCATCGCACCGGCACCGGCCACCGTGCGCCGGGCCAGTTCCAGCGCCAGGTCCCTGCCGAGCCCGCCCAGCACCGCAGCCTCGGCCAGGGCATCGATCAGGTAGAACACGTAGGCCGGACCGGAGCCGCTGATCGCGGTGACCACATCCTGGTGGTTCTCGGCCACGCTGGTCACGAAGCCGGTGCCGGCCATCAGGTCGCGCACCAGACCAAGGTGCTCCTCGGTGGCGTGCGGGCCCGGGCTGAGCACGCTGACACCCTGCCCGATCAGGGCCGGGGTATTGGGCATCACGCGCACCGTGACGGTGCCCTCGGGAAGGTGTTCGGCCATCCTTGCGGTACTCACTCCGGCGGCGATGCTGACCACCACCGTGCTGTCGGTGAGCACCGGGCCGAGCTCGGCGAGCACGCCGGACACGTCGTGTGGTTTGACGGCCACGATCACGACCTCTGCGCCGTCCCCGGCGGCTCCGACCGTTTCGGCCCACATCACCTTGTGCTCCTGCGCCACCTTCCGGCCGGCCTCGGTTCGCACGTCGTGCACGCGCACCTGGTCGGCCCCGGTGTGCTCGACCACCGAACGCAGCACCGCCTGCCCCATCACCCCGGTGCCGATCAAGGCCACCTTGCAACTCATGGTTCCTCCGTCTTCATGCTGTCCCACCGCCCGGATCGCCGGAGGTGATCAGAAGGGATAGTTGTCGTAGAACCGGGCCAGCCGTCCCGCGTCACCCGTGGCCACGAACACCACCGTGCCGTTCCTCCACACTGCCATTCCCGGCCCCAGCGGTTCCGGCGTGGCGAGCGGTTCGGAGTCGTCCTCGGCCGGCGTGGACGGCTCGGCGGGCTGCTGCTCCCCGGCGAGCACCCCGATCTCGTAGCGGCCCACCGACTCCCCCTGCACCGCCACGTCCCCGCTGCGCCGGCCCTCGCCGTCGGACAGTCCCTCCGGTCCGGAGGCCACGTCCTCAGCGTGGGCGGCGGCCTCATCGGCGCTCTCCCACTGCAGCACGTGCACCTCGATGTCCGAGCCGGGCGCACTGTAGGTGAGGAACCAGCCCTCCAGAGCCTCGTGCTCGGCAAAGGCATCCTGATCGGCCGCCAGTTCGGTGAGGACGTGGTCCAGCACCGTGGTGGGCAACGCCTGCACCAGCTGGCTGTCCTCGCTGACCTCCATCGGGTCCCCGGCCGGGGTCGGCGTCGGCAGGGTGGTGGTGACCGGGTCCGGAACCTCCGGCTCGGCCTGACTCTGGCGCTGGTTCTGGATCAGCAGCACGGTCACGATCGCCGCCACCACGACCAGGGCCACGATCACGACGATCAACAGCACCCGGCCCCGGCCCGGCTTCTGCACCCGGCGGCCGGCCGTGGTGCCGCCAGTCCCCGCTCCGGCGGTGCCGGAGTGCGCAGCCGTCCGGCCGCTGGTCCCGGCACCGGAGTGCGCAGCCTCACCTGCGCCGCCTGCGGGTTCGGGAGAATCAACGTGTCGGCCGGACATGACAGCCAGAGTACGCACCCGCACGGCGCAGGTGCGTCCCAACAGCGCACCCGCGCCGTTGCCGCGCCGCCGCTGCCGGATCCGCGCAGCACCATCGGGGCATCCTCCCGGGCAGCTACGCTCGGTCGGTGTGACGACGTCGAACTCCCTGACCCTGCCCACCGATGCCGGCGCGCCCTCCTGGCTGCAGGACCGCGCCACGCACGACCTGGCCCGTGCGCGAGGCCTGGTCGGTGACCTCAAGGCCGCCACCGGCCTCGATGCCACCGAGGTGATGCGCAGGTGGAACGAGGTCGAACGGACCATCTCCACGCTGGCCTCGATCGCCTCGGTGTTCAGTGAGATGCACACCTCCGAGCAGGCCCGCACCAAAGGGGACGACACCCTGCAGGACGTGGAGCGCCTCACTACCGAACTGGAACTGGACACCGACCTGTTCGCCGTCTTCGAGCGCCTCGACCCCTCCGGCCTGGACCGGTTGGCTGCGCGGCTGCACGCCAAGGTGCTGCAGGACTTCCGCCGGGCTGGCGTGGACCGGGACGAAGCCACCCGGCAGCGCCTGCGTGAGATCTCCGAGCGCCTGGTGGTGATCAGCCAGGACTTCAGCAGGAACATCCGCCAGGACGTGCGCTCCATCCGGCTCAGCCCCGACCGCCTGGCCGGCCTGCCACAGGACTGGATCGATACCCACCCCGCCGGTACGGACGGGCTGGTGCAGGTCACCACCGACTACCCCGACGTCATCCCGTTCGCCACCTTCGCCCACGACGCCGGCGCCCGCCGGGAACTGCGGATCGAGTTCCTGAACCGGGGCTGGCCGGCGGGCGATGAACTGCTGCAGGAACTGTTCGCCCTGCGCGCCGAGTACGCCCGCCTGGTGGGCTACGCCAACTGGGCCGACTACGACGCCGAGGTGAAGATGATCGGCTCCGGCACGGCGATCAAGGAGTTCATCGACTCCATCGCGGCTGCGGCCACCGAGTCCGGCGAACGGGACCGAGAGGTGCTGCTGGACCGGCTGCGCCAGGACCGGCCGGAGGCCACCACGATCGATGCGGCTGACCTGACCTACTACACCGAACTGGTCCGCAAGGAACGCTTCGGGGTGGACTCGGGGCAGGTGCGCACGTACTTCGACTTCACGCGCGTACGCCAGGGGCTGCTGGAGGTCACCGGCCGGTTGTTCGGTCTCGTCTACCGGCCGGTCCAGGTGCCGGTCTGGCACGAGGACGTGGCGGTGTACGACGTGTACCCGCGGCAGGACGCTGCGGACCCTGCCGACGGGAGTCCCGACGACGGCGGCACCGGACGTGCCGACGACGCCGCCTCGGCGGGCGGGCAGCAAGGCCGTCCGGGCGAAGAGACACCCGGGCAGTCGTTGGGCCGGATCTACCTGGACCTGCACCCCCGGGAGGGCAAGTTCAAGCACGCCGCCCAGTTCGACCTCGTGCCGGGCGTGGCCGGGGTGCAGTTGCCCGAGGGGGTGCTCGCCTGCAACTTCTCCCGCGGTTTGATGGAGCACGACGACGTGGTGACCCTCTTCCACGAGTTCGGCCACCTGCTGCACCACGTGCTCGCCGGGCGCGGTGAGTGGCTGCGATTCTCCGGGGTGGCCACCGAGTGGGACTTCGTGGAGGCCCCCAGTCAGATGCTCGAGGAATGGGCCTGGGATGCCGAGGTGCTCGCCACCTTCGCGGTGAACGCCGAGGGTGATCCCATCCCGGCGGACCTGGTGGCCAGGATGCGCCGGGCCGATGACTTCGGCAAGGGCTTCGACGCGCGCACTCAGATGTTCTACGCGGCGATGTCCTACGACTTCCACGTCAATCAGGTGGCGGACCTGACCGCCCGGACCGCGCAGTTGCAGGAGCAGTACTCGTTGTTCCCCTACATCCCCGGGACCCACCTGGCCGCGGCGTTCGGGCACCTGGACGGGTACTCCTCCGGTTACTACACCTACATGTGGTCGCTCGTGATCGCCAAGGACCTGTTCTCGGCGTTCGAGCGGGAGGACATGTTCGCCCCTGAGATCGCCCATCGGTACCGGGAGACGGTGCTGGTGCCCGGCGGCAGCAGGGACGCGGCGGATCTGGTGGCCGACTTCCTCGGCCGGCCCTACTCCTTCGACGCCTTCGCCGCCTGGCTGGCGCAGTAGCACCACCGTCGGGCCGTGCTCCTGGGGCCGGGGTCGCGCACCCGGCGATACGCCGGCTGCGCCGACGCCATCGGCGGGCCCACAGGCTCGGCGCGCGAGCCCGGGTGTCGGAGCCGATGGGTAGAGTTCCGGGCATGCCCCCTGCGACAAGATCCGCCTTCCGTTGCAGCGAATGCGGTTGGACGACCAGCAAGTGGGTCGGGAGATGCGGGGAGTGCCAAGCCTGGGGCACCGTGATCGAGGCCGGGGCCGAACAGGGCGGCCCCCGTACCAAAGCCGCCGCCAGCGTGCGCACCCCAGCGCTGCCGATCGAGCAGGTGGACTCCCAACGTGCCCGGTTCCGCTCCACCGGCGTCAGTGAGTTCGACCGGGTGCTCGGCGGTGGACTGGTTCCCGGAGCGGTGGTGCTGCTGGCCGGGGAGCCCGGTGTGGGCAAGTCCACCCTGGTCCTCGATACCGCCGCCCGAACCGCCCGTGCGGGCGCCACGGTGCTGTACATCACCGGGGAGGAGTCAGCCAGCCAGGTGCGGCTGCGCGCCGAACGCATCGGCGCCCTGGAACCGTCACTGCTGCTGGCCGCCGAGACCGACCTCGGTTCGGTGCTGGCCCACATCGGCAAGACCACCCCCGACCTGGTGATCGTGGACTCGGTCCAGACGATCTCCTCGGACCAGGTGGAGTCCAGCGCCGGCTCGGTGACCCAGGTTCGCGAGGTGGCCTCCGCCCTGATCGCTGTGGCCAAACGTGCCGCGGTGCCGGTGGTCCTCGTCGGGCACGTGACCAAGGACGGCTCGATCGCCGGACCGCGCGTGCTGGAGCACCTGGTGGACGTGGTCTGCCAGTTCGAGGGAGACAAGCACGCCCAACTGCGGATGGTGCGGGCGCTGAAGAATCGGTACGGGCCCACCGATGAGGTCGGGTGCTTCACCCTGACCGAGTCCGGCATCCACTCCTTGCCCGATCCCAGCGGGTTGTTCCTGTCCGGGGCCCGCCAACCGGTGCCGGGTACGTGCGTGACCGTGACCCTGGACGGGCGGCGCCCGATGCCGATCGAGATCCAGGCCCTGGTCGCCCCCACACCCAACCCGCACGCCCGGCGGACCACCTCCGGCGTGGACTCCTCCCGGCTCGCGATGACCCTGGCGGTGCTGCAGGCACGGTGCGGGCTGGCCACCACCAACACCGATGTGTACGTGTCCACCGTGGGGGGCTCCCGCGCGGTGGAGCCGGCCGCGGACCTGGCCATCGCGCTGGCGGTCTCCAGCGCCGTGCAGGAGATGCCCACCACCGCCGGCATGATCGCGGTGGGCGAGGTGGGCCTGGCCGGTGAACTGCGTGCGGCGACCGGCACCGAGCGGCGCCTGGGCGAGGCGCACCGACTCGGCTTCCACACCGCGATCGTGCCCCGCCCCCGTCCGGGGTCCGAACCGGTGCGAGGGCCGGCCGGGATGCAGGTGTTGCAGGCACCCGACCTCGCCGAGGCGATCGAGCTGGCCCGCCCGCGTCCGCGCCCGGTGCGCTGAACGCCCTGTCCACGCCCTGAGCACCGGCACCACCGGCGCCATCGCGACCGTGGTCAGCCTCTACACTGTGCAGCACCGCGCCAGCCGCGGTACGGCGGTGCGACAACGTGGCGTCGCCGTCGATATCAGCCGATCTGCGAGAGGTGCTACGTGGCCGGTACGGCACTGCCCGCGCTGATGCGCGAGACCTTGCGCGCGGTCGCCCCGGGCACCGAACTACGGGACGGGTTGGAGCGGGTGCTGCGCGGACGCACCGGAGCCCTGATCGTCTTCGGCTACGACGACGTGGTCGCCGGGATGTGTTCGGGTGGGTTCGAACTCGATGTGCCCTTCTCCTCCACCCGGTTACGCGAACTGGCCAAGATGGACGGCGCGATCGTGGTGGACCAGTACGCCGGACGGATCCTGCGCGCGGCCGTGCAGTTGCTGCCCGACTCCACCATCGAGACCACCGAGTCCGGAACCCGGCACCGCACCGCCGAACGCGCGGCCAAGCAGACCGGGTTCCCGGTGATCTCGGTGTCGCAGTCGATGCACATCGTGGCCGTGTACGTGGGCGATCAACGCTACGTCCTGGAGGACTCCGACGTCATCCTGTCCCGGGCGAACCAGGCCCTGGCCACGCTCGAGCGGTACAAGGCCCGGCTCGATGAGGTCTCCGGGACTCTCTCGGCCCTGGAGATCGAGGACCTGGTCACCGTCCGCGACGTGGCGGCGGTGGTGCAACGGCTGGAGATGGTCCGCCGGATCTCGGCGGAGATCTCCGACTACGTGGTGGAACTCGGCACCAACGGGCGCCTGCTGGCACTGCAGTTCGACGAACTGATCTCCGGCGTGGGTCCGGACCTGGAACTTGTGGTGCGCGATTACCTGGACGACCGCAGCGCCCGCAGTCTCGACGATGTGCTGGATGACCTGACCGACCTGGACTCCACCGAGCTGATCGACCTGGTCCAGATCTCGCGGGTGCTCGGCCTGGGCGGGCGCAAGGGCGAGTCGCTGGATTCGGCGATCGCCCCGCGCGGGCACCGGATGCTGACCCGGGTGCCGCGGCTGCCCCCCTCGGTGATCGAGGCCCTGGTTCGCCACTTCGGATCGCTGCAGCGGATGCTCTCGGCCACGATCGATGACCTCGAGGTGGTCGAAGGTGTGGGGTCACAACGGGCCCGGACCGTTCGTGAGGGGTTGTCCCGGCAGGCCGAGTCCTCCCTGCTGGAGCGATTCGTCTGACCCGGGCTCATCCGGCCCGGGTCAGACGGATCGGCCGGTCAGGTCAGTTCCAGGACCGCCCCGGTCCGCGCGGGGCCATCGCTGCCGGACACCGACACAGTGATCCGGTAGGTGCCTGCCTGCGCCGCGGCATCGGAGCCGCACCGCTGCCCGTTCCAGGTCACCGTGTGCCCCACACGGGCATCGATGTCCAACAGCAGGTCCCGGGTGCCCTCCCCGCGGGGACACTCGTCGGTGGTCCAGATCTCGTCATCACCTGAGGTGACGTCGATCTGCATCGCGTGGTGACCCAGATCCACCAGGCACGGCACCGGACCGGTGTTGGCCACCGACACCGAGATCGGTAACGCATCCCCGGCCGGGTGGCGCGACCCACCCACGTCCAGTTCCACGCTGATGGCATCGCTGCGGCACTGGACCGGGTTGGCCAGGGCGTCCTCGTCCGGCTCCTCGGTGTCGCTGCTGGCTGGGGGGCCGGTCCGCTACCGGCTTCGGTGTCGCCGTCGTCGCCGGTATCACCGGCTTCGTCCTCGCGCTCGCCCGTGCCGCCGTCGGCCACGGGCTGCTCCTGGGCGGCTTCGCTCCGGCCGTCCATGAAGGAGGCCCACGCCTCGCGACCCACCGTGAACCACACCACGGCGGCCACGATCAACCCGAGCACGGCAAGTAACACATAGAACCGCCAACGATTCGGGTTGCGCCGGCGATCGCCCGTCCGTCCCGGTCCACGGCGTTGACTCTCGACCGGTGCGTGACGACGTCGGACGCCGCGAGCCGGGGCCGGGGCGCTGACGTTTCGTCGCGCTGCCGGTCCCGGATGCGGGTCGTGTGCTGCGGGCCATCGGCGATCATGCTAAGCCGGGCCGTCACCACCCGGGCGGAGCCGCAGCGGCGTGGGCTCAGACCAGGATCGCCCAGAGGATGAGCAGCACCACGATCACCACGATCACGCCGACCACCCCGCCGAGAATGCTGCCACCGCGGCGGCGGCGGTACCCGTGCTGATGTCCGTAACCGCGGTTGCGGTGCGAACGGCCGTAGGAGCGCCTGCCTCGGGGCGTGGACCGTCCGAAGGACGCACTGCTGGAACTGCGCCTGGCGGCACTGCGGCCGCGCGAGCCGGCGCCGCCCAGGCCCCCGCCGCTACTTCTGCGGGCGCCGAAGGTACCCGATGAACTCGACCGCGGCGAGGTACGCGATCGACCCGAACTGGACGACCTCGACCGACCCCTGCTGGGGGGCGGAGGCCCCCGAACGCGACCTGGTCGATCGGGACCGGCTCGACGAGGCTCGCCCGCTGGTACGGCGTCCTCCCATACCGCGACCTCTGGATCTGGCCATGCGAGCATCGTGACACAACCGCGGCGATGGGACGATGGGCAGATGGGCCCCTCACCGTTGCATCAGGTGCTGCTCGACTGGTTCAGCGAGCACGGCCGCGACCTGCCCTGGCGCGGGCCGGACGTCAGCGCGTGGGGCGTGCTGGTCAGCGAGATCATGCTGCAACAGACCCCGGTGGCCCGGGTCCTGCCGCGCTGGGTGGAGTGGATGGACCGTTGGCCCGCCCCGGCCGACCTGGCCGCCGCACCGAGCGCGGCGGTCCTGCGCGCCTGGGACCGATTGGGTTATCCGCGCCGGGCGCTGCGACTGCAGCGGGCGGCCGGGGCCATCGTCGAAGAGCACGACGGCGTGGTCCCCGCCTCCGAAGCGGAACTGCGATCGTTGCCGGGCGTGGGTGAGTACACCGCGGCGGCCGTGGCCGCCTTCGCGCACCGGCGCCGCGCGGTGGTGCTGGACACGAACGTGCGCAGGGTTCTGGAGCGCCTGGTCGGTGCGGGCGCGCTGCCGGCACCCGCCCTCACCAACGCCGAACGCCGGCGTGCGGCCGACCTGCTCCCGGCCGAGGCGGACAGGTCCGCCCGCTGGAACGCCGCACTGATGGAGTTGGGTGCGCTGGTGTGCACCGCCCGGGCCCCGCGCTGCGGGGACTGCCCGGTGCGGGACCGGTGCCTCTGGTTGGCAGCGGGTCGACCGCAGGACCGCCACGCCCACCGACGTCGCCGGCAGGCGTGGGCCGGCACCGACCGCCAGGTGCGGGGTCGGATCATGGCCGCCCTGCGGGCCAGTGAGGGGGTGGTACCGGTCCACGACCTGGTGCCCCTGTGGCCGGAAACCACCCAGTTCGAGCGGGCCCTGGCCGGGTTGGTCCGGGACGGACTCGCCGAGCAGGGCCCCGGTGGCTATCGCCTCCCCGGCGCATACGGGCCCGCAGTCAGCCGGGCGGCAACGCCGAACACCATCGAGTCATCGGATACGCGAACCTCGGTCATGGCGCCGGATGCCACCGCGGAACGGACCTCGGGGAACGGCCGTCCCGGATCCGGCGGACCGAACGGCTAGGCTCAGGAGCCGTGAACAGCCAGACCCCGGACCCACCCGGGCCGGAGGAGCCGATGCCCGCCGACGTTGTCATCGCCCGAGCGGTCAAGGCCCATACCCGGGCCCTGTTGGCGGTGCTGGCGGTTCCGCTGGTACTGGCCGGGCTGGGTGCGGCCGCACTGAGCATGGCCGGCCCGTACGGTCAGGACCCGCCGGCGGTGGCCGGGGTGAGCATGATCGCCCAGGGCCAGGTCCTGGGCGTGATCGCAGGGGTCCTGGTGGGCAGAGGGCTGTTCGCCCTGCTGTCCGGTGCTGGCACTCCCGGAAGTTCGGACTCGCGGCGAGCAGCGGGTTCGGGCCAACCTGTCAAGGTGCTCACCCGCACCATCCAGAACCTGGCCACGATGATCAAGGTGATCGGTGCCGCGGCGGTGCTGGGCGTCGTGGTGTGGGCCCTCATCGACGTCTCCGCCCTGGCCGGGGCGATCGTGGGCGCGATCCTGGTGGCCCAGGTGGGGGTGGTGGTGGCACTGGTGCGCGTGGGTATCCTGCACCGGGCGCTCAGCACGTTGCCCCAGCACCGCAGCACCTGAGGCACCGGCCGCTACGGGTGCAGCGTCGTCGTCGGACCTCGCTCCGTCGTCGGGCCCCGCTGGCGCGGTCTCGCTGAGCGTCGGCGTCCGGCTCCACGATGTCGCCGGCGGCACGCTCCGGCGGCAGCCGCACGCTTCGGTCACCGACCGATCCGGGGTCACAGGTTGCGCAACATCCTGGTGTTGCCCAGGGTGTTCGGTTTCACCCGGGCCAGGTCCAGGAACTCAGCGACTCCGTCATCGCGAGAGCGCAGGATCTCGGTGAACACCTCCGGCTCCACCACCGCCCCGGCCACCGGCTCGAACCCGTGCTCGCGGAAGAAGTCCACTTCGAAGGTCAGGCAGAAGACCCGCGTCAGGCCCAGTTCACGGGCCCGCTCCAGCAACCGCTCCAGCAGGGTGTGCCCGATGCCGGTCTTGAGCAGTTGCTCATCGACCGCCAGAGTGCGCACCTCCCCGAGGTCCTCCCACATCACGTGCAGCGCTCCGCAACCCACCAGCGCATCGTCGGTCTCCGCGACGAAGAACTCCTGCACGGACTCGTAGTAGTCCACCAGGTCCTTGGCCAACAGGATGCGTTGCTGGGCGTAGGGCTCCACGAGTCGCTTGATGGCCCGGACGTCGGCCGGTAGCGCGGGACGGATCTGGATCATGGAGTCGCTCACGCCCCTACTCTGCCCGTTCCGTAGCGTCCGGCGCGACCGGTGGTGCTGTTCGCGGCGGTCCGGGCCTCGGTACTGTGGGCTTCTCGAGCGAAAGGTAGGTTCATGGCGAGCACGTCCTCGCAATCGATCAGGGCACCACCAGCACCCGCGCGATCGTCTTCGACCACAGCGGCCGGATCGTGGCCGGCGGCCAACTCGAACACCAGCAGATCCTGCCTCGCGCCGGCTGGGTGGAGCACGACCCGAACGAGATCCTGCACAACACCGGCGAGGTCATCGCGCAGGCCCTGGCCAAGGCCGACCTGCGCGCGAACGACCTCGCCGCGGTGGGCATCACCAACCAGCGCGAGACCGTGGTGGTCTGGGACAAGCACACCGGCGAACCCGTGCACAACGCCATCGTCTGGCAGGACACGCGTACCCAGCGGATCGTGGACGAGCTCGGCGGAGCCCAGGGGCCGGGCCGGTACCGGGAGACCACCGGTCTGCCGTTGGCGACGTACTTCTCCGGGCCGAAGGTGAAGTGGATCCTGGACAACGTCGACGGCACCCGCGCCCGGGCGGAGGCCGGTGATCTCCTCTTCGGCAACACCGACTCCTGGCTGCTCTGGAACATGACCGGTGGCGCCTCCGGTGGGCTGCACGTCACCGACGTCACCAACGCCTCACGCACGCTGCTGATGGACCTGCACACCCTGGAGTGGGACGGTGACGTCGCAGCGGAGATGGGCATCCCGACCTCGATGCTGCCCCGGATCCGGTCCTCCGCCGAGGTCTACGGCACCGGTCATGACGACTCCGGGGTGCCAGGGGTCCCGATCGCCGGGATCCTCGGTGACCAGCAGGCGGCCACCTTCGGGCAGGCGTGCTTCGAGACCGGCGACGCCAAGAACACCTACGGCACCGGCAACTTCATGCTGTTGAACACCGGGGCAGAGGCCATCAGTTCCGAGAACGGCCTGCTCACCACGGTGGCCTACCGCATCGGTGACAACGCCCCGGTGTACGCACTGGAGGGTTCCATCGCGGTGACCGGATCTCTGGTGCAGTGGCTGCGCGACAACCTGGGGTTGATCGAGACCGCCGCAGAGGTGGAGGAGTTGGCCGCCACCGTCCCCGACAACGGCGGGGCCTACTTCGTTCCGGCCTTCTCCGGGCTGTTCGCCCCGTACTGGCGCCCCGACGCCCGCGGTGCCCTGGTGGGCCTGACCAGGTACGTGGGCAAGGGCCACCTGGCCCGGGCCACGCTGGAGTCCACCGCCTACCAGACCCGCGAGGTGCTGGAGGCGATGAACGCCGACTCCGGGGTGGAACTGACCGAGTTGCGGGTGGACGGCGGCATGGTCGGCAACGAGATGCTGATGCAGTTCCAGGCCGACATCCTGGGTGTGGACGTGGTGCGGCCCCAGGTTTCGGAGACCACCGCCCTGGGCGCGGCCTCCGCCGCCGGGATCGCGGTGGGCTTCTGGTCCGGTGAGCAGGACGTGATCGACAACTGGGCCGAGGGACGGCGCTGGAGCCCCACTCTGGACGCCGATGAGCGCGAGCGTCTGTACCGGAACTGGAAGAAGGCGGTCACTCGCACCTTCGACTGGGTGGATGAGGACACCCGGCGATGACTGAGCAACGGCAGGAGTCGCGGTGGCTGGACACCTCCGGTGCACACGTGCGGGTGCTGCCGCCAGCGCTGTTCGGGGTGCCGCTGGCTCTGGCCGCGCTGATGCACCGGCGCCGACCGCTGCCGGCTCGGCGCGGGGGCGTCGGTTCGCCCCGAGCGAGCCGTCGGGAGCGGTTCGCCGGCGCGCTACTGGCCGCAGCCGGCCTGGGTTTGATGCTGTCGGCTTTCTGGACGATGCGGCGCCATCACACCACCGTGGTGCCCTGGGCACGCGTCGATGAACTGGTCACCTCCGGGCCCTACGCGCACGTGCGCAACCCGATATACGCCGCTGACCTCCTCATCTACCTGGGCGTGAGCCTGCGGCTCGGATCGCTGTGGCCGCTGCTCGCGCTCCCCGCCGTGCTGGGAGCACTGCGGCGCTGGGTGATCGAGCCGGAGGAGACCTACCTGAGCCAGAGGTTCGGAAGGCGATACACCCGTTACCGCGACGCCGTGCCGGCTCTGGTGCCCGCGTGCGTGAGCCACGACAGCAGGTAGGTCGCGCGGCCGGCGCAGTCAGGTCAGACCGGCACCGGCCCCGTGGAAGCACGGAGCACTGCCGCCGAGCCGAGCACCGAGGTCCGGACCGGGGCGCCGGGATCGGCGATCCGGTCGAACAGCAGTTCTGCCGCAGTGGTCCCGATCCGGTCCAGGTCTGCGGTGACCGTGGTCAGGGCAGGGCGGGACATCCCGGCCTGTAAGGCGTCGTCGCACCCGGCCACGCTGAGCCGCTCGGGAACGGCGATTCCGGCGTCCTCCAGGCCGGTGAGCAGGCCCCAGGCGATCAGGTCGTCGTAGGCGATCACCGCCGTCACCTGCTGGGCCAGCACGTACTCGGTGGCGGCCCGTCCCGCCGCGAAGTTGGGGGCCATCGGTTCGCTCTCCTGTAGGCGCACACCCAGACGCTCGGCCGCCTGGCGCACCGCGGCCACCCGGCGCTCGCCCGCCCAGGACTGACGCGGGCCGTGTAGGTACAGCACGTCCCGGTGACCCAGCTCGGCCAGGTGGGTCAGGATCTGGTCGGTGCCCACCCCGGAGTCCACCGCGATCGCGTCCACGCCCTCCACCACCCGGCCGGCCAGCACCGTGGGCCGGATCTGGACGAACTCCAGGATCTCGTCGTCGGGCAGCCGGGAAGCCACCAGCACCACCCCGTCCACCAGTTGACTCATCCGACGCACCAGCTCCCGCTCGGCGTTGGCATCCTCGCGCGAGTCCGCCAGCAGCACGCCCAGCCCGCGCTCCTGGGCGTACTGCTCGATACCGGCCAGGATCGGGGTGAAGAAGCCGTTGGTGACATCGGGTAGCACCACACCGACGGTGTCGAGCCGGCCGGTGACCAGGCCCCGGGCCGCCTGCGAGGGCCGGTAGTCCAGCTCTGCAGCCGCAGTCAGGACCCGCTCGCGGGTTGCGGCGCTCACCCGGTCCTGGTTGTTCAGCGAGCGCGACACGGTCGCGATGGAGACCCCGGCCCGACGGGCCACCTCCCGGATCGTGACCACGTCCCCTCCAGTCCTGCGTCTACTCGCCACGCGCGCTCCCGGCACCCCCGATGGACACGAGTCTTCCGGCGGCCACCACCGAGACAGGTGGCAGTGGGCATGGGCCGGCATGTTGGCCCTACGGTAGCGCCCGGAGCCGGAGCAGGTGTCGGGTTTCCGGAGCCCGCTGCACCGGGGCGAGGGCGCCTGCGCCGATGCTCGGGCCGGGTCCGCCCGGGCGAAACTCGCAACTGCGAAATGGCGGCAAGTCTCCCACCCGGGCGTGCAAGCGCTTACCCTGTGCTCCATGGCCGGTTCCGTCACCCTTGCGGACGTCGCTCGCGCTGCCGACGTCTCCCTCGCCACTGCCTCCAGGGCGATCAATGGCAGCGCGACGCGCACGGTGCGTCCGGAACTGCGCGAGCGGGTGCTGGCCGCCGCCGCAGAACTGAACTATCTGCCCGATGCCAATGCCCAGGCGATGGCCCGGGGCCGCACCACCGCGCTCGGTCTGATCGTGCACGACATCGCCGACCCCTACTTCTCCGCGATCGCCTCCGGTGTCGGCGCCGCCGCCGAGCGGTCGGACCTGATGGTCACGCTCGGCAACACCCAGCACGACCCCGAACGCGAACTCGCCCTGGTCGGGGTGCTGCACCGCCAGCGCGCCCGGGCGATCGTGATTGCCGGTGGCCGCCACGATGATGATCTGATGCACGCGCGACTGGGGGCGGCGCTGGCCGCCTACCGGGCCGGCGGGGGCGCGGTGGCGATGGTCAGCCAACCGGTGCTCGAGGCGGACACCGTCGCGATCGACAACGTCAGCGGCGCCGCCGATCTGGCTGCCGCGCTGGTGGCGCGGGGGTACCACTCCTTCGCGGTGCTGGCCGGCCCGCCCGGGCATCTGACCGCCCGGGAACGACTTCGGGGTTTCACCTCCGGCCTGACAGGCAGGGATGACGACGCGACCGAGGCGGAAGCCGGGGCACCCCAGTATGTGGTCGCTTCGGCCTTCACCCGCGACGGTGGGTACGCGGCGATGACCGAACTCATCGAGCGGGTCGACCTGCGTGGCCCCGAGGTGGATGCGGTGTTCGCCGTCAACGACGTGATGGCGGTGGGGGCGATGGCCGCGGCCCGCGATGCCGGCTTGCGAGTGGGCGCCGATGTGGGTGTAGCGGGATTCGACGACATCGCCACGTTGCGCGACGTGACTCCCTCGTTGAGCACCGTGCGAGTGCCGTTGCACCAGGCCGGAGTGCTGGCCACCCAGCTCGCCCTGGGCCTCCCGTTGAGCGATGCCGGGCAGCACGCGGATGCCGACCGTGAGGGCGACCCCGAGGTGACCACGCAGACCGGCGAGGACGGAATCCGCCACGTGCGCGTGCGCGGCACCGTGGTGCTGCGGGACTCCACCCCGTCGCGCCTGAAGACCTGAGCACCCGCGCAGCCGGATCGGTGCCTTGACGGGGTTGACCCAGCCCGCGTACGCTCTGCGGAAAGCGCATTCCGCACATGGTACTGCGCATCGACCGGGAGGCATCAATGAGCACCACCACCCTGCGTATCGCCATGAACGGCATCACTGGACGGATGGGATACCGCCAGCACCTGCTGCGCTCGATCCTACCGATCCGGGACGCCGGCGGGGTGGTGCTGGACGATGGCACCAAGGTCCAGGTGGAACCGATCCTGGTGGGCCGGCGCGAGCACGCCCTGGCCGAGATCGCCCGCGAGCACGACGTGCAGCACTACACCACCGACGTCGACGCGGTGATCGCCGACCCCAGCATCGACATCTACTTCGACTCCCAGGTCACCTCCCGTCGCTACGCAGCGCTGACCGCGGCGATGAAGACCGGCAAGCACATCTTCACCGAGAAGCCCACCGCCGAGACCCTCGAAGAGGCGATCGAACTCGCCCGGGTGCGCAATGCCACCGGGGTGACCGCCGGCGTCGTCCATGACAAGTTGTACCTGCCCGGCCTGGTGAAACTGCGCCGACTGGTGCAGGAGGGGTTCTTCGGCCGGATCCTGTCCATGCGCGGTGAGTTCGGGTACTGGGTCTTCGAGGGTGACCACCAGACCGCCCAGCGACCCTCCTGGAACTACCGCACCGAGGACGGCGGCGGCATCACCACCGACATGTTCTGCCACTGGAACTACGTGCTCGAGGGCATCCTGGGCACCGTGGACGCCGTCACCGCCAAGACCGTCACCCACATCCCCACCCGCTGGGACGAGCAGGGGCAGGCCTATGACGCCACCGCCGACGACGCCGCCTACGGGTTCTTCGAGGTCACCTCCCCCGACGGTGACCCGATCCTGGCCCAGATCAACTCCTCCTGGGCGGTGCGGGTCTACCGGGACGAGTTGGTGGAGTTCCAGGTGGACGGCACCCACGGCTCGGCCGTGGCGGGACTGCGCAAGTGCGTGGCCCAGCAGCGCGCCCACACCCCCAAGCCCGTGTGGAACCCCGATCTGCCGGTCACCGAGTCCTTCCGGGACCAGTGGCTGGAGGTGCCCGACAACGCCGACCTCGACAACGGCTTCAAGGTGCAGTGGGAGGAGTTCCTGCGCGACGTCCTTGCCGGCCGTGAGCACCGCTACGACCTGCTCTCGGCCGCCCGCGGCGTCCAACTGGCCGAGGCCGGCCTGGCCTCCAGCGCACAGGGCAAGCGAGTGGAACTCTCCCCGATCGAACTCTGATCACCCCGCCGGCGGGCGGACCCCGCCGGCACGGCACCACACACGAGCCGAGCCCGCAGCGAGCGTGGCGATGGAGGAACACATGGCTGATCTGTCCCGGTTGTCCCTGAACACCGCCACCACCAAGGCGCTGACGTTGCCGGAGGCCGTGCAGGTGGCCACCGAGGCCGGCCTGGGCGCGGTCGGGCTGTGGCGGGACCGGGTCGCCGAGACCGGGCTTGACGAGTCGGCCCGGATCGTGAAGGAGGCCGGCCTCGAGTGTCATCACTGTGCCGGGGCGGGTTCCTCAGCACCGCCGAGCCCGAGGGAATCGCCGCAGCACTGCAGGACAACCGCGCCGCGATCGAGGAGGCCGCGACCCTGGGCACCCGGGAGTTGGTCATGGTGGTCGGCGGCCTGGACGCCGCCACCGAACCCGGCGGGCCGGCACGCCCGGACGGGGACAAGGACATCGTCGCCGCACGCACGCGGGTGGCTGAGCGGATCGCCGAACTGGCGCCCTTCGCCGCCGAGCATGACGTGCGCCTGGTGCTGGAACCCCTGCACCCGATCTTCGCTGCGGACCGGGCGGTGCTGACCACCCTGAAGCAGTGCCTGGACATGGCCGAGCCGTTCCCGGCCGAGACCGTCGGGGTGGTGGTGGACACCTACCACGTGTGGTGGGACCCGGACCTGCGCGAGCAGATCAACCGCGCCGGCGCCGCCGGCAGGATCGCCTCCTACCAGGTGTGCGACTGGATCCTGCCACTGGCCGCGACACGCTGCTGTCCCGCGGCTTCATGGGCGATGGGTACGTCGACTTCCCCACCATCACCTCATGGGTCTCCGAGGCCGGCTACACCGGGGATGTCGAAGTGGAGATCTTCAACGCCGACATCTGGGCCGCTCCGGGCGCGCGGACCGTGGCCACCATGGCCCGGCGCTACACCCAACTGGTGGCACCCCACCTGTAAGGGCCGACAACGGCGCAGCCCGCGCTCCGTAGGCGACCGGCCGGTGCCACCACCCCCGACGACGGCGCAGCCCGCCGTCCGTAGGCGACCGGCCGGTGCCACCACCCACCCGGATACGGCGCGGGCCCCATGGGCGGCCCGGCATGCGCCGTCGGACGATTTGACACAATCGCCCCATGACCCGCCCGGATGAGGAATTCGATGTCGAAGCTCCTCCTCCGGCCGCCACGTCACCGCCGCAGCCAGCCCGCCCGGCCCGTTCCGCCGTCGGCTTCTTCCTGCTCGGGCTCGTGCTCGTCGCCATCGGCGTCGTGCTCGCCCCCACCCCCGAACCGGGTGAGCGCGGCCTCGTCGCCTCTCTCGAATCCGAGCCGCAACTGCAGTGGCACCTGCCGATCCAGGCCGGAGGGTCCTCTGACGGGCACGTCTGGCTCGGTGAGAACCGGGTGGTCGCGGCCAGCCCCACCCTCGTCCGGGGTGTGGACCTGGACGCCGGCGACGTGGTCTGGGAGGTGCGGGCCCCACAGATGCAGTGCGGACGGGAGGAGGCCGACATCGCGTGCGTGAGCCGACAGGGGGCCCGATCGGAACTGATCGAGATGACGATGGCCTCCGGCGAGACCGGCCGCACCGTGCAACCCGGGCTCGAGGCCGCACTCCCCCACGACGGCGGACACATCACCGTGTACTCCGATGCCGAGGCGATCAGCGTGATGCGCTCGGGCGATTCCGGGGAACATCGTTGGACCCACCGTGTACCCGGCGCACCCGAAGCCGACCTCGGCGCGGTCTCCATGGCCGTGCTCGATGATCTGGTGCTGATCCAGGCCCCGCGCGTGGCCGATGGCGCCGGACTCGACCTGGCGCTGGACCTCGCGGACGGGACCCCTCACGAGGAGACTGAGGCCGTGCGTGTGAATCACGACGGCGAATGGTTGGTGCGCCGGGACAACGAGGTCACGCTCTACGACCGGTCCGGCCGCCCCACCACGGTCAGTGAGGAGTCGGGGTTGCTCCGTGTGGATGACGACCCCGGTTCGGACCTTGTCTTCTCTGACAGCACCGGCGACCTACGGGCGCTGTCGGCCGCCACCGGCGAGCAGACCTGGTCCTTCAGCACCGAACAGTCCGGGGCGATCGCCCACGCCCGCCTGGCCGGGACGATGGTGGGCTGGTCCGGCGGCTCCTGGTACGGCCTGGACGCCGAGGAGGGCACTCTGCGGTGGACCCGCCCCGGGGAGATGCCCCGGTGCCCGTGCCTGGGTGCCGACACCACGTTGGGCCACGTGACCGGCGAGGACGTCTCGGTCCTGACCGGGTTCGACACGCGCACCGGTGAGGTCACCTGGGAGATACCGCTCGCCGAATCCCGTCATTTCAGTTACGACGTCAACGAGTCGCACCTGGCGGTCTTCACCGCCTTCGACCTGTCGGTGTGGTCCCTGGGGAGTGCCTGATGCGCGCCCGAGCGGAGGAGTTCGACCTCGAGGTCGCCGCCTCGGCGCCGCTCGATCCGCGCCTGCCGGGAGGTGACACCCAGGGCGCTTCGAGAACCCGCCCCGGGCTGTCCGGTCCCCTGCCATGGGTGGCGGTCGCCGTCGTCCTGGTGCTGGCCGGTATCGCGCTCGCCGAACGTCCGCCTCCAGACTGGCGGACCGGGATCGTCGAGCACATCGCCACCCCGACGGAGCAGTGGTACACCCCGCTGCAGGTCGATATGAGCGACCCGCACGATGTGTGGCTGGGCCCGGAGACGGCGATTCTGGCCAATCGCTCCCGCGTGCACGGCTTCGCCGTGGCCGATGGGGCCGAGCTCTGGCAGGCCGAGGGCCGGCACCTGCGCTGCCACCAGGGCGAACCCGACGGCGACGTTTTGTGCGTCAGCGGTGAGGCCGCGCAGGCCGAGTTGATCCGGATCGATGCCCTGGCCGGGGAGATCATGCGCCAGGACCGGCCGGGCACTCTCGCCGCGCTGGACGTCGATGGCGACGTGCTCAGCCTGCGTCAGGAGGGTGAGCGCACGTTCCTGGAGCGGGAGGATTCCAGTGGTACCCGGCGTTGGTCGGTTGACCTCGGCTTCGTCGGCGCCTGGTACGTTCCCGCGCTGCTGACCCTGCTGGGCACCACCGGGGGCTACGTCATGGTCGGGATGGGGCTAGGGGGGCCCTCGGTTCCCTCGTTCGCCGTTCGCAACGCGGCCGACGGGCAGGTGGCCGAGGAGATCGGTGACCTCTGGGTCGGCCGCCCGCCCGCCGACGCCGCGAACCCGTGGTTGCTGGTGGCCGAGGACGGGAGCGAGTTCCGCGCTACCTCAATGCCGAGGGAGCACTCAGCGAGGCACGCAGCCAGTGGAGTCACTACCTGGTCGTGGACGAGGACCTGATGTCCGATGTCTCCCTGCACCTGGCGCACGGGGAACTACAGGCCCTCTCCCACCGCCGCCCCGACCACATCTACTGGAGCCGATCCACCTCCGGGATGACGGCGGTCCTGGCACGGGTGGGCGGCCTGGTCCTGGTGCAGGAGGGCACCACGACCGCCGCGCTCGATGAGCGCACCGGCGCACAGGTCTGGCGCGAACAGGTGCCGCTGGTGGCGTGGCGATCGCTCAGCGACGGCCGCACGCTGCTCTCCCTCGACTCCGCCTCCGGGCGGCAGGTCCTGAGCGGGGTTGATGTGCGAACCGGGGAATTGCTCTTCGAGGTCACCGGCGTTGAGGGCCCGGACGCACTGGTGCGTACCGAGCGGACCTACGAGGGCCGTCTCCTGGTGGTGACCACCGCCGGGCTGTCCATGTGGTCCCGGCCTGACCTCGCCCCCGGGCCAGCGCCCCCGCCAGTTCCCCGCCAGCGCCCCGGGGGCGTCGCCCGGCTGTGCCCCGGGGCGTTGCCCAGCGCTGAGACCGCAGCCTGCAGGCGGGTGGGGTGAGACCGGTCGGGTGCGGTGAGACCGCACCCCGCAACGCTTCGGTCTCACGGACGATCGGCCGGTCTCACCAACACGGCCGCCGGGTGGTCAGTAGATGTTGCCGTGCTCGCGGAAGTCGCGCCAGACGTTCTCGAAGAAGTCGTCGTCAGCCGGGATCGGCCGCACCGGACGCCAACGGAACAACGGCCGTCCGGCGGGGTCGGTCTCCTCGCGCTGGACGATCTGAGCCCAGTCTCCCCCGCCGTCGTCCTCGGGCCGGTCCAGGCCGTTGTGGCCCACGGGCGCCGGTGCGCCATCGGGGGCGAGCCAGGCGACCTCCTGGACCTGATCGGCCAGCGCACCCTCGTCCAGACTGAAACGGAAGAGTTCGGGCAGGTCCAGCTCCTCATCGGCGTTCGTGCCGTAGCCGACCTTGGGCAGGTGGCCGCCCGGGTCGGTGTACAGGACCGAGCCGCGTGAGCGCCCACCCTTGCCCACGTAGTCGGCCATCGCCGACAGGTACACATAGGCGGTGGTGAGGATGTCGCGGACCAGGAAGGTGCGGTTCACCGACCGGCGTGAGGTGGAATCGGCACTGATCGTCTCACCGTACTCAGTCAGCCACTGGTGCACCTGCTGCAGTGCCTCGTCGATCGACTCGGCCGAGCGTACCGGCCCGGCCTTGGCGCTCATCAACTCCTGCACCGCGGTGAGCATCGTCCCGGTGTTGTCCGTCAGACCCGAGCGGGCACGCTCGGCGGCAGCGGCGACGAGGTCCGTGGCGTCGGTCAGGACAGCCTCGGCGGCAGCGGAAAAGGTCGGTTCGGCGACCGGGTCCTGGGTGCGCCGGGCGGCGATGAACTGGGCCGCCCGGGTGGCCCCGACCTGCCCGGAGTTCAGTGCGGAACCACCGGGCCGGTACACCCCGTGGGCACCGCCGGCCTCCCCCACCGGGAAGAAGCCGGACACGTTGGACTGCCACCAGCCGTCCACGCTGAGCCCGCCGTTGTTGTGCTGGGCGCACACGTCCACCTCGAGCATCTCCTTCTCGAGGTCCACGTACGGGTTCTTGTCCAGGTAGAACTGGTAGGCAGGCTCGTTCATCTTGCGCAACCGCTCGATCGGGGTGCCGAACAGCACCCCGGCCTTCTCCAGGTACTCGAACGGCTCGGGGTCCAGCTCGCTGTGTTCGAACGTCTCCCGCACCGGGTTGGAGCGGAAGTCCAGGAACACCCGGCGCCCGCGCAGCACGGTCTCGCGGTAGACGAGCAGGTCGATCAGGGAAGACCCCTCGGTGGCCTTGCGCACGTCGAAGGGCCACTGATAGCCCTTGAGGAACACCAGCGAGATCAGCCGGCCGTAGTCGGGGATGGTCTCGGTGAGGAACTCGCGCTCGTCGTTGCCCTCGGCATCGGTGGAGACGAACCGGGGCACCACCTGCATGTAGGTTCCCGAGACGTTCCAGCGCGGCTTGATCGAGGCCAGGCCGAACTGCCACTCGGTCACACCCTTGCCGCGCACCCCACCGCGGTAGGCGGCACCGGAGGCGCCCCACTGGCCGTTGGGGAAGACCCTGGTTGCGTAGATCCCGGCCGGGCCGCCGGTGGCGTAGACGATGTTGGTGCACCGGATCAGCAGGTAAGGGCTGCGCTCGCCGTCGTGCGGAACGTCGGTGCGCAGCAACAACAGGCCGGCGATCCGGGGGCCCTCGTCCGTGGTGTCATCGACGATCAGGTCGACCACACGGCAGTTGTCGTAGATGTCGGTGCCGTTGCGGGCGACCTTCTTCTCGAGTTGCTCCACCATGGACCGGGAGGTGTAAGGACCCACCGACGTGCCTCGGCGGCGCGGGTCGTGGTCGGTCTTGTAGCCGACGAACTCCCCGGACCGGGACTGTGGGAACGGCACACCCAGATCGCACAGGCGCAGGAACGCCCGGGCGGACAGGGCGGCTTCGGCCAGGGCGTTGTCGCCGTCCATCGCCCCACCGGCGAACAGCGTCCTGGCCATCTCGTGCACCGAGTCGGCCTCTTCTCCGGAGAGGGAGAGTTTGTAGTAGGTCTGCTTGTCCGAGCCCGCGTTGCGACTGGCCCCGGCGCCGACCTTGTCGGTCACCATGATGACGTCGTCCTGGCCGAACTCCCAGAGCCGGTCGGCGGCAGCGAAACCGGCCGAGCCGGTGCCCACCACCACCGTGTTGGTGCTGACCACCGGAACCTGCTGGCCGGCGATGGTCTGGGTGGGCGCGGAGTCGGCATCGGCGATGGGCATGAGGTTCCTTGTCAGGGTCGGCGCCGGGGTCGCGGTGACGTATCGGCGCGGGCTTGTGGGGTGGGCGCGGGGTTCGGCGGGCGGTTCCGCTACCGGTTCAGAGCCGGGGGATGTGCATGCCGCCTCGACGTTGATGATGTCGCCGGTGGAGTAGGGCATGCGGGCGGCAGCGAGTTGGACGACGGCGCCGGCAACGTCGGCGGGGGTGCCCCACCTGGGGATGGGGGCGAGCCCGCCGGCGAACTGCGCGTCGTACTTCTCCTTCACACCGGCGGTCATGTCGGTGGCGATCACGCCGGGACGAACCTCGTAGACCATGATCCCCTCCGGAGCCAGGCGGGCGGCCCAGAGCTGGGTGGTCATCGCCATGCCTGCCTTGGAGATGCAGTACTCGCCGCGGTTGGTCGAGACCGTCACCGCGGAGGTGGAGGAGACGTTGATGATGGTGCCGTGCACCTGGTCGCCCGGCTCACCCTCGCGGCGCTCGATCATCTCGGCGGCGACCATCTGGGTCAGGAAGTAGGGGCCACGCAGGTTGATGTCCATTACCCGGTCGTAACTCTCCGGTGTGGCCACCACGATGTCGTCGCGCACCTGGGGAGCCACCCCGGCGTTGTTGACCACAGGTCGATGCGGCCCCAGCGCTCCAGCGCGTCATCGACGTAGCGGCGGTGGTCCTCCAGGTCCGCTACCGAGCCGCGGGTGTAAGAGACCTGCCCCAACTCGCGCAGTTCGGCCATCAGGTCCGCCGGCTCCTCACGGGTGGCCAGGATGGCCACGGCGTAACCCTCGGCCAGCAGAGCCCGGGTGATCCCCTGCCCGATGCCCCGGTTGCCACCGGTGACCAGTGCCACTTTACTCACGCGTTCCTCCTTGGGTTGGGGCTGGGGCCCGGAGGCCGGATCAGGGCGGCACAGGATCACCCTGGTGGATCTGCGCTGGGTCCGCGCGCAGCACGGCGCAACCGGTAGGCCCATCATGCCTGACGACACCAGATCCGGCAAGCGCTTTCCGGCCCCTGGGAACCATGCTGACTACGCGGCTTCTGGACTGAGTGCTCCCAGAAGATTCCGCTCACTCAATCCACTTGCCGCGACCTCAACGCCTCCCTGGCGATCACTGGCAGGTACAGGCCCGGTACGGCACGAGCGCCACGCATCAGTCGGGCGGGCATCGCGCGGACCAGGCGCTCAGCGGTCGCGTCCGGGCGATGCAGATCCTCGGAGACGAACCTCAACACCACCCCTCCGGCCTCCCGGATGGCGTCCTCTCGGAGTTTCTCCTCGACCACGGCCTCGGCACCGCCGTCTGGCGTTTCTGCGTGGTACTTGATCCTCCCGTCGAACTCGGCATGAACGACCCAGCGCTCTGTACCGCCGCCGGACCTTCGGCGGTAGCACCAGGCCAGATCGCTGAAGTAGGTGCCGCGATCAGTCTGAGTTCGGAACTGAGCGACCGGCCGACCGATGTCCCGGGAGACGGCGATCCAGCGCAGCACCGATTCACCCGGGGACTCCGCGAAGCCGTTGGCAGCCGACAGCACCGCCCTGGCCCGGACCCGGCCACGGCGTGCGCGACCTGATGCGAGGCGCTCGCACAGTTCCGCACGGATCCCCTCCATCCGCTCCTGCGATTCCGCACGCCGCCAGCGATCCGGCTTCGCAAGGAGCCGCAGCGCACTGTCAGCGACCACCAGCGCGTCGCGTGCGTGCAGCGTCCTGGCACAGTCGAGCACGGTGCGCTGCAGGGTGGTGACCGCCAACCCGTTGATCGTGGTGACATCGGAAGGCTCCAGATCGACCGTGTGCCGGAGCACGTCGGGTGCTCGTCTCGCGCCGTGACGCGTGGGCTGGATCAGATGGACCCGTTCGGGCGTCCGCCAGAGCGGACATCCGTGCAGCAGCGCCGCGCTCTCGTGACTGAGGATGCGTGGCTCGGCGGAAGCCCGGACTACCGCGACGCAGCGCGCCAGGGCGTACTGCTGCCGCGTCGCCCACGGTTCCGTCAGTGCCTGATCCACCACCATGTAGGCACCGTGGCGCACCCGGGCGATGGTGCCGGCACTGAGCAGGTCGGCGAGGTCGGCCTTCCCCAGTTCGGATCGGAGCATGACGCGCGGAAGGGACGGCGGTCCGGGCCCTCGTAGGCGTTCCATGACTGGCAGCCTCGCCGGTCGTGCGCAGGCGGGCGATGAACCGCCCGCCCGCTGTGGACACCCTTTCCCTATCCCCACCCCGCTGAGCCGAGATCGCCACCCCTCAACCCGCCGCCGCCACCCCACCGGCCCACCACCAGCCCACCGATCCGGAGGCGACTGCGCGGCATATGGATCGAGTTCGCCGGAGAGGTTCCGCTACTTCGCGGCATTCGCCGCGACGTCAGCGCCGCCGCCCGGGTGGGGGTGGGGCGGCTGCCGGGTGGGGCGGCTGCCGGGTGGGGCGGCTGCCGGGTGGGGCGGCTGCCGGGTGGGCGGCTGCCGTGGGGTTGACCCCGGTTTCTGGTCAGTGACCGGAAACCGGGGTCAACCCCAAGCGAGCGGATGGTGGGTGTGGCGGGTGTGGGGTGGGCGGCGGGCGATGGCGTGCGTGCGGTTCAGTCGCCGGCGGGCGTGGTGCTCAGGCCGGCGGCAGCGAGTTGGTCCTCGAGGTGGAAGACCTCCTCGAGGAGAACGAAACCCTCATCGGGGTTGCCGGAGTCGACGAAGAACTCGCTCATCGCGGCCTGCCAGCGCCCGTTCACCTCGGTGGCGGCCATCGCCTCCTGGGCGGCACGATAATCCTCGGACTCGAAGTGACCCACCAGCAGACCGTCCTGCGACAGGTAGAGCGAGTAGTTGCGCCACCCGGAGTCTCGCAGCGCCGCGAGCATGTCCGGCCAGACGGCGGCATGAGCGCGGCGGTACTCATCCAACCGGTCCGGGCGCACGCGGGAGGTGAAGCAGTAGCGGGTCATCGCGGATCTCCTTGAACGTGGGTTGGCGTGGGTCGGGCGTGGGTTGGTGGGAGTTCGGCGGGCTTCTGCGTGGGCTGGGCGTGGCTCAGGTGCGCGAGGTCGAGGGCGGCAGCCGTTGCTCCGCCCGGCCCCAACGCTCGGCCGCCCCCGGGGCCGGGTTGTAGGTCGCGGTGGACACGCTCGCGGCAACCACGCTGCGCAGGTCCTCCAGAGTCCCCTCGAGCACCCCCACGGCGCGGGCCTGCGCCACCACGTTCCCCAGGGCGGTGGACTCGGCCGGGCCGGCCACTACCGGCAGCCCGGTCGCGTCGGCAGCCAACTGGCACAGCAGCGCGTTCCGGGAACCACCACCCACCAGGTGCACCCGGCGCACCGGGCGGGAGGTCAACTCGACCGCCGCGCGCACACTGCGGCGATAGGCCAGGGCCAGCGAGTCCAGCACCGTACGGGTGATCTGCGCCGGGCTGACCGGATCCGGTTCGCCCCGCTCGACGGCGTGAGCACGGATCCGTTCGGGCATGTCGCCCGGGGGCAGGAACGCCGGATCGTCGGCGTCGATCAGGGTGCGGAGCGGCTCGGCCCGGGCGGCCGCGTCGAGCAGGCGGGTCAAGTCCGCATCCTCACCCGCCCCGGCCCAGATCCGCTGACTCTCCTGCAGCAGCCACAATCCCATCACGTTGCGCAGGAAGCGCACCCGGCCGTCCAATCCGAGTTCGTTGGTGAAGTTGGCCTCCCGGGCAGTCTCGGTGAGCACCGGCTCGCCCACCTCCACCCCGACCAGAGACCACGTGCCGCAGGAGATGTAGGCGAAGTCGGAACTGGTGGCCGGGATGCCGGCCACTGCCGAGGCGGTGTCGTGGGATCCCACCGCGATCACCGGCACCGGGCCCAGCCCCGTCGTCTGCTGGGCCTGCTCGGTCAACGGCCCGAGCACGTGGCCGGGTTCGACCAGGGGTGGGAACAGATCGGTCGGCAGGCCCAGTCGACCGAGCAGATCAGCCGACCAAGCCGGCCCGTCCTGGTCCAACAACCCGGTGGTGGAGGCGTTCGTCGTCTCGCTGGCCTGCACTCCGGTGAGCCGGTAGCCGAGCAGGTCCGGCAGTAGCAGCGCCCGGGCCGGGAGCGGGGTGGACGACGACGTGGGTGCGGCGAGCAGACCGGTGCGCTTCTCCGCTGCGAGCTGGAAGATCGTGTTGAACGGCTGATGGGCGATCCCGGAGATCGCGTACAACTCACCCGGGTCGGCCAGCGCGTGCACCTCTGACACGGCCTGCCCGCCCCGAGCATCGCGATAGGCGACCGGTTGTGCCAGCAGGGCACCGTCGTCGTCGATCAGTCCGTAGTCCACCGCCCAGGAGTCGATCCCGATACCGAGCAGTGGGCCATCGTCGCCCGCCGCCCGCAGGCCCGACAGGATCTGCTCGTACAGTCCCTCCAGGTCCCAGCGCAGCACGCCGGTGGAGTCATACCGTGCCTCGTTGGGGAAGCGCGCCACCTGGCGCATCTTGACCTGTGGGCGATCGGAGGTGCCGGTGATCTCGGCCCGGATCACCCTCCCCGAGGATGCCCCCAGGTCGACCGCCGCGAATGCCGGTACCGCCGGCGTGCTGGTCATCACTACCCCCGGGCGCGATTCAGCGCAGGAACGCCGCAGCCACCCCGGAATCGACCGGGATGTGCAGGCCGGTGGTCTGGGACAGGTCGGCGCCGGTGAGGGCGGCGACCGCCGCGGCCACATGCTCGGGCAGCACCTCGCGCTTCAGCAGGGTGCGCTGGGCGTAGTAGGCGCCGAGCTCGGACTCGGGGACCCCGTACACCGCCGCGCGCTGGGCACCCCAGCCGCCGGCGAAGATGCCGCTGCCGCGCACCACTCCGTCGGGATTGATGCCGTTGACGCGGATCCCGTGCTCGCCCAGTTCGGCAGCGAGCAGGCGTACCTGGTGGGCCTGGTCGGCCTTGGTGGCGGAGTAGGCGATGTTGTTCGGGCCGGCGAACACCGCGTTCTTGGAGGCGATGTAGATGATGTCCCCACCGATCCCCTGGGCGATCATCGCCCGGGCCGCCTCACGGGAGACGAGGAAGGACCCCCGGGCCATCACGTCGTGCTGGGTGTCCCAGTCCGCTGCAGTGGTCTCCAGCAGCGGCTTGGAGATGGACAGCCCGGCGTTGTTGACCACCAGGTCCACGCCCCCGAAGGCCAGGGCGGCCTGGCCGATCAGGTCGGCCACGGCGTCCTCTTCGGTGACGTCGGCGGCTACGGCCACGGCCACGTCCGGGCCACCGAGTTCGGTCGCCAGATCCTGTGCTGCTTCGGCGTCGCGGTCGGCGATGACGACGCAGGCGCCCTCGGCCACGAGTCGCTGGGCGATCGCCTTGCCGATGCCCGAGGCGCCTCCGGTGACCAGACCGATGCGGGTGGCGAGCGTTTTGGGCTTGGGCATGCGCTGAAGCTTGGCTTCCTCCAGCGCCCAGTACTCGATGCGGAACTTCTCGGATTCATCGATCGGCGCGTAGGTGGAGATCGCCTCGGCGCCGCGCATCACGTTGATGGCGTTGACGTAGAACTCCCCGGCCACGCGGGCAGTCTGCTTGTCCTTTCCGAAGGAGAACATCCCCACCCCGGGCACCAGCACGATCGCCGGGTCCGCCCCTCGCATCGCCGGGGAGTCGGCATCGGCGTGCCGCTGGTAATACCCGGCGTAGTCCTCGCGGTAGGCAGCGTGCAGTTCGTGCAACCGCTCGACGGCCTGCTCCAGCGGCGCCTCCGCGGGAAGGTCGAGCACCAGCGGCTTGACCTTGGTGCGAAGGAAGTGATCGGGGCAGGAGGTGCCCAGTTCGGCCAGCGCGGTGAGTTTGTCCCGGGCCAGGAACTCCAGCACCACGTCGGAGTCGGTGAAGTGGCCGACCTGCGGCCGGTCGGCCGAGGCGATGCCCCGGATCACCGGTGCCAGCGCGGCCGCGCGCGCACGGCGCTGCTCCGGTGCCAACGGTTCATATCCCGGGCGCTGGGCCCCGAAGGGGTGCTCGTCGCGTCCGGCCAGGTCCGCCGTGGCCTGCTCGATGTACTCCTCGGCCATCCGGATGATCTTCAGGGAACGCTCCTCGACCTGGTCGGAGGTTTCGCCCCAGGCGGTGATACCGTGCCCGCCCAGGATGCAGCCGATCGCCTGCGGGTTCTCCTCCTTGATCGCGGCGATGTCCAGGCCGAGCTGGAATCCCGGGCGGCGCCAGGGCACCCAGACCACCTCGTCGCCGTAGATGCGACGGGTGAGGTCCTCCCCGTCCACCGCGGTGGCCACGGCGATGCCGGCGTCGGGATGCAGGTGGTCCACGTGGTCGGCCTCCACCAGGGCGTGCATCGCGGTGTCGATCGAAGGCGCAGCCCCGCCCTTGCCGTGCAGGCAGTAGTCGAACGCGGCGACCATCTCATCCTCACGGTCCACGCCCGGATACACCTGCGGCAGGGCGCGCAGGCGGTCCATTCGCAGCACTGCCAGGTTGCTCTTGGTCAGCGTGCCCAGGTCACCGCCGGAGCCCTTGACCCACAGCAGCTCCACGTCGTCACCGGTGACCGGGTCCGGTGCCGAAGCCTTGGCGGAGGTGTTGCCACCGGCGTAGTTGGTGATCCGCGGGTCCGAACCGAGCCGGTTGGACCGCGCGACCAGATCGTCGACGGTACCCATCAGGCCCCCCATCCTGCCTGCGTCCCGCCCACCCGTGCGGCCGCGACCTCGGCGGCATAGCCAGAGGCGGCGAAGGCCGCCATCGGGTCGGGGTCCAGGCCCTGGCCGGCGCGTAGTTCGGCGAGCATCGGGCGCACGTCGGTGTTGTAGGCATCCATCAGCACCCCGTGGGCTCCGAGTACGTCCTGGGCCTGTTGGGCCGCTGTGAGTGCCTCGGAGTCCACCAAGAGCGCCTTGGCGGTAGCCTCCTGGACGTTCATCACCGAGCGGATCTGGCCAGGAATCTTCTCCTCGATGTTGTGGCACTGATCAAGCATGAAGTTCACCCCCGCTTCGGGCTTGAGCGCATCGGCCTGGACGATCTCGTGCATGATCCGGAACAGTTGGAACGGGTCCGCGGAGCCGACCATCAGATCGTCGTCGGCGTAGAAGCGTGAGTTGAAGTCGAAGGCACCCAGGCGACCCTGGCGCAGCAGTTGCATCACGATGAACTCGATGTTGGTCCCCGGTGCGTGGTGCCCGGTGTCCAGCACCACGGTGGCGCGCTCGCCCAGGGCCAGGCAGTGCAACAGGGCGGTGCCCCAGTCCGGGATATCGGTGGAGTAGAACGCCGGCTCGAAGAACTTGTACTCCAGCACCAACGTGTGGTCGGAGTCCATCGCGGCGTAGATTTCGGCCAGGGACTCGGCCAGGCGGTCCTGGCGGGCCCGCAGGGAGTCCTGGCCGGCATAGTTGGTACCGTCCGGGAGCCAGAGTTTGAGCTCCTTCGAGCCCGTGGCCCGCATCACGTCCAGGCACTGCATGTGGTGGTCGATGGCCTTGCGCCGGATGCGCTCATCGGAGTGGGTCAGCGAGGAGAGCCGGAAGTCGGCGTCCTGGAAGAGGTTGGCGTTGATCATGCCGATGGTCAGGCCGTGGTCATCGGCATGGCGGGCCAGATCGGAGAAGTCATCGACCAGGTCCCACGGGATGTGCAGCGACACCCGAGGCGTGATGCCGGTGTACTTGTGCACCTGGGCGGCGTCGGCAATCTTCTCGTAGGGATCCCGCGGAACACCCTCGGTGGTGAATACGCGGAACCGGGTCCCTGAGTTGCCGAACGCCCAGGAGGGCAGTTCCACGGTTTGCTCGGACAGTGCCGCCGTCGCGGCGCTCTGCCTACTCGACTGGTCGTTCATCACCGAATCCTCATTAATTCCGGAGCCCCAGGCCGTCGGCCCATGCGCCCGTCAGCCTATGAAACGTTTCAGTCAAATCTAGGCCCTTCGCTCCCCTCCGTGCAACCGTTCTACGCCAAATTATTGCCGGTCTCTACGCCAAATTGTTGCCGGTCCGTTGCCTGATGCGCGCGCGACGCAGGGCGGCCGAGATCTCCTCGACCGTGCCGCAGCGGCGTAGACTCTCGCGAATCCAGCGATGAACAGGACCTCGATGACGACCACCCACGGCCCCCGGACCGCCCGCCGACCGAGCGTGACCGACGTCGCCAAGTTGGCCAACGTGTCCGTCGGCACGGTGTCCAACGTGCTGAACCGCCCTGAACGCGTGGCCGACGCGACCCGGACTCGGGTAGAAAAGGCGATCGCGGCTCTGTCGTTCGTCCCGAACGCCTCCGCCCGCCAGTTGCGCGCGGGCACGATCACCACGGTGGGGGCGGTGCTGCTGGACATCCGCAACCCCTTCTTCACCGACATGGCACGCGGTATCGAGGACCGGATCGCCCTGGATGACCGCACCCTGATGCTGGCCAGTTCCGATGAGGACCCCAAGCGGGAGATGCGATACCTTCGCCTGTTCGAGGAGCACGGCGTCAGCGGTCTGCTCGTGGTGCCCTCCACGACCGAGATCGACCACCTGCTCGCGATCGTCGACCGCGGCCTGGACGTGGTGCTGCTCGACTCCCCCTCACCTACCCCTCGCATCTCCTCCGTCGCCGTGGACAACATCGAGGGTGGCAAGCTGGCCGCTCAGCATCTGCTGGCGATGGGGCACGAGGAGATCACGTTCATCAACGGCCCGCACAGCATCCGCCAGTGCCGCGACCGGTTCGCCGGTGTGGAACTCGCCGTCCAGGAGGCGGGCAGGGACCCGGCCGAGGTGATCACCGAGCTGACGATCTCGAGCCTGGACGCCGACGGCGGCGAGTTGGCCATCTCCCGCGTGCTCGATGAGCAGGGCGACGCGGCGCCGTCGGCGGTCTTCTGCGTCAATGACCTGGTCGCGATCGGGGTGCAGCGCACCATGCGCCGCCGCGGCCTCGAGATGGTGGGGCACATGGCGATCGTGGGCTACGACGACATCGACATCGCCAGCGAGCTCGCCCTGCCGCTGACGTCGGTTCGCCAGCCGCACCACGAACTCGGCTACCGCGCCGCCGACATCCTGATGACCGCGGGGACACCCGAGCACGTGGTCTTCCAACCGCAGTTGGTGGTCCGCGCCTCCTCCGACCCCGCATCCGGCTGAGTTCTGCAGCGCCGGTCTCGCGTCCTCAGCGGTGCCCCCGTCTCCGGGTCCCCGGCGCCACCGCCCGAGCATGCCGACGGCCCGGGTCGGCTCAATCGTGGGCCGACCCGGGCCGCGTTCGCTGAACCCGCCCCGGGTGGGGCGGGCGGGTGATCAGACCAGGGTGACCATCGTCCAGGACACCGGCGGGAGGTTGACGTTGACGGCACCGTCGGAGACGCCGGCGCTGTCATTGCGGCGTGGCAGCACCGACGTCGCGTCATCTGCGGTGGCCGACCAGGTGTGGTCGGGGTTGGACAGCGTCACACAGTTGTCCACCCGCAGGTCACCCAGTGCGCGCAGATCCATCTGCACGTGCGTCTCCTCACTCAGTGACCGGTTCACCAGGAACAGCGACACCGACCCGGTCTCCGGATCCCGGGTGGCCACCGCATCGACCTGGTCCACCGGACCGTACTTGTCGGTCTCCAGCACCGGCGCATCGACCGCCACCTGCAGTACCTCGCCGCGGGCGTGCTGTGCGGTGAGGGCGAAGGGGTGGAAGGTGGTCTGGCGCCAGGCACGTCCACCCGGCTCGGTCATGATCGGGGCGATCACGTTGACTAGTTGGGCCAGCGAGGCCGAGTGCACCCGGTCGGTGTGCCGCAGCAGCGAGATGAGCAGGTTGCCCACCACCACCGCGTCGGCCACGTTGTACTTGTCCTCCAGCAGCACCGGCGCCACCGGCCACTCATCGCCGGACGGCGGGCGGGACTCGGCACGCTTCTGATACCAGACGTTCCACTCATCGAAGGAGATGTTGATCGCCTTGTTGTGCTTGCCCGCGGCCCGCACCGCATCGGCGGTGGCAGCCACCGAGTCGATGAAGTAGTCCATGTTCGCTGCACTGGCCAGGAAACTGGACAGGTCGCCGTCGTCCTCGTAGTAGTAGACGTGCGCGCTGATCAGGTCCACGTGGCGGTAGGTGTGCTCCAGCACGGTCGACTCCCAGGCGCCGAACGTGGGCATCGTGGAGTTCGAGGATCCGCAGGCCACAAGTTCCAGATCCGGGTCGATCATGCGCATCGCCCGCGCGGTCTCGGCAGCGAGGCGCCCGTATTCCTCGGCGGTCTTGTGACCGATCTGCCAGGGCCCGTCCATCTCGTTGCCCAGGCACCACATCTT
Organism: Sanguibacter sp. Z1732; assembly: GCF_051020515.1. Lineage (NCBI taxonomy): Bacteria > Bacillati > Actinomycetota > Actinomycetes > Micrococcales > Ruaniaceae > Glutinosa > Glutinosa niejishengi. The sequence goes on from NZ_CP194857.1 coordinate 851,298, forward strand.
GATCTTGTAGGGATCCTTGGCCCCGTTGGCGCGGCGGGCATCGGACAGGGCGGTCCCGCCGGGCACGTTGGTGTACTCCAACAGGTCCAGTGCCTCCTGGATGCCCCGGGTGCCCAGGTTCACCGCCATCATCGGCTCCACACCGGCCTTGGCGGTCCAGGCCAGGAACTCATCGACGCCGAAGGTGTTCGGATCGGTGGAGTGCCAGGCCAGGTCCAGGCGGGAGGGGCGCTGGTCCTCCGGACCGACACCGTCCTCCCAGCGGTAACCGGAGACGAAGTTGCCCCCCGGGTAACGGACCGTGCTGGTGCCCAACTCCGAGACCAGGTCCAGCACGTCGGTGCGGAACCCGTGCTCATCGGAGGTCGGATGCTCCGGCTCATAGATCCCGGTGTACACACACCGGCCAAGGTGTTCTACGAACGATCCGAAGGTGCGTTCGCGCACCGGCCCGACGACGAACGCCGGGTCCACGCTCAAACGTGCGGTTGACATGGGGTACTTCCTCCTGGTCAGCAGTGTGGTGGGGCGGGTGTCCCCCGGTCAGTTCATCGGCTGGGCCAACCGGTAGTAGGCGGCGTTCCAGCGCAGCTCCTGGCGCAGGGAGGCCACCTGGGTCTGGTCGTCGATGACCACCAGCTCGAGGCCGGCGAGCTCGGCGAAGTCGTCGAACACCTCCCGGCCCACCGCGGTGGTCAGGACCGTGTGGTGCGCACCGCCGGTGATCAGCCAGGCGCGCGCCGAGGTGCGCAGATCCGGTTTGGGCACCCACACCGCATGCGCCACGGGCAGGTTCGGCATCGGCTCCCGCTCGCCGACGATGTCCACCTCGTTGGCCACCAGCCGGAACCGTTCGCGCATGTCGCTCAGCGCCACCACCAGGCCCTCGCCGGGATCGGTGTCGAACACCAGGCGCACCGGGTCCTCCCGGTCCCCGATGCCCAGCGGGTGGATCTGCAGGCTGGGGCGCGAGGTGGTCAGGGTCGGGCAGATCTCCAGCATGTGCGCGCCCAGGATCACCTCGTCTCCCGGGGTCAGGTCGTAGGTGTAGTCCTCCATCAGCGAGGCGCCGCCGGGCAGACCGTGGCCCATCACCTTGGCCGCACGCACCAGGATGGCGGTCTTCCAGTCGCCCTCGGCCCCGAACCCGTAACCGGCGGCCATCAAGCGCTGCACGGCGAGGCCGGGCAGTTGGCGCAGCGGGCCGAGGTCCTCGAAGTTGGTGGTGAAGGCCTTGGCCCCGATCTGCTCCAGGAACGTGCGCATGCCCGCCTCCTGGCGGGCGCCGTAGCGCAACGACTCGTGCCGGTCTCCCCCGGGCCGCAGATCATCGACGACGTCGTAGCAGGCCAGGTAGTCCTCGATCAGTTCGTCGATGCTCGCCTCGGGCACCGCATCGATGGCGGCGGCCAGGTCGTGCACACCCCAGGTGTTCACGCTCACGCCCAGGCGCAGTTCGGCCTCGGTCTTGTCCCCTTCGGTGACCGCGACGTTGCGCATGTTGTCGCCGAAGCGCACCAACCGCATCCCGTAGATCTCGCTCCACGCGGTGGCCGCACGTGCCCAGGCTCCCACCTGCTCACGCACCAGGTCCTCCGACGCGTGGCCCACCACCACCTTGCGGGGAGTGCCCAGGCGCGCGGTGAGGTAACCGAACTCCCGGTCCCCGTGCGCGGCCTGGTTCAGGTTCATGAAGTCCATGTCGATCGTGGACCACGGCAGCGCCGCGTCGGCCTGCGTGTGCAGGTGCAGCAGCGGGGTGCGCAGCGCGTCCAGGCCGGTGATCCACATCTTGGCCGGGGAGAAGGTGTGCATCCAGGCGATCACCCCCACGCAGTCGGGGTCGGCGTTGGCCTCCAGCGCCAACGCGCGGATCTGCGCGGTGTCCTTGAGCACCGGCTTCCATACGATGCGCACCGGAACCTGGCCCGCCTCGTCGAGCAGCCCGGCGACCTGCTGGGACTGGGCGGCAACCTGGTCCAGGGTCTCGGGTCCGTACAGGTCCTGGCTGCCGGTGAGGAACCAGATCTCGCGCTGGGCGAAGGGGTCGATCACGTGTCCTCCCGGACTCCGTAGACGTTCTGATAGCGGTCGAACAAGGCGTCGACGTGGTGCGTTGCGATGGGGGCCGGATCGCCCAGCTGGCGGGCGATGTGCACGGTGCGGGCGACGTCCTCACACATCACGGCGGCCTTGACCGCATCGCGGGCATCGGCCCCGATGGTGAACGGGCCGTGGCCGGCCATCAGCACCGCGCGGGAGCGGTGCCCGGACAGGGTGGCCACGATGCCCTCTCCGATGGAGTCGTCACCGATCAGGGCGAACGGGCCCACCGGGATCTCACCACCGAACTCATCAGCGATCATGGTCAGTACGCACGGGATCGGTTCGCCCCGGGCGGCCCAGGCGGTGGCGTAGGTGGAGTGGGTGTGCACCACCCCGCCCACGTGGTCCATGTGCCGGTAGACGTAGGCGTGCGCGTCGGTGTCGGAGGAGGGGGCGAACTTCTCCGGGGTGCCGTCGACGATCTTCTTCCCGTCCAGGGTGCAGACCACCATCGACTCGGCGTCCAGGTCGTCGTAGGAGACCCCGGAGGGTTTGATCACGAACAGATCGGCGCCCGGCACCCGCTCGGACACGTTCCCCGCGGTCCAGATGACGAGGTCGTAGCGCACCAGCTCGGCGTGCAACTGGGCCACGTTCTCACGCACCCGAGCCACCTCGGACTGCACCTGTGCGGGCAACTCGGCGAGCACGATCCGGCTCATGTCAACTCCTCGGGGACAGTCAGCTCCGGGGAGTCCACGCTCCCGCCGTCGTCGGCTGTGAGCGCTTGGCGCCGGATGGCCTTGAGCCTTCGCATCACGTCGTTCCCGCCACGACCGAAGTAGTCGTGCAGCTTCTGGTACTCGGCGTACAGGGCGCTGTAGGCCCGGTGAGCCTGCGGGTCGGGGGTGTAGGCACCGACTGTGCGGCCTCCCATCGCCGCTCCCGCGGCCCGCACGTCCGGGTAGGCGCCGGCGGCCACCGCGGCGTGGATCGCCGAGCCCAGGGCTGGACCCTGCTCGGAGACGATGGTGCTCAGCGGTAGTCCGGTGACGTCGGCGTACATCTGCATCAGGAAGGTGTTCTTCAGCAGCCCGCCGGCCACCACCAACTCCTGCACCGCCAACCCGGAGTCGGTGAAGGCCTCCACGATCGTTCGGGTGCCGAATGCGGTGGCTTCGAGCAGGGCGCGGTAGGTGTCCTCGGGCCGGGTGGCCAGGGTCTGACCCACGATCATCCCGGACAACTCGTGATCGACCAGCACCGAACGGTTCCCGGAGTGCCAATCCAGGGCGATCAGGCCGTGGCGCCGATCGGTTGCTGGGAGGCCAGGTGGGTCAGGTAGGTGTGCAGGTTCTCCCCGCGTGCGGCGGCCTCCTCGGCGTAGGCCCGCGGCACGCCGGTGGCCACGAAGTGGCCGAAGATGTCACCGACGCCGCTCTGCCCGGCCTCATAGCCGTACAGCCCGTCGACCACGCCGCCGTCGACCACCCCGCACATGCCGGGCACCTCTCGCAGTTCGTCCGCGTTCATCACGTGGCACGTGGACGTTCCCATGATCAGGGTGAGTTGGCCCGGGTCCACGGCGTTCGCGGCCGGGAGGGTCACGTGTGCGTCGACGTTGCCCACCGCCACCGCGATGCCCTCGGGCAGTCCGGTCCAGGAGGCGGCCTCGGCGGTGAGCGGGCCGGCGCTGGCGCCCAGCGTGGCGATCTCGCTGGGAAGCTTCTCCTGCGCGAAGGTGGCGAAGTCGGGGTTGAGCGCAGCCAGGTAGTCGCTCGAGGGGTAGCGGCCGTCCTGGTAGATGCGCCTTGTAGCCGGCGGTGCACGGGTTGGGTGCGTAGGTTCCGGACAGTTGCCACACGATCCAGTCGGCCGCCTCCACCCAATGGTCCATCGCGGCGTAGACCTCTGGGGCCTCCTCGAGCAGTTGCAGCCCCTTGGCGAACTGCCACTCGGAGGAGATCATTCCCCCGAAGCGGGGCAGCCAGGGCTCGCGCCGCTCCGCGGCCAGCGAGGTGATCCGGTCGGCCTGCGCCTGGGCGGCGTGGTGCTTCCACAGTTTGACGTAGGCGTGCGGGTTGTTCGTGAACTCCGGGAGTTCACTCAACGGGGTGCCGTCGCCACGTACCGGCAACGGAGTGGAGGCGGTGAAGTCGGTGCCGATCCCGATCACGTCGGCCGGGTCCGCGCCGGCCCGGCGCAGTGCCTCCGGGACGGCGTTCTTGAGCACGTCGACGTAGTCCTCGGCGTTCTGCAGCGCCCAGTCCGGTGGCAGGGGCTGGCCGTCGCCGGCGCTGAGCACGGTGTCCATCACGGCGTGACGATAGGCATGCTCGGCGCTGGCGAGTTCGGCACCATCGGCCACGCGAACCACCACGGCCCGGCCGGACAGGGTGCCGAAGTCCACTCCCACCGCCAGAGCACGCTCGTTGTCCACGGTCACGGGGCCTCCTTCATCTCGGCCTCATCGCTCGGAGGTCCGCACGATGGCGGGCTGGTTGATCCGGGTCGCTGGGCGGGACCGCCGCCCAGCATCCCGGGTGACGTCGATGTTAACGATCACAACCAGGGATGGCAAGACCCTGACGGCGCCAGGTCAGCGGGCGAGGCGCAGCAGCGCCGAACCGTGCGCGTCCAGGGCCAGGGTGAGGGCGCCGTCGTCGTCCCACGCCTGATCCGCCCCGCTCCACAACTCGACCACATCCTCGGTGCCGTCCGCGCCGAATTGGTACCCGGGTAGGCGCACGCGGACGGGCTCATCGCCCAGGTGGAAGATCCCGGCGTAGACGTGCCCGTCCACGGCGGGCTCCGACCGCCAGATGACCAGGTCGCGCTCTCGCAGGATCTCCCGGGGACTCCGGCCCCGCCGCAGCACCTCCAGGACCCGGTCGTTGGTCAGCAACTCGATGGTCTCCGGACTGGACGTGGGCAGGTCCGCCCCCACCATCAGCGGGGATCGGGCGATCACCCACAGGCTCATCAGGGTCTGCTGCTCGGCCGGGGTGAGCCGGGAGTGTCGGTCCTCCCCGCGTTCGGCGCGGATCCCGATCCGGCCCAGGGGGATCATGTCGGCGTCCGCCCAGCCTCCGGGCCCGGAGTTGGGCGCCCACCGGGCCAGCCGGCCGAACTGGTCGCGTACGTCCTCCCACCGGTCCCACAGGTCGTCACTGATGCGCCACATCGTGGCGTGCTGCCTCAGATGCACGCCGTGGACCAGCGACAGGTCCCGGCCCGGTGACAGGGACAACTCGATCTCGCGGCCGCTGCGCCGGATCGCGAGCGCCAGGGCTTCGATGTCCGCTGCACGATAGGGCCAGAGCATGTCATCGGCCTTGATGAAGTCCACACCCCAGCTCGCCAACTGGGCGATGAACGAGTCGTAGTAGGCCTGGGTGCCCGGGTGGTCGTGGTTGAGACCGTAGTTGTCCGGGTTCCACTCGCACACCGCCCCGGTGTCGGCGATCTGAGCCGCGGTGTAGGAGGTTCCCTCCACGGGCAGGTCCGCGTGCACTGCCGGCCGCGGGATACCTCGCATGATGTGCACCCCGAACCGCAGGCCCAGGTCGTGCACGGCGCCGGCCAGCGGGGCGAACCCGGCTCCGTTCGCCGCGGAGGGGAACCGGTTCGGCGCGGGCATCGGCCGGCCGTAACCATCCAGGGCCACGGGCGCATCGGCGTTGTAACCGTGGGCACGGGCGGTGGGGTCGTACCAGGCGATGTCGACGACGACGGTGTCCCAACCGTGGGCACGCATGCGCTCGGCCATGAAGTCGGCGTTGGCCAGCACCTCCGACTCTGTGACGGTGGTGCCGTAACAGTCCCAGCTGTTCCAGCCCATCGGTGGCGTTTGGCTGCGCGTGGCCGATGCCGTCATGGCTGACCTCTCTCCATCGGGAGTCCGGATGTGAGCGTTCACGCTACCGGGTGCGGTGACAATGTCCAGCGCCCTGGCCGGCACTGCGTCGTGAGGCAGGACTTCCGAAGGCGCGTGATCGGGCCGGTGCCGGAGGGCCGGCGACCTACTCTGTGTGCATGAGCGTGACGATGCGGGACGTGGCCGCCCTCGCCGGGGTGTCGGTCAAGACCGTCTCCCGGGTGGTCAACCTCGAGCCGCATATCCGGCCCAAGACGCTCCGGCGCGTACGCGCAGCGATCGAGGAACTCGGTTGGCTTCCCAACACCAGCGCGCGCACCCTGCGCACCGGCCGGACCGGCATCATCGGCGTGGGCGTGCCCGACCTGCGCCAACCCGACCTGGCCGCTCTGGTGAATGTCCTCGTCGAGGAGATCGCGCGGAACGGGATGCACGCCGCCGTGGAACCGACCCACGACCGCCCCGAACGCCTGCGCAACCTGCTCGAGGCTCGCGGTGAGACCTTCGACGGCATCGTCACCATCGGCCCGATCGCACCGGAACTGATGAGCAGCATGAGGGCCACGGAGCCGCTGGTCAGCATCCAGGCCGCCATCGTGGGCGCGGTGGACGGCGTCGAAACCGATCACGTCGAGGCGGCTTCGCTGGTGGCGCGGCATCTGGCGGTCATGGGCAGATCCCGGCCGGTGCTGTTGGGCTATGAACGCGTCACCCTTGCTGGTCAGGCGATGCTACGGGCATTGCGGGCTGAGGGCATCGGACCGCCGCTGGCCACGGATGGACGCGTGCGGACTCGTTCCGAGGGTTTCGAGGCGGCCCGTCACGCGGTCGCAACCTGGCCGCAGACGGACGCGATCGTCTGCGCCCGCGACACCGCCGCGCTCGGGGCACTGGCAGCCCTGGCCGCCGACGGTGTGTGCGTTCCGGACGAGGTTGCGGTGATCGGCAACGGGGCTCTCGATGACGGACGGTTCACCACCCCCTCCCTCACCACCGTCAGCCCCGGGCGGGCCCGGATGGCGCGCGCCGCCATGGATCTGCTGACCGAGCGACTGTCGGGGGCCGCCGACGCCCAGCCCCGACGGACCCTGACCCCGGTGGAGCTGGTCCGGCGTGAATCGACCCTCGGACCGGGGCTGCCATGAGCCGCCCGACGCTGGCCGACGTCGGCCGGATCGCGGGCGTCTCCGCCAAGACCGTGTCGAACGTGATCCTGGGTCGTGGCCGCGTCTCGGCCGCCACGCGGCAGAAGGTCGAGGAGGCGATCGTGGCCGTGGGTTACCGGGTCAACCAGGCCGGCCGGGGACTTGCCTCGGGCCGGCACGGCCGGATCGCGGTCGTGGTCCCGATGCTCTACCAGCCCTACTTCGCCGAGGTCGCCGAACGGCTCATCCTCGCCGTGGAGGCACAGGGGTTGTCCACCACGCTGCGGCTGGCTCCCACCCCCCAGGCCGAGCGCGATGCCGTGTTGGGCATCACCACACCCGATGTGGACGGCGTGGTGATCTGCCCGCATGCGCTGAGCGATGACCTGCTCGATGGGGCGGAGCCACCCCAACCGGTGGTGACCCTCGGCGGAGGCCCGCTGGATCGGCTCGATGGCGTCATCATGGGTGAGCGCGCCGGGATGCATGCGGTGACCACTCACCTGCTCGATACCGGGCGCCGCCGGATCGCGCTGGTGTGGAACTCGCCGCAGGGCGCGATGCCCGAAGGGGCCAGGTTCGAGGGGTATCAGCAGGCTCTGGGCGAGTACGGACTGACGGTCGACCCGGCTCTGATCGCTCCAGGCTCGGACTGGGACCGACGTATCACGGGGTACGAGGCGATGGTGGCGCTGCTGCGCACCCGCGTCGACTTCGACGCGGCTGTGTGCATCAATGACGCGGTCGCTGTCGGTGCGCTGCGAGCGCTGCGCAGCCATGGCAGGCGGGTGCCCGATGACGTGGCCGTCACCGGCTTCGACGATACCGACGAGGCCGAGTTCACCACACCGGCACTGACGTCGGTTCAGCCCGACCAGGAGGTCATGGTGGAGCACGCGGTGACCATGCTGGTCGAGCGTCTGGGTGGGCTCCGCGGCGCCGGCCGACACGTGCGCACCGGCGCCCACCTGGTACCGCGAGCCTCCTCCCGCTCCGCCTGAGCGAGCCGGTGGGATGGGCGCCGGGCGCCCCGCACCCGGCCGTTGCCGGCCGTCTCTCCCGTGGCCGGCTGAACCGGTTACAGCTTGCGGCAATGCTGTCGATCATGGATCGACAACATCTCGACGCCAATTCTTGTCCTGCTCTTGACAACGCTGAATCACTGCCTCCAAAATCGACGAATCTTCAATGGAACAACGCTTGGAACACCGCCCGAGCCACTGAGACCCAGTTCGTCGGGCGTGTAAGCGAATCGATCGGCGGCCACGAGGACGTCACGGCGGCACCGGGGTGTCGACGCCCCGGGAACGAGCCCGGCCACGCCCCTCCGGGCGTGCGACGCACGTGCGCGGCGACCAGCAGCACGATCACCCACAACACACCACGGACCGTTCTCGCCGGCTGGTCCGGTGATCTCAAGGAGGAGTTCATGAGTAGGACGATTGCGGCTCGGCAACGAAGCCGCGGAAGAATGCTTGCCACCACAGCAGCCAGCGCCGCAGTAGCCGCGCTCGTGCTCGCCGGCTGCACGGGCGGGGGTGGTGGTGGGGGCGGCTCCGCCGACGATGGCACGGTGAGCATCCTGGTGCTCAAGCACCCCCTGACCCGGCCGATGTCGGAGATGGCCTGGGTGGAGGATCTGGAGGAACGCGCCGACGTCACCATCGAGTGGGAAGAAGTGTCGGCGGACTGGGACCAGAAGAAGTCCACAATGCTGGCCGCCGGTGATGTCCCCGACCTGATCGTGGGTACCAACGCCATCACCAACGCCGACTTCGCCACCTTCACCGGCCTGTTCGCCGACCTCAACGAACACATGGATACCCTGCCGAACGTGCAGGCGATGTTCGAGGCACAACCGGACCTGGTGCAGGTCGCCACCCAGGCCGATGGCGCGATCTATGGGCTGCCCGGCTACAAGCGGTTCTGGCCCGACACCGTTACGCACCAGTACATCAACCAGGACTGGCTGGACAACCTCGGTCTCGACGTACCGACCACCTGGGACGAACTCTTCGACGTGCTGGTGGCCTTCCGTGATGAGGACGCCAACGGCAACGGGGACCCCAGCGATGAGATCCCGATGGACTGGGCGCCAGCGGGTGAGAGCGGCTTCGGCTACTTCCAGCCCACCGTCCTGCTCGGTAGCCTCGGACTGCCCCTGGCTGGTGGCGGTGGCTCCGGGTACTTCGTCGAGGACGGAGTCGCCGGCAGTTTCCTCACCGATGAGCGCTACCGGGAGGTGGTGGCGTTCCTGCACCGTTGCTACGAGGCCGGGTTGATCAGTGAAGACGTGATGACCCAGGACTACTCCGCCTACCAGTCGATCGGTCGCGGCGACGGGGACGTAGCCAAGGTCGGCTTCAGTTGGGGGTGGACCGCCAGCGACAGGTTCGGCGAGGTGCTCGCCCCGCAGTACACCGCGACCGCACCCCTGCTCGCCGAGGCCGACCAGGACGAGGACCTGGCCTGGACGTATGACTCCTATGGGGAGAACTTCCCGCAGAACCAGGTCACGATGGCGGCGAACGCGAACACCGAGGCGGCCCTGCGCGTGATCAACGCCTTCTACGACCAGGATATCTCGCTGCAGGTGCTCTGGGGCGACTTCGGGGAGAGCATCGAGAAGATCGACGACACCACCTACGAGGTGCTACCTCCCGCAGATGGCGAAAGTGACCCGTCCACCTGGAAGTGGACCACCACCATCGCCGACAACGGGCCGGTGTGGATCCGGGACGAGCTGGATGTGACCATCCCGGTCGACCTGCAGGAGGCGGTGGACGAGGCCGAACCACTGATGGACGCCCTGGACAACATGGACCTGGTGATGGATGTCTGGCCCGGCCAGTTCATCAAGATGAGCCAGGAGGACTCCAACACAGTCTCCCTCAACGACACAGCGGTGATGAACCTGGCCATGACGCGATGGGCCGAGTGGGTGACCGGCGGGGGCGTGGAGGACGACTGGGAGGCCTACGTTGCCGAGTTGGAGAACTCCGGGCTGACCGAGAACGTCGAGATCCACCAGCGCTACTTCGACGAGTACCTGGAGAACCGCTGATCACCACGCGTGGCCTGCGGGCACACCCGCCCACGGGCCACGCGACGGCCCTGACCCCGTCGACTCCATGGCGGAGCACGCCCGACTGAAAGGGATGCACCTTGGTGACCACGCCGACGCGCGCCGTCGCGCCACCGCCGATCGTTCCGGCACAGGACCGGCCCGGGAAGCGCCGAGTCTCGCGACACCTCCACAAGTACTGGCAACTGTGGCTGATGGCCGCCCCCGCGATCGGCTTCGTCTTCCTCTTCTCCTACGTGCCGATGTACGGCATCCAGCTGGCCTTCCGGGAGTTCGACTTCACCGGCGGCCTGACCGGTGGTGAGTGGGTCGGCCTGAAGTACTTCATCCAGTTCTTCGAGAGCGCCCTGTTCTGGACGCTGATGCGCAACACCGTGCTCATCAGTGTCTCCACCCTGGTGGTGGGCTTCATCGCCCCGATCGCGCTGGCACTGATCATCAACCAGGTCTTCGGCCGGCGGCGCAAGAAGTTCCTGCAGACCGCCACCTACCTGCCCCACTTCATCTCGATCGTGGTGATCGTGGGCATGTTGCAGGTGTTCCTGTCTCCCTCCTCGGGTTTGATCACCCGGTTCCTGCAGGGCCTGGGGATCACCGGGGTGAACTTCCTCGGTGACACCGGGGCCTTCGTGCCGGTGTACGTGATCTCCGAGGTCTGGCAGCACGCGGGCTGGAACAGCATCATCTACCTCGCGGCCCTGTCCGCGGTGAGCCCGCAACTGTATGAGGCAGCCAGGATCGACGGAGCGAACCGCCTGCAGATCATCCGGCACGTCGACGTACCAGCCCTGGTCCCGACCATGATCATCCTGCTCATTCTCAATATGGGCACCGTGCTCAATACCGGCTTCGAGAAGATCTTCTTGATGCAGAATCCGCTCAACCTCGGCATCTCCGAGGTGATCGCGACCTATGTGTACAAGATCGGAATCCTGTCCAACCAATTCAGTTACGGCACGGCGATCGGGCTGTTCAACACCCTGATCAACTTCGCGTTCCTGGTGATCGCCAACCAGCTCGCCAAACGTTACTCGAACACGAGCCTGTGGTGAGGAGCCCCTTGATGTCTCGCCTGTTCGCCACCCCGCGCCTGGCCGCGCTGCGCAAGCGCACACCCGGAGATCTCGCGTTCAGCCTCGTCCTGGGCCTGGTGTGCGCACTGATCCTGTTCGTGACCCTCTACCCGGTCTACTTCGTGGTGAATCGCCTCGGTCAGTGACCCGACCCTGGTGGCAACCGGGGGCGTCTCGCTCTGGCCCCGGCGCATCAGTTGGTTCGGCTACGAGCAGATCCTGGCCGATGCGAGGATCTGGACCGGGTACCGCAACACGTTGCTCTACGCCTCGGTCGGCACCGCGCTGAACCTCGCTGTCACACTGCCGGCGGCCTACGCGCTGTCCCGGCGGGAGTTCGCCCCACGCAAGGTGCTGATGTTCTTCTTCGCCTTCACGATGTTCTTCAACGGCGGCCTGATTCCCACCTACCTGCTGTACCGGGACCTGAACCTGTTGGACAACTGGCTGGTATTCGTCCTGCCCCCGGCCGTGAACGTGTACAACCTCATCATTACGCGGGCGTTCTTCGAGAACTCCCTCCCCGATGAACTCTTCGAGGCCGCGACGCTGGATGGAGCCAGTTACCTGCAGTTCTTCGTCCGCATGGCCCTGCCGCTCTCGCTGGCGGTGATCTCGGTGATCGGGCTGTACTACCTGGTGCAGCACTGGAACGACTTCTTCACCGGTCTGGTCTTCGTGCGCGACTACCAGAAACAACCACTGCAGATCGTGCTGCGGGACATCCTCATCTCCAACCAGGCCTTCTCCGGCGGTGCCGGCGGGTCGGGCGGGTCGGGCGGCGGTAGCTACGCCCAGCAGTACGCCGACCAGATCAAGTACGGAGTGATCGTGGTCTCGACCTTGCCGGTGATCGTGCTGTACCCGTTCCTGCAGCGCTACTTCGAGAAGGGCATCATGATCGGTTCGGTGAAGGGCTGATGGGCACCGCGACACCCCGGGCCGGCGAGGCACCGCGATGACTTGGCTGGTGGGCTGGCACTCCCGGATCGGGCGTGCGGGGCTGCGCCTGCTCGCCCTGCACCTGCTCTGGATCATCTGGACTCTGCGCGGGGGGATCGTGCTGGGTGTCTTCCCCGCGACCGCAGCGGTATACGCCGTCATCCGCCGTGGCATCCTCACACCCGAGCACGGGGTACGGGTGCGGCTTCGCACCCACTTCGGCACCACCTGGCGCATCGAGTTCGCGGCGGCGAACCGGCTGGGGTACCTGCTGGTGATTCCGTGGGTGATCCTGGTGATCAACCGCCGACTGGTGGCAGTGGTCGACTTCGGTGCCCCCGGACCGGTGCTGGCCGGTCTGCTCACCGTGCTCGGTGTGGTGCTCTTCGCCGTCAGTGTCAATGTGTGGATCCTTGCGGCCCACTTCGATGAGGGCGCCCTGGCGATGCTGTGCCGGGCCCTCACGCTGATCCCGGCGCGGCCGGCAATTGCGGCGCTGACGATTCTCACCGCCGCAGTCGTGCTGGCGGGCTACTACCTCGTGCCAGGATTGATCATCGTGTTCGGTCTCACCCTGCCAGCAGCCCTCACCTCCCAGTACCTGTGGAGCACCGGGCTCCTGCGGCCGCCGGCAACGCCGGTACCGACACGCCCGGCGCCGACCGTCGGACCCGCCGCGCGCACATCGGGGCAGGTGCGGCCGCTGCCTCCTGACCACTCCCTCGGCGACCTTTACAGACCGGTCGGACCACACCGTCAGCCGTTCCCGGGCTACCTGCCATGCACTCGAAAGGGCACACCATGACCACAGCCGCACCCGCAGAATCCGCAAGCCCGCTCACCCCGGCCGCCCCGCGTGCCGCGGTCGCCGTGCATCAGGGCTTGGCGATGTCCGCGGTCCGGCTGCACGGCGGGGTCCTGGGTGGCTGGCAGGAGCGCAATGCCGCAGCCACGATCCCGCACTGCATCGACCAACTCGAGGAGTCAGGTGTTCTGGACAACTTCCGGCGCGTGCTGGGGAACTCGGAAGCGGACTACCGTGGTTTCGTCTTTGCCGACTCCGACCTGTACAAGGTGATCGAGGCCGTCGGCTGGGAGATCGCCCGCTCCGGCACCACCGAGTTCGACGCCTGGCTTGATGAGGTGATCGCGCTGGTGGCCCGGGTGCAGGAGCCCGATGGGTACGTGATGACGTGGATCCAGGGGGTGCACCCGGGCAAGAGGTTCGCCGAGCTGGAGTGGACCCACGAGATGTACGTGGCCGGGCACCTGATCCAGGCGGCGATCGCCCTGGACCGTGCGGCGGGGCGCACCGACCTGCTGGAGATCGCCCGAGCGTTCGCCGACCTGCTGGAGCGCACCTTCGGACCCGAGGGCACCAACGGGATCTGTGGGCACCCTCAGATCGAGACCGCCCTGATCGAGCTCTACCGCCACACCGGGGAGCGCCGCTATCTGGACCTGGCCACCCGGATGATCAACCTGCGCGGCACCGGCCTACTCAAACGCGGAGGTCTGGGGGCGCGCTATTTCCAGGATCACGAACCGGTGCGCAACGCCACCGACGCCGCCGGCCACGCCGTGCGCCAGCTCTACCTCAATGCCGGGGTCACCGACCTGTATCTGGAGACGGGCGAGCAGGCACTGGCCGAGGCGATGGACGCCCAGTGGCGCAGTACGCATGAGCGCAAGATGTACATCTCCGGTGCCTTCGGTTCCCGGCACCGGGACGAGGCTTTCGGATCCGACTACGAACTGCCGCCCGATCGCGCCTACGCCGAGACCTGCGCCACCATCGCCGACACGCACTGGGCCTGGCGGATGCTGCTCGCCTTCGGCCCGGGTCCCTATGCCGAGACCATCGAGCGGGAGATCCACAACGCGCTGCGCGCCTCGGTCGATGCCTCCGGCACCCGCTTCTTCTACTCCAACCCCCTGCAGATGCGCCCCGATCGCACCACCGAGGTCAACGCTCCGAAGGAACGCACCTCCTGGTATGAGTGCGCGTGCTGCCCGCCGAACATCGCCCGGGTCATCGCCCAACTGTCCGCCTACCTGGCCACCTCCACCGAGGACACACTCTGGCTGCACGTGTACGCCGCGGCTGACATCGATCTGCCCGGCCATCTGGGCTCCGGGGTAGTGCGAGTACGCACCGACTACCCCCGCAGCGGCCGGGTGCAAGTGAGCCTCGACGGCGGGGCCCGTCCGGGTGCCGACCTCGCCCTGCGCATTCCGTCGTGGTCGCGGCGGACCACGTTCGACGGCGAGGAGGTCACCGCCGGCGATGACGGTTACCTGCACCTGCCGCTCGGGGTGGGCGGTGTGTTGGAGTTGGACATGAGCCCGCGCTGGACCGCCGCCCACCCGCGGGTGGACGCAGTGCGGGGCTGCCTGGCAGCCGAGCGCGGGCCGGTGGTCTACTGCCTGGAGCAGGCGGATCTGCCGGAGGGGATCGACGTGGACGACGTGATCGTCGACGCCTCCCACGCTCCGCGGGTCTCCGGTGACGGCGACCTCGCCCCGATGCGCGTGACGGCCAACCATCGGCCGGCCCGGCCGGGCCTGTATCGCCCGGCTTCCGAGTCCGGGGCCGATGGGGATGCGTCGGTGCAGGCCGGCCTCATTCCGTTCGGCCACTGGGGCAACCGCGGCGCCGGTGCAATGCGGGTCTGGCTGCCCGTTGAGCCCCGCCCGAGTCCTCCTGACGAGTACGGTCGTTGGGGACGCAAACAAACCAACCGCATCAACCCGCTGACCGCTGATTCTCTTGCACGTTCGAACACGCCCCGGTGCGGGCACCTACCTGGAGTTCAACTGATGACCAACAACCTGCGCGCCGTGATCAACCTCGACCTGCCCGGTCCGGTGATCAGCCGACACCTGTACGGCCACTTCGCCGAGCACCTTGGCCGGTGCGTCTACGGCGGCTTCTGGGTGGGTGAGGACTCCGAGATCCCGAACGAGCGCGGTATCCGCACCGATGTGGTGCGGGCACTGCGGGAACTACGGATCCCGAACCTGCGTTGGCCCGGGGGATGCTTCGCCGATGAGTACCACTGGCGCGACGGGATCGGCCCGCGCGAGGAGCGGCCCCGCATGGTCAACACCCACTGGGGCAACGTGGAGGAGAACAACCACTTCGGCACCCACGAGTTCATGGACCTGTGCGAGATGCTCGGCGCCGAGCCGTACGTCAACGGCAACGTCGGCTCCGGCACGGTCCAGGAGATGAGCGAGTGGGTGGAGTACCTGACCCGTACCGGGGACTCCCCGGCCGTGGCGGCGCGCAAGGCCAACGGTCGGGAGGAACCCTGGAAGGTCCCGTTCTGGGGGATCGGCAACGAGGCCTGGGGGTGCGGGGGCAACATGCGTGCCCAGGCCTACGCCGACCTGGCCCGCCAGTACGCCACCTACCTGCGCAACCATGACGGGAACGAGTTGTACCGGATCGCCGCCGGTGCCTCCGACGACGACTACGCCTGGACCAGGGCGCTGATGGAGGCGATCAGTTGCTTCGGATGCCAGAAGGAGCCCCGGGGCATCTTCCAGGCGGTCTCCTTCCACTACTACACGATGTCCGGTGAGTGGGCGGACAAGGGCAGCGCCACCGACTTCACCGACGACGAGTACTACCGCACCATGGCGGCCGCGGCCCGGGTGGAGGAACTCATCGCCGGGCACGCCGCGGTCATGGACGTGTACGACCCGAAGAAGAAGGTCGGGCTGGTGCTGGATGAGTGGGGCACCTGGTGGAACGTGGAACCGGGCACCAACCCGGGCTTCCTGTACCAGCAGAACACGCTGCGCGATGCGCTGGTGGCCTCGGTGCACTTCGACGCCTTCCACCGCCACGCAGACCGGCTCACGATGGCCAACATCGCCCAGACCGTCAACGTGCTGCAGGCGATGATCCTCACCGATCCGGACTCCGGCGCGCTGGTGCGTACACCCACCTTCCACGTGTTCGCGATGAATGCCGGCCACCACGACGCCGCCGCGCTGGAGGCACCGTTGCTGGGTGAGGTGCCGGTGCGCGAGGTGGGCGGGAAGGAACTGCCCCTCATTTCCAGTTCCGCCTCCGTCAAGGACGGGGTGGCATTGGTCTCGCTCACGAACCTGGACGCCGGTTCCGACCATGAGGTGACCCTGGACCTGCGCGGGCGGGGCGTTACGTCCGCGAGCGCCCAGGTGCTCAGCGGTGCGGCGCCCCATGCCCACAACACACCCGGGGACGCCGAGCAGGTGGCCCCCCGCGAGCACCCGGTGACCAGCGAGGCACAGCACGTGCGGATCACCCTGCCCCCGCACTCCTACGCCACGGTGCGCCTCGAGTTGGGCTGAGCACCGCCGTCGTCCCGGCGACGCCAGGGCCGCATCGCCTCCGCCCAGCACCGAAAGCGACGGGCATGGGCGGAGACGACGGGCCGGCCACTCGACGATGACGACGGGCGTCGTCCTCGGCGTGCAGCGGCAGGCTTCAACGTTCAGGCGCTGCGGGTTCAGGCGCTGCGGCGCGGGTCGGGAACGCTCCATTCGTGCGTGCCCGATCCCACCTCCCGTTCGGCCTCGCCCGGGAGCGCCACTGTGGCGGAGGTGTTCGGCGGCACCGTGGCGCGCACCGTGAGCATCCCGTCCCGGACGACCCATCCCGCCTCGGCCATCCCGTAGGGCGTCTCCACGCGAGCCGAGGCGTCGTCGATGCCGGCGACGGGAGTCGGGGCGATCCGGATTCGGCGGTAACCCGGAGCCGCCGGGGCCAGACCGGCCAGGCACCGGTAGAGCCAGTCCGCCACCGCTCCGAAGGCGTAGTGGTTGAAGGAGGTCATCTGGCCCGGGTTGATCGTGCCGTCCGGAAGCATGGAGTCCCAGCGTTCCCAGATGGTGGTCGCCCCCATCGTGACGGCATAGAGCCAGGATGGCACCGAAGTCTGCAGCAGCAGCCGCCCAGCCGTGTCAGCGTGCCCGGTCCTCGTCAGGGCGTCGCAGATGATCGGGGTACCCACGAAACCGGTGCGGATAGTATCGCCCGCTTCTGCCACCAACTCGGCCAGCCGATCTCCCATCGCCTGGCGCGCCTCGCCGTCGACCAGCTCGTAGCAGATCGCCATCGAGTAGGCCGTCTGGGTATCCGAGGTCAACCGATGCCCAGGGACTGAGTACTCGGCGAGGAACGCCTGCCGGGCCCGCTCAGCCAGGTCGGCGTAGCGGGATGCCCCGTCGGCGTCACCGAGCAGCTCGGCGGTCTCGGCCACGATCCGGGCCGAGCGGATCAGGTGCGCGCTGGCCACCAGGTCCTTCTCCGTCTTGGCGTCGCCGGGGCTCTCCGGCGGGGCGTCCGGGTCCAGCCAGTCGCCGAACTGGAAGTCGCCCTGCCACAGCAGGTTCTCCCCGGCCCGCTCGGCCATGACGTCCACCCAGGCGCGCATGGAGGGGTACTGCTCGGCCAGTGCGCGCCGGTCGTCGAAGCGCTCGGCCAGCACCGTCGGCACCACCGTGGCCGCATCACCCCAGGCGGCTGCGGGACGCCCGCCATCGGGAAGCACCTGGGGCACCACGAACGGGCACACCCCGCCCAGGCCTCGTTGCTCGGCGGCCACGTCCTTCAGCCAGGCAGCCAGGAACGCACCGGAGTCGAACAACGTGGTGGCGGTGGGGCTGAACACCTGGATGTCCCCGGTCCAACCCAGCCGCTCATCGCGCTGGGGGCAGTCGGTGGGAATGGACAGGAAGTTGCCCCGCATCCCCCACACCACGTTCTCGTGCAGTCGGTTCACCCGCTCATCGGAGCACTCGAACCACCCCGTGCGACGCATATCGCTGTGGACGACGACGGCGGTCAGGGCGCTCGGGTCGAGCTCGCCGGGCCACCCGCTCACCTCGGCGTAGCGGAACCCGTGGAAGGTGAACTGCGGCTCGAAGACGTCGTGGCCGCCGGAGAGCACGAACTCATCAGTCGCCTTGGCATGCCGCAGCGGGCGCACACCCAACTCGCCGTGCTCCAGCACCTCGGCGTGGCGCAGGGAGATGACGTGCCCGGGCTCTCCCTGCACCTGCACCCGTACCCAGCCCACGAGGTTCTGCCCGAAGTCCACCACCGTCTTGCCGGACGGGGTGGTCAGCACCTCCCGGACGGGGAGTTCATCGGTGCGACGCACCGGTTCACTACTCATCGGCTCCGGCACCACACCTCGCTCCGGCGCACCGCCACGGCCGGCCAGCCACCGTCGTCGAAGCCGGGCCGGTCCCAGCCCGACAGCTGGCGGCGGGCATCGATGCGCTCGCCGTCGTAGATTCCGCTGTGCACCACCGGGCCCTCGGCTGCGCCGCGCCACTGCGAATCGGTGCTGAGCACCTCCGTGCGGCCGTCCAGGTACTGCAGGTGCAACTGGGCGGCGACGGCCGGCTGGTCACCGTAGAAGGCTCGGCCCTCGCCGTGGAACCCGAACTTCTCGGTGAACCAGCCGCCGGCGAACCTGATGCCGATGGCATTACGTCCGGTGCTGAGCAAGTCGGTGACGTCGGTTGCCTCGTGTTCGATCCGGTACTGGTAACTCGTCCACCCCGGCTTGAGCACGTCCGTGTCGACGTCGCTGCCGTTGACCGAGACCTGGTAGACGCCCTGGGCGGTGGCGTACAGGGTGGCGGACGCGAGATCACCGTTCACCTCGAACTCCCGCCGCACCAGCCGGGGCACGCCTCACCGACCGGCTCGGCCAGGCCGACGAACTCGGCCCGCCACTCCCCCTCACCCAGGAACACCGCACGCACGGTGACCGGCTCACTCCATGGTGAGAACTCGCCGTCGCCGCCCCGTACCCGCACCTCCACCGCGTGCCGACCGTGGGGCTGCAGGGGCGCGAACGGCCATTCCACGAAGACCGACTCCGCGCCGTCGAGCTCCACCACGTGCTCGGCGTCCAGTCGCACCTCGGCACCGGCCTGGTTCCAGTTCGGCACGTCGGTGCGCACCGTCCAGGACAGGCGCGGGGTCGAGGTGTCGGCGTAGTGGCCGTCCCGGCGGCGTTCGATGCGGACAGATAGAACCTCAATGGACATCGTCGTGATGCTCGCTTCCTTGCTTGCTTGCTGAAGATCCGGAGTGGGGGCGGACGCGCCCGGCGCGCCGCGCTGGGGATAGTGAGTTCAGCCCTTGACCGCCCCCGATGTCATGCCGGCGACGATCTGGCGGTTGAAGAAGATGTACATGACCAGCGGGGGGATCGTGATCAGCAGGGTGTTGGCGAAGAGCAGGTTCCACTGTGTGGCCGCCTGCTGCTGCATCAGGTTGAAGAGCGTCAACTGGACCGTGGCATTGCGCTCGCCCGGCAGGAAGTAGAGGGGGTTGACGAAGTCGTTGAAGACATTGACCGCCTGCACGACGATCACGGTGATCACGGTGGGCTTCATCAACGGCAGGATCACCGTGAAGAACAGCCGTACCGGGCCGGACCCGTCGATCACCGCGGCCTCATCCAACTCTCTCGGGATGGTGCCGACGAACGCCCGGAACAACAGGATGCAGAAGGAGATCCCGAAGGTGGCCTGCACCAGCACCAGCCCCGGCATGGTGCGAAACAGACCCAGCGCCTGCAGCAGCCACACCGTGGGCACCACGGCCGGCGGCACGATCAGACCGGCCAGGACGAAGAAGTTCACCACCGGGTTGATCTTGCTCACCCGCCGCTGCAGCACGTACCCCACCATCGCCGAGACGATCACCATCAGGGTCACTGCGGCGACGGTGATGATCGTGCTGTTGACGAAGGCCCGCAGCACGACGCCGTTGCGCATCGTGAGCACCTCGATCAGGTTCTCCACGAACGCCATCTGCTCCGGCCAGGAGAACTCCAACCGGGAGGCCTCGGCGGGGGTCTTCATCGCCTGCAGGATCACGAACACGAACGGCACCAGGAAGATGATCAACGAGGCGACGATCGCGACGATGCCGCCGGTCCACTTGCGTGCCGACCTCATCGCTCCACCGCCTTGCGGTTGATGATGATCGTGATCGGCACCATGATCGCGGTCACGGTGAGGAACAGGACCACGTTCCCGGCGGTGGAGAGACCGTAGAAGCCGGCCTGGTACTGCTTGTAGATGACTGAGGCGATCACATCGGAGGCGAAGCCCGGGCCACCACCGGTGGTGGCCCAGATGAGATCGAACGTGCGCAGCCCACCGATGAGGGACAGGATGATCACGGTCCCGGTCGCCGGCATCACCAGCGACAACGTGATCCGTCGGAACTGCTGCCAGGCGCCCGCCCCATCAATCTGGGCTGCCTCGTAGTACTCCCGCGGGATGGCTACCAGGCCGGCGATGTAGATCAGGGTCGCGATGCCCAGACCCTTCCAGATGTCCACTCCGGCAATGGTCAGCAGCGCGATGTTCGGGTCGGTGAACCAACCCGGGCCGTCGATCCCCACGGCCGCCAGGATGGAGTTGACCATGCCGTCGAAGGGATCCAGTAGTGCGGTGAACATCACGCCCACCCCGATGGTGGACACCAGCACCGGGAAGAACACCACCGAGCGCAGGTAGCCCCGGGCCAAGATGTTCGAGACCAGGAGCACCCCGAGGGCCAGTCCGATCACCACCTTCGCACCCGAGGTGGTGACCCCGAAGATGAAGGTGTTGATGAACCCTTGGCGCAACTGGGGCTCGGTGAAGAACCGCACGTAGTTCTCCATCCCGATGAACTCCGAGCTGAACAGTGTCCAGCGGGTCAGGCTGAAGTAGAAGGAGGCGAAGGTCGGGATGGCGAAGAAGACGACGTACAGCAGCCCTGCGGGCAGGTAGAACCACATCGGATAGGCGTGGCGCCACACACCCGATGACCGGCCCCGGCCGGCCTCCCCGGCCGGCCTCGGCACGCGCCCCCTGGTCCAGGAGCGTCGCGTCTCGGCCGCCGGGGTGCCCGGGCGGGTCCCCGCAGTACTCACCAGCCGTCGAGGCCGAGCTGGCGGGCTTGGTTCACCACGTCGTCGTCGTAGTAGGCCGCCGCGTCCTCAGCCGAACGGATGCCGGAGCCGACCTCGACCATGATGTGCTCCAGGTTCGGGCCCTTCACCGGGGACAGGAATTCCAGCGCCGGTGCCGTACGGCCCTCATCGACGTACTGCTCCAGGTCGGTCAGGATCGGCGCGGCATCCGAGGGCAGGTCACAGGTGCCCGGGAAGGGCCCGGCGATCGAGAGGTACTCCGCCTTGAGTTCACACCCTGTGTCGGAGGTGATGAAGGCCACGAAGTCCTTGGCCGCTTCCAGTTCGGCGCCCTCGGTGGTCTGCGGGATGTAGATGCCGGCGGCCTGCCAGATGGTGGCCTGGGTGTGCTCGGCCTCCTGCGCCGGGATCGCGAAGAAGCCGATGTCCTCCAGTGCCTCGGGGTTGTCCTGGCGCACGTGCGTGATCAGGTTGGACAGCATCGGGTAGTGCACCCCGTCGCGCTCGGCGAGCATCCGGGCGCCGTCGGCATCGGTGGCCGAGGGGAAGTTCTCGTTGAAGTAGCCGGCCTCGTAGACCTCCTCGTGGTTCCGGAAGGCCTGCACGGCGGGCTCATCGGCGTACTTGCGGTTGTTCGCCGTGTACTCCTCCGCCCAGTCCGGGTCCATCGAGTCCACGTTCGCGAAGTCGGCGAGGACGAAGAGCTGGGAGGTGTAGGTCGAGCCGTAGGTCTGGATCACCGGGGTCATCCCCGCCTCGGCGATCACCTCGTTGTTCTCCATGAACTCATCCCAGGTCTGGGGGACCTCGAGGCCGAGTTCGTCGTAGACGGCGCGGTTATAGATGATGCCGCCCCCGAAGGTGGCGCCCCAGGCGTTGCCGTAGGTGCCGTTCTCGGTGCTGACGGTGTTGACGAACTCCTCGTCCAACTCCGCCACCCACGGCTGATCGCTCAGGTCCACGAGCATCTGATCGGGATTGAGCGCCTGGAAGAGCGACCCGCTGTTGTAGATGAACACGTCCGCCATCTCCTCGGTGGAGAGTCGCGTCTTGACGATGTTGTCGCCGTCGCCACCCCCGGGACGGGAGTCGACCGAGATGGTGACATCTGGGTTGTCGGCGGTGAAGGCCTCGACCAGCGCATCGGCCAGCGCGATGGTGTGGGGCTGGTTGTCGACCAGGAAGTCGATCTCCACCGGCCCGTCTCCTGCTGCGCTGCCCGAACATGCGGCCAGAACCAGCCGGCCGAAAGACCGGCGCTGAGTGCGATGAGAGTTCTCTTGTTGTTCTGCAACGTTGCAGTCATTGGACTTCCTTTCGCGGATCCCCGTCATCGGGGGTGTTCACACGCTAGGTTGAATCCATTCAGGCTGGCAAGAGGTGACCCAGGTCACGATTCGCCCGAAATCGTTTTCGTTGCTGAATCGTTACAACTAGCCTGGGTCGGGCGCCCGGCCGACGCTGGTCAGGCCGCCGGCCCGTGCCCTGCGTCGAGCCGGTGCCCGATCAGGGCCAGATTCTGGATCGCCGCGAGGCTGGACTGCGCCGCGTCATTGGTGGAGATGAACACCTCGCTGACCTCCGTGAGCACCTCCGGCGGGCTGATCGTGCGCACCGGCCCCAGGTCCATCGGGGTGTGCTCACCACCGGAGCGGTACGCCGCCCAGGCCCGGTCGGCCATGGTCTCATCACCGAGCCGGTGCGCCGCGTAGGCGAGCAGCCGGGAGTGCCACTGCGGGAATGTTGTTACCGCTCAGCTCCGTCCCCACCTCGGCCACCTGCTCGCCAGGGTCGGCCAGGTAGAGCCGGCAGTACTGCAGCCAGGCCTGCTCGAACCCGGGCACCTCCACCAGGTCGATCAACTCCGAGCAGATCTCCACCAACCCGAAGATCGCCGAGAGGTGCGAGACCGCCACCTCACGCGCCGGGCCGGTGAAGCGCCCGGTGTCCAGGTCGTAGAAGGCTTCCCCGTGCAGGAACCCGTTCGGGAGGGCCCCGATGTCGGCCATCGTGCCCAGGAGCCGGTCCCTGGCGGCGACATCTCCGGCGATCTCCCAGTTCGCCAACCACGTCGCGGCCAGGGCGCCCCAGTCGGTGCCCAGTCCCACCCGTAGCCGGTTCCGGTCCAGCGGTGCGGCGTCGTCGTCGCCGTGCAGTTTCCGGGTCGGTTCCAGCACGGCCAGGGCCGCGTCGCTGTCGGCCTTGTCCAGCAGCAGGTCGCGCGAGTGCTCATCGGCGGTGAGGAAGTAGTGCGGACGGCGAAAGGCCGGGGACCCGATGCGCACCTGCTTGGCGCTGCAGCCCCAGTGCTGCACGTTGTGCCGGGTGCCCAGGCCGCGGTGCTCGCCGCAGTGGTACACGTCCACGTCCCCGGTGTGCCGGGCCATCGCCTCTGCCATCCGGAACACATCGGCCCGGCCGGTGCGCAGGAACATCGACCACAGCCACAGGTCGGTGGCCAGTTCGGAGTTGTCCCAGGCGTAGCCGCCCACGTCGTACTTCCAGGTGTGCCGGTCGAAGTCGTAGGAGTGCATGACGTCGCCGTAGTTCCAGAACCCGTACCAGGACCGCTCCTCGGCCTGGGTCAGGTAGAAGTCCACGATCGCGGTGAGCCGCTCCTCCAACTCCGCGCGGGCAGGGCTGGAGTGGTCCGCAACGTCCCAGTCCCCGAACACCCCGGCCCGGGCCAGCGCCTGCGGGGTGGGCACCAGCCGGGGGCGCTGCCCGGCGTGGGCCGCGTCGGCGGTCAGCGTCGTCAGGTCCGGGGTGGCGGGGTAGGCGACGACGTCCAACTCGTGGGTGCGGGCGATCCCGTGGGCGCTGCCCAGGCCGGGCTCGTAGTCCTCGTAGGTGATCTCCAGCGCCTCGAGTTGTTGGGGGTAGGTCTCCTGACCGAGGCCGTCGTGGTAGAAGCGCAGGTCCATCGGGTCCGCGTCCGGGGACCACAGCCACACGGTCACCTCACCGGAGTCGGTGTCGGCGCCGCGCAGGTCGATGCCGGTGGGGTGGGACTGCCAGAAGTCGGTCAATCCCACACCGAGGCCACCATCGATATCACCCAGGTAGGCGAACCCGGCGGCGCGATCCCCGTGGGCCACGTCGATCCAGGGCCGGTCGGCGGCGGTGCGCTTGGCGATCGAGTACCCCTGCGGGCCGAGTTGCCGCAGGGTGTAGTCCGGCCAGCGCGGCACCCACGTGAGCAGGTCCCCCACGTCGCGTTGCCACTCTTGCGGGTCCGGCGTGGGCCGGCCCTGCACCTGCGCCCGGCGGACCTGTTCACCGGGGTCGCGGCGCAGCCCGGTCAGGCCCTGGACCGCCTCGCGAAGCACCCCCTGCTGCGCCCCGACGAAGCGGACGTGCCGGTCGTGGCACGCGGCCCGCAACGGCACCGCGAAGCGAACCCCGAGGGCGGCGAGGAAGTCCTGCCCCGGATCGCCGTCATAGGTGAAGGTATGCACCATCCGGAAGGTGCGCGCCCCGGCGGTGAAGTACAGCCGCACCGTGAACGGCAGCCAGGCACGGCGCTGCTCCCCGGGCCCGGCCTCATCCCGGACCTGGTCCCGGTGGCGTCCGCGTAGCGTCAGGACCGCACGGACCGGCCCGTCCTGTTCCACCTCGACCTCGGTGTGGTGCCCGACGGCGTCGGTCCGGTCGCGGTGGGCAGGTTCGGGGTGGTCCTGGCGTGCTGAGACCAGGTGCGCACCGGTGGCGACCAGGCGCTCGTCCACGTGCACCGCGCCGACCAGCGCGGCCCCCGAGCGGGGCACCACCACCCGCAACGGGCCGGTGTGCACCACGATTTCGTCGGCGCCCGGCTCGATGCGCACCGTGGCGCGTTCAGCAGCCGGATCCGGACTCGCCGGGGCAGGGCCGGCGGCGCCTCCCTGCTCCCCCGCGGTGACCACCCGGTAGGCCGCGGCCGGTGCCGCGGTACTGCCCAGTGCGATGCCCGCCCACTTGACCGACCCGTCCGGCCACGTGGCAAGGGGCCACGTCTGCGCCGGGACCGGTGCACCGTCGTCGTCGATCACCGCGAGCCCCTCCGGGGCCGGCACCGCCCCCCGTGGCAGTGGCACACCCAGGGTCGCGCCCGCCGGCAACCTGGCCGGTGCCGCATCGTCGAGCCAACGCAACGGTACGTCCACGTGCTGGATGGTCATGGACTCACTCCCCATTTCCCGATCGGTTCATGCTGGTCATCCAGGCCCTGCAGGGCACGTAGATGCTGGGCCACGTACCCGGCCACCGCACGTGCACCGGCGAGGCCGAAGTGTGTGGTGTCGCGTTCGCCGCCCTCGGGCACCGCGTGCGGGAACAGGTCGGCACAGCCCTGCTCTCCCAGCCACGTGTACAGCCACCGGGTGAATGCGGTCAGGTCGATCACGGGGGCGTTCAGCTGGTCGCCCAGAGTTCGCACCGCGGCGGGGTAGCCGCCGTGAGAGACGCGCAGGTCGCGGTCGTCGTCGAACAGGCACCGCTCGGCGCTGGTGACCAGCACCGGTCGACCGCCGGCGGCGCGGACCTGCTCGACGAACCGAGCCAGGTTGTTCCGGTAGCCGCCCGCCGCGGCCAGTTCGGTCTCCTTCTGGTCGTTGTGCCCGAACTGGATCACCACGAGATCACCGGGCTTGATCGCCGCGAGGGTGTCCGCCCAGCGCCCTTCTGCTTCGAAGGAGGCGGTGGTGGCCCCGCCGACGGCGCGGTTGTGCACCGGCTGGGTCATGAATTCGTGCAGCACGCCGCCCCAACCGATCACACCCGTACCGTCCAGGGGCCCCGGGGCCACGGTGGAGTCCCCGGCCAGGTGAATCGAGTTCACCCCTTCACGCTGCCGATCAGAATGCCCTTGGCGAAGTGCTTCTGCAGGAACGGGTAGGCCAGCAGCACCGGAATGGTGGCCACGATGATGACGGCGAACTTGATGCCCTCGACCGGGGGCGGCACGTCGGTGGCCAGGTCGTCAGCGGTCAGCGAGGCCGCGGCGGTCACCTGGCGCAGCACCATCTGCAGGGTCCACATCGACTGGTCGGAGAGGTAGAGCAACGGGGACATGTAGTCGTTCCAGATCCCCACGGCGTAGAACAGCCCGAAGGTGGCCAGCACCGGTTTGGATAGCGGTGCGATCACGCTGCGCAGGATTCGCAGTTCGTTGGCGCCGTCGATCTTGGCCGACTCCTCCAACTCATCGGGCAACTGTTGGAAGAAGTTCTTGATGATGATCAGGCTGAAGGGGTTGATCGCCATCGGCAGGATCAGTGCCCAGTAGGTGTTCAACATGCCCAGGTCCCGCACCACGAGGAAGGTGGGGATCATGCCGGCGCTGAAGACCATGGTGAAGACCACCAGCGACAAGATGGTGCGCCGGCCCGGAAGGTCCACCTTCGACAGCGGGTAGGCCATCAGCGCGGTCAGGACCAGCTGGATCAGCGTGCCCACCCCGGTGACCACCACGGTGGTGATGAAGGAGCGCACGAACGCCCGCGAACCCAGGATCGACTCGTACGAGGTGGTGATGAACTCGCTCGGCCACAAGAAGAAGGGCCGGGTGGTGATCTCGTACTCGGTGGCGAAGGACCCGGCCAGCACGTACAGGAACGGCAGGATCGCGACCGACCCCACGACGAGCAGGAAGGCGCCGTTGAAAACGTCGAAGACCTTCCCGGCCCGGGTGTTGAACCGGTACCGCTGTTTGTTGGCGCGTGGGCGCTGCGGCACCGCCGGCGAGGTGTCGTGCTCTGCGGGCAGCGTGACGGGGGTGGAGTGCAGTGCCATCAGAAGATCCCCTGCTGGTTGAACCGTTTGGCCAGCCAGTTGGTCCCGAACACCAGGATCAACCCGACGATCGCCTTGGCCAGACCCACGGCGGTGGCGTAGGAGTAGGCGCCCTGTTGGATGCCCACGAAGTACACGTAGGTGTCGAACACGTCGGCGACGGAGCGGTTGAGGGCGTTGGACATCAGGTAGATCTGCTCGAACCCGGTGTTGAGGATCTGCCCGCTCTGCAGGATCAGCAGCACGATGATGGTGGGCTGGATCGAGGGGATGGTGATGTTCCACATCCGTTGCCAGCGGCCGGCGCCGTCGATGATCGCAGCCTCGTACTGCTCCTGGTCCACCCCGGCCAGGGCGGCGAGGAAGATGATGGTGCCCCATCCGGTGTTCTTCCAGATCTCCTGCAGCAGGATCAGGGGCCGGAACCAGAACGGATCGGCAAGGTAGTTCGTGGTGCCACCCAGTGCCGAGTCCAGCAAGGCCGACAACGGGCCGGTGCCCATGGTGAACAGCAGCCCGGTCAGGGAGACCACCACCGTCCAGGACAGGAAGTGGGGGATGTAGACCAGCGTCTGGACGGTGCGCTTGAGGATCTGCAGCCGCATCTCGTTCAGCAGCAACGCCAGCACGATCGTCAGTGGGAAGGCGATGAACAGGCTCATCGCCGCGATGATGAGGGTGTTCGCCAGAATTCGGGGGAAATCGGGATTGGTGAAGAACACCTCGAAGTGCTGCCAGCCCACCCAGGGGCTGTCCTCGATGCCCAGGAACGGCACGTAGTTGCGGAACGCGATCTGGGCTCCGTACATCGGCCAGAACCGGAAGACCAGGAAATAGATGATGCCGGGCAGCATCAACAGGAACAGCCACCGGTAGCGCACCATCGTGGTGCCCAGGCCGCGTCGGCGCCGGGCCGGCGCGGGGCCGGGGGCGATCGCCACGGGTGGCGTCTGGGTTGCAACCCTCACCGCGGGTCCTTTCGTGGGTGGTCTGCCTGGTGGGGGCGGGACTGCGCCAGCGCCCGCCCCCACCAGCGGAGATCAGCCTGCTTGGGAGTAGAGTTCGTTCACCTCGGCGTCCACCTGTTCACCGCCGCTGGAGCGCCAGCGCTCCACCGCCTCGTCCATCCCGGATTCGTCGATCTGCCCGGCCAGGTACTGGATCCGGGCGTCGGCGATCAGGGTGTCGAGCTGGGTGGCGTTGGTGACGTAGGTCTCCGAGATCAGCCCGAGGGCGGGGTTGAACACCGCATCTTGCAGGTCTTCCTCCTGGAGTTCCTGACGCAGTTCGAAGATCTCCACGTCATAGTCGGTCTGGGGCAGCGGGGTGTAGAAGTGCTGCCCGGCCACGTTGGTGCCCAGTTGCGCCCAGGCGCCGGTGACGAAGTCGGTGAACTCCTGCATGTCGGGGTCGGTCACCGCGTACCCGTCCTCGACCTCGAAGTTGTGGCCTTCGATCCCGTTGTTCAGCAGGACCTGCGCCTCCGGGCTGTTCAGGTCATTCAGGACCTGCAGCACGGCGAGGAGCTCTTCCTCGGTCTCGATCGAGGAGCGCGGCACGGCCAGGAACCCGGCGTAGCCGGCGGTGGGCAGGGAGAACTTGCCGTTCGGGCCCTCCACCTGTCCGACCAGACGAACGTAGGAGTCGAAGTCGTCCGGGTCGTTCTGGCGGTACAGGTTGATCAACTCGGCCGCACGGGACTGCAC
The DNA here is from genome assembly GCF_051020515.1 of Sanguibacter sp. Z1732. NCBI lineage: Bacteria > Bacillati > Actinomycetota > Actinomycetes > Micrococcales > Ruaniaceae > Glutinosa > Glutinosa niejishengi. The sequence goes on from NZ_CP194857.1 coordinate 879,889, forward strand.
GTCGATGATGATGCCGCCATCGCCGTTCATGAACCGCTGGTTCCAGTCCTCCGGCGGCATGGTGGCGAAGTCGGGGTTGACGTAGCCGGAGTCGATCAGGTCGCGCTGGAAGCGCAGCGAGTCGCGCCACTCGTCGGTGGTCCAGGTGGCGGTCAGTTCCCCGCCGTCATCGCGCCACACGTTGCCAGCTCCGTGCCAGACGTCGATCGCATCCCAGGGGCTGCCGGTGCCCACTGCCGCGGGCCACTCCGGAACGATCAGGCCATAAGTGTCGTCCTGACCGTTGCCGTCGGGGTCGTCCTCGGTGAAGGCCCGGGCGATCTCGGCGAGGTCGTCGAGGGTCTCGGGGTCCTCCAGACCGAGGTTCTCCATCCAGTCCGCCCGCAGGATGATCGAGTGGCGGATCACGTCCCGGGCACGGTAGACGCCGAAGATCTGTCCGTTCACCCCGGAGGCCTCTTGCACCTCGGGGTTCTCGGTGACCAGGTTGGGGAAGTCCCCGGAGGCCAGGTAGTCGGTCAGATCCCAGAAGCCGCCGGCCTCAGCGGTCTGGATGAAGCCCTGGCTCTTGTCCTGGATGACCATCACATCGGGGATGTCATCGCTGGCCAGCACCACGTTGGTCTGGTCGCCGTAGTTGGAGTTGGGCACCCAGCGCATGTTCAGGTCCACGCCGGTCAGGTCGGTCAGGGCTTCCTCGATCTCGCCCCCGGGCTCGGGCGCGGTCGGGGAGAAGAAGGGAGCCATGATGGTCACCGAGTCGTCGCGAGGCCGCCTCGCCACTGCCGCCGGCCTCCCCGTTCTCACCGCCTCCATTGCCGTTGCCGTTGCCGTTGCCGTTGCCACCGCCGCAGGCGGCCAGCACCAGTGCACCGGCCACCGCAGTGGCCACTGCTGTTGTGTGTCGATAACGCATGGATTTCCTTTCTCGTCGACGCCGTCGATGACGTCTGGGGTGTGTCAGATCGTGGGTGTCGCTGCCGGCGTGCGCGCAGGGTTCTGCGCGGCAGGGTCCGCCGGGTGGTGCTGATGGGTGTTTCGAGCCGAGATGCCCGTGGCGACGGGATCGGGAGTGCCGGCGGGCTGGGCCGCCAGGCCGCGGTCGTTGGCTGCGAAGAAGGACAGGCACAGCGCGGTGCACAGATACAGCGCCACCCCGACGGACAGCACCGGGAGCAGGCCCGGGACCAGGTAGGTGCCCACGCCGATCAGGGCGAGCGTGGCCGCCAGCAGCAACGGCGCCCCGGGAAAGCGCACCAGGAACTGCCCGGCCAGGCGCAGACAGTCCCGGCGCCGCACCTCGTAGTGGGCATCCATCGTCACCACCAGCACCTGGTAAACGAGGGTCAGGGCGGCGGCACCCGCGATGACGATCGTCAACGGACCGCTGCTGCGACCCAGGGTGACCTGGTTCACCGCGAGCAGGACCAGCACCAGGTGCGCAGGTGCCTGCAACAGGTTGGCGTGGCCGAACTGGGTACGCCAGTGCCGCACGAAGGTGCGCACCCAGGGGTGCACCTCCCCGCGAAGCCGCGCACGGGCGCAGGTGACCGCCGCGGTCAGCGCCGGGGCCAGTCCGAACAGCACGCCACCGGCCAGGGTCATCACGAGCACCAGCAGGTTCAGGAGCGCGGTGAACAGGACCGCGTCGGCAAACTCCCACGCACGGCCCACGCCGAAGGCGCGGTCTGCCTTCGCCTGCGTGGGACTCACCATTGGAAACACCTCTTCGTGACACGTCTGCCGAGCGCGGGCCGGGGCCGACTGGCGATTCGAACCTGGGACTCGGTCGGGCACTCTCCCGCCGAGCGACGACCCTGCCGCTGGACAGCGTTTACCGTTGTGAGCGAGAACATAGCAATAAAACGATTCAACGGTCAAAGGTTCCAGGATCACGATCCGGACTCGATCCGTCGCACCAGCCCCGCACGTCACACATGACGCACCTGTTCGGCTCCATCAGGCCGCACGCGGGTAGCCGCTCCCGCACCCCGTGCGCCGCAACCATCCAATTGCGCGCGTACAGCGCCAACCCGGCACCCCCGTCCGCCACAACCATCCAATTGGGCTGCTCGGGCGCGGGTGCGCGCCGCAACCTCGGGCGCGGGTCCGAGCCGCTGCGCGGGCGCGCGCCCGCGGCCGCGGTCCCGACCGGACCAGCGCGGACCCGTGGCGTGGGGCTTACCGGCGCGCCGGACCGGTGCTGGCCCGTGGCACCAGCGTCGGAGGTACCTGCTCGGTGTTCACCGGAACCCCCACGATCAGGTCGATCAGCGCCTCCAGCGCACGCCTGCCCAGCACGGTGAAATCCTGCTGCACCGTGGTCAGCGGCGGGAAGTAGTGATCGGACCCGGTCACGTCGTCGAAGCCGACTACCGAGACCTGTCCGGGCACGTGCACGCCGGCCTCGGCGAAGGCCCGCAACAGCCCCAGCGCCATGTGGTCGTTCGAGGCAAAGATCGCGGTGGGCAGGTCCTTGAGCAACGCCTGCCCGATCGCATACCCCGACGCGGCGGTCCAGTCCCCCTGCCGGTCGGCGCGGGCGCGGATCCCGGCCTCGGCCAACTTCGCGTGCCAGCCGCGGGCACGCGCCCGGGCGTCGAACCAATCGACCGGCCCGGCCACGTGCACCACGTCACGGTGGCCCAACTCGATCAGGTGCTCGGCCACCATCCGTGCCCCCGCGCCCTGGTCCACGCTGAGGGCGTGCTGGCCGGGCTCCCACTTCGGGGTGGCCGCGATCATCAGCACCGGCAGGTCGGCAGAGGCGTTGCGGGCGGCCGCCGCGATCTCCTCGGTCGGGGCGATCACCACCGCGCCCTCCACGGCCTGGTCCAGGAACCGGTCGAAGATGGAGGTGACCATGTCCGGCGTCGGATGTACGGCGGTGGCCACGGCCACGAAGTACCCGGCCTCCCGCGCTGCGCGCTCCACCACGGCCAGGGTTCGGGAGGGGCCGTAGTGCTCCGATCCGGTGGTCACGATCCCGAGTGTTCCCGAACGCTGGGTCACCAGCGCCCGCGCCGCGCTGTTGCGCCGGTAGCCCAACTCCTCGATCGCCTGCACCACCTTGACGCGGGTGCTCTCGCGCACGTTCGGATGCTCGTTCAGCACCCGCGAAACGGTCTGGTGCGACACCCCGGCCAGACGTGCGACGTCCAGCATCCCCGGCCGGGTCCGCCCGCCTGCCACCATCGCCTACTCCCGCCACGTCGCACGCATCAGGACACAGATTCTACGGCTCGGCACCCGGCGGGCAGCGCACTCCCCGCGCCGCGCCGGGATGGCTCGGCAGGCACACGCCCGCCCCGCGGCCTACCGTGGCCGGGACCAGCGCAGGTGCGTGGCGCAGCAGAATCGGGCCGACCGCACCGGTGCGGTCAGCGCGAAAGGAGCCAAGCCATGACGACGACGGACATCACCCTGTCCCTGCCCGGCCCCGAGGGCAACTGGAAACCGCTCACACTGCGCGAACCCACTCACTGGCCCACCCCCACCGGGCCCCTGACCGCCCGGTCCGCCTACGCCGCCGTCCCGGTCGCACCCCGCCACGACGCCGACAACGTTCCCGGCGCACCGGCCCTGATCGACTGGGATGCCACCCTCGGCATGCGCCAGCGGATCTGGGACGCCGGGCTCGGCGTGGCCGAGGCGATGGATACCGCGCAGCGGGGAACGGGGCTGGACTGGGACGGCGCCGCCGAACTCATCGAACGCTCCGCCGCCCACGCTCGGGCCGCCGGCGGGACGATTGCTGCCGGGGCCAACACCGACCACCTACCCGCCGATGCCACACCCACCCTGACCGAGGTGATCGATGCCTACCGCCACCAGGTCGAGGTGATCCAGCACGCCGGTGCCCGGGTGATCGTGATGGCCTCACGTCACCTGGCCGTTGTCGCCACCCACCCCCACGAGTACGCCCGGGTGTACGAGTCGGTGCTGGCCGATGTGGACCAACCGGCGGTCTTGCACTGGCTCGGGCCGATGTTCGATCCGGATCTGACCGGCTACTGGGGCAGCGAGGACCTGGACGAGGCACACCGGACCGTCGCCGACCTCATCGCCAGGGGCGCAGACCGGATCGAGGGCATCAAGGTCTCGCTGCTGGAGGCACGGCGCGAGATGGACCTGCGCGCCGAACTGGCGCGCCGGGCCCCTGGGGTGCGCCTGTACACCGGGGACGACCTGAACTACCCGGAGCTGATCCTCGGCGACGGGCGGCACCACTCCGATGCCCTGCTCGGGGTGTTCGCGGTGATCTATCCGGCCGCCTCCGCGGCCCTGCAGGCCTTGCAAGCGGCCGACGACGACGGGGCTCGCCGGATCCTTGAGGACACCGTCGCCCTGGGCCGGCACATCTTCGCCGCTCCGACCCAGTCCTATAAGGCGGGGGTGGCGTTCTGGTCCTGGTTGAACGGGCACCAGCCGGGCTTTCAGATGCTGGACGGCATGCACTCGGCCCGCTCGGCAGCCCACCTGATCGAGGTGTTCCGTCTCGCGGACCGGGCCGGCCTGTTGCTGGACCCACCGGTAGCGGCTGCAAGGATGGCAGCGTTCCTGCAGGTGGCCGGTTACCGGCCGTGAGCAACGGAAGTGCCCGCATGCCCAGTACCTACCGCAACCGGCTGGCCTCGGCCGCAGACCTCGACCGTTTCGTCCTCGAGGGAGACGGCGCACTGTCCTTCCCCAGGGGCCGGTTACGCCTGGAGTCCCTACGCGATCCCGGCGAGGGTCAGGACGCCAACATCGTGTTGTGGTGCCCGCAGCCCTTCGGTGCCGAGGTGGAGATCTCCTTCGACTTCTACCCGCTGGCCGATGAGGGCCTGTGCATCCTGTTCTTCCACGCCACCGGTCACGGCGGTCGCAGCGTGCTGGACCCCGCCCTGGCGCCACGCACCGGCCCGTACGAGCAGTACCACCACGGGGATCTGGACGCCTACCACGTGTCCTACTTCCGGCGGAAGTGGGACAGCGAGCGGCGCTTCCACACCGCCAACCTGCGCAAGTCCCACGGCTTCCACCTGGTGGCTCAGGGCGCCGATCCGCTCCCCCCGCTGGCCGACGCCGATCCGCCGTACCGGATCTCGGTCCGCACCCGACGTGACCGGGTCCGCTTAGCGATCGACGATCTGCCGATCTTCGACTGGCACGACGACGGCGGCACCGGGGGCGACCCGTTGCGCGGGGGGCACCTGGGTTTCCGGCAGATGGCCCCGATGATCGCCGAGTACGCCGACCTGACGGTCCGGCCGCTCTGAGCACCCCCGCCCAGGGGCCGGCTCGGCCCGGGCCCGGCTCCGTCGTCGGACTCGACTCGCCCCGGGCCGGGCTCAGCGGCCAGGCGCTGCTCGCCCGCCCCGCCAGCCCCGTCCTGGGGCGAACCTCCGGCAGCCGGGCTCAGGCCTGTTGATGCACCCCGGCGCGCGGGCGGGGGGTGAGGCGCTGGAGCTGGGTGACGTGCCCCGGTTCCAGTTCGGCCAGCGAGGCCGCCCCCAGCAGGCGCATGGTGCGCTCGATCTCGGCGCGCAGGATCTGGATCATCCGGTCCACCCCCGCGCGACCGCCGGCCATCAGCCCGTACAGGTAGGCCCGGCCCACCATCGTGAAGTCCGCACCCAGGGCGACCGAAGCCACGATGTCGGCCCCGGACATGATCCCGGTGTCCAGGATGATCTCGGCGTCCTGGCCCAGTTCGGCAGCGACCTGGGGCAACAGGTGGAAGGGCACCGGGGCACGGTCGAGCTGACGCCCGCCATGGTTGGACAGCATGATGATCGCGTCCGCGCCGGCCTCGACCACCTTGTGGGCGTCGGCCAGGGTCTGCACGCCCTTGACCACGGTCTTGCCCGGCCACTGCCGGGCGATCCAGCGTAGGTCCTCGAAGTCGACGGTCGGGTCGAACATGGTGTCCAGGAGCTGGGCCACGGTCCCGGACCAGCGGTCCAGCGAGGCGAACGCCAGCGGCTCGGTGGTGAGCAGATCGAACCACCACTGCGGGCGCGGGATCGCGTTCACCACGGTGCGCGCGGTCAGCGAGGGCGGGATGGTCAGACCGTTGCGCACGTCCCGCAGGCGGTTCCCGGCCACCGGTACGTCCACAGTGACCAGCAACGTGTCGAACCCGGCCGCCGCGGCCCGGTCCACCAGGGCCATCGAACGGTCCCGGTCCTTCCACATGTAGAGCTGGAACCAGTTGCGCCCGGAGGGATTGGCCAGTGCGACGTCCTCGATCGAGGTGGTGCCCATGGTGGACAGGGCGAACGGGACCCCCCCCGCCCCGGCGGCACCGGCCCCGGCGATCTCCCCCTCGGTCTGCATCATCCGGGTGAAGCCGGTGGGGGCGATGCCGAACGGCAGCGCCGAGCGCCCGCCCAGGATCGTCGTGTCGGTGTCCACCTCGGCCACGTTGCGCAGGATCGAGGGGTGGAACTCCACGTCCTCGAAGGCTTGTCGGGCCCGGGTCAGCGACAGTTCCTGCTCGGCCGCCCCCTCGGTGTAATCGAAGGCCGCGCGCGGGGTGCGGCGCTGGGCGACGGCGCGTAGGTCGGCGATGGTCTGCGCTGCTTCCAACCGACGACGGCGACCGTCCAGTACCGGCGGCTTGAACCGCAGCAGGGGGGCCAGGTCACGAACCCGTGGAACTCGCCGCTTGACCATCGAAGCACTCCTCACGTTGGCGCCGGCCGGGGTACCTGCACCCGCGGCTGGTTGAGGATGAGCCTAACGCCGCCGGCAGGGCGGGCGCGGTCCGATGCGCGGCCGGCAGGGGCGATAATCGCACCCATGCCCTTCGACCGTGGCGCCGATTCCGATCCGGCACTGTTCGATCTGCCCAGCGGTAGCCGGCGCGCACCCCGCCGGGTGGTGCTGATCACCGGGGCCTCGGGGTCGGGAAAGAGTTCCCTGGTGCGCCGGCTCGGCCTGCCCGCACTGCAACTGGACGACTTCTACCGCGACATCGACCACCCCGGTCTCCCGCAACGCTTCGGCAGCGTGGACTGGGACTCCCCACTGGCCTGGGACGGTGCCGCGGCAGTGCAGTCGCTGGAGGAGTTGTGCCTGAACGGCGAGGCCGAACTGCCGATCTATGACATCCCCACCTCCCGGCGCACCGGCACCACCCGGCTGGTGATACCGGACCACCCGGTAGTCCTGGCCGAAGGCATCTTCGCCGCCGAGCTCATCGACGAGTTGCGCTCACGCGATCTGCTCGCCGAGGCGTTGTGCCTGGTGCGCCCGCGGGTGCAGACCTTCTGGCTGCGCTTGCTGCGCGACATCGCCGAAGCCCGCAAACCCCTGCCGACACTGGTACGCCGGGGGCTGGCGCACACCCGCGCCGAGCCTGCCCTGATCCGCCACTGGACCGGCAAGGGCGCCCGCGCGGTCTCGGTCAGCGAGGCTGAGAGCCTCATCCAAGGGCTTGCGGCACGCTAGCGGGTCCGGCAGCGCCGAGGCAGACCGGGCCGGGGTGGCCGCATTTGTTCGGCCCGGCCGGACCGACTTGACCTGCGCCGACGCCCGCTCTACGGTCGCCATGTATCGGAGAAATTCCCGAAGCTTTCGAGAGAGTGGTGGCCCAATGGCGGCTGATCCGGTGTTCGACGCTGACCCGTGGGTCCTGAACCGCAACGGCGCCTGGTGCTGGTACCAGGACGAACGTGCCCTGGTGGATCCCGAGTCCAATGTTCTGGTGGTCGGTTCGGTGGCCGCGCCCGAGGGTGAGGATGGTGCGACCCGAGCCGGGAACGTGGAACTCACCGTTACCGACCTGGGCACGGGTGAGTCCACGATCGTGGTGCTGCACGAGAACCTGGAGTCCGATGACCACAACGTCCCTGGCCTGTGGCGCCGGCGTGACGGTCGCTGGCTGGCGGTCTACGCCAAGCACAAGAGTGACAACTACACCCGGTGGCGCGTCAGCGAGCCGGGGGACCCCACCACCTGGGGCCCGGAGCAGGTCTTCGACTGGACCGAGTTGACCGGGGGCCGGGGCGTCACCTACTCGAACCTGCACGCACTGGACGGTCGCTTGTACTGCTTCGCCCGGGCGATCAACGACGACGCCTGTGCCCTGGTCTCGGATGACGAGGGCGACACCTGGACCTTCGCCGGCAAGCTCTTCGACCGGCCCAAGGTCGGTTACGTCAACGGATACTGCCGCTACGCCGGCAGCGACCGGATCGACGTACTCACCACCGACCACCACCCGCGCGACTACAACAACTCGATCTACCACGGGTACCTGAGCGCAGGGGCGCTGCACGCCTCCGATGGCACCGTCGTCGACCCCCACGCGCTGTCCGGCCAGGCGCCGGACCAGGCGGAACTGACCACCGTCTTCGCCGCCGACTCGGTGTGGGACGGGGAGCGGATGACGCGTGGGTGGACAACCGACATCCGGCGCATCGAGGGCACCGTGGTGGCCACCTTCACCGCCCGCGCCAACGACGAACCGGAGAACTCCAACTTCGCCGACCACCGCTTCTTCTACGGCCGCACCAACGACGACGGAACCTGGGGCGTGTACCAGGTCGCCAAGGCCGGGCGTGCGCTGTTCCCGCGCGAGGAGGACTACACCGGCCTGATCGCGATCGACCCCTACGACGCGGACTCGGTCTACGCCTCGACCCACATCGACCCGCGCGACGGGTCCGAGTTGGCCCACCACGAGATCTTCCACGGCCGTACCGCCGACGGTGGCGCTACCTGGGCCTGGACCCCGGTGACGCGGGATTCCTCGGTGGACAATCTGCGCCCGATCGTGGCTCCCGGCGATCCCGGCACCCTGGTGCTGCTGTGGTTCCGTGGCGAGATGACCACCTCGCAACACTATGCCTGCGAGATTGCCGCGCACGTACTCCCCCGCCGCTGAGCGTGTCCACCTGAGCACTCGTCGCGCGGGAACCGCGTCGCGGCACAGTTTCGCGGCGATCCCCCGGGGTAGGGCAGGCACCCGCGCAACCGCAGGCCGCGTCACCGCCGGCCGCGTCGGTGCGGTTCCGTGCAGCAGGAGTGAGGCGGGCCACATCGGACAAGCGCAGCGGGTGGCATAATCGGGGCAGAACTGAACATGCCACTTCAGCCGTGGCGGGAGAGCCCGCACGAGCGGGCGCCGACGGAGCAACCTCCCCGGGAATCTCTCAGGCACCCAGACCGCCGACGGCCAGGCTCCTCTGAAAAGTAACCCTGCGGGGTTCACCGATGGTGCAGGCGGGCGTGCCCGCGAAATCTCTCAGGTCCGATGACAGAGCGGGGAACCACCTGACCGCTTGGCGTGCCTGCGCCCGTCCCGAGGAGATCCTTGGCAACGTTCACCGATACACCGGCCCCTACCGTTCCGGCTGCAGCGACTTCTGCGGCGCCTGCCACACCGGCTCCACGCCCGCCCGCTGCCTCGCGTCGTCCCAACCGTGCGCTGGGCCTGATCGCGATCTTCGCCTCGACCACCGCGATGGGCACGGCCGGGGTTTTCGGGCGGCTGTCCAGCCCTCCAGGTGAGGTGATGGGTGAGGCACTGACCATGGGCCGGATGCTGGTGGGGGCCCTGGGCATCCTCGTGCTGCTCACCATCACCGGGCGCCGGCACCTGCTGCGGCAGACCAGGTTGTCGCCCGCCGTCGTACTGGGCGGGGTCTTCCTCGGCCTGTCCTTCGCGCTGATGCTCTCGGCCACCGTGCTGACCGACCTGGCCCTGGCCGTGGCGCTGCTCTATCTCGGCCCGGTGCTGGCAACCATCCTGGCGCGGGTGGTCCTGAAGGAGTCCCCCACCCGCGCCGAGACGTTGACGCTGGCGGCCGCATTCACCGGCATGATGCTGGTGGCCGGGCTGATCGAGGGGCCGACCACCGCCTCGGAGAACCACCTGCTCGGGGTGCTGCTCGGGGTTGCCTCAGGGGTGCTGTACGGAGCCGCGCTGCTGTGCTACCGGTTCCGCGCGGACATGCCCGCCGACGTGCGGAGCTTCTGGAACTTCACCTTCGGCACCCTGGCCACCGGGGCCATGGTGGCCCTCACCCGCCCGGACCTGAGCGCGATGACCCCGGCCAACTGGGCCTGGGCCCTGACGTTCTTCGCGGTCTGCGGCCTGCTGGCCCTGGGCCTGCTGGTGCTGGCCGGCAAGCACCTGCGCACCGCCGAGTTGTCCAGGACCTCCTACTGGGAGGTGGTGGTGGCCCTGCTGCTGGGCGCGGCACTGTTCGGCGAGACCATCTCGGCGTTGAACTGGGCAGGTGTGGCGATCATCGTCGCTGCCGCCGGGCTGCCGCTGCTGCGCGTGCGCCGGGGAGTGCGCTGAGCCCACCTTTCCGCCCCCTCAAACCGGGACGGCGATCCGCTCCAGCGCCTGGGCGGCCACCCGGTCCGCGCCCGCCAGGAGCGGCGAGGGGACCCCGGGGGTCGCCCCGATCGCCGAGCCCGGCTGGACCGCCTCGGCCGGGATTCCCAGCACCAGCACGTCCGGATCCGTCCGGCCCGCAGCATCGATCAGTGCAAACTCGTCAGGGGTGACATCCACGGTGGTGGTCGCTGCCCACCCACCGGCCCTGGTGGTGTCGGGGACCCGGTGCAGCCGGGCGCGGCCGCTGCCCATCAACGTGGACAGCAGCGGGTCGGACGTGCCCGGCACCTGGCCCCGGGACATCCGGGTCTCCAGCAGCGCCCGGGTGACCACCCCCCCGGGGTGAACGCGCGTGCGGGCCCGGAAGCCGTCGTCGTCGGGCTCGATGAGCAGGCTCTCCCCCAGGAGTTGCACCACTCCGGCGCGCACCAGCGCCAGCAGTTGAGCGGTACGCCGCGGCGGCGGGCCGGAGGCCAGGGTCAGGCCCAACGGCACGAACCAGTCCTCGTACTGGACCAGCCGGGCGCGCCCGTCCAGTGCCCCGGCGGCCACATGGCGCCCGAGTAGGACTCGCAGGGTGGCCATCGCCCGGTTCACCGCGTTGCGCGGGGACGTGAGCGGGTTCGCGATCGAGGCCTGTTCCTGGTCCAACCACGTGCGCACCCAGCCGTCCCACTGCTGCGGGTCCGCCACGGGCGCGGGCCGGTCCAGCCGGTCCACGTCCAGGTCGTAACCGGGTGCGGTGACCAGATCGGCGACGACGGCGGCGGGATCGGTGCCGCGGCTGAGCGCGGCGATGATCGCGGCCTCATCCACCCCGTCGACCACGGCGTGGCGGTGGTGGGCAGCCAAGGTGATCAGGTGCGCGGCCGCGAACTCGGCGGCCAACAGCGGCCAGACCTGGGTGCGCAGATCCCGGACACGGCCACGGCAGGCGTCCGCGAGGGCTCCGGCGGTGGCGATCCGGGGTCGCCACGGCGGGGGCATACCGGTGGGATAGGCGCCCTTGCCGCGGTAGGGCAGACCGCGCCGGGATCCCACCAGCAGCCGCGGTTCCGCGCCGGAGGGTTCGTAGTGCAGCGGCGCGCCGGCGGCCGGGCCACCTGCACCGCCGTCGAGGGCGGCGAACCCGGCGGTATCAGCCTGTGCGCCGCTGTCCGCCAGCGTGAAGCGGCCCCCGCGACCGGCGGTGAGGATGCCGATCACGTCGAAGAAGTTCGCCCCCATCCCCGCCACCAGCACGTCCTGGCCGTCGCCGGGCACCTGGGTCCAGTCCCGCTCCGATGGCATCCCCGGGGGCACATAGAGCAGTCGCTGCCTGCGCGCCCGGTCGGTGCGGGCGCGGGTCTGATCCGACGGCTCGGCCTGGATCATGCCCTGGGCCAGGACCACCAGGGGGGCGCTGATCGCGGCGACCGGCTCGGGGTGATGGGCGCGCGGTGTCCGCGGGGTCCGTCGACGGCTACCCGGTGGGCGCCGGTGAGCCGGACGAGGCGGCGCCCACCCACTGTGCTGGTGCCGGTGCGGCCAGGTGTTTCGTGGGCGCGGGTGGCCGGCTCGGCGCCGGCCACGGCGATGTCGGTCGCGGTGCCCTCGATGTGCCACACCTCGATTCCCCCGCGGCGGGCGGCCTCGGCGAGCTGGTCGCGGTAGTAGACCCCCTGCAGCCGCCGGGTCGGGTAGGACTCCGGGCGCAATGCGGCGAGTTCGGCGCCGAGCCATGCCGGTCGCTCCGGGCCGATACCGAGGTAGCGCTGCGTCGGGGCGTGCGAGCAGGTGGCCGCCCACTGCACCAGGTCCGGCCCCGGCACCAACGGACCGTCCTGGTCGGTGCTGGCGTCGGCGTGCGCGGTGGTCTGGGCGCTGTAGGTGTTGTTCAGCAGCAGCGGGTGCTGGTCGGTCCGCCAGGTGGCGCCGGCGCCCACCTGGACCGCGTCGATGATCGCGACCCGCAGCGCCGGATCACCGGAGGGCGCGGGAGCGCCGAACGGCTCCTCCGGGCGCAACCGCGCGGCCAGGCGGGCCACGGTGGCCACGGCCCGCGGCCCTCCCCCCACGATCACCAGGTCGACCTCGGGGGTCGACGGGTCGACCTCGACCGGCAACCCGGGGGCAGCCGAGGTGGCAGCGCCGTGCGAATCCCTCACATCAGGCACGCTAACCAGCCCATCGGCATCGTTCCAGCGGCTGCGCGGCCATCTCACCATCCGGCCGGCGGCCGCCGGACCGGCGCTCGGTACCACGGGAGGGCGGCTGCGGCGCAAATGAGACCGGTCGATCGCCCGTGAGGCCGGTCGATCGCGTGACCGGTCTCAGCGCCCCCGGGTTTGGGGGTGCGGGGCCGGGGGTGGGGAACGCGAACGCCCCGTGCACGGGGTGCACGGGGCGTTCGACGGTTGGGCCCAGGGGCGGGCGGAACTCAGTCCTCGTCGTGCGGGGGCGTCCTCAGCAGTGCTGTTGGGCGAACCCGCGCCGACCGCCGCAGCGACCGGCTCTGCGGCCTCGAGTTCCTTGGCGGGCTCGTCGCTGTCCACCCCGGTGAACGTGAACTCGGCCAGCAGACCCTCTCCGGTGGCGTCCACGTAGACCTTCTGGCCCGCGGTGAGTTCGCCGTAGAGGATCTTCTCGGAGAGTTGGTCCTCGATCTCACGCTGCACCGCGCGGCGCAGCGGCCGGGCACCGAGCACCGGGTCGTAGCCACGATCGGCCAGCAGTTCCTTGGCAGCGGGGCTGAGTTCGATCGTCATGTCCTTGTCCGCCAAGCGAGTGGCCAGCGCACCGACCATGTGGTCCACGATCTGGTGGATCTCCTCGCGGGAGAGCTGGGGGAAGACGATCACGTCGTCGACGCGGTTGAGGAACTCAGGACGGAAGTGCTGCTTGAGTTCGTCGTTGACCTTGATCTTCATCCGCTCGTAGTTGGTGGACAGATCCCCTCCGGCCTGGAAGCCGGTGAGCAGTCCCTTGGCGATGTCACGGGTCCCCAGGTTGGTGGTCATGATGATCACGGTGTTCTTGAAGTCCACCATGCGACCCTGGGAGTCGGTCAACCGGCCGTCCTCGAGGATCTGCAGCAGCGAGTTGAAGATGTCCGCGTGGGCCTTCTCCACCTCATCGAAGAGGACCACCGAGAACGGCTTGCGCCGCACCTTCTCGGTCAGCTGTCCACCCTCTTCGTAACCGACGTACCCGGGCGGAGAACCGAACAGGCGCGAGACGGTGTGCTTCTCGGAGAACTCGCTCATGTCCAGCTGGATGAGCGCGTCGTCATCACCGAACAGGAACTCCGCGAGCGCCTTGGCCAGTTCGGTCTTCCCCACACCGGTGGGGCCGGCGAAGATGAACGAACCACCGGGACGCTTGGGGTCCTTCAGCCCGGCTCGGGTGCGCCGGATCGCCTGGGACAGCGCCTTCACGGCGGCGTCCTGGCCCACGATCCGCTTGTGCAGTTCGGTCTCCATGTTCAGCAGGCGCGAGGACTCCTCCTCGGTGAGCTTGAACACCGGGATACCGGTGGACATCGCCAGCACCTCGGCGATGAGTTCCTCATCCACCTCGGCCACGGTGTCCAGGTCGCCGGACTTCCAGGCTTTCTCCTTCTCGGCGCGGGTGGCGGTGAGGTTCTTCTCCTCATCGCGCAGCCGGGCGGCACGCTCGAAGTCCTGATCGTCGATCGCCGACTCCTTGCTGCGGCGCGCCTCGGCGATCTGGTCGTCGAGCTCCTTCAGTTCCGGTGGGGCGGTCATCCGGCGGATCCGCAACCGGGCGCCGGCCTCATCGATCAGGTCGATCGCCTTGTCCGGCAGGAACCGGTCGTTGACGTACCGGTCGGCCAGCTGCACGGCGGAGACCAGGGCCGGGTCGGTGATGGTGACCCGGTGGTGTGCCTCGTACCGGTCGCGCAGACCCTTGAGGATCTCGATCGCGTGCGCCAACGTGGGTTCGTCGACCTGGATCGGCTGGAAACGGCGCTCCAGCGCGGCGTCCTTCTCGATGTGCTTGCGGTACTCCTCCAGGGTGGTGGCCCCGATGGTCTGTAGTTCACCGCGGGCCAGCATCGGCTTGAGGATGGAGGCGGCATCGATCGCACCCTCGGCTGCACCGGCGCCGACCAGGGTGTGGATCTCGTCGATGAACAGGATGATGTCTCCGCGGGTACGGATCTCCTTGAGCACCTTCTTCAGGCGTTCCTCGAAGTCACCGCGGTAACGGCTGCCGGCCACCAGCGCACCCAGGTCAAGGGTGTAGAGCTGCTTGTCCTTCAGGGTCTCGGGCACGTCGCCGCGCACGATGTCCTGGGCCAGGCCCTCCACCACGGCGGTCTTTCCGACGCCGGGCTCACCGATCAGCACCGGGTTGTTCTTGGTGCGGCGAGAGAGCACCTGCATCACCCGCTCGATCTCCTTGCCCCGCCCGATCACCGGGTCGAGCTTGGAGTCGCGGGCGGCCTGGGTGAGGTTCCGGCCGAACTGGTCCAGCACCGCCGAACCGGACGGGGTACCCTCGCTGGGCCCACCGGTGGAGACGGCTTCCTTGCCCTGGTATCCCGAGAGCAACTGGATCACCTGCTGACGGACCCGGTTCAGGTCCGCGCCGAGTTTGGTCAGCACCTGGGCGGCCACGCCCTCGCCCTCACGGATGAGGCCGAGCAGGATGTGCTCGGTGCCGATGTAGTTGTGTCCGAGTTGCAGGGCCTCACGCAGGGAGAGCTCCAGCACCTTCTTGGCGCGCGGGGTGAAGGGGATGTGCCCCGAGGGAGCCTGCTGGCCCTCCCCGATGATCTCCTGCACCTGCTGACGCACGGCCTCCAGGGAGATGCTCAGCGACTCCAGGGCCTTGGCGGCGACACCCTCACCCTCGTGGATGAGACCGAGCAGGATGTGCTCGGTACCGATGTAGTTGTGGTTCAGCATCCGCGCCTCTTCTTGGGCGAGGACGACGACGACGCGACGGGCTCGGTCGGTGAATCTTTCGAACATGTACAGCTCCCAAGGGCCGGGACCAGGGCAAGACTGGTCGTGGCAGATACATTGATGCTAACCGTGGGCACAGGGGTTTCCTGCCCGTGTTCGCCAGCGGCGTGATCGGCTGATCGGCCCGGACGGGGCCGATCAGCTCTCCAGCACCAGCGTGACCGGGCCGTCGTTGACCAGCGACACGGCCATGTCCGCACCGAACACCCCGGTCCGGGTGGTCAGGCCGCGCCCGCGCAGGTCCTCGATGACGGCGCCCACCAAGGGCTCCGCGACCTCACCAGGGGCCGCCTCGGACCAGGTGGGGCGGCGGCCCTTGCGGGTCTGCCCGTACAGGGTGAACTGGCTGATCACCAGCACCCCGGCGTCGGGGTTCTCGGTCAGGGAGGTCTCACCGCGCAGGATCCGCAGGTCGGCGATCTTGCGGGCGATGAGCTGCGCATCCGCCTCGGTGTCGGTGTGGTCACCCCGATCAGGGCGAGCAGGCCGGTACCGATCTGCCCCACCACCTGCCCCTCCACCTCCACCGAAGCGGAGCTGACGCGTTGCAGTACGGCACGCACCGTTCAGTTCCCCCCGGTGGCGGACCCGACGGCGGGGACCACCTGCCCCACCGGCCGGCCGTGGCCCAGTACCGGCACCCGCGCCCAGGGCCATCCCTCGGGGGGCGCTTCCTCGCCCAGCACGCCCAGCGCCGCCGCGAGCACCGCGGGGCGGGGCCGGGAGCCGCCGTCAGCGATCTTGAAGGCCAGGGCGCGCCCATCGGGCAGGGCCGCGGCGTAGACGCCCTCGGCGCCGTCCTTGGCGATCAGACCGGGCACCTGCCGCATCGCCTCGGTGACGTCCCGGCCCTGTCCCCCGACCAGATACGGGTGCGCCCGCATGGCGGCGGCGACGCGACCCTCCGGTGACTCCGGTTGCGCGGTGGCCAGGGTCGCGAAGGCCCGGGCGAGCCCCTCAGTGGTGGTCGAGGGTAATGGCGCTCCGCACCCGTCGACGGCCAGGTGGCCCACCGCGACGCCGGTCAGCTCGGCGATCGTGGCCACGACCGCCTGCTGTAGCGGGTGCGCCGGGTCGAGGTAGGTGTCGGTGGGCCAGCCGTTGTGCACGCAGGTCGCCAGCATCACCGCGTGCTTGCCCGAGCAGTTCTGGGTGAGCGAGGAGGGCTCGTGGCCCGCGTCGCGCCAGGCGCGCGCGGCCTGGGCCGACAACGGCGGATCCGGGGTGTTGCCCAGGTCGGCCTCGCTCAACCCGGCGCGGGCCAGGATCGCTCGGACCACCTCCAGGTGTGCCGCCTCCCCGCTGTGGGAGGCGCATGCCAGGGCGATCTGTTCCGGTTCCAGCACCACCCCGGTGCGCAGCGCCACGAGCGCCTGCACCGGCTTCACCGACGAGCGCGGGAACATGGTCTGCGCCGGCGCGCCCACGCTCAGCCCGGTGCTGCCGTCGGCGTGCAGAGTGCTCAGATGGCCGGTGTGCACCGATTCGGTGAGGTCGCCGCGCACCACCCAGGCCAGGGGCGCGCCCGGGTTGATCGGGTGCGGCACGGACGGGGCGGGAACGACGGTGTGGGGCTGACCCGGATTCACCAAGGCGATCCTCCACCGCCACGGTTGTCCCGGTAGTGACGAACCGCCGGGCGCACATCGGCCAGATAGATCCCGGCCGGCACCGCCGCCAGTACCAGGAAGATGATCAGGCCCGAACGGCCCAGTGGCGGCGGGATGCCGAGGAAGGCCAACAGCAGGGCGAGAGCCAGGATACCGGCCCAGAAGCCTTTGGTGCGCTTCTCCGCGTAACTGAATGCCTCCCCGGGGCGTCGCAGCGCATCGAACAGCGCGAGTGCGCACATGCCCACCACCACCAGGGACAGCGCGAGGAACAGGTAGTTCTGAATGGTGCCGACGACGATCACCCCATGACTCTAGTTCAGCCCACGCGATCAGCCCACGCGCAGGCGGAGCCGGGCGCACGTCCGTCGAGGGTTACTGCTGCGGGAGCACGCGCAGGCCCAAGGCGGTGGCCACGCCCGCGAGGCGGGCGTCGGTGAGGGCCACGATCGGGTTGGCCGGGGCGAGCAACTCCACCGAGGCCATCTGGATTCCGTCCCCGGCACGAAGCCCGTGCTCCTCGGCCAGGTCCGCCGCCCGTTCGGCGATCGCCGCGGTGACCTCGACCTTGCGCAGCGCGGGCCACATCCGGTGCCAGCGCTCCAGCGCCTGCCCCGCTACTTCCTTGCTCACCCTGCCACTGCGCTCCCCGGCGCGCAGCACCGCACGCACCTCGGCGTCGGCCAGCCGGGAGGCGAACACCGCGTCGGCCCGGTCCCATAGAGCGCGCACCAGGGCCGAGGTGCTCTCGTGGTGCACCAGCGCCAGCAGCGCACTGGAGTCGAAGTAGACCAGGCTCATCGTCGCAACCGGCGAACCAGCTCCGAGACGGAGGAGTGCCTGCCCTCCACCGCGGGTGCGCTGGGCCGGTCCGCCTCGGGGGCGGACAACAGGCCATCCCGTTCCAGGGAGGCGATCAGGTCCGCTCCGTCGACACCGGTGAGCCGGGCCACCGGCACCCCTCGTTCGGTGATGATGAGTTCTTCGCCCGCCCCCACGCGCTCGATCCAGTGCTTGAGTTGGGACCGGAATGTACTGACGGGGACGTCCATGCTGTACACCCTAGCCGCGGCGTACCGGCCGCGGTACCGATATCCGGGCAGGTGGCCTCACTCCCCGAGTGAACCGGGCTCGGCCAGTGCCGCCCGCGACTCCTCCCCGGTCCAGCCGGTGATGCCCAGCAGATCCACCAGCAGGGAGCGCAGCAGCGCCACCTCGGTCTGGGCCCGCCAGCCGGAGAAGGCCTGCGGGTCCAACTGTCCGGCGATCCGCACCAACTGCGGGCGCACCTTCGCGGGGTCGTCGTTGTTGCCCAGTTCGGTGCCCAACGCCTCGGCGGCCGCGGAGGTCTGTTCCAGCAGGTCGGCCAGCAGCGCCCCGTCGTCGGGATCCATCGCGACGGCGCTGGCCCGCCTGGTCAGCACGCGGGTGTTGCGCATCGCCCGGTCACACAGCATCGCGGCCCGGTCCAGCCGCGTCATCTCGTCGTCGTGCCGCAGCCACTGCGGGGTGAACCGGGTGGCGGCCAAGGATCCGCGCACCACCTCATGCCACTCATCCAGCACCGCCTGGGAACCCCTGGCCTGCACGAGGGCATCACCCACCGCGGTGGGATCCTGGGCGGCCAGGCCCCGGGCGACCCCACCCAGTGTCCGGGAAACCTCCTGCAGCGCCGCGCGGGCCAGCGAGCGCACCTGCTTGCGCACGTCGATCGGCAGCAGCGCCGCCACCGCCAGGGCCACCACCCCACCGATCACCGCGTCCAACCACCGGTCCATGGCCCCGGTGACGCCGAACAGGTATCCCGGAAGGGCCACCACCACCACCGACTGCACCCCGGCCTGGATCGCCAGCATCTGCCCGGCATCGATCAGCCGCGCCGCGAGCACGGCCAGGACCAGCACCACGCCGATCTGGATCGGGCCGGACCCGAACAGGGCGGAGAAGGCCTCCCCGAAGAACACCCCGATCGCCACGCCGAAGGCCAGTTCAGCGACCTTGCGGGGGCGGCGGTCGTGGCTGAACCCCAGGCTGATCCACGCCGCGATGGCGGCGAAGAGCGGGTAGCGGTGCCCCAGACCGTACAACGCGATGGCATAGGCGACACCGGCGGCTGCCGCCGCGGTCAGGATCGGCCACAGGTCGCTACGGGTGCGGCGCAGCCCCCGACGGGCCCGCGCCAGTGCCGAAACCCGGACCTGGCGCAATGTGGGACGTTCCACCGAGGGCACCGGGGGTGTCCCCCCGGGGTCCGGTTCGGACCGGCCCCACGCCCGTCGCTTCACGGCCCACTCGATCAGGGACGACGACGCAGCGCCGGGTTCGGTCGCGGCCTGTCCTGGGGAGGTGGTCGCCCGGTGCCGAAACCTTCCGGGGTCACAATCGTCTCCTGCCCGGCGGCGAGGCCCTCCACGCTCAGCGTGGCCTCGGGATCCACCGACCGCTTCAGCACCGCCAGGGCCACCGGACCCAGCTCGTGGTGACGGACCACGCTCGTGACCCTGCCGACCTCGCGCTCACCGTGCACGACCGTGGCCCCCGGTTCGGGGGTGATGTGCTCGGAGCCATCCAGGTGCAGCATCGTCAGCCGGCGCGGGGGCCGGCCCATGGTGAACACCCGGGCGATCGTCTCCTGGCCCCGGTAACACCCCTTCTCCAGGTGCACGGCGGTGCGGAGCCAGTCCAACTCGTGCGGGATCGTGCGCTCATCGCACTCCCGGGCGTGCCGTGGCCGCCAGGTGGCCACCCGCAATGCCTCCCAGGCCCACACCCCGGCCAGGCGCGCACCAGCTCCCTCGGCCTGGCTCACCGCGGCCGGCAGATCGTCGCGCTGCACCAGCCACAACGCCCCCTGCCACTGGGCGCCGGGGTGCTCGTGATCGTCCGGCCCGTAGCGGGTCGATCCCGGGGCGGTCACCGGCCACGGGTCGCGCCACTGAATCAGCGCACCGTCGATCGTGGGCCCGTGCGCGCTGGTGCCGAGCACGGCCAGGTCGGTGCGAGCGCCGACCTCCACCCGCATCGCGAACTTCATCGACTCCAGGTACGCCACCAGTCCCGCTGCGGTCCCGGACTCGGTGATCAGCCACGTCGTGGCGCCGTCGTCGATGACGGCGGCGGCGTGCTCGACCCGGCCGTGGGGGTCCAGCACCAGCATCTCGGTGCTCATCCCCGGCTCCAGGGCGTTGAGGTGCTGGGAGGTGATCGAGTGCAGCCAGGTAAGCCGGTCGGCACCGGCCACGGTGACCACGCCCCGGTGGGACAGGTCCACTACCGCCCGGCCCTGCTCGAGGGCGCGCTGTTCGTGCATGGGCTCGCCGTAGTGCGCGGCTACACCCTCATCAGGGTCCGCAGCGGCTACGGCGCCCTGCCTGGTCATCAACGCACTGGCACTCATCGCGCTCTCCTTCACTCGTGTCGCTGCAGCCGGCCCGAGGAGTAGGACTGCAACTCGTGGCCGAACGCGGCCAGGTCGGTCGCCCACATCAGTTCCCCCCGCACCAGGCCGTACATCCGGGCCGCGGCCGCGATGTCGGCGCCGGTCGAGGTGCGGGCGATCAGGTCGGTGCTCAGTTCCACCCGGGGGCCCTGGACCTGGCCCAGGTAGACGTTCACGTGCCCGCTGGGTTCGGCCAGCAGCACCTCCAGCGCGTGCGCCGGGACGCCGCCGTCGGGCGTTCCGTTCCCTTTGCCGTCGGTGCCTGCGTCGGTCGGGGCGACCCGCCAGTAGCCGGATTCGGCGCTCCAGACCTGCCCGGCCTGCAGCGCCGCGACGTCGATGTCCCCCTCCAGGGACTCCAGCGGGCTCTCCAGCAGGTGGGTGGTGCACCTGTAGGTCAGGTACGGGCCGCCGTCGTGACCGAACTCCACGTCGACGAGAACCCCGCGCTGGGGGATGTCGGGGTAGGCCACGAAGCCGGGACCGCGCCAGCGGCCGATCAGCCAGGCGAGCGGGTACGCCTCCGGGGCCAGGTCGTCAGGAAGTTGGAATGCCACACCTGCGATGCTATCGCGCCATCACAGCAGGAGCAGGATGCGGCCCAGCACGTACACCGGCGCACCGCAGACCAAAACCGGGAGCACGGCCGCCGATAACGCCGGCCACGCCCGCACCGAGGCGGGGAACTGACCCAGCAGGTGATGCACGGCCGCACTGAGGACGCCGGCCACGAGCCCGACCAGCACCCCGGTGACCGGGCCCACCGCGATGATCACGGTTCCCACCCCCAGGCCCACCCCTGCCGCGACCGCGGTGGTGACCAGCCACCCCCAGGTGGCGGGCAGCGGGATCGCGGTGACGATCGCCGCAGCCGCGAGGGTCACCGCCCCCACCAGCAACAGCCCAACCGACTCGGACCGGTGCCCACCGCCAGCCACCCCACGCCGGAGGTCAGCACGGCCGCACCCGTGACCGCCCCGGCGACGGACTCCACCAACCGGGGGCGGCCGTCGCGGCGCAGCAGTTGCAGGACGAAGGCGGCCACGACGACGACCCCGAACCCGAGTGCGGCATAGGCCAGGTCACCGGTGAGCCACTGCAGCGACACCCCTGCGGCTATCGTGGCCAGCAACAGCACCGAGGTGCCCTGACGGGCCGGCAGTCCGAGCAGTCCCGGCCAGCCGAGTGCGAATATGCCGCCCATCCCGGCCACCGTGGTGATCAGCAGCGGCCGGTCCCCGAATGCCGTCAGCCCCACCCCGGCCGAGGCGGTGGCGGTGACCACGGCGCGGAAGGACTTGCTCAGCACGTGCGCTCGACCCCCTCTCTCCGGTGCGGCTGCTGCCGGGCAGGACACCGCGGCTCCTGGGGCGAACGCTACCGGCATACCCCGGAGGGGGTGAACACGAGTGCCCGGCATGACCCGATGTCAGGTGCGGCGCACACCGGCTCGGATTCCGCCGTCGTGCGCACCCGGCAGGTGCCTTTACACTGGATGCGACGCCGGGTCGCGCTAGCCCCGGGCTCCAACATCAGCCGCTACGAGCGGCCTTCGCGCCGTCAGGCGCTGGGCGGCCCGGTGTCATCAACCTCACCTCCGGGTGCGACCCCCTGCCTGGGATGTGCATCGCTGGCCTACGCTGCTGGGCAAAGGCCTGTACAGATCGGAACAGATGAGTGCGACTCACCCTGACCCCCCGCAGGGTCTACTTCGACCTGCTCACCGAGTTGGGCGACCACCTGGTCACCGGTGCGGACATCCTCGCCCAGTTGATCGGCTCCGAACCGGCTGAGCGTCCGGCACTGGCCAACCGGATGCGCGACGTGGAGCACCTGGCGGATGAGTCCACCCACGCCATCATCCGGCACCTGAACCGCTCCTCGGCCACCCCGTTCGACCGGGACGACCTGTATGACCTCACCTCCTCGATGGACGACTGCATGGACTCCATGGAGGAGGCCACCGACGCGGTGGTGCTCTACCGCATCGGCGAGCTGCCCGAGGCGGTGACCGATCAGGTCGCCACGCTGCAGCGGGCCGCGGAACTGACCGCTGCGGCGATGCCCCAGTTGCGGAAGATGAACGGGCTGGAGGCGTACTGGATCGAGGTGAACAGGCTGGAGAACCAGGCCGACCGGATCTACCGCGGGCTCACCGCGGACCTGTTCACCGACCCGCAGTACCTGGACAGCCCGGCCGGGGTGGTGCAGCTGATCAAGATCCGTACGGTGGTCGACTCCCTGGAAGCCGCTGCCGACCACTTCGAGAAGGTGGCCAACATCGTGGAGTCGATCTACCTCAAGGAGTCCTGATGCGCGCCCGCCGCGGGCCACTGCTGGCGGCCCTCGCGACGGTGGCCATGCTGGCGGGAGCGCTGGCCGGTTGCAGCACCGAATCGGTGCAGGTGGGCGCCATGCGCCCAATGGGACCAGCTCCAGGAGGCCCCGCGTGCGGGCGTGGAGGTGGTGGACTGCGAGCAGGAGCACAGCGCCCAGTTCGTGGGAACCTTCGAGGTGGACTTCGAGACCTTCCCCGGCCAGGAGGCGATCGACGACGTCGCCGAACCCGGGTGTCTGGAGGCCTTCACCGAGTTCGTGGGGATCGACTACGCCGACTCACAGTTGCGTCTGGACTGGTTCCGGCCGACGCAGGAGAGCTGGCAGAACACCGGCGGGCGGGACGTCTGGTGCGTGGCCTACCTCCCCGAGGGCACCACCACCGGCGGCTTCCAGGACAGCGGGCGGTAGGTTCCCCGGGCGGTAGGTTCCCCGGGCGAGGCACAGGAGGGGTCGTGCTCAGCCGAACCGACCGGAGATGTAGTCCTCGGTGGCCTGGACCGAGGGGGCGGAGAACATCGTGGCGGTGTCATCCATCTCGATCAGCCGGCCCGGCTTGCCGGTCCCGGCGATGTTGAAGAAGAAGCCGGTGCGGTCCGAGACCCGGGCGGCCTGCTGCATGTTGTGGGTCACGATCACGATCGTGTAGTCGTTCTTCAACTCGTGGATCAGGTCCTCGATGGCCAGGGTGGAGATCGGGTCCAGCGCCGAGCACGGCTCATCCATCAGGAGCACCTCCGGTTGGACGGCGATCGCCCGGGCGATGCACAGGCGCTGCTGCTGGCCACCGGACAGGGATGACCCGGGCCGGTCGAGCCGGTCCTTGACCTCGCTCCACAGGTTCGCCCCGGTCAGCGCCGACTCGGCAAGGTCGTCGGCGTCGGACTTCTTCATCCGCCGGTTGTTCAGTTTCACCCCGGCCAGCACGTTGTCGTAGATGGACATCGTAGGGAAGGGGTTAGGCCGCTGGAACACCATGCCGACCTGGCGACGAACCACCACCGGGTCTATCCCCGGTGCGTACAGGTCCTGGCCGTCCATGACGGCCCTCCCGGTGACGTAGGCCCCTGGAATCACCTCGTGCATCCGGTTCATGGTGCGGAGGAAAGTGGACTTGCCGCAGCCGGAGGGCCCGATCAGTGCGGTCACCGATCGGGCCTCGATCACCATCGTGACGTCCTCCACGGCCTTGAAGTCACCGTAGAAGACGTTCAAGTCAGTGACATCGATGCGCTTGGACACAACTCATACCTCCTGCTGGAACACGCGTGCGCGAGTGGGAACGGGGCGGGTCATGAGATGCCCTTCGGGGAGAAGTAGCGGCTGACCAGCCTGGCGATCAGGTTCAGCAGCATCACGATGGCGATCAGCGTCAGCGCCGCGCCCCAGGCACGGTCCACGCTGGCCCCGCCCTGGGCGTACTGGCGGTAGACATACACCGGGAGAGTGGCGATCCGTCCGTCGAACGCGTCGTAATTGACGTTGTTGGCCAGCCCGACGGTGATCAGCAGCGGGGCGGTCTCCCCGGTGACCCGGGCTATCGCGATCATCACACCGGTCGTGATCCCGGCCACCGCGGTGCGCAACACGACCTTGACGATGGTGAGCCACTTCGGCACCCCGAGCGCGTAGGCGGCCTCGCGCAGTTCGTTGGGCACCAACCGCAGCATCTCCTCCACCGAACGCACCACCACCGGGGTCATCAGCACCGCCAGCGCGATCCCGCCGACCAGCGCCGAGCGGTAGGCGGGCCCGAAGATCAGCAGGAACAGGGAGTAGGCGAACAACCCCGCCACGATCGAGGGGATTCCGGTCATGACGTCCACCAGCAAGGTGATGGCGCGCTTGATCCGCCCACCGCCGTACTCGACCAGGTAGATCGCGGTGAAGATTCCCAACGGGATCGAGATGGCCGCGGCGATGCCGGTGACGTACAGGGTGCCGATCATGGCGTGGTAGATGCCGCCGCCGCTGTCTTGACCGAAGACCCCGACCATGTCGGTGGTGAAGAACTCCGCCGACAGCGCGCCGATGCCGTTGGCCAGCACCGTCCACACCACCGAGACCAGCGGAACCAGCGCGAGCAGGAAGGCCACGGTCACCAACGTGGTGGCCAGGCGGTCCTTGGCGTACCGCTCACCTTCCACGAACAGGGAGGTCGCGGTGAGGGCGACGACGAAGATCAGGGTCCCGACCAGCAGCACCCCGGCGACACTCGGGCCGGTCTCGCCGAGCATCCCCAGACCGAGGGAGGCCACCAGGCTGGCCCCCAGCACGGCCCAGGGCGCCCATCCAGGGAGCCTGCGGGAGCCCACGGCGCCGGTCGCCTGTGCAGTCGTGGTCATGATCAGTTCGCTCCGGAGAACTCGGCGCGGCGGGCGATCACGGCGCGGGCCGCCATGTTCACCCCGAAGGTGAGGACGAAGAGCATCAGACCGGATGCGATCAGCACATCCACACCCAGCCCGGAGGCCTCGGGGAACTGGCTGGCGATGTTCGCGGCGATCGACTGGTGCTGGCCCGGCTGCAGCAGATAGAAGTTGATCATGAACCCTGGTGAGATGACCATCAAGATGGCCATCGTCTCGCCCAAGGCCCGGCCCAGCCCGAGCATGGCGGCAGAGATGATGCCCGAGCGCCCGAACGGCAGCACCGCCTGACGGATCATCTCCCAACGGGTGGCACCCAGGGCGAGGGAGGCCTCCTCGTGCAACCGGGGTGTCTGCAGGAAGACCTCCCGGATGGTCGCGGTGATGATCGGCAGGATCATCACCGCCAGCACGATGCCGCCGGTCATGATGTTGCGCGCCGGTGCCTGATAGTCGGCGAACAGCGGGATCCAGCCCAGGTTGTTCGTGAGCCAGTCGAACAGTGGATGCAGCACCGGCTGCAGGAACTGGATACCCCAGAGCCCGAAGATGATCGACGGCACCGCGGCCAGCAGGTCCACCAGGTACCCCAGGCCCTGGGCGAGGCGGCGGGGGGCGTAGTGGGAGATGAACAGGGCGATGCCGATGCTCAGCGGCACCGCGATCAGCAGCGCGATCACCGATGACAGGACGGTGCCGAACAGCAACGGTGCGACATAGCCGGCGAGGCTGCGCCCGCGCATGATGTTGACGGTGTCGTAGTCCGCCTGGCTGGCGATCAGCGCCGGCCAGGACCGCCAGAGGAGGAACGCCGCGACGGCCGCGAGGATCACCAGGATCGCGACGCCGGCGCCGGTGGAGATCCCGGCGAAGATCCGGTTGCCGAGCCTGCCCGGGGCCCTGCCCGGTCGTACCGCGAGCTCGCGGTCGTGGGTGCTCGTCCGTCGCGGCTTGGTGAGGGTGCTCACGAACGCTCCTTACGGCACACCGGGATGCCACTACGCGCAGGCAGGTTGGTGCCGCAGCAAACCTGCGGCACCAACCTGTGCGCTGTCAACCTGGGCAAATGATCAGGCTACCGAGATCTGGTCGAGGATCTCCTCGACCCGCTCACGCATTTCCGGAGAGATCGGAGCCGAGCCGGCCACGCCGGGATCGGAGGCCCGGTTCTGGCCGTCCTCGCTGGCTACATACCGGAAGAACTCGGCCACGTTCGCCGCGTCCTGCTCGTCGTCGTACACCGAGCACAGGCTGGAGTAGGCGATCTGGACGATCGGGTAGGAACCGGACTCATCGGTGTCGCGCGCCAGGTCCACGGTCAAGCGCCACTCGCTGGCGGTCTCGGCCGCCGGAGAGTTGGCGACCACCTGGGCAGCGGCCTCCGGGGAGAACGGAACGTACTCATCGCCCACACCCACGGCCACGGTGCCCAGGTCACCGGCACGCGAGGCGTCGGCGTAGCCGATCGCGCCCGCGGCTCCGCTGACCACGTCGATCACACCCTGGGTCTGGGCACCGGACTGGGTGCCGTCGATGGGCCAGACGCCGTCCGGCTCGTGCTGCCAGACGTCCGGGGCAGCCTTGGACAGATAATCGGTGAAGTTGTCCGTGGTGCCGGAGTCGTCCGAGCGGTTCACCGGGATGACGTCCAGGTCGGGCAGGTCCACATCGGGGTTGGCCTCAGCGATGGCCGGGTCGGACCAGTTGGTGATATCGCCGTTGAAGAGCCCGGCGATGGTGTCCGAGTCGAGGTTGAGGTGCTCGGCTTCCACGCCGGGCAGGTTATAGATGACCGCGATCGGGCTGATGTACAGCGGCAGTTCGATCACGTCACCACCGAAACAGCGTTCCGCGCCGGCGTCGATCTCCTCCTGGGAGAACATCGCGTCGGAACCGGCGAACAGGGTGGCTCCGTTCAGGAACTGCTCCCGCCCCGTGCCCGACCCCACCGAGTCGTAGTTGACGTCCACTCCGGTGCGTTCGGTGAAACCGGCCTGCCAACCCACCATCGCGTTCTCCTGCGAACTCGCGCCGGCGCCGGCAATACTGCCGGACAGTTCCACGTCGTTTCCGGCGCCGGTGTCGGTGCCGTTGTCGTCCGTGCCGTTGTCGCCCCCACAGGCAGCGAGTACCAGTGCCATCGCACCGATCGAGGCGACGCCCGCCACTCGGCGGCTCAATCCAGCCTTCACGTTGGTCCCGTTCTGATCGAGGTCTCCGCACGGTTCTCCGCGCGGTACAGACGTGACGCTAGGCATCCCGGGTGACGGACCGGGGCCGCGGAGGTGAACGCGGGATGAACACGCCGTCACAGTGCGTGTGAGGAAGGGCACGTTGCCTCGGCCGGGCGGAGACCGGTCAGGCGTTGGCGCTGGCGGGGCGGTGCATCTCCATCGAGACCACCCGGACCTTGCGCTTGCCCGGCCTGGCCAGATGCAGCACCAGCACCTCCCCGGTGCGCAGATAGGGATCGGCCTCGGGCAGCACCCGCAGCACCCGGTGCGGACTCTTGCGTTCCACCGCGTCCAGAATCGCCGGCATCACCGGGCGGTGAGTGCAGATCAGCACCGGGGCATCCCTGCGGCCGAGCAACTCCGCCACCAGTTCACGGACGCTGCGTGGGTCCTCCTTCGCGGCGTGCTCGGTGATCTGCGGCGCCATGAACAACTCGATGCCGGAGGCCTGCGAGTACGGCACCACGGTGTCGTGGCAGCGTGCCCACGGGCTGGTGATGATCTCCTCGGCGCCGTAGGCGGCCAGCAACGGCACCAGCGCCCGCGCCTGGGCATGTCCGGGTCTGGTCAACGGCCTGGTGTCCTCACCCTTCTGCCAGGCCGAGCGCTTCTTGGCGCGTCCGTGCCGGGCGATCAACACCGTCCAGGTATCCAGGAAGCCATCCTCATGCAGATCGATCAGCGCACCCAACGGCTCCCGGTCGGCCTTGCGGGTGAGCATCTTCCAGGCCCTGCCGGCGTCAACCCAGCGGGCCTCGTCCACCTCACCCTCGGCGGGCTCGATCCGGCCGCGCGCCCGCACGGACCCACGATCGCCGTCGATCACCCGGGCCGCCCAGTACACGCACACCTTGGTCTTGGTGGAGTTCAACGGGTACTGCACCACCGGCAGAGGCAACCCGAGTTCCACGTGGTACCCGGTCTCCTCCGCCACCTCCCGGGCCGCGCACGCGGGCAGGCACTCCCCCACGTCCACCTTGCCCTTGGGCCAGGACCAGTCGTCATACCGGGGCCGATGGATCAGCAGCACCTGCAGGCTGCGCTTCTTCACCCGCCACACCAGGGCACCGCCGGCGTAGACGCGCTCGCGCTTCTTGCCCACCTGATCAGCGGTCCGAACCGGTGCGACGGCGGATCGCCATGAGATGCTCCTGCAGGTCCAGCAACGGTTCGCCGCGGGAGTCCTGGTGGACCCGCCGCCAGTGCGGCTCGCCCTGCTCGCCGGTCGCCAGCCACCATGAGGCGGTGCCGTCGTCGACGGAGAGGTCCAGCAACGAGACCAGGTCGTTGACCTGACCGGGATCGACCACCCGGACCAACACCTCCACCCGTCGGTCCAGGTTGCGGTGCATCAGATCGGCACTGCCGATGTAGACCTCGGGGTCACCGTCATTGGCGAAAGCGTAGATACGGGAGTGTTCCAGGAAGCGGCCCAGGATGGACCGGACCCGGATGTTCTCGCTCATCCCCGGCACCCCGGCCTTGAGCCCGCAGATGCCGCGCACCACCAGGTCCACCGGCACCCCGGCCGCCGAGGCCCGGTAGAGCGCATCGATCGAGGCCTCGTCCACGATGGAGTTCATCTTGAACCGGATCCAGGCCGGCTTGCCGGCCTTCTTGTTGGCGATCTCCCGTTCGATCCGCTCCAGCAGGCCGGCGCGGATGGAGCGGGGGGCCACCAGCAGCCGGTGGAACTTGGACTTGGGTGCGTACCCGGACAGTTGGTTGAACAACCGCGTCAGGTCCTGGCCCACGTCGCTGCTGCAGGTGAGCAGCCCGTGGTCCTCATAGTGCCGGGCGGTCTTGGGGTTGTAGTTGCCGGTGCCCACGTGGCAGTACCGGCGCAGGCCGTCGGCCTCCTGGCGAACCACCAGGGAAAGTTTGCAGTGCGTCTTCAGGCCCACGATGCCGTACACCACGTGCACCCCGGCCTGCTCCAACTTGCGCGCCCAGGAGATATTGGCCTGCTCATCGAACCGGGCCTTGATCTCCACGATCGCCAGCACCTGCTTGCCCGCCTCTGCGGCGTCGATGAGGGAGTCCACGATCGGGGAGTCCCCGGAGGTGCGGTACAGGGTCTGCTTGATGGCCAGGACGTTCGGGTCGGCGGCGGCCTGGGACAGGAACTGCTGCACCGAGGTGGAGAAGGAGTCGTAGGGGTGGTGCAGCAGGATGTCGCGGTTGCGGATCGCCTCGAAGAAGTCGGTCGGGTTGGCCGACTCCACCTCGGCCAGACCACGGGCGGTGGTGGCCACATGCTTGGGGTAACTCAGTTCGGGCCGGTCCAGGTCCGCCACCAGGTTCATCCCGGTCAGGTCCAGCGGGGCGGGAACGTCATAGACGTCGGACTCCGAGACCGACAACTCCCGGATCAGCATCTCCCGCAGCCGCGGGGCGAACCCGGCGGCCAGTTCAAGCCGCACCGGTGGACCGAAGCGGCGACGCAACAACTCCTTCTCCAGCGCCTTGAGGAGGTTCTCCGCGTCGTCCTCCTCCACCTCCAGGTCCTCGTTGCGGGTGACCCGGAAGGCGTGGTGCTCCACCACGTCCATCCCGGGGAAGAGGTAGTAGAGGAAGGAGGAGATCACCTCTTCGATCGGGACCAGCGAGGTCACGCCGTGATCGTCCGGGGCATCCTGCACCCGGTGCGGGCGACCCCGGTGGTCCACTGCGATGAAGCGGGGCAGCAGGGGTGGCACCTTGACGCGGGCGAAGTGTTCCTTACCGGTGGCCGGGTTGCGCACGATCACGGCCAGGTTCAGCGACAGCCCGGAGATGTAGGGGAAGGGATGGGCCGGGTCCACCGCCAGGGGGGTCAGCACCGGGAAGATGTTCTTGCGGAAGTACTTGTGCAGCCGCTCCTGCTCGGCCTCGTGCAGTTCCTCGAAACGCACCGAGGTGATGCCATGCTCATCCAGCGCCGGGCGCAGGACGTCGGCGAACAGGGCGGCATGGCGGGCGGTGAGCTCATGGGGCTGGCCGAGATCATCTCCAGCACCTGCCTCGGGAGCAGACCGGAGGCGGCGGTGACGGCCATCCCGGTGGCCATCCGCCGTTTCAGTCCAGCCACCCGCACCATGAAGAACTCATCGAGGTTGGAGGCGAAGATCGCCAGGAACCGCACCCGCTCCAGCAGCGGGATGTCCGGGTCCTCTGCCAGTTCCAGCACCCGCTCGTTGAACTGCAGCCAACTCAGTTCCCGGTCGGCGAACCGATCCGGAGGCAGTTCGACTTCAGCCTCGCCGGCGCGCTCCGGGGCACCGTCGGTCGACACCGGCACCTCCGGCACCTCCGGCGCTTGTGCCAGGGTGGTGGTCACCGCACCCTCACGGCTGCCTACGGACTCGCTCATGGCCCTATCGTGGCAGGTCGCTCGCGGTCTGGGGAGGTCGTCGCGGTGTATTGCACGTGAATGGCGTCCCGCTCGAACCCCACGCGCCGGTAGGTACTGATCGCGGCGGCATTGTCACCCTCGACGTACAACTCGAGTCGGTCCGGGCCCGTCCGGGCGAAGTGGTCCATGGCCACCGCGGTCAGCACGGTCCCCACCCCGCGGCCCTGCGCGGCCGGATCGACGCCGAGGGCGTAGATTTCCCCGGTGCGCGCACCGTCGTCGTCGGTGATCTTGACCCACATGCTGCCCAGCAGTTCCCCGCTGCCGGCGTCCTCGGCGAGCCAGAAGGTGGTCGGGTCGAACCAGTCCTGCTGCTGCCGGGCCCGCAGGTCGGCGTGGTCCAGGCGGCCCTGTTCGGGGTGGTCGGCGAACGCTCGGGCGTTCACCTGCAGCCAGGCGTCCTCATCGGCGCCGACCTCGAAGGTGCGGATCCGGAGGTCCTCAGGCACCACCACGGGCTCGATCTGCGCCGGCTGCGGCGACGGACGGCCCATCCGCCAGAGCTCGCGCACCACCACCAGGTCGTGCGCGGCCGCGGTCGCCCTGGCGCCCGGGAGGTTCCCGTGGGCCCAGAGACGCACCATGGGGTGGTCGGCCAGGACCGTGCGCACCAGCGCGCTCCCAAGGCCCCGACGGCGAAACTGCGGATGCACGGCGATCTCGGCCGAGTCCAGACTCACCTGGGCGAAGCCGGCCAGTACGTCGTCCGCGTCGTCAGTGTCGCCGTCGCGGCCCTGTGCGGCGCCGTCACCGCCGGGAATGAGGTACCGGGGCCTGCCCGGGCGAGTCAGGGTGAGCAGGGTGTCCTCGTCGAAGGCGGCCACGCCGTCGTCGGTCTCGACGTCTCGGGCAAGGTTCCGCACCGCCTCCACCTGGGCAGGACTCAACTCCTGCGTGCGCACCGGCTCCATCAGGTGAGCCGTCCGGCTCGGTGCAGCGATGCGGCCTCCTCCAGTTCCGCCGCCGTGTCCAGCAGCGACCCGGCGCGACGGGTGAGGATCTGGGCGGTGTCGGCGTCGTGGGTATCCACCCAGTCCGCATCCAGGGCCGAACCTGTGGCCAGCACCCGCAGGAAGGACCCGGCCCGCTCCAGCGCCACACCGAGGTCGCCACGGTAGACCCCGGACAGCACGGCGTCGAGCATGCGCCGGATCTCCTCGGGTCCCACCGGATCGGCCACACCGGCGACCACGCCGGCCACCTCGGCGCGGTTGGCACCGAGCCGGAACCGCTCCGCGATCGTGTCCGGGTCCCGCCGGCCCCACTCCCGCAGCAGGTACAGCCGCCAGAGTGCCCCGGGCAGCGTGTCCGGGGGGCTCTGGGACCAGATCTCGGCCACCGCCTCCAGGCCCTCGGTGTCGACCAGGGCGATCAGGCGCTCCACCAGTTCGGGGTCCTCGGCGCCCTCCCGACCACCGGAGACCATCGCTTGCGCAGTGGTGTGGGCGATCTCAGAGCGCGCGGCCGGATCCTCCTCCCCGACGATCGCCTCGGCCTGCTCGGGGGTGAGCATCGCCGGGCGGCGGAACCGATGCTGCTCCACGGAATCCTCCCTGGGTCACGGTGTGGTTGGTCTGGACGTCACGATACGCCGCAGCGTGATGAGGGCGCAGCCCGGTACCCTGCGGTGGCTTACGGTGACGGCACGGCCTACGCTGGCCGCGGCCCCTAACTCGAGAGGTACCTCGCGTGCACCGGACGATCCGCGCCGACATCGCCTTCACCATGTCCACCGGTCACACCAGGGTGGCCTTCATGGTGGCCGTGGCCAAGGTGCCCGGGCTGCAGGTCAGCGATGACTTCACGGTGAGCATGGACGGCAGCCCGGTCGAGGTGACCGAGGCCCCAGCCCCCCACCACGGACGCATCCACCTGCTCGACGTCGACGCCGGCGCGGACGCTCCGGGCAAGGTGGAGGTGGCTTACCGCGCCGAGGTGACCGGGGGTTCCCGGGCGGGTGCGGAGCAGGCGGAGGAGCCCTCAGCCACCGAGTTGCTCACCTACGTGCGCCCCAGCCGTTACGCCGAGTCCGACCGGCTGCTGCCCACCGCACGCCAGGAGTTCAACGGTCTGCAGGGTCCGGAGTTGCTGGACGCCGTCGCCGCGTTCGTCCACGAGCGCCTCTCCTACGTGCGCGGATCCTCCCACTTCACCGACGGAGCCGTGGACACCCTGCTGGCCCGGCGCGGGGTGTGCCGGGACTACGCCCACCTGGTGGTGGCATTGCTGCGCGGCCTGGATGTGCCGGCCCGGTGTGCGGCCGTGTACGCCCCGGGGCTGTCCCCGATGGACTTCCACGCCGTGGCCGAGGCCTGGGTGGAGGGGCACTGGCAGGTGGTCGACGCCACCCGGCTTGCCCCCCGGCAGTCGCTGGTGCGGATCGCCACCGGGCGCGACGCGGCCGATACCGCGTTCATGTCCTCCTACGGCGCCGGGGTGCGGCTCGGCCCACAGTCGGTGATGGCCACCCTGGAGGGGGAGCTGCCGATCGATGATCACGCCGCCGCGGTGCGGTTGCCCTGACGCGCAGTGGTATCGGGGGCGTAGCGGGCACGGTGCCCACCTGTGCCGTCGCCGACGCCCCCGACGCGGCATCCGGCGGGCCGTGTTACGACCGGTGCACCGACGGCGATACCCTGGGTCCCACGCACGGTGGGAGCATCGCCTGCGCGGGCCTCTAGCTCAATGGGTAGAGCAACGGACTTTTAATCCGTGGGTTCCGGGTTCGAGCCCCGGGGGGCCTACCCAACACCCCGCTGACCTGCATCAACGCCAGGAGCGCGGACGCGCAAGCGTCTCGTCCGCCACCATGTTCCGCCGGCAGGCGGTCGAGCACTGTCACGTGTGCCCCCAGGTGTCAGGTCACGGGTCGACGTTCATCGCGAAGAAGTTCTCGGCCACCGCAGCCCACAGGGAGAACGCCGCGACGCCGTGGCCGAATGCCCGGTACCGCGGCCCCCAGCGGCCACCCCGACCTGGCGGCCGCGAAACCAGGGCCAGCCCGCCGGCGAGATTCGCGGTGCCCCACACCAGGTTCGCCCACCGGCCCGACGTTCGCCCGCCCAGCGGACTCATGTGCTGGTCCGGCGGCGGCGGTGGCCAGATGAGGCAGGCTGTTCGCGCAGAGCACCCCGGAGATGAAGGACCTCACATTGTCCCGTTGCATTCCTTGAATCTAATGCGGCGCGCCCGGCGCGGTCCATCAGAATTCCCCGGCTCCTCCGGGCCCCTGCTGAGGTATGCGACCTCTTGGTCGAGCCGCGTCGCACCCATGGGCGGCGATCGATCGCGCGCTGCGCGCCTGGGTCAGGACAACACGTCCTTGGTGGCGAACCGTCCGTAGGCCAGGGCGCCGAACACCGCCACGTAACCCGCCTGCAGCAGCGCACTGTCGGCGAAGGAGCCCCAGGCGATCGGTTGGCGCAGGAGGTCGGCGAAGTCCATCCAGTAGTAGTTCAGCAGCCACGGGTGCAGCCATGCCAACTGGTCGAGCGCCCCGAGCACCTGCATCACGATCGCCACCACGACCGTGGCCGCCATCGCTCCCACCGGCACCACGGTCAGGGTGGAGATGAACAGTCCGACGACCGCCCCCAGCCCCAGCATCGACACACTCACGAATGCGCCGACGAGAAGTGCTCGCCCGAGCGCCTCCCAGGCGCCGATGGTGTCCCCGGAGAGCAACGGCACCGGGTCGACCGGGAAGAGCAGTGCCCCGATCACCGACCCAGCCGTGACGATCACCGCCGTGGCGAGCACGCAGAACATCGCAATGCCCGCGAACTTGATCAGGAGCAGCCGCCCCCGCCGCACCGGCGCGAGCAGCAGGTACCGCAAGGTGCCCAGCCCGGCTTCACCGGCGACCGCATCCCCGGCGACCACCCCGACGGTCAGCGGCAGGAACAGAGGGATCGTCACGACCAGCGCGGTGATCGAGACGAACAGCCCGTTCTGGGTGACCCGGTCAAGGAACGGCGGCCCCTGGCCGGGCTGCACCGGGTCGGCAGAGACCTTGACCACCACAGCGATGAGCACCGGAATCGCGGCGAGCGCCACGAGCATCGCCCAGGTGCGGCGCCGCGCAGCAGCAGCGTCAGTTCCGATGCCCACATCGACCAACCGCTCCCGCCCGCTCCGGCCGCGGGACCGGTACGCCCGGCGTCCTCGGCCTTCGCGGTGGTCGGCGTGCTCCGCCCGTCCATCGCCTCACCCGGCAACGTCGAACCCCTCCCCGGTCAGCGCGACGAACCGCTCCTCGAGCGTTTCGCGCACGACGCCGAAGCCTCTGAGCCGTACCCCGCCGGCGACGAGTTCGGCCGCGATGGTCTCCGGTAGGTGTCGCTCCTGCAGAACGGCGGTGACGACGGCGACGCGTTCCGGCGTCGAGGAGACCGGGGGCGTCGCAAGGTCGGTCGCCGCGTCCGCAGCGTTCCCCGTCCCCGGTCCCTCGTCGTCGGAGGTGCGCAGTCCGATCCGGGACAGCACCGCGCGGGCGCACTGCGGGTCGGGCGTGACCACCCGCACCCGCGCCTGCCCCAGATCCTGCAGATCGGCCAGGCTGCCCTGGGCGACTAACCGGCCTCGGCTCATCACTCCGACATGGCTGCAGGTCTGCTCCACCTCGGCCAGCAGGTGGCTGGAGACCAGCACGGTCGCCCCCTCCCCGGTGAGGGACCGCACCAGCGTCCGCACCTCCCGGGTGCCCTGCGGGTCCAGCCCGTTGGTCGGTTCGTCGAGCACGAGCAGTTCCCGTGGCATCAGGAGGGCGCCGGCGATCCCGAGTCGCTGCTTCATGCCCAGGGAGTAGGCGCGCACCCGCTTGGTTCCGGCGTGACTCAGACCGACCTTCTCCAGTGCCGCCGCCACGCGGGTCTCCCGGGTGCGGGGCGGGGCGGCAGGGTTGGCCGCATCCAGGCGCCGCAGGTTCGCCGCACCGGACAAGTAGGGATAGTGCGCGGGTCCTTCCACGAGGGCGCCGACTCGTGGCAGGACCTCACCCAGGCCCTGTGGCATGTGGTGCCCGAGCACGTGCGCGGTGCCGGCCGTGGCCGAGGCCAGCCCGAGCAGCAGTCGGATCGTGGTGGTCTTGCCCGAGCCGTTGGGCCCGAGGAACCCGAACACGCTTCCGCGCGGGACCACGAGGTCGAGGTCGTCGACGGCCTTGTGCGTACCGAACGTCTTGGTCAGGCCCTCGGTGCGGACGGCGAGTTCGGTCACGACCCGGCGAGGGACTGCAGGTACTCCGGGGTGACGGCACCGATCAGGGCCTGCCCGTCGTCGGTTACCAGCACGGACAGCAGGTTTGTGGACAGCAGACGCCCGGCGCCGGTGTCCTGGGTGAGTTCGCGCACGAGTGGATCATCCAGTGCGCCGGATTCGTCCACCGGTAGCACCAGGACCGCGTCCCAACCCTGCCCGATCACCACGTGGTCGTCCGGCTTCTCGGGTGCCCCGGTCCCGGCCCCCTCCGGGCACGGCGGGAGCTCCACCTCCTCCACGCTCGCCCCGGCGGGCGGGGTGAAGTCGAAGAGCGTGGCATCGGGGGGCTCGAACGTGATCGCGCTGTACTGGGCCCGAAACCCGGTTCGTCCTGGCCGCGGGCGTGCACGGTGACGCCCAGCGGGAAGCCCGTCTCTGCGTCGACGGCCAAGGCCACCTGCTCCACCAGGGAGTGTTCGCTGCCGGGCGCCAGCACCAGGGTGTAGGCCGAACGCCCGGCCACGCGTTCGCCCGCGCCGACGGTGACGTCGGTATCGGTCTCCAGGGCCTGCAGAACGTCGGCGGCGACCTCATCCGGTGTGGGGACCGGCCCGGGGCCAGGCGGCTGGCCGCCGTGGTCGAACCAGGAACCGTGTGGCCCCTGGCCGGGGCGGCACACCTCGTCGCCGGGTGCCGGCAACGCCAGGTGGGTGGCGGCATTCTCACGGGAGTCGTAGAACCACACCTCCTCCTCGGTGCGGATCACGTTCCGTTCGGCCAGATCGTCCAGCACCTGGATGCGCCCCTGCTGCCCGTCGACGTAGACCCGTGCGGTGTGCTCGCCGGTCAGCAACTCCAGGACCTCACCCACTCCGGAGCCGCCGCGCTGCCCGGCGTTCTCATCACCGGCGCCCTGGGTCTGCTCCGGTGCGGCATCCTCAGCGAGATCCGGTGCCGGCATGCCGCCGCGGTTCCCGTGGCCGAAGGCACCATCCAGGCCGGACAGATCGGGCAGTCCGAGTTCGGTGCTCGTCTGGAACTCCCCGGAGAATGCCTCCACCGAGTGCTCGGCCACCATGGTCAGGACGTCCTCGGGTGACTTCTCGGGCAGGTCGGCCGAATCGGCCTGCGCCGCGAGCCCGACCCCGCCCGCGATCACGACGCCGACCACTGCGGCCGGTAGCCAGCGGTGCCATCTGCGGGTCATCGTGACCTCCTTGAGAGTGCTGGTTCGACCATACGCCCCGCCGTGGCCGCCGACCAGTACTCACCATTCCCGGTGCGATAAGGCGCCCGCGGCGGGTACGGACCTCGGCTGAGCGTTGCTCAGAGTTTGGAGAACATCGCCTCGAAGGAGGGGACGTCGTCGTACAGGTCGCCCGGGGGTCTCGTCCCGGGCCGCCACGAGTTCGGCGAGTTCGCGACCGGCCCGGCTGATCCGGGCCGGGAGCGGATTGACGTCGTCGGCCTGACCGGACCAGTCGTCGGTGGCGACGAACACCGCGGTGGTGACCACGTCGGTCCGCAGGTAGGTGAACATCGGCCGGATCGCGTACTCCAGCGCCAGGGAGTGCCGCGCGGTACCGCCGGTGGCCCCCAGCAGTACCGGCATCCCGGTCAGGGCCTCCTTCTCGATGATGTCCACGAAGGACTTGAACAACCCCGACGCTCCGGTGGTGTAGATCGGGCTGACGGCGATGACGCCGTCGGCGGCGGCGAGGCGCTCCAGCACTCCCTTGAGGTCTCCGGAGGGGAACCCGGACAGCATCGCGTTGACGGTGTCGTGGGCGTGGTCGCGCAGTTCCACGACCTCCACCTGCGCCTGGACGCCGCGGGCCTTGAGTTCACTCACGGCGGCCTCGACCAGCCGGTCGGTGAGCAGCCGGGTCGAGGAGGGCTTGTTCAGGCCACCGGAGATGGCGACGATCGTGCGGGTAGTCATCAGGGGTGAGTCCTTTCTTCAGAGTCCGAACGCGGCGCCACGCTGGGCGGCGCCGGCGGCGGCGGTAGCGACGTCGTCCTCGGCTCGGCGGCCGGTCCAGCGGTCCTCGCCGGCCACGTGCTGGCCCTGGGACGTGCCGGCCTCGGCGACCTGGGCCACCCGGTCGGCGTGGCTGGGCGGGTTCGAGGGGACATGCGCGGGACGGGCTGCCTCGTTGATCTCGCGCAGCGCCGGCACGATCTCCTCGGCCAGGATGTCGATCTGCTCCAGCACCGTCTTCAACGGCAACCCGGCGTGATCGATGAGGAACAACTGCCGCTGATAGTCGCCCACGTGCTCGCGCATCGTGGCGTAGCGGTCGATGATCTGCTGCGGTGAACCCACGGTCAGGGGGGTCTCGCGGGTGAAGTCCTCCATCGAGGGTCCGTGACCGTAGACCGGGGCGTTGTCGAAGTAGGGCCGGAACTCGTTCCACGCGTCCTGGGAATTCTTCCGGGCGAAGAACTGTCCGCCCAGGCCCACGATCGCCTGGTCCGCCTTGCCGTGGCCGTAGTGCTCGAAGCGCTTCCGGTAGAAACTGACCATCTTCTTGGTGTGGTCGATCGGCCAGAAGATGTTGTTGTGCAGGAACCCGTCGCCGTAGAAGGCGGCCTGCTCGGCGATCTCGGGGGTACGGATGGAGCCGTGCCACACGAACGGCGGCACCCCGTCCAGCGGGCGGGGGGTGGCGGTGAAGCCCTGCAGCGGAGTGCGGAACTTCCCGTCCCAGTCCACCACGTCCTCGGTCCACAGGCGGCGCAGCAGGGCGTAGTTCTCGATCGCGAGGTTCACGCCCTGGCGGATGTCCTGGCCGAACCAGGGGTAGACCGGGCCGGTGTTACCGCGGCCCAACATCAGGTCCATCCGGCCGTCTGCGAGCACCTGCAGCATGGCGTAGTCCTCGGCGATCTTCACCGGGTCGTTGGTGGTGATCAGGGTGGTCGCGGTGGACAGCGTGATGTGCTTGGTGGTCCCGGCCAGGTAGCCCAGCATCGTGGTGGGCGAGGAGGCCACGAACGGCGGGTTGTGGTGTTCACCGGTGGCGAAGACGTCCAACCCCGCCTGATCGGCGTGCTGGGCGATGGTCATCATCGCCCGTACCCGCTCGGTGTCGTTCGGCGTGTGACCGGTGCTGGGGTCAGTGGTGACGTCACTGACGCTGAAGATTCCGAACTGCATGGTGCAGGCCTCTCAAGAAACTCGATGCATTTGCATATACACCCCTACAAACATCACCGCCACCGGATCTATTCCGGCACACTGCCGCCCTCGAGAACGAGCGTTGTGGTCGACGGCGACGTTCCTACCACTCGCCCTCGACCGCCAGGGTCGCCCTCGGCGGTGGTGGTTGCGGTGAGGGCGGCGTGGGTGGCGGCGGGGGGGCGGCCGGTGTGGGGTGACCCGACCTTCTGCGGGGTGGGGTTGTTAGACTCGGAGATCACGACACGGGGTGCCGCCCACCGCGCGGCTGAGATGACACCCGTCGAACCTGCACTAGTTCGTACTAGCGAAGGGAATGTCCATGACTGATGTCTCCGGTCACACCGAATCGGTAGGCCTTCCGGAGGCGGTCGACGTGACAGAGCAGGCCGCGCACCTGCTGCGAGCCCTGCGGGAGCACAGCCCGTTGGTGCACAACATCACCAACCACGTGGCTACGAACTTCTCCGCCAACGCGTTACTGGCGATCGGGGCGGCACCGGCCATGGTGGACACGGCCGAGGAGGCGGGGGTGTTCGCCCCGATGGCTTCCGGACTGCTGATCAACCTGGGCACGTTGTCCCATCAGCAGCGCGACGCCGGCCGGGCGGCGGTGAGCGCCGCGAGCGAAGCCGGCACCCCGTGGGTGCTTGACCCGGTGGCGATCGGAGCCCTGCCGTTGCGCACCGGTTTCGCCGCCGAACTGCTCGCCGCCGGGCCCACGGCAGTGCGCGGCAACGCCTCGGAGATCATCGCACTGGCAGGCGCCGGGGCCGGTGGGCGCGGGGTGGATTCCGCAGACGACACCGACACAGCCGCCCCGGTCGCCGCAGCCCTGGCCCGCGAGACCTCGATGGTGGTGGCGGTCTCCGGTGCGCGTGACCTCATCACCGACGGGTCAGCGGCCATCAGGGTCGATAACGGCCACCCGCTGCTCACCCGGATCACCGGCGCCGGCTGCGCACTCGGCTCGATCATCGCCGCGATGCTCGGTGCCCGTGGGACCACCAGCGCGCTGACCGCGGTAGCCGCCGCGCACGTGGTCTACGGCATCGCCGCCGAACAGGCTGCCACCGACGCTCACGGCCCGGGCACGTTCCTGCCCGCGTTCCTGGACGCACTGGCCGGCATCACCCCGGAGCAGGTGATCGAGCAGGCTCGGGTCGAGGTGCTGGCGGCACCGGCGCCGGACCCGCAGGAGGCCTGAATGCAGCCGGGCATCTACCTGGTCACCGACCGCGAGTTGTGCGCACCGCGCGGCGTGCCCGCCACGGTGGCAGCCGCGGTGGCCGGGGGGGTGCACACCGTGCAACTGCGGGACAAGGAGGCCGACCTGGACGATCACCTGCGTCAGTTGACGCACCTCGCCGAGGTGATCGATGGCCGGGCGCGCCTGCTCGTCAACGACCGGCTCGACGCCGTCGTCGCCGCACGCAGCCGCGGCCTGCCGGTGCACGGGGTGCACCTGGGGCAACTCGATGACGCAGCGGTCGCGGCCCGTGCGGAACTGGGACCGGAGGCGATCGTCGGTCTCACTGCCAATACAGTCGCGCACCTAGAAGCCGTCGCCGCCCTACCCGGGGGCACCGTCGACTACCTGGGAGTGGGGGTGATCCGGCCGACGACGACGAAGACCGACCACCCGGACGCGCTCGGTATCGAGGGGTTCGGCCGGTTCGCCGCCCGGACGCCGCTGCCGTGCGTGGCGATCGGCGGCGTGCGGCCCGAGGACGCCGGGCCGCTGCGGCGGGCCGGGGCCGGCGGGGTGGCAGTGGTCTCGGCGTTGTGTGCGGCGCCGGATCCCGAGACGGTGGCCCGGGGGCTGCGTACCGACTGGGACGCCGCAGGATCCGGCCCGGGCAAGGCCGGCGCATGAGCATTCCGCGCGTCTTGTCCATCGCCGGATCCGACCCCTCCGGGGGCGCGGGGATCCAGGCGGACATCAAGTCGATCGCGGCCAACGGCGGATACGGCATGGCGGCGGTCACTGCGCTGACCGCACAGAACACCCGCGGGGTCCGGGGTGTGCACGTCCCCCCACCGCAGTTCCTGGTCGACCAACTCGAGGCGATCAGCGAGGACATCCGGGTCGATGCGGTCAAGATCGGGATGCTGGCAAACACGGCCACCATCGAGGTGGTCACCGGGTGGCTGGAGCGCAGCACGGCAGCCTACGTGGTGCTCGATCCGGTGATGGTGGCCACCAGCGGAGACCGACTGCTGGACGCCGATACCTCCGGGGCGCTGTCCGGCCTCATCGCACGGGCCGGGTTGATCACCCCGAACATCCCCGAACTGGCTGTGCTCGCCGAAACCGAGACCGCTGGGGACTGGGAGGAGGCAACGGCGCAGGCGCGCCAGGTGGCCAGGAAGTACGGGGTGAGCGTGCTGGCCAAGGGCGGGCACCTGCCCGGGGAACGGGCCACCGATCTGCTGGTCTGGCCCGGTGGCAGCGTCACCCAGGTGTCCTCGGCGTGGATCGACACTCCCAACACCCACGGCACCGGTTGCTCGCTCTCCTCGGCGATCGCTACCCGGGTGGTCGAGCGTGAGGGCGACTGGGAGTCCGCCGTGCGCGTGGCCAAGGCCTGGCTCACCACCGCCCTGGCCGCTGCCGATGACCTCCAGGTCGGCTCCGGCCACGGCCCACTGCACCACTTCGCGGGCTCACCCGGGGCCGGTCGCCGCGCCCGGCGCGGGTGAGCCTCAGGCGGGCCGGAACCCGGTGGTCTCCGGGGGCACCTGGTGCCGGATCATCACGTGCCGCGTCACCGAGTAGTCCAGCACCGGTTCGATGCTCATGTCCTTGCCGAAGCCTGACCCCTTCACTCCCCCGTGCGGGGCCTCCGAAGCGATCGGCAGGTGGTCGTTGATCCAGGTCACCCCCACCTCCAACCGGTGGCTGACCCGGATCGCCCGGGCCACATCGGAGGTCCACACCGAGGAGGCCAGCCCGTAGGCGCTGTCATTGGCCAGAGCCACCGCCTGCTCCTCATCGTCGAAGGGCAGCGCCACCAGCACCGGTCCGAACACCTCGCCCTGGACGAGTTCGGAGTCCTGCGCGGCGCCGACCACCAGGGTGGGCGGGTAGAAGAACCCCGGCCCTTCCAGCGGCTCCCCGCCGGTGAGCACCTCGCCCCCCTGGCTCACCGCGCGAGTGACGAAGCCGTGCACCCGCTCCCGGTGGGCGGCGGAGATCAGTGGTCCGATGTGGGTCGCTGGGTCGTGGGGGTCCCCGGCCACCACGGTTTCCATGACGGCCCGCAGGGCATCGACCCCCTGATCGAAGATCTCCCGCTGCAGGTAGACCCGGGTCGCGGCGGTGCAGTCCTGACCGGTGGAGTAGGTGGCGCCCATCGCCACCGCGTGGGCCATCTGGGCGATGTCGGCGTCGGAGAAGACCACCGCCGGGGCCTTGCCGCCCAGTTCCAGGTGCACCCGTTTGACGCCCTCGACCGCCCCGCGCATCACCGCCTTGCCGGTCTGGGTGGACCCGGTCACGCTGACCATGTCCACCCCGGCGTGCCCGGCCAGCGCCGCGCCCACATCACCGTCTCCGGCGACCACCCCGAGCGCCCCCTCGGGCAGCCCGCACTCGGCGGCCAGTTCGGCGATCCGAACGGTGCTGCTCGGCGTCAACGGGGCCGGTTTGATCACCACCGAGTTGCCCGCGGCCAGTGCGGGTCCGATCTTCCACACCGCCATCACCAGCGGGAAGTTCCACGGGGCGATACTGGCCACCACCCCCACCGGGCGGCGCACCATCATCGAGGTGTACCCGTCGGAGAACACCCCGGCCCCGGTGCCGTCGGTGGAACGGGCCGCCCCGGCGAAGAAGCGTAGGTTGTCCGCGGCGAACGGGATCTCCCCCTCGGCCACCACGGTCCACGGCTTACCGGTCTCGGCCACCTCCAACGCCGCCAGTTCATCGGTGTGCGCCTCCAGCGCATCGGCGAGCCGCAACAGCACCCGCGCGCGTTCGGAGGGGGTTCGCCCGGCCCAGTCCGGCGCCGCCGCACCCGCGCTCGCC
The DNA here is from genome assembly GCF_051020515.1 of Sanguibacter sp. Z1732. Classification (NCBI taxonomy): domain Bacteria; kingdom Bacillati; phylum Actinomycetota; class Actinomycetes; order Micrococcales; family Ruaniaceae; genus Glutinosa; species Glutinosa niejishengi. The sequence continues at coordinate 922,994 of NZ_CP194857.1, forward strand.
ACGGCGGCATCGACGTCGTCGATCGTGGACAGGCGCACCGTGCGGGTGACCTCCCCCGTGGCGGGGTTGATCAGGTCCAGGAGTGTGCCCGCGGCGGCCGAGGGCCGTTCGGTGGAGACGGAGTCAGTCATGGGCCGAGCCTCTCACGAGCCCGGTGGCTCGGGGGTTCGCGCACGCCATGAGCCGGCTCGCTCCGCCACACCCTCCCGCCCGATCTCGACCAGCAGGTCCGCCGCCCTGTGCAAGCCGCGCCGGGCCCGGATCCGCTCCCCGATGCGCTCGGCCTCGGCCCGCATCGCGGTGTCGGCCAGCAGGTCCGCCACCGTTTGGCGCAGTTCGGCGGCGCTCACCCGGTAGGTGTCCACGCGCCGTCCCAGGCCCTTCTCGTGCACGCGTTGGGCGTTGTCGTACTGGTCCCAGAACAGCGGCATCAGCACCATCGGCTTCCCGAAGTGCAGCGACTCGGTGACGGTGTTGTTGCCGCCGTGGGTGACCACCAGGTCCACCTTCGGGATGATCGTGGTCTGCGGGAGGAACTCCGCGCCCCACATGTTGTCGGCGAGTTCGATCTCGGCGTGCAGCGGGCCCTTGGAGACGATGATGTGATAGTCGGTCTCGGCCAGGGCGGCGATCACGCTGCGCATCAGCCCCACGTCGGCGCCCCCGAGGGAGGAGCCGAGGCTGAAGTAGATCAGCGGTTTGGATCCGTCCAGGAAGTGCGCCGGGATGTCCGCCTCGGCCTCGGTCTCGCGCACCGCCGAGTCGATCCGGTACCAGGTCGAATCCAGCGGACGGGCGTCGGTGTAGTCGATCTCGGCGGGGTACAGGTACAGGTTGCGGTCACCGGCGTGGCTGAACTCCAGGTAGGGCAGCGGCGGAGCACCTTGTTCCTGCACCCACGCGTTGAAGTCCTCCCACACCTCCCGGTGGGAGCGCTCGTAGGCCTCGCGGAAGGTGGCCCAGCCTTCCCGGTCGTCCTGCCCCAACCCGGAGAACACCGGGGCGATGTTCTCCCCGGGAACCTCCAGCGGGTTGCAGGAGACCACCCGCACGTACTTCGCCGGGGAGGTCATCAGGGCGGGGAAGGTGAGCACGTTGTCCAGGATCGTCACGTCGGGCTGGTTACGCTCGACCACCTCTCGCAGCGCCGGTGCGGAGTACTTCACCCCCTCGATCAGCGCCTCCAGGATCGGGCGACTCACGGTGGTCAGTTGCTCCTGGGTGCTCTTGAGGAACTCCGGGGAGATCTCCTGGATGTAGTTCTTCCAGAATGCCCCCGCGTCCTGCTCGGCCTCGTCCTGCGCTGGTGGCTCCAGGTCCACCAGGTCCTCGACGAACCCGTGCGGACTGAGTTGGCCGGCCCAAGAGGATTCCGACGCGAAGACCACCCGGTGCCCGCGGCGCACCAGTTCCTTACCGACCCCGATGCAGTTGTTCGTCGGCCCGTAGGCACTCTCCGGTAGGAACAGGAAGGTCAGGGATTCTCTTGTCACGGAGGTCTCCTCATCGATGTGCGCCTGGCTGCGCAAGCCTAGCCCGAGCTTGAACGTCGCCGCTGCCCCCACGCGCGTCAACGCCTGCTCCCGTCCGACAGCGGGCGGGACCTGAGAGGCTGTGGCCCATGGACGTGGTGAGGACCCGGCACGGGCGCCTGGCGCTGGACGAGGACGACGCGGGTGCAGGCGCTCAGCGCCCGTGGTGTGCCGGCCCGTGCCGGCGACGGACTGGCTGCGGACCTGGTGAATGCCATCACGGCAGGGCCGGCCGACGACGACGCACCCGCGCCGTCTGCAGGCGCCGCCTCCGTAGCACCCACCCCGCCCGACCAGGCCCGCGCGGCCGATCTGCCGGCCACCCCGGGGCATGTGGAGATCACCCGGCCCGGCCAGAACGCGACCGGACCGTCCGCCGCCGGTCCTGCGCCGGCGGCCGGTCCTGCGCCGTCGTCCGCCGGCCGGTCACGACCTCTCACCGGCGCGGACGAACGCGATTTCGGGGTGGACATGACCAACTGGTCGGTCGCCGTGGGGCAGTCCGTGGTCAAGGTGATCCACGCCTGGGGCAGCGCCGACCGGGCCGGGGTGATCCTGGACCACCTGGCCTCGATCGGCTCGGGCGTCACACCGGCGCTGCGGGGCCGGCTGGACTGGGTGCACCCGCGGGGCCGGGCCACCGTGGCGATGGTCACCGAACTCATTCCCGGCGCCACCGACGGGTGGACCTGGGCGGTCGATGACGTGCTGGCCCACCTGGACGGCGGACCCGAACCCACCTGGCCACGACAGTTGGGAGCGCTCGCGGCCCGGCTGCATACCGACCTGGCCCGGATGGGTCAAGGGCCACCGGCCCATGGCAGACGAGTGCGCGCCGATGCACACGACGCGCTCACCGAGGCCTTGGCGGTCACCGGCGGCGACGCCGGACGGCGCCTGCGCGATCGCCGCGGCGTCCTGGAGCAGGTGCTGGACACCATCCCCGATGACCTGACCGCGCCCACCATCCACCTGCACGGCGACCTGCACGTTGGACAGGTGCTGCGTGCGAACGAGCGCTACTGGGTGATCGACTTCGACGGTGACCCGCAACAGCCCGCGGCTCAGCAGCACCGTCGCGACCTGGCGGCGCGGGACGTGGCCCATCTGCTCACCTCGGTGGAGCTGGTGGCCTCAGTGTGTGCGCGACGACGCGACGGCGCGGAGCAGACCCTGCGCACCTGGGCCGGCGCCGGGCGTGCACAGGTGTTGGCCGCCTACCGGGCCGAGTTGGCGGCGAGACAGTCCTGCGGACTCCTCGACGCCGCAGCGCTGGAAGGGCTGATCGTGGCGCAACTGTTGCGCGAACTGACCTATGCCGCCACGTACCTGCCCCGCTGGCAGTACGCCGCCGACACCGCGCTGACCTTCCGCTACGGGGGATGATGGTGCCATGGACGTCACCCGCTTTCACGAAGACCTTGCCCTCGTCCCGCACCATCTGGAATCACTTGCCGGGGCACTCGAGGCGGGCCTGCCCGGTGTGGACCTGCTTCCGGCGGCCAGCCGGGTCCTGGTGCTGGGGATGGGATCCAGCGCCTACGCGGCCGGGTTGGTGGCTCAGGCCGCCCGCGCGCAGGGGGTCGCGGTGGAGGTATCGCTGGCCAGCGCCGAGCTGCTCCCACCCCCGGCGCCGGACCTGGTGGTGATCGCAGTCTCGGCCACCGGCGGCAGCGCCGAGGTACTGCACGCCGTCACCCGTTACGCCGGGACCGGCCGGCTCGTGGCGGTGACCAACAAGACCGACTCCCCCCTCGCCGAGGTGGCGGACGTCCTCGTCCCCCTGACCGCGGGGGTGGAGGCCTCCGGCGTGGCCTGCCGCACCTTCCGGCACACGGTCGTGGTGCTGTCGGAGGTGTTGCGAACCTACGGGTTCACCCCGACCGTGGCGCCGGCGGTGAGCGCTCGCCGGGCTGCCGGCGCCAACGCCGAGTTGCTCGAGGGGGCCCCGGCCTGGCTGCCGCAGGTGAGCAGCACGCTGCTGGGACCCCACGGCACGTTCCTGCTGGCCCCGCTCGAGCGGCTGGCCAGTGCCCAGCAGGGTGCGTTGATGATGCGGGAGGTACCACGCCGGCCGGCGTGGGCCAGTGAGACCGGCGACTGGGCACACGTGGACCTGTACCTGGCCCGCACCCTGGACTACCGGGTGCTGCTGTTCGCCGGTTCCCGCTGGGATGGCCAGGCCCTGGACTGGTTGGAGCACCGCGGTGCCACGTTCGTCTCCGTGGGAGCGGACCTGCCCGGCGCCGCGCACGTGGTGCGCTACGCCGGGGATGAGGACCCGCTGCTGGCGGTGCTCAGCGAGGTGCTGGTGGCCGAACTCGTGGCGGCACGGTGGCACGAGGCGGACCCGGACTTCACGTGGAGCGGCCGGTAGGTCAGAGCGCTGACCGCTACGGGTTGGCCCTGCCGACAAGGTGGGTCAGGAATCGAATCCCACGCCGAAGCGGTCGGCCAGGCGCAGCAGGAAGGTGTCCCGGCCGTCGTGGCGGGCGTCGGACTTGGCCACCGCCCGGCGCATCAGCTGGATCAGCGGATAGGCCAGCGGCTCCGGTGGCACCGGCATCGGTTTGGAGCCCACCATGGCCAGCCGGGTCCGCGGGGTCTCATCGCCCTCGAGCAGGTCGAGCATGGTCTCGGCACCGAACCGGGTGGCCCCCACGCCCAGCCCGGTGAAGCCGGCGCTGTAGGCCACATGCCCGCCCATGGCGGTGCCGTGGAATGCCACCAGGTTCGTGGACATGTCGATCATCCCGCCCCAGGCGTGGGTGAAGGTGATGTCCTGCAGTTGCGGGAAGGTGCTGAGGAAGTGATCGGCCAGGCGTAGGAAGGTCTCGGGTCGTTGCTCCTGCGCGCCGCGCACCTTGCCGCCGCGGTGGTAGATCGCGTCGTAGCCACCGAAGAGGATCCGGTTGTCGGCGCTCTTGCGGTAGTAGTGGAACTCGCGGGAGGAGTCGGTGATCCCGTGCCGGCCGGTCCAGCCGATCGCCTCCAGTTGGGCGTCGGTGAGCGGCTGGGTCATCAACGCGTAGTCGTAGATCGGCACCGAGAACCACTGGTTCCGGGCCAACAGCGCTGGGAAGCCGTTGGTGGCCAGCGCCACCTTCCGCGCCCGGATGGTCCCGCCGTCGGTACGCACTGAACGTCGCGGCTGGACCGGACCAGGCCCCGCACGGGGGTGTGCTCATAGATCTGCACGCCCAGGTCCAGACAGGCCCGGCGCAACCCCCAGGCCAGTTTGGCCGGATGGACGAAGGAGTACCCATCCTTCTTGAACCGGCCGGCCAGGTACAGCGGTGAGTCGACCTGCTCGCGCACCTGGTCGCGGTCGAAGAATCGCGAGTCCGGGTCCGGCGAGGCGTGAGCTGCGGCGCGCAGCGGGTCCACCTGGTGTTCCTCGGTGGCCACCACCAGGATGCCGGTGTTCTCGTACTCGGCATCGATGCCGTACCGCTCGATGGACCGCTCCAGGCCGCGGAAGTTCGCCCGGGCCACCTGCTCGATCGCGGGCAGCTCGCCGGCGAAGTGGCGGGCGCCGTTGACCTCGCCATGGGTCAGGCTCATTTCGCAGAAGCCCCCGTTGCGGCCGCTGGCCGCCCAGCCCGCCTGGCGCGCCTCCAGCACGATCACCGACCGGCCGGGGTCACGTTCCATGGCGATCAAAGCCGCCCACAAGCCGCAGTATCCGGCACCGACCACCACCAGGTCCGCGCGGGCGTCACCGCTCAGGGCCGGGCGCGGAGCCGGCCGCGCCGGGGAGTCCAGCCAGAACGGGGTGGGGCTGGCGCCGGTGATCTTGCTCTGCAGCCACGCGGCGTCGTGTTGCAGGTCGTGGCCATAACCACGCGGCGTTGACGTACTCACTGCGCCACCTCCGCCGACCGTGCGGTGCTCACTGAGGCAGCCGCGTCATCTTTACTTTACCTACCGCCCTGGTCAGGATGGCACCGACGGCGGGGTCGGTGCATACCGACCCCGCCGGGCCGGCGTTCCGCCGGCATCATCGGTCTGATCCCAGGAGCATCCCATGACGACGTCCCCTGCCTACCGCACCCAGAACCCGGCCACCGGGGAGGTGCTGGCTACCTACGATTTCGCCACCGATGACCAGATCGCGGAGGCGCTGGCGGCCTCGGCGCAGGCATTCGGCGAGTTCGCCGCGAGACCGATCGAGGAACGGGCCGCGATCGTGGCCCGGATCGGTGAGTTGTTCACCGAGCGCGCGGATGAGTTGGCGACCACCATCACCACCGAGATGGGCAAGCCGATCGCCGAGTCCCACGAGGAGGTGGAGTTCTGCCGGGACATCTTCTCCTATTACGCCGCCGAGGGGCCGGGCCTGGCCGCCGACCGGGTGCTCACCGAGGCCGACGGTGCGCGCGCCGTGATCCAGCGCCGCGCACTGGGCCCGTTGCTGGGGATCATGCCGTGGAACTACCCCTACTACCAGGTGGCCCGGTTCGTGGCGCCGAACCTGATGCTGGGAAACACGATCATCCTCAAGCATGCCGAGATCTGCCCGGCCTCGGCCCTGGCGGTACAGCGCCTGTTCCATGACGCCGGGGTGCCGGCGGGGGTGTACCAGAACCTGTTCGCCACCCACGAGCAGGTCTCCACCATCATCGCCGACCCGCGGATCCAGGGGATCTCCCTGACCGGCTCTGAGCGGGCCGGAGCGGCCGTGGCCGAGCAGGCCGGGCGGCACCTGAAGAAGGTGGTGCTCGAACTCGGTGGGTCCGACCCCTATGTGGTGCTGTCCAGCTCGGACCCGCGGGCGGCGGCACGCGAGGCGCTGGCAGTGCGGATGGAGAACACCGGGCAGGCGTGTAACTCCAACAAACGCATGATCGTCCTGGCCGATGTGTACGAGGAGTTCGTGGACGAACTGCGCACCCAGGTAGCGGCGTTGACCCCGGCCGATCCGGCTACGGGCGCCGAGGGCACCTACGGGCCGCTGTCCTCGCCGTCGGCCGCTGCGTTGTTGCTGGAGCAGGTGCGCGACGCGGTCGACCACGGCGCCACGCTGCACGTGGGCGGGACCCACCTGGACCGGCCGGGCAACTACGTGGCCCCGGCGGTGCTGACCGACATTCCCGCCGGCGCCCGCGCCTACCGTGAGGAACTGTTCGGACCGGTCGCCGCGGTGTACAAAGTGGCCTCGGAAGAGGAGGCGCTGCGGTTGGCCAATGACTCCCCCTACGGCCTCAGCGGCACCGTGTTCGCCACCGAGCCGGGCCGGGCAGAGGCCTTCGCCGAGCAGATGCAGGTGGGGATGGCCGGGGCGAACGCCCCGGCACCCGAGACCGCGGACATGCCCTTCGGTGGGGTCAAACGCTCCGGCTACGGACGCGAGCTGGGTCCGCTGGGCATGGATGAGTTCGTGAACAAGCGCCTGTTCTACGTCGAGTCCGCCCAATCCTGACCACTGCGAGAGGTTGCGGTTCGGGCCTCAGGCGCGGGTGGGGCGCGGCGCGTGAATCAGGCGCGGGTGTCAGGAGCGGGTGGGCGCGCGCGAACCCTGGCCCGGGTGCACCGGGGGCAAACGCACCGCCAGGAAGGGCAGGAAGGTCTGGGTCAGCGGGCCGATCGCCAGGGCGAACAGCACCGTGCCGACCCCGACCACGCCCCCGAGCATCCACCCGGTGAGCACCACGATCACCTCGATCCCGGTGCGCACCACGCGCAGGCTCACCGGTAGCAGCCGGGCCAGCGCCGTGCTCAGGCCATCGCGCGGTCCCGGCCCCAGCTGGGCGCCGATGTACATCGCGGTGGCAATTCCGTTCAGGACGATGCCTCCGACCATCATCGGGATCCGGGCGGCCAGGGGCTCTACCGCCGGCACCACCATCAGCGCCAGGTCCAGCACGATCCCGACCCAGATCGCGTTGGCGATCGTGCCCACGCCCGGCATCTCCCGAAGCGGGATCCACAGCAACAGCAACAGCAACGACAGGCCGATGAGGATCGTGCCGATACTCAGCGGCAGGTGCCGGGACAGGCCGTAGTGGAGCACGTCCCAGGGCATCATGCCCAGGCCCGCCTGGATCATCACCGCGAGGGAGACACCGAACAGGGTCAGCCCCAGAAAGAGCGTCCCCAAACGCAGCGGCAACCGTCCGGCCCGCAACTGCTGGGCCGGGGTCATCCGCCGCAGACCCAGATCCTCCAAGGAACGACGCACGATCGGCCATGCTGCCACACCCCGCTTCCCTGTTGCCGGGCGTCTCACCGGGCCGGGGGCGCGGTGAGGGGCAGCAGCACAGCCAGTACCCTGGCCGATCATGATCGTGCGTGTGGCGGTGCCGGCCGATGTCACCGCCGCGCCCCGCCGCGAACCTCCCGGCGCCGCGGCCGCCGTCGGGGACGACGCGCGCCGGCGCGCCGGGGAGGCGACCTACCTGGTGGCCCGCGAGGCCGATGAGGTGATCGGTGGTGTGCTGGTGGCCCGCGGCGAGTTGCGGCACCTGCAGGTTGACTCCCGCGCCCGGGGGCGCGGGGTGGGCACCGCCTTGATCGCAGCCGCCGAGGACCTGCTTCGCGAACAAGGTCACGACCACGCCACCTTGGGGGTGGAACTGGGCAACCACCGGGCCCGCGCCCTGTACCTGCGCCTGGGTTACGTCGCCACCGGACGCACCGAAACCGTCAGTTCAGTTACGCCTACGTCGCTGAGGACGGCACGCGCCGCCGCGCCACCGAGACCAACGAGGAACTGCGCAAGGACCTGAGGTAGTCAGCGGTTGACGACTCCCCCGGTCGCCCCGACGATGAACGCCTAGGCCGGTATCCGCGTACCCCAGGAGGCACTATGGCCGACGTCGCCGTCGTCGGTGCCGGCATCGTGGGCCTGGCCGCCGCCTACGCCGCGCGGCAGCGCGGGGCCGATGTCACTGTGTACGAACCGGCCGCGCCGGGCAGCGGGCAGTCCGCTGGGTGCTCGCGGATCTTCCGCCACGCCCACGACGATCCGCGCATGGTGACCTGGGCGGTGCGCAGCCGCCACATCTGGCGCCAGTGGGAACGCGACTTCGGCACCGAACTGCTCTCCGCTGACGGCGCACTGTCGCTAGGTGATGGTGCCCTCGACAAACTCCGCATCCTGGCCGGCATCGAGGGCGTCGAAGCTGCCCGGGTTGATCCGGATCAGGTCGCTCGAGCCCTCCCGATCCTGGCGCCCTACGACGGCCCGGCCGTTCTCGATACCGGCGGCGGATCGATCCGCACCGAGACCGCCATCGCGGCACTGACCGGGGCGCTGCACCAAGGCCTCGTCGGAGAGCAGGTCATCACCATCGGTCCCGCTGGTTCCCGGGTGGAGGTGCGCACCCTGACCGGTCGGCGCCGGCATGATCATGTGCTGGTCTGCGCCGGCGCCCGCACGGCCGAACTGGTGCCCGACATGGCTATCCCGGTGCGTCTCAGCGCCCATGTCCGTCTGACGTTCGCGGTGACCGGGGGAGTTCGGGAGCGACTGGCGACGCTGCAGGACTCCAGCGGGGCGTTCGGCGCAACCGGGGTCTACGCCGCAGCCCACCCCGGCAACACCCGCTACTCCCTGGGCCTGAGCAGCACCACCGACCTCACCGCCCCCGGAGGTGCGCAGCGCCTGGCCGACCTGGCCGAGCAGGCCCGGGCCTACGTCGCCACGGCCCTGCCCGGATTGGACCCGGACCCGGTGGGGCACGTGCACTGCTGGGTCACCGAACTGCCCTGGGGCTCCGACGGCGTCGGCGTGTGGCAGGGACCCGGGGTGAGCGCCGTCGTCGGGCACAACCTGTTCAAGCAGGCTCCCGCCCTCGGGCAGGCGTTGGCCCAGGCTGCCCTGGGCGAGGATCTGCCCGCCGACCTGGCGCCGGCGGCCCGGTTGGGGGGGCCACCCCACTAGCCACCGGCTGGCCGTACCGCCACCGGGTGGTCGCTGCGTGGTTACCGCCCATGAGAACGGAGGAGCATCATGGAACGACCGTCGATGAGACTCACCTCGATCACGATCGGTGCCCCGGAGCCGGCGGCGCTGGCCGCCTTTTACGCCGACCTGCTCGGACTGCAGGTCACCAGTGAGGAGCCCGACGGCGGCTGGGCCCAGATCCGCGCCCCCGAGGGGTCCGGGCCTACGCTGAACGTCGAGTTCGAACGTCACCACACCGCCCCCCGGTCTGGCCCGCCCGCCCCGGCGCACAGGTGGCCACCCAGCACCTGGACATCTGGGTGCAGGACCTGGACGCGGCGGTGCGATGGGCGCTCCGGTGCGGGGCCGTCGAGGCCGAGGTCCAACCCCAGCCGCAGGTGAGCGTCCTGATCGACCCCGCCGGCCACCCCTTCTGCCTGTTCACCTGAGCCAACGCGATGACGCGCGTGCCGGCCAAGGCCGGTAGCGGCTGAGTGCGCCCGGGCGCGCCGAGACCCACAACTTCCCGCCCACCGGTAAACCACGATCACGGACAGGTAACGCTTGCACGACGCCCTTGACCATGCCCGGAGGCTGCCCCACTATGTGACATACCACTCACCCAAAGACGGAGTTCAGGACTATGAAGTCAACTCGCAGCAAGGCCCTGGGGGCGCTGCTCATCGCCGGCGCACTGGCGCTCGGGGCCTGTTCGAACGGAGCCGGCGCCGGCACCGGCAACGGTTCGACCGGATCGGGGGACGACTCCGGCGGCGAGTCGGAGGTGACGCTGACCGAAGCCGGTTTCGCCCTGCGCACCCCCGCGGCCAGCCCCGGCGGGACCGTCACCGTCCTCGGCGCGGTGGACTTCTCCCACCTGGACCCGACGATGGGTAACGACGGCAACGTCAACAACTTCTACCACCTGATCTACCGCCACCTGACCAACTACGTCTACGACCCCGAGACCGAGGAGATGACGCTGGTCGGGGACCTCGCCGAGGACCTGGGCACCCCGAACGAGGACGCCACCGTGTGGACCTTCACCCTGCGGGAGGGCCTGCGGTACGAGGACGGCACCCCGATCACCTCCCACGATCTGAAGTACGCGCTGGAACGGTCCATGGACCCCGGCCTGGCGATCGGTTCGGACCTGCACATGGTGATCGACGGTGCCCGCGAGTACGCGGGCATCTACGACGCCCCGGAGGGCCTGGACTCGATCAGCACGCCCGATGACCGCACGATCGAGTTCACCCTGGAGCGGCCGTTGGCCGACTTCAACGCCGTGGCGGCCAACCCACCGTTCACCCCCTTCCCCGACGGCGAGGTGGACGTGGAGCAGATCGACGTCCAACCCATCGCCTCGGGTCCCTACCGGGTGGAGTCCTACGAGCGCGGCTCGCACGTCTCCCTGGTGCGCAACGAGGAGTGGGACCCGGAGACCGACCCGGTCCGCGCGGCGCAGCCCGATGCGTTCGAGTTCGTCTTCGGCCTGGATCCCAACACCATCGACCAGCGCGCGCTGACCGGACAGGGGGATGACCGCAACGCGGTCATCTCCAGCACCAACCCGCTGCTGCCGGCCAGCCTGGGCCGGGTGCTCGATGATGAGACGCTGCGGGAGCGCACCATCCAGATCCTGCCGACCTGCACCACGTTCCTGACCCTGAACACCACCAAGGACGTGATGTCGGACCTGACCGTGCGGCAGGCCCTCAACTACGCGATCGACCGGCAGAGCGTGATCACCGCCACCGGCGGGCCGGCGGTCGCCGAGGTCGCTACCGAGATGCTGCTGCCCACGGTGCCGGGCCGGGAAGAGTTCGACCTTTACCCGACCGACAACTCCGAGGGTGACCCCGAACTCGCCCGCAGCATGATCGAGGAGGCCGGCTACGACGCGGACGAGTTGTCCTTCGTCATGGACGTGCGCGGCATTCCGAAATGGCAGGCACAGGCTGAGGCCGTCCAGCAGTCCCTGCAGGCTGCCGGGATCAGCGTGGAACTGAACGTCATCGACGGCGCAACCTACTACGAGGCGATCGGCACCCCGGCCCAGCAGAACGACATGGCCATCTACGGCTGGTGCGGTAGCTGGCTCTCCGGTACCCCGCTGCTGACGCCGCTGTTCGACGGCACCCGGATCTCCGAATCGGGCAACACCAACATGTCCCAGTTCGACGAACCCGAGATCAACGACCGGTTCCGCGAGATCGAGATGATCACCGACATCGACGAGCAGAACGCTGCCTACGCCGAGTTGAACCGGGAGATCATGGAACACGCCCCGGTGGTGCCGCTGGTACGGGAGACCCCCTTGCAGATGGTGGGGGAGAACGTCGGCGACGCCTACGCCCACGCCGCCCGCACCGGGTACATCGACTACGCCTCTGTTGGTCTGATCGACCCAGAGGGCTGAGTCTTCGATGACCCTGAGCACCCAGCTCACGGCGGAGGAACATCTCGGCCCCGAGGAGGACGCGGAGCAACCCGGCAAGCGCAGCAGCGCGATGCGCCGGGCCCTGCTCCGCCCCTCCGCGGTGCTGGCGCTGAGTTTCCTGGGGATCGTGGCCCTGATGGCGATCCTCGCGCCGGTGCTCACCTCGATCAGCGGCTCGGGTCCACTGGAGTTCCACCAGGACCAGTTGGACCCGGCCCGCGGGGGCCTCCCGGAGGGGCGCTACGGCGGCATCTCCGCCGACCACTGGTTCGGTGTGGAACCGCTGAACGGGCGCGACATCTTCGCCCGGATCGTCTACGGCGCGCGGATCTCCCTGACGATCGCGGTGGCCGCGGCCGTCCTGACCACGGCCCTGGGCGTCACCCTGGGGGTGCTCGCCGGGTTCCTGCGCGGGGTGGTCGATCAGGTGATCTCCCGGATCATGGACTTCTTGATGGCCTTCCCCGCGCTGATCTTCATGATCGCGATCCTCTCGGCGATCCCGGGCGGGAACCGGCCCCTGATGCTGGTGCTCGTGCTGGCCATCTTCGGTTGGCCGGCGATCGCCCGAGTCGTGCGCGGCCAGGCGATGTCAGTGACAGAACGGGAGTTCGTCGAAGCGGCCCGAGCGGCTGGGGCCAGCAGGCTCCGGATCGTCTTCCAGGAGGTGCTGCCGAACCTGGTGGCCTCGATCATCGTGCTGGCGACCCTGTCGATCCCGAACTTCATCGCCACCGAGGCGGGCCTGTCCTTCCTCGGTGTGGGGGTGCAGCCGCCCACGGCGTCCTGGGGGCAGATGGTGGCGGCGGCCGTGCCCTGGTACGCCTCCCACCCACTGTTCTTCATCTTCCCCGGCATCTTCCTGACCTTGACGGTGCTGTCGTTCATGGTGCTCGGAGACGCCCTGCAGAAGGGTCTGGCGAGGGGGGCGCAAGGCTGATGCTGACCTACCTGATCCGGCGGCTGTTCGCAGCCGCCGTGGTGTTGTTCGCGGTGGTGCTGTTCACCTTCATCATCTTCTTCTGGCTCACCCCGGACCCGGCAGCGAGCATCTGCGGGCAGACCTGTTCGGCCGAACGTATCCACGACATCCGCACCCGCCTGGGACTGCAGGACCCCTTCCTGACCCAGTTCTGGACCTTCCTGTCCGGAATCTTCGTGGGCCGCTCCTACGGCACCGGTGCCTCCGCGGTGTTCTGCGACGCCCCATGCCTGGGGTACAGCTTCCAGACCCGCCAGTCGGTGCTGACCATGATCGCCGACCGGTTCCCGGTCACCGCGACCGTGGCGATCGGCGCGGCGGTGCTGTGGCTGTTCGCCGGGGTGAGCGCCGGCCTGGTCAGCGCGGTCAAGGCCGGCAGCTGGTGGGACCGTGCGGCGATGGGCACCGCCCTGGCCGGGATCGCGCTGCCGAACTACTTCGTGGCCCTGATCCTGCAGTACCTGCTGGTGGTACAACTGGGCATCCTGCCCTTCCCCTCTGCCGTGCCGTTCAGCGATGACCCGGTGCGATGGTTCCAGGCCTACCTGATGCCGTGGGTGGTGCTCTCGCTCATGTATGCCGCGATGTACACCCGGCTGACCCGGGCCAACGTGCTGGAGACCCTCTCGGAGAACTTCATGCGCACCGCCCGGGCGAAGGGTCTGTCCCGCGGCCCGTTGCTGACCAGGCACGCCCTGCGACCCTCACTGACCCCGGTGTCCACCCTGTTCGGGATGGACTTCGCGGCCCTGCTCGGTGGGGCCCTGATCACCGAGACCGTGTTCGGCCTGAACGGGGTGGGCAAGCTCGCCTACGACGCGATCAGCACTAACGACCAACCGGTGATCATGGGTGTGACGATCGTGGCGGGTGTGGCCGTGGTGTTGATGAACATCGTGGTGGACCTGCTCTACCCGGTGCTGGACCCGCGCGTGCGGACGGCCGTCTCATGAGCCCGCGCCGTACGACCGCCGAGGCTGGTACCGCTCCCACCACCGCGCCCCTGCTGGAAGTGCGGGACCTGACCGTGGAGTTCGGCGAAGCGCGCCGGGCCACCGCCGTGGTGGACGGGGTCTCGTTGCATGTGCAGCGTGGCCGCACCCTGGGTGTGGTGGGTGAGTCCGGGTCCGGCAAGTCGATGACCTCCTTGGCCCTGATGGGCCTGCTCCCGGTGGGGGCGCGGGCTAGCGGCAGTGTCGTCTTCGACGGTGAGGCGCTGCTGGGCCGAAGCGATGCGCAGATGCGCCGGCTGCGCGGGAACCGGATCTCGATCGTGTTCCAGGACCCGCTCTCCTCCCTGAACCCGTACTACTCCGTGGGCTTCCAGATCGCCGAGGCCTACCGGGCGCACCGCAACGCCTCCCGCAAACAGGCACGCGCGGTGGCGGTCGAGGCGATGGAGCAGGTGCGCATCCCCTCCCCGGCGGACCGGTACGACCACTACCCGCACCAGTTCTCCGGCGGCATGCGCCAGCGCATCATGATCGCCATGGCGCTGGTGTGCGAGCCGGACCTGCTCATTGCCGATGAGCCCACCACCGCACTGGACGTGACGGTGCAGGCACGGATCCTGGAACTGCTCAGCGGACTGCAGGAGCAGACCGGTATCGCGATGATCTTCATCACCCACGACCTGGCGGTGGTCTCCCAGATGGCCGATGACATCCTCGTGATGCGCCACGGCAGACAGGTCGAGGCGGGCCCCGCCGAGCGCATCTTCTCCGCCCCGCAGCACGAGTACACCACCCAGTTGCTGCATGCCACGCCACGCATCGATGGGCAGGTGCACTGATGGGTGAGGTACTGCTCGAGGGCCGCAACCTGGCCAAGAGTTACACCACCAGGGCCAAGGGCCGCCGGCCCGAGACGTTACTGGCGGTCGATGACGTGAGCCTGCGGGTGCACCAGGCCCAGACGTTGGCGGTGGTGGGGGAGTCGGGATCGGGCAAGTCCACCAGCGCCCGGCTGCTCTCCCTGCTCATCCCCGCCACGGCTGGGTCGGTCTACCTCGAGGGCACCGACGTCACCCAGGCCACCGACAGCCATCTGCGCACCTTCCGCCGCAACGTGCAACTGGTGTTCCAGGATCCCTACTCCTCGCTCAATCCCCGCCACGACGTGGAGCGGATCGTGTCGGCACCCCTGCGCTACCAAGGCATCCGCACCAAGGTCTCCTACCGCACCCGGGTGAAGGACCTGATGGCCCGGGTGGGCCTGAACCCCGATCACTCCACCCGCTACCCGCACCAGTTCTCCGGCGGGCAGGCCCAGCGAATCGGGATCGCTCGGGCGCTGGCGGTCAACCCCAAGGTCGTGATCTGCGACGAGGCGGTCTCCGCCCTGGACGTGTCGGTGCAGGCCCAGGTGATCGATCTGCTCCAGGACCTCAAACGCGATCTGGGCCTGAGTTACCTCTTCATCGCCCATGACCTGGCCGTGGTGCGCGAGATCGCCGACCAGGTGGCCGTGATGCACAAGGGCAAGGTGGTCGAGCAGGGCTCGTGCGCGCAGATCTTCGACGCACCCGGCCAGGCCTACACCCAGGAACTGCTCGCTGCCGTACCGCGCATCCCCACCGAATGGGATGCCGCCCGGATCCGCGCCGAGGCAGCCTCGGCAGCCGCGACAGCCGAGACAGACGAGACAGCTGCGGCCGACGAGACAACTGCGGCAGACGAGGCAGACGACGCGGCCACCAGTCAGCGACGAAAGGACGACCAGCACCGATGAGCACCTCCGCCGGAGGCAGCAGCCCCGCCGAGACCGAGTTCCGGCGTATCTCCGAGGCCGAGTGGACCTGGCGGCTCCAGGAACTCGGCAGCCAGTTCTACTACTGGACAGGAGGTCGATGCGCGCCTGCCGGACGTCTCCGCGCCGGCCTGGCAGGCCCGCGGCGAGCACTGGCGCTCGGTCAAGGAGGAACTGGCCGGCCTGGATACCGCAGCGCTTTCGGCGCGTGCCCGGGTGGACCTGGCGGTCTACCTCACCCAGATCGAGGCCCTGATCGCCCACGTGGACCACCGGGTGTTTGAGCGCCCGATGAACTCCGACACCGCGTTCTGGACCGACCATCAGGGCCTGGCCCGGGTCTCGATGACCTATGAGCAGGCCCAGGCGTTCCTGGAGCAGTTGCGCCAGTTGCCGCGTTGGTTCGACCAGCACATCGAGAACATGCGCACCGGCCTGCGCCGCGGGTTCGCCCCACCGAGGGTGGCTATGGCCGGGCGGGAGGGCACCGCCCGCAGTGTGGCCGAGGCCACCAGCGCCGACCAGGTCGCCTACCTGCGTCCGTTCACCGACCTGCCCGCCACGGTCGGCGCCGAACGGCGCAGGGACCTGATCTCGGCTGCTACCGCCGTGATCGAGCAGACGGTGATCCCCGCCTACGCCGCCCTGCTGGACTTCCTCGTCACCGAGTATCTGCCCGGCCTACCCGAGGACGTCTCGGTGGCCGCCACCCCCGGCGGCACCGAGTTCTACCGCGCCCAGTTGCGCGAGTACACCACCACGGACCTGGACCCGCAGGAGGTCCACCGGATCGGGCTGGCCGAGGTCGCTTCGATCCAGGCCGAGATGGCCCAGGTGGCCGAGGAAGCCGGCTTCGACGACGCCGCGGCGATGCGGGAGTTCATGCGCACCGACCCCCAGTTCTACGTGGACACCCCAGCCCAGCTCCTCAAGGAGGCGGCCTGGCAGTGCAAACTGTTCGACGCCGTCGTCCATCAGTTCTTCGGATTGGTCCCGCGCGGCCGGTTCGGCATCATCGAACCGCCGCCGGACCTGGCGCCCTACTACACCGCCGGCCGCGGCGGTCGGGACCGGTACACGCTGAACACCTACTACAACCTGCCCGCCCGGCCGCTGTACGCGCTGCCGGCGCTGACTCTGCACGAGGCGGCCCCGGGGCACGCGTTCCAGAGCGCCTTCGCCGCCGAGGCCGAGCAGAACCCCGACTACCGGCGGGAGGTCTACATCTCCGCCTACGGTGAGGGCTGGGCGCTGTACTGCGAGCGCCTGGGGGTGGAGATGGGCATCTACCGCACCCCGTTCGAGATGATGGGGATGCTCAGTTACCAGATGTGGCGGGCCGCCCGGCTGGTGATCGACCCCGGGATCCACGCCCTGGGCTGGAGCCGGGAGCGGGCCCAGGACTTCCTGCGGCAGAACACCGCGTTGTCCGAGCACGAGATCAGCACCGAGGTGGACCGCTATATCACCTGGCCCGGCCAGGCCGCCTCCTACTACTTGGGGCAACTGGCGATCCTGGAACTGCGCAGGCACGCCGAAGGCACCCTCGGTGAGCACTTCGACCTACGGCACTTCCACGACGTGATCCTCGCCCTGGGCAGCGTGCCACTGGAGGTGTTGCGGACCGAGGTGCAGCGGGCTGTGGCCGCATGGGCCACCCGCGTGCACAACGGCGGTGCACGGTGAGCGGGGCACTGACGATCACCGATGCCGCCATCCTTGACGACGGACGGGTCTCGGCCGCTTCGATCAGAACGGTCGATGGACGCATCGAGGCAGTCGGCGCGGTGGAGCCCCAGGACGGCGACACCGTGGTGCACGCACACGGTCGCACAGTGATCCCCGGGCTGATCGACGCCCACTTCCACGCCTACGGCATCGGTCTGGACGCCTTCGGGATCGACCAGACACCGATGAGCTATGTCGCGCTGGCCGCAGGTCAGCGCCTGCGCCGGGCCCTGGCGCGGGGATTCACCACCGTGCGTGACGTGGCCGGTGGGGACATCGGTCTGGCTCGGGCGATCGAGGCCGGGTTGATCCCCGCGCCGCGGTACTTCTACTCCGGCGCGGCCCTGAGCCAGACCGGGGGCACGGCGATCCTCGTCCGGCGGATCTGGGTTCGTGCGCGTTGTCCGGGCACATCACCGAGGTGGTCGACGGCGTGGACGCGGTGCGCACTGCCGTCCGGGACCGGCTCCGCACCGGGGCACACTGCATCAAGGTGATGGCATCCGGCGGTGTCGTCTCCCCCACCGACCCGATCCGGCTGCCGCAGTACTCCGAGCAGGAACTGGAGGCGATCTGCACCGAGGCCGCCCGACGGCACAGTTACGTGGCCGCACACGCCTACTCACCCGAGTCGATCGTGCACGCCGTGCGAGCCGGTGTTCGCACGATCGAGCACGGCAACCTGCTCGATGCTGCAGCCGCACAGGAGATGGCCACGCACGGTGCCTTCCTGGTTCCGACGCTGGTCGCGTACGACGCGATGAACCGCCGGGGCGCCGCGGTGGGGCTCTCCGAGGACGGTCAGGAGAAGAACCGGCAGGTCTTCCACGCCGGCCAGGAGGCGATCACGACCGCTCGCGCCGCCGGGGTCGCGATCGGGTTCGGCACCGACCTGATGGGTGACCTGGAGGACGACCAGCTCCTCGGGATGCGCCTGCAGATCGAGGCCGACGGCGTGGACAACGTGCTCCGGTCGGCCACCCGGGTGAATGCGGACATCCTAGGACGTGAGGACCTGGGCCGGATCGCACCTGGCGCCGTGGCGGACATGATCATCCTCGATGCCGATCCACGCACCGATGCTGCGGCGCTGTGGGACGAGTCCCGTCCGCGCACCGTGATCCGAGCGGGCACCGTGGTGGGCTGAGTCCCCGGACCTCTTCGCCGTTCAGTTCGGCGCCGGCGGGTATGTCCGCTCCTCGCGGCCCGATGATCGTGCCATCCTGAGCACACCAGTGCGCGTTGAAGCGGGGAGTCGTCGTGTTGTTCGTGGCCGTAGTGCTGACGGGCTTCGTCGTGGCGGCCACCTTTCGCCGGTACTCCCCGATGCGCACCTGGCTCAGTCCGGCCGCCACCACCATCCTGTCGGTCTTCGGCTCCTTCACCTCCGGGCTGAGCCTGATGGAAGTGACGCACGCGCCGTGGCGCCCGGTGATCAGCCTGGGCGGGGCCGCTGCCGCGGGTCTGCTGCTCTCCCATCTGGGCGCGGCGATCAATCACTTCGGGCTCGACCCACTGCGCCGGTACCGGGCCGCACGCGCCCCCGACCAGGACCTGATGACGCGCATCCAGCACCGGGTGGAGGGCCGGGAGGACCGGGAGCGCCGGATCAACCTGGTCTCCTTGACATTCCGCTCGGTACGCCGGGTCCAAGAGGTGCGAGTCACCGGTCTGGCCGCGGAGATGACCTACTACGGGCTGATCTCCCTGGTGCCGCTGGGCCTGGCGTTGGGCTCGAGCCTGGGCTTTCTGGAACGGATCCTCGGCCCGGAGCAGGTTGGGCAGATCGAACAGAGCCTCATCGAGGCCGTGGCAACGGTCTTCGCCTCCGACGTCACCGATGAGGTGCTGGTGCCGCTGATCGAGGGGCTGCTCGCGCAGGAGCGGGCCGGGGTGGCGATCGGATCGGTCCTGGCGGCGTTGTGGCTGGCCAGCAGAATGTTCCGCGCGGCGATCCGCGCACTCGACGATGCCTACGCGGTGCAGGAGCGCCGCGCATTCCTGAGCCTGCAGGCGCTCGGGCTGGTGCTGGCTTTCGGTGCGGTCATCACACTGCTGGCACTGGTGGCGATGGTGGTGGTGGGACCGTTGCTGGGCGGTGGCCGGGAGATCGCCGACCAGTTCGGGCTCGGTGCCTTCTTCGAGATCGCGTGGGGCGTGCTGCGCTGGCCGGCGGTCGCGGCCGTGGTCGCGCTCTACCTGACCATGCTGTACCGGTACGGCCCGAACGTGGACACCGTGTGGACCCGGTGCCTGCCCGGGGCAGTGCTGGGCACCATCCTGCTGATCGGGATCTCCCTCGGTTTCGGCCAGTACCTGGCCTACACGGGCACCTCGGTACTGGAAGGGGACCCGGTACAGGACTCAGCGGTCCAGGCCGCTGCGCAGACCGTCGGCTTGGTGCTCGCCGGGGTGCTGTGGATGTGGCTGAGTTCCATCGCCCTGCTCACCGGAGGGGTGCTGAACGCCGAACTGCAGCACAAGACCGGCCGGGACGCCGCCGAGCGGGACGCCACCGAGGACCCCGGCGAGCGGGAGGCCCCCGAAGGCGCCGGAGAGCGGGACAACCCCGCCCCGGACGTGGCCCGCACATGACGGCTGTCACGGCCGGCCCGGGTCAGATGCACGGCGATCCCTGAACCGGTGCACTACTGACGGAGAGGTTCGGCGGGAATGCTGGAGATATCCCAGCAGATACCGCCACCGGTGGTCCGAGCCCCTAGGAGCCAGACATGGACCAGTTCGTCACTGACATTCAAGTCTTCGTCGCCGACCTGCCACCGGTGGTCTCGGTGCTGGCCGTCGCGCTGCTGGGCGTGGTGCCGTTCGTGGAGTCCTACCTGGGCACAGCGATCGGCAGTGTGGCCGGCGTACCGCTGCTGCTGGCCTACGGTGCGGCGGTGGTGGGGAACGCCGGCGCGGTGCTCATCGCGAGCCTCGCCGGCGGCGCCGTAGCGAACCGGCGGCACGACAAGCCTGCCGCCTCCGACTCCCGCCGGGCCCGGGTCGTGGCCCGCACCGACAGGTACGGGGTACCGCTGGCCTCCCTGCTGGCCCCGACCGTCCTGGCGATCTCCCTGACCACGTTCATCATGGTCAGCGTCGGCTACGCCCGCACCCGCGTGGTGATCTGGCAGATCATCGCCGCGATCGTGTGGGGCGGTCTGGTTGCCGGCAGCCTGGCCGGCGTGGGATTCCTCACCGGGTGGGGGCCGCTGGCGGGGTGAGGCCGCCGCCGTCCAGCCGGACGCCGGGGCGATTACTCCTTCACCGCACCCGCTGTCAGCCCGCCCCGCCAGTAGCGCTGCAGCACGATCATGGCGATAGCCAGGGGAATCACCGACAGCAGCACCCCACCGGTGGTGAGTTCATAGAACTCCGGCAGGCGATCCACCTGCGCCAGCCAGTTGTTCAGCCCCAACGTGATCGGGTAGAGGTCCTGGTCGGCCAGCATCACCAGCGGCAGGAAGTAGTTGTTCCAGATCCCCACGAGTTGGAACAGGAACACGGTGACCAGTGCCGGCACCATCGCCCGCAGCCCGATCACGTGGAAGATCCGCAGTTCCCCCGCACCGTCCATCCGGGCGGCCTCCATCAGGGAGTCCGGCACCGTGGCCGTGGAGTAGATCCGGCACAGGAACAGCCCGAACGGAGAGACCAGCGAGGGGATGAGCACACTCGCGTAGGTGTTGGCCATCCCCAGTTGGCTGAACAGCAGGAACAGGGGCAACGCCGTGGCCGTCGCCGGCACCAGCACCCCACCGAGCACGATCCCGAACACCAGTTCCCGGCCCGGGAAGAGGTACTTGCCCAGGGCATACCCACCGGCGGCGGCGAAGTAGGTGGCGATCAGACCACCGACACCGGAGTAGAAGACCGAGTTCGCGAACCAGCGCACGAAGATGCCGCCGTCATAGGTGAGCACCTGGGTGATGTTGGACAGCAGGTTGATGTTCTCGGCGAACCAGAACCCGTTGGTAGCGAACAGGTCATCGGTGCTCTTCGTGGCCGCCACGACCACCCAGTAGACCGGGACCAGGAAGTACAGCGCCGCCACCACGAGCAGGCCGGTGACGATGATGCGCGACTGCGGGGTGCCGCCGGGCTTGGCCTTGTTCTTGGCGCGGTCCTGGCGCCGGGCGGTGCGCGCGGAGGTCGGGGCGAGCGCGGTCATCAGAGCTTCTCCTTCCGGTTCACCAGGCGTAGGAAGGTGAAGGACAGCACGAATGCCGCCAGCGCGATGATGACTGACTGGGCCGCCGCCACCCCGTAGTCGTTGTAGTTGAACGCGGAGTTGTACGCCGACAGGTTCGGGGTGTAGTCGTTGTTGATCGCCGGGGAGACGCTCTGCAGCACCTGAGGTTCGGCGAAGAGTTGCAGGGTGCCGATGATGGAGAAGACGGTGGCGAGCATCAGCGCCGGCCGGATCAGCGGCAGCTGGATGGACCCGGCGATCCGCCAGGTACCGGCGCCGTCCATGCGCGCCGCCTCGTAGATATCGCCCGGGATGGATTTGAGCTGGGCGACGATGATGAGCATGTTGTAGCCGGTGTAGGTCCAGGTCACGATGTTCGCGATGGACCACAACACCACCCCGGGCCCCAGGAAGTCGATGGAGATCCCCACCGCCTCGGCCACGTCCACGATCGGGCTCAGGCCCGGCAGGTACAGGAAGGACCACAGGATGGTGGCGATCACCCCCGGCACCCCGTAGGGCATGAAGTACGTGGCCCGGAAGAAGGCCGGCCATCTCGCCGAGGCGGTCTCCAGCAGCAGCGCCAGCACCGTGGCGAACACGATCATCACCGGCACCTGCACCGCGCCGAACAGCAGCACCCGCCCGATCGAGGCGACGAACTCGGCGTTCTCCAGGGCCGCCGCGTAGTTGCCCACCCCGGCGAAGGTGGAGGTGATGCCCTCCTCCCCGAACAGGCCCTGGCGCTCCACCCGAACGAAGCTTTGCACCACCGCGTAGGCGATCGGGAGCAGGAACGCGAAGAAGAACACCACCACGAACGGGGTCAGCAACAACCACGGCGCGCGCCGCATCTGGGCGTTGCGGTGGGTTCTGCCACCACGGGCCGGGCGCGCACCGGCGCTCCGCTCGCCGGCCGCGTCCTCGCGCCTGCTCGGGCGATTCCCGGTTGCGGTGGCAGATCCGCCCGGCCCGGTACGCCCCGGTTCGGCGCGCTTCATGCCGACCTCACATTCAGGCCGGTATCGGCGAGGACCTTCACGGTGGCTTCCTCGGCCTCGTGCATCGACGTCACGAAACTCTGCCCCGCGGTCAGTTTGCGCCGGAACCCGTCACCGAGAATGTCGAAGACGCGCTGCGTCGTCGGTGCCCAGGTCCACTCCAGGTTCTGCTGATCGGCGGCCGGCACGAAGACCTCCTCGTTGTAGTTCTGCCCGCCGAAGAACTCCGACGGCTCCCTCCGGGAGGAACCGATGAAGTCCGGAGACGGCGACCAGCCGATGCCGCAGTGCTCGATCATCGCGTCGATCCCCTCCTCGGATGTGGTCATCCAGATGCAGAAGTCCAGCGCCTCGGCCGGGTAGCGCGTATTGGCCATCACCGCCGCGGTGGACCCACCGAGGTAGGTCGACCCGAAGCCCTGCGCCCAGGCCGGCATCGGGGCCACGTGCCACAGCCCCTCGGTGGCGGCCACCCCCTGGATCAGGGCATCGGCCCACGAGGCGCCGGTGGCCGCGAAGATCTGATCGTTGCCGGCCGCGGCGAACCATCCCGGGGAGTAGGGGCCGAAGCCGGTGTGCAGCAGGTCCTCGTCCACGGCACGGTCGAAGAAGTCCGCGACCTCCAGGGTGGCCTCATCGGTCATGTTCACCACCCAGGAATCGCCGTCGATCTGCCACCAGTTCGCTCCCGCCTGGGTGGCGTAGGCGGCGAACGGAGAGGTGTCCCCGACGTCGAAGGCCTCCAGGTACGCCCCGGTGGCGCGGACCTCGCGGGCCAGTTCCAACCACTCCTCCCAGGTGCCCGGTGGTTGCGCGCCGATGGAGTCGAACAGGTCGTGGCGGTAGTAGAAGCCCACCGGGCCCGAGTCCTGGGGCACCCCGAACATTCCGTCGTTGAAGGTGATCTGGTTGATCAGGGCCTCGTCGTACCGGTCGGTGACCTCGCCCATGCCGTACCGGCCGATCTCCACCAGGCCGTTGACCAGCAGGAACGCGGGGATCTGGCGGAACTCCACCTGCCCGATGTCCGGGCCGCCGCCGGAGGCGAGGGCGGAGAAGAGCTTCTGGTACCCCCCGGCGTTGCCGCCCTGGATCCAGACCGCCTCCACCTGCACGTCCGGGTTGGCCTCGTTCCAGATGTCGCAGACCACCTGCAGGTCCTTCAGCCAGGACCAGTACGTCAACCGGATCGGACCGTCCGCGGGGGGCAGCGTCGGACCGTCGTTCGGGTTGGACGTGGCGGGCGCACACCCAGCCAGCCCCAGCGCTGTGCCCGCCCCGAGCCCCAGACCCAGTCCGAGGAGGTGTCGTCGAGAGATGTCAGGGGAGATCATGACCCGCCTCCGTCGCCTCCGTGCCATGGCCGTCTGGTGGACGATATCGCCGAGCCCTTCCTTGCGCACGGCGAGCACCCGGCACCTCACTCACCGCCCCGCAGCCGTAGGCTTCTGGCGTGAGCGACTTGACGGATGAACTGGTGGACCTGCTGCGCGGCAGGCAGTGGACCGCTCTGACCGGTGCGGGGATGTCGACCGACTCCGGAATCCCCGACTACCGGGGACCGGACTCCCCGCCCCGGACACCGATGACCTACCAGCAGTTCGTGTCCGACCATGGCTTCCGCCGCCACTACTGGGCCCGCAACCACGTGGGCTGGCGGCACGTGCGCACCACCGAACCGAACCGTGGGCACCGGGCACTGGCCGCCCTGGAGGCCACCGGACTGGTCAACGGCGTGATCACCCAGAATGTGGACCTGCTGCACCAGGCGGCCGGCTCCAAGCGGGTGATCGACCTGCACGGTCACTACGACGCCGTCATCTGCCTCACCTGCGGCCATCGGATGACCCGCACCCAGTTGCACCGCGAACTGGAGGAACTCAACCCGGGTTTCGCCGATGAGGTCAGCGTCGCCGACGTGGAGATCGCCCCGGATGCCGACGCGGTGATCGAGGCCACCGAGGGCTTCCGCGTGCTGCCCTGCCCGGTGTGCGGTGGGATCCTCAAACCCGACATCGTCTACTTCGGGGAGAACGTCCCCAAGGACCGGGTCGCCCGCGCCTATGCGATGGTCGACGACGCCGAGGCGTTGGTGGTGCTCGGCTCGTCCCTGACGGTGATGTCGGGTCTGCGGTTCGTGCGGCACGCCGCCAGGAACGGACAACCGGTGGCGATCGTGAACCGCGGCAGCACCCGGGGCGACGCGCTCGCCGACGTGCTGGTGCACGCCGGCACCTCCGAGACACTCACGGCGCTGGTGGCAGCGTTACCGGCACCCTTGTAGCGGACCGGACCGGCTCCCCTGGTCGCCTCTGGAAAGCGGGCCGCTCAGCGTCGCTCGGCGAAGAAGTCCCGCAGCAGTTGCGCGCACTCGGGGCCGAGCACGTCACCGGTCACCTCCGTTCGGTGCGGCAATCTGGAGTCGCGAACGATGTCACGGGTGGATCCGCACGCGCCCGCCTTGGGGTCCCAGGCCCCCAGCACCACCCGGGCCACCCGGGCCAGCACCGCCGCCCCGGCGCACATCGCGCACGGCTCGAGCGTCACCACCAGCGTGCACCCGGTCAGGCGCCAGTTGCCCATCGCCCTCCCGGCCGCGCGCAGGGCGAGGATCTCGGCGTGTGCCGTCGGGTCGGCACTGGCCTCCCTGGCGTTGTGCCCGACGGCGCGATCACCTCACCCTCGGGGTCGAGCACCACCGCCCCGATCGGCACGTCACCGGCGGCGCCGGCCGTGGCTGCCTCGCGCAGGGCCAGGCGCATCGCGGCCGCATCGCCGGGCCGGGGAATGGATGGATCGGCGGCGGGGTCGGCAGTGGGATCGGCGCGCGGGCTGCGGCTGCCGCCCGCACCCCCACGACTGCGGTGGGCACCACCACCACGCCTGCGGTCGGTACCCCCATCGCCGCGGTCGGCACCACCACCACGCCTGCCGTCCGCCCCCCCATCGCCGCGGTCGGCACCACCCGCACGCCTGCCCTCCGCCCCCCCATCGCCGCGGTCGGCACCACCCGCACGCCTGCCGTCCGCCCCGCCGCGGTCGGCGCCACCACCACGACTGCGGTCGGCACCTGCACCCGCGGTCGGAGCGGTGCCGGTGTGATCCGAACCTGGTTCCTGAGGGCCCGTTGTCATGGTGGCCAGTGTGCCTGGTCGGTAGGTTGGGGCGTCATGCGCCTGCACGTAGTCGAGCACCCACTGATCGCCCACAAACTCACCGCCCTGCGGGATGAGCGCACGCCGTCTCCCACGTTCCGCCAACTCACCGAGGAACTGGTGACCCTGCTGGCCTATGAGGCCACCCGGGAGGTGAGCACCGAGCCGGTGCGGATCTCCACCCCGGTCACCTCCACCATCGGCACCAGGATGGCCGATCCACAGCCGATCGTGGTGCCCATCCTGCGCGCCGGACTGGGCATGCTGGAGGGGATGACCCGGCTGCTGCCCACCGCGGAGGTCGGGTTCCTGGGCCTGCAGCGCGATGAGGACACCCTGGAGGCGATCACCTACGCCAACCGGCTGCCCGATGACCTCACCGGGCGGCAGTGCTTCGTGCTGGATCCGATGCTGGCGACCGGCGGCACCCTGGTGGCCTCGATCGAGTACCTGTTCGAACGCGGTGCCCGCGACGTGACCGCAATCTGTCTGCTCGCCGCACCCGAAGGGCTCGGCGCGGTGGAGGAGGCTGTGGGAGACCGCGCGGACGTGACGATCGTGACCGCCGCGGTGGACGAGGGCCTGAACGAGAAGGCCTACATCGTGCCCGGCCTGGGCGACGCCGGCGACCGCCTCTACGGCGTCGTCTGACCCGGGAGCCCGCTGACTTCGCGGCATCCACCGTGATCGCGCGCCACCTCGAACCCGAGATCAGGGCATCTGCCGCGACGTCAGCGCAGGGCCTGGTCGAGGTCGGCGCGCAGATCGGGCACGTCCTCCAGGCCCACCGACAGCCGCACGGTGGCAGGGGTGACTCCGATCGCGGCCTGACCGGCCGCACCCAGTTTGCGATGCGTCGTCGTGGACGGATGGGTGGCCATCGACTTCACATCGCCCAGGTTGTTGGACAGGTCCACGATCCGCAGGGCGTCCAGGACCGCGAAGGTGCGCTCCTTGACCCGCTCGGCAGCACCGGCGCCATCGGTGGCCACATCGAAGGTGACCACGGTCCCACCGCCGCTCATCTGCTCCTTGGCCAACACCTGCTGGGGGTGGGAGTCCAGGAGCGGGTACCGCACCGAGGCCACCCCGGGATGCCCCTCCAGCCATGTCGCCAACTCCCACGCCGCGGCGCTCTGGGCCCGCACCCGCAGGGCGAGCGTCTCCAAGCCCTTCAGGAGCACCCAGGCATTGAACGGGCTGAGGGTGGGCCCGGTGTTGCGAATGAAGTCCTGCACCGGGCCGCAGATGATCTCGCGCGGGCCCAGCACCGCCCCGCCCATCACCCGGCCCTGCCCGTCGATGTGCTTGGTAGCCGAGTACACGATGAGGTCGGCGCCGAGTTCCAGCGGCCGCTGCAGCACCGGGGTGGCGAACACGTTGTCCACGATCACCAGCGCACCGGCGCGGTGGGCCAGCCGTGAAACCGCAGCGATGTCGACCAGGTCCATCATCGGGTTCGAGGGGGTCTCGAACAGCACCAGGTCAGCCGGGGTGGCCAGGGCCCGCTCCCAGTCCTCGATCCGGTGGGCGTCGACGTAGTCGGTGCTGACCCCCCACTGGCCCATGATCTGGTCCAGCACCACGAAGGTGGACCCGAACAGCGCCCTGCCGGCCACGATCCGCCCGCCCTGTTCCACCAGCGGGGCGATCGCGGCGAACAGCGCGGACATCCCGCTGGCGGTGGCGTAGCAGGCCTCCGCTCGCTCCAGCAGGCGCATCCGCTCCTCGAATGCGGCAACGGTGGGGTTGGAGTAGCGGGAGTAGGTGAAGATGTCGAGTTCACCTGCGAAGGCCGCCTCGGCGTCGGCGGCCCGTTCGTAGGCGTAGCCCTGGGTGAGGAACATCGGCTCGGCGATCTCGCCGAACTCGGTGCGCTGCTGGCCCCCGCGCACGCCCACGGTGGCCGGTCCCACACCCTCGGGCAGGGAACATCGAGGTTGTGGATCGCTCATGGCTGCCTCCATCGTTCCTGGCGGTAGCACCGTCCGCGTCCGCGGGGGTTGCTGCAGCGTCGTCGAGCCAGATCTCTCGGCTGCTCTGGATGGTCCTGCGCCAGGCTACGTCCCGGCACCGGGCGGGCCGACGTCGATTCCGGTCCGTCCCACACTGCAAGACGTCCGTAGTGGACGACGACCGCAGTGCACGACGCCGGCGACGCAGGACGCCGCCAGTGCACGACGCCTGCTGCACGCCAGCCCAGCGGCGCACGTCAACCGGCAGCGCACGCCAGTCCGCAGCGCACGCCAGCCCGCGGCTGCGCGTCAGCGCATCCCGCCGAAGAAGTCCTCGAACGGCATCTCCAGGGGCTCATCGTTGGCGATGATCCCGTACAGGTGGCGCAGCAGCGGGAACTCCTGCGCACCGATCACCTCGCGCTCGGTGAGCTTCTCGATCGCCGCCCCGATCACCTCGATCGCGGCCACCCCCTCCAAGGTGACGCCCTTCATGTGCTGGTCGCGCACCTCCGAGAACGGCACCCCCGATCCCACGTAGCGACCGGCCCGCACGTTGCGTCCCCCCATCGAGGTGACGAACATGTCTCCCACACCGGCAAGGCCGGTGGTGGTCTCCCGGTCTCCGCCGAGTAGTTCGATGAACCGCAGCATCTCCCTGGTGCCCTGGGCGAAGACCGCGGCTCCGTAGTTGTACCGGCGGTATTGCGCGGCGCCCTTGCCGGCGGCGTCGAGCAGCCCCTCCATGAACCCGGCCGCGAAGGCGTAGACGTTCTTGGTGGCGGCGCCGACCTCATGCCCGATGAAGTCGGTGGACGTCCACACGTGATAGGAGTCGGTGCGGAACATGCGCGCCAAGGAGTCCAGGGACTCCTGATCGGTTCCGGTGAGCACTACGGCGGTGTCGTGCTCCACCGCGACCTCCCCGGCGATGGAGGGTCCCACGATCGCCGACCACGTCACCTGTCCGGACAACTCGGCGCCCACCTGCTCCATCAGCACCTCGGGGAGGATGCGCAGGTTCCCCGCCTCATCGGCGTCCATGCCCTTGGTGATCGAGAGCACCCGCATCCCGGGCCGCAGCAGAGCGCTCAGTTGCTGTCCGGCCCAGGCCACCCCGAAGGAGTTCACCCCGCTGATGGCCACCTCGGCCCCCTCGAACGCCTCCCGCGCCTGCTCCAACTGGAAGGTCGTGACCCCCTCCGGTAACGCGATCTCCAGGTGCGGGTGCACTCCGGTGCGCTGGATGGAGTCGATGATCTCGGTGTCCAGGTGGGTGCCCACCAGGTGGACCCGATGCCCGTTGCGGGTCAGCGGCACGGTCAGGGCGGAGGCCATGATGCCGGCCCCCAGGATCGCGACAGCACTCATGCGTTATGTCCTCCTCGGGTTTCACTGCGGCACTCGTCGACACCGCGTCCGCGTGCGGGCTCACCTCGACTGGAACCAGCGTACTCACCACCCGCCCGCGGCTCCGGTGTGAGGATGGGATGGTGAGCACCTCTCCCGATCCCACGCACCCGGCCGACGACGACGGCGCCTCCCGTGATGGGGGCACCTGGGCGCCCGACGTCCTCGGAGAACCCTGGCGGGCGCGCACGCTCAGCCTGCGTCCCGACAGCCGCGGAACCCCGGTTGCCACCCTGGTGCGCCACCGGGCGGGGCCACCGGAGCGTCGCCGTCACCCTGAGGCGGCGGTGCTGTATCTGCACGGGTTCGCCGATTACTTCTTCCAGTCCGAGCACGGGGCTGCCTGGGCCGCGCGTGGTTATCACTTCTACGCCCTTGACCTGCGGGACCACGGCCGCTCCATCCGAGACGGGCGCCGGCCCGGCTGGTCCAGCGGGATTAAGGTGCACGCCGAGGAGATCACCGCCGCGGTGCGTATCATCCGCGCCACCGGGGTGCGTCAGGTGGTGCTGGTGGGCCACTCCACCGGCGGTCTGATGGCCGCGCTGTACGCCGACCGCAACCCCGCCCTGATCGACGCGGTGGTGCTGAACAGTCCGTGGTTCGACCTCAACCGGCCGGCACCGGCGCGCCGCCTCCTGCGGCCGCTGGTGACGATCCTGGGCCGGGTCGCCCCGGACCTGGTGGTCAGCACCCTGGGTGAGGCCTACGGGCGCAGCGTGCACGCCGAATCCGATGGCGAGTTCGACTACAACCTTGACTGGAAGCCGCTCGCGGCCTTCCCGGTGCGCGCCGGTTGGCTCGCCTCGGTGGTCCGGGCGCAGCACCGGGTGCGGCGCGGTCTGGACATCACCGCGCCGGTGCTGGTGTGCACCAGCGGCGCCTCCGGACATCCCACGCGCCCGAGCACCGAAGACCTGGCCGGCACCGATGCGGTGCTGGGGGTGGAGGACATGACACGCTCCGCCCCGCTCCTGGGCGCGCATGTGCGGGTGCACCAGTTCGAGGGCGGTCGGCACGACCTGGCGTTGTCCGCCGAACCCGTCCGGACCGAGTACACCCAAGCCGTCCTGGACTGGGCCGGCGATCAACTCCGCCGGCCACGCTGAGCCCGCTCAACTCCGCAACTGCCGGTGCGTGACGGTTGGCGCCCCGTGCGTCGCTAGAGTCACCCGCATGGCCCAGCACGCCGATCCCTGCATAGATCGCTCGGCGCCCCACACCCGCGCCACGGTGCTGCTCGGCCTCGACCTGCTGCGCAACACCGGCGCCCTGCTGCGCCACCATTGGCTGCCGCTGACGCTGATCGCCCTGGCCGCGCACCTGGCCCAGCACTACCTGATGGAGCTGGTCATCCTGATCGCCCGGGCCGGAGCGGTGCCGGGGCTACTGGCGCTCTCACTGGTGCCATTCATGCCGATGCTGGCGGTGGTGGGCATGTTGCTCGTGCTGCGCCGCCGGTCCGGCCACGCCTCTCCGCTGGCGGACCTGATGGCAGCGGTGGCCGCTGTCCTGGTGCCGTTCCTGGTGGTCTACCAGAGCGGCGGCGGCCTGGAGGACGATATGCGCGCCTACGTCAGCAGGGGCTTCGACGACGATATGGGCCGCACCGAGGATCTCGCCGATCTGGACACCGTCAGCCGTCTCCGGTGGCGGAGTCGGTGACGGTGCTGCTGGTGGTCTTCACCGCCGTGCTGGTGCGGGTGACGGGGATCCGCCTGGTGCGGAGCCGCACCCTGTGGCGCAGCAACAAGGACCGGCGCCGGATGGGCCTGCAGGTGGTGGTGGGCTACGCCGAGATCGTCTGGATCGTGCTGGGTGCCTACGTGGTGACCTACGTGGCCTCCGAGTTCCGGGCCTGGTGGAGCGGGCGCCAGGTAGCACAGTGGTTGCGCGATCTCGGGGGCTGGATCGAGGGCGTCTGGCCGGCATTCGGTCTGGTGGCTCCCGCGGCGCTGGAGTGGACCCAACTCGTCCTCGCCGGGGCGGTCACCGCCATCCTGGTGCCGGTGTCGTGGCTGGCGATCGGCGTGATCGTCTACGGGGTGCAGGCCACCGATGTGGTCGGGGTCCAGGACCTCATCCGGCTGCGCCGGACCAGCGCCGCCTTCGCGAGGGTGGCTGCCCGGGTGGGGATGGCGCCGATCGTGCGGGCCTGGAGACTTCTCGGGGCCGCGGATGGACGGTTCACCGCCCTGATCGGCGCCGCCGCAATGATCCTTAAGGCCGGATGGACGCCGGTGCTGACGTTCTGCCTGGCCTACGTGAGTATCTCTCAACTGCACTACCTGGTGTGGGGTGTGGCCGGACGAGTTGCTCCCACCCTCGACGGTGCCCAGTGGCGCTCGCTGTCCGCACCGATCGCCATGCTCAACGACACGCTGGTACTGATCCTGTCCACCGCGCTGCTGGCCGCGAGCGCCGATGTGTTGCTGACCAAATTCGGGGCGCCCTCCTGGCTGCGGTTGCCGCCGCGGTCCCCCGCAGGGGCCACCGACCTGGCTCGGCTTCCGCGGCCCGAACCGGCCGAACTCCTTTCCGGCGGTCCACCGCGGCCGGTGCCACCACCCCCACCGTCGGAGCCGGCGCGCCCGGAAATCCCACCACCGGACACATCGGCGCCGTCCCCGGGCTAGCCCGCTGGTAACTCCAAGTAGTCGGGGTTGAGGTGGAACTGGCTCTGCACCCGGATGTACCGGGGCTGGGCGTCATCGGGGATCAGGACCATGAACCGCTGCACGTCCCCGACTTCACTCGTGCCGTCCTCGTCCTGACAGGTCGGCACGGAGGTGTAGCCCTCCACCCCGGTCGGCACGTGCCGGCCGATCTCGTAGAGCCGGCCCCGCGTGTCCTCCACGTATACCCGGCAGTTGGCCACCTCGCTGTGCTCGATGTGCAGTCGCAGCGCGATGTGCCAGTAGTTGTGCCCGTCCATGGGGCTGACCTGCTCGGACCAGGTCTGCACCGACTCCAGCAGCGCCACCCCGTCCACGGAGGCCCCCAGCCCGTTGGCCTCGGCGACACCGTCCTCGCCAGGCACCACCGCCACGCGCGGCCGGGAGTCCCAGGCGGTCCGGAAGTGCGTACTGGTCTGCCATGCGGCAACCAGGGCGACGATCGCCAGCAGAGCGCTCATCACGCCCACCGCCGGCGCGCGACCACACCCGGCCGGCCCTCACCGCCGGCCCCCCGGCAGCAGTTCACGGCGCGCCAGCTCCACCGGACCGGCCTCGACGTCACCGGGGTCAAGGTACACCTGAGCCCGGCCGAACCGGACCGGGGCGTACAGCCAGCGCGACTCGACGTAGATCTCCAGGGTCATCTCCCCCAGGGCGTCAGCAGGCACCTCGAAGGCGACCTCTCCGCGCTGCCATAGGTCCGGTTCGGCCGGCCACAACCCGGTGGCCCCTCGCCCGGACACCTCGAACTGGCGGCCCTGGTCATCCACCAGCACCATCGAACTGACGAAGGCCTCCCGATCGTCGGTGGCATAGGACAGGTCCAGCACCACCCACAGCCCCGAGGTAGCGAGCGTCTCGCCCCCGGAGCCGGCGAGGGTGGCCACCGGGCGCGCCCCGTGCAGGTGCACCGTGACCGGGTGCACCCGGGAGTCCTGGCCGAACTCCACCGTCGTCGGGATCTGGGCGGTGGCAACGCGGCCCTCCTGCCACTCGTTCACGACCATCCCGGCGGCCACCGCCGCGAGCGCCAGCAGAGCGGTGAGCAGCGCGCGTCTCACCGTTCATCCTCCACCAGCGCCGGGGGCACCGTGCCGGTGCGACTCAGGTGCACCTGACCGACGCGTTCGCGCTCGTACCAGGTCTCGGACTCCAGCAGGAAACTCCAGGCCGATTCCAGGTCGGTGATCTGCACCGTGATCTCATCCGGGATCGCCTCGGCATCGGAGACCGCGATCAGGCTCACCACCTGGACCTCCAGCCCGGGCGCGAATCTGGTGGCCAGGCGGCCGTCGTCGATGCGCAACACCTCACTGTGATCGGGGTTGGCCACATCCTCATCGAGGGTGATCGCGCCCAGGCCCTCGGGGACGGTGGTGACGCGGCGGTCCAACGAGACGGCCTGGGTGTGGGTGCCGCGCACGGTGAGCACCAGCCCCAACCACGCATCGGCGCCCTCCGGCAGGTACGGGTGTGTACCTGGTCGGAGACGAAGTAGGTCTCCAGCGCCAGGTCATAGGGCCCCACCGCAATCGGCTCGCCGGGCGGGAGGGCAGGAAGGTCACGAACCGGGGCGGGGGCGAACCCGCCCACCAGGCCGACCACCAGCGGGACCACCACGACCATGCCGATCAGCACACGCCGGGGCCACGTGGCCACCAGCCACCCGATGAGTTGGCGCACCGAGATGTCCCCATCGATGGCGGCCAGATCCTGACCCGACACATAGTGCAGGGTAGAGGATCCCACGGTGCGCAGAGCCCTATGATGGGCGCACACACGACCATCTGGGACGAGGAACGTGAGCCGAAAAACCGTCGTTGAGTTCATCGACGACCTCGATGGCAGCCATGCCCACGCGACCGTGCGGTTCGGGCTCGAGGACCAGGTCTATGAGATCGACCTGTCCGAGAAGAACCTGGCTGCGCTGAGGTCCTTCCTGGACCCCTATATCGCCTCGGCCCGCAAGGTCCGCGACGGCGTCGCCGAGCCCGACCTGGTGCGCATCGAGACGAAGGTCGACCCGCAGGCGGTGCGCCAGTGGGCGCGCTCGCGCGGGATAGAGATCCCCTCCCGGGCCCGCATCCCGCAGGACATCATCGACCAGTTCCGGGCCGCCGGGTACTAACGCCCCCGCGGCCGGGCTCGCTCAGCCCCGGGGCACTTCGGCGGGACCGGTGTAGGGCTCACCGGCCCACTCGGCCGGGCCGCTGCGCACCGACAGCACGGTGGTTGTTCCGCTGCCGAACCGGTAGGTGTGCCCGTCCGGATGGCGTCCGGCGAAGGCGATCCCGTCGGGGGAGTCCTGCTGGATCACCAGTTCGGTGAAACCGAACCGCTTCCCGGTCCTGGCCACCGTGTCCGCGGCCGAGCGCCGTAGCGAGGCCGGATAGGCGCCGTCGAAGTAGATCGTGCCCAAGGAGACCGTCTCGGCGTCGGGACGGTCGCCGTCGTCGGCCGCTGCCCGGTGAAGGCGGTTACGTTCGGTGCCACCTGCCAGTCCCTCGGGCCGAACCTGCGCGCCAACTCCTGCAGGATCGCGGCCCGGAACCGGCTCAGGTGAGTGATGACCTGCTCCATCGAATGCCCTTGCACCATCGGTCTCCTCTCCGCGTCCGGGTGCCCGCCATCCATCGACCTCACCACAACGGCCTACTGAACCAGTCACCGATGCCGCGGCCGTGATGCTGCACGGCGTGCTCGGGCTGCCCGGCCAGGATCTGGGCGAGGTTGTACTGGCTGGTGGAGCCCTCGGCGAGGTAGGCGTTATGACCCACCGACTCCGAATACGTGGTGCCGCCGATCTCCTCCTCCAGCGCCGACAGCCCGGTCACCCCGTCCATGTGGGAAGGGTCGCGACCGAACCAGCCGGTGTCGGCGACCACGTCGCGGCGGGCCTCGATCATGTAGGTGGAGCCCTCCGGCATCTCCAGGTCCCCCACATCGGAGGTGCCGACACCCGGGGAACCGAACATCACCGCCGCATCGGCGCCGGTAGCCTCCTGCAGCGCGTACCCGGTGACCACCGACCCGTAGGAGTGGGCCATCGGCACCAGGTGCGCCGGAGCCTCCCGCGAGGCCTGCACCCCTCGCATGAAGGACGCCAGGTCCTCCGCACCGGCCTGGGCCGGGCCGGCCGAGACCACGCTACGGGAGGGCAGCAGCAACCCCAGGTCCGCCTGGGGTGCTTCATAGCCCAGCCAGGTGACGGTGGCGACGGTGTTCACGTTGCCCTGGCGCAGTGACTCGGTGGCAGCGGTCTCTGCCAGGGAGGCCATCGAGGAGTCGTAGCCGGCCAGGGAGTCGCGCACGCTGGAGGTGAACCCGGGAGTGAAGACCCCCACGGAGTCGGCGGTGTCCACATCGCCCAC
This sequence comes from Sanguibacter sp. Z1732, assembly GCF_051020515.1. Lineage (NCBI taxonomy): Bacteria > Bacillati > Actinomycetota > Actinomycetes > Micrococcales > Ruaniaceae > Glutinosa > Glutinosa niejishengi. Next base: position 958,080 of record NZ_CP194857.1, read on the forward strand.
GGCCACCGCCGCACGCAACTCATGATCACCGGTGATGTCGAGGGTGAGCAGTTGACGCCCGCCCCGGGCCAGCACGGAGTCGATCGAGTCCAGGCCGTCGAGCATCTTCTGCACCCGGGCCGCCTCGATGAAGAAGGCGGGGTTGGCGGGACTCGCCAGGGCCAGGTCCAGCAGCCGGTCATAGGAGGCGGCGAGTTCGCTCCGGTAGCGCGGCAGCAGGGTCCGGTTGGCCTCGTCGCGGGCCCAGCCCGGGATCCCGTCCAGGTTGCCGACCCACTCCGGGTGTTCGGCCAGGACGTGCTGCTGGGCAGCCGGGTCCATCTCCCTCCACCACCGGGCGACGTCCCGCTCATCGGCGCCTGCCGGTGGCGCTGCGACCTGCGGGTCGCCCGCGTCCGGTCCGGAGGTCCCGAGCGCGGCGGCCGCGGTGTGCAGCGCCCGGGCCAGGGCTGCATCGGCCTCGGCGGCGTTGCTGAGCACCTGGGTCAACCTGTCCGCGACCCGCTGCACAGGTGCCGCGTCGGTGTCGGGGTGCACCATCCCCGTGACCAGGTCCACCCGGCACCCACTCCCGGTGGCGTAGTCGAGGGTGTCGGACAACTCACCCAGCACCGCGGTGATGACATCGGCGGCAGCATCAAGCGCGGTGATGACACCGGAGAGTTCCTGCACCATCTGCTCCAGGGCGCTCTCCAGTTCCCGCTGGGCGGTAGTGGCCGCGGCGGCGGCCCGGCCGGTCCAGGACGACGGCGGCGACGCAGCGGCAAGGTCGTCCAGGCAGCCGAGCAGCATCCGACGCCGAGCGGTCACCCCGTCAGCAACGCCGGCGAGAGCATCAGCCTGCCAGGTGCGCACCTGGGCCAGAGTCAGACTCATTGCGGCATCGGGCCGCTGAGTCGGGCGCTCAGGTGGTTCTGGATTTGTGCGCTGGCCCGGTCCACGTCGTCGTAGTCGCCGGCGGCATCGGTCAGGTTCTGGCTGTGGGCGTTGGTGGCCTCGACCCACCGGGAGGCCGCATCCTCCCAGGTGGTGGCCAGATCCCCGGCGACGTCGGCGGAGCGGCTGCCGGGCAGGGCCGGAGCGATGGCGGACAGGTCGTCGTGCACGCGGGCTGCCCTCACCCTCTGGGCGACATCGTCCACCGCGCCAGCGGTGCTGCGGACCTCACCGGCATCCACCTGCACCTCGGTCACGACCAGCCTCCCTGGTAGCCGCCTGGGGAAAAAAGTGATCCTGGGCGGTCGGGGGGACGCCCAGGATCAACTTGCCCTGAGACTATGGAACACGTCCCGGAGCGGGAATGGGTAGAACTACCCATGGGTGATTTTTCGGTCCCGGACGGCCGCGGGCTCGGGCGCCGTGGCACCACGTCACTCGGCAGCAGTCCTGCGCGCGGCCGAGGGAGCCGATAACGTGTTGGTGTGAGTACCGCACCCCTGGTCATCGCCCACCGCGGCAATAGTTCGGTGGCGCCGGAGAACACACTGGCCGCTTTCGAGGCGGCCTGGCGTGCCGGTGCCGACATGGTCGAACTCGACATCCACCTGTCCTCGGACGGGCAGGCGGTGGTGATCCACAACGACACCCTCGATGAGACCACCGACACCACCGGTCCGGTCTCGGTCCGCACCGCCGACGAATTGGGCCGGATCGATGCCGGATCCTGGTTCTCCCCGGCCTTCGCGGGGCAGCGCCTGCCGCTGCTGGCCGATGTGCTGGCCTGGCTGGCCGAGCGTCCGCAGATCGGGCTGCTGCTGGAGTTCAAGGGTGAGTGGGATCCCGCGCCGGTCAGCACGGTTGTCGATCAGATCGAGCAGGAGCGGATCTCCGGACGCATCGTGGCGCAGAGTTTCGCGGTGGACACCGTGAGAGCTCTCGCGGATGTGGCACCGGACCTGCCGCGTGGACTGCTGATCGATGCGCTGCAGGACTCCACCTTCACCACCTGCGCACAGTTGAAGGTCGCCCAGTGCAACCCTTCGGGCCAGATCCTGTTCGAGACGCCACAGGCTCTCGCCCAGATCCGCGAACGCGGGATGCAGGCCATGGTCTGGACCGCGAACGAACCCCAGCACTGGGACGGGCTGGTGCAACTGGGTGCCGATGGCATCATCACCGACCGGCCGGATCGCTTGCGCGGGTTTCTCGCCGGACGCGGCTGAGAGTTCGGCGCACCTGCACCACACCAGGCGAGACCACGCACGCAGGTGGTCCGCTCCCCGCGTGGGCAGGCGGCTCAGACGACCGAGCGCACCGGGCTCGGGATTGCGTCCACCATCTGCTGCAGGAGCGAGCGCAGCGACTGGGTGCGGTCCGGGCCCAGCTTGCTCACCAGATGGTCGGCGATCCGGATCCGCATGGCATAGACCTGGTCGAGGATCACCAACCCGTGCTCGGTGACCACGAAGCCCTGCCCGTCGTCCCCGCGGGTCACCAGCCCGCGCTGCTGCAGATTCGCCGGCACCCCCTGTTCCAGGTCACCTGGCGTGCCCCTACCGGCATCTAGGTGGTCATTGTCGGCTGCAGCCTCGGCCGGGCAGGGCCCGTGATCGGCGGCAGGGGCCTCCGCGAGCCGGGCCAGCACATGCAGGTCACGTGGCTGAGCCCGAGGTGGCGCTCCAGGTACTCCACGACGAGGTCACCAACCTTGCCGAGTTGGCTCAGGTCCTCGGCCAGACCGAGCACGTCGTCATCGGTGCAATGCGGTGGGACATGGGCGGTGCGCTGCTGCGCAGAGTTGCTCATGTCTTGGTCAACCACGCACACCTTCTTGATGTTCCCGTGAATCTGGACCGGGTGTGGGCAAGGACCGCCCAATACAGCCTGCCCTACCGCTGACCGGCAATGGTGCGGGTACCGAACACGGGGGCGCCATCATCGGTCGACCAGGCCGCCAGCACCGCGGCCCGCGCCTCGTCGTCCTCGGTGCGCAGGGCCACGGCCAGTCCGTCGGTGAGGACGTCGGCGATCTCGACCCGTTGCCGGGTCCTGGCCGAGCGCACGGCCGCTTCGACCATGGCCAGGGAGGCGATGTTCTCCCTGATCTCACCCAGCGGCGTCTGCCCGGACGCCAGCGCGCTGAGGAAGACTTCCAGGGCCCCCTCGATCCCCTCGGCGGCAGGGGGAACCGGGACGGCCTCGCCCTCGTCGGTGCCCTCCCCTGCCCCGGTGTGCACGGTGACCTGAGCCTCCCCGTCCCAGCGGATCGTGGAGCCTGCACCGACGGAGCGCCACCGGGCGTTCCAGGAGGTCTCGGCGCCCTCGGCGATCCAGCTCCCGGTGTACAGGTAGCGCGCTGAGCCGGTGAACTCGAAGATGGCGCTGGCACTGGCATCGTGGTCGAACCAGCTCCAGTCCTGGTTCGACTCATCGCAGTACACCGCCACCGGGTCCGCGCCGGTGAGCAGGCGCGCGGTGTCGAAGGCGTGGATGGCCATGTCCACCAGCAACACGTGCCGCATCCGCTCCCGGAACCCACCGAAGCGCGGCGCGCGGAAGAACTCACTCACCAACAACCCGGGGCTGCCGCCCTGGTGGGCGCGGATCGTCTCGGCGAAGGCTGCCACGCCCGGGCCGTAGCGCCGGGACTGGGAGACCATGAGCAGCCGGCCGTGGACCTGGGCGGCGGCCGCCATCCGGATCGCCTCGGCGATGGTCGGTGCCGCGGGCTTCTCGCAGAGCACCGCCATGCCGCGCTCCAGCGCGGCCACCGAGACCTCCAAGTGCGCCTGCGGAACGGTGGCATTGACGATCGCGTCCGCTCCGCCGTCGAGCTCCGGGATCGTCCGTGCCACGGGCGCGCCGGTGCCGGCCGAGCGCGCCAGGTCGCGTGCTCGATCCAGGTCCAGGTCCACCACGCCGACCACCTGCACCTGCGGGTGGGCGGACAGCACCCGCAGCCAGGCACCGCCCATACCACCGGCACCGACCAGCACGATCCGCGCCGGATCGGTAGCGCTCATCGCTGCATCGGTCCCCGGTAGCCGTGGCCGGTGTAGAAGTCCTCGGCGTCGTAACGCAGCAGCACGGGCAGTTCCCGCTGGGGTAGGTCGGCGGCGGCCCACTGCACACCGTTGGCGAGCACGCGCCGCACGTGCTCGTCTCGTTGAAGTAGACCGGGTAGTCCTGGTCACCGGGGCTGAAGAAGAAGATCTTGCCGCGCCCGCGCCGGTAGGTCATCCCGCTGCGGAACACCTCCCCGCCGGTGAAGGTGGAGAGGAAGATCAGTTCGTCCGGGGTGGGGACGTCGAAGAACTCCCCGTACATCTCCTGCTCCGGAATGATGAACGGGTGCGGCACACCCTGGGCGATCGGGTGGTCCGGAGCGAGTGTCCACACGAGTTCACGGTCCGCGGCGCTGCGCCAGCGCAAGGTGCAGGTGGTGCCCATCAGCGTGGTGAAGATCTTCGACCAGTGGCCCGAGTGCAGCACGATCAGACCCATCCCGGCCAGCACGTGCTGGTGCACCCGTTGCACCACCTCATCGCTGACCTCGCCGTGGGCGGCGTGTCCCCACCAGAGCAGCACATCGGTGTCCTGCAGGCGCTCATCGGTGAGACCGTGCTCGGGTTCGTCCAGGGTGGCTGTCGAGACGCTCACCGCGTCGCCGAGCAGTTCGGTCAGGCCGTCCTTAATGGTGTTGTGCATGCCGTCGGGGTAGATCGCGCGGACCTTCTCCTCGACCTGCTCGTGCCTGTTCTCCCCCCACACGATCGCTCGGACCGGTTCGGTCTTCTCTGTCATGTCACACCCTTCATCACTCATAGGTACCTTCATCATTCAAACAGCCGTGGTGCGACTACCCGGTCGACCCGGCGGTCCACCCGCCGAGATGTACTTCGCGGTCCGCCCGTCGATGAACTGGCCGTTGGCGTCGCCCCGGCTCCAGTTCACCACGCTGGAGGAGTCCGTCGAGTCCCATCGCTGTACTGGCCCCGATGCCGCGTGTCTCGGCGAATGTCAGTCGAGGACGCGATCACCTACCTGACCCTCCCAGTACCCCTGCAGGGGATCGTGCTGTAGGGCAAGGGGTTCGTTGACAACCGGCTGGCTACTCTGCCTTTCCTCGCCGATGCCGAGGTTCGCTACTGGGGCGACCTGGACACCAGCGGGTTCGCGAGGGTCACGGGCGCCACATGCTGTGCTCTCGTTCGATGTCCGGGCAGGGTCACTGCCGGTCGGGGTTCACCCAATGGACGTCTTTGAACCGAGCGAAGTCGCTGTCGAACGAGCAGATGCCGGTTCCGTGCTCGATGGCGAGCGCTGCGAGATGGGCGTCTGGGACGAGGTTCCCATGAAGATTGCCCTCAATGAGAAGCCGACCGAGGACGTCTCGGTGGCGGGCACCGGGTGTCGGCACCCATGCCTGGTCGGCGTCGAGCCAGTCGGTGATGTGACTCCACGCATCCGCCGGGGCCAGGGGGTGCGCCGTGACGCGGGGGTGGGTGATGATGCGCTGGAACGCCATCAGCGACATCCACGGCAACCCAACGCGTTCGACGCCGTTCATGGCTGAGTCCAGCCAGGTCCGTGCCGTCGTGTGGAAGTGCGACCGGTCGTCGACGGCGTAGAGCAGGACGTTGGCGTCGACGATCACGGGGGGGTCCGCGCCGTTTGCCTGATCGAGCAATTCGAGTGCGTCAGCGACGTCGGTGACGTCGATCTTCAGCCCGACACTCGCTGTTCGTTGCCGGAAGGGTGCGGTTCTCTGCTTGCGCGTGAGGCCCAGGCGGGCGAGTTCGTTGACGGCCTCACCGAGGCCGATGTGACGTTCCCTGCGTAGCCGTTCGGCGGCTGCCGCGACTTCCGGGTCAAGTCGTACTGTCGTCCTCATGCCACGATCCTAACACCACAGATGTGCAGCAACCGCATCAGTGATTCAGCGGTGTCTCTTCGAAGGAGCCGGAGCCAACGGCGGGAGTGCTGTCGTTGATAGGGAGTGTGTGCGGATCGGGGCCGGTAGTCAGGGCGCGTATCCTTCGGTCACGACGCAGGCACATTGACGACGCCACAGGATGCCACCGAGCCGCTGCTAGCGTCAGGATCTGAGGACGACGGGGCTGAGGTGGTACGTGGGCAGGCAGTGGGGCGCGGAGACGGCGGGCGACGCCGGCCGGTGGGCGCCATTGTTGGTGGCGTTGATCTTCCTGGTCGCGATGAACCTGCGGGCGCCGATCACCTCGGTGGGCCCCTTGCTCCCCCAGATCAGCGCCGACCACGGTCTGAGCGAGCCGATGGCCGGCCTCCTGGGCGCGATGCCCCTGGTGGCCTTCGCCCTGATCTCCCCGCTGGTGCACCACGCCTCCGGCCGACTCGGCGCGGACCGGCTGCTCGGGCTCGCGCTGGTACTGCTGGCCGCCGGGATCCTGGTGCGTTCCTACGGCGCCACCCCGGGGCTGTGGCTCGGCACGATCGCGCTGGGCTGCGCGATCGCGGTGGGCAACGTGCTCGTGCCGGTATTGATCAAGCGCGACTACCCGGGGCGGATCTCGGTGGCGACCGGGATCTTCTCGGCCTGCATGGGCACGGTCGCCGCCGTGGCTGCGGCAATGGCGGTTCCGGTGTCCAACGCCTCGGACTGGCCCACCTCCCTGGCGATCTGGGCGGTCCCGACAGCCCTGGTCGCACTGCTGTGGATACTCCGGCTACGACGTCCGGCCCACGCCGTCGACCCGGTTCCCACCCCGGCCACACCGCAGGTGAGCGTCTGGACGCAGCCGGGAGCGTGGTTGGTCACGGCCTTCATGGGCCTGCAGTCCACCTGCTTCTACATCCTGATCACCTGGCTACCGACGATCACCACCGCCGCCGGTTACACCCCCGAACGCAGCGGCTTGCACGTGTTCGGCCTGCAGATGACCGGGATCGTGGCCGGGGTCCTCATCCCGCGTCTGATGCACCGACCGGACAGCCAGGTCGTGGCCGCCGTCACCGCGAGCGCACCGGTGATCATCGGCACACTCGGGCTGCTGATCGCGCCGGGCCTGAGCGGGCTGTGGGCTCTGGTGGTGGGGGCGGGCACCGGCGCCTCACTGGTGGTGGCGCTGAGTCTGATCAGCCTGCGCGGGCGCACCCAGGCCGAGACCACGCAACTGTCCGGGATGGCGCAGTCGGTGGGTTACCTGGTGGCCTCGGTGGGCCCGGTGACGGCGGGTCTGCTGGCCGAGCGCACCGGCGGGTGGCAGGCCCCGCTGCTCCTCCTGGCGGCGTTGGCCACCGCCCAGACACTGGTCGCGATCGTGGCCGGCAAGGACCGGGGGATGCGCAGCGGGACGTGAGAGCGGCGCGGCTTCCCTTCGGTCCGCCCCGTGGGGGTCGATCTGCTTGTGCCCGCACCCGGGCGTTGGCGGCCGCGGGGCGCGAATCCGCGAGCCCGGGGGCCAGGGCGACCTCGCTGGGCCTAGGTTGGGAGCATCCGACCCCGACGCAGGGAGCCCAGATGAGGTTGACGCAGGCGGCCTACCAGTCCGATCCCGGAGGCCCGTTGGCTGTGGACCGGGACCTGTACCGGCGCATCGGCGAGGAGCGGGACGGGCGCGAACTCGTGGACTCCTTCGTCATCCCGATCCGCTCCGGCCGAGCCTGGCGGGTGCCCGCCGGTCACGTGTGCCGCATCGTGACCATCGAGGGCCCCCAGGTAGCGGACCTGAACCTGTGGAACGTCCACGACCCGAGGGAGCGGCTGTGGGCCTCGCGCACCCGCCAACTCCAGGCCGCGCACGTGTCCCTGTTCGACCGGTTGTGGTCCACCCTGCCGTTCCTTCGACCGATGGCGACCATCACCGGCGACTCCCTGGCCGGGTACAGCGTCGACGCCGAGGGCGGGCGGGTGCACGACCTGCTCGGCACCAGGTGCGACCCCTATGTGAACCAGATGCTGAACGACGTCGGGTTCGACTACCACTGCCACTCCAACCTCACCCGGGCGATCAGACCCTGGCACCTGACCGAGTTCGACGTGCACGACGTGCTCAACGTCTTCCAGTGCACCGGACTGAACGACGACGACGAGTACTTCATGAAGACATCCCCCGCCCGGAAGGGGGACTACTTCGAGTTCTTCGCCGAGATCGATCTGCTCGCGGCCGTGTCCACCTGCCCCGGTGGCGATCTGTCCGTCCCGATGTTCGGGCCAGGCGCCGGCGACGCCGAGTCGGTGTGCCGACCGTTGGGGATCGAGGTGCACAAGGTTCCCGACGGGGCCCTGCAGGGGTGGGAGCCGCCGCAGCGGGCCGGCTACGGGGGCGGTCACGGGCTGACCGCCCGGCCGTGGTCGTAACCTCCAACCCGGCAACCAGCCCGTGGCAGACTGTGCCGGTGCCACACGTTGCCGCGCTGTACCGCTACCCGGTCAAGGGATTCACTCCCGAGGCCCGGGAGCAACTCACGATCCAGCCGGACGGGCGGGTCACCGGAGACCGGGTGCTCGCCTTCCGGTTCGCCGATGCCGCCGAACCCGAGGACGCCGACGGGCTGGAGTACTGGCCCAAGCAGCAGGGTCTGGCTCTGGTCAACTTCCCGAGCCTGGCACGGCTGCGGCTGGCCTTCGACGGGCAGACGCTGCGCATCCACGACGGCGGCGAGTCACTCGTGAGCGCCGGCCTGGACCGGTCGGGCCGGGCCCTGATCAGCGAGCGGATCACCGATTGGCTGCAGCAGTCCCCGGACGCACGGCGGCTGCGCCGGCGGGGCGCGCTTCCGCTAGTCCTGGTCGGAGACGGCGGCACGTCACGGTTCCAGGACCGTCCACGCGGCTACGTCACCGCACACGGCGCCGCCAGCACCCGGGCCCTGGGGCAGGTGCTGCCCAGTGGCGGGGATGATCGCCGGTTCCGCTCCAACATCGTGATCTCCGGGACACGGGCCTGGGAGGAACTGCAGTGGACCGGCCGGGTCCGGATCGGCGCCGTGCGGTTCGAGGTGTCCGGGCCGATCGGGCGCTGTCTGGCTACCCACGCCAACCCCGACACCGGGCAGCGCGATGCCGAGGTCCTGACCACGCTGGTCACCGACGTCGGTCAGAGCGAACCGACGCTCGGGGTGCTCCTGCTTCCGGTGGCCGGCGGCGGCACGATCAATGTGGGCGATCCGGTGACGACCGGCTGATCACGCGCTCGCGCTGTCATACACGAGCGTGGCAAGGGCCAGATCCTCCCAGGACATACCCACACCGGTGTACAGGGCCGGGCGGCCGAGTTCGCGCGTGAACTCCCCTGTCACCAGTTCGCGGATGTTGGCCGGAGCGATCTCGCGCCATTCGCTCTCACTGCGCACCTGGGCCAGGTTGCCCGATTCGCGCCAGGAGGACTCCCGGCCCTCCACGAACACGTCGGCACGCAGCACCAGCGTGGCATCGACCTCGCGGGCCTCGAGGCCGTGCTGGCCCACCGAGGCGATCACGGCGTGGTCGGGAGGCAGGGAACCGTCGAAGACCGGCGTGGGCGAGGACGTGACGCACAGGATGATGTCGTGCCGGTCCGCATCTTCGGCCCTCGCGCGGGACACCTCGACGTCCTGCACGGCGAGTGCCTCGATCAGGTCATCCACGCGTGCGGGGGTGCGGCCCACCACCGAGAAGGTGGCGTCGGGATAGACGCTGCGGGCCGCCAGGATGTGGTTGATCGCCTGGATACCGGCCCCGAAGACCAGCACCTTCGGCGCCGCCGGGAAGTCCGGGTCGGCTGCGGTCAGGTGCTTCACGGCGGTGAGGGTGGCCGCCGGGGTGCGCACGGCCGTGAGTTCGGTGCCATCCATCAGCGCGATCGGGGAGAGGGAGTCGGAGTCGAAGAGCATGTACAGGCCCTGGATCTTCTCCAGCCCCTTGGCCGGGTTGTCCGGGGCGATCGTGACCACCTTCAGGCCCGAGCGCGGGGTGGCGCTGGTGGGCATCAGCAGGAACTCACCACCGGGTGCCGGGCTGAACAGCCGCGGGCTGTCGCTCTCGGGATCCACGCCGCTGCGCAGGGCACGCTCCATGCCGGCGATCGCGGCGTCGAAGGGCAGTGCCGCCCGGACCTGCGCCTTGTCGAAGTAAGGAAGAGACACAGTAGGTGAGCCTTTCGTCACGAGGACTCTGTACCATATCACCGCGCATAGATCGCGCACCTGCCTGCTCGCGGCGCCACCACTCGGCCCGGTCGGCCTGGAGGCAGCCGGATTGCCCCCCGTCCGACGCCCGGAACGCCCTCCGGCGCCAGCCCTGCGCTGATAATCTCAAGAGTCCCAGAGGCGGGGACAACCGCGGCAATTCATGGAGGAATCGGATGGGCTTCATCAAGGCTTTCACTGGTGCGCTCGGTGGCACCATGGCTGACCAGTGGAAGGACTTCCTCGTTCCGCCGCGCAGCCTGGCCCCCACGGCCGCAATCTTCCCCGCGGTCGCCCAAGGGCAGAACGCCGGGCGCGGATCGAACACCAAGGCGTCCGAACACATCATCACCAACGGCAGCAAGATCGTGGTGCCGGAGGGTTTCGGGCTGGTCACGCTCCAGGACGGTCAGATCACCGGTTTCGTGGCCGAGCCCGGTGGGTTCATCTACTCCTCCGATGATCAGAACTCGAAGTCGGTCTTCGCCGGGGATGGGATCGTCAGCCCCACCGTGACCACCTCCTGGGAGCGGTTCAAGTTCGGCGGTCAGCCCGGCGCACAGCAACTCGCGTTCTACGTCAACCTCAAGGAGATTCCGAACAACAGGTTCGGCACCCAGTCGGAGATCTACTGGGATGATGCCTATCTGGGCGCGCAGGTGGGGGCGATCACTCGCGGCTCCTACACGATGCGGATCGTTGACCCGATCCTGCTGATCAAGCAGTTCGTGCCGCAGACCTACCTGGGCGCCTCCCCACGCGTGTTCGACTTCTCCGACCTCGACAACGACGCAGCCAGCCAGCTCTTCAATGAGGTGGTCGGCTCGCTCGCGCAAGCCTTCTCCATCTACACCAACGATCCCAGTCAGGGAAACCGGATCAGCCGGATCCAGTCGGACTCGGTGGGCTTCGCCCAGTCGCTGAGCGTGGCGGTCGAGCAGGGTTACCAGTGGACCTCGGACCGCGGTCTGGCGATCGTCAAGGTCGCGATCCAGTCGATCGAGTACGACGAGGACACCCGCAAACTGCTCAGCGACGTCAAGAAGGCGGACGCCCTCGGCGGCGCCCGCGGCAACGCCTTCATGCAGCAGGCCGCTGCCCGCGGGTTCCAGGCCGCCGGTGAGAGCGGCGGCGGTGGCGGCGCCGGCATGGCCTTCCTCGGGATGGGCATGAACGCGGCCGGCGGCGCTGCCGCCGGCTTGCAGCAGCCGGTCGCCCCGGGCCATCAGCAGGGCTACCAGCAAGTGCCACCCCAACAGGGGTACGGGCAGCCGCCCCAGGCTCCGTCCGCACCCGAGCCGCCCGCCCCTGCCCAAGAGGACCCGGTGGCCAAGCTCGGCCAACTCAAGGCGATGCTGGACCAGGACCTGATCACCCAGGCCGACTACGACGCCGCCAAGGCGAAAGTGCTCGGGCTCTAAATGACTGTGCCGCAGAACCCGAACCCCGGGCCGGGCGGCCCGGGGCCGGGTGTGCCACCGCCGTCCGCCCCGGGGGGATACGGCGTCATCGGCGAACAAGCCGGGGCCGCCCCGGCCGCACCACCGCCGCCTGCACCCGGCCCTGCGCAGGGGGCACCCCCGGCAGCGGTCCCGCCACCGGTGGCGCCTCCCGATGGCCCTCAGATCATCGCCACGGACTCCTCCGCGAAGGATGGCCTGGTCAAGTGCCCCCGTTGCGGCGCCACCGAGATCGCTCTCAACACCGCTAGCGGCTTGCTCCGGTGCGGATTCTGCCGGCATGAGTGGACCGGCCAGGGCGGCGAGGAGGAGCTGTTCATCAATCAGGACATCCGGTCCCTGAGCGGCATGGTCCTGGGCTCCGGATCGCAGGACATCGTCGCCTCCACCGAGGATGTGCTGACCTTCAAGTGCAGCGCGTGCGGAGCCGAGGTGGTCATCAACACCGCCGAGACCACCCAGGCGCGCTGCCACTGGTGCCGGAACAAGTTGTCGATGAACCAGCAGATTCCCAACGGCGCCGTTCCGGACATCGTCCTCCCGTTCACCATGAAGAAGGAGGAGGCGGTCGAGAAGATCCGTGCGTTCGTGAAGAAGCGGCGGGGTTTCGCACATCCCCGCTTCCTCAAGGAGTTCGCCCCGGAGAACGTGATGGGGGTCTACCTGCCCTACATGGTGGTCGACATCAATGCTCACGCCCGGTTCGCCGGTGAAGGTGAGCACCGCACCCGGACCTACACGATCGGCAGCGGTGACAACAAACGTCAGGTCCATGACGCCGATGTCTACTCGGTGCGACGCGAACTCGATGTCTACATCAACGACCTCACGGTCGAGTCCTCGTCCGAACGCCGGGATCAGGACGCGAGTCGCAACACCAACAACATCATCAACGCGGTCATGCCGTTCGACGTCGAGAACTCGGTCGGGTACGACTCCAACTACATCGCCGGTTTCACCTCCGAGCGGCGCGACACCAACATCGATCAGGTCGCCCCGCTCGTGCAGCGTCAGGCTGGGGACATCGCCCGCCACAAAGTGGCGGAGGAGACCTTGGGCTTCTACGACCGTGGCGTGCGCTGGGAGGACCAGCAGGTCGACATCCGTGGGCAGCGCTGGGCGGCGGCGTACCTACCCGTCTGGCTCTACAGCTACCACCAGCAGCGCTCGAACGGGAGGTCGTTCCTGCACTACGTCGCGGTCAACGCCCGGACCGGCAAGACGATGGGCAGTGTCCCGGTCAACCAGCCGAAACTCCTTGCGGTGGCGGCGGCCGTGCAGGTGGTCGGGATGATCATCGGCACCATCCTCATGGTGGTGCTCTGATGTCCACCTCCATGATGGCCGCTGCGAGCGGCGGGCCCTTCCTGGCGATTGGGTCCAACGGAGACGGCAGCTCGATCGGGCTGCTGTTCTTCCTCTCCGGGTTCCTCTTCTACGGGTTGATGTACCTGCGGTATCGCAACGTCGACAAGCGTCACATGCACGCCCGCGAGACCGAGGCCGAGATCGACAACGTCCGCGCCGCCGACGACTTCGTCGGCCGGCGCACCCCCGGCAGCGCAACCGGCGCATCGCCGGTGCGAACGAACGACACGTCGAGGGCGCCCAGAACGGCGGTTTGGGGGCCGCCGGGCTCCTCAACAGTACCTCCGGCCACTCAGTGCGTAACATCCTGAACGCCTTCGACAAACGCTGACCCCTGCGCTCCACTGACAACTGAGCCCCGACCGGACCAGGCATCGCATCGACGACGCACGCTGGTTGGTCGCGAGGTCCGGGGGACGCCGGGTCAGGCCATCGGCAGGAACACCGAGGTCTCCTCTCCGTCGTCACGGATGAGCGCCGCGGGCGGGAGTTTAACGAAGGCATGAGCCTGCAGCACGTCCCCGACGGAACCGGCGACATTGAGCACCAGGACAACGTAGACCGTGAGGAAGAAACTGGTCGGCAGGGTCCTGAGTAGGTCAAGCAGGACCAGGGTGTAGAGCACAAGGGGCGTCAGGGCGACGACGACGGCCGTGCTCCGGGTGAGGACCGCCTGGCTCCCGGTGACGAGGTAGGGAAAGCGGACGGCGACGGTCGGGGGTTCCCGCGTCAGCCACCAGAGCAGGACGGCGTGGGTCAGTTCGTGCGCGACCATGTAGGCCAGGCACGCGGCCACGGTGATCGCTGTGAGCACGCCGGCGTTGAAGGCACTCTCGAACGGCAGGTCCAGGACGAGGGCCAGAACGATCATGGCGGCGACAATCAGGGCGAACGAGACCTTGATGGTGGTGGCGGCCCGTGCATCCTTCTTGAGGTCGAGGGTCGAGTGCAGACGATAGTTGTCGGGAAGGTCGGTCCCTCGCGGCCTTACGCTGCGGTACGCCATGGTGTCCACCTCGTTTGATCACTTCCACTCTCCCACTTCGGGGATACTCCAGGAAGTGACGAAGGTCCCCCGGGTGCGGGCCCTATGCCCACCGCCGTCACCCCATTGACGTTCTGCTTGACGACGGCGGCGAGCAGCATCGGCAGGAACGGCCCCCAGGGCCTGCGTAGGTGGCACGCGTGGTCCGGGGCCACGCCGCGCCTCACGGGTCAGGTTGCTTCCGGGAGAGCGTCCCGATGGTCAGTTCCCGACCTGTGCGCTTCAGGGCACGGATGGTGTCCGGTGGCCAGATGTGGGACGGCGATCCCCACAACGGTTGGTCCGCATAGTCGAGCAATGCCACGTAACCGGTGCGCCGCAGCCCACTGATGCGTTTGCGTGCGTGCAGCACCGTGGCGATCCCAGCGCGGGGGATGACGCGGGTGCCCCTCGATCGCCGGATGTGCACCTCATCGTTGGTGATCCGGATCCTGTCCCGGCCGGCGCGGAGCAACATGGCCACCACCACTACCCACGACCCCACCAGCACAGAAAGCACGAGAGGAAGCGTCTCCGGGCCGATGAACAGGAGCGGCACAACTGGAGCGCCAAAGCCGACGGTGACGATCGCGATCGTCACCCACATACTCCGGCCGCCGGCAAAGACCCTGCGCCCTTCATGCAGTATTGCGTCGTCCCCGCCCTGCAGGCAGGCCCGGGCTCGCCACGGCCCACCGTCCTGTTCCACCAAGACCGCGGACTCAACGAATTCGTCCGCGGTGTCATATCGTCGTCGGCTCGCGGGGTTGCATCCTCGCGCACCTTGCGCGCCAACCTAGCCGGTGTAACCGGGGTCTCGCTGAGTTATGCGTCGTGGAAGTCCTCCGGCTCGGGAGCAATGCGTTTGGCCATGAGACAGAACCTGTTGCCCTCCGGGTCCGCGAGGACGTGCCAACTTCCCGACGGGACCACGTCAGTCGGCGTCGCCCCCAACGCCAGGAGACGTTCCATCTCTTCCCTCTGGCCGCTGTCTGTCGGACATAGGTCGAAGTGCAGCGTTCCCGCTCCGGGCACGTCGTCGCCGGTACGCACAAACAGAATCGTCGGGGCGTTCGGAGCCCCGGAGATTGCCACCCCTGTCTCGTCCCTCCCCGTGATCCTGTAACCGAGTACCGCGCACCAGAATCGGCCCAGACTCTCCGGATTCCGGCCTTGATCACCATCTCCCCGATCCGACTAGTCACGAATCCACCCTCCTCCTCATCGACCCGCGGCATACGGCCCCACAGAAGCCCAAAGGGCCAGGATCTCGCATGGACGGAACTCGTCGCCGATCATTCACTCCTGCAGCTCCCTCGGGGAGAGGCATGCCTCAGCCACCTCTCTAGTCTGGATTGTCTTCACGAATCGCGGAGAGCCGTCAATGATCGTGTTCCCCGTGTCCGTGGTCTGGTTGGAGGTGGTAGTCGTTGGGCTGGGTGCTTTGTCCGGGTTCGACGACGAGGAATTGGCCCATCATTCCCTGGTCCTCGTGTCTGAGGGTGTGGCAGTGGTACATGTAGGGCCACTGGGTGCTGGGGTAGTCGGTGAAGGTCATGATGAGCCGGATGTGTTGGCCTTCGGGTAGCCACACGGTGTCTTTCCAGCCGCGCAGATGTGGTGGCGGCTCCCTGCCGTCGATGTCGAGGATCTGGAACTGGACGTCGTGGATGTGGAAGTTGTGCGTCTGGCCATCGAGGTTGGTCACGTTCCAGATTTCGGTGTCTCCCAGGATGATGACCTCATCGATGCGTGCCATATCCATCTCCTGGCCGTTGATGGAAACCCCCGACAAGTCGAAGTCTCGTGTCCTGGCTGCAGTGGATTCATCGATGCGGGGCATCTCGACCAACTCCCTGGGGACATCCTGGACTCCGCCGAGGTGGTCCCCGGCACGGAACTGGAGGATGTCGAGGTGGTCGGCGCCCCCGGCGAGGCGATCCCCGGTGTCGCTGGGCCCGGATTGGAGGCGGACCTGTTCGCCGGGTTCGAACGCCACGACGATCTCGGCGCGTTCACCGGCGGAGAGTTGAACCTCGTGCAGGTCCACTGGCGCATCCAGTAGCCCGCCGTCGGTGCCGATCAGGGCGAAGGCCCGGTCGTCCTCGAAGGCGAAGTTGTAGGGGCGGGTGTTGGAACCGTTCAGGATCCGTAACCGGACCGTGTGCGTGGTGACGTCGAAGTAGGGCCCGGGGGTGCCGTTGACCACCACCGTGTCCCCGGTGATCCCGGCCGACTGCATGAACGAGGTGGAGGAATCCAGGGTGGCGTCGTCGTGGAACTTCTTGTCCTGGACGATCAGCGGGAGGTCATCGACACCGTAATCGCGAGGCAGGTCAAGGCCCGCCTCGTCCTGGTCGTCGATGATGAACATCCCCGCGAGGCCCTGATAGACATGCCTGGCGGTCTGCCCGTGCGGGTGCGGGTGGTACCACAGGCTCGCCGCCGGTTGATCGATCCGCCAGTGCGGGGTCCAGGTCTGCCCCGGGGCGATCATCTGGTGCGGCCCACCATCCATCTGCGCGGGCAGGTGCATCCCGTGCCAATGCAAGGTGCTGGCCTCATCCAGCCCATTACTCACCCGGACCTGGACATCCTCGCCCCGCTCGGCCCGCAGGGTAGGGGCCAGATGGGTGCCATTGATACCCCACGTCGGCGTCATCGAACCCTGCCCCAAGTCCGTCTTCCCAGCCTGCATCGTCAGATCGAAGGTGCGTACCCCGCCCTCGACGCGAGACTCCGCTAGCGGGGGAACGTGGAGAGCGCGATCGAAGTCGACCCCATCGACCGTGTCGAGGGCCATGTTGAAGTAGGACACCGCAAACCAAGTGAAAACTGCAGCGGCGGCCACGAGGCCGGCCGCCCCGATCCCGGCGATCCACGTCAGTGCCCTCGTCGTCGGTGATCGAGCGTTCTTGCTGGCAACAGCAGAGTTATTCATGAGCTTTCTCTCGTGGGGCCCGGTGAGCGGGCGGGTTGGGAACGCGATAGCCGTACTGTTCTGCGGTGGCCTTGGCGCCGATGCGCAGGAACATCGGCAAGGTGAGGTCGCGGAAAACGTTGCCGGCCGCCGAGGAGACCTTGCGGTCGCCAACCTGACGGCCGAAACGCGCGATCTTCTCCGTTCGCGCCTTCCGTTCTTCGGTGAACCCGGCGAAGGCGGCGCCGGGGCGGGTCTCGTGCTGCATCCAGCGGGCGAGGACCGCGGCGTCTTCGATGGCGAGGCTGGCGCCCTGGCCGGTGGACGGGCTGACCGCGTGGGCGGCGTCACCGATCAGGCACACCCGCTCGTTGTGCCAGTTGTCCAGGCTGGACATGTCGTAGAGCGGCCAGGCACCCAGCGTGTGTCGCGCAGCATTGAGGATCGCTTGGACCGGAGCGGGGTCGAGTTCGTGAAGTCGGCGGATGCTCGCCATCCAGTCGTCCTGGTCGAGGTCGGTGAGTTCGGACCGGCCCGGTTCGTAGTGCCGAGGCACATTGGTGAACCAGAAGGCGACCTTGTCGTTGACTGTGTAGCCGAAGAACGCCCGATGTCCGAAATACATCTGCTGGCGGGCCGTGTCAGGCAAGTCGACCTCAGTCCAACTGCCGCAGTCCACAATTCCGGTGTAGGAGGGTCGAGGGGCTTCGGGCCAGGTGAGCCGTCGCACCGTCGACCAGATCCCGTCCCCCCGATCACCGCGTCGGCGATCAGCGTGCGTCCGTCTGCGAAGACTGCTTCGACTCCTTGCGGCACCGTGCGCAACTCAACCAGCCGGGCGTTGAACAGGAACGTCGCCCCGGCGGCCTGTGCTCGTTCGGCGACTTCGGCGTGCAACCGCGCCCGCCGCAGCACCACACCACGCGCTCCGTACCGGGCCAGGTCCTGTTCACCGGCAAGTTCGGCGATCTTGCGTCCGCGGGCGTTGTGGAAGTCCAGACCGTACGCCTCGAACCCCCGGCGGCAGCAGCGAAGTCCCCGAGTCCGATCGCGGCCAAAGCGTTCACACCGTTCGGCGCGAGGTAGAGGAAGGCCCCGACGGTATCGCGCTGACTCTTCCGGGCTTCAGCGACCACGGCCTCACGCCCCGCGCGACGCAGAGCGAAGGCAAGTGACGATCCTGCGATGCCGCCGCCGATGATCAGGGTCTTCATGGGCCCTCCTCGTTTGGGTTCTTGCGTCAGTGAAGAGTGGGGACGGGCGTAAGGTCCGCACACTCCGCCTCGTTCGGTCGTGCGAACGAACGAGCGTGAAGGTAGCATGGGTTTCGTGAACCGGGCAAGATCGAAGGAAGCCAGCCGTGATGAGGTGCTCACCGTGCTGGCGGCTTCCGGCCGTGAACTCAGCACAGCGATGATCCAGTTCCACACGAACCTGTCTCGGCGCGTCGGTCTCGGACCCACGGAGGAGAAGGTTCTCGAACTCGTCCACAGACACCAGCACGCAACCGTCGGCGAGTTGGCCAAGCACGCCGCCATGCCCAAGAACTCCCTCAGCGACATCCTCGACCGGCTAGAAGAAAAGGCATTCATCCAACGGCAGCCGCACCCCAGCGATGGGCGCAAGGTCTCCATCGTCGGTACCGACGCCGGCGCCCGACGCATCGGTGCGCTCTTCGACGGTCTGATGTCCCGACTCGCCGAACTCAACGGCGACTACTCCACCGAAGAACTAGCGGTCATCGCGGACTATCAACGTCGCGCCGCTGAGATCCAAGGGGCCGAAGCACGAGCCCTGGCCACCGATGCCGCCGTCCTCCGCGGTGGGGCATGACGCCGGAAAAGGAAGCGGCCTCTGTCCGCTAAGGGGGCGTTGACGGGTGGGGCACGTTTGGCCACGGCGGATACACAAAACCCCCGCCAGGCTGGGCCTGACGGGGGCTCTGGACCGCTGTCTCAAACGATGCGCGCCCGGAGGGACTCGAACCCCCAACCTTCTGATCCGTAGTCAGATGCTCTATCCATTAAGCTACGGGCGCTGGGCCGGCGTGCCGCCGACGCCCCACAATACCTGCAAGCACCCGGGTGGGGAAATCCGCCCTGCGGTGAGGTTGCACACCTGCTCCTCGCGGGCCCCGCCGACGGGGCTACGTCGTCGACGGCCTGCGCCGCCGCCCCTGACCTCAGGAGGCCTCGTTGTCGGCCCGCCGGGACAGGTGACGTGCCAACACCGCCCCGAGGATCAACTGCAGCTGGTGGTACATGATCAGCGGCACCACGAGCGTGGCCAGGGTGGCCGCCGGGAACAACACCGCACCCATCGGCAACCCCGTGGCCAACGACTTCTGCGAACCACCCAGCATGAACACGATGCGTTCGGGCAGCGCCAGGCCCATCCGCGGACCCACGAACCACAACAGCCCCGAGACCCCGGCCAGCAGGGCCAGGCTGAACGCACCCAGGGTGATCAGCATCGACCAGTGCACCTGGCTCCACACGCCCTGGGCGGTGGCGGCCGAAACCGCGTTGAACAACATCACGGTGATCGCGATCCGGTCCACCAGCATCGTCAGCAGTTTGCGCCGGCGGATCCAGCCCCCCAGCCAGCGTGAGCACACCTGACCCAGCACGAACGGCAACAGCAACTGCAGCAGCACCGAACGCATCCCGCTCACGCCCGTGGTGGCCACCGATCCCATCAGGGCCAACACCAGCAGCGGCGTGGCCACCATGCCCACCACGTTGGAGATCGTGGCGGCACAGATCGCCGCCGGGATGTTGCCGCGGGCGATCGAAGTCAGCGCCACCGACCCCTGCACGGTGGAGGGCAGCACGGACAGGAACAGCACACCGGTGGCCAGGGCCGGACCGATCAGCGGGGCCATCGCCCACGACAGTGCGATTCCGACCAGTGGCCACAGCACGAACGTGACGCCGAGGATCGACCCCTGCAGCCTGAGGTTGCGCAAGCCCGCCAGCACCTCCTTGGTGGGCAGGCGCAGACCGTAGGTGAAGAACAACACCATGATCCCGGTGCGCGCGATCGTGTTCACCGGGGCGCGGGCGGCCTCAGGTACGGGGATGAGCAGGCCCGCCAGCAACGCGGTCAGGAGCAGCAGCACGAACGGGTCGATCCAGCGGCGCAGTGCTTTCACGCGGCTGCCCCAGCGAATCGGCCCGCACGAGCGGTGGGGACAGAGCAGGTGGCGGGCACCGGACCAACCTACTATCGGCGCCGCAGGCCGTGCCCGCACGGTCTATGGTGGTGCTGCTCGGGCAAATGACCGCCCGCGCCCCCGCGTGCGGACGCCGGTGCCGATCGAGGCAGGCTTTCGGGCGGGACTTTCGAGCCGGAACACATCTCGTGCACTCCTCCCCCTTCGGCGCCCTGGCCCACTTCAGAATCCTGCCCGCCATCTCCTCCGGACCCGCGATGGCTCTGGCGGTAGCGGCCCGCGCCCCCTACGCGATGGTCCCGCTGGGCACCATGACCGCGATCACCGCCTCGACCGGGTCGGTGGCCTCGGGCGGGTTGGCGACCGGCCTGGTCGCGATCGCCACCGCGGTAGCCGCCCCACTGATCGGGAGGTGGGCCGACCGTGCCGGGCAGCGGTTCGTGCTCACCCTGCTCACCCCGATCAACGCGCTGGCCCTGGGCGCCCTGCTACTGGTGGCGCTGTGGGCCTGGGACGGACCGGCGCTGTGGGCGGCGTGCGTGGGGGTGGGCGCCACCGCGATCCCGGTCGGTGCCTTCGCACGAGCGCGCTGGGTGCAGTTGACCACCCGGCCACGGGATCTGGCCGCAGCGTTCTCCTACGAGTCCACCGTGGACGAGTTGACCTTCGTGCTCGGCCCGGCGCTGGTGGGCATCGCTGCCTCGACGGCCACCCCGGCCGCGCCGATCGCCCTGGCGGCGGTGCTAGTGGCCCTGGCGGGGATCCCCTTCGCGCTCACCGCGCCGCGCAAAGGCGGCACACCCCGCGCCCCGCGCAGGCCCGACGACGGAACTGCGCCGGGTGTGCGCACCGCACCTGAGCGGGTGGCCCCGATCCCGGCGATCATGTGGGCGGTGGCGCCGGCGGTGCTGGTGATGCTGTGCATCGGGGTGTTTTTCGGTGCGGTGCAGGCCGGGACCACCGAGCGGGCGGTGCTCCTCGACGTGCCCGGTCAGGCGGGGTTGGTCTACGCGCTGATGGGGCTGACCTCCGCGGCCACAGCACTCCTGGTGGTGATGGTGCCGGAGTCGGTTCGACCGACCGCCCACCCGAGTGCTGATCGGCGGCGCCGGAATGGCGGTCTTCATCACGGCCGCAACATTCGCCAGTGCGCTGGGCGCCACCGCCGTCGCGCTCCTGGCCACCGGCGCCTTCCTCGGCCCCGCACTGGTGACCGCGTTCTCGATCGCCGAGCGCCGCAGTCCCGCCGGCGGGATCGCCGTCTCGATGACCTCGATGCAGTCCGGAGTCACGATCGGGGTGGCGATCGGGTCCGCCGCCGGCGGCGCACTGGCGGCCTCGGTAGGCCCGGAGGGCGGGTTCGGCCTCGGTGCGCTGGCCTCCGTCGTCATCGGCCTCACCGGTCTCGCCCTGCTCGCCGCCGGGCGGCAGCGGCGCGGGCCCGCCCTTCAGGAATCCGGAAAGCCGTAACTGACAGCACTCGGCAGCGGCGGGCCACTGAGGCTGGCCACCACCATCCGCTCGTACCCGGGTATCGGTTCGGGCAGGTCCGTCAGTGGGAACCAGGCAAGATCGGCGCATTTGGCCGGCTCCCTGATGACGGGCACACCGTCCCATGACTCGGCCGTCCAGAACCATTCGATGCGCTGCTCGATCGGGGCGTCGGTCCCGTCGGTGCGGTGCATGACGGTTATCAGCCGCAGATCCTGGGGACGGATCCGGACGCCAATCTCCTCCTCGGCCTCGCGCACCGCTGCGGCCACCGCGGTCTCGCCGGGTTCGAGGTGCCCGGCAGCCCCGGCCACCCAGTGCCCGTCCATGTATCCGGTGTTGGCTCGTCGCTGCAGCAGGACCTCCTCACCGCGGCGCAGGTAGAGGTAGGAGGCCGGAATCAGCGCGAAGGAAGCAGGCATCTCTCGCCACCGTAGCGGCAGAGCGGCGGATGCGCCGAGATTCCCAATGGGCGGAGACGGTGGGATTTGAACCCACGGAAGGATTGCTCCTTCACGGCCTTAGCAGGGCCGCGCACTAGGCCAGACTATGCGACGTCTCCAGATCAACGGCAAGCGTACCTGCCCTGCTGCGCCGCAGGCGCCAAAACCTGTGCCTCAGGGCACGCCGTCCGCCTACTCCGCATCGGAACCGGGTCAGGGCACCAACAGGATCTTGCCGAACACGCCACCGGCTGCCATGGCGTCCTGCGCTTGGACCGCCTCATCGAGGGGGTACTTGGCGTGCACCACGGGGCGGATCCGCCCCTGCTCCACCAGAGGCCACACCTCGCGGCGCACCTGCGTCACGATCGCCTCCTTCTCCTGCGGTGGCCGGGCCCGCAACAGCGTTCCGTGCACGCTCTTCCACCGCATGAGTGCCGCCAGGTCGATCTGTGCGGTGCCACCACCGGCCATCAACCCGATGATCACCAGTTGACCGTGCCTGGCCAGCACCTGCACATTGCGCTCCAGGTACTCAGCCCCGACGACGTCCAGGACCAACGGCACCCCGCGGTCCTCGGTGTGCTCGCGCACCACGTCGGCGAAGTCCTGTGCATGGTGGTCCACCACCACCTCCGCACCGAGTTCTCCGCACCGGGCCGCCCGCTGCGGGCCGCCTGCGGTGGTGATCACCCGTGCTCCGAACCCGGCCAGAATCTGGATCGCCAGGGAACCGATGCCTCCTGATCCCCCGTGCACCAGCACCCATTGGCCCTGCAGGTCCGCCGCGCTCATCCCGCCCGGACCGGTCACGTTGGACCACACGGTGCACAGACCCTCCGGCAGCGCGGCCGCCTGCACCAGGTCCACGCCGTCCGGCACCGGGAGCAGCCCGCGCACGGGGACCACGACCTGCTCGGCGTATCCCCCGCCGTCGAGCAGGGCACAGACCCGCTGGCCGACGTGCCAGTCGGCCACACCCTGGCCCACGGCGGTGATGATGCCGGAGGCTTCCAGGCCGGGCCATGGTGGAGCCCCGGATGGTGGGGGGTGCATGCCCCGGGTCTGCAGCAGGTCGGCCCGGTTCAGTGCTGCGGCGGCGATGTCGATGACGACGGTGCCCGGGTCCGGCCGCGGGTCGGCCACCTCCTGCACGCGCAGTACCTCCGGTCCGCCGCGCTCGGTGATCACCACTGCTCGCATAAGCCCCACACTAGGGCGGCCCGGAAGCGGTTTCGACCTGGCGGGCCCCGATGGGCCACAATGGTGGGCGCACGTTGGAGGGTTGACAGAGCGGCCGAATGTGACGGTCTTGAAAACCGTTGTGGGGAGACTCACCGTGGGTTCGAATCCCACACCCTCCGCCAAGGAGGCAGCGTTCCTGCGGGAACGACCGGACTCCGGCCGGCGTCGAAAAGGACCGCCGGCGCCATAGGATCAGACCATGACGGACTCAAGCGAACCGGGCACGAACTGGACGATGAGGGGGGTCCACACGTCGGCCGAGATCAACGGCGGCGTGCTCGTCGGTGATGATGGCTCGGACGCGGCAGTGCGCGCTGTCGAATACGCCGTCGAGGAGGCTGCGCGCAGGGGGACAGACCTCCACGTGCTGCGGGCGTGGACCATCCCGACGGCGGTGCGCCCACCCGACCTCCCGTTCGGCGTGACTCCCTCGATCCTCGAGTTCCAGGAGGCCACGAAAGCACAGACCCTCGGGCGAGCCACTGACGCCGGTGCCGATCATCCCGACCTGCAGATCCACGCCCACACCGTCTACGGCCGCGGTGACCAGGCACTGATCGGCGCGTCCGCCGGCGCCGACGTCCTCGTGGTCGGCTCCCGGGGGCTCTCCAGGATCGGGAACTTCCTCATCGGTTCGACCGCGGCGGCCTGCATCCGCCAGGCACCGGTGCCCGTCGTCGTCGTCCGCTGAGGCCACCCGCCCATCCCGGCCGAGTGGCCCCGCCACCGGATCACCACCCCATCGGGGTCACGCGGCCCGCTCGTGGCGGGCTGCGTCGAATCCGGCGGCAGGGCCGACTCGCCTGCCCGGTTACTCCAGCAACTCCAGGATCGTCCCGGCTTGGCCGACCAGGTCGGCTCGGGCCGAGTCGGAGACGGTGTCCGGGCGGTTCGGGTTCTCCAGGTGGTGCACGAACCGGTTGAGCGCGGCCACCGCCGGTGCGGTGCGGCCGGATTCCAGGTGCCCCTGCGCCTGCTCCACCGCGTTGGTGAGGCGATTGACGATCGGACCGTCCACGTCCCTGGCGTCGACGTACTCGGCCAGGGAAGCGCCCAGCGCGGCCGCAGCCTCCTTCGCGTCACCGTCACCCGGGTCCTCGCCACCCCCGTCCTGGGCATAGAGGCGGTAGTCGTCGGCCAGCGCGTCGAAGGCCGCGATCTCACCGGACCAACCGGCGATGATCTCATCGGGATCGACGCCGTCCTCCAATTGCATCCGCACGTCCCGGGTGCCGGTCAGTCGGTCGATCCAGCAGATGTCACCGGGGGTGCTGCACTGCTGGTCGGGGTAGACGGTGCCCTCGCGCCAGTCGATGCCGTCGGTGTTGTACAACGCCTCCAGCACGTGCAACCCGGTGCGCACCGGTATGAAGGTGGAGGGGTCGGTGACGTGGATCTCCACCCCGCCGGAGAGCCGTCCCTGCTCCTTACTGGCGGTCGGGTTGGCGAACATCGGGCGGAAGTGAACGCCCGACAACTCCCGGCTGTTCAGGTCCTCGGCCAGGGCGTAGGCGCCGACCTCGTCGATGTCACCATGGCCGGCCCACAGGAACGGCTTGGTGGTGCCGCGACCCTCGGAGGCGTTCAGCGACTCGATCAGCCCCATACCGGCGTAGACCCACGCGGTCTCGATGGTGGGGATGTTCGGTGAGGGCAGCACCCAGGGCAGGTTGTACCCGTCGACGAAGTCGGACGGGTCATAACCCTCCAACTCCACCACGTGCAGGTTCTGCACCGGGTCGTCGAGGAACTCACCGTTGAACAGGCTGGCGAGTTCGCCCACGGTCAGCCCGTGCTGCATCGGGATCTCCCGTAGCCCCACGAAGGAGGACAGCGCCGGATCCAGCACCGGGCCATCGATCCGGTCGCCCAGCGGGTTGGGCCGGTCCAGCACGATGAACTCCTTGTCGAACTCCGCGGCGGCGTCCATCGCGTAGTACATCGTCCAGATGTAGGTGTAGAACCGGGCCCCGATGTCCTGGATGTCGAACAACAGCACGTCGACGTCCTCGAGCATCTCCGCGGTGGGGCGCTGGGTCTGGCCGTACAGCGACCACACCGTCAACCCGGTCCGGGGGTCGACGTAACTCTCCACGTCCGCGCCGGCCGGCGCGCCACCGAGGATGCCGTGTTCGGGGGCGTACAGCGCCGTGAGTTCGTACCCACCTGCCTCCTGCCCGGCGATCAGCAGGTCCATCGAGTGGGTCAGGTCCGAGTCCACACCGGTGGGGTTCGTGATCAACCCCACGCGCTTACCTTCCAGCAGCGCGGTCTCCTCGGGTGAGTTCAGCAACCGTTCGATACCCAGTTCCACGGTGGCTGCGTGCCCGGGAGCCGGCCCGGGCGGGGGGAACACCGGCGCGGCATCGTCGAACGCGTGCTGCCAGGAGGACTGCGTGCGGCCCTCGATGAAGTAGCCGTCCGCAGCCTGGGCCACCACGGTCACTGTGCCGGAACCGGCGTGCTCCCCGGGCTCGACCACGTCACCGTTCACCAGGTAGGTGACTCCCTCCACCTCCGGGATCGTCATCGAGTCGGCCTCGAAGACCGGCTCCTGCGGTACCACGGTGGTCCCGTAGTCCAGGCCGTGGCCCAGCGGGTAGACCTCACCGGTGCCATCGTCCTGCGGCACCACTACGGGCAACTCACCACGGGGGTTGATGTTGCCCGAGACCACATCGGCGATGGCCTGCAGCGAGACCGGGGCGTATCCGTAGGAGACCATCGCGGCCTCGGTCGGCGCGGTGAAGGTGCTGTCATAGGGGTTGCGTACGGCGACCTCGATGACCTCGGTCTCCAGTTCGGACAGGGCCGCGACCAGATTCTGCTGGTTCTGCGGGGTTTCGAACGCGGTGGACTGTGTCAGCACCACGACGGCATCACGATCGGTGGCGTCGCCGACGATGATGTCGATCACAGCCTGCGTCGGATTATTCGCGCGCAGCATCCGGACCGTGTGTCCGTCGCGGATCAGTTGATCGGCGATGACGTTCAGCCGCCCGCTGTCCCCCCAGCCGGTGACCAGCACGTTCGACCCATCATCCAGTGGCAGCACGCCGTCGTTGCTCAGCAGGGTGATGGAATCATCGGCAATCGCCTGGGCGCGCTCACGATGCTCGACGTCGTTCATCACCTCATCGACGGCATCCAGATCGGGCAGCGGGTCAGCCAGGACGCCGCGGCGCTCCTTCTGCCCCAGGATGCGCCGCACCGACTCATCGATGCGCTCCTCGGTGATCTCGCCGTCGGCCACCGCGTCCATGACGCCGTCATAGGCGACTCGCAGATCCGGGGGCATCAGCATCTGGTCGGCACCGGCCAGAATGGCCTCCACCGGGACCCGGTCGTCGCCGAACTCCTCCTGCACGCCGTCCATGGCCAGGGAGTCGGTGACGATGACTCCGTCATAGCCCATCTCGTCGCGCAGCAGACCGGTCAGGATCGGCTGGGACAGTGTGGCCGGGCGGCCGGAGTCGTCCAGAGCCGGGATCACGATGTGGGCGGTCATCATCGAGTCCACGCCCGCCTCGATCGCCGCCTGGAACGGCGGCAGGTCCTCGGCACGGAAGTCCGCCTCGGACTTCTCGATGATGGGCACCCCGTAGTGGGAGTCCACGTCGGTGTCGCCATGCCCCGGGAAGTGTTTCACCGAGGCCGAGATCCCGCCGTCGTCCTGGAAGCCGTGCACCTGGGCGGTGCTCAGGGCGGAGACCAGTTCGGTGTCGCCTCCGAAGGCGCGCACCCCGATCACCGGGTTCAACGCGTTGGAGTTCACGTCCGCGATCGGTGCGTAGTTCTGGTTGATCCCCAGCGCGCTCAGTTCGGTCGCGGTGATCCCCGCCGCCTCACGGGCGTACTCGGCGCTGCCGGTCGCCCCCAGGGCCATCGAGCCGGGCATCTGGGCCGACGGCTCGGGCAGCCGGATGACGACGCCCTCCTCCTGATCGATGGACAGGCTCAGTGGGGGCGCGCCGGCATCCAGGGCGGTCTGCTGGATGTCGTGGGAGAGCTGGGCGATCTGCCCGGGCGAGTTGAGGTTGCCCGACCAGCCGAAGTAGATGATGCCGCCGGGGTGGAACTCCTCGATGATCTTCTCGATGGTGTCCACACCCTCACCGGCCATACCCTCGTTGCCGGAGTGGGCCTGGTCGATCTCCTCGCCGTAGACGAAGGGCACGAACATCTGACCGACCTTCTGCTCCAGGGTCATGCCCTCGATGATCGCGTCGATGTCTGTCTCGTCCTGGTTCGGCTGGGCCATCGCCACCGCCGATCCCAGGACCAACGCGGTAACGGCACCGGCCCCCACCGCAGTCAATCTTCTTCGCTGTCCATGACGCCCTGGCATCGTTGCCCTTCGTTCGGGGAGCGCAGCGGTGCGCTCGCATCGGTCCGTGTGGGGCCTACACTCTGCCGCCGATTGTCCGATTGGTCAATGGTTTCCAACTGTGAACCCAGGCTAGGTAAGTGAGTTACCAAGGTGGAGCACCCCGGTTCTCCGGTCAGGATCGGTTCGGTTACCTGCGTACTTCGTGGGCGAGCAGGTCGTACCGGACGTGGTCCACCACCCGGTCATCACGCAGCCGCACCACGGAGCGGTCCCGGCCCACCTCCCGCATCCCGGCGTTGGTCGCCACCCGGCGTGAGGCGGCATTGGGATCGGCGGCCAGCAGGCTGAGCCGGTCCAGTCCCCCTCCACCGTCCCGGGTGGGGGTGAAGGCGTACCGGATCACCAGCCGCAGTGCCGCCGTCATCGCACCTCGCCCCCGCGCCCGCGGGTGCATCCAGTACCCGACCGCGCCGGTGCGGACCGTGTCGGCATGGGTCTCCATCCGCACATCCAGTGCTCCGATGCACTCATCACCATCGGCATCGGCGACGCAGAAGGCCCAGCGAGTGTCCGGTTCGGCTTGCTGGCAGTCGCTGATGTAGGTCTCGGCGTCGACCACCGTGTAGGGGTCGGGCAGCGGGAGCCAGAACTGGGTCTCGGGATCGGTGCACGCCTCCACCACTCGCCCGGCGTCGGCGTGACGCCAGGGACGCAGCCGGATCCCGCTCCCGGCCAGCGTGGGCACGTGCCGGTAGGGCCTGCCCTGTAACGGGACGCCGGCGCCGTCGGCGAGCAGCTCGAAACGGACCATGTCGTACTGCCCGCCACCGGGCTCGTACACCATCGCGCGCCGCTCGGTGCCGCACCATACGTACCCGGCCTTGCGCAGCACCGCCTGGGAGGCGAGGTTGCGATGGTCGGTCATCGCCCACAACCGGTGCAGGCCCAACTCCGCCGCCCCGAAGGCGTAGTCGCGCACCAGTCGCAGCGCCTGGCCGAGTGCGCCCTTGCCGCGCGATTCCGGGAGCACCCAGTAGGCCACCTCGGCCGAGCCGTGCTGATAGGGCTGGTTGATGCCGAGCAGGCAGATCCAACCGAGCGGGAGGTCGGTCCCTGCCTCGGCGATACACCAGGACAGCGCACGCCGATCCGCCCACTCCTGGTCCTGCAGCGCCAGCCACGCGGCGTATCCGTCCGCATCCGTGCCGGGCAGGCTCGGGCCCACGAACGCCTTGACCGGCTCATCGAAGGTCAGGTGCTCGCGATCCTGTGCCCGCCAGGCACGAAGAACCACGCGGTCCCCGGACAGCACCGGTACGTCGCTGGGTTCGCTGATCGCATCGTTCGGCGACATGACGCCTAGTGAACCAGGTCTGCTCAGCCGTCGAGTAGTCCGGCCGCCAGTGCGGGGGCGAACATCGGGGTCAACGGTAGCCGCGGCATCAAGGTGGCCTGCAGAGCATGGTAGATGTCGGGCTTTCCGGCCCACACGGTCTCGCTGGGCCGGTTGGCCGAATCGAGTTCGTGCACCCAGGAGCCGCGCTCCTCATCGATCAGGTGGATCGCCGCGTACACTCCCACCACATCTGGTACCACCGGACCAGGTGTGGGTCGGGATCAACCCGGTACAGCGCCGCGGCGGCCGCGAGCCCCTCGGCGAGGACCCAGTGCATCCGCTCGCGCACCAGCGGCCGGCCGTCGAAGGTCACGGTGTAGACGAACCCGTCGGCACCGTCCACGCCCCACCCCTCACGCACGGCGGCGTCGAAGAGCTCCCGGGCGGCTTCCAGCATCCACTCCGGAGCGTCCTGGCCGCGTGCCTGCAGGCCGGCGCGCACCTGCAGCACCAGACGGGACCATTCCAGCCAGTGCCCCACGGTGGCCCCCGCGGGACGGAACTGGTGCGCGGGGGTGTCGGCGTTGTACTCCAGCAGCGGCTCCCACCGGGCCGTGAAGTGCTCGGGGATGCGCCAGAAGTGCTCCCGGGCGACCGTGACGACGCGCTCGCAGATCCTCATCGCACGCGCCAGCCAGACGTCCTCCCCGGTCACGTCCGCGGCGGTGACGTAGGCCTCCACGGTGTGCATGTTGGCGTTGACGCCGCGATAGTCCTCCAACTCGGTGAAGGTGCGGTCCCAGGACTCAGCGACCATGCCTTCATCCTCGCGCCAGAAGCGCTGCTCGGAGACGCCCAGTGCCTCAGCCAGCAGGTCCGGGCCCCCGGGTCGACCGGCGGCCGTCGCGCTGGCCCCCGCCAGGATCACGAACGCGTGTGCGTAGGCCTCCTTGGCATCGGAGGCGCCGGCCCCGACGGCGGAGAACCAGCCACCGTGCTCGTCATCGTGGAAGTGCTGCGCCAGCGTGCTGATGCCGTGATCGACCATGGTGGCCGCACCGGGCCGGCCCAACAGGACCCCGAGGGAGTAGGAGTGCGCCATCCGGCAGGTGATCCACAAGGGCAGGCCCTGCTCCTCGATCACCTGCCCCGCGCGGTCCAGGTACCCGAATCCCTGGGTCACCATCGAACCGGCACCGAAGGCGAGAAGCTCGTCGGACTCACGTTCCAGCCAGCGGGCGTGGGCGGCGCTGTTCAACCAGGTCATGGCCATCACTGTAGGGCCCATGCGCAGACAGTCCGGCCACCTGCGCACCTGCCGTGCCCGTACCGACGGGTGCGCGCCTCAGCCCTGACGCAGGTACAGGTCTCGCAGCAGGGCGATCTCGGCCATGTGGTGGATCGCCTCCCGGTGGATGTGCAGCACCAGGGCGATCATGGGCTCCTCGGCGAAGTGCCCCTCCGCCTCGCCCACCGGGCGGGCCAACGCCTCGTCGTCAAGACCTGCCACCGACCCGATCCAGTGGGCGTAGACCTGGTCGAGCTGGGCCAGCGCCTCGGCCGCGGTGCCGGCGTAGTCGAAGTCGAAGTCGAAGTAGTCCATCGGCGGACCGGCGAAGTGGGAGTGGTTGCGCGTGCCGAAGACCCCCACGATCACGTGGCCCATCCGCCAGGCGATCGTGGTGACCGGCGCGGGCTCGGGTTCGGGCACCGCGAACTCGATCACCCAGTCGCCGCGGCCGCCCTGGATCGGCGCCTCACTGCTCCCGCGCGGGCGCACGCTCCACATCTCCTCCACCGGCTCCCAGAGGTACTCGGCATCACTGAGTCCGTGCAGGCGGGGCCGGGCTGCCGTCTCCCAGTGGAACCGCAGTTGCTCAGCCAACTGGTGGGCCAGGTCGATCGACCGCTCAGGCATCGAGGTCTCCTCCGACGGCGGGTTCAGATTCCCGGCTCGATCAGCGCTAAGTGAACCCGGGACGCTCACGGGGTGGGGTGTTGGCATGATAGACCCATGACTCCCGAGCAGCACCAGCCCCAGGACCCCGCTTCGCCCCAGGATCATGACGGCGCTGATGCCGCTGATGCGCACCCCGGCCGGGCCGACGCCCAGGATGGCGCAAGGGACCCGGAGACTGACACCGGATCGCGTGACGATGAGACCACCGAGGATGACCGGGACGAGGCCAACCCACGGATCGTCGTGACCAGCCCCAGCGGACTGGGCATCGCCGAGACCGACGGCGACCAGAAGGCCGACCCCACCGCGGCGGTGGAGGAACCGGCCAAGGTGATGCGCCTGGGTTCGATGATCAAGCAACTGCTCGAAGAGGTACGCAGCGCTCCCCTGGATGAGGCCGCGCGGGACCGTCTGGCCCGCATCCACGAGCAGTCGCTCAAGGAGTTGGAGTCCGGGCTGAGTGAGGAACTGGTGGGCGAACTACACCGGATCGCGCTGCCCTTCGACCACGATCGGACCCCCTCCGACGCCGAACTGCGGATCGCGAAGGCGCAGCTGGTCGGGTGGCTGGAGGGGCTCTTCCACGGCATCCAGACCGCCCTGGTGGCCCAGCAGATGGCCGCGCAGAGCCAGTTGTCGCAGATGCGCAAGGCGCTCCCGCCGGGTGTGGCTCCCGGTCAGATGCCCCCGGGCCTGGTGGTGAACCGGCCGTCGGAGGACTCCGAGCACCGCGGCACCGGTCAGTACCTCTAAGCCTGCCGCCGACTCTACTCTTCGGGCCCCTGCGCAAGGTCTCGGACTCAACGCGCACATCGGCTGGGACCGACCTACCGTGGATCACACCGCACGGAGAGCCCGTGTCGATCGATCACCCGAGGAGGACACGATGACGGATATCCGCCCAGAGACCGGTGACGTGACCGGAACCAAGGACAAGGACTACAACCTTCTCTGGTTCACCGAGGCCTGCCTGTCCAACGCCCTGCGTCTGGAACAGTACATCGCCGACGCCGAACGCGACGGCGACAACGAACTCGCCGAGTTCTTCCGCAAGGCCCAGGCCGACAGCACCAAGGGCGCCGAACTCGGCAAGCAGATGCTCGCCGCCCGGCTGGCCTGAGCAACCCTTACCGTCAACACCGCCTCACCGCACGTCCCGTGTGGTGGGGCGGGCCGCGCGCAACGCGGCCGAGCGCCGGGCGCGCACCCCGGACCCTCAGCGCCCACCCGGACCGGCGACCGCCTGCAACAGCGGCACCACCCCGTCCTGACTCACCCCCCCGCGGCGGTGACGTCGGCGGCCGCGACGGTGTCGCCGTCGGCCCCTCCCATCGCCACCCCGAGGCCGGCCCAACCGAGCATCTCGATGTCGTTGCGTCCATCACCGGCCGCAACGCTGGCACCGGGGGCCACCCCCAGGTGCGCCCGCACCTGCTCCAGCGCGCTGGCCTTGGACACCCCCTCGGGGTTGATATCCAGCCAGGCGGTCCAACCGATGGCGTAGGAGACCCCGTGCAGCCCGGTACGGGCGACCAACTCGTGGAAGTGGTCGACATCAAGATCCGGGGCACGCAGGGTGACCCGGGACGCCGGTGCCGCGCAGAGTTCCTCGAAGTCCACCACCCGCACCGAGCCCTGCAGCTCCCCGGCGGGGAAGGGGGCACTGACCTTGAACCCCTGGCCCAGGTCCTCTACCGCGAACAGCCCGTCGGGCAGGTGCCCGCGCAGCGTCCGCAGCGGCGGCTCGGGGTCGAAGGTGATCACCTCGGCCAGTTCGTACCCTGATGCCGCGCCCGGGTCCAGCCGGGCCGTGACCGCTCCGTTGGAGCACACCGCCCAGCCGTGCCGCAGGCCCAGTTGTTCCAGCACCGGGGTCACCGAGATGATCGAACGGCCGGTGGCCAGCACCACGTGGGCGCCGGAGGCGTCCACGTCGGTCACCGCCTCCCGCACCCCCTCGGACAGGGACCCGTCATGGCCGAGCAGGGTGCCGTCGATGTCCAGGGCCACGAGCAGGTCCGAGCCTCGCGGCAGGTGTGCGGGCAGGTTCTCGAAGGCCGGCCGCTCCGCCACCGCGGACCCGTCGAAGCCGACGGCACCGACCGGCCCGAGGGCTTGCGAGCCCATACCCGCCACCTTCACGCCACCGGGTCGAAACTGGTCATCCCGCCCAGGTAGGGCCGCAGCCCCTCGGGCACGTGCACAGAACCGTCCGCGCGCTGGTGGTTCTCCAGGATCGCCACGATCCACCGGGTGGTCGCCAGGGTGCCGTTCAGGGTGGCCACCGGGCGGGTCCCGTTGGGTCCCCGTTCGCGGACAGCCAGGCGCCGGGCCTGGAACGTGGTGCAGTTCGAGGTGGACGTCAGTTCCAGGTACCGCTGCTGGCTGGGCAGCCACGCCTCGCAGTCGAACTTGCGAGCGGCCGAGGAACCCAGGTCCCCGGCGGCCACGTCGATCACCCGGTACGGCACCTCGATCAGGTCCAGCATCTCCTGCTCCCAGCCCAGCAGCCGTTCATGCTCGGCCTCGGCCTGATCGAGGGTGGTGTAGGTGAACATCTCCACCTTGTGGAACTGGTGCACCCGGATGATCCCGCGGGTGTCCTTACCGTAGGAACCGGCCTCTCGCCGGTAGCACGCCGACCAGCCGGCGTACCGCTTGGGTCCGGCAGACAGGTCCAGGATCTCATCGGCGTGGTATCCGGCCAGGGCCACCTCGCTGGTGCCCACCAGGTAGAGGTCCTCGGCCGGCAGGTGGTACACCTCGGCGGCGTGATCGCCCAGGAACCCGGTGCCGGCCATCACGTCCGGCCCCACCAGGGTCGGGGTAATCATCGGGGTGAATCCGGCCTGGATGGCCTTGTCCATCCCGGCGTTCAGGATCGCCAGCTCCAGCCGCGCCCCCACACCGGTGAGGAAGTAGAACCTGGACCCGGAGACTTTCGCACCGCGCTCGGTGTCGATGGCACCCAGTGCCTCCCCCAGGTCCAGGTGGTCCTTGGGCGCGAAGCCCTCGGCGGTGAAGTCCCGCGGGCTGCCGTGGGTGGAGCGGACCACGAAATCGGCCTCACCACCCGGGGGCACCCGGGGGTGGACGATGTTGTCGAAATCATCGAGCAACCGGTCCAATTCGCTCGCAGCCTCCGCGGCGGTGTTCTCGGCGGTCTTGACCTGCTCGGCAAGTTCCTTGGCGCGGGCCAGGATCGCCGGACGCTCCTGCGGGTTCGCTCGACCGATCGTGCGGGAGAGCGCCTTGTGCTCTGCGCGCAGCGACTCGAACTCGTTCAGCCGGGCGCGGCGCTGTTCATCAGCGGCCAGCACCCGGTCCACCAGCATGGGGTCGGCCTGCCGGGCGATCTGGCTGTCCCGGGCGGTCTGGGGATCTTCACGCAGTTGCTTGAGATCAATCACACCTCAGACCCTAATGCCGCCGGGAGTGCTATCGCCCGTCCCGGGCGCTACGTTGACGGCTATGACATGGGAGCAGTGGGTCAGCATCATCGCTCTGGTGCTCGCCCTCGGGGCCGTAGTGGTCGGGGTGATCGTGCTGCGGCACATCCGGGCGCGTGGTGCGAAGGTACCTTCCCTGGGGGAGTCGACCGAACGTTCCGACGACGCCCAGGACGGCCCGCCCGCGTTCGTGGTGAACCCGATCAAGACACCCAACCCGGAGCGGTTCCGGACCACCGCTACCCAGATCTGCCGGGAACTGGGTCTGGGCGAGCCACTCTGGTTCACCACGACGGTCACCGATCCCGGACTGGGGCAGGCCGAGCAGGCACTCGAACAGGGTGCCTGCGTGGTGGTGGCCGCCGGGGGCGATGGCACGGTGCGCGCGGTGGCGACCGCCCTGGCCGGTTCGGGTGTGCCGATGGGCCTGGTGCCGATGGGGACCGGGAACCTGCTGGCCCGCAACGTGGATCTGCCGGTGGAAGGCACCCAGGCGCTGATCCACACGGCCCTGACGGGCGTGGACCATCCGATGGACGTGGGGTGGATCCGGCCCCGGGAACTGCTCTCGGCCGAGGAGGCCCGGGCCAGGGGGGCGATCGGGGACACCGAGGCAGCGCAGGTGCGCGCCGCAAGCGGCCAGGAACCAAAGGCGGCCGACGACGAGCCGGCCGGCTCCGCGCAGAAGCAGCCCCCCGATGCCCTCACCAGACGCGGTGAGCACCTGTTCCTGGTGATGGGTGGGATCGGGTTCGATGCGGCCATGGTGGCCGGGGCCGATGACAACCTGAAGGCCAGAATGGGCTGGTTCGCCTACTTCGTGGCGGGCGGGGGTGAGACACCTGCACGGGCGCAAGATCCGGGTGCAGATGCAGATCGGGGACGCCCCTTGGCACCAGTTGCGGCTGCGCACCCTGCTGTTCGCCAACTGTGGGCGCCTACCCGGGGGGATGGTGCTCTTTCCGGACGCCGAGATCAACGACGGCTGGTTGGACGTGGCGGCGATCGACACCCGCCAGGGCATCCTGGGGTGGGCCTCGCTGTTCGGCAAGGTGGTACTGCAGGGCATCGGGTTCCGCCGGGACCTGCCCGGCAGCCCGTCCTCGATCACGTTCTGGCGGGGGCGCGATATCCACGTTCGGCTGCAGCGGCCCGGACCACTCCAGGTGGACGGGGACCTCATCGGTGAGGCGCAGGCGTTGAGTGTGCGAGTGGATCACAAGGCCCTGGTCGTCCGGATCCGCAGTTGAGCGGTGAGCCGGGGCACGGGCGGGCGCCTCTGCTGGGCAACAGGGGGGCGTGGACCGGCTCAGGGTTCGCCCAGCGGATGGAAGCGGCGGGCGTAGTACACCACCGGGCTGGAGGCGCGCCCGCGATGGACCTCGAGTACCTCGCCGACCACCAATTCGGAACCACCCACCGGCACGGTCCGGATGGGACGGCAGCGCAGTGCCGCACGCGCGCTGGGTAGGTAGGGCTCCCCGGTGGCGAGCTCGGACCAGCCCTGCCCGGCGGTGAATCGCTCGGTGCCGGAGCGAGCGTAGACGGTGGCGATCTCTACGTCGTGCCGGTCGAGCAGGTGCACCACGAATGTGCGGGCGGACAGGATCGCTGCGGCACTGGTGCCGGCACGGGTGAGGGAGAAGGACAGGGCCGGCGGATCGGGATTGACCGAGGCCACGCTCGATGCGGTCAGGCCCACCGGACCGGTGGGGGTAGCGGCGGTGATGAGGGCGACCCCGGCGGGGTGCACCCGGAAGATGTCCTTGAAGTCCCGGGCGGTCGGGGCCGACGCACCCTGGTCGTCCGGGGGCGGCAGCCCGGTGCCGGCGACTGTCTCCGCACGGGCGGGCAGGTCCACGCGGCTGTTCACTCGGTCACCTGCAGCGGCAGCGCGGCCACGATCGGATGGTCCCCGGCGATGGGACCGGTGATCGCGCGCGCCGCCGGGGGAGCCGATCTGGTCGAAGAAGTTCACGTTCGCCTCGTAGAAGTTCGCCCACTGCTGCGGAACGTCATCCTCGTAGAAGATCGCCTCCACCGGGCACACCGGCTCACACGCCCCACAGTCCACGCACTCATCGGGCTGGATGTAGAGCATCCGGTCGCCTTCGTAGATACAGTCCACCGGGCACTCGTCGATGCAGCCCTTGTCCTTCAGGTCCACGCACGGCTGCGCGATCACGTAGGTCATGACTCCACCTCACCACATACGGACACAGACACCTGTGACCGTAGAACCTCAACCCTACTTGAGGTCAACTCGGTACCTCAGTCGGTGGGGTGCACACCCGACCGCAACTGCTCCACCCATTCGCGGCCCGCGCGGAACTTCTCGTCGCTGAAGCCGGCCGGCACGCTACCCGCCGTTCCGCCGTCGGCCCGGGGGTAGGACCCGAGGAACCGCACGAGCGGGCACACCTGGTGCAACCCGACCAACGCGGCAGCGATACGTTCGTCGTCGATGTGGCCCTCGGCGTCCATGGAGAAGGAGTACCGGCCCAGGGCGTCCCCGATCGGGCGCGACTCGATCCGGGACAGGTTCACCCCGCGGGCGGCGAACTGTTCCAGCATGGTCAGCAACGCGCCGGCCTCATTGTCCGGCAGGTGCACCATCAGAGTGGTCTTGTCAGCACCCGTACGGGGCGGGATCGGCCCGGGGCGAGAAACCAGCACGAACCTGGTCACAGCGTTCGGGTTGTCGCCGATCCCGGCGGCCAGCACCTCCAAGCCGTACTGTTGGGCAGTCAGCGGGGCAGTGATCGCGGCCTGGAAGTCCACCGGCTCCTCCCCGGCGAGCATGGCGCCCCCGGCGGCGGTCGAGGTGGCCGGCACGTGAACGGCCTCGGGCAGGTTCTGCTCCAGCCAGCGCCGGCACTGGGCCCAGGCGTGGGGATGCGTGGCGACCTGGCGCACCTGGTCCAGTGTGGTTCCCGGACGCGCCACCAGTACGAACTCCACGTGCACCAGCGCCTCGCCGACCACCACCAGCGGAACCCCGGAACTGAGTGCGTCCAGGGTGGCGCTGACCCCGCCCTCCACGGAGTTCTCGATCGGCACCATCGCCCGGTCCGCGCTTCCGTTGCGCACCGCCTCCAGTGCGGCGGGCACGCCGGCCCGCGGCAGCAACTCATCGGTGCGGGGGTCGGCAACCTGCAGCAGCGCGGCCTCGGTGAAGGTACCGGCCGGGCCGAGGTAGGCGTAACGCATCACGTTCCTCCGTGCGGATCAATGAAGTGATGAACGGGTGTGGCCCCTGTGAAATCGCCCCACAGCGGCCGATGCCGAGCCTAGCCGCGCTTAGGCTTGAACAGTGATGAGCCGAACGGACCGGGCGCTGCCGCGGACGATCATGGCCGCACTGGCGGTCCTGGTCGCCGTCCTGGTGCTCTCCATCGGCCTCCCGGCCGTCGCCTCGGGCACGCCGGCCACCCCCCTGGCCCAGGCACCTGAGGACCCCGGTTCGCAGGAGGACCTCGAGGGCGAGACCCCGGAGAACGTCGCCCATCGCCCGGTGGTGCTGCTCGGCGTGGCCGGCCTGGCATGGGAGGACATCACCTCGACCACCCCGAACCTTGGCCTGCTTGCGCAGGAGTCGAAGGCCTCCCTCATCGTGCGTTCGGTGCGCGCCAGCGCCTGCCCGGCCGATGGGTGGCTGGGCCTGTCCGCCGGGAACCGGGCCGGGGACCTCGACGGCCGCTGCCGCATCCTCACCGAGCCCGGGGAGGACGGCGTGGTGCCGGGCTGGCAGGACTACCTGGACTCGGCCGCCGAACTCAGCTACCGGGCCCGCCCGGGCACGTTCGGTCAGGCGCTGGCCGACCAGCAGATCACGGCCACCGGCATCGGCCCGGGCGCGGCGATCGCGCTGGCCGACCCCGAGGGTGTCCCCGCTGACCACCGGGCGCGGGCGGGCGCCGGGGGGGACCTGATCGACCAGGTCAGCGAGGCGGTGGCCGCGACGGACCTGCTGGTCATCGACGCCGGGTCGCTGCGACCGTTGCCGACCGAACGCAGGGAACGCTTTACCGACGAGAACCAGCCGATGATCAACCCGATGGACCCGGAGGTGTACCGGGCTGAGCAGTTGGAGTTGCTCGATCGGCGGGTCGGCTCGGTGCTGACCGGACTGGACCGGGCCGGGGTGGACCCGATCGTGGTTCTGGCCGGCCTGGCCGACGACGGCTCGGCGGGCCTGCGGGTGCTGTCCATCACCGGGGCGGACGGCGAGGTGGGCCTGGGCATCAGCGCGGCCACCCGGCAAAGCGGCTACGTGATGGTCACCGATGTGTTCCCCTCGCTGCTGTCGATGCTCGACGGCGAACCGGTGGGCGGGGACGTGATCGGCTCGGCACTGCGCATCGAGCCGACGGACCTGGATGCCACCGAGCGCCGCGAGCAGCTGATCGAGCAGGCCGTCCACGCCCAGGCCGTGCGCCCGATCACCCCCACCTACTACCTGGTGCTGGTGCTGATGAACCTGGCACTGTTCGCGGCCCTTGCCGTGGGCCTCAAGCGTCCCGCGGCCGAACGGGTGCGCGAGTTCCTGCAGCGCCGGGTACCCGCGGTGGCCGCCCGGCTCACCGCCTTCACCGTGCACCGGCGCAAGGTGTTGCGCGGTCTGCGGATCGCAGCCCTGAGCATCGCGGCTCTCCCGGTGTCCTCGTTCCTGGCGAACATGATGCCGTGGTGGCGCAGCACCCCACCGGCACTCGGATTGGTCGCCTACATCGCCCTGTTCGTGGCCGCCATCGTCACGATCGCCCTGGTGGGGCCGTGGCGCCGGCACGTGCTGGGCGCCCCCACCGTGGTGGCCGGGATCACCGCGGCGGTGCTCACCGTGGACATCGCGACCGGCGCCCGGTTGCAGGTGGATGCGGTGATGGGGGTTTCCACGCTGGTGGCCGGGCGGATGTACGGGATGAACAACACCGCCTTCACACTGTTCACGGTGTCCACGCTGATGGTCACGATCACACTGGCCAATCACCTGGTCCAACGCGACCGACGGGTGCTGGCCGGGGTGATCACCGGCGTCCTCGGAGTGGCGGCGGCGATCTTCGACGGCGCACCGGGCCTGGGCGCGGACTTCGGCGGACCGCCGGCACTCCTCCCGGCCTTCGCCCTGCTGGCGCTGATGGCTGCCGGGATCCGGTTGTCGGTACTGCGGGTGGGGGTGGTGCTGGGAGGTTCGGCGGTGGCCACGATGGCCTTCGCGTTCGTGGACTGGTTGCGCCCGGTGCAGGACCGGACCCACCTGGGCGCCTTCTTCCAGACAGTGCTCGACGGCGGCCTGTGGGACGTGGTCTGGCGCAAGCTGGGCCAGAACCTGGCATCCTGTTCGGAAACACCCCTTTGACGCTGCTGGCCCTGAGCGGGGTGCTCACGGTGGTGTTCGTGTTCGCCCGCCCGATCCGCGGAGCGATCCGCGACCCGGGGATCCCCGACTCCCTCTCCCGCGGCACCCCGCTGGCGCATATGGCCAAGGCCGCCCCGATGTTGCCCGCCGGGATCATCGCGATCGCGGTCGGGCTGGGTATCGGCATGGCCGTGAACGATTCCGGTGTGGCGATTCCCGCGGTCGGTGTGGCGGTGAGCGTGCCCCTGCTGGTCGCGGCGAGTTGCACCTGGATGCTGGGCCTGTCCAGCACCTCGCGCGTGAAACTCGGTGCCTACGTGGGAGTGCCCGCACCCGCCACGACGGCCGAGGAGGACGCCGGCGGCACCCGCGACGCGCTCACGCCGGACTCACGCCCGAGGACGACGTAACCGGCGAAGGCGAAGGCCTCACCCGACCGGGGCGGCGCTCCCGGGGACCGGGGGTGGGCTGTTCAGGTTCTGCCCGGGCCCGCCGTGACCGGTTCCGGGGTTACTCGGCCTTCGCGCCTTCATCCCCGTGCGCCGCGCCATCGACGCTCTGCGGCGCGCCGTCGTCGGCGCGGTCCGTGCCCTCGGCCTGGGAAGAACCGGCCGTCTGAGCGGCGTCCGCCGCGGTCTCACCGACATGCTCGGTCATCTCGCCGTCACCTTCGGCTGGTTCGGAGACGTCGGCCACCACGGCCTCCTCCGGGCGCGGCCCCGACTGCACCGACGTGGCGGTCACGATCCCGCCCTGAGCGGTCTCGGCGGTGTCGATCTCGCGCACCACCTTCTGCTTGTAGTGCCGGAACCGGCGGGTGGCGATCGCCACCGCCACGTCCCGGTACTGGGCCGCGCGGTGCAACTGTCCGCGCAGATCGTTCCCACTGGGGCGGTGACGTAGGTCGCAGGGCACCTCCACCACGGCGAAGCCCTGCATCAGCACGTCGATGCTCATCCCCACCTCCACCCCCCAGCCCCGGGCCAACGGGGTGGCGGCGTCGAAGGCCTCACGCGTCATGCAGCGTTGCCCGGACAACGGCTGCCGGGGAGTCCACCCGGTGGCGCGCTGGATCGCCTTGCGGGCCCGGCCCGTCACCAACCCCCGACCCCCGGCCCCGGCCTGCGGCGGCAGCACCGCGATCGACATATCCGCCCGACCGGCCACGATCGGGGGCACCAGGGGCGCCACGTTCACAGCGGTGGCACCCAGATCCGCATCGACGAAGAGCAGCAACCGGGCCGGCCCGTCCTCGAGGTCGCGCATCGCGACCACGGAGGCACCTGTCTCCATCGCCGAGGCCTTGCCCCGGTTCTGGGAGTGCCGCACCACCACCGCCCCGGCCGCGCGAGCGGCATGCTGGGTGTCGTCCTCGCTGCCGTCATCGACCACGAGCACAAGGTCCACGTACGGGATGGCCCGCACCGCGTAGACGGTCTCGGCGATGCGCTCCGCCTCATCCTTGGCGGGGATCACCACCGCGACGCGTTGCTCGCGGGCTTGACCGGAGGCTTCTGCACGCGCGGCACGTCCGGCCGTGCGTCGTCGGATCACGCGCAGGGGCCGTCGGCGCTCGCTCGATGGTTGCTCCCCGCTCACGAATACCAGCCTAATGGGCTAGGGCAGGCAATGCAGGATGACCTGCCGGGGGGCGGGAGTTCAAAGGCGCGCGTGCCGCACACCATGGAAAGGTCAACGGAACGAAAAGGTAGCGTCGCTGGAATGCCCGGTAGGCATCAGCGATTCCGCGGCGTACGTCGGTGCCGGGCCGGCTCGCCCGGGTGCGGTGGTGCGAGCCGGGTCTACCGCAGCGTGACCTGGCGCGAGACCAGGGAGGCGCGGGCGCGGCGCTCATCCGGTCCGAGTTCACCGGTCCGGGCCAGTGCCTCGGTGAGCCGCTCCTGGAACGGGGGCAGCAGTGGCCCCAGCTCATCGGCTTCGCTGCCCCGCACCAGCTCCCACACCGGGATCACCAGAGCACAGGAACGGAACGTACCGATCAGGCGGGTGCCCTCCTCCAGCACCGACTCCCCGGTGGCGTGCAGGCGAGCGAGCGCATCGAGCAGTTCCTCCTCCGGTTCCGGCCGGGACCAGCGCAGGTACTCCCGCCCGCTCATCCGGCACCAGTAGGCACCCTCCACACCCGCCACCTTGACCGTGGGCACGATCGACTCGGCGAACTGCTCCAGCGCGTCCTTGACCTCGCCGGTGATCTCCTCCTCGGGGTCCAGGGCGTAATCGAAGTTGTCGTGCAGGGTGACCTCGAAGTCCACCGAGGGGTCCAGCACGTCCTGCAGCCTGGGACCCTCGGGATCCAGGTCCACCTGGGTCAGGGCGGTGCCGGGCTCGGCCTCGAGGGCAGCCAGCAGCGCGGTGGCCACGTCGCGGCTGGCGTCGGCGGAACTGGACGGCGTCTGCAGCGCGACCAGGATCTGCCCGTCCTTGCGGTGCATCGCGGCGAGCAGGCCGGGCAGCAACGTGACCACCGTGACGTCCCGGGACCCGTACTCGGCGGTGGTGCGCGCCGTGGCCGTGGCCGCGGGCACCACCTCCCGCAGCGCCACCCAGTCGACCTCACCGGGCAGTCCCTCGAACGCGCGCAGCGGGCGACTCACCTCACCCTGCTGGAACGCTTCCTGCGCGGCTTTGCGCGCAGCACGCCGCGCAGCCACCTTGGGGTTGACTTCCTTGGACCGTCCTTTGGAGCGTTTCGCCATAACCCCACACCCTAGAGCAGCGCTGGCCCGCGCCCGCCCGGGGGTGGCAGGATCGATCCATGCATGAACGCGCCGGAACCGTGGCCCTTCCCGAGGACTTGATCGACGTCGACGCGGTGGTGAGCGCGTACTTCGACGTCACCCCCGATCCGGGCGAAGCGAGCCAGCAGGTGTCCTTCGGTACCTCCGGGCACCGCGGCTCCAGCCTCGACGGTGCCTTCAACGAGGACCATATCGTGGCCATCACCCAAGCGATCGTGAATACCGCGCCGACCAGGGCATCGACGGCCCGCTCTACCTGGGCCGGGACACCCACGCCCTGTCGGATCCGGCGGCCCGCACCGCGCTGGAGGTGCTGGTGGCCGGCGGGGTAGACGTGCACATCGACGCCCGCGACTCCTACACCCCTACCCCGGCGCTGTCGCACTCGATCCTGCGGCACAACGGTGCCGGGAGCTCCGAGGGGGTGCGGACCCGCGGCCCGGGACGGGCGGACGGCATCGTGGTGACCCCCTCGCACAACCCGCCGCGTGATGGCGGCTTCAAGTACAACCCACCGCATGGCGGGCCCGCCGATTCCGATGCCACCGGCTGGATCGCCGATCGTGCCAATGAACTCCTTCGCAGCGGTATCGGCAGCGTCCCCCGCGTCCCGTACGAGCAGGCCAGTGCCGGCGAGCGGGTGCACAGGCACGACTTCATGCTCGCCTACATCGACGACCTGGAATCGGTGCTGGATATGGAGGCGATCCGCTCCTCCGGAGTACGCATCGGGGCTGACCCGATGGGTGGTGCCTCAGTTGAGTACTGGGGCGCCATCGCCGAGCGCTACGGACTGGACCTGACCGTGGTGAACCCCCAGGTGGACCCGCGGTGGGCGTTCATGACCCTGGACACCGACGGCAAGATCCGGATGGACTGCTCCTCACCCGACGCGATGGCCTCCCTGCTGCACACCATGGCCGCCGGTGGGGGTTCTGCCCCCTATGACATCGCCACCGGCAATGATGCCGACGCCGACCGGCACGGCATCGTCACCCCCGACGGCGGGTTGATGAATCCCAACCACTACCTTGCCGTGGCGATCGACTACCTGTACCGTAACCGCCCCGACTGGGCGGCGGGCACCGGGATCGGCAAGACGCTGGTCTCCTCGGCCCTGATCGACAAGGTCGCTGCGAGCCTGGCACGAGACATGGTGGAGGTTCCGGTCGGGTTCAAGTGGTTCGTGCCCGGCCTGCTCGCCGGCTCGCTGGGATTCGGGGGGGAGGAGTCGGCCGGCGCCTCCTTCCTGCGCCGTGACGGCTCGGTGTGGACCACGGACAAGGACGGCATCCTGTTGGCGCTGCTGGCCGCGGAGATCCACTCGGTCACCGGCCGGTCCCCGTCCCAACTGCACGAGGAACAGGCGGCCATGTTCGGGGAGAGCTGGTACGCGCGCGTGGACGCCCCGGCCACCCGGGACCAGAAGGCGACGCTCGGCCGGCTCAGCCCGGAGGCGGTCACCGCCACGGAACTGGCCGGTGACCCGATCACGGCCCGACTGGTGCGCGCCCCGGGCAACGACGCCCCGATCGGGGGGTTGAAGGTCACCACGGAGAACGCCTGGTTCGCCGCCCGCCCCTCGGGCACCGAGGACGTGTACAAGATCTACGCCGAGTCCTTCGTCTCCGCCGACCACCTGGAGCAGGTCCAGCAGGCCGCGCGCGGCGTGGTCACCGACGCGCTGGCCACCTGACACCTTCCGCGGTCCGACGTAACGTCGTCTGCCCCGGGTTCAGGTGCTCAGGCTCTGCCCCGGGGCCAGCACCATGAACTCCCCGCCACGCTGGGCGGCCACCTCACCGAGGCGGTCATAGACGATGCCGCGACCGGGCTCTGAGGCATGCACCTCGTGGATCGGGATCACCCTGGACGCCTGCGCGGCGAGCACGTAGTCCATCACCTCACCCAACTTCAGCCAGGGGCCGCTGATCGGCGCGGCCAGCACCGCCACCGGCCCGGTGGGTGCCTCCAGGCTGTCTCCGGGGTGGTAGAAGTCCTGGCCGACCCGCACCGTCAGGTTGTCCACCTGCGGGATGCTGTGGTGGATCGGCGCGTGCAGCCCGCCCCCGAAGGTGACGTCGAACGGCCCGAACCGGCCGTTGGTGCCGGGCTGGACCACCTGCACCTCGACCGCGGGCAGGGCCTGGGCGGCACCTTCCGGACCAAGGATCGGTGCGCCCGGGTTCGCCTCCTGCAGTGCCTGCAGATTGTCGGTGCCCGCGTGGTCGGGGTGCTCATGGGTGAGGATCACCGCGACCACGCCGGTGAGTTCGGGAAGCGTGGTGAACGAACCCGGGTCGATGACCAGTCGGGCGGCCTCATCCTCCAGCGCGACGCAGGCGTGTGCGTACTTCGTGATCTTCATCGTTCACCCCACTCATCCCGTCGGCCTGGGCCGGACCGCCCGGCCCGGCGGTATGCGCTTGTCTGCCTACAGGGGGACCCTACTGCCTGTGCTTGCGCCGAACCGCCGGATGTGGACCAGGTCC
The DNA here is from genome assembly GCF_051020515.1 of Sanguibacter sp. Z1732. Taxonomy (NCBI): domain Bacteria; kingdom Bacillati; phylum Actinomycetota; class Actinomycetes; order Micrococcales; family Ruaniaceae; genus Glutinosa; species Glutinosa niejishengi. The sequence goes on from NZ_CP194857.1 coordinate 1,002,977, forward strand.
GGTGCGCAGATGCTGCGGACTCAGGCCCAGGCCGAGCGCACGTCACCCTCCGTGGACTGGTAGGTCTGAGCGGAGGCCTCCACCCTCCCGGCCAGCACCCCGAGCAGATCCACCATCTCGGTGATCTCGATGTCCCACTCTCGTTGCCGCCCCTGGTAGGCCTGCGCGGCGGCACCGGTCCACTCCGTTTCCAGCGGACGCAGCTGCGCCACCATCCCGTCGAGAGAGTTCGCGCATCGCGGTGGTGGCGGCCTCGAGGTCGTCCGCCGCCTGGTGCACCACATCGAAGGTGACGACGATCGGCTCGCTCATTCCGTGCTCCTCCTCACTCCGGGCCCAGGCCGCGCAGTTGCTCGGCGGCGTCGGCGGCGCGCTCCATGCTGGCGCGCAGGTCGGCGAAGGCCTCGTTGAGTTCGGAGAAGCGCTCGCCACCGGTGGCCTCATCGTGCTCGGCCATCTCGGCGGTGATCGTCACCAGGTTCTGGGCGGTCACGTCCTGGATCCGCTGGGCCAGTGGGGAGTCGTCCTCTCCGGAGAGCACCGCGGCCAGGGTGGTCTCCCCCCGGTCGATCCGGCCCTGCAAGTCCTGCCAGTCACGCCCGTGCTCCCCACGCCGGGCAGCAGCCGCCCGCTCGGCATCCATCTGCCTGCTCTCCTGGGCGAACCGCTCCCGCTCGGCGGCCTGCTCCTGCGCGGTCTGGCGGGCGTCCTCGGTGGCCGCGCGGATGTCGGCCAGCAACTCGTCGATCTCACTGCGGTCGAAACTCATGGTTGGACTCCGAATGCCGTGGCGGTGGCCGCGTCTCCGGCGGCAACCGTGCGTACCCGGTTGACGTGGGAGATGCTCTGCGCGATGAGCTTGATCAGGTAGGCCAGGCGGGTGAGCACCACGATCACGCTGCGGAACCGCTCCACGGTGTCCACCACCGTCTGGATCAGCCGGATGCCCTGGTTGATCTTGCGGATAGCGGTGGCCGAGCTGATCACGCCATCGATGGCCCCCACTGCCCAGCCCACCACCGGTACCGCCATCTGGGCGGCCGCGCGGGTGAGCCAGTCCCCCAGGAAGCCCAGGATGCCGGCGATGGCCTCGGCGGTGGACTTGGTCAGTTCCACCAGCGCCCCGGTCACCTCGGCCATCGCCGCGCAGCCCTCGCCGTACTGGGCGAAACTGTCCCCGATCTCCTGCATACGCCCGGAATAGGCTTCAGCGGCCTCCCCCGTCCAGCCGGCCGGGTTCGCCGCCGCGGCGAAGTTGCGGCCCACCGCCTCCGAAGCGTGCTGGGCGTGGCTCCACGCCTGCTCCCCCGAGGAGAGACCCACCCAGTCGCCGGCGATGGGCTGCACGAGACTTCGGATCGCCGAGGTCCCGGTGAGTTGTTCCAGCAACCAGTCCAACCCGCCCAGCAACGGTCCGGCCTTCCACCGCAGCCCCTCGCCGAAGTCATCCGTGGAGGGGGTGGGGCTGACCAGGCCCAACGAGGCGTTTTCGAGTTCGCGTACCGTCATCGGTCCTGTGCCCAATCGTGAGAGGCGGTGTTGTCCGGCCCACCGGCCGTAGCGCGCACCGTCTGCAGGGACTCCCCCGTCTCCATCGCGGCATTGACCGCGTCGTAGGCCCCCCGACTCTGTCCGTACAGCCCGGCCACGTCCTGACCCGCCTGCCAGGTACGCACGCTCATGTTGTTGTCCACCCAGGAACTCGCGTACGGGGCCTCCGGGGCCCTGCTCGTGGTGGTCAGGCCGCTGTCGTAACTTTCCCCCCACGCGGCGTACTGGCGTTGCTCGAACCGGTCCCGCAGGCTGGAGGTGGCACCGTGCTGGCCCCAGCGGTCGTCCGCGGCCTCCCAGGCAGAATCCACGGCGTTGTTCATCATGACGTCGAAGGGGCGGCGCACCCGGAAGTTGTCGAAAGCCTGCACCCCACCGGGTAACTCAGTGCGCGGCATTACCCGGTTGGCGTAGCCGTCGGCACCGGTCTTACCGGCACCGTCGACCAGGGAACGCGTGGTGTCGATCGAACTGACGGTGTGCTCGCGCAGATTGGACCAGATGCCGGAGCCCTCCGGCGCCTCACCGGGGCCGATCACTCCGGTGGCCGGAGGCAACTCCACACCGGAGCCCGGAGGCGGTGCGGCCGGGACGTCGATTCCGGAGCCCGCGCACGCATCCTCCAGTCCGGCCCGGCACTCCTCATCGGCGTCCAGGTAGGCCTGCCTGGACTCCTCGGCCACCTGGGCGACGGCTTCGCACACCGCCTTACCCTGGGCGAATCCCTGTACCGCGTTCTCCCGCCCGGAGTCATACATCGGTGCCAGGAAGGCCATGATCAGCCCGCCTACGTCGTTCAGCGTGGTGTGGCTCTCCAGGTGGCCCCTGATCGCGTCAACGTGCTCACCCTGGCGTTCGGCCAGTTGTCTGATGAGTTCGAGCGTGTCGGGATCGACCATGAACTCCGTCATTCAAACCTCCGGTCACCACAGGGAACTCCCCGCCACAATGGTTCGCACGCTACTGCGGGCGCTACCGGCGCGGAATGGGGAGAGGTACCCATCAGCACCGCGATCGCTACAGTGCGTTCCCATGCGCACGGTACGGAGCATCGGCAATGCCGCCTTGGCCGTGTGGCTGGCACTGGCGCTCACCGTGGCCCGGATCGCCCCGATCGCGCTGATGTTCGCGCTCGTCGCCGTGCCCTACCGGGTGGCGGGGACGTTGGTGGTGATCGTCGGCGTGGTGCTGGTGGTGCACACCGTCTCGGCGGCCCGCGCAGCCGTGCTGGATCGTGGCGACCACCAGGCCCTTCCCGACGACGACTACGTGGTGCAGGTGGCCGAGGAGGCCCGTGCACAGGGCCTGCCGGTGCCCACTGTGCTCCACCTGGAAGGCCGGTCGGACCGCGCACAGGATCCCGTGACCATCCGCGGATGGCGCTGGTGCTTCGTTCTCACCCCTGCCGGGGTGGACCCGCGGGACCTGGTCCATCAGGTGGGCCCCGACCTGCGCGATGGCACCGCCAGGATCCGGGTGCTGCTGTGGGCCTTCGATCTGGCGGTCACCGACTGGCGGGTGGTCCTGCGGATGATGGCCACCCCGTTCCGCAAGGGCGTGCGCACGGACCTACGCCTGTACCTGTTCCCGCTCCTGCTGTTGTCGCCGCTGGCCCTGACCGGGTACCTCATTGCTCGGGTGCTCGGCGCGGTCACCGGGATGCTGCTGCCCCGCCGGTTCCGCCGCGCCATGCCCGCGCCCGTCTCGGCCGGTGTCCGGGCCGAGCCCGGCAGCCATGATCCCGCCCTGCCCGAGGTCGGGCCCAGCACACCGAACTGGCGGCGCGTCCCCGACCTGCGCCCGATCGAGTCCCTGCTGGGTCCCAGCGCCCGCGTGATCATCGCGCTGCTGGTCACCCTCCCCGGGACCTACCAGGGCCTGGGTGTCCTGCCCGCTGAACGCACCGCATGGGCCTGGGAGGAGGGCCCCGCGTGGGCGGAGGTGGTCGATGTGGTCCATACCGAGCGCTCCGACGGACTGTTGGAACAGTTGGGGATCCGGCACAACTCGACGTGGCGCCCGCAGGTCGCCCTGCCGGACGCCTCACATGTGTGGCTGGCGGAGGGCACCACCCCGGTGGAACCGGGTGAGTCGATCCAGGTCATGTCCTGGACAGCCGTGGACGGTGAACACCACCGCCACCCGCGGCAGACGTCATGGACCCGGTACATCGTGATGAGCCTGCTGATGCTGGGGGCTTCGGTAGGCCTCTCGCTACCGTTCGCGACCTCCTTCCCCACGCTCCTCGGGCTAGCGGGCAACATCAGGCTGCGCCGGCTCGACCATGACCAACGCGTGCTGACCGGCCGCCGGCACCGTCGTCGCCGGCCCTGGAGCCGCCTCGGCAAACGGTTCGCAGACCTGCTGTGAGCGCCGAAGCCCGCCGGGATGGCCGGCGCACCGATGTCGCGACCCCGGGTAGCAGTCCGGGGCCGCGGCACGCAGACTGCTGGGTAGGGGAAGCAGCGCCGCACCGAGGCAGGACGGAGTGATCCATGGGCTGGGACCGCGAGCAGGCACGGCAGGTCAAGGCGCAGGCAGCCGACTACGTGACCGACCTGGTCGGCCATCTGGACGTGACGATGGCCCACCGCTACGGAGGGTCCACGATCGGGACGATCCCGGGGCCGGCCACCGTGGGGATCGCACTCGGCCTGGCCCCGGCCGCCGACGGTTCCTACCGGTTGGCGCTGCGGTACCGGCTGGGCACCCCGACGGCCAGGATGGCCGCCCGCCGCCTGAGCGAGCAGTTCGGGCCGGACCTGGACGTGCGGCACACCGGCAGGGTTCGTGCGTGGCCCGGTCCCGCACTGGCCGGGGTGGGGTTGCCCCGGTCGATCGCAGCCGAACTGACCGAGCGCACCCGGCCGTTACGGCCCGGACTGTCGGTTGCGCACACCGGTGTCAGTGCCGGCACGCTGGGGGCGTTCGTGCGCCACGAGGGGGCTGTGCACGTGCTGTCCAACCACCACGTGCTGGTCGGGGAGGCCGGAACGCTCGGTGATCCGGTCGTGCAGCCCGGCCCTGCCGACGGCGGCACGGATCCGGCCGACCGGATCGGCGCCCTGGCAGGGCTGGTCGACCTGGTGCCCGGTCAGGTCGCCACGGTCGACGCCGCCATCGCCGCCCTCGAGCCGGACCTCGCAGCAGAGGCTGTCACCGCCTACCCCGGTGTGTGAGCTGACCGGCACCACGCAGGTGGACGGCGGAGAGCAGGTGGCTAAGATCGGGCGCACCACCGGGCTCACCCACGGCGTGGTCACCGCGATCGAACTGGATGGTCTGCTGGTGGACTTCGGCCCCGGCCTGGGCACGCTGGCCTTCGACGGCCAGATCGAGGTGGAGGGCACCGGGGCGGACGCCTTCTCCGCCGGCGGGGACTCCGGATCGCTCGTCTACCTCATCGAGGAGACCTCAGCGGTGGGGCTGCTGTTCGCCGGCAGCACCGGCGGGGGGAGCGCCGGGCAGGGGCTGACCTTCCTGAACCCGATCCAGGAGGTCCTGACCCGTCTGGATGTCTCCTTGTTCGCCAGGGACGACGGCGCACAGCCAGCGGCCCCGGACCGGCACCGTGGAGAGGGAGCGGGACCGTGACTACCGGATCGCCCCGAGGCGACGAGGCGCCGGCCGGGGTCCCTCGAGCGCAGGCGCACGAAGCGAAGGAAGCGCTCGGGGGCCGCCTTGGCCGATGAACCGGGTGTGTGCGGGCTGGGCCTGGGCCGGGCCGACGACGGCGGGTGGGTCGTGGTGGTCAACGTCGCCGGCGTGGAGGTCGGTTCCCGTATCCCCAGCCGCGTCGGGGCGACCCCGGTGCTGACCCGGGTGACCGGCACGATCCGCGCGGCCGGCGAGCCCGGCCGCGCCACCACGTGCGGGAACAGCGACGAGTGACCGCCGGTGGGCGATCCGCGCGGGCCGGAGAGGCGGGGGTTTGAAAAAGTCCGGGCCGCCGGTGGCGGCGGTTCCGTACGCTGGACCGTGTGAGTGACTCCGCGATGTACCGCCTGCGCACCCGGCTTGCTCGGTGGATCGACCCGGACACCCTTCCCGCTCCGAGCAGTTCGGGGACCGTATCCCCCGGCTCCGCCGGCACCGGCACCGCCCTGGTCATTGCCGGCGGTGGAGCCCGGTCCAGTTTCGAGATCGGCGCACTGAAGTACCTGTACCGGCATCAGAGTTGGACCCCGTGGTGATCAGCGGCACCTCTGCCGGCTCTATCCTGGCCGCGGTGCTGGCCCAGCACTCAGACGCCGCGGACCAACTCCGGGCGCTGGAACAGATGGAGGAGATCTGGGCGCAGATGCGTCAGTCCTCGGACATGTTCGCCGAGCAGGAGTGGTTCACCGCTCTGCGCGAGCACATCCCCACCTGGCGCAAGGTGGTCGAGTTGCGTCAGCGGCGGGCCAACCGCGCCTCCCTGGCCGCGGGCCTGGCGGACCTGCTCGCCAAGCCACGGGAGGCGGTGGCCCGGATCACCGGAGACCGCGAGAACGGGGAACAGCCGTCGCACGCTCACGGCACCCACGGTCCCGGCCGCGGCCAGGTCGCCGAGGCTGCGGCCGTGGAGGTGGCCGCTGCGGCGAGGATCACGCCCGCGGCCGGCACGGAGGAGGCCGCACCGGCGACCGAGATCAACACCGGTACCGACACGCCACCTGAGCACGAACGGCACTGGAGCCCCGCGCACGCACTGGAGACCCTGAGCACCCTATGGGAGGCCGGCCGCTCGAGCACCGATCTGGAGTTCATCCTGCGCGGCGCCCAGCAGCAACGCTCCGCCTTCCGCCCCGGCACGATCGTGGACCGGCTGCTGGACCCGGAGGTGTTCTCGGCCGAGCGGCTGGGCCGATCCGCACTGGACCTGCGCGTAGCGGTGGTCGGCCTGGAGAGCGGGGAACTGCGGTACATCGACCAGCACGGGCGCCTTCGGGACAGGTCCGACGCCGTGCTGGCCGACCTGCAGCCGGTGGGCATGTTCGAGGCGGTGCTGGCCTCCTGTTCGATCCCCGGGGTCTTCCCCCCGGTCCCGCTGGCCGGTGAGCACTACATCGACGGCGGGGTACGCGAGAACGTGCCGGCCGCCATCGTCCTGGACCGCGGGGACGTGGACCAGTGCTTCGTCGTCGTCGCCGCTCCCGAAGGGGTGGCCACCATGTCGGACTTCGCGCAGAAGGACCTGATGGAGATCCTGATGCGGTCCACCGCGCAGATCGGTCCTGATGAGATCCAGCGTGACGAGGTCCGGTACGCCCGCGAACGCGGGGCGGTGGTGATCCAACCGGAACTGGACATCCACGACATGGTCACGATCGACCCAGGGCTGGTCTCCATCGCGATCGACTACGGCTACCTGCGCGCTGCGGACGTCTGCGAGGCGGCGGAACCGGCCCGGCAGGAACGCACCCGCAACGTGATCCAACTGCGCCGACTGATCTGGACCAGTGAGGACGAGGCGTTCGGACCCGACGCCACCGGCGAGCCGACCATCGAGGACATCGCGGAACTGAAGATCCAGTTACGGGACCTGATCGCCGATCCCGGGTCGGCGCACCTGCCTCCGTCCGCCGACCAGTGGTGGCGCACCTGGGAGCGGCACCCGTTCGCCATCGAGGCCACACCCACCTGGTCCGGCGCACTCCGTTAGGCACCCGGCGTTCCAGGGCTCGCGTGAGGCCGTGAGCCACCTCACGCAGGCGGGGACTGGCCCTCGATCGCGTCGGGCGCTCCTGCGCCGTGCAGCGGCAGTTCGGCGTGCACGCTGAAGCCTCCATCGGACAACGGGCCGGCGTGCAACCGGCCGCCGGCGAAGGTGGCCCGCTCGCGCATCCCGCGTAGCCCGAAGCCACCCGCACGAACGTCGGCCGAACCATCGCCGGGCGGATCGGACGGAGCAGGACTCGATGCGGCGAAAGTACCGGGCCGAGGACCGTGGACCACCGATCCGGGGTTGCGCACATCGATCACCAGCACGTCCTGCCCGACCTCGATCCGCACGTCCACCGGCGCGCCGGGAGCGTGCCGCACGGCGTTGCTCAGGGCTTCCTGCACGATGCGGTAAGCACTGATTCCGGTCACGTCCAGGACCGCCTCATCGTCCAGATCACCTTGGACGTCGAACGACACGACGGCGGCACTGCGCCGGACGTTCTCGATGAGTTCGGGGACCCGACTCAGCGTGGGCTGCGGTGCCAACTCCTGCTCGGCGTCCTCCTGCCGCAGGACCGCGAGCAGGTCGCGCATCTCGACCAGGGCGGTGCGGGCGGACTCGGTGATCTGATCGAGTTCGGTCCGTACCTCCTCGGTGACTCCCTCGACCCGGTAACGCAGGGTGGAGGCCTGGATCGAGATGATGGACAGGCTGTGCGCCACGATGTCGTGCAACTCCCGGGCGATACGTGTGCGTTCCTCCACCAACTGACGCCGTTCCTGTTCCGCAGCGGTGCGCTCCTGCTGCGCGAGCAGTTCGGCCCGGCTCATCAACGACTCCCGGATGAGGACCCCGAAGGTGGTCACCAGGGCCAGGACCGAGGCAGCGGTGAGCAGGTTCGGAAGGATCGGTCGCCACTCGTCGCGCACCAGCGCCACGACCGTCGCGCACAGTCCCGGCACCACCACGGCGAGCAAGCTGCCCACCATCGCGTAGGGCCAGCGCTCCCGCAGCGCCAGGATTGCGCACAGCAGCAGCGATGTGATCACCAGCGAAACCACCGGGATCGGCCAGGGGAACACCTCCCGGCCCATCGTCAGCACTGTGGTGCCGCCGAGGGCGATGGTGGACAGTGCCACCGCAACCTTGGGGCGCTTCAGCGCAACCGGCAGGCTCACCGCGTGCAACATGGAGGCCACCAGGGTGAGGGGGACGAATGCACGGTACAGCGTGGGCATCGTCGCCGCGTTGACCGCCAGGGCCACCAACCCGGAGAGCCACACGAAGATGGTCAGCCACTGGCTGGAGAGCAAGCGCGAGCCCGGGTGCGGGATCGCGCTGTCGAACCACCGCGGAACCACCCGGTCCTTGTTGGGCTCACGCGTGCCCGTCCACCCGTCATCGAGGGAACGCTGGGACGCCGATTCCTGCTCAGTCATGGCCGCTCTACGCTACCGCTGAACCAGCAGCGCCCGACTACTCACCGCATCGAGGGACACCAACAACCGCACCAGGGCCGGCGTGGTCAGCAGCAGCACTGCGCCCAGCACGCCGTGCACCAGGGAATCGGCCAGGTGTGCGTGGAAGGGCACCTGCGGCGCCAGGAGCGGCAACAGTAGCGAGGCCAGACCCTGATAACCGGGCACAAACACCGACCACAGCCAGGAAGTCACCCCGCCGACGCCGGCCGCCAACCACGAGGCGGCGACGACGACGGTCGCCGTCCGCAGCGGCAACGCCACCACGACCGCATGCGTCATGTCCCGCCATAACTGCGGGTCGGCCACCATCCGGACCAGCCGCACGGGCCCGGTAGCCGACTGCCGGTACCGGGGGGCGGGGAACGAGTCCCCGGTGGTCCGGTCCAACAAGTCGCGCCCCTCCCGCGCGAAGCCGCTGGCGAGAAGCAGCGTGAAGCCCAGGATGGGGACCCCGGCCCAGGTCACCGCGGTGGCCAATCCGAGAGCGAACAGCGGCACCAGCAGGACGAAGCCCAGTACCGACAGGACGAAGGCGGTCAGGAGGTGGGCAAGGCCCCGAAACGTCCCCGTCCACGAGAACCGCGCCCACGCCGGACGGGCTGCCGGTGACGGCGCATCCGGAGTGGTGCCGTGTACCGGGCTGAGCGGAAGTTCGGTCTGAAGGGTCTGCACATACCGAACGTACGAGTAGGGGGCGTCGATGGCATCACCCTACGGAGCCACATCCCTGCTCATCCTCTGGGGTGATCGCCGGATACAGTCGACCCATCCCAACCGATCGGAGGACGGATGGCCACCGCCGCGATTCGCGTGCTCATCATCGACGACCAGGCGATGGTGCGCGCAGGCTTCGGCGCCCTACTCGATGCCCAGGACGGGATCGAGGTGGTCGGTGGGGCAGATGACGGGATCTACGCCGCCGACCTGGTCCGCGAGCACGACCCGGACGTGGTGCTGATGGATGTTCGGATGCCCAGGGTCGATGGTCTGGAGGCCACCCGGCAGATCGCCGCCCTGACCGACCACCAACCCCGGATCATCATCCTGACCACGTTCGACCTGGATGAGTACGTCTTCGACGCCCTGCGGGCCGGTGCCAGCGGATTCCTGCTCAAGGACGCCCCGGCCGAGGATCTGATCCACGCGGTGCGGGTGGTGGCCGGCGGGGAGGCCCTACTGGCTCCCTCGATCACGCGATCGTTGATCGCCGAGTTCGTCTCCCGACCGGCGCCCTCGGGCCCCGACGTCAAGGAACTGGCCGATCTGACCGACCGGGAACTGGAGGTGATGAGGTGGGTGGCGCGCGGTCTGTCCAATGGCGAGATCGCGTCCGAGATCTTCGTCGCCGAGCAGACAGTGAAGACCCACGTCAGCCGGATCCTCACCAAACTAGGGTTACGCGATCGCACCCAGATCGTGGTAGCCGCCTATGAGTCCGGCGTGGTCCAGCCCGGCTCCTGATCCGACCGGGTCACTCCGGAGTATCCCCTCGCGCCGCGCACGGCCTGACCGGCGCCGCGGCGCCCGTCAGTGCCGCGGCGACACGCCCGGCACCGGCACGCCGGGCCCACTTTCGAAACCACCCGTGGTGGGCGATAGCGTCAGGGACATGGCAGTCTCCCCCTCATCGCTGGCTCGGTTGGGCCTACCGGTGTCGATTCGCGCGGCCCTGTTCGATATGGACGGCGTGCTGACCCAGACCTCAGCCCTGCACCGCAGCGCCTGGAAGGCCACGTTCGACCCGATCCTGGCCGCGGCTGGGCAGGAGGAGTTCACCGAGCGGGAGTACGCCGCGCACGTGGACGGACGGCGACGGTATGACGGGGTGCGCGCGTTCCTGAGCTCCCGCGGCATCAGCCTGCCCGAGGGTAGCCCCGCCGACCCTCCCGTGGCGGAAACCGTCTGCGGCGTCGGGAACCGGAAGAACGTTGCCGTCACCCGTGCCCTGGCAACCGAGGGTGTGCAAACCTTCCCCGGCACCGTGGCCTACCTCGAGGCCGTGCGCGCCGCCGGGCTCGCCACGGCTGTGGTCACCGCCTCGGCGAACGGGCAGGCTGTACTGGAGGCCGCAGGGCTGGGCGGACTGCTGGACGGACGCATCGACGGTGTGATCGCGGCGGAGCGCAACCTGCCCGGCAAGCCCGCTCCGGATACCTTCCTGGCCGGTGCCGACCTGCTGGGGGTCGCGCCCGAGCACACCGTGGTGATCGAGGATGCCATCGCCGGAGTGCAGGCCGGGCGTGATGGTGGCTTCGGCTACGTGATCGGGGTGGACCGGTTGAACCAGCGGGCCCAGCTGTCCCGGGCCGGCGCCGACGTGGTGGTGTCCGACCTGGCCGAGTTGATGGAGCAGGCATGATTCAGCACACCGCGCCGAACCCGTACGAGATCGACCCGTGGCGGGTGACCTACCGCGGCCTGGACGTGGACAACCTGGGCCAGTTGGAGTCGCTGTTCTCCCTGTCCAACGGGCACATCGGGTTGCGCGGGTCCCTCGACGAGGGCGAACCCCAGCACCTGCCGGGCACCTACATCAACGGCGTTCACGAGGAGATCCCGCTGCCCTACGCCGAACGGGGATACGGCTATCCCGAGGTCGGTGAGACTCTCCTCAACGCCACCGATGGCAAGTTGATCCGGCTGATGCTGGGGGACGCCCCGTTCGACATCCGCTACGGGCACCTGCTCAACCACGAGCGCACCCTGGACATGCGCGCCGGCACACTGAACCGGAACACCACCTGGGTGTCCCCGAACGGCAACACCGTCAAGGTCAACTCCCAGCGGTTGGTGTCCTTCACCCAGCGCTCGGTGGCAGCGATCTGCTATGAGGTCACCGCCCTGGACGAGGACCTGGTGGTCGCGCTGCAGTCGGACCTGTTGGCCAACGAGCCCGGCGCCACCGCCTCCCGTGACCCGCGCGCCGGTGCACTGCTGGAGCGCCCGTTGACCGGGGTGCTCGCCGCCGCCCGTCAGGCCCGGGCCACGCTGGTGCACACCACGAACCGCTCGGAACTGACGTTGGCGACAGCGATGGATCACATCATCGAGGTGCCCGACGAGTCCCACGAGACCATTGAGGCAGCCGGGGATCTGGCCCGCTACTCGGTCACCGCCCGCCTGCCCGCCGGTTCCACCCTGCGGCTGATCAAGTTCCTCGGCTACGGCTGGTCCCACCGCCGCTCCGCGCCGGCGCTCCGCGACCAGGTCGAAGCCGCGGTGTCCGTGGCCCGGCTGACCGGCTGGAAGGGCCTGCTCGCCGAGCAGGAGGAGTACCTCGATGAGTTCTGGAACCGGGCGAACGTCGACATCGAAGGGGACACCGGCCTGCAGCAGGCGGTGCGCTTCTCCATGTTCCACGTGCTCCAGGCCGGGGCCAGAGGTGAGGGGCAGGGCATCGCGGCCAAGGGCTTGACCGGCCTGGGCTACGACGGGCACACCTTCTGGGACGCCGAGACGTTCGTGCTACCGATGCTGACCTACACCGTGCCGCACGCGGTGCGCGACCACCTGCGATGGCGGCACACGATGCTGGACCAGGCCCGGGAACGAGCCCGGGAGTTGAACCTGGACGGGGCAGCATTCGCCTGGCGCACCATCACCGGGCGGGAGTGTTCGGGGTACTGGCCGGCCGGGACCGCCGCTTTCCACATCAACGCCGACATCGCCGATGCCACCGCCCGTTACCTGGCAGCGACCCAGGACGTCGACTTCGAGGCCGAGTTCGGTGTGGAACTGCTCGTGGAGACGGCACGGTTGTGGGCCTCGCTGGGGCACTTCAGCGAGGACGGCTTCCACATCGACGGGATCACCGGGCCGGATGAGTACACCGCGGTGGTCAACGACAACTTCTTCACCAATGCCATGGCCCAGCGCAACCTGCGTGAGGCCGCCTCGGCGTGCGAGCGCCGGATGGAAGTGAGCGCCCTGTTCGGGGTGACCGAGCAGGAGCGGGAGGCATGGCGCCGCGCCGCGGACCAGATGGCGCTGCCCTACTCCGAGGACGCCGGCGTGCACGAGCAGTCCGAGGGCTTCACCGATGGTGACGAGTGGGACTTCGAGGGCACCAAGGCGTCCCAGTACCCCCTGATGCTGCACTTCCCGTACTTCCAGCTCTATCGCAAGCAGGTCATCAAGCAGGCCGACCTGGTGCTGGCCATGCACCTGCGCGGTGACCTGTTCACCCCGGAGGAAAAGGCGAAGAACTTCGCCTACTACGAGGCGCGGACCGCCCGGGACTCCTCGCTGTCGGCCGCCACGCAGGCGGTCATGGCCGCCGAGACCGGCCACTTGGAACTGGCTTACACCTATTGGTCCGAGGTGGCGTTCGTGGACCTGGGGGACCTGCACGGGAACGCCCAGCAAGGCCTGCACATCGCCAGCATGGGCGGGGCGTGGCAGGTGGCGGTGGCCGGTTTCGGGGGGATGCGCGATCACGACGGCAAACTCACGTTCGCGCCCCGGCTGCCGGAGAAGCTGACCCGGATCCGGTTCCAGATGACCTTCGCCGGGCGGGTGATCCAACTCGACACCCGTCGAAACGGTTCATCCTCCCCGGAGGAGACCACATATGAACTGCTCGAGGGCCCGGCGATGCGCACCTGGCACCACGGGGAGAAGGTCCGCCTGGAGGCGGGGCGCCCCGTCACCCTGCCCGTCCCGCCCCCCCCCGGGTGGAGCCCGTGCGCCAACCCTTCGGCCGCGAGCCGCTGCACCGACGCGAACTCAACCCCCGGCCGGAGATCTGAGCGCACCCGGCGCCGGGCCGGCTACGGCGCCGGCCGGTACTTTGGCCGGATGAACCTGTCCCACGACCCCCACTGGCCCAGGGCCGGCCGGTGGGGCCCGCCCGAGGGCGATTGCGACGTCGTCATCCTCGGCCTGGGCACCCACCGCACGTCCCTCTCCCCTACCGGTGCGCACGCCACCCCGGCAGCGGTCCGCGCCGCATTGCAGCGCTACAGCACCGCCCTGGCCGATGGCACCGACCTTGCTTCACTGCGCATCGCCGACGCCGGCGACGTCCCCGAGCCCGACGGCGAGGGGGAGGCCGAGGCGGTGCGCGCGGTGTCCGTGGCGGCCGGGCAGGCACGCCTGCTGATCGCCCTGGGTGGGGACAACGCGGCCACCGTCCCGGCTGCACTGGGAACGTGGGGCAGCCGGGCCGGAAGCGCCGGACTGGTCACCCTCGACGCCCATCACGACCTGCGCGACGGGGTCTCGAACGGGTCCCCGGTGCGGCGCCTGATCGAGGAGGGTGGCCTGGACGGGCGGCGCGTGGTCCAAATCGGTATCTCCGACTTCGCCAACTCCGCCTACTACCGAGCGCGTGCGAGGGAGTACGGCATCACCGTGATCGACCGGGACGAACTGCACCACACCCCGATGGCGGAGGTCATGGACAGGGCGCTGACCATCGCCTCCGGTGGCGCCGGTCCGGTGCACGTGGACCTGGACGTGGACGTGTGCGACCGGTCGGTGGCACCAGCGTGCCCCGCCTCGGTGCCCGGCGGTATCAGCGCCCACGACCTGCGCGTCGCGGCCCGCTCGGCGGGGGCCCACCCAGCCGTGCGCTCGGTGGATATCACGGAGGTCGATGCGACCGCGGACACCACCGACCAGCGCACCGTGCGCCTGGCGGCCCTGTGCGTGCTGGAGTCCGCCGCCGGGTTGGCCGCCCGACGGCGGGGGGTCTCGGCGTAACCGCGCTGCGTGCCCGGCCCGGACGGACCGGCTCAGGTCGAGCCGCCCGCCAGGGCGGCTTCGAAGTGCCCCAGGACGTCCCGGCTGAACAGCACGAACCGCACCTGGGTGATGGCGTCGTCGTCGGCCAGGAACGCTCGCACCGCGCTCACGCCGACCCGGGCCACCTGCTCCGGATCCCACCCGTACACACCGGCGCTGATCGCCGGGAAGGCCACCGAGGTGGCGCCCACGCCCGCCGCCTGGCGCAACGAGTTGGTGAAGCAGGCGGCGAGCAGATCCGGGTCCCGCTGGCCGCGGTGGCGGTTCGGGCCCACCGTGTGGATCACCCACCGGGCGGCCAGGTTCCCGGCACCGGTGACGACCGCCTCCCCCACCCCGAGGCCGTCGGGGAGAGCCGTGTCGCGAAGCCGGCGGCACTCGGCGAGCAGGTCCGGCCCGGCTGCGGCGTGGATCGCGCCGTCCACCCCACCACCGCCCAGGAGTGAGGAGTTGGCTGCGTTCACGATGGCGTCGACGTCCTGCGCGGTGATGTCCCCGTGATGTGCACTGAGCATGGTGAGCGACCTCCCGGTACTGTCGGCGATGGGACCAGCGTGCCAGGACCAGCACCGGCGAACCAGCGGCCGCCGCGGCCCGGGCGCACCACCGGAGGCGGCCGAGGTGATCGGCTTCTGCGCGTCGAGCACGCCGGTTGCAGCACCGGGCCGAGATCATCGCACGGCGGTTGGAGCATCACGAAGGAACCGGGCCGGTCGCCGCCAGGAGAAGTGACGCAGCGAAGGAGAGATGGATGGTCGTCCGCGTAGGCGTGGTCGGTTACGGATTGCGGGGCAGCATCGCCAGGGAGGCCCACCGCCCCGGTGCAGGCTCGGTCGTCACCGCGGTATGCGACCCCAGTGAGCGCGCGCTGGCCGAGGCTGCCGAGGCGTTCGGCGAGGTGCTGCTGACGGCGGACCTGGAGGAGTTGCTCACCTCCGACGTCGACGCCGTCATGGTGCTCACCCCCGACCACCTGCACACCGCCCCGGTGCTGGCGGCGTTGGAGGCGAAGCTGCCGGTGTTCTGCGAGAAGCCGTTGACGGTGGACCTGGCCGAGGCCGATCAGATGCTGGCGACCGCCCGCCGCACCGGGACACGGCTGTACGTGGGACACAACATGCGACACCTGCCGGTGATCACGCTGATGCGCTCCCTCATCGAGCAGGGCCGCATCGGTGCGGTCAAGGCGATCTGGTGCCGGCACTTCGTCGGCCACGGCGGGGACTACTACTTCAAGGACTGGCATGCCGACCGGTCCAGGAGCCACTCCCTGCTGCTGCAGAAGGGCGCCCACGACATCGACGTGATCCACTGGCTCGCCGGCGCACCGGCCACCCGGGTGCAGGCGATGGGGGCGATGAGCGTGTACGCACACAACCCCGACCGCACCGATCGCAGCGGGCAACGGATGACCGACTGGTGGTCCCTGGAGAACTGGCCGGCCACCGCCCACACCGGACTGAACCCGGTGGTGGATGTGGAGGACCTCTCGCACGTCCAGCTCGCACTGGGCAACGGGGTGCTGGCCACCTACGACCAGTGCCACTACACCCCCGACTACTGGCGAAACTACACGGTGATCGGCACGCACGGACGCATCGAGAACATGGGCGACACACCTGGTTCCCAGGTGCATCTGTGGAATCGACGCCACCAGGGCAGCGCACCACCCGATGAGACGTTCGAGGTGCCCGCGGCCGGGGGCGGTCACGGCGGGGCGGACCGCCTGCTGGTCGATGAGTTCCTCCGGTTCGCCGTCGAGGGTGGCATCACCTCCACCTCCCCGGTCGGCGCCCGCGATGCGGTGGCCGCCGGCATCATGGCCACCCGGTCGCTGCGCGAGGGTAGCGGCGTCGTGGAGGTGCCCGCCCTCGATGCCGAACTGGTCGACTACTTCGCGGCCGGGCAGCCCGGTCCGGCGGGAGAGTAGGCGAAGTGACCGGCCGCCCGGGCCGGCGAGCGGCGGACTCGCCCACGCAGGTGGCCGGGCGTGATGGGATAAGCCCATGCACGATGCACCCATCGCGAACGCGGTCACGCTCGGCACCATCCCGCTGAGCGTTGACGACGTGGTGGCCGTGGCCCGCGACGGCGCCCCGGTCCACCTGCCGCCCGAGGTCCTGACCGAGGTCGCCGACAGCCGCCGGCACGTGGAGTCACTGGTGGACGCCGAACGGCCCCACTACGGGGTCTCCACCGGGTTCGGGGCCCTGGCCACCACCCACATCCCACCCGAACGGCGCACCCGGCTGCAGCAAGGGCTGATCCGCTCCCATGCGGCCGGCACCGGACCGGAGGTGGAGACCGAGGTGGTCCGTGCGCTGATGCTGCTGCGCCTGGCCACGCTCGCCTCGGCCCGCACCGGCGTGCGCGAGAGCACCGTGCGTGCCTTCGCGGACCTGCTCAACGCCCAGTTGACGCCGGTGGTGCACGAGTTCGGGTCGCTGGGCTGCTCCGGCGACCTCGCCCCGCTGGCCCACGCGGCGCTGGCCCTGATGGGCGAAGGCACCGTGCGCACCCGGGACGGCCACGCCCATCCGGCACGCACCGCACTTCTGCGCGCCGGTCTGGCACCGGTCGAACTGGCCGAGAAGGAGGGCCTGGCGCTGATCAACGGCACCGACGGGATGACCGGCACACTGGCCCTGGCCTGTGCCGACCTGAGGCACCTGCTCCAGGTCGCCGACGTCGCGGCGGCGATGAGCGTGGAGGCGTTGCTGGGCACCGACGCAGTCTTCGCCGCGGACCTGCAGGCGTTGCGCCCGCACCCGGGACAGGCGGCCTCGGCCGCGAACCTGCGCACCCTGATGGCCGGCTCCGGCATCGTGTCCTCCCACCGCGGCCCGGACTGTTCCCACGTGCAGGACCCCTACTCACTGCGATGTGTTCCCCAGGTGCACGGGGCCGCCCGGGACACCCTGTCCCACGCGCGGGGTGTCCTCGAGGTGGAACTGGCCTCGGTGATCGACAACCCGGTGGTGACCCTGGACGGGCGGGTGGAGTCCAACGGGAACTTCCACGGCGCCCCGGTCGGTTACGTGCTGGACTTCCTGGCGATCGCCGCCGCCGACGTCGCGTCGATGAGCGAGCGGCGCACCGACCGCTTCCTCGACACCGCCCGCAACGCGGGCCTGCCGGCGTTCCTGGCCCAGGATCCGGGCGTGGACTCCGGGCTGATGATCGTCCAGTACACCGCCGCCGGGATCGTCTCCGAACTCAAACGCCTGGCCGTCCCGGCCAGCGTGGACTCCATCCCCTCCTCGGCGATGCAGGAGGATCACGTCTCGATGGGATGGGCCGCGGCCCGCAAACTGCGCCGCGCCGTGGACGGCCTGCGCCGGGTGCTCGCGATCGAGATCCTCACCGCCGCACGCGGCATGGACCTGCGCCGGCCGCTGCAGCCGGGCCCGGCCACCGGTGCAGCCAGAGGCGTACTGCGGGCCGCCGGCGTCAGCGAGCCCGGCCCGGACGAGCATCTCAGCCCCCAGATCGAGGCGGCCCACCAGGTGCTCCTGGACGGTTCCCTGCTCACCGCAGTGAGCGAGGTCACCGGTTCCCTGGCCTGAGCACCTCCGGCACGGCTTCCCACCACCGTCTAGTAAGGTTAGCCTTACTTAAGACATGACCAGTCGGGCCCCCGATCTCAGGAGAACAGACGCGATGCCTCTCAGAGCACCCATGATGCGCACATGGCTGGCACCGACCGCGATCGCCGGACTGGTCCTGGCCGGGCTGACCGCGTGCGGCTCCGGTGACGGCTCGGACGAGGAGTCCCTGACCCTCTACAGCGGCCGAAACGAGGCCCTGGTGCAGCCGGTGCTGGACTCCTTCACCGAGGAGACCGGGATCGAGGTCTCGGTGCGGTACGGCGGGACTGCGGAGATGGCTGCCCAACTCCTGGAGGAAGGGGACCGCAGCCCCGCCGATGCCTTCCTCGCCCAGGATGCCGGCGCGCTCGGGGCGCTCGCTGCCGATGGACTGCTGGCGCCGCTGCCACAGGACACGCTCGACCTGGTCCCCTCCGCCTACCGCTCCGCCGACGGCACCTGGGTCGGGCTGACCGGCCGCTCCCGGGTGCTGGTCTACAACAAGGACGCGGTCAGCGCCGAGGAACTGCCCGAGTCCGTCTTCGAACTGACCGAGGAGCAATGGCGGGGCCGGGTGGGCATCGCACCGACCAACGCCTCCTTCCAGGCGTTCGTCACCGCGATCCGCCTGATGGAGGGCGACGACGTGGCCCGGCAGTGGCTCTCGGACCTGGCTGCGAACGACCCGCAGCTCCGCGAACGCAACGGCATGATCGTCGCGGACGTGGACGCGGGGGTGTTCGACGTCGGGTTGGTCAACCACTACTACCTCTTCGAACAGGCCGAGGAGGAGGGCGTGGAACCGGAGGACCTGGATGTGGCCCAGCACTTCTTCGCCGGCGGTGACGCCGGCGGCCTGGTGAATATCTCCGGGATCGGCGCGCTGGGTGGGGAGCCCTCACCGGCCGCCCAGGAACTCATCGACTACCTGCTCAGCCCCACCGGGCAGGAGTACTTCCGCGACCAGACCCACGAGTACCCCATGGTCGAGGGCATCGAGGCCGACGAGGAGTTGCCGCCCCTGACCGGTCTGGACCAGCCCGGGATCGACCTGAACGACCTCGACGACCTGCAGACCACCGTCGAGATGATCAGTGAGGCGGGATTGTCCTGACCCAGCGCGCACACCCAGCACTGACCGCGGCCGCCCTGGTCGCCACCGCGGTGGCACTGGTGCCGCTGGCCTATCTGATCGCGCGCGTCGCCGGGGCCGGGCCGATGCCTGGCTCGCCGCGGTGACCCGCCCGCGGGTGGGGACACTGGCAGCCACGTCCATGCTGCTCGCCCTGGTCGTGGCGATCGGGTGCCTGGCGCTCGGCGTCGGCAGCGCCTACCTGGTCACCCGCACCGATCTGCCCGGGCGGCGCCTCTGGGCGGTGGTGGCGGCACTGCCGCTGGCGGTGCCCAGTTACGTCGCCGCGTTCAGCTGGTCGGCGGTGGCGGACCTGTGGTCCTCAACCGCCAGGTTCGAGGGGTTCTGGGCCGCCGCCCTGGTGCTGACCCTCTACACCGCGCCGTACGTGTATCTGCCGGTGGCCGCGGCGCTGGCCGCGACAGACGCCGGGCAGGAGGAGGTGTCCCGCTCCCTGGGCCGGGGCCCGTGGCAGACCCTGATGACCGTCACCCTCCCGCAAGTGCGCCCGGCCATCGCCGCCGGTGGCCTGCTCGCCGTGCTCTACGCGCTGTCGGACTTCGGAGCGGTGTCGCTGCTGCGGTGGACACCTTCACTCGCGCGATCTTCACCGCCCTGGGTTCGGGCTTCGACCGGATCGGCGCACTCAGCCTGGCCAGCATGCTCGTGCTGCTCACGCTGCTGATCCTGGCGATCGAGCACAGCACCCGCCGCCGTGGCGCCCGGTACGCCCGCACCGGCAGCGGGGTGCGTCGCTCCGCCCCCATGCACCAACTCGGGAAGTACGGGCGCTGGGTCGCCTACGCCACCATGATGGGCACCGCACTGGTCGCCCTCGGGGTCCCGGCGGTCGCGATGGCTCGCTGGTCCGCCCGCGGTCTGTCCCAGCCCGGCTCGGTCAGGGAGGTGCTCAGCGCAGCGTCCGGGTCTATCGGGCTGGCCCTCGCGGGTGCGCTGGTGACCACGGCGCTGGCGATCCCGGTGGGGCTGTACGCGGCCCGTCACCCCGGACGGCTGGCCCGGGCGCTGGAACACGCCGCCTATCTCGCGCACGGCCTGCCCGGAGTGGTGGTCGGTCTGTCACTGGTGTTCCTGGGCGTGGCCGTGCTGCTCCCGCTCTACCAAAGCGTCTGGTTGCTCGCCGTGGGGTATGCCACGTTGTTCCTGCCCCTGGCCCTGGCCGCGGTGGCCGGGGCCGCCGCGAAGGCACCGCCCGGACTGGAGGAAGTGAGCCACTCCCTCGGGGAGGGCCCGGGGCGCACCTGGGCACGGGTGACCCTCCCGCTCACGCTCCCGGGTGTGCGCGCCGGAGCCGCGCTGGTGTTCCTGGCGTGCATGAAGGAGTTGCCGGCCACGTTGCTGCTGCGGCCCACCGGGATGGAGACCCTGGCCACCCGGCTGTGGTCGGCCACCGAGGTGCAGCGCTACGCCGAGGCCGCGCCCTACGCCGTGCTGCTGGTCCTGGTCGCCGCGCTGCCCACCTGGCTGCTGACGGTCCGCAGCGGGATCCGCGGGGCCGGCGTGAGCAGTGAGAAACCTCACCCCCAGGTGGCGCCGGAGAGTGTGAGGGTGGAACCCGTGAGTGCTGTCGAAGTAGTCCAGGTGCACAAGGCCTTCGGCCAGGTGCGGGCCCTGGACGGCGTGGACCTGAGCCTGGGCGCGGGCAAACTGCTCGCGGTGCTCGGGCCCTCCGGCTGCGGCAAGACCACACTGCTGCGAGTCCTCGCCGGGTTCGAGGAGATCGACGCCGGCCGCATCGCCCTGGAAGGTCGGGCGGTGTCCCTGCCCGGGGTGCACCTGCCGCCGCACCGGCGCCACGCAGCCATCGTGCCGCAGGACGGCGGCCTGTTCCCGCACCTGTCGGTGGCGGACAACATCGCGTTCGGCCTGGGCCGGCGCAAACTGGGCCGTCGCGGCACCCGGGACCGGGTCGCTGAATGCCTGGACCTGGTCGGCCTGTCCGGCCTCGGCAGCCGGATGCCGCACGAGCTCTCCGGCGGACAACAGCAGCGCGTGGCGGTCGCCCGGGCACTCGCGCCCCGGCCTCCGCTGGTGCTGCTGGATGAACCGTTCAGCGCCCTGGACGCCACCCTGCGCACCGAGGTGCGCCAGGTCGTCCGCCAGGCGCTGGCCGAGGACGGGGCCACCGCGTTGATGGTCACACACGACCAGGCCGAGGCGTTGTCGATGGCCGATGAGATCGCGGTGATGCGCGCCGGGCGGATCCTGCAGGCGGGCCGTCCCGCTGAGATCTACCGCGCGCCGGTGGACCCCTGGGTGGCCGGGTTCGTGGGCGAGGCGCAGTTGCTGCCGGTCCTGGAGCGCGACGGGCAGCGGGTGCGCACGGTGCTCGGTTGGTTGGGTGTCACCGGGACACCCGGTCCGGGGCAGACCCAGGTCATGCTGCGCCCCGAGCAGGTCACCATCCACCCCACCGAGGGTCCCGGCGCTCCGGCCACCGTGGTGTCGGTGGACTACTACGGCCACGACGCCCTGGTGATCCTACGAGCCGGGGATCACACCACGGTGCTCTCCCGGGTGGTCGACGGCCCCCAGGCGGCACTGCAACCAGGCACGCCCGTGACGGTGGCGGTGCTGGGCAAGGCCCGGTGCTACGCCGGTAACTCCGAGACCGGGGCCGAACCCGTCGTCGGGGATCCCACCGGACATGACGCGCCCGGCGCCGGCGATGCCGGCACCTCCGGCTCCGCCCAGCCGCAGTACCACTGACACCCCGGGCCGCGTCCCGGGGCCGGCGGTTCAGGCCGTTCGATCCCGGGTGCGCCGCGGCCCACTTCGGTACCGTCGTGGCCATGAGCAGTCACGACGTCGTCCGCTCCCCCACCGGGACCGCCCTGACCGCCAAGTCCTGGCAGACCGAGGCACCCCTGCGGATGCTGATGAACAACCTCGACCCAGCGGTGGCCGAACGCCCCGAGGACCTGGTGGTCTACGGCGGCACCGGTAGAGCGGCGCGCGACTGGCCCAGCTATCGCGCGATCGTGGCCACGCTGACCGGCCTGGAGGCCGATGAGACCCTGCTGGTCCAGTCCGGTAAACCCGTCGGTGTGATGCGCACCCACGAATGGGCACCGCGGGTGCTGATCGCCAACTCCCACCTGGTGGGCGACTGGGCCACCTGGCCGGAGTTCCGGCGCCTGGAGCAGCTCGGGCTCACGATGTACGGACAGATGACGGCCGGCTCCTGGATCTACATCGGAACGCAGGGCATCCTGCAGGGCACCTACGAGACCTTCGCCGCGGTGGCCGCAAAGAGGTTCGGCGGCACCCTGGCCGGGACACTGACCCTGACCGGCGGGTGCGGCGGGATGGGCGGTGCGCAACCCCTGGCGGTGACGCTCAATGGCGGGGTGTGCCTGGTGGTGGACGTGGACGGGGCTCGGCTGCGCCGTCGGGTCGGCACCCGGTACCTGGATGAGGTCGCAGAGGACCTCGATGCCGCCGTCACCCGGGTGGAGACGGCCCGGGCTGCGCGCGAGGCGGTCTCGGTGGGTGTGGTGGGCAACGCCGCGGACGTGTTCACCGAACTGCTCCGCCGGGACGTGGCCATCGATGTGGTCACCGACCAGACCTCGGCGCACGATCCACTCTCCTACCTGCCCCAGGGTGTGGACCTGGCCGACTGGCACGACTACGCCGCCGCCAACCCCGAGGAGTTCACCGTCCGCGCCCAGGAATCGATGGCGGCGCACGTGGAGGCGATGGTCGGCTTCGCCGATGCCGGCGCGGAGGTGTTCGACTACGGCAACTCCATCCGCGACGAGGCCCGCAAGGGCGGGTACGACCGGTCCTTCGAGATCCCCGGGTTCGTCCCGGCATACATCCGTCCGCTGTTCTGTGCGGGCAAGGGCCCCTTCCGGTGGGCGGCGCTGTCCGGGGACCCCGCCGATATCGCCGCGACCGACGAGGCGGTCCTGGACCTCTTCGGCGAGAACGACCACCTGCGTCGGTGGATCCGCGCCGCCCAGGAGCGGGTCAGCTTCGAGGGGCTGCCCGCGCGGATCTGCTGGCTCGGTCACGGCGAACGCGATCGCGCGGGCCTGCGGTTCAACGAGATGGTGGCCGATGGCACCCTGCGCGCTCCGATCGTGATCGGCCGGGATCACTTGGACTGCGGCTCGGTGGCCTCCCCCTACCGCGAGACCGAGGCGATGGCCGACGGGTCCGATGCGATCGCGGACTGGCCGATGCTCAACGCCATGGTCGCCGCCTCCTCCGGGGCCACCTGGGTCTCGCTGCACCACGGCGGCGGGGTGGGCATCGGGCGCTCCATCCACGCCGGCCAGGTCAGCGTGGCCGACGGCACCGACCTGGCCGCCCGGAAACTGGCGCGCGTGCTCAGCAACGACCCGGCGATGGGCATCATCCGGCACGTGGACGCGGGGTATGAGCCCGCCGAGCAGGTAGCCCGTGACCACGGCGTCCCGATCCCGATGCACACCGCGCCCGGTTCGGAGACCTGATGGCCGCCATCGCGATCACCGGGATCGCAGAACTGGTGACCGGTGACCCGGCGCTGGGCACCGGCCCGCTGGGGGTGCTCGAGGACGCCGCCCTCGTCATCGAGACCGACGACGACGCAGCCTCGGCGGGCGGTCTGCCCGGGCCCGGCGGGTCTGCTCCGGTGGCCGGTGACGGCGTCAGCCGCCCGCGCGGGCGGGTCGCCTGGGTTGGCCGGGGCCGGGCGACACCCGCGGCCGACGCCCGCATCGACGTCGACGGGGCATGCGTGCTGCCGGGGTTCGTGGACTCCCACACCCACCTGGTTTTCGCCGGGGACCGCTCGGCGGAGTTCGCCGCCCGGATGAGCGGGCAGTCCTACGACGGCGGCGGGATCGCCGTGACCGTGGCGGCCACCCGGGAGGCCTCCACGCGAGTGCTGCGTGAGCGGCTCCGGGCGTTCGTGGCCGAGGCCCGCGCCCAGGGCACCACCACGATGGAGGTCAAGTCCGGTTATGGCCTGGACGTGGCCAACGAGGTGCGCTCGCTGCAACTGGCGGCGGAGGTGACCCCGGAGGTCACCTTCCTGGGTGCGCACGTGGTACCACCGGAGTTCGCCGGGCGGGCCGACGCGTACGTCGACCTGGTCAGGGGGCCGATGCTGCGCGAGTGCGCCCCGCACGCCCGGTGGGTGGATGTGTTCTGTGAACCGGCGGCGGCCTCGGCCTTCGACGGTGAGCAGTCCCGGGCAGTGCTGGAGGCGGGCGCCCGGGCGGGCCTGGGTCTGCGCGTGCACGGCAACCAACTCGGGTACGGGCCCGGGGCACAACTGGCGGTGGAACTGGGGGCGGTCAGCGTGGACCACTGCACGTACCTGTCCGATGAGGACGTGATGGCCCTGGCCGGCTCGGACACCGTGGCCACTCTGCTGCCCGGGGTGGAGTTCTCCACCCGGTCGCCCTACCCCGATGCGCGCAGGTTGCTGGACGCCGGGGTCGCCGTGGCACTGTCCACCGACTGCAACCCCGGCACCTCCTTCACCTCCTCGATGCCGCTGTGCATCGCCCTGGCGGTGCGGGAGATGGGGATGAGCGTGGACGAGGCGATCCAGGCGGCCACCACCGGTGGCGCGGCAGCGCTGCGGCGCGAGGACGTGGGGCACCTGGGGGTCGGGGCGCGGGCGGACCTGGCGGTGCTGGACGCCCCGACCCGGACGCACCTGGCCTACCGGCCCGGAGTGCCGTTGGCTCGGACGCTGGAGTGGGGTGAGCACGCCGGGGGTTGAGTCGGCGGCGACCGCCCCGGGTCGGAGTGTGGCGGAATCGACTCCTACAGCCGGTAGGATCAAGTCGGCCATCAGCCCCGAACCGAGGCAAGATCCGTGATTACCCTGACTCTGCTCGTGTCCATCGCCCTGATCGCCACCGGCGCCGTGGCCTACATCGCCACCGCTGCCGCCAGCATCACCGCGCTGATCCCCGCCTTCGTGGGGGTGCTGCTGCTGGTCTGTGCCCTGATCGCACGCGGGACGAAGGCCCGTAAACCCGCCCTGGTCGTGGTCCTGGTGCTGGCGCTGCTGGGGGCGCTGGGCTCCCTGCCGAACCTCATGGACCTGGGCGACCTGTTCGCCGGGGATGCTGACAACCCCGGGGCGATCATCGCCAGCACCATCATGTTCGTGTTGCTGCTGGTCCTGGTGGTGGCCGGGATCCGCTGGTTGCTCGCCTCCCGCGCTGCGCGCTGACTGACGCGCACGCGCCGAGTGCGCGCCTGGCCCGGGACGCCTCACTCGGGCGGGCTCCGGCCGGCCGGTGCCCGCCGGCTCAGGCGGGACCGTATGTCCACCGACCGGCGACCATGGTCGCCCAGACCGGCATGGTCCGCAGCGCCTGACCGTCCGCGGTGTGGGGGTCGACGTCGGTCAGCACCAGGTCGGCGTCCTGGCCCGCGCGCACACTCCCCTTCCCGCGCGTACTGGCTGCCAGCGCCGTCGAGACCGGTAGCGCCTGCTCGGGGTGCCACGGCTCCCGGCCGTCCCGGCTGCGGGTCACCGCGGCGCTGATCGTCACCCACGGGTCCAGTGGCGCCACCGGCGCGTCCGAACCCAAGCGGATCGTCGCGCCGGCGGCCCGGGCCAGGTCCGCCAGCGGGAAGCACCACCCTGTGCGCTCGGGCCAGTACTGCTCGGCCAGATCCCGGTCATCCATGGCGTGCTCTGGTTGCACACCGGCCACCACGCCCAGGGCGGCGAACCGCGCATGATCGGAGGGGTGCACCAACTGGGCGTGCTCGATCCGGCCGCCGGAGCCGGTGGCCTCGAAGGCGTCCAGTGCGGCGGTGACAGCCAGATCCCCGATCGCGTGCACCGTGGCGGTGATGCCTCCACCGGCTGCCCGCCGGACCAGTTCCACCATCTCGCTCACGTCGTACTCCCGGTACCCATAGCCCCCGCCGGGAGCCCGGTCCACCTGGGCTGATCCCCGGTAGGGGTCGCGGCACAGCGCGGTGCGGGTGTTCAGCGACCCGTCGGAGAGGATCTTCAGCGGTCCCACCCGCACCAGCCCACCGGTTCCGGGCACCACCTGGCCACTGCGCCAACCCTCGGCCAGCGCCGCCGGGAGCCGGTCGGGGTAGATCCCGGCCTCCACCCGGACCAGGGCCGGCACGGCGGCGCTGAGCCGGGTGCGCCAGTCGCTGATGTTGTCCGCCCACTCCAGGTCCACCACACCGACCACACCGCGGGCCGCCAACAGCGGCAACGCCTTGGCCAGGGCGCCTTCCGCCCCGGCTACGGTCGCAGCGTCCAGCCGGGGCATCGCCTCGAACCACGCGCCCTCACGGACCAGCCCGTCGGCCCCGACCGTAACCTGCAGCAGGTCCGCGCCGGCGGTGTTCACCCAGGCGCAGTGCAGGTCACCCGAGACGAGCACCACGGGCACCGAACCGGCTACCTGATCGAGGAGATCCCGGCTCGGAACGTCGGGCCACAGCGCGTCACGGAATCCGTAACCCACCACGGGGCGGTCCGTAGGCAGGGCGGTGCGCACCAGGTCCATCACCTGTGCCGCCGAGGTCGCCCCGCTCAGGTCCAACCGGGACATCGCCAGGGCCCACTGCACCATGTGGGTGTGCTCATCCCACAGGCCCGGCAGCAGGAAGCGGCCCTCGGCGTCAATCTGGTCGGACCCGGCCGGTGCCTCCAGGTGCCCGGTGGGGACCATCCGTACGACCCGACCGTCCGCGATCGCGGCGTCCCACACCTGCTCGCCCGGGCCGCCCGCCACGGCAGGGTGACCATTCCCGGCCCGGCCGGGTACGCCGTCGTCGGCTGCCACCGGCCCTGGCAACCGCACCCTGCGGATCACGAGCGGCGCATCCCCGGTGCGCTGCTCCCGTTCGATCGCTTCCATGCACACTCCTTCCCGCAAGGAGGGTACGTGCCCAGATGCCCTGCCGTGGCACCACGGGGCGAGGTGTGCACAAGCGTGGCCGGTGCAGGAATGCGACATTCCCCGGTGCCGGGAGCGGCATGTCCAGGCGCGGGTAAGCCGGGGACCGCGAGCCACCCACCACATGGGACTAGGGTTCGGGAGGTGATCGTCGACCTGACCCGCGCCGAGGCGGTACCGGCGCCGACGAGGTCACCACCCTCTACGCCGCCGCGTTCGGCTACCCGGCCTCGGTCACCCGGCAGTTCACCGACACCTACACCCGGTGTATGCGCGAGTACCACGGCGCGCGGCTGCTGCTGGCCCGGGTGGACGGAGGGTCGGTGGGCTTCGCTTTCGGATTCACCTTCGAACGCGGGCACTGGTGGCCCGAACAGATCGGTCCCACCCTGCAGGCGGCCGACCATGCGGATTGGATGCAGGACGCCTTCGAACTCGCCGAACTGGTGGTGGCCCCCGAGCACCAGGGCAGGGGCACCGGGGGCATGCTCCTGCATCACCTGTTGCACACCACCCGGCACCAACGCGTCCTGCTGGCCACGGCCCCGACGAACCCGGCACGCCGGCTGTACCGGCGGGCCGGGTTCGTCGAGCTCCTGCCGGACTTCCGGTACGGCGACAGCGGCCCGGCCGCGGTGATCATGGGCCGGGACCGGGACAGCACCGGGCCGCCGGCCTCACCACAACGTGGTGTCGGCGCGGGGAGTTAACCGACCCGGGGCGAGCGGTTCGGGTTCGGGGACCTCCACCTGGTGGCTGTGCACCAGAAAGTTGTCGATCCGGTCCTTACGGATCATCACCTTCAGCGCCCGGGCATCGCCGCTGGGCTGGCGGCCCTGGGCGAAGTCGCCGAGCACGGTGTGGAAGTTGCCGGTGTTGACCTCCAGCACCTTCATGGAGAAGAACCGGACCGCTTCCTTGAACCGGCCGGCGTAGGACAGTTCGTTGAACCCCTTCCGGGCCACGTACCCGGCGTCCCGGCGCCACCTGTTCCATTCGATCGTGGCGGCGTTCTGGTTGTCCTTGGCCTTCCAGGTCTGGTGCTCATAGAGCACGAACCAGAACTTGCCGTACTCCTGCACGCACGCCCGCACCGAGGCGGCGTCGTTACCCGGGGCCTCCTTCTGCACATGGTCGGAGGCCTTCAGGTCCCCGTAGTGGGCGACGGTGGGACCGTCACGGAACTGCAGGTCGTAGTCGAACCCGCCGGGGGTCTTGTTCTTCAGGTGCCGCACCCGGTCGGTGTGGCCGCCGGCGTGGAGGAACTCCTCCAGCCGGTACTCCAGGTAGAAGCCGGGCCACTCGCCCTGGAACCTGTCGGGCCAGGCGGCCCGGTGCATCCGCTGCACCGCGGTGCTGGACATGGTCAGTTGACCGTCGATGAATACCTCGTTGAACTGCTGCAGGACCTCCAGATGCGGATCGGTCCCCACGTCGCCGGTGCGCAGATAGTGCGCGAAGGAGTCCGCGCGCACGCTGGTGAGCCGGTTACCGTTCCGGTCCCGACGGCTGAAGGAGCCACGCGCCTGGGCCTGGAACAGATCATTGGAGGACACGTGCGCGGCGGAGTTGTTCGCCTTCCGCGCCACGTAGGTGTCGGGGTCGAAGTCCACGAAGATCGTGGTGCCTTCGTAGTGGTAGAGGCCGACGAAGCGCGGCCGCAGCCCACCTTCCCGGAGCAGGTGATGGATGCCGATCCACTGGTTCGGTATCTGGATCCGCTTCTTGAACCCTGGCCAGGGATGGCCCAGATGGTGCACCTGCCGCACCAGCAACGCGTTGTCCCCGGCTATCAGCACCTTCTCGGAGCCCACCTGCTGCACGTAGACCTCCGGCAGATACCGCCCCAGGATCGCCACGCGCTCGGCCGGGCGGATCCTGGCGTCGGTGTCCTGGACCACCGTGCCGTCCGGGCCGAGCTGGTCGACCACCTGTGCGCCCATGCCTGGTTCTCAGGCGACGCCGGACTGCGCCAGGGCCGAGCCGGGCGCCATCGCCACATCGGGGTTGGCCGGCGCCTGCCGCACCGCGCGGGCCAGGCCGGGTGAGCGGTCCTCGACGTCATCGATGGTGCGCAGCAGGTGTTGGCGCAGCACGTAGTAGGCGGCCCCGACGTTCACCCCGTTGCCCATCTGCCGGTAGGAGGCGGCTGCTGGCTGGTCGCCGAAGGTGAATCATCGGGCAGGCCCTGCAACCGGGCGGCCTCGCGCGGGGTCAGCCGGCGCCGTTTGTCCCCCAGGATGGTGGTCTGGGTGATCGCGACCAGGGCCGGCACGTAGGTGGGCTTCTTGGCTCTGATCCCGGAGGGCCGGAAGTGCATGATCGTGGACCCCAGCGACTCGGCGTCCTGGGCCTGCCACTCGAGTTTGCGTCTCGAGGCCGGGAAGTGGGCCAGGTGCTGATGCCGCTGCAGCCAGCCGTCCAGCACCCGCTGGTGGCTGCGGTAGAACTCGGCGTTCTTCCGCAGGAAGTTCGCCTTCCACAGCGGGGTCCCCTGCGTGATCTGCGGCTCGGGCAGGAACGCATCGGCCCAGATCGGAAAGCCCGGCAGCGTGGCCACCCGCGGGCGCATGATCTGCACGAACTCATCCCACACGCTGATCCACTCGGTCTCGGTGGGGCTGAGCCGGTAGCGCTGCAGGTCCGGGATCTCCTCCTCGCTCAGCAGCGGTAGATCGGACCGCAGATCCCACCGGTGCGGGTCCCAGAGGCCGCCGTCGGGCCGGGCCACCGGCCGGTTGGGCACCACGGGCTCGTCCCAGGACTGCGCCCACGCCCGGCGCGGCCCCACGTAGGTTCCGGTGATGAAGACCCGGTCACGCACCTGCGGGCGTCCGCCCAGCTCGGGTGGGAGCAGGTGCGGGGAGAAGATCGTGGGGGTGGTCGAGACCTGGTAGCCCAGGTCCCGCAGGGTGCGGATGATGGTGGCCCAGGTGTCGCGGTGCCGCGGCCCGGCCAGGTTGCGCACGTTCTCCAGCAGGATCGCGGTGGGCCGGCGTTCTTCCAGCACCCGGGCGATGTTGAAGAACAGCGTGCCGCGGGTCTCCTCCATCCCCTTCTGGAAGCCGGACTTGGAGAACGGTTGGCAGGGGAAGCCGGCGGCCAGCACGTCATGGTCGGGCACGTCCATGCGTTCGGCGGTGAGCGGGATGATGTCCCCGTGCACGCCCATGTTCCAGTTGTCGCGGTACACCCGGGCGGCCCCCGGGTCGATCTCGGAGGCGAATGTGGCCCGCCCGCCCAGGGCGCCGAGGACGGCGTGGAACCCGCCGACGCCGGCGAAGAGGTCGACGAAGTCGAACGCCGCCTCACCACTACCGCCCAGCATGCTGGCCAGCTTACCCCGCTCAACGGCCGGTCCCGGCTCGCCCACGCCCACGACACCCGACGACGGCGCAGCCTCCGCCCGTTCACGCTTCCCCCCGGGCGGGCAGGACACAGCGGTCATCGACACTCCTCGGCTTTCGTCAGCAACGAGATCGACCGTATGCCCCAACTGTGACATCGCCGCCGGCGAAGTCCCCGGCGAATCCGCTGTCGAACGAGCGGCTGGTGATCCGGTGGCTCATCCCGGGGACCCCGGCGCGGTGGACGCGGGATCAGTACAGGAAGTAGGGGAAGAAGTCCGGGTTGTGGGAGTGCACGATCGCGAGGAAAACGATGACGTCGAAGAGCAGGTGCACGATCACCACGTAGGTCAGCGAGCGGGTCTTGGTGAAGATGTAGCCCTGCAGCAGCGCGAACGGTGCGGTCAGCAGCGGGCCCCAGTGGGTGTAGCCCAGTTCGTAGAGGAAGGAGACGAAGATGATGGCCTGCAGGATGTTGGCCGTCCACATCGGAAAGTGGCGGCGCAGCAGCACGAAGCAGGTGCAGATGAAGAACAGTTCATCCCAGGTGCCCACGTAGTTCACGCCGATGAAGAAGCGGACCAACTCGCTGGTGTCGGTGATGGCCGGCCAGTTCTGGTACGCCCCGGATCGGATGAAGTAGAACGGCAGGATCAGCCAGCCCAGGAACGGGACCAGCAGCATGTATCCCTTCTGCACCGGGGTCCATTTGCGGTGGCCCCGCCAGGGGAACCGGATCGCCTTGCGCCGGTAGATCAGCCGGTCGATCAGGAACGGGGTGGCCACCGCGAGCGCCAGCACGATCCCGATCGTGAAGAACCGGTCCCAACTCACGTCGGCCGCCACCGATGTGGTGGACACGATCGTGATACCCACGCCGATCAGCAGCAGGTCCTTGGCCAGGCCGCGGTCCACCAGGTAGGCCGCCCCCAGGCTGGCGATCAGCACCGCATGGCCGGGCCAACCCACCTCGACGCCGAAGAGCAGGAACGCCGACAGGCTCACCCCGAATGCCGGAAGCAGTTTGCGATGCCAGCCCGGCGGTACCACGTCCATGTCATGGACGGCATCGGCGGCGGTCGCGGGCCGACCGTCGGCGCTCCCGGCACGGTCGGTACCCTCGTAACCGGACGCGGTCACCCGATCACCGTCGCGGCGAGGACGCACGTCCGCCTCGATATCGGTGGAGCCGTGGTCACCATCGGGGTCCGATACCGCGGGCGAGGAAGGCACGCCCACAGTCTGCCAGGGATCGGGCATGCCGCCAGACCGGCACAGGCGACCTCAGGTGAGCCCCGCCGTCGTGCATCCTGCACGCGGGGTGCACCTCGTCGTCGTCCGTGCTGCCGGCAGGCCGACCACCCCCTACCCGGCTATTCCACCCAGCCGAGTTCGGCCCGCAGGGCGGCAGGAAGGATGTGGTCCACCCGGTCCAGCACATACGTGGGCCGGTGGGCGGGTTCGGTGTCGGCCACCTCGTCGGCCGTGGAGTCCCCGGTCAGCACCATCGCCGAAGGCATGCTGGCGTCGGCCGCCATCCGGATGTCGGTGTGCAACCGGTCCCCCACCATCAGGGCGTTGACAGGGTCCACATCGAGGCCGGCGAGCGCGGCGGTGAGCATGTCCGGATCCGGCTTGCCCACGTTCTTGCTCAGCTTCACCCCGGTGCACGCCTCGATCGCCGCGACGATCGCGGCGGCGTCGGGTTCCCCGCGTCCGCCCGGGAAGGGGCAGTACCGATCCGGGTTGGTGGTGACCAGGATCGCTCGGCCGTGGAACCACAGCGCATCGAAGGCGATCTGCAGTTTGGCGTAGGTGAAGGTGCGGTCGTAGGAGGCGATCACGATGTCGATCTGGGCCGGATCGTCGGTGATCGCGATACCGGCCTCACCCAACGCCCGCACGAGTGGCTCCTCGGCGATCGGGAAGACCTTCGCCTGCGGGTGATGGGTCTGCAGCCACCGTGTCATCGTCACCACGGTGTTGACGATCTCGTCCTCGGCGGTGGGCAGGCCGAGCCGGTCCAGTTTCTCGGCGTACTGCCCCGGGTCCTTGGTGGGGTTGTTGGACAGGAACCGCACCGGCAGTCCCCGCCGGCGCAGTTCGGTGATCAACCGGGTGGCCCCGGGCAGCATCTCCTCACCCAGGTAGACCGTGCCGTCCATGTCGAAGATGTAGGCCTCGAAGAGGCCGGTGGGGGCGGGTCCGGGGAGGACTGGGCCGGGCATGGGACTCCTTGGTCGGCGGGGTGGCCACGTTGCTCGGCAGGGCGGCCGCGTTGCACAAAGGGTGCGATTAGGAGAAACATAGGGCACAGTCCGGCCCGGGGTTGCGTGTACCCCGGGCTCGTGTCCGTGCGAGCCGTGGAGGAACTGCCTTGTTCTCAGCCTTGACCCCCCGAAGCAGGGCTGATGCTCTGGCCGCGCTGGGTACCGAGCAGTTGGACGTGCTGGTGATCGGCGGTGGGGTCACCGGCGCCGGGGTCGCGGTGGACGCCGTCACCCGGGGCCTGCGCACCGGGATCGTGGATATGCAGGACTGGGCCGGCGGTACCTCCGCCTGGTCATCGAAACTGGTACATGGCGGGCTTCGCTACCTGTACAACCTGGATTTCAAACTGGTTGCCGAGGGGCTGCGGGAGCGCGCGCTGCTGCTGACCACCACCGCCCCGCACCTGGTCCAGGCCCAACCGT
This sequence comes from Sanguibacter sp. Z1732, assembly GCF_051020515.1. NCBI lineage: Bacteria > Bacillati > Actinomycetota > Actinomycetes > Micrococcales > Ruaniaceae > Glutinosa > Glutinosa niejishengi. The sequence goes on from NZ_CP194857.1 coordinate 1,036,070, forward strand.
TCCTGTGGCCGCTGAAGCGCCGGGTGATCGAACGGGCCTACTCCGCGGTGGGGGTGGGCATGTACGACGCGATGGCCGTGGCCGGATTCCGCGGGCGGGCGGTGCCGCTGCAGAAGCACTACTCCAAGCGGGGCGCGCTGCAGTTGTTCCCCGACATCCGCCCGGACGAACTCATCGGTGCGATCCGCTTCTACGACGCCCGGGTCGATGACGCCCGGCTGGTCACCACCCTGGTCCGCACCGCCCAGTCCTACGGTGCTCACGCCGCCTCGCGCACCCAGATGGTGGACCTGATCAAGGACGGCCCCCGCGTGGTCGGCGCCGAGGTGGTGGACCTGGAGACCGGTCAGCGTCACCGCGTCTACGCCAAGCACGTCATCAACGCCACCGGGGTGTGGACCGAGGACACCGAGGCCCTGGCCACCGATGAGGCCAAGGTGCGGGTGCTGATGTCCAAGGGCATCCACATCGTGGTGCCGCGCCACCGGATCCGGGGCAGGGCCGGGATCTTCCTGCGGACCGAGAAGTCGGTGCTGTTCATCATCCCCTGGCAGCGGTACTGGATCATCGGCACCACCGACACCCCCTGGAGCGAGGAGCCGCTGCGGCCGGTGGCCACCCGCCCGGACGTGGACTACCTGCTCGAGCACGCCAACGGGGTGCTGCGCTCGGAGTTGACCTTCGAGGACATCATCGGTGTCTACGCCGGGCTGCGCCCGCTCGTGCAGCCAAGCGAGGACGCCGCCTCCACCAAGATCTCCCGCGACCACACCGTGCTGGAGGTGGCACCGGGGATGACGGTGATCACCGGTGGCAAACTCACCTCGTACCGGCTGATGGCCGAGCACGCGGTGGATAACGCGATCGGCCCCGAGCGTGCCAAGGCCCGCCCCTCGGTCACCGCCCGCACCCCGCTGGTGGGCGCCAGCGGGCTGGAGGCGATCACCGCCCAGGCCGGCCGGATCGGCGCCCGGCACGGGTGGACCGGTGACCGGTTGCAGCACCTGCTGGGCCGTTACGGCACCGAACTGGCCCAGATCAGCGCAGCGGTGCAGGACGACCCGGGCCTGGGTGAGCCCCTGGCCGCCGCGCCTGCGTACCTGCGCGCGGAAGTGGCCTGGGCGATCACCCACGGGGGGAGCCCTGCACCTGGAGGACATCCTGCAGCGGCGGGTCCGGCTGTTCTATGAGTCCCGCGACCGCGGCTTGGCGGCGCTGCCCGAGATCGCCGACATCGCCGCCCCGTTACTGGGTTGGGACGCCGAGACCAGGGCCGCCGAGATCGACTCCTACCGGGCACTGGCCCGGGCCGAGGAGGAGGCGCTGTCCACCCTGGCCGACGACGACGCCGTCCGGGCCCGCACCCAGGCACCCGAGCGGGTGCCGCTGGCCCCGATGGGCCGGGAGGGCTGAGGCTCTGATGGTGCGTGCGGACCTGGCAGATCTGGCGGGCCTGGCTGCACCGGATGCTCCTGGCCGACTGCGTGGCGGCGCTGGCGCGCACCTTGGAACTGTGCTGAGCGACTGAGTCGCAGGGCCGGCCCCGGCGATCGCGTGCAGAATCACACCGGTGACCAGGCCGGTGTGGCCGGCAAGAACCGCCACCACGCAAATCGAGCGCCGGCCGGCAAGTACGGCATGAAGTTTCGGGTTTTCACGGTGTTCATGCTGCTCACCCGGTTCCGGAAGGCGATGGGGCCCGCCGTGGGGTTGCAGATCGCCCTCGATGCCGATCTGGAGAACCCACACCTTGAGGCGGACCCGACCAACCCCACCGGCGCCAGCGGTCGTACAAACCTTGGGCAACGCCGCAAATAGCATGGGACGGTGGGGCGCGGCACACATGGTGCGGCATCACCTGAGGCACAGCCGCCGGCCCCGTGGCCGCGGCGCGACGCAACGGAGGCGAACGTGGTGGAGAACGTCCCGCAACCAGATCTCGCCGGCGGGGTGCGCAATGCGCTGACCGCGCTGGTCCAGATCGCCGAGCCCTGGCAGCCCCATCGGCTCGCCAGCATCAATGACTACGACCTCAAAGTGGTCAAGATCATGGGGGAGTTCGTCTGGCACAGTCATCCCGCCACGGACGAGTTGTTCTACGTCCTGTCCGGGGAGTTGACGATCAGTCTGCGCGATGGCGACGTGCGTCTGGGGCCGCACGACACCTTCGTCGTCCCCGCCGGTGTGGAGCACCGCCCGTACGCGGAGCAGGAAGTGCTCGCCATGCTCATCGAACCCCGGGGCACGGTGAACACCGGTGATGCCGGCGGAGTGATGACATCCGCGCTGCGCGAACTCCGGTGATGAGTCGGTCGCGGCTCCGGCCGATGACGAGGCGGACGGGGCCGGCCACGCGCGAGACACTGTCACCATGCGTGGGCTGAGGCGACGTTTCTTCGGGCGGGTCGGGCTGCTGTACCGGCGCTGGGCCAGGCGGCGGATGGTCACCGACCCGCGGGCGATGGTGGACCGCGCGTGGGGCATCGTGCGTGCCAAGCGCTACTGCCTCATGATCACCGAATCCCCCGGCGGCCCGGTCGCCCGCGTCATCGAGCCGGTCGCCCGGGCTGCCGACGGCACGCTCTGGTTCGGCACCGATCCCGGTTCCCGCAAGGTCTCCCATATCCGGCGGTCAGCGAGGTGCCTGCTGGTGTTCCAGGACGATCGGCGCCGGGCGTGCGTGACGCTGGAATGCGACGCCAAGATCGTCGGTGCGGACGCACCCATCCGGTTCCGCCACTTCTTCCGGGCGTTCTGGCCCGGTGGCCCCGGACCGGACTACGTCAACGTGGTCTGCACCCCCACGGCCATGGAGATCTGGGACGGGCTGGCCGTGATCGCGCCGGAGCCCTTCGGCCGCCGCCAGGCCCGGCTGGAGTTTCGCGACGGTCGGTGGGAACTCATCCCGGCGCCGGCACCACGGTAGGCGGCAGCAGCGCACAACTCCCGACCGCTGCGCATCCCGATCGAACACGGGGGCTCAGAGCTCGGGCGTCGGACGGGCGATAATGGAACGGTGACCACCCGATACCTGACCCTCGCCACCGACGGTGAGGCGGAGATCGAGGTCAAGCGCTCCCGCTTCCTGTGCACCCTGGCCCGGGTGAGCACCGAGGAGGCGGCCCGGACCGTCGTCGAGGGGCTGCGCAAGCGGCACTGGGATGCCGCTCACCACTGCTCGGCGTTCGTGCTCGGTCCCGATGCGGGCGTGCAACGGTCCTCCGACGATGGCGAGCCGGCCGGAACCGCCGGGGCACCGATGCTGGAGGTACTGCGGGGCCGGGAGGTCTCCGACGTGGTGGCGGTGGTGACCCGCTGGTTCGGCGGGGTGCTGCTGGGCACCGGAGGCTTGATCCGCGCCTACTCCGACGCCGTCCGGGCGGGCCTGGACGAGGCCGGGCTGGTGGCCCGGGAACTGCTCATGGAGTACACCCTGGAGCTGGACCACGCCACCGCCGGGAAGGTGGAGGCGGACCTGCGGGCCCGGGGTGTGCAGGTACTCGACACCACCTACTCCGCCGCGGCCACGCTGCGTCTGGGAGTGCCAGGGGAGCGATCCGAGGGGCTGGGCGCCCTGGTCGCCGAGCTCACCGGTGGAACGGTGGAACCGGTGCCGGCGGGCTCCACCTGGGTGGACACCCCTGCCTGAGTAAGCGTCCTGGCCGGCGGCCCGCAACCCCGGCACCTGAGCACGGCAGCCGTCGCCGGCCTCCGCCGGCGCCGCCACCCCCTTCGGGCTGCCGACATGCTGATCAGCGATAGGCTCCACAGGTACACCGAAGTACACCGATCAGGGGTAGAAGATGAACCAGTCGATCCTGCGCGAACCTAGTCCCGATCGGGACGAGATCCTTCGCGGTGCTGCTGATCTGGCGGCCGAGCAGGGGCAGGACCACGTAGCGGAGGTGTTGCCGCGAGTACTGGAGCACGTGGCTCCGGAGGACCTGGCAGAACGTGAGCCGGCGAACCTTGCCGGGGCGGTGCAGTCGATGTACGAACTCGCCGGCACCCGCCGGCAGGGGCAGACCCTGGTGCGGGTGCTGTCCCCCCAGCGCGAGGCCAACGGGTGGACCTCCCCGCACTCCTCGGTCCTGGTGTGCACCGACGACATGCCGTTCCTGGTCGACTCCCTCACCGCAGCCGCGGCCGGGGAGGGCCTCTCCGTGCACCTGGTGGTGCACCCCCAACTGATGGTGCGGCGCGACCGGGACGGGAACCTGACCGAGGTACTCAGCGAACGCCCGCCCGCGGATCAGGGCATCGCCGAGTCCTGGATGCACCTCGAGGTGGACCGGATCACCGACGCCGACCGCCTCGACCGCCTGCAGCAGAGGGTGGAGGAGGTGCTCGAGGACGTCCGCAAGTCGGTACAGGACTGGCAGGCGATGCGGCAGAAGTGCCAGCAGATCACCTCCGACCTGGTCCGGAGTGTGCCGCACACCGTCGACTCCGCCGAGGTCGGGCCCACCCGGGAGTTCCTCACCTGGCTCGCCGATGACCACTTCACCTTCCTGGGTTACCGCGAGTACAGCCTGGACACCGTCGACGGTGAGGACGTGCTGCGCCCGGTACCGGAGAGCGGGCTGGGCATCCTGCGCGGGGAACCGGAGAAGCCCTACACCCGGCTGCAGCCGCAGGCCCAGGCCACCGCGCGCGAGCCCCGGTTGCTCACGATCACCAAGGCCAACTCTCGTGCCACCGTGCACAAATCCACCTACCTGGACTACATCGGTATCCGCACATTCGACGAATCCGGTGCGGTGACCGGGGAGCGGCGCTTCCTGGGCATGCTCACCTCATCGGCCTACGCCGAGTCGGTGCTGCGCCTGCCGATCGCTGCCGACAAGGTGCGCGAGGTGTTGCACCGCAGCGGGTTCAGCGCCCACTCCCACTCCGGCAAGGATCTGCTGCAGGTGCTGGAGAACTTCCCGCGCGACGAGCTCTTCCAGACCGACGTGGCCACGTTGGCCGAGGTCGCCCAGGAGGTCCTGTACCTGCAGGAACGGCGCCGCTCGAAACTGTTCCTGCGCACCGATGAGTTCGGCCGGTTCGTCTCCGCCCTGGTCTTCATCCCGCGCGATCGGTACAACACCGCAGTGCGCCTGGCGATGGAGCACGTGCTGCGCAAGGCCTACGCGGGCCGAGACGGTGGAGTTCACCACGTGGCCGTGGAGTTCACCACCCGGGTGGCCGACTCCCCGCTGGCGCAGTTGCACTTCGTGGTGCGGGTGCGGCACGGACGGGCGCTGCCCGAGGTTGATGTGGAGCAGATCCAGTCCGAACTGGTGCGGGCCACCCGCACCTGGGAGGAGAAGGTGCTCGAGGCCGCCCTGGACCGGGTACCGCAAGAACAGGCCTACGACCTGGTCGCGACCTACACCGGCCGGTTCGCCGAGGCATACAAGGAGATGGTCTCCCCGGACGCGGCGGTCTCGGACCTGCTCGCCCTGGAGGGGTTGGCCGACGACGACGACACCGCCTTGGCGTTGTACCGCCCGGAGGAGGCCAACCCGGGTGAGCGACGCCTCAAGGTGTACCGTCGCAGCCCGGTGTCCCTGACCGAGGTGCTGGGCACCTTCACCGACCTTGGTGTGGAGGTCCTGGACGAGCGCCCCTTCCGGGTCCGTGCCACCGACACCCAGGCGGAGGCGTTCGTGTACGACTTCGGCCTGCGGGCCGGCAGCGAGGATCTCTGGGTCACCGATGACCGGGAACACCGCTTCACCGAGGCGTTCCTGGCGACGCGAGCCGGGCTGGCCGAGAGCGACGTGCTGGGTCATCTCGTGCTCAGCGCCGGGCTGGACTGGCGCGAGGTGGTGGTCCTGCGGACCATCGCCCGCTACCTGCGCCAGGTTGGCTCGATCTTCTCGGTGGAGTACCTGGAGGCCGGGCTGGTGGCCAACCCCGAACTGGCTACCAAACTGGTGCGCCTGTTCGAGGCCCGGTTCGACCCGGACCACCCCGCGGGCACGGACATGACCGCCCGGCGGCAGGCCGAGGAGACACTGACCTCCGAGATCATCACCGCCCTGGACGACGTGCCGAGTCTGGACCACGACCGGATGGTGCGCGCCTACATGGGTGTGATCGGCGCGACCCAGCGCACCAACTACTTCTGCACCGACGCCGAGGGCAACCCGGTCGGGCACATCTCCTCAAGATCGACTGCGCCCAGGTGCCCGGCATCCCCAGCCCGGTGCCCACCGCGGAGATCTGGGTCTACTCCCCCCAGGTGGAGGGGGTGCACCTGCGATTCGGTAAGGTGGCCCGCGGCGGGCTGCGCTGGAGCGACCGCCGGGAGGACTTCCGCACCGAGGTGCTCGGGCTGGTCAAGGCTCAGATGGTCAAGAACGCGGTGATCGTGCCCGGCGGCTCCAAGGGCGGCTTCTACGCCAAGCAACTACCCGACCCGGCAGCAGACCGGGACGCCTGGCTCGCCGAGGGCGAGGCCTCCTACCGGGCGTTCATCCGCGGCATGTTGGACGTGACCGACAACCGCCGCGGCGACGACGTAGTGCCACCGGAGCGGGTGGTGCGCCACGACGATGACGATCCCTACCTGGTGGTGGCTGCGGACAAGGGCACCGCCACCTTCTCCGATGTGGCCAACGAGATCTCCGCCGAGTACGAGTTCTGGCTCGACGACGCCTTCGCCTCCGGTGGCTCGGCCGGGTATGACCACAAGGCGATGGGCATCACCGCGCGGGGCGCCTGGGAGTCGGTCAAGCGGCACTTCCGCGAGCGGGGGATGGATACCCAGTCCGAGGACTTCACCGTGGTGGGCATCGGGGACATGAGCGGGGACGTCTTCGGCAACGGGATGCTCCTGTCCGAACACATCCGCCTGGTGGGCGCCTTCGACCACCGGCACATATTCCTGGACCCCGACCCGGATGCCACCACCTCCTTCGCCGAACGCAGGCGACTGTTCTCCGAGGCCCGCACCACCTGGGAGTCCTACGACACCGACCTGATCAGCGACGGGGGTGGGGTGTACCCGCGCACCGCCAAGTCCATCATCGAGATCACCCCGCAGGTACGCGCCGCGTTGGGACTCGGTGAGGACGTGACCGAACTGGCCCCGACCGAGCTGATCAAGGCGATGCTCCTGGCGCCGGTGGACCTGCTCTGGAACGGCGGGATCGGCACCTACATCAAGTCCTCGGCCGAGTCCCACAGCGACATCGGCGACCGCGCCAACGACGCGATCCGCGTGGACGGGCGGGACCTGCGCGTCAAGGTGGTGGGCGAGGGCGGCAACCTCGGGGCCAGCCAGTTGGGCCGGATCGAGGCCGCGATGAACGGGGTGCAGATCAACACCGACGCGATCGACAACTCTGCGGGCGTGTCCAGTTCGGACCTTGAGGTCAACATCAAGATCCCGCTGCGGGAAGTGATGCGCGATGGGGGTCTGGACCGATCCGAGCGCAACGAACTGCTGGCCTCGATGACCGATGAGGTCGCCGAGCTGGTGCTGCGGGACAACTACGAACAGAACGTGTTGCTGTCCAACTCCCGCGCCCAGTCCGCGCAGATGCTCGGGGTGCACCGCCGGTTGATCCAGTGGTTGGAGAAGCGTGGCGACTTGGACCGGGAGCTGGAGTTCCTACCCGATGAGGAGGAACTGGACGCCCGGGCCGAGGCCGGGCACGGGCTCACCCAGCCGGAGTTCAGCGTGCTGATGGCCTACTCCAAGATCGCCCTGAAGGACGACCTGGCCCAGACCTCCATCGCCGATGGCTCCTGGTTCAGCAAGACCCTGGCCGAGTACTTCCCCACCGCCATGCGCGAGAAGTACGCCGAGGCGATCGAGGCCCACCCGCTGCGCTCCGAGATCATCATCAACACGGTGGTGAACTCGATGGTCAACCGCGGTGGCATCAGCTTCGCGTTCCGGGCTGCCGATGAGACCGGCGCCAGCAGCGAGCAGGTGGCGCGGGCCTACGCAGCCAGCCGGGAGATTTTCGATCTGGTCGAGTTCACCAGCGCGGTTGAGGCGTTGGACACCAAGGTGGACGCCGGCACCCAGGCGGAGTTGTACCTGTCCTTCCGCAGGTTGCTGGACCGGGCCACCCGCTGGTTCGCCCACCAGCGGCACGACCAACTGGACGTGGCCGCGGAGGTCGAACGCTTCTCGGAGCGGGTCACGGCGCTGCGCGCCCAGTTGCCGCAGTTCCTGCGCGGGGCGGAACTGGAGCGCTTCCACGCCCGTGCCGAGGAGATGCGGCAAGCGGGGGTCCCGGAGGAACTGGCCGAGCAGTTCGCCGGGTTGTTGCCCAGCCTGTCGCTGCTGGACGTGGTCCAGCTCGCCGATGAGGCCGGGTGCCCGCCGGAGCGGTCCGCGGAACTGTACTTCGCGGTCTCGGAACGGTTCCGCATCGACGATCTCCTCATCGAGGTGGCCGGGTTGCCGCGAGACGAACGCTGGGCCACCCTGGCCCGGGCCTCGATGCGCGATGACCTCTACGCCACCGCCGAGTTGCTCAGCGCGGTGATCATGCGTGAGACCGAGGACGGTGAGGCGTCGGCTCGGATCGAGAACTGGGCCGAGCAGATCGGTGCCGCGGTAGGCCGGGTGGAGGAGTCCCTGACGGACATCCTGGCGATCGACTCCCCCGGCCTGGCACCGCTGTCGGTGGCCCTGCGCGGGGTGCGGAGCCTGTTGCGGTAGCCCCAGCGACCAGGCCGCGCCCCGACCCCCTCGGCAACCCGGGGTGCGCCAACCGCCAGGTGAGACAGAAGCCGGATCCGGTGCGTCGTCGTCGGCCCCTGCCTACGGTGGCCGCTATGAACGCACCCGTACCGACCCACTTCGACCACCTGGTGTACGCCGGACCGGACCTGAACGCCGCGGTGGCCGAGTTCACCGAACGCACCGGCGTGGCCCCCGCGCCGGGGGGCAAGCACCCCCGCGGTACCGCGAACCACCTGGTCGCCTTCACCGTCGACGGGCAGCGCACCCGCGGCTACTTGGAGATCATCGGGCCGGACCCGGACCGCCCGTCCACCGAACCGATCACCACGTTCGGCATCGATGCGTTGGACGACGCCCGCCTGGTCACCTTCGCTGTGCACCCGCCGGACCTGGAGTCGGTGATCGAGCGGGCCCGGGCCGATGGGTACGACCCAGGCCCGATCGAACCACTGTCGCGGCGCACCCCGGAGGGCACCGAGTTGCACTGGCGGCTCTCCCGCCCCCGGGCCCATTCCCCGGCGGTTCCGTTCCTGATCGACTGGGGCAGCACCGACCACCCGGCCCTGGGCGACCTCCCCACCGTGGAACTGCTCGGCGTGCAAGCCACGCACCCGGAACCCGATCGGGTGCGCGGCGTGCTGGACCTGCTTGGGGTGGACCTGAGTATCGAGTCCGGGGCGAGCACCACCCTGCACGCCCGGTTGCAGACCCCGAACGGGCCGGTGCACCTGACCTGACCTGCGTCAGGGCCCGCGAGCGGGCCCGTGGCTCTGCCCGCGCGCGTACCCTGGTGGCATGATTCTGATCGGCGGGGTGAAGCCCTACCGCACCGTGCTGGCCACGGTCACCCTCATCTGCGGGCACTGCCAGAATCCGGCGGCGCACCGGCTGATCGAGGACATAGGCAAACTCACCCTGTTCTTCATCCCCACCGTTACGGTGTCCACCCGGTATGAGGTGGAGTGCGTCTTCTGCGGTGCCCGGAACCCGATGATCAAGGCCGAGGCGCACACGCTGCAGGAACGCGCCCGCGCCGCCGGCGCCACCCCCGGGGCGGTGCTGGGCACGGTCAACCCCGGACGACGGCGGGGCACGCCCGGCGAGTGAGCCGCACCCCCCGGGTCGGCCGGCGATGGCGGAGTTCACCCGGCGCGTGACCTGCGCCCGGACTGACCGGCGGAGGACGCGTGCCTCGTCCCGACATGCCGGACCGGTCAACCTGCGCCACCATGGTGTCGCGCCCTCGCGCGCCGTGCGTCGAGAACCGGCGCCGAAACGAAGGAGAGGTTGGCAGATGAGGATCGGACTTGGAGTCTTCCTGTTAGTGGTCGGAGCGATCCTGGGCTTCGCCGTCAGGGACAACATCAACGCGGTGGACCTGACCATGATCGGCTACATCTGCATGGGTGCCGGTGTGCTGGCGATCGTGCTGTCCCTGGTGCTCCAGGGCCAGCGGGCCAACACCTCCCACCGAGAGGTGGTGGAGCGTCGCGACGAGGGGCCCCCGCCGGCACCACGGGCCTGAGCCGGCGGGCTCGGACGGACGCCCTGCGCACGGAGATCGCATGCCAGCGGGTACCCATGTTGCCGCCGCCGTCGAGGACGCGCTGAACCGTCGACTGATCCACTTCCTCCGCAACCGCGGGTGGCGCCCCCGCACCATCGCGCACACCGGGTACGGATCGCCGGACTTCGTGCGCATCCTGGGCCGGGTGGTGATGACCCGCAACCCGCTGCCGGAGTCCGACGCCGAGGCCGACGCACCGGCCAAGCCGGTACGCGGTTGGCGCCCGTACGTGACGGCGCCGGTGGGAATGATCCCGGTCACGGTCACCATCGACGGCCGGGACCACCACACCCGTGCCGACCGCGGCGGCTACATCGACCTGTCCGTGCACGGCCACGGCCTGGCGCCCGGCTGGCACCAGGTCACCCTGCGCGCCCGGGCCAGCACGCCGGTCCGGCCCGGGTGCGCATCATCTCCTCCCGGGCCCGGGTCGGCCTGATCAGCGACATTGACGACACCGTGATGATCACCGCCGTACCGCGCCCGTTGATCGCGGTCTGGAACACGTTCGTGCGCCACCACAGCAGCCGCCGGGTGGTTCCGGGGATGGCCCGGTTCTACCGCCGGGTCGAGGAGCAGGTGTCCGACCTGCCGGTGTTCTACCTGTCCACTGGTGCGTGGAACGTGGTGCCCGCGATCGCGGAGTTCCTGCACGAGCACGACTATCCGTTCGGCCCGAAGTTGATGACCGACTGGGGCCCGACCAATACCGGCTGGTTCCGTTCCGGCCGGGAGCACAAGGAGCGCACTCTGCGGCGGCTGCACACCGAGTTCCCGCACGTGCGCTGGGTGCTGGTGGGCGATGACGGTCAGCGCGATCCGGCGATCTACGCCGAGTTCGCCCAGGAGTTCCCCGGGGCAGTGGCGGCGATCGCGATCCGCCAGCTCACCCCCGGCGAGCAGATCCTGTCCCACGGCACCCCGGTGGCCCTCCCCGACGCCGACCGGCGCCGCGGGATGCGGGGCGCGCCCCAGTTCCTGGGTGGGGACGGTGTGGCCCTGGCCCCCCAGGTCCTCAACGCCCTGGCGGACGCAGCGCCCCCGGACTGAGAGAGCGGACCTTTCGGCCGCTCAGCCGATCACCGCACCGAAGGCCAGCCCCAGCGCGTAGGTGACCGCTGCCGCACCCCACCCGATGCCCAGTTGCCGCAGCGCCCGAAGCCAGGGCGAGGATCCGGACAGCAGGCCCACGGTCGCGCCGGTGACCACCAGCGCAACCCCGACCAGCAGCGCGGCCAGCAGCACCGCCAACAGCCCGTTGGCCCCGAACAGGTAGGGCAGTACCGGGATGATCGCCCCGGTGGCGAAGAAGAAGAAACTGGCCACCGCCGCACCCAGGGCCGAGCCGAGCTCGACGGGTGCCGAGCCGGCCCCGAGTGGTTGCTGGCGTTGCGCGTCGGCCACCGCAAGGCGCTCGGCGGCCCGGGCCTGCGCCTCCTGCTCCGGCATCCCCCGGGCGCGGTAGATCAGGGCGAGTTCGTTGGCGTCGACATCCAGGTGCTCGATCACGGTATGGGCCGACGGGCTCGGGGCGGAGGCATCGACGAGTTCCCGCTGGGACTGCACCGAGACGTACTCCCCCGCCGCCATCGACAACGCCCCGGCGAGCAGCCCGGACAGCCCGGCCAGCAGGATGACGTTCGTGGAGGTGCCTGCTGCGCCGATCCCCAGCACCAGAGCAAGGTTGGAGACCAGCCCGTCGTTCATCCCGAACACCGCGGCCCGGAACGAGCCGGACATCCTGGCCCGGCCCCGCACCGCCAGCGAACGCACCACCTCGGCATGGATCCGCTCGTCAGCGGCCATGGCGTCGGTGGCGTCGTCGTCCTCGGCATAGGCCGAACGCGACTCGGCACGCTGGGCCAGGGCGAGCACGAAGACCGAGCCGAACCATCCGGCCAGCAGGATCAACAGGCGTGACCGCAACGAAGGGCCGCGGGCGCGGCCGGGGTAGTCGGCCAGCAGTTGCTCCCAATGCGCGGCATGACGCGCTTCGGCATCGGCGAGGGCGTTCAGGATCTGCGCCTCCTCACCACTGCGGCGCTGCGCCAACGCCCGGTAGACCTTGGCCTCGGCCTGCTCCTCGGCCAGGTACCGGCGCCACCGGCGCACCTGGGTCCTGCGCGGGGAAGGGTCGGACATGGGGACCAGTGTTGCGTATCCCGGGGCACTCCCGATGACGGCGCCGCGCCCGTGTCCACAGCGTTGCCCGGGGCGATCCCGGGGTCCACACCAGACTCGGCGGCGCGGGCCCGGGCCGGGTGTGCCCTGTGAGGCTCCTGGTGGTGAACAGACTGGCGGAACTGCTGGGGTGGGAGCCCGGCCTGGTGCGGCGGGTGCTGCACGCCGTCGCCGTGGCGGTGCTGTGCGTGGTGTTCGCGCTGGTGGCCCCGACGTGGTGGGCGCAGGTGACCCCGGCCCCGGCGTGGACGGTCCCACCCGAGCGGGTGCAGGCCGCGACGGAGGCACTGACCCGGCTGCCGGTGGTGGGCGAGCCGCGGATGCTGGCCGGCTATGACCGCGATCACTTCGGTCCGCCGTGGTTCGATGTGGACGGCAACGGCTGTGACACCCGCAACGATCAACTGGCCCACTGGCTCGCCGAGGTCACCTACGACCCGGTGCAACCGTGCGTGGTGGTGGCCGGTGTGCTGCACGACCCCTACACCGGGCACCGGATCGAGTTCGAACGCGGCCCGGACACCAGTTCAGCGGTACAGATCGACCACGTGGTGGCCCTGGCCGATGCGTGGAGCAAGGGGGCCGATTCCTGGTCGCCGTCAGTGGCCCTGGCCTTCGCCAATGACCCGGGGAACCTCATCGCGGTGGACGGAGCGGCCAACCAGGACAAGGGCGCCTCCGATGCCGCGCACTGGCTGCCCTCCGATGAGCGGTTTCACTGCGCCTACGCCGTCCAGCAGGTACTGATCAAGGACGCCTACCGCCTGGGCGTGACCCCGGAGGAACTGGGCGCGCTCACCGAGATCGTCACGGCCTGCCCGGCCGGCTGACGACGCACAGCCGGCCCGGGCGAGCCACGGCGAACTCTGGACGACCTCAGTCGTGCGGGCGCGGTGCCGGCGGGTAAGGCTCGGCCGGGGCCTGAACGTCCTCGGAGCCCACGGAGGAGTCGGAGCCGAACTTGCTCTTGACCGTGTCGGTGATCTTTCCCGCCACGTGCGAGCCCTGCTCGCGCATGACCTCCCCGACCTTGCTCTCCGCAGCCGAGACCTTTTCCTGCACCGTCGGGTTCTCCCAGACGTTCTTGGCCTGCGCCTTGATCTTGTCGTAGTGCTCCTGGCCGGCGCGGGTACCCAACAGGTATCCCACGGCGGCGCCCAGCACGAACCCGACCTTGCCCTTCATAGCATCCACTCCCTCGTTGTCTTCGTGCCTCCACGCTAGCGCTGCTCGCCGTGATCGCACGCCGGGGAGTGCGGTTGGAGCCGCTCCGGTGCGAACCCCGGCCGGATCAGGCCTGCACGATCGCGCGCGCCTCCCTGGCCGCGGCCACCAGATTGCGCAGTGAGGCCGTGGTCTCCTCATAGCCTCGGGTCTTCAGCCCGCAGTCGGGGTTGACCCACAACTGGTGCGGGTCCACCGAGCCCAGCGCGATCCGGAGCAGTCCGGTGAGTTCGGCGGTGCTGGGCACCCGGGGTGAGTGGATGTCGTAGACCCCCGGCCCGATCCCCCGGGCGAAGGAGGAGTCGGCGATGTCCGGGACGATCTCCATCTTGGACCGGGCCGCTTCCACCGAGGTCACGTCGGCATCGAGGCCATCGATAGCCCCGATGACCTCACCGAACTCGGAGTAGCACAGGTGGGTGTGCACCTGGGTGGCGTCCCCGGCGCCGGCGGTAGCCAGCCGGAACGCGTTGACCGACCAGTCCAGGTAGTCCTCGTGTTCTTCCTGGCGCAGCGGCAGCAGTTCCCGAAGCGCCGGCTCATCCACCTGGATCAGCCCGATCCCGGCCGCCTCCAGATCCGCCACCTCATCGCGCAGCGCCAGGGCCACCTGGTTGGCGGTCTCACCCAGCGGCTGATCATCGCGCACGAAGGACCAGGCCAGGATCGTCACCGGACCGGTGAGCATGCCCTTGACCGGCTTGTCCGTGCGGGAGGCGGCGTAGGTGGACCACTGCACCGTGATCGGTTCGGGCCGGGACACGTCACCCCACAGGATCGAGGGCCGGGTGCACCGGGATCCGTAGGACTGCACCCACCCGTTCTGGGTGACCGCGAAACCGTCGAGGTTCTCGGCGAAGTACTGCACCATGTCGTTGCGCTCGGGCTCGCCGTGCACCAACACATCCAGGCCCAGTTCCTCCTGCAGCGCGATCACCCGGTCGATCTCGGCGCGCATCGCCGCCAGGTACTCCTCTCCGGTGATGTCGCCGCGTCGTGCCTTCGCCCGGGCGCGCCGCACCTCGGCGGTCTGCGGGAACGACCCGATCGTCGTCGTCGGCAACTCCGGTAGGTCCAGCGCCGCCCGCTGGGCGGCCTGCCGGGTGGGGTAGTCGCTGCGCGCGAAGTCGGCCTTCGACAGCCGGCCCGTGCGCTCACGCACCACGGGCACCGTGACCCCCTCGGCGCCGGCCCGATTGGCCCGCACCGCGCGGGAGGCCTCGAACGCGTCGGCGGCCCGCTCGGGCCCGGCCGCCAGGGCCCGGACCTCACCGACCTTCTCATCGGCGAACGCCAGCCAGGACCGCAGCTGCGCGGGCAGCTGGGGTTCATCGGCCACGGTGTGCGGCACGTGGAACAGCGAGGTGGAGGTGGACACCGCCACGGTGGCCTCGGGCCCGGCAGCGCCGCGCAGGGCGGTGAGTTTCTCGTGGGCGGCGTCCAGGTCGGTGCGCCACACGTTGTGCCCATCGACCAGCCCGGCCACCACCAGGGTCACCCCGGACAGGTCCGCACCCGCCACGTCGTCGGGGACGTCCCCGCGCACCAGGTCCAGTCCGATCGCCTCCACCCCGCTTCGGGCCAACGGGGTGAACGCGCTGCCCAGCCGGTGGTAGGGCGCGGCCACGAACAGCGCCGGTCGCTCACTCGCCCCGGCCAGGGTGGTGTAGACCCGGGAGACCAGTTCGCCGAGTTCGGCCCGGGAGATCGGCCAGGTGTCGGAGACCAGCCCCGGCTCGTCCAGCTGCACCCAGGGAGCACCGGCCTCGGCGAAGGCGGCCAGCCACCGGGCGTACACCGCGGTCAGGTCATCGATACGGTCCAGCGGGCTGAAGCCGTCCGGGGCCGCCTCACTGGCCTTGGACAGCAGCAGGAACGTGATCGGACCCACCAGCACCGGGCGGGTGATCACGCCGTCCTCGGCGGCCTCGGTGAACGCTGCCACGCTGGGGGTCTCAACCAGATCGAAGGCGGTCTCCGGGCCGATCTCGGGCACCAGGTAGTGATAGTTGGAGTCGAACCACTTGGTCATCTCCAGCGGTGCCCGGTCACCCTCCCCGCGGGCCACGGTGAAGTAGCCGGCCAGGTCCAGCGATCCGTTCTGATCGCGCAGGTCGTCGAACCGCGCCGGGATCGCCCCCACCTGTGCGGCCACCGAGAGCACCTGGTCATAGAAGGTGAAGTCGGAGGGGATCGAGGCGTCCTGGGCGTCCAGACCCAGGCCACGCAGGCGGGTGCGCAGATCCGCACGCAGCGCGCGTGCGGATGCGGTCAGTTCGGCGGCGTCGGTGCGGCCGGCCCAGAAGGACTCCACGGCTCGTTTGAGTTCGCGATCCGGGCCGATCCGGGGGTAGCCCAGGATGGTGGCGGCGGGGAACGGGGTGTGCTGTGTCATGAGACTTCCTGTTCGGGTGCGGTTGAAGATCAAGCCGACGACGGCGGGGCCGGGTGGGGGCGCTCCTCGCCGGGGCTCAGGCCAGGGTGGGAACCGGGGCGCAGCCCGGACCCGTAGAGCAGGTCCAGTGCCGGCGTGGCGGTGTTGAAGGTGTACACGTGCAGGCCGGGTGCCCCGAGGGCGAGGATGTCGTTGACCAGCGAGCGGGTGGCCTGCAGACCCAGCCGGTAGGCCTCCTGCTTGGAGGCAGCTCCATCCAGCGTGTCCAATAGACCCTCGGGGGGGCGTACGCCGGTGAGTTGGTGCAGCTTGCGCAGCCGGCGCGGGTCGGTCAACGGGATCACCCCCGGCAGGATCGGGATGTGCACCCCGGCCGAGCGGGCCTGTTCCAGCAGCGCGGCGTAGTGCCCGGCGTCGTAGAAGATCTGGGTGATCGCGAAGTCGGCACCGGCCTCCTGCTTCTCCACCAGGGCGGCGATGTCACGCGGGTCGACCACCGGGTTACCGGTCTTGTCGCGCAGTGCGCCGGGATAGGTCGCCACCGAGATGCTCAGCGGGTTCACCTGCCCGGTGGTGGCACCGGCATCGCCGAACCGTTCGGCCTCGATGGACCGCAGCAGGCGCACCAGTTGGCTGGAGCGGGTCAGCCCCTGCGGGTGCGGCTCCCAGTCCGGTTCGCCCGCGGGCGGGTCCCCGCGCAGGGCGAGGAAGTCGCGCACCCCCTCGTCGAGCAGGTCCTCGATCACCCCGCGCAGTTCCCCCGCGGAGGCCCCCACACAGGTCAGGTGGGCGATCGGGGTGACCTCGGTCTCGGTGACGACCCGCCGGATCAACTCCCGTGAGGTCTCCCGGGTGGAGCCGGACGCGCCGTAGGTGATGGAGAAGAAGTCCGGTTGGGCCGCGGCCAGTTCCGCGAGGGTGCGCACCAGGGCGCGCTCGCCCTTCTCCGAGCGCGGGGGGTAGAGCTCGAAGGAGATGGTCGGTCGGTCGGAGGGCACACGAAGAAGGCTAGCCGTGCTCATCGGATGCGCCCGTCGGGGGATGCCTGCATGAAGAACTCCATCGGTCCTGGCGTGAGCACCCTTCCCGCGGGAGGCTTCCGTTGGGGGTTGCTGCGGCGTCGTGGAGCCAGGTCTCTCGGCCGCTCTGGATGGTCGGTAGCCAGACTACGGGCCTGCTGCCGGGCAGGCACAAGAGTAAAGTCCGCCCGTCTCATCCCCTGAGATTCCGGTCTGGCTGGCGCCGTGACGCTCGTGAGGTGTCCGCAACGCCCCGGGACGCACTCGGCTTGCGCCGTAGGGTGGTCGCGTGCGCGCCGACCGGGACCCGATCCATCAGGCCCATCAACAGTGGGTCCGGCACGGCTGGGCTGAAGCCGCCGACGGCATGGCCCTGGTCACCTCGATCGTGCGGGTCAACCAGTTGCTGGCCGAGCGCATCGATTCGGTCCTGCGCCCGATGGAGTTGACCTTCGCCCGGTACGAGGTGCTCCGGTTACTGTCGTTCGCCGCCGGAGGGGAGATGGCGATGTCCCGGATGGGCTCCTTGCTGCAGGTGCACCCGACCAGCGTGACCAGCCTGGTCGAGCGGCTGGTGCGCAGGGCTACGTGGAGCGGGTGCGCAGCAACTCCGACGGCCGGGTCGTGCTGGCCTCCCTGACCGTTACCGGGAGGACGGCCGTGGAGGAGGCGACCAGCGCGCTCAACGCCGAGGTCTTCATCCGACCCGGTCTGCCGCCCGAACAGGTTCGGGAACTGACGAAGTTGCTGGGCCTGATGCGCGCCGACGGCGGCGATCAGGTGCAGCCACCCCCTATCGAGGAATAGTTGGATGTCCTAGTATCTGGAGTAGTCGCACCCGACGGTGAGCCGAGGACGCCATGACCGAACAAGCACGACCCCTGCATGTGCCGGAGCACCCGGTCCGCGTCGTCACCGCTGCCAGCCTGTTCGACGGGCACGACGCCTCGATCAACATCATGCGCCGGATCATGCAGTCCCAGGGCGCCGAGGTGGTGCACCTGGGCCACAACCGGTCGGTGCAGGAGGTCGCCGAAGCCGCACTGGAGGAGGACGTCCAGGCCGTTGCCGTCTCCTCCTACCAGGGCGGGCACGTGGAGTACTTCGAGTACCTCGTCGACCAGCTCGCCGAACGCGGCGCCGGCCACATCAAGGTGGTCGGCGGCGGGGGCGGCGTGATCGTGCCCGAGGAGATCACTCGGCTACGCGAATCGGGAGTGACGATCTTCTCCCCCGAGGACGGTCAACGACTCGGACTGCCGGGGATGGTCAACCAGGTCATCGAACAGGCCGACGTCGACCTGTGGGAACTCGGCGGAGCCGACGTCCACGCCGTCCTGGCCGGGGACCGGACGGCGCTGGCCCGGGCGGTCACCGGCGCCGAACTGGGGCGCATCAGCGAGGCCGACCGAGGCCGGTACGTCGAGGCCGCCGGGCGGCGCACCGTCCCGGTGCTCGGGATCACCGGCACCGGCGGTTCGGGCAAGTCGTCCCTGACCGATGAGGTGCTGCGCCGCTTCCGGGTGGACCAGGGCGACCGGTTACGCATCGCGGTGCTGGCCATCGACCCCACGCGGCGTAAGGGCGGTGGTGCGCTGCTGGCCGACCGGATCCGGATGAACGCCCTGGGCGGTGAGCAGACCTACTTCCGGTCCATGGCGACCCGCGGGGACAGCGAGGTGCCCGAGGCGGTCCCGGCCGTCCTCGACATCCTCAAAGCGGCGGGTTTCGACCTCATCATCGTCGAGACCCCCGGGATCGGGCAGGGTGACGCGGGCATCGTTCCGCTGGCCGATGTGTCCCTGTATGTGATGACGCCGGAGTTCGGAGCGGCCAGCCAACTGGAGAAGATCGACATGCTCGACTTCGCCGACGTGGTCGCGATCAACAAGTTCGAGCGCCGCGGAGCGATGGATGCGCTGCGCGATGTGGGCCGCCAGATGGTGCGCAACCGGGAGGCCTTCGGTTCCAAGCCACAGGACATGCCCGTCTACGGCACCTCCGCGGCCACCTTCAACGACGACGGCGTGACGGCGCTGTACCAGGAGCTGCGCGACCGGCTCGGCGAACACGGACTGGAGGTGGGCGCGGGCGCGTTGCCCAGAGTCGACGTGCGGTACTCGTCGATGATCACCCCGGTGGTCCCCGCGGCCCGGGTGCGCTACCTGGCCGAGATCGCCGAAACGGTCCGGGGCTACCATGCCGACACCGAGACCTACGCCGATGCGGCCAGCCGGGTGCAGCACCTGGAGTTCACACTCGAGGAGTTGTCCGCGGCAGGCAAGGCGCACGACGACGTGGCCCGGCTTGCCGAGGACGCACGCCGGGCGTTGCCGGCCGAGGTGCTCGAACAGCAGCAGCAGTGGCCGGCGACGGTGCAGGTCTACTCCGGGACCGAGCACACGGTGCGAGTGCGCGAGCGTGACATCACCACCCGCCTGACCCGGGAGTCCCTGTCCGGCACGAAGGTGCCCCGGGTGGCACTGCCGCGCTTCCGCGACGCCGGGGACATGGTGCGCTTCTGGCGCCGGGAGAACCTGCCCGGGCGCTTCCCGTTCACCGCCGGGCTCTATGCGTTCAAGCGGGCCGATGAGGATCCGACCCGGATGTTCGCCGGTGAGGGCGACCCCTTCCGCACCAACCGGCGGTTCAAGCTGCTCTCCGAGGGCCAGCCGGCCACTCGGCTGTCCACCGCGTTCGATTCGGTCACCCTCTACGGTCACGACCCTGCCGCCCGGCCCGATATCTACGGCAAGGTCGGCACCTCCGGTGTCTCGATCGCCTCGCTGGAGGATATGAAGGCTCTCTACGACGGCTTCGACCTGGTGTCGCCGGCGACCTCGGTGTCGATGACGATTAACGGGCCGGCACCCACCGTGCTGGCGTTCTTCCTCAATGCCGCCATCGACCAGCAGCTGGACGCCTTCCGCCAGGACGAGGGGCGCGAGCCCTCAGCCGCCGAAGCCGAGGAGTTGCGCGGGCACGCCCTGGCGAACGTGCGCGGCACCGTGCAGGCCGACATCCTCAAGGAGGACCAGGGGCAGAACACCTGCCTGTTCACCACCGAGTTCTCGCTGCTGCGGATGATGGGCGACATCCAGCAGTGGTTCATCGACAACGGGGTGCGCAACTTCTACTCGGTCTCGATCTCCGGCTATCACATCGCCGAGGCCGGGGCGAACCCGCTCAGCCAGTTGGCGTTCACGTTGGCCAACGGGTTCACGTACGTGGAGTCCTACCTGGCACGGGGGATGGACATCGACGACTTCGCACCCAACCTGTCCTTCTTCTTCTCCAACGGGATGGACCCGGAGTACTCGGTGATCGGGCGGGTGGCCCGCCGCATCTGGGCGGTGGCGATGCGGGAGAAGTACGGCGGCGGCGAGCGCAGCCAGAAACTGAAGTACCACGTGCAGACGTCGGGTCGTTCCCTGCACGCCCAGGAGATGGACTTCAATGACATCCGCACCACCCTGCAAGCCCTGATCGCCATCTACGACAATGCCAACAGCCTGCACACCAACGCCTACGACGAGGCCGTGACCACCCCGTCGGCCGAGTCGGCGCGCCGGGCGCTGGCGATCCAACTGATCATCAACAAGGAGTGGGGACTGGCACTGAACGAGAACCCCAACCAGGGCTCGTTCATCATCGATGAACTCACCGACCTGGTCGAGGAGGCCGTGCTGGCCGAGTTCGACCGGATCTCCGAACGCGGTGGTGTGCTCGGCGCGATGGAGACCGGGTACCAGCGCGGCAAGATCCAGGACGAATCGCTGCTGTACGAGCACCGCAAGCATGACGGCACGCTACCGATCATCGGCGTGAACACCTTCCGCCGTCCACCCTCGGAGGAGCCCGAGGACGCCACGGTGGAGCTGGCCCGCGCCACCGAGGCGGAGAAGCGCTCCCAGTTGGAGCGCGTGGCCGACTTCCAGGACCGCCACCGCGAGGAGGCCACCGAGGCGCTGGAACGGCTCAAGCGTGTGGCGGTGACCGGCGAGAACGCCTTCGCCGAACTGATGACCGCCGCCAGGGTGTGTTCCCTGCAGCAGGTGACCGAGGCATTCTTCGAGGTGGGTGGGCCAGTACCGGCGCAACGTGTGAAACAGAACGCTTCCGGGCGGAGTGTCGGTGCCGGGGTGCATGCTGAGCGGGTGCGACATTGGAGGCAGATGGCATCGGCTGGACACCGGCGCCGATCGCCCGCAGATGCGGAGGAGATCATGACACAGCACACCAGGGAGAACACCGAGACCACCGAGGCCGAGGCGCGCGCCGAACGCGACGCGGTCCTGCACCTGATCGGCGGGGACGAGGACGGCCTGCGCGCCCGGCTGGACGGCGAGGGCCTGACCGGATGGGAGTGGTCGCTGCTGAGCGAACTCGAGCAGTGGGATCAGCGCCTCGGCGCCTGAGCCATCCCGCCCGGGCCGAGGTCCCGCCCGAGGGACACGCCTTGAGCGAGAGACACCCCCAGCCGATTCAGTTGGAGAATCGGTCCGCAGGTGGGTGGCACACCCGACTTCGAGCCCGAGGTTCCGCCATCCGGTCAAGGTCGACACCCTAAACATCGGATGACTAGGCTTTGGGCTGGCATCTGGGAGCCCCCGGCAGCCCCGACAACACCACACCAGAACAGGGAAAGAACACCATGCGATTCGGGCGAGTAGGACCGGCCGGGGCTGAGGTCCCGGCAGTACTGGACGGCGACACCTGGCGCGACCTGCGCACGGTGACCGAGGAGATCGACGGCGAGTTCCTCGGCCGACAGGGTGAGGTGGACTGGGCCGGTGTGCTCGGGGGCCTGACGCCGCTGGAGCCCGGCCGCATCGGCGCCCCGGTCGCACGGCCCGGCAAGGTGGTCTGCATCGGCCTGAACTACCGCGATCACGCCGCCGAGTCCGGGATGGACATCCCCGCCGAACCGGTGCTGTTCATGAAGGACCCGGCTACCGTCGTCGGCCCGGATGACCAGGTGCTCATCCCCCGCGAGTCGGTCAAGACCGACTGGGAGGTCGAACTCGCCGTCGTCATCGGTCGGACCGCCCGGTACCTGCCCGACGAGCAAGCGGCTCTGGACGCGTGGCCGGGTACGCCATCGCCAACGACGTGTCGGAGCGGGAGTTCCAGCTCGAGCGCGGCGGGCAGTGGGACAAGGGCAAGAGTTGCGAGACGTTCAACCCGCTCGGCCCGGTACTGGTCACCGCCGATGAGGTGGCCGACCCGGGCAACCTGAACCTGCGCCTGTGGGTGAACGGGGAGCTGCGCCAGGACGGCACCACAGCGGACATGGTGTTCGGCGTCGGGCACATCATCCACTACCTGAGCCAGTTCATGGTGCTGCACCCCGGTGATGTGGTGAACACCGGCACCCCGGCGGGGGTGGCGATGGGCCTACCCGGCCAGCCCTACCTGCGCGCCGGTGACGTGATGGAACTGGTAATCGAGGGCCTGGGCCGTCAGCGCCAGGAACTGGTGCAGGCATGAGCGCCCCGGCACAGGACCTCGCGGGGCTGGTGGCCCTGGTCACCGGCGGTGCTTCCGGGATCGGAGCCACCACCGCCGTCGAGTTGTCCGAGCGTGGGGCGCGGGTGGCGCTCCTGGACCGTGACGAGGGCGCGCCACCGGAGGGGCTGCCCCTGTACCGGGCCGATGTGCAGTCCGATGACGAGGTCAATTCCGCGATCGAGCGGGTCGTTGCTGATCTCGGCGGCTTGGACATCGTGGTCAACAACGCCGGGATCGGCGCCCAGGGCGATGTCACCCAGAACTCCTCCGCGGATTGGCTGCAGGTACTGGACATCAACGTGGTCGGCATCGCACGGGTCAGCGCGGCCGCCATCCCGCACCTGCGCCGCTCCCGGGCAGCCGCGATCGTCAACACCTGCTCCATCGCCGCGCTGGTGGGGCTGCCCCAGCGGGCCGTCTACACCGCCTCCAAGGGCGCGGTGCTGGCGCTGACCCGGGCGATGGCGGCCGATCACGTCGGTGAGGGCATCCGGGTCAACTGCGTCTCCCCCGGCACCGTGAACACCCCGTGGGTACAGCGGCTGCTCGCCTCGGCGGAGAACCCCGAGACGATGCTCGCGCAGTTGCGTGCCCGCCAGCCCACCAATGAGCTGGTCGAACCGATCGACGTGGCCCGTGCGATCGCCTACCTGGCTTCGCCGCTGTCCGGAGCGGTGACGGGTATCTCGCTGTCGGTCGACGGCGGGATGAACGACCTGCGCATGCCTTCCTGAGGCCGGTACGTTCAGCGCGGTACAGCCCCTGGCGAACCCGCCCCTCACTATGCTCAGCGCTATGGCAGTCACCGACCACGCGATCACCAAAATCAAGTCGATGATCATGAGCGGTGAACTGAAGCCCGGGATGCGGCTGCCGCCGGAGAAGGAACTGAGCGAGCGCCTGGGGCTCTCCCGCTCGTCGATGCGCGAGGCGGTCAAGGCCCTGGAGGTGATCCGGGTGCTGGACGTGCGCCGCGGCGACGGCACCTATGTGACCAGCCTGGACCCGACGTTGCTGCTCGAGGCGATCTCGTTCGTGATCGACCTGCACGACGACGCCTCGGTGCTGGAGATCTTCGAGGTGCGCCGGGTGCTGGAGGAGGCTGCCGCGGCGCGCGCCACCAGCCGGATGACCGATGAGCAGATCGCCGCGCTGCGCGCCGACCTGGACCAGGTGGCCAAGGCCGCGACGGTGGAGGAGCTGGTCGAGCACGACCTGCGATTTCACAAGGGCATCACCGACGCGGCCGGGAACAACTACCTGGGCAGCCTGATCGACTCCATCTCCAGTGCCACCGTGCGCGCCCGGATCTGGCGCGGCATCACCCAGGCCGGCGTCGTCGAACGCACCCTGGCCGACCACACCGCCATCCTGGACGCGATCGAGGTGCGCGACCCGGACCTGGCCCGCGCCCAGGCGGCAGCGCACATCGCCGGTGTGGAGCACTGGCTGCACGGCGCCGCGCGCCTCACCGGGGACTGAGTCATCACACTCGTGGCGGTCCCGTCCTAGCCCCAGGCGCTCGGGTCGCCGTCACCGGGGGGGTTCATGCGGGGTTTCAGACGGACCTGGGCATCGGCGGGGCCGGCAGGCGCTGCACCGACCCGGTATAGCCCTGGACCCGTCCGAATCGTTCCGAGCCCGCCTCCCACTCCGTGCGGTAGTCGACGATCTCCTCGTGGGTGCGGCCGATGAAGTTCCACCACATCATCACCGGCTCCGGGAACGGTTCACCGCCCAGCAGCATCACCCGGGCGGGCCGATCGGTCAGGTTGGTCAGCCTGAGCCGGTCATGGCCCGGGCCCAGGTAGCCGAGTTCGCTCGGTTCCAACTCCGTCTGCTGCAGGCGTACCGGCCCGGCGTCCACCAGCACTCCGTGCTCGAAATCCGGCTCGACGTCGAGGACGATCTCGGTGTCGGGATCGAGCAGCAGTTCAGCACCCAGCAGCGGGCTGTAAGCGGGCACCGGGGAGGTATGGCCGGCCAACGACCCGATCAGCACCCGCGCCTCAGCGCCCTGGAGGGCGAGCGGTTCGGGGACGTGGTGGGTGAAGTCCCGGGTGGAGTGCCGGAGGCCTCGGGCAGCACGGTCCACAGCTGCACCCCGTGCAAGGTGTCACACCCGGGGGTGGAGACCTCCGAGTGGGCCACGCCGTGCCCGGCGGTCATGATGTTCACTTCCCCGGGCCGGACCAGGGCGTGGGCGCCGGTGGTGTCCCGATGTTCGATCTCTCCGGTGAACAACCAACTGACCGTCTGCAAGCCGGTGTGCGGGTGCGGCGGCACGTCCATCCCACCAGTGCTCGAGACATCGTCGGGGCCGTAGTGGTCCACGAAGCACCAGGCGCCGATGAGCGACCGGGCCCGCTGCGGCAACGTCCGGCGCACCCGCATCGCCCGCGGCCCCCCGAGGGGCACCTCCCGGCTGGTGATCAACTGCACATCGCCCATGCCGTTCACCCTGGCACAGACGGAAGGGGGCGGCAGTCCCAGCGGCGGCGACCGGCCTTGCGCTGAGACCCCCGCGTCACCTCAGCGCAACAGACCCCGCTGCAGCAGGTTGCGGTAGAAGTCGTCGATCCCCATCGTCCACGGCTCGGCCTGGTGGCTGTGCGTGACCCGGTTCACCAGCGACCCGAGACCGGGCTCACTGATGGTGACGATGTCGCCCAGGGCGTGGGTGAAGCCCGAACCACCTTCCCCGCGGTCCTGGGTGGGGGCGAACAGCGTGCCCAGGTACAGCGCGAACCCGTCGGGGTACTGGTGATGGTCACCGATCACGTGGGAGACCAGGTCCTCCGGGTCCCGGCTGATCTTCGACAGCGGGCTGTTGGCCTCCAGCCGGAACCCGTCGGTGCCCTCGATGGTCAGCGTCACGTCCGCTGCGCGCACCTGGTCCATCCGATAGCCCTCGTCGAACAGGCGCAGGAACGGGCCGATCGCGGCCGAGGCGTTGTTGTCCTTGGCCTTGGGCAGCAGCAGCGCGGAGCGACCCTCCACATCGCGCAGGTTCACGTCGTTGCCCAGCGTGGCCCCCACGACGCGCCCGGTGGAGGAGACCACCAGCACCACCTCGGGCTCGGGGTTGTTCCAGGCCGAGTCCGCGTGCAGCCCGATCTCCACCCCGGTGCCCACACTGGCCAGCACGGGTGCCTTGGTGAACACCTCGGGATCCGGGCCGATGCCCACCTCCAGGTACTGGCTCCACCAGCCCCGCTCCACCAGCATGTCCTTGACCCGGGCCGCTTCCTCCGAGCCGGGCTTGAGGTCCTGCAGCGACCCGCCCACCACCGAGCCGATCTGCTCACGGATCTTCGCCGCGGCGCCGGCGTCGCCATGGGCACGCTCCTCGATGACCCGTTCGATCATCGACACCGGGAAGGTCACCCCGGCGGCCTTGACCACGTGCACATCCACCGGCGAGAGGAACCCGGGCAGGGACGCATCCCGCCGCTCCGGCGGGGTGTTGGCCACGATGGCCGACGGCGACCCCAGGCTCGGCCCGTCCAGCCCGGCCGCGTAGCCGGCCGGGTCGGGGTGCTCGGTGATGTCGCGCACCGTGGCCACCAAACCGCTCAGGTCGATCACGTCCTCGGCCGTCACCCGCACCACCGAGGGCCCCCCGGCGGCCGGGTCCCAGACCCGGCCGATCAGGGTGGCGTCGCCGACGTCGTCGGGCAGCAGTTTCGCGGTGGTGAGGGCCTCGTTCAGGTCCGCGCTCATCGGGACGTCTCCATGGGGTCGGTGTCGGTGTCGGCACTGGAGTCGGCGTGGGCGCGCGTGGCACCGGTCACTGCCGCCCTGCCGGCGACCTCCTGCCATCCGGGGCCGTCGGGGAAGGTCCAGCGCTGCCGCGACGCGGTGTGCATCTCGGCGCCGATGCCGGGCTGTACGGGTGCCTGGTAACGGCCGTCGCGGACCCGCACCGGTTCCACGAAGTGCTCGTGCAGGTGGTCGACGAACTCAATGTATCGGTCCTGCTGGGAGGTGGACACCACCGCGTAGTCGATGAAGGAGAAGTGCTGCACCAATTCGCACAACCCCACCCCACCGGCGTGCGGGCAGACCGGAACCTCGAACTTGGCGGCCAGCAGCAGGTTCGCCAGGTTCTCGTTCACCCCGGCCACCCGGGTGGCGTCGATCTGCATGATGTCGATCCCACCGGCCTGCAGCAGTTGCTTGAACACGATCCGGTTCGCCACCGCCTCACCGGTGGCCACCTTCACCGGCGCCACCTCGGCGCGGATCCGCGCATGCCCCAGGATCTCATCGGTGCTGGTGGCCTCCTCGATCCACCACGGGTCGAACTCGGCCAGCGCGTTCACCCACTCGATCGCCTCGTTCACGTCCCAGCGCTGGTTGGCATCGATGGCCACCCGAAGGTCCTGGCCGAGTTCGCGACGGACCAGGTCCATGCGCCGCCGGTCGTCCTCCAGGGAGCCGCCCACCTTGAGTTTGATCAGGTCGAACCCGTCGGCCACGGCCTCCTTGCTCAACCGGATGAGCTTCTCATCGGAGTAGCCCAGCCAGCCCGGGGTTGTGGTGTAGGCGGGAAAGCCCTCGCGCTGGAGTTCTTCGATCCGTTCGGCCTTGCCTTCCTGGCCCCTGCGCAGGATCTCCAGGGCCTCCTCCGGCGTGAGCGCGTCGGTGATGTGGGTGAAGTCGACCGCACGCACGATCTCCTCCGGCTCCATTTCCGCGACGAACCGCCACAGCGGTTTGCCGGCGCGGCGGGCGGCCAGGTCCCACAGGGCGTTGATCAGCGCCCCGGCGGCCATGTGGCTCACCCCCTTCTCCGGGCCCAACCAGCGCATCTGCGAGTCGTGTACGAGCAGTTTCGCCGCCGCGCCCAGGTCCGCCAGCAACTCATCGGTGTTCTTGCCGATGAGCAGGTCACCGTAGGAGTCGATGGCCCGGGCCACGATCTCGTTCCCGCGCCCGGCGGTGAACACCAGGCCGTGCCCGCTCTCCCCGGACTCGGTGGTGATCTGCACGTAGGCCGCGGAGTAGTCCGGGTCCACATTGACCGCGTCGGAGCCGTCCAGCTCCAGGGAGGTGGGGAACCGCACGTCGTCGGTGCGCACCGAGGCGATGGTGGTCATGAAGGTCCTTTCGGTTAATGGGCGGCTACCCGAGCACTCCGGGCAGCCAGGTGGTGAAGAACGGGATGAAACTGATCAGCAGGAGCACGGCCACCAGCGGCACGTACACCGGCACCACTCCGCGGATGATCCGTGAGACCGGTATGTCGGTCACGCTGGACAGCACGAACAGCACCAGGCCCACCGGTGGGGTGAGCAGGCCCAGCATCAGGTTGAAGATGATCACCGAGCCCACGTGCAGCGGGTCGAGCCCGTACAGGGTGGCCACCGGAGCCAGCACCGGGACCAGCACCAGGATCGCCGCGGTCGGCTCGATGATCGCCCCGATGATGAACAGCAGCACGTTCAGCAGCAGCAGGAACACGATCGGGTTCTCGGTCAGGCCGAAGATGAACTCCCCGGCCAGCTGCGGGACCCGTTCACGGGCCAGGACCCAACCGAACAACGCCGCTGCGCACACGATGATCAGCACCGACCCGGTGGTCTCCACCGTGTTCTGCAGCACGCGCCTGACGTTGTGCCAGTTCATCGCGCCGTAGAAGATCGCCAGTACGGTCATGTAGACCACGCCGATCCCGGCGGCCTCGGTGGGGGTGAAGATCCCGCCCAGGATCCCGCCGAGCACCACGATTGCCGCGCCCAGCGCCGGCAGGGCTTTCAGTGACAGCGTCACCTGGTCCCGGACACTGGCCTTGGCCAGGCGCAGGTCGTTGCGCTTGCGCAGGGAGACGAACACCGTCACGCACAGCACCGTGAGCAGCAGCAGCGCGGGCACGATCCCGGCGATGAACAGCGCACCCACCGAGATCCCGGCGGTGACGGCGTAGATGATCGCCGGGATCGACGGCGGCAGGATCGGGGCGATCAGCGATGAACCGGCCGTGATACCCAGCGTCAGGCCCTCGGGATAGTTCCGCTTGAGCATCGCCGGCACCTGCACCCGGCCGAGCGCCGCGGCGTCACTGATCGCCGCGCCGCTCATCCACGCGAACCCGAAACTGGTGAACACGTTGACGTAGCCCAGGCTGCCGCGGAAGTGACCCAGCAGCGCGGTGGCCGCGTTGAACAACCGGTCGGAGATGCCGGAGACGTTGGCGATGTTGCCCAGCATGATGAACAGCGGCACCGCCAGCAACGGGAACGTGTTCACCCCGGAGACGGTCTGCTGGGCGGCGATCTGGAAACTCGCCGAGCCGTCCAGTACGACGTACACCAGGGCCGGCACCAGGAGCGCCCACGCCACCGGGACGCGCAGCCCAGGAGCAGGAACAGGGCCAGAATCATCCACAGAACGGTCATCTCAGAGTCCGATCTTCTCGATGTCGTCGGACTCCTGGTACCGGCCCGGGTACCGCGCGGCCAGGTACAGGTTGAACGCCGCGTGCAGTGTCATCAGTACCGACCCGACCAACAACGCCGCATAGACCACGCTCAGCGGAATGTCGGTGGCCGGGGCATTCAGCCGGCCGGTTGCGCGCACCAGGTCCCATGCGCCGTAGGTCAGCACTGCCGACACCGCCAGGACCATGAAGTAGGCGAACGCATCGATCGCGGCGATCACCCGCCCGGAGGACCGGGCCGAATAGAGCAGCACGGTGATGTGACGGCGGCGCGCCATGACGAAGGACGCGGACATGAACGCGAACCAGATCAACACGAACCTGGCCAACTCTTCCGTCCAGACGAACGGGGAGTTCAGCACGTACCGGGTGAACACCTGGATCCCGATGAGCACCAGCAACGCGGTGAGCAACCACATCGAGAGCACACGCTCGATGAACACCACCGCGCCGTATATCCGCGACTTCTGCTCCAGGTAGTCCTGGTCCGTGGGCGCCGCCGTCACCGTCAGGAACCCTGGATCTCGAGGTAGAGGTCACCCCAGGCGAAGTTCTCCGGCACGATCTCCATCGCCCGCTCGCGGAAGTGGTCGTGGTCGATGTCGTCGTTCACGGTGATCTCACCGGTCTCGCGCCACTCCTCGAGGAAGTCGTTCTCCTGCTGCTCGATGCAGTCGCGCACGGCCTCGGTTGCCCCGACCATGGCGTCCTCCAGGGCGGTGCGGTCCTCATCGGAGAGGGAGTCCAGGTACTGGTCGCTGGTGACCACCATGACGCCCTGGATCATGTGGCCGGTGAGGTTGATGTAGTCCTGCACCTCGTGGAAGCCCTGGCTGGCGATGGTCGGGATCGGGTTCTCCTGGGCGTCGATGGTGCCCTGCTGCAGTGCCAGGTACACCTCGTCCAGAGCCATCGGTGTGGGTGAGCCGCCCATGATCTCGGCCATGGTCAGGTACAACGGGGCGTCCGCGGCGCGCAGGGTCACCCCCTGCAGGTCGGCGGAGGTGTTCACCTCCATGTTCGAGGTCACGTGCCTGGTGCCGTAGTACCAGGAGGACAGCACGTTCAGGCCGGACTCCTCGGCCAGGTCACCCCAGACGTCCTCGGCGATGGGGCCATCGAGGGTCTCCTGGAAGTGGTCCACGTCCCGGAACAGGAACGGGGCGTCGAACATTGCCGCCTCCTCGTGCCACACCCCGAGGAAGGAGGGGCCGGCCACAGCCAGTTCGAGGCCACCACTGGCCACCTGCTCGAGCAGTTCGGCCTCGTTGCCCAGTTGCGCCGCGGGGTAGTCGTCGATGGAGATGCCGCTGCCCTCGAGCCCTTCCTGGATGGCGGGGACGCCGCAACTTCCCACCGGGTGGGAGGGGTCGTAGACGTAGGCGAACCGGGCGGTGGTGGTCTCCACGTCGTCGCCCGTCCCGGCGTCGTCCTCGGTCACCTCGGTGCCGTTGTCGTCGGTGTCGGGTTCGGCGTCGCCGGAGCCGGGCGCCTCGCTGGAGACGCAGGCGGTGGCGACCAGGCCGATCGCGGCGAGCATGCTCACCTGGCTGGCGATGGTGCGGGTGCGGGTCTTCATCTCATTCTCCTTTGAACTGCTGAGTGGTTCGGGTTCGGAAGGTGGGTGGTAGGGGGCTTCTACGAGGCGGGGCCATCTCCGGGCTGGCTGTCGGGGCGCAGGAGGGGTGTGCGGTGGGATCGAGCGAGGTCATTGACGGCGGTCACGGTGGACTCGGCCACCTCGATGGTGCGGGTGTTCCGGGCAGCCCGGGCCAGTTCGATATCTCCCGGTGCGTGCACCGCTCCCGGCTCGCCGGCGTCGCGTACGGCCTGCCGCAGGGTCTCCACCCGGGCGGCGGTGTGGTCGGTGCCACCGAAGAAGGCCGGGTTCAACGCGATCAGCGTGTGGCCCACGTTCATCCGGGAGGCGGGATTGACCCAGATGTCCTCGGTCTCGAAGGCGTAGGCCGCGGACCCCAGGGCCGCGGACAGCCCTTCCAGGGCCACCATCAGCGCCGAGCCCTTGTGGCCGCCCATCGCGACCAGGGCCCCGCGCAGGGCCTGGTCGGGATCGGTGGTGGGGCGTCCGGCCGAGTCCACCGCCCAGCCGGGGGGAATCTGCTCCCCGGCGTTGGCGGCCTCCACCACTTTCCCGTAGGCACCGGCACTGGTGGCGATGTCTGCGGTGAGGTGGCCCTCGGCACCGGCGGGCAGGGCGATGGTCAAGGGGTTGGAGCCCAGGACGGTGCGGTGCGCCCCGTGCGGGGCGGCCACCGGACCGGTGGTGGAGGTGATCAGGGCCACGCAGCCCAGGTCTGCGATGAGGTCAGACCAGTACGCGCCGGCGCCGTAGTGGGTGGAGTCCTGGACGACGACGGCCACCACCGGGCTTGCCTCGATCCGTTCGGCGACGAACTCCACGGCCTGTCCCGTCGCCACCTGCCCCAGGGCGCCGTCGGCGTGCAGCAGGCCACCGCCGGGATGGGAGTTGACCCAGCGCATCTGGGGCCGCGGGTTGATGCCCCCGGCTTCCAGCGCGCTCAGGTACAGCGGCAGGCGCAGCAAACCGTGTGAGGCGGTGCCACGGCGATCGGCGTACACCAGACAGTCGGCGGTCAGGTGCGCGTCGTCGTCGGGCACTCCTGCGCCGCGCAGCAGCGCGGCCGCCACGTCCCGGGCGTGGTCGACGTCGATTCTGCTCATGCGATCGTCAACTCCTCAACTCTGTCCAGGTCCCAGTCGATACCCAGGCCGGGGGTGCGCGGGGCGCTGGCCCGGTCCCCTTCGATCTCGACGGGCGTGCGGGTCAGGGTGGTCAGTTGCGGGATGTGCTCCACGTAGCGCCCGTTCGGGATGGCCGCCACCAGGCTCACGTGCAGTTCCATCAGGAAGTGGGGGCAGACATCCACATTGGAGACCTCGGCCAGGTGGGCGACCTTGAGCCAGGGGGTGATACCCCCGACGCGGGCCACGTCGACCTGCACGATGGCAGCGGCGTTGCTGTTCAGGTACGTGCGGAACTGTGCCGGGCTGTACAGGGTCTCCCCCACCGCGATCGGCACCGAGGTGCGCCGGGCCAGCTCCACGTGGCCGAGCACGTCGTCGGCCGGGAGCGGCTCCTCGAACCAGGCGATCCCGACAGCATCATCGAAGGCGGTGATGCGGCGCAGCGCCTCGGCTCCGGTGAAGGCTTGGTTCGCATCGATCATGATGTCGACGTCGTCACCGACCACTTCGCGAACCGCCCGGAGCCGTTCCAGGTCCTCGGCCATGGTGGGTTTGCCGACCTTGACCTTCAGCGCCTTCCAGCCCTTGTCCCGCATCGCCTGCGCCCCGGCGATGAGGTCGTCGGCGTCCAGGTGCAGCCAACCGCTCTCGGTGTCATACATCGGGACCTGACGGCGGTACCCGCCGGCGGCGATCCACAGTGGTTCGTTCTGTCGCTGGGCCTTCAGATCCCACAGAGCGGTGTCGACGGCGGCCAGCGCCAGCGAGGTCAGCGCACCGGTAGTGGTGGCGCGGGTGGAGCCGTGCAGGGCGGACCAGATCGCCTCGATCCGGCGGGCGTCCTGACCGGGCAGCTGGGGCACGAATACATCGCGCAGCAGGGCCATCACCGCGCTGCCGCCGGTGCCGATGGTGTAGGTGTATCCGCGGCCGGTGAGCCCGTCGTCGGTGCGGATCTCCACGAACGGGGTCTCCTGGGAAGTGAAGGCTTGGATGGCGTCGGAGCGGGGCACCTCGACGGGGATGTCGAGCATGCGGACCGAGACATCGGTGATTCGGGACATGGGGCTCCTTGCCTTCAGGCGGAGAACAACTGGGGGTGGGCGCCGACGAGCTCGTCGCGGGCGGCGGTGAGCAGTTGCAGGTGGTCGATCAGGATCAGCACGGCACGGTCGGCGTCATTGGACCGTACGGCTTGGTGGATCTGACGGTGCTGGGCGATGGCCCCCTCGTCGTGGCGCATGGTGCGCAACTCCAGGTAGCGCATCCGCATCAGGTGCACCCGGGCCTGTTCCACCATGTGCAGCAGCAGGAGGTTTCCGGCCACCCGCATGAAGATGGCGTGGAACTCCCCGTCCAGGCGGGCGAAAGAGGCCAGGTCGCTCTGGCTCGAGGCGTGGTCCTGCTCGCGCAGGTTCTCCCGGATCTGCTCGTCGTAACGACGGAACCTCAACTCCGACGATCGCCACAGTTCCGCGGCCTTTCGGATCGCGGTGACCTCCAGGCTGTTGCGGATCTCCTGGGCTTCGATGATGCGCTGGATGGACAAGGGGGCGATCTGCGCTCCGCGCTGGGGCAGTACCTCGATCAACTCCTCCTGCTCCAGGCGGGTCAGGGCCTGACGGACCGGGGTCCGGCTGGTCTCGTACCGGGCCGCCAGGGAGTTTTCGAACAGCATCGTGCCGGGCTGCAACTGCAGGGTGGCGATCTCGTGACGTAGTTCGGTGTAGATCTGCACGCTCAGCGACTGGCGAGCCTTGGTCGTCATCGAAGCCTCATTGATCTCGGTGGTTGGCCGTCACCCTACTTGGACACAAGTTGGTCAACAAGGGTTGAGTGCTCCGATGTTTGATTACGATCCGGTGACGTTACCCCCGGAGCGGCGGAGGGCGGCGCTAATCATCGGAGCAAGTTGCCGCGAACCGATGCGGACGTGAGTGGACGTAGAGCCTCCTGGATCGGCCGTTCGCGTTGCTGAGGGGGTTGACGGCCGATGCGTGCGTCGCCTACGTTCGTAACGTTCCATTACGTAACGTTATGAGACTTGAGATGACTCCTACACCTCCTCCGCGGGCGAGCCTGGCCGCCTGGGCAGGTCTGGCCCTGCTGACCGTCCCGGTGTTCATGGTCGCCATCGACATGACCGTGCTCTTCCTGGCCACCCCGACGATCGCCGCGGCGCTGGAACCCACCGCCACCCAGCAGTTATGGATGCTGCACATCGGGGACCTGGTCGGCGCCGGGCTGGTGCTGACCGCCGGGCGCCTGGTGGACCGGTTCGGCCCGCGACGGCTGCTGGTCATCAGCGCACTCGCCTACGGCAGTGCGAACCTGCTGGCCGCCTACGCCCCCTCGATCGAGTACCTGATAGCCGCCCGGGCGCTGATCGGCTTCTCGGCAATCTCCATGATCCCGGCGGGGATGGCCCTGCTGCGGCGCATGTTCACATCCGATGCCCAGTTCTCCCGTGCCGTGGCCATCTTCATGTCGGCCTTCTCCGGCGGGGTGGCATTCGGCCCGCCCATCGGCGGCGCTCTGTTGGAGAACTTCTGGTGGGGGTCGATCTTCCTGCTCAACGTACCGATCGCGTTCCTGGTGGCGCTGTTGGCGCCGACCCTGCCCAAGGTTCCCGGGAGCGGGGTCGGTCGGATCGACATGGTGAGCGTGCTGCTGTCCCTGACCGCGGTGGCGCTCGTGGTCTACGGTGGCCAGGAACTCGCCTCCCGGAACGTGGGACCGCCGCAGGTGGCAGCGGTCGCCGTCGGTCTCGTCGCGGGCCTGCTGTTCATCCGGCGTCAACTCCGGCTGACCACGCCGTTGCTGGACCCGGCACTGTTTGCCTCCCGGTCGTTCACCGTGGGGCTCGTGGCGATCCTGCTGGTGATCCTTGCCACCGCTGGTGCCGACATGCAGTTCGCCCAGTACTTGCAGGTCGGGCTCGGGCACTCCCCGTTCACCGCCGGCATGCTGCTGATCATCCCCGCGACGCTCTCTATCGTCGCGACCGTCTTGGCGCCATCATTCCTTCGGTGGGTCCGGCCGAGCGCGGTCATGGGAACAGGCGTCCTGATCGCCGCCGGTGGAGCGCTGCTGATGGCCGTATTGCTCCAGGGCGAGGCGTCGGTGGCGCCGGCGCTGGCGGCGGTATCGATCATCGCTGCCGGCGCAGCACCAGTCTTCGCGCTCGGCGCGGTCATCATCGTCAACAGCGCCCCCGCGGCGCAGACCGGCTCGGCCTCGGCGAGCACCGACGTCGCCGGGAGCCTCGGGAACACCATCGGACTGGCCACCGGGGGAACGATCGCCTTCGTCAGCTACCAGAGCAGACTCGGAGGTACCCTGCCGGCCGGTCTGGATGAGGCCACGCGCGAACTGAGCCTGCAGAGCATCGGCTCGGCACTCGCGACCGCCCGGTCGCTACCGGACGAACTCGGCGTGCCGCTGCACGCTGCCGCAATCGACGCCTTCGCCGTCGCCACCCGGAACACCTACGCCTTCGCGACCCTCGGACTAGCGGTACTCGCGGCGGTGATCCTGTGGGGTCTGCGGCACGCGCGCATCGACTCTGACCCAGGCGTCGACGAGGTCGGCAGCGAGAACCCTCCGAGCGGGCACGACGAGTCCGGCGACGAGGGGCGGGCACTGCCCGAGGACACACCCGTGCCGCAGGCGCCGACGGCAACGGGCCCTGCGAGGGCCGAGTGAGGGAGCGGAGTCTCACGCCGGCAGTCGAGGAGTCCGAGGGCAGGGGGTTCAGCGCCTAATCGGTGTTCTTCACCCGCGGTGAAACGGGCCGCTGACAGCCCCCGGACCGCGACTCCCGCACCGTTTCGCGCGGCCGGTACGGCGTCCGACCAAGCGCCCCGCATCGCCGCTCAGGGCAGCACGCCCTCCAGATAGACGGCGATGCGCTCGTCGGACCAGCCGTGGCCCTCCCGCAGCCCTTGCGTAAGCATGGCCAGGTAGGCCGCGGTAGGGGCCACGTGCTCGGCACGGTCGAGCCCACCCGGGCTGGTGAAGGTCAGCATCGGCAGCCCATCCCGTGCACCGACGTCCACCAAAGTCTCGTACCGACCAGGCCCGACGCGGTGGCTTGAGTCGGTGAGGCCACCGGCAAGGAGTTGCTCCAGCGGACCGTTGGCCACCGGCTCCCTCCGCATTTCCTGGGCGGTGATATCGGCGAACTGCCCGACCGTGATCCGGTAGGCCCGCGCGGGCGTGGGTCCGGGCTCGTGGTGGTCGTAGAAGGCCATCCCACCGCCCCAGGTCAGCGAGTGCCCGGCGAAGTAGCTCCGCCCGGGTAGGTGGACGGCCACAGCCTCGGTGGGCGGGCTCGGGTCCCGCGCTCCGGGGTAGGTTCGAACTCCGCCCGGTGGGCAGCCACCTTTCAAGTAGCACAGCAGCCGCTGCCGGCTCATGTTCGAGCCGTAACTGACATACCAGACCTCGTCCATCGCGCTGTGGTTTCAGACTCCGAATCCGGCGGCCACCATCTCGACTGGTACCAATTCCTGTCTCGCCGAAAGGGTCTCAGCCTTCGGTCGCACTCACCTCGGCCTCGGAGCGCAGGATGCAGAACTCGTTGCCCTCCGGGTCAGCCAGGACGACCCACCCGGTGCCAGGACCGTACTTGCCTCGACGATCGGCCACCTCACGGGCGCCCAGTTCGAGCAGGCGCGCCAACTCGGTGTCCCGGTCACCCTCGGTGGGACGAAGATCCAGATGGATGCGGTTCTTCTTCGACTTGGGCTCCTCCACCTCGAGGAACAGGATCCGGTGCCTGCCGTCAACGTCCTGGATCATGCACTCCGCATGCCCCGGCTCGTTCGGGTCGCCGGGCACGTCACCGTAGTCCAGCACCTGCTTCCACCATTCCGAGATCTCATAGGCGTTACGGGCGTCGATGGTCGTATGTGACACGAAGGAAGTCATGGGAGCCACTTTCCCAGGGCCCGTCTGCACACACCAGCTGTTTGGTCAGCGCCCGGCCTTCTCCAGCGTCCCGAACGTGCGCCGGTAGGCCTGGGGGGACACGCCTCGTTCCCGCAGGAAGTGCTGACGCAGGGTGCCGGCGTTGCCGAATCCGACCTGGTCGGCGACCCACTCCACCGAACCGTCGCCGCTCTCCAGCATCTCCTCGGCCGCGGCCACTCGCTGACTGACCACCCAAGCGTGCGGTGTCTGACCTGTCTCGGCCCGGAAGCGCCGGGCGAAGGTCCGTGCCGACATGTGCGCGCGGCGAGCGAGTGCCTCCACGCTCAGATCCTCCTGCAGGTTCGCCACGATCCAGGTCAGCAGGGGTCCGAGCGTCTCGGCCCGGCAGTCCGGGACCGCTCGGGCGATGTACTGGCTCTGGCCACCGGAGCGGTGCGGGGGCACCACCATCCGCCGGGCCGCGGTCGCCGCGGTGCCCGCACCGAAGAGTTCGCGCATCAGGTGCAGGCCGGCGTCCAGCACCGCGGCCGCACCGGCACCGGTGGTCAGCCTGCCGTCGGTCACGTACAGCACGTCCCGGTCCACCACGGCCTCGGGGAACATGGCGATCAGACGGTCCGCATAACGCCAGTGCGTGGCACACCGC
This sequence comes from Sanguibacter sp. Z1732, assembly GCF_051020515.1. Taxonomy (NCBI): domain Bacteria; kingdom Bacillati; phylum Actinomycetota; class Actinomycetes; order Micrococcales; family Ruaniaceae; genus Glutinosa; species Glutinosa niejishengi. Next base: position 1,073,412 of record NZ_CP194857.1, read on the forward strand.
CGACCATCCAGCAGGCCGGCCCGTCCGAGGGTGAAGGCCGCGGTGCAGTGCGAGAACAGGCTCCGGCCGCCGGCGTCGGCCTCGCGGAGCAGGTCCAGCACGTCCGAGTGATCGGCGGTTATGTCCTGCTTGGGGGCAACGCAGATCAGGTCCGCATCCTTCGCGGCGTCCAAGCCGTGCTCGACGTGCAGATCGAAACCGGAGTTGGCTCGGATCCGGCCCGGCTCGGGAGCACAGACGACGAAGTCGAACACCGGGTTGTCGTCATCGGGGTGGTAGGGCTCGTCCCAGAGTTCACACAAGGCGCCAAGCCCGAACGGCTCGACGCCGTCCTGCACGATCACGGCGACCTTCTGCATCCCACCAGCATCCTGCACCGATGGCAGGAAATCAATGGGTAGCAATACCTCTGCCACCGCATCGTCCGGATGAGGCCACGAGACGGTTGGCAGGAACTAAACGGATCTTGGCATATCTGCCACTGGTGGCAGAGACGCAATGGGCGCACGATAACTGCCATGTTTACTCTCATCGTCGTACTCGCCTTGATCCTGTCCCTGGTGGCCTTCGCCGTCCGGACCGTCTACCGCGACGGTTACGGCTCCGCCCCACCCCCGCGTTCGGAGTATGAGCACGCTCCGCGCATACTGCCCTGAGGCCATGGCCACGCCGGCTCGAGCCCACTATTGAGTTCACCGCCGCCCGCGCGCCTGAGACAATGGCGCGCGGTGACCGAGACGAAGCACAACCAGCGGCGGCCCGAGCGCGGGTCACGACGTCGTCGACCCCAGCGCCGTCGCGAGGGCTACCGAAAGCCCGATCCCCAGTTGCTCCAGCGGCGCAGGGACGCCGTCCCGAAGGTGGCCTATCCGGAGCAGTTGCCGGTCTCCGCCCGCCGGGAGGAGATCGCCGAGGCCATCGAGAAGAACCAGGTGGTGATCCTGTCCGGGGAGACCGGGTCGGGCAAGACCACCCAGTTGCCGAAGATCTGCCTGGACCTGGGCCGCGGTATCGAGGGCACGATCGGGCACACCCAACCCCGCCGGATCGCCGCGCGCACCGTGGCCGAACGCATCGCCGAGGAACTGGGCACGGAAGTCGGCCAGGCCGTGGGCTACCAGGTGCGCTTCACCGACCAGGTCTCCGAGACCACGCTGATCAAGGTGATGACCGACGGCATCCTGCTCGCCGAGGTCCAGCGCGACCCGATGCTGCGCCGTTACGACACCATCATCGTGGACGAGGCCCACGAACGGTCCCTCAACATCGACTTCCTGCTCGGCTACCTGCACCAGCTCCTGCCCAAGCGCCCGGACCTGAAGGTGATCATCACCTCGGCCACCATCGACTCGGAGCGCTTCGCCGAGCACTTCGGCTCCCCCGGCACCCCTGCCCCGGTGATCGAGGTGTCCGGGCGCACCTACCCCGTCGAGGTGCGCTACCGCCCCCTGGTGCCGGACACGGAGACAACCGAGGACGACGACGAAGCACCCGGCCGCGCAGGCGGCACCGGCGCTGGGAGTAACGCAGGCGACCCCGCGCGCTCCCGCGGAAGCGCCGGTCCCACACGCTCCCGCGCAAACTCAGGCGAGCGCGAACCCCTGGACCAGGCCACCGCCATCTGCCTGGCCGCCGATGAACTGATGGCCGAGGGCCCCGGCGACATCCTGGTGTTCTGCTCCGGGGAGCGCGAGATCCGCGACGGCGCCGAGGCCCTCACCAATCACCTGTCCGGCCGCCCGGGTCCCGAGGTGGAGATCCTGCCGCTGTACGCGCGCCTCTCCGCGGCAGACCAGCACCGGGTCTTCGCCGCGCACTCAACCGGCGCATCGTGCTGGCCACCAACATCGCCGAGACGTCGCTGACCGTGCCGGGCATCCGGTACGTGATCGACCCGGGCACCGCCCGCATCTCCCGCTACTCCAAGGGCACCAAGGTCCAGCGCCTACCGATCGAACCGGTCTCCCAGGCCAGCGCCGGCCAGCGCGCCGGCCGCTGCGGACGGGTGGCCGACGGCATCTGCATCCGGCTGTACTCCAAGGCCGACTACGAATCCCGCCCGGAGTTCACCGAACCGGAGATCCTGCGCACCTCCCTGGCCTCGGTGATCCTGCAGATGACCGCCCTGGGTCTGGGAGAAGTCGCCAAGTTCGGCTTCGTCGACCCGCCCGACACCCGCTCCGTCCGGGATGGGGTAGCCCTCCTCACCGAACTGGGTGCGATCACCGACGACGACGGTGCCCGGCCCGCCCGTCCGGGTCCCGCGGACGCCGCTCGCCCGGGTGAGTTGCACCCCACCGCCGCGAAGACAGCCCGGCGGGATGCGCCGTCGTCGGCCACTCCCGGGCTGCGCCTGACCAAGGTGGGCCGATCCCTGGCGCACCTGCCGATCGACCCGCGCCTGGGCCGGATGCTCCTGGAGGCCGACCGGCTCGGGGTAGCCGCCGAGGTACTGGTGATCGTGGCGGCCCTGTCCATCCAGGACGTGCGCGAGCGCCCGCCGGATGCCCAGCAGCAGGCCGACGCCAAGCACCGCCGGTTCGCCGACGAGACATCCGACTTCCTGTCCATCCTGCGGCTATGGGACTACCTGCGCACCAAGCGGACCGAGCTGTCGTCCTCGGCGTTCCGGCGGATGTGCCGGGCGGAGTACCTGCACTTCCTGCGGATCCGGGAATGGCAGGACGTGCACACCCAACTGCGGCAGATGATCAAGCCGCTGGGCATCCATCTGGGTCGTCTGAAGGCACCCGGGGACATCGACGCCGACGCGGTGCACCAGGCGATGCTGACTGGGCTGTTGACCCAGATCGGTTTCTGGGATGAGCGCAAACGGGACTATCTCGGCGCCCGCGGGGCGCGGTTCGTGATCTTCCCCGGCTCCCACCTGGCGAAGAAGCGCCCGGACTGGGTGATGGCGGCCGAACTGGTGGAGACCTCGCGGCTGTTCGCCCGCACCGCGGCCCGGATCCGCCCCGAGTGGGTCGAGCCGCTGGCGGCCCACCTGATCAAACGAAGTTACTCCGAGCCGTACTGGTCCACCCGGCAGGGTGCGGGCATGGTCAAGGAGAAGGTGATGCTCTACGGGCTCACCCTGGTGGCCGACCGGCCCGTCCCCTACGCCCGGGTCGATGCCCCGGCGGCGCGGGAGATGTTCATCCGGCACGCCCTGGTGGACGGTGAGTGGCGCACCCACCACGCCTTCGTCGAGCACAACGCCGGCGTGATCGCCGAGGCCGAGGAACTCCAGGCCCGCGAGCGCCGACGGGACCTGATGCTGGATGAGGACGGCCTGTTCGACTTCTACGACGAACGCATCCCCGAGCACGTGGTCACCGCCGCGCACTTCGACACCTGGTGGAAGCAGGCCCGCCGGGAGCACCCGGACCTGCTGAATCTGAGCGTGGACCTTCTGGTGCCGCAGGTGCAGGAACTCGATCCCGGCCGGTACCCGCAGGTGTGGCAGCAGGGGGACCTGACGTTGCCGCTGTCCTACCAGTTCGAACCGGGCACCGAGGCCGACGGGGTCACCGTGCACATCCCGATCGCGGTGCTGGGCCGGGTGCGTCCGGAGGGATTCGACTGGCTGGTGCCCGGACTCCTGCAGGAACTGACGGTGGCCAGCATCAAGGCCCTGCCCAAGCCGATCCGCAAGCATCTGGTGCCGGCGCCGGACACCGCACGCGCGATCGCCGAGCTGTTGCCGCCGTGGGAGCAGATGGCCCCGGCCGGGGAGGGAGCGGTCTCCTACGCCGAGGCCTTCGCGACCGCCGCCCGGCAGGTGCGCCCGGAGTTGGAGATCAGCGCCGGGGACCGCGATCCGGAGAAACTGCCCCCGCACCTGCGCATCACCTTCCAGGTGCACGCCGAGCGCGGGGCGGTGCTGGGCACCGGTCAGCATCTGGAGGCGTTGCAGCGGGAGTTGTCCCGGCAGTCCGGCGACGCGGTGCGCACGGCGGTGAAGGCGGCGCTGCTGGCGGCCCGGAAACGCGCCGGGGCTGCGGCTGCCGGGCCCGGAACCGCAGGCGGGGCATCGGCGGGCGCTGGAGCGGCCGGTGCCGGCGCGGCATCAGCCGGTGCCGGGTCGGCGGAAGACGGCGACGGCGACGGCGACGGCGACCGTGCGGCCTTCCCGCAGGGCGGCGTGCGCGCCGGGCTGGCTGAGGAGAAGAACCTGACCGGATGGCCGGCGATGGACCGGATCCCGGACGTGGTCACCGCCACCGGCGCCGGCGGGTTGGAGATCCGCGGCTACCCGGCGTTGGTGGTGGAGGGCGAGGTCACCGGCCGGGTGTCGCTACGGGTGCTGCAGGATGCCGCGGCCCAAACCGGCGCCCACCGCGCCGGTGTGCGGCGGCTGCTGGCCGACACCACCGCTCTGCCCACCGGGCGGGTCTCCAGCCGGTGGGGCGGACGGGAGGCGCTGTCCCTGGCGGCCAGCCCGTACCGGGACACCGCCGCCCTGGTCACCGGTTTGCACCGGGCCGCGGTGGCCTCCCTCACCGCGAGCAGGGACCTGGCGCAGGTGCGCACCGCGGAGGCGTTCGCGCAGGTCCAGGCCGATGTGCGGGCGCGGCTGGAGGATGAGATCTACCGGTTGGCGGCCCTGACGGTGCAGATCCTGGATGCCTCCCGGGAGTTGCAGGCCCAGATCAAGGCCACCACCTCCATCGCACTGCTCGATGTGCTCACCGATGTGCGCGACCAGCACGCCGCGTTGATTCATGACCGGTTCCTCACCACCACCCCACCGGAGCAGCTGACGCATCTGCCCCGGTACCTGCAGGCGGCCACGATGCGGCTGGCCAAGGCCGCGGAGAACCCGAACCGGGACGCGGATCTGGCCTGGCAGATCCGGGACCTGCACGATGCCTGGTGGGCCGCGGAGCGGGCCACCACCGACCCGACCCACGCCGAGCAGTTGGCGCAGGTGCGGTGGATGCTGGAGGAGTTGCGGGTCAGCTTCTTCGCGCAGCAATTGGGCACCGCGGTCCCGGTCTCGGCCAAGCGCATCCGCAAGGCCCTCGCCGAGGTCGGCTCGGCCTGAGGCCGGACCAGCGGTGCCGGAGGGTGTCGGTGGCAGCGATTAGAGTCGGCACCAACCGGTGCAGTTGGGGTGATGTGGTGAATCTGGAGCAAGCCGAGTCGATGGCCCGTGACCTGATGGCCGAACACGGCCTGAGGGACTGGACCTTCGCCTTCGACCGCGCGAAACGCCGCGCGGGCCTGTGCCGGTTCCACACCCGCACCATCTCCCTGAGTCGTCACCTGACCGAACTGCACCACGACGATCTGGTGCGGGACACCGTGCTGCACGAGATCGCCCACGCCCTGGCCGGCCCCGATGCCGGGCACGGCACCCAGTGGCGCCAGGTCGCCGGCCGGATCGGCGCCCGCCCGGAACGGACCCTGCCCGCTGAAGCCCCGCTGCCGCCGGCGCCGTGGGAGGGCCACTGTCCCGGCGGGCACGAGCACCGACGGTTCCGCAAGCCGGCGCGCCCGGTCAGTTGCAGCCGGTGCTGCCCGCAGTTCTGCATCGCGAACCTGATCATCTGGACCCGCGACGGCGAGCCCATGCAACCCGGCCCCACCTACCATCGGGCGCTGAAGGACGCAGCCCGGCGGGCCAAGCGGCAGCGGGTGTGCCGCCGGTGCGGCGGTGCCACCGACACCGCACGCGAGCCCGCTCGCACCGGCCACCGCGGGGCGGCTCCCGGTCGCCCCAAGGATCCGCCGCCACTCGTTCCGGCCACCCTCTTCTAAACCCCGGCTACCGGGCCCACCCGATGGCTGGCAGACTCGATCCAGACCCGCAAGCGGCACTGGCGAAGGTGAGGAACCGATGAGCATCGAACCCGATGCCAAGGACTGGACCTGGGTCCTGCGCGAACCCTGCGATGAGTGCGGGCTCGAGGCGGGCACCGTGGTGCCGGAATTGATCCCCCAGATGCTGCGGGACAACGCCAGGCAATGGCAGGACGTGCGGGCGCGCACCGACGCCCACTGGTGGACCCGGCGCCCGAACGCTCAGACGTGGTCACCGCTGGAGTACGCAGCGCACGTGCGCGATGTGCACGGGGTGTTCGCCGAGCGACTGGGGCTGATGCAGACCGAGGAGGACCCCACCTTCCCCAACTGGGACCAGGACGCCGCCGCGATCAAGGGCAACTACGCTCAGGAGGATGCCGATCAGGTCCTAGCCGAGTTGCGCGAGCGCGCCGAGCCCGTCGCCGAGCGGTACCAGCGCTTGTCCCGGGACCAGTGGCAGCGCACCGGCCGCCGCTCCGACGGCGCGCAGTTCACCGCTGTCACTCTCGCCCAGTACCACCTGCATGACGTCATCCACCACCTCGGTGACATCACCCGCTAGTCGGTGAGCCGGCTTCCACCCACAGCCGCACGACGGCGTAACCACGGTGCGGCCGCCACGCCTCGGCCGCAGTCCTGACCGCACGCGCCGTCAGACCGCCCATGCCGCGGCGCAGCACCAGATCGGAGGCCGGCAGCGCATCACCGTCGCCGCTACCGCGTAGCGCAATGATGGAGAGGGTCCAGGGACCGACTCCGGGAAGGTCGGCGAGTCGGGCGAGCACGTCCCCCTCGAGCAGGTGCGGCGCGTCGGGATGGCCGGGGTGCTCGGCCAGCAGCGCGGCCGTTGCCCTGAGCGTGCGGGCGCGGGCCCCGGTCAGGCCGATCGCTGCCCGCAGGTCCTCCTCGTCCGCCGCAGCGATCCGAGCGGGCACCGGGAAGGCCCGGAGGCGGGCCGCGGTCTCCTCGCCGTAGGCAGCGACCAGCCTGCCGGCGAAGGTGCGGCCGCCGCCAGGGACACCTGCTGACCGAGGATCGTGGTGAGGACCCCGGCTGCCGCGTCAGCATGACGAGTGATCCGGATCCCGGGACGGTCCGCGACCTGCCCCGCTAGGAGTGGATCACCGCGCAGGTGGGCGTCGATGGCCCCGATCTCGGCGTCCAGGTCGAACCACCAGCGCAGCAGTGGCTCCATGGTCCTCGCATCGGGCGCTCCGGCGGCCCGGTCGTGGCCGCGCACGCGCCAGTACACGCCGGCGGGGGTGAGCCGCAGGTCGACGATGTGAAGATGCCCACCGATCCTGAGCACCCGGGTGTGGGTCCCGCTCACGGTGTCGGTGCGGTGTGCACCAGGGATGCTGTGATGACCCAGTGTGGTCAGGGTCGCGCGGGTATCCCACGGGCCGCGTGCGGGCAGGAAGCGTTCAGTCATCATCGTCTGCGCGCGATCAGAACAGCCTCGCCGCTCGGGCCTCGGCAGGTTCCTCGAGGTCCAGCAAGGCCCGCTACGGTCCAGTCCGCCGGCGTACCCGGTCAAGGACCCATCGACGCCGAGCACGCGGTGGCAGGGGATCACGATGCTGATCGGGTTGCGCCCCACGGCCTGGCCCACCCGTTGGGCCAACGTCGCCGACCCCGCTTGCTGCGCCAGCGCGCCGTAGGTGGTCACGTGCCCGTAGGGGATCTGCCGCAGCATCGCCCATACCGTCTCGTTGAACTCCTCGCCTGCGGTACGCAGCGGAAGGTCGAACGCTTGCCGCTCCCCGGCGAAGTACTCGCGCACCTGCTCCCCGACGGTGAAGAGGAGTTCATCGTCGCGGCGGCGCAACCGGTCACCGCTGGGGTGTACCAGTTCCCCGAGCGTGCCGGGTTTCGGTGGGTAGGTGCGGTCCGGGAAGTACAGGCCAGACAGTGCTGTGCCCGATCGGACGGCCAGGAGGGTCCCCATCGTGGTGGGCAGGTAGGCGTGGCGCCGGTCCGCCGGAGCGACCTTTCCCCGGGTGGTCATGGTCAGTGGTCAGCGCGGGGGTGGCGGCGTCTGGGAACCGGGCGATTGCGGTCCCGGCCCCTGGCCGCCGTGCTGCGGCTGCTGGACATGGGAGTAGGCCGCGCGGTAGATGTCCTGGTTCAGTTGTCGCTGCTTGGCGCGACGCCGAACTGCGAGCGCCACGAAGAAGGTCACCACGGCCAGCACGCCCAGCGCGAGCAACAACTGCACCAACAACACGATCATGGTCATGGAAGTCACCTTCTCCGGTCCGGCGTGGCGGGCCTGTCGGCACACTACCGCCATCGGTCCGCCGAGGGTGACGGCCGTTGGCGCCGCTGCGGACCCTGCGGGTGGGCTCAACGCGCCAGACGCGCCAACACCTCCAGCACATGCTCATAGGTGCGCCCGGTGGCCCGGCTCATCCCCATCTCACAGGTGCGGTTGGCGGAGATGTAGGCATCGAACGCACCGTGCCGGGCCTCGACCGCGGCCAGTTCGGCCACCTGGGGTGCGGTGGCGCCGGCGGTCAGTTCGGGGTGCAGCATGCCCCGGTCACCGGCGAACCCGCAGCACCCCCAGCTCACCGGAACGGTCACCTGCCGCGCCACCGAGCGGGCCAGGGCGAGCAGGTCATCGGTGACGTCCAGGTGGGTGGTGGCACACGTGGGGTGCACCGCCACCGAGGCCAGGCGCCGGTCGGGGTCCACCGGCACCCTCGGCAGCACGTGGGCGCGTACGAATGCCAGGGCATCCATCACCTGCAGGCCAGGGTCCGACTCCACCAGGCCCAGGGTGCACGAGGCCGCGTCGGTCACCACCGGCAACCGGCCCCCCTCACTCGCCTCGGTGAGCACCTGGCGCACCTGCTCGGCCATGGTCCGGGCGCCACCGGTCAGGCCCTTGGAGGTCCATGGCACGGCGCAGCACAGGGAGTCGATCTGCTCCGGGATCCGCACGTGCACCCCGGCCCGGGCGCACAGGTCCAGGAAGGCCTGGGCGGCCCCGGGTGAGTCCGAGCCGAACATCGCCCCGGTACAGGAGGGGAAGAGGACGACGCCGACAGCCCCCTGGTCAGCCGTGGCACCAGCCGCGGGGGTACGTGTGGTCACCGCGCCGGGGCGCAGCGCCGAGCGTTTCGTGCCGGGCCCGGGCAGGTCCTTGCCCACCTCGGGCACCAGGTCATGGGGCGCCGCGGTGCGCACCGCCCGGCTGCCCGCCGCGAGCACCCCGCCGGGAAGGACCGCGGCGACCCCCAGGCCGGCCCGCACCGCCGTCGTCGTGCCCGCCCAGTGCATCGCGGCCGTCCGCCCGGCCCGTTGCGCCACCGGGGGTGCGGCCTCGGCACGCATGCCCTTCATCACCGCGCCGGTGTCGATGCCCACCGGGCACACCGTCACGCACATGGAGTCCCCGGCGCAGGTCTGCACCGCCTGGTACTCGAACGCCTTGGCCAACTCCTCCCGGCGCTGGGGGTCGGCCACCGCCATCTCCCGCATCAGCACAATGCGCTGGCGCGGGGTGGTGGTCACGTCCCGGGAGGGGCACACCGGCTCACAGAACCCGCACTCCACGCACGCGTCCACGAGCGGGTGGGCGGTGGGCATCGTCTTCAGGTGCTTGAGGTGGGCCAGCGGGTCCTCGTTCAGCACCACCCCGGGGGCGAGGATGCCGGCGGGGTCGCAGGCCGCCTTGATCCGGCGCATCAGGGCGTACAACTCCGGGCCGAACTGACGCTCGACGTAGGCGGACATGATCCGCCCGGTGCCGTGCTCGGCCTTCAGCGTGCCGCCGGCGCCCAGGATCACCTCGACCATGTCCTCGGTGAAAGCGGCGTAGGTGTCCACCTGCGCCGGATCGTCCAGCCGCGGATTGATCATGAAGTGCAGGTTCGCATCGCGGGCGTGGCCGAAGATGACCGCGTCGTCATACCCGTGCCGCACGAACAACTCCGCCAGGTTGCGCACGGTGGTCCGCAGGTGCTCGGGGGGGACGGCGACGTCCTCCAGCAGGTTGGTGTGCCGGCCGGCCGGGCGCGCCCCGGCCACTGCGGGGTAGAGCCCCTTGCGCACCGTCCACATGGCCGCACGGGCGGCGCCGTCCTGGCTGAGTTCGGCCGGCATCGACAGCCGGGCATCGGCCAGCGCCGCGAGCAGGTCCCGACTCTGCTCGGTCAGTTCGGCCTCCTGCTCGGCCTGCAGCTCCACCAGCAGGGCGGTGTGGGCCTGCACGTCGATTCCGCGCATCGACTCCGGTGCCGCCGGCAGTCGCTGGGCCACCCGCAGGGCGCGGGCGTCCATGAGTTCGGCCGCCCGGGCGCCGGCGCCCAGGATCGCCGGCAACGCGTCCGTGGCTCGGTTGACGTCGTCGAACACCAGCAGCGAGGTCGCCACGTGCGGGTGGGCGGGCACGGTGGTCAGCACCACCGAGGCCAGGTAGGCCAGGGTGCCCTCGGACCCGACGATCAGGTGCGCCAGGATCTGGGCAGGCTCGTGGTGGTCCAGAAAGGCGTTCAGCCCGTACCATGGTGTTCTTCATCGAGAACTGGTGCTCAACGATGCGGCGCAGCGCCGGTGTGGTGCGGATCGTGTCCCGGATCCGCACAAGTTCGGCGTGCAGGGCTGGTTCCTGCTCACGCAGGCGGGCGTCGGCGTCACCGGCGGCGGTGTCGATCGCCGTACCCGAGGGCAGTACGAACACCGCGGATTCCATCGTGTGATAGGCCGTGGCGGCCGAGCCGCTGGTCATCCCGGAGGAGTTGTTGGCCACCACCCCGCCGATGGTGCAGGCGATCTCACTGGCCGGGTCCGGTCCCAGCCGGCGCCCGTACGGCATGAGCGCGGCGTTGACCTTGCGCAGCAGCACCCCCGGTTCGCAGCGCACCCGGGCGCCGTCGTCGAGCACGTCGAACCCGGCGAAGTGGCGCCGCACGTCGATGAGCACCCCATCGCCCACGCCCTGCCCGGACAGACTGGTGCCGCCCGCGCGGAAGGTCACCGGCACCCCGGCGGTGCTCGCGCGGGCCAGAACGGCGGTGAGTTCGCCCAGCGTGCGAGGGGTGTGCACGGCACGCGGGGTGAGCAGGTAGTGCGAAGCGTCATGGGCCATCGCGGTCCGGGTGGCCTGATCGGTGCTCCAGGCGGCCGGGGCGGCGACGTCGCGCACCTGCGCCAGCAGATCCTCGGTGACTGTCACAGTGCCGACCCTACGCCCGGGCGGGTGGGCGCGTGAGCGCGGAACGGGCGCCCGATCGGTGTTGCGCCGGGCAGATGTGCCCATCGATATCGCTGAACTCATCCGACACGATTGGCCCCGGATGCGTCATGATGGACGCACGGACGAGGGAGGACACCATGACCACGCCATCCGGTACGCCGCAACCTGATCAGTACGGCCAGCAGCCGCAGGCTCAGCCCGGGCAGTACGGCCAGCCCACCCAACCCGGTCAGCCGCCGCAGCCGGGGCAGCCGTCGCAGCCGGGCCAGTACACGCAGCAGGCGGGCCAGGGCGCCCAGTACGGCCAGCCTGCCCAGTACGCCCAGAACGCCCCCTACGGCTCCAGTCCCGCTGGCTCGGCCGCAGGCTCCCGCAGTTTCCGGCCCGGGACGGTCACCGGCGGGGCGGTGCTGGCCTGGATCGGCTCCGCGGTCATGATCATCCTCGGGCTGCTGCTGATGTTCGCCCAGGCTCTCGACCCCGCCGATCTCGGGCTGAGCGCCGACGAGGGCGTGGTGCTGCAGTTCATCGCCATCTTCGGGGTGGTCGCCGCCATCTGGGGTGTGCTGGTGCTGGTGATGGCGATCTTCGCCTTCCGTGGTGCCAACTGGGCCCGCTGGGTGCTGGTGGTGTTCGGTGCCCTGGCCATCGCCGGCAGCCTGTTCAACCTCTTCGACGGCAACGCGCTCGCTCTCATCTCCATCATCTGGGTGGGCCTGTCGGTGGGGCTGTTCCTGGCCCCGAAGTCGCGGGACTGGTACAACGCCCGCAAGACCACCCAGTTCAACCCCGGCAACTACACCCGCTGACTTCCTGGATGGGCTCGATCACCGAAGGACAACCCGGCAACGCGGCCGAGCAGGCCCACCGACCCGGCACGGTCGCGGCCGCCTCGCTCATGACCTGGTTCGGCACGCTGTTACCGATCGTGGGTGGGGCGGTGCTGCTGATGGCACGGGATTCCCTGCTGGCGATGATCGCGGACCTGATCGCCGGTGGTGAGCAGGGGCTGGTCGATGTGGGGGTGCACCCCTCGCAGGCGGCCGATTTCCTGGCTCTGCTGCGCGAGGCGCTGCCCTACCTGTCGCCGATCATGACGGCGGCGGGGGTGGTCTCGCTGGTCTGGGGCGCGGTGGTGTTCCTGCTGGCGGTGCTCGCCTTCCGGGGCTCCCGGGCAGCGGTCTGGGGGTTGACGGTGATGGGCATCGTCTTCGTGCTGGCGATCTCGATCCTGCTGCTGGCCGGTGAACTGCTCTCCCTCATCGCCGCCTCCTGGACCGGTGTCGCCGTGATCCTGTTCCACGTCACCTCCTCCCGGCAGTGGTACGTCCAGCGTCAACACCGGCAGACCGGCGATCGATACGGTGGCGCCTCCGGTGGCGGCCCCGGTGGACCAAGCGGTGGGCCGCACAGACCCGCGGCGAGCTACGGCACCGAGCCGCCGTCGTCGGCCCCCTTCCGGCGCTGACCCGCACCTCCGGCGCCGGCTGCACCGACGGCACCGGACAGTGACTGATCGCCCCCACCGGCTGGGTCCATCCACAACGGGTGGGCCCGCTCTTCGTTGTCCACACGGCCGGGTGAGGCACGTGCGGCGTCGCCGGTCCGGTTCGTACCGTCGGGCTCTGTCAGGTCCCTCCCTCCGGTGCGGCACGCGCGCTCCCGGAGGACGACGGCGGGAGCAGCCGATGACGAATCCGCACCATCCACCTGGGCCGCCCGGTGGGCACCACCCGGCGGGGCCGCCCGGCGCAGGTCCTCCGTCACGGCCGCCCGGGCCGGGTCCACCGGCCGGCCCGCCCCGCCGGCACCACCGGGTCCACCGTCCGGACCCCGGTCGGCAGCACCGGGCGGGGTACGGCCCGGGGGCGCGGCGCCGCCACCACGGCGACCGCTCACCGTGACCATCGCCGCTGCGTTGATGTGGGTGGCCGGAGCCCTGGGGCTCGGTGTGGGCGTGCTGGCCCTGGCCACCGACGATCTGCTCGTCCGTGAACTGCTGCCGCGGTTCCTCTTCGGCCATCCCCCGCACGGCACCGGAATCAGGATCGTGGAACTCACGCTGTACCTGGCCGCCATGGCGGTGGTGCTGACCCTCGGACTGCTGGCGGTGGCCGCCTACCAGGGGTCGAACGCGTGCCGGTGGGTGCTGGTGGGTCTGCTCGGCTTCTGGTCGCTGCCGACTGTGCTGGCCGGGACCGTCCACCCGCACCCGGTGAGCGTGCTCCTGGGCTTCGGTCCAGCGGTGGTGATCCTGCTGTTCCTACTCCCGCCGGCCTCGGCCTGGTACCGACACCAGACGTCCCCGGCGGCGATGGCGCCGCCACCTGATCGAGACCCAGCGCCGTCCGGGGCGCCGGCCCGGGCCGGCGCCCCCGGGTCGCCCAGCACGACCGGGCCATCCAGCGTCCCCGGGCAGGTAGCCCTCGGGCATTGAAAGTTGCCTGCCGCGCTGCCGAATGAGCCCGGAACCGACCCCGCCGAGATTAGGCTGGCGCAGGAGCACTCCTGACCGGGTGCGGCCGAGAGGACGACGGCGTGGAGGGGACCGTGACGAATCCTTACCCGCAGCAGCACGACGGCGGGCAGTGGACCGGCGGGCCCGCCCAGAACCCGTCCGCCCAACCCGACGCAGCGGCACCGGGTTACGGGCACCCCGGCCACCGGGGCGGTTACGGCGACGCCGCACAGAGCCGGCCGCCCGGTGCTCACCCCGCCTACGGCCAGTCCCCACACAGTCAGCCGGGCACCCACCCCGCCTACGGCCAACCGGGCTATGCCCAGCCCGGCACGCAACCGGCACCAGCTCAGTACCCCTACGCCCCGCCCGGCCATGAGGGCATGCCCACCACCGCTGACCATCCCCCGGGCCCACCGCCGCGCCGCCCGGTCACCGTGCTGCTGGGCTCGATCCTGGTGTGGCTGGCCTGCGCCGCCTCCCTGGTCGCGGGGATCGGGGTGCTGGTGGTCCGGGACCGGGCCGCGGACCTGCTGGTCTCGCTGCCGTTCATGATCCCGGAGTTCCACGCCGGCTTCTCGATCCTGATCAGCCTCATCGGCGCCTTCGCCATCGCGATGGGCCTGGTCTTCGGCGCGTTGACCGTCGGCGCCTTCCGCGGCTCCAACGGGGCCCGCTGGGTGCTGATGATCCTGATCGGCCTGGCCGCGCTGGGCGCCCTGCCGGCCGTGGTGGAGGTGCCCACCATGGAGGGCGCGCTGGCCGTGCTCATCCCGGCCCTCGTCGTCGTTCTTTTCCTGGTACCCCCGGCACCGCAGTGGTACCGGTATCGCAGCAACGAGGAGGCCGCGCGGGCAGGACAGACCATCCGTTGAACCGTTCCACTCCGCGATAGGCCCCGCCCGGGTGAGGTTCTGGCCGTACTGTGAGGCCCATGGTCAGCGAGGTGCCGATCGCGATCCACGTGATGGCCGATTCGACCGGGGACACCGCCGCGCGTGTGGCCCGGGCCACGCGTGTGCAGTACGAGGACTTCGACACCCGGATCGTGCGCCACCCGCGCATCCGCACCTCCGCGGTGCTGCGGGCAGCGTTCCGCGACATCACCGGTTCGGAGGAGGACGTGGTGGTCTTCTCCACCCTCGTCGACGACGGGCTGCGCAGTCTGCTGGATGACCTGTGCGATGAGCACCGGATCTCCCACGTGGACCTGCTGCTGCCGGCGATGCAGGCGATGGAGCGGGTCACCGGGACCGCACCCCGGCGCAAGATCCGCCCGGTGGGCATAGACGCCGACTACTTCAAGAAGATCCAGGCGATGGAGTTCGCGATCGCCCTGGACGACGGCCGCGCCCCGAGTCCCTGACCGAGGCCGACATCGTGCTCGTGGGCGTCTCGCGCACCGGCAAGACCCCGCTGTCGATGTACCTGGGTTACCTGGGCTACAAGACCGCGAACATCCCGCTGGTGGCCGGGGTGCCACCGCCGCAGGAGTTGTTCACGGTGACGCCCTGGCACGTGGTGGGGCTGAGCATCGACCCCGAACGACTGCTGCACATCCGCCAGCGCCGGCTGCGCACGATGGGCGCCTCCGGGGTGAACGAGGGGTACTCGGATCTGGTGGCGATCTACGACGAACTCGACCACGCCAAGGCGATCCAGCGGCGCCTGGGCTGCCCGGTGGTGGACACCACCGAGTTGGCGCTGGAAGAAGCCGCGGTGCGGGTGATCGAACTCGTGGAGAACCGGCGTCGGGCCCTGACGGGCAGTTGAGCAGGAGGAACAGATGACCAACCAGAACCAGCCGGGCGCAACCGGGATCAAAGCCGCCTCCCGGGCGGGCGAGTCGGTCAGGGCAGCGCCGACGACGACGCAACCCGCTACGTCTACGACCTCGCCGAGGGCGGGGCGCACCTGAAGGAGTTGCTCGGCGGCAAGGGCGCCAACGCCTCGGAGATGCTCAACCTGGGCATCCCGGTGCCGGACGGGTTCACCGTCACCACCACCGCCTGCGTGGCCGCCACCCGCGCCGGCGGACGGTGGCCCGATGGCCTGGCCGAGCAGATCCGCACCTCGCTGGCGGACCTGGAGGAACGCACCGGCCGCACCCTGGGCGGGTCGGAGCGCCCGTTGCTGGTGTCGGTGCGTTCCGGGGCGGTGGTGTCGATGCCGGGGATGATGGACACCATCCTGAATCTGGGGATCTCCGATGACACGGTGGAAGCCCTGGGCGCCGAGGCCGATGACCCGCGGTTCGCCTGGGACTCCTACCGCCGGTTCCTGCAGATGTACGGCGAGGTGGTCGAGGGGGTGCCGGCCCATGCCTACGAGGACGCCCTCAGCGCGATGAAGCGCGACCGGGGCGTGCACAACGACACCGATCTGACCGCCGCGGACCTGCGCGAGTTGGTGCAGACGTTCAAGGGGGTCTCGGCCGAGTACATCGGCACCGACCTACCCACCGACCCGCACACCCAGCTCGAACGGGCAATCGAGGCGGTGTTCGCCTCCTGGCAGAACCCGCGCGCCGGGGTGTACCGCAAGGCGCACCGGATCCCCGACGACCTGGGCACCGCCGTGAACGTGATGCAGATGGTGTTCGGCAACCGCGGCGACACCTCCGCCACCGGGGTGTGCTTCACCCGCAACCCCTCCACCGGCGCCAAGGAGCTCTACGGGGAGTTCCTGCTGAACGCCCAGGGGGAGGACGTGGTCGCCGGGATCCGTACACCGCTCCCGCTGGCGCAGATGGAGGAGGTGCTGCCCGAGGCGTTCGCCCAGTTGGTGGAGACGATGAACCGCCTGGAGGTCCACTACGGCGACATGCAGGACATCGAGTTCACCGTGGAGGAAGGATCCTTGTACCTGCTGCAGACCCGCAGCGGTAAGCGCACCGCGGCAGCGGCGCTCAAAGTGGTCCGGGACCTGGAGGCCGACGGCGTGATCGACCGCGCCGAGGCGCTGCGCCGCATCGAACCGGCCCACCTGGACCAGCTGCTGCACCCGGCGATCGACCCCGGCGCCCACCGCGAGGTGCTCACCCGCGGGCTGAACGCCTCCCCCGGGGCGGCCGTGGGCCAGATCGTGTTCGACTCCGATGTGGCCGAGCAGCGCGGCAAGGCCGGCACCCCGGTGGTGCTGGTGCGCTGGGAGACCACCCCCGACGACATCGCCGGCACCCTGGCCGCACAAGGTGTGCTCACCGCGCACGGGGGGATGACTTCCCACGCGGCGGTGGTGGCCCGTGGGATGGGTAAACCGTGCGTGGCCGGGGCCGGGCAGATCCGCATCGACACCGACGCCGGCACCCTGGCCGTGGGGGACGTGGTGCTGCACGAAGGTGATCTGATCACCCTGGACGGGTCCACCGGTGAGGTCTTCGCCGGGGCGCTGGACCTGGTGCCACCGCAGTTGGGTGAGGACTTCGCAACGATCGTGGGCTGGGCCGATGAGATCCGGACGTTGGGGGTGCGCGCCAACGCCGACACCGGTGCCGACGCGACCAAGGCCCGGGAGTTCGGCGCCGAGGGCATCGGGTTGTGCCGCACCGAGCACATGTTCATGGCTGAGGACCGCCTGCCCGCGGTGCGGGCGATGATCCTGGCCGCCGATGATTCCGAGCGTGCGCAGGCGCTGGAGGCGTTGCTGCCGATGCAGCAGGACGACTTCACCGAGATCCTCTCGGCGATGTCCCACCTGCCGGTCACGATCCGGTTGCTGGACCCGCCGCTGCACGAGTTCCTGCCGGATCTGGTCACCCAGGCCCTGACCGTCCAGCGTCTGGAACTGAGCGGCGATGGCAACGCCGCCGAGCTGGCCCGGGCCAGACGGCTGCTGGGGCAGGTGCGCTCGCTCACGGAGATGAACCCGATGCTGGGCACCCGCGGGGTGCGCCTGGCACTGCTGTACCCCGAGATCGCCCGGATGCAGGTGCGCGCCATCGTGCGTGCCGCCCTGGCCGTGCGGGCGGGCGGCGGGGAGCCGGTGGTGGAGATCATGGTGCCGCTGGTGGCCTTCGCCGAGGAGTTGCGCCGGATGCGCGCGATCGTCACCGAGACGGTGGCGGAGGAACTCTCCGCCGCCGGGGCGGACTTGGACATCAGCGTGGGCACCATGATCGAACTGCCGCGGGCGGCGGTGACCGCCGATGAGATCGCCGAGCACGCCGACTTCTTCTCCTTCGGCACCAACGACCTGACCCAGACCGGGATCGGCATCTCCCGTGATGACGCCGAGGGCTCCTTCCTGGCGGCCTACGAGGAAGGCGGGATCGTGCCGGAGAACCCGTTCGCCACGATCGACGCCGACGGCGTGGGCGAGCTCGTGCGCATCGGTGCCACCAAGGGCAGGGCCGCCAAGGCGGGGCTGAAGCTGGGGGTGTGCGGTGAGCACGGTGGGGACCCGGCCTCGATCGACCTGTTCAACCGGATCGGGCTGGACTACGTCTCCTGCTCCCCCTACCGGGTGCCCATCGCCCGTTTCGCCGCCGCCCAGGCCGTTCTGGCCGCCCAGGAGGCTGACGCGGTCAGTTCGTGATCTCCCCGGGCCCCCGCCACGGTTGGGAGCCCCAGAAACCGCCGGGGGCGAACAGTTCGGCGACGCACTCCTCCAGCAGGTTCGCCTCCAGCAGCACATCAAGCAGGGTGTAGCGGCTGCGGATCATCTGCGCGCGCACATAGGTGGCCCGGAACCGGGCCTCCTCCACCCCGATCTGGCTCGGATGGGTGATCGCGCCGACCGTCGCCAGGCGGTGCTGGATGTCGGCGGCTGGCAGCAGTTGGGCCCGCAGGCGCTGGGCGAGCCCGGGCCACAGGTCCCGCAGGCGCTCCAGTCGAGCCCGCAGTTCCGGCGCCGCCAGGTACTTCAGGCGCGACTGTTCCACGGCCGCCTCGGTGACCTCCGGCGGCAGCGCGGCCCCGCGCACCCGCGCCTCCATCTGTTCCCAGGTCGGCCAGGCCGCCACGGCCGCCTCGACGTCCAAGGTCGCCAGATCCCGGTTCAGGGCCACCTCGTACAGCGCGCACAGGGAGATGGTGCCCAGCCCCACCTTCATCCCGTGGGAGAGCGGCGGCTCCTCATCGAGGCCGAGCCCTTCCATCTCCCACAGGTGGGAGAACTGGTGTCCGGCGCCGGAGGCCGGCCGGGAGGACTGGTGGGCCTGCATCGCCAGGCCGGACATCAACAACCCCTCCGAGAGCCCCCTGATCGCTCCCGCGTCACCGGCGGCGATCAGTTCCGGGTGCGCGATCGAGTCCCGCAGCGGGTCCTGCACCAGGTGCCATACGTCGTCGTCGATCGCCTCGATGCCCAAGGCATCCGCCAGGATCCAGTCCCCACCGGCCGGGATCTCTCTCCACCAGGTCGCCCACGCCGGTGGCGGTCAGCCGGCCCGGGGCAGCGGCGAGAAGTCCGTAATCGGCCACGATCGCCGCCGGCGCCGGGCAGTACCGGGTGATCTTGAAACCGCCCTTGGTGATGGAGGCGCCGTAGGCGGCATAGCCGTCCATCGAGGCGGCGGTGGCCACCGCCAGGTACTCCCGCTCCAGTTCCCACGCGGCCAGTTTGACCAGGTCGTTCAGGGTGCCCGAACCGATCACCACCGGCACGCCGTCCCGGGCCCGCAGGTGCTCCCGGATCCGTTCGACGTTGTCGTAGGAGGCGTACACCGTGGGCACGGCCGGGAAGATGAGCGGCTCGCCCAGTCCCACCCCGGCCTGGCGAAGCGCGGCACCGACCTGCTCCCCGGCCACAGCCCAGGTGTTCCCGTCGGCGATCAGTTGCGCCGATGGCAACCCGGTGGGTGTGCCGAAAGCCTCGGCGAACACCGAACCGGTGCGTCCCAGCACGTCCGTGCCCGCGGTCAGGACCCGGGTGTCGGTCGCTGCGGCCAATGCGGCCTGGAGCACGTCTGCGGACGCGCGATCCTCAGTCATCTGGGCCTCTCTGTCGGGGCAGGTGAGCCTGCCGGAGCGGGTCACCCGAGGGTATGGCGCGCGCGTAGCGGCGCCGCGCGCTAGCGTACCGAGCCAGCCCCGACGAAGGATCGCCATGCCACCGAAGAACCGTTGGACCGAGCACCCCCGCACCCTGCTGCGCCCCGGTGAGGACTTCTCCCTGGCCGACCTGGACCACCGCTCAACCCCGGGCTGGTCGGGGAGGAAGCGGCACGCGCGCGAGTTCATGGCGCATCGCGGCGGGCTGCTCTCAGAGTTGCAGGAGCGACTGTACGCCCACGGCCGCAGCGGTGGGGAGAAGTCGGTGCTGTTGGTGATCCAGGGCATGGACACCTCCGGGAAAGGTGGCATAGCCCGGCACGTGATCGGGATGGTCGATCCCCAGGGCGTGACGCTGCGCGCCTTCGGCAGGCCCACGCAGGAGGAACTGGATCACCACTTCCTGTGGCGGATCCGTCGGGCCCTGCCGGCCGGCGGTCAGATCGGGGTGTTCGACCGATCCCACTACGAGGACGTCCTCATCGCTCGCGTGGACGGCCTGGTGGAGGAGGCGGTCTGGCAGAAGCGGTACGAGGAGATCAACCGGTTCGAGAAGGAGGTCGCCGAGTCCGGCACCACCATCGTCAAGGTCGCGCTGATGATCTCCCATGAGCAGCAGGGCCTGCGGCTGATGAAGCGGCTGCACCGCACCGACAAGTACTGGAAGTTCGACCCCGCCGACGTCGACGCGCGCCGCCAGTGGGAGGACTACCGCGACGCCTACGCCGACGTGTTCGCCCGCACCCACACCGAGGTCGCGCCCTGGCACGTGATCCCGGCCGACCGGAAGTGGTACGCCCGGCTGGCCGTCACCGAACTGCTCACCCAGGCCCTGATCGACCTCGACCTGGCCTGGCCCACGCCCCGGTGGAAGGTGGCGACCCAGAAGCGACGGCTGGCCGAGACGATGAGCGAGGAGACGCTGGCGGAGGCCAGGGCCGCGGCCAAGGATGCGAAGAAGAAGGTGCGTAGGCAGGAGCAGGCCTTCGCCGCAGCCGTCGCCGAGGCCGACAAGTACCGCTGAGCTCCGCCCGCTGGTGGGGGGCTCCGCGACACCCCTCGCAGGATCGACTACTGCGCAACGGTCATCGCCGCTTACGGCTCCAGGACCTCCAGCCCGGCACCGAAGGCCACACCCATCCGCTCTCCGGTGGCCCGGGCGTTCTGCTGGATCATCGCGGGGAAGTCGAAGTCCCCACCCAGCCCCTCCAGGTAGGCGCGATGCGCACGCAGGGAGGCGTCGCCGTCGTCCATCGTGTCGCTGACGTCCACACCATGGTTCTCCTGCGGTGATCCGGGCAGCCACACCTGGCGTACCCCGTCCCAGGGTTGCAGGCCGCCCTCGCTGACCTGGTCGGGAAAGACCCAGCGGTTCCCGGCGTCGCGCACGGCGTCCAGGGTGGCCTGACCGGTGGCGATGTGGTCGGCCTGGTTCAGTCCGCCGCCCATCCAGGATTCGCGGAAGTTGTTGGTGATGACGATCTGGGGGCGGTGCCGGCGGATCTGGTGGGCGATGCGCCGGCGCAGGTGCAGGCCGTACTCCAGGACACCGTCCGGTTCGCGTAGGAAGACCACGTCGGCCACACCCACGATCCGGCAGGCCTCGACCTGTTCGGCCTCCCGCAACGGCCCGGCCTCCCCGGGTTCGATACCGTCGATGCCGGCCTCCCCGGAGGTCACCATGCAGTAGGTGATCTGTTTGCCCTGGCCGGTCCAGCGGGCCACGGCGGCGGCGAAGCCGAACTCCATGTCATCGGGGTGGGCGACGACGGCGAGTGCGCGGTCCCAGTCCTCGGTGACGTGCGGCAGGGGTGGGGTGGACATCGTTCCTCCAGTGCAGTCGACCATCGGGCGACTGTGCGCCACGCTATCGCGCCGGTTCGCGACCGCGTCGTCGCGCCATCACCAGGTTCTGCCGTCCTATACTCAACCTCACCCCCCAGGCACCTGAGCGCTTCACCATCCGACGGAGGAAAGACGATGCGCAACACCGCACAGATTCACGGAAGGCCCTGGTTGAAGGGCCTCGCACTCGTCTCCGCCGCGACCCTGGCACTGACCGCCTGCGGCGGCAACGGCGATGACGGCGACGGAGCTGACGCCGAATCCGAGGTCGACGCCGACGTGAGTGTCGACGCCGAGGTCCAGACCCTCAACGAAGGCACCCTGCAGGTCTGCTCCGACGTGCCCTACCCGCCGTTCGAGTACTACGACGCCGACGGAAACGTCGTCGGCTTCGACATCGACATCGCCTCTGCCATCGCCGACGGCCTGGGCCTGGACCTGGAGATCATCGAATCCTCCTGGGACGGTCTGGAGTCCGGTGTGGCCCTGAACGCCCAGGACTGCGACCTGACGATCTCCGGGATGACGATCACCGAGGATCGCAGCGGGAACATGCTCTTCAGTGACCCCTACCTGGACGACAACCTGGGGCTGCTGGCCACCGAGGGCTCCGGCATCGAAAGCGTCGATGACCTGGAAGGGGTCTCGGTCGGCGTTCAGGCCGCCACCACTGGTGATGTCTACGCCAGCGAGGAACTGGGTCTGGACGTGGTGCAGTACGAGGATTCGGGGCTGATGCTCCAGGGACTGCAGGCCGGCCAGGTGGAGGCCCTGATCGGCAACATCTCCATCCTCGGGTACCAGGCCGGTGAGGATCCGCAGTACGTGTTCGTGGAGGAGATCGACACCGGGGAGCAGCTCGGCGTCGCGGCCCAACTGGACAACACCGAACTCATCGACGCGGTCAACGAGGTCCTCGCGGAACTGAGGTCCAGTGGCGGCCTGGATGAGATCGAGGAGGCCTGGTTCCACTCCGAGACTCCTGAAGAGGGCGACACCGGGGACGACAGCTAAGCCCCATGGCCCTGTCGAACCGTCAGCGTCGCAGGATCAGCCTGGGGATCCAGTCCCTGCTGTTCGTCGTCGTGGTGGTGACCCTGCTGGTCCTCATCGACTGGGGTGCCGTTCAGCAGAGTTTCTTCAACTTCGAGCGGATCAGCTCCATGTTCCCCGGGGTGATCACCACCGGTCTGGTCAACACGGTGCAGTACACGTTCTTCGGGTTCGTCTTCGGGCTGCTCGCGGGCACGCTGCTGGCGCTGATGCGCATGGCCAGTTTCCCGGTCTATCGCTGGCTGGCCACTGGGTATATCGAGTTCTTCCGCGGCATCCCCGCGATCCTGGTGTTCATCGCGCTGGGATTCGGGGCCAGCCTGGCGTTCGGGCTCAACCTGACCACCCTGCAGACCGCGGCCACCGCCCTGGCGATCGTGGGCAGCGCCTACATCGCCGAGACCATCCGCGCCGGCCTGCAGGCAGTGCCCAAGGGGCAGGTGGAAGCCGCTCGGGCGCTGGGCATGCCGGCCTGGCGGGCGATGATCACCATCCAGATTCCCCAGGCTTTCCGGATCGTGCTGCCCCCGCTGACGAACGAGGCGATCCTGCTGACCAAGGACTCCTCGCTGATCTACGTGGTGGGGATGGCCGGTTCCGCGGCGGAGTTGACCAAGATGGGCCGTGACGGCATCACCATGTACCAGGCAGGCATGACGCCGCTGGTGGTGGCCGGAGCGTGCTACCTGATCATCACGGTGCCGCTGGCGCTGCTCGCCCGTCGGATGGAGAGCCGGGGCTCGGGCAAACCCGCCCGGCGGCGCAAGAAACCCATCACGACCACGCCGGCGACCCAGGGAGTGCCATGAGCAAGCAGGCGAGCGCGCCGGCCGAGCAGTACTCCGGGGTCACCATCTCCGGCCTGTACAAGTCCTTCGGCGACAACGAGGTCCTCAAGGGCGTGAGCCTCACCGTCGACCCCGGGGAGGTGGTCTGCCTGATCGGGGCCTCCGGGTCGGGCAAGTCGACCCTGCTCCGGTGTGTGAACCGGTTGGAGGACCCCGATTCCGGCCGGATCACCGTGGGCCGGTTCGATGCCACTGACCTGGACGTGAACCTCGATGCGATGCGCCGGCGGATCGGGATGGTCTTCCAGCAGTTCAACCTGTTTCCGCACCTGAGCGTGCTGGAGAACTGCACGATCACTCCCCGCCGGGTGCTCAAGCTCTCCCGGGAGGCCGCTGAGACCGAGGCGATGCACCAGTTGGACCTGGTGGGCCTGAAGGACCTGGCGCAGCGGCGGCCATCGCAACTCTCCGGCGGTCAGCAGCAGCGGGTGGCGATCGCCCGGGCCCTGACCATGAAACCGGAACTGATGCTCTTCGATGAACCGACCTCCGCGCTGGACCCCGAGACCGTGGGCGATGTGCTCTCGACCATGCGGGACCTGGCCGAGGCCGGGATGACCATGCTCGTGGTCACCCATGAGATGGGCTTCGCCAGGGAGGTCGCCGACCGGGTGGTCTTCCTGGACGACGGCGTGGTGGTGGAGGAGGGACCGGCCGCCAAGGTGATCGGCGACCCGCAGATGCCGCGCACCCGCGACTTCCTGCGCCGGGTGCTCAACCCCCTGGCCGGCTGAGCGCAGGTCAGTAAGGACTTGCCCACCAGCGGCTGGTCCCGGGCAGGATGGCCCGATGGATCCATCTATTCATCTGGGCCGGCGCCCCCTCGCCGAGGGCTACCGATTGTTCGCCGAGCAGGAAGCACGGGGGGTCTCGGCGGTCTACACGGACTGGGCGCACGCGGTCGCCCAGGACAGGGAGGTGCTGGACCTTCTTTCCGCGCTGCCCGGGGGTAAGCGCCAGCCGAACCTGGTCTTCGCCGCGGCCCGCTGGCACGGGGCGGATGAGTCCTATGCCTCCTTCCGGGGGACGGTGCTGCGGCGCTGGGATCAGGTCCGCTCCACCATCATGACCAGGGCGACGCAGACGAACGAGGCCGCTCGCTGCGCCACCCTGCTCCCGTTCCTGGCCGAACTTCCCCAACCGTTGGCTCTGATCGAGGTCGGTGCCGCCGCCGGACTATGCCTACTGCCGGACCACTACTCCTACGCCTACGACGACGACACCAGCCTCGACCCTGACGCCGGCCCCTCTTCGGTGGTGATCGAGGCTCGCCTGGGTGCCGGTGTGCCCGCCCCAGCGATGCCGCAGGTCGCCTGGCGTGCCGGAATCGACCTGAACCCGATCGATGCCACCGACCCCGACGCCCGGGCGTGGCTGGAGACCCTCATCTGGCCCGGGCAGCCGGTCCGGCGCCGGCGGTTGCGGGCCGCGTTGGACATCGCCGCTCGCGAGCGCCCGCGCCTGGTCGCCGGTGATCTGGGCGAGGCGCTCCCGTCCCTGGCCGCCCAGGCCCCATCGGAGGCCACGCTGGTGGTGTTCCATTCCGCGGTGCTGGCCTATCTGGACACCGACGCACGGGCACAGTTCGTGGACACGGT
The DNA here is from genome assembly GCF_051020515.1 of Sanguibacter sp. Z1732. NCBI lineage: Bacteria > Bacillati > Actinomycetota > Actinomycetes > Micrococcales > Ruaniaceae > Glutinosa > Glutinosa niejishengi. Next base: position 1,098,218 of record NZ_CP194857.1, read on the forward strand.
CGGGGGTCTTCCCGGGCACTGGATCAGCAACGAGGGCGCCTCGGTGCTCGCCCCGGTCCTGCCGTCCGCCACGCTGGATGGCTCCACGCTGGGTGCCTCCGAGCAGGGTGGCTCACCGCCGGCTGCCTCCACGCGGGGCGCCCCCGCACCGGGCGCCGGACCCGGGGCCGGGGCCGGGGCCGGGGCCGGGGCCGACAACGGCCAGTTCCTGCTAACCGTCGACGGCATCCCCCGGGCGCGCACCAACCCGCACGGCAGCGCGGTGCACGGCCTCCACTGACCCCACTCCCCTCACCACACCCGCCCAGGACGAGCCCCGCGGCCAAGACGCCAAGGCTCCCGTCACCACACCCGCCCAGGACGAGCCCTGTGGCCAAGATGCCAAGGCTCCCGTCACCACACCCGCCCAGGGCGAGCCCCCCGGCCGAGGGCGAGCCTTCTACCGCTCGTCCTGGGCCGCCAAGATCGCCCTCGACCATCCGCCGGCGCTGGGCGGCGGCCCTGGGCGAGCATCCGCAGCCCAGGGGCTCCCGTCGCCACATCCGCCGAGGACGAGCCCCGCGGCCGAGGACGATACGTCTACCACTCGTCCTCGGCCACAAGGATCGCCCTCGGCGCTTGCCGAGCGGCCACCGCGGCGTGAGGGCGCCCTCCGGAGCGCGGCGCGGGCGCTCGGGGCGGGAGGGCGCGGGCGCGCGGGGCGGGTGCGGGGCGGGAGGCGGGTGCGGGGCGGGCGGGGGTGCTGGGCCCGGGCGGACCTGAGATGGTGGCGCGCATGAAGCAGATCAGCGAGAAGCTGTACTCCTGGGCCTCGATCATCGACGAGCACGCGCTCGCACAGGCCGAGCTGACGGCCGCGCTGCCCTTCGTCACCCCACACGTGGCGCTGATGCCGGATGCGCATGTGGGGATGGGCGCCACCGTCGGTTCGGTCATCCCCACCCAGGGGGCGGTGATCCCCGCGGCGGTCGGCGTGGACATCGGGTGCGGGATGGTGGCGGTGCGCACCCAGTTCTCCGCCGAGCGGTTGCGCGCCGCCGGCCGGCCGCTGTCGCACCTGCGGGAGCGGATCGAACGGGCCGTTCCGCTCAGCCCGGGCCGGTACAACCGCAAGGTGCAGGAGGCAACGGCACCGAAGGTCACCCAGTTGGAGGAACTGGCCGCAGCCGAGAACGTGACGCCGGAGGAGTTCGCGAAGAACTGGCGGTTGCAGTTGGGGTCGTTGGGTGGGGGTAACCACTTCATCGAGGTCACCGTCGACGAGACCGGCGCGGTGTGGACGTTCCTGCACTCGGGCAGCCGCGGGGTGGGGAACAAGATCGCCCAGCGCTACATCAAGCAGGCCCAGAAGTACGCCACCAAGCGAGACCCTGATCTACCCGATGCCAACCTGGCACACCTGGCCGTGACCGACTTCCACTACGCGGGGTACATGTCCCATCTGCACTGGGCCCAGGAGTTCGCTCGGCTGAACCGGGAGGTGATGATGGACCGGGTGATCGATCAACTCGGGGCGTTCATGGAGGAGGAGGTGCAGCGCCTGGAGGAGGTGAACTGTCACCACAACTACACCGCCACCGAAACCCATTTCGGGCAGGACCTGGTGGTCTCCCGCAAGGGTGCGATCGCCGCGCACGCCGGGACCCGGGGGCTGATCCCCGGTTCGATGGGGACCGCCTCATACGTGGTGACGGGGAAGGGCAACGAGATGTCGCTGTGCTCGGCCCCGCACGGTGCGGGGCGGATGTACTCCCGGCGCAAGGCCCGCCAGACATTCAGCCAGGATGACCTGCGCCGGCGGATGGCCGGTATCGAGTACCGCGACGACGCAGCCTTCATCGATGAGATCCCCGATGCCTACAAGGACATCGACCAGGTGATGGACGATGCCGCGGACCTGGTGGAAGTGGACCACGTGCTGCGCCAGATCATCAACGTCAAGGGGCAGTAGCACGCGGAGGCCGGACCGATCCTTCCCGACAGCAAGCCGGCAGGCCAGAGATCCGGCCGGCCGGAAAACAGGATGCCTGCTCGCGTCCACGCATGAAACGCTCCGGCCCATGGACCCTGCGGACTTCTACTCCGGCATCGTGGTCGACGCCTACGCCCGTTTGAAGTCATCGACTTTTCAGGCCGGGCCGTACCTGAAGTTCGTCAGGACGCACGGCGGACCAGCCCTGGAGGTCGGCTGCGGCGACGGCGAACCGTTGCTTGATCTCTGCGCAGCCGGGCTCGAGGTTGATGGCGTCGACTCCTCCGCCGACATGGTCGAGCGATGTCGCGCAAACGCAGCCAAACGCGGCCTCGCCACCAATGTCTTCCACCAGCGCGTCGACGCCCTCGAACTGAACCGACGCTATTCGTCGATCTACTTTGAACGGTCCGACGTTCAACCTGCTGGCCGACGATGAGACAGCCATGCAGGCCACAGACAATCAGCGCTCTCTGCCCGCGCGCCGGACTGAGAATCGTCGATCTCAGGGACGACGACACGGGCGAAGCAGTTTCCGACGTCTCGCCGTCCTTCACGGCCACGGTGCAACGGCTATAGGAAGGTGTGGCCAGTGATCGACTACCGCAACGACCCCGGTTCATCGGTGAGACCAGATGCGTGGGTGCCACGGGCGGGTCGCAAGTGATCCAGGACAGGGTGGACCTGGCCGATGGCTCATGGTTGACCGTCGACATCCACGGAGACCCGGCCGCACCCGCCCTGATGGTCGTGCCGGGCGTGATGAGCGATGCCCGGGCGTGGCGCCGCATGGCGGGTGCCATCACCGCCTGGCCCGCGGTCGCCGTCGTCAACCGCCGGGGACGACACCCCTCAGGTGACCTTCCCCCCGGTTACTCCCTGGCGACCGAACTCGACGACGTCGCCACGGCGATCGGGGCCATGCCGTCCGTGTCGGCGCTGTTCGGCTGGAGTTACGGGGGGCTGATCACCCTCACGCTGGCAAGCCGCACCAGCGTTCCCCAGGTGATCGCGTACGAACCGGTGGTGCGGCCCTTCGCTGCCCATGCCCTGGGTGACCTCGAGGAGGCGCACCAGGACGCTGACCTGGACCGGACCGTGGAGATCGTCTGCGGCCAGATCTCCGGAATGGATGCCGCCGCCATCGAGGCTCTCCGAAGGAACAGCGCCGTCTGGGAGGCAATGCGCGCGTTGGCACGCCCGGTGTACGCCGAGACGGTGGCCCTGAACGAGTCGCCCCCGCCGGAGGCGTTCGCCCCGTCCGTGCCCGTCGACCTCGTCGTGGGTGGGAACAACCGGGGCCGGGCACCCTATGGGACCTCCTTCGAGCACGTGCAGGTGCTGACCCCGCACGCCGGCGTGCACGAACTCCCCGGACAAGGGCACATGGCGCACCTGGAGGCGCCCGAGACATTGGCGCACCTGCTGGATTCACTGCGCACTCCGGCCTGATCCGCGGTCCGGGCTTACCGGGCAGGCGTCCGGCCCGGCACGGGCGAACCCCATCACACGTCGGTCAACACATAAGGTGAGGCATGAGCGCACTCAAGGTCCCCGTGTCGCTCCTGGATCGCTCCCGCACCCGCGCGGGCGAAGACCACGCCAGCGCGCTGTGGGCCACGGTCGAGCGGGCAAGGCACGTGGAGGACCTGGGCCATCACCGGTTCTGGGTCGCCGAGCACCACGCGGTGCCGGGGATCGCCTCGGGCAGCCCGGCGGTGCTGATCGCTTCCGTGGCTGCCCGGACCGACCGCATCCGGGTGGGTTCGGGTGGGGTGATGCTGCCCAACCACCGCCCGATCCTCGTCGCCGAACAGTTCAAGATGCTCCAGTCGCTGCACCCGGGGCGCATCGATCTGGGCCTGGGCCGCTCGCTGGGGTTCACCGCCCCGGTGCGCCAGGCACTGGGAGTGACCCGCTACCCCCCGGAACAGTTCGAGCAGGACATCGCGGCGCTGCGTGACTTCCTCAGCGGAAACGGACCGGTCACGGCGATGCCGGCCTCACCCGAACCGCCGCCGCTGTTCGTGCTCACCACCGGAAGCGGGCTGGAGGTGGCCGCCCGGGCCGGGCTGCCCGTCGTCGTCGGCGGTCCCGCCCTACGCGAGGAACACGGGGGCCTCGCTACGTACCGCGAGCAGTTCCGCCCCAGCGCGCAGTGCCCGGAGCCGCAGGTGATCATCAGCCTGGACGTGATGGTCGCTGAGACCACCGAGCGCGCCCGGGAGTTGTTGCTGCCGGAGGCATGGGCGATGGCGGATTCACAGACGATCGGTGCGTTCCCGCCCCTGTCACCGGTGGAGGTGGTGCGCGAGCGGGTGCCGACGGCGAAGCAGGCCCGCACGATCGAGCGCACCCTCGGCGGCGCGGTGTACGGCACCGCCGCGCACGTCCAGCAGGAGCTGGCCGCCTTGATCGAGTCCACCGGTGCCGCCGAGGTGCTGGCCTCCACCTCCACATACGACCGGGACGATCTGGCCGGAGCCGACGCCGCGGTGGCGGCCTTGTTCACCGCGGCGTAACCCGAACCAGCGGCAGGGCCGGACCTCCTCGAATCCCTGAAGGATCCACACCACGGGACCCCGCACCCGCCCGTAGCCCAGCCCCTCGCCGATCGGCGACACTGGACCGATGTCCTCCACCGAACGCCTCCCGAAGGTTCGCGCCAGCGAACTCACCGGCCGCGGCTGGCTGAACACCGGCGGCACCGACCTGCCCCTGCACAACCTGCGCGGCAAGATCGTGCTGCTGGACTTCTGGACCTTCTGCTGCATCAACTGCCTGCACGTGATCGATGAACTGCGCGAACTCGAGGAGGACTTCGCCGACGTCCTGGTCACCATCGGGGTGCACTCCCCCAAGTTCGTCCACGAGGCCGACCCCGACGCCCTGGCCGCCGCGATCGAGCGGTACGACGTGGCCCACCCGGTGCTCGACGACCCGGAGTTGGGCACCTGGAAGGCCTACACCGCGCGCGCCTGGCCCACCCTGGTGCTGATCGACCCCGAGGGCTACATCGTGGCCCACATGGCCGGCGAGGGGCACGCCCCGAACCTGCGCGCCCTGATCGAGGGCCTGATCAGCGAGCACGAAGCCGCCGGCACCCTGCACCGCGGAGATGGCCCCTACGTGCCACCCGAGCCCAGCACCGAACTACTGAAGTTCCCCGCCAAGGCGATCCGCCTGCCCAGCGGCAACCTGCTCATCGCCGACGCCGGACACCACCGCCTGGTCGAAACCGAGGCCGACGGCGAAACCCTGGTTCGCGTCTTCGGGTCCGGCGAGCGCGGACGCACCGACGGCGAAAGTGCTGTCGCGCAGTTCAGCGAACCCAACGGGCTGTGCCTGCTCCCGTCGCACGTCGCGACGCAGGTGGGTTACGACGTGGTCGTCGCCGATACGGTCAACCACCTGCTGCGCGGGGTGCACCTGGACTCGGGCAACGTCACCACGATCGCCGGCACCGGGGGCCAGTTCATGCTCGGCGCCCCGGACAACGTACTGCCCGACCCTGATGACCCCACCCCCGCCACCGCCGACTACGGCCCGGCACGGCGCATCAAACTCTCCTCCCCCTGGGATGTGGCCTGGTCCGAGGCTGCCGGCGCGGTGGTGATCGCGATGGCCGGGCACCACACCGTGTGGACGTTCGAACCCGGCGACGGGTACCTGACCCGCCTGGGCGGCACCATGAACGAGGGCCTGGTGGACGGCCCGCTCCGCCAGGCCTGGTTCGCCCAGCCCTCCGGGCTCGGCACGGACGACGGCGGGCGGATCTGGCTGGCCGACGCCGAGACCTCCGCGGTGCGCCGGCTCGACGTGGGTGCCGGGGAGGTGCACACCGCGATCGGGCAGGGCCTGTTCGAATTCGGCCACCGCGACGGACCGGCCGGCCAGGCGCTGTTGCAGCATCCGCTGGGCGTGGCCGTGCTGCCCGATGGGCGGGTGGCGATCGCCGACACCTACAACGGGGCGGTGCGCGTGTTCGACCCGGACACCGAGCAGGTAGGCACCCTGGCCACCGGCCTCGCCGAGCCGTCCGGGCTGCTACCGACCGACGACGGCGCCGCCGTGATCGTGGTGGAGTCGGCCGCGCATCGACTCACCCGAGTGGATCTCGGGCAGTCGGTAGGGCACGCCGACCAGCACCAGGGCGCGGCCTACCGGACGCAGCGCGAGGTCACCGAGGTGGGACCCCAGGTGCGGCTGCAGGTGCGGTTCACCGCCCCGCCGGGACGAAAGTTGGATGACCGGTTCGGCCCCTCCACCCAGTTGGAGGTCTCGGCCAACTCCGGGGCGCTGGTGGATGGTGCCGGTACCGGCACCATGTTGCACCGGGACCTGACCCTGGCCGAGGGCACCGAGGGAGCGGTGTTGTCGGTGACGGCCAAGGCCGCATCCTGTGATGACGACCCGGCCGTGCTCGCCCCCGCCTGCCACCTGGCGGCACAGGACTGGGGCATCCCGGTGCGGGTGGTGCCGGACGGCCCCTCGGAACTGGTGCTGCACCTGGCCGGCTGACGGCTATCGCCCACCAACCGGCCAGGTGCCTATGCGGACCCCCGACGCGTGCCCGCTCAGGGCACGATCACCGCACGTCCGCGCAGGGTCCCTGCGTCGAGCTTCTCGTACGCCCTGGGCGCATCGTCCAGGGAGAACACCTCGGTCTCCACCGTGACCGCCCCGGCCCGGGCCAGGTCCAGCACCTCGAACAGTTCGCTGCGGTAGCCCCAGTAGGGGGCGCGCACCGTGGACTCATAGGGTCGGTCAAGGAAACCGACCGGGAGCGTCCCGTTACCCACCCCGACCATCACCTGGTCACCTTCCATGGCGATCATCTTCGCCCCGAGGTCCATGGTGGGCTGCACCCCGACGAAGTCGAACACCGCCGTCGCCCCGCGCCCCCCGGTCAGGGTGCGCACCTGCTCCACGGCGTCGTCGTTGGACAGGAAGGTGTGGTGTGCCCCCACGTCGCGGGCCAGTTGCAGTTTGTCCTCGGCGATGTCCAGGGCCACCACCGTGGCGGAGGTCAGGGCCCGCAGGATCTGGATGCCCACGTGCCCCAGCCCGCCGGCGCCGATCGCGACCGCGGTCGATCCGGGGGTGAGTTTGCCCAGGGACTCCTTGATCGCGTGATACGGCGTCAGCCCGGCGTCGGTCAGGGCGACGTTCGCCACCGGATCCAGGTCACCCAGCGGCACCAGGTGGCGGGCGTTGTTGACGATCATGTACTCGGCCATCGCACCGGGGGAGCCCAGGCCCGGCGGAGCGATTCCCAGTTCGACGGCCCGCTGGCAGTAGTTCTCCTTGCCCTGGGCGCAGGTGTAGCAGTGTCCGCACCCCCACGGCCCGTACACGGCCATCGCGGCCCCGAGTTCCACACCGGTGACACCGTCACCGAGTTTGTCCACGATCCCGGCCCCCTCGTGTCCCAGGGTCAGCGGCAGACCGTAGATGTAGGCCTCCTCGGGCAGGCTCATCACGAACGCATCGGAGTGGCACACGCCCGCGGCGGTGACCTTCAGGCGCACCTGCCCGGGCCCCGCTTCAGGGGTGTCGATCTCCACGACCTCCGGGGCAGCCCCGATCGTGCGGTATTGCAGCGCCTTCATCTGACATCCTCTCGTCCCAGCCGGCGGCCCTCACCGGCTCCATCTCCAGGGTGGCAGGCAGGCGTGCCGCCCGCACGGGCCATTGGTCCCCCTTCGGAGGAGAGCGGGCGAACGAGGACGCCGGCGCCTACTGGTCCTCGAGGCGTTCCAGCACGAACACCGGGATCTCCCGGTCGGTCTTGTCCTGGTACTCCGCATACGGGGGGAAGGTGGTCACGGCACGGTCCCACCACTGTTGCTTCTCCGCGCCGGTGAGTTCACGTGCGTGCATGTCCCACGTGTGCGCCCCGTCCTGCAGTTGTACATGCGGGTGAGTCTTGAGGTTGTAGTACCAGAGCGGGTGGGTGGGAGCACCGCCCATCGAGGCGACCACCGCGTAGGCGCCCTCGTGCTCAACCCGCATCAGGGGGATCTTGCGGACCTTGCCGGACTTGGCGCCGCGGCTGGTCAGGATGATCACCGGCACCCCGCCCAGGGTGCCGCCCTCGGCGCCGCCGGTGCGCTCATACACCTCGACGTGCTCGCGCACGCGTTCGCGGGGACTGGGGACGTACTCTCCGTCAAGTGGCATGGGTTCTGTCTACACCACATCGCCCATACCGCTCAGCTGGGCGCAGGTGCAGGCACACGGGACCGACGCCTCGCCACCGTGCGCCCACATCCTGCAGGTGCTGCGGATCGCCGGGGTACCCAACACCGTGGCACCGGCCGGGGCAGGCGGGGCCGTCGTCGTCGTCCGTAGCAGTGACCTGACACCGGCATGCACCGCCCTCGCCCTGGGCCTGGACAGCACGTGGCGCGTGGTCGACCTGGATGCCGAGCCGCTCGAGTCACGCGGCCGCCGGGTCACCTCGACCCGACTCACCAGAGCCGCGCGCGGCAACGATGGGTTCCGGTTGTACCGTGACCAGCCCAGCGCGGCAGGGGCCCTGGTGGGTGCGCAAGTGGGCGTGGACGTGCAGGTGTGGACGCACGTGCAGCCAGGTGACGTCGGCCAGCCTCCGGGGGAGAGCGAGGCCGCTGTGGTGTCCCCGCGCCGGCAGCATTGGACCTCACGGTTGAACCCGGCCCAGTGGCAGCAGGCAGTGGCGCGCGGGGCGCTGGAGGTAGGTCGGGAGCCGCACGTGTTCGCGGTGGTCCGGCCCATCGACGTGGTCTACACCTGGGTGGACGGCTCGGACCCGCAGTGGAACACCGAGCGCATGGCCGCGCTCGGGCTGCCGGTGGCCGAGCAGGCGCAAGAGGCGGCCACGCACGCGGCCCGGTTCCGTTCCCATGATGAGTTGCGCTACTCCTTGCGCTCCCTGGAGATGTTCGCCCCGTGGGTGCGCCGGGTGCACATCGTCACCGCCGGGCACGCACCGGCCTGGCTCGATACCGACCACCCGAGGATTCGCGTGGTGGACCACCGGGAGATCTTCACCGACCCCGACGTGCTGCCGGTGTTCAACTCCCACGCGATCGAGTCGCAACTGCACCACATCTCCGGCCTAGCCGAGCAGTACCTGTACCTGAACGACGACGTGTTCTTCGGCCGCCCGGTGGACCCGGACGCGTTCTTCCACGCCAACGGGCTTGCGAAGTTCTTCATGGCCTCCGCACTCATCGACGCCCAGGAGCACCAAGCCGATGACGTACCGGTGATGAGCGCGGCGAAGAACAACCGGGCGTTGATCGCCGAGGTGTTCGGGCGCCGGGTGACCCACCTGTTCCAGCACACCCCGCACCCCCAACTGCGCTCCGTGCTGGAACTGATGGAGGCCGAGCACCCGGGGATGTTCGCCCAAGTGGCCGCCTCCAGGTTCCGCCACCCCGATGACCTGTCGATCTCCTCATCGCTGCACCACAACTACGCCTACGCCCTGGGCAGGGCGGTCCCCGGGCGGCTCGCCTACCTGTACCTGGACCTGGCGCACCCGCGGGCCGCACGCCGGTTCCGGGCACTGTTGCGCGACCGGCAGTTCGATGTGTTCTGCCTGAACGACTCACCCGGCGTCGGTGAGGAGGGGAGCGGCCCGTTGCTGCGCGAGTTCCTCCAGCAGTACTTCCCGCTACCCAGTTCCTTCGAGTTGCCCGCGGCGGACCCCGGCCACCACGCGCACACGGCCTCGGCGGTGCGCTACGCCGCGAACCACACCGACCAGCCCGGTCACGGCCGGCTCACGTCCTCGCCCTGAGGTCGACGGGGGTGCTGAGCAGGCCTCTACCCGCCGAGACGCACGAGAAGCTTGCCGGTATTGGCACCGCGGAACAGGCTCAGGAACGCCGCCGGAGCGTTCTCCAGCCCCTCCACCACAGTGTTCTCGGCGCGCAGGGAACCGTCGGCCAACCACCCCGTGGCTCGTTCGACGTATTCGCTGGTGCGGTCCGCGTGGTCGCTGACGATCATCCCGCGCAGGCTCAACCGCCGCGGAAGGGTGCGGTAGAAGTTGGCCGGGCCCCGGGCCGGGCCGGTGGAGTTGTACCCGCTGATCGCACCCACGATCGCGACGCGTCCGTTCCGGCGCAGGGCGCCGAGCGCCGCCTCGAGGTGCTCACCACCGACGAGGTCGATGTAGACGTCGATGCCCTCGGGTGCGAGGGTGGCGAGTTGGCCCGCGACGTCTCCGGCGGTGTAGTCGATCGCGGCGTCGAAGCCGAAGTCCGCAACCGCCCGGGCGACCTTGGCAGCCCCGCCGGCGGAGCCGATCACCCGCGAGGCCCCCAGGAGGCGGGCGAGTTGGCCCGCGACGCTGCCCACCGCGCCTGCCGCCGCGGAAATGAAGACCACGTCACCTTCCTCAACCGGCGCGGTGTCGGTAAGCGCAACATAGGCCGTCAGGCCGGTCATGCCGAGGACGCCCAGGTAGTGCTCGGGCGGGGCCACCGAGGTGTCCACGGGGGTGAGGGAGACCGCGTCCAGCACGGCGTGGGAGCGCCATCCGGCAAGGTGGGACACGGTCGAACCCACCGGCACATCGGCCGCGTTCGAGGCCACCACCTCCCCGATCGCACCACCATCCAGCGGAGCACCCAGCGCGAACGGGGCGATGTAGGACTCGGTGTCATCCATCCGGCCCCGCATGTACGGATCGACCGACATCCAGGTGTTGCGCACCAGGACCTGCCCGGGCCCGGGCGTGGGGATCTCGACGTCGACGAGGTCGAAATTCTCGGCGGTCGGCTCCCCGGCGGGGCGGGAGCGCAGGCGCACCTCCTGTCCGCGGCGCACCTCCTGGTCGGATGTGGTGTGGGTAGGCATCGAGCGTTCTCCTTGACCTTAGCGAAACTTACCTGTGGTAAGTTACCACAGGTAAGTTGTCCGGAGCGATCGAGGAGGGGCGATGACCGAGCCCGCTGTGACAACCCCGCGTCGTCGGCTGCCGAAGTCGGAGCGGCGCGCCCAACTGCTGGAGGTGGCGCGTGAGTTCATCCGGGAGGCGGGCACCGATGAACTGACGCTCGGTCGCCTCGCCGAGCGGGCCGGGGTGACCAAGCCGTTGGTGTATGACCACTTCGGTGACCGGGCCGGGGTGCTCGCGGAGTTGTATCGGGAGTTCGAGGCCCGCCAGCGCCAGGCACTCGCGGCGGCGCTCGATGAGGCCGACCCCCAACTGGCGGCGGTGGCGGGTCTGGTGGCGGGCGCCTACATCGATTGCTGCCTGGCGGAGGGACGCGAACTGGTCGACGTCGTCGCCGCGCTTGCGGGCTCGACCGGCCTGAGTGAACTGCGCCAGGAAGCCGAGGAGGAGTACCTCGCGATGTGCCGCGAGGCCCTGGAGCCGTTCACCGGTCCGTTGGACGCCGCGGTCCTGCAAGCGATCATCGGTGCCGGTGACTCCTTGGTCCGCGGCGCGCTCGAGGACAAGGTCAGTCCCGATCGCGCCCGCCGCGTCCTCACCCGGGTCATCCTCGCCGTCACCGACCACGATCCGGCGGCGGCAGTGATGACGATCAGTCACCCGGGTCAACCCGGCACTGCGCTGTGGCTGTACGCCCATCCCCGCCGCGGGTCCGGCCGCACCGATCTGGGCATCCACCTCGCCCCGATCGCCTAGCTGGCAGGCAGACGCCGAGGCCCCGAGAAACTCCTGGGCCTGCGCATCCTCCCTCCCCTACGCTCGCCTTCCATGACCGTCGATGAGCAGGGCCGCCCCGAACCGCCGATGAACACCGATGAGGCGGGCACGACATTGGGGTTCCTGGACTTCCACCGGGCCACGCTGGCCTGGAAGTGCGACGGGCTGGACGCAGCCGGGCTGAACACCACCGTCGGTTCCTCCACGATGACGCTGGGCGGGATGCTCAAGCACCTGGCTTTCGTGGAGGACTTCTGGTTCGGCTATCGCATGGCCGGACGCGAGCCCGCGCCGCCGTGGGACACCGCCGACTGGGACGCCGACCCGGACTGGGACTGGCACTCCGCCGCCCAGGACGGCCCGCAAGAACTGCACCGGCTGTGGCGGGAGGCGGTGCAGCGGTCCCGGGACCTGGCCACCGAACTGATGGCCGACGACGGCGACCTCGCCCAGGTAGCGAAGCGTCCTTTTGCCGATGGTGGCGCCGTGAGCCTGCGGTGGGTTCTGGTGCACATGGTGGAGGAGTACGCCCGCCACAACGGTCATGCCGACCTGCTCCGCGAGTAACGATCGGGACAGCCACGGCCCATCCACTCCCGCGTCCGCCCTTCCGGTACTACTATCGCGCTCACCGGAAGGCGGACGATGATGACCGAGAACTATCCGATCCTGACGCTCATCCCCCCGTTGCTGGCAATCGGCCTGGCGATCGCCACCAGGAAGGTGCTGATCAGCCTGGGCCTGGGCGTGCTCGCCGCCGCGATCCTGATCGCCGAGTTCGACCCGCTCGCCACGTTGCGCGAGGTCTGGGCGTCATTCGCGGTGATCTTCTGGGACCAGGGCGCGGTCAACACCTGGTACGTCTACATCCTCATCTTCCTGTTGCTGCTCGGGGCGATCGCCGCGTTCATCATGATGTCCGGCGGCACCCGCGCACTGGCGGACTGGGCGATCACCCGGGTCACGAGCCGGCGCGGAGCCCAAGGGGTGCCGGCGGTGCTCGGGCTGATCATCTTCATCGACGACTACTTCAACGCCCTGGCGGTGGGCCAGGTCAGCCGCCCGGTGACGGACAAGCACCGGGTCTCTCGGGCCAAGCTCGCCTACATCGTGGACTCCACCTCCGCGCCGGTGGCGGTACTGGCCCCATTCTCCAGCTGGGGCGCCTACATCATGGGCCTGATCGCCCCGCTGGTGGCCGCCTCGGCCCTGACCATGGGCAGCCTGGAGGCGTTCCTGCGCGCCGCGGCCGCGAACTACTACGCGATCGCCGCCGTCATGCTGGTCTGGGTGATCGTTCTGCTCCGCCTGGACGTGGGCCCGATGCGCAAAGAGGAACGCCGCGCGCTGACCGAGGGGAGGGTCTACGCCGAGGGCGCCACAATCCCCGGTGAACTGGCCGAGGACCTGCCGGTGCACTACCCCGGCGTGCGGCGGGCGCTGGTCGTTCCGTTCCTGGCGCTGGTCCTCGGGGTGTTCGCCGGGCTGGCCCTCACCGGCTACCGCGCCGCCGGCACCTGGGACTGGGTGGCGATCCTGGCCGACACCGACGCCTCTGCCGCGCTGGTGCTCGGCGGGCTCATCGGCCTGGCCTTCGCCCTCTACTACTACTTCCGCAACACCTCGAAGAACCCGGACTTCTCCGCGTCCGAATTCGGCCGCGGGTGGCTCGAGGGCATCAAGTCGATGCTGCCGGCCATCGCGATCCTGCTCCTGGCCTGGACACTCGGCGACCTGATCGGGACGCTGGGCACCGGTGAGTATCTCGGCGACCTGGTCGAGCGAGCCGACATGCCCCCGGCCTGGCTGATCCCGGTGATGTTCGTCGTCGCCTCCCTGATCGCGTTCGCGACGGGCACGTCCTGGGGCTCGTTCGGCCTGCTGCTGCCGATCGCCGGGGCGATCATGACCTCGGTGAACCAGCCGGAGCTGTTGCTGCCGGCCTTCGGTGCGGTGCTGGCCGGGGCGGTGCTGGGTGATCACGTCTCCCCGATCTCGGACACCACGATCCTGTCCTCGACCGGGGCCGGCGCCAACGTCATCACCCACGTGGTGACCCAGGTGCCCTATGCGATCGCCGCAGGGGTCGCGGCCCTGGCCGGTTACGCGGTGCTGGCACTGACCGGCAGCGTCCTGGCCGGGCTTGCCGCCACGTTCGCGGCCATCGCCGCCTTCGTCCTCATCGGGCGCGCCCGCTCCACACCGCTGGACGAGCAGGTGACCACCGATCGCACCATCGCCCGCGGGTGAGGGCCCGGGCACCGCACGCCGCCGCGCAGGACTTCAGAGCACCGACGACGGCGACCGGCACCCGCCGGCAGTCTGCCGAAACCCTGGTCAGGGGTGCCCGGGCGCCGCGGCGAAGGGGTCCTCCCCGCGCGAGCGCACCGGGACGATCCGCTGACCCAGCGGCAAGAACGCCAACGGCACCATTTTCCAGCACGCGATCCCGAACGGGATGCCCACGATGGTCAGGCACAGCAACAACCCGGCAATCAGGTGACCGATCGCCAGTTCCCAGCCCAGCAGCACGATCCAGAGGATGTTACCGATCACGGCCAAGACCCCGAAGTCGGCCCGGAACTCGGTGCGGCGCCCAAACGGCCACAGCACGTAGCTCGCCAGCCGGAAGGAGGCGATGCCGAAGGGGATGGTGATGATCAGGATGCACGCGATCACCCCCGCGATCACGTACGCCAGCGCCAGCCACCAGCCGGCCAGGATAAACCACAGCACGTTCCCGAGCGTTCGCATGGCCTAACGGTAACGCTGCCACGGCGCTCCCGCGGGAGCGTCAACTGCTCGCGGTCGTGATACCGACGGGCGGCCCGGGCCCGCGATCGAGCAGGGCGGCGACCAGGGCGCCGATCAGGCTGAGCACGCCCATCACACCGAACGCCGCGGCGTAGTTTCCGAGCAGATCGGCCAGCACCGTCCCGGCCCAGGGGGCGAGCGCCACGGTCACCGTGATGGGCGCGGAGAGCACGCCCGTCAGCCGGCCGTAGTGGGCGGCGCCCCACCGGTCGCTGACGGCGGTGGCGTGGACGAGGGTGAACAGTCCTCTGGCCACCCCGGCACCGACGGCTGAGAGGATCAGCACCGTGGGCGAGGTGAACACGGCGAGGGCCGCGATGCTCAGCGCGACGGCGAGGAGGATCGCCACCGTTCGGGCGCGCACGCCGACGCGGGCGGACAGTGCGGGATAGGCGAGGCGCCCCACCACCTGCCCGGCGCCGCCCAGACCCAGCGCCAGGGCAGCGGAACGGGCATCCATCCCACGCTCGAGCAGCAATGGCACGAGGTTGATCAGGGCTGCGAACGCCGCGAACCCGGCAAGGGCCAGGGCGGTGACCACGGCGACGAAGCGCGGGCTACCCACGATGCGGGCGGGGGAGTCCGTCCCCGCAGCGTCGACGCTCCCCCGGCCCGGCCGGGCATCCGGCGCCGGCCACGGAGCGCGCAGACCCCACCAGTGGGCCGGCACGGTCACCACCAGCAGGATGACCGCCAGGGTGAGGTAGACGCCCCGCCAGGTCAGGTGTTCCTGCAGTGCGGCGGTCAACGGCGCGAACACCGAACTGGCCAGCCCGCCCGCCAAGGTCAGGATGGTCAGGGCGCGGACACGGTCCGGCCCGTACCAGCGGGCGATCGCGGTGAAGGCCGGTGGGTAGAGCACCCCCGCCATCGCGACGCCCGCGACCAGCCACCCGCCGGCGAAGGCGACCTGGTTCGGCGCCAGCGCGATCAGCACGAGCGCGGCGACGGCCAGCACCGAACCACCGGCCATGATCCGGCGCGGCCCGCTGACGTCCAGCCGGCGACCGAGCGGGATGCCCACGCCGGCCGAGATCAGGAGGCCGGTGGAGAAGGCGCCGGTGATCGCCGTCGTCGACCACCCGGTCCCGGCGGCGATGCCGGTGGCCAGCACCGGGAAGGCGTAGTAAAGCACCCCCCAACTGACGACCTGGGTGCCGCACAGCACACTCAGCACTCGCCGTCGTCCGTGCACCACCCCAGGTGACGCCGTAGCGCCGGCGCCGGATGCTGCCGGACTCACACCGCGGACATACTCGGCCGCACCTGATGCGCCGCGGTCGCCTTCCAGGACCCTCGGATGTGCGCGGCCAGCGGCGCCATCACGTGATCGGCGTCGCGGTGCACCCCGCGCAGGGTGTTGGAGGAGAAGGACCGCTGGAACTCCAGGCCCAGGTAGGCCAGCCCCATGTGGGTCATGGACAACCCGCCCGCGTGCAACGGTGCGCCCGTCTGGTCCAGCGCCCCCAGGGGCCGCAGGTACTCCAGCGCAGGGCGGTAGCCGGTGGCGAACAGCACCGCGTCCACCTGCTCACGGCTGCCGTCGGGCCACTCGATGCCGTCGTCGGTGAACCGGGTGAACATCGGCCGCCGGTCCAGGAGCCCGGTGGCGAAGGCCTGCTGGTAACCGCCGGTGTCGATCACCAGGGTGGCGGTGACCAATTGCGCCAACCAGTACGGCGGCAGCAGGTCGAACCCGGTCTCGACCAGGGCGTGGTGCAGGTCCAGGCCGTTGATCCGCTGCTCCCAGAACTGCAACGGCTGACGGGAGGCGAGCGTCACGGTGGCCGTGCGCGCCAACTCGACGGCGACCTGGACCGCAGAGTTGCCGCCCCCGACCACGATCACCCGCTTTCCCTGGTACTCGCTGGGATCACGGTAGTCGGCCACATGCGCCATGGTGCCGGCGAAGGTTTCCGAGCCCGGCAACGTCGGCAGATGCGGGTTGGCGAACGAACCGCTGGCGGCGACCAGGGCGGGGGCGGCCAGGGTGTCCCCGCCGGTGGTGTGCACCGCGAAACCATCGCCGTCGGACTCGACCGCGCGCACCCTGGTGTTGGTACGGATCTCGACGTCCAGGCTCTCGGCGTAGTTCTCCAGGTAGGTGACCACCTCATCGCGAGTGGGGTAGCGATCACCATCCCGGGGAAGGTGAATCCGGGGAATCCGCTGAACTGCGCCGGCGAGAACAGGGCGAGGCTGTTGTAGTAGTGGGGCCAGGAACCGACTGCTCGCTCCCCCGCCTCCAGCACGATCGGGCGAAGGTGGTGGTCCCGTGCCGCGCGCGCCGCGGCGAGGCCGGACTGCCCGCCGCCGATGATCAGGACTGTCTGCTGTGGTGTGCTCATGTGCCCAACATATCGACATATCCCGAAACGTCAATACGTTTTCGGGTACGATCTGAGCAGGAGGATTGAGCAGATGGCACAGGCAGCGGTTGCGGCCGGCGCGGACGCCGAGGCGATACCCGCGGAACTCCAGCCCGGCACGCACGACTTCCTCAAGGCGCTCGCCAGCCCCACCAGGCAGCGCATCATGTTGCTGTTCTTCGACGGCGCGGAGTTGTCGGTCGGCGAAGTGGCCGAGCGGGCCGGCGTCGGCCAATCGACGGCTTCGGAGCACCTGGCCCTGATGCGCCGCGGCGGTGTGGTCACGTCCGTTCGCGAGGGGAAGATCATCCGGTATCGCGGTGACCGCGACGGGATCAGGGCCGCCCTGACCGATCTGCAGGCCTACCTGGAAGTCTGCTGCTGACCTGCGCTCCGCGTCCTGACGCTTCCGCGGAAGCGCCCGATGTCGAATCGGGCAATCCGGTTCCGTCTACCAGGTGAGGGCGGCACAATGGCCGCCACCGACTCAGAGGGAGCCGACCATGGCCAAGTATCTGTTGCTCAAGCACTACCGGGGCGGACCGGAGCCCACCGGAGCCGCGGTGCCGATGGATGAGTGGACCGAGCAGGAGATCACCGATCACGTGGCATTCATGGACCACGTGGCCCAGGTGCTCACCGAACGCGGGGAGTTCGTCGATTCCCAGGCATTGTCCCCCCAGGGCACCTTCGTGCGCTTCGACGCCCAGGGCAAGGCCCCGGTGACCGACGGCCCGTTCGCGGAGACCAAGGATCTCATCGCCGGGTGGATGATCATCGACGTGGAATCGCAGGAGCGTGCCCACGAGGCGGCGGCGTTCCTCTCTTCCGCGCCGGGACCGGGTGGCAGGCCGCTGCAGGAGTGGATCGAGGTGCGCCCGTTCCTGACCCAGCAGGCCAGCGACGTGGAGACCTGGATGTCCGCGGCACAGTAGCGCGATGATCGACGACGACGGCGCTCGCCTGCGCGAGCTGGGTCCCCACGTGCTGGGGGTGCTGGTGCGCCGCGGCGCTGACTTCGCCTCCGCCGAGGACGCCGTCCAGGAAGCACTGCTGGAGGCGGTGCGACGGTGGCCGGCCGCCCACCCGGAGAACCCCCGGGCGTGGCTGGTCACCGTCGCCTGGCGCAAGTACACCGACGCCGTGCGCGCCGAGGCTGCCCGCGCCCGCCGGGAGCAGCGCGAGCACGACATTCCCGCCCCGGGGCCGGCGCAGCAGGCCGATGACACCTTGCTGCTGTTGTTCCTGGCCGCCCACCCGGCACTCACCCCGGCCTCGGCGGTGGCGCTGACGCTGCGTGCGGTGGCGGGGCTGACCACGGCGCAGATCGCCCGGGCCTACCTGGTGCCGGAGGCCACCATGGCCCAGCGGATCAGCCGTGCCAAGGCCGCCCTGCGGGGGAAGCGTCTGAATGAGCCCGGCGACCTGCGCACCGTGTTGAAGGTGCTCTACCTGATCTTCAACGAAGGCTACGACGGGCAGGTGGACCTGGCTGCCGAGGCCATCCGCCTGACGCGCCAGGCGGCCGCTGCGAGCGAGGAGCCGGAGGTTGCCGGCCTCCTGGCGCTAATGCTGATCCACCACGCCCGCCGGGCTACCCGTCATTCCGTTGGCGGTGACCTCATCCCGTTGGCACAGCAGGACCGCTCAGCCTGGGACACCGCCCTCATCGCCGAAGGCGTGCAGGTCCTGCAGTACGCCTTGGCCAGGGACCGGCTCGGGGAGTACCAGGCGCAGGCCGCGATCGCCGCGCTGCACGCCGACGCCCGATCGGCCGAGGAGACCGACTGGCCCCAGATCCTGCAGTGGTACGACGAACTCTCCGCGCTCACCGACAGCCCTGTCGTGGCGCTCAACCGGGCGGTCGCGCTCGGTCAGGTCGACGGTCCCCTCGCCGGCCTACGCGCTGCTGAAGCCATCCGGCATGATGTCCCACGCCATGCCGCCGTGCGCGCCTATCTCCACGAACGTGCCGGGAACTCCGAGCAAGCCCGCACTCTCTACCTGGAGGCGGCTCAGGCTGCGAGCAGCATCCCCGAGCGCGATCACCTCACCCGCCAAGCCGCCCGGCTGCAGTCATAGCCGCGAGGAAGAACGCTATATAGACATCTTCCTGATAGAGTGCCCTATGGCCCTGAACATCAAGGACCCAGAAACAGACCGGCTGGCTCGCGAGTTGTCCGCGGCCACCGGCGAGTCCATCACGGTCGCTACCCGACAAGCCCTCCAGGAACGCCTCGAGCGGGTCCGACGGCAACCGTCCAAGGGCCACGACCTCTCCGAGATCATCAATCGCGGCCGGGCCAGGCGGAACATGGACGATCGCACGGAGGACGAAATCCTCGGTTACGACGCCGCAGGGCTACCCGCGTGATCGCGGTCGATTCCTCGGCCCTCGTCGCGATCGTTCTCGGCGAACCCGAGGCCGAGACAATGCTCCACGCTCTTCAGCGCAAGCCCGCGATCCTCAACTCAGCGACGTTGGTCGAGTCCTCGATCGTCGTCGAGGCCCGGCAAGGTCCCGACGCCACACGCGACCTCGATCTGCTCATCGCAGGTGCGATCGATGAGGTCGTGCCCTTCGACCTTGCCCACGCCCAGGCTGCCCTGGAGGCATGGCGAAGGTTTGGAAAGGGCCGCCACCCGGCCGCTCTGAACTACGGTGACTGCCTCGCCTACGCCACCGCCCGCGTCCATGATGCTCCGCTGCTCTTCAAAGGCGAGGACTTTCCCAAGACCGATATCCCGGCCGCGAGCCCCAACTGACCCCGCAGCCGGCAGTCTCTCCACGACAGGTACGGTGACGGGCGGTGACACCCTCATCCACCCCCGGTGCGGCGCACGTACGTCTCCACCCCGCCGGTGCCGGTGCGTTCCCACACACTGTGCAGCATGGGAATCGTCCCCGACGTGACCACGCCGCGCCAGCGGTAACTGGTGGGCCAGCGTCGGAACACCGGCATCACCGTGGTGACCAGGCGCATCAGGAGTGGCAACTTCCCCGGACGCCACCGCTCGGTGACGTCCAGGTCACCGGTGACCTCGCCGTCGTCCCGCCTCAACGACCAGGATCCCCCGGTGAGGCGCACGTCGTCGACCCGCACATGCCACCTGCCCTGCTCCCGGGTGCCGGGAGCGATCGCGGTCAGGTCCGGCATCGCGGGGTCCAGGACGAGGTGCGCGGCGTGTCCTGCGGCGCGGGAGGTAAGCACAGCGGTCCCATCGGCGCCGGCGTTGACGACCGGCAGGTCCTGCAGCGCGCCTTCGTGTGCGCGGCCCAGGGTGGTTACGAGCAACGGTGCGGCGTACTTGATCAGCAACCGCCGGTGCAACCCGGCTCCAGGCAACCGCCCGATAGCCGCCTGTTCACCGTCGATTCGCAGCACCGGCGCCGTGCGCGTGCGGTGGACCAGGTCGAAGGCCGGCATCCACACCAGCAGCAGCGACTCCGGCTCGGCGATCGCAGCGCTGACGGGCGCCAGCAGGCCGGCGCGGCGCCGGGGCTTTCCATCCCGGTCATCAACGTGTACCTCGATCTGGCGTCCGTCGACGTCGGTGAGACTCGCGCGGGCCAGCACACCGTCCGGGGCTACCCGCAACTGCGCGACGTCGAAGGCAGTGGCCTGCCACGCGCCGGTGCCCCCGCCGAGGTGGTACCTGCTGCGGTCGAGCCGCAAGGCGGGGTCGAAGTAGTAGTCCACCCGCCGGTCGGCCCGCCGGGACAGGAATGCCAGCATCCCGGTGCCGTGGGCCTCGTCGTCGAACCACTGAAGTTCCAGGCCGTCATAGACCGGGTGGTCGGTGAACTCGCAGTTGAGCATCGCTGCGACCGTTTCCACCTGCAGGCTCAACGGGCTGTGGGCCATACCCCATCGAATCACGGCGCGGGGTTGGCGTCGTGGGCCCAAAGGCCCGTGTCGTGCCGGCTCACCCCGGTGTGGGATCAGCCCAACTGCACAGGCACCTCGCGCGCCACCGCCCCCTCGGGGTGCAGGAACAGAAGTACGCAGCGCACGCGCCGGCCGGTAGCCCGGGACAGGCACGTGGCGTAGGCCTGCATCTGCGGTTGGTAGTAGGCGATGCGGGACTCGATCGCGGCCGCAGGGACCGCGTCGGTCTTATAGTCCACGATGACGAGGCCCCCACTGCCGTCGTCGTAGACCAGGTCCACGTAGCCTTCCAGGATCGTGCCGTCCTCCTGGGTGGTGCCCACGTACGTCTCTCGCCAGTGACGGCGGGTGGCGGCCTCGCGCACCACCTCGGACTGCACCGCTGACTTCACGAGGGCAGCGACCAGTTCCTGGTGCTCAGTGACGCCCTCGGCCACGCACTGGGCATCGATCGCCGCGTCCGGAACCTGCCCTGCGCCCAGGTCCACGCTTTGCAGCACCCCGTGCACGGCCCGGCCGATCGCCGAGCCGTACCGTCCCTTGGACCACGGCGGCAGCACCAGGTCCCGCTGGGCCTTGTGGGAGCCCGGGTCGGCGTCGGTAAGCACCACGGTGGGCTCGGTCCCTTCCAGCCCCGAGGCCACCATGGCCGCGTCACGGTTCGCGCTGTCGCGTGCCCGATCCCGCGTGGCCACCCACTCCTGCCACGTCGGTGCCGGCACCACCTCGGTCTCCACGCGGCCGAGCGCCAGGGACTGTGAGACGGGTAGGTCCTCCAACCGCTCCGCGTTCGCAGCACCCTCGGCCGCAGCGATGACCTTCGCCGCGGTCTGCGACTTCGAACCACGGTCCCGGTGCAGGGACACCACCAGATGGTCCCGCGCCCGGGTGGCCCCGACGTAGAGCAACCGCATCCGCTCGGCAGTGTCCATCTGCTCATCGACGGGCAGCGCATCGGTGAAGTCGGAGGTTTGCAGGCGCGAGGTGATGCGCACCTCGTACCCGCCCTCGGCGGGCCAGAGAAGCTGCAGTCCGCGGTTGGTCCGCGGCTGCGAGGTCATCCCGGACATGATGACCACGGGATACTCCAGGCCCTTGGCGGCGTGGATGGTGGAGATGTGCACCGCATCGACGTCGGTTTCGGGCAGCACCGATTCGCTGACCCGGGAGGATTCGTCACCTTGGCGGGCGGCCCACGCCAGGTAGGAGCGCAACCCGCCCCGGGTGACCTGTGACCACGCCCGGGCCTGATCCACCACGAACCGCAGCCGGCGCCACACATCCCGCCGGTCCAACCGACCGGTGGCGGCCACCTCGAACATGCGCCGCTCGGCGACGATCGCCTCCAGCACCTGGCTCGGAGTGGACCACCGGGCCTGCCGGGCCAGCGAACGCAGCGCCTCCAGACCCGTGGCTACCGGACCGGTGCGCACCGGTTCCGGCAGTTGCTCATCGGACTGCCACCGCAAGGTGAACCTGCCGCCGTGCCGGCGCCATTCCCACAGGTCATCGTCGCCGCAGCCGAACAACGTCGAGCGCAGCGCGGTGACCAGGGACAACTCGTCGCTGAAATCCGCGATCTCCCGCGCGCACGCCATCAGGGCCCGGATCTCAGCGGCCTGGTACACCAGCGAACTGGCCTCGGCCCGGTAGGGCACCCCCGCGTGGGTCAGGGCTGCCTCCAGATAGGACAGTGAGGTGCGGGCCGGCACCAGGACGGCGATGTCGGCCGGGCGCACGGCCCGCCACTGATCGCCCTGCTGTACCTGCCACCCCTCGGTGAGCATGAGGCGGATGGATTCTGCGACGTCGTCGGCCTCCAGGATGCGCAACCGCTCGGCGGTCAATTTCCCTTCCGGTTGCGCGTCGGCGTCGTGACCCGCGGCGCCCAGCACGGTGACCGCCGGCCCGGAGGGTGGGCCCTGGATGCGGTAGGAGTCCAGGGGTTGGTACTCCGGTTGCCGACCCTCTTCGGCGGAGATCAGTTGGGAGAACACGTGGTTCACCCAGGTCAGGATCGGGTCGAGGGTACGGAAGTTCGTGGTCAAGGACACCGCGGTGCCCAGGTGTTCCTGGGCGTTGAGGTACATGTTGATGTCCGCGCGGCGGAACCGGTAGATCGACTGTTTGGCGTCGCCGACCACGAACAACCGCCCCTCTGGGACGTGCACGCCTTGCCAGTCCGGTTCGGAAGCCTGCTCGCCGCCGGCGATGCGAACGGCGAGTTCGATCTGGATCGGGTCGGTGTCCTGGAACTCATCGAGCAGCAGCCGCTGGTAGGTGCGGTGCAGCGCGGGCGTACCTCGGGGTTGTGGCGCAACAGGTCCCGGGTGAGCACGAGCAGGTCGTGGAACTCCAGACGGCCATCGCGCCGGCGTTCCATCGCGGCGGCCAGCACCCGTTCGGCCGTCCAGTAGGTCACCGCCCGCAGGCACCGGTCCAGCACCTTGGCGATCGCCCGCTGAGCGTCCTCGACCAAGGCGGTGCCAGCGGCGCGGACTTCGTTGATATCGCAGGACCAGTTGCGGCTGTTTCCGGTGCGTGGGCCGAACTTCAGGCCGGCGAGTTGCTGCAGCGCAGCCACCTGGGCAGCGTCGTCGCGGGCTGTGCGCAGGGCGTGGGTGGCGGAAGTGAGCACCGGAAACCGCTTGAATAGGTTGTCTTCGGCGTCGGTGCAGTGTTCGGCAAGGTCAAGTACGTCGATGGCTTGTCGTCGCACGCCGGAGGTGTCCGGGACCACCACGCGGGCCGGTGGGTGGGGCAGGATGCGGTCGGCGATCAGGTCCCAGTCGTTACCGAGGGCGCGGGCCAGGGACGGGATGTGCGTGTCGATCTTCAGGCCTGCGGCCATGCCCAGCAGCAGCGCCGGCTCCATCGACTCATCGTCCAGGAGCTCGGTGAGGATCTGGGACCACCGGTCCTCGAAGGCCACCGAGGAGGCCACCTCATCCATGACCTCCACCAGCGGCGGCAGCCCGGCGGCGATGGCGTGCTCGGTGAGGATCCGTTGGGCGAAGGAGTGCAGGGTGCCCACGGCCGCGCGGTCCAGTTCGTCCAGTGCGGTGGCGGCCCGGTCACGGTGGAGCTGGGTTTCATCGTCGATCGGTTCGGCGCGCCAGGCCTGTTGGAAGCGGGAGCGCAGCCGGTCGCGAAGTTCCGCACCGGCCTTCTCGGTGAAGGTGACGGCGGCGATGTGAGCCATGGAGACGCCGTCGTGCAGCACCAGGGTGGCGATGCGGTCCACCAGGGCCCGGGTCTTGCCCGAGCCGGCGCCGGCGTTGACGAACAGGGTCGAAGCGGTGTCGGTGGTGATCCGGTCCCGCACGGACTGGTCCCGAAGCGCCACGGCCTGGTCGGTACTCATGCGTCCTCCTGGTCCAGAGCCTCGGGTTCCAGCAGTGCCACCAGGTGGGCCAGCGCCGGGTCGTGACGTTGCCGCTCCCAGCGTTCGCGCGCGGTGGCGTGCCCGATGCCGTCGGGGTTGCAGTAGGCGCACTGGACCCACATGAAGTCCGGGGTCTCGGGTGGTCGTGGTGGGAACAGGCCGGCACTGACCGACTCGGTGAGCAGATCGACGGTGGAGGCCAGCGCCTCGATCACCGGGGCGTCCACCTCGATGCCGACGTAACCGGGTTCCTTGCGCACGAACCAGTACTCGGCCTGCACCGGCGAATCAGGGTTCCCGAACCGGTCGCGGGCGGCGAGCCCGTACACCGGGAGCTGCAACCGGGTGCCCCCGGCGAGGGGGTTGTCCGGCTTGATGGCCTCGAAGGATCGTCTCGACCCGGTCTTGATGTCGGTGACGTAGACCGTGCCGTCCTGGCCGAGGTCCACCTTGTCCGCGCTCCCGAGCAGCAGCACGTTGCCGTTGGGCACCTGCAGGGTGACCGGATCCTGGCCGCCGAGCCCGAAGGGCATCTCGCTGGCAGCCACCCGGGCGGCGCGTTCGGCGCGGCGTTCATCATCGGCGTCCAACATGGCCGCCATGTCCACCTCGAGTTGGTCGCGTTCGCGGCGCCACAGCCGTGGGTGACCGGTGAGCCCGTCGGCTTCCATGGCTGCGGCTTGCTCGTGCAGGATCCCGATGAGCCGGGAGCGGTGGGCCGCGGACCATGGTTCGCCGAAGCCGGGTAGGTCATCGGCGAACTCACGGGCCAGTGTGTCGAAACTGCGGTGCACCAGGTTCCCGACCTCCATCGGGGAGATGGTGATGAGGTCTTCGGGTTGCTCGATCGGGCGCACCCCCAGCACTCGTTCGACGAAGAACGAGTGCGGGCAGGACACGTACCGCTCCAGGGCGGTGGGTGAGATGGGGCGGCGGCCGTCGCGATAGTCGGGCAGGTCTGTGCTGGCGGTGAGGTTGCCGTCGTACCGGGTGAACGCGGCACCGGCCCGGGCGCGCAGGGTCTCCTGGGCGGCATGGACGACGGCGTCGTTGAGTTGGTCGGTGGCCGCGGCCCGGGTGCGCCACTCCTGGTCGGTGGCGAGGCGTTGCCCGCGCAGGAGTTCGGCGGAGAAGGAACTGGAGGTGCTCAGTGCCCCGCCGAGGTCCCCGACCGTGTCCCAGTCGGTGGCGGCCAGGGTGTTGTCCCCGGCGAGTTCACGCAGGGTGCCCAGCAGCCAGCGGCTGGGTAGGCGGCGGGAGGAACTCCGTAGGTCCCCGCGGGGGAAGGAGGCGACGACGTGCGGTGCGGCTGCGAACGCGGCGAGCAGGTGCCGGTAGGCGGTGCCTTGCCGGTCCCGCAGGGTGGTCAAGGGGCCGACGGCGGAGCGCACCGGGTCGGGCAGCAGCGAGTCCCGCTGGGTCGTCCGGGGTAGAGGTCCTCGCTCAGGCCCAGCACGTACACGACGTCGGCGTCGAGCCCGACGGCGTGGGACAGCGGCGCGACGAGCACGCCGTCGCCGAAGCGGCCCAGGCGGGGGATGGCCTCGCTGAGGTCGGCGTCCAGGGCTTGGCGCAGGGCCGCCAGGGAGGCGGTGGAGTCGATGTCATCGAGGATGCTCAGGGCGCCCAGCGTGGTGCGGATGGCGGCTGCGGCGTACTGCTCCTCCGGTGGGAGGGCGGTCAGGTCGCCCGGTTCGCCGAAGCAGGTGGTGATGAGGTCCTGGCACCAGGTGGCCAGGTCCGTCCAGCCGGTCATCTGGGTGGCGCGCTGGAGTTCGCCGGCCAGGTGGTGCACGAACTGCTGCAGGTCCGCCGCGGCCTGCGCCTGGGCGGTGGCGTACCGCACTGCACCGTCGCGATCGTCCTCGTGGGCCCGGTCGGCGCGCGTGTGTTGCTGCTGGATATAGCGGTCCAGGCGGGTGCGCCAGTCGGTGCCGCTCACCACCCCGGCCTCCCGGGAGATGCGTTCCCATCGGGCCACCGGCACCCGACCGCCGGTGAAGGTAAGGAACGGGGCGTCAGCCAAGGTGCGGAACAACCCGGCGCGGGGCATCTCATCAGCAGCCAGGTCAAGCAGCCCGAGGACCGCGCGGGACAGCGCGCGGTCGATGATCGGGCGCGACCCGGTGCCGTTGATCCGCACCCCGGCGTCGCGCAGGTGGTCGTGCAGCAGGGCGGCGTAGGGGTCGGCGGCGGTGTAGAGCACGGCGATTCGATGTGCCTGGGCGTTGTTGAGGTCGTCTAGGACGTGGCGCACCACGGTGCGTACTTCGTCGTCGGAGTCGGAGGTGTTCAGGATCCCGGTGGCGGTGGGCACGGGCGCGTCCAGCCGTTCGAGTGCGTCGCTTGCGATGAGTCGGTGGGACCCTTCGTCCGCGCGTGCCACCCCGCTGCTGCCGAGGAGCACCGTGACCTCGTTGTTCCTGGCGAGAGCGTGCAGGAATGACTGCTCGGCGACGGTGAGGTCTTGCGGGAGGTAGACGATCACCGCGGCGGCGAGCGGGTCCAACGGAATGTGGCCTGTCGCGGTGGTGAGGATGTCGGTGCGGTCGTACCACTGCGGGGCCATGGCGGTGACCACCTGGCGGTGCAGCCGAACCAGGTCACGGCTCACCGTGCCCGCGGCGGAAACCTGATCGAGTTCGGCTTCGGACAGGTCGCGCAGTTCGGTGTGCGCTTGCATCAGGGCCTGCACGGTGGCGGGATGGTCGGCGGTTTCTTCGAAGATGCCGGGGTCGGTGGCGAGCGCGCGGCGCCATCCTGCTGCGAGGACTTGGCGGGTCAGTGGGCGGCGCGGAGCCAGAATCGGGGTGGCGAGTTGTTCGGCCAGCCGTGTGGTGACGGTGATGTCGATCCCGGCGATACCTGGCCCATGGGGCGATCCCTCGCGGGCGAGATGACGCCGGGCGACCGTGCCCGCGATATTGCTCGGCGCGAGCACCAGTACTGGGGCCATGGGGTCCTCGGCTTTGACCTGGTTGACCACCGCATGGAGCCGGTCCAGGGCCGGTAGGCCGTAGGCCGTTGTGATGTGCTGCAGCATTACCTACCCCCGCGCCGAACCGCCGTTCACCTCATTAGAACAGGCGCCGGTGACATCCGGGGACGCTTTGCAGGCCTGGAAGAGGGGATCGTCCCGAGCATGGCTCGCCTACCGCTGCAGGTCGCTCGGACACACACATCCGACACGGCAACTGAGCGGCACGAAGAATCTGATCAAGTGTCGGCTCGGCCGCCACGCCACTACAGCCCGAAAGTCACCTTTGGAACGCCCACCAATTGCTGGGCGAGTTCGCGGTCCATTTGGAGAGTCTGACTTACCTTCGGCTTGCTCGCTCGAGTGTCCGAGCCGTAGGTGCTTAGCGTGAGATACGCGACGCCTCCGTCACTGTGCGTGACCTGCCAAGTGCAATCGACCTCGGTGGGATGAATACGTCCATCGGACTTTGCCTGAGTGAGGGAGCGGATGCGAGCCATGCGTGGAGACTACCGACGCTTCCGATCGGACGGAGCCACTTCAGGGACTCACAGAGTGGCAGTGGTCCATCGTTAGTTAGCACTCGTGGCGTATCGTCTGGGCCGGTCGGAACTACGGGCGATTCGGGTCCTTCGAGCGCCCCGCCAGATTCATTCTCCCCCCCGCGCATCCCGCACCGCGAGCGCCACTTTCACCCGGTTGTCCACCCCCAACTTCGCCAGCACGTGTCCCACGTGGGTCTTCACCGTGGTCTCCGACATGTACAGCGCTGCCGCGATCTCCGCATTCGAGGCGCCCTCACCCACCAGGTCGGCCACCTCCCGCTCCCGCGGGGTCAAGGTCGCCAGCGCCTCGGCCACCGTCTCGGCTCGCTCCCGGGCGGCGGCTGAACCGTCCTCGGTGAACCGGTCCAGCAGCATCCGGGTAGCCCCCGCGAGAGCATCGCGTCCCCGTGGGCCACCGTATGCACCGCTTGCACGATGCCCTGCGGGGAGGTGTCCTTCAGCAAGAAACCCGAAGCCCCGGCGCGCAGCGCACCGGCCACATAGGAATCTGCACCGAACGTGGTCAGCACGCACACCTGAGTGCCGGGCACCGCGCGCAGCACCTCCGCCGTCGCAGCAATACCGTCCAGTTCCGGCATTCGAATATCCATCAGCACCACATCGGGACGGTGCGCTCGCGCCTGCTCCACGGCTTCCCGGCCATCGGCGGCCTCAGCCACCACCTCGAGCCGGGCGTCCGAGCCCAGGATCATCCGGAGGCTGGATCGCACCAGCGCATCATCGTCAGCGATCAGCACCCGGATCATCGCCGCTCCTCCCCTAACCCGTCTCGCACCTCGTCCGAGGCCCCCGAACTCCCGACCCCTTGAGCCGGCAGTTCCGCCCGCAGCACCCACCGCTCCCCCATCGGCCCGGCCTCCAGCGTGCCCCCCCAGCACCCGCACCCGCTCGGCCAGTGAGGCCAACCCCATCCCGGCCCGAGCAGCCTCCCCGCGCCCAGCAGAATCCCGGCGCCCAGCAGACCCCTGCAACGGATTGCTCACCTCCACCACCACAGCCTCACGGCCTCCCCCGCGCACCGAGACCTCCACCGAGCCCCCGCACCCGTGTCGCAGCGCATTGGTCAGCCCCTCTTGCACGATCCGGTAGATGGCCCGTCCCACGGCCGGACCCACCTCCTCGTCCACCGCGAGCGCGAGTTCCACCTGCACCCCGGCCGAGCGGGTCCGCTCCACCAGGGCAGGCACCTCCTCAAGGCCTGCCTGCGGGGCCAGGGGAGCGTCGTCGTCGACCATCATGTCCAGCAGTCCGCGCAACTCCGCCTGCGCCTCCCCGGCCGTCTGCCGTAGCGATTTGGCCTGGGCTTCGACCACCTCCCGCTCGGCGTCGGGGTTCACTTCCAGGGCGCCGGCTTGCATGGAGATGAGCGCCAGTTTGTGGCCCACCACGTCATGCATCTCCCCAGAGATGCGCTCCCGCTCGGCGGCCACGGCCCGGGCGGCCCGCAGTTCCTGCTCCTCCTCTGCCCGCCGGGCCCGTTCGCGCAGCGTCGCCACAAGGGCCCGGCGCTGGGCGAGGAACGCCCCCAGCAGCATCGGCAACCCGATCAAGAGCGCCAACTCGGCGGCCAACTCCAGCCACGGTTCGAGCAGAGCCGGCACCGGCTCTCCCTCGAACGTCAGTCCGGCGCCCATGGTCGACGGGAACGCCTGCACCTGGAAACTGATCACTACCAGCCCCGCGGCCAGCGCCGCCACCAGAGCGGTGAGGCGGTCCCGGCGCCGTAGCACCAGGGAGAACATCGCCACCGGCAGCACCGCATCGGTGCTGGTGGCCACCAGCACCAGTGCCACCACGGGCAGCACCAGCGGGCGGTGGTGACGCACCAGCACGCCCCACACCACCGCCGGAACGGCCAGGGCGATCAGCACTCGCTGCCAGGTGTGCGCGTCGGGTTCGATGATCGCGGAGACGCACGAGCCGACAGTGATGAGCAGGTACAGCCAGGTCCACCCGCCCAGCCACCGGTGCGGCCACCCGCGCGAACCTGCCCGCGCCGGACCGCCGCTCACCGCTTCTGGACTGGCCCTCACGCGCCTCAGCCTACGGGCGGCCCTGCGCGCGGGTCCTCCTGCTTTGGTGTCCCACGACCCCGGCGGGCCTACTACCTTGGTCGCAGCACACTCCGGCCGTAGGCAGGAGGATCGCCACCCGCCACCGCGGCAGGCTGCTGGGCATGATCACTTATGAGAACGTGACCAAGCGATACGGCGGGCGCACCGTCGTCGACGACGTGACCTTCACCGCCCCGGCGGGCGCGGTGACCGCGTTCCTGGGGCCCAACGGTGCCGGGAAGTCCACCAGCATGCGGATCCTGGCCGGCCTGTCCCGGGCCGATTCGGGCGCAGCCCTGGTGAACGGGCAGACGGTGACCCAGTTGCCCAACCCCGGGCGCGTGGTAGGCCTGATGCTCGATGCCAGTGCCCTGCACCGCGGGCGCACCTGCGCAGAATCGGTGCAGATGGCCGCCGCTGCCACCGGGGTGGGAACGCAGCGGGCGCGCGATGCCTTGGACGCCGTGGGCCTGGGCGCAGCCGCCGGACTACGGGTGGCGGCGTGCTCGCTGGGGATGCGCCAGCGGCTCGGCCTCGCGGTGGCCCTGGTCGGCAGACCCCGGGCGCTGGTGCTCGACGAACCGTTCAACGGCCTGGACCCCGAAGCGATCCACGACCTGCGCTCGGTGCTGCGCGACTTCTCCGCGACCGGCGGGGCGGTGCTGCTGTCCTCCCACCTGCTGGGTGAAGTGCAGTCCGTGGCCGACCGGCTCGTGGTGCTGCGCGCCGGCACCGTGGTGGCCAACGGCAGTGCGCCTGATCTCACCGCGGCGGGGCGCACCAGGGTGCGAGCCGAGCGATCGGGCGACCTGCAACAGGCACTGACCGGTGACGGGCTGCAGGTCACGGCCGAGGACGGCGACTGGCTGACCGTAGCGGCCCCGCCCGGGCAGGTCGGTCACCTCGCCCTGGCTGCCGGGATCGCGCTGACCGGCCTGGAGGAGCGACGCACCGACCTGACCGACCTGTTCCTGACCCTGACGTCCGGCGACTCGGCCCACGACGCCGGATCAACCCACGATGCCACTGACGACACCGAGACCGACCCCAACCACGACACTGCGAGGGCAGCCTGATGACCAGCACGACCACCAGCCCACCGACACCGGCCGCGTCGAGCCCTCTCGCACGCCTGCTGGACTCGACCTCCGCTGGCACCCCGGCCCAGCCGATCACCATGCGCACCCGTCTCTACCTGGAACTGCGTAAGGCGCTGAACACCCGCTCGGGACTCATCCTGACTCTGGCGGCTCTGGCGTGGGCGCCCCTGGTGCTGATCGCCTCGCTCGTTGCCGTGGGCACCAGCGGGCACGACGCCGAGACGATCCTGGGCATCGGTGCCACCGGTGTGGCGGTGCTGTTGCCGATCGTCACGTTGTTGCACGTGACCGGCGAGTGGGGGCAACGCTCGATCCTCACCACCTTCTCCCTGGATCCCGCGCGCGGGAGGATCCTGGTCGCCAAGGTCTTGGCCGGTCAGGTGCTCGCGCTGGCCGTGATCGCCTCCGCACTCGCCTTCTCCCTGATCACCGCGCTCCTGATGGGAGTGGACCTGGGTGGCACTCGGGATCTGGGGCGCGTCCTGCTGGGTTTGGCGGCCGGGGGGACGCTGTATGCCCTGATGGGCTCGGCCCTGGGTGCCATGACCCTGTCCACCCCGCTGGGCCTGGGCGTTCTGCTGGTCGCGCCGCAGCTGGTGCTGAACCTGGGCCCCTTGGCCGGCGAGCGCTGGGCAGAGGTGGGGCCCTGGGTGGAGATCAGCATGCGCCTGGGCGAACTCACCGGCGGCACCGTCGCGCACTGGGGCCATCTGGCCGTGGCGTGCGCGCTCTGGATCGCCCTGCCGCTGGTTGTTGGGTTCTGGAGGGTTCGCCGGGCCGACGTGGCCTGAGGCTCTGCCGAGCTGCCCGGTCTCAGATCGCCATCGCCTCGCACTCAGGTATAGACCGCAAAGCGTTCACCGATCCTCCTCGATGAAAAGTCCAATCCTCCGCACTATGGAGTCATAGGCGCAGGTTTCCCTTGACACGGACGGAGGGTTCTCTAGTGTTGGTCTAGACCTGATTGGTGCGATACCCCACGGAGAACGATGATGTCTTCAGCCCGAACCGAGACCACCTCGACCGCCTTGTCACTCAAGTCCCTCACCACGTCGGTCAGCCGGCGCGCCGTCCTCCTGGGCGGCGGAGCGGGTGCGCTGAGCCTGGCCCTGGGGGGCGGGCGGGTGCACGCGGTACCCGGGGGCGAACCGGGCAGTTTCGCGATGCTGATGGACCTGCACATCGATGATGAGCGTCCCGCCCGCACCGCCGACTTCGAGCGCATCATGGCCCACATCGAGGCCCGCAACCCTGGCTTCGTGCTCAACTGCGGCGACATCACCGAACTCGGCCTGGCCCGGGAGTACGAGGCCTACCTGGCCGCCATCCCGGAGAGCCTGCGCGAAGCGATGATGGAGGTGCCGGGCAACCACGAGCAGCAGTGGAGCGTCAACTACGACCTCTACGAGCAGTACCTGGGCGAGGGCACTTACAGTTTCGACGCCGGCGGACTGCACTTCATCGGGCTGGACCCCCAGGCGATGATGGAGTGGGGCTGGTTCTACGACGACGACGTGCTCGACTGGCTGGAGCGGGACCTGCGCAGCGTTCCCGAGGCCACGCCGATCATCCTGTTCCAGCACTACGCCATGGGCGCGGACTGGAACTACGTCCACAACGACGACGAGGTGCTGCGCATCATCGAGGGCTACCCCGTCCGAGGCATCTTCGTGGGCCACTCCCACCTCACCGAGGTCTCCCGGTACAACGGCGACCCAGGTCATCGGGAACTCCCTCAAGAACGGGCCGTACTACTACTGGGTGGAGCGCACGGACACCGACTCCGGGCCGGCACTGGAGATCACCGAGGTGACCGTCCACGCCGATGGGGAAGCCGAAGAGGAACAACTCGCGATCGTGCCCCTGGACGATCCGGGCCCCGGTGGAGACCTGGGCCCCTTCCAGATGCGCGCCAACCCCGAGGGTTCGGAGGTGGCGATGCGGGTGGACGTGCACCCGCGTGCCGACGTGCGGGAGGTTCAGGCCCGGGTGCACCCCTACGCCTACGGGCGGGACCTGGAGCGGTGGGTGAACCTGGACCGCACCGGGCAGGCCGGGGGGCGGCGCTGGGCCGGGCAGGTCGACGCCGCCGAACTGTGGCCCGGACCGCACAAGATGGAGGTGCGGGCCGTGGGCGCCGACGGTGCCGTCTACGACGACGTGGTGCGCTTTGAGTTGCCCACCTCTTCGGCCCGGGTGGAGTGGACCACGCAACTGCAGGGCCGCATCCAGGGCGCCCTGGCGGAGCGCGACGGCGTCGTGGTCGCCGGGACCACCACCGGTCACCTCGAGGCCTACGCCCCCACCCACCGGTCGAACCCCCCGGTCTGGCGCACCACCACCGGACCGGTGTACCGGCAACCGGTGTTCACCCCGGACGGCTCGCATCTCCTGGTCCCCTCCTCCGACCATCACCTGTACGCCCACGACGCCGGCAGCGGCGCCGAACTGTGGTCCACCGAGCTCGGTTCACCCCTGGCCGGGGATCTCGCCCTGGCCGAGGTGGACGGCCAGGACCGCGTGTTCGTGGCGGTGGGGACCACCCTGTTCAGCCTGGACCTGGGCGGTGAGGTGCTGTGGTCGGCCGAGTTCAACGGCATCTGCGCCGGCCGCCCGGAGTGCGACGGGGAGCAGGTCTACATCGGCAGCGGGGACGGCAACGCCTACGCCTTCGACGCCCGCACCGGCGAACTGGCCTGGCAGCGGGCCCTGGTGGACCGGGGCAGCACCTACGGCAACGTGTTGTACGGCCCGTGGGCCTGCTACGTCCGCCTGCTGCCCGACGGTGCGGTGCTGTTCACCACCTTCACCAACGCCATCGCCCTCGATGCCGCGACCGGCCAGGTCCGCTGGGAGGGCGAGGGCGACGACCTGGGCACGGTCCAGGTGCTCTACACCCCGCCCACGGTGACCGAGTACGGGATCCTGCTGGTGGACGGTCTCAACGGGACGGTGCATGTGGTGGATGAGACCACCGGGAGCCAGAAGTGGCAGGCCGAGGCGCTGCCGCGCAACTTCGGTGCCGCCCCAGTGCCCAGCCCCGAGAACGACTCGGTGTACTGGCTGGTCGGGCAGAGCGGCCTGCTTGTCCGGATCGACCTGGCGAATAAGTCGGTGGATCAGGTGCTGCAAGTGCTGCCGAACTACACCCAGTCCACCGCGGCGCTGGTGGGTTCGGGCAGTGAGCAGGTGCTGGTGGCGGGCGGTCAGGCGGGGGGGTGCTGCACGGCGTGGTCGGTCTGCACCAGGTGTAGCCGACCTCAGGGCTCGGGTCGGGCCACCACGAAGGAGAAGTCGTACAGATCCCCGCGGCACAGCGACTGCCCGCTCTCCACGACCCGGCCGCGCTGATCCCTGCTGACCCGCTTCACGTGCAGGGCCGCGGAGTTCGGTTCCACATCCAGCAGTTGTGCCGTGCGCTCACCGAGGTTGACCGCCCGGACGTCCTGGTGCGCCCGCTGCAGGCGGATACCGTAACGCCGCTCCAGCAGTCGGTAGAGGGATTGGGTGAGGTCCTCCTCCAGCAACCCGGGGAACCGGGCCGCGTGCAGGCACACCTCCTCGTGGCACATGGGGCTGCCATCGCCCAGCCGCAGGCGTTCGATCCGATAGATCGTGGTGCCCGGTGAGATGCCCAGGTCCACGGCGATGTGAGTGGGGGCGGGGATCTCCTCGGCCGCGATCAGTTCGGTGCGGGGGTCATAACCGCGCGCGGCCAGGTCCTCGGAGAACGACGTGAGCGAGGGCCCCTTGGACACCCGGGGCCGCGCCACGAAGGTGCCGACACCCCGCACCGAGCGCAGCACCCCGTCCTCACGAAGCCCGTTCAGCGCCTGGCGCACCGTCATCCGACTGACGCCGAAGCGCTCGGCCAGTTGGCGTTCGGTGGGCAGCATGTCATCGGGGGCCATCGTGGAGCGCACCTCTGCGAAGATGCGGTCCCGCAGTTCCTCATGCTTGGTCTGGTGCGCCATCGGTGCCTCCTGCAGCCAAGGCTAGGTCACCGCGCAGGCCAAACTGTCCACTCCAGGACGCGGCTCAGGCCGGGAAGACCTGCAGGTACGGCTCACGCGATCGCAGGTCGCCCGCGGCCGCTCCGGCGGCCAGCAGCAGCGCACCATCCAGGCTGCCTCCCTGCGGGGGCAGGACCTGCGCCGTCGGGTGGTGCTTACGCAGCCAGTCGCGGAACGGTCCGGTGAGCAGGTCCCCGGCGTCGAAGAGCCCGCCGCCCCAACTGATCCGGGCAGGCAGGGCGCCGACTGTGGCGACTGCGTCGGCAGCGGCGGAACCTGCCTCGGCCAGCCGGTGGGCCGCCTCGGTCCAGATCGAACGAGCGATGCCGTCGTCGTCCCGGGCGGCCTGGGCCACCGCCGGGGCGAAGGAAGCCAGCAGTGCCGCGGGCGCCTCGGCTCCGTGGACAGCCGCTACCAGGGTGAGCGGGTCCTCGAACCGCTCTCGCATCCGATCGGCCAGCAGGGCTGAACCGCCGGGACGGCCGTCGACCGAGCGCAGAGCCGCCTGCAGGCCGTGCCGGCCGATCCAGGCCCCACCGCCCTCGTCGCCCACGAAGAGCCCCCAGCCGTCCACCTGATGCCACGCGTCCTGATGATTGGTGCCCAGTGCGATCACCCCGGTGCCGGCGGCCACCACGGCGCCGGGCTGCCCCGCCAGGGCGCCGACGTGGGTGGTCAGGGCGTCCCCGGCAATCACGACCGCGCCGACCTGCAGCTGTGCGCGCAGGCCGCGAGCGATCTGCACCGGTTCCGGGACCAGCCCGGGCAGCCCGGTGATCCCCAACGCCAGCGCCTCCACGCGCCGCGCGCCGAGCCGGGCCAGCAGGCGATGCACCTGCGCCAGCACCTGGGCGCACAACTGCGGCACGTCCACCTGGCCGCGCGAGCGCGGGATGGGCACCTCGCGCCGTTCCTCCAGGCGCTCGCCCAGGGGCGCCTGAGCGGCCTGGACTCGCACGCGCACGCCGCCGCCGCCGACGTCGACCCCCACCAGGGCCCCCTGCACCCCGGGCCGCTCCCGGATCATCGGGGGCCGCCGGCCAACAGGCCCAGGGCCGCGCGCACGCTCCCGCCCCGGGTCAGCGCCTCCTCGGCATCGGTCACGGGCGCGCCGGAGAGCAGCACCGCCAGCGCCACCGGAACCCGGCCCGCGCACTGCTGCAATGTTGCGCGGCACTGCTCCTCGGGGCTCCCGGTGGCCTCCCGCAGGATCGCCACCGAACGCTCCCGCAGTTTCTCGTTACTGGCCACCAGGCCCACCATCAGGTTGGAGTAGGTGCGACCCAGTCCGATCATCACCGCGGTGGAGAACGCGTTCAGCAACACCTTGGCAGCCGTGGCGGCCTTCAACCGGGTGGAACCGGTGAGGGCCTCGGCGCCGGTGTCCGGGGCGATCAGGATCTGCGCGTGCGCGGCCAGGCCCGCGCCGGGGTTGCTGGTGATCAGCGCGGTCAGGGCTCCGGCCCGCCCGGCGGCGTGCAGCGCCCCGCGCACATAGGCGGTACTGCCCGAGGCACTGACCCCGATCACCACGTCGCCGGCCGTCACACCGGCCAGGTCCGCCAGGCCCTGGTCCGCGGCGTCCTCGAGGTCGATCGTGGAGTCGGTCAGGGCCGCCGGGCCGCCGGGGAAGTGGGCTCGGATCAGACCGGGGTCGACGCCGAAGGTGGGGGTGGACTCGGTGGCGTCCAGGACCGCGAGACGTCCGGAGGCGCCGGCGCCGGCGTAGTGGATCCGCCCTCCGGCCCGGACGCGGTCCACGGCGGCCTCCACCAGGTCCGCGAGCGCCGGGATCACCTCCCGGGCGGCCGCCACGGCGACGGCGTCCTGCCCCAGGATCATCTCCAGGCGCCGGCCGGGCGACACCACGTCGATGTCGTGGGTGGCCGGGTTGCGCCGCTCCGTGCTCGGCGACGGGGCGGTCATCGGGGTGCTCCGTCGTCGTCGGGCATGTCCTGCTCGCGCAGTGCGCGGGCGGCGTTGATGAACAACGGCCCGTACGTGTCGAGCAGTCGGCGGGAGACCACGGTCACCGAGTCGTGTGCTGGGGGCGCTGCGGGGCCCTCGCTCAGGAAGTCGGCCTCCATCTGCTGGAGACGGGCCTCCCACTCCTCGGCGGTCCCGATCGGGTGCCACCGCGCCCATTCACGCCAACGGCGTCCGTAGTAGCCCACCAGCCCGGACCAGTAGCGGGCGGAGTAGTCATCGAGGTACCCATCGCCCACCTGTCCCCAGACGGTGACCAGGCGGCGGGCGTTGTCGGCGAGCGCGCGCGCGTCCTCGTCGCTGGTCGCCCAGCGCAGGGCCTGGGCCTCCCAGTGGTCGTACCGGTACTCGGGCCGGGTGGCCAGCAGCGTGTCGAGGTCGTCGAACACGGTGAGGAAGCGCTCGGCGGCCTCGTCGTCGCACACCCCGGCGGGATCGAACGCGGTGAGGAAGGTGAGTTCGCCGCACCGGGCCAGCACGCCCACTGCCGTCTCGACCAGGTCCGCACCCAGCGGCCCGGAGGCGAGGTGGGGGTGTTCCTCAGCCAGTTCCACCAGCGTGATCCAGGCCCGGATCAGCGTGTCCGGTTCGTACCAGAGCAGGGCGCGGACCTCGGCGGCGAGCGGCCCAGGGTCCCCTGGGATGCTGGGCGAGGCCTGGGTGCCGCTGGTCCCGGGGGTGTCGGGGGCTGCCTGTGAGGGGCGCGCCAGCGTGGTCTCGAACGGGTTCACCGGTGGGCGCATGGTGAGCAGTCCGGTGAAGGCCTCGGGGAAGACCCGGTAGCCCCCAGCGCCCAGCACCGTGCGGGCCAGCCCGTCCCAGGCGGCGCCGGCACGCTCAGCGGCCTCATCGGGAGGCAACCGGTAGCGTTGGGCGGCCCAATCGCCCAGCCACTCCGTCAGCGGCGCGGGCGGTCGCCAGGTGGCATCCAGCACGCGTTCGAAGAACACCGGCACCGACCCGGTCGCCTCCATCGACAACCCGGCACCCATCGGCGGGTGGGAGGCGGCCAGGGCGGCCTCGAGCTCCTCGGTGACCCCGGGCAGGTCGGCCAGCGGTTCGTTGCGGCCGCCGAAGTTCAGCAGCGCGCACCACATCCAGTCACGCCCGCCGAAGCCGTCGAACCGGCGCCACTGCGGCTGCGCCTCGGCCCACAGGTCCAGCAGCACCAGGCGACCGGCGTCGATGTCACCCAGGAAGGCGCGCACGCGTTCGGCGGTCCAGAAGTGCTCCTGGTAGGAGAACGGCCAGGTCTGCAGGAACCAGGTGGCTTCCGGGTCGGCGTCGGTGAGCCCGGCGAGCAGCGCGGCGGCCACCCGGCCGGGGTAGCCGGGGTCCTCCTGCACCGGGATCATCTCGATGAACGGGTCCGCGGCGTAGCGGTGGTCGGTGCCCCAGAACTCCTGCTGGGTGCGTACCGTCGCGGCGGCAAGCCTGCGGAAGGTCGGATCCTCGGGCCCGACGACGTGGGTGCGGTGGCCCTGCCAGTCCCGGGCGCCGGCGGGGTCGGCGGGGTCGGCGGAGTCGACGGCTGTGGTGAGTGCGGCCGGCCCGGCGTCGCCGGCGAGTTCAGCGGGCACGTGCCCGGTGAAGGCCGGCAGCACCGGGCGCATCCCCAGTTCACGCTGGCGGGTCAGGATCTTCCCGGCCAGGTCCCGGTGGGCGCCGACCCAGCCCTGCGGCAACGGGCCGGCGTGACCCTCTAGCGCGCGCCCATGGCGAACCAGGGCAGATAGGCCGGGCCGGCAAGGAACTTCTGCACCGTCTCGGCGGGCACGCCCTCATCGAGCAGCACCTGCTCGACCACGGCCTCGTGGCCCACCATCATCAGCGGGGCGGTGATCCCGCGCAGGGCCATCCAGTCGATCTCTCGTTCCCACTGCTCCCAGTGCCACCACGGGCTGGTGTAGCCGAAGGTGCAGAAGTTCAGGTAGTAGGTCTCGGCAACCCGGGCAGTGCCCTCGGTGCGCGGCGCATCGGGCAGGTGGCCCGGGGGCGGGGGGCGCAGGTCGTCCCAGCTGACCGCGATCCGGCACTGCTCGCGCAGGTACTGGTGCAGCCCCACCGCGGCACTGGTGGCGTCGGTGGCGTCGACCCACAGCCGGTTTCCCTGGGCGCGGTAGGCGTACGCGCGTCCCTGGCCCGGCAGGGCACCGAAGGTGACGCGGGCGCCGATCGCTCCCAGGACCCGCTCAGCCAGAGCGCTCAACGCCGGGGCCCAGCCGGGACCGTTACGCGGGCCGGCGTCGCTGCTCACGGCGGTCCCGTCGTCGTCGGGTTCCTCCGAACCGCTGCAGGCGGGTGATGAGGTGGCGTTGTTCATCCCTTGATGGCTCCCTGGGTGATTCCGGAGATGAAACTGCGCTGGAAGGCCAGGTAGACCAGCACGATCGGGGCGATGGTGATGATGGTCGCGGCGGACAGCAACGGGATGTTCGTGGAGTACTGGCCGACGAAGAAGCCCAGCCCGCCCGGTGCGGTGCGCATCGCCGGGTTCTGCATCAGCACGATCACCAGCAGGAACTGGTTCCAGGACCACATGAACACCAGCACCGCCAAGGTCGTCAGTGCCGGCCAGGAGATCGGCAGCAGGACCCGGCCCAGCACAGTCAGGTCCCGGGCGCCGTCGATCCGCCCGGCCTCGACCAGTTCGGGGGGCACCGAGGAGAAGTGCGACTGCATCCAGTACACCCCGAACGGCAGGAACAGGGCCACCTCGGCCAGGATGACGCCGGTGTAACTGTTCGTCAGGCCCACGCTCTGCAGGTTGTAGTACAGCGCGATCACGATCAGTTCCACCGGCAGCGTCAGCCCGAGCACGAACAGGATCGAGATCGGGCGGGCGCCCCAGGCCTTGAGCACCGCCAGGGCGTAGCCGGCCAGGGTGGCGCACAACGCCACCAGGGGCACCACGCCGCCGGAGATGATGAAACTGGAGCGCATCAGGTTGGAATACCCGCCCGCCTCCCAGGCGAGGGCGAAGTTCTCCCAGTGCCATGCCTCCGGCAGCCGCAGGCCCGACACGGTAGATCCCGAGGGGTGCATGGCCGCCAGCACGATGGAGACGAACGGCAGCAGCACCATCAACGTCAGGGCGACCAGCACCAGATAGCGCATGCTGAGCCCGAAGGTGGTGGTCCTCATGACTCCTCCCGCGCCACCCGGCGGATCAGCGTGACGAACACGATCACCAGCGCGGTGAGCGTGATCGCCAGGGCGCTGGCGGTGCCGATGTCACCCTCGTTGAACGCCAGCCGGTAGACCAGTAGCGCCGGCACCGTGGTCTGATTCGCCGGGCCGCCGTTGGTGGTGACGAACACCAGGTCGAAACTGGCCAGCGCGGCGATCGTGGTGATCACCGCGGCGATGGTGATCTCCTTACGTACCCCGGGAATGGTCACCGACAGGAACTGCCGGAAGGCGCCCGCGCCGTCCAGGGTGGCCGCCTCGTACAGGGCGCCGTCGATCTTCTGGGCGCCGCTGAGGAAGAGCATCATGCACAGCCCGCTCATGGTCCAGGTACCGATGAAGCCCAGCGCGTACAGGGCCAGGTTGTAATCCCCCAACCAGGCGCGGGTGATCGACCCCAGGCCGATGGCCTCCAGGAACTGGTTCAGCAGGCCGTTCTGGTTGTACAACCACCGCCAGGTGATCCCCACCGCCACCAGGGGGAGCACCTGGGGCAGGAAGTACACGGTGCGGAAGAAGGTCATGCGCGCGCCGCACCCGGCCCATCAGCAGCCCGGTCATCAACAAACCCATGCACACCGGGATCAGGGAGAAGAAGATGATCAGCACCAGGGCGTGCAGGATCGAGTTGTACAGCGCGGCATCCTGCAGGATCGATGCGTAGTTGGCCAGCCCCACGTACGAGGGTCGCTGCACCCCGTCCCAGTCCAGGAGGGACAGGTAGAAGGTGTTCAGCGCCGGCCAGATCGCGAAGCCGAGGTAGATCACCGCTGCCGGCGCCAGGTACACCCACGCCTTCAGGGCCCGCCGGTTCGGGCGCCGCCGACTACCGACGCCCCCGCTCGCGTCGCCGCGGGTGCGCGGCGGCGCGAGCGAATCCAGTGCTGCATCAGCCATGGTGGCCGGCCCACACCTCCTGCAGCGAGGCGAGGTAGTCCTCCGAGGTGGTCTGCCCGGCGATCACGCCCTGCAACCCGCCGGTGAGGGCGTCGATCATGCCCGGGGCGGCGAAGTCGGGGAACGGCACGATGTTGCTCTCCTGCGCCACCGGGGCGAAGCTGTCCGCGATGTCGCCCAGCAACCCCTCGGAGGCCACGTCGGCGCCGGTGTCCACGGGCATGAACCCGGTCTCGATCTGGATGGCGGCCGCCTCGGGCGAGTTCATGAAGTCCAGGAACGCCGCTGCCACATCCGGGTGCTCGCTGGCGGCGGAGATCGAGTACGCCACCGAGGACCCCGAGGCCACGGGAGCGGCACCGGGCTCGGTGCCGGGCAGGACGAAGAAGCCGGCGTTGTCCATCTCGACGTCCACCGCGGCCGCGGCCCAGTTCCCGGTGACCAGGAAGGCGGCCTCACCGGAGGTGAAGTCCGCCAGGGCGTCGGCGTCGGAGGTGGCGCTGGCGGCCTCGGTGATGTAGCCGGCCTCGACCCACTCGGCGATGATGTCGGTGGCCTGCGCGGCGGCGTCGGTCTCGATGGTGGCATCCGGTGCCCCGTAGACCCAGTCCAGGTAGTCCTGGCTGGGTCCACGCTGTTCAGCACCGCGTTCCACAGGTGCAGGGCTCCGACTTCCAGGGCGCCCAGGCTGAGCGGACGGTCCCCGTTGTCGGAGACCGCGGCCATCGCCTCGGTGAATTCGTCCAGGGTGGCTGGGGGTTCGGTGATCCCGGCGTCGGTGAGGATGTCCTCGTTGTAGTAGACCCCGAGCACCGACAGCGCCCCGGGCACCGCGTACAGGCCCCCGGTGCCGAACTGCTGGGCGTCGTCGTCGGACATCAGCTGCTCAAGGCTTGCCGGTGGGAACGCGCCCTCCCAGCCGTACAACTCCGAGTACTCACCCAGTTCCAGCACGTGCCCGGCCGGAACCAGGGAACGCATCGCACCGGGGTTG
Organism: Sanguibacter sp. Z1732; assembly: GCF_051020515.1. NCBI lineage: Bacteria > Bacillati > Actinomycetota > Actinomycetes > Micrococcales > Ruaniaceae > Glutinosa > Glutinosa niejishengi. Next base: position 1,140,094 of record NZ_CP194857.1, read on the forward strand.
TACTGCGCGATGTCCGGGGCGGTGTCGGAGGCCATGGACCGGGTGATCGAGGTGATGTAGTTGCCGAAGTCGGTCTGCTCGGTCTCGATGGTCACGTTCGGGAACTGCTCGGTGAAACCCTCCACGAGCGCTTCCGTGGGCGGGTCGTCGGTGTAGGCCAGGCGCAGGGTGACCTCCTCGTCGGTGACGTCGGACGAGACGTCCTGGGCCTCGCCGTCGTCGCCGTTCTGGTCCTCACCGTTGCCGCTGCCTGCGGTCACGCAGCCGGTCAGGACCAGCAGGGACGCGGCGAACAGGCCGAGGCTGCTGGTGGTGCGGGATGGAGCCTTCATAGAAACCTTCTCCTTCGAGTGATTCGGGTCCGGGTGGGGTGGCCGGGTCGGCCGCGTCAAGGTCGGGCTCCTCTCTCGAGGGGGACGTACCGGTTCTGTTCCAGTTCGTCGAGGCAGTGCCGGATCCCGCCCTGCACGACGGCGTCGGCACCCAGGGTGGAGACCTGCAGTTCGGGTAGTTCCAGCGGGAAGTCCACCAGCGCGGAGCGCAGCGCTTCCAGGAGCGGTTCACCGACGCGGGCCAGCGGGCCGCTGAAGACCACCAGGTGTGGGTCCAGCAGGGTACGGATCGCGGCCAGGCCGATCGCGAAGCGTTCGGCCACCCGGGCCAGGGCGGCACCGGCGTCACGATCGCCGGCCTGGATGGCGGCCAGGACCAGCTCCAAGGCGTCGTCACCGGCGTCGAGGACCTGTTGGGCCCGGCCGGAGTCGCCGGACCGGGTCATCTCCTCCACCGCGAGCGCGGTCAGCGCGGACGCCCCTGCCCAGGCCTCGAAGCGTCCCAGCCCGGAATCGGTGGTGCCGTGCCCACCCTCGGCGATCACGTCCAGGAAGCCCAGGTCACCGGCGTCGTTCGTGGCGCCCCGGTACAGCGAACCGTTCAGCACGATGCCGGCGCCGATGCGCTCGCCCCAGTGCACCACCACCAGCGACTCGTCGTCGCGGCGTACCCCGTGCCACTGCTCACCGCGGGTGGCAAGTTTGACGTCATTGTCGAGGTAGACCGCGCAGTCCAGGTACTCCCCCAGGGCGCGGACCACGCCGTCGCCGCTGAGGCCGGACATGGAGGGCACCAACCGGATCACGCGCCCGCGGTGGGGTCCACGATGCCCGGGGCCCCGATCGCGGCCGAGTACACCTGCTCCGGTGCGGTCCCGGCCCGGGCGAGCAGTTCCTGCACCTCCTGCACCATCAGCGCAATGGCTGCCTCGCCGTCGGCCCCGTGCTCGAGCACGGCCTGCCGGGAGGTGACCACCTCCCCGCGGAGGTCGGCCAGGCCGAGCCGGATCTGGTGCGGGTCGATGAAGGCGCCGACGACGTAGCCCGCCCGGGCGCGGAAGCGCACCAACTGGGCCGGTCGCCCCGAGCGTTTGGCGTCGCGTTCGGGGGGCAGGTACTCCACCAGGCCGGCGTCCTGTAGTTCGGTCAGGGACCGGGTGACCGCCTGGCGGGAGAGCCCACTGGCCTTGGCGAGTTCGGCCACGCTCATCCGGTCCTGGCGGCGCAACCGCTCCAGGACGGCAGTCGCGTTGACCTCGCGCATGAACCGCAGGTCCGCCGCCACCGGCATGTCCGCCATCGGTCCCCTCGACACTCGCGCCCGGTTCTACTGGGCAGCGGCCCCCGGCGCTTCCGTGGGCTCTGTGTCGAAGCATACTTACGTGCTGTACGAAATTAAAGAGTCAAGTTCGATCCCGGGCGTTGCTTCGGTTGCTCAGTCGGTTCTCGTCGGCGCTCCGCCCTTGTGGATAACCTCGGCGGCAACGCCACCCGGAGCGCCATCCTTGGGCCATGCGCAGTGCTGACAGATCCAGCGAAAGGGAGCATCATGACTGGCATGACGCTGATGCCGCGCACGGGCGAGGAGTGGACGGTCGATGATCTCGACCTGCTGCCCGACGACGGCTTGCAGTACGAACTGCTCGACGGGCTGCTGCTCGTGAGCCCGGCCCCGGCGCCGCTGCACCAACGCGTGATCACCCGCCTACTCCTGCTCCTGCACGCGGCGTGCCCACCGGGGTACGAGATCTTCCCCGCCCCACTGGACTGGCGCCCGGATCCGCGCACCTCGCTGCAACCCGACCTGCTCATAGTCCGCAACGAGGATGTCGGGGAGCATCACGTGAGCGCTCCGTTGGCCCTCGCCGTGGAGGTCCTCTCCCCCGCCACCCGTCGCAAGGATCAGGTGCTCAAGCGCTCCAAGTACGAGGACGCCGGCGTCCGGTCCTACTGGATCATCGACCCGGCCGAACCCTCCGTGCTTGCGCTGGACCTGACCGACGCTTCGTACAGCACCACCGCGCACGTCAGCGGCACCGAACGCGCGGAGCTTGAGGTCCCCTTCCGCATAGGGGTGGTCCCGGCCGACTTGGTCCGACCCGCGCCATAGGCGGTCGGGCTCAGGCGCTGGGGCCGGTGCTCGGCGTCCTCACTGCGCCAGGGTCGCTCCGGAGAATTCGATCGGTGTGAACTTCTCCGGGCGGTGGTTGTCGTCGCTGCCCACCGGCGTCCACGCCCAGCCCACGTTCTGGCCGAGTTCGGCCAGGCGCTCGTAACGGGCGAACTGGAACATCCAGACCTCACCCTCACGCGGTGGGAGGGACCGTTCCCCGGCGAACCCGTGCAGCGACTCCCACGGGATGCTGATCAGCGCCTCCCACCCCACATCCACATCGGAGTCATCGTTCAGCGTTCCGTCCAGTGCCACCTGGGTCTGCAGGCCGGGCATGTCCCAATCGGTGAAGGCCCACCGCAGGCCGCGCGGGTGCGTTCCGGTCCAGAACGTCTCCGCGTTCCGGTCATGGTTGCCCCCGAACGTGATCGCGCCCCGCTTGATCGGGTCAAGGTCACGAACCAGTTCGCTCGTGGAGCCCGTCATGGCGTCCTGCCAGAGGAACAGCGCCTCGTAGACCACGTTGCGGGCATTGACCTCCAGTTCGTAGTAGACATCGCCGCCGTCGATGAACAACTCGACGTTGTTCTCGTTGAACAGCAACGAATCGCGCTGCTCGAGGGTCGCGTTCAGGAAGGGCTCCTGCACCCAGTACCTCACATACAGGTGGCTGCGGCTCCAGACGACGGCTGCATGGGTGCCAAGGGTCGCCGGCTTGCCGTTGACGATGTTCACGAAGCGCGGGGACTTCTCCGTCAGGTCCCAGAACTCCGACCGGACTCCGACATCTACCGCCTGCGCATCGGTCAAGTGTTGTGCCACGTACGACACGGTCAACCTCCTACCGGCGACCCCGCCGGGTGCTCGAAAACTGGGTGTGAATGAGTGACGTCCCTGACCCGCGGGGCGCTCAGCCGAACGCCGCCGCAGGGATGCCCGCCACCGTCGACGGAGCGGTGATGACACGGCCGTCGTGCTCGCCTGTCTCATCGAGCCCGATCGTTGCCGAGGTCACGATCACCCGGTAGGGCGGTTCGACGCTCAGCGCCACACTGGTCGGCTGGCGCACCGGAACCGGGATGCGCTCCAACAATGTCCCCTCCGGTGAGTAGCGGTGCAGGCAGGAGGCGCCCCAGATCGCCGACCAGAGGCACCCCTGGGCATCAACGGTCATGCCATCCGGGCCACCCTCACCGACATGGGCGAAGTCCTGAGCCGCGCCGAGTCCACCGGTCGCCGTATCTACCCGGTGCCGGCGGATCCACCCGGTGGGGGTATCGGCGAGGTACATCACGGCACCATCGGGGCTGAACGCCGGCCCGTTCGGGATCGAGATGCCCTCCAGCACCAGGTGCACGCCGCCGTCGGGATCCATGCGGGCCAGGAAACCCTGCCCGTGCGCGCCGTCGTAGGCCATCGCACCGGCCCAGAAACGGCCATGAGGGTCGGCCACCGCATCGTTCATCCGCAGCGCCACGCCACGTCCGGCGGCCGGGGTAGCCAACACCTCGGTCACGGCCAGGCGCCCGCCGTCGCTGCGTAGCCGCGCGAACCCTTCTCCGACCGCCCCCACCCAGGCCGGCTCATCACCCTTCACCTGCGCCACGGCACCCAGGGGGCGGGCGAGCTCGGCGCGCGGGGTCAGCCCGCCGTCGGGTTCGCCCGTGGTACTCCACAGTTGTCCGCGAAGGAGTCCACGCACACGAAGAACGCTCGCTCGCTCCCGCCGGCATCCTCGCCCTCGGCATCACCGAAGGAGACCGAACCGAGGAACCGGGCGCCCTCCCCCAGTTCGAACCGGCGCTCATCCACCGGCCGCCACGCCCCGGTGATGACCGACCCTTCCGAGCCGGTGCCACCCTTGCTGTTCATCGGTTCCTGCTCCTTCATCTCACCACTCGGCGAATGACCCGTCGGGGTGCTCCCAGACCGGATTGCGCCACGTATGGGCGCGGGCATCGGCGGCACGGACGGCGTCCTCATCGACCTGCACCCCTAGTCCCGCGCCGTCCCACCGTTCGATGTGCCCGTCCTGGAACTCGAACGGTGTGGTGTCCACGACGTAGTCCAGCAATTGCGTACCGCCGGTGTTGTAGTGCATGCCGATGGACTGTTCCTGGATGAGGAAGTTGGGGGTCGCGAAGTCCACCTGCAGGCACGCGGCGAGCGCGATCGGTCCCAGCGGGCAGTGCGGCGCGAGCAGTGCTCCGTACATCTCGGCCAGGGCAGCGATGCGGCGGGACTCCGAGATACCCCCGGCATGGGACAGGTCCGGTTGGACGACGGCGACGCCCGCCTCGAGCGGGGCCTGGAAACTCAGCCGGTCGTACAGTCGCTCCCCGATCGCCAGCGGGATCGTGGTGCCGGCCACCAGGGCCTGCAGCTGCGAGCCGAACTCGGGCAGCACCGGTTCCTCGACGAACAAGGGCGCCACGGGCTCGAGGGCCCGCAGCAGCCGCCTGGCATCGGCGGGGCCCACCCGGCCGTGGAAATCCAGTCCGAGACCGAAGTCCTTGCCGGTGGCCGCCCGCACCGTTTCGGCGCGGGCCACTGCGGCATCGACGCTGGACGCCGGTGCGAACGGGTCCCACCGTCCGGTGGCGTTCATCTTCACCGCCGTGAGCCCCGCCTCCAGCTGGGCCACCGCGGCATCGGCCACCTGCGCCGGGTCGTCTCCGCCGATCCACCCGTACACCCGCACCCGATCTCGCACAGCCCCGCCGAGCAGCACGTGCACCGGCACACCGAGCGACTTGCCGAGGATGTCCCACAGCGCCTGGTCCAGGCCCGCGACCGCGCTGGAGAGCACCGGGCCGCCACGGTAGAAGCCTCCCTTGGTCATCCGCTGCCAGTGACGCTCGATCTGCCGCGGGTCCGCACCGATCAGCAGTTCGGACAGCGCCTCGACCGCGCCGCGCACCGCCTCAGTGCGCCCCTCGACCACCGGTTCACCCCACCCGACCAGGCCGTCGTCCGTTTCCACGCGACAGAACAGCCATCGCGGCGGTACGGCGAAGGTCTCGATCCGCGTGATCTTCATGTCGTCTCCTGCCGTTCGGCACTCATCACGCGTTCGACGTCCTCGATGCTCTGATCCACCAGTGCCTCGGCGGCTATCGCGGCTTGCTCCGGGTTCTGCGCCACGATCGCCTCGACCACCCGCTGGTGCGCGGGCACCGGGTCGCTCGGGGAGTGGTTGTGCACCAGGTGGTCCCGGGCCAGCAGTGCAGGTTCAACGAAAACGGCCATCTGAGCGAACAACTCGTTGCCGGTGGCCCGCAACAGCACCTGGTGGAAGACGAGGTCCGCCCGGGCGGCCTCCTCCGAGGTACCTCCCCGGGCGCGCCTCATTCCCTCCAGGGCGCCGTGCAGCGCCGTCAGGTCCTCCTCGGTGCGGCGTTGCGCGGCGAGGGCTGCGGCCCGTGGTTCGATCGCCGAGCGCACCTCGGCCAGGTCGCGGAAGAGCGCTCGGGAATCACCGTTGACCTGCCGCCAGCGCAACACATCGCTGTCCAAGGCGTTCCACTCCGAACGGGGGCGCACGAAGGTGCCCTTCTTCTGCCTGGCATCCAGCAGCCCCTTGGCCATCAGTACCTTGATGGCCTCTCGCAGTGACGTCAGGGACAGTCCCAGTTCATTGCCCACGGCGGCCAGGTCCAGTACCTCCCCGGGGGCGAACGTCCCGTTGACGATGCGCGTGCCGAGCAGTTCCACCGTCTGCCCGTGCACTCCGCGGCCCTTGTATCGGCTACTCACTCATCCTCCGTAGTCGTCGCTCGCCCTCAGGCGGAGTCCTTGGTGATGCTCCACCCGCCGTCGACGGGGATGGTCGCTCCGGTGATGTAGGAGGACCGGTCGCTGAGGAGGAAGGCAATCACCTCAGCCACCTCCTCCGGCTCACCCATCCGGGCCAGCGCCGTCTGCCGCCCACTGCGCTGCCGGTCCGCCTCGGAGACCCCGTCCCACAGCGCGGTGCGGATCGGCCCTGGGGTGACGCAGTTGATCCGCAGGCGCGGGCCGTACTGCGCCGCGACCTGACGGACCAGTCCGGTCTGACCTGCTTTCGTCGCGGCGTAGCCGGGCACGTCGAGCAGCCCGAAGTTGGCGTGCACCGATGACACGATCACCGCGCGTCCCTCACCTTCTCTGACCAGATCGGGCAGGCACGCGCGCAAGCCGTGGAAGGCCCCGGTCAGATTGACGTCGAGTTGGCGCTGCCAGGCCTCGGGAGTCATCTCGTGCAGCGGATGCGCGTCGGTGGCCAGGGCGTTGAGCACGAGCCCGTCCACCGGGCCGAGGCGATCGTTGGCCTCGGTCACCACCCGCTGCCAATCCTCGGCCGAGGCCACGTCGGCGACGATCCCGTGAGCCCGCCCACCCAGTTCAGCGGCACGCTCGGTGACCTGTGGGTCGACGTCGGTCAGGGCCACCTGCCACCCGGCGCCGATCAGGTTCTGTGCCGTCGCCTGACCGATCCCGCGCGCTGCGCCGGTCACGACTGCTACAGCCATCCTCTGTTCCCTTCTGATCCGCATTTCCCCTGCTCTACGCGACCTTGCGCAGCACGATGACGTCACAGTCGCCGTACCTCCACCGCACCGGCACGCCCGCCGAGGCCAGTTCCGCACCGCTGAGCACGTCGTCGTCCCCATCCTCGCAGGCGAACCTCTCGGCAGGCGTGAGTCCGCCCAGGGGATACGTGATTCTGCGCGGCCACCTGGACGTTTCCACGCCAGCACCACGACGGCGTCATCGGTCGTGTACTGCAGGGCGTAGACGTCATCGCCGGGGTCGCCGTGGCGCCGCACCACACCATCGACGATGATCCGGCGTATCGATAGGTACCGCTCGATGAGTTCCCGGGCCCGCTCCCGCGCGGCGGTATCCCAGGCAAGGAGGTCCGAGCCGATCCCGAGCACCCCGGCCATGGCGACGACGAAGCGGAAGTCCGGGCTCGCCGGATCGGTGTCGATCAGGTCCGGTTCGTCGGTGACCCACGAACTCATCGTCCAACTGGGAAAGGCGCTGAGGAATCCGTGCTGGATCGCCAGCCGGTCCCGCGGTCCGGTTTCGTCACTCGGCCACACCACGTCGGTGCGCGCCAGGACCTCCAGGTCGATCCGACCCCCACCTCCGGCACACGCCTCCACCGTGACGTGCGGGAACTCCGCGCGGATCACGTCCAGGACCCGGTAATAGGCCTGAGTGTGCAGCCAGGACCAGTCGTCCCCACCCGCTCGGACCTGGCCGCCGTCCTCGATGGAGCGATTCATGTCCCACTTCAGATAGGTGATCTCATGAGCCGAGAGCAGACTGCGCAGCACGTCGATCACCCACGCCTCCACCTCCGGGCGCCCCAGGTCCAGCACGTACTGGTTGCGCAGGGTGCGCAACGGCCGCCCCTGGGCGTGGTGGACCCACTCCGGATGGGTGCGGTAGAGGTCGCTGTCCGGGTTCACCGCCTCCGGTTCGACCCACAACCCGAACCGCATTCCGTGCTCGAGCACACCCTGCACCAAGGTGCCCAGGCCGTCGGGAAACTTGTCCGGATCGGCGTCCCAGTCACCCAGGCCGCTGCGGTCGGAGACGCGCCCGCGGAACCACCCGTCGTCGAGGACGAAGACCTCGGCACCGATCTGCGCCGCTACCTCCGCCAGTGCCAGCTGATGGTCCACACTCACGTCGAACGTGGTGGCGTACCACGAGTTGTACACCACCGGCCGGTGGTAGGGATCGGTGGACCGGGACAGGGTGCGCTGGTAGTCGTGCCATGCCCGGGCGACGCGGTCGGCATCTCCGCGGATGCGCAGGCCCGCCACCACCGGCGTGGTCAGGTGTTCCCCGGGGCCGAGGGTGAGGATCCCGCTTTCGTCGTCGGGCCCGCCCGCCACCCGGATCCGCCCGGTGAACGGCACCGCATCGGCGCTCATCCGCCACGAACCGCTCCAGCCCAGCCCGATCGAGTGGGCCAACTCCGGATCCTGCTCCGAGCGCACCGTCAGCACCGGTGCGTAGGTGTGGGAGGTGATCCCTTGCCGGCTGCCGATGCTGAGCGCGCCCGCGCCGAGGCCGACCTTGGCCGGGGTGAACTCCCGGGACCAGTGCCCGTGCAGGACCTCGACCGTGGCGCCGGTGGCGTTGACCTCGAACGCACCGCCCCAGGCGCGCAGCAGTTCGGTGGCGACGGGGCTGGTGTGTTGCCGATGGTGGCCCACTTCTCCACCACGTCATGGGCGGTGGAGGTGCGGATGTGCAGGTCCACTTCGAGGCCTGCGTTCTCATCCACCAGGGGGCAGGTCAGATGGGTGGTGTCCCCGTGATGGACGACGACGTCGCTGCGCAGGTGCAGCCGCGCCCCCCGCAGGCCATCGGTGCGGCGGGCGATGATCTCTGCCGAGTGCACCGAGCGGGTGCCCAGCGCGGTGGTTTCGAGGGGCAGCAGGTCGCGTTCGCTCTCGAAGGACGTCGTTCTGCGTGGCAGTGCGGCCGGGGGAACGTCCTGCCTGGGTTCACCCCAGTGACGCAGCATCAGGCCCGCACCATCGGGCGTCAGGCCGACCACGTACTCCCCCGATTCGGTGGGCAGGCGCCAGGTCCGGTCGGCGTCCCCGGCGCGGTCACCGTGCTGGTCGGATGCGTTCACTTGTCACTTCCCACGAGCAGCCCGGAGACGAACTGTTTCTGGAAGATGAAGAAGACGATCGCGGTGGGCACGGCCGCGACCAGCGCGCGGCCGCGACGACGTTCCACTGGCTGCCGAAGCCACCCATCAGGTTGAGCAGTTGCGCGGTGATCGGGAACTTCGCTTCACTACGCAGCACCGTCATCGCCCAGATCAGGTCGTTGAAGATCCAGGTCGTGGCCAGCACCCCGAGCGCGGCCAGGGAGGGGCGGGACAGGGGAAGCACGATGCTGACGAAGATCCGTCCGGCACCCGCGCCATCGATCCGCGCTGCATCGAAGACCTCATCGGGCAGGTTCCGCATGAACCCGTACAGGACGAAGGTGTAGAAGCCGATGCCGAACCCGACCTGGACCACCGTCAACGCCAGGAGCGTGTCGTAGATCCCGAGCGCGCCGGTGATGGCCGAGATGGGGACGAGCAGGATCTGAGGCGGGAGCAGGTTCCCAGCCAGCATCGTCAGCAGGATGACCTTGCGGAACGGGATCGCGAAGCGGCTCAGCGCATAGGCGGCGATCGAGGACAGTGCCAGGGAGAGCACGACACCGGCTGCGGTCACGATCAGGCTGTTGCCCAGGGCTCGCCACAGTCCGCCACCCCCGAACGCGGTCACGTACCCCTCGAATGACACCGAGGTCGGAAGGGCGCCGATTCCGCGGCTCATGATGTCGTCGAACGAACGCAGGGAGACGAAGACGACGAAGATGATCGGGCTGAGCCACAACAACGAGATGGGCACCATCGCGACGTGCAGCCAAGGGGAACGGGATGTGCGCGAGCGGCGCCGTGATCGGGTGGGGACCATCGACGGTGGTGCCGATGCTGGAGCAGTCATGTCGAAGGGCCTCCGCTCTCAGTCTTCATTCCTGGCCTGCCGGGCCAGGTAGACGATGATGAATCCAATGGCCAGGGCGAAGATCACCACGGAGATCGCCGAGGCGTATCCCAGGTTCCCCGCGGTGAAGGCCTGCTGGAACATGTAGGTGCTGAGCAGCTGGGTCTGGTTATAGGGCCCGCCCCGGGTCATCGCCCAGACGATGTCGAAGGTGCGTAACGCGTCGATGACCGTCACCGCGAAGACGACGGTGTGCACCCCCTTGAGTTGGGGCATCACGATGCGCCAGAAGCGTTTCCACGCGTTCGCGCCGTCGACTGCTGCGGCTTCCTCCAGCGTCTCATCGCAGGCTTTCAGGCCGGCAAGATAGAGCACCATGATGTAGCCGACCTGGCGCCACACCGCCGCGATCAGCACGGCGTATAGCGCCAGGTCGGGATGGGCGAGCCACTGGCGTTGGAGTGATTCAAGTCCGATCAAGCCCAGCGCACCGTTGATCGGACCATCGGGGGCGTACATGACCCGCCAGACCAGGCCGGTCACGACCAGAGAGACCACCATCGGCAGGAAGATCGCGCTACGGTACGCCCCCACCATCGGCCCGGGCTTGTTCAGGGCAACGGCGAGGGACAGCCCGATGGCCACCGAGAGCGTGCCGAACCCGAGGAGCCAGACGACGTTGTTGCTCAGCGCGGTCCGGAAGATTGGATCGGCCCACAGGTCGGCGAAGTTCTGCAGACCAACCGGCTCAGCGGGTGTGATCCCGTTCCACCGCGTCAGCGACAGCGACAGCGAGTTCAGCGCCGGCCAGAAGACCCAGAAGATCTCGAAAGCCACGGGCAGCAGCAGGAAGATCCACACCAGCGGCGGTACCCGCCGGAGCCGCTCCCAGGCCCGTGCTCGAGCGCCCCGCTGCTCGCCTCCGTTCGACGGCGTGCTCGATCGGTGAGGCAACGTCTGGGTTGCCCGCTGGCCTCTCATCAGTCGAATGTGGCTTCGGCAGCCTGCTGCCATTCGTCGAGGATCTCCGCCACCGAGTCCGGATCGTCCAGGAAACGGGTGAGCGCGGCGTCGGCGGTTGCCTGCAAGGCGTCGGACCCGTCCCGGTTGAAGAACTGGGTGATCTCCTCGGTGTTCTCCAGCAGTTCAATCCCCTTCTGCACAATGGGACTGAAGAGCCGGAGGTGTCCACATCGGGTGAGGTGGGCAGGTTCGAGGTGCCGGAGATCTCGATGAAGGCCTCTTGACTCTCCCTCGAGGCCATGTAGTCGAGGAAAGCCAACGCTCCCTCCGGGTTGTTGCTCCCGGAGGCAGCGAAGAACCCGTCGGTGGGGGCTTCCTCGGCTGTCGGTACCCCGTCGTTGATCATCGGCACGGAGAAGAAGTCGACATCATCGTGCTGATCCTCGGGGAAGAACTGGGTGACGAACGCCCCGACCAGGTACATGGCAGCCTCGTTCTGCACCATCGGTGTCACGGCTTCCTGCTCGTCATAGGAGGCCATGTTCGGGTGGAAATAGGGAATGAGCCGTTCGTACTCGGCCATCACGTCGAAGACCTCCGGGTCATTGAAAGCCCGTTCCCCGGCAAGCAGTTCTCGGTGGTACTCCGGACCGTTGATCCGCAGGTTGAGGTAGTCGAACCATCCCGACGCCATCCACGGCGTCGGCCCGATCCCGTTGGTCAGCGGGATGACGTCCTGGCCGCTGAGGTTCTCGCACAGGGCGTGGAACTCATCCCATGTGGTCGGTGGCTCCACCCCCCATTCCTCGAACGCGGACTTCTTGTAGAACACCGACCACCAGTAGTAGTGCGTGGGGACGAAGATCTGTCGCCCTTCGTCGTCGCTGGACAGGCTACGGAGCGCGTCGGAGAAGTTCGCACACGCGCCGTCACCCTCCCAGAGCGGGGAGACGTCGAGTAGAAGCCCCTCGCGCGCATAGTTCCGGGCCACCGAACCCGCATACCAACTCAGCACATCCGGCGGATCGTTCGATCGCAGGTAGTTGGTCAACTGGGCACGGAACTGCTCGGTCGCGACCGAGTTCATGGTGACGTCGCCGTCGTCGTACTCCTCGACCAGGTGCTCCAGCGCCTCCAGGGGTCCGGGGTTCTGCTGCGAGTTCTGGAAGACGATGGATCCGCCTCCGCCGTCCTCGTCACCCTGCCCGTCGCCGCCACCGTTCGGGGCGCTACCACCACCGCCCACGCAACCGGCGAGCATGCCGCCGAGGCCCAGCGCACCACCACCGAGCAGCAGGTTCCGGCGCGAGATCTGTGTTCGCGAGTGACTCATCACTCCTCCTTATGACGTCATCGTCAGCGGGGGCCGGGGCGCCGCCCGCGTCATGCTCACACGAGTCTGCTCCCCGGCCACAGTGAATGTCAACCTATTATAGGTTTTAATCTGCTCGACGATCTGACTGCGGCGGAGCAGCTTGGAGCGCGTTGGCAAGCGTCTGCGCGTCGATGCTGGAGGCGGGGGCGAAGTCGTCGCTGGCCATATACGCCAGCAGGCTGCGCCGGAACTGCCGGGCCGCCAGCCTGCCCTCGCTCGGGTCCAGGTTCAACGAGGTCACGACCAGGCGGCCGGCACCGATGTTCACTTCGAACAGCACGCCCAGCCGCCGCGCCTCGAACCATGTGTCGATGACCTGCACAGTGGGCCGCAGGGACAGCGGGAGGTGATCCATCACGATCGCCTTCGCCCCGTGGAGCAGGTCCCACCACTGCCAGTTGGTCGCACCGTCGGTCGGGAAGGCGTCGAACAACCGGTGGTCCGGATCATGCAGCAGCCCGAGCGTGTGCGGGGCCTGTCCGCCGGTCCATGCGGTGTTCCAGAACACCGGGGCGAACCCCAGGGCGATGTCGTTGTGCACGTCCTCCGGCTGCAGTTCGAGCAGGACTCGCTCACCCCCGGTGGCGAGTTCGATCGCTTCCTCGATACGCGTGCTGGTGCGCACTGCGGACTCCTGAGCCGGCTCGCCGTCCTCCGCGAAGATCCACAGGTCCCAGTCGTTCTCATACCGGGCGCCGTCCGCGCCCTCCAGGGTGAGCACCAGTGTCACCTGCGCGGGCCCGGTGCACACGCCGCTGGGCAGGGCGACCGGGCCGCTGTGGGTGCCGTTGCCCAGGGGCACGCGCAGGTCCTGGGCGATCGACCCGCCGGCCAGTTCCTGTCCAGTACGGTCTCGCAGGCTCCAGGTGAGGCCCGCGTGCAACGGCTCGGGGCCGAAGTGGGCGATCTGGGCGTCGAAGACGATCGCCTCATCGCTTCGCCAGACCCGGCGCGGAAGCCTGGCCAGTGGCACCGTGGGGCCGCTGAACCTCGCGAACTCCTCCGGCGTGCAGTATCCCTTGGACTCCCAGAACGCGTTCAGCACACCGACCAGGGCCGTGCCCTGCCCCGGGAAGTCGGTCAGGCCGAGCAGGTGGAACCCTGCGAATCCCTCGGTGCGCAGCGCTGCTTCGATGTCCTCCTTGTAACACAGAGCCTGCAGGCGGCCGGAACTGTGCAGGAAGTCGTCGGCCTGGTCGAGCATCCCCGAAGCCTGGAGGAAGTCGGCGAAGATGCCGAAGTTCCGCGGTTGCATCAGACCGGTGTACTTCGAGACCTCGTTCAGGTCCGGGTGGGCGCACCACTGGCCGATCTCGTGGCTGATGATGGGGCGGGGCGAAGCGGCGACCCACTCGCGGTAGTCGGACTGCGTCTCCGGCGCCGTCGCATTCAGCCGGGACTCCAGGCCCTCGCCCCAGCGGTGGGCGCGGGGGGCTGGGATGTTGTCGAAGTCGTTCTCCTGCACGGCCGGCCATCCGGCTCCCGTGGTGTACAGCCGCCGCGGGTCCTGGGTCCGCCAGGCGTTCACCCATGCGGTCAGGAACTCGACGTCCCGGCCGCCGGGTTCGTTCCCGTGAGCCATCATGATGAAGGACGGGTGGTTGCCGTACTCGCGCAGGATCCGATGGGTCTCGTCGATGAGGAAGGCATCCACATCCCGGCCCTCACCGAGTGCGGCGCCTTGGTTCGCCCACACCGGTGCCTCGACCTGCAGGTAGACACCGGCCTCATCGGCCGCCGTGAAGGCAGCCTTCGGCGGGCACCAGGAGTGGAATCGGAGCAGGTTGAGGCCGTGGCTGCGCAGTACCTCCATGATGCGGCCCCAGGAGCCGACGTCGGTCGGGGGGTAGCCGGTGAGAGGAAAGACGCAGGATTCCAACGTGCCCCGGATGAACGTTCGCTTGTCGTTGATCGTCACCTGCGTGCCCTCCGCGCCGACCTCGCGCAGCCCGAAGACGGTGGTGGCCTCGTCGTGGTGCACCCGCCCGGAGGCCTCGGCCACCAGGTGCACCGTGAGGTCGTACAGTGCCGGCTGGAACTCGTCCCAGGTCATCGCCTCCTCGTCGAGGGGAAGCTCGATATCGAGGTGGGTGCCACCAGCGGTCAACCCACGCTCGGCCAGGTCGCGGCCGTGATCGACCTCGAACGGTGCGGTCACCGGGCCGATCACGTGCTCACCGGCTCCGTTCCGGCGCTTGGCCGACAACTCGATCCGCCCGTGCTTGGCGACGGCGGTGCCGGTGCGAATGTCCACCTTCACCAGGGCGGATCGCCGGCGCACGTCCGGGAAGACCCGCACCTGATTGATCTGGACGTCGTCCTGGGCGCTGAGGCTGATCTCCCCGATGATCCCGTTCCAGTTGCCCTGGGTGTGGTCGGAGACGCTGTGCGCGTTCGGGCCGACATTGACCACTGCGCGGTTGTCGACGCGGATGGTCAAGCGGTGCCGGCCGGGTTCGAGGCGCCCCAGGTCGTGGCGGTGGGCGGTGCTCAGGCTCGCCTCGATCCCGACGCGGCGCTCATCGATCCAGACGGTCGACTCCCAGTGCACGCGCTCGAGCGTGAGCAGCACGCGCCGGTCGGCCCAACCCTCGGGGATGTCGATCTCGCGTTGGAACCAGGCCGCTCCCTGGTAGTACACCTGGGGCTGCAGCCAGAAGGGCACACTGATGTCTCCCGGCTCCCGGTACGGCGCGTACCGCTCGTCGGTGAAGAAGGACCGGTCGACGATCCCTCCGGTCCAGGGTGTGTCCAGGGTGATGTCCGCACCGATGCCCTGGTGCTGCAAGGAGCCGGGCAACGCGACCTCGGGACCGTCCTGCGGCAGCGGCGCTCGGGACCACTGGTCCAGTTCACCGACCGAATCAGGGTCCAGCCGGCACTGCCAGGTACCGGCGATGTCGAGTTCGCGGACACCACTGTCGAGGTTGCGCGTAGTACTGGTCATTCTCGGTGATCCTCCCGGGGTTCGTCCCCACACTGCAAGATCGGGCCGATTCGCCCGACATGGATCCAACAACGGTCACGCCAAACGTAGGACGGCTGAAGAGCGCGGGTGAAGGGACGCCTGAACGCACCTACATGGATGATCCGCTGAAACGGCTACCCTTGGCCCCATGAGCCTCGAAGCAGGCTTCCCGGGGGAGCGCGTCCGGATCCTGCCACCCGCCGTCGCGCGAGACGCAGCGACAGCGCCGGTGACGAGAGATCTCCTGGTCACCGACTGCGGGTGGTACCCCCGCGCGAACAACCACGGGCGTTCGCGGCGATGGGGCACCGACGCCATCGTGGTGATCGTCTGCTTGGCTGGTCGAGGCTGGTACGCCGACACCTACGGACGCCGAACCATCACGGCCGGACAGGCCCTCGTCATCCCGTCGAACCTGGCCCACAGGTACGGCGCCGCAAGGAGGGACCCCTGGACGATCGCATGGATGCACGCCTCCGGACCCCATGTGCGTGCGTTCGAGGCAGCCCTTCCCGATCGAGGTGGGCGAGGTCAGGTGGTCGACCTGCACGACCCCTTGAAAGTGCAGGCACTCATGCGATCACTGATGGAGACACTGGAGGTCGACGACAGGCTTCCCACCCTGATGCGGGCGAGCGGTGCCGCGTGGGACGTGCTCTCCCAGTTGGCCGCAGATGCGGCGGAAGGGCCGCCCAGGCGTCAGCAGCCCGTCATCGACGTGCTGTCCCATCTGCGGGTCCATTTCGACCAACCGGTGGCCGTCGCTGAACTGGCGTCGATGGCCGGGTTCTCGCGTTCCCACTTCTCCGCCCTGTTCCGGGAGGCGACGGGGCAGAGTGTCGGGGCTTACGTCAGGCGCCTACGAATGGCACGGGCCTGTGAGTTGCTGGTGACGACCGGGCTGCCCGTCGGCGTGATCGGACGGTCCGTCGGCTACGACGATCCGCTGTACTTCTCGCGCCAGTTCCGCCTTGTTCATGGACGCAGCCCCACGAACTTCCGCGAGCAGAAGGGCACGACGGTCGCCGCAGGGATGGCCGAGGACTAGTCCGGCGTGCCGCGCGGCATTGCGCGGTGGGCGGATCAGACCGCAACCGCGAAGCGGGTTGTTATCGAGGCGCGGGGGGTGGTGTGACGAACTCTTGGATGATGCTTCCCGAGGCGTGGATGCAGAGCATGTGCAGGTCCACCGCGCCAGTGTTGCGGAATCGATCATTGCGGCTTGGTCGCTTTGCCGTCGAGCCAGAGCGTGTCGGACTCGTCTCGGTGGGACCCGGTTGTGCCGACGTGCTCGGCGTCGATCTTCGGGCCCTTCTTGATGACATGGACCAGGGCCATACCGTGGCCGCGCCCAAGCCCGTAGTCGTCATTGAGCCATCCGAGGATGACGCCGGCCTTCACATCGGGGGCGTCGTAGCCACGGGTGGCGGCGATTTCGAGGATCTGGCGGGGGTCAGTCCGGTCTTGTCCTCGATGGTGTCGAGGTATGCCTGGAGACCATCACAGCGGGCAGCAAGGCGTTTCTTCGCGCCTACCGGCCCTAGCCAGCCCACCGTTGCGGCGGTGCAAGAAAAAGACCTGACATCCATCGCTGCGGCTGGAACGGTACCGGCGTCCCGCACCGGGAGATCAGACGATGGAGGAAGGTTCAGCACATGAACACAAGCAACGGAGCGGGGGAACGCGGTGCAAGCACCGTGGCTCGGTGGGCAGCGGCCCTCGCTGCACTTCTTGCAACCGCGGCCGCCGTGACTGCGGCCCTGGAGTTGCCCGCAGCAGCACCGGACGTGCTGATGGTCGAGGTGTGGCGAACATTGGGCTTCGCCACATTTGCCGCACTGTTCGCGCTGCTGGTCGTACGACCGCTCCTGTCGATCGCCCTGTGGGCCATCGTGCTGGGCAACAAGATCGCCCTGAGGATCGCAGGGCTGGTGCTGGGCCCGGACGTACCCGGCGCGACCACAGCGGCCGCATGGGACGGCGCCATGGTCGCGATCTTGTCCGCCGGCCTCGTCGCCGCCGCGATCTCCCGTCGGAGGTCAGCGGCCGGCGCAGCCAGGGACGGGGCGGCACCTCACACCAGTCCGGCGGGTGCTGCCTGAGGCGGAATGCGGACGCCGCGGTCGCGTTACGCTGATGTGAGGATGGTCGGGGCAGCAGCCTCCTCGAAACGGATCGGAGAAGCACATGACGCACCACGCGTTCGTGATCGCCGGCTCGGAAGCCACAGGTGGCGCCGGGATTCAGGCAGATCTGAAGACCTTCCAACAGTTAGGGGTCTATGGCACCGGGGCGATCACCTGCATCGTGTCCTTCGACCCCGGTAACGACTGGGCGCACCGATTCGTCCCGATCGAGCCGCAGGTGATCGCTGACCAGATCGAGGCCGCAACCGCCGCTCATGACCTGGACGTGGTCAAGATCGGCATGCTGGGCACTCCGGCCACCATCGACGTGGTCGCCGAGGCGCTGGGGCAGGGCTCATTCAGCCACGTCGTGCTGGACCCGGTGCTGATCTGCAAGGGGCAGGAACCGGGCGCCGCGCTGGACACCGACAACGCCCTGCGCGAGCAGATCGTCCCCCATGCCACCGTGGTCACCCCGAACGTGTTCGAGTCCACGACCCTGGCGGGCATGGACGCGATCGAGACGGTCGAGGACCTCGCCGAGGCTGCCCGCCGCATTCACGCCCTGGGCCCCGACTACGTCCTAGCCAAGGGCGGGGTGGAATTGCCTGGCGACGACGCCGTCGACGTGCTTTACGACGGTACGGACATCCACGTGTTCTCTGCGCCGAAGGTGGGCAAGGAGCGGGTGTCGGGTGCGGGTTGCACTCTGGCCGCGGCCATCACCGCCGAACTGGCCAAGGGCGCGACGGACGTGCGCGATGCCGTGCAGACCGCCAAGGACCTGGTCACCGCCGGCATCAAGGAGCGGCTCAGCGCCCACACCCCGTTCGACGTGTTGTGGCAGGGCGCAGGGGTACCCGCTCGCACCTCCTGAAACTCACACCAGTGAGCATCGGGTGAGTTCGCTGCTCACTAGGGCGTGTCTGCTAATGCTTGGCTCGGTAGGTCAGGATGGTCATCCCGAGTAGCACGCCGCCGAGGTAGGTCACGGCGTACTTGTCGTATCTGGTGGCCAGTGCTCGCCACTGTTTGAGCCGGTTGAAGGCTCTCTCGATGGTGTTGCGCAGGCCGTAGAGTTCGGCGTCGAATCCTGGGGGCCGTCCGCCCTTGGTGCCCTTGGTCTTGCGGCGGGTGATCTGGTCGGAGCGCTCGGGGATGATGTGCTTGATCCGTTTGCCTCGCAGAAACTCCCGGGTGCTGGGGTGGGAGTAGGCCTTGTCGGCCAGCAGATGCCCATTCATCTGCCCCGCCAGCCTGGCCCAGGGCCTCAATCAGCGGGGCCAGCATCGGGTTGTCTCCGGCCTGTCCGGCGCTGAGCATGGCCAGCACCGGGGTGCAGCTGGCATCGGCCAGGGCGTGGATCTTGGTGGTCAGCCCACCGCGGGAGCGTCCCAGGGCGTGATCAGGCGGCTCCCCGGGCACGAGGCGAGAATTCTTGTGGTTCGAATCTGCCCCCTGTGTGTGATCCACCCTCCTCGGCAACCGAGTCCCGGCGGGCGCCAGCGGCGTGCTGATGGGCCCGCACACTGGTGGCATCGATGGACAAGACTTGGGCGACCTGCTCGGCATCCAGCCCGGTGTGGGCACCGACGGCGGCCAGCATCCGCTCATAGGTGCCATCGACCGACCAGAGCCGGTGGCGTTGCCACACCGACTGGAACGGCCCGAAGCATGCCGGCAGATCCCGCCACGGCGAACCGGCACGAAACCGCCAGATGATCCCTTCCAACATCAGGCGGTGATCGTTCCACGGCCGGCCCCTGCGGCCGGCATCCTGGGGCATCACCGTGGCCAGGATCTCCCACAATTCATCACTGATCTCACCATCACGAACCATGACTCCCACCATGGTTCACTCACACCGCGAATCTTTGGCAGACACGCCCTAAAGGCCCCACCACTCCACCGCCGGCCGCGCGGCCCACACAGGCCAAGAGCGGTATCCGCTCACCAGAGCGTTAGGCAGATTTGTGATGGTTTTTTCGTGGCTCGCGGTGTAGAGTTTAGCCATGAGATCCGATGTTGTTGCCACGCATGCCGACGCCACCAGGCTCGACATCCACGACCTGGTGCGAATCCTCAATGAGAACGTTGGCACCACCGTCGTCCAGGCGATGACTGGCACAAAGGATCGTGGCCAGCCCAGCAGGTGGGCCCGTCCCGATGGCCCCGAACCGCGCATCAAGACGGTCAAGCAACTCCGGCTTGGCTACCGCGTCTGGCATCTTATGGCCGAGGCAGAAGGGCGCGACATCGCCCTCGCGTGGCTGGTGGGCGCCAACCCGCGCCTCGGGGAGTCAACCCCCCTCTCCGCAGTGCGTGACCTCAACAGCGCCGAGGTCATCGGCGCCGCCCTGGCTTTCATCGACGGCTCACCGGCTGCGTGAGCACCGCTACACGCTCTCGGATCTGTCCACGCACCGGCCTCTACCTCGTACCGGCGCGTGGACAGGACGGCTGGCGCGTGGCCCAGGAGCGCTACACCCGCTCCGGTGGCATCCTCGCCGTAGGCGTCAACGAACACGTCGGTCCACTGCCTGCGGACGTTCCCGACCGGCGTGGCCGTTTCGACACCATCGGGCGCACGGTCTACTTCGCTGATCGGGCCCGTACCGCGTTCGCCGAGGTGCTCCAAGACTTTCGGGGCGCCCGAGTTGCGCTGCAGGCCGACGCGGACGCCATCGGGATGAGCGTGAACGAATACATAGCCAATATCCGCGACCAGGCAACTGCCAACGGCCGAGAACAACCCTGGGCTGTCAGTGTTGAGTGGCAGATGAACCGCTGCCTCCATCGCGTCGCGATGCCAGCGAGGGGCTGGTGGGTCCAGATCGACCACAAGGCCACACTCAACCGCCTCGGACTGGACCTCGCTGAACCGCTCCGACAGGCCGGTGTTCCCCTACTCACCCTCAGCGGCACCACGGGCGAGAACCGCGCCGTCACTACGCTCCTCTCCCAACACGTGCGCAGTCAGGTCCTCTTCGATGGCTCCCTCCCGCTCGGCATCCAGTTCACCTCCAAGACCGGCTACGGCACCTGCTGGGCGTGGTGGGACCGCAGAGCCGATGACGGCCTCATGCCCGGTATGAACGACCCCAAGACGATCGAGGACCTCAACGTCGACGGCGAAGCCTTCCGCGCCGTCACCACCGACTGGAAACTTGACGTCCTCCCCGGCAAGCCTCGCTATTAGCCAGCGACGGACCGCGCCGGTGAGCGATCATCTGGCGGTTTCGCACCGGTGCGCCCCTGGCGGGATCTGCCAGTAAAGTTCGGGCCGTTCCAGAGCGTGTAGGAACGGCACAAACGGCGGTCACAAGACAGCACCTACACCCGGATCCTGGCCGCGGTGCAGCAGGAAAAGGGCCTGCATCCCAAGGATGCGGAGGCGATTACCGCCTCAAATAGTGACGGGGCATTGCCACCCGATACGACAAGTACGCCGTCACCTACCTCGGGGGCATCACTCTGGCAATAATCCTCACGACCTACCGGGCCAAGAAATAGCAGACACGTCCTAATCCGGCTATGCGATCGCGCCGTCGCAGTCGGAAATTGACTGGCCCTCCCTCGGCCCGCCGGACCTAGACTGCGAGGCGGTACGCCAGACGCCCCTGAGGGGACGGCTCGTACGCCGGGGCAGCGTGGCCCGATTCACCCAGATCATCACCGTGCCAGGAGTTGCCCCCATGAGCGTCGAACAGCAGAGTCCGAAACCCGACGTCGCTGACGCCAGATCCGGAGCGACCGGTACAGCCGAGGCTGCAGCGCCGGGACCCAGCGCGGAGGAGACGATCTCTCCTCAGGTGAAACTCGTCATCGGGGTACTCCTGGTGGCGGCCTTCGTGATGATCCTGAACGAGACGATCATGTCCGTAGCGATCCCACGGCTGATGGTGCAGTTCGCTGTCACCGCCGCCACCGCGCAGTGGCTGACCACGGCCTTCATGCTCACCATGGCCGTGGTGATCCCCACCACGGGACTGATCCTGACCCGGTTCTCCACCCGCTCGGTGTTCATCGGCGCGATGTCGATGTTCACCGCGGGCACGCTGATGGCCGCCGTCGCCCCGGTCTTCCCGGTACTGGTGGCCGCCCGAGTGGTCCAGGCCACGGGTACCGCCGTGATGCTCCCGCTGCTGCTGACCACCGTGCTGACGTTCGTCCCCGTGTCCCGGCGCGGACGCACCATGGGGCTGATCTCGATCGTGATCTCCGTGGCTCCGGCCATCGGCCCGACGTTCTCCGGGTTCATCCTGGTCAATCTGACGTGGCGTTGGATGTTCCTGACCGTGCTGCCCATTGCGCTCGTGGCCCTGGCGCTGGGTGCCGCCTTGGTCAAGAACATCACGACCCCCAAGTCCACCCCGTTCGACGTGCTCTCGATCGTGCTCTCGGCGATCACCTTCGGCAGCCTGATCTACGGGCTGTCCAGCATCGGGGAGTCCACCGAGGGCAACGCCGCCATTCCCCCCGCGCTGCCACTCGTGATCGGGACCCTCACCCTGGTGGCGTTCGTGTGGCGGCAACTGGTGCTGCAACGTACCGACTCGGCGCTGTTGGACCTGCGCCCGTTCACCTCGCGCACGTTCTCGGTGGGCCTCGGGATGATGCTGATCTCCATGGGGGCCCTGTTCGGCACCCTCATCCTGCTGCCGATCTATCTGCAGAACGTGATGGGCCTGACCACCCTGGAGACCGGCCTGATGCTCTTCCCCGGCGGGTTGACGATGGGTCTGATCGCACACCGTTCGTGGGCCGGCTGTTCGACAGGATCGGCCCCCGTCCGCTGGTGATCCCAGGCTCGGTGATGTTGGCCGGGGCGCTCGGGGTGATGACCCTGCTCAGCGCGGACAGTGCCACCTGGCACGTGGTGGGTGCGCATATGTTGTTGTCTCTGGGCCTGGGATTCCTGATGACTCCGCTGATGACCTCGGCCCTGGGGTCGCTGCAGCAGCACCTGTACTCCCACGGCAGCGCCATCATGAACACCCTGCAGCAACTGGCGGCAGCGGCAGGCACCGCGCTGTTCATCACCATCATGAGCGTGCGCACCGCCAGCGAGTTGGACGCAGGGCTGGGGCCGGTGGCGGCCCAGGCCGCCGGGGTGCACCAGGCGTTCCTGTGGGGCGCCGGAGTGGCCCTGGTCGCGGTGGCCACCTCGTTCCTGGTGCGCAAGCCGGAGCCGCAGCAAGCGACGGTCGAGCCCACCAGCGCCTCCGCCAACTAAACGCACCGAGACCGGTCGAGCGCGGTGCGGCAGCGCCGGGCCGGCACCCTCGGCGCCCGGTGAACCTCAGGTGATGCCGAAGTCGAACGCGTCGGCCTGACGGTGCCCGAACTTCTCCCGCAGGAAGTTGCCCGTCGTGGTCAGTTGCGCCGTCGTGCGGCTATGCCGACTGGCGTGCAGGGCCTGGGCCTGACCGGAGAGGAGTTGGAGTTGCTCGGTGAGTTCCTCCTTGGGCGTGCGCCCGTTGGGCTGGCGGGCGTCCACCATGTTCGGTGGGATCGCCAGGTAGCCACGCAGCACCCCGGGCAAGTACTTCCTGACGATGGCGTCAAGTTCGTAATCGAAACGCGCATCCTCCGACGGCTCGCGTCGCTCCGCCTCGACCACGCCCTCCAACAGCTGGCGCGTCCGCACGAAACTGCCGTACGCCTCTGCGGGCAGTCGGGGCCTGTGGTGCTCGGCGAACGAACCGGCCCATCCCAGGGCGGCGACCCGGCCGTCCGCACCCTCGAGCGCGGCCTCCGGGGGCGGTGTGTCACTCACCTCGACGGGCGGCTGCCGCTCCTCCGGGACGAAACGGTGCCACCACCGGCGGCGAGCAGGCAGCCACAGATCCCGCAGGTGCCAGGCGCGCACCCCCGAAGCGCCCATCGATGCCAGCGCCAGCAGGCCGCCGATGCCGGCGATGTCGAGCCAGAAGACGCCGACCGAGAACCCGGCCGCGTAGATCAAGCCCTCGAGAATCACTCTGAGGTGCTTCTTCACCGCACCGATGACCAGCACGAGGTAGGCCAGCAACGGCAGGAAGACGACGGCCAGGCCCACCTTGACGACGTTGCCCAGCGTCCAGCGTGACATGGGTCAGCCTCCCTCGATTTCTTGGGTGGAGGCGTCGGCGGTGTGGCTGCGCTCGAGTTGGAGCCGGGCCCGGGTCACCTGTCCCTCCAGCACGTCGACTGTTTGCTTCATCGAGCGGGCCGCCTCGGCCTTGTAGTTGTCGATCTCGTCCAACGCCTGGAACACATTGTCGAAGGCCTGCTGCAGTTTCTCCGGGTCGATGGTGGCCTGGGATGCCTGCTGCTGAATGCCGGCGCCCTGGCTGCGGAGCAGTTCCGAGGTGGAGAGGATCATGTCCGAGGTGGTCGTGTTCAGCGCCTCGATCTGGGCGAGCACGATCTTCTGCTGGGCGAGGGCCTGGGAGACGATCACCGCTACCCGCAACGCGGCCAGGGTGGTGTCCAGGGCGCGGTCGACGCCCTTGATGAGTTCGACGTTGTTCTTCCGCACCACATCCAGTGCCAGGTAGCCCTGGGCCGCCACGGCCATCTGGGTCATCAGGTCCTGGTGGCGTTGGCGGACGTAGAACAGTGCGTCCGCCTCCAAGGTGGTGGCGTCGTCAGCCTTCCCCTCGTTGCGGGCGGCGGCGATCCGCTGCTCCAGCCCGTCGCCGAGGTGGCGGGCGAGAACGGCGTAGTTCGCCAACTGTCCCAGGCTCGACCACAGCGCGTCACGTTCCGTCTGGATGGCCGCGTTGTCCAGCCGCAGTTCGTCCTGGCCGCCCTTGAGCGCCTTGGTGATCGCGTCGAGCTGGTCCTGCGCGGACTCGTACTTCTGGAAGTACCGCTGGATCCCGCTGCCGCTCGGCAGGAACTTCAGGAAGCGCCTGGTGCCGGTGAGGTCGTGGCGGTTGGGGTCGAGTTCGGTGACGATCTGACGCAATTCCGCCAATGTGGCCCCGGTCCGCGATGCCGGGTCGGCGCCGGTGGCTGCCAGGGCCGCGGCGGGGCGTTGGAGCATCCGGTTGGAGGAGTCGGCCGCCTGGTTCATCGTGTCCTCGCCCAGGCGGGTCAACTGCGCCAACTTGGTTTGGAACTCCGGGCTGTGCAGTGGAACGGCGAGCAACTCCTCGAGGAAGGCCCGGGCCGTCTCGGCATGCTTGCGCTGGGCCTCGGCGTCCACGAGGATCATGCCACCGAGTTTCTCCGGTTCGCGGACCTCCACCTCGTCCGCGGGCGCGGGAGACTCGAGGTGCAGCGGGTTCTCGGCGGCCGGGTGCTGGTTCGTACCGTGGTCGAGCGGGTTCGACATACCGTGCACTCCTCAATACTCGGGGCTACTGACCATTCTCTCAGTACGCCGCGGTCCAAGCACCGCGTATTTTTCGGGACCGGTTCGGGAGGATCGAGCGCCCGGGTGCTGCGGTGCGCCCCGCGGGCCACCACCGCAAAGCAAGGTGCGGAACAGTGAAGGCCACCGCCGCTGAAGCACCCGAGCGCAGGTAGGACGCGCCTGCTCGCCAAGGCCTCCGTCGTCGGGCCCTGCGCCAGCCACCGGTGCATAGTAGGGGGTTGGCGGCGCGTGGAAGGGCGTGAATGGGCGAGAGCGGCAGCGGCGAGGACAGCAACGCCGACGCGCGATTGAGCAGGGACCAGCGGCAACTGCTGGCGGTGGTGCTGGTGCCGCTGTTCATGTCGCTGCTGAGCGTCTCCATCGTCAACGTGGTGCTGCCGTCGATCCAGATCTCGATCGGCGCCAGTAACACCGGTTTGCAGTGGGTCCTGACCGGTTACACCCTCGCCTTCGGAGTGTTCCTGGTTCCGGCCGGACGCGCCGGGGACCTGTACGGCCGGGCCCGGCTGTTCCTCGCCGGACTCGTCCTGTTCGGGCTGGCCTCGTTGGCTGCCAGCCTGGCACCCAACGAGATGGTGCTGAACATCGCCCGGGTGTTCATGGGCTTCGGCTCCGGGTTCCTCAACCCCCAGACCGTGGGCCTGGTGCAACAGTTCTTCCAGGGTGAGCAACGCGGACGGGCCTTCGGGTTGTTCGGCTCCATCGTGGGGGTCTCGGTGGCCATCGGTCCGATACTGGGCGGCGGCCTGATCGCGCTGCTGGGCCCGGACTGGGGGTGGCGTGCGGCGTTCCTGATCAACGTGCCGATCGCCGCGATCGGGGTCATCACCGCCTTCATCTGGCTCCCCTCCTCCGCCTGGCGTGCCCTGCCCGAAGCCCTGGACACAGCGTGAAAGGCAAGCGCCCCGACCTGGATCCGGTGGGCCTGGTCCTGTTGACCGGGGCCACGCTGGCGATCATGCTGCCGTTCCTGCAGGCCGGGGCCGGGGGCTGGATCTGGTCGCTGCTCGGCCTGGCGGCCGTGCTGGTCTTCCTGTGGCTGCGGTGGGAACGCCGGTACAAGGACCGCGGACGTTCCCCGATGGTGGACCTGGCGCTGTTCCGGATCCGCACCTTCGCCAACGGTGCCCTGCTGATCGGGCTGTACTTCACCGGGATGACCAGCGTGTGGGTGGTGGTGGCCCTGTACCTGCAACTGGGCCAGGGCTACTCCGCGCTGGAAGCAGGCCTGGTGGGGCTGCCCTCGGCGATCACCTCCGCCATCGCCGCGGCGATTGCCGGGCGGTACGTGGTGCGGGTGGGCCGGATCATCGTGTTGTTCGGGATCGGGATGCTCCTGGTGGGCGTGGCCGGCAGCGGGATGGTGCTGGTGCTGCACGAGCGGCTCGGGATCAGCATCTGGTGGTTGCTGCTGAGCATGGCGTTCATCGGGTTCGGTCAGGGCAACGTGGTGAGCCCGAACCAGACGCTGTCCCTGCGGGAGGTGCCGCTGTCCTACGCCGGCTCGGCCGGGGGTGTGATGCAGACCGGGCAACGCATCGGCACCGCCGTGGGCATCGCGTTGAACACCGCGATCTTCTTCGCCGCCAAGGCGGTGTGGGGCTGGACGCCGGCGATCCTGCTCGCATTCGCCTCGATCGCGATCATCGTCATCGTTTCCGCCGGCGTGGGGGTGCGGGACTGGGTTCAGGACCGGCAGGAGGGGTAGGAGCCACCCCAAGGATCCGGGTCACCACAGCAAACTCACCAGCGCCAGTGGAACCAGCGCAGCAATCGCGGTGGATACGGCACTCAACAGCACCACATGCCACGGCATCGGGAACAAGTTGCGGAACTGGATCCCCAGGCCCAGGCCGAACATCCCCGCCGCCAGGAGCAGCGTACCGGCGTGATTCACCAGCGGTATCGCGCCCTCCGGGATCACCCCCAGCCCAGCGACAACTGCGGCGATGACGAAACCGACGAGGAACCACGGCACCAAGGGCGTGGTTCCGCCTGAACCAGTCCCGGCGGCCCCGGGCCCGCGGCGATCGCGCCACCGCGCTGCCCCGACCGCAAAGGCCAGCAGCGCGACCCGACCGAGTTTGACCGCCGTGGCCGTCGTCACCGCCGTGGTGCCCACCAGTGAGGCGGCAGCCACCACTTGCGCGACTTCGTGGATACTCGCCCCGGCCCACACGCCGATCAGCTCCGGCGGAAGGCCCAATCCGGCACCAGCGGCCGGGACAACCAGGATCATCGCCGAGCCGAAGAGAGTCACCATCGCCAGTGCGATACCGACATCCTCGTCGCGGCGCCGGATCCCGCTCTCCACCGCAGCGATTGCGGCGGCTCCACAGATCGAGAAGCCGCTGGCGATGAGCGTCACCAGCCCTCGGTCCAATCCCAACCGGTCCCCGATCACTCCGGTCGTCATGAACACGATCACCACCGTGATCAGGATGACCGCGAGCCCAGGCAGCCCGAGCAGCATGATCGCGTCGACCGAGAGGCGGGTGCCCAGCAGCACCACGCCCAACCGCAGCAGCGTCTTGGCGCCCTTCGTCGACTGGGCGATCAGTGCCGTTCGGATCGCCGCGGTGTTGGCCAGGACCGCGCCAAGGACCAGTGCAATGATCAACGGGCTGAGCAACGGCACCGCGATCCCGGCAAGCACGGACACCAACCCCGCCAGGGCGGCCGGCCAGGCGCGGGCGAGTGCGGTCAGGCCGGAGGTGAGAGCGGGGTTCGCAGCCCTCATCGACCTCAACTCGGTGGTCCGGGCGTACCGGGACCGGACGCCCCGGACCCGGGCGTCCCGGACTGATAGAACCTGAGCAGCACCGCCTGCACCAGGGCGGCGGTGGAGTCGACGATCGGCACCGCGCGCTCACCGGGCAGCACCACGACAATTCCGTGCACGCGGAGATGATGGTCGTTGCCCCGGACGCCACCAACTGGTCGCACACCACCGCGAGCGCTGCCGCGGCCCGCTCGAGTGCCGCAGTGGTGCCGACCTTCACCTGGTAGATCGCCTCGATCAGGCGTTCCTGGTCCGGCGGTTCGGGCAGGAGCGCCGCCCGGTCGCGTTCTGCCAGGGCCTGCTGGTACAGGCCCGAGCCAAGGGTGGCCGAGGTCGCCAGGACCCCGATCGGGCCAGCCTCGATCGGGCCAGCCTCGATCGGACCTGTCTCGACCGCGGCATCGCTGCAACCCACTTCGAGTGCCCGCTCGATGGTCGCGTCCACGATGCTGAGCAGTTCCACCCCCTGCTCCCGGGCGACCGGACCCAACCACACGTGGGCGGTATTGCACGGGGACACGATCACGTCAGCCCCACTGGCCTGCAGCGCGCGTACACCCCGCTCCAACCAGGGCACCACGCTCGGCCCCACACCGGTCAGGGCAGCGGTGCGGTCCGGCACGGTCGGATCCGCCCACATCACCACCCGCAGATGGTCCTGATCGCGCGTCGCCGGGGTGCGCGTAACCAACTGGGTGTAGAAGGCAGCCGTGGCTGCCGGCCCCATGCCACCCAGGATGCCCAGGAGGGGACGCTCAGGCATCAACGTCCTTCAGTGCCGCGTCCGGGTAGGCATACAGCGCCGGAGCGCCACCGGTATGAAGGAAGAGCACGTCCTCGTCAGAGGCGAAACGCCCCTGGTGGATCAGGCCGATCAGCCCTGCCGCGGTCTTGCCGGTGTACACGGGGTCGAGGAGAATCCCCTCGGTGCGCGCGAAGAGTTGAATGGCAGCGGTCATCTCATCGGTGGGAAGGGAGTAGCCCGGCCCCACGTAGTCATCCACCACCTGCACGGCCTCCTCGGTCACCACCGGGTCGAGGCCCAGGCGGCCCAGCGCAGCGTTCGCCAGATTCCGGATCTTTGCTTCCTGGCCGGCCTTGTCCGCGCGGACGCTGATGCCCGTCACCGGGATCCGCGAGGACAGCGCCTGCTGGCCGGCGAGAAGCCCGGCGTGGGTGCCCCCGGATCCACTGGCACACACGATGTGGTCAAAGGAGGGGCCTGCGTCGAAGGACTGCGCCTGGATCTCAGCAGCGCAGGCGGCGTAGCCCAGCGCCCCGAGATCATTCGAGCCGCCACCGGGGATGATGTAGGGCTGACGGCCCCGGCCACGCAGGTCCTCGGCCATCTGCTCCATCGCCCCCTGCAGGTCGGTGCCTGCCGGCACCACCTCGGTGCCGTCCACGCCGAGCAGCCGGAACAGGAAGTGGTTGCCCAGCGCCTCCTCGTGGTACGAACCGGGGACACGCTCCTCCAGCACCAGGTAGCAGGACATTCCTTCCCGTACAGCAGCAGACAGCGTCAGCCGGCAATGGTTGGACTGCACGGCCCCGGTGGTGACGATCGTGTCGGCTCCGCTGTTGATCGCATCCGCCATGAGGAACTCGAGTTTGCGGGTCTTGTTTCCCCCGGCCGTCAACCCGAGGAGGTCGTCGCGCTTGATGTGAATCCGTGGTCCACCCAGTTCCCTGCTCAGGTTCGCCAGGAACTCGATCGGGGTGTGTCCGGCGGTATAACGCCGGCGCGGAATACGTGCCAGGTCCATCGTTCTACTCCTCGTCCTCTGTTCGGGTCGTGCCGGCAAGCACGCGGTTCACAGCGTCACGGCCCGTCCGGTCTGCACCGACTCCTCGGCGGCCAACCCGATGCGGACCGCTTGCACGCCATCGCGCAGCGTCACCTCGACCGGTGCGCCATCCAGCACGGCCCGTCGGAAGCCCAGGTGCTGGAAGTAGGTCGACCCGTGGTGGGCACCGGCAGCGAGCACCGCGGGATCAACCGGGACCGAACTGCGCACCGGACCCTGCGGTGCGCGCGGGCTGAACTCCACCTCGGCCTCGCGTAGTTGATCGGCGGGCCAGTGGTCGGCATCGACCGGCACGAAGCACTCGGCCTTGGCCACATCCCCCACCAACGAGATGTGCTCCTGGAAGGCTGAGCCCTCGGCGAACATGCACAGGTCCAACATGGCGCGCACACCGGCGGCGAAGTCCACGACGACGAACGCGTTGTCGAGGATGTCCGGGCGCCGCCCGTCATAGGACTCATCGGCGTGATTCACATCCGACCCCCCAGAGGCATAGACCCGGATCGGCTCATCGGCGGTGAGCAGCCGCATCAGGTCGAAGAAGTGGCAACTCTTCTCCACGAGCGTCCCCCCGGTTCGTTCAGAGAACCGGTTCCAGTCATCGACCTTGTCCAGGAAGGGGAACCGGTGCTCACGGATCGACAGCATCCGCAACCGCCCCAGATCACCGCCGCGCAACCGCTGCAGTACCTGCTGCACCGGGGGCATGTAGCGATACTCCATCGCCACCCAGATGGGCGCCGGGTGCGCAGCCGCAGCCTCCTCCAGCAGGTGAGTATCGGCCATCGTGGTGCACACCGGTTTCTCCACGAGCACCGGGTAGGGGTGGGGGTGGGAGAAGATCTGCGTGAGGATGGCCGCGTGGGTGTCGTTCGGGCTGGCGATGACCAGGGCATCCACCAGGCCCGAGGACAGCAGATCCCCGGGCTGGTGGTAGCGGATGACGTCGTGCGGGGCGTTCGGCAGGCCCATCACCTCGGCGTGGGTCGCCTCGAGCGAATCGGCGTTGGGGTCGGACAGTGCGGTCACCACACTCCCCGGGATGAGGGCGAGGTTGCGCACGTGCTCACGCGCCATCTGCCCCGCGCCGATGATGCCGTAGCGGATCGTTCGCTGCGCGGGTCCGGAATTCTCCACGGTCTGCCTCTCGGAGTGCTGGGTCTCGGTGTACTGGAACTGCTTGTGGCGGTCGGTCATGGAGCGCTAGCGCCAGGCGAGGTAACGCACACTCTGAAACTCTTCCAGGCCCAGGCGCGAGCCCTCCCGGCCCAGACCGGACTGCTTCACCCCGCCCATCGGGGCGTAGGCCGAGGCCGGCACCGGATCATTGATCCCGAGGATCCCGACCTGCAGCCTCCGGGCCATCCGCCAGCACCGGGAGGCATCGGTGGTGAACACGAAACTCGCCAGACCCATCTCGGTGCTGTTCGCCCGTTCGACCACCTCTTCTTCGGTGTCGAACCGGAAGACGCCGGCGACCGGACCGAAGACCTCCTCGTTCGCGATCGCACAATGCCCGGGCACCTCGGCCAGGAGCGCCGGAGCGACGTAGGGACCTTCCGGCACGGTCGCGCGTGGGGTGTTGACCCCGTGCGCTCCCGCGCTCAGGGCCTCCTCGACCATCGCCTCCACGGCGGCGCGCCGATCCTCATCGATCAGCGGCCCCAGGTCGGGCATCGGTTCGCTCGTCGGGTCCCCGATAGTCATGTCCTGGATCTTCTCGGCGAGGCGGCGGGTGAACTCCCCGTAGACCCCGGCCTGGACGAAGAAGCGGTTCGCCGCTACGCAGGACTGTCCGTTGTTGCGGAACTTCGCCACCAGGGCACCTTCTACTGCCAGGTCCACGTCGGCGTCGTCGAAGACGATGAACGCCCCGTTTCCGCCCAGTTCCAGCAGCGGGTGCACAACCCGCTCGGCCGCCTTGGCCATGATCTGACGCCCGACGGCGGTGGAGCCGGTGAAACTGACGATCCGCGTGCTGGGGTGCTCGAGCAACGCGTCGGTCACCGCTTGCGGCGGTCCGTGCACCAGGTTGATCACCCCGGCCGGGATTCCGGCCTCGACCAGGCAGCGGATTATTTCCGTCACTGCCAGCGGAGCCTTCTCCGACACCCTCGCCACCACGGTGCACCCGGCGGCGAGCGCCGGGGCGAGTTTGCGGGCCTGGATCGAGCAGGGGAAGTTCCAGGGCGACAGGCTGACCACCACCCCGGCCGGTTCACGGAGGGTGAGTTGCTCACGTCCGGGCGCTTCGGGGGTGAGGACCTCGCCCGCCGGGCGGCGTGCTTCCTCTGCGAACCAGCGCAGATACTCCATCGACAGGTTCACCTCCGCGACGGCCTCGGGCAGGCGCTTACCGGTCTCCCGGGCCAGGAGCGCCGCGATCTCGTGGTGCCGCCGGCTCAGCACTGTCACCGCCTGCATCAGGATGTCGGCGCGCTCCCGGGCCGGCCGGCCGCCCCACTGCGTCAGGGCCCGCCGGGCCGCGTCGGCAGCGGCCACGGCCTGCTCGGCACCGGCCCAGGCCAGGTGAGCGATCACCGCACCATCGGCGGGATTGTGCACCGGGCGGGTGGTGGACGATCCCACCCAGTCGCCATCGATCAGCATCGCGACGGTAGGGGCATCGGGCGTGGTCATCGGTTCTCCTCAATCGGGTGGGGTCGTCTCGGTGCCACCGGGCCGGCACACCGGCAGCAGCCGTGGGGCAGGGCGCTGTCATCCCTTCACCGCCCCCGCGGTGATACCGGCCACGAAGTAGCGCTGCAGGAAGATGTAGGTCAACGTGATCGCACCGAGGCGATCACCACACCGGTGAACAGCAGGGGGTAGTCGGTGAGGAACTCCCCCTGGAAGTTCAACAGTGCCAGGGGGATGGTCTTCTTCGAATCGGTATTGATGAACAGCAGCGGATACAGCAGGTCGTTCCACTGGATCACGAACAGGAAGATCGCAGTCGCCGCTACCGACGGCATCGACATCGGCAGCACGACCGACCAGTAGGTCCGCATTGGGCCGGCGCCGTCCACGGCGCTGGCCTCATAGGCCTCCCGGGGCAGGGTGCGCATGAAGCCACCGAGGATGAACACCGCCACCGGTAGTCCCACGGCGATATTGATCAGCACCAGTCCGAGGCGGTTGTCGAGTAACCCCAACTGGTCGAACAGTGCGTACTGGGGAATCATGTTCGCCTGCGGTGGGATGGACATGCCCAGCACCAGGAACCCGAAGATGAGCCAGCCCTTCCATCCGGGAATGCGGGCGGTGGCATAGGCGGCCAGGCTGCCCAGCAGCAAGGTCAGGAACACCGAGGCACTCGTGACCATCACGCTGTTCAGGAACGCCTGGTCGAGACTCTGCTGGTTGAAGACGATGTCGTAGTTCTGCAGCGACACCGACGACGGCAGCCCGAAGGGGGAGGCGAACAGTTCCGGGGTGGTCTTGAAGCTGCCGAAGATGACCACGGTGATCGGCACGAGAATCAGCGCCGCGTAGACGGTGAGGATGGTGGTCCGCGTGATCGTGTAGCGCATGATCCTCAGGCCTCCTTCTGCGTGAGTTTCAGCAGGCGGCGCTGGGCGATGACGATCGCGGCGATGAAGGCCATGAAGATCAACGACTGGGCGGCGGCGTACCCGAACTCGGTGTTGGCGAAGGTGGAGTAGATCCGGGTGGACAAGATGTCGAGGCTGCGTCGCGGCGGGAGTCCGCCGAGTCCGAGGATCAGGTCGAAGGCCTTGAAGGATTGGATGGTGGTGTAAGCCACCACGATTGCCGTGGCCGGGGCGATCATCGGCCAGGTGATCTTGGTGAACTGCTTCCACTTCCCGGCACCGTCGATCTCGGCGGCCTCGTACAACTCCGCCGGCACCCCTTGCAGCCCGGCGATGAAGATCACCATCATCTGCCCGGCGTGGAACCAGACCTGGGTGATCGCTACCCAATAGATCGCCTGCTCGTTGTTCCCCAGGTAGGCGCTGGTGTACTCACCCAACCCCACGGCCTCCAGCACGGAGTTGCCCAGGCCGTAGTTCGGGTCATAGATGAACTTCCAGATGTAGGCCACCGAAACCGAGGACAGGATCGTGGGGAAGAAGAACAGCCCCCGCAGCAGTGTGGAGCCGGTGGAGTTGCGCACCAGGAAGATCGCCAGCATCAGCGCCAGCAAGGTCTGGAAGACCACCACGACCAACATGAACTTGAGGTTGTTCGACAACGCGTTCATGAACAACGAGTCGTTGGTGAACAGGTTGCGGAAGTTGCCCAACCCCACGCTCTCGTACTCGGCGCTGAACCCGTCCCAATCGGTCACCGAGTACTGCACGGCCTGCAAGGCCGGGATGGCGAAAAAGATGATGTAGACGACCAGGGCCGGGACGGGAAACACGTACAGCGCGGGATGCACCCGGGTGGGCCCACCACGCTTCCTGCGCGCCGGCGGCAGTACCGGGTTCGGCGGAACCGGCGGGCGTGCCCGCCGAGCCGGTTCCGCGGATGTCCCTGTCATGTGTTCCTCAGCAGGTTCGCCGATCGGGTCGCGCCGATAGTCGGGTAGAGCCGTCGGCGGGACCTGATGGTCATGGGTCAGCGGTTGATGCGCTGGTCGATGATTTCCTGGGCCTGTTCCGCGGCCTCGTCCACCGAGGTACCGCCGACGACGTCGATGCAGGCCTGCTCGGCGGCGTTGCGGATATCCAGGTCGTTGAACTGGAAGCGAGCGGCCAGCATGGTCTCCTTGTCCAGCCAGTCCGTGGTGGCGTCCAAGTCCTCGTTGTCGTAGTCGACGTCGGACACCGTCAGGTGCTGCGAGGTGCCGTTCGCGTAGGTGCTCGCGGGCCCCGACTCGCTCAGGAACCGCAGGAACTCCAGCGCCGTGGCCTGGTTGTCCGACGCGGAGTTGACCCCGAGCACGAAGGTGGCGTTGTGCACCCCTTCGTACTTCCGCTCCTCGGCCGACACGGTGACAGGTGCGGCCATGCCGAACGGGAACTCCGCCCCCAGTTCGCGCACAGCTGCCATGTGGAACGAGCCGGTCATCAACAACGCCGCATCACCCTGGGCGAACATCTGCTGGACCGGTTCCACCGCGGTGCCCGTGGAGTTCGCCTGGAAGTACGGGCGCAATTCCTCGTACTGGCTCAGGGTGTGCAGGAACCAGTCGTCGGTGACCTTGTACTCCCCGGACTCGATCTTGACGCACATGTCATCGCTGGGCGCGTTGTTCATCACCATCGCGTTGAACAGGTGCCCGGCGTTACCGATCTCGCCACCCGACCAGGCCATCGGGACCTTGTCCAGGGACATGATCGCCTCACACATGGCCAGCCACCCCTCCCAGTCACCGGGGGGTTCGGTGATCCCGGCCTGCTCGAGCAGGTCCAGGTTCGTGATCGGCTGGTTGAACACCAATTGGTAGGGCAGGCCGTACTGGACCCCGTCGCGCGCGCCCGAGTCGATCAGGCTGGCGTTGTACAGGTCCGGCACGCCGGTACCACTCAGGTCGGTGTAGAGCCCTGCGTCGACCATGTCCTCGAACTGGGCGCCCCGGAAGGCCACGAACAGGTCACCGATGTTGCCGGTACGGATCTGCTGCAGGGCGTTGGACTGGTAGTCGTTGGAGGGCGAGATGTCCTGGGAGATACTGACCCCCTCGTGCTCGGTAATGAACTCCTCGATGAGTTCGGCCAGGATCGCCTGGTCCTCAGCGCGCCAGTGCGCGAAGGAGATGGAGCCGTCCACCTCACCTTCGAAGGCCCCGCCGTTCTCCTCCGAGGTGCCACCATCCCCGCCACCGGAGCCGGGCCCGGCACAGGCGGCCAGGAATGCCGCGGAGCCGGTGGCGCCGAAGAGTTGCAGGGCGCGGCGTCGGGACAGTGCCGCACGGGAGAGGGGCCGGTTCTGGTTGGTGTTCATGTCGTTCTCCTTCGAACTGTTGGTTTCTCACCATTCGATGACGGGGATATTGAGGAGATCGGCAGCAGCACGTAGTTGCGGCCGGACGTCGGTCCAGGCAAGGACCGTGTGGTGGGGGAAACCGCCGGTGACGAGCCCGTGCACGAATTCACTGGCATCGGTGTCCAGGCGGACATCGGCGGTGTTGCCCTGGAACCGGTTCGGCCCGGGCAGTGACTGCCCGCTGCCGATCAGTAGGCGCAAGCCCTCGCCGGCGAGGTCTTCGGTGAACCGGGCCATGATCACCGGCCCGGTGCGCAGGGGGAAGTTGCCGGCCACGCCGATCTTGCGGTTGCAGTGCACCGACTGGACGGCGTTGGCAGGGTCGGCAGCCAAAAGTGGTGGCCGCCGAGCCGCAATGCCAGAACCGCACCACGTTGCGTCCGGTGTCCAGGTCCACGGTGTCCACCAAGTAACTCATCCCCGCCCCGAGGGCCTGCAACGTCAACATGGTGGCCGCGCCGTAGACATCCCGTTCACACTGGGTGGGTACGCCTTCGCCGGCCAGGCGGGACAGTGATGAGCACGGGCACACCCCGACCCGGGTGGGGAACTCCGGCCAACAGCGCACCGCGACCGAAGCGAGGTCGTGTGTGCCGGACCACTCCCGCAGCGCCACCGTGATGGCGGCGTGCTTGCTCACCTCGGTCGGGTCCAGGTCATCCAGGCTGGGCTGGGCTGCGACGGCCGCACGGAACTCCTCGTGCTGCGCTTCCGACCCGACCGCCTCAACCCGGGCGAAGGCCTCGTCGATACTCAACTGCTGCACCCGCAGCCCGAATACCTGGGTCAGCAAGTCCGGGTCGTACTCACTGGGTGTGAAACCCGGTGGCGGATCGCCGATCACGCCGATACTGCGCCCGTGCAGGGACGCCAGAGCAGTGCGCACGTCCTCGGTATCGGCGCGTTCACCGGCCGCGCTCGGCAGGGCCGGTGCGGGCGGGAGGTCACCGGTGAGTGCCGCCTGCAGGGCCCGGCGGACCTGGTCCTCCTCGGGATCACCGTAGAGGAGGCGGACCTGCCCCCCGGAGCGGGCCAGCGCGTGGCCGAACAGGTTGGCACCGCAGAGCGAGTTCAGCCACAACCGGTCGCCGACAGGGCCGGGTTCCCGGAAGGCCCACAGCAGCACGGGTGCCTGCTGGTCGGCATAGAGCTGCAGTGCCGGGTTGGCGTCGGAGAAGGACGCACAGACGTTGATCACCAGGTCCGCGCCCTGGAGATGCCCGGCGGCGGCCCCGATGTCCTCGGGCGTCATCACCAACTCCCGGGGCCCGCGCACCTGCGCACCGAGTTCGGTCAGCAGCGCCCGGGCCTGATCGGCCCGCTGCTGGGCGACGTCGACGGCGAACGTCGGCCTCGCCGTCGGGATCATGGCGACCTTCATGCTGCCTCCCCGACCACGTCGTCGACGATCTCGCCCAGGTGCTGCAGCCGGGCGACGGCCGCCGTCCGTAGGTCCGCTTCGACGTCGGGTGTTGCGATGCTGGAGGCCCACACCGCCCGTCCCGCGAGGAAGCCCGAGGCCCCTTCGGTGCACGCCAACCGAACCGCGGTGGGGAACACGTCCTCGGGGACCCCGCTGGACAGCACCACCCAGGGCGAGTCGACCGCGGCCGTGATCTCGGCGCACCGGCGGCGGATCTCCTCGGGTGCGCCCTGACCGTGCAGGGGCACCTCACCCTTGTACAGGTCCGCGCCGAGCGAACCCAGTTCGCGCGCCGCGGCGAGCACCCCGGCGTCCCAGTCCCAGGTGCTACCCGAGACCGGTGCGCGGGAAAGCGGTTCGATGATGCTGAGCAGACCGGCGTCGTGGCAACGGCCGATGAACTCCTCCACCATCGCGATCCGTTCCCGGGGCTCGGTATCGGGCCGGTAGATCACCAACAGTTTCATCGCCCGAGCGCCCTGGTCGCGCACCCGCACCGGATCCACCTGGTAGTCGATCGTGACGTTCCCGACCAGTTCGCCATGGGCGCTCTCGAAGTGATCCGCCGCCGCGATCAGGGCGCACCGCTCATCGACCACTCCGGCCTGCACGATCGGCTCCCAGCCGAACTGCCGGTCGATCAGCACCGCCGAGGCGTGCGGGGAGAGGATTCTGGTGGCGGCGATCTTGAAGTCGGTCACGTGCTGGTCGCTGACCGGGCCCCGGGTGTGTTCGGCGAACATGCCCCGCAGCGCCTCGCGCTGGTCAACGGCCAGCATCGCGAAAGCACCGGAGGGTCGTTGCAGGTCGCTCAAGTGGGGTGGGGCGGTCGTCGGCTCAGCCATCAGCGGGGGCCTCCTCAGGCACGGTGGTGGTGCGGGAGGCGAGTGCCGCCTGCACGTCGTGGTGGGTGGGGATGGCGCTGCGGCCGTCCACCGCTGCGCAGGACAGTGCGGCGGCGATGTTGGCATAGGCCATGGCATCGGGCCGGGGCAGTCCGCGGTGCAGCGCGGAGACCAGCGCGCCGTGGAACACGTCCCCGGCGCCCAACGTGCTCACCAGCGGGGCTGAATGGGCTGGGGCGTGCACCAGGTTGCCGTCGGCGTCGAGCCCTACGCATCCGCGGGCACCGTCGGTGGCGACGACGCTGCGGGCACCGTCGTCGAGGGTGCGTTGCAGCAACTCCGGGGCCGGTGCGCCGCGGTACTGGCGGCGCAGTGCCTCCAGGGTGGGGGCGTACAGGTCCACTCCGGTGGGGTCGAAGTCCTCGATCGGGTTGCCACCATCGACCGACAGGCGCGGGTGCTGCTCTGCCGGCAGTTCCTGCAGGTAGCGGCGCACCGGCGCCCAGCCCATCTGGTCGACGTGGATCCAGGTGGCGCCGTCCAGCAGTTCCGCGGCAGCCTCGCCGATGCGCGGGCGGGTGGCCGGTCGGTTCACGATCGCCCGGGTGTGCCGGACCGGGTCCACCAGCACCACACTGGCCGCCGAGCGGACACCGGGGGTGATCTGCACACCACGGACGTCGACACCTTCGCCCTGCAGGTCGGACAGGATCTGCCGGCCCTCGGTGTCGTCACCGACGGTGCCGATCATCGCGACGCTCGAGCCCAGCCGCCGGGCGGCGACCGCCGCCGTCGCCGCCGGACCTCCGCCGGCGAAGACCACATCCTGGGCGACCTGCCGCGAATCGGGTGCAGGGAACTGCTCGACCACCGCGATGGCGTCGTAGGTGAGCACCCCGACACAGACGATGTCTGCGATGTTCCCAGCATCCATGCCCACTCCTCACCATTGAATGAGGCAAACTCAACACGTAAGTGTTGAATAATCAACACGTCCATCTTTGCGAACCGGCATGATGTCTGTCAAGGAGTGATGCCACATGACCGAACCGACCACGGCCAGGAGCCTGCCCGGGGCCGGCCGAGCGTCGCGCCCGCATCATGGAACTCCTCAGCGTGCACGGCTTCCAGAAGGTGACCGACCTGGTCGACCTGCTCGGAGTCTCCGACATGACCGTGCGACGAGACCTTCGCAAACTGGCCGCAGCAGGGGAACTGCGGGTGGTGCACGGTGGCGCCAGCCTGCTGCACGCGACCCTGCGCACCCCAGACTTCACCAGCCGGGGAGCTCATCAGCGGGCAGCCAAGCAGCGAATGGCACAGGCAGCCCTGGGGCTGATCAAGCCCGGCGCCACGATCGCCTTCGATGCCGGGACGACCGCGTTCGAACTCGCCGCGGCCCTACCCCCCACGTTCTCCGGGTGCGTGATCAGCCACTCGGTGCCGGTGCTGCAGCACATGCTCAACTTCCCGCACCTTCGGGTGATCGGACTCGGCGGTGAACTCCTGGTGGACAGTCAGGCATTTGTCGGCGGGCAGACGGTGGCAGCCCTGGCGAACCTGCACGCCGATGTGCTGTTCATCGGCGTCGCGGCGCTGCGCAGGTCGGGGATGTACGTTGCCACCGACCAGGAGCGCCCCACCAAACAGGCACTGATGCAGGCGGCCGGCCGGGTAGTGCTGCTGGCCGACCATTCCAAGTTCGATGCCGCCGCGCCGGTGCTCCTGGGCGAGCTGGACCAGGTGGACGTGCTCGTGACCGATCGACCGTTGCAGCCGCCTCTGTCGCAAGCGTTCGCCGAGGCACGGGTGCAGGTTCTCACCGCAACCTGACCACTCGGCGTCATCGGTCGCGCCACCGACCACCGGCGCCTACTGCGGGCGCGTCCCCCCGCTCATTGCAGCCGTGCCACCGCCGCAGCGATCGCCGCGATACCGTCCTCGATGGTGTCCAGGTCGGTGGCATAGGACATCCGGAAGAATGGCTCAGCACCGAAGGCTGAACCCTGGATCACCGCCACGCCTGCCTCCTCCAGCAGGTACAGGGTCACCTCTTGATCATTGGTCAGTTCCGCACCCTGCTGCGGTGTGCGCCGCCCGAGCAGGCCCTCGCAGTCCACGAACAGATAGAACGCTCCGTCCGGCTCGATCGGGTTCAATCCGTCGACGTCGGCGATGAGTTCCAGGGCGCGGTCGCGGCGCTGCCGGTAGGCGCGGACGGTCTCGGCGACGAAGGACTGATCCCCGGTCAATGCTGCCACGGCGCCGGCCTGGGAAATTGAGGACGGGCACGTCGACGTCTGGGATTGCAGCAGGTTGATCGCCCCGATGAGGGCAGGGACGCCAACGGCGTACCCCAGGCGCCACCCCGTCATCGCGTAGCTTTTCGACACGCCGTTGACGGTCAGGACCCGGGACCGGATCGAGGGTGCGGCCGCGGCCAGCCCGAGCAGGGGCTGGTCGGTGAAGGTGATGTCATCGTAGATCTCATCGCTCAGCACCCAGACGTGGGGCGCCTCCTGCAGGACTGCGGCCAGGGCGTGCAGTTCGGCTTGCGTGTAGGCCACGCCTGTCGGGTTGCTGGGACTGTTCAGGATCAACCAACGGGTGCGCGGGGTGATCGCCTCCCGTAGTTGTGCCGGCGTGATCTTGTACCGGTCCTGCGCCTTGGTCTGCACGACGACGGGAGTACCGTCGTTGGCGCCGACCATGTCCGGGTAGGAGACCCAGTAGGGGGTCGGGATGATGACCTCGTCACCGGCATCGAGCGTTGCGCTGAACGCCAGGTAGATGACCTGCTTGGCCCCTCCGCCCACGGTGATGGAGCCATCGGGGTAGGAGATGCCTGAGGTGCGCTCCATCCGCTCCCGAATCGCAGCCCGCAGTTCGACCGTGCCATTGACCGAGGTGTACCTGGTGTCGCCCGCGTGCATTGCGCGAGTGGCGGCGTCCTTGATGTGCTGGGGTGTGTCGAAGTCCGGCTGGCCGACGGTGAAGTCGAAGATCCGGTTCCCGGCAGCCTTCAGTTCCCGTACTCGCGCAGCAGCGGCGGTGCTCGGGGACTCCTTGATCCGCCGCACCCGGTCAGCCGGTGTGAACGGTGCGGCAATGTGGGTGCCCGTCATCGGGAAACTCCTGGGTGTTGGTCTGGAACGCTTGCTGCGCGAACAGAGTAGCCGGTGCACCCCGGCGCGGAGCCAGAAGGCTCAGGCATGCCACTCAACGGTATTCCCGGGCGCCTCCCGGCCGGCCGGGCCGTCGCCGGCAGGGGCACTGACGCGGTCCCCGCCCAGGGCCAGGTTCTCCCAGTAGTGGGCCCACCAGCCCTGGTCCACGCTGCCCTCCAGCACGATCGCGCCGGTGTTGCTGATCGGGTTGTGCGTGGCGTACTCGCCGCTGATGTTGGCCACCCGGGCCGCGGACCAGGAGCGCATGATCGCCCCGTGGGTGAACATCACCGCGGTCCGCACCCCATCGGCCGCGGCTTCGGCGAACACCTGGTCATAGCGGTCCCAGACCTCCTCCCCGCTCTCTCCGCCGGGCACGGTCAGGGTCGGGTCATCGGCCCAGCCGAAGAGGTGCCCAGGTAGGCCCGGATCGCCTCGTGGTCCCCACGCATCTCGAACTCACCGGCACTGATCTCCCGCAGCCCCTCGTGCACCCGGAATTCCGCGTCGCGCTGGGCCAGCAACGGCTCCGCCGTCTGCTGGGTGCGCACCAGGGTGGAGGCGTAGACGACGTCGATGTCCTCATCGACCAGGCTGCGCGGCACCGCGGCGGCCTGCTTGCGGCCCAGTTCGGTCAGGTCGGCACCCGGTTCCCCGGTGTCCAACAGGTCGGCCACGTTGGAGGGGGTCTGGCCGTGGCGGATGAGGATCAATCGCATGCCTTCATCATCTCCCGAAAAGGTTGACCGAGTCGTGGCCCACCGGTGAGCATCCGGTGCACACAGGTCGGCCCCGGGTAGGGAGGCACCCGATACTCGCTCTCGCCGTCGCCCTCGCCCTCGAGCCGATCAATCATGGAGGGACAGCGCGACGCGGGCGACGCGGACCAGATCGACCGAGGTCACCGAGATACCGTCGGCAACATCGCGGACCGCCGGATCCACCCACACGCCGGTCTCGGCGCGCCAGGGCAGGAGTTCCAACTCCAGGCCCTGGCGCGTCACCACCTCGCGGTGCTCGGTCAGGTCGATGTCCCACACCCTGCCGTGCCAGAAGTTGTCGCTGACCACCTGGCCATCGATCACCGCGCGGCCCACGTCACCGGTCCAGTTCACGCGCAGCAGCGCCCGGTCGACGTCCTCCAGGAGGTCGCCGGGGATCCGCACGGGCACGGCGGCGGCCCCGGAGAAGTCGGTCGGGGCGCTGAGCCGGTTCATCGGCCCACCGGTCCGGGGCGCGGGCGGGCTGGGCGCGGTCGGACTCAGGTCCGAGGCGATCCGATGGGTGCCCGCAGCGGGGGTCGACAGCCGCC
Organism: Sanguibacter sp. Z1732; assembly: GCF_051020515.1. Classification (NCBI taxonomy): domain Bacteria; kingdom Bacillati; phylum Actinomycetota; class Actinomycetes; order Micrococcales; family Ruaniaceae; genus Glutinosa; species Glutinosa niejishengi. The sequence goes on from NZ_CP194857.1 coordinate 1,182,146, forward strand.
ACGTGGCCCAGAGCGAGCCGTGCGCGGCCTCGGAGTCGCGCGCCAGGAGAGCGGGCGGTGCCGTTACGCCGGGCTGCGTCGCGGCGCCGGTGGGTACCGTGGGGCCGGACCCCCACGTGCCCGGTGCGACCTGCAGCGCCGCCGGGGCGGGCAGCACCGAGATCGACGCCGAGTCCACCTCGGTGTCGGCCACCAACTGCCCGTCCAGGGCGTACACCGGCACGTCGGCGAGCACGAGCCGGTCCCGGCCGCCCACATCCAGACGGTACAGCCGGTTCGCGGCCTGCTCATCCAGCACCACCACCCGGATGCCGGGAAGGTCCACCACCGTCTCGGGACCCGGTGGGGCATCGAGCGTGACCACGGTCGCGGCACCCTCCCGCCGCGCTGACCCGGCGCCGCCCACGGGGATGTCGCCGTCGTCGGCTCCCTGCTCCCTGCCACCGGTCCGTTCCAGGACGAGTTCGACCGGCACGCCCTCGGTCGCACTGAGGACCACCACCTCACCGGCGTCGTCGCTGATCCGGGTGAGCAGTTCCGCCGTCGCGCTGCGCAACCGGAGGTGATCGGTGAGGGGGTAGCGCACCGGCCACGCCACCGAGATGCCGGGCGGCAGGTCGACCGGCTCGGCGGGAACGTTGACGACGTCGTCGTCGAACTCGATGCTCACCCGGAAGCCGGGCTGGGCGGCGATGGGCTGCTTCGGCGGCTGGTAGGTGCTGCAGAACAGGTAGCCGCGCCGGCCGTCCGAACGCACCGCCCAGCGCAACTCCTCCGGGTCCTCGCTGCCGCCACCGATGCTGGTGGTCATGGTGGCCAGCGCCGTCCCGTCGGTGGCCAGCCACAGGTGCTGGCGCCGCAGGGTGTGGTGGTGGGCCCTGATCTGACCGTGCTCACCGATCGGGGCGTTGAAGTCATAACTCCGGGTCGGCACGTCATTGGGGTAGCCGGTCGCGTGCGACTCCTGCTCCGGGCCGGCAGCACCCGCCCGCTGGGTGCCCCCGGCGTACATGTAGTAGCCCTGCCAGATGGAACCGCTGCCGATCTTGGCCAGTGCCAGGGCGGTGACGTCCTGGGCGCTGACCAGGGGACGGCGGTGGTAGGCCACGTGCATGCCGCCACCGAGTTCACAGGTGGCGAACGGGAGGTCCGCCGCGTCGGTCCGCGGTGCCGCCGCAGCACCGGTGATCCCGTCGAGGGCCTCGCGCAGGTCGGCACCGACGGTGAGGTCATCGCGCACCTCCCCGTAGCGGAAGTGGTGCTGGGCGAAGGGGGGCCACTCCGTGGTGGTCTCGGCCCAGAATCCGTCGGCGTAGGCGCTGTAGACCGGCAGCAGCGTGCCGGGAACCTCGGCTCCGCCCCAGCCGGTCGCGGTCCAGATCGGCACCTGCAGACCGAGGTCTTCGGCGATCCTGCGCAGCGTGGCCAGGTGCTCGGGCTGGTCGTAGAGTTCGTTCTCGATCTGCACACCCACCACGGGTCCGCCCTCGGCGTGGGTGAGGCCGGTGAGCTGGGTAATGGCCTGGGCGTAGAGCCGGCGCGCCAGTTCGAGGTAGGTGGGGTCGTTGGTGCGGGTGGGCAGGTTCTGCGCGACGAGCCAGTCCGGGAACCCGCCGTACCGGGCCTCGCCGTGGGCCCAGGGCCCCATCCGCACGATCACCTCGAGGCCGTGCCGGCGGGCCAGGTCGATGAAGGCGCGCAGGTCCCGGTTACCGTCCCAGCGGAACCGGCCCGGATCGGGTTCGTGCGCCTGCCACAGCACGTAGCAGGCCACCGAGGTCAGGCCCCCGGCCCGGGCGTGCCCGAGGGTCTGGGACCAGCGCTCGCGGGGCAGGCGGGCATAGTGCACCTCCCCCGTCACGGGGAACCAGGGACGGCCGCCGCGCTCCAGCCAGCGGCCGGTGACCTCGATGCGGTCCGGCGCCTCCGGGGAGCTGCCCATCGGCGGGTGGCCGCGGCGGGGTGGCCGGGGAGCGGTCACGCGCAGGTGGCGGGCGGTTCGGGCGGGGACGGGGGTGTCGGTGGGCATCCTTCGCGATTGTGCCACGGGCGCGAGCGCGGGCTCCGTCAGGCCCGGAACGGTCCCGGGTCGGCAACGCGTGGCGCGCCTACATCGCCCGGGACACGGCCCGGCGCAGCGCCACCGCGCCGAGGGCGATCAGCACCGCCGCCATCGCGGCCAGCACCCCGAGCTGCGGGGCGATGTCGGCCACCCCGCCCCCATGGCGCTGGAGTTCGGCGAAGGCTTCATACCCCCAGGCGTGCGGGGTGGCGTGGGCCACGGTGCGCAGGGTGTCCGGGAACAGGTCCAGGGGGAACATCAACCCGCCCAGCGCGGCCAGCACCAGGCCCAACCCGACCGAGACCCCGGTGGCGGCGCCCTCGTGGTCGATCAGCGCCCCCAACAGCATCGCCGTCCCGGTGGCCACCGCCCCGAACACGGCCACCAGCACCAGTGCCGCGGCGAGGTTGCCGAAGTCCACGTCGAACAGCACCATGCTCGCCACCATGATGTAGCCGCCCTGGACGAACGCGATCACCCACCGGCCCAGCACCTGCCCACCGATCGCCGCACCGGCCGAGACCGGGGAGACCACACCCGGGCCTGCACTCCCAGGCGCCTGGACTGGATGAGCGTGACGGCACTGGACAGGGTGGACAGGAACACGAACAACAGCAGCATGCTGCCCGCCTCCAGGTCGAACCGGCCCAGCCCGGCGAAGACGTTGGTCTGGCCGCCGGCATCGGTCACGGTCAGGCTCACCGGCGCCACCGCCTCCCGGGCCCCCACCAGGGCCGCGTCGGCCTCCTGCGGCGGTACGCCCGCCTGCGTCAGGGCCGCCACCTCCGCGCGCGGCCCGGTCAGGGTGCCCAGCGCGGTGAGCACCCGTTGCTGCACCATCGGGGCACCGGCACCGGAGGCAGCGATCATCTCGATCTGACCGGGCTGTCCCGAGGCGTAGTCGCTCTCCGCCTCCGCATCGATGTACAGGCCCACCTCGGCTCGCTCGCGGGCCACCTCGGTGCGCATCTCCTCGGCGCCGGCGACACCGTCGACCTCGGTGCCGGTGCGCTCCAGCTCCTCGGCGAGCCCCTGGCGCAACTCCCCGCCGGCGCCGGTGATGACCACCCGGCCCTGGTCGGCCCCGCCTCCGAACTGCAGGCCGAGCACGAACACCAGCAGCATCGGGAAGATCAGCATGAAGAAGATGTTCGACCGGTCCCGCACGAAGCGGCGCAGCTCGGTTCCGGCGATGGCCAGCACGGCCCTCACAGTTCCGCCCCCCGGTCCGGCAGTAGTCCCGAGGCAACCGCGGCGATCACGGCGAAGCCCACCATGGTGGCCAACGGCACGCCAAGATCAGAGAACTGCCCGCCACCGGCGACGATCCCCAGCCCGCGCGTGAACGCCCCGATCGGGTTCAGTTCCAGCAAGGTCCCGGCGATACCGCCTGAGGTGAGTTGGAAGAAGGCGCCACCGAACATGCCCAGCACGACGGCGAGGATCGCCTGGGTGACGCCGGCTTGCTCTGCGGTGCGGGCCAGGCGGGCGACGACGAACATCAGTGACGTCGCCGCGGCCACCACTGTCAGTACCAACAAGGCCACCAGCGGAACCGAGCCGAAGGAGACATCGAACATCCACCCGCCCACCGCGAGGAGCACCCCCGTGGCCCCGACGCCCAGCACGTAGGCTGAGATCGCTTTGCCCGCCACGATCACTCCGGGCCGCATCGGCATCGACCGCAACCGCACCAGGGTGCCCTGCTCGCGCTCGTTGATCAGCGACAGCACCCCGAAGCCCACCGTGAACAGCAGGAACAGACCAGCCTGCCCGGCCACCATGGTGCCGCCCCCGTCGAGTTGTTCACTGGCGGTGCGTCCTTCGATGGTGGTTACCGCTTCGGGCGCCTGCGCCACCGACTGGGCCACCATCGCCAACTCCTCATCCGACAGGCCCAGTTCGGCGCCGGCCCGGGTGGCCGTCGTGACCGAGGTGAACCGGTCGGCCACCGCCTGGGTCACCGAGATGACGATGCTGGTCTGCAGTCCGGCGGCCTCCCCCTCGATCACCTCCACACTCGCCTGCGCGTCCTCGGCCACCGAGGCTGCGTCGCCACCGTCGATGACGATGCCCAGGTCGGCGCTGCCGTCGCGCACCAGCGGGCCTACCTGATCGGCGCTGACCTCATCGACGTTGATCTCGAAGGCGTCCACCTGCCCCAGGGTGGCGATCACCGCCCGGGCCAGGTCGTCGTCGTCGGCCGCCGTGATCGCCACGGTCGTCTGCTCGAACTCGATGTCCTCGGCGCCGGAGAAGACCAGGTTCATCACGAACATCAACGCGATCGGCACCACGAGGCCGAAGATGAGCACCGACTTGTCCCGGACGCGCTGGCGCAGATCCGCCGCCGCCAGAGTGAGCAGTTGGCTCATGTCAGTCCCGCAGCGCCTTGCCGGTCAGGTGCAGGAACACCGATTCCAGGTTCGGCCGGGAGATGCCCACATCGTCCAGTTCCATCCCGGCCCGACCGGCGGCGGTGACCACAGCAGCAACCGCGGTGGGGGCATCGCGCACGTGCAGGACCAGGTCGCGACCGTCGGCCACCACCTGCTCCACGGCCGGTAATGCGAGCAACTGCTCAGCCGCGGCGGCCACCGCGCCGGTGCCGACCAACCGGATCTCGTCGAGTTCGCCGATGAGACGGATCAGTTCGCTTCGGGTGCCCTCGGCCTGGACCTTCCCGGCGTCGATGATGGCGATCCGGTCGCACAGCCGCTCGGCCTCCTCCATGTAGTGGGTGGTGTAGAGCACCGCCATGCCCTCGGTGGACAGCGCCTCCACCGATTCCAGGATCGCGTTGCGCGACTGCGGGTCCACCCCCACCGTCGGTTCGTCCAGGATCAACAACGAGGGCCGGTGCAGCAGACCGATGCCGATGTTCAGGCGGCGTTTCATCCCGCCGGAGAACTTCTTGGTGGCCTCCTTGGCGCGGTCGGCCAGCCCGATCAGGTCCAACACCTCATCGATCCGTCCACGCAGGTCCTTGCCGCTCATGCCCTGCAGACGGCCGAAGAAGGACAGGTTCTCCCGGGCGTTGAGTTCGGGGTAGATGGCCAGGTCCTGGGGCACCAGGCCCAGGTGGGCCTTGGGCGCCACCCGGTTCGGGCCCATCACCTCCCCGGCGATGCGCACCTGCCCGGCGTCGGCGCGAATCAGCCCGGCGGCCATCGAGATCGTAGTGGTCTTCCCGGCCCCGTTGGGCCCGAGCAGCCCGTAGGTCTCCCCGGGGTCGATGTGGAAACTCACCCCGTCCACGGCGGTGAGGTCGCCGAACCGGCGCACCAGGCCCTCGGCCTGCAACACCGGGCCTGCGATGGACGCGGCGCTACGCACGGCGGTGGTCTGAGTCATGACGGCTCCTCGTCCTGGCAACGTCCTGCGCTTCAGCTGGGACGGCCAATGCCCAGCCTGCCACGGGCGCGTCCCCGTGTGAACGGGATTACCCTGGACAGTGCGCTGAACGCCCGTTTAGGCTACTGACCGTGCGATCAACCCGCGTGCGCGCTCTCGTCGCATCGCGGTGACCGAGCGACCGCCGCCCTCGTCCATCGATCCCGGGAGACCCCCGATGAACCCAGCCATCGAGATCCGCAACCTGGTCAAGACGTTCGGCCCGACCCGGGCCCTGGACGGGGTGGACCTGACCGTCCAACCCGGGCAGGTGCACGGCTTCCTCGGCCCCAACGGCGCCGGCAAATCCACCACCATCCGGGTCCTGCTGGGCCTGCTGCGCCCCGATTCCGGCACCGCCACGGTGCTGGGCGAGGACGCCTGGTCCGACGCGGTGACCCTGCATCACCGGTTGGCCTACGTGCCCGGCGATGTCTCGCTGTGGCCGAACCTGACCGGCGGAGAGGCGATCGACCTGTTCGCCCGCCTGCGCGGCACGGCCGACCGGCACCGCCGCGATGACCTGATCGAACGTTTCGACCTGGACCCCACCAAGAAGGGCCGCACCTACTCCAAGGGCAACCGGCAGAAGGTCGCGATCGTGGCCGCCCTGGCCGCCGACGTGGAACTGCTGGTGCTGGATGAGCCCACCTCCGGTCTGGACCCGCTGATGGAGGCCGTCTTTGCCGAGGTCATCGCCGAGGAGAACGCCAGGGGCCGGACCGTGCTGCTGTCCAGCCACACCCTGGCCCAGGTGGAGAAGCTCTGCGAGCACATCTCCATCATCCGCTCCGGGCGGATCGTGGAGTCCGGATCCCTGGCGCAGATGCGTCACCTGATGCGCACCACCGTTGATGTGGTCACCGCAGGCCCGGTGGACCTCAGCGGGGTGGCGGGCGTGCACGACCTGGCCGACGACGACGAGGGCGCGTTGCGTATGGACGTCGACACCGAGCACCTCGATGAGGTGATCGGACACCTGCACGCCGCCGGGATCCGGTCCCTGCAGGCGCACCCCCCGACTCTGGAGCAGTTGTTCATGCGCCACTACGGCAGCGCGGAGGCCGGCGTCGAGGGGGCCGCAGACGACGCCGCAACCGCACGCACCGGCGCGGGCACCGGCACCACCGGCGACCTCAAGGCTGCGGACCGATGAGCGCCGCAACCGCCACCCGCCCGGCCCGGCCCGCCCCGCCGGCGCGCACCGGAGAGCTGACCGGCCTGGGCACCCTGATGCGATTCGCGCTCCGCCGCGACCGGGTGCGCCTGCCGATGTGGATCATCGGCATCCTGCTGGCCACGGTGGGCACCGCCGCGAGTTTCCCGGCCTCCTACCCCGACGCCGAGGCCCGCGCCGGCGCATTGCTGACCATCGACAACCCCGGCACCACCGCCCTGATCGGGGCCGTGTACGGCGACGGCGACTACACCTACGGCATCATCACCGGCCACAACCTGCTGGTGCTGATCTCCGCGATCGCGGCGCTGATGTCGATCTTCACCCTAGTGCGCCACACCCGCGCCGAGGAGGAGTCCGAGCGGGCCGAGTTGGTGCGCTCGGGCCCGGTGGGCCGCTTCGCTCCCGCCGCCGCGGCGATGACCGTGGTGATCGGGGCAAACCTGGTGCTGGCCCTGGTGCTCGCCCTCGGCCTGGGATCGCTGGGGATCGACACGGTGACCTGGGAGGGCTCGTTCGTGTTCGGCGCCGCGGTCGGTTCGGTGGGCCTGGTCTTCGCCGGAATCGCCGCCGTGACCGCGCAACTGAGCGAGGACGCCCGCACCGCCTCCTCGGCCGCGGGGATGCTACTGGCCGGCGCCTACGTGCTCCGCGCCCTGGGGGATGTCAGCAACGAGACGCTCTCCTGGTTCTCCCCACTGGGCTGGGCCCAGGCCACCGAGCCCTACTACGCCGATGACTGGGCGCCGCTGCTACTCCCGGTGGGAGCCGCCGTCGTCCTTCTCGTCGTGGCGGTGGCGCTGAGCCGCCGCCGGGACGTGGGCGCAGGCGTGCTCGGGACCCGTCCCGGACCGGCACGCGCCGGGGCCGGGCTGAGAGGCCCGTTCGGGCTGGCGTGGCGGTCCAACCGTGGCACGCTGATCGGCTGGACCGTGGGCCTGGGCATCTTCGGACTGCTGTACGGCCCGGTGCTGTCGGAGGCCTCGACCTACCTTGAGGACCTGCCGATCATGGCCGAGTTCATGCCGGACATCGACGCCTCGGGGGAGGAACTGTTCGCCGCCACGGTGATCCTGGTGGTCGCGATCCTGTGCGCGGTCCCGCCGCTGCAAATCGTGTTGCGGCTGCGTGGCGAGGAGACTGCCGGCCGGGTCGGGCCGTTGCTGACCACGCCGCTGCCCCGGTGGCGCTGGCTCGGGGCGAACCTGATGCTGGCTGTGCTCGGCGGGGCGTGGCTGCTGGCGGTGATGGGGTTCAGCATCGGCCTCGGTGCGGGGTATTCGATGGACGACTACTCCTGGGTGGGCACCAGCACCATCGCCGCGGTCTCCTACCTGCCGGCGGTCGGCGTCATCGTCGGTCTTGCTGCGCTGCTGCTGGGGTGGGCACCGCGCGCCGCGGCGTGGTCCTGGGCGCTGGTCGGCCTCGCGGCGGTCGTGGCCTACTTCGGTGGCATCTTTGACCTGCCGCAGTGGCTGATGAACGGCTCCCCGTTCGAGCACGTGCCCGAACAGCCCGCGTTCGACTTCGACGGCCGGCCGCTGGGCTGGCTCAGCCTGGTGGCGGTGGCGTTGTCGGGTGCGTCGCTGGTGGGCATCCGACGCCGCGACGTCCAGGAAGCCTGACCCCTCCCCGGCCCCCGGCGCCCGGTCGGTTACGCAACCGGTGTGGGGGTATCTGCCCGCTCACGCTTGGTATCGGCGCGGGCCTCGGGCGCCGTCCGGCACTCCTCGACGAACCGCAGGGCCCCACCGATCGCACCACCGAGTGCGCTCAACGCGATGAACAGGAGGGCGAGCGCCTCATCCGGTGTGAATCCGGCGTGACCCCAGTCGTCCGGGGCGATCAGCAGCGCGTTGACGAGGCCGGTGAGCGCATCCGTGAAGACCACAGCGGTGCCGACGAAACCCAGAGCCAGCCATCGGCGGCGTAGTCGGTCTCCACGGCTCAGTTCAGCCAGGGCAGGCACGCACCGATCGCGAATGCACCCAACAGGGTGAGCATCACGCGCTGCCCGGTGGACGGGTCGGGGAACCTGCCACCACCGGTGACGGCCCACCCCCAGTTCAAGATGGCATAGCCCAGCCCGGCCGGGATGAAGATCCAGCCCAGCAGGTTCTGTAGCGGACGGGTGTGACCGGCGCCGTCGTGGGCGCGGCCACCGGAGAGCAGCATCTGCCAGCGCTCACGCGCGTAGAACACCAGGCCCGTGCCGAGCAGGACCGCTTGCAGGACGAAGCCGCCGTAGACCACGGCGAACACCCAAGGTTGCAGGACGTCATCGACCAACGGGCTACCTCCTCCTGAGAGCAGTTGGACGGCCGAGCCGAGGACGAAGCCCCCGGCGACCGGCGCGAGCAGGCCGGCTGCGATCCACAGCGGGAAGGCGATCAAGAACGCGGGGATGCGCCGGCCCACCGGATGGACCAGCAGGATCGCGATGGCGATGGCCACCATGTCCAGCAAGCCTGTGGCGGTGTTGGCCGCGATCGTGGTTCCGGCGAAGTCGGAGCTGTTCGCCCCGATCCCCCAGCCCGAGACCCAGGCGATCTTGAGCAGGATGTAGGGCAGGCAGGCAAGGATCGTGGCGAGGCAGATGCGTTTCCGGAACCGGGCGAGTCGCACCGGGTCGGTGGTCAGACGGGGCCGCGCAGTCGTAGTTGTGGTCATGTGACCCAGCGTGAGGGCAGGGAGGGTCCGCAGGCCTCCCCCGTCGTGGGGAGGCCGTTCCCCCGCACGGGTGGTTCTGGACCGGCAGCCCCGGGCATGACCAGAGCCGGACGGATGGGCTGGTGGGTCCCATCCGCCCGGCCTGGCGGGGTCTGGCTCGGGGGCGTCGCCGTGAGGTTCGACCCCGGGTCGTGGTGGGTCAGGCCGCCTGGGGCGTCTTGACCACGGGCTGCTTGGCGGCTGGAGCCGTCGGGCCGGCCGCGGCGCGGCGCTTCTTGCGCAGCAGCCGCATCGCGTTGACGATCACCACCAGCACCGAGGCCTCGTGGACCAGCATCCCGATCGCCATCGTCACACCGCCGGTGAAGACACCCACCATCAGCGCGGCCACCGTGGCCAGGGCGACCACAATGTTCTGACGCATCACCCGCACGGTGCTCTTGGCCAGGCCGATCGCCTCCGGCAGCCGGGACAGCCGGTCACCCATCAGGGCGATGTCGGCGGTCTCGATGGCGACGCCGGTTCCGGCCGCCCCCATCGCCACACCGATGTCGGCGGTGGCCAGGGCGGGAGCGTCGTTGACGCCGTCGCCCACCATCGCCACGGTGTAGCCCTGCTTCTGCAGGTCGGCCACCGCTTGGAGCTTCTGCTCCGGCAGCAACCCGGCGCGCACCTCATCGATCCCGGTGGCCTGACCGATGGCCTGGGCCACCAGCGGGGCGTCCCCGGTGAGCATCACCACCTTCTTCACACCGGCGGCGTGCAGGTCGGCCACCATCTGCGCGGCCTCGGCACGGACCGTGTCGGCCACCGCGACCACACCGAGAACGGCGTCGTCCACGGCCACGATCATCGGCGTGCGGCCCTGGGCGGCCAGGTCCTCGGCAGCGTCCTCGGCACCCACGGTGTCAGCCACGCCGTACTGGGTCAGCAGGGCGGCGTTACCGATGAGCACCCTGCGGCCGTGGGTGGTCGCGGTGATGCCCTTGCCGGGCACTGGCTCGGTGTGCTCGGGCAGGCCCGGGGTGGACAGTCCCTCGGCAGCGGCAGCCTCCAGGACCGGACGGGCCAGGGGGTGCTCGGAGCCGGCCTCGGCCCGAGCGGCCCAGGTCAGCACCTCGTCGCGGGTGGAACTCGGGTCGAGCACCACCACGTCGGTCAGTTCGGGGCGACCTTCGGTGAGGGTGCCGGTCTTGTCCAGCGCCACCGCGTCGATCTTGGCCGAGTTCTCCAGGTACTCCCCACCCTTGATGAGGACGCCGTCGCGGGCCCCGCGGCCGATGCCGGCCACGATCGTGACGGGGATGGAGATGACCAGCGCACCGGGGCAGGCGATCACCAGCAGGGTCAGCGCCAGCACCACGTTGCCGGTCAGCAGGCCCACCGCGAGCGCCAGCACCATGATCGCCGGGGTGTAGTAGGTGGAGAAGCGGTCCATGAAAGCCGCGGTCTTGGCCTTGGCGTCCTGGGCCTCCTCCACCCGGTGGATGATCCGGGCCAGGGTGGTGTCGGCACCGATGCCGGTGGCGCGCACCTGCAGGAAACCGCCACGGGAGATGGTGCCGGCGAAGACCTGGTCTCCGTGCGCCTTCTCGGCCGGGATGGACTCACCGGTGATGGAGGCTTCGTCCAGGGCGCCGTTGCCGGCGATCACCTCACCGTCGACGGGCACCTTGGCACCGTTCTTGACCAGCACGGTCTCGCCCTCGAGCACCTCGTGGGCCGGGACCTCCACCTGCTGCCCGTCGCGCATCACCACGGCCACGTCCGGGGCCACGGCGACCAGTTCGGCCAGCGCCGAGCGGGTCTTGTTCATCGTGCGCGCCTCCAGGGCGTGCCCGATGGCGAACAGGAAGGTCACCGCGGCGGCCTCCCAGTACTCGCCGATGATCACCGCACCGGTGGCGGCGATGGAGACCAGCAGGTCGATGCTGATGTTCTTGACCATCAGCGCCCGCACGGCCTTGACGGCGATCGGTACCCCGGCGACCACCGCAGCGGCCACCATGAGCAGATCGCCCACACCGTCCAGGCCCATGGCCCGGGAGGTGAAGAACGACATCAGAATGAGCAGACCGGACACCGTGGGAATCATCCACGGCCCGTTCCACCACTTGCGAATCATGGTCATCGTCGTGTCCTTTACAGTCGCTGCCCCGCCCATTTCCTGGGGCCTGATAAGAACGTACGGAAACGGCGCGCAAACGACCTTGACCCCGGTCAAGTCCGGCCCGGGCATGCTGATAGCCGACGACGACGCCCCCGGGCCCGCCGGGGCGTATCGAAGGTGCGCGGTAGCGTCAGCGCACCCGACGCACCTGCCCCCCGGTGGAGCGCACCAGGTCCGCGAAGGTGATCGAGAGCATGGTGAAGTCGTCACCACCGCCCGCCCACAACTGCTCGTGGGTGGCGAGGTCCTCATCGATCACGGTCCGCACCGGCGCCGGGTGGCCGAAGGGCGCGACCCCGCCGACCTGCTGGCCGGTGTGGGCCAGCACGAAGTCGGGACCGGCCCGGCGCACCTTGGCATAACCCAGGTCAGTTGCCACCTTGGCGGCGTCAACGCGGTGGGCGCCGCTGGCGATCACGAGCAGCGGTTCGCCGTCGGCCTCGAAGATGAGGGAGTTCGCGATCTGGGCAACCGTGCACCCCAGCGCCTGAGCAGCCGCCGCAGCGGTGGGCACGTGCTCGTCCAGGCGGACCAGGTCGAACCGCACGCCGGCGCCTTCGGCGGCGGCTCGTACCCGCAGGACCGGGTCGGACTCACCGCCGCGTCGTGGATCGGTGCCGGGTCGGTTCCGGTGGCGGGTTCGGTGTTCATCGCTCGATGCTAGCGGCCGCACCGCAGCCATTCGGAGGCATCGCACTCATCACCCCGGGCGGCCTACCTAGCCGGTCCCTGCACGCACCGGCGCCCCCCGGCCCCGCCGCACCGCCCCTGGTGTCTGGCCGGTGCTTCGGGTGAAGGCGCGCGTGAATGCGGCGGCCGAGCCGTACCCGGATTCCGCGGCGACCTGGCTGACGCTGGCCGTGCCCTCGCGCAGTCGCGCGTGCGCGAGGTTCATCCGCCACCGGGTCAGGTAGCCCATCGGCGGCTCCCCCACCCGTTCGGTGAATTCGGCCGAGAACACCGAGCGCGACATCCTGGCCTCCCGTGCCAGCGCGGCGAGTGTCCATGCGCGTCCCGGGTCGCGGTGGATGGCGACCAGGGCCCGGCCCAGGTGCTCGTCCTGCAGCGCGTTGAGCCACCCGCGGTGCGCGGCCGGGTCGCGGGCGAGCCAGGTGCGGATCGCCTGCACCACCACGATGTCGGCCAAGCGGGTGGTCACCGCCTCACCGCCGGGGCGCAGGTCGGCCAGTTCGGTTGCCATCATCCGCACGATCTCGTGCACCGGCGCGGCTTGTGGGTCGATGCCGGCCTGGATGTGCAACACGGCAGGCAGGTGGCGCAGCAGTTCCCGGGCGGCGGGTTCGTCGAACCCGACGATGCCGCACAGCAGCAGCGACGACGACCCGTCGCCCCCGTAGGTCAGCACCGAGTAGTGCTCGCTGAGGTAGCGCTGCGGGAGCAGGTCCACCCGGCCGGCGGGGCCTGCCCCGGGACTGCTGGCGATGGTGTGCCCGCGCGCGTGCGGAACCACCGCGAGGTCACCGGGCCGCAACGCGATGTCCTCCTCCCCCGGAACCTGCAGCACCGCCGAGCCGGCTGTGAGCACGTGAAAGCTCAGGGTGTCGGCGAACGCGGGCACCTCCAGTGCCCACGGCTCACGCAACTCGTTGCGGCAGTAGAAGGTGCCGCGCATCCGCAGCAGGTGCAGCGCATCGCCCAAGGGGTCAGAGGGTGCCCAGGAGGGGGAATCGACCATGGTGCGATCGTCGCGCGAGTGAGTCCGATCGTCCTCCTTTCCGGACGAACAGTCAAGGATTCCGGCACTTCGGCTATATCTCATCCGGCTCGTAGTTCATAACGTGATCATGCAATCAACTCAGCGCACAGAAGGGCACACCATGTACGTGATCTCAGGAGCCACCGGACGGGTCGGATCGGCCATCGCGGACCGCTTGCTCGAGAACGGCTCACCCGTGCGGGTCCTCGTCCGGCGCCCGGACTCAGCCCAACACTGGGCGGATCGAGGCGCGGAAGCCGTCGTCGTCGACCTGGCCGACCAGGTCGGACTGACGGGGGCGCTGCAGGGTGCCGCCGGGTTCTTCACCTTGCTGCCGTTCAATCCGATGACGACGGACTTCCGTGGCGACATGACGGCCCTGATCTCCTCGATCACCGAGGCGGTGGTCGACGCCCGCCCGCGTCCCGCATGTGACACTGCTGTCCTCGGTCGGGGCTCACCTGCCCGAGGGCACCGGACCGATCGCGCCGTTGCATCACCTTGAGAACGCACTGCGCTCGACGACGGCGACCGTCACCGCGGTGCGCCCGGTGCACTTCCAGGAGAAGGTCACCGACGTCCTCGATGCCGCCCGGGAGCAGGGCATCTACCCGGTCTTCGCCGGATCCGCCGACGTGCCGGTGCCGATGGTGGCCACCCGAGATGTCGGCGCCGTCCTGGCCGAGGCGCTGCTGTCGCCCCCGCGGCGCAGCGAGACCATCGCCCTCACCGGTCCCGCCTACCGCGAGCGGGAGATCGCCGAGATCCTTGCCAGGCTGCTCGATCGCGAGTTGGAGGTGATGACACTGCCCAGGGCTGCATGGAAGGACGCGTTCCTGGCCGCGGGCGTCTCGGCCGAAGCCGCCCAGATGCTGGTCGAGCTGCACGAGGCCGGCGACACCGGTCGTCTCGTCCCGCACGGAGACCGCACGGTGCACGGCACAACCGGGATCGAGCAGACGCTCGCCGGGCTCGTCGCGGTGCCCATCTGATGAGCGTGACCCGAAAGTAGGCGCCCCCGGCCGCCCGGCCGCCGGTGAGGTGGTGCGGCTGCGCTCGCTGCTGCGCTCTCCTTCGACCGGCCGGGCCCGCTAGGGACGGACGGATTTCAATGCGGCAGCAGACCGTCCGGAATCATTTCTAGTGTGGTGGAGAACGGAAGGAGTGGCCATGGAACCGTTCCTCAATGCCACACTGGGAGTGCACGTCGTCCGCGCCCCGCAGGATCCGCCGGAGTGGGACCTGATCCATCCGAGGGATCGCACCAATGTCGCGAACCGCCGCATCGGACGACCTCGGCGTGGTGACGTGCCCGGCTGGGGCGCGTAGCCCCCCGTGGGTGGATGCCGGCACCTCGGACGAGTTGAGAATCGGTTCGGCTGACAGCCTAGCCAGGCTTAGCCAAGCCACCTAGAATACGCGGCATGCAGGTCAACGTGCATGAGGCGAAGTCTCAACTTTCACGACTGATCGAGGCCGTTCTGGCGGGCGAGTCGGTCACGATCGCCCGCGCGGGTAAGCCGGTGGTGGACCTCATCGCACACCGGGGCCCAGACGTCACCATCGGGGTTGCGGGATGGGAAGGCTTCCGGGCCGACCCTGCTGTCTTCGATGGCTCCGACGCCCAGATCGCGGATCACTTCTACGGCGAGCCCGCGCCCGACGGCGAGCCCGCGCCGTGAACGGTGTGCTGCTGGACACCAATCCGCTCCTGTGGGTGCTCGCGGGCGATCCGCAACTCGGCACCGGTGCGAGGGCGCACCTCACCACCTCGACTTCGCCCCGCTTCTCCTCGGCATCGGTGCTGGAGATCACCATCAAACAGATGCTAGGCCGCCTCGAGGTACCGGGTGAGGTCGCAGGCGCTGCCGCAGCGGCCGGTCTGGTCGAGCTCCCGTTCCGCTCCCACCATGCCTCCGGTTTGGAGGAGTTCCCCGATCTGGCCAGGCACGACCCGTTCGATCGCATGCTCTTGTCCCAGGCCCGGCACGAGGACCTGCTCCTACTGACCTCTGACCGCCAACTGCTGGAACTCGGTATCGATCGGGTCATCGACGCCCGCCGCTGACCCGCGGCCCCTCGGGCGCTCCCTCCGCGCTCCCGCGGGAGCGTTCACCCCCGTACCTCCGGGCGCTGCCGGTAGCCGTCGAAGGCACGGCCGCGGTTATTGCGTTGCCACCGGCCCGCTGAGCCCTGTTAGCGTCCGGGCCATGAGTGAGAACGCTCCCGTTCGCTGGACGCAAGCCACGGTCTATGCCGACATGTGGGTCGACCCCGACCAGGATCCCCGTGGCAACGTCGCGCCTGACGGCGAGTTACCAACGCTGCTCTACTACCTCGGCCATTACCGCCTCACGCTGGGCATGAAGTGTGAGGGCCTCGACGCCGACCAGCTCGCGCGGCGATCGGTACCGCCGTCGACGCTGTCACTTCTCGGCCTGGTCCGACACATGGCCCGCGTGGAGCAGTCCTGGGGCTCCCGGGTCCTCGGTGGCGAGCCCGTGCAGCCGGTGTTTTCCGGTGACGGCGAGGATCCCGAGTTCGACGGCGCGATCCCCGACCGCACGGTCGTGACCGAGGCTTTCGCGCGATGGGAGGAGCAGATGGCAGGGACCGACGCCGCCATCGCCCGGTTCGACGATCTCGGCGAACGGGTACCGCTGCCGCGTCATGGTGGTCAACAGGTCGCTGTCCGGGACGTCCTGGTGCACCTGATCGAGGAGTACGCACGCCACTGCGGACACGCGGACCTGCTGCGCGAGTGCATCGACGGACGCGTCGGGCAGTGACGACCCACCATTGACGACCGCGGCTCCCAGCCGGTAGCCGCGCCCGGCGTCAGGGCCGTGGCGTGCGGCGGGCCGCCTCGCTGAGCAGGTCAACGACGCCGGCCCGATCCACATCGGCCGGGGTGTGGAACTTGATGTGGCGAGCCCTCTTCCCGGTCCCTTCCAGCAGACCCTCGGTGTCCTCCTCGGCGAGTTCGGCACCGCTTGCGAACATCAGGTTCACATGCCTGGTCTGCGGGGCGATGGCGGCGATCAGGTACTTGTAAGTGCCCGGCTTGAAGGTATAGCCGAGCAGTTTCGCTGCCGGGTCGGCCTCCTCGATGCCGTCCGGGACCGCGTTGACCACCAACGTGCGCAACCGGTTCACGATCTCGCGAACCGGCGCCTCCAGGCCGTTCGTCACCTGCTCGACCCCCTCATCCATCTCCGCTCCTTTGCTCTCCATGGTGGTCATCCGAGGCCCGGGCGATTGACGCCAGGACAGGTCACTCGGGCCTACAAGGATTCGAGATGCCGGCCCGGCAGCCGCCTCACGGCGGAAGGCCGCTCGTAGCGGCGGAGTTTGGAGCCCGGGGGCTTACACCGGGCCGGCACCAGGTGTAACCAACCATTCCCAGTGACTATTCCGGCACCGTGACCCGGCGGCCTGACTCTCACCCCACCCTCTCAGCCCACCGCGGCGAAGGCCCGCACCGGGAACGTCGCCATGCCCCGCACCGCCGGTGGTGCCGCAGTGAACGTGAAGCCCTCGGTGGGCAGGGCGGACAGGCCGGTGAGGTGCTCCACCACCGGGACCCCGGCCGCCAGCAGCACCGTGTGGGCCGGGCGGGTACCGACGCCGGTGTGGTCGATGTTGACCGAGTCGATGCCCACCAGCCGCGCACCGGCCCCGGCCAGGAAGTGCGCGCCGTCCTCGGTCAGGAACGGGTGCTCGGGGTCGCCGTAGGTTCCGGTTCCCCAGTGCCGGTCCCAGCCGGTGCGCAGCAGCACCGCCCGGTCGTGCACGTCCACCCCGTCGAAGGCCTCCGGTCCGATGGCTTCGCCACCGTCGACGACGACGCCGGGCACCATCGCGCACCGGTGCAGTGGCAGCGCGCTCAGGTCGTGCCCCTCCGGGTAGCGGTGGGCGGGGGTGTCCAGGTAGGTGCCGGTGTTGGCCACCATGTCGATGCGCCCGATGGCGAACTCGGTGCCCGGTTCGTATCGGTCGTGGGAGTCGGCGAACGTCAGGTACTCGGTGATCACCGGCCCCGGCAGGCCGGGGTAGGTGATCATCTCCTCGGTCACCGTGTGGCTCAGGTCGATGAGTTCCATGCACGGATCATGCCAGGGCCCGGCCCCAACCGGGCGCGGAGGTAGCGGCCGGTGTGGGTGTCGGTGCGGGCGAGATCAGGAACCGGGCCGGTGAACTGGACGCGACCGCCGTCGTGTCCACCCTCGGGACCAAGATCGATGACGTGGTCGGCTCCGGCCACGATGTCCAGATCGTGCTCGATCACGACGACGGTGCGGCCGTCGTCGACCATCTCGTGCAACAGCGCCAGCAGCCGGCTGGTGTCCTTGGCGTGCAGCCCGGTGGTGGGTTCGTCCAGCACGATGATGCCGGCGTCCTCGGTCAGTTCCCGGGGAGAGTTTGAGCCGCTGCCGCTCCCCGCCGGACAGGGTGGTGAAGTTCTGCCCGAGCGCGAGGTAGCCCAGTCCCACCTGGTCGGCTCTCCGCAGGAGAACGGACAGTTTCCTGTCGTGGAAGAACTCCGCCGCGGTCTCCACCGTCATCTCGAAGACGTCGGCGATGGAACGCCCGCCCACGGTGTACTTCAGCACCCCGGCGCGGAACCGCCGCCCCTGACAGGTCTCGCACGTGGTCAGCACCGGGTCGGTGAAGCCCAGGTCCAGGAAGTTCACGCCGGTGCCCTCACACGCCCGGCAGCCGCCGTCGGAGTTCGGGGAGAACAGCGCCGCGGGTTGACCGGTGCGCTTGGCGAAGATGCGGCGGATCTCATCGAGCATCCCGGTCCAGGACGCGGGGGTGGAGCGGCGTGAGCCGTGGATCGGTGCCTGGTCGATGAGGACGGCGTCCGGGGCGGCGACCGGCAGGTGCCCGTGGATGAGGCTCGACTTCCCGACCCGGCAATTCCGGTCACCACGGTCAGGACGCCGAGAGGGATCTCGACCGTGACGTCCTTGAGGTTGTGGCTCGCGGCGTTCTCGATCCGGACGAAACCCGTGGGCTCGCGTGGCTCCCGGGGCCGCGCCGCCTGCGATCGCAGTGCACTCCCGGTGGGGGTGTCGGCGCGGCGCAGGTCCTCGAAGGAGCCCTGGAAGATCAACTCGCCGCCGTGCACCCCCGCCCCCGGCCCGATCTCGACCACCTGATCGGCAATCTCCATCACCTGCCGGTCGTGCTCGACGACCACGACGGTGTTCCCCTTGTCCCGGAGCACCTGCAGCATCTGCGCCAACCGATGCACGTCGCGGGTGTGCAGTCCGACGGTGGGTTCGTCGAACACGTAGAGCATGTCGTTCAGGGTGCTGCCCAGGTGACGCACCATCTTGACCCGCTGCGCCTCCCCGCCGGACAGCGTCGCCGTCGCCCGGTCCAGACTCAGGTACCCCAGACCAAGGCTGGTCAGGCGTTCCAACTGGGTCACGACGTCGTCCAGCAGGGCATCGAGCGGCCCCAGGTCCCACCCGCGCAGTTGCCCGGCCAGGTCGCCGACCTGCATGGCGTACGCCTGGGGCAGTGTGAGTCCCTCGATCCCGGCGCTGCGGGCCGCCTCGTTGAGCCGGGTCCCGTCGCACTCCGTGCAGGGCCCGAGCGTGACCAGTCGCTCGTAGGCCTTCTTCGCCTCTCCCTTGAGGGTGGTGGGGTCCTTGGCCAGCTGGATCCGGTGGAACCGCACCAGCACGCCCTCGTAGTCCCCGGGCAGGTCGTGGGCGCCGGTCGGTTCCACCTCACCGGCCGCGGCCTCCAGCAACAGGTGCATCTCGCGCATCGAGTACTGCTCGAGCGGAACGTCGACGTCGAACAGGCCCGAGTCGGCATAGCGCCGCCAGGTCAGCGTGCCGGGCCGGTAGTCGGGGTGGGCGAAAGGTCCCTCCCGCAGGGACGCGGAGGTGTCGATGAAGGCATCGACGTCGAGGATCTTCTCCACGCCCAGACCGTGGCACCGCAGGCACATTCCGGCCGGGTCGTTGAAGGAGAAGGCGTTGGCGTGACCGATCGACGGCGTGGCACCGCGGGCGTAGAGCAGCCGCAGGCCGTCCCCGATGTCGGTGATGGTGGCCACGGTCGAGCGGGGCCCGCCGTGCAGGCGCCGCTGGTCGATGACGATCGCGGCCGAGAGGTTCTCGATGTTGTCGGCATCGGGCCGGCCGTAGGAGGGTAGGTAGTTCTGGGCGTAGGCGCTGAAGGTGGCGTTGATCTGACGCTGCGCCTCGGCGGCGATGGTGTCGAAGACCAGGGATGACTTGCCCGACCCGGAGACGCCGACGACGACGATCAGGGACTTCTTACGCAGCTCGAGGCTGATGTCCCTGAGGTTGTTCTGGCGGACGCCGCCCAGGCGGATGGTGCCGGTGGTCATGGTGCTCCTGTGATCGGGGGACGTGGTGACGGAGAGGTGGCTCATGTAGTGCCGGACCGGAAGCCGCGGGCGGCCAGGGGCAGGAAGACGGCGGTCAACACCACCGGCCACACGATGGCCAGGAGCGAGGAGGCCCGTCCGGTGATGACCTGGCCGGGCCAGGTAGCCGAGCCCACCAGGTCGCGCACCGTGGTGGCGGCGGCCGAGACGGGGTTGACCTCGGCGAGGACGCCCAACCACGTGGGCATGGTGCTCGGATCGACGAACACGCTCGACAGCAGCGCCACCGGCCAGACCAGAATCTGGACATAGGCCACCGACTCCACCGACCTCGCGCGGTACCCGATGTGGAAACCCACCCACAACAGCGCGAACCGGAGCAGCAGCAGGACCCCCGCTGCCACTAGGACGGCGGCGAGGGTGGCCTCCGGGCGCCACCCGATGGCCAACCCGAACACGACCATCACCACCAGACCGATGAGCGAACTGAGCATGTCCGCCAGGCACCGGCCCAGCACGATGGCCGCGGAGTTGATCGGGAAGGTGCGGAACCGATCGTTGATTCCCCGGGAGGCGTCCGCCGCCGCGGCCAGGGTGGTGGTTTCCAGCCCGAAGAGCATGGTCACCGCCAGCATCCCCGGCATCAGGAAGTCCAGGTACGCCACGCCGTCGGGCATCTGCAGCGCCCCGCCGAACAGGCCGAGGAACATCAGCGCCACGAACACCGGGAAGAGCCAGGTGATCGCCACCGTCGCCGCTTGGGACTTCCAGCCAGCGATGATTCGCCGGGCCAGGATCAGCGCGGACCGGAGCACCCCCGGTGGTGAGGGCGGGAGGGGGGACACCTCGGATGGCTTGGACACGGCGGTCACCGGCCGGTCTCCCTCACGGTTGCCTCGCTACCGGTCGCGGCTCCGCCGTCAGTCGCGGCTCGGCCTTCGGTCGCGGCCCGGCCATCAGTCGCGGCCCGGCCATCAGTCATCGACAGGAACACCTCGTCCAGGGTGGGCTTGCGCAGCGCCACCTCGACCGGATGAACGTCTTCCTCGGCGAGTTGCCGGACGCAGTCGAGGACGATGTCACGGGCCGTGGTGTGCAGTTCGGTGACGAGGTCCGCCCCGGGCTCGGCGCGGGCGTCGAACCTGGCCAGGATCGGCCGGGCGCGCTCGGCCTGGTCGGGGCCGGCGAACCGGAGCCGGAGCACCGAGTGGCCCAGGCTGTCCTTGAGGTCGTCTGCGCTTCCCTCGGCGACCACCGCCCCGCGAGCCAACAGGACGATGTGGTCGGCCAGCGCGTCCGCCTCCTCCAGGTACTGGGTGGTCAGCAGCACCGTGGTCCCGTGACCGACGAGCCGGCGCAGCGTGTCCCACACATCGCGCCGGGCCGCGGGATCCAGGCCGGTGGTCGGCTCGTCCACGAAGAGGACCGCCGGACGCACGATCATGCCCGCCGCCACGTCCAGGCGGCGCCTCATCCCGCCCGAGAAGGTGCGCACCGGCCGGTCCTTGGCCTCGAGCAGCCCGAACTCCTCCAGCAACGCCCGCGCCCGGGTGGCGGCGTGGGGTTTGTTCAGGCCGCGCAACCGCCCGAACAGGATCAGGTTCTGGGTCGGGCTCAACTGCTCGTCGACGGCGGCTTCCTGGCCGACCAGGGCGATGCGTTCCCGCACCTTCGACGCCTCGGTGCGCACGTCGAAGCCGGCCACCCGGGCCCGGCCGCGGTCGAACCGCAACAGCGTCGACAGCCCGCGCACCGCGGTCGTCTTCCCGGCGCCGTTGTGGCCGAGCAGCGCGAGCACCTGGCCCGGATACACCTGCAGACTCAGGTCTCGTAGGCCGGCCTCATCGCTGCCGGCATCCTCCTGCGTCTCGGCCGGCTCTCGCGCCTTGGCCCGGAACACCTTGCCCACCCGCTGGGCATCGATCGTCGCGTTCATCCACTCCCTCTCACCGCATGTACGCTGTACCGTACATCGTACGAACACGTAAGGTAGAGGGAAATATTCCCTCTGGCAAGGTGGTATCCGCATGGCCGAGCGCACCGGGGCGGGAGATCCCCTGCGCGTGATCCCGTTGCTGTGGCGCCGAGGCGTCAAGACCGGACGCAGCGGCCTGACCCTGGAGGCGATCGTCGACGGCGCCGTGGCTCTCGCCGACACGACCGGGGTCGATCAGTTGTCCATGCGCAAACTCGCCGAGCGGCTCGGCGTCGGCGCGATGACGCTGTACTCCCACGTGCCGGGCAAGGCGGAACTGATCGACCTCATGGTGGACCGGGTGTTCGCCGACGTCACCTACCCAGCCCCAACCACCGACCCGGGCCGGTGGCGCGGTGGACTGGAAACGGTGGCCGAGAGGAACTGGGAACTGCTGGGCCGCCATCGGTGGCTCATCCACGTCGACACCGCCCGCCCCCCACTGGGCCCGGGCACCATCGCCAAGTACGACGCCGAACTGCAGCCGCTCGTGGACACCGGGTTGACCGACGTCCAGATCGACCAGGCGCTGACCCTCATCCTGGAGCATGTGCGATCCAGCGCCCGGTTGGCCTTCGCGACCGCGGCCCCGCCGACGGCCACGGCCGGTGACGGCGCCGCCGACTCACGGGAAGCCTCCGATCTCGAGTGGTGGCACCAGGCCGGTCCCGTCCTCGCCGGGCTCCTGGATACCGGCGACTACCCCTACGCCGCGCGCATCGGGAACGCCGCGGGGCAGGAGTACAACGCACCCGGCGACCCGCACCGGGCCTACCTGTTCGGACTCCAGACCATCCTGGACGGCATCGAAGCGCTCATCGCCCGTCAGCGGGACGAGCGCGACGCCGGTCAGGCGGGGTGACCCCGACGGCGGACCAGGGGCTTGGGCGCATGGGTTACGCCGTCATCGGCCGCGAGGGTGACGGCTGCGGTCAGCGCACCACGGCCCGGCGCACCAGGAGCGCCATGGCCTGCGGATCGTCGCTGTCGAGCACCAGGTCACCCTGGCCCTCACCGCCGCCCTCCCAGTGGAACTCGATGCCGGGGTTGTGCACATCGGAACCGTCGGCGAGGAAGAAGTGCGGGCTGCCCTGCACCGCCTCGTCGCGACCGCGGTAGTCGCGCATCATCTGCCCGCGGGCCCGGCCGTCGTCGAGCGCGGCGGCCAGCGCGTCGGCATCGACCGACTCACACTTTTCGGCCACGGCGAGGATCTCGTGCAGCATGCTGACCGCGCGGCTGCGCGCGAACAACGCCTTGCGCAACGCCATGTCGAGTTCCTCGGCCGCCGCCAGGCTCTGGGCCTTGGCGGCGTGCACCGCCTCGTTGGTCAGCAGTGTGGTGATCGGCCACTGGGATGCGTCCCGCCGCCAGGCCCGGAAGCCGAAAACGGGGACCATCTCGGTGAAGGTGGGGATCTCGGCGTCGACCAGACCCTTCGGCAGCGGCATGGAGTTGACGTCCTCCAGGAGGAACAGCCGGTGGTCCACCCGGACGTGCTCATCCAGGCCCGCTTCGGCGCGGGCGGCGTAGAAGCGGTGCAACTGCACGGTGGCCACCCGCACGCCACGTCGGTGTAGAGAACCACCGTGCCGGGCTCGACGTGGACAGTCATGACACGTTCCTTCCCTCGCGACTGCTTGCCCTTGGCAGTGTGCCCCGCCCGGGGCCGGTCGGCATCCGCACGGTCCAGCATCCGCGGGACTGCAGCCCTCAGGCCGACGCCGGGAGGCCGGTGAGCCAGTCGCGCACCGCCCCGGCGATGGCGTCCTGATCCTTCTTCAGGCTGTGGTCCCCGGCCACCGTCACCACGGTGCGCTCGGGCGCAGCCGGGGGCATCCCGAACCGGTCCCGCTCGCCCTGCACCACCAGCACCGGCACCCCGGCGCTCTCCAGTTCGGGCAGCCGGGAGGGACGGTCCTTGGGCGGCTGCAACGGGAACGCCAGGCACAACGCCCCGATCGCGCCGAGGTCGGTGGCGGTGCGGCAGGCCACCCGGGCCCCGGAGGACCGGCCGCCGACGACGACGGGCAACCCTGCGAGGGCATCGTGGCGCAGGGGTGCATGGCGACCTGGGTCCACGCGGTGTCGAGTTGCCGGGCCGGTGCCGGGGCGCGCCGCCCCGCGACCCGGTAGGGCTGTTCGACCAGGGCCACGTGCCAGCCCAGGTCGCCGGCCACACCGGTGGCGGTGAGCAGGTCCGGGGCGCCGACTCCCCCACCGGCGCCGTGGCCGAGCATGAGCAGGCCCCGGGGCTGGTGCGGCGTGGGGCGCAGGAGCACACGGGCCGGACCGCCGTCGGTGTCGATCAGCAGTTCCTGCTCGCGAACCGCATCGGCTTGATCCGTCATGGCTCGATTCTAGGGAGGTCGCGTGCCGGCACGGCGGGGGCCTACTGTTGCCGGCTGGCCATCTCGTTGACCCACAGCGGCACGTACGGCGAGACGCACCCCGGCGGGGTCGGGTAGTCCTTGAGCACTTCCAGCCGCTCGCCGATCTCGATCGCGCGCTCGCGGTGCCCGGGGTGGTGGATCCCGATATGACCCAGGCAGGTGTTCATCGCCCACTGCAACCGCTCGGGCGCGTCCTTCATCTGCGCCTCGATCAGGTCCAGCAGGCCGGGTAGGTCGAGGTCCTCGGGCGCTTTCACCACCTTCTCGCTGGTGAGCGCCCAGCCGGCGCTGGCGACCACGGGGTCGGGGTCGGCGAACCAGATCTGACGGAGTTCCTCGGCGTGCCGGCTCTTCTTGACCAGGTAGTTGACCAGCCAGTCCTGCACCTTGGGTACGCGTGCCTGGCGCAGCATGGTGTCGAGTTCATCGCGGGTCAGATCCTTGGGTCGCAGGATCAGCAGCGCGACCAGCCGGGCGGCGGCGTCCTCGCTCGCCCACAACTCCCGGGCCAGGTCCACCTGCCCGCGCAGCGGTTTGGCCACGCCACGCAGTTTGGTCAGATTCACCCCGTGCTCGTCGCCGTGCTTGGCGTTCACCTCACGGATCCTGGGGTCCTCGAGTTCGGCCAGTTCGGCCATCACCTCGGCCGCCGTGACAGAAGTCGCTACACCTGCTGCGCCATGGGACCTCCTGCGCTCTTGCTGGACTGGGAAACAGCCTACTCCGTGCGGTCCTCACCCTGGCTGGGTGGCACTTCGCTGCCCTCGGGCGGCACCGTGCGGTCCTCGCCCGGGCTGGGCGGCACCTCGCCGGCAGCGCCCTGGCTGGTTGGCACCTCGTGGCTGATCCGGAACCGGCGCAGCGGGCCGTTGACGGCGGCGAGGATCGCGATGCCGGCCACCACGGCCAGCCCCCCGGAGGCGGTGGCGAAGGCGGCGCCGGTGAACCCGGCCACCAGGCCACCGCGGAAGTTGCCCAGTTCGGGTCCGGCCACCCCGATCACGTGCTCGACGGAGGTCACCCGTCCGCGGTGGCTGTCCGGGGTGGCCAGTTGCACGGCGGCGCCGCGGGAGACCACCGAGATGGTGTCGGCGGCACCGGCCACCACCAGGGCGGCCAGCGCCAGCCACAACGGACCGACCAGCCCGAATACGGCGATTGCCGCGCCCCAGACACACCCGCCGCCCACAACTGCACCACGCCGGGCCGGTCGGAGCGGGTGAAGGTGCCCGAGACCAGGCCCGCCAGGACGCCGCCGGCCCCGATGGCGGTGAGGAACAGCCCCAGGGTCTCGGGGTCACCCCCGAAGCGTTCCTCGTTGATCATCGGGAACAGCGCGATCGGCATCGCGAGCAACGTGGCCACCAGGTCGGTGGCGTAGAGCCCTCGGAGTACCGGCCTGCGTGCGATGAAACGCATCCCGTCCACGACGGCGTGCACGCCGCGTCCGCTGCCGCCACCGGTAGGCGGCATCGCCGGCAGGCGCATGACCGCGTACAGGGCGACCAGATAGGCCACCGCCAGCACAAGGTAGGGCGGGGCCAGGCCCCATTGCCCCAGGATCACCCCGGCCGCGGCCGGGCCGATGAGTGCGGCGAACTGGAAACTCAGGTGCTGCAGCGCGATTCCCGCGGCGACCAGGTCGCGCGCCAACAGGCGCACCGGGAAGTCCGCATCGCAGGGGCGCCCAGAGCGCCGGCGCCGGCCTGGACAGCCACCAGCAGCAACAGCACCGGCAGGGAGTCCAGGTCCGCGAGCGCCTGCCCGGCCAGGCCCAGCGCGGTGAGCATCTGGACCACCATCGCCGTCCGCACCAGGTTGCGCCGGTCCACAGCATCGGCCAGCACCCCGCCGAACAGGCCGAACACCACCTGCGGGACCGCCCGGGTCAGACCGACCACGCCGGTCCAGATCGGGCTCTCGGTCATCACCCACACCTGGTAGAGCACCGCGACGAGGGTCATGTTGCCCGCCACCGCGGACAACGAGGTCCCGAGCCACAACCGCCGGAAGGGTGCGCTCACCCGCAGGGGGCGAAGATTGACCAGGCGATGTAGCACGCGCGCCACCGTAGCCGCTCACCCTGGTGGCTGCGCCAAGCCTTTCTCCCGGCAACACCGTTCCCCCGGGCCCGATCTCACTCGGTGGACATCCCCGGCGCACCCGAGTCCTTCGTCCGAGGGCTGCGTAACCTCCCTGAGGGCACGGCCGATCCCCGGCTGTGGCCCGCGCCCCGAATTGTCTACCGAACAGAGCCATCATGACCGCCACCGCCACCCGAGCCACCGAGCCCGAGATCGCCAGCATCGGCGTCGCCGGCAGTTGGCAGGCCGGCACCCACACCCGGGTGGACGCCCGCGGCTTCACCCTCGACGTGGACGAGCCTCCCGCGCTGGGCGGGGCCGACGTCGGGGCGAACCCGATCGAGTACGTCCTCACCGGGCTGTCGGGGTGCCTGAGCGTGGTGGTGCAGGTGGTGGCCGCCGAACTGGGCATCACCGTCAGCGGCATCGATTCCACCGCCAACGGAGACCTGGACCTTCGCGGCTTCCGGGGGACCGCCGAGGTGTCCCCGCACTTCCAGAGCGTGGACGTGCAGGTGCACCTGACCACCACCGCCACCGCCGATGAGGTGGCCGAGCTGCGCCGTCAGGTCACCGCCCGCTGCCCGGTGCTGAACCTGATCACCGACGCCGGCGTTGACGTGCGCGAGACCTGGCACGTCAACTGACTCCCTGAACCCAGAGCGCCCGTTCCGGGGTGGTTACGCCTCCAGCACGTTCGGCAGGCCGAACCTGCCGAACAACTCCGGGGTGAAGTGCACGGTCACGTGCGCCACGCCGGCATCGGTGATGCTGAGTTGCTGCAGCTGGAAGGCGCGGAGCGCGCCGTCGGCGGAGCGTATGTACTGCGCCAGCACGGGCTGACCGTTGGCCGATGTCGGCACCATCCGGATGTCTCCGGCACGCTCGGCCGGGCACCAGGTGCCGATCAACGTGCCGACCTGCTGGGCGCCGGAGTACCAGCCCGGGAACGGGGGCATCTCCCACACCACGTCCGCGGCGAGCAGGTCCACGATCGCGGGAATGTCGTAGGCCTCGAAGGCCGCCATGTAAGCCTCCAGCAGCGCCCGGCGGCGCTCGCCGTCGGGCAGCTGCGGAGCCTCGTCGGGGGTCGAGCCGGGCCAGTTTCGCCCGGGCTCGCTGCAGGGTGGAGTTCACCCCGGCCACCGTCATGTCCAGCGCCTCGGCCACCTCCCGGGCGTGCCACGCCAGCACCTCCCGCAACAGCAGCACCGCGCGCTGGCGGGCGTTGAGGTGTTGCAGCGCGGCCACGAACGCCAGCCGGACGCTGTCTGCGCTGATAGCCCGGGTGGCGGGGTCATCGTGACCGGAGCCCCAGAGCACCTCATCGGGCATCGGCTCCACCCACGAGACACCGGTCGGCGGATGCGGTTCGTCCGCGGCATCGGCCGCCGGAGCCCCCAGACCGGTGGGCAGGGGGCGGCGGGGCCGCCCCTTCAGATGGGTCAAGCAGGCGTTGGTGGCGATCCGGAACATCCAGGTGCGCAGCGAGGAGCGGTTCTCGAAGCCGTGGTAGGACCGCCAGGCACGCAGGTAGGTCTCCTGGACCAGGTCCTCGGCGTCATGCACCGATCCGGTCATCCGGTAACAGTGCGCCAGGATCTCCCGGCGCATCGGCTCCAGCAGGGCGGCGACGTCAGGGGCACCCGGCCCGGCCTCACGGGTGCCGGCGCCAACGGCGGAGGGCATGACAGCACCGTAGAACTGCAGGCGGGGCGCTGTCACCCCCCGCCGGCGACGGCGGAAGCCGGCGGTGACCACTGGCGGAGAGGGGTGTCACGGGCTGACGCAGAACTCGTTGCCCTCCGGGTCGGTCATCACGTGCCAGGAGTGCAGGCCCTGGCTGTTGGTCTCGAGGTAGCGCGCTCCCCGCGCCACCAAGTCATCGCGGATGCTGTCGATGTCCCCGCCCGAGGTGATGACGTCCACGTGCCAGCGCAGTTTGCCGACCTTGGGCTCGGGAACCTCCTGGAACACGATCCGCTGCCGGTCCAGTTGACCGGCTTCGGCTTCGGGGCAGATCGCGGCCGCCCCGCGCCAGACCCGTTCGCCGCGGAACATCTGCGTGTCGGCGTCGGTGGCGAAGCCTTGGTCGATCATCGACTGCACGAAGTCGGGATCGGTGGGCTCGACCTGCCACCCCACCAGGGTCTGCGCCCACCAGTGGGCCTGGGCGTGGGCGTCGCGGCAGTCGACGTTGATCTGGATTCGGTAGGGGCCGGGCATCGGTGCCTCCTTATTCGATTGCGTCGGCGCGGCAGTCCCGGTTCGGGACACCGGCTCAAGGGGCCACCATTGTGGCGGCCACCTCTGACACCGGCCCGCCCCGGGGTCTGGCGATCCTCGATATCCTGGTTCGGTCTTGCCCTGCCCTCCCCCACCAGTGCGGCGCCACAGTCTCGGAGGATGCGTGTCCAGGCCCCACCCCGCGGCCGGAGCCACCGAGCTGCCCGGCCACCGCGACCATGGCCCCACCGCGAGCCCGACCGGCGACCAGGAGCGCGTGAGCCGCACCGGGATCCTGCGCCGCACGATCCTTGCCATCACCGCCCTGTGGGTCGCGGTGATGCTGGTGTGGTCGGTGCTGCTGCCGACCTACCGCTCACCCGATGAGGTCGGGCACGTCTCCAACAGCTACGCCCTGCTGGAGAACGGGGAGTGGCCGGGATACCAGGAACTGGAACTCCTCACCTGGGTGGTGCAGGCCCGCCCACCCGAGCACGCCGGCTACCAGGCACTGACCACCGACACCACCGACCTGGCACCCTCCTTCGCTGACCTGCGCGAGCAGAACCTCGGCAGCCCCTGGTCCGGGGAGATCAGCACCACCGGGCAGCACCCACCGGGCTACCACGCACTCCTCGCCGGCGCCCTCGCGGTACTCCCGGCCGATGTTCCCGCCCACGTCACCGTCTGGTGGCTGCGGCTGGGCAACGTCGCCCTGCTCGCACCACTGCCCTTGCTGCTCGCCCTCGGTGCCCGCCGGCTGCGCGCACCCCCGGCGGCGGTGGTCGCAGCCGCTGCCTTCCCCCTGCTCATCCCCCAACTCGGCACGCTCGGGGCCGCGGTCAGCAACGACAACCTCATGATCCTCATCCTCACCGCCACCGCGGCCACGATCCTGGCCGTGCACGCCGCGACCGGTGACATGCGGCGCCGTATCGCGGTCGGTGCCGGGGTGGTGCTCGCCGCCGCGCTGTTCACCAAGGCCTTCGCGCTCCTGCTGGTGCCGCTGATCGGCCTGGCCTATCTCCTCGGTGGATGGCGAGCGGGCGCCCTCACCCAAGCGGTCCGACGGCTCGGCCTCATCGCCGCCCTCGCCGCCACCACCGGGTGGTGGTGGGTCGCCAACCTGTTCCGGTACGGGACCGTGCAGCCCGCCGGTCACTACCCCCCGCGACCCGAAGGCCCGCTCGACCCGCTCCAGACGCTGCCGGACTTCCTCCTCGAGATCGCGATCCGGGTGCCGGGTCGCTTCTTCTCCTCCCTGGCCATCCAGATCGGACAGCAGCCACCCCCGTTTCCCTACTGGATGACCACGGGCCTGTTCGCGCTGCTGCTCCTGCTCGCCGTCGTCGTGCTCGTCCGCACCGCCTCCTTCGGGATGCGGCGCGCCGACACCGCCTTACTGCTGCTGCCGTTCGCGGCATCCTTCGCCGCGATGATCTCCGGGGTCTGGCCGCTGCACCTGCAGACCGGCCTGATGGTGGGACTGCAGGGGCGGTACCTGTACACCGGGCTCGCCGGGCTGGTGCTCGTGGTGGTGCTCGGCGTCGCCGCGATGCTGCCGCGCAGGGCGCGCTGGGCGGTTCCCGGGGTGATCCTCGCCGGCGGCGGGCTGTACACGCTGCTGAGCATGCGCAAGGTCGCCGGTTTCCACTGGGCCGAACGTGACTCCGCGCTCGGGGACGCGATGGAGGCGCTGCAGGCCTGGGCCCCTGCCCCCGATGCGGTGCTGTGGCTCATCGCACTCGCCGCGGCTGGGGCTGCGGTGTGGGTCGTCGCCTCGACGGTGACGACGGCGCGCCGCGACCTCGCTGCCGCCGCCCCGGTCAGGGCGTAACAGGTTCGTATGGGTGCCCGGCCTCACGTGGCGGACGACGACGGCGAGGGGAGAGTGCGACGTCGTGCACCCTGACGTGGCGCCCGGGCAGGCGCCCCGGCGTGCTCGCAGCCGGATGCCCCGCGCGGTGGTGGTGCTCACCGCGGTCTGGGTGGCGTCCCTGCTGCTGTGGTCGGTGCTGCTGCCCACCTTCCGCTCCGCCGATGAGAGCTGGCACGTCTCGGCCGCCTACTACCAGCTCGAGACCGGGGACTGGCCCGGCTTCCAGCAGATGCCCGAGTTGTGGTGGGTGATCGAGGCCACCCCGCCCGGTCACGGCGACTATGAGCCGCTGCCGGCCCAGGGCCCGCCCGGGGCCGACGCCTCGTTCACCGAGCGGCGCGATGAGACCGTGGCCACCTCAGAGCCTGCGACCAACCGGGCCGGGCAGCACCCGCCGCTGTACTACGCATTGCTCGGGATGGTGATCGAGGTGGCGCCGTCACAGGTGCCGGCCGCCCAGACCGTCTGGACGCTGCGCCTGGTCAGCGTGGCGCTGCTCGGCCCGCTGCCCCTGCTGCTGGCCCACGGGGCGCGGCGCCTGGGCGGCAACCGGCCGGTGACGATCATCGCCGCGGCGCTACCGCTGACGGTGCCGCAACTCGGCGCCCTGGGCGGGGCGGTGAACAACGACAACCTCCTCATCGCCGCGGCCGCCGCCACCACCGTGCTGGTCACCCACACCCTCTCCGGGGATCTGCGCTACCGGATCGCGGCGCTGACCGGGCTGGCGCTCGCGGTCGCGCTGCTGTCCAAGGCGTTCGCGCTGGTGCTGGTGCCGTTCGTGGTGCTCGCCTATCTGGTCGCCGGCCGGCGGTTCGGGCGGTTCGGCGCTGCCCTGCGCGGGCTCGCCCTGGCCGGTGCGGTGGCCGCGCTCGGCGGGTGGTGGTGGGTGGTCAACCTGCTGCGGTACGGCACCGTGCAGCCGGCCGGGCACTCCCGGCCGCGCCCCGACGGTCCCCTTGGCATCGCCGAAGCGCTGCCCGGGTATGCCGCCGAGGCGGCAACGCTGATCCCGATGAGGTTCTGGGCGACCCTGTCGATCAAACGCGGTGACCTGCCGCCCCCGTTTCCCTACGCCTTGACCATCACCTTGTTCGTGGTCCTCGTCGCGGCACTGGTGGCCATCCCGTTGCTCGCCCGCCGGTTCCCGGGCCTGCGCGCTCTGGACGCGGTGGTGCTGGTGGTGCCGTTCTTCGCCTCCCTGGCGTTGGTGCTCGCGGGCACCTTCGGGCTTTACCGGGAGACGGGCCTGGCGGCGGGGCTGCAGGGCCGCTACCTGTATGTGGGCCTGGCGGGGGCGTTCGTCGTGCTGGCCCTGGCTGCGGGGTGGCTGCCCCGTCGTTATCAGCGGTTCGTGCCGATCCTGGTCACCCTGGGTGCCCTGGTGTTCCTGGCGGTGAGCATGCGCAAGGTGCTCGGCTTCCACTGGGCCACTCGGGACTCCACGATGGCCGACGGCGTCGCGGCCCTGCGGGCGTGGAGTCCGGTGCCGGATGTGGTGCTGGCGCTGATCGCGCTGGTGGGGGTGGTCGCGGCGCTCTGGGCGCTCATCGAGGTGTGGCCGGGGCGACTGCGCGAGGCCTCGGGCGCACCCGAGGCGACCTCCGCCGTCGAGCACCACACGACGGACGGCGACCAGTAGCAGCCACCGGTCACCCCCGGGCGACCTCCTCGATCACCGCGATCTGCTCCACGGCCTTGGCCCGCACCCCGGGCAGCGCCCCCGCGATCTCCGCCGCGACCTGCTCGCGCCGCTGCAGCAAGTCGGCGAGCATCTCCCGGAACCGCGCCTCAGTGGCGTCGGCATGGGCGACGGCCAGGCCGGCCTGGCCGAACATCTCCAGCACCTCGCGGTACTTGTGGCTCCACCCGATCACCAAGGTGGGCACGCCCATCGCCAACGCCGAGACCATCGCGTGGAACCGGGAGGCGACGAACACCTCGCAGAGCGAGATCAGATACCGCAACGCCTGCGAACTCAACTCGGCGTCGACGAACAGCACCTTCTCCGGCTCGGCGACGCGGCCATGGATCGCCCGGCACAGCGGCAGGTCGTTGTTGTGCGTCTTGGTGGTCTGCGCCCGGGCGCTGTGCGCGACCAGGAACACCGGCCGGCCCAGATCCTGCGTGATGTGGTCGATCTGGGCGACCACCTCACCGATGTAGTCCTGCCCGCGCGCGGCGGCGCCGGTGTGCAGCACCGCGCTCGGGGAGAGGCCGACGACGTCGCCACCGTCGAAGAAGGCCGTGTCGACGTGCCGGCGTGCCTGGGCGATGTCGTCCTGGCCTACGTCGAGCGCGAACGCCAGGTCCGCGCCTTCATGGACGTTGCGAAGCCCGGCGTCGAGGAGATGCTGGTGGGTCACCGCCCCGCGGGAGATGATCGCCGCCACCCGCGGGAGCATGGCCCGGGCGGCCAGGCGGTTCAGCGGCTCGGCGAAGGGCCCCATCGCCTGCGCCACCTTGACCACCGGGGTGCCCAGGAACAGCGCCGGCAGGATGCTCGCCACGTTGTAGATCAGGTACTTGCCGCGCCCGTCCACGAACGTGATGCCGCCTTCGTCCAGGAGCACGTCGGCTCCGGCCAGCACCCCGATCTCCGGCACCGCCCGCTCGATCAGCCGTCGCAACGGGGGCAGCAGCCGGTGCGCCAGCGCGGCACCGTTCAGCAGCACCCCCAGGCGCACCGGGCTCGCGTCCAGCACGCGCACGTTCCGGTAGGGGTTCAACCGGGCATCGGAGGTGGGGTACATGCTCAGCAGCGCGAACCGGGCGCGAGGGTCGGCGGCGGTCAAGTGCTGCACCGAACTCTCCAGCATCGCCGCCGCGCCCTTGTTGCCCGAGAACGCCGAGCCGATGATCGCGATCTTCATAGTCTGGCCACTTTCATGTCGTGGGGGCCGTCCTGGTCGCGGTGAACCGGAGCGCGCCGTAGATCGCTGCGACCAGGGCGTCCCCGAGGGTGGCGAGCAGCCGCGCCGCCAGGGCGAGCACGATGGCCTGTTCCACCGGCAGGTAGGCCACGGCGAGCAGCACGAACACCGACTCGCGCACTCCGATCCCGCTCGGCACGAACACGGCGAGGATACCGGCGGCACCGGCGAAGATGTAGGCGCTGGCCAGCGGGATATAGGCCGAGGCGGGCACCTCGAACATCGAGATCGCGATCAGCACCAGCCCGGCGCCGTTGACGATCCGGGGGATCAGGTACATCAACTGGTACTTCAGGGCTGACGGCGAGGTGAGGAAGTGCTCGTCGGGCACCTGCCGCTTGAGTACCCGGCGCGCGACCTGGTTGGTGCCCCAGCGCAGCACCGGCCGGCTGGTCAGCACCAGCAGCGGGAGCACCGAGGCGGCGGTGAGCAGCACGATGCCGCCGTCGCCGCCGGCCAGGTCCAGGGCGCCCAGCAACAGCAGGATCAGGCCGGTGGGCACGATCGAGCCGATGATCAGGAACGCGTTCTCGTAGAAGAAGGACAGCGTGGCCAGGGACTTCGGCACGCCCCGCGAGTGCGCCCAGGTCAGTTTGTTCACCACCGAGCCCACCTGGCCGGGAATGTACTTCAGCAGCCAGGACAGGCAGTGCACCCGGATCGCCTCGGCCACGCGGACGGTGATGCCGCCCAGGTGGGCGATCATCCGGCCCCACAGCACCCCGGAGAGCACCACGGCCAGCGCGAACAACGCCAGCGCGCCGGCGACCCACGCATCGGGGCGCAGGTCGAGGCTGCCCAGGGCGTCGGCGTTGGCGATCAGGGCGCGGGTGAACAGCGCGGCCACCACGGTCACGATCGCCACGGTGAGGATCCACCGCAGCGCCCGGCGCCGCCCGGGCGTCACCGGCCCTCACCGCGCAACGTTGAAACGGCGAAGCACGTCGAGGGACTTCTTCGGTGAGGAGGCGACCAGCGCGTCGCGATCGGCGTACCCGACGGCGATCAGGCAGATGACACGTTCGTGGGGGGCTAGGCCCAGGGTCTTCGCCATGCTTCATCTCCAGCGGCTCGAAGTCGGGCCAGTTGATCACCGATGAGCTCAGGCCCAGGGTCTCCAGGGCGTACAGGAACCCCATCGTGGCCAGTGCACTGTCGATGTAGATGGCGTGCCGGTCCCGCGGGGAGAAGTAGTTGTCCAGGTTGCCCTTGACCACGATCACCGTGGGGATCTGGTGGTGGTACCCGGCCGTGCCGAACGGGATCGAGGCGACCTTGCGCACCATCTCGGGCTCGTCGAACACCAGGAACTCATACGGGAGCCGGTTGCACGCCGTCGGGGACTCCCGGCCCACCAGCAGGGCCTTGTCGATCAGGTCCCGCGGCACCGGGCGCTGCTGGAACCACCGGATCGAGCGGCGCTGCTTGGCCAGGGCGAGGAGCTGGTCATAGGTGATGTCGCTGGGTTTGATGTCGCGCTGCGGATAGGGGCGCATCGGCACCCCGTTCGTCTCGCCGTCGGGCACTGGGATCGCCGCGAACTGCGACCGGGCCCGATCCACCCCCGGGTCCCCGTCCGGGACGATCTCGAAGTACTCGGTGAGGACCTCGCGCGCCCAGAGCAGTTCGTCGCGCTCGATCGAACGGTCGCCGGCCTGCCCGGCGGCGGCGACGCGGTAGTAGTCCACGGTCTCGGCGATGTAGTCCCGGGCGAACACCGGGCGGCGGGGCTGCATCGACATCCCCTTCTCCAGGCGGTGGATATTGCGCCGCAGTTCCACGTGGGTGGGCCGGGAGGTGCTCAGCGCCCGGTAGTAGGCGCGCCGCCCGGACAGCACCGCGTACTGCTCCCGGTTGAAGGTGAGCAGCCCGGGCACCGAGTAAGCCGTCGCGGGCAGCCGGTGGGAGCCGAACAGGTTGAGCGTGGCCCGGGTTCCGCCCTCGTAGACCTTGCGCACCGCCGGGACGGCGAGCAGGTTCTTGGCCACGCGCTTGAGTGTGGTGATCATCGCGCTCCCCTGAGCCTGTGCGGCACGGCCGGCGACGACGCAGCCCGTTTCGCGCTCGCCCCACCCCGGTCTGTGCTGCCCTGCTCTACGCTGCCCGCACTTTCGTCGTCGTGCTTGTGCGTAGGCGGGTACTGCATGACCTTGAGGCGCTCCAGGGTCTCCTCCAGCAGCACCCGGTTGGTGCGCTGCAGGTCGGCAATCACCAGCAGCGCGAAGGAGAGCAGCCCCCCGATGAGCATCGCGGTCCCGAAGATCAGTGACTGTACGTGTCCGGCGCCGTTTCCCTGCAGCCAGAACACGGCGAACCGCACGAACGGTATCGCCGCGAGGATCAGCAGCAGCGTGCCCAGGGCGCCCAGGATGTAGTGCGGTTTGTGCATCAGGTAGGAGCGCACGATCGCCGAGCCCGAGCGAGCCATGTGCTGGCCGATGTGGCTGAACAGGCGTGATTCGCGGGCTTTCGGATTGGTCTGGACCGGCATCGAGGCGATCCGCAGCCGCTTGTTCCCGGCCTGGATGATGGTCTCCATGCAGTAGGAGAAGGTGGTGACCACGTTCAGGCGCAGCAAGGCGACTTTGGAGTAGGCCCGGAAGCCGCTGGCCGCATCGGGCAGGTCGGTGCCTGCGGCCTTGTTCACCACCGCGGAGCCGACCCGTTGCATGAGTTTCTTGAAGGGCGAGAAGTGCGGGGTGGTGGCGGTCTGGCGGTCGGCGATGACGATGTCGGCGCTGCCGTTGACGAGCGGTTGCACCAGGTCGGCGATGCGTTCCTGCGGGTACTGGTTGTCGCCGTCGGTGTTCACCACGATGTCCGCGCCGTGAGCCAGGGCGTAGTCGACACCGTCGCGGAACGAACGCGCCAGGCCCATGGTGCCCACGTGGCTGACCACGTGCTTGACCCCGTGGGCGCGCGCCACTTCGACGGTCCGGTCGGTGGAGCCGTCATCGATGATGAGGATCTCGATGGACTCGATTCCCGGGATCCGGGTGGGGATGGATGCCAGCACCATGGGCAGCGTCTGCTCTTCATTCAGACACGGCACTTGACGAATAGTTTCATCTGTCTCTCACTGACTGGGCGGCTCGTGCCCCGTGTTCCCGCGCGACTACGGCCCCTCCCACCATAACCGGTGCGGTTGCCGAGCCCACGGCCGCCCGTCCAGCCACGCCCGGGACCGCCTGCAGACGCTCAGCCCGCCAGGGCGTCGATGCGGGCCACCTCGTCGGCGGTCAGGGAGAAACCGAGAATGTCGGCGTTGGCGCGGATCCGCTTGGGCGTGACCGACTTGGGGATCACCACGATGTCGTGGTGCAGGTGCCAGCGCAGCACCACCTGGGCGGGGGTGACATCGTGGGCATCGGCGATGGCGCCCAGGGTCTGGTCCTCCAGGTTGCTGCTGCGGAACGGGCTGTACCCCTCCACGACGACGCCGCGCTCGGCGGACTCGGCCAGGAACACCGGGTCGTGCACCGACGGCGCCCACCGCACCTGGTTCACCGCCGGGGCGACTCCGGTGGCCTCGATCAGCTCATCGACCTCTTCGATGCTGTAGTTGCTCACGCCCACAGCCCGGGCGAGCCCCTCCTCGCGGGCGGCGAGCAGTTGCTCCCAGATGCCGGGGCCACCCTCCTCAGGTGGTGAATGGATCAGGTAGAGGTCCACGCTCGGTACGTTCAGGACGGCCAGACTGTCATCCAACGCCTCGCGGGCCCGGGCGGCGTCGGCGGGCAACAGCTTCGTGGTGATGAAGACGTCCTCGCGGGGCAGCCCCGAGTCCACCAGCGCCTGGCCGACCTCAGCCTCGTTGCGGTACATCGCGGCGGTGTCCAGGTGCCGGTACCCCGCACCCAGGGCGGTGGCCACGGCGCGGCGGCACTGCTCGCCACTGATCTGCCACGTCCCGAAACCCAGCATCGGCATCTTCACGCCGTCCGGGAGGTGGGCGGCCGGCTCGTGCAGTGGGTTCGACGATCGCATGTTCTCGACGCTAACGCCGTTGCCGCCGGTCCGCACCCGCCGGAAGACGGTCGGCGGGTACCACTGGTAGGCCTCGGAGTTTGGGTACGGCTCGGGTACCGGCCGGCCGGCTTCTTACGCGACAACTCCGGTGTCCGGGTGCGGTACCCAGCGGTAGATCCGCGCGCACGCCAGGGCGAGCCAGAGCCAGCCGGCGGTCACGGCCAGCCACAGCAGCGCCACCCCGGCCGGGGTGGTGGCCAGCGCCGCCCCGCCGACGAACCCGGCCACGATCAGCACCGCGAGGCCGATCGCCGGCCACCGGGGTCCGGGGACCGAGTCCGCGCGCATCCAGGCCGCATACGCCAGCGCCGCCGCGGCCAGGGCGAGGAACCCCAGAGCCCCGAACACCAGGTGCAGGATCCCCCCGGTGGAAGCGGTGGCCTCTGCGGCGTCCGGCGGGAACCCGGCCATCGGGTCCGGCCGGAAGATCGCGCTCAGGATGAGGCCGGCACCGTAGACGGCCACCAGTGCGGAGATCGCGAGCCCGCGCCCGCTGCGGATCGCCCGGAAGATGCCGTAGGCGGCCGCGAGCACCATCAGCCCGCTCAGCACCAGGTTGGCCCGCTGCATCCACCCGCCCTCACCCAGGGTGAGCAGCGAGAGTGCGTGGGCGCTCAGGTCGAAGCCGGGGCGGGTCAGCGCCAGCACCAGGCCGACGATGAGGTAGAACGGCCCGGCCACCACGCCCCAGCCGAGCAGGCTGCGGGTGATCGCGGCGTCGCGGTTCAGTGTGGGTGCGGTATCGGCCATCGTCTCACCTCTTATACTGATGAGTGTAAAAGATGGGAGCCGAACATGGAAGACCCCCGGGTGCTGCGCTCACGAGCCCGCATCATCGACGCGGCCCGGCACTGCTTCGCCGAGCAGGGCTACCGGGACACCAGCGTCGCTGACGTCGCCGCCCGGGCCGGCATCACCAAGCGCACCATCTACAACCTGTACGAGGACAAGGAAGCCCTGTTCCGCACCGCACTCGAGGCCTCGATCGCGATCGCCGAGACCTTCATCGCCGATCTGGTGACCGAGATCGAGAACGTGGCCGAGGCGACCCCGGACCTGCCGCACCTGGCGGTGCGCCTGGCCCAGGACGTGCTGATCGGGCAGGTGACCGACCTGCGCCGGCTGGTGGCCACCGAGTCCGCGGAGTTCCCCGACCTGGCCCAGCAGTACCGCACCAGAGCCCCCGAGGCGGTCCTCACCGCCCTCGCGGCCGCCTTCGCTGAACTCACCGAGCGCGGCCAGTTGGCCGCCGAGGACCCGGACCTGGCCGCCGAGCACTTCGCGTTCCTGGTGATGGGCGCGGACCTGGACCGCCGGATGCTGGGCGCCCCGCCGATGTCACGGGCCCGGGTGCGGCGCAAGGCCCTGGCCGGGGCGCAGACCTTCCTGCGCGCCTACGGCACCCAGTCATAGATGGCCACCGCCGCCGCGGTCCGGGCCTCGGCCAGATGGGTCAGTCGCTAGCGCTGCGCCGCCCGGTAACGCGACGGTGGCACCCCGATCACCTGAGTGAAGGCGCGGGTGAAGTGGGCGTGGTCGGCGAACCCCAGGGAGGCCGCGAGCGCCGAGAGGTCCTCGCCCGCACCGGCGTCCAGGGCGGCCACGGCGTCCTGCAGCCGGTGGCGGCGCAGCACCCAGAGCGGGGAGGCGCCCACGTACCGGGTGAACAACCGTTGCAGGGTGCGCACCGAGACGTGCACGTGCTCGGCGATCGTTGCCAGCGTCACGTGCTCGCGCTCGCGCATCAACTCCACCGCCGCCCGCACCACCGCATACCCCGAATCGGCGCGCACCTGCTCGGCCCGGTGCGCCCAGTAGGTGCTCAGGAAGGTGACGGCGATGTCGCGGCGAGCCTCATCGTCGTCGGCTTCCAGGACCTGCTCGGTGAACCCGGTGACGGCGGGCCCGAAGACCTCCTCGGCGACGACGACGGCGTCGGTCAAATCCCGTACGTCCCGGTCCAGCAGGGCGGCCAGGCCGCCGGGGTGGAAGGCGATGCCGGCCACCCGCCCGGCCACGGGCAGGTCGACGGTGAAGACCTTGGTGACCAGGCCGTGCACGAGCGCGGCCGGGACGGTGCGGTGGTGCAGAATTCCGCCCTCGGCGGCCTCGACGGTCAGGTGGGTGACCGGGTGGGACAGCACCTGCTGGCGGAAGGGCGCGGGTTCCTCGTGGCGCCAGGTGACCCACCAGTAGTAGGCCACCACCTGATCCAGGGGCGCGGGCACGCTCAGGCGACCGGTGTCGAACACCCGGGCGCCGGCCTCCGGCCACAGCACCGCGCCCTGGCGGCCGGCGTTGGCGGCAGGAGGTTGTCGCGGATCTTCAAGCCCCACATGCGTCACTGTAGGGAGGCTGGAGCCCATGAGCACGCACTATCTGCCCGACGGCTTCACCACCCTCAGCCCACTGATCGTGGTCGCCCCGGCGAGCGCCGCGATCGACTTCTACGCGGCCGTGTTCGGCGCCGAGGTCGCGACCCGGATGGACGGCCCGGACGGGTCGGTCTGGCACTGTGAACTGACCATGGGCCACGGCCGGATGACCGTGATGGACCCGAACGAGTCGTTCCACACCGTGGCCAACAACCCCGCGGATGACGACGTCAGTTTCAGCCTGGCGATCTACGTTCCCGACGTCGATGCGGTGCTGCAGGCGGCCCGCGAGCGCGGGGCGCGGGTGCGGGAGGAAGCGGCCGACTTCGAGGTGACCGGGGACCGGTTCGCCTCCATCCAGGACCCGTTCGGGGTGCGTTGGACGATCATGACCCGGGTGCAGAAGCGCACCGATGCCCAGATCCAGGAGGGGCTGGACGCCTGGGCGGCGTCGATGGAATGAGGTCCAGTGCGCCACGCAGATGGGTCACGGCGCCGGTCAGGTCGAGGCGTTCCTGCTCCAGGCGAACATCGCCCTCGGCACGCAACATCGCCAGCGTCGATGCCTCGGCCTCGGTCAACCTGGTCAGTTCGGCACGGGTGGGTTTGGGATCGGGAACCCACAGGTCCCGGTGGCGCTGCAGGGTGCCGGTGTCCATCAGCACTGAAATCACCTGCGGGCAGTGGGCACGGAACCGATCCAGGATCGCGAAGCCATGGCTGTCCAGATCGCCCCAGTACCACAGCCGGGCCCGGCGCAGCCAACCGATAGCCGGCAGCCGGTCCACCGCGTGCCCGCTGCCGAGCACGACGACGACGCCCGGGAAGTGCGGCAACGCCACCAGGGTCTCCAGGTTCTCCACCACCAGCACGCCCGAGGGCTCCACCTGGAGGCCATCGAGTTGACTCGCTGGTGCGCTCAGGTCAAGCAGCCCGGGAGCAGGCGCGAGTGCCGGATCGAGAAAGCGTGCCCGGACCAGGTCGGGCATACCTGCCAGCCCCAGGTCCGCGCGGGCGGTGACGGCCCGGTGCAGCCCGCTGACCAGACCTCGGTGGTTCTTGGTCCACTTGGTGTCCACCCCGCGAATCGGCAACTGGCGGATGTACATCCGGGAGTCCGGGTGGTCCACCAGCCAGGTCAGCACCGCCCGAAGGCGTACGTACGTAATCTTCCTCGGGCAGCGCGGTCAGGGCGGTAGCGTGGCCACGGACAGCCCGGCGCAGCGTCTCGCCCCCGTCGCCGGTGCGCCCTGCCCACTCCCCCAGCAGGTCGGACACCCGGGCGGAGATGGTGCGCCAGTGCCCGCTGCGCCCGGCGATCGCGGCCACCTGCGCAGCATCGGTCAGGTGCAGGCGCACCGGCACCTCCTGTGTGCCCAGGCTCGCCCAGCGTCGTCTTTGCCACACCACTCCGGGCAGGTCGGCCGCCCGCCAGGACGCCACCCAGGCGGCGGCCGCAGCCGGATCGCCCAACGCAACCAGTTCAGTGGGCGGATGCAGCGGCAGGCTGAGTAGCGGTTCTGGCTCTGCCGACGCCTGCCGCACGGAGTCCGGCCGTGCTGAGCCCTGCTGTGCCACCTCGTGCTGCGCCGCCCCTGCCGTGGCGGCGGCAAGCGCCCAGGTGATGTGCTGGCGGTCGTAGCGCACCCGGGCCCGCTCCCGCGCGTTCGAAAGGGTGATCACGTGCGCCGCTTCCGCGGCACCGGCGGCGACGGAATCCCCGATGATGCCTCCGCTGTCATGTGGGCATCTCCAGCGGTAACGTGCCGTAGTCGTACTCGTCGTCCTGCTCAGGTCGCGCCGGCCGGCCGTTACCGGCTGACCGGTCGTGCTCCCCGGCGGGTGCGCTGTTCTCCTCGGGTCCTTCGCCGCGGTCGTACGGCGCACCTGCCAGCGCGGCCACGTCGTCGAAGCCCACCACACCCACGGTGGACTGCTTGCGGTCCGTGCACGTGGCCAGGCCGATTCCGCCGACGTACTCCTCCAGGGTCTGGAGCAACTTCAGCGGGGTGGCCAGGATCATGTGGAAACCGAACTCACGGAAGATGTCCATCGCCATGGAGGTGAAGGCGGTGTCGGCCTTGTCGAAGGCCTCATCGAGGACGACGGTGCCGAACCGTGGCAGGTCCTGCCCTTCGTCGGCGAGTTGGTAGCGCAGCGCGGCCGCCAGGCAGAACACCACCAGTTTCTGCTTCTGCCCACCCGATAAGCCCGAACCGGAGTCGTGCACGGCCAGCACCCGAGCCTCTTCGTCGATCTCCCGGGCGATGAAGCGCACGTGCTTGCGGGTGTCCAGGCACAGGTCCTGCCAGGTGCGGTCGGCATGCTCGGAGGAGGCCAGGCGACCCATGATGCGTGACATCACCTCGAAAGCGGCCTCGGCGTCGGCGCGGTCGCGCGCGCCCCAGGAACCGGTGGTGATGGTCTTGAGGTCGGCGAGGAACTCCTTGGCCGCGGCCGAGCGGTTGTCGGTGACCTTGATGTCCAGGAACCGGTCCACGTCGAACGGCGAACGGCGCAGCGAGGCGTTCACCGGAGCGATCCGGTCCCGGATCTCCTGCGGTGCCCGGCGGATCTGGTTGGCCAGTTGCACCACGTTGCGCTGGGACTGCTGCTCCAGCAGGTCGAAGAACCGATCCTCGAACTCCGGCAGCCGATCGGCCTGTAACCGGTGCAGTATCTGCAGGTAGCCGCCGCGGTCTGCCACATCGCCGGTCAAGTCGGCAGCCAGTGCCGGCCAGCGCCCGCGAAAGTCCCGGGCGATTGCCGTGATGGCACCCTCCGCCCGACGTGCGGCGCCCACAGCCGCATCACGCTCCTCCACGAGTTCGGCGCTGACGGTGGTGGCAACCCGGTCGATGGTGTCGTACGTGACCGTGCGGCGGGTGCGGGCCGCGTGGAAGCGATGTTCGAGTTCCTCCTGATGTGCCACCGGGACCGCGCCAGGGGTTGGCTCGATCTCGGCAAGGACCTTCTGCACCGCCTCCAATTCGGCCTTCACGTGGGCGAGGGCGTCGCGCTGGACCTGCTCGGCCTGCTCGGCCTGCCGCACGGACTCCTTGGCGCGCTCAGCCTCCAATTCTGCGGCGTGGAGGTCGGTGTTGCCGGCACGCAGTTCCTCCAGCCTGGCACTGCTGCGCGCCAGCGCGTCCTCGGCGCCGGGCACATCCATGGCCGACCACTCGCGGCGTTCCAGACGCTCCAGCACCCAAGCGCGGGCCTGGACGACCTGCTGCTCCTTCGCCAGCCGCCCGAGGCGACCGTTGATCTGATCGAGTTCGGTGTGGACCTGGCGCAATCCCTCCAGGAACAGTTCGACCTTGGCGGCGTTGTCGAAACCCAGCACCCACCGGGAGCGGTCATCGATTCGGGACCGGTCATCCTTCTCATACCTGGTGCGGCCGCGCTTGACCTGCCCGGCGCGAGTGACCGCCCGGTCATGCTCATGCAGTTCACCGGCGGAGTCGACGCAGGCGTAATCGTAACTTCTGCTCAGGGTGGCATGCAGCCAGGGCGCCATCGGGCCCTCGGCCACCTCCACCCGGTGGACCAGTGACAACTCGGTACGCACCGGCCGCGGGCTCTCGGTTTGCGCCGGCACACTCTCCAACGACAGCCGTGTACCCAGGTGGTGGGCGTCGACCGCGGCCGTGTCGCGCTCGCGGTGAGTCGCCGGTACCAGCAGCACCGTGGCCAACGGCCGCAGCACCCGCTCGATCGCTCCGGTCCACTCGGCGTGCTCACCGCGCACCTGCAGCAACTCACCGGCGAAGGGCAGGAACGACGGCGACAGGCCCGTCGCCCGGCACAGCAGGTCCCGGGCGGCCAGCAGCCGGGCGTCCAGGTTGGACCGCACCCCGCGCAGCGCTTTCAGTTCGGTGTCGATGGCACGCTTCCGCCCGCGCAGGGTCGCGGCCTCGTCGTGGAGTTTCTCGGCCTGCTCCCGCCTGACCGCCTCGGCCTCTTTTGCGCGGTCGGCCTCCCGCCGCGCGGTGGACTGCAGTTCGGTGAACTCATCGAAACTGGTGGGCATGGCCACGCCGACCTGGGCCAGGTCACCGGCGAGTTGGTCGCGGGCGGTGCGGGCCGCAGCCAGGCGCAGTTCGTCGCCTTCAACCTTGAGTCGTTGCATCTCCAGGGCGCTACCCCCGCGCTCGGCCACCACCTGACGCGCCAGGTCCAGGTCGGACCGGGCCTCGGCGGTGGCGGCGGTGGCAGCCTGCAGGTCGTGTTCGGCGCTACGCATCCGGGACCGGGCCTGGGTGCGGGCCTCCTCGGCCAGGGCGTGCTTCCAGGTGTCCCGGAACGGCGCCAGAGCGGTGCGCAACCCCTCGGCCTGCTGAGCGGCTGCGACACGCTGGTCGTGGTCGGCCACGTACTCGGTCAGCGGGGTGAGCACCTCGACCTGGGTACGGGCCTCCACTACGTGGGCGTGCGCCTGGGACAGATCGGCGAACTGCTCCACCGCCGTATTGGCCAGCGCCCGGGTGGGCGGTTCATCGAGCATGAACGTGCGGAACAGGTCGTCGAGATTGTCCAGACTCTTGGCGCCCTGGGTCTTGTGCAACAGCACCAGGGCGTTCTCCCCAGCGATGCCCAGCTGCCGGCAGAAGCGGGCGGAGAACACCGAGTGCCGGTTGGTGACCAGCGCCTGTGGCCAGGTGCTCTTGATCCGCCGCACTTCCAGACCGCCCCGCACGTACGGCTCGAAGTCCGGCAGATCCACCGGTTCCTGGCTCAGCACGTGCAACTCGGTGGCCTCCGCCGGGGTGTTCGCACCCCGGCGGAGGTGGTACAACTTCACCAACGTGACGCTGTTGCCGGTTCCGTCGCTGTAACGCAGCAGGATCCCGCTCCAGGTGGCCCCGCGCCGCAGGTAGTCACTGACTACCTCACCGCTCTCCTCATCGGCGTGGCGGCGCCAGGCGCCCCGGATGTAACTGAGGGTGGTGCGATCGGCGCGGCGGGTGGCCCCGTCTGCCGCGGCGGCATTG
This sequence comes from Sanguibacter sp. Z1732, assembly GCF_051020515.1. Taxonomy (NCBI): domain Bacteria; kingdom Bacillati; phylum Actinomycetota; class Actinomycetes; order Micrococcales; family Ruaniaceae; genus Glutinosa; species Glutinosa niejishengi. The sequence goes on from NZ_CP194857.1 coordinate 1,226,599, forward strand.
AAACGCAACTTGCCGCGCGGGACCAGCACTGCGGCGATCGCGTCCACCAAGGAGGATTTGCCCGAACCGGAATGCCCGGTCAGCAGATACCCCTTCCGCGGGATACCGATGCGGTGGTGGCCATGGAATGTGCCCCAGTTGACCACCTCGAGCCGTTCCAGTCGCCACTGACCGGTGTGGGTGAGGGTCGCGGACATCAGGTGAGTTCCTCCTGTGGCGAGTCTTCCGGTTCCGTTGGTGCGTCGTCGTCCCCCTCCTGCCGGGGCCGGGTTCGCTGCGGACCCGTGCCCGCGGCCGGGGATGCGTCGTCATCCCTTGTGGCAAGCCGGTCGAACTCGGCCTGGACCGCGGCGACCTCCTCAGCCCCGAAGACCAGGCGCAGCACCGGTGAGATCTCGAAGCGGCCCTCGGTGCTGGTGCGGGCGAGGATCCCGTAATCGACCAGTTTGCGACGCGAGGAATTGATCCGTTTGGCGAACATCGCCGGGTCGGCGTCGTCGCGGCCGCGGTACACCTGGAGTTGGTCGGCGATCTCATCGGAACCGACGATGACGCGCTCGCCGCTGCCGGCTTGCAGGAGTTGTTGACGCAGGTGCAGCAGCATGGCCGTGTCCAGAAAGGTCATCGGGGCCGAGCGGACCACACGGGGGGCATCGACCTCCTCCGGTTCAGCGTTGCGCACGAACGCGATCTCGGCCTCGGTGTCGATGATCAGGTCGAGGAACGCGTCGGCCAACCGGGAGCGGATCGGGTACTCATCGCCCAGCAGCGCTGTCCACAGTTGCGGGTGGCGGCGCGCCGAGAGGTAGGGCCCGCGGAGCAGTTGCACCAGGGTGCGCCTGGAGACCTCGCGCAGGGTGCCGGTGTCCCCGTCCCACAGAGGGCTGGGGGCCGCGGCGGAGTCGGTGTCCATCACGCCTGCCAGGGTAAGCCTCGGGTGTGACAGGCGGCCGCGGCCCACCGCCCTCCGGTGCAAGCCTGCCGTCGTGTGCGCTCGGTCGGCTTCACGCCACCGCCGTAGTGAACAGGTACACCGGCACGGTTCCGGTGCGTTCCACACCGGTGGACGAGGTCCACCTCACCAATTCGACCCCGCCCAGGTCGGTGCCGTGCTGCTCGGCGAGGACGAGGAGTCCGACGACCGAGGCCACCCCTTGCGTAGCAGGCCGGGCGGTGAGAACCTCGCCGATGGTGGACGGGCCGGCTTCGGCCAGCACCGCCGCGACATTCCCGGTGAGTTCCTTCATGTCGATCTCCGAGGCCCGAGCCAGTTCGCGCAGCGCGGCCACGTCCACCGGCTCGGCCTCGACGGTGGTGATGTCCTCGGTGACCTCCGAATCGGCCGGGTTGTGCAGACGCAACTCCCCCACCGAACCCATCGGGACCGAGGTCAGGTCCAGGTCCACACCGACGCGGTGGAAGGGACGGACGTGGTCGCTCAGATCCATCGCGGTGCGCAGAGTCCGGCGCAGCAGCCGGTGGATACGCCGGTCCTCGACCAACTCCTGGCTTTGTACGAACCGGCGCAGACTGCGGGAGAACGCAGTCATCACCTGGTGGATCTCCCCGCTGGCATCCTGCAGGCTCGGCAGCATCCTGCGCAGGCGCCGGGCTTGCCGGGGCGGGATCTCCTCGGCGAAGGGGCGCTCAAGCAGGTCGGTCAGGTGAACTTCCAGTTCGGCGCTGCGTTCGGGGTCGAGGATGAGGGAGTAGAAGCCGGTGAAGGTGCGGCCGGCCTCGGAAGCGGCCAGATGATCCACGCCGCGGAAGATGTCCTCCAGTACCGCACCGCGGGAGGACTCCTGTTCGATGAGTCGCTCGCGCAGTGAACGGTTGAGTTGTTCCATCTCGGTACGTACTCGGGCGAAGTCCGCCGGCAGTTCCTCGGTGAGGGCGAGGATGTCGCGGGCCCGTTCCAGGGCCCGGTCGGTCTCGAGCACCTCGAAGTCCCCGGCGCCGACGCGTTCAATCTGGGTCTCGAGGCGGTCGCGTTCCTCGCGCAAGGCCCGCAACCGGGAGGCGGCGTCCGGGTCGGTTTCCACGGCGAGTTCCCGCACCCGCTGCAAGATGGTGGTGAGCCGGGATTCGGTAACGGTCTGACGCCGATCAGTCAGCTGGGTGACGAAACGGATCGCTGTCAGGGCCCCTTCCGACAGTTCGAAGACCTCCTCGCGCGATGTCTCGGCCGCTCGGCGGATGAGGTAGCCGGACTCCCGCCAGGAGGCGCAGTACTGCTGGGCGGTCTGGGGAAGGTCGAAGCCGTGATCGCGCAGCACCGCCAGATCCTCATCGACCTTGCTGAACAAGACCGGGGCGGGCAGCCGCTTGTCCTCCCCCCCGAGGTGCTCGCCGAGGATCGCGATGGCCACTGCGGCGTGCTGGGCACGCAGCAGCGTCCACCCTGGATCGTCGGCGCTGAGGCGCTGGGCTGCCAGCGCCGTGCTGAGCGTGCTCACAGAAGCGACTGTACCGATTTCGGTCAGGCCTTCGGCGGGATTATCCCCGGTGCGCGGGGCGCTGTCCTAGCGGCCCTACTGCGCACCGGGACGCCCCTGACCGGGCGTGAGATTCATCGCCTCGTCAGGGACAACCATAGCCTCGGGGCAGTGCAGGAGGCGCTGAGGACGCTGACCGAACTCGGGTTGGTCGCTACCGAGCAGTGGGGCGAGCCGGCATCCACACGATCAATCAGGACCACGCCGCCGTTGGGCCGTTGCGCGCAATCCTCAGTCCGATCGGCATGCTTCGGGAAACCGTCGAGAGCCTGGTTGGTGACGCCGAGGTGTCAATGCTCCTCTTCGGTTCGGTCGCTCGCGATGAGGCTACGTCTCGTAGCGACGTCGATCTTGCGGTCATCGCACCACCAGGATGGGATCAGCGCGTGGCGCTCGAGGATGCCGTCCGCGCCCGCCTCGGAATCGACTGCGAGGTCCTGGTCTTCACCCCGAGCGAGTTCGCCGATCTCAGCGCATCTGGCGAACCCGTGGTGATTGACATCCTCAGGGATGGCATCCCTCTTGTCGGAACAATGCCGAGCGGCGTGCGAGGGAGCGTCTGATGGTCACCGCTGGGCAGCGCAATCACGCGAAGGATTGTCTGCGTAAAGCGCAGGAACATCTCGGCTCCGCAGAAGCCAACTTGGCCGCAGGTCGCCACACTCCTGCCGCTGGCGACGCAACCCCGCGCAGCCTCAGCGGAGAGCGCGCTGCGCGAATTGGTGTCGGCAAAGATTGACGTGGAGTATGGAACATCGCTCGTGACCGCCGAAGAGGCCAAGCCGCTCGTGCGCCGCGCCGGAACGCTAGTCGACCTTGCGGTCGCCATCATGCGAGCAGGCGAGTAGTCGCCCCGTATCTCCCCCGAACATCACCAGCTGCCGGCGGCCTCCTGCAGCCATGCCAGCGCCTGCTGGCGCTGACCGGGCTCGAACAGTTCCACGGTCACGCCCGGGATGAGCGCGCCTCCGGCCTTGGACAGCGCCCGGACCACCCCGCCGTCGGTGAGCACCGCCACCCGCTCGAACCTGGACAGATCTCCCAGGCGGGAGAGGGCGAGTTTCACGTCCTCCTTCACCCCGCTGGGGCTCAGGCCCTCCATCCGGCTCAGATCGGCGAGCATCCGTAGGCGCGGATGCTGGTCCAGCGCCGCGTGGATCTGGGGAGAGGTGCTCGTAGTCCTCCTCGGTGACTGTGCCCGAGGCTGTCACCTCGATCAGGCCCTCGGGCGTGGTGTGCATCTGCATCATGACGGCCTCCCGTCGTCTGGGGTGATCGTCACCCGCCCAGTGGTGGTCATGCCACTGTCGCCGAACACCGCGGGTGCTGCCAGTGGGGGCGCAGCGCCAACCGCCGAGCAGCGGGGTCAGTCGTCGACGATGAGGATGCCGTTGACGGTGAAGGTCGTGGTGCCGGAGGAGCCGGCGGTCGTGGGCTGCCACGTCTGGGAGCATTCGACGTCGATCACGGCGTGGTCCTCATCGTTCAGGTGGCCGGTGAGCGTGGTGCCGCGGTCCGGGGGGAAGTAGATGTCATGGCCCGCGGTCACGTGGTGGAACGGCCGGCCGGTGTGGCAGGTCAGCGGCCAGTGCTCGACCTCCGTGTGGGTGGTTGTCTCCCGTCTGGGGTGGTGGATGACGGTGGTGACGGTCACCGGTAGCCTCCCGTGCAACTGCATACCGCTGTCGTCGACCTCTGCGGTGAGGTAGCCGCCGTCCTCGGTCTCCCCCCACATCCCACCCAGGGTGGCCTGGCCCTCGAACCGCTGCTCGACCACATGGTCTTCGCACCCTAGGTAGGGAGAGCAGCGTTCGCTTCGGAACGACCCGTGCACCGACCACAACGACCCCGCGCCCGAGTACCGCGTGACGCCGTCGTCAAGGCTGGGCGGCCGCAGATCGTCCTCGTCGAACCCGGGTATGGGGGGTAGGGGGGGGGCGCGCCGCCGTCCTCGGTCTGTTCGAGGTGAACCTGGAGGGCACCGTTCCAGTGCACCTCCGCGTGGATGGTGACCGGTGTCGCGGTGGGTGGGTCGTCGTACTGACCCTCCATCTCCAGGAGCAGTTCCCCCGCGGGCGGGTCGCAGTGCAGATCGTGGATCCGCTCCACGGTGGCCTCACCCGACAGGGCCGCACCGGGGTCGGTGTGCGAGTTGGACACGATGAGCATGAGGATCCCGGCGACGCAGAACTCGCTGCCGTCCGGTGTGAGGCTGACCGTGCGCCGGCTGTATCTGCCACGCTCGTCGCGCACGATCGCTTCCATCTTGGGCGTGCCCTCGTCCTGAAGTTCGACGGTCACGCGCACCCCGGCCGTTTCCTCGCGCGAGCCCTCGGGGTAGACGATGTGGTACTCATACCCCAGTCCGGGGACGCCGGTGTGGTCGATGGTCAGGGCGTCGTCGCCGAGGTCGTGGTCGGGCATCGGGGGCAGCACGTCATCTGGGAAGTTGGGGTCCAGGTGCACGAACCGGGTACCGATGGGGTTGCCCGCCGGGTTGGCGTTGACCATCCGCATCACGAAATCGGGGAACCTGGTCTCGACCGGCACGTACGCGTTGATCGCAGCCAGCACGTCCTCGTGCGCGCCGCCGGTTCCCGACAAGTCCTGCCAGGTGTTGAAGATGGACTGGGCCCCGGCCGTCTGTTCCATGAACATCGCCCAGAGGGCGGTGGCGTAGGGCTTGTCCGGATGGGTCTCGGCAACCAGCGAGTCGTCCTCCCTCTGCATCCTGTGCAGGTGCCGCAGGTGCTCATCCCCGAAGTCTCCGGGCAGGTAGTACCGCTCCGCCCAGGTTGCGGTGCCCTCGATCAACCAGCGTTCATCGAGGTGGTCGTGGTGGGCGAACTGGAGCACGTGGAAGACCTCGTGCACCACCACACGGGCCAACTCCGAATCCGGACCGGTTCCGTGGTCCTCCAGGACGCCAGCGTCGATCAGGACGTAGCCGCTGGAGGCGGTACGCCCAGCCGGACGGGTCGGGATGGCCAAGCCCCCGGCGCCACTATCGATCCTGCTCACCTCGCCTCGGCGTTCCGGGCCGAGCCAGCCCGCATCGAGCAGGTAGATGTCGACCTTGTCATCGGAGTCCGGATGCGGATCATCAGCGGGCCTGTCCGGCTTCGGGGGGCCCATGCCCTCCGGAACGGGTTTGGTCATTTCCGGCACGGTGCCATCGACGATCCCGATGACGGCCTCCAACGCCTCCTCGGCTCCCACCGTGCCCGCACCGCGGTCGGCGCAGATCCACACCCGGATCGGGACCTGGTCGCTGGCCCGGGTCTCCCAGTCGCCCGGGCACTGCCGGCCGGCTGGGTCGTTGTTCTCGGGGGCGTTCACCTGGGTCCACGTCAGCGCAGCCTGCTGCCACCCCCGCGCCTCGGCGCCCTCGGCGCCGGCCTCAGCGTCTGAGTCCTCGCCGTCCTGGTTGTCGCCGTCGTTCTGGCTGTCGCCTGCCCCGTCCGGGCTGTGGCTGAACGCGCTCTGCGGGTCGGTGGGGCGCAGCAGATACGGTCCCACGGCCTCGGCTACCTCGGCAGGCAGGGTGTCCAACTCCCGGACCGCTTGGTTCAGCGCCGCGGAATCGTGGGAGGCGGACTCCCCGCGGTACTCCCGCGGCAGGCGCGGGTCGTTGAACTGACCCCACACCCGGTACATCAGGCCGGTGGGCTCATCCAGTTGCCCGGCCGCCACGGCGGCCTGAACCAGGGTGGTCGTGGTGGTGGTTGGCGGTTCGTCGTCCGGCGCGTTTGGGGAAGGCAGCAACCCGTCCTCGTCCTCGACGGGAGCCGCGGTGACCCCCTCATCCGGGGAAGCGTCCGGTGCCGGGGAGTCGTCCGGTGCCGGGGAGGTGCACCCGGCCGCCACCAGCGCCAGCAGTCCTGCCAGCAACGCCGCGTATCGAAGTCGCGCGAACCTCATGATCCCCTTCGGCCAGTTCGTCGAACCTGAACGCTACCGGCGGGCGGTGCTGCTCGGAGGCGGAACCGGGGGGTGAGTATGGGCGGGCTCAGCGCCGAGGCGGATGGATGCGGAACTGGACCGCCCCAACTATTCACTCGTTGCTTCTTGAACCGTTCCGCCCTGCTCGACAAGGAGCCTCTCCGAGATCGCGCCGCGAAGAACGCCTTCGAGTCTGCCTCTGACATTGGAACCGAGGCGGCGAGCCACACCGAAGATGCGGGCAGTTTCTCGCAACGCGTCCTCACGACTCATGCCGTGCGCACCCCTGACAGCATCAATCATCGCGTTGCGAAGTTCCGGGGCCCAAGAGGATCATCTCTCAGTTCAATATTCTCCTTCAGGCCAGTGGATACAGGACCGTGTCAACGACCGCTCTCGCGCGAGCGCACAGGCGTACCGAAATTCCCAACGAGGTCGTACACCTTTTGGCGGCGATCGAAACGAGCGTTCAGGGCCACTCCTAAGAATCGGCCTCAATACGCTAGCGATGCGGATCTGAGGTGGCATTGCCTCGGCGCGTCGCCTGCTTTCGATGCCGTTTCTACGGACGCCGCGCCCCGCCGTCTCCCTTGGGTTGGTGCCGGGCTGGAGGTTCGGGTCGGGCGCATGCAGGCAGGTGGTTTCGAGTTCCTCGACGATCGGGGTCCCGCCGGGGCGGCGTTGACGCGGGGCCGCTCGGCCCAGTCCGCACCAACGGTTCCGGCCACATCCGGTGTGCCCCGGTAGCTGCGGATTGACAAGGCGGCGCGACAGGTCTAGGTCAAGTTCACCTTCCGGACTGATCGCGATGGATCAGCACATGCGGATGAGTTACCACCTAGTGCGATCATGGGGTGATGAGCCGGGGCTCCGCAGCAGAAGCCGCGCTGGCCGGGGTGGCCGCGGGGGCGGTGACCCTCGGCATGGCGGAGATCGGCGCTGCCCTGCTCACCCGCACCGGCGGCGCCGGGGCCACCCCGTCACCGCTGCTGGCAGTGGCCGACACGACCGTCGATTACTCGCCGGCGTGGCTGCGCGACATCGCCATCGCCACCTTCGGCGCCGCGGACAAGACCGTGCTGCTGGTCGGGATGGGCGTGATGCTGGCCGTGGTCTGCGCCGGCATCGGGCGTCTTGCGGCCAGCCGGATGACGACGGCGATGCTCACCTTCGTGGTGGTGGGTGCGGTGGGGACGACGGCGGTGCTCACCCGTCCTGGGGCGCAGGTGGGCGACGTCGTACCCACCGCGGTCGCCGTCGTCGTCGGCCTGTTCGTGATGAACGGGCTCAGCCGGCCGCGCCCGCAACGGCAGGCCGGGGTGGAGCAGCCGGCCACGAGCACCGACCGGCGTTCGGTGCTGGTCTGGGGCGCCTCGCTGACGGTACTGGGGACGCTGGGTATCGTGGCCGGCCGGGCGCTGCAGGGCGCCGGTCAGGTGGTGCGCGCCGCACGGGAGATGTTCACCGTGCCGGCCGTGGCCGAGCCGGTGGTGATTCCGGCACAGGTCGATCCGGGTGTGGAGGGACTCTCGCCCTGGCGAACCCCGAACGACGCCTTCTACCGGATCGATACCGCGCTAGCGGTGCCGCAGGTGGACCCGGGCACGTGGCGGCTGCGGGTGCACGGCCTGGTGGAACGGGAGGTGGAGATCGACTTCGATCACTTACTGGCCCAGGAGATGGTGGAGGCGGCCGTGACACTGACGTGCGTGTCTAACCCGGTCGGTGGGGACCTGGTCGGTAACGCGGTATGGACCGGGTGGCCGGTGCGCGAGCTCCTCGCCCGGGCCGAGCCGGACCCGGATGCGGACGTGGTGCTGTCCACCAGCGCCGACGGGTGGAGCGCCGGCACTCCGCTGAACGTCCTCACCGACGAGCGCAACGCCCTGCTGGCGGTGGCGATGAACGGGCGGCCGCTGCCGGCCCAGCACGGATTCCCGGTGCGGCTGGTGGTGCCCGGGCTGTACGGGTACGTGTCGGCAACCAAGTGGGTGACAGATCTGAAGGTCACCCGGTTCGCCGACGACGAGGGGTACTGGAGCCCGCGAGGTTGGTCCGAGCGCGGGCCGATCAAGACCGCATCGCGCATCGACGTCCCGGCCGGCGAGCGCGTGCAGGCCGGGGCGACGGTGATCGCCGGGGTGGCCTGGGCCCAGCACCGCGGCATCAGCGCAGTCGAGGTCCGGATCGACAACGAGCCTTGGCAGCAGGCCACCCTGGCCGCCGAGCCCAGCGTGGATGCCTGGCGGATGTGGCACCTGGACTGGGAGGCCACACCCGGTGAGCACGTGATCGTCGTACGCGCCACCGACGGCAGCGGGGCCACCCAGACCGAACGCGCCATGCCACCGGTGCCCGACGGCGCCAGCGGGTGGCACTCGGTGCAGGTCGAGGTCATATAACTGCGCCAAAGCAGCGGCTGGATTACCGCCGGGCGCACGTGGCCACGCAAGAGCAGGTGCGTGCCGTCGTCCTGGTCTTCCTCCCGCTCGGCCGCCCGCAGCCAACGGGCGCGCGCAACGAGCCGCTGCCATCATCACCCCCATGGATCGACCCCGCACCACACCACATCCCCTCTCCCGGGCCTCATGAACACCTGCGCCTTCTGCCGCATCGCCGACCACACCGAGCCGGCGAACCTGGTGCTGGACACCGAGGACGCGTTGGCCTTCCTGGACATCCACCCGCTGTTCAAGGGCCACGTGCTGGTGATCCCGCGCGAGCACCACGTGACGTTGCCGGACCTGCCCCCGGCGCAGGTGGGACCGTTCTTCGCCGCGGTGCAGCGCGTGTCCGCCGCGCTGCCCGAGGCGCTAGGGGCACATGGGACGTTCGTGGCGATGAACAACGTCGTCAGCCAGAGTGTGGCCCACCTGCACTCCCACGTGATCCCGCGCCGCCGTAAGGACGGCCTGCGCGGGTTCTTCTGGCCCCGCCAGCGCTACGACGACGACGAGGCCACCGAGTACGCCAAGCGGATCCGGTCGGCGCTCGGTTGAAGGCTGCGGTTGAAGCCTGCGGTTGAGGCCGACGTCGGCGCCGGGCCCACATGCGGTGCGGACCGAGCACGGCCACAATGAACCATGAGCGATCACACGTACCGAGTAACCGAGATCGTCGGCTCCTCCCCCGAAGGTGTCGACCCCGCGATTCGTAACGGCCTGGCCCGGGCGAGCAAGACGTTGCGCAACCTCGACTGGTTCGAGGTCACCCAGATCCGCGGCCACGTCGAGGACGGCCAGATCGGGCACTTCCAGGTCGGCCTGAAGGTCGGCTTCCGTCTCGACGACGAGTAAACCCACCACGATCCCGCAGGCACACGGTGCCCGGAGGAGCCTGGGCACAGGTGCGGGCGCCCGGCCTCCCGCCCCTCACTCTTCTAGCAACCGCCTCGGCCCCGGCCCGCGACGGCCGTAGACGTCCTCGGGGTTCGCTAGCCCGCACCGGTCGATGGACAGGCACCCGCACCCGACGCAGTCGGTGAAGTCATCGCGCAACTGCTGCAGGTGGTGGATGCGCTCGTCCAACTCCGTTCGCCAGCGCCCCGAGAGCCGCTGCCAGTCCGCTCGCGTGGGTGTCCGCCCGGCGGGCAGTTCGTCGAGGGCCTCCCGCACCTGCGCCAACGGAACGCCCACCCGGTGGGCGATGCGGATCAGCGCCACCCGGCGCAGGGTGTCGCGCCGGTACCGGCGCTGGTTGCCCGCGGTCCGAGTGCTGGTGATCAGGCCCTTGCGTTCGTAGAAGTGCAGCGCTGAGGCCGCCGCGCCACTGCGGGCGGCCAACTCCCCGATGCTGAGTTCGTTGTGGTTCCACGCGGGCGCTGTGGTCATGATCGCTCCAGAATCCCGTTGACCTCAACCATGGTTGAGGGTACACAGTAGTGGCTTCTGCGCCGCTGGGGACCGCCCAGCGGCGCAACCCCACCTGCGCCCGCACGATCCCTCCGCACTATCCCGACCCCAGGGGAGCACCCCATGAGCATGGAGTCCACCGCGTGGCACTCGATGTACACCGCCATGCACGCCCAGAACGACCGACGGCCATTCTCCCGCGCCACCCTGGCCCGGATCGCCGCATTCGCCGTCCCGCACCGGCGCCGGATCGTCTGGTTCACCCTGGTCAGCGTCCTGACCGCCGCCATGGCCGTGGCCACACCCCTGCTGGCGGGGCGCGTCATCGACGCGATCACCCACAACGCCGAGGTGCGCGTCGTCGTCATCCTCGCCGCCGCACTGATCGGGCTCATCGCGCTCGCCGAGGCCGGGTTCGGCCTGGTACAGCGCTGGCTGTCGGCCAACATCGGCGAAGGCCTGATCCTGGACCTGCGCACCACGGTCTACGACCACGTGCAGACGATGCCGGTGGCGTTCTTCAGCCGCACCCGCACCGGCGCGCTGGTGAGCCGGCTGAACAACGACGTGATCGGCGCCCAACGCGCGTTCTCCGACACCCTCTCCGGGGTGGTCAGCAACGTCGTCACCCTCGTGCTGGCGCTGATCGCGATGGTCTCACTGTCCTGGCAGATCACCGTGATGACGTTGCTGCTGTTGCCGGTGTTCGTGCTCCCGGCCCGGCGGATGGGTGCGCGGCTGGCCCGGCTGCGCCGCGAGGCCGCCAACCACAACTCGACCATGAGCACCCAGATGACCGAGCGTTTCTCCGCCGCCGGCGCCACCCTGATCAAACTGTTCGGGCGCCCGGACCGCGAGTCGGTCGAGTTCGCCTCCCGGGCCGCCCGGGTCCGTGACATCGGCGTGCGCTCGGCGATGGTCCAGGAGGTCTTCTTCATCGCCCTGACCCTGGTCTCGGCCCTGGCGCTGGCGCTGGTCTACGGGCTGGGCGGGTTCTTCGCCCTGGACGGGGAGTTGGAGGCCGGCGCAGTGGTGGCCCTGGCGCTGTTGCTGACCCGGCTGTACGCGCCGCTGACGGCCCTGGCCAACACCCGGGTGGAGGTGATGAACGCGATGGTCAGTTTCGAGCGGGTCTTCGAGGTGCTCGACCTGCGCCCCCTCATCAGGCAGAAGCCCGACGCCGTGGCGCTGCCGGATGGGCCGTTGTCGGTCGAGTTCGACGATGTCTCCTTCGCCTACCCCTCGGCCGAGCAGGTCTCCCTCGCCTCCCTGGAGGAGGTCGCCACCCTGGACCCGCGGGCCGGCGCCACGGTGCTGCACCAGGTGAACCTGCGGGCCGAGCCCGGGCAGACCGTGGCGCTGGTGGGCTCCACCGCGCGCGGGAAAGTCCACCATCGCCTCCCTCATCCCGCGGCTGTTCGACGTCGACTCCGGCGCCGTGCGCATCGGCGGGCTGGACGTGCGCGATGCCACCACCGACTCCCTGCGCGATGCCATCGGGATGGTCACCCAGGACGGGCACCTGTTCCACGACACCGTGCGGGCCAACGTCGCGCTGGCCCGGCCGGAGACGTCCGACGACGACGTCTGGGCCGTGCTGCACCGGGCGCGGCTGGGTGAGCTGGTCGCCTCGCTGCCCGACGGCCTGGACACCGTGGTCGGTGAGCGCGGGTACCGCCTCTCCGGCGGGGAGCGCCAGCGGCTGACGATCGCGCGGATGCTGCTCGCCCAGCCGCGGGTGGTGATCCTGGACGAGGCCACGGCCCACCTGGACTCCACCTCCGAGGCGGCCGTGCAGGCCGCGCTCACCGAGGCCCTGGCCGGGCGCACCGCCATCGTGATCGCGCACCGCCTGTCCACCATCCAGGCGGCGGACACGATCCTGGTGGTCGAGGACGGGCGGATCGTGGAGTCCGGGGGCAACGCCGCGCTGCTCGCCGCCGAGGGCCGGTACGCCGAGTTGTACCGCACGCAGTTCTCCCGGGGCGAGGAAGTACCGGCGGCACTCTGAGCGGGCAGGCACCGGCCGTACCCATGAGCCGTGAGCCGGCATCGATACGCTGGCTCGATGGCGAACGTGGCGGGCATCCTGCTGGCGGCCGGGGCCGGGCGGCGGATGGGCCGGCCGAAGGCGCTGATGCGCGCGGTCGATGGCACGCCTTGGCTCACCGCCGCCGGCCGGGCACTGCACGACGGCGGCTGCTCGCCCGTCGTCGTCGTCCTCGGTGCCGCTGCAGAAGAGGCGCGGGCGTTGCTGAACGGCCTGGACGTGCAGGCACTCGAGGCCGGCGACTGGGCGACCGGCATGGGCGCCTCCTTGCGCACCGGCCTGGCGTCGCTGGCCGAGGGGGTCGGGCGCCCCGACCGGGATGGGGATGGCGATGATCCGGCGCTGACCACCCCAGACGCGGCGCGGATCCACCTGGTGGACCTGCCCGACGTGGGGCCCGACGTCGTCGCGCGGGTGGTCGACCGCGCCGCGCCCGACGTGCTGGCCCGCGCGGACTACGGCCACGGCCCGGCACATCCGGTGCTCATCGGCCGCGAGCACTGGCCTGGGGTGATCGCGAGCGCCCAGGGAGACCGTGGCGCCCGGGACTACCTCCGGGGCCGCGACGTGCTCGCCGTGGACTGCTCGGACCTGGCCACCGGCCGCGACATCGACACCCCCGCGGACCTGTAACCCGCGCGGCGCCCCGCGCCACCACCCCGCACCACCCCCTCGCGCCGCCACACGCCGTCCGCCACCCGCCACCACACGCCGCAACCGTCCAATTGGATAGTTCCGGCGACCCCATCGCATCCCCACTCGCTGCAACCATCCAATTGGATAGTTCCAGCGAATCCGCCGCACCACCTGACCTGGGGTTGACCCCGGTTTCCGGTCACTGACCAGGCGGGTTCCGCGTGTTCGCGGGCCTGTCGGGGAGGATGTCCGTGATGAGCACGAGCAAGAAGAGGAAGTCGTATACGCCGGAGTATCGGCGTGAGGCCGCGCGTCTGGTGATCGATACGGATCGGACGATCGCCGCGGTCGCGCGGGAGATCGGTGTCGGCGAGCAGCTGCTGGGCCGGTGGGTGCAGCAGGAGCGCGCTCGCGGTGGCAGACCCGAGGCGTCACTGGATGTGGACGAGCGTGCTGAGTTGGAGCGGCTGCGTCGCGAGAACCAGGATTTGCGGATGGACAACGAGTTCCTGGGAAAAGCGGCGGCCTTCTTCGCGTCGAAGCAGAACCCGAGGAGCGGTTCGCGGTGATCGAAGCGGAGAAGGCCGACCCGGACAGCACGATGACTGTCACACGGATGTGTCGGCTGCTGGGGGTGGATCGTCGCCGGTTCTACCAGTGGCGGACTCGGATAGTTGCCGGACCGACTCCTCGACAGCAGCGAGCGGCGGATCTGACCGCGCAGATCCGTGCGTTCCACGCCGCTTCCGACGGCACCTATGGGGCACCACGAATCCATGCTGATCTGCAGGACGCCGGAGTGGCCGTGTCGCGCAAGACGGTCGCGAAACTCATGCGGGTCGACGGGATCAGCGGGATCAGCCCGCGGACCTGGCACCCCGCAACCACGGCGCAGGGACCAGATCCGTTCCCCGTCCCCGATCTCGTCGAACGGCAATTCGACCAGGGTGACCGGGACCGCGCGTGGTTCTCCGACATCACGTATCTGCACACCGGTGAAGGATGGGCATACCTGTGTGCCGTCCGCGACGGGAACACCCGCCGGGTGCTCGGACGCACCGTCGGTGACAGCTTGCACGCCGACCTCGTCGAGGACGCACTACGCCAGGCCGTCGCACTGCGCGGCGATCTGCCCCGCCAGGTGATCTTCCACGCCGATCGGGGTACCCAATACACCAGCGCGCAACTCGCGAACGCTGCTGTCGAGCTGGGGCTGCTCAGGTCGATGGGACGCACCGGAGTGTGCTGGGACAACGCCGCCGCGGAATCGTTCTGGTCCACGTTCAAGAACGAGTACTACTACCGGCACACGTTCGCCACGATCGATGCCGCCCGCCGCGGCACCTACACCTGGATCGACGGCTGGTACAACGCGCGCCGCCGCCACTCCGCCATCGGCTACATCAGCCCGCTAGAGTACGAACGCCGCCAACTCGCGCTGGCAGCCTGACCAACCAACCACCTGACCGGGAATCGGGGTCAGCCTCAACCCGCCGCAACCATCATTGGGCGGTTGCGGCGGGGTGATGTAGCGGCGCGGCTGGCGCGACGGGGTGGCGCGGCGCGACGGGGTGGTGCGGCGCGTGGCGGTGCGGCGGGCGAGCCGCCGGCTCAGGCGGTCGGCTTCGGCGGGCGGTACCCGGTCGGCTCCTCGCCCATGTCCACGATCGCGGCCACCGGGCCGCCGCCGTCGGGCCCTTGGTAGGCAGCCGAGACGGACACGAACACCGCTGGATCACCGGTCACCGAGGCGGTCACCCCACCCACGGCGGCCTTGATCTGGCGGTGCCAGTCCACGTCGGAGTCATCCATCATGGCGTTGCGGCGCCCGCGGACCTGCCCGTCGCCGGAGGTCTCGCACTTGGGGAACACGTTCACCAGGCGCACGTCGATGTCATCGTTAGTGGCCGTTGTTCAGGTGCCCCGCCAACCGGGCGTGGCGTTCGGAACTGGCTTCGTTGAGCCCGGTGATGGTGACCGTCTTGCCCTTGTCGGCGTACTTGGTGGTGATGACATCGAGGGTGGCCACGGTGGAGGCGTCCCAGATGTGGGACTGGGACAGGTCGATGACGACGTTCTTGGGGTCCCCGGTGTAGTCGAACTGGTAGATCAGGTCGTTGGAGGAGGCCCAGAGCAACTCGCCGATGACGGCGTAGACGCGGGTGTCCTCATCGGGGCGGTCCACTTCGATGACCTCGGTGAAGTGGGCCACCCGGTTGACGAACATCACCGCGGCCACCACGACCCCGGCCAGCACCCCATAGGCCAGGTTGTGCGTGGCCACCGTGATCACCACGGTCGTGAGCATCACGGCGGTTTCGCTCTTGGGCATCCGGCGCAGCGTGTTGAGCCGGATG
The DNA here is from genome assembly GCF_051020515.1 of Sanguibacter sp. Z1732. Taxonomy (NCBI): domain Bacteria; kingdom Bacillati; phylum Actinomycetota; class Actinomycetes; order Micrococcales; family Ruaniaceae; genus Glutinosa; species Glutinosa niejishengi. Next base: position 1,241,930 of record NZ_CP194857.1, read on the forward strand.
GAGTGCCAGTCGAACGTCGCGACCGAGACCATGATCATCACCGCCACCAGGGCAGCCATCGGGATCTGCCCGATGACGTCGCCGAAGCCCACCACCAGGATGAGCAGGAAGATCCCGGCCAGGAAGGTGGAGATGCGCGTGCGGGCCCGGGAGGCCTTCACGTTGATCATGGTCTGGCCGATCATCGCGCACCCGCCCATGCCGCCGAAGAAGCCGGTGATGATGTTCGCCGCGCCCTGCCCCCAGGTCTCCCGGGTCTTGTTGGAGTGGGTGTCGGTCACGTCGTCGACCAGCTTGGCCGTCATCAGCGACTCCATCACCCCCACCAGCGCCATCGCGACCGCGAACGGGCCGATGATCTGCAAGGTCTCCAGGTTCAGGGGCACATCGGGCAGGAACAACGAGGGCAGCGAGTCCGGCAACTCGCCCTGATCGCCCACGTTCGGGACCGCGAACGCGAAGGCGACGGTGACGGTGGTAAGCACCACGATCGCCACCAGCGGCGCCGGCACCACCGCGGTGAGTTTCGGGAGGAACACCATGATCGCGATGCCCACGGCCACCATCACGTAGACCAGCCAGCTCACCCCGGTCAGGTACGGCAGTTGCGCCATGAAGATCAGGATCGCCAGGGCGTTGACGAACCCGACCATCACGCTGCGCGGGATGAACCGCATCAACCGGGCCACCCCGAGCACGGCGAAGAGCACCTGGATGATCCCGGCCAGGATCACCGTGGCGATGAAGTAGTCCATCCCGTGCTCGCGCATCACCGGGGCGATCACCAGCGCGATCGCGCCGGTGGCCGCCGAGATCATCGCCGGGCGCCCACCCAGGAACGCGATGGACACCGCCATCGTGAAGGAGGCGAACAGCCCCACCCGCGGGTCCACCCCGGCGATGATGGAGAAACTGATCGCCTCCGGAATCAGTGCCAGGGCCACCACCAGCCCGGCCAGCACCTCGGTGCGCAACCTGCGCGGGCTGCGCAGCGTACCGATCACCGAGGTGACGTCCTCGGTGCGCGCCTTGCGGCGCTGCATCGGGGTACGCCGGGGCGGACGCGGGGCGCTCCGGCGGTCGGGCTGGGCAGCAGCAGGCGTGGACAAAGAGACTCCGGGGGTTTCAGCGGCGGTACTCGCCGATGGTCACGGTCACGGCGCGCCGTTGAGCGTCGAGGCGCCCAGGTGCTGGGCATCATCGACGGCACCTGCGCAGTCCGACCGAAACTCTACCCTAACGAGAGGGTAGAGTTTGTGTGAGGTTCCTCGCCCCGCGGGGTGCCGGCCATCGGCGCCATCGCTCGACCCGGTAGAGCGGGAGTGCCAGCCGGTAGAGTCAGGCGACCGGAGAAGGAGGGCTATGGCTGCGCACATGCAGATCGGGGAAGTGGCCGAACGCACCGGCCTGTCCCAGCGCACCATCCGTTACTACGGCGAAGTCGGTCTGGTCACTCCCTCCAGCAGGACCGAAGGAGGCTTCCGGCTCTACACCGACAGCGACGTCTCCCAGTTCGAACTGATCAAGAAGATGAAGCCGCTGGAGTACAGCCTCGAGGAGATGCGCGAGGTCCTCGACGTGATCGCCGAACTCGACGCCGAGCCCACCGCCTCCCGCCGCGCGGAGCTCACGAGCCAGCTCATCGCCCTCCGGGAGGCGGCCACCACACGGCGTGACGGACTCGCGGCCCAACTCGCCGCCGCCGAGTCGTTCATCACCCAACTGGACGAACGCTCCGCGCAGCCCTAGCCGACCCCACACGCGGGCGCCTCCCTGCGCCCGGTGGGCGAGCAGGTTTCGTCAGGGCCTGCCCCGGCCAAGGTGCGCTTGCGGTTCAGTGCGCGTCAGCGCGCCGGCGTCTGTTCCAACCAGGCCCGGATCGCCGCCTCATCACCGCCCAGCGCCGGCGGCGCGAGGCGCTCCTCCCGGCAGCGCTCCCCCTCGGCGTCGAACCAGCGCAGCGGCGGGCCGGGCAGTTGCACGGTGCCGAGGTCGGGGTGCTCCACGTCGATGAGCAGGCCCTGGGAGCGGGTCTGGTCCCAGTCGTAGACCCGGTCCAGGGTGCGCACCTCCCCGGCGGGCACACCGGCGGCGTTGAGCCGCTCCATCAGTTCCGCCAACACCAGGTCGGCGAACGCGGCGTTGACCAGGTCGATCAAATGAGCCCTCGGTGCGGGCAGGTTCCAGGTAGCCGAGCAGGTTCTGGGCGTAGGTGGCCGGTTGCACGATGGTCCAGTGCAACGGGCGAGTGCGCAGCGCCAGTTCGGTGCGGGCTTTGCGCAGGTGGTGCGGCATCGCGGGCACGTACGGGGCCAGCACCGAGTGCAGAATGAGGCGGCGTACCCCGGCCACCACCGCGGCATCGGCCACCCGGGCCCCGATCGCGTCCTCCTCCGGGTGCATGTTCGGGGGCACGTGATAGACCGCGTCGGCACCACCGAACGCCTCGGTCAACGCCGCCGCATCGGTGAAGTGGGCGGTGCGGGCCGCCACACCCTGGCCGCGGAACTCCTGGGCCGCCGACGCGCGCCGCACCAGGGCGATCGGCTCGTGCCCGGCCCGGCGCAGCCCCGCGATGACGGCCCGGCCCGTCTTACCGCCGGCACCGGTGACGACCACGCGCATCGGCACACCTCACAGGTAGTCGTAGGACGAACTGTGGGCACCACCGGACAGGCTGGCATAACCCGGGCCGCGGTCGAAGAACGGCTCGTCGGTGCCGCGGGCGGCCCGCAACTGCCGGCGCAAGCGCTCGATCTGCCGCAGCGGTGCTACATCGGCGCGATGGGTTCACGGACCACTCACAAGGACCGGATGGACCGGCTCCGCGAAGCGGGGGCCACCGAGGACCAGCTAGCCAGGATCCACAGCCCCATCGGCCTGGACCTGGGCGGGCGCACCCCGGAGGAGACCGCGGTGTCCATCGCGGCGGAGATCATCGCCAACCGGTGGAAGGGCAGCGGCGAGTCGTTGTCCCGAACCGATGGCCGCATCCACCACAGCGACTAGACCACAACGCACGCACCGCCCGCGCGCACGCACGGGCGCGCGCACGCACGGGCGCGCGCACGCCCGGGCGCGCGCAACACTCATCTCCCGCACGGCCGGCTGCGTCCCACACCTCACCCGCACAACGCCCGCGCCCTATTCGCGCATCGCGAAGGTGACCGTGCCGCCTGGCGAGCGGGTGTGGTGGTAGCGATGATCGTGGATGAGTCGATGATGTCGGTGGCATAGCGGCACTGCCTGGTCCAGGTCGGTGCGCCCGCCGTCGGCCCACGGTTTCAGATGGTGCAACTCGCACCACGCATACGGTCGTTGACATCCGTCGGCGGCACAGGCGGTGTGTTGGACCGACAGTGCGGTGCGCTGGGATTCGCTGAAGAACCGGGCGCTATGACCCAGGTCCAGCGGCACCGACTTCCCACCCAGCACCACCGGAACCAGACCGGAGTTGCAGGCCAGTTGGCGCGCCTGGGCGGCCGAGATCTTCTCCCCGGTGTCCAGCCCGGCTGCTGCCAGCCGCCCGCGCAGAACCTCTTCATCGAGGGTGACCACGATCGTCGCGGCGGTCTTGGGGCTCAGGTGATCGGTGGGCAGGTGCTCGATCAACTCACACAGTGCCAGGCCGTGGGCGTGGGCCCAGTCGGCCCGCCTGGCTTGGGCCACCCGACCCGGATCAGGCAGACCGACCAGATCGCCCGACTCCTGCGCCGAGGCACCCGCACCGGCACCTCCGGCCCTACCGGCGACACCCGAGCCACCTGCACTACCCGCGCCACCCGCGCCACTCCCACCGCCAGCACCGCCAGCCGCGCCAGCCGCGCCAGCACCGCCAGCACCGCCAGCAGCGCCAGCAGCGCCAGCACCACCCGGGCTACTCCCGACGGCGGCCGGGCTGCCGGACCCGCAATCCTCAACGCCTCCGCTGGCTGCGCCGTCCTGGTCCTTGCGGTTCTCCCGGCGCGGTGCGGTCATGGTCTGGAGCAACTTGCGCAACAGGTGCCCATGAAACACCGGCACGGTGAAGTGGCCCGTGACCGTTCCGTCCTGGTTATCCCGGAGTGTCACCCTGGTGCGCGCCCTGGCCCGCTCCTCCTCGTCGGCCACCTGGCCCTCTTCGTGAGCATCGACCTCATCACGCTGCCTCTCGATGGCTTCCAGCGCTCGGCGAGCCCGTTGCCGCAACACCGAGGGCGGCATCGTCTTGGCCTTCTCAACCAGGTCATCCTCGACCCGTTTGCGTTCCGCGGCGCTGAGATCCGCCGGGAAGTTTCTCTCCCGCACCGACGATCGTCTCGGCGTGCTCCTGGGAGATCTCTCCCCCGTCCAGCGCCTTCTGCGTCGAACTGCGGTCCTTGATCCGAGTGGCCAACTTCGTCTGCCGGCTGGTCTCGCGGCCATCTTCATTGGTGCGCTTCGCCGCCCATGATGCCGTGTCCGCATCCCCGGCCCGCTCGGCCGCCTTGGCCTTCTCCGCCGCCGCCAACACCTTGAGGCGGTAGGCGCACACCCGCGACTCGATCCGCTTGAGGTCCACCAGCAACTGCGCCTGACCCACATCGCTCAGCCCACCCGGATCCATCTGCGCCAACTCATCCAGCGCCGCATGCACGCCCTGGGTGGGCGAGATGGTGGGGAGGGGGTGTACCGCCATAACCCAACATTACTACGAACGCCCGTTCGAATCAAGGGTTTCGAACGCCCTGTTCCAACACCGCTCGTCCTCGCGCCCCGCAGCGCCACCTCGACAGCGTCGCCACCCGAGCGCCACCACCAGCACCGCAGTCCCCGGACCACCACGAGCACCGCAGTCCCAGCACCACCGCGAGCGCCACCGCCAGCACCACCACCAACCCCCTGGCCTACCTCATCGACCGGTACCGATCATGACGAATCCCCAGGCGCTCCTCGGTCCTCATCGCCATGAGTTCGGCAAGGTGCGCCGTAGCCGAGGCGATCAGTCGGCGGCAGAACGCGGCGGGCTCCTCGGCGGCGTCGGGTCGCTCGGGCACGATCTCGTCGACGGCACCAGTCTCGAGCAGGTCCACCGCCCGGATGCGGTGCGCCGCCGCCATGTCCGCCGCACGGTCCGCGGTGCGGTGGATGATCGCGCTGGCGCCCTCGGGCGGCAGCGGCGCCACCCAGCCGTTCTCGGCGCACACGGTGCGATCGGCCGGCAGCAGGGCCAGGGCGGCCACACCGTTGCCCTCGCCCAGGATCGTGGAGACCACCGGCACCCGCACCGTGGCCAGCGCCGCCACCGTGCGCGCGATCTCACCGGCCAGCCCGCCGTGCTCGGCCTCGGTGGTCAACTCCGGGCCCGGTGAGTCGATCACGGTGACCAGCGGCAGGTCCAGCTCCTCGGCCAGGTGGAAGCCGCGTTGGGCCACCCGCAGCGCCGCCGGGCTGAGCGAGGCGTCCCGGCGGGGCCGGCGGTCCTGGCCGATGAGCACACAGGACAGCCCAGGGAACCGGGCCAGGCCCACCGTGATGGTCCCGTCCGACTCCCCGGTCCCGGTGCCGCGCAGCGGAATGAACACCTCCGCCGCGTGCTGCAACAGGTGGTGCAGCCGGGGCCGGTCCGGATTGCGAGTCGCCTGCACCGAGTCCCACGGGGCCCGGTCGGTCGCGATCGTCGCATCGACGAAACGCTCCCCGACCGGCTCCTGGGGCGAGGTCAGCACCCGCAGGGCCTTGACCGCCGTCGTCCGCAGTTCTCCCAGCGGCACCACCCCGTCGATCACACCCTTGCGGGCCAGGCTCTCGGACTGCTGCACGCCCTCGGGCAGCGGTTCGCCGAGCATGATCTCCCGCACCCGGGGACCGAGCAGGCCCACGAGCGCTCCGGGCTGGGCGATCGTGAGGTCGCCCAGGGACCCCCACGACGCCAGTGCGCCCCCGGTGGTGGGGTCGCGCAGGTAGACCAGGTAGGGCAACCCGGCGGCGCGGTGGGCCAGCACCGCCTGGCTGATCTTGATCATGTGCAGGAACGCCGGGGTGCCCTCCTGCATCCGGGTGCCGCCGGACGTCGGCGAGGCCAGCACCGGCAACCCCTCGGCGGTGGCCCGTTCGAACGCCAGCGTGATCCGCTCGCTGGCAGCGGCACCGAGGGAACCGGGCGAGGAAGTCGAAGTCGCCGACGATGACGGCGACCCGGTACCCACCGAGGACGGCCCGCCCGGTCACGACCGCCTCGTCGGCACTGCTGCGCTGGGTGGCCCGCGCGAGCTGGGCGACGTAGGCGGGCCCGTAGTCCGGCTGGGTGGGCGGTGCGTCCCACGGCTCGAAGGATTCCGGATCGAGGACGGTCTCGATCACCTCGTTCAGGGAGATCCTGGCCACGCCCCGCATCCCTTCGCCGGCGAACATCTGTACCGCCTAACGTTAGCCACGCGCGGGCGCCGGGAACATGGGCATCATTGCCAGGACAATCCGGCATCGTTGGGCAGTGTTGTGCCTGACCCGGATGCGGTTGTGCCTGACCCGATGCGGTTGTGGCGTGGACGTCGTCGGTGTCCTTCGGTCGCGACTAACCCAGGTGCCGCTCATCCGGGCCGTTGTAAGCGCTCAACGGCCGGATCAGCGCGTTGGAGGCCCGCTGCTCCATGATGTGGGCGGTCCAGCCGGTGATCCGGGAGGCCACGAACAACGGGGTGAAGATCTCGGTGTCGAAGCCCATCAGGTGGTACGCCGGGCCGGAGGGGTAGTCCAGGTTCGGCTTGATGTCCTTGCGGGAGGTCATCGCGTTCTCGAGGTTGTCATACATCGCGGCGATGTCCGGACGGTCGTAGTGCGCCACCAGGCTGTCCAGGGCTGCCTTCATGCTCTCGCACCCGCGAATCGCCCTTCTTGTACACGCGGTGACCGAAGCCCATGATCTTGCGCTTCTCGGCCAGCGCCTGCTCCAACCACACCTCGGCGTTGTCCGCTTCGCCGATCTCGTCGAACACGTTCATCACCGCCTCGTTCGCCCCGCCGTGCAGCGGACCCTTGAGCGCACCGATCGCGGCCACCACCGCCGAGTACAGGTCGCTCAGGGTGGAGGTGACCACCCGGGCGGTGAAGGTGGAGGCGTTGAAGGAGTGCTCGGCGTACAGGATGAGGGAGACACGGAAGGCATCGACGACGACGTCGGCGGGCACCGATCCGAAGGTCATGTGCAGGAAGTTCTCGGCGTACCCCAGGTCCTCACGCGGGGGCACCAGGTCCTCGCCGCGCCGACGGCGCTGGTCATAGGCGACGACGGCGGGCAGCTGGGCGAGCAGCCGCACCGACTTGGTGAGGTCGGCGGCCTCGGAGTCGTCCCCGGCGTCGGGATCGTTGGCACCGACGACGCTGACGGCGGTGCGTACCACGTCCATCGGGTGTGCGGTGTGCGGGATGGAGTCGATCACGGACCGCACGTTGTCGGCCAGGGCGCGCTGGGAGCGCTCGGTGCGCTCGAAGTCGGCCAACTGCTCTTCGGTGGGCATCTCGCCGTGCCAGAGCAGGTAGGCGACCTGCTCGAAACTGCACTGCTCGGCCAGTTCCTGCACCGGGTAGCCGCGGTACAGCAGGGAGTTGGTGTCCGGGTTGACCTTGGAGATGGCGGTCTCGTCGACGTAGACGCCGGCCAGGCCCTTCTTGATCTCGGGGGCTTCGTTGCTCATGTTCACTCCTTCGTTGTGGCTTCGTCCCCGGCATCGCCGGGGGCCGTGCCGGTGGGGGAGGTACCGGGGGTCGGGGCGGGTGTGTAGGTGAAGACCGAGGCGTCGAACGCGTTGTAGGCCTCGTAGTCGATGAGTTCGTACAGGCGGGCACGGTGCTGCATCTGATCCACGACGCCGGCCAGGGTGCCCTGCGCCTGCAGGGTCTCCAGGCCCCGTTCGGCCGCGCCCATGGCAAGTCGCAGTAGCGACACAGGGTAGATGACGATGGCGATCCCGGCACCGGCGAGTTGGTCGCGGGTGAACAGTTCGGACTTGCCGAACTCGGTCATGTTCGCCAGCACCGGGACGTCGACGGCGGCGCGCACCGCCTCGAACTCGGCCAGGTCACGCATCGCCTCGGGGAAGATGGCGTCGGCCCCGGCGTCCACCAGGGCCTTGGCCCGGTCCTTGGCCGCGTCGAGACCCTCGACCGCGCGGATGTCGGTGCGGGCCATGATCAGCAGGTTGTCGTCGCGGCGGGCCTCGGCGGCGGCGCGGATCCGCTTGGTGGCCGTGGCGGCGTCCACGACCTGTTTACCGTCCAGGTGCCCGCACCGCTTGGGGTTGACCTGGTCCTCGATGTGCAGGCCCGCCACCCCGGCGTCCTCCAGGGCGTGTACGGTGCGGGCCACGTTCATCGGCTCGCCGAACCCGGTGTCGGCATCCACCAGGGCCGGCAGGTCGGTGACCCGCGCGATCTGCTGGGACCTGCCCGCGACCTCGGTCAGGGTGGTCAGACCGATGTCGGGCAGGCCCAGGTCGGCCGAGAGCACCGCCCCGGAGATGTAGACGCCGTCGAAGCCCTTGTCCTGGATGAGTTGGGCACTCAGCGGGTTGAACGCACCGGGGAAGCTGAGCAGGTCGCCGCCGGCGAGCCGCTCGCGGAGCCGCGCGCGCTTGACGTGCGCCGGTGTGGAGGCGTGCAACATCAGAAGATCCCGCCCGGGGCGCTCGCGCCGGCCAGCAGACCGGCCGGAGCGGTGATGGTCAACTCGCCCAACTCCGCTCCGCTCAGGTGCGGCAAGCGCTGGGCGACGTCCAGGAACCGCTCGATCTCGCCGTCGTCCAGTACACCCTGCGCCAGGCGGGAGAACTTGGCGACGTACTGCTCCCGGCCGAAGGGGCGGGCGCCGTAGGGGTGGGCATCGGCGACGGCGATCTCCTCCACGATCGTCGAGCCGTCGGTCAGGGTGATCTCCACCCGGCCACCGAAGGCCTTCTCATCGGGGTCCTTGGAGTGGTAGCGGCGGGTCCACTCGGGGTCCTCTGCGGTGGTGATCTTGTGCCACAGCGCGACGGTGTCCTCGCGGGCGGCGCGTTCGGGGGCGTAGGAACGGGCATGGTGCCAGGCGCCGTCCTGCAGGGCGACGGCGAAGATGTAGGGGATGGAGTGGTCCAGGGTCTCCCGGGAGGCGGTGGGGTCGTACTTCTCCGGGTCGCCTGAGCCGGATCCGATCACGTAGTGGGTGTGATGGGAGGTGTGAATCACGATGCCTGCGATGTTGGCAGCGCTGTCAGGGTCGCGGAGCTCGGGCCGCTCGTTGTGCAGTTTGCGGGCCAGGTCGATCAGCGCCTGGGACTGGTACTCCGCGGAGTGCTCCTTGGTGTAGGTGTCCAGGATGGCGCGTTTCGGTGCGCCGGCCGCCGGCAGCGGCACCCGGTAGTGCGCCTGCGGTCCGTCCAGCATCCAGGCGATCACGCCGTCCTCGCCCTCGTAGATCGGCTCGGGGGAGGTCTGCCCGCGCATGGCCCGGTCGACGGCCTCCACGGCCATCTTCCCGGCGAAGGCGGGGGCGTGGGCCTTCCAGGTGGAGATCTGGCCCTTGCGGGACTGCCGGGTGGCGGTGGTGGTGTGCAGCCCCTGGCCGACGGCCTGGAAGATCGTGGTGGCATCCAGACCGAGCAGGGTCCCGATGCCGGCCGCGGCCGAGGGGCCCAGGTGGGCGACGTGGTCGATCTTGTGCTCGTGCAGGCAGATCGCCCGCACCAGGTTCACCTGGATCTCATAGCCGGTGGCGATGCCGCGGATGAGCTCTGTGCCGGTGAGGCCCCGGGAGTCGGCCAGGTGCTGGGCGACGGCGAGGATCGCCGGGATGTTGTCGGCCGGGTGGGAGTAGTCGGCGGCCAGGAAGGTGTCGTGATGACTAGTCCAGTTCGCGCACGGCCACACCGTTGGCCCAGGCGGCCCACTCGGGGCTGACGCGCTCGGACTGGTCCAGGCCGAACACGGTGGCACCGGGGTTGTAGGGGTGCGCCCGGGCCTGGGCCCGGGAGGCCACGGCCGGCGCGCGGGTCAACGAAGCGGTCGCGACGGCGGCGTTGTCGATGACCCGGTTGATGATCATGTCGGTGACCTCATCGGGAACCTCGACGGGGTCGGCGGCGACCTCGGCGATCTTCCAGGCGAGTTGGTCCTCGCGGGCCAACCCGTCGGCGCTGGGGTGGACCCGGACGTCGTGGGTCACCATGTCCGCGGAACTCATGTGGGGTGCTCCTCATCTGTGGTCGAGCGGTGCTAGAGGTCGAGCGGTGCTGCAGGTCAGGCGCTGGTGGCCGCGGGGGCCTCCTTGTCCAGGGCGATCAGGATGCTGGCCAGGCTCGCGCGCAGGTGGATGGCGGTGGCCTGTGCGGCCAGCGTGCCGTCACCGGCGGCGATCGCCTCGGCGATCATCCGGTGTTCCTGCGCCGCCTGCACCAGCCGCTGGTGGTCATCGCGGGAGAGCCGGCGAGCGCGCGCCACCTGCGAACGCAGGGAGACCAGGGCCCGCTGGATCGCGGGGCTGTGCATCGCCGCATCGAGCGCGCCGTCCAGGTCCGCGACCAGCCGGTAGTAGCCGGCATGCTCGGGATCCTGGGGGATGAGCAGTTCGGCGGCCTCGGCGAAGCGATCGGCCAGGGCGGTGAACACGGCGGGCTCCCCCCGCAGCGCCGCCAGCCGCGCCGCCTGGGTCTCGAGCGCCTCGCGCAGTTCGAACAGGTGCCGCACGTCCTCCGGCGAGATGGCCGAGACGGTGTAGGTGCGACCCTTGCCGACCACGCACAGCCCCTCGGCGCCCAGTCGTCTCAGGGCTTCGCGCAGCGGTGTGCGTGAGACCCCCAGCCGCCCGGCCTGGTCGACCTCACCCAGCGCGGTGCCCGGAGGCAGGTGGCCGGAGATGATGTCCTGGCGCAACTGCACGTAGGCGCGTTCGCTGGCGAGCATGGCTCCGACGATAGCCATTCGACTCGCCCTTGTATACATCAGACATGGAATCGGCACTCTCGCCTAGATTGATCGATCCTGATGCATACAACGATCGACCCTGCTCGGTCACCACCGTGCGTGGAGCCCCACCAAGCCGCGGCGCCCGGGGAACCGCCGTAGGCTACGCCGGATGAGCAGGAGCGATCGCCTGTACAGCGCGGTGGTCACACGCGACCCGGAGGCCGAAGCCGACCTGGACGACCAGGTCCGCGCCGACGTGCCGCGCAACGGGATCCGCCTCGTCGGTGCGCACGCGTTGCAGAGCAGCGGAGACCAGACCGTCAACGCTTCCACCGTGCTGCCGTGGCTGTTCCAGGCCATCGGGGTGCCTCCGGCGTTGACCGGTCTCCTGGTCCCGATCCGCGAGTCCGGTTCGATGCTGCCGCAGGCGATGCTCACCCCGCTCGTGCTGCGGGTGCGCAGGCGCACGCTGGTGTTCGTCACCGGTGCCCTGGTGCAGGCGGTCGCGGTGGCCGCGATGGCCTTGGTGGCCGCGATCGGCTCCGGCCTCGGTGCGGGGGTGGCGATCCTGGCCGCCCTGGCCGTCTTCTCCCTCGGGCGCTCGCTGACGTCGATGTCCTCCAAGGACGTCCAGGGCCGCACCCTGCCCAAGGGTCAACGCGGGCAGATCAACGGCCTGTCCACCACCGCCGCCGGAATCGTGGCGATCACGCTGGGGGCGGCGCTGCGGATCCTCGGCGGCGGGGAGTTGGGCGCCGGGCAGATCGCCTGGCTGCTCGGTGCCGGCGCGGTGCTGTGGGTACTGACCGCGCTCGTCTACGCCGGCATCCGCGAGCCCTACGACAAGCCGGACAAGGAAGCCGACGACGACGACGCGACCCAGGCGGCTGCGTCGCACGGGCAGGGCGCCACCACGGAGCCGGGTACCACCAGGAGCCCGGGTTGGCTGGTGGCCTCGGTGACGTTGCTGCGCGAGGACAAGCCGTTCCGGCACTTCGTCATCGTCCGCAGCCTGCTGCTGGTCTCCGCCCTCAGCCCACCCTTCCTGGTCTCCCTGGCGATGACCTCCGGGGCCGGGGAACTCAGCGGCCTGGGAGGCTTCATCATCGCCTCGGGACTGTCGGCGCTCCTGGGTGGGCCGGTGGCCGGGCGTCTGGCGGACCGCTCCAGCCGCAACCTGATGGCCGCCGGGGCCGGGATCGCCTCGGCACTGCTGATCGCCATCGTGGTGGCCACCCTGCTGCCGGGTTTCGACGGCGCCAGCGGGTGGGGCGTGGCACTGTTCGTGGGCTCCTATTTCGCCCTCACCCTCATCCATACCGGGGTGCGGGTGGGGCGCAAGACCTACCTGGTGGACATGGCCGAGGGCGATCAGCGCACCAAGTACGTGGCCGTGTCGAACTCGGCGATGGGCATCATCCTGCTGGTCGCCGGTGCCCTGAGATCGGCGCTGTCCATCCTCGGAGTGCACTGGGCGCTGGTGTTCCTGGCCGGCCTCGGCGCCCTCGGCGTGCTGGCGGCCCGCCGCCTACCCGACGTCTCCGCCGGCTGACCCACCCCATCCACATCCCCTACCCCCGCGGCCATGGTCCGCGAGAGCACGGAACGAGGTCCGGTGACTGTAGCCTCCTTCCCATGGTGTCATCTCCCACCCACGGCGAGACTGCGAACATGATCGTTGTCGGCGGTGGGATCGTTGGCCTGGCCACGGCGCGAGAGGCGCTGCTGCGTCGTCCTGGCTCGGACGTCGTTGTGCTGGAGAAGGCCGACGACGTCGCCACCGCCCAGACCGGGCACAACTCTGGGGTGATCCACGCCGGGTTGTACTACTCGCCGGGATCGCTCAAGGCGCGACTGTGCAGGGCCGGAAGGGAACACACCATCCGGTTCTGCGACGAGCGCGGCATCGACTATCGCTCCATCGGCAAACTCGTGGTCGCCACTACTCCAGTTGAGGTGGACCGGATGCGTGGTCTGGCTCAACGTGCGAAGGCCAACGGCCTGGAACTCGAGGAGATCGAAGGCAGCCGGTTGGCCGAGATGGAGCCGAACGTCCGCGGCCTGGCTGCCCTGGTCTCACCGACCACCGGCGTCGTGGACTTCACTCGGGTTGCACGCGCCATGGCGGACCAGATCATCGAATTGGGCGGCCGGGTGGTGACCGGCGCCCAGGTGCAGCAGATCGCTGAACGACCCGACGTCGTCGTCGTCACTACTCAGACCGGGGAGTACCGCGGCGAGCGCCTGGTGGCCTGCGCCGGCTTGCAGGCCGACCGGCTGGCCCGCATGGGCGGGTTGGAAGTGGACTTCCGGATCGTGCCCTTCCGCGGTGAGTACTACCAGTTGCCCTCGCGACGCTCCGACGTCGTACGCCACTTGATCTACCCCGTACCGGACCCGGCACTGCCCTTCCTGGGGATCCACCTCAGCCCGACCATCGACGGACGGGTAACCGTGGGCCCCAACGCCGTCCTGGGTTTCGCCCGCGAAGGCTACCGGCGGGGTTCGGTGCAACTGGCAGACGTGGCTAGTTACGCATTCTTCCCGGGCATGTGGCGCTTCGCCGCCAAGTACGCACGCACAGGGATCACTGAGATGGGTAACTCCCTCTTCCGCCGCCGGTACCTAGAACTGGTCCGCAAGTACTGCCCGAGCATAGAGTTGACCGACCTCCAGCCACACCCGGCGGGGATCCGGGCCCAGGCCCTGCTACGCAGTGGGTCGATCGTGGACGACTTCCTGTTTCGCTCCACGCAGCGTCAACTCCATCTATGTAACGCACCCTCGCCGGCGGCGACCTCGGCGATCCCGATCGCCTCGCTTATCAATGATCGGCTCGAGACGACGGGCACGGAGCGGTGACTCGCCAGCGGAACGCTGCTCGGCGCGCTGGGCGTGCTGGCGGCCCAGCGCCCACCGACCTCTCCGCCGGCTGACCCACAACCCCCGGCTCCGCTGAGACCGCGTCAGGCGGGGTCGTGACCCAGGTGCACCAACTGGGCGCGCACGGTGGCCGTCGCCGCCAGGGCCAGGGTCTCCCCGAGGTCGCCGTAGACGGCGGTGACCACCTCGCTCGCGGTGCGGGCACCGGCGCGCACCGCGGCGTCCACCTGGTCCAACCGCTCACGCCGGTGCGCGAGCAAGGCGTTGAGGAAGTCCAGCGGCTCGGTCACCACCGGGCCGTGACCGGGGGCGATCGTGCGCACCACGCCCTCCCGTGCCAGCGAGATCAGCCGGGTCAGGGAGTCGAGGTAGTCACCGAGGTGACCCTCGGGCCAGGGCACCACCGACGTCCCCCGGCCCAGCACCGTGTCGCCGGTGAGCAGCACACCCTCCTCCGGGATCAGCAGGCACACCGAGTCCGCCGTGTGGCCCGGGGTGGCCAGCACCTCCAGGTTCCACCCGGCCGCCTGGATCCGCTCCCCCTCCCGCAGCGGCGAGTCGAGTCGGCCCCGCGTACCGCCGAACCGGTCAGCGCGGTCCACTCCGCGACCGCGCCGGTGTGGTCCCGGTGATGGTGGGTCAGCAGCGTCAGCGCCACCGGCCCGGCCGCCTCGTGCACCACAGCGAGGTGCTGCGCCACCCCGGCCGGCCCGGGGTCGACGACGACGCCGCCCCCGGGCGCAGGACCGGGCGCCCGGAGCACCCAGGTGTTGGTGCCCTCCAGCGTCATCGGCCCCGGATTCGGCGCCAGGACCGCCCGGACCCCGGTGCCGGCAGCGCCACCGCGCCACGCCCTCGTCACGCCCGGCCCGCTTCCGGTGCGCACGCCACCGCAGGGCCCGGGCAGGCGCCGCCCGACGGCAGACCGCGGCCGGGTGCGGCTGCGCGCGATCGCCCCGCCACGTCGTCGGCCATCAGCCTCAGCGGGTGACCTTGCCGCTCATGGAGGCGATCGGGGACAGGAACACCGGCCGGGCCAGGACCCAACCGATGACGGTGACCACCAGTGAGGCGGCGAAGACGCCCAAGCCCACCCAGCTGACCTCGTCACGGGCGGCGTACATCACGTTCAGGTTCTGCAGCACACCGGTGGTCAGCACCAGCGTGACGTGCACGATGATGAAGAACACGAAGTACACCATCACCGCGAAGTGAACCTTGCGAGCCGCTTCGATCGGCACCAGTCTGCTCGCGCGCCACTCCGGCTTCCACGCCGGAGATATCCGCGCCCCGGTGATCGCCGCCAGCGGCGCAGCGATGAACACCGTGATGAAGTAGGCCAGCACCTGCAGCCCGTTATAGGCCGCCCACCCGCTATGACTGGGGATATCCAGGGACAGGTACTGCAGCGCGGCCGACAGCGCGTTGGGGAAGATCTCGAGGCTGGTGGGCACGATCCGCATCCAGTGCCCGGTGGCGAAGATCAGCACCGCGAACACCAGGCCGTTGAGGACCCAGAGCACATCCAGGCTCACGTGCAGCCACTTGTCCATGCTGATGCGCTGCGGGCGCTTACCCCACAGGAACCCGGGCTTCTTCGCCGTCCAGTGCGCCTTGGGACGCTGGGTGGTGCGGATCAACCACCCGGTGCGGATGATCAGCACGATCAGGAACATGTTCAGGAAGTGCTGCCAGCCCACCCAGCCCGGGATACCCACCGGAGCGGCCTCCGGCTGGGGAGCATCCCCGCCGTACGTGGCGATGAAGGACTCCACCCCCGCCATCCCCCGCAGCCACCGGGCCAGCAGCACCACCACCACCAGCACCACCAGGGCAGCCGGGATCGCGATCGCCAACTGCTTGCCCCGGCTGCGTTGCCGACCGGTCGTGCTCATCGTGTTCTCCTCCTGGGCCACGGGCCGGTGAGTCGCCCTCGCTGACCCACCGGCCACCATCATGCCGCCTGCTTCGCAGTCCGCGCTGACTTCCGAACGCGCGCCGGCGCCGTCACTGCGTGCGGTGACGCTCCAACGCCTCCAGGAACTGCGGGACCACCTCGAACAGGTCGCCCACCACACCGAAGTCGGCCAGTTCGAAGATGCCCGACTCCGGGTCGCTGTCGACCGCCACGATCGTCTTGGAGGTCTGCATGCCCGAACGGTGCTGGATCGCACCGGAGATGCCCAGCGCGATATACAGCTTCGGGGACACGGTGGTCCCGGTCTGGCCGACCTGCGCCGAGTTCGCCACGTAGCCGGCATCGACCGCCGCACGGGAGGCACCCACGGCGGCGCCGAGGGCGTCGGCCAACTGCTCCACCAGGGCGAAGTTCTCCTTCGATCCGACGCCGCGGCCACCGGCCACCACCACGTCGGCGGCGCGCAGGTCGGGGCGCTCGGTCGCCGCGGTGGCCTCACGCAGGTTCGCCACCGGCGCCCCGTGGCCGGCCTCGACCGACCCGCGGGTCACCGCCGGCTCGGCGGCCGGCGCGGCGCCGGAGATCGCGCCCTCACGCACGGCGATCACCGCCAGTGGGCCCTCGATGGTGGACTCCACGTCCCACTCGCCACCGAAGACCGAGTGCGTGAGCACGAGTTGCTCGTTCTGGGTACGCAGCCCGGTCACGTCCACCGCCAGGCCGGCACCGGTGCGCATCGCGAACCGGGCACCCGCCTCACGGGGCTCCAGCGCATCGGGCACCAGGACCACCGCCGGGTCGTACTGGCCGGCGGCCTGCTCCAGCGCCGCCACCATCGGGCCCACCAGGACCGAACCGACCCCGTCGGACTCGGCAAGGTGCACATGGGCGGCACCCAGGGACCCGAGTCGTGCCACCAACGCGTCACCGGCCCCCGGCGCCGCGGCCACCACCGCGACGGGGGTGCCCAGATCGGCAGCGGCCTTCAGCAACGGCCCGGCCGATGCTGCGACATCCCCGGTCGGGGAGAGGTCGACCAATACAAGAACGTTCGCCATGGATCCTCCCTCAGACCAGGTTCTCTTGGGACAGGTACTCGAACAGCTTCTGCCCGCCGTCGCCCTCATCGACCACCTTGACGCCGGCCTCCCGGGCCGGGCGTTGGGCGGCGGACAGCACCGAGGTGCGGGTGACCGCCTGCTCGGGCAGCCCGGCGATGTCGCCCAGGGACAGCGCCTGGGTGGGCTTCTTGCGGGCCCTCATGATGCCCCGGAAGTTCGGGAACCGGCCCTCCGGGGTGCGCTCGGTCACCGAGATCACTGCCGGCAGGTCCGCGCGCACCTCGGCCACGCCGCCGGTCGCCTCGCGCTCACCGGAGACGCCCTGCGCGGTGATGCTCACCGAGTCCAGGTGGGTCAGGTGCGGCACACCCAGCGCTTCGGCCACCATCGCCGGGACCACGCCACCGCCACCGTCGGTGGACACGTCGCCGGCGATCACCAGATCGAAGCCGACCTGCTTGATCGCCGCCGCGAGCACCCCGCTGGTGCGGACCATGTCCGCGCCGACCAGGCCGTCGTCCTTGACGTGCACGGCGGAGTCGGCGCCCATCGCCAGACCCTTGCGCAGCGACTCCTTGGCCGCCTCTGGCCCCATCGTCATCACCACGACCTCGGCGTCGGCGCCGTCCTTGTAGACCAGCGCGGCCTCGATGGCCCGCTCGCCGACCTCGTCGATCACCGCCTCGCTGGCTCCGCGGTCCACCCGCCCGGTCTGGGGGTCGAGCCTGCGCTGGCCCCAGGTGTCCGGAACGTTCTTGATCAGAACGACAATCTTCATTGGCTCCATCCATCCATTCCCTCGACCTCGTGCATGTGCTGGGTGACCGTCACCGTGCTCCTGCGCCTCCGCCGGTGCGGCGCGCGGCGGGCCACCTCGGTTCAGTCCGGTACCGGTTGAACCCACCGCGCTCCCGGGCGGAGCGCGGCGACGCTCATCTCCTGGACTTCTTCAGCAACTCCCTGGCCATGACCACCCGCTGGATCTGGTTGGTGCCTTCGTAGATCTGGGTGATCTTGGCATCGCGCATCATCCGCTCCACAGGATAGTCCCGCGTGTACCCGTAGCCACCGAGCAACTGCACCGCGTCGGTGGTCACCTCCATCGCCACGTCGGAGGCGAAGGCCTTGGCGGCCGCCCCGAAGAAGGGCAGGTCGGGGGCCTCGATCTCGGCCTTGCCCGCGGCGGCGTAGGTGAGCTGGCGGGCCGCCTCGACCTTCATGCCCATGTCGGCGAGCATGAACTGCAGACCCTGGAACTCCGCGATCGGGCGGCCGAACTGCTGGCGTTCCTGGACGTAACCCAGGGCCAGGTCAAGGGCGCCCTGGGCGATCCCCACGGCCTGGGCGGCGATCCCCACCCGGGTGTGGTCCAGCACCCGCATGGCCAGCACGAAGCCGGCGCCCTCCGGCCCGATGATCCGGTCCGCCGGGATGTGCACGTTGTCCAGGTACACCTCGCGGGTGGGCGAGCCCTTGATGCCCATCTTCTTCTCCGGGGCACCGAAGGAGACACCCTCATCGGACTTCTCCACCACGAACGCCGAGTGGCGCTGGTGCCGGGAGGTGGGGTCGGTGACGGCAAGCACGGTGTAGTAGTCCGAGACGCCGGCGTTGGTGATCCAACGCTTGACCCCGTTCAGAACCCAACTGCCGTCCTCCTGCTTCACCGCGGTGGTCTTCATCGAGGCGGCGTCGGAACCGGCGTCCGGCTCGGACAGGCAGTAGGAGAACATCGCCTCACCGCTGGCCACCGGCGGCAGGTACTTCTGCTTCAGCTCCTCCGAGCCGGCCAGGATGAGCGCGAGGCTGCCGAGTTTGTTCACGCCCGGGATCAGCGAGGCCGAGGCATCCACGCGGGCCACCTCCTCCACCACGATGCAGGCCGCCAGCGCATCGGCGCCCTGGCCGCCGTAGGCCTCCGGGATGTGCGGGGCCATGAAGTCGGTGGCGGTGAGCGCCTCCCGCGCCTCGGCGGGGAACTCGCTGTTCTCATCCGCCTTCGCGGCGTGCGGGGCGATCTTGGTCTCACAGATGTCGCGCAGTGCCGCGCGTAGTTCGACGTACTCCTCCGGCAGCACGAATGCCGGATTCGGTGCGAATGCCGTGTCAGTCATCGGATCTTCCTCCTGGTCGTCCTCGTCCGGCGCGCCCGCGCTGGTACGCAGTTCCATATTGACGGTACCATGTTCCAACTACACGTGGTAGTGCGCATGAGGAGGATGGATGAGCGAGCCGAACCCCCAACGTGAGCGAGTCATCGAGGCGGCGTTCCAGCTCTTCGCCGAACGCGGGTACGAAGGCACGACGGTGGAGGACATCGCCGCCCGGGCCGGGGTGGGCCGGACCACCTTCTTCCGGTTGTTCCGCACCAAGGAGTCGGTGGTCTTCCCCGCCCACGAGCATCTGCTCGCCGCGATCGAGGCCCGCCTGGCCACCGCCACCCCGAGCACCGGCAAGGTGGCCCTGACCGAGGCCTCCGGGCTGGTGCTGAACCATTACCTGGGTGAGGGTGAGCGGGCCCGGCAGCGCTATGGCCTGACCCGGCAGGTCGAGGCGCTCCGGGAGCGTGAGCGCGCCAGCATCCACCAGTACGAGCGGCTGTTCAAGCGCTTCATCCACCAGTGGTGGGGCGGGGACCTGACGTCACTGTTGCGGGCCGAACTCACCGCCAACGCGGTGGTGACCGCACACAACCACGTGCTGCGGGCGTGGCTGCGCGGCTCGATCAGCGCCGAGGAGGCGTTGCCCTGGTTCCGCGAGGTGATCGCCGAACTGGACTCCATGCTCGTGTGGTACGGCGAGCACGGCGACATGGCCGGCGGCGGGCAGCAGATCGGCAGCACGGCCAGCGCGAGCCCCGGCCCGGCGGATGCAGCCGGCGGAGATGCCGACGGCGGTACGCACGGTGTCCCAGCGAGCGAGCCCGACCCGGCGGTGATCGTGATCCGCGACGCGGCCCGCCTGGAGGAACTCCTCCCCCGGATCCAGCGAATGCTCTCCTAGCCCCCGAGCCGGCCGGTTTGGGGCCCCTCCGACCGGTTCGCGGCTGAAGGGCTCAGGGCCGGGTCAACTCCAGGGCCCGCTGCAGGATGGTGTCCTCGTCCAGCAGCACGTCCAGGGCGGCGTCGCCGAGCGGGACGAAACTGTCCGCGCTGGTCACCCGCCCGATCCGGCCGGTGAAACCTCCGTCGATCAACGCGGCCACGACCGCCTCGGAGACTCCCCCGGAGCGGCGGGTCTCATCGACCACGAGCACCGTGCCGGTGGCCTCGGCAGCCGCCAACAGATCCTCCTCCGGCAGCGGCGCCAACCAGCGCAGGTCCAGCACCCGGGCCCGCACCCCGCGGGCCTCCAGTTGCCGGGCCACCCGCAGACTCATGTGCAGCCCGTTCGCCCAGGACACCAGGGTCAGGTCCGCACCGTCCCCGTAGCAGCGGGCCGACCCGATCGGCACCTGCGCCTCCGCCCACCGGTCCGGGCCCGGATAGGGGTCGGTCCACAGCCCATCGCCCTCGGTGTGCAGATCGCGGGTGTGATAGAGCGCGATCGGCTCCACGAACGCGCTCACCGTGCCATCGGACAACCCGGCGGCCACCAGGGTGCGCAGCATCGCCGCCGCGTCTTCGGCCCGCGCCGGCGAGGCCACCACCAGGCCCGGGATGTCGCGCAGCACCGCCACCGAGTTGTCGTTGTGGAAGTGGCCCCCGAAGCCCTTCTGGTACCCGTACCCGGCGATCCGCACCACCATCGGATTGCGGTAGGCGCCGGTGGAGAAGAACTGCAGCGTGGCGGCCTCACCGCGCAACTGGTCCTCGGCGTTGTGCAGGTAGGCCAGGTACTGGATCTCCGGGATCGGCAGCAGACCGCTCAGCCCCGCCCCCAGAGCGACCCCGAGGATGGTCTGCTCATCCAGGATCGTGTCGAACACCCGCGCCGGCCCGAACGCCTTGCGCAGACCCCGGGTCACCCCGTACACCCCGCCCTTTCGGGCCACGTCCTCGCCGAACACCAGTGCACCCGGATGCGCCGCCAGCACATCGTGCAGCGCGGCGTTGATCGACTGCGCCAGCGTCCGCCCGGACCCCTCCTCCGGTAGCGAGCGGCCGAACACCGCCGAGCGCGCCGCGTCATCACCTGCTCGCGGCACCACCCGTGCCACCTCCGCCGGCCGGCGCGGCGCCAGTGGGCCCATCACCTGCTCCCGGCCGGCCAACCGGGGCAGCGCGGCCACCTCCCGGGCCATCCGCCGCACACGCTCCCGGGCGGCCTCGTACCGGTCCAGCACCTCATCGGGCCGCAACACCCCGGCCTGCACCAGCCACCGGGCCGTGCCCAGCAGCGGATCCCGGTCCAGGTCCGCGGCGATGGCCGACGGCGGGCGGTAGGCACTCTCCACGTCCGAGCCGGCGTGTCCCATCAGACGCACCGTGCGTAGGTGGAGGAACGTGGGCCGACGACGACGGCGAACGTACTCGGCCGCGTCCCGTGCCGCTGCGAGCGCCTCGGGCAGGTTCGCCCCGTCCGCCTGGAGGTAGCGCAGCCCGGTGCGGCCGGCGTAGGCGGCGGCGATCCACCCGGGCGGGTTCGGCACGCTCAGCCCCAGGCCGTTGTCCTCGCACACGATCAGCAACGGCATCGGCAGGCCGCGGTGGGCCACCTGGAGAGCGGCGTTCACCGCGCCGGCGGCGGTGGAGTGGTTCATCGAGGCATCCCCGAAGCTGGCGACCACCACCGCGTCGGTGGGCCACGGCGTGGGCACGCCCAGCTTCGCGGCCAGGGAGATGGAGAAGGCGGTGCCCATCGCCCGGGGGGCGTGCGAGGCGATCGTGGAGGTCTGCGGGACCACGTGCAACTCCCCGCGCCCGAACACCTTGTGCCGCCCGCCGGCTATCGGCTCACCGGCGGCACCGACCAGCCCGAGCAGGATGTCGCGCTCACCGTCGATGCCGGGCACCTGGCCGGCGCGCTGGAGATAGAACGCCCCGGACCGGTAGTGCAGCATGGCCGGGTCGGTGGGGCGCAGTGCGGCGGCCACGGCGGCGTTGCCCTCGTGGCCCGCGGACCGGATGGTGTAGAACCCCTGGTTCCGTGCCCGTAGTTCGCGGGCCACCAGATCCAGGTGGCGGGAGGCGATCTGGACCTCGAACAGTTCCAGGGCCTCGGCTGCCGGCAGCCCCAGACCGGCTGGAGCGGCTGACCCCGCTGCACCGGCTAGCCCGGCCGGCGCGGCAACACCGGACACCCCGGCCGGTCCGGCGGAACCGGCCATCTGCCGGACCCGCTCGACGAAGTGCTCATCCGGACCCTGCATCACGGGCACCTCAACGGAACGCGGCGATACCCGTGAGGGCCTGCCCGATCACCAGGGCGTGCATCTCGCTGGTGCCCTCATAGGTCAGCACCGACTCCAGGTTGTTCGCGTGCCGCATCACCGGGTACTCGGCGCTGATCCCACTCGCACCGAGGATGGTGCGACAGGTCCGGGCGATCTCCAGCGATTCGCGCACGTTGTTCAACTTGCCCAGGCTCACCTGCTGGTGCGCCAGATCCCCGGCGTCCTTGCGCCGGCCCAGATGCAGTGCCAGCAGCACGCCCTTGCCGTACTCCAGGGTCATGTCCGCGAACTTGGCTTGGGTGAGCTGGAACCCGGCGATCGGCCGGTCGAACTGCTCCCGCGTGCCCGCGTACTCCAGGGCGGTGAGCAGGCAGGTGCGGGCCGAACCCAGCGCCCCGAACACGATCCCGAACCGGGCCTCGTTCAGGCAGCGCAACGGCCCGGACAGCCCCCGGGCTTCCGGCAGCATCGCCTCGGCGGGCAACCGCACGTCCTGCAGCACCAGTTCGGAGGTGACCGAGGCACGCAGGGACATCTTCCGTTCGATCTCCGGGGCGCTGAAGCCGGGGGTGTCGGTGGGGACGGCGAATCCGCGGATGCCCTCCTCGGTACGCGCCCACACCACGGCCACGTCCGCGATGGAGCCGTTGGTGATCCACATCTTGGTGCCGTTGAGCACCCAGTCGCTGCCGTCGCGGCGGGCGGTGGTGCGCATCCCGGCAGGGTCGGAGCCGTGGTCGGGTTCGGTCAGGCCGAAGCACCCGATCGCCTCGCCGGTGGCCATCCGCGGCAGCCAGTGCTCCTTCTGCTCCTCCGATCCGAAGGCGTGGATGGCGAACATGGCCAGGGAGCCCCCTGCACGCTGACCAACGATCGGATCCCCGAGTCCGCGGCCTCCAGTTCCAGGCACGCCAGCCCGTAGGCGGTGGCGGACATGCCCGCGCACCCATAGCCCTGCAGGTGCATGCCCAGCAGGCCCACCTCGCCCAGGGTCCGGGCCAGTTCCCGGGCCGGTAGTTGCCCGTCCTCGTACCACTGCGCCACGTCGGGCAGCACGTGCTTGTCCATCATGGCCCGAACGGTGCCCCGGACCTCCTTCTCCTCCTCCGACAGGAGGGAGTCGATCGCGAACAACTGATCCGGGGTCATCGACGCCGGGCGTTGCGAGGAGGTGCTCATCCGAACTCCACCCCCTGGGCCAACGGGAGTTCGCGTGAGTAGTTGACTGTGTTGGTGGTCCGGCGCATGTAGATCTTCCACGCATCGGACCCGGACTCGCGCCCACCGCCGGTGTCCTTCTCCCCACCGAAGGCACCACCGATCTCCGCCCCGGAGGGCCCGATGTTGACGTTGGCGATCCCGGTGTCCGAGCCGGTCGCGGACAGGAACGTCTCCGCCTCCAGCACATCGCGGGTGAAGATCGAGGAGGACAGCCCTTGGGTGACGCCGTTGTGCAGGGCGATGGCCTCGTCGAAATCGGTGTAGGTGAGCACGTACAACAGCGGCGCGAAGGTCTCGGTGCGCACGACCTCGGTCTGGGCGGGCATGTCCACGATCGCCGGCTGCACGTACACCCCGGACCCGGGCCCGGGCACGCGCTCGCCGCCGGTGATCAGCGTGCCGCCGTCCGCGGTGGCCCGGTCGATCGCGGCGGTGAACCGCTCCGCCGAAACCTCCTCCAGCAGCGGGCCCACCAGAGTGCCCCCGTCCAGCGGGGAGCCGATCGGGAGCGTCTCATACGCCGACTTCAACCGCTCGACCAGTTCGTCCTTGACGTCGGCGTGCACGATCAGGCGGCGCAGGGTGGTGCACCGCTGCCCGGCGGTACCGACGGCGGAGAAACACCACGCCGCGCACGGTCAGGTCCAGGTCCGCGCTCGGGGCCACGATCGCGGCGTTGTTCCCGCCCAGTTCCAGCAGGGTGCGGCCCAGGCGGGCGGCTACGCGGGGGGCGACCTTCTTGCCCATCGCGGTGGAGCCGGTGGCCGAGATCAGCGGCACGCGCTCGTCGTCGACCATCACCTGCCCGACCGATGCATCCCCCAGCAGCACCGCGCCGAGCCCGGCCGGTGCCCCCACGCGCCGGGCTGCCTGCTCCAGCAGCGCCAGGGTGCCCAACGCCGTCAGCGGCGTCTTCTCCGAGGGCTTCCAGATCACCGGGTCACCGCAGGTCAGCGCCAGTGCGGCGTTCCAGGAGAACACGGCCACGGGGAAGTTGAAGGCGGTGATCACCCCGACCACGCCGAGTGGGTGCCACTGCTCCATCATCCGGTGCCCGGGGCGCTCGGAGGCGATGGTCAGCCCGAAGAGTTGGCGGGACAGCCCGGTGGCGAGGTCACAGATGTCGATCATCTCCTGCACCTCACCGGCGCCCTCGCTGGGGATCTTGCCCGCCTCCAGGGTGACCAGGGTGCCCAGGTCGTCCTTGTGCTCGCGCAGCAGGTTGCCCCACTCGCGCACCAGGGCGCCGCGCTCGGGGGCCGGGACGGTGCGCCAGGCTGTGAAGGCCTCCTGAGCGGTGGTGATGAGGTCGTCGACGTCCGCTGGGGTGTGGCTGCGCAGCCGGCCCAGTTCGCTGCCGTCGATCGGGGTGCGCACGATCAGGTCGCCGTCGTCGTGGAAGGGGTCCTGCGCCCCCAGTCGCGCCAGTGTCTGCTGCGCCAGTGTGGCCAGATCCGTCATGACAGGTCCTTTCCGCAGGAGATGGTTCCGTGGGTGGTGATCAGCGAACCCGCCTGGGTGTCCACCGGTCGGACAGGGCGATGTCCTCCTGGCGGATGAAGCCGGTATTCGGCAATCGTCCCGTGGCGGCCAATTCCACCATGGACACCGCTGAGGCGGAGGTGATCCAGGAGATCGCCCGCCAGGTGCGCCCGCCGATCTCGATGGGCCGGAAGGCGCGCACGTCGTTGAGGCGTTGCAGCGTCCCCTCACGCACACCCTCCACCGCGGCGTGCAGATGCACCACATCGTCGTTGACCGGCGGCTTGGCGTTGACGAGGATCTCATCGGCCAGTTCGCGCCGGTCGCGCAGGTGCAACTCGTCGAAGAGGAACTGCATCTGCTTGAAGTGGCCCGGGTAGCGCAGCGTCTTGTAATCCAGCCGTTGCACCCGGCCCTCGTAGGTCTGGCACATCGTGCCCAGCCCGCCGGAGGTCAGGGCCGCCTCGAACTCCACGCCCCCGATCACCACGCGTTCCTTCGCGGTCATCGCCGGGACCATCTGGCGGCGGCCGCCGCGCACCACCTCACAGTCGTTCAGGTACTCGTTCACCACCCCCAGGGAGGACCAGTTGAACGCATAGCCGAGTAGGCCGGTGGGGTTCTGCGGCAGCGCACCCACCTTGAGCTCGATGGAGCGGATCTCCTCGAAAACCGCCGCCATGGACGCGCCGATGATGCCGATCAACCCCGGGGCCAGGCCGCACTGGGGGGCGAAGATGGCGGTGGAGTCCTGGGCGAGGTCACGCACCCGGTTGGTGGTCGGGATGTCCTCGGTGAGGTCGAAGTAGTGCACACCCACCTGCCGGGCGGCCTCTGCCACGGCGATGTTGTGCTGATAGGGCAGGCACGTCAGCACCGCGTCGGCCGTGCCCAGCGCCTCGCGCAAACGGTGGGAGTCGGTGACGTCGAGCTGCTTGACCGCGAAGCCCAGGTCCGCCCGCGGACGAGAGTCGTACCCCACCACGCTGAACCCCGAACGCATCAGCAGATCGGCAACGAGTTCGCCGACCTTCCCGATCCCGAGCACGGCAACGGTATTGAACGAACGTTCCACAGTGAACTCCCTCTGATTCGGGCGGGTCCCGCCCTTGTCGGCGTTGCTCCGGTGCAGATGTTACCCAGCACCGTCCGGAGTCTATCGTTGTTACTGATTTACCTCAGGCAGTGTGACGCCGATGCGAGGGGTGCCAGTCGCCCGGTCGCCCCGTAGCCGGGTGCGCGCCGCTCCTACTGTCCGGAGTCAGTCGGCAGCGGGTCCCGGGGGTCGGCGCAGAGGAAGAAGTCCTCCTCCGCGGCGGCGTGGTATCGGTGCTCGACGCCGTCGGCGGCCAGGACGAGCAGGTCACCCTCGGTCAACACCTGGATGTAGGACATGCCCTCCTCCGGGCACCCGATCGACCCATCCGGCCACGTCACCGACCGCTGCTCGATCACCTCGATGTCCCCCGGGTCGGCGCCGGTGCGCTCGGCCAGGTCCGCCCGCGCGTCCTGCACGCGTGGGTCATCCGGGGAGTCCGCGTCGTCGTCATCCGGGCCGGCGGGGCTTTCGGGCACGGTCCCGATCTCGTCGGGATCATCCCCGGGGTCGCTGCCGCCGGCCCCGCAGGCACTCAGGCCGAGAAGGAGCCCGAACACCAGCACGGCCACGCGATAGCCCCTGGTCGTCATCGCCGATCACCTCCGCCCCGACTATGTCACCGGCGCGGGGATCGCTTCACCACGGTCTCACCACAGACGACGGCGGAACTCACCCTCGGCGAGTTCGGCGAAGGGTCCCGCCGGGTAGCGGGCCCCGGTGTCCCGGTCCTGGCCGAGCAGGTCCGAGCCGAGCGCCACCGGGGCGCCGTCGGGCTGGTCGAACTCGGCATCGACGAACCGCACCCGCGGCAGGTCCTCGCTGGTGATCAGGCCCAGCCCTGCGTGACCGGATCCCTCGGGCAGGAGGAGTTGCAGGTAGCCGGTCTCGCCGTCGTCGTGGACCTGCAGGCTCGCCGCCCCGGCGAGCACCCGCGCGGAGTCCTCCCCCTCAAAGGGCCGGGCCCCGGCGAGGTAGAGGTTCTCGCGAGCGTAGACCGCCTGTGGCACACCGTTGAAGCGGCGGTGGTCCCCGTTCGGGAACCGGCTGTGCACGCGCTGGATGTACTCGGCGAAACTGCCCGGATAGCCGTTGTAGCCGGCCAGCCCGTATCCGGCGTTCGGGTCGGCGAGGATCGTGTCGGGGCCGTAGGCATCGGCGATGTCGCCGCCGAGGAAGATGTTGCCGAGCCACCGGTCGTCGCCGGCCTGGATGAAGGCGTAGCCGGCCACCTGGGTGCTGTGCGGCAGGTGGTAGGGTGTGGCCCGTTCCATCTCCTGCTCGATCCGCACCGACCCGCCCACCAGGTTGTGCACGTACGCGCCGCCCTGGCTCATCGACTCGATCGCGACCGGGGAGGCCAGCACATTGTGGTCCACCAGGTAGGGGCCGTGGCTGACCTCGATGAACAGGTCGCGCTTGTTGGCGTACAGGATGTTGTGGTTGACCCGGGTGCCCTGGGTCTGCCAGTCCAGCCAGATCGCCAGGGTGCAGTCGTGGATCCGGTTCCGGCTGATCTGCACGTCGATCGGGGCGTGCAGTTTGATGCCGCCGATCTCGTGGCCGAAGAACTCCCGCTTGATCGCGATGTTGTGGATGTGGTTGTCCTCGATGGTGGAGAAGACACAACCCAGGTGGCCAACGATGCCGTTCTGCCCGCAGTCGTAGATGGTGTTGCCGCGGATCACGTGGGAGCCGATGTGCTCGCGGTCCCAGCCGTACTGGCGGGCGGTGAAGACCGACTCGATCTGGTACTGATAGCCCGGTTTGTCCCGGCGGGTGGTGGCGAAGTTGTGCCCGGTGGAGGCCTCCTTGCCGATGGAGATCGCCGAGCACTTGGCGTCGTGGATGATGTTGTTCTCGATCACCCAGCCCTTGGCCCAGTTCGGGCCGATCAGGCCGGGCTGGTCGGCCGTCGGCGGGGTCCAGGGGGTGGCGGCCTGGGCCAGTTCGAAACCGCGCACGGTGATGTAGTCCACGTGCGGTCGGTCGGGCAGGAACACCGCCGGGCGCACGTTCACCTCGACCAGGGCCTGGTTGGGGTCCGCGTCCTGGAAGTTCGCCCAGACGGTGGTGCTGTCCCGCCCGACCTCGGCGTACCACACGAAGCGGGTCTGCTCCGGGTCGCGGATGTGGTCGGTGGTGTCGGTCCAGTGGTCGACGGCGGAGGTGCGCAGGGGTGGGTCGGCCACCTCGGCGCGGGAGTGGACCTCGTAGAAACTGCGCCCGTTCAGGTACACCTCGCCCAGGTGCTTGGGCGGAGCCCCGGCGGGGTAGAGGACCCAGTCCCCGGACACGGTTTCGGCGAACGGGTTGAACTCACCGAAGAGGCTGTTGTCGATGTTTGCGCGCCACACCGTGCCCCCGTCGCGCTCCCAGCCGGTGATCTGCTCGGAGCCCTTGATCACCACCTGCTCACCATCGGCGGCCTGGTAGGTGATCCGGCGCCGGTCGCTGCGGCCACCGTGGGCCGGGCGTACCCACTCCCGGTACACCCCACCGTGGACGAGCACGGTGTCACCCGGCTGGGCGATCTGGGCGGCGTGGTTGATGGTGCGCAGAGGGGCGGAGGCCGAGCCGTCGTCCCGGTCGGAGCCGGTGGTGGCGACGTGCAGCACAGCAGACATTGACGGTTTCCTCCGGTCGGTTGTTCGGGTGATCCCCTGGTCGGTGACGGTACGCGGGGTTCGCTGCGTTGACCACACCCCGGTCCCCGCGGGGGTGCGCACACTGCTGGACCTGATGGAGGGGCACCCACCGGCCTCCCACCACATCCAACTCGCCACCCACCTGGTGGCCCGGGACTCCACCCGACCGCTCCCCTAGGCTGGTACCCCACGGCAGATCCAGCGGGAGCACAGGTGAACAGCGCAGACACCAGCCAGGACGAGACCGAGGCCGAGTCCACGCCCACACTCGCATCGCCGGCCGCGCCCGGATCCGCATCCGCGACCCCCGCCGATCACGACTACTCGCCCTGGTTGTTTCCCGGCCGCGCCACCGATGACCAGCGCCGGGCCCAGGCCGACCACCAGCACCGGTTGCGCCAGCAGAATCCGGGCTGGCGGATCGGCACCGACGCCTACCTGAGCCCGCTGGCCTCGGTCCAGGCCGAGCGGCTCGACCTCGGCGATCGCACCTACGTGGCCGCCCACGCCTACCTCACCGACGAGGTGGCGTTCGGTCCGGACTGCTCGATCAACGCCTTCACCGTGGTGCGCGGGAGCGTCCGGGCCGGAACCGGGGTGCGCATCGGCGCACACACCTCGATCCTGGCCTTCAACCACACCATGGACGACCCCGAGGAGTTCATCTTCCGCCAGCCGTTGACCGCCCGCGGCATCACCATCGGCGACGACGTCTGGATCGGCTCACACGCGGTGCTGCTGGACGGCATCAACGTCGGGGACAAGAGCGTCATCGCCGCCGGCGCCGTGGTCACCAAGGACGTTCCGGACGGAGCGGTGGTGGGCGGGAACCCGGCACGCCTGATCCGGTGGCGGGTGCCCCCCGAGGGGCCGACGACGACGGCAGCCGGGCTGGGCGCACCGGCGGAAGCCGGGCAGGGGCGCACCGGAGCCGAACCGGCACGCACCGGACCGGCCGACACCAGGCCCGCGGACGCGGGAAGCGCCGAACCGGACCCTGCCGGAGAGCTGCGAGCGTTCGCCGACCGCGCCCGTGCGCAGGTGCGGGAGTTGATGGAGCGCGCCTTCGATACCGACCTGGGCCTGTTCCGGGACCGCCCCGGCACCGGAGTCACCGTACGGGCCCAGTGCGACGCGATCGAGATCGCCGACCTGCTGCTCGGCCGCGCCCCGGACCAACTCGACGAAGCGGACCAGATCCAGCGACTGACCTCCTGGCAGCGCCCGGGCGGCCAGATCCCCGAACTGCGGCCCGACGGCACCCAGGAGGAGGGTGACGCCGGCCCGCGCTACCACGTCCTGCGTGGGGTACGCCCTCGACCTGCTCGGCGCACACCTGCCGCACCCCACGCCGTCGGCACTGACCCCGGCGCAACTACGCGAACAGGTCGGCGCCCTGCCCTGGCGGACCAACGCCTGGAACGCCGGCGACGGCGTCGACGCGCTGGCGACCGGGCTGCGCTGGGACCTGCCGCGCGGCAGGGCCGATCAGACCCTGGCCGATGCGCTGTTCGGCTGGCTGCACCGGCACGTCGACCCGGGCACCGGGATGTGGGGCAGCCTGCGCGACCAGGAACCGCTGCTGGTGGTGAACGGCTACTACCGGCTCACCCGCGGCACCTTCGCCCAGTTCGGGCTGCCGGTCCCCTACCCCGAAGCCGTGATCGACACGGTGCTGCGCCACGCCGGCGACGAGCGCTACTTCACACCGGAGCGGCAGAACGCCTGCAACGTGCTGGACGTAGCCCACCCATTGTGGCTGGCCGGGCGGCAAACCCCACACCGACGCGGCGAGATCACCGCGCTGGCTCACCGGCTGCTCGGCGACGCCCTGGGCACCTGGCACCACGGCTCCGGCTTCGCCTTCGCCGCTCCCGGAGCAGCCGACCAGGGCGCGGCGGGCAACCGGCCCGGCCTGCAGGGCACCGAGATGTGGCTGAGCATCATCTGGCTGCTGGCCGACCTGGTCGGCCAATCCGCCGACCTGGGCTACCGGCCGCGTGGGGTGCACCGGGTGGAGTCGGTGCCGCAACTGCGCACCTAGTGCAGGTGGTCGGGTAGTCAGCGCACCGGCCCGCAGCTGCCGCGTTCCACCAGTCGCGTGGGCAGCCGCACATGCGCCTCGGTCTGCCGGCCCGCGAGCAGGTCGATCAACATCGTCAGGGCCCGCTCACCCATCTGTTGGATGGGCTGTTCCACCGTGGTCAGCGCCGGGGTGGTCAGGGCCGACTCCGGGATGTTGTCGAAGCCGACGATCGACAGATCCTCCGGCACCCGCAAGCCGGCCTCGGCAGCCGCCTCCAGAACACCCATCGCGGACAGGTCGTTCGCGGCAAAGACCGCCGTGGGCGGATTCTGCTCCGCCAGCATCTCCGCCACCGCACCTGCGGCCGGCTCCCCGGTGTAGTCACCGAAGCGCACCAGTGCGTCGTCGACCTCCAACCCGGCGCCCTGCATGGCGGCACGGTACCCACGCTCGCGCTCCCTGGAGGAGTTCAGGTCATCACGCCCGCCGATGAAGGCAATGCGCCGGTGGCCCAGCCCGAGGAGGTGCTCGGTGGCGGCCTTCGCCCCGCCGAAACTGTCGGAGTCCACGGTGGGCAGCGCCGTCGGCCCGGTGTGGGGGTCCACAGCGACCACCGCCACTCCCGCAGGAACCTCCACGATCGTGGGGGTGCACAGGATCGCCCCGTCGATCAAGGTGCCGTGCAGTTGGCTGAGCGAGCGCCGCTCCCAGCCCGCGGTCTCCTGACCGGCCCGGCCCACCGAGTAGGCGAGCAGTTCATAGCCGGTGTCGTGTACCGCCCGGGAGGCACCCTTGAGCAACTCGGTGCTGAACGGCTCGAAGTCGGCCACCAGGATGCCCAGCACATTGGTGCGCAGGCTGCGCAGGCTGCGCGCACCCAGGCTGGAGACGTAGCCCAGATCCTCGATCACCCCACGCACGTGCGCGCCGGTGGCGGCCGCTACCCCGTAGCGGTCATTGATCACCTTCGACACCGTGGCGGTGGAGACACCCGCCACCCGTGCCACATCAGCGATCGTCACTCGCCGCGCAATCGTCATTCCTACAACCTAGCGCGCTCCAGACTGAATCTCGCTTTGCTTATAAATCGTTATCGAAATCGATTGACGAGTCTTTGTTCAACCTGCAAACATTCAAGTCACGTCAAGGACGACCTTGGAGGAGACATGTCACGACGTCGAGTAGCGACAACGATCGCCGCAGCAAGTTTGACCGCGCTGGTTCTCGCCGCCTGTGGCGGCGACAACGGTACGAACGGAGACACCGACCCGGGCAGCAATGGCACGCAGAACGGTGCGGCCGACGGTGAGGAGGTCACCATCACGTGGTGGCACAACTCCAACAATGATCCGGGCCAGTCCTTCTACGAGCAGGCCGCCGAGGACTTCATGGCCGACAACCCGGGGGTGACCATCGAGATCACCGCGATCGCCCACGACGACATGCTCACCCGGTTGGACGCGGCCTTCCAGACCGGCGACCACCCGGACATCTTCATGGAGCGCGGTGGTGGGGAGACCGCCTCACACGCCGAGGCCGGCCTGCTGCGCGACCTGACCGACGACGCCGCGGACACCATCGGCGTGGTGGAGGCCTACACCGGTGGCTACACCGTGGACGAGCGTGTCTACGCCATCCCCTTCACCTCCGGCGTGGTGGGCTTCTGGTACAACCAGGACCTGTTCGAGGAGGCCGGGATCTCCGAGACGCCCACCACGATGGAGGAGTTCAACGACACGGTGGACGCACTCAAGGCAGCCGACATCGAGCCGGTCTCGGTGGGTGCGGGCGAGGGCTGGCCGGCAGCGCACTATTACTACTACTACGCCCTGCGCGCCTGCGCCGAGGAGGCCGTGGTGGCCGCGGTGGAGCAGCACGACTTCTCCGACGCCTGCTGGGTCAGTGCCGGGGAGCACCTGCAGGAGTTGATCGAGACCGAGCCGTTCAACGAGGGCTTCCTGGCCACCCCGGCCCAGACCGGCCCCACCAGCGCATCCGGCCTGCTGGCCACCGAGCAGGTGGCGATGGAGTTGGCCGGGCACTGGGAGCCGGGTGTGATGCAGGGCCTGATGGATGACAACACCATCCCGTTCAACCTGGGCTGGTTCGGCTTCCCCGCCATCGACGGTGGCGAAGGAGACCAGGGCGCAGTCCTCGGCGGCGGTGACGCCTGGGGCCTGAACGCCGACGCCCCGGACGCCGCAGTGGACTTCGTGGCCTACCTGCTCAGCGACGAGATCCAGATCGGCTTCGCCGAGAACGACATGGGCCTGCCCACCAACCCAGCGGCCAGTGACTCGGTCTCGGATGAGGCCCTGGCCGAGTTGCTCACCACCCGGGACGAGGCCTCGCTGGTGCAGCTGTACTTCGACACCGCCTTCGGTGAGAACATCGGTGGCGCGATGAACGAAGCCGTCGTGGACATCTTTGCGGGACAGGGTTCCCCGCAGGACGTGGTCGACGCGATGGTCGACGCCGCCGCCAACGAGTAATACCCGATGGCACAACCGGTTTCCGCCCCGCCGGCCCGCCCAGGTTCTGCACCTGGCGGGCCCGGCGGGGCCTCCCGCACCCGGAAGGGCCGGTCCGCACCGCAGCGCAGGCCACGGTCCTCGTGGCGCAAGCGCGCTGAGATCGCCTTCTTCAGCGCCCCGGCCCTGGCCCTGGTGGCCGTCTTCATCGCCTTCCCGGTGGCCCAGGCGGTGCGGTACTCCTTCTACCGGTGGAACGGCCTGGGACCGCTGGAGAACTGGATCGGGCTGGAGAACTACGCGCGGGGCGCTGAGTCACAGCGTGTTCACCGACGCGGTGGTCAACAACCTGACCATCGTGGTGTTGTCGGTGCTGATCCAGTTGCCCCTGGGCCTGGGGATCGCGCTGCTGCTGAACCGGCAGATGTGGGGCCAGTCGCTCCTCCGGGTGATCATCTTCATCCCCTACGTGCTCGCCGAGGTCGTGGCCGGGGTGGTCTGGTTCCTGCTGCTGCAGCCCCGCGGCATGGTCAACGACCTGCTGGAGACGGTCGGCCTGGGTGAGTGGACCCAGTTGTGGCTGGCGGACACCGAGATCGCGCTGTGGACCGTGATGGGGGTGCTCACCTGGAAGTACCTC
Source organism: Sanguibacter sp. Z1732 (assembly GCF_051020515.1). Taxonomy (NCBI): domain Bacteria; kingdom Bacillati; phylum Actinomycetota; class Actinomycetes; order Micrococcales; family Ruaniaceae; genus Glutinosa; species Glutinosa niejishengi. Next base: position 1,275,607 of record NZ_CP194857.1, read on the forward strand.
GGCCTGGCGGTGATCCTGATGCTAGCCGGCCTGCAGGGCGTGCCCCCCGAGTTGTACGAGGCCGCCCAGATCGACGGCGCCTCCTGGTGGAAGGTGCAGTTCAAGATCACCATCCCGCTGCTCGGTCCCACCATCCGCACCTGGGCCTTCCTGTCCATGATCGGGTCCCTGCAACTGTTCGACATGGTATGGATCCTCACCGGCGGCGGGCCGGCGAACGCCACCGTCACCATGGCGGTGTACCTGATCGACCAGGGCACCAACCGCAGCCTGTACGGCTACGCCTCGGCGGTGGCGGTGCTGCTGTTCGCGATCTCCCTGACCCTGGCCGCGTTGTACCAGGTGTTCGTCCTGCGCCGCGACACCACTGACGCACCGAAGCCGAGAAGGAAGAAGCGATGAGCGCGCCCGTGGTCCCGTCCGAGAAGCCGGCCGTCCTGGACGAGCCGGCCACCCGTCGTCGTCGACGGAGCTCCAACGCCTTCGCCGGCGGCAACCCGATCGTGTACGCCATCGCGCTGGTGGTGGTGGCCATGACCGTGGGCCCGGTCCTCTACGCCGCGCTCGGGGGCTTCCGCACCAACGCGCAACTCGCGATGAACCCGGTGGGCATGCCGGACCCGTGGGTGTTCACCAACTACATCGACGTGATCACCTCCGGTACCTTCTGGCGGCTGGCGATGAACTCCACCGTGATCGCACTGGTGACCACGGTGGTGGTGTGCGTGGCCGGAGTGATGGCCGCCTACCCACTGGCGCGGTACACCTTCGCCGGCCGGGAGATCCTCTTCCTGATCTTCACCCTCGGCCTGCTGTTCCCGTTGACGGTGGCGATCATCCCGCTGTTCCTGATGATCCGGGACATGGGACTGACCAACTCCGTCCTCGGGGTGGCGCTGCCCCAAGCGGCCTTCGCGCTGCCGATGACGGTGGTCATCCTGCGCCCGTTCCTACGTGCCCTGCCGGTGGAACTCGAGGAGGCCGCGCTGATCGACGGTGCCTCCCGGATCGGGTTCTTCTGGCGGATCCTGCTGCCGCTGTCCGGCCCCGGTCTGGTCACCGTGGGAGTGCTGGCGTTCGTGGCCTCCTGGAACGCCTACTTGCTACCGCTGCTGATCCTGTCCTCCCCCAGCGCACAGACCCTGCCGCTGGGGGTGGCGAACTTCTCCACCGAGCACGCCCAGGACACCGCCGGTGTACTCGCCTTCACCACCCTGGCGATGATCCCGGCACTGGTGTTCTTCCTGGCGATGGAGAAGCGGATCGTCTCCGGTCTGCAGGGCGCAGTGAAGGGGTGATGCCCGTAACCCACCAGAGGGACTGACCGGCCACTCCGTCCACCGCCGCGGAGTGCGCCTTGACTACACCGGCGGGTAGAAAAGGAGAGATCGATGACGATGACATCCATCAAGCGGGCCGCCGCCATCCTCGGCGCGGGACTGTGCACCGCCGCCCTGGCGGCACCGGCCGTGGCAAGCCCGCCCGGACACGCCGGGCCGCCCGGACAGGAGGGCGAACTCCCACCCGGCCTCGCCGAACAGGACACCCTGCGCTCGTGGGCCCCGGACGATCTGCGAATCGGCACCGCGGCCGCCGGAGGCGGGCATCACGGGAACCAGGACTATCCCGAGCCGTTCCCCAACGACGCCGAGTACCGGGACTTCCTGGCGGCGCAGTTCTCCTCCCTCACCCCCGAGAACCAGATGAAATGGGACGCCCTGCGGCCCGATGCCGACACCTTCGACTTCGCCGCGGCCGATGAGGTCGTCGCCTTCGCCGCCGACAACGGCCAGCACGTGCGCGGGCACGCCCTCATGTGGCACAGCCAGAACCCGGCCTGGTTGGAGGAGGGCGACTTCACCGCGGAGGAACTGCGCGACATCCTGCGCACCCACATCCACACCGTGGTGGACCGCTACGCCGGGCAGGTCCAGCAGTGGGACGTCGCGAACGAGATCTTCGACGACAACGCCGAACTGCGCATGCAGGACAACATCTGGCTGCGCGAACTGGGCCCGGAGGTCATCGCTGACGTCTTCCACTGGGCCCACGAGGCCGACCCGGACGCCCTGCTGTTCTTCAACGACTACAACGTCGAGGGCACCAACGAGAAGGCGGACGCCTATTACGACCTGATCCAGGACCTGCTCGCCGAGGGTGTGTCCCGGTGCACGGTTTCGGCATCCAGGGCCATCTCGGCCTGATGTACGGCTTCGACGGCCGACTGCAGGAGAACCTCGAGCGCTTCGACGCCCTGGGTCTGCAGACCGCGATCACCGAGATGGACGTGCGCGGTTACGTCGACGACGAGGGTCGGTTGAGCCCGGAACTGCTGGAGCAACAGGCCGACTGGTACAGCCAGGGCTTGCAGGCCTGCCTGAACGTGACCGGCTGCACCTCCTTCACCGTGTGGGGTGTACTGGATGAGCACTCCTGGGTGCCTGCCACGTTCGAGGGTCAGGGCGGCGCCCTGCTGCTGGAGGGCGATTACGAGCGCAAGCCCGCCTTCTGCGCCGTGCAGCAGACCCTGGTGCAGACCAATCCCGGTGGTCACGCCCGGTGGAATAATCACCCGGCACTGGCCGAGTGCCGCACCATGCTCGGCTGAACCACCCACCACCAGTGCCCCGAGCCGGTTCGCACGCGGCCCGGGGCACCGGCATGAACAACGCCGCACGGAAGGTAACCACGAATGAACATCCCCACCGGCTCACCCGCCGGGCACCAGCGCGCCGACGAGCAGAGCCAGGGTGGGCTGCGCGCCCATGCGCCCGACCGGCTCCGGATCGGCGCCGCGGTGGCCGGGTACGGCCGCACCGCCACGACGATGCCGCTGCTCACCGACGCCCGGTACCGGCAGGTGCTGGCCGCCGAGTTCTCCTCGCTGACCCCGGAGAACCAGACGAAGTGGGAGTGGCTCCAACCCGCGCCCGGCGAGTTCGACTTCGCCGCGGCCGACGCGATCGTCGACTTCGCCGCCGAGCACGGCCAGCACGTGCGCGGACACACGCTGCTGTGGCACAACCAGAACCCGGGTTGGATCACCGGCGGGGACCACAGCCCGGAGGAGTTGCGGCGGCTCCTGCGCACGCACATCCAGACCGTGGTGGGTCGTTATGCCGGTCGCATCCAGCACTGGGACGTGGTCAACGAGATCCTCGACGACGACGGCCGGTTGCGTACCGAGCAGAACCCGTGGCTGGGCGCACTCGGGCCGGACATCATCGCCGAGGCGTTCACCTGGGCCCACGAGGCGGACCCGGACGCGTTGCTGTTCGGCAACGACTTCGACGTCGAACGTCACGGCGCGAAGTCCGACGCCTGGTACGCGTTGCTCCGGGACCTGCGGTCACAGGGTGTGCCGGTGCACGGGTTCGGTGTGCAGGGGCACCTGGACATGTCCGCGCCCTTCCCCGAGGACCTGCCCCAGAACCTGAAACGGTTCGCCGACCTGGGCCTGCGCACCGCGATCACCGAACTCGATGTCCGCGGCCCGGTGACGGGTGAAGGCGGCCTCAGCGAGGAACACCTGGATCAGCAGGCCGACCGGTACGCCCGGATCACCCGGATCGCCCTGGATGTGCCCGGTTGTGAGTCACTCACCCCCTGGGGCGTGCTGGATGAGCAGTCCTGGGTGCCAGGCTGGTTCCCCGGCACCGGCGGCGCGCTGCTCCTGCACGGTGACTACCAGCCCAAACCCGCTTACCACGCCGTGCGCGAGGCGCTCGCTGCCGGGTGAGGATCGGCGGCCGGCCCAGCGATCCTCCGCGGCGCTGCACCTGCTTGACCACGGTAGTTGACCAACCTAGTCTGATGGGATGACCACAGTGAAGGTGCAGTACGCGAAGACGCATCTGTCTGCTCTGCTCGCCAGGGTGGAGGACGGCGAGGAGATCGTGATCGCGCGCGGAGACACTCCGGTCGCGCGGCTGGCCCCGTTGTCCTCCGGTGCCACGCGTGATCTGGGTTTTGTCGGCTATGACGTACCGGTGGAATTCTTAGAGGAGTTGCCAGAAAGCGAATTGGCTGCCTGGGAACATTGAGATACCTCCTCGACACCCATGCACTGTTGTGGGCCCTGACCAAGCCGGCGACATTGAGTCCGACCGCCCATGAGGTCATCGTCGATCGGGGCACTACCCTGTTGTCCTCCGCCGCCAGTGCGTGGGAAGTCGCCACGAAATCCCGCCTGGGCAGGCTTCCCCAGGCCACTGGGCTCCTGAGTGCCTGGGACCGAAACCTGCAGCGACTGGGCTGCGAGCACCTGCCCATCACTGATGAGCACGCCATGCTTGCGGGCAGCCTCGACTGGGTTCATCGCGACCCGTTCGACCGCATGCTGGCCGCACAGGCGATCAGCGAGTCGCTCGTGCTCATCACGCGCGATCCGGCATTCGGAACACTCCGCGGCGTCCGCACGCTCTGGTAGCGGCGCACAGCCTCGGGCCGGATTCACCGCGCCGTTCCCAGCGATGGTGAGGGCGAATGTGTCGCACGGGTCAGCGTCCGACGGCGTAGCCCTGCATCCGCCGGGGGTTCGCGCCCGCGTGCAGTAGACCGTCGGCGCGCCGGCCGGCGGCACTGATGAAGCCGAGCGACCAGGGTCCGGCGTCGGTGACGCGGTGCCCACGTCGGCGCAGTTCGGCTAGCACCTGCTCGCCCAGACGTGACTCCACGTGCAGCCCGGCAACCTCGGCCTGGCGCGGGTAGAAGGAGGAGGGCAGGTGCGTGGTGTGCCAACTCGGAGCATCGATCGAGGCCTGCAGGTTGTGGCCGCCGAACAGGTGAGCGATCAGGAACGGGATGGTCCACTGGTCCTGCTGGTCCCCGCCGGGGGTGCCGAAAGCCATCGGCCCGTGCTCGCGCAGCACCATTCCCGGCGACAGGGTGGTACGCGGGCGCCGGCGTGGGGCGATACTGGCCGGGAGCCCCTGCTCCAACCAGAACATCTGCGCCCTGGTGCCCAGGGCGAAGCCGAGCCCGGGGACGACCGGGGAGGACTGCAGCCACCCGCCCGAGGGGGTTGCCGAGACCGCGTTGCCCCACCGGTCCACCACGTCGAGATGGCAGGTGTCGCCCCGACCGGCCCGTTCGGCGCCCTCGATGTCGGCGCCGGCGACCGGGCCTGCGGCGGCGGCGCCACGGTCCAGGGTGGGCTCACCCTGGCCCGGTAACCGCACCCCGGCGTCGTGCCCGGCATCAGCGGCCATCGCCGCAAGCACCGCCTGCCCCAGGTGCGGCGTGGCGCCACCGGGTGAGCCGGGCCGGAAGTCGGTACTGGCTTCGGGCCCTACCAACCTCGCTCGCTGCGCGGCGTAGGCGGGGCTGAGCAGGTCCTGGATCGGGACCTGCACGTGGCCGGGGTCGCCGTAGTAGGCCTCCCGGTCGGCGAAGGCCAACTTGGCCACCTCGGTCACGGTGTGCACCATCTCCGCAGAGCCCAGTTCGGCCGCGCCGATGTCGAGGGCGTCCAGCATCGCCAACTGCTGCAACATCACCGGGCCCTGGCTCCACGGGCCGGTCTTGGCAACCGTGGCACCGGCCACGTCCAGCAGCAGCGGGTCCTCCTCGGTGGCCGCCCAGGAGTCCAGGTCCGCGCCGGTGAGCAGCCCGGCGTGCAGTTCCCCGCTCCCGTCCCACTGCTTGGTGGCGGCGAAGGCTTCGATCGCCTCCGCCACGAAACCGGAGTAGAAGGCGCGCCGGGCAGCCTCGATCTGCTCCTCACGGTTGCGGGAGGCGGCTTCGGCCTCGGTGACGATGCGTTCCAGCGTGGCGGCCAGGACGGGGTTGGTGACCAGAGTACCGGCCTGCGGGGCCGTGCCGCCGGGCAGGTAGACCTCGGCCGAGGTGGCCCAGTGCTCGGTGAACACCGGCGCCACGGCCTTGATCGCGGCGGCCGCGCCGGGCAGCACCGGGTGCCCGTGCGCGGCGTAGCCGATGGCGTAACGCAGAACCTCGCGCAGCGACTTGGTGCCGTAGGCAGCCAGGATGTGCATCCAGGCACCGAAACTGCCGGGCACCGTGGCCGCCAGCAGGCCGGTGCCGGGCACCACGTCCAGGCCCAGGTCGGTGAAGGCGCCGGCGGTGGCCGCAGCCGGAGACACCCCCTGCCCGGAGACCACGAAGGTGCGGCCGGTGGCGCCGTCGTGCCCGATCAGGGGCATCTCCCCGCCGACCCCGTTCAGGTGCGGCTCCACCACGTGCAGCACGAACCCCGCCGCCACGGCGGCGTCGTAGGCGTTCCCGCCGTCCTCCAGCACCGCCATGCCGGTGCTGGAAGCCAGCCAGTGGGTGGAGCCGACCATGCCGAAGGTGCCGAGGAGCTCGGGGCGCGTAGTGAACATGGCCTCTAGTCTGGCCGATCCTGGCAGCGGCTATGACCGATGTCATCGGGAGCAGGTGACAGCAGGGGCTGACCGGTGAGGGTCCAGGCCGAGCACTCTTGTCACCATGCACCCCTCAACTACCCAGAACGCGGTCGTCGCCGATCACGGCACCCCCGCCGATCACGGTGCCGCCCTTGCACCGAGACCACCGGCTATCGCCGTCCGGGGCCTGCGCAAGAGCTTCCCCGGCAGGGACGGGCGCATCCACGCCGTCGACGGGGTGGACCTGACCATCGGCCACGGCGAGATCGTGGCATTCCTCGGACCGAACGGGGCCGGCAAGACCAGCACGCTGGACATCGTGCTGGGCCTGGTCCCACCCGACGCCGGCAGTGTCGCGGTGATGGGGCTGGCCCCCCGTGAGGCGGTCCTGGCCGGAAAGGTCTCCGCGCTACTGCAGACCGGTGGCCTGCTCCGGGACCTGACGGTGGCCGAGACGGTGCGCTACGTCGCCTCCACCTTCACCGCACCCCGCCCGGTCCAGGAGGTGCTCGAGCGGGCAGGGCTGAACGAGTTGGCCAACCGGAAGGTTTCCAAGTGCTCCGGCGGAGAACAGCAACGGTTGCGGTTCGCCCTCGCGCTGCTGCCCGACCCGGAACTGCTGATCCTGGACGAGCCCACCGCGGGAATGGACGTGACGGCGCGGCGGGAGTTCTGGGACACCATGCGTACCGAGGCCCGCGCGGGGCGTTCGGTGGTCTTCGCCACCCACTACCTGGAGGAGGCGGAGAACTTCGCCGAGCGGATCGTGATGATCTCCGGCGGGAAGATCGTTGCACGGCCCCACCAGTGAGATCCGGGAACGCAACTCCGGGCGCACCCTGTCGGTGGACCTACCCGAACACGGCGCCCAGGACGTGCTCGACGACATCGTCGCGTTGGACGTCATCACCGATGTCCGCCGCAACGGGCGGCGGGCCTACATGCGCGCCACCGATACCGACGCCGCCGCTCTCGCCTTGCTCAGCGAGGTGGGCGCCAGCGGACTGGAGATCGCCAGCGCCAACCTGGAGAGCGCCTTCGTGGCGCTGACCGGCACCGCGCCGGTGGAGCAGAGCGAGACCAACCATGAGGAGCACCGATGAACGTCACCATCCTGGGACTGGAACTGAAGCGTCAGTTCCGCGAGTTCATGGGCATCTTCTTCATCGTGGTACTGCCGGCGTTCTTCTACCTGATCTTCGGTGCCGCGATGGAGTTCAGCGGCGACCCGGCAGGCAACGGAAACGTCGCGATGTCGATCATGATCGCGATGGCCGCTTACGGGGCGGTGGTGGCGACCACCTCGATCGGTGGGCAGACCGCGGTGGAACGGATGCAGGGTTGGGGCCGCCAGCTCGGCCTGACGCCACTGCGTGACTCGACCTACGTGGGCACCAAGGCACTCGTCGCGGTGGTGATCGCGGCGTTGCCGATAGCCCTGATCTATAGTCTCGGCGCGCTGACCGGCGCCCAGGGTTCGGCCCGGGCGTGGGTGCTCAGCGCCATGATCGTGATCCCCGGCGCCGCCCTGTTCGCCCTGTGGGGTCTGGTGTGGGGCCTGGCGATCAGATCCGAGTCCGCCATCGCGGTGGCCAGTGGATCCACGGTGGTGCTGGCGTTCCTGGGCAACATGTTCATCCCCCTGTCCGGGGCGTTGCTGGCCATCGCCAAGTTCACCCCGCTGTACGGCTACGCCGCTTTGGCCCGCTACCCGCTCACCGAGGGGTGGCTGGCCACGATGAACGGCGACCCGGTCCACGAACCGCTGTGGGTCCCGCTGACCAACGTGATGGCTTGGACCCTCGTCCTGGGCCTGATCGCGATCACCCTGGTGCGCCGCGGCCGCGCCCGGCAGTGAGTGGGTCGTGATGAACCCGGCGAGCGATTCGGAATCGGAGGCGGTCGGCGTCGCGCCGGCTCCTGCCGTTGACGGGGCATCCATGGCAGGATCGACATCAACGATGACTTCCGACCAGGCCGCCCGGCACACCGAGCCCGCCACCAGCATCGCCGAGCGCACCGGCGATGGTTCGTCGGTGCCCGGAGCGGACGAGGCCGACATCGGGACGAACCCGTGGGACCGGTTCGGGTGGGTGATGGCCACCATCTGGCTGCTCTTCCTGGCCTTCCCCATCATGGCCGTCTATCAGAGCGACCACTCACTTCTGGTGCGGGTGCTCGCGATCGGTGGGGTGCTGCTCTACGCCGCCGTCTACGTCGCCGGCTTCGTACGCCTCGGCTGTACCGAAACAGCCGCCCAGGCCACCAGGGTGGGCGTGACGCACCTGAGCGTGCTGACGCTGCTGATCCTGGCAGTCGTGCCCGTGCTCGGGCCCTGGGTACTCAGCCTGGTGGTGTTCCTGGTCGCCCTGAGCGCGTTCACCCTGCCGCTGCGCTGGGCCGGCGTCGTGATGGTGCTCGCGCTGGCAACGGCCATCATCTGGCCGGCGATGATCGGCGAGTTCGATTCGATGTGGTTCTTCGTGGCGATCATCCTCGGGGTGGGTGTGGGCAACGGCCTGGTCCGGGTGCTGGAGGAACGTCAGACCGCCCACCGGGCGCTGGAGGACGAACGCCAACTCGCGGCCGAACGCGACCGGGTGGCCCGGGACGTGCATGACGTGCTCGGTCACTCCCTGACCGTCATCACGGTCAAGGCCGAACTGGCCGAACGACTGATCGAGGTCAACCCCGAGCAGGCTCAGCACGAACTAACCCAGATCCAGGCCCTGACCCGCGAGGCCCTGGCCGAGGTGCGCGCCACCGTGGCCGGGTTGCGCGTGGCCCGGTTGGACGATGAGCTGGAACGCGCCGGTGCGGCCCTGTCCGGGGCCGGTATCAGCGCGGAACTGCCCACCGACACCAGCGCCGTGGACCCGCGGCACCGGATCGTGCTGGCCTGGGTACTACGAGAACTGGTCACCAACGTGGTGCGTCACTCGGCCGCCACCCGGTGCCAGGTGTTGCTCGGCGGTTCCTGGATCCGGGTGACCGACGACGGCGTCGGGGTTCCCGAGGGTGCGACCGGCCACGGGTTGCGCGGGGTCGCCGAGCGCATCGGATGCGGCACGCTGTCCATCAGAACCGGCGCCGGAGGTCGTGGCACCGAGGTGACGGCCACCCTGGACCCGGACGCCGACCCACCCGAGAGCGCCCGCACGGCAGGCGAGCAGGCAGGAACCGGTGGGAACCTGTCCGCCGGGACCGCCACCGCCACCGACCAACCCGAACCGCGAACGACCACCCATGGGTGATGGACCCATCCGGCTGCTCCTGGCCGACGATCAGGCGCTGGTACGCGGGGCCCTGGCCGCACTGCTGAACCTGGAGAAGGACCTGCAGGTGGTGGCCGAGGTGGGTCGGGGCGATGAGGTGCTCGACGCCGTACGCCGGCACCGCGCGCAGGTGTGCCTGTTGGACATCGAGATGCCGGGCATGGACGGCATCTCGGTGGCCGGACAGTTGCACCAGCAGACCCCGGGGGTGCGCTCGCTTATCGTGACCACCTTCGACCGGCCCGGCTACCTGCGCCGCGCGATGGACAACGGTGCCAGCGGATTCGTCGTCAAGGACACCCCGGCCACCGAGTTGGCCGAGGCGGTCCGTCGGGTCCACGCCGGCCTTCGGGTGGTGGACCCGACGCTGGCCGCCGAGTCCCTCTCCGGCGGCCCGAACCCGCTGACGGACCGGGAGAAGGACGTGCTGCGCGAGGCCCTGGAGGGAGCCCCGATCGCCACCATCGCCGCGCACGTGCACCTGTCCACCGGGACGGTGCGCAACTACCTGTCCTCGGCGATCGGCAAGACCGGCACCACCACCCGGGTGGAAGCCGCCCGCACCGCTCAGCGCCGTGGATGGCTGTGAGCCTCGATGAGGACAACCTCGCGCCGTCGTCGCACCGTGCTCGCCCTGCCCGCGCTGCTGGGCGGGACAGCCCTGGCCCTGGCGGCCTGCTCAGGCATCCCGGAGGACGCGCCGAACTCCGAGGACGCCGAGGCAACCGTGACCTTCCGCATCTGGGACGACACCGTCGCGGCCGCCTACGAGGAGTCCTTCGAGACCTTCACCGAACAGCACCCGGAGATCACCGTGGACGTGCAGGTGGTGGCCTGGGAGGACTACTGGGATCGGCTACCGGAGGACCTCGAGGCCGGCACCATGGCCGATGTGTTCTGGACCAACACCGCCAACTTCGGAGCGCACGCCGACACCGGCCAGATGATCAACCTGGACGAGGCGATCGGTGGCGACCACGACGCCTGGACGGAGCCGGTGGCCGACCTCTACCGCCGGGATGGCATCCAGTGGGGGGTGCCGCAACTGTGGGAGTCGACCGCGCTGTACTACAACACCGACCTGCTCGAGGAGGCCGGCGTCGAGCCGGCGAGCCTGCGCTGGGACCCCACCGGAGCCGAGGACACGTTGGTGGGGGCGGCCCAGGCGCTCACCGTCGACGCCGAGGGGAGCACCGCCGACGAGCCGGGCTTCGACGCGGAGGACATCGTCCGGTTCGGATTCAACGCCCAGCACGACGCACAGGCGATCTGGCTGAGTTTCCTGGCGGAGAACGGGGGCCGGTTCCAGGACGGGTCCGGCAGGTACACCTTTGCCACCCCGCCGGGGGAGGCCGCGTTCGGATACGTGGTGGACCTGATCCAGACCCATCAGGTGGCCCCCGCGGCCGAGGACACCAACAACGACCCCGCCTTCTCCCGCGAGTTGTTCCTGCGGGAGGAACTGGCGCTGTTCCAGGCCGGGCCCTCCGCACTGGCGCACCTGGTCGATGCCGGTTTCGACTGGGACCTGGCGCCGAAGGTCGAGGGACCGCGCGGGCGCATCAGTGTGGTGCACGGGGTGGCCGCGGTGGGTAGCGCCCACGCAGCCGACTCCGAGGCGACGATCGAGGTGCTTCGCTGGCTCGGTTCGGCACAGGGTCAGCGGCCGTTGGGCGAGAGCGGAGCGGGCATCCCCGGGGTGGTGGAGGCCCAGGAGGCCTACGCGCAGTACTGGGCCGGTCAGGATGTCGACGTGCAGGTGTTCCTCGACGCCGTCGAGGAAGGGACCACGCCCGCACCGCTCGGCCCCCGGGCAAGCGGTGGATCGAACGAGATCAGCCCGGTGTTCCAGGATATGTTCGCCGGCCGCATCGAGGTGCCCCAGGCCCTGCGCCAGGCCCAGCAGGCGGCGAACGAGGCCATCGCCGACTGATCAGAGCCGCACGTACCGGGACTGGGCGAAGCAGAACGACGATACCGAACCACACCCCCAACCCCCGCCGGCGCCCCAGCAGGTGGTGCGCGCTACCGGGAGGCGGCGTCGTCGTCCGGGGTGCTCACCGCACCTGCTCACGCACCCAGGTGAGTTCCTCGGCATGGCCTGCGCCGGGGGTCTCCAGCACCACCGGGGACTTGGCGGCCGCGGCCAGGGCGCCGAGCGCACCGGGCTCGATCAACCCGTCCGTTGCGTGGATGCCTGCGTGGCGGTCCTGCCCGGAGTTGAAGGCGCCCCGCGAGTTGTTCAGGTGCACCAGGTCGATACGGCCGGTGATAGCCCGGATCCGGTCGGTGAGCCCGTCGAGTTCCTCACCACCGGCGAACGCGTGGGCGGTGTCCAGGCAGAACCCCACCTGCTCGCTCCCGTCGGCCGCGGTCACCGACTCCCACAGCCGCGCGATCCGCTCCACCCCCCGTGCCATGGAGTGGTTCCCGCCCGCGGTGTTCTCGATCAGGAGCGGCACCGGCTTGGGCGTCTGTTCGATCGCCTTGCGCCAATTGTCGAATCCCACCTCCGGATCGTCCCTCGGCCCGGACGTGCCCGCCGTGCACCACCACCCCGATCGCCTCGATCTGCCCGGCCAGGTCCATCACCTTGGCCAGGAGCTTGCGGCTGGGGATCCGGATCCGGTTGTTCAGGCTGGCCACGTTGAGCACGTACGGGGCGTGCACCACCAGGGCGATGCCGGCCTGCTGCGCGGCCCGGCGAAGCCCGTCGGCCCCGTCGGGGTGCGGCGCACTCGGAGCCGACCACTTCTGCGGGTCACCGAGGAAGATCTGCACCAGATCTGCCCCGACCTCGCGCGCGTACCCGATCGGATCGTCCTGCCCGGCGTGGGCGCCCACCAGTTGCGTCATGCATCCGAGACTAACCGCCCGTGCCCACACAGGTAGGCCCCGGGACCCACAGGGCACCCTGCCTACCTCGCCGGGCACATCCGCCGGCGGCGCAACCTGCATCGGCTGGACACCACGGGCGCTGCGGCGCCCGAATAGACCGGGGTAGCCACAGCAAGGCCCGGGCGAGCCCAGTGTTCGCCGGGCGATAAAACGTTCCCCAACTCCCGCCGTCGTGCTTACAGTAGAACCCCACACGGGAAAGGAGGTGGTCCGAGAAGTGATTTCTTATAGGACTCGTGAGGTGGCTGCCCGCTAGCAGCCCGTAGCAACGGACCCGACGCGGGTTCGCCCGCGATAGCGCTGGCGAATACCCGGCAGTCACCGCGACGTCCCGTGGAAGGGGCACCCTCGTCCAGTGCACTTCCGGCCCATTCGGGCTGGACCACGGGACGTCGTCATGCCCGGGCCGGGCCACCATCGCGGCCTCAAGATGCGAAACCGCCCACAGGGAGTTGACTGGGCCCGATGAGAAGGATCGCGGTCGCGGCCATGCTCCTGATCCTGGCGCTAGGTGCCTGCAGCGCCGTGCCGGCCGACCCTGACGGCACACTCGACCGCGTCACCGGGGGCACCCTGCTGGTCGGCGTCTCCCCGAACCCGCCCTGGACCGACCTGCCCGAGGGAACCGACGGGGATCCCGCGGGCACCGAGGTGGAACTCGTGACCGAGTTCGCTGCCACACTCGATGCCGAGGTCGTGTGGGTGCCGGGCGGGGAGGAAGCGCTGATCGGGCAACTGGAGCGTGGTGATCTCCACCTGGTGATCGGGGGCCTCACCGCGGACTCGCCCTGGCGGGAGATGGCCGGCCTCACCCGCCCCTACACCGAATCAGCAGACGACGGCGCGCAGATCCCCCGCGTGATGGCCGTACCGGCGGGCGAGAACGCCTTCCTGGTCACCCTCGAGCGGTTCCTGCTGGCGGCACGCTGATGGCACGTTTCGGACACACCGAGTTGCCCCCGCAGGTGCAGGCGGCGCTGCGCCGGGCGGTTCGCCTGGCGTGGATCACGATCGGATTCTTCGCCACGGCGGTGGCCCTGCTGCTGCTGACCATGGGGGACTCCAAGGCGATGCAGGCCGCGGTGGTGGAGAACACGCTCTCCTTCATCCCGCCGATCGCCTTCCTCTTCGCCGTCCGCGCCACCAAGCACCGTCCCAGCCCGCGCCACCCGTACGGGTACCACCGGGCCGTCGGCGTGGGGCACCTGGTGGCCGCGACCGCCCTGTTCGGTCTGGGGGCCTTCCTGCTCGTCGATTCCGCCGGCGGGCTGCTCTCCGGCCATCGCGCCTCGGTGGGCCTGGTGGAGATAGGCGGGCAGGTGGTGTGGTCGGGGTGGCTGATGATCGCCGTGCTCGCCTACACCGCCCTGCCGCCGGTTCTGCTCGGTCGGGCGAAGATGCCCCTGGCCCGGCACCTGCACGATCGCGTGCTGTACGCCGATGCCGAGATGAACAAGGCCGACTGGATGACCACGCTGGGCGCCATCGCCGGGATCATCGGGCTCGGCGCGGGACTGTGGTGGGCCGACACGGCATCGGCGCTGTTCATCGCCGGCAACATCCTGCGCGATGGGGTGCGTAACGTTCGGGTCGCCACCGCCGCCCTCATGGACGCCCGCGTGGAGACCTATGACGGCAGCGGCCCGCATCCGTTGCTCCCGGAGATCGATGAGACCCTGTCCGCGCTGCCCTGGGTCCAGGCCGCCCAGTCCCGGGTACGCGACCAGGGCCATGTGTTCCACGTGGAGTCGTTCGTGGTACCGGTCCAGGGCCACACGCCCACCCTTGCGGAGATGACCCGGGCACGGGAGGCGATCATCGACCTGGACTGGAAACTCGAGGACGTCGTGGTGGTCGTCGTCGCGGAGTTGCCGGCGCGGATGCTGCCCGGAGTTCAGGAGGATGTCTCGAGCACCGGCTACGACGCCTCGTCCTGAGACAGCCTCCCCCCTCCCCGCGCCCACCCGAGGCATGGCAGGGTGGTACACCATGGACTTCCGCATCTTCATCGAGCCCCAGCAAGGCGCCTCCTACGCCGACCAACTCGACATGGCCCGCACCGCCGAGCGTCTGGGCTTCAACGGGTTCTTCCGCTCCGACCACTACATGGCCATGGGCAAGGGTGACGGACTGCCTGGCCCCACCGACGCCTGGACCACGCTGGCCGGCCTGGCCAGGGAGACCTCCTCGATCCGCCTGGGCACCCTGGTCTCCTCGGCCACGTTCCGCTACCCCGGGGTGCTGGCCATCCAGGTGGCACAAGTGGACGCGATGTCCGGAGGCCGGGTGGAACTGGGTCTGGGCACCGGTTGGTACGCGGAGGAGCACAGCGCCTACGCGATCCCGTTCCCAGCCAGACGCTTCGGTCTGCTCACCGAGCAACTCGAACTGATCACCGGGCTGTGGCAGACCCCGGTCGGTCAGCGGTACAACTTCGACGGCGAGCACTACCAGATCTCCGACTCCCCCGCCCTGCCCAAGCCGGTGCAGTCCCCGATGCCGGTGATCATCGGTGGCGGCGGACCCCGGCGCACCCCGGCGCTGGCGGCCCGCTTCGGCACCGAGTACAACGCAGGCTTCCCGAAGCTGGCCGACCTGCCGGAGACGTACGGCCGGGTCCGCGCCGCCCTGCACCGACGCCGGCCGGGACCCCGACGACCTGGTCTACTCCACCGCGCTGATCACCGTGGTGGGCCGTGATGAGGCCGAGTTCACCCGCCGGGCCGGGGCGATCGGTCGCGAACCGGCGGAGTTGCGGGAGAACGGCCTGGCCGGGACCGTCCCGGAGGTGATCGAGCGCATCCGCGCCTTCGCCGCCGTCGGTGCCGAGCGCTTCTACCTGCAGATCATGGATCTGTCCGACCTCGAGCACATCGCGCTCATCGCCGACGAGGTCCTCCCGCACGTGGAAGCCTGATGCGCTACCGCCAGATCTCTGCTCACCCCGAGCCCGGCACCGTCGAGCGGCTCACCATCGTGCCGGTGCTGCCCGACGGGACGCTGGGCGCGCTGGCCGGCACAGGCGTCGGAAGCGGCGCGCTGGAAGACACGGCCGCCGGAACCGGCGCGGCCGACGACGGCGCATCCCCCGAGCGCGCACCGCTCACCCTGATCCATGGCGAGGTCGGTGCGGAGGAGGACTGGTACGGCCAGGCGGTCGCGCGGATCAGTGCCGAGCGGGCCGGCTTCGCGGTCGATCGGGTGGAGCTGGTGGCCGCGGAGGGGTTGGCCGGGGCGCTGCACCTGATCGTCTGGGCGGACGGTGACCTGGCGCCGGCGGCCGAGGAGGGTTCCGGGCCCCAGTACCCCGCTCCCCTGCTCGGCCTGGCGCCGGATCAGTTGCGGCTGCGGGTCGCGGCCGATCAGGGCATCATCCCCGGCGGGGCCTCGCCGGCCTGGATCGTCGCGGACGTGGCTGCCGCCATCGCCACCTCGAGGTAGCGCAAGGCGCCGCCGATGATGCGGCCTCGCGTCAGGCCGTGGTGATGGAGGTCAGCACCTCCAGGTAGCGCCGGTAGGCGGCCACGCCGGCCGGGGTGAGGGACAGCCAGGTACGTCCCCGCCTGCCCTCATACCCCTTCCGCACCGCGAGGTACCCGGCCTCCTCCAGTGTGGTGATGTGCTGGAGTGCAACGAGTCGCTGACCTGGACCAGGTCGCGCAGGGTGCGGAAGTCGATCGAGTCCGCAGCCGCGAGCGCGGCGACCATCGAGAGCCGGACGGGTGCGTGGATGAGGTCGTCGAGTTCGTGGCGGGGATGCTGGACGGTCATGCTCGCAGGACCCGCCAGGCTGCGAGCAGGCACGGGATGCTGGGAGCCAGGGCAAGCGGGATGAACCACGGGGAGTTCTGGGCGCCGATGAAGGTGAACCCGATGGCCACCATCATCAGCACCACGTAAGCCCACGTCATCGGCCGATCCACCCGGGCGGCCTGCCGTCCGACCACCCCGCGCCTGGCTTCCCACACGGTCAGGACCGCACCAACCAGTCCGAACCCGACGGCGATCCAGAACTGGATCGATCGCGGAAGATCCTCCCGCCCGGTTCCCAGCAGGAATGTGGGCGTGAGGATCGCGATCGTCAACCACATCCACCCGTGCCACCGGGCCGCCGAGCGAACCCGGGTACCGATTCGGGCAGCCTGCTGGCGGGCCGCCTGCGGTGAGAACTCCTGCTGGGCCATCTGGGTCACCTCTCGCCGGACTTGAACCTTATTCAAGTAGATGAACGGCGGTCAACGCTTTAGTCACGCTCAGTCGGGCTCGGGCTCGGGCTCGGAGATCGGAACGCTACCGGCCGCCCGCGTGCGGCAGGATGGGTAGATGCGATTCGGAGTGCATCTGGGATATTGGTCGGCCGGCCCACCGGAGGGTGCGGCGGAAGCGGTGCGGGCTGCCGATGACGCCGGACTCGATTCGGTGTGGACCGCGGAGGCCTACGGTTCCGATGCGTTCACGCCGCTGGCCTGGTGGGGAGCGGCGACCTCCAGGGTCCGCTTGGGGACCGCCATCGCGCAGATGTCCGCGCGCACCCCCACGGCCACCGCGATGGCGGCGCTGACGCTGGACCACCTCAGTGGCGGGCGGTTCATCCTCGGGGTGGGCGCTTCCGGCCCGCAGGTGGTGGAGGGCTGGTACGGCCAGCCGTACCCCCGCCCCCTGGAGCGCACCCGGGAGTACGTGGATATCGTGCGGCAGGTGCTGCGCCGCGAGGCACCGGTGACCCTCGACGGCGCTCACTACCAGCTCCCCCATCCCGGCGGAACGGGGCAGGGCAAGGCGCTGCGCTCCACCGTGCACCCGCTGCGCGCGGACCTGCCGATCCACCTGGCGGCCCAGGGACCGAAGAACACCGCACTGGCCGCCGAGATCGCCGACGGGTGGTTACCCGCGTTCTTCTCCCCACGGCTGAATGATGAGTACACCGAGTTGCTGGCCACCGGGTTCGCCCGGCGCGCCGGTGACCTGCGCCCGGCCGAGGAGTTCGAGGTGAGCGCCTCGGTGCCGGTCTCGATCGCCGGTGACGCCGAGGCCGCCGCGGACCGGGTACGCCCGCACCTGGCGCTGTACATCGGCGGCATGGGCTCGGAGAGCACGAACTTCCACCGCCAGGCCATCGCCCGGATGGGCTATGAGGCCGAGTGCGATGAGGTGCAGCGCCGCTACGCCGACGGCGACAAGGCCGGAGCGGCAGCGGCGATCCCGCTGGAACTGGTCCAGGACGTGGGCCTGGTCGGAACCCCGGACCAGGTGCGCAGCCAGTTACGCACCTGGTCCGAGACCGCGCTGACCACATTGATCATCCAGACCGACCTGCGCGCCGTGCCCGACCTGCTACCCCTGCTCGGCACACCGCCAGGCTAGGTAGCCCAGCGGCGTTGCCCGCGCTCAGAGCAGGTCCAGGATCGCCACGGCCCGCCCACGCAGGTCGACCCTCGCCTCCTCGGTCAGGGTGTCGGGTGGCTTCGGACTGTCCAGGTGCCGGATGAGCCGGGTCAGCGCCTGCTCTGCGGGCTCTGTCCGCCCGCTCTCCAGGTGCTGCTGAGCCTGGTTCGTGGCGTTCGTCAACCGGTGTGCGATCGGGCCATCGACCGCCCCGGCGGCCCGGTACTCCGCCAGCGCATCCCGCAACGCGATGACCGCCTCGAGCGGATCGGCCGGTCCCTCCTCGGCGTCGGCAGGGACCAGCCGCACGTCGTCGAAGGTTCCCCACGCACCCCCGGGCAGACTGAACGATGCCTGGATGGTGGCCTCGCCGTCGTCGGATACCTCGATCCCTTCCACCGCGGTGGTGCGGTAGTTCTGCCACCCGACCAGTTCCAGCGGCTCGCTCCACTCCCCGGCGGAGGTGGTCGCGGACAGGGTCATCTCCGCGCCGGCGGCGGCATCGCCCTGGGTGACCGCCGAGAGGGCGTACCGCCCGGGCGGTAGGTCCCGGAGGTGCTGGGTGATGGTGAAGGTGTAGTCGCTGCCGTGCCAGAAGTCCACCGCCCGCTCGCCGGCGTTGGTGTTGGACGTCCCGGTGATCTGCGCCCCGGTGCCCTCGATGATCCACATCGAGGTGTCGGGGTCCTCGAAGCTGGGGTTGAGCACGTAGTTGACCAGTTCCACGATCACCGTGGCGGTCACCGACAACCCGGTCTCGGTGGTGCCCTCGACCGTGTAGGTACCCGGGCCGGCGATGTGGGAGGCGTCTGCCCAGGTGACGCCCTGGTCCTCGGTGCTGCGGTCGTTGAACCGCACGCGCACCGTCTCGGGCAGTTCGACCGGATCACCGACGCCGATGATGAGTTCCACCGGCTCGACGGCGGTGACCTCCCTGGGTGCGGTGGCGCCGGTGCGGGCGTAGGTGAAGATGTTCAGGGTCTCCAGCGGGTGGCCGTCGAAGTCGAACAGGGCCTGGTTGTCCCAGGAGGTGCCGCCGTAGTACTGGCCGGCGTCGGCGGGGTCGTAGTCGCTGGCGTGACTGGTGGCCCAGCCCGAACCGTGGGCCTCCCACAGTGCGGCGTTGGCCTCCCACTGATCGGGCGGGCCCACCGGCAGCCAGGCCGGTTCCCAGTAGAAGACGCCGATCCCCTGAGCGTTCACGGTTGCCTCGATCACGTCGCGGATCGCATCGGCCTGACCCTGTTCGGTGAGCGGGTAGTCGTAGGTGTCGGAGTTGACCGAGTTCGGGTGACCGTCGCCGTCGTCGGGGGTGTAGGCCCAGGAGGTCTCGACGACGAGTACGTCCTTGCCGTACTCGGTGCGGATCTCGTTCAGCACGTTGGTGAGGTTGGTCAGGCTGCCGTGCCAGAAGGAGTAGTAGGAGCTGGCGAAGACGTCGTAGTCCACGTCCGCCGCCTGCAGTGCCGCAGCCGCTGCCGCATAGCGGCCCTCGGTCTCGGGGTTGGTGAAGTGCACCGCGATCAGGGCATCGGGCAGCACCTGCCGGGTGGCCTCGGCTCCGGCGGCAAGGACCCGGGCGAGGTTGTCCAGGCCGGTGACGCCAGCGACGCCGTTGTTGGTCTCATTGCCGACCTGCACCATGCCGACGTCCACACCGGCTTCCTCGAACGCCTCGAGGGCCCCGGTGGTGAAGTCGTGCACCGCCGCGGCGGTTTGCTCCACGTCACCGTCGAAGCCCTGCCAGGCCTTGGGCGCCATCTGCTTGGCCGGGTCGGCCCAGAAGTCGGAGTAGTGGAAGTTCACCAGCACGCGCATGCCCGCGGCCGTGGCCCGCTGGCCGATCGTGATGGCGCGGTCGACGCCGACGTTGCCACCGCCGTAGCCGTTGCCATCGGCATCGAAGGGGTCGTTCCAGACCCGAATCCGCACGTAGTTCACATCGTGCGCGGCGAGGAGTTCGAAGATGTCGGCACCGGCCCCGGCTGCGTCATGGAAGGTCACGCCGGACTCCTCCAGGGACAGGATCGAGGAGATGTCCACGCCGTTGATGAAGTCCTCGGGCAGGCCGGCGACGGGGTCGACGTGAATGGTGGACTCCACCGGTCCATCCTGGGAGGTCGCGGCCGGTGGGGCCACCGAGGTGCTCGTGGGCGCGGCGGCGGCCGTCCCCGGGGGAGCCGCGGCACCGGCGGCCAGGGGTGCTGCGAGCAGGGCGCCCGCCGCGGCCAGGACGGCCACGCCCCGGAGTCGGGTGGGGTCAGATGATTCGCGATCGAGGTGAGCCACGATCGATCCCTTCTGTTGAACGTCGATGTTCTGAGCCGGAAGGCCGGAGCACGGGGTGTGCGATCAGCCTTTGACGGGGTGGGCGATCAACCCTTCACGGAGCCGGCGGTCAGCCCGCCCACGATGTACTTCTGCAGGAACAGGAACAGCAGCAGCACCGGCAGGGCCGCGATCACCGCACCGGCGGCGAACAGGCCCCAGTTGGCGTTGAGTTGCTCCGAGACCCAGGTGTACATCCCCACCGCGAGGGTCCAGTTGCCCTCGGAGGTCAGGATGATCCGGGCCAGGATGAACTCCCCGAACGTGGCGATGAAACTCAGCAGCGCCACCACCGCCAGGATCGGGGTGGCCAGGCGCAGGATGATGCTCCAGTAGGTCTGGGAATGGGTGGCGCCGTCGATCTTGGCGGCCTCGTCCAGGTCCCTGGGGATGGTGTTGAAGAACCCGTACATCAGGAAGGTGTTCGAGCCCAGGGCACCGCCCAGGTACACACAGATCAGCGCGACGAGCGAGTTCAGCCCCAGTTGCGGTACCACCCTGCCCAGCCCGATCAGCAGCAGGAAGATCGCCACGAACGCCAGCATCTGCGGGAACATCTGCGCGATCAGCAACATAGTCAGGGAGAGCCGCCGGCCGGTGAAGGAGAACCGGGAGAAGGCATAGGCCGCCGCGGCCCCCATCAGCACCGAGCCGAGGGCCACCGAGACGCCGATGATCAGGCTGTTGACGGCCCAATCCCAGAACCGGGTCCCACCCAGCGCGGTGAAGTTGTCCAGGGTGAAGGTGGTGAACAACGAGGTGGACCCGGTCAGGGTGCCGGTGGTGGCCACCGCGGCGGAGAGCACGTACACCAGCGGGAACGCGGCGTAGAACACCACGATCGCGCCCAGCGGGTACTTCCAGCCGACCTCGGCCCACCACCGCGCGCGCCGCGGGCCGGTCGGGGTCGAATCCGCACCCCTGCCCCGGCCGGAGCCGAGCGGTCTTTCACGAGAAATCGAAGGAGTGGACATCACATGATCTCCTCGAGCTTGCGGGTCTGCCGGAAGGCCAGGGCGGAGATGCCTCCCACAATCAGGAAGATCACGATCGACAGCGCACTGGCCAGACCGAAGTCAGCGCGCCCGCCGGCCACGCCGGAGATCTGGTAGACCATCGTGATCAGGATGTCGGTGTGGCCCAGCACGGCGGTGGTGTCGGTGAACCTGGGACCACCGCCGGTGAGCATGTAGATCAGCGTGAAGTTGTTGAAACTGAACGCGAACGAGGCGATCAGCAGTGGCGCGGTGGAGATCAGCAGCAACGGCAGCAGCACCGAGCGCCAGGTGCGCAACCGGCCGGCCCCGTCCAACGTGGCCGCTTCGGTCACGTCACTGGGCAGTGACTGCAACGCCCCGGTACAGACCAATAGCCAGTACGGGAAACTCAGCCACAGGTTCACCCCCAGGATCGCCAGTTTGGCCAGCCACGGGTCGGTGAGCCACTCCACCCGGGTGCCGAAGAAGAAGATCTGGTTGATGATCCCGTAGTCGGGGTTGGAGTTCAGCATTCCCCGCCACAGCAGGGCGGACAGGAACGCCGGGAAGGCGTAGGGCAGGATGAACAACGTCCGCCACACCCTGCGGCCGCGGATCCGGGTGTCGTCGAAGATCGCCGCCAGCACCAGCCCCATCAGGAAGCTGCTCAGCACGGTCAGCACCGCGAAGGAGAAGGTCCAGGCCAGGATCTTCACGAACGGGCCGGAGTAGTTGGTGTCGGTGAAGGCGGTGGTGAAGTTCTCGAACCCCACCCCCACTCGCCAGCCCACCGGCAGCACCGATCCGTCCTCGGCCTGGAACTGACCCCGGTCGTTGGGGGTGTAGGCCACACCGGTCTCGGTGTTGGTCATGACGTCGGCATCGGGATCCCAGTCCAGCACCGAGGTGTAGACCGCGCCGGTGGAACCGTCGTCCGGGTGCGGCGGATCGACCCGTCGGTGGCCTCCTGTGAGACCGGCACCCGCAGCGCCACCACCTCGTTCTGCAGTTCACTGAGGATCCGGGCTCGCTCCACCACCTCCCAGCCCGGTACCGCCGTCACCCGCTCGTCGGTGACGGTGGCCTCCGGCTCCTCCGCCAGGGGTTCCTCGGCCGTGCCCACCCGGGCCACGCCGTCGTCGTAGATGGCGAAGCCGAGTTCGCCGTCGGCCTCCAACACGGTCAGGGGGTAGGAGGGGGACTCCGGCGCCCGCCGCTCGTCCTGGATCAGCAGGGCGTCCACGGCCTGGGCCTTGGTGGCGTTGTGGCCGGTGCCGTAGTTGGTGAAGGCCACGTACCCGGTGTAGACCATCGTGAACAACTGGAACACGATGAGGAATACCAGGCCGGGCGCGATGTACTTCAGCGGCAGCGTGCGGCGGGAGAAGTAGACCCAGTTCGCCGCCACCACCAGGATGAGCGAACCGGTGAAGATCCCCCAGGAGCCCTCGGTGTAGGCGGACCAGAGCAGGTAGACCCCGAAGGCGTTCACCAACGCCATCAGGGCCAGTTTCACCGCGTACCCCACCGGGGAGTTCCACTCCTTGGCGTGGGCCGTGCGCACCTTCGACGAGGCGGGCCCCGGTGGCTCGGGTACGGTCTCACCGGGCGGCGCCCCCGCGGTGGGGGGCTGGGAAAACTGGGACATCGACGTCTCCGTTACGGGGCGCTAAAGGGAAGGGCCCGCCGGGCCGGCGTGCGGGTGGTGGTGCCGGCCCGGCGGGTGGTCTGATCAGCCGAGGGTGTCCTCGAGGTTGGTCAGCATCCGCTCCCAGGCCACCTCGGGGTCATCGGACCCGGAGATGATCGCGGCCTGAGCGGCGTTCCAGTGGTCCCACACCTCAGCCATCTCCGGGATGGAGGGCATCGGCGCACCGTTCTGGGAGGAGGCCAGGAAGCCGGCCACGACCTCATCCTCGGCGACCTGCTCGGCCACCGGTGAAGGCCGGGATGCGCGGGTCGGCCTCGTGCAGCGCCGTCATCGCCTCCGGGGTTGCGATGAAGTTGACCAGGAAGTCGTTGGCCACCAGGGCGTTCTCGCTCTGTGCCGAGACGTAGAAGCCCTGCACGCCCACGAACGGCGCGGCGGTCTCGCCGCCGGCCGAGGGGATCGGGTCCACGGCCACGTCCACACCAGCGCCGGTGAAGTCGGCGATCGCCCACGGGCCGTTGATGGTGAACGGGGCGTTGCCGTCGGCGAACTCCTGCACCGCGATGTCGTAGGTCCAGTCGGTGGAGAAGACTCCCTCGTCGGCGCGCTCACCGAGCCACTCGGCGAAGGCGTAGCCGCCGTCACCGCCCATGCCCACCTCATTGGTGTAGGAGCCGTCGGGGTTCTGCTCGAACACCGGGGCCCCGAAGGAGGTCTGCATGGCGTAGTAGTTGTAGGCGTCGCCGTCGGCCCCGCCGGTGTTGATCACGAACGGGTAGTTGGTGCCGATCTCACGGCCCAGCTCGATCATCTCGTCGAAGTCCGCCGGGACCGGGTCCGGGGCCAGTTCGGTGTTGCGGATCAGGGCGATGGCCTCCAGGGCGTAGGGCAGGCCGTAGAGCTGGCCGTCATAGCTGAAGCCCTCGATCGCGACGTCCTCGAACTGGCCCTCGTTGCCGGCCAGGTCGACCGAGTCCACCACACCGTTGACGATGAAGGACCCGAGCCAGTCGTGGGCGCCGACGGTGATGTCGGGGCCCTCCCCGGTGGGAACCTGGGCCAGGAAGTCGGCGCGGATGTCCTCGAAGTTCTTCACCACGAGTTCCACCTCGATGCCGGTCTCATCGGTGAAGGAGGCGGCAGCGGACTCCACGGCCGGCTGGCGGTTCTCATCCACCCAGATGAGCAGGGAACCGTCGGCGGCCGGAGCCTCTTCTTCCTCGGTTTCCTCCTCGACCGGGGCTTCGGTCTCCTCGGGTTCGGCCGGCTCACCGTTCGTGTCGCCGTTGCCGCAGCCCACCAGTAGGGCCGCCGAGGCGAGCATCGCGATCGGGATTGCTGTTCTGCGCATGTGATCATTCCTTCACTTGTGAAAGCCGGGCCGGTCCGGTGACGGGCCGTGGCGGGTAGGGGATGGAGGGGCACCCGGGGGTCAGTCGACCTCGGGTGAGTCGGGAACGGGGACGCGCACGACGGCGTGACCGCCGGCGGGTAGGTCCAGCGGACCGGACAACGGGGCATCGGTGAGCAGATCATGCGCACCGGACTCGAACGGCACGGTGGCCCCGACGTGGGAGTGGTTGAGGATGACGACGTAGTCGCTGCCGCTACCGTGCCGGCGCACCACTTCCACCTGCTCGGGAAGGGTCGACGGCGACAGTCCGGCGTCCGCGTAGGCGGCACCCAGGACCGGGGCCAGGTGCTCCACGTCCAGTTTGGTCGCCACGTACCAGCCGGTGCCGGAGCCGTGGCTGTGCCGGGTGATCGCCGGCATGCCGTGGCTGGCCGCCTCGGTGCCTGCCCGGCCGTCCCCTGCGGCGGCGCCACCGGCGCTGCCGGGTGCGGAGTCGCCGTCGGGCGCTGCGGCGGCCGGGGTACCGGCGCCGGCGTCACGGTCCTGGAAGTAGCCGGGCTCGGCCGCCGGGCCGCTGGCGAAGGTGGCCAGCACCTGCGCGCCGTGGGTGATGACCGCTTCCTGCCAGGTGTCCACGGGCAGTTCGCGCACACCGCCGTCCGGTTCGGGCCAGCTGAGCGCAGCCCGCTCACCGGAACGCATCGGCAGGAACTCCTCCACGCTGACCCCCAATGCCTCCCGCAACGGTGTACCGAACCCGCCCTCGTGGACCGCGTCGTGCTCATCGACCACTCCGGAGAAGAACGACACGACCAGTGTGCCGCCTTGGGCGACGTAACGGGTCAGATTCGCCGCTGCCGCGTCGGTGAGCAGGTAGGAGGCCGGGGCCACCACGAGTCTGTAGGCGCTCAGATCGGACTCCGGGTGGGCGAAGTCGGTGGTGATCCCGTCGCGCCAGAGGCGTTCGTAGTAGGCGCGGATGCGCTCCTTGGCGTCCACGTCCACGCTCGGGCGCCACTGGAGGGACTGGGCCCAGTGCGACTCGGTGTCCCACAGGATCGCGGCCTGGGCGCGCACGGTGGAGCCGGCGATCTCGCCCACCTCGCCCAGCGTGGTGCCGAGCCCGCGCACCTCGCGCCAGGTCCGGGAGTCGGTGCCGGCATGCGGGAGCATCGCGGAGTGGAACTTCTCCGCGCCGAAGCGGGAGGCGCGCCACTGGAAGAAGCAGATCGCGTCGGCCCCGCGGGCCAGGTGGCCCAGGGAGTTGCGGGCCATCTCACCGGGTCGCTTGGCCACGTTGCGGGGCTGCCAGTTCACCGCGGAGGTGGAGTGCTCCATCATGATCCATGGCTTGCCGCCACCCACCGAGCGGGTCAGGTCCGCGGCCAGGGCCAGACCGATGTGGCCCTGCGGGTCGGCTGCGGTCAGGTAGTGGTCGTTGGAGACGATGTCCACTTCCTTGGCCCAGGCGAACAGGTCCGTGGTGGGGCATTCGTTCGCCATGAAGTTGGTGGTGATCGGTTGGCGTGCGTGCGCCCGGATCGCGTCGCGCTCGGCGATGTAGCACTGGCGCAACTGGTGGTCGGTGAACCGGGCGAAGTCCAGGCTCTGGGAGGGGTTGGGCACCGATGGCGTGGGGCCGGGCGGGTTGACGTGGGACCAGTCGGAGTAGGCCTGGCCCCAGAACGCGGTGCCCCAGGCCTCGTTCAGTCCGTCCAGGTCGGTGTAGCGGCGTTGCAGCCAGAGGCGGAACTCCCGGGCGGCATTGTCGGAGAAGTCCTCCCCCACCGGGGCTCCGTACTCGTTGTGCACGTGCCACATCACCACCGCCGGGTGGTCGGCGTACCGTTTGGCCAGCTCGGTGGCGATGCGCACCGCGGCGGTGCGATACTCCGGGGAGTTGGGTGAGGCCATCCCACGTGAGCCCGGACCCAGTGGCAGTGGCACTCCGTCACGGGTGCGCACCCGGGCCTGGGGGTAGGCGTGGTAGAACCATGCCGGCGGGGAGGCGGTCGGTGTGGCCAGATCCACCGAGATACCCCCGGCGTGCAGCAGGTCCAGCAGATCGTCGAGCCAACCGAAGTCGAAGACCCCCTCCTCCGGCTCCATGAACACCCAGGAGAACATCCCCAGGCTGACCATGTTCACCCCGGCTTGGCGCATCAGGGCGACATCGTCCTCCCAGACCTCCCGCGGCCACTGCTCGGGGTTGTAGTCCCCGCCGAAAGCCACCGTCGGGACGCCCTCCCACGGGCTGGTGATCATGCACGCTCCATCAACTCGGGGTCACCGGGCCATGGAGAAATCAGCGGCGCCGGCGGCAACTGGGATCGTGCACAGCCTACCGGCGATCGGAGGGAATGTAACCCTTGGATATGGCGCCGTAATCAAACTGTGACCGTGCACAGTCTCACTAGGTGAGTTTTGTCTGAACCGCAGGTCGGAACGGGTCTAAAGTCCCTTCTGTGACCGTGCATCGTCGTCCTACCATTCGCGACGTCGCCGCCGAGGCCGGCGTCTCCCGAGGCACCGTGTCGCGCGTGATCAACGGCGGGCACTGGGTCTCCCCGCAAGCCCGGGCGGCGGTGGAGCGGGCCATCCGGGTGACCGGCTACCGGGCGAACCAACACGCTCGCAGCCTGGTCACCGGCCGGTCGAACTCGGTGACGTTCCTGCTCACCGAGCCACAGCAATTGTTGTTCACCGACCCGACGTTCTCGGTGCTGCTGCGCGGCGCCGCCGAGACCCTGTCCAGCCGCGGCATGACGCTGGTGCTGCTGGTGGCCTCCACAGATGCCGAGCGCGAGCACGTGGCACAGTACGTGGGGGCCGGACACGTGGACGGAGTGCTGCTGATCTCCTCCCATGAGCAGGAGCCGCTGCTGGACTCGCTGCTGGCGCTCAACGTCCCGATGGTGGCCTGCGGAGTGCCACTCTGGGGCGGAGGGCCGGGTGCCCTCGGTGGCCGTCGACGAGGCGGGCGGCGCCCGGGCCATGGTGCGCCACCTGCGCGAGCGGGGACGACGACGGATCGCCACCATCACCGGCCCGCTGGACACCCCCGGCGGCAAGTTCCGCCTGGCCGGCTACACCGAGGAACTGGGCGAAGACTTCGATGAGGCACTGGTGGCCCACGGGGACTACTCGGCCGAGTCCGGTTCGGCGGCGATGGCCCGGTTGCTGCAGCAGGCCCCGGACCTGGATGCGGTCTTCGCCGCCTCGGACCTGATGGCCGCCGGGGCACTGACCACGCTGCGCAAAGCCGGAAAGGTGGTGCCCGACGACGTGGCGGTGGGAGGCTTCGACGACTCCGGCATGGCGGGCACCCTCGATCCGCCGCTGACCACGATGCACCAGCCGTTCGCCCAGATCAGCACCGAGATGGTCACGCTGCTGCTGGACATCATCGACGGCGCGGGGCCGAAGTCGGTGACGATGCGGTGGAACTGGTGGTCCGCGCGAGCACCTGAGCCAGGGATGCGGATCAGCGCGGTTTGCGCGGGCGCCGGGGCGGACGGCGCGCTCGCAGCCAGGCCGGCAGGTACCAGCGCGGCACGTACAGTTGCAGGCCGCCCCACATCGTGGCGGCCAACCCCAGCATCACCACGGGGGCGAACGCCAGGCGCCACTGGCCGGACCGGTCGAACTCGCTGTACTCGATCAAGGGGCCCAGCGCCACCAGCACCATCGCGATGCCGGGCAGGAAGAACAGCACCATCCGCTCATCCAGGGTGCTCCCATCGCCGCGGTGGGCCCACCAGCGAGCGCGGTCGGTTCGACCCGCCCGCGACCAGAGCACGAACGCGGCCAGCGCCGTGCCCGCGGTCGCAGACAGCACCGGCCACATGTGGTTCATCATCGCACCCGGTTGAGGCGGTCTTCAGCCCTCCGTCGGCGGGTTCAGGCCCGCCTGTGCGGCGGCAGCGTGCTCCGGATCGCCGGTGGTGAGGGCATACAGGCCATATCCGACCGGGAAGAAGGACTGCATCTCCACACAGTGATCCTCCAGCCGGGGCCAGGTGTGCCCGCCGGCCTCGGTGAAGGCGCGCATCGTCTCCTCGAAGGTCTGCGCCGGTGCGGTCATCTTCTGCATCATCAGATCCGACGCCGGGTCCCCGATTCCCGCAGTGGTCCAATCGAGCACCCCGGTGATCCGGTGCTGCTGATCGACCAGGACGTGCGCCTGATACAACTCTCCGTGGGTGAAGGCGGTCCACTCCGGCCAGTAGGAGTCGGTGTCGAGCCAGGCGTGCCAGCGCGCCAGGAGGTCATCGGCAACGCGGAACGCGGTGGCGACCTGCTCCAGGTCCGCCCGATGCTTGGCGCGGACCTGTTCCGGGGTGGTGTCCTGAACCTCTGCCTCGGTCAGAGCCCCTCGTGGGATTGCTTGCAGCGCGGCGGCCAAACGACCGAACTCGACCGCATACGTGCGGGAGGCGACGTCGACGTGGAAGGTCGGTTCGCCGTCGTCGATCGTCAGGGCGGGTGCGCCCGGCAGTTCCGGGTAGGCGACCAACTCCTCGTTCGCGACCTGCCACTGCGGGACCGCCACGTCGAGATGTTGCCCCACCACTGCCAGGACGGCAGCCTCGGCACTGATGGACTTCCCCATCCCCGACCGGCGCGGTATGCGTAGGATCCAGCGCTCGCCGTCATCGGCGTTCGCATAGGCCACGCGGTAGTCCAGCCCGGCTTCGTTCAGCCGGATCGAGTCCGCGACGATCGCGAGACCGTGCCGGCGGGCGAGTGCGGTGATCTCCTCGGGGGTGTGCGGGACGGTGGGGGTGCTCATGCCGTCCACCCTCGCCTCCGGGGCCGGCCGGGTGCAACAGGATTGGTCCCGCTGGGACCTCGTCAGCGGCGAAATGACCTGCCATCCCGTTGCCGGCCGCAAAGCGGTCGCCGAAGCCAGCATCAGTCGGCTCAACCGTCGCTTTAGCCGATTAATGCTGGCTTCGACGGGAGGGCGGGGGGTGGCCGGGGGGCTGGGGGTGGGGGTTCCTGGATGAACGTCAGGCCATCATGAGTCGGGTTGGGAGATCCTCACGCGCCCCGGCGCCGCCCGGTCCGTGCGGACCGGATGACCGCGAGCAGCCCTACCAACCCCACGAGTACGAAGCCGGACGTGGGCGCCATGCTCACCCCGATCAGGGCGACCACCAGCAGGGTGCCGCTCACCGACCACGGTAGGGGCCCGGCACGCTCGATCACCGTGATCGCGACCCCGGCTACCAGGCCCACCAACCCGGTCATCAGGAACCACTGGACCACCGCCCGGTCGCCGGTGAAGGCACCCGCCCACCCCTCCCGCGCGGCGTCGGTCAGTTCAGACCCGGCGCCCACCACACCGACCACTGTGTGCAGGACGCACACGCCGATCAACGCCGGTCCCACCAGGGGACGGAGGGGCTGCTCGGGCTTCGCAGGTGCGGAGGCGTGGGGGGTGTCGGTCATGACCCCCATGTTCCCAGCGGCGCCGACGGGTTCGGAAGTGGCAGGAGTCACGGGGTCTTCGCATGGTCCACCCGGGCAACCCTTGCACACATTGTTAACTTCTTGGTTAACTATCATGGTGGAGTCGGTGGCGATGCACGCCAGGTTTCGCGCACTGGGTGATCCCACCCGGTGCGCCATCGTGGAGCGCCTGGCCCGGGGGCCGGCGACGGTCGGTGAGTTGGCGGTGCCTCATCAGATGTCCCTGCCGGCGATCACCAAGCATCTGGCCGTGCTCGAAGCGGCCGGGCTGATCCAACGGGAGCGCACCGGGCGCCACGTGCACTGCGCCCTGCAGACACACGCGCTCGAGGACGTCGCGTCCTGGGCCGACCGACAGCATCGGTTCTGGACCGAGGCGCTCGCGCGCCTGGACGACGAAATCGCCGGATCCGCGACCATTCACACCACGAGTGCGGACCACCCACCCGAGGAGAACCCATGAACACCCGCGCACCCCACGACAGTGTCGTCGTCGAACGCTCCTTCAACGTCCCGCCGCAGCAGCTCTTCGCCGCCTGGACCGACCCCCTATTCCTCGCCCGGTGGATCAGCCCGAACCCCTCCCACCAGGTCCAGGTGGAGGGAGTCGCCGAGCCCGGCGGCGCCTACGCCATCCGGATGGGCCCGAGTTACACCGTGCGCGGCACCTGGCTGACGCTGCGCCCACAGGAGCTGATCGAGTTGGACTGGTCCTGGGATCACGAGGACCTACCCGCCTCCCACATCCGGGTCGAACTCATCGCCGAGTCCGGCGGCACCAGGCTGGTACTGACCCACTCCCGCCTGGCCGATGCCGAGGAGGCAGCCGGGCACGGGGAGGGTTGGCAACTGAACCTGGCGCGCCTGGCCGACGTCCTTTCCGGTACGGCCGGCCGATGGTAGTCGGCTTGCGGCCCATGATTGAGGGCATCTGTGGTTCCCCCTCTGCCTGCTGCTCGTGCCGTCCAGATCGGCACGAGCAGCAGGAGTGGCACGGACGCCTTACGCGACCGCAGTTCCTTCGAGTTCGACCATCTGGCCGGGGATAGCGAGACGGGTCACCCCGAGCATGGTGGTCGTGGGGGCGACTCCTGCAGCTCCGAGTTTCCCGGCGAGCACGCCGTAGTGCGGGAACAAGGCGTCCACGTCGGTGGTGTACACGTTGAGGCGGACGAGGTTCGCCAGGGACATGGAGGCCTCGGTGAGCACCGCTTCGAGGTTGTCCACAGCCAACGCGAGTTGGGCCGCGATATCCCCGTCGTGCTCGGGCCGACCATCCTTGCTCATCGCGG
Source organism: Sanguibacter sp. Z1732 (assembly GCF_051020515.1). NCBI lineage: Bacteria > Bacillati > Actinomycetota > Actinomycetes > Micrococcales > Ruaniaceae > Glutinosa > Glutinosa niejishengi. The sequence continues at coordinate 1,306,610 of NZ_CP194857.1, forward strand.
TCTGCCCCGAAATGTACAGGGTGCGGGTATCCCCGGAGACGACCTCACCCTGATTGAACCCCATCTCCTGCGACCACGTCACCGGGTTCACTGCTGTTCGTTCCATTGCCACTCCAATCGTTGCGACTGCGTGCGCCGGCGGCTGGGTAGCCGCCGTCCTTGACGCCCGCCAAACCAGCCTTCCAAGGAATCACGACACCTCATGTCATGTTTTTCGGTCAGAATGACGCTATGCGCGCCGATCGCCTGGTCTCGCTGGTGCTGTTGCTGCGCCAGCGAGGTCGGATGACCGCAGACGAGCTCGCCGGCGAACTCGAAGTGTCCTCACGCACGGTGCTGCGCGACATCGAGGCGCTGTCCACAGCCGGCGTTCCGGTCTACGCCGATCGCGGCCGCCACGGAGGCTTCTCCCTGCTCCCGGGTTTCCGGACCGAACTGACAGGCCTGAACCACGATGAAGCACTCGCGCTGCTCACCGCCGGGTCGGGCCGCGGCGAAAAGGTCTTCGGCCTGAGCACCGCGCTTGCGTCCGCGATGCGCAAGGTGGTCGACGCGCTGCCCGAAGGCCACCGAGCCAACCTCGACGACGCCGCGAAGCGGTTCCTCGTCGAACCCGAATCCGACCTGCTCTCCCGGCGGCTGGTCACCGAGGATGTCGCCAAGGACGTGAGGCCGAGCCGAGGTTCGCCACGCGGTGCTGACAGGTCACAGACTCCGCTTCCACTACGCCGCGCCAAACAAGGAGCCGCGCTGGCACACCGTTGACCCGATCGGCCTGGTCACCGTCCGCGACCGCACCTACCTGCTGGCCACCAAGGATGGAGAAGATCGCACCTACCGCCTGACCCGGATGCTGACGGCAAAAGAACTTCCGGAACTCGCCCAGCGTCCTGCTCAGGTCGACCTGGACCGAATCTGGGCCGAACGTAGCGCGCAGTTCTTATCCGAGGACCACATCCCTGTGCTGGTTAGGGTTGAGCCCGCACGACGGGAGGAACTGCTGAACACCGCACGCGCCGTCCGAGCCGAGGAACCAGAAGCAGACGGCTGGGTCCGCCTTCACGTGACCTTCGAGGATCTCCGACACGCGGTATGGGCCATCTGGCAACTGGACACCGCGGCTGATGTCCTCAGCCCGCCATCACTGCGCGAGGCCCTCCAGCGGCGAGCGGCGGCGAACTTGCCGCGCGGTACGCCGACCGCCACTAAGGGTTCACCTCCGGGCGCCGATCAGCATGACCAAGGCTGTGGTTCCGTGGATGCCCCTTGCCACACCGGTACTGCCACGCGACGCCACCACGGTCGCGGCATCACCGCGAATCGCTGCTGGCTGAGCGCGCACTGCGGTGAGCCCTGCATCAGTCATGAGAAACACCGCGGGCGGCGACGGCACACTTCCCCTTGCGCCATCACCGCCCGCGGCGGGTGGAACGGATTGCCCGGACCGGCCTACGCCCAGTCCGGACAATCCGGGTCTAGAAGTCCCAGTCGTCGTCCTCGGTTTCCTCGGCCTTGCCGATCACGTAGGAGGACCCGGAGCCGGAGAAGAAGTCGTGGTTCTCATCGGCGTTCGGGGACAGCGCGGACAGGATCGCCGGGTTCACCGCGGTGGCGTCGGCCGGGAACAGCGCCTCGTAGCCCAGGTTCATCAGGGTCTTGTTGGCGTTGTATCGCATGAAGAAGGCCATGACGTCCTCGGACAGACCCAGCGGATCGTACAGATCCCGGGTGTAGGCCTCCTCGACCTCGAACAGGTCCTGGAGCATCTCGAAGGTGTAGCCCTTCAGTTCATCCTGATGGTCGGCCGAGAGCCGCTCCAGGTTCTTCTGGTACTTGTACCCGATGTAGTACCCGTGCACGGCCTCATCACGGATGATCAACCGGATGAGATCGGCGGTGTTGGTGAGCTTTGCCCGGGAGGACCAGTACATCGGGGCGTAGAAGCCGGAGTAGAACAGGAACGACTCCAGCATCACCGAAGCGATCTTGCGCTTGTACGGGTCGGCGCCCCGGTAGTGCGCCACGATCGTCTGGGCCTTGCGCTGCAGGTGCTCGTTCTCCACCGACCAGCGGAACGCGGCATCGATCTCGTTGGTGGAGATCAGGGTGGAGAAGATCGAGGAGTAGCTCTTCGCGTGCACCTGCTCCATGAACACGATGTTGGACAGCACCGCCTCCTCGTGCGTGGGGTGATCACATCGGGGATCAGGCTGACCGCACCCTGGGTGCCCTGGATGGTGTCCAGCAACGTCAACCCGGTCAGCACCCGGGTGGTCATCGCCTTCTCGTCATCGGTCAGGGTGGCCCAGGACTGGATGTCGTTGGACAGCGGCACCTTCTCCGGCAGCCAGAAGTTCGACGTCAGCCGCTCCCAGACCTCCAGGTCCTTGGGGTCCTCGACCCGGTTCCAGTTGATCGCGTGGATCGGGCTGATGAGCGGATTGTCGCTGAGGGTGGAGGACTCAGGCGTAAGCGTGCTCAAGGGTTGTCTCCAATGCTTGGTGAACGGCGTCGATGTCCGATGGGGTGCCGAGCAGTTCGAATCGGTGCAAGTGCGGCACGCCCAACTTGCGGGCGATGATGTCGCCGGCGATGCAGAATCCGGCGCCGAAGTTGGTGTTGCCACCCGAGACCACACCGCGGCACAGGGAGCGGTTGTGCTCGTCGTTGAGGAACTTGATGACCTGCTTGGGCACGGCCCCGCGCTGGGTCCCGTGCCCGTAGGTGGGCGTGATGAGGATGTACTCGGTGTCCCCCACGTGCAGGAACTCATCGGTGGGGCGTAGCGGAATGCGCAGCGCCGGCACCCCCAGTCGTTGCACGAACCGGTGGGTGTTGTTGGACACCGAGGAGAAGTAGACGATGCCGGCCATCGTGATCAGGCCGTCCCTGCCGGCGGTCCGGCCGGCTGCTCGATCGTCATCTGGGGTTCCTTCGTCGCCTTCGGGTGTGGGTCGTGTGGGGTGTGGGGCCCGACGGCGGGTGGCCGAGTGCGTCGGCCACTCACCGCTGGTCACGGGTCAGGTGGTCACAGCGTGCAACTGACGCAGCCCTCCACCTCGGTGCCGGTCAGCGCCATCTGACGCAACCGGATGTAGTACAAGGTCTTGATCCCCTTGCGCCAGGCGTAGATCTGCGCGCGGTTCAGGTCCCGGGTGGTGACGGAGTCCTTGAAGAACCGTCAGGGACAGGCCCTGGTCCACGTGCTGGGTGGCCGCGGCGTAGGTGTCGATGATCTTCTCGTAGCCGACCTCGTAGGCATCGGCGAAGTACTCGACGTTGTCGTTGGTCATGTGCGGGGCCGGGTAGTAGACCCGCCCGATCTTGCCCTCCTTGCGGATCTCCACCGGCGCGGCGATCGGGTGGATCGAGGAGGTGGCGTTGTTGATGTAGGAGATCGACCCGGTCGGGGGCACTGCCTGCAGGTTCTGGTTGTAGATCCCGTGGGCCATCACCGTAGCCTTGAGTTCGCGCCAGTCGTCCTGGGTCGGGATGTGCACCCCGGCCTCGGTGAAGAGTTGACGCACGCGCTCGGTGGCCGGCTCCCACGCCTGGTCGGTGTACTTGTCGAAGTACTCCCCGGAGGCATAGGTGGAGTCGGGGAAGCCCTTGAACGCCTGGCCGCGCTCGATCGCCAGTTTGTTGGACTCGGTGATCGCGTGGAAGGCCACGGTGTAGAAGTAGATGTTGGTGAAGTCCACCCCCTCCTCCGAGCCGTAGTGGATCCGCTCCCGTGCCAGGTAGCCGTGCAGGTTCATCTGGCCCAGGCCGATGGCGTGGGATTCGTTGTTGCCCAACTCGATCGAGGGCACCGAGTTGATGTGGGTCTGGTCCGACACCGCGGTCAGGGCCCTGATCGCCGTTCCCACGGTCTTGCCGAAGTTCGGGGAGTCCATCGCCATCGCGATGTTCAACGAACCCAGGTTGCAGGAGATGTCTTTGCCGACGTGGGCGTAGGACAGGTCCTCGTGGTAGGTGGACGCGGTGGAGACCTGCAGGATCTCGCTGCACAGGTTGGAGTGGGTGATCTTGCCGGCGATCGGGTTCGCCTTGTTCACCGTGTCCTCGAACATGATGTAGGGGTAACCGGACTCGAACTGGATCTCGGCCAGGGTCTGGAAGAACTCACGGGCCTTGATCTTCTTCTTGCGGATCCGGCCGTCGTCGACGAGTTTGCGTACTCCTCGGTGACGTTGATCTCGGCGAACGGCTTGCCGTACACCCGCTCCACGTCATAGGGCGAGAACAGGTACATGTCCTCGTTCTTCTTCGCCAGCTCGAAGGTGATGTCCGGGATCACCACGCCGAGGGAGAGGGTCTTGATCCGGATCTTCTCGTCGGCGTTCTCCCGCTTGGTGTCCAGGAATCGCATGATGTCGGGGTGGTGGGCGTGCAGATACACCGCCCCTGCGCCCTGGCGGGCCCCGAGCTGGTTGGCGTAGGAGAAGGAGTCCTCCAACAGCTTCATCACCGGGATCACCCCGGAGGACTGGTTCTCGATCTTCTTGATCGGGGCCCCGTACTCGCGAATGTTGCTCAGCAGCAACGCCACGCCGCCGCCGCGCTTGGACAACTGCAGCGAGGAGTTGATCGCCCGGGAGATCGACTCCATGTTGTCCTCGATCCGCAGCAGGAAGCAGTTGTGAACGATGACACCGTGAACCGAATAGGTGTGGGTGTCTGCCACCTCGAGGTTGTAAACCTCCCCTTCGGTCTCCTCGGTCGAGGTCGTTGTCACCCTGTGGGCGGGTTGCCCGTCGATCCATTCCGCAGGGCTGGGGTGGTGCGGTGTAGCACCTGAAAACTTGTGAAGGTCCTTGGCGACATCAAGAACGAAGTCGTAGTGCGAGCCCGGGTATCCGGTCACATCGATCTGGCTGGTAGGAGTTCCCGAGGCACTCCGGTAGGAACGCGTCCGAGCCAGCACGCCCACCCGTCGAGACACTAATGCCAGTTGCTCAACGAGCCCGACGTTGCTCAACGACATGGTGACGCCGCTACCCGTGGTGCACCCATCGCCCCGGAACGCACCGATGAGCACCTCCCGCTGGAACGCTTGAGGAGCGGTCATCAGGACCGCCGGAAGCGACTTCTGGTCGAATCCGCTGCCGACGAGGTTGAGCATGAATCCGCCGAGCACCGTCGAGTTCAAGTAGACGTTAGTCGAGCCGTCGCGGTTGATCTTGGTGCGAGCATCGAGGCCGAAGAGGCTCTTCCCCAGGAGCACGACGTCCTCGATGTACGCCTCCTCCTTGCTGCCGAAGGTGAAGTTGATACCCTTGGGGCCGAAGACGCCTTCCGTCGTCTGATGACGCAAGACGTATCCTTCGGCTAAGTAGTACCCGACGAACCTGCCGAACTCAGAATCGAGTGGGATCTCATCGATGACCGGGGTCGCGCCGCGATTGACGTCGCCGAACTTGCGAACCGTCTTCGGGTCGCGGTTGAGGCGCACCACCATGCCCTCACGCACCGCGTACTTATCGGTCTCTCCTAGGTAGTCACTCATGTTCAGCGACCGACGCGGGCTCGGCGCCGCCGAAGGGTGCGACATGACGACATAGTCACCGGGCCGAATGTCCTTTGCCGCGACCCACGTCAAATTGCTGGTGGCCCCGTCACGTCCGGCCAGTTCCCTGATCCCCTCCGGCTGGCCCGCCGGCCTGTGAACGAGTAGCGGGTGCTCCGGCGTAGAAGTCAGATCACGCGCGATACCGGCCACGCCCAGGGTCGTCAAACCCTCCCGCGAATGGCGGCTCATGACGCCGGTCACCTTGTGGTAGTTCCCATCGTGCGAGAGCACTTCATCACCTGTGCTGATCTCGTCGATACGCACTGGACCAACACGCGTGTCAACCAGCGCTTCACCAGGGAAGCAGGAGACCGGCTCCCCGCGCTGCTTCTTGCCCGAGTTCAGGAACGTGGGCGTGGCCGGCTGGAATCGGCCGGCCACGATCTCATCGACCATCTCGCGGGCGAAGTCCTCATTGCCGGCGGCCAGCGTCAGGGCCACCATGACGACCCGGTCCTCGAACCGCTCCAGGTAGCGCTTCCCGTCGAAGGTCTTCAGCGTGTAGGAGGTGTAGTACTTGAACGCCCCGAGGAAGGTGGAGAACCGGAACTTCTTGGAGTAGGCGTAGTCGAACAGGTCCTGGACGAACTCGAAGGAGTAGGCGTCCAGTATCTCGGTCTCGTAGTAGCCGTTCTCGATCAGGTAGTCGAGTTTCTCGCGCAGGTTGTGGAAGAAGACGGTGTTCTGGTTGACGTGCTGCAGGAAGTACGCCCGCGCCGCCTCACGGTCCTTGTCGAACTGGATGTTCCCGTCGGCGTCGTACAGGTTCAGCATCGCGTTCAACGCGTGATAGTCCATCGCGGGCTCGGCGAGCTCGATCTCCTCGCGCGTCAGTGTCGCTGCCACAGTTGTTCCCATCCCTCATGGACGCCATGCGCGTCCTCAGTTGTTCCAGTAGTCGAGTTGTCCGGAATCGGCTCCCGTCTCAGGTGCCGGCGCTTCCCGGTTGTGTAGTTGCGGTGCCGTTGTTCAGGTGATGGATAACAGAACCGCCCGGCCGGCTGAGCCCGACGGGCGGTCTGTGGGTGGCGGCCTCAGGCCGTGGCGGCCTGTGGTACCCGGGCCACGAGGGACTTGATCTTGTCGGGCCGGAACCCGGACCAGTGATCACCGTCGGCGAAGACGACGGGTGCCTGCTGGTAGCCCAGCGCCTTCACCGTCTCCAGCGCCTCGGCGTCGAGGCTGATGTCCACGATGGTGTAGTCCAAGCCGTGCTTGTTCAGCGACCGGTACGTGGCGTCGCACTGCACACATGCCGGCTTGCTGTAAACGGTGATGCTCATGCCGTTTCCCCTTCTTCGAATGCTGCCCGCTGGTCTGAGGGTCTGGCGGTTCCGCCACACAAATCACGAGCACGTAACTACATGGATGTTGTTCGCTCGACCACTATACCTAGTGGTGCGGAACTTACGTGGACCCTAGGTGTTGTGTCGTGCCGACGGGCGCGTCGCGCACGCGGCGTGTCCTCCACACCCCCTGCGGGGTCTCCTGTGGACGACGACGGCGAACCTGTGGATAGCGTGTGCGCCGCCTTGTGCACAACGTTGAGATGGCAACGATCGACCCCCTATGGTCCACATCCACAGGTGGAGGAACCTCATCCAAGGAATCTGTGGGTCCACCGCGGTGTGCACAGGAACGCGCGGTGTCCACAACCTCCGACACACCCCGCGCCCGGCGTGTCCGCACCAGACCCGGAGAGTCAATCACCTCCACACCGGGCCGGGCCCGGCCGGACCCGAGTTGCGCCGTCGTGCACATTTTCCCACCGGCCACTGACATCGGCCGTGGACGTGGGCGGCTCCGGCCCGAGGACCGGACCTTCGATGGGTTCCTCTACCCATTCCGCAACCGTCCAGGTGGCAGCACAGTGGTGTCCATGAAGACACCACGCATCATCGCCGCCCTTGTCGTCGCACTCGGCGCCGGAACTCTCGTCAGCGCCTGCACCACCACCCAGTACAACTGCCAGAACAGCGCCTGCACCATCACCCTGAGCGGTTCGGGTGCCAGCACCGAACCGGCCGGGTACACCGTGGAACTGCAGGGCTCGGACGGTCAGAGCGCCGACTTCTCCATCAACGGGCAGGCGGCAACGTGTACCGAGGGGCGAGACCGTGGAGGTCGGTGGTTACAGCGCCACCTGCACCGAAGTGGGCGACAACCATCTGGTCGTCGACATCGCCTGATCGACCCCGGAGCGCCCGCGTAGGGCCGGAAGCGGCCGGTCAGGACGGGGCGACGTCGACGAGGACCTTCATCACCTCGGCCTCACCGTTACGACGGATCGCCTCACCCAGCGCCTCCAGGGGGAACCGGGCCGAGACCAACCGGTCAAGGTCGAGATCGGCTGCCAGAGCGATAGCGGCCGGCCATGTATCGGTGTACCGGAACAGCCCCTCGATCTTCAGTTCCCGGCTCTGCACCAGGAACACATTCAGCGCCACCTCCTCGGCTGCCATCCCCACCAGGACCGCAAGCCCGCCGCCGCGGAGGGCACGCAACCCAGCAGCGAGCACGCCCGGCGCACCAGAGGCGTCGATGAAGGCGTCGAAGGCCCCTTCGGGAGCCGTCTCCGTGAGCGGGTCGAAGACCTCGGTGGCGCTCATGTCCTGCGCGACCTCGCGGCGCGGCTGCACCGGATCGGCCACCACGACCTGCGTAGCCCCGAAGCCCCGGGCCGCGGCTGCACACAGCACCCCGATCGGTCCGGCGCCTGCCACGAGAACGCGCGATCCCGGGACCACGGCGGCCTTCCGCGCTGCGGCGATCCCCACCGACAGCGGCTCCAGCAACGCCACCGCGTCGTCGGAGTATCGCTCCGGCACCGGATGGGCGAGGTCCGCCGGCACGGTGACGTACTCGGCGAAGCACCCGTGCACCGGTGGTGCGGAGAGGAACTGCATCTGCGGGCACAGGTTGTACTGGCCGGTTCGACAGTGCCAGCAGTACCGGCACGGCCGCTGCGGCTCGATCGCCACCCGGCGCCCGATCAGTGAGTCGGGCCCGCCAACCTGCTCACCGGTGGCAACGATCGTGCCCGCGGCCTCGTGGCCGAGCACCAGCGGCTCGAGCACCTCCAGATCACCGACCCGACCGTGCTCGTAGAAGTGCACGTCGGAGCCGCACAAACCCACCGTATGGACGCGGATGAGGACCTCGCGCGGACCCGGAGCCGGAACCGGCCACTCCTCCAGGTGCAGTTCCCGAGCCCGGTGCAGCACCGCGGCACGCATGGTTCGCGGGACCGTCGTCGTCCTTCCCGTTGGTGTGTTCACGCAGGCACCCTACTGCGCGCCATCAACAGTCTCGAGGGGGACGAGGTCTCCGCCTGCGCATGCGGAGGCATGGGCCGCTTCCAGGACGGCGACGGTGTGAGCCGCTTCCCTCGGATCCACCGGCACCGGACCGTGCCCACGTATTGCCGCGGCCAATTGGTGGTAGAACTCATCACAGGACTGCAACGGCGCCAAGTCACCGTAATGCTGAGTTGTCCCGTCCGCCCGCTCCAGGCGCAGCGAGGTGAAGTCATCACACATGATCGTGCCCTGCTCTCCGAAGACGGCCCACTTGGGCAGATCGAGCACATTCTCCCGGAAGATCTCGATCCGGGACAGCACCCCACCCCCGAAGCCGAGCCGCAGATCCAGATAGTGCTCGACCTCGTCGCCGGCGTAGGTGTGCATCACTGCCGAGACCGTCTCCGGCGGCCCACCGTGGAGGACGACTTGGTGATCGATCAGATGCGGCGCGATCAGGTAGGACACCCCGCCACCACCTCCTCGATGGGCCCAGGTGGCCAGGTCCGACCCGGCGTGCGGCCGGTCGGTACCCGCGACGACGTACTTGCCGCCATGCATCCGTCGTTCCTCGACGCGCCACACGGGCCCGACTTCGCCCTCGCCGACCAGCCGCCTGATCAACTGGAACGAGGGTTCCCATCGGCGGTTCTGGAAAACGGTCAGAATCCGGCCATGGGCCTGGGCCGCATCGAGCATCGCACCGGCCTGGGCGGTCGTGACAGCCATCGGCTTCTCCACGACGACATGCTTCCCAGCGGCCAGGGCGGCCACCGCGACCGACTCACGCAGATGGTGCGGGGTCGCAACCACGACCACCTCGACGCGGTCGTCGGCGATCAGGCCTTGCCAGTCCTGGTGGGCGACGGCACCGAAGCGGGCTGCCGCCGCTTCCCGGCGCTCGGCACGGGCGCTGGTCACCGCCACCAGCTCGAAGTCGTTCGACCCCGCCAGGGTGCCCTCGGCGTGGTAGTGCCAGCCGCTGTTGCCCAAGCCGATCAGGCCGACGCCGATGCGCTCACCACTCATTCGGCGTCGTTCGCCGCGCTGGTCTCGGCGGCGGATGGCCGGTACCACTCGACCAGCGCCGTCTGGGTCCACCGGGAGTCGCCGGCAGCCAACACATCCTCGAACACCCGCCGCAACGCCGCGGTGAACGGCATCCGCGCCCCGATGCTCTCCGCAGCCGTGAGGGCGTATCCCATGTCCTTGGAGTGCAGCGCCATCGTGCCGCTGGTGCCGTAGCGGCGCTGCACCATGGCCGGCAGTGTGCGTTCCAGCATCCGCGAGTTCGCGCCGGTACGGCGAAGTGCCTCCGGCAAGACCTCCAGGTCCACCCCGGCGTGTTCGGCGAAGCCGATGACCTCACCGATCACCCCCATGCCGACACCGCTGAGCACGTTCTGCACGAGTTTGACGTACTGCCCATGCCCGTGCGGGCCGACGTGCTCGGTGTGCACCGTGACCGCATCGACCCACGGCCGCACGGCCGCCAGCGCCTCGGTCGTCCCACCGGCGAACCCGACCAGGCCCTCGGGACCGTAACTGACCGGGATGTCGAGCACGTGCACCCCGCGGGCATTCCCCTCGGCGGCCAGGGCCTGGGAGCGTGCCGGGTGATTGGTGCTCATGTCGACCAGGTACGCCCCCCGGCGCAGCACCTCGATCGCGCCCTCGTCGAAGAGCACCTGATCCACGATCTGGGAGTTCGGCAGTGACAGCACGAACACGTCGGCCACGGCGGCAACGTCGCGCGCCGACGCTTGCACCGTGGCTCCGGCGCTGCCGGCCCGCTCCCGGGCGTCCGGATCCACGTCGTAGCAGTGCACGACCAGGCCTGCCTCGACCGCTGCGGCTACCAGATCTGCTCCGACGTTTCCGAGGCCGATGAGGCCATAGGTGTCGGTTCTGTCCTCGATGGTCATCGGCTTGCTGCTCCTCCTCCGTCGACGGCGACGGTCGTCCCCGTCATGAAACTTGCGTCATCGCTGGCAAGGAAGGCGATCGCTGCCGCGATCTCCTCCGGTTCGGCCAGCCGACCCAACAGATTCCCGCCCGTAGCACCGCGCATCTGCTCACGCGCTGCCTGTGGGTCGGCATGATCGTTGATGTGCATCTCGGTGATCGTGCCCCCGGGAGCCACCCCCAGCACGCGTACACCCTGCGGTGCCAGGGCCGCAGCCATTGACCGGGTGACTGAAACCAGCGCCGCCTTCGTGGCGTCGTAGATCCAGCGTCCCGCTCGGGACCGGTAGGCCGCCTCGGAGGAGACGGTCACCACCACCCCACGGGCCGCCACGAGAGCCGGGGCCAGTTGGTGGACCAGGTCGGCCATCCCGCGTACGTTCACGGCGAAGAGTTGGTCCCAGCCGGCGAGCCCCTTGCTCAGGAACGGATTCTCCTGGACACCGTCAACATGTACCGCCCCGGCACAGCCGATCAGACCGCCCAGTTGTGGGTACCGGTCCGCGATCTGGGTGACCGCTGCGACGATCGAAGCCGGATCGGCGAGGTCGCAGCCGATGACGGCGGCGCTCCCCGCTGCGCTGCGCACCGCCTCCTCGGTGGTGGTGGCACCGGGAAGGTCCCGGTCGAGCAGGATCACGTGTGCACCCTCGGCTGCGAGCCGCTGCGCGGTGGCTCGTCCGATCCCGGAGGCCGCGCCGGTCACTGCGATGGCACGGCCGGCGAATCGCTGCGGATGCGCGTTCATCACTTGATTCCAGTGGTCGAGATGCCGTCGAGGAGGAGTTTCTGGAATGCCAGGAAGAACCCCAGCACCGGCAGTAGCGACAGCAGGGACATCGCGAAGAGTCCTCCGTAGTTCGAGGTGCCGGACGCATCCACGAACAATGCCAGACCGATGGGCACCGTGTAGTTGCCCTGGCTGGTGAGGTAGATCAGCGGGCCGAGGAAGTCGTTCCACGCCCAGATGAAGGAGAACGCTCCCGTTGTGGCCAACGCCGGCACCGACAGCGGCAGCATGATCTTCAGGAAGATCCGGGGGTGCCCGCATCCATCGATCCGGGCCGCCTCCATCAGTTCCTTGGGGATGAGCCGGAAGAACTGAACGAGCAGGAAGACGAAGAACGCTTCGGTCGCCAAGAACTTCGGCACGATCAACGGCAGGAACGTGTCCACCCAGCCCAGGGAGTTGAAGAGCAGGTACTGCGGGATCAACAACACGTGGAAGGGCAGCATGATCGTGCTGATCATCAGCGCGAACCAGATCTTGCGACCCCGGAACGGAAGCCGCGCGAACGCGTAGGCAGCCAACGAACAGGACAGGATGTTCCCGGTCACGGTCAGACCGGCGATGATGAGGGAGTTGAGGAAGAACGTTCCGAAACTGGTCTGTGCGACGGCGTTCCAGCCCTGGGCGAAGTTCTCCAGGGTTGGATTGGCGACCCACAGACTGTCCTCGACCAGAACCTGCTCCGACGGCCGGAAGGCCGAGGACGCCATCCACAACAGTGGGTAGACCATCACGAACGCGGCAGCCACCAGACCGACATGGATCAGTGTGCGCTGTGTATAGAACGGGATGGTGCCCAGTCGTCGTCGCGCCATCACCGAGGTCGCCGCACTCATGACTCACCATCCCCGTAGAAGACCCAATACCTACCGCTGGCGAAGACCGCCGCGGTCGCCAGTGCGATCACGACGAGCAGCACCCACGCCATCGCCGAGGCGTAACCGAAGCGGGACTCGGTGAACGCCCGCTGGTACAGGAGCAGCGTGTAGAACAAGGTGGAGCCGGCCGGACCGCCACTGCCCCCACTGATGACATACACCTGGGTGAAGGCCGAATCCGCCGATGACGGCCAGGACCCCGTTGAACAAGACGATCGGGGAGATCGAGGGCAACGTGATGTGCCGGAAGCTGCGGAACCGGCTCGCGCCGTCCAACGCAGCGGCCTCATAGAGGTCCGCCGGCACCTGCCGAAGTCCGGCGAGGAAAATGATCATCGGGGCCCCGAAGGTCCACACGTTCAGCACCATGATCGTGATGAGCGCGGTGTCGGGGTGTCCGATCCAGCTACGGCCGTCGATACCAACCACCGACAGCACGGCGTTGATGAGGCCCGCCTCACCCCAGACGAATCGCCACAGCACCGCGATCGCCACGGACCCTCCCAGTAGGGAAGGGACGTAGAAGATGGTGCGGTACAACCCCAGTGCGCCGATCCCCTTGTTCAGCAGCGTTGCCACGGTCAGGGCGAACGCCAGCATCACCGGTACCGAGATGCCCACGTACAGGAAGGTCACCTTGACCGACCCCCAGTACGCGGGGTCGACGGTGAACATCAGCCGGTAGTTGTCCAGGCCCACCCAGCGCATCGTCTGGAAGGACCCGGAGTAGTTGGTGAAGGACAGCGCCAGCGAGGCGAGCATCGGCAGCACCGTGACCCCGAAGAACCCGACCAGCCAGGGGGTGAGGAAGGCATAGCCGGCTGCGGTGGTGCGAGCCGACTCGCTCCATGTGCGCCTGGGTCGGCGCGGTCGCGGGCTCGATGCGGCTGACGGCGGCGGTGCCGAGTTGCGCGGTTCGATGTCGATCATGTCAGACGCCTTTCCGGGGTGGGCGCGCGGTGCGCGCCCACCCCGATGTTGCGGCTCAGAGTCCGGAGAGCGCGGTCTCGACCTGGGCCATGAACGCGGCCGCAGCGTCCTCTGACGTCGACTGGCCGAACACCACCTCTTCCCACGCTGTGGACAGCTGGGTGATCAACGGTTGGGTACCGTCCGGCCACACGTCGATCACCGCACCGGATTCGCGCAGGTCGTCATAGAGCGTGATCCGGTCCTTGATCGACTCATCGACGTCCGGGCTCGCCAGCATCTCCTCCAGGATCGAAGTCACCGGCGGCAGGCCGGTCTGCGTCTCCAGGATGAACGCGCCCTCGGAGGAGTTGATGAAGAAGTCGATCAGCGCAGCCGAGTCCACCACGTTCGTGCAGTTGTCCGAGATCGCCCACGAGTTCGCACCGACAACCTGGGCGGGACCTCCGGTGGGCGCGGGGGCCAGCGAGACCTGCCCGAGATCGAGTTGATCCAGCGTCCGTTGGAAGTCGGGCATGTTGTTGTCACCGGTGAAACTGACCAGGTTCCGGCCCGTCGCCATCATGCTCTGCGCGGTGGGCACGCCCTGGTACTCAGCGGTGACCTCACCGGAGGGCGCGGCGCCCTCCTCGACGGCGCGCATCCACAGGTCGAACCAGTCCACCAGCGTCTGTTCGCTGAACCCTGCCTCACCGTCGTCGAAGAGGCTCTCCCCCCGTCCGATTGCGAAGACCTGGAACTGGGACCGAGCCACCGCTGGCGCTGATGGCGAACCGATCGTCGGAGATGCTCGGCTGCGTATCGATGGCCCAGTCCACATAGTCCTCCCAGGTCCCGCTTGGATCTGGTGGCGTGCCCCCTTCCTCCTCGATGAGGGGAACATTCAGAAGCGCACCCTCGTACCAGATGCCCTTCGGTATCGAGTAGAGGTTCCCGTCCGGCGCCCGCTGGCTCTCCAGAATCTCCTCCGGGATCCCGGAGACGTCGATGGTGCCGTCCTCGATCAGATCATCCAGTGGGAGGAGTGAGCCCCGGTCCTCGTACCGCGCCTGGTACCGGGACTGCATCGCGGGGATACACGGCAGGTTGTTCGCCGCTGACTGCACCGAAAGACGGTCCCAGTGACCATCGAAGGTGGTCGGTTGGGTCTCGATCGTCACGTCCGGGTTCTCTTCCGAGAACAGGTCGACCACGTCCTGAACCGCGGCGTTACGTTCATCGGAGCCGTACCAGCTGATCGTCACCGGGCCCTCATTGGGCAGGTCGTCGCCGGCGGCACCACTGTCCGAACCACATGCTGCGATGAGCGCGACGGATGCGAGTCCCGCCGCCATCGGTACGACTCGTCTACGGCCATGGATCGGTGCCATGGCCTCGTTGCCATTGTGCTTCATGATCATCCTTATCTCTCGAGATCAGAATCTGATAGGGGCAGATAGCGCGCAGCGATCTCAGCACCTGCGCGAAGGTCGGCGAGCATGGTGTCCTCCTCGATCAGGGGGAGCTCGATGACCACGTATCCGTCGAATCCGGTTGTCAGGATTCGCGACAGAACTGCATCAAAATCGACGGCGCCGGCACCGAAGCGAACGAAGGTGGCCGCTCCGGGTGCTGCGCAGTCCTTGAGGTCCACCTGGACGATCCGTCCGGCGAACTCCTCCACGATGGCGACCAGATCATGGCCTGAGGCAAGGAAGTGCCCGGTGTCCAGGCACATCCCCACCGCCGGTGTCTGCACCGCATCGAACAGGTCCCGATAGTCCTGCGGGTGCTCGATGACGTTGTTGAAGTGGTTCTCCACGGAGATGGTCAGGTTCCGCTGTTCTGCTACCGGACCGATCAACGCCAAGAGGTCGATCAACCGCTCCAGACCGCCTCGTTGCCCGCGACCCGATCCGGTCGCCTTGATCACGCGCACGCCCAGGCGCTCGGCGGCTTCCAGCAGCCACATCCATCGAGCCGTCTCCCGGGCCACGTCCGGTGCATCCGGCCGGGGGCGAACGGGGAGATCTGCAAACTGGCCGGCGTGAGGTCATGCTCTCGGCATCGCGAGACGATGCTGTCCAGACCAGCGGGCGTGAGGTTGCGGGCGTACCAGGCATTGAACTCGATCTGCCGGACACCGACCTGCTTGGCGTGGGTGAAAGTCCGGTGAAAGTCCTCGTCACCGAATCCGTCGAAACAGATGGTGGCGATGCTGACGGTCGCGGTGCTCATCGTGCACCTGCCGAGAAGTCAGGAATGTGCACACGCTCGCCATCGGCCATCGCCGACTGATGGGCGCAGATGCCCACCGAGGTCCAGTTCGCCGCTGTGACGGCGTCGATAGCGGAGGGGCGGGCCTCCACGATGCTGCGCACGAACTCGTGCGCCAGGTGCGGATGCGATCCGCCGTGCCCCCCGCCCTGGATGAAGGAGAGGTGCTCGTTGTCGTCGTCGTAGACGCCCTGCGTGGTGAACCCGGCGATCTCCTCCGGTAGCCGGCCGGCGAAGTCGGGGATCTCGATCGGTTCGGGGTCCTCCCCGACGTGCAGGATGTGACCACCGCCCTCGATCTGCTCCCACTCGAAGGACGCGCGGTCCCCGAAGACCGTGAAACTCTCGACGTACTGGTGGGCCGTCTCGAACAGGGACCGTGCAACCTCGGCGCCGACCGCCGAGTCCTTCAGGGTCAACAACGCACTCTCGACGGCGAACGGGGACCCGTACTTGCCGGCCAACTCCGGTGAGATGCGGCCGGATCCGAGGCAGACGACGCTCTCCGCCAGAGTGCCGGCCAATGCGAGCACCGGTCCGACCGCGTGGGTGGCGTAGTGCATCGGCGGCAGCCCTTCCCAGTAGCCCGGCCAGCCGGCCATTTCCTGGTAGTGCGCGCCGCGCAGGAACTGGATCCTGCCGATGGTGCCGTTGTGGACGAGTTCCTGCACGTGCAGGAACTCCCGGGAGTACACCACCGTTTCCATCATCATGTAGTTGCGTTCGGCTTCTTCCGCCGCGGTCACGATGGCTTGGCACTCCTCCAGGGTCGTCGCCATCGGCACGGTGCACGCCACGTGCTTGCCCGCCCGGAGCGCGGCGATGGTTTGCCCGGCGTGGTCGGGAATCGGGGTGTTGATGTGAACCGCGTCGATGTCCGGGTCCTGGATCATCTCGTCGTAGTCGGTGTAGCGGCCCTGGACCCCGTACCGGTCTGCCGTCTGCTTCAGGGCACCCTCGCTGCGTTGACACACCGCGACCAACTCGGCATCGGGGTGCGCCTGGTAGATGGGTATGAACTCGGCGCCGAAGCCGAGACCAGCAATGGCTACCCGTACCTTCTCTGTCATCGTTGACCTCCTTGCTCTCAGATTAGGAAGCCGACTGACCCGAACTCCATGCGTGATCCAGCATTGAACCTTAGATTTCTTACATGGACGCCATGACGGCATCTCGGCACGTGGCACTGCTCGTCGAGACCTCGAACGCCTACGCTCGCGGTCTCCTCGCCGGGATCCGCAAGTACGTGACCGACCGTCCCGGGTGGTCGATCTACCTTGCCGAGCACTCACGTCACGAGACCGACTTCTCCTGGTTGGAGGGGTGGCAGGGTGACGGGGTCCTTGCCCGCATCGAGAACACGGAGACAGCGGACTTCATCGGGCGGCTCGGGCTGCCGACGGTCGATCTGAGTGCTGCCCAATTGGTACCCGAACTGCCCGGTGTGGAAACCGACGACCGTGCCATTGCCCGCTCCGCGGTCCAGCACTTCGCTGATCGTGGCCTGACCAACTTCGCCTTCTGTGGGGATGCCCGGTTCCGATGGTCGACCAAACGCGGACACTGGTTCAGCGCGCATGTCCTCGCCCGCGGGAGCCAGGCTCACTCCTTCGAGATCCAGCCTTCCGGCATGCGCGCCACAGATCGGGACCGGCTCGCCACCTGGCTGCTCCGCCTTCCCAAACCCGTGGGAATTCTGGCCTGTTACGACATCGCCGGCCAAGAGGTACTCGAAGCCTGCAAGATCGCCGGCCTGTCGGTCCCGGACAGCGTGGCCGTGCTGGGGGTGGACAACGACGAACTCATGGTGAACCTCACCGCACCGCCGCTCTCCAGTATCGAACCCGACACCACCCGGACCGGCTATCTGGCGGCTTCGCTCCTCGATCAACTCATGAACGGGCACCGACTCGAGCCAGGGCTACGACTGATCGCCCCCGTGCGGACCGTGGCGCGGCAGTCCTCGGACATCCTCGCCGTCGACGACCCGCTCGTGGCCAAGGCACTGCGCTTCATCAGGGACCGCGGGCACGCGACCATCTCGGTGGAGCAGGTGCTGCGCCATGTCGGTCTGTCCCGTCGTGCCTTGGACTACCGGGTCCACGACACCGTGGGACGTACGGTCCACGGAGAGATCCTGCGGGTCCGCATGGGGCATGTGGCCGAGTTGCTGACCTCGACCGATTGGACGTTGCCGCAGATAGCCGAGCGCCTGGATTTCAAGCACGCCGAGTACATGGGAGTGGCGTTCAAGAAGGCCACCGGGAAGTCGCCCGGTCAATACCGCCGCGACAGCAACGGCGCGGTCGCGCGGCAGGATTTCGGGGTCCCGGCACCGGAGGACGCGCCAACTGAGCAGACCTGATCCGAAGCATCGGTCGGGGCGGTTCGGGCGTCGTCACCTGAACTTCGTGTCGTCGGCTTGGCCTCACCGCGGTCATACCGTCGTCAGGGCCCCCACGATCGCGGCCAGGGACTCCTTGGCGTCGCCGAACAGGACCTGGGTGCGCTCGGCGAACAGCAGTTCGTTCTCGATACCGGCGAACCCCGGGCGCATCGAGCGTTTCAGGAAGATCACCTGCCCGGCCCGGTCGGCGTCGATGATCGGCATCCCGTAGATGGGTGCACCGGGATCGGTGCGGGCTGCGGGATTGACCACGTCGTTGGCGCCCACCACGACCACGACATCGGTGTTGGGCATCGAGGGGTTCACGTCGCCGGCCTCGACCAGCAGGTCATAGGGCACGTTCGCCTCCGCGAGCAGCACGTTCATGTGCCCGGGCATCCGTCCCGCCACCGGGTGGATGCCGTAGACGACGTCCACACCACGCTCGCGCAACCCGGTCACCAACTCGGCGACGGTGTGCTGAGCCTGGGCGACAGCCAGGCCGTACCCGGGCACCACCACCACCCGGCGCGCATAGGCCAGGGTGATGGCCACGTCCTCCGCATCAGCCCTACGAACCGGACGATCGGAGGTCTCGGTGGATCCCGCCGTCGAACCCCGCAGCGCCCCGAAGAGGATGCCGGTGACCGACCGGCCCATGGCCCTGGCCATGGCGTGGGTGAGGATCGAACCGGCGGCGCCGACCAAGGTTCCGGAGATCAGCAGCAGGGTGTTACCCATCGCCCACCCGGAGGCCGCCACGGCCAGACCGGTCAGAGCGTTCAGCAGGGAGATCACGATCGGCACGTCCGCTCCGCCCACCGGCAGCACCAGCAGCACCCCGACGACCACGGAGATCAACGCGGTCGCGATCCCGGCGCCGACGCCGGCCGTCACCCCCACCATCACCGCACCGGTCAGGCCCGCCAGCACCCCTACCACCATCAGCACCGGGGCGCCGGGCAGCACCACCGGTCGGGAGGTCATCAACCCTTGGAGTTTGGCGAACGTGACCATCGACCCCGACAACGACACCGATCCGGCCACGATCCCGAAGGCGGTGGCCGGGCCCGCCACGGCGGTGCTGACCGCCAGTTCCCCGACACCCGGGCCGGCGGCGGAGAGTTCGGTCAGCTCGCTGATGCCCACCAGGGCCGCGGCGCCACCACCGACACCGTTGAACATCGCCACCAACTGAGGCATCTGGGTCATCTGCACGCGCGCAGCCGCGGGGATCGCGATCGCCGATCCGACCAGCATCGCGGCAAGCACCACGTACAGGTTCATCGCCTCGAACTCGGTGGACAGCATCACCACGACGACGGCGACCACTGCGCCGGCCACGCCCATCAGGTTCCCGTTCCGGGCGGTCCGCGGGGCGGCCATCGACTTCAGCGCCAGGATGAACAGCACGGCGGCGAGCAGGTACCCCAGTGCCGTGACCGTGGGAGGCAGCAGATCCACGACTCAGCCCTCCGCCCGGTCCGGTCGGCGTTCGGCGGAGAACATCCGCAGCATCCGCGCGGTGACCCAGAACCCGCCCACCAGGTTCACCGTGGCCAGGACCACTGCGAGGGCCCCGACGGTGGTGACCGCCCAGTGCTGGGAGTGGGCCGTCACGATGATCGCGCCCACCAGGATGATGCCGTGGATGGCATTCGCCCCGGACATCAACGGGGTGTGCAGGATGGTCGAGACCTTGGAGACCACCTCGAACCCCACGAACGCCGCCAGCACCAGCAGCGTGAGCGTCAGTACCGCGTCCATCACCGGCTCCTGCCCTCGTGGGTGTAACACATCCCGTGGATCAACTCATCGTTGAGGTTGAGGGTGAGGGTGCCGTCCTCGGCGACCATCGCACGGAGCACCTGGGCCACGTTCCGGGCGAACAGCCCAGAGGCGTCCACCGGGAGGTCCGCGGCCGCCGCGGCCAGCCCGAGCAACGTCACCTCACCGCCCCCACGGGTGGAGGGGATGCGCGCCTCCACCCCGGGCAGGGACCCCTCCACGTTCCCACCGGCCGAAGCGGCCAGATCGACGACGACCGAACCCGGGCGCATCGCGGCCACCGTGGCGGCTGCGACCAGTCGGGGGGCGGGGCGGCCGGGCACCGACGCGGTGGTGATCAGGACGTCGGCGTCCATGATGTGGTTGGCCAGGACGTCCTGTTGGGCGTGCGCGGCGCCGGCATCCAGGTCGCGGGCGTACCCCGCCCCGGCCCGGGCTGCGGGGCGATGCCGACGTCGATGAACTCCGCACCGACCGAGCGCACTTCCTCGGCGGAGTCGGGCCGGATGTCGTTGGCCGCGACCTTGGCACCCAGGCGCCGCGCGGTGGCGATCGCCTGGAGCCCGGCCACCCCCACGCCCAGCACGATCACCTTCGCCGGCGGCACGGTCCCGGCGGCGGTCATGGCCAGCGGGAAGAACCGGGGCAGGCGGATCGCGGCCTCCAGCACCGCCCGGTAGCCGGCGACGAAGGCCTGGGAGGACAGCACGTCCATCACCTGCGCCCGGGAAGTGCGGGGCAGTCGTTCGAAGGACAACGCGGTGATGGATCCGGCGTTCAGGGCCTCGACGATCACCGGATCCACCCCTCCGGTCAGGCCCAGGGTGATCATCCCCGGCGGCAGGGCCGCGATCCGCTCGGGATCCAGGGGCCGCACGTGCACCAGGACCTGCGTGGTCGCCAGGGCGCGGGCCAGATCACCTCCGGTGGCGACGGTGGCGCCGGCGGCAGCGAAGTCGTCATCGGTGTGCAGGGCGAGCGTCCCGGCCCCGGACTGGATGGTCACCGACAGGCCGTGGCGAGCCAACTGGGCGACTACCTCGGGAACGAGGGCCACCCTGGTCTCCGGATCCGGCTCGCGCAGAGCCACCACGGTGCTCACACTGCCCAGGTTAGGGTCGCGGATCGGGACGCGCTGGGGCTTTGGTCCCTGCGTGTGGGCGAGAACCCGTTCAGGCGTGGTCGGTGGTGCCCGCGCGTGCCGCGGCGACCACGGTCCCCGCCTCGGTCACGAGTCGGCGCATCGCCGCGGCGGCGGTGGGCCCATCCTGCTCGCGGATCCCGGTGGCGACGAGTTGGTGCAGCAGCACGGCGATGTCCCGGGGGTGGTCGGGCACCAGGTGCCGGGCGTGGCGGGCTTTGAGTGCCTCACCGATCGGGGCGTCGAGCGCGGCGAACATCTCGTTGCCGCAGTGCTGCAACAGGAGGGAATGGAACGTCAGGTCCGCCGCCAGGAACGCGTCCAGGTCGCCCGCGGCGGCCAGGGCCGCCATCGTCTCGGCCAGTGCCACGAGTTCGGCGCCCACATGCTCCGGCGCGTTCATCGCGGCCAGTTCCGCCGCCTGAGGTTCCACCGCGGTGCGCAACTGGGTCAGCGACACCAACTGTGCCGGTGCGTCCGGCCCGGCGAGGCGCCAGTGCACCACGTCCGGGGCGAACACGTTCCAGTGCGATCTCGGCGTCACCCGCACCCCGACCCGCGGGCGGGATCGGGTCAGGTGCAGTGATTCCAGATACCGGAGCACGTCCCGGATCACGGTGCGGGAGACCCCGAAATCGGCCTGGAGATCCTCGATCCGCAGCGTGGTTCCCCGAGGATGAACACCGGAGACGATGGCCTGGCCGAGTTGATCCAGCACCTGCCGGGACAACGTGTTCGGACGATCGGCCGGCACGGCTCACCCCTTCGTGTCTCCGGCCGTGCGGCCGGAGACGATGCGCTGTGCTGCGTCGGAGGTCGATGACGTGGCGGTCCTGGCGCTGGTACTCATTCGGTGGCGCACCCCGGACGTGCTGTTCAGCGGCAGCGTGGGCACTCCGGTCACGTCGGGTTCTCCGGTCACCACTCGGCGATGCTGCCGTCCTCGCGGTGCCAGCGAGGGGTGCGCCAGCGGTGCGGGTGCCGGCCGAGCTCGCGGACGACGTTCTCATCGATCTGCACGCCCAGGCCGGGCCCGGTGGGGCGGTGGATGTAGCCGTCGGAGAATTCGAACACGGAGGTGTCGAGCACGTAGTCGAGCAGTTCGTTGCTGCCGGTGTTGTAGTGGATGCCGATGGACTGCTCCTGGATCATCGCGTTCGGGCTTGCGAAGTCCACCTGCAGGCTGGCGGCCAGTGCGAGCGGACCGAGCGGGCAGTGCGGGGCCAGTGCGGCGTCGTAGGTCTCGGCCTGGGCGGCGATGCGCCGCACCTCCGAGATCCCACCGGCGTGGGCCAGGTCGGGCTGGACCACACCGACTCCGGCCTCCAGGGCGGTGCGCATCTCACCGCGGGAGTACAGCCGCTCCCCGGTGGCGATCGGGATCGAGGTACCGGCCACCAGGGTGCCCAGGGCGGAGGTGTGCTCGGGCAGCACCGGCTCCTCCACGAACAGCGGGTGCAGGTCCTCCAGCGCGGCGAGCAGCCGGCGGGCGTACGGCAGGGAGACCCGGCCGTGGAAGTCCAGGGCGAAGTCGCCGTCGTCGCCCAGGGCTTCCCGTGCGGCGCCGGCACGTTCGATCACGCCCCGGGTGTCGGCCAGTGTGCCGAGGTGGCCCACCGGGCCGGTGGCGTTCATCTTCACCGCGGTCAGGCCCGCTTCCCGGACCGCCTGCACGGCTTCGCGCACACCGCCGGGGTTGTCCCCTCCGACCCAGCCGTAAACCCGGATCTTGTCCCGGACCGCCCCGCCGAGCAGGTCGTGGACCGGTACGCCGAGTTCCTTGCCGCGGATGTCCCACAGGGCCTGGTCCACACCGGACACCGCCGAGGAGAACACCGGCCCACCGCGATAGAAGCCGGATCGGGTCATGGTGCCCCAGAGCTGTTCGATCCGGGTGTGGTCGGCGCCGATCAGAATGTCCTCGAACGCGTGCACGGCGGCCTGAGCGGTCTCCCCGTGCCCCTCCAGGCTCGACTCACCCCAACCGACGACACCATCGGTCGTCTCCAGGCGGACGAACAACCAGCGTGGGGCGGCCAGGAAGGTCTCCACGGTCTGGATCGGCATGTGACCTCCGTTGCGGACATACCTGCATGAGGCAGTGTTTGGCGACGCGGTGGCGCGGGCCGATCTGGCTGACGCAACTGTCCGCTCGGCCCGATCGGGCTCCCGCCGCTCTGGGCTGGGCTCACGTATTGATAGCACTATTGATAGCGATCGTGCAATGTCCCCGTCTGAGGATGCCGGCGCGGCCCGGAGCCAGCGTCCGGTCAGGTCCCGCCCTGGGCGGCGATGAGTGCGGCTTCCCGCCGCGCCGCTTCCGGGTCGAGGTACTCCCCGCCCCGTGTTTCCGCGGCCAGTGGGGGATTGGACCGGCGGGCGGTGCTGGACTGGCCCGGGTCGGCGTCAGCACCGGTTCCACCGTCGGCCAGGGACTCGGTGCCGGCGCGATGGGTGGCTCCGGTGCTCGTATCTGCACCTACGGCGAACCGGTAGCGCAGCGGGCGCGCATTGGGCAGATTGAGCGCGGACAGTTCCTCGTCGTCCAGGTCGTCGATCACCGCGCAGAGCGCACGCAGCGAGTTTCCGTGCGCGACGACCAGGACGTCCTCCCCATCGAACAGGCGGGGCGTCAGCATTTGGTACCACCAAGGCCTGATGCGCTCGACCACGTCCCGCGGCGACTCGGTGGCGGTGAGGGCCTCAGCCGGCAACCGGTCGAACGGGGACAGGGTGCGCCACAGCGCCAGGGTGCGCTCGGGGAGGGGTGGTGGCCGTCCGGCATAGGAGCGGCGCCAGAAGCGGAAGCGTTCCGCACCGTGCTCGATGCGCACCTGCGCCTTGCTCAGGCCGGACAGTGCCCCGTAGTTGCGTTCGTTCAGGTGCCAGTCCCGCTCGATCGTGCCGGGGAAGCCGATCTCCTCGCAGATCAACTCGGCGGTACGCCACCCGCGCACCAGTTCGGAGGTGATGAGCGCGTCCGGGCGAAAGCCCAGGTGGCGCAACCGGGAACCGGCCAGGCCGCAGTCGCGGATCCCCGAGGGGGTCAGGCCCACATCCAACACACCGGTGAACAGCGACCGTGCGTTGGCCACCGACTCCCCGTGCCGGACCAGCATCAGCGTCCCAGGCGTCATAGTCCTACCCTGCCACCACGTCCGGTCTCACCCGCACGTGGCCGTACAGTCGCACAGCCGCTCGCATCCGGCCCCATCCGCTCGCATCCGGCCGCTCGAATCGTCCAATTGGATGCTTGTAGCGATCCCGAGCGCCCGGAACTCGCTGCAATCGTCCAATTGGATTAATGTGGCGGGTGTGGGGGGTGGGGGGTGTGGCGCGGGCCGGGGGTCACCACTCGCGTTCCGGCGGGATCAGGGTGCCAGGGTTGAGGTTACGGCTGGGGTCGTTGGCGCGCAGCAGGCCAACCAGCATGTCGGTGCCGGCCTCCCCGATGTCCTGCTCCAGCCACGGCTGGTGGTCGATACCCACGCCGTGGTGGTGGGACAAGGTGCCGTGGTAGTCCACGAAGGACTGCTGGATCGCCGACTTGACCAGGTCGTACTGGATGAGCGGGTCCAGGCCCTCCTTCGGCCGGAACGCGAACGTGAAGTACAGGCATGCCCCGGAGTGGTAGGAGTGCGACAGGTGGCACATGACGTACCCCTTCACACCCAGCTCCTCGTACGCGGTGTAGGCGTTGCGCATCGTGTTGACGTACAACTCCCCCAGCTTCGACCACGGTGCCGCCGTGTCGGAGACGTCCCCGAGGGCGCCCCGGTCCAGCAGGAAGTCCCGCAGGTACGGGGTGTCGAACTTCTTGGCGTCATACATCGCGCCCGGGCCCTTGCCCAGTTTGATCGCACCGTGCTTGCCGACGATCTTCCCGACGATGCCCTTGGTGTAGCGCATGTGAGCGGTGGTGCCCTCATACCCGATGTAACTGATGCAGACCTTGTCCAGGTCCCAGCCGCGCCGGCGCAGCACCTCGAACAGCCCCTCGCCGATCTTGGACGACAATGAGGTCGAGGCCTTGCGGGTCTGCAACGAGAACGCCGTCTCCGGGGCATCGGAGACCCGGGTGATCGTGGGTTCGGCGTCGGAGTTCGCGATCTCCTCCATGGCGGCCAGGCCGGCGGAGAAGTTCGGGAACAGGTAGGCGATCACGTCCCGGTTCTCCGGAGCCGGTGCACGTGCACCCAGGCCTCGGTGATCACACCCAGGCGCCCCTCCGAGCCCAGGATCATCTCCCGCACGCTCGGTCCGGTGGATGTCGAGGGGAGGGGACGCACCACCACCACCTTGCCCGGCTGGACCATCCGCAGCCCGCGGGTGATGTCGGCGATGTCACCGTACTTGTCCGACTGCATCCCCGAGGAGCGGGTGGCGATCCACCCACCCAGGGTGGAGTGCCGGAAGGAGTCCGGCTGGTGGCCCATGGTCCAGCCGGTCCGGCCGAGTTGTTCCTCCAGGTCCGGACCGAGCGCGCCGGCCTGCACCCGTGCGAGTCCGGCCTGCTCGTCGATCTCCAGCACCCGGTTCAGCCTGCCCAGGTCCAGGGAGATGATCGGGCGGCCCTCCTGGGCCTGCGGGGTCAGGCTGCCGGAGATGTTCGAACCGCCGCCGAACGGGATGAGCACGGCGTCCGCGGTCACGGCGAGGTCGACGAGCGCTTGCACCTCGGCCTCGTTCGCCGGATAGACGACGACGTCGGGCACGCGGGGCAGGATCCCGGCCCGGATCATCACCAGGTCGCGCAGGCCCTTACCGTAGGTGTGCACCACCCTGTCGTAGTCGGTGGTGTTGACATGGTGATCTCCGAGGATGTCGCTCAGGGCCTGACCCACGTCCTCCGGCAACCGGCTGGCGGGGACGTCCAGGTCCTCGAACCTGGGCACCTCCGCTGCAGGTTCGGACAGATCCAAACCGATCTTGTCCTTGACGAACGGGGCGAAACCGGGCTTGTCCGTGTGGTTGAAGGCGATCCCTTCCACGCCCCAGCCCCACCACTTCTGGTGCTGCACTTCGTTCATCGGTGTCCTCCTGCTTCTTCTCCGCCGTCGTCGGGGCCGCCAGTGGCCGCCTCGGAAGTCGTGTGATCCTTGGTTCGGTTCTTCCGGCGCCAACGACGCCAGCGGCCGCCGGAGCCGTCCTTGGTGCCGCCCCCGTCGGTCCCGGGCGCCTCAGCCGGGTCATCCCCGGGTGCCTCCCCCGTCTTGCCGGACCGGGCCGCGTCGTCGTCGGCCGTGCCGCCCGGGTCCCCCGGGCCCGCGGTGGGTTCGTCGCCGCCCGGGGCTGCGTCGTCGTCGGCCTGGTCCTCGCCATGACCGCTGCTGGCGCTGGGAGCGCTCTCGGGCACCACCACGTACGGGGTCTGGTTGGTGAGCATGTGCCGCACCTGGGTGGTGAGGCGTTCGTTCAGGTCCGGCAGGTTCTCCCCGCGGCGGGCCTCGATCGGTTTGCCGATGATCACCTTCACCGGCAGCCGGCCCGGCTTGGGCCAGCTGGCACCCGGGGGCATCGCGTCGTGGGCACCGACCAGGGCCAGCGGCACCAGCGGCACCCGCAGCGCCCGCGCCAGCGCCGCCGCGCCGGGGGTGAACGGGGCCATCTCACCGGTGCGGGAGCGGGTGCCCTCGGGGAAGATCGCCAGCGGGATGTTCTCGCGCAACAGCGTCACCCGACAGGCCGGCCTCACGCTTCTTGCCGCGGCCGCGTTCCACGGGATAGGAGTTGAAGAAGAACGAGGTGAGGGTACGGCGCCAGGCCTGCCGGTAGAAGTAGTCGGCCGCCACCGCGGTGGCCAGGTGACGGGTGACGCGCCACGGCAGGGCGGTGATGACGAGCGGGGCGTCCAGGTGGGAGGAGTGGTTGGCCACTACCACGAACGGGGGACGCAGGCCCTCCAGGTTGCCCTCACCGGTCACGGTGACCCGGGTGGTGGAGAACACGATCGGGCGCAGGATGAGGCGCTGTGCCACATACCGGGCCCATCGGTGCCAGGCCCAGTGGTAGCGGTCGGTGCGGCGCGCAGCCCTCATCCACGACCGCGTTTCGACATGAGTTTGCCGGCGACGGCGCGCACCAGCGGGCGGGGCAGGCGGCGCAGGAAGAAGCAGATCAGCCAGAACCGCTTGGAGGGGATGGACTCGACCTTGCCCTTGTCCACGTCGGCCAGGCAGTCGTTGACCAGCCGGGTCGAATCCAGCCACAACGCGTTCGGGATCGATCCGGTGCCGATGCCGGCCCGGTCGTGGAACTCGGTGCGTACCCACCCGGGCACCAGCGTGGTCACCTGCACGCCGGTGCCGGCCAGTTCCAGCGCGAGGGCCTCGGAATAGGTGTTCACCCAGGCCTTGATCGCCGAGTAGCCCCCCAGCGGGATCAACCCGGCCACCGACCCGACGTTGACGATCACGCCCGAGGCGCGCCGCCGCATCGCCCGCCCGGCCCGGCCCCCGAGCACCAGCACCGAGTTGACCATGAGTTCCACGGCGGAGGTGTGCTCGCCGATCTCCGCGGTGGTCAGCGGGGTGTGGATGCCGTGCCCGGCGTTGGAGATGAGCACCTGCACGGGGTTCTCATCGTCCTCCAGCCGCTCGGCCACCGCTTCCATGCCGGCCTCGGTGGCCAGGTCGGCGGTGATGGTGTCCACCGCCACGCCGTAGTCGCGGTGCAGTCCTGCGCGGTGACGCTCAGTCGCTCGGCGTTGCGGGCCACCAGGATCAGGTCGCAGCCGCGCCCGGCCAGGGCACGGGCGAAGGACAGCCCGATTCCGGAGGTTCCCCCGGTCACCAGCGCGATCCCACCGATCGGTGAGGTCTGGATGTCCACCATTACCGGCCTCCAGCCCGGATCGAGCGCAACACCGGGGAGAACCGTCCCTCCGCCGTCGTCGTCCAGGCCCGTACCGGCCAGCGTTTGGCGCGCGCGTACCGGTACAGGGCCGCGTCGGGGTTCACCGCGCTGGGGTTGCCCACCACGTCCAGCCAGGGCCGGTCGGCGTAGGTGTCGCCGTAGGCGTAGGACTCCTCCAGGTTCAGGTTCTGCTCGCGGGCGTAACGCAGCAGCCAGGTGGCGCGGGCCTCATCCACCAGCGGGGAGGTGAGCAGGTGCCCGGTCCAACGTCCGGCCGGGTCGGTCTCCATCTTCCCGGCCACGATCTCATCGAACATGTCCGCCAGCGGCTCCACGAACACGTCGATCTGCCCGGTCACCAGCACGGTGCGGTGCCCGGCGGCGCGGTGTTCGGCGATGCGCTCCACGGCCTCGGCGTGCAGCCGCGAGCGCAACGAGGTGGCGACGCGTTCGGCGATCACCTTGCGCAGTTTCTCCTCGTGCACGCCGGCGTAGCGGCGCATGAAGGAACGGATGAAGTCACCACGATCGCGCCGTTCGGCCTGCAGGTAGGACGGTGAGGTGGCCACCATCCCGCCCAGGTGCTGCAGCGACTTGCGCGCCCCCTTGGCGGCCAGCTCCACCCAGATGTAGTGCTCCAGCAGGTTCGCCGCGGCCACGGTGCCGTGCAGGTCGAACACGGCCAGCACATCGGTGCGCTCGGGCAGGGTGGCACCCGTGGCCGACCGGGCAGGCCCGCGCTTGTCCCGGGAACGCATCAGACCCGGGACGGTGGGGATGTGCACTTCCTGCAGGTAGTGCGCCCAGTCGATCTCGGTGACGTCGAAGCCGTGCTCGGCGCGGCGCTCCGGCGGCAACGCCTCGTGCAGCGCACGGGTGTTGGCGTCGTCGAAGATCACCTCGGTCTGGGTGTAGGGCTGGTACAGGTCGGTGAACTTGCGCAGTGTGCCGAGGTCCCGCTTGGCCTTGTACAGGGTGGAGATCCACTTGCGGGTGGTGTCGTTGCCGGGCAGCCGGCCCACCGCGTTGTCCGCGGTGCGCACCGCCCACTCCCGGCGCCGCAGCCCGCGCTCCACCACCGGGGCGTTGGGGAAGGACCAGTTCGGCACATGCACCACCGAACCCTCCTCGTCCAGCAGCGGGTTGGCCCGGAAGTACTCCCGGATCAGGCGCAGGATCTGCCCGAAGCGCACCGGGTTGCGGATCCCGGAGGAAACCTGGAAGTACTGCGGCTCCCCTTCCGGGGGCGGCTCGGCGGCAGCGGCCAGGGTGGCGTTGACGACGTGGTCCACCGGGATGACGTCCAGGATGGCGTCGGCCAGGGCCGGGAACTCCGGAAGCAGGCCCCGCCCGTAGGCCGCGATGAGGGGATCGGCCACCTTGAACCCGTCGATCCAGCCCGGGTAGGGGTGCTTCAGGGAGGACTCGATGATCGTGGGCCGCACCACCGACAACCGGCGCGCTCCCCACAGGTCCTCGGCCGCACGCTCCCCCAGCGCCTTGGTGAGGGTGTACACATCGGGCCAGCCCAGCGACTGCGCGCGCGTGCGGGCCGCGCGCACCAGCTGGTCGTTGACCCACTCCAGCCGGGCTGCCTCGGCGGCCTCGGCCACCGCCTGCGCGCCGGCGCGCCGGTGCTCGCTCCGGGCCTGCTTGGTCAGCGAGCCGAGCACAGCCGGGGCCCGCGAGGCCGACTCGGCCTTCTCCCGGAAGGCCAGGGCCATCCGCGTCTCGGTGGCCCGGTCGATGTTGTGCTCCAGGCTCCGTTCTTCGGCCACGCCCTTGCGCAGACCGGCCACGTAGCAGGTGGAGACGTGCACCACGTGCGGGTTCGAGCCGGAGGCGGTCAGGGCGGTGTACAGAGCCTCCGGACCGCCGACGTTGGCGGCGAAGGCCTCATCGATGGGCAGATCGAAGGAGACCGAGGACGCCGAGTGGATCACTACGTCCAGATCTCCGGGTAACTCCGGCACCGAATCCAGGTCACCCTCCAGCACGGTGACCCGGCGCTGTGCCTCGGCGTCGGCCTGCTCGGCCCCGATCTCCTCACGCCACGGCTTGAACACCGCCTTGCGGAGCAACTTGTTGACGCGCATCCGCCCGGTGAGGGTGCCCCGTGGGCGCACCAGCACGGTGATGCGGGTGGAGGGATAGGCGCTGAGCAGTTTCTCCAGGACCGCCTGACCGACGAAGCCGGTGGCACCGGTCAGCAGCACATGGGCACCCTCGAGGGGCCGGGCGGCAGCACGTGAAGGTTCAGAGACGGACACCTCGGCTACTGTACGCGCAGTTGCCAGCGGTTGGTTCCATGTACAACGAATCTGGCGAACTCTGTGCGCAACACCGCGCGCCGGGGTGCGCCGGGCAGTGCGGACAGGGCGGTATCGGCCTGTGCCAGGAGCCAACGTGCCTCCGGGTGGCCGAGCACGTACCGCAGGATCGCCCCGATCCTGCGGGGTTCGGCGTACCGCGAACCCGGCCAGCGCCAGCCGCGCAGGGCCCGGTGCAGCGACCGGCGGGCGGGGGCGTTCGTGCCGGCCCGCCGGTGGATCTGTTCGGTGTAGAAGGCCACGTGCCGCTCGGTGCTGTGCAGCACCGAGCGGGTGAGGTCATCCAACGCCGGCACCAGTTCGGCCAGCCGGATCGTCA
Source organism: Sanguibacter sp. Z1732 (assembly GCF_051020515.1). NCBI lineage: Bacteria > Bacillati > Actinomycetota > Actinomycetes > Micrococcales > Ruaniaceae > Glutinosa > Glutinosa niejishengi. Next base: position 1,337,119 of record NZ_CP194857.1, read on the forward strand.
TCACCCGCAGCGCGAAGGTGTCCGCCAGCCCGGTGGCCAGCTGGCCGGCGATCACCCGTGGTCCCAGGAGGTTCGTCCCGATCGCGGCCAGAGTCGGGAAGAACCGTTCGTGTGCCTGCTCGGCGAGCCGCGCCCGCAGGCCGGGCCCAGGTGCCTCCGGCGGCGGGTGGTCGGCGAGGACCCGGCCCAGCAGGTCGGCGAGCCAGTACTTCTCATACGCCCAGGTAGTCAGGAACGCGGTCACCTCGGCGTCGGCGTGGGTGGGGGTGATCAGCAGGTCCCGCAACCAGTCCAGGGCCGCCTGCTCGACGTCCCGGATGAGTTCCAGTGCCTGCAGCACGCCCGCGGGCAGGTCGGCCTGTGCGAGCGCGGCCTGCCCACCGGCGGCCAGGGTGATCGGGCGCGGGTTGTTGATGAAGTCGGCCATATCGAAGTCTCCGGCGGGACCGACGACGACGAAAGCCCGGCTCGCACGGGGCCGCGGGCTCATCCGGTGATCCCCCGGGCGTCCATCGCATCACCCACGATGGTCAGACCCTCCATGCCGGGCAGTTTCGCGATGTGGGTGTCGATCGCGTCGATCTCCCTGCGTCCTTCTGGGCCGGAGAACAGGTGCGACATCACGTGCTGCACCTCGCCATCGTCCATGATCGAGGAGCCGACCGGCTCCCAGGCCTTGCGCAGGGCGAGCCGGGCGAAGGTGCGGGCACGCTCGGAGCCGGTCAGGCGGGTGCGCGCCTGCGTGGCGTAGAACGCGACGTGACGTGCCTCCTGGGCGGCGATCCGCTTGAGCAGCACCGCCAGGCCCGGGTGGGGTTCCATCGCCGCGAGACGTTTGTAGGCGGCGCCGGCGGACCACTCGTTGACCGCGCCCCAGATCATGTGCACCGCGATGAAGTCCCGGCCGAGCACATTGCCCAGCATCGACTGCTTCACCGGCACCAGGCGCTCGCGCCAGCCGAGTTTGATGCGCTTGGCCTTGAGGTAGTCATACGTGACGCTCACCCCGTGGAGCCCGAGCACGTGCGCGAGCGCCTCCCCGTGCCAGAACTCCTCGCGGTTCCACATGGTCATGAATGCACCCACGTCGGCCGATCGCCGGGAGGGGGTGACCAGTTGGTCCCGCAGGTAGCAGACGGTGTGGTACTCCACCTCGCACATGTACCGCAGGGTTCGCAGCGACTCCGCGCCGAGCGGCTCGTCGACGAAGGAGTCGAAGTCCAGATCCTGCCACCGCACTCGATCGGATGAGCGAGTGAACCTGTCGACATCGAAGACCACCGTCGTCCCCTCGCTACTCGGCGGTCGCCTCGAGGTCCCTGCTGAGCAGGGCGGCCAGGTCGTCCAGGACCTTGTCCGCGCGCGGCCCGTCGGCGTAGAGCGTGACGGTGTCGCCACCCTTGACCCCCAGTGTCATCACACCCAGGATCGAGGACGCGTCCTGGGGGGCCGCTCCACTCTTGGTGATCCGCACCGGGATCCCGGAATCCTCAGCCGCACGGGTGAAGATCGCCGCGGGTCGCGCATGCAACCCCACGGCGGACTTGACCGTGACGGTGCGCTCGGCCATGAGCTCGCCTTTCACTGATCACGGATGGAAGTCTCATCCTAACGGGCTGGTCCCACCGCGCGGGGGGTTCGGCGGGGGCAGGTGATGAGCATCACCTGCGGCCGTGCGGACCCCGGCGCGGGGTCCCACCCGCAGGTTCAGTTGCGAGCGCCGCGGGCACGCACGCCGACCATCTCGTTGAACCGGTCGATCCGGCGCCGCAGCGGTGTCGCCAGGTAGCCACCGAGGGTCACTCCGGCGGCCAGCGCCAACCCGATCATGAACGCCCCGATCAGTTCGGAACTGCCCGCCAGCACGTGGTCACCCTCCACCAGCGCGAACATGCCCCGGTAGATCGCCAGCCCGGGCAGCAGTGGTGTCAGGCCCGCGATGGACAGCACGAGGGAGGGTGTGCGGGTGCGCTCCCCCACCGCCACGGCGGCCAGCCCCACGACCATCGCGGCGACGAAGGCCGAGGCCTCGAAGCCCATGCCCAGGTCGATCGCGCCCCAGCGCACCGCGGTGGAGCCGGCGCCGATGGCCAGCATCAACATCACCGTGCGCAAGCGCCCGTAGGAGGCCACCCCCCACGCGGCCGCGGCCACCCCGCCGCACGCGGCCTGCACCCACACCGACGTCTGAAAGGCCATCGACTCGTTGAGTACCAGGGGGATCCCGATCGCCCGCGCGAGGTTGAGCATCACACCGATGCCGGCCACGAGCCCGATGGTGTTGAGCACCACCTCGAAACTCCGGGCCGCTGCGGTGAGCGGATATCCCTGGATCGCATCGCCGGCCGCACCCACGAGGGAGAGCCCGGCCAACAGCACCACCATGCCGGCACCGACCACCACCGAGGGCGGGAGCAGGTGCGCCGGCCAGCCCAGCATGTCCCGGCCCACCATCAACAGCATCGCCACCAGCGTGGCCATTCCCGCGCCGATCACCTGCTGGAACAGGTAGGGCAGGTTCCGGCGTCGGAAGAACCGCAGCACCCGGTCGATCGCGGCCGAGGTCAGCCCGGCCACGAGTGCCACCAGGATCCCGCCGCCGAGCAGGCCCGCGATCGAGGCGCCCATCACACCCAGCGCCACGGTGACGATCCAGCGCCGGTAGGAGTGCGGGGAGGTGACGATCTGGTCGAATCGGGACTGGGCATCGAGCAGCGTGAGTTTGCCGGTGGCGACGTCGTCGATCATCCGGTGCAGGTCGGTCAGGCGTGAGTAGTCGGCGGTGCGCACCGAGATGATCCGCACCTTGGTGAGCGGGTCGTCGCTGCGGTCGATGGTGGCGGTGATGGAGATGAAGGTGATGTCGATGTGGCAGTTGGTCACGCCGAACCCGGCGGCCATCCGCAGCAGATCCACGGTGGTGTCGGCAACCGCCGCTCCGGTGCCGATCAGCGCCTCGCCCATCCGCACCACCAGGTCCAGCACGTCCCGCTCCACCGGCAACGGCAGGCTGGAGGTACGGCGGGGGGCACTGAACTGCTCGGTGGGCGGGGAGGTCGCGGCCATGGCTGCCCGGGCCCGGTGCCGTAGCGGACGACGCAGCGGAGCCGGTGCGGACGGGGACTCTCCGGCCGATGGCAGGAACGTGGGTGGCGGGCTGGTGGCCGGTGGGGTGGGCATCACCGGGGTGTTGGCCGAGGGCGTGAAGGAGGGCGGAGGCGGCGACGTCGTCTCGGAGGGTGCGGCCCCGGCCGGTTCCGCACCGGAACCGGGCGTGACCGCACGGCGACCGACCGGCACGCCGGGGAGGCGGCGCCCCGGGCCGCGCCGGTTGCCCTGGTCTGCCGAGCCGGAATCGTTCACGCTTAGCACCGTAGAACACCCCGGGCCCGGTTGCCGAGGGGGATTTCGTTCCGTGCCTGGTGATGACCACCACACGTCGGGCCGGCACCGGCATTGCAGGACGCTTCGGGGCGCCCCGCCGCCGCCCCACGCCTCTCACGCAGGCCTCCCCCACCGCCCTCCACGCTGCCTGCGCCGCCCCGAGGACGGGTTCGACCGCCGCGACCATCCGGCCTCCTCGCTTGACCGCACCGTCCCGGTGGACGAGCCTGTGCGTCCATGGACGACGGCGAACTCCGGCGCGCACGAGGCGCCCACCTACGCAGGGTGCTGGCCTGGGCGGGGGCTGCCGTCGTCGTCGTCGGCGGTTGTGCACAGCCGCCCGAGCCGCTGCCCGCGCAGATCGAGTGCACCCACCAGTTCCGGCCCGACGCCGACCGGGACGCCGGCGCCACCCATGACACACTGGTCATCGAGCAGGGCGAGAGCGCCGAAGCCGAGTTCGATGCGATGGCCCTGCAGGTCACCTACACCGCGGGGCAGCCGGACGGGAACGGGGTGCGCGTGGTGGTCACCGGCGATACCGGAGAGCCGCTCAGCGAGTACCTGTACCAGGCCGGTACCGCCGCGCAGACGCTGCACACCGAGTTCGCCGGTGGGCACGGTTTCACCGGCCTGCTCACGACCTACGACGACGACGCCCGGCTCCAGTTCTGGTGCTCGGCGAACCGGGCGGCGGAAACCCCCTAGCGGTGGCGCGGGGTTGCCACCGTAGTGATCCCGACTGACCGGCGCGGCCGCCTCAGCGCCACAGGCGACGGGTGGCCAGCTCGCGCCCTTGGCCAGGGTGTCGAGCTTGGCCCAGGCGATCTGGGCGTGCACCCGCCCACCGAGCCCGCAGTCGGTGGAGGCGATCACGTTCTCCCGGCCGACCCGGGTGGCGAACCGTTCGATGCGCTGGGCGACCAGTTCGGGATGCTCCACCACGTTCGTGGCGTGGGAGACCACACCGGGCAGGATCAGTTTGCCCTCGGGCAGTTTCACCTCGTCCCACACGGTGTACTCGTGCGCGTGCCGCACGTTGCCGGCCTCGAAGGTGTAGGCGCCGGCGTTGACGCCCAGCACGGTGTCGATGATGTCGCGCATCGGCAGGTCGGTGGTGTGCGGGCCGTGCCAGGACCCCCAGCACAGGTGGTAGCGGATCCTGTCCGTGGGCAGCCCGCGCAGGGCATGGTTGAGTGCCTCCACCCGAACCCGGGTGAACGCCAGGTAGTCCTCCAGTGCGGGCTCGGGCTCGATCTGGTCGAAGTTCTCCGCGATGGAGGGGTCATCGATCTGCAGGATCAGGCCGGCGTCGATGATCGCCTGGTATTCCGGCCGCAGCACCTCGGCCCACGCCTCCAGGAGCTCGTCGTCGCTTCCGTAGTACTCGTTCGCGATCCGTGAGGCCGAACCCGGAGCCAGGGAGGTGATGAAGGCATCGGACACCCCGGCAGCGTCCGCGGCCGCCTTCAGGTGCGCGGCGTCGGCGGCGATCGCTTCTGCCCCGGTGTAGGACAGCGGGCCGGTGACCTTGGGGAATGCCGGCGCCTCCCCCACCATCACCCCGGAGGTGGGGTCGGTGTAGGCCTCCCGGAAGGCCTGTTGATCCCGCCGGAAGGCGAAGCCGGTGAGTTTGGTGCTGCCCGGTTCGGAGATGTGCCGCTCGGTGACCCACTTGGCGGACTCATCCAGTTCCAGACCCGCGGTGCGCTGGAAGATGTAGGACCACCACGCCCCGAAGTCCATCGGCGAGGTCATCGCCTTGCCGTACTCGCCGTCGCCCACCACCGTGATGCCGGTGTCGACCTGGCGCTGCACCAGGTCACGGACCTGCTCGCCCAGGAAGTCGTCGAAACCCGCCACCTCCTCGCCGCCGACCCGGGCGGCGTTGGCCTCGATGAGTTCGGGGGTGCGCGGCAGGGAGCCGGCGTGACTAGTCTGGATCTTCTCGGCGCTGTTCAGCATGGTGGCATCGTGGCACAGCCGGCCACCGGGCTCATCCCGGGTCGGCAGGCCGGGCACGCCCCCTTGGTAGGTAGGCCGGGCTGGGCACGCCCCCTTGGTAGGTAGGCCGGGCTGGGCACGCCCCCTTGGTATGTAGGCCGGGCTCATCCCGGGTCCGTAGGCCGGGCACGCGTCACGTCCACGGGCCCGGCACGCCCCCTTGGTACGTTCGATGCCCGGGGGCGCCGACACGTTCGGCGCCCCGCGGTAACGAAGGTCCGGGCGGACGGGAGCAGGAGGTGGCGCACATGGCGGCACACGACGACGCCGGTGACGCGCACACACCCGGCGCACCGGACCGCCGGTGGGGTGCAGTCGGTGAGCCGGGCGCTGGAGCTGCTGGACCTGATGGCCGGTGCCGGTACGGACATGTCGCTGTCCGAACTGGCCGGGGGCACCGGAATGGCCGCAGCGACCACGCACCGGCTGATGCGCACCCTGCTCGCCCATGGCTACGTCCGGCAACTCCCCTCGCGCCGCTACGGGCTCGGTCCGGCGCTGATCCGTCTCGGTGAGCAGGCCGGCCTGCACCTCGGCGCCGCGGCGCGTCCACACCTGGACGACCTGGCGGCGCAGGCCGGGGAGACGGTGAACCTGGCGATGCTGGACCAGGACATGGTGGTCTACGTGGCCCAGGCCGCCTCACGGCACTCGATGAGGATGTTCACCGAGGTGGGCCGGCGGGTGCACGCTCACTCCACCGGGGTCGGCAAGGCCGTGTTGGCCGAACTGCCCGACGCCGCGGTGCTGCGGCTCCTCGAGCGTGCCGGGATGCCCCCGGCCACCGAGCACACCATCACCGGGCCCGAGGAGTTCCTGACCGAACTGGGCACCATCCGCAGCCGTGGCTATGCCATCGACGACGGTGAGCAGGAGGTGGGGGTGCGGTGCGTGGCCATGGCTGTGCCCGAGGCGCCCACCCCCACCGCGGTCTCGGTCTCGGGCCCGGCCGCCCGGCTCGACCTGGCCGGCCTGGAGGCACTGCTGCCCGCACTGCGCCGCACCGCGGGCGTGCTGGCCGAGTTGTACGCCACCGAGGGCCCCTGACCGCCACCCGCACCCGAGGCCGACGGCCACCGCCACGCCACCCGAGGCCGAGGGCGAGGGTTACTGCCGAGGGCGAGCGGTCTACCACTCGTCCTCGGCGCGCAGGGTCGTCCTCGGCGGTTGTTGGGTGGGCCGTCAGCGGGCTGCGGCCTTGGCCTCGCGGCGGCGCCGGTGCAGGATCGGTTCGGTGTAACCACTGGGCTGGGTGGCGCCGGCGAAGATCAGTTCCTCCGCGCTCGCGAAGGCCACCCCGTCGAAGTCCGGGGCCATCGGCCGGTAGTGCGGATCGCCGTCGTTCTGGGCATCGACCACCTGCGCCATCCGCCGCAGGCTGTCCCGCACCTGCTCGGGGCTGACCACGCCGTGGCCCAGCCAGTTGGCCAGCAGCTGGCTGGAGATGCGCAGGGTGGCGCGGTCCTCCATCAGGGCCACCTCGTGGATGTCGGGCACCTTGGAGACGCCCACGCCCTGGTCTACCCAGCGCACCACGTAACCCAGCAGCGACTGCACGTTCAGGTCCACCTCCTCGGCGCGCTCGTCCTCAGACCACTGCCCATCACCCAGCGGGATGGTGAGCAGGTCCGTCAGCGTGGCGGGCTCCCGGCCGGCCAGGTCGCGCTGCCGGGCGGGCACATCCACCCGGTGGTAGTGCAGTGCGTGCAGGGTGGCGGCGGTGGGTGAGGGCACCCACGCGGTGCTCGCCCCGGCCTCGGGGTGACCGATCTTCTGGTCGAGCATGTCCGCCATCAGATCCGGCATCGCCCACATGCCCTTGCCGATCTGACCGTGTCCGGGCAGGCCCACCTGCAGGCCCACGTCGACGTTGTGGTCCTCGTAGGCGAGGATCCAGGGCTGGGTCTTCATGTCCGCCTTGCGCACCATCGGCCCGGCGGCGGAGGACGTGTGGATCTCATCACCGGAGCGGTCCAGGAACCCGGTGTTGATGAACACCAGCCGGTCGCTGGCTTCGGCGATGCAGGCCCTGAGGTTGACCGTGGTGCGGCGCTCCTCATCCATCAGCCCCAGTTTCAGGGTCCGTTCGGGCAGGCCCAGCAACTGCTCCACCCGGGCGAACAGATCCACGGCCAGGGCCACCTCCTGGGGGCCGTGCATCTTGGGTTTGACGATGTAGACCGACCCGTGCCGTCCGTTGCGCCACGGATTGTCCGGATCGAGGCTGGGGAGGGCGGCCAGGGTGGTGAACACCGCGTCCATGATCCCCTCACCGATCTCGGCGCCCGATGCGTCGAGCACCGCGTCGGTGGTCATCAGGTGCCCCACGTTCCGCACGAACAGCACCGCCCGTCCGCTGAGCACCAGGTCCGAGCCATCCGGGGCGGAGTACTGGCGGTCCTCCGCCAGGGTGCGCATCTTGCTGCGCCCGCCCTTGTCGAAGGTCGCGGACAGGTCCCCGCGGTTGATCCCCCACCAGTTGCGGTAGGCGGCGACCTTGTCCGCCGCGTCCACGGTGGCCACCGAGTCCTCGAAGTCGATGATGGAGGTCAGGGCCGATTCGATCTGCACGTCCGCGATGCCGGCGGGGTCGGCCCTGCCCACCTCGGTACCCGAATCGAAGAGGATGTCGATGTGCAGGCCGTGATGGCGCAGCAGCACCGACCAGGGCTGGTCGGGCGGGCCGCCGTACCCGGCGAAGGCACCCGGATCGGCCAAGGGGGTCACGCCGTCGTCGGTGGTGACCTGCAGGTGCCCCTCGGCAACGCGGTACGCCCGGGCCCGGGCGTGCGAGCCGCGGGCGAGCGGCACGAACTCATCGAGCAGGCTGCGCACCAGTTCCACGACCTTGGTGCCCCGCGCGGTGTCGTACCCGGCGGTGGGGATCAGGCCGGGCAACGCGTCGGTGCCGTAGAAGGCGTCATAGAGGGACCCCCACCTGGCATTGGCCGCGTTCAGGGCGTAACGGGCGTTGGTCACCGGGACCACCAACTGCGGGCCGGCGAGGTCAGCGATCTCCGGATCGACGTCGGTGGTGCTCACGCGCACCGGTCCGGGTTCGGGCACCAGGTAGCCGATCTCGGTGAGGAATCGCTGGTAGGCCCCGGAATCGACGGGGGCGGGGTGCTCGCGGTGCCAGGCGTCGATCGCGCTCTGCATCCGGGTGCGCTCGGCGAGCAGGTCGGCGTTCCGCGGACCCAGGTCACGCACGATGGCGGCGAAGCCGGACCAGAAGTCCTCGGGGGCGATCCCGGTTCCGTCCAGGATCTCGGTGGTGAAGGCGTCCAGTTCGAGGTGCACCTGCAGGCCGGCGCGCTGGATCCGGTCGGTCATCGGGGAGTCTCCTTGGTGGTGGGGGTCGGTGGGGTCGCGTCGGCGGCGAGGATGACGCCGGGGTTGAGGATCTGCTCCGGGTCCAGCGCGGCCTTGATCCGCGCCGAGACCTCCAGCACGTCGGCGCCGACCTGGGCGGCCAGCCAGGGCTGCTTGAGGCGTCCCACGCCGTGCTCACCGGTGATGGTGCCACCCAGGTCGATGGCTAGGTCCATGATCTCGCCGTAGGCGGTCTCGGCACGGGCGCGCTGGGCGGGGTCAGTGGGGTCGACCACGACCAACGGGTGGGTGTTGCCGTCGCCGGCGTGGGCGATGAAGGCGATCGGGACGTCCCGGTCCCGGGCGATCTGCTGCACGCCCTCGATCAACTCACCCAGCCTGGGCAGGGCAACACCCACGTCTTCCAGGAGCAGGTGGCCCAGGCGCTCCACCGCGGGGATGGCGAGGCGCCGGGCGTGCACGAAGTTCTCCGCCATCTCTCCGACGGCCTCGTGCGCGTCGGTGGCCCCGTGCTCGGTGAGGGCGGTCAGCAGCGCGGTCACCTCGGGTCCGTCCGGGTGCTGGTCGTCGGTGCCGGCGATCACCAGCGCGGCCGCGGAGCGGTCCAGCCCGAGGCCGAGTTCGTCCTCGACGCAGTTGACCGCCAGTTGGTCCATGTACTCCAGCATCGAGGGGCGGATGCTTCGCGCGGCGGCATGCACGGCGGCGGCCGCCGCGCCGGAGTCGTCGAACCAGCCGACGACGATGCGCGCCCGGGGAGGTTGCGGCAGCAGGCGCAGGGTCGCCTCGGTGATGATGCCCAGCGTGCCCTCGGACCCCACGAACAGGCCGACCAGATCCAGGCCCGCCACGTCCTTGATGCGGGGGCCACCGACCTTGATGGCACGACCATCGGCCAGCACCACTTCCAGGCCGAGCACGTAATCCCCGGTGACGCCGTACTTCACGCAGCACAGGCCACCGGCGTTGGTGGCGATGTTGCCGCCGATGGAGCAGAAGGTGAACGATGCCGGGTCCGGGGGGTACCACAGCCCGTGCTCGCCGGCCGCGCCCTTGAGGTCGGCGTTGATCACGCCGGGCTGGACCACGGCGGTAGCGGTGCCGGGGTCGATCCGGACGGCGCGCATCCGCATCGTGGAGACGACCAGGCCCCCGTCGAGTGCTGTGGCCCCTCCGGACAGTCCGCTGCCCAACCCTCGCGGCACGATCGGGACCCGGTGCTTCCCGGCCCAGCGCACCGCCGTCTGAACGTGTTCGGTGGACTCGGCGAGGACGACGGCGATTGCCGTGCCGGCTGCCGGGTCCAGCGCGCGGTCGCGGCGGTGGGCCTGCAGAACCTCCGGATCGGTCTGCACGATCGACTCCGGCAGGTCGCGGCGCAGCTCGGTGAGGGCATCCATCACATACGATTCCACAATACGGAACACGAATATCGCATAGTTGAATCTATGCTCGAGGATCGCTGCACGTCAAGGGTGTTCGGGGCGGGCCACACCCCGGTGCGGAGTTCATCGAAGGCATGTTCCACCGTGACATCGCAGGCCTCTGTGCACCACCCCGGGGCGCAGGCGGGACCGGCCAGTGCGCGGGGGCCGGGACGAGGTGGGCTGGGGCCGAGGCGGCTCCGGCCGCCGGGCAGGGCCGGGACGATGTGGACCGGACCGAGGCGCTGCAGGACGGGTAGCGCCCGGGCCGCCGCCCCGGGGAGAACTGAGAGGTGGCTCCCGGTGCCGACGACAGGGTGCCGGCGCTGGGGAGCGGCTCAGACCTGGTCGGCCTCGCGGGTGGTGGGGGTAGCGACGCCGCTCAGGGCCAGTTTCTCGGCGTAGTGGCAGGCGACCCGACCATCACCCAGGGTGCGCAGCGCCGGACGGTCGGTGGGACACAACTCGGTCTGCACGTGGGGGCAGCGGGTGTGGAACAGGCAGCCGTCCGGTTGGTTGGCCGGGTCGGGCAGATCGTCGGTCCCGGCGCGCTTGAGCCGTGCCTCCCGGCGGGAGGGGTCCGGGATCGGCACCGAGTGCAGCAGCGTCTCGGTGTAGGGGTGCCGGGGCCGGCGATAGAGTTCGCCGGTCTCCGCCTCCTCGGCGATCTTGCCCAGGTACATCACCGCCACCCGGTCGCTGACGTGCTCGACCACGGACAGGTCGTGGGAGATGAACAGGTAGGTGAGCCCGAACTCTTCCTGCACGTCCACGAGCAGGTTGAGGATCTGGGCCCGGATGGACACATCCAGCGCCGAGACGGGTTCATCGGCGATGACCAGGCGTGGGTTGGTGATCAGCGCCCGGGCGATGTTCAGCCGCTGGCGCTCCCCGCCGGAGAAGGCGTGCGGGTAGCGGGGCATGTACTCGGGCCGGATACCCACCCGGCGCAACATCTCCGCCACCCGGTCCTGGCGTTCGCTGCCCGAGGCCATCTTGTTCACGAGCAGCGGTTCGCCGACGATCTGCTCCACGGTCATCCGCGGGTTCAGGGAGGAGAACGGGTCCTGGAAGATCACCCGCACCTGGGTGCGGTACTTGCCCAGGGCACGACCGCTCAGCGTGGCCAGGTCCACCTGGTCACCACCGGCCTCGCGGTACAGGATCTGCCCGGAGGTGGCATCGATCAGCCGAGCGATCGCCCGGCCCATCGTCGTCTTGCCACAGCCGGACTCCCCGACCAGGCCCATCGTCTGGCCCGGCGCGATGCTCAGGTCCACCCCGTCCACGGCTCGCACGTTGCCGGTGGGGCGGCGGAACATCCCCCCGCCGATCGGGTAGTGCTTGGTCAGGCCCTTGACCTGCAACAACGGCTCGACCGAGGCGGCCGGCGCCTCCTCCGGCCGGCGCGGCTCGACGACGGCGACCGGTCCCACCGTGGGGCGGTCACCCTGGGCCGGGGGACCGGACTCGACCGGCTCGGACGCACCTGCCGGCTCGGACTCCTCTACTCCGGGGGCCTCGGGCACCGAGCCGGGGGCATCGGGGTGGCTGTAGAGATAGCAGAAGGTGCGGTGGTCCTGGTCGAAGTCGGTGGCCGGGGGCATCTCCTGGTCGCAGATCCCGGGCATGGCGAAATCGCACCGGCTACGGAACGGGCAACCACTGGGCCGGTTCTGCGGGTGCGGCACCATCCCGCGCACGGTGCGCAGACGCTGGCGCTCCCCGCCGTCGCGCACATCGGGGATCGAGCGCAGCAGGGCCTGGGTGTAGGGGTGCTTGGGCTCGGAGAAGATCTGCTCCACCGTGCCGCGCTCGGCCACCTTGCCCAGGTACATCACGGTCACCTCGTCGGCGATCTCGGCCACCACGCCGAGGTCGTGGGTGATGAAGAGCATGCCCATCCCGTTCTCGGCCTGCAGGTCCTTGAGCAGGTCCAGGATCCTGGCCTGGGTGGTCACATCCAAGGCGGTCGTGGGCTCATCGGCGATCAGCAGTCTCGGGTCACAGGACAGCGCGATCGCGATCATCACCCGCTGACACATACCCCCGGAGAGCTGGAAGGGGAAGACGTCCATGCGCCGCTCCGGGTGCGGGATCCCCACCCGGCGCAGCAACTCCACACCCACCTCCCGCGCTGCTTCCTTGCTGATCTCCCGGTGCAGGCGGATCGTCTCGATCAGTTGCGCGCCCACGGTGTACATCGGGGACAACGACGACATCGGCTCCTGGAAGACCATCCCGATCTGTCCCCCGCGGACCTGCCGGATCTCCTCCCCGTCGGTGTCCAACGCGGCCAGGTCCACCGGTTCGCCCCCGTCGGGGCTCCACAGCACCTTGCCGTCGACGACCTCCCCGGGTGGCTCGATCAACTGCAGCACCGAACGGGCGGTCATCGACTTACCGCACCCCGACTCCCCCACCACACACATCGTGGTACCCGGGCGCACCGCGAAGTCGACCCCGTCCACCGCCTTGACCACACCGTCGGGGGTGGTGAAGTGCGTACGCAGACCCTCGATGCTCAACAGCGCCCGATCAGCGGCCACCGCCTCACCCCGGGCCTCGGGGTCCATCGTGGTGGCCCCACCGTGGTCCGTGCCCATGGTCACCTCACCGGTTCGTCGCTTCATAGGATCAGCAGATCTTCCCAAAGGTCAGTTCTTGTAGGGGTCGGCCGCATCGCGCAGCCCGTCCCCGAAGAAGTTCATTGCCAGCACGGTGATCACCACCGGGATACCGGGCAGCAGGATCCACGGCGCGGTGGAGACCGCCCGGATGTTCTGCGCCTCCTGCAGCAACACACCCCAGCTCACCGTGGGCGGTTGCAGGCCGAGGCCGATGAACGACAACGCCGTCTCGGCCAGGATGATCGTCGGGATGGACAGTGACAGGTTGGCGATGATGTGGGAGGTGAAGGAGGGCAGCATGTGCCGGAACATCACCCGGGACTGACTGGCCCCATCGGCCACGGCGGCGGTGACGTACTCATCACTGCGCACGGCGAAGAACTTGCCCCGCACCTCCCGGGCCCATCCCCACCCAGCCGACCAGGGAGATCACCACCGTCAGGGCCAGATACCGCTGCACCGGTGACCACGACGACGGCACGGCGGCGAACAGGGCCATCCACAGCGGGATCGTGGGGATGGACATGATCAGTTCGATCGCGCGCTGGATGAGGTTGTCCACCCGGCCCCCGACGTACCCGGAGATGCCGCCGATGATCACCCCCAGGAACAACGACAGCAGCACCCCGATCAGACCGATCGACATCGAGATGGTGGTCCCGTGGATGATCCGGGACAGGATGTCGCGGCCGTTGGCGTCGGCCCCGAAGAGATACATCGGCGGCCCGTTGATATCCACCGGCCCGATCAGGCTGCGGTCCCAGGGGATGAAGCCGAACAGGTTGTACTCCTCCCCGCGCACGAAGAAGCCGATCGGGATGATCTCCTCCTCATCCAGGCTGAAGGTCAACGCCAGGGTGTCCGGATCCTGCTCGAAGGTGTACCCGTTCACGTGGGGGTGGAAGGAGCCCTCGTGGAAGAGATTGATCTGCTGGGGCGGCGCATAGGGGTACTCGGAGTTGTGCGCGGTCTGGGAGTACGGCGCCAGGAACGGGGCGAAGATCGCGATGCCATAGATCAGCACCGTGATCACCCCGCACACCAGCGCGACCTTGTGCCGCTTGAAGCCCCACCACACCAACTTGGACTGCGAGGCCAGCGCCAGATCGCGCCCACCCTCACGCTGGGCTTCGGGTTCCTCGGTCTCCGGGGTCTCCAACTCGGTGCCGGTGCGCGGCATGAACGGTTCGGTCATGGTGAGCCCTCCCTCCTGTCAGTACCTGAACCGCACACGCGGATCGAGCCACGCCAGCGCCAGGTCGGAGATCAAAGTCCCGATCACCACCAGCACGGCGCTGATCAGCAACACCGATCCGGCCAGGTACATGTCCTGGGCCATCAGGGCCCGCAACAGCAGCGGACCGGTGGTATTGAGGTTCAGCACCTGGGAGGTGATCGCGTCCGCGGCGATCAGACCGGGCAGAATCCACCCGATGGTGGAGAAGAACGGGTTCAACGCCACCCGGACGGGGTACTTGATCAGCATCTTCGTGCGCGGCACCCCCCGCGCCCGGGCCGCGACCACATAGGGCTTGCGCAACTCATCGAGCAGGTTCGCCCGCAGGATCCGGATATTGGCCGCAGTACCCGCGGTGCCCCAGATCACCACCGGGATCCACAAGTGCGCCAGCAGATCACCCACCCGCGCCAGCGACCACGGCGCGTCCCGGAACTCCGGAGAGAACAACCCACCCACACTCTGACCGAAATAGGTCAGGCTCAGCCACATCAGTACCAGCGCGATCAGGAAGTTCGGCACCGCCAACCCGACGTAGCCCAGGAACGTGAAGGCATAGTCCCCGGCGGAGTACTGCCGGATCGCCGAGTACACCCCGATCGGGAAGGACACCGCCCAGATGAACAGCAACGTCAGCACCGACAACAGGATCGTCAGCGGCAACCGCTCGCCGAGCAGGGAACTGACCGTGCGACCGTAGTCGAAGGAATCCCCGAAGTCACCGTTGAAGATGATGTTGGAGAACCACATCCAGTACTGCACGTACCAGGGCTGGTCCAGCCCGTAGCGCTGGGTGAGCCGCTCCAGCTGGGCCGCCCCCAGACTCCCGTCCCCCTGCGCGGCCAACTGGGCCTGCAGGGTGGTCAGGTAGTCCCCCGGGGGCAACTGGATGATGACGAAGGTGATCACGGAGATGATCCAGATCGTGGGGATCAGGATCAACACGCGCCGCATGATGTACTGCAGCATTCAGCGCACCACCCCATCTGGTGACAACGAGTTCGCCATGAACCGGACCCGGGCTCAGTCCTCGGAGAAGAACCAGGCTGGGATGTCCGTCGGGCCCGGCGTCAGGTACAGCCAACTGTCCGGGTAGGACTCCACGACGTTGCGCAGGTTGTTCTTCCTGATGCCATAACCGTCGGTGGGCAGGGCGATCCCCATGGCGTAGAACTGCTCCTTGGCGATCTCCAGGATCCGCCGGAACATCACCTTCTGTTCCTCCAGATCCGGCTCCAGCGGGATCTGCCAGTACAGTTCCATCTGCTCCAGCGTCTCCGCTGGCGGCTCCTCGACGTCCTCGCCCTCGCCCAGGCTGGAGAAGTAGGCGGACCACTTCACGCCGTAGAGGGATTCGTCGCTGGTGGGGAACCACCAACGAGTTTCGTTCATCTCCACCCGGTAGCCACCGTCCCCGGCCCACACGCCGGCGTCGAACTGGTTCGCGTCGGGGTTCTTACGGTCGTAGAACAGGGTCCGTTCGATCGTGTTCACCTCAGGAAGCCCGGGGGGTTGGCGTTCAGTTCCTCGTTGAAGTACACGTCCTCGATGGCGAACATCACGTCGTCCGCGGTCACCGGCTCACCATCGGACCACCGCATGCCCTCGCGCAAATGCATGGTGAACTCGGTGGCGTCGTCATTGATGTCGACGGACTTGAAGGTGCCCGGCAGTCCCACCTCGGCGAGCGAGTGGTCGGCGCGCATCATCGGTTCATAGGCGATGATGCGCTCCAACCAGGGGTCATCGCCCTGGCCCAGCGCAGCACCCTGGTAGGTGCCGCCGTAGACGCCGAACTCCTGGGTCTCCACGACCAGTCGGTCGGACTCGATCGGCAGGCGCTCCTCCAGCGGGGGCAGTTCCCCGGCCTCGACCTGCTCGGTCAGCAGCGGGGACTCCTTCGGGCGGTCCGGGTCCGGGGCGGCCTCGGCGCCATCGCCCTCGCCGTCGGCATCCGGGTCGGCGGTGCCTCCGCCGCCGCAGGCGGCCAGGGACACGGTCGCCAGTGCACCGCCGCCGGCGTAGAGCATGGTGCGGCGGGAGAGCAGACTCGGGTCGGGTGTGGCTGAACTGGTTCTCGCGTTCATTCCTGGGTCCTCCTTGACTCCGTATCCCGGCACCTGCGCGCGGGATGAAAAACCTTGTGTGTGGATGCCGTGTGTGCTATGAGGGTGTGCGTACGAGACCTCCACCTGCCCAGCGACTATAGGAAAGCCCGCGCACGGAGCAGAACAAAAGCGACATATTCGATCATGATCTGTGGCGCTTCGGGCACTCAGGACGGACCGCTCCCCGGGTCGACCCGTGCGCACCACCCCGTCAGTACTCGACCACAGCCCCACAGGACTCGCGCACCGTCAGCCGGGGGAGCAACTGGGAATGCCTGGGCGCCTCCTGCTCGGCCTCGGTGCGCAACCGCCGATCGATCAGCCGCAGGGCCTCCCGGCCCAGTTCCCGACGCGGTGGTGCGATCGCCGTCAACGGAACCGCGCCGTGCCCGGCCACCACGTCGTCGTAGGAGATCACCGCCAGGTCCTCGGGGATTCTCAGGCCGCGCAGTTGGGCGACCTCCACGATCCGGATCGCGTGCCGGTCCGAATGCGCGAGCACGGCCCGGGCGCCCAGCCCGTGCCGGTGCTCGATGAACTCCTCGATCGCTGCGGTCAAGTCGTCCGGGTCGTCGTGATCGCTCGGCAGCGTCACCGCCGCCACCGGATCCAGCCCGAGTTGGGCCACCGCCTGGTGGTATCCCTCCCGGATCGCCGGCGCAGTGGGAGTCGCCTCGGTCGCAGCGAGCACCACGCTGCGGTGACCCAGCCGGGCGAAGTGGTCCACCGCGAGCAGACCACCGTGGCGGTGGTCGGTGCGCACGCTGTCCAGTTCCCGTACCGCCCGGCTGGCTCCCACGTCGCGTTCCAGCACCACCACCGGCACCGGGATCGACTCCAGCCAGGCCGCGATGTCGGCAGGCACTTGCTCGTGCAGGGTGGGGGTCAGCACCAGGCCCTTGACGCCCAGGGCCAGCAGCCGCTCCACCTGGGTCCGTTCGGCCTCCGGTCGGTAGTCGGAGATGCCCAGCACGATCCGGACACCCAGTTCGGCGGCCACCGACTCCATCCCCGCGATCACGTCCGGGTAGTAGAACGTCGATGAGGGCACCACCACCCCGATCAGGGTGCGCGCCGGGCGTGGTTTGGCGGACTTGCGTTGTGCGGCCACCGCGCCGCCGTGCACACGCTGGACCAGGCCGTCGGCCTCCAACTGACTGATGTCCCGCCGGATCGTCACCTGGGTCACGCCCAGTTCGGCGGCGGCCTCGCTGGCCCGCACGGTTCCGTAGAGGGTGATCTGCCGGAGCAGGTACTCCTGGCGGGCACGCGCCAGCATCAACGGGCCCCGGGAAAGCAGCCGACGACGTCGGTGCGCAGTCCCCCGAGGGGACGGTCGGTGCGGTGCCGGCCGGCGAGTGGGGACGGGCCGGCGAAGCGCGGCCGGCCGGGGCGGTGCGCGCTGCCGGTCCGGGCAGGTGCGGGGCGGATCATGGTCCTCGTCTTCTCTGGCGGGATCCTCGGGCTCAAGCGGTCAGCGACGCGGCGTCGGGCAGGTGCTGGCTGCGCAACGGTGCTCCGCTGAGCCATCGCTGGAGTTCGTTGATGGCGTGATCACTCATCCGACGCGCCTCGTTGCCCAGGGAACCGGCGATATGGGGTGTGATGAGCACATTATCCATCGCGCGCAGGGGGTGGTCCGGCGCCAGCGGCTCGGGGTCGGTCACGTCCAGGATCGCGTACAGGCGTCCGGTGCCACATTCCCGCGTCAGTGCCTCCTGGTCGATCACCACGCCGCGGGCGGTGTTGATCACCGTGGCCCCGTCCGGCAGCAGGGCCAGTTCCCGGGCCCCGATCATGCCCCGAGTCTCGGGCAGTGCTGGGGCGTGCACGCTGAGGATCTCGGAGGTGGCCATCGTCTCGTCCAGGCTGGTCAATTCCCCGCCGAGAGCAGCCACCTGCTCGGGATCGGCGTAGGGGTCGTAGACTCGCAGCGCACCCAGTTCGAGCAGGGACAGCAGGTCCATCACACGGCGGCCGATGCGGGAGAAACCGACGATGCCCACCGCCCGGCCCCGGTTGGTCAGGTCCGAACGGCCCATCCCGGCTTGCCCGCTCTGCACCGAGGTGCGGGCGATGAACGGCACCCGCTTGCCGGCCATGATGATCGCGGCCAGGGTGTACTCGGCCACCGGGATCGCGTTGACGTCAGCGGCAGTACTCACCACGATCCCGCGTTCGTGCACTTCCTCGGTGACCATGTATCGCACGCTGCCGGCGGCGTGCAGCACCGCTCGCAGCCGGGGTGCCGCGGCCAGGACTTCCGGGGTCAGCGCCGGCGCCCCCCAGGAGGTGAGGAGCACCTCGGCCTCCGCCAGCCGCGCTCGGGCGGCCGCGGAGGTCAACTCGTGCACCACCGCTGGTTCCTCCATCGATACCAGCGTGTCCAACCTGTCGAGTTGGTCCTGCCCGAACTGCAGCGCGAAGGACTCGGGGTTCATCACCAGCAGGGCTCGGGGGGGCGCGGACAACATTGCTCCCACAGGCACCTCAGTTCTCGTGACCGGTTTTGTTTAGTTCGATCGCCAATGATCGGCAATTGGTCGTCGCAATCAATCTAGAGTGGAGGATCCGCAAATCGGCCATGGCGGCCAAGAACCCGGACAGAAACGAACATTTCGGATGGAGGCGGCGTGCAGGAATCCACCACTCCGATGCGCGCATTGTGGGGGGGTCGGGCCGAGGCGCCGGCGCTGCGGCACGTACTGCGAGCCCCCGACCAGGCATTGCCGGTGGCGCCGGCCACCGACCGCGCCGTCTGGGACCTCGGGGCCGGCCGGCTACACCACCCCACCGTGGCCGACCTCATCGAGACCGCGCAGCGAGACCGCGAGCACCCTTGGCCGCACACGCTGGCCACGCTGCTGGCCGACTACGTCCGCGCCGACAACCGGGTGGGCTATGAGGAGCAGATCTTCACCCGGCAGGGCCGGTTGTCCCGTGCGGTCATCGCCGCGGCCGCGACCGGCGAGGCGCACTGGCTCGATGATGTGGCCGACGGCCTGATCCAACTGTGCGAGCAGACCACCTGGTGCTGGCCCGCCCATGAGGAGTCCTTCAGCAAGCGCGGCTGGCTGCTACCCGACCCGGACGCCCCGGTGCTGGACCTGGGCGCCGGTGAGGTCGTCGCCCAGATCGCCTGGACCGATCACCTGCTCGGCGCGTCCCTGGACGAGCACTTCCCCGGCCTGCGCACCAGGCTGCGCCGCGAGGCCCGGCTGCGGGTGCTGGACCCCTACCTGGAGCGGCGGGACTGGTGGTGGATCGGCACCGAGCGCCGGGTGAACAACTGGAACCCGTGGATCTGCGGCAACGTCGCACTGGCCGCCCTCCGGTTGCTCGACGGACCCGAAGAGGCGGACCTGCGCGCCCGGATCGTGGCCCAGACCATCGCCGACGCCGACAACTTCGTGGACTCGCTGCCGGCCGATGGCGCCGTCGATGAGGGCGCCTCGTACTGGTGGGAGGGCGTCGGCCGGCTGCTGGAGATGCTCGACGTGCTGCACCACGCCACCGGAGGCGAGCTCGACGCCGGCGCGATCCCGGCCGTCGGAGCCGCACTGGCCTACCTGCACCGGATGCACCTAGGGAAGGGCTGGTACGTCGGGGTGGCCGACAGCGCGGCCCGCGCCTACCCCGGGGTCCCCTGGAACGTGCCCTACCGCTGGGCGGTGCGCCTCAGCGACGAGCGGGCCCGGGACCATGCCGCCGCCCAGGTCCACCCCGGGGAGCCGCTGATCACCGTGCACCGGCGCCCGACCAGTTCACTGGGCCGGATCCTGCACACGATCACCGACACCGCCTTCGCCGCCGCCGCCGGGGGTGCTGAACCTGCCCCGGAACCCGCGGTGTGGCTGCCCTCGGTCCAGATGCTGGTGCGTCATGGCCCCGCCCAGCGGGAGCCGCGCCTGAGCCTGGCGATCAAGGGCGGGCACAACGGGGAGAACCACAACCACAACGACATCGGCGCCGTGACGGTGGCCCTGAACGGGGTGCCCGTGGTGGTCGATGCCGGACGGCCCACCTACACCCGGCAGACGTTCGGACCGGACCGGTACCAGTTGTGGCCCATGCAGAGCCAGTGGCACAGCGTGCCGCTGATCCGCGGCAGTGGACAACGGGACGGGGAGCAGTACCGGGCGCGGAGCGTCTCGGTGCTGCCCGACGACGACGCGCCCCGGGGCATGGAACTGGACCTGGCCGCGGCCTACCCGCGCGCGGATGTGCGCACCTGGGTGCGCCGGGCGGAACTGGGCGACGGCGAGGTGCGGGTGAGCGATTCCTGGCACCTGGACGCCCCGGACGGTGAGACCGGACCCACCCGGGTGCACTGGATCCTGGCCGGGTCGGTGCGGCTCGTCGAACCCGGGCGCGCCACGGTGACGCCCGTGCAGGGCGAGGATGCTCTCGAACTCACCTGGGATCCGGACCTGCCCGCCGGCCTGGAGGTGCAGGAACTCGATGACCCGATGCTGACCGAGGTCTGGGGGGACCGACTGACCCGGTTGTTCATCGAAGTGGACACCAGCACCACCGGCTCCACCGGCTCCACCGGCTCCACCGGCTCCACCGGCTCCACCGGCTCCACCGGCTCCACCGGCTCCACCGGCTCCACGACCATGGTGATCCGCTGACTGGCAGCCGCTGCGCGTGAGTTTAGCGGCCGCGCTTGGCCGCAGCCGGCACGATGTCGACGGGTGCGGGTGTGGTCTTGCGGCGCCCGGCGCGGGCCTTGGCCTCGGACTGCATCTGCTTCTTGGTGGCCGCGAAGGAACAGATCGGGCAAATGGCCAGATCGTGGCGCTGCGCCGGGCAGTACTCCCGGCCGAAGTAGATGATCTGCAGGTGACGGCGGTTCCAGGTGTCCTTGGCGAAGGCGCGCTTGAGGTCGCCCTCCACCTTCTCCACCGTGGTGCCGGTGGACAGCCCCCAGCGGCGGGCCAGGCGGAAGATGTGGGTGTCGACCGGGAAGGCCGGGATGTCGAACCCCTGAGCCATCACCACACTCGCGGTCTTGTGCCCCACCCCGGCCAGGGACTCCAGGAACTCCCAGTCCGGGACCACCTCGCCCCCGGCGTCCATGATCTGCCCGGCCGCGGTCCAGAGGTTGCGCGCCTTGGTGGGTGCTAGGCCGATCTCACGGATCAGTTCCCGGATCCGTTCCGCACCAAGGGCATACATCTGCTCCGGTGTCGAAGCCTCCGCGAACAGAACCGGGGTGACCTCATTGACCTTCTTGTCGGTGGTCTGGGCGGACAGGGCCACCGCCACCAGCAGGGTGTAGGCGTCGGTGTGGTCCAACGCCGGCACCGGTTCCGGGTAGAGGTCCTCGAGGATCTCGCTGATCCGCTCCACTTTCTCCGCTCGTCGCACCCGACCAACCTACCCGTGCGAGCGCCCACTGGCGGCGCGGTCGATCACCAACGCCACCTGCACCCGGTTGGCTGCGTCGAGCTTGGTCATCGCGTTCGTCAGGTGCGTCTTGACGGTGGCCTCACTGAGGTAGTTCTGGCGAGCGATCTGGGCGTTGGTCAGGCCGGCGGCAACCGCAGTGGTAATCGTCTGCTCCCGGTCCGTGAGCCCTTCCACCCGCTCCCTGGCCTCCCGGCGCTTCTGACCGGAGGTGTCGGCCTGGACGTGGGCCATCACCGTACGAGCCGCTCGCGGGGACAACGCTCCGTCGCCGGCGGCCACCGAGCGGATCGCGGTGATGATCTCGGCCGGGTCGGCATCCTTGGCCAGGAAGCCGTGGGCCCCGGCGTGCACGGCCTCCAGGATCACGTCCTCGCTGTCGAAGGAGGTCAGGGCGATCACCCCCGGCGGGTCCGGTAGGGCCATCACCGACCGGGTCGCTTCCACTCCGCTGACGCGATGCATCCGCAGGTCCATCACGACAACGTCGGGATGATGCTTGTGCACCGCGGGGATGACCTCATCGCCGTCGCCGACATCGGCGACCACGGAAAGATCGGCCTGCTCGATGATGGTGCGCAGTAGCTGACGCACCATCGCGTCATCGTCCACCACGAGTACCCGGATCATTCCGCCGAGTCTAGAACCGACCTCCGACACCGCCCAGCGGCAACGACGCGGCAGCCGCCCCCGGCAACACTCGGCGCGCCGGCACTCTCTTTCGCCCGCCCCGGCTGCCTGCGCACACGTCGGGTGGGGGCGCTACCCCGAGGTGGTCGCCACCCAGGGCAACTCTGCGTGCAGGAGGTACGTGTCGCCGTCGACTCCTGCCTGAAAGGTTCCCCCGAGCATGTGCACCCGTTCGGCAATGCCGCGCAACCCGGATCCGCTTGAGCCCGGCGCCGGCCCCGGCTCACTGCCGGTAGGCCCGACGACGGCGTCTGCCGATCCGAACCGCCCCGGCGCGCCGCTCCATGACCCGGACCCGCCGATCCCCTGTGGGAGCAGGCGGTTGGTCACCGTGACCTGCACGCCCCGCCCGGGAGCGGCACGCAGGTCCAGGTGCACCGGTGCGGTCGGGGCGTGCTTGACCGCGTTCGTCAGGCCCTCCTGCACGATCCGGTAGACCGCTCGGGTCAGCGCCGGCGGGGCCGATTCCGCTCCGGAGACCATGATCATCGGGGTGATGTCCGCTCCGGCGCTGCGGGCATCGTCCACCAGCCCGGGCAGGTCAGCGAGCGTGGGGGCGCCTGCGCCGAGGCGGTCCGAGGCCGCGGAGTCGCGCAACGTGCTGATCAACGAGCGCATCTCCTCCAGCGCTCTGTGCGCGGCCGAACGCATCGAACGGGCCGCCCCGGGCACGTCGGTGCCGGGATCGGCGGCGGTGACTTCCAGCGCCGAGGCGTGCAGGGACACCAGGGACAGGTGATGGGCGACGGTGTCGTGCATCTCCCGGGCGATCAGGTCGCGCTCCTCCTGACGGGACAGTTCCGTGCGCAACTGATGCGCGGCGCGCTCGTGCGCCCGCTCGGCCCGCCGGGCGGCACGGGCGCTCGCGCGATAGCGGCGGGCCATCCCGACCGCTACCGTCAACCCCACGCCCAGCACCACCAGGGCGACATAGCCACCGGCGCCACCCACGCCGGCGGGGCACGCTCGGGCAGCGGGCGATCCGGGCCGGGGCTGGTCATGTCACGCATCGTAGGCATCACCACCCACAACGGACGTCATCCGGTTGGCCATGATTACCACCGCCCGGCTACGACTTTCGGCTGGCCGGGTGCACCGGATCGGACGAAGCGCTGAACGGGTCCGGGCGGACAGGCTCGATGACGTACTGCAGGTTCGCCATCGAGGAACAGGAGCATCATGAGTCAGCATCCACAGGGTCCGCCGCCGGGAACACCTACCGGTCCACCGCACGGTGCCGCGGCACCACACGCCCCTTACCCCGGCCCGGAACAGCCGGAGCCCCCCGCACCTCGCAAGCGGAACTGGTTCGCCCGGCACAAGATCCTCACCGGGTTTCTCGCTGTCCTCGCGTTCGTCGCGGTCATTGGCATCGCCACCTCCGGGGATGGGGACGAGGGCACCGGCGCCGCACCCGGTCAGTCCGCGGAGACGAACGCGGATGCCGCGCAGCAGGATGATGAGCCGGCCGAGGCGCCCGGGATCGGTGAGAACGTATCCGATGGGGACTTCGAGTTCGTGGTCACCGAGGTCGAGACCGGCGTGGACCGGATCGGGTCGGAGTTCCTGAACGAGCAGCCCCAGGGTCAGTTCGTGCTGGTCTACCTCGAGGTAACCAACACCGGCAGTGCCGCCGAGACCTTCTGGACGTCCGAGCAGGGCCTGGTCGACACCGAGGGACGCACCCATTCCGCCGACGATTCCGCCGCCCTTCTCCTCGACGACGGCGAGTTCCTGCTGACCGAGATCAACCCGGGGAACACCGCCCGGACCGCCCTGGTTTTCGATATCCCAGCAGACGCCGAGCCGGCCGCGGTGGAACTCCACGGCTCGATGTTCTCCCGGGGGGTGACGGTGAACCTGCAGTAGCCGCCGCACGGGAGAACCGGGGGGCGTGGCCCCGGGCACCGATCCGGTGTCCGGGGCCACGGGCCGTGCGGCCCGGGTTCGATGACAACGGACCACGGGATCTGTCCGGAGGTCGTCGTCTCACGCGTCAGGGGTGCGGCGGCCGCGCCGCCGGGCCCACACCAGCACCGGAATCAACATCAGGGACAGCACCCCACCGGCCAGGGACAGCGTGGCGAAGTCTGTCGCCGCCACCACCACACCGGACATGGCACCACCACCGGCGCCGGCCAGAGCGATCAGGACGTCGATAGTGCCCTGGGTACGCGGGCGGTTCTGTAGAACGGTGGCATCGACCACCAGAGCCGTTCCGGCGATCACCCCGAAGTTCCAGCCCAGGCCGAGCAGGGCAAGGGCCAGGATGAGCCAGAACAGGGAGTCCCCGGGCGCCAGCGCGGCGGTGAGCCCGGCCAACAGCAGCGTGACTCCCGAAGCGATCGCCATCGGGGTGCGACCGACCTTGTCCACCAGCACCCCGGTGATCAGGGACGGCAGGTACATGGCACCGACATGGACGCCGATCACCAGCCCCACCGCAGCCAGGTCGTGGTGGTGGGCCCGCATGTGCACCGGCGTCATCGTCATGATCGCCACCATCGCGATCTGGCTGAGCACCATCACGGTGGCACCCACGTACGCCCCCGCACCCGCCCTGGGTACCGGTTCGGCCGTGTCCGGACCCGTACCCGCCCTGGGTACCGGTTCGGCCGTGTCCGGACCCGCAGGACCGGGCGCTCGTCCGGGTGCTTCCGTCGTCAGGGGACCTTCCGCCGTCCCGGCACCCTCCGCCGCCCGCGCGTCGCGGCGACGCGCCAGCAGGTACGGGTCCGGCCGCAGGAACATCATCAAGGTTGCCCCGGCCGCCAGGTAGGCCACGCCGGCGAGCAGGAACGGACCGGCCAGCGGCGGAATCCCCAGGGTCGTGGCCAGGACACCCAACGGTTCCACCAGGTTCGGCCCGGCCACCGCACCCAGGGTGGTGGCCACCATCGCGATACTGATCGCCGCGCCCCGCCGCGCCGGGAGGGCCAGGTCCGTCCCGGCGTACCGGGCCTGCAGGTTGGTCGCGGTGCCGGCGCCGTAGACGAACAAGGACACGAACAGCAAGGGCACGTTGCCGGTGACCGCCGCCAGGACCACACCGAGCGAACCGATGCCCCCGGCCCCGAACCCGATCCCGAGACCCACCCGCCTTCCCCACCGGTGGGTGAACCGCCCCACCAGGTAGGCCGCGAGCGCCGACCCGAGGGTGAACAGACCCACGGGGAGCCCTTCCAGCCCGTCGCGGCTGAGCATCTCCTGGGCCAGCAGCGCGCCCACGGTGATACCGGCGGCCAGACCCGCCCCGCCCAGGACCTGGCTGACCACCACCACGGTCAGGGTGCGCTTCTGGACCCGGACCCGGGTCGACTCGTCAAGGTCCGCAGCCGGGGCCGGGCCCACCGGCCGCTCGCCACGGTTCGTGGTCACGCCGCGCCGCCTGCTCGCTCAGTCCTGGTGGTAGCGGCGCTGCAGATCACGAACCTCCTCGGCGAACTCCTCGACCGGGCCCTCCGTACGTATTCCGGGGGCCACCTGAGCGATAGGCAACGGTGCCACCGGCGCGGGCGCCGCCCCGAGTTCACCCCACCAGCCCCGCAACTGATCGGAGGAGGTGGCGTAGACGATCCGGCCCAGACCTGCCCAGGCGTGCGCGGCCGCACACATCGGGCAGTGCTCGCCGGAGGTGTACACGGTCGCCGCCGATCGCTGCTTGGGTCCCAGATGCGCCACGGCCCACCGGGCGATCGAGAACTCCGGGTGCCGGGTGCGATCACCCTCTGCGTCCCGGTTGTGGTCCTCGAACAACACGGTGCCCTGCGATCCCACCAGCAGCGAGCCGAAGGGCGAGTTTCCGCCGTCCAAGGCCGCGCGTGCCAGTTCCACGCATCGGCGCAGGTGCGCGCGATCCACGTCAGTGACCATGGCGCCATCCTGACCGATGCCGCCCCGATTACGGCGGAAGCCACGGCGAGCCGCCGGATGCGAGCCACGTCTCAGGCACCACACCGCCTCGACGCACTCACGTCGAGGCGTGGTGGGTCGAGGGTGTGGTCCGCACCGGGGTCGACGGCGATGCCTGGGCGCAGGGGCGGTGCCTCGGCGCCGGGTCGCCCAGGGCCTGCTGCAGGTCCGCGATGAGATCGACCGGGTCCTCCAACCCGACGGAGATCCGCAGCACGTCCGGATGGGGACGCGCCTCCGGTGCCACCGGGCGGTGGGTCAGGGCGGCCGGGTGCTGGATGAGGGAGTCCACGCCACCAAGGGAGACCGCGTGCCCGATCAGCCGGCACCGCCCGGCCACCCGCACCGCTGCCTCGAAGCCGCCGTGCACCTGCACCGCCAGCATCGCCCCGGGCCCCGACATCTGCGTGCCGACCAGTCCCTTCGGATCCTGACCGGGCAGCCCGGGGTAATACACCCGGGCGACGGCGGGATGTTCAGCCACGACTCTGGCCACCTGGCGGGCACCCTCCTGCTGGGCCCGGACCCGCACCGGAAGCGTCTGCAGACCGCGGTGCAGCTGATACCCGGCCAGCGGGTGCAACAGGCCACCGGTCAGGGCCCGCACCGCCCGGAGCCGGCGGGCCCAGTGGGCATCGGTGGCGATCACACCGCCCACGATGTCGCCGTGGCCACCGAGGTACTTGGTGGCCGAGTGCAGCACCAGTCGCGCCCCCTGCGCGACCGGAGTCTGCAAGACCGGGCTGGCGAACGTGTTGTCGACCAGTACCGGCACCTGCCCGGCCTGGGCAACCACGGCGGCGATGTCCAGCAGTTCCAGGGTGGGGTTGGCCGGAGTCTCGATGATCACCAGGCCGGTGTCGGGCCGCAGCGCAGCCGCAATGCCGTCCGCCCGCGCCCAGGTCACCTCCGTACCCAACAGACCGGTGGCCAGCACGTGGTCACTTCCCCCGTAGAGCGGACGTACCCCGACCACGTGCGGGGTGCCGGCCTGCACGGCGGCCAACAGGGCTGCGGACAAAGCCGCCATGCCGGAGGCGTAGGCGACGGACTCCTCGGCACGTTCCATCGTGGCCAGGGCGTCCTCGAACCGGGCCACGGTGGGATTCCAGAGCCGGGAGTAGACCATCGAGCCGCCCGGCTGTGGACGCCCGCCACCGGCGAGCACCTCATAGGACTCCCCACCCGATTCCACATCGGTGATCTGGTAGGTGCTGGACAGGTCGATCGGCGGAACGTGCGCCTGGCCGAGGTTCTCCCGGCCGGCGTGCACAGCGTTGGTGTCGGGTCCAAGGGTGTTCGGGCGCGACATGGTTTCCTCCTTGCAGACGGCGTCGTCCGTCAGGTCCGTAGGGTGAACGGGTCCTCCCAGCGTGTCACACGGGGGTCGGGAACAACCCCCTTCGGAGAGCCGGGCCCTTAGGATCGGGACACATGTCCACGGTGATCCTGGTCCGGCACGGTCGTAGCACCGCGAACGCCGACGGCGTGTTGGCCGGCCGCACGCCCGGTATCGAACTCGATGAGACCGGGCGGGAACAGCCGAGCGCACCGGACGGCGCCTCGGCGCCGTGCCCTTGGTGGGCGTCGTCTCAAGCCCGCTGGAGCGCTGCCGACAGACCGCGAACGCGATCCTGGCGCACCAAACCGGCTCCCCGACGGCACCAACCGAGACCGCTCTGACCGAGTGTGACTACGGCGATTGGCAGGGCCGCAAGATCGCCGACCTGGCGAACGAGGACCTGTGGACGGTCGTCCAACGACACCCTGCGGCCGCGGTGTTCCCCGGCGGGGAGTCCCTGGCCGCGATGCAGGCACGGGCGGTTGCGGCGGTGCGACGTCATCTCGCTGCGTTCCAGGCCACGCACGGATCCGCGGCGGTATGGGCGGTGGTCAGTCATGGTGACCTCATCAAGTCGATCCTGGCAGACGCCCTCGGTCTGCACCTCGACCTGTTCCAACGCATCCACGTCCATCCGGCATCGGTGTCGATCGTGCGGTACACGACCGCCAGCCCCGAGGTGGTCGCCATGAACACCGACGCGGGAGACCTATCGTGGCTGCGCGAGCAGGCAAGCGAAGCCCAGGTCGGTGGCGGAGCGGGGCCCGGGCACGCACGTGCCTCCGGCGACTCCTAACATGGAGAGGTGTCCCGCATCGTCCATAGTTTCGACTGGCCCGATCGGTTCGTCGTCGGCACGCTCGGTCAGCCCGGCTCACGTACCTTCTACCTGCAGGCCCGCACCAAGGCCGAGATCGTCAGCGTCGCCTTGGAGAAGGAGCAGTCGGCCGCGCTCGCCGAGCAGATCGACAAGCTCCTCGATCAACTGATGTCCCACCCGGACAACCCCTTCAGCGTTCCGGAGTCGCCACCGGAACGACTTCTCGACGACGACCCGCTGGATCAGCCCGTGGAGGAGCAGTTCCGGGTGGGTGCGCTGACGCTGGGCTGGGACGCCTCGACCTCCCAGATCGTCATCGAGGCCCTCGCGGCCCCCGAGGTCGATCCTGAGACGCTCGAGCCGCTCGCCCCGGAACCGGAGGAGTCCCTCGTGGTCCGGATCCCGGTCGGCGCCGCGCGGGCATTCGCCGAACGCACCCGGGCCGTGGTGGGCGCAGGCCGGCCACTGTGTCCGCTCTGCCGCGAGCCGGTGGATCCGCACGGCCATGTCTGCGATCTGACCGACGGATTCCCGTGATTCCCGCCGACCTTCGAGACGGCGAACTCGTCCTGGAGGGTCGGATCATCCAGGCTTCCAACGCCACCTTCCTCGGCCGGATCGGCACGGTGAAGGTTGTCTACAAGCCGGTGGCCGGCGAACGTCCCCTCTGGGACTTCCCCGGCTCCACCCTGGCCCGCCGGGAGGTAGCGGCCTATCTCGTCTCGGAGTCCTTCGGCTGGGACCTGGTTCCACGGACCTGGCTGCGCGATGGCCCCTTCGGCCCGGGGATGGTTCAGGTGTGGCAACAACCCGATCCGGCCCAGCAGGCTGTCGACCTGGTCCCCACCGACGACGTTCCCGTCGAAGGCTGGTGTCACGTTTCGACGGCCTGGACGCACAGGACCGTCCGG
Source organism: Sanguibacter sp. Z1732 (assembly GCF_051020515.1). Lineage (NCBI taxonomy): Bacteria > Bacillati > Actinomycetota > Actinomycetes > Micrococcales > Ruaniaceae > Glutinosa > Glutinosa niejishengi. The sequence goes on from NZ_CP194857.1 coordinate 1,366,326, forward strand.
TCTCACTGATCCACGAGGACTCGCCGGTGCTGCGGCGGATGGCCGTGTTCGACGTCGTGGTGAACAACGCCGACCGCAAGGGCGGGCACGTGCTGGAGATGACCGATGGGCACCGCTATGGCGTGGACCACGGGCTCACCTTCCACAGTGACAACAAGTTGCGCACGGTCCTGTGGGGGTGGCTGGGCCATGATCTGCACGCCGAGGAGCGGGCGGGCCTGGAGCGCCTCCAGGGCGCTCTGGACACCGACTTGGGCGACCCCCTCGGCGAACTGATCTCCGGTTCCGAGATCGCGGCACTGGTCGGGCGGTGCGACCACCTGCTGCGCCACGCGCGGTTCCCCGCTCCCGCGGGTGAGATGCCCCCAATCCCCTGGCCCCCGTTCTGAAGACCACCGACGGCCGCAGGCGGAGCGATCTCAGCCATGGTCCTGCCGCCCTGCCATCCGGGCAGCCGAACACGGGCCCACGAAAGATGGTCTCGCGGCCAGCCCGTGAGGTGCCCCCGCTCAGCTGGCGGCGGCCAGCGCGGGCATCGGCGGGATCGTGCCCTGCAGGATGGCCGCATCGATCGTGGCCTCGGTCTCGGCCTCGTCCATCGACAGCACGATGGAGATCTCCGCCACCAGCGGGATCAGGGCGTCGCGCAGGAGGTTCTTCTCACCGAACGACAGACCCTTGCCGTCGAGGCGACGACTGAGGTCGCGGACCAGTCCGGCGATCGTGCGGATGTCACCGCTACGGAACCGGTCGGTGTTGGCCTTGATGCGCCGGGACCAGTTTGAGGGCTCTTCCTCGCTCGGAGCCGCCAGCACGTCGAAGATCTCCCGCAGATCCTCGATGCCGAGCACCGGACGAAGGCCGGTCTCCTCAGCCCGCTCCTCGGGAACCTCGACGACGAGGTCGGTTCCGGACACCTGCAACTTCAGGTAGCGGATGCGCGTGCCCCGTAGGGTGCGCGTGGTGTGGTCTTCGTGATGGTCGCCGGTCCGTGGTGGGGGTGGACGATGACCTGACCCTTGGTGAAATTCAATGCGTGACCCTTCGACGAACGAGCGCCACACTCGACCGCTTGGGTCGGCTCTTGAGGCCCACCGGCGGTCGTCTCGAGACCCACCATCGGTGGGTGATGACACAGCGGAACTTACACCCCTATGGAGGAACGTACGCGACCGCTGCGAGCCAGCCTTTCTATTCTCTCATGAAATGTGTCGATTTTCCTGACGACTTGATCACTATTCGGCGGCGCGGACCGGATTAGTTCCCGATCGCGGGGTGCCAGATGGTAATGCCGGTGGGTAGGAGGCGGTTCATCCGGAAGTACCGGACGCCGCGGGGGCAAGTGCCGAAGCTGCACGTCACCGCCGTGGCGGCGGCGACGTCGACGCCGCGAATTCGCGCCGGGAGGATCGTCGTGTCCGATTCCACCGGGCATAGGAAGAATCCGGGCCCGAACGGTCCGGAAATGCCGCCATGATTCATGGCCGGCCACTTCGGCCGCCAGGCAACTGCGTTCCTATCGGGGCAGCGCCGTATTGATCGTTCGGCGCATCTCATCCACCCAGCCCAACGCGGTGGGCCAGGCCGATACCACCAGCCAGGTCACGCCGGCATCGGCGTACTCCTGTGCCGGCACGCCTTCGGCCCAGGGGGCGACCACGTCCCACTCGCCGTCCTGCTCCGCCGCAGGTGGCACCTGGTCGAGGTAGGCGACCAGCTCCCGGGGTGTGGGCAACGACTCGGCCATCGGCGCGATGCCGTCCCAGCGGCGCGCGCGGCGCAGGGGCCGAACATTCGGCAGCCCACCTGCAACCCAGATCGGCGGGCGCTGCTGGATGGGCCTGGGCAGGAAGTTCGCCCTGACCCGGTAATGCTCTCCGTCGAAGTCGGTCGGGCCCCGCCACAACTGGTCGATGAGGTCCAGCCCCTCGTCGAGCATCGCAGCCCGCACCTTGCCGTCGGCCTCATCACCCAGATCGGCGAAGTCCAGGTCCGGCGGCTCCCCCAGTCCGACGCCCAGCACCGCACGACCGTTGCTGAGGTGGTCCAGGGTGGTGATCTGCTTGGCCACCACCCACGGGCGCCGCCTCGACAATGGGGTGACCAACGGTCCGAGCACCACCCGCTCGGTGGCCTGGGCCAGAGCGCCGAGCAGCACCCACGGGTCGTGCACCTCCATGCCCTGGGTCCACTGCACGTGGTCCCACAGGAACACCCCGTCCCATCCGGCGTCCTCGGCCTCCCGGCCCAGGGCCATCACAGTGGCCACGTCGGTGAACGGGGGGATGCTCAACGCGTACTTCATACTCCCCCAACCTACGCGAGGCCTCACGGTAAGTTCTGGCTCTGGAGCCCGACCTCATCGCCGCACTGCGCCGCGCGGTCGCGGCAGCGCCGCAGGACGTGACACTACGGGTGCACCTGGCCGAACAGTTGCTACAGACCGGCGACGGCGCCGGTGCGGTAGCCGAGGCCGCCGCGGCCCTGGGGGTCGATCCCTCCAATGAAGAGGCTCGGGCCATCATGGCCCGGGCGTTGCAGCCCGGTCCGCCGGGCTCCGGGGCGGGCACGGAAGCGCCGGGCCCCGGCGCGGCACCGGCAGGCGGGGAACCGGATGGCTTCGACTGGGCCGCGGCCCAGTCCCAGTTCGACCACGACCCCGACGATCCCCTCTTCTCAGACTCCGAGGGCCCGCACACCAGCAGTGCCGAAGGGCAGCACGTCGGGAACGACCGGTACTCGATCGACACCCCGGCCATCACGCTGGCCGAGGTCGGGGGGATGAAGACGGCCAAAGACCGACTCAACGCGGCATTCCTCGCGCCGCTGCGCAATCCCGAGTTGCGCCAACGCTTCGCCAAGACCCTGCGTGGCGGGCTGTTGCTCTACGGTCCTCCGGGATGCGGAAAGACCTTCATCGCCCGGGCGTTGGCGGGTGAATTGGGGGCGAAGTTCCTCTCCATCGGCATCACCGACGTCCTCGACCCGCACTTCGGCCAATCCGAACGCAATCTGCACGACGCGTTCCAACTCGCCCGCCGGGAGGCACCGTGCGTGCTGTTCTTCGACGAGGTGGACGCACTCGGTGGCCGCCGCAGTCACACCTCCACCTCCATGATGCGCACCGCGGTGAACCAGCTGCTGAGCGAGTTGGACGGTGTCGGCACCGACAATGACGGCGTGTTCGTCCTTGCTGCCACGAACCAACCCTGGGAGGTTGATCCGGCGTTACGCCGTCCGGGCAGGTTCGACCGCACCGTGCTCGTGCTCCCTCCCGATCGCGAGGCACGAGCGGCCATCTTCGCCTTCCACCTGCGCACGCGTCCGACCGGGATTATCGATATCAACGCCCTCGCCCGCGCCTCCCCGGTGAACCTCGCTAAGCGGGGTAGGCCGGTGCGAGCGCCGATCCACCCGAGCATTCTTTGAGGCGTCCACGGAGTTTCCCCCTGACCAGGCTCGTCGCCGCGTCCTCCCTTTCGCTAGTCGCAGGTCACCTGGAGTTCCGCGTTGCCGACGGCGGCATAGGAGCCGTCGTCGGTGCGGACCATCTCGGGACTGGCGGTGATGCGTGACCCCTCGACGTGGAGTCCGGCCAGGTCCCCCAGGACGTCAGCGTGCTCATACTCTCGCTCGGCCTCGCCAAAGGGGTCGTCCGTCCCGATGTACACGTTCAACTGGTTGTTGTCGCCGGAGTCCACGAAGGCCGGTGCCCCGGTGTCGTCAGTGCCCGGCCCGCTGACGATGATGTGATCCCCGGTCAGGCAGGTCTCCGGTGTGAAGGTGACCTCGTAGCCGTCGACAGACACCACACCTTCGGCAGCTGTCGTCGAACTCGCACCATTCCCCTCCTCGGTGCCGTCGGCGTCATCCTCTGGGGTGGCGACGGTGTCACCGCCCCCCTCCCCGGTGCCGTCGGCATCGGCCTCCTCGGCGGAGACGTGCACGGAGTCGCCGGCCCCGCTCTGTGTGTCGTCACTCGCTGCGCCGTCGTCGTCGCCCGAGCCGCATCCCGCGAGCAGCAGCGCGCTGGTGAGCGCGAACGCGGCGGCAGTACTCTTCTTCATGTCTCTCCTGGTCGGTGAAGTGGTGTGAGGAACTGTCAGGGGCAGGTCGCGGCGGCGACGAAGTCGCCTTCCAGTGGTTCTTCGGCGAACATGACCCCGGCCAGCGTGCCGATCGCCGTTGCTTCATCGCCGACAGCACGCACCAGTGGGGACTCGCCGGCGCCCTCCAGCCAGTCAGGTTCTTCACCTTCGTCACGCCCGTGCTGCGCCATCGAGTTGCTGTACTGCGCCATGGCCTCGTCGTCACCGGAGTCGATCAGGTGCGCGAACTGAACGTGCTCGTTCTCGAAGTTGAAGCCGAGATCGGCGCCGATCTCACGACTGAGGTAGAGACGGTGGCCGCTGCCGGTGCTCTCCTCACTCGCACTGACGATGAACTGGCCGCGACCTGGCTCGTCGTTGACGGTACAAGAGAGAGTCGTGAACTCGAAGCGCTCCCCTCCGATCTCGATGTAGGCGGTGCCCGGGGCTGCCGGAGCGACGCCTTCGTGCAGCCCATCGGCATAGAGTTCGTCCAGATAGTCGGTGGACGGCGCCGGTGCGGCGGCGTCCTCATCCTGTTCCTCTGCCTGCTCCGTGGACGACGCGGGAGCGGCGTCCTGCGGTTCTCCGGCCGCCTCCGTCTCCACCGGATCCAGCACCTCACCGTCATCCCGTGCAGTGCTCGAGGCGCATCCGGCGAGCAGTCCGAAGGCCGCTAGCACGGCGGCCGCCCTGGTCATGGTGGTTCCCAGCCTCACAGCGCGACTCCCTCTCGGTTACCCAGACGACGCCCGATCGCGAGCAAGCACGCGCCGAGGCCAAGAGCGAGAATGCTCACGGCTCCAGTCCACGCACTGACCATCGCGACCGCCTTGTCGGCAGCGTGCGCGGGGACCATCCCGACGGTAAGGAGCACCACAGCGTACTGCCCGCGACAAGTGCGGGCAGCGGGAACTGAGCAGAGCGACGTCTCGACATATTCAACTTTCCTGAACGGCATTGGCGTAGCGGGGGGCAACGCTAGGCTCGACGTCGCACCAAAGCGATAGTGAAAAGTTGACTATGCCGAGGGTCCGCGGTTTCCGCGCCCTCTCGAAGCCCGGAGAGGACACGACGCGCGTGACCGGAGCGCCACATCAGGACGGCGTACGTCGCCTCCTGGAAGCCGTGGCCGCCGGTCGGGCCTTGATCCTCACCGGACCCGGTGGTGGCGGCAAGTCGTACACGCTGCAGTTGACGCAGGATGCACTGTTGGCTGCCGGCAAGAGTGCGCCCCTCATCGCCGGCCACGTCTCGGGCTCGTCGGTGCCACTGGGCGTCTTCGCGGGCGTGAAAAAACTCTCCGCGACGGTGCTGGAGTCCCCGGCGGCTGTTGTCGATGTCTTTGCGCGCCGCCGCTCGGAGACCGTCTTGTTGGTCGACGATGTGGACCACCTCGACGATGCGTCTCTCTACGTCGTGACTCAACTGATCTCCACGACACGGCTGCCGGCGGTCCTCACCACCCGTTGCCTGAACACCGCACCGCAGTGCATCCAGGACCTCTATGACGGCGGGCACCTCATCGAGACGGTGCGCTCCCCGTTGGCCGAGGCCGAGGCCCGGGCTCTCGTCTCCGACCTCGTCGGCGGCGCGCTCACACCCCGCGCCCTGTCGGAGATCCTCGCGGCGGGCGACGGGAACCCGCTACACCTGCGGGAGATCGTCCGCGGATCGCTGGCCGATGGTCGTCTCACCCAGACCCCCCATGGCTGGGAGCTCATCGGGTCGCCTGCGCTCACGTCGCGGCTGACCAGCCTCACCGCCGAGCGTTTCGAACGACTGTCCGCGACCAATGTGGAGGCCGCGACCTTCATCGCCATGGCCGGGGAGTGCCCGTACGACGCGATCAGTGACGACGACCGCAGTGCGTTGGCTCGTCGTGCGGACGTCATCGAACTCACCGACTGCGGTTGGTTGCGACTGTCGCACCCGCTCGATGCACAGCATCTCCTGTCGACCTGCCCGTCTGCGCTGCGGCACGAGATCACGCACCGTGCAATAGACGTGCTGCGGGGCCCCTCCGCGGCATCACGCCCGCACGCGAAGCGCCAGGCAGACGTTCTGTCCCTCGAGCACGGTTGCGACTTCGAGATCTCATCCATGATCGCGCTGGGTGAGTACGCGCTCGGATCCTTCGATGCGCAACTCGCACTGCGTGCTGCCACCGCTGTTCTCGAGCGCGATCCGGACGCACTGCACGCCCGACGTACCGCTGGTCTTGCCGCCTCACTGCTCGGCCACACCGAGACCGCCGATGTGCACTTCAGGATGGCGACGTCGCTCGCTCGAACAGATGACGAACGGACGTCGGTGGCGCTCGCCCGCGCACAACACCTCGGCGTGCGTCAGTACGATGCGACGGCAGCACGAGAGGTCGTCCGAGAGGCCCTGGAGGTTGTCACCGACCCGACGAGCAGCGCCCATCTGCAGGCCGCGATCCAGCGCTGGGCAGCCGTCGCCGGGCAGTCACACGAGGCGATCGCGGCGCCAGAGGAAGCCGGCAGTCTCGAGGGGGTGGTCAGCCTGATCACCGCCGGGGTCGCCGGTGTGATCACCGGACCCTTGCACCACACCACCGCATTGCTGCCCAGAATGCGGGAGGTCCCCGCCGAACTCCTGGCCCTGGTTCCCGGTGGCGGTTCCCTCGTCGAACTCACCGAAAGCATGGTGTTGTCCTACAGCGGCGACGTTCTTGCCACCAGGCGCCGGTTGAGCCAGGCGATCACTGCGGCCGGAGTGGAGGAGCCAGAGTCCGTAGGCGTCTGGGAGTACGCGCTGGGGTTCCTGGAGTTCCTCTCCGCAGATGCCGAGCAGGCCTACCTCCTTGGTCGTGCCGCCGTCGCTCACCTCTCGTGGCGCGACAGCACCGGCCTCATGCCTGCCGCACAGGCCCTCACTGCCGCAGCCGCGATCGCGACCGGGCGAGACATCGAGGCACGCATGGCACTCGACGCGGTCCCTGAGGCTGCCGCACAGGACCCCAAGGTCGTCATGCTGCGAACCTGGGCCGACGCCTGGCAGGCGAGCGCTGAGCGCCGCGCCGACCAGGGCGCTGACATGCTGCTCGAGACGGCTCGATGGCTCATGACGGTCCAGCACACGTACTTCGCCGGCATGATCGCCCACTGCGTCGCGAGGATGGGCCGGCGAACTGCCGAGACCGCTGCTCTGCTCCGGTCCGCGTCCGAACTCGCAGGTGGTGGCCTCCTGAGGCTGTTCGCGAGCCACGCTCACGCCGTCGCCAACCATGATGTCCCCGCGCTCGAGGACGTCGCCTCAGACGCAACCGAGTTGGGTCTCCGCACGACCGCCGCTGATACGCGGCTCTGGTTGTCACACATCACCGATCGTCGGATCATCTCCGAAGCGGGGGCGCGCCGGCACCTTCTCGCCGCAGACGAGATGCGTGTGCGAATGCCGACCATGGCGTTGTGGAACGCGGCTCCGGTTCGCTCCACACTGCTGACCGAGAGGGAGCACGACGTCGTACGACTCGCCGCCGACCGGTACACCACGAAGGAGATCGCGGAGATCAACAACGTCTCGGTCAACACCGTGACGAACCAGCTGGCGTCCGCGTTCCGCAAGTTGGCGGTGGGCAGTCGAGCCGAGTTGCGCGACCTCCTGCACGCCGGGCGGCGATGAACCCAGGCCCACCGACGACAAACGGCGGAACCCGGGGACTCCGCCGTTCCGTTCTGTGCGCGAGGGGGAACTGAACCGTGAGACCATCACGCCGGCTTCTGTCCGCCCTGCCCCTCGAGTTCGCGCGCCACTGAGGAGAAGACCCAGTGGCGCCACTCGGTCAGCGTCCAGCCGGACTCGAGCACGAAGAGCAGGTAGCACTCCACCGACTCGGTCGCATAGATCACTGTTGCGAGTCGGCCGCGGTCGACGAGCGCGCCGCCCGGTCGGCCACAGATCTGGTCGGCCAGCAGCCGGCTGAACTCGGCTCGCTGTCGCCGCATCGTCCGCATCAACTCCATGACCTCGGGGTCGGCCTCCGCCGCGAGCATGGCCCGGTAGATGGGGGCCACCCGGGCCGTGCGGACGTGCATCTCGTCCAACGCCGCGCGCCAGGCCTCGGTCGCCGACTCGCACCGGGACAGTGCACGGAACCAGGCACGGTCGACTAGCGGCACCGGTTCGCCGTCGCCCGCGAGCGCGACATCATGTGCGGCCGCGATGAGGCCGACCTTCGAGCCGTGGGCGGAGTAGATGGTCTGCACCGCCACGCCAGCCTCCTGGGCGATCTCACCGAGTGTCGTCGCCACGTAGCCCTGGCGGATGAACAGCTCCGTTGCAATACGCACCACCTGCGCCCGCGCCTCATCGTTGCGCGGCCTGCCTCGTCGATGCGTCACACCACACCTCCCTCGTTGTCCCGATCGGGTCCCAGTGTATATTCTGGAATTACATTCCACTATTTCGTTGGAGAAACTACTATGACTCGCATCACGATCGCCTACTACTCCTCGACCGGATCGGTTCACGCCCTGGCGGACGCCATGGCCGACGGCGCCCGGCAGGCCGGCGGAGACGTACGCCTGCGTCGCGTGGCCGAACTCGTTCCGCAGGACGTCATCGATCGCCACCCGGAATGGCGCGACCACCTCGACGCAACCGCCCACATCCCTACCGCCACCGTCGCGGACCTGGCGTGGGCCGATGGCTTCGCGCTCGGCACACCCGCGCGGTTCGGCCAGCCGGCCGCGCAGGTCAAGCAGTTCCTCGACTCGACCAGCGCGGCCTGGCAGCAAGGTGCCCTCGCCGACAAGCCGGCGACCGGGTTCACGAGTGCCTACGAGCGACACGGCGGGCAGGAATCGACCCTCCTGGCGCTGTACCACACGTACTGTCACTGGGGCTCGATCGTCGTCCCGACGGCGTACATCGACGCGGACCTGGCCCACCGGGCCGGGGGCAACCCTTACGGCGTCAGCAACATCGCGGCCGACGGGCCGCCCGATCCGGACGTGCTCGAACTGGCCCGCTTCCAGGGCCGACGCCTCACGGCCATTGCCGGCCTGATCGCCGCTCGACAGGCAGCCGCAGCATGAGCATCACCGACGGCCGCCCCGGGAAGGAGCGACGGCTGGCTGGCCGCCGGAGGGTGGCACTGGCGACCCTGACCGGCGCGAACCTCCTGGTCTTCGCGTCCGTGACCATCATGAACGTGGCCCTGCCCGACGTGCGTGCCGACCTGGGGCTGTCGGCGAGCGCCACCCAGGGAATCGTCACGCTCTACTCACTCACCTTTGGGACGCTGATCCTCCTGGCCGGTCGCCTTGCCGACGTCGTGGGGCTGCGACGGTGCCTCACTGCGGGCCTCACCGGCTTTGCCGCTGCATCTCTGGCGGGAGGACTCGCCGACGACGCCGCCGTCCTGCTCACCATGCGTGCACTCCAGGGCGCGGCCGGCGCCTTCGTCGCTGCCACCGCCGTGTCCCTGATGTCGGTCACGTTCCCCCGAGGCCGCAGCCGCCAGATCGCGTTCGGGACCCTCGGGGTCGTCATGGGGATCGGGACGGCTGGATCGTTCCTGCTGGGCGGTGCGCTGGTCGACCTGCTCTCATGGCGCTGGTGCCTCCTCGTCAACGTCCCGCTGGCCCTCGTCCTCGCCGCCGGGGTCACGTCCACGGCTCCACCCGGCCCCCGTCCGGAGCGCGCCCGCAGGGTGGACGTCGTCGGCGCGGCGCTCATCACCGCGTCCCTCGGCGCCCTCGTCCTGGGGCTGGACCGAACGGCGGCGTGGGCCTGGACGCACCCCGGCACGGTGGGTCTCCTCGTCGCCGGCGCCCTGGGTGTCGCGACCTTCGCCGCCACCCTCAGGAGCAAACAGCATCCGCTGGTGCCGCTGTGGCTGCTGCGAGACCGGAGCCGGGCCATCGCCTACGCCTCAGCCGCCGTCGGGGGGTTGGGCATGTTTGCTGGCATGTTCATCCTCACCGCATTCCTCCAGGAGGCCAAGGAGCTCTCGCCCGTCTGGATCGGGCTCGCCTTCGTCCCGTTCGGGATCGGAGCGGTGACCGCGACCTCGACACTCCCGGCACTGCGGTCACGCGTCTCCCCCGCCAGGGTCCTCGCTCTGGGACTCACGCTCACCGCGGTTGCGATCGTCACGTTCGTCGCCCTCCGACCCGAGTCCGGCTACCTCACCGGCGTCGTGCCGGCGATGTTGCTGCTCGGCTCGGGCGGCACCGTCGTCATGATCACGGCCGGGGACGTAGCCACAGCAGGGGCAGGCGGGGACAGCGGTGTCGCTGGAGCCATGGTCAACTCGGCGCAACAGGTCGGCGCAGCCCTCGGCACCGCCCTGCTCACCGCGGTAATGACCGCGGCCACGCGCGAGCAGCTCACCTCAGGCTCACAGCCACTGGATGCCGTAGTAGCAGGCTACGCACGCGCCGGCCTCGTCGGAACGGCCATCCTCGCCGCGGCAATGGTGGGCGTAGTTCTGCTAGGGAGGACTGCCGATGAGGCCTGGCGGGTTGATCCCACGCAGCAGGCCACGAGACGCCCCGTCGACTGACGCCAGGGTGCGTCGACGGCGCCGGTCACCATCGACGAATTGGCGGCGCGTGCCGGGGCGGCGACCGCGTCGGCGGCGCGTCCTACGAGCACCGGGACCTGATCTCGCCCGAGATGGCAACCAGCGCAGCGACAGCACCCCACGTGCACCCTTGGTCGTCCAGGCCAACTCCGGAAACGCGAGCCCCGGATCGACGACCCGGGGCCTGCCACCTGTGCGCGAGGGGGGAGTTGAACCCCCACGTCCTCTCGGACACACGGACCTGAACCGTGCGCGTCTGCCTATTCCGCCACTCGCGCTTGACTGCTGAACATCCCCACCGTGGTGGGCGATGTTCAGCCCGGTTAGGTTAGCACGCAGGCCCGGTTCGAACCGCATCCCAGGCGCCCGCGTGATACACGCCACTGCCGCCCCGGGCAGCGGGATCACCCTGCCCGCGGCCCGTTTCGGGCGCGGCATCGCCCCACCGGGGGCCCGAGACGTTTACGATCGAGGAGACTAGGTGTATCCGATGACGTCGCGCGCCCCCGTCCGTGAGGGGCACCCGCCGCGTCCGAGCGCAGGGAGGAGGTGCCGCTATGGGTGTTCTGGACCGTTTCGAGAAGGGCGTGGAACGCGCTGTGAACAGCGTCTTCTCCAAGGCCTTCCGATCCGACCTCAAGCCGGTGGAGATCGCCAGCGCCATCCGACGGGACATGGACGACCGCACCGCCGCCCTCTCCCGGGGCCGCACCGTGGTGCCCAACACCTTCACCGTCGAACTGTCCGAGAAGGACTTCGGGCAGGTCCAGGACTGGGGCGAGGAGGCGATGGCCCAGGAGATGGTCGAGTCCGCAACCGAGCACGCCCGGAGCCAGAACTACGTGTTCGTGGGCCCGGTGGATGTCACCTTCGCCCCGGCCGAGGACCTCGAAGCCGGCCGGTTCCGGGTGCATTCCTCCTCCCGCCGCGGCGCCGTCGCCCCGGCCACCACCCCGAACGCCGCCAGCCGCCACCCGATCCTGGACCTCGACGGCCAGCGCTACCTGCTCACCGGACCGGTCACCGTGATCGGGCGGGGCAGCGAGGCCGACATCATCGTCGACGACGCCGGCGTCTCGCGCCGCCACCTGGAGATCCGGATCACCTCCGACGGCGTGATCGCGAGCGACCTGGGTTCGACCAACGGTAGTTACGTCGAGGGGCACCGGGTGGATGCGGCCACCCTGGTGGACGGCAACACCCTGACGATCGGCCGCACCCGGATCCTGTTCTGGTCCGGCACCGACTCCGACCAGTGAGCCCGGCTGGATGAGCGAACTCGTCGTCACGGTGCTGCGCCTGGGCTTCCTCGTGCTGCTCTGGTTGCTGGTGCTCTCCGCTATCGGAGTGCTGCGTCGCGACATCTTCGGCACGCGCGTGTTGGCCCGGGACTCGGTGCATCCCCGGGGTGGCCCGAGTCCGGCTCGGCCGGCGGCACCGGGGCGGCGCGGGCGCGGCACGCCCACGCGGTTACGGGTCACCGGCGGGCCCCTGAACGGCACCACCCTGACCCTGGGGGAGTCGGCGGTGCTGATCGGACGCTCACCAGGGTGCACCCTGGTGCTCGACGACGACTACTCCTCCAACCGGCACGCCCGGATCTTCCCCTCCGAGGGCCGCTGGTACGTGGAGGACCTGGGGTCGACCAACGGCACCTACCTGGGCGCCCAGCCCATCGCCGAACCGGTACCGGTGGGGATCGGGCAGCCGATCCGGATCGGGCAGACCGTCATCGAGTTGCACCGGTAGGCGCGCAATGACGGTTTCGCTTCGCTACGTGGCCCGCTCCGATGTGGGCCTGGTGCGCGACGTCAATCAGGACTCCGGCTATGCCGGCCCGGACCTGTTGGTCCTCGCCGATGGGATGGGTGGGGCCGCGGGCGGTGACATCGCCTCCTCGGTGGCGGTCGCCCATCTGGCCCCCCTGGACGGGGAGTCCCACCGCAGCGAGGACCTGCTGGACCGGTTGCGCACCGCCCTGGGCAACGCGCACCGGGACCTGGTCGCCTACTCTGCCGAGCAGGCCGACCTGCAGGGCCTGGGCACCACGGTGATTGCGTTGCTGCGCTCCGGGACCCGTCTGGGGATGGTGCACATCGGGGACTCACGCGCCTACCTGTTGCGTGATGAGCACCTGACCCAGGTCACCACCGACCACACCTACGTGCAGCACCTGATCGACACCGGCGAGTTGACCGAGGCCGAGGCCGAGGCGCACCCCCAGCGTTCGGCGCTGCTGCGGGTGCTGGGCGATGGTGAGGCCGCGCCGGTGGTGGATGAGTCGATCCGGGAGGCCCGCGCCGGGGACCGCTGGTTGCTGTGCTCCGACGGGCTGTCCGGGATGGTCTCGGCCGAGACCATCGAGCACATCCTGATCGAGACCGCGGACCTGGACGCCTGCGCCGACGAGCTGGTGAACCTGGCCCTGCGCGCCGGCGGCTCGGACAACATCACCGTGGTGATCGCGGATGTGGTCGAGACCAAGGACCTGCCCGACACCTCCCCCCAGGTGGTCGGGGCCGCGGCCACCGACCGGGCCCGGCCCACCCGGGGCGGGGGCGGCGCTTCCAGCCGGGCCGCCGCACTGACCCGGCCGGTCGGGACCGACGACGACGCCTCCGCCCGGCCCGTGCGTCGCCGTCGGCGCGTCCTCACCTGGGCGATCGCCGCCGTCGTCGTCCTCGGGCTGCTGGCCGGGCTCGGCACCCTGGGGTACCGCTGGACCCAGACCCAGTACTACGTGGGACCGAACAACCACCACGTGGCCATCTACCAGGGCATTCCCCAGCGCATCGGGCCGCTGCAGTTGTCCTCGGTGCATGAGAACACCGACATCGCCCTGGCCGATCTGCCCGGTTTCGTGCGCAACCGGGTGGAGCGGACCATGGCCACCAACTCACTGCCCGCGGCCGAGGCGATCGTGGCCGACCTGCGTACCCAGGCCAGACCGGCCGATCCCGATGAGGACGACGAGGACGGCGCAGATCCCGGCAACGGGGAGACCGGCCCCGGTGACGAGGGCGGTTCCGACGACACCACCGAGGACCCCGAGGACGATGAGGACGCCGCTCCCGAGGAACTCGAAGCGAGCGGTCCCTGATGGCTACCGTCACACCCCAGCCGATCAGCACCGGCCGCTGGTCCGAGGCCGGGCTGTTGCTGCTGGCCGTCGCCCTGGGCGTGAGCGGCTACCTGCTGGTCGGTGTGAACATCGAGGGCACGGTGCCCTCGGAACTGCTCCCGATGGCGGCCACCCTGGCCGGTATCGCGTTGGTGGCCCACCTGGTGCTGCGCTGGCGGGCCCCCTACGCCGACCCGGTGCTGCTGCCCCTGGCCCTGGGCCTGAACGGGGTGGGCCTGGCGATGATCTACCGGATCGACTACGCCACCGGGGACGCCGCCGGCCCGCGTCAACTCATCTGGACCGCGCTGGGGGCCGCGTTGGCGGTCACCATCGTCATCGCCCTGCGCGACCACCGGCAACTTCGCCGGTTCACCTACACCTCGCTGGTGGTCAGCCTGCTGCTCCTGCTGCTGCCGATGATCCCGGGGCTGGGCCAGGAGATCAACGGGGCCCAGCTGTGGATCCGCATCGCCGGCTTCTCCTTCCAGCCCGCCGAGATCGCCAAGATCACCCTGGCGATCTTCTTCGCCGGCTACCTGGTGGCCCACCGGGACGTACTGACCCTCGCCGGCCCGAAGATCCTGGGCCTGCAACTGCCCCGGGTGGGGGACATGGGACCGATCCTGCTGGCCTGGGTGGCCAGCGTGGCGGTCCTGGTGTTCCAGCGGGACCTGGGCACCTCGTTGCTGTTCTTCGGGCTGTTCGTGGCGATGCTGTACGTGGCCACCGACCGGTTCAGCTGGATCGTGATCGGCCTGGGCATGTTCGCGGTCGGGGTTCTCGTGGCGGTCAATACCTTCGGGCACGTGGCGGCCCGGTTCGATGTGTGGCTGAACGCCCTGGACCCGGCGGTGTACAACCGGCATCCGGGTGGCTCGGGGCAGGTGGTGCAGGGCCTGTTCGGGCTCGCCTCGGGCGGGCTGATGGGCACCGGCTGGGGAGAGGGCTACCCGGATCTGGTGCCCTACTCCAACTCCGACTTCATCATCGCCAGCCTCGGTGAGGAGCTGGGTCTGACCGGATTGCTGGCGATCCTGCTGTGCTACCTGGTCCTGGTGCAGCGGGCGTTGCGCACCTCGATCGGGGTGCGCGACGGGTTCGGCAAACTGCTCGCCTCCGGTCTCGGGTTCGCGATCGCCTTCCAGTGCTTCGTGGTGGTGGGCGGGGTGACCCGGCTGATCCCGCTGACCGGCCTGACCATGCCGTTCCTGGCCGCCGGGGGGTCGGCGATGATCGCCAACTGGATCGTGCTGGGCCTGCTGCTGCGTATCTCCGACGGCGCACGCCGCCCGGCCGCGGTGGACCGTGAGGTCTCCGACGAGACGGTGCTGTCGATGATGCCGGACAGCGCCGGGGCCGCGGGCCCTGATCGCACAGCGGGTGCGCCCCGCGGAACGGGCGCACGCGGCCCCGGCGATGGCGCCGACGACGGCGATGATCACCCCACCGAGGTGGTGCAGCGACCATGAACACCCCGCTGCGACGCCTCTCGGTGGTGGTCCTGGTGATGTTCCTGGCCCTGATGGGCGGGGCCACCTGGGTGCAGTACGGCCAGGCCGGTGACCTCAACGACGACCCGCGCAACGTGCGCACCGTGTACCGGGACTACGGGCGCGACCGCGGCCCGATCGTGGTGGCCGGCAACGAGGTGGCCCACTCCACCCCGGTGGACACCCCCTTCGGGTTCCAACGCGTCTACTCCGACGGGCCGCTGTACGCCCACGCCACCGGCTACTTCTCGATGTTCCAGATGACCGGGATCGAACGGGCGTCCTCCTCGGTGCTGTCGGGCACCGACGACTCCCTGCTCTGGTCCCGGATCAGGTCCCTGTTCACCGGGAGCCAGCAGCAGGGCGGTTCGGTGGAGCTCACCCTGGATCCCGCCGCGCAGGAGGCCGCGCGCGACGCCCTGGGCGACCAGCAGGGCGCGGTGGTGGCCCTGGACCCGCGAACCGGGGCGATCCTGGCGATGGTCTCCACGCCCAGTTTCGACCCGAACGACCTGGCCGTGCACTCCTCTGCGCAGGTGAACGAGACCTACAACGAACTGGTCGCCGATGAGGCGAACCCACTGATCAACCGGGCCATCGGCGGTGGCCTGTACGCCCCCGGGTCGGTGTTCAAACTGGTCGATGCCGCGATGTTGCTGGAGTCGGGGGAGTACGACCCGGACAGCCAGGTCCCGGCCCCGGCGGAACTGGAAACTGCCGCAGACCTCCCACGTGATCCGCAACCCCGGCGGTGGGCCGTGCACCGCCGAGGACACCGTCACCCTCACCTACGCCCTGCAGCAGAGTTGCAACACCCCGTTCTCGGCGCTGGCGATGGAGTTCGGTGAGGACGCGCTGGCCGAGCAGGCCGAGGCGTTCGGGTTCGGCCGGGACCTGGATATCCCCATGGGCGTGACACCGTCGCGGTTCCCCGGTGGAATGGACCAGGCCCAGCTCGCGATGAGCGCGATCGGCCAGTACGACGTGCGGGTCAGTCCGCTGCAGATGGCGATGGTCTCCGCGGCGATCGCGAACGACGGCGTGCTGATGACCCCGCACCTGATCGGCACCGAACGGGGCCCGAACCTGCAGGTGACCTCGAGCACCGAACCGGAGGAGTTCTCCCGGCCCATCTCGGCCTCCACCGCCGCCGACCTACGGCAGATGATGCTCGCCGTCGTCGAGTCCGGCACCGGTACCCCCGCGCAGATCCCGAATGTGGCGGTGGCCGGTAAGACCGGCACCGCCGAGTCCGGTACGGACGCGCCCCAGCACGCCTGGTTCACCGCGTTCGCCCCGGCGCAGGATCCGCAGGTGGCGGTAGCCGTCGTGATCGAGCACGGTGGCGCGGACGGTGATGAGGCCTACGGCGGGCGCTCGGCCGGCCCGATCGCCCGTGCCGTGATCCAGGCGGTGGTGGAGCAATGATCCCGGCCAAGGGGCTGCGTCTGGGCGACCGGTACGACCTGCGCGAGCGGATCGCCATCGGCGGCATGGGCGAGGTGTGGATCGCCTGGGACGACCACCTGCACCGCAACGTGGCGGCGAAGGTGCTGCGCGGTGAGTTCGTCGGGGAGTCACTGTTCCTGGACCGGTTGCGCGCCGAGGCCCGCAACGCGGCGGGGTTGAGCCACCAGAACATCGCCGCGATGTACGACTACGGCGAGGCCGACGGCTCGGGCTACCTGATCATGGAGTACGTGCCCGGTGAGCGTTGTCGGAGTTGCTGGCCCGGGAGGGCACCCTGACCCCGGATCAGGTCCTGCCGATCCTGGCCCAGACCGCCCGGGGTCTGCACGCCGCCCACCGCGCCGGCGTGGTGCACCGTGATATCAAACCGGCGAACCTGCTGCTCACGCCGGACGGTTACGTCAAACTCACCGACTTCGGGATCTCCCTGGGATCCAACCAGGCTCCGATGACCGCCGCCGGGATGGTGATGGGCACCGCGCAATACCTGCCCCCCGAGCAGGCGATGGGTCGTCCGGCCACCGCTGCCGGGGACATCTACGGCCTCGGTGTGGTCGCCTACGAGGTACTCGTGGGTAGGCGGCCCTTCACCGGCAGGACCCAGGTGGACATCGCCTTCGCGCACGTGAACAAGCCGGTGCCGGCGTTGCCGGAGAGCATCGATGCCCGGGTCCGCGCGGTGGTGGAGCAGATGCTGGCCAAGGATCCAGAGCAGCGGCCCCGCAGTGCCGCCTCGCTGGCGCGGTCCCTGGAAGAACTGGCCCGCTTGCTGCACGTGGACGTCGAACCTCCCGATACCCCCTCCCTGGGGGAGGCAATCCGGACCGCCGGCGCGGCCGGAGCCTCCGACACGGCGCCCGGGAGGGCCGGAACCGCTGTTCCGTCCGACTCCGCCGCCGCGGCGGCCACGAGGTCACCGGAACGGGTCTCGGCCCGACGGCCCCGGCATCTGGGCAGCCCGGCGCACGCGGAGTTCGGCCCCGAGGACCTGCACCCCGACGGCCACAGCGAGCAGCACGACCACGGCCCCTCGCCCCGCTGGCTCCCGCTGGATGCCGGTGGGCCGGACGCTGACCCGGTCGCCGCCGCGCCGGCCGGGCCGCCGCCGGCCACCTCCCCGACCCCGAAGGCCGCACGCGCCCCGCAGCCCCGTTCGGCCCGGCTGGCGAAGACCCGCCGGGCGCTGCGCCGGGCCGCCGAACGCGGTGAGCGCACCACGCCCCCGCGGCGTCGCCGTCCGTCCGGATCGGCTGGTCACGCCCAGCCACTGATGCTGGCGCTGGGCCTGTCGATCGCCACGGTAACCGTCACGGCCCTGGGCCTGCCGCTGGGTAGGCTGGGCGGGTCGAGCGCGGTAGCGGTTGTGGCTGCGCCGCTCGTGAGTGCCCTTGTGATAGCCACCAGAGTCCCCAGAGCGAAGGAATAGTCAGTGGTAGACGACGTACCGCGCGTGCTCGCCGGCCGCTATGAGGTGGGTGAGCTCATCGGGCGTGGCGGCATGGCCGAGGTGCATATCGGGCGTGACAACCGCCTCGGGCGCACTGTGGCGGTCAAGATCCTGCGTGCGGACCTGGCCCGCGACCCCTCCTTCCAGGCCCGGTTCCGCCGCGAGGCACAGTCCGCGGCGTCGCTGAACCACCCGGCGATCGTGTCGGTGTACGACACCGGCGAGCAAGCCGTGCGCAGCGGCGACGACGCCGAGGTGCAAGTGCCGTTCATCGTGATGGAGTACGTCGAGGGTCACACCGTGCGGGACCTGCTGCGGGACGGCTCGGCGTTGCCGATCGAGGAGGCGATCGAGATCACCATGGGGGTGCTGACCGCCCTGGAGTACTCCCACCACGCCTCCATCGTGCACCGGGACATCAAGCCGGCGAACGTGATGCTCACCCCAACCGGGGCGGTGAAGGTGATGGACTTCGGGATCGCCCGCGCGATGGCCGATTCCTCCTCGAGCATGACCCAGACCCAGGCGGTGATCGGTACCGCCCAGTACCTCTCCCCCGAACAGGCCCGTGGCGAGGTGGTCGATACCCGCTCGGACCTGTACTCCACCGGGTGCCTGTTGTACGAACTGCTCACCGGCAAACCACCGTTCGAGGGCGACTCGGCGGTCGCGGTGGCCTACCAGCACGTCAGCGAAGCCCCCCAGCCACCCTCGGTCGTGGCCCCGGACGTACCGGAGGCACTGGACCGGATCGTGATCAAGGCCCTGGCCAAGGATCGGGATACCCGCTACTCCACCGCCGCGGAGTTCCGGTCCGACCTGGAGGCCGCCGCCCGCGACGAGGCGGTCACCGCCCCGGCGATCGGGGCGATGGCTGCCCCGGCCGCAGTGCCGACCCAGGTGCTCACCGGCCCAGGTGCCGCGGGAGCCGGCGCCGTCCAGGAGGAAGCAGGTCCCCTGGACCAGATGGATGGTGCCGAGGAGGACGAACCCCGCTCCAACAAGGCGCTGGTCTGGATCCTGGTGATCGTGGCACTCCTGGCCGCTGCCGGGATCGGGTACCTGATCTGGGATCGGGCCAACCAGGAGGAACCAGCGCCACCGGCCGCCGTCGTCCCGGACCTGGAAGGGATGGATGAGCAGGAGGTGCGGGCCGCGCTGGCCGAGGTCGAGCCGCCACTGCAGCCGAACTTCGAGTACGAGTCCCACGATGAGATCCCCGAAGGGATCACGATCTCCTGGAGCCCCGACACCGGCGAGGAGATGCCCGAGGGCGAGACGGTCGTCGAGGTGCTGATGTCCTCCGGCCCGGACAGCGGGGAGATCCCGGACGTCTCCGGGCTGACCCAGTCCAGGGCCCGCGACATGTTGGAGGGGGAAGGTTTCGAGAACATCCGCACCGAGACCCGCAACGAACCGCGGGTGGCCGAGGACATCGCGATCGGGACCGACCCGCCCTCCGGGGACACCGTGGGCCTCGACACCGAGATCACCCTGATCCTGGGTACCGGCAACGTGGACCTGGAGGACATGACCGGCGAGTCCATCGAGGCATTCCGGGAACACATCGAGGAACTGAACCTCAGTTACCGGGAGCACGAGCAGGAGGACGACGGCCCGCCCGGGATCATCCTCAGCCAGGACCGCTCGGGCACCGTCCCGCAGAACACCACCGTGGTGGTCTACGTCTCGGTGGAGGCGCCACCGGACCCGACCGTGGCGGTCCCGGATCTGGACGGGATGACCGAGGAGGAGGCGGAGGAGGCGCTCGACGAGGCCGGCTTGGAAGCGGAGTTCGAAAGCCAACCGCACGACGACATCCCCGAGGGGAGCGTCATCTCCTGGGATCCGGACACCGGAACCCAGATCGGGCGTGGTGAGACGGTGGTCGTGCAGATCTCCTCCGGACCGGAGGACGGCAACGGCAACGACGGCAACGGCAACGAGGGCAACGGCAACGAGGGCAACGGCAACGAGGGCAACGGCGAGGGCGGCGGCGAGGGCGGCTGACTCGGACCCTCAACCGAGCAGATGAACGACCCGGCCGGTCCGTACCCCGCTGGCCGCGGACTCCCGAGCAGCCGGGCTAGGCCGTCGCCGGCTCCGGCGCATCCAGGACCAGCGGTGCCAGGCCATGACTACGCCCCACCGCGCCCTCGTCGCCGGTGATCGCGAGCCAGTTCGCCAGCAACCGGTGCCCGCCCTCGGTCAGAACCGACTCGGGGTGGAACTGCACCCCGTGCAGCGGCAGCTCCCGGTGCGCCAGGCCCATGATGATGCCGTTCTCGGTGGTGGCGGTGACCGTCAGCTCCTCCGGGACCGTGCCGGTGAGCACGGCCAGGGAGTGGTAGCGGGTGGCGGTGAAGGGGCTGGCCAGGCCGGCGTACACGTCGGTGCCTGCGTGCACCACCGAGGAGGTCTTGCCGTGCATCAGTTCCGGAGAGTGGGCCACCGTTCCGCCATAGAGCTCGGCCAGTGCCTGGTGGCCCAGGCACACCCCGAGCATCGGCACACCGGCCTGGGCACACGCCTCGATCACCGCCAGCGAGGCACCCGCACCGGCCGGGGCACCGGGGCCCGGAGAGACCAGCACGCCGTCGTAGCCGCGCACCGTGCGTGGATCAGTGAACTCGGGAACGTCGTTGCGCAACACGGTGGTCTGCGCACCGAGTTCCTGCATGTACCCCACGATCGTGTAGACGAAGGAGTCATAGTTGTCTACCACCAGGATCCGGCTCATCCGAGATCTCCCACAGTTTGTTCGTTGATCGCCCACCGCTGCGCGGACATCTGACCCACTTGCTCACTCCGGCTCCGGAACCGGGAACAACGGCTTCGAGTCCTCGGGGACATAGGGCTCATGACCGGGCACCTGGGCGTACTCCAGGGTCAGGTTCCCCTCGAAGCCGGGGATCTCCACGGTCTCTTCCAGTTCCAGCGACCAACCCAGCCGGATCGCGTCGACATACTCCAGGTAGACCTGCACCGAGTGCTGGGCCAGCACCGAGTCGCGCAGTTCCTCGCCGTCGCCGATTGCGGTGATCACGTATGGCGGGGAGTAGGTGTTACCGTCCAGCAGCATCACATTGCCCACGCACCGGATCGAGGTGGTGGCCGTGACCCGGTGGCCCTGGACCGCGATCGCCTCGGCACCACCGGCTCGCAAACCGTTCAGAACCCCCTCGATGTCCTGCTGGTGCACCACCAGATCATCGGGTGCGAAGCCCTCGGGCACCTCGTTGTAGGGCGCGTCCCACAGTTCCACCTGGACGCCCGGGCCCTGCAGATCGATCCGGCCGGCGGCCATCTCCACCTCGGGGCGGCGGGTGGCGTCGGGGTTGCTGGCCTCCTGCAGGCTGATCAGTTCCTCGACCTCGCTGCGCAGATCGCTGACCTCCTCGGCCACCTCCTGCATGCGGATGCTCTCATCGCGGACCAGGTCGCGCAGATCCTGGGGCTGGCGGCCGGCGGCCTGGGCGAACAGGCCTGCGTTGGTGGCGAACAGCATGCCGGCCAGCACCCCGACGGCCCCCAGGGCCAACGAGGCGCGCACCGAGCGCAGTCGCGCCTTGCGCCTGTTCTTCGCCATGGGATCAGTCTAGGTGGCCCAGCCTTTAGGATTGCCCTAGACCCGACCACCGACAGGAGCCGTGGGCATGCCCGAGTCCAAACCCCGGAAGAAGCCGGCCTACACCCCGCCACCACCACCGGCAGGGCCGAAGAAGAGTGCGTCCTGGTGGGCCCCGACGATGGTGGCCCTGATGGTGATCGGCCTGATCTGGGTGGTGGTCACCTACCTGAGCGACTCCAGGTTCCCCGTCCCCGGCATCGGCTCGTGGAACCTGGCCGCGGGTTTCGCGGTGATGATGGTCGGATTCCTGATGACCATGCGGTGGCGCTGAGGGCGGGCTCGCTCGCTGCCCCGGTCGTGCGCGGCCCCAACGCTCCTGAGCCGGCGTAACGCTCGTGCACCGGCGGCGCACATCCCCAGGTGTGCACACACCTGGGGATAATCACACTCGTGTTATTCACAGGTGTGCACACAGGTGTGGATAAATAACATCCATGTGACTTCGCAGGTCAGAGCCACAGGCCCGCGAGAGCGTAGGCGAGCACGGTGATCCCGATGAGCGCCGCCGCAATCGCGGCGGCACCGAGGACCGCACCGGTGGTGCGCCACTTCTTCGGCAGGTACAGGTACAGCACGGTGATCAGCCCGCCCACGATCATCCCGCCCATGTGCGCCTGCCAGGAGATGTTCGGAATGGTGAAGGAGATCACCACGTTGATCCCGACACCAGCAGGATCTGGCGGTAGTCACCACCAACCCGGCGCAGCAACAGGGCAGCGGCGGCGAACAGGCCGAACACCGCCCCGGAGGCGCCGACGGTTCCCACCCGCCAGAGGTCGTAGGGGGTCAGCACCAGTACCGCCACGCTGCCCCCGAACGCGGCGAGCAGATACAGCGCCAGGAACCGCCAGGTCCCCAGGAACCTCTCCAGGAACGGCCCGGTGATCCATAGCGCGTACATGTTCACCGCCAGGTGCAGCACCCCGGCGTGCAGGAACGCGGTGGTCAGCATCCGCCACGGCTCGACCGAACCCGCCAGCGGGGAGAAGATCAGCTCCCGGCGGGCGGCCCCGCCGTCGGCGAAGTCCAGCAGGAACAGCGCGACGCACAGCCCGATCATGGTCAGCGTCACGTACGGGCGGGTGCGCATCCGCCCCCCGAGCCGGGTCCGTTCGGCCGGCGCGGATCGCTCGGCGGCCGCGGCACAGTCCACGCAGTGCACGCCCACCCGGCGGGCGGGCCGCTGGCACTCGGGGCAGGCCGGGCGCCCGCACCGCTGGCAGGTGACGTAACTGACGCGGTCGGGGTGGCGCGGGCAGACCGGGGCTACCCCGGGTTCACCCGAAGACCCCGAGCCGGGCCCATCGAACCCCCCACGGCCACCGCCCGAACCCGGAACGCCCGGGGAACCCGGGGAACCCGGGCCTGACCCTGGCGGTGGCGCGGGTGGATAAGCGGTCATACGTCAGTCGATGATCTCGATGCTGTTGAGCACCACGTCCTGGACCGGGCGGTCGTTGCGGGGGTCGGTGGAGACCTTCCCGATGGCGTCCACCACGACGCGGGAGCCGGCATCGGTCACGCGACCGAAGATCGAGTGCTTGCCCTGCAGCCACGGGGTGGGCACGGTGGTGATGAAGAACTGCGAGCCGTTGGTGCCCCTGCCCATCTGGACTCCGGCATTGGCCATCGCCAGCACGTAGGGCTCGTTGAAACTGAGTTCGGGGGGATCTCGTCATCGAACTGGTAACCGGGACCGCCGGTGCCATCACCCAGGGGGTCGCCTGCCTGAATCATGAAATCAGGAATCACCCGGTGAAAGATGGTGTCGTTGTACAACGGCTCGTTGCTCTCCGCGCCGGTGGCGGGGTGGCGCCAGGTGCGCTCACCGGTAGCCAGTCCGGTGAAGTTCTTGACGGTCTTGGGGGCGTGGTTCGGCAGTAGTTCGACGGTGATGTCGCCGGCCGTGGTGTGCAGAATGGCTTCCATGCCCTTATCTTCGCATTGATCGCCGAAGAGAGAATTCAGGCTCGTGTGCACAACTCCGCCGCGAGTGCCACACTAGGACCAGTAGCACAGGTACGACACGACCAGAAACTCGCGCGCCGCGCGGGAAAGGAACTGGGGAGCACATGTCGCGAAAGACGAAGAAGCTCGAGAAGGAACTTCGCAGCCGGTCCGAGGATGCCGGAAAGGCCGCGCGCGAGTTCGCTGATCAGGGCAAGGACTGGGCCACACCGAAGGTCGAGGCTGCGATCGACTGGGCCGGTCCACGGGTGGAGAAGGCCTGGAAGGCCGGCGTCACCGCCACCGCCCCCAAGCTCGCCAGTGCAGCCGGCCGGACCCAGGGCGCGGTGGACGTGGCGCACGACAAACTCGTCGACGACGTCCTGCCCAAGGTGATCGCTGCCCTGGAGGACGCGGCAGCCGCGGCCAAGGCCGGGGCCGACGGCGCGCAGTCCCGGGTGCACAAGGCCGTGGGGAAGGCCGAGAAGGCGCTGAAGGAACAGGAGAAGGCCGCCAAGGGCGGGTCCAAGTGGGGCAAGACGCTGGGCTGGGTTCTGGTGGGTAGCGCCGTGGCCGGTGCCGGGGTGCTCATCTGGCGCCGCACCCAGCCGGTCGACGACCCGTGGGCCGAGGAGTACTGGGACGACGCCGTCGCGCCGGTCGCCGAGAAGCCGAACGTGGCCGCCGCAGCCGCCGAGAAGACCGAGGACCTGCGTGACCTGCGGCCGATGCTGCCAAGGAGGCCTCCCAGAAGGTCGAGGACGTCACCAAGGACATCAAGGACAGCGCGGACGAGAAGAAGGACTGACGACGGCGTAAGCCGGGCCGTCCCGGGCCCCGCCGCCACCCCCTGGGTGGCGGCGGGGCCTTCTTGTGTGCCGGTGATCACCCGCATCGATCCGGTAGCGGCCCGTGATGGAACAATGGGGCGGTGCCCATCTCACAGACTGCTCCCAGCACCGCCAGCCCCGCCGGAGTTCCGGCCCTGACCACCCGCCTGACCGATGCACTCGGCGCCGCGATCACGGCCGCCTACCCCGATCAGGCCGGCGCCGACCCGGTGGTCCGGCCCAGCGACCACGCCGACCTGCAGGCCAATGCCGCGCTCGCGCTGGCGAAGAAGGTGGGCGCCCGGCCTCGGGATGTGGCCGCCGCGGTGGTCGAGGCGCTGTCGGCGCCGGAACTGATCGAGCAGGTGGAGATCTCCGGCCCGGGTTTCCTGAACCTGCGCCTTTCCGATGAGGCGCTGTGGGAGCAGGTGCGCGCCCGAGCGGGCGACGACCGGCTCGGCGTACCGGCAACCGAGACCGGCCGGCGCACCGTGATCGACTACTCCGCACCCAACATCGCCAAGGAGATGCAGGTCCACCACCTGCGGTCCACCATCATCGGTGACGCCCTTGCCCGGGTGCTGGGCTTCCTGGGCTCCGATGTGGTGCCGCAGAATCACCTCGGCGACTGGGGCACCCAGTTCGGGATGCTGATCCAGTACATCGATGAACACCCCGAGGCCAACTGGCGGCTCAGCGACCTGGACCCCGGCCAGGACGGTCCGCAGGCCTCCCCGGTATCGGCCCTGGAGCAGTTGTACAAGAAGGCCCGGGCCGTCTTCGACGCCGACCCCGACTTCGCCGACCGCTCCCGCGCAAGGGTGGTCGCCCTGCAGGGCGGGGACCCGGGCACCGTGACGGTGTGGGAGGAGATCGTCAAGGAGTCCCAGCACTCCTTCGACGCGATCTACGAGCGCCTCGGGGTACGCCTGACCCCGGCCGATTCGGCCGGCGAATCCTCTTACAACGGTGTGCTCGGCGACGTGGCCCAGGAACTGGCCGACGCCGGGATCGCCGAGATATCCGACGGCGCCCTGGTGGTGCAGTCCGAGGAGGTCACCGGCGCCGACGACAGGCCCGCGGTGCTCATGGTGCGCAAGTCCGACGGTGGGTACGGCTACGACACCACCGACCTGGCCACGATCCGGCACCGGATCCGTAACCTGGGAGCCGACCGGATCCTGTACGTGGTCGGCGCCGAGCAGGGCCTGCACTTCCGGCTCATCTTCGAGGCCGCGCGCCGCGCCGGCTGGCTCACCCAGGATGTGGTGGCCGAGCATGTCCCGTTCGGTTCGGTGCTGGGTCCCGACGGCAAACGGTTCCGTACCCGGGAGGGCAAGACGGTGCGCCTGGTGGACCTGCTCGATGACGCCTCCGCAGCCGCCCTCAAGGTGGTGCGCGAGGGCGCCGAGGCCAAGGGAGAGCAGGTCGATGAGGCCGCGCTGGCCACCATCGCCGAGCAGGCCGGCATCGGTGCGGTGAAGTACGCCGACCTGTCCAACTCCCGGGTGAAGGACTACGTGTTCGACGCCGAACGGATGACGGCGTTCAACGGCAACACCGGGGTCTACCTGCAGTACGCCCACACTCGCCTGGCCTCCATCCTGCGGCGGGCCGCCGGGCGCGATCTGGCTGTGCCCGACGCCGCGCAGGTGGCGCTGGACGGTGCGCTGGAACCAGCGGAACGGGCACTGGTGCTGCGCCTGGACACCTTCGGCCAGGCCCTCACCGAGGTCGCCGCCGATCTGGAGCCGCACCGGCTGGCCGGGTATCTGTATGACCTGGCCCGGGTGTTCACCGACTTCTACGAGGCCTGCCCGGTGCTGGCCTCGGAGGGTGCGGTGCGCCAGCGCCGCCTGGTACTGGTGGACCTGACCCGCCGCACCCCCGCCACCGGGCTGGACCTGCTGGGCATCAGCGCCCCGGACCGGATGTAGCCCCGGGCGCGGGTCCGGCGTCCGGCTGACCTCGGTGGGTCAGGAGGCGGCGACGCCGAACCGCTTCGCGCTGCGCGCCCTGGCCTTGGCGGCCTCCACCTCGCGGTTCTTCGGCGGGGCGGAGGTGACCAGGTCAGCGAGCAGATGCTCGGTGACGTGGGCGATCTCGTCCACGGCACGCTCGAACACCTCGGCGTTGGCCTGGGAGGGCTTGGTCATCCCGGCGACCTTACGCACGTACTGCAGTGCGGCGGCGCGGACCTCGTCGTCGGTGGCGTGCGGCTCGAAGTTGTGCAGGGGCCGGATGTTGCGGCACATGCCCCCATGGTGCCACCGCCCGGCGCCCGAGCGGAAGGGTGAACTCGGGGATCTCCTGCCCTACCGGGGTGTGCGGTGTTTCGCCGTGGTGGGCCCGAGCCGCTACGGTCATAGGTATGCAGACGGCCACCTTGGACGTACCGGACACGACGTGAGCATGATCGGGCTCGGCGCCTGGCAGATCGGCGATGCCTGGGGCACGGTGGCCGACGACGACGCCCGCCAGGTGGTCCGGGCGGCCACCGATGCAGGTGTCACCTTCATCGACACCGCCGACGTGTACGGCTCCGGACGTAGCGAGCGCTTCATCGGGGAGTACCTCGCCGGGGACCATCCTCCGGTGTTCGTGGCCACCAAGATGGGACGCCGGGTGGATCAACTCCCGGAGAACTACACCGAGGAGAACTTCCGCGCCTGGTTGAACGACTCCCGCTCGAACCTGGGCGTGGACCGGATCGACCTGGTCCAACTGCACTGCCCGCCCACCGCGGTGCTGGAGGATGACGACGTCTTCTCGGCCCTGGACGGGTTGGTCGAGGAAGGGCTGATCGCGTCCTACGGCGTGTCGGTGGAGACCACCGAGCAGGCACTGATCGCGATCGCCCGGCCGAATGTGGCGACGGTGCAGATCATCCTCCTGAACTGCCTGCGCCTCAAGCCCCTGGAACGGGTGCTGCCCACCGCGCGCACGCGCGGGGTCGGGATCATCGCCCGGGTGCCGCTGGCATCCGGGTTGCTCTCGGGCCGCTTCGACGCCCGGACCACCTTCGCCGCCGACGACCACCGCAACTTCAACCGCCGCGGAGAAGCCTTCGACATCGGTGAGACCTTCGCCGGGGTGCCCTACGACGTCGGCCTCTCCGCAGTGGCCCACCTACGCGAACTGGTGCCGGAGGGCATGACCCTGTCCCAGTTCGCCCTGCGCTGGGTGATGGACCAGCCCGGGGTCTCCACCGTGATCCCGGGGGCCAGCACCCCCGACCAGGCCCGGGCGAACGCGGCGGTTGCGCAGATGCCCTCACTCACCGACGAGCACTTCGCCGGGGTGCGGCGCATCTACGACGACCTGGTCCGCCCGCACGTGCACCATCGCTGGTGACGCCGGGACCGCCGGCAGGACGCCAGCGCACGCGGGGTGTGAGAGCGCTGCCGGCTCAGCGCCCGAGCGCATCACGGCGGCGGCGCAGTGCCGCCCGTTCCGCACCGTTGCGGATCCGCACGATCGCGGCGTCGTAGTAATCCCGCGCCTTCGCCGGCCGGCCGAGCATGGCCAGGACGTACCCGCAGACGGCGTAGTAGGGGGAGTAGCCATCCAGGTCGAGTTCCTGGAGGGCGCGCCAGGCAGCCGCCGGGTCGCCGGCCTCCGCGACCGCTACCGCCCGGTTCAGCCTCACGACGTGGGAGGGCCGAACCTGCAGCAGCGCGTCGTAGAGCAGGACCAGCTGGGCCCAGTCGGTGTCGGCGATGCTGGTGGCGCCGGCGTGTACCGCGTTGATCGCCGCCTGCAGGCGGTAGGGCCCCGCCGGCGCGTGCTGGGGAATCGCCCGCAGCAGTTCCAGCGCCTCCAACACCATCTGCTGGTCCCACCGGGCCCGGTCCTGGTCAGCCAGCAGCACCGCCTCTCCCTCGGGACCGATCCGCGCCGTGCGCCGGGACTGCAGCAACAACAACAGCGCGAGCAGTCCCACCGGTTCGTGCCCGCCAGGGGTCAGGTCCACCACCATGCGGGTCAGGCGCAGCGCCTGCGCACACAACTCGTCACGCCCCAGCCCGGGGCCCTCGGTGGCGACATAACCCTCGTTGTAGATCAGGTAGAGCACGTCCAGCACCACCACCCAGCGCTGCTCCAGGTCGGCTGCCTGCGGCACCTCATACGGGATCCCGGCGTCACGGATCTTGGCCTTGGCCCGGACCAGGCGCCGAGCCATCGCCGATTCGCTGACCAGGAACGCCCGGGCTATCTCCGCGGTTCGCATGCCGCCCAGTAGGCGCAGTGTGAGCGCAACCTGGGCGGGCCGGGACAGCGCGGGGTGGCAGCAGGTGAAGATCAGCCGGAGCAGGTCATCGCTGACCGCGCCGGGCGATGGTGCCGGCTCGGGTTCGTTCAACAGGGCGGCCTCGAGGTGTTTCCGCACGCGGTTGGCCTCCCGACGCATCTGGTCCACCGCCTTGCGCCGGGCGGTGGTGATGATCCAGCCCGCCGGGCTGGGCGGCACACCTTCACGGGGCCACCGCCGGCACGCGACGGTGAACGCCTCGGCCACCGCGTCCTCGGCGAGGGTGAGATCGCCGAGGACGCGGGTCAGAATCGAGACCGCGCGAGCGTGCTCCTCGCGAAAGGTCTGCTCGACGGCGTGGGTTCCGGGCACGGACATCGCGACCTCAGAGGTCGGAGATGGCCGCGATCGGTCGAACCTCGGTGGGCAGGGTGGTGGCCGTCGAGATCTTCTCGGCCCACCCCAGTGCCGTGTCAAGGTCGGGGGCACGCACTACCCAGAACCCGCCCACGTGTTCCTTGGACTCCACATAGGGGCCGTCGGTCAGGTCGACTCCGTTGGCGCCGGAGCGCACCACCGTGGCCACATCGGCAGGATGCAGTGCCGCCGTCATCACCCAGCCTCCCGCGTCAGTGATCTCGGCCTGGATCTGCCCGAGGCGGGCCATCACCTCATCGAGGACTCCCTGCTCGGGCGGGGGGCCGTCCGGTTGCATCAGGCTGATCAGGTAGGGCTTGTACTCTGTCATCGGATCCTCCGTGTAGGTCGCAGACCCCGGCCGGGTTACCGGTGTCTCACCACTGACACGAACGGCCCGGGCCGATCACGACGCTGGTGCCGGCACTCGTTGCCGCCTTCTCCGATCATCACCGGGACCGCCGGAGATGACAACCGGCTGCACGGCAGTGTTAGGTCGTGCTGAACACGCGCGACGAGAGGATTGCCGATGTGCACCGTTGAACCCACCGTGCTGGCCCGCACCTTCGGCCTGGTCGAGGTTCACGCCGATTCCCTGTCGCCATGGGCATGCGTGCACCGCGCCCGCACTGCCGATGGTCGCGACGTCGTCGTCAAGCGCACCGCCCCCTCAGCCCGGCGGGCCGAGGCGATGGCCGGCTGGACCCGTGCCTTGGTGCACGAGGGGGTGCCGGTGGTGACCCCGGTCGAACTCGCGCTGGCCAACCCGGCGCAGGTACAGGACGACTGGTGCGTGGTCTATCCGTTCGTCGCGGGCCGCGCCTATGCCGCGCAGGATTTGGGCGATGTGCGCGCCGCCGGCTCCCTGCTCGGACGGATCCACGCCACGCCCCTCGACACCTCGGTCCTCCAGGCGCTCCGACCCTACGCCTGGCCCGGGACCACGCGGGCGGAGGTGGAGGCGGACCTGGCCACCCTGGGCACACGGCTGCCGGCGATGCTCGGGCCGCGGGCCGGCGAGCACGCGCTGGGCGCCGTCACCGCACTCGCTGACCGGTGGTGGCAGGAGTCCTTCCCGATGTTGCGCAGCGCGGACGCTACGCTCCCGCGGGCGGGTGTGAGCAGCGACTTCAAGGCGGCGAACCTGATCTATGCCCCGCCGGTGCTGGTGGATCCGGACAATGGCGGGCTCGAACCCCGGCTGTTCGATCTGGCGATGGCGGTGGTGTTGTTCCACCACGAGTCCCCGAGTGCCCCCGGCCGCCTGTTCACCGAGACCGAGTGGCAGGCCTTCTACGCCGGCTACGCCGAGCACGTCACGCTGACCCCTGCGGAGCGGGACCTGTGGCCGGCCGCGCTGGACCACATGTTCTGGGAAGAGGGCACCTGGGTGCTGGAGGACAACGACGACGACGCCTGGGCGGATCCGCGCCAGGGCGCCTACCTGCGGGATCTGGCCACGATCAACCCGGCCAGATTCTCGTTGCCGCATTGACCTGGGATAGTGAATCTTCTGATGGACGATGCCGCCCTGCCAGACGACCGCGCCGGCTTCGGTGATCTCCTGGCCGCCGACCGGGAGCAGACGGTACGCCGGATCGCGGCGCTGACCCGGGATTTCACCTCGATCGTCGACAGTGCCCGGCTCAGTGCCACCGACGACGAGCACGACCCCGAGGGATCCACGATCGCGTTCGAGCGGTCCCAGACCACGGCGTTGCTCGACTCCGCCAACCGTCACCTGGCCGAGGTGGATGCCGCGTTGGCGAAACTGGCCGAGGGCACCTATGGACGCTGCGAGAACTGCGATGAACCCATCGCCAGGGAACGACTGCAGGCTCGCCCGGCGGTGCGCACGTGCATCACCTGCGCCTCCCGCCGCCGTTAGTCTCGAACACGTTCGCCAACCCGGCCGCAGTCCTTCCGCTCATGCGCGGCCCGCTCGTGCGGAGAGCACCTCCCGCGGCACAGTGACGGCCCGGCTGAGACGTAGGTGGCTTCCACCGATGCGAAGGTGCCACCACCTGCGCGAGCCTGACGAGACGGCAAGACCGGCGACCACCGGAGGAACTGAGCGTGTGCCCACCATCCCGAGGAGTTCACCATGTTGGCCGCGGTGAATGGTCTCCGGGCAACAAGTAGACGGAAGGTTCACCATGATCACGCAAAGATCACGAGGCGCCATCATCACCGGTGCGGGAAGCGCCCAGGGGATCGGGTTCGCGGCAGCCCGCCTTCTCGGCGCCGGCGGATGTCGCGTGGTGATCACATCAACAACGGATCGCATCTTCGAACGCGTCGCAGAGTTGCGCGCCGCCGGAATTCGAGCGGAAGGGGTGGTCGCCGACCTCACTGATCAGGCCGGTGTGGACGCCGTTGTCGCGTGCGCATGGGACTCGTTCGGGGGCGTGGACATCCTCGTCAACAACGCCGGGATGACTTCCGTGTCCGACTCGTACGCTTCCGGCTCGATCGACGGACTGTCTCGCGACCACTGGCATGCTTCACTCGATCGAAACCTGACCACGTCGTTCCTGATGACCCGGGCGGTGGCGGGCCTGATGCAGGCCGCCGGCTACGGCCGCATCGTCAACGTGTCATCGGTATCGGGGCCTGTCGCTGCCTACGCCGGCGACGTTGCCTACCACGCAGCGAAGGCCGGCGTCGTCGGACTGACGCGCGCGACGGCGATCGACGCGGCCGCGGCGGGCATCACGGTGAACGCGGTCGCCCCGGGGTGGATCGACACTGCATCCGCCTCCGATTACGAGCGGGAGATGGGCGCGGCCACCCCCGTCGGCAGGTCCGGCACCGCAGACGAGGTAGCGTACGCAATCGCGTTCCTCGCCGGTGAAGGCGCGTCATACATCACAGGTCAACTCCTCACGGTTGACGGAGCGAACTCCGTCAGCGAAGAGCGCGGGCGCTGAAGCCCCCTGGTTGCGCCCCGTAAGTGGGAATAGCGGGCGCATGTTCCGGTGTATTCCGCCCCTGCGCGGTATCTGTGTATCGGCACCGTGACACCGTCATACGTCACGGCTCTGTGACAATGCCGGATGATCCGGCCTTGCCATGGCTGCACACTAGGCGTTACCCGGCCGGTTCTCGCCACCCGCCCGCGCACTACAATCGTTGCAATCATGCGGTAAATGGTGGAGCCAGCGGGACTCGAACCCGCAACCCCCTGCTTGCAAAGCAGGTGCGCTACCAATTGCGCCATGGCCCGTGTGCAGTGGTGGAGCGTCAGTTGTTCCGCGTCGGCACCGGATCGGTGACCTCGTGCCACATCTCCCGGCCGGAGCGCTGCTCCTCGAGCCGACGCCAGACGAGGACGCCGCCGATGGCCGTCACGAGGAACAGAAGCGTCTTCCTCATCGTCCTCACCTTCCGTTCGGTTCGATGGTGGGCCTAGCTGGACTCGAACCAGCGACCTCTTCCTTATCAGGGAAGCGCTCTAACCGTCTGAGCTATAGGCCCGTGGCAACGTCCACGAACTACAGGTGTGGACGCCGACCGAGACTACCCCAGGGGCACCTGCCGGACCAAAACGGAACCGGTGCGAGCCTGATCACACTGTCCGCCCGAGGGCGGATGTGTGGGGCGGTAGGTGTCGCGGTGACGGCCAGGATCAGTCGTCGGTGAGGGTGAGGTGCAGGCCCCCGACCATAGCGGCGACGATGTTGTAGATGAATGCGCCCAGGGTGGCCAGCGCGGTGAGCAGGGCGATGTCCACGATGGCGATCACGGTGGCCACCGACATCACCCGGGAGAACTCCAGATACTCCAGCAGCGGCCCGAACTGGGCCATCGCCTCGGCCTCCTCCAGAAGTCCGCGCATCTGGGCGAAGACCTCCATCTGGTTCAGCACCCACCAGATCACGGCAGTGGCGATGACGATCCCGATGCCGATCGCGATCGACATCAGGAAGGCCAGTTTTCATCACCGACCACGGATCCACCCGGGACACCGCCAGGCGCACCCGGCGCGGTCCGCCTCCCCGCCCGGCGGGACGGGCGGTACGAGCACCGGGATCGCGTGGCCGTGAACCCTGGGGCCGACTCGTCGAACCAGCCGACGTCGCCGTGTTGGGTCGGCTGCTGGAGCCACCCTGCACCTTCGCCGTCGCGGTGTGCGGGAAGGCGGTGGTGCGAACCGGACCGGTCGTGGTCCCGCTACTGTCGCTCATCAGTGTCCTTCTTCCGCGTTCTCACCGGCCGAGGTCGCGTCCCCGTCCGCGGTGCTACCCGAAGACGGTACGCCATCAGCGCCGCTCTGTGCAGCGTCGGTTTGCGCCGCGCCGGATTCTGAATCGGCGGGCCCGGGCCCCGCGTCCGCGTCGTCGGCGTCCTCCGGTACGACCTCCCCGGCCACCTCGGCAGCCAGTTCGAGGTTCAGGGCCATGCCGATGATCCGGTCGCCGGCGTCGGGCTTGGCGAAGGTGACACCCTGGGTGGTGCGGCCGGTGCGGGAGACCTCACCCACGGCCGAACGCACGATCTTGCCGCGCTCCATGATCAGCAGCACCTCGTCGTCGGCCGCGGTGATCAGCGCCCCGACCAGGTCACCACGGGCCTCGACCAGGTTGGCGACCTTGATGCCCAGGCCCCCACGGCCCTGCACCCGGTACTCGCGCAGCGCCGTGCGCTTGGCGAATCCGCCCTCGGTGACCACGAACAGGTCATCGTCCTCATCGCGCACCACCACCATGGACAGCAACGAGTCGTCCTCGCGGAACTTCATCCCGGTCACCCCGGACGTGGCCCGCCCGGTCGGGCGCAGTGCCGCATCGGTCGCGGCGAACCGCAGCGACTGACCCTTGCGGGAGACCAGCATCAGGTCCTCATCGGCGTCGACCAGGCGCGCCGAGACCACCTCATCGGGCCCGTCGCCGTTGTCGCGCAGATTG
The DNA here is from genome assembly GCF_051020515.1 of Sanguibacter sp. Z1732. Classification (NCBI taxonomy): domain Bacteria; kingdom Bacillati; phylum Actinomycetota; class Actinomycetes; order Micrococcales; family Ruaniaceae; genus Glutinosa; species Glutinosa niejishengi. The sequence continues at coordinate 1,400,485 of NZ_CP194857.1, forward strand.
ATCGCGATGACGCCGCCGGTGCGGGAGGAGTCGTAATCACCCAGGCGGGTCTTCTTCACCAGACCACGCTTGGTGGCCAGCACCAGGTAGTCGGCCTGGTCGTAGTCGGTCATGTCGAGCACCTGGGCGATGGTCTCATCGGGCTGCAGCGCCAGCATGTTCGCCACGTGTTGGCCCTTGGCGTCGCGGCCACCCTCGGGCACCTCATAGCCCTTGACCCGGTACACCCGCCCCAGCGTGGTGAAGAACAGCAACCAGTGGTGGGTGGTGGTGACGAAGAAGTGCTCCACCACATCATCACCACGCAACTGCGCCCCCGCGCGCACACCCTTCCCACCCCGGTGCTGGGTGCGGTAGGCATCGGTGCGGGTCCGCTTGGCGTACCCGCCGCGGGTGATCGTCACGACCACCTCTTCCTCCGGGATGAGGTCCTCGATGGACAGATCGCCGTCGAAGGGCAGGATGTGGGAGCGGCGTTCGTCGCCGTACTTGTCCACCACTTCGGCGAGCTCATCGCCCACGATGCTGCGCTGGCGCTGCGGTGAGGCCAGGATGTCCTGGTAGTCGGCGATCTCGCGCTCCAGGGCGGCGTGCTCATCCAGGATCTTCTGACGCTCCAGGGCCGCCAGGCGGCGCAACTGCATCTCCAGGATGGCGTTGGACTGCACCTGATCGATGTCGAGCATCTCCATCAGCCCGGTGCGTGCGGCGTCCACCGTGCGCGAGGCACGGATCAGCGCGATCACCTCATCGAGTGCGTCCAGCGCCTTGATCAACCCGCGCAGGATGTGGATGCGCTCCTCCGCGCGCCGCAGCAGCCACCGGGTACGCCGCACGATCACGTCGAGCTGGTGGTCCACCCAGTGCCGCACGAACGCGTCCAGGCTCAGGGTGCGCGGCACATCGTCGACGAGGGCGAGCATGTTCGCCCCGAACGTGGTCTGCAACTGGGTGTGCTTGTAGAGGTTGTTCAGCACCACCTTGGCTACAGCGTCCCGCTTGAGCACGATCACCAGGCGCTGCCCGGCGCGCCCGGAGGTCTCATCGCGGATGTCGGCCACGCCCTGGATCCGGCCGTCGCGGATCAGGTCGGCGATCTTGGCGGCCAGCGTGTCGGGGTTGACCTGGTAGGGCAACTCGCTGACCACCAGGCAGGTGCGCCCCTGGAGCTCCTCCACCTCGACCACCGCGCGCATGATGATCGAGCCGCGACCGGTGCGGTAGGCGTCCTCGATGCCGCGCAGACCCAGGATCTGCGCGCCGGTGGGAAAGTCCGGGCCCTTGATCCGCGCCAACAGAGCATCCAGGAGTTCCTCGGCGCTGGCCTCGGGATTCTCCAGCAGCCACTGCACCCCGGAGGCGACCTCGCGCAGGTTGTGCGGGGGAATGTTGGTGGCCATCCCCACCGCGATCCCGGCCGACCCGTTCACCAGCAGGTTCGGGAACCGGGCCGGCAATACCAGCGGTTCCTGGGTGCGGCCGTCGTAGTTGTCCCCGAAGTCCACCGTGCCCTTGTCGATGTCGCGCACCATCTCCATGGCCAGCGGGGCCATCCGGCACTCGGTGTACCGGGGTGCGGCAGCTCCGTCGTCACCGGGGGAGCCGAAGTTCCCCTGCCCGGCCACCAGCGGGTAGCGCATCGACCAGGGCTGCACCAAGCGCACCAGGGCGTCGTAGATCGCCGAGTCACCGTGGGGGTGGAACTGGCCCATCACGTCCCCGACCACCCGCGAGCACTTGGAGTAGCCCGAGTCGGGGCGGTAGCCGCCGTCGTACATGGCGTACAGCACCCGGCGGTGCACCGGCTTGAGGCCGTCCCGCACGCTGGGTAGCGCCCGGCCCACGATCACGCTCATCGCGTAGTCGAGGTAGGAGCGCTGCATCTCCAGTTGCAGGTCCACCTGGTCGATGCGGTCAGTGGTCGGGATGTGTTCGCTCACTCGGGTCCTTAACTCGGCAGGTCAGAAGAAGGCAGGGGCTGCGCGCGCCGCTCAGATGTCCAGGAAGCGCACGTCGCGGGCGTTGCGCTGGATGAACGAGCGGCGCGACTCCACGTCCTCACCCATCAGGATGGAGAAGATCTCATCGGCCGCCGCGGCCTCCCCGATGGTCACCTGCCGCAGGGTGCGGCTGTCGGGGTTCATCGTGGTCTCCCACAGTTCCCGGTAGTTCATCTCACCAAGGCCCTTGTACCGCTGGATGCCGGCGTCCTTGGGCAGGCGCCAGTTCTTCGCTTGGCCCTCAACCAGCAGGACGTCGCGTTCCTTGTCGGAGTAGACGTACTGGTGCTCGGCGTTGGTCCACTTCAGCCGGTACAGCGGTGGCTGTGCCAGGTACACGTACCCGTGCTCCAGCAGCGGCCGCATGTACCGGAACAACAAGGTCAGCAGCAGGGTGGCGATGTGCTGGCCGTCCACATCGGCGTCGGCCATCAGCACGATCTTGTGATAGCGCAGCTTGGCCAGGTCGAAGTCCTCACCGATGCCGGTACCGAACGCGGTGATCAGCGCCTGCACCTCCTGGTTCGCCAGGGCCTTGTCGATGCGGGCCTTCTCCACGTTCAGGATCTTGCCGCGGATCGGCAGGATCGCCTGGGTCTCGGGGTTACGTCCCTGCACCGCCGAGCCACCGGCGGAGTCACCCTCGACGATGAAGATCTCCGAGATCGAGGCATCGCGGCTGGAACAGTCCTTGAGCTTGCCCGGCAGGCCCCCGCCCTCGAGCAGGCCCTTGCGCCGGGTGGCCTCGCGGGCCTTGCGGGCGGCCATCCGGGCGGCGGCGGCCTGAATCGCCTTGCGGATCACGTCCCGGGACTCGTTCGGATGGGACTCCAGCCAGTTGCCCAGTTCGTCGAAAACCACCTTCTGGGTGAAGGTGCGGGCCTCGGTGTTGCCGAGCTTGGTCTTGGTCTGCCCCTCGAACTGTGGCTCTCCGAGCTTGATCGAGATGACCGCGGTCAGTCCCTCACGGATGTCCTCGCCGGTGAGGTTCTCGTCCTTCTCCTTGAGCAGGTTCTTCTCCCGTGCGTACCGGTTCACCAGTGTGGTCAGGGCCGACCGGAACCCTTCCTCGTGGGTCCCGCCCTCGGAGGTGTTGATCATGTTGGCGTAGGTGTGCACGCTCTCGGAGTACGCACCGGTCCACTGCATCGCGATGTCCAGGGAGATCACCCGGTCGGGATCCTCGGACTCGAAGGAGATCACCTCGGGGTGGATCATGTCGGCGCGCTTGGCACTGGTGAGGTGCTTGACGTAGTCCACCAGGCCACCGTCGTACTTGTAGGCCACCGAACGGGTGCGTTCCTCCCCCTCGGCCGGCTGGTGCGCATCGCCGGCGACCTCATCCTCGACGTCCGTCTCCCGGTCATCGCGCAGCGTCAGCCCCAGGCCCTTGTTCAGGAAGGCCGTCTGCTGGAACCGGGACCTCAGTGTCTCGAAGTCGAACTCGGTGGTCTCGAAGATCTCCCCGTCCGCCCAGAACGTCACGGTGGTGCCGTGCTCGTCGGTGGCCTCACCCTTGGCCAGGTCGCCCTCGGGCACACCCTGGTGGTAGCGCTGCCGCCAGACGTGCCCCTGGCGGCGCACCTCCACCTCCAGCCGGGCGGACAGGGCGTTGACCACCGAGACACCCACGCCGTGCAAACCACCGGAGACCGCGTACCCGCCGCCGCCGAACTTGCCTCCGGCGTGCAGGACGGTCAGCACCACCTCCACGGCCGGCCGTCCCTCCCCCGACATGACGTCCACGGGGATGCCACGGCCGTTGTCGCGCACCCGGATCCCGCCGTCGGCCAGGATGGTGATGTCGATCTGGTCGCAGTACCCCGCCATCGCCTCGTCGACGGAGTTGTCCACCACCTCATACACCAGGTGGTGCAACCCGCGCTCGCCGGTGGAACCGACGTACATCCCGGGGCGCTTGCGGACCGCTTCCAGGCCCTCCAGGACGGTGATGTTGGCTGCGCCGTAATCGGAGCCTGCCGGGTTGGAGGTGTCCTGCGGGGGAACAACGTTCTCGGGTTCCGGCACGCTCGTCTGATCAGCCACTCGTCCTGGCGCTCCTCGTCACATCTGGCGTCCGCACCATACGACTGCACGTCGTAGGTCAGCCACGGCATCGCGCCGTGAATGAGGGCATTTCCACCCCTGGGACAGGTCGCTCGATTCTATCGCGGATCGGCGTCGAACTCGACTATCCACAGACCTTATCCACAGGGAGTTGCCGGGATGTGGTGGTCTTCACCCCCCGGGCGCACGACCGAGCCCGGAAAGCGCGCTCCACACGCCCGGGAGGCGGGTTCAGCCGTAGGTGTCCCGCGGCCCACGACCGCGCACGTTCCGCGGTCCCTTGCGCCACGTAGGGCCTCCGGGACCGAGCACCTGGATGGAGGTCACGACGCCTTCCCCGACCTCCTCGGCGAGGCGGCGCTCGAGTTGGGGCAGCAGCAACCGGATCTGGGTGGCCCAGGCGGTGGAGTCGGCGCGCACCACCAGATCGCCGTCGATGAAGGTCTCCGGAGTGCACCGCTGCGCGATCTGTTCACCGACCACGTCCGGCCACCGTCCGATCACCCCACCGATGGAGAGCGGTTGGCTCCATCCCAGCGTGCGGCTCAGGTCTGCGGTGGTCTCACCCAGGAGCTGCGGGTCGCGTGCCGCACCCGGGGAACCCGCAGCGGCGTTGCGGCCCGCGTCCAGCGGACGACGACGGCGTCCCGGGCTGCCCGGTCGCAGTCCCTTGGCACGGGCTGCTTCGCGCGCCTGCGCCAGCGCGATCCGCGGAGCGTCGTCCACGTCCGGGGCGGGGCCGGCACCGGTGGCTGCCTGGTCCGCGACGCGTCGATCCTGGGCGGGCCGGCCCTCGGCGTCTGGATCCTCAGCGGACACGGGTCAGTGTCCCATCGGCCACGTCCACCCGGGCACCGGCCAGTTCCTCGGGTATGTCGCCGGCCACGGCAGCGGTGATCAGCACCTGCTGGGCCCCGGCCACCATTCCGGCCAACCGGGAACGTCGGCCGGTATCGAGTTCGGCGAACACGTCGTCGAGGATGAGTACCGGCTCGCCATCCGCCTCGAAGGTGTCCTCGGTGCGCAGCAGTTCGTAGCAGGCCAGGCGCAGCGCCAGAGCCAGGGACCAGGACTCGCCGTGGCTGGCGTAGCCCTTGGCGGGCAGACCGCCGATGGCCAGCGTCAGGTCGTCCCGGTGCGGGCCCACCAGGCTCACGCCGCGCTCGATCTCCCGCGTGCGCAACCGGGACATCGCCTCCACCAGCCGCGCCTGGACCAGCGTCGTGTCGGTGAGTTCGGCCTCGGTATCGCTGTCATCGGTGGCGGGCTGCGCCTGGTCGGGACTGTGCTCGACCATACTGGAGCGGTACCCGATCACAGCCGGGCCGGCCCCACCGGAGACGTTGTCATAGGCACTGGCCACGTGCTCGCGCAGGTCACGGATGGCACGCACCCTGGCCGACACCAGCGCCGCGCCACCGGCGGCGGCCTTCTCGTCCCACACATCCAGGGTGCGCAGGTCCCCGCCCCCTCCGGAGCGACGCGCCGCACCGGCGGACTTCAGCAGTGCGTTGCGCTGGCGAATCACCCGGTCGTAATCGCTGCGCACGGCGGCGATTTTGGGATCACGCTGGATCAGAAGGTCATCGAGAAAGCGGCGCCGTCCGTCCGGATCGCCCTTCACCAGGGCCAGGTCCTCCGGGGCGAACAGCACGGTCCGTAGGTGGCCGAGCAACTCGCGCACCCGCTGCACGGGCGAGCGGTTGATCCGACCGCGGTTGGCCTTGCCCGACACGATCTCCAGTTCCAGCACCCGTGGCCTGGTGTCGCGGACGATCTTGGCCGCCACGACGGCTCGCTCGGCGCCGGCACGCACCAGGGCCTGGTCCCCGGCCACCCGGTGGGAGGAGAACGTGGCCAGGTACCCCAGGGACTCGATCACGTTGGTCTTGCCCTGCCCGTTGCTCCCGACCAGCGCCGTGATGCCCTCCTCCAGGGACAGCACCACCTGGGAGTAGGAGCGGAAGTCGGTCAGGGCCAGATCGGAGACGTACATTACCCAGCCACTGTAGATCGCCGCCGCCGGTGCCTCACTCCGCGCCCGCGGTCGCGGTCGGGACCTGCACGCCCGGAATCAGCCTGCGAAGCGGATCGGCACCAGCAGATAGCGGAACTCCTCTGCGTGGTCCTCGCCGTGCTGCTCGTCCTGACCAGTCATCAGGACCGGCTTGGTGGGATGGTTCAACGACAACCGCACGTACTCGGTCCCCAGCGCGCCCAACCCGTCCAGCAGGTACTGCGGGTTGAACGCGGTGGTGATGTCCTCACCCTCCAGCACCGACTCGAGCGCCTCGGAGGCTTGCGCGTCGTCGCCCTGCCCGGCCTCGAGCACCACCTGGCCCTCGGAGAAGGACAGCCGGATCGGGGTATTCCGCTCGGCGACGAGGGCCACGCGCTTGGTCGCCTCGATCAGCTCGGCGGTGTTGGTGACCGTGGTGGTGCTGGTGGACTCCGGGAACAGCCTGCGCACCGGCGGGTACTCCCCGTCCACCAGCAGGCTTGTGGTGCGCCGGCCGCCGGCCTCGAATCCCACGATGTCGGAACCCTCGCCCAGGGAGACGTCGACCGAGCCGCCGCCGGCCATGTTCCGTGCCACGTCGGACAGGGTCCGGGCCCGCACCAGGGCGACCTGCTCGGCCGAGGGGCTGGAGGGGGACCAGGTCAGCTGCCGCATCGCCAGCCGGTACCGGTCGGTGGCCAGCAGCGTGAGTTTCTCGCCCTCGATCTCCATCCGCACCCCGGTGAGTAGTGGCAGCGTCTCATCACGACCCGCGGCGATGGTGACCTGGTTGATCGCCTGGGCGAACGCGGCGCCATCGATGCTTCCGAGTCGTTCGGGCATCTGTGGCAGTTCCGGGTACTCGCCGGTGGGCATCGTCAGCAACGTGAACCGGGCGGATCCGCAGCGCAGTTCCACCTTGGACTCATCCACCTGCACGTCGATCGGCTTGTTCGGAAGCGACCGGGAGATCTCCGCGAGGAGACGGCCCAGCACCAGCACAGATCCGGGTTCACTCACCTCGGCGGGCACCTCGGCCCGGGCCGAGACCTCGTAATCGAAGGTGGACAGCCGCAGCGAGCCCTGGGCATCGGCCTCGAGCATCACCCCGGCCAGCACCGGGACCGGGGGCCGGGTGGGCAAGGTTCGTGCGGTCCAGGTGACGGCTTCGGCCAGGACATCTCGCTCGACCCTGAACTTCACGATGTCGGCCCTCCTGAGCGGGAATTGGGTTCGGGCCGGGTGGGGCCCCTGTCGTTCACGGCTCGCAGGACCAGCGCCTCGACGAGCGTGCGTCCTGTGATCATAGTGAGGATTCGGGGCCGTGGTGGGCACCGCTGTGCGGCGGGGTGGAACCGGCTGTGGATTGTTGCCCCTCATTCAGCGGTTGTTCGGTCCTTGTTCACCCTGTTCGCGAGGCCGGAGCCAACGAGGTTTTGGCACGAGACCCTGATGTTGGTGGTTCACAGCCGGATGATGGAGAGAAGGATCATCATCGTCTTCGGTCCTGGGGATCATGGGGATAACTGCCATCGCCGCAGGTCAGCATGGGTGGCGGGCTGGGTAGCCAGCGCGTGGGGATATGCACAGGGCCACGGGCCGGGTGTGGATGGAGGCGCCGGTGCACAGCGCTCACCCACGACATCGGGGGGTCGGTCCACCGTTCCGGAGCGTCTGTCCACGTCTATCCACACCCCTATCCACAACTGTGCATTCGAGTCACGCGGAGGCTGTCGTGGGACCGGTGATCGCGGGCGGATGCGGTCGGCCCCGCGAGGAGACAGCCGTGTGGGAACGCAGCAACCGTGTGGTGCGCTGAGCACCGGACGGGGAGTTAGTTGCGGTGCTGCTGCTTGATCCGGTTGGTCAGTTCCGTGACCTGGTTGAAGGTGGAGCGCCGTTCGGCCATCTGTTGACGGATCTTCTTGTTGGCGTGCATCACGGTGGTGTGGTCACGTCCTCCGAACAACTGACCGATCTTGGGCAGGGAGAGTTCGGTGAGTTCGCGACACAGGTACATCGCGATCTGGCGGGCGTTCACCAGTACCCGGGACCGGTCCGCGCTGCACAGTGCCTCGATGGTGACCCCGAAGTAGGTGGCGGTCTGGGCCATGATCGCCGAGGGGGTGATCTCGGCTCCGTCGTCGTCGGTGATCAGGTCCTTCAGAACCATCTCGGCCAGGGACATGTCCACCGTCTGGCGGTTGAGGTTGGCGAAGGCGGTCACCCGGATCAGGGCGCCCTCGAGCTCACGGATGTTGGAGGAGATCTTCGAGGCGATGTACTCCAGCACGTCACTGGAGGCCTGCAGCGACTCACTGCCCGCCTTCTTGCGCAGGATGGCGATGCGGGTCTCCAGGTCGGGCGGCTGGACGTCGGTGAGCAGACCCCACTCGAACCGGGACCGCAGCCTGCCCTCGAACCCGGTGAGTTGCTTCGGCGGCAGGTCGGAGGTGATCACCACCTGCTTGTTCGCGTTGTGCAGGGTGTTGAAGGTGTGGAAGAACTCCTCCATCGTCTGTTCCTTGCCCTGCAGGAACTGGATGTCGTCGATGAGCAGCACCTCGACCTCGCGGTACCGGCGCTGGAAAGCCTCGGCCTTGTCATCGCGGATGGAGTTGATGAAGTCGTTGGTGAACTCCTCGGAGTTGACGTACCGAACTCGGATGCCCGGGTACAGGTTCTTGGCGTAGTGCCCGATCGCGTGCAACAGGTGGGTCTTGCCCAGCCCCGAGTCACCGTAGATGAACAGCGGGTTGTACGCCTTGGCCGGGGCTTCGGCCACGGCGGTCGCGGCGGCGTGGGCGAACCGGTTGGACGAGCCGATCACGAACGTTTCGAAGGTGTAGTTCGGGTTCAGCCGCGCATGCGGGTCCACCCCGGTGGAGTAGGTGTCGTTGGAGTAGGTGTCGTTGGTGGCCGGGGGCGCCGGCGCGGGCCGCACCGGGCTGGCCACGGTGGGCGTCTCGGGTTCAGCGGTGGCGACCTCTGCCGGCGCGACCTCCTCCAGGGAAGGGTCCACGGTGACGGCCATCTTGACGTTCTGGGACAGTGCCGCGGACAGAGAGTTGGTGATCGAGTCGCGGGCCCGGGTTTCGATGAAGTCCTTGGCGAAGTCGCTCGGCACGGCCAGCAGCACGGTGTCGTCGATGATTCCGAGCGGTTTGGTCAGTCGGATGAACGCCAACTGGGCGCCGCTGAGCTCACCACGGTCGGTGAGGATCTCGATCGCGCGGTCCCATCCGGCTCCGAGGCACCGGGATCCAGTGATGGTTCAGACACGGCTCCCCCAGGGACACGGATAGACACGGACGATCCACAAGCCTATCCACAGGCTGTGCATGGTGCCCCGCCATAGGGGTGACCATCGGACCAGGACTGTGGACAGTACGTTGTGGCAGCCTAACCCCTCCGCGGGTGCGGGGGCCGCGCTATCGGTATCGGCTGTGAGACCGGCTTCGGTCCGCACCGACCTGGCCCCGGAGGGGGATCGTGTCCGCGGCGCCGAGGCGGTGGAACGGGCCTGGAGTACGGTGGCAGCAGCACAGGAGGCCGGAGGCCTGCGATAGCCGGTGATGCTGGTCACGAGGTTTGACCGCTGGTTCGGCACTCACGTATCGTGGGCCAGTCTGTGCGGCCCAGTGCCGTGTCCTTCAGGGGGTTCGCGTCCACAACGTCGATGCCACCGAGGACGCCGCCGAGTGCCGTGAGAATCTTGACGCACTCCCACTTCCCCCGGCGGTGCGAATCGTCGAACGTCTTGGAGTACACCCGTGAGCAAGCGCACCTTCCAGCCGAACAACCGGCGCCGAGCCCGCAAGCACGGCTTCCGGCACCGTATGCGCACCCGTGCCGGCCGCGCGATCCTGGCCTCCCGCCGTCGTAAGGGACGCCAGGAGATCTCCGCCTGAGTCGCGGTGTTGCCGGCATCGCACCGGATGCGGCGCAGCGCTGAGTTCGCCGACACCATCGGTGGTGGCGGCCGCAGCGCCGGTCGCTATCTGGTGGTGCACGCCCTGCTCGACGACGACCCCACCCCGGCCGGACCGGCCCGGGTGGGTTTCGTGGTTTCCAAGGCGGTAGGTGGGGCGGTGCAACGCAACAGGGTGCGCCGTCGGCTGCGAGCGATCATGGCTGAGATCCTGCGGGACGTGCCCGCGGGCGCCGGCCTGGTGATGCGCGCCCGGCCGCCGGCAGCGTCGGCCACGTTCGGGCAGTTGCGGGCCGATGCCAACGCCCAGGTGAGCCGGGGCGTGCGGCGAGGTTCCAGGACGGTGGCGGCATGACCGCCGGTAGGCCCGGTCTGGCCCCGCGAGTGCTGATCGGACTGGTGCGGGCCTACCAGGCGGTTGTCTCTCCCTGGTTCGCACCGCGGTGCCGGTACTACCCCTCGTGTTCCAACTATGCCGTCGACGCGTTGCGCAAGCAGGGCCTGATCCGGGGGTTCGGGCTGGCGGTGTGGCGGGTGCTGCGGTGCAACCCTTGGTCGCTGGGCGGGGTGGACCACGTACCGGAGCACCCTCGATCAGCACGTACCCTCATAGACAGCCTTCCGGGCCATTCGAAGCGGACGCACCATGACGGCGCGGACCGCGACCTGACGTAGCGAAAGAGCGCTTCTCCATGAGTTTCTTCGACAACCTGCTGTGGCCGATCAAATGGGTCGTGGCCTGGATCATGGTCGGCGCGCACGACTTCCTGACCTGGCTCGGGCTCGATTCAGCCGGCGGGTTGACGTGGGCGCTGTCGATCGTGGCGCTGGTGATCGCGATCCGGATCCTGCTGATCCCGCTCTTCGTGAAGCAGATCAAGGCCTCGCGAGGAATGCAGATCCTGCAGCCGGACATGCAGAAGATCCAGAAGAAGTACAAGGGTAAGACCGACCCGGCCTCACGCCAGGCGATGCAGCAGGAAATGATGGCGCTGTACCGCGAGCACGGCACCACCCCGTTCGCGTCGTGCCTGCCGATCCTGGCGCAGATGCCGATCTTCTTCGCCCTGTTCCGGGTGCTGTGGTCGATGCCGGTGCTGGCCGAGGGCAACTACCCCCGCGGCGATGGCACCAGCATCGGGGGACTCACCCAGGAACTGGCGGTCGAGTTCGAGGCGGCGGACTTCTTCGGCGCCACGCTTTCCTCGACCTTCCTGCACTCCGAAGGCCTCGAGCCGAAGATCGTCTCGGTCATCCTCATCATCATGATGTCGTTGACGATGCTGTTCACGCAGCGTCAGTTGACCATGAAGAACATGCGGCGTCGTCGGCACAGGACAATCCGATGGCGCGTCAGCAGCGGATGCTGATGTACATCCTGCCGGTGGTGTTCGCCGTGACCGGGGTCAATTTCCCGATCGGTGTGCTGATCTACTGGACCACCACCAACGTGTGGTCCCTGGGCCAGCAGTGGTACGTGATCCGGAACAACCCGACGCCGGGCTCGGAGGCCTACCGCAAGTGGGAGGAGCGCAAGGCCCGCAAGGCGGAGAAGAAGGGCCAGCCCCTGGAGGACAGCGAGGAGGAGCCGGAGCCCGAGAAGCCGCGCGGCCAACGACAGCAGCCAGTGGGTAAGGCTCGGGCGAAGAAGCTCGGGGTGCGCCCCGGGGAGGTGCTCGCGGGTGAGGAGGATCCCGACGACGCGGTCTCCCCTGCCGGGAAGGACGCTGCCGGGAAGGACGTGGCCGGGAAGGACGCTGCCGGGAAGGACGCCCAAGCCCCGGAGGCCGATGCCAAGGGTTCCGCGCCGTCCAATCAGGATGGTTCGTCAACCGGCCAGGATTCGGACCAGCCCGGCAGTGCCCACCATGCCTCTGCCGCCGCCGCGAGCGGCCGGAAGAATCACCCGGGTGGCAAGCCCGGAAATAGCAAGAAGCGCAAGAAGCGCAAGCAGAAGAAGTCCCGTCGCTGAGCCAAAGGACCCGTCACTCCATGACTGAACAGACCGCTGCGCGCCCTGAACCGGCTGACGCCGTCGGCGCCGACACCGCCGATCGCACCACCTCCCGCCTGGAGGAGGAGGGTGAGATCGCCGCGGACTATCTGGAGGAGTTCCTCGACATCGTCGACCTCGACGGTGACATCGAGTTGGATATCGACCACGGCCGAGCCGCCGTCGAGATCGTGGCGGAGTCCGACTCCCAGGCGCGGCTGTCCCGACTGGTGGGCTCCGATGGTGAGGTGCTGGACGCTCTGCAGGAACTGACGCGCCTGGCGGTGCAGACCCGCACCGGTGAGCGCAGCCGGCTGATGCTCGACATCGCCGGGCACCGGGCAGGTCGGCGCCGGGAGTTGACGGAGTTGGCCGAACAGGCGATCGCGCAGGTCAGGAGCACCGGTGAGGAGGTCTCGTTGCCGTCGATGAATCCGTTCGAGCGCAAGGTGGTCCACGACGCGGTCGCGGCGGCCGAGTTGGTGAGCGACTCCGAAGGTGTGGAACCCCACCGGCGAGTGGTGATCAGGGCCGAGTCCTCGTGAAGCCGCTGCGTCGTCCGGTCCGGCGACCGCTGGACCGGAGTTGGTGATGTCCTGGGAGGCCACCAACCCGGAGCGCAGCCGCGAGATCCTGGGACTGGGCTACGCCGGTGCGGTCCGGTTCGGTGAACTGCTCGCCGAGCACGGGGAGGAACGCGGCCTGATCGGACCCCGGGAACTCGAGCGACTGTGGCCTCGTCACGTTCTGAACAGCGCCGCCGTAGCCCCGTTCCTACCGCAGTCGGGCAGCGTGGCCGATGTTGGTTCCGGCGCGGGCCTGCCGGGGATGGTTCTCGCGTTGATCCGCCCGGATCTGGAGTTCCATCTGATCGAGCCGATGGAGCGGCGGGTCGCGTGGCTGACGGAAGTGGTCGACGAGTTGGACCTGGACAACGTGACGCTGCACCAGGTGCGCGCTGAAGAACTGCACGGCCGGGTCTCGTTCGAGGCTGTCACCGCGCGGGCGGTGGCGGTAATGAAGAAGTTGGTGCCGATCACGATGCCACTGGTGGCCCCCGGTGGGTCCCTGATCGCCCAGAAGGGCGGGCGTGCCGCGGCCGAGGTCGCCGATGCGCGCAAGGTCTTGCGGTCACACGGCGGCGGGCAGACGCAGGTGCACGAGGTGGACTTGCTCGGCGATGGTGAGGTCACCCGAATCGTGCAGGTGCGTGCGGAGAAGGCCTGAGGCTCACGGGCCCGATGTGCTCTGTGCGTGGAGCATCGCCACGAAGCGTCGGTTCATCAGCGTAGTACGTACGTATGAATCGCTTCCGGATGGCGCAGGTTGCGTGGGGAACCTGGCGTGGACTCGGCACCGCAGAGGAGCTTGCTCGTGATCTGGTACGCGCCGCACCCGCCGCAAACGGCCGAACTGGTTGGAACAGACGCAACGCAGAGCCGAAGCTCCTCCTGCTAGGTATGCCCGAAGTGCCTGCTGCGGCCGCGGTCGCGGCTCAAGAATCGGCTTGACCCGAGGAAAGTTCAGCCGTCCTTTGGCCGGACTGGCAGGAATCGACGGTGATGCCTGATCTGCACACGTGGATCGGGGCCCGGCATAGGAACTCGGAGCGAGAGGATCCGGTGTTACCGAAGTAGGCGGGAACGCCGTCAGCGATCACAGGAGGGCCACGTCGTCCGGGGGCAGAAGGATGCCCGGAACTCGATCAGGCTGTGCGCATGAACTGTCCCGGAGGGATCGTTGGACGAAGCACCTCCGCCGACCGCGCGAGTTCGGCCTCGTGGACATGGGCTGCTTCAGGATTGATCGCGCCGCGGCCAGTAGGTGTGCACTCAGCGGCTTTCGTAGGTAGCTTCCGGGTTCTTTGCCGCGCGCTGCTGACGGCGTGGTGCGTTCGAGTATCGGTGGCGTCCATGCGCCGGGAGACGCAGGAGGTCCGTGGACCGGTGTGTCGGAACGTGCGCGGTGGGCGAGCGACGAAGGGCCGCTCGCCGTCGATCCGGGGAGCCTCCATCCTGCGATGGAGCGTGGACACGTCGCGACGTTTGGCGTGTCGTTGGTGCCCGACTGGGCGCGCTTCGCTGCCGGGTGCCGGAGCCATGGGGACGCGGGTGTCACGGATGTTTCACGTGGAACCGGTTAGACCTGGGTGGGGCGTGATGTGCAACCGGAACCAGGTGTGCCTGACCTGACTCTGCTCGATCAGAGGATGCGGAGCGCCTCGCGGTGACGTTGACGTTTCACGTGGAACAGCAGCGCCGGATCGCCCCGCGCAGCGCTTCACGTGGGAACAGGCGCATCTGGAGTGCCGCGGTGCGGCGCGGTGCTTCACGCGGATCTGAGCGGGTCCGGCTGGGGCATGGTGGGGTCACGGAGAACCGCGTGGGTCCGGCCGTGACGCGATGTTTGACGTGGAACCCGGGTGGGTCCGCCTGTGATGCGACGTTTCCGGTGGAACCCGGGTGGGTCCGCCTGTGACGCAAGGTTTCACGTGAAACCTGCACACGGCGCCGCACACTGCGGTTACGCTGCAGCAGCCGCGATGCAGGCCTCTGCACCCGGGTTGCCGACCAGTTCGACGATCCACGTGAAACATCGGTGTTCCACACATGAAACAAGGTCGGTTCGAGGATGGCCGGTCATTATCTACGGGACGGACCGAAGGCTGGAAGGAATCTCGGAGCGTACCCAGACGAATCCAGACGCCTGGAGGGTTACGGACGCCGACCCGCGGGGCTGAGTGGAAACTCTGCAAGGCCGTCGCGTTGCCGGAGGCGGTTCCAGCGTGCGCTGTTTCACGTGAAACCAGTGCGCCGATGGCCAGGATCGTCGGTTGCTCCGTCTACCCTGGGAGAACCGCCCCGACCACGTGAGGAAGGCGATGTCGCAGGACCATGGCCACGCTCTTGACCGGCAGACCGAGACGCCGCAGCCCGCAGTTGCGCGCAACGGTGACAATGAGGTGATCGGCCGCGACGAGGCGCATCGCCGAGCGATCTTGGACGCAATCCCCCTGATGGACGAGTCGACACCGCTGGCCGCTGAACTCGCGAACAACGCTCGGCGGCGCGCGGCGTTGGCGGGGCAGACGTTCCCTGTTCCACGTGAAACCAGGATCTTCACCGTCGCCAACCAGAAGGGTGGGGTGGGCAAGACCACGACGACGGTCAACCTCGCCGCAGCGCTGGCCAAGGGGGGCCTGGAGGTCCTCGTGATCGACAACGACCCCCAGGGCAACGCCTCGACCGCCCTCGGCGTCGAGCATCACAGCGGCACCCCCTCGACGTATGACGTCTTGATCAACGATGTGCCGATGATCGACGTGGTCCAGGTCTCCCCTGATATTCCGGGCCTTCTCTGCGTCCCGGCCACGATCGACCTCTCCGGTGCCGAGATCGAACTGGTCTCGCTCGTGGCTCGAGAGAACCGGCTGCGTAACGCGCTCGACGCCTACCTCGCCGAGCGGCAGCGTCGCGGTGAGCGACGCCTCGACTACGTCCTCGTTGATTGCCCCCCTAGCCTCGGACTGCTCACGGTGAACGCCTTCGTCACCGCACGCGAAGTACTCATTCCGATTCAATGTGAGTACTACGCGTTGGAGGGCCTGAGCCAACTGCTCAACAATATCAACCTGATTCGGGGTCACCTCAACCCCGATCTGCACGTCTCGACCATCCTGCTCACCATGTTCGACGGGCGCACGAATCTGGCTCACCAGGTTGCCGAGGAGGTTCGGGAGCACTTCCCCGAGCAGACCCTGCGTACAGCGATTCCGCGGTCTGTGCGGATCTCGGAGGCGCCGAGTTACGGACAAACCGTCATCACCTACGATCAGAACTCCTCCGGCGCGCTGGCCTATCGAGAGGCCGCCCGTGAGCTAGCGCGACGGGGTGCCGCCGGAGCGGCGATCAGTAGTGCACCATCCCAGACTGCCGCGGCCGGCGAGGTCGCGCCCGTCTCGTCCGAAGGAGTCAAGTCATGAGTGAGCGTCGGCGAGCGCTGGGCCGCGGGCTCGGCGCCCTGATCCCGTCCGCCCCTTCCGCCGGGGGAGCCCAGCGGCCCGTGGATGTGTTCTTCCCGGAACAGCCCGGAACCGACCGGGACGCCGAGGGCCCCGAGCCGGCATCGACAGCGCTGCCAGATCGCGATGGCCGCAATGATGTACCGCACCAGGGTTCCGACGAGGCATCGCCGGCAGCCGGCAACGGGGGCCTGGGCCGGCCGGTTGCCACTGCTCTCAAAGCACCGAGCGCACAGGATGACGCGTCTGATCCCGCTGTGACCAGCAACGACACAAACGGTACAGATTATGGCAGTGCAAATGTACAAGATGAATCAGGGCTGCTCGAGGTTCCCGGTGCGCGGTTCGCCGAAGTCCCCGTGGAGTCCGTCGAGCCCAATGCACGGCAACCTCGCCAGGTTTTCGACGAGGACGATCTGGACGAGCTCGCTGCCTCGATCCGCGAGGTCGGTGTGCTCCAGCCGGTCGTGGTGCGCCCGAACGGAACAGGCGCGGACGGACAGGCTCGATATGAACTGATCATGGGTGAGCGGCGGTGGCGGGCCAGCCGGTTGGCCGGTGCGGCGACCGTGCCGGCGATCATCCGGGACACCGACTCCGAGGACATGCTTCGGGATGCGTTGCTGGAGAACCTGCACCGCGCCCAACTCAACCCGCTGGAGGAAGCTGCCGCTTACCAGCAACTCCTGGACGACTTCGACTGCACCCACGAGGAGTTGGCGAGCCGTATTGCCCGGTCCCGGCCGCAGATCTCCAACACCCTGAGGTTGCTCAAGCTCCCACCGCTGGTCCAGCGGCGGGTGGCGGCTGGGTGCTCTCGGCGGGACACGCCCGTGCGCTCCTTGGCCTCAGCGATGGTGCGGCCATGGAGCGGATGGCCCAGCGAATCGTGGCCGAGGGCTTGAGCGTGCGGGCCACCGAGGAACTCGTCACCCTTGGTGAGGAGCCGATGCGACCGGAGATGCGTCGTCGGCCACGGGCGGGCGCGCACAGCGCAGCCCTGGACGACCTCAGCACCCGTCTGTCCGATCAGTTCGACACCAAGGTCAAGGTCGCACTCGGACAACGTAAAGGTCGAATCAATATTGAGTTCGCGTCCGTCCAAGACTTGAACCGGATCCTGGAAATGCTGTCTCCGGCCGATCCGGGTCTGTTCCGGGTGGAGGAGCCGCAAACCGAGGGAACCGGCACCCAGGGCTGACCCGGGCCCCGCCTGGGCCGAGACCGTGCGGATGGCGGCGCAGCGACGGCGCCGCTCGCCCGGAACCGAATCAGGAACGCTGGGAGCGCGCGGCCTCGGTTGCGATCGAGGCATACAACTCCGCCGGGGGGTGGGCCGAGGCGTCGGCAGCCTGGGGAAGCAGGGAGGTCTCGGTCATCCCCGGAGCCACATTGACCTCCAGAAACCAGGGGGTGCCGGCCGAATCGACGATCATGTCGGTGCGGGAGATGTGGGCCAGGCCCAGTTGCTCGTGCGCCAGCAAGGCGAGACCGCCCGCCGCGCGCGTCGTCTCCGGGCCGAGCCGCGCCGGAACGAAGTACTCCGTGCGACCTGCGTTGTACCGGGCGTCATAGTCGTAGGCACCGTCGGTAGCGATCTCCACCACCGGCAGGACCTGCGGCCCCGCACCGAGATCCACCACCGAGACCGCCACCTCGGTGCCGCTGATCGCACGCTCGATCAGTGCAACATCCCCGTAGGAGAAGCAGGAGACCATAGCCTGCGGCAACTGATCGGCCTCGGTGACCAGGCTGACCCCGAGTGCAGACCCGCCCTGGGCCGGCTTGACCACCAACGGAAGGCCGAGGCGGTCCAGCACGGCGCCGAGCACCGTGTGCGCCCCGGCCTCGCGGAACAGGCTCTGGGGCAGGGTCGCGAACTCCGGGGTCGCCGCACCGGCCCGGGCCATCAGGGTCTTGGCCACCGGCTTGTTCCAGGCGATCCGGGATCCGGCCGGATCCGTCCCGACGTAACGCACCCCGACCAGTTCCAGCAGGTCCCGGATCGACCCGTCCTCTCCGGTGGAACCGTGCAGCAATGGCCAGACCACATCCGGTCGGGTGCTGCGCAGGGAGGCCAGCAGGCCCGGATCCACATCCGAGACGTTGGCCGTCAGGCCGGCGCTGCGCAGCGCCTCGGCCACCCGCCGCCCGGACCGGATGGAGATGTCACGCTCATGGGACAGCCCGCCGGCCAGGATGAGTACGTCCAGTGGTGTGGTCGTCGTTGACTGGGTCATAGTGCCTCTCTCTGCGGGGGTGCCGCTCAGGCCTGGTCCGGGGCCGGGAAGTGCTGGCCGGGGACATCACGGTGCTGCGGAACGCCGGTGCCGAACATGTCGACCAGTTCGGCCTCGGAACTGATCACACCGGCGAGCCGGCGAACGCCCTCGGTGATGCGTTCCGGCGTCGGGTAGCAGTAGGAAAGGCGCAGGTGTGCCCCGCCCTGCCCGTCGGCGTAGAAGGCGGTACCGGGCACGTAGGCCACCCGTGCGGTCACCGCGCGCGGGAGCATCGCCTGGGCGTCGAGCCCCGTGGGGAGGGTGACCCAGGTGTAGAAGCCCCCAGCGGGAACCGTCCACCGCGCCCCGGGCAGGTACTCGGCCAGGGCGGCCAGGGTGGCGTCGCGCCGTTCCCGGTAGATCTGCTGATAGGCCTTGATCTGGCCGCGCCAGTCGGACGTGGCAAGGTAGTTGGCGATGGACAACTGGCTCATCATCGACGGGCACAGGATCGCCGACTCGCTGGCCAGCACCAGCCGCTCCCGCACCGCGTGCGGCGCGAGTGCCCAGCCCACGCGGTACCCGGGGGCGAAGGTCTTGGAGAACGAACCCAGGTAGATCACACTCTCGGGGTCCAGGGTCTGCAGGGCGGGCTCGGGCTCGGCGTCGAACCCGAGCAGACCGTAGGGATTGTCCTCCAGCACCAGGACGTCGTAGCGGCGAGCGATCTGCAGGATCTGGGGGCGTCGGGCAGCCGACAGACTCACCCCAGCCGGATTGTGGAAGTTCGGGACGGTGTAGAGCATCTTGACCCGCCGGCCCGCCCGCCGCAGTCCGGCCAGGGTCTCCTCCAGAGCCTCGGGAATCAGCCCGTCGTCGTCCATCGGCACGTGTACCACGTCAGCCTGATAGGCCCGGAACACCCCCAGGGCACCGACGTAACTGGGAGCCTCGGCGACCACCACGTCACCAGGATCGATGAACACCCGCGTGACCAGATCGAGGGCGTGCTGGGAGCCGGTGGTGACCACCACGTCGTCCGGGTGGGCGCTGATGCCCTCAAGGGCCATCACGTCCAGAATCTGCCCCGCAGGCCCTCCTCGCCCTGACCCGAACCGTACTGCAGCGCCACCGCACCCCGTTCGGCGAGCAGCCGCTCGGTGCCGCGTGCGATCTCCTCCAAGGGAAGTGAGGCCAGGTTCGGCATCCCCCCGGCCAGCGAGACCACCTCGGGACGGTTGGCGACGGCGAACAGAGCCCGGATCTCCGAGGCACGCATACCGTGCGTACGCTGCGCGTAACTGGACAGCCACGGGTCGAGCCGGGTCCCCCCACCCGCGCCACCGGCCGGTCCGGCCGCCGGGGTGACGCCTGGAGGGTCGGCCTGTCCCGACTCGCTCATCTGCTCTCCGATCGGTGCGGACGTCAGTGCAGGAACTCCTGCAACTCCGAGAGGAAGGCCTGTTTGGGGCGCGAGCCCACGATCGACTTCTTCAACTCGCCATTCTCGTACACGTTGATGGTCGGGATCGACACTACGCCGTAGGCGGCAGCAACGGCCTGGTTCTCCTCGACATCCACCTTGGTCACCTTGAGCCGGCCCTCCAACTCCGTGGCAACCTCCTGCAGGATCGGTGCGAACTGGACGCACGGTCCGCACCACGCGGCCCAGAAGTCGACGACCACCGGCCCCTGGGCCTGCAGGACCTCGTCCTTGAACGTCTCGTCGGTGACGTGGGTGATAGTGCTCATCGATACTCCTGGTGAGGCGTGTGCGGTTGGCACCGGCGCTGGGCGCCAGTGGGGCGGGGTGGTGGACGCCTGGGGCGTTGCCGGGTAGGCGATCGCCGGCTTCCGGCGGGCAGCCCCTGGTTCGTTGCGGCGGACTGGGTGGCGCGTTCGCGGCGCCGAGGCTCAGGTCGCGGCGACGGCGACCGGGTCGGCCTCGGGAGTCTGCGTGGCGGTCCGGTCCGGGGTGCCGGCCGCCTCGAGGTCGGCCAGGTAGCGTTCGGCGTCCAGCGCGGCGGCGCATCCGGTTCCGGCTGCGGTGATGGCCTGGCGGTAGTGGTGGTCCACCACGTCGCCGCAGGCGAAGACTCCGGGCAGGTTGGTCCGGGTGGAGGGGTGCTCCACGTCGATATAGCCCTCGGAGTTCAGGTCCACCTGTCCACTGACCAGTTCGGTGCGAGGCAGATGTCCGATCGCCACGAAGATGCCGGTGGCTCCCACCTCACGGGTCTCACCGGTGACGGTGTCGCGCAGGGTTGCGCCGGTGACCTTGTCGGCGCCGTGGATGGCGGCGACCTCGCTGTTCCACGCGAAGGTGATCTTGTCCGAGGCCATTGCCCGGTCGGCCATGATCTTGGAGGCACGCAACTCGTCCCGGCGGTGCACAACGGTCACGGTCTTGCCGAACCGGGTCAGGAACAGCGCCTCCTCCATCGCCGAGTCCCCGCCGCCGATCACGAGGATGTCCTGGTCCCTGAAGAAGAAGCCGTCGCAGGTGGCGCACCAGGACACACCGCGGCCGGACAGTTCCTTCTCCGCCGGAAGGCCCAGCTCCTTGTAGGCCGAGCCGGTCGCCAGGATCACGGCGTGGGCCGAGATGGTCTCATCGTCGGTAGTGACGGTCTTGACGGGACCGGTCAGGTCCACGTCCGTGACGTCCTCCCAGCGGATGTCGGCGCCGAACCGCTCGGCCTGGGCCTGCATCTTCTCCATCAGCTCGGGACCGAGCACGCCGTCGGGGAATCCGGGGTAGTTCTCCACGTCGGTGGTGTTCATCAGCGCGCCACCGGCGGTCAGGGCCCCGGCGAACACGATGGGCGCCAGTCCCGCCCGCGCGGCATAGACCGCCGCGGTGTAGCCGGCGGGGCCGGATCCGATGATGACGACCTGGTGGATGTTCTGTGACATGTTCTTCCTTCACTGGCGATCTGGGTCTGCCTGCTGCAACGCCCGATATGCGCCGGATTGTTCCCGCCTCAGCGCACGCTGACTTCGGCCAACTCGATCCGGTTGCGCCCGTCGGAGTCCGCTACGGGCAGTTCGGGGAACCACAGCACCACAACGTCGGTCTCGGTGGGTTCGGATAGTTCATAGGTGACCTCGGGACCCATCGCGCCCTCCGCGAGCACCGGGCCCTCGTCAGGGTTGTCGGCGTCGCCGGCCCGGATCTGCACGATTCCACCCTCACCCTGGACGTCCAGGGTGACCCTGCTGACGACGGCGGTCTCCTCCAACTCGATGACGAATCCGAGCCCGGGCTTCATCCCGTAGTTGGGATCGTTGTAGCGCAACGACCGCCAGATCGTGTCGGGATTACCGTCCGCGGCCAGGTAGGCCAGGTCCGGGTTGTCATCCAGGGACCGGACGTCCGCCACCGCGGGGTCGGGGCCCTCGGGGGTCTCCTCCTCCGGTTCGGTTTCCTCCTCGGTTTCCTCCTCGACGGGCTCGGTGGTCTCCTCTTCCTCGGTGGGCGTGGCGACCGGCGCAGGGCGGGCGGCATCATCGGGATCGAAGGAGGTCCTGGCCTCACGCAAGGTGCCCAGCGCGAGGGTGCCCGCGACGACGACGGCGGCGATCTGGTCAGGATCACCACCGGGGTGGGGTTGAACCGCTCCGTCTCGTCCTGCGACTCCCAGAGATAGTCGTCGTCGAAGTCCGCGGGTGGTTCCATCCCGGTGGGGGCGGTGGGGTGCGCCACGGGGTAGATGGCGGCCTGATCCTGCGTCTGCACTCCACTGCTGCCCTGCCCGCTCAGTCGCGCGGTGGCACCAGCGGCGCCGGCGGAGTCGCCCCAGGATTCTTCGGAACGTGCGGCCCAGGGTCCTTCCCGGTCCGTCTCGGCGTCGGAACCGGAGGTCCAGGTGCCGGTGAGTTCCCGGGCCGAGTCGGCGAACCGACGGGACATCTCCGCGGTCTTGTCGGCGAAGGACCGTAGGGCCTTACCGGTGGCCGCCGAGGCCGCGCCGATCGCCGAACCCGCCGATGCCGCGCCGGCGCCGATTCCGGCCGCTGCTGCCGAGAGCGCCCCCTTGGCGCCGGAAGCGCCCGTGCCGGCACCACCGGCCGCGGCGCCGGCAAGCGCTCACACCGGTTCCGCCGGCGCTCGCCGCTGCGCCCCTGGTGACGGCCGCCGCTCCCGGTGTTCCGGCTGCCGGCGAGCCCGGTGGGTACACACCCGGGGGCAGATCAGCGGTGGGAGGAAGGTCGGTCAAGGGCTCATCGGGCCGTGGCAGCGCCGTTGCGCCGGTCCAGGTGCTCGTCGACGCTTCCCCAGAAGAGTCGAGGGCCTCGGGGTCGGCGGTGTCTCCCGCCGGTGAGCCGCCGGGGTGCGCGGCCTGCAGGTGCGGTTCGAACGCGGCCCGTTCGTGGCGCGCCACGTAGGTGTCGAGCACATGGGCCGGTGGCGCCTCCTCCGGGGCGATCAGGGCCTCGAACTCGGGCAGGTCGCCGACCGGGGGCGGCGGCTGCGGCGCCCATCGGGACGTGTCGAACGTCCTGGGTTCGGCAGGCCCGCCATCGCCCGCGGCCGAGGTGGGGTCGGGCCGATCGGCGCCGGGACCCGTGCCGCCGTCGTCGTCGTGCTGTCCCGCACCGGCGGCTGCGGCCGCCGATCCGGCCACGCCGGCCACACCGACGCCCGCGAGGACGGTCCCACCAGCCTCGTCAGCGGCACCTGCTGCCCCGGTGTCGTGCGGACCGGCCGCAGGGCCGGGTAGATGCACACGGCCCTCACCCGGCTCCGTCCAGGGCGCCAAGTCGCGCACGAGCTCCCCAGGTGTGAAGGGACCGTCCCGGTGCGGTCCGAAGGTCACCGCGCACAAGGTGTCCAGATCGTCCGGGATGCCCTGCAGCAATTCGGCCGGGGGCACGGGTTGGTCGTTGTACCGCTGGGCCAGCGGTACCGTGCCCGCCAGGTCCGCCGCGCCGGGCCAGTGTCCGGTCAGGGCGGTGTAGAGCAACGCCACCAGGTCCACGGTGTCGGTTCGGGCAGCCTCACGCGCGGACTCGGCCGAGACCCCCGCTGCGGCCGCATCGATCGCCAGGCCGGTGACGAGCACCTGCCCCGAGGGTGTCCGATACAGCGACTCTGGCCCGAGCCGCAGGTGTCGCACGCCGCGTCGGCGGGCCACCTCCAGGGCGGCGGCCGCCTCCCCGATCAGGGTGCGCGCCTGGTCCGGGTCCACCCGGCCGGCGCCGACCAGTTCGGCCAGGCTACGTCCCTGGAGTATCTCGGTGACGATGAAGCCGGTGCCCTCATGGGTCCCCACACGCAGGATCCGCAACAGCCGGTCGTCAGCAACCAGCGCCGCCCGGCGCGCTCCATCCAGGGCTGCCTCACGGTGCGTGCCCGCAACGGTGGAGATGTACACCTGCTTGTCCAGGATCGTGTCGGCGCCCAGCCAGCCCTCGGCGCCCTCCTGCGGTGAGATCAACCGGTACCGCCCGGCCAGGACATCACCAGCCTTCAGGGAGGCAGCCGCGGGCACAGTCATCTGCGTTGCCCTCCCGTTGTCGACTCCGGTGATCCTGCCCCATATCGTACGCATCCCCGAGGACCCCGGGATGCGCGCCATCAGCGGCGCCACCCGGGTGGTCAACGGCGCGGCCAGGGTCCCGATCCGGACCATGAGGTCATCCAGTTCGCTGACCCGCAACCGGCGCAGCGCGATGAAGTACAGCAGCGCCATCAGGGTCCCGAGGACGAGGACCCGTAGCAGCGCCCCGGCGAAGTTGGTCTGCACCCCCCACAGGTGCACCAGCCCCCAGCCCACCCCGGTGGGAATGATCAGCGCCAGGGTCAGCCGTACGTAGGTGCGCAGGATCCGCGCCCCGTCCAGGGTGCGCAGCTTGCGGCGCAACGCCAGGTAGGAGACCAGCGCACCGAACATCAGCGAGACGGAGTTGGCCACGGCCGATCCCACCACCCACCAGTGAACGGGCAGCAGCAGATAGGCGAGGACGCAGCCCACGATCTGGATCAGGGCCATCGGGATCTGGAAGAAGAACAGTGCCTTGGTGTCCTCGTAGGCGAAGTAGACCCGCTGGGTCATGGTCCAGATTGCGATCGCCGGCAACCCGATCACCATGGCCACCAGGACCGCCCCGACAGCCTGGTAGGCCTCGAAGGTTGCCACGTCGAACTGGACCACCTGGATCACCGGGATCGCCAGGACCGCCAGCGCGCCGGCGGCGAACACGGTGAACACTCCGAGCGTGCGCAGCCCCATCGACAGGTCCTCGCGCACCTGTGTGGCGTCCCCAGCGGCGGCGTTGGCGGACAGGCGCGTGAAGATCGCGGTGACCAGGGAAACCGTGATCAACGACTGCGGCAGCATGAAGACCAGGAACGCGGCGTCGTGGGCGGCGTTACCGGCGGCGTAGGTACCGGCTTGCTCCGCGGCGGTGGAGGCTGCGGCGGCCAGGTTGGAGATGGCCAGGAATCCGACCTGTCCGGCCAGCAGCGCCAGGAATGCCCACCAGGCCACCCGTCCGGCGCTGCCGAGACCGGAACCGCGGATGCCCCAGCGGAACCGGAACTTGAAGCCCGAACGCGTCAGTGGGATCACCAGGATCGCCCCTGGGCCACCACGCCCAGGGTGGCCGAACCGGCCAACAGGGCGATCCTTCCGGCGGTGAAGGCCGCCGCCGGGTCGGGGTCGGCCGGGTCGAAGGAGCCGAAGACCACCAGGTAGATGATCAGCCCGATGATGGCGAACAAGTTGTTCACCGCCGGTGCCCACATGTACGGGCCGAACACCGACCGGGCGTTCAGCACCTGCCCCAGCAGGGTGTACATGCCGTAGAAGAACAGTTGCGGTAGGCACCACATCGCGAACGCGACCGCTACCGAGGCCCACGGACCGGAGCGGAACTCCGCGGCGTACAGGGTCACCAGAACGGGTGCGGCCAGGGTGAGGAGCACCGTCACCACGGCCAGCACGGTGCCGGCCAGGGTGAGCAAGCGGTTGACGTAGTCCTGCCCACCATCGTGCTGGCGCATCGCCCGCACGATCTGAGGCACCAGGACTGCGTTCAGCACACCGCCTGCGATGAGCATGTAGATGATGTTCGGGATCTTGTTCGCCACCGCGAAGGAGTCCGCGGCGCCACCGAGGGTGTAGATCGCGGCGATCAGCAGCGCCGAACGCACCAGCCCCAGCACCCGGGAGGTCAGGGTGCCGGCGAACATCACCGCGGCTGATCCGGCCAGCCCGCCTCGTCTGCTCATCGCCTCTTCTCTTCGCTACTGGCCCCTCCGGGCACGGATGATGATGTGCTCCCGGCGCCGGAAACCCCGTGGGCACCGGGGTTCTCAGCACCCGAGTCCATCTTCCTGGGAGCAGATGCTGCCGGGCCGGCCGGAGATGTCCCGGACGCCGCAGACGCCCCGGCCGGTCCAGCCGGGTCGAACCGGCGCTTACCGGAGCGGATGGTGCGCACCAACCCGATCAGGAACGCCACGGCGAGCAGCACCGCCACCACGGCGGTGCCGATGTCCTCCCAGTCCGCGCGCACCCGGACCACGAAGGAGGCGCCCTGCCCCACGACCTCGCCCTCGGGTTCGGTGAGCAACTGCACATCCAGTTCCACGTTGCCGTTGGCCACCGCCTGGATCGGTACCCTGACGGTGGTGATCGTCTCCGGGTCCAGCACCGCCGTAATGGGTTCGGAGGCCCGCAGCCTAGGATCCTGGGGTTGCAGCGCCACCGTGACCTGTGCGGGCACCGGTAGGTCGTTGGCCACCGCGACCGGCAGTTCTCCGCTGTGGTTGATCAGCAGCACCGAACTGCCCGGTTCCACCCGGACCGCCCCGGTCAGTTCGGCACCGAGGTCCGCGACCCGTTCCAGCAACTCATCCCGCGCCCCGGCCTCGTTCGCCCATGACGCGCTCAGGGAGGTCAGCAGCCCCGGTTGCACCTGGTCGAGCAACCCCTGCCGATCGGGCAGGGTGGCGGCGAGGTTCGCCATGTCGTCGTGCATCTGCTCCAGGTCCAGCACCTCCTCCGGTGCCAGCCGGTGCGGGTCGGGCAAGGTGGCCGTGGCGGCCGTGCGCGGCTCGCTCCCGCTCCCGGGAGTGCGTCCGAGCAACTCGCGCAGGTTGGCCAGGTCCATCCAGGGCGCGTCGGCCAGTTCCCGGAGGTGACCGTCAAGGTCCGCTTCGGACACGTCCCGGGGGAGGGTGGCGAGGAAACCGGGCCCGTCCTCGCCGGACTCGCGCATCGCCGCAGCGGTGTCGGCCAGGAGCAGCTGGCGGGCGGTGAGGGAGTCCAGTTCGGCGCCGGAGGCGTCGTGGCCGGTCAGCAGGGCCGAGATGCGTTCATCAGGAACGACGGCGCGCACCTCCCCGGCGGTGGTGCTCACCTGCGTGGGACTGCCGGGCAGGCCTGCCGGGGCGTCGGGGGCCAGGGTGTCCTCGGGGGTCACCACGACCTGGGCGTCCTCCCCGGCCAGGGCGGCCAGGGTGGTGCCATCGATCCGGCCGCCCGGCCAGTGCACGTCCGTCAGTGGCGCGATCCGGGCTTGGTTCAGCAACGCTGCACCGCGCTGCTGCCCCAGGCGCCACAGGGTGAGGTCGCCGGCGTGGGCCAGTGCCGGCAGGTCGGTGTCGGCGTAGTCCAGCCCCACCACGTCGCGCCTGGCGGTGTGTTCGACCAAGTGGGTGGCCAACTCGTTCGGGTCGGCGCCGGGACCACCCGCGCCGGCGCCGGGGGTCACGTCGGTGGTGTCCTCGCCGGCGGCGCCGTCGTCGTTCTGGTCGCCACCGGCCGCATCGTCCTGACCTTCGCCGTCGGTGCCGCCCCCGCCCGGGGCGTCGTCGTCGGTGCCCTCGGAAGCCTCCGGCGCATCCTGGTCGGTGGGGTTCGATGGTGGGTCGTTGTCATCGGATCCGGGGCCGGTGTCGCTCTCGTCGGCCGGCGTGGCCTGGTCCGGATCGGGGACGCCGGCCTCCTCCGCGCCCAGTTCCAAGGGGGTGGCCGGCACCGGGGGTGCCGATTCCAGCAGTGCTGGATCCAGTGCCCAGGACATCTCCGCCCCCGAGGTCGCGCGGAGCACCGGCAGCAGCCGTGTCGCTGCCACGTCGTCGCCGACCGGGCGGCCCTCGCTGGCTGCCTGGTGCCACTCTGCGCCGGTGGGCGTCAGCGGGGTGAGCACGCTCAGTTCCGCCGGGGACCGCAACGGTGACTCACTCGGGAACCACAGCAGCAGGCTGCGGGCCGATCCGGTGGTGGGCGCCGCCTCCTGGATGCCGGTCACGTCCACCTCGATCCCGCGCGGGCCCCAGGCCGAGGTTTCTGCGAAGGTCGGTGACGAGGGCATCGTGATCGTGAACGCGGTGGTCGAGTGTGGCTCGAGGTCCTCCTCCAGTTCCGCGGTGAACGGGGTCGCCGTGGCGATCAGGGCGGAGGTGGTGCCGTCCTGCCAGGCGTCGACGGCTGCCCGGGTGGTGAGGACATGGCGCTGCATGATCAGTTTCACCGAGGGATCGGTCACCGTGTCGGAGGAGTCGTTGTGCACCGTGGCCCGGATCGTCAGTTCACCCTCTGGTCGCAGCACAGCGGGGGACATCGAGGTCAGTTTCCACCCGCAGGGGTTCGGTTCCCTCCTGCGGGTTCGCGGCAGCGGGTGGTGCGGTGAGTGCCAGGCCGAGCCACAACACCGTCACCAGCACACACCCGGCCATGGATCGGGCGCGGGACGGGACGTTCATCCGGCTCCGGCCGGTGCGCCGTGGGTGTTCACGACCGCCCGGCCAGCACGTCCCGGGCGGTGGCCACGATCCTGCGCTCGTTGGGGTAGGCAAGGCGTGAGCCTACTTCGTCCAGGAGCACCCAGGCGACGTCCTCGGCCTCCTGGTCCGGGTCGTTCTCGATCGTGAGTTCCCCGCTCACGGCGCACAGCAGGTAGTGGTGGACCACCTTGTGCACGCGCCGGTCGGTTCCGGCGAACCAGTAGTCGATGGTGTCCAGGTGCCGCAGGACCTGACCGTAGATCCCGGTCTCCTCAGCGATCTCCCGGACTGCGGCCTCGGCGGCGGTCTCCCGGCCTTCCAGGTGGCCCTTGGGCAGGCACCACTCCAGCCGTCCGGCCCGATTGCGGCGCGCGATGATCGCGGTGACCGCCAGCCCGTCGATCACGTCGACCACCACCCCACCGGCCGAGGTCTCGTCGACCACCGGCAACCGGTGCCGGACCGGCGCACGGCGCCGCACCGGGCCCGGTTTCGGGACCCGTCGCCCGGGAGTGGGAACGGCGGCTGACATATCAATACTCTAACGAGAGTGCCCGCGCCCGGGGCGCTGCCGGGGTCTGCGGCCACGTCGCGCTGCCTGGCGTGGCCCCGCTCTGCACCGTTCCCAGTGTCCGGAACGGCGCGGTGGTGAGCCAGAACATACCCCGGACCGAGCGCGAACGGGCCGCGGCGTGGCACCCTTGGTGCTCGTGTCACCGAACCCGCAGGATTCCTCCATGGCAACCCCCCAGGCTCCGGCACAGTTGTTGCACACGGCGTTGAGCACGATCACCGAGATGGCTCCGGAGGCGATCGAACTGGGCCGCGCCTTCGCCGACGCCGGGCACGAACTTGCTCTGGTCGGTGGGCCGGTCCGGGACGCCTTCCTGGGCAAGGCCTCCTCGGACCTGGACTTCGCCACCTCCGCCCGCCCGGAACAGACCGAGGAGATCCTGCGCGCCTGGGGCACCGGGCTGTGGGACATGGGACGGGACTTCGGTACCCTCGGCGCGCGTCGGGGGGACACCGTGGTGGAGGTGACCACCTATCGAACTGAGAGTTATGACCCCGGGTCGCGCAAGCCCGCGGTGGCCTACGGCGACTCCCTCGACGGGGATCTGTCCCGGCGTGACTTCACCGTCAACGCGATGGCGCTGCGGTTGCCGGATCTGGTGTTCGTCGACCCCTTCGACGGCCTGAGTGCCATGGCCGACCGCGAACTGCGCACCCCGGTGGGCCCGGAGCAGTCCTTCGACGACGACCCGCTGCGGATGATGCGCGCGGCCCGGTTCGCCGCCCAGCTCTCCTTCGACGTCGAGCCGGACGTGCTGGCAGCGATCTCGGCGATGGCGGACCGCCTCAGCATCGTCTCGATCGAGCGGATCCAGGCCGAACTCGTGAAGTTGCTGATGGCCCCGGCGCCCCGGCGCGGGCTGGAACTGATGGCCTACACCGGCATCGCCGACGTGGTGCTCCCGGAGCTGCCGGCCCTGCAGATGACCATCGATGAGCATCACCGGCACAAGGACGTCTACGAGCACTCCCTGACGGTGCTGGACCAGGCGATCGATCTGGAGACCGGGCCGGATGGGCCCGTACCCGGTCCGGACCTGGTGCTACGCCTGGCCGCGTTGCTGCACGACATCGGCAAACCCGCGACCCGCCGGATGGAACCGGGCGGCGGGGTGAGCTTCCACCATCACGAGATCGTCGGCGCGAAGATGACCACCAAGCGCCTGCGTTCGCTGCGCTTCGACAAGGCCACGATCTCGGCGGTGGCGAAGCTGGTAGCGCTGCACCTGCGTTTCCACGGGTACGGGGAGGCGAAGTGGTCCAACTCGGCGGTGCGGCGCGCTACGTCACGGACGCCGGCGACCAGCTCGAACGGTTGCACCGCCTGACCCGGGCCGACTGCACCACCCGGAACAAGCGCAAGGCCGCACGGCTGGCCGCGGCGTATGACGATCTGGAGGAACGGATCGCACAGTTGGCCGAGGAGGAGGAACTCAAGGCGATCCGCCCGGACCTGGACGGCCGGGAGATCATGGCACTCCTCGGGATCGCACCGGGCCCCGCGGTGGGCAGGGCCTACCAGTACCTGCTGGGGCTGCGGATGGAGCACGGTCCCCTCGGACCGGAGCGCGCCGAGTCCGAACTGCGTGCCTGGTGGGCCGAGCAGGGCGAGGCCGAGGGCGGCTAGCACCCGCGGCCTGTCCCGCTGGGAGCGCACCGGCGACCGTGTGCTCCATCGACGAGGTGGCCGCGCGCCGCCGCCCAGGGGCCCGCGAGAAACTTCGCGGGCTGTACCGGTCTACCCGGGTCAGTCAGCCTTGCCGGGGGCGCCGACCGGTGCCGACGGAGATGGGACGCCGCGCAGCCCCAGCCCGATGGCCAGGGCCGCCAGCGTGAGCACACCGGCGCTGATCGCAGCGATCGTCGTCAGGCCGGCCCCGAAAGCGTCGAAGGCCACCCGGACGAGGTGGTCGGCCTCGGCAGCCGGCAGGCGCTCGGCGACCGCGGCCGCCTCGCTGACCGTGTCCGCCGGGTGGGCCTGCCCGACGGCGGAGTCCCCCAGCCGGGAGCGGAAGATGACGGTGGCGATGGTTCCGAAGATCGCGATCCCGAATGCCTCACCCAGCACCATGCCGGTCTCGGAGACGCTCGCCGCGCCACCGGCCCGCTCGAGCGGCGCAGTCGCCAGGATCAGGCTGTTGGCTATCGTGCCCACGATCCCCACCCCGAAGGTGAGCACCGTGTAGCCGCTGATGAAGGCCACCACCGAATCGGTGTGGTCGATCGCGGCGATGGCACTCATCCCGGCGGCGGCGATCGACAGGCCACCCGGGACGAGCCAGGACAGGGGCGTAGATGCCGGGCCATCCCGTTGGCGAACGCGGCCCCGGCGAAGGAGCCGGCCAGCGTCGGCAGCACCGCGAGTGCGGCGCGGAAAGGGCTCAACCCCAGCACCGTCTGCAGGTAGGTGAAGGCCAGCAGTCCCAGGCCCACCATCACCAGGGCGGCCAGCGCGTTTGCCAGCACGGATGAGGTGAAGGCCGCGTTCCGGAACAGGGTGACATCCAGGAGCGGATCCTCGGAGCGCCGTTGCCGCCGCACGAAGAGCGTCAGCAGCACGAACCCCAGGACCAGCGTCACGCCGGTGGTGACGTCGGGACGCTCATCGGCGAAGCGTTTCGCAGCCAGGACCACCGCGACGATGCCGACCAGGGACAGGCCGGCGCCCGGAAGGTCGAACCCGGCAGCCTCCGGATTGCGTGACTCCGGCACCAGCAACGGTGCGAGCACCAGCAGCAGGGCCATGACGGGCAGGTTGACCAGGAAGACCGAGCCCCACCAGAAATGCTCCAACAGGAAGCCCCCCAGCACGGGCCCGGCAACCGCGCCACCCGTGAAGGCGACCGTCCAGACCGCTACCGCAGTGCTGCGCTGGGTGGGGTCGGTGAACATCGCTCGCACGAGAGCCAGCGTGGAGGGCGCCAGTGTCGCCGCACCTACACCCAGCAGGGCCCGTGCGGTGATGAACGTCTCCGGTGTGGGGGCGTAGGCGAGCCCGAGTGATGCGAGCCCGAAGGCGGCCGCACCGATCAGGAGCAGCCGGCGCCGTCCGATCCGGTCGGCCAGGCCGCCCATCGTCACCAGCAAGCCGGCCAGCACGAAACTGTAGATGTCCATCATCCACAGCCATTGCCCGGCCGTGGGCTCGAGGTGGGCTGTCACCGCTGGGCTTGCGACGAACAGGATCGAGATGTCCATCGACACCAGAAGCGCCGGAACGAGGAGGACGGCCAAGCCGAGCCAGGTGCGCCTCGTGGCGGGACCAGGGGAGACCGTGCGGGGGGGAGTAGCGTGTACGTACGTTCATATAGCCGAGTGTACGGACGTACAGATGCGTGTCAAGACGTACGTACAAGAACATTCGCGGTAGCCTCGTACCTGCCGGCCGGCCGATCCGACCAGCCCGAAGCGACGTGAAGACCGGAGGACGATGAGTCAACGCGAAGCGCTCCTTCAGGGCGCGAAGAAGTGTCTGGTGGACAAGGGCTACAGCCGAACCACTGCCCGGGACATCACGGCTGCTTCGGGCGCTCACCTGGCCTCGATCGGGTACCACTTCGGCTCCAAGGACCGGTTGATGAACCTGGCCGCGATGGAGATGTCCAGCGAGTGGGGCGACCGGATCGAGCGCGCGGTCCGTTCGATCGGCGGCGAGAGCGCCGGGGAGCGGCTGGCAATGCTGGTCTCCGAACTGGTCAGGGCCCTCCCGGGCTCCCGGGACCTGCACTCGGCCGCCCTGGCCGCGATTGCTCAGGCCCCCTTCGACCAGGAACTGCGGGATGAACTCACCTCAACCTATGGCCACACCCGCCGGACGCTCGCCTCGGTGGTACTGGGCACGCCACAGGTCGAGGAGGGATCGGCCGCCGAGCAGGGCTTGGGCACGCTGGTGTACGCGCTCGTGATCGGCCTGGGCGTGCAGGCCCTGACCGACCCCGACTCCCTGCCGGCTCCGGAGGTTGCCGCCGACGCGGTGCGGGCCCTGGCCGCCGCGGGTCGCTAACCCTCTCCCGCGGGCTGCGGCGCGGTAGGCACGCGCCGGTAGGCCAGCACCAGCAACAGATAGACCGCGCCCAGTGCGGCGAAGGTTGCCCGGGAGTACCCGGTGTCCGGCAGCACAGCGGCAGCGAGGGCCGCGGCCCCCACGAACGCGGCGTTGTAGAGGACGTCGTAGAGGGCGAACGCCCGCCCGCGCACATTGTCGTGGGTATCGCGGTGCACGATCGTATCGACCGCGATCTTGGCCCCCTGCACGCTGAATCCCAGGAGCAGCGCCGCTGCGGCGATCACCCACTGCACCGGGGCGGTGGCCAGCACCCCCTGACTGAGCGCCCCGATACCCAGGCACACCAGCACCCACCGGGCGGGACTGACCAATCTGCGCGCCGCCGGAGTGAGAATGATCGCCAGACCATTACCGGCGAAGGAGATCCCGACCAGCAGCCCGAACATCGCCAGCCCTGCCGAGGCGTTCGCCGGATCCACCAGCAGGTTCCGGGAGATCAGGATCAGGGCGATGAAGTTCAGCCCGTACAGGAAACGGTGCCCGGCCATCACGCCCAGCCCCGCACCCGTGGTGCCCCGGGCGATCAGGTACCGCGCGCCGTCGACCATCTCGGTGAGGGTGGCGCCCACATCCCGCCCGACCTGCGCCCACGTGGTGGACCTCATCCGGGACCGTTCCGGCCCCAACCGGTCCCGGCCCAGCCGAAGCGCGAGCAGGGCGGCGGCGACGAAGAACAGCGCCGCACCGGTCAGGGCAGCGGCGTCCAACGCTGGGCCCTGCCGCATCACCAGACCGAGAGCGAAGCCCACGGCGGCGCCGACGACGGCGGAGACCGCGCCCAGGGTGGGGGTCAGGGAGTTGGCGATCAGGAGTTGTTCCCGGGGAACCACCCGCGGCAGCCCGGCCGAGAGTGCAGCGAGCAGGAACCTGTTCACCCCCAGGGTCACCAGCGCGAGCACATAGACAGCCGGCCCCACCCCGAGGGTGGCCATCAGGATCGCGAGCGCTCCCGCGAGCAGCACCCGAACCGCGTTTCCCACCAACAGCACCTGACGGCGACGCCACCGGTCCAGCAACGGGCCCACGAACGGCCCGACCACCGTGAACGGCAGCAGCAGCACCGTGAACGCTGCCGCAACCGCTCCCGCCGTGGCCAGGTTCTCGGGGTTGAAGAAGAACAAGGTGGCGAGCCCGGCCTGGAACAACCCGTCGCCGCACTGGGAGACCAGCCGGACGGTGAAGAGTCTGCGGAAGTCGGCGTATCGCAGCAGCGTGCGCAGATCCTGCACCACCTGGAGGCCAGCCACGGGGCCCCACGATAGTGCCCACCCACGGCCCCGGCCGCCGACCCCGCAGCACGCGGAGGCGGCCCGGATACGCCACCATGGGCAGATGGACTCACTCACCCCGCGGCAACTGGCAGACCGCTACGTGCACCGCCTCGCTGAATTGAACCCGATCGTCAACACCGGCCTGGGCCTGTTCCCGCACGACGACGCTCTCCCGGACTTCTCCCCGGCCGGCCACGACGAGCGCACGACCCTGGCCAGTGAGACCCTCGCTGAACTGGACCGGATGGATTCCACCGGCTGGGACGACCTGGAACGGCGCTGCACCACGCTCCTGCGGGAGCGTCTGGGTGTGATCATCGAGTCCCACGACGCCGGGGAGCACCTGCGGGAGATCCGGAACATCTTCGGTCCGCCGCAAGCGGTACGGCAGGTATTCTCCCTGATGCCCACCGGCACCGATGAGGACTGGGCGGTGATCGCCCGCCGGATGGCCAGGGTTCCCCGGGCCTACACCTCCTGGCAGGCGAGCCTGGATGAGGGCCGATCCCGCGGTCTGCTGGCCGCACCCCGCCAGGCGCTGGCCCTGGCGGACCTGATCGACCAGTGGGTGCAGACCGGGTGGTTCGCGGACTTCGTCTCCGCCGGTCCCGAGCACCTGCGTGCGGATCTGGATGATGCCGCCCGGGCCGCCGGCGAGGCCGCCGCCCACCTGGCTCGGTACCTGCGCACCACGTACGCGCCGGAAGCCGAGGGCACGCCCGACGCCGTCGGCGAGGAGCGCTACCGGCTGAACGCGCGCCGTGTGATGGGCGCCGACGTCGACCCGGCCGAGGCCTACGCCTGGGGCTGGGCGGAGTACCAGCAGATCGACGCCCAGATGCGCGAGCTGGCCGAGAGGATCCTGCCCGGCTCCACCCCGGTGGAGTGCATGCGGCACCTCGATGAACACGGCACGGTGATCCACGGCGAGGACGAGGTCCGCCGGCGCTTGCTTGCAGCAGATGATGGACGAGGCGATCACCGAACTCGACGGCACGCACTTCGACATCGCCGAGCCGATCAGACGCGTGGAGGCGATGATCGCTCCGGCCGGTTCGGCCGCGGCTCCCTACTACACCCGCCCGTCCCAGGACTTCGCCCGCCCGGGCCGCACCTGGCTACCGACGCTCGGCCGGGAGTCCTTCCCGATGTATGACCTGGTCAGCACCTGGTACCACGAGGGCGTACCGGGCCACCATCTGCAGTTGGCGCAGTGGGCCTATATGGCGCCGCAGTTGTCCACATTCCAGACCTCGGTGGGCTCCTCATCCGGCGTCACCGAGGGATGGGCGTTGTACTCCGAACGGTTGATGGACGAGTTGGGCTATCTCGATGACGAGGCGCGGATGGGGTATCTGGATGGCCAGATGATGCGAGCGATCCGGGTGGTCATCGACCTGGGGATGCACCTGGAACTGACGATCCCGGCCGACTCCCCGATCGCCCCCGGACAGACCTGGACGCCCGAACTCGCCGAGCGATTCTTCGCCGCGCACTCCGGACGCTCTAGGGACTTCATCTCCTCGGAGGTCGTGCGGTACCTGGGCTGGCCCGGTCAGGCGATCAGTTACAAACTTGGCGAACGGGCCTGGCTGGCCGGGCGGGAGGCCGCTCGGACCGCCCACGCCGAGCGCGGCGAGGAGTTCGATCTGAAGTCCTGGCACATGAAGGCGCTGTCCCTGGGCGCCCTCGGCCTGGACGATCTGGAGGCCGAGCTCGCCCGGCTATGAGCCTCAGGCGGGGCGGACGCAGGACCCTGCCTCCAGCCGGAGTGCGGGTCAGGACGCTGCCACCGGAGCGGTGGCGGCGTCCAGGACACCCTCGAAGGCCGCCACCAGCCGCTCGACGGCCGCGGTGTCACCGGCGACCGCCACGGATTCGAGAGCGACGCTCTGATAGAGCACACCGGTCCAGGTTGAGGAATCCCCGGTCACAGTGGCCTGCGGGTTCGGGGCCGGGCCGCGTTCGATGGACAGTTCCTGCGCCCATCGGAGTCGATAGGCGTACGGCTCGGCGTTGCCGTCGACGCGGGTGTCGTTGAGGTGCAGGGCCAGGTCCAGGGGCGGATCCATGCGCATCCGGGGCGCCATCGTCAGCATCGACTGGACGGTGGCATCGGGTGTCAGCCCGCACCCGGCGACATCCCGTACCGGTGATTTCAGCGCCCACCACGCCAGGGACTCGAAGACGGGGCGTAGTTCGGCCGCCCAGTCGGTGATGGCGTAGGCGGTGACGCCCGCGGGGGCCGGAAGGGTGACCCGCTGCACCAGGCCGGAGCGTTCGAGTTCACGCAGCCTGGCGGTCAGGACTGCGGGTGTAATGCCCCGAAGGGTGGCTTGTAGTTCGGAGAAGCGCTTGGGGCCGAGCATGAGTTCGCGCAGTGCCGGGTAAGTCCACCGGTCGCCGATCAACTCCATGGCATGGGAGGTGGCACAGGCGTCGCCGTGGGCGGCATAGGTGCGCTTGATCGGCATGTCGTTCCTTCCGGGCTATCGACAACGACGTGTGACCTATGTTAAACATAGCGCGACGTACGGACGAACAGCCCCGCAGCAGGGAGACTTCCATGACCAGTGCCATCGAGCAGTCCGGTCCAAGCAGCCACGGCGTGGTGGACTCCGCCGACGGAACTCCGATCGCATGGAGCCGTACCGGCGCCGGTCCCGATCTGGTCATGGTCCACTGCGTGGGCGTGTCACGGATGACGACGCCGCAACCGACCTTGCCGGACGCCCTGGCCGCACACTTCACCGTGTGGACCTATGACCGGCGCGGCACGGGTGAGAGCGGCAACAGCCTGCGGTACGACGTCCAGCGCGAGGTGGAGGACCTGACCGCCGTGATCGACCTGGCCGGCGGTCCGGCCACCGTCTACGGATTCTCCTCCGGCGCCACGCTCGCCCTCATTGCCGCCGAAGCCGGTGCGCCGATCGAGCGGCTCGCCCTGCTGGAGCCACCGCTGCTCGACGAACCTGATCCCGACCATGACTTCAGGTCCGAGGGCGAGCGCCGTCTCGCTCAGGGACCCGAGGTGCTGCACCAGTGGTTCCAGACCGAGGTCGTCGGCGTTCCCGAGGAGGTCCTGGCCGAACTGGGGCCGCCGTCGGAGGCGAACCTGAAGGACGCGCCGTCGCTGCTGCACGAGCTGACCTTCCTCCCCGGGACGCCGGCACGGCGGTTCGCGTCCGTGGCCCAGCCCACGTTGATCGTGGCCTCGAGCGCCACCGCACCCGAGATGTATGAGTACGCCAACGGGTTGGAGGAGGCGATGCCGCACGCGCAGGTGGAGATACTGCCGGGTGAGTGGCATGGCGTGGACGACACGACCCTGACCCGCTCGATCAGCCGGTTCGCCGGCGCTGCGAGGTAGATTCGCGCCCGCCCCCCGGCGCCGCAAAGAGCACCCGGCGGTACCGCAGGGCACGCGACGGCACCACACCCCAGCGGACCGCACGCTCGACGACGGCCGCTGTCAACGGCGGATCTGCAACACTGCTGCGTCCACCGACGCCGGCACCACGAACGCCGCCCCGGGAAGATGTCGACCCACCCCGACCTTCCACTGCCGACCGCGTCCTTGCCTGGCGTGACACCTCGAGCGCGCCGGCACCGGCGGTCGCCGGCTCAGCCCGCGGGCCGCACCGCGCTGCAGGACCAGGTCCGCCGAACGCAGACCGCGAGCGGCGAGCAGGGTGCGCACAAGGTGGGTTGTCAGGGCGAACGGGGGATTCGCCACGACCCGGAAGGGACGGCCGGGCACGTAGAACTCGCGCAGGTCGGCTTGGACCACCCGAGCTCGGCCCGCGACCCGGGCACGCAGGTCCTCCACCCGCTCCGGGTGCAGTTCGATCGCGACAACCTCGGCGCCGGAGGCGATCAGCGGTAGCGTCAGCGCACCGTTGCCGGCGCCCAGGTCGAACACCAGGTCCCCGGCGCCGACCCCGGACTCGGCCACGATCCGCCGGGCCCAGTCAGGACGTAGCGGATGCCATCCCCACGCGCCGCGGCGCCCGTTCCCGGACACGACGCACCATCAAGAACATATTCATGGGCATCACGGTAGGAACGAAGCGTGCCGCAGCGCCACGTATTTTTCCGCCCGGGGCCGTGTGCGCCGCGTCGACCGCGGCTCAGCGCTCGGCGTCGCCGGCGATGAACGCCTCCACCATCGCCCGGCCGGTCTCGTCGTCGTACTGCTGCGGCGGGGACTTCATGAAGTACGCCGACGCCGAGGTGATCGGCCCCCCGATACCCCGGTCCAGGGCGATCTTGGCCGCCCGGATCGCATCGATGATGATGCCCGCCGAGTTCGGGGAGTCCCACACCTCGAGTTTGTATTCCAAGTTCACCGGCACCTCACCGAAGGCGCGACCCTCCAGGCGCACATAGGCCCACTTGCGGTCATCGAGCCACTGCACGTAGTCCGATGGGCCGATGTGCACGTTCCGCTCACCCAGATCGTGACCCACGTTGGAGGTCACTGCCTGCGTCTTGGAGGTCTTCTTCGACTCCAGCCGGTCCCGCTCCAGCATGTTCTTGAAGTCCATGTTGCCGCCGATGTTGAGCTGGTAGGTGCGGTCCAGCACCACCCCGCGGTCCTCGAGCAGTTTGGCCAGCACCCGGTGCGTGATCGTGGCGCCGACCTGGGACTTGATGTCATCACCGACGATCGGCAGGCCGGCGTCGGCGAACTTGCTCGCCCAGTGCGGGTCGGAGGCGATGAACACCGGCAACGCGTTCACGAACGCCACTCCGGCCGCCAGCGCCGCCCGGGCGTAGTAGCGGGCCGCGTCCTCCGACCCAACCGGCAGGTAGCACACCAGCACATCGGCGCGTGCCTGCCGTAAGGCGGCCACCACGTCCACCGGTTCGGCGTCGGACTCCACGATCGTCTCGCGGTAGTACCGGCCAAGCCCGTCCAGGGTATCCCCGCGTTGCACCGGCACGTCTCAGCGGCGGCACATCGCAGAGCGAGATGGTGTTGTTCTCACTGGTGCCGATCGCCTCGGCCAGATCCATCCCGACCTTCTTGGCGTCGACGTCGAAGGCGGCCACGAACTCCACGTCCCGCACGTGGTAGTCGCCGAACTGGACGTGCATCAGGCCCGGCACCGTCTGGTCCGGATCGGCATCGGCGTAGAAGTGCACGCCCTGGACCAGTGAGGCGGCACAGTTGCCCACACCGGCGATCGCTACCCGAACTGAACTCACTGTTGCTCCCTATGGTCGTGCCGGGCCCGAGGGCCGGCGGTCGGCTCGCCTTGCAGGTTAATGCCAGATGTGGGCCCGGTCACGATGGGCGGGCAGATCGTGTGAACTGGCGGTGAAGACCGTCACGCTCCGCTGTCCAGCCACGCCCGATCAGCGCATACTGGGTGAAGGCCCTCGGCAGCGAGGGCTCGCCCGTGCGCGGGCGCAGGAGTTGAGGACGAGGAGTCGCCGGTGCCGCAGGAGCACGGCAGGGACGCAGGGCCCGCACGCCGCAGCGTGCACGAACGAGGCGCACGCCCGGCGACGTACCCGCAGAGCGCCCCGCCGGTGAACCAGCGACTGGCTGGTCAGCGCCCTGAAGGTCAGCAGCCGGCCGGAAAGCCCGCGTGGCGATCCACCGCAGGCTCTGCGGGCGCAGGGACGACGGCGATCGTCGGCGCGGCCGGGGGCGGTACCGCGCGGCGTGGTAGTTCCGTCAAGAGTGGCGCGAGCACCACCACCAAGGCACGGACCAGGGCGGCGACGACGAGCAAGAGTTCGGCTGGCTCCGGGGGCCGGGGCAGCGGCGGATCCGGTGGCGGCCCGGGCGGTGGTCGCGGCGGCGGCGGTTCCGGCAGCGGCAAGTCCGGCAACGGTCGGGGCAGCAGCGGTGGTGACGGAAAGGGCGGGTTCTGGAACTATCCCCGCCGCGGAAAAGGGCCGGTGCTGCGCTGGTTGCCGGGCTGGCGGTTCCTGGTGGGTGTGCCTTCCTGACCCTGGTCGCCCTGGGCGTGGGCGTCTTCGTGGCCGCTTACCTGACCATCGACATCCCCGAACCCGAAGAGTTCGCGATGTCGGAGACCTCCACCGTCTTCTACGCCGACGGAGAGACCCCGATGGGCTCCTTCGCCGAGGTGGACCGCCAGATCATCGATCCTGCCACGCTGCCCGAGCACGTCGGTCAGGCGGTGGTGGCCTCGGAGGATCGACGGTTCTACTCCAACGTGGGCGTGGACCCCATGGGGATCCTGCGCGCGCTGTGGAACAATGTGCGCGGTAACCCCACCCAGGGTGGCTCCACCATTACCCAGCAGTACGTGGAGCGGTACTACGTGGGCCAGACCACCAGTTATGCGGGCAAGTTCCAGGAGGCGATCCTGGCCCTGAAGATCGACCGGGAGCAGTCCAAGGACGAGATTCTGGGCAACTACCTCAACACGATCTATTTCGGCCGGGGTGCCTATGGGATCGAGCGGGCCGCCCAGGAGTACTTCGACAAGCCCGCCGAGGAATTGACCGTGGAGGAGTCCGCCGTGCTGGCCGGCATCATCCCGGCACCCTCGCGCTGGGACCCGGACATCAATCCCGATCAGGCCCAGGAACGGTTCGGCCGCACCCTGCGGTACATGGTGGAGACGGGCTTCATCACCCAGGACGAGGCGGATGCGGCCGAGTTCCCCGAGGTGGCCGAAGCCGTACGCACCAACGTCTACGCCGGCCCGAACGGACACCTGCTGGCCATGGTGCGCGACGAACTGGTCGCGGCCGAGTTCACCGAGGCGGAGATCGACGGCGGCGGGATGCAGATCACCACCACCATCGATCAGACCATGCAGGACGCTGCGGTCGAGTCGGCCCAGGACCTGCCCGAGGACGCCCCGGAGGAGTTGCGGGTGGCCCTGAGTTCGGTGGACAACGAAACCGGTGCGATCCTGGCGTTGTACGGGGGCCGGGACTATCTGGAGGTCCAGCGCAACGCCGCCACCCAGGACACCGCCCAGGGCGGGTCCACGTTCAAGGTCTTCACCCTGTTGGCTGCCCTGGAGAACGACATCACGCTGGAACAGCGCTACCCCAGTTACTCCCCCATGGAGATCGACGGGTATGACGCCCCGGTGCGGAACTTCGACTCACCACGCAACCGCGGCAACATCGACCTGGTCCACGCCACCTACGACTCGGTGAACACCTATTACGTGCAGCTCAACCAGGAGGTGGGACCGGAACAGACGGTGGATATGGCCCACCGCCTCGGGCTTCCCGAAGACACCGCGGGCCTGGAGCCGGTGATCTCGAACGTGCTCGGGAGCGCCTCCCCGCGCAATATCGACATGGCCAGGGCCTTCGCCACCATCGCCTCAGGCGGTGAGCGTCACCAGAACTACATCGTGGCCGAAGCCACCGGCCCGCAGGGCAATGTGATCTACACCGGTGAAGGTTCCGCTGAACAGGTCGTCGACACCCAGGTCACCGCAGATGCCACCTACGCGATGAGCCAGGTGGTCGAGCGCGGTACCGGTTCCACCGCCAACCAGTTGGGCCGTCCCGCCGCAGGCAAGACCGGATCGTCCAACGACTACCGGTCCGCGTGGTTCGTGGGCTTCGTCCCGCAGATCACCACCGCGGTCTCGATGTACCAGGTGGGCGAGGACGGCTCGGAGGAGGCGATGGGCGGCTGGGGCGGCCAGAACGTGATCTCCGGCGGCAGTTTCCCCACCCAGATCTGGACCGACTTCATGACCGTGGCGGTGGCGGACCTGGACGTGGAGCAATTCCCCGAGCGCTCCCAGCCGGTCGCCCCGCCCGCTCCGCAGCCCACCCGGCAGCCCACCCAGGAGGAGACGCAGGAGCCCGAGGAGGAGGAGACCGAGGAGCCCGAGGAGGAGGAGCCTGAGGAGCCCGAGGAGGAGGAGACGGAGGAGCCCACGGACGAGCCCACCGAGGAGCCCACCGAGGAGCCCACCGAGGAACCCACGGAGGAGCCGACCGAGGAGCCCACCGACGACCCCGGCAACGGCAACGGCGGCAACGGCGGCAGTGGCGGCGGCAACGGCGGGGGCGACGGCGACGGCGATGGCGACACCGACGCGGAGGGCCTCTCGGTGCCCCCGTTGTTCGGCCGGGACAACGACTGACGCCGTGGCGAAAGCCCTCTGACGTCGCGGCACCTGCCCTGACCTCGGCGGATACCGCTCGCGAACTCGAGACACTTGCCGCGTAGTCGGCGTTCAACACTTAGGTGAGGAATGCCACGCCCGCAGGGCCGCCGTCGTCGGCTATCCTCGGGGGTGGCCTCCGTGCGCCCTGCGCACGCCCGGGCCTTCGCATCACCCTCCTGTCACGGAGAGACCGTGACCGCCAAGTCCAGAGGAGGTGGGTTGAAAGCATGCGCAATTACGAAATGATGGTGATCCTCGACCCCGAGGTCGATGAACGCACCGTGGCTCCGTCGTTGGAGAAGTTCCTCAACGTCATCACCAGCGGTGGTGGCACCATCGAGAAGGTGGATGTCTGGGGCCGGCGTCGCCTGGCCTTCGAGATCGACCGTCGTTCCGAGGGCATCTACGCCGTCATCGACATGATCGCCACCCCCGAGCTCGCTCAGGAGCTCGACCGCCAGCTCGGCCTGAACGAGTCCGTGCTGCGCACCAAGCTCATCCGCCCGGAGACGCGCAGCAAGCGCGCCGAGGACTAAGGAGCGCCGCATGGCTGGAGAAACCGTCATCACCGTGGTCGGCAACCTGACCGCGGACCCTGAACTCCGGTTCACCCCCTCGGGTGCAGCCGTTGCCAACTTCACGGTCGCCTCGACCCCGCGGCAGTTCGACCGCCAGTCGAACGAGTGGAAGGACGGCGAGACGCTGTTCCTGCGCTGCTCGATCTGGCGCGAAGCCGCCGAGAACGTGGCCGAGTCCCTGACCAAGGGGATGCGCGTCATCGCCCAGGGCCGCCTCGTGCAGCGCTCCTTCGAGACCCGTGAGGGCGAGAAGCGCACCGTGGTGGAACTACAGGTCGACGAGGTCGGCCCGTCCATGCGGTACGCCACCGCGAAGGTCACCCGCGCCCAGCGTGGCGGCGGAGGTGGCGGTTACGGCGGCGGAGGCGGCGGTGGCTACGGCGGCGGCGGCGGAGGCCAGCAGAGTTCCGGCGGTGGCAACCAGCCCGACGATCCCTGGGCATCCGGCGGCTCCACCTTCGGTGACGAGCCCCCGTTCTGATACGAACCATTCATTCTTGCCGGGCCCGTGCCCGGCACCCGCACATCAAGGAGTACCCCCATGGCTAAGCAGCCGCCCCGCACCAAACCGGTGGTGAAGAAGAAGGCCAACCCGCTCAAGGCAGCCAAGCTCGAGAACGGGATCGACTACAAGGACACTGCGCTGCTGCGCAAGTTCATCTCCGACCGCGGCAAGATCCGGGCCCGCCGGGTCACCGGTGTCACCACCCAGGAGCAGCGCCAGATCGCTCGGGCCGTCAAGAACGCGCGCGAGATGGCCCTGCTGCCGTACTCGAGCTCGGCTCGCTGAGGCTGAGGAGAAGAAGACTATGGCGACCAAACTGATCCTCACCCATGAGGTGACCGGCCTGGGCGCACCAGGCGACGTGATCGAGGTCAAGGACGGGTACGCACGCAACTACCTGCTGCCCCGTGGACTGGCCACCGGCTGGACCAAGGGCGCCGAGCGCCAGATCGAACAGATCCGCCGGGCCCGCACCAAGCGAGAGATCGCGACCGTGGAGGACGCCCGCGCGGTGCGAGACGCACTGCAGGCCAAGACCGTGGTGGTCCCCGTCAACGCCGGCGCCGGCGGGCGCCTGTACGGCGCGGTGACCACCTCCGAGATCGCCGAGGCCATCTCGGCCGCCGGTGGTCCGAGCGTGGACAAGCGCAAGGTGGAGGTCGATCAGCCGATCAAGTCCTTGGGCGAGCACACCGTCCAGGTTCGCCTGCACACCGATGTGTCCGCGACCGTTGAGGTCCACGTCGTTCCGGCGTCCTGACCCACGCTTGATCGCGCGTGCAGCGCGCAACCACGCGGCCCGGTGCCCCTTGCGGGTGCCGGGCCGCGTGCTGTGCGGGCTGCGTTGGCGCACCGCCAATCCTGCAGGCTGCCTCCCGGACGCCCAGCACCTCCTCCGCACCGATGCGGTGCGCCCGGGCCCGCCTCCTCGGGGCAGTTCTGCCCATGGTCCGGGCGGGGCGCGCCCGCCAGAGTGGGTCCGACACGAACTCCCGACGAAAGGTCATCATGCTCAAGAAGTTCAGCGCCGTCCTCCTGGCCGGCCTCCTCCTCCTGGCCGCGTGCAGCAATGCCGTGGGGCAGT
Source organism: Sanguibacter sp. Z1732 (assembly GCF_051020515.1). Lineage (NCBI taxonomy): Bacteria > Bacillati > Actinomycetota > Actinomycetes > Micrococcales > Ruaniaceae > Glutinosa > Glutinosa niejishengi. The sequence goes on from NZ_CP194857.1 coordinate 1,444,663, forward strand.
CCGAGGTCGAGGAGACCACGGGCAACAGCCTGGAGGGGCTGATCGGAGAGCGCCCCCATGTGGAGTGCCCAGGTGACCTGGATGCCGAGATCGGTACCGAGATGACGTGCGTGGCCTCGATGGAGGGGGAGCCTGATGAGTACGAGGTCTACCTGGTGGTCAGCGAGGTGGACGACGGCACCGCCTACTTCGACATCGAGGTGGCCGAACAGCCGATCGGCTGAGTTCCCCACCGGCTGAGCGCGACCCATCGGCCTGAGCCCGGCGCCGCCGCCGGCTCAGGCCGATTCGCGTACCAGGAGGCGGTGCGACACCTTCCGCGCGGTGCCTTCGGTTTCACCGGGGACGGTCCTGCCGTCGAAGATCTCGATCGCCAGGTCCACCGCGTGCTCGGCCACCTCGTCGAGGTCCAGTGCCAGGGTGGTCAGTTCCGGCGAGACCACCGTGCCCAGGCTCAGCCCGTCGATTCCGGCGACCCGCACCTGGTCAGGCACCGCGATCCCGGCCCGGCGGAAGCCCTTGAGCAACCCGCACGCGGTGAGGTCGTTGAAACCCAGCACCGCATCGGCCGCGGCGGCGCCGGACTGGATCTCGGGCACCAGTGCGGCTGCCACGCTGATCCCTCCGGCCAGGTCATCACCGCCGGAGCGGGTGGGGTCCCCACCGGCCCCGGGCTCCGGGTAGGTCAGCACCCGCACCGGCACCTGGTGCCGGGCCATCGCGGCGGTGAACTCCCGGGCCCGCGCGTTCCCGGACCCGGGCACCGCCATCACCGGGTGGCGCACCCCTGCCCCAGCCAGGTGGTCGGCCAGATCTGCCATCGCCGCGGCGGCATCGAAACGCACCACCGCATGGCCGGACCCCGCATCGCCGTCGATCACCACCAGTGGAAGCAGGTCACCCCGGTGGTCGTGCGGGATGGCACCCAGATAGCCGACGACGGCGTCCGCCTGCTCACCGAGATCGGCGAGCAGTTGCTTCGGGCTGCTGGCGTGCCGGGAGTCGGCCAGCACCACGTTCCAGCCGCGCCGGGCCGCCGCCCCCACCACGGCCGAGGCCAGTTCTGGGTAATAGGGGTTGATCAGGCTGTGCACCACCAGGGCGATGGTGCGGCGCTGCCCGCTGACCAGGTCCCGGCCGAACCGCGAGGGCCGGTACCGCAACTCCCGGGCCACCTGCAGCACCCGCTCCCGGGTGGCCGGGGCGATCTCGGCCATGTCGTTCATCGCCCGGGTCACCGTCTGGCGGGACACCCCGGCCGCAGCCGCCACATCGACGATCGTGACCCTGCCGCGCGCGGCCATCGGCTCAGGCACCCGCGCGCGGAGCGCTTCCGCGCGACTCCCCGGCCCCCGCTCCCGGTCCCGGTGTGGGGCCGGAGCCTGCCTCCTCCTGGTCACGCAGGTCCAGCCAGGCCACGTCCTCGGCGCTCAGTTCCACCTGCAGCGCCAGCATCGAGGAGCGGAGTTCGGCCAGCGAGCGTGGGCCGATCAGGGCGAAGGTGGGGAAGGACTGGGCGAGCACGTAGGCCAGGGCGATCGCCGTCGTCGGGACGTCCCGTTCGGCGGCCATCTGCGACGCGCGGTGCAGCCGCTTGAAGTTGTCCTCGGAGTAGTAGCAGCGCACCAGCTCGGCATCGGAACGATCCTGGGGATGCGCCCGGCCGGTGAAGAAGCCGCGCGCCTGCGCCGACCACGGCAACAGCGGGAACCGTTGTTCCTCGAGCCAGCGCCGGCTCTGCGGGTCGGACACGTGCTCGCATCCGGTCCAGGGCACATCGAGGGCACGGGCCAGGGAGAAGTGGTTGCTCAGGGCGGCGAAGCCCTGCATCTGGTGCTCCTGCGCCCAGGTGTTGGCCCCCTGCAGGCGCGCCAGTGACCAGTTCGAACCACCGAAGGAGCGGATCCGCCCGGCGCTGATCTGTTCGTCCAGGGCCTGGACGAACTCACCGACCGGTACCTGGGGGTTGTCCCGGTGCATCAGGTACAGGTCGGCGTGGTCGGTGCCCAGACGCTCCAGGGACTCGGTGAGCTGGCGCCCGATCGACTCCGGGTCGCAATGCGGGGTGTGGGCGCCCTTGACGATGAGGCGGACCTGATCGCGCAGTCCCCGGTTGCGCAGCCACTGCCCGACCAGGCGTTCCTGCAGCCCGCCACCATATAGATGTAGGCGGTGTCAAAGGTGGTGCCGCCGCTGGCGAAGAACGCATCGAACAGGGCCGAGGCGTGCGCAAGGTCGGGCTGGTTGTCACAACCCAGCACCAGGCGGGAGAACTCGCCGGCACCCTCGATCGGTGCGCTCGGGATGCCCCCGGTGGTGGGGGCGCTGACCTCCCGTAGAGGCGGGATGTCGGCGGTGTCGGTCTCGAAGGGGTAGCGCAGCCCGAGTGCGGCCCGCCAGCGGTCCAGGCCCTGGGATAGTTCCAGGGAGTGGTCAAGGGGGAGTTCGGGCACCTCGCCGGCACCGGCCGCGGCGGCCCGGGCCAGCGCGTCGGCCTCCAGGGCGTAGGTGTGTGCCTCACCGGCGGTCACCACCTCCGGTTCGCTCCCGAGCAGGGCGATGGTGGCCGCGGCGTCACCGGGCTGCAGCAACCATGGGTCGGTGATGGTCACGGTGCCGGCGGTGCCGTGCACCGCGATGGTGGAGGGGGTGTGCATCCGGATGCCGGTGCGGATGGTGGCGGTCAGGCCGCCGGTGAAGCCGAGCGTGGCCAGTGCCCACTCATCGACGCCACCGCTCACCTGCCCGCGGGCGTCCAAACGTTCGGGGGCACCGCAGACCCCGCTCGCGCGGGCGACCGCCTGGGCGAAGGAGAAGGGGTACCCGCCCACGTCCAGGATGCCGCCACCGGCGACGGCCGGATCGAACAGCCGCCCGGTACCGCCGGCCCGGAAGGAGAAGGCTGCGTCCACGTGGTGGACCTCCCCCAGCGTGCCGTGGCGCACCAGGTCCAGCACGTGGGTGATCAGCGGGTGGAAGCGGTACATGTACGCCTCCAGCAGCACCTTTCCGCTACTGCGTGCCGCTTCAACCACCGCCATCGCGGTGCCGTGGTTGGGTGCCAGCGGCTTCTCGCACAGCACGTGCTTGCCCGCCGCCAACGCCATCAGGGTCAGTTCCGCGTGTGTGGTGTGCACGGTGGAGACATAGACGGCGTCCACCTCCGGGTCGGTGAGGACCTGCTCGTAGGTTCCAGCGCTGCTTGCCCCGAACTCCTCGGCGAAGGTCTGCGCCCGGCCGGCGTCGGTACTGCCGACGGCGGTCAGCCGCCCGTGCCGGCTGTGCGGGAGTTGGGAGGCGAACCGCCTCGCGATCCGGCCCGGTCCCAGGACCGCCCAACGGACTGTGGTGGGCATCTGTGCTCCGTTTCCTACTGCGTCGTGCATTTCCGTGAACGTTCACGGACCAGCGTAGACCCGCCCGTCGCCACTCCGGAAGAGGCCAGGGTTGCCCTCGCAACGGCGCGCGGGCCGAGCGGCGCCTGCAGGCGCTCGCAGCACTCACGGTCGGTGCCGGGCCGGCACTCGACGACTACGGGGCGGGCCGGTGCGGGACCTACCCGCGTGCCGCCGTCGTCGGGTTGTTACGTCGCGCCCAGCACCATCCAGGCGGTGCCGCGTGCGCGGATCCCGGTGGTGATCGCCCTGGCCAGCATGAACGCGCCGGCGAAGGCGCTCCACAGCCAGATCAGGCCGGGCACGCCCGGGGGTGCGAAGTACCACACCAGCCCGAGCAACGGCAGGTAGGCCACCAGCGTGATCACACCGGCCCAGGCCAGGAAGCGTCCGTCGCCGGCGCCGATGAGCACGCCGTCGAGCACGAACACCCATCCGGCGATCGGCATCAGCACCCCGATCACCACCAGTCCCCAGGCGCCGGCCTGCTGCACCTGGGGGTCGGCGTTGAAGAGGGGCGTGATCAACCAGCCGGTCCCGGCGAAGACCAGGCCGAGCACCGCCCCGGCGGCAGTGCCCCACTGCAGCGACCTGCGCATGATGCGCCGGACCGACTCCACGTCGCGCCGGCCCAGGCCGTGCCCGATCAGCGCCTGCGCGGCGATCGCGAGGGCGTCCAGGCCGAACGCGGCCAGGCCCCACATGGCGTTGACGATCTGGTGGGCGGCCATCGTGACCGCCCCGAGGTGAGTGGCCGCGGCGACGGTCAGCAGCACCGCGATGCGCAGCGTCAGGGTACGGACCAGCAGCGGCATCCCTGCGCGGGCGTTGGCCCGTATCCCGCCGAAAGCGGGTTTGACCGAGACCCCGTGCGCGCGGGCTCCGCGCACCACCACCACGGCCAGCACCACGCCCATCCCGATCTGGGTCAGGGCGGTGGCCAGGCCCGATCCCGCGATGCCAAGCCCCGCCCCGTGTACCAGGCCGATGGAGCCGATGGTGTTCACGATGGCCCCGGCGACGGCGACGACGAAGGGGGTGCGGGTGTCCTGCAACCCTCGCAGGGCGCCGGTGGCGGCCAGCACCACGAGCATGCCGGGGACGCCGGGCAGGGAGTAGCGCAGGTAGTCGATGGCGTGCGGGGCCACCGGGGCCGGGGCACCCATCAGGGTCACCACCCAGGGTGCGGTGACGAACCCGATGGTCATGGTGATCAGGCCGAGTGCGAGCGCCAGCCACATCCCGTCCATCCCCATGGCCAGTGCCTTGGGGGTGTTCCCGGCGCCCAGTTGGCGGGCCACCGCACCCGTGGTGGCGTAGGCGAGGAAGACGAAGATCGCCACCGCGGTGACCAGCAGCGTCGAGGCCAGGGTGAGGCCGGCGAGTTCGTTCACGCCCAGGCGGCCGACCACGGCGGAGTCGATCAGGACGAAGAGTGGCTCGGCGACCAGTGCGCCCAGCGCCGGCCAAGCCAGGGACAGGATGCGACGATCCAGTGCCCGGCCCCGGTCGGCGTGTTGGGCGGGCGTGTCGTCCACGGATCCTCCGACTTCTTTCCATACACAGCATCCACAGGGACTTTTCGTTGTGACGGCACGCTTCTGAGGTGTTATCCACACCTGTGTCCCCGCCCTGTGCACAACGAGGGGCCGCACTGTCCACACGGTGTCCACAGCCTAGATGGTCTTCGTGCACAGGGCGGGAACACCGGGGTTTGGCGTTCGGCCGGTGGGGCCCTAGCCTCGCGCTGGGTGGGTATCCGGCGTCGCAGGGAAGACGGCGCCGGGGTGGTCGCCCGGGAAGACCGGGAGTGCACCCGGAAAGGCCGACGACGCCAGGCCGGGTCACATGGGCACCGCACCGGTGCGGCCCGACCCGTGTCAGTGGTCGGCTGTAGAACATGAGTACGGAATTTCAGCGAGGACGGCGAGGGGCACAGTGAGACGGAACCAGGGGGTGGGCCGATGAGCCTGGCAGAGATGGCTCCCCCGGGGGAGTCCTTCGACAAGACCCCACCGCAGGACGTGGCGGCCGAACAGAGCGTGCTGGGCGGCATGCTGATGTCCAAGGACGCCATCGCGGACGTGCTGGAGGTGGTGCGGGGCACCGACTTCTACCGCCCGGCGCACGAGGCGATCTACGAGGCGATCCTGGACCTGTACGGCCGGGGTGAGCCGGCGGATGCGGTGACGGTCTCGGCGGAGTTGACCAAACGCGGTGAACTCGGCCGGATCGGCGGGGCGCCCTATCTGCACACGTTGCTGTCGTCGGTGCCCACCGCAGCGAATGCCGGGTACTACGCCCGGATCGTGCGGGAGCGCGCGGTGCTGCGCCGACTGGTGGACGCGGGCACCCGGATCGTGCAGTTGGGCTATGCCACCGATGGCGGGGACGTCGACGATCTGGTGAACACCGCCCAGGCCGAGGTCTACGCGGTCACCGAGCGTCGCACCAGCGAGGACTACGTCCCGCTGAAGGACATCATCAACGCCACCATGGAGGAGATCGACGCCGCCTCCCACCACGGGGACGGCATGGTGGGGGTGCCCACCGGCTTCGTCGACTTCGACGCCCTGACCAACGGCCTGCACGCCGGGCAGATGGTCGTGGTCGCGGCCAGGCCGGCTGTGGGAAAATCAACCCTGGGACTGGACTTCGCGCGCGCGGCCTCGATCAAGCACGGGATGACGTCGGTGATCTTCTCTCTGGAGATGAGCCGCAACGAGATCTCCATGCGGATGCTCTCGGCGGAGTCGCAGGTGCCGCTGAACAACATGCGCAAGGGCACGATGCGCGACGAGGACTGGACTCGACTGGCCCGCACGATGAGCCGGGTCTCCGATGCCCCGCTGTTCATCGACGACTCTCCGAACATGTCACTGATGGAGATCCGCGCGAAGTGTCGCCGGCTCAAGCAGCGACACGACCTCAAGCTCGTGGTGATCGACTACCTGCAGTTGATGAGTTCGGGTAAGCGGGTGGAGTCGCGCCAGCAGGAGGTCTCGGAGTTCTCGCGGGCGCTGAAGTTGCTGGCCAAGGAACTGGAGGTGCCGGTGATCGCGATCTCCCAGCTCAACCGTGGCTCGGAGCAGCGCACCGACAAGCGTCCCCAGATGAGCGACCTTCGCGAATCGGGCAGTATCGAACAGGACGCCGACGTCGTGATTCTGCTGCACCGCGATGACATGTACGAGAAGGAGTCGCCCCGCGCCGGTGAGGCGGACATGATCGTGGCCAAGCACCGTAACGGCCCCACCGACACCATCGTGGTGGCCTTCCAGGGCCACTACACGCGCTTCGTCGACATGGCGCAGTGACCGTGCCGTCGCGATTGTCGAGAGATGCCGCGACGCCGGCACATCTACCCCGACCCGCACAGGGAGATGCCGCAGTTCTGGTCTCGAAGCCCTTGGGGCCCTCCTCGATCTGAGGCATGTGGTGGTAGGCGGCGACGAGTGCGTAGGGCCCAAGTAGGGCGTCTGAGTGCAGTTGGACCACACCGATCACCGACGAGGTCTGCTTGACCACCCTGCAGGATCCACTGAGGTCCGCCGGCGGCACGTACTACCATCGAGGGTGAGAGGCTCGGTGGAGGACTTGAGCGCAACTCTGGTGACGGCAGCGCGGACGGCGTACCAGCGCCGTGACTGGCATGCTGCCCGCGAAGGCTTCACCAAGGCAGAGGCTCAGGAGGACCTGGCCGCCGAAGACACGTTCCTACTCGCGGACGCAGCCTGGTGGCTCGGTGAGGTCGAGGAGTCCTTGGCGGCCGCAGAACGCGCCTATCGCCGCTACCTCGAGGGCGACCTACCCGCGCGGGCTGCGATGGCCGCGATTCACATCGCGGTCGACCTGTTGCTCCGCGGCGACACGGTGCTGGGCTCCGGATGGCTGAGTCGCGCCCAGCGGCTGCTCGACGATCACCCCGACTGCGCCGAGCGTGGCTACCTGATGTACATCCTCGAGGTGGAGGCAGGTCTGGGCGGGCCGGTCGGCGATGACGTGGTGGCGAGCGCGGCCGGCGTAGCGGATCTCGGCCGGCGACACAACGACGCCAACCTGGTGGCCCTGAGCATCGTTGGGCACGGACGAGCGCTGGTCAAGCAGGGCCGCACCACCGAGGGGCTCTCGCTTCTGGACGAGGCAATGGTCGCGGTGCTCACCGAGGATCTCCATCCGACGTGGGCGGGAAACATCTATTGCCACCTGATGGCTGCCTGCCACGAACTGGGAGACGTGCGCCGGCTGGTTTCCTGGACCGCGCCCACCACGCAGTGGCTCGACAGCCTGCCCGCGGCCGTGCTGTTCACCGGGATCTGCCGGGTGCACCGCTCCCAAGTCCTGCAGGCCAGTGGCGGATGGTCTGAGGCCGAAACGGAGGCCGCCAAGGTGTGCGCGGATCTGGAGCACCTGCACGTCGCGAGCGCCGCCGAAGCGCACTACCAGGTCGCCGAACTGCGGCGGCTGCGCGGGGAGTACGACGACGCAGACGTTGCCTATGAGCAGGCCCGTGCCCGGGGTCGCGATCCCCAGCCCGGCCTGGCTCTGCTCCAGTGCGCGCGCGGCCAGCACGATGCAGCCCTGGCCGGCCTCACCATCGCCGTCGGGTCCGCCGTGGACGCGCTGCGGCGTCTGCCGCTGCGGGTCGCCCAGGTCGAGGTCGCGCTGGCCGCCGGTGAGGTGCAGGTCGCGGAGCAGGCAGCCACGGATGTGGCCGGCATCGCGGCTCGTTACGCCACCTCGGGGTTCACTGCCACCGCACACGCCACCCGTGGCGCGGTGTACCTGGCCCAGGACCGCCTGGAGGAGGCGGTGGGCGAGTTGCGCGAAGCGCACCGGCTGTGGAGCGAACTCGGTGTGCCGTATGAGTTGGCCCGGGTGCAGGCCCTGCTCGGGCGTGCCTGTCAGGCCCTGGGAGACCTCGACGGCGCCCGCCGGGAACGTGCGGCGGCGCAGCGGGTGTTCGCCGAACTCGGCGCAGTCGGTGACCTCGAGCAGGTGACGGCCCTCGATGGGACGAGCCGAGGCGCCGGCAAACTCACGCCGCGCGAGGTGGAGGTACTGGCCGTGGTCGCCCTGGGGGGCACCAACCGGGAGGTCGCGGCGGAGCTGTTCATCAGCAGGAAGACCGTGGCCCGGCACCTGTCCAGCATCTTCGCCAAACTTGGCTGCTCCTCCCGCACAGCGGCCACCGCCTACGCCTTCGAGCAGGGCCTCGTGCCGCGCTCACCGCGCTGACCGCCCGACCGTGTCCTGACGGCACTGACTGCTGCGCGCGCCTACCCGGCGCCGTCCGTGCGCTGACCGGGTGACCTCGCCGGTGCTGTGGGTCAGATGACCCATGACAGGTGCGAGGTTGGGCAATCGGCCCGATGCGCGTCGTCGACGTCGACTCCTAGCGTGAGGCAATCGGTCACGAGAAGGGACTCCTCATGTTGGATCTGCGGCAACGACTCCGGGGCGAGGTCATCGACGCCGATGACGCTCGCTATGACATCACCCGCGCCCTCTACAACGGCATGATTGACAAGAAACCCCGGATGATCATCCGCTGCACCAGTGCCGCGGACGTGATCAACGCCGTTGCCTACGGGCGCGAGACCGGGCTGCCGATCGCCATCCGTGGCGGCGGGCACAACGGTGCCGGCTTCGCCAGTTGCGACGACGGCCTGATGATCGACCTCTCGCCGATGAAAGGGGTGCGGGTCGACTCGGCGACCCGCACCGTGACGGCCGGACCCGGGTGCACGCAGGGCGACGTCGACCAGGCCACCCACCCGTCCGGGCTGGCCGTGCCCGCCGGCATCGTCTCCTCGACCGGGGTCGGGGGTCTGACCCTCGGCGGTGGGCACGGGTACCTCACCCGCCAGCAACGTCGTCCTCGCCGACGGCCGATTGGTGACCGCCAAGCCCGAGGAGCACCCGGATCTGTTCTGGGCGGTTCGCGGTGGTGGCGGGAACTTCGGGGTGGTGACCAGGTTCCTCTTCCGCGCACACCCGGTGGACACCGTGTTCGCAGGGCCGATCTTCTTCGACGTCGCCCACGCCCGGGAGGTGATGGCCTGGTACCGCGACTTCCTGCCCAGGGCCGCACCCCGGTTCTCCCCCTTCCTGGGACTCAAGCGGGTGCCGTCGGTGCCGCCGTTCCCGACGGAGATCCGGGGAAGGCAGTCATGCGTCCTGGTGTGCTGCTACGACGGGCCGGAGGACGAGGCTCGTGAGGCGATGCGCCCGATCCGTGACGAACTGCCCACGCCGTTGCTGGACGGCTGCACCCAGATGCCCTACCCGGCGCTGCAGTCCATGTTCGACCCGCTGCTCCCGCCCGGACTTCAGTGGTACTGGAAGGGCGATGTGGTCAAGGAATTGCCCGACGCCGCGATCGATGCCCACTTGGAGCACTCCGCCCGGGCACCGGGTGAGAAGTCCCTGATGCACCTGTACCCCATCGACGGGGCGGTGCACGACGTCGATCCCGCCGACACCGCGTGGCAATTCCGGGACGCCACCTGGTCCATGGTCATCGCTGCCATCGACCCGGATCCCCGGCTCGCGGAGCCACTGACCCGCTGGGCCCGCGCGTACTGGGAGGCGATCCACCCGTTCACCGTCGGCGGGGCGTACGTGAACTTCATGATGGATGAGGGTCCGGATCGGGTGCGCGCCACCTACGGCGACAACTACGGCCGGCTCCTGCAGGTCAAGTCCGCCTACGACCCGAGCAACCTGTTCCATGTCAACCAGAACATCCAGGGGTGAGGGTCATGCCGAGCAGAATCGACTCGATCGAAGCCACTCCAGAAGGCCCGGCCTCCGCGCGTGCCGCACCGTCGGGAGTTGCAACGGCGTCGACCCCGGACTCCGACCGGCTGCAAGCGTTCATCGAACGCTACGGCGCCGACCAGGCCGCCACGATGCACGCCGCCACCGTGGTGCTGGGCGACCGGCTCGGGCTCTATGCCGCACTCGCTGCCCATGGTCCCTGCCCACCCGAAGACCTTGCGGAGGTGACCGGCTGCCACCCGCGGCTGCTGCGGGAGTGGCTCAACGCCCAGGTGGCCAGCGGGTACACCGAGCATGACCCCGCCGGCGGTACCTACTGGCTGACCCCTGAACAGGCGGCGTGCCTGGCGGATCCGGCCAGCCCGACCTACCTGATCGGTGGAATGCTCGCGGCCAGTTCCAACCACAAGGACGTCGACACCCTCGCCCGCGCCTTCACCTCCGGCGGCGGCCTCGGGTGGGGCGGGCACCACCCCGACCTGTACGTGGGCACACAGCGTCTCTTCGGGCCGGTCTATCGCGCCAACCTGGTGCCCCATTGGATCCCCGCACTGGAGGGCATGCAGGCCCGGCTCGAGTCCGGGGCGCGAGTGGTCGACGTCGGATGCGGTCATGGCGAGGCCCTGATCCGGCTGGCCGAGGCCTACCCGGCCTCTCGGTTCGCCGGATTCGACAATCACGTCGCCTCGATCGAGGCGGCACGCACCGCGGCAGCCGAGGCCGGGGTCAGCGACCGCGTCACCTTCGAGGTGGCCACCGCGGAGGACTTCCCCGGCCGCGACTACGACCTGGTCTGCGTCTTCAATGCCTTGCACGAGTGGGGCGATCCAGTCGGTGCGGCGCGGCACATCCGTCGCGCCCTCGCACCGTCTGGGACGTGGATGTTCACCGAACCGCGAGCCGACGACGACCCGGCCGAGAGCGTGCGGGCGCGCACCTTCTACTCCGTCTCCACCATGGTGTGCACTCCGAGCGCGCTCGCCAGGGCGCGCCGAGGCGGCCCTGGGCGCCCAAGCGGGGCAGGCGAAACTTGAGCAGGTGGCCGGTCAAGCCGGGTTCACCCGGTTCCGGCGGGCGGCCCAGACCCCGATGTTCATGGTCCTGGAAGCCCGGCCCTGAAGGTGGTGGCCGTGACCCGGGACGTGGACACCGCCCCTCGCACTGCTGAGCGGGATGTGGCGCGATTGGTTCCGCTCGTGGCCGCCGCGATGACCTCGCAGTCATTGTTAGCGGTGCTGACTCCCTCGCTCGTGGCTGTCGCGACCGACCTCGGTGTCGAGGTCGCGGCGGCCGGACAGGCCAGGTCCCTCACCGGCGCAGTCGCTCTTGCAGGAGCCCTAGCCCTGCTGGTCTCGGTCTCGGTCTCGTCCTTCGGGGTGCGACGTCTAGCCGTGGCCGGTGCGTTTCTCGTTCTTGCCGCCAGCGCGTCGGTGGCCACGGCGACCGGCCCGATCCACTACCTGGTCGCCCACGTGCCGGTGGGACTGGCGATCGCCACCCTGCTTACCGCGGGATTCGCCGGACTCGGCGGCTTCACCGGAGGCAGTCGGGCGTGGGCCGCCGGTTGGGTGACCGCAGCCCACGGGTTTGCCTGGGTGATCGGGAGCCCGATCAGCGGTGCCTTGACCGAGCACATCTCCTGGCGGTCCACCCACGTGTTTCCCGCGATCCTGGCCCTCGGTGTCCTCACGCTCGCCGGGCGCTTCGCCGGCCCGGCGGGCACCGTGAGTCGCGGTGGGTTGGCCAACATGCCACGGCCCGCCTACCGCTGGGCCGTGGCGGAGACCTTGGCGTACATGGGATGGGCGGGTGTCCTGACGTACGTGGGGGCGCTGTTCGTGGTGGGACTGGGGACCACCGAAGGGCTGACCGGATGGGTGCTGTCCGCCGGGGCAGTGAGCTTCGTCATCGCCTCGGTCCTGGGTGGCCGACTCGCCGCGGCCGGAGACCTGCGGGTCACGGTGTACGTCCTGTCCGGACTGCTGGCCGTTGCCGTCGCCGGGGTTTTCGGCAGCGCTCTCCTCGATGGCGACGCGCGCCCGCGGTGGCTGGTCGGTGCGGTGGCCTACGCGGTGGCCAACGCCATCGCGGGCGCCCGGATCGCCACGACGAACGTGCTGGGTATGGCTCAGCACCCGGAGCGGCCGGAACTGATGATGACAGCTCTCGCCGGTGCCATTCAGGCGGGCTACCTGCTGGGTGCTGCGCTGTCCGGCCTCGCCCTTGCCGTCGGAGACTGGGCCGTGTCGGGCCTGGTGCTCGCACTGGTGATCGCGGCCTCGGCGGTGCTGACCGCTCTGAGGCCGAGCCCTAATCGGAACGAACCATAGTCGCGTGAGGGCTCGCCGCCGGCGCCATGATCCAGGCAGTGGCGGGCACGGTGCAGTGACCCATCGACTCGGCTTGCGCTGGGGCTAGGCAACGGCCTGCCACTTCACTGGTAGGACCACCAGCGCACCCCGGTCACACAAGACGTGCGCGCGTTGTGTGGTCAGCGAGGCGCAGCGGGTGGATCGGTGGTGTGTCGTTCCGCCTCGGCGATGTGCTTGATCGCCGCGAGGGTGCGCGGGATGCCTTGGTGTGCGGCGCGGGTGCGTTCCTCGATCTGGGACGGCGCCTCCGCGCCATACCGCCTGGCGAACATCTCCAGCCCGGCTGGCAGGAATTCCCAGTGCTCGGTGACCTCGGTCCCGCCGTCGACGGGTCGCAGCGCGTAGCCCCACCGAACGTAGCCGTCGCCTACCTCCCAGGCGAACGCCCGGCCTGGCTCCGCCGCGACCACCGTTGACCGTGTCTGCCAGGAGCGCTGCGGTGTCTCATTGAAACCGGTGAACTGCGCGCCGACGCCGGTGTTGTCGGGGTCTTCCCACTCACAGCGACGGCAGATCGGGCTCCATTCACCCGTGCGGGTGACGTCGCTGACCAGGGCATAGATGGACTCCGGTGAAGCGGCGACGGTGATCGACTCGGCGTAGCTTCGCTGCCATCCTCATCATCTCGTATGCGCATCGCCGCTGGGGGACGGGTGAGGCCCTACGCACTCAGGGCTCGGGTTGACTCCCCTGGCCGAGCGGGTCTGAGTCAGCTCTCGCCCGGTTGGTTCAGGAACCAGCGATGACCGAACGGGTCGATGAAGACCGCTACCCGCCCGGCGGGCGGACTGTCCTCGGGGCCGCGCGTCATCGATGTCCCGGTCGCGACGACGCGGGCGGCGGCCGCGTCGACGTCGGTGACCGTGAGATGCAGCGACACCGCCGACCCGCGGGTCGGGTCGGGGGCGGCTACCCCAGCGGAGTCGAACTGGTCGGAGATCATCCAGCGCGCCTTGCCGATCGCGAGTTCGCAGTGGCCGACCCGGCCGTCCTCCATGACGATCGGCTCGTAGGTGACCTCTGCGCCCAGCGCGGCGACGTACCACTCGATGGCGGCTCGGGCGTCGGCGACGCAGAGATATGGAGTCAGCTCGGTCATAAGGTTTCCTTTGGGTCGCCGGCGTGGACCGCCCCGTGCACCACCCGGACGCCGTCGTCGATACCCCGCCGTCGGGGCTCGGTGTTGGTCACGCTCACCACGTTAGGACATCACGTCACCTCAGGCGCAACTTTCCCGTTGACAAATCGGCAAGGAGCCTGACTACGCGCGCTTGGAGCGTCCCCTACCCGGTCGCAGGCGACCGCGACCACCTGCTCCGCTGGAGCCAGCACGACGCCCGGAAGGCCGCCCGTCACTACCAGTACTCGACAAGAACGAGTCTGGACGGAACTCTTGAAGTTCGTTCCGCAAGCCGATCCTGGGGAGCATCAAGGATGTTGGACAGGTTCTCTCCTGAGGAGAGGATCAGTACATGTCCCCGAAACGACGGAAGGTCAGCCCGCAGTTCAAGGCCGAGGCCGTGCAGATAGTGCTGCCCTGACGTCGTTACTGGCCGAGCAGGTCCAGTTGACGCGCGCCGGTTCATGGGCAGGACCGGAGTGTGCTGGGACAATACCGGTTCGCCACCCGGGCTCGGGCCCGGTTTGCCATCGCGGGATACATCGAGGTCGACCAACTTCCGCAAAGTGTCGAACCCGTCGTCTGCAATCTGTCGTCTGCGCCATCTGCATAATGTCGACTAGAGGCTCTGCGAACTTGCCCACCGTATGAACGGCATCGGCGCAGTTCTGATCGAGGGGCCGAAGGCGTGCGGTAAGACGGCCACGGCGTTGCGCATCGCCAAGTCCACAGTGCGATTAGATGAGGATGAGTCAGCCCGGATGGCCCTGACGCTGGCACCCGACCAACTGTTCGACCAGCCCACCCCAATCCTCTTCGATGAGTGGCAAGTTGAGCCGGCAATCTGGAACCGTGTCCGCCGGAACATCGACGACCGCGGCCAGCGAGGGCTCTACATCCTCACTGGATCGGCCACTCCGAAGGACGACGCCAAGCGCCACTCCGGCGCCGGCCGCATAGGCACACTCCGAATGCGCCCGATGAGAGCCTGTTCGAGTCGGGGCACTCCAGCGGCGATGTCTCCATGCGCGACTTGCTCAACGGCCACACCCAGACGGGGTCGGGCGCGGCCCTCAACTTCGAGGATCTGATTCGGCGAATCGTGATAGGCGGCTGGCCGAGCCTGATGGATGCCGATGAGCACGAGGCCCGCTCGTGGCTGCGCAACTACCTCACCCAGATCGCAGAGGTCGACATCCACGCGCTCGGTGCCCGCCGTGACCCCCGCAACATCAACCGCCTCATGGCCGCACTTGCTCGTTCCGCCGGGCAGGCCGTCAAAGTCACCGAGTTGGCGAAGGACGTTGGAGGCCCTGAGGGGCCAATCGCACGAGACAGTCTGTATGCATATCTGGATGCCTTGGAGCGGCTCCATTTGACCGAGAATGCTGAGAGTTGGCGCCCGCATATGCGCTCTCGGACCCGGCTTCGCGCAGCGCCTATTCGATATTTCGACGACCCTTCGGTAGGGCTGGCTGCATTGGGGATCGGAGTGCTGAACTTCTCGCAGATCTCAGGGCCACTGGTTTCCACTTCGAGTCCCTCGTTATGAGGGATCTGCGCATCTACACCCAGCCACTGGCTGGCACGATCGGTGCATGGCGGGACTCTGACGGCAACGAGGTCGACGCGGTCGTCAGTCTCCCTGATGACAGGTGGGCGGCGTTCGAGGTCAAGATGAGCCCTACTGCTGTCGACGAAGCAGCCGCGAGCCTGCTCCACTTCGCGTCGAAGATTGACGTCAGCAAACACGGCGCACCAGGAGCACTGGGTGTCATCACTAGCACCGGGTACGCCGGAAGGCGCCCTGACGGAGTCCATGTCATTCCGATATCGGCGCTGGGCCCCTGAGCCGACACTTCGCGCAAGTCCCGTGTGTCTCGAACCTGGTGTCACAACTGCAGCCAGCCCCAGCCCATGGCCTTTGGTATGTCGTCGGTTCCTTTGGCCCTAGTCCGTCGTCATAGGTCTGTACCTGTCATCGAAGTTGCGGTGTTGAGTGCGGCGCCGCCGAGCGGCATGTCACCCACGACCACGGCCACGTGCCCAGGCCATCGTGGCCCACCTGCTCCAACTGAACCGGCGGGTAGTTCAATGCTGGATGTATGGGCGTGGGCGGCTGCGTCAGTGCACCTGGGACGCCCCCTCCGCTAGCCGGTCGGCGAGGTCGGTGCCCCAGGACCGGGCCCGGTCGATCTCATCGGCAAGGAGCGGCCCCTCGTACCCGTGGACGTAGAAGCTCTCGGGTTCGACGAGGAGCGTGGCGCCGTGCCGACGGAGCAGCTTGGCGGCCTTCTTGCTCGCGGCGCCCGGCAGGTTGGGGTGGCGGACGTGGGTGTCGAAGGCCGCCACAGGAGGCCGGATCTGGCCGGCCGCCTCGATCCATTCCCGCAGCCCGGCGTCACCTGGGTGGCCTCCGCGTCGGGCGGCGTCCTCGCGGGTCTGCGGGCGGCTCAGGCCGAAAGCGTGTGTAGGGGCGCCGACGACGAGAAGGTGGGTGTCCAGGGTGTCGGCGGGCGGTGCCGCACCGACGTCGAGCACTGTGACGTTGACGCCGGCTTGAGTAGTCACGCCGACGGCAACCGCCTCAGCGACTGCCTTGGTGTTCCCCCAGGCAGATTCGTAGACGATGGTGACATCCATGGTCGGTGTGCTCCTCTCGTACAGAAGGCCGACCTGCACGAGCACCACAGCCACCCCGGTCCTCCTTGAGGTCGAGCGTTGTGTGGTGCCGGTAGGCCGTTGGCTCGGTCAGAGTGTTCACTGGACTCCTCGGTCACTCCCACTCTCCTCCGCGGCCGCGCGGACGCAACCGACTAAAGTCCTTGGCATGCAGACGTCGCCGGTAATCCCGGCGCGCGGGCGCGCCGCCATCGGCGTAGAGCGCAGGTATGGGCCACGGTCCCGCTCGCAGGGCCGTCGACCGTGGTTCACTGGCGTCGTGCCGACATCGGTGCTCCGGGACCCGATCGGGCCCCGGGACCCGAGAGGAGCGACGATGACCGGCAACAAGGGCTTAAAGGTGACAAACACCAAGCCCGGAGGATGGCTGCTGATCTCCGGCATCGGAGGGCTCGGCCACATCGCCGAGCAGTACGCGGTCGCCATGGGGCTGAACAGCCGACGCCACCTGGGACGAGGGCACTCATGAGCGTGATCGCCAGCGCCATCTACGTCGACGGCCTACCGGTCGCCACACCGGACAGCCTGGAGCAGACCCTCGAACTGCTTCATCAACATGGTGGCATGGCCTGGGTGGAGCTCTACCGGCCCACCTCCCAGGAGGTCAGCGTCATCGCGGACGAGTTCGGCCTGCATGGGTTGGTCGCGGAGGACACCGACAAGGCGCACCAACGGCCCAAACTGGAAAGATACGGCCACACCCTGTTCACGGTGCTGCACCCTGCTCGATACCTCGAGGATGTCGAACAGGTCGAGTTCAGTGAACTGCACGTATTCACCCGTCCTGGTCTCGTCGTCACCGTCAGGCAACAGGCGGCACCTGACCTCGGACGGGTCAGGCACCGGCTCGAGACCGACCCGGACATTCTCCGTCTCGGTCCCGGGGCGGTGCTCTACGCGATCCTGGACGAGGTCGTGGACCAGTACGGCCCGGTGGTGGTCGGCCTGGAGAACGACATCGACGAGATCGAGGACGAGCTCTTCGACAGCGACCCGGCGGTCTCACGCCGAATCTACGAACTCTCCCGTGAGGTCATGGCTTTCCAGCGCGCCACCCACCCCTTGGTGGGCATGCTCGAAGGGCTCGAGCAGAGTTTCGTCAATGACGACGTGGACGTGGAGTTGCGTCACCGGCTTCGTGACGTCCATGACCACACGTTGCATGTGGTTGAACGTGCCGACGCGTTTCGGAGCCTGCTGCAGAACGCCCTGGCAGTCAACGCCACCCTGGTGGCCCAGCAGCAGAGCGAAGAGACGCGTCGAGTCACCGAGGCCACCTACCAACAAAGCGAGCAGGTCAAACGGATCTCCTCATGGGGGGCGATCCTCCTCGCCCCCACCCTGGTCGGCACCATCTACGGCATGAACTTCCACCACATGCCAGAGCTCGATTGGGCCTACGGCTACCCCCTCGCCCTGCTCGGGATGGTCGCTCTCGGTGCGGTCCTGTACGCCGTGTTCAAGAGGCACCACTGGCTATGAGTCCCCTTGGTGCGGGCCGTGTCGGACGCACCCGACTAACGAGGCACTTGCACACCGAGTAGGAAAGGTAGTCGCTGGTGGTGTCGGGCTCTTCCCGACGCCCGAGCCGACCACATTCGGTGGCGCGGCCGGGCCGATCCCTTGGGGAGGTGCGCCATGAGCGCACTACTTGTCGGGTACGCCCGATGCTCCACCGATCAGCAAGACCTCACCGCGCAACGCGATGCCCTGCTCAGCCTAGGCGTCGAGATCGAACGCATCTACGTCGATCACGGCCTGACCGGCACCAACCGAGAACGCCCTGGCCTGCGCGAGGCCCTTGCCGCGTGCCGGGCTGGGGACACCCTGGTGGTCACGAAACTCGACCGCCTGGCCCGGTCCCTGCCCGATGCGCGGGCGATCGCGGACGAGTTGACCGCCCGACAGATCAGCCTCTCGCTCGGCGGCTCGGTCTA
The DNA here is from genome assembly GCF_051020515.1 of Sanguibacter sp. Z1732. Lineage (NCBI taxonomy): Bacteria > Bacillati > Actinomycetota > Actinomycetes > Micrococcales > Ruaniaceae > Glutinosa > Glutinosa niejishengi. The sequence continues at coordinate 1,462,952 of NZ_CP194857.1, forward strand.
CGACCCGACCGACGCAGTCGGTCGTCTCCTGTTCAACGTGCTCGCCATGGTCGCGGAGTTCGAGTCCGACCTGATCCGGCTGCGCACGGTCGAGGGCATGAAGGTCGCCAAGGCCAAGGGTCGGCTGAAGGGCAAGCAGCCCAAACTCAGCCGAAAGCAGGAAGCGCATCTGGTGTCGCTGGTGCACAGCGGCGAGTACAGCACTCTCGAGGTCGCCGAACTTTTCGGTGTCGGCCGCTCTACCGTCTATCGCGCCATCCAACGCCAACGGCTGGCAGCCAAGGCCGAGCTCGCGGACGCGTCGGCACGAGGCTGAACGTCCACCTTGGCGGCGTCCCGCTCCGGACACCCTCGCGGGACGCCGTCAAGCGAGTTTCCCTCGAAGCCAGCCACGAGAGCGGCATCCTGATGAAGGATCCGGCCGCGGGACATCCGGACATGGCAGGCTGGGGTTCTCGGCCTCTACGAATGCACGTGACGTACTCAGTTCGGCAGCCGGCGTACGCCATAGCGCAGGTGGAGCACTCGGTTGCCCTGAATGATCAGGTCGGGATCGTCCAACAGGTGCTGAACATCGACCGACCCGAAGAAGCGCTTGCCCGAGCCGAGCACGACGGGGACCACGTCCATGCGCACCTCGTCAACAAAGCCCGCGGCGAGGAACTGGCCGCCGACGTCTCCGGCCGCGACCTCGACGGTGCGGTCACCCGCGAGGTCCCGCGCCTTGGCCACCGCTGCCTCGATACCGTCGACGAAGTGGAACGGCGGCCTTGGGTCCCAACCCTCGGGGGGCGGGCGGTGGCTGACGACGACGACGTGGTCAACCCCAGCCGGCGGCGCCCCGTCCCAGCCGTCGGTGATGTCGAAGACGTGGCGCCCGGCGATCGTCACCGCAAGCTCGTCCCAGTAGGGGCGAACGTAGTCGTAAGACGCCTGCGACACCTTCAACACGCCGCTCTCATCCAGCGCCACCTCACCGCTGACCAGCCACTCGAACAACGGCCCGGGGTCGTCGTTCTCGGCTGCGATGAAGCCGTCGACCGACACCGACGCGTACATGACTACCTTGCTCATGGGGACTCCTTCGATGGGGGGATCTGTCCCTGCAGTCTGCGCGCGTCGAGTTGCTCGCTCTTGTAAGAATTCAATCGGCCGGCAACGGCCAGCCGTCGAGCACGTGGCCGGGATGCTCGCGCAGGAAACGCCTCCGGACCTCGACGTACCGGGTCGGCGTGAAGCCGGTGAACTCTCGGAACTCGTGAGCGAAGTGCGCCTGGTCGAAATAGCCGGCGCGAGCGGCGAAGTCTGCCCAGTCGATCGGGTCGGCGGGATCGAGGGCGAGCACGGTGGTGGAGAAGCGGTGGGCTCGGGCCAGCCGCTTCGGCGTGACGCCGATGACCTGCTGGAAACGTCGTGCCAGAAGGGTGCTGCTGACACCTCTCGCCACGATGAGATCGCCGATCGGCACCGTCCCACCGGTCGCCGCGATGGCGGCGCTCGCATGGCGAACCAGATCCAGCCCGGGGATATCCCGCAACTGACGCGTCAGCGCCGCCTCGAGCAGGGTCAGCATCTGGTCGGGTTCGGCCACTGCAGCCAGCTGGTCTCGCAACTCGGTGATGGTGGGCCGGCCCCACACCTGCTCGATGGTCGCCGGCCGGTCGCGCAACTCGTCTGCGGCCATCGGCAGGAACGGTGCCAGCCCCCACGCCTTGAAGTGCACGCCGACCGACCGGCTGGAAATCGGGTAGCTGAAGTCCCACGCACGGGTGGGCGTGCTGACCACACAGCCGTCGGCGTACTCTGCCGCCTCGACGGCGTTGCCCGCACGGATGTGAAACGGCGCCCCGAGATTCACGATGAGCAGCGGCGCCGGCGCCGCCGGCAGCGTCAACCGGCGGTACGGCGGCTCGCCCGCCAGGTAGTAGATGTCGTGGACCAGGCCGTCGAGCGGCGGCCGCGGCGCCCTGGACACGTACTCCATGCGTACAGCATTGCCGACCACGCAGCTGAGGCGCGAATAGCAGGAACTACCCAGGACTCGCCGGTCCCATTGCTCTTCCCCGCACGTCGATCCCCCTACGGGGCCGGCCGGCCACCGAGAGGCGAAAGTGCAGCCGGAGAGTCAAAACTCATCCGAGGTGTTGCGCGATGTCTAGGGCGTGTCTGCTAAAGATTTCGAGGCTGGTCAGCGATCGTGGAGCTCATGGTTCGTGATGGAGTGATTAGTGATGAGTTGTGGGCGGCCCTGACGCCGGCGTTGCCACAGGATTCGGGCCGGCGTGGTCGTCCGTGGAACGACCACCGGGTGATGCTGGAGGGGATCATCTGGCGGTTTCGCACCGGTTCGCCCTGGCGGGATCTGCCGGTGAAGTTCGGGCCGTTCCAGAGCGTGTGGGAACGGCACAAGCGGTGGTCACAAGACGGCACCTACACCCAGATGCTGGCCGCTGTGCAGCAGGAAGTGGGCCTGGACCCCAAGGAGGCGGAGGCGATTTTGTCGATCGACTCCACCAGTGTGCGTGCCCATCAGCACGCGGCCGGTGCCCGCCGGGACTCGGTTGTCACGGACCCAGAGCAGGACACAGGGGGCAGAATCGAATGACAAGAATTCTCGCCTCGTGCCCGGTGAGCCGCCGGATCATGCCCTGGGTCGCTCCCGCGGCGGGCTGACCGCCAAGGTCCACGTATTGGCCGATGCCTCCTGCACTCCGGTGCTGGCCCTGGCCGGTGCGGGCCAAGGTGGAGACAACCCGATGCTCGCCCCGCTGGTGCAGGCCCTGCTGACCACCGGGGCCAGGGGCGACTTTCGTCTGCTGGCAGACAAGGCCTACTCCCACCCCAGTACCCGGATATATCTGCGCGCCAAGGGCATCAAGCACACCATTCCCGAACGATCCGACCAGATCGCTCGCCGCAAGGCCAAGGGCTCCAAAGGTGGACGTCCACCGGGCTTCGACGCCGAGGTCTACAAGTTACGCAATACCGTCGAGCGAGCCATGAACCGGCTCAAACAGTGGCGGGGCCTTGCTACTCGATACGACAAGTACGCCATCACCTACCTTGGCGGCATCACTCTGGCGATGATCATCGGGACCTACCGGGCCAAGAAATAGCAGACATGCCCTAGACCCCAACGCGACGAGTGTTGCCGAAGTCCGGAGAGTTGCACCTGAGGTGCATCCCAATGCAGCGGCTCGCGGCATCCTCAGGAGAAGCCACTGTCTTGCCTCAAGGGAAACTCGAGGCTAGGCTTTCCTTGAGGGAAAGAGAGAGTGGGGAGAAGGCCGTGGGACTGCCGGAAGGGGCGCCGAAACGCAGTGAGGCACAAGCCACGCTCGACGAGGTAGAGAGGGTTCGCTCGGTCAACGACGAGCGGCTGCGTCGTCCCGGCCGGTACTGGACGATGCTCGGCGGCTTTCTCGCGGTGTTCGCGATCGCACCCCTCATCATCGACCGGGTGCCGGACCCGTACGGCTACCTCCTGCCGCCGGCGCTGATCCCGCTCATCGCGGCAGTGAGCATGTGGGGGGCACCATCGGCGAAGCCCCGCTATCGGCTCAAGGACGCCAAGGTCTCCCAGCTCGTCGTGCTCGTCGTTGCGTGTGGAGTGTTCGTTAGCATCAACTCAGGGCTGTACCGGGCGTTCGAGTTGTGGTGGGTACCGGTGTGCGCTGCGGTCCTGGCATTCGCCGTCGGGGCAGTGGGAGGCCGTCGGCTGGATCGCTCGTGGGCGCGGGCGGCGAGCCGCGGTGAGTAGACCCGAACAGGATGGCGCCGCAGCCCCAGGCGGCTTCGCCGGCCTCGACCCTCTGATCCACCCCCTGCAACGAATCAAGATCTGCGCGTTTCTCGATCCAGTCGAGGAAGAAGAGTTCGGCGAGCTACGCGATCTACTTGAAACCAGCGACTCCGCACTGAGCAAGCAACTGTCCGTGCTAACGGAGGCTGGCTACGTCGAGCAACGACGCACGTCGCGCGGCGGCCGCAGTCGAGTACGGGTGCGCCTGACTCCAGCGGGGCGTCGTGCATTCCGAGGCCACCTCGACGCGCTGGCAGTGCTCGCTCAAGAAACCTGACGTGACGAAAGCCTCGCACGGGGGTGTTGTCCATTTGCGACACATCCGTTGCGCACGGTCTGCCCCAACGCGACGCTCGACGGGTACTGAGGGCGAATGTCGTACTCCGCCCCGGTGAAGGATACGTGCCGAGGGCTGCCCGAGATCGTGCTAGCCGGCGTTTCCGTAAGACGAACCGCCCACGGGGGATCGACAACTGGCACCGTTTGGTGCCAAACTGGCACCATGAGACGAATGAACTTGCGAGACGTGCCTGAGGATGTGTATGCGGCGCTAGCTCAGGCGGCCGAGGCCAACCGACAGTCGCTGTCGGCGTTCGTCGTCGAGCGGCTTACCGAGGTCGCGAGGGTGACGCGCCTCGACGACTACGTCGCGTCGTACCAGCCCCCTGAGGGTAGCGGTGTGACCATCGAGGACGCGGCCGCCGCGGTGCGGGAGGTGCGCGAGGCGTCATGACCCTTGCCGTTGTCGACGCTTCCGCCCTGGTCGCCTTCTATGCGGCCGACGATCCGCGACGGGAGGCAGTTGCGGCTCGGCTGGCGGCTGGTGACGCGCTGTTCGCACCGGCTCACTTAGACGCCGAGATCGTGTCAGCACTGCGCGGCCTGAGCCGGCCGAATACCACGCTGCGGGCGTCCGTCCCGGCGGCGTTGCGGCACCTGGCGGGTTTCCCCATCCGGCGGATGCCGCTCGCACCGCTGCTACAGCGGATCTGGGAGTTGCGCGAAAACCTCACCGCTTACGACGCGGCGTACGTTGCCCTAGCCGAGCGGCTGGACGGCAATCTCATTACCTGTGACAGGAAGTTTGCCGGGGCAAGCGGACCGCGCTGCTCGTTTCAGCTGATCACCTGACTGCTCGTCTCGATGGTCGATCCTCGATTGGCGAGTGACGCACTTGGCCACGTAGTCAAGTCAGACCGCGCGTTGAACTTCGGAGGGTGAGAGCGCGAGCCAGTACCGGTGCCGGTGGGTGGTTCGTCCCCGCGTAGGCCGGGGAGCGAGAGGACGCAGGGCGTGCTGCATAATCATGTCTGGTCCGCCCTGGCCGCGATTCCGGCATGGGACAACAGCATCGAGTTGACTTCTCTGTATGCGCACCCAGACCTGTACGGGGCGACGAGCCCACCCCAAACTAGACTTCCGAATACGTTCCGAATACGATGGGTGGCATGACTCTCGCAGCCGACCACCCCGCGTACACCCGGCGCTCCTCGGACCTGAGCAAGCACTCGGCCGAGGTCTTCGCGGAAGCCGAGGACCACCCTGTCACGGTGACCCGCCGCGACGGCGAGTCCCTGGTGCTCATGTCCCAGCGCGAAGCCAACGCCCGAGCCGAGCTCCTGCACATTGCCGCCACTCTAATCACGGTGACGCTCGAGGAAGGGCCGCTGAGCGAGCGCATGGCGAGCCGGTACCCGTGGATGTACGCGCTGAGCTCCCAGGACCGGGAGCAGTGCGCCCGGGACCTTATCGACGCCGCGAGGGCGTCCTTCTCGACGCAGCAGCCGCACCTGGCAATCGCCCAGCTCGCCAGCTGGCGTGAGACGGCCACGGCGATCGCCGCAGGCCTGGGCTCGCAGCCGGTCGAATGGCTCGACGAGAACGACGACGCCGTCGTCGTCACGGTCGTCGAGCGCCCCTGAGCATGCCCAAGGAGACAGTCGTCCCGCGACCGCCGAAGAAGTCGGAGTACGTGCTGAAGTACGCCACAAAGCAGTCCGAGAAGGGCTGGCGCGACCTTGTGGCGACGATCAGGAACCCCATGAGTGAGACCTGGGACTTCCTGACCCGTACACCCCTGATGACGACCCCGACCAACTACGAGCTCAAGGGACCCCTGGCCCTGATCACCCGGGGCGGCCAGACCTTCCAGCGCTGGCAGCACAAGCCCACCCTGAAGGGGACTGCGCGGGTGTGGTTCTACGTCGACGGCAGCACCGTCTACCTGGAACAGGTCCACACCGCACATCCCAACGAGACCAAGTAGCAGGGCATGGGAAGCTTCACCCCGCGGGTGATGCGCCTGCTCTCGGACAGGCTGACCGGTACGCCGGTGCGCGAGATCGACGCGCTGTTCGAGGACCGGGGAGTCGCCCTCGGATCGCCGCAGCCGCGCGAGAACGACGAGAGCGTCCGGCGCGAGCGGATGCGCCGATACCTCACGAGCCTCGACCTGGACGATGCCGTCGGAGTTCAGCGCCTGACCGAGGTGTTCGGCGACGTGCTGCAGAAGATCATCGAGGACAACCCGACAGGCTGGGCCAGCAACGACGGGCTACGGGACAAATGGATCCGGATTCTGCGCGAGGACGCAGGCTCGGCGACAGCGTCGACACGGATCCACGGCTCGCCGTGAGCACCGCCAAGGCCCTGATCGAGTCGACCGCCAAGTGCGTTCTCACCGCACGCGGGCAGAGCTACACCCGAGCAGCGAAAGTGCCTGCCCTGGTTAACGCCGCCCAGGAATCGCTCGGCCTCGCCCCCAAGTCAGTCAGCGACGAGGACCGCGCGCTTCGCCAAGCCCTGCAGTCGCTGGTCACCCTCACCCAGAGCGTGGCCGAACTCAGGAACAGCGTCGGCATCGATCACGGAGCCGAGGATGTGCCGAGATGGGTGCGTCCACGACACGCCCGCCTGGTCGTCGGCGCGGCTCAAGTCTGGTGCCAGTTCATGCTCGAGACGCTCGCCGATCCCGATGCGCCCTGGCGTCGCTCGAAGTCCTGACCACAGCCAGCTTCGGATGCAATCGACCTCGCTGCCGCGGTTCGTCTCCTGCCCGCCGAATGTCTCGGCGGGTTTGGTGACACCAGCGGACGAACGCCTGAAACCAAGTGCTCCGGCCGCTCGCGGCGTCAACCACCAGACCGTCTTGTGTTCGAGCCGATCCGCGCAACTACCGGCAAGTTGGCGAAGCACGCACTGGCAGATGCTGTCCGACCGCGTCCTGCTCGCGGAGCGCTGATCGCCGGCCAACGGACGCCACGAACCTGCGGCTCACCCACGGGATCGTCGACTCCCGAGCGGCCGCCCTGTCCCGTGGCTGGACGACATACGACGACACCGGCGGCTCATCGTTGATGGGGTTAACCATCGTGCTGCAGGGGTGTGCCGAGCGGACGTCCGCAAGCGTAACCGCGTCGCCTTATACCGATCCTTCACCGGTAGGGAGCGCGGCAGCAGGTTGAGGAGCCGGCCTCGCGTTGGGGTACACCCTGCGCCACAGACCTGTGGCGGGCGGTCGGAGTTAAAACGCCCCAGGGCCAAGCGAACTGTACGCATTGGGGTGAGTCTGGGATCGTTGCTTCAGTGATCCGACGGACGACCCTTGAGGACCTGGCCCAGGCCCACGTACCGTGGCTGAAGCCGGACGGCTGGCGGCCGAACGGTCACTCGTTCGTGGAGTTGGCGGGCGATCAGATCGTGGGTGCGGCAATGCGATGTCCGAACCGCGTGCACCCGACACGAGAAATCGCGTGGCTTCAGCTACCCAGGACAGGGCCGAGCGGCCTTCTCGATGCGCTCGTGGACGTTGGTGGCCTACCGATGTCCATCAAAACGCGGCCGTGCAGTCGAGAGCAGGCCGCGGTGCTCTCGGTGGGAGGAATCCGGTACCAGCACTGCCCAGCCGAACTCGTGTCCACTGGATCGGAATCACTCCAGGCCTGGTGTGAGGCCAACCATAATGCACCGGTTGAATCTGCCTCTGGGTGGACGAACGAGAACCTCAACGACGCGTGGACGCGCCTCTATGAGGTCGTGCATGCCTCATGGTCTCCAACCGCCGAACGATCGGCGCTTCTCGCCGAGTTTGGACCCATGATCGCCGAGGAACTCAATACCGAGCGCTCGACCCTGAGCCTCATCGAAGGGGGCCTGGTCGCCGCGTGCTTCGTCTTCGGCACGTCAAACGACACCGAACTCGAGGCCATCACCGAGGCCCTGGTACCGAAGCACCCAGGTGCTCGACGGGCTGTCGCTGCGTGCATGGCCAAAGTCCTCGAGGAGGCAGCCGGAGTTCCGGTGATGTTCGATGGCCATCTCAGCGATCCACACTTCTATCCGCTCCTGCAGACCCTTCCGGAGGTCCAGGCGAACGAACTCGCCCCACTCGACCTCCTGGAGATCTCATCACGCTCGCCGTTGTCCACCGGCTCAGAACGAGGCCCGTCCCATTAGGGTGCACCCCGCTGCATCCTCCATTCGAACGGACGAAATGTTGCTTGGCGGTTATGTGGCGAGGTCCTGTCGCCGCTGCAGGTCGGCGTCCGTCCGTTCCGACTTCGCACCGATCGCGGACTTCACAAACTGACATCCCGGTTGACGTTCCGCTTACGAGACGAATTCGATGAGACCTACGAGGGGCATCCTTTGCCGCTCGCGAACACAGCGAGCAGTCCCCGGGGCGCATCTGCCACTGGGCCCTACGACACAACTCCGCTCGCGTGCATTGTTTGGCGCGAGGGTTGTCACTCAGGGTCGCCGTCGGCTACCCATTCCAGGAGGTCACCCGGTTGGCAGTCGAGTACTTCGCACATCGCCGCTAGGGTGCTGAACCGGATCGCCTTCGCCCGACCGTTTTTCAGGACTGCGACGTTCGCCGGGGTGATCCCTACTCGTTCGGCGAACTCAGCCACCGGCATCTTCTTCTTGGCCAGTTCAACATCGATGCGAACGACGATGGCCATCAGATGACTACATCCATTTCGCTTCTGAGCGTGGTGGCACGGACTAAAAGTGTGCGCATAACTGTCATCAGCAGAGCAAGCCCCAAGCCTGTCAGGGCACCACCATCAACACATCAGGCCCCACAGCGGCGGGCCCGCTACAGTCGCTGACTGGTAGGCGATCGTCGCCATGCAGACGAGGCTGCTGCCGAGGAAGGCTCCAATGATTCCGTCGACCCAGCCGAAGGCGCGGGTTGAGAATACCTCACCGCTTCGGACAAACCCCAGTAGCCGCAAGGTGCAGATGATGCCGACCTGGACACAGATCAGACCCAAGATCGCCAGCGTCAGGATGGGCCAGCGCATATGGGCCTCATCTGGCAGATCGCGCGCCACCACCCCAGACAGCCAAGGCAGGCCAACTAGTTGGACCGCAGCGATGACGACCAGGGCAGCCACCAGCATGGCTTGCAGGGCAACGACGACGAAGCGATTACTCATGCCCTCGAGCGTAACTAGCGTTCGATCGAAAGTCGATAGATATCTATCTTGCTTGCAGCGGTTGGTAACCGGGCTCCCGCACGAACACTGAACAACGGAGGGAGCCACCGTGCCGTTGGGCGATGGTGGGTAACACTTACGGTCCTGGGGACATGTACAGGGTAAGTCCGTCCGAGGGAGGAGTTGACGTGCCCGATGGCTCGCGCGAGCAACGCTTTCAAGCCTTGTTCGATGCCAGTTTTGACGACCTCACGCGGTTCGTCCGGCGGCGAATCCGTGAGGGTGATGACGTTGTTGCCGAGACCTACCTGGTTGCCTGGCGGTCGCTGGAGCAGGTCCCGCTCGGTGAGGGTGAAGGCAGGGCCTGGCTGTTCACCGTGGCGCATAACCTCATGGCCAACCAACGCCGCAAGGATGCCCGCTTGGTGGCGTGGGAGCCCTCAGATGTTCCGTCCGAGGACGAGTTCGAAGCAGCAGACACCCGCATCGACCTCTCCCGCGCATTCTCCCGACTGAGCCCAGAGGACCAGGAGGTCCTGGCACTGGTCGTGTGGGAAGGCTTGACCTCGGCCCAAGCCGCCTCGGTCCTGTCCATCACGGCACGTGCCTTCCGTGTCCGACTGCATCGGGCCCGTCGCCGACTACGAGTTGGGATGCATCGACCCCACTCAGCCCCCACACCCATTCTGAGGAGCAGTTATGACGTACCTCGATGAACTCAGGCGCATTGATCCGGCCGGACCTGCCGATTCGGCTGCGCACAAGCGACCCGAAGCGCAACGACTTGCCGAGCAGATCATGGCGCACCCGGTTGAGCCTGCCACCATCCGGCGCCAAGGCTCCAGGCGCATCCTGCTGCTGGCAGGTGCAGCCGCCGCGGCGGTAGTTGGCGCGCTGGTCTTCGTCCCCGGGCTGACCGGTGACGATGCCTATGCCACGTGGACCGCAGTGCCCACGCCAGCTAGCGCTGATGTTAGTTCCGCCGCCGCCGAAGCCTGCAGTATGTTGATGGGCGAGGTCAATGCAGCGGCTGAAAGTGCCTCTGGCAGTCCCACTGCGGTGCCCGGCAGCAGCGATGCGGAAATCGTCGAACAACGCGGGGTGTTCACCTACGTGGTGCTGCACCTGCCTCTGCTCGCGCGGGCTGCCTATTTGAGGGTGACCTTGAGGACCCAACCGCGTACTCCGGCTCGCTCATGCACGTCGGCAACTACGACGAGCCGGAGCCAGATGGGATCAGTGCAGCAGTCCTGACGAACAGCGAACACGACGGGGAGCACTTGGTCTTCATCAGTGCCCGATCCGGCCATCTGGTCCAAGGTGCTGAGTTGCACGTGCCCGGCACACCTGAACCCGTGCATGCCAGCATCGACGATGGAATTCTGGCAGCCTGGGTGCCTTCATGGATATCTGACGCGCGGGACATCACCCTACGGCTGCACCTGGCTGACGGCTCCTCCGTCGACCTCGATCAGGAGCAGATTCATACTGCGGGACACGCAGACTGATATGCGCGCCCAGCCGAGATCTTGTTCCGGCGCAGTGACGCGCGTCCAGTTTCAACGAGCCTGCTGATAGGTCAACGTTCCGCAGGCGGATGGACAAATGGAACCTTGTCAATCTTCCCCGGCAGCCCGGCGTTGCTGCTATGTCGGGGGTATGCGGCATAGTGCAGGGCAACAGCGAGAGACGGAACCCAGCGCGTGACCGACCCCCAGAACCCCGACCAGGATGCCCCAGCCTCAACGGTGTTAGAAAGTGGTGCTTCATTGACTGCTGAGAGTCTTACCCCGGACGGGTTTCGGCACGAACTTCGATCTCTTGCGTCGTTGTTTCAGGTCGAGCGCCACGGCACCTACGTGGAGCACCTCGAGAGGGTTGTCGAGGACGTCAAGAATAGGAACGTGGCATTGACGGGCCGGTACGGCACCGGCAAGTCCAGCGTCCTGGACGAGTTCGAGGATAGGCACCAAAGCAGGGTGCTACGGGTTACCATCACAACACTTGGACCGGACCGCGATGGCGAGGGACTGACCAACCGGATCCAAAAAGAACTGGTCAAGCAGTTGATCTACCGGACCGAACCCGGCGAACTGCGCTCTTCACGCTTTGCCCGCACCGATCCCGATCCCATCGCTTCCAAGTACGCTTGGCTACAGACCGCCGTTGCCACAGCCGTGCTCGGGCTCTTCCTCGGCCTCGGCGGATGGTTGCCCGATGTCGCCGCCTTCCCTGACGACCTGTCGTGGACCTGGAGGTCGGTCGGCGCCATCCTGCTGTTCGTCCTAGCCTGGCTGCTGTTCTACGGCGCGGCGACCACTATCGCTTGGTGGCTTCGGATGGCAGCGGACAGCCGCATCATCACCAGCCTGTCGACGGCCGGGGCCTCGATCACGCTCGGGGAGCGCGACGACACCTACTTCGACACTTACCTCGACGAACTCGTCACGTATTTCGACCGGGGCAACGAGGACTACGTCATCCTCGAAGACCTCGACCGGTTTGACGACCCGGCTATCTTCGATTCGCTGCGCGAGCTGAACACTATCCTCAACGCCTCGCCGGGCCGAGGTGCGGCCGCGCCCGATCGGCAACTGTGCTTCATCTACGCCATCAAGGACAGCCTGTTCGAGCGGCTCGTCGAGCCTGAGCCCGAGGAGAAGGACGACCGCGGGAAGGCAGAAGCAGAGAGCCGAGCAGACGACGAGAAGACAGCCAGGCCTTGCGAGAACGCCGAGGACCGGACCAAGGTGCAGCGTGAAGTCCTAGCCGAGAGAGCGAACAGAACCAAGTTCTTCGACGTCGTCATCCCGATGGTTCCGTTCCTGTCGCACCGCAACGCCCGCGACGTCCTAGAAGGGGAGCTGGCCAAGCGCAGCATCCCCACCGGCACCGTGTCGCGGGCTCTGCTATCGCTGGTGGCTCGATACGTCACCGACATGCGTTTGCTGCTGAACATCCTCAACGAGTTCACCGTGTACGCCCAGCGGCTGTTGTGGGTCAATCATCCGGCCCCCGAACTGACTGGGGACCGGCTCTTCGCCCTGGTGGTGTACAAAAACTTTCGCCTGGCCGACTTCGAGGCCGTCCCTACACGCAAGAGCGCGCTCGACGACCTGGACCGTGCCCATCGACGCTGGTCCGTCACGCCGTCTCTACCCGTCAGGTTGAGCGCCTGCAGGCCCGCGAGTCGGTCACCGAGGCCGGGCAGAGCGCGCTCGCCGATCGCTTGGGCCGCGAACTGGTGCTCGTGTCCCGAGGTGTCCTGCTTGCAAACCAATCTAATCTCAGAGAGCCAGTTCGCTACCGAGTCGGCACCGAGCACTTCGATGTGTCTAAGGTGGGCACCATCGCGTTCTGGGAAGCGGTGGCGCAGAATCATAGCATCACCGTCGAACCGTTCAACGGGAGGCGGCCCCACCCGGGCGGCGCCAAGGAAATCAACGAGACAGCACTGCAGAGTTGGTTCCCCGACGCCTTCACAGAGGGGGTCTGGCCGACCGAACGGAACACCGCCGCCCATCGCCGAATCGAGCTCCTCACCCAAGAGATCGACTTCCTTCGCGGGGCCGGGTACACCGACCTGTTGGAACGCCCCGAGTTCACTGACAAGCAAGGCTTGACGTTTTCCGTTCTCCTGGAGGAGACGCTCCTGACTTCCGACATCGCCAGGGAACTCGTGCGCAAGGGATACATCAACCGGAACTTCGCGACCTACTCGGCCGCCTTCTACGGCACCTTCGCAGGCATCGACGCCGAGACCTTCTACTACCGCGGCGTCCAACCCAACGAGATGCTGCTCGACCACCGTTTCGCGAGCGAGCACTCCCTGCGCAACCTGCTCGAGCAGCTCGACGACACCGAACCCGACTTCTACCGCACCGTCAGCGCCCTCAACCCGCAGATCGTCACGTACCTCCTCGAGCACCGCTCAGATAGGGCCTGCAAGATCGCCGGCTTCCTGGCGTCGCACTTCGACGACAACGCCCGCGAGTTTCTGGCCACGTACCTCGCCGAAGACCGCGCCCCCCACGCCACGCTCGTCGGTCTGCTCGCCGCGCATCCCTGGCCTAGCCTCTTCGACTATCTGGCCTCCGACGCCGTCCCCGACACGCTTCGGCTGGGGCTGGTCAGCACCGCCCTGACGACCGCCACCGGCGTGGTCGACTTTGCTCTGGGCGACGGTATCCGCGGCTACATCGCGAACCACTACGCCGAGATCGGGGCTTTCACCGAGAAGCAGAGCCAGCAGCGCGCGGAGGTCGTCAAGGACTTCGCCCGCGAGTGCGACGTGCAGGTCGAGGACCTGACCGGTGTCGCGCAGCCGCTACGAGGCCTTCTGGTCGCCGCGCAGATGTACGTCCTGACAGCCAAGAACCTCCGGGCCGCCCTTGGAGTTACAGGACCAGTGTCGCTCGACGTAGTCGGAAAGAACGAGGGCGTCAACATACGCTGCCTCACCGACGTCAGCGCCTACCTGCAAGCCGTCGACGAGGACCCCGCCACCCCGTTCGCCGTCGAGGAACCCGAGACCTTGCTGGCGTTGCTCACCGGAGACCATGAATGGTCCACCAGCCTGCTGAACTCTACCCTGGACCGCAGCAGCCCCGGCAGCGCCCTCAAGGACCTCTCGAGTCCCGCAGGCCACCTGGAAACCGCTGGCTGCGCGCCACCGGTTCGCCCTCACTGTCCCCAACTTGACCGAGTATATTGAGCACTTCGCCGTCGACGCGGAACTGGCAGGCCACCTGACCGCCCAGGGAGCCGCAATCCAGACCCATGGTGGGCCCTCCGACGACGTCGACGAGGCGTCTGGGCCGCTGCGGGCATCGCTGGCGCTGAGACTGCTCAATGCCCACGAAGAGCTCGAGGCGGCACATCGGGCCGACTTGGCCATTCAGTTGGGCGTCGGGCCGTCCGACCTACCGCTCGGTGAACTCGAGCCAGCCCCAGACGACCTGTTCGCCGAGATGCTCGACCGCGGCCTATTGAATATCGGCGAGGAGGCATTCGACCGGTTCGCCACCGCGGGGTGGATGTCCCTTTCCCAGGCGCTTGCCCGCCACATCGAGCTCCGACAGTTCGTGAGCGCATCGCGGATGAGTGAGGCACTTACTCAAGGGTTGCTCGAGGACGACAAGGCGGCTTCGGGGCTCCACGACCGGGTCTTTGCCGACTTCGACAACTTCATCGCCCCGTCCTCGCAGGAGGTCGGGCTCCACCGCGCTGCAGCACGTAGAGCCGTGAAGCGTGGGGAGAAGTTGAGCATTGCCCGCATCAGCCGGATCGCCAATGTTGCCCCTGATCAGGACACCGTCATTCCCCTGCTTACTGCCCATCAGGGACTCGACGGGGCCCGACTGGTCGAGATCTTGACCAAGTTGGGAGCGCCATACGACAAACTCCAGACAGCGGACGAGGAGGGCGACGTGCCGGCGGGGGACGCCGCCGCGACGTTGTTCAACCGGCTCGCCGCGACAGACAGGGTCAAGCTTATGAAGAAGAGGACGCGGTTCAAGGTCCTCTAACAGGACCACCCGCGCGTGCTGGTGGTCCTGCCGGAATTTCCCGCGCGGCGAGTAGAGAAACTCAGCTACTGCTATCCGTGCTGAGAGGGCGGCTACGGAGGCATGCCTCGCCCCGACATGGTGGGCAGGAGGCAGTTGGTGGGCAGGAGGCAACTAGTGGTCGATCGCCCGCAAGGGTACGTTGCGCCGCGGCGGACAGCGTGCGGCCTGGTGCCGGGCTGAGCGCGACCTGGGGCCCATCCCGCTAGTGGATCCTCCATCGAGACAGCGCGATCGGTGGGCGCCTTCGTGGAAGATGGGACGTATGGCTGCCGTGACTCGTCTCTTGACCGTCGTAGACATCGACGACAGAGCCGTTCCCCCTGTCTCGCTCGCCGACGGGCCGATATTGGATGGCTCCGAGCCGGGGTGGGCACCGGTTAGGCAAGAAGTTCATCCTGAAGATCCGCGAGTGATGTCACTCTCGGCCTTGTTCATGGCCGTCCTCGACGACGGTCGCCGCCTCACCGTGCTCGATGATCGGGGTTGGACCGAAAGCGGACCACCCAACATTTGGCGCCATACGTCCGTCGAATCGATCACGGCGCAGGCTCGTACGGTAGTCGGTCCGGACGAGCCGCCCGAGGGCCACTCCGAGGAGGCCTCGGCGACCGACCATTGGGAGTACCTCGCGGGCATTCTTGACCAGCAGGGCGTCCAGATTGCTGCCGGAGAGCTCGAGCATCTGCCCCATGACGTCGAGCTCACCGAGCGGCTACGCATCCGTCTGAGCAACGCCTGACGTTCTGCCGGGGAGCAACGTGCCGACGGATCTCGATCAACGCGTCACGAGGGCCGGACACGCCGCCCCGCAGCACGAGCAGATCGGCAAGCATGATGGTGGCGTCCCGCTGGAGATCGGCTACGGGACGGCTCTCACCTCTGGTCTGGGCTCGACTGCTCATCGAGGACACTACGGACGAATTTCGCCTTCCCCGCCGTGTACGCCTCACGGTCCGTGGTGTGTTCCGTGGCCAATGTCCGTTTCAGCTCCGCGTAGCGATGCATGAGCACCGGATCAGCGCGCAGCGCATCGCGGAACGCCAGCTGCTCGGCCCAGCGCGGGCTGTTGGCCGGCAGAAGGTGTAGGTGCGCTGCACGGTGGTCGTCGATCACCTGGACCAGGAAGCGACGCCACGGCCTGGCGTCGAGTTCGGCGGGGACGAGGTGCCAACCATCAGGGGACAGGGCTTGTGCTACAGCGTCCGCACAACCGAGGTCGACTACCGCTGCCTGCACGTCGATCACCGGCTTGGCTGCCAGGCCGGGCACGGCCGTCGAGCCGACGTGTTGCGTCGGGGCAACCAGCCAGCAGGCCAGCACGATCTCCAGCTCCCGACACAGTTGCGCTCCGCGTCGCTGCCACTGCTCATCGGGTGGGTGTACATGTATCTGCTTCGTCGCCCACGTTGGCCACTGGCTCATGAGCACATCGTCCCATTCACCGATCGTCTTTCGGGACGCTCAGGGCGACCTGACGGATCGGCCGGCACATCGGGCCCATGGCTCAGCAGCCTTGCTCGCGTGGAGGAAAGCCACCTGCGTGCTGTAGCCGAGGACCTCGAACGAGCGAGGACGGGCATTCGAGGACGAGCTCACCGATGGCTCGGTTGCGGGCGCTGAGGGGTTGACGCCCAGGTCGCGCAGCCGCTCTATGACGGTGTTGGGGTGCAGGTGATGGCCGGCCAGTGTGCTGGGGAGGCTTGCAGAGTTGATTCCTCTGATCCAATACTCAGGCCACCTCGTGACGTCATCTGGATTACAGGCCGGGTGTCCATGCAGGTGGCCACTAGACACTGGGTCTGGCGCTGATCGGGGGGGCGACTATCTGGTGCCTGGGGGCCGCGCGGTATTGACAGGCCCGGGTTGATCTAGTCAGCGGCTCGTGGTCAGGACGGACGGGGGGTTGTGCCGCTGCCTTGTCGGCCCTTACGCAGCCCGATTTCGTATGCGGTGAAGGCGATCAGCGTCACCGTGATCAATGGGAGGACAAACCATGCCATCACGGCGGTAAGTCCTTCCAGTGCGTCGTGTGCGGTGGCAGCCAGGATGAGATACCCGAGGTAAACCAGATACAGGGCTACGAACAGGGCGCCTTCCCATCGCGCCACCGTGAAGCCGGTGAAGGCTACGGGCAGCAAGGCGATCGCGGCCGCCAACATTACCGGGATATCGAAGGCCAGGGCGGCGCTGGATACGGGAATGCCCTCGAGGGAGATCATGGCTGGCAACCCGAGCACGACTCCGATGTTGAAGAGGTTGCTGCCGACCACGTTGCCAATCGCCAAGTCACGTTCGCCACGGCGCACGGCGATGAGGGAAGTCGCCAGCTCAGGCAGAGATGTGCCGATGGCCACGACGGTTAAACCGACCACTAGGCTGCTCACCCCGAGCGTGGTGGCGGTGTTCACCGCGCCCTCGACGAGGAGCGTGGCCCCGGTTACCAGGAGAGCAACTCCGAACACCACGAGCAGAATCGACTTTCCGCTCGAGGCCACAGGCAGTTTCTGGGCCTGGGCGGAGGTGCCGATACCCGGGGAACCCTCAGCCAGCTGCATAAACAGGGGCCTTGGACTGTGTCCTTCTGCGGCCGATGGTGACGGTCAGCACGGTGTGAGCGACCACGGCACCGAACAGGATTAGCCCGTCTACCGCGCTGATCACCCCGTCGAGGCAGACCAGCACCAGCGCCGCGGACAGAGAAAGCATCAGGGGGAGATCAAAGCGCACCAACCGTTGTGTCGCGGCCAGCGGTAGAACTAGAGCGGAGAGGCCGAGAATGAGCAAGACGTTAGCAATGTTGCTGCCGACCACATTGCCCACCGCCAGTCCGGGTTCGTCGCGCAGGACCGCACCGATACTCACCGAAAGCTCGGGCGCCGACGTGGCCGCCGAGACCACGGTGAGCCCGACCACCAGGGAGGAAACCCCCGCTCGACGAGCCAAGGCGGAGGCCCCTCGCACCAGTACCTCCCCGCCCAGCACCAGCAGCACCAACCCGACAATGATCCGCCCCAGGTCTAGAAGGTCCATAAGTAGGAGTGTAAGGATCACAACCCGAGTCGCGATGAGCACTCCATCGACCCGGTTGAGCACCCGCATGAGGATCGGGATCTGGGACTTCAGCAGTGTCCCGGGCGTGGTGTGCGAGCGGCCCCCCGGGAGCATCCTGGCCCGCTCGGGCGCCAACCGCCGGTCGATCGTGGCCGCGCTCATCCGGGAGAGCAACTCAGCCTTGGCGACACCTCGGGGCTGTTCCCGAACACGGTGGTTCGGGGAGCACAAGGGCATCCCCGCACGGTCACGCTCCGCGTGAAGATCGGTCGCCGGACTCCTCTCCGATGTCCTTGAGCTCGTACGGCGCGAGCACCATGTGGAGGCACAACCACCAGGTGTAGACGCTGGCTGCTCCCCACAGGGCTGCATCGGTCACGAGTCCGTGGGCGATCTCGTTGCGCAAGTTCGGCCCGACCTGTTCGAGCAGCACCGACTGCAACTCGAAGGCGAGGTTTTCACCCAAGAACACCTTCGACTCAGGCATCTCGAGAAGCGAGCCGAGCGCCTTTTCGGTCTCAACTCCGTTGTCGCCGATGTTGAGCGTATGGAGACCTTGAGCCTTGAGCCGCAGTCGCACCATCTGCTCGATCTGCGGCACCAGGAGCGACAGCGCCGAGGGCATATCGCCGTTGAGTCCGTGCCAGATGCCTCGCGCCCACAGGCCGGCATGGCGAATGGGAACCGTCGGGGACTCCCGGCACACTGATTCCACGAACGCCAGGTCAAATCGGTGCTCGGTGCTGATGACCTCGAGCGCCGGTGCAATGAGAGTTTGGACGACGAGCCCGATCCGATGATGGTTGCGGCTCACCAACTCGTCGATGATTTCCTGTTCAGACGGCTCAGATGCGGGGTCACCCGCCCCAACGCTGACCTTGCGTCCGTCCCCGCTCATCGTGGACCTAGTCAGCAGCCGGAGGATGCCGTTCGCAAGGTGTTTGCGTGCAGACTCCGTCTGCTCATCGAGGTCGAACAGCGTCGCAATTCGGGAAAGGGCGAGCAGGGCCGCGGGACGCTCCAAGCCCGATACTCGGTTCTGAGCCTTCTTCACGAACTCATAGATCTCGATCGGTTCTCGCTCGAGCGGGCTCATCTCCTCGAGCGAGAGTTCGCGCAGTTCCCGCAGCCATTGTTGTCGCTGGCTGATCACCTCTTCAAGCCCATGGGCAGTGCGGTACTTGCGCGGCAACAACCGCAGCGCTTCGAGTGACTTCTCCAGCGGCCCGCTTGCACCGAGCGCGGAGCGCTCCCTCGCCATCCGCATCTCGGCTTCCGTCGCGTACGAGTCGGCAACCAGGGCCTGGCACCGGCAGGCGCCCTCATCACGCTGGCCGCGGTTCCACCATGCGGACGCTTCGCGCAGGAGCGCACGCTCGGCCCGGCTTCCTCGTGTTGTGTGTGTCGCGAACTCCTCCAACCGCTCTCCCAGGGCACGCGCCTGTTCGGGGGTGGTCTTGCCAGCACCCCGAAGGACCTCGGACACTTGTGCCTGGAGGTAACCGTTGCCCCCGTCGCCAGCGAGGAAGGCCACCAACGTGGACGTGAGTTTCTCCAACACGGCCGCGCCTGGCTTGCCTTGCCGTCGTGCCAGTTCCACGACCCGGCGGTAGCTGTCATGTCCAGAGCGTACCCACGCATCCCAGGTCAGCGGCACCGCCAGGTATGCATCGGCGGCCATGAGCGCCACCGTCGGATCGCGAGGGAACCGGTAGGTCCACACAACGTCGGCGATCCTGGCGCGCAGCACCACCGGCTCGATGATAGGGAGTGCCTGTGCGAGGAGCGTCAGTTCGGCTGCGTCGAGGTCGCTGGGAACAACCGTGCGCGATCCGCCTGACTCCATGGCCGGAGAGAACGGCTCGTCCCAAGAATCCGGGTTGAGCATCGCCGAGGTGGCACGCGCCATGGCAGTCAGCGTGCGTGATCGTACCGAGGAGCTGCCCTCGCTCTCGTGGGCGCGTTGCGCCAGATCTGCGAGCAGACAGTGCAGCACCTCCGCAGCCTCGAAGACGGCGACATCCTCGCTCTGGCTCACAGCCTCCCACCAGGAAGCATCGGGCACCTCATCTGCCGCCTCCTCGGCCTGGCAGGAAGTGCTGGATGCTGGCGGGGTCGTCGAGTCATCGTCGTTGGCCATGCCTCAACCCTAGGCAAGGCGCGGCACGAATACGGCGCGGCCGGCGGGCCATGCGCGAGGTGCCGAACAACCTCGGCGCGAGCAGCATGATCGGCCTACGGGACGTCAGTCAGCGCCAGCGCCTAGCGACGGCCAGGGTCGGGACGGACTGCTGCACGCGTCCTCAGGGTCGGCGGGCTCATAGCCGGTCACTGCCAGGTCCTCTTGCCAGGCCCTCATCGATGTCGGCTTGAGATCGTCGCTCTCGGACGAGTTCCGGGTGAACCAGAGAGCCCCCGCGATGCTGTCTGCAATCAGACGAACGCTTCCAACCCGCGAATGACCCAAGACATTATCGCGACCCCCTGCGCGCTGCTGCGACACTTACTCAGGGAGACTAATCGCGAGGACTGACTCTGACCATCGAAGCGGCGTCATTCCTCGATCGACTGCCAGCGGCCCTCCTTCTCCATGTCCGGAGGCGGAGGAAGGTCGGACGCCGTGTCGTTGTAGTGGGTGCTCACGGTGCTCACGTAGTCGCGCAGCATGCGATCCAACTCGGGTAGTTGCTCGTTTACAGTTGTCATGTGCTCGGACTTGATGCCCTTTTGCATAACGAACCCGAGTTCGGACAACTTGTTGATTTCCACGTCCAGGCGCTCCGCTTTCTCGACAGCCCACGAGGGACCGAGCACGCGGAGCGCGAGCACGGCACCACGAAACCTGTCCTTCGTGCGGTTGAACTCGTCCATCATCTCTGAAAGGCCCTCGGGGGCTCGTCGGTACTGCGCCTTCACGTAGATGCCGTGAAGCAGCGATCGAATAAGCCCGGCGGTGTCGCGCGCAAGTCCTACCGCTTGGAGCACCCGTTGCCGCTCTGCGGTTTCTTCTGCTTCTCGCGCCTGGCGTTCCGCGTCGCCGCGAAGCGTGCGCTGATTCAGCCACCATCCGAGGACGATGCCTGCCGGACCGAGCAGCCACGGGATCACGTCTTGCACCATGCCGAAATTGTGCCGCACAGCACCGACACTCGACCGGAACCAGGACCGCACGGGCGGCATAGTGGCGGAAGGCACCGGGTCTCGGGTTTGCGGCTTCGGACTGTCTCGCAAGCCGAACGTTCAACGCAGAAGCGCTCCGCTGACCTGCGCCAACGTCCGTGCTCATTCCGGGCCGTCCCGTTAGACCAGTCCGGTGATGTGACCGGTGAGGGGGCGTTATCTGAACGCGCTCTCGGTGACCCCGCAACAAGCGGGCGTGGCAGGCGCTGTCCAGCATCGGCTGGGGCGGGCCAGCGTGGTTCCAGGGCCACGAGGGCGTGTCATGCCGCATCCGCGTAGTGCCGCGACGAGGGACTCCACCCCAGGTATCGGTCCAGGGGTGCGCCTCCTCCCCCCGGGGAGGAGGTGGGGCACGCCCGAT
The DNA here is from genome assembly GCF_051020515.1 of Sanguibacter sp. Z1732. Taxonomy (NCBI): domain Bacteria; kingdom Bacillati; phylum Actinomycetota; class Actinomycetes; order Micrococcales; family Ruaniaceae; genus Glutinosa; species Glutinosa niejishengi. The sequence goes on from NZ_CP194857.1 coordinate 1,484,360, forward strand.
CTCGTCGCCAGGGACGTTCTACTCCCTCTCGGCCGCTCGTAGCGTCGTCAGTGTCGCCGGCAGCAGTGCCGGTGGGAACTGGAGCAGAGCACATGATCGAGGTGACGCACCTGACCAAGCGCTACGGCGCCGCGACGGCGGTGGACGACCTGTCCTTCACCGTGCGGCCCGGCACGGTCACCGGCTTCCTGGGACCGAACGGGGCCGGGAAGTCGACGACGATCCGGGCGGTCGTCGGGCTGGAGAGGCCGACGTCCGGTTCCGCCACCGTGGGTGGGCAGCGGTACGCCGACCTGCCCGCCCCGCTGCAGGAGGTCGGCACGATGCTCGACGGCCGGAACGCTCATCCCGGACGCACGGCGCTCGGCCACCTGATGGGACTGGCGCGCACGCACGGCATCGGTCGGGCGCGCGTCGAGCAGGTGATCGGTCTCGCCGGCCTGGAGTCCGTCGCCCGTCACCGGGTCCGGACCTTCTCACTGGGCATGGGCCAGCGACTGGGCGTCGCCGCGGCCCTGCTGGGAGACCCCGCCACCCTCATCCTCGACGAGCCGGTCAACGGCTTGGACCCCGACGGCGTGCGGTGGATCCGTCATCTGCTGCGGGCCCTGGCCGCCGAAGGGCGGACCGTGTTCCTGTCCTCCCACCTCATGAGTGAACTGACCGAGACCGCCGGCCGAGTCATCGTCATCGGACAGGGGCGGCTGCTGGCCGACGAGGACCTGCAGACGCTCGTGGCCGCGACGGCCGGCGCCGGTGTGGTGCGGGTCCGGGGGGTGGACCCCGGCCCTTTGGCCCGCGCGCTGGAGGACCGCGGGGCCACCGTCGTCATGTCGCAGGCGGGCGTGCTGGAGGTCACCGGCGCCGACGCCGGGGCGGTCGGCGCCCTCGCAGCGGACCTCGGGGTCACCCTGCTCGAGTTGTCCACCGTGTCGGGCACCCTCGAAGACGCATACCTGGTCCTGACGGCCCGACGCCGTGCAGTACCGGACCACGGCACCGGCCCGGACGGAAGAGACCCGATGAGCACCGTCGCCGACCTGCCCGCTCCCGTCGGCCTGCCAACGCGACCACGCGCTACCTTCGGCCGCGTCCTGGCCTCCGAGTGGTCCAAGGCCTGGGGCCTGCGTTCCACGCGGTGGGCGGCCGCGGTCATGGTGCTGCTCACCACCGGACTCGTCTACCTCAGCGGCATCGGCTCCCAGGTCGGCCCCGAGGGGTACGGCAGCCTCGCCTACTTCGTCACGAGCACACTCGTGATCACGCAGTTCCCGATCTTGCTCCTCGGGGTACTGCTGGGCAGCGGGGAGTTCTCCAGCCGGAGCGCCGGGCCGACGTTCGTCGCCGTCCCGTCCCGGACGCCAGTGCTGCTCGCCAAGGCGCTCGTGACGGTTCTGGCTCTCGGTGTCCTCATCGGCGCCACGGAGTACCCCGCCGGCGCGTCCCGTTCGACATTCCTCGCAGTCCCCCGCCGGTGCCCGTGCTCGCTGCTCAAGGGCTCACCGTCGCCGCAGCCGCGGCACTGACGGCGGTTGCGGCGCTGGGGGTCACCTTCCTCGCCATCCTGCCGCTCCGTGGCGAACTCGTACTCGCACTGGACCCCTCCGACCCGGAGGCCACCCGCATGCTGGGCGGCTTCGTCCTCTACCTCGTGGGCTCGGCGCTGCTGGGCACCGCCCTCGGCACCCTCGCGAGAGGGCCTGCTGCGGGTCTGGTCGCCGGGGTGGTGCTGGTGTTCCTCCTCGAACAGATCGTCGTGCTCCTTGGTGCTTCGTGGCTGGTGGCAGCCCTGCCGGGGTGGGCGGGACGGCTTGCGGTGGCCTCCGACGCCGGCGCCGCACAGAACGCCGCCCAGGCGGGAGTGGGCATCACCCCGTGGCTCGGCCTGGGCGTCATGGCGGTGTGGGTCGTCGTGCTCTTCCTGGTCGCCGCGGTGCGGCTACGGCGCAGCAGTATCTGAGGCCCGCACGTGAGTCGCGAGACGGTGGCCTGGCACACTCCAGGTGTGCCCCTCGATCTGTCCAGGACGTCCGCCGCGGCGACGGGCGCTCCCGGGTGGGTCCGGACCTGGATCGAGCGGGCCCGGCAGACCCTCGCCGAGCGGCCGGACCTCGCGGACAGGCTCGTCTGGCAGGGCTACCTCGTGGCGGCGCTGCTGGCGACCGCGACCTATCTGGTCCCCGGCGTCATCTGGTTCGCCCACCCCCCGGGGTCGCAGGGGGCTCTCACCATCGCGGGGGTCACGGCCGTCACTGGGCTCCTCGGTGCCTTCGCCCTACGGCAGCGCCGCAGTCGACCGGTCCGGACCGTCGTGCTCACGACGGCGCTGGCGGTGCTCAACGTCGCGGTCACCGGGGCGCCGGGCGCGACGGTGCTCGGCACGGCGCTGGCCATCCACGCGCTCGCCGCGGCATGGCCACCCGTACGGACCTGGCCGGCCGTCCTCGGCGCGCTCGTCGCGGTGAGCTTCGCGATGTTTGCCGGGCTCAGCCTCGATCTGGGGGGTGTGATCATCGGGCTCAGCAACCTGACCGCCGGCGCGCCGGACCACCCGCCCGGCCCCCTGACCCCGTCCGAGTGGAGCGGTTCTGGCAGGGCGATCGTCGCGAGCGACGCATCCCGTTTCCTCGAGGCGACCCTCGGCGCCTTGCTCCAGTTGACCGCCGTTGTGGCCGGACTCAGCGCCCGAAGCAGGCGTGAGCGGACGATCGCGATGCGGGCACAGGCGCAGGCGCTCGCGCGGGAGCACCGGCAGCACCTCCTCATGGCCCGTACCGCCGAGCGCACCACCATCGCCCGCGAGGTCCACGACGTCGTCGCGCACAGCATCTCGGTCATGGTCGCCCTCGCCGACGGCGCCACCGCCGTCGTCCCCCGGTCACCGGAGCAGGCGCGGGAGGCGATGCAGGAGGTCTCGGCGACCGGCAGGAGCGCGCTCGCGGACATGAAGCGTGTGCTCACGGCGTTGCACGAGACCGCCCCCGACCCCGCCGACGAGGTGGCGGACCTCACGGTCCTGGTCGACCGCTTCCGGGCAGCCGGCCTGCCCGTGACCGCCAGCGGGCTCAATGTCCAGGTCCCCGGTGCGGTCGCACTCGCGATGCGCCGGATCGTCGGTGAGGCGCTGACCAACGTCCTGCGGCACGCCCGCAGCGCCGAGCGGGTCACGCTCCGGATCGTCCGTACCCTCGACGCCGTGGCGATCGAGGTGCTCGACGACGGACGGCCCGCCGGGGCGTCCGACGCGCCGACGCAGGGGAGCGGACGCGGCCTCGTGGGGATCGGGGAACGCGCCGCGATCCTCGGCGGGAGCTGCGAGGCCGGGCCGCGGCCGGGAGGCGGGTGGCGCGTCGCGGTCACCCTGCCGATCGGGGCAGGACCCCACGACGACGGGAGGCGCGATGACGACGATCCTGCTGGCCGATGACCAGGCCCTGCTCCGCAAGGGCTTTCGCATGGTGCTGGAGTCCGAGCCGGACCTTCGCGTGGTCGGAGAAGCCGCCGACGGTCGGGTCGCTGTCGACCAGGTGGCGTCCCTCGGCCCTGACGTCGTCGTCATGGACGTCCGGATGCCCGGCGGCGACGGGATCGAGGCGACCAAGCGGATCGTCGCCGCGCACCCCGCGACGCGGGTGCTGGTGCTGACGACCTTCGACCTCGACGAGTACGCCTTCGGGGCGCTGCGCGCGGGCGCGAGCGGGTTCCTGCTTAAGAATGCCGAACCGGCCGAGCTGGTCGCCGCCGTCCGGGCCGTGGCAGCCGGGGAGGCCGTGGTGGCCCCGCGGGTCACCGAACTGCTGCTGGCGATGTTCTCCGCCCGGCTCCCCACTACCCCGGCTGAGCGCGACGTCGACAGGCGAGACCCACGCCTGTCCGGCCTCACGCCGCGTGAGGCCGACGTCCTGCGGTTGGTGGCTTCGGGGCTGTCGAACACCGAGGTCGCCGAACGTCTGCACCTGTCCACCACGACCCAAGACCCACACCGGCCACCTACTGTCCAAGCTGGGCCTGCGGGACCGGGTACAACTGGCGATCTTCGCCTACGAGAGCGGCCTGGTCCGGGTAGGCGGCAGTTGACTTCCGGCGGTCCGCTCGGACGGCGAGAACCCAACTCAGAAGTGCACCAACGCACCGATCGCGAACACCGAAGCCGCCAACGACGCGCAGACGAACTCGATGATCATCCCCAGCCCCATCGACTTCATCGCCTCCACGGACGAACGCAGCGCTGCCCGGAGGTCGCGCCGGCGGTACCATTCCGCGGCCAGGAGCCCGATGGCGAAGCCGAGGAACAGCCCGACGACCGGAATGACGAACATGCCCACGATGGCGCCGGCCACACCGACCAGGACCGGCGTGTTCGGGATGCGTTCTCGACGCATCTTCCGGCCGGTCAGGATCAATGAAGCGCTCATTCCCGCCAGGGCGAGCACCGCGCCGATGATGCCGGCCGTCCACGAGGCACCCGACCCAGGATCCAGGCCCAGCCGACGACGGTGATGAGAGTCAACGCTGATCCGGGCAGGATCGGGAAGATCGTGCCCAGCACCGCCACCGCGAGCAGCAGCGCAGCCACGACGGTGACGATCACGTCCAGTGTGGTGGGATCCATCGTTCAGGTCGTCCGCGCGGCGGCCGGCGCCTGGGTGGTGCCATAGGTGGCGCCCCAATGGTCCATTTGCTGCACCACCGCACGCAGCGTGGTGCCCAGTTCGGTGAGTGCGTACTCCACCTTCGGGGGCACCTGCGGGTGGACCGTGCGTTGAATGATGCCGTCCTCTTCCAGTTCCCGCAGTTGACGCGTCAGCGTGCGTTCGCTGGCGGTGGGCAGGCGTCGGTGCAACTCGTGGGTGCGGTGCACGCCGTGCTCCAGCAGGTGTTTGACGATGGTGAGTTTCCAGGCTCCCCCGAGGACGGCGACCGCGATCTCCACCGGACACACCTGCGCGGCTCGCTCAACCGATGCTCGCACGCTTCCTCCTCTCGGCCACGAATGGCCGTACCGGCACAGAATTTCGGTACTTCCGCCGTCGACGTCGGGCTGTGACAGTAGCAGCATGACGACGACGCCTCCCCACACGTTTCTCTGGGTCAGCGCCCACCCGGAGCCGGCTTCGCTGAACGGGCACCTGAGGCGCGATGCCGCGACGCACCTGCAGGGACGCGGCCACCAGGTGCTGCAGTCCGACCTGTACGCCATGGGCTGGAACCCTGTCCTCGGACCGGATGCCGTGCTCCCACGCCCAAGCCGGTTCAACCCCTCCGACGACGTACGGCGGGCCTACCTCACCGGGGGCCTCGCCCCGGACATCGTGGCCGAGCAGGAGAAACTGCTCGCGGCGGACGCCGTCGTGCTTCAGTTCCCCCTGTGGTGGTACGGGATGCCCGCCATCCTCAAGGGATGGTTCGACAAGGTGTTCCACTCCGGCTTCGCGTTCGGGAAGGACCCGGCCACGGGCCGCCGGCTGCGTTTCGAACAGGGGCCCTTCGCCGGCAAACGCGCCTTCGTCGTCGTCACGCTGGGCGATCGGCCCCGATCGATCGGGCCACGGGGCAAGAGCGGGGAACTGCAGGAGATGCTCTTCGGCCTGCTGCACGGGACCCTCGCCTACACCGGGATGCAGGTACTGGAGCCGCTGGCCGTCCCGAGTGCCGACGTCCTCGACAGCCACGGGTACAGCCAGGTCAGGGCGCACCTGCGCACCCGGTTGGACGCTTTCTTCACCGACGAGCCCATCGCCTACCGGCCGCAGTTCACCGGTCACTACACCCCCGAGTGGGAGTTGAGCGACCACATCCGGCCGGGTGAGACCGGGTTGTCGGTGCACGTGCTGGACCCTGGCGAGGCGGCTGAGGCGCGGCGCCGGGACGCTGCCGATTGGTGCTATGCAGGGTCGTCGATGTAGACGAAGTCGCCGACCTCCCCGAGCCCGACCTGCCACACATCCAGGGTGTAGGGCGCCCAGGCGCAGTCCACGTCGGCCTCCCACTCGATCTCGATCCACACCCTGGTGGGGTCGGCGTCCAGGTCAGCCTGGACGATGCTGCGCTCGGTACAGCTGTGGTAGCCGGTGACCAGCAGAAAGGCCGTGCTCGGATCCGCGTCCTGGACCGCCAGGAGTCCGGGGCCGGACTCGTCGAAGTCGGCCAGCGCCGCAGCCAGGCCGTCAAAGGAGTTCTGGTGCCGCACCGGCCCGGAGAAGTGCGACACCACCGCCTCCATCGCGTCACGGTCGACGGTGTTCTCATCCCAGGTAGCTAGGAGGTCACCGACCGCCGTCGGTCGCGCCGGTTCCGGGGCCGTCGTGCTGGAACCGGTGCCGGAGGTGATCGGAACCGAGCCGGGGACTTCGCCGCCGGTGAGGCTGAGGGGCACGGCCCACACATCGAGGGTGTAGGGCGACCAGTCACACACAGTGTCGGGATCAGGCGAGGCGACCTCGAAAACGACGCGGACGTCGTCGTCCTCGTGATCACGATGATCGCACTGGTCTCGGTGCACTGGTGGTAGCCGCCGATGACGAGGAAGTGCTCGGTCAGGTCAACCTGATCCAGTTCCACGAACTCGGCCGGATCGGCACCGGGCAACGTGCTCACCCAGTTGTCGACATCGACGGCGGAACCCAGCACCACCGCCTCGGCCAGGTTCACCTGCCCGACCCACTCCCGGCCATGGCCACCCTCGGAGTAGGTCGCGATCAGTTCACCGGCCTCCTGGTGGTCCGCCCCCGCCGCGCCACAGCCGGTGGCCACGCCCAGCACGACAGCAAGCGCTGCCGCGGATCTGATTCGATGCATTGCTCCACCCTCCCTGCATCCCCTATGTGCCGGGGGTGGCGATTGTGACAGCAGGATTCGAAACGCGCTCTGCGCTCATGCCGCAAGGGGTGTGCGTGCCGGTAATGCGAGGCCGTCCTCCTAGGGAGGGCTGAAGTCAGGCTGCCGTCCGGCTTGTTCGCGTGAATCGCCCGCCCACAACTTCCACTGCCACAACGTGAGTGCCATCGACATCCCGGTGCCAGCGATCGCGCCGACCTTGTTGCGTCGGTAGGCGGCCGTCATTGCGCCGACGAGCGAACCGCTGACCACGGCTGTCAGGGCCAGGATCATCGGCTCCGATTGAGGGTCCCGGGTCCAGGACTCTTCACCCAGGATGGCCCGCGTCGCGAACGAGGACGTTTCGTGAGCCGGCGGGGTTATCACCGGGTTGACCGCCATCCACGCGCCGATGGGCAGGTACAACCACCAGCGCCTCGTCCACAGGGGAACCAACAGCAGTGGGGTGCTCAGGAGCCTTGACCAGGCGCTGATCGGATGAGCGTGCCGCTGGAACAACCAGGCGTAGAAGGTCTCCTCGTGCGGCACGGGTCCAGCCTGATCGTCACGTGGCTTTGCCGCAAGCACCTCACCCCACGAGTTTCTGACGTATCCAGCCGAAACGTCCGGAACGTTACCACTTCGTGATGCCCGTCCCTTGACTTATGAACTTAAGCGGTTAAGCATAGGTTGTGACGGGTCACCCCCGTCGGCGGTAGCGATGTGGCCGTGACTTACGAGGAAGTGAGGATCCAGAACGATGAGAAGACGTGGACACGGGGCAATTGCCCTGGTTGCTGCCTCGGCCTTGGTGCTGGCAGCCTGCGCGGGGGAGGCCGACGACGTCGATCCGACCCCCGAAGGGGATGGCGGCGCGGGCGCCGAGGTCGATGAGGACACCGACGAGGAAACCGAAGGCCTGGCCGAGGTTGAGGAACTGGTCAGCGAATACCCGCGGGATGAGACCGTGTTCACCAGTGGGCAGCAATGGGGGCCGCCGTCCAGCTGGAACCCGATTACCCAGTCCGGTGAGGCCACCGGAGTGCGCGGCTTGCTGTACGAGCCGCTGTTCATGTTCCACCCCAATTCCCTGGAACTCGAGCCATGGTTGGCCGAAAGTGGGGAGTGGGTCTCCGACGACGTCTTCGAGATCAACCTGCGCGAGGGCCTGACCTGGTCCGACGGCGAGGCGCTCACCGCTGACGACGTGGTCTTCACCATCGAGCTCGGCGAGTACCCCCAGGTTCCCTGGTCGAACCTGTGGAACTGGCTCGATGAGGCCGAGGCCGTGGACGACACCACGGTGCGGTATACCTTCTCCGACCCCCGGTATGAGGAGTGGGACAACTTCCTCTACACCAACAACATCGTGCCCGAGCACATCTTCGGGGACTGGAGCGAGGACGACTACATCTCCAGCCAGAACGAGGACCCGGTGGGTTCTGGTGCCTACCTGTACTCCACCCACGGCCCGGACCGCATGGTGTGGGAACGCAACGACGACTGGTGGGGCATCGACGCGCTGGGGATGGAGATGCCGGCCCAGTACATCGTCGACATCGTCAACCCCTCCAACGAGGTCGCCCTCGGTCTGCTGCTGCAGGGCAACCTGGACCTGAGCAACAACTTCCTGCCCGGGATCAACACCCTGCCGACGACAGCGGCCAGGTGGAAACCTACTTCCCCGAAGCGCCCTACATGCTCTCGGAGAACACGGCAGCCCTGTTCCCGAACACCCTGCGTGAGCCGATGGACGACGCCGCGTTCCGGCAGGCGCTGGCGCACGCTATCAACGTGGACCAGATCGTCACCGGTGCCTACGGCAACATCGTCGAAGCCGCACACCCCTCCGGGATGTTGCCGGCATACGAGGAGTTCTACGCCGAGGACGTCACCTCCGAGCACGGTTTCAGTTACGACCCCGACACCGCCCGGAGCATCTTGTCCGACGCCGGCTATGAGGACAGTGACGGTGACGGGTACGTCGAAACACCTGATGGTGAGCCGATCGAGCTGTCCCTGATCGTGCCGGCCGGGTGGACCGACTGGATGGAGGCGGCCCGGGTCATTGCTGAAGGTGCCCAGGAAGCCGGCATCAACGTCGTCGCGGACTTCCCGGACGCCGGAGCGCTGGACGATGCCCGTGCCACGGGTGAGTTCGACCTCCTGCTGAACAACTTCTCGGGTGTGTCCAACACCCCCTGGACCTGGTTCAACTACGTGTTCCACCAGCCCATCCAGGAGCAGATGTTCCCCGGTAACTTCGGCCGGTACGAGAACGACGAGGCCTGGGATCTGGTACAGGAACTGGCCCGTACCGCGCAGGATGACCCCGCCTACATGGACATCATGGCCGATCTGCAGGAGATCACCATGACCGAGTTGCCGATGATCCCGCTCTGGTACAACGGGATGTGGGCGCAGTACAACACGGAGGTGTGGACCAACTGGCCCAACTCCGAGTCCGGTCCGGACTACTTCCCCAACACCTGGGGCGGCGGCTTCCACCAGGGCGGACTGCACACCCTGGCTGAGATCGAGCCGGCAGGCTGATCCGTCGGCGGTGCCCCACCACGAGCGGTGGGGCACCGCCATGGCTGTGGCGCGCTGAAGCGTAGGCGGCGCCGGCACCAGTTGGTGCCGGCGCATCTACCGGCGCTGCCGCCGGAACGTCGCCAGTCCAATCCACCTGAGACGAGGGAACGTGGGACGCTATCTCGTACGGAAGCTCGCGATCTACCTCGCCACGTTCGTCGTGGCGGTCAGCGTCAACTGGGCCATTCCACGACTGATGCCCGGTAACCCGGTGGATCGCATGATCGCGCGGGCCTCGGTGGCCCACCCGGAGGCCATCGGGCCGATGCGGGCGTACTACGAGGGGATCTTCGGGCTCGACCTGCCCGCCTGGCGCCAGTACATCAACTACTGGGCCGAACTACTGCAGGGAAACCTGGGCGTCAGCGTCTGGCTCTTTCCCGCCCAGGTCAGCGACGTGCTGTGGCAGGCAGTCCCATACACGTTGAGCTTGATGATCCCGGCGATCCTGCTCAGTTGGCTGATCGGCAACAAGGTGGGTGCGCTGACCGCACGCCGCAAGATCCTGGACAACACCATCCTGCCGCTGGGCTACCTGCTCAGCGCCACCCCGTACAGTGGGTCGCGATCCTGCTGGTGTGGGTGCTGGGCATCAATCTGGACTGGTTCCCGGTGGCCGGCGGTTATGACTTCTCCCTCCGGCCGACCTGGTCGGTCGGATTCGTGCTGAACCTGCTCACGCACTGGTTCCTGCCATTCCTGTCCCTGTTCCTCGTCGCCCTGGGCGGCTGGGCGATCGGGATGCGCAACGTCATCATCTACGAACTCGAAGCGGACTACGCCAACTACCTCGAAGCCCTCGGCGCCCCGCACCGCCTGGTGCGCCGCTACGCCTACCGCAACGCCCTGCTGCCGCAGATCACCGGGTTGGCGTTGCAACTGGGCACGGTCCTGGGTGGCGCGCTGGTCACCGAAGTGGTCTTCGCCTATCCCGGGTTGGGCTACCTGATCCTGCAGGCGATCCAGAACCAGGACTTCTTCCTGCTTCAAGGTGCCCTGTTGTTCGTGGTGGTCGGCGTGCTCGTCGCGAACTTCATCATCGACCTGGCCTACGTGTGGTCGACCCACGAACCCGAACCGGAATGCAGGAGGCGAACGCATGAGCACCACACCTCCACCCGTTGCCGGCGCCGCACGGGAACCCACCAAGGAACTTCCCGGCGATGCCCTCGAGGCAACCGACACCGCTGCGGCCACCCCCGGGACGGGGCGAGCGCGCAAGGGCAAGCGCAACGAGACGCTGTACTTCGCTCTGCGCAACCCCAAGGTGGTCGGCGCCCTCGTCGTCGTGCTCGGGCTCTTCGGCCTGGGCATGATCGCCCCGCTCACCTTCGATCACGGCCCGATGGACTACGTCGGCGCAGCCATCGAACCCCCCTCGGCCGAACACTGGTTCGGCACCACGATGTTCGGCCAGGACGTGTTCACCCAGTTCGTGGCCGGTCTGCGGTCCACCTACATGGTGGGTGTCCTGGCGGCCAGCCTGGCCGCAGTGGTGGGGATGACGATCGGGTTCGTAGCCGGTTACCGCGGGGGCTGGATCGACGAAATCCTCACATGCTCACCAACGTGGTGCTGGTGATCCCCGGCTTCGTGGTGCTCATCGTCATCAACGCCTACCTGGGCGTGCGCAGCGTGCCGCTGCAGGCGCTGTACATCGGATTGTTCTCCTGGCCTTGGGTGGCCCGGGCGGTACGCGCCCAGACGTTCTCGCTACGCGCCCGGGAGTTCGTGGACCTGGCCAAGCTCTCCGGCCTGTCCACCGGTGCGATCATCCGCCGCGAGATCGCCCCGAACATGTACTCCTACCTGTTCATGACCTTCGTGCTGCTGTTCGGCGGATCGATCCTGACCGCCGCGTCGCTGGACTTCATCGGGCTGGGCCCCACGAATGCGATGTCACTGGGCCTGATGATGAACCAGGCCGTGCAGTGGAGTGCGCTGCACCTGGGCATGTGGTGGTGGTTCGTGCCGCCGGGGATCGGTATCACCGCGATCGTCGGATCGCTGTACATCATGAATGTGGGCCTGGATGAGGTCTTCAACCCCAAGTTGAGGGGGAGACCTGAGATGAGTCTGGACGTCGAAGACCTGAGGGTCTACTACCGCACCCTGTCCGGGGACGTCAAAGCCCTCGACGGAGTCACGTTCTCCATCGCCGACGGCGAGATCATGGGGATCGCCGGGGAATCCGGCTGCGGCAAGTCCACCCTCGGCAAATCCCTGATCCGGTTCGACACCCGGATGCGCCACATCGGCGGCAGCGTGCAACTGGACGGGGAGAAGCTGCCGGTCGGCGACGACAAGGCGATGCGCCCCTACCGGTTCCACGAGATCTCGCTCATCCCGCAGTACGCGATGAGCGCGATGAATCCCACCCGCAAGATCGGCCGGATGATCCGGGAACTGGTCCGCTCCCGCGGGATCTCCTACGAGCAGCTCCTACCCGAACTGCACCGCCGGCTCGAACTGGTGGGGCTGGACACCGAGGTGCTGGCGCGCTACCCGATCGAACTGTCCGGCGGGATGAAGCAGCGCATGGTGCTGGTGCTGTCCACCCTGCTGGACCCGTCCCTGCTGATCGGTGACGAGGTGACCTCCGCGCTGGATGTGTCCAGCCAGAAGGCGGTGGCCCGGGCACTGGTGGAGTTCCGCGACCGCGGCTTCGTGCGCTCGATGATCGTCATCACCCACGACATCTCGGTGCTCTACCAGATCGCCGACACCATCATGGTGATGTACGCCGGGCAACTGGCGGAGAAGGCCTCGGCCGAGACGATCATCCACAACCCCAAGCACCCCTACACCAAGTTGCTCATCGGGGCGCTGCCGGAGGTGGGCGAGCGGTACGACGGCACCCAGCTCGAGGGCATTCCCGGACGCCCGCCGGCGCTGCTGGACCCACCGGCCGGTTGCCGGTTCCGGGACAGGTGCCCACTCGCGCACGACCGATGCGTGGAGACCCCTCCCTTCGTGGAGATCGAACCGGGCCACCAGGTGGCCTGCTGGGCGGTGACGCACTGATGTTGAGCATGCGCGATGTGAACAAGGTCTACAGCGTCGGCACCTTCGGCACCGGCAGTCTGCACGCGGTGAAGAACGTCAGTTTCGACGTCGGTCAGGGTGAAGTGGTCTCGCTGATCGGGGAGTCCGGGTCCGGCAAGTCCACCCTGGGCAAGATGGCGCTACGCCTGACCTCGACCACCTCCGGTCAGATCACCTTCGCCGGAACCGACGTGCTGGGCCTGAACCGCCGCGACCTCCGCGGCTACTACCGCCGCGCACAGGGGGTGTTCCAGGACCCCTTCAGTTCCTACAACCCGATCTTCCCCATCGATCGCACCTTCGATGCCCTGCGGCGAACCAACTTCGCCTCCATGTCCAACAAGGAGTGGCAGGGCAAGGTCGACGACGCGATCAACGCCGTCGGCCTCGAACCCGGGACCGTGCGCGGCAAGTACCCTCATCAACTCTCCGGCGGCCAGTTGCAGCGGCTGCTGATCGCCCGCGCGCTGTTGCTGGACATCGAGTTCCTGGTAGCCGATGAGATCATCTCGATGCTGGACGCCTCCACCCGGATCGACGTGCTGAATCTGCTCGGAGACCTGAAGCAACGCGGACTGAGCATCCTGTTCATCACCCACGACCTATCCCTGGGCAACTACGTCAGCGACCGGGTGGTGATCCTGCACCGCGGCCGGATCGTGGAGCAGGGCGTGACGAGCGCGGTCTTCAGCGAACCCTTGCACCCCTACACCCGCAACCTGCTCGCCTCGGTGCCGCAACTGAACCGGCGCTGGGACGAGGTGGAGGCCGAGGAGGCCGAGCGCTCCGCGGTCCTGGCCGGCCGCTGCCTGTTCCACGAGCACGACGACGCCGCCTCCGCACCCCGCTACGGCACCGTCGAGGTGGCCCCCGGTCACCAGGTGGGCTGCTTCAGCCTCGACGCCGACGAGGTGTGCCCGATGACCGAAGCGAGACGTTCAATGACCGGAGCCGACCGATGACCACCACCCAGTCCGAGCCGACCACCACGGCGCTGGCCGCACGATTCCCCAGGGACTTCGCCTTCGGCGCCGCCACCGCGTCCTACCAGATCGAGGGCGCCGCCCGCGAGGACGGCCGCGGCGTCAGCATCTGGGACACCTTCGCCCAGGTGCCCGGGAAGGTGCTCGGCCAGCAGAACGGTGACGTGGCGGTGGACCACTATCACCGGTTCGCCGAGGACGTAGCGATCATGGCGGACCTGGGATTGACCTCCTACCGCTTCTCCATCGCCTGGCCCCGCATCATCCCCGAGGGCACCGGCGCGGTGGAACAACGCGGGCTGGACTTCTACCGCCGGCTGCTGCAGACCGTCCGGGAGGCCGGTATCGAACCGGTGGCCACCCTGTACCACTGGGACCTTCCACAACCGCTGCAGGACCGCGGCGGCTGGGCGAACCGGGACACCGTGGCCGCCTTCACCCGCTACGCCGAGGTGGCCCATGGCGAGTTGGGTGACCTGGTGGACACCTGGATGACCATCAACGAACCGTGGTGCGCCGCCTTCCTCGGCTACGGCTACGGCGTACACGCGCCCGGCCTGACCGACCCGCGGGCCGCCCTGCGTGCCGCGCACCATCTGCTGCTGGCCCACGGCCGGGCGGTGCAGACCATGCGTGCCCAGGACCAGGCCCACCGGTACGGGATCGTGCCGAACCTGTACGGGGTGGTCACCGGTGACTCCGGGGATCCCGAGGCGGACCGGCGCGCGGCGGACACCGCCGATGTGCTGCAGAACCGGCTCTGGCTCGATGCCACCCTGCTCGGGACCTACCCCGAGGAGGTGGCGGCCCTGCAGGAGCGCTTCGGTGCCGCGGACGCGGTGCACCACGGCGACCTGGAGGTGATCGCACAGCCACTGGACGTCCTCGGGGTGAACTACTACAGCCAACACCACGTGATCGGCACCGAACCGGTGCCGGCCACCGAGCCGGAACAGGCGGGCCAGGAGCACGTGGAGCAGTTGCCGCCACCGCACCCGCGTACCGCGATGGGCTGGAGTATCGAGCCCCACGGTCTGCGGGACCTCCTGATCCGGCTGAAGCGGGAGTGGCCGGTGCCCCCGATCATGATCACCGAGAACGGGGCCGCCTTCGATGACGAACTCATCGACGGTGCCGTGCACGATCACGACCGGCGCGACTACCTGTCCTCGCACATCGAGGCGGTGGCCGAGGCGGTCGAAGCGGGGGTGGACGTGCGCGGTTACTTCGCCTGGTCGCTGCTGGACAACTACGAGTGGGCCTTCGGCTACGACAAACGGTTCGGCATCGTGCACGTGGACTACGCCACCCAGGCCCGCACCATCAAGGACAGCGGCCACTGGTACCGCGATCTGACCACCGCCCACCGCGCCCACCACGCCGACACCTGATCACCGAGCCACCACCCACTGCCCACCATCCCCCGCACGGACCGACGTGGACGCCGCCGGCGCGTCCCGGCCTGCACGTCGGTGCGGTCGCCGGAGCACATCGGAGGAATACCCGTGACCCATCCAGACCCCGCCCGCCGTCGTACCCCGTTGCACTGCGGCTGGCAGTTGCACCTGCTCCACGGCGCCCCGGGCGCCCCGGCGGACCTGCAGCACCAGGCGATCGATGCCGTCGTGCCGGGGACCGTGCACACCGACCTCATCGCCGCCGGCCACCTGGCGGACCCGAACGTGGGCACCCGAGAGGACGAGCAGCACTGGATCGGGGCCTCGACCTGGTCCTACGCGACCACCGTCGCGGCCCCGGCCGAGCCGGGTGAGCGCACCGAGCTGGTGTTCGAGGGCCTGGACACCCACGCCGAGGTGTTCCTGGACGGGGTGCGCCTGGGGGAGACCAAGAACATGCACCGCCGGTTCCGGTTCGATGTGACCGGGCTGCTCATCCACGCCGAACACCGCCTGGAGGTGGTCTTCCACCCGATCATGGCCGAGGTGGACCGGGTCCGCGAGGACGTCGGGATCATGCCGGCGGTGGAGGCCACCCACTACCCGTACGTGCGCAAGATGGCCTGCAACTTCGGCTGGGACTGGGGCCCGGTGTTCATCACCGCCGGGATCTGGCGACCGGTGCTGCTGGACACCTGGTCGGTGGCCGCACTGGACGATCCGGTGCCGCTGGCCACCCTCGACGGCGACGACGGGGTGCTCCGGGTGGCCGCCACCGTGCGGAGCACCGGAGCCGAGGAAGATCTGCAGGTGCGGGTCCGGGTCGATGCCCACCCGCACAGCGGGGGCGGGGACCTTCCGGGGGACGGGGCCGGGGGGCACGACGGCGGTGACCACCCGGGTGCACATCGCACCACCGCGGAGGTCCGGGGGGACCGCGTGGAGACCGAGGTGCGGGTGCCCCAGGTGCGTCCCTGGTGGCCGGTGGGGATGGGGGAGGCGACCCGCTACCCGGTCACCATCGAGGTGTGCACGGCCGACGGTCAGGTCCTGGACCGGGTCGAACGCCGGGTGGGCTTCCGCACCGTGGAACTGGTGCAGGAGCCGGACGCCCACGGCGTGGGTTTCCAGACCGTGATCAACGGCCGGCCCGTCAACGCGCGCGGCTTCAACTGGATCCCGGACCTGCCCTTCCCGTCGGCCATCGGCGCCGAGCGGTACCGCCGGCGGCTGGACCAGGCGCTCGCAGCCAACGCGAACACACTGCGGGTGTGGGGTGGGGGGATCTTCGAGCCGGCGGAGTTCTACGACGCGTGCGACGAGCGCGGTCTGATGGTGTGGCAGGACTTCCTGTTCAGTTGCGCCGCCTACCCCGAGACCCCGTGGTTCCGCGAGGAGATCGAGGCCGAGGCCCGCCAGGCCATCACCGACCTGTCCCACCACCCCTCGCTGATCCTGTGGAACGCCAACAACGAGTGCCTGATGGGGTACGACGAGTGGGGCTGGAAGGAGATCCTGGACGGGCGGCCCTGGGGCGCGCACTACTACGGCGAACTGCTGCCGTCGCTGGTGGCCGAACTGGACCCCTCCCGGCCCTACATCCCCGGCAGTCCGAACTCGGGGGACCTGACCACCTCCCCGAACGCCGACGAACGCGGCCCCTCGCACCTGTGGGACGTGTGGAACGAGTTGGACATGGTGGCCTACCGGGACCGCACACCGCCCTTCGCCGCGGAGTTCGGGTTCTGCGGACCGCCCACCCACGCCACCCTGCGCGCAGCCGTCCCCGAGGGGGAGCTGACACTGGACAACCCGGTGGTGCGCCACCACCTGCGCGCGGAGAACGGGGTGCACAAGCTGAACAGCCGCATCGGTGAGCACTTCCCTGCCGTGGCTACCGACGACGACTGGTTGTGGATCGCCCAGCTGCACCAGGCCCGCGCGCTGATCCTGGGCGTGGACCACCTACGTTCGTTGCCGCGGTGCACCGGGGCGTTGGTGTGGCAGCTCAACGACTGCTGGCCGGTGATCTCCTGGGCCGCGGTGGACTCGGAGGAGCGGCTCAAGCCGCTGTGGTACGCCCTCCGTTCGGCCTTCGCGCCGCAACGCCTGAGCGTGCAGCCACGCGATGGGGCTCTGGTCCTGGCTGCTGTGAACGATTCCGGGCAGGCCTGGAGCGTCACTGCGACGGTGCGCCGGGTGGCCTTCGACGGCACCGAACACGCCAGCACCGAGGTTTCCCTCGAGGTTCCCGTCGCCGGTACGGCGCAGGTGGCCCTGCCGGCCCAGGTCGCCCACACCGGGGACGAGCGCGCCGAACTGCTGGTGATCGAGGCCCCGGGTGCGGAGCGCACCACGTGGTTCTGGGCCCGTGACACCGAACTGGCCTACCCGCGCGCCGGCTGGGACACCCAGGTGCACCAGGCGGAGGACGGGGTCGACCTGGTGGTGACCGCCGAAACGCTGGTGCGGGACCTGACCGTCTTTCCCGACCGGCTGCTCGATGCCGACGGCGACCCGCTGCCGGCGTCGGCGGTGGCCTCCCGCGCGCTCATCACGCTGCTACCCGGAGAGGCCACCCGAATCCGCATCCTCGGCGCCGGCCCCGAGCACGCCGAGGCACTGATGACCCGCCCGGTGCTGCGCGCGGCAAACGACATCGAGGAACTGGCCCCGGCTCGCTGATCGGCCGGGCCGGCAGGGAAGCCGGAGAGGGCGTCGGGGCGGGGCGCAGCAGGACCGTCCCGGCGCTAACCGCCCAGGTTGTGTGCCGGCACCCAACCCGGTGCCGGCCCGGTGGTCCCGCGCAACACCATCTGGCTGGGTGTGAGTTCCTCGGTGGTGTCGGTACCACCGCGAATCAGGTGCAGCAGGGCCTGCGCCGTGCGGATCCCGTACTCCACCGGGTGCCGGTCCACCGCGGTAATCGCCGGACGCGAGACCGAGCACAGCAGCGAGTCGTCCCAACTGATCAGGGACAGGTCCCCGGGCACGCTGACCCGCGCCTCCTCGGCCGCCTGGAGCGTGCCGACGGACATCAGATCGTTGGAGCAGGTGATCGCGCTCGGCACCGGCCCGGTGCGCAACTGTTCCGAGATCAGGGAATGCGCCCCGGCCATCGTGTAGTCACCACCCGATCACCTTGATGCTCATCCCCCGCCGCTCCGCCTGCGCACCAACCTGGGCCAGACGGTGCCGCTCGTGCATCATGCGCAACGGTCCGGTGAGGTAGGTCAGGTATCGGTGTCCCAGAGCGGCGAACGCGTCCACGATGAGTTCCGCGACCGCCCGGTCATCGGTCTCGATGCTGCGGATTGTCGAACTGGTCGCCGGACCACCCTGCAGCACCGCCGGCAGGCCGAGGCGGGTCAGCAGCGGCAACCTGGGATCGTCCACGTGCTCATCGAAGAGGATCACCCCGTCCACCCGGCGTTCGGCCGCCCAACGCGAGTAGATGGCCAGGTCCGCACCGGACTGCGGGCTGACCATCCGCAGTGTCAGGGACATGTCCGCCTCGATCAGCACATGCTCGACCCCGGCGATGATCTGCATGTAGTAGGGCTCGGTGCCGATCATCTCCGGGTCACGGGAGAGCACCATCCCGATCGAACCGGTGCGCGCCTTGGACAGCGCTCGCGCCGATGAGCTCGGGTACCACCCGAGGTCCCGGGCCAGGGCCTGCACCCGGTCACGCGTCTCCTGGCTCACTCCCGGCCGGTTGTTCAAGGCGTAGGAGACCGCTGCCGGCGACAGGCCCAGACGGCGGGCCAGATCGGCGATCGTCAGGCGGTTGCCGTTGCTCACTCGGTTACTGTCCCACGGCCGGGCGCGAGGATGCTCGGAATCGGCTGGATGACAGTAGTCATGGCGCAGGCTGGGGCCCGCTCGTTACGCTGGGGGAGTGAATGTCTGGGAGTTCATCGGCTCGTACTGGTGGCTGGTCTTCCCGCTCGGCGGGATCCTCACCGGGGTGGCGGGGGGCTGGGCCCGGGCCGTGCGCCGTTGGGATGAACGCCGGCGCAAGCACAAGCTGGAGCTCGCCAGGATCAAGTACGGGAACCGGCCGCCCGTCGCCGACGGGGCACAGGGCCGCGGACGTGGCCCGGACCGCGCGGCCAGGGCGGAGCAAACCGCCGCCCGGCGCAGCGAGGCCCAGCGGCTGATCGCCGAGCATCAGGAGATCGACCAGCGCTGGCTGTCCTACGAGCTCGACCTGGCCAAGCTGATCGACTTCCCGGTGATGAGTGACATGCGCGAACCGGTGACCGTGGAGTTCCACCGGGCCAAACGCACCGCCGACGGCCTGCGGCCCGAGGATCCGGCCCGATTGGGCGAGGAGCAAGCCCTGGCCGACTACCGGGAGGCCGTGCGGGAGTACGCCATCAGTTTCGAGATCGCAGAGCGGGAGGCCAAACGGCGCCGGTCCACCGACTTCTCCCCCGAGGAACGGCGCACCCTGGAACGGGCGAAGCAGTTCCTGGCCCTGGCCGAGGACTCCGCGGCCACCAGTGCCGAACGGCAGCAGGCCTACCGGCGCACCCAGCACGAGCTGCTGGGTCTGATCGCGATCCCCGATGCCACCGACGACGCGGTCCGCCAGCGCATCGCCGGTGCGCTCGATGCGCCCTCCGGGGGCCCGCCCGGGACGCCCAGCAAGCCTGAGGTGGGGTCAGAGCGCGGCCTTGGCCTGCACCTGCCGCTTGATCCGCCACAACATACCGGCCATGCCGCGCAGGCGCAGCGGACTGACCGCCTCTCCCAGGCCCAACTGGTCCGAGACGTCGGCCGGCACGTCCAGGACCTCGGCCACAGTCAGCCCGTCCAGACCTTCCTGCAAGATCCCGGCGAAGCCGCGCGTGGTGGGTGCTTCGGGAGGCGCGGAGAAGAACAACCGGACCACGCCGTCGTCCCCGGTTCCGTCCACCTCGGCGACCAGGAACAGCGGCGACTGACACTCCGGAACCGGTTCGAGCAGTTCCGGATGGTCGCTGTAGCGCTCGGGCAGCGGCGGCAAACCGCCGGAGAACTCCAGCAGCAGTTGCAGCCGGTCCGGGACGGTGAGCGCGTTGAAGTCGTCCACGATCTGGGCCATGGCGGGAGGCAATGACACGGGCGTTCCTTCGATCAGACGGGAAAGGTGGCCACGTCCGATCATCTCACCTGTGCGCCCCGGGGCGCTCGCGGGCTGGTGCGCTCGCGGGCCGGCTCAGCGCCCGGGGACCTGCCCCGGTTCGGACCCGACCGCGATCGGCACCCGCACGGCATTGCCCCACTCGGTCCAGGACCCGTCGTAGTTGCGCACGTCGGGGAACCCGAGCAGGTACTGCAGCACGAACCAGGTGTGCGCCGAACGCTCCCCGATGCGGCAGTAGGCGATCACCGGCTGCTGTGGGTTCAGGCCCTTCTCGCCCCGGTAGATCTCCTCGAGTTCGGAGCGGGTGCGGAAGGTGCCGTCCTCATTGGCCGCGCGTGCCCACGGGACCGACTCCGCCCCCGGGATGTGCCCACCGCGCAGGCTGCCCTCCTGCGGGTAGTCGGGCATGTGGGTCTTCTCCCCGGTGTACTCCGGCAGCGAGCGCACATCGACCAGTTGCCCACCGAGGAAGTCCAGCACGTCGTCCTTGTAGGCCCGGATCGCCGAGTCGTCGCGCTCGATCACCGGGTAGTCCACGGGTTCGGGACTGGGCACCTCGGTGGTGAACTCCCGCTCCTGCGCCACCCATGCGGCCCGTCCGCCGTCGAGCAGGCGCACGTCCTGATGACCGAACAGGGTGAACACCCACAGGGCGTAGGCCGCCCACCAGTTGTTCTTGTCGCCGTAGATCACCACGGTGTCCTCGCGGCTGATCCCGTTGCGGCCGAGCAGGTCGGCGAAGCCCCGCCCGTCCACGTAGTCACGGGTCACCGGGTCGTTCAGGTCGGTGTGCCAGTCGATCTTGACCGCGCCGGGAATGTGACCGGTGTCGTAGAGGAGCACGTCCTCGTCGCTCTCCACCACCGCCAGGCCGGGCCGGCCCAGATTGTCGGCGAGCCACTGGGTCGACACCAGCTTCTCGGGGCGGGCGTAGGCGGCGAACTTGGGGTTGTCGTCAAAGGGCAGAGTCATGGGTGCCTCCTGGAATGGACGGGGTCTGCACCGATCCTCTCATCCACGCCGCTGCCCCGGGAACGTGGGGGCGGCGGTGCTCACGTGCTGGACGACAGCGCCTTGCGGTACAGGAGCAGCCGGCAGGGCATCGCGAGCAGTTCGCCCAGCCCGGGATAGCGGGCGGTCACCTCGACCTCGCCGGAACGGGCATAGCCCAGGCGCTCGTACCAGCGGCCCAGTTCGGCCTTGCCGGCGTGCGGCCGGTCGGTGGGGGTGAGCACCTCGATCTGCATCGAGGTGGCGCCCGACTCCCGCGCCAGGTCCTCCACCGTCTGCACGAGCCGGCGGCCCAGCCCCACGCCGCGGGCCGTCGGTGCCACCGCGAGCATGCCGAATGAGGCGACCTCACCCTGGCTGCTGGAGTGCACGGCGGCGACGATGCGCCCGCCGTCGACCGGCTGGGCCACGACGAGCGAGCCGGCGGCTATCGCGGCGGTGACCTGCCCCGCGTCGGTGCGGGTGGCACCCTCCCGCCAGAACCCTGCCTCGGCCTCGGTGTAGACCTGGTTGGTCAGGGTGGTGACGGCCTGCACGAGACCGCGATCGCCGGCCTCGGCCGGCACGAGCGGGCGGATCAGCGCGTCCGGGCGCGGGGCTGAACTGGTGGCCACACCCGAACGGTACGCCACCGTCACGGGCCCGGTGCCCGAGCGCCGGAAGATGCGCTCCGGCGGCACCCGTGCACACAATGGCGACCATGTATGACGTTGGATTCATCGTGGGAAGCCTGTCCGAGGAATCGATCAACCGGAGGCTGGCCGCCGCCATCGGGCACCTCGCCGGTGATCGGATGAGATTGACCGAGATCGAGATCGGTGACCTGCCCGTGTACAACCGCGACCTCGATGACGACCTGCCCGGCCCCGCGAAGCGGCTGAAGGATCAGATCGAGGGCGCCGACGCGGTGCTGTTCATCACCCCGGAGTACAACCGGTCGGTGCCCGCGGCGCTGACCAACGCGATCGAGTGGGCGTCCCGTCCCTTCGGGGAGAGAACTCCCTGACCGGCAAGCCCACCGCCGTCTGTGGTGCCTCCCCGGGCGCCGTCGGCACCGCGGTGGCACAGCAGGACCTGCGCTCGATGCTCACCTACTCCGACTCCCCGCAACTGCAAGCCCCGGAGATGTACTTCCAGTACACCGAGGGAACGATCGACGAGGACGGCACCATCCATGACGATGATGTGCGGCACGTGATCAGCGAGTTCGTCGACGCGTTCGCGCAGTTCCTGGACGAGCAGCGCTCGATCTCCTGACCTGAGTCGGCTGAGCACCTCCTTCCGCTCAGGCCGCCACCGACTCCAGCGCCAGCAGCCTCTCCTTCGCCGGCAATCCACCGCGGTAGCCACCCAGGGAGCCGTCGGAGCGCACCACCCGGTGGCAGGGCACCACCACCGGCAACGGGTTGGTCGCGCAGGCGCTCGCGGTTGCACGCACCGCCCGTGCCCGTCCGGACCGCGCAGCCAGGGTGGTGTAGGTGACGCGCTCCCGAACTCCACCGCCCGCAGTTCATCGAGCACCTCCCGGCGGAATCCCTTGGTCAGGGACAGGTCCACCTCGACGCTGAACTGCCGCCGCCGGCCCTCGAAGTACTCGGCGACCTGTGCCCGCACCGGTGCCAGCCGCCCGGGTGCGCGCAGGATCCGGGGGCTGATCCGTTCGGCCAGGTTCGTCAGCACCGCGTCGTACCCCTCGGTCTCGAACGCCACGCGCACCAGACCCCGTGGTGTGGCAGCCAGCAGCAGGCCCCCGATCGGGGTGTCCACCACGTCGTAGCCCACGTCCAGCGATCCGTCGTGATCGGCGCGCTCGGCCAGGTCGTCGAGCAGCCGTGCCAGTGTGGCCGGTTCCACGGTTCCGCGGATCGCCTCATCCAGAGCGCGAACGCCGGTGCGCTCCGGAGGGCTGTCGGGACCGGCGGGCCGGGCACCACTGTTGATGTGGTGGGTGGTCATCGTGCCTCCTCGAGGTAGTGCCTGCGCAGCGCGCGGCGACTCCGTCGGCGCAGGCGCGTCGCGCCGCGGCCGGGCTGCCGCCGAGGATCGCGGCGACCTCGGCATGGGGCAGCCCGGCGATGTGGTGATAGACGACGGCGTGGCGCTGCTTGTCCGGGAGGTCCCCCAGCGCCTCCCACAGGTCGCGCTCCCACCCGCCGGGCCGGTAGTGGGCACCGGGGCGTTCGGGGATGACGGCGGTGGGACGGGCCTGGCGGGACGTGCGCCGGATGTGGTCGATCGCCTTGCGGCGAGCGATCGTGACCAGCCACGCCTCGAGGTTGGCCCCCTCGTCCAGGTCGGGGTAGGCACCCAACGCGGCCAGGAACGTCTCGGACCAGGCGTCCTGGGCGTGATCGGGGCCGAGCAGCGCGGTGCACACGCGCAGCACGGTGGCCCCGTGGCGAGTCACCACCTGCTCGAACGGAACAGTCGTCATACCCGGTAGACGCACCCGGAGGCGTGGATGTGAGGTTGCCGGTCGTGCGGTGCCTCAGCCATGCCGAGGCTCGAGGAGGTCGGCGAGGTCGGCGAGGACGGGCACCTCGGCATCGGGCCTGGATGAGTCGGCCACGACGCGCTCACCCAGGGGCGCGTCCAGGCGCACGGTGTAGAACATGGCGGTGATCACATCGGGGCAGTTCAGCCCGCCCCACCGGGTGGCGTTCGGGGTGGTGGTGCGGGCGGTCAGGGTCACGGTGTTGCGGGACTCACGTACCTCGATCCCGGTCAGTTCGTCGCATTCGGTCACCTCGGCGCGCACCATCAGGTCCCGACCGTTCTCCTGTGTGGGCGCCACCGAGACGATCGTGCCCGTGCCGGGCACGGCGAAGCCGACCACCAGGGCGTAGGTGATGATCGCGACCACGAACAGGATCACCACGCCGATCGTCGAGAGCGTGAAAGCTCGAACGCGGCGTCGCTGCTCGTCCTGCAGCCGGGGAACGGCGGTGGCCATGCCCCCATGATCTCACCCGACCTCAAGGACAGGCGGGCAGCGGGTGCGGGTCAGGCCGATTCCCAGGGGTAGTCGTGGCGCAGGAACGCCTCGCGCAGTGCGTCCTTGGAGCCCTCGACCTCGCCGTGGAAGAGTTCACGGCCGGTGGCGCTGAGGATCACGATGTTGCTCCCCTTGCGGCGCACGCCGTCCACCTTCTCCCGCTCGATCACGGTCACCTCGTCACCGGAGCGGATCTCGATGCGCTCATCGGTGAGGGTGAGCACCGGTGACACCCGGAGCACGAACAGCGCCACCAGAAGGCCCAGCATGGCTCCGATAGCGGGCCGGCCCCAGGTGAGCCAGTCGTGGTCGAAGGAGCCGATCAACTGCAGCGGACCCTGGAACGGCATCCACGGCACCTCGGCTGCCCAGTTCGCCAGCAACGGAACCAGCAGGCCCACGCTTAACCCGAGGGCACCGAGGAGCAGCACGGTGAGCCAGCGGTCAGCCGGCCCCAGCCCGCCCACCCGGGTCGCGCCGTCGGGCACGGAGGAATCCTCGGAACTCACCCCCGCATGCTAGTGGTACGCGCGGACGGGCTCGCAGCGGATACCTACAGGTGGATCATGTTCCCCTCGGAGATGCCGTGCATCACCTCGTGGATCGCCTCACTCAGGGTCGGGTGGGCGAACACGTTGCGCGCCACCTCGTCGGCAGTCAGGTCCCACCGCTGCGCCAGGGTCAGGGCCGGGAGCAACTCGGTCACGTCCGGTCCGATCATGTGCGCGCCGATGATCTCGTTGTACTTGGCATCGGCGACCACCTTGATGAACCCGGAGGTGTCACCCAGGCCGGCGGCCTTGCCGTTGGCGGAGAACGGGAACTTGGAGGTCTTGACCTCGTACCCCTTCTCCTTGGCCTGCTCCTCGGAGTAACCGAAGGAGGCGATCTGGGGCTGGGAGTAGGTGGCCCGGGGGATGAAGTCGAAGTCGACCTCCATCGTCTCGGCATCCGCGATCGTCTCCGCGGCCACGATTCCCATCGCCGAGGCGGTGTGGGCCAGCATCAGCTTGCCGGTCACGTCGCCCACGGCGTAGACGTTCTCCACGTTCGTGCGGCCGCGGGAGTCCACCACGATCGCGCCACGCTCGGTGGCCACGTCGATGTTCTCCAGGCCGTAACCCTCCAGGCGGGGGGCGAACCCGGTCGCCGAGAGCAATCGGTCGGCCTCCAGTACCTGGGCGTCTCCGCCGTCGGCGGGGGAGACGGTGACCTGCACGCCGTCGCCGGTGTCGGTGACCGACTCCACCTTGGTGGACAGCATCACCTTCACGCCGAGTCGCTTGTAGTGCTTGAGCAGTTCCTTGGAGACCTCGGCGTCCTCGGTGGGCACCATCCGGTCCAGGAACTCCACGATGGTCACGTCCACCCCGAAGTTGGTCATGATGTAGGCGAACTCCACGCCGATCGCGCCGGAACCGGCGATCACGATCGACTCGGGCAACTCGGCGTCGAGGATCTGCTCCTCGTAGGTGACCACGTTCTCGCTGAGCTCGATGCCGGGGACCAGCTTGCTGGTCGCGCCGGTGGCGATGATGAGGTTGTCGAAGGTCAGGTCGGTCTTGCCGTCCTCACCCTCCACGGTCATCGAGGTCGCCGACGTCAGGGTGCCCCAGCCGTCCACCTCGGTGATCTTGTTCTTCTTCATCAGGAAGTGCACGCCCTTGACGATCCCGTCGGAGACCTGCCGGGAGCGCTTGTGCGTGGGTTCGTAGGACATCGTGGCGTCGCCTTCGATGCCGAACTTCTTCTTCTCCTTGGTCAGCACGTGGGAGAGTTCGGCATTGCGCAACAGTGCCTTGGAGGGGATGCAGCCCACGTTCAGGCACACACCGCCCCAGTACTGCTTCTCGACCACGGCAACCTTCTTGCCCAGTTGCGCCGCGCGGATCGCCGCGACGTACCCACCGGGACCGGCTCCCAGAACAACGACGTCATAGTGTGAACTCACAGCATCAGACTCTATCGTTGCTTGCGCCGAGGTACATCACCGGATAAGGAGTGATCGTGGATACGAGTGTGGCGGAGGACACCGTCGAGGTGGTTGCGCCTCTGGTCCTGGCGTTCGACGTCGGCTCTTCCGGCACCCGCGGGGGTGTGTTCGATGCCACCGGCACCGAAGTTGCCGGCCTGCGTGGCAAGTCCGGCCACGCCTTCATCACCGACGCCTCCGGGACCGCGGTGATCGATGCCGATGAGGTGGTGGCCGAGATCGCCGGGATCACCGATGACATCCTCGCCGAACTGCCCGCGGGCCAGAGCGTCGCCGGGGTCGCGATCGACACCTTCTCCTCCTCCCTGGTGGGAGTGGATGCTGCCGGCGCGGCGGTCACCCCGTGCTTCACCTACGCCGACACCCGTTGCCATGAGCAGGTGCTGGACCTGCGCCGGGAGTTGGACGAGGAACAGGTTCACCAGCGCACCGGCACCCGGTTGCACACCTCCTACACGCCGGCGCGGCTGCGGTGGCTGGCACAGGACCACCCGCAGATGTTCACCGCCGCCACCCGGTGGCTGACGCTGGGGGAGTACGTCTACCTGCACCTGCTGGGGACCACGGCGGTGGGCAGTGCGGCGGCGTCGTGGTCCGGGATGCTGGACCGCGTAGCCGGCACCTGGGACGAGGAGATCCTGGCGGCGGCCCGGATCACCGCCGATCAACTCAGCCCGGTGCACGAGCCGGACGA
Organism: Sanguibacter sp. Z1732; assembly: GCF_051020515.1. NCBI lineage: Bacteria > Bacillati > Actinomycetota > Actinomycetes > Micrococcales > Ruaniaceae > Glutinosa > Glutinosa niejishengi. The sequence continues at coordinate 1,511,023 of NZ_CP194857.1, forward strand.
GCCGATCCGGCCGCTGCCGGGAAGCGCCGCCGCGACCGCTCTGGCCCGGCGCTGGCCGGCGCTGGCGGAGGCGGACTGGTACCCGGTGATCGGGGACGGGCTGGCCGCCAACCTCGGAGCCGATGCGGCCACACCCGGTGTGGTGGGGGTATCGGCGGCGACCTCGGGGGCGATGCGCACCATCGTGCCCACCGCGGCCGGGCGGTTACCGAGCGGACTGTGGTCCTACCGCATCAGCACCGAGCACACCCTGCTCGGCGGTGCGGTGAGCGACGTGGGCCGGGTGTCCAGCTGGGCCGAGAGCATCCTGCGGGTCGGAGGTCCGACGGCGAATGCCGGTGGACGCGCTGACGGTGCCGTCCTGGATGCGGTGCTGTCCGCCGAACCCGGTGAGGGCACACCACTGATGCTGCCGTTCCTCAGCGGGGAGCGCTCCACCGGGTGGGCCACCGGGGCCCGGGCGCACATCCTGGACCTGGGCGCGGCCACCACCGCCGATCAGATCTACCGCGGCGCGATGGAGGCCACCGCGCTATCGCTGGGCCGGATCGCCGAGCAGTTGCGCACGGTCACCGGCCCGCCGGACCGGATCGCTGTGGGCGGTGGGATGGCCAAGGGGCTGCCCGGTTGGCTGCAGATCCTGGCCGACGTACTGGGCACCGAAGTGGTGCACGTGCGGCACAAGCGGTCCACCCTGCGCGGCACCGCGCTCCTCGCGCTGGAGCACCTGGCCCCGGGGGTGGAGCGCAGCCGCGCCCAGACCGGTTCCCACTACCGGCCCGACCCGGCCCGGGCGGACTACTACGCCCGGCGCAAGGCCCGGTTCGAGGTGGCCTACGAGGCGCTCATCGCCGGTCCGGTGGGGTGAACCGGTGGCGCCGTGAGCCGGCGTCTCCCGGCGCGGTACGATCGCTGATCGATGGCAGGATCGGATCATGACGACTGACGACGACGCCCGGGTACCACCGCTGCGGGCAGGTGTGATCGGCCTGGGCTGGGCGGGGCAGCAGCACGTGGCCGCCTACGCCGAGACCCCCGGTGTGAATCTGGTGGCCCTGGCCGCGCAGGAGGAGCACCTGCTCGCCGAGTACGGTGAAGCGCACCAGGTGCCGATCCGCACCACCGACTGGCGGGAACTCCTCGACGCCGACCTGGACGTGCTCAGCATCGCCACGCCCACCTTCCTGCACGCCCCGATGACCATCAGCGCGTTGCAGTCCGGGATCCACGTGCTGTGCGAGAAGCCGATGGCCGAGCACGCCGAGGCGGCCGAGCGGATGGTGCGGGCCGCCGAGCAGGCCGGGCGGGTGCTGGACGTAGCGTTCAACCACCGCCAGCGCGGTGAGGTGCAGGCGCTGAAACAGGTGATCGACTCCGGGGTGCTCGGGCGCATCTACTACGCCAAGACGGGGTGGTTGCGGCGCGCCGGGATCCCGGGACTGGGCACCTGGTTCACCAAGAACGAACGGGCCGGTGGTGGGGCGTTGATGGACATCGGCGTACACATGCTGGACATGACGTTGCACCTGATGGGTGAACCGGAGGTGATCACGGCCTCGGCGGCCACGCACGCCGAGTTCGGGCCGCTGGGGCGGGGCGGTTCCGGCTTCGGGGTGAGCGAACTGGAGGAGGGCAGCCCGTTCGAGGTGGAGGACTTGGCCACGGCGTTCCTGCGCCTGGACGGAGGGGCCACGTTACTGCTGGAATCCAGCTGGGCGCAGTGGATCCCGTATGACCAGTGCTACGTGATGCTCTACGGCTCCGAAGGCGGGGCCAGCATCGAGTGGGGTGGCACTGGGCGCGATCCCTACGAGCGGTTGAACGTGTGGACCGAGGTGTCCGGGGTGCCGGCCGAACTCGCCCCGCACGTGGGCCCGCATGGGCGCCACGCGGCGGCGGTGACCGGCTTCCTGGCCAAGGTCCGTTCCGGGGCGCACCGGCAGTACACCGGCCGGGACGCACTACACCGGGCCCGGGTGCTCGATGCCTGCTACGCCTCGGCCGGTACCGGCACCGAAGTGGGGCTGGGTAGCGCCGTGCCGGCAACCGCCGCGGCCTCGAGGACATCGCCTATCCAGGAGACCTGATGAGCACACCCACCCGACCCCTTCGCGTCACCGTCTGGGGGGAGAACCGGCACGAACGCACCGACGCCTCGGTGGCGAAGATCTACCCCGACGGCATGCACACCGTCGTGGCCCAAGCCGTCACCGAGCACGTGGGTGCGGGCGCACAGGTGCGCACCGCCACCCTGGATGAACCCGAGCACGGCTTGAGCGAGGAGGTACTGGCCGCCACCGACGTGCTCACCTGGTGGGGCCACGCCGCCCACGAGGAGGTCGCCGATGACGTGGTCGAGCGGGTGTACCAGCACGTGCTCTCCGGGATGGGCCTGGTGGCGCTGCACTCGGCCCACCACGCCAAGATCTTCCGCAAGCTCATGGGCACCACCGCCAACCTGCGCTGGCGCAGTGCCGACGACCAGGAACTGATCTGGACCGTCGACCCCACCCACCCGATCGCCGCGGGCCTGCCCCAGCCGGTGCGGGTACCCGCCGATGAGATGTACGGGGAGTACTTCGATGTGCCCACCCCGGATGAGTTGGTGTTCATCTCCAACTTCTCCGGCGGCGAGGTGTTCCGGTCCGGATGCTGCTGGCGTCGCGGGCACGGCCGGGTGTTCTACTTCCGCTCCGGCGATCAGGAGTACCCGGTGTACTACCAGGACGAGATCCGCCGGATCATCGCCAACGGGGTGGTCTGGGCGCGCCCGCGGGTGACCCGGGAACTACCGGCGGTGTTCCAGGCCGATCGTGCCTGACCGGCACCGCTCACCGGACCCGTACCGACTGCCCGACACGGGGCGCCCGCCGGACGCGTACAGCCTGCCCGGCCCTGACCGTCCACCGGCTCCGGTACCGGGGATCCCCGCCTACACCGGCCCTGGCCACGTGGACCCGGCGCGGCCGGCTCCGTTCGGTGGTGTGCTGCGCCCGCACCGGGGGCACCTGCTGACCGGCCTGCTCTCCTGGGTCGGTGCGGTGGCGATGATCGTGTTCTTTCACGTGACTGGCTGGGGCATCGTGACGACCGGAGGGCTCGGGGTCCTCGCGGCTGTGGCGCTGGTCCTGTTGGTGCTGTCCTGGCGGCGGGCCCGGTTCGAGGTCCACGGCCAGGAGGTGCACTACCACCCAGCACTGGGCCGGATGCGACGGTTCGGCCCCGCGAACGTCGCCGAGGTGGTCCAACTCAACCTTCGCCTACCCGGGAGCAAAGCCACCGAGTGGAGGACCGTGCTGGCCGGCCGGGACGGTCGGCGGCTGCTCACCATGGCCACCCCGATGTGGCCACCGGCCCACCTGGAATCGGTGCTGGCCCCGTTGGTGGGGGCCGGCGTTGCCCGCACGGTGATCGAGGAGCCGACGCGGGTCGCGGATCTGCGTCCCCGTTACGCCGCCATGCTGCCCTGGTCCCGGCGCCACACCGTGGCGTTCAGCCTGCTCCTCGTTCTCGCCGTGATCATCCTCCTGGCCATCTCGACCGCGGTGGGCTCCGGGTGAGATCCGCCAGGGGTACCCGGTGCGAACCAATTCACCGCGAATCAACTCATCGTGTCGGATCGGAGGCGCGCACCTTGGAGTTGTGCCGCACGTTGATGATCCCCAACGGCAGGAACATCACCAGGACCAGTACCACGGTCCACCCGATACCGGGCGCCACCAGGACCACTCCGAGGATCGCCAGCCCCGCCCCGGCGCCACGCATGACCATCGCCCCGATCGGCGACACCGGCGGCCTGCCCCACCCGGAGGGCAACTCATCGTTCGGGTTGGCCCTGGTGAGCCACAAGGTGGAGCCCGCGAGCAACGCAGTGGCCAGGACCATCACGAAGACGCCGAAAGTTGTGGCATCGATCCCGAGGACAGTCATGCCGAGGAGGTTCACCGCTCCAGCCTGGCACAGCGAGCGCCGTCAGGTCCCGGTGGCGGTAGGCCAGGTGCGGCGCCGCTGCTCCCACTCCTCGCGCAGGAGTCCCATGACCACCGAATCGTGCACGCCACCGGCCCACCGGCGGGCCTGGCGCAACCGTGCCTCCTCGACGAAACCCAGGGTGAGGCCGATGGCGATCATGCCGGGGTTGCCCGAGTAGGTGGCGAAGTCCAACCGGAGCGCGTCGGTGCTGTCGAACAGGTAGGAGGTCCACAGCGCCATCGCCTCGGTGCCCAGACCCCGGCCCCAGAACTCCTCGTCCTGGATGACGATGCCCATCCGGCGCCAGTCGGTCTCCTGTGACTCCCAGTACCAGGTCACCGCTCCGATGAGCACCCCGCCGGCCTCGATGGCCAACATGGTGCGTGGGGTGGGCAGGCCGGTGCGCGGGGTTGCGGCCAGGGCGGAGAACCGGCGTAACTCCTCCTGGGTCTGTGCCCTCGTCGGTGTGCCGAAGTAGGGGCCGTTCGTGGCGTGCCAGGGCCGGGCGGGATCGAGCAGATCCGCCAGCCGGGGCAGATCTGCGGGCCGCCAATCCCGCAACTGCAGGCGTGGGCCCTGGATCGGGGGTGTGGGTGAGGCTGCGGGCACAGCGTTGAGGCTAGATCAGCCGGGTGGCACCCATCCAGGGGATCGCGGTGGAGTGCCGCACCGGTGCTCCGCCGCCGGTGGTGACCGGACCGGCGGCCCGTCGCCGCGTCCGGGCGGGTGGCCCCACGCCCGGCCGGGTAGCGTGACCACATGCCCAGGACCCTGACCGAAGCGGCCCACGATGTGGTCGCCGAGGTCCAGCGGAATCCGGTCCGCGCCCTGGACGGGTTCTCTTCTTCCTGGCGGCCGTCGCGGCGGCGTGGCTGGCGTTCCTGCTCCTGCACCAGTTCATCACCGACGGGTGGCGCCACCTGTGGACGTTCATCCCGTTCTGGCTGCTCATCACCTACTTCCTGTTGCCCCGGGTGCACCGGCTGCTGACCCGGTTGTACGTGCCGGACTATTTCATCGGCCGCTCCCGCACCCGGGAGGGCCTGCTGGGGGACCCGATCAACGTCGGTCTGCGCGGCACCGAGGAGCAGATCCACCAGGCGATGATCAACGCCGGCTGGCACCGCGCGGATGAGTTGAACCTGCGCAGCGGCCTGGGCATCGTCACCGCGACGCTGCTGCGCCGCTCCTACCCCGACGCACCGGTGAGCCCGCTGTACCTGTTCGGGCGCCGGATGGCCTTCACCTACCAGCAGGAGGTGGAGGGCAACCCGAAGAAGCGTCACCACGTTCGGTTCTGGCCCTGCCCGCCGGGATGGCGCCTGCCCGGCGGACGCACAAGGTGGACTGGCTGGCCGCCGGCACCTATGACACCGCGGTCGGCCTGAATTGGTTCACCCTGCAGGTCACCCACCGCATCGACGCCGAGGTGGACGCCGAACGCGACCACATCCTGGCCACCCTGACCGCCCCGGAGGCGGGGAACGCCGGGGTCGGCGTGCGCTGGCTGCGCAACTTCTCCTCCGGGTACCACCACCGCAACGGGGGTGGGGACCGGATCCGCACCGACGGGGACCTGCCGATCGTGGACCTGCGCGACAGCGCGGACCCGAGCCCGCAGATGCGGGCTCGTATCGCCGCCGAGCAGAAGGAGGCGATGTCTCCGCGCGCGGTGCCGCTGACGGTCGCGTTCGTCCTGGCCACGATCGCGGCGCGGGTGGCGGTCGGGGTGTGGTCACTGGTGCAGGCGATGCGGACCGGCGAGGCCGAGGTGATCTACCAGGACGTCCTCGCCCCGCTGCTGCCGTGGGACTGGACGACCCGTAACGTGCTCTGGTGGTGGGAGCCTTCCTGCTGGCCTACCTGGTGCTGGGAGTCCTCGTGGCGCTGCGGCACAACTGGGCGCGCATCGTGGTGCTGGTGATGAGCGCGGCCAGCGTGATCGGGTGGGCCACGCTGTGGCTGACCGGTGCGCCCGAGCAGGCGCTCGCGCTGAACCTGTTCGGTAATGCCGTGGAGATCCTGGTGCTGATCACTCTGTCCGGCAGCACCGCCCGGGTCTACACCCTGGGTTCGCGGCGCAAGCAAGGTGAACCCGCGCTCACCTGAGCGCCCGCGTCAGCGCGAACCGTTGCCGACGGCGTAGCGCAACCGGACCACCCCGTTGCCGAACCGGCGCTGCTCCAGGAGCCGCAGATCCAGTCGCTGGCGGGGCAGGAAGGCCAGGCCACCGCCGAGGCTGACCGGGCAGATGTACATGCTGATCTCATCAACCAGGCCGTGCTCCAGCCCGGCCGAAGCCAGGGTGGGGCCGTCGATGGTCAGATCCGCCGAACTGGACTCCTTCAGTGTCCGGACCTGCTCCGGGTCGAAGACGCCGTGCACCCGGGTTCGTTCAGTGACCGGCTGGGTCAGCGAGGTGGAGTAGACGACCTTGTCCGCCTGCTGCCAGAGGCGGGCGAAGTCCTCCGACGCCGGCGAGTCTGCGGTGAGGGAGGGGTCATTCTCCCAGACCGCCATCAACTCGTACATGCGCCGTCCGTACAGGTACGTGCCGACCCGGGCGATGTCGTCGTTGAGGGCGGCCAGCACCTCCTCATCGGGCTGGGCCCACGAACCGAAGTCACCGTCGGCGTCGGCGACGTAGCCGTCCAGGGAGGTGATCATCGAGTAGATCAGTTGTGCCATCGGAGGTCCTCCCTGTGCGCTCTGATTGCGATATGCAACCGGTGAGAATCTATCGTAATCTGACTGCGTGACGCAATCGGAAATCGGGACCGGAACCGGCGACGTGCTTCCCGTGCCCGCCGGCCGCTCCGGCTGCCCGATCAACATGACCACAGAACTGCTGGGCGACAAGTGGTCGATGGTGGTGCTTCGCGACATCATCTTCAGCGGCAACCGCCGGTTCCGGGAGTTGCTGACCAACTCGGTGGAGGGCATCGCCTCGAACATCCTGGCCGCGCGCCTGAGCAAACTCACCGAGGCCGGCCTGCTCACCCGGCACGACGACCCGAGCCATCGGCAGAAGGTGGACTACCGCCTCACCGAGGCCGCGATCCAATTGGTCCCGCTGATCGCCCACATGGGGGCCTGGAGCGCGCGCTGGCTGCCCACCACCCCGGAGTTGTCCATCCGCGCGCAGTTGCTCGCCGAGGGCGGTCCCCCGATGTGGGGGCGCTTCATGGACGAACTACGCGGTTCCCATCTGCACGGAACAGCGATGCCCGACGACGGCGTGCTGGGGGAGTTGACCCGTGCCTATGCCCGGGTGCGGGCTGCTTCGGCCGGTCCGAGCGGCAACTGAGCTCCGGGATGTCGAGAGGTGCCTGAGGGGGCTGAGGCGCACCCGAGCCGGCTCAACCGAACAGGAAGTAGGCCAGCAGCACCAGAACCGCCAGGCTGAATATCCCGGACAGAACCCCGGGCAGCACCGACGGCTTCGCCGGCGCAGCGTCCTGCGGGGAATCAGCCTCTCGGGGGGCGGTGTCGCCGGCGGTGGTGTCGTCGTCGCTCGCGGTCTCACTGCTGCCCCGCCCCGCAGCGCTGTTGGAGGCAGCGATGCCGGGTTGCTCGGCACTGGATTCGCTGTCCCCGGTAGCGCCGACAGCGGCCGGCGCGCTCCCGGCCGGGTCGGGAGCGTCATCGTCGGGTGTACCGACGGCACCGGGGCTGTCGGCGCTACCCACGGCCGGACCGTCGGTGCCGCGAGCAGTTCCCACCGGAGCGGATTCGCGCAGCAGAGCCGATCCGCGCCACGGCTCGTGGGGGTCCAGTTCGAAGCCGGGTAGTGCCGCGGCGAGGGCGTCGGCAGCCTCCTGGGACAGGCGGATCCCGTCCACCACCGCACCGAAGTGGCCGGGCTCGGTCAGCGGCACCGCGACCACGCCGGCGTTGGCGTCCTCGTCCCCGCGATCGCCGGTGCGGCCGGGTTCCGCCCCGGAGTCCACGTCGGCCACCACCACGGTGACATTGTCCCGGGTGGAGGCGCGCAGCGCGGCGTCGATGAGCGCCTCCACCGCCTCGCTGCGCGCCTCGGTGGCCAGGGCCCGGCCGATCTGTTCGGCGGAGAGATAGTCCGAGAGCCCGTCGCTGCACAGCAGCAGCCGGTCCCCGGGTTCCAGGCTCACCTCGATCAGGTCCAGGTCCGGACCGGGGGAGTGGTCGTCGAGCGACTTCAACAGCATCGCCCGGTAGGGGTGGGTGCGGGCCTTGTCCGGGCTCAGCTGACCCTGCTCGACCAGTCGCTGCACGTGGGTGTGATCGGTGGTGATCTGGTACATCGAGCCATCGCGGAGCACGTACACCCGCGAGTCGCCGATGTGGCCGATCAGCACCCTGGATCCATCGGTGACCACCGCGATCAGGGTGGTCCCCAGCGACTCCAGCATCGGGTCTGCGTCGGACATCGCCACCAGTGCCCGGCGAGCCCGGCGGCCGGCCTCGAGCACCGCGGTGTCCAGGTCCGCTCGCGGGCCGTGGTCCACCTCACTGAACACGCGCACCGCCAGCACCGAGGCGATCTCCCCGGCGGCGTGCCCGCCCATGCCGTCGGCGAGGATCAGCAACTGGTCGGAGACGACGGCGGAGTCCTCGTTGTTCATCCGCACGGTGCCCAGGTGAGTGCCGGCCGCAGCACGGAACCTCACCGTCATGTGCACCGCCTCGCCGGTCGTGTCGGTCCGCCTTCGCCGGCGGGTCGCCATTCTGTGACCACCCTATCGTTGCCGCGGGCCCGGTAGGTGCAGCGCAGGTCACTCACGCTTACAGATCCTCCTTGCGCTGCAGGTACCGCCAGGCCGCCCAGCCCAGCGGAACCCGCAGCCAGAAGGTGAGAGACCCGGAACAGCACCGCGGCCGAAGCGGCCGCCGCCGTGGCCAGGCCCACCGTGCGCAGACCGGCGGACAGGGCCAACTCCACCGTTCCCATCCCGCCCGGGGTGGGGGCGGCCGAACCGATCGTGTTCCCGGTCAGGTACACGATCGTCAAGGTGGTGATCGGAACCGACTGGCCCAGCGCGATCAGGGTGGCCACGAACGCAGCCAGGAAGCCTGCGGTGACCAGGAGTCCGCCCGCCAAGCCCAGCACCAGCCGCTGCGGCTGCCCGATCACCCACACCAGCCGGGGCCAGATCTGCCGCCAGGTGGGGAGCACCCGGCGTGCCAACCATGCCCTGACCCGCGGCACCAGCAGCACGGTCCCGGCCACTGCGGCCACCACGGCCAGGGTGATCACCACCACCAGGGAGGGCAGTTGCCGCAGCGGCCCAGCGGTGCCCAGGGCCAGAGCCAGGACCACCAGCAGCAGCACTGTGGTGACGAACTGGGCCAGCTGCACCAGCCCCACCGTGGCCAGGGCCAACGAGGTACGAACCCCGCGGCGCTGCATGAACCTCACGCTCAGCGCAGCCGGACCCAGACCGGCCGGCGTGACCAAGGTCAGCACCGAGGCGGCCACCTGGACCAAAATGGTGCGCCACAGGCCCAGGCGCTCCGGGCAGAACGCCACCAGCGCCAGCGCGCCACCCAGGTAACTGACCAGGCCCAGGCCGAACGCGATGAGCATCCACGCCGGGTTGGCCCCGGCCACCACCTCGCGGACCTGGTCGAAGTTCAGGGTGGTCACCAGGATCCACAGCGCCACCACCAGGACGGTGAGCGTCACCACGGTGCGGGCCGAGAAGCGGTTCAGCCGGATCGGTTCGGCCCCCGCCCCCTCGGGCAGGTAGGACAGCAGCGCAGCGCGTAGGGCGTCCATGGTGGGCTTGTCCGAACGCGCAGCGGTGCGGGTGATCGGCGGGAAGGCCACCGGCTGCAGCAACGGGGCCAGTTCGGCCGTTCCTCGGCGCTCAGCACCTGTCGCGCACCCTCGATGGCGGTGGTGACGTCGGTGTGCAGGGCGAACGCGGTGAGCAACTGGGCCCGGTCCACTCGCTGGGCCAGTGCAGAGGCAGCGATCTCGCCCTGCTCCCACTCGGTCAGCCACACCTGACCCGCATCATCCTCGCTGGTCCCGATCAGCACGGTCTCCACCGAGAGGTTGCGGTGGGCGATCCCGGCATGGTGGGCGGTGGCCAGCTGCTCCCAGGCGCGCGCCATCTCCTCCCGGGTGAGGGAGCCGGGGGACAGGTCGTGGGCGCTGCGGGCACCACTGATGTGCTCACCCACCAGCAGCGTGGACTCCGCGGCCTTGGCGATACCGCGCAGTTTCGGACTCCGCACGCCGGCGGCGGTCGCGGCGTAGTGCATCAACGCGGCGCGCTCGGTGGCCTGGCGCAGCGAGACCGCGGTACGCCGCGCCAGCCCGCGCAGGCGCAGGGCGGTCCAGACCGAGGCGAGCATGCCGATCACCTGGCGGTCGTCGTCGAGCACCACCACGTCCCATCGGGTGCCGTCCACCGCGATGACGGCGTAAACCCGGTTGCGCCCATCCCGTTCGGTGGCCACCGTCGCCGCCGCCGGAACCGGCTGTCCGGCACGGAACCGGGACAGCATGCGGGCGCGCTGACTGCGGCCCGGTGGCACCTCCCCGGGCGTGGCGGGGTCCGCGCGGACGGAAGCCTGCGCGCGCACCGGGCTGGCGACCGACCGGCCCCTGTCGTCGATCATGACCGTCTGAGGCTGCAGGTCGGGATGCTGCGCGTTGTCCCCGAGCCGTACCAGCGCCAGCGGCTCGATCCCGGTGCGCCGGACTCCCTGCACCAGGTCGGCGCCGTGGGCGCGGTCGCTGCGTACCCCGGATCCGTACCGCATGGCCATGCCGGCGATCCGGCCCAGCAGAACCGTGACGATCGCCCCGACCAGGGTGGTGTCACCGGTGATCACCGAGATACCCAGGGCGATCCACAGCAGGTTCCACGAGAGGCCGACCACGGGCAACCGCCCGCGGCGCCCGACGGCGGTGAGCAGCCCGGCCAGGGCGGTCACCGTGGGCGTGATGGTGATGATCCACTCCCCGCCACGCCAGCGCAGTAGCGCCCGGGCAGCATCGGTGCCGGCGGCGAACTCGTTGACCGCCCACATCGCCGCGATCGCCAGCAGGTAGGCGGCCGCCGAGGCCACGACGGCCTCACCGACGCCCCGCAGGTTGCGGCGCAGCACCTGGGTGACGATCACCATCACTGGCAGCACCAGGATCAGGAAACCCTCGATCACCGTGACCGGGACCAGTAACAGGCTACGGACCGTCTGGGCCAGGGCGGACTGGACGTCCTGGGTGACTCCGGCGGTGGTGGAGTGGGCGTAGACCGACAGGATGAGGACCACGGCGATGCCGATCGCGGAGGCGATCAGGTGCAGCAGGTCGGCCGGTCGGCGCACCCGCTCGCTGGGCAGGTCCAGTACCTGCACGGTACGCGGGCCCTGGCCGGGTGGCTGCTCGCCGGGCTCACCGGCGACCTCGCGGTGCTCGGTCTGTTCATCCGGTTCCGTCGAGGCACCCTCCGCCGTCAGGCTCGCCGCCACACCGGCCGAGGCGGCTGAGTCCGCCGCACCGGATCCGTGGTCCGCGGCGTCTGCGGCCCCGAGGCCGGCGGAGGGCCCTGCCGACCGGTGCCACTCGTCGTCATCCTCCGGGCCACCGGGCGCGTCGGTGCCATCGGCCTGCGCCGCCCTCGCGGGGCGAAAGCCCTCCCGGGCTTCGACAGGCCCGGGCCGGCGGGGTGAACTCATGGTGTCGATAGTAGGAGGTGGGTCTATCGCATTGTGGCTGCTCAGCCCACACCCAGGGTGTCCAGCCATTGTGCGGGTAGGTAGGCATACCCCACGAAGGCCACCACATCCAGCAGCGTGTGGGCGATCACCAGCGGCATCACCCGCCGCCTGCGCAGGTAGAACGGTGAAGATCAGGCCCATGATCGCGTTGCCCACGAACGGGCCCCAGCCCTGATACAGGTGGTATCCGGCCCGGATCAACGCCGAGGTGACCAGCACCGCCCAGACCCGCCAGCCCAGTTCCTCCAGCCGTTCCACGAGGTAACCCACCACCAGCACCTCCTCCAGCAGTCCGTTCTTGAGCGCGGCGAGGATGAGCACCGGGATGGTCCACCAGTACTCCGCCAGGGCCGAGGCCTGTACGGCCACTGTGACACCCAGCGCACGCCCGGCAACGTACAGGCCCAGGCCGGGGATGCCGATGAGTGCGCCCAGGCCCAGGCCCCAGGCCACGTCCTTACCCGGTTCACGCAGGTCGAGTCCGATGCGGCGCACCGCGCTACGCCCGTGGGCGCTGAGGAGGTACAGCGCCAGCGCGACGGGTACCAGGGCGAAGGTCAGGGAGAGCATCTGGTAGGTCAGGTCCAGATAAGGCCGCACCGACTGGGAGGGGTTCAGCGTGGCGGTCTGCTCCCCCAGCGGCCCACGGCTCACCCGGTCGATGATGTTGACCACCGCGTACACCGCCGAGCGTCCCAGCGACAGTCCCATCACGATCCACACCTCGAGGCCGAGCCGGCGCCGCTGGGTGACTGGTGTGCTCATGGGGTCGTTATAGCGCATCGATGAGAGGGGCCCGTGCGCGAGCGGCGGCTCCGCCGTGATCGCAGAGCGGGGGTGCCCGGGCTTCGGGTGCGGGTGCTCGATGCCCGGACCTGCCGGTGGTGCCGGTGCGTGCGACGATGGCGGGATGAAATCGCCGGTATCAGATTACTTGGACGAGGTACTGAACGAGTGTGCCGATATCGCCGTCGGGCACGTGGCCGACTACATCCCGCAACTGTCGGAAGTGGATCCGTCGCTGTATGCGTTGGCGGTGTGCACGGTGGACGGGCATCTCTACCACGTGGGCGATGCCGGGACGGAGTTCACGATGCAGTCGATCGCCAAGCCGTTCACCTATGCGTTGGCGTTGCACGACCAGGGCTTGGAGGGGGTCCTGGAGAAGGTGGACGTGGAGCCGAGCGGGGAGGCCTACAACGAGATCTCCCTGGAGCCGGACTCCGGCCGCCCCCGCAACCCGATGATCAATGCCGGAGCGCTGGCCACCTACGCGCTGGTGCACGGCTCCGATGCTGCGCACCGCCGGCAGCGGGTCCTGGACTTCTACAGCGCCGTGGCCGGGCGGGACCTGGAACTGAACGGGGACGTGCTGGACTCCGAACTGAAGACCGCCTTCCGCAACCGGGCCATCGCCTACCTGCTGCGCAATGCCGAGATCATCGGTGGCGACCCCGGTGAGGTGGTCGACGGCTACAGCGCCCAGTGCTCGGTCTCGGTGACCGTGGACGATCTGGCGGTGATGGCCGCGACCCTGGCCAACGGAGGGGTGAACCCCGTGACGCACGCACACGTGGTCGAGCCCGGGGCGGCGCGCCAGACGCTGAGCGTGATGCTCACCTGCGGCATGTACGACTCCGCCGGCGACTGGGTCACCTCGGTGGGCATCCCGGCCAAGAGCGGGGTCTCGGGGGCGATCCTGGGCGTGCTACCGGGCCAGGTGGGCATCGCGGTGTACTCCCCGCCGCTGGACAAGCACGGGAACAGCGTGCGCGGCGTGGTCACCTTCGAACGACTCTCCGCGGACATGGGACTGCACATCATGTCCGGACCCAAGGCCACCTCGGGGGTGATGTCGGAGGCCTACGTGGCCGACCTCGCCGATGGGGCGGGCCAGGTGAGCGTGTATGAGATCCAGGGCGACATCCGCTTTGCCGGGGCGGAACTGATCGCGCGGGAGTTCATCGACAATCCGCCGCAGACGTCCCGGGTGATGATCGACGTGTCCCGGGCCGGGGGGTTCGACGACGTCGCACGCCGGATCGTCCGGGAGGTGCTCCGGCGCCTGATGAGCCAGCAGGACAGGGACGTGTACCTGGTGGACCCGGATGAGTACCTGGGCGCCTACTCCGAGGAGGAACCGGGTGATGGTGCCGACGTGCCGGAGATGCTGGCGGAGGCCGGCGATCTGATCAACGAGTGAACCTCCGGCGATACCGTACGGACGGGTCCCTCAGGACCGCACCATGCGGGCGATCGCGGCGGTGGCCTCAGCCACCTTCTCCTTGCCCTCTTCGGGGGATGAGCGCGCGGCGTCGACCACGCAGTGCTCCATGTGGTCCTCCAGCAGGCCAAGACCCACCGCCTGCAGCGCCCTGGTCACCGCGGAGATCTGGGTCAGCACGTCGATGCAGTACGTGTCGGACTCCACCATCCGGGCGATCCCGCGGACCTGGCCCTCGACCCGGCGCAACCGCCTGAGGTAGGCGTCCTTCTCCGCGTCATACCCGTGCGGGGCCGTGGGTTCGGCTGCGGCGCCTGCGTTCGAGGTCTCGACAGTGTGAGTCATAACGCACATCCCTCCAGGTCAGCGCAATGCGTATACCCCCACAGGGTACCACGCGTGATCCTCGCCACGCCTCCGGCTACGGAAAGGTCACGATCGGTCCACCGGCGGTCTCAATCCGGTATCAGGCCGCTCCGTCCTCGCGGAATGCGCTTAACGTACCGTGCATGTGCCCACCGCTGACGCCGCTACGACGAGTGGTCGTGACGACCCTCGTCACGATGCTGCTGGCGGCGCTGCTGGTCCTGGTGCCGGGTGCGGCGCGGGCATGTGCGTGCGGGGCGTTCGTGAGCGCCGAGGACGCCGAGGTGCAGGTGCAGCGCGAGGTCGCCGCGATCAGTTGGGACGGCCAGACCGAACGGATCGTGATGTCGCTGTCGGCGCTGTCGAACTCGGGTGAGGCCGCGCTGCTGGTGCCAACCCCGGCCCCCGCGCAGGTGGCACTGGCCGAGGAAGGGCTCTTCGAGGCGCTGGAGGAGGTCATCGCCCCGGAGGTGGAGGTGAGTTACTACTGGTGGCCGCGCTCGGATGAGGGCGATGGCAGTCCGACGTCCGGCTCCGACGTGGCGGTGCTGGAGCAGGTGGATCTGGGCCCGGTGGAGGCCAGCGTGCTCAGTGCCTCCGATCCCGACGAACTGGCCCGGTGGCTGGCCGAGCACGAGTACGTCATGGACGACGCTCTCGCCGCCGCGGTGGCACCGTACGTGAGTGAGGGCTGGTACTACGTGGCGGTGCGGATGACGGCGGATCAGAGCCTCTCCGGGCAACTGCCTCCGCTGGACATCACCTTCGACTCCTCCTCGGTGGTCTATCCGATGCGGATGTCCGCCGCAGCAACCACCCCCCAGCACGTGCGCACCTACGTCTTCGCCGACCAGCGCATGACACGCGCCGACGCCAGCGCCCAGAGCACCACCGTGAACCTGCGCTTCGCCGGCTCCCCGGACCCGGCCGCCGTGACCAACGGCACCCTGTCCGAACTGCTCGAGGCCGGACCGTACCTGACCGTGGTGGACCAGTCGTTCTACTCCCCGGGCGCGCAGGTGGTCTCCGACTTCGTGTTCGAGCGCTCCAGCAACGGGGGCGACCACCGGGAGGTGGTGGTCGAGGAGCGGCTGCTGCTCATCGCCGGGCTGCCCGCCGGGCCACTCGCCCTCGGTGCCGGGCTGTTCGTGCTGGTTGTGGGGGGCTTGGGCCTGGTGTGGTGGCGACGACGCTCCGCCAGCCCCGTCCCGCAGCGGGCATCGACCTGCCCTACCGAGACCCCCGCCCCCGTCGAGACCTGACCGGCGGCCCCGTCCGGTCCTGCTGGGTCCGCCTGGCCCTGCTGGGCCCGTGCGGAGCAACTGAGCGCCCGCTCCAGGTGTGCGACAACTGCGCACTCATTCCAGGTGCGCGACCAGTTGCGCGGCCAGACCGGTGTAGGTGGCGGGGGTGAGGTCCAGCAACCGGGACCGGACCTCCTCGGGCAGACCGAGGTCGGCGATGAAGGCCCGCATCGCCCCACCGTCCACCCGCCGACCCCGCGTCAGTTCCTTCAGGCGCTCGTACGGGTCGGCCATGCCCTGGGCACCGGCCACCGAGGCGGCCCGCATCGCCGACTGCACCGCCTCGCCAAGCACCTCCCAGTTGCCGTCCAGGTCCTGCGCCATGGCCTCGGCCGATACGTCCAACCCGGCCAGGCCGCGGCGCACGTTGTCCAGCGCGAGCACCGAGTGCCCCAGCCCCACCCCGATGTTGCGCTGGGTAGTGGAATCGGTCAGGTCCCGCTGCAGCCGGGAGGTGACCAGGGTCGCAGACAGGGTGTCCAACAGCGCGCAAGAGACTTCCAGGTTCGCTTCGGCGTTCTCGAACCGGATCGGGTTCACCTTGTGCGGCATCGTGGAGGATCCGGTGGAGCCCTGGGCGGAGAGGCGCTGGGTGAAGTAGCCCAGCGAGATGTACGTCCAGACGTCGGTGGCCAGGTTGTGCAGGACCCGGTTGAACCGGGCGATGTCGCCATAGAGTTCGGCCTGCCAGTCGTGGCTTTCGATCTGTGTCGTCAGCGGGTTCCAGGTCAGGCCCAGGTGCTCCACGAACGTCTTAGCCACCTGCTCCCAGTCGGTCTGAGGCACCGAGATGACGTGGGCGCCGTAGGTGCCGGTGGCGCCGTTGATCTTGCCCAGGTACTGCGCGGAGTCCACGCGGCGCAGTTGGCGGCGCAACCGGTGGGCCAGCACGGCCAGCTCCTTCCCGAGGGTCACCGGGGTGGCGGCCTGTCCATGGGTGCGGGCCAGCATCGGCACCTCGGCGTGCTCACGGGCCATCTGCGCAAGGTCGTCGGTCACCTGGCGCGCGGCGGGCAGCCACACCGCCCTGATCGCGCTGCGCACGGTGAGGGCATAGGCGAGGTTGTTGATGTCCTCGCTGGTGCAGAAGATGTGCACGATCTCGCTGGTGTCCGGGAGAACCGTCTCCGGTCCCAGGTGCTCCGGGGAGGCGGCCAGGCGCCGCTTGAGGAAGTACTCCACCGCCTTGACATCGTGACGGGTCTCGGCCTCGATGCCGGCCAGCTCGGCGATCTCCGCAGCGCCGAAGCCGGCCGGGATGGCACGCAGGTAGTCCACTTCGGCCGTGCTCAGGCGCGGTGCCCCCGGTAGGGCCCCGACGCTGCTCAGGTGGATCAACCACTCCACCTCCACGTGCACCCTGGCCCGGTTCAGTGCGGCTTCGGACAGGTGGTCCACCAACGGGGCGGCGGCGGCACGGTAGCGTCCGTCCAGGGGTCCGAGGGCGATCGAGGGTTCCAGGTCGGCCAGTCGCACGGAGAAGTCCATGGGACACATCTTCCCAGAGGCGGTGCACGGCGGTGGACCGGCGTGGCGAGGCCGACCACATGGTCGGCCGGCCGGGAGCATGTCCGGGGGCGCGGGCGGCTGGCGCCGGTGGTCGGGGCGTGCCGTCGAGGGTGCACGCCCCGGGTGGAGGAACGGTGCTCGGTGCGCCTCAGGCGTAGGGCTGCGCCGCGGAGACCGCGGCTTCGGCGTACCCACCACCGAACAGCACCGTGTGCACCCGCAGCGGGTTCAACTGGTGCAGCGACACGCGCTCCTGCCACCCCGGGGCCAGGGCCGAGACCTCCTGGTAGCCGGTGAGGACCCGCTCCAGGTGAGCGAGCCCGAACAGGTCCAGCATCGCCAGGTCGGTCTCGGCGTGCCCACCGTGGGCGGTGGGATCGATCAGCACCGCCGACCCGTCGCGGGCATCCCAGAGCACGTTGCCGTTCCACAGGTCCCCGTGCAGGCGGGCGGCACCCTGTACGAGGTCGGGCTGGTCATGGTCGAGGTCACCGGCGACCAGCCGCTCGACGACCCGCTCGATCACCGCCGCACCGTCCGAACCGATCCTGCCCTGCTCCACGGCTCTGCGCAGGAAGGGCAGCACCCGGTGGTGGGCGTAGAACTCACCCCACCCGGTGGCCTCGGCCGGCCCGGGCGCCGGCGGTAGCGGGGCCTGACCCATGTAACCGGGGGTGTCGCCGGGGATGAACCCGAAGTACGGCGCACCCGCGGCATGGGTGCGAGCCAGGTTCGCGCCGAAGTCGGCCGCGGCCTCCGGCGCGGCCGGCCCGGAGTCGATCCGTTCCAACTCCAGCCGGCCCGGGCCCACCGAGACCACCTGCGCCACCCGTACCCCGTCCTCGGCCCGGCCCAGCCACCGGAGCCCGTCGGCCTCGAAACAGGCCGCGTGCGGGGCGGGGAAGCGGGTCTTGGTCCAGGTCACGGTAGCTGGCCGCGCACGTACTCCACCACACCGGGCACAGCGGCGGTGACCGCCTGGTAGGTCAGGGTGAAGTCCCGCTCGTCGCCGTAGTAGGGGTCGGCCAGGTTCAGGTCCGCATCGACGCGGGCCTGCTCATCGAAGCTACGGAACAGGTGCACCCGCTCCGCGGCCTGCTCATCGGGGGCCATCGCGACCAGGTCCCGGTAGTGGCCCACGTCCGCGGCCAGGATCAGATCGGAGTCGGTGAACGCCTCGGCCAGGAACTGGCGGGCGGAGTGCACCGGGAAGGAGTGCCCGGCACCCTCCAGGACTGCGCGGGCACGGTGATCCATGTCATGCCCCAGGTGCCAGTCGCCGGTCCCGGCGGAGCCCACCTGGACGCGATCATCCAACCCGGCTTCGGAGAAGGCTTCGCGCAGGAGGACCTCCGCGATCGGGGAGCGGCAGATGTTTCCCGTGCAGACGACGGTCACGGTGTAGGGCTTGGACATACCCCCATTGTGCTCCTCGGGGCGCCGATGTCGACGCCCCGGGTGGCTCTGCGTGTCCTGCGCCCGGCATCCGCAGGCCCGCATGGGGCGAGCCGGTATCCACAGGGCACGGCGGGCAAGCACGTTCAGATGGTCCGGCGTTCTAGCCTGCCGGCACCGGAGCAGCGAACACCGAGGGGGCAGCCGTGGGAGGTCTGCAGCCGTTACCGTCGGCGACATGGTTGCTGGGCGCGGCCGGGCACCATGCCGAGCAGGCGAGGCTGTTGCTGACGCTCGCCGGCACCGGTGACTGGCGCGGCCATGCCGCCGCCACCGCCTACGCCTACCGGTTGTCCTCGCTGGCGCGAGCGGTGACGGCCCTGGCTGATGAACTCGCCACTGCGGGGTGGTCGGCCGGCGCGCACGAGAATGAGTTGCGCGTCGTCCAGGCGCAGTACGGGCAGGCACGATGACCATCGTGTCTGTCGGCACCGGTGGTGCCGCGTGAGGATCGAGCCGGTGGCCGATGTGCCGTTGTGGGATTCCACGGCCGCGCATGCCAGCGAGCAACTGACGGTGCACGGGGTTCGGGTGCAGGTGGATCCGGGCGAACTGCGCGCCCTGGCACACCAGATCAGCCGCGCGCAGGCCGAACTCGACCAGGCCCTGAACCACGCACGGAGGGCGGGGGCGACCCTGGAGTCCACGATCCCGTACGCGCCGGTGAGTGGGAAGCGCGCGGCGGAGGCGGTGTGGACGGCGCTGGCCCGGCGCCCCGCGCTCAGTTCGGCGCTGACCAGCCTGGCCGGGGATCTGCGTACCGCTGCCCGGGAGTACCTGGACCGTGAGCAGCGGGTGCGCCACTACATCAGCACCTACCAGGTGCCGCACCGGGGTCCGATGTGCCGGTCACCGCGTCCCCTCAGCGTCCGGGGCGCCTTCGGGGACCTGTTCGCCTACCCGGGTCGGGTGCTGGGGGCGATCCAGGGCACCGTGGTGGAGTCGGCGGTGAACCGACGTTGGTCGCCGTCGGGCGCCCAGACCGGGTACCTGTTGCGCGAACTGACCTCCATCTACGACGTCGGCGGTGCACTGCAGGGGGGAAGTTCGATCCAGGTCTTCGCCTCGGTGGTGAACCACGTCACCACCGCCGGGGTGAGCACTCGGGTGGCGAGTCGCAAGGTTGCGCCTCCGCCGATCCGGGCCGGGGCGTCCCCGAACCAGGGTTCGGCACCACGGGCCGGGGAGCATCCACCGCCGACCACTACCGTCACCGGCTTGGTCCGCAACATCGGTGCCCTCTACCCCGAGCGCGGCGCTGAGCCGGGCACCGTGCGCGTGGACCGGCTGGTTGCCCCCGATGGCACCGTGAGCTGGCAGGTGCTCGTTCCGGGCACCCAGTCCCGGCACAGTTTCTGGAACGGGCCCTTTCCCAACGACTGGGCCTCCAACGTGCAGGTCTTCGCGCGGCAGGACTCTGCGGCGAGCGCGGCGGTGATCGCCGCGATGCGCGCCGCCGGGGTCGGGGCAGGTGAGGAGGTGCTGATCGCCGGTCACTCCCAGGGTGGTCTGGTGGCGGCGGACCTGGCGGCCCGCGAGGAGGTGCGCGGAGAGTTCGCGATCTCCTCGGTCCTGACCATCGGCGCCCCGGTGAACCACATCGAGATCCCCGAGGGTGTCGCCGTCCTGCAACTGGAACACACCGACGATCTCGTCACGGGGCCGGACGGTAGGCCCGCTCCCATCACGCCCGAGCGAACCACCGTGACCCGGGACGTCACCGCCGCATCGCCGTGGTACCGGGTAGGGGGTGTCACGCAGAGCCACGACATCCCGGCCTATGCCGAGACGGCGCACCTGGTCGATGCGAGCACCGACCCGGCGGTGCGGAACTGGCGGGCCGCCAGTTCCGGCATGCTCGATCCCCGCACCGAGGTCACCTCGACCTACGTCCAGTCCGTGCGGGTGCCCTGAGTCAACCCGGCTGCCTGCCTGTCTGCGCGGGTGCGCCCACGAACCGCACCGGCCTCAGCGACGCCCGTTGGAGTTTCTCGACCCCGGGATCACCAGGCTCAGGATCAGGGTGATCACCGCGATCAGGAGCGCGCCCAACACGGCCGTACCGAACCCGTCCACGTCCAGGCCCACCCCGACCAGTCCGCTGAGCCAGCTGGTCAGCATCAGCATCAGCGCGTTGACCACCAGGAAGAACAACCCCAGCGTGAGGATGTACAGCGGCAGCGAGATGATCTTCACCAAGGGCTTGACCAGGGTGTTCACCACCGTGAAGATCAGCGCGACCACGGCGACCACGAACAGGGTGTGCTGCCAGGAGCCGTCGCTTTCCACCTCGATCCCGTTGATCCACAGGGAGGCCACCCAGATGGCGAAACCGGAGATGATCAGTCGCAGGATGAAACGCATGGGCCCATTGTGGCACTGCGTGTTGCCGTGAGCACAGCACCTGGGCGAATACACGGCGAGCCGTCCCGCAGCTCGTGCCGGCCTGGCATGCTGGGCCCATGCCGGAGAAACCACCCAGTCCCGTGACTTCGGAGATCGGCGGGGTGCGGCTGCGTGCCGCGCTGGAGGATCTGCCGCACTACGTGCCCGGGGCCGGCGGATCCAACGCCTCGGTCTTCAAGCTCTCCTCCAACGAACTCCCGGGGCACATGCTGCCGGCGGTGACCGCAGCGGTGATCGATGCCGCCGAGGACGCGAACCGGTACCCGCAGATGTACGCCGACCGGCTCACCGAGGCGATCGCGGACCGACACGACCTGATGGTCGATCAGGTGCTGGTGGGGAACGGCTCGGTGGCGCTGATCGAACTCCTGCTGCGATCAATGTGCGCCGACGGCGATCAGGTGGTCTATCCCTGGCGATCCTTCGAGGCCTACCCGATCCTGGTGCAGGTCACCGGGGCCGACGGGGTGCAGGTGCCGCTGCGGGCCGACGGCGGTCATGACCTGGCCGCGATGGCGGAGGCCATCACCGGGCGTACCCGGGTGGTGCTGCTGTGCAGCCCGAACAACCCCACCTCCGCGGCGATGTCACACGCCGACCTGGTCGCCTTCCTGGACCGGGTCCCCAGGAACATCATGGTGATCCTGGATGAGGCCTACGTCGACTTCGTACGCAGTCCCGACCCGATCGACTCCGTCCCGCTGCTGCAGAGGTACAAGAACCTCGTCGTGCTCCGTACGTTCTCGAAAGCCTACGGGCTCGCCGGCTTGCGCGTCGGGTACGCCCTGGCCCGGCGCCGGCTCGTGCGCGCCCTGCGCACCGCGTCCACCCCGTTCGGGGTGAACAGTCTGGCTCAGGTCGCCGCGGTGGCCGCGCTGAACCAGCGCGAGGCCGTCTCGGCCGCGGTGGACGAGATCGTCTCCGAGCGGGACCGGGTCGTCTCGGCGCTGCGGGAGCAGGGCTGGCAGATCCCTGAACCCCAGGGGAACTTCTACTGGTTGCCGGTGGGGGACCGGGCGCTGGCACTGGCTGAGGACGCCGCCGCGTCGGGCGTGATGGTGCGCCCCTTCGCCGGCCACGGGGTCCGGGTCACCGTGGCAGAGGCCGAGGCCAACGACATCGCGCTGTCCGTGGCATCGCGCTGGGTCTCTGCGGCAGTCCGGCGCTGACGCCACACAGACACTCCGGCTGCTGGAGGAAACCTACAAAACGCTGCTACTTGATTGGGGAGGATCGCACAGCAGCAACCTACGGTTGCGTAGCCTACGCTTGCGTAGGTTGCTGAGGCCGGATGCCTGGTGTGACCCACCAACCCCCGGCTGATGTACACCACTCACACCCCGGATGCGCCACACCCAGGCGCCCCGGGGTGTGTGTACAACAGTTAGTCCTCGATCAAGGAGAACCTGTGGTCGCCAGCAGTGAGACCTCTCCGGCACCGGTACCCCATCACACCGAGGACGCCTTCGGCGGCGCCGGCAACCTCGATGCCTCCGCGCACACCGTGCAACTGCTCACCCCAACCGGGGAGCGCGTGTCCGACCACCGCTACGACCCCCTGGTGGAGCACCTCGACACCGACGCGCTCGCCGGCCTGTACCGGGACATGGTGCTGGCGCGGCGCTTCGATGCCGAGGCCACCTCGCTGCAGCGACAGGGCGAACTCGGCCTGTGGCCGCCCTCGCTCGGCCAGGAGGCCGCGCAGATCGGGTCCGGTCGGGCGATGAACCCACGCGATTACGCCTTCCCCTCCTACCGCGAGCACGGGGTGGCCTACACCCGCGGACTGGATCTGACCGAGCTGCTGCACCTGTTCCGGGGCCAGGACCACGGCGGCTGGGATCCGGCCCGGCACAACTTCCACCTCTACACACGCTGGTGATCGGCTCGCACACCCTGCACGCCACCGGCTATGCGATGGCGATGCAGCGCGACGGGGACGTGGGCACCGGGGATCCGGACCGCGACCGGGCCGCGGTCGCCTACTTCGGCGACGGCGCGACCTCCCAGGGCGATGTGTACGAGGCGATGGTCTTCGCCGCCGTCAACGATGCCCCGGTGGTGTTCTTCTGCCAGAACAACCAGTGGGCGATCTCCGAGCCGGCCACCCGCCAGTCCACGGTGCCACTGGCCCAGCGGGCCACCGGCGTGGGCATCCCCTCGGTGCGCGTGGACGGTAACGATGTGCTGGCATGCCACGCCGTCACCCTCGAGGCGCTGCGCCGGGCCAGAGCAGGTGGCGGGCCCACGATGATTGAGGCGGTCACCTACCGGATGGGCGCCCACACCACCTCCGACGATCCCACGCGCTACCGCAGCCGCGCCGAGGAGGACCTGTGGCGCAGCCGCGACCCGATCGACCGGCTCCGCCTCCTGCTGGAGGCTGAGGGCATCGGTTCGGACTTCTTCACCGAACTGGACCGGGAGGCCGAGGAACTGGGAGAGCGGTTGCGGGACTACTGCCGATCCCTCGCTCCACCGCCGCCCAGCGCGATGTTCGAGCACGTCTACGCGACCGAGCACCACCTGGTCACCGCCGACCGGGAGTGGTTCGACACCTACCAGGCCGGATTCGAGGAGGGTCAATGAGTACCGGACCCACGTCCCCGCCGGCTGCGGGCACCGAGCAGCTCCCGCTGGCCAGGGCGATCAACCTCGGCCTGCGTCATGCCTTGGAGCGCGACCCGAAGGTGCTGCTGATGGGGGAGGACATCGGCGCCCTGGGCGGGGTGTTCCGGGTGACCGACGGGTTGTTGAAGGACTTCGGCGCCAGCCGGGTGGTCGATACCCCGTTGGCCGAGTCCGGCATCGTGGGGACCGCGATCGGGATGGCGATGGCCGGCTACCGACCGGTGGTCGAGATCCAGTTCGACGGGTTCGTCTTCCCCGCCTTCGACCAGATCACCACCCAGTTGGCCAAGATGTCCTACCGCTCCCGTGGCGCCGTGCAGGTGCCGGTGGTGATCCGGATCCCCTATGGCGGCGGGATCGGGGCGGTGGAACACCACAGCGAATCGCCGGAGGCACTGTTCGCCCACACTCCCGGGCTGCGGGTGATCAGCCCGGCAACGGCCGGGGACGCCTACGCCATGATCCAGGACGCGATCGCCTGCCCCGACCCGGTGATCTTCTTCGAACCCAAGGCACGGTACTGGGAGAAGGGCCCGGTGCGCGTGCGTCCACCGGGCCGGACCGGCCCGGGCGGCCAGGACGTCGGCACCGAGCAGTCCGGCCCGGGCGGCCAGGACCTCGGCACCGAGCAGTCCGGCCCGGGTGCGCACTCCGCGCAGGACGAGCAGCCGCCGTCGGTCTTCGACCCGGGCGCCATCCAGAACGCCACCGTGGTACGCGAGGGCACCGACATCACCCTGGCCGGGTACGGGCCGACGATGCGCACCATCGTGGCCGCCGCCCAGGCGGCGCAGGAGGAGGGCACCAGCGCCGAGGTGATCGATCTGCGCTCGGTCTCCCCACTGGACATCGACACCGTGGCCACAAGTGTGCGCAAGACCGGGCGCCTGGTGGTGGTCCACGAGGCCCCGACCTACTTCGGGGCAGGGGCCGAACTGGCCGCGAGCATCTCGGCCGAGTGCTTCTACCACCTGCAGGCGCCGGTGCTGCGGGTCGGTGGTTTCCACACCCCCTACCCGGTGGCCAACCTCGAGGAGGACTACCTGCCCGACCTCGACCGCGTCATGCACGCCATCGACGACTCCCTGAGCCACTGAACCTGAACGCTGAACCTGCACACCGAACCAGGAGCCCCGATGCCCCAGTACGTGACATTCGCCCTCCCCGACGTCGGTGAAGGCCTGACCGAGGCCGACATCGTGGAGTGGAAGGTCGCCGCCGGTGACCGTGTTCAGGTCAACCAGGACATCGTGGAGATCGAGACCGCCAAGTCGCTGGTCGATCTGCCCTGCCCCTACACCGGCGTGGTCAGCGAGTTGCTGGTGGAGGTGGGGCAGACCGTGGAGGTCGGCGCCGCGATCATCGTGATCGACACCGACCCGGACGGGGAGGCGGCTTCCGACGACGGCGGTGCCCAGCAAGAAGGCGCCGCGTCTGGTGACGACGCTCGCTCGAGCCGGGGGGTCGGCGAGGCTACCGACGCAGCCGCTGCGCCCGGCGAGGACACCGGCACGAACGCTGGGGCCGGCGAGGACGCGGCCTCCGGCCAGGGGGCCGGCCAGGACACGGACTCCGGCGGACCGGACGCCAGCGGCACCGAGGAGCCCAGCGGCGACGTCCTGGTGGGTTACGGCACCAAAGGCGTGCGCACCCGCCGTCGCCGCCGCGCGACCCCCACCTCCACTCCCACCACTCCCCCCGCCTCCACTCCCACTCCCGCGAGACCGGTCAAGCGCGACCAGGCCAGCCGCGCGCCGGACCGGTCTCAGGGGCGTTCGTCCGGCTTCACGGGGGCCGGCGCCGGTCTCCCGGGACCGAGCGCCGCGGGCGGTGAGCAGACCGGCCACGTGCTGGCGAAACCGCCGGTGCGCAAACTCGCCAAGGACTTGGGGATCGACCTGGCCCGGGTCCCGGGCACCGGCCCGGGCGGAATCATCACGCGCGAGGACGTCGTGGCCGCCCAGGCTCAGGAGGAGGCACGGAGCCTGGCCACCTATCCCGGCGATGACCAGCCCTGGCTGGATGGGAGCACTGTCTCCGAGGACGGCCGCCAGTCCCGCGTGCCGGTACGCAGCGTGCGCCGGCGCACCGCCGAGGCGATGGTGACCTCAGCGTTCACCGCCCCGCACGTGACGGTGTTCACCACCGTGGACGTGACCAAGACGATGAAACTCGTGGAACGGCTGCGCGCCGACGCAGAGTTCGACGGCGTCCGGGTAACACCGCTGCTCATCGCTGCCAAGGCACTGATCCTGGCGATCCAGCGCAACCCCGCGATCAGCGCCGCCTGGGACGAGCAGGCCCAGGAGATCGTCTACAAGCACTACATCAACCTCGGCATCGCCGCGGCCACACCGCGCGGGCTGGTGGTGCCCAACATCAAGGACGCCCACCGGATGAACCTGCACGAGCTGGCGGTGGCGATCGGTGACCTCACCGGCACCGCCCGGGCCGGGAAGACCACCCCGCAGGCGATGAGCGACGGCACGGTGACCATCACCAACGTGGGTGTCTTCGGCATCGACACCGGAACCCCGATCCTGAACCCGGGGGAGTCGGCGATCCTGGCCTTCGGCGCGATCGGTCAGCGCCCCTGGGTGCACAAGGGCAAGCTCAAGGCCCGCTGGGTGACGCAGTTGGCGTTGTCGTTCGACCACCGCCTGGTGGACGGTGAACTGGGTTCGCGCGTCCTGGCCGATGTTGCCCGGGTGATGGCGGACCCGACGCAGGGTCTCGTCTGGGGCTGAGCGGACCGACGAGGAGCGGCTGCGTGCTCATCGGTGCCGATCTCAGTCGTCGTAGAGCCCGGCTCGGTGAGCGAGGATCGCCAGTTCGGTACGGTCGCGGGCATCCAACTTGGTCAGGATCCGGCTGACGTAGGTCCGGGCGGTGGCGTGACTGAGGTAGAGGTCAGCGGCGATCTCGCGGTTGGTCCGGCCGTGGGCGATCTTGGTGAGTACCTCGACCTCCCGCTCGGTCAGGCTGGACAGGTCCACCTGGTCGGCGGCGGGGCCCGGCGTGGCCGCGATGTGCGCCATCACCTTGCGGGTGACCTGCGGGGAGAGCAGGTTCTCCCCCTGGGCGACCGCGTGCACCGCGCGGCGCAGGTCTGCGGAGGATGTGTCCTTGAGCAGGTACCCGGCGGCCCCGACGCGGACGGCGGCGAGAATGTCCTCGTCGTCATCGAAAGTGGTCAGGATGAGCACCCGGGTGCTGCTCAGTTCCGGGTCGGCGCAGATGGTGTGCGGGTGGCCTCGATGCCGTTCATCGCCGGCATCTGCAGGTCCATCAGGACCACGTCGGGTCGGTGGCGATGGACCGCCCGGATCGCGCTGTGCCCGTCGCCGGTCTCGGCCACCACCTCGATCCGCGGGTCGAGGCTCAGGAGGGTGCGCAGACCCGTGCGGACCAGTTCCTGGTCATCAGCCAGCAGTACAGAGATCATCGGGTCCCTCCGACCCGGCCGTCCGGGTCCGGCCGGGTGGGAGGGTAGTCGAGCGGCAGGTGAGCCCGGACCACGAACCCGTTGTCCTCCTGCTGTGCCGTGAGGTGCCCGCCGACGTTCACGGCCCGTTCCCGCATACCCCGGATTCCGTAGCCGGGCCCGCCCGCGCCGGTGTCGGCCCGACGCGACGGCCCGGAGTCGCAGATGACGATCCGTACCTGCCCGTCTCCGGTGGTGACCGCTATCCGGGCGGCATCGGCCTCCGAGTGCTTGACCACGTTCGTCAGGGATTCCTGGATGATCCGGTAGGCGGTGGCCTCCAGGTGCCGCGGGAGCTCGCCGGGCAGGGTGATCTCAGTGTCGACGTCGATCGGCAGGTGAGCCAGCAGCGAGCGCTGCAGATCGACGAGTGTCGCCGGCGCGGGGCTCGGTTCCCGCCGCTGCAAGGTGCGCACCGTACGGCGCAGTTCGCTCATCATCGCCCCGTTGGTCTTCTGCACCACCTCCAGAGCGTCGCGGGCGGTCTCCGGGTGCGTGACCATGGACTCCCGCGCGATGTTGGTGTGCATCGAGATCACCGTGCCCTGGTGACCCAGGGAGTCGTGCAGTTCCCGTGCGATATCCGCGCGCTCGGTGGTGATGGCGGCCTGCGCCAGGGCGCGCTCACGCTCCTCGGTGGCCCACAGCAGCCGGGCGGAGTTCTCCCGCAACTGGTTGCGCAGCCGTAGACCGGTGCCCAGTGCGATCGCTGCGGCCATCAGCAGCACATCGTTGGCGAGTTCATAGCCGACCAGCAGCAACGCCACGTCCTGCCCTTCGGCCAGCCGCACACCGTAGCCGACCACGAGCAGCAGGCCGGCCGCGCCGATGGCCCACCACCCCCTGCCGAACTCGGCGGCCGAGAACAGCGCTGCGACCGCCGGAACACTGAGGCCGACGACCGGGTAGCCGGCGGCGTAGTAGATGAACAGGCTGAGGACCGTGATGCCCAGGACCACCAGCGGCCGGCGCCGGCGCACTAGCATCAACGAGCCGAGCATCAGCGCCCACAGGTAGGGCACCACCTGGGGACCGCGGTCGCTGCCCAGGTTCGCGCTGATCATGGCGGCCAGGGTGGCGAACAAGGAGATGGCCAGCACCGTATCGAGCAGCCAGCCCTGCACCGCCGAATAGCGGGCGTCCACCTGCGCAGCGCGCGTCGGGAACATCGCTTTAGTGTAGGCAGGCAGGACGTCGGCGGTGAAGTCGCCGCCGGGCGACGCCGGCAGTCGCCGCCCTGCGACATCGAACCGCGACGCTGGGCGGATGCGGCCCCGGGAAGGAGGTTCCTAGCGTTGCGGATATGAGACACATCGACTCGCCTTCGCCCCCCGAGAACCAAGCCACGGCATCACCGTCCCGGGCGCAGCGGCTGCACTGGCCCCTGATCCTGCTCCTGGGCGCGGTCGCCCTGACCCGGCCGCTGCTGCACATCACCGGTGTGATCGGTGGTCCTGTTCCGTCCGGGCCGCTACCGGTGCTGGCCGTCACGGCCGCGATTACGGCGGTGTGGGTCGCCGCGGTACTCCTCGCCGGTGTCGAGCGTCCCTTCGTGACGGTGATTCTCGCGGCCCTCAGTTACGCACTGATGAGCATGATCCTGTCCGCCATCCTCTCCCCGATCCTGCTCGGTGAGTTCCAGGGCCCGCTGGCCAATCCGCTGGCGATCGGACCGATGCTGATCACCAATGCCCTCTGGGGGGCGATCGCCGGGGGCATCGCGCTGGGTCTGCGTCGGATGGGGGTGCGGCGATGAAAAACGCCGAGTGTGTCTCCTTCGTCGCAGTCCTGACCTATACCTGGCTGCAGATCATGCTCTTCGGTGGCCTGGTGGCCGAGACTCTCCTTGTCTACCCGAACGTGTTCGCCGACATCCCGCGTTCGTTCGAGGCCACGATGGAGTTCATGCAGGTCACCGATCCCGGGCTGCTCTTCCCCCCGTTCGGGGCGGCGACCATCCTCGTCGGCCTCATTGCCCTGGTCCTGGTCTGGCGCACCAGGGCGGTGCGGTACTTGCTCGCTTCCAGCCTGGCCGCCTTCGGCCTGGGCAACGCCCTGTTCTCGGTACTGTTCGCCTGGCCGCGCAACGTCATCATGTTCGAGGAAGGTGCGCAGGTGCACTCGGTGTCCTACCTGGAGCAGATCGCCCAGGAGTTCGTGCTCGGGCACTGGGTGCGGCTGGTGGCGTCACTGATCACCGCGATCCTGGCGGGGGCCGGTTTCCTCACGCTGTCTCGCCGCCGGCTCACCGCCGGGTAGGCGAATCCGGTTCCCTCACCAGTTCTGGCCGGAGCCGTCGCCGCCGCTTTCCTGCTGCTCCTGCTCCTCACGGTCCCGCTGCGCCTGGCGGTTGCGCTCCTCCAGTTCCTCCTCGCGCGGGTCGCCCGGCTCCTCCGCCTCGGTCTCGGTCGGGTCCCCGTTGTCTCCGTTGTCGGTCTCGGTTTCCGTCGGGTCCCCGTTCTCACCCTCGTCGGTCTCGGTGGGATCCTCGTCCTCACCGCCCTCGGGGGTTTCCTGTTCCTGCTCCCCCTGACCGCTGTCCTGCTGGTCCTGCTGCTGTTGCTCCTGCTGCTCCTCGGCCTGGTCCTGGCTCTCCTGTTGACGCTCGTCGGCCTCCTCGGCCTCCTCACCCCCGCCGCCGCCGTCGACGCAATCGGCCAGCATCTCCTGCGCCTGCTCGTAGTAGTCCAGCGCGGTGCCGGGGTCCTCAGCCAGCAGGGCCTCATCGCCCAGGCCCTCCAAGGACAGCGAGTAGTTGGTGCGCACCGCGCACTCCAGTTCCCCGCGTGATTCCTCCTCGGGCGCCTTGGGCACCAGATCCAGGGCCATGCCCAGCGGCACGGTGGCGCCGAAGAAGTCCCCGGCGGAGTACACCGCGGTGCCGGCGTTGAAGTAGGGCTTCCACGGCTCCACCACGTTGAAGAACTCCAGATGGCCGAACCGGGTGGCTGCGGTGTTGTGGTTCTCGTTGTCGTAAGCGCTGATCCCGGCGGTGTTGATGACCACCGCGGAGAGGAACTTCAACGCCACCAGGAACGCCAGCATCACCACCGGTGCGGACCACCAGAGCAGCAGGCGCCGCCGGCGACGCAACGTCTCGGCGAAGCGCGCGTCCCGGATCTCCTCGGTGGTCTTGAACTCACCGGGGGGTGGCAGGATCTGCGTACTCATAGTGCGCCCACCTTCCTGGCGCCGTCGCCGGCACTCGAACCAGTATCCGCACCGGAACCCGAGCCGGATCCCGGACCCGAGCCCGAGCCGGAGCGACGCCGGTCCCGCTCCGCCCCGTCGTGACCGCGCCGGTTCCTGGGCATCTCCCGGGTCAGCTCCCACGCCTCCCAGGCCAGCAGCAGGGCCAGCACCGCGGCCGCGGGCCAGTAGACGTCGGCGTAGTGGCGTACGTCGCGCCGCCCGTCCTCGGCGATCTCGTCCACATCGATGCCCGAGACCAGGTGGTCCACACCGTCCGGGCTGATCCGGTGGTCGTAGGCCAATCCCAGGTCCGCAGCCACGGTGCGCAACTGGCCCTCATCGATCACCGAGACCGCGGGCTCCCCGGTGGCCGGGTCCATGATGTAGGGCGCATCGGTGCCCGGCCCGGAGTTGGCGGTACCGTCGTAGGAGCGCATGTTTCCGCCCTGCGGAGTGCCGTATCCCAGCACCGCACCGCCGTCGACCAACTCCGCCAGTGGGGCGTAGGAGTCGACCTCACCGCCCTCGGCCTCGTTGGTGTTCTCGCCGTCGGAGAAGAAGAACACCAGCCGCACGTTCGCCGGGTTGCGTTCTGCCGCGGCACTCAGGGACTCCCCGAGCGCCTCCAGCGGCCGGTCGATCGCCGAGCCTGCCGAGTATGTCGTGATCTCCTGATTCACTGTGTCCGCCCAGGACCGCACCGCCCGGGAGTCGGTGGTCAGCGGCAACTGCCGGGTGGCCTGGGAGTCGAACCCGATGATCGTGTAACGCGCACCGGGCATCGCCTCGGTCAGGGCCACCAGGTCGTGGCGCACACCCTCCAGGCGGGGCTGGGTGCCGTTGTAGTCCTCCGCAGCCATAGAGCCGGTGCGGTCCACGACGAAGAACAACTCGGCGTTCGAACTCACCTGGGTGCTCTGGCTGCTGGGTACCGCAGGGGTCAGTGCGATCGCGATCAGGGCCAGGACCATCCCGCACCGGCGCAGCCAGTGCAACCGGCGCTGCCCGCGGCCACGCACCGACTGCCAGATCGTCAGCGCCAGCAGCGGGGCGAATACGATCGCGGTGACCCACAGCGGCCACATCATCCGCAGCGTCATGAGCGCAACCTCCACACGCCCAGTTGGTAGAGCACCAACAGGACCACCAGGATGCTGAAGTAGCGCTCCGGGGTGTCGGTGACGATCACCTCGGGGGTCGCGTCCAGGTCCACCGCCTGCTGGGCGGAGATCTCATCGATGATCTGCGGCACCGCATCCGGGTCGTCGACGTGGTGGAACAACCCGCCGTGGCGTTCGACCGCATCGCGGTACTCGGCCTCCTCCTCGGCCTGCCGTGGATTGTTGGTGGGGGCGTAGATCCCGTGCAGGCTGATGTCGCGTTCGTTCACCATGTCCACGGCCTCGTCCAGGCTGAACACGCCCTCACCGAACACCTCGTTGTCCCCGGCGAGGATGATGGTGCGGGAACGCTCGGTGTCGGCCTCATCGAAGTTCAGGGCGCAACTGGCCAGGCCGTCACCGATCAGGGAGGAGGCATCTCCGCTGCCGCCCTCGGTGCCGGTGATGAACCGGATCAGCCGGTCCACCTTGGCGGAGTTCAGGTTGTCCACGGGGGAGTAGATGTCGAAGTCCAGCGCCTCGGCGGCCTCGGTCAGTTCGGCCTCGACCAGGTCGTAGTCATCGGTGAGGGGGAACACGGTGCGGGAGGTGGAGTTCCAGATCGACAGCGCGATCCGCTCCCCATCGAACTCCGGCAGCATGGTCAGGAACTTCTCGGCGATCTCGGTGTCGTACTCGATCATCGAACCGGACACGTCCAGGCACAGCACGATGTCGCGGTAGGCCATCTCCTCCGCGCGCAGGTCCCGTTCGACCGGGCGCGCGGCCAGGACCCCGGTCAGCACCGTGGCGCCCAGCAGCAGCACCCCCATGAACCCCAGCGCGGTGCGGTAGCGGCTGAGCCGGGACCGGTAGGAGCGCAACGTGGTCAGGTAACCGGCGTTGGCCACCCAGCGCACGTCCTGGTGCTCGGTGGGGCGACGCCGGGCGAACCAGCCCAGGATCCCCAGGATCACCACGGCGAGCACAACGGCTGCGATCGCCCACGGGTGCATCGTCACCACTCGGAGATCACCGCCCGCGCGTCGTTCGTGGCGGACAGCGCCTCGGCGTCGGAGTCGATCGCGAAGGCCGGCTCCTCGTAGTCACTGAGCAGGTCGGTGAGCCGGTCGGTGCCCTCCAGCCGGGCCAGTTCGCTCACGGTCAGGGAACTGGTGTCCATCCGCAGCCGGCCGTTGGCGAAAGTGCGCAGGATGTGGTTCAGGTCCAGGTGCAGGCTGCGCAGGTCCGTCTCACCCTCGCGGTAGCGTTCCTCGGCGGCGTCGACCTCCTCCAGCGTGGTGCTGCGCAGCGAGGCCCACTGATCGCGGCGGCCACGGCGTTCCGTGGTGGCCGGACGCTCGCGGGTGTACCGGAACACGAACACGTACCAGGCCGCGATCAGCACCAGTAGCGCGATTCCGATGATCAGCACCCAGGGTGCGAACGCGAACGGGTCCACCGGTCGTGGATGGACACCGCGGTGATCTCGGCGGCGATCACGTCAGCGGCGGACACGCTTCTGCCTCCGCAACAACTCGATCATCCGGTCCACCAACTCGTCCTCGCTGTTCGCGGTCACCCCTTCCACGCCCTGCCGGCGCAGCATCGCCTCCACGTCCAGGCGCCGCTGCGCCGCGGCCTGGGCCGCCTCGGCCGCCAGGTCGCTCCGCGAGCGCAGGAACTCCGGGATCTCCAGCGGCACGTCCACGTCCTGCACGGGTTGATCCACCTCGTCGGTGGGCAGCGCGTCCCCCACCCGGAAGACCATCACCTCGTGCCGGGTGCGCAGTCGTTTGATCGACAGTTCATGGTCCGGTTCGGGCCGGGCCTCATCGGTGATCACCACCACCAGCGACCGGCGCGGGAACCAGGTGAGCACCCGGTCCAGCACCCGCTGCAGGTCCGAGGGCGGGGAGGCCAGGTCCAGCATCGCCTCGTAGCGACGCAGCAGCATCTCCATGTGCAGGTTGCCGCCGCGGGCCGGGATCTGCTGGATGCGTTCGGAGTCCCCGGCCACCATCGCCACGGTGTCGCCGCGGGCACGGGCCAGGAAACAGACCACCTCGGCCGCGAACATCGCCACGTCCGACTTCGGCCCGCCCGATGGCGCGGTGGCTGCCATGTTCCGGCCGGTGTCCAGGGCCAGCACCATCGCCAGGTTCGAGTCGCGCACGAACCGGCGGATCACCGGGATCGCGTTGGATGCCGAGGCCTTCCAGTCGATGTCCCCGACGTCGTCACCGAACTGGTACAACGCCATCTCGTCGAAGTCCTGGCCGTGCCCGGAGTAGATCGACCGGTGCCGCCCCTCCAGCAGCCCCGAGGCCCGCCGGACGGTGGGCAGGTCGAGGCGTGCCCGGATCTTGGCCAGCCGGGACGTGGTCCGGGACGCCGGGGTGGTCACGGGCTGGGCACCGCCGCGAACACCGCGTCGATCAGCGACTCCGGGGCCACGTTGTTCGCCAGCGCGTCGTAGGTGCGCACGATCCGGTGCCGCAGGATGGAGTGCCGCAGTGCCTTGACGTCATCGGGTACCACGTAGGCGCGGCCGGCTTGGATGGCCAGGGCCTGGGCGATGCGCATGAGTGCGATCCCCCCGCGAGGGCTGGCCCCCACCCGCACGTGCTGGTTCAGGTTCGGCAGTGGCCGCGGGCCGCCGCCGCGAGTGGTGTTGATCAGCGCCACGATGTACTGCTTGATCGAGGTGTCCACGTACACCTTCGCGGCCAGGGCCTGCATGAACTCCACGTCGGCCAACGACACCGGCTCGGCGGTGATCGGCGCCGCCATCGAGCCGTCGTTGATGCGCACCAGGATGTCCACCTCCTCATCCGGGCCCGGGTAGGTCAGCACCTCCTTCATCAGGAACCGGTCCATCTGCGCCTCGGGCAGGACGTACGTGCCCTCCTCCTCGATCGGGTTCTGCGTGGCCAGCACCATGAAGGGCTTGGGCAGCGGGAAGATCTCACCGCCGATGGAGGTCTGCTTCTCCTGCATGGCCTCCAGCATCGCCGACTGTGTCTTGGCGCTGGAACGGTTGATCTCATCGAGCAGCACCAGGTTGGCGTGCACCGGACCGAGCTGGGTGGAGAACTCGCCCGTGGCGTAGTTGTAGATCTGGGTCCCGACGATGTCGTTGGGCATCAGGTCCGGGGTGCACTGGATCCGGTGGAAGGACCCCCCGACAGCCTGCGCCAGTGTGTGCGCCGCGGTGGTCTTGGCCAGGCCCGGCACCGACTCCAGCAGCACGTGCCCCCCGGCCAGCAAGGACGAGACCAGCGCGGTCCGCAGCGCCTGCTGACCCACGATCCGCTGATCGAACACGCGGGTGATCCGGCCGAGCAGTTCGGTGGCCCTCGCCGTCTCGTCGTAGGAGATCGGGGAGGTTCTCGGCGCCAGGTGCGACGCAGCGGTGCTGGACATGGTCTCCACTCACGTATCGGGGCTGCTCATCGGCGGGGCGAGACAGGATCTCGGTTCGGAAAATCGGTCGGGTAACGATCGGTGCCGCCACGGCGATTATGCCAGCCGAATCCTGTAGTGACGCGGGACCGTGATGGGCAGCACTGCCCATCGACCCCGGCCCGGGCACGACGCAACAATGAGGTCAGGGGACGGGAATGGCCCGCCTCGGGCCGGTTGCCATGGCACCAGCGGTGGTGCGCCATGCGGGTCACCCACGTGCGCATCACCGCGGCCACGGCAGCCACGACCGGGCCGCTCCTGCGTCCGTGCCCGCCGATTAGGCTCGGTGTGTGAGCACTCCCCTGGCGTCCGGGGCCCGCCTCGTGCTGGCGGTGGTCCCGGTCGCGGCCCTGGCCGCCCTGGCGGCGCTATCGCTGTCCGGGTCGGCGCAGGCGGAACTTCTCGGGGACCCCGGGGCCTGGGTGCGTTGGGGTGGGCCGGTCCTGGGAGCGGCTCATCACCTCGCTGCGGCGGTGGTGCTGGGCACGCTGGTGCGCTGCTGTTGGGGGTGCTGCCCTACCGGGGTGGCGAGGCCCCTGCGTGGCGCCGGGCGATGACGATGCTTGCGTGGGCTGCCCCGGTGTGGGCGGTGCTGAACCTGGCCGATGTGCTGCTGCGGTACGCCCGCGCTGCCGGGCGCCCGGTAGGCGGAGCGGAGTTCGGGCAGGAACTGGCCTATTACCTCACTGAACTGTCTGCCGGCCGCGCCTCGCTGGTGGCCACCGTGCTGATTGCCTTGGCGGCGGTGGTCTCGGTGGGCATCACCTCCTACCGCGGGGTGGCGGTAGCCGCCGTCCCGGCCTTCGCGGTGCTGGTGCCGTGGTCGGTGCGTGGGCACGCCGGTTCGGCCGCCGACCACGAGACGGCGATCTCGGCGATGTGGTTGCACCTGGTGTCGGTGTCGGTGTGGGTGGGCGGCCTGGTGGTGCTGTGCCTGCTCGCCCGGACTCTCGGGGAGCACACCGCCGACGTGGTGCGCCGATACTCCACGGTGGCGCTGTGTGGTGCTTCGTACTGGTGGGTGTCTCCGGGTTGGCCAGCGGGTGGTTGCGGCTGAACGATCCCGGCGACCTGACCGGCCGCTACGGGGGTTTGCTGGTGGCCAAGGCCGTGATGTTCACCGGCCTGGGGGCGCTGGGCTGGTGGCACCGGCGCCGCACCGTCACTGCACTGTCCAACGGTGCTTCCCGGGTCGGGGCGTTCTGGCGCCTGGCCGGCGGTGAGGTCTTGCTGATGGGGACGGTGATCGGGGTGTCCGCGGCACTGGCGGTCACCCCCACCCCGGTGCCCGACATCCTGCCCTACGTCCCCGTTCCGGCGGAGGAACTCTCCGGGCGGCCCGTGCCCCCGCCACCGCAGATCGGAACGTGGCTGACGCAGGCGGACCCCGACGTGCTACTCGCCACCGGCGTCGTCGCGCTCGCGGTGGTGTACCTGGCCGGGGCGCGCCGGGTGGCCCGGCAAGCACCGGATCAGCCGTGGCCGCGCCGACGCACCGGCGCCTTCCTGACCGGGGTGGCAGTGCTGGGTTGGGTGATCATGGGAGGTCCGGCCGTGTATGGCCAGGTGATGTTCTCGGCGCATCTGGTGGTACTGGTGACGATCACTTTCGTGGTCCCGGCCTTGTGGGCGATGGGTGCGCCGGTGAGCCTGGCGTTGCAGGCACTGCCGCCACGACCGGATGACTCCCGCGGCCCGCGCGAGTACCTGCTGGCGCTGACCGGCTCACGTGCGGGCCGATTCTGGGCGCGTCCGGTGGTGACCACCGCCACCGTGGCGCTGTCGTGGGTGGTCCTGCACGCCACCGGGCTGTTCCACCTCGCGCTGACCACCCGGATCGGGCTGGTGCTCATGCTGGTCCACTTCAGCGTGCTGGGCTACCTCTTCGTGACCATCTTCCTCCCCACCGACCCGGCGTTGCGGCAGGCCGTCGGCGGGCGGCCCACCCCGGTGCACGTGGTGGCACTGGGACTGGTGGCGGCAGCACTGCTCGCGGTCGGGTGGTGGTGCTGGCGCGGATGGACCGGTTGCTGGCCGCCGACTACTTCGGCGCGCTCGGTCTGCCCTGGGGTGTGGACGCGCTGGCCGACCAACGCGCTGGGGCGCTGGTGCTGGGGGTTCTGGGCGGGATCCCGATGCTGGCACTCATCGCCGTGGCGGCCCGGGCCCAGCGGGCCGGCTCCCAGGAGCTGCCGCCCCTCGTCGCGCGCGACGACGGAGGTGCCGGCCCGCGGGCAGTTCCGCCGGCTGCGGTCCGCCCGGAGGTGCCGGCACCCGATGACGAACTCGACGATGCCGAGGCCCGCGCCTACGCCCGGATGCTCGCCCGACGTGACCGCGGCCGGCGGTGAAGTGTCTCCGCTCGGGCACGGTGCCGGGTGCGGTCCGAGCTGGTGGCTCAGGGCGCAGCGATCCGGTCGACCTCGTCGATGAACCCGTGCACGCGCCGCTGCCAGGCTGCCAACTGCTCGGCTTCCCCGGGGTACTCGGTGTGCCCGGCGTCGAAGACGAACTCCTCAGCGCCGTCGATCGCGTTGCGCACGCCGAACTGCCCGGGGGGCGGCACCGCCGGGTCCCACAGCGCGCAGCCGAGCAACATCGGCACGTCCAGGAACGTTGCCGCGGTGGAGGCGTCGAAGAACGCCAGCACCGCACGCGCCCCGGGATGTGCGGCCACATGGGAGCGCACCGCCTCCCCACTGCCAGTACACGGCATCTGCAGGCGCAGGTCGTACTGACCGAAACTGGGTACCCGGAGCACCCCGGAGACGAACCGGTCATCCCAGGGCAGCGCCAACGCCCCGATCCCACCACCGAAACTCTCCCCGACGAAGTGCAACGGCACCTGCCCGACGGCGTCGCGCAGCGCCGTGGCGGCGCACCAGATGTCCTCGGCGCACCCTCCCAGGATGTAGGAGTCGACCGAGTCGATGCCGACCAGCACATGCTCGGCAGCCAGGGCCGGCAGGTCCGGCATCAGGCTCGCCGTCGGCAGCCCCCGGGCCACCGGCCACAACACCGCTGTGCCCGGGCTCAGAATGCCCGGCTCGGGTCCGCTCCGGCCACCGTACCCGTGCGATTGCACCACACCGCGGTGCACCCGCCCGTCGCGCGGCAGGGCGAGCCAGCCACCCAGCCGCCGGTCATCGGCGCCGGGAAAGTCGATGCGGTACAACTCATGGGCGCCGACAGGGCCGAGCGCGGCCCTTCGCATCGTGCCGTGCACCGCACGGGCCCGCTGGTACCGTGCGCGCCAGTGCTCGGCGAACCCCGGCGGAGTCGGACAGGGGCGCACACCGCGAAGCGCGGCGAGATCATAGCCATAGGTGGCATCGAAGGCGTCCGGGCCGAACCACGCTGCGAAGTCCGCGGCCCCGGTCACAGATCCTCGATGGCCACATCGGTGCCGGTCACCCGCAGGGCCACCCCGCCGGGGCGAACCTCGAGGTGGTCCAGCAGCAGCGGTTCGGGTAGGTCGCTCAGTTCCACCTCCAGGTCGCTGAGCCATCCCGTCATGGCGTCGGGCAGGTCGGCGGCCTCGATGCGGGTACCACCCAGTTCGATCGTGCCCACCGTGATGGCGATGGACCGACCGCGGGCCTCCGGAACGAGGACCGCGGCGAGCGGTACCCCGAGCAACTGCGACCGGGCGGTCAGATCGGTGCCCTCCAGGTCGATGCGGACCCCGTCGGGCACTCCCGCCGCCGCGAGCAGCGCCTGCAGCGTCTGGGCCGGGGCGAGGGCATCAACCTGCAGGTGCTCCACCCGGTAGGGCTCACGCAGGTGTATCCCACGCAGGTACACGTGGGTGTCGTGGGCCGAGAACGCGTCGATCTGGATTTCGGAGGCGCTCACCTGCGCCGACCCGACCCTCCCGGTGATCAGCTGCGGTAAGAAGAGCGCACCGTCGATCTGCACCTGCAGATCGTCGGAGACTTCCGGCAGCGCCTGGCGAAGTTCTGATGCCAGGTGCGACTCCGCCCTTGCCCGTAGTAGGTGATCGGCGCCGTACAGCACTGCGGCGACCAGTGCCAGGGCCAGCAGCAGCGCAACCACGCTGCGCGGGCCACGTGGCCGATGGGGGTTCTTCCTCGCGCTCACGAGTGTGGCTTTCGAGGGGGCGGCGTGGGCCCGCAACGCGGGGTGGCAGGGCCTGGTGCACCGGGCGCGCAGGCGGCGTCGGATCGTGAATAGGTGTCCTTCACGGCGAACCCGGTCAGGTGGCGTGCAGGTGCCCGGAGAGGAACTCCAGGGTGCGCGGCCACGCCAGCGCACTGGCCTCAGGGTGGTGGAACGCCGGTGCGGGGTTGTCGAAGGCGTGCCCGGCGCCGTCATAGGTCTCGAACTGCGCCGGCACCGGGGCGGCGGTAACGACCCGGCGGATCAGGGCCACCTGCTCCATCGGGATGTAGGCGTCAGCGGTGCCGAAGTGGTGCAGGCTGGGGCAGGTGATGGACTCGGCCAGATCGAGCAACCCGGGCAACGCCGAGCCGTAGTAACTGACCAGCGCGTCCGGTGAGTCCTCGGCCGCCACCTGGAAGGCCACCCCGCCGCCGTAGCAGAAGCCCAGCAGTCCGACCCTGCCGTTCACCGCCGGATCGGCACGCAGCGCCGACAGCGCCGCACGCGTGTCAGAAGTAGCGTCGGCCCACTCCAGCTGTCCGGCCAGCGACATCGCCTGCTCCAGGACCGCCGGGTCGGACTCATCCAGATCGTTCCGCGGCAGCCGCCAGTACAACTGCGGCACCAGCACCACGAAACCGGCCTCGGCCAGGTCCGCGGCACGGCGCCGGATGTAGGTGCTCACACCGAAGATCTCCTGCACCACCACCACACCCGGGCCCTGCCCCTGCGCGGGCAACCATCGGTAGGCCGGCATCGCGCCGGCGGAGGTGGGGACCTCGAACAGCTCGACATCAGTGCTCATGTGCCCAAGTCTGCCCTGTCCGCGCGATGCGCGCCGTCGCGTCGGCTCCGGCTCCGGCGCGGCTGGGCGAGCCGAGAGCGGCAGCACTGGCAGGGTGAAGGGCATGGCAAGTCTGAGATCCGTGCTGGACGGTATGGCCGAACCCTGCGATGACGCCCGCCCGATGGTGCGTTGGTGGTGGTTCGGCCCGCAGGTGGACCGGTCCGGGATCGCCCGCCAACTGCACGCCATGCGTGCGGCCGGACTGGGCGGTGCCGAACTCTCCTTCGTCTACCCCCTCACCGAGGAGTCGGAGGAGTTCGGATCCCAGGCGTTCCTGGACCACCTGGACTACGCCGCCGCCACGGCCGCCGAACTGGGGCTGCGCCTGGACCTCACGCTGGGCAGCGGGTGGTCATACGGAGGCGGGCACATCGGCTCCGAACACGCCGCCCGTGGCTTGCGCTGGGAGGTACGCGAGATCGGCCCGGCGACCCAACAGGTCGCCCGCAGCGCCTCGTGGCCCGGAGATGAACTGCTCGCCGTCTTCCTCGCCCCCGGCGCCCCCGGGGAGGCGGCACCGGGGGGTTACGAAACCGGTACCGATCGGGCCTGCCGCGGCAACCATCCCACCCGGAGCCGGGCCCAGGACGGTGCTGCTGGTCTGGTCGGTCTTGACCGGCCAGCAGGTCAAGCGCGCAGCCAACGGCGCCGAGGGCCCGGTGCTGGACCACTACAGCGCCGCAGCCACCCGCGCACACCTGAGCGCCGTAGCCGACCCACTCCTGGCGGCGGCACGCCCGGACCGGATCGGCGCGGTGTTCTGCGATTCACTGGAGGTCTACGGCTCCGACTTCACCGTGCACCTGCCCGAGGAGTTCACCCGACGCCGTGGGTACGATCCGTTGCCGCACCTGTACTTGCTCCGGGTCGAGGGCCCGGGCCACGCGACCTTCCGCGCCGACTACTACCGCACCCTGTCGGAACTGTACGAGGAGAACTTCGTCGCGGTGCTGGGACGCTGGTCCCAGGACGCCGGAGTCGACCTGCGGATCCAGAACTACGGGGAACCGCCGGCCACCATCAGTTCCTACCGCCACGCCCGGGCCTTCGAAGGGGAGGGCTGGGGCTGGCTGGGCCTGCCCGAGACCCGGTGGGCCGCGGCCGCCGCGCACCGGTACGCGCGCCCGGTGGTCTCGGCCGAGGCGTTCACCTGGATCCACTCCCCGTCGCTGCGCGCCACCCCACTGGATCTGAAGGGAGAGGCACATGAGCACTTCCTGTCCGGGGTGAACCAGTTCTTCATGCACGGATGGCCCTACTCCGCCGAGGATGCGCCCGGTGTGGGGAATCTGTTCTACGCCGCCGGGGCGCTCGATGATCGCAACCCTTGGTGGCCGGTCATGCCGGAACTGAGCCGGTACCTGACCCGACTGGGTTGGCTGCTGCGCCAGGGCCGCGCGGTGGCGGACGTCGCGGTCCTGGTCCCATCCGCGGCGATCTACGCCGAGATGGGCACCGGCGGGCCGTACGGGTGCAACCTGTGGCGCGGCACCGCGCGTGCGCTGGGTGACATCCCGGCCCGGATCCGCACCGCGGGGCTGGACTTCGACCTGCTCGACGACGACGCCCTGGCGGGACTGGACCCGCACACCTTCCGCGCCGTCGTCGTCCCCTGGCTCGGCCCCCTGGGATCGCGGGCACGGGCGTTCCTGCGGGCTGCCCGGGACGCCGGGGTGGCCGTGCTGACGATCGACGACGATCCCGGGCAGGTGCAGCCGGCACCTGAACGCTGGGTCAGCCCGCGCGGTGTGGACCTGCGCGGAGATTCCGTGACCGGGGACGCGGTGCCGAACCATGCCGTGCCCGACGGCGCCGAACTCGGCGAGGTGGTCCCGGCCGACCGGTTGGCGGAGGTGCTCGTCGGGCGGATCGGGGCGGACTGTGCGGTGCGCACCGGTGCCGACGTGGTCGGCGTGGTGCACCGCGACCTCGGCCCGGTACAGGTCTACCTGGTCGTCAACACCGGCGCCGACCAGTTTCGCACCGGACTGCGGCCGCGCGTCGGCTACTCCCGTTGGGCCCTGGCCGATCCGGCCCACGGCACCGTGCTGGACGCACGGACGCTCGAGCGAACCGATGCGGCCCCGCCCTGGATCGAGGTGGAACTGGCGCCCTATGGCGCCCAGGTGCTCATCACCGGCGTCGCCGACGAACCGTGGCCGGCGCCCGGTGAGCAGGGCGTGCGTCCCCGGGAGGAGGAGCTGGAGATCAGCGGCTGGTCAGCCGGACCCGCGGAGGGCCCGCTGCGGCCGGTGCGGCTGCCGCACGTGTGGGAGAGCGACGACGAGGTACCGGCCCACCTGGACAGCCTGCGTTATGAGGCGGTGGTCACCATCCCCGAGAATGTCCGGACCGGCGAGCCGGCTTCGACGGCGCAGGTGTTACTGGACCTGGGACCCACGCAGCCCATCGACCCCGACGCGCTGGCCGAGCGGGGGTTGCCGCCGCAGTCCTTCCGCGCCGAGGTCGACACCCCGGTAGGTGAGGTCGCCGAGGTGATCATCGACGGCTCGTCGGTCGGGCACCTGTGGGGCACCGCCCTACCGGATCGACATCACCGAGGCACTGCGTGCGGCGTCCGGGCCGGCCGGGCCCGACGGGGGTGGGGCAGGGGCGACCGAACACCGCATCGAGTTGGTCGTGCACTCGGTGGGCTCGCGCGCCGTGGCCGCCGATACCGGACTGCCCGACCGCATCGAGGCGACCAGGCGTCGCCACGGGGTGCGGTTTCGGATGCAGGACCTGCAGCACGCCACCACAACGGTGGTGAGCGGACTCCGGGCGGTGCCCCGACTCGTCGTCCGACACGGGTAGACCGCTGGCCGCGCGGTAGCGACGGTCTCG
Source organism: Sanguibacter sp. Z1732 (assembly GCF_051020515.1). NCBI lineage: Bacteria > Bacillati > Actinomycetota > Actinomycetes > Micrococcales > Ruaniaceae > Glutinosa > Glutinosa niejishengi. Next base: position 1,553,660 of record NZ_CP194857.1, read on the forward strand.
CAACGCGGTGGCGGGCGTCGCCTCGGCGTAGGTGACCTACGGCCCCGCGCCCGCCATGGTCAGGAGCGATGGCCTCCCGGGCCGCCGTCCACAGCCATGACGTGCCAACTCACATCCTGTGCACACAGCTGTGGATCAGGGCTGTGGATAAAGTCTTATCGATACTATCGCTTGGATGACCGCTCCCGAGCCCTGGTCGCCGCAGCGGCGATTCTGGACGATCTGCGCCACCCCACCCGATTGCTGGCGGCGCGGCGCAGCGCGCCCAAGACCCTCGCCGGGCGCTGGGAGTTCCCTGGGGGGAAGGTCGAGCCCGGGGAGGCCGACCACGACGCCGTGCATCGGGAACTGCACGAGGAACTCGGCATCCGGATCCACCTGGGTGAGCAGATCGCCGGCCCGGCGGGGACCGACTGGCCGATCCTGCACGGTCACCGGATGCGGGTGTGGTTCGCCCAGATCGCCACCGGCGATCCGGCGCCGCTGGCCGATCACGACGATCTGCGCTGGCTCCCCCTGGGGGAGCTGCACACGGTGGCATGGCTCGAACCCGATCTGCCGATCGTGCGGGCCATCCAGTCGCGGCTCGGCATCGCCGGCGAGGGTGGGTCGACTCTGCACCGTTTTGCGACAGAATAGGCCACGCCGTCAGCATGTGACATGATGCCGGGGTGCCCAAGATCATCGGAGCCTCCCTGGCGGAGCATCGCGAGAAGGTGCGCGGCAAGTTGTTCGCCGCGCTGTCGGACCTGATGGAACGGTCCGGCTTCGACGCTGTCAGCCTGGCGGAGATCGCCCAGCAGGCCGGGGTGGGACGGACCTCGGTGTACAACCACTTCCCGGACAAGGAATCGTTGCTGATCGGATTCATCGAGCACGAGACCGAGACGTTCCTCGACGATCTGCGCCAGGCTCTGGTGCAGGTGCAGGACCCGCAGGAACAGTTGCGGGTCTATGTCCGGGAGCAGATCAGCCTGCGCCGCTCCTACCACCTGGCCCCCGCGGCGCTGCGTGCCGTGGTCTCCCGGCACACGCTCACCCGGCTGCGCGACCACGTGGTGCTGGTGGAGGGCATGCTGCACGAGATCCTCGCGGCCGGCATCGACTCCGGGCGGCTGCCCGCGCAGGACCTGGACTCGGTGGTGCCGCTGATCAACTCCTGCCTCTCCGCTCGCGCGGTGCCCGAGTCCGGGCCGGAGCGGGAGCGGGCCATCATCGCCACCGAGGCGTTCGTGATGCGGGCGGTCGGTGTGCCCGAGCAGGCGGTAGCCGCCGATAAGGTTCCGGTCGAGGTCTGAGGGCCCGCCGGCCGGCGTCATCCACAAATTCTGTGCACAGGGCTGTGCATGAACAGCGTTCTCCCAGGTCGTGCTGTGGACGCACCTGTGCACGAGTTGGGGATAGAAAAGTCGTGGACGAAACCCCTTGTTAATCCCTTGTTCGGGTACTAGACATTGCTTATCGACAACAGCATAGAGATTCCCCGAAGGAAGGAGATCCTAACGGATCGCCCAACGGAGGGGAAAGCGTCAACCAAGGGTTTGGTATACCGAACCTGCGGGGCCATCGGCCGGGGAGACCCGGACGATGGTCAGCCAGACCGGTCCGGTTCTCCGGATCGATCAGGTCTGTGACCCAACCGCCGGGGTTACCCGGTGAAGGTGCACAGGACGACGTTGTTGACGACGCCATGTGGAAAACGGCAGTGGCCGAGCCAGAGCCCCCGGGTTCGCGGCTCGGATGGTCTTCGATGGGACCGCACCGCTGAACGGACCGCATGGGATCGTCGACGAGGTGACTCGGTCGCTCCGGCGGCCGGAGTCGGCGGATGGTCATCGCATCGGCAACCCTCGACGACGAAGCAAGGCCCCTCGAATCCCTAGTTCGAGGGGCCTTTGCTTTGTGCCCGTAATCCTTGCCGGGCACACCGGCCCATCCTGGCAGCGACACGCCCGCACCGCCGAATCGGCCGAGCGGCGGCCGCAGCGGCCGCAGCGGCCGCGGGTAGGCTGGACGCGTGATCGAACTGAAGACGCCCGCTGAGATTGACCAGATGCGGCCCGCCGGCCGGCTCGTGGCCAAGGTGCTCGCTGCGATACGCGAGCACGCCGCCGTGGGGGTGAACCTGCTGGACCTGGACGCCATGGCGCACCAGATGATCCGCGACGCCGGAGCGGAGTCCTGTTACATCGACTACCACCCCTCATTCGGGGCGAGCCCGTTCGGCAAGGTGTTGTGCACCTCGGTCAACGACGCGGTGCTGCACGGCCTGCCGCACGACTACGCACTGGCCGACGGCGACCTGCTCTCGGTGGACTTCGCGGTGTCCGTGGACGGCTGGGTCGGGGACGCCGCCACCAGCATGATCGTCGGCACCCCCGATCCGGCGGACCAGCGGCTGATCGAGGCCACCGAGACCGCGCTGCAGGCCGCGATCGAGGTCGCCGTGGTGGGCAACCGGATCGGGGACATCTCAGCCGCTATCGGCGCCGTGGCGTCCGACCACGGCTACCAGGTGAACACCCAGTTCGGTGGGCACGGGGTGGGCCGCAGCATGCATGGAGAGCCCCACGTGCCCAACGACGGCCGGGCCCGTCGCGGGATGCCGCTGCGCCCCGGCCTGGTGATCGCCATCGAGCCGTGGTTCATGGCCGGTACCGATGAGATCTACACCGACCCCGACGGGTGGACCATCCGCTCCGCGGACGGTTCCCGGGGCGCGCACAGCGAGCACACCGTGGCGATCACCCCCGATGGCCCGGTGGTGCTGACCGCACGCGACTGAGGCCCGGCGGGCCGCCCGCCCGTGGTTAATGGTGGCTGGGCACCGGGTCTTCCTGACTCAGTCGCTCCGCGCGTACCGGTGCGGCGCCCCGGGTGGCCCGCACGCTGGCCTCGGGACGCAGGTCCAGGCGTCGCAGGAACTGGGCGTTCATGGCCACCACCACGGTGGACAGCGACATCAGCAGCGCACCGACCGCCATCGGCATCACGAATCCGATCGGGGCGAGCGCACCAGCGGCCAACGGCACCGCTGCGAGGTTGTAGCCGGCGGCCCACCACAGGTTCTGCTTCATCTTGCGGTACGCCGCACGGGAGAGCTGGATCACCGACAGCACCGACCTGGGATCGTCGGAGGCCAGGATCACCCCGGCCGAGGCGATCGCGACGTCGTGCCGGCGGCGCCGATCGCGATGCCGACGTCTGCCTGGGCCAGGGCCGGGGCGTCGTTGACGCCGTCGCCGACCATCGCCACCACCCGCCCCTGCTCCTGCAACTCGGCGACCTTGCTGCTCTTGTCCTCGGGCCGCACCTCGGCGAAGAGTTGATCGATTCCGAGTTCCTCGGCCACCGCGGTGGCGACCGGCTCGGCGTCGCCGGTGATCATCACCACGTGGATGCCGAGGTCGTGCAGGGCGCGGACCGCCTCGCGCGACTCGGGGCGGATCTCATCGGCCAGGGCGAGTGCACCCGCGACCTCGCCGTCGAGGAGCACGTGCAGCACGGTGGCACCGCGGCCGGACCACGCCTCGGTGGCGGACAGCGCAGAGCGGTCCGACGTCGCCAGGAGGGCAGGACCCCCGACGGCGACGGTGCGGCCCTGCACGGTGGCCCGGACACCGACGCCGGTGGCCGAGGAGAAGTCGCTGGCCACCGGGACGGTCAGCCCCTTCTGCGCGGCCGCCTCGCGAATGGCCCGGGCGAGCGGGTGCTCACTGTCACCCTCGGCACTGGCAGCCAGGGACAGCAGGTCCTCCTCGGTCGTGTCGCCGGCGGTGGTGAGGTCGGTGACCACCGGTTCGCCGGCGGTCAGGGTGCCGGTCTTGTCGAACAGCACCGCGTCCACGGTGCGCATCTGCTCCAGCGCCATCCGGTCCTTGACCAGCACCCCGCCCTTGGCGGCACGTTCGGTGGCGATGGAGACCACCAGCGGGATCGCCAGACCCAGGGCGTGCGGGCAGGCGATCACGAGCACGGTGATGACTCGCATCAAGGCCTGGTCGGGGGTGCCGAGCAGCATCCAGGCCACCAGGGTGACCGCTGCGGCGCCGAGCGCGAACCAGAACAGCCAGCCGGCTGCCTTGTCCGCCAGCCGCTGAGCCCGGGTGGCCGAGGACTGCGCCTGGGCGACCAGGCGCTGGATGCCGGCCAGTGCGGTGTCCTCGCCGACGGCGGCTATCCGCACCCGCAGCGCATTGTCGGTGGCCACGGTGCCGGCCACGACCCGGTCCCCTGCGGAACGGGGCACCGGTCTGGACTCCCCGGTGATCATCGACTCGTTCACATCGGCACTGCCCTCGACCACGTCACCGTCGGCTGGGACGCGCCCACCCGGGCGCACGATGACGACATCGCCCACGACCAGGTCCGAGGGCGCGACCGTGGTGACCTGGTCGCCGTCGACCCGCTCGGCCTCGTCGGGGAGCAAGGCGGCCAGGGAGTCCAGTGCCGAGGAGGTCTGTTCCAGGGAGCGCATCTCGATCCAGTGCCCCAGCAGCATGATCACCACCAGCAGCGCCAGTTCCCACCAGAACTCCAACTCGTGGGACAGCAGGCCCAGGCTGGCGCCCCACGAGGAGATGAAGGCGACGGTGATGGCCATCGCGATCAGCAGCATCATCCCGGGCTTGCGCGCCTTGAGTTCACTGACGGCGCCGGTGAGGAAGGGCCGGCCACCCCAGAGGTAGATGATCGTGCCCAGCACCGGCGCGACCCAGGTGAGCCAGCCGGCCTCGGGCAGGTCGTAGCCGATGATGTGCGCGAACATCGGGCTCAGCAGCACCGTCGGCAGGCCGAGGAGGAGCATGATCCAGAACAACCGGCGGAACTGGCCCACGTGGTCGCCGTGGTCGTGGCCGCCGTGGCCATGATGACCATGGCCACCGTGACCGTGATGAGCGTGCTCGCTGTGCTCGTTGTGCTGGGCGTGCTCGCTGTGCTCGTCGTGCTGGGCGTGCTCGCTGTCAGGGTCGTGCCCGCGAGGGTCCTGAGCCTGCTGGATGCCCGGGTCGCTGTGGTGGTGAGGTCCTGAGATGCTCATAACGACGATCTCCCATTCGCGATATACCCCCGTAGGGTATCAGGATGACCCACGATATACGAGGCCTCGGCCCAATCGCATCGATTGACACCGATACCCGCCCTGGGTATACGATCGGACGAATCCTATACCCCCTACGGGTACCGCATCCATTAAAGGAGGACGCATGGACCGGCACGAGTACCAAGTGACTGGCATGACCTGCTCGCACTGCGAGAACGCCGTACGCGAGGAGGTCGGGCAGATCTCCGGCGTGGAAGCGGTCGAGGTCAGTGCGCAGACGGGCACCCTCGTGCTCAGCGTGAACGGGCCGGTCGATGACGCCACCGTCGTGGCAGCGGTGGACGAGGCCGGATACGAGGCGGTGCGCGCCTGATGAAGGTCCCCCTCCGGCTCGGCCTCTACGGGGCCGGTCTCGTGGTGGTCTTCGTGGTGGCGGCCGCGATGGGCAACGTCGTGGTGCCGGAGGAGACCGTGCAGGACTGGGTCCGAACCGTGGAGGAGATCCGTCACGAGGAACCCGGCCAGCCGGGCACCGGTTCCGGCGACGACGAGAGCACGGAGGCGGACCCCGCCGAGGAGCCCGCCGACCACTGAGCCGGTGACGCACCAGCCAGCAGTACGAAGGAGAGGCACCGATGTCCACACCCCGCCCAGCAGCAGGGCGCCGGCAGCGCCGTGGAACTGGCGATCGGCGGGATGACCTGTGCCTCGTGTGCCATGCGGGTGGAGAAGAAACTCAACAAACTCGACGGCGTCGAGGCCTCGGTGAACTACGCCACCGAGAAGGCCCGCGTGACCCTCGCCGACGGCGTCCGGATCGACACCCTGATCGACGTCGTGGCCCGCACCGGCTACACCGCCACGCTCCCCGAACCGCCACGGACCGCGGCGGACGAGTCCGAGACCGACGATGAGGTCGATCCCGAGCTGGTCACCCTGCGCCAGCGTCTGATCGGATCGGTGCTGCTGTCGGTGCCGGTGATCGCCATGTCGATGATCCCCGCGCTGCAGTTCACGTACTGGCAGTGGGCCTCCCTGGCCCTGACCGCACCGGTGATCGTGTGGGGCGGCTGGCCCTTCCACAAGGCGGCGTGGACGAACCTGCGTCACGGTGCCGCCACGATGGACACCCTGGTATCCCTGGGCACCAGCGCGGCGTTCGTGTGGTCGCTGTACGCGCTGTTCCTCGGCACCGCCGGCGTACCGGGGATGACTCACGCCTTCGAACTGAGCATCGCCCCCACCGACGGCGCCGCGAACATCTACCTCGAGGTGGCCGCCGGGGTGACGATGTTCATCCTGCTGGGCCGCTACTTCGAGAAGCGCTCCAAGCGCCGGGCCGGTGCCGCGCTGCGCGCACTGATGGAGATGGGCGCCAAGGACGTGGCAGTCCTGCGCGGCGGGGTGGAGACCAGGATCCCCAGCGCCGAACTCGCGGTGGGCGATGAGTTCATCGTGCGCCCGGGGGAGAAGATCGCCACCGACGGCGTCATCGTCTCCGGCACCTCGGCGGTGGACGCCTCGATGCTCACCGGCGAATCGGTGCCGGTGGAGGTGTCAGATGGCGATGCCGTCACCGGGGCCACCGTGAACGCCGGCGGGCGACTGGTGGTGCGCGCCACGCGCGTGGGCGGCGACACCCAAACTGGCGCAGATGGCCAAGATGGTCGAGGACGCCCAGTCCGGCAAGGCCGAGATCCAGCGCCTGGCGGACAGGGTCTCGGGGATCTTCGTCCCGACCGCCATCGCGATCGCAGTGGCGGCCCTGGGCGCCTGGATCGGTGCCGGCTTCCCGCTCAGCGCCGCCTTCACCGCCGCGGTCGCGGTGCTGATCATCGCCTGCCCGTGCGCGCTCGGACTGGCCACCCCCACCGCGTTGCTGGTGGGCACCGGTCGCGGCGCCCAGATGGGCATCCTGATCAAGGGCCCGGAGGTGCTGGAGTCCACCCGCAAGTCCGACACCGTGGTGCTGGACAAGACCGGCACGGTCACCACCGGGACCATGACCCTGACCGGGGTCCACCCCGCTGAGGGTGTGGACCGCTCCGAACTGCTCCGCCTGGCCGGAGCGCTGGAGAACTCCTCCGAGCACCCCGTCGCCCGGGCCATCGCCACCGGTGCCGCCGATGAGGTGGCCGAATTGCCGCAGGCCCACGACTTCACCAATCTCGAGGGAAGGGGCGTGCGCGGCGTGGTGGAGGGCCGCACCGTCATCGTCGGCCGCGAGAGCCTGCTGGAAGAGATCTCCCAGGACCTGCCCGCGGGTCTGGCCACGGCCAAGGCCGCCGCCGAATCGCAGGGCACGACCGCCGTCGTCGTTGCGTGGGACGGCGCTGCCCGGGGCGTGCTGACGGTGGCCGACACGGTCAAGCCCACCAGTGCCGAGGCGATCCGGCAGTTGCGGGGTCTCGGTCTGACGCCGGTGCTGCTCACCGGTGACAACAAGGCCGTCGCGGAGCAGATCGCCGCCGAGGTGGGTACCGAGACGGTCATCGCCGAGGTGCTGCCGAAGGAGAAGGTGGACGTGGTGGCCCGCTTGCAGAGCGAGGGCAAGGTGGTCGCGATGGTCGGCGATGGCGTGAACGACGCCGCAGCGCTGGCCCAGGCCGATCTCGGCCTGGCCATGGGCACCGGCACCGACGCGGCCATCCAGGCCGCCGACATCACCCTGGTCCGTGGGGACCTGCGCAGCGCGGCCGATGCGATCCGGCTGTCCCGCAGGACGCTGGGCACCATCAAGGGGAACCTGTTCTGGGCCTTCGCCTACAACACCGCCGCGATCCCCCTGGCCGCCTTCGGCCTGCTCAACCCGATGCTCGCCGGCGCCGCGATGGCCTTCTCCAGCGTGTTCGTGGTGGGCAACAGCCTGCGGCTGCGGTCCTTCGAGTCCCGTGCGTACACCCCCGCGCCGAAGGTGACCGCCTCGTAGGATCGCTCCTACGTGCTCCACCATGAATCAGGTGCGGGCGGTGATGGAGGTGGCGCAATGACCGACGTCGAGGCCGGCGCGGCGGCACACGTGCGCACCCTGCTGGTGCTCGGTGCCAGCGGTGACCTGGCCGGCCGGCTCCTGCTGCCGGGCGTGGGGCGCCTCCTCGCCGGCGGCGGGGCCCCGTACCTGAACCTGGTGGGGGCGGGGGCGGAGGACTGGGATGACACCCGGTGGCGGAACCGGCTGCGCGAGGCGTTCGCGGCCACGCCCAGCATCGAGGTCGCGCCCTGGGAGGAGATGGCCGCGCCCACCCTGTCCGATCCCGGTGCGGGAGCCCTGCGCCGGTTGGAGCGCGAGTCGGTCTACGTGCGCACCGACGCCGCCAGCCCCGATGACCTGCGCCGCGCCCTGCAGGTGTGCGCCGGCCCGGTGGCCATCTACTTCGCACTCCCACCGGCGGCGACCGAGCAGGCCTGCCGGGCGCTGGGTGAGATCGGCGTGCCCGAGGGCACCCGGTTGATCATGGAGAAGCCGTTCGGGTCCGACGCGGCGTCGGCCCGGTCGCTGAACCGGACCGTGCGCGCCCTGGTGCCGGAGGAGCAGATCCACCGGGTCGATCACTTCCTGGGCAAGTCCACCGTGCTGAACATCCTGGGATTCCGGTTCGCCAACCGGATCTTCGAACCGCTCTGGAGCGCGGCGCACATCGACTCGGTGGACATCGTCTACGACGAGGACCTGGCCCTGGAGGACCGGGCCCGCTACTACGACTCCGCCGGTGCGCTGCGGGACATGATCCAGAGCCACCTGCTCCAGGTGCTGGCCCTGATCGCGATGGCCCCGCCCGCCACGATGGGCGAACGCGACGTGCGCGACCGCATCGCCGAGGTGCTGCGTGCCACCCGGGCCGGGGACCCCACCAGGCACAGCGTGCGAGCACGCTACGGCGCCGGACGGATCGGGGAGCGGGACGTGATCGCCTACGCCGATGAACCCGGCGTGGATCCCGGGGCCGGCACCGAGACCCTGGCCGAGGTCACCTGTTTCATCGACAACTGGCGCTGGAAGGGAGTCCCGTTCCGGCTCCGGTCCGGCAAGGCGCTGGGTGCCACCCGCAAGGAGGCACTGATCACCTTCAAACCGGTCCCGCACCTGCCCACCGGTTTGCTCGGCACCTCCCAGCCGGCGCGGTTGCGGCTCGGCCTCGGCCCGGAGTGCCTCGACCTGGAACTGGACGTCAACGGCTCCGGTGACCCGTGGGAACTGGACCGGGTGGTGATGTCCACCGCCTTTGCCACGGGGGAGCTGCCCGCCTACGGGGAAGTGCTCTCCGGAGTACTGGAGGGGGACCCGCTGTTGTCGGTACGCGGTGACGTGGTGGAGCAGTGCTGGCGGGTGGTGGAGCCGGTACTGGCCGCCTGGGCCGCCGGCACGGTTCCGCTGCAGACCTACCCCGCCGGGAGCGCGGGCCCCGTCCGATGACCACCGGCTGAATCAACCATCCTCGCCCAGCTCCTGGCGGACCTGGGCCACGGTCGCCTCCACCTGATCGGCCTCGATCGGCCACAGGTCCACCGCCACCTCCAGGGTGGAGCCGGACCCCTCGGTGAACACGATCCCCCGCAGCGGGGAGACGTCTCCGTAGTCGCGGCCCCAGCCGAGTTGGACGTAGCGGCTGTCGATGAACTGGTCGTTGGTCGGGTCGATGTGCAACCACCCGCCGCCGGGAAGCCACAGCGCGGCCCAGGCGTGGGAGGCGTCCACGCCCCGCAACTTCGGCCGGCCCGGGGGCGGTTGGGTCTCGATGTACCCCGAGACGTACCGGGCCGCCAGCCCCATCGCGCGCGCGCACCCGATGAGCAGGTGGGCGAAGTGCTGGCAGACCCCGACGCGCCGCTTGAGTACCTCCGAGAGCCGGGTGTCCACCCGGGTGGCCCCGGAGACGAAGTCGAAGTCGGTGAAGATCCGGTTGCTCAGGTCCGCCACCACATCCACCATGGGGCGCCCCGGGACGAAGGAGGGCGCGGCGTAGGCCCGCACCTCCTCGATCACGTCGATCATCGGGGACGCGGCGCGCGCCTCGGCGATGGCCAGCGCGGTGGTGGCGCCGCCCACGCTCGGGTGTTCACCGGTGCGGCACACCGCGTCGACGGCGCGGCTGACCTCCTCCCACGCCACCGCGGGCAGGGAGTCGGGTTCGACCCGGCGCCGTTTGGTGGTGACCACCGAGCGGGCGGTGACCTCCAGGCGCCGGTGCGGCCGGGTGACGTGGAAGTAGGTGGAGCCGTTCCCGGCGAAGTCGCTGTGCTGTCCGCTGTGGTCGGCGCCGGGATCCACGCTCAGCCCGGCGATGTGCACCTGCTGGCCGGATCCGGTCCGGGGCAGCAGGATCGCCCGCCCGTAGGAGGAGGTGACGTCGGCCGGGTAGGTGTAGGTGGTGGCGTGGGTGAGCCGGTAGTGGCGCACGGACGACTCGGATGTGTTCATCGCACGCCACCCCCGTTCCCCCAGGCCCAGACCGGGGGCTCGGTGGCCTCGTCCGCACCGGGTACCCGGATGCCCACCGCGTCCAGCCACTGGCTCGGCACCGGGTGGATGAAGTGCACCCGGGCGATCTCGTTGGCCAGTTCGGCCAACCGCCAGTGCAGGGACTCCAGAAAGCCCGCCAGGTGGGCGCGGTGACCGTCGTCGTCGGCGTCGGACAGCACCGTCCTCCCCCTCGGCGAGCAGGTCCCGCAGATCCGCCAGTAACTGGTCCCTGGAACCGGCGTCCCGTACCGGGGTGGGCACCTGCACGAGCAGCGTGGCGATCGCCTCCACCTGGTAGGCCAGTGCCCGCGGGTTCCGCCGGTCCAACAGCAGCAGGTCCAGGAAGGTCTCCACCCGGGCGTGCCGCTGGAAGCGGCGCCGGTAGGTGATGGCGGACTCGTGGGCGATCAGCAGCGCCTCCAGCACTCCGGCTTCCACCGCGGGGGGCTGCTGGTTCGGCAGGCATGCCCGCAGCGTCATCACCAGGTGCTGGGCGCGTTCGATCCGGCGCCCGATCTCCATCAGCGACCACCCCACGTCACGCATCATCGACTCGGCGCTGATCCCGGCCAGCGCGAGCATCCCCTCGGTGACTCGGGAGACGGCCCGGGACAGGTCCACCACGCCGCCTCCTCGGTGCTGGGCGCGGGCCCGATCCAGCGCGCGGTTCACCGTGGCCAGCGCCTGCCAGGTGTCGGAGGAGAGTTGGTCGCGCACCGCCGTGGCGGCGCGCAGGATGCGGTCCACGGCGAAGGCCACCGTGCCCGGTTCCTCCCCGATCAGGACCTGCTGCGGGGTGCCGCCGGCGGTGGTACCGGCCAGGACGCGTTCCAGCACGTCCAGGCTGCGTCCGCCCGGGGAGGTCGGGCTGGTGTGGTGGTCGGCCCAGAGGTCGGCGACCACCTGCAGCAGGCGGACCGTGGCCTCGGCGCGTTCGGCGTAGCGGCCGAACCAGAACAGGTTCTCGGCGGCACCAGCGGAGATGGTGTCGGTCCCACCCTGGCCGGCCCCCTCCGCTGCGGCACCTGTTGCACCCGCCGGTGCGTCGTCGTCGGCCCTGCCCGGCTCCCAGGGCTCCAGGACCGGCTGCGGTTCGGTGGACAGCACCCACAGGTCCTTGGCGGTGGCACCGGCGGCGGCACCGCCCGCGGCGGTGTCGTTGGCGAAGACGCTGGGAACCTCGGCGTCCCCGATCTGCGGGCCGCTCACCTGCGCGAGCCCGCCGGACATCACCTGGTAGCCACCGGGCCGGGCCAGCGCGAAGGTGCGCAGCGTGGTGGGGCGGGCCACCAGCGCACCGGGCCCGGCGGTGGGGGTGGTGGAGGCTCCAACCGGCTCCTGGCCAACCCACTGGCGCGGCTGGGCGGCGATCACCGCGGACAGGCTCGCGCGCGCGTCGGCCCCCAGCTCCCAGCCGTGGATCGGTGGGGCACCCGGGGCGGTGTGCCGGATCACCAGGTGGCCCAGGTTGGCGATCACGTGGGAGCACATGGCCCGGTCCCCGCACCAGTAGGTCACGGTGGAGGGCAGCGCCAGGTCCTCATCGCGCAGCACCCGGCACAGTTGCGGCAGGTAGGCCAGCAGCGCCGGATTCTCCAGCACTCCGCTGCCCAGGGTGTTCACCACGGTCAGGTTGCCCTCCCGTGCGGTCTGGACCAGGCCGGCAGCGCCGAGACGGGAATCGCCGCGCAGGTCCAACGGGTCGCAGTACTCCGCGTCCACCCGGCGCAGCAGGACGTCCACCGGCTCGGCGCCGTGGAGGGAACGCATCCACAACCGGCCCCCGTGTACCTCCAGGTCCTCCCCCTGCACCAACGCCAGCCCCAGCATCGAGGCCAGGTACCCCTGGTCGAACGCGGTCTCGGAGTAGGGCCCGGGCGTGAGCATCGCGATCCGTGGGGCATCACCGGCAGACGGCGGAGCCACCTCCCGTAGCGCGGTGGCCAGGGCGTGGAAGAACGGGCCGATCCGCCGGATCCGGGCCTGGCGGTACAACCCGGCCATCACCTGGGCCACCGCCCGCCGGTCGGCCATCGCGAAACCCAGCCCGGAGGGGGCCTGGGTGCGGTCGGCCAGCACCCGCCAGCCGCCGTCGTCCTCCCGGGCCACATCGGCGGCGTGCAGGAACAACTGGCGGGGGCCCGGGATGGCGATCCCGTCCACGGCGCGCAGGAATCCGGGGTGGGGCAGGACCAGGTCGGCCGGGATCAGGCCCTCGGTGATCAGCCGGCGGGGCCCGTAGAGGTCGGTGAGGATCTCATCGAGCAGTTCGGCGCGCTGGCCCAGGGCGGTCTCCACCCCGGCCCACTCCACCTCATCGAGGATCACCGGGAGCGGATCGAGTTCCCAGGGCGCCTCCTCGGTGTCGCTGCCGTGGCGGACCCACTGGTCGGACAGCATCGTGGAGATCTCCGCCCGGGCGTCCTCGATCTGGTGCCAGGTGTGCAATTCAGCAAGATCGGCCATCTGGTCCCAGGCGGCCCGGGCGGTGCCGGTGGCGTGCACCATCTCATCCCGGCCCGGTCCGGGCGCGCGATAGGAATCGAGCAGGTCACTCACTCGCTCGCGCCTCTCCTCCGGTGGGTGCACGAACGCCCCTGGGACGCACGCGCGATGCAGCGCACATCGTATGTCAATCGGTGCTTGGGCGCTTGGGTGGGTCCAGGGCACGCGGGCAGGTGCCGGCGTGGCGGGTGTGCCGGCATGGCGTGGGCGCACCCGGCCGGGGATGTGCGGTCGGCCGGGTGCCGGTGCGGTAGGTCTGCGCGGCTCCGCCCCCGGGCGCGGTTAGGGTGACTGCGTGGATGTCCCGTCCTGGTCCCAGATCTCCGAGCGCATCGTCCCGGTTCCGGCGAGCCAGGCCGGTCAGGTCGAACCCGAGCACCTGCTGATCAGCGCGGGTATCGCGCTGGCGTTGGTGGCCGTGGGTCCGCTGTGGCGGATCGTCCGGTTGGCGGTGACGCTGGTGCACGAACTCGGGCATGCTCTGGTGGGCCTGGCGACCGGGCGCACGTTCACCGGCTTCGTCCTCCGGGCGGACATGTCCGGGCACGCCGTCACCCGGGGTAAACCGCGCGGGGCCGCCCTGGTGGCGACCACCTGGGCCGGCTATCCGGCTCCGGCGATCCTGGGCGCGCTGCTGGTGTGGACCGCCACGCGGGGGCTGGGGCCACCGGTGCTGACGGCGGTGCTGGTGATCCTGCTGATCTCCTGGGTGCGGGTGCGATCGGTGCTGACCGCCCTGGTGATGCTGGCCGTCAGCGCCGGCGCGCTGTGGCTGTGGTGGGCGGGGTCGGTGGTGCTGCAGATGCAGGTGCTGGTGGCCACCGGCCTGCTGCTGCTGATCGGGGCTTGGCGGCACCTGGGTTCGGTCTGGCGGGGCCGGGATCGCGGCTCGGATCCGGCGGTGCTGGCGCGCCTGACGCCGCTGCCCCGGGTGGTGTGGTTGCTGACGTTCGCGCTGGTGCTGGCCGCGGCCACCGCCCTGGTGGTGACCGAGGCCCAGCGGCTACTGCTGTGAACCCAGCCCGAGCGCACCCGCCACGTCCGGCCGGAAGTAGTCCGGGCCCTTGAGCACCTTGCCGTCGGGGCGGTAGATCGGCCGGCCGTCGGAGCCCAGTTTCGACATGTTCGAGGCCTGCACCTCGGTCAGGACCCGGGCCAGCGGGAGTCCGCACTCCAGCGCCATCCCGTAGATCACGTAGACCAGGTCAGCCAGCGCATCGGCGGCACCGACCGTGTCCCGGGTGCCGTCGTCGGCGTCGACCGCGCGGGTGAACGCCTCGGTCACGAAGGTCTCCGCCCGCGGACCGTACACCGCGCCGACCAGCTCGGCGAATTCCTCCGCGATCAGCGCCATGCGCATGTGCACACGCTCACGATCCACCGACGGTCCGTCCTGGGCGATCGGTAGCCCGCAGGTGCGGTGGAACTGTCGCACCAGCGCCTCGGGTTCATCACCCGAGTGCAGGGGCGTGGGTCGGTCGGGGTGGCCGGTGTCGGAGCGCATCGCCCCGCAGTAGAAGGCCGGGCGGTTCTGCCGCCCAGGCCGCGCCGGGCCCGGTCCGGTGCCGAACATGCGAGGCCAGGGCGGGGAGCGCCGCAGCGGCCCGGGCAATACGGTGAGGGTAGGTACCAGTTTCGAAGGAGCTCACCCGTGAATACCCCGATCGATGTCACCACCACCGACGCCTGGCGTTCCCTGCGGGCCGACGCCGAGTCGTTCGAGCCGGACCTGCGCGGCTGGTTCGCCCGGGACCCCGGCCGCGCCGAACGGTACAGCCACACCGTGGGGGACCTCTACGTGGACCTGTCCAAGAACCTCATCACCGACGAGACCCTCAGGCTGCTGACCAAGGTCGCCGAAGAGGTCGACCTGCCCGGGCGGATCGCCGCGATGTTCGCCGGGGAGCGCATCAACGCCACCGAGGACCGGGCAGTGCTGCACACCGCGCTGCGCCGGCCCAAGGATCGGAGTCCGGCGCTGGTCGTGGACGGCCAGGACGTCGACGCCGACGTGCACGAGGTGCTGGAGCGGATGTATACCTTCGCCGACCAGGTGCGCTCGGGGGCGTGGACCGGGCTGAGCGGCAAGCGCGTGCGCACCGTGGTCAACATCGGCATCGGCGGTTCCGACCTGGGCCCGGTGATGGCCTACGAGGCGTTGCGGTCCTACGTGGCCGAGGACATCGAGGTGCGATTCATCTCCAACATCGACCCCGCAGACATCGCCGCCACCCTGGCCGGCGTAGACCCCGAGACCACCCTGTTCATCGTGGCCTCCAAGACCTTCGGCACGATCGAGACCCTCACCAACGCCCGGATGGCCCGCACCTGGTTGTGGGAGCAACTTGCCCGGCGGGGGGTGATCGGGACCGAGCAGGCCGAGCGCACCAACGCCGTCGCCCGCCACTTCGTGGCGGTCTCCACCGCACTGGACAGGGTGGCCGACTTCGGCATCGACACCGACAACACGTTCGGCTTCTGGGACTGGGTGGGCGGGCGCTACTCGGTGCCCTCGGCCGTCGGGCTGTCGTTGGTGATCGCGATCGGACCGCAGCGGTTCACCGAGTTCCTCGGCGGCTTCCACGCCGTGGACGAGCACTTCCGCACCAGCGAGATTGCGCACAACGTGCCGGCCCTGATGGGGCTGCTGAACATCTGGTACGTCAACTTCCTGGGCGCGCACACCCACGCGGTGCTGCCCTATGCCCAGGACCTGCACCGCTTCCCGGCCTACCTGCAGCAACTGACGATGGAGTCCAACGGCAAGGGGGTGCGCTGGGACGGCTCACCCGTGCCCACCGACACCGGTGAGGTGTTCTGGGGTGAGCCGGGCACCAACGGCCAGCACGCCTTCTACCAACTCCTCCACCAGGGCACCCGGCTGATCCCCGCCGACTTCATCGCCGTGGCCAACCCCGCCGACCCCCGCAAGGACGGGCACGTGGACGTGCACAGCCTGTTCCTGGCCAACTTCTTCGCCCAGACCCGCGCGCTGGCGTTCGGCAAGACCGCCGATGAGGTGCGGGCCGAAGGCACCGACGAGGCGGTGGTGCCCGCCCGCACCTTCCCCGGCAACCGGCCCACCACCTCGATCATGGCTCCGGCGCTGAGCCCGTCGGTGCTGGGTCAGTTGATCGCACTGTACGAGCACATCACCTTCACTCAGGGCATCGTCTGGGGCATCGACTCCTTCGACCAGTGGGGGGTGGAGCTGGGCAAGGAACTGGCCAGCCAGATCGCCCCGGCGGTCACCGGGGATGAGGAGGCGCTCGCGGCCCAGGACGCCTCCACCCAGGCGCTGATCCGGTACTACCGGGACGCCAGGCACTGAGCGGGGCGCAGCACCCTACGCCGGCGGGGGCTAGCCGGGGTACTTGGCGCGGAACCGCTCCTCGGCGTGCCGGTCGCCCAGGAGCAGCAACTGCTGCCCATCGCCGGTCGGGATCCGTTCGGAGTCACGCAGCAGCGTCCCGTCCGCGTCGGTCACGGCGACGATCTGGCAGCCGGTCTGCTGAAACACCTCCGGGTTGCGCACCGGCAGCCGGGCCAGTGCCGCCGGGCGGGGAACGAGGAACAACTCGTTGCCCTCGGCGATGACCATCCGGTGCGGCAGCGTCGCGCGGTTCCACAGTTCAGTGGCACCGATCGTGGCGTAGGAGAGCACCCCGTCGGCCCCGGCCCGGTAGAGCGTGGCCACGTTGCGTTCGTGGGTAGCCCTCGAGACCACCTGGACCTCATCGCGCAGCCGCCGGCAGTACAGGCTCAGGTAGACGTTCAGGTCGTCGTCGTGCGTTGTGACCAGAACCGCCGGTGCGGTGTCGAATCCGGCTGAGCGCAGCACCTCCAGGTCCGCGGCGTCACCCTCGACGACGCGGGTGACCGACCCGGCTCGATCGGGAACCTGCTCCACGATCGTGGACGGAACGCCGGTCTCGGTCAGGGCCTTGGCAGCCGCGCGGCCCACCCGCCCGCCGCCGATGATCAGCACCGGGTCATCGTGGTTCTGCGGGACCTGGAACCGCGCGTCGTACTCCTTCACCTCGTCGGCCGTGCCCGCCAGCACCAGCACGGTGTCCGCGTCGATGCCAGGGTCCGGCTTCGTCGGCCGCAGCCTGCCCTTACGCATGACCGCAAGGATCCGGCAACTCACTTCCGCGCGGGCCTGTTCCAGCGTCATGCCCACCAACTCGGTGTGCCGGGCCGCCGCCTCAGCGATGACGGTCCGGCCGAAGGCCCCGATGTGGTGCGCACGCCCGGTCGTGCCGAGCACGCGGCCCGCCATCGCCCGGCCCAGTTGTGTGGCGAGCTCCAGGACGTGGTCGGCGCCGGCGAGTTCCAGGACGTCGACCGAGGCGGCCTTGTCCGCCGTCACCGCCACGATCACGTCCTTGGCGATCTGGCGCACGGTGAACACCACGTTCGTGGTGGTGGTGTCCGGCAGCATCGAGACCACCATCTTCGCCCGCTCCACACCCGCCTTGCGGTAGGTGTCGACCGAGTCCAACGGCCCCAGCACCACGATGTAGCCGCGGTCGTGCAGCAGCCCGGCCTGTTTGGGGTGATCCACCACCAGGACGCAGGGGACACGGGAGCGCTTGGCGCGCGCGACCAGCGTCTCGACGACGGTGTCCGCGCCCACGAGGATGAGATGGTTGCGGATCTGCGGCGGGGCGCGGCGCGGAGCCCGTGCCGCGTCACGCCGGTCCAGCCACGGGGTCAGGACGTGCTGGATCACGAAGTACGGCAGCAGTGCCAGGATGAACACCGCTCCGCTGAGCAGCACCACCATCGAGAAGATCCGGCCGAGGTCGGACGTGAAGGTCACGTCCCCGTAGCCGAGCGTGGACATCGTGGTAAGGGTCCAGTAGATCGCGGTGGTCCAGGAGTGGGATTGGCCCTCGGTGGCCATCAGGACCTGGAACAGCACGCTGGACCCGCCCACCAGTGCCAGTCCGGTGAGTAGCAGGGCGGCGGCGAACTTGCGGCGTCGGCGGCGGGCGATCGCCCGAGCACGCTTGATGTCGGACCTGCCGTTGCCGTCCATTCCGGTCCCTTCAGGACGTCGGGATATCGTCGCCGACCAGACTTCCCGGCACACCGGTGATCGAGCGTAGAGCAGCCGGTCCCTGGTGACAACCGGATGCCCCGGCGAGGGGCACGGCGCCGGGTCGACGGCGGTCGGCCGTGCTGTGACGGCCGCGGCAGGATTGCAGGTATATTGGATCCGGTCGCAGTCTCATCGCTGCGCTCGCGGGTGTAGTTCAATGGTAGAACTTCAGCTTCCCAAGCTGATAGCGCGGGTTCGATTCCCGTCACCCGCTCCAGGTGGTCGCCAGGTCCTGGCTCGGCCGGTTCCCGGCCGCGCGCGGGCCGTCCGGAGCGGTACCGTGGCCCCGTGCTCCTCTCCGACCGTGATATCCGCGCCGAGCTCGACGCCGGCCGCCTCGGCCTGGACCCGTTCGAGGCCTCGATGGTCCAACCCTCCAGCGTCGACGTGCGCCTGGACCGGTTCTTCCGGTTGTTCGACAACCACAAGTACCGGGTGATCGACCCCGCCGCCGATCAGCCCGACCTGACCCGGCTCCTGGAGGCCGAGCCGGATGAGCCGTTCGTGCTGCACCCGGGGGAGTTCGTGCTCGGTTCCACGTACGAACTGATCACCGTGCCCGATGACATCGCCGCCCGGTTGGAGGGCAAGTCAAGTCTGGGCCGGCTGGGCCTGCTCACCCACTCCACCGCCGGCTTCATCGACCCGGGTTTCTCCGGCCACGTCACCCTGGAACTGTCCAACACCGCCACCCTGCCGATCCTGCTGTGGCCCGGGATGAAGATCGGCCAGCTCTGCTACTTCCGCCTCTCCAGCCCGGCCGAGCATCCCTACGGCTCCGGCGCCCAGGGCTCGCGCTACCAGGACCAGCGGGGCCCGACGGCCTCGCGCTCCTACCTGAACTTCCACCGCACCCGGATCCAGCCGTGAGCATGTCCGCCCCCCAGCAGCACGGCGCCACCGGCCACGGCACCGACCGGGCCGCGCAGGATCCCGCCCGGGCTCACCTCGACCCCGATCTGGCCTGGGGCCATCACCTGCTCCTGGTCGGCCCCGGGATCGACCCGGGTGACGTGGAGGCTCTGGCGCTGAGCCGCTTCCCGGGCGCCTCCCGCCGCGACGAGCACACCATCGACCTGATCCCCGGCGCCTGGCTGACCGGCCCGTGGCTGCTGGACGACGACTCTCGCGCCGCGCTGGACGTGCCGGAGGAAGCCCAGGAGGCCTACCTGGCCCGCGCCCCGGTGCTCCGCGCCGGACCGGTGCCGCAGGAGTTGCGCGGCCTGGGCGGTCTCCTGGACGCCTTCGCCGAGGGCACCCCGGAGGGGGACGAGGCCGATGTGGTCGAGTTTCTCTTCGCCGTCGCCCGCCGACTGGGTGGTGCGCTGCGCACCGGGGGCTCCGGCATGGTGCTGGTGCCCGATCCCGCCCCGTTCGTGGACCTGATCGTGCACAGCGCCGTCTGGCTGGAACCCGAGGCACTGCAGGTGGTGCTCGGTGAGGTGCTTCCGGGACTGGAGATCCTCACCAGCACCGGTTGGGCTCCTCTGCCGATGCCCCCCACCGCGCCGGAGGAGTTGAGCGAGGCCGAACGCGCCGAGCGGTCCGAACTGCACGCCCGCGCCGATGCCTTCGACGCCGCGGCCCTTGCCGCCGAGCAGGTGCACGAGAGTTACGGCGCCCTGTGGCACTTCGGGGACGACGGCGTGATCTCGGTGCAGGTCGAAGCCACCGACGTGGCGCCCCCGGTGCTGTCGGGGGTGGAGTGGGCCGGGCAGGGTCTGCTCAGTTACTACCTGCGTTGGTACCCGGTAGCGGTAGAGGCCGGCGAGGAGGAGCCGGCCGTCCCGGAGCAGGTACGCGCCCTGATCGAGGACAGCGCGGCGGCGTTGCTGGCCGCCGTGGGTGGGGTGGTGGCCGACGATGACGGTTTCCTGGTGGACCTGGGACTGGATGTGGACCCGAGCGAGAGCGACTGAGGGCGAACAGGGTGTGAGGCTGCCCACCGCGAGGGTGGGTCAGCGCCGGGAACCGGTCCCGGATCCTGGGCCCGGGTCGGGGTACCGGCGCGCGTTGATAACATGACCGACGGATCGCACCGCCCACATGCCCACATCTCCCCGGGGCGAAGACACGGCCATGCCCGGGGTTGATCGGTGCATGATGGGCACAACTTGACCACGCCCACCACCCCCGAGGAGCGGACGTGCTGCAGCTGCTGGCGCTACACCTGGTAGCGGCTCTGGCTGCCCCCACGCTGATGCGTGTGTTCGGCCGGCGCGGCTTCATCGTGCTGGCACTGGTTCCCCTCTCGGTGGCGGTGTGGGCGCTGGCGCATACCCGCCAGATCATGGACGGCAGCCCTGTCCATGTCCAGGTCAATTGGATCCCCACGCTCGATGCCACGCTGGACTTCCGCGTCGACGGTCTCACCTGGCTGATGATGCTGCTGGTCGGCGGAATCGGGTCGATGGTGCTGTTCTACTGCGCGTGGTACTTCGCCAGCGGCGCCAAGTACCTGAACCGGTTCGCCGCCACCTTCGTCGCCTTCGCCGGGTCCATGCTCGGTCTGGTCGCCACGGACAACACGCTGGTGCTGTTCGTGTTCTGGGAACTGACCTCGATCACCTCCTACCTGCTGATCGGACACTACTTCGAGCGGAAGGGCTCGCGCCGTTCGGCGATGGAAGCCCTGGTGGTGACCGTGAGCGGCGGCCTGGCGATGCTCGGTGGTGCCGTCATCCTGGGAGAGATGCCCGGCGGGTCCTATCGGTTCTCCGAACTGGTGGCCGCGCCCCCGGAGCACTCTGCGCTGCTGGCCGCCGCCCTGGTACTGGTGCTGTTGGGTGCGCTGAGCAAGTCCGCCCTGGTGCCGTTCCACTTCTGGCTGCCCGGTGCGATGGCCGCGCCCACGCCGGTCAGTGCCTACTTGCACGCCGCCGCCATGGTCAAGGCCGGTGTGTACCTGGTCGCTCGTCTCGCGCCCGGCTTCGCCGAGAACCCGGTGTGGTACTGGATGGTGCTGATCAGCGGCTCGGCCACGATGCTGCTGGGCGGATACCGGGCGATGCGCCAGCACGACCTGAAACTCCTGCTCGCCTTCGGCACCGTCTCCCAACTCGGCTTCCTCATCCTGCTCGTGGGCCAGCCCGACCGCGGTATCGCGCTGGCCGGTCTGGCCCTGCTCGGGGCGCACGCGATGTTCAAGGCGGCGCTCTTCCTCACCGTCGGCGTCATCGACGCCGCCGCCGGCACCCGGGACCTACGCGAACTGTCCGGTCTGGCCCGCAATCTCAAGGGCGCGTTCGTTCCCGGGCTGCTCGCGGTGATCTCCATGGTCGGGCTGCCGCCGGCGGCCGGTTACGTGGGCAAGGAAGCAGTCCTGGAGGCGCTCAACGACGGCGGAGAAGCGCGCCACTGGGTGCTGATGGTCGTGGTGGTGGTCGGTTCCGTTCTCACCTTCGCCTACGGTGTGCGGTTCCTCTGGGGCGCCTACGCCCGCAAGGCGGGAGTGCCCGAGACCCCGCTCGATCGCGAGCACGTCGGGCTGTTCATCTCCCCGAACCTGCTGGCCGCCGGCGGACTGATCGCCGGATTGCTGCCCGCGCTGGGGGAGTACCTGCTCGCCCCCGTACGCCCTGAGTTACCCGGTGGGGCAGCCCGGGCACCTGACCCTGTGGGCCGGATTCGGTATCCCACTGGGACTGACGGGGCTCATCATCGTGTTCGGGTCGCTGCTCGCCCTGGGCCGCCCGATGGTGGAGCGGTTCCAGGAGGCGATCAGCCCGCCGGTCGATGCCGACCGTACCTACCGCGACTCGATGCGCTTGCTGGACCGGTTCTCGGCCTCGCTGACCTCCTACACCCAGAGCGGTGCACTGCCGGTCTACCTGGGCGTGATCCTGCTGGTCGGGATGGCGTTGGTGACCACGGCGATGTTCACCGGCGGGGTCACCCCGGGGGAGGTCAGGTTGTGGGACTCCCCGGTCTCCGGCGCGATCGCTGCGGTGATCGTGATCTCGGCGCTGCTGGTCACCCGCGCCCGGCGCCGGATCAAGGCCGTGGTGCTGATGGGGGTGGCCGGTTACGGTGTGGTGCTGCTCTTCGCCCTGCACGGCTCCCCGGACCTGGCGCTGACCCAGGCGCTGGTGGAGACCGTCACGATCGTGGTGTTCCTGCTCGTGCTGCGCCGTCTGCCGGCCTACTTCTCCAACCGGCCCCTCGTGGCCAGCCGATGGTGGCGAGCCGTTATCGCCATCGGTGCCGGTGTGCTGATGTCCATGCTCGCGCTGACCATCCCCGGCACCCGGATCCACGAGCAGATCTCCCAGGACCTCCTCACCGAGGGTTACCAGTTCGGTTGGGGCAGCAACATCGTCAACGTGACCCTGGTGGACATGCGCGCTTGGGACACCATGGGTGAGGTCGCGGTGCTGCTGGTCGCCGCCACCGGGGTGGCCTCCCTGGTGTTCCTGCGGCACCGGCAGCGCAGTGTGGAGCGCGTCAGCGACTACGACCCCGAGCGTCCCCGCACCTGGAGCAGGGGCCTGACCCCGGACCCGGCGATGCAACGACTGGGAGAACCCGGCACACCGATCGCCGGCCGGCGGGGTCAGCCGTGGCTGCCCGGTGGTGTCACCCTGGCACCGTATCGACGCTCGGTGATGTTCGAAGTGATCACTCGGATGCTGTTCCACACCATGTTGGTGCTGTCGGTGTGGCTGCTGTTCGCGGGACACAACGCCCCGGGCGGCGGGTTCATCGCCGGGATGATCGCCGGGGTGGCGCTGATCGTGCGGTACCTGGCCGGGGGCCGCTACGAACTGGGTGAGGCGCTGCCGCTGCAGCCGGGTGGGCTGCTCGGCGGCGGGCTATTGGTGGCCACCGGCACCGGCATCGCCCCGCTGTTCTTCGGCGGTCAGGCGCTGCAGTCCTTCCGGCTGGACCTCGACCTCGGCATCCTCGGCGAGATCCACCTGCTCACCACCCTGGCGTTCGATATCGGGGTCTACCTGATCGTCATCGGACTCGTCCTGGACATCCTGCGGACCCTGGGTGCCGAAGTGGACCGTCAGGGTGAGGCCGAAGGGCGGGCCGCCCCCGACGTCGCGCACGACTCCCCCCGGTCTGCGGTCGGTGACGCCGACGTGCTGGACGACCTGAGAGCCGGCGTAGGGGGTGCGGGCGGATGATCGAAGCGAGTCCGAGCCTGGCCCTGGTGATCGCGGTCGGCGTGCAGTTCGGTGCCGGGGTGTACCTGCTGCTCGAGCGGAGCCTGACCAGGGTGCTGGTCGGCATCTACCTCATCGGCAACGGAGTGAACCTGATGTTCTTGCTCGCCGGCGGTGCCGCCGCGAGCCCTCCGCTGCTCGGGTCCGGGCCACAGGAGGAGATGGCCGATCCGCTGCCGCAGGCGATGGTGCTGACCGCGATCGTGATCAACCTGGGGCTGACCGCGTTCGTGCTGGCCATGGCCTATCGCACGTGGCAGTTGCACGGCCACGACGAGGTGCAGGACGACCTGGAGGACCGCCGACTGGCTCAGCGCCTGGAACGCGGTGAACTGGACACCCGCGACGACGACCTCGGGGTGAGCCTGGCTGTCGAGGCCGCCGAGGCCCGTGACGAGACCGAGGAACCGGGGATCGAGGAACAGCCGTCCCCGTCCACCCCGAACGTGAGCGCCGACGACTCGTCAGCCGAGGGCCCGGGTGGAGCAGTCCCCGGCGCCCCCGACTCGAAGGGGGGCGCCACATGAACTGGCTATTACCGATGCCGGTGATCCTGCCCCTGTTCGCTGCCGGCTTCGCCCTGGCCATGGCACGCCGTCCCAAAGCACAGTTGGCGGCCTCGGTCACCACCTTGACCGTGGTCCTGGGGATCGCGATCGCGTTGGTGGCGATCACCCACGCCCAGGGACCCCAGGTGGTCAACCTCGGCAACTGGAGCGCCCCGGTGGGCATCGTGCTGGTGGCCGACCGGCTCTCCGCGCTGATGCTGGTGGTCTCCGCAGTAGTGCTGCTAGGGGTGTTGCTGTACTCCGTGGCCCAGGGTCTCGCCGACGGCGATGAGGGCGCCCCGGTGGCGATCTATCACCCCACCTACCTGGTGCTGGCCGCCGGTGTGTCCAACGCCTTCCTCACCGGGGACCTGTTCAACCTGTTCGTCGGGTTCGAGATGTTGCTCGCGGCGAGTTACGTGCTGCTCACCCTGGGTGGCACGGGCTCGCGGATGCGGGCCGGGTCGATCTACGTGATCGTGTCGCTGCTGTCCTCGATGCTGTTCCTCATCGCCATCGCGATGATCTACGCGGCCACCGGCACGTTGAACCTGGCGCAGTTGAACGTGCGCCTGGCGGAGATCGATCCGAATGTCTCCCTGGTGCTGCAGATCCTGTTGTTACTGGCCTTCGGCATCAAGGCGGCGGTCTTCCCGCTGTCGATGTGGCTACCCGACTCCTATCCCACAGCCCCGGCACCGGTCACCGCGGTCTTCGCCGGGCTGCTCACCAAGGTCGGCGTGTATGCCATCATCCGTACCCAGACGCTGCTGTTCACCGACGGGCGGATGGACACGATCCTGATCGTGGCCGCGATCGTCACCATGGTGGTGGCCATCCTCGGCGCCGTGGCCCAGGACGACATCAAGCGACTGCTGTCCTTCACCCTGGTCAGCCACATCGGCTACATGGTGTTCGGAATCGCCCTCGCGAATCAACTCGGCCTGTCCGCATCGATCTTCTACGTGACCCACCACATCACCGTGCAGACGGCATTGTTCCTCGTGGCAGGGCTGATCGAGCGCAGGGGTGGCAGCACCTCGTTGGAGCGCCTCGGCAGCCTGACCAAGGCCGCACCGGCGCTGGCGATCTTGTTCTTCATCCCAGCGATGAACCTCGGTGGAATCCCGCCCATGTCAGGGTTCCTGGGCAAAGTGGGTCTGGTGCAGGCCGGCATCCAGCACGATTCGTCCCTGGCGTATGTCGCGGTGGGCGCGAGCCTCGTGACGTCACTGCTCACCCTGTACGCGGTGGTGAAGGCGTGGAACAAGGCGTTCTGGCAGACGGCCCCCCAGCCTCTGCCAGAGACCGACGTACCTCGCAGCATGTTCGCCCCCGCAGCGGTCATCGCCTCGATCGGAGTGCTGCTCGCCGTCGTCGCCGGTCCGTTGTACGCCTACACCGACGCGGCCGCGCGGGACCTGCGTGCCCAGTCGCCCTACGTCTCGGCGGTGCTGCCCGACGGCGAACGTGGCGAGGGCATCTCCCACCAGGTGGAGCCCGAATGAGAACCCAGCCTGCCCACCCGTCCGCTCCGACCGGCCTGAGCGCTTGGCTGAACCGATGGCCGATGCTGCTGTGGATGACCGCGCTGTGGGTGCTGTTGTGGGGTGACCCGACCCTGGCCAACGTGCTGGCCGGGTTCGGCGTCGCGGTGCTGCTGGTGCTGTTGACACCGATGCCCGCGGTCGGATACGCCGGCCGGGTGAGTATTCCCGGGGCGGTGTGGCTGATCGCCCGCTTCATCGTCGATGTGCTGCTCGCCTCGGTGGAGGTGTCGAAGATGGCGCTGCACCCGCGCCGGGGCCCCGAGGGCGGCGTCATCCGCATCCGGCTGCGTTCGGAGTCCGACCTGATCCTCACCCTGACCGGGGTCTTCACCTCACTGGTTCCCGGTTCGATCATCGTGGAGGCGCATCGGCTCACCGGCACCCTCTACGTGCACGTGCTCGATCTGCCCACCAGCGGGGGTGTCGAGACCTTCCGCCGGCAGGTACTCCTCCAGGAGCGGCGCCTGTTGTACGCCCTGGCCAACCAGGAAGACCTGGCCCGTGCCGGATTGCCGCGCCGGCGCTGGTGGGGTGGGCCGGACCGGGCAGCGCTGGATCCCGGCCCTGCCGGGCGCGCTGCGGGGGCCTCCGATGGCAACGCTGGGGAGGTGGACCGATGAGTGCGCCGGTGTTGTGGATCTGCGGGATCCTGGTCGTCGGAGCGGTCCTGGTGGCGCTCTTCCGCGTGGAGCGCGGCCCGAGCATGCTGGACCGGATCGTGGGCCTTGATGTGGTGATCGCGGCCCTGATCGGCACCGTGGCCCTGTGGTCGGCCACGACCGGACGGGTGGACCTGGTGCCGTTGCTGACGGTGATGGCAATCGTCGGGTTCGTGGCGGCGGTGACCCTGGCGCGGTTCGCGGCCGCAGAGCCGGAGGATGAGGGCCGGATCCTCAGCGAAGAGGAACTCCAACGGCTCGAGGCAAGGCATGCGCTGGATGACGATGCCGAGGAGGACGAGCGATGAACTCGGAACTGCTGCGCGAGATCGTCGCCTCTGCCTTCTTCATCACCGGCAGCGCGCTCGTGATGGTCGCAGCGATCGGGATGGTCCGGTTCCCGGACCTGCTGTCACGGTTGCACGCAGCCACCAAACCTCAGGTGCTCGGCATCATCCTGATGATGAACGGGCTGGCCCTGACGCTGGGATCCTGGCAAGTGGGTTGGAAGGTGCTCCCGGTGATCATCTTCCAACTGGTGACCGCTCCGATCGCCGCGCACATGGTGGGCCGCGCAGGGTACCGCACCGACAAGGTGCGTTCAGACCTGCTCGGAGTCGATGAACTCACCGAGGACCTGGAGGCCGCGCGCGCCGAGATCGAGGACACCCAGGCCTGAACGTGCCGGTGCCGGCCTCGCGCTGGTCAACGAGCGACGTCGCCGCTGGACAGCCACTTGTGGGCGCCGCGGCTGGCGTAGGCGCGGACCAACGCCACCAGCGCGCTGGAGATCGCCGCGAAGAGCACGATCTCAGCGATGGGCATGCTTCCGTCCTTGTCGTCGGTTGGTGGCTCATGACCGGTGACGCTCTTCCAGGCGGTCCCGAGGACCTTGTTCGCGACGAGGCCGGCGACGATGGTGGCAACGGCGGTGACGACTCGCTCCATGGCAGATCTCCTTTACGACGACTGCACCCAGCGTAGCCGTCCACGATCCTCGCGCGCCCGTCGGCCGCACCGGCCGACGGGGTGTAGCCTCGTGGGTGCGACAGGGGAGCGTCGGCCGAGTCAGGTGCGGCGCTGAGAGTGCGGCCACCCGCAGACCCTCGAACCTGCTCCGGTTAGCACCGGCGAAGGGAGTCGAGCATCTCTCCCGTGGCGTCGCGCCGCGGACCCCTTCTCACATCACGCTGAGGAGGAAGAATGAATCACCACACCATGTCTCGCCGCCGGCCCGGGCGGGTCGGCCCGGACCCCGGGCGGATCGGACACCTTGCCGCGTTCACCGCCCTGGCACTGGCCGTGGCCGGCTGCACGGTGGGCGCCGGGAACGACAACCCCGACACCCCCACTGACGACGACGCGGACTCCACCGCAGTAGGGGAGGGCGAGACCACCGGCGGCGAAGGCACGGTCCAGGTGGTCACGCACGACTCGTTCCACGTCTCGGAGGATCTGATCAGCCAGTTCGAGTCCGACTCCGGCTACACGCTGTCCTTCAGCGCACCCGGTGACGGGGGAGCCCTGGTGAACCAGCTGATCCTGACCAAGGACGCGCCCCTGGGCGACGTCGCCTACGGCATCGACAACTCCTTCGCCTCCCGCGGCATCGCCGAGGACGTCTTCAGCCCCTACACCTCCGCTGCGCTGCCCCCGGCCGCCGAGGACTACCTGATCGACGGCGGAGACGAACTCACACCGATCGACGTGGGCGATGTGTGTCTGAACATCGACACCGCCTGGTACTCCGAGGCCGGAGTCGCCGAGCCGTCCGACCTGGCCGACCTGACCGGGCCCGACTACGCCGACCACGTGGTGGTGACCAACCCGGCCACGTCCTCACCCGGCCTGGCGTTCCTGTTGGCAACGGTCGCCGAGTTCGGGGACGGCTGGACGCAGTACTGGCAGGACCTGGCCGACAACGGCCTGCTCGTCGTCGACTCCTGGTCCACCGCCTACTCCGAGGAGTTCTCCGGCTCGGTCGGGCAGGGCCCGCGCCCGGTGGCGTTGTCCTACTCCACGTCGCCGGCCTTCGAGGTCGGACCGGACGGGGAGGACCCGACGACGACGGCGATGCTCACCTCATGCTTCCGTCAGGTGGAGTACGCCGGGGTGCTGGCCGGGGCGGACAACCCCGAGGGCGCCGAGGCGTTCATCGACTTCCTGCTCAGCGACGCCGTCCAGGCCGACATTCCCGGCCAGATGTACATGTACCCGGTCAACCACGACCTGGAACTCCCGCAGGAGTGGACCCGATGGGCCCCCCTCGCCGAGGAACCGTTGACGGTGGACCCGGCCGAGATCGATGAGAACCGTCAGGACTGGATCCAGGCTTGGACCGACATCGTGATCGGCTGAGGATGGGAGCCAGCACCGCCCGGCCCAGCCCGGGACGGCCCAGCCTGACCCGGCCCAGCCCGGCACGGCCCGGTCCTGTCCGGGTCTGCGTGGCCGGGCGTTGCGCTGCCGCCCGGGCGGGTCTGCGCACCACGTCAACCTGTCGGTCGCGGGCCGCCGGGCAGGACGGGTCCTGAGCATGGCACGGTGGCTGCGAGGTTGGGTCTGGGTGCTCGCGGCCGCCGTGCCGCTGGTGTTCCTGGCCATCTTCTTCGCCTGGCCGGTGACCACCTTGGTGTTGCGCGGTTTCGTGCCGGACGGGGCGTGGGACCTCAGCGGCTTCACCGAGGTGTTCGCCCGCCCGCGCACCTGGCGGATCCTCTTCCTCACGATCGCGCTGGGGGTGCTCGGCACCGTCTTCTCGGTGCTGCTGGGCGTTCCCGGTGCCTATGTGCTGTACCGGCGCACGTTCCGCGGCCAGCGGATCCTGCGGGCATTGATCACGATCCCGTTCGTGCTACCCACCGTGGTGGTGGGGGTGGCGTTCCGGGCCTTGCTGGCCGCTGACGGGCCGCTGGGATTCCTGGGCCTGGATCGCACCTTCACCGCGATCGTGCTGGCGCTGGTGTTCTTCAACTACGCGATCGTGGTGCGGACCGTGGGCGGGTTCTGGGAGCGTCTGGACCCGCGCACCGAGCAGAGCGCCCGGGCGCTGGGCGCCTCCCCTGCGCGCGCCTTCTGGTCTGTGACAATGTCGGCGCTGACCCCGGCAATCACCTCCGCCGCCTCGGTGGTGTTCCTGTTCTGTTCCACTGCGTTCGGTGTGGTGCTGGTGCTGGGCGGGATCCGGTTCGGCACCATCGAGACCGAGATCTGGATCCAGACCACCCAGTTCCTCGACCTGCGCACCGCCGCGGTGCTCTCGGTGCTGCAACTCTCGGTGGTGACCGCCGCGCTCATCACCTTCTCCCGTGCCCGGGCCCGGCGGGAGGCGGCCCTGAAACTACACGGCGCCCAGCACCAGGCACGCCGGCTGCGGTTGTGGCAGCCCGTGCCGCGGCGTCGAGAGCGAGGGTTACGGGCGAAGTCGAGTGTCCGCACCGTCGGTCTCGGCCAAACGGCTCGAAGTCGAGGCCGGTTCGCCGCCCGCTGGGGCCGCCCGGGGCCGGATCTGCCGGTGGCCGCGGTGACCGCCGTGGTGATCGTGGGCCTGCTCGCGCTGCCCCTGGCTGCGCTGGTGGTGCGCTCGCTGCGCACGCCGTCGGGTACGTGGGGGCTGGACAACTACGTGGCCCTGGGCAGCACCGGCGGACCGAACGCGCTCACCGTGACGGTGTGGGACGCGGCCGCGAACTCCCTGCGGGTGGCTGTGGATGCCACCGTGATCGCGGTGGTGGTGGGCGCACTGGTGGCGCTGGTGGTCTCGCGCCGGCCGCGCAACGTGCACGCTCGCCGTGCGGTCTGGGGACTGGACACCCTCTTCATGCTCCCCCTGGGGGGGTGTCGGCGGTGACGGTCGGGTTCGGGTTCCTGATTACCTTGAACCGGCCGCCGCTGGACCTGCGCACGTCGATGATCCTGATTCCGATCGCCCAGGCGGTGGTAGCGATTCCGCTGGTGGTGCGCACGGTGCTGCCGGTGCTGCGGGCGATCGACCCGCGACAGCGCGAGAGCGCCGCGGTGCTGGGCGCCTCTCCGGGCCGGGTGCTCGCCCACGTCGACGGGCCCTTCCTGGTGCGGTCGCTCGGGCTGGCGATCGGATTCGCGTTCGCCGTCTCCCTCGGGGAGTTCGGCGCCACCGCCTTCTTCTGGCCCGCCCCGACGCACCCACCCTGCCGGTGGTCATCTTCCGGCTGATCGGGCGCCCCGGTGCGGAGAACTACGGGATGGCCCTGGCCGCGTCGGTCCTGCTGGCGTTGCTGACCGCCACCATCATGGGAGTGGCCGAACGGTTGCGGTCGGAACGGACGGGTGAGTTCTAGATGTCCCTGACCATCGATGACGCCGTGGTCCGCTACGGCGTCCGGGAACCGCGGACGACGGCGGTGGACCGGGTGAGCCTGCAGGTGGCGCCGGCGGAGGTGGTCGCCCTGCTGGGGCCCTCCGGCTGTGGCAAGTCCTCGCTGTTGCGTGCGGTGGCCGGCCTGGAGCCACTCGATCGCGGCCGGGTGTGCTGGGAGGGGGCGGACCTGAGCGACGTGCCGGTGCATCGGCGCGGGTTCGGGTTGATGTTCCAGGACGGACAGCTCTTCGCCCACCGGGACGTGGCCGGCAACATCGCCTTCGGTCTGCAGATGGAGCGGATGCCCGGACGCAACGGGCGCAGCGGGTACGCGACCTGCTCGACCTGGTCGGCCTACCGGGTTACCAGGACCGGGCGGTGGCGAGCCTGTCCGGCGGGCAGGCCCAGCGGGTCTCGTTGGCCCGCTCCCTGGCCCCGAAGCCCCGGTTGCTGCTGCTCGATGAACCGCTCTCGGCGCTGGACCGGGCGCTGCGGGAACGGCTCGCCGCGGACCTGCACCACATCCTCCGCCGGGCCGGTACGACCGCCCTGTACGTCACCCACGACCACGACGAGGCGTTCACCGTGGCCGACCGGGTGGCGGTGATGATGGAGGGGCGGATCGTGCAGGTCGGTACCCCCGAGGAGTTGTGGGCGGCTCCGGCCGGTGCGCAGGTCGCGGAGTTCCTGGGGTACCGGCTCGTCACCGCCGCCGACGGCGCCAGGTTCGGCCTCTCGCCCCAGGCGCTGCGCCTGGAGTCGGGCGAGGACGGGGAGACTGCGGAGGAGACCGGCGGCACCGGTACCAGGTCCGGGCCCGGACCCGGGACGAGCCTGCGCGATGCCGACGATGTCCGCCTCCGCGGCGAGGTGGTCAGCGTGGGCTTCGCCCGCGGTCGCACCACCGCTGTGGTGCAGATACCTGACTGGGGCCCGCAGCGGGCCGTCGCCGAGGGCATCGTGCCCCTCGAACCGGGGGTGCCGGTCACCGTGTGGGTGGACCCCGGCGGCATCATCCGGTTCTGAGTACGCGGCCGAGACCACGCCCGCCCCGCCACCGATCGACCCGGCCGGGACCGCAAAGCGATCAGAATCGTCTCAATCACGTCACAGGTTGGTCTCATCGCACGGATTAGCCCCATGTGCTCCACGTCACTGTGTCACCATGATGCACTCGGGTGCGAGGGTCGCGCCCTGACATGTTCGGGAGAAACTATGAAGCGCTCCACGAAGAGGGCACTCGCACCGGTCGCGGCCGTGCTGCTGCTGGCCGCGGCCTGTAACGGGAATGGGAACGGAAACGGGGACGCCGGTAACGGCGATGGGGCCGATGGCGAACCGCTGCAGTTCGGCTACGTGCTGCCCGAGACCGGGCCGTTGGCGTTCCTCGGACCACCGCAGATCGCCGCGACCGGGTTCGCGATCCAGGAGATCAACGACGCCGGCGGCGTCCTCGGCACGGAACTGCCCGACGCGATCGCCGGTGACGAGGGCGGGGACCAGGCCATCGCCAGCCAGTCCGCGGACCGCGTCCTCGCCGACGGTGCGCACGCGGTCATCGGTGCCGCGGCCTCGGGTATGTCCTTGGCGATCATCGACCGGATCACCAGCGACGAGGTGGTGCAGTGCTCCGGGTCGAACACCGCACCGACGTTCACCGACTACGACCACGGCGGCTTCTACATCCGGACCGCGCCCTCCGACGCCCTGC
Source organism: Sanguibacter sp. Z1732 (assembly GCF_051020515.1). Lineage (NCBI taxonomy): Bacteria > Bacillati > Actinomycetota > Actinomycetes > Micrococcales > Ruaniaceae > Glutinosa > Glutinosa niejishengi. The sequence continues at coordinate 1,585,755 of NZ_CP194857.1, forward strand.
AGGGCCCGGTGCTGGCCGAGACGGTCATCAATGACGGCCACACCGACGTGGTGATCGTGCACCTGGAGGATGACTACGGCGTCGGCCTGGCCAACGCTACCCAGGAAGCCCTGGAGGCCGGCGGCGCCAACGTCATCTCCAGCGAGGGCTTCGACGGCAACGCCACCGAGTTCACCGGTGTGGTGCAGTCGGTGGTCTCGGCCGAGCCGGACGCCGTGGTGATCATCGCCTTCGAGCAGGGCGCCCAGATCGCCCAGGGCATCATCGAGGGCGGGCTGACCCCGCAGGACATCGGGTTCTACGGTGCCGACGGGATGCGCAGCAACGAGTTGCCGAACCTGGTGGACTCCAACGACCCGGGCATCCTGGACGGGATGAAGGGTACCGCTCCGGCTTCGTCGGAGGACGCCGACTTCCTGAACAACCTGCAGGAATTCGCCGACCTGGACGAGACCCAGTTCGCACCGCAGGTCTTCGACTGCGTCACCGTGATCGCGCTGGCCGCCGAGGCCGCCGGTTCGACCAACCCGGCTGACTTCCAGCCCCACCTGATCGACGTCACCCGCGACGGTACGGACTGCTCGTCCTTCGCCGATGTGCCGCGACCTGCTCGCAGACGGGGAGGAGATCAACTACAACGGTGTCTCCGGTCCGCTGGACTTCACCGAATCCGGTGAGCCCGGCATCGCCTCGATCGAGGTCTACGGTTACGACTCCGAGGGCACCCTGTCCACCATCGAGGTGGTCGAGTCCGCTCCGACGGAGTAACAGGCGCCGGTACCGGTGGCCCGGACCCGCCCACGGCGGTGGGTCCGGGCCACCGGTGTGCCGGGCCGGGCACGCCGAGGGCCGCCGGACGGCTGCAGGGACCTCGTGGGTGGGTCCGGGCCGTCTCAGTCGCCGGTGCGGCCCAGGGTTCCCAGATACAGCTCGATCACCTTGGGGTCGTGCATCAGTTGCTGTCCGGTGCCGGTGTAGGCGTCCCTGCCCTGATCCAGCACGTAGGCCCGGTCGCTCAACTGCAGGCACCGCTGAGCATTCTGCTCCACCATCAGGATGGAGACACCGGCGGCGTTGATCCGCTGCACAGCCTCGAAGACAGTGTCCTGCATGATCGGGGACAACCCGGCCGAGGGCTCGTCCAGGAGGAGTACCTGCGGGTCGGTCATCAGGGCCCGTCCCATGGCGACCACCTGCCGCTCACCCCCGGACAGCGAGCCACCACGCTGGCGGCGACGCTCGTGCAGCACCGGGAACAGGTCCGTCACCACCTGGTACCGCTCCTCGTACTCCCGGGGCCGCAGGTACAGCCCCATCTGGAGGTTCTCCTCGATGGTCAGGGAGGGGAACACGTTGTTGTTCTGGGGCACGTACCCCACGCCCCGATCGACGAGCCGGTAAGTGGGGACCCCCACGATGTTCCCGCCGCGCAGCAGGACCTCGCCGCTGCGCACCGGCACGATCCCGAACATCGCCTTGATCAGGGTGGACTTGCCGGCCCCGTTCGGGCCGATGATGCCCACCAGCTCGCCCTCGCGCACGTGGACATTGCAGCCGTTGAGGATGTCCACCTCCGGGATGTAACCCGCCACGAGGCTGCGGCTCTCCAGCAGGATGGCGCCGTCCGGCGGGCTGTTCCGCTCGGTCGAGGTGGCCCCGTGGTCCGTGCCCGCCGGGTCGGCGTCGCCGTCTCGCTCCTGACTCATCGCTCCTCCTGCCCGCCGGACTCGGCCGGCTCGGCGCGGGTGCCCAGGTAGGCCTCGATCACCGCAGGGTTGGTGCTGATGTCGGCCGGGCGTCCCTCGGCGATCACCGCGCCCTGGGCGAAACAGATGATCCAGTCGCTGATGCTCATGATGACGTCCATGTCGTGCTCGACCAGCACGATCGTCTTGCCCTCATCGCGCAGATTCTGGATGTGCCCCAGCAGGGACTGGGTCAGTGCCGGGTTCACCCCGGCCATCGGCTCATCGAGCATGATCAGGTCCGGATCCACCATCAGAGCCCGGGCCATCTCCAGCAGTTTGCGCTGCCCGCCGGACATGGTGCCGGCGAACTCATCGCGCATGTGGCTGAGCCGGAAGCGCTCCAGCAGCTCGTCGTCGGCGCGGGCCTCGATCTGCCGCTCCTGACTGCGCCACAGGAACGGTAACTGCGCGGCCAGGATGTTCTCGCCACGCTGGCCGGTGGCGCCCAGCATCACGTTCTCCAGCGTGGTCAGGCGCATCAGGGCCTTGGTGAGCTGGAAGGTGCGCACCATGCCGCGGCGGGCGATCTTGTAGGCGGGCAGCCCACGCAGCGACTGTCCGTTGAAGGTCCAGCTTCCGGCGGAGGGTCTGTCGAAGCCGGAGACCAGGTTGAAGAAGGTGGACTTACCGGCACCGTTCGGTCCGATCAGGGCGGTGATGGTGCCGCGCTGCACCTCGAGGTGGTCCACGTCGACGGCTCTGAGGCCGCCGAAGTGACGTGTCATCCCGGTGGCGACCAGGATCGGGTCGGGCTTGGCCACCCCGGGCTCGGGCGCGACGTCGGCCAGGGCCTTTGCCGCGATTACGGCCCCGGAGGAGGGCCCGGCCTTCTCCCGTGCCTCCTCGTGCTCGACCAGATCCTCCCGCTCGTCCAGGATCTGATCGCGCGCCGCGGTGACGTCCTCCTCGGTCCGGTCCGGGACCGGGGAGGACTCGGGGCGTGGCTTATCGGACACTGAGACGGATCTCCTCTGCGTTGCCGAGTATCCCGGCCGGCCGGAAGGCCATCAACAGCACCAGCAGCAGCCCGACGAACACGAATCTCATCGCGCTGACGTCACTGGAGGCCAAGATCGAGGACGGGATGATGCCCTGGGTGGTTGCCTGGCGCAGCAGCGCGTCGAGGAAGGTCAGCAGGAACCAGAAGATGACGCTGCCCACGACCGGTCCCATGATGCGGCTGGCACCGCCCAGGATCACGATGGCCCACAGGTAGAAGGTCACCGCCGGCATGTAGATGTCGGGGTTCACGGTCTGGCCGTGCATCGCCATCATCGCCCCGGCCAGAGCGCCGAGCACACCGCCGAGGACCAGGCTCTGCATCTTGTAGGCGTAGACGTTCTTGCCCAGGCTGCGGGCGGCGAGCTCGTCCTCACGGACCGACTTCAGCACCCGGCCCCACGGGCTGCGCATCAGCAGGAACACCAGGAGGGAGAAGAAGGCGACCAGACCCCAGGTCACCGTCATCACCCACAGATTGCGCGCGGAGAAGGAGAACGGGCCCAGCACCAGCGACTGGGTGTAGGGGTTCAGCGCGAAGAAGTCTCCCGCGAATTGACTCAGCCCGTACACCCCGCCGGTCAGCGGTTCGGCCCAGGATGAGCGGTACAGATAGCGCAGCACCTCCGCGGCCGCGATCGTGGTGATGGCCAGATAGTCCCCGCGTAATCGCAGGGTGGGGATGCCCAGGATCAGGGCCAGGACCACCGCGCACCCGATGCCGATCAGGATGCCGACCCACAGCGGCAGGTCCCAAGTAGCCACGCTGACCGCCACGCCGTAGGCGCCCACCAGCATGAACCCGACCTGGCCGAAGTTCAGCAACCCGGTGTAGCCGAAGTGCAGGTTCAGCCCACCGCGGCGAGCGCGTAGATCGCCGCCTCCGGCCCGATCGCCCCGCGCAGTGCGTTGGCAAGAATGTCCATGAACTCCATATGCGACCTCCCGCGCCTAGCCGGCGCGCTCCGCTCTGCCGAAGATCCCCTGCGGGCGCAGTAACAGCACCAGGATCAGCACGAGCAGCGCCCAGAAGTTCTGCAGCGCCGGCGGGAACCAGAGCGTGGACCACTGCGAGACCAGCCCGATGATCAGGCTTCCGACCATCGCCCCGTAGGCGCTGCCGATGCCACCGAGGATCACCCCGGCGAACATCAGCAGCAACAGATAGAAGCCCATGTCCCAGTACACCGCCGAGGTCAGGCCGTAGAAGACCCCGCCCAAGGCGGCCAGGCCACCGCCGAGCACCCACACCATCAGGATCACCCGGCTGACGTTGATCCCGGAGGCCTCGGCCAGGTCCTTGTTGTCCGAGACCGCACGCATAGCCTTGCCGATCCGGGTCTTGGACAGCATGATCCCGATCCCGACCATGATCGCGAACGCCAGCAACGTCACGATCAGGTCCCGTGGGGTGATGCGCACCATCCCGATTTCGAGGGCGGTCTGCACGGTGTAGGTGTCGTACTGCCCGCGCCTGGAGCCGAACACCACCAGCAACAGGTAGCGCAGCAGTAGGGACAGGCCGATGGAGATGATGAAGAGTTGGATCAGTCCGGTGCCGCGTCGTCGCATCGGCAGCCACACGGTCTTCTCCAGGGCCCCGGCCAGGAGCGCACCGACCACCATCGCCAGCGCCGCAGCCAGGATCAGTGGCACGTTCCCCGGGGAGGTGGACAGGAAGAAGGCGGTGACCGCACCGAGCGTGACGAACTCGCCGTGGGCGAAGTTGATCAGGCGCGTGGTGCCGAAGACCAGGGACAGACCCACAGCGGTGATGGCGATGATCGCGCCGAGTTTGATCCCTTCCACGGTCAGTTGCGCGAACCGGGCGGAGAAGGAGGCGCCGCGGGGCTGCTCGGTGGCGATCGCGCCCTCGTCCTCCTCCGGGGTGGCGGCGTCATCGACGGCAGCGTCGTCGTCGGTTTCGGTCTCGGTGGGTTCGGTGCCCGGCGCCGGCTGCTGGGTCTCATCGGCGCCGATCAGCGGGAACGGCACCCTGGTCTGCAGCCGGCCCGGGCGCACCAGGATGTCCTCGCGGCGCTCACCGGCCTCCTGCTGGGGCTGCAGGTCCGCGGGCAGCGTGTCCACGTCCAGGACGACGTCGAAGGTGCCCGGGCCGGGCACCTCCAGTTCCCAGGCGCCCTCGCCGTCGGTGACCGACTCGCCCAGTTCCTCGCCGGCCTGTTCCAGGGTCAGGCCCGCACCCTCGACCGGGTCGCCGTCGGGGTCGTTGATGGTGCCGAAGAGCACCTGGGCATCGCCGTCATCGGTGCTCATCGGGGCCGGACCGCCGCCGGGAAGGGCGACGGCGGTCGCGGCCGCGGGAGTCATGACCAGGAACAGGAACAGGGTCGCCAGCAAGGGGGCGATGCGTCGCTGCACGGCACACTCCTTCCTTGGCATCGCGCAAAGTCAACCACAACCGGACGAGCATCAGATGACAATTGATCAGATTGATATCTGCGCCGCGCCCCGCCCCGCTCAAGCAGGCGCGGGCTCAGTTGGTTCCCAGTTGCCACGCACCCCAGATCGAGGTGACGCGGTAGCCGAGGGCGACGTTGATGGCGAGCATGTGCTCGTTCTCCTGGGCGTTCCAGGTGTGCACCCGGCGCACCCGCGGGGCTTCGCGGGCGAGCAGGTCCAGGTTCGCCGTCTTCAACAGCATGCCGAGCCTGTGTCCGCGGTGCGGCGTGAGCACCACGGTGTTCTCCTGGTAGGCCACCTGGGGCTTGCGCGCATCGAGATGGATCTCGGTGTAGCCGGCCAACTCCCCGGTGCGCGCATGCATTGCGGCGGTGGTGATCGAGCGCATCCCGGAGGCGGACAGCACCTGCTCGGCGTGCCGGATCCGGTCGCCGTCCCAGGTCTCCTCCTGGTAGTCCAACTCACCGGTGGGTGCGTCCGTGCTCATCGCCCGCAGCAGGACCGCCATCCCCGCCAGCCAGCGCTGTGGCACCGGGCCGGTCCAGGAGACGAGTTCGTAGTCCTCCCCCGCGCCGGCCCTCGCGGCGGTGTTCAACCCGGCGAGCAGGCCATCGGGCAACGGCAGGTGCTGCACGGAGTGCCGGTCCACCTGCGCCAGGGTGAAGCCCCGTTCCCGGGCGAATCGCACCCCGCCTTCCCGGGCGTCCACCCGGCCGCTCCCGGTCGGCGCCACCAGCGCATCGGGGGAGTCGGCTTCAGGTTCGGTGCCCTGGCAGGTCTCGGCGGTGACCACGGCGCGACCGGACCCCCGGATGCGGTGCAGCGCCCGGGCCCACAGTGCCGAGCCGATGCCGCGGCGCCGGTGGGTCGTGCGCACGATGACCGAGACACGGGCCAGGTGGGTGTTGTCCGTCATCGGATAGTCGAGCCAGGCGGTTCCGAGCACCGCGGCCGGATCCTGCCCGAGGTCGGGGTCCAGGGCTAGCAGCACCTCCTTGCGGGTGTCGCGCTGGTTACCCAGGCGCACCGCCACCTGTTCGCCATCCTCGGCGAGATCGTCATTGCCCAGCACCGCCACGAGATAGTCCCGGTCCAGTTCGGCGATCCCGCGGATCTGCCAGGGCGGCTCGGCCCGGACACCGGCCGCGCCGGCGCCTGATTCGGCACCGGTGGCCCCCTCGGGGGAAGCGCCGTCGTCGGCCGGCAGCGGTGCAGGAGTGATCACGAACCTGCGCATGCACCGCAGCATCCTCCTGAGCCGGTGCGGGTGCCAAGCGAATTCGTAGAACCGGGTCCAGGTGCCGGGCCTTGCTATTGTGCGGCACGAGAACGGGATGATCGATGCTCTACCGGCGTGCTGGCGGCGCGGCCGCTCGGTCCTTGGAGCGAAGGGTGTGGGGACAGTGGAGGTTGCTCCGATTCTGTTCGTCGTCGTCGTGGTCGCGGTCGGCGCCGCGATCGTCACCCATGTCCTCAACCGTAAGCGCCAGGAGCGGATCCGGGCCTACGCCCGGCACCGCGGCTGGACATACCAGCCGCATTCGCGGGAGGTGGCGAACCGTTGGACCAGCCCTCCGTTCGACGCCGGCCGCGCCCGGCAGGCGAACGAGGTGCTCACCGGGACGTTCCACGGTGAGCAGGCCGTCTCCTTCAGTTACCGATACGTCACCGGCAATGGCAAGAACAGGAGCACCCACCACTTCCACGTGGTGGCCCTGCACCTTCCTGCGGCCCTGCCCTGGTTGCGACTCAACCCGGAGGGGTTCGGCTCGGCCATCAGCAAGCTCTTCGGCGGGCAGGACATCCGGTTCGAGTCCAAGGCCTTCAACGACACCTGGCGGGTGCAGGGCCCGGAGGGGCAGTTCCCGTTCGACTTCATCCACCCGCGGATGATGGACCGCCTCATGCAACCCGACGCGGTCGGGCACAACATCACGGTGGAGGGCCAGGACATCCTGTTGTACGTCCGTGGCCGCCAGGAGGTGGAACGGATCGACTTCTACCTCAATCTGCTCCTGGGCATCATCCAACTGATCCCCAGGCATCTGTGGCTGCGCGTGGGCCACGACCCGCTGGCCCGGCGGTAGGGCGCCCTCCTACGCGCCGGCGGAGTCGTCGTCGACTCGTTCGGCAGCGGCCACCCGCTGCTGGACTCGACGAACCCGATCCACGTCTAGTTTGACGCTGCGGTCGAATCGGTAGATCCCGTTCTGCTCCTGGAACACGTCGGTGAGCTGGGTGTAGCAGTACCCGAACATGTTCGGGTCATCCAGCAGCACATCGGTGAGGCCGGCGAACCGGACGTGGAACTCCTCCTCATCGGCGACCCGCTGTCCGTACCCCCAGGACTCGGTGCGGTCGGTGCCGTCGGCCTCGGCCGCTTCGTCGGGGTTCCACCAGATGCCGCCGTACTCGCTGACGAAGTAGGGCTGGCCGGCGTAGGGCAGGGAGATGGTTTGTCCGTCATGGGTGTTGACGAACGGATCGCCGGTTGCCAGGCCGGCCTGCTGTTCGGCGAACGCCGCCGGATCCTGCTCGTAGGAGTGGGAGTCGTAGACGTCGGTCTCGGCCACCCGGTGGGAGTAGCCGGAAGCGTCGATGACCGGGCGGGTCGGATCGGTTGCCTTGGTGGCCAGGAACATCCCGCGAGTGACGTCATCGAGCACGGTGATCTCGTCGTGCAGCACCTGCCAGGTCTCGTTCAGCGGGCACCACCCGATGATCGCCGGGTGGTTGTAGTCGCGCTTGAGCACCTCGGTCCACTGGGTGATGTAGGAGGCGTCGGGGCGCTGATGGTCGCTGCGGTGACCCTGGGCGGAGCAGCCCCAGTCGGCGAACTCGCCCCAGAGCAGGTAGCCGCGCCGGTCGGCGTGGTACAGGAACCGCTCCTCGAAGACCTTCTGGTGCAGGCGGGCCCCGTTGAAGCCGGCCAGGGACAACTCGATGTCCTCGACCAGGGCGGCATCGCTGGGTGCGGTCATCAGCCCGTCGGGGTAGTAGCCCTGGTCCAGTACGAGCCGCTGGAAGACGACCTCACCATTGAGCCGAACCTGGTTGCCGTCGATGCTGACCGAACGCAGGCCCGCGTAGGAGTCGATGGCATCGAGCACCGTGCCGGCTTCGTCCAGTAGTTCCAGGCGCACGTCGTAACAGAAGCCCTCCCCCACCTGCCACAACCGGACGCGGTCGGGCGGGACGGGCAGGTGCAGGGCGGGGGCCAGGTCCAGGTCGGCGCGTACCTGAGTGGCGACGACCTCGCCGTCGGCGTCGGAGACGACGGCGCGCACGGTCATTCCGCGCCGGTTGGCGCTGAGCGGTGCCACGACGCGGAAGGCCGATGCGGCCACATCCGGGGTGATCCGCGGACGGCGCAGGTGCACCTGGGGGACCGGCTCGAGCCAGACGGTCTGCCAGATCCCGGTGGTGTGCGGGGTGTAGTGGCACTCGGAGTTGGCGTACTTGGTGGCCTGCTTGCCGCGCGCCTGGGGGATATGGCGCCGGTCCCGGGCGCGCACCACGATGGTGGCCTCCTGCCCGGGCTCGGCGACCCCGTGCAGGTCGGCGGTGAAGGAGGAGAACCCGCCGCGGTGGCGGGCTACCTGGGTGCCGTTCACCCAGACGGTGGCGTCGTGGTCCACCGCCCCGAAGTGCAGCAACACCCGCTGCCCGCTCCAGCCCGCCGGGATGGTCACGGTGCGCCGGTACCAGACGGCTTCCATGAAGTCGGTGTTGGCGACGCCGGAAAGTTCGGATTCCGGCGCGAACGGGACGGTGATCGCGCCGGAGAGTTCGGCATCGACGAGCCCGCGCTCCAGGCCGGAATCGCCGGGATCGACCTCGAACTGCCAGGTGCCGTTCAGGTTCAGCCAGTCCGAGCGCACCATCTGCGGGCGGGGGTACTCGGGGCGGGGGACGGCGGACGTGTGGTCGTGGGTCTGGTCGGGCGTGTGCTCGGGCATCGCATGCACCTTTCGGTACGACTTCAGTACAACGACTGCAGTACAACGTTGTAGGGCTGCACGGAAAGCATACTCGTGCCCACGGGAACGCGCAGCCATGGCCGCCGGGGTGCGCGGTCAGCGTGCCGGCGCGGTGCTGTCCCGGACGTGGATCTGATGCGGCAGCACGTGGACTTTGCCGGGACCGGCACTGCCCTCGATGCGGTCGAGCAGGAGGTCCACGGCGAGTTCGGACAGTGCCTGGAGATCGGGAGTGACGCTGGTCAGGCTCGGGTTGGCGAACCGGCCCTCCTCCGACCCGTCCCAACCCAGCACGGCCACATCCTCGGGCACGCGCAGCCCGGCCTCGCGCAGTGCTGCCATCACACCGATCGCCAGTTGGTCGTTGGCGCAGAAGATCGCGTCCAGGTGGTCGGTCCCGGACTTCGCCAAGAACGTCGAGATGCCGTCGTAGCCGGTGGCGCGTGAGTAGACCGTCGTCGGGAGGATCGTGGGCGTCATGGCGTTCCCGATCGCCTCCAGGTAGCCATCGCGCCGCAGGCTGCCCGCGCCGCTGGCGCTGCCCCGCCGCTGGTCATGGGGTGGATCCGGATCGGGGTGGGGGTCAGCGCCCAGGAACACGATCGCTCGCCGACCGGTATCCAGGAGGTGCTGGGTCGCCTCCCGCGCCGCAGCGACGTTGTCGATCAGGACGCGGTCCAGGGCCAGGTCCCTGGTCAGTTCGGCCAGGCCGTGTTCGCCGAGGACCACAGTGGGCAGCGTGGTGCCCGCACGGCGGATCTCCTCGGGGTCCAGTGACTGGGGGGAGTAGATCAGGCCGTCCAACAGGTGCACCCCGAAGCCGTCGGCAGCGTGGCGTTCCTGTTCGACCTCGGCGAGGGTCTCCTCGATCAGGACGGTGTAATCACGCTTCCCGGCGGCTTCGATCACGGCGTGGGCGAGGTCGGAGAAGTAGGGCAGGCGCAGGTCCGCCACGGCCAGCCCGAGGATCCGGCTGCGTCCCTGGCGCAGGTACCGCCCGGAGAGCGTGGGGCGGTAGCCCAGTTCGGCGATCGCGGCCTCCACCCGCGCCCGGGTCTGCGGACGCACTGGTGCGCTTTCGTTGACCACGTTGGAGACCGTCTTCCATGAGACGTTCGCCAGTGCCGCCACATCCTTGATCCCGGGACGGGAGCGGGAGCGCCCCTGCCCGGGCGTGGCGGAATCGGCACGAGACATCACCACAGTGTGCCGCACCCGGCCGTGGGTGCACCGGGCGCCCCGGGGTCTTGACACGGCGGGGGAACCTCGCCACCCTACTTGCAACGTTGTAGTGACCCGTGATGATGCGGGCCTCAAGGAGGTCGTCGATGACCAGATCCATGCCGCACAACGGCGCACCGTTGCCACCGCGCCCGTCCGCGGCGGGTCGCGGACTCACGGGACTCTCGCGGCGCGGGGTCCTCCAGGGTGCGCTCGGTTTCGGTGCCCTGGCCGCCGCGGGAACCTTGGCCGGCTGCTCGGGGAATGTGCGCACCGCCACGGCCGGAGGCCCGCTGGTGCGGGTGTGGGACCTGCTCGGCGGCTCCGACGGGGAACTGATGGACCACATCCTCGATGACGTGCGCGGCGAGGTCACCGACGCGGTGATCGACCGCACCACGCTTGCCTGGGGACCTCCCTACTACACCAAACTCGCCATGGCTGCCGCCGGAGGCCGGGCGCCGGAAGCGGCCATCGTGCACTTGTCCCGGCTCATCGGCTACGCCCCCGGCGGGCTGCTGGAACCGTTCGACCTGGACATGCTCGCCGAGGTGGGCATCACCGAAGCCGACTTCCCGCCGGCCCTGTGGGAGCGGGCCCTGTACGAGGGGGAGTTGTACGCCCTGCCCCTGGACACCCACCCGGTGATCCTGTTCTACGACCCGGCGGTTGCCGAGCAGGCCGGACTGATCGGCGACGACGGGCTGCTGACCGAGATCACCAGCCCCAGGAGTTCCTCGACGCCGGCCGCGCACTCGCCGAGGTCACCGGGGACACCGGCATCGCCTATGGCTACCTCAACGATGGGGCGCAAGCCTGGCGGCTGTTCTGGGGACTGTACGGGCAGAAGGGCGCCGAGTACGACCTCACGCCCGGGCGCCCGGCCGAACTGGATGTCGACGCAGCCACGGAGATCCTGGAGTTCATGCAGTCGATGTTGGACGGCACCGTGACCGCCCCGAACAGCGACTACGGAAGCGCGATCGCCAACTTCAACACCGGGCGGGCCGGCGCCATCATCTCCGGCGACTGGGAGTTGAACAGCCTGCGCGGTGCGGTTCCCGATGTCTCCGCGGTGCCGCTGCCCATCATCTACGACCAGCCTGCGGCCTTCGGCGACTCCCACGCGTACGTGCTGCCGCGCCAGATCAGCCCGGACCCTGAGCGTCGGCGGGCTACGTATGAGGTCCTGGCCGCGATCCTGCGCGAGGGCAAGGCCTGGGCCGGCGCCGGGCACATCCCCACGCTCACCGAGGTGGTGGAGTCCCAGGAGTACCAGGAGATGACCCCGCAGGCCAACTACGCCGAGGCCGGCGAGTGGATTTTCCTGGACCCCCCGGTCTGGTTCACCGGATCGGGTTCGGACTTCCAGAACCGAATGTGTCAGGAGATGCAACGCGCGCTGCTCGGCCTGATCTCGGCGGAGGAGGGCGTGCAGAGCATGCTCGATGAGATGAACGTCCTGCTGTCCTCACCGGCACCGGCCTGACCCGGAGGGATCGATGGTTTCCACAACGACTTCAGCCCCGATGTCCGTCCCCCGCGACGTACGCCGGGCCCGACGTGAGGCCGAGCGCCGCGCCCAACGCCTGCACTCGGGGGGAAGCGGTTACTGGTTCCTGGCCCCCTTTGCCCTGGCGTTCCTCCTCTTCCTGGTCTGGCCGATCATCTACGGCATGTGGATGAGTCTGACCGACCGATCCCTGATCGGCCTGGAACCCTCGGTGATCGGCTTGTCCAACTACGCCGAGGCGTTCTCCGATCCGCAGGTCTGGCAGACGCTGTGGCAGACCGTCTTCTTCACGATCATCACCACGATTCCGCTGGTGATCGTGGCACTGGTGATGGCTTTGCTGGTGTACACCGGGCTGCCAGGGCAGTGGTTGTGGCGGTTCGCGTTCTTCGCCTCCTTCCTGTTGCCGGTCGTCGTGGTCACCGATGTGTGGTCATGGTTGTTCAACCCCGAGCTGGGTCTGCTCAACACCTGGCTGACCGCCGTCGGACTCGACCCGGTGGGTTGGCTCACCGACGAACGCGTGGCCATGTGGTCCATCGCGCTGGTGACCGTGTGGTGGACGGTGGGTTTCAACTTCCTGCTCTACCTCTCGGCGTTGCAGGCCATCCCCGAGCATCATTACGAGGCCGCGGCGATCGACGGGGCGGGGGCCTGGCGGCGGCTGTGGTCGATCACGCTGCCGCAGGTACGTCGGATCACCGGGGTGGTGCTGGTGTTGCAGATCCTGGCCTCGCTCAAGGTGTTCGACCAGATCTACCTCCTCACCGGTGGTGGCCCCGCCGGCTCGACCCGTTCGGTGCTGGTCTACATCTATGACACCGGCTTCGTGAACTACCGGCTGGGCTACTCGGCAGCGATCTCCTTCATCTTCTTCGCCCTGATCGTCGCGGTGTCACTGACCCGGTTGCTCGCAGCCCGAAGGGAGCCCTGAGATGGCGACGCAGTCCCTCGTCCTACCCGAGGTGGCCCGCCGGCGGGCGATCGTGCGCCGCGCGGAGAGCCGGCGCGCGACCAACCTGCTGCTCGGCTCCAGCACCGGCGGCAGAGTCCTCTCCGTGGCGGCGCTCATCCTGATGACCGTGATCTGGCTGCTGCCGTTCGCCTGGGCCGTGATCACCTCGTTCAAGTCCGAAGTCGACGCGGCCAACCCCGGGGAGCTCGTGCCCGAGGGCGGGTGGACCCTCGGCGCCTACATCGGCGTCATCACGCGCGGCGCCCTTCCCCTGTGGATGTTCAACTCCTTGCTGGTGGCCGTGCTGGTCACCGCTATCACCCTGATCATCTCGGCAATGGCGGCCTATGCCTTCTCCCAGTTGGTGTTCCGAGGCCGTGGCTGGATGTTCGCGGTCACGATCGCCTCGATCATGGTGCCCGCCCAGATCCTGATCGTGCCGCTGTTCCAGCAGATGCTGGTCTTCCGCATGGTGGACACCTTCGCCGGAATCATCCTTCCCCAGGTCGTGGCACCGATCATGGTGTTCATCCTGAAGAAGTTCTTCGACGGCATTCCGCGCGAACTCATCGACGCCGCCCGTGTGGACGGCGCCGGCACCTGGCGCACCTTCTGGACCGTAGTACTGCCGTTGTCCCGCGCGATCCTCGGGGCGGTGGGGATCTTCGTGTTCATCAGTGCGTGGAACAACTTCCTCTGGCCCTTCATCGTCACCACGGACTCGGCGCTGATGACCATCCCGGTGGGCCTGGCCACGGTGACCGAGACCTACGGCCTGCAGTACGCCCGCACCATGGCCGCGGCGCTGCTGGCGGCCCTGCCGCTGCTGGTGGTGTTCATGTTGTTCCAGCGCCAGATCGTGCGCGGGGTGGCCACCACCGGCATGGGCGGTCAGTAGGACCGCTTCGGCGTTAGGCAACGCCCGGAAGCCGGTTCGGGCGGCCGTACCCCGCCCGGCGGGCACATCACGGCCGCCCCGGTTAGCGTGGTGAGCGGACCTGATGACAGCGACGAAGGGAGAGCATGATGGCTGACCTGAGTGGAAAGAAGATCGCGTTCCTGCTCACGGACAACTTCGAGGACAGCGAGTTGACCAGCCCCTGGCAGGCGGTCACCGACGCCGGCGCCCAGGCGGTGCTCGTGTCGCCCGAGCGGGAGCGCGTCGAGGGCAAGAAGGGCCACACCCAGGACGTGGACATGCACGTGAGCCAGGCCAAGGCCGCCGACTTCGACGGCCTGGTGCTGCCCGGCGGCACCTCCAACGCCGATCACCTCCGGATGGACACCGACGCGGTCGACTTCACCCGGGACTTCTTCAACCAGCACAAGCCGGTCGGGGTGATCTGCCACGGCCCCTGGATCCTGGCCGATGCCGATGTGCTGAAGGGTCGCACGATCACCTCTTTCCCCAGCCTCAAGACCGACCTGCGCAACGCCGGGGCGACCTGGGTGGATGAGGAGGTCGTGGTGGACCAGGGTCTGGTGTCCAGCCGTACCCCGGATGATCTGCCCGCCTTCAACGACAAGATCGTGGAGGAGATCGGCGAAGGTAAGCACGCCGGTCAGACCGCCTGACCCCGCGGGCTCTGCCCGCCGCACAGCACCGCGCAGGACCGCATGTGCCGACCGGCGCAATCGGGGGTCCGGACACCCCGGGGGTCCGGACCCCCGCGGCTTCTTCGCGCGCACTCCTCGCACACTTCTGCCCACCCCCTGCCCCGACCCCGGGGCGGCGGTGGAACGATAGGGAGGGTGCCACCCGTAGCACGCTCACCGGAAGCCCTCTAGGGTGGCGGTATGGAATTCCGATACCTCGGCAACAGTGGTCTCAAAGTCTCCGAGATCACCTACGGCAACTGGCTCACCCACGGCTCCCAGGTGGAGAACGAGGTCGCCACGCGATGTGTCCAGGCGGCCCTGGATGAGGGCATCAGCACCTTCGACACCGCCGACACCTACGCCAACACGGTGGCCGAGGAGGTGCTAGGGAAGGCCCTGAAGGGTGAGCGGCGCGAGTCGCTGGAGATCTTCACCAAGGTCTACTTCCCCACCGGTCCGATGGGCCACAACGACACCGGGCTGTCCCGCAAGCACATCCGGGAGTCCATCGACGCCTCCCTCAAGCGCCTGGGCACCGACTACGTGGACCTGTACCAGGCGCACCGGTTCGATTACGAGACACCCCTGGAAGAGACCATGCAGGCCTTCGCCGACGTGGTCCGGGCCGGCAAGGCCCTGTACATCGGGGTGAGCGAGTGGACCGCCGACCAGCTCAAGGAGGGCCACGCGCTCGCCGACGCCCTCGGCGTGCAACTGATCTCCAACCAACCGCAGTACTCGATGCTGTGGCGGGTCATCGAGAGCGAGGTGGTCCCGGCCTCGGAGAAGGTGGGCATCTCCCAGGTGGTGTTCTCCCCGATCGCCCAGGGTGTGCTGACCGGCAAGTACAGCCCCGGCAAGGACTTCCCGGAGGGCTCGCGCGCCACCGACACCAAGGGCGGGGCTGACATGATCGCCAAGTTCCTCAACAACAAGACCCTGAAGGCGGTCGCCAAACTCAAGCCGATCGCCGATGAACTGGACCTGACCATGGCCCAACTCGCGGTGGCCTGGGTGCTGCAGAACCCCAACGTGGCCTCGGCGATCATCGGAGCCTCCCGGCCGGAGCAGGTGCGCGACAACGTCGGCGCGGCCGGGGTGAAACTGGACAAGTCGGTGCTGAAGAGGATCGACAAGGCCCTCGGCAAAGTCGTGGAGACCGACGCCTCGCTGACCCAGTCCCCGCCCGCCCGCCTGTCCTGAGTGCACGGCCGCACCCCGGAGGCCGGAGGCGTCGGCCTGCCGACGCCGGGCCGCGCGTTCGCCGACCGCACCTTCGACGCCGTGCTGTTCGACATGGACGGCACCCTGATCGACTCGGCTGCCTCGGCGCAGCGTTGCTGGCGCCGGTGGGCCCGTGAGTTCGGCCTGCCCGACGCCGAGACGTTCGAGGTGCAGCATGGGATCCCGGCCTCCCAGGTGGTCCCGACTCTGCTGCCCGCCGCGCAGGTGCAGGCCGGCGTCGCCCGGATCCTGGAACTGGAGATCGCCGATGCGACCGGAATCCCCGTGCTGCCCGGCGCCGAGTTCGCACTGGGCTCACTGGGCCCGGATCAGGCAGCGATCGTCACCTCCTGCACCCATGCGCAAGCGTGGGCGCGTATCAACGGTTCCGGGCTGGAACCACCCGAGGTGGTGATCACGGCCGACGACGTCGAGCGCGGCAAGCCATATCCTGATCCGTTCCGCCTGGGTGCTCAGGCGCTCGGTGTGGATCCGGGTCGGTGCCTGGTGATCGAGGACGCCCCGGCCGGGGTCACCGCGGGCCTGGCCGCCGGGTGTGCGGTGCTGGGGGTGGGTGGCAGCCACGGCTTGTCCCTGCTCGGGCAAGCCCACGCCGGGGCCAGCGGACTGGACCGGGCGAGTTTCGCCGTCGGCCCGGCCGGGATCGCCGTCGGCGACCGCACCCCGCCGGCTGGGTAGCCGGGGGCGGACGTACGCCGGCCGGGCGCGACCCGTGCGGGCCGGCCCGGCCGGTTGGTGTGTCCGGGGGTCCTCAAGTGCGGGTGATCACGGCTTACTCGGCCTGCTCGCCCCCGGCCCGCGCCGGGGCACCCGTGTTGATGGCGATCTGGCGCGGTGTGGCGCCGGCGTAGGCACCGGCCACGCGCACGGTGAGGATCCCGGCGTCGTAGTCGGCGCTGATCTGGTCGGCACCGACCGAACCCGGCAGCCGGAAGGTGCGCTCGAAGGAGCCATAGCGGATCTCCCGAACGGTGGCGTTCTCGGCCGACTCCTTCGTCGCGTGGCGCTCACCGCGGATCACGAGCCGTCCGTCGGTCACCTCCACGGTCACGTCGGAGTCGATGTTCACGCCGGGCAGTTCCAACCGCACCAGGGCGTCCTCACCCTCGCGCACCACCTCGGCGGCCGGGGTGTACCCGGTCGTGGCCAGGGCGTGGGTGCCGAAGGCGTTGCGAACCAGGGCGTCGAACTCGGCGGCGGGGTTGCGGCGGGACCACAGGGAAAGAGTGCTCATCGTATTCCTCCAGAAGATTGACAGTTCACGCACGAACACGTGCCACCCAGTTCAACTTGAGCGGGGTCGGCTCAATTCCACGATTCGCTGACAGCGGATCCCCGCACCCGGCGCCGTCACCGGCTACTTCTGAGGGGTCTGCGACGTCCCGTCCGGAGCGGCCGAAGCCGCTACCGTCGCCTCGGTTCCCGGGGTGGACCCCGACGTCGCTCCGGCCACCCGGGACCGGCGGCGCCGGCGCAGCACCAGGATGAGCGCCAGCAGGGGCACCCCGACGATCGCCAGCCACGGCGCCAGCACGCCGGCGAGGACCAGCAGGGCCGAGACGAAGGAGATCATGGCGTGCCATCCGGTCTGTAGCCCACCGGTGAAGCCGTCGGACTCGATCGCCGGCGCCCGCTCTGCCGTGAGGTCCACGTGCACGGTGGACATGGCGACCTGGTCGGACAGGTACGCCCGCTGTGAGCGCAGCGACTCCAGTTCGCCCTGCCGCCGGCTCAGGGCCTCCTCGGCCGCGATCAGGTCCGCGCTGTCCTCGGCCTCGGCCATGATGTCCAGCAACCGGTCGGTCGATGTCTCCAGCGCCTCGATCCGGGCGTCGAGGTCCTGGGCGACCTGGGTGACGTCGTCGGAACTCTGGCTGATCTGGCGGATCTCGCCCACTTCGTCCAGGTCGTCGAGGAAGTCATCCAGATCGGCGGCGGGAATACGCACCGTCAACCACCCGCTGGCCGGGTAGTCGTCGTCACCGTCGTTGTCCGCCGCGTGCACCGAACGCTGGTCCACCCGGCCGCCGGCGGTCTCGGCCAGGCGTACCACCTCGTTGGCGCTCGCAGCGGGGTCGGACACCACGATGCTCACCTCGGCGGTGGTGATGACCTCCCGGACGGAGATGTCACCGGAGGGCTGGCTGGGGACGTGGCCGTCATCGGCGGCGTCGGCGTAGCCCCCGGCCTCGTCGTAGCCGGCGTCGGCGTCCATCGCGGGCTCGCGGTACTCCCGGGTGGCTTCCACCGTCTCCGGTGCGCCCCCCGAGTCCGTACCGGTGCTCCCGCACCCGGCGAGGCCCAGTCCCGCGACCATGGTTGCGGCGGCGATCAGTCCCGCGTGTCTCATCGGCTATCCCCTTGTACGTGGTCGGTGTGTGATGACTGCTCTGTGTCACCATCGCGACCACTGTTGCGGCGGCGGGGGACCGTTACCGATTTGAGAGCAGGGCCGCGGTGCTTCAGATGCCCACGTCGGTCCAGCGGGCGTGGTCCGCGGCGCTGGCCAGCACCGCCTCCAGCAGGTGCTGCACCCCGGTGCCCTCGGCGAATGAGGGTTCCGGGTCGGTTCCGGTGGCGATCGCCTCCAGGAAGTCCCGGGCCTGGTGGATGAACGCGTGCTCATAGCCCAGCCCGTGCCCGGGCGGCCACCAAGCCTCCACGTAGGGGTGGGTCGGTTCGGTCACCGGAATGGTGGTGAAACCGGACAGATCCCCTCGGGAAGCGTCGTAGTACTCCAGGGCGTTCATGTTCTCGAAGTTGAACGCCAGGGTGCCGTCAGAGCCGTTGATCTCCAGCATGATCCGGTTCTTGCGCCCGGTGGCGAACCGGGTGGCCTCGAAGGTGCCGAGCGCCCCACCGTCGGTGCGGGCGAGCAGCACCGCGGCGTCGTCGACGGTCACCTCTCCCATCGGTGCGTCCGCCTGTGCCGTCGCGGCGCCCAGGGCGCCGCCCCCGTGCGCGAGCGGCCGACGACGAACGAAGGTCTCGGTCTGCGCGGCCACCCCGGTGATGCGCTGGCCGGAGACGAACTGGGCGAGGTCCAGGATGTGCGCCCCGATGTCACCGAGCGCACCGGAGCCGGCCCGCTCCTGCTGCAGACGCCACACGAGCGGGAAGTCGGGGTCCACGATCCAGTCCTGCAGGTACTGGCCGCGGATGTGGCGGATGGTGCCGATCGCGCCGTCGGCGACCATCCTGCGCATCAGCGCCACCGCGGGCACCCGCCGGTAGGTGAACCCAACCATCGAGCGCACCCCGTTGCCTGCCGCCGAGCGGGCGGCGGTGGTCATCCGGGTGGCCTCGGCCAGGGTGTTGGCCAGCGGTTTCTCGCACAGCACGTGCTTGCCCGCCTCGAGGGCGGCCAGGGCGATCTCGGCGTGGGTATCACCGGGGGTGCAGATGTCCACCAGGTCCACATCGTCACGGCGCACCACCTCGCGCCAGTCGGTGGCCGACTCCTGCCATCCCAGGGTGGCGGCCGCCTCCGCGGCTCGCGCCGGGTCCCGGCCCACCAGCACCGCCATCTGGGGATGCACGTCGAGATCGAAGAAGCGGTGCACCGCCCGCCAGGCCTGGGAGTGGGCGGCACCCATGAAGGCGTGCCCGATCATTGCCACCCGCACCGTCGCGGTCATCGCCGGTTTCCTTTCGTCGGGGTTCTCAGTTCAGGGCTGGGTCATCGCTGAGCGGGACCGGTGCCGGGCGCTCGCAGGTGCTGTGCACCGTCAACACCGCCTGCTGCTCGGCTGCTTGGGCGATCCGGTCCATCACCTCGTGGACGTGGAAGCCGAGTTCGGCGCTCTGCCGGTGCGGTCCGCCGTCGTCGACCGCCCGGGCCATGTCAGCGAGGCCGTAACCCCGCCCGGCGTCCCGGTAACCGGCCAGGGGAGCCACCGGGGTGAACTCCGAGCCGACCCGGCCCAGCCGCACGTCGCCGTCGAACTGGTTCGGGTCGGGCACGGCGATGCTGCCCTCGGCCCCGTAGACCTCGATCCGGGGTACCTCGGTGGCGACCACGTCGAAACTGACCACCAGGGTGGAGATGGCGCCACCGGCGTGCTGCAACAGCGCCGAGGTGAAGGTGTCCACGCTCACCGGAAGTACCTCACCGGCGCGCGGTGCGCCCTCGGGAACGATCCGCTCGGTACGGGCGCGACCGGCCATCGCCGCGACGGTGCGCACCGGGCCGAGCATGGTGACCAGGGCGGTCAGGTAGTACACGCCCATGTCCAGCAGCGGGCCACCGCCCGCGGCGTAGTAGTAGGCGGGGTTGGGGTGCCAGAACTCGTGCCCGGGGGCCAGCATGAACGCCGTGGCGCCGACCGGCGCTCCGATCCGGCCCTCATCGACCAGTGCCCGGGCGGTCTGGATGCCGGTGCCCAGCACGGTGTCCGGAGCGCTGCCCAGGCGCAGGCCGGTGTCGGTGGTCGCGCTCATGAGTTCCTCCGCCTCGGTGGGTGTGGTGGCGAAGGGCTTCTCCAGGTAGACGTGCTTACCCGCCTCGAAGGCGGCCAGCGCGAGCGGGGCGTGCGCGGTGGGCGTGGTCAGGTTCAGCACCACATCGACGGTGTCCGCCTGCAGCAGGTCGGTCACCTGCAGCGCGGGAACTCCTTCGGCGTCGGCCACCGCGCGGGCGGCGGGCTCGTGGACGTCGCTGACGGCGGTCAGGTTCAGGTTGCCCAGCCGGCGCAGGTTGTCCAGGTACTGGCGGGAGATGTTGCCGCAGCCGATGATCCCGACGTTCAGCGGCTGGCCCACAACAGCCCTCTGCGCACGATGGTGCCCACGTTGTCGTCCCGCAGGATGTCCACGCGGTGACCGGGGGTGCACACGAAGATGCGCCCGGCACCCCACAGCCTGGTCCACACCGCGGGTGAGGTGACCTCCCGGTGCCAGGGGTCCCAGGGGCGTACCTTCTGGGTGGTGGTGGCCAGCACGTCGTTGTAGTCATCGGCCAGGACCCAGTACTGCTCGGTGACCAGGTCGAAGTCGGAGATGCCGGCGGTGATGGGGTGGTTTCGGCCGGCGCCGGTGATCTCGATGGTGTGCGGGACGTAGTTGTCGTCCATGTGACCGCGGCGTTCCTCCGGGGCCTTGCCCGGGTGGGTAGCGAACTGCCCGCCCACCAGGTGCAGGTAGTCGGAGTTGTTCCGGTAGGAGTCGGCGATGCCGCCGTGCCAGCCGCCGAAGCCGGTGCCGGCCTCGATCGCGGCGCGCAGGCCGGTGAACTGCCCATCGGTGATGGTGTTCATCGTGTTGCACTGCATGATCAGATCGATGCCGGCCATCAGGTCGGCGTCGGCATAAGGCTCGGGCGACTCGTGAACCTGCACCTCGAAGCCGTGCTCGCGCAGGAACGGGATGAATTCCTCGGTGGCCTCGATGGGCTGGTGTCCGTCCCAACCGCCGCGGACCACCAGGGGGCGTGGCGGGCGCGGCTGCTGTCGAAGTCCGGCAGAGTTCGGGGGTCAGTCATGGGGTCGCTCTTCACCGTCGGGAGCAGGGCACGAGAGTAATCCTAGCGGATTTGTTCTGGACGCCAACGAAATAGGCCGACAGTGCGCCGACGCGAGCGATCTCGGCCCGCCCGACACGTCGATTTTCCCTGGGCGTCCCTCGCCCGATCCGGCAGGATGAGGCCGGTGAACGACGTCAGGAACCTGATCGACCCGAATGGTCGGCCGGTGACCAGAGCAGACCTGGCCGCGGATCTGCGCGGTCTGGGACTTCGCCCCGGTGATGTCGTGCTGGTGCACAGCAGTCTGCGCTCGATCGGCTGGGTGGCCGGTGGCACGTTCGCCGTGCTGCAGGCGCTGCAGGACGTGCTCACCGATGCCGGCACGCTGGTGGTGCCCACGCATACCTCCGGCCTGACCGACCCCGCAGGCTGGGCAGCACCCGCGGTACCGGAGCATTGGTGGCCGGTGATCCGCGGCGAGATGCCGGCATTCGACCGGCGCCGTACGCCCAGTGAGCACATGGGCCTCATCGCCGAGACGTTACGAACCTGGCCCGGGGTGCACCGCAGCAACCACCCGCACGTCTCCTTCGCCGCGTGGGGCGCGCAGGCCGAGAGGGTGACCGCGGGGCATCAACTTGCCTGGTCCCTCGGCGAGAACTCACCGCTGGCGCGGGTCTACGAACTGGGTGGCCGGACGCTGCTGCTCGGCACCACCAACTGCACCAGTCTTCATCTGGCCGAGGCCCGCGCCGGCACCTCGCCGGTGACTCGCCAGGGCGCGCCGGTCAACCGCGACGGCAGGCGCGAGTGGGTCACCTTCGAGGACTGGGACTACGACGACGAGGCGTTCGAGGCCATCCTGGCCGACTTCTGCCGCGCCTACGATGTTCAGCCCGGCAGCGTTGGGTCCGCACGGACCCTGTTGATCGACCAGGTATCGCTGGTCGACTTCGACTTCGCCGAGGAGGCATTGCGCCGCGCCGGGTGAGTGTCATGCACTCGACGCACTGCTCACTGCACCGCCGGCGGCGCGTCGCCGGCCATCGGCACCATCGTCTTGAAACCACGCCAGTGGGTGCCCGGAACAGTGATGGGGCCGTTCCAGAGCGGGCGACTTCCGCGGGGACCGTGCTGCCACTGCCGGAAGTGGTAGAGCAACATCTCACCGGACGGATAGAGGCCCGCGATGAAGCCGTGGCCGAAGGCGAAGACGCGCGTGAACACGTTCCAGCCATGCCCGATCTTGACCGGGCCCTCCCATTGCCTGCCCTGCTGCGCCCCGGTCTGGTGGCGGTGCCAGTAGAGGTCGCCGTCGTCGTCGATGCCGTACAGCACCCCACTGCCTCCACCGAAGGTGGTGGGGTAGCGGCGCCAGTTGCGGACGATCCGGTCGGTGCGCAGGCCTTTCGTGCCGTTGGCCGGGTCGGTGTGGACGAGCAGTTCCAGCGAGCGCTTGATCCGCACGTCATCGACGTAGGTGGTGGTGATGAAGAACCGCCCCCCGCCGGCGTTGGCGGTTGAATGGTGCTGGAAGAGGGTGCTCCCGCAGGGCTCCAGTAGCCGGCGCGGCCCGGTCCAGCCCGCTGGCCCGCGGTCGAGGTCGTCGTGCCGGTACCAGTCGATCGCCCCGTCGCCGGAGAAGGCGTAGACCACGTTGGTGTGCGTGCCGAGTACATCCGTGAAGTGCTGCCACCCGGTGCCGACCACCTCTCCCACCGGCGTCACGACCGGTGCCTCGTCCAGCGCTGTGGTGGTGTCGAACTGGTAGCGGCGCAGAACCCCGCTGGGCTCGATTCCGTAGAGCACGAGCCGGTGTGCCGTCCAGTCCGGGAACCGTCCGACGTAGGGATCTGCGAGCGTGCCGCGGTCCCGGAGGCGGGTCGCTGCCTCCTCGATCACGCGCTGGGTCTTCAGTTGTGCGAAGCCGTCCTCCAGTAGCGCCTCGTCCTGGTCGGCGATCCGCGGGTCCACCGTGCACATCGTGTTCGTGGCGGGCCCGACGTAAAGACGCACGTTGCGGATGCCCCTTCGGGTTCGATCGATTCGATTGACGGCGACGAAGGCGTACTCGCAGTGGCCCGAGGCGGTGACGTACTTCGTGCTGACCACCACCTCGACGTTGATCGCGGTGCGGAACCGTTCGGCGAGTGACCGGGCAGGGGTCTGGTGGGGGATCCAATCCCGGCGGGTGGCGACCCACCCGAGGACCTCATCGGCGCCCGCTCGTGCCGAAGCCGCCGGTTCTCCCGCGGCGAGGCGGACATGGGTCGACAGAGCCCAAAGCATCGCGCCGACGGCGAACGTCGGGAGCGGGACGCCCTTGAACTCCGGCTCCGCCGGTCGCCAGGTGTCGGGGGCGTCCTCCGGTTTCCGTTGGATGTCGCTCCAGAGCCAGAGATCCTCGTCGCCATACATCGCCCGGAGCCGGTCGAGGGATTTGCCGGCAATGCTCCCCCGTTTCTCGGGATGGCCGCGGAGGTCGCGTGCCCACCCGGCGAAGGACAGGTGGTGCTCCCGGATCGTCCTGATCCGGGCCCGGTTCTCGCCCTGAGCGACCCGGACCTCCAGATCGCTGAGCCTGTCGTCGAGAGCGGCGACGTCCCGCTCGAGCAGTCCGACCCGTTCGTCGAGCAGGCGGATCGCCTCGTCCGTGTCGCTCTCCCGGCCGAAGTTGTAGATCCCCTCGACGATCTTGTAGGCCGTGACCACATAGTTCACGTAGGGGATGGCACTGGCGATCGTGACATAGACGTCGTCACCTTCGGGCATGGTCTCGTTCCTGTTCACTCAGGCGGTCGGCACCTCGCCGGTCGCATCGGCATGTGGTCCGCGCGCCGAGCGGGTCGGTGACTGCGGACGGAAGCGACGGGTCGTGATGAGCATGGGGGCGGCGTGCACATGCGCCGAGTTGTCCGTGAGTTCGAGGAGGGTGGCCGCAACGTCTCCGAGTCGCACCGAACTGGTGGGCCCCAGGGCGAACCGGCCGGTCTGCCCCCGGCCCGAGGCGGGTCCCTTGACGATGCGCGGCACCCGGACCAGTGTCCATGCGAGATCGTCGGTTCCCCGGAGCAGGTCACCCAGCGCCGCGCTGTGGCCCAGGAGCGGACGACACCGCAGGGCGAGCAGTGCCCGCATGACGCTGCGGCCCGCGTTGTTTGGGTCGCCGGGAAAGTCGATGTGGAAACCCTGGAGGACCACCAGGCGGGCCGGTCCGTCCCGCTGCATCGCGGCCACGATGTTGGCGGTTCCGACCGCCATGCTGGCCGGTCCCCGGAAGCCGCCCAAGGTCGACACGACGACATCCGCCCCGGCGATCGCGCATGCCACGGCGTCCGGGTCGAGCGCATCACCACGAACGACCTCGCACCGTGCAAGGGCCGGTGGTGCCGCGGTCGAGGGCCGAACGAAACTTCGCACGGTGTGTCCTTCACGGACGGCCAACTCCACCAGTGCGCTGCCGGCCAAACCACTAGCCCCGAATACCGTCATCCTCATGGCCTGCTCCTTTCCGGTGGGGCCACGGTAGGGAGGGGGCGGCGCCGAGGGTATGCCAGAAATCTGCCATTCTCCTGAAGTGCACCTCGGGCCTAGACTGGGGCGGTGAGCGTCGACCGGACGGAGCGGGCGATCGAGAAGGTCGCCGCTCTCGCCGCGACACCGATGGACCTGGTCTCGTTCTGGAGATCCTGCACCGAGGTCCTCGCACCTGTGATCCCGCACTACTGGACCCCGTGCTACTTCACCCTCGACCCCGCATCGCTGCTAGTCACCAGCCACTTCCACGAAGGGCTGGACGCCTTCCCCGCCGAGGCGCTCGCGCAGGAGTACTACGGCGACGACGTCAACAGGCTCATCGACATCGCCCTGTCGCCCAGCGGCGTCTCCACCCTCCACGAGGCGACGGGGGGTGACCCGAGCGCAAGTGCGCGGTGGCGGTTCAACATGACGATGGGCGGGGACCAGGAGATGCTCGCCCGGCTCCGCACGAGGGAGGGCGAGACCTGGGGTGCGCTCGGCCTGTACCGGAAGCCGGGTGCGCCGATGTTCGACGAGCAGGACAAGAGGTTCCTCCAGGTAATAGGACCACACCTGGCGGCCGGAGTGCGACGAGCCATGACGATCGGAGAAGCGAAGGACCCCGAGGCTGCCGACGGTCCCGGGCTGGTGGTGATCGACGACACCTGGAGCGTGCGATCGGCCACTCCGGGCGCCGCCCACTGGCTGGACCGTCTCCGCGACGCGCAGACCACCGCCGAGGGGCTCCCACCCTCGGTCGTCGCGGTGGCTGCGCAGGGTCTGCAGAGCCTCAGCCGGCACGAGCCCGCCACGGTCGCCTTCTCCCGGGTGCTGGCACCGGATGGCACCTGGATCCTGCTCCATGGCGCCCCGCTCAGCGGTGAGGGCGGACGCAGGGTCGCGGTGATCATCGAACCGGCCCACCCTGCACGGATATACCCGCTGCTGATGTCGGCCTACGGCCTGACGGCCCGGGAGCGTGAGGTCGTGGAACTCGTGCTCACCGGATCCTCCACCAGCGAGATCGCCACGGCGTTGTTCATCTCCCGGCTGACGGTCCAGAACCATCTGGGGAACATCTTCGCCAAGACCGGCGTGCGCAGCAGGCGGGACCTGGTGGGCAAGGTCTTCTTCTCCCACTATGAGCCACGCCTGCGCGACAACGAGCGGCGTGTGCTGCGCGGTGCACCTATGCGCGGCGGCCCCGCAAATCCCGACTGATCACGCGTCCAGGTGGTCGGCGAGGAACGCGTCGACGGCCTCGTGGTAACGGCCGGGCTGGTCCCGTCGGACGCAGTGACCGGACTCGGGGATCACGACCGTGCGGACCGAGTCGTTGCGCACCGGACGCGGAGCCATCGGCGCCTCCGGCGGGAGGATGAGCAGGGTGGGGACGCTCAGCGCCTCGAAACGCTCCTCCCAGAGCGCTTCACCCAGGAACAGGCCCACGAGCGATGTACCGGCGATCCACGAGCGGTTTGCAGGCGGCCCAGGCTTCCACCTCGGTCCGCGTCCAGGGGGTCTCGCGCAGCATCCGTTCGATCTGGGTCCCCGGATCGACCATGCTGTCCAGCAGCGCCTCGTTCGCTGCCACGAACTGCGGATCGGGAGTTGAGCCGCTCGGCCTGGCCGGGTCCTCCAGGACGAGGGCGGCGATGTACCGGGGGCGTGCCAGCGCGGCACGCAGTGCGAGAAACCCCCCGAGCGAGTGCCCGATGAGTGCCACCGGTTCACCGATGTGCTCGAGCACAGCCAGCACGTCGTCGAGCATGACGTCCGGGGCGGCGTCGAGCTGATCCTCGGCAAACCGAGGGGAGCGGCCGTGGCCGCGTAGGTCCGGAGAGTGGATGTCCCACCGCTCCTGCCAGTGTGAGACCAGGTCCGGCCACGCGGTGCCGGCGTCGGTGACTCCATGTAGGAGCACCACGGGCCTGGCCCCGCTGGCCGTATCGGTGAGTGTGTAGTGGCTGCACAGGGCAAGGCTAGGGCCGTGGTGGCGCGGTACCGCGAAACCTGGGAATAGACCGTCCGCGCGCATAGTTGAGCCTAATAGACTCAAGTTCTTCGATCTGGGTTTGACAACGGAATCCGGGCAGGTGAATCTTGAGTGCGCACGACTCAACCGTGAACCTTTCGAGGCTCACCAGCGCCACGAACATCCCCGAATCAATCGCCGGCCCACAGGCCGGGAAGGAGCAATCACCATGGCACGAGCGGTCGGTATCGACCTGGGCACCACGAACTCGGTGGTGTCGGTTCTCGAGGGTGGCGAACCCACCGTCATCGCCAACGCAGAGGGCGCCCGGACCACCCCCTCGGTGGTCGCGTTCTCCAAGACCGGTGAGGTGCTGGTCGGCGAGATCGCCAAGCGCCAAGCCGTCACCAACGTCGACCGCACGGTCACCTCGGTCAAGCGCAGCATGGGCACCGACTGGTCGATCGACATCGACGACAAGACCTACACCGCGCAGGAGATCTCCGCGCGGGTGCTGGGCAAGTTGAAGAAGGACGCCGAGTCCTACCTGGGTGAGCCGGTCACCGACGCGGTCATCACCGTGCCCGCCTACTTCAACGACGCCGAGCGGCAGGCGACCAAGGACGCCGGACAGGTCGCAGGCCTGAACGTGCTGCGGATCGTCAACGAGCCCACCGCCGCCGCCCTGGCCTACGGGCTGGAGAAGGGCAAGGAGGACGAGCTCATCCTCGTCTTCGACCTCGGTGGCGGAACCTTCGACGTCTCCCTGCTGGAAGTCGGCAAGGACGAGGACGACTTCTCCACCATCCAGGTGCGCGCCACCAACGGCGACAACCGACTCGGCGGTGACGACTGGGACCAGCGGATCGTCGACTGGTTGGTGAACCAGGTCAAGAGTTCCTCCGGGGTGGACCTGTCCAAGGACAAGATCGCCCTGCAGCGTCTGCGTGAGGCCGCCGAACAGGCCAAGAAGGAACTGTCCAGCGCCACCTCGACGAACATCTCGCTGCAGTACCTGTCGATGAGCGAGAACGGCCCGATCCACCTGGACGAGCGCCTGACCCGCGCGCAGTTCGAGGACATGACCTCCGACCTGCTCGACCGGACCAAGACCCCCTTCCACAACGTCATCAAGGATGCCGGGATCGACCTCTCCGAGATCGACCACGTGGTGCTCGTGGGTGGTTCCACCCGGATGCCGGCCGTGACCGAGGTGGTCAAGCAACTCACCGGTGGCCGCGAGCCCAACAAGGGCGTGAACCCCGATGAGGTCGTGGCTGTGGGCGCCGCCCTGCAGGCCGGCGTCATCAAGGGGGACCGTACCGACGTGCTGCTGATCGACGTCACCCCACTGTCCCTGGGCATCGAGACCAAGGGCGGGGTGATGACCAAGTTGATCGAGCGCAACACCGCGATCCCGACCAAGCGCAGCGAGGTGTTCTCCACCGCCGAGGACAACCAGCCCTCGGTGGCGATCCAGGTGTTCCAGGGTGAGCGTGAGTTCACCAGCGACAACAAGCCGCTGGGCACCTTTGAACTGACCGGTATCGCCCCGGCTCCCCGGGGTATGCCGCAGATCGAGGTCACCTTCGACATCGACGCCAACGGCATCGTGCATGTCTCGGCCAAGGACCGGGGTACCGGCACCGAGCAGTCGATGACCATCACCGGTGGCTCGGCGCTGCCGGAGGAGGAGATCGACCGGATGGTCAAGGAGGCCGAGGCCCACGCGGCCGAGGACGCCAAGCGCCGTGAGGAGGCCGACACCCGCAACAGTGCCGAGCAACTGGCCTACTCCACCGAGCGGCTGCTCACCGACAACGCCGAGAAGCTCCCCGAGGACGTTTCCAGCGAGGTCAAGGGCAAGGTCGAGGAACTGAAGAAGGCCCTGGAGGGCGAGGACATCGAGGCGATCAAGACCGCCCAGACCGAACTGTCCACCGCCAGCCAGAAGATCGGTGAGGCCCTCTACGCCCAGCAGCAGTCGGAGTCGGGTGCGGCCGGCGGGGCCGGTGGCGACACGGGCCCCACGGAGGGCCAGGCTCCGGACGCGGGCGCCGGCGAGGATGAGGACATCGTCGACGCCGAGATCGTGGACGAGGACGAGGAATCCAAGTGAGCGAGTCCGAGTTCGAGGGTAAGCCGGTGATTCGCGACAAGCGGCGCATCGACCCCGAGACCGGTCAGCGCCGCGAGGAGATGCCGGAAGCCACCGAGCCGGGCGCCGTCTCCCCAGACGGCGCCCCGGCCGGGGGCACCCCGGAAGCGTCCGACGACGAGTCCCCAGCCGAGCCCGACCCGGTGGCCGAAGCCAAGGCGGAGGCGGCGGATCTGTTCGACCAGCTGCAACGCGCGAAGGCGGACCTGTACAACCTGGACCAGCGGTTCAACAACTACGTGCGTCGCTCCCGTGCGGAGGTGGAATCGGCACAGAGCCTGGGCGTGGCCGATGTGGTCGAGACCCTGATCCCGGTGCTGGACGACATCGCCGCGGCACGTGAGCACGAGGAACTGTCCGGCCCGTTCGGTGCGATCGCCGAGAAGCTGGAGTCCAGTCTCGCCGGCAAGTACGGAGTGGCACGCTTCGGTGCCGTCGGTGAGCCGTTCGATCCGGAGGTGCACGAGGCCTTGATGCACGAGCACAGCGAGGAGGCGACCGAGAATACGATCGCCACCGTGTTGCAGCCCGGGTACCGCGTGGGCGATCGGGTGGTCCGGCCGGCGCGGGTGGCGGTGTCCGGGCCGCAGTGAACTCGACCGCTCGCACGAGACCAAACGGCGCATGAGATTGCACGCGACAATGAACCAGGGAGGTGAGGTGCCATGAGCGGACAGGACTGGCTGGAGAAGGACTTCTACCGCACCCTCGGAGTGTCCAAGGATGCCGATGCGGCTGCGGTCAAGAAGGCCTACCGCAAACTGGCCCGCAAGTGGCACCCCGACCAGAACCCGGGTGACGCGGCCGCGGAGCGGAAGTTCAAGGAGATCGGCGAGGCCTACGCGGTGCTCTCCGATACCGAGCAGCGCAAGCAGTACGACGCGCTACGCGCCATGGCCGGGGGCGGCCCGCGGTTCGCCTCCGGCCCCGGCGGCGCCGGTGCCACTGGTTTCGAGGACCTGTTCAACGGCATGTTCGCCGGTGGCGGGGGCGCAGGGCCACGGGTGCGCTACTCCAGCGGTGGACCCGGGGGCGCCGGCGGTGCCGGTGGTCCGGACCTGGACGACCTGCTCGGGGGACTGTTCGGTGGTGGTGCGGGGCCGCAGGCCGGCGGCGGGCGATCCGGTTTCGGGTTCGGTGGCCAGAAAGGTGGCGACATCACCACGTCCGCGCACCTACCCTTCCGGACCGCGGTGGAGGGCTCCACGGTCACTCTGACCATGGAGGGCGGACGCTCGATGAACGTCCGCATCCCCGCCGGGGTGCGGGACGGGCAGAAGATCCGCCTGGCCGGAAGGGGCCAGCCCGGTATCGGCGGGGGCGCACCCGGCGACCTCGTGGTCACCGTGCACGTGGACCCGCACCCGGTGTTCGGGATCAGTGGGAACAATCTCACCATCACCGTGCCGATCACCTTCCCGGAGGCGGTGGAGGGTGCCACGATCTCGGTGCCGACCCTGTCCGGGGACAGCGTGCGGCTGAAGGTCCCGGCCGGCACCCAGTCCGGGGCCCGGTTGCGGGTCAAGGGCAAGGGTGTGAAGACGGCGAGGGGCACCGGTGACCTGATCGTCACGGTGCAGGTCGCCGTCCCGAGGAACCTGTCCAAGCAGGCCAAGTCGGCGTTGGACACGTTCGTCGCCGCAAGCGATGACACCGACCCGCGCGCCGGCCTGGCGGATGCGGCAAGGGCATGAGATGCCAGGCGCTCACTACACCACTCCACGGCTGGCGATCTCCGCAGCCGCGGAACTGGCGGGCATGCACCCGCAGACGCTGCGCCAGTATGACCGCCTGGGGATCGTGGTCCCCCGCCGCACCCCAGGTCGGGGGCGGCGCTACTCCGAACGTGACGTCGACATGCTCCGGGAGGTCCAGCGACTCTCCCAGGACGAGGGCGTCAACCTGGCCGGGATCAAACGCATCCTGGAACTGACCGAGCGGAACGAGCGCCTGGTCGCCGAGGTCCAGCGCCTGCTCGGGGTCAGCACCGGTCATCGCCGGGTGTTCACCGCGAGCGCCACCGGGGACGTCGTCGCCCTTCCGCTGGGACAGCGTGCCCGCCAACGCGCCGGTGAGGATTCCCGGCGCGCGTTGGTGCTGTGGCGACCACTGCGCTGAGATGGCCGGCGGCGTCCTTCCGGTGCCATCCCGGCCCCGGGGTACCGGTCCTGCTTCGGCGACTCCACCTTGGCGGGCATCCTCGCCGTGGGTCGCGGACCGGTCGATGGGCACCCCTGCCCATCGCGATCCGCAGTCAGGCGGCCGGTCGCTCTACTACGCTTCGGAACGACAAGGCGTGTGCGACCTGCGTTTGGGCACGCGCCGCCGACCACCAAGAAACTAGGAGTCCTTGTGACTGACAACTACGGCAACGCCAGCCAGCCGCAGAACCCGAACATGCCGCCGCCCCCGCCCGGCGGTCACCAGTCAGTCCCGCCGCAGCCGGGGGCACAGCAGCCCCAGGGTGGTGGCTACCAGGGCCCGCCTCCGGGGCAGAGCTACCAGCCCCCGGCCGCCGGATACGGCGCCGGCCCGGGAGGTCCTGCAGGTCCCGGCGCACCTGGCGGCCCGGGCGCCCCTGGGTGGGTCCAGGGCTATGAGCAGCAGCAGAGCGGGAACTTCTTCGCCAATCTCTTCGACTTCACCTTCAAGCGCTACATCGCCGAATCCGTGGTGAAGGTGCTGTTCATCCTGCTCCTGGTCGCCTTCGGGATCGGATACCTGTTCGCGGTCATCGCGAGTTTCTCGGCCAGCGTCGGCGCCGGATTCGCCACAATGATCCTGGGTGGGCTGCTGGCGCTGCTCTATCTGATCCTGATCCGGGTCTCGCTGGAGGCGATCGTGGCGGCGGTGCAGGCCGCCAAGAACACTGAGCAACTGCTGCAACGTCTCTGATGCGCCAATGGTTGCGGGCGCTGCCGACGTTTCCCGGCCCGCTGCCGGAGTTCGACCCCGGCAGCGCCCCAACCGACCCGGTCACCCTGTTCACCACGTGGCTGCGCGAGGCCGCCGGGGCCGGGGTGGCGATCCCGCACGCGGCGGTGCTGTCCACTGCCGATGAGCACGGCCGGGTGAGCGGACGCACCCTGATCCTCAAGGACCTGCACGCGAGCGGCTGGGTCTTCGCCACCCAGTGCACCAGCCCCAAGGGTCAGGACATGGCGGCCAACCCCTACGCCGCACTGACCTTCTTCTGGCCCGCCGTGGGCCGTCAGGTGCGGGTACAGGGTGGGGTGGGGCGACTGTTCGCCGAGGCCGGTGCCGCGGACTTCCTGGCGCGGCCACCCGGTTCGCGGGCCGCATGCCGCACGGTGCGCAGAGCCAGCCTCTGGGTTCGCGGCAGGAGTACTGGGACGCCTATGCGCAATCACTGGCCGAGGTCGAGGCCGACCCGGACCTGGTGGCCCCGCACTGGGCCGCCTACGCTATTCGTCCGGAGTGGGTGGAGTTCTGGCAGGCCACCACTGACCGCGGCCAGGTCCGGCTGCGCTACACCGCGGCGGACGGAGCCTGGACCAGCGGTCTTCGCTGGCCCTGACCCGTCAGTCCGCAGGCCGGCCCGGGTGCACCAGGAACGGTTCGAGCAGACCGTCGGAGGCGAGGTTCGCCAACTCCGCAGCCGAGTCCGCCGGCACGTCCGGTGCGTCGTAGGCACCATCGCCCGCAGCGGTCATCGCGGATACGGAGCGCAGCCCGAGGCGGCGCTGCAACAACGATTCGCTCACTGCGACGGTGCTCACCGCATCGCGCTGCAGCGCGGTGGTGTACCGGCTGAGCAGCCCCGAACGCATCACCACATACGCGCCCGCGATCGTGTGTCCGAGGGCGCGGTAGGCGACCAGCGCCGCGCCGACGGCGAAGGGCAGCAGCACCGCTCCTGTCCAGATCCATCCGAATCCGATGACGTCGGTCCGCGCCAGCCACCACAGCACACCGGTCACGATCGCCGCGGTCGCCAGCGCCCACCACAACCGGCGCCGCAACGCCGCACCCGGGTGCGGCTGCAACGGGGCGGTGATCGGATTGACGTCGGTCTGCAGCACCTCGCCGCCGACCCGGCAGGCCACCGCGCGCGGACCCCGCGGCAGAATCGTGGTCGGATCGGAGGAGGACCATGCGTCCAACCCGGTGGTGATCACGGTGGTATCGGTGACACCGAGCCAGCGCCACAGCAACGGTTCGGCGATCGCCACGCCCCGGATCCGGCCCTCGTCCCGGTTCACCTCCTTGGTGTGGAACAGGCCTTGGCGGGTGCGCAGCATGGTGGTCTCGGCACCGAACACCCGGGAGAGTTCGAACCTCCAGTGCGAGGTGAAGAACGTGATCGCCATGCCCAGCACACCGACCATCGCCACCACGCCCACCGCGATCGCGGTCCGGCCGGCCCAATCCAGATCGTCCCATGCCACCAGGTTCCGGCCGTAACTGAGTACGTCGAGGTTGAACGTCGCCGCGAGCCAGAAACCGCCCCAGAGCACTCCGGCGGCCAGCACCAGGGCCCAGATGTTGAACAGGTTGTAGAGCACCCATCGCGGCTGCAGCCGGCTGAGGATCTGCGGTGCCCGCTCTGGCATGGGATCGTCGCTGCCCTGGCTGCCGGCGTCTGTGGACTCGGCCTCCACCTGGTGGTCGCCGTCGTCTGGTGACTGCGGGGTCCGCCCCGCCGCGACGGTGCCGCTCGAGGGCCGACGGCGGTCCCGCAGCAGGATGCGCTGTAGTTGCTCGGCGTCTGCTGCCAGCACGGCGTCCAGGTCGAAGGCGGCCTCCCCGGCGGCGCTCTGCTGCCCGGCGCCGATCCGCACGATGCGCAGCCCGGACAGCCGGTGTCGCAGCCGGGCCTCGACGTCGACCGATCGGATCCGGTCCCGGCGTACCGAACGGTACCGGCGCACCAGCACACCGGTGCGCCGTTCGACGTAGTCCTCGCTGACCCGGTAGCGGGTGAAGACCCAGCGCAGCGCGTCGCTGATGGCCCCGAGGACGCCGAAGACCGCGATCGCCACGAACGGCCACATGCTGCTCATGTCGGCCTCGACGTCGAACACCGTGATCGCCACGATGCCCGGCGCCAGGGAGATGACCGTTTGCAGCGCGTCCACCCAGATCATCCGGGAGTGCAGACGCTGCCAGGGTGCGTCGGTCTGCACCAGTGGCGCGGTGCTGGTGGCCACGTCGCCGGAGATGTCGGCCCGCGTCGTGTCGTCCGCGCGGATCTCCTCGCCGCTCACGTGGCATCCCCCGGGGTACGCTCGGTGATCAGGGTCAGGCGCTCGGCGACGTCGGCCGCCACGTCGGCGTCCAGGCCGTTGATCTCGATGGCCCCCGAGGATGATGCGGTGGTGACACGCACCGTGGCCAGCCCCAGCAGCTGCTCGAAGGGTCCACGGACGGAGTCCACGGTCTGGATGCGGGAGATCGGCGCGACCCGCCACTCCTTCACGACCCACCCGCTGCGGGCGTAGACGGCTTCGTCGGTGACCTCCCAGCGGTGCACCGCGAAGCGCCACCAGGGCTCCACGGCGACGCTCACCAACGTCCCCAGTGCGGAGATGATGATCGCGGCGATCAGCCACGGCCGGGCCGCTTCCCACAGCACGTAAGCCACGATCGAACCGGCCAGCAGCAGGCCGGGGAAGACCAGCGCCTGCAGGATCCACAACGTGGTGACCGAGCGTTCAAGCCGGTGCTGCGGTGGGCGCAACTGGCGCGGGACCGGGCGTTCGTCGGGGTCGTCGCCGGTGGTGCCAGGAGTACTGGCGGCGGCGTTGGTATTGGCGTCCGGCTCGTTCGGGTCCGGTGTACCGGTCATGTCAGGCCCCCTGGGTGGCGTGGTGAGGTGGTGGGTTCGGCGGTGGCTGGTTCCGGATGGCGTGGTCGATGAAGTCGATCAGGGCTGCGGTCTGGGCATCGAGGTCGGTGTGCTCGTCGGCCATCCAGGCCCCGAGCACACCCTCGGTGGCGCGGATGATGATGACGGCGACGTCGGTGACGACGAAGTCGCGGAACTCCCCGGCCCGCTGACCGTCGGTGAGGATGCGGCTGATCGCCTCGACCTCCCCGGCGATCACCTCCAGGAACGGCCGCGCGCCCGCGGCGTCGCGATGGTTCATCACGATCTCGGTCATGGCCAGGAACTGAGCGCGATGCCGGGCGAAGTAGTCGATCTGAGCGCTGACCCAGGTGCGGATCAGGTCGGTGGCAGTCCTCGCCGCCGCGAGCTCGGCGCGCATGTGAGCCTCGGTGTCAGCGAAGAAGTCGGTCACCACCTGGGTGAGCAGGTCGTCCTTGCCGGCGAAGTGATAGGAGATCACGCTCTTGCTGATGCCGGCGCGCCGCGCGATCCGGGACAGCGAGGCCCCGGAGTACCCGGTCTCGGCCACGGTTTCGATCGCGGCCCTGACGATCTGGGCCCGGCGTGCCTGCTCGATGAAGGACCGTTGTCGCCCGTTCGCCCTGGTTTTCGACCGCATGGATGCAGAATAGGCCGGTCGGCCTGACTGCCACAATGCTTTTCATGACCGAACAGAGCCCTGGCACCGCCCAGAACCCGACGCCCGCACAGAGCCCGACGACGGCACAGCAGCGTCCGGTGCGCATCGCCGTGCAGATCCAGCCCCAGCACGCCGACTACGCCGCGATCCGCGACGCGGTACGCCGCGCCGAGGACATTGGAGTCGACGTCGCGTTCAACTGGGACCACTTCTTCCCCCTCAACGGTGACCCCGATGGCAAGCACTTCGAGTGCTGGACCATGCTCGGTGCGTGGGCGGAGCAGACCTCCAGCATCCAGCTGGGTGCCCTGGTCGCGTGCAACTCCTACCGGAACCCGGACCTGCTTGCGGACATGGCCCGCACGGTCGACCACATCAGCGGTGGTCGGTTGATCCTGGGTCTGGGTGCCGGTTGGTTCGCGAAGGACTACGAGGCCTACGGGTACGAGTTCGGCACCCCCGGCACCCGCTTGGATGCACTGGGCGAGGCGCTACCCCGGATCCGGCACCGGCTGGACGTGCTCAATCCCGCCCCTGCCGGGCCGATGCCGCTGCTGATCGGTGGCGCCGGGGAGAAGAAGACGCTGCGCATGGTGGCCGAGCACGCCGACATCTGGCACTCCTTCGCCACGGGTGCGGAACTGGACCACAAGCTCTCGGTGCTGCGGGCGCACTGCGACGCCGTGGGCCGGGACGTGGGTGAGATCGAGGTCTCTGCGGGCGCCGGCCCCCGCGGCCGGGACGGGAACACGCTGCCCGAACCGGCTGAGTCAGGGGAAGCGCTGCGCGCCCAGGGCGTGCGCCTGTTCACCCTGGGCACCTCCGGCCCGGACTACGACATGACCGGCTTCGACCGGTGGATCGCGTGGCGCGACGAGGTCAACGGCGCGTAGTGGTCCGCCGAGCGGGCCGGCCGCCGGCACCGGGCGGCGCTGAGCCGCCCGGACCGTCCGGACCGTCCGGACCGCTCGGACCGCTCGGACCGGCGACCGGACTCGACCCGCTCGCAGACCCTCGGCCGGCGGCCGGACTCAGTTCCGGTCGAGGCGCTCGGCCAGGAATCGGTAGACCAGCGCTTGCATGTGGGCGGCCTGGGCGTTCGTGGCCGCCCCGCCGTGACCACCTTCGATGTTCTCGTAGTAGGTCACGTCCTTGCCCGCCTCGATCATCAGGTCCGCCATCTTGCGGGCGTGCCCGGGGTGCACCCGGTCATCGCGGGTGGAGGTGGTGAACAGCACCGGCGGGTACTCCGCATCGGGCTCGAACAGGTGGTACGGGGAGAACGTGCGCAGGAACTCCCGGTCGCCGGGGACGTCCGGGTCGTCGCCGAACTCCGCGATCCAGGACGCACCGGCAAGCAGCAGGTGGTAGCGCTCCATGTCCAGCAGCGGCACCTGGATGACGATCGCACCGAAGAGCTCGGGGTAGTGCACCAGCATGTTCCCGGTGAGCAGACCACCGTTGGATCCGCCCTGCACGCCGATCCGGTCGTGCGAGGTGACACCGCGCTCGACCACGTCCCGGGCGATAGCGGCCATGTCCTGGTAGGCCAGGTGTCGGTTCTCCCGCATCGCCGCCTGGTGCCAGGCCGGGCCGTACTCTCCGCCGCCGCGAATGTTGGTCAGGACATACACCCCGCCCTCCTCCAACCAGGCGGCGCCCAGGGCGGCGTTGTAGTTCGGCAGCATCGGGATCTCGTAGCCGCCGTAGCCGTACATCAGGGTCGGCGCGGTGCCGTCGAAGGTGAGGTCCTCGCGGCGCACCAGGAAGTACGGCACCCGGGTTCCGTCGTCGGAGGTGGTGAAGTACTGCTCGGCGACCAGGCCGGCGGCGTCGAAGAACGCCGGCATCGACTTGAGCTTCTCCGGCTCTCCGTCCGCCCGGGCGAGCCAGAGCGTGGTCGGGCTGAGAAAGTCGGTGGTGACCAGCCACAGGTCGTCGCTGCGTTTGGGATCGACCGCGCCGACGCGGACCGTGCCGACAGCGCCGTCCTCGGCACCGGTGAAGGGTTCGGAGGTGAAGGTGCCATCCGGTCCCGGGGTGTGCACCTCGAGCCGGTGCTTGACGTCATCCAGGATGTTCAGTACCAGGTGGTGTCGGGTCCAGGTGGCACCGATCAACGAGGTGGACGGAGTGGGGGAGTAGAGCACCTGGAACTCACGAGAGCCGGCCATGAAGTCATCGAAGTCGGTTACCAGCAGGGAGCCGCCGGAGTAGGTGGTCCCGGCCGGGGTCCAGTCCTTCCGCAACTCGATCGCCAGCCACTCGCGGTGCACCATGATCTCTGCGGAGCTGGGCACCTCGATCCGGCGTAGTTCCGTTCCGTCCAGCAGGTGGATCTCGGCGTTGTAGAAGGCCAGCGCCCGCACCACGAAGTCGCGCTCGAAACCCGGAGTGGAATCGTGCATCGCGGCGACCGACATGTCGTCGTGCTCACCCTCGAAGACGGCCTCAGCCTGTTCGAGCGGGGTGCCGCGGCGCCAACGGCGGGTGATCCGCGGGTAGCCGGAGGAGGTCATGCTGCCCGCACCGGTGTCGGTGTGGACGAACAGGGTGTCCTCATCGATCCAGGAGGTGCCGCCCTTGGCCTCGGGGCGATAGAAGCCGCCCTCGACGAACCGGCGGGTGTGCAGGTCGAACTCCCGGGAGACGTCGGCGTCGGCGCCACCACGGGACAGGTGGATCATCGCGAGCCGGTACTCCTGGTCGGCGCCCGGCAGCACGCTGACCCCGTGCCAGACCCAGTTCTCTTGCTCGGCCTCGTTGAGGGCGTCCACATCCAGGACCGTCTCCCAGTCCGGGTTCTCGGTGCGGTAGGACTCCAGAGTGGTACGTCGCCAGATGCCGCGCTCGTGCTGGGCGTCCTTCCAGAAGTTGTAGTAGTGCGCACCGATCTTGGAGACCTCGGGGATCTTGTCGTCGGAGTCCAGGATCGCGGTGATGCGGTCCTTGGCGCGGGCGAATTCCGGGGTGGCGGCCAGGTCCGCGGCCTTCTCCGCGTTGCGGGCGCGAACCCAGTCCAGGGCCTCACTGCCTGCGACGTCCTCGAGCCAGATGCGAGTGTCGGTCACGACGGTCCTCTCCGTATGAACTTCGATGTCCGGGACAGCCTAACCGCTGCGGCATATGACATGGCACAGCAATGGCTGCCGGGACAGCAGACCAACGGGGGGCCGGCGGACCGGGGGCCGGCGCTCCGGAGGCCGGGCGGCGCACCGGAGGCCTGGTCGTGGTTCAGGCTGGTCTGGCGGCAGCGGAGTCCGACGCGGGAGGTGAATGGACGAGCCCTGCCGGCGTCTGTTCGTGTCTGGACGCGCTTTGGGCACCTATTCGCTAGGTTGAGGGCGAAATTCCTCAGGCGTCCGGGTAGTCCGGACGTTCGCCCTCGAACGGCAGGAGCGACCCTCCCCGGACTCTACGAGCCCGCCACCGCAGAGGCCGTCCGGGGTGCGATGGCTCAAGCCGCATTGCACTGGGGAATCAACGCATGGGCGATCTACGCGATCGTGGGACTCTGCGTCGCCTACGTCTCCTACCGCCGCGGTCGGGTGCCGTTGATGAGCTCGGTGCTGACGCCCTTGTGGAACGGTAGAGCAAGCGGTGCCGGCGCTCGGATCATCGACGGCCTGGCCATCTTCGCCACTCTGTTCGGAACGGCTGCGAGCCTGGGATCGGTGCGCTGCAGATCGCTCGGGGAGTGGAGATCGTCAGTGGTATCGGCACAACCGGGAACACCATCGCGATCGTCATCATCGTGACCCTGACCGCCGGGACGATCGTCTCGGCGGTCTCTGGCATCTAGCGGGGCATTCGCCGGTGTCCAACGTCAACCTGGTCCTGTCGGTCGGGCTCGCGGTGTTCTTCTTCGTGGTCGGCCCGACGGCGTTCCTCCTCAACGTCATCCCGGGCGTCGTCGTGGAGTACTTCGGCTCGATGCCCGAGATGCTCGGAGCCACCATGTCCGACGGGGAGCCGACCCAGGAGTTCCTCACCGCGTGGACCACCTTCTACTGGGCCTGGTGGGTGAGCTGGGCCCCGTTCGTGGGGGTTTTCGTCGCCAAGATCAGCCGCGGACGAACGATCCGCCAATTCGTCCTCGGGGTCCTGCTCATTCCCTCGTCCATCATCGTCGGGGCGTTCACCCTCCTGGGCGGCACCTCGATCTGGCTGCAACGCGAGCACGGGGAGGTCGCACCCGACGGTACAGCGCAGTCACTGCCGGCACCGGAGGAGATCTTCTACGTCGTCATCGACCAACTGCCGGGCGGCGCGGTCCTGGCCCCGCTGGTGATCGTGATCCTGGCGGTCTTCTTCATCACCACCGCCGACTCCGCCTCGCTGGTCAACTCGCAGATGTCGCAGAAAGGAAACCCCGAACCCAAGCGGCCCATCACGGTCTTCTGGGCGATGTGCATGGCCGGTATCGCCGTGGTCATCCTGCTGGTCGGTGACGAGGACGCCCTCACCGGACTGCAGAACCTGGTCACCGTGACGGCCTTACCGTTCTCCCTCATCATCATCGCTATGGCAGTGGCCTTGGTGCGGGAGTTGCGCAACGACCCGCAGGTGATCCGCTACACGTATGAGAACTGGGCGCTCGAGAAGGCCGTCGAGCGCGGAGTGGAGGAGTACGGGGACCACTGGGTCCTCAGTGTCGAACCGGTGACCCCGCCCGATGAGTACGCCACCGGCGAGGCCATGGACACCTCGGATGAGGAGTTCACCGCGTGGTACCAGCGCACCGATGATGAGGGTAACCCCGTCGAGTACGACTATGAGACGGGTGAGTACGCCGACGGAACGGACCCGGCCCGAACATCCGAGGACGGCACCGAGGGCGAGCAAGGCCGTTGATCGCCGCGCGTCATCATCCGGCAGCCAGCGCGCCATCGATGACGGCCACGACCCCGCCGCCGTAGGCGAGCAGGATGACGGCGATGCGCGCCGCCCTGGCGCTGATCCGGGTGCTGACCCACTCCCCGGCTGCAAGCCCGGTCAAGATCGCCCCGACGATCATCAGCCACAACCACCAGGCATAGGCCGGTAGACCTTCAGGGGCGGCGGCGACCTTGGCGATGAAGGCGACCATGCCGCTGACGACGAAGTAGGGCTGGATGGTGGCGGCGAATGCCCGATGGTCCCACCGGGTCAGCACCGCATGCACGCTCAGCGCCGGTCCGCCCACTCCGGCGGTGGTGTTGGTGAATCCGGAGACCGCTCCACTCAGGAGCGCACTCGGCGTGATCGCCACGGGACGGAAACTGCGCCGCACGATGAGCGAGGCGGTGAGCGCCACGATGAGGATCACCCCCACGATGATCTGCAGGCCCGGGCCGGTGAACAGCACCGAGATGATCGTGCCGGGCACCACCGCGACGAGGGCCGGGACGGTGAGCAACCAGAACTGCCGCCAGTCGATCAGGTGCCACACCCGGGTGATGATGAGCAGCGCTGCGACCGCGCCGCACAGGTTCACCAGCAGTACGCCGTCGAACGCGCCGAGTAGCAACACCAGCACCGGCGCAGAGATCATCGCGAAGCCCAGACCGGTGGCCCGTTGGGCCAGGGCGCCGATGAACACAGCGAGGATCACCAGCACGTACAGCACCCGGCCATCCTTCCACCAGGCGCCCGGTGGGCCCGAACCCTAGCCCTCGGCCGCGGCGGCCTCCCGGGAGGCGACGAACGCCGCGACGCATTCCTCGATGTGCTCGGCGGTGTGCGCGGCGGAGAGCTGCACCCGGATCCGCGCCGCTCCCCGGGGCACCACCGGGAAGGAGAACGCGGTCACGAACACCCCGCGGGCCAGCATCTGCTCGGCGACCTTGGAGGCCAGCACCGCATCGCCGAACATCACCGGGATGATCGGATGCTCCCCCTCCAGCAGGTCGAAGCCTTCCTCGGACATCCGGCGGCGGAAGTGGGCGGCGTTGGCGAACAGTTGCTCGCGCAACTCCCCGGCGTCCGCCACCAGGTCCAGGGCGGTGAAGGTGGCTGCCACGATCGAGGGGGCCAGGGAGTTGGAGAACAGATAGGGCCGGGCCCGCTGGCGCAGGATCGCGACGATCTCCGCCCGCCCGGAGACGTACCCGCCCGAGGCGCCACCAAGGGCCTTGCCGAAGGTACCGGTGTAGATGTCCACCCGGTCGCTCACGCCCGCGTGCTCGGGAGTCCCGGCGCCGGTTGCTCCCATGAAACCGGTGGCGTGGGAGTCGTCAACCATCACCAGTGCGCCGAACTCCTCGGCCAGATCGCAGATCTGGCGTAGCGGTGCCAGGTAGCCATCCATCGAGAACACGCCGTCGGTGACGACCAGGATCCGGCGAGCCCCGCCGTCGGCCGCTGCTTGAAGCTGCGCGCGCAGGTCGCCCATGTCGCGGTTGGCGTAGCGGAACCGGGAGGCCTTGCACAGCCGGATGCCGTCGATGATCGAGGCGTGGTTCAACTGGTCGGAGATGACGGCGTCGCGGGCGTCGAGGAGGATCTCGAACAGTCCGGTGTTGGCGTCGAAACAGGACGAGAACAGGATCGTGTCCTCGGTGCCCAGGAACTGGCTGACCCGCTGCTCCAGTTCCAGGTGCCGGTCCTGGGTGCCGCAGATGAACCGCACCGAGGCCATCCCGAAGCCGCGTTGGTCCAGGGCGCTCTTGGCCGCGGCGATGATGCGCGGGTCGTCGGCCAGGCCGAGGTAGTTGTTGGCGCAGAAGTTCAGCACCGAAGCCGGCTCCGCGCCCAGGGCTCCGGCCCGGATCTGCGCCGACTGGGGGGTGGTGATGGCCCGTTCGGCCTTGTACAGCCCGGACTCGCGCAACTCCTCTCCAACTCATGCTGTAGTTCGGTGCGCATCGTGGTGACCATCGGGGGCGTCCTTTCGGGCTGCGGGGCGTGGAATCGCTGAGACCGGTCGAACGGGCGTCAGACCGGTCGTTGCCGAGGCCGGTCTCGCCGCACTCGACCGGTCTCGGCGCCCAGCCTACGGAACCTGCTCAGGAGAGGGTGGACCAGTCCAGGTTCAGGAGAGGACGGACCAGTCCAGGCTCAGGAGAGGGTGGACCAGTCCAGGACGACCTTGCCGCTGGTGCCGTTGGCGGCGATCTCGAAGCCGCGCTCCCACTGGGTGGCGGGCAGCACGTCGGTGATCACCGAGGAGATGGTGTGGTGCAGCCAGGTGGACGAACTCAGCATCGCGGCCATGGCGTTCCAGGTCTCGAACATCTCCCGTCCGTAGATCCCCTGCAACGTGAGCATGTGGGTCACCACCACCGACCAGTCGATGTCGATGGACTCGGTAGGCAGCCCCAGCAGCGCGATACGGCCCCCGTGGTTCATATCCCGGATCATCTCCGGCAGCGCATCGGGGTGACCGGACATCTCCAGGCCCACATCGAACCCCTCCTTCAGACCCAGCTCCCCGAAAGCCCACTCGATGCTGGTCCTGGACACATCCACCGTCAGGTCCACCCCCATCCGCTCGGCCAGAGCCAACCGGGGCGCGGACACATCGGTGATCGCGATATACCGGGCACCCACATGGCGCACCACGGCCGCGGCCATCAACCCGATCGGCCCGGCGCCGGTGATCAACACGTCCTCACCCACCACCGAGAACTTCAACGCGGTGTGCACCGCATTGCCGAAGGGGTCGAAGATCGCACCCAGTTCGGCAGTGATGGGCTGTTGCCCCTCCCGGAAGTTGTGCACCCACACGTTCTCCTCCGGGATCACCACGAACTCCGCGAAAGCACCATCGCGCTGCACCCCCACCGAGATGGTGCGGATGCACAGCTGGCGTTGCCCGGCGCGGCAGTTACGGCAGGTCCCGCACACGATATGACCCTCACCGGAGACCTTGTCACCGACCTTGACGTCCTGCACCAAGTCCCCCACGGCCACCACCTCGCCATAGAACTCATGCCCGGGAATATAGGGAGCCCTCACCATCGAGGCCGCCCAGGAGTCCCAGTTACGAATATGCAGATCGGTACCGCAGATCCCGGTAGTCAACACCCGGATCTTCACCTCGGCCCGACCAGGCTCAGGCTCGGGACGTTCGACAAGTTCTAGACCAGCACGCGGGCCGGGCTTATAGAGGGCGCGCAACGGGGAGGGCCTTTCGGTTTCGGGCGACGGTGCTTCACGAGTGGATGGTGCGGGCTTGCGGCCATTGAGGGGTGGCGCCGTACAGGGTACCTGGAGGCCCGGCTCCGGGATCGTGGTGGGGTCTGACGGACTGGCAGCGCAGGAGCAGGCATCGGTCAACAGGGACGTCCGCGCTGGTTGACTCGGTGAGCCGGGTGCAGACCTCCCCGAGAGTAGGCTCGCGGTATGTCTGACCTGGATGATCTCACTGCCGTTGAACTGGCCGCCACCATCGCCAAGGGCGAACTCGGTGCGGTCGAGGTAACCCAGCACGCGCTGGACCGTGCAGCAGAACTCAATGACCG
Source organism: Sanguibacter sp. Z1732 (assembly GCF_051020515.1). Taxonomy (NCBI): domain Bacteria; kingdom Bacillati; phylum Actinomycetota; class Actinomycetes; order Micrococcales; family Ruaniaceae; genus Glutinosa; species Glutinosa niejishengi. The sequence goes on from NZ_CP194857.1 coordinate 1,629,487, forward strand.
GATCGGCGCGTTCATCACCGTCACCCCCGAACTGGCCCTGGAACAAGCCAGGGCGGTCCAGCGCGCCATCGACGCGGCCGACGACGAGGCTGACCTGCCGCCGCTGGCCGGCGTGCCGCTGCCGATCAAGGACCTGAACCAGGTCGCCGGGGTCCCGATGACCGCCGGTAGCGCGGCGCTGCAGGGCTACGTGCCCGAGGTCGACGACGGCGTGGTGACCCTGCTGCGCCGGGCCGGGACCACCATGATCGGCAAGACCAATACCCCCGAGTTCGGGTTCCCCTGTTACACCGAGCCCGACGTCGCCCCGCCGGCCCGCAATCCATGGGACCTCTCCCGGACCGCAGGCGGCTCATCCGGTGGCGCGGCGGCCGCAGTGGCAGCAGGCATCACCCCGATCGCCCACGGCTCAGACGGAGGCGGTTCGATCCGCATCCCCGCCGGGGCTTGTGGCTTGGTGGGCTTGAAGCCCGCACGCGGGCGCATCAGCCCCGGCCCGCACGGCCTGGATGGCCCCGGCCTGTCCACCAACGGCGTCCTCACCCGCACCGTTGCCGACACCGCGATCGCGCTGGACGTCCTGGCCCACGCCTGGCCCGGCGATACCTACAGCGCCCCGCCCGTCGCGACCAGTTTCGCCGAGGCCGCCGCCCGCTCCGCCGCGCCGCTCCGGATCGGGGTGCTCACCGAACCGATCATCGCCGATGCGGGGATCCATCCCCAGGCCCTGGCCGCCGTGGACCAGGCGGCGCGCCTGCTCACCGGCATGGGCCACCACCTCGATACCGCCCCGGTTCCCTTCAATGCCGAGGAGTGGGCCCCGTTCCGTCCGATGTGGGCCGTCCTGGCCACCTCCATCCCGCTGCCGCCCGGGGGTGAGAGCGCCCTGCGCCCGCTCACCCGGTGGCTGCGCGAGGCCGGCAAGGATGTCACCGGGCCGACTTACGCCGAAGCCGTGTTCGGCGGGCAGCGCCTCACCCGCCAGGCCGCACGCCGGTGGGCCGACTTCGACGTGATCCTCACCCCGTCGCTGGCTACCCCACCACCGGCGATCGGCGCGATCCGCAACGATGAGGACCCGGCCGCGGACTTCCAGGCCCAGATGGAGTTCACTCCGTGGACCTCCAGCCTGAACATCATAGGCAAGGCCGCGATCTCCCTCCCGCTGCACCACGCCGAACCCGACGACGGCGAGCCGGCATTGCCCTTCGGCGTCACGCTGGCCTCGGTGGCACCCGGGGGTGAGGACGTGCTGCTGTCCCTGGCCGCGGACCTGGAGCGCGCCGCCCCCTGGGCGCACCGCCGAGCCGTACTCCAGTGACGCTGCCCGGTTTGCGCCGCTCTTGGGGCGCCCTGTCGTTGCGGTGTGGAGGGTCATTGATGTCTGGCGCAAGGGTGCGTCGTGATTCGCTCCGTGTGGGCGCCGGAGTGTGAGCATCGCTCCTGCTCCTGCTCCTGCTCTGCTGTTGCTCTGCTGCTGTTCTGCTCCTGCCCTGTTCCACCCGGCCCGCGTTCCGGTCTCTGCGCATGCCATGGGCCCGGCGGTGGTGGCCGGGTGTGGGGCGGGGTGTTCAGGTGTGCCAGGTGACTCCGGTGGGTGTGACGGTGGCGGTTAGGTCATTGCTGTGGACGTGGGTGTGGTGGCGTTGGCATAGCAGGGCTGCGTTGTCCAGGTTGGTGTGTCCGCCGTGGGCCCAGAACTGGACGTGGTGGGCTTGGCACCACTGAGCAGGGATGGTGCAGCCTGGGAATGAGCATCCCTTGTCGCGATGCCAGAGGGCTCGTTGTTGGGCGCGGGTGAACAGGCGCTCATCACGGCCCTGGTCGAGGATTTCGCCCTCGGTGCCCAGCACTGCGGGGATGATCGAGGCATCGCAGGCCATGCGCCGCACGGTTTCCGGGGAGAGCACCTGCCCGGTCATCGTGATTCCGGCGCCGTTGGTCTTGGACTGTAGGTCACTGAGGGGGATGGTGATGAATACTTGGGCCTTGGTGGTCTGGGGGGTTCCCTCGGGGGCGGCTACGCCCCGTTGGATGATGGTGACCAGGGCGTCGGCCCGGCGGCGTGGTGCGCTGCGCGGATCGGGGGTGCCGTCCTCGGCCGGCTGCGGTTTGGACAGCGCTGACAAGGTGGCGTCGATGATGGCCGCCCCTTCGGGGTCGAGGAGGACCCGGTACTCGGTCATCCCGCCGGCTGCGGGCAGGGTGTAGAGGGCTCGGCGAGTTCGTTGCCCGTTCTCTTCGGCTTCCAAGTCCTTGGGTGGTTTGATGGTTCGCCGTGCCCGGCGCAGCAGGAGCGCCAGCTGCCGGTCGGTCCACCCGCATCGGCGCACCGGTGCCCCGCCTTCGGCGGCATCCCCGTCGTCGCCCCCGGCGTGGTTTTCGTCGTTCTTGTCGTTCTTCGGGTCCGAATGTTCGACCTGGTCGGTCGCGCCTTCGTTGATCGTCTTCATCGTGGTGGCAAGCGCCTCGGCCTCGGAGATCGGTTCCACCTCGTGGTGGAACTGAATGATCGCTGAGGCCTTGGAGGTGCTGATCAGCCCGGCATCGAACCCGGTCAGGGTGTTCTCCACACCGGGGGAGGGGTTGTTGATCGTTTCGGCGATGCGCGCGGTGTGGATCGCTTGCCCCCGCGGTGGCGCCGGGGCGTACTGGCTGGCCACCTTGACCAGGTAGTCCACCGCCGTCATTCCCTGGCCTGCGGGCAACCCGCGAGAGATCGCTTCGGCCGCGGCGTGTGCCTCCAGCCGGGCCACCTCGTGACGAATCCGACCCGCCTGCGCCAGCGCCTCGCCCAGGTCTGACTCACCCACCCGCCACCACCCACCGGCAGCAATCTCGCCAACGACCGAGGCGACCTGAGCCAACGCGGCCGGTGCCTGGATCATCGGTGGGACCTGGGTGATGGACATGAGTCGAACCTACAACCCACCTCCGACAAACGTTCGAATCGTTTTGGCGCTGTGGATAGCTACGCGGGTACGCCCGGCCTGGGGATAACTGTGCAGTTGACCGCTCGGGTGAGAGACCGGGAGGTCGCCGACCCCCGCCTCAGGGCTCTCGTCATCGGGCTCGGCCACCGACGCCGGACAGGACGCGTGCACCCAGTCGAGGAGGGTTGAGGTAGCCACTCGGGCCACAAGGCCCCGGTCCCCCGAGAGGCCGGGCCTTCCTCCATCCTCACAGCACACCGAGTACCGTTCGCTGCACGGGTCGGCTGCCCGCCCGGGTCGGTCACCTACGGCAAGTCAGTGCTGCTCGCCCGCTGCCTGCCGCCGTCGTCGGCTGATGACGAGCCAGAGGCCGGTCCCCACCAGCAGCAGCCCGAACAGCAGCACCGGAACCGGAACCGGTAGGGAGAAGCCGCTGCCTGCGTGGTGGCGAAGAGGGTGTCATCACCGGGCTCCAGGTCCCAGGAGACGGTGCGGCCCACCAGGGTGCCGTCGTGGTCGGTGACAGCCTCCGGGAAGGTCACCGACAAGTCGATCATCCACGGCGTGGCGACCTGATCGTCCTCCTCGGCGCCGTCCGGTGCGGTGAGGTCGAGGTCACCGAACCGGCCGGCCACGATGTGTCCGTCCTCCTCGGCGGCGACGATCAGTGCGCCGGAGGTGGACTCCTCGATCCGCTCGATCGGCACGTCCGTCAGCGTTAACGTGGCCCCGATGTACTCGCCGTCCTCGAACGGCTCCGCGGCGATGCCGGCATCCGGGGCCGCGGCGATCTCCTCGTCCAGGATGCGCTGCAGCGCGTAGGGATCCTGACCATTGGCCTCGGCCCAGGCCTGGCTGACGGCGACCACAACGTCACCGGAGAGGGTGTCATCGGTGCTGATGGTCACCCCGCCGTCCAGCCGCACGCAGCCGGTGAGCACCACGAGCGCGAGCAGGACTGCGCCTACCGGGCGCCAGATCCACGAAGTCATTCCTCGAGTGTGCCATCGTGCGGCGACGGCTCAGCCGTGGTCCGCGCCGGTATCGGTCGCAGCCGCTTGGGCGTTCGAGCCGGAGACGGTGCCCGAGTCGGCCGCGTCCGGCCACACCCAGTCGGCTACCTCGGGGATGTCCACACCGTGGTCGCGGGTGTACTGCCGGGCCTTCAGGCGGGCATCGCCCATCTCCTGGCGCAATCCGGCGTACCGGCTGCCCAACTGCGGCACCCGGTCGATCACGTCCATCACCAGGTGGTAGCGGTCCAAGTCGTTCAGCATCACCATGTCGAACGGTGTGGTGGTGGTGCCCTCCTCCTTGTATCCGCGCACGTGCAGGTTCGGGTGGTTCGTGCGCCGGTAGGTCAGTCGATGGATCAGCCACGGGTAGCCGTGGTAGGCGAAGAGGATCGGCTTGTCCTTGGTGAACACCGTGTCGAAGTCGCGATCGGACATCCCGTGCGAGTGCTCCCGGTCATCCTGCAGGCGCATCAGGTCCACCACGTTCACCACCCGCACCTTCAGGTCCGGCAGGTACTCGCGCAGCAGGCCGGCCGCAGCCAGGGTCTCGATGGTGGGAATGTCCCCGGCGCAGGCCAGCACCACGTCCGGGTCCTGCCCTTCCACCTCGGAGCCGGCCCAGTCCCACACCCCCACGCCGCGGGCGCAGTGGGCGATCGCGGCCTCCATGTCCAGCCACTGCGGACCGGGTTGCTTGCCGGCCACCACCACGTTGACGAAGTCCCGGGTGCCCAGGATCTGGTCGTAGACGCTCAGCAACGTGTTCGCGTCCGGTGGCAGGTACACCCGTACCACCTCCGCCTTCTTGTTCATCACATGGTCGATGAAGCCGGGGTCCTGGTGGGAGAAGCCGTTGTGGTCCTGGCGCCACACGTGCGAGGACAGCAGGTAGTTCAGCGACGGTATCGGTGCCCGCCAGGGGATCTCCTGGGTGACCTTGAGCCACTTGGCGTGTTGGTTGAACATCGAGTCGACGATGTGGATGAACGCCTCGTAGGAGTTCAGCATCCCGTGCCGGCCGCTCAGCAGGTAGCCCTCCAGCCATCCCTGGCACATGTGCTCCGACAGCATCTCCACCACCCGGCCGCTGGGTGCCAGATCATCGTCCTCATCGATGTCGCGGTACTCGGCGTTCCACTGCTTCGCGGTGACGTCGTAGACCCCCGATAGCCGGTTCGAGGCCGTCTCGTCCGGGCCGAAGATGCGGAAGTTGTCCGGGTTGGCCCGGATCACCTCGGTCAGCCACCGTCCCAGCACCTTGGTGGGCTCGTCGATGCGCGCGCCGGGGGCGGGAACGTCGACGGCGAAATCGCGGTGATCGGGCAGGCGCAGGTCGCGCAGCAGGAGCCCGCCGTTGGCATGGGGGTTGCCGCTCATCCGTTGTCGCCCCTGCGGGCAGAGGCCGGTGATGTCCGACGACGGAGCACCGTCGTCGTCGAACAGGTCGCCCGGGTGGTACGAACGCAACCATTCTTCGAGCAGGCGCAGGTGCTCGTCGTCGTCGCGGGCCTTCGCCAGGGGCACCTGGTGGGAACGCCAGGATCCCTCGACCACGTTGCCGTCGACCGTGACCGGTCCGGTCCATCCCTTGGGCGTGCGCAGGATGATCATCGGCCACGCGGGGCGGGCCTCATCGCCCTCGGCGGCGCGGGCCTTGATGTCGGCGATCTCATCCAGCACGCCGTCGAGTAGTTCGGCGTAGCGGCGGTGCGTGTCGGCGACCGGTTCGTCATCGAACCCGGCGGTGAACAGGTGCGGGTTGTGTCCGTATCCGCGCATCAGTTCCAACAACTCGGTCTCCCCGATGCGGTCCAGCACGGTCGGGTTGGCGATCTTGAAACCGTTGAGATGCAGGATCGGCAGCACCACCCCGTCGGTGCGCGGGTTGAGGAACTTGTTGCCGTGCCAACTGGTGGCCAGTGGTCCGGGTCTCGGCCTCACCGTCGCCGACGACGGTGACCACCAGCAGATCGGGATTGTCGAATGCGGCGCCGTAGGCATGGGAGAGCGAATAGCCCAACTCGCCGCCCTCGTTGATCGACCCGGGAACATCGGCAGCGACGTGACTGGGCACCCCGCCGGGGAAGGAGAACTGCTTGAACAACCGGCGCATGCCCTCGGTGTCCTGGGTGACGTCGGAGTAGGCCTCGGTCCAGGTGCCCTCCAGGTAGGAGGCGGAGACCAGGGCAGGCCCGCCGTGACCGGGACCGGTGACGTAGATGGCGTCCAGGGCCCGGTCGATGATGGCGCGGTTCATGTGCGCGTAGGTGAACGTCAGGCCCGGGGTGGTGCCCCAGTGGCCGAGCAGCCGCGGCTTGATGTGCTCGGGTTGCAACGGCTCGTCCAGGAGCGGGTTGGCCATCAGGTAGATCTGTCCGACCGACAGGTAGTTCGCGGCCCGCCACCACCGGTGCAGGGTGTTCAGACTGTCCTCGTTCACCTCCGTGGTGCTGCGGGGCCAGGCCGGAGCGGCAGGAGGTCGCGAGGTCTCAGCAGTGGTACCCATCTGCCCAGCGTGCACCGTGGCGCGCGGACGCGCCAGGGGGCGGCAGTACCCGGGGCCCTTGCAGCGCCTTGCGACGCCAGGGGGCGGAGGAACACCGGACCGTGGGGATGCCGGGAGCGACCACTTGGCCCTAGCCGGTTCCGTACCCCTGCATCGCCGACACCGTCAGGCCGTCGCGACGGGTGTCGGTGCGCACCACCTGGGCTACCACCGGGTGCTCGGTGCGCACGATCAACCCGTAGGGGACCCCCAGCGGAACCGGCACCGGGTCGAACAGGTCGTTGATCCGCACATGCCGCACCCGCCGCGCACCGACCGCCAGGGTGAACGGCCCCAATGGGTCCTCATCGGCCCGCAGCACCTCGATCTCGGCGGTGGCGTCCTGCGGCCCGGGGTTGAGCAGGCACAACTCCTCACGGCTGGTGAACTCCGGCTCCGCCCCGGTGCCGGTGGCCGGGATGCACCCGGCCGGGAAGACCCAGATGCGATGCCCCAACTGCTCGGTCATGACTGGCCCCCGTTCGCGCCGTCCTGGTCCTGCTCCAGCAACGAACGCAGGTAGTCGTTCATCAGCACCCCGTCCGGGTCGTGCCGGCGCCGGATCTGCTGGAAGTGTTGCCACTGCGGGTACATCGGTGCCAGGTGGGTGGCCGTGCGGGAGTGCTTCTTGCCCCAGTGCGGGCGACCGCCGTAATCCAGCAGCAACGGTTCCATGTCCGCGAAGTAGGGGTCCTCGGGCAGGTCGGCGTTGTGCAGCAGGGCGATGCTCATCGAATCGTGCCCGGTGGCATTGGACAGCATCAGGTCATCGGCCGCGATGGTGCGTACCAGAACCCGCCAGGCCACGTGGTGACGGTGGCGGGACTTGATGCGTTCCCGCACCGCCTGGAACACGTCCATGCCGACCTCCAACGGGAACAGGTACTCCATCTCATCGAAGCGCAACGGGGGCACGGTCGGGATGATCTCGTGGCTGGGGCCGGTCTGCTCGGTCACCACGTGGGCGTCTGCCGGCATCACGGAGGCGGTGTGCTCGGGCAGGTTCAGCGTGCGCACCTTGACCTCGTCCCTGCGGGGGTACCAGTAGATGTCGGCGTTGCGGTTGGTCAGGGACAACTCCAGGAAGTGGTCGATGGCCCACTCCGCGCCCGCGCTCCACTCCAGGCGGCGCAGGTCGTACTCGGGGGTGGCGCGGATGGTCACCGCCGTCATTACCCCGATCGTGCCCAGCGACACCCCGATCGCCCGCAGCAGCGCATCCTCGGTGCGACCCGCGCCGGCCCCTGCCCTGGCGATGCCGTCGTCACCGCCGACCGGGCGGCTGCCCGGCGGCGGCGCGGTGGCCGGGGACGCGTCGTCGTCGAACCCGAAGTCGAGCACCTCCCCGGTCCCGGTGACCATCCGCCCGCCGGCCAACAGGGTGGACAGGTTGCCGAACTGGAGCCCGGTGCCGTGGGTGCCGGTGCCGATCGCCCCGGCCAGGGTCTGGTAGGACACGTCGCCGAAGTTCTCCATCGCCAGGCCCACCTGCGCCAACTCCGCACCCGCCTGGTCCAGGGTGGTGCCCGCGCCGAGTCGGGCCAGGCCGGCCTCGGTGTCGTGATCGATGAGTCCGGATAGGCCGTCCAGGGACACCAGGACGTCCTCGGAGGCGATCAGCGGTGTGGAGGAGTGCCCGCTCCCGCGGGGCCGGACGGTGTGACCGTGTTCGCGGGCCCGGCCGATGATGCGGGCGAGTTCACCCTCGTCCGCGGGTTCGAGGTGCCGGCCGGGGGTGAACCGGACAGAGCCGGACCAGGTGCGGTACTCCCGCGCGGCGGCCTCATCCATGACTTTCACGTTAGGTGCCCGCACCTGCCGGCGCCACTTGCGCAGGCGGCTTCAGGAGGATGCCTGCCGGCCACCCTGAGCGGAATAGACTCAACTTCGCTGGAGTTGTCCCTTATGGACCCTGATACTGCTCGCGGAGGAAGCGAACTTTGGACACTCAACTCACCACCAAGTCCCAGGAGGCGCTGTCGGCAGCCGTCCGCAACGCCTCGGCCGCCGGTCACGCCCAGGTCGAGCCCGCCCACGTGCTGGCCGCCCTGCTCGCCCAGGAGGACGGGATCGCCGTCGCGCTGTTGAACGCCCTGGGGGTCGCTCCGGCCATGGTCGCCGGGCGCACCGAAGGTGTGCTCACGGGCATGCCCGCGGCCTCGGGATCTTCGGTCAACCAGCCCCAGGTGTCTCGCGGCCTGGCCACGGTGATGAAGACCGCCGGCGAGGAGGCCAAGGCGCTGGGGGATGAGTTCGTCTCCACCGAGCACCTGCTCATGGCCCTGGCGACCGACTCCGGCAACGCCGGTGAGGTGCTGCGTTCCATGGGTGCCAACCGCGACGCGCTGGCGGCCACGCTGCCGAACGTGCGGGGTTCGGCAGGGTCACCACAGCGGACCCCGAGGGCACCTTCCAAGCCCTGGAGAAGTACGGCACCGACCTGACCGCCGCCGCTCAGGAGGGGCGGATTGACCCGATCATCGGGCGCGACACCGAGATCCGCCGGGTGGTGCAGGTGCTCAGCCGGCGCACGAAGAACAACCCCGTCCTCATCGGGGAGGCCGGCGTCGGGAAGACCGCCGTGGTGGAGGGCCTGGCCCAGCGGATGGTCGACGGCGACGTGCCCGCCTCCCTGCAGGGCAAGCGACTGATCTCCCTGGACCTGGGAGCGATGGTGGCCGGGGCGAAGTACCGCGGGGAGTTCGAGGAGCGCCTCAAGGCGGTGCTCGATGAGATCAAGGACTCCGACGGCGAGATCATCACGTTCATCGACGAACTGCACACCGTGGTCGGTGCCGGCGCCACGGGTGGAGACTCCACCCTGGACGCGGGCAACATGCTCAAGCCGATGCTCGCCCGCGGAGAGTTGCGCATGGTCGGGGCCACCACGCTGGATGAGTACCGCGAGTCCATCGAGAAGGACGCCGCCCTGGAGCGCCGGTTCCAGCAGGTGTTCGTCGATGAGCCCTCGGTGCCGGACACGGTGGCGATCCTGCGCGGCATCGCGCCCAAGTACGAAGCCCACCACAAGGTGGAGATCGCCGATGGTGCCCTGGTGGCTGCGGCGTCGCTCTCGCACCGGTACATCACCGGACGGCAGCTGCCGGACAAGGCCATCGACCTGGTCGATGAGGCCGCCTCCCAACTCCGGATGGAACTGGACTCCTCCCCGATGGAGATCGATGAACTCCAGCGGGCCGTGACCCGCCTGGAGATGGAGGAGTCCTACCTCTCCGACGCCGACAACGACGAGGCCTCCGCCGAGCGACTCGCGCAGTTGCGCGCCGATCTGGCCGACCGGCGGGAGGAACTGGTGGCCCTGACCACCCGGTGGGAGGCGGAGAAGGCCGGCCGTAACCGGGCCGGTGATCTGCGCGAGCGGCTGGACACGCTGCGCACCGAGGCGGCCCGCGCCGAGCGCGAGGGAGACCTGGAGACCGCCTCCCGGCTGCGTTACGGGGAGATCCCGGGCGTGGAACGCGAGATCGCCGAGGCCGAGGCCGAAGAGGCCGGCACCACCGAGCAGGCCCCGATGATCGCCGAGCGGGTGGGTCCCCAGGAGATCGCCGAGGTGGTCGCGGCCTGGACCGGGATCCCCACCGGCAAGCTGCTGGAGGGGGAGACCGAGAAGCTGCTGCACATGGAGGAGGTCATCGGCCAGCGTCTGGTGGGCCAGCGCGACGCCGTCGGAGCCGTCTCCGATGCGGTGCGCCGTTCCCGCGCCGGGGTGGCCGACCCCGACCGGCCCACCGGTTCGTTCCTGTTTCTCGGACCCACAGGTGTGGGTAAGACCGAAATGGCCAAGTCCCTGGCGGACTTCCTCTTCGACGACGAGCGCGCCATCGTGCGCATCGACATGAGCGAGTACTCCGAGAAGCACTCCGTGGCCCGCCTGGTCGGTGCCCCGCCCGGGTACGTGGGCTATGAGGAGGGTGGTCAGCTCACCGAGGCGGTGCGGCGCCGGCCCTACTCGGTGGTGCTGCTCGATGAGGTGGAGAAGGCCCACCCGGAGGTCTTCGACATCCTGCTGCAGGTGCTCGACGACGGGCGCCTGACCGACGGTCAGGGCCGCACGGTGGACTTCCGCAACACCATCCTGGTGCTCACCTCCAACCTGGGATCGCAGTTCCTGGTGGACCCGTCCCTGGACCCGGCGGCGAAGAAGGAATCGGTGATGACCGCCGTGCGGGCCTCGTTCAAGCCCGAGTTCCTCAACCGTCTCGATGAGATCGTCGTCTTCGACGCCCTGACCATCGATGAACTCGGCACCATCGTGGACCTGCAGGTGCGTCACCTGGCGGACCGTTTGGCCGACCGCCGGCTGCAGTTGGAGGTGACCCCCGCGGCGCGGGAGTGGCTGGCCCTGGAGGGCTACGATCCCGCCTACGGGGCCCGGCCGCTGCGCCGGCTCATCCAGCGTGAGATCGGGGACCCCCTGGCGAAGTTGCTGCTGGCCGGGGAGACGGTGGACGGGGATCGCGTCACGGTCGATCGCGCGCAGGAGACGAGCGCTGGCCTGGTGCTCACCAGCGACTGACCACGGCGGACGATCGGTCGGACCTCACAGCGCTTCCGTGTGTAACTCCACGTCCCCGGCCGTGAAACTGCCGGTCAGGTGATGGTCCGGCTCAACCGTGAGCAGGCACCGCATCATGCGATCCCCCTCCTCCCAGGAATCGGAGGTGGGGGAGACGGTGTGGGTGCGCAGCGCCGCGGTGTCGACCTCCTCCGGAACCACCTGGTAGGAGACCGGCAGGCAGTGCTCCTCGGCCTGCCGGGCGTAGGCGTAGCGACTGTCGAACTCCGCGTCGGTGATCTCCTCGGTGGCCACCACCTCGGCCTGGTGCGGCGCCGCGCACGGGACCTGGCGCAACAGATCGTCGTGCACGTACTCCAACGACTCCAGGCACGCCCCCAGGGCCAACCGCGTCTCGGGCACATCGACCGCGGTATCGGTGTCACCGGGTGCGAGTTCGTCCTGCCCGCTACGGGAGATCATGATGCCGGCGACCGCCGCCAGGGCGAGCACCGCCACGACCGCCACGACCGCCGCGGCGATCCGCGCTCGACGTCGTCCCTCGGTGCGCCCGGGTGCGTGCGGCGACGTGCTCATGGTCACGCACCCTATCGGCCGGTGCTGCCACGGCGGCAGCGCGGCGTCATCCCGGCGGCCGCGGGGACGGGGCGATGGAATGGGTGCCCACGCGGGTTAAGGTGTGCTGGTCCGTCTCCCGGAGGTTGCTGGCATGTCCGATCGACTCATGGGCAGAAGCGCCTATGAGGTGCTCGGGGTGTCCGCGCAGGCCTCCGATGCCGAACTCAAGCGCGCCTACCGCCGCATGATGCGCCAGTCCCATCCCGATCTGGGCGGGGACCCTGAGGTTTTCGCGGCCGTGCAGGCGGCCTGGGCGCAGGTGAGCAGCCCGCGGTTGCGCGCCGTGCATGACCAACGACGGCGGAGTTCACCCGCTGCCGGGCCGGAACCGGAGCAGCGGGTCTGGGCCGCCGGTACTGCGGGGCGATCCTCGGCCTCGCGTTCGGCACCGGCGCGGGCCCGATCCCACGGGCACCCCGGGGGGTGGTCCCGCCAGCAGTACCTGACGCTGGTCCGCGAATGGGTCGGGCGCGGCGTGGACCTGACCGACCCCTACGAGCCCGCCCTGGTGCGGCGCGCACCCCGGGAGATCCGCCACCTGCTGGCCGATGCGGTCGCCGAGGAGGCCACCGCCAAAGCGCTGGCCGACCTGGGCTCGGCGTTCACCGTCTGGCATGACGTGGCCACGACCAGAAGCCCCCGTTCGGCCGCCGCCGCCGGGCACACTAAGATCGATCACATCGCGCTGGGGCCCACCGGGTTGTTCGCGATCCAGTCCGAGGACTGGGGCGCTCCGGTGCGGCCGGGCACCCGCGACCTGCACAGCGAAGGGCTGGCCGAGCGGGAGCGGCCGATGAAGGACCTGGCCGGCCGGCTCCGGGCAGCGCGCTCCTGGGGGCTGCACTTCACCGCGCTGGTGGTGGTGCTGCCCGATGGGCACCTGGAGGCCGACACCGCGGTGGTGGGGCGCTCGCGGCGGCTGCGGCGGATGGTGGTGCGCAGCAGCGCGATCGCCGCACTGCTGCGCACCGGCGTCCCGGGGGTGCCCGGGCTGGAGGCGGACGTGCTCTTCGACTGGCGCACGCGGCTGCACCGGTCGATCCACTTCGTCTGAGCCAGGACGGTCAGTTCAGCAGGTCGCCCTCGAACGGCCCGGTGGCACCACGGGCAAGACACATCAGCTGGGTGTTGCCCTCTTGCCAACCCTCGCCGCTGGGAATCAGGTACCACGGCATCACCTGGACCTCGTCGGTGGGCAACGCCTCGACCTGGTCGGTGCAGACCTGGTCGGCCTGGGTCTCCAACTCCTCCTGCCCGGGAAAGTCACCGTCCAGGGTGTGGACCGAGATCACCTGGGCGATGTGGGTCTGCGCGCAGGGCACCACCCGCACATCACCCACCGGGCGGGCCGGGGGCAGCGTGAGTATGCAGTTGCCTTCGGCCAGGGTGGCCGAGGCGATCGTGCGCGGGGTGTCGGTGTCACCGGCCTGGGGGGTCTCGGTGAGGCGGTCGAACGTGCCGGTGAGTGCCAAGGTGATCACGGTCAGGATCCATCCGACCGTGAACAGCGCCCCCAGCACGATGGCGCTCATTGCCAGCGCCGGGCTGCGTCGTCGTCCGCCCTTGACGCGGGGGCGGGCCAGCAGGCCCAGCACCAGTCCGGGCAGGCCCAGCACCGAGGTGATCAGGCCGAGCACGGCGCGCGGCTCCAACTTCGCCTTGGGCATCTGCGGGAAGGTGAAGTGGCCGTAGTTGCCACTGGACTCCTGCATCGGCGGAGGTGCGGATCGCTGACCGTAGGGGCTCTGGCCGGGCGAGGCGGCGGGTTCGGCGGTGGGTGAGCCGGCCGGACCCGTGGGCACCGTGGGCACCGGCGGTGCTCCCGGGGGTGCTTCCCAGCGCTTCTGCCGCCGCTGGGCGCGGGACGGCTTGCCCGGTGGCGGCTGGGGCGGCTCGGTCATGGAGACACCCTAAACGCCGGTCGCGCCCGCTGGCTCACGCGGTGTGCCTGTCCGGGGGAGGTCGGTCAGGCGCGCCGGTCATGCGCGCCCGCCCCGGTCAGGCGTGCCGGTTCATGCGCGCCCGCCCCGGTCAGGCATCCACCTCGATGATCACCGGCACATGGTCCGAGGCGCCCTTGCCCTTGCGTTCATCGCGGTCGATGGCGGCGCCCAGCACCCTCTCGGCCAGGGCGGGAGAGGCCAGGGCGAAGTCGATGCGCATGCCCTCGTTGCGGGGAAAGCGCAGGCGCTGGTAGTCCCAGTAGGTGTAGGCGCCGGGGGTGTGGGCGCGGGTGACCTCGACGAACCCGGCCTCCTGCAGTGATGCGAAGGCGTCCCGCTCCGGTGGGGAGACGTGGGTGGCGCCCTCGAAGACGGCGGTGTCCCAGACGTCCTCGTCCAGCGGTGCGACGTTGAAGTCCCCCAGGAGTGCGATCCGCGCGTCGCCATCCTGTTCCAGCCAGGTGGCGGCCTGGTGCCGAAGTGCCGCGAGCCAGTCCAGTTTGTACAGGTAGTGCGGGTCCACCAGGGTGCGCCCGTTGGGCACGTACAGGCTCCAGACGCGCACGCCGCCGCAGGTGGCGCCGAGCGCCCGGGCCTCGGCGGCCGGGGGGTCGCCCCAGGTGGGCTGCTCGGCGAAGTGGGTCTGCACGTCCGCCAGGCCCACGCGAGAGGCGATCGCGACGCCGTTCCACTGGTTCAGGCCGTGGAAGGCCACCTCGTAGCCGATCGCCTCGAAGTCCATCACCGGGAACTTCGCGTCGGCGACCTTGGTCTCCTGCATCGCCAGCACGTCGGCGCCGGTGCGTTGCAGCCAGGCGGTGACCCGGTCGAGCCGGGACCGGATGGAGTTGACGTTCCAGGTGGCGATTCTCATGCCGATCACCGTATCGCCAGGGCCGATACCCTGGATCGCGTGAACACCTCTCCCCTGGACCGGCTGATCGAACTCGTGGCGGACCTGGCAGTGGTGCACGGTGAGGTCACGCTCAGCAGCGGCAAGAAGGCCGACTACTACGTGGACATGCGCCGGGCCACCCTGCATCACGAAGCCGCCCCGCTGATCGGGCACCTGCTGCTGGACCGGTTGGAGGAGGCCGGGATGGGTGTGGCTGAGGTGGACGCCGTGGGCGGGCCCACGATGGGCGCTGACCCGGTGGTTTCGGCCGTGCAGCACGCCGCGGCCAGCCGGGGCCTGTCCCTGGATGCGTTCCTGGTGCGTAAGGAAGCCAAGGGGCATGGAATGCGCAGGCAGGTGGAGGGGCCCGATGTCGGCGGCCGGCGGGTTGTGATCCTGGAGGACACCTCCACCACCGGGAACTCGCCGTTGTTCGCCGCTCGGGTAGCCCGTGAGCACGGCGCGCAGGTGGTCGGCGTGGCGACCGTGGTGGACCGGGACACCGGGGCTCGGGAGGCGATGGAGCGGGCCGGGCTACCGTACGTCTGGCTGCTCTCGGCCGAGGATCTCGGATTGACCACCCGTTAGACTCGATCCCGGTTCGCGCCCTCGGGTGATGGACCGGAAGGGGTGGGGGAACCGTTTCTCCACTCGGGACACCCAGGAGGTGGGCCACGGTGGAATTCGTACTCGTGCTACTGCTCGTGATCGTCGTCATCCTGGTGATCTGGGCGATCACGATGTACAACCGGCTGGTGCGCCTGCGGAACCTGGTGCAGGAGGCGTGGCGCCAGATCGACGTCGAACTGCACCGGCGTTATGACCTCATCCCCAACCTGGTGGAGACGGTCAAGGGCTACGCCGTGCACGAGCGATCGGTGTTCGAGGAAGTCACCCAGGCTCGCGCGCAGGCCGCCACACCGGGAGCCTCCCCGGGCCAGCAGGCCGCGCAGGAGGACATCCTGTCCAACGCCCTGGGCCGCCTGTTCGCGGTGGCGGAGAACTACCCGCAACTGCGTGCCGCAGAGAACTTCCTGCAGTTGCAGAACGAACTGACCAACACCGAGGACCGGATCGCCGCCGGGCGCCGCTTCTACAACGCCAACGTGCGCACGCTGAACACCAAGGTGGAGGTGTTCCCCTCCAACATCATCGCCGGCATGTTCAACTTCGTGCGCGCTGAGTACTTCGAGGCCAACAACCCCGCGGTGCGGGCGGTACCGAACGTCTCGTTCTCTGATTCCCAGGGCAACCTGGGTGGCTACGGGCAGGGCCAGGCGCCCCAGCAGCAGGGTGGCCTGGCACAGCCCTCTCACGGCGGTCAGCCCGGAGCATTCCAGCCCGGTCAGGGCGGTGGCCGGCCCGGCTACTTCCAGCAAGGTCAGCAAGCGCCGCCCCCACACGCGGGTCAGCCGGGTCAGCACGGTGGGCACGGTGGGCACGGTCAGGCGCCCGGCCAACCGTCGCAGCCGGGCGGGCAGCCCCCGCAGCCGGGTCAACCCCCGCAGCCGGGTCAACCGCCGCAGCCCGGCGGGCAGCACCCGGACCAGGGCCAGCCCGGTTCGGGCGGCTACCCGAACTCACCGCCCCCAACCCAGGGCTGACCTGACCTGCACTGCGGGTCGACCTGCACCGCGGGCTGAAGGCGGACCGCGCCGGCTGACGACGGTGCCCCGCGAGCCGGGTGACCGGGGGTATGCGAGGCTGGGTTACCCGAGCCGTTCCAGTAGCGCCGCGATGTCGTCGTGCACCTCGCTGGGCCGGTAGGGGAAGCGTTCGATCTCCTCGGGCCGAGTGGAGCCGGACAGCACCAGGAAGGTACGCAAACCGGCCTCCATCCCCGCCACGATGTCGGTATCCATCCGGTCCCCGATCATCGCGGTGTGCTCGGAGTGGGCATCGATCCGGTTCAGCGCGGTCCGGATCATCACCGGGTTCGGCTTGCCCACGAAGTAGGGCTCGCGCCCGGTGGCCGCGGTGATCATCGCCGCCACCGATCCGGTGGCCGGGATCGGTCCCTGCCCGGAGGGTCCGGTCACGTCGGGGTTCGTGGCGATGAACCGTGACCCGGAGCTGACCAGCCGGATCGCCCGCGTGATCGCCTCGAAGGAGTAGGTGCGCGTCTCCCCGAGCACCACGAAGTCCGGGTCGGTGTCGGTGAGGGTGTAGCCCTTCTCGTACAGCGCCGTGGTCAGCCCGGCCTCGCCGATGGCGTACGCGCTGCCCTCGGGGATCTGGTCGGCCAGGAAGGTGGCGGTGGCCAGCGCCGAGGTCCAGATGTGGGTCTCCTCCACCTCGATCCCGGTGGCGCGCAGCCGCGCGGCCAGATCCCGCGGGGTGAAGATCGAGTTGTTGGTGAGGATCTGGAACGGGATGTCCTTGTCCCGCAGCGCGGCGATGAACTCCGCAGCACCCGGCAGAGCGTGCTCCTCATGGACCAGCACGCCGTCCATGTCGGTCAGCCAGTTCGAAATCCGTTCACCCACCGCGCTCGCCTCTCAGATCGGGCCGGCCAGGTCCTCGCTGCGCGCTGAGTGACCGCTTCCGGCTTCTTGCCCCAGCCTAGCGAGCCCGCCACGGCGCGCGATGCGCACGCACACACGCCCGCCTCCGCCCACCCCCGCTCCCGCTCATGCCCGCCCGGTTGCCCTCGGCCCCGCAGGCATGCCCGCCCGGTTGCCCTCGGCCCCCCCGCCACGCTTCCGCCCGGCCCCGCGCCACCGCCCGCCCCGCCCCCGCCACGCTTCCGCCCGGCCCCGCGCCACCGCCCGCCCCGCCCCCGCGCCACAACCATCCAATCGGTCGGTTGTAGCGGCTGAACGAGCCCACCGGTCACCCTAACTGACCAATTGGATGGTTCCGGCGCGTTGGATGCCGGGGCGGGGGAGGTGAGCGGGGCGGGGGAGGCGACCCGGGGCGGGGAGGTGACCGGGGCGGGGCGCGAATGGAGGCCGGGGAGCGGGGATACTGGGGTGGTGGAGCACGACCAGGACCAGGGGTATGGGCCGACCGATGCAGGCGGCCCCGGAGGCGTGCCCGTGACCGGTGCAGAGCCGGGACGCGAAACCGAGGTGCAGCCGGAGCACCGGCCCGAGGGGCAGCGCCGAGCGCAGCCGGAGCACCCCGACGCCGAGTTGGGGCCGCCGGTCGAACAGGGCGTCGGGCCGTGGCCGGGAGGACCTGATGCCTGGCCGGAGGGGGACCACTACGACCCCGACCTGCTCGCCCGCGGGGACCGGCGCAACGTCGTCGATGCCTACCGGTACTGGCGCCTGGAGGCGATCGTGGCGGACCTGGACACCACCCGCCACGGCTTCCACGTGGCCATCGAGAACTGGGGCCGGGACTTCAACATCGGCTCGGTGGTGCGCAGTGCGAACGCCTTCGGGCCGCCGCCGTCCATATCGTGGGTCGACGACGGTGGAACCGTCGCGGCGCCATGGTGACCGACCGGTACCAGCACGTCCACCATCACCCCGACATCGAGCACCTGGTGGCCTGGGCCGCCGAACGGACTCTGCCCGTCATCGGCATCGACAACCTGCCCGGCTCGGTGCCGCTGGAGCACCGGAGGCTCCCGCGGGAGTGCGTGCTGCTGTTCGGTGAGGAACAGGCCGGCCTGAGTCCGGCCGCGCAACGGGCCAGCACCGAGATCGTGCACATCACCCAGTATGGCTCCACCCGCTCCATCAACGCCGGCGCCGCAGCCGCGGTGGCGATGTACCACTGGGCCCTGCAGCACGCCCGGGTGCCCGAGCCCCAGCAGTAGACGTCGCCGGAGCGCTCCGACGCCTACTACCGCGCCTCCGTCCGGCACACCCCCGCCGCGCTGCCGACGTCGCGTTACTCCCGGCGCCGCACCGCCGCCCTGTCCCGTCCAGCACCCAGCGTCGGAGGTCGCATCGCGCCCGGCGGTTGCGTCGTCGTCGGCCCTCAGCCCGGCCACGGCCGGCCCTCGTCTTCATCCCGAATCCGGCATCGGGGCCGATCCGTGGAAGACTGGAGCGGCTGGTGCTTCGCCCGGCGCAGACGCGCGTCCCCCCGGGGCGCCCAGATGAGAATCGCAGACGAACAGGAGATAGCAATGGGTATTGCCACCCCTGAGGTGTACGCGGAGATGATCGACCGCGCCAAGGCGGGCTCGTTCGCCTACCCCGCGGTGAACGTGACCTCCTCCCAGACCCTGACCGCGGCCCTGCGTGGGTTCGCCGAGGCAGAGAGCGACGGCATCATCCAGGTGTCGGTGGGCGGTGCCGAGTACGCCTCCGGATCCACCATCAAGGACAGGGTGGCCGGTTCGCTGGCGATGGCCGCCTACGCCCACGAGGTCGCCAAGAACTACCCGGTCACCATCGCCCTGCACACCGACCACTGCGCCAAGGAGAACCTGGACTCCTGGGTTCGCCCGCTGATGGAGATCGAGGCCAAGCAGGTTGCCGATGGTGGCCTGCCCTCCTTCCAGTCGCACATGTGGGACGGCTCGGCGGTGCCGCTGGATGAGAACCTGCAGATCGCCTCCGAGCTCCTGGAGAAGGCGCAGGCGGCGAACATCATCCTGGAGATCGAGGTCGGCGTGGTCGGCGGCGAGGAGGACGGCGTCGCCCACGAGATCAACGAGAAGCTCTACACCACCGTGGAGGACGGCCTGGCCACCGTGCGGGCGCTGGGGATCGGGGAGAAGGGTCGCTACATGACCGCCCTGACCTTCGGCAACGTGCACGGGGTGTACAAGCCCGGCCACGTCAAACTACGTCCGGAACTCCTCGGTGAGATCCAGCAGGCGGTTGGTGCCGAGGTCGGTCGGGACAAGCCGTTCGACCTGGTGTTCCACGGCGGCTCGGGCTCGACCGCCGAGGAGATCGCCACCGCGGTGGACCACGGGGTGATCAAATGAAACATCGACACCGACACCCAGTACGCCTTCACCCGTCCGGTGGTGACGCACATGTTCCACAACTACGACGGTGTGCTGAAGGTCGACGGCGACGTGGGTAACAAGAAGGCCTACGACCCGCGCGCCTGGGGCAAGCTCGCCGAGGCCGGTATGGCCGATCGGATCGTGCAGGCCTGCCAGGAGTTGCGTTCGGCGGGCCAGAAGCTCAACTGAGCCGGCGCGTCATGACGGCGCGGTGTGCCGGGGACACACCCGGGGCGCCGCGCCGTTGCGCTGTGCCCAAGACCTGTGAGACCGGTGAACTGCCCGTGCGAACGGGGGGATGCGGCGCCGGTTTGCCGCACCCGACTGGTCTCGGCGATGAGGTGGGGCGACGCTGTGGCGGGATGGGACATCGGCGACGGCGGAGGGACGGGACGCCTGCGGGCGGCGGTCAGGCGATGGCATCCGGTGGGTCGTCGTCGGGCCGGCGGGGCAACGGGATGGCGCCGCCGTGATCGTCCCCACTGGTGTCGACCACCTCGACCAACTCCCCGATCCGGGTGACCTCCAGCAGGAACGTCAGCACTTCCGGGGGGTTGAGGATCTGCACCCGGCCCGGAGTACGGCTGGCCAGGCGGGCCAGCAGCGCGACCCCGGAGGAGTCGATGAAGGTCACGTGCCTGGCATCCACCTGGGTGGGCACTCCGGCCGCCTCGGCCTCGGCGACGGCGTCGGTCAGTTCGGCGCTGACGGAGACATCGACCTCACCGCTGAGCACGATGCGGGTACGGTCGGACTCGAGCAGCGTGTGCACACTGCCGCGCTCACCGCGCGGGTGCTCCTCGCCACTGTTAACGTCGGCCAAGGTCAGCCTCCAGGTGCGGTTCGGTCGAACGGGTGCGGAACGGACGCGATCGGTGCGTACCACGGATCAGACCATGTCGTGACATGCGAGACAAGGAGCCCTCCCACGATGGGACCCGATGCAACCTCCGAGGCTACCGAATCTGTCGAGATGGTGCAGGCCACGGCTCGGGAGGACGCCGTCCGGGCCCTGCTGGAGGGCGATTTCGCTATCGGTGTCTGGGACCGGCACGGAGGCGCGTTCCGAGCGGTCTGGGTGAACGAGGCATTCACCGAGGTGACCGGGTACACCCTGCAGCGAGCGCAGGCACTCGGGGAGGGCATCCTGCGCCCGGGGTACCGTGCCGTGATCGCCGAGCAGGTTGACGAAGTGGGCCCGCAGTCGGACCCCTTGCACACGTCCCTACCGATCCGCACCACGGACGGGGAGGACCTGGACGTCCCCGTCACGCTCACGGTCCGGCACGACCCGGAGACCGGGGAGGCACGGCGGCTGATCTTCGTTCAGCGCCAGGCCGCCACCACTGCTGAGCAGTTGCTGCCCGAGCACCACTCCCGCCGGGCGCTGGAGGTGGTGGCCAAGATCTCGGAGATCCTGGTCGACTTCGACGAACCGATGGCCCTGAGTGCCATTGCCAGGATGGTCGGGGCCGGATGCACATCTGGTGCGGTTTCGTCGTCGACGACGGCCTGTTGCGGATGTCGGAGGACATCACCGAGCACGTGCGGGTACGCCACGTGGGGGTGGCCCGCGGGCGCACCAGCGCCGACCTGGCCGACCCGGTGGCACGCCTGCTGTCGCGGGAGCGGATCGAGTCGCTGAACCTCCCGCTGGACGGGCGGCACCCGTCTGGTTCGGCGGCCGCCCAACTGATCGATCTGGTCCGCCGGCAGTTGCCCGAGGACGCACGCGATGGCCGGGTGCACGTCTTTCCGCTGCTGGGTCGGGGCCGCACGCTGGGTTTGATGACGGCGGTGCCGCACGGTGAGGTCGAGCACAGCGAGGAACTGCAGACGGTGCTCTACCTGTGCGCCCGGCGGGTGGGGATGGCCCTGGACAACGCCGAGCTGCACCAGGGCGAGCACCAACTGGTCGAGACCCTGCAGCGGGCGATGCTGCCCGAGTCCGACCCGATCAGTGCGCTGGACGTGTGGACCTACTACGCCCCCAGTTCGGAGCACGCCCAGGTAGGCGGTGACTGGTATGACGTGATGAGCCTGCCCGATGACGCGGTGGTGCTGGTGATCGGAGACGTGGCCGGGCACGATATCGAGGCCGCCGCGGCGATGGGACAGTTGCGTTCGGTGGTGCGGGCTTTCGCCGCGGACCTGCATGACCCCGGTGAGGTCCTTTCCCGGGTGGACCGGATCGTGGACTCAATGCGGATCGGCCGGGTGGCCTCGCTGACCTACTCCATCCTCACCCCGATTGACGGCGGCGGTGACTGGGAGTTGCGGTACAGCCGTGCCGGGCACCTACCGGGCTTGCTGATCAGCGATGGTGAGGTGCGGCAACTCGATGGGGCCGGCGGCAGGCTGGTCGGCTTCGGGGCCACCACGCGCCAGAGCGCGACCGAGCGCCTGCGGCCCGGGGACGTGCTGGTGCTCTATACCGACGGTCTTGTCGAGCGTCGCGACCGTCCCGCTGCTGCCCCAGGGCCTGGGTGTACTGACCGAGGTGCTCGATCGGGCCGAGGCCCGCGATGCGGCGATGGTCGGGGAACTCCTCGTTCGCGAACTCGCCGAATCCCCCGAGGATGATGTGGCCGTGGTGGTGATGCGCGTTCCGGAACCGGTGGAGGAGAGCCCCGCTCCGGTCCGGGTGCGGCATTGGCGGTTCCCCGGGGTGAAGGAGTCGGTCCGACTGGCCCGCAAGGCCGCTCAGAAGACCTGCCAGGCGTGGGACCTGGCGGTGGCCGAGTCGGTGGAACTGGTGGTCTCCGAACTCGTCGCCAACGCGGTGCTGCACGGCAGTGGGCCGGTGATGGTGAATCTGGTGGACACCGGTGAGGGCGTACGGGTGGAGGTCGCCGATGAGAACCCGATGCCGCCGGTCCCGCTGGAGGTGCACCCGGCCCGGGTGGGCGGATACGGGATGCACATCGTGGCCCGGCTCGCCGACTGGGGCTGGCGGCCCTCCGGTGCCGGCAAGGTGGTGTGGGCCCGGATCGACCCGGCCCCGGAGCAGCGGGGGCTGTAGCCGGCCTGACCAGCTACGCCGGCCACGCCACGCCGGCTCGGCGTCGCTGCTCGTGCCTGAGCCGTCAACCGGTCGGCGAGCCGCACCGCGAGGCCCCTGACCGGTGCTGCGCGGGGTCGTCTCAGCGTCGCTTCTTGGCCAGGTCGAACAGGCCCAATCCGCCACGCACATCAAGCAGGAACATGTCCCGGGAGGAAGCGTTGCGCAACCGGATCCGCCCGGCCCGTCGGCGCACCGCGTGCGCCAACTTCAACAGGGTGCTCACCCCGGTGGAGTCCATGAACTCCAGATCGGCCAGGTCCACGATCACATCGTCGGCTCCGTCGACCTGAAGGCGATCGAGGACGGCTTCGGCCTCGGCGCGGCAGCGCAGATCCAGGTCCCCACTCACGGTGAGGACCGTGGTGCCGTGATCGGCACGTACCGTCAGGTGCTCAGCGGGTGGTGCCATGAGGTTTCAGAGTAGGTCCGAGCGCGACGACCCGCATCCGGAGCCGGGGTGATGGGAGACTGATCCCATGCGTGAGAATCTGCTCGGTGGGCCCGAGCCCACTTACCTGCCCCAGGACCACCCCGATGTGCCCGCCCGCGCGGCCGTGGCTGCCGGCACCCCGCCGGTGCAGGTCGCCGCGGAGTACCCGGCGGCCTCCTACCCCTGGGCGCTGCTGGCTCGCGAGGCCCTGGCAGCCGGTGAGACGGTCGCCGCCTACGCCTTCGCCCGCACCGGCTACCACCGCGGCCTGGATGCGCTGCGCCGGGCCGGATGGCGCGGGCACGGGCCGATCCCGGCCACCCACGAACCCAACCAGGGCTTCCTGATGGCGCTGGTGGCGCTGGCCACCGCCGCTGAGCGGATCGGGGAGGACGAGGAGGCCCAGCGGTGCCGCACCTTCGCCACCGACTCCGACCCGGCTGCACTGGAACTGTGAACCACTAACCTGCTACCGGTCGCACCCATCGGAACCGGTCCAGCGACCGGCTCGGCGGCCGGAACATGAACGAAAGGGACAATCGATGCCCGCAGTGGTGGTGCTCGGCGCTCAATGGGGCGACGAGGGTAAGGGGAAGGCGACCGACCAACTCGGTTCGCGCGTGGACTACGTGGTGAAGTTCAATGGCGGCAACAACGCCGGGCACACCGTGGTGGTCGGTGCGGAGAAGTACGCGCTGCACCTGCTGCCCTCGGGCATCCTGTCACCGGGCTGCACCCCGGTGATCGGGAACGGCGTCGTGGTGGACCTGGAGGTCCTGTTCGATGAACTCGAGGGACTGAACGCCCGCGGTGTGGACACCTCCAAACTGCTGGTCTCCTCCTCGGCACACGTCATCCCCTCCTACAACCGCACCATGGACAAGGTCACCGAACGGTTCCTGGGCAAACGCCAGATCGGCACCACCGGACGCGGCATCGGGCCGACCTACGCCGACAAGATGAACCGCGTGGGCATCCGTGTCTCCGACCTGTTCGACGCCAAGATCCTGCGCGAGAAGGTCGAGGGCGCCCTGGACCAGAAGAACCAGATCCTGGTGAAGATCTACAACCGCCGAGCCGCGGAGATCGACGAGGTGGTCGATGAACTCCTCGCCCACGCCGAGCGGGTGCGCCCGATGGTGGCCGACACCTCACTGGTACTGAACCAGGCCCTGGACGCCGGCCGGACGGTGGTGTTCGAGGCTGGGCAGGCCACCATGCTGGACGTGGACCACGGCACCTATCCGTTCGTGACCTCCTCCTCGGCCACCGCCGGCGGGGTGTGCACCGGCGCCGGTATCGGCCCCACCCGCATCGACCGGATCGTCGGGGTCATCAAGGCCTACACCACCCGGGTGGGCGAGGGCCCCTTCCCCACCGAACTGCACGACGACGACGGGGAGTACCTGCGCAAGACCGGTGGTGAGTTCGGGGTCACCACGGGCCGCCCGCGACGCACCGGCTGGTACGACGCGGTCATCGCCCGGTACTCCTCCCGCGTCAACGGGCTGACCGACCTGGTGCTGACCAAACTCGACGTGCTGACCGGCCTGGAGAAGGTGCCGGTCTGCGTGGCCTATGACGTCGACGGGGTGCGGCACACCGAGATGCCGGTGAACCAGTCCGACTTCCACCACGCCACTCCGGTGTATGAGGAGTTGGACGGCTGGATCGAGGACATCAGCACCGCCCGCACCTTCGCGGAACTACCGGAGAACGCCCAGCGCTACGTGCTGGCCCTGGAGGAGATGTCGGGCACCCGCATCTCCGCCGTGGGGGTGGGACCGGACCGGGAGGCCACCATCGTGCGTCACGACCTCCTGGGCTGAGCCCGGCCCTGCACGCCGTGACCGCCCGCTCCCACGGCCCGTTGCGTTCAGAACTCGGGCCGGTCGGCGCCGCGCCGTCGCCCGAACCGGCGGCTACGAGGCGCGTTCACCAGACCTTCCTCGAGCAGCGTCTCGGAGACCTCCTGGGTGAGTTCGCGGCGCACCATGCGGCGCTGGATGCGCAGTGTCTGCTCTCGCTGGGCCCGGAACTCCCGCACGATCGAGAACACCATCAGGATCATCACCACCGAGAAGGGCAGCGCGATGATGATCGCCACGTCCTGCAACGCCCCGAGTGCCGACTCCTCGAGTTCGGGATCACCTGCGGCCGCCGCCAGCCCCGCCAGCAGCAGCGCCATGGCCACGAGCCCCTCGATCACCGACCACAGCACCCGGCTCCAGCTGGGCGGCTCCACCATCCCTCCGGAGGCGAGCATGTCCACCACGAGGGAGCCGGAGTCGGAGGAGGTGATGAAGAACAGCGTGATCAGCAGGATGACCAGGCCCGCGACCACCGTGCCACCGGGGAAGCCCTGCAGGAAGGTGAAGAGCACCCCTTCGGTGTCCACCGCCCCGTCGGTGACCAGACCGCCCTCGAGCCGTTCCCGCAGCACCGCCCCGCCGCCGAGCACGGTGAACCAGAGGATGGAGAACAGCGCGCGGGGACAAGCAGCACCCCGAGCACGAACTCGCGCACGGTTCGGCCGCGGGAGATGCGGGCGATGAAGACCCCCACGAAGGGCGCCCAGGAGATCCACCAGCCCCAGTAGAAGGCGGTCCACCAGCCTTGCCACTCCAGGGCCGCGGGTCCGATGGACGCGGCGGTGTTGAAACTCAGATCGATGAACGAGGCGACGTAGGCGCCGATGCCCTCGATGTACTGGCGCAGGAAGAACAGCGTGGGCCCGAACACGAACACGAAGGTCAGCAGGCCCAGGGCCATCCCCATGTTGATGCGGGAGAGCCACTTGATGCCCTTCTTCACCCCGGTGACCACGGAGACGATCGCAGCGGCGGTGATGATCCCGATCAGCACCACGTAGACCAGTGCGAGTGAGGAATCGGCGTCGAGTACGTCCAGGAACGTCAGGCCCGCGGCGATCTGCATCACGCCCAGGCCCAGGGACGTTGCCACCCCGAAGATGGTGCCGACGACGGCGATCACGTCGATCGCATCACCCGTCCAGCCCCGGACCCGGTCACCCAGCAAGGGCTGCAAGGTCCACCGCAACGAGATCGGGCGGCGCTTGACGTGCACTGCGTAGGCCACCGCGAGACCGACGACGACGTAGATCGCCCAGGGGTGCAGGCCCCAGTGCAGGAACGTGACCGCCAGGGAGGCCTCGGCCGCCTCGGCGGGATTGTCCTCGGGCGCACCGAAGATCGGATAGCTGGCGGTGTCGGCGAAGTGGTTGAGGGGTTCGGCCACGCCCCAGAACACCAGCCCGATGCCCATACCGGCGGCGAACAGCATCGCCAGCCAGGTGGGCAGGGTGAATTCGGCCTTCTCGTCGTCGCGCCCGAGTTTGATGTCCCCGTAGTGGCTCAATCCCACCCACAGCGAGAACACCACGAACGCCGTCACGACCAGGGCGTAGTACCAACCCACTCCCTGGATGACCACTTCCCGGACGTTGCCGAGCGTCTCCCCGCGCTCAGCGGGGCCAGGACGGCCCAGAGCACGAACGCCAGGATGATGCCCATCGCGGGGAGGAACACCCGGGGTTGCACGGAGGTGTACCACGGTCGGTCCGGGTCGTGAACCGGCGCCTGGATCTCCGGTTCGCCGCCGACCGTGGCTGGGGGCGAGGTTGACATCGTTGTGCCCTTCTTGTCGCCTGCATCGGTCCGTCACCGACCGTATCGGGTTCGTCCAGGACTGCGATCCCAGGGAGCGCGGGCCCGGGCCGGACCGGTGCGGGACGACCCGGGCCAGGGCGGGTAGTCTTGACGACCGTGAAGATTCTGCTCATCGGCGCCGGTGCCCGCGAACATGCTCTCGGCCGGGCGTTGCGCAACGACCCGTCGGTGTCCGAGGTGTTCGCCGCGCCGGGCAATCCGGGGATCGCGCAGGTGGCCACCACGTTCGAGGTGGATATGCTCGACGGCTCTGCGGTGGCGCGACTGGCCACGGAACTCGGTGTGGACCTGGTGGTGATCGGGCCGGAGGCCCCGCTGGTGGCCGGCGTCGCCGATGCGGTGCGCGAGGCCGGGATCGCCGTGTTCGGCCCCGGCAAGGAGGCGGCACGGCTGGAGGGGTCGAAGGCGTTCGCCAAACAGGTCATGGCTGACGCCGGGGTGCCCACCGCGATGGCACACGTGTGCATGACCGCCGCCGAGGTGGAGGCCGCGATGGCGGACTTCGGCGCCCCGCACGTGATCAAGGACGACGGACTGGCCGCCGGCAAGGGGGTGGTGGTCACCGGTGACCGTCTCGCGGCGCTCGCCCACGCGCAGGGTTGCCTGGGCAAGCCGGGCGGGGCGATCGTGGTGGAGGAGTTCCTGGACGGTCCGGAGATCTCCCTGTTCTGTCTGTCCGACGGCAGGACCGTGGTGCCGCTTGCGCCCGCGCAGGACTTCAAACGGCTGGGCGACGGCGACGCCGGGCCGAACACCGGCGGCATGGGGGCCTACTCCCCGCTGCCTTGGGCGCCCGCGCGGACCTGGTGGAGCAGGTGGTGGAGCGGGTCGCCCAGCCCGCGGTCGATGAACTGGCGCGCCGCGGCACCCCCTTCGTCGGCTTGCTCTACTGCGGCCTGGCGATGACCTCGCGCGGGATCCGCGTGATCGAGTTCAACGCCCGCTTCGGTGACCCCGAGACCCAGGTGGTCCTGGCCCGGCTGGACTCCCCGCTGGCCACGGTGCTGCACGCCACCGCGACCGGCACCCTGGACCGGATCCCGCCGCTGCGCTGGTCCGAGGAGGCCGCTGTCACGGTGGTGCTGGCCTGCCCGGGTTACCCGGAGGGGCCCACCCTCGGTTCGGCGATCAACGGCGTGGCCGAGGCCGAACAGGTTCCGGGCGTGCACGTGCTGCACGCCGGTACCGTGACCGACGACGCCGGCGCGCTGGTCTCCGCGGGGGGCCGGGTGCTGTCCGTGGTGGGGACCGGTGCGGACCTGGCCGTGGCGCGCCAGCGGGCCTATGAGGCCATGACCCGGATCGATCTGGAGGGGTGTCTGTTTCGCACCGACATCGCCGCCCCGGAGCGACTGCCGGTGGGCTGAGCCCACTCAGTCGACCGGCTGGACCTGCAGTAGCACCCCGGTGCGGACCAGGTCCCGCAACCCCTGGTGCCGGGCGCCCTCGACGCGGAACCGGATCCCGCCGCCGGGCTGATCGAACCAGGGCGGCACGATCTCGGCCTGGACCTCTACCGGCGCCGCGGCCATCAGGACCACCTGGCCGGCGCCGGGCCCGCCCGCGCCCTCCGGCAGGGACCGGTGCGGCCAGGGCGTCTGCCAGGGGAAGAAGTACAGCCCGTCCAGCACCCCGATCCGGTCGAACGGCACCCCGGCGGCCAGGTTGGTGATGATCCCACCCGGTCCGGCGCGCTCCAGCCGACCGCGCAGCTCGGCGTAGGCGGACTGGGCGGCCCGGGCGCGCTCGGCGAGTTCGGCCCGGGACACCGGCGTGGGCGCCGGCAGCGGCTGGTGCACGTAGTCCCACACCGCCCGGCAGCCCAGTTCTTCGGTGGAGTACTCGGCGATGAACTCGTGCTGTCCGTAGTCGATGATCTGCAACGAGTAGTGCGCGCTGGAGTGACGCACCAGCGTCACGGTGCCCTCGAAGGGTGCCACGTCGCTGCCGGGCAGGGCCACCCCGCCGGCGGGGAAACCCGCCCGATCCAGGGCCTGGCGCAACCGGGCGGTCTCATCGCCGGCGACCACCTGCACGGCCAGCCATGGCAGCAGGTGGTTGCGATCGCGGGGGTAGCGGCGCAGGTCCGCGGCCCAGCGCGCCTCATCCGGTACCGGCGTGCCGCCGGGACGCCCCAGCATGGAGCCACCGGGGGAGTTCCAGTACGGGCGCTGGGTGTAGTTGAAGTGCAGCGACGGCTGTCCGCCGGTGAGGCGCACCACCGCCGACAGCCATGTCCCGGTGCCGGGCCGGGCCATCAGCGCCCGCAACTGTGCCATCTGCACCGTGACCGGCTCGGGGACCGGCACCCGGGCCGCGCTCTGCTCGGTGCCCACCAGGAGTCGGCCGCTGTGGTGGGTGCCTGCCTGGGACCACTCCAGGTGCACTACCGTACGGGGGGAGGCCCCGTCGTCGTCGGCCTGTCCGCCCTCGGTATGCGCAGCCGCGCCCACGCCCCCCGCGTGCTCGGCGGCGACCCGCAGGTGCCCGATGACCGACTCCGCGAGTTCGCGTTCGCCGTCGGGCAGGTCTGCAGGGGTCATGACCGCATTATCATCGGCCGTGACCTGTCGATGCACACCTGGGGGTGATTGACTAAAGGGGTGCACACCAACGCCCCTGACCTGCCCGGCTGGCGCCACGTCTACTCCGGCAAGGTCCGAGACCTGTATGAACCCATCTCCGGGCCCCCCGACCGGGTGCTGGTGGTGGCCAGTGACCGGATCAGCGCCTATGACCACGTGCTGACCTCGACGATCCCGGACAAGGGGGCGGTGCTGACGGCGCTGAGCCTGTGGTGGTTCGAGCGGCTGGCCACGCTGGTGCCGAACCACGTGATCTCGGTGGAGGTGCCGGCCGCGGTGGCGGGCCGGGCGATGATCTGCCGGCGCCTGCAGATGTTCCCGGTGGAGTGCGTGGCCCGGGGCTACCTGACCGGTTCGGGCCTGGCCGAGTACACCCGCGACGGCACCGTGTGCGGTATCGAACTGCCCGAGGCGTTGGTGGACGGTTCGAAACTCCCCGAGCCGATCTTCACCCCGGCTACCAAGGCCCAGGTCGGGGAACACGATGAGAACGTCACCTTCGGCCAGGTCGCCCGCCTCATCGGCGACGACGACGCCGCACGGCTGCGCGACGTCACCCTGGCGGTGTACACCCACGCCGAGGGGATCGCCGCCGGGCGCGGGGTGATCCTGGCCGACACCAAACTGGAGTTCGGGCGGGACCCCGGCAGCGGTGCCCTGGTGCTCGGCGATGAGGTGCTCACCCCCGACTCCTCCCGGTACTGGCCCGCCGAGCACCACGAGCCTGGGCGCCCCCAGCCCAGTTTCGACAAGCAGTACGTCCGCGACTGGCTCACCTCCCCCGAATCCGGGTGGGACCGGGCCGGCACCGAGGCCCCGCCGCCGCTGCCCGAGGACGTCGTCGAACGCACCCGCCGGCGGTACCTGCACGCCTACGAGCGCGTCACCGGGCGGGCCTTCACCGCGGGATAGGATCGACCCCGGAGCCCACACGCAAGGAGTTGCATTCATGGCACGTGTCGTCGTCGAGGTCATGCCCAAACCGGAGATCCTGGACCCGCAGGGCAAGGCCGTGGCCGGGGCGTTGTCCCGGGTCGGCATCGACGGCTTCAGCGGTGTGCGCCAGGGCAAGCGGTTCGAACTCGAGGTGGACGGTGAGGTCACCGAGGACATCCTGGCCCGGGCCCGCACCGCCGCCACGGACATGCTGTCCAACCCGGTGATCGAGGACGTGGTCTCGGTGCATGTGCTGGAGCAGGACTGATGGGCCGCATCGGCGTCGTCACGTTCCCGGGAAGTCTCGATGATCGCGACGCCGCCCGGGCGGTCCGCCTGGCCGGCGGGGAGCCGGTGCGGTTGTGGCACGGCGACGACGACCTGGCCGGGGTGGACGCGGTGGTGCTGCCCGGGGGGTTCTCCTACGGGGACTACCTACGCGCCGGGGCGATCTCCCGGTTCGCGCCCTTGATGGGTTCGGTGATCGACGGGGCCCGGGCCGGGCTGCCGGTGCTGGGCATCTGCAACGGCTTCCAGATCCTGTGCGAGGCGCACCTGTTGGCCGGGGCGATGGTGAAGAACACCGACCTGACGTTCCTGTGCCGGGATCAGCGGCTGCGGGGGTGGAGAACACCAACACCGCGTGGACCTCCACGTTCAGCCCGGGCGCGGAGATCACCGTGCCGCTGAAGAACCAGGACGGACAGTTCATCGCCGACGAGGCCACCCTGGATGAGCTCGAGGGCGAGGGCCGGGTGGTGTTCCGCTACCTCGCAACCCGAACGGGTCCCGGCGCGACATCGCCGGCATCACCAACGCCCGCGGGAACGTGGTGGGCCTGATGCCCCACCCCGAGCACGCGGTGGAGGATGGGTTCGGGCCGGGCACCGACGGGCTGGGGTTGTTCACCTCCGCGCTGTCGGGGCTGCTGGAGACTGCCTGAGTGGGGCACGCACAGACCACCGGTGCGCCCGGCGACGGCTTCGGCGATGACTCCGGCGGTGCCGACCTGCCCGAGGTGCACATGTGGACCGACGGGGCGTGCAAGGGCAACCCCGGCATCGGCGGGTGGGGCGTGCTGATGCGCTCCGGACCGCACTCGAGGGAACTCCGGGGCAGCGAGCCGGTGACCACCAACAACCAGATGGAACTGACCGCGGTGATCGAGGGACTCTCGGCGCTGAAGACCACGTGCCGGGTGCACCTGCACGTCGACTCGGTCTACGTGATGAAGGGCATGCAGGAGTGGATCGCCGGTTGGAAGCGCAACGGCTGGCGGACCGCGGCGAAGAAGCCGGTGAAGAACTCCGAGTTGTGGCGCGCCCTGGATGAGCAGGTGGCCCGCCACCAGGTGCGCTGGATCTGGGTGAAGGGCCACTCCGGCGACCCGGGCAACGAACGTGCCGACGAGTTGGCGAACCTGGCGATCGAGGACCTGCGCGCACAGTCCGGCGCCTGACCGCCGGCAGCCGACAGCCACGTCCGGACGCGCGCCGGACTCAGGGTCTGATGCTCGCTCGATGGCTGTCGGCCGCGAGCCAGATCGTCCGGGCGGCGACCATGCCCAGGTCGGTCCGCTCCGCCGGCTTGTCGTCCCCGCCCGCCGCGCGGAGCGGCTCAGCCACGATCCGCATCACCCCGGCGCCCTCCTGCCGGTCGTGCACCCGCAGGTGGGTGCCGACCTCGATGCCGTGCCCGGTCAGGTAGCGCAGTACCGCCGGGTCGTCGTCGCTGATGCGCGCGATCGTTCCGCATGCGCCGGACTCCACCTCCGAGAGCATCCGGGCGCTGGTGGCCACCATCACCCCGTCCCGGTCCGGGATCGCGTCCCCGTGCGGATCGTGGGTGGGAAAGCCCAGGTCCGCCTCGATGCGTTCGATGAAGGTGTCCGAGGCGGCGTGCTCCAGGTGTTCGGCCTCGTCGTGCACCTCGTCCCAGGAGTAGCCCAGCCGCTCCACCAGGAACGTCTCCAGCAGCCGGTGCCGGCGGGCCATCTGCACCGCGGCGCGGCGCCCCGCCGGGGTCAGTTCCACCCCGCCGTAGGGTTTGTGCGCCACCAGTCCGTCGGCTACGAGTTTGCGCACGTTCCCCGAGGCGGTGGAGGCGGCCACCCCCATCCGCTCGGCGAGTTCGTTCACCGCCACCGGCCCGGGATGCCATTCCTGCACCTTGAAGATGGTGCGCAGGTAGTCCTGCGCCATCCTGGTCAGGGAGTCGATATGCACGGCGGCTCGCTGTCCCAGCGTTCCTCAGCGCACCGACAGTGCCGTGTCCAGGCCCGCCCAGTCCACGTCCCCGGGCACCCGTTCGGCCACCGCGGCCAGCAACCCCAAGCGAGCCTGGCGCAGCTCCTCCTGCGGTGCCATCACCAGGATCGCGTCGAAGAAGGTGTTCACCGAAGCGACCAGGTCGGCCGAGTCGTCGGTGAACCCGGTCAGGGATGACGAGGGCGGGAGCGCGGCCAGCGTGTCCCGCAGCGCGAGCTCGGCCTTCTCGGTGAGCAGGTCCGAGGCCGGTCGGGCCGCTGTGCCCGGCGGCACGATCCGGTTGATGCGCTGCACCACCGCCACCAGGGCGGCGAAGTCGGCCCGGTCCAGCAGGGCGTCCAACTCCGCCAGCGTCTGATCCACCCGGGCCGGGCGGTCCATCGCCGGCCCGACGGCGGTGACCAGCTCGGCGCGGATGCCTTCGTCGCGCAGCAGCTGGGCGAAGCGGGACTCGGCGAACTCCGCGGCGGTCTGCACCTGCTCGGGGCCGGCGGCGACGTCCTGCGCGCGCAACCGGTCGGCCGCAGCCTGCAGCACGGTGCGCAAGGTCAGGGCCTCGACGAAGGGCGCCTGGTGCAGGGAGCGCAGGATCCGCACGATGCCCAGTGCGGCCCGGCGCAACCCGAACGGGTCGGAGGATCCGGTGGCCTTGGCGCCGGTGGCCAGCAGACCCACCAACAGATCCGCTCGGTCGGCGAGCGCCAGTAGCACCCCGGGCACGGTTTCCGGGGTGGCATCGGCGCTGGTGCGCGGCTGCTCGGTCTCGACCAGTGCGGTGGCCACCGCCTCGGACTCCCCGGTGCGCCGGGCGTACTCCCCGGCCACGAACCCGGCCAGGGAACTCATCTCGATCACCATCTGGGTGGCCAGGTCGAACTTGATGAGTTCACCGGCTCGGTTCAGCGTGGTCCGGTCCGCATCGGTCACGTGCACGAGCTGGCCCAGCACCGTGGCCACGTCGGCGATCCGGCGGGCGCGCAGGCCCACCGAGCCGAGACCGTCGGCGAAGGTGAGTTTGTCGAGCCCGGGGACGAAGGCGTCCAGGTCGCCCGACTCCAGATCGGTGTTCCAGAAGAACAGGGCGTCCTCGTAGCGGGCGCGCAGCACCGACTCGTTCCCGCGGGCCACTGCGGCCTCATCGCAGGCGCCGTTGGCCATGGTGATGAAGTGTGGCAGCAGCGCTCCGTCGGCGTCGCGCACCGGTAGGTACCGCTGGTGGGTCGCCATCACGGTGGTGAGTACCTGCTCGGGCAACTCCAGGTAGCGGGCCGCGAAGTCCCCTCGGATCCCCACCGGGGTCTCCACCAGGTTCGCGATCTCGGCTACCAGTCCCGCCGTCGCCTCGGCATCGATGTGCCCACCGACCTCGGCAGCCAATTCCTGGGCCCGGGCGAGCACCTGCTCGCGCCGCCGGGTCACCGAGAGCTCGATGCCACGCTCGGCCAGCGCTGGGCGCAACTCCTCGGCGCTCGCGATATCGACGGCGGGCTGGACATCGAGCCGGTGCACGTGCGTGGTGCGCCCGGCCACCAGGCGCGAGGCCGCGGCCGGCACCACCACGGGCCCCCACAGCGCCACCAGCCAGCGGATCGCGCGGGAGTAACTCAGCTCCGGGTCGGACCAGCGCATGTTCTTGTCCGCCCGCAGCCCGGTGACCACCTGGGTGACCAGAGGCCCGAGCACGTCCAGCACCCCGCGTCCGGGCACGTTCACCCGCACCGCGGCGTGGGTGTTCCCCCCGATCTCGGCCTCCTGCACGTCGGCCGGCTCCACCCCCTGGCCGCGCATGAATCCTCGCAGCGCCTTGGACGGGGCGCCGGAGTCATCGAAGGCGGCGGCCCACTTGGGCCCCTTACGCCACTGCACGGCGTCGGCCTCACGGGCAGCGACGTCGTCGACCGTCACCACGATCCGGCGCGGGGTGGCATCCACGTGCACGTCCCCGTGCTCCAGGCGGGAGGCGCCCAGCGCCTCCCGCACCGCGGCTCCGACCGCCTCGACCGACTCATCCCACCACGTTCGGGGGCAGCTCCTCCACCCCGATCTCGAGGGCGAACACCTGCGCCTGCGCGGGCAGTGCCTCCTGGTCGACGGCAGGCAGCTGAACCGGATCAGGCGCGGTGTCCTTCAGCAGCGGGAAGCCCAACTCCTCACGCCGGTCCACCCACAGTGCCGAGATCTCCCGGGCCAGGCGGCGCATGGTGCCGAAGGCCTTGGCGCGCTCGGTGGTGGAGATCGCTCCGCGCGCGTCCAACACGTTGAAGGCGTGGGAGGACTTCAGCAGGTAGGTGTGCCCGGGCACCGGCAGGCGCGCCTCGATCATCCGCTTGGCCTCGGACACGTAGTGCTCGTACAGCGACTGGTTCGTGGCCACGTCGGCCTCGTCGAGGTAGTACCGGGACATCTCGTACTCGGTCTGCCCGAACGCCTCGCCGTAGCTGATGCCGGGGGCGTAGGCGAGGTCGGCGAAGTGGTCCACGCCCTGCACCGCCATCAGGATCCGCTCCAGCCCGTAGGTAAGTTCCACCGGTACCGGGTCCAGGTTCTGCCCGCCGACCTGCTGGAAGTAGGTGAACTGGGTGATCTCCAGTCCGTCCAACCACACCTCCCAGCCCAGTCCCCAGGCGCCGATCGCGGGCTGTTGCCAGTTGTCCTCCACGAACCGCACGTCGTGGGCGCGCAGGTCGATGCCAAGCGCCTCCAGGGAGCCGAGGTAGAGCTCCTGGGGGTTGGCCGGCTCCGGCTTGAGGATCACCTGGAACTGGGTGTGGGTCTGCAACCGGTTCGGGTTCTGCCCGTACCGGGAATCATCCGGGCGAACCGACGGCTCGACGTACGCCACGTTCCACGGCTCGGGACCCAGCACCCGCAGCACGGTGGCCGGGTTCATCGTCCCGGCCCCGACCTCGGTGTTGTACGGCTGCGTGATCAGGCAGCCGTGGGAGGTCCAGTACTCGGTGAGCGCGCGGATCGCGTCTTGCATGGTCAGCACCGCTCTAGGCTACCGAGTCCGCAGCCGCGAGCGGCGCTCACAACCGGAGTCGGCGGTGGACGACCTGCTCAGCCACCTCCCGGAGACTGGATCGGGTGCCCCGGGCGTGACGGCGGATGAGCTCGAATGCCTCGTCCACGCCTGCCCCGTGGGTCTCGGCGATTATGCCTTTGGCCTGCTCGATGACGATCCGCGAGGAGAGGGCCTCCTGAAGTTGGGTGTTTATGGTGCGTTGGCGGTCATAGGCGACGGAGTTGACCAGGTACACCGAAGCGGCATCGGCGAAGATCGTGGCCACGCTCAGGTCCTGATCGCTCCAGCGCCGGTCGACGGCGTAGGCGTTCAGAGCGCCGATCGTGCGGTCCCCGACCTTCATCGGGATGCCGGCAACGGACGTGATGCCCATCTCAACGGCTATCGAGCAGTAGCGGGGCCAGCGATCAGCATGCTCACGCAGGTCGTCGATGGCTACTGTGCTGCGGCAGCGGAATGCCTCCACACACGGTCCGGCCTGCTCATCCTCCTGGTACGTCTCCAGCTCCACCAGGGCGCTGGGATTGGCCGTGGCGAACCGCAGTTCTGCGCCGCGGGCGCTGGAGACGTCGCGGGCGATGGAGACTCCGGCGCCGACCAGGTCCAACTCCTCCTGAACCGTCATGGTCAGGTCATCCAGTGCGTCGGAGATGTCATAGGGCGTCAGCAGAGAACGCAGGAAGCTCGAGAGCGTCGCTAGCACGCCGCGTCCCAATCCTCGGGGGGCACGGTGCAGTACCGTCCGGGCTTGATGCGCGAAGGTTCGGGCTGCGATGACCCATCGATAACTCAGGTACCACATTAGCACCCACCGCTGCACGTGCCCCGATGAGGCGGCTGGCTCACCGTGGCATCGGTTCGAACAAGTCCCACCGCTGCGCCACGTCCAGCAGGAATCGAAGGGTCGCAGGAGGGTCGGTCAAGCGCGGCCGGGACCGGGACGTCTCCACGAGGCGGAGCACCGCGGTCAGGCCGCACGCGTCGATGAACCGCATGTCGCTGGCATCGACCTCAACCAGTAGTCGACAGGCATTCGCCATGAGGACCTCGTGACCCTGGTCGGCCACCAGACAATCCAGGTCACCTCGCAGCCGGATGGTTGCGTGCCCGGACCCGGTCACCGTCAGTTCGATCGCCCCGTGCTCCTGGCTCACCGGATCACCTGCACGACGTCCAGGGTGCCGAGCGCCCGGTGAATCAGTGCCTCGGGTTGCTCGCCGGGAGCGGCGATAGCCAGGGTGACCTGGACGGTAAAGGGGGCCGAACCCTCCATGTGGCGGATCCGGCTCAAGCAACGATGCGTTCGCTCGGTGTAGCGGATCAGGTCCGTCGTCGAGCCCCGCACCAGCAGCCGGACGCGTTCGTCGTGCACGTCGATCCATCCGCACTCAGGGATGTCCGCGCGCAGCCGCTGCGCGATGTCGCGTACGGTCACGGCGACGACCTGCCGCGGAACGCGTTCGGCGCTGAAGTCGGCGGAGGCGTAGATGAGTCCGACGTGCTCGGCGCCGTAGGCGTCGAACTCCCGATGGATCCGGTCGGTGAACGTGGAACTGCCGATCCTGCTGGTCGCTACTCCCATGCCACGCCTCCGGTAGTCCGCTGCCTGATAGGTCAGTAGGTCCACCGGGGTCTGGGGTGGGGATCGCACGTCCTCGAGCGATGCCGTGGTGGCAGGGTAAGCACACCGACGGTGGTTCGCAAGCGCTGGGCGTGCGCCTGCCCGTCCGGGCGGGTGGTCGGTTGCACATGCGCGACCGCCCCGACTGCGGTAGGAACGAAGCGATGAGCACGCCCCTTGAGCACTACGCCCTCCTGTCCGATCTGCGCACCGGACCGCTGGTGTCCCGGGACGGCAGCATCGACTGGCTGTGCCTGCCCAGGTTCGACTCCCCGGCGGTGTTCTCGGCCATCCTGGGCGATGCCGAGGACGGTCGTTGGAAGCTCTCGGTGCCGGACGGGGAGGTGGTCGAGCGGCGATACCTGCCGCAGACGTTCGTCCTGGAGACCGTGTGGCGCAGCCGGACCGGGCGTGTCCGGGTCACCGACTTCCTCCCGCCCAGCACCTCCCAGGGTGACCTGGTGCGCCGGGTGGAGTGTCTGGAGGGGCAGGTCCGGGTGGAGCACGACCTGCGCCTGCGGTTCGACTACGCCCGCGCCACGCCCTGGACCAGGGAGATCGAGCGGGACGGCCAGGAGCGTTGCCTGCTGGCCCTGGCAGGGCCGGACGCGATCCTGATCACCGGCCCGATGCTGCACTGGCCCGGCAACGGCGACGGCGGCGGGGAGGACGACGACGGCAGTGCCGCGTCGGTAGCGGAGCACCCCGGCACGCAGCCGGCGGAGGGCCGGCGCGCCCCACGACTGGTCGGATCGTTCAACCTGGACGCCGGGGACGTACTGGACTGGGACCTGACCTGGTTCAGTTCCTATCGGGACGTGCCGGAGCCACCCGATGCCGACCGGGCCCTGGCCAGCACCGTGCGGTTCTGGACGGACTGGGCCAGCCACTTGCAGGTGGACTCAGACCACCAGGACCTGGTGCTGCGTTCGCTGCTGGTGCTGCGGGCGCTGACCCACCTGGACACCGGCGGGATCGTCGCGGCCCCCACCGCCTCGTTGCCGGAGTACTTCGGTGGCGGGCGCAACTGGGACTACCGCTACACCTGGTTGCGCGACGCCGCCCTGACCATCGAGGTCGCGATCGCGCACGGCTTGACCCGAGGTGCCACGTTGTGGCGGGACTGGTTGCTGCGCGCGGTCGCCGGGGACGCCGATGAGGTCAAG
This sequence comes from Sanguibacter sp. Z1732, assembly GCF_051020515.1. Lineage (NCBI taxonomy): Bacteria > Bacillati > Actinomycetota > Actinomycetes > Micrococcales > Ruaniaceae > Glutinosa > Glutinosa niejishengi. Next base: position 1,667,675 of record NZ_CP194857.1, read on the forward strand.
ATCATGTATGGGCTGGGCGGGGAACGCGAACTGACCGAGACCGAGTTGGAGCACCTGGACGGATACGAGAACTCCCGCCCGGTGCGCGTGGGTAACGGGGCAGCGGACCAGTACCAGGCGGACGTGGTGGGCGAGGTGATGATCGCACTGCACGAACTGCGCGAAGCCGGCGTGGCCGAGAATGAGTACACCTGGGGCCTGCAGAAGAGCCTGCTGGCCTATTGCGAGGCCAACTTCGACCGGCAGGACCACGGCATCTGGGAGATGCGCGGGGACACCCACTACTTCACTCACGGGCGCGCGATGATGTGGGCGGCGTTCGACCGTGGCCTGCGCGCGGTGGAGGAGCACGGGTACGACGGGCCCGCCGAGCGGTGGCGCGACCTGCGTGATCGGTTGGCGGATGAGATCGAGGAGCACGGCTTCGACGCCGAGTTGAACGCCTACACCCAGACCTATGACAACACCGAGGTGGACGCCTCCCTACTGCAACTGCCCCACACCGGGTACCTCGCCTACGACGACCCACGCATGCTCGGCACGGTCGAGCGGATCGAACAGGATCTGGTCACCTCCGAGGGCCTGGTGTACCGGTACCGGACCGAGGCGGGGATGGACGGGCTCGAGGGCGAGGAGTACCCGTTCGTGATGTGCACCTTCTGGCTGGTGGAGCAGTACGCCAACTCCGGGCGGCTGACCGCGCTCGGGAGGTGATGGACCACATGGTGGCCCAGGCCAGCGATCTGGGTCTGCTCGCTGAGCAGTACGACCCCGAAACCGGGCGCCAGGCCGGCAACTTCCCCCAGGCATTCAGCCATATGGGCCTGATCCGGGCCGCCGACGCGATCCAGGCCGCCGCGGAGGACCGATGACGACCGCGTACGGATTCCACGCCTCGCACGAGCAGATCTCCCCGGCCCAGTTGCTCCGGGACGTGCAGCGGGCCGAGCGGGCCGGATTCGAGATGGCGATGTGTTCGGACCACTTCGCGCCCTGGTCGGTGCGCCAGCATCACTCCGGATTCGCCTGGGCGTGGCTGGGAGCGGCGCTGGCGACCACCGACTTCGACTTCGGCACCGTCTGTGCACCCGGACAGCGTTACCACCCCGCGATCATCGCCCAGGCCAGCGCCACCCTGGCCCAGATGTTCCCCGGCAGGTTCTGGGTGGCGCTCGGCACCGGACAGAACATGAACGAGCACATCACCGGCGAGGCCTGGCCCGGGAAGGACCACCGCCAGCAGCGGCTGGAAGAGTGCGTCGGCATCATCCGGGCCCTGCACGAAGGTGAGGAGGTCACCCACAGCGGGCACGTCGTCGTCGACCGTGCGCGAATCTACTCCCTGCCCGACACCCCGCCGGACCTGATCGCCCCGGCGCTCAGCCCCGGCACCGCCGCCCGCGGGGCCGGCTGGGCCGATGGGCTCATCACGATCAATGATGACGCCGACTCGGTGCGGCAGATCATCGACGCCTACCGCGGTGCCGGTGGCCTGGGGCCGTTGTCGGTGCAGGTGCACGTGTGCATCGCTGAGTCCATGGTGCAAGCCCGCCGGATCGCCCGGGACCAGTGGCGAAATCATGCCCTGCCGGTGCCGTTGCAGCATGACCTGCCCATCCCGGAATACCTCGACATGGCGGGGGAGCACGTTCCGGATGAGGAGATCGCCGGTGGCGTGATCATCACCGACTCGGTACCGGACCTGGTGGAGCGTCTGCGTGCCTACGAGGACCTGGGCTTCGACCGGATCTATCTGCACCACGTGGCCCAGGACCAGCAACCCTTCCTGGAACTGGCCGAGCAGGAGTTGCTGCCGGCACTGCGGAGCCGCTGAGGCGCTGTGCCCGCGACCTGGTCTTGGGGGCGGTGACGCCGCGGCCGGGAAGTGGGTGATACTGGCGGAGGTATGTCAGAGGCGTCCTTGCACCGCCCCCGGCTGCCCAGGGAGATCTGGGTCCTGGCCGGCGCGGCGTTGCTCATTGCGTTGGGCTACGGCCTGGTGGCCCCGGTGCTGCCACAATTCGCCCGGTCCTTCGATGTGTCCGTGGCTGCGGCGTCCTTCGTGGTCAGCGTGTTCTCCCTGGCCCGGTTGCTGTTCGCCCCTGCCGGAGGCGCGCTCATCACGAAGCTGGGGGAACGGCGTATCTACATGGCCGGGCTGGTCATCGTGGCGATCTCCAGCCTGCTGACCGCCTTCGCGCAGAACTACACCCAGTTGCTCATCTTCCGTGGCCTGGGTGGCATCGGTTCCACGATGTTCACCGTCTCGGCGATGGGGTTGATCGTGCGGCTGGCCCCGCCCACCGCACGCGGACGTGCCTCCTCCACCTACGCCACGGCCTTCCTGCTCGGCAATATCGGGGGCCCGGTGATCGGCGGCTTCCTCGCCGAGTTCGGGCTGCGCGTGCCGTTCGTGGTGTACGCGGTGATGCTGATGTTCGCGGTGGTCGTGGTGTGGCGGCTGCTCCCGGCCACCGGGACCGGCTCGGCCCGCTCCCGCGATGCCAGCCCGCCGATGCAGTTCGGCGAGGCGATCCGGGACAGCGCCTACCGGGCCGCGCTCGCATCCGGATTCGCCAACGGCTGGGCGAACTTCGGGGTGCGGGTGGCGCTGCTGCCGCTGTTCGCCGCCGCCGCCCTGGAGGCCGGGCCCTGGGCAGCCGGGCTGGCGCTGGCGGTGTTCGCGGCCGGGAACGCGGTGGCGCTGAACATCGCAGGCAGGCAGGCCGACGTTCGGGGCCGCAAACCCCTGATCCTCACCGGTATCGCCGTGAGCGGGGCATTCACCGCGGTGCTGGGGCTCTCGGACAACCTTCTGGTGGTGCTCGCCGTCTCGGCACTGGCCGGAGTGGGCGCCGGCCTGCTCAATCCGGCCCAGCAGGCCGCGATCGCCGACATCATCGGGAACCAGCGGTCCGGAGGCAAGGTGCTGGCGGGCTTCCAGATGGCCATGGACACCGGCGCGATCATCGGGCCGGTGCTGGCCGGGGCGCTCGCGGACCAGTTCGGCTTCGGTGCGGCGTTCGGTGTCTCCGGGATGATCATGCTGCTGGCCGGCCTGGGCTGGTTGTTCGCCCGCGAGACCCTGGAACACCCGGAAGGAGGCGAGCCCTCCGACGGCCCGGACCACGGGGGCCCGGGCCACGACGGCCCGGACCCGGGGCCGCGGTAGGAGACCCGGACACTCGGACTCGGACGCTCAGCGCGCCAGGTCCGCCATCACCGTGGCCAGGTCCGACTTGCCCTCGAAACCGATGCCGGGCAGTTCCGGCAAGGTGACATGACCGTCGGTGACCTCGATCCCGTCGGGGAACCCGCCGAAGGGTTGAAAGAGGTCGGGGTAGGCCTCGTTCCCGCCCAGCCCGAGCCCGGCCGCGATGTTCAGGGACATCTGGTGCCCCCCGTGGGGGATGCACCGGGACGGCGACCAGCCGTGCTCGCCCAGCATGTCCAGGATGCGCAGGTACTCCACCAGTCCGTAGGACAGCGCGCAGTCGAACTGCAGCCAGTCGAGGTCGGGTCGCATCCCGCCGTATCGGATCAGGTTCCGGGCATCCTGCACGGAAAAGAGGTTCTCGCCGGTGGCCAGTGGGCCGGAGTAGTCCTTCGCCAACTCCGACTGCAGGGCGTAGTCCAACGGGTCGCCGGCTTCCTCGAACCAGAACAGGTCGAAGTCGGCCATTGCCCGTGCGTAGGCCAAGGCGGTGCGAGTGTCGAAGCGTCCGTTGGCATCGACGGCCAGTCGCTGCCCAGGGCCCAGCACCTCGCTCGCAGCCTCGATGCGGCGTAGGTCCTCATCCAGGCTCGCCCCACCGATCTTCATCTTCACCACGGTGTAGCCACGGTCGAGGTAGGAGCGCATCTCCTCGGCCAGGGCGGTGGTGTCCTTGTCCGGGTAGTAGTAGCCGCCCGCGGCGTAGACGAATACCTCCCGGTCGGCGGTGCCGTTGCCGTAGCGCTGGGCGAGCAGGTCGTACAGCGGCCGTTCGGCGATCTTGGCCACGGCGTCCCAGACGGCCATGTCCAGGGTGCCCACCGCAACGGAGCGTTCGCCGTGCCCGCCGGGCTTCTCGTTGGCCATCAGGATCTTCCAGATCTTGTGCGGATCGAGGTTCGTCCCTGCCTCGTCCACCAGGTCGACTGGGTCGGCGGCCTGCAACCGGGGGATGAATCGCTCGCCCAGAAGGGCGCCCTGGCCGTAGCGGCCGTTGGAGTTGAAGCCGAAGCCCACCACCGGCTTGCCCTCGCGCATCACGTCGGTGATGACCGCGACCAGACTCAACGTCATCGTGGAGAAGTCGATAAAGGCGTTGCGGATCGGTGAGGAGATCGGAAAGGTCCGCTCGCGGACGTCGACGATTCGCACGGGGTTCCCTTGTCGTTGGCTGGCTCAGGTCCACCTATTCTCGCCCGCGGTCCGGCCGGCCGTGGCCGGATTTGCCGTCGTTTGCTCCCCGGGTGCCGGTCCCCGGGCATCCGCTACTCCGCGCTCGCGGGCATCGGCTACTCCGCAACCCCGGAAGTCCGCGCGGTGGTCCGCGCCGAGAAGAGGGTCAGACGCGCTCGAACCGGAGTTCGGTGTCCGGCCCGGTCAGAACCAGTTCATCGCCGTCGGCCTGCACGTCCTGGATCTGCCGCATGGCGGTCAGGAGCTGTGACTCCTGGTCCATCACCTCGGGCGGATCGCACGCCATCATGGTGCTGACGAACTCGGTGGGCCACTGATCGGGCTGCTGGTCCTCCTCGCCCTCGGCGGTGGCTGTTCCGAAGTGGTTGCAGCCGCCGTGGCCGGAGACCTCGAAGCCGTCGACGGTCAGCGTGGGTTCGTGGCCGGAGACCACCTCGATCTCACCGTCGGGGCCGTGACCGGAGACCAAGATCCAGTCGCCGTCGGCCGCGGGGTCGGGGCCCGCCGCCCCACCTGCGGTGTCGCAGGCGGTCAGGGTGAGCGCGACGAGCGCGAACAGTGCCGCGACGGCGCGGCCGGGAAAGCGGTGCATCGGTGGCCCTTCCGTTCAGGAACAGTGGTCGATGCCTTGCCTGTGTCACGTCCCGCCCGGGTGTTGCAGCGGGGCCGTGGCGCATGCGCGGGCACTCCCGCACCGGGTCACGTCCCGCCCGGGTGTTGCAGCGGGGCCCGGATGCGGCAACCGGGCCCCGGTGTTTCAGCTGGGCCCGGGTGGCAGCGGGAGCGGGAGGACCTGCCCGATCCGCTGCCGGGGCCCCCTCAGGGAAGCGGCCGGACCGATCCGGTGAAGTGGACCCGGTCGCTGCCGGCCTTCCAGCCGGCGTAGGTGTAGGTACCGGAATCGGTTCGGGCCTGCCCGAAGGAGACCGTCGAGGGCAGCAGCACCGGCTTGGCGAAGTCGATCTGCCAGGTGAACGCCGGCCCGCGGGCCGGGCCGACCGCCGCCAGTGCCCGCGCCGCGGTGTACATCCCGTGCGCGATGGCCCGCGGGAAACCGAAGGCCCTGGCGCTCAGGGCGGACATGTGGATCGGGTTGCGGTCCCCGGAGACCGCGGCATAGCGCCGTCCGGTCCTGGGCGTCAGGCGCCATACCGCGGTGGCCTCGGGCAGCACGCCCCGGCCGCCGGCGTCGTTCCCACCGGCACCACCACGGGAGTGTCCGCTGCCGGCGGCGCCGGAGTCGCCGTCGTCGACCGCCTCGCCAGAGCCGGTGGAGCCATCCTGGCCGGCCTTCACCGGTTCGGCCAGCGCCAGACCGGGCAACGTGGTGCCCTTGGCCAGGTAGGTCGAGACCCCGCGCCAGGCCACTTCCGGGCCCTCCTGGGCAGCCACCTCCACTACTAGGTCCACCTGGGTGCCGGAGCGGTGCGCGCGCAACCCCTGCGCGCGGGCCTGCACCCGCAGCGTGTCGGTGGTGCTCAGCGGGTGGAACTGCTCCACCCTGTTGGCCACGTGCACCATGCCCAGTACCGGCAGCGGGAAGTCCGCGCGCACCATCAGGTTCATCGCGAGCGGGAAGCCGAGCACGTGCACGTATCCGGCCGGCAGTTCGTCGGTGCCTGCCTCCCCGAGCAGGTGCTGGTACTCGGCCAGGTGTGCGTGGTCCACCGGCACCCGCGGCACCGTGTAGCAGACCTGGGGCAGCGTGGTGGGCGAGGGGCCGCCGGAGAGCATTCCCGGCGCCGCGGCCCGGGCGGTACGCCCCAGGGCACGGGCGTACAACGACCCCAGCGAGGGCGAGGGCACCTGGTCCAGCACCTGCTCGCGCATCAGGCCCCCATCAGGTGCTGTCCGCACACCCGCAGCGTCTGGCCGTTGATGCCGGCGGACTGGGGCGAGGCCAGGAAGGACACGGCCTCGGCCACGTCGACCGGCTTTCCGCCCTGTTGCAGGGAGTTCAACCGTCTGGCGACCTGGCGCTGCAGCGCGGGAATGCGCGCGGTCATCTCGGTCTCGATGAAGCCCGGGGCCACCGCGTTGGCGGTGCCGGAGTGCTCGGCCAGCAGCGGCGCCAGGGACCGGGTCATCCCGATCACCCCGGCCTTGGTGAAGGCGTAGTTGCTCTGCCCGCGGTTCCCGGCGATCCCGGAGGTGGAGGCCAGGGAGATGATCCGCAGGCCATCGGGTGACAGGTCCGGGGTGGCAAGCAGGGCCTCGTTCATCTGCGCCTGCGCGCGCAGGTTCACCGCCACCACCGACCGCCAGCGGTCCGGGGTCATGTTCGCCAGCAGTTGTCCCGGGTGATGCCGGCGTTGTGCACCAGCACGTCCAGGCGTCCGTAGCGCTCACGTACCCGCTCGATCAGCCGGGCCGGGGTCGTCTCGTCGGTGATGTCGGCCTGGATGGCGGTGCCCCCGACCTCGTTCATCACCGAGGCCAGGCTCTCCCCGGCGGCGGGGACGTCCACCCCGACCACCTGGGCGCCCTCACGGTGCAGTACCCGGGCGATCTGCGCCCCGATCCCGCGTGCCGCGCCGGTGACCACCGCGACCTTGCCGGCCAGCGGCTTCGTCCAGTCGGCCGGGAGCGTCCCGGCGTCGCTGCTCACCTGGAGGCCCTGGCCGGAGACGAACGCCGAGCGCGCCGAGAGCAGGAACCGCACCGCTCCGAGCGCGGCGGGTGCGTCCACACCCACCCCATCGCGCAGCACGACGGCGTTGGCGGTGGCTCCGTAGCGCACTTCCTTGGCCACCGAGCGCCACAGACCCTCGACCCCGGCCAGGGCGGCCGCGCGGGCGGGGGAGTCCTGCTCGGTGGCTGCCCGAGTGAGCACCACCACCCGGCCCGAGGGCCCCAGGGCTTTCATCAGCGGACCTGCCTGGTCCACCACCTCGGCGGCGTCTTCGGGTGCGGTCAGTTCGGTGAGCATCAGCACCAGGGCTCCGACGCGGCCGCCGCGCATGGTCCGGCGCACATCCAGTTCCCAGTCCAGCAGGGTGGTGGCCAGGGTGTCGGCGTCGGCTCCGGTGCCCAGCACCACCACCGGTCCGGTGACCAGCGGGGCGTCGATCGACTTCGGGTCGGTGCGACGCAACCTGGCCGGGCGGGGCAGGCCGAACTGCTTGGCGATCTTCTTGGTGAGTCCGGAGTTCACCAGGTTCAGGTAGGTGTCGCTCACGCTGCCTCCAGGATCATCGCCATGGCCTGCCCGCCGGCGGCGCAGACCGAGATCAGGCCGCGAGCCGGCGGGCCCTCGGGGTTGGCCTCGCGGTGCTGGGCGAGCAGGGCGGCAGGTTGCCCACGATCCGGGCGCCGGTGGCGGCGAACGGGTGTCCGGCGGCGAGGGAGGAGCCGGTCACGTTCAACGTGGCCGGATCCACCTGGCCGGGGCTGGGCACCCCGACCTTGGAGGTGCAGAAGTCCTCATCGGCCCAAGCGGCGCTGGTGGTGGCCACCACGGAGGCGAAGGCCTCATGGATCTCCACGAAGGCGAAGTCCGCCAAGCTCAGTCCGTTGCGGTGCAGCAGGCGCGGTACCGCGTAGGCACCGCCCATCAGCAGCCCGTCCTCGCCGTGGGCGAAGTCCACACTGGCCGTCTCGGCGTCGATCACGTGCGCCAGCACCGGCAGCCCGCGCTCGGCGGCCCACTCCGGTGTGCCGAGCAGCACCGCGGCGGCGCCGTCGGACAGCGGGGTGGAGTTGCCGGCGGTCATCGAGGCCTCGGCGGCGTGCTCACCCTTGGTGCCGAACACGGGCTTGAGGGCGGCGAGCTTGTCCGCGGAGGTGTCCGCGCGCAGCGACTGGTCGCGTACCAGGCCGCGGTAGGGGGTGATCAGGTCGTCGAAGAAGCCCTCCTCGTACGCCTTGGCCAGGTTCTGGTGGGAGGCCAGCGCGATCGCGTCCTGGGCCTCCCGGGTGATCTTCCACTGGCGGGTGGTGATCGCCTGGTGCTCGCCCATGGACAGCCCGGTGCGCGGTTCGTTCACGTTCGGCGCCACCGGGGCCAGGTCGCTGGGGCGGAGCTGTCCCACGAGTTTGAGCCGCTGCGGCACCGTTTTGGCCCGGGACAGCCGCAGCAGCGTCTTGCGCAGGCGGTCGCTGACCACGATCGGGGCGTCGGAGGTGGAGTCCACGCCCGCGGCGATGCCGGAGGTGATCTGGCCCAGGGTGATCTTGTTCGCGATCGCCGCGACCGCCTCCACGGACGTGGCGCAGGCGCGCTGCAGGTCGAAGGCCGGGGTCTGGGGGGACAGCGTGGTGCCGAGCACCGCTTCCCGGGTGAGGTTGAAGTCGCGGGAGTGCTTGAGCACCGCCCCCCCGGCCACGTCGCCCAGGCGTTCGCCCTGCAAGCGGTACCGGGCCACCAGCCCGTCCAGGGCTGCGGTGAGCATGTCCAGGTTGCCGGCGCTGGCGTAGGCGCCGCCGGCCTTGCCGAACGGGATGCGGTTGGCGCCGATGATCGCTGCGCGGTGACGGCCGGCGCCTGGGGCTGCCTCGGCGCCGGAGCCGGCGCCCGGGGAGGTCTGCTTCTGGCCGCGGTTGCTGGTTCGGGGCTTGTCTGCCATGAGTTCCTCTGCGTGGTGGAGTGGACAGAGTCCGGAATGTGTCCGGTACCCACGGTACCTGATACTCTCGGTTGCGTGAGTGACGTCACTGTAACCACCTCTGCGGCCGCCCCGCCAGCGGGCGACGGTCGTTCCACGCGCTGGAACAGCCATCGGGCCCGGCGCCATGATGATCTGTGCCGGTCGGCCCGCCGCGCGGTGCACCATCAGGGTCCGGATCTGTCGATGGATGAGATGGCCGGGGCCATGGGGACCTCCAAGTCCATCGTGTACCGCTACTTCAAGGACAAGGCGGGCCTGCAGGCCGCGGTCGGCGAGATGGTGCTGGCCGAGATGGCCCAGGCGTTCGGTGCGGCGGCAGAGGGTGGGGGGTCGCCCCGGGAACGGCTGCGGGCGATGATCGAGGTGTATGTGTCGATGCTCGCCAGGTCGCCGAACGTGTACCGGTTCGTCACCCAGATCGAGCAGGCCGGCACGATCTCCACCTTCATGGCTCAGGTGCAGCGTTATATCGCACGCCTGCTGCGCCAGGTTCTCGCCGAGTCCGGCTCCGACCTGCGGTTCGCCGTGCCGTGGGCGGCCGGGGTGGTGGGCTTCGTGCGCGGCACCGGGGAGCAGTGGCTCGCAGCGGATGCGGAGCAGCGGTTGGAGCCGCAGGTGCTCATCGATCTCGTCGCCGACTGGATCTGGCTCGGGACCGCCACCGTGCCCGGCGACCCGGCCGACCCAGCGCCCCTAGGCCCAACTAGCCCGCCTACCGTGCACTCGCCTACAGCCCCGCACCCGTTGACCGCCCGTTCAAGCCCCTGACACCCCGCCCGTTCAAGCCCTGACATACCTCTCGCACCGACCCAGACGCCCGGACCGGCGTTGACCCTATGGAGAATTCGATGCCACGCACTTCACGCACCAATGGAACCGGCCCCGAGGTGACCATCGATACCGCGGTGCTGGCGGATCTGCTGGATGGACGCTGGAAGACCCAGCGCCGCGCCATCCGGGATCTGTACACCGACGAACGGTTCGCCCGCGTGCCCGGTCTCAGCATGGCCGAGCACCGCGAGCGCATTCTGGAGCAGTGCCGAGCGCTGGTGGACATCGGCATGCCCCGGCGCGGTTTCCCGGGGGCGGACGGAAGTCGGCCACTGCCCGGGGGCAATGTGGCCGGCTTCGAGGAACTGGCCGTGCACGACCCGTCGTTGCAGATCAAGGCCGGGGTGCAGTGTGGGTCTGTTCGGTTCCGCGGTGCTGCACCTGGGCACCGAGTACCACCACGACACGTTCCTGCCGGGCATCGTGGAGCTGGAGGTGCCGGGTTGCTTCGCGATGACCGAGACCGGGCACGGCTCCGACGTCGCCGCGATCAGCACCACGGCCACCTACGACGAGCAGGCGGAGGAGTTCATCATCCACACCCCGTTCGAGGCGGCGTGGAAGAACTACATCGGCAACGCCGCCCTGCACGGGGTGGCCGGCGTGGTGTTCGCACAGTTGATCACCCAGGGCGTCAATCACGGTGTGCACGCCTTCTACGTCCCGTTGCGCACCCGGAACGAGGACGGATCCGCCGGTGAGTTCCTGCCCGGGGTGCGCGGCCGGGACAACGGGCACAAGGGCGGTCTGCTGGGGGTGGACAACGGCATGCTGGCCTTTGACCAGGTGCGCGTTCCGCGCCGGAACCTGTTGAATCGGTACGGCGACGTCGCCGCCGACGGAACCTACACCTCCTCGGTCAGCAGCCCCGGCCGGCGGTTCTTCACCATGCTCGGCACCTTGGTGCAGGGGCGGGTCTCGCTGGGCGGTTCGGCGCTGACGGCGGCGAAGATTTCCTTGGCCACCGCGGTGCGGTACGGCAACCAGCGCCGCCAGTTCACCGGCCCGGATGAGCACGACGAAGTGGTGCTCATGGACTACCAGCGCCACCAGCGCAGGCTACTGCCACGACTGGCGAAGGTCTACGCCGCCCAGTTCATGCACCACCAGCTCTCCGACCGTTACCACGGGGTCTTCTCCGGGGAACACGACACCGACGCCGACCGGCAGGATCTGGAGACCCTGGCTGCGGCCTCCAAGCCCTTGGCCACCTGGCTGGCGCTGGACGTGATCCAGACCAGCAGGGAGGCCTGTGGCGGCGCCGGGTACATGGCGGAGAACCGGTTCACCGGCCTGCACGCGGATTTCGATGTCTACGTGACATTCGAGGGCGACAACAACGTGCTGCTGCAACTGGTGGGTAAGCGCCTGCTCACCGACTTCGGCCGGGAGATGGCCAAGATGGATGTGGCCGGTGCAGTGCGGTACGTGGCCGATCAGGCTGCGGACATGACCTTGCACCGCACGCCGCTGCGCCGGGTGCAGCAGTCCATCCGGGACTGGGGTTCCAAGGCGCGTTCGGCCACCGAACTGCGCGACCCCGATATGCAGCGGGAACTGCTGGAGGATCGCGTGGAGTCACTCGTGGAGCGGGTGGCGATGGAGTTGAAGGATACCCGTGAGGCCGATGCGGCCACCGCGTTCGAACTGTTCAACGCCCACCAGGACGAACTGATCCAGGCCGCCCGTGCCCACGGTGAACTTCTGCAGTGGGAGGCCTTCACTGAGGCGTTGGCCGGGATCGCCGACCCCGGCACGAAGAAGGTGCTGACCTGGTTGCGTGATCTGTTCGGCCTGACGCTGATCGAGGAGAACCTGGACTGGTACCTGCTCAACGGCCGCATCTCCACCCAACGGGGGCCCGCACCGTGACCTCCTACATCAACCGCCTCCTGCCGCGGTTGCGCGCCTATGCCGGCGACCTGGTGGAGTCGTTCGGGTACAGCCCGGAGATGATCGGCGCCCCGATCGGAACCGATGCCGAGGGCAGGCGTCAGGAGGAGGCACGTGACTACTACCGCGCCCAGCGGGCCAGTGGCTCCGAGCCCACACTGGAGAAGCACGTGCCCCGTGGATCGGTCACCGACAAGGAACTGACCACCGCTTGATGGACGCGCTTGAAACCTGACCCACAGATCGTCCACAGCCGGTTCCGCAAGGCTGTCTGGCCTGCACGCAAGTGCCGTGGTCGTCGGGGGTCTGCCCTGCTGCCACTCAGTCTGACAGCCAGAGGAGATATCGATGACGACGTCCGATTACCGGTCTGCGGCGAACCAGCCCGAGCAGGGTGTATCCCAGCACGGTGTCCCGCCCCAGGGAATACCCCAGCACGAGCACCCGGAACAGGGCGGGCCCCAGGACGGTGCACCCGGGCAGGGCCAGCCGCAGTACGGGGCGCCTCAGGGTGGGCCGCAGTACGGGGCGCCCCCGGGTGGGCCGCAGGCGGGCGGGCAGGCGGGCGCTGGCGTCGAGAGCCTCGACCCGAAGATCGGCGGTCTGCTCGCCTACTTCACCTGGATCGGGGGGCTGATCATGTACCTGACTCAGCGTCACCGCGAGGTCAGGTTCCACGCTGCTCAGTCGATCCTGTTCAACATCGTGGTCTTCGCGGCCTGGGCGGTGCTGTGGATCGTGGAACTCGCGCTGACGATGATCTTCAGCCCCTTCGGGCTGGTGACTCTCGTGCTCTTCCCGCTCCTGGGCCTGGCCGTGCTGGCGGTATGGATCCTGCTGGCGATCCGGGGCTACAACCTGGTGCACTTCACACTGCCGATCATCGGTTCCATGGCCGAGAAGTGGGCGGACAAGTAGGCCGATCCGCGGCGGTGGCCGCCTCCGCGCCCTGACCGGCCGGCGGCCACCGGGCCCCCATCGCCCAGTCCCCGGCGAATTAGGTTAGGGTTGCCTTATCTAATTCCCCGGATGATTGGACGTGTTCTGTGGCGCGCGTGCGACGCCTGACCTATGCCGAGGTTGTTCGCAAGGAGCAACTGACCCCCTCGATGGTGCGGGTGGTCCTCAGCGCTCCGGGTGGTGGGGCCCTGCCGGTCGAGTACCCGGGCTACACCGATACCTACATCAAACTCGTGTTGCCTCGCCCGGAATCCGGCCTGGTCTCCCCGTTCCACCCCGATGAGGTCAAGGAGGGCCTGGAGCCCGCGCTGTGGCCCGTGATGCGCACCTACACCGTCCGCCATTGGGATGCCGGGCGCGGCCTCATGACCGTTGATGTGGTGGTGCACGGCGACAAGGGGATCGCCGGCCCCTGGTCCGTGCAGGTCCAACCCGGGGACCAGGTGCAGTTCTTCGGACCCGGCGGCGACTACCGGCCCGACCCCCACGCCGACTGGCACCTGCTCGTCGGCGATGAGAGCGCGCTGCCGGCAATCGCCGCTGCGAGTGAAGCGCTACCGACCGACGCCCGTGGCTACGCAGTCATCGAGGTGGCCAACGCCGCCGAGGAACAGCGCCTCACGATCCCCGCCGGCGTGCAGGTGCGCTGGATCCACCGGGAGACCTCTGCCCGGGCACCGGGGATCGAGTTGTGCGAGGTGGTGCGGTCCCTGGACTTCCCCGCCGGCCGGGTGCACGCGTTCGTGCACGGCGACGCCACGTTCGTGCGGGAGATCCGCTCCTACCTACGCTTCGAGAAGCATGTGCCCAAGGAGGACCTGTCCGCCTCGGGATACTGGCGCCGCGGGCTGGACGACGAGGCCTGGCGGGCCGCCAAGGCGGAGTGGAAGGCCGCTGTCGAGGCCGATGAGGCGGCCCACGCAGGCGTCGGCGTCGCGTGACCCGGTATCGGCTGACCCGGTGAAGGGCACTACCAGCGGTTGCTGGTGAACTCCGCCCACCCGACCAGGCCGTCGAGGCGATGGCGGCCCCCGTCGTCGTCGGCCGCCCACCCGCGCCAGGTGCCGCACACCCCGGTGGTGGTGGTCGCCACGATGCCCAGGTTGGTCGAGGTGGAGCCGTGCTGAAAGGGTTCCAGTGTCGCCTCGACCCGGTCGCCCTCGATCGACCACGTGCCGGTGGGGGAGTCGGCATCGAAGGCCCAGACCGTCTCCTCGGGCAGGTAGTGCACGCGGGAGTCGATGATCAAGGCGTTCTCGGTGGAGCCGGTGCCCTCGGTCCACAACCCGCCAAGGTGCAGCCCGGTGCGGACCCCCGCGACCGAGCCGGACGCGACCGCGCTGGTGTAATTGGTGGCGTAGGGCCAGCGGCCGCGTCCGTGATCGATATTGGCCCAGGCCTCAGGGCCGACGGTGGTATCGGCGTCATCGATCTCGAGTCGGCCGCTGACCGGCAGCGCCGAGGACTTCAGCGTGTACTGGAACTGCCGATCGCTCCACGGGATCACCACACCCAGGGACTCCGGTGGCATGGGCACGTGCAGGTCCAGCCGCACCCGGGGAGTCTTCGCCCGTAGCCGGGTGCTGCCGTCCTCGGTGTCCACCGCGATCGCCAGGTCACGGGTGAGCGCGCGCACCGGTCCGCCGAAGGCGGTTTCGGGCAGTTCCACGTGGCGGGCCAGCGGTACGATCGCCGACTCCTCGATCACCGTGCCGTCGCTGCGGTCCAGGATCCACACCTGGTGGGCGGCGGCGTAGTTCAGGGAGTTCACTGTCAGGGCGATGAGGTGGTCGGGGGTGTTGATGCCCCAGTGCTCGCGCCGCTTTGTGCGGCTCCAGGTGGCTGCCCGTGAACTCAGTGGCACCGTGCGCAGGTTCGCCCGGTGCAGTGCGCGTCGGCTCCACCCCAGGGCGGCAGGGTTGAGCGCACCTGAGGGAAGACACAGGTCCACCGGGCGGACGATCTCGGGCAGCACGGGCCCATCATGGCGCCCTTTGTGCCTGGGCCGCACCCGGCGCGCCTGATTCGTCCCTTGCGCGCATGCCCGGCCCGCACGCCTGCACGTGGCACGCACGCTGCGCGCACACCTGGGCCCGCTCGCCTGGCCCGCTCGCCTGCGCGTACACGCTCGCCTGGCCCGCAGGCCTGCGCGACCCTGTTCCCGCACTACGGGGTGGGGCGGCGCCAGACCGAGACGTGCGAGGTGGACTCGGCGGTGAACGGCGCGCGTTGGAAGTCGGCCACGCGCTCGACCAGTTCCATGCCGGCCAGACGGGCCATCAGATCCAACTCGGCGGGCCAGGCGTAGCGATGCTCGCTGGGACCGTAGCGATACCTGCCGTCGTCACCTTGGGTGAAGTGATGAGAGGTCATCCGTTGGGAGAGCGGGTCGATGGTGTCCAGCCCTACGTGCCGCTCGGTCACCTCGAACGGCACCGCAGCCGCGCCCGGCGGCAGCCACCGCAGCGGTGGGACGCCCAGTTCGATCACGAAGTGACCGCCGGGAGTAGATGCGCCGCGGCATTGCGGAAACAGTCCACCTGCGCCTCCTGGGTGAGCAGGTTGGAGATGGTGTTGTAGACCAGGTACACCAGGTCGAACACCCCGGACACCCGGGTGGTGGACATGTCCCCGACGGTCACCGGAATGTCCTGATCGGAGGCCTTGGTGCGCAACCGGGCGATCATCGGCTCGGAGGTGTCGATGCCGTGCACCTCGAGTCCCCGCCGCCACAGCGGGACCGCCACCCGCCCGGTGCCGATGGCGAACTCCAGGGCCCTCCCGCCGCCGGTCCGACCGGCCAAGTCGGCCAGGAAGCCCACGGTGGGATCGAGCACCTCGGCGGAGAACATCGGAGAGTCCGGGTGGTCGTACCCGGCGGCTGCCGCTTCGGTCCAGTACTGGCTGCGCATCGTCACGAGCATGCCAGGGCGACCGGTCGTCGTCGACGACTTTTCACCCGACAGTCCTGCCGAGGACAGGCTGAGGCGGGTGCGTGCGTCGAAGTGGCGCTGCGGCTGGGTCGCCCCGGGTACCGTGGCCCGGTGAACACCACCGCCACCACCCCCCTCGAGAGGGCCTCGGCATCGCAGCGCCTGGCCGGCGTGGCGGTGCACCTGTTCACCGCCATCGGCGCGCTGCTCGGCTTCGCCATGGTGCACTTCGCCTATGCCGGGCAGGTCCAGCTGGTGCTGTGGCTGTTCCTGGCCGCGATGGTGATCGACGGTACCGACGGGTTCATGGCCAGGCGCCTCCGGGTGGCCCAGGTGCTGCCCAGGTTCGACGGTGCGCTGTTGGACAACATCGTGGACTTCCTCACCTACGCCTTCGCCCCGATGGTGCTGCTCTGGTCGGCCGGCTACCTACCTGGTGGAGCCGCCGGGTGGGCGGTGGTGGCCGTGGTCCTGCTCGCCTCCTGCTACCAGTTCTGCCGCACCGACGCCAAGACGCCCGACCACTACTTCCGCGGCTTCCCCAGTTACTGGAACGTGGTGGCCTTCTACGTCGTGGTGCTCGACCTGAGCGCAGCCGCCACGGCAGCGATCCTGATCACGCTCAGCGTTGCGGCGTTCATCCCGATCTGCTATCTCTACCCCTCCCGCACCCAGGTGTTGTGGCGGGTGACGATGGTGGCCACCGCGATCTGGCTGGGCCTGTACGCGCTGATCGTGGCGACCTACCCCGATCCGTCCGGTTGGGCGGTGGTGGCCTCGGTGGTCTACCTGGGCTACTACGCCGGGTTGAGCGTGGTGCTCACCGTGCTGCGTCGTCGATAACTGATCTCGGGACTGCCCTGCGGAGCGCCCCGCGGGCCGGGCTGCAGCAGGGCTGGTCGACGCCCTTGACGGCGCAGGATAATCGGCACGTGGGCACATCGGCCTCGCTGCACTACGAACCGGTCGCCGCCCTGGCGCCGGGGGTACTCAGTGCCGTGGGCTACCACCATGCCGGGGTCGAACCCGGGCTCCACCTGGGGATCCCGGCGCCGTCGTTGACGTTCATCTTCTCCACCCGGGGCCCCATCGAGGTCGGCGCGAGTGCGGGGCAGGCCACCGGGCCGGGCGCCGAGCGTGCGCAGGTGCTGATCAGCCGGCTGCACACCAACCCCGCCTACGTCGTCGAACCCGGTGAGCAGGCCGGCATCCAGATGGCCGTGCATCCACTGGCGGCCCGCTCGCTGCTGGGGGTACCGGCCCGGGAACTGGACCGGCTCGCACTCGAAGGCAGCGACGTGCTCGGCCCGGGCGCCGCCCGGACGCTCCGACGGCTCCAGGACATGCCGCTGGGACCGCAGGCCTTCGCCGTCGTGGGCGATTACCTGCGTGAGCAGTTGCAGGAGCGCCGGGCCGAAGAGGTGCGCCCGGAGGTGGGCGAAGCCTGGCGGTGGATGTCCCGCACCCGGGGCGCCGGTTCGATGCGCAACCTGGCCGCGCACGTGGCGCTCAGCCAGCGCCAACTGACCACACTCTTCCAGCGGGAGGTGGGCATGGCGCCCAAGGCGATCGCCCGGCTGATCCGGTTCACCCGGGCACGGCGGATGGTGGTGCAACACGTGGCGGTGAGCCCGTCGATGACACTCGCGCAGGTGGCGCACGCCTGCGGCTACGCCGATCAATCCCACCTGGTGCGTGACTTCCAGCAGTACACCGGGACCAGTCCCACCCAGTGGCTGCGTCAGGAGCACCAATATGTCCAAGCCGGGGCACACGTGCGTGCGGAAGGCTGACCGCTATGAAGACCACCGAAATTTCTGCCGAGTCCACTACCTCGCCGGCCGAGTCCACTACCTCGCCGGCATCCCCGCCCGCCCCGAACGTGTGGCCGACCCTGAAGTGCCACGACGCCCTCGGCCTCATCGACTTCCTGGTCACCACCTTCGGGTTCGAACGCACCGCGGTCTACGCCGACGGGCCCACCGTGCACCACGCCCAGTTGACCTGGCCCGAGGGCGGCGGCGTGATGCTCGGCAGCGTGATCGCCGGCACCCCCTGGCAGCGCGAACCGGGCACCGCCGGGATCTACCTGGTCACCGACCGCGTCGGGGAGATCCACCAGCGCTGCCAGGAAGCCGGTGCTTCGATCATCGAGCCCCTCACCGACACCGACTACGGTTCACACACCTTCGCCGTCGCCGACCCGGAGGGCAACTACTGGTCCATCGGCACCTACCGCGGCGAACCCAGCGGGGCCTGAGCCGGCACCGGACTCCTCACCGCCCCCGCGGCCGATCCGCCAGGGGCGTCGAGTTCGAGTCCGATGGCCGAGGTCGATTGTCCGAACACTCGACTTGAGCCGCGAGGCTCGAACTCGGGCGGGACAAGGATGCCCGTGGGCGCGGTGTCCGTACCGGGACCTACCGTGGGGGCATGAGGGAACAAGCCACAGCCGCGCTGCGCCAACTCGTCGGTCACCCCGAGGCCGACTTCCGAGAGGGCCAGTACGAGGCCATCGAGGCACTCGTCGATCGGCGCGAGCGGGTGCTGGTGGTCCAGCGCACCGGGTGGGGCAAGTCCGCGGTCTACTTCGTCGCCACCGCGCTGCGGCGGGCCGACGGTGCCGGGCCCACGGTGATCGTCTCCCCGCTGCTGGCGCTGATGCGCGACCAGATCGCCGCTGCGTCGCGCGCCGGCATCAACGCGGTGACCATCAACTCCGCCAACGCCACCGAGTGGGGCCAGGTCCGCGAGCAACTGGATGCCGATGCCGTGGATGTGCTGTTGGTCAGCCCGGAACGGTTGAACAACCCGCGGTTCCGCACCGAGCAACTGCCCGAACTGACAAGGCGCTGCGGGCTGCTGGTGGTCGATGAGGCGCACTGCATCAGCGACTGGGGCCACGACTTCCGCCCCGACTACCGCCGCATCCGCACCATGCTCGCCGGGCTCCCGGCCGACACGCCGGTGCTGGCCACCACCGCCACCGCCAATGAGCGCGTGGTGACCGATGTGGTCGAGCAACTGGGCACCGGCGCCGATGGCACGCCCCGGCAGGTCAGCACCATCCGCGGTCCGCTGGCGCGGTCCTCCCTGCGGCTGGGCGTACTCCGCCTGGAGGGCCCGGCGCAGCGAGTGGCGTGGTTGGCCGCACACCTGGACGACCTGCCCGGCAGCGGCATCATCTACACCCTGACCGTCTCGGCCGCGCAGGATCTGACCGAGACCCTGCGCGCGGCCGGGCACCAGGTGCGCCCCTACACCGGCCGCACCGACCCGGCGGAGCGGGAGGAGTTGGAGCAGGCGTTGCGGGACAACCAGGTCAAGGCCCTGGTCGCCACCAGTGCTCTGGGCATGGGGTTCGACAAACCGGATCTGGGGTTCGTGGTGCACCTGGGCGCACCCAGTTCACCAGTGGCCTACTACCAGCAGGTGGGCCGGGCCGGGCGGGCCACCGAACGTGCCGACGTGCTGTTGCTCCCCGGTGCCGAGGACCGCGACATCTGGGCCTACTTCGCCTCCGCCGCGATGCCCCGCCAGGCCCAGGCCGATGCGGTGCTGGCCGAAACTGGGTCGCGCCTCGGGCCCGATGACCACCGTGGCGCTGGAGACCTTGGTGGATGTGCGCCGGACCCGGCTGGAACTGTTGCTGAAGGTCCTCGATGTGGAGGGTGCCGTGGAGCGGGTCCCCGGGGGCTGGGCCGCCACCGGGCAGCCCTGGACCTACGACGCGCAGCGCTATGAGCGGGTGGCCCAGGCCCGTGAGCGCGAGCAGGGCCTGATGGTGGAGTATCTGGCCGGGAACTCCTGCCGGATGGAGTTCCTGCAGCGATCACTCGATGACGCGACTGCGGCCCCGTGCGGCAGGTGTGACGTGTGCGCCGGCCCCTGGTACCCCGTCGAGGTGCCGGCCGAAGCCGTGCAGGCTGCCACCGGGCAGTTGGCCCGGGCGGGGGTGCCGATCGAACCGCGGGCGCAGTGGCCCTCCGGGATGGGCCGGCTCGGGGTGGATGTCAAGGGCAAGATCGACCCGGGCGAGACGATGCAGCGCGGGCGCGTCGTGGCGCGGTTGTCGGACCTGGGCTGGGGGCAGCGGCTGCGGGAGGTCCTGAAGGCCGACGACGGCGCAGCCCCCGACGGCGTCCTGGCGGCAGTGGTGCAGGTGCTCGCCGAGTGGGACTGGGACCGCCGACCGGCCGGTGTGGTGGTGATGCCTTCGCGCACCCGTCCGGTGCTGATCGACTCGGTGGCCCGGCACATCGGCGACCGGGGGCGGTTGCCGGTCCTGGGCACCCTGGAGTTGGTCGACGGCGGGCCTACCGGTGGACCCGGCGGCAACAGCGCCTTCCGGCTCGCGGGGGTCTGGGACCGGTTCGGTGTCGGGGCTGATCTGCGCGCGCACCTGGCAGACCTGCACGGACCGGTGCTGCTGGTGGACGACCTGGTCGACTCCCGCTGGACCGTGACGGTGGCGTCCCGCGAACTGCGCCTGGCCGGGGCGGAGGCGGTGCTGCCGCTGGCGCTCGCCGCCGAAGGCTGACGCCGTCGGGCCGGCCCCGCCCCGCATGCGTCCGCGCCCCGCCGGCCCCACCGCACCGCCCGGTCTGCACCCCGCCGGCCCCACCGGCCTACCGCACCGCCCGGTCTGCACCGGGGACGAGCCCTACGGCCGAGGGAGAGTCTGGTGAGGCTCGCCCTCCGCCGCAGTGCTCGCCCTCGGCCCGCTGGCGTGCAGTGGCAGCTTCATTCCGAGGTGCGAGGCGACGAAACCGAGGCGCTCGTAGAACCGCACAGCATCGGTGCGGCTGCGGTCGGAGGTGAGTTGCATCAACGCCGCACCCCGGTCGGCGGCGTAGGTGGCTATCCACCGGAAGAGGGCCTCACCGAGTCCCGCACCGCGGTATCGCGTAGCCACCCGTACCGCCTCCACCTGGGCGCGGAGCGCACCCCCACGGGAGAGCCCCGGAATGAACGTCAACTGGGCGGTCGCGGCCATCTCGGTTCCCGCCCGGGCGACCAGCAGGACCTGGTTCGGGTCGGCGTCGATCGCCTCGAACGCCTCGGCATAGCGGGGGTCGTTACCGGCATGCTCGCGGCCCTGGCCGAGCACATCGTCGGCCAGCAGCGCCACGATCGCCGGCACGTCCGAAGTAGCCGCGCGAGTGAGGATGACCTCCTCATCGCCAATGTTGAGGGAGCCAAGGCGGGGCTGCGGTTCTTCGGGCGAGATCTGGTCACTGGTCATCGAAGGGGTGCTCCTGGTCGTTGTCCGCCACCGGGGTGGTCGGGTTGCGTGGTGCGGCCGGGGTGGTCGGGTTGCGTGGTGCGGCCGGGGTGCTCGGGTTGCGTGGTGCGGGCGGCCTGGTCGGGTTGCATAGCGCGATCGGGGTGCGTCGCGGGGGCCTGCGTGAGCGCCTCGATCACGTCGGCCACTCCGTCGTCGATGTTGGTGCCGGTGACCTGATCGGCCACGGCTAGGGTTTCCGGTGCAGCGTCGGCCATCGCCACCCCGTGGCCGGCCCAAGCGAGCATTTCGGCGTCATTGGGGGCATCGCCGAAAGCGAGGACCTCATCCGGCGCGATACCCAAGTGGGTGCACAGCCGGGCCAAGCCCCAGGCCTTCGTGACGCCCTCGGCGAGCACCTCCACGAACGGCGCGCCGGAGTGGGTGACTTCGAAACCGGACAGACCCAGGCCGCGGATGGTGGCGACCAGTTCGTCATTGTCGGTGCCCGGATGGCGCACGATGAACTTCAGGCTGGGCTGGTCCAGCACCTGGTCCACCGTGTGCGCGACCATCGAGTCCGGGTCGCGCTTGTGGTCGTTGAAATCAGCCAGATCCGCGTACCCCTCCTGGGCGACGAACGTCTCACCGCCCTCACGCACACTGACGAACACCGCCTCGGGCAGCCGCTGCAGGAGCGCTTCGGCGAGTTGCCGCTGGGCGGGGACGGAGAGTTGGGCTTCGAACAGGTGCTCCCCGGTACCCAGATGCACCCCGAGCGCCCCGTTCCCGCACAACGCCCACCCGTCGAACCCTGCCTGCTCGGCGATCAGGCGAAGGCCGACGGGGCTGGCGAGCCGTCACCGGGACCACCTCGATCCCGGCGGCCCGGGCAGCGTCCAGGGCGCTGCGGGTGCGGGCAGTGACCTGCTGCTGGGGATCGAGCAGGGTGCCGTCCAGATCGGTGGCGATCAGGCGGATGGTCACCCGGACACCTTATCCGGGCGCCCGGGCTGCAGAGCGAGAGTGGTGGCCCGGGATGGGCACGGTCGATCCGGATGGTCCGGACCGCTGCGTACTCCACGTGGGGGCTCCGTCGGGGCGGGACTTGGCGTGGATGATCACGACCATCGACGTCGACTTCGAGCTTCTCGAGGCCCCCGCCGAACTGGTCACCGCGCTCGCAGGGTTGGCGCAGCGATGTGCCCGGGCGCTGGCGCGGTGAGGGCCGACCCGGTCACGCAACGGGTGCCGCAACGGGCTGAGGGCCCGGTGGGTCAGAACGAGGCGGACCAGGCGACCTCGGGCTCGATCAGGAACACGATCCTGTTACTGCGCTCCGGATAATCCTCCCCGGTGTACTTGCGGGCGATCCGGTCGATGATCGGCCACGCCCGCTCGTCGTCGATCCGCTCCACCACCCGGCCCCGGATGCTGGCCATCTGAAACGGGTTCTCCTGCGGGGTCAGCGACAACGCCACGCGGGGATCGCGCCGGATGTTGCGATCCTTGATCGAGTCGGGGATGGTCAGGACCGCGAGCCGCTCGTCCTCCAGGCCCACCCACAGCGGGACGCTGGTGGGCCGGCCATCGGGCATCACCGTGGCGAAATGAGCGAGGTTCGGCGCCTCCAGGAGTGTGCGAACCTGCTGCGGCAGGGTGTGCTTCACGAACCGGCTCCCGGGGCCAGTTCGGCGAGGACCTCGAGACGACCGCCGTAGCGGAGTTCGGGCCAGTCCCGGAGCAGATCGGCGGCGGCGTCGAGGGAGTCCACCTGCAGCACCGAGATCCCGAACAGATCGCCGTCGTACTCGGCGCCGCCGTGCTCGGGGCCGCCTTCATGGTCGGGGGTGCCTTCGCGGTGAGGGCCGCCTTCATGGACGGGGGTGCCTTCGTGGTCGGGGGTGTCGTCGTCCCCGCCGAAGGTGCGCCCACCGCCGAGCGCGATCGTCTGCTCGTGTTCGGGGCGGGCCCGGAGACGGCCCACCCACACCCACAGCGCGTGCTCGTTGGCCTCGGCCTCCTGCTCGGGGACCTGTCCTGCTCGGTACTGGACGACGACTCGCATGGCACCTCCGATTCGTGGGCTGCATTACTTGTGCATTGCAAGTGGAACTGAAAGTAGTAGCATCACTTGCATTACGCAAGTGAGGCGCCGGCGAGGTGTGACGCGGGTGCTGTGGAGGTGTCGCAATGGCTGAGAAACGATCCGGTTGCCCGATCAATATGACCGTGGAACTGCTCGGGGATCGGTGGAGCCTGTTGGTGATCCGCGACGTGATGTTCGCCGACCGGCACACATTCGCCGAGTTGCACGCCGGGTCCCAGGAGGGCATCGCCACCAACATCCTCAGCGACCGGCTCAAGCGCCTCGTGGCCGCGGGTGTGTTGCGGCGGACGTCGGTGCCCGGCAGCCGGAACAGGGTGCGGTACGACCTGACCGAGCGCGGCGTCGATCTGGTCCCGGTCCTCACCGCGATTGGGGGGTGGGGGGCGCGGCACCTGGACGTCGACGACGCCCTGTGCCAGGTGGTGCAGGACCTGCAAGCCGGCGGACCCGATGCCCAGGAGCGCACGCAGCAGCACCTGCGTGAACGCGACCTGACACCCGCCTGACGCGCGCACACCTGCGCCAAGGAACAACTGCGAGGAGATCGACCATGCCCAACTACGGCCATGCGGTGCAGTTCGGCGTACTTATCGACGCCGAGTCCACCGCGCAGGAAGCGGCTGACCTGGCCGTGCGCGCAGAACAGGCCGGACTAGACCTGGCGGCCTTCGCCGCACGCGAGATGAGTGGCGGCGCGGCGGGCGCGGGTAGCGATGACGTGGCCGCTGCGAGTTGGATGGACGACGACGACGACGCGTCAGCAGTGGCAGCACCCGGCGAGGGAACCGCGGCGAGAATGATGATAGACGACGACGGAGCCTCGGCAGCAGCAGGCCCGGACCCATGGACGCTGGCCACGTGGGCAGCCGCGCGTACCGAGCGCATCGCCTTGGCCGTCACCGGCTTATCGCCCGGGTACCGGCCGCCGTCAGTGCTGGCCCGCGCGGCAGGCAGCCTGAGCCTGCTCTCCGGCGACCGCGCCGCCATGGCGCTCGCAGGTGCTGTGGCGTCTGCCGGAACTTCCGCCGATGCGGCGCGGGTCCAGGTCGTGCCCACCGACGCAGAACCCGCAGGTGTCACGCCCACCGAGGCTGCGACCACGGAGGCGGGCGACACCCCGCTGACCGAGGCGATGGGGGTGCTGCGCGCCATGGCCGACACTAGCACCGATGCCGCCACTTACCCCGGCCGTCACCACAGCGTCACCGGCGCCCAGCCCGGCCCCTCCCTGGACCGGGAGTCCCGGTGTGGTTGACCGGCTCGGATGAGCGCGCGGCAAGACTGGCCGGTGCACTCGCCGATGGCTTGGTGCTGGACCTGGAGGCAGCCGGCGGACCAGCCGCTCTGGCGCGACTGAACGCCATCATCGACGAGGCCGCCGCCAGCCATGACCGGGATCCTCGCGAGATCCGGCGGCTGGTGGTACTGCCCGCCGTGACTGACCAGCCCGCGTTCGTCGACCAGTCCGCGTTCGTCGACCAGTCCGCGTTCGTCGACCAGGCCGCGTTCGTCGACCAGGCCGCGTTCGTCGACCAGGCCGCGTTCGTCGACCAGCCCGCGTTCGTCGACCAGTCCGCGTCCCTCGGCCAGTCCGCGTCTGTCGACCGGTCCGCGCTCGGCGATGAGTCCGTTCCTGCGGACCGCAGTGACCAGGCCGAACCAGTGGTTCCGGTTCGCCGGACCGTCCACCGCACCAGGATGAGCACCGAGGACCTCGTGCGCCTCGTCGTCGACGAAGGCGTGAGCGGGCTGCTGGCTCGGGCGGGCGGTGCGTCGTCCTCCGCTGATCTCGAGCACTTCTCCACCCACACCGCACCGGCGGTTCGCGCAACCGTCGCCGAGGCCCTGCCGGGCCTGGGCTCCCAGCGGATCCGGCGCGCAGGCGTGCGCGCCAAGCGACACCCGGGCATCGACTACGAGGGCGTGCCAGAGTCACTGGTGCACACCGCCGTCGAACCGGGGGACGCCGCCTACGGCCGGCTGAAGTCGAACTACCTGCGCGGCGGCAGTCCGGGCCTGATCCTGCGCCCGGAGACCATCGAGCAGGTGAGCGACGCCGTGGCCTACGCCCGGCGCAACCCGCACCTGGAACTGGGTATCCGCAGCGGCGGGCACGGCATCTCGGGGCGGTCGACGAACATCGGCGGCCTGGTGCTCGACGTGGGACTGATGAACGCGGTCGAGGTGGTCGATGAGGCCAGCAGGCTGGTGCGCCTGGGACCTGGCGCCCGGTGGCGGGATGTGGCCAGCGCGCTGCAACCCTATGGCTGGTCGATCGGTTCGGGTGACTACGGCGGCGTGGGCGTGGGCGGGCTGGTCACCGCCGGCGGCCTGGGTTTCCTCTCCCGCCACCACGGCCTGACGATCGACAACCTACGCGCGGCGGATCTGATCGTGGCCGACGGCACCCGGCTCCGGGCGAGCGAGGAGGAGAACCCCGAGGTGTTCTGGGCCGTGCGCGGCGCCGGGGCCAACCTCGGCATCGTCACCTCGGTGGAGATCACCGCCTCGCCGGTCGATCAGGTCGGCTGGGCCCAGCTGGGCTTTGCCGCGGGTGACGTGGCGCAGTTCCTGCAGGCTTTCGCCGACGCGGCCACCAGCGCCCCACGGCAGACCACCGCGTTCCTCCTCATGGGCCCGCCCCGGGGCGGCAGCGCCACCGCGCAGGTGATGGCGATGGTCGACTCCGACGATCCCGATGTGGTGATCGAACACCTGCAACCCTTCGCCCAGATTCCCACCATGATCCAGCAGCAGGTCGTCATCGCCCCCTATGCCGCGGTGATGAACATGTTCCCCGAGGCGCCCCACCAGGGCCGCGGCGACCCAGTGTCCAGGTCCGGGCTGCTGAACCAGGTCACTCCTGAGTTCACCAAGGCTGCCGCGCGGTTGCTGGACTCCGGCACGATCGGCTGGTTCCAGTTGCGCACCATGGGTGGTGCGATCGGGGACATGCCCGCCGAGGCCACGGCGTTCGTACACCGGGACGCCGTGATGCATCTGACCGTGATGGGTAGCAACGCCCAACGGGTGGATAGGCACTGGGAGGACCTGCGCGAGCACCTGTCGGGGGTGTACCTCAGTTTCGAAACCGACCGGAGTTCGCAGCGACTGGTGGACGCGTTCGGGGAGCAGGGGCTGGCCAGGCTGCGTAGGTTGAAGGCGGAACTGGATCCCCACCAAGTGTTCCGCGACAACTTCGCGATCCCACCCGCTGACGGGACCCCACCTGCTGCTGCGGTCCCACCTGCTGAGGCGGTCCCATCTGCTGATACGACCCCATCCGCTCACGCGATCCCAACCAATCACGCCGACCGACCAGGAGGCACTCATGACTGACTACGGCCACGACCTACTCTTCGGCACCTTCGTGACTCCCACGAACTCACCGCCCCAGCATCCGGTGGAGCAGGCGATCGTGGCCGACCGCGCGGGATTGGACCTGGTGAGTTTCCAGGACCACCCCTACCAGGGCCGATTCCACGACACCTCCACCCTGCTCGCCTACGCGGCGGCCAAGACCGAACGGGTGCACCTGACGGCGAACGTGACGAACCTGCCGCTGCGTCCGCCGGCGGTCCTGGCCCGGGCGATCGCGACCCTGGACCAACTCTCCGGTGGCCGGATCGAACTGGGTCTGGGTGCGGGCGGGTTCTGGGACGCGATCGAGGCCATGGGCGGCCCGCGACGAAGCCCGGGGGAGTCGATCGAGGCCCTGGAGGAGGCCATCGAGATCATCCGTGGCATCTGGAACGCCTCCGAACGCGGGCGTTTCGTGGTCGAGGGCAAGCACTACCAGGTCGATGGCGCCAAGCGTGGCCCGGCCCCCGCCCATGACGTGGGTATTTGGATCGGGGCGTACGGCCCACGAATCCTGCGGATGACCGGCCGGGTGGCCGACGGGTGGATCCCCTCGTGGCAGTACCTGAAGAACGGCGCCGAGGACCTGGTCCGGATGAACATGAACATCGACGACGGCGCTGCGGCAGCCGGGCGCGAACCGGCAGCGGTCCGGAGGTTCTTGAACATCGGGGGCAGGTTCGCCGCCCAGTCGGGAGGTTTCCTGCAGGGTCCGCCGGATCAGTGGGCCAAGGAACTGACCGAGATGACCCTGAGGCACGGCATCACCGGGTACTTCCTGGCTTCCGATGATTCGGCCACCACCGAGGCGTTCGCTCACGAGGTGGCCCCGGCGGTGCGGGAATTGGTGGCTGCCGAGCGCTGAGCCGCCCGCCTCCGCCGGGTCCCACCCGGCCCGCACGCGACCTCGTCTGCGCCGGTTCACGACGCACGTGCTATAGCCCCGGCAACAGGGGCGTCGGAGCGGCCCCGCGGGGCGACCAGATCGGTGACCTCGGCCGCGAATCTTTGCCGGACTGTCGATTTCTGCTGTCCTCGCGCGACATGATGGTGACGGCACCATCGCCGTCACCATCGAAAGGACGATGATGAAGTACCTAGTGATGCTGATCGGCGACGGTGACGTGCCCGCGTGGGACACCTTGAGCCCGGAGGAGCAGGGCGCGTTGATGGGCAGGTTCGGCGAGTTCGACGAGGCGTGCGGCGCTCGCGTGGGCGTGGAAATCCTCGCCGGGGAGGCTCTCTCGGACGGCCAAGCCGACGCCACCGTGATGCGCACCCGAGCCGGCGCCGTCACGCTCACCGAGGGCCCCTATGCCGAGGCCCTGGAGGGCTTGGGCGGGTTCTTCCTGATCGAGGCACCGGACCTGGACGTCCTGGTGGAACTGCTCGGCCACCTCCCGCCGTATGACATCCAGATCTCACCGGTCGTGGACCCGTACTGACCCGTGCCGCAGCGCGTCCTCGACGACCTCTGGCACAGCCATTGGGGCCTGCTGCTGGGCCACCTGATGGCGCGATTCAATCGCGCCGACCTCGTCGAGGACGCGCTCGCAGAGGCCTTCGCGCAGGCCGCTTCCCAGTGGCCCGCAGCCGGCGTGCCGCACAACCCGCCCGGGTGGCTGCGTACCACCGCCCATCGCCGGGTGCTCGATGCGCTGCGGCATGAGCGCACCATCCGGAGCAAAGCCCACCTGATAGCCGACGACGACGTGCAGCCCGGCCCGGAGGATGCGGCCGCTCCGGGAGGGGTAACGTCGTCTGCCACGGTCGCTTCGGCCGTCGATGAGCGCCTGCCGCTGCTGTTCATGGCTACCCACCCGGCCCTGGCCGAGGAGGTCCGCCCGGCGCTCGCGCTTCGGTTCGTGCTCGGTGTGCCCACTGCCGAGATCGCACGGTTGTTCCTGGTGCCGTCAGCCACGATGGCGGCACGGCTGACCCGCGCGAAGAAGCGTCTGGCCGGCAGCGGGATCGCGTTCGCGATCCCCGACCGAAACGTCTGGCCGGATCGGCTCGATGACGTGGCCCGGGCGATCTACCTGGCATTCACCGCCGGATATGCGCCCGGAGGCGGCCACGACGTTGTCCGTGCGCAGCAGGCAGGGGAGGTGGTACGGCTCGCCGATCTGGCTACTGACCTGCTGCCCGGCCGTCCGGTGCTGGAGGCCCTGGTCGCGCTGGTGCGGTTGCAGCACGCCCGCCGCGATGCGCGGGTCAGTCCGGAGGGTGCCCTAGTGCGCCTGGCTGATCAGGACCGGTCCCGGTGGCACGGCGCCGAGATCGCGGCGGGCTTGGACCGGCTCACCGCCCTGTCCCCGACCGATGGCCTGGCGGAGGAGTTGCGCCTGCAGGCCCTGATCGCGGCCTTCCACGCGACGGCCACCCGCGCTGCTGACACCGACTGGGCGGGAATCGTGCGCGCCTACACCCGACTGGAGGCACTCACCGGATCACCGATCGTGCGGCTCAACCGTGCTGTCGCGGTGGGCGAGGCATCGGGGGCGATGGCCGGCCTGGCGATTCTGCGTGCCGCCGCCGACGAACTGCCCGGCCATCATCGTGTGGCGCTCGTGCGCGCCGAGTTGCTGCACCGCGGTGGACAGGCCGAGGCCGCTCGTCAGGCATACCTCGAGGCGATCGAGGCCTGTCCCGACGGCGCCGAGCGAGACCACATCCGGGCCCGGCTAGTCCTGGTGAGCAGAGCATGACGTGCCACTACGCATGGTGCGCCTAGTGGCGCATGGTGAATGCGTACTCGCCGGCGGGAGTTCGGGTGTGGTGGTAGTCGTCGTCGTGTGCCATTCGGTGGTGGCGGTGGCACAGGGGGACGGCATTGTCGAGGTTGGTGGGTCCGTGCTCGGACCAGGGGATGGCGTGGTGGAGTTCGCACCAGGCGTAGGGCCGTTGGCATCCGTGCGCGGCACACGCGGTGTGCTGGGTGGCTAGGGCGGTGCGTTGGCTTTCGGTGAAGAGTCGGTTGCCGCGCCCGAGGTCCAGTGGCTGGGATTGACCGCCCAGCACGAGGGGCACCAGGCCGGAGTTGCAGGCCAGTTGCCGCGCTCGGGCGGCGGAGATCTTCTCTCCGGTGTCCAGTCCGGCCGCAGCGATGCGTCCGCGGAGCACCTGCTCGTCGAGGGTGACGACGATCGTGGCGGCGGTCTTCGGGCTGAGGTGGTCGGTGGGTAGGTGTTCGATCAGTTCTGCCAGGGCCAGGCCGTGGGCGTTGGCCCAGTCGGTGCGCCGGCCCTGGGCCACCCGGCCCGGATCGGGAAGCCCGGACAGATCCTCCACGACGCTGCCGGCCCCGCCGCTGCCCTGGGAACCACTCGCGTCTGCGCCGTTTCTCCCCCCAAAGTGTCCTCCAGCACCGCCAGCACCGCCAGCGCCAGCAGCGCCAGCGCCAGCAGCGCCACCTGCGCCGTTGCTGTCGCTGCGGCTCGTGCGGCGTGGTGCGGTCATCGTGTGGATGATCTTGCGCAGCAGGTGGCCGTGGAAGACAGGCAGGGTGAAGTGGCCGGTGACGGTGCCGTCGTGGTTGTCCCGGATGGTCAACCGGGTGTGAGCGCGGGCCTGTTGCTCTTCATCGGCGATCTGGCCATCTTCGTGGGCGTCGATGCTCTCCCGGTCCTTCTTCAGCGCTTCCAACTGTCGCCGTGCTCGCTGGCGCAACACCGAAGGCGGCATGTGCTTGGCTTTGTCGACCAGGTCTTCTTCGACCCGGGCCCGCTCGGTGGTGGTCAGCCCGTCGGGGAGTTTTTCGCCTGCTCCCACGATGATCTCGGCGTGGTCGGGGGAGATGTCCCCGTCGTCGAGTGCGCGTTGGGTGGGGCCGCGGTCGCTGAGGCGGGTGGCGAGTTTGGTCTGGCGGCTGGTGTCCCGACCGTCGTCGTCGTTGGTGTGCTTGGCCGCCCAGGAGGCGGTATCGGCATGACCGGACTTGCGCGCGGTGTTGGCCTTCTCCGCCGCGTTGAGCACCTTGAGCTTGTAGGCCCGAACCCGCGACTCGATCCGCCTCAGGTCTACCAGCAACTGGCTCTGCCCGGCAGCGCTGAGCCCGCCCGGATCCAGCCGCGACAACCCATCCAGCGCGGCGTGCACCTCCTGGGTCGGGGAGATGCTCGGGAGCGGGTGTACGGCCATGAACCTACACTACCTAGAACGCCCGTTCGAGTCAACGGTTTACTCCGATTCGTGTCACATGGCACTGGTGCCTGATGGTAGGTAACGGTTGGTGCCTGCGGGTCATGGCGGCGGTGGCCGGGGGGGCGGGCGCCTACAGGGCGTGGCAGTGGGGTCTTCTGGGTGAGTGCGTGGGTGAGTACAGGTCCGACGGCCGGGCGTCTGCGGCCCGCGACATGAGCGACTGCAGGGCGTGGCAGTGAGCGCCCGCTACCCGGCGCGCCCGTGGGAGACTCGAACCATGGCCAATTCGACGAATCCCCCGCCCTTCGGCGCCGAGATCGACCAGCGCGCACCGGCGCGCCCGCAGGGGGGTGTGCGATGACTCGGGTCGGCGCGATATTCAACCCGCACCACAATCCACCCGAGGCGCTGCGAGGGGCGGTCGAGGCCGCCGAAGCCGCCGGCGTTCCCGAGCTCTGGCTCTGGGAGGACTGCTTCCGTGAGTCGGCCTACGCCTCGGTCGCCGCCGCCCTGGCGTGGACCGAGCGCCTGCGGATCGGCCTGGGGATCGCACCGATCCCGCTGCGCAACGTGGCGGTGACCGCGATGGAGATCGCGACGATCGAGCGGACCTTTCCCGGCCGGTTCTACCCCGGCCTGGGCCACGGCGTGCTCCCGTGGATGAAACAGGCCGGCGCGCACGCTGCCTCCCCGCTGACGCTCATGCGCGAGTACATCACGGTGCTGCGGTCGTTGCTGGCCGGGGAGGAGGTGACCGTGGCCGGCCGCTACGTCACCCTCGGCAAGGTGCGGCTCGAGTGGCCGTTGGAGGCCGCACCACCCGTCTACGCCGCAGGCGTGGGACCCAAGACGTTGGCACTGACCGGGGAGGTCGCCGACGGTGCGGTCCTCGTCTCCGGACTCTCCGTCGCCGAGGTGGGTGAGCGGGCCCGCCTGATTGCCGACGGGCGCACCGCCGCCGGACGTGACGGCGATGCGGTGGTGGTGGCCTACGTCGACACCGCCTTCGGCGACGGCGCCCGGGAGCGGGTTGCCGCCGCGCTGGGCGAGGCCGGCACCGACGACAACCGGGGCGTGTGGGGCGAGCCCGACGACGTGGCGGCCGCGGTGCGACGCTTCGCCGAAGCCGGTGCCGACGCGGTCATCCTCTCGCCCGTGGACGGTGAGCCCGACCTGCACGCGTTCCTCCGTGCCACCGGGGAGGTCGCCCGCCTCATCGACTGAGCGGGGCCAGTCAACTGAGCGGCGCCAGTCGACTCACCGAGGCCACAGCCGGAGAACCGGCGGTGCGCTCGTGCCTGCTGAGCGGCTCTAGTCCGGGCGCAACTCCATCAGCTCGCCACCGTCGGTGGCGAGCCAGATCGCGCCATCGGGAGCCTCGGCCAGGGCGCGGATCCGATCACCCATCTCCCACTCATCCACCTGCTCGGCGTTCTCGCCGTCCAACTCCACACGCACCAGGTTCTCCCCCGAGAGGCCGCCCAGCAGCGCGCTGTCGGCCCATCCGGTGAACAGGTCGCCGGCATAGATCATCAGGTTCCCGGGCGAGATCGCCGGCACCCAGTAGGCCTTCGGTGCCTCGAAGCCATCGCCCTCGGCGTGATCGGGGATCGCGGTGCCGTCGTAGTGCTCACCCATCGACACCTCCGGCCAGCCATAGTTGGCGCCCTTGACGATCAGGTTCAGTTCATCGCCGCCGGCCGGCCCCATCTCCGAGGACCAGAGGTTGCCCTGAGAGTCCAGGTCGATGCCCAGCGGGTTGCGGTGCCCGGTGGTCCAGAACTGCGCCGCGACGCCGCCGTCATCGGCGAAGGGGTTGCCGGGGGCAGGATCACCCTCCAGCGTCAGGCGCACGATGGTGCCGAGGTTGGTGCCCATGTCCTGAGCGGGTTGCAGCTCCTGCCGGTCCCCGGAGGTGATGTACAGGGAGTCGTCGAGGACCACCATCCGGAGCGCGAAGTGGCCGTTGCCGGACGCCGGGTCCTGTTCCCAGATCACCTCGAGATCCTCCAGGGCGGCGCGGTCAGCGTCGAGGTGTGCCCGTCCGACCACCCCCTGGCTACCGCCGTCGGCGACGCGCACCCAGCTGAGGTAGATGATCTGGTCCCGCTCGAAGTCCGGGCCGACGATGACGTCGTGCATACCGCCTTGCCCCGCGGGGACGACCTCGGGCACGCCGCTGACCGGCCTGACCTCACCGGACTCCTGATCTCGTATCTGCACGGCGCCGGTGCGCTCGGTCACGAGCAGCAGGTCGGTGCCCGGCAGGAACTCCAGCGCCCACGGGTTCTCGAACTGATCGTGCTCCACGGCCTCGAACTCCGCCACCGCTGCGTCGTCGTCGTCGCGGGTATCCTCCGCCCCCGGTGACTCCTCGCCGTCGGCCGACTCCTCGCCGTCGGCCGGCTCCTCGACGTGGGCCGTGTCCTCTTGCTCCTCAGTGGTCTGCGGCTCCGCAGTGGTGGCCGGATCCTCAGGCGTGTCCGGATCGTCCGCAGCGCACCCGGCGAGCAGCAGTGCAACTCCCGTGACCATGAGTGCGCAGCGCATACTTCTCGACGCTAACAGTGCCTGTTCGCACCGCAACAGAAGCCACGAGGCTCGGGCGAGCGCAGTCGTGCGGGTCGCCACCGTTGCTCAGCCCGGGTGTGGGTGGTCGGCGCTACCGTACCCGTATGGACCACGCGCGCCCGGACAAGCACCTGACCGCCCGGGCGCTGAACCGGGCGACCCTGGCCCCCCCAGTTGCTGCTGCGCCGGGCACCCCTGGACGTGGCCGAGGGAGTCCGCGCCATCACCGCGGTCCAGTCCCAATCGGCCCCCTCGCCCTACCTCGCCCTGTGGAACCGGTTGGCTGACTTCGACCCCGCGGATCTCGACACCGCCTTCACCTCGCACCGCATCGTCAAGGCCACGCTGATGCGCATCACGCTGCACGCGGTGCACGCCGAGGACTACCCGTTGCTGCACCGCGCGATGCAACCGACCTTGCGCGGGGCGCGGCTGGGCGATGCGCGGTTCACCGGCGAGGGGCTCACCCCGCAGATGGCCGACGACGTCGCCGGTCACCTGGGCGAGTTGCTCGCCGAGCCGCGCACCGGGGAGCAGGTGGCCGCCGACCTCGCCCACCCGCAACTGTGGTGGGCGCTACGCCATTACGCCCCGATCGTGCACACCCCTACCGGAGGGCCGTGGTCGTTCGGCGCCAGGCCGGCCTACGTGGCCAGCCCGCAGCCCGCATCCGTCGTCGTCGGCCGATCCGGATGAGGCCGCCCAGCATCTGGTGCGCCGCTACCTGCAGTCCTTCGGTCCGGCGCGGGTGCATGACGTAGCGCAGTACGCGCTGATCCAGGTGACACGGGCGCGGCGGGTGGTCGAGACGATGACGGATGAACTCATCGGGCGCCAGGGCCCGGACGGGGTGGAGTTGCTGGACGTGGAGGGCGCGCCACTGCCCGAGGAGGACACGCCCGCCCCGCCACGACTGCTGCCGATGTGGGACTCGGTGCTACTGGCCTACTCCGACCGCTCACGCATCATCCCGCCCGAGTACCGCGGGCATGTGATCCGCCGCAACGGCGACACGCTGCCGGCTGTGCTGGTGGACGGACAGGTGGCGGGGGTCTGGCGCGCGGTGGACGGCGCCGTGGAGGTCACGACGTTCCACCCCCTGTCCGAGGCCGACTGGGCCGGCATCGAACAGGAGGCGGTTGCGCTCGCGGACTTCGTCGCCGACCGCGATCCGGTGGTCTACGGCCGCTACCGGAACTGGTGGGCGAAACTGCCCGCGGAGCAGGTGCGGGTCTTCGGCGAGTGAATCCCCGGGCGGGGTGCTCGCTCGCCGCGCCCGGTCAGTCCACGTCGCCGCGCCAGCTACCGGTGGCGGTGCCGCGCTTCTCGATGAACTCCTTGAACCGCTTCGCGTCGGCCTTGACCTGACGGTCGTCGGCCCCGACAGCAGCGCCAGCCTTCTCCTTGGCGTCCTGCGGCTTCCACTCGAGCTGGATCATCACCCGGGTGGTGGTCTCGCTCAACTTGTGGAACGTGACGACACCGGCGTGGTAGGGCTCGCTGTCCACCGTGCGCCAGGCGATCCGCTCGTCCGGGTGCTGCTCGGTGATCTCGGTGTCGAACTCCCGCGTGGTCCCACCAACGGTGACGACCCAGTGGTTCTTGGTGTCGGTGACCTGGGTGATCGAGTCGACCCCATCCATGAAGTGGGGGAAGTCCTCGAACTGGGTCCACTGGTTGTACGCGACAGAAACCGGTACGTCGACCTCGATGGACTCTTCGATCTCGTCCTCCTAGTTGTGTGCGGTGCTTCCTTTCATAACAACGCGGGAGAGGCCCCGCCACTTGGCGGACCGCTGGTGGTCACCAGATCCGCACCCGCTCCTCGGGTGGCAGGTAGAGCGCGTCCCCGGGTTGGACGTCGAAGGCCCGGGCGAAGGTGTCCAGGTTGCGTACCACGCCGTTGCAGCGGAACTCGTTGGGGGAGTGCGGGTCGATCGACAGCAGCCGGATGACCTCGGCATCGCGGGCCTTCTGCTGCCAGATCCGGCCCCAGGAGTAGAACACGCGCTGCAGACCGGTCAGCCCGTCGATCACCGGTGCATCGTCGAGACCGGAGCGGCCCGCCTTGCGCAGCGCGATCTCGTAGGCCTTGATCGCGATCGACAATCCGCCCAGGTCACCGATGTTCTCCCCGACCGTCAGAGCCCCGTTCACGTGGTGGGTGCCGTCCAGCTGCGCCGGGGAGAACTCGTCGTACTGGGAGATGAGTGCCCGGGTGCGCTTGTCGAACTCGGTGCGGTCCTGCTCCGTCCACCAGTTCCGCAGCCGGCCGGTGCCGTCGTACTTGCTGCCCTGGTCGTCGAAACCGTGCCCGATCTCATGGCCGATCACCGCGCCGATGCCGCCGTAGTTCCAGGCGATATCGGCCTCGGGATCGAAGAACGGTGGCTGCAGGATCGCGGCCGGGAAGACGATCTCGTTCCTGGTCGGGTGGTAGTAGGCGTTGACCATCTGCGGCGGCATGAACCACTCGTCGCGGTCGACCGGCTTGCCGAGCTTCGCCGTGTTGCGATCGGTTTCGAAGCGCTGCGCGCGCCGCACGTTGCCGAGCAGGTCGGTCGGGTCGATCTCCAGCCGGGCGTAGTCGCGCCAGGAGTCCGGGTAGCCGATCTTCGGGGTGAAGCCGTCCAACTTCTCCAGGGCCCGCGCCTTGGTCTCCTCGCTCATCCAGTCCAACTCGGCGATGGACTGTCGGTAGGCCTCGATCAGGTTCGCCACGAGCTCCTGCATCGCAGCCTTGTGCGCGGGCGGGAAGTGACGCTCGACGTACACCTTGCCCACGGCCTCACCCATCGCGCCCTCGACCAGCGCCACGCCCCGCTTCCAGCGTTCGCGGAGCTCCTCGGCGCCGGTGAGGGTACGACCGTAGAAGTCGAAGTTCTCCTCCACGAAGGCGGCAGGCAGGTAGGGAGCCCGGCTGGAGACGACGTGCCACAGCAGCCACAGCCGCAGGGAACTGACGTCGGTCTCCTCCCACACCGTGCCCAGGTGGGTGAGGTAGGACGGCATCCCGACGATGGTCTCGGCAAGGGCATCCTCGGGAAAGCCCAGGGCGGTTCGCCACGTCTCCCACGGGAAGCCGGGGGCGGACTCGACGATCTGGTTCCAGGTGCGCGGGTTGTTCAGCAGGTGAGCCTCCCGCGTCTTGACCCGGTCCCAGTGCCCGGCGGCCAGCCGGGTCTCCACGTCCATCACGCGCTGCGCGGCACCGGCGGCCTCCTCGGCGGTGACCAGCCCGGACAACTCCAGCATGGTGGCCACGTGGGCCACGTAGGCGCTGCGCACCGGTGCGTGGGTCTCCTCGCGGTAGTAGGACTCATCGGGCAGTCCCAGGCCGGCCTGCGACAGCATGACGATGTAGCGGTCGGGGTTGTTGAGGTCGGTGTCGATGCCCAGCCGGATCGCCCCGGTGATGCCGGTGGCCTTGAGTGCACCCATCGCTCGCGCCAGTGCCTCGGAATCGGTGGCGGCGGTGAACAGTTCCAGGTCTGCCCGCAGCGGGGCGGTTCCGAGCGCCTCGATCCGTTCGGTGCTCATGAACGAGGAGTACAGCCCGCCGAACTGGGCGGCCTCACCGGAGGCGGTGTCCTCGTCGGTGTCCTCGCCGGCCTGCGTGTCGGCCGCCGCGGTGATGATCTCCCGCACGCGCGCCTCGGACAGGTCGCGCAGCACATGAAGGCGCCGTCGCGGGCGCGGTCGGCGGGGATCTCGTGCTCGCGGACATAGGTGCCGTTGATGAAGCCGTACAGGTCGTCCTGCGGTCGCACCGAGGTATCCATCGCGCGCTCGAACGGCGTGGTGGTGGCGGTGGTGTCGAACTGGTTTGTCGTCATGCCTGGACGATACGTGGATTTGAGGGTTCGGTGACGCCGGATCAGACCCGGTCACGCTGCTCGGGCAGGGGCAGATCGGTCAGCATCTTCATCAGCAGTTCACGCAGTTGCGCGATCTCGGCCGGGTCCAGGCTCTTCCCGATCAGGCTCTCCACCGCCTGAGTGTCCTGCAGTGCTTCCAGCGCCTCCCGGCCCTTCTGGGTCAAGGTCGCCAAGCGCCGGCGCCGATCCATCCGGTGTGGTTCCCGGGTGAGATAGCCGTGGCGCTCCAACCCCGGCAGCACGCGGCCCAGCGTTTGTTCGGTGACGTGCATCTGGGCGGCGATCTCACGCTGGGACAGCGCTCCGCGCACCAGCACGGCCAGCACCGGGACCGAGGCGTGCGTGAGGTGCCAGTGCGCGAGGTACTCATCCCACCGGCGCTCGACCCTGCGGGCCGCAGCGGACAGCAACCGCCCGGTGGGCCACGACTCGGGGGAGGAGTAGGCCGCGGTGTGCTCCGAGGCGCCTGTCGGTACCGACTCCTGACCGCTCACGTTCCGATCACCTCTGTGCCGCTCACTCGCCTCACGTCTCGATCCTGGCTGGTCCCGGCCCGCCGGCGTCCTGGCGGGCTGGTGATGTGGGCGACGTCACGAAAGGACTTGTCGCCATGACTTGCACGGTACCTGTCCAGGAACGATATTACTAAGCATGCTTAGTAATCGAACGGGGAGTGCCCGGCATCGGGGCAAAAGTACCCGCTCAGCGGTGCTGCGCGCACTCACTCTCGTCGTCGTCCTCGGCGCCTGGCTCGCCATCGGCGCCTTTGGCGGCATAGCCCAGGGCAACCTGTCCCAGGTCCAGGAGAACGACCAGGCCTCCTTCCTGCCGGAGTCCGCGGAGTCCACCCGCGCCGGCGAACTCGCTACCGAGTTCATCGACAACGAGACCCTCCCGGCGCTGCTCGTAGCGATCCCGGACGACGGCGGCGGCGAGATCACCGAGGAGCAGATGGCCGCCGCCCAGGAACTGGCGGAGGCGATCCCGGAGCGGGAACTGCCCGGCGGGGCGGCCCTGGGTGACTACGTGGATGGACAGGTCGTCGTGGTGCCCGCCGAGGACGGCGAGGCGCTGCTGTTGCCGGTCCCGATCGCCGAGGACGAGGCCGACGAACTGTTCTCCGGCTCCGGGGACCGGGTCAGTGAGGTCGTGGTGCAGGAATTGCGCACCATGGCAGCCGAGACCCTGCCGGACGAAGGCCTGCAGGCCTGGGTGACCGGCCCAGCGGGTTTCGTGGTCGACCTTGTGGGTGCCTTCGCCGGGATCGACGGCGTGTTGCTGGTGGTGGCCCTCGTGGTGGTATTCATCATCCTGGTGCTGGTCTACCGCTCTCCGATCCTTCCCTTCGCCGTGCTGATCACCTCGGTGTTCGCGCTGGCCGGGTCGGCGCTGGTGGTCAAGCCACTGGCCGAGTCCGGCCTGCTGGTGCTGAACGGGCAGAGTCAGGGCATTCTGGCGATCCTGGTGATCGGGGCGGCCACCGACTACGCACTGCTGGTGGTGGCCCGGTACCGGGAGGAACTGACCCGCAATGCCGAGCCGGCAGCGGCGATGCGCATCGCGTGGAAGGCTTCGGTACCCCCGATCGTGGCCAGCGCCGGCACCGTGATCGCCGGGTTGTTGTGTCTGCTGCTGTCCGACCTGAGTTCCAACGCCAGCCTCGGCCCGGTGGGCGCGATCGGGATCGCCGCGGCCATGCTCGGCGCGCTGACCCTGCTGCCGGCCATCCTGCTGATCGGTGGGCGTCGCTCCCGTGGCATCTTCTGGCCGAAGACCCCCGCGTTCACCCCCGACGCCCTGGCCGCCGTGGACAGAGGTGCAGGGCTGTGGGGCCGGGTGGCGGCACTGGTGTCCCGCCGCCCGCGCGTGATCTGGGCCGGCACCGCCGTGGTGCTGCTCGGTCTCGCCGCGTTCCTGCCCACGTTGCAGGCCGAGGGCACCGGGGAGGCGGACGTGTTCCTCGAGGACGTCGAGTCCGTCACCGGCGAGCAGGTGCTGGCCGAGCACTTCGACGCCGGTCAGGTCGATCCCGTTCTCGTCCTCGTCGAACAGGACAACGCCGAGGACGTGCTGGAGCAGGTGCGCTCGGTGGAAGGCATCGGTGAAGCCGACGTCCTCACCGACGACGACGGCGACGCGGTGGTGGTGGACGGCCTGGTCCGGATCGAGGCGTCCACGACCGCTACCGCGGAGAGCCAGGAAGCCACCAAGGTGGCGGGCCAGGTGCGCAGCGAGGTGCAGCAGGTCGACGAAAGCGCACTCGTGGGAGGGGCGGCCGCGGAACGGCTGGACACCCAGGAGACCGCGTCGCAGGACATCCGCACCATCGTGCCGCTGGTACTGGCTGTGATCTTCGTGATGCTGGTGATGCTGCTGCGTTCGATCGTGGCACCGCTGCTGATCCTGGCCGCGAACGTGCTCTCCTTTGCCGCCACGATGGGTCTCGCCGCGATCTTCTTCAACCACGTCTTCGACTTCCCCGGAGCGGATGCGTCGGTGCCCCTGTACGGGTTCATCTTCCTGGTCGCCCTGAGCATCGACTACTCGATCTTCCTGATGACCCGGGTGCGGGAGGAGTCCCTGACCCACGGCACCAGGGCCGGGGTCCGCCGCGGGCTGACGATGACCGGCGGGGTGATCACCTCCGCCGGCGTGGTGCTCGCGGCCACCTTCAGCGCCCTGGTGGTGATCCCGTTGTTGTTCCTGGTCCAGTTGGCCTTCATCGTCGCGGTGGGTGTCCTGATCGATACGTTCATCGTGCGCAGCCTGTTGGTTTCAGGCATTGTGTATGACGTCGGTCGCGCCACCTGGTGGCCGTGGGGATCCCGGATTCCCCGCGATGAGGCACGGGAGCGCTCGGAGAGGAAGCCGGCCCTGCAGGGGAGTAGCGGATGAGTCGTACCGCCCACGGATCTTCGGCCCATCTGGTGCGCCGGATCGGCGTCACCGTCAGTTACGTGATCTGCCTGGTGGGGTCGATGATCGGGGTCGGAGTCTTCGGTGGCACACCGATCTCCGAGGCTGCCGGCGGGCTGCTGTCCGACCGACGCCACCCATCTGGCACCGGCCTCACCGGCCTTCTCGGTGTGGACGTTGATCTACATCGCGCTGGGCGCCTACACGCTGTGGCAGTGGTGGGACAGTAGCGATCCGCGTGGGATCGGCTGGTGGGTTGCGCTCTCGTTGCTGCTGAACGCGGCCTGGATCCTGTCCGTCCAGGCAGACCTGATCTGGGTCAGCGTTGTGGTGATCGCGGTCCTGTTGGTGGTGCTGGCCCGGACCTACGCCAAACTGCTCAGCGCCCGCCCGAGGAGCACGGTGGAGGCCGTGGTGGCCGACGGAACCGTGGGTCTCTACCTGGGCTGGGTGAGCGTGGCCACCTGCGCCAACATCGCGGCCGCGCTCGCGGGTGCCGGATTCACCGGGGGCGGCTACCCCGAGGTGTGGGCGGTGGCGGTCCTGGTGGTGGTGGCCGCCATCGGGGTGGTTCTCGCCGTGGTCGGCCGGGGCCGGCTCGCGGTGGCGGCGACGTTGACCTGGGGACTGGCCTGGATCGCTGTTGCTCGCACGGACGAGCCCTACTCCATGGGCGTTGCGGTGGTAGCCGGTGTGGCCGCCGCCGTGGTGGCCCTGAGCACTCTCGGACTGAGGCTGCGGGCGGAACGGGCACCGACATGACCGCCTCGGTGCCGGCCACCGACGTGGACGCCCAGACCGGAGCCGGGTCCGGCCCTGCGGGTGAGCCCGGCGCCGGTCTCCGTCCGGCCGGCGCGCAGAACGACTGCGCCGATGACCAAGGGCACCGGCGCTGATGCCCACACCGCCTGCACCGCGGACGACGGCGATGTCGCCGCGGCCGCGGCGGCCGCGGGATCGGCGACCAAGACCGCTTTGGCCCGGTTCTTCGATGCCGGGGCGCGACACGCCGCCGGGCCGGATCACCAGCAGTTGTGGTCCGCGCTGGCCGACGTGGCCTCCGGTGGGAAGGGGTTACGACCAGCCCTGTTCCACAGTGTCTATCTGGCCCTGGGCGGCGACGATGAACGCGCCGCCGCCGAGGTCGGCGCTGCCCTGGAGTTGCTGCATAGCGCCCTGGTGATCCACGACGACGTCATCGACGGGGACACCGTGCGGCGCGGTCGGCCGAACGTGACGGGGATCTTCGCCGACGACTCCAGGGCGCGTGGGTATGACCATGACCGGGCTACCCATTATGGCGAGACCGCCGCCATCCTCGCCGGCGATCTCGCACTCACCGGGGCGGTCCGGGTGCTGGCGCTCTGCGGAGCATCCCAGCCGACCGTGGCGCGGATGCTGGACCTGCTCGACCGCGCCCTGCACCTGAGTGCTGCCGGTGAACTGACCGACGTGCGGTTGAGTATGGACGCCGATGCCGAGATCGCCGACGCGGTCGACATGGAGTATCAGAAGACGGCGGTGTACTCCTTCGAACTGCCCCTGCAGTTGGCATCCGTCCTCGCCGGGGTCGAAGAGTATGAGCCGCCCTTGGTGGAGTTCGGGCGTCTGCTCGGGGTGACGTACCAGTTGCACGATGACCTCGATGGCATGTTCGGGGACGAGGCCACCATCGGCAAGAGCGTCCTGACGGATCTGCGCGGGGGCAAGTGCACTCCCCTGATCGCCCATGCCCGGACCACCACCTTCTGGCCGAGGATCCGGCCATACCTGGGGTCAGCGTCCCCCGACGCCGCCGCCCAGGTGCGCGCCCTGCTGGAGCAGTCCGGGTCGCGGGCCTACGTGGAGGAGCTGGCGCAGAACCTGGCGGCCGAAGCCCGTGCGCGAGTGGCCGATCTGCCGATCGGCCCGTTGCTGCAGGGCTGGGTGCGCCTGATCACCGAGCGAGCCGCGTAATGGCTCGGACCCGTTCGCACGCCGCCGCTACCGGCACCTACGACGTGGTGGCCAGTCGCAGCGCTGCGGTGCTGATCCAGTCCTATTCCACCTCGTTCGGGTGGGCCTGCCGGATGCTGCCTCAGCCTGACCGTGAGCATGTGCGCAACATCTACGCCCTGGTGCGGCTCGCCGACGAGATCGTCGATGACCCCGACCCCGACTGGCCCGGTCCTGATCGCCGCGTACTCCTGGACGCACTGGAGGCCGAGACCCGGCGGGCGTGCGGCGGTCCCCGGAGCGCTAACCTGGTCGTGCACGCGTTCGCCCGCACGGCACGGCGGTACGGCATCGGGCCCGAACTGATCACCCCGTTCTTCGCCTCCATGCGCACTGATCTGACCACCAGCGA
This sequence comes from Sanguibacter sp. Z1732, assembly GCF_051020515.1. Lineage (NCBI taxonomy): Bacteria > Bacillati > Actinomycetota > Actinomycetes > Micrococcales > Ruaniaceae > Glutinosa > Glutinosa niejishengi. The sequence continues at coordinate 1,709,856 of NZ_CP194857.1, forward strand.
GCACGATGAGACCAGTTTCGCCGAGTATGTGCACGGATCGGCCGAGGTGGTGGGGTTGATGTGCCTGCGGGTGTTCACCGCCGGGGATGAGGAAGCCTACGCGCGGCTGTCCCCCGGGGCCATCCGCCTCGGCGCGGCATTCCAGAAGGTGAACTTCCTGCGGGACCTGGCCCAGGACCACAGCGACCTGGGCCGCACCTACTTCCCCGGACTGGACCCGGCCGCCTTCGACGACAGCCACCGGGATGAGTTGCTCGACGAGATCGATGCCGACCTGCGCGCGGCCGATGCGGCCCTGCGTCAGTTGCCTGCCGGCAGCAGGCGCGCGGTCCGGGCCGCCCACTCCCTGTTCGCCGAGTTGTCCGGGCGTCTGCGCAGCACCCCGGCCGCGCGGTTGCGCAGCGTCCGGGTGCGCGTCCCCGATCCGGTCAAGGCGCGCCTCGTAGCCCGCGCGGTGCTCAGTGGAGGGCGGCGATGACCGATGCGCTGCCGGCCCCCACCCCACCCACGCCGGATGTGCGGGGCCGCAGCGCCGTCGTCGTCGGTGGTGGTATCGCAGGCCTGGCCACCGCGGCCCTGCTGGCGCGGGACGGGTTCCGGGTGGACCTGCTGGAACAACAGGATCAGGTGGGTGGCCGGGCAGGCAGTTGGCAGGCCGACGGGTTCCGGTTCGACACCGGACCGTCCTGGCTCCTGATGCCGGAGGTGTTCGAGCGCTTCTTCTCCCGGATGGGCACCTCGATGGGTTCGCGGCTGGATGTGGTGCCCCTGGACCCGGCCTACCGGGTGTTCTTCGAGGGACATGAGCAGCAGGTCGACATCGTCGCCGACGTGGACCGGAATGTGGCGACCTTCGAGGCGATCGAGGCCGGTTCCGGCACCCGGTTGCGCGACTATCTGCGCTCGGCTCAACACACCTATCAGATGGCGTTGGCGCACTTCCTCTACACCAGCTTCACGTCCCGGACCGACCTGCTCAGGGGTGCGGTGCTGAAGCAGGCACACCGGCTCGCGCCGCTGCTGCTGCGGTCCCTGCAGAGCCACATCGCCAGCAGGTTCCAGGACCGGCGGCTGCGCCAGATCCTGGGTTACCCGGCGGTGTTCCTGGGTTCCTCCCCGGACCGGACGCCGAGTATGTACCACCTGATGAGCGCCCTGGACCTGACCGGAGGGGTGCGGTATCCCCAGGGTGGGTTCACCGAACTCATCCGGGTGATCGAGGACCTGGCGCACGAGCAGGGCGCCCGGGTGCACACCGGAGCCACCGTCACCGCCATCAGCACCGAGGCACTGCCCGGTCGCCGGCGCCGCGCACGTGCGACCGGGGTGACCTACCGGAACCGCGAGGGCCGCACCCGGCACCATCGTGCGGACGTGGTGGTGGCCGCCACCGACCTGCACCACGTCGAGCACGCACTGCTCCCGGCGCACCTGCGCGACCACTCGCAGCGGTGGTGGCGTCGTCATGATCCCGGGCCCGGTGGCGTGCTGGTCTACCTCGGGGTGCGCGGCCGGCTGCCGCAACTGACCCACCACACGCTGCTGCTGTTCACCGCGGACTGGGCGCGGAACTTCCGCGACATCCGTACCGGCCGGGTGCCCAGCCCGGCGTCGGCCTACGTGTGCACCCCCTCCCGTACCGACCCCTCGGTGGCACCGCCCGATGGCGAGAACATCTTCATCCTGGTCCCGGTGCCGGCCGACCCGGGCATCGGCCGCGGCGGCCTGGACGGGCAGGGCGACCCGCCGGTGGAGCGGATCGCCGACGAGGCCATCGCCATGCTCGCCGACCACACTGGCATCGCGGACCTGGCCGCGCGCATCGTGGTGCGGCGCACCGCGGGGCCGGGGGACTTCGCCGAGGATCTGAACGCGTGGCGAGGGAGCATGCTCGGTCCGGCCCATACTCTGGGCCAGAGCGCGTTCTTCCGGGCCTCGAACGCCTCGACCCGGGTGCGCGGGCTCTACCTGGCGGGCGCGGGTACCGTTCCCGGGATCGGGCTGCCGATGTGTCTGATCAGCGCCGAGACCGTGGCCGAGCGGATCGCCGGCGAGATGCCGGCTCGCGGGATGGTGCGATGATCGCACTGGCCTACCTGGCCGCCCTGCTCGGGGTGATCGGCTGCATGGCGCTCCTGGACCACCGCTTCCGGCTGGTTTTCTGGGCCGATGCTCGCCGCGGACTGCTCACCCTGGGCATCGGCGCTGGTGTCTTCCTGATCTGGGATGTGGTGGCCATTGCCGCCGGGTTCTACCACAAGGGTGACAGCCCGGCGATGACCGGCATCCTGCTGGCCCCCGAACTGCCTCTGGAGGAACTCTTCTTCATCGTGTTCCTGTGCTACCTCACGCTCGTGGTGCACGCCTTGATCACCCTGGTGCTCCGGCGGCAGGAGCAGCCGTGACCTATCCCGTTCTGGCGATCGCGGTCATGCTGTTGTCCGCGCTCACGGCACTCGTGGCCGGGCGCCGTCGTGGTGGTCGGTGGTGGGCGGCGACGGCGCTGACCGCGGTGGTCCTGATCGCGTTGACCATCGTGTTCGACTCGCTGATGATCTATGCGGACCTGTTCCGCTACGACGAGGCCCACCTGATCGGTGTCTATGTGCTGCTCGCGCCGGTGGAGGACCTGGCGTGGCCGGTCGTCGCCGCACTGCTGCTGCCGGCGGTGTGGTCCCTGCTCGGACCTCGCCGCCGGACCGCACGACCGTCGAACGCGGCGCAGCAGGAGGAGGAGTCGTGACCGTGGCCGGCAGACCCGGCGCCCTGGCCCAGCTCCTCGGTTCCTCCCGCCCGTTGAGTTGGATCAATACCGCCTACCCCTTCGGAGCCGCGTACCTGCTGGCCGGCGGTGGAGTCGATGTGGCGTTCGTGGTGGGCGCGCTGTACTTCCTGATCCCGTACAACCTGGCCATGTACGGCATCAACGACGTGTTCGACTACGAGTCGGATCTGCGCAACCCCCGCAAGGGCGGCGTCGAGGGGGTGGTGCTGGACCGCCGGTGGCACCGCCTGACCATCGGGGCCGCACTGGTGACGAACGTGCCGTTCCTGATCGCGCTGCTGCTGATGGGCACCCTCGCCTCCGCCGCGGTGCTGGCGGTGAGCGTGTTCGCGGTGGTGGCCTACTCGGCGCCACCGATGCGCTCCAAGGAACGCCCGGTGCTGGACTCGATGACCTCCAGCACCCACTTCGTGTCCCCGGCGGTCTTCGGCCTGGTGCTCGCCGGGGGTGACCCGACCAGGACCGCGCTGATAGCGCTGGCGGCGTTCTTCGTCTGGGGCGTGGCCTCCCAGGCCTTCGGGGCGGTGCAGGACGTCACCGCCGACCGGCAGGCGGGGATCGCCTCGATCGCCACCTGGCTGGGTGCCGCGCGCACGGTACGGCTGGCGATGGCGTTGTACGCCGTCAGCGGGTTGTTGCTGCTGGGCGCCGGCTGGCCGGCGATGCTGGCCGGTCTGCTCGCGCTGCCCTACCTGGCGAGCATCGCGCCGTTCCGGTCGCTGCCCGACCAACAGTGCGAGACCGCCAATGCCGGCTGGCGACGATTCCTGGGCCTGAACCTGGTGACCGGGTTCCTGCTCACCCAGTTGCTGATCTGGATCGGGTGGGGTGGCTGAGGTGCCCATCGGACGATCTGCGTCACGTGCCGCGTCGCGGGCCCCGGCCGGGGACCCCGCGACCCGCAAGCCGACGGGAGTGCGGCTGTTGACGGTCCCGGGCAGTCCCACCGGCCGGATAGCCGTTCACCTGGTCGCGGTGCTCGGTGTGGCCGGCCTGCTCGTCGCCACCCGCTACGACTGGGTCGGTGTGGCGGTGTTCGCACTGGTGCTGGGCGGCATGACGGCGATGCGGGTGCTGCAGTTGCCCGCGCCGCTGCAGGTAGCCGCGGCGCTGGCGGCGCAGGGGGCCGCGTGGGCGAGCGTGCTGCACCTGTACGAGCGGATCTGGTGGTTGGACATCCTCGTGCACCTGGTCCTCAACGGGCTGCTCGCCGGCGCCGCGGGGCTGGCGCTGCACCGTGCCCGGATGACGTCCTCGAAGCAGCACCGGCGGGGTCGGTGGGGGCTGGTGATCACCACCACCGGAGTGGGTGCGGTCATGGCGGTGGTGTGGGAGATCGCGGAATGGTTCGGGCACGTCTACGTCGACCAGCGGGTGCAGATCGAGCCGGGAGACACCGTGGGTGATCTGGCCGCGGCGCTCCTGGGCTCGGCTATCGCCGGGATCGCCCTGGCCGGGCGCCGAACGGAGAACGAGGGATGAACCGGCTCCGAACCGTCAGCGTGGTGATCCCCGCGCGTAACGACGCACCCGCCCTGGCCCGGTGCCTGCGGGCGCTGGACCGGCAGAGCATGCCACCGCTGGAGGTCGTGGTGGTCGACAACGCATCCGAGGACCGAACCGCCGAGGTCGCCAGGCAGTACGGGGCCCGGGTGGTGACCGAGCGGCGCGTCGGCATTCCGCAGGCTGCCAGTGCCGGGTACGACGCGGCCCGCGGGGAGATCCTGGCCCGGCTGGACGCCGATTCGATCCCCGGGCCGAGGTGGGTGGAGCAGGTGAGCGCACTGATGTCCGGTACGCGCTGGGACGCGGTCACCGGAGTGGGCCGGTTCTACGAACTGCCCCGGAGCGGTCGGGTGGTGGCCGGGCTCTACCTGGGCGCCTACTACCTGTTGTGCCACGCCGCTCTGGGGCACCGCCCGCTATGGGGCTCGAACATGGCCCTGCACAGCAGTACCTGGCGGCAGGTGCGGGACCGCGTCCATGACGACGACGCCGAGGTGCACGATGATCTCGACCTCGCCTTCGCCCTGGGTCCGGAGCGGACGATCCGCTTGGACCGGTCCCTGGTGATAGGGGTGTCGGCCCGGGCGTTGCGCGGCCGGGCACAGATGCGGCGCCGCTTCGCCCGCGCCTTCCGGACCCTCTCGGTGAACTGGGCCATCGCGCCCCCCTGGCAGCGCTGGGCACGCAGGATCACCCATGTTCTCGGGCCGGGGCGCGGCCGGCCGCTGGCCCCGCACCCCACGGCGCAGCGCGGGCAGGGATTCCATGACTGAGCAGGGGCCGGCCCGCACCGACCTGGTTGTGGCAGTGCGGGCGCAGTTGGCCCGCGCCGCCGACCCCGCGCGGGCCGTCGCTCAGCAGCGGTACATGAAGTCGGCGCTGCCGTTCCACGGGGTGGCGATGGCTCAGGTACGCCGGATCGTGCGCGACCTCGCCGGCGCGCACCCGATCACCACCGACGCACAGTGGGAGGCCACCGTGCGGGCGCTGTGGGACGGGGCCACCCACCGGGAAGAGCGCTACGCGGCCACCGCCCTGGCCCGCCAGCCCCGCTACCGGGCCTTCCGCACCACGGCGACGCTGCCGCTGCTGCGGCACATGATCGGCACCGGAGCCTGGTGGGATCACGTCGACGAGATCGCCTCCCACCTGCTCGGGGAGGTGCTGCAACGCGAACCGCATGTGGTGGCCCCGGTACTGCGGGACTGGGCGGATGACGACGACATGTGGGTGCGTAGGTCGGCAACCTGGCGCAGTTGCGCGCCAAGGCCGCCACCGACACCGACCTGCTTTCACACTGCCTGGAGGCGAACCTGACCGGGTCCCGGCACGGCGGGGAGTTCTTCGTCCGTAAAGCGGTGGGCTGGGCCCTGCGTGAGTACGCCAAGACCGACGCCGCCTGGGTGCAGGCGTTCCTTGCCGAGCATCGCGACCGGCTCAGTCCACTGAGCGTGCGGGAGGCGAGTAAGCACCTGGCCCGTACCTGAAAGCACACGGGCGCGCCGTGGCCCCCTGGCGAGTCGACTCAGGACTGTTCGTGCCAGGGTGCCTCGAGTTCGGCAGCATCCGGGGCCGGGCCGGTCAACGCAGGTGCCTCGGTGAGCGCCAGGGCCTGCAGCGCGAGGTCGACGTAGCGTTGCCGCAGGGTCGTGGTGCGCTCGGCATCGGCGGCGCCGAGCGCCGCGATCTGCGTCGCGATCAGGGTGAGGTCGGCACCGGTGACGTCAGATCTGACCCGGCCCGTTGCGATAGCGCGGTCGACGAGCTCCTGCATCGCCAGGTTCCCCCGGTGCGCGAGTTCGTAGAGGTCCTCGGGCGGGGTGAAGGTGCCCAGCAGGCTCCCCATTCGCAGGGTGCCGGAGTTCGCGTACCAGGTCAGGAAGGCAGCCAGCCCGCTCCAGGGGTCCGGATCTGCCAGGGCCGAGCGCACCTGATCGGTGATGGACTGCAGTCCTTGCCGGGCCACCGCCACGAGTAACGCCTCTTTGGCGGGGTAGCGCCGATAAAGCGTCGCCTGACCGACGCCGGCCCTTTGCGCGACGGCCGACATCGGGGCAGCGGGGTCACGGCTGAACACGTCCAGTGCGGCCTCGAGCACGAGGATGTCGTTGCGACGCGCTTCGGCCTGGCGTCCGCGGCGGGGAACCATGGGGCAACACTAACGGACAATTCTAGTCCGGTGTGTGTTACCTTAAAGCGGACAAAGTCAGTCCGATACAAGTCCCAGGAGTGATAGCCCTATGCGCCGTGCGTGCACGTGACCGCTTTCGGAGGTCCGGAAGTCCTAGAAGTCCGTGAGTCCCCGCGACCGACACCGGGACCCGGCGAGGTGGTCATCGAGGTCGAAGCAGCGGAGATCCTCTTCCTCGACACCCAATTGCGAAGTGGCTGGGGACGAGACTTCTTCACGGTTGAACCGCCGTTCATCCCGGGCGTGGGGATCGCGGGCACCGTCACCGAGACCGGGGACGGGGTGAAGGACAACTGGAGAGGCGCCCGGGTGGTGACCAGTACCTCGGCCGTGGGCTCGTACCGGGGCGGCGGCTACGCCGAGTTCGCTGCAGCGAGTATCGACCGCGCCCTGCGGATCCCCGCCGGAATCGATTCCGCTGAAGCCTTGGCCGTCCTGAACGACGGTGCCATGGGCGTCAGCAGGGTTGACCGCTCCGGAATGTCGCCGGGTGATAGGGCGTTGATCACGGCCGCCAGTGGGGGAATTGGCATCTGGCTGGTGCCGTTGCTGACCGCCGCCGGCGTCGACGTCACCGCGGCCGCCCGCGGCCGGCAGAAGGTCGACCTCGCCCGCGAGCGAGGGGCGACCGCAGCCGTCGACTACGGCCAGCCGGGTTGGGCCGATGGGATCGGTCAGGTCGATGTCGTCTTCGACGGCGCCGGCGGGCCCCTGGGCGAGCAGGCGGCGAGCCTGCTGCGACGGGGCGGGCGATTCTTCTCCTACGGTGCAGCGTCCGGCGACATGGCCGATATCGAGGCACTCGCTGCCGAGCGCGACCTCCGGGTGATCGGCCTGGACGAGGAGTTCACGGACGAGGACGCACACCGCTATGCCGGAGAAGCGCTGCATCATCTGGCCGCAGGATCGGTCCGCCCGGTCCTCGGGCAGAAGCGGCCCCTCGAGCGGGCCGCCGAAGCCCATGCGGCGATCGAGGCACGTCGCGTCGTCGGGAAGTCGGTGCTGATCCCATGAGCCGGCGCGACAGCATTCCTCCGCAAACCGTTCTCGTCGTCGGTGCCACCGGCCGCACGGGACGGCACGTCGTCGACGGGCTGCTCGCAGCCGACGTGGCCGTACGAGCATTGGTCCGGCACCCCCTGACCGCGGGGCTCCCCGCCGAGGTGGCCATGATCGAGGGGACGTTGCAGGACGCCGGCGCTGTCCGGGAGGCGGCACGTGGAGCCCACGCCGCCTTCCTCATCTGGACCGGCGACGACTCGACTGTGATACCACCTGTGATCGACGCGCTGACCGAGAGTGTGCGGCACGTCGTCTACCTGTCGGCCGCGAACCTGCACCACGATGGCGGTGTGGGAAGTGCGGTCCAGCCCGGGGTCTACGCCGAGGTCGAACGTGCACTCGAGCGCTCGCCGAGCACGTGGACCTTCTTGCGTGCCGGCGGGTTCGCCGCCAACACCCTGGAGTGGGCCGAGCAGATCCGGACTGGCGACACCGTGCGCGTGGTCCACCCCGACGCAGGGCGGTCCATCGTGGACCAGCGTGATCTGGCTGAGGCCGCAGTCAAGGCAAGGCTGCTGCTGGATCCGTCACTGGCCGGTCGAGCCTTCTCCCTCACCGGCCCGCAGACCATGACCCAGCGCGAGCAGATCGCCGTGATCGGCGACGTCATCGGGCGCGATCTGAGTGTGGAGCACCGCGACCCGGACGAAGCACGTGAGGAGTACGCGGCGGTGCTGGGCGCCGATTTCGCCGACCAGGCACTCGGGTACTGGAGGACACTGGTGGATCGTCCCGAACCGGTCACCACCGGCATCGAGGAGATCCTGGGACGGGCGGCTCGGCCCTTCCAGGATTGGGTGCGCCTGCACCGCGTCGACTTCGAACGACTCACCACGCACGAGGTGGGACACCGGTACGCCGAGGCGTTCCGTACCGGCAGACTCGAGGATGCCGGCAGGCTGCTGGCCGAGGACGTCGTCCGTGTCGCGCCCTTGGAGGACGGTGGCGTCGAACGTGAGGTACGGGGCCTGCCGGCGATCGCGGAGAACGCCCAACGCCAGGTCGTCGAGGGTGCGGACATGGAATCGGTTCAGGTGGACGACCCCCTGGTGGGGGGCGACCGTTTCGCGATTCGCTTCACGTTTGGCATGAGAGATCGCCAGACGGGTGAACGGTTCCGCATCGTCAAGATGTCCGTTTGCGCCGTAGCCAGCAGCAGGATCGTGCGCGAGGAGGTCTTCTACTACCTGAATCCTTAGCACGGACGGCGCCGCGACTGCTGTCCCCGAGGACGTCAGTCACATGGAAAGGTCAGAGCGTGGATCTATGGAACTCGGCCGAACGAGTGGCAAGCAATTACGCGCACAACCCGAAGGTGAGCGCCACCGTCGTGGCCGGCAGTGTGGGACGCGGACGCCACGACGAGTTCTCCGACATCGAGATCGATGTGTACTGGGCCGACCCACCCCAGGACCAGGACCGGCTCGCCGCCATCCGCGGGTCCGGCGGGACCCTGCCCACCGTGTGGGACTACGACCCCGAGGACGCGGAGTGGTCCGAAGACTTCACCGTCGACGGCATACCGACTACGGTCAGCAACTTCGCCTGCACCGAGATCGACGCCGTCCTGGGTCGTGGTGGCAAGTACATCCAGCGTGACCAGATGCGGTTGTCGGCCATCCATGAGGGTCGTGCCGTCACTGGCCAGGAGCTCGTGCGGACCTGGCGCGCGCGCAGCCCCTACACCGACGAGGTCCGTTTGCCCACTCTGCGAGATTCAAGTGGGCACACCGGGTGATGACACGGTTCGAGTACCTGCCGGTCGCTTCCCTCGATCGGCTTCGACAGGTCTGCAGCGAAGAGCCCGTCGCGGCATGTGAAGCCGTCATCGCGCTACTCCAGGAGACACTGGACCTTGTTGAGCTCCACGTACCTGCCGTCCCCACGAGAGACCTGCGGCAGGGGCTGGCCACTGCTCGCCTCCCGCGCTGACACGTCCGTGGCCCGCAGACGACGTTGCTGCCACCGTTCAACATGTGCGCTCACGTGGCGCGACGACGTCTGACGTGAGGCGAGAACCGCGGGCACCTGATGCCTCCGTCTCTCGGCTCGCCGAGGGACGCCGTTCGCTCGGTCGCGGTCAGCGCCAGCCCAGGCCCGGGGCGACGTGGGTGAGCAGGTTCTCGATGATGCGGGTGTTGTACTCCACGCCCAGTTGGTTGGGGACCGTGATGAGCAGGGTGTCGGCGGCAGCGACGGCCTCGTCCTGGCGAAGTTGCTCGACCAGGGCGTCGGGCTCATCGGCGTAGGACCGACCGAAGATCGCCTGGGTGCTGGCGTCGATCATGCCGACCTGGTCCTTGCTGGAACGCTCACCGCCGAAGTAGTGGGCGTCGGTACCGTCCACGATCGGGATGATGCTCCGGCTGACCGAGACCCGTGGTTCGAACTCGTGCCCGGCGTGGGCCCAGGAGGCGCGGAAGGCCTCGATCTGCGCGGCCTGCTGGACGTGGAAGGGACGGCCGTCCTCATCGTCCTTCAGGGTGGAACTCATCAGGTTCATCCGAGTTCGGCGGCCCATTCGGCTGTGGCGTTGGATCCGGCGCCCCACCAGATCCGCTGCCGCAGCCCGGGTGAGTGCGGCTCGATACGCAACAGTCCGGGCGGGTTGGGAAACATCGGCCTGGGGTTCGGTTCGGCAAAGCCCTCACCGGTCAGCACCTGCAGCAGCACCTCGGTGTGCATCCTGGCCATGTCCGCATCGGTCTTACCCTCCGGGGGTTGATATCCGAAGTAGCGCCACCCCTCGATCACCTGCTCCGGGGATCCGCGGCTGATGCCCAGTTGCAGCCGACCGCCGGCGATGAGGTCCGCCGCCCCGGCGTCCTCGGCCATGTACATCGGGTTCTCGTACCGCATGTCGATCACGCCGGTGCCGATCTCGATGCGGCTGGTCCGTGCCCCGATGGCGGCCAGCAGCGGAAACGGGGAGGCCAGCTGGCGGGCGTAGTGGTGCACCCGGAAGTAGGCGCCGTCGGCCCCGGCCTCCTCCGCGGCGACGGCCAGGTCGATCGACTGCAGCAGGGCGTCGGACGCCGACTGGGTCTTCGATTGCGGGTGCGGGGTCCAGTGGCCGAACGAGAGGAATCCGATGTTCTTCACGTTGGCGGCAACGCCTGGCGGGCGCAGGTATTCCGCGCTCGGTGCGCGTGGGGCCGGGAGCAGGCGGGGCTCACGGGTCGGTCAGCCAGGGAAAGCCGTTGGGATCCTTGGTGGCGCGTTCCTGGAGGACCCGGTCGTCGTGACCGCGGATCTGGTGGAGGAACGGGAAGTCCTCCGGGTTCACGGTGACCTTGGCCAGTGGTCGTACCGGCACTGCGCTGGCCGCCTGTGCCGGCTGGACGGTGCCGAGGGCTCCCGCCATCGGGGGCTGGACGGTGAAGGTCTCACCGGGAAGCACGTACACCGTGCCGGTCCGCCAGGGCCGGCGGACCAGGGCGGCGTCGGTGATGGAGAAGTAGTAGTAGGGATCGCTCCACTCCCCGGAAGGGCCCTGGATGCGATGCAGGCATTCGTCAGGGACATCGGGTTCCGTGCCCGATCGAGGATCGCGTAGTACATCGGCCAGATCCCGTCGGTGGCGGCATAGACGGCCTCGCGGTCACCGAACTCGATGACGTCGTCGGCCTTGCGTGGTTCGAACAGTTCGATCGCCGGATCCTGTGAGCCATGCAGGACGACGTCGGCGTGGTCAGCGATGTGGCAGAGGAACTGCCACTTCGGTTCCGCCAGCCGATAGGGCACCGGATCGGCCGGTCCCCGGCTGAGTGCGTGCTCCCACAGCGCCTCGAACCGCTCCCGGCTGCTGGCAGTGGCCCCCTCCGGCCGGGGCAACCAGAAGTCGGGCAGGCTCTCCATCTCCTAGATCGTGCCATTGCCGGCGCGATCGCTCCAGGAGTTTCTCAGCGCCTGCGCCGCGTGCGCCACGTGCGCCGGGGGCGGCGGAGGGTCGCAGGGGACCGCGGTGGGGCAGGAAGCGCGATGCGGCGGCGGGCCCGCTACCGTAGCCGACATGGACTCACCAGGACTGGCGGACTTCCCGCTCAATGACGGCAACCGACTGCCCGCCGTCGGGTTCGGCACCAGCGGGCTTCGCGGCGAGGACGGCCTGAACGCCTTTCGCAGCGCCTTGGAGGCCGGGTACCGGTACGTGGACACCGCGGTGAACTACGGCAACGAGGCCGAGGTGGGCAAGGCCGTGCGTAGCAGCGACCTGGACCGCGCCGATGTGCTCGTGGCCACCAAGGTGCCCGGACGTGATCATGCCAAGGACAAGGCCGTGCGGAGCGTGGAGGACTCACTGCGCACCCTGGGCCTGGACTACCTGGACGTGGTGCTGATCCACTGGCCCAACCCGAGCCAGGGTTTGTACGTCCAGGCGTGGGAGGCGCTGGTCGAGGTGCGTGAGCGTGAACTCGTGCGCTCCATCGGCGTCTCCAACTTCACCACCGGGCACCTGGACCGGATCATCGACGCCACCGGAGTGACCCCGGCACTGAACCAGATCGAGATGCACCCCTACTTCACCCAGGAGCAGATGCGCACCGATCACGTCGGACGCGGGGTGCTGACCCAGTCCTGGAGCCCGCTGGGCAAGGGCACGGTGCCCTTCGACGCGCCCGCGATCGCCGCAGCCGCTGAGCGTCACGACGTCAGCCCGGGGCAGGTGATCCTGCGATGGCACCTTCACCTGGGCGCACAGCCGCTGCCGAAGTCCGGTGACCCCGGCCGCCAGGCCCAGAACCTGGACCTGGCCGGATTCGCCCTCACCGAGGAGGAGGTCACCGCGATCAGCGCGCTCACCCGTGCCGACGGGCGCCGGTTCGGGGGCGACCCGAACACCCACGAGGAGATGTGACCGGGCAGGATCGGGACGCTGACGCCAGTGCCGGTCTATACGCGTCACACCAGGCATGCTCTTCATCTACTTGATCGTCTGGACGGCCTGGGGGATCGGTGCGCGATGGGCGTTGGGGCCGACGTACGTGCCCTGGTTGCTCAGGATGGTGCGAACGCCCAAGCGTGCCCTCCTGGTGTACGGCACGGTGTTCGCGTTCGCCGTGATCGTTGCGGTGGTACTGGTGCAGATGACCGATCGCGGGGTGGGGGCGCACGTGCGGTTGATGGTGCTCGGAGTGGGAGCGATGTCCCTGGCCCCGCTGGTGCTGGACGCGATACCGGGCAAGGGAAGCCGGCTGGGGGAGTTGCACCACGACTTCGAGCTCTACCGGCGGGACGGGCGGCTGCACGAAGTCGGCGCCCAGGATCTGAGCGTCGGGCGCCAGCGCGCGATCGGTCTCATTACCGCGATCCTGTCGCTGCTCACGCTGGGGCCGCTGATGGGTGGGATGTTCCTGGTGCTGGACCCGTGAGGATCAGCCCGGCACCAGGGAGTCTGCGCGGCGGGTCGGGGCGTGCCAGCGCTCGACGGTCTGGGTCACCCAGAAGGCCATGAACTGCAGGATCAAGGCGGCCTCGAGCACGAACACCCACTGCGGCAGCACCACCCACCCGCACCGGGCCGAGCACCACTCCCACGGTCACGATCATCAGCACGAAGCCGAAGGAGTACCAGTTCGCCCACCGGCGGCGGCGCCCGATCCCGTTGGCCGCGCGCGCACGGGACAACGCCGTGGCGTTGATCCCCACCAGGGCCACCACGCAGATGAACAGGATGATCGCGGCGGCACCGTGACCGTAGGCCAGGAAGGTGTCGCGGGCGAACATGAACACCCCCGCCAGGCCCAGGTACGCCAGCAGGCCGGCGATCAGCACGATGCGGCCGCCCCGGCTGTGCAGGTGCCGCTCCCGCTGCGGCACCACCACGAGCTCCAGGATGAAGGCCACCAGGACCACCGCCAGCACGGCCCAGGTGTTCTGCGTCAGGGCCTGGGTGAGGTCATCGGGCAGGCGGGAGCCGCCCTCGCCCACGGCGTGGGCCGGGCTGGTCGGCACGAACGCGACGATGAAGCTGAGGTAACCGGCGAAGTTCAACAGCACGTCCTCGGTGTCGCTACGACCGCGGTGGATGATCAGGCAGGTGCCGATCGCGCACAGGCTGGCCACGAAGACGTCCCGGGCGGGGGTGTAGTAGTAGGCACTGACCGAGGCGAGGACCTCGCCGTCGTCCGCCCCGATCTGCAGGGCCACACTCAGCAGCAGCAGCGCGGTGAGCAGGATGATGGCCAGGCGCAGGTACCGGTAGGTCGCCTGCATCTCGTGGCGATGGGACGGCGCGGACCGGACGGAGGCCACCTCCCCCTCCTTCCTCCCTGATGCGGCCCAGCCTGGCACAGCCGGCCCCCGTCGTCACGGGTACGCGGCGACAGCCCTCGAGCGCGGGCCTCGCGCCCCCTGGAGCGGGGGCCCCACGGCCGATGCGTGGGTACCGTGTGAGCATGCGAGCCTCCACCCGATCAGCCGTACCCTCCTTCCAGGTCATGATGCTGCTGGACCAGGTGGCCAGGTTGCGCGCTCAGGGCCGGGACGTGATCAACCTGTGCGCGGGAACCCTCCGGAGGCGCCCTGCAGGCGGTGCGCGAGCACGCCGCCGTCAGCCCCCAGGACTTCGGTTACACCTCCCCGATGGGATTGCAGGAGCTGCGCCGGGCCATCGCCGGGCACTACCGGCGCTGGTACGGCATGGAGGTCGATGCCGAGCAGGTGGTGGTCACCACCGGCTCCTCCGGTGCGTTCATGCTGACGTTCCTGGCCGCGTTCGACCCAGGGGACGTCGTCGTGCTGGTGCGGCCCGGCTACCCCGCCTACGGGAACATCCTGAGGGTGCTGGGCTGCGACGTGGTGGACCTGGACTGTGGGCCGGAGGTTGGCTTCCAGCCCACCACACAGATGCTCGACGACGTGCTGGCCGCCCACGGCAGGATCGACGGGCTGATGCTTGCCTCCCCGGCCAACCCCACCGGCACCATGATCGACCGGGCGCGGCTGACCGCGCTGGATGCCTGGTGCAGCGCCAACGACGTGCGCCTGATCAGCGATGAGATCTACCACGGCATCACCTACTCCGGGGCCGGGGGTCCCGACGCTCACGGCGTGTGCGCCTGGGACGTGAGCCCGCAGCCCACGTCGGTGGTGATCTCCTCCTTCTCCAAGTACTGGGGGATGACCGGGTGGCGACTGGGCTGGGCGCTGGTGCCGCCGGACCTGCTCGACGCCGTCGCGGGCCTGGCCGGCAACGTCGCCCTCTGCCCGCCCGCACCGGCGCAGGCTGCCGCGTTCGGAGCGTTCAGTGATGCGGCCTACGCCGAGGCCGAGGCCCGGGTGGCCAAGATGAGCCGCAGCCGGGAGGCCCTGCTGTCCGAACTGCCCAGGCTCGGGTGGGGACCGGTGGCCTCGGCGGACGGGGCCTTCTACCTCTGGGCCGGGCTGGCCGAGGGGATGGGGCGCTACACCTCGTCGGTGGACTGGTGCGCGCAGTTGCTGGAGACCGATGGTGTGGCGATCACCCCGGGTGTGGACTTCGACCGTGAGAACGGCGACCAGTTCGTCGTGCGGCTGTCCTTCGCGGGCGAACCGGAGGAGCTGACCGAGGCGGTCCGCAGGATCGAGCGCTTCCAGAACCGGTGAGCCCGGGGGCGCGGCGGTTGCGCTCGGCGCGCCGCCGCTCCCGGGGTGTTGTCGGTGGTCCGTGGCATCGTGTGCGTCATGGACCAACGGATCAGCTTCATCACCCTGGCGGTGCGTGACCTCGATGCCACCCGAGCCTTCTACCTGGACGGGCTCGGCTGGCGGGCGGAAGTGGACGTGCCCGGAGAGGTCCTGATGATCCGGACCGGCCGGCACCTGGTGCTGAGCCTGTGGGATGCCGGTGCGTTCGAGGCCGAGGTCGGTCCGATCGCCCGGGGTGCGGGTGCCCCGCCGATCACGCTGGCGCACAACGTGGCCACCCCCGAGGAGGTCGACGCCATCCTCGCGCGCGCTCGTGGACTGGGCGCCGACCCGATCCAGGACGCGGTGCGACGGGAATGGGGCGGATACTCCGGCTACTTCGCCGATCCCGACGGATACCGCTGGGAGATCGCGGTGAACCCCGGACCGATCGGCCAGTTGGTGCTGCCCGGCACCGGGTCCTAGCCCCGACCGCACGGGACGGATCTGGTCTCACCCGCGCGCCCGGCCTGGCTAGGATGGCCGGTCGTGAGCACCGAAGCCGGCATCCTGCGTCCCTCCGTCGACAGTCCGTTCTGGCCCGGGGCGGTGGGCTGGGTGCCGGAAGCGCAGTGGTGGCAACCCTGGCGGGTGCTGCCGGAGCGGACCGCGCGGGCCCATGCGCCCACCCTGCTGGAGGTCGCCCGGATGCCCACCGGGGTGCGGGCGGAGTTCCGCACCGACGCCCGCGCGTTGCGGCTGCCGATCGAGTATTCCTCCACCGAGCGCGCGGCGCTGCTGGATGTGGTGGTCGACGGCGAACTGCACGCCCGGATGGACCTTCCGGTGGGTGTGAGCGACGTCCGGGTCTCACTGCCCCCCGGCGCACATGAGGTGCAGGTGTGGCTCCCGCAGGCCGGACCGACCCGCATCGGGGAGTTGGAACTCCATGATGCGGAGGTGGTGGAGCGGATCGAACCCGGGCGGCGCCTGACCACCTACGGCAGTTCGATCACGCTGTGCTCGGCCGCCTACGGACCCAGCCGCACCTGGCCGGCGCTGGTGGCGCAGTCCCACGGCTGGGATCTGACCTGCCTGGGATATTCGGGCCAGTGCCACCTGGACCCGATCGCCGCCCGCACCATCGCCGCGGTCCCGGCCGACCTGATCGCGCTGTGCCTGGGCATCAACATCTACGGCGGTTCGACGTTCAACGAACGCTCCTTCGCCCCGCACGTCTCCGGTTTCATCGAACAGGTCCGCGACGCCCACCCGAACGCACCGATCGCGGTGATCACCCCGATCGCCAGCCCGGAGCGGGAGGCCACGCCCAACCACGCCGGGATGACGCTGGAGCAGATGCGCGCCGACATCACCGAGGTGGTGCAGGTGCTGCAGACCGACGATGACGATGTCCACCTGGTCGACGGCTTGGAGGTCCTGGGCTTGCACGAGGCACACCTGTTGCCCGACGGTCTGCACCCCGACGGTGAGGGTTATGAGTTGATGGCCCAGCGTCTGGCGCCGGTTCTCGGTTCGCTCACCGCCGCGGCACCTTAGGGCGGCGCCCGAACCGGTGCGCCGGCAGGCTAGGGCGCCCGAACCGGTGTTCCGGCCACCGACCTCAGCCGGTGGTCTGCGAGCCGTGCACCGGCGAACTGACCCGCGGAGACTGAGTGGTGCTCAGCCGCGGGCGGCCGCGCGTGCCGAGAGGTAGTCCCAGCGGCGGGCCTTGTGCCGCGCGCGCCGCACGCACGCCCACGCCACGATCAGCACCGTGACCAGGGCCTGTCCGCCGATGATCGCGCGGTTGACGTCGATGGCCGGCTCCCACTTGACCTGCCCGTCCCGGACCGAATAGACCCCCAACGGCTTGACGCGGGTGCCGAAGCCGCCGCCGCCTCCGGAGCCCTCGGCGTGCTGGGCGTGGGTGGTGTCGCCGCCCCCGGAGCCGAAGCCCATGCCACCGCCACCCATCACCTTGGCCACCGGGATGATCGTGGCACCATCGGCCTGGTACGCCTCACCGAAGGCGCGGCGCACATTCTGGGTGTCGCGGGCGGCCTCGACGGGAAGGTTCGCATCCCCGAGGGATTGACCCTGCTCAACGTGATCGCGTGATTCCTGCTCGCTCATGTGATTCCTCCAGTGGAGTCCGATTCCGATACGTGACGCGCCCCCGGTGCCCGCGGGACCAGGAGTGCCGCAACGACGCGCCACCCGAGCAGGCCCAGTCCCAGCACACCGGTGGCGACCAGGACGAACGCCAGTGCCGTACCCTCGCCACTCAACAACCGTAGCCCCATGCCGAGGGCCAACGTGATCGGCCAGATCAGCAGGCCCGAGCGCAGGCTGCGCAGCGCCCACCGGGTGCGCCCGGCGATCACCCAGGCAACCAGCACCCCGACGGCGAAGGGCCAGGCTGTCTGCAGCACACCGGTGGGTGTGACCGTGTCGTAGTGGCTGGCCCGCCCGGCCACCGCGAATGCGAGCACCACCAACAGATCCAGGGCGATGCTGACGAGGCGCATACCTCCATCCTCACCCGCGAGGTGCCCGGTGTACACCGATCCAGCCGATTGGGCGGCCGCGGGCCCGCCCGCTTGCCCGGGCTCCGCCGTCGTCCGCCGCCGTTCGGCGAGCCGGGCTCCGCCGTCGTGCGATCCCGCAGGCGGACGAGGGTAGATTACGTTACGTTGCCCCGAGCCACGTAGAGGACCCTTCGTTGACGCACACCGCCGACACCGTCGCCCATGCCGAGGCCACCCCTGAGGCAACCCAGCCCTATGCCGAACTCGGCTTGAACACCGAGGAGTACGCCGAGATCCGCGAACTCCTCGGCCGGCGGCCCACCGCCGCGGAACTGGCGATGTACTCGGTGATGTGGTCCGAGCACTGCTCCTACAAGTCCTCCAAGAAGCACCTGTCGCAGTTCGGTGCCAAAACCAGCGAGGAGATGCGAGCGCGGCTGCTCGTCGGGATCGGGCAGAACGCCGGCGTGGTCGACATCGGCGAGGGCTGGGCGGTGACGTTCAAGGTGGAGTCGCACAACAGCCCCAGTTACGTCGAGCCATACCAGGGCGCGGCCACCGGTGTGGGCGGCATCGTGCGCGACATCATCTCCATGGGCGCACGGCCGGTCGCGGTGATGGACCAACTCCGCTTCGGTGCGCCCGACCACCCCGACACCCAGCGGATGGTGCACGGCGTGGTCTCCGGCATCGGCGGTTACGGCAACTCCCTGGGACTGCCCAACATCGGCGGCGAGACGGTGTTCGACGCCGCCTACCAGCGCAACCCGCTCGTCAACGCACTGGCCGTGGGGGTGCTGCGGCACGAGGACATCCACCTGGCCAACGCCGAGGGCGTGGGCAACAAGGTGGTGCTGTTCGGGGCCCCACCGGCGGCGACGGGATCGGGGGCGCTTCGATCCTGTCCAGCGCCACCTTCGATGCGGACAAGCGCGCCAAGCGCCCGAGCGTGCAGGTGGGTGACCCCTTCATGGAGAAGGTCCTGATCGAGTGCTGCCTGGAACTCTTCGCCGCCCGGGTGGTCGAGGGTATCCAGGACCTGGGAGCCGCCGGGATCTCCTGTGCCACCTCCGAACTGGCCTCCAACGGGGACGGCGGCATGCACGTGGACCTGGAGAACGTGCTGCTGCGTGACCCGACCCTGACGGCCGGTGAGATCCTGATGAGCGAGTCCCAGGAGCGGATGATGGCGGTGGTGGCTCCGGAGAAACTGGAGCAGTTCCTGGCCATCACCGAGCGCTGGGACGTCGAGGCCGCCGTGATCGGGGAGGTCACCGGCACCGGACGCCTCATCATCGACCACGACGGTGAGCGGATCGTGGACGTGGACCCGCGCACCGTGGCCCATGACGGCCCGGTGTACGACCGGCCCTATGCCGAACCGACGTGGCAGGCGGGGCTGAACGCCGACGTCGCCGAGGCGCTGGTCCGGCCGGCCGCCGTGGACGAACTGCGCGAGCAGGTGCTGGCGGTGCTCTCCAGCGCGAACCTGGCGAGCAAGTCCTGGGTCACCGACCAGTACGACCGGTACGTGCAGGGCAACACCGCCCTGGCCCAGCCCGACGACGCGGGTGTGGTGCGCGTGGACGAGTCCAGTGGGCTCGGGGTGGCCCTGGCCACCGACGCCAACGGGCGGTTCAGCAAACTCGATCCCTACGTGGGCGCCCAACATGCCCTGGCCGAGGCCTACCGGAACGTGGCCACCGTGGGCGCGCAGCCGCTGGCGGTGACCGACTGCCTGAACTTCGGCTCGCCGGAGGACTCCGACGCGATGTGGCAACTGGTGCGCTCCATCACCGGGCTTGCCGATGCGTGCCTGGCCCTGGGCATCCCGGTGACCGGAGGCAACGTCTCGCTGTACAACTCCACCAAGTCCGCGGATCTGCCACCGGGGCACATCGACGCTTCGATCCATCCCACGCCGGTGGTCGGGGTGCTCGGGCTCCTGGACGACGTGGGCGCGGTGGTCCCCTCGGGCTGGTCCGAGGCCGGGCAGGAGATCCTGCTGCTGGGCACCACCGCGACCGAGTTGTCCGGGTCGGTGTGGGCCGATGTGGTGCACTCCCACCTGGGCGGGCTGCCGCCGGCGGTGAACCTGGACGCCGAGCAGGCGCTGGCCCGGGTGTTGATCGCCGGTGTGGGCCGGGGTCTGGTCAGCGCCAGCCACGACCTGTCCCAGGGCGGGCTGATCCAGTCGCTGACCGAGTCGGTGCTTCGCTTCGGGGTCGGGGCACGGCTCGACCTGGCGCCGCTGCTGGAGCGCGACGGCGTGGATGCGGCCACGGCACTGTTCTCCGAGTCCACCGCCCGGGCGCTGGTGGCCACCACCGAGGCCGATGCGGTGATCGACCTGGCCGCCCAGCACGGCGTGCCGGTGCTGCGCCTGGGTGTGAGCGACGACGGCGTGGGGCTGGATCTGGCCGGACAGTTCAGTCTGTCCATTGCCGAGTTGGAGCAGGCCCACCACGCCACTCTGCCGGCCATCTTCGGTTGACCCGCCCGATCCCCCTCCGGCCGGTGCGCAGCCCCGGGGCGCTGAGGGCGATAGTTGCCGCCCAGGGCGATACCTGTAGGGCTCGCTCTCGGGGCCGAGGCTCGTCCTCGGTGATCGGCCGGGCTTAGGCCGCTTCGCGTAGGCCGCGGCGTTCGGGCGGCAGGCTCGTGCAGGCGCGCACGTGGCGGCGCAGATCGGTGATCAGGCGACGGGAATCACTCAGGTCGGCGCGAGTGGCGCGCACGATGAGGCATCCGACCGACCGCAGGGCGTCCTCGCGGCGCTTCTCGTCGTAGACGTCGCTGCCTTGGGTGTACTTGGCGACCCCGTCGTACTCCAGTCCGACCATCTGCCACTCGCTATGAACGTGGGCACCGGA
Source organism: Sanguibacter sp. Z1732 (assembly GCF_051020515.1). Taxonomy (NCBI): domain Bacteria; kingdom Bacillati; phylum Actinomycetota; class Actinomycetes; order Micrococcales; family Ruaniaceae; genus Glutinosa; species Glutinosa niejishengi. Next base: position 1,730,412 of record NZ_CP194857.1, read on the forward strand.
CCACAACAGGTCCGGATAGAACGTGCCCAACTCCGTGGCGACCGCTACCTGAAGGTCGGGTGCGGTGAACCCTGCGGACAGCACGATCCAGCGAACCAGCGACTCGGCCGCCGATTCGGATCGGCCGTCGGCATGGCTGAGCACCGCGCGAGCCCGTACCACTCCCCGGACCGGCCCCGAGTCCGCCACCCTGTTCAGCCAAGCGGCTCGGATCTGCGCTTCACGGGCGGACGATGCCGGCCAGTCGAACCGGGTGGTCCCCGCGATACGGCGAAGGATCGCATCCGCTGTGGTGAGCGCTAGGCCGGGTCGCTGGGTACGCGCGCAGTCCACGCAGGTGCGGTCCAGCCCGGTCACCGGTAGGCCCCGGGTCCGTACGAGGTCCGCCTCGGGCATCTCCACAACCCGGTGGCGGATGACGTCGCGGGCACGGTTCCCGGCGGCGTGAGACGTCTGCAGGATGTGCACCGTGTCCGTACGCTCCAACCACGTCGGAATCCCGTGCAGTGCGGCGGCCGTCTCGTGGCTGAAGGCGAAGGTGGTCCGGAGTGACCGGTGGACTGCACTGCACCGTGCCAGCAGCTCGCTCACGCGACCCTGCTCGTACGCGTCGGCCTCGGCGTACGCGCCTCGTCGGACCCTGACCAGTACGCCTTGCCGGCGGAGCCGGTCGACCGCGCCGGGCGGGTAATCGGAGGTAAACCGGATCCGGGGGGTGTTGGCGACCATCGCGACATGGTGTCCGGAGACCCCGCTGTGCGGTGAGCGCCCGGTGCGACTGTGTGGATAGCCAGGAGCGGCTGTGGAGAAACCTCTCCGAGCCCCGCGACGGCGAGGCCAGGCGGCTGCCCAAGGTTGCACCGCCTGCCAGGGGCGCCGGGGCCGCCGAGGCCGCCCAGGCCGCCGAGGCCGCCCAGGCCGCCCAGGGCGATCGTGGCCGCCCACGGCGATACCTGTTGGGCTCGCTCTCGGCGCCGGGGCTCGCCGTCGGGGTGCTTGGTGGGGGCGCGGTTGCCGTCGGGGTGCTGGGAGGGGTGCGGTCGGCTTCGGGGTGCTGGGGGCCGGTACTAACGTCGCTCCGGGCGCGCAGGCGGGCGGCGGGTGGTGCGGCGAGTCACGAAGCCGCGCAGCGCCCCGGCGGCGCCCTGCCGCCCGACCTGGAGGCGGATCATCTCCTCCCGGCGAGGGCCGCCCCAGATGTCCTTGGGCAGCGACGTCGCCGAGACCAGCCAGGTGGGCAGCCCCAGGAGCCGAGCCATGGCGGTGAGCCGTTCGGACTCGCTCTCGTCCTCGCTGAGCTCGTCCTCCAGCAACTCGGTGAGTTCCTCAGAGACCTCCGGCACGTCCAGCGCCTGTGCGAGGGGGGCGTAAGTCAACCCGTCCGAGTCGTCTTCGAACATCGCCATCCCGACAGGTTCACCGAACTCGTCCAGCATCGGCTCACCGAACTCATCCAGCGTCACGGCCCCGCCGAACTCGTCCTGCCCGGGCCCCGCACCGTAGTCGGGCTCGGGCGGGTTGGTGTCGACCGTCGCTACGCGCTGGTCGCCGTCGTAGAGCCACAGCCGAAGGGCCTCGTCCCGCCGGATCTGAGCAACGAGCGCAAGGGTGCCGGTGGTCGCGGCCAGGTCCCGCCCCACCTCGTCGATCGTCCGTTTGCCAGCGGCGACCTTGCCCAACGGGTTCTCCGCGACCACCAGCACCCACCGGCCCTGAGCCGGACCGATCCAGCCGCTGAAGCCCAGCGACGCCAGGACCTCCACGACGCGCTCGCGATCGGCCGCGGTGTACACGCCGGCGCAACTGACTCCCTCGCGGCGGTCCGAGTCGGGGTTGATCATCCCTGCTGGGTACATGGCGTCCAGTCTGGCACCGGCACGTCGGGGCCGGCACGGCGGGAACGGAGGACGGAGGTCGGCGCAGCCCACCCGCTGTGGCCGTTGCGCGCTTATCCACCTGGCAGAACCGCGACATCCCTGGGAGAATGGATACTGAGGGTGAGGCGCTCGATGAAGTGGCTGTTGGATTCGCTGAGCGGGGCCCCGATGATGATCCGGCCCCGGCGTCCCCGGGCTGCCGTCGAGTACGCCACCGACCGACGCGATCTGCGGGAGTGGATCGAGAACTGGTGGCCGTGGGCTCGTCGGCGAGCAGAGGAGGCCGAAGCGCGCGAGGTGTTCCGGGTGCTGGAGATGCAGATGCGGCTGACCACACTGACGGCGATCCTGCGGCGAATCGACTCCGACCCGGACATGTTCGCGCGGCAGCACCACTGGCGAACGACGCTCTGGGCCTACGACTCCATGCTCGCCGATGCCTGCGCACTCGCCGGTCTGTCGGTCCGGTCGGTTCCCGCTGGTCCGAAGGCCGATGCCGAACGGGCCCGGCGCGAACTCGAACTGTGTGGTCGTGGGTGGACGTGGTGACACCGCCCGTCCTGGCCTGACCCCGCAGGTCTGACGCTCCGCCCTGCCTACCGACCGACCGGCTGGGGCGGGATGGACTCAGTCCTTCTTGAACTCCAGCTCGATGGGGTTGGGGTGCTCATCCTGTGAGGACAGGCTCGCGGCGTCGCGCTCGGCGACCGCCTGAACCGCCTTTGCCACCGTGGTGTGCAGATCGCTGTGAAACACACTGGGCACGATGTAGGTGGCGTTGAGTTCGTCGGCGGTGACCACATCGGCCACCGCGTGGGCGGCGGCGATGAGCATCTCGTCGGTGATCCGCGTGGAACGGGCGTCGATCAGTCCGCGGAAGACCCCCGGGAATGCCAGGACGTTGTTGATCTGGTTGGCGAAATCGCTGCGGCCGGTCGCCACCACGGCGGCGTGCCTGGTGGCGATCACCGGGTCGATCTCCGGCATCGGGTTGGCCATCGCGAACACGATCGCCCCCTCCGCCATCGATTTCACGTCATCCTCGGAGACCAGGTCCGGTGCCGAGACCCCGATGAACACATCGGCATCGACCAGTGCTTCGGACAGCGTGCCCTTCAGATCCCGCTTGTTGGTCGCCTCGGCGACCCACTCCAGCGAGGGATCGAGGTTGTCCCGGTCTGCGTGCACGATGCCGGCCACGTCGGCGACCACCACATCGGTGGCGCCGGCGGCAAGCAGCAGCCGCAGGATCGCCGATCCGGCGGCGCCGGCGCCGGCCTGGACGATCCGGACGTCCTCGAGCTTCTTCCCGACCACCTTCAACGCATTGGTCAGGGCGCCCAGAGCAACGATCGCGGTGCCGTGCTGGTCATCATGGAAGACGGGGATGTCCAGTTCCTTGCGCAACCGGTCCTCGATCTCGAAGCACCGGGGCGCGGAGATGTCCTCCAGATTGATCCCGGCGAAGACCGGGGCGACCGCCTTGACGGTCCGGACGATCTCGTCGACGTCCTGGGTGTCCAGGCACAGCGGGAAGGCGTCAATGCCCCCGAACTGCTTGAACAGGGCGGCCTTGCCCTCCATCACCGGCAACGCGGCCAGCGGCCCGAGGTTGCCCAACCCCAGGATCGCCGAGCCGTCGGAGACCACGGCGACGGTGTTGCGCTTGATCGTCAGGCGGGAGGCGTCCTCGGGATGCGCAGCGATCTGCTGGCTCACCCGCCCCACGCCGGGGGTGTACACGAGGGAGAGGTCGTCGCGGTGCCGAATCTGCATCTTCGGTTCGATCTGGATCTTCCCACCCAGGTGGGCGAGGAACGTACGGTCCGAGACCCGGCCGATCCGCACACCCTCGACCTCGCCGAGGGTGTCCACGACCTTGCGGGCGTCGCTCTCGCCGCCGGTCGCACAGGTCAGGTCGACCTGCAGGCGATCGGGTCCGGAGGCCGACACGTCCACCGCGGTCACCACACCGCCGGCCTTCTCCACCGCGGTGGTCAACAGGCTCACCGCCGTGGGTATGGCGGGCAGGTCCAGCCGCACCGTTATGGAGTAACTGACACTGGGAGCACTCATCGACATCCACCTTCACCGGAACTCGCCACCTCGCGGTCTCGCACCACCACCCGCAGGGGCACCATCGCCCCGCAGTGGCGGGGCACGGTCCATTCTGCCGTAGTGCTAGCAGCCGTACACGTTCATCCGGCGGGGTGTTCCGACTTGTACAGATCGGCAATGAATGATCGTACGGGCAGGCCTCGGTGCGGTGTCGCCAGGTCAGGGCGGCGGCGTCGCCGGTTCAGGAGGGCGGGGGAGCGGTCGAGCGGCGCACGACGAGTTCAGTGGCAAGTTCGATGCGCTGGTGGGCCAGGGTCTGCCCGTCGGCCAGCTGCAGCAGCATCCGGGTGGCGGTTGCCGCCATCTCCCGGAGTGGCTGGTGCACCGTGGTCAGCGCCGGCTCGATCCACTGGCTCACCGTGACATCGTCGTATCCCACGATCGACAGGTCCTGGGGCACCCGCAGGCCCAGTTCGTGAGCCGCGCGTAGCACGCCGAGGGCTTGCATGTCGGAGCCGGCGAAGATGGCTGTGGGCCGGTCCGGCCGGTCCAGCAAGTCACGCCCCCGTGTCGTAGCCGGCGCGGACGTGGAACGGCCCGTACCGGATGAACTCCGGGTTCACGCTCACGCCGGCCTCGTCGTGAGCACTGCGGAATCCGTCCACCCGGGCCCTGCTGCACAAGACGTCCTTGGGTCCGGAGATCACCGCCAGGCTGCGGTGCCCCAGGCCGAGCAGGTGCCGGGAGGCGGACAGTCCACCGCTCCAGTTGTTCGACCCGACCGTGGGGATGCCGACCGGTGGCTCGCCATCGGTATCCAGCACCAGGAACGGGATCGATCGCGACTCCAACTGATATCGCTGCGCGGCCTCCACGCCGGAGAGCACGAAGAGCACCCCGGCCGGGCGGCGTGCCAGGACGGCATCGAGCCATTCCTGCTTGGGCCGGTGCTCACCACCCAGTTCAGAAAGCACCACCCCGATCTGGCGCGCGGCGGCCACGGCCTCCACCCCGCGAATGATCTCCACCGACCAGGCCGAGTCGAGCTCGTGGAACACCAGGTCCAGTAGGGCCGGGCTGGTTCGGTGGCCGGAGCGGCGTCGCCGGTACTGGTGGCGCTCAAGCGCTTCCTCGACCTTCGCGCGGGTCTGGCTGGCGACGTCGGGACGGCCGTTCAGCACCTTGGACACGGTCGGCACCGAGACACCGATCTCCGCCGCGATCGAGGCGATCGTTGCCCTGGGCTTCTGGGCCGCCATGGCCTCGTTGCTCATCGTTCCCCTATTGCTCCGATGCGAAAGTTTCGGCTTCAGGGTATCACCATGACCATGCCGTTACCGAAACGTTGTTTGACGAGCTCGGGCACATCCGCTTAAGGTCGCACCAAGCAACTTTCGATGCTTCCACGAAAGTTTCGATCAGAGTGTAAGCACAACGAAGTGGACCGGAGCCGATGACGACGGACATAAGCGCCGAACGCACCGCTGAGTCGCAGGTGCCGCCTTGGCGTGACCGCACCCGCACACCGGCGGAGCGCGCCGATGGTCTTCTCGCCGAGATGACCCAGTCGGAGAAGCTCGGTCAGATCGTGGGGCTGTGGGTCGGTGCGGACGCCTCGGGAGCCGGGGTGGCTCCGAACCAGTCGGACATGCCCCAGGGCCTGGAGTGGGAGGCCGTGATCGCCGACGGTCTGGGCCAACTCAGCCGGCCCTACGGAACCGCACCGGTGGAGCCGGCGCTGGGCGCTCGCTCGCTTGCCCACTCCCAGCGTGAGGTGATGGCCGCCAACCGGTTCGGCATTCCGGCCCAGGTGCACGAGGAGTGCCTGGCCGGCTTCGCCGCCTGGCAGGCCACCGCCTTCCCGATCCCGCTGTCCTGGGGCGCCTCGTTCAACCTCGAGCGGGTGGAACAGATGGCCACCCTGATCGGGCAGACCATGCGGGCCGCCGGCGTGCACCAAGGTCTCTCGCCCGTGCTCGACGTGACCCGGGACTACCGGTGGGGCCGCACCGAGGAGACGATCAGCGAGGACCCCTTCCTGGTGGGGATGGTGGGCGCCTCCTACGTCCGCGGCCTGGAGTCGACCGGGATCGTGGCCACCCTGAAGCACTTCGTGGGCTATTCGGCGTCGCGGGCCGGGCGGAACCTGGCCCCCGTCTCGATCGGCACCCGCGAGTTCGCCGACGTCCTTCTTCCCCCGTTCGAGACGGCGTTGCGCCTGGGCGGGGCCCGTTCGGTCATGCACTCCTACACGGACATCGACGGCGTGCCCTCGGCGGCGGACACCTGGTTGCTGACCGACCTGCTCCGCGACACCCTCGGCTTCGAGGGCACCGTGGTGGCCGACTACTTCGGCGTCCGCTTCCTCGAGCGGTTGCACCGGGTGGCGGCCGACGGATCGCACGCTGCCGCTCTTGCCCTGACCGCGGGCGTGGACGTGGAACTGCCCACCATCGACGCCTACGGCGATCCGCTCGCCCATGCCCTCGCAGAGGGCCGGGTCGCCGAGACCATCCTGGATCGGGCGGTACGGCGGGTCCTGATCCAGAAGATCGAACTCGGTCTGCTCGACGCCGACTACGCCCCGGAGCAGGCCGATCCCGAATCGCTGGCCCTCGACCCGGAGCCGGCCCGCGAGGTGGCCCTGGAGATGGCGCGGGAGTCGGTGGTGCTGGTGGCCAACGACGACGCCCTGCCGCTGGCACCAGGCGCCTCGATCGCGGTGGTCGGCCCCTTGGCCGATGACCCCTACAGCATGCTCGGGTGCTACTCCTTCCCGGCGCACGTGGGGGCCCAGCATCCCGACCACGAGATCGGCATCGACATCACCACGGTGCGGGCCGGTCTCGAGGCCGAACTCGGCAGCGTCCGGTACGCCCGAGGCTGCGACGTCACCGACACCGACCGCTCCGGGCTGGCCGAGGCCGCCGAGGCAGCCCGCGCGGCGGATGCATGCGTCGTGGTCGTCGGCGACCGGGCCGGGCTCTTCGGGCGGGGCACCTCCGGCGAGGGGTGCGACGCCGCTGACCTGGCCCTGCCGGGCATCCAGGGCGAACTGATCGAGGAGATGCTGGCCACCGGCATCCCGGTGGTGCTGGTGCTACTGACCGGCCGCCCTTACGCGCTGGGACACTATGCCGACCGGGTCGCGGCCATCGTGCAGGGCTTCTTCCCCGGCCAGCACGGCGGTCGGGCCATCGCCGAGGTGCTCACCGGCACGATCAACCCCTCCGGCCGGCTGCCGGTGGGCATTCCCCGGGACCCCGGTGGCCAGCCCGGCACCTACCTCGCCGCCCCGCTCGGCCAGGCCTCCACGGTCTCCAACCTCGACCCCAGTGCACTCTTCCCCTTCGGCCACGGACTGACCTACACCTCCTTCGAGTGGAGTGAGGCGACAGTGGCCGGCGGTGGAACCGAGTGGGACACGGCCGGGCAGGTCACGGTGGAGTTGACCGTCGCCAACACCGGGGACCGGCCCGGCACCGAGGTCGTCCAGGTCTATCTGGAGGACCATGTGGCGCAGGTGACGCAGCCGGTGCGCCGCCTGATCGCCTTCGCCCGGGTGCCGCTCGATGCCGGAGCCTCCGCTGGGGTGCGCTTCACGCTGTCGGCCGACCTCACCTCCTTCACCGGACTCGCCGGTGAGCGGATCGTCGAACCCGGGCAGGTCAGCCTGCATATCGGGCGCTCGGTCACCCAGACCCTCGCCAAGGTGGACCTGGGCCTGACCGGCGCCCTACGCACGGTGGGCCACGACCGCGAACTGGCTCCCGTCGTCGTCGTCGATCCCGGCGAAGCTACTGCGGGGGTGTCGTCGTGACCGCGCCTCAGCCCATGCCCGGAGCAGGCATCCCCCCGGGCCGCGAGATCCCGGGGCCCGGCGTCGCCGTGGGGGTCGGAGTCGGCGACGACGGCCCCAGCGGCGGGCCGCGCAAGGAAGGGCCGCGGTCGTGGCTGGGCCGGCACGGGCACGAGTGGCGGATCGCGCTGAAGAAGGACTGGCGGCTGTACTCCCTGCTGGTGCTTCCGGTGATCTGGTTCCTGATCTTCCGGTACATCCCGATGGCGGGAAACGTGATCGCGGTGCGCCGGTACCGTCCCGGCGGGAGCATCTTCGGTGACGAGTTCGTGGGCCTGCGGTACTTCCGGATGATCCTGGGCGATGCCAGCTTCTGGAACGCCTTCGAGAACACCCTCATCCTGGGGGGGTTGAGCCTGGCCATCGTCTTCCCGCTGCCGATCATCCTGGCGCTGATGCTGAACGAGTTGCGTTCGCGGGTGTTCAAGCGCACCGTGCAGACCATTTCCTACCTGCCGCACTTCATGTCCATCGTGGTGGTCGCGGCGATGGTGCTCCAGATCGTCTCGATACGCGGCACGATCAACCAGATCCTCGACGTGTTCGGGGCCGGTCCGATCTCCTTCATGCAGCAGTCCGAGTGGTTCCGGACCATCTTCATCACCTCGGAGATCTGGCAGACCGTCGGCTGGGGCACCATCCTGTACCTCGCCGCACTGACCACGATTGATCCACAGCTCTACGAGGCCTCCCGGGTTGATGGGGCCAGTAAGTGGCGACAGACGTGGCACGTAACCCTGCCGGGGATCCGGCCCACCATGGTGGTGTTGCTGATCCTAAATATGGGCAACTTCCTCTCGGTCAGTTTCGAGAAGGTGCTGCTGCTCTACAACCCGTTGCTGTATCCGACCGCTGATGTCATCGCCACGTATCTGTACCGCGTGGGGCTGCAGGGAGCGAACTTCTCCTACGCCGCGGCCATCGGCTTCTTCGAAGCCATCATCGGCGCCATCTTGATCGTGGGCGCGAACCTGATATCGCGCCGTCTGGTGGGGGAGAGTCTCTGGTGAGCACGTCAGTCGATGTCAAGGCCAAGGGCCGGGCAAATGAGATCCTGGGCGTCAACGAACAGGCGACCAAGATCAAGGACAGTCGCGGCTACACCGTGTTCCGGTGGTTCAACGCGTTCTTCTGATCCTGATCCTGGTGTGCCTCCTCACGCTGTACCCGTTCGTCAACGTGATCGCGCAGGCGTTCTCCGCCGAGATCTACATCACCCGCGGGCAGGTGAACCTGTTCCCTCGCGGATTCAACGTCACCACCTTCGAGGCGGTGATGGGCGACAGCCGGTTCTGGACCAACTACCGCAATACCGTGGTCTACACCGTCACCGCCACCGCGATCTCGATGGTGCTGACCACCACGTTCGCCTACGCGATCAGCAAGAAGCACCTCAAAGGCCGCAACATCTTCATCGCGATCGCGCTGTTCACGATGGTCTTCAACGGCGGCCTGATCCCGAACTACGTGCTCGTGGACAACTTGGGGATGCGTAACACGATGTGGGCGATCGTGATCCCGAACGCGATCAGCGCGTTCAACCTGCTGATCATGAAGTCCTTCTTCGAGAACTTCCCAGCCGATCTCGAGGAGGCGGCCCGGATCGACGGCCTGCACACCTACGGGGTGCTGTGGCGCATCGTGTTACCGCTGTCCAAGGCGGTGATCGCGACCATGATCCTGTTCTACGCGGTCGCGTTCTGGAACCAGTGGTTCTTCGCGTTCATCTATCTCGATGACGCGAATCTGTACCCGGTCACCATGTACCTGCGCAACCTGATGGCCGGCGCACTGTCCACCGAGGGTCTGGGCACCGAGAGCGCGCAGATCAACTCCAACATCCAGGCGGTGGCGATGTTGCTGACGATGCTGCCGATCCTGTGCCTGTACCCGTTCATCCAGAAGTACTTCGTCTCCGGCGTGATGCTCGGAGCCGTCAAGCAGTGAGCGCCGCCGCCCACTGTCCGTCCGCATTCGATCGTCGCGAACGACGACGTTCACCATTGGAGGAAAGATGAGGAATACACGAAGAAGGGTGCTCGCGGGTATCTCGACCGCGACTGCCACAGCCCTGGTGCTGGCCGCCTGCGGCGATGGTGGCGGCGACGACGTCGACGCCGAGGAACTCCTCGAGGACGAGTCGCAGAACGTGGGCGCGATGGAGGACTTCTCCGTCGGTGACACGTTCGTGGCCACCACCGATGAGGCTGGAGATCTCGGTGATGTACCGCGATCATCCGAACTACCCGCTCGATGAGGACTGGATGTTCTTCGACGTGATGGAGGAACGCCACAACGTCGTCTTCAACAACCAGGTGGTGCCGCTGTCGGACTGGGCCGAGGGCCGCTCGCTGGCGATCGCGGGCGGTAACGCCCCGGACGTCATCCCGGTGACCTACGCCGGGGACGAGGCCCAGTTCGTGGGCTCGGGCACCATCCTGCCGATCTCGGACTACCTGGACCTGATGCCGCACTTCACCCAGAAGGCCGACGAGTGGGACCTGTGGGAGGAGATCGAGCAACAGCGTCAGGTGGACGGGCGTTACTACATGATCCCGGGCCTGCACGAGAACCCCTTCCCGCAGTACTCGCTGGTGGTCCGTAAGGATCTGTTCGAGGAGTCCGGGTTCACCGAGGACCCCGAGACCTTCGACGAACTCGCCGACCAGCTCGAGACGGTCATGAACGACCATGATCTCGACTACGGCTGGACGGAGCGGTGGAGCGGTGGCGGCCCGATGGAGGCTACCGTGAGTTTCATGGCCGACTCCTTCGGCACCTCCGCCGGCTGGGGCTTCGGTGATGGTCTGAACTACGACCACGACGCCGGCCAGTACGTCTACGCCGGTGCCCAGGACGGTTACCGGGACCTGCTGACGTACCTCAACGACCTGGTCGAGCGCGGGGTCCTGGACCCCGAGTCGGTCAGCCAGGACGATGACACCGCCATCGCGAAGTTCACCAATGGCCAGGCTGCGGCTATCGCAGGCAACAACCAGGAAATCCTCAACTACCGGGACGGCTTCGATGACCCGGATGTGGAACTGCGGATGATCCCGGTGCCGGCCGGCCCGGCGGGCAATGTCACCACCGAAGGCCGGACGGAATCCGGCCTGATGTTCTCCGCCGATCTGGCGGACAAGGAGACGCTCGTCGCGACCCTGCAACTGGTCGACTGGCTGTACTTCTCCGACGAAGGCCAGGAGTTCGCCAAGTGGGGTGTGGAGGGTGAGACCTTCGAGCGTGACGGCGACACCCGCATCCTCAACGAGAACATCGACATCCATGGCATCAACCCCGATGCCGATGAGTCACTGAATGTGGACTACGGCTTCCACAACGGTGTCTGGATGCCCGCACAGGGTTCGACCGAGGACCTGGTCCAGTCGATGCTCGGTGATGAGATGGTCGAGTTCCTGTCCATCATGGGAGAGAAGGAAGTGATCCCGCCCGGGCCTCCCTACCCCTACGACGAGGCCGAGCAGGAGACGCAGTCCCTGACCTCCAACACCCTCGGTGACGCCGTGCAGCAGAACACCGCTGCCTTCATCATCGGCCAGCGCTCACTCGACGAGTGGGACAGTTACGTGGCCGAACTCGAGGGCCTCGGGATGGAGAACTACGTCCAGGTTGCCAATGAGGCCGTCGAGCGCGACGTGGACGAGGACGCCTTCGAGGACGACGAGTAAGACTACTCGGCCGTACTTGCGAAGGTTCCGTGACCCGGTGACGACGGGGCCGGTGGCAGCACATCGCCACCGGCCCCGTTCGCATCGGGGCAGAATGCGTCCAAGACGAACCCCGACCTGGCAGGGATGACCATGACCTCTGACCGTTCAGCGGCCCGCGACCCCGGCGACGGCGTCCTCGGCCGCGGCACCGGCGCGATCTACTGGTTCCTCGTCGTGGGCTTGTTACTCGTCCTGACCACCCTTCCGGGCACATTGCCGCTGATGCTGCTGGATCGCTCGACGAGCAACATCCCGCTGGTTGCGCTCTGCCTGGTTCCGGCTGGTCCGGCACTGTCGGCCGGGCTCTTCGCGATGCGGGACCGGTACCGGGCCGAGTCGCTGACGCCGATGGCCTCATTCCTGCGCGGCTACCGGCTCAACGTGGTCGAGGTCCTCAAACTATGGGTCCCCGGGCTCGCCGTGCTCACCATCATCGGCATCACCCTGGCCAACCTGGAGTACGCGGGAGTACCGGGAGGCTACGGGGTGGTGCTGGTGGTGCTCGCGGTGCTGTTCTCGGTGTGGGCCCTGAACGCGCTGGTGATCACGTCCTTCTTTGCGTTGCGCACCCGCGACGTGGCCCGGCTGGCCGTGTACTACATGGCCAGGACCCCGCTGGTGGCCCTGGGCCTGCTGGCCATGCTGGTGGTGGCCGCGGGCATCGTCTACTTCACCTTCGATGTGGTGTTGTTGCTGGTCAGCCCGATCCTGGTGTGGCTGCTCCTGCGCACCTGCGATGCGATGGTGAGCCACGTGGAGGCGAACTTCATCGCCCGCGGCGGCTCCTGACACTCCACTTGCTCAAGCACGTTGCCAGTGCTCAAGCAAACTGCCAGCCGGCCCGGACAGTGCCGACCAATCGGCCCCGATGCCGAGTAGGCGACTGCACACGATGCAGGGTCAGCGGGACCACCAGGGGTTGTCGGCACGTGAGCGACCCCGTGCGCCGCGGGCTGCGCCCGACTGATGCCGGCTTTTGGCAGGCCCGCCGCCCGCCGACCCGGCCCACAGCGGTCGAGGGCGAGCCCGAGCGCCGAGGACGAGTGCTGGACCGCTCGTCCTCGGCCACAACCCTCGCCTTCGGCTGGGTGCGGGGTGCGGGGCGGGGTGCGGGGTGCCGGGTGCGGGGTGCGGGTGTGCCGTCAGGAGCCAGGGTCCTCAGAGCATCGCGAGGATCCGCTCGGCCTGCTCACGCAGGTCGGTGCGGGCCTCGTCGGTGAGAGTGTCCGGCCGCTGCGGACTGTCCAGGTTCCGGATGAACCTGTCCATGGCCTGCGCGTCCGGGTCGGTGCGCCCGCCCTCCAGGTGCCGCTGCGCCTGCTCCAGTGCGTTCGTCAACCTGTGCGAGATCGGGCCATCGACCGCGCCGGCATGCGTGTGCTCCTCCAGCGCACCCGCGAGCGTGATCACCGCATCGACCGGGTCCTCCGCTGCTGCAGCGGGCCAGTCCACGAGGAATTCGTCCTCCTCACCGTCGCCCCCGATGCGTTCCACGGTGAGCCAGTTGATGGTGTAGGCACTGCCGCCTCCGCCACCCCGAACGGCGATGTTGCCGATCAAGCCCTCCTCGGGCTGGTCGCCGTCCAGCATGATCTCGGTGACCAAGGTGTAGGTGCCCATGTTGATCAGTCCGGTGAAGTAGGCCGGGATGTGCTCCGCCACCTCTCCGCCTCCGTACTGGTGGTCATTGACCACCACGCCGTCCGCCTCGGTGTACCCGCCGTTGCTGTTGTCCTTGACCCAGCGAATCCGGACGGAGTTGGTTCCCAGGATCGTGGTGTTCACGCTCAGGCGGTACCTCGCGCCGGGCTCGGGTGTGAAGGCAACGAGGCCGTCCTCACCGGCCGTCGACCACGGCCATTGCGAGGAGTCGTTGCCCAGGATGATGTTGGCGCCGGTGTAGGCGTCGCCCCGTCCGACGTCGTAGACGTGCACTCCGTCAACCGGCTCGAAGCCGTCTTCGAAGTCCGGTTCCATCCACTCGTGGGCGGCGAGGAACTCCTCCGGCCACAGGATGCCGAGCAGCGCCTGCTTTGCCAGGCCGTCGTAGTCGTAGGGCATCGCGAACTCGCCGCCCCGCCAGCCGGTCTCGACGTCCCGGACCCCGGCGAGTTTCACCGCGGTGATCACGCGAGGGTTGCCGGTCGTGTTGGCAGGGCCGGCGGCGAACTTACGGTATGTCTGGAACAGTTGGGCGTACTGCATGCCCTGGTTGTTCTCCTTCCACGCGTCGAGTTCCCCCGGGGGCACGCCGACGTCCATCTCGGTGATGTTGATCTCGATGCCGGGGAGCGTCGCGAAGAGCTCGATGTTCGCCTCGACGTTGCTGATGTCGGTGTTCAGGCCGTAGTGCCCCTGCATGCCGATCACCTCGATCAATTGTCGCCCGTCCGGCCGGACGCCTACGTTGCGCTCGTTGATCTCCTTGACCATCTCGTAGACCACCTGGGCCTTGGCCGGGTCGTTGAGCCCGAAGTCGTTGTAGACGAGCTTGATGTCCCACCCGTTCTCGTCGACGACCTCCGCGGCCTTCTGGAAGGCCAACTCGACCCAGTCCGAGCCGAGCGCCATGTACCAGCCCTCGCCCTTCGCCAGGGAGGCGCGCCAGTCATCGGTGTCGGCGGTCCCGACGGCCTCGTTGACCACGTCGATGGCCTGCAGGTCCGCGCCGTAGTATCCGAGGACGTTCTCGATGTGGCTGTTCATGTTCTCGAGCGCGACGTCGGCGTCGAACTCTCCCGGCTGGTCGTACCTGGCGGGAGGGGCGTCCCACATCCAGGTGGGTGTTTGCGAGTGCCAGGTCAGGGTGTGACCGTAGAAGAGCATGTCGGGATTGTGCGCCGCGTGCTCGGCCATCGCGGCGTCGGCCGCATCGAAGGTGAAGACACCCTTCTCCGGCTGGGTGCTCTCGGGCTTCATCTCGTTGCCGGGTGTGTAGGAGGCGTAGTTGTAGACCAACGCGTCCATGTCGTTGCCACCGGCCGAAGATGCCGACGTGGAAGTGGTCCTCGTAGACATCCTTCATCGCCGGGTAGTGCTCGAAGGTCTGCCCGGCGGGTGGCAACCCGTCCTCCGGCGCCGCGTTGGCCAGCCCCACCAGGGAGGTGCCGGTCAACAGCGCCGCTAAAGCCGCAGCAAGACCAGCACGGGTCGAGCGGCTCGTGCGGTCACTCGACCGTGTGGTCGCGGTTATCTTGCCACTTCGTCGTTGAGCAGACACAGATGACTCCCTCTGCAGCGATCGGCCCTTCGGGCACGCACGGTGCGGTGTGATCAGCCGAGGCCGCCTCACTCCACTGCGAGGAGGGCCTCGGTGTGCCATCGAAGGTATGGCGGAGAGTGTGCCTCGTCAATGACTTTCGGGAACTTTCGTTAAAGTTCTGACCGACCGCACGCCACCTGGACCAACTCGACCCCTTAGTTCTGGCGAATTGAGCGACTCCCTGCCCCAGGAACAAGGCCGCATACGGTGTGGCATCGGCTGGCGCACCGGAATGTCGACGAAATGTTTCGAAGCGCCGCTGCTCTCGTTCCCGTAGGTCTCGCCGCGGTGCGCAGTACGGACGATGTCCTGGTGATTCGGGCGGCTGATCGCCGGAGATGGCCGCAAATTGCGTTGCGGGCGTTCGTACTGTGAACGGTGATGAACCAGCAGCAAGCCGCCTCCGGTGGTCCGGGCACGCTGTCGCCCTCGCGATGGCGCGTGACCCGGGTGGACAAGGGCGCCATCCGCGCGATCCCCGACGACGGTGCCCAGGTTGCCTTCGACGGCGTAATCGCGCACGACACGCCCGACGACGACGCCGCGCAGCCAGCAGCCGGTCGTATCTGGCGTACCGGTCCCGAGGGCACGCTCCCGGCGGTGGTCGGTGAGCCCCTGGCGCCGGCAGTGGGGGACTGGCTGCACGTTGCCGAGGGGGTGGCCCGGATCGCACCGCGCATCAGCGAGTTGGTCCGGGACAGCGCGGATACCACCTCCCGCGAGCAGGTCATCGCCGCGAATGTGGACACCGTGCTGATCGCGGAGCCGTTGGAGCCGCTGCCCGCGCTGGGGCGGATCGAACGGCTGCTCACCATCGCTCACCGCTGCGGTGCGCGGCCGGTGGTGGTGCTGACCAAGGCTGATGTGGTCGCCGACGCCGACTACTGGGTGGAGCAGGTGCGCGCGGTTGCGCCCACAGCCAGGGTGCTCGCCCTCAGTGCCACCACGGGTGCGGGCATCGACCACCTGCGAACCGTTCTGGACGACGCCTCCACGCTGGTCCTGGTGGGGCCCTCGGGAGCGGGTAAGTCCACCCTCGTGAACACTCTCGCGGGTACGGAGGTGATGGGCACCGGCCGGGTGCGCGGGGACCAGCGCGGAATGCACACCACCACCCACCGTGAACTCGTGCCGCTGGGACCTGGACAGGCGCTGATCGACACCCCGGGGCTGCGCTCGATCGGGCTGGTGGCCACCGAGGACGCGGTGGCCTCCACGTTCGAGGATGTGGAGTCGATCGCCGCCGGATGCCGGTTCGCCGACTGCGCCCATGACCGTGAACCGGGCTGCGCGGTGCAGGCCGCGGTGGAGTCCGGGGAGTTGGCCGAACGCCGGCTGGACTCCTGGCGCTCGCTCCGCCGGGAGGCGCAGCGCCAGGCGATGCGTGCCGAAGCGCGGCTGGGCGCGGAACAGAACCGACAGTGGCGCCGGGGGAGCAAGGCGGCCCGGCAGGCACGCTCGCGTGCGCGGCGGTAGCCAGGACGGGTTCGCAGGCCGGGTCATCGTCTGCGATTGATAGCATCGGCCTATGGCGATGCGCGCCTGCGGCTTGGTGGGTGCCCGTGGCCGGGGCCGGGCCAACGACCACTCGCAGACCACACCGGCGCTGCTGCCGGCCGGAGCCTGGCCATGACCGAGCAGTACGTGCCGGTGACCGCCGGTCAGAAGTACCGGTCCCGGATCGCGTTGGCGCTGGTGATCACCGTGACCGTGATGGTGGCCGAGGTGATCGGTGCCGTGCTGACCGGTTCCCTCGCCCTCCTCGCCGACGCCGGCCACATGCTCACCGACTCCGCCGGGCTGGCTATCGCCCTGGTCGCCACCTGGCTGGCGGCGCGCCCCGCGAGCGGACGGTGGACCTTCGGGTTCCAACGAGCCGAGGTGTTCGCCGCCCTGATCAACGGGGTGCTGCTTGCGGTGATCGCCGTGGTGGTGATCATCGAAGGGATCCGGCGTTTGCTCGAGCCTCCCGAGGTGCAGGGCCCGCTGATGCTGGTCTTCGGTGTGATCGGGTTGGTGGCCAACCTCATCGCGCTCCGCCTGCTGTCCGCCGGCAGGTCCGAGAGCCTGAACGTGCGCGGGGCCTACCTGGAGGTGCTGGGCGACCTGCTCGGTTCGGTTGCGGTGATCGCCGCGGCGGTGGTGATCGCGTTGACCGGGTGGAGCGCCGCCGACGCGGTGGCCTCGTTGGCGATCGGACTCATGATCGCCCGCGCGCGCGGCCCTGCTGCTGCGTGACGTGGGGCGGGTGCTGCTGGAAGGCACCCCGGAGGATCTGGAGCTGACCCGGGTGCGTGAGCACATGAGGAGCGTGGACGGCGTGCTGGACGTGCACGACCTGCACGCCTGGACCATCACCTCCGGAGTCCCGGTACTGAGCGCGCACGTGGTGGTGACCGATGAGGTGCTGGATCCGACGCAGTTCTGCCGGGTGCTCGACGCGGTGCAGGACTGCATGCGCGGACACTTCGATGTGCAGCACTCCACCATCCAGATCGAACCGGCCAGCCACAGTCACACCGAGACCGGCACGCACCCCTGAGGGCTGTCCTCACGGGAGGTGGTTCCAGCCAGAGCCATCTTCCGTCAGGAAGTGCATTTCGCACGCAAGCAGGACTCCTAGTGCTGTCCCGGGATTCCTTCCCGCCGCAATCGATGGCCCCATAACGAGGACGAAGGGCAGGTTGATCGATTAGCGTGATTGAAATCGGAGGCAAGGAGGCCGTCGTTGGTTTCACAGATCTGGTCCGGTCGGACGCAAGATGTCCGCTGCATGCGGGAGGTCGAATTCATCCGAACATCGTCACGAGTTCTCGACAAATCCGTGCGGACTGAGCGTTCCGTCCGAGCGCACGCCAACTAGTCGAAATGTGGCGACAGGCTTGGGCGAAGGCGCCCAAGGTCGAACTTGGTGAGCAGCAGCAGTGGTTACCGCTCCTCACTCACCTCACGGACACTGGGCGCACCATTGGTCTGCTGTGGGACGAGTGGGCCGGGCCGGGTCCTCGCGCCGTCGTTGAGCGCGACGTGGGGGACCAAACCTTGGCGCGCCAGATTGCTGTACTCGCCGCCGCCCTGCACGACATCGGAAAACTATCGCGCGCTTTCGCGGGACAGGTCCCGCGCATGCGCGAGCACATGGAGGCCCACGGCTTCAGGTGGCACGACGCGGCGGATGTGACAGATTCCAGACGCCTACCGCATTCCGTAGTAGGCCACGTCCTGGTCCGAGATCTGCTCCGCGGGTATGGCGCGAGCAGACGAAGTGCTGATGCGTTCGCGGTCATCATCGGGGGGCACCACGGCGTTCCACCGACACAGCAACTACTTAATGACGTGATGGACTCGCGCTGGCTAGTCGGCGTTGGGCATTGGGAGGAAGCCAGAACTTCCCTGATCCAGCACGTCTTAACTGATCTCGACCTCCATGAGGCAACTTCAGCGGTAGGGCAGATCGTGCTCAGTGATGCCAGCCAGATGCTCCTCACCGGACTTGTCATCACGGCGGACTGGATTGCTTCCAACGATCGCCAGTTCCCGCTGGTTCCGATGCCGGAACAAGTCGCAGAATCTTCGCAATCGCGTGCTGACCGGGCCTGGCAGCGACTGTCCCTCCTACCCCTATGGCAGCCAACGGATGAAGCCCTCCGAGAAGAGCCAACACGCTTGCTCCGCTCCCGGTTCGTCAATGCCGAGCACTACCAGGCCAACGCCATGCAGCGTCGCGCAGTCACGGCCGCACGAGAGATGCCAGGCCCAGGACTCCTCATCATCGAGGCATTGATGGGCACCGGAAAGACGGAAGCCTCGTTACTCGTCGCAGAGGTCTTCGCGCGCAGGTTCGGCCGCTCTGGCGTCTTCTACGGCTTGCCGACCAGGGCCACCACCGACGCCATGTTCGATAGGGTGCTGCCTTGGTGGCGCGGTGTTCCAGATGAGAAGCACACTACCGTCCGATCCGTCCAATTGCGCCACTCCGGGGCGCCGCTGAACGAGCGGTTCAGTTCCTTGCCCCGCGGAGGAACCAACAAGACCGGACCATTTTCGGGCGTTCCCGCAGAGGTCGGCCGAGACGAGCGTGACGTGCCGCTATGGGCAGGACGTCGACACGTGACTGCCGAGGCGGTCGCTCACCATTGGACCTCCGGCCGGAAGAAGGCAGCGCTCGCCGATACTGTGGTCGCTACGATCGACCACGAGTTGCTCTCGGCGCTCGCCTCCCGGCACGTGGTACTGAGGCATCTAGGTCTAGCGCGACAGGTCGTGGTCCTTGACGAGGTACATGCAGCCGACGCCTGGATGATGGTCTATCTCGAACGAGCACTGGAATGGCTTGGCCGGTACGGCGCCCCGGTGGTCGCGCTCTCGGCGACGCTTCCACCAGGCCAGCGGACCGCCATGATTCAGGCCTACGAGCGCGGCCGGCGAGCGGGCCTCCCCCCGAATCCCGAGGCACTGGACCCAGATCTTGACCTTCCGGTGCGATCAGGCCACACGAAAGTGCCACTGCCGGTAGCCCCCGCGACTACCGATTACCCGGTCATGACCTGTCTATCCGAAGGTTTCGTCACTCAACAGGCAGCGCCCGCCGGGGTTCAACGTCGGGTCTCGCTTGCATGGCTGCGGCACGGCACCGAACACCTTGCCGACCTCCTGGGGGCCGAACTGTCCGAAGGAGGCTGCGCCGTCGTCGTCTGTAACACCGTCAACCGAGCGCGTGCCCGCTACGAGGCGTTGCGGGAGCGGTTCGGTAGTCGGGTCCACCTTGCTCATTCGAGGTTCATCGCCGCCGATCGCGCGCGCAACGACGAGTGGTTACGCACTGCGTTCGGACCGACCGACGGCAATCCCGAGGCGAATTCCCGTGACGGTCGCATCGTGGTGGCCACCCAGGTAGTCGAGCAGTCACTTGACATTGACTTCGACCTCATGGTCACCGACCTCGCACCGGTCGACCTCGTTCTGCAAAGGATCGGGCGTCTGCATCGTCACGAACGCGGCGATGCCCGCCCACCACGGCTCCGTCACCCGCGGTGCTTCGTGACCGGCTTCGACCCGGAGGCGGGCCCCGAGTCCCTCGATGGCGGGAGCGCAAGGGTCTATGGCACTCACTTGCTTTTGAGATCGGCAGCGCTGATTGATCACGTCATGCACACCCGCGGCGCTATCACCCTTCCCCAAGACGTGCCGGAGCTGGTCCGGCGTTGTTATGGGGAGGAAGGGTCTCGGTCCCCAGGAGTGGGCACAAGCCATGGAGGCCGCTGCAGAGGAGCACCACAACACGACCGGAATCCGGTGGCGCAACGCAAGCGCATACCGGCTTCGGTCACCAGGAGAGAGAAGGACCCTGATCGACATGCTGGCGGCGAACGCTAGTGAAGCCGACACGGACACCGTCGGCAGTCCGCAGGTGCGCGAACCAGACGGCGGCTTCGAGGTCCTGTTACTTGAACAGGCCGATGACGGGCTGCGGTTGCCGGCGCATCTAAATGACGACCGGAGAATCTCGACCGATCAGCAGCCCGACCCCGCGACCACCAGGGCACTTGCCAAGTGCATGGTGCGAATTCCCGGCTGGACTACCAACAACCCCCGGGATACCGACCAAGTGCTCGACGACCTCAACGTGAACTACTACGCCGCATGGCAGAAAGACCCCATCCTCGGCGGACAACTGATCCTCCTGCTGAGACCGGATGGAACGGGCCGGATGGGGCCGTTCCTCGCTTCCTACGACCCCATCACCGGACTGGAGATCACCTATGACCGCGATTAGTGAGTCAGGCTTCAATCTCTTGGATGAGCCATGGGTTCCTGTTCTGGACAGAGCGGGAATCGTCCGTGAATTGTCCCTCACCGAGACCATTGGCCAAGCGAGGTCCGTCCGAACGATCGGCGGTGACGTTTCCACCCAGTCGTTCGTTCTGTTGCGCCTTTGTCTGGCGGTCCTCCATCGGGCGCTTGCGAAGTTCACACCAACGAGCGCCGACGACGTTCCGCGTGCCGTGGAGGCTCTAGTCGCGAACTGGGACAACCGCGTACTCCCTGAGGTGCAGGCGTACCTGGATCGCCATCGGGAGCGGTTCGACCTTTTTCATCCTACCGAGCCGTTCTTCCAGACTCCTGGGCTACGGACGGCGAAGGGAGACTACAGCGATCTGAGCAAGATCGTCGTTGACGTTCCGAACGGGGCGCCCTACCTAACAATGCGTTCTGCGCGCAGCCTGCGGTCGATCAGCGCCGCTGAGGCAGCCCGCTGGCTGGTACACGCCCAGGCGTACGACACCTCCGGGATCAAGACAGGAGTTGTGGGCCACCCCCGCGCCAAGGGCGGGAAGGTATATCCCGAGGGTGTGGCCTGGACGGGACAACTTGGCGGGATCCATCTGCGCGGCGAGAATCTGATGCATACCCTAATGCTTCACCTTTGGGCAGCACTGCCTGAAGACGACGAGGCACTCGCCAGCGACCTACCACCTTGGGAGCGACCGGTTCCCCGCGTCGAAGGCCTGCCAGCGAGGGTGGACGCTCTCGGCCCGTCCCGGCCAGCCGGACCCGTTGATCTCTTCACTTGGCAACCGCGACAGATCCTGCTCCGAGAGGACCGTGGCGGTGTCACCGGCGTTCTTATCACCTACGCCGACCGATTCCTGCTGCAGCAGCGCCAGGATCTCATCCGCCGTGAGCCGTTGACGCTCTGGCGGTACTCCAAACCGCAGACCGCGAAGTACAAACAGCGGATCCAGATGACACGTAAGCATCAACCGGGATCGGCACTGTGGCGCGGCTTGGCCAACATCATCCACGATCATGCGCCAAACGATGAGGAACGCCCGGCAAGGTCCCAGATCCTTGCGCACGTCGCGGAACTGCGGAACTCGTCCCTGCTGGAGCATGGGCTCGTGCACCTGCGAGCGATCAGCGTCGAGTATGGCTCCCAGGAGTCGGTGATTGACGAGATCGTCGAGGACAGCCTCGATCTCCCTGCCGCAGTACTGGATCCTGATCAGCTGGAATTACGCAAGGTTGCCCTTGACGCAGTAGAGGCTGCGAGTAGCGGCGTTGATGCACTCCGCTTCCTCGCTGCCAATGTCGCGGCTGCCGCAGGGGCGTCTGGTTCATCCCTCGAAGGGCCGAGGAACATGGCGCGCGAAACCGGGTACGCGGCACTTGATCCTAAGTATCGGACGTGGCTGCGAACTTCGCTGCTCCAGTACGAGGACGACCCGAGTCGCGCCGTCGGCGCATGGCACCAGGTCGCCTGGCGAACGCTCCGCGGTCTGGGGGAGGAGATCGTTGCCAACGCCCCGGACAGAGCATGGAAGGGCTATGGCGCTTCCGGTGCACGGATCGATGTGGGGCGCGCAGATGCGATGTTCGGTAACGCTTTGTTGAAGGCCTTGCCACTGGCCTTCGGAACTGACAGTAAGACGACTAAGGAGGTCAGTCGATGACCGCGCCAGTGAACGCTATGGAAGGGCCTGACGAGGCCCCTGAAGATGCTGCGCGGGCCTCCAGGCCAGTGCGGCACACGCCGCTGGCAACTGCCGTAGCAGCGCGTGTTCAGCATCTGCAAGCCGCGAGCCTCAAGGGCTCGCCTCGCGCCGTAGCCCGCATCGCGCAATTGCGCCGTGCTGTCAATACGGCGCCCGGGCAGTTGCCTGACGTGTGGGAGGACACGATCGGGGTCGTCCCCGAGAATCTCATTGGCCGAGAGAGACGATCCGAGCCCGGCCGAACGAGCCGCGCACCACGCACTGACCTTGTTCGCACTGCATCGGCAGGGAAAGGCGGACATCGCCCACTCCACCCAAGTTTCCTTTGGCGGTGCTATCCGAGAACTAGCGCGACGGCGCGGCGGTGGCACAGGTGATGAATCCCCCGGGGTGCGCCGACGGTTCGACGCATTGGTCACTGCCTCAACGCCCGATGAGGGTGCCTATCACCTACGGGGCCTTGTCATGATGCTCCGGGACGCCGGGCTGAGCATGGACTACGGCCGATTGGCCCAAGATCTAGCCGATTTGTGGACGCCGGCACGCCGTGATGGCGTTCGGCTCCGCTGGGCACGCCAGTATCGGAGCCGCTCGCCACGTGCCAATGACGACACGCAAGACATCCCAACCACCGCAACGACTGAGGAGCGATCATGACCTACATCGATGTCCACATCCTGCAATCCGTTCCGCCAAGTTGTGTGAATCGGGACGATACCGGGTCCCGAAGACGGCACGTTACGGCGGTGTGCGGCGCGCACGGGTGTCGAGTCAGGCATGGAAGCGGGCAACACGGACGCAATTTGTGCAGGATCTCGACGAACGCGACCTTGGTGTTCGCACCAAACGAGTGGTGGAGATGGTGGCCAGGCGGATCGAATCCGCTCGTGCAGACCTTGACATCGAAGCGAGCACTGCGCTGGCGACGGCTGCCGTCGAGGCGGCCGGGCTGAAGCTGGAGAAGTCCAGGCGGGCGGACCGAGAGGAGACTGAGTTCCTCGTTCTGGTGTCGTGGCAGCAAGCGGCAACGCTGGCTCAACTCGCTTTGGATGCGCTCGGAGAGACCGACGACGACGTTGAACAAGCGATCAAAGCCGTCACTAAGGGTAAGAGGGCGGCGAAGCAGGCTCTGGGTCAGGGGAGTTCGATCGACCTGGCGCTATTCGGACGCATGGTGGCGAACGACACCGATCTGAACGTCGATGCATCCTGCCAGGTCGCCCACGCCATCTCGGTGCATGCCGCTGACACCGAGTACGACTATTTCACCGCGGTTGATGATCTCAAGGAACGCGAGGGGGAGCAGGAGGAGGCTGCAGACGCCGGCGCGGGAATGATTGGCACAGTCGAGTTCACCTCGGCCACCTTGTACCGCTACGCGTCGATCAACCTGCGAGACCTAAGTGAAAACTTGGGCGATCAGTTAATGGCTCGACGGGCCGTGGAGGCGTTCATCTCGGCCTTCGTGCGCTCCATGCCCACCGGAAAGGTAAATACCTTCGCCAACCACACTCTGCCGGAGGCGGTGGTCGTCTCCGTGCGTGACGATCAACCGGTCTCCTACGTCGGGGCATTCGAGACCCCGGTGACACCTGGACAGCACGGCGGGTACGTCCACGAGGCGGCTGAAGCCCTGCGCAACTGGGCCCGTTCGATCACAGATAGTTACGGCATGGGTCCCGCCCGTTCGTGGGCAGTCGGCGTGGGCCCGGTTGCGGAGTATCTCTCGACGGCCTGGGGGAACCGACAAACTTCGCCGACCTTCCCCAGGCAGTAGGGGCGGTCGTGGACGAGCGCCTCACGGTGGCCTCATGAGCACCCTCTTGCTGCGATTGGCTGGCCCGATGCAGTCGTGGGGGACCAGGTCCAGATTCAGTTACCGGTTCACCGACTCCCAGCCCTCGAAGAGCGCGATTCTCGGTTTGCTTGCGGCCGCACAAGGGCGGCGGCGCAGTGAACCGATCGAGGACCTACTACACCTGCGCTTCGGCGTGCGCCTTGATCAGCCGGGCCGGGTGATTCGAGACTTTCAGACAGCACGAAGTCTCGATGGCAGTCGAGCCATGCCGTTGACGCAACGCTATTACCTCAGCGACGCGGTCTATGTAGCTGGTGTTGAAGGACCACAGGAGTTGATCGACTCATTGTCGCTGGCCGTGCGGCGGCCAGAGTACCCCCTCTATCTCGGCCGCCGTTCCTGCCCACCAGCACGGAGCGTGCACATCGGTGTGCGGGAGATGGGGGTCGCTGATGCGCTCGCCTCGACCGAGGAGGAGGTTGGCGCACCTTGGGAAGCTGCGCTTTGGTGGCGCCGCCGGCAGCCGGTTGAAGTCGATCTCGAAATAGTCCGTGATGTTCTCCCAGGCGAAGCGACCACGGAACTGGTACCGGATGCTCCGCTGAGTTTCGATCCACACCACCGGCGATATGCCATGAGACCAGTGCTCCACGCGGTGTGCTCGGTGCGTAATCATGAGGGACGGCCACGCATGAAAGGCCGGTACCTCACGACGCATGATCCCTTTGAGATGACAGGATCCTGATGTTCCTGACGCGTATAGAGATCAACCAACGCAGACGCGCAACGAGGCAAGTCCTCGCCAACCCTCATCGGATGCACGGGGCGGTGACTGCCTGCTTTCCCAGATCAGTCGACCCCGGACGAGTGATGTGGAGGCTGGACGAGCGTGAAGATGGCGTGTTTCTCTTTGTCCTCTCGTCGCTACCACCACCGGACGCCACCAGTCTGGTGGAGGACTACGGATGGCCCCAATTCGAGTCACCATGGCAGAGCAAGGAATACCAACCTGTCCTTGATGCCGTTCAAAACGGAAGGCAATTCCAGTTCCGCTTGCGCGCAAACCCTGTTCGCAACGTCTTAGAACCTGCGAACGACCAGGTACAGGCTGGTAATAGCGGCTCTGGAGAGGTCAGACGGATCCGAGGGAAGCGGGTTGGCCACGTGACAGTCGCGCAGCAGCGCCACTGGCTCCTCACGCGAGCCTCGCGATGGGGATTTACAATGGGCGACGAGAATGCTCCCTCCGCCGACGTCGTTGAGCGGAAGGTTTGGACTTTCGCGAAGAAGTCTCGGACGGTCACGCTCAGTACCGCGGTCTTTGAAGGGATCCTGACCGTGACCGATCAGGGGGAGTTGCGCCGTCGGCTCCTTGATGGGTTCGGGCCCGCCAAGGCTTATGGCTGCGGCCTCATGACTTTGGCGCCTTTCAGTTCGCCGTGAGTCTGACGGGCGCGAGGCCGCCGACGCCAGTTGAACTTGTCCGGGCTGGTGAGCGGATCTCCTTTCTCTATGTTGAGCACGCGTTGATTAGCCGGGCGGACAACGCGATCACCCTCAAGAGTTCCCGCGGTGTCGTACATGTTCCAGCCGCTCAGTTGTCCTGTGTGTTGATCGGGCCGGGATGCCGGGTGACGCACCATGCGGTCATGCTGCTGGCAGATTCCGGATCCTCAGTTGTGTGGGTCGGTGAGAACGGCGTGCGATTCTACGCGGGAGGGCGGGGCCTGACTCGATCAAGCCGGCTCTTGGAGGCGCAGGCCGCACTGGTGTCCAATACACGAAGCCGGCTCCGGGTGGCGCGCGCAATGTACGAGATGCGATTTCCGGACGAAGACGTGTCGACGTTGACAATGCAACAACTCCGCGGACGCGAGGGTGCTCGCGTACGCGCCCTTTACCGCGAAGAGAGTCAACGTACCGGAGTGACATGGAACAGGCGCGATTACCGCCCTGATGATTTCGATGCGTCGGACCCGGTCAATAAGGCGCTCTCATCGGCGAACAGCGCACTCTACGGCATCGTTCACTCAGTGATTGTGGCGATGGGCTGCGCCGCCGGCCTCGGGTTTGTGCACAGTGGCGGAGATCGAGCGTTCGTCCATGACGTGGCCGATCTGTACAAGGCGTCGACCTCGATTCCCGTAGCGTTTGACGTGGCCTCCGCTGGCGTTACCGATGTAGGTGCCCATGCTCGTCGCTGTATGCGTGATGCGATTTACCAAGAGCACATCCTCGAGCGTTGCGTGCGAGATGTTCGTCAACTCTTGATCGGAGACCAGGGCGACCTCAATGATGAGTGGGCTGACGTTATCGTCCTTTGGGACGCCGCCGATGGTTCAGTTGCTTCCGGGACGAATTACGCGGACGAGGTTGACTGGTGACGGTGGTCGTGCTCACGGCGGTACCGGCCGGACTACGTGGCGTGTTGACACGGTGGCTGCTGGAGATTGCTCCGGGAGTGTTCGTGGGACACGTATCGCGCCGCGTGCGGGAGCACTTATGGGACCGCATCGTCGACGGCGTCGGACGAGGCCGAGCGCTGATGGTGTTCCAACAACGCTCGGAGCAGCGCCTCGGCTTCTGGGTTCACGGGCACGATTGGGAGCCCATCGATTTCGAAGGTCTTTCATTGATGTTGCGCCCAGAAGGTGATGGCTCGACAGACTCGGGGCAGTTCGCCGCCCAAGAACTGGAGTTTCGCCGAACGTCGGCTGCGCGGTAGTCGGTAGCGCGGCGATGGGCCTTGCGGTTAGCGCAAACTAATACGGACGCGACGGTTTGGTTGGTAACGTTGCAGGTCAGCAACTGTGCTCCCCGCGCATGCGGGGGTGGTCCCCGATACCTCCAAGCCGCGACCGTCCTCGGCCTGGTGCTCCCCGCGCATGCGGGGGTGGTCCCGTCCAGCCGTTAGCGTCCACGTAAGTCATGGCGTGCTCCCCGCGCATGCGGGGGTGGTCCCGAGGCGAACCGGCGCCTGCTTCAAGCATACAAGTGCTCCCCGCGCATGCGGGGGTGGTCCCCTATTAGGTCCTAGTAGGCTCGCATCACTGAGGTGCTCCCCGCGCATGCGGGGGTGGTCCGTGGAATACCGACCCCAACCTAGGCACTGGCACGTGCTCCCCGCGCATGCGGGGGTGGTCCCACGAATCAGATGTCCAACGCGATGGCCGAGC
This sequence comes from Sanguibacter sp. Z1732, assembly GCF_051020515.1. Lineage (NCBI taxonomy): Bacteria > Bacillati > Actinomycetota > Actinomycetes > Micrococcales > Ruaniaceae > Glutinosa > Glutinosa niejishengi. The sequence goes on from NZ_CP194857.1 coordinate 1,757,669, forward strand.
GGTGCTCCCCGCGCATGCGGGGGTGGTCCGAATTGAGCATCCATCCACTGCTGGATCAGCGCGTGCTCCCCGCGCATGCGGGGGTGGTCCCTTCCACTGCAGGCCCGGGCGGGAGGCGAACCCGTGCTCCCCGCGCATGCGGGGGTGGTCCCCAGCGTCGCATCAGAAGCACCAGGCGCCCTAGGTGCTCCCCGCGCATGCGGGGGTGGTCCCGGTGACTGTTCGATGGATCGCGGTACAGATGAGTGCTCCCCGCGCATGCGGGGGTGGTCCCTCGGGATCGGTCAACTGCTCCACCTTCTCCACGTGCTCCCCGCGCATGCGGGGGTGGTCCCACGGTCCCGTCAGCCGCCGCGAACACCGGGCCGTGCTCCCCGCGCATGCGGGGGTGGTCCCTGCGAACCGGTGCCGGACTGGTCGGATGATCCGGTGCTCCCCGCGCATGCGGGGGTGGTCCCCGGTGCACGTCGATGCCGTAGCCAACCTCGGGGGTGCTCCCCGCGCATGCGGGGGTGGTCCCTTGCCGGCCGTTGAGGACGGCAACGAGTTGGGGTGCTCCCCGCGCATGCGGGGGTGGTCCCAGTCGCGCCGGCGTCCTGGTGGCCAAGTCCATGTGCTCCCCGCGCATGCGGGGGTGGTCCCTGCCCGCACCGCACGCCGTCGCGGAGAACAACGTGCTCCCCGCGCATGCGGGGGTGGTCCCGGCGCGGGGCTTGCCGCCGGCGCCAGCGATGAGTGCTCCCCGCGCATGCGGGGGTGGTCCCTGGGAGCGCTCACGCCACACCACATCGACCAGGTGCTCCCCGCGCATGCGGGGGTGGTCCCCCCTCGAACGACCACTCGCATGGCTCAACCGGGTGCTCCCCGCGCATGCGGGGGTGGTCCCGTGGCGCCGTCGAGGATCTGCCGTAGCGCCTCGTGCTCCCCGCGCATGCGGGGGTGGTCCCGCTGAGACCGGGGCATGGGAGCGCACCACCACGTGCTCCCCGCGCATGCGGGGGTGGTCCCCTGCGCCCCCGCGGCTCGTCCATGCAACTGGGGTGCTCCCCGCGCATGCGGGGGTGGTCCCGCCACCACGACCGCCGGCTAGCAGAAGCACAAGTGCTCCCCGCGCATGCGGGGGTGGTCCGCCCTGGATGAGTTCCACACCGGCGCTCCACAGGTGCTCCCCGCGCATGCGGGGGTGGTCCCCGGTGCCGCAGCGTGTGGGCGGAGCGGTCCGCGTGCTCCCCGCGCATGCGGGGGTGGTCCCTGCCACGATGGGCGGCCCGTAGCGCGCAGCCCGTGCTCCCCGCGCATGCGGGGGTGGTCCCCGGTCTTCCATCTGTTGCCAGCCGTCGCCGATGTGCTCCCCGCGCATGCGGGGGTGGTCCCTGTCCGCCGTCACGTCCACGTACCAGATCGCCGTGCTCCCCGCGCATGCGGGGGTGGTCCCCCTTGGCGGTCGTCGGTGCCGTTGATGACCTGGTGCTCCCCGCGCATGCGGGGGTGGTCCCTTCCGCGCCACATCTTGCCCTGGGCGACATGCGTGCTCCCCGCGCATGCGGGGGTGGTCCCCACCGGCAGCAACTCATCCGGGCACGACTCGTGTGCTCCCCGCGCATGCGGGGGTGGTCCCGTTCGACGTGCCCCACCCCGACTCAGCGGACCGTGCTCCCCTGGGGTCAACCCCAGGAGGCTAAGGCGTGCTCCCCGCGCATGCGGGGGTGGTCCCGCGCGCCGATACCGGGCAGGGCCAATGTCTACGCGCTCCCCGCGCATGCGGGGGTGGTCCCGAATTGGAGCCTCTGACACGGTCAATGTCGAAGTGCTGGTGCAGAACCGGCCAGCCACAGTCACACCGAGACCGGCACGCACCCCTGAGGGCTGTCCTCACGCGTTCTACGCAGAGACGCTGGCACCCGGGCGCGCCACGTGGTGGTGATCGCGGAGAGGACGGCCGGCCGGTAGCCTCGCCGACCATGCCGCCTCTGCCGAACTCCCCGACCATGCGACCCATCCCGCCCAGCCCGGGTCAACGGGCCTGGCAAGACCTGGAACTGGGCTTCTTCTGCCACTTCGGCGTGAACACCTTTCACGGCATGGAGTGGAGTGACGGCACCTTGCCGGCGGCGAGTTTCAATCCGCGCGACCTCGACGCGGCTCAGTGGGTACGGACGGCGCAGGACGCCGGCGCGGGCTACTTCATCCTCACCGCCAAACACCACGACGGGTTCTGCCTGTGGCCCACGGCCACCACCGACTACTCCGTGGCGTCCTCGCCGTGGCGCGACGGGCGGGGGGGGACGTGGTGGCCGAGGTGGCGCGCGCCTGCCGGGAGGCCGGCATGCCGTTCGGGTTGTACCTGTCGCCATGGGACCGCAATGCCGCCTGCTATGACGACCCGGACGCCTATGACCGCTTCTACCAGGCGCAACTACGGGAGTTGTGCACCGGTTACGGACGGCTGGTGGAACTGTGGTTCGACGGCGCCGGCAGCCACGGACGAGCCTATGACTGGGACGGCGTCATGGCCGTCATCGACCAGTTCCAGCCGCAGGCGATGGTCTTCAACATGGGACGGCCCACGATCCGCTGGATCGGCAACGAGGACGGCCTGGCTGCCGATCCGGTGCACTACGTGGTCGAGAGCACCGAGGTGTCCAACTACGTCTCCGACACCGCAGCCCTCGACGCACCGCGCTACCTGCCCCCGGAGTGCGACGTCTCGTTGCGCCGCGGTTGGTTCTGGGCTCGTGACGATGAGCCCAAGTCCGCCGAGCACCTGCTGGGGATCTATTACCGCTCCGTCGGGATGGGAACGAACCTGCTCCTCAACGTCCCGCCCGATGACCGCGGGCTGATCGGGGATGACGACGCGGCCAGGCTGCGCCAGTGGCGCACCGAACTCGACCGGCGGTTCGCGTGGCCCATCCGCGCACACCTGAGCGGTTCCGGCGACGTCTGGACCGCCACATTCGAGGACCCGGTCACGATCGACCACGTTGAACTCGCCGAGGACTATGACGACGGCCAGCGCATCGGCGCCCATCGGGTGCTGATCGATGACGACGCCGCCCCGGCCGGCACGGATCCCGCCGGGGCCGAGGTGCTCGCCGCCGGGCTGAGCGTGGGTCACAAGCGTCTCCACGCCGTCAGCCCGGTCACCGTCCGGCGGCTGCGCATCGAACTCCGGGGCCCATCTCCGCGGCTGCGCTCCGTGCGGGCCTACCGGGCCGGGACCAGCGGCTCGGGCCGGGTCGAGTACCGGGCCACACCGACGAGCCGGAGGCGAACCCCGCGGTAGCCGCGCGGCCACCGGCGGAGGAACAGTTGGTGAACGGGCTTGGCCGCGCGCGCGATCATCACTAACGTGACGTGCGCTGGAGGACTACCGGACCTCCGGTGACGTCGACGGCCCGATCGGGCACCGGTTGACGAACGCGCTCGCGCAGGCGCAGCGGCATCTGGAGGGCGGAAGCGCCAATCCCGCCGAGCAGGCGCTGACCCGGTTCGTCCGGCACCTGGATAACCCGAAGGGCCCGGACACCCTCGCCTCAGACGCTGCTGCCGATCTGCGCGAACGGGCTGTGGCGATCCTCGAGGTGCTCTGAGGGAGCGGGCGGCCGGGCGCCGGCGGGCTCGGTCGAGAGTGCCGCGGAAGTGCCGGGCCAGGCGGCCGGATCTGCCCCGTGCCGGGCGGGCGCGCGGTGAGGCGAGTCGTCTACGAGATCTTGCGGCGGTAGATCCTCACCGCGATGAGGACGGCCACCAGCAGTACTCCGACGCACCAGGCCAAGGCGACCCAGATCTCCTCGCCGAGCGCCTGACCAGTGAGCAGGTTGCGCAGTGCCTCCACGATCGGGGTGACCGGCTGGTTCTCAGCGAAGGCTCGCACCGCAGAGGGCATCGAGTCGGTGGGTACGAACGCCGAGCTGAGGAACGGCAGGAAGATCAGCGGGTACGAGAATGCGCTGGCTCCTTCGACGCTGTTGGCGGAGAGGCCGGCGATGACGGCTAGCCAGGTCAGCGCCATGGTGAACAGGATCAGAATTCCTGCGACCGCCAGCCATTCCAGCACACCGGCACCGGAGCGAAATCCCATCAGGAGAGCCACGCCGATGACGATGGTCAGTGAGATCAGATTGGCGACCAGCGAGGTCAGCACGTGTGCCCACAAGGTGGCGGATCGGGAGATCGGCAACGAACTGAACCGTTCGAAGATGCCTCTCTGCAGGTCCAGGAACAGCCGGTACGCGGTGTAGGCGATCCCGGACGCCACGGTGATCAGGAGAATCCCGGGCAGCAGGTAGTTCACATAGTCGTCGGTACCGGCGTCGATGGCGCCGCCGAAGACGTAGACGAACAGCAGCAGGAACGCGATCGGCATGATCGCGGTGGTGATGATGGTGTCCGGGCTGCGGGCGATGTGGCGCAGGGACCGTCCGAGCAGAGTTCTGGTCTCACTGAAGGCGTGCGTACTCATGATTGGTCCTTCTCCGGGGAGCGTGCGCCCGGGTCAGTGCTGGTAATAGCCAGGAAGATGTCCTCCAGGCTGGGCCTCTTCTCCACGTACTCGACCTCGGCCGGGGGTAGCAGTTCCTTGAGTTCGGACAAGGTCCCGTTGGCGATGATGCGCCCTTCATGCAGGATCGCGATCCGGTCGGCGAGTTGCTCGGCCTCATCGAGATACTGGGTGTTGAGCAAGATCGTGGTGCCCCCGCGCGCCAGTGTTCTGATGGAGTCCCACACTTCCAGCCGGGATTTGGGGTCCAGGCCGGTGGTGGGCTCATCGAGGAAGATGACCTCCGGGTCACCGATCAGGCTCATGGCGAGGTCGAGACGTCGCCGCATGCCGCCGGAGTAGGTGGAGGCCCTCTGTGCGCCGGCATCGATGAGCGAGAACTTCTCCAGCAACTCCTCTGCGATGACGCGGGGGTTCTCAAGATGGCGCAATTGCGCGACCAGCATCAGGTTCTCCCGGCCGGTGAGCATCTCGTCCACGGCGGTGAACTGTCCGGTCAGGCTGATCGACTCGCGCACCTTGCCGGGGTCGCGGGCAACGTCGATACCGTTGACGAGGGCGGTCCCGGAGTCGGCCTTCAGCAGTGTGGAGAGGATCCGAACGGTCGTGGTCTTGCCGGCGCCGTTGGAGCCCAGCAGCGCGAGGATGCTTCCCGCTGCAACTGCGAACTCCACGCCGGTGAGGACCTCGTTGTCCTTGTACCTCTTGGTCAGGTTACGGACGTCAATGGCGGGTTTGGTGAGCGTCGTCGGGGGGTCATGGTGTGTCCGCGGCGTCCTGCCTCCGGGTCGCGTCATCGACGGACCTCCTCAGCCGGGCCTTCTCCTTGTTGATCCACTGGCTGTCGGTGTAGTTGGCAAGGAACTCGTCGGCGAAGTCCACTGGATCCTCGCCGATGATGTCGTTGATGGCGGTGCCGTCGGCCGCGGCACGTTCCATGAGTTCGGTGAGGTCGTCGAGCATCTGCAGCAACTCCTCACCGTCGCTGATCCCACCTCGGTGCATGAGATAGCGCTCGATGGCTTCCTGCGCCTGTTGGTAGCCGGCCGGCAGTTGCTTCACGCGTTCCTGCTGCTGCTTGTACCGCTTCTTCTGCTCGAGCGAGCCGGTCAGCCACTCGAACCACTTCCTTTTCTCTGCCATCTCTACTTCCCCTCCTGACGGAGTTGGTCGACTCGCTCGGTGAGGAACGTCCAGTTCCTCCAGAACTCATCGAGGTATTGCTGTCCCTGGGCGTTGAGTGTGTAGACCTTGCGCGGCGGACCCTTCTCCGAGGGGACCTTCTCCACATCCACCAGTTGCCGCTTCTCGATGCGGACCAGCAGGGCGTACACGGTGCCCTCCGCGATATCGGTGAAGCCCTGATCGCGAAGCCACGCGGTGATCTCGTAGCCGTAGGCGGGCCGGGAGGCCAAGATGGCCAGCACCAGACCCTCCAGCGTGCCCTTGAGCATCTCGGTGACCTGTTTACTCATCGCACCTCACTACTCAGTGTCACTCACTACTGGTACATAGTAGCGCTAGGTACCGGCGTTGCAACCCCTTATCGGACCCCGCCGCGCGCAGCCTGGTCCGATGAAGGGCCGGTCGTGCTCCCTCGGGAGTGCCACGGCTGCGGCGACCGGTAACCTCCAGGCGTGGCTCGAGCGATAGCGCCCCAGGAGGGCGTCCAGGCACTGCAGGCGTGGCGCACCGGCGCGGCCGACGGCACGCAGGTGCGTACCGCCGTCCGGTTCGCCCTGCAGGTGCTCACCCGGCACCACCCCGGCAACGCGGTGGAGGTGCGGGTCCCCCCGGCGGGGGTCACCCAGGCCATCGCCGGGCCCAGGCACACCCGCGGTACGCCACCGAACGTGATCGAGACGGACGCGCACACCTGGCTGGCCCTGGCCACCGGCACGCTCGGCTGGGATGAGGCGCTGGCCAGTGGTCGCGTGCAGGCCTCCGGGCTGCGCGCCGACCTCGGTGAGGTGCTGCCGTTGCCGCTGTGATCGGTGGTGCTAGCGTCGGAGGAGTGGATGACGCTCAGGATGCCCGCGCCGGAACCGGCGCCGATACCGCCCGGGAGGCTGCGCCGTCGACCGCTGACGTGGTCAGCGGCGACGAGGCGATGGCGATGGCGGACCCGACCACGGTGCGCAAGGTGCCTCGCTTCCGCCGGATCGGGATGCTCGGCGCGCTGGTGGGCCTGATCGTCTGCGCGGTGGTCACGGCCGTGTTCGCCCGGCCCACCGAGTTCCTGTCCCTGCCCGGCGTCTTCCTGTTCCTCTCGGTCTTCCTGGTTCCGGTGTTCGCCCTGGTCGCCTGCGCGGTGGCGCTGCTCATGGACGCCCGGGCCCGTCGTCGTCGATCCTGACCCGGCGAGCCCGCCCTGGCGGCATACGCGGCCCTGGCGTTATGTGGGACGATGGTGCCGTGGCGCGCGGAGATGGTCGACTCTCACATGAACTGCTCCCCGGGGAGAAGGGCCCCCAGGACGCTTGCGGCGTCTTCGGGCTCTGGGCACCGGGGGAGGAAGTGGCCAAGCTGGCCTACTTCGGCCTGTACGCCCTGCAGCATCGCGGCCAGGAGTCGGCCGGGATCGCCACCTCCAACGGTAAGCAGATCCTGGTGTACAAGGACATGGGTCTGGTCTCCCAGGTGTTCAACGACACCGCGCTGCGTCCGCTCACCGGGCACATCGCCCTGGGTCACGTGCGCTATGCCACCACCGGGGCCTCGGTCTGGGAGAACGCCCAACCCACCCTCGGGCCGACCTCCTCGGGCACGATCGCGCTGGGGCACAACGGGAACCTGACGAACACCTCCGAGCTCATCGGCCTGGTCGAGGAGCGCTACGGCAGCGCCGTGCGGCACCGGTTGGACTCCTGCGCCACCGACACCACCGTGCTCACCGCCCTGCTCAGCGGCGACCCCGGCCATGACCTGGAGACCACCGCGATGGAGGTGCTGCCGCGGGTGCGCGGCGCCTTCTCGCTGGCCTTCATCGACGAACGAGGCCTGTACGCCGCGCGCGACCCCCAGGGGATCCGCCCACTGGTGCTGGGGCGCCTGTCCCGGGGCTGGGTGGTCGCCTCCGAGACCGCCGCCCTGGACATCATCGGCGCCTCGGTGGTGCGCGAGGTCGAACCCGGGGAACTGATCGTGATCGACGACGACGGGCTGCGCTCACGCAGGTTCGCCGAGGCCGCCCCGAAGGGCTGCGTGTTCGAGTACGTCTACCTGGCCCGCCCGGACACCACCATCGCCGGCAGGTCCGTCAACGCCGCGCGGGTGCAGATGGGCCGCTCGCTGGCCAGGGAATGGCCCGCCGAGGCCGACCTGGTGATCCCGGTGCCCGAGTCCGGCACTCCGGCCGCGATCGGCTACGCCACCGAGTCCGGCATCCCCTTCGCCCAGGGGCTGACCAAGAACGCCTACGTGGGCCGCACCTTCATCGAGCCCTCCCAGACCATCCGACAACTCGGCATCCGTCTCAAACTCAACCCGCTGCGGGAGGTGATCCGGGGCAAGCGGCTGGTGGTGGTGGACGACTCGATCGTGCGCGGCAACACCCAGCGCGCCCTGATCCGGATGCTGCGCGAGGCCGGTGCCGCCGAGGTGCACGTGCGGATCAGCGCTCCTCCGGTGAAATGGCCCTGTTTCTACGGCATCGACTTCCCCACCCGGGCCGAGTTGATCGCCAACGGGCTCAACGCCGAGGAGGTGGGGGCCAGCCTGGGTGCGGACTCGCTGGGCTACATCTCCGTGGAGGCCATGATCGCGGCCACCGAACAGGACGCCGCCCGGCTCTGCACGGCCTGCTTCACCGGGAACTATCCGCTGCCGGTCTCCGAACCGGCTGATGAGGCGATGATGCTGGACCAGGAGGAGTTGCCGCTGGGCGATCCGCAGAACGGGTTGAACGCCCTCTCGACCGCCCCCGGTGGTGAAGGAGCGCTGCTGCGGCCGTGACCAGCCACGATGAGGACGGCCCCGACGTACCAGGGGCGCCGGGCGCAGCGGACCCGGACGGGGGACCGGGTGGCCCGGGTGGGAGCCCGATCACCTACGCCTCCGCGGGAGTGGATACCGAGGCCGGTGACAAGGCCGTGGAGATGATGAAGGACGCGGTGCGCGCCACGCACACACCCGCCGTGATCGGTGGCGTGGGTGGGTTCGCCGGAATGGTGGACGCCTCGGCCCTGAAGGACTACCGACGCCCGCTGCTGGCCACCTCCACCGATGGGGTGGGCACCAAGGTCGCCATCCCAGGAAATGGATGTGCACGACACCATCGGTTTCGACCTGGTGGGCATGGTGGTCGACGACATCGTCGTGGTCGGCGCCACGCCACTGTTCATGACCGACTACATCGCGACCGGCTCGGTGGTGCCCGAGCGCATCGCCGACATCGTGCGCGGGATCGCGCAGGCGTGCCAGGTGGCCGGCACGGCCCTGGTGGGCGGGGAGACCGCAGAGCATCCCGGGCTGCTCGCCCCGGACGAGTACGACGTCGCCGGCGCGGCCACCGGGGTCGTGGAGGCCGACGACGTGCTGGGCCCGGACCGAGTCGGTGCCGGTGACGTGGTGGTCGCGATGGCCTCCTCCGGTCTGCACGCCAACGGGTACTCGCTGGTGCGCGCCGTGATCGCCCGCTCCGGATGGGAACTGGACCGGCAGGTCCCGGAGTTCGCCCGTACCCTGGGCGCCGAACTACTGGAACCAACCCGGGTGTACGCCCGTGACGCCCTGGCCCTGGCCGCCCACGCTCCGGCACGTGTGCGCGCCTTCAGCCACATCACCGGCGGTGGGCTGGCGGCGAACCTGGCCCGGGTCCTGCCGGCCGATCTGGTGGCCACCGTGGACCGCTCGTCCTGGCAGGTGCCCGCGGTGTTCGACGTGGTGCGCGGCCTGGGCAGGGTGCCCTGGACGGATCTGGAGGCGACGTTGAACCTGGGCGTCGGGATGGTCGCCATCGTGCCGGCAGACGGGGTGGATGAGACGCTGCGGCTGCTCGGCGAGCGCGGCGTGCCCGCCTGGGTGCTGGGTCAGGTGCACCGGGCCGGCAGCATCGACGAGTCCGTGGCGCCGGTGGTGCGGGGCACCAAGGGTGTGCACGGCGGAGGTGTGCAGCTGCATGGCGCGTACCGCACCGCGTGACGGCGCCACCGTCGTCCCGTTCCGGGCACGGCTGAGCAACCCAGGTGGTTCAGGGGTCACGGACCCCTGTGGCACACCCGGTCACGGCCTCAGTTCGAGGGCCTGTCCCAGTCGTCGTCCTCGTCGGTCGCGGGCGGGATGTCGTACCGATCGGCAAGATCGGTCTGCGTCCCACCGGCGAGTTCGCGTTCGAGCGCCTCGTAGTCCGTCTCGGGGCTGTAGTACTTCAGCTTCCGAGCGACTTTGGTCTGCTTTGCCTTCTGACGGCCGCGCCCCATGAGCGAGACCCCCTCCACCGGATACTGCCGGGGCCACACCGTCCGAGGACGTAGTGACCACCGGGATTTGGTCAATGTGTTCGTGCTACCACCGTACATGTAGGCGGTGGCGATGGGCCAACTGGTTACCTGCGGCAGGCTGCCCAGGGCCCGTGGAAAAACGCCGGGATCAGCGGCTACGGCGCAGGATCGTCACACCGATCACACCAATGATCGCGGCGGCAACGCCCCCGACGATGGAGACCGCGCGGGGCTCGCCCGACTTGACGTCGTTGACGAAACCGGAGACCTGGGTGCGCGGGTCGACGCGGTCGACCAAGGCGTCCACGCTGCGGGTCAGTTCGAGCCGCTTGGCTGCCAGGTCCGCCTCGATCTCGTCGGCGGTGCGCTTACGGGTCTCCTTGGGGTCGGCTGCCCCAGGCCCCTTGCCGGTCTCGGTGCTCATGACTTGACTCCCTGCTTGACGGCTTCGACGTCCTTCTTGATGTTCTCACCGGTCTGGGGCGACGGCGCCTTGGACAGCGCCGACTTGCCGAGCAGGGCCAGGATCACGACGACCACGAGCAGCACCCCGGCCACGATGAGCGAGGCCGCCCAGTAGGGCATCACGGTGGCGAGACCGAACATCCCGGCGGTGAGCAGCCAACCGAGCATGAACAGCCCGGAAACTCCCGCACCGACGAACAGGCCGATACCCAGGCCCATCGCCTTGCCCTTCTCGGCGAGTTGGGTCTGAACGAGTTCGATCTCATCGCGCACCAGCGCGGAGATGTTCTCGGTGACCTTGGCCAGCAGTGCGCCGACCGAGGGCGTCTCGCCGGAGGGAACCCTCGTAGTGTGACTGTCCTGGACCATGTTTTGTCTCCGTCCTGCGTTATCCCTCACCCTAGTCTGCTGACTCAGCCAACCGCTCCCGTGGCTTCGGGGCAACTCAGGACGCGGATTGCGCCCGTAGCGGCGCGCCCCGGTGGGCCGGCGCCGCCCGACTGACCGGCGCGGCCGCTCGACCGGCCGCCGCTACGGGGCGTCAGCGTGCTTCGTAGTCCTCGATCTCGGTGAGCCGGGGCCCGTAACTGCTCGCCGGATCGTGGCGCAGGTCCAGCCACACATCGACCAGCGCCTTCGCCGCCACCGGGGCGATCACGTTCTGACCCATGCACAGGATCTGTGCGTCGTAGTTCTCCACCGACCCGCGCACGGTGAGGAGGTCGTGCGCCGTGGCCGCCCGGGCGCCCTTGACCTTGCTCGCCGCGATCGCGGTGCCGATCCCGGTTCCGCAGACCAGGATCGCGCGCTCGGCCGTGCCGTCGAGCACGGCACGGGCCGCCTGGAAGGACACCTGCGGATAGGTGATCTCCGCCGTGGAAAGGTCGATGACGTCGCTCACGCGCGGGTCCGCCTCCAGGTGGGCCTTCAGTTCGTCCTTCAGCACCGCCCCGTTGCCCGGTGCTCCGATCGCGACTCGCATCTTGAGGTCCCTTTCCATGGGGGTGTTCGTCGGCTCGATGCTGCTACGGACCGATCGGGGAGGCAACGGGCACCACGCCGCTTCAGGGATCGCCCGAACCCGGGCCATGGCCGGGGCCGGGGCCGGCACGCCACGCCAGAGCCCGGGCCGGGTTGCTGACGAACAGGGAATCGATCTGTTCCGGGTCGAGCCCGATCGCGCGCAGGCGGGCCGGGAACTGGCCGGCGAGCCAGTCCAGACCGGGTTCGCCGCCGTAGCCGCGCCACAGGTCCCTCCGAGCGCCGTCGGTGCCCAGCAGCACCTGGTCCAGGTAGCCGGACTCGGTCGCACGGCTGATCAGCCCGGCGGTCGCCGGCAGTTCGTCACGGTGCTGGCGCAGTCCCTGGTCGTACACCAGCCAGGCGCCGGTTCTCGCCAACTCGGCGTGGTAGCCCGGGTCGGTCACCTTGTCGACATGGGAGAGCATCAGCGCGCCCGCCGGCACCCCGACCTCGGCGAACGCCTCGATCTGCTCCAGCCCGCCGGTGCCGCCCTCACAGTGCGTCAGCACCGGAGCACCTGTGCGCTGGTGGGCGTAGGCGGCCGCGGCGATCAGGGTGCGATCGCGGATGCTGAGTTCCGGCCCGCCGGTGGCCACCTTGATCGCGCCGGCCCGATGCAAAGTTCTGCGGACGATTGGCCCGGTGTAATCGAACGCGTCGATCCCGAGGAGCAGGTCGGCAGCGAACAGCTCACCGATTTCGGCCGGATCCAACTGCGCGGTCCAATGCTCCGCGCCGTAGTAGCGCTCATGGTGGGCCCCGGTGACGGCGATCACGCGTACGCCGCTGCGGCGCGCGATTTCGGCCAGTCGCACCACGTCCCGGCCTGATGCGCAGGGCATTGCGTCGACCATGGTGGCGATGCCGGCCGCCACACAGGCACGGACCTCATCGACGGCTAGATCCACGTCGTCGAGCAGGATGTGCGGGAAGCCCGCGGCGATGAGCGCGCTGTGCAGGACGAGGTGCTCGTGGGCGTAGGTGCGCCCCAGGTCCGTCGCGGGGACGTCGCCGGTGACGGTGCGCACCATTCCCGCGCCGGGCGGGCTGGACTGCGGGCTGGTGGGCCCCGGTCCGGCGCTCATGGCATGACCTCCCGGGCCTCGTCGAGTTCCAGAACGGCTCCTGCCCGGCGCAGCACCGCGCGGACCTGCTGCGGCGCAACCTCTCGCACATCCCCGCTGAGTCCGGGTGTTGTCGCCGCGAGCGCGGCGGCGGTGCCCGCAGCCTGTCCCATCGCCATGCACTGGGCCATGGAACGAATGCTCGCGTGGGCATCGTGGGTCGCCGAGAAGCAGCGTCCGGCCACGAGCACGTTCGGCGGTCCCGGACGATGAGGCTGCGCAGCGGCACTCCCACCGCGGTGCCGTCGGGGAGGTACGCCCATGCCGTGCCATCGCCGGAGTGATGGTCCTCGATCGGGGCACCGCACAGGGCCACTTGGTCGTCGAACTGCCGGGCGCCCAGGACGTCCTCGCGAGTGACCCGGTAGTCGCCGTAGACGCGCCGGCTCTCGCGGATACCCACCTGTGTGCTCAGAGCGCCCAGGGCGGCATCGGCGTAGCCGGGGACGCGGTCGACGAGGAATCGCACGTACTCCAGGGCCTGACGGCGCCCGGCCAGTTCCGCTGCACTCAGCCGCTCGGGCTCCAGCACGGAGCGCAGTTGGCCATCGGCATCGCGCTGCACCGAGTCGAGCCGGGTCATCACCGTGGCGGTCATGCCCGCAACCGGGGTGATGTGGTCACTGCCGTCCCGGCGCGGGAGTTCGTATCCGTCCTCGGCTGCCTCGAGCATGAGCGCTCGCAGGCCCTCCTTGTCGATCGAGCGGCGTTGCTCGTGATCAACGTTGATCATCCGGAACGTCGTCGTGAGGGTCTGCGCGGGTGAGTCCGCTCCGGCCGTCTCGTAGCCGAAACCGGCGAAGTGGCACAGATCGGCGTCACCGGAGGCATCCACGAAGGTGTGGGCGCTGACGCGTCGCAGCCCGGCCTTCGTGGCCAGCAGGAGTTCGGTGAGGCGTCCGTCGATGACCTTCGCGTCCTGGACCATCGTGTGCAGGAGGACGCGCACGCCGGCCTCGGTCGCCATGGTCTCCCAGGTGACCTTGAGATGCTCGGCGTGATACGTCACCCCGGTACCGGCGCCGTAGGTGTTGGGTCTTTCCACCACCGGACCCAGGGTGCGTAGATGGTCGACCACCTCGCCGGGAATGGAGCCGACCAGCCGCCGCGGACTGGAACCAGGGGAATAGAAGCCGTAGAAGGTATCCAGCACCGCGGTGCTGGACCCGCCCAGGAACGGCAATTTATCCAGAAGCAGTACCGAAGCGCCTTGGCGGGCTGCCGCGATGGCTGCGGTCGAACCGGCCGAGCCGGCCCCGGCGACGACCACATCGACCCGCTCGAGTTGGGGCACCTGGGCCCAAAGGTCTGCTGCCACTGCGATCACATTTCCTTAGCCTCAGGACTCGTGGTTGTCTAGACTATAGGGAGCAAGGTGCCTAGATGAAAGAGGGTGGTGACGATGCCCGTTCTCCCAGGGGTGGTGATCACCGGGTCCTCGGGGATCGCGGCCGCAGTGGCAGCACGACTGACAGGTCAGGGGCGGCCGGTCTTCATCATCGGACGCGATGAGGACTCCTGCGCGCACCTTGCCACCAGCCTCGGGTCCGCCGGCGTCGGATACGCCGTGGCGGACCTGCAGAGCGAGGACCAGGCCGAGGACGCCTTCACCGCGGCGCAGCGGGGTCTGGGCACCATCGGCAGGGTGGTCGCGGTGGCCGGCGGTAGCGCCCGCAGCCAGGGAGACGGCTGGTTGCACGCGATGTCGCTGGCGTCCTGGGAGGCGGCGCTGCAGTTGAACCTGACGACGACGTTCCTCACCGTCCGTGAGGCGGTCCGGCGGATGCGTGGGGAGGGCGGGTCGATCGTTCTCACCTCGAGCGTGTTGGCCAGTTCGCCCCAGCCCGAGGACTTCACCACGCACGGTTATGCCGCTGCGAAGGCTGCGATCAGTGGTTGGGTCGTTCCGCTTGCGGCTGCCTACGCCAACGACGGGATCCGGATCAACGCGGTCGCCCCGGGGTTGGTGCACACCCCGATGTCCCGACGCGCGGCGAAGTCACCGCAGATCAGTGCTTTCGCACGGCGCAAGCAGCCGCTCGCCGGCGGCATGCTCACCCCCGACGATGTCGCAGCGGTGATGTGCTCGGTTCTGGAGGCCGCCGCAGTCACGGGCCAGGTCATCGCCGTCGATGGCGGCTGGTCGGTGACGTCGACGTCATGACCCCGAGGTCCCTGACGGACCAACCGCCGGCTCAGCGGCGCCGGGTAGCACGCCACCCACCGAGAAGGTGACATCGATGACGTACCGATCGGCGACGTAGGCGCTCTCGGTATGCTCCAGGGGAACGTCATCAGCATCGACGATGATGCGCCGTTCCACCAACAGCGCCGAGCGCGGCGGAATGTCGAGCAGGCGGGCTTGGGCACCCGTGGCGGTGCGTGCGCTGATCCAGCATTGCGCGGTGGTCGGAACCCGGCCCAGGGCGACCAGCGCCTCGTGCAGCGACCCGTTCTCGAGATCCTCGGCCAGGACGGGTGCGCAACTCGACGGCAGCACGACGTTCTCGATCGCCATCGGGACCCCGTCGGCGAGCCGGAGCCGGGACAGGCTCACCACCCGGCTGCCCTTCTCCAGGCGCAGTGCCTCGACGTCGGCCGCGGTCGGCGCCCGGAGCTTTGCCTCCAGGAGCCGCGAGGATGCCCGCTTCCCACGACGGCGCATGTCGCTGGAGAAGTTCATCAGCGCACCGCTGTGGCGGTGCATCGGCTGGGGAGCGATGAAAGTACCGGAGCCGCGCTGGCGTCGCACCAGCCCATCGATTGCGAGATTCTGCACCGCTTGCCGCGCCGTCATCCTGCTGACCTTGAATTGCGTGGCGAGTTCGGTCTCCGAGGGCAGGGGGTCTCCCGGAGCCCCGTTGAGAACCCGCTCGCGCAGCCACTTCTCGATCTCGGTATAGCGGGCCGCAGGACGCTGACGTCGCACCGCTTGACCACTCATGTCCCACATCATAGGCTTCTCGGCGCCCGTATAGTTGGCTATACAACTATGAAGGAAGGTCTGGACGTATGGTGACACAAAGTGGTGTGGCCGGGCGCTGGAGTGAGCGTGCGATCGACCTCATTCGCCGGGTCCAGCGGACGCAGGCGGACGCGATCTCGAATGCGGCCCGATGGAGTTGCGAGGCGATCGCGGCCGGCGGGCTTGTGCACATGTACGGCAGCGGCCACTCCCGGATCGCCGTCGAAGAGATGTCCCGCGTTACGGCTCCTATCCCGGCTTCCATCCCATCGTGGAGCTGTCGACGACGTTCCATACCCAGGTCGTCGGCGCCAACGGCCAGCGGCAAGCGATGTACATCGAGCGGACCCCGGGTCTCGCCGAGGTGATCCTGTCCAACTTTGCCTTCGGTGAGCGGGATGTGATGGTGGTGTTCAGCGTTTCCGGCACGTCGGCTGTGGCGATGGAGATGGCCCAGGGTGCGCGCAGACGAGGCTTGCGGACGATTGCGGTCACCTCCAGGGCTGCGGCACCGGCCGATCCGAGCGCCGACCACCTGGCACGATTCGCCGACCTCGTCATCGACATCGGAACACCTCCCGGAGATGCACTGGTGTCCGTACCCGGGCTTGAGGAACCGGTCGGGCCGGGCTCGACTGCCGCCACGATCACGGTCGTCAACGAACTCAAGGCGCAGACGGCCGAACTGCTCGTCCAGCGTGGCATCCGCCCTCCGGTGCTGACTGCGGCCTCGGTGGGGTGGGCGCGGAGCGCTCGGCTCAGTTGTTCGACGAAGCCTACGATCAGCATGCCGAGCGTGTTGCGCGCGCCATTGGTGGAGCCGGTGCCGCGCGACGCAACGCCGACCCGACGCACCTGGACGGCAGGGTTGTGCCGGATCTGGGCGTCCCGGGCGGTACCGGTGGGCAGCCGGCTTCCCCGACGAGTTCCGACGGTTCCTGAACGATAGGGGCCGTTGATGGCGCGTTGGCTGGGGGTGGACGTGGGCGCCACCATGACCAAGGTCGCCATGGTCGACGACGCCCAGTGGACGGTGACCGAGCAAGCCACTGTGCCGACCGACCGAACCGACCCGGACCGGACGGTCGCCGCATGTGCGCGGTTGATCGGCGGCTGGGTCGCGCGGAACCCAGAGGTGCGCGGGGTGGGAGTCACCCTTCCCGGCCACATCGACCCCGAGTCCGGGCTCGGGCTCGTCGTCCCCAACATCCCTGGGGATTGGCGCGGGGTGTCGGTGACCAGGCCGTTGCAGGTGGCTGCGGGACGCCCGATCGAGATGATCAACGATGCTCGCGCGTTCGTGCTGGCGGAGAGCCGGCTCGGTGCGGCTCGGGGGGTCGACGACGTGCTGGGCATCGTGCTGGGCACCGGCATCGGCGGTGGGCTGGTCCTTGGCGGGAGGCTGTTCACCGGTAGTTCGGGCAATGCCGGGGAAGTGGGTCATCAGGTCCTGATGCACGACGGGCCGCCATGCGGTTGTGGCAACCGTGGGTGCCTGGAGGCGCTGGCGCGGGCGGAGATCATCGCCGTGGCAGCAGGGCACGCCACCGTTGCCGACGCTGCCGCTGCCGCCGCGAGCGGTGATCCGCGGGCCCGGTCGGCACTA
Organism: Sanguibacter sp. Z1732; assembly: GCF_051020515.1. Classification (NCBI taxonomy): domain Bacteria; kingdom Bacillati; phylum Actinomycetota; class Actinomycetes; order Micrococcales; family Ruaniaceae; genus Glutinosa; species Glutinosa niejishengi. Next base: position 1,774,797 of record NZ_CP194857.1, read on the forward strand.
TGGGAGGCCGGGACCTGGATCGGCCTCGGTCTGGCGAACCAGGTCACCGTGCTCACCCCCGAGGTGGTGGTGATCGGTGGCGGCGTGGCGCTCGCCGGGGACTCTTTGATGAAGCCCTTGGTCGAGCAACTGCGAGCGCGTGCACCGCTGGTGCCGCCGGACACCTACCGCGTGCTGCCGGCAGAACTGGGACCCCTCGCTGGAGCGGTAGGGGCGGCGGTCGCGGCCTCGGACGCGGCACCCTGAACCGGTCACGTACCGACTATCGTGATGCCGGCCGCGGCTCGCTCCACCGTCCGGAGGCGCCGTCGGCGCTGCCCTCCGTCACGAATCGGTCTCGTCGCTTGACCGGTACCTGGCACATGGTTAAAGTCATAATGTCTATACAGGTTCGGCAGTGCGTGAGAGCATTCTCGACAGGTACGCCAGACATCAAGGTGGTCGGTGCTGCGATCCGGAGCCAACCACCCCGAATACCCGGAAAGGTCCGGGAAAGGGAGCATCCGCAATGAAGCGTTCCGCAAGATTCAAGGTCGCGGCGGTTGCCGCGACGTTCGCGTTAACCGTAGCTGCCTGCGGCAACGGCGATGGTGACGGCAGCAACGGTGACGGCGATGGCCACACCGACCCCGCCACTGACAGTGCCGAAACGGAGGAAGGCGACGAGGGAGGTGAAGAGGCCGGTGGCGGTGACTACGTGATCGGAGTCAGCAACACACTGGCCGGGAACGGCTGGCGGGAGCAGATGATCTGCTCGATCCAGGCCGAGTCCCTGGCCAGCGGGCAGGTCTCGGAGGTCGTGGTGTTCTCCGAGAACGCCGGGCCGACCGAGCAGGTGCAACACCTGCAGACGCTGATCTCCGAGGGCGTCGACGCCATCGTCGTCAATCCCTCCGATCCCGAGCAGCTCAACGGCATCATCGAAGAGGCTGTCAGCCAGGACATCGTCGTGGTCGCAGTGGACGCGTCCGTCAGCACCCCGGAGGCCTACATCGTGACCAACGACCAGGTCGAGTGGGGTCGGATCGGGATGGAGTGGCTCGCCGAGGAGATCGGCGGATCGGGCGACGTCCTGTACATGCGGGGGATCGAGGGCGTCCAGTCCGATACCGACCGCCACGAAGGCGTCGAGGCCGCCCTGGCCGACTACCCGGACATCAACCTCAATACCGTGTGGACCAGTTGGGACTACACCCTGGGCGGGGAGATTGCGGTCCAGGAATTCAGCGCCCGCGATTACGACGGCGTGTGGACCACCGGCGCGGACTACACCGTGGTCAACGGCATCGAGTCGGTCGGCAAGGACCTGGTCCCCGTGACCGGCCAGGACTCCAGCGCATTCGTCGGCCAGCTCATCGACGGCGCCCCGGGCGCCGTGGTGACCAACCCCGCCGTCATCGGTGCGGTCGGTACGAACGTTGCGTTACGCATCCTCAACGGCGAAGACGTCGATCAGACCACGATGCTCACCCCGGCGCTCTGGACGATGGAGAACGCCGCCGAGGAGATGGAAGCCGCTTTCGACCCGGACCGCGGACCGGACACCAGCGCCGCCATCGACATCGACTACCCCTTGGAGATGACGCGCGAGCAGCTGTATGCCTGCGACGGCCCCAGCGATGGCTGATCGAGCCACCGATTCGCACGGTGTGCCGGGAACGAGTTCACCCTCGTTCCCGGCACATCTGCGAGGTCCGGTACGCCCACGTGGGAGGATGATCGCACGCGATGGACGCTGAACCACTTCTGCATGCCGAAGCCGTGGCCAAGTCCTACGGTGCGGTGCGTGCACTCCGGTCTGCGGACCTGACGGTTCGGCACGGTGAAGCCCATGCTCTGCTCGGAGCCAATGGCGCCGGAAAGTCCACGTTCGTCAAGATTCTCACCGGTGTCATCACCAAGGATGCCGGGAGCATCACCATGGAGGGGAAGCCGGTCGCGCTGCGCTCTCCGGCGCAGGGCTACGAACGGGGGATCGCCTCGGTCTTCCAGGACCCCGCCATGATCCCGGACCTGACGGTCCGGGCGAACCTCAGACTCACCGGTACCGACCCGGCCGCGGTGACCGCTGAACTCGAGCGGCTCGGCATCCATGGGCTGGACCTGGCCGAACGGGTCAGCGAGGTGCCGTTGCCGTTCCTGCGGATGCTCGACCTGGCCCGGGCCCTCTCGCATCAGCCTCGATTACTCATCCTCGATGAGATCACCGCGGCACTGCCCTCCGACCTCAGCGACAAGGTCACCGAGGTGATGGCCCGCCAAACGGCCGCCGGCGGCTCGGTGTTGTTCATCTCGCACAGACTGGAAGAGGTGATCGAGCACTGCGACATGTGCACCGTCTTCCGGGACGGCGGCGACGTGGCGTCCTTCGCCCCGAAGGACGGACGCGAGGAGCGCATCGTCAACTCGATGCTTGGCGAGGGTGCCGCCGGCGAACAGGAGCAGGGACGGCGATCGCGAGCCGAACGGCCCGAGATCCACGAGCCGTCCCTGGTGGTCCGCGGGCTGAGCGCCGGCGACATCCTGGACGATGTGAACCTCTCGGTCACCCCCGGTGAGGTGGTGGGCATCACCGCACTGGAGGGTCAGGGGCAAGAGGCGCTCTTCGACGTGCTTGCCGGTGCCCAGCGCCCACGCGCCGGCGAGATCGTGGTGGATGGGGAACGGCTGAACGCGCGTCACCCCGCCGCGGCCATCAGCCAAGGGGTCGCCCTCGTCCCGGCTGACCGCACGCTGGCGATCCTGCCGAAGCGCTCAATCCGGGAGAACATCGCGCTGCCCTCCCGGGCGCGCTTCTGGCGGTGGGGGCCCATCTCCCGCCGCAAGGAGAACCGCGCTGTCAACGGAGCCATCGATCGGCTCTCCATCGATACCCGGGCGGCATCTCAGGCCCGGCGCCTCTCGGGCGGAAACCAACAGAAGCTCACCATCGGTCGGTGGCTCGCCGAGGGATTCCGAACGCTGCTGCTCTTCGACCCGACCCGGGGTATCGACATCGGAACCAAGCGGCAGATATATGACCTCATTCGTGACCTTGCCGAGGAAGGGGCGGCGATCGTGATGTACACCAGCGAACTGCGCGAGATCGAACTCGTCTGTGATCGCGCCCTGGTGCTCTACCGCGGGCGCGTCGTCGCCGAACTGCCGGCCGACGCCGGTGAAGAGGCACTCCTGCGCGCTGCCCACGGCTTCGTCGAGGCATCGGAGGCGGGAACGTGACCGAGGTCGCGCCACAGACCACAGTGCCCAAACCCTCCAGTGCAGCCGCGCGCTTCCGGCAACGCAACGGCTGGGTCGTCGGGTTGGCGCTCCTGTTGGTCGGCATGATCGTCCTGCGCTCCACCCAGGTGGCGAACTTCGGGGGATTCGAGGTGCGCGCGCTGGCCGCGGGCGGCCTGATGCTCGCCTTCCTGGCGATGGCGCAGGGCGTGGTGGTCCTCTCCGGAGGCATCAACCTGGCGGTCGGTGCGCTGATGGTGCTGGCGAACTGCGTCTCAGCGCTGCTCATGGAGGACTCCTCCTTCGCGATGAGCATCGTCGTGGCGATCCTCACCATCATCGGCACAGCATTGCTGTCGGGACTGATGGGCTGGATCATCACGGTCTCGGGCATGCCCGACATCGTCGTCACCCTCTCGCGCTGCACTTCACGTTCGTGGGGCTGGCCCTGTTCATCCTCGGCGGGCCCGGAGGGCGAGCCAACCCGGATTTCGCGAACATGATCGTCGGCGGATTCTCCAACCCCTGGCCCTCGTTGCTGTGGCTTTCGGCGGTCTTCTGCTTGATCTGGCTGCCGTTCCGGTACAGCAGGTCGGGGATCGCAACCTATGCGATCGGCAGCGACCGGCAAGCGGCGTTCCTGGCCGGTGTCATCGTCAAGCGAGCCAGGGTGAAGGCATACCTGATCTCCGGGGTATTCGCCGGCTTCGCCGGACTGGTGACCACCGCCCTGCTCGGTAGCGGAAGCCCCCAGGGCACGGTCGCCCTCGGGGCGCTGCTGAGTTCGGTGGCCGCCGTCGTGCTGGGTGGTGTGGCGCTCGCCGGTGGCCGCGGCCAACTCCTGGGACCGGTGCTCGCGGCGTTCGTCCTCACCCTCATCCCCTCGATCCTGCTGAGCATGGGCGTCAACTCGAACATCGCGACGCTGCTCCAGGGCCTGATCATCATCGTGGTGGTCATGCTCGGGGGCTTCCTTGAGATGAAGCGGAGGAAGTTATGACCAGCGCCGCCACCACCCCGCAGGCAGCCGCCGCGAGCGAGGGCCCAACGGGCACCGAACGCGCTCGCAACTACCTCACCGACCATCCGATCATCGTGCTCAGCGTGGTCTTCGTGCTGTTCTACCTCGTGACCGCAGCCTTGGATCCCAGCCTGTTCACCGTCCGGGGTCTGCGCTCGATCCTGCTGCTGGCCTGCCCGCTGGCCTTGTTCGCCGCCGGGCAGACCCTCGCCTTCCTCACCGGGGGAATCGACCTGTCGGTGGCGATGATCGCGAACTTCGCCGCGTATGTGGTGGCGACCCAGAGCGGTGCCGGGACTGCGACCGCCTTGGCCCTGGGCCTCGCCGTGGGAGTCGGGGCCGGGTTGCTCAACGGCATCGGGGTCGGTGTGTTCAGGGTGCACCCGCTGATCATGACGATCGGAATGTCCAGCGTCCTGCTCGGGGTGGTCTCCGTGGGCCAGGCGAGCGGCGGCTTCCTCTCCGGTTCCGCCGTAGTCCCGCGGCTCCTGCAGCAACTCGGCGGGGGCACGCTGATCGGCCCGATACCGCTCAACGCCGTGGTGTGGGCGGGGATCTCGGTGTTCTTGATCTGGATGCTGGCCAGGTCCGGCCTGGGCCGCAACATCTATGCCGTGGGCGACAACGCCATCGCCTGCCGCCTGTCCGGTATCAAGGTGTGGCAGGTCCTGATCGTCACCTACGCCCTCGTCGGAGTTCTGGCCGCGATCGCGGGCATGATCATCTCGGGCACCTCCGGGTCGGTCGGTCCCAGCCAGTCGAACTCACTCCTGCTGCCGAGCATCGCGGCCGCCGTCATCGGCGGCACCTCGATCCTGGGCGGGTCCGGCGGCTACGGGGGCACCGTCGTCGGGGCGCTGGTGCTGACCGTGCTGAACCGGCTGATGCTCACGCTGGGCGCCGGTCAGGCGGTGCAGCAGATGGTCTACGGGATCATCGTGCTCGCGTTGGCGTGGGCGTACGTGGCGGTGTCCCGCCAGCGCTCGGACTAGCAGAACAAGGAGAGGGTCGATGGCGGACGACGGCGGGCCGGTCAAGGCAGCGGTCATTGGCACGGGATTCATCGGGCTGGTTCATGCTGAGGCAGTGCGCCGAGCCGGTGGCCACCTGGCCGGGGTGCTGGGCTCGGCACCGGAGCGCGCCGCGGCGCCGGCGGACCGGCTGGGGGTGCCGGCCTACCGGGACATGACCGAATTGCTTGATTCCGATGTCGACGTCGTGCACGTCGCCACCCCGAACCACCTGCACGCCGAGCAGGCGGCCGCCGTCATCGAGGCCGGTAAGCACGTCGTCTGTGAGAAGCCCCTGACCACGAACATCTCCGACGCCCGCCGGCTGCGGGGCTTGGCCGAGGAGCGTGGGCTCGTCAATGCGCTGTGTTTCAACCTGCGCTTCTATCCGCTCATCCACCACGCCCGCAGCATGGTCGCCGCCGACGCGATCGGAGCGCCCCGGCTTGTCACCGGAAACTACCTGCAGGACTGGTTGCTGTACGAAACCGACTGGAACTGGCGGGTGGAGACGGCGCTGGCGGGGCAGACCCGGGCGGTGGCGGACATCGGAAGCCACTGGCTCGATGCGACCTCATGGGTGATCGGGGAACCCATCGAGGCCGTCTACGCCCAACTGCACACGTTCGTGCCCACCCGGATCAAGCCGTCGGGCTCAAGGGAGACATTCTCTGCCGGTGCCGGGCACACCGGTACGCCGGTGCCGATCGACACCGACGACGCCGCCCAGGTGCTGTTGCGGTATGCGGGGGGAGCGCGCGGGGCGATGACCGTGTCGCAGGTCTCGGCCGGACGGAAGAACTCGATGTCCTTCGAGGTCGATGGATCGACGGCGGCGCTCTCCTGGGCTTCCCAGAACCCCGATGAGTTGTGGATCGGCCACCGCGACCGGCCCAATGAGGTGCAGCACCGAGATCCGGTCACGTTGAGCGAAACCGCCGCGGAGATTACCTTCTACCCCGGAGGGCACGTCGAGGGGTTCGGGGAGACCTTCCGCGGCCTGTTCGAGCGGGTCTACCAGGATGTCGCAGCCGGAAGCCCCGGCGCGGAGCCCGCCTACCCCACCTTCACCGACGGCCTGCGGGCCTTGGCGGTGGAGGAAGCGATTCGGATCAGTGCGGCCCAGGACCGATGGGTCGATGTGGAGAGGATCACGTGATGAAACTCGGACTGTTGACCGCCCCCTTCGAGAACACGCCGTTGACCGAGGTCGCCGCCTGGGCCGCCTCGGTCGGCTACGAACAGCTCGAGGTCGCCTGCTGGCCCCAATCGGGGATGGAGGCGCGCCGGTACGCCGGTACCGCGCACCTGCCCATCGAGGACATGACGGCCGAACGCGGAACGGAGATCGTCGGCGAACTCGCCGACCTCGGGATCAGCATCTCGGCGCTGGGCTACTACCCGAACAACCTGCACCCGGATGAGAGTGCGCGGACCGCGGCCAATGAGCACACCAAGGCGGTGATCCGCGCCGCGAGCCTGATGGGAGTGCCGATGATCAGCACCTTCATCGGTGCCGATCACACCCGGTCGCTGGAGGAGAACTACGCCCGCGCCCTCCAGGTGTTTCCCGAGATCGTCGCCTATGCCGCCGAGCACGACGTACGCATCGCGATCGAGAACTGCCCGATGATCTTCTCCGCTGATGAATGGCCATCAGGGAAGAATCTGGCCTACAACCCCGTCATCTGGCGCCGGATGTTCGAGGACTTCGAGGGCGAGACCCTCGGCCTGAATCTCGACCCCTCGCACCTGCACTGGCTCATGATCGACCCGCAACGGGTGGTGCGCGAGTTCGCCGATCGGATCTACCACGTCCACATCAAGGACCTGGAGATCGACCGCGAAGGGTTGTATGAGAACGGCAGCATGTCCGCCGGCGTCGGTTGGCAGGTGCCGCGGCTGCCCGGGCTGGGTGAGGTCGATTGGGCAAGGTTCGTCGCGGCGTTGTACCGGGCGGGTTACGACGGCGTGCTCTGCGTGGAGCACGAGGACCGTGACTTCGAAGGTAGCGACGACCTGGTGAAGAAGGGCTTCATCATGGCTCGGGACGTGATCCGTCCGCTGGTGCCGCTGCTGTAGCGACGCCCGGGTGATCGCGGAGCGGCAGCACGGTGGTGCGGGGGCGGACCGACCCGCCCCCGCACCGGCGCATCAGGAGGTGACCTGCTCCATGACCTCGCCGCTCTCGCTGTGCTGGTAGAGCACCTTGGAGCGCCCGTCGGGCAGGGTCTCCCGCTTGATCACCGGATGCCCCTCGAACGACTCGGCCTGTCGGGAGATGCGTGGCGTCGACCCCCCGCGCCAATCGACCAACTCGACCGGTTCCCACCGACCACTGTCGGAGGAGGTGAAGCAGGCGTCCATGATCGCGTTGACCACATACCCGTCGTAGAAGGTCTCCTGCGGGGTGGTGCCGTTGTCGATGGAGTCGAACATGTCGACGAACATGTCGACGTAGCCCAGCTCGTTGATCTCATCGCCCACCGGGAAGAGCCAGCCGCTGTCACTCTCGGCCTTCTCCGCGACGTAGCCCTCGCCCACGCCGGTGGTGAACATGTCGAACCCGGTGCGCAGGAAGTGGTTGAGCCAGATGGTGCCCTCGGTTCCGGACACCTCATCGCGCAGGTCCATGCCGCCCCGGAACGCCCAGGAGACCTCGAACTGGCCGATCGCTCCGGACTCGAACTTGATCAGGGCCACCGCGTGGTCCTCTGCGGTGATCGGATGGACCAGGGTGTCCTTCCAGCAGAACACCTCCACCGGCCGGTTGTCCTTGCCGATGAAGTTGCGGCAGATCTCGATGCAATGACAGCCCAGGTCCACGATCGCGCCACCGCCGGCCCGGTTCTCGTCCCAGAACCAGGCGCTGTGGGGGCCGGGGTGGGTCTCGCGGGAGCGGACCCAGAGAATGTCCCCGAGCGCGCCCTCCTGGACCGACTTCACGGCCGCGAGGGTCTTCGGGGTGTAGACCAGGTCCTCCAGGTAGCCGGCGAAGACGCCGTGGTGCTCGACGATGTCGAGCATCTCCTTGGCCTCGGCCGCGGTGCGCCCCAGAGGCTTGGTGCACAGGACATGTTTGCCGTTCTCGGCGGCCAGCCGCACCGCCTCGACGTGCATGTCGTTCGGCAGCCCGATGATGACCGTGTCGATCTCCGGATCGGAGCAGGCGGCCTCCAGCGACGTCGTCGATCGGGGCACGTCCCAGCGTTCCGTGAAGGCGGCACCCCGTTCCTCGGTGCGGGAGTAGACAAGCTCGACCCGATCGCGGTTTCGACCACGATGCAGGGTAGCGGTGTAGAAGTCACCGATCAGGCCGGTGCCGAGCATGGCAATGCGATGTGCAGTCACGGGGAGAACCTCTCGTCGTCGAGTCAACCACCAAAAGTATAGACAAGACTGTAGCGTCAGACCAGACTTCACACGTTCAGAAGGAGGGAGTCGATGGATTCTCGCACCGGGGTACGAATGCGCGCGGATATGGCCGATCAGCCCGGATGGTTGCGCGGGTTGGACGATCGACGCGTCGAGGTAGCCCAGGCGCTGGCGGGGCAGGTCCTCGGGATCCCGGGGCCCGGCCTGTGGACCCTCGCGCGCGGCTCGTCGGCTCACGCGGCGAGCATGGTGGCACCATGGCTGGCCCGCGCGGTGGGCGCTCCGGTGCCGGCGCTACGCGTTGACGCCGTGTTGTCCGAGCCCGCCGCGCTGCCGGCGCCGGGGGCAACGGTGATCGTGATCAGTCAATCGGGTCGGACACCGGATGTGGTCGATGCGGCGCGCCGGCTGCGCTCCGCCGGGTGCCGTGTGGTCGCCCTGGTCAACGAGCGCGGCGCGCTGGCGTCGGAGGCTTCGTATGTGTTGGAACTTGGAGTCGGTGCCGAACGCGCGATCCCGGCGACCAAGACGGTGCTCGCCCAGGTGGCGCTGCTGTGGCTGCTAGGGATCGAGGCCGCCTCGCAGCGCGGGGGTCCCAACGGCGCCAAGAGGCAGGTGGTGGTCGAGCCGTTGGTCGATGCGGTCGCCGATGCGCTCGCCGATACCGTGCCGGTCGACCGGGCGGTTGAACGGCTTGCTTCGGCGCCGCCGGTCGCCGGGACCGGGAGAGGCGTCACGGGCGGGCTGGCGGCGGAATGGGCACACAAGGTGATGGAGACCTCGGGGTTACCCATCTATGCGGCCAGCGCCCCAGAACTGGCACACGGGCCCGTTGCCATCGCGACCTCAGGACGAAGCGTGGTCGGCTTCGCCGTCGGCACCGCCGCTCGACGCACCGTGGCCGACGTGCTGAGCCGGGCCGAGGCGCGTGGTGCCGAGACCGCGCTCGTCGCCCCCGGAGGCACGATCCAGTTGCCGCAGGATGAACTCCCCGGCCTGCTCGCGCGGCCTGGTCCGGGCCCAGATGCTGGCCGAACGGATGGCCGTGGCGTTCGGGCAGGATCCTGACACCGCCTTCGGGCTGGCCAAGGTCACCGCGACACCGTGATGTCCCCCAGAGGCTGGCTCCGGCGTCGGTGTCGATGACAGGACCCGGCGGGCTCCGTCCGGGCAGGCGAAGTGGAAGGTCGCCGTCTCACTTGACCAGACTGAGGATACTAGGAAGTATAGACAACCACCCGTTGCTCCGTGCATCCGGGGCAGGCCAGCGCAGCGTTGGCGTCAATCTGAGACCCAGGAGACCCGATGAGTCCCGATAAATCCGCTGAGCAGATGTCCGTCGCTGAGTTGGCGGCCTACATCGACCACTCGGTCCTCAAGCCCGAGTTCACGGTGGAGGACGTGGGTCGTGAGGTAGGCAACGGCGTCCGCTACGGCTGCCGGACGGTGTGTATCAACCCCACCGCCATCGAGATCGCCGCGCCCCTGTGCGAGGGGACGAGCACCGGACTGTGCGTCGTCGTCGACTTTCCGTTCGGTCTGTCCAGCACGCCGTCACGGCTCGCGCAGACCAGGGACGTCCTCACTGCGGGGGTGGCGGAAGTCGACATCGTCGCGAACTACGGCTGGCTACGCAGCGGCCGTGCTGATCGGGTGGAGCAGGATCTGCGAACCGTCGCCGAGGTGTGTCATGAGGCCGGTGCGGAGGTGAAGGTCATCCTGGAGACCGACGCGCTCACCGTGGACGAGGTGCGCGCGGGCGCCGAGGCGGCGATCGCCGCCGGTGCCGACTTCATCAAGACCTCCACCGGATTCTTCACCGGCACGACACAGCACGAGCAGACCGGAGCCTCCGAGGACATGATCGCGATCATGCTCGACGCAGCCGCGGGGCGCTGCAAGGTGAAGGGCTCGGGCTCGATCCGGGATCGCGCACACTTCCTGCGGCTGATCGACGCCGGCATCGACCGGATGGGCATTGGCTATCGTTCCACGCCGGTGGTCCTGGGCGTCGATCACGACACGACACAGCACCGGCCGGGGCGGGCTACTGAAGGCCGCGACCTGGCGAGTCGGGCCCGGAACGCGACTGCGGCTCCACCCCGGAGGGTGAAGCCGCAGTTCTCGCGAGGTGGCTCCGACCGGCGTCGATCCGGTGACCTTTCGATTTTCAGTCGAACGCTCTACCAACTGAGCTACAGAGCCCCGAGACGAACGCCCGGCCACCATGGTGCGGGTGAGCCGGGCCTGTTGTCTCGCGACCCCGACCGGACTTGAACCGGCGGCCTCCGCCGTGACAGGGCGGCGCTCTAACCAACTGAGCTACGGGGCCTTGCAGATACTGATGGTACTGGACATTCTCCTGTTGCGATTCGCACCCCCAACGGGATTCGAACCCGTGCTACCGCCGTGAAAGGGCGGGGTCCTAGGCCGCTAGACGATGGGGGCCCGGTCTGTTCCTACTGGACGCCCGTGACGCACTTCGGCGCCCCAAGACCTCCGAAAGCATACGGTACCCAACTGCCGCAGGGCAAAACGGCCCGGTGTGGTCTTGCGCACCCTGGTGACGGTGCCGGAACCGGGCGGTTGCGAACTGTCACGGGTCGTTCGGCCGGCTTCGAAGCGCGTGCGGCTGCTGGTTGTCGATAGAGTGCTGGGGAATCCGCACGTGACCCGATCTACTGAGGAGTAAGCGATGGGGATCGGAGAGCACAGCGTGCTTCCCGAGGTCTTGGCGCAGGTGCGTTCCGAGCGCACCGCGGTGGTGGTGTTCAACGGCGGCACCTACGAACTGAGCGGCCGGGACCTCACCGATACCCGGGCGGAGGCCCTGCACTACATCACCGGCCTGGCGGCACAGATCGTCGGTGGGCCGGTACAGGTCACCCTGACGGACCCGGACGGTACGGGGTGGCGGCTGGTGGTCACCCCGGATGGGGAGGTGATCGATGAGGCGCCGGCGGCAGGGGGAACGATGAGCACCGTAGCCGAGGACCACAGCACGGCCCCGACGGCAGGCTCTGCCGAGGAGGCCTCGCCGGCCACCGCCTCCGCCGTCGGATCCGGCACCCTGGATCCCGAGACGGCGGACCCGGCGATTCTGGCCGCGCCCACTGCGGCGGACCCGGCTGCCCGGCCCGACCTGGGCCTCGGCGTCGAGCCGGGACCGGAGGCGTTCGCGCCCCCAGCCGCCCCCGAACGTCGTTCCGTGCGTCCCGCGTTCTCGCCCGGCTCGGTATCGCACGCCTTCCGGGACCAGCCCGGAGCACCCGCGGCGCCGGCGGCGCCGGAACAGGTGGGCGGGTTGCGCGATGTGTTGGGCAGCACCGCTCGGGCACAGGAGACCGAGGTACTGCCGGAGGTCCCGGCCGTCCCCGCCCCCGCCGGTGGAGCCTACGCTCCGCCGGCGCAGGTGCCCGGGAGCGCCGGGGGCTCGACGGTGCAGGACCGTGAGTCCCCCATGCGCCACACCGGCAGCGCACAATCCGGCGACGACGCCCAGTCCTCCCCCCGGCGCCGGGAACTGCGGGAGTCGTTCCTGCGCACCGAGCAGGCCGAGGCCCCGGCGACGCAGGGGGTGCGCGGTGCCCTGACCAAGGTCGGTATCCGGACCAGTCCCAGCGCTGCCGAGCGGGCCGAGCGGGCCGACGTCAACGCCGTCTCCCAGCACTGGCCCGGGGTGCGCACGATCGCGGTGGTCAACGGTAAGGGTGGGGCGAACAAGACCCCGACGACGGCGCTGCTGGCGGCGGTCTTCGCGCGCAACTCCGGTGCGGCGACCCTGGCGTGGGACAACAACGAGACGCGTGGGACGCTGGGCTGGCGCACCGAGCAGGGCAAGCACGAGGCCACCGTGCAGGAGTTGTTGCCCCGGGGTCACGCGCTGCTGGATCCGGCGGCCAAGGCCGGGGACATCTCCCACTTCGTGCATCACCAGGCCGCGGACAAGTACGACGTACTGCGGTCCAACCCGAATGTGCTCTCCGCCGAGCAGCGCATCACCGGGGAGGACGTGGATCTGGTGCATGACGTGGCCGGGCGCTACTACCGGCTCATCTTCATCGACTCCGGCAACGATGAGTCCGCCGATCACTGGTTGCGGATGATCGACAAGGCCGACCAGTTGGTCGTGGCCACGATCGCCAAGCCCGAGCACGCCGAGGCAGGTGCGCTGTTGCTGGAGGCCCTGGGCCAGCGTGATGAGCACAGCGCCCGGTTGGCCCACGGCGCCGTGGTGGTGGTCTCCCAGGCCCGGGAGAAGGACGTGAATCCCTCGGTGCAGCAGATCGCCGACGGGTTCGCCGGCTGGGTGCGCGAGGTGGTCACCATTCCCTATGACCGGGCGATGGTGGAATCGGTGCTGCGGTTCGAATCGCTGGGGGCGGAGACCCAGCGCGCCTGGCTGCGCGCCGGTGCCGCGGTGGCCGGGGGCCTGTGACCGGGGTGCCGAACGGTCCCAGCCGCGGACCTGCTGCGACGGAGGCTGCCACCGGCGCGAGCGGGTGCACAGCGCCGTGATCGAGATGTCGTTGGAGCAGTTCGAGGATGCGGTGGCCGACGGGCTGGATCTGATCCCGGACGAGTTGGCCGACCTGATGGACAACGTGGTGGTGCTGGTCGAGGACGAACCCCCGGCCGATGCCGGCGAACCCGATCTGCTCGGGCTGTACGAGGGCGTCCCGCTGACCGAGCGCGGCGAGTGGTGGGCGGCCGGTTCGCTACCGGACCGGATCACGATCTTTCGTAACCCCACGCTGCGCCTGTGCGACAACGAGGCGGAGGTGGTCGAGGAGGTTGCGATCACGGTGGTGCACGAGATCGCACATCACTTCGGCATCGACGATGAGCGCCTGCACGACCTCGGCTGGGGCTGATAGCGGGGTAGGGTCACGGCTGGTGCTGGCGGGCCCGCCAGGCGCTGGTGACCATCTGCTCCAGGCTGTGGCGCATCGTCCAGCCCAGGTCGCGGGCAGCCAGTTCACCATCGGCCACGATCCGGGCCGGGTCGCCCGGGCGGCGCTCCGCTTCGATGGGGTCGAAGTCGATCCCGGTGCCGGCGGCCATCGCGTCCATGATCTCCCGGACCGACACGCCGGTGCCGCTGCCCAGGTTGTACACCGGCTCCAGGGCGGTCCCCTGCGCCAACGCCTTTGCCGCCTCCACGTGGGCCGCGGCCAGGTCCGCGACGTGGATGTAGTCCCGCACGCAGGTGCCATCCGGAGTCGGGTAGTCGGTGCCGTTGATCTGCGGGGTGCGGCCGGCGGCCAGGGCGTCCAGGACCAGCGGGAACAGGTTGTGCGGGGAGGTGTCGGGAAGGTCGGGATATCCGGAGCCCACCACATTGAAGTACCGCAGCGACGTGTGCCTCAGCCCCACGGCCCTGGCCTGGTCGGCAAGTAGCCACTCGCCGATCAGTTTGGACTCCCCATAGGGCGACTCCGGCGCTGTGGGCGTGGACTCGGTGACCTGCTCGGCCTCCGGGGTCCCGTAGACCGCGGCGGAGGAGGAGAACACGATCGAGTTGACCTGAGCCTGCGCCATCGCCTCCAGCACCGAGATCGTGCCGGTCACGTTCTGGGCATAGGTGTGCAGCGGCCGTTGCACCGAGACGCCGGCGTACTTGAACGCGGCCACGTGCACCACCCCGGAGATCCGGTGCTCCACCAGGGCACTGCGGACCGCCTCGGTGTCCAGGATCGAGGCGCGGACGAACGGGACTCCCTCCGGCACGAACGCGGCGTGCCCGCTGGAGAGGTCATCGATCACGACGGTGCCGATGCCCTGCCCGGCGAAAGCTCGCACGACGTGCGCACCGATATACCCGGCGCCCCCGGTGACCAACCACGTCATCGCGCCACCCCCGCGCGGCCCCGAGCGAACGAGAGATCGTCGAAGGCGGGCAGTGCGGCATCGTGCACGTCGTGACGGGGCGCCCGGATCAGTGACAAGGTGGCCCAGCCCTGCATCAGTTCGTGCACGTCGGTGCCCTCGGGGAAGGTCGCGGGCGCCTCGCCGCTATCGTCCATGTGCGCGAACAGGATCTGCCGCACCGATCGGTCCACGGTGTCCGGCAGCGTCCCGAAGGTCGCGAGTTCGGCCGGGCGCAGGCCGCGGAGCCGCTCCAGGGGAACGTCGGGAATGTTGATGTTGAGCACCCGGCCGTCCTGGGGGTGGGTCTTCAACCAGTGCAGGGCCTCGGCGATCACCGGGTAGGCGGTGTCCCAGTGCTCGGGGTCGAACGAGGCGCTGGAGGCAGCCAGGGCCGGGATGCCTTGGGCCGCCGCGGACAGGGCGGCACCGACCGTGCCGGAGTGCACCACCGCGGGACCGACGTTGGGTCCCAGGTTGATCCCGGACAGCACCAGGTCCGGACGCGGCCCGAACGCGCCCATCCCGGCGGCGTAGGCGATCGCGGCCGGGCTGGCGTGCACGGCGATGGACTCGACGTCATCGGAGATTCCCGGGGGGCGCGCGGTCGAGATCCGCAAGCCGTGCTGGGGCCTGCTGGGCCGGACGGGTAGCCGGCGGTGTTGTCGCCGTTCTCCGCGCTGAGTGCGGCGCTGTATCCGGAGTACTGGCGGTTCGGCGCGGCGATGATCACCTCGTGCCCCGCTTCATGGGCCACGTTGGCCAGGACGGTCAGTCCGGGGGAGGAGACCCCGTCGTCGTTGGTGATCAGGACGCGCATCGCACAAGTTCTCCTTCGTGGCAGGGGGCTGGCCCGCCTGGTTGGTCCGCGCACCATTGTGCCCGGTGCCCGAGCGGAGCGGCGAACCGGTTCAGCCCCGCTCCCAGGGCTCCACGGGACCGGGGACCACCATGAACAGCGGATGCGGGTCCGGTGGGTCATCGGCGTCCAGGGTCGCTACCGTCGCCGGGCTGCGGTGCACGAGTTTGGCCCGCAGGTGGGCTCGTTCGAACTCCACCTGCCCCGAGGTGACTGCGACGGGGGCTTCCGCGGGAGGTGCGTTGTCGATGCGCGTGCGGTCGAACCGGTAGCCTCGGGCGTCGGCCTCGTCGGCGACGTGCCGCAGGTAGCACCGGACCGAGCCGGCAGGGTCCGGGGTGGTCCGGAACCGGTCCAACTGAGGATGGCCGCGGTAGCCGACGGTACGTCCGGTCAGCACGGCTTGGGCCAGCAGGGCCTCCCGCCAGCACGCCAGCAGTCCCTGCCGATCCAGGTATCGCGGGTGCAGTGACCACAGGCGCATGGGCTCATGCTGGCACGCGGACGTCAGGGCCTGCCATTGAAGACGCCGGGAAAGTGGCTCGGCAGATGGTGCTGGCCGGCCCTGGTCAACCGGATCGTGCGGGGTCTGTCGCCGCGGACCACCCAGCCGTGGGCCAACAGCCACGCGAGCAGGCCGGCACCCAGAAGTCCGCCCAGATGGGGACGCCGTTCGGTCCAGTCCAGGCACCGCCGGGCCAGCGGCCGGTCCGTACGGGCAACGGCAGCCGTTACGCCCAGATCGTCGAAGAACGTGCGCCCGATGGTGGTCAGCCGGAGCGCCGACCCTTCT
This sequence comes from Sanguibacter sp. Z1732, assembly GCF_051020515.1. Taxonomy (NCBI): domain Bacteria; kingdom Bacillati; phylum Actinomycetota; class Actinomycetes; order Micrococcales; family Ruaniaceae; genus Glutinosa; species Glutinosa niejishengi. The sequence goes on from NZ_CP194857.1 coordinate 1,790,942, forward strand.
TCCTGCGTCAGATAGCCGGCGCGGACGCAGTCCTCGTACACGGCCACGGCGACCGCTCCGGCGAGGTGGTCGTAGCAACTGCGGGCCAGGTCCAGGCCGGCGGGATGCGGTCGGGGTGGTGCCGCGGCGGGGTCGGCACCGAGCGACTCCAGCATCTCGGCGACCTCGGGTCCGGCGAGCCGGTAGTAACGGTGCCGCCCGGAGGGCTCCACGGTCACCAGGGCGGCATCGCGCAGCCTGGCCAGATGTTCACTGGCGGTGGCGGTGGCCACGCCCACGTGCCGGGCGAGCTCGGTCACCGTGTACGCGCGGCCGTCGAACAGGGCGGTGAGCAGGGCGACCCGGCTGCGGTCGGCCAGCATCGCGCCGACGAGGACCAGCCGTTCGGACGTCACGGTTCTTACGGTACCGATGACCACTTCGGCGCAGCCCGAAACATCGCAGGGTTGACTCGGCAGGGACCGATACCCATCGAGCCACCCAGGAGAGGCACATGGCCATCACGTGCATCATTCGCTACGAGATCGATCCCTACCGGCAGGGGGACTTCGAGCACTATGCCCGGACCTGGGGGGAGGCGATCCCCCGCTCGGGCGCCGACCTGCTGGGCTATTTCGCTCCCCATGAAGGTTCACTGACCACTGCCTACGGGATCTACACCCTCCCCGACCTGGCCTCCTATGAGACGTACCGGCAACGACTGGCGCAGGATCCGCTGGGACGGCGCAACTACGAGTTCGCCAGGCAACGACAGTTCATCCGGTCGGAGGAGCGCCTCTTCACCCGGCCGGTCTCCGGTCCGCACGCCCCGGGAGCTCTGGGATGATCGCGGTCATCTTCGAAGTATGGCCCGAACCGGCTCAGCGAGAGCGGTACTTCGACCTGGCGGGGCAGTTGCGCGCCGAGCTGGAGGACGTGGACGGGTTCATCTCCATCGAACGATTCGAGAGCCTGACCGACCCGGGCAAAGTGCTGTCGCTGTCGTTCTGGCGCGATGAGGACGCGGTGCGCACGTGGCGCACGAACGCCGCACACCGGGACGCGCAACGGGCCGGGATCACCGAGGTGTTCGCCCACTATCGGCTGCGCGTCGCCGGGGTCAGCCGTGACTACGGGATGTCCGACCGGGCGCAGGTGCCCACCGACAGTGCTGCGGTCTGGCCCGGTAGGGACTCTCCGGGCCCGAGTCGCGGCGGCGGGTCGGGCCACCTAGCCTGAGATGGCGCCACCCGAATGAGGAGGACTGTGATGACATCGGAGGGGACCTCCCGCCCGAAGCCAGAGGCGGACCAGGACAACGTGCCCGGCTCCCAGCATGGGGACACACCCCAGGACGAGCAGCAACCGACCCATAGTGGGGGCCCGGGAGCCGACCCGGAGTTGCCCGACGAGGAACGCGAGCGCTGACCGCCAGGATCACCGGGTCCGCGTTCCGCGGTCCGGGCCACCGCACCGCGTCGGTCGCGGCTGGTGACGCCGGCCTGATCACTCCTGCAGATCGATGCTGCCGTCGCGCCGGCCGGACCCGGCGAAGGCGGTGAACGCCACGGCCGCGAGCGCGAACCACACCAGGCCAGCGCCCAGTGCGGCGCCGGCGGCCACCGCGAGCGAACCGGCGTCGGCGGTGCCGGCCTGCAGATCACGGATCGCGCCCAGCCCGTGGGTGATCGGCAGGCCCTGCCCGGCGACCTGAAGCCACGCCGGCCAGATGAGCGTCGGCACGGTCACGCCGGTGATCAGCATGACCAGGGTGTGGCTGACGTTGCTGGCCACGTTGCGCCACCGGGGCCCGCGCAGCACCAGCGCAGCCACGAACAGCGCCACCGCGTACATCGTGGTCGCGGTGAGCACCAGCATCGCGAAGGCTCCCAGGGCACCGGCCAGGCTCCAGCCCACCCCGAACAGTGGCCCGAGGGCGAAAAGCGCAATACCGGCGGTGGCGATCCCGCTGGGCAGCCACTGCACCGAACGGCCCACGAACACCGGCCACAGCGGCCCTGGTGCGGCCACCAGCAACCCCATGGTCCCGGCGAACCGTTCCCAGGTGGTGGAGGGCACCGACATGAACACCTCCACCACACACGCCATCACTGCCTGGCCGATGAACAGGTAGAGCACCGCCCCGGGGTCATCGAGCAGCAGCCCGATCAGGGCGAAGAACGTCACCTGCATCAGGATCCGGCCGAGCCAGCCGACGCTCCAGGTCAGCGGCGTGTAGGTGGCGCGCATGTCGGCGAATGCGGTGCGGGTGGCGGCCCGGACGATCGCCCACGGCCCGGGGACCCGGTGGCCGGGTAGCACGCGCTCAGGCATGAGCCAGCCTCCCCGTCATCCGCACCCGGCGCAGCGTCCGGTCGAGCAGCACGTGGCTGAGCACGAACCCGACCGCTCCGAGCAGGGCCACGATCAGCAGCCGCAGGGCCGCGGCGTCGACCGGACCGGTGGCGAGGGAATCGCGCAGCAGGTCCGCTGACCAGGACAGGAACACCGCCGGGCCGGCCACGTCAGCCAGTCCGGGAGCAGCGCCACCGGCACGATCACCCCACCGAGCACGAAGAACGGGTAACTCAGCGAGTTCTGGAACGTGCGCGCCGAGCGGGCCAGCACGAACACGCACGCCATCACCCCGGCCCACCCGGTCATCGCCACCACGGTCAGCGCGACGGTGATCACGAACAGGCCCGGATGGATGATCCTCACCGGGTCCCCGGTCAGTGCCCAGCCCACCAGCCAGGACTCGGCGAAGGCCACCATGGAGATGCTCGTGACCGCGCTGATCCGGCCGAACAGCACCGCGGCGAACGGGGCCGGTGCGGCAAGCAACGCCTCCAGGGAGCCGTTCTCCCGTTCCCGGGAGATCAACTCCCCGGCGGTCTGCAACGACATCGCCCACAACGCCATCAGCGCCGGAGCCAGCACGCCGTAACTGCTCAGGTCACCTCGCCCGGCGTGGGTGAAGATCGAGACGAAGACCGCGGTGAGCAGCGGTGCGGTGAACAGCGCCAGGAACCAGTCCGGGGTGCCCCGCATCATGCGCACCTGGTGGGCGAAACCCGCCCGGGCCGGGCCGATCACACGTCCATCCCGCGGCGCTGCCCGGCGGCATCGGTCCCGAGCAGATCCAGGTAGACATCCTCCAGCGACGGCGGAGCGGAGGTGATCTGGGTGTGTCCGGCGGCCAGCACGGTACGCAGGGCGGTCGAGACGGCCTCGGCGCCGCCGCTGACGGTGATCTGCAGCACGCCCGAGCGCGCGTCGTGCACGGCGTGGATCCGCTCGGCCGCGTCGGGCAGGGTACCCAGTGCGCCGGTGAGCGCTTCCGCAGAAGCGGGGTCGACGTCGTCCACCGTGATCTGCTGGGAGCCGGCCACCATGGCCCGGACCTGCGCCGGTGGGCCGGTGCCCAGGACCCGGCCCTGATCGATGAACGTGACCGAGTCGCACAGAGCCTGGGCCTCGGCCATGTCGTGGGTGGTGAGCAGCACCGTGCGGCCCTCGCCCCGCAGTTCGGTGACCAGGGTTCGGAAGTCGCGGGCGGAGACCGGGTCCATGCCGACGGTCGGCTCGTCCAGCAACAGCACCCTCGGTTCGGCGACCAGGCCGCGGGCCAGGTGCAGGCGCTGCTTCATTCCCCGGCTGAAGGTCTCCACCTTCTCCGTCGCCCGTTCGCCGAGGCCGAGCCGCTCCAGCAGTTCGGTCGAGCGCCGCCGCCCGGCCCGGGCACCCAGGCCGTGCATGGCGCACCAGAACTGCAGGTTCTCCATCGCGCTGAGCCGGTCGTACAGGCCCCGCTCACCTCCGAAGACGATCCCGATCAGGCGACGCACGGCGGCAGCCTCGGTGACCACATCGTGACCGAGCACGCGGGCGCGGCCGGAGGTCGGCAGCAGCACCGTGGCGACGATCTTGCAGATCGTGGTCTTGCCCGCTCCGTTGGGACCCAGCAGCCCGTGCACCAGCCCGCTCGAGGCGCGGGCGGGCAGGCGTAGGTCCACGTTGTCCAGGGCGATGCGTTCTACCTGGCCGCGGCGACGGAAGGTGCGTCGTAGCGACTGCAGGTCCAGTGCCCACTCGTTCACGCCATCCAGGATGGTCCGACGCTGTGATGTGAACCTAGTCAATAATGCGTAGATGACGTCGGTCGATTCCCGGTGCGCACGGTTGCTCCAGGACGCCCGGGCCAGGTGGCTCCTGGGTGATGCTGCCGGGACCTGGGCGGCACTGGCGCAGGCCGAGGAACTGGCCGGAGCCGACCGCCGCCTCCAGATCCTGGTGCTGGCCGAGCGGTCGGTGGCGTGCGTGCGCGCCGAACGCGCTACCGAGGCACTCGCTGCCGCATCGCAGTGCCTGGCGCTGGCGGCCGAGTCGGCCGGGCAGCCCGGAGCGGCCGGGCAGCCGAGCCCGGCGGAACGGGACCGCCCGCTCGGCGAGGCAGGACCGACCGCGCGGGACGACGCGGTACGTGCAGCGGTGGCCGATGCGCGGGTCAGCCACGCCCTTGCCCGCGGCGGGGCGATCTCCGCCGGGCGCCGGAACGAGGAGGCCATCGCCGAGGCCGTGGCCGACCTCGACGCCGTGGCCACCAGCGGTGATCCGGCGCTGGTGGGAGCGCGCATCCGCGCCATCACCGGAGCACTGGTGCTGCGGCTGGCCGGTATCGAGGCGGCCCTGGGCAGTGGGCACGGGGAGGCGCAGGCCTGGATCTGGGTGTCCCGCGCCCGCGTGCTCAGCGAGCAGTTGCGCGACCCCGGAACGGTCGTGCGCCAGGCAGTGGATCTGGGCTTCCACACCGGGCAGTGGGCGCGCGCCTGGGACCACGCCCTCAGCGACATCGACCGGGACAAACACCGCAACGAACAGGTGGCGCTGCTGACCAAGGCGGCCCAACTGGCCTGGGAGCGTGGTTGGGAGGACCACGCTCGGCACTACGGCCAGCAGGCCCTCACGGCCAGCGTGGGGGTGGACCTGCCATGGGTGCGCGTGTACGCCTACCTGGGTGGGGTGATCGCCGCGGCCGCGGGGGCGGGCTCAGTGGAGGCCGCCCTGCGCGCCTACACCCGGTGCACTACCCGCGCCGGGCACGCCACCCGGCCGAACCGCGCGTGGCTGGCCGCCCAGGTGGCCCTGGAGGACGGTCTTCCGGCAGCGAAGGTGCGGACGTTCCTGGACCGGACCCTGCCCGGTGGGCTGGAGCATCCGGCGCTACATGCGGCAGCCGAGGTGCAACTTCGCCACCGGGAGGGCAGGCCGGTCGACCCCGACCTGTTCGAGGCCGCGGACATCACCCGGCAACGGGCCCCGGAACGGGCGCGGATCCTGTTGGTGCGTGCTGCCGAACGCGGCCGGACCGGGCTGCACACCGCTGCCGCCCAGGATCTCGCACAGGCCCGCACCATCGTGCGGCACTGGCCCGGACGAGTACTGCAGCGAGTCGAAGCAGCGGTGGAGCAGGTGACTCCCTCGGTGCCGGGCACCCCCGCCCAACGCCGGGTGCTCGACCTCCTCGTCGAGGGCTGGAGCAACCGGGACATCGCTGGGCGACTGGGCTGCTCCCAGCGCACGGTCGCGGTGCACGTCTCGGCGCTGCTGGCGGCCTCGGGCACCACCTCGCGCACCGAACTCGCCGGGCGGGAGTTGCGTCGTCGTCTGCTTGGCAGCGGCTACGAATAGCGGGCGCCCGGCCCGGCGATGCCGATGTGCTGGGACGCCGTGACAGTCCGCTGGGACACCTGCGCCATCATGGGCGAGGATAGAGGCATGCGTGAGGTGAAGAACGACTACGAGGTGTCCAAGACCGAGGAGCAGTGGCGGGCCGAACTCGACCCCGCCGAGTACCAGGTGCTCCGGCAGGCCGGCACCGAACGGCCCGGCACCGGGGAACTGCTGTATGAGGACCGGGTGGGGATCTACTCCTGCCGGGCCTGCGGGGCGGAGCTGTTCCGCTCCGAGACCAAGTTCGACGCCCACTGCGGCTGGCCCAGTTTCTACCAACCGAGCGCCGGTGACGCGGTGGAACTGCTCGAGGACCGGTCCCTGGGCATGGTCCGCACCGAGGTGCGCTGCGCCTCGTGCGGCTCCCACCTTGGGCACCTGTTCGACGACGCCCCCCAGACTCCGACCGGTGACCGGTATTGCATGAACTCGGTCGCAATGAGATTCGCCCCGGAGGCCACCGACTGATGAAGGCCACCTGATGACCCCCCTGCGCGTGCTGTCTGCGAACATTCAGTCGGGCCTATCGGCCGGTGGTGTGCCCACCACCGGCCCCGAACTGGCGGCCGCCTTCACCGGGATCCAGACGGACGTGGTGGTGCTGCAGGAGGTGGACAGGTACCAGAACCGCAGCAACCGAATCGACCAGGTGGCGGTCATCGCCGAGGCCCTCGGTCTGCCGCACCACCGGTATGCAGCCGCGCTGGCCGGAAACGTGCGCGGGCTGCGCTGGATGGCCGATCCGATCGGAGAGTATCCCGGCCCGGCATACGGGGTGGCGTTGGCCAGCCGGTTCCCGATCACCGCCTGGTTCGCCACGCGGCTGCCCCAGGGGGTGCAGCGCCTGCCCACCCTGAAGGGACTGCGGCCGGGCTGGTGGGTGCACGAACCCCGGGTGGGGCTGGCCGCGGTGCTGCAGGGCCCAGACGGCCCTTTCGCGGTGGCATGTACCCACCTGTCCCTGTTGCCGCCGGTGGCCTGGCGACAGTTGCAGACCCTGCTCACCGGCGTGGACGGGCTGGCCCGGCGCGCGATCGTGGCCGGAGACTTCAACCTGCCCACCCGCACGGTGCGCAAGATCGCCCCGGACTGGCACCTGCCCGAGGCGCTGACCTTCCCCGCCGGCACCCCGCTCCGACAGATCGATCACATCCTGGTCCGGGGCGGGACCACCGCGAACACCGCATCGCACCGGCTGGCCGTCTCCGATCACCGGGTCCTGGCTACCGAGGTGGAATGGGCATGAGGAACCCTCTGGACCGGGTCCCGGCGCCGCTGCTGTTCCTGATCGCCGGTGCCTCCCAGTACCTGGGCGCGGCGATCGCCGTCGGACTGTACCCGCTGATGCCCGCGCACACGGTGGCGTGGCTTCGTTCGGTGGTGTGCGCACTGATCCTGCTGGTGCTGGTGCAACCCTGGCGGCGCCAGCACTGGACCCGCCGCACGTTCGCCCAGAGCGCGGTCTTCGGCGTGGTGCTGATGGCGATGAACATGCTGTTCTACATCTCCATCGAGTACCTGCCGCTCGGTGCGGCCGTGGCGATCGAGTTCGCCGGGCCGGTCGCCGTGGCCGCCTGGGGCGGGCGCACGCTGCGGCAGCGGGTGGCGATCGTGCTGGCCGCGTTCGGCGTGGTAGCGATCTCGGTGCTCGGGCTGGACTGGGCCGGTGCCGAATCGGGCTGGTACCTCCTGCTCGGGATCGTCTGTGCGCTGGCGGCAGGCTCCGCGTGGGCGGTGTACATGCTGCTGGGTGGCCGGATCGTGACCGAACGGGACGGCATCTCCTCCCTGGCGGTGGGCACCGCCGTGGCCTCGGTACTGTTCGCCCCGATCGCTGCGCCGTGGGCGGGGCCGGCGCTGTCGATGGACGTGTTCGTGGTGGTGGTCGCCGTTGGGGTGCTCACCTCGGTGATCCCCTACATGCTGGACCAGGTCACCCTGAAACGGCTGCGGATGGCGACCTTCGCGCTGCTGAACGCCCTGTTGCCCGCTTCGGCGACCGTGATCGCGCTGCTGGTGCTGGGTCAACGGCCCACCTCGTGGGAGTTGGTCGGGCTGGGGGCGATCAGTGTCGCGTTGGCCCTTGCCGGTCGTCGCACCCGTTCCGGGGCCGGCCGGTTGCGTCCACGCGATTCCGGCGACCGTGACCGATCATCCGTCCGACCCGGCGTGGCTGCCGCAGGAGAGGCCGACGGCGGACCGCCCGGTCCGCCGGGCTGAGTCCCCACCGGTGGCACGCCGAGCGGTGGCGCATAGGGTGGTAGGGCTCGGCCGGATGGTCGCCCTACGTCGTCTTCCACTCCCCACCATGGAGACCCCTGTGATCGATGCCGTCCTGTACGGGGCTGTCGTCTTCCTGGTGATCAACGTGCTCGTCTCACTGGTCCGGGTGGTGCGCGGGCCGGCCGACCACGACCGGCTGCTGGCCCTGCTGTTGATGGGCACCACCGCCACCGCCGTGCTGGCGGTGCTTGCCCACGTGATGGTGGTGGCGGCACTGCGCGATGCTGCGCTGGCCCTGGTGGCACTGGCCGCCCTGGTGGTGTTGGCCCGGGTCCGAACCCTGCGGGCGCGCCGATGATCCTGGACGTGGTCTCGGTGGTGCTGGCTGTGGCCGGGTGCGCCTTCTTCGGGGCCGGCACGGTGGGTCTGCTGCGCTTCCCGGACCTGAACAACCGGCTGCACGCCCTGGTCAAGGCCGACAACCTGGGCCTCGGGCTGGTGCTGGCGGCCCTGGCGCTGCAGTCGAGTGTGGCGGTCGCGGTGAAGCTCGTGCTGATCTGGCTGCTCGCCCTCCTTGCCGCGGCCACCAGTTCCTACCTGCTCGCCGACCGGTCCGAGGTCGCCGCGGTATCGGCGATGACCGAGGCATCCGAGGCCGACGACGACGGCGCTGCGCCGGATGATGACCTGGTCGGTCGTGATGAGGAGGCCGGCAGCAGCGGCCGCGGGCCGCGGACGCGCTGATGGAAGCGGTGGGAGCCTTCGACGTCGTGCTGGCCGTGGGCCTGTTCGCGGTTGCCGGCTACGCGCTGTTCGGCCGTTCGCGGGTGCATGCCGCGGCGATGTTCCTGGTGTTCGGTGTGCTCCTGGCGGTCTCGTGGGCCTGGCTGCACGCACCGGACGTGGCGATCGCCGAGGCGGTGCTCGGTGCCGGGGTGACGGGCGTGCTGGTCATGAACGCGGTGACCGCCACCCCCGAACCGCCGCGAGCCCTGGCCGGTGCCGGCCACCGCCCGGGCCCCTGGTACGGCCTGCTCGGCGGGGCACTTGCGCGGTGCTGGCGATGGCCCTGCTCGGTGCGGTGTGGCAGTGGCAGACCGTCACCGGCCCGGGCGCGGTGGCCCGGGGGGAGATGGCGGCAACCGGGGTGTCGCATCCGGTGACGGCGGTGCTGTTGAACTTCCGCAGTTACGACACCCTGCTGGAGATCGGGGTGCTGGCCGCGGCCGCGCTGGGTGCCCTGGCCCTGGCGCCGGGTGGGCGGCTGTTGCCCGAGCCCGTGCCGGACACCGGACCGATGGGGGCGATGGTGCGGGTCGTGGTGCCGGTCCTGGTCCTGCTCCTCGGTTGGCTGCTGGTGGCGGGGTCCACCCGTCCCGGAGGAGCCTTCCAGGCCGGCGCACTGCTCACCGGCGCGGTGCTGATGATCTACCTGGCCGGCCTCGGCCCGCGGCGCTCGATGGAGCGGTGGGTGCGCCCGGTGCTCCTGGCCGGCCTGGCGGCGTTTCTGCTGCTGGCGGCCGTGAGCGTGGCGCTGGCCGGGGGCTGGCTGGTGCTGGGGGAGCGCTGGGCCGGCGGGGTGATCCTCGGCCTGGAGGCGATCTTGATGCTCAGTATCGGGGCCACCCTGGCGGTGCTGCTGGTGCTGATGGACCGGATCAACGCCGCGGCTGGTGATCGGGTGTGATGCGCTCCGATGTGTTCGTGATCCTGGCGGTCGCCCTGGCTGTGCTGGGCATCGTGCGACTGCTCACCACCACCGACCTGGTTCGCCGGGTGATCGCCCTGAACATCGCCAGTGGTGGTGTGCTGATGGTGTTGGTGGCGCTCGCCGCACGCACCGACCCGCCCGACACGGTTCCGCACGCGCTGGTACTGACCGGCATCGTCATCACCGTCTCGGTGACCGGGCTGGCGCTGGTGCTCATCCGCCGGATCGAGGCGCCGGGGGGCGCATCCAGCCGGGGGCCGGACGGCGCGGCCGAGCCGGACGAGGCGCCGGGGGCATCTCGGGAACTGCCCTCCGGGTCCGGTCGCTCCGAGGCGCCCGGGGGTGAGTGCTGATGGGCGGCCTGCTGCCCGCTCTGGTGCTGGCCCCGCTCGCCGGTGCGGTGGTCCTGGCGCTGGTGCGGCCCCGGTGGCGGCCCTGGCTCACCGTGACCCTCGGGCTGGGCCTCACCGCGATGGTGGTGGCGGTGGTCCTCGACGTCGCTTCCGGGGCGGAGGTGCAGTACCGGATGGCCGGGTGGCGTGCGCCGTTGGGGATCGAGCTGCGGGTGGACGCGCTCAGCGCCCTGATGCTGGCGATGACGGCCGTGGTGAGCGTGTTGGTGCTGCTGTACGCCACCGGGACATCGCGGGTGCGCGGCAGCGAGGCGTTCTGGCCCCTGGTGGCGATGCTGTGGTCCGGGCTGAACGCCGTGTACGTCACCGCGCACCTGTTCAACGCCTACGTGGCGCTGGAACTGATGGGCCTGTCCGCGGTGGCACTGGTGGTACTCGGTGGGCGTTCGGCGTGGCGCCCCGGCCTTCGGTACCTGTTCGTGGCGGTGCTGGGTCGCTGGCCTACCTGTTCGGTGTGGCGCTGGTCTATGCACAGACCGGCACGCTGGACATGGCCGGGGCCGGGCAGGTGCTGACCGCCGGCGCCACCGCGTCGGTGGCCCTGGTGCTGATCACCGCGGGGATGGCGCTGAAGACCGCGCTGTTCCCGGCGCACACCTGGTTACCCTCAGCCCACGCAGCAGCCCCGTCAGCGGTGAGTCCGCTGTTGTCTGCGTTGGTCATCAAGGCCTCGCTGTACCTGCTCATCCGGGTCTGGTACGTGGTGTTCGACGCCGCCGCCCCGCCGTTGGCGGGCTTGCCGACCGTGCTCGGCGTGCTGGGCTGCGTCGCGGTGGTGTGGGGCAACGTGGTGGCCTTGCGGCAGGACCGGCTGAAGTCGGTGGTGGCCTACTCCACCGTGGCCCAGGTCGGGTACTTCTTCCTGTTGTTCGCCTACCTCGCCCCGTCCCTGGGCGCGCCGGCGGGCAGCCCGGCAGCACTTGCCGCTCAGGCGGCCTGGGTGGGGGTGCTGCTGATGGTGCTGTCCCACGCACTGGCCAAGGCGGCGATGTTCATGGCCGCCGGGGTGCTCGCCCTGGCCCACCGCGGGGATGACCTGGACGGTCTGGTCGGTGCGGTCAACCGGATGCCCGGGACGGTGCTGGCCTTCGCTGTCTCCGGGGTGGTCCTGGCCGGGATGCCCCCCACGCTGGGGTTCGCCGGCAAGTGGCAACTGCTCCAGGCCTCACTCCAGGGAGGGCAGTGGTGGTGGCTGGCGGCGCTGCTCGGGGGCGGGCTGCTCACCTTCGCCTACACCGCCCGGGTGGTGCGAGCCACCTTCGATGAACCCGGGTCGGCCGGCCGCCAGCAGCCGGTGGCGGTGCCGGCCCGGATGCCGGCGATCGCGCTGCTCCTCGCGGTCGTGGCGGTGGGGACCGGGCTGCTGGCGGTGCCGCTGGCGGAGTTTCTCGCCCCGGCGCTGCCCATCGGGGGGATCCCGTGAACGAGACCGTCACCCAGGCCAGCTGGATTCCGCTGGCGATCCTGCTCACCTCGCTGCTGCCGGGGTTGGTGATCTTCGGGCTGCGCGAGCACCAGGTGCGCTGGCGCACCACACTGAACCTGGCCGGTGCGATCATCAAGGTCGGGTTGGTGATCGCGCTGGTGCCCCCGGTGACCTCCGGGCTGCGCCTGGAGTACCGCCAGCAACTGCTGCCCGGGGTGGACCTGGTGCTGATTACCGATCCGCTGGCGCTGCTGTTCGTGGGCCTGTCCACCCTCCTGTGGCTGCTCACCACGATCTATGCGATCGGGTATCTGGAGACTTCCGCGAACCGGTCCCGGTTCTTCGGTTTCTTCAGCCTGTGCGTGACCGCCACGGTGGGGATCGCGCTCTCGGGGAACCTGGTCACCTTCCTGCTCTTCTTCGAGGTCCTCACCCTGGTCACCTACCCCCTGGTGGCCCATCGGGGCACCAAGGCGGCCCTGCGCGGAGCGCGCACCTACCTGGCCTACACCGTCACCGGCGGGATCGTGCTGCTGGGCGGGGTGGCCTGGCTGACGGCGGTGGCCGGGCCGGTGGAGTTCCGCTCCCGGGGTGCCGAGGAGGTCATCGAACTCGCAGCCGCCGATCCCGGCACGGCGGTGGGGATCTTCGCGGTGCTGATCGCCGGGCTGGCGGTCAAGGCGGCGCTGGTGCCGGTGCACGGCTGGCTACCGATCGCGATGGTCGCCCCGGCGCCGGTCAGTGCGCTGCTGCACGCGGTGGCCGTGGTCAAGGCGGGCGTGTTCGGGATCATCCGGGTGGTCCACGACGTGTTCGGGGTGCACCTGGCCTCCGACCTGGGCGTGCTGACGCCGCTGGCGGTACTGGCCGGGGTCACCATCGTGTACGGCTCGGTGCGTGCGCTCGCCCAGGACGAGTTGAAGGCCCGGCTGGCCTATTCCACCGTCAGCCAGGTCTCCTACATCACCCTGGGCGCCACCCTGCTCGCGGTCACCGCCACCACCGGGGGCATCGCGCACCTGGTGCACCAGGGACTGATGAAGGTCAGCCTGTTCTTCTGCGCCGGCCTGTTCGCCGAGGTGCTGGGGCTGACGAGAGTGAGCCAACTGGCCGGGGTGGGCCGCCGGATGCCGGTGTCCTCGGCGTCCTTCACCGTGGCCGCGCTGGGCATGATCGGTATCCCGCCGATGGCCGGGTTCGTGTCCAAGTGGTACCTCGGAGTGGGCGCCCTGGAGGCCGGGCAGCCGTGGGTGCTGGGCGTGCTGGCCGCCTCCACCCTGCTCAACGCCGCCTACTTCCTGCCCATCATCTACGTCCTGTGGTTCAAGGACCCGGACGAGGGCGCCGCCTGGCAGGGTGCGGATACCCACCAGCGCCACGGGGTGGAGGCCCCGCTGCCGCTCCTGGTTCCGGCGCTGCTGACGGCCGTCTTCGCCCTTGCCGTGGGGGTGCTGGCCGGTCTCGGCTACTCGCCACTGTCGCTGGCGGAACTCGTCGCGGTCAGGAGCTACTCATGACCGCGCTCTGGATCGGCACCGCAGCGCTGCCGCTACTGGTGGCGCTGGGACTCGCGATGGCCGGGCTGCTCCCGGACCACCTGGCCGAGAAGTCTCGCCTGTTGCTGACCTCCCTGGCGCCGGTCACCGTGCTCCCGGCAGCATGGCTGGGGTCGACCGCCCCGGACGGGGTCGAGGTGGCGATGGACTGGCTCCTGGTGGGCACCACGTTCCGGATCGACGACGTGGGCCGGCCCCTCCTGGTGCTGGCGGCGGTGTTGTACGGGCTGGCCCTGGTCATGGTGGCCCGTTCCGATCTGCCCAGGCCATCGGCGCTGAGTGGCTTGCTGCTGCTGTGCTTCGTGGCCAACGCCGGGGTGTTCGTCGCCGCGGACGTGGTCACCCTGTATCTGTGTTTCACCGTGATGAGCCTGGTGGGATATGCCCTGGTGATCCACGACCGCACCGCCGATGCGCGGCGCTCCGGCCGGATCTACCTGTTCCTGGCCGTCCTCGGGGAGGCGGCGGTGCTGGTGGCCGCGATGCTGGTGGTGCGCGCCGGTGGTCTGGAACTGGCGGTGACGGCCGAACGGGTGGCCGCATCGGGGCACACCGGTCTGATCGTGGCGCTGCTCTGGCTCGGGTTCGGCATCAAGGTCGGTGTGGTGCCCCTGCACGTGTGGCTGCCGCTGGCGCACCCGGCGGCACCCACACCGGCCAGCGCGGTGCTGTCCGGGGCGATGATCACCGGCGGGCTCGCCGGGTGGTTGCGGATGCTGCCCCTGGGCGAGGTTGCGATGCCCACCTGGGGCCTGGTGTTCGTGGTGGGCGGCCTGGCCGGGGCCTACCTGGCGGTGCTGCTGGGCGTGATGCAGGCCAAGACCAAGGCGGTGCTGGCCTACTCCTCGATCAGTCAGATGGGGATGCTCTCGGCGCTGGTGGGGGCCGCCCTGATCGACCCGGACGGCGCACCGGTGCTCGTGGCCGCGGCCGTGCTCTACGCCCTGCACCACGGGATCATCAAGGCCGCCCTCTTCTTCGGGGTGGGCCTGTGGGGAGCCCACGGCGCCGGTTCGGGCCGGGTGGTGGTGATCGCCGGATTCGCGGTGGCCGGACTCTCCCTGGCCGGGTTGCCCTGGACCAGCGGCTACCTGGCCAAGTACTCGGCCAAGGAAGCCGCCGACGGCGTGCTGGTGGCCGGCCTCGACGTCGCCTCGGCACTGGTGCTGGTGGGCATGGGGTCCACGGTGCTGCTGGCCCGGGCGGTGTGGCTGCTGGGGCACAGCCGGGCCGGCTCGCGTGGGGTGGACATCATGCTGCTGGGCTGGGTGGGACTCATCGGCGCCTCGATCCCGTTGGTGCTGTGGACCGCAGCGGGCGGGGGCGAGGTGTCGGTGCCGGGATGGTGGGACCTGGGCACCTGGTGGGCCCAGGGCTGGCCGGTGCTGGCCGGTGTGGGTGCTGCGGCGCTGGCACTGCGCCTGTCCGGGACGCGGGCGCTGCCGGACTGGCTCGCCCACCCCGACGGCCGGGCGGTGCCACCGGGGGACCTGGTGGTCGCCGAGGAGTGGCTGGCGAGCATGATCCGTCAGGGTGTGCAGGCCCTCAGCCGGTCGATCGCTCGGGGTCGCGACGTCATCGCCGTGGGCACCCGGCGGGTGCCCGCACCGGCTCGCTGGTTCAACCTGGGGGAACAGCACCTGGCCACGTGGCGGGCCTCGGGACTGACGTTCCTGGGCATGGCCGGGGTCTTCGTCATCCTGGCCTGGTGGGGGGCATGATGGGCAACCGGGTACCCCCGTTCCGTTGGTGGCATCGTGCCGCCTCACTGGTGCGCAGGATGGCGGTCTTCGCCCTGTTGTGGTGGGTCCTGACCGAAGGCGACATGACCACCTGGGCCTACGGCGCCGTCGTCGTCCCGATCGCGGTCGCGACCAGCCTGGCGCTGGCGCCCTACCGGGGTCCCCGGCCCGGCGCCGGCCGGCTGCGGCGCACCTGGGCGCTGGTGCGGCTGACCGGGTGGTTCCTGCGCCGCTCCCTGCACGGTGGGCTGGACGTGGCCCGCAGGTCGCTGACGCCGCGGCCGGACCTGGACCCGGGCTATGTCCGATGCCCGATGCGACTGCCGCCGGGGGCGGGCCGCGTGGCGGTGGCGAGCCTGATGAACCTGATGCCCGGGTCGTTGTCGGTGCATATCGGCGCCGACGAGTTGGTGCTGCACGTACTGGATGCGGACCTGCCGGTGCCGGCCACGGTGGCCGAACTGGAGGAGCAGATCGCCGTGGTCGCGGCGCTGTCATTGGCGCCGGCGGGCCGCGGTTAGGGTCCGGACGCCGGGGCCACCTCGGCCATCTCCCGGTTCACCAGGCGCTGCACGACCTGGGTGAGCACCCTCAACCCGACCACCAGGTCCGCATCGGAGGTGAATTCCCGCTCACAGTGGGACACCCCGTCCACCGAGGGCACGAACAGCATGACCGAGGGGGTGATCCTGTTCATCGCGACCGAATCGTGTCCGGCCATGGTGGCCAGCAGCATCGACTCCACACCCTCGTCGCTCGCGGACTTGGCGCCCAGGTCCACGCCTTCGGCCGGGAAGCGCTGCACCGGGCGGATGTCGAAGTCCTCGGCGCTGATCTCCACATTCCGGCGCCGGGCCAGGTCAGCCATCCGCTCGAGCAACAACGCCCGGGCTCGCGCCACGTGCGCGGGGTCGTCGGCGCGGATGTCCAGCACCAGGTCCACCTGGCGGGGCACCACGATCGGGGAGTTGGGTCGCACGTCGAACTTGCCCACCGACGTCACGATGGATCCCGAGGGAAACTCGCCGGTGACCTGCTCCGCCTCCAGCACCACGTGCGCGGCCGCCACCAGGGCGTCGCGCCGGTCGGACATCGCGGTGGCGCCGGTGTGGGACTGCTCGCCGAGCACCCGGACCAGGAGCTTCTGGGTGTACCAGCTCTCCTGCACCACACCGATGGGGATGCCGGACTGTTCCAGGCGCCGTCCCTGCTCGATGTGTATCTCGGCGTAGGCGCCCGCCGGGATCGTCACCGCTTCACCTCGGTAGCCGATTGCGCCGATCGCCTCGGCGACGGTGACGCCCTGGGGGTCGGTGGTGGCCAGCGCCCGATCCAGATCCAACAGACCGGCGAAGACCGAACTGCCCATGATGGAGGGTGCGAACCGGGCCCCCTCCTCGTTGAACCAGTCCACCACGGCGAGGTTCAGGCCGGGGCTGATCCCGTCGCGTGTGGCCGCCCGGGCCACCGCGTGAGCGGCGTGCAACGCCGCGATCACTCCATAGGTGCCGTCGAAGCGCCCACCCAGGGGCTGGCTGTCCAGGTGGGACCCGACCAGCAGGTACGGCGCGCCCGGGTCCCAGGACCACAACGCGAAGACGTTGCCGATCTGGTCGACCCGGATCTCGAACCCCAGGTCTGTGGCCCGGGAGCAGAACCAGTCCCGGACCGCACCGTGCTCCCTCGTGCCCGCCTGCCGGTCGATCCCGCCGGCCACGGTCGCGCCGAAGGTGGTGCTGTGACGGAAATCGGCGAGGAAGGCGGGCACGTCGAGCTGGTGCGTGGCGTTCTGTACCTGGTCGATGGTCATCGTCCGCTTCCGGGCCGGCCGGCCGATCCGCCGCCCGGCTCGGTGAAGGGCCACCGACGGGAGTCATCCGGGAGGGTGTCGGCGAACTCCTCCGGGTCCGGCTCGTTGAACCGCTCCCGGTCGAAGTCATCCCTGCGCCGGCTCAGTTTGAGCAGGAGGCGCGAATCGCGGGGCTTGGTGAACAAGCTCACCCCGACGAAGACGACGATGTTCAGCAGCAACGACAGCAGTCCGCCACCACCGACGGAGAAGGGTCCGGGGATCGTGGCCGGGAGCGCGGTGAAGACGACCAGGCTGATCACGCCCACCAGCAGGCCCGCGGTGGCGCCGGCCACGCTCGCCCGCCGCCAGAACAACGCCCCGACGGTGGGGACCACAACCTGAGCCAGGCCGGCGAAGGCGACCAGCCCGATCGTGACCAGGAGGCCGGGGACGTACAGGGCCATGATGTAGGCCATCGCGGAGAAGCCCAGGATCGCCCAACGCCCTACCCACACACGCTTGTGTTCGGGCAGGTTCTTCTGGAAGTACCTCTCGTGGAAGTCGATGGTGTAACTGGCGCCGAGGGCATGTACCTGGGAGTTCGCAGTGGACATCGCCGCCCCTGCCCCGGCGGCGATCACCACGACGGCGAGCACCAGGGGCGCGTAGTCGAGCAGCATCACCGCCAACACCTGGTCGGGTTCGTCGACGTCGGGCTGGACCACGGCCGCGGTGTTGCCGATCAGCATCGAACCGATGTAGGCGATCGCCATCAACCCCACCAGGAACGGCATCAGGTCGAACAGCCGGGAACTCCTCGTGGCATACATCCGAGTCCACATCTGCGGGCCCATCAGCGCACCCAGTGGGGTGATGAGGAACATCGCGACCCACGTCATCCACTGTCCGTCGGCAAGGATCAGGTGCTCGGGCTGGACCTGCTGGATCTCATCGAACATGGTGCCCATTCCGCCGACCTCGCCGACCACGAAGATGCCGGCGGCGATCAGCCCCACGAAGATGGTCACCCCGTAGAAGATGTCCGTCCAGGCGATGGCCCGCACGCCCCCGGCCCACACGTAGATGATGATGACCAGGTAGAACAGCAACGCGCCGAGCCAGAAGGGCAGCGCGCCACCGGAGGCGACCTCCATCAGGTAGGCGCCCCCGGTGAGTTGGATCTGCAGGTGCGGCAGGGTGAAGATCACCAGGATCACCGCGACCAGGGTGGCCAGACGGGAGGAGCCGAACAGGTCGGCGAAGAAGTCCCGGGCGGTGACGTAGTTGCCGCGCTTGCCGTGGAACCAGACCCGCTTGCCGATCCAGTAGTACATCACCCCGAAGAAGATGTTCCAGACCAGGGCGGTCCAGTACAGCGGGCCGTCCAGATAGAAGCTGGCGTTGGAACCCAGGAACGCGAACGCGCTCCACCAGGTGGCGGTGACGGTGAAGAAGACCGCGATCGACCCCATGGACCGGCCCTGGACGAAGTAGTCACTGGCGGTGCCCGCGGACTTGGTCGCCGAGTACGCCCCGATGATCAGCGGCACCATGAGGAAGGCGGCGATCGCGCCGAGTCCGAGAATCTCTGCGTTGCTCACTGGTCCACCTCCGCCTCGAACCGCTCATCCGACGTGTGCGGGCGGGGGCGGCCCCAGTGCACCTTGTAGGCCCAGAACAGCACCACGCACAGGATCGCCCAGACAACCAGGTTGAAGCCATAGATGAATGGCATCCCCAGGATCCGCGGCTCGGCCACGTCGTGATACAGGAGAATCCCGGGGAACTGCAGCACGGCCAGCCCGGCAATGACCAACGACCAGATGGCGATCGTGGTCGGGGAGGATCTACGTTTCGACATCGAGCATCCTTTGCGTTGTCACGGAACGGATTCTGAGTGTGTCGGGGAACCTCAGGCGATACGGAGAGCGCAAGGACGTTCTGGAGCGTCTTCGATCGCGTCGGCCGAGGATAGCGCCCTGGGAAGCGGAGCGCTCGCGCAGGCGCGGCCCGCTGCAAGGTGCCGCGACCGCGATGCCGCTGCTCTCGGGGGAGCCCGGCGGCGACGAGTTAGGTGGGGCCGCGTGGGACCTGCCAGAATTCCGGCATGGAAGTTGTGATCAAGCCGGCCCAGGAGACGGCCCGTCTGGCGGCCGATGCCATCGTGGCCCTCATCGACGCCAAACCCGACGCCGTGCTCGGGTTGGCCACCGGATCCTCCCCGTTGGGGGTCTACGACGAGCTGGCGAAGCGACACCGCGCCGGGGAGGTCAGTTTCGCCGGGGTCAGTGCGTTCCTGCTCGATGAGTACGTGGGCCTGGCGCAGGATCACCCGCAGCGCTACCGCAACGTGATCCTGGCCGAACTGGTGGACAGGATCGATCTGGACCCGGCACGGGTCCATGGGCCGGATGGCCTGGCCCGGGACATCCCGTCGGCCTGCGCGCGCTACGAGCAGGCGATCGTCGACGCAGGCGGGGTGGACCTGCAACTGCTGGGCATCGGCACCGACGGCCACATCGGGTTCAACGAACCGGGATCCTCCCTGGCCTCGCGTACCAGGATCAAGACCCTGACCGGGCAGACCCGCGTCGACAACGCCCGGTTCTTCGACGACGACGTGGACCGGGTTCCGCACCACTGTCTCACCCAGGGCCTGGCGACCATCAGCGCGGCCCGGCACATCGTGTTGCTCGCCCAGGGTGGCGGCAAGGCCGAGGCTGTGCACCAGATGGTCGAGGGGCCGGTCAGTGCGATGTGGCCGGCCAGCATCCTGCAGCACCATCCACACGTGAGTGTGCTCCTGGATGAGGGCGCCGCCGCCCGGCTGCAACTGGGTGACTACTACCGCCGGGCGTTCCAGGCCAAACCGGAGTGGCAGGGCCTGTAGCCGGTCCCGGGCGCCCCGGACCACTCGGCGGGGCCATCCCGGCAGGTCGAGGCGTGCGGCGCAGCGCGGTGGACCGGGCCGTGGCACCATCGGGCCAGGCTATGAACCCGGGTTCCTACCCTCCCAGGGATTGGGCGTGACGGGCTCGGGCAACCGCATCGCCTCGCGTGCCTTGGGGGTGCGGGTGCGCCACCACACCAGCGCGGTGGCCAGGACGCACATGGCCATCCCGACGAGCATGAACGGACCGCCCACGCCCGCCTCGCGATCGAACATCCCGTCGAAGTCCATCCCGAGCGCGGAGTTGAGGATCATGATGAAGGTGTTGTTGGCGGCGTGCACGATGATGGCCGCCTCCAACCCCTGGGTTCGCCAGGTCATGACGGTCAGCGCCACCGCGAAGACGACGTAGTAGACGTTCAGCCACATGTCCCCGGCGCCGTGGGCGATCGCGAACAGCACCGCCGAGATCAACGTGCCGATCACCAGCGCCACCCGCGGTGAGACGAACCAGCCCCCGACGGCGCGTTGCACCAGGCCGCGGAAACCCACCTCCTCACCGGCGGACTGCAGCGGTGTGGTGAGGATGGCAATGACGATGAAGGCAGCGTGGGTGGCGGTGAAGACCCCGGTCTCGGTGGGGAAGACCAACGGGTTCAGCGCCGTGTAGAGCAGGTAGGCCGGCAGCAGGACGGCGGCCAGCATGAGGAACAGCCGCCACCGGATCTTCCCGGCCACCGAGTGCAGGGACCCGGGGCGCACCCCGTACAACAGGCGCTGGATCCCCAGCGACAACGGCCACAGCGCGGCCAGGGACAGGTTGGTCACGAGCATGCCCAGCGGCGTGATCCGCAGCCCTGACATCAGGTCCTCACCGAGCAGGTTGACGTCGCTCTGGAGCAGGATCACCACGGTGGCGGGGATCTGCAGCAGCACGAACCCGACGCCGAACATGACGAGCGCGAGGATGCCGCGCCAGACGTTGCCGCCCTGGTCCCGGCGCAGCGCGTGGTGGTAGGCGCGCGGTGGCTGCGGCGCCTGTTGGTACCCCGGGTGGCCGGGTGCGGGTTGGTAGCCGGGGTAACCGGGCGCCTGTTGGTACCCCGGGTGGCCGGGTGCGGGTTGGTAGCCGGGGTAACCGGGCGCCTGTTGGTACCCCGGGTGGCCGGGTGCGGGTTGGTAGCCGGGGTAACCGGGCGCCTGTTGGTACCCCGGGTGGCCGGGTGCGGGTTGGTAGCCGGGGTGGCCGGGGGGCGTTTGTTGCTGGGTCGGCGTCGGGGCGTGCCCCGGTGCGGCACCGTAGGGCTCAGCCACGGGCGCGGCGTACGGATCGGTGCCGGTCCGCTGCGGGCCGGGAGGCGTCGTCGTCGGTGGTGCGTACGGATCGGCACCGGGGGCAGGGCTGCGCCCCGCTCCCTGCGGTTCGACCTGCGCTCCCCCCGTCGGGCCGGGTGGTGCAACAGAGCGCGGGGCGCCGTCCGGGCGTGCCCACGGTTGCCCGTGTTCCGGGTTCTCCTCGGTCGGGTGTCGCTGGCGTTGTTCATGACTCCACTTTGTCCTATCGCGGGCCCGGCGGGCCATGTGGGCTGCCATCGGCTCATGTGCGTCCGGGCCCGGTCCGGTCGTGACATCCGTCAGATTCGGTACGGTCCAGGCCTCAGGGTACGGTTCCGGCGCGAACTCGGCTCCGGCACGAGTTCGGCCTCGGCCCGCTCGCGCCGCGCGAGCCAGGATAAGGTGGGATCCAGCACCACCGGACCCGGTCGCATCGGATCGCGCCGGTGTGCGGCAGCGAGTGCAGAGGGTGGATTGATGGTTCAGGACGAGGACGCCGCGGCCCGCGAAGCCGTGCGCCGCCGGGTGCTGATCCGCTCGGTGATCGCGTGGTTCGTCCCGATGCTGGTGCTGGCGCTTGCGTTCTTGTTCTTCATGCTGCGTTGACGCGGGACCACCGCCGTCCTGGTGCGCCGCCATCGGCCGGCCGTGACGGATCCCGGGTGGGCGCCGGATCTTTTAGGCTGCCCCATCATGTCTGTGCCGCCGGATCCGTTTCCACCCTCGCCCCCGCCCGACGACGGACGCGGGCACGGCGTTGACCCGCACCTGGCACCGGACGAGCCACGGCGTCGACGGCCCCGGTGGGTCCCGATCGTGGCGGCGGTGGCCATCATCGCCCTGGTCCTGGGCGGGATCGCGGCGACCTTGAGTTACCTCGCCGCGGAGCGGGAGCGGCGCGACGCCGAGGAGCTGGAGCGCGAGCAGACCGAGGAGGCCGATCAGGCCGCCCGGGACTTCTTCGCCGCGGTCGAGGGACACGAGCAACACTGGAGCGCCGAGGCGGTGCAGGCCACCTACGGGGTGGAGGTGGCCGATGCGTTCTTCCGCCTCAACCTCGACGCGGCCGAACTGGCCGAGCCGGCCGCGGATCTGGCCCGGGCCTGCACCGACCAGGAGGAGGCATTCGCTGCCTTCTCCGGACTGGACGGATCCACCCGGCCCACCCTGGCGCAGGTGCCCGGATCGAGCCCCTCCTACCGCAGCGCGATATCGGCGGCGCGCAGTTCCGCGCGACTGGCCGAGGCGGAGCAGGAGTATCTGACCACAGGGCGGGACCTGTCCGAACAGCTGCTCCTCTACTGCATGGCGTGGTCGGAGGCGGTGACCGCCATGACCGCGGAGCAGTCCGATTACCACCGGCGCATGGAGGCGGTCCTGGTGCCCCAGGGGCAGACCCAGCGCGAGGCCGGCTGGACCGTGGAGTGCTCCGACCCGGACGGATGCCTGCCGGTGGTGCGCGCGGACCGGGAGGAGTACGCCGATGCCACGGTGGACTTCTACACCCGGATGCATCAGGTCCGCACGGCCCTGGCCACCGATCACTGCTTCGATGACTACGAAGCCGCGTGCGAGGCCGACCGGGCCCTGACGGGCGCGCAACTGGAGGGCGCCGAGACCGCGATGGACCTGCTGCGCGGATCCCTCGGCACCGGATCGGAGGCGCTGCCCGGCTACAACGACGCTTGCAGGCCTGGAACGATGAGGTGGAGGACCGGCGCGGGGAGTTGGCCCGGATCCTGACGGACATGGACACCGACGTGGCCCCGGAGGTCGCTCAGCATTTCGCCGCCCACCAGCATGTGGTGCTGGGTGGATGGCAGCGCACCATCGCCGAGTTGGCCGAGGCCACCCTGGAGCGCGACACCATCGACCGGGCCTGAGCGTCCGGGTCACCGGGCGCCTGCGCACGCCGGGGGGCCGGCGTCGAACGCCGACCGCCTCCGGCGCGGTGTCCACATGCTGATACCAGGCGGGGTGCTGTGGATACCCCTGCCCTCGCTGGCGCACGCTCGTCACCACGGCGGACCACCCGGTCCGCGCAGAGAGGTAGATGATGTCACTGATCCGTTCCCGCGCCGCCGGCGCAGCCCTGGTCCTCACGTCCGCCCTGGTGCTGTCCGCATGCGGGACCACGGCGAGTGGTGCGGGCGAGGACGGGGAACGCGACGGCGGCACCCTGGTGTTACCTGGAGCACCAGCCGCATGACACCCTGTACCCGCCGTCGGCCGGCTTCTATCCCAACGGTGGCATCGTCAACAACATCACCGACCGGCTGGTCTACCAGAACCCCGAGACGCTGGAGTTCGAGCCGTGGATCGCCACCGACTGGGAGATCAACGACGACGCCACCGAGTACACCTTCACCATCCGTGACGACGTCACCTTCTCCGACGGCACCCCGCTGACCGCCGAGGTGGTGGCGGCCAACTTCGACCTGTACGGCCACGGTGACCCCGAACGGGCGCTGATCGTCTCGGAGGCGGTGAACAACTACGAGCGCAGCGAGGTGATCGACGAGACCACCGTGCGGTTCCACTTCGACGCCCCGGCACCGGGTTTCCTCCAGGCCACCTCCACGATCAACTCCGGGCTGGTCTCGGCCGAGACACTCGAAGGGGCCTTCGAGGACTTCGCCCCCGGCAACTCCGCCGACGTGATCGGCACCGGGCCGTTCGTCATCACGATGAGTCGCTGGGCACCTCGCTGACACTGAGTGCCCGGGAGGACTACGACTGGGCGCCACCCTCGCTGCCCCATCAGGGCCGGGCACTGCTGGACGCGGTGCAGATCGAGGTCACCCCCGAGGACAGCGTGCGGGTGGGGTCGCTGCTGTCCGGGCAGGCCGATGTGGTGCGCTACGTCCAGGCCCAGGACGAGGCACAGGTGGAGGCCGCCGGCGTGGAGCTCCACGCCCCGCAGACCAACGGGGTGAACAACTCCCTCTCCATCCGCTTCACCCAGGAGACCCTGTCCGATATCCGGGTGCGCCAGGCCCTCATCGCCGGCACGAACCGGGCCGAGGTGGTCGAGACGATCTACACCGACCACTACCCCCTGGCCACCTCCACCCTCAGTTCCGGGGCCTCGGGATACCTGGACACCTCCGAGCACCTGGCCTACGACCCCCAGCGGGCCGTCGAACTCCTCGAGGAGGCCGGCTGGAGCGAGGGCCCGGACGGCATCCGCGTCAAGGATGGTGAGCCGCTGCGTCTGGTGGTCAACGAGGCCGCCCCGCAGCCGCGCTCCTTCGAGGCGCTGACCCTGATCAGCCAGCAGTGGCAGCAGATCGGGGTTGATCTGCAGATCCTGCGGGCCGACGCCGGCACCTACGCCGAGGCGATCCTGGACCCCGACCAGGTGCACCTGTTCCACTCCATGGTGGGCCGGGCGGACCTGGACGTGATCAAGTCCCAGTACCACAGCGAGAACCGGAACACGCTGCTGAACCGGGTCGGTGACGAGCCGGTGGCGGACGCCGAACTCGAGGACCTGCTCGAGGCCGTCGCCTCGGAGGCGGACCCGGACCAGCGCATCGCCAACACCGAGGCGGTCCAGACCTACCTGGCCGAGAACGCCTACGTGATCCCGCTGTTCGAGGAGCCCCAGGTCTACGGCGCCGGCACCCACGTGCGTGACTTCGGTTGGGAGTCGGTGGCACGGCCCAGCTGGTACCAGACCTGGCTGGATGAGTAGAGGGACCCAGGTGCCGTACTTCGCCGTCCGTCTCGGCCAGGCAGCCACCGTGCTGCTGGTGGCCTTCACCGCCGCGTTCCTGCTGCTGCAGGCTATGCCTGGGGACGCGTTGATGATCCGGTTCGAGAACCCCGAACTCGGGTTGTCCCCGGCCCAGATCGCCGACCTGCGCACCGCCTACGGCGCCGACACCCCGTTGCACCTGCAGTTCTGGCACTCCCTGTCCGGGGTTTTCCGGGGGGACCTGGGCTACTCCATCGAGTCGGGCACCGCCGTCAGCGCCATCCTGGCCGACGTGGTGCCCCGCACCCTGATGCTGGCCGGGTGGGGATTCGTGGTCGCCGCGAGCCTGGCCTTCTCCATCGCCTTCGCCGCCGGCCTGAGCAGGTTCGCCTGGCTGCGCTCCCTGCTGCGGGCCGCGCCGAGCCTGTTCGTGTCGGTGCCGGTGTTCTGGCTGGGCATCCTGCTCATCCAGATCTTCTCCTTCCGGCTCGGCTGGGTGCCGATCATCAACCCGGGCCCGGTGGCGGGCCTGGTGCTGCCGGTGCTGACCCTGGCGGTGCCGATCTCGGCGCCGCTGGCCCAGATCCTGATCCGCTCCATGGACGCCGTCAGCCTGCAACCGTTCGTGACCGTCACCCGCGCCAAGGGCGCCACCGAACTGTGGACCCAGTGGCACGCCGTGCTGCGCAACGCGGTGCTGCCCACGATGACCATGGCCGGGGTGCTCTTCGGTGAGTTGATCGCCGGCGCGGTGGTCACCGAGACGGTCTTCGCCCGGGCCGGTCTGGGCCGGGTCACCGAACAGGCGGTGCGTAACCAGGACATCCCGGTGCTGCAGGGCGTGGTGCTGCTGGCCGCGGCGGTGTTCGTGGTGATCAACCTGGGCGTGGACCTGCTCTACCCACGCGTCGATCCACGTCTGCGAGGAAAGGTGGCCGCGGCACGATGAGCAATCTGCAGGTCCTCGACTCACCCGCGCCGGCCGAACCCCCCGGGGCGCGCAGCCCGAGCCACTCACCACCACCGGCCCGCGCGGGCCGAAACGGCCCGGCAGGGACCGACGCCGACGAGGCAGCAAGCGCGCGTACATCCTGCCCGGGGCGGTGATCGTGCTGGTGGTGGCCTGGGCGGCGTTCCCCGGTCTGTTCGCCCCGGCGGACCCGATCGCCGGAAACGCGGCGGTGGCGTTGTCCCCGCCCAGCGCCGGGCACCTCTTCGGCACCGACGCCACCGGACGGGACGTGTTCAGCCGCGTGGTGCACGGGGCGATCCACTCCCTGTCCGGAGCGCTGCTGGCGGTGACCGTGGGGCTGATCGTCGGGTCGACGCTGGGCATCGTGGCCGGGTCGGCCCCACGGGTGCTCGACGACGTGATCATGCGCGTGGTGGATGTGCTGCTGGCCATCCCCTCCCTGCTGCTGTCCCTGAGCGTGATCATCCTGCTCGGCTTCGGCACCCTGCAGGCCGCCCTTGCGGTCGGGGTGGCCTCCATCGCCGCGTTCGCCCGGCTGGCCCGCTCCGAGGTGGTGCGGGTGCGCCGCAGCGACTACGTCGAGGCGGCCTTCGGCTCGGGCGCCACGTTCTTCTCGGTGCTGTTGCGGCACGTGCTCCCCAACTCCACCACCGCGGTGCTGGCCCTGGCCGCGCTGCAGTTCGGCACCGCGATCCTGGCCATCTCCACTCTGGGCTTCCTCGGCTACGGTGCCCCGCCCCCCACCCCGGAGTGGGGCCTGATGGTGGCTGAGGGCCGTGACTACCTGGCCACCGCCTGGTGGCTGACCACGCTGCCGGGTCTGGTGGTGGTGGCGGTGGTGCTGTCGGCCAACCGCATCTCGGCCCTGATCGGACGGCACCAGTGAGTAGCCCGCTGCTGAGCGTGCGTGACCTGTCCGTGGTCTACCACGGCAGCGCCGGGCAGGTACCGGCCGTGCGGGAGGTCGCCTTCGACGTCGCCCCGGGCACCGCAGTGGCGCTGGTGGGCGAATCCGGCTCCGGCAAGACCACCACGATCCAGACCCTGCTGGGCCTGCTGCCCCCGGCCGGTGAACGCACCGGCGGGCGGGTGGACTTCGCCGGGGCCGACATCACCGGCTGGTCACCCAAGCAGCTGCGGGCGGCGCTGGGCACCCGGATCGGGTACGTGCCCCAGGACCCGAACAACTCCCTGAACCCGGTCCGCCGGGTGGGCGACAACCTGGCCGAGGTGCTGCGCATTCACAAGTGGGGCGACCGCAGGGCGATCCGGGCCCGGGTGGTGGAACTGCTGGACCGGGTGGGTATCCCCGAGCCGGATCTGCGGGCCCGCCAGTACCCGCACGAACTCTCCGGAGGGATGAAGCAACGCGTGCTGATCGCCAGCGCGATCGCGCTGGACCCGGAACTGATCGTGGCCGATGAGGCCACCAGCGCCCTGGACGTGACGGTGCAACACCGGGTGCTGGACCTGCTCGATGACCTGCGCGCGGAGTCCGGCACGGCGATCCTGCTGGTGACCCATGACCTGGCGGTCGCGGCGGACCGGGCCGACGACGTCGTCGTGCTCTCCGAGGGTGCGGTCCAGGAGTCCGGGCCCACCGCCTCGGTGCTGAGCCACCCCGAGCACCCCTACACCCGGCAACTGCTGCGTGATGCCCCGGCCTTCGCCGTCGAGGACGCCCCCGAGCCACCCGGTGGGCAGGAGGTGGTGCAGGTGCAGGACCTGGTCAAGGAGTTCACGCTCGGCCGGCGCCGCCCACCCTTTCGCGCGGTCGACCAGATCTCCTTCACCGTCACCAAAGGCAGCACCCATGCGCTGGTGGGGGAGTCCGGGTCCGGCAAGACCACCACGGCGCGACTGCTGTCGGGCTTCGCACAGCCCACGTCCGGCTCCATCAGCGTGGCCGGGCAGCGGGTCGACGGGCTGCGCGGGAAGGCGTGGCGGCAGATGCGCGCCACCACCCAGATGGTGTACCAGAACCCGTTCTCCTCCCTGGACCCACGCCAGGACGTCGAGACGATCCTGACCGAGCCCCTGCGCAACTTCGGGATCGGCGATCCCCAGCAGCGCCGGGCACGGGTGCGCGCGCAACTGGACCAGGTGGCGCTGGCCGGGTCCATGCTGGCCCGCCGTCCCGGGGAGCTCTCCGGAGGGCAGCGCCAGCGGGTGGCGATCGCCCGAGCCCTGGTGCTCGACCCCGAGGTGGTGGTGCTGGACGAGCCGGTCTCGGCGCTGGACGTGACGGTGCAGGCCCAGATCCTCCGGCTGCTGGCCGACCTCCAACGCGAACTCGGCGTGACGTATGTGTTCATTTCCCACGACCTGGCGGTGGTGCGCCGGCTGGCCCACACAGTCAGCGTGCTCCAGCACGGAAAGGTGGTGGAGTCCGGGCCGGTGCGCGAGGTGTTCACCAGTCCGCGCCAGGCCTACACCCAAGAGTTGATCGCGGCGATCCCCGGGCATAGACCGGTCGCGCCGCACCATGACGAGACGGTTAGGACGACACCATGACCGGGACGCACGCAGCGGAGCAGGCCGAGCCCGCGGGACCACCGGCCGGCAGCGGGGCAGCGGACCTGGTGGATCGCGTACTCGGGATCACACCCGGCGATGAGCTGGACCGCCTGCGGGCCGCCCGGGCGCAGGCTCGCGAGCACACGCAGCGCAGTTACCAGGTGCTCTTCGAGCCGGTCGATGTCACGGCCGTCAGTGTTATCGAGCGGTTCGCGGTGGCGGCCTTCACGGTCACGTTGCACCTGCGGACCGGTGCGCCCGGGGCGGTGCGGGCGCTCGCGGCTCACTACACCGGATCGTTGCAGCACCTCGAGCCCGGCCTGGCCGGGGCGGTGATCACCCGCGCGGAAGCCGCCCGCGCCCGCGGGCCCTACGGCGCCTACGCCGAGCCGGGCCTGGCGCAGGAGTCCACCACGGGGCCGGTGTACCGGATCGAGGCCGATCCGGCCGCGGACACCTCCGCCCGGGTCCGGGCGGGACTGGAACACGCCCACCTCACCTTCCGTCCGCGTGAGGCCGGTCCGGCTGATCTGCAGCGGCTGCTCGATGCCGGATGGTCCACCGACGGGATCGTCACCCTGTCCCAACTGATCTCGTTCCTGGCCTACCAGGTTCGGTTGGTTCATGGCTTGTCCTACCTCGGTGGCGCCGGCGGGTCCGGTGCGCCCGACCACGGTGGCGGGTTGGACGGCGTCACGGCCCCGCAGGGCGCTTCCGGTGCGACGAAGGGGGCGAAGGTGGACGCTGCGGACACAGCCGGGCACAGCGGCGGCGATCGTGTTCGCACCCATCCCGGCGGCACCGGACCGACCGCGTTCACCCGGGACCAACTCGGCTGGCTGCCCTGGTTGGCGCCGCTGACTGCCGACGACCTCACCGAGCGGCACCACCACGGCCTGGTCGACGCCGCACGTGCCAGGTCGGAGTACTTCATGCTGCTGGCCCGCGACCCCGAGGCCCTGGGCGCACGAACCCGCACGGACAAGGACATCTTCCACAACACCGACGGCGGCGGACTGCCCCGCGCCGAGCGGGAACTGGCCGCCACCGTCGCCTCCCGGGTGAACGGGTGCGTCTTCTGCGCGTCCGTGCACGCCCGGTTCGCCGCCCACTACGGCAAGGACGTCGACGCGGTGCAGCGGCTCCTGGACGAGGGGACCGACGCCGACCTGGGGCCACGCTGGAATGTGCTCACCGCGGCAGCCGCCGCCCTGACCCGAACCCCGGCCGACTTCGGCGGCGTGCACCTGGAGTCGCTGCGCGCCGCAGGGCTGATCGATGCCGAGATCGTCGATCTGGTCTCCGCCACGGCGTTCTTCAACTGGGCGAACCGGTTGATGCTGTCGCTGGGCCAGCCGGCACTGCCGGCCTGAGCCGGAACGAGCGGGCCGTGATACTGAGCACGCGGGTTTGAGGCACACCCGCCGATCCGGGTACGCTGAACCGCCGAGGTAGCGTGTCCGAGCGGCCGAAGGTGCGGCACTCGAAATGCCGTGTGGTTCATAGCCACCGTGGGTTCAAATCCCACCGCTACCGCCGACGGAGCGCCGGCTCCCGGACCTGCGGAAACGCAAGTCTGGGAGCCGGGACTCGCCCGGTTACTCGATGGCCTCGAGCACCGCCGGCCCACCACCGAGGACGACGACGGACCTCGGCTCGTTCGCTGCGACCCCTATCGCAGGTGTCCGGTCGCCGGTCGCCGGTCGGGGAGGCCAACCTGGCCAGGGCGAGTGCGCCGAGCAGGAGCCCGAGGTCCCGCAGTGCGATGAAGCCTGCGCGGAGTAGGAGGAGGGCCTGGTGTGCGCCGGCCGTGGTACCTGCGGGTGGGTGCGCTCGCCGAGCCCACGCGGCGAGCGCTGTACCTGTATGTGGCGGCCCAGCCCGATGCCGTCGGGCGGGAGCAGGCCGCCGCCAGCGTCGGGGTTCCGGCGCACATCGCGAAGTTCCACCTCGACCGGCTGGTGCACGAGGGCTTGCTCGACGTCGAGTACCGCCGCCTGACCGGGCGGAGCGGGCCGGGTGCGGGACGGCCGGCCAAGCTCTACCGGCGCTCGGACCGGGAGTTCTCGGTCTCGCTGCCCGCACGGCGGTATGACCTCGCCGGTGAGATCCTCGCCGCCGCGGTGCACCGGTCGATGCGCGACGGGACGCCGGTGGCGGAGGCGGTGCGTGAGGTGGCCCGGGAGACCGGGCGGCAGATGGCCGGTGAGGTCGCCACGGGCGGTGACGACCTCGAGCGGACATCGCGCGTCCTCGCCCGGCACGGCTACGAGCCGCGCGCGTCCACGCGTGAGATCTGCCTGGCCAACTGCCCCTTCGACCGCCTCGCCACCCAGCACGCCGAACTGGTCTGCGGGATGAACCTCGACCTGATCGGCGGAGTGGTCGACGGGCTCGGTGCCCACCTCACCCCCGAACTCGCACCCCGACCCGGATTCTGTTGCGTCCGGGTGCGCGGCTGAGCCGAACAGCCACCGCCGCGGGCGTCGACATCGATCGAGATGCCGGCACAGGGTGACGGGAGTGCGGACGCCGGCGGTCGGTCGTGCTGCCGGCCTAGTGCGCAGGACTGCCGACCGTGGTCGGTGTGCCGTTCTCGATCGGTGTGGAGTCCTCGATGCCCGTGCTGTGGTCGGTCGGCCCGCCGGAGGCGGACGTGGCGCCATCTGCCGCTGCGTGCGGTTCGGCGACCGCGACGGCCGGGTAGCCGGTGGTGACGATCGCGAACGCCTCATCGAGGAGGCGTGGGAGCTCTCCGTCGGGGAACCCTCGGCGCGACCAGATCGCCAGGGAGGCCGAGAGGGCGGCGCCGGCAGCGGATGAGACCAGCCACGGATAGAGGTCCGTGGTCGGGTCGGTCCCGGTGCGGGCGGCGATCCTTGACCGAAGCACGTCCTCCAACTCGGCCTGCTCGGCCACCCGGAAGGGCCGGAGCGAGGGGTTGTCCCGCTCGAGATCCGCCGTCTGGGCTGCCTTCTGCAGGTTCTCCGGGTGCTGTCGGGCGTAGGCGCTGACGATGTCCCACAACGCCGCCAGCGGAGGGGTCTGGGAGTCCTCGCTGTCGAGCTCCTCGATCAGTTCGCTCAGGCCGTGGTTGCCGGCGGCCAGGACCGCCTCCTCCTTGGAGGAGAAGTAGTTGGAGACCGTCCGGGGCGAGACGAAGGCCTCCCGGGCGATCTCGTCGAGGGTCACGTTGGCGAGCCCCTTCTCCACCGTCAACTTCAGCGCGGCCGCAGCGATCGCCTCGCGCGTCATGCGCTTCTTGATCTCGCGCAGACTCAACTCTTCTTCCATCGTGCCCCTCCCATGAACGCCCCCGGTGTGAACGTCATGGTAACCCAGATCGCCCGGCACTCAAACGCCTGCCCGGATGTATGCGCACCACGTCGTTATGCGTGGAGCGCAATCTTACCTGACGACGCCGCTGCGCAGGATAGGACCTAAGTCCTAGGCATTGTGTCTCGGCTCACAAACTGCCGAATTGGGCGCGAGAACGTGGCAAGCATAGCGGACAGAAGGATGTGCGCCATCTCACGAAAATTACTGGACACGTAGACGTGCGTAGTCAGCAACTATCTGTGAGAGTGACTATCGGCACCCGCTTCCAGCAGGTACCGGGGGCTTGACCAAGGCCAGAGCGGCCAAAGATGCTAGAAAAGGGAAAGTTTCATGAGCCAACTCGCTGCATACGTTGCAACCATGGTCGCCGTCGTGGGCGACCGCTTCACCGACCGTAAGGACCGGGGCGCCACCGCCGTGGAGTACGGCCTGCTCGTCGGCCTCATCGCCGTCGTCATCATCGGAGCTGTCCTACTTCTTGGTGGGGAACTAGACCGTCTCTTCAGCGCAATCGCCGACCGGTTGACAACTGTCGGGGTCGAGTGAACCCGACGTCTCTAAGGTGCTGGGGCTGCCGGTGAGCGCTGACACGCGCCGCCGGCAGCACCGCCACATCTGAGCCGGCCTGATCCGACGGCCGGCCATAACCTCGGGGGAGGAGGCGACGTGCCACGAGCACAGTCGCGTGATCGCGGTGCGTCCGCGATCGAGTTCGCGCTCGTCGTCCCGCTGCTGTTCGCCCTCGTGCTGGGGATCATGGCCTTCGGGCAGGCCTACCACGTGCAGTCGGCGCTGTCCGGCGCCGCCCGGGACGCGGTCCGCATCGTGGCGCTCGATCAGGGCGACGCCCCGGCGAACGCCCGGGCGGCCGCGATCGCCTCGGCGTCACCCTCTGTCGCCCTGGATCCCAGCCACATCACGATCGATCCATCCTGCGAGGGCGCCGGGAGCTCGGGCCGCACCGCCACGGTGACCATTCGGTACCAGATGAACCTTCTGCTGTTCGGCGACATCGGCGGACCCATCACCCTCACCGGAAAGGGGACCATGCGATGCAACGGCTGAGGAACGACGACCGCGGGGCCACCACGGTCGTCGTGGCGCTGCTGATGGTCCCCCTGCTCGTTTTCGCCGCCCTCACCATCGACGTGGCGGCCATGCACACCGACCGCCAGCAACTGCAGACCGGCGCCGACGCTGCCGCCCTCGCGATCGCCCAGGACTGCGCCGGCGGCGACTGCGAACCCTCGGGCGCCACCGCCCAGACCATGGCCGCGGCGAACAAGAACGACGGCGAAGCCACCGGCGACGTGGCCGAGCTGGACCCGGCCGCCGGAAGGGTGACGGTCCGCACCGACGCCGTCCGCGAGCACTGGTTCGCCCCCATCATCGGCATCGACCAGACTTCGCTGCAGGCGCGGGCCAGCGCCCGCTGGGGCTATCCCACCGGCGGCTCGACGATCCTGCCGCTGGCGATCTACGTGTGCGAACTCACCGTGCAGACCGGCAGCACCGAGATCCGCGAGGACGGTGAGCTGGTCGGGATCGACCTGCCCGAGGCCACCCAGGAGCAGACGATCCAGTTCACCAAGGCCTCCAACACCGACTGCACCCCCAACTCCGGGAACGTGGTGCCCGGCGGCTTCGGGTGGCTGCGTCCCGGTACCAGCGGGTGCGGCAGCATCTCCACCGCGACCGGCGACTGGGTCAGAACCGACACGGGCAACAACTCGCCCTGTGAACAGGCGACCTTCCAGGACTGGCTCGGCGAACCCGTGCTGGTGCCCCTGTTCGACGACGCCAGGGACAACGGCAGCGGTGCCCAGTACCGCATCATCGGCTACGCCGCCTTCACCCTCACCGGGTACCGCTTCCCCGGCATGTCTCACAACGCGTCACAGTGCACCGGGGGCGACAACTGTATCCGCGGCACCTTCGGCCGCTTCGTCGACCTGAGCGACGACTTCGACTACAGCCCCGACGGCCCCCGGTTCGGTGTCGCCGTCGTGGCCCTGACCGAGTAAGGCACCATCATGTCCCGTCGACCCATCGCCGCCGTCGTGGCCCTCGTGCTCGCCGCCGGCGCCGCCGCCGTCGTGATCAACTACGTCTCCGGTGCCGATGAACGGGCCATGGCCGGTATGTCACCGACGTCAGTGTTCGTCGTGAGTGAGCCGGTGCCGGAAGGCACCCCGTCGGAGGACCTGGCCGAGTACCTGACCGTGGCCGAGGTGCCCACCGCCGCCGTCGTTCCCGGCGGGGTGCAGGACCTGGATGAGGTCGCCGGGCAGGTCACCACCGCGGCACTGCAAGCCGGGGAACAACTCCTGGCCGCCCGGTTCGCCCCGCCGGAGGAGGAGCCGGAGGCGTTCCAGGTTCCCGAGGGGTTCCACCAGGTCAGCGTGCAACTGCCCGCCAACCGGGTCATCGGCGGGCACCTGGTGGCCGGCGACACCGTGGGCATCTTCATCAGCGACGAGGACGAGACGCACCTCAGGTTGCACAAGGTGCTCGTCACCCGCGTCCACGGCGGGGCCACGATCAACGAGAGCGACGACGGCGAGGAGCAGACCCAGGAAGCGTCCAGTTCGCTCATGGTCACCTTCGCGGTCTCCGCACCGGATGCCGAGATCCTGGTCAACGCCGCCGAGTTCCGAGGCATCTGGCTCTCCCTGGAGCCGGGGGATGCACCCGAGAGCGACACCCGAGTGGTGGACAGAGAGGACCTGCTGCCATGACCTACGTCGCACTCGCAGGTGCCGGCCCCGACTTCGAGCACACCTTCGCCGAGGCCACCGGCGGCGCCTACCTGTCCATGCCCGGACCATTCACCACCGATCCCGCTTCGTTACTCACCCACGTCAATGGCGCCGGGTACCCGGAGGTGCTCGTGCTGGACTCCACGGCCGATCCGGACGCCGCGCTCACCCTCGCGGACCGGTTCACCGTGCAGCGCCCAGGGACCGTGGTACTGCTGGCCAGTGACCGGTCAGACGAGGTCGGGCTGCGCGCGATGCGTGCCGGGGTGCGCGACATCATCCCGACCACGGCCGACGCCACCGAGATCCGGCACGCCCTGGACGCCGCGGTGACCACCGCGAACCGGCTCTCGA
The DNA here is from genome assembly GCF_051020515.1 of Sanguibacter sp. Z1732. Classification (NCBI taxonomy): domain Bacteria; kingdom Bacillati; phylum Actinomycetota; class Actinomycetes; order Micrococcales; family Ruaniaceae; genus Glutinosa; species Glutinosa niejishengi. The sequence goes on from NZ_CP194857.1 coordinate 1,825,384, forward strand.
CCAGCGCGGTGAGCGCCCAGCCGGGGGAGGGCGCGGCCGGCCGCAAGGCCCGCCTCGTCACAGTCGTCTCCTCCAAGGGCGGGGTGGGCAAGACCACGGTCGCGACCAACCTCGCTGTCGCGCTGGCGCGCACGATGCCGCACTCGACGGTGCTGGTGGACCTGGACCTGCAGTTCGGGGACGTGGCCACCGCGTTGAGCCTGACCCCGGACTACGCCCTTCCCGATGCGCTGCCCAGCGTCGCCAACGGCGACACCATCGCACTGAAGACGTACCTGACCCTGCACGCCGACACCGGACTGTACGTGCTCCCGGCACCGGAACACCCGGCCGCCGCCGACGCCGTCACCAGCGCCCAGATCAGCCAGTTGCTGCAGATGCTGGCCACCGAGTTCGCCCACGTGGTGGTGGACACCTCCCCGGGCCTGTCCGACTACACCCTCGCAGCGCTGGAGCAGACCACCGACCCGCTGTTGCTCACCGCCCTGAGCGTGCCCTCGGCCCGCGGGATGCGGAAGGTGATCGACACGCTGTTCCAGTTGCGGATGCTCTCCCAGGGCCATCGCGTCCTGGTCAATTTCGCCGACGCCGGGCACGGGATGTCCGCCGCTGACGTCGAGGCCACCCTCGGGGTGCCGGTGGGCACGTCGTTACCCACCTCGAAGGCAGCCCCGGCCTCTCTCAACCTCGGTGTACCGCTGATGCAGTCCCGGATCCGTGACCCCCTGGTCAAGGCGCTGACGCCGGTGGTGGACAGCCTCCTGCCCGACGGCATCACGCTGGACGGGCGGGGCAAGCACCGGGGCGCACGCAGAGGTGTCCGATGAGACTGTCCGAACGACTGCGCGCCGCCCAGGGCCACCCCGCGACCGGGCCGGACGTCGCACCGGCGGAGCCGGCCACTGCCGTGAACGACACACCGGCACCGGCCGGGGAGAGCGCACCCGTATCGGCAACGGTCGCGGCTCCCCCGGCGCCGGGGGGGACCAGCGGTGCCGCCACGTCACGGTCGAACCCGAAGCGGACGGCGGCCATCGCGCCGGCCGGGACCGGACCCGCCGACGACGCGGTCCGACGCCTCAAGGACCGGGCGGCGGACACCCTGTTCAAGCGGATCGGTGCCCGGCTGAACGACCCCTCCCTCGACGAGAGCCAGCTGCACGCCCTGGTGCGCGCTGAACTGCATGAGGTCATCGAGGAATCCGCCATCCCGCTGTCCGGCACGGAACGCGCGCGGCTGACCACCGAGGTCCAGGACGACGTGCTCGGCTACGGCCCGCTGCAGCGTCTTCTCGATGATCCCGAGGTCACCGAGGTGATGGTCAACGGCCCGGACATGATCTACACCGAGAAGAGCGGGCGGCTGCAGCGAGCGAACGGTCGGTTCGCGTCCGAGCAGCACCTGCGGCGCGTGATCGAACGGATCGTCTCGAGGGTGGGACGACGGATCGACGAGTCCGCACCGATGGTCGACGCCCGCCTTCCCGACGGTTCGCGCGTCAACGCCGTCATCCCGCCGCTGGCCTTCAACGGCTCGTCGCTGACGATCCGCAAGTTCAGCAAGGATCCGTTCAAGGTCCAGGACCTGATCCGGTTCGGCACGCTCACCCCGGAGATGGCCGAACTGCTGCAAGCCTGCGTGCAGGCCCGGCTGAACGTGATCATCTCCGGGGGTACCGGCACCGGCAAGACCACCCTGCTGAACGTGCTGTCCTCCTTCATCCCCGACGGCGAACGCATCGTCACCATCGAGGACGCCGTCGAACTGCAACTGCAACAGGAGCACCTGGTCCGCCTGGAGGCCCGCCCACCCAACATCGAGGGCAAGGGCGAGGTCACGATCCGCGACCTGGTCCGCAACTCACTGCGGATGCGGCCCGACCGCATCGTGGTCGGTGAGGTCCGCGGCGGGGAGAGCCTCGACATGCTCCAGGCGATGAACACCGGGCACGACGGGTCCTTGTCCACCGTGCACGCCAACTCCCCTCGCGATGCGATCTCCCGGCTCGAGACCCTGGTGCTGATGGCCGGGATGGACCTGCCGCTGCGCGCGATCCGGGAACAGGTCTCCTCCGCGGTGGACCTGTTCATCCAGCTGACCCGCCTGCGCGATGGCACCCGGCGGATCACGGGCGTCACCGAGGTGCACGGGATGGAGGGCCAGACCGTGACGCTCCAGGACGTCTTCACGTTCGACTACTCCGCGGGGGTGGATGCCAACGGCCGCTTCCTCGGTAAACCGATCCCGACCGGGATCCGGCCGCGGTTCACCGACAAGCTCGCCGAACAGGGCATCTCGCTGTCACCGCGAGTCTTCGCCAAGCCCGAGGGTGGGTTCGCCCGATGATGGCGGTCCTCGCTGCCGACCCGGCGCTGAGCGCAGCCGTGATCGCTACCGCAGCCGCCGCCGGTATCGCCGGCTACCTGCTCCTCGGCCCCCGGCCCGTGCGCATCCCGGTGGAGCGGCGCCGACCCGACCGGGGACCCGAACCGAGCGCGTTACAGCGCGCCGCGGCGGTGGCCACGGCGACGGTGGATCGGGTGATGCGCCGCCGGGGCACCCCCGCGGGAGCCTCCCCGCTCGAACTGGCCGCGATCAAGATGCGCCCACAGGACTTCTTCTTCCTCGTCCTGGTCGGATCCTTGGTCGGCATCGCGGCAGGAGCCGTGCTGGGAGCACACCCCCTCGTCGTCGTCCTCCTCGCCGGTGCGGCGCCCATCGGCGCCAAACTCGGTGTGAGCAGGCGGATCGCCAAGCGGCAGAAGATGTTCGCCGCCCAACTCGATGACTCGCTGCAGCTGATGGCCTCGAACCTGCGGGCCGGGCACAGCCTGCCGCAGGCGCTGGCCTCGGTGGCCGGGGAGGCGGACAGCCCCACCTCGGAGGAGTTCGCCCGGGTGGTCAACGAGACCCGGGTCGGCCGGGACCTGGGCGATGCGCTGGGGTTGACCGCCGCCCGGATGGCCAGCGATGACTTCACCTGGATCACCCAGGCCATCGCCATCAACCGGGAGGTGGGAGGCAACCTTGCCGAGGTCCTCGACGGGGTGGCCGACACCATCCGCCAGCGCAATGAGATCCGTCGTCAGGTGGCCACCCTGAGCGCTGAGGGCCGGTTGTCCGCGCTGGTGCTGATGGTGCTGCCGTTCGGGGTGGGGGGCTTTCTGCTCCTGACCAACCCCGCGTATCTGGCGCCGTTCATCGAGAGCCTGCTCGGCTACGGGTTGCTGGCGGTCGGGGCGATCATGCTGACGGTCGGCGGGTTGTGGCTGAAGAAGGTCGTGGAGATCGAGTTCTGATATGGCCCCGATCATGATCGCAGCCGTCCTCGCCGCCCTTGCCGTGGCCATCGGCGCCTGGACCGCCTGGAGCGCACTGGACCCCGACCGCCGCCGGGTGCAGGCCAACCTGAACCGGCCCGGTGCCGCACTCGTGCAGCCCGCGGAGGACCCGGAGGCAGACGAGCGCAGCGACGGCGTGCTCCCTAGACTCGCGCGCCGGCTCACCCCGGGGCTGATCGCCGATGTGCTGGAGCGACAGCACGCCCTGGGTGGCCGCCCCCCGGCCTGGCCGATGGACAGGCTGCTCACGTTGAAGTTGCTCTGGGTGCCGCTGGGCACGGCACTCAGTGTCCTGATCCTCTTGGCCGATGCACCCCCGTTCTTCGGGCTGATGTGGGTGTTCGCGACCGTGGTGGTCTACTTCCTGCCCGAGTTGCTGCTGAACAGCCAGGGCCAGAAACGCAACGAGAAGATCCAACTGGAACTGGCCGATACCCTCGACCAGATGACGATCGCGGTGGAAGCCGGTCTCGGGTTCGACTCGGCGATGGCCCGTGCCGCCCAGAACGGTAACGGACCACTTGCCGCCGAACTCGCCCGGACGCTGCAGGACATCCAGGTGGGCCGTTCGCGGCGGCAGGCCTTCGAGGCGCTGACCACCCGCACCACCGTGGTGGACCTGCGCCGGTTCGTCCGTGCCGTCGTCCAGGCCGACGCCTATGGAATCTCGATCGCCGACGTGTTGCGCACCCAAGCCGACGAGATGCGGCTGAAGCGACGCCAGCGGGCCGAGGAGAAGGCCCAGAAGCTCCCGGTGAAGGTGCTCGCTCCGCTGATGCTGTGCATCCTGCCGGTGCTGTTCATCGTGGTGATGGGGCCGGCGGTGATGAGCATGGTCGCGGCTTTCAGCGGTATGTGAGGCATGACAGGACCGATGCTGGCGGGCCTGACCGCCGTCGTGGCTGCAGCGGTGGCGTGGCTGCTCACCAGCCAGGTCGCGGCGGTGACACCCAGGGAGTCCGGGTGGTTGCGCTCCCGGGCACACGTCCCGTTGGCCGCCGCCGGGGGAGCGGGGGCCGCACTGCTTGCCGATGGGTGGGCCGAACTGGTGGGGTTCGCAGCGGCGGCGGTGGGCTGTGCGCTGCTGTCCGTCATCGACCTGGCGGTGCGCCGGCTGCCGGACCGGGTTGTGGGGGCGACCCTGCTCGGCCTGGTGCTGCCCCTGGTCCTGGAAGCGGGGATCAGCGGTGCGTGGGCCGATCTGGGGCGAGCCGGCCTGGGCGCCCTGGCCCTGGTGGCCGGGTACTTCGTGCTGGCCTTCATCGCGCCCTCGGGGCTGGGGTTGGGGGATGTGAAGTTCGCTGCGGTGATCGGTGCCTTCCTGGGCTGGTTCGGGTGGTGGCAGGTCGGCGCGGGCACGCTGCTGGCGTTCCTCATCAACGCTCTCGTGGCGACCGTGGTGCTGGTCAGCCGGCGGGGGTCGCGACGTTCGCAGATCCCGTTCGGGCCGGCCATGATGGCCGGGGCGGTCGCCGCGGTGCTCCTGGCCGGTTGAGACGGCCGACCGAACTGCGACTGGGGTCCGAGTCCTTTCCTGGTGCGACCGATCAAGGTGCGGCCGCGGTGATGACGTAGGTGATGAAGATGAGGAGGCCGGCCGACAAACCCAGGATCGCGCCGGCGATCGCCTGGATGGGGTTGGTCCCCGCCCCCTTCTCGACGCGCAGATATCCCACGGTCCCCAACACCAGCGAGGTGAGGGCGGCCGGCGCGGCGATGAAATCCCCCGCGACCGGGATCAAGGCGGTGACGACGGCAACCACACCCAGCTGCAGGGCGAACCGGCCGATGCCATTGCGTGGCCCGGGAGCTACCGCCGAATCGTTCGGCATGGTCCAGACCTCCACCACCTTCACGCAGGGTGACCGTCATTCGACCAACGTGCCACCGCTCCCGCTGCTCCACACGAAACCTATACCGATCGGGTCAACTCCGCGCCGTAGGTCGCGACGGGGTCCTGGATCCGTCGCGACCTACGGCGCGCCTGGAAACGACTTCGGGCCCCCGATCAGCATGATTGCTTGACCAGGGGCCCGAGGCGTTGTGCGGGGCGCTGTCCCGTCCGGGGTCGTCCCTCAGAGCCGCAGCCACGCGAAGGAATTCACGTTCAGGGCCCGCTGCTGCTCCAGTTCGACGTCGCGCCGGGCGCGGTGCCGCCGGTGCGCGGCCTCCCGCGCGATGGTCCTGGCGCGGTCGGTCTCAGCGGCCGGACCGCTCGCCCAGTGAATGAGCGAATGCCCTGCCGAGTACGCGACCCGACGGGGGATCAGGTGCAACTGGCTGATAGCCATGGGTACTCCTCATTGCTAGTGCTTGGTTCCGCTGCACACCTCACGCGGCGGAGGTGGTGCGGTGATTGGAGGTGGCGCTCGGATCGTCCTTGCGGGGTCGGCCGCGGCCACGCTTGCGGGCCACGATGGCCCCGTCCACGAGGACCTCACCGCCCCAGACGCCCCAGGGCTCCCGACGTGCCAGCGCGCCATCGAGGCACTCGGCCTTGAGGGGGCACGCCTGGCACAAAGCCTTGGCTTGCTCGATCTGCTGGGTGTGTTCGGCGAACCACAGGTCGCTGGTGGTCACGTCCTGACAGGGCAGGTCTACCTGGACCACGGCAACCAGCGGGCCCGCGTCCAGCGGCCAGGTGGTCGACGACCCCGACGGCTGGTCGAGAATCGATGTGTACTGCACGAGATGCTCCTGAGCGGTGGTGATGTCTACCGAGCCCGGAGGGTTCCTCCTGCCATCAAGCAGGAAGGCCGCGGACCCTGAAGGGAGGGCTCCGCGGCGGATGAGTGCAGTGCTGGTGGCTAGCTGCCGGCCGCGAAGCCGCTGGTGGTGACGCCGGTGCCGAATGCGCCATAGGCGGCACCCGGGGCGCGGTCGCCACGAGGACGCAGATCTGCGCCGGTACGGGCAATGCATGCGCCGGTGTCGAGACCGGTCATGATCTTCATGATGTTCATCAGGGTGCTCACCTCCTTCAGCGTCGTGGAACCGCGTCGTGCTGGCTAGGCAACGGTCCAGGGGATCAGGAACAGATCGAGACTAGAGCGCCGGCCCAGGCGAGCCAAGTCTTTTTCGAAGAAGTTCTTCTCGTCCTTCCGTGGCCCGGTTTCGCCTGGTGTATCGCCCGGAAACCTCTTTCCTGCACCCGGGCTATGGCACGGCCACTGCGCGCCGGTCACGGCTGTCTGCGCGCACCACCCGCCGATGTGGCGTACGGTCGAATACGGGTCCTAGTTCCCTCAGGTATCGACCGGTTCGGTGCCACCGGACCGGACGCTTCTTGCAGGGGCAGGGCTCGATCCCTGAACCCGATGAGAGGAGAGATCCGTGACAGCCGTGGCCCAACGCGCCCACGACCTGTACCCAACCCGCTTGACCGAGGCCGGAGCGCCGGTCCAGCGGAATCACCCCACAGTCTGGGGGTCGGCCGAGGGCGGCCCGTTCGATGACACTGCCCTGCAAGCCCACGAGGAGCGTGGCTTCTCGATCTTGCAGGATTTCATCACCGCCGAGGAGGTCAAGGGCTACCGCGCCGAGCTGGACCGCCTGGTGAGCGATCAGTCGATCACCGGCGATGAGCGCGTGGTGACCGAGAAGGCCTCCGGTGAGGTGCGTTCGATCTTCGAGGTGACCAGCCTCAGCCCGATGATCGACGCGTTGTCCCGCGACCCGCGGCTACTTGACCGCGCCCGGCAACTCCTGGGATCGGAGGTCTACCTGCACCAGAGCCGGGTCAACTACATGCCCGGATTCAAGGGCGCCGGCTTCTACTGGCACTCCGACTTCGAGACGTGGCACGCCGAGGACGGGATGCCGGCACCGCGGGCGGTGAGTTGCTCGATCGCACTCACCCCCAACTTCCCCTACAACGGCGGCCTGATGGTCATGCCCGGCTCCCACAGGGAGTTCGTCCCCAGCGTGGGTGCCACGCCGGAGAACAACCACGCGTCCTCCCTGAAGGAGCAGAAGATCGGCGTGCCCAGCACCGGGGCCATCACCGACATGGCCCACCGCTACGGCATCGAGCAGTTCACCGGACCGGCCGGTTCGGCCCTGTGGTTCGATTCGAACATCATGCACGGATCGGGCAACAACATCACGCCCTTCCCGCGCTCGAACATCTTCCTGGTGTTCAACAGCGTGGAGAACGCGCTGGTCGAGCCATTCGGCGCGAGCCGGCCACGGCCCGAGCACATCGCCAGCCGGGACTTCACACCGTTGGCGTGAGCATCCACCCCGGCCCGGCGGGACGGTCTCGCCGCGCTGGGCCGGGGGCCCTTCAGTCGAGGCAGAACTCGTTGCCCTCGGGGTCGGCCATCACGATGAAGCCGATACTGGTCGGTTCCTCCGGCTCGTGCCGCTCCAATCGAGTGCCGCCGAGGGCCACCAGGCGCCGGCACTCTGACTCCAGTGCCTCCATGCGTGCCTCGCCCCGAAGGTCCGAGGCGGTCCGCACATCGAGATGCACACGGTTCTTGGCGACCTTGTCCTCGGGCACCCGCTGGAAGAAGATCCGCGGACCCGAGCCATCGGGGTCCTCCAGGGCCGAGGCACTGTTGTGCAGTTCCTTCGGTAATCCCGAATCCTCCAGGAACTGATCCCAGGCCGCCAGTGGATCGCCTCCCGGCGGCAGGTCCACCCCCGGTGGCGCGGGGTGGGTGTACCCCAGGACGTCGCGCCAGAAGATCGAGAGGGCTCGTGGATCACGGGCATCGAAGGTGACCTGAATCGTGGCGCTCATCGCTGTGCTCCATCCTCGTCGTCGTGACTGGGGGCGCCCACGCTACCGGGCACGTCCCACACGAGGCCATCCTCCCCCGCACGTGCACCCTCGGAAGGCGGGTGCGCTCGCACGGCCCCGTCGTGCATCAGGTGGAGGACCGGGACGCCCGTCGTCATCGCCGTCACGTCCGCGATGATCCGGCGGTGGCAGCGCCACCACACCGACTCCGAGCACATCACCGCCACCCGTGCGGCGCGTGCCTCCTGAACGACCCGCGTCAGCGCGGCACGGAACTCTTCGGTGCGGGTGTAACCGGCATAGGCGCGGAAGGCCGCCACCTGCCACCACGTGTCGGGTGAGCGTGCCTGCGCGGCCCTGGTCAGGTGCCGGCGGCCGCCCAGATGCTCCTCCCACCGGTAGCCGATGCCGGCCTCGGGCAACCAGGACGCCAACGCGTCCCGGCCCACATCGGGGTTACGCCGACTACCGGGAAAGCGCCGCACATCCACCACGGATTCCACCTCCGCGCCGATCAGCAGGTCCCGAAGTTCCGCGCGAGACAGCGCGCCGTGACCAACGGTGAGCAGGGGCATCGCACCATTGTGTGCCGCTCCTCGCCGGCGTGCAGCGTGGACGTGGCCCACGAGGCTCCTGCGCCGGACTGCCGTGCGCCGAGTTGCCCATCGCCGACAGCATCCGATGATGGAAGTGCTGCCGGGACATACCATCGGCACCGCCGAGAGGAACGAGGAGCAGATGTCAGCGATCGTTGCCGCCCACGGGCCCTTCGAGGACGACCTGGGCAGGCGCATGCTGGAACGAATGGCACACCGCGGGCCCGACGGCGTGGGCTTCCGCCGGGCGGGCGAGGGATGGGTGGGCTCGCGCTACTTGTCGATCACCGACCCCGACACCGGCGCGCAGCCGCTGGCCGGAACCCGGCAGGCGATCTGGCTGGTGGGGGACGGGAAGATCTACAACGACCGGCGCCTGCGTGACCAGCTGGGCAGCGACCGGTTCCGCACCCAGTCCGATCTGGAGGTGGCACTGCACCTGTACGAGGACCAGGGCCGGCGCGCCTTCGAGCAGTTGTGGGGCACGTTCGCCCTGGTCATCACGGCAGCGGACGGCCGCTTCACGGTGGCCCGGGACGTGCTCGGTATCGCACCGTTGTACTGGGCACGTCGCGGGGACACGGTGCTGTTCGCCTCCGAACTGACCGCGTTCGATCCCGACTGGCGAGCCGACGTCGAACCATTTCCGCCCGGGCACTCCTGGACCCCGGAGGAGGGGCTGATCGCCGGGCCGACCTTCCCCGGTGCCTCCCCGGTGCTGCTGAACAGCAGGGCGCCGCACGAGGAGCCCCCGCCCTGGGTGTTCGACGCGCTCCGAGACACGATCGTCCGGTCGGTGCAGCAGGGCCTGGACGCGCACGTGCCGGTGGGGGTGCTGCTCTCCGGCGGCGTCGACTCCTCCATCGTGGTGGCTGTGGCCGCCCACCTAGCCGGCCGGCAGGGGCGGACCCTGCCGACGTTCGCCGTCGGACTCGAGGGCAGTCCCGACCTGCTCGCCGCGCGACTGGTGGCGCAACACTGCGGAACCGAGCACCACGAACTCACCTACACCGCGGTGGACGCCATCGAACTGGTGCCGCGGATCATCGCCGAACTGGAGTCCTTCGACCCCACCCTGGTGCACTCCGCGGTGCCCCACTTCCTGGTCTGTGGTCTGGCCGGGCAGCATGTGAAGGTGGTGCTGGCCGGCGAGGGTGCCGATGAGTTGTTCGCCGGGTATGCCCACTACGGGCGGCACACCTCCGGTGCGGAACTGCACGAGGAGTTGATAGAGACCCTCGAGGGGATGCACATCGGGGGGCTGCAGCGGGTGGACCGGATGGCCGGCGCCCATGGGATCGAGCCGAGGCTGCCCTTCCTGGACCTGGATGTGGTCGAGCTGGCTCTCGCGCTGCCCCCGGAGTGGAAGCTGATCGGGCCGGACCGGCCGGCCAAGTGGATGCTGCGGCGGGCGTTCGACGGGTGGCTGCCCGATGAGGTGCTGTGGCGCCGCAAGGAGCAGTTCGGTGAGGGCACCGGGATGAACGACGTGCTGCGCGAGCACTATGAGGCCACCGTCACCGAGGAGGATCTGCGCGCGAACGCCGGCGTGCTCACCCCCCCGTTGCGCACCCGGGAGGAACTGGCCTACTACCGGATGTTCACCGAGGCACTGCCCGGATTCGACGTGGGCCGCACGATCGGACGGTTCGTCGAGGCGTAGCATCGCCGGGCCGGCCACACGAGAACGGGGCGCCCGTTGCCCCGGACGCCCCGTCGTCGTCGTGCTTGGGCGGTGGCCTGAGTCGGCCGGTGTCAGTCGAGGAAGCCGTTCTCCGTCAGCCAGTCCTCGGCGACGTTCCGCTCGCCCTCTCCGTCGACGTCGATGCGTGCGTTGAGTTCGAGCATGGTCTCGTTGGTCAGTTCGGCGCTGACCGCTTCCATGACCTCGCCGATGTAGGGGTACTCATCCAGGGTCTCCTGGCGCAGGGTCACGGCCCCGGCGTACTCGACGAAGAAGCTCTGGTCATCCTCCAGCACCATCAGATCGTTGGCGACGATGCGCCCGTCGGTGGAGAACACCTCACCGAACTCACAACCCTCGCCCACCTGGGTGTAGATGAGGTCCAGGGCCATCTCGACCACCTCGGAGTACTCGAACCCGTAGGTCTCCTCCAGACCGGGGAGCCCGTCGTCACGGGCGATGAACTCCGCGGCGGCGCAGATCCGGCCCTGGTCGGGGTTGGCCTGGACGAACTCGGCCATGTCGGTGCTGGTGGCCAGCCCGTTCTCCGCGGCGAACTCCTCCGTGGCGGCGATCCGATAGGTGTTCTCGAACGGCGCCGCCTCCAGCCACGCGATCCCGTTCTCCGTGTCGGCCTCGGACACAGCGGTCCACAGGTCCTCGGGCACGTCGTCGGGACTGTTGCCGAGGATGTTCACCCAGCCGGTTCCGGTGTACTCCCAGTAGATGTCGATCTCACCGTTCTCCAGGGCCGAGCGGACGGTGGCGGTGCCCTCCAGGCCGGTCTGGTCGGTGACCGAGGCACCGGCGTCCTCCAGCAGCGCCGCGGTCATCTGCCCGAGCAGGCGCTGCTCGGTGAACTCCTTGGAGCCGACGATGATGGTGGCCCCCTCCAACTCGCCGTCACCGGCGCCGCCGTTGCCGTCACCGTTGCATGCGGCGAGCATGAGCAGCGCGGTGGCCCCGCCCGCGATCGTTGCGGTGGTTCGCTTCCGAATCATGGTTTCGTCTCCTTGTGTGGGTGGTTCTGCCGGGCGTCACCGCCGCGGTCCGGGGCGGGCTTACAGCCCTCGTGGCCGGAGCACCTCCTCGACGACCCCGGCCAGGTAGTCGATCAACAGGGCCAGCACCGAGGTCAGGACCGCACCGACCAGTTGGATGGTGAACCGGTTCGTGGCCAGGCCCGCGGAGATGATGTCGCCGAGACCGCCGGCATTGATGTAGGTGGCCAGCGTGGCGGTGCCGACGTTGATCACCAGTGCGGTGCGGATCCCGGCCAGCATCACCGGGATGGACAGGGGGAGTTCGATCTTGCGCAGCACGGTGGCTTTGGACATCCCCATGCCGCGGCCGGCTTCCAGGACGTTGTCGTCGACCTGTTCGATCCCGACCATGGTGTTCAGCAGCACCGGGACGATGGCGTACAGCACCAGCCCGATGATCGCTATCCAGAACCCCAGGATCAGGAACACCACGGCCAGCAGCACCAGGACCGCGATCGTGGGAACCGCCTGCAGCACAGTGAGTACGCCGATCACGTACGCCCTGATCCGGCGGGCGAAGGGGCGGGTGAGCATGATCCCCAGCGGGATGGCGATCAGCAACGTGATCACGGTGGAGGCCGCGGTGAGCAGGACGTGGTCGCGGGCGGCATCGAGGATTCTCGGGAAGGTCAGGGTGCGGCCTCGATCGAATCCAGTTCCTGGTTCGACACGTACAGGTACAGCGCCAGGAGCACCCCCGCCAGCAGCAGCGGCATGAGCAGGTAGCTGCCGAGGCTGCGCCCACCCGCCGCCGTCCCGGTGCTGGATCTGGCCTGTGCCGCAGGTGCCACGCTCATGTCTGCTCCTGCAGCCCGGCCCGTGATTGGTCGACCGCCGAGGCACGCATCGTGCGGATCGCCTCGTTGATCTGATCGATGTCCACCACGCCCTGGTAGGCGCCGGTGTCGTCGACGACCAGCGTGATGGCGTAACGAGCGGTGATGAGTTCGTTGAGGGCGTCGCTGAGGGTGGCGCGGGGCTCCACGACCGCCCGCGGAGCCAGCCCGACCTGGTCCAGCCGGCGCCCGTCGGCGCGACTGAGGTCCTCGGCATTGACCCAGCGCCGGGGCCGGCCGGCCTCGTCCAGCACGAGCAGTGAGGCTTCCGCTACGCCTCGCAGGGTCTGCAACGCCTCGGCCGGCGGGGTGTCGAGGCTCACCGTGGGCCATGGCCGCAACTCGATGTCGGCGACCCTGGACAGATTCAGCCGCTTCAGCGAGGCGCCGCGGCCGATGAACTCCGAGACGAAGTCGTCGGCCGGGGCGGTGAGGATCTGCTCGGGGGTGTCGTACTGGGCCACGTGCGAGCCCTCCCGCAGGATCGCGATCCGGTCGCCCATCTTGATCGCCTCGTCGATGTCGTGGGTGACGAAGACGATGGTCTTGCGCACCTCGGCCTGCAGGCGCAGGAACTCGTTCTGCAGCCGGTCCCGGGTGATCGGGTCGATCGCGCCGAACGGTTCATCCATGAGCAGCACCGCGGGGTCACCGCCGAGTGCGCGGGCCACCCCCACCCGTTGCTGCTGGCCGCCGGAGAGTTCCTTGGGGTACCGGTCGCGGTAGGTCTCGGCCGGCATGTTGACCAGGTTCAGCAGTTCGTCCACCCGCTCGGCCGTGCGGGGGTTGTCCCAGCCCAGCAGGTGCGGGACGGTGGCGATGTTCTCCCCGATGGTCATGTGCGGGAACAACCCGACCTGCTGGATCACGTAGCCGATCTTGCGCCGCAACTCATCCGGGTTGCCCTTGGTGACGTCCTCCCCGGCCATGATGATGCGCCCGTCGGTGGGCTCGATGATGCGGTTGATCATCTTCATCGTGGTGGTCTTGCCGCACCCGGACGGTCCGACCAGCACGACGATCTCACCCCGGTAGATCTCCAGGTCCAGCGCATCCACGGCGTTCTGGGACTGGCCCGGGTAGCGCTTGGTCAGACCCTCCAGGCGGATCATCACCTCGCGGTCGGCACTGGCGGTCGGTTCGGAAGTCGTCATCGGATCCCCTTGGAGGTGGTCAGGCGGCGAGCGGAGTAGAACACCAGGTCGAACAACACGGCAAGGACCATCACGCCGACGATGCCGGCCAGGACCAGGTTCACCGCCACCGGGGTCCCGACCCTGCGCAGACCCTCGAAGATGAAGTCGCCATAGCCGGGGCCGTTGACGATGGCGCCGATGGCGGCGATCCCGAGCAGCACCAGGGTGGTGACCCGGATGCCGGTGATGATGACCGGCCAGGCGAGCGGCAACTCGATCTTGAGCAACTGCTGGCGCCGGTTCATGCCCATGCCCTTGGCCGACTCGATGACGGCGGGGTCGACGCCGCGCAACCCGGTGATCGTGTTCCTCAGGATCGGCAGCAGGCCGTATCCCGTGAGCGCCACCAGCACCGGCTGCCAACCCAGCCCGAGCGGACCGAGCAACAGCACGAACAGGGCGAAGGAGGGAATGGTCAGGATGACCCCGGCGGTGGCCAGCACCAGTTCACGGGAGCGTTCGCTCTTGTAGGTGAGGATGCCGACGCTGATGCCGATGATGGTCGCCATCACGACGGACGCGCCGACGACGGCGGCGTGTTCGATCCCGAGTTCGATGAAGTCGCTGCTGCGGTTGGCGAGGAACTCGAAGAAGTTCACCGTTGTGCTCCTTCCCTCGCAGGGTCCCGGTGCGGGCTATGGCTCCTTGATGGTTTCGTGCTGACGGCGTCGTCGGTTCGTGTCATGGATCCCCGGTCCGGGCTTCCCAGTCTACTGAGGATCGCCTCAGTCGCGAACGAGGGCGGTGACCTCGCGCATGTACTGGTCCACCCGGGTGTAGGCCTCCCGGGTCAGGGACCGCCAGAGTTCGACCGCCAGTCGGGGGTCGCTGTGTTCGAGATCAGCGATCGCTTCGTCGGTGAGGACCATGACCTCCACGGGCCCGACGGCACGCTGGGTGGTCCGCTGGCGGTCCTGGCGGCCCAGGGAGAGTTCGCCGAAGGTCATGCCCGCACTGAGGGTGGTCAGGCGCACCTGGTTACCCTCCGGGTCGCGTGCGGTGGTGGTGACCGTCCCGGAGACGATGAAGTACACCCCGCCGAATCGCTGGCCGATGCGACGCAGCACCGCACCGTCGTCGTAGGTTCGCGACTCCATCCGCGTCACCAGGGCCTCAGCGTCCTGCGGGCTCATCTGGGCCATCGCCGGGGAGTCGCGCACCGGTACGCGCGCGGGCACCGCGAGGTCGGGGAAGTGGCGCCGCAGCAGTTGCTCCTCGCAGTGGGCGACGGCGGTGCTGCGGGTGCTGAAGACCGGCACCTGGCCGCCGGGTAGGTGATCAACGGGCAGTACGGAGGTGAGGTTGGCGTCGGGGTCGATCAGCACCAGTCGCCGTCCGGCCGCCTCGAAGAGGTCGATCACCTCTCCCAGCAGGTTCACGGACATGCGACTGACCTCATCGACCCGGCGCGCATCGAGCACGACGAACTCCACGTCCCCGGGCAGGTCGGCGATCTCCCGGATCATCGACTCGGTGCCGGCGAACAGCAGGTCCCCGGCCAGTTCGATGATCATCGCCCGCTCGCCCGTCTCGCGCAGCCCCACCTCGGCGTCCTCGGTGCGGCGCACGTCGGAGGGAACCTCGGTGATCGGGTAGGTCGCCCGGATCGCGGACCGGCCCGCCCGGGCGGAGCGCACGAAGTGCATGTCGGTGTCTCTGGACAGCCGCTGACAGGTGGCCACGCCGCGGATGCTGTTGCCGTGCTCGTCCAGCGGCGGGGAGAAGACCGCGAGCCCGGCCTGGCCCGGCAGGACGGCGAGCGTGCCTCCCCCCACCCCCGACTTGGCCGGCATACCGACGTTGACCACCCAGTCGCCGGCACTGTCATACATCCCGGAGGTCATCATCACCGACAGCACCCGCTCCACGGCGCCGATGTCCAGCACCTCCTCCTCGGTGCGGGGGTTGGTACCGCCGTTGGCGAGGGTGGCCGCCATCATGGCCAGGTCGCGGCAGGTGATCTGGACCGCGCACTGGCGCAGATAGGTCTCCAGCGCGGCGGTCGGGGAGCCCTCGATGATGTCGACGGAACTGAGCAGGTAGGCCAGGGCGTGGTTGCGGTCGCTGTTGCGACGCTCGGCGCCGTAGATCCGGGCGTTGCTGCGCAGTTCACGGCCGGCGAAGGCGGAGTAGTGCTCCTCGATCCGGGTGATCGCCGACTTGCCGCCGGCCCCCTTGAGCAACGAACTCACCGCGAGGGCGCCGGCGTTGATCATGGCGTTGGCGGGACGCCCGGACCCCGGGGCGAGGGAGATCTCGGTGAAGGATTCCCCGGAGGGTTCCACATCCACCTTCTCGTCCACGACCTCCGGGCCCAGGTCGCTCAGCGCCAGCCCGTAACTGAACGGTTTGGACAGCGACTGCATCGAGAACGCCTTGGATGTCACCCCCACCTCGTAGATGTACCCGTCCACCGTCGCCAGGCAGATGCCGAAGTCGTCGGGGTTGATCGTGGTGCCCCGTGGGCCCACCGTGTAGGGCGTGCCCTCGCGCACCTCGGAGATCTCCGCGTGCACCCTGCGCAGGTAGACATCGATCGGGGACTCCATGGGAACGGAGCCTAACGGCGATCACCAGCCCCCCGCCCTGGGGCACGGCGCCGAAAGCGACGCATGTGGTCGACCACGACGGGCGGGACACTCGACTACGGCCCTAGCGTCGTCCTCGAGGGCGTGCCCGGAACCACTCAGGCGGCCGCGATCTCCCCGGAGACCACGCGTCCCTCGCGTAGCACCACCATCACGTGCTGCAAGGCCCCGAGGTCAGCGAGCGGATCGCCGTCGAGGACCACCAGGTCCGCGACCCGACCGGGTTCCAGGACCCCGATCTGATCAGAGCGCAGCGCGGCGGCGGCCCGGGACGTGGCCGCGCGCAGCGCCGCACGGTTGTCCAGCCCGGCTGCACCGAGGGCCCGCACCTCCCGGACCAGGCCGCTGCCGAAACCGATCCCATTCACGGCTGCGTCGCTGCCGGCGATGATGGCGACGCCGGCACGATGGGCTTCGAGGAGCCGGGAGTACACCCGCTCTGCCAGGTGGGCGCGCTCCGGGGGCTGGTCGGCCGGGTCGCCGAGTTCGACCAGCAACGTCGGGTCCAATGCCACGCCGCCGGCGGCCATCTGGTCCAACAAGCCCTCCGGCCAGCCCATCGCTGCGGTCCGGAGGACCTCATCCCAGGGGGCCGTGGGGTCGCGCAGGGACAGGTGCTCGATGCCGTCGAAGCCGGCCCCAACCGCCTGGGCCAGGTCCGTGACGGTGCCGCAGTGGGCTGTGACCGGCACGCCCAGGTCATGGGCGGCGGCGGCGATCGCGGCCAGCACCTCGGGTTCGTGCGGGGTGAGCGGGCGGTCGGCGGTTCTGCTCTCCTGGATGACCTTGATCACATCGACCCGGTCATCGCCCTCGCACAACTCCGCCACGATCGCCTGAGCCTGCGCCGGGTTGCCCGGAAGCCGGATCCCTTCGGAATCGGCAGGAACGTCGAACGTGCTGATCGGGTGGCCACCGGGGGTGGTCAGCGTCGGGCCGGCGAAGAACACCCTTGGACCCTCCAGGGTGCCGTTCTCGACCTGCTGACGCAGTTCATGGACCCACGTGAGTTCGTCGCCGAGGCTGCGCACCGCGGTCACCCCGTGGGCGAGGAGGTCGCGCCGACCCCCGGGCAGATAGCGAGCCATGTCCCAGTAGTAACCGGGCAGGTCGGACAGCCCGAGTCCGCCGTCGGGGTCGATCGGGGGGAAGCCCAGGTGGGTGTGCATGTCGATCAGGCCGGGCAGCACCGTGGCGCCGGGGGCGTCGAGGATCGCGGCGCCGTCGGGGATCTCCAGCCGGGATCCGGCGTCGACGATCCGGCCGTCCCGGACCAGCACGATCGCATCCGCCACCGGCTCCAGGTCCGGTCCGGTCAACGCTGTGAGCCCGCGAAGGGCGAGCCAACCCGAGTGCGCCTCCCCGCCCGGGAAGCGGGTGAGGTTGTACGCCGTCGCACCACCAGCGGCCACTGCCACCGCGCCACCGGCAAGGATCCCCCCGGCCCACAGGAGCCGGCGGCGGGTCACTCCGCGCGACGTCCGAGGCTTTTCAGGGTTCGCCGGCTGACCGGGACCGTCGGCCTCGGTGTTGCTGCTCGCTCGGGCTGGGTGGGTGCTGCACACGGATGCTCTTCCTCTGTCTCGCCGCTCGTCGTCCCGCGGTCCGGGGACTCTCAGACCCTGGCAAGGCAGGTGCCGGCCAAGAAGTGCCAGATGTCACCGGTGGGGCACCGGATCGTGCGGGGGTGCGGCGGGCTCAGGAGGCGGCGGCGATGAGATCGGCGAAGCGTCGCACCGCTGCCTCACCGACGATGTCACCTGCCAGCAGTGGCAGTTCGATCATCGGCACGTGCCCCAGCGCCTCGCGCACGGTGTCCAGATGGACCTCCTCCTGGGCGCGGCGGTCGGCGAGCAGGCCTCCGGTGTCGGCGGGGGAGCGCTTGTTCACCACCAGGGCGCCCACGTGCACCCCCGAGCGCAGCAGCTGGCCGTAGAGTTCGATCGTCTCCAGGACGGGGAGCCGTTCGGCGGCGAGCACGATCACGAACGCGGTGCGCTCGGCGTCGGTGATCAGATCAGGTCCCGCATCCGTTCGAACCGGGTGCGCCGGCGCAGCAGGATCCGCCGGATCTCGTGATCACGCTGGGCCCGTTGGTCCACTCGCCGCCCAGTCCCCACGATCCCGGCGGCTCCTGCGTCCGGATCGAGCCCGCGCAGCGCGGCCCCGAACCTGGCCGAGCGGTCCTGCCGACGCAGCAGACCCTCGGTCCAGGCGAACATCGTCTCGGGCAGGCTCATCAGTCGCGAGGTGTGCCCCGAGGGCGCGGTATCGAAGATCACCAGATCGTGCGAGGCGTCCTCCAGCACCTGCGCCACCCGCTCCAGCACGGCCGCCTCATGGGTGCCGGGGGCGTCGCGAGCCAGTGCCAGGTGCTTGTCCACCTCACCGGAGAGGTGCTCGGGCATCAGCCGCCGCACCTGGTGGCCCACCGCGGCCAGGTGCTCGTCGGTGGTGCGGGCCGGATCGATCTCCAGACCCTCCAGGTTCTCCACGTCCCCGGCCAGGGGCACGACCTCATCACCCACCTCCCGGCGCCACAGGTGACCCAGGTTGTGGGCGGGGTCGGTGGAGACCACCAGCACCCGTCGTCCGGCCCTGGCCTGGTGGTATCCGACCGCGGAGGCGACCACGGTCTTGCCCACTCCGCCCTTGCCGCCGACGAACAACACTCGGCGGGACCCGGCGAGTCCTAGCAGCACGAGAAGTGATCCAGGGGCGAGTGGTCCATCCCCATCCGGCGGTGCCAGTCGTGGAAGCGGTCGTACATCACCGGCAGCAGTTCCACCGTGTAGTAGTTGGCCGGGTTGGGCACGCCCAGCATCTCGGCGAGCACGATCATCATGAACAGGTCGTCCTCGTCACGCTGGGCGCGGGCGAAGGTGCGCCGGTAGGGGGCGACGTAGAACTCCCGCAGCCCGGCCGCGAAGCGGCGTGGGGCCGAGAGGTTCTCGCCCCCGTTCGTCAACGCTCCCGCCCCTCCTCAACCGTCCTACCCTCGGCGACCACCGGCTCGTCGTCGACCTCGAGTGGTTCCTTGCGGGCCTTGAGCATGGCGTTCACCGCCTCCACGATCACCCACAGGGCGGCGACGATGATGATGACATCGAGGATGAAGAGCAACCAGTTGGCATCGGAGAAGAACTGGCCCACCTGCACCAGCGCCGCATACAGCGACATCACGAACACGAACACCAGCGGGATCAGCGCCGGGAGGGGGTTGCGGCCCTTGCGCAGCAGCATCACCGTGATGATCGACAGGGTCAGCCCGGCCAGCAGCTGGTTCGTGGTCCCGAACAGGGGCCAGATGATCATGCCCCCGGCGCCCTCGGCGCTGATGGAGAACGCCAGACCCATGCCGAAGATCAGCACGATGACGGTCGCCAGGATCGTGCCGATCTTCTTGTTGACGATGCTGAATGCCTCCTGGACCACGTAGCGTTGCAGACGCACACCGGTGTCCATGGTGGTGGCCGCGAACAGCACCGCCGTCGTCGCCAGGATGGTGGTGCTGAGCGAGACGGGCAGGCCCAGCCCGGAGTTGACGATGTTGGCGCCGCCCTGGACGAAAGCGGGGGCCCCGCCTTCGCTGAAGGCCGTGTACACGCTCTCCCAGTCGGCCAGGGTGGCAAAGCCCGCGGTGACCGCGATGATCGACCCCAGCGCCAGCAGACCTTCCCCCACGGCACCGAAATACCCGACGAACCGGGCATCGGACTCCTTGTCGAGCTGTTTGGAACTGGTGCCCGAGGACACGATTCCGTGGAAGCCCGATATCGCCCCGCAGGCGATGGTGACGAACAGCAGTGGCACCAGGCTCGGGGTGCCCGCCGGTACGGCGTCGTTGAACGCCGGGGCCACGATCGTCGGTGAGGCGATGGCCACCGACACGTACAGGATGCCCAGGGCGAGGAACAGTTGCAGCCCGTTGATGTAGTCGCGTGGCTGCAGCAGCACCCACACCGGCAACATCGAGGCCAGGCCGGCATAGAGGAACAGCACCAGCACCCAGAACGCTTCGGCGGACAAGCCCAGGACGGTCTCGGGCAGCACTATCGGGAAGTTGTCGCCCAGGATGATCAGGGCGTACAGCGCAACCAGCCCGATGATGGAGACCCAGATCAGGTTGAGATTCCACCGGTAGATCGCCTGCCCGATGAGCACGGCCACGACCAGCGCTCCCCAGGCGGGGATCACCGCGCTGGGGTTGGCGACCAGTAGCCCACCGATGACCACGGCGAAGGCGGTGTTGACCATCAGCAGTAACAGGAAGATGACGACGAGGAACAGGTTCCGCCCCCGGGGGCCGATGTACCGGCCGGACAGGGTGCCGATCGACTGACCCTTGTTGCGAACCGAGGCCCACAGCGCGCCCAGGTCGTGCATACCGGCGAAGAAGACGGTGCCCAGGGTGACCCACAGGAAGGCCGGCAGCCAGCCCCAGATGACGGCGACTGCGGGGCCGACGATCGGTGCGGCGCCGGCGACGGAGGTGAAGTGGTGTCCCCAGAGCACGTACTTGTTGGTCGGGACGTAGTCCACCCCGTCGCGGAGTTCATGGGAGGGGGTCCGGAACGAGGCACTGAGCCGGTAGATACGCCGGCCGAGGAACTTGGAGTAGAGCAGGTAACCCAGGATCATCATGCTGACGCCGACGAGGGCGAGGATGAGGGAGTTCACACCGTCTCCGATCTTCGTCGATGACGACCGGTCGATTCCCCGGAGGAACCACCCGGCCCGGACTGGTTCGGTGAAGTGCGCCACACTCTAGCGCTCCTACCCAGGCCACATCCAGGTTTCGGGGCAGCGTCCACATTCCGGTCCGGAACGGGGCGGGGCGGAGTTCGGTGCGGTGGAGATCGACCGCGCCACCTCCGGACGTTTCAGGTGCGTCCAGTGCGATACCGGGCGCCACACCCTTGGAGACACTTCACTGTGTGGGAGGGTCGTGGCGCCGGGTGCCGCTGCGCTGCTGTTAGCCGCTGCCGGCGGCCGGCGTTCAGAAGGGGCGGTTGTTCATCACCATCGGGCACTCGAACGGGTCGGCGTGCCCCAGCCCGACGCGGTTGAGGTACTCCACCACGATCCGGTAGGACTCCAGCAGACCTGTCTCGGTGTAGGGGATATCCCGGGCTTCACACAGTTCGCGCACCATCGGGCGCACCTGGCGCAGGTTCACACTGGGCATCCTCGGGAACAGGTGGTGCTCGATCTGGAGGTTGAGCCCGCCCATCGCCCAGGTCATCGCCGCCCCGCCGCGAATGTTCCGGGAGGTCATCACCTGACGGTGCAGGAAGTTGACCGTGTCGTTCTTGCCGATCAGCGGCATGCCCTTGTGGTTGGGTGCGAAACTCGCGCCCATGTAGAAGCCGAAGACCATCAGTTCCACCACCAGGAACGCCAGGCCCAGCCACGGTCCGAGCGCGAACACGAGTAGGACCGGGAAGCCGATCAGCCGCACTGCTACGAGCACCGACTCCAACGCGCGGTAGCGCAGGTCCTTGCTGGTGACGATCGTCTGGATCGCCCGGAAGTGCAGGTTGAACCCTTCCAGGGTGATCATCGCGAAGAACAGCCATCCCTGCCGGCGGGTGACCCAGCCGAGCACGCCGCTGCGGCCGGGGGCGTCCTCGGGGTTGAAGACCAGCGCCCCGGTCTTGATGTCCCCGTCCTTGCCGATGGTGTTCGGGTCGGCGTGATGCTTGCCGTGCTTGCGAGCCCACCAGCCATTGCTCAACCCCACCACCAGGTTGGCAACCAGGATGGAGAGCCATTCGTTGCGCTTGCCGGAGGAGAACACCTGCTGGTGTGCGGCGTCGTGGCCCAGGAACGCGGCCTGGGTGAACAGAACCCCGAACAGCACGGCCACCGCCAACTGCCACGGCGTGCGACCCAAGGTGAACAGCAGGGTGAACGCTCCGCCGAAGGCGACCAGCAACACCACACCACGGGCGATGTACCAGCCCGGACGGCGACCCAGCAGCCCGGCGGCCTTCACCTTGCGCTTCAGTTCCAGGAAGTCGCTGCGCTGCGCAGCCTGCACGGCACTCCCGCGCCCAGGAGTTCGGGGCGCGGCACCGGCCCGAGCAGAAGGCGTGGCACCGGCCTGCGCAGGACCGGCGGGTGAGGATGCGCCACCGATCAGTGCGTCGTCCCCGGGCTGGACGGACTGGGGTGCCGGAGCAGTAGTGGTCATACCTGGAATCTAGGTTGCCGATCGGCACCGGCACATCACCCGCCAGAGCGAACCTCCACCCCCTACTGCGGTAGGGGCTCGGGGCACTCGGGGCGCGCTGGGCCCGAGAAGTGCGCCCGTGACACCTGTGTCGCCCGGGCCCGCACATGCGTACACCGGGCCGCCCCACGTGGGGCGGCCCGGTGCACGGAGATCATGGGCAGTATGTAGGGCTACACGCGACCCCGGCCCCTCGTGACCAAGGACATGATGATCGAGGCGACCAGGATGATGATCCCTATCCAAATCAGGATCTGGGCCGCTTCGACCGCGACTCCGATCACCAGCATGATCACGATCACGCCAACGATAATGAGGATCAACCACAGGGCCATACTCTGCTCCTTCGTTCGATGCGCCTTCCGACGCTCAGTTGTGCATCTGAGCATGGCGGCAATCGTGTGGTTCGGCATCTTGAACGGTGTGGTCGTGGCCGGAAGGGGTGGTGGCAACCGCTGCGTCACGCCACGAGATCCGCGCCGTTCCAGGCTCTATCGTTCACGGTGACCCGGTCGATGCGCAGGGCGGCGCCTGCGCCTGTCCCGGGTTCAGTGCGGTGCGCCGGACTCGGTAGGCTCGCCGGTGATGTCTGAGAAAACCGAAACCAGCGAACCCACTCCGGAGCCCGGTGTCGAGGACGAACTGGTCACCACCAGCCACACCCTGACCACCTCTGCCGGACCCCTGCACTACACCGCCAAGGCCGGCCGGGTGGTGCTGTATGAGGACAAGGTCGACGACGGCGTGTGGCAGGGTCGTAAGGCCCGCGCCCAGGTGGGTGTCACGGCCTACACCCTGGACGACGCCGACCCGGCCGAGCGGCCGGTCACCTTCGCCTTCAACGGCGGTCCCGGCTCGGCCAGCGTCTGGCTGCACCTGGGAGTGCTCGGTCCGCGGCGGGTGGTGATGGGTGACGTCGGCGACCTCCTCCCACCGCCCTATGCCCTGGCCGACAACCCCGAGAGCCTGCTCACCGTCTCCGACCTGGTGTTCATCGATCCGGTCTCCACCGGGCACTCCCGTGTGGTGGAGGGGCAGAAGGCCGCTGACTTCCACGGGTTCACCGGCGACATCGAGTCGGTGGGCGAGGTGATCCGGCAGTGGGTCACCGCAGAGGGACGTTGGATGTCCCCGAAACTGCTGGCGGGGGAGTCCTACGGCACCACCCGTGCCGCCGCGCTGGCCCAGCACCTGCAGTCCAGCGGGATGTACCTCAACGGGCTGATGCTGATCTCGGCGGTACTGAACTTCGCCACCAACCGGTTCCAGCCGGGCAACGACGCCGCGTATGCGATGTTCCTGCCCTTCTATGCCGCGACGGCGCACTATCACGGCAAGCACCCGGGCCGGGAGCTGGATGAGGTGATCGCCGAGGCCGAGGCCTACGCGGCGCGTGACTATCCGTACGTGCTCAGCCGGGGCAGCCGGCTCACCGCTGAGGAGCGTGCCGAGGCCGTGACCAGCATCGCCCGCCTGGCCGGGGTGAGCGAGGAGTACGTGGACCGGGCGAACCTGCGCCTGGAGCATCTGCGCTACTTCACCGAGTTGCGCCGCGATGAGGGCCTCACGGTGGGCCGGCTGGACTCCCGGTTCACCGGGCCGGCCGCCTCCGGTATCGCCGCGCGGATGGACGCCGACCCGTCGATGGATGTGATCCTGGGCCCCTACGCCACCGCCTACCAGCACTACATGCGGGCCGAGTTGGAGGTGAAGGACCCCAGCCCCTTCCATGTGTTCGGACCGAACGTGATCGGGGAGTGGAGTTACAAGGAGTTCGAGAACGCCCCGGTGTGTTGGACCGGCTCTCCCGTGCGATGCGGCAGAACCCGCACCTGCAGGTACACGCGGCTTTCGGCTACTTCGACGGCGCCACCCCGTTCACCAGTGCGGAGGAGGATCTGGCCCACCTGGACATCCCGGAGTCCTTGCAGGCCAATATCGAGCGCAGGTACTACAAGGCCGGCCACATGATGTACGTGCACGAGCCGAGTCGGGTGGCCCAGTGCGCCGACCTGGCTGACTTCGTCCGGCGGGCCACCGGCCGGGGCTGATCTCCACAGTCTGCGCCCTGGGTGATGCGGCAGGCCCATCGACCTGTGTTAGTGACTGACATCTACATCGCGCTCGACGTCGCCCTCGACCTCCTGGGAGGGTCATAGCCATGCTCGTCCTGGAGGACGTGTGTCGCACCTATCGCAACGGACCCGGGGTGCACCACCTCGACCTACGTGTCAGAGCCGGTCAGATCGTGGCGCTCGTCGGCCTCAACGGGGCAGGCAAGACGACGTTGATGCGCCTGGCGTTGGGCATGCTCCGCCCCGATCGCGGCACCGCGCACCTCTTCGGCAGGCCGTTGCGCGGGTTGCCCGCCTCCCAACTGGCTCGCCTCGGCGCGCTGGTAGAGGCGCCGTTGGCCTATCCGGAGTTGACCGTGCTCCAGAACCTGAATCTGGTGGCGCTGCTGCGGGGCACCGGATCCCACCGGATCGCGCAGACGCTGGAGCACTGGGAACTGACCGAGCTGGCCGCTCGCCGTTACCGCCGGTTGTCCGCGGGGAACCGACAGCGGGTGGGTCTGGCCGCGGCCCTGGGCCATGATCCGGAACTGATCGTGCTCGACGAACCCAGCGCCGCCTTGGATCCTGCGGGCGTGATCGTGCTGCGAGAGACGCTGCGGCGCCGTGCCGGGGCCGGCGCGGGTGTGCTGGTCAGCAGCCATCACCTCGATGAGGTGGCCAGGATCGCCGACCGCATCGTGGTGATGAACGCCGGTCGCCTCATCACCGACCTGGATCCGGCCGCCACGGACTTGGAGCGGGTCTTCTTCGAAAGCGTCCGCCGCGACGACGAACAACGCCGGGGGTCCCAGGCCCCCGCCAGCAATCGACCTGATGACGGCGCTTCGGGCGAGGAGCCGCGATGACGGCGGCGATCAGAACCGAAGCGCTCAAACTCTTCCGGTCCGCGGTGGGAGTGCTGGGCACGATCGCACTCGTCGGGGGTGTGCTCGTCCTGGTTGCCGGGCTCACCACGGCGGTGCGCGCCGGGAACGCTCAGGTGATCGCCCAAGCCGGCCCCGGCGCGCAACTGGACTGGGCGGGCATGTTGGCCATGTCGATGCAGATCACTGCGGCCGGCGCGTTGCTGGGGTGCGGGGTGGTGCTCACCTGGCTGGTGGGCCGAGAGTTCAGTGACGGCACGATCAGTGCCCTCTTTGCCCTCCCGGTGTCGGTTGGCCGCATCGTGCTGGGGAAGATCGCCGTCTATGGCCTGTGGGTGGTGGCGGTGCACCTGGCGCTCGCCGCCGGGCTGCTCGCGCTGGGTCTGTTGCTCGGGTACGGCGTCCCGGACGCCGGAGGGTGGGCGGGGCTCCTGAGGCTGTTCGTGCTGGGACTGCTCACCGGCGCGATCGCGATGCCGGTGGCCTGGGTCGCGACCCTGACGCGCTCGGTCCTGGCCGGAGTAGGGGCCACCATCGGCCTCGTCGCGCTCGCGCAGGTGGGGGTCCTGGCCGGGGCCGGGGGCTGGTTCCCGCTCGCCGCGCCGGCGCTGTGGGCGATGTCCGGCTCCGGGACGCCGGCCGTGGGTATCGCCCCTGGGACGTCGGTCACGGGCGTGCACTTGCTGATCGTCGTCATGACCTCCGTGTTCTTCGCCCTGCTGCTCTGGCGGTCCTGGTCCAGGCTCCAGATGGATCACTGAGTCACAGGCCGGCGCTCAGGTGTTGAACTGCCTGTCGCCACCCGTCCGGATTCCGCCCGTCGGGGACCTGGGCGATGGTCAGCCCCAGCACGAGCGCTCCCAGCCAGCGCTCCTCCAGATCGCTCAACGGCCGCACCGATCGGTATCCGTCCATCAGGGACTCCCGGGCCGCCGGGGGTGCCGGGTCCCAGGTGGTGTAACGGGTAGCGAGCAGGGTGCAAGCGAGGGCCAGGTCCAGCACCGCGTGATCGAGGGTCATCTCGTCGAAGTCGAGTACCGCGCTGACCTCGGGGCCGTTCATGAGCACGTTCGGGCCCCGGAAATCGCGGTGCACCAGTTGGGCCGGGGTGCCCAGGGCGGGTAGGTCAGCAAGGAGGGCATCCAGGCGGTCCGCAGCGTGTGGCACGCAGGGACGGGCGGGGCCCGCGACGGCGCCGTGCAGACGGCGGTGCAGGTCGGGCTCGCCCACCCGGTGCCCGGCTTGGGGCAGGTCGACGACGGCGCTGTGCAGCCGGGCGAGTACGGCACCGGCCGCGCGGACCCCGGCCAGGTCCCCGGCATCCAGCAGAGTGCCTGGTACCAGCGGCTGCACGATGACCGACAACCGCCGACCGCGCGGGCCGGGCGCCGCGGGTGCCGCGCCCGCCTGCGCCGCCGGGTCGTCGCCGTCGTGCTGCGTGAGGCAACGACCTCCGCTGTGCAGCCCATCGCGGCGTTCGACTCCGGCTGCTGGTCCTTGCAGCACCACCCGGGTGGAGCCGTCGTTCGCCGGCGTGGGAGCCGCGACCGGAAGGCCCACCTCCCCCAGGTGGGCCACGACGTCGGCGATCAGGGCCAACCGGTCGAACCTGGTGGCATCGGCGCACGCTTTGACCACGACGATGCCCTGGTCGGTGTGCGTCCAGGCGATCGCGTTGTGGTCGCTGAGCACGATGCGCTCCACCTGTCGCACGCGCAGCGACCAGTGCCACCGCAGCACGGCGGTGAGCCAACGGGACATCGCGGACAGGTCCGCGAATCCGAATCGTTCGGTGAGCGCCCGGGCAGCGTCGACGCGCTCCCACAGCATCGACAGGCCGGGGGCGAACACACCCGCCCGACGTTAGCAGCCCCGCCGGGAACCCCGGCGCTGCTCAGGCCTGCGGGTCTGCCTGCCAGCGCGCCAGGTCGTCGTCGGTGATCTGCGACATCTCGGTGGGCTGGGTGATGCGAATGTGGTTCCCGAACGGGTCCCGCAACGCGCAGTCGATTCCGTAGGGCTGGTGCACCGGCTCCTGGGTGAACTCCACCCCCTTGTCCCGGAGGGCGGCGTAGGTGGCGTGGCAGTCGTCGGTGTTGAACATCGCCACCGCCCCCATGGCGCCCTTGGTGACCAGATCGCGGATCCGCGCGGCGTCGTCGTCGGAGATCGCCGGTGGCCCGGGCACCTCCAGCAGGATCTGTCGGGCCGGGTCCGAGGGTGGTGCGACGGTGAGCCAGCGCATGAAGCCCATGTCCACGTCGCTGGTGATCTCCAGGCCGAGTTTGCCGACGTAGAAGTCCAGCGCCTCCTCCTGGTCGAGTACGTAGATTCCGTGTATTCCGATGGTGGTGAGCATGGTCCCCACGCTAGGAGGTGGGCAGGACCGGGTGCTTATCCGAAACTGCTCGGTCCGCGCTGCCTGCTCGATCCGGTACGCCTGCTTTGTCCGCGCTGCCTGCTCGATCCGGTACGCCTGCTTTGTCCGCGCTGCTCGGCCTGGTCCACCCCTTCACGAAGCACACCGGTGCCGTCAGTGGTGTCGCCTGTGCCCGGTAGGCGCTCGGCGAGCGCCCGATGATCGCGGTGAACGTACGGCTGAAGGTGCCCAGGCTCTCGAACCCGACCGCGAAGGAGATGTCGGTGACGTTCAGCCCGGTGTCACGCAGCAGCGCACAGGCACGTTCGATGCGGCGGCGTTGTAGGTACCGGTGCGGCGTCTCCCCGAAGGTGGCGCGGAACTGCCGGGAGAAGTGGGCCGGAGACATCACCGCCACCCGGGCCAGGCCGGGCACGTCCAACGGCTCGGCGAAGTCGCGGTCCATCGCGTCCCGGGCGCGCAGCAACCGGCGGTTCTGGTCCTCGTTCGGGTGCATAGCGCTCCTGTGGCCGGACATCTCCGGTGCCGCGGGCATGTGCCCGCCGAGCATGGGCGTGCGACGACTCCCGCAGTGGGTGGTTTCAGTACTAAGCGTAGCGGGCGGTGAAGTTGCGCAGAATGGCCGGGGGGTGCTGCACGGCGGTCTGCTCCAGCGCGGCGAACAACGCGGCCTGTTCCTCCGGTGGGTAGTACCCGTGCCGGTCGTAGGTGGCCAGGCGCCCCAGCAGCCCGGGCAGATCAAGTTCGGGGTGGAACTGCGTGGCGTACAGGTTCTGCTTGACCCGGAACATCTGCACCGGGCAGCCGGCGGAGGTGGCCAGCAGCACCGCGCCGGGTGGCAACTGGGAGCACGCCTCCTTGTGGCCCACGTAGGCATCGAAGGTGTCGGGCAGTCCCTCCAGCAGCGGGTCGGCCCGCCCGTCGGGCGTGAGTGTGATCGGCACCGCTCCGACTGCCTCGCCGTAGGTGGTGTCCACCACCGCACCCTGGTGCACGCCCAGGGTGGCGACGCCGTAGCAGGCACCCAGGAACGGGAAGTCCCGGGCCACGACCTCATCGAGCAGTGTCGACAGGTCGGCCTCCACCCGGCGCTGCACCGCCGACTTCGCCTCCGGCTGGTCGGAGGAGTTGAACGGGCTACCGCCCACCAGCACGCCGGAGTAGGCGTCCAGTTCGATCCGCGGCAGCGGACCGGCCTCGGCCCGCACCCGGTGCAACTCCTCCGGGCGCAGTTGCCCGTAGTTCAGGAACGCCGCGTACTCGCTGTCCGCTGCGTCGTCCTCGGCCCGGGTGGCGATGAGCAGGAACGGCTTCACAGGTTCGTGAGCCAGGTGGTGCCGATCAGCACGCTCCAGAACAGGGTCACCGCGTAGCCCAGGACCATCCCGCCCAGGGCCATTCCCCGTCCGGTGCGCTGGTAGTTCCGGGTCCGGTACACCCCGAGGTGCCCGAACACGATCGCCAGCAGCGCGGGTACGGCGACCACCACCCCGGCCAGGGCCAGCACGAGGGAGGCCGCGGCGAACCCGCAGGCCGGGGTGCGCGGGGAGAAGTAGCCCGGCCCGGCGAAGACAGTCGCCGGGTCCGGCAGCGGCCGGGTGAACTCGTTGACGAACGCTGACGAGTCCGGCAGCAGCCGGGCGGTGCCGGCCGGGCTCCGGGCGTAGGGACCCGAGGTGACTTGCACCGGTGCGGCCGGCATCGGGGTGGCGGGAGTGCGCAACGGAGCGAAGCCGGCTGAGCGTGTGGTGCCGGCGCGGGTAGCCGTGCCGGTGTCACTCATCGGCGTCGCCGTCGTCCCCCTCGCCGCCCTCGCCGCCCTCGCCGTCGTCCTCCTCGGCCTCGTCGAGCACCACGGGTTCGCAGCCGGGCAGCGGGTCCAGGGGGACCTCGTCCTCCAGGGTCACCGACTCCAGCGGCAGTAGCCCGTCGAATTCGCCACCGACGGTGATGGTCAAGGTGTCCTCGGTGCGCCCGTCGAGTTCGATGAGGGCCTCGGGGAAGTGGGCGGCCACGGTGTAGGCGTTGGCCACCGCACTGGGGCCGGAGACGATCCGCACGATTCCGTCGAAGCGGACGGGGGCGTTGCCCTCATCGCCGATGACGACTCCGCGCTCGGCGAGCGACGCGGCGGTTCCGGCGGCCAGGCCGGCGCGATTGGTGCCGTTGAGTACGTCGGCGGCGATCTCATCCATCGGCACCGGCAGCGCATCGGGAGGAGGGCACGGGGCGGCGGGTGCGGCTTCCTCGGGTTCGGGGGTCTGGATCGGAATGTTCACCGGCGCCGGCAGGATGCCCACCCAGATCGCCCCGGCGGCCAGGCCGATCACCAGCAGACCCGCGATCAGCGAACCGAAGATGACGGTTTGGCGCTGTTGCAGGTGCCGGCGGCGGGACTCGCGCGCCTCGTGTGCGCGCTTGGCGTCGATCGAACTCACGGCAGAACCGTATCCGACAACGGGCTGATGACGCTGGCCAGCACGGCCCGTGGTCCGAACTGTGAACGTAAGGGCATCAGAGTTCGAGCACCCGGGCGTGCAGCACATTGCGCTGCTGCAGCGCCGCCCGCAACGCCCGGTGCAGCCCGTCCTCGAGGTACAACTGTCCGCGCCAGGCCACCACGTGGGCGAAGAGGTCACCGTAGAACGTGGAGTCCTCCGACAGCAGGCTGCGCAGGTCCAGGGTGGCCTTGGTGGTGATCAACTCATCGAGGCGGACTTGCCGCGGCGGGATCTCCGCCCAGTCCTTGGGGGTGTCGTGACCGTGCTCGGGGTAGGGGCGGTCGTCGCCCACGGCCTTGAAGATCACCCCTCGATGGTACCTGCGACCCGGAGGTGCTGTGACGGATGCCGGCGCCGCTTCGCTCGCCCGGCGGGGCCGGTGTGAGTGTGTCCGGTGCTCCGGGCGCGGCTTGGGGAAAGTGCCGCCTGATGCTCGTGCGCCGGTGGGCGTGTGCAGATCGGGGGCCGGGCGGGGATCATGGCCGCGCTGACTCTAGGAATCTCGCGGGGAGAGGGGCCGTCGACCCATGCGCCACGGCAGCGCGAGCCAGAGGCCGACCAGCAGTACCGCCGCCGCGCCGGCCGCGATCCAGGTGGCGGGGGCGCCCAGCACCATCTCGAACACGAACGCGGCCGTCCCGGTGACCACCAGACCGAACGTGAGCAGGCCGATCTGGGCCAGTGTGTTCGCGGTCTCGACCAGTTGCGGTTTGCGGCGGCGCCGGAACAGCCGACGGTGCAGGCTCACCGGAGCCACCAGGAGCGCGGTGGTGGTGACAGCCAGTGCCACTAGCACCAGGTACAGGGTCCGCTGGAAGTCGTCGAGTTCGGTGAACCGCGGTTGGAAGGGCAGGGTGAGGAGGAACGCGGTGAGGATCTGGATCCCGGTCTGGGTGACGCGCAGTTCCTGCATGAGTTCATCCCAGTTGCGGTCCGAGCGCTCGGTCTCGGTCTCGGCGCGCTCGGCGCGGGGTGCCTTCCGGCTCGGCGCCTCCTGGTCAGAACTCACCTTCGTCATTGTGCCCGGTAGCGGTGGGCGCGGCAGGTCGAGCCCTGAGGGTGGTTGTGCCTGGGTGCCGGCCCGGAGCCGGGCGGGTTCTGGGTGAGTGGACCGGCTCGTGGGAACGCCCACGACGTGCAATCCGTACCGATACGATGCCGGGCGAGCCACGCCGAGGTGGACGACAGGATCAGGGCCGAATAGGAACGCAGAGGTGCGCTGTGGCGATATGGACGTTGTACCGAGACGGTAAGTCAGTAGCTCCCGGGGAGGCGGTGGGTCCCAAGCAGCGCCTGACGTGGCCCCGCACCATCGGTCTGGGCAGTCAGCACGTCGTGGCCATGTTCGGCGCCACATTCCTGGTGCCGCTGCTCACCGGGTTCCCGCCGGCCACCACGCTGTTCTTCTCCGCGATCGGGACCATCCTCTTCCTGGTCATCACCCGCAACAGGGTGCCCAGCTACCTCGGATCGAGTTTCGCCTTCATCGCCCCGATCGGTGCGGTCACGGCCTCCCAGGGCATGTCCACCGCAGTCGGCGGAATCCTCATCACCGGGGTCCTGCTCGCCCTGGTGGGGCTCGTGGTCCACTTCGCGGGTGCGAAGTGGATCGATATCGTCATGCCACCGGCGGTGACCGGCACCATCGTGGCTCTGATCGGCTTCAACCTCGCCCCGGCCGCCTGGGGCAACGTGCAGGAATCACCGGTGACGGCGATCGTCACCCTGGCCGGGATCGTGCTGATCACGGTGTTGTTCCGGGGGATCCTCGGGCGCCTGGCGATCCTGGTGGGCGTGCTCGCCGGCTACGCGGTCGCGGTGATCCGCGGCGAGGTGGACTTCACCAGCGTCGCCGAGGCCGCCTGGGTGGGCCTGCCCCAGTTCACCGCCCCCACGTTCGACATCGCCGTCGTCGGCCTTTTCGTGCCCGTGGTGCTGGTGCTGGTTGCCGAGAACGTCGGCCACGTGAAATCGGTGGCGACGATGACCGGGGAGAACCTGGACGATGCGATGGGCCGGGCGCTCTTCGCCGACGGCGTGGCCACCACCCTGGCCGGGACCGGTGGCGGTTCGGGCACCACGACCTACGCCGAGAACATCGGCGTGATGGCAGCCACGCGGGTGTACTCCACCGCCGCCTACGCGGTGGCCGGGGTGGCGGCGTTGCTGCTGAGCCTGTCGCCGAAGTTCGGTGAACTGATCGCCACGGTGCCGGCCGGTGTGCTCGGGGGTGCCGCCACCGTGCTGTACGGGATGATCGGGGTGCTCGGTGCGCGAATCTGGGTGCAGAACAAGGTCGACTTCTCCGACCCGGTGAACCTGACCACCGCCGGCATCGCGCTGGTGATCGGCATCGCGAACTACACCTGGGTGGTGGGCGAACTGCGGTTCGAGGGCATCGCGCTGGGGACCGCTGCGGCGCTGGGGGTCTACCACCTGATGCGCAGCGTCTCCCGCTGGCGCGGGACCTCGGCCGAGCCCGCCTCCCCGGCGTCGGTGCCGCACAACCCCACTCCTTCGGACTGACCGCCCGGGGCGCACCTCGCGGCTGCCGCCGCCCCGGCCGCCGGGCGCCCCCCGGCCGCCGGGCGCCCTGAGCGGCGGAGCACCTCACGTCGCCGGAACCATCCAATTGAGCGCTCCCGGCGCCGTTCGGCACGCCTGGGGCGCCGCAACTCTCCAATTGGATGGTTCTGGCGGTTCATCCGTCCGGGTGGGGCGCGGACCCGTCCGGGTGGGTGCGGATTCGGCTGGGGGTGGGGCCGGAACAGGGGATGGGGCCCGGATCGCGGGGGGCTCGGACGCGGGGTGCTCGGACGCGGGGTGCTCGGACGCGGGGGGCCCGGACGCGGGGGGCCCGGATCGCGGGGGGCTCGGACGCGGGGTGCCCGGACGCGGGGGGCCCGGACGCGGGGGGCCCGGACGCGGGGTGCCCGGATCCAGGTGTGGTCCGGTCCGTGGGTGATGTGCGGTGACATCACATGGCGGAGGATGGGGGATTCGAACCCCCGAGGGCGTTAACCCAACACGCTTTCCAAGCGTGCGCACTAGGCCACTATGCGAATCCTCCTGGAACTGCCCCATGAGGATACCGGAACTGCGCGCACGGGCCGAATCCGCATGCTGTGAGATCGCCGACCCTCGTTGCTCGTCACCGGCTGGGAGTGGCCCGACCCCGAGTCGCTCCTCGACCTCGTCGACCCACCGCCGACTCCCGGTTACACTGGAGGCGACCCCTCGCGTGGCGTCATCTTGCTGAACTCCCCCAGGGCCGGAAGGCAGCAAGGGCAGGTGAGCTCTGGCGGGTGCGCGGGGGGTCCTTCGCTGCCCGGATACATCCACAGCGAGCTCGCCCGATGTCAGCCCACTCACCTAGAGTGAGGCGCGTGAGTACCGCCCTGTACCGCCGCTACCGGCCCGAGACGTTCACCGACGTGATCGGGCAGGAGCACGTCACCGAGCCGTTGATGGCCGCGCTGGCCGCGGACCGGGTCACCCACGCCTACCTCTTCTCCGGTCCGCGAGGCTGCGGGAAGACGACGTCGGCGCGGATCCTGGCACGTTGCCTCAACTGCGCCCAGGGCCCCACCGCCCAGCCCTGCGGGCAGTGCGACAGTTGCGTGGAACTGGCCCGGGGCGGGTCGGGAAGCCTGGACGTGGTGGAGATCGACGCCGCCAGCCACAACGGCGTGGACGACGCGCGGGAACTGCGCGAGCGGGCCGCGTTCGCCCCCGCCCGGGACCGGTACAAGATCTTCATCCTCGATGAGGCGCACATGGTCACCACGCAGGGATTCAACGCCCTGCTCAAACTCGTCGAGGAACCCCCGCCGCACATCAAGTTCGTGTTCGCCACCACCGAACCGGACAAGGTGATCGGCACCATTCGTTCCCGCACCCACCACTACCCGTTCCGTCTGGTGGCCCCGGAGAAACTCACCGACTACCTGCAGTCCCTGGCCCAAGCCGAAGGGATCAGCGTGGCCGGCGGCGTGCTCCCGCTTGTGGTGCGGGCCGGCGGTGGGTCGGTGCGCGACTCCCTGTCGGTGCTGGACCAGCTCATCGCCGGGGCCAAGGATGCCGAACTCACCTATGAGCGGGCGGTGGCGCTGCTCGGGTTCACCCACGCCGCCCTCCTGGACGATGCCGTGGAGGCCCTGGCCGCGCGTGACGGGCTGAGCGTGTTCCGGGTGGTGGACCGGGTGATCGAGTCCGGGCACGCCCCTCGACGGTTCGTGGAGGACCTGCTCGAGCGGCTGCGGGACCTGATCGTGGTCCGCGCCGCCGGCGAGGAGGCGGCCTCGGTGCTGCGCAGCGTCCCTGCCGACCAACTCGAGCGCATGCGCTCCCAGGCCCAGCACATGGGCGCCGGAGCCCTGTCCCGCGCCGCGGACCTGGTCAACGATGGCCTGACCGAGATGACCGGCGCCACGTCCCCGCGCCTGCAGCTGGAGTTGCTGTGCGCACGCCTGCTGCTTCCCGCTGCCGATGACGGCGTGGACGGCTTCGCCGCACGATTGGACCGGTTGGAAGCAGCGATCGCAGGTGCGCCGGCGCCGAGCAGCCCGACAACTGCCCGCCCGACGACGGAGCCGGCCCCCCAGCCGCAGGCCCGGGAAGTGCCCGCGAACGGAGGAACGACCGAGCGGCCCGCTGCGGCTCCGGTACGAGCCCAGGAGGCGGCCCGGGCGGCCCAGCCCGAACCGGCCGGCCGGCCGGCCGAGCCCGCACCCGAACCGGACTCCGGACCGGCGCCGGACGTGGGACCTCACCGGCCGGGAACGAGTCGGGAGGCACCGGCGGCGCCAGAGGAACCGGCAGCACCCGCAGCCGCGCAGACCCCGCCAGACGAGAAAACCCAGGCAGGCGAGCAGGCCGGAGGCGCGATGACGACGGATCAGGTTCGTCGTCGTTGGCCCGAGGTGCTGGACACCCTGGCCCGGCTCAAGCGGACCTCGTGGGCGCTGGTCTCCCAGGATGCCCAGGTGATGGATCTATCCCCGACCACGTTGTCGCTGGGCTTTTCCACCTCGGGCCTGGCCACCGCGTTCCGGTCCGGCCCGCACGGCGACATGGTGGCGCAGGCGCTACGGGAGACCCTGGGGGTGGAGGTTCGGATCGAGCCGGTCCTGAACGACGGTTCCGCGGGCGGTGGTGGCGCCGCTGCGCACCGGCCGGCGCCGACGCAATCCGGTCCCGGGACCCCGGCCGCCGATCCCACCGCGTCCGCCCCGAGTGCCCCGCACGAGCAGACCTCCCGGCCGGCATCGGGTCGTCAGTCGGCAGCCGGGCCAGCGGCCCAGACCGCGGGACCGGGGCAGACCGCGGGACCGGGGCAGGCCCCGCAGCCGGAGCGACCCGCGCAGCCGGAACAGGCGGCGCGAGCCGAGCAGCCCGCGCCTCGCAGTCTCGGTGCGGTCAGTGGCGGTGCGGAGCCTGCGGGCCCGGAAGCCGGTGACGGCCACTCATCGGACCGGCCGCCGCACGGTGCCGGCCGGACCGGACCGAGTGCCACGGGCGCGGCCCGGTCGGCGGGCACGACCTCCGCTGAGGTCAAGGGTCCGCGCGAGGCTCCGGCGAGCGATGCCACGCCGGGAATCGACGGCGATGGCTGGGCCGATGTCCCGGTACGGAGGCCACCGCAGAACTGGTCCGCAGCGGCGAGCGACCCCACCGGCTCCGGCAGCGAATCCGGCACTACGGGTGCGCCGGACCATGACGTGCCGCCCCGCGCGGGCGCGATCCCGGATGAGACGGCCGGTCCGGTCGCGCCGGCCTCACCTGGTTCCGATGCCACACCCGACCACTCGCACCCCTCCTCGGCCCCGGACGCACCGGACCACGGCACCTCCGGCTACCGGGCGATCGCCACCCAGGCGCAGGAAGCCGCCCTGGTAGCCGAGCCACCGCGCAACCCAGATGCGCCCGCACCCGTGCAGCGCCTCGGGGACGAAGCCGATGAGCACTCCGATGACGATCCGGCCCTGGAGACCACCGAGGTGGTGGGCGCGCCGTTGGTGGCGCGTCTGTTGGGCGGAACCGTGATCGATGAGGAGATCGACGATCCCGGGCAGGTGCGGTGATGGTGGCCTATGACGGCGCCGTCCAGGACCTGATCGATGAACTGGGCCGACTGCCCGGGGTGGGGCCCAAGAGCGCCCAGCGGATCGCCTTCTACGTTCTCGGCGCCGATCCCGAGGACGTCCAGCGCCTGGCCACCGCCCTGACCGAGGTCAAGGCGCGGGTCCGGTTCTGTGAGGTGTGCGGCAACGTGGCCGAGGAGGAGCAGTGCCGCATCTGCCGTGACCCACGTCGCGACGGCGCGTTGCTGTGTGTGGTCGAGGAGGCCAAGGACGTCGTGGCGATCGAACGGACCCGGGAGTTCCGCGGGCGCTACCACGTGCTCGGTGGGGCCATCAACCCGATCGACGGGGTGGGTCCGGACGATCTGC
The DNA here is from genome assembly GCF_051020515.1 of Sanguibacter sp. Z1732. Taxonomy (NCBI): domain Bacteria; kingdom Bacillati; phylum Actinomycetota; class Actinomycetes; order Micrococcales; family Ruaniaceae; genus Glutinosa; species Glutinosa niejishengi. The sequence goes on from NZ_CP194857.1 coordinate 1,861,925, forward strand.
GCATCCGCGAACTGCTGACCCGCTGGGCGATGATGAGATCACCGAGATCATCATCGCCACCGACCCCAACGTGGAGGGGGAGGCCACCGCGACCTACCTGGTGCGGATGCTGCGACCGATGGGCCTGACCATCTCCCGGCTCGCCTCCGGCCTGCCGGTGGGCGGGGACCTGGAGTACGCCGACGAGGTCACCCTGGGCCGGGCGTTCGAGGGCCGCCGGGCCGTCGACGCATGAGCCGCCGCCCCAAGGTGGTCCTGATCACCGGGGTCCAGGCCGCCGGCAAGTCCACCCTCGCGCCGTTGCTGGCCGACCACCTCGGCCCGCCGTCGATGGCGCTGGATGGTGATGTCTTCTACTCCGCGGTTCGAGCCGGGCACGCCCGGATGGGCCCCGACCCCGACCCGGAGGCCGTGCGCCAACTACGGCTGCGGTACGAGGCTTCGGCCCTGGTCGCCAACCACTATGCCGCGTCCGGATTCCACGTCGTCATCGCCGACGTGGTCCTCGGGGAGGATGTGACGCCTGGATGGAGCGGATCGCCTCCGCTGAACGACACCTGGTGGTGCTGAACCCCGGCCCGGAGGTTGTGCTGGCGCGCGAGCGGGGGAGGGGCGGGGACTCCTACCGGGACTGGGACCACGGCAGCGGGTCGCCAGCAGAGGGGGTGCGCACGCTGCAGGAGTTCCTGGAGCAGGGCCCGCGGCGCGGGCTGTGGCTGGACACCAGCGCCCTCGACCCCTCGCAGAGCGTTGAGGCGATCCTCGCCGACGGGATGGCCGGTTCGCGGTACTGAACGTGCCGGCCCCGCGGGAAGCCGGGCCGATCGGCGTGCCGCAGCCGGGAAGATAGCCGCAACCCACGTCGATTGCCTACGGTGGGGGCACACCAACGAGACCGGAGGTGGGTAACCGATGGAAGCGAGCCTCGATGCGGACCTGCGCGTGCTGGGTACGGCGACCGCAGCGGTCGCCGAGCAGTTCCTCAGCACCACCAAGGAGGTGGCCTCCGGGTCCAGCCCGGACGTGGCGATCCCGCTGCTGCTGCTCGCGGTCTCGGATCTGGTCACCGCCGGCGCGCGGCTGGGCGCCATCACCGACGTCGTCCCGGCCCACCGGTTCGAGCCCGACGACGGCCCCGAGGTCGACAGTGAGCCGCTGCGGGTCTCCCTGGCGAACGTGCTCGACGGGTTGGATGCCTACTCCGAGGTGATCGACCCGCTCATCAGCGCCGACACCGGTACCGCCCGGCTCAGCGACGACCTGGCCGACATCGCCACCGCGCTGTCCACCGGGCTGCAGCACCACCGTGCCGGACACCCCGACGAGGCGCTGTGGTGGTGGCAGTTCTCCTACCTCTCGGTCTGGGGTGAACGAGCCACCAGCGCCACCCGGGTCCTGATCAGCCTGATCGCGCACCTGCGCCTGGACGTTGACGACGAGGTTGCCGCCGACGCCGAGTTCCACGCCCTGCACGCCACGCCCGGCGAGGTGCCCGCGGACGGCCGGCCGTCCCGGGGCACCCCCGCATCGGGTGACTGACCCGGCGCCTGCCCGCCCACGCTGCGACCCGCGCCGGCACCGAACCCGTCGCGCGAAGCCCGCGTGCGCCGTCGTCGGCCACGCCATGGGACCGTGCGGTCAGGCGACTCGCGCTCCCCGGGACAGGGTCCGGTAGGGCACCGCGAGCCGGCGGATGGCGAGGGTCAGGCCACCGGCCCCCAGCAGCAGGTGCAGACCCAGCCCCCAGGGCCAGTGGGGCGTCTGGGACAGCGCCGGTGGTTCGGGTGCGTCCGGACCGTAGTTGCCGCTCCAGCACTGATCCACCTGCGCGCTCGGCCCCTCGCGGGCCAGTTGCACCGCGCCCCGGATCGCACCCAGGGGCCCCTCGGAGGAGTGCCTGTCGGCGGGGTCGATCGACGGCGCGGCTGAGTCAGCGAGGATCACGAACGGGTTCACCGCCAGCAGCCACCAGGTGCGGTCGGTGTCGGAGACTGATTGCAGGTGGGTCTCCCAGCGGCACCGGGCATCCTCGGCCTGGGCGAAGGGCACGGTGTACACCTGCACCTCCCGCTCCTGGGTGATCAACGGGAACGTCAGCCCGAACAGCACCAGACAGAGGATGCTCAGGGTGCCCACCGTCAGATAGGACAACACCGTGGACCCGGCCGGACGGTTCGTCAGTGCGGAGAACCCCAGACTGACCGCGCACACCACCACCAGCAGCAACGCCAGCACCACCAGGGCCAGGGCCAGGCGTCCGATACCGGTGCGGGACAGGACCCAGGACCAGATCAGGAACGGCATCGAGACCGCCAGGAAGGACAGCGCGGCGAACCACCCGGCCAGTAGCTTCCCCAGCGCCAGATCGACCGGGCTCAGTTTGGTGATCTGCATGATCGCCAACGTGCCGGCCTGACGGTCCCCGTTGATGGCGGTGGAGGACAAGGTCGGCGTGACCAGCAGCCCCAGGCCGAGCACGAACATCAGGATCAACTCGTAGACGAAACGGCTCCCGGGCGCCCCGCCCACGGTGGTCAGGGCCTGGTGCAACAGGATGGAGACCACCCCCACCAGGACGAAGAAGGCCACCAGGGCCACCTTCCACCGGGTCGAGCGCACTCGCTGGCGCAACTCCAGCACCAGGACGGTGCGGACACCCTGCCAGCTCACCGCGCGCGCCCGCTGCTCGGCAGGTTCGACCGGGGCGGGACCGAACGGGTGCTCCGGGCCACCCGGGTCGGCGCCGCCCGGGTGCTGGGAGGTGGGGATCCCGGTGGTCATCGCCGGTCCGCGTCCAACGTGAGGTAGGCCTGCTCCAGCAACCCGCCCACCGGCGTCAGCGTGCTGATCGGCACTCCTGCGCCCACCGCGTCGGCGAGCAACCGTGCCGCAGCCCGTTCATCGGGCAGTTCCACCAGGACGGTGGCGGCCCCTGCAGGTGCGTCGGTGTCCGGGATCAGCCTGACCTGGGCACGGTCGGCCCAGACGGTGAGTGCGGTCGCATCCAGACTGTGCAGCCGCCAGCGCGCCGTCGTGCGTTGGTAGCGGCGAGCAACCCGGCCGAGGAGACCGTGGCACCGCGCGCCAGGAACACCGCGTCGTCGACCATCTCGTCCAGTTCGGCCAACACGTGGGAGGAGATCAGCACGGTGGTGCCCGCCTGCGCCAGGGAGCGCAGCAGCGTCCGCATGTCGATCCGTGAGCGCGGGTCCAGACCCGAGGCCGGTTCGTCCAGCAACAGCACCTGCGGCCGGTTCACCAGCGCCCGGGCCATCCCCAGGCGCTGTTTCTGCCCCCTGGAGAGCACCTGGGCAGGCGCATCGGCGAACTCACTCAGGTGCACGGTCGCCAGCAACTCGGCGGCACGACGGCGGCTCAGGGCAGGGTTGAGCCGGTAGGCAGCACCCATCGTGGTGAGGATCTCGGTGGCGCTCAGGGATTCCCAGGTGCCGAAGGCATCGGGCATCCACCCGATCCGTGACCGGGCCTGCGCCGAGCGCGTCGGGTCCGCGCCGGCCACCAGCACCTCACCGGTGTCCGGGGCGAGCAGCCCGGCGAGCATGAGCAGCAACGTGGTCTTGCCCGACCCGTTCGGGCCGATCAGCGCGGTGACGCTGCCCCGCCGCACATCCAGGTCCACGCCGTCCACGGCTCGCACGTCACCGAAGGCCCGGGACAGGCCCCGGGCCCAGATCGCCGGTGGGGTCGCCGACGGCGTGACGGGCGGCACGGCATCGGCGGTTGTTGCCATGAGCACAATCTAGGCCCGTGCGGCCCCGCTTCGCAGTAGCCGGTGGCGCCGGATGAGTGAAGGTTTCGTGCGCAGGAACGACAGTGGCACAACCCCCGCCTCGCGGGGATCGTGCCACTGGATGTGCAGAGCGCTCAGGCCGGCTGCAGCGGGTCTTCCTTGATCAGCGGGTAGACGCCGTTCTCGTCGTGCACTTCCCGGCCGGTCACCGGCGGATTGAACACGCACACGGTGCGCATCTGGGTGCGCGGGCGCAGGACGTGCTTGTCGTGCTGGTCGAGCAGGTACATCGACCCGGGCCGCAGTTCATGCACCTCGCCGGTGGCGACGTCGGTGATGGCGCCCTCGCCCTCGGTGATGAAGACCGCCTCGATGTGGTTGGCGTACCAGAACTCGTTCACCGTTCCGGGCTTCAGGACGGTCTCGTGGAGGGAGAACCCGACGTGGTCCTTGGCCAGCACGATCCGGCGCGAGCGCCAGTTCTCGGTCGTGATGTCGGCGTCGGTGTCGGAGATGTCATCCAGGTGGCGGACGATCATGATGTGGCGAGCTCCTCAATCTTGTCGGCCGGGTTGGCGGCGAGGACGTCGTCGATGGACTCCTCGAGGATGGTCATGCCGCGCTCGAACTCATCCTTGGTCATGGTCAGCGGCGGCAGCAACTTCAGCACCTCACCCTCCGGGCCGGAGGTCTCGGCGAGCAGGCCACGCTCGAATGCTGTCGTGGTGACCTGGTCGGCGAGCTCACCGTTGGCGAACTGCAGTCCCCGGGCCATGCCGCGGCCCTTGGCCACCAACTGGTGCTCCTCGTACTGAGCCACGATGCGGTTGAACCGGGACTCGACCTGCAGGCCGCGGGCGACGGTCTGCTGCTTCAACGACTCATCCCGCCAGAAGTGACGAATGGACTCAGCAGCGGTAGCGAAGGCCGGGCCGATGCCACGGAAGGTGCCGTTGTGCTCACCCGGTGACCAGATGTCCAGGTCCGGACGGATCAGGGTGACGGCCATCGGCAGGCCGTACCCGGAGAGGGACTTGGACAGTGTGACGATGTCCGGGACGATGCCGGCCTCTTCGAAGCTGAAGAACGAGCCGGTGCGTCCCACCCCCATCTGGATGTCATCGACGATGAGCAGCACGCCGTGCTTCTTGCACAACTCGGACAAGTTGCGCAGCCACTCGGCGCGGGCCGTGTTGAGCCCACCCTCACCCTGGACGGTCTCCACGATCACCGCGGCGGGCTCGTTCAGGCCCCCGCCACCATCGCCGAGCAACTTCTCGAGGTAGATGAAGTCCGGGACGTCCCCGTTGAAGTAGTCGTCGTAGGGCATCGGGGTGGCATGTACCAGGGGCAGGCCCGCTCCGCCACGCTTCATCGCGTTTCCGGTCACCGACAGTGCCCCGAGCGTCATGCCGTGGAAGGCGTTGGTGAAGTTCACCACCGACTCCCGGCCGGTGACCTTGCGCGCCAACTTCAGTGCGGCCTCGACGGCGTTGGAACCGCCCGGTCCGGGGAACACCATCTTGTAGTCGAGATCGCGGGGCTTGAGGATCTCGTTGTGGAAGGTGGCCAGGAAGTCGTCCCGTGCCGGGGTGAACATGTCCAGGGAGTGCACCACCCGGTCGCTGGTGAAGTAGTCCAGCAGCGTTTCCTTCAGGTGCGGGTGGTTGTGGCCGTAGTTCAGGGCCCCGGCGCCGGCGAAGAAGTCAAGATAGGCCCGGCCGTCGACGTCGTGGATCGTCGCGCCGGAGGCGCGATCGAACGAGGTGGGCCAGGACCGGGAGTAACTGCGAACCTGGGATTCCAGTTCGACAGTGCTCATAGGACGGGTCTCCGTTTCATTGGCGTTCGTGCGCATCGGGCCGATGCGCACCAACCCCTCGGCCTCGTGGCCGTCGGGGAAGTCTTCGGTGGTGAACATCTCGCGGCGGTTCAGCTCGGAGCCGCGGGAGCGGGCGAAACTGGTGAACAACCGCTGTGAGGCGGTGTTGTCCGCAGTGATGGTCGCCTCGACGTAGGTGGCCTCGGTCGCCACGTCGTCAAGCAGACGCAGACCCAGTTGGCGACCGCGGTGCTCGGCGGCAACGGCGATCTGCCATACGAACAGGGTCCCGGGCTCGGACTGACGGCGGTACCCGAGTACGAAGCCGGCAGGTTCACCGTCAACCTCGACGATGCGACAGGTCTGCGCGAAGTCCCTGGCGAACAACAGGTAGGCGTAGGAGGTGTTCAGATCGAGGGATCCGGAATCGCGCGCCAGGCGCCACATGGTGGCGCCGTCCTCAACGGCTGGGTTTCGAAAAGTAATCTGGGCAGTAGTGGGCGAGGTCGTTGTGGAAGTAGTCATACCGCCATTCACCGTAGCGAGGTTGCGCCCGGATCTAAACCGGTGCCCGGGGCTGATCCGGGCCCAGGTTGGGCGGATCGCCGCCGAGCGGATTCGGGGTAATCGTTGATAGCGCAACCGAAGCTCGGGGTGGATCAATGGCGGGTCAATCAATCGAAATCTCGTCCGAATAGTGAGACGAATCACGTCGGCCCCAGGGTCCCCCGGTGAGATCGTTAGACACGTCACAAGGTCTCCGACCCGGGACCTCGGTGGTGCGGCGCAACTGAACCTGCGCCGGAAGGACTGAGAATCCGCGGCTTCGTCGCGCTTCCCGCCCGGATGCCGGTGTGTGCCGGCGGAACCGGCGAGTGTACGGCGGGAGTATTATCAAGTGGTAGCTCCGGACTGAAAGTGTGATTGGGTATCTGGTGCGCTTGTGATGCGAGCATGGTCGGGCACGTCGGTCGAGGGCGGGTTGTCCCGGCCGGGGGCCCGGACGGGTACGTGGCGCGTGCGTCCATCCCCGCCGGCCGGTTCCGAGCAGCACACGCTCGCGATGCCCTTCAGTTGATACGCACCCGGTACGCATCACCAGTAGCGCTGTTCACCAAACATTGATCCCCAGCGGAGTTCCTGTGACCCTCATCGTCCAGAAGTTCGGCGGATCGTCGGTGTCCGACGCCGCCAGTATCGCCCGTGTCGCCAAACGGGTCGTCGACACCAAACGTGCTGGTCACGAGGTGGTCGTCGTCGTCTCCGCGATGGGTGACACGACCGATGAACTGCTGGACCTGGCCAGGCAGATCAGTCCCAACCCCCCGGCCCGGGAGATGGACATCCTGCTGACCGCCGGGGAACGCATCTCGATGGCGCTGCTGGCGATGGCGATCTCCGAACTGGGCGTCAATGCCCAGGCCTTCACCGGACAACAGGCCGGGGTCATCACCGACACCGCGCACGGCAACGCCCGGATCGCCGAGGTCACCCCGAAACGGATCCAGGCCAGCGTCGACGGCGGCTCGGTCGCGATCGTGGCCGGGTTCCAGGGCGTCACCCAGACCACCAACGACGTCACCACGCTGGGCCGGGGCGGTTCGGACACCACCGCGGTGGCACTGGCAGCCGCGCTGCAGGCCGAGGTGTGCGAGATCTACACCGACGTCGACGGCATGTTCACTGCCGATCCCCGGATCGTGCCCACGGCCCGGCGGATCGAACGCATCTCCACCGAGGAAACACTGGAGATGGCAGCCCACGGCGCCAAGATCCTGCACCTGCGAGCCGTCGAGTACGCTCGCCGCTACGGCGTCACCCTGCACGTCCGCAGTTCGTTCTCGGAGAACTCCGGCACCCTGGTCACCGATGAAGAACCCGAAGAAGGAAGCATGGAAGACCCCCTGATCTCCGGCGTCGCACACGACAGGTCCCAGGCGAAGGTGACCGTCATCGACGTACCCGACATCCCCGGTTCGGCCGCCCGAGTGTTCGAGGTGGTCGCCGCGGCCGGCATCAACCTGGACATGATCGTGCAGAACGTCCCCACCACCAAGGGCAGCGGCGTCACCGACATCTCCTTCACCCTCACCACCGAGCACGCCGAATCCGCCGCGAACGCGTTGCGCGCCTGCCGGGACGAGATCGGCTACCACGACGTGGTCTTCGACAACGGCGTGGGCAAACTCTCACTCGTCGGCGCCGGGATGCGATCCCACCCCGGGGTGGCCGCGAAGTTGTTCGGTGCCATCCGCGATGCCGGCATCAACATCGAGATGATCTCCACCTCGGAGATCCGGATCTCGGTGGTGACCCGGCGGCGGGACCTGGACAAGGCGGTCCGCGCTGTGCACGAGGCGTTCGACCTGGACGCCGATGAGGTCGAGGCCGTGGTCTACGGAGGGACGGGACGCTGATGGGTGTCAACCTGGCAATCGTGGGAGCCACCGGGCAGGTCGGTGAAGTCATGCGCACCCTGCTGGCGGAGCGCAACTTCCCGGCTGATCGGGTCCGCTTCCTGGCCTCTCCGCGTTCGGCCGGCACCACCCTGCCGTGGGGCGATGAGCAGATCGTGGTGGAGGACAGCACCACAGCCGACGTCGAGGGCGTGGACATCGCGCTGTTCTCGGCCGGTTCGGGTACCTCCAGGACCCTGGCTCCCCGGTTCGCCGAGGCCGGCGCGGTCGTGGTGGACAACTCCTCGGCCTTCCGGTCCGACCCCGACGTCCCCCTGGTGGTCTCCGAGGTCAACCCCGAGGCCCTGCGCCACATCCCCAAGGGCATCGTGGCCAACCCCAACTGCACCACCATGGCCGCGATGCCGGTGCTCAAGGTGCTGCACTCCGAGGCAGGGCTGCAACGGCTGATCGTCTCGACCTACCAGGCGGTCTCCGGATCCGGGCTCGCGGGCGTGGACGAACTGCAGACCCAGGCGCGGGCCGCGGCGGAGCAGGATCTGGCCGCCCTGACCCATGACGGGCACGCGTTGAACCTGCCGGAGCCGGCCACCTACACCGCGCCGATCGCGTTCAACGTGCTGCCCCTGGCCGGTTCCCTGGTCGATGACGGCTCCGGTGAGACCGATGAGGACCAGAAACTGCGCAACGAGTCCCGCAAGATCCTGGGCCTTCCGGATCTGCTGGTGTCCGGAACCTGCGTGCGGGTGCCGGTATTCACCGGGCACTCGTTGTCCATCAACGCCGAGTTCGAGCGCCCGATCAGCCCGGAGCGGGCCCGTCAGGTGCTCTCCGGCGCCCCGGGCGTACGGCTGCAGGAGGTACCCACCCCGCTGGATGCGGCTGGGATCGATGACAGCCTCGTCGGGCGCATCCGCACCGACCCGGGCGTTCCGGACGGTCGCGGGCTCGCGCTGTTCGTGGCGGGTGACAACCTGCGCAAGGGCGCGGCCCTGAACACCATCCAGATCGCCGAGTTGCTCGCCCAGCGCTGAGCCCCGGGACCCGCCGCCGCGCTGGGCCTGCAGAGGCTAGCCGGTGGGCGCCACGTGTTCGTGCACGAACACCAATTGAGCGCGCATCTGCGCGATCCGGTCGGTGTCCACATGGGTGCCGTGCCCCAGGTTGTCCACGCTGGTCGAGACGTGACCGCCCGCGGTGCGCAGCGCCTGGACGTATCCCTCGATCTGGCCGATCGGCCCGCGGGTGTCGTTGCGGGAGGCCACGATCAGCACCGGCGCGCGCACCTGGTCCACGTACGTGATCGGGGAGGCCTTGCGGTAGGCCTGCGGCACTTGCTCCGGCGTCCCGCCGAACATGGACCGGTCCCACGCCTGGCGCGCCGCGGACTCGCTGCGGTAAGCCTCGACGGTGTCGGCCACCGGCGCCACGGCGACGGCGGCCGCCCATCGCTCGGGCTGGGTGCCCAGACCCAGCAGGGTCAGGTACCCGCCCCAGCCCTTGCCGGACAGTACCGACCTTCCCGGGTCCAGCACGCCGTCATCGATCAGTGTCTGGTGCACGGCAGCCACGTCGGCGAGCTCAGCGAACCCGGCGTCGGCGCCCAGCCCCTCGCGCCAGGTGTTGCCGTATCCGGTGGAGCCGCGGAAGTTCACGTTGAGCACGGCCAGGCCGTGATCGACCCACGCCGCGGCCTCCGCGTCGAAGGCGTCGGTGTCGTGAGCGTGCGGGCCCCCGTGCAGGCGCACGACCACCGGGTGGGGTTCGCTGACCCCGGGCGGGCGGCGCAGCAGCGCGTGCACGGCCCCGCCCGGCCCCTCCGCCCAGACGTCGGTCACCGGGACCGACGACGGCGCCCGGGTGCCCACGTGGAGGAGTTCGGCGCCGGTGCTGGTCGCCGTGACCGAGGGGGGCTCGGCCGCTGAGGACCAGTGTGCCCAGGCATCCTCGTCCGGGCGCGGCGTGGCCGCGGTGACCGTGCCCGACCTGGGCCCGACGGCGTGGGTGCGGCCGTCGGAGAGCCGGTAGCGGAACAGCAGGGTGCGGGCACGGTGGTCCACACTCACCAGGAGCGACCGGCCGTCGGGGGCCCACGAGGCGCCCGCCACGTCGCCCGGCAGGCTCAGGTCCACCGGTCGCTGCAGCGAGTTGGCCACATCCCAGATGAGCAACGCCGGGCTACCGGTGCGTTCGTGGCGGACCAGGAGCCGGTTGTCCCCGGCGACCGGCGCGAACGATTGCGCCCACAGGCCCAGTCCGGCACCGTCGTCGAGATCCGCCACCACGGTGCCGGTGTCCCCGCGCACCACCCTGATCGCCGGGTGCAGGGCGTCCCCTCGTTCGGAGTGGCTGATCGCCACCAGGTTCCCGTCCCGGCTCAGTGCGGCCACCCGGGCGTCCTGGGGGTGGGCGTACAGCGGCACCGGCGCCGTGGCCCCGTAACCGGCTGCGCCCACCAGCACCTGGTGGATCTGGGTGCCGTAACGCGGATCGGAGCGTCCCACGATCGCGGTGCCGTCGGCGCCCAGCACGAGCCCGGCGTCGTCGTAGGCCGGAGCGAGGTCGAGGGCGCTCTCGTGGCGATGCAGGGTGGAGCCGAAGGAGTAGCGCGGCGGGGTGGAGCCGAAGGGTTGGCGCCGCCATGTGCCGAACTCGTTGCCGTCGGTGTCGTCGAACCACCAGATCCACTGCCCGGTGGGGTCGATCGTGGCGCGGGTGGTGCCGCCGGGACGGTCGGTGGCCCGGACCAGCCGCCCGGTGTCGGACTCGAAGGAGTGCACCTGCAATGCGCCCCCGGAACTGGCGATCAGTACCGCCCGCTCCGGGGCCAGGGAGGCCCACTCGGGCAGGAAGACGCGCCCGGCCCGGAAGCGCTGCTCCCAGCGCGGGGGCGGGTACAGGCCGGCGGGATCAGGTGTGCGGATCGGAATCCTCCGGATCGATCGCCCGGGGTCCGGCTTCCTCGCGGTCCCGGAGCTGGCGGCGCGCACGCACCACCAGGGCCAGCACCATGCCGATACCAGCCAGGGCGAAGATCAACCCCCAGGGGAGCAGCGGCTGGGCTTCGGTCTCGGCGACCTCGTCTGCGGGGTTCTGGGCATCCGCGCCGGCAGCATCGGCGCCGGCAGCCTCATCCCCGGTGTCGGTGTCACCCGCGCCCTCGCTGGTTCGGGCCTCGTCGTCCTCGGTGGCATCCTGCGCCGCGTCGCCGGCATCGGGCTCGCTCCCGGCTTCGGGGCCGGTGGCCTCGGCAGCGGTGAAGGTGAACGCCCCGGAGACCGGGTGCCCATCGGCGGAGACCACCCGCCACTGCGCGGTGTACTCCCCGGCCGGCCGGTCCTCGGTGAGGTCGTGGGTCAGCGTCGGGCCGCTGATCCGGGGGTCACCGTCCTGGACCTCGCTTCCGTCGGCGTCGGTGATGAGCACCTCGGCTCCGATCTGCTCGAGGGGCTCGTTGAAGGTCAGCACGATCTCATCGGGCGCCTCGTTCAGTTCGGCGCCGTCGGCAGGGTCTGACCCGATCAGTTCGGCATGGGCGTGGGCCGGGCTCGACCAGACCAGGGCGGCGGCCAGGACGAGGGCTCCGACGACCGCGATGCCGAGGCCGCGGACCAGGCGCACCCACCCGTGTGCAGAGACAGGGTGCGGTGGATGGGCGGGCGCGAGGAGGAAGGCACTACTCATGCCGCCCAGCCTAGTTCGGCCCGGGCGGCCCTGCCCCGGTCCCGCGCGGTGGGCAGGCCCCGCCGCCGGGGCGCTGCCGGGGCGCTGCCGGGGCGCTGCGGGGGCGTGGCGGGGGCGCCTCAGCGCGCGACTCGGCGCGGGAAGAACCAGGCGGTCAGTGCGACCGCCACCGCGATGATGCCCACGCTCCAGGCCAGGGCCACGAGCGCCTCAGAGCCCACCGAGCCGCCGGCCAGCGCCGTGCGGATGGTCTCGATGACCGGGGTCACCGGTTGGTGGGTGGCGAAGGGCTGCATCCAGGCCGGCATCGTCTCGATCGGCGCGAAGGCGCTGGAGGCGTAGGGCAGGAACAGCAGGATGAACCCGTACCCGCTCGCCGCCTGGGGGGATTCGGCAATCAGGCCGAGCATGGCGAACAGCGCGGTGATAGCCAGGATCCAGAGCGCCACGCTGCCGGTGGCGACGACCCAGCCGAGGATGCCCGCTCCGGGGCGGAAGCCCACCGCCACCGCGACGACGACCACGAGCGCGGTGCTGACGAGGTTCCGTGCCAGTGAGGCCAGGGTGTGGCCGGCCAGCACGGTGGCGCTGGGGATCGGCATGGTACGCAGCCGGTTCATGGTGCCGGTGGTCATGTCCTGGCTCACCGAGACCCCGGTTCCGGCGGCGCCGAACCCCGCGCAGGTCAGGATGATGCCGGGCACCACGTAGGTGAGGTAATCGGTGCGTGCTCCTGCGCCGACGTCCATCGCACCGCCGAAGACGAAGGTGAACAGCAGCAGCATCATCACCGGCAGGATCACCGCCATCAGCAGGGACTCCACGTCCCGCATGCTGTGGCGCATGCTGCGCCCCACGAAGATGCTGGAGGCGCGCAGGACGCCGGAGCCGGTGGTCAGGGGAAACGTGGTCATCGCTGTGCTCCTTGGAGTCGGGTGGGGGTATCGCCCGCCGCGTGGGGGCCTGCCGGGACCGGATCGACTGGCGTCGGGTCGGAGGCGTCGGGGTCGGCCGGGTCCGTATCGACACCCGGTGCGGGTGCCGGCCGGGTGCCGGTCAGGTGCAGGAACGCCTCGTCCATCGTGGGGCGGCGTAGGGACACCCTGGCCTCGGGCTGGTTCCTGGCCAGATCGGCCAGGACGTGGGCGACGTGGCCGGCCGAGCCGTCGGTGGGGAACTCGCTGGTCAGGTGCCCCTCGTCGTCGCGCAGTTGCAGAACGGTGCCTCCCACTCCGGACTTCAGTTCCTCCGGGGTTCCCTGGGCCACGATCGTGCCCCGGTCGAGCACCGAGATCCGCTCGGCGAGCACGTCGGCCTCCTCCAGGTACTGCGTGGTGAGGAACACGGTGGTCCCGCCTCGGCGAGGGCGCGGATCTGATCCCACAGACCCTGCCGGCTGCGCGTGTCCAGGCCGGTGGTGGGTTCGTCCAGGAACAGCACCGCCGGGGCGCAGATCATGCTGATGGCCAGGTCGAGACGACGCCGCATCCCTCCGGAGTAGGTGCTCACCGGCTTACTCGCCGCCTCGGTCAGGTCGAACTGGCGCAGCAGATCGGCTCCGCGGGCGCGTGCGTCTGCGCGGGGCAGGCCCATGAGCCTGCCCATCATCACCATGTTCTCGGTGCCGGAGAGGAGTTCGTCCACGGCGGCGAACTGACCGGTCAGGCTGATCATGCGCTGCACCGTCCGCCGGTCCCGGGGCAGGACCCGGCCCAGGATGCGGACGTCGCCGGCGTCGGGTGGGACGAGGGTGGACAGGATGTTGATCAACGTGGTCTTGCCGGCACCGTTGGGGCCGAGCAGGGCGTGGATGCGCTCATCGACCCGCAGGTCCAGACCGTCCAGGACGGTGTGGGTGCCGTAGGCCTTGCGCAGTCCGGTGACATCGATGGCCGGTGCGGATGACGTTACTTGCGTCTGCATTGCGTGTGACATAGACAGAGTATGACATACGCAGTGGATGTCGTACACAGTCAGTTTCGGAGCCGGGCTCACGGGCACCGCCGGCACGTGCCACCATTGGGCGATCGGACCCAGCGCAGTGAGGTGGCATGAAGGACACGACCGAGCACGGCATCCCGCGAGTGGTGGCCATCGCCTGGGGGATGCTCGAGGCGCCCCAGCGCGGGCCGAGTCGCGCGCTGAGCCATGAGCGGATTGTGAGCGCGGCGATCGAGATCGCCGATACCGACGGACTGGCTGCGGTGACGATGCAGCGGGTGGCGCAGTCGCTGGGGTTCACCACGATGTCGCTGTACCGGTACGTCTCCAGCAAGGACGAACTGCTGACGCTCATGCAGGATGCCGCCGTGCAACTGCCCAAGTCCGGCACCTGGCCGCCCCCGGAGGGCTGGCAGGAGGGCCTGCGGCAGTGGGCCGCACACCTGCGCGACATCTACCGGGCCCGGCCCTGGCTGCTGGAGATCCCGCGTAACGCGATCGCGTTGCTGATGCCCAACTCGATGGAGGTCGCCGACCGGGCGCTCGCGGTGCTGTCGACGGTGCGGATCACGATGGAGCAGAAGATCGCCGTGGTGCTGAACCTCAGCCTGATGGTGGCTGGGTTCGTCCGGCTGGAGCAGGAACTGACCTCGGCAGAAGATCTCACCCTGGATGCCGAGGGCCTGGCCCTGCTCAGCGAAGTCATCACCGATGAGCGCCTGCCCACCCTGGGCCCGATGACCCGGGCAGGGGAGTACGTCGCCAGACCCGACTCGGGGGAGTCGCAGGACGTCGACGTGGAGTACTCCATGGGCCTGGACTGGATGATCGCCGGCATCGAGCGCTTGGACGCCGCCGCCTCCGAGTAGGCCCCGGCCCGCACCGCCCCATCGGTACGGGTGTAGGCTGGGCACATGCGTTGTGCGACCCAGTATTGGTTTAGCGTGTCGGCCCCGGCCGGCGCGTTGACGAACTGACGCGCAACCGGAGCCGACACAAGGCGTGGACCCCCAGGGTCCGCGCCTTTCGCCATTCATGAGGCGGTCGCTCCGGTCAGGGCGGTCCGCCCGAACCGAGAGGACCCCCATGCTCACTGCTGAACGCACCAACGACCTGCGGGTGCGCAGTATGCAGGCACTGCCCACACCGGCGCAGGTGCTCACCGAGTTGCCGCTGCCCGCCGCGGGCGCCGACCTGGTCGCCCGCTCGCGCAGAGCAGCCCAGCGCATCCTGGACGGTTCCGATGACCGCTTGCTCGTCGTCGTCGGTCCCTGCTCGGTGCACGACCCCGCCGCCGCACTGGACTACGCGCGGCGGTTGGCGGTGCTGACCGAGGAGTTCGATGAGGACCTGCACGTGGTGATGCGGGTGTACTTCGAAAAGCCCCGGACCACCACGGGGTGGAAGGGCTGATCAACGATCCCGGGATGGACGGCAGTTACGACATCCCGCGCGGGTTGCGGCTGGCCCGACAGGTGCTGCTGGACGTGCTGGCCACCGGTGTGGGCGTGGCGTGTGAGTTCCTGGAGACCACCTCACCGCAGTACATCGCCGATACGGTCAGTTACGGCGCGATCGGGGCCCGCACCGTGGAGTCCCAGTTGCACCGCCAACTCGCCTCGGGGCTGTCGATGCCGATCGGCTTCAAGAACTCCTCCGACGGCGACGTGCAGGTGGCCATCGACGGCGCCGTGGCCGCGGGTGCCGAGCAGACCTTCCTGGGCGTGGACGCCGGCGGGCGCAGCGCCGTGGTGCGCACCATCGGCAACGCCGACGCGCACGTGATCCTGCGGGGTGGGCGCCGCGGCCCCAACTACGCCCCGCCGGCCCTGACCGATGCCCTGGACCTGCTGGAGCGGGGTGGGCGCCGTCGGCGGCTGGTGGTGGACGCCTCGCACGGCAACTCGGCAAGGACCACGTGCGCCAGGCCCAGGTGGCCGGGGAGATCGCCGCACAGGTGGCCACGGGCCAGGACGGCATCGCCGGGGTGATGCTGGAGAGCTTCCTGGTGGCGGGGCGCCAGCAGCCGGCGCCGGCCGGGTTGGTGTACGGACAGTCCGTCACCGATGCGTGCATGTCCTGGGAGACCACCGAGCAGGTGCTGGAGCAGTTGGCCGCGGCCGTCCGGGCCCGCCGGGCGGGTGCGCCCGCGACGGCGCCGGGTGAGGCACTGGTCGCCGGCTGACGGCCTCGCCGGCCGGCCCCCTCACCGCCCGGGTCCGCGCGGGCCTCAGCGGGCCAGCAGCGGTCCGCCGTCGGGGTGGTCGAGGAACGCGCGGGCGTCGGCGAGCCGCTCGATGGTGGACTCGGCCAGCGGCTCGGGCAGGTCCTGGGGTCGGAACCAGCCCACGGCCTCGGACTCGTCGTCGCCCACGCGGGCGGTGCCGGAGATGTAGTCGGCCACGAAGTTCAGGTTCAGGTACTGGGCGATGTCGCCGTTGCCGTGGGTGATCACCGGGGTAGCGCGGATCGAGGCCAGGGCACGCACCCGGGCGACCACGCCGGTCTCCTCGGTGATCTCCCGTTCGAGGGCCGGCACTGGTTCCTCCCCGGGCTCGGGGATGCCGGAGATGACCGCCCACAACCCGTTGTCGGAGCGTTTGCCGAGCAGGATCGACCCGTCCTCGCGCAGGACGACCGCGCTGAGTCCGGGCAGCCACAGCAGGTCGTGACCGATCCGGGTGCGCAGGGTGCGGATGAACTCCGGGATGGGCATGCTGGTGAGCCTGCCATGATGGCCGGCGGCTGCGGCGCAGGATCGCCGCCAAGGGCCCCGATGGCGGAGCCTGGCGGTCAAGTGTCCCGATGGCGAGCCTGGCCGTCGAGGGCGAGCCTGCTGGCACTCGCCCTCGGCTGTCACGCTCGCCCTCGGCTCTCGGCTCTCGGCTCTCGGCTCTCGGCCCTCGGCTCCCGGCCCGGCCCTCGGCTCCCGGTGGCCGGGCCGACGCGAAGGCGTTGCAGGGTGATGAACCAGCCCACAGCCGTGGGCGGCTCAGGCGATGAGGGCGTCGATCTCGGCGGGGGAGAGGACGTGGTCGATCGCCATCGCGCTGGCTCCGAGCACGCCGGCGTTCTCCCGCCCCTTGGAGAGCACGATCTGCAGGTCCTGGGTGGCCAGCGGCAGTGAGCGCCGGTAGACCACCTCGCGGATCCCGGCGACCAGCTGCTCGCCGGCCTCGGCGAGGTTCCCCCCGATCACCACGATCGAGGGGTTCAGCAGGCTCACCGCGGCGGCCAGTACGGAGCCGATCTCCCGACCCGCCTGATACACCGCCCGGGCGGCGGCGGGGTCGCCGGAGCGCACCAGGGCGACCACGTCGGAACTGCTGCGGGCAGCCATGCCCTCCCGCGCCAGTGTCTCGGCGATGGCAGCACCCCCGGCGATCGCCTCCAGGCAGCCGAGGTTCCCCGCACCGGCACGGCACCTGCGCGCCGCTGGGCACCGCCACGTGCCCGATGTCCCCGGCCGAGCCCTGGGCCCCGCGGTGCAGCACTCCCTCGGAGATGATGCCCGCCCCGATCCCGGTGCCGAGCTTGACGAAGAGCATGTCCGCAACGTCGGGCCACCAGGTGCGGTGCTCACCCAGGGCCATGATGTTCACGTCGTTGTCCACCAGCACCGTGGTGCCCAGTCCGGCGGCCAGGATCCCCGGGACGTCGCTGTCGTCCCAGCCCGGCATGATCGGCGGGTTGATCGGGCGTCCGGTGGAGTGCTCCACCGGGCCGGGTAGGCCCACCCCGACCGCCGCCAGGTCGGTCAGGGTGCGACCGGCGGCGGCGGCCAGGTCCCGCCCGGCCGTCATCACGTGGGCCAGGACCGGCTCGGGTCCGTCGGCGATCGGTCGGGTGGCGTAGGTCTGGGCGAGCACGTTGGCGGCGAGGTCGGTCAGGGCGAGGCGGGCGTGGGTGGCGCCGAGGTCCACCGCAAGGACCACGCGGACATCCGGCTGGAAGGCGAAGGTGGTGGGCGGACGGCCGCCGGTCGAACTGGCCTCACCGGCGGGGGCGATCAGGCCCGCGGCGAGGAGGGAGTCGATCCTGGCGGCGATGGTGGAGCGGGACTGGCCGGTGATGCTGACCAACTCCGCGCGGGTGCGGGCGGACCCGTTGCGGAACAACTGGAACAACTCACCCGCACCCGTGGTCCGGGTGGCCAGTCGCACCGGTTGGCTCATGGTCTCAGTGAATCACGAAGCACGAGGGCCCTGACCTGCACATGGTGCAGATCAGGGCCCTCCATCGTCGGGGTGGCGGGATTTGAACCCACGACCTCCTCGTCCCGAACGAGGCGCGCTACCAAGCTGCGCCACACCCCGAGCCCGGTCAGGATAGCCGAGGTGAGCACCCGAGGTGAAATTGTGTCTGGGTGGGACTGATCACTCCGCCGGGGACGGTGATCAGCCTCGCGGGACAAGGGGTCAGCAGGGTGGCCTCAGGACGGCACGCCAGCCGCACCGGCGTGTAGGGGGAGGTGCCCAGACCGGCGCTGACGTGCAGCCAGATGGAACGGGCGTCCTGGCCCGGCTTGGCGCCCGGCCAGCGGTGCAGACCCTTGGCCATGGCCGGCGGCAGGTCGCAATTGGTCACCAGCGCCCCGTACCCGGGCACGCACACCTGCCCGCCATGGGTGTGTCCGGCCAGGACAATGTCCGCCCCGTCGGCACGCATCGCTCCCAGCACCCGGGCGTAGGGGGCGTGGGTGACGCCCAAGCGCAGCACCGCGCGGTCGTGCTCGCGGGAGGCGGCCGACGGCGGGTGCTCGGCCCGGGTGGAAGCGGACGACGGCGGGTGGTCCGGTGGCGGCAGTTCGTCTCGGTGCAGGTGTGGGTCGTCCACACCGACCAGGGCCACATCCAGGTCCCCGAGCCTGAGCCGGTCGCGCCTGTTGGTCAGATCCGACCAGCCGTGTGCCCGCAGCGCGGCGCCGAGTTCCTCCCCAGGCAGGCGCGGGGCAGAGGGGGGCGTGCCCGAGCGACGGGGCCGCAGGTAACGCAGCGGGTTCTTCGGCACCGGGGCGTAGTAGTCGTTGGAGCCCATCACGAAGGCGCCGGGGGTGCCCAGGAGCGGTTCGAGGGCCTCCAGCACCACCGGCAGCGCGCGGGCGTGGGCCATGTTGTCCCCGGTGTTGATGACCAGGTCAGGGCGTAGATCCGCGAGCGCGCGCACCCACGCGATCCGGCGCCGGTGCTCGGGGAGCAGATGCAGGTCGGAGATGTGCAGCAGCCGCACCGGGTCCGCGCCGGCAGGCAGCACCGGTACCTCCACCCGGCGCAGCGCGTACCAGTGCGCCTCGAGAAGCGACCATGCCAGCACGCCGGCACCGGCGCTCATCAGTGCCGCGGCGGCGGTGCCCAGGCGCCGGCCCGGGCGGGCAGTTCGCACCGGCGCCATCGCAGCCCCGGTGGTGCTCAGCCTCCACCCCTGCCGCCACCGCGGTTGCCGCGTTCACCCGGGCGGGAGTCCTCGCCGTCGTCGCGCCAGGACGGGCCCCGGTTGTGACCACGGTCCGCGCCGCCATGGCCCCGGGCGGACGCGTCGGCGTTTCCGCCACCGCGGGAGCGGGCGTCGGTGTCACCGTCACCGGAGTCCTCATCGCCGGAGTCGCCGTCGTCGTCCTCGTTCGAGGCACTCTGGCTCGGTCGCAGAGTGATCGTCGACCCGGGTTGTACCCGGGACCCCGACACAGGCTCGGTCGCGCCGACGTCGCCGTCGTCGGCCCAACTGTTGTCCACCGGATCGCCCACATTCACCTCGAAGCCCTCGGACTCCAGGTACGTTGTGGCGCCATCGATACCCCAGCCGACCACGTTGGGCACCGGCACCCGGTCACCGTAGATCTGACGCTCGGTCGCCTCGGGGAAACTCTCCGCGGGCAGTCCGTCCACGGCCTGTGCCATGTACCGCTGCCAGATCGGTACCGGTAGCACGCTGGAGTACACCCGGGGGTAGTAGCGGCCGTTGATGGTGGTCCCGATCATCGGTACGCCACCCTCGGAGTGGCCCACCCACACCGCGGTGGCCAGTTGCGGCACGTAACCGACGAACCAGGCGGCGGTGTTGTCGTTGGAGGTCCCGGTCTTGCCGGCCGCGGCCCGTCCGGGCAGCGCCGCGCCGGAAGCGGTGCCCTGGGACTGACCGACCACCTGCTGCAGGGAGTGGTTCAAGCCGTTGACCACGTCGGCGTCCAGGCGTTGTTCGCAGCCGGCCTCGGGCACAGGCAACTCCTCGCCGTCTGCGTCGGTGATGCTGGTGATCGCGATCGGCTG
Source organism: Sanguibacter sp. Z1732 (assembly GCF_051020515.1). Classification (NCBI taxonomy): domain Bacteria; kingdom Bacillati; phylum Actinomycetota; class Actinomycetes; order Micrococcales; family Ruaniaceae; genus Glutinosa; species Glutinosa niejishengi. The sequence continues at coordinate 1,881,806 of NZ_CP194857.1, forward strand.
GCAGTAGGTTCCGCCGGAGGCGAAGGTCGCGAAGGAGGAGGCCATGGTCAGGGGTGCGATGTAGTTCGCACCGAGCACCATCGAAGGCGTCAACTCCAAGGGCCGCCCATCCGGGGCGGTACCGTTGCCCACATGCAGGCCGGTGGAGCGGCGATCGATCTCATCGACGCCGCACACGTCCATCTGGTTGGCCATGTCGACGAACGCGGTGTTCACCGACCGGGTGGTGGCCTCCTGCACGCTCATCATTCCGGTGCCGATGCCCTCGATGTTGCGGGGGTCGTAATCGGCCGCCACATCCGGCGCGCAACTGAAGTTCCAGGAACTACGCGGGAAGTGCTGGCCCTGGGAGCCATCCACCCGGTCGGCCAGGGAGTTGCCTTGACGCAGCCACTCAGCTAGTACATACACCTTGAAGGTCGAACCGGTCTGGAACCCGTCACCCCCGCCGTAGGCGCGATCGACGTTGAAGTTCACCTCGGTGTTGCGGGTGGCATCCTCTTCCGGCCTGCCGTAGTCGGTGTTCTGGGCCATCGCCTTGATCTCACCGGTCCCGGGCTCCACGGTGGAGATCGCCGTCGACACCCCGGAGGGATCATCGGCGGGAATGGCATCCATCACGGTCTGGTGCGCCTGCTCCTGCATGCCCAGGTCGATCGTGGTGTGGATCTCCAGGCCGCCGCGCAGGAGCAACTGGCGCCGTTCGGTTTCGGTATCCCCGAACGCGGGATCATTGGTGATGATGCGGGTGACGAAGTCGCAGAAGTAGGCCGCATGCTCCGCGGCGCCACACCCGGTGGGGGGGGGGTGATGTCGAGCATGTCCTCCACGTTGGTGGCGACGGCCTCGTCGTACTCGTCCTGGGTGATGAAGTCTTCCTCGAACATGCGGCTGAGCACACGGTCCCGGCGCACCTGGGCGTTCTCCGGGTGGGCCTGCGGGTTCCACCGGGCGGGGGACTGGGTGACGCCGGCCAGCAGCGCGGACTCGACGATGTTCAGGTCCGCAGCGCCCTTGTTGAAGAAGTACCGGGCGGCGACCTCCACCCCGTACTGGGACGGGCCGAACTGGGCGATATTGAGGTAGCCCTCGAGGATCTCGTCCTTCGTGCGCACCCGCTCCAGGGCGATGGCGAGTTTGGCCTCCCGCAACTTGCGTCCCAGGGTGGCCGCCCGGGCGGCTTCGACGGCCTCGGCATCATTGGCGATCTGCCCGGCTTCGATCAGCACGTTCTTGACGTACTGCTGGGTCAGGGTGGAGCCACCCTGGACGGTGTTGCTGGTCAGGTTCGTCACGGCCGCGCGCATCAGACCCTCGGGGTCCACGCCCCCGTGCTCATAGAAGCGGTGGTCCTCGATGGCGATCACCGCGTCCGCCATGTGCGGGGAGATCTCCTCCAGCGGCACCACGATGCGGTTCTGGGCGTAGTAGGTGGTCAGGAGCGTGCCGTCCGCGGAGTACATCCGGGACTGCTCGGAGACCCGTTCGCTGCCCAGGTCCTCGGGGAGTTCGTCGAAGAGTTCGGTGGAGGCGTTGGCGGTGGCCCCGACAGCGGCGACCATCGGCATCACCAGCCCTGCAGTGAGCACTCCACCGGTTGCTGCCACCAGCACGAATGCCAGGAACAACGACAGCAACTGAGCGGGATTCACCGCCCGCGAACTACGGGATCGAGGCGTGGCCATCCCACTAGCCTACGATGCGCACGCGCATGTGAGCCGTCGGCGGGGCCGGATCGCCCATTGCGTGCCACACATCCGGATAAGGTTCACGATTCCTTCACGGCGCTCCTCCATGGCGGGAGGTGGTTCGGTGCGCTCGCCCGGGCACCTTCCCGTGGGGCCACGACCGCACCGGAGAGGCATATTGCCGGCCCGTCAATGACCGACCCGGGCGAGGGCGGCGGAAGGTCGGGTTTGGCAAACCATGCCGCGGTACCTTATGTTCTCAAGAACAGGTAAAGTGCGAAGCGGTATAGGGGCCGCTTTCACCCCTCAACGTGGAGGTTCTTGCGATGAGTGTGGACATCGATCAGAGTTGGACGGCCCGTGCGGCCTGCGCCAAGGAAGCACCGGACGATTTGTTCGTCCAGGGTGCTGCGCAGCGGTCGGCACGAGAGATCTGTTTTTCATGCACGGTCCGCACCGAGTGTCTGGCGGATGCGCTGGACAATCGAATCCAGTTCGGGGTCTGGGGCGGGATGACCGAGCGGGAACGCCGCGCACTGCTGCGCCGCAGTCCCGAGGTGGGGTCTTGGTCGGAGTTGCTGGAGGGGCTCGATGGCAACGACCTCGACGTGCTGCTCGGACAGCGCTGGGGACTTGGCCGGAACCGGCGCAACGTAGCGCGGGCCGCCGGCAGTTAGTGCGCCTGACCGTTCGTCGGTGGGCGGGGCGGGTCCGAGCGAGCCCGGTGCGCGCGCTGCCGTAGGATCGGCCCATGGCTACTTGGGAGTACGCAACGATTCCGTTGATCATCCACAACACCAAGGCGATCCTGGACCAGTGGGGTGCCGACGGCTGGGAACTCGTACAGGTCGTGCCCGGTCCGGAAGGGACCAACAACCTGGTTGCCTACCTGAAGCGGGAGAAGAGCGAATGAGCGTGTCGGCGCGCCTGGCTGAACTGGGCATCGAACTGCCGGAGGTGGTCGCGCCGCTGGCCGCCTACACTCCGGCGATCCGCCATGGCGACCTGGTGTTCACCTCCGGGCAGCTCCCCGTTGTCGGTGGCGAACTGCAGGCCGCCGGCAAGGTAGGGGGGGAGATCAGCCCCGAGTACGGCTATGACCTCGCCCGGCTGTGCGCCCTGAACGGGGTCGCGGCGGCCGCCCACATCGCCGGTGACGTGGATCAGCTCAGTGGCGTGGTCAAGGTGGTCGGATTCGTCAACTCAGCCCCGGACTTCAGCGGCCAGCCCGGCGTCATCAACGGTGCCTCGGAGGCGTTGCAGGAGATCTTCGGCGACGCCGGTGTGCACGCCCGCTCCGCCGTCGGTGTGGCGGCGTTGCCGCTGGGAGCCCCGGTCGAGGTGGAGTTCGTCTTCTCCCTCTCCTGAGCGTCCCTCGCCAGAGCGTCCGGGTGCTGGTTAGCGGGCGCGGCGGCGGAGCCGCTCGATGTCGATGAGGGTGACGCTGCGTCCGTGTAGTTGCAACCAGCCGCGGGAGGAGAACTCCGCCAGCGCCTTGTTCACCGTCTCCCGGGTGGCGCCGACCAGTTGGGCCAGTTCCTCCTGGGTCAGGTCGTGGGTCACGCGCACCCCGTGATCGGTCTGCTGGCCGAACCGGCGGCCCAGGTCCAGCAACGCCCGGGCCACCCGGCCGGGAACGTCGGAGAAGATCAGCGAGGAGACCGTGTTGTTCGTGCGCCGCAACCGCTGGGCCAGGGAACGCAGCAGGTGCTGGGAGATCTCGGGGCGTTCATCGAGCACACGCAGCAACTCGGTGTGGCTCAGTTCGGCCAGCTCGGTGGTGGCCAGCGCCGTGGCGGTCGCGGTGCGCGCGCCCGGATCGTAGAGCGAGACCTCACCCAGGATCTCCCCGGGACCAAGGATGGCCAGCAGGTGCTCACGGCCATCCGGCGCGGTGTGCCCGAGTTTGACCTTGCCCGAGGCCACGATGAACAGCCGGTCGCCCGGGGAGCCCTCGTGGAAGATCTCTCCTCCCCGCGCCGGAAGGTCAGGTCGGTCATCTTGGCCCGCACCGCGGCGAAGCTTTCGTCGTTCAGCTCGGCGAAGAGCGGCGCTGCGCGCACCACGGCCTCGTTCATCGAAGGATCCCTTTCATCGTGTGCACCGTCTGTGAGGTATTCCACAGTGTGTCATGAGATGGCGCTCGCGCAGGTCAGGACGGCGCGCCGCGTCCTCAGTCGTCCCGGTGAACACGATCCAGCCAAGCGGTGAGCGCCGCCGTGGTCCGCTCCGGTGCTTCCTCGGGCAGGAAGTGTCCGGCGTCGGCGATCACCACTCGCCGGTAACCGGAAGCGGCCAGGTCCCGGTCCCGGTCCGCGGCCTCCACCGGCAGGAATCGGTCCGCTCCGCCGTGGATGGCCAGCACCGGCACCCGGACCGCGGCGGAGACCGCGCGCCGGAAGGCGCGTCCGTCGCTGCGGGGAGTGGAGCGCACCAGCCACCGCACCTGCTCCATCGCGGAATGGGCGGAGAAGGACAGCCGCATCGAGTCGGCGTAGATCCGCGCCTGCCCGCAGCGCCACCCCGGGGCCGACCAGTCCTCGAGAACCCGATAGGCCATGGTTCCGTGGGTCAGGGCGCGTTCGGGGAACCACGGCGCCTGCACGCGCGCCAGCCACCGGATCGTGCGCAACGGAGCCGTCCGGGCGGTGACCGCAGCCAGTCGCGCCGGGTGCGGCGCCGCCAGCGGCGCGACCGCGCGCACCACCCCGGGTGTCAGCGACGGCATGGACCAGGCGACCTGCCCGCCCAGGCCATGACCGACGACGACGGCGCGGGCCGCGCCGAGGGAGCGGATCGCCGCGGCCACGTCGGCGGCCAGGACCGGCAGGTCGTACCGGCCCGGAGGCTTGTCCGAGGCGCCGTACCCGCGCAGGTCCAGGGCGGCCACCCGGTAACCCCGCTCACCTAGGGCGACGAGCTGGTGGCGCCAGGCGAACCAGTTCTGCGGAAAGCCGTGCAGCAGCACCACCAGCGGGGTGGTGCCATCATCCGGCCCGGTCAGGGCGGCGTGGATGCGGGTGCCGTTGGCCGGGATCATCCGGTGCTGCCACGGCCCTTCGCGCAGAACCAGATTGGGGTCGTTCACGCTGATCAGGCTAGTGCCGGCGGTCGGGACCGGTGGCACCGCCCGCCGGCGCGCGCAGAACGCGCCGCGGTCAACTCGAGGCTGTCGGTGCGTTCATCCCCTGGGTGATCAGGTCCATCACCGAGGAGTCAGCCAGGGTGGTGACGTCCCCGACCGGGCGCTTCTCGGCCACGTCGCGCAGCAGCCGGCGCATGATCTTGCCCGATCGGGTCTTGGGGAGCTCGGCCACCACCAGGATCGAACGGGGCTTGGCGATCGCACCGATCTCCCGGGCGACGTGGTTGCGCAGGACCGAGACGACATCGTCGCCCTCACCCACCTCATCGGCTCGTTCGACGGCCTCACCGCGCAGGATCACGAACGCCACCACCGCTTGCCCGGTGGTGTCGTCCGAGGCCCCCACCACGGCCGCCTCGGCGACCCACTCGTGGGAGACCAGGGCGGACTCGATCTCGGTGGTGGACAGGCGGTGCCCGGATACGTTCATCACGTCGTCCACGCGTCCGAGCACCCAGATGTCGCCGTCGTCGTCGTACTTGGCGCCGTCCCCGGCGAAGTAGGTGCCCTCGAAGCGGGACCAGTAGGTGTCGCGGAAGCGCTGCTCGTCACCCCAGATGCCGCGCAGCATCGCCGGCCACGGCTCGGTGATGACCAGGTAGCCACCACCGCCTGGGGCCACGTGTGTGCCGGCGTCGTCCCAGACCTGGGCCTGCACGCCGGGGATGGCGACCTGGGCCGAGCCGGGGGTGAGGGTGGTGACACCGGGCAGGGGGGAGATCATGATCGCCCCGGTCTCGGTCTGCCACCAGGTGTCCACCACCGGGGTGCGGTCGCCACCGATCACGCGCCGGTACCACATCCACGCCTCGGGGTTGATCGGCTCACCCACGCTGCCCAGGATGCGCAGGGAGGACAGGTCGTACTCGGCCGGGATGGACTCGCCCCACTTCATGAAGGTGCGGATCGCGGTGGGTGCGGTGTAGAGGATCGACACCTTGTACTTGGCCACGATCTCCCACCAGCGGCCCCGGTGCGGGGTGTCCGGGGTGCCTTCGTACAGCACCTGCGTGGCGCCGTTGACCAGCGGGCCGTAGGTGACGTAGGAGTGACCGGTGACCCAGCCGACGTCGGCGGTGCACCAGTACACGTCCGTCTGCGGCTTGAGGTCGAACACGTGGTGGTGGGTGAAGGCGGTCTGGGTCAGGTACCCACCGGTGGTGTGCAGGATCCCCTTGGGCTTACCGGTGGTTCCGGAGGTGTACAGGATGAACAGCGGGTGCTCGGCGTCCACCGGCACCGGTGCGTGCTCGGTGGAGGCCCGGGCGACCTGCTCGTGCCACCAGAGGTCCCGGCCGTCGGTCCAGTCCACGTCCTGCTCGGTGCGGCGCACCACCAGCACGTTGGTGACGGAGGATCCCCCGGAGACCAGCGCTTCGTCCACAGCGGGTTTGAGGGCGGAGGGCTTGCCCCGGCGGAAGCCGCCGTCGGCGGTGATGACCACCTTGGCCTCGGCGTCCTCGATCCGGGTGCGCAGGGCATCGGCGCTGAACCCCCCGAAGACCACCGAGTGGGGCGCCCCGATCCGCGCACAGGCCAGCATCGCGATGACGGCCTCGGGGATCATCGGCAGGTAGATCACCACCCGGTCCCCGGTTCGCACCCCCAGGTCTCCCAGCACGTTCGCCACGCGGGAGACCTCATCCTTGAGCTGGGCGTAGGTCAGCGTGGCGGAGTCCCCGGGTTCACCCTCGAAGTAGATCGCCACCCGGTCACCCAGGCCGTTCTCCACGTGCCGGTCCACCGCGTTGTACGTGGCGTTCAGGCGCCCGTCGGCGAACCAGCGTGCCGTCGGTGCATCGGAGAAGTCCAGATCCTGGGTGAACGGGGTGTCCCAGGTCAGCAGCGAGCGCGCCTGCTCCGCCCAGAACCCGGGCATGTCGGCGTTCGCCTGCTCGTAGAGCTCCGGTGAGGAGTTGGAACTGGCGGCCAGTGCCTCATCGGGTGGGAACGCGCGCTTCTCCTGCAGCAGGTTCTCCAGTGCGGGTGACGCGTTGGTTGAGTCGTTCATCAATCCTCCAGGCAGCCTCAATGGTGCAGATCCATCCATACCCTAAGACGATCGGACGGCTCCGCGGTACCTGGGACCCTGGATCGGCGGCGACGGAAGCGATCCGGTGGCTCAGAGTGCCTCGACAGCCGCGCGGCGACGTTCCTCGCGCCTGCCCTGTCGGCGCGCGCCGTGGGAGATCACCCCGGCGAGGATCAGCACGACGCCGTAGGCCAGGATCCGCCCGGTGTTGCCGTCGGTGAGCAGGTGGTCGTAGACGTTCTGCCCGAACTGGCCCAGCCGGGTGAAGATGTCGGAGTACTCGGCCAGGAAGTCCTCCTCGACCATCTGGGGGATCGCCAGGAACGCACCGCCGATCAGGGTCGCGATGCTGCCCATGATGATCGGGCCCACCGAGGACCACCGGGCCCCGATCAGCACCACCGCCAGCAGGAGGAGCCCACCGGCGATCTCCACCAGGGCGCCGAAGTGGATGGCATCGGGCGCCACCTCGCGTGCGTTGGTCCAGCGCTCCCCACCGTCGGCGATCAGGTACCAGGCCGGCGGTGTGAACACCAGCGTGATCAGCACGACCCACCAGTGCGCCTGGGCGCGCGAGCGCGGCGGGTCGTCCCAGTCCTGGAACGGGTCCTCCTCGTTGATCTCGGTCCGGGAGTGGCGCGCGTCGTCGGTGGCCGCGGGGGCCCGGCCGGTCCGCGCGGGCGCGGTGGCGCCCGGGGCGGGAAGGGCGGTGGTGCGCACCTCGCCCTCGGCCGGTTCCTTGTCGGCGTCACGGGAGCGCCCGAAGCGACCGAACCGGCGCTCGCGCTCTTCGCGCAGGGCGGCGTCGTCGTCGCGGGTCGGGGACGCGGCCGGTACGGCCATCGTGGCCTCGTCCTCGGTTGAGCGGCCGGTGTAGTCGCCGTTCCCGCTTCCTGCGTCACCGGTCGAGTGGGCACCCGGGTCGGCCTCGGCGTCGGTGGCGGACCGATCGACGTCAGGACGCTCGGACGAGGAACTCATGGCCGTCGTGGGTTCGGCGTCGCCCGGTTCGCTCCAGGAGTTCCCGGTGCTGCCGGTGCCCTCGGCAGGGGCGGGGCCGGGCAGCGGCCCGGGGGAGACTTCCTCGCCCGCCGCGGCGCCGGGTGCCTCATCGGAGGTGACGGGCTCGGCGTCATCACCTTGGTCGCGTGCCTCGTCATGGCGCGGGTCAGTGCTCACAATGCCTCCAGGTTGATCCGGATGCGTTCACCGTAGCGATCCGATGCCGGCCGCGCCCCCGGGCGCGCCGGAGGTGTCCAATCCGCCCTACGCACAACGACGACGCCCGGGGGGGGCGCCGTCGTCGCCTTCATCGTGCCGGTGAGGTATCAAGCGTGCTCATCTCGTATGGGTCGCTACGGGACTTGCCCGTTCGCCCGGTCCTATGCGTGGACTGATCGCGCGTGGGTTCTCACTGCCCGATGGAGTTGTCCTTCCTTTGTACCCCGTTATCGGCCCGAGCGCGAGTGGTTCGGCGGATCTATCCGCGTGCTGGTCTCATCTTGTGGGCACTGCGCTGGACACCGCCGGCGAACTGCGCGTGCGCGAGAGCGGTGCTCCGATGCGGTGCTTGTCCACAGCGACTGTGCTTCGGGGGCGGCGTCCACAGCGTGCCCCGGCGGCCGTGCTGCGGGAGGGCGTGGTCGGCACGCTGAGAGGGCCCGAAGGGCGTTGGCCGAGCAGGGAGGCGGAGCGGGATGGATCGGGACCACGACCGGCAGGAGAGCGAGCCCGACGCACCGCCGGTGGCGCTGCGGTCGGCTGATCCGGCGCTGATCGAACAGGTCCGGGCGATCGGGGAGTTGCTGCAGGTGGCGATCCTCATCTGTCCGCCCGGTGCGCCCGCGCCCCGTGCCCGGCTGCTGTTGGAGGACGCCACACAAGCGGTTCCGTCCCACCCGTCCTGGGGTGCCTCCGTGCTCCCGGTGATGGCCGGGGATGGGGAGGCCCCCGATCGTGGTGGCCGGTCCGGGGGTGGGCCCGACGGCGGGAGTCGGCACGGGATCCTGCGGCTGCCCCGGCAGGGGGAGGAGCTGCTGCGGCGGATCCGTGCCGCTGCCCGGATTCGGCAGGCCGTGGTGGTGGGGGGTGGTGGGTGCGCGGGGTGGTGTGGGTGCCTCCAGCCTGGCTGCGGTACTGGCTCGGGCCGCAGCCGCCGACCGGGCCCGCACCGCCCTGGTCGACCTGGATGCCGTGGGCGCCGGAGTGGACCTGCTGCTCGGTATCGAGGATGAGCCGGGCGTGCGCTGGGCGGACCTGACCGCCCCGGAGGGGGACTATGACAGCCAGCAGTTGACCGCCGCCCTGCCGACCTGGCACTCGGCCCGGGTGTTGTCGGCGGACTGGCGCGGGGGAGTGCCGGCCCCCACCGGCGATGCGGTGCTGCAGGCCCTGTGGGGGGACCTGGATGTGATGGTGCTGGACATCGCCCGCCACGACGGCTGGCACCGCTGGTCCCGGATGTGCGATGCCGTGGTGCTGCTGGCCGGTTGCGACGTGATCTCGGCGGCCGGGGTGCAAAGCACCCGGAGGGCGCTGGGGGCCGGTGCGGTGCACCTGGTGGTGCGCGGGCCCTCCCCGGGCGGCCTGACCGCTGCCGAGATCGCGCAAGCCTGCGATGTGCCCCTGGCGGCACAGATGCGCCCGGAACGGGCACTTGCCGCCGGCCTGGAACGAGGAGTCGCGCCGGGTGATCACGGCAACGGGCCGCTGATGCGGACCGGACGTGCGCTGGCCGTCGCCCTCGACCTGACCGGCCGGAGACGCGCCGCATGACTGCGGGGGCGCTGCCCGCCGGTGCCCGTGGGGCACGCGGACGACTCGGAAGCCCGGTCCTCGCTGGCGCGAATCCGCACGCACCTGGCTGCCGCCGGAACCGGCGCACAGTCGGTGACCACGGCCGTGCGATCGGTGCCGGGGTTGCGCTCGGACCACCAGCGCTGGCACCTGGCCAGATCGGCTCACCAGGACGTGGCCGGCGCAGGGGTGTTGCAGCCGCTCCTGGATGATCCGGAGGTAACCGACGTCCTGGTCAACGGTCCCGGTCAGGTCTGGCTGGACCGGGGTGCCGGACTGCGGCCGGTGGACGTGCCGGGGCTGGGACCGGTGCGCGCGCTGGCCACCCGGCTGGCGGGTGCGGCGGGGCAGCGCCTCGATGACGCCGCACCGGTGGCCGAGGGCAGGTTGCCGGACGGCACCCGGCTCCACGCGGTGCTGGCGCCGCTGGCCACCGTCGATGCGGTGATCTCGCTGCGCAGCATGCGGCGCCGGGCCCTGTCCCTGGCCGAACTACACGCGAGCAGGGGTTCGTCGATGGCATCGGCGCGCAGATCCTGGACCAGTTGGTGCAGGTGCGGGCCAACGTCATGGTCTCCGGGGCCACCGGCGCCGGCAAGACCACCCTGCTGGCGGCGATGCTGTCCCTGGTGCCGGCCACCGAGCGGATCCTGTGCATCGAGGAGGCTGCCGAACTTATGCCCGATCATCCGCACGTGGTGCACCTGCAGGTGCGACGCTCGAACGTGCAGGGCGCCGGCGGGGTGGGACTGGACCAGTTGGTCCGTACCGCGATGCGGATGCGGCCGGACCGGCTGGTGCTGGGGGAGTGCCGGGGTGCGGAGGTCCGGGAGGTGCTCGGCGCGTTGAATACCGGCCACGACGGCGGCTGGGCGACCGTGCACGCCAACGCCGCCGGTGACGTGCCGGCCCGGCTGGTGGCGCTGGGTTCCCTGGCCGGTCTGGATCCGGCAGCGGTAGCGGTGCAGGCGGCCAGCGCCCTGGATGCGATCGTGCACCTGCGCGCCGTGACGGCAGGCGCCGTTACCTCGACCAGATCGCGGTGATGACCCTGGACTCCGCGGGCGCCATGACCTGTCCGGTGGCGATGTCGGCCGGCTCCGACGGGGCGTTCAGCCCGGGCCCCGCCTGGCCCGCGCTCGCCGCGCGCTTGGATGCCGGACCGCGATGAGCCCGGTCTGGGCGACGCTGACCGCCGGCGCGCTACCCCTGCTGCTGGTGGTGGCGGCGGCGGCCTGGACCCTGCCGGGGCGGCCGGTGGGCCGCACCGTCCGCGCCGCAGGCATGTGCGCGCGGGGTGGCCGGAGCGCCCTGGAGGGTGAGGGTCTGGACCCCGATCGCGATGGCGATCACACCCGCGGCACCGGCCGAACGCGCGGGATTGCCCGATCTGGCGGTGCCGGCCGAGCGCAGGGGTGGCGGCAGCGACTGGCGCACCGGCGCCGGCGGCCACCACCGGTGGATCTGGGTGCAGTGCTGACCGAGGTCGCTGCCCGCATCAGTGCCGGGGCCGCGCCCGGGCGGGCCTGGCAACTGGCGCTACCGGGCCGCGTGACGATGGGGCGAGCGGGCATGGCCGACGACGGCGTGCCGGCGGCGCTGGGGGCGTTGCGGCCGGTTCCGGCGCACCCGGGCCGGCCCATCGTGTTCGGGCGGCGCCGGGCCGGCAAGGACCACGTGGCACTGATCCATCAGATCGCCGGGGCGGAGGTGGCGTGCCGGATGGCGCACACGGTGGGGGCTCCGCTGGCCCGGGTGCTCCAGGCCAGCGCGGACGGTGTGGTCGAGGCGGGCCGTGCCCGGGCAGCACGACGCACGGCGCTCGCGGCCCCGCGTGCTACCGCCCGGCTGCTGGGTTGGTTGCCCCTGGCCGGGCTGGTGCTGGGCAGCGCGTGGGGTGCCTCTCCGGCCCAGGTCCTCTTCGACGGCGGTTGGGGCAGCGCCTGCCTGGTACTGGGAGTCCTGCTGATGGCGGCGGGTCACCTCTGGTCGGCCCGACTGGTGCGTGCTGCGGAACGGGTCGGGTCGTGATGAGCCCGTGGTGGGTTCCGGTGCTGCTGGTGCTGGCGGCAGCGCCGTGGGCGCTGCGACGGCCGGCACCGGCGCCCTCCACCGGCAGTGCGGGAGGTGCGGACGGACGCCCGACGGCGGAGGACGCCCGGGTGGACGCCGCTGTTCTGGCGGACATCCTGGGCGCGGCGATCCAGGCCGGTGCCTCGATCCCGGCTTCCCTGGCGGCGCTGGGCCGGGCGGTGCCGGGCGAGCAGGGGCAGGAACTGCAGCAGGTGGCCGCGACCCTTCGCCTGGGTGGGGACTGGCCGGCGGCGTGGGCGCGGGCAGGCCAGGACCTGCAGACATTGAACCGGGCACTGCAGCCGTCCTGGACCGACGGCGTGGCGCCCGGCGGCCTGTTGCGGCACGCCGCGGCGCAGATCCGAAGGCGCCGGGCGGAGGAGGCGCGGGAGGCCGCGGCCCGCCTGGGTGTGCGTCTGGTCCTGCCGATGGGCCTGTGCTGGCTGCCTGCGTTCGTGCTCCTGGGGTTGGCCCCGGTGCTGTTGTCCACCGGTGGTTCGCTCTGGCCCTGAGCCCGGTGGTTCGCCCGGACCCTGGATGGCCGCCGGTCCACAGAGCGCAGCCGCCGCGACCGGTGTCCACAACCACTCGGGCGGCCCCGGCACGGGGTGGGCACGGCATCCCACAGTGGGTGCACCGCACCCGCCGACCGTGTGGGTGCAGGAGGGAGAGAACCATGGCCGAAACCCACGTCGGGGCCGAGCTCCGGCGCCGGTGGTCGGCGGTGCGACGCACCACCGATGCCGGGATGGCCACCGCTGAGTACGCCATCGCCACCCTGGCGGCGGCTGCGTTCGCCGGGGTGCTGCTACTGATCCTGCGTTCCGATGAGGTGCGCGGATTCCTGATGGGCATCATCCGGCAAGCGCTCTCGGTGGCGGGCTGACCCATGGCCCACCACCGACGAGCAGCGCAGCGGGGTTCGGTGACCGCCGAGCTCGCGTTGTGCCTGCCGGCAGTGCTCCTGGTGCTGTTGTTGGTGGTGACCCTGGGGGCGGCGTCCGTGGCGCAGTTGCGTTGCACGGACGCCGCTCGCGCCGGGGCCCGGGCGGCAGCCCTCGGGCACAGCCAGGCCGAGGTGCACCGGATCGTGGCAGACCGGGCAGGTGACGGCGCCGCGGTGCGGATCGATGCCGGCCCGGAGTGGGTTCGGGTGCAGGTCAGCCGGCCCCTGGTGAGCCAGTGGTGGGGAACCTGGCGCATCAGTGCGGAGTTCTCCGCCGTCCCCGAACCCAGCGCCGAACCGTGACCGCCGCGCAGGGCCGGCAGGGATCAGCGGCGCACCCCGGACCGGAGGGGGCCCGCCTGGTCCGGGCGGAACGTGCTCGGGCAGGGCCGGGCCGAGGCGACCGGGGCTCGGTGACCGTGCTGATGCTCGGGGTGATCTCCGTGGCCCTGGTCCTGGCCCTCGGCCTCGGCGCCCTGTGCCCCGGTCCACCAACGCCCAGGCCCGGGCGCAGGGCGCTGCCGATCTGGCCGCGCTGGCCGCCGCGCACGAGTACGCCCGCAGTGGCGTGCCCGGGTGCCCGGTGGCTGCCCGTGTGGCGGCTCGGCACCAGGTGCAACTGACCGAGTGCCGGGCCGTGGGACCCCTCGTACAGGTCCATGTGGTGGTGTCCCTCCAGCCGCTGCCGGGATGGCGAACCAGTGCTCACGCCGGGGCGCGGGCGGGACCGGTCGGCATCGACCCGGGCGGCGCACGCGCCACCTCCCGCCTCCCGCGCGGTTCACCCCACCTCCCGGCGCCTGCGAGCCTTCTGCGACAGGTCCGCCCTTTGTGACAGGCCCTCGCCGGCTCCTGCAGAATGGATGGTTTCGACCACGGCGGGAGGCCAGCCATCGACCAGGAAGGCAACAGGAAGATCCGGCATGGCGATCTGGGTGAGGTCCGTCTGACCGGCGCACGTTCGCGCCTGAGCGCTGCTGCCGGCCTGACCGTGGGCGCGGTTCTGCTGGTCCTCGCGACAACAACGGTCGGGCTCGTGTTCGTTCCCGGCCCGGGCGTCGGTCTCGACCTCACCTTGCTGTCGCGGTGGTCCTCGTCCGGTCCCGGCACGATCACCGCCGCCGGCATGCTCTCAGGCCTGGCGGACCGGTGGGTCTCGGTGGCGCTGACCGTGGTCGTGGTGGGCGTGTTGTGGTGGCGGACCCGGCGACCCGACCTGCCTGCGGTCGCGCTGCTGGCGCTCGCAGGCGGGGCGGTGCTGATGGCGGTGACCAAACTCCTGGTCGACCGGCAACGGCCGGGGGAGGCGGCAGAGACCGCCACGTTCTCCGCTTTCCCTTCCGGTCACGCAACCCGGGCGATGGTGCTCGGGTTGCTGCTGGCCTGGTTGCTGGTGCGGTGGCGGCGTAGTTGGCGGCGGTTCCTCCTCGCCGCGGGAGTCCTGGCCCTGGCGGTGGGGGTCGGACTCACTCGAGTGGTCTGGCGATGCACTGGCCCACCGATGTGGTCGGAGGCTGGATGCTCGGGGCGGCCTGGTTCGCGGTGGTGCTCCTCGTGCTACGACCGGCCTGCACGGGCCCGCCCCGGGCCGGCCGGCACCCAGCCGCAGCCGGCTGAGGCTGCCTGCTCCGGCGCTGCGGACCAGTGGATTGCGAGGCGCTCGCCACCCACCGCCGTCGGGTCCCTGAGACAATCACTCAGGTGACGTCCGCAGCAGCCGAGGTGGTGTTGGCCGGCCGGGCCGACCGGTTGGTCCACCTGCACCAGATCCCGGCCCGGCCGGCCCGGCACGGCACCTGGCCCACCTGGTCCGACCCCCAGATGGTCGCCGCCTATGCGGCTCGTGGCGTGCACGACCCCTGGACCCACCAGGTGGAGGCGGCCCAGGCTGCCTGGGAGGGCAAGCACGTGGTGCTGGCCACCACGACCGGTTCGGGCAAGTCCCTGGCCGCCTGGCTCCCGGCGGTCTCGGCGATCCGCGCACCCGTCGGCACCGGGCGGATCTCGCAGCTGCGCCGCCGGCCCACGGCGCTGTACCTGAGCCCCACCAAGGCCCTGGCAGCCGACCAGTTGCACGCCCTGAGCGGGCTGCTCACCGACGGGGGTATCACCGATGTCCGGGCGGCCACCTGCGACGGGGACACCCCGCTGCCGGAGCGGGACTGGGCCCGGGACTACGCCGACATCGTGCTGACCAACCCCGACTTCCTGCACTTCGCGATGCTCGAGGCGCACCGCCGCTGGGACCGGTTGTTGCGCGGCCTGCGCTTCATCGTGGTGGATGAGTGCCACGCCTACCGCGGGGTGTTCGGGGCGCACGTGTCGCTGGTGCTGCGCCGGTTGTTGCGGATCGCCTCCCGCTACGGCGCGGAGCCGCAGGTGATCATGACCTCGGCCACCACCGGGGACCCAGCGGCCACCGCGGTGCGGATGCTGGGCGTGGATGCCGGGCGGATCCACGCCGTGGTCGACGACGGCGCGCCGAGCGGGCGGCGCACGATCGCCCTGTGGCAGCCGGCCCCGGCGCAGGTGCCGTGGAGTGAGGAGCAGGAGAAGGACGACGACGAGGGCCCCCGCCGCTCGGCCCTGGCCGAGGTGTCCGAACTGCTGGCCGATCTGGTCGGCGCGGGCCACCGCACCCTGGCATTCGTGCGCTCCCGGCTCGCCACCGAGGTCGTGGCCCAGCACACCCGGGAGCACCTGCACCTGGTCGGCGCCGACATAGGACCGGGGGCCGTGGCCGCCTACCGCGGCGGCTACCTGCCCGAGGAACGGCGCGACCTCGAACAGCGCCTGCGCACCGGTGACTTGCTGGCCCTGGCCACCACCAACGCCCTGGAACTGGGGGTCGACATCGCCGGGCTGGACGCGGTGCTGATCGCCGGCTGGCCCGGGACCCGGGTCTCGATGTGGCAGCAGGTGGGCCGGGCCGGACGAGCCGGCGCCGAGGGGCTGGCGGTGCTGGTGGCCAGCAACAACCCGCTGGACAACTACCTGGTGCACCACCCCGAGGCGATCTTCGAGGCCGATGTGGAGGTCACCACCTTCGACCCGACCAACCCCTACGTGCTCGGCCCGCACCTGTGCGCGGCCGCCGCCGAGGCGCCCCTGACCGCCGAGGACCTGCCCCGTTTCTCCCTGACCGACACGGCCGTGCTCGATGCGCTCACCGCGCGGGGCCTGCTGCGCCGCCGGGCCGGCGGGTGGTACTGGAACTACGACCGTCCCGAACGACCGGCGGACCTGACCGACCTGCGCGGCGGGGGCTCGGCCCAGGTGCAGGTGGTCGAGGCCGACACCGGCAGGGTGCTGGGGACGGTGGATGAGACCCGGGCCGATGCCAGCGTGCACACCGGGGCGATCTACATCCATCAGGGCCGCACCTTCCGGGTGGAGGTTCTCGCGGACGACGTGGCCCTGGTGGTCGAGGCGGACGTGCCCTACCGCACCCGCGCGCGCACCGACAAGGAGGTGCGGGGTGGTGAGCACCCGGACCTCACGCACCTGGGGGCCGGTCACCTGGGGGTTCGGCGACCTGGAGGTGGCCTCCCGAGTCACGGGGTATGACCGGCGGCGTCTGCCCGGTATGGAGATCGTCGGCTCCTACCCGCTGGAGATGCCCGAACGCACCCTGGCCACCACCGGATGCTGGTGGACCGTGCCCGAGGACGTGCTCACCGAGGCGGGTGTTGGTCCCGGCGAGGTGCCCGGCGCGCTGCACGCCGCCGAGCACGCCGCGATCGGGCTGCTCGGGTTGATCGCCACCTGTGACCGTTGGGACATCGGGGGGCTGTCCGCGGCTCTGCATGCCGACACGTTCGCGCCCACGGTGTTCGTCTACGACGGCCTCCCTGGTGGCGCCGGGTTCGCCCAACGCGGTTTCGAGGCCGCCCGCACCTGGATCAGCGCCACCCGGGACGTGATCGCGCACTGCCCCTGCGCCACCGGTTGTCCATCGTGCGTGCAGTCACCCAAGTGCGGAAACAACAACTCCCCCCTCGACAAGGCCGGGGCGCTGCGGGCGCTCGGCCTGCTGTGTGACGTCGCCCCCTCGTCGTGAGCCCGGCGCCGGGCCGGTGGCCGGTGAGTTCTATCCGGTCTCGGTCTCCACCCAGGCACGTACCTCGGCGGCCGTCTCGGCAGCGGACCGATCCGTGGTCTCGAACCGCCGGTGGCCCAGTCGCTGTAGCAGGGCGGTCGCCCCGGGGGCGACGCCGTCGTCGGCTGAGTCCAGGACGTGGTGCTCCAGATCGCGCACATTCTGGTCCGACCACTCCAGGTCCCGCTTGGATGGCTTGGCGTCCAGCCGGTCCTGCCCGTGGTTGCGTGCCAGCCGCACCGACAACGGCGCCAGCAACTCGGCCACCCGCACCGGCGCGCCCACGTCGCGGTACGGCTCGGTGATGTGTTCCACGTACCGCGTATCGCCAGGATCGGCGAAGTCCCAGACCACGGTGAAGATCAGGTCCAGCCCGGCCTCGGCGGCCTCTTCGATCACCCGGCGGCGGAACTCGAGGTCCAGGGTGGTGAACGGCGGGGTGCCGTAGCCGAACACCTCGAGTAACGGTTCGATCGTGTGGTGGTTGTGGAACAACCGGAAGTCGCTGGTGGCAGCGATCCGCCGGCCGATCGTCATCTTCCCCACGGCCGGGGGACCGGTCAGGAGCAGGAATCTCATGGCGCCATCGTGGCCGCTGCCGCGGTGTACGCCAACAAGATTCGGGCCCTCGACAATGGGATGGTGAACCGCCAGGGCGCGCCCCTGCCGGGAGTGGCGTACGCACCATCTCCGGGCAGATAGACTCGGCCGGATCCATGTCCGGTTGGACGTGCAGCCGGACACAGTTCGTTGCCACTCTCATAGAGGAGAATGCATGCCCACGCTCGACACCACGAGCATTGTCATCGTGTCGGTGATCGTGCTGATCGCACTCGCCGCGCTGGCGATCGCTGCGGTGCTGCGCGGCCAGGTTCTGGCTGCTCATGACGGCACCCCAGCCATGCAGTCCATCGCCCAAGCGATCCAGGAGGGTGCTCGGGCCTACCTGTATCGGCAGTTCAAGACGCTTGGCCTGTTCGCCGTGATCGTTTTCGCCCTGCTGTTCCTGTTGCCCGGGGACCTGGGGGTCAAGGTGGGCCGGGCCGTCGCCTTCCTGTTCGGAGCCGGTTTCTCGGCCGCGATCGGCTACCTGGGAATGTGGTTGGCCACCCGCGCCAATCTGCGGGTGGCCGCGGCTGCCACCCGGCCCGGTGGCAACGTCGAGGGCGCCCGGATCGGAATCCGCACAGGTGGCGTGGTGGGCATGAGCGTGGTCGGACTGGGCCTGCTGGGTGCCGGGGCGGTGGTGCTGATCTTCGGCTCCGACGCACCGTTGGTGCTCGAGGGCTTCGGCTTCGGCGCCGCGCTACTGGCGATGTTCATGCGCGTGGGCGGCGGGATCTTCACCAAGGCCGCCGACGTGGGAGCGGACCTGGTCGGCAAGGTGGAGCAGAACATTCCCGAGGACGACCCCCGCAATGCCGCCACCATCGCCGACAACGTCGGCGACAACGTCGGGGACTGCGCCGGAATGGCCGCGGACCTGTTCGAGTCCTATGCGGTGATGCTGGTGGCCGCCCTGATTCTGGGCCGGGCCACGATGGGTGAACAGGGCCTGATCTTCCCGCTGATCATCACCGCCATCGGCGCGCTGGTCGCCGTCATGGGTGTGTTCATCACCCGGGTGCGGGGCGCCGAATCGGCCCTCGCTGCCATCAACCGTGGTTTCTACCAATCCGCGTTGGCCGGTGCGGTGCTGGGCGGGGTGGCCGCGTTCATCTACCTGCCCTCGACCTTCGCGGACCTGACCCCCGGCAGCGTGGACCTCAGCACCCACCCCGGAGACCCCCGCCTGATCGCCGCGCTGGCTGTGCTGATCGGCGTGGTGCTGGCCGGTGTGATCTTGTGGGTCACCGGTTACTTCACCAACACCACGTCCAAGCCCACGGTGCACGTGGCCGAGACCTCCCGCACCGGCCCGGCCACCGTGGTGCTGGCCGGTATCGGGGTCGGGTTCGAATCGGCCGTGTACACCGCCGGCATCATCGCCGCGGCACTGTGCGGGTTGTTCCTGCTCGCCGGCGGTTCGGTGTGGCTGTCGCTGTTCCTGATCGCGCTGGCCGGTTGTGGTCTGCTCACCACCGTGGGAGTGATCGTGGCGATGGATACCTTCGGGCCCGTCTCCGACAACGCCCAGGGCATTGCGGAGATGTCCGGGGACGTCGATGAAGCCGGCGCCCAGATCCTCACCGACCTGGACGCCGCGGGCAACACCACCAAGGCCATCACCAAGGGCATCGCGATCACCACTGCGGTGCTGGCGGCCACCGCGCTGTTCGGGTCCTACGCCGACTCGGTCAGCGCCGCGATGCGTGATCTGGGCGTGGACGTCGGTGCGATGCACGACATCGTCGCCTCGATGATCTCCTACGACATCATCTCCCCGATCACCCTGGTCGGGGTGATCCTCGGCGCGAGCACCGTGTTCCTGTTCTCCGGCCTGGCCATCGACGCCGTCACCCGCGCCGCCGGGGCGATCGTCTACGAAGTGCGCCGCCAGTTCCGTGAGATGCCCGGCATCATGACCGGCCAGACCCGCCCGGAGTACGGCAAGGTCGTGGACATCTGCACCCGCGACTCCCTGCGTGAACTCATCACCCCCGGTCTGCTCGCCGCCTTCTCCCCGATCGCCGTCGGCTTCGGTCTGGGCGTGGGGCCGCTGGCCGGGTTCCTCGGAGGTGCGATCGCGGCCGGTGTGCTGATGGCGGTCTTCCTGGCCAACTCCGGTGGCGCGTGGGACAACGCCAAGAAGATCGTCGAGGACGGCGCGCACGGCGGTAAGGGTTCGCCCGCACACGAGGCGGTGGTGATCGGTGACACCGTCGGTGACCCGTTCAAGGACACCGCCGGTCCGGCGATCAACCCGCTGATCAAGGTGATGAACCTGGTGGCGCTGCTGATCGCCCCTGCCGTGGTGGCGATGAGCATGCCCGCGGATGCCAACCACACGTTGCGCATCGGGATCGCGGTTGTGGCGGCCGCGATCATCTTCGCCTCGATCATCATCAACCGGTTGCGGGCTGCCAAGTCCGATAAGGACATGGCAGCCCAGTCCGGGGAACCGGTCCACAGCCCGCGCTGAGCAGGCCCGGCCGCGCGCGTCGGCGGCTCGCCCGAGGCGCGCGGCCTGCACGTCGACCACGTCGCGGGGACAGCCCGGTCGGGTGAGCCGGAGCTACTCAGGCACGCCCGGTCGGTGGCGACTCAGTGGTCACCGGCTCCTGCGTCGTCGTCGGTTCCTGCGTCAGGGCACTGTCG
Source organism: Sanguibacter sp. Z1732 (assembly GCF_051020515.1). Classification (NCBI taxonomy): domain Bacteria; kingdom Bacillati; phylum Actinomycetota; class Actinomycetes; order Micrococcales; family Ruaniaceae; genus Glutinosa; species Glutinosa niejishengi. The sequence continues at coordinate 1,901,843 of NZ_CP194857.1, forward strand.
GTGCGCACCCCGGTGCGCACCCGCAGCACCAGCACCAGCCCGGCCAGCAGAACGGTGGCGATGCCGAGGATCCCCCAGTGCGAGGTCTCGGTGCGCGAGGCCGCGCCGGTGAACCACACCCCCAGCAGGATCGCGCTGGAGTAGGCGGTCGGGGCCAGGAAGCTGACGGCCCGCCCGGTGGTGGCGTACAGGCCGAAGAACTCCCCCTCCTTGCCCTTGGGGATGAGCCGGGACAGGAATGTGCGCGAGGCCGACTGCACCGGGCCCACCCAGATCGCCAGCAACAACCCGAACACCCAGTAGATGATCTGGCCGCGGTCGTGGAAGATGAAGATGATGATCCCGGAGGTGATCATCATGACCAGGGAGACCACGATCAACTTCTTCGGGCCGAACCGGTCATCGAGCGGCCCGAAGGCGATGGTGAATACTCCGGCCACCACATTGGCCACGATCCCGAAGATGATCACGTCCCCCGGCGAGAAGCCGAACACCGTGGCAGCGACCACGCCACCGAAGGTGAACACCCCGGCCATGCCGTCCCGGAACACCGCCGAGGCGATGAGGAAGAACACCGTGTTGCGGTCGGTCTTCCACAGGTGGGCGATCGTGCCGAACAGCCGCGGTAGGAGTCGATGACGGCGAATCGTTCCTTCGGTGGGCGCGGCTCACCAGCGGTGCGACGCATCACCCAGAGCACCGGGAGCATGAAGACCCCGAACCACGCAGCGGCCAGCAGCATCGAGATGCGCACGTCCATCCCGTTCTCGCTGGTCACGCCGAACAGACCCACCTCGGGGTCGATGAACCCGAAGAAGATGATCAGCAGCAACACGATGCCGCCGATGTAGCCCAGTCCCCAGCCCAACCCGGAGACCCTGCCGATGTTCTTCGGCGTGGACAGGTCGTTGAGCATCGCGTAGTAGTTCACCGAGGCGAACTCGAAGGCCACATTGCCCGCGGCCAGCAACAACAGGCCCAACCACAGGTACTCCGGTGCCGGGGCCACGAAGAACAGCCCGGCGGAGGCGATCACCACCAACGTGGTGTTCAGCCCGAGCCAGAGCGTGCGCCGGCCGGTGCGGTCGGCGCGCTGGCCGCTGATCGGGGCGAACACCGCGATGAGAGCACCCCGGAGGTGGCCAGCGCGAAACCCAGGTTCGTCTCGGCGTTCTCCCCGAAGGCATCGGAGGTGATGTACACGGTGAAGACGAACGTGGTGATCACCGCGTTGAACGCCGCCGAGCCCCAGTCCCACAGCGACCAGGCAAGCACCGGCCAGGACAGGGTGCGCAGCGGCCGCCGGTCCCCGGGCGTGAACGACCGGCGCCGTGGTGAGGCGGCGATGGCGGAACTGCTGGCGTCGGTGCCGGCCCGGTGGTGCGGGCGCTCATCCTGTCCGCCCGGCCCGGAGTGGGTTGTCATATCAAGCACGGTATCGTCCGCGGCGGTCGTTGCGGTGGAAGAATGAGGTCCGGCCGTGAATTCACGAATGAACCACGGGGAGAAGGGAGCGCTGGTGGCCGATCAGCCGCATCCACCGGCGCCCACGGCAGATCCCGTTCTCATCGCCGAGCTGCGCCGCGACCTGGCCACCACCAGGTATGAGGTGGGTCATCTCGGCGAGATCGTGGGTGAGGTGGCCATCGCCGCGCTGGACCGGGAGGAGCCACTGCCGGCCCGGGACGCCGCTGCGGCGAGCACCGAACCCGCCGCGGCGCTGATGCGCCTGTTCACGCTCGGGCAGGAACTGACCAGGACCGAACTCGACCGTGCCCTGCCCGCGGTGGGGGCCGACGGCGCAGCCCGCCTCGGTCTGGTCCGCGCGGCCGGGCAGGGCGCCGGCGATCCGGTGCGCGCGCAGGTCGACCTGCGACCGGTCAGCACCGGGGAGCACTCGTGGTGGCTGGCCTCGGACCAGGGGGAGGCCGTCACCGGAGCGGTGCTGGACACCGAGCACGTGCTCGGTGTGGGTGCGGCAGGGCGGACCCTGGCCGAGATCACGGTCCCCACTCCCGTGCGCAGGGCGTTGGACCTGGGCACCGGATGCGGCATCCAGGCCCTGCACGTGGCCGGATTCTGCCCGGACGTGGTGGGCAGCGACCTGTCGGCGCGCGCGCTGGCCTCGCCTCCTTCAATGCCGGTCTCAATGGAGTGGGCCTCGACCTGCGCGCCGGGGACATGCTCGCGCCGGTGGCGGGGGAGACGTTCGACCTGATCGTGTCCAACCCGCCGTTCGTCATCACCCCCCGCACCGAAGCGGCCCCCATCACCTACCGCGACGGGGGTCGGGGCGGCGATGACCTCATCGCCCACCTGGTGCGCGCCCTGCCCGAGCACCTGGGGCCCGGGGGCACCGCGCAGTTCCTGGCCAACTGGGAGATCCCGGCCGGCGGTCGTTGGAGTGAGCGCCTCGAGGCCTGGACGCGGGACCTGGACGTGGACGTGGACGTCTGGGTGATCCAGCGGGAGCAGGTGGATCCGGCCCGGTACGCCGAGACCTGGTTGCGCGACGGCGGTCTCACCCCCGAGCGGGACCGGGAGGGCTGGGAGCACGCATACCGGACCTACCTGCGGGACTTCGCCGCGCGTGATGTCGGTGCCATCGGGTTCGGGTACGTGCTGCTGCGCCGCCGCGAGACCGGCGGGGGCATGCGTGCCGTGGAGAGCACCGCGGATGGCGGCGGTCGCGGTGGCGAGTTCGCTCCAACGGGCGGGCCGTGGCGCCGTTTCGAGGAACTCACCACCCCGCTGCCAGCAGGTGCCGGGGTAGCCATCGGCGCCACCCTGGACGCCGTGCCCGCCCTGGCCGGGGACGTCCTGGACCGGCGCTATCTCGTGGCCTCCGATGTCACCGAGGAGCGGCACTACCGGCCCGGCGAGCCGGACCCGGAGGTGATCGTGCTGCACCAGGGCGGTGGTCTGGGACGCAGCCTGCGGGTCTCGAGCCATACCGCGGCACTGGTGGGTGCCTGCGACGGGGAGCTGGCCGTCGGGCAGATCATCGGTGCCCTCGCGGTGCTCAGCGAGGAGCCGGTCGAGGCGGTACGCGCCGAGGTGGCACCGATGGTGCGCGAGTTGGTCCTGGACGGCTTCCTACGCGCGGTCTCACCCTGAGCCCGGTCCGCCGCCTGTTCCCGCCGCGCTCTGCCACCCCCTCCGGCACCCCCTATCTCACCTCAGACCGTTCTCAGTGGGGGGTCCGGCCCGCGCGGCGCCGCTGCACTTCCAGCTCGAGGCCGTCCAGCAGGGCGTGGAGGCCCAGGGCGAAGGTCTCTTCCCACCCGCCGTCGAAGGTGTCCTCGGCCATCCCGGCCATCGTGGGGTAGTGGCCCGACTCCACCGCCTGCACCAGCAGTGGCAACTGGAACTCCCAGAACTCGCCATCGCTGACCCCGGACTCCTCAGCCGCCTGCTCGTAGAGGATCTCCTGCCGCGCGGTGCCGGTAACGTACCCATCCAGCAGGGACATCACCATGACCTTCTCCTGGTCACTGAACGGCATGTCGGCCAGCCCGGACATCAACCGCTCCATGCCGGCCAGGCTGTGCGGGCCGATCGGAGTACGCGTGGAGTTGACCTGCAGCAGCCACCGGTGGTGCAGGTGCAAGGCGCGTCCCCGCCAGGCCCAGGCCTCCAGGACTTCGCGCCACCCGTCGTCGGGCGTGGTGGCGGCGTCCTCCGGGAGGACCTCGACGGCGTCGAGCATCAGGTGGAGCAGTTCCGTCTTGCCCGGAACGTAGCGGTACAGCGCCATCGGGCTCGTATTCAGTTCGGCGGCGAGTTTGCGCATCGAGAGCGCGTCGATCCCACCGGCGTCGGCGATGTCGATCGCTGCGGTGACGATCTGGTCCAGGGTGAGGCTGGGCCTGGGTCCTTTGCGGGTCTCGGGGAGCCCTTCCCACAGCAGCCGCTGGCTCACCGCGAGAGGATTCCGTGCCGCCTGCTCCTCGCTCATCATGCACCCCGTTCGCGCGCGTTGCCGTACGTGCGGCAACTCCCTTGACTTTCTGAGGACACCGTACGCTATAGTCTCCTGCGGACACCGTACGCAGAATGTGAGGCGCCCCTATGACTCATCCCGAGACCGCGGTGCGGGCCACCGGCCTGATCAAGCGGTACAAGAACACGCTCGCCCTCGACGGGGTGGACCTGGCCGTCCCCGCCGGCACCGTGCACGGGCTGCTGGGGCCCAACGGTGCCGGGAAGACCACCGCGGTACGCATCCTCACCACCCTGACACGGCTGGATGAGGGGCAGGCGGAGGTGGCAGGCCTGGATGTCCGCACCCAGGCCCGGCAGGTGCGCCAGCGCATCGGCCTGACCGGTCAGCAGACCGCCGTCGACGACCTGCTCACCGCCCGCCAGAACCTCACCATGTTCGGCAGGCTGTTCCGGCTGGACAAGAGGGCCGCCCGCCGTCGCGCCGATGAACTGTTGGAGATGTTCAGTCTCACCGAGGCAGCCGCCCGGGTGCCCAAGACCTTCTCCGGAGGGATGCGCCGGCGGCTGGACCTGGCGGCCAGCATGATCCTGGCGCCGCAGGTGCTGTTCCTGGACGAACCCACCACCGGACTGGACCCGGCCGGACGCCGGGAGGTGTGGCAGGTGGTACGCGACCTGGCGGTACGGGGCACCACCGTGCTGTTGACCACCCACTACCTGGACGAGGCAGACCAACTCTGTGACCGGATCAGCGTGATCGACCATGGCCGGAACATCATCGAGGACACCCCCGCCGGGCTGAAACGCCGGATCGGAGACGAGCACCTGGAGGTCACCGTTGCCGACCCGGCCGACCTACCCGTCCTGAGCGAGGTTGTCTCCACGCTGATCGGCGCGTCACCCGCCGTGATCGAGAGCACTGGGACGGTGAGTGTGGCGGTCTCCGACGGCGTCCAGACCCTGACCGCGGTTGCCGCCGAGGTCCGCGCGCACCACATCGAGATCGCCGACATCGCCCTGCGCCGACCCACGCTGGACGAGGCGTTCCTGCACCTGACCGGCGACTGCCCCGTACCTCAGAAGGAGGCCGTTCGATGACCACCCACACGCCCGTAACCGCCCACGCGGCGGTAGCGATCGACGATTCGCCGGCCGGACGCCTGCGCTGGGCGCTCAAGACTGCTGGACCATCGTGCTGCAGGAGTTCATGCACCTGGTGCGCCAGCCCTCGACCTTCGCCTGGCAGCTGGGCATGCCGGTGATGATGGTTCTGATGTTCGTGTACGTGTTCGGCTCGGCCATGGACGTCACCGGCCAGGGCGCGGGTGAGGGGTACATCGACTACGCCATGCCCGGGCTGTTCGCGATGACGATGGCGTTCGGGTTCATGAACACCGCCTTCGAGGTCACCCTGAAGAAGGAGAAGGGGTTCATGGACCGGTTCCGCTCGATGCCGATGTCCTCCTCGGCGGTGGTCACCGGGCGCGGGATCGCCGACATCATCCATGCCGCGATCGACCTGACCATCATCGCCGCGCTGGCGTTGATCATCGGGTGGCGCTCCGGTGGCAGCCCCGTCGCGACCCTCGCGGCCTTCGGGCTGCTGCTGTGGCTGCGGCTCGCCCTGATCTTCGTGGGCGTGTTCCTGGGCCTGCGGTTGAAGAACTCCGAAGCGGCCGGGAGCCTGTTCGCGGTGGCCTTCCCGATCGGTTTCATCTCCTCGGTGTTCGCCCCGCCGGAGATGATGCCCGGTTGGCTCGGAGCGATCGCGGCATGGAACCCGGTCTCCTCCACCGCCAACGCGATCCGGGAACTCTTCGCCACCCCCGGGGCGGGGCAGGGGGAGGCCCAGTACTGGATCGACGGCCACGCCCTGGCCGGCGCGGTCGGCTGGCCAGCCCTGCTGATGGTGATCTTCATCCCGTTGGCGATCCGGCAGTTCAAGAACCTGAGCAAATAGCCACCGCGCCCACCGCCCGGAGAAGGGATGCTCCTCGGGCGCGGCCCGCCGCGAGGTGATCGCTCCACGCCATGTCCCCATCCCCGGTCCCCGCGAGCTACCGTGGGCCCGTGTCCACCGCCACCACACCCGGGCAGGGCCGGTCCGCAGCGAGCATCGCCCGAGGCCTGTTGCCGCCGTTGCTCCTGGCCACCGTCACGGTGGTGGGGCTGTGGGCCACCTGGCGCGTCTTCGTGCTGTGGCCCACGGGCCAACTCGTCGACGACGCCGCCTGGCAGGGCAGCCAGTACGGCCGGGACCGCCTCGATGCCCTGGTCGAACCGGTGGTCCGAGTCATCTCCGAACCGTTCCTGGTGCTGGCGGCCCTGGTGGTATTCGGGGTTGCCGCCATGCAGCGGCGCTGGTCGATCGCGATCGCTGCCACCGTGATGCTCGGCGGAGCGAACGTCACCACCCGACTGCTCAAGGAGTACCTGCTCACCCGCCCGGACTTCGGCCTCACCGAACGACCGGTGAACACTCTGCCCTCGGGGCATACCACCGCCGCAGCAACGGTGGCGGCCACGGCACTGCTGATCGCTCCGGCGCGATGGCGTGGCCCCGTCGCACTGGCCGGTGCCGCCTACGCCGGGGCCACCGGGGTCGGCACCCTGGTGCTCGGCTGGCACCGTCCCTCGGACATCGTGGCCGCCTACGCGGTGGCCGCCGTCTGGTACTCCTCTCGTCGAAGCAGCCCGGGGGTTGCGGTTGCGGCCCCTGCCCCGCGGATACGGCGAAGCGCCTGCAGGCAACGCCTCGGCGTGGTTGTGGTTCATTGCCGGAGCGGGGGTACTGGTCGGGATCACCGGCGGTATCCTGACGTTCACCCAGGTCCCCGGGGTCGACTTCTCCGCCCAGGTGCTGGCCTACCTGACTGCGGGGGCCGGCATGATGGGCGTGGCTGCCCTCAGCATGGCGGCGATGTTGGGGATGCGCCCCTATCACCGCCTGGACAGCCCCTGAGCACTGGAGGAAGTGTTGGACCGTTGAGTCTTGCGATCGTTGGTCACCGCGGTGCCATGGCCCATGAGCCGGAGAACAGTCTCGCGTCGTTCGCGCTCGCCGAAGCGGTCGGGGCCGATGAGATCGAGCTGGACGTACGGCTCAGCAGCGACAGAGAACTCGTCCTGGTCCACGATGAGACGTTGGATCGCATTGCCGCCGATGGCGCCGGCCGCGGACTCGGACCGGTGTCGGCACTGACGCTCGCCCAGTTGCAGAGCGTCACACTCGATTCGGGGCGGGGCGTGGTCACGCTGGACGAGATGTACGAGGCGACTCAGGTGCGCATTCAGCTCGAGATCAAAGACCCCGCCGTCACGCCGCACCTGGCGGAGTATTACGCCTCGCGTCCGCAGCACGCGCGCAGAACGATCGTGGCGTCCTTCTGCGCCGATGTGACCCGCGCGGTCGCCGACCTCATCCCGGGTGTCGGCCGGCAGCTCATCACGGAGGCGATCGCCGGTGTCGAGCATCATGATGGTGGTCTGTGGGGCGTGCTCGAGCACGCGAGGGCCACACGTCTGGCATGCGGGTTCGGGGGCGTGACACCGCGACTGGTCGAACAGCTCGGCGCGGCGGGCATCGAGGTGCATCTGTGGCCGGTGCGGACCTTGGACGACATCCGCGAAGCGATCGGCGTCGGGGCGGACGGGGTGACGTCGGACGATCCCGCTCGAGCGATCGCGTGGCGCGAGCAGGTGCTCGCGGAGGGACGGCAGCCCCTCGATTCCCGTCGGTGACACGACGGCCGTGTGCGGTTGCAGCGCAAGGTGTGGTTAGTATGCGCCCAGACGTGGATGTACCCTGCGGGACTGATCTACGATGCTGTGTCGTCGTCGTCCCGGCCGGAGCCGCCACGATCACCAGCTTAGCGCACCGGCCGAACCAGCCGAACGAATAGGCCGAACCGGTCGGGCCTTTGAGCCCCGTCCGTCCGACACCGCCCAGGGCGAAACGCCCGCACTCGAACCCTTCAGGAGCAACCGCGTGACAACCCCCGCACGCAAACTCGTCATCGTCGAGTCCCCCGCCAAGGCTCGCACCATCGCGGGCTACCTGGGCTCGGACTTCGAGGTGGAAGCGAGCGTGGGGCACATCCGCGACCTGCCCCAGCCCTCCGAGCTGCCCGCGGAGATGAAGAAGGGCCCGTACAAGAAGTTCGCGATCAACGTCGAGACGGCTTTGACCCCTACTACGTGGTGGACGGGGACAAGAAGAAGAAGGTCACCGAACTCAAGAAGGCACTCAAGGCGGCCGACGAGCTCTACCTGGCCACCGATGAGGACCGGGAGGGCGAGGCGATCGCCTGGCACCTGCTGGAGGTCCTCAAGCCCAAGGTTCCGGTCAAGCGGATGGTGTTCCACGAGATCACCCGCGAGGCCATCCAGCGCGCCCTGGAGTCCACCAGGGAACTGGACACCCGCCTGGTCGACGCCCAGGAGACGCGCCGGATCCTGGACCGGCTGTACGGCTACGAGATCTCGCCGGTGCTGTGGCGCAAGGTCAGGCAGGGGCTGAGCGCCGGGCGCGTGCAGTCCGTCGCCACCCGGATGGTGGTCGAACGCGAGCGGGAGCGGATGGCGTTCCGCTCGGCCAACTACTGGGACGTGGTCGGGGAGTTCTCCGCCGCCCCGAGCGTGCAGGCCAAGAACGTCGACGGCGACTCCGGCGCCGTGTTCAAGGCTCGCCTGGTGGCCCTGGACGGCTCGCGCGTGGCTACCGGCAAGGACTTCGGTGACGACGGGGTACTGCGTACCGCCTCGGCGGTGCACCTGGATGCCGAGGCCGCCCACGCCCTGGTGGAGGGCCTGGCCCCGGCGAGTTTCGCCGTCCGCCGCGTCGAGGAGAAGCCCTACAAGCGCCGGCCGGCCGCGCCGTTCACCACCTCCACGCTGCAGCAGGAGGCCTCGCGCAAGTTGCGGATGAACTCCCGGGCAGCCATGCGCACCGCGCAGGCGCTGTACGAGAACGGCTACATCACCTACATGCGGACCGACTCCTCGGCGCTGTCCGGTCAGGCGATCAACGCCGCCCGGCGCCAGGCCGCCGAACTCTACGGCGCCGAGTACGTGCCGGATTCCCCACGGGTCTACGCCGGGTCCAAGGGGGCCCAGGAAGCGCACGAGGCGATCCGCCCCGCCGGGGACTCCTTCCGGACCCCCGCCCAGGTGGCCCCGGAAACTCTCCGGGGAGCAGTTCCGGCTCTACGAGTTGATCTGGAAGCGCACCGTGGCCTCCCAGATGGCCGATGCCACCGGTTCCACCGCGACGATCCGGCTCGGCGCGTCGTCGTCGACCGGTCAGGACGCCGAGTTCTCCGCATCCGGCACCGTGATCACCTTCCGCGGCTTCCTGGCCGCTTACGAGGAGGGGCGCGACGCCGCGCGCTACGACGAGTCCCGGGACTCCGGCACCGATCGCCTCCCCCAGGTCGCGAGCGGGGACGGGGTGCAGGTGCACGACCTGCTCGCCGACGGGCACGACACCAGCCCGCCACCGCGGTATACCGAGGCGAGCCTGGTCAAGGCGATGGAGGAGCGCGGCATCGGCCGTCCCTCCACCTACGCCGCCACCATCTCGGTCATCACCGACCGCGGCTACGTGCTGCGGCGCGGGCAGGCGCTGGTGCCCAGTTGGCTGGCGTTCTCGGTGGTGCGACTGTTGGAGACCCACTTCGGGCGCCTGATCGACTACGACTTCACCGCCGGGATGGAATCGGACCTGGACCGGATCGCCGCCGGGCAGGAGGACCGGGTGGACTGGCTCACCGGGTTCTACTTCGGCCGGGGTGACGTCGAGGGACTGCAGGCCCTGGTGGCCGACCTCGGCGACATCGACGCCCGGGAGATCAACTCCATCGACATCGGTGACGGGATCACGCTGCGGGTGGGCCGGTACGGGCCCTACCTGGAGTACAGCGGCACCGGCGCGAACGGTGCGGCCGGCGCCGGCGATACCTCGGTCGGTGCCGATGAGGCCAAGCCGACCCGGGCCAGCGTGCCCGACGACGTGGCTCCGGATGAACTGACCGTGGCCAAGGCCCGGGAACTGCTGGAAACCGCCTCCGACGGCGACCGGGAACTGGGTACCCACCCCGAGACGGGCCGGTCGATCGTGGCCAAATCCGGGCGCTTCGGTCCCTACGTCACCGAGGTGCTGCCCGAGGAGGAAGCGGGTAAGACCAAGGGCGGTAAGAAGGTCAAGCCCCGGACTGCGTCGTTGTTCAAGGACATGGACCTGTCCACGATCGACCTGGACACTGCGGTGCGGCTGCTGTCCCTACCGCGGCTGGTGGGCACCGACCCGGAGTCGGAGGAGGAGATCTGGGCGCAGAACGGCCGGTACGGGCCGTACCTGAAGAAGGGCACCGACTCCCGCTCCCTGGAGAACGAGTACCAGCTCTTCGATCTGACGTTGGACCAGGCGCTGGAGATCTACGCCCAGCCGAAGCGGCGGGGCAGGGCCGCGGCGGCACCGCTGCGGGAACTGGGGGAGGACCCGGTCTCGGGTAAGCCGGTGGTGGTCAAGGACGGCCGGTTCGGTCCGTACGTGACCGATGGCAGCACCAATGCCACGCTGCGCAAGGACGATCAGGTGGAGTCGATCACCGCCGAGCGCGGCTATGAACTCCTCGCCGAGAAGCGGGCGAAGGGCCCGGCTCGCAAGCCGGCGGCGAAGAAGCCCGCTGCCAAGAAACCGGCCGCGAAGAAGTCCGCTGCCAAGAAACCGGCCGCGAAGAAGCCCACTGCCAAGAAGCCGGCCGCGAAGAAGTCGAGCGCCGGCACCACGAAGTAATCCCAGGAGGTCAACGTGGACCATGACGTGCCCGACCCGGCGCAGGCGCCGCCATTGGCGTGGGGGATCCTCGGCGCCGGCAATATCGCGCGGCGGTTCGCCACCGAGATCCCCGCCCATACCGCCGGAACGGTGGTGGCGGTGGGCTCGCGCAGTCAGGAGCGGGCCGATGACTTCGCCGCGACCTTCGACATCCCGGGGGCCCACGGTGATTACGAGTCGCTGGTGGCCGATGAGCGTGTGCAGGCGGTCTACATCGCCTCGCCGCACTCGGAGCACCGGGACCACGCACTGCTGGCGCTGGCGGCGGGCAAACCGGTGCTGGTGGAGAAGGCGTTCACCCGCAGCGCGGCGGAGGCCCGCGAGGTGTTCGCCGCGGCGGATGCGGCCGGGTTGTTCGCGATGGAGGCGATGTGGTCCCGGTTCCTGCCGCACATGGCCGCCCTGGACCGGGTACTGCGCTCCGGTGAGATCGGGCAGGTGGTCACCCTCACCGCGCACCACGGGCAGTGGCTGGATGTGGCACCGTCGCACCGGCTGAAGAACCCCGACCTTGCCGGCGGTGCCGTGCTCGACCTTGGCGTCTACCCGATCTCCTTCGCCCATCAGGTACTCGGCAGCCCCGAGACCGTGACCGCAGTCGGTCACCTGGCCGAGACCGGGGTGGACGCCACCGAGGCCGTAGTGCTCACCTACCCCGGTGTGGTGGCGTCGCTGACTACCACGATGCTGGCCGGGACCCGCAACGACGCGGTGATCTCCGGCACCGCCGGCCGCATCGAGATCGCCCCGACGTTCTTCGGATCCAGCACGCTGACCATCCACTCCACCGACGGCGCGGTCCGCACGATCGAGCCGCCGGCGAGCGCCGGTTTCGCTTACCAGGCCGCCGAGACGGCCCGGTGCCTCGAGGCCGGACTGACCCAGTCCCCGGTACTGCCGTGGGAGGAGACGCTGGCGGTGATGCGCACGATGGACGAGGTACGCCGCCAACTCGGCGTGGTGCTGCCCGGGGAGGGTGCCGCCCCTTGAGCCACCGCACTAGGGCGCCCGGTGGTGGGCCGGCCGCGGACGCTGGTCGAGGGTTACCGAGGCCGGGCGGGCGGGTGGGCGGGGCCGGATACCCTGAGCACTGTGAGTGGACTGTTCATCTCCTTCGAAGGCGGCGACGGTGCCGGCAAGAGCACCCAGGTTCGCCTGCTGGCGCAATGGCTGCGCGAGGAGTTCGGGCGCGAGGTGGTGACCACCCGTGAACCGGGCGGCACCGAACTGGGCCGGACGCTGCGCAACGAACTGTTGCACGGCCAGGACATCGATGCCCGGACCGAGGCGCTGCTCTTCGCGGCCGACCGGGCCCATCACGCCCTCACCCTGATCCGGCGGCGCTGGCCCGTGGTGCGGTGGTGCTGACCGACCGGTACCTGGACTCCTCCGTCGCCTACCAGGCGGCCGGGCGCGAACTCGCCGCCGAGGACGTCGAACGGCTCTCCCGGTGGGGCACCAACGGCTTGATGCCGGCCCTGACGGTGTTGCTGGACCTCCCCACCGAGCAACTGGTGCAGCGGCTGGGAGAACAGGCCGCCGACCGGATGGAACGGGCGGGGATGGAGTTCCACCGCCGCACCCGCCAGGCGTTCCTGGACCGGGCCGCAGCCGAGCCGCAGCGATGGTTGGTGCTCGATGCCGCCGGGAGCAGGGAGGAGATCGCCCAGCAGGTGCGTGCAGCGGTGGAGCCACTGCTGTCCGACGACGCCGCAGGGGGCACCCATCCGAGTGCGCAGGGAGGCCGACGGTGAGCGTCTGGGAGTCCCTGGTCGGCCAGGAGCAGGCCGTCCAGGTACTGCGCGAGGCCGCCGAGCGGCCGGCGGCGATGACGCATGCGTGGCTGATCACCGGACCACCTGGCTCAGGACGGTCGGTGGCCGCGCGTGCCTTCGCCGCCGCGCTGCAGGCCGGGGCCGACGCCTCGGCGCAGGAGGACTCGGCGCGCACCGCTCTGGCCGGGACGCACCCGGACGTGACCGTGCTGGCCACCGAGAAGGTGGTCATCACCGTGGCCGAGGCACGTGGACTGGTCTCACTCGCTCAGCGGGCTCCCTCCCAGGGACGCTGGCGGGTGATTGTCGTCGAGGACGCCGACCGGATGGGCGAGCAGACCGGCAACGTGCTGCTCAAGGCGATCGAGGAACCGCCGCCCCGCACCGTCTGGGTGCTGTGTGCGCCGAGTCCGCAGGATGTGCTGGTGACGATCCGATCGCGGTGCCGTCTGGTGAACCTGCGGGTACCACCGCCCCAGGCGGTGGCCGATCTGCTGGTGCGCCGGGACGGGGTGGACCCGGACCTTGCGCTGGCCTGCGCCCACGAGGCACAGAGCCACGTCGGAGTGGCGCGCCGCCTCGCCACCCACGCCCCGGCACGGGAGTTCCGAGGCACCGTGTTGCAGATCGCCTCCGGGATCCGCGGGGTGGGTGACGCCGTGCTGGCCGCCGGCCGGCTTGTGGACTCGGCCACCGAGCAGTCCAAGGAGGCGACCACCGAGCGAGATGAACGCGAGAAGGCCGAACTGCTACGCAGCCTGGGCGCCGAGGGCGGCGGCCCCGTCCCGCCGGCGCTCCGGCCGCAACTGCGGCAGCTGGAGGAGGAGCAGAAGCGGCGCGCACGCAGAGCGTTGCTGGACGTGCTCGACCGGGCGTTGGTGGACCTGTTGTCCTTCTACCGCGATGTGCTGGTGGCGCAGGTGGGCTCCGATGTCGCCCTGGTCAATGCCTCCTCGGGTGACGCGGTGCAGCAGGTCGCCCGGGCCAGCACCCCGGAGGTGACGCTGCGCCGGATGGATGCGATCGGACTGGCCCGCACCCGCATCAGCGCCAACGCCGCGCCCCTGCTGGCCATCGAGGCGATGGCCGTGGCGCTGCGTCCACAAGCCGAGGCGCACGCGCACTGAGCCCTGTGCGTGTCCAGGTGCGCGGCGCCGGAGCGGGCGTGGTGGTGCGCCGGGACCGCAGGAGCTTTGTAGGCTCGGTTGGTGCTGTCGTCCCCTTCCCGTCGCATCGGCCTGATCTCGCTGTTGGCGGGGGCGCTGCTCCTGGCCGCGTGCGCTCCGGCACCGATGCTGCAACCGCCGGACGCCGCCACGCCCGAGGCTCCCCCGGAAGGCGGTGCGAATGGCCTGCAGGAGTACTACGACCAGGACCTGGACTGGACCGACTGCGGGGACCGGCACCGGTGCACCCGCGTGCAGGTACCGATGGACTACGACGACCCGGACGGGGACACCATCGAGTTGGCCGTGAAGGTCGCTGAGGCGCTGGGCACCAGTGAGGGCGCACTCTTCGTCAACCCGGGCGGGCCGGGCAGTTCGGGCCTGGAGTTCCTGGACAGCGTCGACGCGATGTTCTCCGGGCCCATCCTGCAGCGGTTCGACGTCGTCGGGTTCGATCCCCGGGGGGTGGGGGAGTCCGATGCGGTCCGTTGCCTGGATTCCGAGGGGCTCGATTCGTACTACGGCTCGTTCTTCGAGGTGACCACCGACGCCGGTTGGGAGGACTTCGTCGCCACCGAGACCGACTACGGGCAGGAGTGCCTGGAGAACACCGGGGACCTGCTCGGGTTCGTCGACACCGTCAGCGCCGCGCAGGATCTGGACGTGCTTCGCGCCGTGATGGGGGAGGACTCCATGACCTACCTGGGGTATTCCTACGGCACCTTCCTCGGTGCCACCTATGCCGAGCACTTCCCCGACCGGGTGCACCGGTTGGTGCTCGACGGGGCGATGAACCCGGCGTTGGACTACGCCGAGATCGCGGGCGGGCAGGTGCTGGGATTCGACCGCGCCTACCGATCCTTCGTCACCGACTGTCAGGCGGGCCCGGACTGCCCCTGCCCCTCGAGGGCCGCGTGGACGAGGCGATCGCCGAGACAGTGGATCTGCTCACCACGTTGCGTGATGATCCGATGCCCGCCACAGACCCGGACCGCCCGGTCACCGACGCCGACCTGATCAACACCATCGTGCTGGCGCTGTACAACGTGGACTCCTGGCCGGTGCTCAGTGAGGCATTGACGATGCTGATCTACCAGGACGACGCCAGCCAGGTCCGGTTCATCTCCGACCTCGCCCTGGAGCGGGAGGACGACGGGACCTACCCCGAGGACCAGGGGGCGTTCCGGGCGATCAACTGCCTGGACTTCCCGGTGGAACTGGACCGGGACGAGATCACCGCCGACGCCGAGGCGTTGGAGGAGGTCTCCGAGGTGTTCGGCCCCTACTTCGGCTACGGCGAGGTCGGGTGTTCCACGATGCCGTTCGAGGCCACCGGCACCCGCGCTCCGATCGCGGCGGCCGGTGCCCCGCCGATCCTGGTGATCGGGACCACCCGCGATCCGGCGACACCGCATGAGTGGTCCGAGGCGCTCGCCGAGCAGCTGGAATCGGGGGTACTGCTGAGTTATGACGGCGATGGTCACGGCGCCTACGGCGGGCACAACTCCTGTGTGCACGAGGCCGTGGATGCCTACCTGCTCGAGGGGCAGGTGCCCGAGGACGGGACGCAGTGCTGAGTTGCTCGGCGCGTCTGCGCCGAGCAAGCACGAGAGCCGACGACGGCGTACCCGGCTGCCGTTTTGAACGGTGCCAGTCACGCCAGGTACAGTAGGCGGGCTGCCCCGGCGCCCACGTGGCCCCGGTGTGCTGGCCGCCTTAGCTCAGTCGGCAGAGCGATTCACTCGTAATGAATAGGTCGTGGGTTCGATTCCCACAGGCGGCTCCGAACGGCCCTCTGACCAGGTAGAACGCCTGGTTGGAGGGCTTTTTCGTGGTCCGGGGGAGGTGTCAAGGGACAGCGGGACCTCCTCGTGGGCGGACAGGAGACCTCCCTGTGGGCGGACAGTTCATCTCCCTGTCCGCGGACAGCTGATCTCCCTGTGGGGGTCAGTTCAAGGGGACCACCCCGCGTCCGGCGGTGGCCTCGGCGAGGCGTAGTGAGGTGCCCTCGGTGATGATGACGTGGGCGTGGTGCAGGAGCCGGTCGACGGCGGCGGTGGCCAGGGTCTTGGGCATGATGGTGTCGAAGCCGGCGGGGTGGATGTTGCTCGTGACGGCCAGGCTGCGGCGTTCGTAGGTGGCGTCGACGAGGCGGTAGAAGGCCTCGGCGGCGGCCTGCCCACTAGGGAGCATGCCGATGTCGTCGACGACGATGAGCTCGGCGCGGGTGATGCGGCTGATGATCTTGGCGACCGAGCCGTCGACGGCTGCCCTGCCGATCGCGGCGGTGAGGGACTCCAGGGTGAACCACGAGACGCGCATGCCGGCATCGATCACCTTGTGGGCCAGTGCCTCAACGAAGTGCGTCTTGCCCGTCCCAGACGGTCCGGAGATGGCGAGGTTCTCGGCGCGGTGGACCCACTCCAGAGTCGCTAGCGCCGACTGCGTCGGGACCGGGATGGAGGAGTCGTCCTCGCGCCAAGACTCGAACCTCTTCCCGGCGGGGAGCCCGGCGGCCTTGCGTCGCATGGCCCGGGTGGCCTCGTCACGGCCGCGGGCCTCCTCGGCGAGCAGGACGCGCAGTACCTCGGTGGGGTCCCAGCGCTGGGCTTTGGCCGTCGCGAGGACCTCGGGGGCGGCGGCGCGCAGGTAGGGCATGCGCATGCGCTTGAGGACGGCGGTGAGGTCCTCGGGCAGCGGCGGCACCGCCGGCATTGTCGTTGTCGTGGTGGTGGTCATCGGGTGGTCTCCTTGCTGCTCGTGAAGCCGGCCCAGGTGGCGGTGCCGGGCTGGGCGGAGTGCGTTTCGTCGGCCATGACGAGGTCACCGGTGGCGGCAGCGGTTGCCTGATGGGCGACGATGGCTGTGAGGTCCTCCTCACCGAAGCGCCCCGCGGCCGCAGCTGCCGTCAGGGCCGCCGCGACAGCCGGGGTGCCGACCAGAGCGGCGAGCTCGACCGCGGCGGCCATCTTGGCCCGGATGCGTGTCGCTCCGGCGGCCGAGGCCGCGATCAGCCAGTCGCGGGCCCCGTCGCCCAGGGCGAGGAAGTCGCGCTCGGCGGCGCTGCGGGCCCGCGGCTGGGGCGGGCGCGGGGCACCGGTGGGGTCCTGGGGATGGTCGGGGTAGTGGGCCAGGTCGATCCGCGGATTGCCCGGAGTCGAGAGCCGGTGGCGGGCCACCTCGATCAGGCCGCGCCGCTCACCGGCCCACTCGGGACGGCGGGGCAGGGCGTCGAGGTCGGCGACCAGGACGAGCTCAGTGCCGGCGACGCGGACCCAGACCTCGGCGCCGACCAGGCCCGGCGGGGTGGAGTAGCGCACCGAGCCGTAGCGCACCGTCTGATCAGTGTTCACCGTCCTGGTCTCGCCCAGCACCAGCGTGTGCGGGGCGGCCGGCAGCGCATGAAAGCCGCCGGCGCTCCTCGACCAGCGCCTCGGCCGGGATCCGCGCGGACTCGCGGTGGACGCGGCCGTTGACCTTGGCGCAGAACTCCTCACACGCGCTCTCCAGCTCGGCGAACGAGCCGTACTCGGGGCGCAGGTTGGCCTCGGTGGGCACCACGTCGGCCTTCGCCAGCCGCACGGTGGACTCCGTGCCGCCCTTACTCTCAGGGTCGAAGGGGACACAGGTGTGGACCTGGGTGCCGTAGTGCCGCCCCGCCGCAACGATCTGCGGGTGACGCACCGCCACGCCGGCGACGTGGTCGATGCTCACCGTCCTGGCGTTATCGGTCAGCACATAGGTCGGCACCCCGCCGATCCGTCGCAGCGTGGCGTCCAGGCAGGCGATCAGCGTGGGCAGGGTCTGGTCCCATACCGGGATCACCACGCGGAAGCGTGACCAGGCCAGCCACGCGCAGAACAGCAACGTGCGCCGCAGCGTCCCGTCCGGACCCGGGACCCGCGGTCCTTCGCCCCAATCGAACTGCAACCACAGGCCCGGCTCGGTGATCCACGGCCGATAGGTGCGCCGGTTCCCCACCCGCCACGCCGCCTTCGCCTCCGCGACGGCCCGGCGCGTGGTGCGCTCGGTGCCGGTGAACCCCATCGCCACGAGGCGGCCGTGGACGACGTCGGCGCGGACCTTGCCCGCACTGCGCTCGACCCACTCCTCGATCTTCGGCAGGTGCTCGTCGATCATCCGTGGGCGCCGTGAGGGCCCAGTCACCGGGCGGCCAGCGTCGCGGGCAGCGACATAGCGCCGCACAGTCTTGGCATCCACCCCGGCCAACTGCGCGGCCGAGTGCGCACTCTCTGTGGCATCGAACGCTTCGAGAATCTCCATGAACGCCTCTGGCCGCGCGGCGGCCGCCCCGGAGGATGAAAATCGTCCTGCGGCCCGTCCGGGTGACGTCGTAGGAGATTGGTGCCTTTGAGCCTGCGCATGAACGGGACGCTGGGGCCACAACAGGGATCCCGGATTGTTGCTTCGAGCACGCGACTGATCGTCTTCGCAGCCTGTGGCCCTCCCGGACGGCGCTTGCAGTGCCGTAGGAACCGGAGGAGAGGTTAGTCATGGACACGTTGGTCGAGCGGTGCGCAGGCATCGACATCGGTAAGGCGGATGTGAAGGTGTGCATCCGGGTGCCTGGCAAGCGAGCCGGCACTCATAGGAAGGAAGTCCGAACCTTTGCGACCATGACAGGGTCGCTGCTCGAACTGCGCCAGTGGCTCATTGACGAGCGCATCAGCCTCGTCGGGATGGAATCCACCGGGGACTATTGGCGTCCGGTGTACTACCTACTGGAAGAGGTCGTGGAGTGCTGGCTGGTCAACCCTCAGCACATCAAGGCCGTCCCCGGCCGCAAGAGCGACGTATCCGACGCTGCCTGGATCGCCCAGCTCGTTGAGTACGGCCTGGTTCGCCCTAGCTTTGTGCCGCCGCCACCGATCCGCCAACTGCGCGATCTGACGCGCTATCGCGCTTCACTGATTCACGACCGCACTCGGCAGGTACAACGGCTCCACAACGTGCTGGAGGACGCCGGCATCAAGCTCTCGCTGGTCGCCACCGACATCCTGGGCGTCTCGGGTCGAGCGATGATCGGCGCACTGATCGATGGAGAGCGCGACCCTCATCGCCTCGCCGACATGGCGTTGGGGAAGCTGCGCAAGAAGAACGCTGCCTTGATCGAAGCTCTGACGGGCCGGTTCGGGGACCATCACGCCACCTTGTGCCAGATGATGCTGGAACAGATCGAGCACATCGACACCGCCATCAGACGCCTCGATACCGCGATTGATACGGCGATCGAGCCGTATCGTCAGATTCAGCAGCGCTTGATCACCATTCCCGGAGTTGCCAAGCGAGCCTCTGAAGTCATCATCGCCGAAACCGGCGGAGACATGAGTAGGTTCGCCACACCGGGGCATCTTTCATCTTGGGCGGGTCTGTGCCCGGGGAACACAACGAGTCCGCCGGGAAGCACCGCTCAGGACGAACCCGCAGCGGTAACGCCTGGCTGTGTGGCATGCTCGGGGACTGCGCGACCGCGGCCGCTCGCAGCAAGAACACTTACCTCGCCGAGCGTCACCGCCGAATCCAACGTCGCCGTGGCCGTAAGCGCGCCAAGGTCGCGATCTCACGCAGCATCCTGGAGTCCTGCTGGTGGGTCGTGAAGCACGACGTCGACTACCAAGACCTCGGCCCCGAGCATTTCATCACCCGAACACCAAACCCGGCCAGGCGAGCGCACCGCATCATCACTGAGCTCAGAGTCCTCGGCTACGACGTTCAGGTGGGCCCGATGGTTGCTGCCAGAGCCGCGCAACCCGCGTAGCCCACCCACCTATTTTCGACTGATCTCCCTGTCACACTTCTTCATGCGTCCCTCCGGTGGAACCTGCTCAAGGTGTCGAGAACCTCGAGCAAACCCCGGAGGGACGCCTTCATCGGGACCGACACGGGCCGATCCCACGGGCCACAGACAGGGAGATCAGCTGTCCGTCAGCAGGGAAGTTCGTGTCCGCCAACAGGGAGGTTGGCATGTCCGCTAGCAATCCCGCCGCGTTGCCGCTGAGACCACCAGATGCCTGCGGGTGATCCGGCGCGCGAAAGGCTCTGCGTAGGGCAACACCACCACTGTCTCCAAGCCTCCTGCCGCAGCCTGCGTCACCGGCTCTGCGCTGATGTGCTCAGGATGCTCGTGCGGGGCAGCCGAGAAGTCCGGTAGCAGAGCCGAGAGCCACAATGAATACCTCTCCATGTCCACGCCGTCGCGGCCGTGCTCATGGGCCCACTGCGGAGGCAGCGACGGGCTCAGCGGCTGTCCGGGCCTGGCAATCTCTGCGACAGTGCGCTCGTCCGGAGGACTACCGGCTCTGTCCTCGACCCTGTACCAATCCCAGGCACGCTGCCATGCGCGCGACCACCTGGACGACCATTCCTGCTGGCTGGCGGTCTCGGGCATCTGGGAGTGCCCGGGCTCCGGGGCTGGCTCCAGCTCAGGCACGGACTCGTCGACGGCGATGCCCCAGGCATGCCGCACATAGAGCAGCATCAGGAAATGCTGCGGACGCTCGTCGACCTTGAGCGTCGTCTCCGCCGGCCACTGCGTCACCGTCCGGCGGGCGTTGGCGTAGCCGCCGCCGTGCTCGCGCTGATACATGCGCGCCCGTTGCTTGATCTCGCGGTCTCTGGTCATGGCAATCCCTCCGTTCGCACCCGCGCTGCGAGGTAGAGAGGCGATCAGATCATCTTTCGTGCGATTCATCGAACCTTGCCTCGTGCACCCGGTGCGCGGGCCAGGTGGGGGAGGACAGGCCAGCACGGCGGCCTGATCCGACCCTATGCCAACTGACGACGAGGTCAATGACGGTGCTGGGGCTAGCGGCGCACGCCAGGAACCGACTGGCGGACCGGGCAGAACACCGCCATCACCCCTCACCAGTCGGTGCACCGATCGCTCAGTTCCGAGGTCTTCATGTGCCATCCTTTCACCGCGTGACTCCTCGACAACCGGTGCACCGCCATTGCCGACGCCGGCAGGCTGGTGCCGGTCTGCAAAATGTCGAAGAACGCAACTCATCGGGTCTTGCCGTGTCGTTGTGCTTCCTCGATCAGGTGCGTCGCGCTCTGCTGCATTGCGATTTCGCTGCGGTTCCGTCGCAGGCCGTCGAGCCAGTCGGGGACATGAGCGTTGGTCTGCCGGATGACCAGGATCTGGTCCTGTACCGCGCGGCAGTCGGCGATGGTGATCGGGTCGTCGCGTCGGAGGGTCTGTTCCCAGAGGCCGTGGACCTTCGTCTCGACGTTGGACTTGGAGTCGCTGCTTTCGCGGTTGCTGCGGATCATCTCGATGAGTTCGCGGGCAGGTCCGAGCAGCGGCATGGCGAGTGCAACTAAAGCGTCGGCGGCGGTGAGATTCCCAACGAGGGCGACCGTCACCCCGACGAGGACGAGAGCGACGAGGAGGCCGGTGATGGTGGCGGCGTAGAGGCGATGGATCGACGCTCCCCAGCCCAAGTTGCTGCGTTGACAGATGAGGATGTCAAGAGGTCGAGCAACTGTGCTTGCGTCTGGATACCAGTCCTTGGTTCGACCGCCTCGGTATCGACTGGCGGCCTCGGCGATGAGCGTGGGAGACGGATGCTCGGCCGCCAACGCATTCCAGGGCATGTCGAACACGAAGGTGTCGAACTCCTCCTGTACGAAGGCCGCCTGTTTTCGGCACCTCTTCTCGCGCGCGCCGCCGAGTACGGACCAGAGGAAGGTGACCGTGCCGCCGACGGCTCCGACGACGACTCTGCCCTGCGGGACGGCAAGCGCCACGACAACAGTGACCAGGGCCAGCGCGGCGACGGTGAGGACGCGCGTGTCATGAACTCGCTTGGCGTCGGTGTAGAGCCGTGACTGTGCGGCGAGGAGGCGCTGCGCGTGCTCGGTGTTCTGCAGTGCGGAGATCGTGCGCTGGGTGCTGTCGTTCATCGCGCCGGACCCTACGTGTCGCAGTACGGGAAGTCGCTGCCCCAGATGGCCTGCAACGCCTGGTTCATGTCGTAGCGGTCGTTGGCGAGCCAGGCAGAGTGCGCATTGTCGATGTCCTTCTTGAACTTCCGTAGGTGGGTCATCGCTGATGTGCGGGACGACTCGCTGGAGCAGGCGCTGATCCGCGAGACAAGCCGTGCCGGGTCGTTCATGGCGGGCAGTCCTTGGTTGACCAGGGTCGTGACGATGGACCGGATCGCGGTAAAGGGAAAGACACGGTCGTTATTCTTGCCGAACTCGGCGGCCCGCATCTCCAGGTAGAACGAGGAGACCGAGACGCCGTGGTTGTACTTCCATGCCTTCAGGAGGCGGGCAGTGACGCGGATGTCGCCAGTGTGCTTGCGGTCGAGGTCGGCGACGATCTTATTGTGCGCCTTTGGGGCCGCTTCCCGCCAGCCGCCACCCGGAGCCGGAATCAGGAGGACGCGATTCTCGTCGGTGCTGCCGCGCTCGTAGTAGGCAGGTGTGATCTCGTAGTAGGGGAGGAGACCGGGAAACTTGAGGGTGACGGTTGGGCGACTCACGGTCACCGTTGCTTCCCAGAGTTCACGCTTCAGCAGGTCTCGGAGGTTGTTGAGGACGGTGCTGGAGGACCCCGGTCGGTCTTCATAGTGGATGCGGGCGATGTAATCGACGTCGCTGTATGGCATCACGGCCGTGCCGTGTTGGAACGAACCGCTCTGGAAAAAGCCCATCAGCCGGTGATGTTCAGCGATCACTTCACGTACTCGCTCGCGGTAACGGCGGACCTCGGCCCTGTGCGACTCGGTCGGAGCACGCGAGGCAAGGTAGCGGTCGAAGCCTTCCCAGAAGGCTGTCACGAAATCACCGCACTTGTGTCGGACTCGGATGTTGCTGATCCACCCTATGGCCGGGTACCGACACCACGAGAGGGGTTCCCTCCTTCTCCACCCTGTGACCCTCGACAACCGTGCGCCAGCGCCGGCACCGCCGTGTCGCACCCCAGCCCTACGCTGGATCCCATGCCAGATCTTTCGCCGACCTCGATCGCCGTCGCCAGCGCCATCACCCATTACCGTGAGCTTCGTGAACTGAGTCGCGACGAGCTGTCCTCACTCCTGCGGCGCACCGGCCACGAGCTCGACGTCGACGGCGTGCGCGCTGTCGAGGACGGCATCAGCACGGCTACGGTCGACGATCTGACAGCGATCGCGCACGCACTCGGCATTACTCCCGCTGATCTGCTGTCGCACGTGCCCGTCGACCAGCCGGTGCCGGAAGGTCCGATCGCCACCGGGGTGCCCGACGACGTGCCCCTGGCCGAGTACAGGGCATGGCTGACCGGCAGCACCGCACTGGACTGCGACTCCAGGCTCCAGTGGCACCAGCAGCTCATCAGCGACCTGCGGATCCGCAGCACCCACGTCGAGGACCAATTGGGCGGTGCCCGTGAGGAACTCAGCGACCTCGGAGTGCTGGCGATCCGCGAGGCCGACATGCCCCCGGTCCAGCGGCTCAACGAGCGTGTCCGCACCGGCGAGCACGAACTCGTCGACGTGGACCTCGCGCTGGCGCTGGCCGAGCAGCGCCTGGCGGACCTGCAGAGTGCTGGTCGCTGTGTGACGTCCTACTCTGCAGACGGGGAGCCACGGCGTTAGAACCCTCACTCAGCAGGGTGCGTCGGGCTTCGGATCAGGCTCTGATGGGAACGCCTCTACCCAGATAGTCTTCCCTGGTGGCGGAGGTTTGAAGACAGCGTAGTCATCTCCCGGCGGCTTGCCTTCGTTGAGAGCGGTCGAGACGGCATGTTGGACATGCTCACTGTCCCAGCGACCCCCAGCAGCGGGTGCTGACCACATCCCGACCAGACGGCCGGAAGTGACCATGCCACTGGGGAGATCTCCGGTTTCGTAGGTCCAACTGGGCAGTCCCAGGCCGAGCTCATCATCGAAGCCTCGCACGAAGGCCACGCTCGTCCGTGCCAGCCGTATGACGTCGGCGTGGTAGGCCCAGCCGGCGATCAGGCGTTCCTTGCGCGTGGCCGTGTTCTGTCGTCCCTCGTCGGCATGGACCAGATCGCCGTAGAGCCAAGCCTCTGCTACTTGCTTGGAGGACCAACTGCGCGTGGGTTCCGACCCGTCGACCTTCGACATCGCGAGGAAGTAGGTGTGCGCCTGTTCTGATGCTGTGGCCCAGCCATCAGCCAGATCTATCACCGCGTCGCAGTACTCATCAGCCCTATCAGGATCGCTACTGCGTATGAGGCGGCGGAGGGCCTTGAGCCCGGTTCTGTAGTGGCAGCGATCCTCCAGGAAGATGGGACGAGCCCGTGCTGCCAACGCATCGAGTTCCAACTCGAGTGGGAGCATGTGCACGAACTGGGTGACGCCCTCCTCGTCGGTGGTGATGCCCATCATCTTCGACCGGCGAAGCAGCTCCTTGTTCGAGGCCGCCGGAACCGCCAAGACGCGACCACATCGGTAAGCGAACTCAGCAACGCGCTCCTCGAGGCTTGGGCCAGATGGGCGCGATGGCGAGACTGTTTCGTCAGCCATCGACGACGACCCCACTGCGGCCCTCACCGAACTTCAGAGGCACGAACACGCCATCGCTAAGGAGCATGCCTGGCGGACGGTGGATCGTGCCTTGAGGTGAGGTCGTGACCGGGAAGCGCAGGCCCACCACGTGCTTTCCCAGGATCCTCTGAGACGTAGGCCCGATCAGTATGCCCGGGTAGGGGGCCATCCCTTCCACTGTCTTCTCTCCGAAGTGACGGTAGGCAGCGGTGTGGAAGATCGCACCGTGGGTGATCGCCAGCATCCACGCTTCCGCTAACAGGACCGGTGAGTCGGCCCTGAGCAGTGTGCGTTCGTATCCGTGGGGCTCTTGGCCCTTCGGGCTGGGAGGGCGCGAGATGTACTCCAGGACGATCGTGTCGAACACGTCGAGGGAGGATGGCCCTGCCAGATGTGACAGGGGCATGCTCCCGTCCGCGTTCGGCGGTTTGGTGGCAATGGTGAGCCGCAGCTTGTCTTCCGGGCGCGCAGTGATGCCGTGCTTGATCTTGTTGTTTGCTGCGTTGAGGTCGATTTGGCCCGTCATCACTATCTCGCTGGCCCGCACGATCCAGTCCAGAGCAGTTGAAGTGCCCTCCTTCATGTCCTCGTCGAGGGTCGTTCCGGCAGGTACCGGGATCAGCAGCCCTGCGGCGATGGGGAAGAACTCCTCCGACTCGACGTGCGGGCGCAACTGCTCGACCAGGTCATGCAGTCGAGTCGGGCTTCTGATCAGGTTCATCCACAGGCTCTGCGGCGAGGCGCTGTTGCGTTGTCTCAGACGAGCGTCAATCAACCGAAGAAGCGCTTCCGCCACTTGGTGCCGGAACTGGATCGCGTCCACAGCAACCTGGATGGTGCGCTGACCGGCGGTTATGGGGCTGCGGGAGTGTGCAGCCTCACCGGCAAGCTGCTGGAAGCGTGCGCGCAGCGAACCCTCTTTTACGGTCCGTGCCTCTGCCACGTCTGCCTCGTCCAGCAGACCCTCCAACTTCGACCGGAAATAGGCCATCGGGTCACTCATCAGATACTCGTCATCGAGTTTCCGGCACTCATCAGCGTTCAACTCGGGGCCAGCCGGAGTCGGGTACAAGGTTGATCCTCTCCCATGGTGGGCTGCTCATGGCGCGAGCACACTCGATATCTACACCACTCCACTGACAGCTGGCACCTGCGCCGAGCCGGCCACTTACTCTGGCCGGGTCGGCCGAGCGTTCGGGTCTGGTACCTGGACGCCAGATCTGTGGACTCACCTCTCCCATCGCTCCGATCTACGTAGGATGCTGTCATGGCATGCACGGTGTGCGGACTTGGTGGGCATAACAGCCGCACCTGTCCGGGTGAGCATCCGATCTGCCCGAACTGCGGCAGGCCGACCGCGAACATGAACGACTACTCCGAGCGGCACGACAGCGGGTACTGCTCCCCGTTCACTTCCCCACACTGCTGGGGAGAGCCGCTGTGACGCTTGTGTGCCCGGCGTGCGAGGAGGTTGTCGACGACGAGGCTGACTGGGACGACTAGTTCCAGGTGTAGAACTCCTGCTTCGAGGGCAGCGGTAGCCCTATTTACTGCTGCGGCGTCATGTACGAAGGTGGCGAGAGCAACTGCAGGAGTTGCGGCGACCCACTCTGATCGTCGCCTCCGGGACGGCCCAACTGACAAGCCTTCTCTCCGACACGCCCTACGCACCCTTTGGCGCTGTCACGCACCGTCCATACACTCGGTCGCGAACGAGGGCACGCTCTCGTTTCCCGCGCAGCAACCGTTAGTAACGGCAGGCGTCGGGTGACAGCACCCAAGAACTAGGCCAGGTAGGTAGCGCTCCTGGCCCGTGCGCCGCGGCTTGGCAAACCAGCGCACGAACATCCGTGCAGCCGTCGGTGTAGCGCCCGGCGGAGGCCGACGGTGAAGCCCGCCCGTCGGTTGCAGAGGGCCCGACCACTGCATGCACGGAGCAACACCATGAAAGACGCTACTTCCTCCGCTGTCGGCGCGCTGCCGCCGCCACAGGCCGCCGAGTACCTCGGTGTCGCCAACGCCACCTTGAAGACCTGGCGCTGCCGGGGCTTCGGACCGGTCTACGCGAAGATCGGACGGTCCGTCGTCTACCGGGTCTCGGATCTGGACGACTATCTCGAGGACCACCTGGTCAACAAGCCCCGGACCACCCGGAGCGCAGCATGAGCCGGGCGACCAACGCGCGGCTGGAGCCGGGCCAGCACTCCATCGATCGCGTCCAGCCGCGCAAGAAGGGAAGTACCTGGTACATCACCTGGACGATCGCACTGCCCGACGGCCGCCGACTGCAGCGCACCCACCAGGGCGCGTCGAAGGGTGAGGCTCGTCGCCGTGCCCGTGCCGCGGCTGATGAGCTGCTGACCTCCGGCTACGGGTCCCCTGGAAGAGCACCGACGAGCTGGCCGCCTACATCGACAAGGTCAGCAAACCCGCCATCGACGAGGCCGAGCTGCGACCGGCCTCCCGGGACCGCTACCACCTGGCCCTGAGGCTGCTGCTGGGCCAGTGCCGCCGCGAGGATCACAAGCATCGTGACAGCCTCAAAGGCCACACCATCGCCTCCGGCACCCGCGTGCGAGCACTGGAGGACTGCCTGCGGGAGATCGCCAGGCTCCACGGTGCCGAGTCGGCTCACCAGGCCCGCAGCGTCCTGTCGAAGTACGTCCTCGATCAACTGGTCCGCGACGAGTTGATCCCCGGCTCGCCGATCGCCGGACGGCGGCTGGGGCTGCGATCCCAGAGTGACTGGCAGCAGTCCGCCGAGGCGCTGACCCACAGCCAGTGGAGCGCTGTGCTGGAGCACCTGCTGGCACTCGATCCGGCCGAGGGGATCACCGCCCCGCGTCGTGGCCGCTGGACCTTCGAGGACAGGGTCGCAGTCCGCCGCGCAACACCATCGACCTGGCGCTGCTGCAGGTGGTCACGGGCCTGCGCGTCAACGAGGCGACCTCGCTGCGCTGGTACGACCTGCAGATCATCGACGACCAGCTCTACGTCACCGTCCGCCCGCAGGTCTCCAAGACCCACCGCGGCCGTCGGGTGCCGCTGCTCGACGCCCGTGTGGCCGACCGGATCCTGCAGCGCCGGCACGATGACTCGGCCGACGAGGACTTCGTCATCGGCTCCCCGGCCGTGCCGACGAAGCAGTGGGACTCAGCACAGAGAGTCAAGGCCACAGCGACGCTCTACATCGAGCTGGCCGAGGCTCTCGGCATCGAGTTGCTGCAGACGGCTCGTTCGCACGTCTGGCGCGCTACGCTGAACTCAATGCTGCTGGGCCAGGTGCCGGAGGTTCAGCGCGCCGGGTTCTTCGGCCACACCGAGGAAGTCAACCGCGGTCACTACACCGACGTCAGCGACACCTCGGCGATGGTGGAAGCCGTCCAGAGCCTCAATGCCGACCTGAGTTCAAACCTTGGTTCAAAGTCGGCAACTTCGGGCAACCTCGAGAGCCCTGCAGAGCCCTGACAGCCGCGACGGTGCGCCCGTGACCTGCGAAAACACCCTTCTGACCTGCATCTTCGCTATTGACCGCTCTGGAATGAATAGGTCGTGGGTTCGATTCCCACAGGCGGCTCCCACATTCACCCCGGCCCGCGCAAGCGTGATCGGTCATCGCGAACATCGCGAGCCGGCGCGCCAGAGGTCCTGAACCCGCACCTTTCGCTGCGGTACTGAGGGCCCGTGGAGGGCGACCCCTTGGGGCCGATACCGGGATATCGTGAAGTGTGTCCTCCACTGAGCCTCCGCAGCGGGCGGCCGACGACCCGAAGCCTCGCCGGGCCGAGGACGTTGTCGACCGCGCACCTGAGGAAGCGAGGGAAATCGCGGCGGTGACCTTGGGCAAGGCCACCGAAGCCGAGATCGACGAAGTTCAAGGACGGTGGGAGAAGTGGCTGGGCTGGCCGGTGCTGATCGCCGCCATTGCCTCGGTGCCGGCGGTCTTTCTTACCCTGTTGGACGAGCCCTTCGAGATGATCGGCCACGTCGGGCTGTGGCTGGCCACAGTGGTCCTGGTCGTCGAAACGGTGGTGTTCTTCCTCCTCTCGCCGAAGAAGATCGCCTGGGTGCGCCGGAACTGGTGGCTGATAGGCCTGACATTTGCCGCGATCCTGGCGGTGGTCTTCAGCATCGGCCCCATGCAGTTGTTCCGGGTAGGGCGCAGCGTGGGCGCCTTGCGCGTGATGCGAGGCAAGCAGGTGGCCAAAGCCGGTGAGTCCCTGGCCAAGAAGGGACAGTCCCGGCGGCGCCAACTGCTGGGCAAGGTCCTGGCTACCGTCGTCGTGGGGGCGTTCGTCGTCCTGGCCCTCGCGGTTCCCGAGTCCGAGGCCCGGAGCACACTTGAGGATTTCGTGGGTGAGGACGGTGTTCCCGTGGCCGCCGCGGCGGCGGCCGGCGTGCTCACCATGACGGCGATGTACTTCCTGGTACGCAGCCCACGGTCGAAGGAAGAGGATGAGGGCCACGAGGCAGGGTAGGTGGGCGTCCGGTCGCTCAGTGATTGATGTCGCTGGAGTCCTGCTGGTGTCCGGGCCGCACCCGATGACGGGCCGCGAGGTCCTGGCCGAGTCGGTGCAGCCTGCTGCGTAGCTCCACCGGCTCGTGCGCCTCCACTCCTGGAACTGCCAGGAGTTGCGCGGCCGCTATCTCCAGACTCTCCATCACCAGATCGACGACGAGGCGATCCCCGGATGTGCGCGCCGACCGCAGGCTCCCCTCGGTATCCGGCCCGGGCACGGCCGCCCGCAGACTGTCGACTGCACCGACCGGGATCGAGAGGCGGACCGGCAGGGTGTTGAGTGAGGACTCGAAGGCAGTCCGGGCCCGGCCCCAGTACTCGGCGAGGGAGAAATCCGGCGGGCGCCACGCCACGTCGTCGAGCACGTGGGTGGACGTGACCCGGGAGAGCCGGTAGGTCCGCACCTGCCGTCGGTGTGCGGCGATGAGGTACCAGACGTCGGTCTTGAGCACCAGCCCGAGCGGATCGAGGAGGCGCTGCACCGCGGGACGCCCCGATCGTGCGTAGTCGATCCTGATCCGCGTTCCGTTCCAGACCGCCCGGGCCACAGCCGTGAGCGCGGCAGGTCGGTCCGGTTCGGTGAACCAGCGTTCGTGATCGAGGAGGAATCGTTCCTGCGCCGGTGCGAGCACGGCGGCCTGGGCAGAGGATGAACTGAGCATCTTCAACCGCGCTGTCTCGAAGTCGTCGCTCAGTCCGAGATCACGGGATCCGGCCACGCCGATGATGAGGGCTTGGAGTTCGCCGGCCGTCATCCCGGTGATCGGGGACCTCCAGCCATCGACCAGGCCGATGCCTCCGCCCGGTCCGGTGCGGGTCCAGATCGGTACGCCCATGCTGATCAGGGCGGCCACGTCACGCTGGATCGTGCGCTCGGACACCTCGTGGCGCCTGGCCAGGTGGTGCACCGTGGTGGTGGACAGCCGGGCCAGGTCCATCATGACCGCCAGCAGCCGCGTCGTTCGCACAGGGAAACGGTACGCAATTTGCGACACGAGTTGTCGGGAACCCGCGGCAGATTGATGCCCCCAAGAGTTCTACTGAGAGGGTCCTCGTGACTTCATCACCACCACAACACGATCTGAACGGCAGGATCGCCCTGGTCGCCGGCGGTACCCGGGGCGCGGGCCGCGCCATCGCCGTCGAACTCGGCCGGGCCGGAGCGGTGGTCTACTGCACCGGCCGCTCCACCTCCGGCAGGGCCTCGGATTACGGGCGCCCGGAGACCATCGAGGAGACGGCCGACCTCATCAACAAGGCCGGCGGCACGGCTCACCCCGTCGTCGTCGACCATCTGGACGTCGAGGCCGTCCGCGCATTGGTCGACCGGATCGACCGCGAACAGGGCCGCCTCGACATCCTCATCAACGACATCGGCGGCGAAGCCTACGTCGAATTCGGAACGCCCGTGTGGGAATACGACCTGGACGCCGGGAGGAAACTCTTCGACACCGGTTTCATCACCCACCTCAACACCAGCCACAGCGCTCTCGGGCTGTTGATCCGCCGGCCCGGCGGTCTCGTCATCGAGATCACCGATGGCACGCGCACCTACAACAACTCCCACTACCGGGACACCGTGTTCCTGGACCTGACGAAGACCGCCGTGGACCGGCTGGCCTTCGCCCAGGGACACGAACTCGCCCGGCACGGTGGCGCGGCCGTGTCGGTCACACCGGGATGGCTGCGCTCGGAGATGATGCTGGACGCCTTCGGCGTCACCGAGGAGAACTGGCGCCGGGCCGCCGAGGACAATGCCGGGGTCGCCGGCGCCGTCCCCCCGCAGGAGTTCGTCATCTCCGAGACCCCGGCCATGCTGGCCCGCGGCGTCACCGCCCTGGCCGCCGATCCGCGACGACAGGTGTGGAACACCAAGTCGGTGAGTTCCTTCGACCTCGCCACCCACTACGACCTGACGGATGTGGACGGATCACGACCTGATGCGTGGTCGTTCATCACCGCGATCGAGACCACGCCGGTCACCGATCTCAACGTCGACGAGTACCGCTGACCGCAGTCGACCTGCTCCCGCCGTTCGGCTTTCAACGAGCGGAATCACAAGCATTCCCTTACCGTGAGGAACGGAGTAACCCCGCGAGAAGGGAAGACGAATGGGTATCGGAGACAAGTTCAAGAACAAGGCCCAGGAAGCCAAGGGCAAGGTGAAGGAAGGCACTGGCGATGCCACCGACAACGAGCGCCTGGAGTCCGAGGGCAAGAGGGATCAGGCCGGCGCGAACGTCAGGCAAGCCGGTGAGAACGTCAAGGACGCCACTCGGGACGTCACCGACTGACCTGGCGTGGGGCCGGCGATGAGTACGTACTCATCGCCGGCCTTTCTCATGCGGTGACCCCGACCGTCCCCGGGTTGGCGGGGTGCAGGTCGGCGTGCCACCTGGCCGCCTGCGGTGCCGGGGCCGGTCCGCACAGCCGGATGAACGCCCCCAGGTCAGCCAACTGCTCGGGCCGGTGGGGCAGCACGTCGGTCAGATCCGGGGAGCGCACGATCACCGCCCGCCACAGCCCTCGTGAGACCGCCACGTTCACCCGGTTGCGGTTCAGGACGAACTCCATCCCGCGGGGTGCTTCCTGTACCGCCGACACCGTGGTGGACAGGATCACCACCGGGGCCTGCTGGCCCTGGAACTTATCCACCGTGCCCACCCGCACGTGCCTCAGGCCCGCGCCGTCCAAGGTGTCCCGGATCAGTTGCACCTGGGCGTTGTACGGGGCCACCACCAGGATGTCCTGCTCGCCGAGCAGGCGCGGGGCGGCATCCTGGCCGTACCGCCAGGCCAGGCCGAGGTGCACCCGAACCTGGGCGAGAACCTCCTGTGCCTCCTCCACCGAAGAGGTGGTGTTGCCCGAATGCGGGACGTACCGGCACTCCACGCCCGGGGCCGCCCCGTCCAGGTGACGCTGGGCGGTGACCGGTGCCGGTCGCAACTGTCCGGCGTAGGACAGGCCCGAGACCGCCCGGCACAGGTCCGGGTGCATCCGCCAGGTACGGGCCAAGAAGTAACCCAGGTGGGACGGCAGCACCGAGGCGTGCTGGGACAGCCAGCCGAGCGCGGAGGTGTCCACCGGCTCGGGGTGACTGCCCTGGCTCACCTGGGGCAACTGCTGGGGGTCGCCCAGCAGCAACAACCGGTTGGTGGCGCGGGTCACCGCGAGCGTGTTCGCCAGCGAGAACTGCCCGGCCTCATCGATCACGATCAGATCGAGCGCCCCGGGAGGCACGGCACGGCCCGTCATCGTCCAGGCCGTCCCACCCACCAGCATCCCCCCGGTCTCGGCCAGCGCGGCGGTGACGTGCGTGTTGGAGGTGCCACCGCGCCAGCGCACCGACCGCCGCGGCCCGCCGACGGGTTTGGCGACCCGCTCCGCGGGAACCCCGGCGTCGATGGCGGCGTTGAGCAGGTTCTCCACCACCGCGTGGGACTGGGCCACCACACCGACCTTCCACCCTTGGGCGATCAGGTGCGCGATCACGCGGGCGCCCACGTGGGTCTTGCCCGATCCGGGAGGCCCCTGCACCGCGAGATAGGAGTGGTCCAGGTCCGCCGTTGCTCGGGTGATCGCCCCGACGTAGTCCCCCTGCGCCACCGCCGGCAACGTCCCCAGGGTGGCCAGCCGCGGCGGGCGGCGTGCCAGCAGATCCAGCCCCGGGTGCGCCGGAAGGCGGGGCAGCGCGGTCGAGACCTGCGTGGCCAGGGCGGCCAGTGCCTCCTGGATGGCGGCGGTGGGGACCGGAGCCCCCGGCGTCAGGGCGACCGGCAGCGCGGTGAACTCGTTCATGCCTCGTGGTAGAGGTTCGGCGAAGGTGATCCGCGCGCTCTCGGTTCCCACGTGCACCTGCTGTACCTCGGCACCGAAGACGCCGCCGCGGCGGTTCCGCCCGTCGTCGGACATCCCCTCGGGCAATGGCCGGTCGTACATCCGGAACATCTTGTCCCCGGGCCGCACCAGTGAGCCGTCGGCGAGAGAGCCGGTCAGTTCCACCACCCGTCGGGGCTCCTGGCGGCCCTCGGCCGCCCACGGCTGCACCACCCGCCCGGACTCTGCCACCAGCACATCCCGGGTCTGGGCCCAGTCCGCCGGTGGGGTGTTCAACCGGTCGTAGTGTGCCCACCAGTACTGCTTGTCCTCGCGGCGGTGGTACCCCACCGCGGCGGAGACCATAGCCAGGGCCTGGTGCTCCTGGCTGAGCTCGGTGCCGGTGCGTAGCGACTCGGCGATGCGGGCACGGACGAAGTCGTCGATCTCCTTCTCCTGCGGCAGCGGCTCGATCTCTCGCAGTTCCTCCGGTTCGGCCTCGGGCTGCTGCCCCACGCGTACCCCGCGTTCGTCCGCCCGGGCCAGCAACAGTCGCGGAGTCTCCAGGTGGAGCGGCAGTCGTAGTGGTTGTAGTCCTCGATCGAGGCGAGGATCCGGGTGGCCTCATCGGATTGACCGGTGTCCCGGGCCATGCAGTAGTTGGCGTAGGCCACCACCGAGGCGCCACCGGCGGTGATGTCCCCGGTGCGCAGGTCGCTGCCCATGTACAGCGGTTCCAGTGCCTTGAGGCCGTAGGACTTCGAGGACAACTGCACGGACGTCTGCACCACGTCGTACAGGTCCACCAGCACACCGGCGCGCAGGAGTTCGTCGACTCCGTCCTCACCCAGGGCGTGCTGCAGGGACAACCGGCGCAGCGCAGCCTTCTCGTAATCGGCGTAGTGGTACACGTGCATGTCCGGATACCGCGCCCGGCGCTCGGCGACGTACTCGAGGAACTGCACTAGCGCCTGACCCTCCTGGGCCCGGGTGTGAGCCCAGAACGGGCGGAAGGCCGGGCGGGCGGTACCGACCGGGGCCTCCAGCACCCGAACAGGTACTCCAGCCCCCACATTCCCTGCTCGTCCTGCCACAACGGGTCCCCCTCGAAGTCGAAGAAGACGTCGCCCTCGCTGGGTTCGGGCAGTGTGGCGAGGGTGTGCTGGGCCAGGACCCGGTAGGCCAGGGTGCGTTCCCCGGCGTCGTCGGTGACCTGCACCTGCCCGTCGGTGGGCATCAGGCCGGCTTGCATGCGGGCCTGGTCCCGCAACCGGTGGGCTGCCGTGCCCGGCTCGGCGTCGGAGTGGGCCAGGTCGGTGATGGTGCGGATGCCCTCCGCGCGCAACCTGCGCCGCCGGGGGAGGTTGACCCGGTGCACCCCGAGCACGTCCTCGTGCAGGCGAACCTGCTCGACGCAGTAGTCGCACTTTCCGCAGATCAGGAGCGTGTCATCACCCCAGGCCACCGGGTCGGGCTGGGCCCGGTGGGCGGCGGTCACGGCCAGTACCCGGTGGCGGCGTTCGGCGTAGACGGGCAGCATCTCGGCCAGGTCGAACTCCGCGTGGCTGCGGTCACCGAGCACGAGCGTGGCCATCGGAGCCACCGGCACCCCGGCAGCGATCAACTGATCGGCGTAGGCCGCTAGTTGCAGCAGCGCCTCGGTCTTGGCCCGGCGGGCGAGCTTGGAGTCCCACACCGCGTACCGGCCGTCGTCGGCGCGGACCAGGAAGTCGGCGCGGCCGTGGAAGGAGCCGTCGAAGAAGGACGCCTGGAACACCACGTCGGCGCCGTCGGCCAGGACCTCCAGGGTTCTGGCCTGAGCGTCGGCGAGCGCCTGGGCGGTGTAGGGGCGCGCGACGTCCGGGATCTCGACGACGGTGGGATAGGTGTCCTTGAGTCCTGCCAACACTTGGCGTTCGTGTTCCTCACCGAGCCGGGCGGCGCGGGTGAGCATCTCATCGTCGTCGAACTGGGCCTTGGGGGTCCGGCCCAACCGTTCGTCCAGGACGCGCAGCAACTGGTACTCACAGCGGGCCGCCATCACGACGTCGCTGGCGGTGATGATCAGATGCTTGTCCTGCCGGTCGGCGTGCGGTGGCGGTGTGGCGTGCGCAGCACCCGGTGCCACATCCTGTGTACCCGGCCTAGCCGCACCGGGCGCAGCCCGCGATGCCGCACCGTGTGCGAGCCCGTGCAGCGACCGTGCATCCAGTAGGAACAAGTCCGCTCTCCCTCATCCGTGCCGCTCGAGGTCTTCTGTCTACCAGTGCCTGCCCACATCGGGTGCCGGATCCCCAACGGCGCCGGCCCGCACGTGGACCACGCACCAGCCCCGCCGGGTGCGCTCGAAGCGACCGATTGGATGGTTGCAGCGGGGTGGGTGGTGCCCGGGTGCGCTCGAAGCGACCGATTGGATGGTTGCAGCGGGGTGGGTGGTGCCCGGGTGCGCTCGAAGCGACCGATTGGATGGTTGCAGCGGGGTGGGTGGTGCCGGGTGCGCTCGAACCGACCGATTGGATGGTTGCAGCGGGGTGGGGGCCTGGGGGGCCTGGCGGCCTGGCGGCCTGGGGGCCTGGGGGCCTGGCGGCCTGGCGGCCTGGCGGCCTGGGGGCCTGGGGGCCTGGGGCGGGCGAGCGGGTTGGGGCGGCGGATCGGGGGAGTTCAGGCGTGGGGGCGCGCCTGCCGGCGCCGGGAGCGGAATACTGACGGCCACACTGTCCGGCCCAAACCCACTGCACCGACGCCCGCACCGACGCACCGAAGGACTCGGCGGACCACCCGCACCCACCACCAGATCCCCTCGACGAGAGCGCCCGATGAGCACTGAACCCACCGATGCTGCCGACCGGCAGTGGTTCGATGAGCTCTTCGCCGCGCACGCGGGTGCGGTGCAGCGCTACTTTCTGCGCCGGGCGGCCCCCGATGAGGCCGAGGATCTGGCCGCCGACGTGCTGGCCACCGCCTGGCGCCGCCGGGACGACGTGCCCAGGGGTCATGAACTGCCGTGGCTGTACCGCACCGCCGGCTACGTGCTGGCCAACCACCGCCGCAAACACCGCGCCGAACCGGTCGAGATAGCGGCGGACCGGATGGAGCACCCCGGTGCGGACCCGGCCCAGGAGGCCACCGACTCGGTGACGGTGCGCGAGGTGCTGGCCCAGTTGCGTCCGCGCGAGCGCGAGGTGCTGATGCTCAACGCGTGGGACGGGTTGAACGGGCAGGAACTGGCCGAGGCGCTCGGGATGAGTCGGGGTGGGGCGGCTGCGGCATTGAGCCGTGCGCGCGCCCGGCTGCACCAGATCTGGCAGGAACGTCAGGCCTGATGCAACATCGGCAGTCTCGGGCACATAGAAGCCTGGTAGGGAAAAGGTGAGAGGAAGAGTGCGATGAGCAGCGGCCCGGGTGCACCGGAGGAGGACGACGACGCTGTCCTCGACCGCCTCCGCCGCGCCGACCCGGCGCGCTCGGTCACACCGGATCTGACCGCCCTGCGTGCCGCCGTGGACCGCCGCATCGCCTCAGGTAACCCGCAGGAGGCGATTCCCTCCGAGCGCTCCGGTGACGACCAGCGCCCTGTCGAGGCGACTCCCGGTGGGGCGACCGCCGAGGCGACCCCGGACGCGAACCGTACCGCCGCCGTCGGCCCTGCCCTCGCAGCATCGGCCGCGTCCACCCCGGCGGGCCGTGCCGACCCGTACCGTGCCGCAGCCGCGTCCCGGGCAGAGGCCGACGACGACGACACAGCGGCCGTGCCGTCGTCGGCCCGTCGTAGCGGGTGGGTGGTGGCCGCCTCCGTGGCCACGCTGCTCGCGGTGGGCGTGGGCGGCTACGTCATCGGTAGCCAGCGCAGCGAGACCCCGATCGTGCTGACCGAGGGCGCCGATCACGCCGAGTCCGCCGCCGAGGAGCCGTTTGCCGTCCAGCGCGATGAGGCCGCCGATGCCGAGGAGGACGCCGGCGTGATGGCCGAGGAGGACGGGCTGATGCCGACCGAGGACGTCGAGCCCGAGTCCGGAGTCGGGCCCGCCCGGGTTCCCGTGCCGCTGGACTTCATCGAGGGCGGCCTGCCCACCGAGCCGGGCGAAGCAGAGGCGTGGATGCTCGATGCCGCCGCGGTGCAACCCGAAGAGACTCTTGCCGCCACCGCGCAAGCGCTGGCTCTGTCAGGCACGCCCGAGCAGGTCGACGGCGAGTGGCACCTGCGCGATGCCGACGTCGGCCTCGCGCTGCGCAGCGATGGTGCCGCCACGTTGCGCTACTGGAACGAGTCGGCCCGGGTGGCGTGCGCGATCACCCAGGGTGAGGGGCGCATCAGCGAGGACATCACCGCGGACCACGAGTGTCCCGGGACCGAGGCGGACCCGCCGCAGGACCCCGAGGGGACCGCTGCGGAGTTCCTCGACACCATCGGCGTGGACACCGGTCGCCTGGACCTGCTGGCCGAGGACCCGCGCCTGGCCATGGTCACCGTGCGGGCGGTGCCCGCGAGCATGTCCGGGGCACCGGGCGCCGCATGGTCGGTGGTGGTCTCCCAGCACGGGGTGGTCAGTGCCCAGGGCGGCCTGGCCGAACCGGTCTCGTTGGGCACCTACACCACCATCTCGGCCGCCAACGCAGTGGAGCGACTGAGTGATCTACGGTTCACCTCCCATCTGTGGCCCCGTTTCGACGAGCATGCCCGCGGGCATTGGGACCAGTCCGGAACCCCCGAACCGCCCCTCACGCCCGAACCGGGGGCGCCGCTGCAGTGGCCGATCAGCCAGACCCGAATCGTCGATGCCGATCAGGGGTTGCGGGCCTACACCCACCCGGAGGCGGGCACGCTGATCCTGCCGACGTGGAACCTGATCGATGAGACCGGGAACATCTGGCCGGTGCCGGCGGTGCAGGAGGAGTTCCTCGACATGGGCGCTCGCTGAGCGGTCTTCCACTTCCGCATCGCGCCGGCAGGTAGCCGCGGTGCGGGCGTATACGCCCACGTTCGGGGCGCGCATGCCAGACTGCCTCCTGTGGTGACACAGGTCCAGGACTTCACGGCAGAACTGCGCAACGCGCTCCGCGCGGAGGACGTGCCCCACGGCGCCGTGCCCCCCGTGGACGATTCGGCACGAGCCCGCGCGGAGTACTCCACCGACGCCTCGAACTACCGGGTGGTGCCGCAGGTGGTGGTCTTCCCCCGGCACACCGACGAGGTGCTGGCGGCGCTGCAGGTGGCGCGCACCCACCGGGTGCCGATCACCGCGCGCGGGGGCGGGACCTCGATCGCCGGGAACTCGGTGGGTCCGGGAATGGTGATCGACTTCTCCCGGCACCTGAACAAGATCCTCGACCTCGACCCCCACGCCCGCACCGCCCGGGTGCAGCCCGGGGTGATCATGACCTCGTTGCAGCAGGCCGGTGCCGCCCACGGCCTGCGGTTCGGCCCGGACCCCTCCAGCCAGGCCCGGGCCACGTTCGGGGGGATGATCGGCAACAACGCCTGCGGCCCGCACGCGCTGTCCTTCGGGCGCACCGCGGACAACACCCGCTCGCTGCTCGTGGCTGACGGGACCGGTCGCGTCTTCGAGGCCGGCGCCGGTCCCGAGGCGCTGGACCAGGTACCCGGGCTCGCGGCTCTGATGACGCAGTATATGGCGCTGATCCGCACCGAGTTCGGACGATTCTCCCGCCAGGTCTCGGGTTACTCCGCCGAGCACCTGCTGCCGGAGAACGGGCGGGACCTGGCCAAGTTCCTGGTCGGCTCCGAAGGCACCCTGGCCACGGTGCTGGAGGCCACCGTCGATCTGGTCGAGGTGCCCCGGGACCCGGTCCTGCTGGCACTCGGCTATCCGGACATGCCCTCGGCGGCCGATGCCGTCCCGGCGATGCTGGCGCACAAGCCCCTCGCGGTGGAAGGGCTGGATGCGGCGCTGGTGGACGTGGTCCGCAACCACCACGGCCCGGCCGCGGTGCCCGACCTCCCCCCGGGTGGTGGCTGGCTGATGGTGCTGGTGGGCGGGGAGGACGCCGACTCCGCGATGGCCAATGCGCGGGCCGTCGCCGCCGACGCCGGCACCGAGCACACCCAGGTGGTTCCCGCCGGTGCTGAGGCCCAGGCTCTGTGGCGGATCCGGGCCGACGGGGCGGGCCTGGCCACCCGGACCGCCGTCGGCGAACCGGCCTGGCCCGGGTGGGAGGATGCCGCGGTGCCCCCGGAGCGCCTGGGCACCTACTTGCGCGAGTTCGACGCGCTGCTGAAGGACTACGGCGCCTCCGCGCTGCCGTACGGGCACTTCGGCGACGGGTGCATCCACGCCCGCATCGACCTGCCCCTGACCGACGCGCAGGGCCCGGCGATCTTCCGTTCCTTCATGCTCGACGCCGCCGCGCTGGTGGCCTCCCACGGCGGGTCCTTCTCGGGCGAGCACGGCGACGGCCGGGCCCGCGGGGAGTTGTTGCCACTGATGTACTCGGCCGAGGCGATCGGGATGTTCGCAGGGATCAAGGCGCTGTTCGATCCCGAGGAGCACCTGAACCCCGGCATCATCGTCAAGCCCGCCGCGGTGGAGGCCGATCTGCGCGCCCCGACCGCGCGTCCGCTGCCGCTGCTGCCCGGGTCCGGCTTCTCCTTCGCCCACGACGGCGGGGACTTCACCAACGCGGTGCACCGGTGCGTCGGAGTGGCCAAGTGCCGGGCGGACCTGCCCGGGTCGTTCATGTGCCCCTCCTATCTGGCTACCCGCAACGAGAAGGACTCCACCCGGGGGCGCGCCCGGGTGCTGCAGGAGATGGCCACGGGCGAGTTGTACAGCGACTTCTCCGCGCCGCAGGTCCACGAAGCCCTGGACCTGTGTCTGTCCTGCAAGGCGTGCTCACGGGACTGCCCGGTGGGTGTGGACATGGCGCAGTACAAATCGGAGGTATTGCACCGTACATATCGAGGCAAGCGGCGCCCGATCAGCCACTACGCGCTGGGTTGGCTCCCCCGGTGGGCACGCATCATCACCGCCGTCCCGCCGCTGACGTTCCTGGTCAACACCGCGCTGAGGGTGCGGCCGCTGGCGTGGTTGGTGCAGCGCGGCGGGGGGATGGACACGCGTCGGTCGATGCCCTCCTTCACCACACAGCGCACCTCCCGCTGGTGGCGCCGTCGGTCCAACGGCGCCGGTGGATCCGGGGGGTCCGGTGCCCGGCCCGCCGTGAAGGTCTGGGTCGACTCCTTCTCCGAGCACATGGACGGCGCCGGCGCCCGAGCCACTCTGACCGTGCTGGAACAGGCCGGGTACCGGGTGGAGACGGTGGGTCCGGGAGCGTGCTGCGGACTGACCTACATCTCCACCGGACAGCTCGACGCCGCACGAGCCCGGCTGCGCCGCACCATGGACGTCCTCGGCCCGATCGTGGCCTCCGGGGTACCGGTGGTGGGCGTGGAGCCCTCCTGCACCGCGGCACTGCGCTCCGATCTGCCGGACCTGTTTGCCGACGATCCGCGTGCTCACGCGATCGCCAAAGGCGTGTACACGCTCTCGGAACTGCTCACCGCCGAGGCGCCGCTGGGCCCGGCCGACTGGGAGCCGCCGTCGTTGACGGGCCGGGAGATCATCGCCCAGCCGCACTGTCACCAGCACGCCGTGATGGGGTACGAGGCGGACCGGGCGCTGTTGACCAGGGCGGGAGCGCGCGTGCGCACCATGAACACCTGCTGCGGGCTCGCCGGCAACTTCGGGATGGAGGAGGGCCATTACGAGGTCTCGGTGAAGGTGGCCGAGCACGAGTTGCTGCCCGCGCTCGGCGAAGCCGGGCCGGACGCGGTGTTCCTTGCCGATGGCTTCTCTTGCCGCACCCAGGCGCAGGACCTGGCCGGGATCGGTGGGGTGCACCTGGCGCAGTTACTCGCGCGCCCCTGAACGCACCCGCCGTTGGCGGCAGGCGCGGTCCGGGGCGATCCGCAGGCCCCCACCACCGCATTCGTCGAGCGATCCGGACGGGTCGATGTGCACCACCACCTCAGCGCAGTCGCATCCCAAGACGCCCGGGGGTGAACCCTCCACAGCCGCCCTGGAACGTGAGACGATGAGGGCGTTCACGTTCCTCTCTCTGGCTGGTTCATGTCCACCTTCGTGCTCGACTCCGGTCGGTTGGCTCCGGCGACGCGTGCGGGCATCGTTCCCGATGGATTCAACGCCGGATGGTGCGACCTGGTGCGACAGGACGTGCTCGACCTGGTCGGCCTGGATGCGTTCGCGGTGGCGTGGGACGGGGGCACACCACCGCTGCTGACGGCGATGGACGCCACCGGAGCGGCGGCGGCGGCAGCGGTGCTGCCGCGGCTCGACCTGGTCACGCTGTCCGAACTGCTCGCCCGCGCCGGCCACGTCCACACGCAACCGTGGCACGTGACCGCAGGGCGTTACGGGGCCGGGTTGGCGGCGTTCCGACGGGACTGGAACGCGTTCCGGGAGGCACGCTCATTCCCGCCGGCCCGCTCGCCCGCTCTGGTCGTGGTGACCGGGGCGATCTCGGCCCAGGTTCGCCAGGCGCTCCCGCTGCTGACCGGGGTGCATCTGGTCCGGGCCCAGGTGCGTCAGGATGATCGCGGCCGGGACCTGCTGGATCTGGACGTCCTCACCCGCACCGGAGCAGATCGGAGTGGGCCCGGAGCCGTCGAGGTGGCCGCGGAGGGCGACGTCGCCCTGAGCGTGAACGGGGCCACGGCCACCAGCAACGGCGCCGCGGTGACCCCGGCCAACACCACTGCGACGAGCCGCACCGACGGCGCCGTGACGGCCTCGGTCGCCGGCTCAGCGGTGCACTCGACCAACGGCGCCGCGGCGCCTCCGACGAACGGCCAGGCACGCCGGAACGAGCCAGAGGCACCCACCGCGATCACCGCGATCACCGCCCCCACGCCGGACGATGCCGGCGCCCCGCCCGGACCCGTCATCGCTGAGGATGTGCGTACCACGGCCGATCTGCCCTCCGGGCTCGAGGCGCCACCCGGTCCGGAGTCACCATCGAACTCGGATGCAGCACCCAGACCGGATGCACCCTCCGGACCCGATGCACGAACGTCCGCCGAAACGGTGCAGCAGGGGTGCTCGGATCTGCAACGG
Source organism: Sanguibacter sp. Z1732 (assembly GCF_051020515.1). Classification (NCBI taxonomy): domain Bacteria; kingdom Bacillati; phylum Actinomycetota; class Actinomycetes; order Micrococcales; family Ruaniaceae; genus Glutinosa; species Glutinosa niejishengi. Next base: position 1,943,517 of record NZ_CP194857.1, read on the forward strand.
CTGGCCGTCCTGGTCCGGGCTCCGGTCCAGATCGAGTTGGAGTACGGCAAGACCCGCCGCCAGGCTACGTTGCGCCCGGACGGGCGGGTGGTGCTGGCCGACGGCACGGTACACACCGACCTGGCGCGCGCCAGCATGCACCTGGCCGGCGCCGCGCCTGCCGACCCCTGGCAGGCCTGGCGGTTCGCCGACGCCAACCTCCCGCTCGCCGAGGCCCGGGCCGAAGCGCAGCGACACCACACCGCGCGCCCCGCCGCGCAATCCCCGGATGCGCCCGTACCGGGCCGCCGGGCCCGTCTCTGAGCCGGAGCCGCACCGGATCGGATCACGGCGGACGCACTCGTCCGGGTACATCAAACGATCGAACGAAGGAGCCATGTGAACGCACCAGTTACGCACCCGCCCAGAGTGGGACTGATCGGGGCCGGAGCGATCGCCGGCGTACACATCCAGGGATGCTGGCACTGGGTGCCGACGTCCTCGTCTTCTCCAACTCCGGGGCCGAGGAGTTGACGGCGCGGTACGGCGGCAGGGTCGTGGCCGACCTCGAAGATCTGTGGCCCCAGGTGGACATGGTCGACATCGTCACCCCCACCTACACCCATGCCGAGATCGCCCTGGCCGCGATCGCCGCGGGTAAGCACGTGGTCTGTGAGAAGCCGCTCGCCCTGGACTCCGGCACCGCCGCGGAGATCGTGCGCGCCGCCGACGACGCCGGGGTGCACCTGTTCCCGGCGCATGTGGTGCGCTACTTCCCGCAGTACGCCACCGCGTATGCGGCGGTGTCCGCCGGTGCGGTCGGTGAGGTGGCGGTGAGCCGGTTCCGCCGGATGAGCGCCGCCCCGCTCGCCCCATGGTTCTTCGACGAGGCGGCCTCGGGCGGGCTCGTGCTGGACCAGATGATCCATGACCTGGACCAGGCCAGGCTGATCGGCGGCCCGGTGGCCTCGGTGTTCGCCCGGTCCGCCAGTCGCACCGGCGAGCAGGGCACCACCGCCAGCGCGACCGTGACCCTGACCCACACCAGCGGGGCGATCAGTTACTGCTACGGCGTCTGGGGACACCCCGGCCTACCGTTCACCTACTCCTTCGACATCGCCGGCGACGCGGGCAACCTCAGTTACGACTACGCCCGTGACGACACCACCCGGGTCAGCATCTCCGGTCCCGCCGGACCCGGCGGGTACGTCCCGGCGGCTGACCCGGCCGAGAGCCCCTACACCACCCAGCTGGCCGACTTCCTCGCCGCGATCCGGGGCGATGGCACCCCCACGGTGACCGGCGCCGACGGTGTGGAGGCGGTCGCGCTGGCCGAAGCGGCGATCGCCTCCATCGCCAGTGGACAACCCGAACCGATCGCCGAACGGAGCCATTCATGAGCGCCGCCCCGAACGACGCCTCCGCGAACCCCGCGCCGACCCCTACGGCGCCGGCACCGGCACCACTGCGGGTCGGGCTGCTGTCCTTCGCCCATACCCATGCACTGGCCTATGTCCGGGCGTTGCGCGATGACGCCAGTGTGGACCTGGTGACCACCGACACCGGTACCTACGACCAGGGCACACGCCGCGGCGCGGACTTCGCCCGCGATCAGGGCGTGCGGTACCTGGACAGCGTCGCCGAGGTGCTGGACTGGGGTCCCGACGCGGTGGTGATCGCTTCGGAGAACGCCGAGCACCACGAACTCACCCTGGCCGCGATCCAGGCCGGGGCGCACGTGCTCTGCGAGAAGCCGCTGGCCCTCAACGACGCGCAAGCCCGTGAGATGGTGCAGGCCGCTCGGGACGCCGGCGTGTGGCTGATGACGGCCTACCCGGTGCGGTTCCACAGCGCCTTCGCCGCACTGTTGGCCCGGGTCCGCGCCGGTGAACTCGGGCAGATCATCTCCATCCACGGCACCAACAACGGCAAGATGCCGCTGGCCCAGCGCACCTGGTTCACCGATCCGGAACGCTCCGGTGGTGGTGCGCTGATGGACCACGTGGTGCACGTGTCGGACCTGATCGACGAACTGCTCGGGGAAGCCGCCGAGGAGGTCTACGCGGTCACCAACCGGATCCTACGCAGTGAGGCCGGCCGCGATGTGGAGACCGGGGGAGTGGTCTCGGTGCGATACCCCTCCGGGGTGATCGCCACCATCGACTGCTCCTGGTCGGTGCCCGACCACGCTCCCAACTGGGGCGGGCTGACCCTGGAGGTCCACGGCACCGCCGGGTCGATGCGGATCGACCCCTTCGCCGGCCACCTCACTGGCTACACCGAGCACGGCCCGGCGCACACCGCCTTCGGTGCGGACCTGGACGCCCGGATGATCGCCGAGTTCCTCGACGCGGTGCGCTCGAGCCGGCCGCCCCGCCCCGACGGCGACGTGGGTCTGCGCACCCTCGCGGTGGTCACCGCCGCACAGCGTTCGGCCGCGTCGGGCCTGCCGCAGCCGGTACACACCGGGTAGGCCCCGCCGTCGTCGGTGCTCGTGCGGCACGTCCCTCGGCCCCCTGCCGCGGCACGACGGCCGCCTCCCTCAGAACAGCGGCAGCGCCTGCGTCAGGTCCGGGGTGCCATCGGCCAGGTGCTCCGGGCGCAGCGCGCCGGCGTCGATCGCCTGCGCCCAGGTGATCCGGCCCGCAGCGGCGCGGATCCAGGCGGCCTCATCGGCCACGGCCAGGTCGTACCCGGTGCGGTGCTCCAGGATCTCCAGCAGCGCCTGTGCCACGATCCTCCGGGCGGCCCCGGTCACCGGCACCGGTGGCCCCAGGAACCGCGCCAGGTCATAGCCGTGCACCACCAGTTCCACCAGCCGGGTCAGCACCAGGTCACGCAGCCGCAGCGGCCCGCGCCGGCCCTGCACCACGGCGGCACCACCGCCGGTGCTGAGCCGCTCCAAGCCGGTGAAGGCCTCCTGCGCCGCGCGGTCCAGGCCGCCCAAGGGGTCCTCGGCGTTCCGCTCGGCCAGTTCGATCGACCGGTCCCGGATGGTCGGGGCCGCGGGCGCGTAGCCCTGCACGTACTCACTCAGCGATAGCGGCTCGGCTTCGGGAACCGTCTCGGCTGCGGCCAGGGCACCCATCGCCAGCCCCAGGTGGGCGACCAGGTCGGCTACGCTCCAGCCGGGTAGCCCGGAGGGGTCGGCATAACGGTCCGGGGGCAACTCCTCCAGCCGGGTCCGCAACAGGTCCCACTGGTCGCGCAGTTCGGTGCTCAGGCGCTGCAGGGTCAGATCCATCGTGCTCCTCCGGCCGTGGTCCGCGGTGGTGGTAGTCAACCACGCACCCTCGCTGCCGCACAGGCGCCGGACCGGGCGGGGACGTTCCCCTCAGTGCGCCAGGAACTCACCCACGACCGCGCCGAGCTGGTCGGTCTCCACCAGGAAACCGTCGTGGCCGTAGTCCGAGCGCAGCAACCGGAAGGTGCCATCGCGCACCCCGTTGGCGATCCGGAGCCCCTGCTCGGGCAGGAACAACCGGTCGGAGTCCACCGAGACCGACAGCGTCGGGGCGGTGATCTCCGCCAGCGCCGAGTCGACTCCGCCCCGGTCCCGACCCAGATCATGGGTGAGCATCGCGTCGGTCAGTACCACGTAGGAGTTGGCGTCGAAGCGTCGCGCGAGCTTGCCGGCGTGGTGGTCCAGGTAGGACTGCACGGCGAACCGTCCGCCCCCGCCCAGGGGCTCCTCGGCGCCCTGGGGGATGCGACCGAACCGCTGGTCCAGTTCCTTGGCGCTGCGATAGGTGGTGTGCGCGATCTGGCGGGCCACGCCCAGGCCGTGGTGCGGCCCGTCGTCGTCGGCGGCCTGGTAGTAGTCCCCGCCGCGGTAGCGCGGGTCGGAGCGGATCGCACCTAACTGGGCGTGCGCCCAGGCGATCTGGTCCCCGGATGTCTGGGCGCAGGTGGCGATCGCCACCACCTTGCCCACCCGGCCCGGCGTGCTCACCGCCCACTCCAGGACGCGGTGACCACCCATCGACCCGCCCACTACCGCGGCCCAGGTGCCGATCCCGAGCCGGTCGGCCAACTCGATCTCCGCCGCTACCTGGTCCCGGGCGGTCAGGTACGGGAACCGGCTACCCCACGGGGTACCGTCCGGGGCGCTGCTGGAAGGTCCGGTGCTGCCCTGACACCCACCGAGCACGTTCGGGGCCACCACGAAGTAGCGAGTGGTGTCGATCGCCTTGCCCGGACCCACCAGCCCCGACCACCAGCCGGCTGTGGGGTGGCCGGGTTCGGCATCGCCGGTCACGTGGGAGTCCCCGGTCAGGGCGTGCAGGATCAGGATCGCGTTGTCCCCGCGCGCATTCAGCGTGCCCCAGGTCTGGTAGGCCAACGTCACCTGGGGTAGCCGGCCACCGGCCTCCAGGTGCAACGGCCCCAGGTCGGCGAAGTGCCGCCGGCCGACCGGGTCACCCTGGCGCCAGGCCGCCGACGCCGGTACCGGCCCGGTCAACGGCCGACGGCGGGGGCGGGCCACCGTGGGGGGCTCACCGCCGGCCGGGGCCGGCCGCCGGTAGGACCCCGGTGTGATCTCATCCGGTGGTGTCGGCCTCATGCTGTCTCGGGGGTGGTGGACCGGGTCCCGGCGGTGCCGCTCACGGCCGCGGCGGCCGCGAACCCCTTGTCCAGGTCGGCCAGGATGTCATCGATGTGCTCCAGGCCCACCGCCAGGCGCACCAGGCCCGGGCTGACCGCACTGGCGGCCTGCTCCTCCGGGGTGAGCTGGGAGTGGGTGGTGGAGGCCGGGTGGATCACCAGCGAGCGCACGTCGCCGATGTTGGCGACCAGGGAGTGCAACTCCAGTGCGTCCACGAACGCCTTGCCTGCCTGCAGCCCGCCGGCGATGTCGAAGGAGATCACGGCACCGGCACCCTGGGGGGTGTACTTGGTTGCCAGCTCGTAATAGGGGCTGTCCGGCAGCGAGGCCCAGTAGATCTTCTCGACCTGGTCCTGGCCCTGCAGGTACGTCGCTACCTTGTGCGTGTTGGCCACGTGCCGCTCCATCCGCAGCGACAGCGTCTCCACGCCCTGGGAGATCAGGAAGGCGTTGAACGGGGAGGCCGCCGGTCCCAGGTCGCGCAGCAGCTGCACGCGGGCCTTGAGGATGAAGGACAGGTTCGCCCCGAACGGGGAGTCCACGCCGAGGTCACGGGCGTAGACCAGGCCGTGGTAGCTGGGGTCGGGGGTGTTGAAGTTGGGGTACTTCTCCGGGTACTTCGCGTAGTCGAAGGTGCCGCCGTCCACGATCGCCCCGGCGATGGTGGTGCCGTGCCCGCCCAGATACTTGGTGGCCGAGTGCACCACCACGTCCGCGCCCCACTCCAGCGGGCGCAGCAGGTACGGGGTCGCCACGGTGTTGTCCACCACCAGCGGCACGCCGAGGTCATGGGCGACGCCGGCGATCGCCTCGACATCGAGCACATCGCCCTTGGGGTTGGGGATGGACTCGCCGAAGAACAGCTTGGTGTTCTCTCCTGTGCGGCCTCGCGCCAGGCCTGCGGGTCGGCCGGGTCCGCCACGAAGGTGACGGTGATGCCGAACTTGGGCAGGGTGTGGTGCAGCAGGTTGTAGGTGCCCCCGTACAGGCTGGAACTGGCCACCAGGTGGTCACCGGCCTCGGCGATGTTCAGGATCGCCAGCGTCTCCGCGGCCTGGCCGGATGCGACCAGCAACCCGCCCACGCCGCCTTCGAGGGAGGCGATCCGGTCTTCGACCGCGGCCTGGGTCGGGTTGGTGATCCGGGTGTAGATCGGGCCCAGGTCGGACAGGGCGAACCGGTTGGCGGCCTCATCGGTGTCCTTGAAGACGAAGGACGTGGTCTGGTAGATCGGCAGTGCGCGGGCGCCCGTGGCGGAGTCCGCCGTCTGGCCGGCGTGAATCTGACGGGTCTCGAAGTTCCAGTTGTCGCTCATCGGGCTCTCTCTCGCTGAAGGTGGAGGGATGAGCGGCCCGGCGGCGGCGCTACCGAACCAATCATCCCTGGATCGGGGGCGCATCGGGCAGGCAGCGGGCGCGCGGATCTGCGCGACTCCGCATCAGCCGATTTTCGGGCAGGCCGGATGCGCGAGTGGGCTGCACATTCGACCGAACATGATCCTCACCCTAAGCGTCACCTTCGCCCGCGGACACCCTGTCTCATATGGCGGACGCGGTGGCCGCGCCGAACCCGGCTCAGTGGCCGCGGTCGATCCACTCCTGCCGATGGGGGGCCTCGGCCGCAATGGTGGTGGACGGCCCGTGCCCGGTGTGTACGGTCGTCTGCCCTGGCAGCGTGAGGAGTTGGTCGGTGATCGAGTCGATGATGGTGTCGAAGCTGCTGAACGAGCGTCCGGTGGCGCCCGGCCCTCCGGCGAACATGGTGTCCCCGGTGAACACCACGTCCAACTCGGGCACGTGGAAGCAGCACGCGCCGGGGGAGTGGCCCGGGGTGTGCAGCACGTGGATCTCGACCCCGGCCACCGTGATCACCTGGCCATCGGCCAGCTCGCGGTCCGGGCCCACCTCGTACACGCGGTCCCACAGCATCCGGTCCCGGGGGTGCAGGTAGGACGGCGCACCGGTGGCGTCGTAGAGGTCGCCGACGGCGGTGATGTGGTCATCGTGGGCATGCGTGCACAGCACCGCCACCAGGCGGCGGGAGCCGATCAGTTCCAGGATCGGTCCGGCCTCGTGCGGGGCGTCGATCACCACGCACTCGGCGTCGTTGCCGAGCACCCAGACGTTGTTGTCCACCTCCCAGGTGCCCCCGTCCAGGGAGAAGGTGCCGGATGTGGTGGTGTGGGAGATCCGTGCGGTGCTCACAGGATCACCACCGAACGCAATACCTCGCCGCGGGCCATCTTCTCGAACGCTCCTTCCACTTCGTCCAGGCCGATCGTCTCGGTGACGAACGCATCGAGATCGAAGCGGCCCTGCCGGTACAGGTCGATCAGCATAGGAAAGTCCCGGCTTGGTAGGCAGTCGCCGTACCACTGGACTTCAGCGCACCGCCGCGGCCGAAGATCTCCAGGAGTGGCAACTCGACGGTCATCTCCGGCGTGGGCACACCCACCAGCACGACGGTGCCGGCCAGGTCACGGGCGTAGCAGGCCTGCTCGTAGGTCTCGGGCCGGCCGACCGCCTCGATCACCACATCGGCGCCGAATCCACCGGTCAGTTCCCGGACAGCCTCGACCGGGTCCGTGGCCGAGGAGTTGACGGTGTGCGTGGCCCCGAAGGTGCGGGCCAGTTCCAGCTTCCGATCGCTGATATCCACGGCAACGATCGTGGTGGCCCCGGCCAGGTGTGCCCCGGCGATCGCGGCATTGCCTACGCCGCCGCAGCCGATCACGGCCACCGAGTCCCCCCGGGTGACGCCGCCGGTGTTGACCGCGGCGCCGAAGCCGGCCATCACGCCACAACCGAGCAGGCCGGCTGCCGCGGCGGCGGCGTGGCGGTCCACCTTGGTGCACTGGCCGGCGGCGACCAGGGTTCTGGTGGCGAATGCCCCGATGCCGAGGGCTGGGCTCAGCGGCGTGCCATCGGTCAGGGTCATCGGACGGTTGGCGTTGTGGGTGTCGAAGCAGTACCAGGGCCGGCCCCGGGAGCAGGCACGGCACTGCCCGCAGACCGCACGCCAGTTCAGGATCACGAAGTCTCCCGGCGCCACGTCCAAGACGCCTTCGCCGACCGCTTCGACCGTTCCGGCGGCTTCGTGGCCGAGCAGGAAGGGGAAGTCGTCGTTGATGCCGCCCTCGCGGTAGTGCAGATCGGTGTGACACACCCCGCACGCCTCGACGGTCACCACCGCATCCCCGGGCCCGGGTTCGGGCACCACGATCTCGACGAGTTCGACCGGTGCGTTCCTGCTCCGGGCGATGACACCTCTGGCTGTGCCGGTCATGGGCTCCCCTGCTCCTCGACGACCGCGACTGGTGGCCTCCGGCCAATCTAGGCGCAATCAGCTCCGGCGTCATGATCTTCCTCACACCAAGGAGCAAGGTGGGCGATCCCGGCACGGGAAATGTGTTGATCGCGTTCAATGGGAACAGTGTGACAGTTGTGAATATCGGTGCTGGTGTTCACAAGTGGGCGCTTGTGCACTACGGTGTGGGAGGCGGCTGGTCAACGCGACACGCCGGTAGCAGTAGGTGAGTAAGCCGTCGGGGATGGAGTAGGTCATGGGTTCTGCACGACATTCACGTCGTGGCGTCGCTTTCCTCTCCGCTTTCCTCTTGGCCGGTTCGGCCGGGATCGCGGCGGCCTCAGCCTCACCGCAGATCCCCAGTCAGGACGACATCGAGGAGTCCTGGGCCCAGGTTGACGACACCGCCGGGCAGGTCGCCCGGCTCGAAGTGCAACTGGTCACCAACGCGGCCAGCCTCGAGGTCGCCGAGCAGGAAGCCGCGATCGCCACCGACCTGTACAACCAGGCAGCGATCGATCTCGAGACGGCCGAGGCCGAGGAACTCTCGGCCGCCGATGATGCCGCCCGAGCCGACGCCGAACTGCTCGAGGCCAGCGAGGACGTCGCACGCCTGGCCACCGCCGCCTACCGCAACAACGGTGGGCTGGGGCACCTTGAGGTGTTCCTCAGCGCCAGCGGGGTCCAGGACGCGATGCACCGGGCCACCACGTTCGACCGGCTCGGGGGCGGTGCCGACGAGGCATTCCAGCGCCTGGATGCGGCCGAGATCGTGGCCGCTCTCATGCACGACCGGGCCGAGCGGGCGGTGGCGGAGAAGGCTGACGCCGCCGCTGAGTTGGAGCTGCGCCACCAGGAGGCCGAGGCCGCCTACCAGGAGGCCTTGCAGATCCAGCAGAGCACCGCGGCCCAGCGCACCGATCTGATCGGCCAGCTGGCCACGCTGCGTCAGACCAGTTACGAACTGGAGGAGCAGCGCCAGAACGGCCTCGAGGAGCAGCGCCGCGAGCGCGAGAACCGTGCAGCGGCGGCGGCACTGAACGTGGAGCCGGCTCAGCCGGAGTCCGACACCGGCTCCGCGTCCCAGTCCGAGCCTGGCTCCGGCTCGGGATCCTCGGGGAACTCCTCGCCGGAACCGTCGACCCCGGCCCCCTCGCCGTCGGACCCGGATCCGGCCCCCTCGCCGTCGAACCCGACGCCGACGCCGACCCCAACCCCGACGCCGACCCCAACCCCGACACCCACGCCGACGCCGACCCCAACCCCGACGCCGACGCCCACGCCGACCCCAACCCCGACGCCCACGCCGACGCCCACGCCGACGCCGACCCCGACCCCAACTCCCACCCCACCGCCCAGCAACGGTGGCGGCTCCTCAGCCTCGGTGGGCCAGGCCGCCCTGAACTGGGCATCGACCCAGATCGGTAAGCCCTACGTCTTCGGCGCGGCCGGACCGAACTCCTATGACTGCTCCGGTCTGACGCAGCGGGCCTTCCAGAACGCCGGCAGGTCCCTGCCTCGCACCACCAGGGACCAGTACGCCGCGGTGGCGAAGGTTCCGGTCAACAGCATGCGCCCGGGCGACCTGATCTTCTACTCCAGCAATGGTCAGGCCTCCGGCATCTACCACGTGGCCATCTACGCCGGGAACGGCATGCGGGTACACGCCCCCGCGCCCGGCAAGACCGTGGAGCGGGTACCGGTCTGGTGGACCAACGTGCTGCCGATGGTCGGGCGTCCCTGACCCTGCACGAGCCACTGGTTCCCGGCGGGGGCGTGCGCGCACTGCGCTGAGCCCCTGAGCGCGAACCCGGGCGGGCCGGTCACGGGGCGCGCGCAGGCCACGATCGTGCGCCCGGTAGCGTCTGCTCAGGTCTGCCAGGGCGTGGGGTGGGTGTAGCCCTCGTCCTTGGCGCGCTGGAAGGAGCGGGTGATCTCGGCCTCGGCCTCCTCGCGGCCCACCCAGTGCGCGCCCTCGACCGACTTGCCCGGCTCGAGGTCCTTGTACACCTCGAAGAAGTGCTGGATCTCCAGGCGGTGGAACTCCGAGACGTCGTCGATGTCGCTGCGCCAACTGGCCCGCTGGTCCGCCTTGGGCACGCACAGCACCTTGTCGTCCCCACCGGCCTCATCGCGCATCCGGAACATCCCCAGCGCCCGGCAGCGGATCAGGCAGCCCGGGAACGTCGGCTCCTCCAGCAGTACCAGGGCGTCCAGCGGATCGCCGTCCTCCCCGAGCGTGCCGTCGATGTAGCCGTAGTCGTCGGGGTACCGGGTGGAGGTGAACAGCATCCGGTCCAGGCGGATGCGGCCGGTCTCGTGGTCCACCTCGTACTTGTTGCGGTGCCCCTTGGGGATCTCAATCGTGACGTCGAATTCCACTGCCGGCTCTCCTGAATCGTTGACGTGATCTGAGCCTAGTGTGGCCTAGCCTTCTGGTGGGTGCCTAACGTCGGCACCGCCGAACACGGTCAGGAGCGGAGAAGCGGGTGGTAGATCGCCAGTCTGGGGCCAACCGGTCCGCGTGCACCCCGGGGCGCGGTGGTGGCGGACCGGCCCGTAAACGCCCCGGCACATCCACGGGAAGGCCGACGGCGCAGCCCGGGCGCCGTAGCCCGGCTGCTGCGGGCGCGGGCTCCTCCGGGCAGCACCGGCCCGGGTCCCGCCCGCCAGCCGGCCACGACGGTCGCGCCGGTGCGCGCCCGAGCGGCTCAGGTGCGTCGCGGGGTGGTTCGGGGCGGGGACGCAAGCCCTCCCCGGCCGCACGTGCCCGCGCGCGCCAACGCCGTCGTCGTCGGCTCTTCCCGCTGCTGGTGGTGCTGGTGCTGCTGGGCGGCTACGTCTACCTGGACATCCGCGACATCGTCCCGGGACTGCTCACCACCGACGAACCCTGGCCGGATGCCGAACCCTTCCCGACCGCCCAGGTGCCGGCTGCGGCGGACCTGGGCGCGGTGGCCCCGGGCCCGGACGATGCCGCTCCTGTTCCGAGCACGGAGTCGTTGGCGTCGCTGACTGCGGCCCTGCTCGATGACGAGCGCGCCGGCCCGGACCCCTCGGTGATGGTGACCGACCTGCTCACCGGGGAGGTGCTGCTCGATGAGAACGCCGGGCAACTGCGCGCGCCGGCCTCGGCGCTGAAGTTGCTCGCCGCCGTGGCGGCCCTGGAGACCATGGGCCCCGAGCACACCTTCCCCACCCGGGTGGTCGATGGCGGAGTGGGCCAGATCGTGCTGGTGGGTGGTGGGGACATCACGTTGGCCGCCGACGAGGGGGCGGCGAGCGGGCCGCTGCGCCGCGGCGGGCTGGGCGACCTGGCCGGGCAGGTGGCCGAGAGCCTGCTGGCCGACGGCACCACGCAGGTGACCCTGAGCCTGGACGACACCCTGTTCACCGGACCGCTGATGGGGCCGAACTGGACCGACGGGGACCGCACCGGCGGCTGGGCGATGCCGATCCGGCCGATCGCGGTGGACCTGGGCCGCCAGCAGGGCACCAACGCCCGCCAGCAGGACCCGGCGATGGCCGCTGCGGAGATGTTCGCCGAGCGGCTGGACGAGCGCGGCGTGGAGGTCACCGAGATCGAACGCGGCTCCTCCCTGGGTGAGACGGTGCTGGGGGAGGTCACCTCGGCGCCCCTGGCGGACCTGGTGGCCTACACCCTGCAGGCCTCGGACAACCCGCTCGCCGAGGTGCTCGGGCGGATGACGGCACACGCGATCGAGGGGGAGACCAGTTTCAGCGGCTCCGGGGCGGCGGTGCTGGAGGTCCTGGAGGGGCTAGGGGTGGACGTCGAGGGCGTCAGCCTGGCGGACACCTCGGGCCTGAGCTCCGATAGCCGGGTGAACGCCCGGGTCCTCACCGAGGCGGTGCAACTGGCCGCGTCCCCGGAGCACCCGCACCTGGCCGACGCGATCCGCGGGATGCCGGTGGGGGCGCTGGAGGGCACGCTACGGGACCGCCTGGGCGGAACGGCTGCGGCCGGGGCGCTCGCGGCCAAGACCGGCACGCTGCCGCAGGTGGTGTCCCTGACCGGGATGGTGCACACCGCCGACGGACGGGTGCTCGCCTTCACCGTGCTGACCGGTGACTTCGAACGCGGCGCGGCCTACCTGGCGCGCCTGACCGTGGACGACTGGGCCTCCCGCATCGCCGACTGCGGGTGTTGAGTGCGCGTTCGTCCCCGTCGCCCACCGGGGCAGGGCACAGTTCTCGTTGCCGGTGGTCCCGAGCGTACCGGGGCATCCGGCGAGCGTAGGCTGGGGTTATGACCGCGCCTGCATCGACCGCCCAGCCCGAGACCGTCTCGTCCGTGGACTGGTCGGCCGCCACCCGCCGGGCCCGGGCCCTGGTGCGCCCCGGCCCCCGCACCGAGCGCGGCGAGGCCTCACTGCTGGTGGAGTCGCTCCGCTCGGCCGGCGCGCGCGCACCCGAACTCGTCGGTGAGGTCACCGGCCTGACCGAGCCGGCGTCCCGGATCGCCGCGGAACCGGTGTACGTGGTGGACCGGGGGCGTTGGATCGGGGCGAATATCGCCACGTTCGCCCACCTCACCGACGGGCTGTTTGCCCGAGGCGCCCAACCGTGCCTCGGCGCGCCTGGCCGGAGAGGAACTGGGTGTGGTGCTCCCGCTGCTGGCGAGCCGGGTGCTGGGCCAGTACGACCCGTTCGCCGGCGCCGCCGGTGGCGCTCATGGCGGACGCGGATCGGGGTCCGGCGGGCGGCTGATGCTGGTGGCTCCGAACGTGCTGCACGTGCAGCGGGAGCTGCGACTGGATCCGGGCGACTTCCACCTGTGGGTGGCCCTGCACGAGCAGACCCACGCCCTGCAGTTCGCCGCCGCCCCCTGGCTGCCCGAGCACCTGGCCGGCCTGATGCGTGAGTTGATGGGCTCGATGCTGGCTCAGGAGAGTGCCGCCGACCGGCTGCGCGACTTCATCTCGGCATTGCCGCGGGCGATCGGTTCCGACAGCACCGAACCGGCCGGGGCGCTGCTGGGTTCGGTGATGACCGAGTCCGAGCACGAGATGATGGGCCGCACGGTGGCGGTGATGTCGCTGCTGGAGGGCCATGCCGACGTGGTGATGGACGCCGTGGGCCCCCAGGTGGTGCCCACGGTCAGCCGGATCCGGGCCGCCTTCGACAAGCGCCGCAACTCCCCGGGGTGGGCCGAGGCGATCCTGCGCCGGTTGATGGGGATGGACGCCAAACTCGCCCAGTACCGCAACGGTGCCGCGTTCGTGCGGGCCGTGGTGGACACGGTTGGCCACGAGGGGTTGAACGCGGTGTGGACCGACGCGGCGAACCTGCCGGCCTCCGAGGAGATCTCCGACCCGGACGCCTGGCTGGCCCGGGTGCACGGCTGAGACCACCGGCGATGCCCACCATGCCGCCGGGCACCGCCGCGGTCCGCGGTGCGGTGCGCACACTGCTGCGCCGGCGGCTGGAGGAATCGGCGCTGGTGCCCAGGGACCTGGTCATGGTGGCCTGCTCCGGTGGCGCGGACTCCCTCGCGCTGGCCGCAGCGACCGCCTTCGTGGCCCCGCGCCTCGGTCTGCGCGCGGGGCGGTGAGCGTGGACCACGGCATGCAGCCCGGCTCGGCACAGGTCAGTGCCACCGCGATCGAGGCGTGCGCCGGCCTGGGCCTGGAACCGGCGCTGGTCTACCGCGCCCGGCCCGACGTCCCGGGCGGGCTGGGTCCGGAGGCCACCGCCCGCGCGCTGCGCTATGAGGCACTGGAACGCGCCGCCCGGGACACCGGCGCCGCGGCGATCTTGCTGGGCCACACCCTGGATGACCAGGCCGAGACGGTGCTGCTGGCCCTGGCCCGCGGCTCGGGCACCCGCTCCCTGGCCGGGATGGACCCGGTGCGCGGGCCGTACCTGCGAGCCCTGCTCGGGGTGCGCCGGGCCCAGACCGAGGCCGCCTGTGCCGAGGCGGGCCTGACGCCGTGGCACGATCCGGCCAACACCGCCGAGGGACCCTGGCGCACCGCCGACGACGCCCCGCTGCCACGCGCGGCGCTGCGGGAGCAGGTGCTGCCGGCCCTGAGCCGGGTGCTCGGGCCGGAGGTCATCGGTGCCCTGGGCCGCACCGCCGACCTGGCCCGGGCCGATGCCGACCTGCTCGATGAACTCGCGCGGGAACTCGGTGCCCGGGCCGAGCAGGCACCGGGCGAGGTGAGCACGACGTCCGCGCCCCGCTCGGCGGCCCGGTCGGGCGGGGTGAGCCCCACGCAGGCCGGGCACTGTCCGGACCGGGCGGGCGTCGTCGTCCTCGCCGTCGCCGTGCTGGCGCAGGGCCCGACGGCGTTGCGCACCCGGGTGCTGCGCGCGGCCGCGGTGCGAGCCGGCAGCCCCGCCGGATCGCTGAACGCCGCGCATGTGCAAGCCGTGGATGCGTTGCTGACGCACTGGCGCGGCCAGGGCCCGATCCACCTACCCGGTGGCGTCCGTGCGGTTCGCCGGTGTGGGAACCTAGAGTTGGGCCCAGCAGGACCGCTGCGGACCGATGGGCATGAGCGGTCCCGGCCGGACCGAGCCGACGAATCAGGAGGACCGCGTGGACGCCAGCACGATGGGTGAGGATCTGGAGAAGATCCTGCTCACCGAGGAGCAGTTGCACACCCGTCTGGATGAGATGGCGGCCGAGATCGATCGCGACTACGCCGGCCGCGAGGTGTTGCTGGTCGGGGTGCTCAAGGGCGCCGTGATGGTGATGGCCGACCTGTCCCGGCGCCTGAACGCCGACGCCCGGATGGACTGGATGGCCATCTCCTCCTACGGCTCGGGCACCAAGTCCTCCGGGGTGGTGCGGATCCTGAAGGACCTGGACACCGATCTGCACGGTAAGCACGTGCTGGTGGTCGAGGACATCGTCGACTCCGGGCTCACGCTGTCCTGGATGCTGGCGAACCTGCGCTCCCGTGGGCCGGCCTCGGTGGAGGTGGCGGCGATGCTGCGCAAGCCGGCCGCGTCCAAGGTCGATGTGGACGTGCGGTACGTGGGCTTCGACGTGCCCGATGAGTTCGTGGTCGGGTACGGCCTGGATTACGCCGAGAGGTACCGGCACCTGCCCTTCGTGGGAACCCTGGCCCCGCACGTCTACGACACGTGAGCCGCGCCACCGGTCGCTGGCGTCCGGACCACCGAGCGGAGCACCCGGTTCCGACCGCGGTGTGGTCTCGGACACAATCGGGGCCCCGCTGTGACGCCATGGGCGAACACGCGCCGCTTCGCCCCGGTGCGTCGGATAGCGTCATGCTGCGAACACTGCGAGCAGGAGGGACGGGGCGCACCCCCCGGAGATGAACGTCAAGAAACTCTTCCGAGGTCCATTCATCTGGATCCTCATCGCCCTGTCCATGCTCTGGCTCAGTATCCGCATCTTCTCCGCTCCGGGCGTGGAGGAGATCGACACCTCCACCGGCCTGGAGCTGCTCGCCGGCGACACCGTGGAACAGGTGCAGATCACCGACGGGCAACAGCGGGTGAACCTGGTCCTGTCCGAGGACTACGAGGTGGACGGGGAGAGCAAGGGCACCGACCTGGAGTTCTACTACACCGAGCCCCAGGGCGAGGCCGTGATCGAGGCGATCGTGGCCGCCGAGCCCGAGGGCGGGTACAACTCGGTGGTGCCGCAGACCCCGTGGTGGACCACGTTCCTCATGACGTTCCTGACCATCGCGCTGCTGATCGGGGTGTTCTGGTTCATCCTCTCCCGCATGCAGGGCGGCGGGTCGCGGATGATGAACTTCGGCAAGTCCAAGGCCAAGCAGGTCACCAAGGAGACCCCGAAGGTGCGGTTCTCCGACGTGGCCGGAGCCGATGAGGCCGTGGAGGAGATGGAGGAGATCAAGGACTTCCTCGCCGACCCGGCCAAGTTCCAGGCGGTGGGCGCCAAGATCCCCAAGGGCGTGCTGCTGTACGGGCCGCCCGGGACGGGTAAGACACTGTTGGCCCGGGCGGTGGCCGGTGAGGCCGAAGTGCCCTTCTACACCATCTCCGGCTCGGACTTCGTGGAGATGTTCGTGGGCGTGGGAGCCTCGCGGGTGCGGGACCTGTTCGAGCAGGCCAAGGCGAACGCTCCGGCGATCATCTTCGTGGACGAGATCGACGCCGTGGGTCGCCAGCGCGGCGCCGGCCTTGGTGGCGGGCACGACGAGCGCGAGCAGACCCTGAACCAGATGCTGGTGGAGATGGACGGCTTCGACGCCAACGCCAACGTCATCATGATCGCCGCGACCAACCGGCCCGACATCCTGGACCCGGCCCTGCTGCGCCCGGGCCGGTTCGACCGGCAGATCACCGTGGAAGCACCGGACCTCAAGGGTCGCGAGGCGATCCTGGCGGTGCATTCCCAGGGCAAGCCGATGGCCCCGGACGTGGACCTGCACATGGTGGCCAAGCGCACCCCCGGATTCACCGGCGCCGACCTGGCGAACGTGTTGAACGAGGCCGCGTTGCTGACCGCCCGCACCCACGGCACCACGATCACCAACAAGGCCCTGGACGAGGCCATCGACCGGGTGATCGCCGGCCCGCAGAAGCACAGCCGGGTGATGAACGAGCAGGAGCGCAAACTCACCGCCTACCACGAGGGCGGACACGCGCTGGTGGCAGCGGCGCTGCGTTACACCGACCCGGTCACCAAGGTGACCATCCTGCCGCGCGGGCGGGCCCTGGGGTACACGATGGTGATGCCCGCCGAGGACAAGTACTCCACCACCCGCAACGAACTGCTCGACCAACTCGCCTACGCCATGGGTGGGAGGGTGGCCGAGGAGATCGTCTTCCACGACCCCACCACCGGCGCCTCCAACGACATCGAGAAGGCCACCGCCACCGCACGGCGGATGGTCAAGGAGTTCGGGATGAGCGAACGGGTCGGGGCGATCAAACTGGGCTCGGCCTCCGGCGAGGTGTTCCTCGGCCGGGACATGGGCCACGAGCGGGAGTACTCCGAGGACGTGGCCGGCCGGGTCGACGCCGAGGTGCGCCGGCTGATCGAGTCTGCCCATGACGAGGCCTGGGAGATCCTGACCGGGTACCGCCACGTGCTCGACGAACTCGCGCTGGAACTGCTGGAGCGGGAGACCCTGAACCAGCAGGAACTCGCGGAGATCTTCGCCGCCGTGACCAAGCGCGACCCGCGCCCGGTGTGGCTGTCCAGTCAGCAGCGCACCATCAGCGACAAACCGCCGGTGCGCTCCTCCCGGGAGATCGCCGGAGGCGAGGGCCAGGAACTGCCCCAGGACCAGGCCGCCGCCGCCGGGGGCGAGACGGCGAACCCGCCCACCGGCACCGCGCCCGCACCGGACCCGGAGCCACCGGCCCCCGGGCAGTAGCCCCGCTGTCGGGGTGGCGCGTGGCGGGTGGCGCGGCCCGGTCAGTCCTGGCTGAAGGCGGCGTCGAAGGACTGGGTGGACGGTTCGAAGTCGAACTTCTTCAGCGCTGCCAGTGACTCCGGGGCACCCACCAGCCGGTCCATCCCCGCGTCCTCCCACTCCACCGAGATCGGCCCGTCGTATCCGATCGCGGTCAGCGCCCGGAACGCCTGCTCCCCACGGGCACGTCTCCCCGCCCGGCGGAGACGAAGTCCCAGCCGCGCCGCCCATCGCCCCAGGGCAGGTGCGAGGACAGGATCCCGGCCCGGCCGTTGCCCATCCGCATCTTGGTGTCCTTGCAGTCCACGTGGTAGATGCGATCAGCGAAGTCGTAGATGAAGTCGACGACGTCGATGCCCTGCCACATCATGTGCGAGGGGTCCCAGTTCAGCCCGAACGCCTCCCGGTGCCCGATCGCCTCCAGGGTCTTCACCGTGGAGTGGTAGTCATAGGCGATCTCGCTGGGGTGCACCTCGTGGGCGAACCGCACGCCCTCGGAGTCGAAGACGTCCAGGATCGGGTTCCATCGCTCGGCGAAGTCGGCGTAGCCCGCCTCGATCTTCTCGGCCGGTACCGGGGGGAACATCGCCACGTACTGCCAGATCGAGGATCCGGTGAAGCCCACCACGGTGTCCACTCCCAGCCGCCGAGCCAGGCGGGCGGTGTGCTTCATCTCCTCGGCCGCGCGCTGGCGCACCCCCTCGGGGTCCCCATCGCCCCACACCCTGGCACCCACGATGGCCTGGTGCCGGAAGTCGATCGGGTCATCACACACCGCCTGACCCTTGAGGTGGTTCGAGATCGTCCACAGTCTCAGCCCGTGCCGCTCCAGGATGCCCAACCGATCGGCGATGTAGTCGTCGTCGTCCCAGCGCCAGGCATCCAGGTGCTCCCCGGACACCGCGATCTCCAGGCCGTCATAGCCCCACCCGGCGGCGAGTTCGGCCACCTCCTCCAGGGTCAGGTCGGCCCACTGGCCGGTGAACAGGGTGAACGGGCGTGCCATGGTGACTCCTTCGTGGGTGGTGGGACAGGTCAGGATCGACGGGTCAGGCCGACCCCAGTGTGATGGTGGCCGAGGCGTTCCGGGCGGACTCCTGGGCGGCGGCCAACACCCGTTGGGTGGCCAGGCCGTCGGCGAACGACGGCGTGGGCGGGGTCCCCGAGTCCAGTGCGGAGAGGAAGTCGCGCACCTGGTGCACGAAGGTGTGCTGCCACCCGATCACGTGCCCCGGTGGCCACCACGCGGACAGGTAGGGGTGGTCCTCCTCGGTGATCAGGACGCGGGCGAACCCGTGCGAGGCGGCGTCGGTGCCGCGCAGCACCTGCAATTCGTTCAACCGCTCCAGGTCGAAACAGATCGCACCCTCGGTGCCGTAGATCTCCAGGGTGAGGGCGTTCTTGCGGCCCAGCGCCACCCGGGAGACCTCCACGCCGGCTACCGCCCGCTCGGCCACGGCCCCACCGGACAGGCCCAGGGTCAGCCAGGCGCCGTCGTCGACCGTCACGTCCTCGGGCCCGGCGGGCCCCGGGCGCTGCGGTACGAACGTCTGCAGCCGGGCCGACACGTCGGTGGCGGTGGAACCGGTCAGGAAGCCGACCAGGTCCACGGTGTGGCTGGCGATGTCGCCGAGGGCGCCCGATCCGGCGGTCTCGGCCCGCAGTCGCCAGGTCATCGGTGCCTGAGCGTCGGCCAGCCAGTCCTGCAGGTAGGCCCCGCGGATCTGGCGGACCTGTCCGATGACGCCCTGCGCGATCAGGTTCCGGGCATGCGCCAGCGCCGGCACCCGGCGGTAGTTGAACCCGACCATGGAGAACGCCCCGCGCCCGGTGGCCTCGGTCGCGGCCGCGGCCATCGCCTCGGCCTCGGTGAGGGTGTTGGCCAGGGGCTTTTCCACCATGACGTGCTTGCCCGCGGCCAGGGCGGCCAGGGCGATCTCGGCGTGCGTCTCCCCCGGTGTGCAGATGTCGACGATGTCGATGTCATCCCGGGCGATCACGTCACGCCAGTCGGTGGCGGACTCGGCCCACCCGTAGGTGGCGGCGGCCTCGGCCACCTGGCCGGCATCGCGTCCCACCAGCACCTGGCGCGAGGTCGCCGGGACGTCGAAGTGGGCGCTCACCTCTCGCCAGGCGGCCGAGTGGGCCTTGCCCATGAACGCGTAGCCGATGCAGGCCACGCCCAGGGGCCCGGTGCCTGGGCTGCCGGTGCTGCCTGGGCTGCCGGTGCCCGTGGCTGCGTCGCTCATGCTGCCCCCAGGGTCGGTCGGGCCGGATCGAAGCCGTCGTCCAGGACCGGCACGTCCGGTGCCCGGGAGCCTATCGAGACGAACGAGGTGGTGCGGGCCGAGGAGGTGATCGACGCCATCACCTCCAGCACGTGCAGGGCCAGATCGCCGCTGGCCCGATGGCCGGTGCCGCTGCGGATCGCCCGGGCCATCTCCAGCACGCCCAGGCCCCGTCCGTGCGCGGGGCCGGTGGAGTCGATGGCCTCCCACTCATCGGAGCCGGTGCGCCACAGCCGGATCTGCCCGTCGAACTGGTTCGGGTCCGGTAGCGCGATGGTGGCCTCGCTGCCGGCGATCTCGACGAACCCGGTGCGCGGGGCCGGGGAGTCGAAACTGAACACCGCCTGGGCGCTGGCGCCGGAGGCGAATCCGATGAGCGCGCCGGTATGGGTGTGTCGGCGGTGACCTCGAAGGTCTGCCCGGCATTGGGGCCGGACCCGATGACGCGCTCGGTGCGCGCGGTGGAGGCCAGTGCCGCCACGGTGGCCACCGAGCCGAAGATCTGGATCAGGGTGGTCAGATAGTAGGGCCCGATGTCGAACAAGGGGCCGGCGCCCTCCCCGAACAGGAACGCCGGGTTGGGGTGCCACAGGTCCGGGCCGGGGTTCTGCATCAACGCCAGCGCCGTGAGCGGGGTGCCGATGTCGCCACGCTCGATGATCCGGCGCGCGGTCTGCAGGCCGGTGCCCAGGACGGTGTCGGGTGCGCAGCCCACCCGGAGTCCGGCCGCGGCGGCCTGGTCCAGCAGTGACTTCCCGGCGTCCACGTCCAGGGCGAGCGGCTTCTCGTTCCACACGTGCTTGCCGGCGGCGATTGCGGCCTGGCCCACCGCCACGTGCGCAGCCGGGGTGGTCAGGTTCACCACGATCTCCACCTCGGGGTGGTTCAGGACCGCCTCGACGTCGCCGTGGGTGGGGATCGCGTACTCCTCGGCCCTGTCCGCAGCGGCTCGGGCGTTCTGGTCGGCGATCGCGTGCACCTGCAGGTCGGGGAAGGAGGTCATGGTCCGCAGGTAGGCGCCGGAGATCACCCCGGCCCCGATCACCCCGACCCCCACCGGTCCCGAACCCTGCGCGGACAGTGCCGCCCCGGCTGCTCCGGCTGTCGCAGCGCTCACTTGGCGATCCCTTCCAGGTAGCGCAGGGACTGCTCCACGGCGGTGAACATGTCGCCGCGGTGGTCATCGAGTTCCACCACGCCCAGTTTCAGGTGCTCGGCCGCCGCCAGAATGTCCGGTACCGGCATCGAGCCCTCGCCCAGCGCCATCTGATCGGCGGCGTCACTGGTGATCGGGCCGTCCTTCAGGTGCAGGTACTGCACCCGCGGTCCCAGGGTGCCGATCAGGGCTACCGGGTCCACCCCGGCAACTGCGGCCCAGTAGGTGTCGATCTCCAGGACCACCTCCGGGTCGAGTCGGTCGGCGAAGTACTCGATCGCGGTGCGGCCATCGATCTGCGCGAACTCCCACCAGTGGTTGTGGTAGCCGATCTTCAGACCGTGCTCGGCGGCGGCACTCGCGGCCTGGTTCAGGGCGGCGGCGATCGCCTCCACGCCTGCGGCGCTGGTCCACTCCGACTCCGGAGTGGCCGGCAGAATCACGGTGCCGATGCCCAGTTGTGTGGCGGCGGCGAAGATCCCGGCCTGGTTCTCCCCGAGCAGCGGCGCGTGCGTGGTGGGGGCGCTGAGCCCGTGCGTACGCAGCGCTGCTCCCAGTGCCTCGGTCTCGGGCACGATCCGGTACGGCTCCACCTGGGTGTACCCGAACTCGGCCACCCGCTTCAGGGTGCCGTCCAGGTCTTCGTCGAGGTGGTTGCGCAGGGTGTAGAGCTGGAGGGAGTGGGACACGGGGAGTGCTCCTAGGTCGATGCGGAGGGTCGCAACCACCCTATGGGCACTTATGTATGTCTACCAACAAGCAAAAGTAGGCACGCGATGGTGCATCCGGCCGGTTCGGATCGCGCACTGCGCCCGGTGGCGGCAAGCGCGCCGTAAGGTGGCGGCCGGCGCGCACTAAGGTGGCGGTGCCGCCGCAATAGGCTGGCGCGAGGACTCCCTCACCGCCGGTTCCCGCACAGGAGGTGCCTGCCATGGCAGACCACGACGCCGCGCCCGCGCAGGACCCTGCGCCCGGGCGGAGCCCCCACCCGGGCAGGGCCGACGGCGACGGCGACCGCCCGCGGGGCGCGGAAGCCGGGCGGGTGGTCGGGGACCGCCGGAGAGTGCGGCCCTACGACGCCGCCGGGGTGGCTCGGGCCGTGCGGGACCTGCTCCTCGCCGTCGGGGAGGACCCCGACCGCGAGGGCCTGCGGGAGACGCCCGAGCGGGTGGCCCGTTCCCTGGCCGAGTCCTTCTCGGGTCTGCACCAGGACCCTGCCGAGGTGGTGCAGACCTTCTTCGACATCGAGCACCAGGAGATGGTGCTGGTGCGCGACATCGAGGTGTACTCCATGTGCGAGCACCACCTGCTGCCCTTCCACGGGGTGGCGCACGTGGGCTACATCCCGGACGCCCACGGCCGGGTCACGGGGTTGAGCAAACTGGCCCGTCTGGTCGATGTCTATGCCAAACGCCCCCAGGTGCAGGAGCGACTGACCACCGAGGTCGCCGACGCGTTGGTGCACCTGCTGGGTGCCCGCGGGGTGATCGTGGTGGTCGAGGCCGAGCACCTGTGCATGTCGATGCGTGGAGTGCGCAAGCCCGGTTCGCGGACCGTCACCTCCGCGGTGCGGGGCATGATGCGCCAGGGTCCCACCCGGGCCGAGGCGATGAGCCTGATCAACCGGCACTGAGCCTGATCAACCCGCACTGCGCCTGACGAACCGGGACCGGGTCTGGTCCACAGGCCGAGCCGGCGACTGTTCCCGTCGAAGATCCCGCCGCACCATCCTGCGCCGACAGTGCGCCCGGCGTCATACCCTGGAGTCGTGAGCACACGCACGCAGGTGATGGGCATCGTCAACGTCACCCCTGACTCCTTCAGTGACGGAGGCCAGTGGTTCGAACGTGACGTGGCGATCGCCCATGGTCGCCACCTGCTGGCCCAGGGCGCCGACATCCTGGACATCGGTGGGGAGTCCACCCGCCCGGGAGCCTCCCGGGTGGGTGTGCAAGAGGAACTGGACCGGGTGCTCCCGGTGATCGAGGGACTGCTCGGGCACGCTCCGGTGCTCAGTGTGGACACGATGCGCGCACAGGTTGCCAGCGTCGCCGTGCAGGCGGGCGCCGGCATCATCAATGACGTCTCCGGGGGCCGCGCCGATCCGGACATGGCCGCGGTCGCCGCTGAGAGCGACGCCCGGTTCATCCTGTCCCACTGGCGCGGACACTCCGACGTGATGGCCTCCTTGACGAAGTACGACGACGTGGTCGAGGACGTGCGGGCGGAACTGTCCGCCCAGTCCAGGCGGTGGTCGATGCCGGGGTGTCCGAGGAGCGGATCATCATCGACCCCGGCTTGGGTTTTGCCAAGGACGCCGAGGCGAACTGGATCCTGCTGGCGAACCTGCACCGCTTGCAGGACCTCGGATTCCCGGTGCTGGTGGGGGCTTCGCGCAAACGCTTCATCGGGGAGTTGCTGGCCCGGCACGGCGCCGAGTCCCTGCCCACCTTCCGGGACCGTGCCAGCGCGGCGATATCTGCCCTGGTGGCCCGGTCCGGCGCCTGGGCGGTCCGGGTGCACGACGTGCCGATCTCGGTCGATGCGGTCCGCGTGGCACAGGAGTTCCGGACCGCGACCCGGGGTCTGGACCAGCAGGCCCTGGCGCTGACACCGGATGTCGCGCAGGGATAATCGGAACAGGACGGGCCACAATGGCGGCTATGACAGCGAACGCGCACCGACCCGAGGCGGATGTGATCCGGCTGGTCGGACTAGGTGGAGTGGGCCGGCACGGGGTCCTGCCGGAGGAGCGCCGGGACGGCCAGACCTTCCTGGTGGACCTGGACATCCACGTCGATACCTCAGACGCTGCGGCAGGTGACGACCTCGGTGCGACCGTGGACTACGCCGCGGTGGCAACCGAGGTGGTCGCTCTCATCGAGGGCGAACCGGTGAACCTGCTGGAGACCCTGGCCGCCCGGATCGCCGATGCGGTGCTGGCGCACGCGCGGGTGCTGGCGGTGGACGTCACCGTGCACAAGCCCGATGCGCCCCTGGGCCTGTTGTTCTCCGATGTGCAGGTGCGGATCAGCCGCGCGGCGGACCGTGCCGGCGGTTCGGCACCGAGCCGTGCCGAATCCGCGGCCGCGAGCGGGGCCGCGGCGGTGCCGGGTCCGGTGCTCGAGGCGTCTCCGTACACGCCCAACGAGGGAGTGCCGGCTCCCTCCCCGGCCGAGGCGGAGGAGGACGGCAGCGACGCGCTGGACCGCGAACCCGATGATGAGGTCGCGGTGGTCCTGGGCCTGGGCGGCAACGTCGGCGATGTACGGTCGACGCTGCGGGGGGTGGTCGACGATCTGCGCGGCGCACCCGGCCTGACGGTGCAGGAGGTCTCTCCGCTGGCACGTACTGCCGCGGTGACCGCCGCCGATGCGGTCGCCCAGCCGGACTACCTCAACGCCGTCGTGCTGGCCACGACCACCATGTCACCGAACCGGCTGCTGGAACTGGCTCAGTCGCTGGAGGACAGTTACGGTCGCGTCCGCACCCACCGTTGGGGTCAGCGCACCGTGGATATCGACATTATCGATTATCAGGGTGTGTCCTCCACCGCCGAACACCTGCAATTGCCGCACCCGCGTGCGAACGAGCGGGCCTTCGTGCTGGTGCCCTGGGCGCAGGCCGATGCCGATGCGTTCCTTCCCGGCCTCGGTGGCGGGCCGGTGGCGATGCTGGCCGAAACCGCTCCGGACCGCGGTGGGGTGCGATGGCTCGCGCTGGACTGGCTCGAACGTACCGGGCGGCACCGATTCGGCCAGCTTCGTGATCTCGGAGAGTGCCGCCCCCGCACCGGTGGGCCGCGAGGTGGGTGGCTCGGAGCAGGGTGGCTCGGAGCAGGGTGTCCCCGCGCGGGGTGAGGAGGCACCGCCGAGTGTGCCTCCACAACAGGACGACGACGCGCCGGCGCCGCAGGAGTCCGAACCCGGGCAGCAGGCCGAGCAGGCAGCGCCCTCGGTGGTGCCCCCGGAGGCGCCCGGGGTGTGGCAGGCTCCCGCTGCCGCCGAGTCCGGTGCGCTCCCGGTGGCTCCCGATGGCTCCGAGGTCTCCGTGGCCGGGCAACCGGACGAGGCGCCTGACGGGGCCGACGACCTCGACCCGGCGCCGACGGCCGATCCGGCCCCGGCTGATCCCGCGCAGCCCGATGCCGGCCAGCCAGCCGGTGTCGCGTCGGTCGCGGAGTCCGGCGGCGCCCGGCCCGGGGGTGAGGTTTCGCCGGCACGTGAGTCCGGCGTCGAGGGGGAGCCCGCAGGAGTGCCGGACCCCGAGCCCCAGGTTTGGGCGCAGGCTTCCGGCGAGCAGTCCTCGTCGCCCAATGTCGGCCAGGAGGAGGTCGAGCCGGCCTCGGTCCCGACGCCGGATCGCGTCCCGTCCGAATCAGCCGAGCCGGGGCCGGCCGAACCCGAGCCAGAGCCCGAGCCGGCTGAGCCCGAGTCCGAGCCCGAGGCGACCGATCCCGCGCAAGAGCCTGCGGCGACCGCACCGGAGCCGGAGCCCGAGCCGGCTGAGCCCGAGCCCGAGCCGGCCGAGCCAGAGCCCGAGCCGGCCGAGCCAGAGCCCGAGCCGGCTGAGCCCGAGCCCGCGCAGGCCGAGACGCAACCTGCTGAGCCAGATCCCGCCGAGCCCGCACCGGCGGCTGCGGACACACCTGCACCGTGGCCCCCGCGCGGCACCGAGACGCCCTCCCCCGAGCAGACCCCCAAGCCGTTCGCGCCGCGCTGGCAGCCCGTCCAGCGCCGTGACGAGGAGTCCTGACCACATCGATGCAGCGCCTTCGATGGCAGACCCTGGTCACCGTCTTCGTGGTGGCGGCGGCCCTGAGCATGATGGTTCTGCGGTGGTGGACCTCGCGCGGGAACAATCCCGTCCCGGTCGTGCTGCTGCAGGTGCTCCTGGTGCTGGTGCTGGCGGCCGTGGTGCTCCTGCTCGGCCTGCGGATCCGCCGGCACGTCCGTGCGGGCGAGCCGCTGGACCCGACCGACGCGGTCCGTACATTGGTGTTGGGCCAGGCCGCGGCGATCACCGGAGCCGCCCACCTGGGCTACTTCACCGGCCAACTGGTTCTGGCGCTACCGCGGCTGCAGGCCCCGGAGCCGCGCGCGCAGGCCTTGCTGGCGGGAAGCGCGATGATCGCCTCGGGCGTCATGATCGCGGCCGGGCTGATCGCCGAGTGGTGTTGCCGCGTGCCGCCCGACGATGACCCCGACGAGCCGAGACCACCGGGCCCGGTGGAGCCACATTTGTCCTGAGGCGATGATCCGACACAATGGCCACCATGAGCATTGAGTCGACCCCGGCGTTCGACGTCGCCGGCGTGGAGTGGCACCGGGTCTCACCCCGCCTGATCCCGGTGCGCATGATCAGCGCCGCGGTGTTCCTGGGCCTGCCGACCGTGGCTTCGGTCGGGCCCGCCTGGTACGTCGGCGGCTGGATGTGGCTGGTCCCGGCAGTCCTGGCTCTGCTCACCGTGTGGGTGCTCTGGCTCATTCCCCGCCAGGTCAAGGCGATCGGGTACGCCGAGCAGGAGGAGGACCTGTTGATCCGCAAGGGCGTGATGTTCAAGACCCTGACGATGGTGCCCTACGGCCGGATGCAGTACGTGGACGTCAGCGCCGGCCCGATCGCACGGCGGATGAAGATCGCCCAGGTCCAGTTGCACACCGCCTCCGCGGGCACCGACGCCTCGATCCCCGGGCTGCCGCAGGATGAGGCCGGGCGCTTGCGTGACCAGCTCAGCGCTCGCGGTGAGGCGAGGTTGGCCGGCCTGTGAGCACCTCGCCTCCCCCTCCGGGCGGGCACAACCCGTTCGCGCCACCGCCGCGCCGGCGACACAGTTCCGAGGACGATCAGCCGGCCGGCCAGGCTGCGGACGGCCCGTATGGGCCCCAGGTGCCGCAGGGTCAGCCGCCGCCCCGGGGCCCCCAGGGTGCGTCGCCGCAGGCACCCTATGGTCCACCTTCGCCGGTGCCCCCGGGTGCGCCCCCCTCGCAGGCCGGTCCGAAGTCACCGCCCCCCGCGCCACCGGCAGTACCGCCGGCGCCTGGCCGGTACGGCCCTCCACCGGGCCTGGCCGGACCGCAGGCTTCCTTCCCCGGCGAACCTGCTCAGCCCGGACCTGCCGACCCGGGACCGACCGGACCCCAGGCTTCCTACCCCGGCCAACCCGCTCAGCCCGGGCCCGCCGACCCGGGACCGGCGGCAACGGAACAGCGTGCCGGGGAGGGACCCGGCACCGGATCCGCCTACCCGGTCAGCCGGTCGCCCCGCCCCCCGACGCCGGGCGGGCCCAGGCCGACGGCACCGATGCCGAATGGCGCCGGTTGCACCGCATCACCCCACTGTTGAACGCGTGGAAGGTCGGTGTGGTGATCTTCGCGATCGCCGTGTACAACTCCCAGGAGTTCATGTCCGACCTTCGTGAACGCTTCGCGGCGGCGGCGATCCTCGGCGCCCTGGTGGCCCTGCTGGTGGTCGGTTTCGTGCTCGGCTTGGGTCTGGGGTACCTGGCCTGGCGCCGCACCCAGTACGGGGTGAGCAGGGAGAGTCTCTTCCTGCACAAGGGCGTACTCTTCCGTCAGCAGCGGCACGTGCGCCTGGACCGGGTCCAGGCCGTGGAGGTCACCCAGCCGCTGCTGGCCCGCCTCTTCGGGTTCGCCTCGGTCAAGGTCGAATCAGCCGGTGGTGCCGGTTCCAACCTGATGATCGCGTTCCTGAGCGAACCCGATGCGCAGAATCTGCGCAACGAACTCCTGGCACGCTCCGCCGGCGTGAAACTGGGCAGCTCCGGCAGTGCCGATGCCACCGGTTCCGCGGGCGCGCACGGGTCACCGGTCGCCCCTGCGGCACCGGAGCGGGAGATCGCCGAGATCACCCCGGGGCGCCTGATCGGCTCGTTGGCCCTCAGTTTCTCGATCGCTCTGATCGTGCTCGCGATCCTCGGCCTGGTGGCCGCCTCCATCGCCGTGGGCAACGCCAGCATCGTCCTCGGTGCACTGGCCCCGATGCTGGGTGCGGCGACCTACTTCTGGGGCCGCTTCGCCGGGGAGTTCAACTTCCGGGCAGCGGTGTCACCCGACGGGATCCGGCTGCGGCACGGGCTGCTGGAGACCAAGTCCCGCACGGTGCCGCCGGGCCGGGTGCAGGCGGTGCGGATCTCCCAGCCCCCGCTGTGGCGGATCAAGGACTGGTGGCGGATGCAGGTCAACATCGCCGGCTACGGCGCGGAGGAAGTGACCGGCACCGTGCTGTACCCGGCGGCCACCCGTGCCGAGGTCGCCTACATGCTCTCCCTGGTGCTGCCCGACCTGGGCGATGAGCGTCCCCTGCCCGTTCTGCACGCCGGAATGGACGGGATCGGTGACGTCGAGGGGTTCACCACCAGTCCGCGGCGTGCCCGGTGGGTGGATCCACTGACCTGGCGCCGAACCGGCTTCCGCGTCACCGGGACCGCGATCCTGATGCGGACCGGCCGTTGGTGGCGCTACCTCAGCGTGGTGCCACATGAACGCACGCAGTCCATCGGCCTGACCCAGGGGCCGATCGAGCGGAAGATGGGCCTGGCCACCTTCGTGGTGCACTCCACCCCGGGGCCGGTCACCCCCCAGGTCCACCATCTGGACCTGCAGGTGGCCCGGGAACTTCTGGTCAACCAGGCCGAGCGGTCCCGCCGCGCGCGCCGCGAGGCCGGGCCCGAGCGGTGGATGAGTACGCCGGGAACTGCTGCGGCACAGGCACCGGCACCGGCTCCGGCGGAGGTGAACCGGGGGGCGTACGCCGGCGTGCTGCCCAGCAGGCCCCGCCCACCCTCGGTGCCGCACGATGAGCCGGCCGGAGCCCAGCCCCCGCCGCCGGCGCCGGCCCAGCCGTGGACGGCAGCCCAACCGAGGGCGGCAGCCCCGCCACCCTCGGCGCCGCCGGGGCCACCGGGGCCGATCCCCCCGGCAATGGGACAGCCACCCTCGCAGCAGACTCCACCCGGGCTGGCTCCCACCCGACCCGACGCACGTGGGGACCACCCGGCGTGAACGATCGGCCGGGCCGGCTCGGCGTCGGAGTCGTCGGCGCCGGTCGAGTGGGGGCAGTCCTGGGCAGCGCGCTCCGGGCGGCCGGGCACGCCGTGGTGGGGCTGAGCGCCTCCTCCACCGCCAGCCGCGACCGGGCCGAGGCGATGCTGCCGGGCGTGCCCGTGCTGGGCGTGGAGGAGGTGGTCGAGCGCAGCGAACTGGTGCTGCTGACGGTGCCCGATGATGTGCTCGCCGACCTGGTCTCCGGCCTGGCCACCCTGGAGCGGTTCGTGCCCGGTCAACTCCTCGTGCACACCGCCGGGCGCTACGGCACAGACGTGCTGGCCCCGGCGATGCAGCGCGGCGCGATCCCGCTGGCAATCCACCCGGCGATGACCTTCACCGGCACCTCCATGGACCTGAGCCGCCTGGTGGGCGCCCCGTTCGCGGTGACCGCCCCCGGGCCGGTACTGCCGATCGCGCAGGCTCTGGTGGTGGAGATGGGCGGTGAACCGGTGGCGCTGCCCGAGACCTCCCGTGCCTTGTACCACGCGGCGCTGGCGCACGGGGCGAACCATCTGGTCACCCTGACCGCGCAAGCCATCCGGGTGCTCGGAGCAGCCGGGATCGAGGACGGCGGAGCGATGCTGCGTCCCCTGCTCTCCGCGGCCCTGGATGGCGCGCTGCGGGCCGGGGACGGCGCCCTGACCGGCCCGGTGGCGCGTGGTGATGGCGGCACCGTCGCTGAGCACCTGGAGACCCTGGCCCGCCTGGATGCCGAGGGCACCTCGGCCGACGTGCTGCCCACCTACCGCACCCTGGCCCGCGCGACCACCCAACGCGCTCTTGCGGCCGGCCGGATCCGCACCGACCAGGCCCAGGCCCTCATGGACGTCCTGGCCGGCACCAGCCCGAGTGTGGCAGGCCCGGGTGAGCCCGCCCCGGGGCAGACGACGACGGCCCGGGCGGCTGCGTCGTCGTCCGGTCCGCTGCTGGTGCACTCGGTGACGGACCTGCGCACCCACCTGGACGCCCTGGGACCGGATGTGCGCCGGGCGGCGGTGTTCACCATGGGTGCCCTGCACGCCGGACACCTGTCCCTGATCCGCACCGCACGTGATCTGGCCGATCACGTCATCGTCACCATCTTCATCAACCCGCTGCAGTTCGACCGAGCCGAGGATCTGGCGACGTACCCGAGCACCCTGGACGCGGACCTGGAGCGACTGCGCGAGCTGGGCGGGGTGGACCTGGTGTTCGCTCCGGCCGTGGAGGAGATGTATCCCGGCGGCGTGCCGCAGGTGCGGGTGCAGGCCGGAGAGATGGGCGAGCGGCTCGAGGGCGCCTCCCGACCCGGGCACTTCGACGGCATGCTCACCGTGGTGCACAAACTGATGTCGCTGACCCGCGCCGACGTCACGGTGTTCGGGCGCAAGGACGCCCAGCAACTGGCCCTGGTGCGCCAGATGGTCCGCGACCTGGACCTGGACGTGCAGGTGGTGGCCGGCGACACCGTGCGCGAGAACGACGGGCTGGCGTTGTCCAGCCGCAACGTCAACCTCAGCCCGGCCGAGCGGGCCGAGGCGCTCCGCCTGTCCGGCGCCCTGCGGGCCGCGCACCGTGCCGCCGAGCAGGGCGCTCCGGCCGGCGAGGTGCTCAGCGCCGCTGAGCAGGTGCTGGCGGAGGCGGCCCCGGACGTGGTGGACCTGGACTACCTGGAACTGGTGGACCCGGTCACGATGCGTCCGCACCGGAGGGGAGCCGGGGCCGCACTGCTGGTGGTCGCGGCCAGGGTGGGCCGTACCCGGTTGATCGACAACACCGAGATCGTCCTGCGGCCGCGGTCCTGAACCACACGGCTCGGGCCGGAGCGCCCGCGGGCCCATCCGAGGCTGATGGGACCGGGGCGGAGGTCAGCTCGCCGTCTCGAGGACCTCGCCCAGGATCATCGAGTCGGCGAAGGGCAGATGAGTTCCGGCTCTGGTGAACTCCAGGACCACCACCTCATTAGTGCCTTCGCGCCACAACGGTGCCGGGGCGTACAGGGACTGCTGCGGCCCGGCCGCGCTCCAGTACCGACCCAGGTTGAACCCGTTGAGGAACACGTAGCCATGGCCCCAGCCGGACATGTCCAGATGGGCGTCGCAGCCCGGGGTGTCCACCTCGACCGGCACGCGGTGGAACGCCGGCTGCGCTTCTGTCGCGGGGCTTGAGGCGGTGGCGGATGAACCGTCGGCGGACGCATCGGTCCAGTCCAGGTCGGGCAGTTCGGTCAGGTCCAGGGCACTGTGGTCCCAGCCGAACAGGTGCTGGAAGTCCACCAGGACCGGCCCCAGACCCTTGGCGTCGGGTAGGAATCGTCCGAAGTTCACCCGGCCCAGGGAATGCACGAGCACCTCCAGGCTCCGCTGCCGGGGCGCTGTGTGGGCGGCCGGCTCGGATTCCGCCGCGGACCCGGTACCGCTCTGGGAACCGGCTCCGGCCACAGCACCGGTTCCGGTCGCAGAGCCGGCCCCGCTCTCGATCCCGGGCGAGTCGCCCTCCGCCGGGGCGGCAGCCAGGGCGAAGGGTGCGGTCTGGTAGGCCGGGTCGGGGGCGGCCAGGCCCGCCCGGCGCAGCCGGGCCACGTGCTCGCCGTCGATCGACACCGCGGCCAGGTCCGCGAGCTCGGGCACGTGCAGGTACTCGGCCGAGTTCGGCCATGCCGCGGTGGTGCGGTACCGCACCACCCCGTGGTGCAGTCCCAGTTCCTCCATCGATGCCGGCGTGGCGCGGTGCGTCAGGGGTTGGGCATCCAGTACCCCCTCCAGCGGAAGGCGCTGGGAGACGGCCGCCGGTGGGGGCACCATGACCGGAATCGTCGGTGGCGCCGGTGGCGGTGCGATACCGGTGTGCGCGGTGATGACGTCCCGGAAGGCGGCGAACTTCTCGGTGAGGGAGCCGTCCTCAGCGATCGGGGCGTCGTAGTCGTAGCTGGTGATCGTGGGGGAGTAGTCCGGCCCGTTCTCATCGGGGTAGGAGTTCGCTCCGGCCCACACCCCGAAGGAGGTGCCGCCGTGGGCCATGTAGAAGTTCACCGAGGCCCCGGCGGTGAGCATCGCGCGCAACTCGGCCGCAGCGTGAGCGGCGTCGCGCACGTGGTGGGGCGCGCCCCAGTGGTCGAACCAGCCGTTCCAGAACTCCATGCACATGTTCGCGCTACCGGGCCGGAACTGCTGTAGGGCGGCGAAGGCCTGTGCCTGCCGCGACCCGAAGTTGACCGTCGGCCAACAGTCCGCCAGCGTGCCGCCGGCCAGGTGCAGGGCGCTGGGGCCATCGGAGGTGAACAGCAGCACGTCGATGCCGCGACGGGCGAGTCCGTCGCGCAGGTGCTGCAGGTAGGTCCCGTCGTTGCCGTAACTGCCGTACTCGTTCTCCACCTGCACCCCGACCACCCGGCCGCCACGGGAGACCTGCCGGGTGGCCACCACCGGTATCAGCGCGTCGAACCAGGCATCCACCGCGGCCAGGAACCCCGGGTGCGCGGTGCGCAGATTGGCCCGGGTGGCCGCGTCGGTGAGCAGCCAGGACGGCAGCCCGCCCATGTCCCACTCGGCGCAGATGTAGGGCCCGGGGCGTACCAGGATGCCGAGATCGGCGTCCGCGGCGAGATCCAGGAAGCGGCCCAGGTCCCGGTTGCCGGAGAAGTCCGCCTCAGCACCGGCGCGGGGCTGGTGGAAGTTCCACGGCACGTAGTCTCCACCGTGTTGCAGCCCATCGCCGCGATCCGGGCCAATCGATCCGCCCACAGGGCAGCCGGCACTCGTGCGTAGTGCAGGGCGCCGGAGATGATCTGGTGCGGTGCGCCGTCCCGGGTCAGATGACCTCCGCCGTCGGCACGGATCTCGCTGAGCATGGTCCTCCCTGGACGCGACTGAGACGATATCCGGCGAGCCTACCGGCCGGTGCCCGGCGTCCTTCCCGCCAGGGCGGCCATGCCGCTGCCCGGCCCCCGGGAGTGGCCCTGCCTATGCCCGGGGCGTGCGCGCCTCGCGCCGCTGGCCGCGCGCCTGTGTCCGGGAGCGTGCCGACTGTGCCCCCGTACCAGCCCTGCCTCTGCTACCCGGCCGGGGGTGATCCGGCCCCGCAGCGACTAGGATCGACGGTGTGAATGAGAGCGTCAGTCCTGTCCGGGCCCGCGATTCGGCCACCCCCGACCAGACCACCGGTGCGGCTGCCGGTGAGGCCGACCTGCCCGAACAGATGCAGGTGCGTCGGGCCAAGCGGGAGCAACTGCTGGCCGACGGCGTCGAGCCCTACCCGGTGACCTTGCCGGTCACCACCACCATCGCCCGGATCCGCGCCGCCTACGAGCACCTGGAGGCCGGGGAGGAGACCGACGACGAGGTGGGCGTTGCCGGTCGCGTGATGTACCTGCGCAACACCGGCCGGCTCTGCTTCGCCCAACTGCAGGACGGGCAGGGCCGGCGACTGCAGGTGATGCTCTCCGAGGGAGCGGTCGGCAAGGCGGCCCTGGAGGAGTTCAAGGCACGGGTGGATCTGGGGGACCACCTGTTCGCCAGCGGCCGGGTGATCGCCTCCCGGCGAGGCGAGCTCTCCGTTTTCGCCGACTCCTACCAGATCGCCAGCAAGGCGTTGCGCCCGCTGCCCACCCTGCACAAGGACTCCTCCGAGGAGGCCCGGGTACGCCGGCGGTACGTGGATCTGATCACCCGCCCGGCAGCCCGGGACATGGTGCGACAGCGCGCCCGGGTGGTGCGCTCGCTGCGCGATGAGTTCCACCAGCGTGGCTACCTGGAGATCGAGACCCCGATGCTGCAGACCCAGCACGGTGGAGCAACCGCACGACCCTTCATGACGCATATGAATGCGTTCGATATCGATCTGTACCTGCGAATCGCCCCGGAACTGTTCCTCAAGCGCGCCGTGGTGGGTGGAATCGAGAAAGTCTTCGAGATCAATCGCAACTTCCGCAATGAAGGGGCCGATTCTTCCCACTCCCCGGAATTCTCGATGCTGGAGGCCTATGAGTCCTACGGCGACTACAACACGATGGCGGACCTTACCCGGCGGCTGGTGCAACGGGCCGCGAAGGAAACCTTCGATAGCACGCTGGTCACTCTGGCCGACGGTACCGAGTACGAACTCGGTGGGGAATGGGACAGCATTGAGTTGTATCCATCGTTGGCTGCCGCAGCCGGAGTGGAAATCACCCCGCAAACCCCATTGGCGGAGTTATTGAGGATCGCCGGTGCTGCCGGGCTGGAACTGGACGAGAGCCACATCACTCCCGGTAAGGCTGCAGAGGAACTCTGGGAGCATTTCGTCGGCGATGACCTTTACGCGCCCACGTTCGTGCGGGATTTCCCAGTGGACACCTCGCCGCTGACCCGTGCGCACCGGGAGATCCCAGGTGTGGTGGAGAAGTGGGACCTGTACGTGCGCGGGGTGGAACTGGCCACCGCCTACTCGGAACTGGTCGACCCGGTGATCCAGCGGGAGCGGCTGGAAGCGCAGGCAGAACTGGCAGCGCGCGGCGATTTCGAGGCGATGCCCCTGGATGAGGAGTTCCTGGAGGCGATGGAACACGGAATGCCACCCGCAGGTGGAATGGGCATGGGAATCGACCGTCTCCTGATGGCCCTGACCGGCCGCGGTATGCGCGAAACTATTACATTTCCGTTGGTGAAGCCGCGATGACCGACTGGTGGCTTGTCTCGGCGGCGATCGTTCCCTCGATCGTATTGGCGGTGTTGTTCATCGTCGTGTTGCGTGCCATCGTCAGCAGCGACCGAAGAGAGCGTGAAGCAATCGAGCGTGGCGATGAGGCGGGTCATGACCATGTGAGTCGAATCCCCATCGATATCGAGCGTGAGGACAAGTCCTAGAGAACTGGTATCTTGTGACATCAGCACCACAGGAGTGTCACGCTTGAGCCCGGCACATTCAATTCGTATCGGTGCAGTACCAGAATAGATTGGAAAGCCCATGGCCCAGAAGGTCAAAGTCCTCCTGATCGACGATATCGACGGCACCGACGCAGCAGAAACCATCAGTTTCGGACTGGACGGTGTTCAGTACGAGATCGACCTCAATGAAACCAACGCCGCCAGGTTGCGGGATGATCTGGCCGCCTGGGTCGGTCACGCCCGTCGATCGGGTGGGCGCCGGAAGACCGGTCGTTCCGGGTCGTCCCGCAGCAGTGATGCCTCCAAGATCCGGGACTGGGCCCGGGAGAACGGATTCGAGGTCTCCGACCGTGGCCGCGTTCCGGCCGAGGTGAAGGAAGCGTACGAGCGGGCCCACTGAACCCCGCACCGACACCGGGCGGGTAGCGCCCACCAGCCATGGCATTCACGTTAACGTGGGTGCCATGACTGTTTACCGGCAAATCTGGGTAGGCACGGACGCCAACGAGGGTCCCGACCCTGAGGGCATCTGGCGGATCCAGCGACCCGGCCCGGCGGGGGATTGGGATGGCGTCGATGTGGTGCGCACGATCGCTGCGTCCCGTGCCACCTACCTCACCCTGCACCCGTCCGCGGACCGCCTCTACGCCGTCTCGGAGCAGGACCTGAGTTCGGTCACGGCGTCGCGATCTGTGACGGTGTAACTCGCTGACCTGCGCCGATGGGTCCGCGGGACGCCGATCTGTGGCACTAATTGGTGCTCTACCGTGGGGCGTGTGGCGTGGATTCGGCGGGTACGGACGGCTTCGGGAGCGACGGCCGTGCAGATCGCTGAGTACGTCGATGGCCGGCGGCGGATCGTGGCCCATATCGGGTCGGCGCATACCGAGGCCGAGCTCGGGCTGCTCGTTGAGCGGGCGCGGGAGCTGTTGGAGGACCCAGGGCAGGGCGAGTTCGACCTCGGCCTGGAGCCGGCCGCGCCCAGGGCGACGCTGATCGGCCAGCCGCGGGCGGCGGCGCTCTTCGACGAGGCAGGCTCGGCAGCACGTGAACGCGGGCCGGTTCCTGCGCCGCGGGTGGTGGGGACTTCCTCGCGGGTGCTGTATGACGCGCTGAGCGCGGTGTTCACCGAGCTGGGGTTCGACACGATCGGTGACGCGGTGTTTCGAGATCTGGTGATCGCCCGGATCGTGGAGCCGACCTCGATCCTGGACACCGGCCGTGTGCTGAGCGACTTGGGCGTGAGGCCGGCGAGTGAGAAGACAATGCGCCGCACCCTGACTCGGGCGGCAGCCGGCGAGGGCCCGGGGGCCTACCGCGACAACGTCGCCGAACTGTGCTTCACCCACGCCGCGCACAGTGGTGATGTCTCGCTGTGCTTGTACGACGTGACCACGTTGTTATGCCGATGTCGGCATAACAAGGTTTATGCCGACCTTCTGGTTATGCCGATGTTTGGGGTATCGGCCCAGGTCAGGGCCTTGTCGGTGGCCTGAAAGGTCGGCATAACGACACGCTGATCCTCCAAGGTGTTCGTGTGCTCGGAGGTGGTCGTCGTGTTGCCGGTGATGCCCGTTGTGGCTCGTGGTCCGCTGGAGGGGGTGGTGATGGAGCAGTTGGCGGCCTGGTTGGCAGCGGAGCGGTACTCACGAACGATGGTCCCGCAAGTTCTCGGCGTGGCTCGCGGGTTGAGCGCCTGGATGGACGATCACGATGTGTCGCTGGCAGCGCTGAGCCTTGATGTGCTTGAGGCGTTCCAGGCCAAGTATGCCCCCGGTGTCCCGGGACATGTGATCGTCAAGGTGAGGTCCCCGGCCGTGCGCCGGTTCCTCGTCGAGTGTGGGTACCTGCCCGGTGAGGAGTTGGTACGTAAGCGAGTTCGTGGCCCGAGCGCGAGGGAGGCGCCGCCGTTGGGGTCAGCCGCTGTGGGCGAGTTGGATGCGTGGGGCCGTTGGCAGCGCGAGGCTCGCGGGATCAGCCAGGCATGTATCCATCATCGTCGGGGCTGGGTTGGCGCACTGGTCGACTCACTGCCCGTTGCCGATGAAGTGATCAACTGGAGCGCGTGTGACGTCACGGTCGTGAACGCGTTCATCGTCGACCGTGCGGAAGGCCTCGCGTCGGCTTCGCGTGCCGCGATCGTGGATGCGATGCGGTCGCTGCTGCGGTGGGCGCTGGCGACCGGTCGAATCGAGCGCGACCTGACTGGCGGGATCCTGCGTGCCCGGGCCACACGGGCCATGCTGCCCCGGGGATTGTCGCCCGGGCAGGTCGAAGGTCTGCTGAGCGCGTGCGACCTGGACACGATTGTCGGCCTTCGAGACCGGCGGTGATCACCACACTGTGGCGGCTCGGGCTACGCGCCGGAGAGGCCGCGACCCTGGGACTCGACGACGTCGATTGGGCCGTCGGACGGGTCAGCGTGATCGGCAAAGGACCGCGGCGGTTGACGCTGCCAGTACCGGTCGATGTCGGCCAGGCGCTGATCGCCTGGCTGCAAGCGCGCCCTGACGCACTGGATCGGGCACTGTTCGTGCGGGTCCGGCCACCGATCCGCGCGTTGAGCAGCGCCGGGATCTCCGACATCGTCAAGCACCGCGCCGAAGCGGCAGGGCTCGGAGTGGTGCATGCGCACCGGCTGCGGCACACCGCAGCGATGAACGTCATCGCAACCGGTGGAAGCCTGATCGAGGCTCAAGAGCTCCTCGGCCACTCCAACGCCGCCAGCACAAGCGTGTACGCCCGGGTCGACCTGGCCTCGCTACGGACACTGACCGTGCCGTTCGGGCAGGTGCCACGATGAGCAGCGATCCGTCCACTCTGTGCCTTCACGACGAGCTCGACACCTACCTTGCTCAGCGTCGCGGGCTGGGGTTCCAGCTCAAGACCAGCGAGTACCTGCTGCGACAGTTCCTCAACTGGCTCCAAGAGCGCGGCAAGAGCGAGACGTTCACGATCGAGGACGCCGTGCAGTGGGCCCGTGAACCTGCTGATGCTGCGCCCGTGTGGTGGTCACAACGGTTGACTGCGGTGCGCCCGTTCGCGGCCTGGCTGAACGCGCGCGGAGCCGACGTCCCGCGAATCCCGCCAGGGCTACTCCCGGCCAGGACGACCAGGCCGGCACCGTTCATCTACTCCCAGGCCGACCTGGACCACCTGCTGACGGCGTGCCCGCTGTTCTTCCCCGACGTGCGGGTGGCGACGACGATGTCCACGATCATCGGCCTGCTCGCTGCCACCGGGCTGCGCATCGGGGAGGCTCTCCGGTTGAGAGTCAACGACCTCGAGGTGGCCGAGAACCTGTTGCAGGTTCATGGCACCAAGACCCCGCTGGACCGGCTCATCCCGCTGCACCCGTCAACGACAGCAGCGCTGGTCGAGTACTTGAGCATGCCCGAGCGCCTGGCCACCGGTCCGTCACCGACCGGGCCGATCTTCGTCAACAACCGTGGCAGCGGCTTCGTCCTCGAAACGATCGAGCAGCACTTTGGTGCTCTGGTCGACGCCCTCGAGCTGGTCCCGACCGGACAGCGCCGTCCTCGCCTGCACGACCTCCGCCACACCTTCGCCACCGGGCACATGATCGCCGCGTACACCCACAGCACCAACCCCGCCCGAACCCTCGGGCTGCTCTCAACCTGGCTCGGGCACACCGGCCCGGAACACACCTACTGGTACCTCAGCGCCGTCCCGGACCTGCTCGCCGCCGCAGCCGGACGCCTCGAGGCGACCAGCCCGAAAGGAGACCTGTCATGAACGCCCTGGCCATCGAGCTGCAAACGTACTTCACCACCTTCGCCCACGCCCAACGGAACCTGTCCGGGCACACCATCAGCACCTACCGGGACACCTGGCGGATGCTCATCACCTTCCTCGCCGCCAGGACTGGCACCAGAATCGAGCGCATCGACATCGGTGACATCGACGCCGAGAACGTCACCGCGTTCCTTGACTACCTCGAGGATGAGCGCGGCAACAGCACTGCCACCCGCAACACCCGCCTGTCCGGGATCCGGGCCGTGCTCGCCCACGCCCTACCCGCTCACCTCGAGCACGCTGGCACGATCACCCGCGTGCTGGCGATCCCACCCAAACGCCATCCCAAACCGATGCTCGAGTTCCTCACTCCCGCAGAGTCCGACGCCCTGATCGCCGCGCCCGACCGCACCCGGTGGACCGGCCGGCGCGACCATGCCCTGCTGGTCCTGGCGATCCAAACCGGGCTACGCATCAGCGAACTGACCTCGCTGACCTACGCCGACATCAGGCTCGGTGTCGGCGCGAATGTCACCTGCACCGGCAAGGGCCGGCGCACCCGATCGACGCCGCTGACCTCGACCACCGTCGCGGTCATGACCGGCTACCTCGCCGAACGGCGCGCCCGCCCCGGTGAGGCGCTCTTCTGTGGACCCCGCGGCCAGCACCTCTCACCCGATGCCCTCGAACACCGCCTCAAGATCCACGTCGCGACAGCAGCCGCCGAGTGCGTCAGCATCGCGGACAAGCACGTCACGATGCACACCCTGCGGCACACCGCCGCGATGACCCTGCTCACCCACGGCGTCGACATCTCCGTGATCGCTCTCTGGCTCGGACACCAACACACCCAGTCCACCGACGCCTACCTGCACGCCGACATGGCCATCAAGCAAGCCGCGATCGACCGCACCCGCCCGCCGAACACCGACCCCGGCACCTACCAGCCCGAACCCGACATCCTCGCCTGGCTCGCGACCCTATGAATATGCCGACCTTTCAGGCCACCGACAAGGCCCTGACCTGGGCCGATACCCCAAACATCGGCATAACCAGAAGGTCGGCATAAACGTTGTACTTCGAGGCCGAGAAGGAGGACGACCTGCGCAAGGTCGGCTACTCCAAGGAA
Organism: Sanguibacter sp. Z1732; assembly: GCF_051020515.1. NCBI lineage: Bacteria > Bacillati > Actinomycetota > Actinomycetes > Micrococcales > Ruaniaceae > Glutinosa > Glutinosa niejishengi. The sequence continues at coordinate 1,983,035 of NZ_CP194857.1, forward strand.
CGCCGCGTCGACCCACAGATCGTTGTGGGTCTGCTCGTCGACCGGCACGGGTTCCCCCTGGAGATCTGCTGCTATGAGGGCAACCAGGCCGAGACATCCACGATCATCCCGATCATCAAGCAGTTCCAGAACCGCCACGGCATCGAGGACATGGTCGTCGTGGCCGATGCCGGCATGCTCTCGGCGGGCAACCTGGCCGCGTTGGAGGAGGCGAACCTGCGGTTCATCGTCGGCTCCAGAGTGACCAAGGCGCCGCTGGACCTGGCCTCGCACTTCCGCTGGCACGGCGATGCGTTCAGCGACGGGCAGGTCATCGACACCATCACGCCCCGCACCGGCCGGCGCAGTGAGAACGACGAAGCGCTGCGTGCCGAGCCGGTCTGGGACCCCGAGCAGCATCCCGGGTCGTGGCGGGCGGTGTGGGCCTACTCGGCCAAGCGGGCGGCGCGCGATAGCAAGACGTTGACGTTGCAGGAGAACCGCGCCCGAGCGGTCATCGCCGGTGAGAAAGCCGCCCGGACCCCCAGATTCGTCAAGACCACCGGTGACACGCGCAGCCTGGACGAGGCCGCCCTGGCCCGCGCGCGGCGCCTGGTCGGGCTGAAGGGCTACGTCACCAATATCCCCGCCAAGCTGATGGCGGCCGGTGAGGTCACCGGGTCCTACCACCAGCTCTGGCACGTCGAGCAGTCGTTCCGGATGTCCAAGACCGACCTGGCCGCCAGGCCGATGTTCGTACGGACCCGCGACGCCATCGAGGCCCACCTGACCATCGTGTTCACCGCCCTGGCCGTCTCGCGCGAGGTCCAGCGGCGCTCCGGCCTCGCGATCCGCAACGTCATCCGCCAGCTCAGGCCCCTGCGCTCAGCGACCATCACCGCCAACGGCGCCACCCAGACCATCCCGCCCCAGATCGACCCCGACCGACGAGCGATCATCGACGCCCTCACGACCAGGAAATCTCAGGCACTAAACGAATGACCGAACTCAGGACCAGCCATGGCATTCACGTTAACGTGGGTGCCATGACTGTTTACCGGCAAATCTGGGTAGGCACGGACGCCAACGAGGGTCCCGACCCTGAGGGCATCTGGCGGATCCAGCGACCCGGCCCGGCGGGGGATTGGGATGGCGTCGATGTGGTGCGCACGATCGCTGCGTCCCGTGCCACCTACCTCACCCTGCACCCGTCCGCGGACCGCCTCTACGCCGTCTCGGAGCAGGACGGCGGCCGGGTCATCTCCTACGCGTTCGGGGCGGACTGCACGTTGGGCCAGGTCCGGTCGGTGGCCACCGGTGGGTCGGGCCCGTGCCACCTGCGCGTCCATCCACAAGGACGCTGGTTGTACGTGGCCAACTACGGTGACGGGGTGCTCTCCGCGGTGGAGTTGACCGAGGCAGGAGACGTCTCCGACCACGTGCTCACCTTCGGCCACGCCGGGACCGGGCCGAACCCGGACCGTCAGGAGGGCCCGCATGCGCACTCGACCCGGATCTCCCCGGGCGGGGGCTACCTCCTGGTAGCGGACCTGGGTACCGATGAGGTCCGCGCCTACCCCCTCGAGAGCGGTCGGCCCGATCCTGATCCGGTGATCACCTCGCTCCCGGCGGGCAGCGGACCGCGACACGTCGCCGGATCGGGGAGATACCTCTACATCAGCGGCGAACTGTCCGGTGAGGTCCTGGTCCTGGAGTGGGACGAGAACACCGGCCGGGGTGAGGTTGTCCAACAAGTCCGGGCCGCGACGCTTCCGGGCCGCTCCGAGGACGCCTATTATCTCTCCCACATCCTGTTCTCCAGCGGCGTGGTGCTGGTGGCTTCGCGCGGTTCCGACTCGGTCTCCACCTTCACCGTGCATGACGACGGGGCCCGGCTGGAACTCGCGGGTGAAGTGCACACCGGGGCGTGGCCCCGGCACATGGCGCTGAGCGGGCCGAACCTGCTGGTGGCCGGCGAACGCGAGGATCGGGTGCTGATCCACCCGTTCACCCCTCGGGGCGACCCCGAGGGCCGGTACCAGGGTGCGGTCGGGCCGGTGCAGCACGAGATCGAGATCCCGCGCCCGATGTTCATCCTGCCCATGTGACGCCGGTCGGCCGCTGTCACCAGGCCGCCGATGTGACCGGTCCGGGTCGCATGCGGCAGACTGATGCCATGACCTACACCCTGGTGCTGCTCCGCCACGGCGAGAGCGAGTGGAACGCGAAGAACCTGTTCACCGGTTGGGTGGACGTGCCGCTGTCGGAGCGGGGCGAGGCCGAAGCCGTCCGGGGCGGGGAACTGCTCGTGGAGGCCGGTGTGCTGCCCGAGGTGCTGCACACCTCGCTGCTGCGCCGGGCCATCACCACCGCGAACCTGACCCTGGACGCTGCGGACCGGCACTGGATCCCGGTGCACCGCCACTGGCGCCTGAACGAGCGTCACTACGGCGCGCTGCAGGGCAAGGACAAGAAGCAGATCCGCGAGGAGTTCGGCGAGGACCAGTTCATGACCTGGCGCCGTTCCTACGACGTGCCGCCGCCGGAGATCGAACTCGGCTCGACCTACTCCCAGGACGGAGACCCGCGCTACGCCGGCGAGCCGATTCCGACCACGGAGTGCCTCAAGGACGTCCTCGAGCGCGCGCTGCCGTACTGGAACGACGCCGTGGTGCCGGACCTGAGGGCCGGCAAGGTGGTCCTGGTGGCCGCGCACGGCAACTCCCTGCGGGCGATCATCAAGCACCTGGACGGGGTGGACGACCAGACCATCGCAGGTCTGAACGTGCCCACAGGAATCCCGCTGGTCTACGAACTGGACGAGTCCCTCACGCCGGTCAAGGCCGGCGGCACCTACCTGGACCCGGATGCGGCGAAGGAAGCCATCGCGGCGGTCGCTGCCCAGGGGCGCTGAACCACTCCGCGCTGCCCGGCGGGGCGAGGACCTGCGGCCTCATGGCGGGGCGCCTCAGAGGTTGTTCGGCTCGCCGTCGCCCAGGTCCCCGGTCACCAGGTAGGTGATCCGGCTCGCCACCGAGACCGCGTGGTCACCGAAACGCTCGTAGAAGCGGCCCAGCAGCGTCACGTCCACGGTCTGGCTGACGTTGCCGTCCCAGTCCGGCCCCAGCGTGGACGTGAACGACTGCCGGTGGAGCTCATCGAGGATGTCGTCGTCCTTCTCCACCTGGGCGGCCTTGTCCAGATCGTGGCTCTGCAGGAGTTCGACCAGGTCCACCGCCACCTTCTCCGCGGCCACGGCGAACTCGTCGAACAACGGCTGGATCGACTCCGGTAGCACCTTCTCGGGGTAACGCAGCCGGGCCACCTGGGCCACGTGCCGGGCCAGGTCACCCATGCGCTCGATCGAGGCACTGATCCGGAGACCGGAGACCACCACGCGCAGGTCGGTGGCCACCGGCTGCTGGCGGGCCAGCAGGATGACGCACCGTTCGTCCAGTTCCCGCGCTCCAGTTCATCCAGCGCGAGGTCGGCCTCGATGACCTGCTCGGCGAGTTGAAGATCTGCGGTGGCCAGCGCCCGGCTCGCATCCCGGATCGCCGTGGCCACGAGGGTCGCCATGTGGAGCAGATCCTCGCCGATCTGGCTCAGTTCCTGATCGAAGATCGCACGCACGGGGACAACTCCTCGGTTCACGGGTGAACACCGCTCGTGTCCACTGCACCTCACTACCCTCTCACGCCGGAGGTGAACGCGACGTGTGCGGGTGATGAACTCCTGACCGTGCGGGCCATCCGGATGCGCCCGGAGCGCCCCACAGGTCATAAGGTGGCCGATGTGGACGGTGTCTGGCTCCTTCTGGCCGCCCTGGTGGGTGTGGCCCTCGGCGTTGGCGCCTTCGGACTGTGGAACTCTCGTAGTAGCTCCGGCGAGGAGCAGGGCGCCGGTGGCGCCCTGCGTAAGGTCGACGACGACGTCGCCAGCGTCCTGTCGGTGCTGCGATCGGTCTCGGTGGTGCTCGGGCCCGACGACGAGGTCTTGCGCGCCACCCCGCCGGCCTACTCCCTGGGCCTGGTGCGCGGTGGCTCGCTGACCCAGGCCTCCCTCGACGATCTGGTGGCCCGGGCGCGCCGGGACGGGCACGTCCACGACGCCCAGTTGACGCTGCCCCGTTCGAAGGTGCCCGGCTCGGACACCCTGGCCGTGGACGTGCGGGTCGCCCCGTTGCCCGGGGACCGGGTCCTCCTGCTCGCCGACGATCGCACCGCGGAGCGGCGGGTGGAGGAGGTCCGCCGCGACTTCGTGGCGAACGTCTCCCATGAACTCAAGACCCCGGTCGGGGCGATCGCGCTGCTGGCCGAGACCGCAGCCGACGCCGCCGACGACCCCGAGGCGGTGCGGCACTTCGCGTCCCGGATGCAGCGGGAAGCGGTGCGGCTGTCCGCGCTGGTGCAGGAGATCATCGAACTCTCCCGGCTGCAGGCACCGGAGGAGGTGGTCGACTTCCTCCCGGTATCGATCGACGACGTGATCGAGGAGGCGATCGACCGGGCCCGGATGGAAGCCGACGCCCGGGAGATGAGCCTGACCGTGGGCGGTGAGGCCGGTGTCCAGGTGCTTGGCGATCACGGGCTGCTGGTGACCGCGGTGCGCAATCTGCTGGACAACGCGGTGCGGTACTCCCCGTACGGCTCACCTGTTCGCGTGGGGGTGCGCACGGTGGACGGGGTGGTGGAGATCGCGGTGGTGGACCAGGGCGCGGGTATCAAGTCCGAGGACGCCCAGCGGGTCTTCGAGCGGTTCTACCGGATCGACCCGGCCCGCTCCCGCGAGACCGGCGGCACCGGTCTGGGACTGAGTATCGTGAAGCATGTCGCGGCCAATCACGGCGGCGAGGTCACCGTGTGGTCCACCAAGGGGCGCGGGTCGACCTTCACGCTTCGCATCCCTGAGGTGGACCCGGCGGTCGCCGGATCCGGTGATGAAGGAGAAGAGGAATCGTGACGCGCATCCTGGTTGTGGAGGACGAGGAGTCGTACCGTGACTCGCTGGTCTACCAACTCACCCGGGAAGGGTTCGCAGTGGAGGCGGTCGCCTCCGGCGATGAGGGGCTGAACGCCTTCGACCGGCAGGCAGCCGACCTGGTGCTGCTGGACCTGATGCTGCCGGGCCTGTCCGGCACCGAGGTGTGCCGGGAACTTCGCACCCGCAGCACCGTGCCGGTGATCATGCTCACCGCCAAGGACTCCGAGATCGACAAGGTCGTGGGCCTGGAACTGGGGGCGGACGACTACGTCACCAAGCCCTACTCCTTCCGGGAGCTGCTGGCCCGCATCCGCGCCGTCCTGCGCCGGGGCGGGGAGGCCCAGGATGCCGAGGCCCCCGACGTCCTGAGCGTGGGCCGGGTGGTGATGGACACCGACCGGCACGTGGTCACCGTGGACGGCGCCGAGATCTCGATGCCGCTGCGGGAGTTCGAGCTACTGGAGCTGTTCCTGCGCAACCCCGACCGGGTGCTGACCCGCGGTCAGCTGATCGACCGGGTCTGGGGCGCGGACTACGTCGGCGACACCAAGACCCTGGATGTGCACGTGAAGCGGATCCGGGCCAAGATCGAGCCCGATCCGGTCCGCCCCACCGTGCTGCTGACGGTGCGTGGCCTGGGGTACAAACTCGTCGACGAGACCTGAGGCCCCCGACGAGACCAGGGGCCCGGTCGACGAGCCCAGGAATTCAGGGCCCGCCCTCGTTACCCCTCGGGTAGGTAGTCCTGGTAGGGATCGAGCGTCCCGTCCAGCACCGGCACCGGGACGGTGATCGAGCCTGAATTGTCCGTGGAGATCTGTATCTCCAGCGTCGCCCCCGGCGCGACCGGGACCGAGGGCAGCACCACGGACTCGTGCTCGGGGTGCAGCAGCAGTGTGGCCGCCGGGTCCACCGTGACCGTGACCGCTTCGCCCATGTCCTGCACGGACAGGCTCACCTCAGCCTCCTGGTCCCACAGGTTCACCACTCCGCCCACCAGGGTGCCGGCTGAGCCCTCTGCTTCCGTGATCACCAGCAGGTTCTCCACCTTGACCTGGCTGCCCAGGTCGGCCCGGGCACCATCGCCGGCGGCGTACTGGTTCATGGTCATCGGTGGCGTGCACGCACCGAGGACGAGCATGACCGCAAGGGCCACGGCGATGAGAGGGCGGCGGAGGCGGGCGTGGTGCTCGCTGCGGGCCACGGGCTCACTCCTTCTGGCTGGGACGGCGTGGTGGGATCGAACGTGTGCAACAGATCGGTCGCGGCCCTGTCGTGCCGCGGGTACCAGCCTACTGTGTGCGGCCCAGGGGCAGTCACCGGCCCCTCCGAGCGGGACACCGGTGCTCAGGCGGCGGTACGGGCGGGTACGGCGGGTGGGGACGGACCGGTGCCTGTGCAGTGTTCGCGGCCCGGTTCGGGGAGCCGAACCAGGGGCCAATGCCCAGGTCACGGCGTGGTAAACTTGACTTCCGCGAAAGGAGTGCCTGCACATGTCCTTCACAGTCGGCGAAACCGTCGTCTACCCGCACCACGGTGCGGCTCTGATCGAAGAAATCTCCAAACGAATCATCCGCGGTGAGGAGAAGCTCTATCTCCGGCTCAAGGTCGCTCAGGGTGATCTGACGATCGAGGTCCCGGCGGACAACGTCGATCTGGTCGGCGTCCGCGACGTGGTGGACGCCGAAGGCTTGGAGGAGGTGTTCGACGTCCTGCGCGCCCCGTACACCGAGGAGCCGACCAACTGGTCGCGGCGGTACAAGGCGAACGTGGAGAAGATCGCCTCCGGAGACGTGATCAAGGTGGCCGAGGTGGTCCGGGACCTGTCCCGACGGGACGCGGACCGCGGACTGTCGGCCGGGGAGAAGCGGATGCTCGCCCGGGCCCGCCAGATCCTGGTCTCCGAGCTCGCGCTTGCGGAGAAGACCGAGGAAGAGCAGGCCGAGGCCCGGCTCGACGAGGTCCTGGCCTCCTGAACCGGCGGCCGACGCCGGAGCCGCCGTTGGCACCGAACGCCGGGGTGGTACTGGTCGCGGCCGGTGCCGGAACCCGGCTCGGCGGTCCGGAACCCAAGGCCCTGGCGATGCTGGGCGGCCGGTCCCTGGTCACCCACGCGGTCAGCCGTCTGCGGGCGACCGGCCTGGTGCGCACCATCGTGGTGACCGCGCCCCGCGGCCACGGGGAGCAGGTCCGCCGGGCCGCGTTGGCGGCCTTTGCCGATCACGAGGCGTCGCCGGAGGGCCAAGCGGGCGCCGACCGGGTCGAGGTTGACGTGGTGGAGGGCACCTACCCCTCTCGGCAGGCCTCGGTCGCCGCGGGACTGGAGCGCCTCGGTGCCGGACACGAGGTGATCCTGGTGCACGACGCCGCCCGCCCGCTCGCGCCGTCGTCGATGATCACCCGGGTGATCCGGGCCGTCCAGGGCGGCCATGACGCGGTGGTGCCCGGACTGGCGGTGACCGACACGATCAGGATGGTCGATGAGCAGGACACCGCCCGCGCCCGCGGTGTGGTGGAGCGGGGCCGGCTCCGGGCCATGCAGACCCCGCAGGGCTTCCGAGCCGAGGTGCTGCGGCGGGCGCACGCTTCCGGGGCCGCACGCGGGCGTCACGAGTACAGCGCAGCCACCGATGACGCCGCCCTGGTTGAGGCGCTCGCGCTCGAGGTGCACGTGGTGGCCGGGGAGCGCGCGGCGATGAAGATCACCGACCCGCACGATCTGGCCGTGGCCCAGATGTACCTGAACGAGGGCTGGTGAGCCGGTGAGCAGCCCGCGAGTGCCCGTGCCGCGCACCGGTATCGGTGTGGACGTGCACGCCTTCGCCACCGATGGCACGTCCGGGCTGTACCTGGCCGGCATCTACTTCCCGGATGAGATCGCCCTGACCGGGCACTCCGACGGCGATGTAGCCGCCCACGCCGCCGCCGACGCCTTGCTGGTGGCCGCCGGGGTGGGGGACCTGGGTTCGGTGTTCGGCACCAGCAGCCCCACGCTGGGGGGCCGCCGGCACCGCGATCCTGGGCGAGGCGGCGCGCCGGGTCCGCGCCGCGGGCTTCGTGGTCGGGAACGTGGCCGTGCAGGTGATCGGGAACCGGCCCAGGCTCGCCCCGCACCGCGGCCGTGCCCAGGAGTTGCTGTCCGCGGCCACCGGTGCACCCGTGACCCTGAGCGCCACCACCACCGACGGGCTGGGCCTGACCGGCCGCGGCGAAGGGCTGGCCGCGATCGCCACCGCGCTGGTGGTGGCCGGCGCCGGTTGAGGGTGCCCGGGAGCGTCCCTGGTTACGCGGCGAGCAGCAGCTGGCAGGTCGGTCAGGGTGCACCGGTCGGCGGGAGTCCGCCGCCCCTGGCAGGGTGCGGCGCCCGGGGGCGGCCGGCACCGATAAACTCGACTGAATGTCGCTGCATCTGTATGACTCCGCCACCCGCGAGGTGCGCCGCTTCGAGCCCGAGGTCCCGGGCAAGGTGGGCATCTACCTGTGCGGTGCCACCGTGCAGGGCTCCCCGCACATCGGGCACATGCGCTCCGCCGTCGCCTTCGACATCCTCACCCGCTGGTTGCGCCGCAGCGGCTACCAGGTGACGCTGGTGCGCAACGTCACCGACATCGACGACAAGATCCTGTCCAAGTCCGCCGAGGCCGGTGTGCCCTGGTGGGCCTGGGCCTACCGGTACGAGCGCGAGTTCGCCCGCGCCTACGACGCGCTCGGGGTCGCTGCGCCCACCTATGAACCCCGGGCCACCGGTCACATCACCGAGATGGTCGAACTCATCGAGTTGCTCATCGAACGTGGCCATGCCTACACCGGGGATCCCGGGAACGTGTACTTCGACGTGCACAGTTTCGGCAGCTACGGGGCGTTGACCCGCCAACTGGTGGAGAACATGACCACCGTGGAGGAGGCCGCCTCGGACAAGCGCAACCCGCACGACTTCGCGCTGTGGAAGGCGCACAAGGAGGGCGAGCCCGCTACTACCGCGGCCTGGCCCACGCCCCACGGCCGCGGACGGCCCGGGTGGCACCTGGAGTGCTCGGCGATGGCGCGCAAGTACCTGGGTACCTCCTTCGACATCCACGGCGGCGGGATCGACCTGCGTTTTCCGCACCACGAGAACGAGCAGGCCCAGTCCTGGGCCGCCGGCTGGGGCTTCGCCAGGCTGTGGATGCACAACGCCTGGGTCACCACCGGCGGGGAGAAGATGAGCAAGTCGCTGGGCAACTCCCTGCTCACCGAGGTCGTGCTCCAGCGCACCTCCCCGATGGTGCTGCGCTACGCCCTCGGAGCGGTGCACTACCGGTCCGCACTGGAATTCTCCGACTCCACCCTCTCCGATGCCGCCGCCGCCTGGCAGCGCATCACCGGACTGCTGGACCGGGCCGGTGCCGCTGGGACCGATCCGGCCGGGCGGATCGCCACCGCCACCGCGCGGGAACTGGACCAGGTGGAGTTGCCCGGGGCCTTCAGCGCCGCGATGGACGAGGATCTGAACGTCTCGGCGGCCCTGGCCGCGGTGCACGAGCACGTGCGCCACGGCAACAGCGCCCTCGCCGCGGGCCGGGAGGCCGGCGAGATCGCCCTGCAGGTGCGCGCCATGCTCGCCGTGCTCGGTCTGGACCCGTATGCCGAGCCCTGGCGCGGGGCGGCCGAAACCGGTGACGACGGGACTTCCGCGGTGCTCGACGCGCTCATCTCCCAGGTGCTCACCGCTCGCGCGCGGGCCCGCGCGGACAAGGACTGGGCGCGAGCCGACGAACTGCGCGACCAGCTCCAAGCCGCCGGTGTGGTGGTGGAGGACTCCTCCGGCGGTGCCCGCTGGAGCCTGCGAGGGGATCACTGATGGCCGGTAACTCCAAGCGCCGCGGCGCCGTCCGCAAGACCGGGACCAAGAAGGGCGCCCAGGTCGGATCCGGCGGGCAGGGTCGCAAGTCGCTGCGCGGCAAAGGTCCCACCCCCAAGGCCGAGGACCGCCCCTACCACCCGGCAGCCAAGCGCAAGGCCAGTGCCGAACGCTCCGCGCCACGCAGGTCCCGAGCCGCGGGAGACCGGCCCTATGAGGTGATCGGGGGGCGCAACTCGGTGCTGGAAGCCCTGCGGGCGGACATCCCGGCCTCCACCGTGTACGTGGCCACCGGCGTCGGTGGGGATGAGCGCACCGCCGAGATCCGCCAGATCATCGCCGATCGGGGCATCCCGCTGCTGGAGGTGACCCGGACCGAACTCGACCGTCTCACCGATGGCGGGGTGCACCAGGGGGTCGGGCTGCAGGTGCCCACCTACACCTATGCCGAGCCGGCGGACCTGCTCAGCACCGACGCCCCGGGCGCCCCGTTGATCGTCGCGCTGGACTCGGTCACTGACCCGCGCAACCTCGGAGCCACCCTGCGCAGCGCCGGCGCCTTCGGTGCGCACGGGGTGCTCATCCCGCAACGGCGCTCGGCCGGACTGACCGCCTCGGCGTGGAAGGTGTCCGCCGGGGCCGCGGCCCGGGTTCCGGTGGCCCGGGCGACCAACCTGGTCCGGGCCCTGGGTGAGTACAAGAAGGCCGGCTGCTTCGTGGTGGGACTGGATGGTGAGGCGCAGACGCCGGTGGCCGAGTTGCCGGTGGTGCACCAGCCGTTGGTGTTGGTGCTGGGCTCGGAGGGCAAGGGCCTGGGCCGGTTGGTCCGGGAGACCTGCGACGCCCTGGTCTCCATCCCGATCTCGGCCTCGATGGAATCCCTCAACGCCGGCACCGCGATCGGTATCGCGCTGTACGAGGTGGCCCGCCAGCGGGCCGAGGGCTGACCCAGGCGGGGCCCCGGATCGACGGCGCACCCGCCTGAGCGCAGGACCGGTACAGGTCGGGTAGGTAGGCTCGTGCCATGAGCAGTTCAACAGGGTGGCGGCGGTGCGCCGGGCTGGTCAGCACCGCGACGCCGCACGCCGCACGGGCCGAGGGATTCCTGGACGGTGCCCAGGTGATCGGGCTGATCGAGTCCGACCCGGACGCCCCGTTCTCGGTCGCGGTGGCGGTGGCCGTGGATGAGGAGCGCCGGGTGGCGGTGCTCTCGGCCGGCCGTACTGAGATCGTGCCCGGACCGCATCTGTCGGACCTGGCCGAGGCGCTGGCCACCGAGTGCCAGGCACTGGTGGTCTTCGAGGAGATCGTGGTCGAGGGCGTCGGCGCCAAGACAGAGGACGATGAGGACTTCGACCCGTTCGGCTCCGAGATCGACCTGGCCTCCACCCGGCTGCCCGAACGTGCGGTGGTGGTCACCCGAGCCTCCACGCGAGACCTGCACGATCTGGCCACCAAGGCCAACACGGTGCTGTGGGTGCTGGAGTCGGGCGAGTACCAGGTGGTCTTCGTTCCGGACGGCCCGGCGCTGACCTCGCTACAGTGGCGCGATGAGCACCTGCCGGTGGTGGTGCTGGAGAAGGGGTCCTCGTTCCCCTCGATCAGCGTGCTGTCCGAACCCGGCGAAGCGCACCTGCACTCCTGGGACGCCACCGTCACGGTGGTGCCCACCGAGGCCGCCGAGGTGGTGCAGCCGTTCGTGCGCGACAAACTCGGCCCCGATGCGCTGGTGCGGAGCCTGCGCGCTGCCGTGCCGGAGGCCGATACCGACGCGCTCACCGAGGCGCTCGTGGCCGACGGTGCGCGGGGCCTGCTGGGCATCGTCCCCAGCCTGGGGCTGCCGGAGGTGGTGACGCGGTTCCTGCACGACCAGATCCCGGCGGCCGAGGTGCCCGGCGCGGTGGAACTGGATCCGATGACGGTGGCAGATGCGGTGCGCCGCGCCATGGACGAGGCAGCGGACGAGGCCAGGGCGCACGTGGAGCACATGCGCGAGGTGGCCGACGACGCCCGCGAGCAGGCCCGGGAACAGGCCCGGGCGAACGTGGAGCAGATGCGTCGCCACGCCACCGAGGCCTCCGAGGCCGCCTACCGGATCGCCGACCCCGACGAGCACCCCACCCTGGCCTGGACCACCCCGGTAGCCGGGTTGGTGCAACTGGCCGGTGCGCTGTTCGCGTTGCGCAAGGCCCTGAGCCGCAACGCCTCCGGTGCTCCGGTCGGTAAGTGGTGGGGCCTGCTGGCCGGTGTGCTCGGCACCGCCGCGGCGGCGAACCTGGGGTTGGCCGCGCTGCCGTGGCTGAAGCGGTGGCGCACCCGCGCCTGAGACCGCTACCGGCGCACGTGGTCGAACAGTTCGGAGGAGATGTAGCGCTCGCCGGTGTCGGGCAGAATCGCCACGATCGTGCGCCCGGCGTACTCCTCGCGCCGGGCCAGTTGCAGCGCGGCGTGCAGGGCGGCGCCGGAGGAGACGCCCACGATCAGGCCCTCGGTGCGAAACGCGGTGCGGGCCACCTCGATCGCCTCATCCTGGGGGACCTGCAGCACGCCGTCGAGCAGGTCCAGGTCGGTGACGGGCGGGACGCCGTTGCCGCCGGTGATGCCCTGGATCTTGTGCGGATGCCACTCCTGGCCGTTCAGCACCGCCGCCTCCTGAGTTCGGTCATTCGTTTAGTGCCTGAGATTTCCTGGTCGTGAGGGCGTCGATGATCGCTCGTCGGTCGGGGTCGATCTGGGGCGGGATGGTCTGGGTGGCGCCGTTGGCGGTGATGGTCGCTGAGCGCAGGGGCCTGAGCTGGCGGATGACGTTGCGGATCGCGAGGCCGGAGCGCCGCTGGACCTCGCGCGAGACGGCCAGGGCGGTGAACACGATGGTCAGGTGGGCCTCGATGGCGTCGCGGGTCCGTACGAACATCGGCCTGGCGGCCAGGTCGGTCTTGGACATCCGGAACGACTGCTCGACGTGCCAGAGCTGGTGGTAGGACCCGGTGACCTCACCGGCCGCCATCAGCTTGGCGGGGATATTGGTGACGTAGCCCTTCAGCCCGACCAGGCGCCGCGCGCGGGCCAGGGCGGCCTCGTCCAGGCTGCGCGTGTCACCGGTGGTCTTGACGAATCTGGGGGTCCGGGCGGCTTTCTCACCGGCGATGACCGCTCGGGCGCGGTTCTCCTGCAACGTCAACGTCTTGCTATCGCGCGCCGCCCGCTTGGCCGAGTAGGCCCACACCGCCCGCCACGACCCGGGATGCTGCTCGGGGTCCCAGACCGGCTCGGCACGCAGCGCTTCGTCGTTCTCACTGCGCCGGCCGGTGCGGGGCGTGATGGTGTCGATGACCTGCCCGTCGCTGAACGCATCGCCGTGCCAGCGGAAGTGCGAGGCCAGGTCCAGCGGCGCCTTGGTCACTCTGGAGCCGACGATGAACCGCAGGTTCGCCTCCTCCAACGCGGCCAGGTTGCCCGCCGAGAGCATGCCGGCATCGGCCACGACGACCATGTCCTCGATGCCGTGGCGGTTCTGGAACTGCTTGATGATCGGGATGATCGTGGATGTCTCGGCCTGGTTGCCCTCATAGCAGCAGATCTCCAGGGGGAACCCGTGCCGGTCGACGAGCAGACCCACAACGATCTGTGGGTCGACGCGGCGTTCCTTGGAGTAGCCGACCTTGCGCAGGTCGTCCTCCTTCTCGGCCTCGAAGTACAACGTTTATGCCGACCTTCTGGTTATGCCGATGTTTGGGGTATCGGCCCAGGTCAGGGCCTTGTCGGTGGCCTGAAAGGTCGGCATAACGACACGCTGATCCTCCAAGGTGTTCGTGTGCTCGGAGGTGGTCGTCGTGTTGCCGGTGATGCCCGTTGTGGCTCGTGGTCCGCTGGAGGGGGTGGTGATGGAGCAGTTGGCGGCCTGGTTGGCAGCGGAGCGGTACTCACGAACGATGGTCCCGCAAGTTCTCGGCGTGGCTCGCGGGTTGAGCGCCTGGATGGACGATCACGATGTGTCGCTGGCAGCGCTGAGCCTTGATGTGCTTGAGGCGTTCCAGGCCAAGTATGCCCCCGGTGTCCCGGGACATGTGATCGTCAAGGTGAGGTCCCCGGCCGTGCGCCGGTTCCTCGTCGAGTGTGGGTACCTGCCCGGTGAGGAGTGGTACGTAAGCGAGTTCGTGGCCCGAGCGCGAGGGAGGCGCCGCCGTTGGGGTCAGCCGCTGTGGGCGAGTTGGATGCGTGGGGCCGTTGGCAGCGCGAGGCTCGCGGGATCAGCCAGGCATGTATCCATCATCGTCGGGGCTGGGTTGGCGCACTGGTCGACTCACTGCCCGTTGCCGATGAAGTGATCAACTGGAGCGCGTGTGACGTCACGGTCGTGAACGCGTTCATCGTCGACCGTGCGGAAGGCCTCGCGTCGGCTTCGCGTGCCGCGATCGTGGATGCGATGCGGTCGCTGCTGCGGTGGGCGCTGGCGACCGGTCGAATCGAGCGCGACCTGACTGGCGGGATCCTGCGTGCCCGGGCCACACGGGCCATGCTGCCCCGGGGATTGTCGCCCGGGCAGGTCGAAGGTCTGCTGAGCGCGTGCGACCTGGACACGATTGTCGGCCTTCGAGACCGGGCGGTGATCACCACACTGTGGCGGCTCGGGCTACGCGCCGGAGAGGCCGCGACCCTGGGACTCGACGACGTCGATTGGGCCGTCGGACGGGTCAGCGTGATCGGCAAAGGACCGCGGCGGTTGACGCTGCCAGTACCGGTCGATGTCGGCCAGGCGCTGATCGCCTGGCTGCAAGCGCGCCCTGACGCACTGGATCGGGCACTGTTCGTGCGGGTCCGGCCACCGATCCGCGCGTTGAGCAGCGCCGGGATCTCCGACATCGTCAAGCACCGCGCCGAAGCGGCAGGGCTCGGAGTGGTGCATGCGCACCGGCTGCGGCACACCGCAGCGATGAACGTCATCGCAACCGGTGGAAGCCTGATCGAGGCTCAAGAGCTCCTCGGCCACTCCAACGCCGCCAGCACAAGCGTGTACGCCCGGGTCGACCTGGCCTCGCTACGGACACTGACCGTGCCGTTCGGGCAGGTGCCACGATGAGCAGCGATCCGTCCACTCTGTGCCTTCACGACGAGCTCGACACCTACCTTGCTCAGCGTCGCGGGCTGGGGTTCCAGCTCAAGACCAGCGAGTACCTGCTGCGACAGTTCCTCAACTGGCTCCAAGAGCGCGGCAAGAGCGAGACGTTCACGATCGAGGACGCCGTGCAGTGGGCCCGTGAACCTGCTGATGCTGCGCCCGTGTGGTGGTCACAACGGTTGACTGCGGTGCGCCCGTTCGCGGCCTGGCTGAACGCGCGCGGAGCCGACGTCCCGCGAATCCCGCCAGGGCTACTCCCGGCCAGGACGACCAGGCCGGCACCGTTCATCTACTCCCAGGCCGACCTGGACCACCTGCTGACGGCGTGCCCGCTGTTCTTCCCCGACGTGCGGGTGGCGACGACGATGTCCACGATCATCGGCCTGCTCGCTGCCACCGGGCTGCGCATCGGGGAGGCTCTCCGGTTGAGAGTCAACGACCTCGAGGTGGCCGAGAACCTGTTGCAGGTTCATGGCACCAAGACCCCGCTGGACCGGCTCATCCCGCTGCACCCGTCAACGACAGCAGCGCTGGTCGAGTACTTGAGCATGCCCGAGCGCCTGGCCACCGGTCCGTCACCGACCGGGCCGATCTTCGTCAACAACCGTGGCAGCGGCTTCGTCCTCGAAACGATCGAGCAGCACTTTGGTGCTCTGGTCGACGCCCTCGAGCTGGTCCCGACCGGACAGCGCCGTCCTCGCCTGCACGACCTCCGCCACACCTTCGCCACCGGGCACATGATCGCCGCGTACACCCACAGCACCAACCCCGCCCGAACCCTCGGGCTGCTCTCAACCTGGCTCGGGCACACCGGCCCGGAACACACCTACTGGTACCTCAGCGCCGTCCCGGACCTGCTCGCCGCCGCAGCCGGACGCCTCGAGGCGACCAGCCCGAAAGGAGACCTGTCATGAACGCCCTGGCCATCGAGCTGCAAACGTACTTCACCACCTTCGCCCACGCCCAACGGAACCTGTCCGGGCACACCATCAGCACCTACCGGGACACCTGGCGGATGCTCATCATCACCTTCCTCGCCGCCAGGACTGGCACCAGAATCGAGCGCATCGACATCGGTGACATCGACGCCGAGAACGTCACCGCGTTCCTTGACTACCTCGAGGATGAGCGCGGCAACAGCACTGCCACCCGCAACACCCGCCTGTCCGGGATCCGGGCCGTGCTCGCCCACGCCCTACCCGCTCACCTCGAGCACGCTGGCACGATCACCCGCGTGCTGGCGATCCCACCCAAACGCCATCCCAAACCGATGCTCGAGTTCCTCACTCCCGCAGAGTCCGACGCCCTGATCGCCGCGCCCGACCGCACCCGGTGGACCGGCCGGCGCGACCATGCCCTGCTGGTCCTGGCGATCCAAACCGGGCTACGCATCAGCGAACTGACCTCGCTGACCTACGCCGACATCAGGCTCGGTGTCGGCGCGAATGTCACCTGCACCGGCAAGGGCCGGCGCACCCGATCGACGCCGCTGACCTCGACCACCGTCGCGGTCATGACCGGCTACCTCGCCGAACGGCGCGCCCGCCCCGGTGAGGCGCTCTTCTGTGGACCCCGCGGCCAGCACCTCTCACCCGATGCCCTCGAACACCGCCTCAAGATCCACGTCGCGACAGCAGCCGCCGAGTGCGTCAGCATCGCGGACAAGCACGTCACGATGCACACCCTGCGGCACACCGCCGCGATGACCCTGCTCACCCACGGCGTCGACATCTCCGTGATCGCTCTCTGGCTCGGACACCAACACACCCAGTCCACCGACGCCTACCTGCACGCCGACATGGCCATCAAGCAAGCCGCGATCGACCGCACCCGCCCGCCGAACACCGACCCCGGCACCTACCAGCCCGAACCCGACATCCTCGCCTGGCTCGCGACCCTATGAATATGCCGACCTTTCAGGCCACCGACAAGGCCCTGACCTGGGCCGATACCCCAAACATCGGCATAACCAGAAGGTCGGCATAAACGTTGTTATGCCGATGTCGGCATAAC
The DNA here is from genome assembly GCF_051020515.1 of Sanguibacter sp. Z1732. Taxonomy (NCBI): domain Bacteria; kingdom Bacillati; phylum Actinomycetota; class Actinomycetes; order Micrococcales; family Ruaniaceae; genus Glutinosa; species Glutinosa niejishengi. The sequence continues at coordinate 1,999,969 of NZ_CP194857.1, forward strand.
AAGGTGGTCACGTCGTACAAGCACAGCGAGACATCACCACTGTGCGCGGCGTGGGTGAAGCACAGTTCGGCGACGTTGTCGCGGTAGGCCCCCGGGCCCTCGCCGGCTGCCGCCCGAGTCAGGGTGCGGCGCATTGTCTTCTCACTCGCCGGCCTCACGCCCAAGTCGCTCAGCACACGGCCGGTGTCCAGGATCGAGGTCGGCTCCACGATCCGGGCGATCACCAGATCTCGAAACACCGCGTCACCGATCGTGTCGAACCCCAGCTCGGTGAACACCGCGCTCAGCGCGTCATACAGCACCCGCGAGGAAGTCCCCACCACCCGCGGCGCAGGAACCGGCCCGCGTTCACGTGCTGCCGAGCCTGCCTCGTCGAAGAGCGCCGCCGCCCGCGGCTGGCCGATCAGCGTCGCCCTGGGCGCGGCCGGCTCCAGGCCGAGGTCGAACTCGCCCTGCCCTGGGTCCTCCAACAGCTCCCGCGCCCGCTCAACGAGCAGCCCGAGCTCGGCCTCGGTATGCGCCGACCCGATATGGGCCACGATCCGCCGCCGGCCATCGACGTACTCAGCGATCTGCACGGCCGTCGCTCCCGAAGCCGTCCGTACCCGCCGAATCCACGCCACACGCCCCACGGTAGAGCACCAATTAGTGCCACAGATCGGCGTCCCGCGGACCCATCGGCGCAGGTCAGCGAGTTACACCGTCACAGATCGCGACGCCGTGACCGAACTCAGGCCCTGAGCCGCAACGCCTCCGGTGCTCCGGTCGGTAAGTGGTGGGGCCTGCTGGCCGGTGTGCTCGGCACCGCCGCGGCGGCGAACCTGGGGTTGGCCGCGCTGCCGTGGCTGAAGCGGTGGCGCACCCGCGCCTGAGACCGCTACCGGCGCACGTGGTCGAACAGTTCGGAGGAGATGTAGCGCTCGCCGGTGTCGGGCAGAATCGCCACGATCGTGCGCCCGGCGTACTCCTCGCGCCGGGCCAGTTGCAGCGCGGCGTGCAGGGCGGCGCCGAGGAGACGCCCACGATCAGGCCCTCGGTGCGAAACGCGGTGCGGGCCACCTCGATCGCCTCATCCTGGGGGACCTGCAGCACGCCGTCGAGCAGGTCCAGGTCGGTGACGGGCGGGACGCCGTTGCCGCCGGTGATGCCCTGGATCTTGTGCGGATGCCACTCCTGGCCGTTCAGCACCGCCGCCTCGGCCGGTTCCACCCCGAACAACTGCACCCGCGGGTTCTTCGTGCGCAGGTACCGCCCGGCCCCGCTGATCGTCCCACCGGTCCCGGTGGTGGCCACCAGCACGTCCACCTGCCCGTCGGTGTCGGCCCAGATCTCCGGCCCGGTGGTGGTCTCATGCACGTGCGGGTTCGCCGGGTTCCCGCCCTGCCCGGACAGGAACAGGTCCGGATCGGCCTCCACCATGGCGTTCGCGTGCTGGTTGGCCCCGGCCATCCCCTCGGTGCCGGGGGTGAAGATCACCTCAGCACCCAGCGCCCGAAGCACCGCCGCACGTTCGGAGGACACGTCGTCGGGCATCACGATGACCACCCGGTAGCCGAGCACGGCGCCGATCCAGGCGAAGGCGATCCCGGTGTTGCCGCTGGTGGCCTCCAGGATCGTGCCGCCCGGGCGGAGCCGCCCATCGGCCTCCGCGGCGCGCACGATCGCCAGCGCGGTGCGATCCTTGACGCTGAAGCCGGGGTTCTGGGACTCCAGCTTGACCAGGACCCGGGCGTGCAGGTGCTCGGCGCTCAGGGCGCCCACCCGCACCAGCGGGGTGTGTCCGACCAGTTCGGTCAGGTCGGCGTAGATGCGTGCCATCGATGCTCCAAGAAGAGGTGTCAGGGTGCCTGCGGAGCGTACGGTACCGGCGGGCCCGGAAGGGCCGACGACGGCGCCCCGTCCGGATCCTGGGCGGCGCCGGTGTGCCGGGTCGGTCCGCGGCCGGTCTGCGGTGTCACTCGTCGCTGACGCGGGCGATGGTGTCGGTGGGCGGTCCGCCGAGCACCGCGTCCTCATCGGGACGGTGGCGCAGCACGCTCTCGATGTAGGAGGTGACCACCTCCGGCAGCGGCACGTCCCGCCCGCGCTCCTGGGCCATGAACCAGCGGTGTTCGAGCATCTCGTGGAAGATCTCGGCCGGCTCCAGCTTCCGGCTGAGATCTCGGGGCACCGCCCGCACGGTCGGCTCGAACACCTCGGTGAGCCAGTCGTGGGCCACGTACTCCTCGTCGTCGCCGAGCCGGTCGGTGGCCGCCCGGTAGGTGTCCATGTCGTTGAGCAACCGGCGGGCCTGGTTCTCCTGCACGTCCAGACCGGTCAGGCGCATCAGACGCCGGTGGTGGTGGCCGGCGTCGACCACCTTGGGCTGGATCTGTACCGAGGTGCCGTCGATGTCGGTGGTGATCTGCAGTTCGCCCACGTCGTAACCCAGGGCGTTCAGCCGCCGGATCCGGTCCGCGACCCGCCAGCGATCGGCGGTGCCGAACTCTTCGAGGTCGGTCAGCGTCGACCACAGGTCCTGGTAGCGCTCCACGAGCATCTCGCCGATGGCGACGGTGTCCACCTCCTCCATCAGCAGGTCCCCGGCGTCCAGGTCCATCAGTTCCCCGATGATGTTCACCCGGGCGATCTCCAGGTCGTACTCACGCTGGCCGCGGGTGAGTTCGCCGTGCAGCTCCCCCGTCTCGGCGTCGACGAGGTAGGCGGCGAACTCTCCCGCGTCGCGCCGGAACAGGGTGTTGGACAGGGACACGTCACCCCAGTAGAAGCCGGTCAGGTGCAGCCGCACCAGCAGCACGGCCAGGGCGTCGATGAGCCGGGTGGCCGTCTCGGGGGCCAGGTGCCGGCTGAACAGGGCGCGGTAGGGCAGGGAGAACCGCAGGTGCTCGGTGACCAGGGCGGAGTTCAGTGCCTCGCCATCGGGACTGCGCCGGCCGGTGATCACCCCGACCGGGCGCACCGAGGGCACGTCGAGCCGGTTCAGGTCCCGCAGCAACTGGTACTCGCGGTAGGCGACCGATTCCCCGATCTCCTTGATCGCGATGACGCGGCCGGACAGGCGCACGAACCGCACGATGTGCCGGGAGATACCGCGGGGCAGCGCCGCGATCGTCTCGGCCGGCCAGTCCTCCAGCGGCACGTGCCAGGGCAGGTCCAGCAGGGCTGGGTCCGGTGCGGCCGCGGTGATCTGCAACGAGGTGGGCATGCAGATGATTCTGACAGCCCCACGCGGTGGCCGGGAAACTCAAGGGGTGGAGCCGGCGCTGGCGGCACTGCGGGCACTGGCGGCACATGCGGAACGGGGCGGGATCCCGGTTGGATCCCGCCCCGTTCCTGCGCATGTCTCAGTGCGCGTTCACCGGTCTGATCAGTTCGGCAGACGCTCACCGGTCGCGGAGGAGAACACGTGCGACTCACCCTCGCGGATCCGGACGTAGATCCGGTCGCCCTTCATCGGGACCTTGCGCGGGTCGGTGCGCACGATGACCTGCGCCTCACCGGCACCGGAGGTGACGTGCTCGGCCACCTCCTTGTCGCCCAGTTGGCCGTAGACGAAGGCGTCGGAACCGAGTTCCTCCACCACGTTCACGTCGACCGGGAAGGCGCCCTCGTCGCCCTCGGTGGTCAGGTCCAGCGACTCGGGACGGAAGCCGAGGGTGATCTCGTTCTTGTCGGCCTCGGTGAGGGCATCCTGCGTGGTGCGGGCCAGCGGGATGTGGGTGTTACCCAGGTGGGCCTTGCCCTCGGAGACACCGAAGGAGCCCAGGTTCATCGCCGGGGAGCCGATGAAGCCGGCCACGAACACGTTCGCCGGGGTGTCGTACATCTCCCGGGGGGTGCCCACCTGCTGGAGCACGCCGTGGTCGAGCACCGCGATGCGGTCACCCATGGTCAGCGCCTCGGTCTGGTCGTGGGTCACGTACACGGTGGTGACCCCCAGGCGGCGCTGCAGCGAAGCGATCTGGGTGCGGGTGGACACACGCAGTTTGGCATCCAGGTTGGACAGCGTTCATCCATGAGGAACACCTGCGGGTTACGCACGATCGCGCGGCCCATCGCCACACGCTGACGCTGACCACCGGAGAGGGCCTTCGGCTTACGGTCCAGGTACTCGCTCAGGTCCAGGATCTTGGCGGCGTTCTCCACCCGCTCACGGATCTCGGACTTGGGGTTACCGGCGATCTTCAGGGCGAAGCCCATGTTGTCGGCCACCGACATGTGCGGGTACAGCGCGTAGTTCTGGAACACCATCGCGATGTCCCGGTCCTTGGGCTGCACGTCGGTGACGTCGCGGTCACCGATCAGGATGCGGCCGGAGTTGACGTCCTCCAGGCCGGCGAGCATCCGCAGCGAGGTGGACTTACCGCAACCCGAGGGGCCTACGAGGACCAGGAACTCGCCGTCGGCGATCTCCAGGTTGAGTGCGTCCACAGCGGGACGCTCAGTGCCCGGGTAGGTCCGGGTCGCGTGGTCGAAAGTGACCGTTGCCATGATGATTCCCTCCACCGGCAGGTACGTGCCGGACGATCCGTTGTGAAGAGTGTCAGAGTGTCTCCGCTGACACAGCCGGTGAGGAACACCGGCCGAGAGTCATTGTGCCACACGTCACGTTCTTCGCCGCGTGAGGCATCTCACTGCTCGCGCAGGTCCGCCAGTGCGTGCAGGAGTTCGGCCATGGCCTCCTCATCGGCCACCCGCACGGTGGCCACGGACTCGGCGGTGCCCACTTTCACGCCCAGGTCGCCCTCGCCCAGTACGGCCAGGGCCGTCTCATCGGTGACGTCGTCGCCGGCGAACAGGACGGCGACGCCCGCGCCGTCGCGTTCGGTGCGCAACCGGTGGCGCAGAGTGGCCACCGCCTCTCCCTTGGTGGCCTGCACCACCGGGATCTCCACCACCTGGTTGCCCGGCTGGGTGTAGGTGCCCGGCCAACTGCCCGGCCCGGCCAGTGCGAACGCCAGCGCCCGCTGGGCCGCCTCGGCGTCGGCCACGGGACGGGTGTGCAGCGCGGCGGAGGCGGGTTTGTGCTCCACCCAGGCGCCGTCGAACTCCGGTTCGGCGGCGATGCGCTCCAGGGCGTCGGTGACCCTGGTCAGCAATTCGCGCGCCCCGGGCTCCAGATCGAACGGCATCATCTGCACGGTGCCGTCGGGTTCGACCTGCCCGGTCTGGGCGCCGTGGCTGCCGACCAGCCAGGTGCCCGCCGGTGGCGTGGCCAACTCGGCCAGGTCTGCTGCCGGCCGGCCGGAGACCAGGGCGAGTTGGACGGCGTCGGCCCCGGACAGGCGCACCAGCGCTTCGGCGGCCCGCGGGATCGGCCGGGACCGGTTGGGGTCGGGGACCAGCGGTGCCAGCACGCCGTCGAAGTCCAGGGCCACCAGGAGGTGCTCGGCCCGGACGAAGGTGGCCAGGTGCTCGGCCAGTTCGGCGGGTGGGGTGGGTGCCGCCGCCGGCGCAGGGGAATCGCTGCCCGCGCCCGGGGTGTGTGGGGACGTCATCAGCGCTCCTGGGTGAGGGCCTGGAGTGTGGACAGGAACGCCTGCGCCCACTGGCGCACGTCGTTGTCCATCACCCGCCTGCGCAGGGCGCGCATCCGTCGTCGTCGGTCCCGCTCGGGCATGTCGATGGCGCGCATGATCGCGGCCTTGGTGCCCTCGATGTCGTGCGGGTTGATCAGCAGCGCCTGCGGCAGGTCGGCGGCCGCACCGGCGAACTCGCTGAGCACCAGCACTCCACCCAGGTCGTGGCGGGCGGCGGCGTACTCCTTGGCCACCAGGTTCATCCCGTCCCGCAGGGACGTCACCAGCATCACGTCGGCGGCCAGGTACAGCGCCGCCATCTCCTCCATCGGGTAGGAGTGGTGCATGTAGTAGATCGCGGCGCCCGCGAGGGAGCCGTGCTGGCCGTTGATATGCCCCACGGATTCCTCGATCTGGTGGCGCAGTGCCTGGTACTGCTCCACCCGCTCCCGGCTGGGACTGGCCACCTGCACCAGCGCCGTGCCGGGGGCGGTGATCTTGCCTTCGTCCAACAACTCCCCGAAGGCCTTGAACCGGTGCCGGATCCCCTTGGTGTAGTCCAGGCGGTCCACGCCGAGCAGCACCGTCCTCGGATCGCCCAGTTCCCTGCGGATCTGGGCGGCGCGCTCCAGTACCGGCTCACTGCGCGCCACCTCGTCGAAGTGGGCGGCATCGATGGAGATCGGGAACGCGGCGGCGCGGACCTGTCGGCGCCCGGTGTTATGGGCGTCGTCGGCGTCATCGGCCTGGGTGCCCGGGTCGATGGCGATCTCGTTGCCCCGGGTGCTGTGGGTGGTGAAGCGGCGCACCGCGCGCAGGAAGTTCGCGGCGTCCCCACTGCGCTGGAAGCCCACCAAGTCCGCCCCGAGCAGGCCCTCGATCACCGCCGACCGCCACGGCAGTTGGCCGAACAGTTCCACCGGTGGGAAGGGGATGTGGTTGAAGAAGCCGATGCGCAGGTCCGGTCGCATCCGGCGCAGCATCGCCGGGACCAGTTGGAGCTGGTAATCCTGTACCCACACCTCGGCACCCTGATCGGCGGCGTCGGCAGCCTCGGTGGCGAAGCGTTCGTTGACTTTGCGATAGGTGTTCCACCAGTGCCGGTGGTACTCCGGGGGCACGATCACGTCGTGGTACAGCGGCCACAGGGTGGCGTTGGAGAAGCCTTCGTAGTAGTCGGTGACCTCCTGCTGCGTCAGCGGCACCGGCCGCAGGTGGATGCCCTCGGCCTCGAACGGGTCCAGGTCCTCCTCGGTACGGCCCGGCCAGCCCACCCAGGCGCCGTCACCGGAGCGCATCAGTGGCGCTAAGGCCGTCACCAGCCCGCCGGGGGAGCGGGTCCACTGCACGGTCCCGTCCTGGTCGACGGTGGCATCGACCGGGAGCCGGTTGGCCACCACCACGAAGTCGTGGCCCCGACCGGTTGAACCTGCTGACCTGTTCTTCGCCATGCCACTCCATCGAGTTTCACTTGTTCGAGATGCCCAGTACCGGCCCCCGCTCAGCCTATCCAGGTGCCGATCGGGGTGCACGCGGCCCTCAGTGCCGGTTGCCGGTCATCGCGAACACGGCGTACCGGGCCGGGCGCCCGACGGCCGCGGTATTCGGTGCGGGACGGGGCGCCGGACACCGTCCGATCGGGTTGCTGCGGGTACCTTGAGGCGTATGTCGTCGAGCCCTGATACCACGCAGCCGGTGCCCAAGGAGGTGGGCGGTTACCGGCTGCGCAGCGTCCTCGGCTCGGGCGGGATGGGCACCGTGTATGAGGCGCTGGACGGGGACAACCGGGTGGTGGCGCTGAAACTGCTGCATCCGGGCATCAGCGCGGACCCGGCCGCCAGGGCGCGGCTGCGCCGTGAGATCGCCACCCTGCACCGGGTCCGCGGCCCGCACGTGGCGCGGGTGCTGGACGCCGAGTCCGACTCCGCCGAGGCCTTCATCGTCACCGAGTTGGTCGAGGGGCAGTCCCTGGACGACTCGGTGCGTGAGCACGGTCCGCTCGATGAGGTCGAGGTGGCCGATCTGGCTGACGGATTGGCCGATGCCCTGGCCGCCATCCATGGTGCCGGGGTGGTACACCGGGACCTCAAACCCGGCAACGTGATGCTCACCGACGCCGGACCTGTGGTGATCGACTTCGGCATCTCCCAATTGGCCGATGATTCGCGCCTGACCCAGACCGGGCTGGTCACCGGCACCCCGGGGTATGTGGACCCCGCCGTGATGCGCGGATCCGCCCCGGGCATCACCGGGGACTGGTGGGGCTGGGCCGCGATCCTGCTGTTCGCCTTCACCGGCCGTGCCCCGTTCGGCAAGGGGCCGCTGGCCGCGGTGCTGGGCAGAGTGGAGACCGGGCGTCCGGACCTGGACGGTGTACCCGAGCCGCTGGCGCCGGTGCTACGGGCGGCGCTGCACCCCGATCCGCAGCACCGCCTCGACCCCCGGGAGGTCCGCAAGGCGCTGGGAGAGTTCGCGCTCGGCCACACTCCACCGTGGTGATCGCCGAGCACCCCACGGTGGCCGCGCCGCAACGACCCCCGGCGCCGCCGGCCTTTCCTCCGCATCGCCGGAGTGCCTGGCCGGCCGGCGCTGCGGGTGCCGGCGGCGCGGGTGCGGGCGCCGCGGGTGCGGGCGCCGCTGGGGTGCAGGGCCCAGCGCCGGCCGCGGGGTATCCCCCCCAGAGCCAGGCACAGCCACCGGCTCAGCACGCGCCCGGGGAGCAGCAATGGCAGCAGGCACCGGTCACACCGGCACCCGCCCGCCGGCCGGTGCAACCGGTGCACCCCGCCCCTGCCGGGCCGGAGGGCTGGCAGCACCCGCAGGAGCAGGCACCGGCGCCGATGCCGGCCTGGGCGCGACGCCCGCGGACCCGCCCGGCGGTGCTGGGGGCCTGGTTCCTGGCGGTCGTGGGTCTGGGCGCGCTCCGGCCCGCCTGGACCCTGATCGGCCTGGCGGTGGTGATGGCCCTGACCGGGGCGATCGGGGTCGGCGCCGAAGCGCTGCGGGAACGGCGGCTGCACTACGGGCGGCGTCGCTCCGATTCCGCCCGGGTGATCGCCGGTAGCCCCTGGTACCTGCTCTCCGGGACTCTGCTGACGGTCCCGGGCCTGATGGTCGGTGCCCTGGCGGCGGTGGTGATCTGGGGATTGGGCGCCTCCCGGCTCCCGCACACCGGTGTGGTGGCCCTGGCGATGGCTGCGCTCACCCTGCTGCTGTGGTGGATCCCCTCGAGCACGAGTGCCCGCACCGGTGCCCGGCACGTGCTGGCGGTGCTGGCGCCCTCGGCGCGCGTGGCCCGGATCTGGGCCGGGGTCGGCGTCCTGGTGGGATTGGTGATGTTGCTGGCGGTGGCGGGCTTCGGGGCCGAGGTCGTCTGGGACCCGGCACCGGCGCCCGCGGTGCCCACCTTCTGAGTATCCACGTTCCGAATACCCGCACGCTGACCTGCCCGCCGTCACCAGCACGGTGAGCGCCGCGGCCGGTGCCGAGTGGCCAGTGCCACAGCACCGGTGCCTGTAGCGACGTCGGGCCAGCACGTATCCTGAACGCAAGGGGCTACCCGTTGTAGTGCCTGCTGTCGGAAAGGAACTCCCGCGTTGGCTTCGAAGAGCATGGACAAGACCGCACGCCGCGAGGCGGCGCGCGCCCAGGCGGAGATACTGCGGAACCAGGCCCAGGCGCAGGACCGCAAGCAACGCATCATCATCGGTGTGATCGCTGCGGTGATCGTCGTGCTGATTGCGGTGGCCGGGCTGATCATCTGGCAGTCCTCCCAGCGCACCCTGTTCAGCGACTTCGAGGGCGAGGTCCCCGCCGGTGCGAACGACCGCGGTGGCTTCGTGGTCGGTGCCGAGGGAGTCGGCAGTCCGAACGAGGACGCCGTCGAGGTGCAGATCTACCTGGATTACTCCTGCGTGTGGTGTGAGCGGTTCGAGGAGGTCAACGGCGCCGACATCGCCGAGATGACCGACGCGGGTGAAGTGACCGCGATCTACCACCCGGTGGCCTATCTGAATGAGTACTCCGTGCGTGCCGGTGCGGCGATGGCCGCGGTGGCCGATCGGTCACCGGAGCACCTGGTCGACTTCAACGAGCAGATGTTCGCAAGCCTGGAGCCGGGTGCCTCGGACGAGCAGATCATCGAGGTCGCCGTCAGCGTGGGCGTGCCCGAGGACGTGGCGAACACGATCACCGACGGCACCTTCACCGAGTGGGTGCAGGTGGCCAGCGACCAAGGCCGACGGGACGGTGCGATGGGCACACCCACGATCTTCGTCGACGGCACCGAGGTCGACGCCGAGCAGGAGGGCCAGAACTGGCTGAACCCCGGGGAGCTCCCGGAGTTCATCCGCTCCCAGGCGTAGCACCTGGCAGACTCACTGGTGCGCCTGCGGTCCGGAGCCGCAGGAACCCGCCACCTTAGCTCAGTTGGTAGAGCACCCGCCTTGTAAGCGGACGGTCGTCGGTTCGAGTCCGACAGGTGGCTCTCTCTAGCCCTCTGACCTGCAGTAACGCACTCGCCCTGGATGTGTTGATGAAGTGGGCGGAAACTGGGCGTCTACCCACTTCATCAACGCCGAGTTCTTCAGCCGCATCTGGGAGGTCACGTCCCTCCACGGCGAGCGGCTCGCAACCGGGGGACCCCGGGCCCTTCTGGTTCGCACCTGACCCTGCTCTGGCTTGCAGGCCCGCTGTCCCACGCGCCCCCCGCCCCCCCGCCTCCCCGCACCGGGTGATGAAGAGTCGATGAAGAATCCCGCGCCGCCGCTGCTGGGCTTGCTGCCGCCGGGACGGGCGTGATTATCCTCCCTTAGCCCCACGCGATGAGCCGGCCAGTTGCGCCTGGGACCTTCTTGCCCGCTAGCCAACTCCAGCAGAGGGAGACCGTTCGTGATACCCAGGACGCGACTCGCCGTCGTCGCCGGCGGGGTTGCCATGGCCCTCGCCCTTGCCGCGTGCGGTGACGGAGCACGAACCACACCCGATGAGCCGGCCCCGGGCTCCGCTGTGGAGGAGACGACTGACAGCGCATCGCCGACTGAGGTCGAGGGCGTGCACAACGACGCGGACACGATGTTCGCGCAGATGATGATCGTGCACCACGAGGGCGCCATCGAGATGGCTGACCTGGCCCTGGAGAAGGCTGACAGCGAGGAGGTGCGCTCCCTGGCGGAGCGGATCTCCTCCGCGCAGGGCCCGGAGATCGACGAGATGACGTCCTGGCTGGAGGCATGGGGGGAGGAGACCTCCCCGACGGGCGGCATGGAGGGCATGGACCACGGCGGCATGGAGATGGAGGGCATGAGCCAGGAGGAGGCCATGGCCGAGCTGGAATCGCTGTCCGGCGCCGAGTTCGACCGGCGGTTCCTGGAACTGATGATCGCTCACCACCGCGGCGCGGTGGACATGGCACAGGAGGAGCTCCACGGCGGGGAGAACCCACAGGCGCTGGACCTGGGCCAGAAGATCGTCGATGACCAGGAGCGTGAGATCGCGGAGATGGAGCAGTTGTTGGAGACGCTCTGAGGAGTGCGCAGGAGGGCCGGGAGTCGAGCCCGGCACCATAGGCCCTCCGGTGGCAGAACCGGCTACAAGGAGATGGTATGGGTTGGCATGACATGGGTTCGTGGGGCATGGGCATGGGCTGGGGCTGGCTGTTCCTCGTCCTGCTTGTGCTCGGTGTCGCGGTGCTGGCGGTGGTGCTGGTCCGGCTCCTGTCCGGGGGTGGGCAGGGTGAGCAGCGCAACCCGCCGCCGATGCGGGGCGGCCGCGCGCTGGAGGTCCTCGATGAGCGGTACGCCAGGGGAGAGATCGACTCCACGGAGTACGACGAGCGGCGCCGGCGCCTCGAGGGCCCCGAGGACTGAGCGGTGGAACCGATCACCCGCCGGGTGGCGCTCCGGCTGGGGGCGCTAGGGGCCCTGGGGGTGGTCGTAGGCGGGGTGGGGCTGTCCCGCACCGGCCTCCCCTGGGCCGCCCTGCCGGCCCCGCTGCGCACAGCGACGCGCGGATCCGAGACGTTGACCGAGCCCGAGGTGGTGCGCAGCCGGGACGGGCTCCTGCGCGTGGAGCTTGTCGCGACCCCACGGGAGACAACCATTGCCGGCAGGCCTGCCCGGGTGCTGACCTACAACGGCACTGTTCCGGGGCAGACCTGGCGGGTGCGTCCCGGGGACCGCATCGAGGTGCTCCTGCGCAACGAACTCGAGACGCCGACCAACCTGCACACCCACGGCCTCGTGGTGTCCCCACGGGACAACGGGGATAACCCCTTCGTCAGTGTCGATCCGGGGCAGAGCTTCGAGTACCGTTTCGACCTGCGCGAGGACCACCCGACCGGGGTGTTCTGGTACCACCCTCACCGCCACGGCACGGTGGCCGACCAGGTCTTCGGCGGTCTGTACGGTGCCCTGATCGTCGAGGGCGATGAGGTGCCGGTCAGCCGGGAGCGGGTCCTCGTCGTCTCGGACATTACGCTGGATCGCGACGGCGCACTCGCGTCGGCGTCGACAGCGCAGGTGATGATGGGCCGGGAGGGGGACCTTGTCCTGATCAACGGCCAGGTCCGGCCAGAACTCACCGCCCGTCCGGGAGAACGGGAACGCTGGCGAGTGATCAACGCGTGCACATCCCGCTACCTGCACCTGGCCCTGCCCGGGCAGGTTCTTGCGTTGCTGGGCATCGACAGCGGCCACGAACCCGCAGCCCGGGAGGTCGAGCAGGTGCTGCTGGCTCCGGGCAACCGCGCGGATCTGCTGGTGACCACCCGCGGGGGTACCAGCGAGCTGCGCTCGCTCGGGTACGACCGCGGCGCGATGGGCATGATGATGGGCGGTGGGGACCTGTCAGGCCCCGCCGTCCTAGCCACCCTGGCGGTCTCCGGGGACGAGGCCGCCGCGGTGGGGCCGGTGCCCGAACGACCTGCGGACCCTGACCTGCGCAACCGCCCGCTCGATGAGCGACGGGAGATCGCCTTCACCATGAACATGAGCGGGGGGATGATGGGTCCCGGCCGCAGGGGGATGATGGACCTGGGCTTCGACGGACGCCCCTTCGACGCCGACCGGGTCGACCAGCAGGTCGCCGCCGGGTCGGTGGAGGAGTGGACCATCACCAATCCCACGCCGATGGATCATCCCTTCCATCTGCATGTGTGGCCCATGCAGCTCCTCGAGACCGACGGCGAACCGGTGTCAGAACCGACCTGGCGGGATGTCGTCAACGTCCCCGCCAACGGCCGGGTCCGGACGCTGGTGGACTTCACCCACCACCCGGGCCGCAGCGTGTACCACTGCCACATCCTCGACCACGAGGATGCCGGGATGATGGCAGTGGTCGACACCCGCTGAACCCGACGGCCACACGAGCGCATGGCCCCATTCCGAGGAGCCGACGAGCATCACCCAGAAATCGTGACCGCCCACATCCGCATGACGGCGAAGGTGAACGCCAGGAGCGCCCGCGGCGGACCCGGAGAGCACCGGCAGCCAGCGGCACCATGGCGGGCGGTGCCGCAGAACCAGCCCGCGTCCCTCGGCCGAGCAGCGCTCGAGGGTCCACGCCACCATGAAGAACCAATGAAGATCCCTGCCCGCTGCGGTCAGATCGGGAATGGAAAACTTCTCGCCTGCCTTACTGCTGACGAGATACCCTCTAGGGGTATATGGAGCAATGGAATGAGGGGTTGCCATGGGTACGCCATCAAGTCACGACCACGCAGGCCCCCGGCCACGCGACGGCCAGGAGCACACCGCGCACGCCGACCACGACTCGGCTTACGGTGTCGCGGCCGGGTATGAGGCCACGCACGGGCAGGCGTTGCCCACTGAGGGCGGGGGTGTCACCGACCCGCTGACCGCTGCGGGGCACGACTCGGCCGCGGACCACGGGCACGACAGCGGGCACGACGCGCACGCCGGCCACGGAGGGCACGGCGGTCATGGCGACCACGTGGCCATGTTCCGTCGCCTGTTCTGGGTCATGCTGGCCCTGGCGGTGCCCACGGTGCTGCTCAACGGGATGTTCGCCGACCTGCTCGGCTACGCGCTGCCCGACCTGCCGGGTGTGGAGGCGGTCTCCCCGGTGCTGGGTACCGTGATCTACCTGTGGGGCGGGCGCCCCTTCCTCACTGGCGCGATCGGTGAGCTGCGCACCCGCAGACCGGGGATGATGCTGCTCATCGGGATGGCGATCACCGTCGCCTTCGTCGCGTCCCTGGGGGCCAGCCTGGGGCTGTTCACCCACGAACTGGACTTCTGGTGGGAGTTGGCGCTGCTCGTCGTCATCATGCTGCTCGGACACTGGCTGGAGATGCGCTCCCTGGCGCAGACGTCCTCCGCCCTCGACTCCCTGGCCGCGCTGCTGCCCGACGAGGCCGAACGGGTGGAAGGGGACTAGGTCATCACGGTCTCCCCCGCCGAGTTGCGACTCGGTGACGTGGTAGTCGTCCGCCCGGGCGGACGAGTGCCGGCCGATGGTGAGGTCGTGGACGGCGGCGCGGACGTCGATGAGTCGATGATCACCGGTGAGTCGCGGCCGCTGCTGCGCACCGTGGGAGACCACGTCGTGGCTGGCACCGTCGCGACCGACAACGCCTTACGGGTTCGAGTGTCGGCCGTGGGGGAGGACACCGCCCTTGCCGGCATCCAGCGGCTCGTGGCCGAGGCGCAAGCCTCCACCAGCCGCGCCCAGCTCCTCGCGGACAAGGCCGCCGGGTGGCTGTTCTGGTACGCGCTCATCGCCGCCGCAATCACCGCCGTGGTGTGGATGTCCCTCGGGGTTCCGGACAGCGCACTGGTCCGGGCGATCACCGTCCTGGTCATCGCCTGCCCCCACGCTCTGGGCCTGGCGATCCCACTCGTCGTGTCCATCTCCACCGAACGCGCTGCCCGCGGCGGCGTCCTGGTCAAGGACCGCGGCGCCCTGGAGCGGATGCGCGTGGTCGACACCGTGCTCTTCGACAAGACCGGCACCCTGACCAAGGGCGAGCCGGCCCTCACCGACGTCACGAGCACCGGAGCGTATGAGGTGGAGGAACTGCTGCGCCTGGCGGCGGCCGCCGAGGCCGAGAGTGAGCACCCGCTTGCCCGCGCAGTTCTCGCCGCGGTCCGAGACCGCGGGCTGCAGGTTCCGTCGGCCGCCAACTTCAGGGCGGCGACGGCCGTGGGGGTACGCGCCACCGTCGAGGGCCGCGAGGTCCAGGTCGGCGGGCCTGCGCTGCTCTCCCAGTACGGCGCCGAGCCGCTGGCCGCGACAGCGTCCTGGGCACAGTCCGGTGCCACCGTCCTGCACGTTCTCGTCGACGGCCAGGTGGCCGGTGCCCTCGCCCTGGCCGATGAGGTCCGCGAGGAGTCACGGCAGGCGATCGATGCCCTGCACCAGTTGGGCATCCGGGTCGTCATGATCACCGGTGACGCCGAGCCGGTGGCCCGGGCTGTGGGCGCCGAACTGGGCGTCGACCAGGTCTTCGCCCAGGTGCGCCCGGAGGACAAAGAGCGAGAAGGTCGCCCAGCTGCAGCAGGAGGGCCGTATCGTCGCCATGGTCGGGGACGGCGTCAACGACGCCCCGGCGCTGGCTCAGGCAGACGTCGGGATCGCGATCGGAGCGGGCACCGACGTGGCGATCGCCTCCGCCGGCGTCATCCTGGCGTCTGACGACCCCCGGTCGGTGCTGTCGGTCATCCAGCTCTCCCGTGCCGGGTACCGGAAGATGAAGCAGAACCTGTGGTGGGCTGCCGGCTACAACATCGCGGCCGTGCCCCTGGCCGCAGGTGTGCTGGCCCCGGTCGGGTTCGTCCTACCCATGTCGGTCGGCGCGCTCCTCATGTCCCTGTCGACCATTGTCGTGGCGCTCAACGCCCAACTGTTGCGCCGCCTGGACCTCAGCCCCGAGACCAGCACCGCCGCGGCGCACGGCGCACCTCGGGTTCCTTCCGCCGACGGCTCACGGGCTACTGGGGATCGCGAGGACGTGGTTGGGGCGCATCGTCACTGACGCGGCCAGGGTGTGCCATGCACCGGGCGATCCTGCTGCCCTACGGCCTGCCGACGGGGGTGGAAACCTGCGCTGTAGTCCTACTGGCTGGTGATCCACGTATCCGCGTCAGCGCCGGCCACTGGTTGGTGAGGTGATCTCGCTTGGCCTGGGCGCCGAAGAGCCGCAGGCGACGTCCCGGCCCACCTGCTGGTCCGTGCTGCTGGACGACTTCCCCGCCGGGGCGACCCTGCAGCGGTTGTCCTATCGGCTCAACGCCGTCGGCCTGGTGGCGAGTTCATCGCCGCCGGCGCAGCCGCACCCGCAACAATGCCTCCAGCGGCCCGCGGGAGAAGAAGTGCCGCCAGCCCACCGCTGCGCCTATCAGCACCAGGGCCATCACCGCCGTGGTGACCAGACCCGCCGGCGCGGTCCCCGGGCCGGGACGCACTACCTCCGCGATGCCGAACAGGTGCACCACATACACGGTCAGCGCCAACTGACCCGTGGCCACCAGCGGCCAACCGAAGCGGCCCAGGTACGGCAAAACCAGAAGTGTCAGGCCCAGCACCGCCACGGCCGAGGCACTGCCCCGGATCAGCCACAACGGCATCTGCGAATGTGCGGCCGCCGAAAGGAACCAGTCCACACCGGGCTCCCCATCCGGCCGCCCCAGGAACGCTTCCAACGCCCGGGAGCCGAGTTCGGCAAGCAGGGTCAGCACCACTCCGGCCACAGTCAGCCGTATCTGGACGCACCGGTCTTGCAGGCGCAACCTGCCCAGCCACATCCCGAACAGGAACGGCCCGAGCCAGGTGATCACCGGGTACGGCCCGGTCAGGAATGTCGAGGCCACGATCTGCCCGGGCGCATCCAGTAGCGTGGCGGGCTCCCGGTCGAAGACCTCACCGGTTCTGAGTTGGACACCCAGCCACACCAGTGGTCCAGCGGCAGTTGCCGCGATCGAGGCGGTCAGCAGCAGCCATGAGGGGGCCCGCACCACCACCAGTCCCACGAGAAACAGCACCGCATAGGTGGTCAAGATCACCTTGGCGCCATGACCCGCCAACTGAGTGCTCAGCCCGATCAGGCTCAGCAGAACCGTCCGCCACAACACCTGCCCCCAGGGTGGCGCGGCACCGTCGCGGGCCCGGCGGGTCAGGAACGAGTACCCGATCCCGGCCAGCAGCACGAACAACAATGAAGCCCGCCCGTGCGGCAGCCGCATGACCAGCCCGGCGATGCCATCGTCATAGAGCGGACCGACGTTGACCGCGAGCATGCCCAGGATGGCCAGCGCCCGCGCCGCGTCCAGTCCGATGACGCGGCTATGGGGTGCGGCGGCTTGCCCGGCGTCGCTAGCCGCGTGCGCCGCGCTCACCGGTGCGCCGTCCTGCTGCTCCGAGATTGGCACAGGTTGTGACCGCGACCTATATCAGTTGGAGGGTGGTGAGGCAGGTGGCGACCTCGTCGGTGGTGGAGAACTCGGCTGTACCCGTCAGGCCGTCATGGTTGACCTTGATGGTGCCCTGCAGATCGCGTGGCAACCAGAAGCCGGCGAAACCGTTCGCATAGGTCGCCAATTCTTCATCGATGAGCACTTCGGCCAGTTCCTGCTGCCCGTCGGAGAGCACCAGTTCATCGGGCCGGATGGAGGCGATGTAGTCGGTGGGGCGTTCCTTTCCACCGAGCCGGTCCAGGTGGTCGATCATCTCTGCGACCTCCATGCCGGCCAAGTCATGGGTGGCGAGGAACGCGGCTTCACCACCTCCGGCGGTGGGCTCGGAGGCCGGATCCAACGAGGAGCAGCCGGCGCGGATCAGCACCAGCGCCGCCATTCTTTTCATGTTCTTCCACCGTCCTAGTGGGGGTCATCCAGGCAACCACTGCGCCCGAGATTCTCGGCTTTTCGTCTCGAATCAGGTGCCTTCTGCAGCGCAGGCGGCAAGGTCTCGGCCGCCCCGACGCTACGACAGGAGCGGCGGGCGTGCAGTCGCCGAGGCGGGGGATGACGATGAAGGTTTGATGAAGCATTCGGTAATGCCGTGATCTAACCGTGATCTGAGGGTTCGCGGTATGTACTGTCACTCTTGCTCCCGCCGTGCGGGAAGCCCACAAGCGGACGCCGAACCCTGCCACCGCACCGTGGTCACCGATCAACGCCGTGGCAGGGGCGGGGGACCCAGCCGTCGGTGCGCGAGCACCTAGGGGTGAAGTCCCGCCTGGGGAGCCAGGCAGACCGGGTAAGTCTCCAATCCGAACCCGACAACTGACCTCGTAGGCGAACTGGAGAACCGAATTGACTGAACCAACAACCGGCGCCCGACACCGCGCGGCGTGCCGCCCCTCCACCCCACTGACCGTTTTCGCTGACTCAGTCACTGGGACCACCGGCAGACGGGCGCTGGCCGTCTTCGCCTCCTCCGGACTGGTGCTCACAATGGGCGCCTCCAGCGCTGCGGCCGTCCCCCAGGTGTCGAGTTCGAGTTTCGGGGCCGGCGCCCTGGCCAACGTGGTGCTCGACGCCGACGTCGACATCGATAAGGTGGTCACCTCACCAACCGTCACTGTCGATGAGGGCATCGACTGGCACGTCGCCGTCGCTGAGGTCTCCTCCGAAGCTCCACCCCCACCCCCACCCCCACCGCCAGCGCCTGTCATCACTGCGCCGGAGCGCCCCACCCCGCGTGCCGCTCCGGCCTCCCGCACCGGGCAGCGCACCGAGCAGCCGGCTCAACAGCAGGAGCAGCAGACCGAGGATTCCTCCTCCGGCGAATCAAGCGAGCAGACCGCGAGCACTGCCTCTGCCTCCGGTTCCGCGGTCGTGGACGTCGCCCGCCGCTACGTGGGCACCCCGTATGTGTGGGGCGGCTCTACCCCGGCGGGCTTTGATTGCTCGGGCTTCACCGCCTACGTCTTCGCCCAATTCGGGGTAAGCCTGCCTCGGACGTCCGGTGCCCAGGCGGGCGCCGGACGCATAGTCTCGGCAGCCGAGGCCCAGCCCGGCGATCTGGTGCGTGGCCCGGTCATGTGGGTATCTACACCGGCAACGGCGACAACATCGCCGCCCGAAACCCCGGTACCGCCCTGTACGAGGGCCCGATCTTCCATAGCAACCCCACGTTCATCCGCGTGCTCTGACCGCATATCTCAGTTGCGGCATCGGCCCGTCCGGCCCAGGGCGGGCCGATGCTCGTGCTGTGGCTGCGGATGAGGGCGCACCCTTTCCAGCGCGGCCACTGCCGAAGACGTGTGCGGTGGAGTCGGTCTCAGGCCTGCGAAGGCTGCCGACCCAAGGGCAGTTCGATGGTGAAGACGGCGCCGTGGCCAAGCCCGGTGCTGGCCGCTTCCATGCTGCCACCGTGGGCCTGGACGATGGAGCGGCTGATGGCAAGCCCGATTCCTGACCCTCCGTGCGCGCGGTCACGAGCCGCATCGGCACGGTAGAAGCGCTCGAACAGGTGGGGCAGGTGCTCGGCGGCTATCCCACCGCCGTTGTCCTGGACCCACAACCGCAGTCGCGATCCACTCCGGTTGGCACCCAATTGGACGTGACCTCCCGTTGGGGTGTGCCGCACGGCGTTGTCCAGCAGGTTGGTCAGGACCTGCCCGAGCCGGTCAGGGTCCGCGGTGATGACCGTCTGGCGTTCCGACTCCGTGGCCTCGATCGTCAGGTCAATGCCCTTGTCCGCGGACTTGACGCCTGCCTGTGTTGCGGCGTCCTGAAGCAGGTCACGGACCTGCAGCGGCTGCCACCGCATCTCCAAGCGGCCCTCGCTGGCGGTTGTCACGAGCGTTATGTCCTGGGCCAGCCGGGCAAGGCGTGCGACCGGCTCACGCAGCATGCCCATCGTCCGTTCACCGGCGGGCACGACACCGTCGACGATCCCTTCGAGGTAGCCATCCAGGGTCGCCACCGGGGTGCGCAGTTCATGGGCCAGGTCGCCCAGCATGCGGGTTCGGGTCTTTTCGATATGGCCTAGGTCAGTGGCCATGGTGTTGAACGCGGCGGCGAGGTCATCGAACTGCGCGCCCATGTGGACCGCTGGCACATGGACGTTGTAGTCACCGCTTGCGACCTGCACTGCTGCTTGTCGGACCCTTTCCAACGCCCTGGTGATGCGTCGAGTGACGAAGATGCTCACGAGCACCGACGACAGGAGAGCGACGAGGAGCGCCACGGAGAGGGACAGGGTCCATGCCGCGGTGAAGGCTTGCCGTGCGTGAGCCACGACCTCGGAGTCAGCGGGCTCGGCCATGAGCATGTGATCGTGGAAGATCATCGGCCCGATCATCGAAGCGACACCCCACGCTGTCCCGGCGGCCACCAAGAGGACCACGACGATCGCTGCCAGGAGCCGAGCGCCCAGTCCCCACTGTCTTGGCTGCCGCTTGTTCATGACCCGGTCCCCATTCGGTAGCCAACTCCACGTACGGTCCGGATGAACCTCGGCGCGGATGCCTTGTCGCCGAGTTTGCGTCGCAGATGTCCGATATGGACATCGACGAGGTTGTCATCGCCCACCCAATTGGGTCCCCATACCGTCTCGATGAGTTGGCGCCGGGTGAAGACCATGTGCGGGCGCGCCGCCAGTGCTGCGAGTACGTCGAACTCGGTGCGCGTGAGTTGGACAGTTTCGCCGTCGAGGGACACTTCCCGGCCCAGAGCGTCAACGGTCAGTGGCCCGAACGACGCTACTGCGCCATGGTGGCCCGGTGGGTTCTGCCGCGGACGACGCAGCATCGCCCGCACGCGTGCAACGAGTTCACGTGGGCTGAACGGCTTGGTCACGTAGTCATCGGCGCCCACCGAGAGGCCGTTGAGTTTGTCGACCTCCTCCACGCGGGCGGTGAGCATGATGATGTAGCAGTCAGAGAACGTGCGCACGCTCCGGCAGACCTCGATGCCATCGAGACCAGGCAGGCCGAGGTCCAGCACCACCACCCCGGGTCGCCACTGTCGCGCACGCTGCACCGCGTCGTCGCCGTCAGCGCAGGTCTGGACCTCGAAGCCTCGCGCTCAAGATAGTTCGCGACCAATCGCGCCAAGGGGGTTTCGTCATCGACGACCAGAACACGGGGCAGGTTCACGTCCGAATGAGCAAGGGAGGTCATGGCTCCATAGTGAACCAAGAGGACCGTTACGTGCGCTGCCTCCGAACGTGCGCAACCCCAGGACTGTTCGGCGCCCTGACGTGCGAAGCCGGATGTGCGCGCCCATGCCGGGACGGTCAAGACGGTTCCAAGGATGCCAATGGCGCCGACGACGAGGGCGATCGCGGGCACTCCGATACTCACGCTGGTTCCCCCCGACCGCTCGCGCAGGAGAACCGTAGGCCGATCCCCTCAGGCGATCCCGGCGCGGTGGGCGAGGATCACTGCCTGGACCCTGTCCCGCACCCCCAGTTTGGCGAGAATGTGGGCGACGTGGGTGCGCACGGTGTTCTCCGTGAGGTGCAGTTCGGCACCGATCTCGGCGTTGCTCAGCCCGCGCGCCATGACTGCGAGCACCTCGCGCTCGCGTTCGGTGAGCAACTCCAGCCCGGGAACCGGCTCGCGCGCTGCGCCTACATAGGAGGCAACGAGGCGCCGCACCACAGTGGGTCCGAGCGCCGATCCCCCTGCGGCGCAGTCCTTGACCCCCTGGATGAGATCCCGAGGCGGTGTGGTCTTCAGGAGGAAGCCGGCGGCTCCCGCCCGCAGCGCACCGAGCACGTACTCATCGACGTCAAACGTCGTCAGCACGAGGCAGCGTGCTGCGGGAGCCGCCGTGGCCAGGCGCCCGATGGCGGTCACCCCGTCGATCCCCGGCATCTCGATGTCCATGAGCACCACGTCCGGACGTAACCGCCGGGCCTGGGAGACGGCCGCGGCGCCGTCCTGCGCCTCCCCGACGATCTCGATCTCGGGATCGGAGCCGAGCACGCCGGCCAAACCCGCCCGCATCATGGCGTGGTCGTCGGCGAGCAGGACACGGATCGTCACGGCCGGGCCCTCCCGCGCAGTTGTGTCGGCTCATGGGGCAGAACGGCCCGCAATGCGAAACCGCCGCCATCCCCCGGTCCGACGAGCAGCCGACCTCCCACGGCGGTGACGCGGTCCTCGAGTCCGGCCAGCCCGAACCCTGCTACTGCCACCGTGCGGCCCGGCCCGTCGTCGGTCACCTCCAGATGCGTGCACTGCTCGTCGCTGCCGATGGTGACGTATGCGGTGGCCCCGTCCGCGTGCTTGAGCACGTTGGTCAGGGCTTCCTGGACGAGGCGGTGCACAACCGGCAGCAGTACGTCTGGTGGGCGTCCGGAGGCAGTGAGCCGGATGTCGAGGCCGGCACCCTGGAGGCGGGCCACAATCCGCTCGATGTCATCCCATGCGGGTGCCGAACCCGTCCCCCATGACTGGACGTCGAGTTCGCCCAGGGCGGTCGACACGGTGTCGCCCACTGCCTGCACCCCCGCACGCGTCGCGGCTGGGTCCTGCGGCCAGGCGAGTTCGGCCGCGCCGGCTTGGACCGCGACGAGGCTCACGGCATGCGAAGCGACGTCATGGAGTTCACGTGCCATGGCCTGGCGCGTCCTCTCGGTGGCGCGCTCTCGGGCTGAGGTGAGTTCGGCCTCGTGCGCCCCGGCGCCCTCGTCGGCACGTTCCCGGACGCGGCGGCTGTGGCCGACGATGAGGGCACAGACGGCGACGATGCCGAGCACGAGGACGTTGATGGGTCCGTTCTCGGGTTCGTGGGCGAAACGGCTGCCGATCGCAGCGGTGTAGAGGCCCGCAGCCGATGCCATGGAGGCCATGCCGGGTCGGACCTCGAGAACGCTCCAGAGCAGCAGTCCGACGATGATCGGGAAGGAGAACCCGTCAGTGACCGCCGCGTCCAGCATGGCCCCGAGGAGAAGCACTGCCGCCCCCGCCAGCACAGTGGCGACCGGCATGAGCCGGCGAGGCAGCACGGTGAGCGCCATGATGCCGGTGGTCCACCACGCACTGCCGGGCTCTGCGTAGGCGAGCGCCTCGGTGACGCTCAGCACGAGAACGGTGAGGGTGAGGATGACGTCACCGCGGTTGATGGTCCTTAACCGGTCGCTCTTGCCCTGGACCGCCTCGGCGACCGGGGGAGTGGGCAGAACACCCGCCGCGCGGCTCCCGGAGCCGATGAGTCCGAGTTGTCGGCGCAGTTCCGCCATGGCGGCACGGGACTCGGCCTGGATCGCGAGGAGTTCCGGACGGGGATCGGCACCCGTGGCGAGAGCGGCCTCCGCGCGGGGGACGAGTCGGCCCACGGCGAGTAGCGAGCGGCGCACCGAGCGGTCGATCTCGGCCGAGAGCCTGGCACGTTCCTGTTCGACCGCGTCCCGCACCGCTTCATCCCTATCGATCGCGGCGACGTCTTGCTCGTGACGCCGGGCCTGCCGCGAGCGCAGCACGCCCGACCCGACATGGCGGGCAAGGAGTAGCAGTGACGACAGGAGTACGCCCGCGAAGAACAGGTCGATCCACGGATCGCCCCAGGTGAGGATCACCGACGCGGTGAACCCAGCGGTCACAAGACCGACCTCGGCCAGCCGCGGCGGACGCATACATCACAGTGTGCCACCGGCGCAACCGAATGCGCCTCGTCCGGATGGACGAGAACAGATCGTCCTAGCGGGCGGCAACCTCATCGCCTCGGGTGAGGCTTCCTCGGGGACCGGTCGGAAGAGTGGAGCCAACGGGCTCCACAGTAGCCCGTAGATCAAGGAGAAACTCCCATGAACACATCCGCCACCGCGAGGACGGCCACCGTCCTAGCCCTGCTCGGCGCTGCCGGAATCTCAGCCATCGCGCTGAACGATGCGGCCACCTTCGCGCTCACGGGACAGTACAGCGCCGCCAGTGACGAGTTCGGCCTCAATCCCCTCTTTGTGCTGTCCGGCATCGTGCACGGCCTCGCCTATCTCGCATTCACCGCTGTGCTCCACCTGCACCGTCACCGGGTCGACGCCGGGAGCAGGTTCCGCCGAGTGGTGCGGGTCGTGCTCAGCCTCGCGCTGGTCGCGCTCGCCGCGGGCATGCTGGGCAGCACCGCTGTGTCGATGGTCCAGGGCGAGGTCGTGGACTCCGGTGCGCTCGGGGCGCTAGCCGGTATCAACTTCCTGCTCATGTTCGTCGGTGGGGTGATGCTCGGATTCGCTCTGCTTCGGCGCCGGGAACTGCGGCCGGCAGCGATTACCCTGGTCGCCATCGTGCCCGCGATCCTGCTGGTGATCCTCCTCGCTGCTGTCGGGAGCCCCTGGGCGCACCCGGCGTATGCGGAGGTCATGGTCGGTTTCGGCCTCGCGTTCATCGGGCTCACGCCGCGTCCCCGGCCGGCCTTGGCCGATGGTGGGGTTGTCGCCGGAACTGTGCGCGCTCCCGCGTAGGGGCCGCTGGGGCGGGTCGAGCACGTCAGCGAGCAGTACCACCGGACGGGAACGGCGGGCACCGTGTTCGCCGACTCCGGCTATGGCAGTGGTATCGCGCCGAGTCAGTGCCTGCCCGGTTCTCAGTGCCTGTCCGGTTCGCCGGTGAAGGGCAGCACGCTGGACGAATCACCCAGTTGGTCGGCGGAGATCACTCCCAGATCGCCGTCCTGCTGGAGGATCACTGCGCCGACACTCTCGAGGGACCCGAAGCCGGACTTGCGCGCCGCGATGTGCACGTCGTCGTCCACCAGTTGGTGCTTTCGCATGGCCGTGCGCTGGAACTGGCCGTGGTAATAGAGGAGCGCGGGAGGAGGGTCGAGCACCCGGCGCACGTGGGATGAGCGGCCGCGGAACCAGGCCAACAGCCACTGCAGGAAGATCAGCAGCGCCAGGGCCACCACGATCTGTGCCAACGGAACGTCGGGGGCGGTGACTGCGCGCCCGAACGTCGAACCGAGGGTGACCGCCACGATGAAGTCCAAGGGTGTCATCGAGGACATGGTCCGTGGCCCCGAGATCCGGAGCATGAGCAGTAGAGCCAGGTAGCCGGCGCCGATGGTGATCAGGGTGTGCAGGATCGGGTCCCACCCGTCCCAGAACTGTGTGATGTCCATTGCCGAAGCGTGTCATGCAGTGGGCAAGGCGGCCTCCCGAGCATGACCGGCACCTCAGGGGCTCTGGCTGCTTGTGCTAATCGTTGGCTATGCAGCCAGATAACGAGCACGACGGCCAGTCTGCACGATCGTTCATCGAGCAAGCGCGACGCGCCCAGATCGTGGCCAGCGCGGTCGAGGTGATCGCCGACGTCGGGTACCGGAAGGCGTCGATGGCTCGCATCGCGGCCCACGCCGGGATCAGTCGCGGCCTGATCTCTTACCACTTCGCGAACAAGGCCGAACTGATCACCGAGGTCGTCACCCGGGTCTACGTCGACGGCGCGGAGTTCATGGGTCCGCGGATCGGTACCGAGGCCACCGCCCCGGGCCAGCTGCGGGCCTACATCTCCTCGAACCTGGAGTACATGCGAGCCCATCCGGAGCGGATGCGCGCCCTGTTGGAGATCTTCACCCAGGCGGACCGTGACGAACTGCCGGCCGCCGACGACTCCGACACCGTCGACCAGATGCTCGGCCCGTTGGAGGAACTCTTCCGCAACGGGCAGGCGACAGGAGATTTCCGTGACTTCGACCCCCGCACCATGGCCGTGGCGGTGCGCAACGTGATCGATGGCGTGCCGCCGCGACTCTCCGAACCCGACCTGGACCTGGATGCGGTCATCAACGATCTCACCGCACTCTTCGAACGAGCCACCCGCCACCCCGACGCACCGGAGTCCTCATGACGCCGGTCGAACACCCCGTGGCACTGATCACCGGTGGCGCCGGTGGAATCGGAGCCGCGATCGCGCGCCGGCTTGCCCGGCGAGGATGGCGAATCGTGATCGCCGACGTCGACGACGCGGCAGGGATCGCCCTCGCCAACGAGATCGATGCCCGGTTCCTGCACACCGACGTGGGCTCACTGTCCGACAATACTGCTGCGGTCGCCGCGGCCGTGAGCCACTACGGTCGGCTGGACCTCGCGATGCTCAATGCGGGACTTGGCGAACCCGAGGGATCGCTGCTGGACTTCGACCCGGACGCCTACCGCACACTCGTCGCCGTCAACCAGGACGGCGTCGTCTACGGAGTTCACGCCGCCCTCGGGCAGATGAGCAAGCAGGGCTCCGGCACGATCATCGCCACCTCGAGCATGGCCGGTGTGGACGCGAGCCCGATCAACCCGCTGTATGCCGGCACCAAGCACGCGGTCATCGGACTGGTCCGCTCGCTCGGGCCGGTTCTGGAGCAGTCCGGCGTGCGGATCAACGCGCTTTGCCCCACGTTCGTCGACACCCCGATACTCCGAGACGCTGTCCCCTACATCCGAGGGCTCGGCATCGCGGTGCTGGACCCCGAGCGAGCCGCGGACGCGGTCGAAGCCATCCTCGCCGACGAACGCACCGGACAGGCCTGGCTGCTCGTGCCCAATTCCGACGCCCGGCCGATGGACTTTCCAGATACGCCCAGCATCATGGCCGACCCCACCGCGACCCTCCCGGAGATCTCCACATGACCGCCCTCGTGCGCACCACCGACCTGAGCCGCCGCTACGGCGATGTCCTCGCCCTGGACAATGTCGCCCTGGAGATCCCGAGCGGGCAGATCGTCGGCACGCTCGGCCCGAACGGAGCGGGCAAGACCACGCTGATCAATCTGCTGGTCGGGCTGCGCCGGCCCTCCTCCGGCACGGTCGAACTCCGCGGTGGTGACCCCCGTGACGAGGCCACGCGCCGGGTCATCGGAGTGACACCGCAGGAGACGGCCCTGCCCGAGGCCTGGCGGGTCGGCGAACTCGTCGACTTCATTCGCGCCCACTTCCCCGATCCGCTGACACGGTCCGAAGCCCTCGCCCGGTTCGACCTCACCGAGTTCACCGACCGCCAGGTCGGCGGGCTGTCCGGTGGCCAGCAACGGCGTCTCGCCGTCGCGCTTGCCTTTGTGGGCAGGCCAGAGATCGTGTTCCTGGATGAACCGACCACGGGTCTGGACGTCGAGGCCCGCCGCGCGCTGTGGGAGGGCATTCGCAACTACCACACCGACGGCGGCACCGTGCTGCTGACCAGCCACTACCTGGAGGAAGTCGAGGCACTCGCCGAGAGGGTGGTGGTCATTGACCACGGTCGCGTACTGACCGACGGCTCGCTGTCCGAGGTCCGCGGCCTGGTCCGCCTCAAACGGGTCACCCTCACGGGTGCCCGGCTGCCCGAGCTGCCCACGGCGCACAGCATCGAGCAGGAGGGCGAACGCATCCACGTGCTCACCGACGACGCCGCCACCTTCGTGCGCCGGCTGGCCGCCAGCGGTGCCCCCTTCACCGATATCGAGATCCGCTCCGCGTCGCTGGAGGACGCCTTCCTGGCGCTGACCTCCACCGAGCGGGCCGCCTGAGGGAGTTTCCATGTCACTGACCATGACCTACACCCGGCGCTATCTCGTCGAGATGATCCGCACCCCTGTGATGTTCCTGTCGATCACCATGACTCCGGTCGCTGTGATGCTGTTCTTCTTCATCCCCTTCGTCGGCTCGGATGCCACAATGATGACCGCGACAGTCGGCACAATGATGGTGTTCGCGGTGCTCCTGGGCTGCGTCGGTCACTTCGCCACAACCGTCTCGGCCACTCGCGAGTCAACCTGGGGTACCTACCTACGAACCCTGCCCGGAGGGTTGGCACCGGAGATCACGGCGAACCTCCTGACCGGCCTGGCGATGGTCACAGCGGCGATCGTGCCTGTCGTGGCGGTGGCCGCGATCTTCACCGCGGCGACGGCGAGCATCGGCCAGGTCCTGCTGGCTGCCGTGGCCTTGCTGGCCACGGTGGTCACCTTCACCCTGATGGGCCTGGCCCTCGGGTACCTCCTCACTTTCCGGGCCGCACTGATCGTGGCAACGGTCGGCGCGTTGCCTCTTGCGGTGGCCGGTGGGATGTTCTTCGATCCGGCGGAAGTGCCGGCCCTGATTGCGACCATCGCCCCGTTCGTCCCCACCCGCGGCGCGACCGATCTGGTGCTGTTCGCACTGATGGGCCAGCCCCCAGACGCCCTCGCCCTGGTGCTCCTGGTGGTGTGGACGGTCGTCTTCGCGGCGCTCCTGGTGCGGGGCCACCGCCGGGACGAAGGCCGCAGGTTCCGCTGATCCGCGGCTTCTCCAGCGAGTTCCCTCACCCGGGCTGTTCTCCGTGGTGCCGGTCTTGCTTGAGGAGGGGGGGGCGGTCGGCCTCCCACGTAGCGGGCGGGCGGCTGCCCTCAGCGCGCCAGTCCCGCGATCTGCCACACCAGGCCTGAGCCGGCCGTCACCGGCCGGAGGCCACGGGCCGCCGCCGCTGCGACCATCGCGGCGGGCGGGTGCGCGAACGCGCGGTACTCGCGTCCCAGCAGCCGGAACACGGCGCCTTGCGCGGCGACGAACCCGCGGCTGATGAGGGTGCGTGGCGGGTGGCTGAAGACCAGCCGGCCCCGGCAGTGTTCCGCCGCCGCGCCCAGCAGCCGGTCGTAGTCCGGGTAGCAGCACACCACACGGTGGAGCACGACGAGGTCGGCCGGCTCCACGTCGTCCGGCGCGGCCGCGATGTCGGTGACCTGCCGGTGCACCCGGTCGGCGACGCCCGCCTCCCGCGCAAGCCGCCCCGCCTCGTCGTCGTACGCCGGCGACAACTCGAGGGTGGTCGCCCGTGCGGCCCCGCGTCTCAGCAGTTCGATGCCGATCTCCCCCACGCCACCGCCGATGTCGAGCACGGTGGCGCCCTCGACGCCGTCGGCCGCGAGAAAGTCGACCATCCGGCGCGCGGTCGCGTCCAGGCCGCGCCGGCGGAACCGCCTCGCCACGTGCTGGGCGAAGGCAGACCCGAACATGTGGTCGCAGCCCCGCGGGTCACAGCATCCGGCCATGGGCCCAGTCTCCACCCGCGACCGCGCCCGCACCATGGGTATTTCCACCCACTCGCACTGCGGACCACGATGCGCAGGACGCCCGACGCGGTGCCCCACTGCCCACTCCTAGCGTGGGTGCCATGGACACCAAAGAGATCGAGACCGTCATCATCGGCGCCGGCCAGGCGGGGCTGGCAGCCGGTTACTACCTCCAGCGCCGGGGCCGCCCGTTCGTCATCCTCGACGCCAACTCCCGGCTCGGCGACAACTGGCGCCGGCAGTGGGACACGCTCCAGCTCTACTCTCCGGCGCAGTACGACAACCTGCCCGGTCTGCCGTTCCCGGCCCCGAAGTGGACCTTCCCGACCAAGGACGAGGTCGGTGACTACCTGGAGACCTACGCCCACCACTTCGATCTTCCCATCGTCCTCGGGACCCGGGTCCGGTCACTCGAGCGGCACGGCGACCAGTGGGCCATCACCACCGACGGTGACATCTACCGCTGCGACAACGTCGTGGTCGCCACCGGCACCTTCGGTCGCACCCCCTATGTCCCGGCCATCGCGGACCGGCTCGACCCCACCATCCTGCAACTGCACTCCAGCGAGTACCGCCGGCCCGGCCAGCTGCGCGAGGGCCCGGTGCTGGTCGTGGGCGCGAGCCACTCCGGCACCGACGTCGCCCACGAGGTCGGCCAGACCCACCCGACGATCCTCGCCGGCCGTGACTGCGGGCAGATCCCGCCGCGCCTGGACTCCCGAGCAATGCACCTGCTCTTCCCGGTGGTGCACTTCGCGTGGCAGCACATCCTCACCCGGCGCACTCCGATCGGCCGCAAGCAGCTGCCGCACATCCGCTTCCACGGCGGCCCGATGCTCCGGGTGAAGCGGGCAGACCTGACGGCCCGCGGCGTCGAGCGGGTCACCTCGCGGGTCGAGGAGGTGCGCGATGGACGACCCGTCGTCGACGGCGCGCCGCGCGACGTCGCGAACGTCGTGTGGGCCACCGGCTTCCGGCAGGTCTTCGACTGGATCGATGTCCCGGTCTTCGGCGAGGACGGCTACCCACGCGAGCTGCGCGGCGTCGTCGACGAGGCGCCCGGGCTGTACTTCGCCGGGCTGAGCTTCCAGTACGCGTTCAGTTCGATGCTCATCGCGGGGGCGGGGCGCGATGCCGAGTACGTCGTCGACCATCTCGTGGCCCGCCGGGAGTCGGAGAGGTTTGCGGCGGCGGACTGAGGCGCCGTAAAATCGGGTCGGAGGTTCCCGTCATGGGCGTCGTCCAGTTCGAGCAGGCACGAGACGCCTTCGCCCGGGGCGACTGGGACGTCGCGTTCCAGGGCTGGTCCGCTGCGGATGCCGCGGCTCTCACGCCCGCAGACCTCGAGGACTTCGCCACCACCGCGGAGTTGATGGGCCGCCACACCGAGACGGTGCGCGCGTTGCAGCACGCCTTCCTGCGCCGGCAGCAGGAACGGGACCCGGCAGGCGCGGTGGCATGTGCCTTCCGGCTCGCGATGAGTTCGGCCGCCCACGGCGAGCCGGCCATGTTCGCCGGTTGGACGTCCCGCGCGGAGAGTCTGCTCACCGAACTCGGCGGCGACGGCCCCGAGGGTGGCTGGGTGGCGCTCCTGCGGATGTTCCGCGCCCTCGGCACGGGCGAGTACGCCGAGGCTGCAGCGGCCGCCGACGAGGCCTCCGAGATCGGGCACCGACACCACGACGCGGACCTCATCGCCATGAGCGTCTGCGCGCGCGGCCGGATGGCGATCTACGCCGGCCGGGTCACAGACGGCCTGGCGCTGCTCGACGAGGCCATGGTGCGCGTCATCGCCGGTGAGGCGTCACCGATCATCGCCGGCCATGTGTATTGCACGGCCATCGAGGGCTGCCAGGAGATCAGCGACTTCGCCCGGGTGGCGGAGTGGACCGCTGCGCTCGAGCGCTGGTGCGCAGCGCAGCCGGGTCTGCTCGCCTTCACCGGCCAGTGCGCCGTGCACCGGGGCCAGCTCATGCGGATCCGCGGCGAGTGGTCCGCCGCCCTGGAGGAGTACGAACTCGCCACGGCGCGCTACCGGCAGGTGGGCGCGCCCGACGCGATCGGCCTGGCCGCCGCCGAGGCCGGCGACGTGCACCGACTGCGGGGCGAGTGGGAGCAGGCCGACGCCTTCTACCAGATCGCCGCGGACCACGGTTACGATCCGCAGCCCGGCCTGGCGCTGCTGTGGTCGGCGCGCGGCGGGCTGGACGCGGCCCGCGGCGTGATCGACCGGCTGCTGGCCGAGGGCGGGGGCCCTGTCCAGCGCTGCCGGCTGCTGCCCGCAGCAGTCGACATCCTGATTGCGTCCGGGGAGGTCGAGCGGGCCCGCGAGGGGGCCGGGGAACTCGACGCGCTGGCCGTGACCGCCGGCTGCCTGTTCTTGGAGGCGGCGGCAGCCCAGGCCTCCGGCGCCGTCGAGTTGGCCGCCGGCGATCCGCTGGGCGCCCTCCCCTACCTGCGCAAGGCCCATCAACTGTGGACGCGGGCCGAGTCGCCCTACGATGGCGCCCGGACCCAGGTCCTCACCGGGCGCGCGCTGGCCGCCGTCGGGGACGGGCAGTCCGCACGGCGGGAGTTCGAGGCGGCCCGCGCGACCTTCCGCCGGCTCGGGGCCCGGCCCGCGGCCGACGACGTCACTGACCTGCTGGCACCGCCGAGCCTGCCCGCCGGCCTCACCGCTCGTGAGGTCGAGGTACTCCGGCTCGTCGCCGCCGGACGCGGCAACGCCCAGATCGCCACCGACCTCGTGCTCAGCGAGAAGACCGTCGCCCGGCACTTATCCAACATCTTCACCAAGCTCGACGTCGGCTCCCGCACCGCCGCCACGGCGTTCGCCTTCACCCACGGGCTGGTCTGAGCCGTCACCGGTAGAGCAGATAGCGCACACCGGCGTCCTCGGGCGAGGAAGTTCATCCCGTGACCGCCAGCACCGGCCGTGTCGTCATCGCGAGCTACCGCCCGCTGCCGGGCCGCGAGCGCGACCTGCACGCGCTCGTGCGCACCCACGTGCCCCGGCACCGCGCTCAGGGACGGCCCACGGAGACGATGGCCACCGGGCTGAGGGACTTGCTCGCTGCTCTCACATAGCCGGGAGCGCTATCACCGCCGTGGTCACAAGCCGATCCGCTGCGCGCCCGTGGTCACGCTGTGCACGTACAGTTCCTCAGCTGGTTCGAACGTACCCACCAGATGCCCACCCAGTTCCAGCGTCAACAGCCCGAACAGCTGACCGATCACGCCGACCGCGGCAAGGGCGCGCTGCGGTGAGATGTCGCTCTGCAATGCCTCGGTGAGCCGGTGGAGTTGCACGGTCAGGGCAGCCGACGGCGGCTCATCGTCGCGCACCGGGCCGGTGGCGGTGCCTGCCACCTGCAGGAACTGAGCCATGACCTGTGTCGCCGGCTCGATGGTCTCGGCCGGTGCGGTGTATCCCGGCACCGGGGTGCCGTAGATCAGCGCGAACCGGTGGGGCTCGTCGTGCGCCCACCGACGCAGGGCCATGCAGATCTGCATCCAGCGTTGGGCCGGCCGGTAGTCCCTGGCGGCATGGCGAAGGTTGGTGGCCAGATCCTGGTAGGCGTCCACGATCAGCGCGGTCAGGAGTGCCTCGCGGCTGGGGAAGTACCGGTACAGCGCTGAGGAGACGATGCCCAGTTCACGCGCGATCGCGCGCAGCGAGAGTGAGGCCGGACCGGAGTCGGCCAGTTGTGCCGATGCCAGTTCCTTGATCCGCGAGATCGCGTCCGCTCGTGCGCGCGCCCGCGGTGTCGGAGGGCGCGTCGTCGAAGCCTCGGTGCCGGGTGTGGTCATGGTCTGATTCTCACAAAGGTGTGATCGGTTGTCACGAATGTGATCAATGCTCTTCCAGATCCGCGCCGGAGCCTCTACGCTGACGACAGTCAGAGAGCACTGCTCACAGTTTGTGGAAGTTGATGGAAGGACGACCGATGATCAGTAGCCGATGGGGAGTCGCAGCGCTCGGCGCCGCCGGGGCCCTCTTCGCGATGTACCCGATCCTGCGGCCATACGCTGAGGACGAGATCACCATGGCCGGGGGGGCGGCGCCTGGGCCTCCCCGGCGTGGCTGATCTCCCACATGTTCGGCATCGTCGCCTTCATCCTGCTCGCGCCGGGGCTCCTGGTGTGGCAGCGCCAGGCCGTTCCGGGGTTCTCCGACGGTGCTGGGCGATCCGATGCCGGACAAGCCGGTCGGGTCGGTGGTGCGGCCCGCGCGACGGTGGCGCTCGCCTGGCTCGGGTCGGTGCTGGTGCTGCCCTACTACGGCGCGGAGACCTTCGCCCTGGGCGCCGCCGGTGAGCACGCCCTGACTGTCGGTGATGTGGAGGTGCTCGCCGCGGTCGAGTCCTTCCGGCTGGCGCCGGTGCCGATGACGATGTTCGGGGTGGGCCTGCTCGCACTGGCCGGGGCAGGGATTGCGCTGATCGTGTCCACCCGGCCCGGTGCTGGACTGGCGCGATGGGGTGGCCTGCTGGCCGGACTCGGCCTGGCAACCTACCTCCCGCAGTTCTTCGTCCCCGCTGCGGGGCGGATTGGCCACGGACTGGTGCTTGGCATCGGATTGGTCCTGCTTGGGATGTCCCTGTTCGGTCGGACAGCGCACTCCGGGCGTATTCGGCGGTTCGCGGTCGGTGTCGGACCGACCCGACGTCCTGCGTCCACCGGTCCCAGGTAGCCGAACGCGGAGGGGTGTCGAACCTGGCAGTGGACTCAGCCGTTCGGGGGTGGTGAGACTGGGGGCTGCGCCCGGAGAGGTGAGATACGTCAGCAAGTCGCCCCAGTCCTCCTGGCGCGCATTTGCTGTCAGCTTCAAAGGTCGGGCGATGTCGCGCAGATGAATGCACGTCTCCGCGAACGGGCCCATGGGTCCTACCCGAGGCGGGTCCACCCGGTCGCCCGCGTGACGTCGGAGGAGTGTGACGAGTTCGGAGGGCTGCCGACGGGCGATGTCCCGCGTGAGGTGGTCGACGGTGGCCGGAGTGCTTCCGCGATACCGGAGCGCTACCAGGCAGAACCGGGCGAAGCCGACGAGCATCGACTGGATGAGGTGCGCTGCCATGTGCCGGACGGTCCAGCCCTCGCACAACGTGAGCGCGTCCCAGTCTTCGGGTTCGAGGGACTGCAGCAGATCCGCGATATCCAACCGGTTGCGCGTGGTGCGCGCGTGCATCTGCGCAGCGGGGTCCATGGGTTCTCCTGGTTTGTGTGTGGTCGGTGGGCGCGGTGGCCTGCGCGCGGAGATCGTGGCCGGCGTCCTCGGACCAGTGACAGTCGTGATCGAGCAGATATGACAACCAAGGTGCCGTAATGTGCGAGATCTGACAACCAAGTTGCCATAATGCGTTGATGGGAACCGTCCTTGACCCCTCCGCCCTGGCCGAGCGTCTTGCCGAGGTGTACGACACCATCGGGCCGCTCTACCGCAGGGCCTCCCGCCTCGTCGAGCGGGACGGGCAATCGAGCGGAGTGTCCGTCGGTATCCGTGCGGTGCTCGACCACCTCAGGCGCGACGGCGAGCGAACCGTGCCCCAGCTTGCGAGCGAGCAGGTGCTGAGCAGGCAGTTCGTGCAGCGCATGGTCAACGATGCCGTTGCGGCCGGCTATGTGGAGTTGGTCGACAACCCCGCGCACCGCCGCTCGAGCCTCGTCCGGCTGACACCGGTGGGACGAGCGTCTATCCGCGCAGTGCACGAGCGCGAGCACCACCTCATGAGTCACGTCGGAGGCGACCTGACCGATGCCGATCTCGAGGCCACGCTGCGCGTGCTGCGGCACATGCTCGAAGGGCTCGAGAGGCTGGCGCAGGAGGGGACGGGCCATGGTGGTCCGTGACGCCCCGGATTCGGTGTTCTGCTCTGGGCAGAAGAACCGCCACGGCCGGGTGCGGGCGTTCTACGTTGGACCATGGCCGAGATCACGAACCCGCTTCGCCCGCACCGCCAGGGCCCCTCGTCCCGCGGACCATCACCACGGCCCGAGTCCCGCAGACCACTACGACGCCCCGAGCCGTTGTGGCGGCACATGGCGGGCGAGCAGTTGCGCCGCGCCCGTCACGCCCGCGGCCAGACGCTGGGTGAGACGGCAGAACGAGCGGGGGTCTCACCGCAGTACCTGTCGGAGATGGAGCGCGGCCTCAAAGAGCCCTCCAGTGAGATGCTCGCTGCCGTTGCCGCGGCGCTGGGGATGACGCTGCTGGACCTGACCCTGGGCGTGGCGGAGGGGCTGGGCGCTGCCCGCGCCGCCCGATCGCAGGCCCCGGGGACTTCGCCGGCACAGGTGCGGCTGATGCTGGCCGCTTGAGGACCCCGGGCCACACGCCGTCGGTCCACGCACGCCGGGGCCTATCGTCCCTCGACGACCTCATCGACCAGTCCGTAGTCGCGTGCACCGGCGGCGTCGAACACCCGGTGATGGGCGGTGTCGGCCCGCAGGGTGTCGACATCCTGACCACTGTGACGGGACAGGATCGACTCCATCTGGGTACGGATGCGCACCACCTCATCAGCCTGCAGGATCAGGTCCGGGATCGAGCCTCTCCCCTGAGCGGCCGGTTGATGGAGGATGACGCGGGTGTGCGGCAGAGCGATCCTCTTCCCGGCCGCACCGGCCGCGAGTAGCACCGCGCCGGCACCCACCGCCTGCCCCACGCAACTGGTGGCGACGTCGGGGCGGATGAAGCGGATGGTGTCGTAGATGCCCAGCATCGCGCTGGGGTCACCGCCGTCACAATTGATGTACATCTGGATGTCTGCCTCCGGGTTATCCGCCTCCAGGTGCAGCAACTGGGCGATCATGGCGTTGGCCACGCCGGCATCGAGGGCAGTGCCCAGGTAGATGATCCGTTCGGTGAGCAGGTGGGAGTAGACGTCCATGACCCGCTCCCCACGCGGGTGGCGGACGATGATGTTCGGGATGGTGTAACTACTCATCGGGACCGCCCCCGATGAACCCGGCGCGCGCACGCCCGGGTGGGGCAACGTCGTCGAAGGCCTGGACCACCTCGTCGATGAAGCCGTACTCCAGTGCCTCTGCCGCGGTGAACCAGCGGTCGTGCAGGGAATCGGCGAACACCTCCTCCAGCGGACGGCCGGTGTCCTGGGCGATAAGGCTGAGTACGGTGTCCCGGGTGTGGCGCAGGTCGCCGGCCTGCAGCTCGATATCCATCGCCGAACCCCCGATGCCGGCCGAGCCCTGGTGCATCAGGATCCGGGCGTGCGGCAGTGCGCGTCGCTTGCCCGGAGTGCCCGCCGAGAGCAGGAACTGCCCGGCGCTGTAGGCGACGCCGAGGGCCAGGGTGGACACGTCGCACGGGGTCAGTCGGATGATGTCGCGGATCGCGAGCATCGCGGGCACCGAACCGCCGGGGGAGTGGATCCAGAGGGCTATGTCGGTGGAGGCGTCCTCGGCGGCCAGTGCGATGAGCTGGGTGGTCAGGACGGTGCCGTTGTCATCGTCCAGCGGGCCGTCCAGGACCAGCACCCGCTGCTCGTACAGACGGCGCCTGGCGCGGTGGTCGAATAACGGGGGCGGGGGATGTTCGCTCATGCCAGCACTGTGCCTGCCGGCGGTCACCCGCCGCTGCCGATGCTGCCCGGAGCGGATCCGCTCAGAGCAGTCAGCCGCCGGCAGCGTGTCTGGGCCCGGTCGTAGGAGAACCCCCAAGGTCGATCGGTCGGAGGATGATCCGCACGAGCATGTTGCTCTGGCCGGGCCGACTACCCCGCCGTCATATCCCGGCCGGGGGTCCCGAAATCGCTGCCAACTCAGCACGGCACGTGCGTACCTGCGACACTCGCTCGACGCCCGAAGTTATCGACGTCCTGAACAGCATCGCCCAGGCGTAGTCGCGCGCGCAACGTGTCGGGCGTCTACCGCCGGAGGTGTTCGCCGGTCCACCACGTCCCGCCGGCGGTTCAGGTAGCCCCGCCCCAGGTCGGGGTACTCACTCTCCGACCGGTGTCCGAGAGCCCGGTAGTAACCGATGCGGCGGTAACCTGGCCGTCGGATCAACTGGGGAAGGATGGCCGATGAGGCAACCGCTGCGGATCGGAATCGCTGGTTACGGCAACCTCGGCAAGGGGGTGGCTGCCGCCGTGGGGCAGAACCCGGACATGGAGTTGCACGGCATCTTCACCCGCCGGGACCCGGCCTCATTGCAGGTTGCCCAGGACGTCGCCCCGGTCTTCACCTGGTCGGAGTTGCTGGAGCACAAGGACGACATCGACGTGCTGATCCTGTGCGGTGGGTCCAAGGAGGACCTTCCCAAGCAGGGTCCCGAACTCGCTGCACACTTCAGCACGGTCGACTCCTTCGACACCCACGCGCGCATCCCGGACTACTTCGCCGCCGTCGACCGGCCCGCGCGCGCGGCCGGGACCACGTCGATCATCGCGGTGGGCTGGGACCCGGGAATGTTCTCCCTGAACCGCCTGCTCGGGGAGGCGCTGCTGCCTCAGGGTGAGACCTACTCCTTCTGGGGCAAGGGCCTGAGCCAGGGACACTCCGACGCCGTCCGCCGGGTTCCCGGGGTGGCGGCCGGTGTGCAGTACACGATCCCGGCCACCGACGCGATCGAGGCGGTCCGCTCCGGTGCCCGGCCCGAACTGAGTACCCGGGACAAGCACCGCCGGGAGTGTTACGTGGTGCTGGCCGAGGGCGCCGACGAGACCGAGGTGGAGCAGGCGATCGTGACGATGCCGCACTACTTCGCCGAGTACGACACCACCGTGCACTTCGTCAGTGAGGAGACGTTGCGCCGGGAGCACGGCGCGATGCCGCACGGAGGCTTCGTGATCCGCAGCGGCACCACCGGTGGCGGCTACGACCAGGTGATCGAGTACCGGCTGGAACTGGGCAGCAACCCCGAGTTCACCGCCAGCGTGCTGGTGGCCTACGCCCGCGCTGCGGCCCGGCTGAACACTCAGGGCGTGATCGGGGCGCAGACCGTGTTGGAGGTGCCGCCGGCGCTGCTCTCGCCAACCCCGGTGGAGCAGTTGCGCGCCGAACTGCTCTGAGGCGCTCGGCCGCCAGGACGTCAATACGGTGACGGTGACCGCCCCGTCCAGGACGGAGTTGGCGCCCAGGATGAACGCCCCCAGGCGCCCCTGTCCGGCCCGATGCCAACCAGAGACTGCGAACTGCCGGCGCCGCGACCTCGGGCGGGCCGGAACAGCAGAGCCGGTGGTGGGGGAAACCCCGCACCACCGGCTCCATACGGTCTGTACCCCGGACCGTCTTCACAGACTAGGCGATCAGTCTCCTTTCAGGGCCGATCGCAGCGATACCCGCGCCCCGGTGCGCAGCAACGAGCCGGAGTAGATCCGGGCGGCCAGGGCGATCACGATCCCGGCGGCCAGGGCCAGCACGCCCAGTGACAGCAGCGGCTCCCACCACAGGGCATCGCCCATGAACAGCCGGACCGGCATCGCCACCGGGGCGCTGAACGGGATGTAGGAGGCGATCGCCATCGCCAGACTGTTCTCGCCGAGGATGATCACCACGAAGTACGGGGCCATGATCAGCATCATCGTGGGCATCATCACCGCGCCGGTGTCCTCCTGGCGGGAGACCAGGGAGGCCCCGGCGGCGAACATCGCCGCCACCAGCACGAACCCGAACAGGAAGAAGATCACGAACCACGCGATCGGCCCGGTGAGCAGGTCCAGCAGTTCACTCTGACCGGTGAGCATCAGCCCGAGCACCGCAACCGCTCCGATGGCTGCGGTCTGTCCCACCGCGAGCACGCTGTTGCCGATCACCTTCCCGGCCAGAAGTGCCCGCGCGGGAACGGCCGAGAGCAGGATCTCCACGATCCTGGACTGCTTCTCCTGCACGGTGTTCTGCACGATCATCGCCCCTGACCCCATGGCGAACAGCATGAACAGGAACCCGAAGATCACCGAGACCAGCACCTGCAGCCCGCGGGAGGTGGTGGTGTCGAGCAGTTCCACCTCCGGTTGCACCGACAGCGCCCCCAGCACCTCGGTGGGCGGGTCGGTCAGGGCGATCACGCGCACGCCCACCGGGGAGGTCTCATCGGGCACGATGGCGGCGTCCACCTCCTCGTCGCGGACGAGGTCCTGCGCCTGGGTCACGTCCGCCGCGGCGGTCACCTCGAAGCCGTCCACGTTCTCCAACTCCGCGCCGGCCCCGTCGACCACGGCCACCGGGGTGTCCGAGCCGATGCGGTCGGCGAAGAAGCCGGACGCCAGAATTCCGGCCAGCACCAGACCGAGTGTGACGGCCAGGGAGATGATGAACGACTTGGTGCGGACCTGGGTGGTGATCTCCCGCTCGGCCACCAGCAGCGAGGCCGCGGTGGTGGACAGTTTCTCGGCACGCTCGGTCTCGGTGGGCTCGTGCCGGGTGCCTCGGGTCGGGGTGGTGGTCAGCGTGGTCATGCTGCCTGCTCCTTGCTCTCCTCGTCGGTGACGACGTCCTTGAAGATCTCGCTCAGTGAGGGGTGCACCGGCCCGAAGCTGAGAACGGTGTCGGTGGCGATCGCTCGGGTGAGCACCTGCTGGGCCACCTGGTCCCCGCCCTCGAACAAGGCCGTGGCGCCGTCCAGCTCCAGCACTCGGGCGCCCGGGACATCCCGGACCCAGCCGGCGTCGCGGGCGGTGACGATCCGGTGGCGGCGCACCCCGAAGGCCTCCCGCAGGTCCTCGGCGGTGCCGTCGGCGCGGATCTTGCCGCCGGCGATGATCACCAGCCTGTCGCTGAGCCGTTCCACCACGTCCAACTGGTGGGAGGAGAACAGCACCGGCACCCCGCGTTCGGCGTACTCGGTCAGCACGCCCAGCACCACCTCCACGGCCATCGGGTCCAGTCCGGAGAACGGCTCATCGAGGATGAGTACATCCGGGTTGTGCACCAGCGCGGCGGCGATCTGCACCCGCTGCTGGTTACCCAGCGACAGTGCCTCCAGCGGGTCATCGGCCCGCTCACCCAGCCCCAGGCGCTCCAAGAGATCCCGGGCCCGGGTGTTGGCGCCGTCCCGGTCGTAGCCGTGCAACCGCGCCAGGTAGCCGATCTGCTCGGCGATCTCATCATCTTCGGGTACAGGCCGCGCTCCTCGGGCATGTACCCGAACGACCGCCGTCCACCGCCGTCGAGGGGTTGACCGTCCATCGTCACCGTTCCGGCGTGGGCGCTGAGCACCCCCAGGATGATGCGCATCGTGGTGGTCTTACCGGCGCCGTTCCCCCCGACGAATCCGGTCAGTTTGCCTCGTTCGACGCCGAAGGACACGTTGTCCAGCACCTTGTGGTCGCCGAAGAAGCGGTCGATGCCCTCTACCTGAAGCATGCCTCACCCCGTCCCTGCTGATGCGGGCACCGTGTGCGCCCGTCGATGACATCGAGGCTATGAGGCCACCGGCCGGTGCCGCTTCGGCCGTCAGGGGGATCTTTCCGGTCTCCACCCTGCGGGGGAGGGAGGGCACCGTCAGTCCTGCCCGGCCAGGCCGTGGCGGTAGGCGAAGGCCACGGCCTGGACCCGGTCGCGCAGGTGCAGTTTCATCAGCAGGTTGGAGACGTGGGTCTTGACGTGGCGCGCCCGATCACCAGGTGGGCGGCGATCTCGTCGTTGGACATGCCGCGGGCCACCAGCGCCAGCACCTCCCGTTCGCGTTCGGTCAGGTCAGCCGCGGCCGCGGGCCGGGCCGCGTTGCCACCGGCGCCGCGGGCCGGGGCCAGCGGGTCGGCGCCGGCGTCGGCCCGGCCGGTGGCGGGATGGCCGACGGCGGAACTCTCCTGGGCAGCCGGGCCCGCCTGGCCAGGACTGGCCCCGTCCAGGTCCGCGCCGGAGACCGCCCGCTCGATGATCGCCCGGGTGACCTCGGGGGAGAGCAGGGCGTCGCCGTCGGCCACCGAGCGGATCGCGTCGGCGAGTTGTTCGGGCCGGGCGGTCTTGAGCAGGAACGCGCTGGCGCCGGCGCGCAGCGCCTCGAGCAGGTAGTCCTCCCGGCTGAACGTGGTCAGCACCAGCACCTTGGGCCCGCCGGGGTCTGCGGCGATGATCGCCCGGGTGGCCTCCAGGCCGTTCATCCCGGGCATCTCCACGTCCATGCACACCACGTCCGGGCCGGTGTCGGCCACCACCTCCAGCGCCTCGGCCCCGGTGGAGGCCTGCCCCACCACGGTGATGCCGGGCTGGGCGTCCAGGATGGTGGCGATGCCCTCGCGCAGCAGGGGCTGGTCATCCACGAGCACCACCCGCACCCCCGCGTCGCCTGCCGGTGTCTCGTGCTCGGCCGGACTGCTCATGCGGGAGCTTCCTGTTCCTCGTCGGGGGAT
Source organism: Sanguibacter sp. Z1732 (assembly GCF_051020515.1). NCBI lineage: Bacteria > Bacillati > Actinomycetota > Actinomycetes > Micrococcales > Ruaniaceae > Glutinosa > Glutinosa niejishengi. The sequence continues at coordinate 2,040,727 of NZ_CP194857.1, forward strand.
CTGTGTTCGTCGGCGGCCAGCGCGGTGGGGGTCAGCGGCACCTGGGCACGCACCAGGAACCCGCCCTCACGGCGCGGGCCCACGTGCAGGGTGCCGCCGTCGGTGCCGACCCGTTCGCGCATCCCGACCAGGCCCAGACCGCCGCTGCCGGTGCGGACCGGGCGTCGCCGCCGGCCCGCACCGTCATCGGCCACCTCCAGCTCCACCGCCTCGGGCAGGTAGCGCAACCGCACGTCGACCTGGGCGCCATTGCCGGCGTGTTTGCGGGCGTTCGTCAAGGCCTCCTGGGCGATTCGGTACAGGTTCAGGGAGGCCAGTGGGCGCATCGGCACCGGCTCGCCGATCACCTGGTACTGCACCTGCAGGCCGCCGTGCCGGGCGTCCTCGATCAGGTCGGGAATGCGTTCCACGCCCAGGGAGCCCACGGGATCTGTGCTGCCCGGATCGACGCCGCCGTCGGGTTCGGCCCGAAGGGTGCCGAGCAGGGTGTGCAACTCGCTGATGGCATCGCGGGCGGCGTCCTCCACCCGCTCCAGTGCACCGCCGGCCCGGCCGGGATCCCGGTCCAGCAGGGTGCGCGCGGCCGCGGCCTGCACCCCCATCAGCGACACGTGGTGGGCTACCGCATCGTGGAGTTCGCGGGCCAGGCGCATCCGCTCGATGGTCACCGCCTGGGCCTCGACCAGGGCGCGCTCGGCCTGGAGGTCGTGGGCACGTTCGATGAGGAGGTGGCGGTCCCGGGCCGCTTTCCACGCGTGGTTGCCGAACCAGATCGCCCCGGCGAAGTAGAGGGCGTTGATCAGCACCTGCACCAACATGAACGCGGCCAGCGGGCTCAGCGTGCCGGGCCCGATGTCCACCTGCTCCCCGTCGGGGGGATCGGTGGCGATGCGGAAGAAGGAGACCAGCAGCCAGATGGCCATCACGTCCACGACCACCAGGCGCAGGACGAGTGCGCGGCGCCGGTCGGAGATCCAGGCGCCGGAGGTGTACAGCGCCATGAACAACGCGATGTTGGTGATCAGCGTCTCGGGGACCAGGGTCTCCCCGGCCACGATGAACACTGCCGACACCACCACCAGCACCGTGGCCGGATACCGCCGCCGCAGGGCCAGCGGCAGGGTGATCCCGGCCAGCGCCACCACCGACAGCACCGGGTGGGCCGGGTCGGTGAAGAGCATCGCCGCGCGCTGCAGCGCCATGGCCAGCAGTGCACCGGCGAACAGTGCGAGGGCTGCGGCGGCGTCCATGCGCAACAACTGCGCCTGGGGGGGGCGGGACGCTGCCACGGGCGGGGGGTGGTCCGAGTGCCGAGTTCCCCGCCGCCGGCTGGTCCTGCGGGCGCCGGGACTGCCGCAGCGGCAGCGCCCGGCTGGCTGGTGGGGGCCGGTGCACTCATGAGCCCAACGGTAGCGGCGGGTACGCGGGGATTCCTCCGCCTCGGGGCGGAGGCCAGTAGGTGGAGGCCGCCGGGGATGGTTCACGCCCGTGCCCGTGGAGCGCCTGGTGCACAGGCCGTGGCGAGGCCTCGGTAGGCTCGTCGACCATGCGTCCCGAACACCTCAACCTTCTGCACAGCACCACCCGCCCGGCCGTGCACCCCGACGGCACCTGGGCGGTGATCGCGGTCTCCCGCCCGGACCTGGAGGAGGACACCTACCCTTCCCGGCTCTGGCGCCTGGACCTGGGCGACGGAGCATTGCGCCCGCTGACGCACGGTTTCCGAGATGCCGAACCGGTCATCTCACCTGATGGGCAGTACGTGGCCTTCCTGCGCGCCGCCAAGGGGGACAAGCCCCAACTCGCCCTGATGCGCGCTGACGGCGGGGAGCCGCAATTGCTCACCGACCACCCGCTGGGGGTATCGGGCCGGCCGGAGTTCTCCCCGGACTCCACCCGAATCGCCTACACCGCCCGGGTGCCGGAAGAGGGGCGCTACGGCACCACCGAGGGCGTGGGTCCCGACGCCGAGCCCCCGCGGCATATCACCCGCTTCACCTACCGTCTCGACGGTGCCGGCTTCCATGCCGACCGGCCCCAGCATGTCTACGTCATCGATGTGCGCGAGGAGAACGACCCGACGGCGTCGAGCCCGGCTGGGTCGAGCCCGGCTGGGTCGAGCCCGGCTGGGTCGAACGAGGACAAGGGCAGCACCACCGGGCACAGCACCACCGGGCACAACGCCAGCACGCCCGGCGCTCGCACGGGCGTGCCGGTGCAACCGGCGGCGGTCACAGCGGGCGAACGGGACGGGAACCGCGAACCGGTGTGGACCCACGACGGCACCCACCTGCTCATTACCCGTGGCGTGGTCGATGAACTGCGGAGCGAGTTGATCCGCGTTCCTGCTCCCGGCCCCGGCCCCGGCCCCGGCGCCTCCGCCGACGGCGCCGGTGAGAGCGCCACGTCCGAATCGGATGGCGGGGACACCCGGACGGAGGGCGAGCGCGAGGTGCCGGTACCCGAACCGGAGTTGCTGCAGGGCCTCGAGCACGGTCCTGTCGGCGTGCGGACCGGCCCGGGCGACACCCTCTGGCTGCTGATCTCCGACCTGGGCCCGGACTCGATGGACTTCATCGGTAAGACCCCCGCGCTGCACCGCGCCCGGCTCACCCGGGACGGACTCGCCGACCTGGAACAGGTGACCGACCCGCGCACCGGGTCGTTGACCAACGCCGTGTTCCTGGCCGTCGACGAGGACGTCCTGCTCACCCGCCTGAACCGGGGTAGCACCGAACTGGTGCGCTACACCGGTGGCGAACTATGGCCGGTCTTCAGCGGTCAGGTGAGCGTGGCCGGGGCCGACCCGCTCCCCGGTGGCGGGGTGCTCGTGAGTGCCTCGACGCCGGACAGTGCCGGCGACCTCTTCGTCGTCGGGCATTCCGACAACCACAACGACAACCACAACGACGACGACGACGTCACCGCGCGCCGGCTGACCGACCTGTCCGCGCGGCTGCGCGAGCAGGCAGGGGTGTTCGTCCCGCAGGAACTGCAGGTCGACGGCGAGGACGGTTACCCGGTGCACGGCTGGGTCACGGTGCCCGAGGGGGAGGGCCCGCACCCGGTGCTGCTGCTCATCCACGGGGGCCCGCACGCACAGTACGAGTCGGTGCTCTTCGACGAGGTGCAGGTCTACACCAGGGCCGGTTACGCCGTCGTCTTCTGCAACCCCCGGGGCTCGGCCGGTTACGGGCAGGACCACGGCCGGGCGATCATCAACGGCTTCGGGGACCGTGACGCCGCCGATGTGCTGGCCTTCCTCGACGGCGCCCTGGCCGCCCACCCCAGCCTCGAAGCCCAGCGCGTCGGCGTGCTCGGTGGTTCCTACGGCGGGTACATGACGGCGTGGCTCACCACCCGCACCGACCGGTTCGTCGCCGCGATCGTGGAGCGCGGCTTCCTGGACCCGGTCAGTTTCGAGGGGTCGAGCGACATCGGCTGGTTCTTCGGGATCAAGTACCTGGGTGAGGATCCGGACCAGGTGGCCGCACAGAGCCCGATGGCCCACATCGACAAGGTCGCCACGCCCACCATGGTGATCCACTCCGAGCAGGACTGGCGCTGCCCGGTGGAGCAGGGCCAGCGCTGGTTCGTGGGGCTCAAGCGCCGCGGCGTGGAGACCGAGTTCCTGCTCTTCCCGGGCGAGGGCCACGAGTTGAGCAGGTCCGGGCGGCCACAGCACCGCCTGGCCCGGTTCGAGCACATCCTCACCTGGTGGGACAAGTACCTGCCAGTCCGGTGACGGCGAAGCGCCGGTCTATCGGGGATTCTGGGCCGAGGGGCGAGGACGGACTCCATCCAGAGCGCGCATGATGGGCTCGTAATGGTCGTCAACTGAAGCGATGAGCGCCTCCGCGTCGCCCTTCTCGGCGGCACGGAGCATGTCACCGTGGGCCTTGGCAGTCTGGACGAGATCAGCGGAAGGACTGACGCCGAGCCGGGGCATCACGGCGGTGTGGACGTCCCAGAAGGCCCCGACCAGTTGACCGACGAGAACGTTGTCCAGACGCTCCAGCATCGACGTGTGAAAGGCCCGGTCCTGGTGGGGGAAGGGCTGCCCGCTGGAAGCCAGGTCGACCATCTGCGCCACCAGGTCATGCAAGTCGGCATTGTGTGTTCCTCGCATACTGTCCGCAACCTTGTGCGCCATCGCAGTATCGAGCGCTTGGCGGACCTCAATGATGTCGCGCAGCGCCTGCAAGTCATCGCCAGGGGTCAGCACCCCGCGAAAGACCAGGGACTCCACCAAAGCATCCAGGCTCAATTCCCCGACGAATGTGCCGTACCCGTGACGCACCGAGACGATGTTCAGCGTGGAGAGGGTTCGGATGGCTTCGCGTACGTTGGAGCGGGAGACTCCGAGCAGTTCGCACAGTTCGGACTCGGTGGGCAGCGCATCACCGGGCCGTAGCCCATGGGTGAGGACGTAGTCCTTGATCTTGTCCGCGGTCGTCGGCCGCTGGCTCGCGCGCCCGGCGTCGGGTACCGACGATCTCTGCTGTGCTGTTAGCGCCATTGGTTGACCCTTCGCTCTCGATGCGTTTATAGTCACCATAGTACATCCGACATCAGACCTCCGACGTCATTCATCTCACGGGAGAGCCCATGCATCGATCAACCGTCAGCCGTCCTCGGAGGGGGGTCGCCCTCGGGGCGTCCGCTCTCGCCACGGCGCTCGTCCTGTCCGCCTGCGGTGGGGGTGGCGGGGGAGGTGGGAGCGACGACGGGTCGCTCTCGGGGGAGGTGGTGTTCTGGCACAGTTTCACGCAAGGTCCGAGAGCGGACTACATGGAACGAATGGCCGCCGAGTTCGAAGATGCCCACCCGGATGTGGACATCACGATCGAGACGTTCGCCTGGCCGGAGTTCTACACGATGTGGACCACGGGACTGGCGACCGGTCAGGTGCCGGACCTCAGTACCGCGCTACCCAATCACGTCGTCGAGATGATCGGCGCCGAGGCACTCGTGCCGCTGGATGATGTCATCGAGGAGATCGGCCACGAGCGCTTCTCCGAGGCTGCGCTGACCGAGGGTTCGAAAGACGGGCACGCCTATGCCATCCCGATCTATTCGCATGCTCAGGTCATGTGGTACCGAACGGACCTGCTCGAAGACGCCGGAATCGCCGTTCCCGAAACGTGGGAAGAACTGGCGCATGCGGCTGCCGCTCTGACGGAGGATGGCACCTACGGACTCTCCGTCCCCTTGGGCGCGAACGACATGATGGGCAGTCGGTTCCTCAACTTCTACGTCCAGTCCGCGGGTGAGCGCCTCCTCGCCGACGACGGGCGCGCCAACCTGACATCCGAGGCCGCGCTCGAGGGCATTGATTATTGGGTTGAGGCTTATCGATCGACATCGCCCGAGGGCAGCCTGAACTATGACGTGCTTGACCAGGCGACGCTGTTCTACCAGGGTCGCACCGCCTTCGACTTCAACTCCGGCTTCCACATCAGCGGAGTGGAGGGTGCAAGTCCCGACCTCCTCGGCGACATCGCTGCCGCTCCGCTGCCTCGGATGGCCGCCGGCGAGCCCCACTACGGGGGCGAGACCTCGAACATTCCGATGGTTGTGTGGGAGGCCAGCGACGTCCAGGAAGAGGCGAAGGCGTTCCTGAGGTTCCTCTACAACGACGAGGACTACATCGAGTTCCTGCACTCGGTGCCGGGCGGGATGCTCCCGGCTATGTCCGACATCAGTGATAGCCCGGAGTACCAGGACAACGACGTGATCGAGGAGTTCTCAGAATCGGTCGCGGTCATCGAAGAGGCAGTGCCCCTCGGCACCGCGATCGGGATGGAGCAGGGGCCGGCTCTCCAGGCTGGAATCCTCACGAGCCAAGGGGTCGTCGAGCGGATGTTCCATTCGGTCATCCTCGATGGCACCGACACGCGGGAAGCCGCTGAGGCTGCGGAGCGCGAACTCAACGAACTGTTCGAAGCCGCCGGCGCCGAAATCGGCTAATCCATGATCGGAACGGCAGAAGCGCCGGCGAACAGCGGGATCGGCGGGAGCGGCGCACCAGCGCCCTCCCGCTGGTCCCGCGTGAAGCGAATCGACAAGGTCGGCCTGGCCTTCATCCTCCCCAGCGTCATCGCCGTCCTCGGGCTGCTGATATACCCGCTGCTGTCCAGCTTCTTCTACTCATCAACCAACCGGCACCTGCTTCGGCAGAGCTACGACATCGTGTGGCTGGACAACTTCGTCAACCTGCTGACGTCCGAGGCGTTCTGGAGGGCATTCTCGACGTCAGCCTGGTGGACCGTCGGATCGGTCAGCGGACAGTTGTTGCTCGGGCTGCTGCTTGCGCTCGCGTTGGACAGGGTCCGTCGGTGCACCGGACTCTATCGAACACTCCTGATCATCCCTTGGGCGTTTCCGGCGATCATCATCGGGTTCGGATGGACCTGGATCCTCAATGATGTGTACGGCTTCCTCCCGAACCTCCTCACCCGCATGGGCGTGACCGACGGGAATGTGAGCCTGTTATCCAATCCGAGCACGGTTGCCTGGACCGTGATCGGCATCAATATCTGGTTCGGCACCCCGCTCTTCATGGTCAACATCCTTTCGGCACTCAAGACGATTCCGCGGGAGCAATACGAGGCAGCGACGATGGACGGAGCCACCGAGCGGCAGAAGTTCAGTTTCATCACGATGCGCCATATCAGGAACGTGATCGGACTACTCGTCATACTGCGGTTCATCTGGGTCTTCAACAACTTTGAACTGCTGTTCCTGATCACCGGCGGTGGGCCCGGAAGCATGACGACGACACTGCCGATCTTCGCGTATCGAACCGGGTGGGGCCTGCATCAACTCGGGATGGCAGCAGCCGTCACCATTCTTCTGCTGCTGTTCCTACTCGTTCTCGCGCGAATTGCCTTCAGTGTCTTGAATCGATGGGAAAGGCAGGACGCTGGATGATTGCGCGCCGTCGAAACCAGTTGTTGCTGCATGGCTTCCTTCTTCTCGTATCCATCATCTTCGTGTTCCCACTGGTATGGATCATCGTCTCGTCGTTCAAGACCGGACCGGACCTGGCATCCAACCCGGTCTCCTTCGTCCCGGAGACGTTCACGCTCGACAACTACGTCAATGTGCTCATTGGGCTCGGATTTCTGCGAAACCTCGGTAACAGCCTCTATATCTCTCTGATTACTACGGCCCTGACCGTCATCGGAAGCACGATGGCCGCCTATGGTGTGGTTCGCTTCTTCCCGAAGGTCGGCAAAAGACTCACGCGGTTACTGATCGCGACATACATGTTTCCGCCGATCCTGCTCGCGGTGCCGTACCTGTTCATCATGGTGCAACTGAATCTGATCAACACCTACACCGGACTCGTCCTCGCCTACCTGTCGTTCTCCTTGCCCTATGCCATTTGGATGCTGGTCGGTTTCTACGGCAGGGTTCCCCTTGAGGTCGAGGAGGGTGCGCAGATGGACGGGGCCGGCAAGTTTCGTGTGTTCTGGCAGATCGCGACGCCGATTGTTATGCCCGGGATCGTGGCTACGGCCGTGTACACCTTCATCAATACGTTCAACGAATTTCTCTATCCGCTGTTGTTCATCAATGAAACAGGCAAAATGCCCGTCGCAGTCGCATTGTATTCGCTGACCGGTTCTGAGGTCCTTGATTGGGGAGCGATGATGGCCGCGGCTGTCACTGTGGTCGTCCCATCGGTGCTGTTCTTCATGGCGATACAGAAGCATATTGCCGGCGGTCTGGCGGAAGGATCGGTGAAATGAAGCATTGTCGCCTCATCTGAAAGGAATCAAGTGAAACCTGTTCGTTATGGCATCGTCGGGACCGGCTACTTCGGTGCTGAGATCGGGCGGTACCTGGTGTCTCGGAGTGATGCGGTGGTTTCCGCCGTTCACGATCCACAGAACGCTGAGAACGTTGCAGCGGAACTAGGTGCTCGGAGCGTGGGGTCCCCGGCGGAGTTGTGCGCTGCCGAGGATGTGGATGCGGTCGTGGTGGCATCACCGAACTGGGCTCACCGCGAGCCCGTCGTCCTCGCCGCGCGCTCTGGAAAGGCGGTCTTCTGCGAGAAGCCGATCGCTCTCTCTTACGAGGACTGTCTGGCGATGCTGGATGAGACCAGGCGGGCAGGTGTGCTGCTGATGGCCGGGCACGTCATGAACTTCATGAGTGGCGTGCGTCGGGCGAGGAGCCTAATCGAGGAAGGGGCGATCGGGGATGTGCTCTTCTGCCGTGCTGTGCGGAACGGCTGGGAGGGCCCGCAACCTTCCTTGAACTGGAAGAAGCAGCGAAAGTTGTCGGGTGGACACCTCTACCACCACATCCATGAACTCGACTTCGTGCAATCCATCATGGGGCCCGCGCGGATCGCGACCATGGTGGGAGGAAACGTCGCGCACCAGGGCAGGGGCTCGGGGGACGAAGAAGACATTCTCGTCATCACTCTGGAGTTCGACGGTGACCGGTTCGCCGCGCTGGAGTACGGCTCGGCGTTCCGGTGGCCGGAGCATCACGTGCTGATTCAGGGGACCGAGGGCGCCATTCGGATCGACCTTCAAGACCCCGGGTGTGAACTGCGGACGCCCGACCGAACCGAGAGGTTCCTCCTGCACAGGTCCCGAGCCGAGGACGATGAGCGACGCGCGATCTATAGCGGGAGCGAGACGGATGGAGCAGTCATGTATGGCGATCCTGACCGCCGGCCACCTCTGTGGCTTCGCGGGATCATCGAGGAGGAACTCGCGTACTTCCATGATCTCGTCCAAGGCGGCGCGCCGAGCGAGGAGTTTGCCGCACTCACGGACGGATCGGCGGCTGCGGCCTCGATTGCCACGGCTGACGCCTTGACGTTGTCCTTGAGTGATTCCCGCAAGGTGCCAGTCGAGAGCGTGATCAACGCGGCGGAACGAAGCCCGAGTTTGCCCGTCTAGGCACCGCACCGATCCCCGACCAGTCTGACGATTCGCGGCTCACGTACCGCACTTCACGATGGAGATTCCTGTGGCCTCTACCCGCATCTGCGGCGTTATCCCCCCGATCATCACACCATTGACACCGGAGGGGAACATCGACCACGACGCGCTCGCCGCCGTGGTCGAGCACCTACTTGCAGGCGGCGTCGACGGCGTCTTCGTCCTAGGATCGACCGGCGAGGTCGCCTACCTAGACGACTCGGAGCGCGAGTCCGTTGTACGCACGGTCGTGGACAAGGTCGCTGGACGTGTCCCTGTGCTGGTCGGCGCGATCGACACCACGGCCGGTCGCGTGATTCACCATGCTCGGCGAGCGCAGTCCTTGGGTGCCGATGCGATCGTGGCGACAGCACCCCTGTATGCCATCAATGATTCCGACGAGATCGAGCGACACTTCCGCGCCATCTCGGCTGCGAGCACGTTGCCGCTCTTCGCCTATGACATCCCAGCCCGCGTGCACACGAAACTCCCCATCGAACTCCTCACGCGACTGGGCACCGAGGGGGTCCTAGCCGGTGTTAAGGACTCATCCGGGGATGATGTGAACTTTCGCCGGCTGGTAGCAGCCAATGTGCGTGCCGGTCGGCCGCTCATGGTGCTGACCGGTCATGAAGTTGTCGTCGACGGCATGCTTCTACTGGGCGCGGACGGAGTCGTCCCCGGATTGGGCAACGTCGACCCGGTCGGCTATGTCCGCCTCCTTGAAACTGCCCAGGCTGGTGACTGGACTCGGGCACGCCAGGAACAGGATCGGCTAGCGCAACTTTTCGAGATCGTCTACCAAGCCGATGGCCGGTCGGGCGACGCCGCTGGGGTCGGCGCTTTCAAGGTTGCAATGAAACACCTTGGAGTCATTCCTACCGCCACGATGGCCTTCCCCGTCGAGGAACTGGGCGAAGCAGCGATCGCCCGTATCTGCGCCATCGTTGACGCGGCCTTGCCCGTGAGTGCATGAATCTCGGGCAGCCTGGGGTGTGCGGCTTGCCCGCGGGCCGCCACCTAGGGCTCATGGCTCGATGGAGGGCGACGTGAGTCACCTCGTCGGCGTCGATCTGGGCGGGACGAAGACTGCTGCGGCTTTGGTGAGTCTCGAAGGCCAGGTGGGAGCGGCTTACGCGATTCCCACTCCAGCACGGGATGGGCCGGAGGCAATCCTCGATGCTGTCGCCACTCTCGTGCGTGAGGTCGTTGCTCGATATGAGGGTTCTCTCGCACCGGGGCAGTACGGGGCCACGATCCACCTCCCAGGCATCGTCCAACTCCTGGGGATCGGTGTGGGCACTGCAGGTGTGGTGGACGCCGGCGTGGGACGGGTCCTGTCGGCGACGGACGCCTTGCCGGGCTGGCCGGGGACCGACGTCCGTCAAGGGCTGCGGGAGCGACTTGCGGACCTGATCGGTGATCACCCTGTGACGGTAGAGAACGATGTGGACGCTCATGGCGCCGGAGAGGCATGGCAGGGCGCGGCAGCCGGGTCCGACGACGTGCTGATGGTCACGGTCGGCACCGGAGTCGGGGCTAGCGTCGTCTTCGACGGCCGACCGCTCCGCGGAGCCCATCACGTGGCCGGGGAACTGGGACACCTCCCGAGCCCGGAAGCCGCTGGGCTGCGCTGTGGTTGTGGCAAGGAGGGACACCTGGAAGGTATCGCCTCCGGTCCGGCACTGCATCGACACTACCTACGCCTGGGCGGAGATCCCGCTGCTGCCGACGCCCGGGCGGTTTACGCCCGGGCCGCCGCTGGAGATGCGCTGGCCGAGCGGGCCCTCGCTGTCTCGGCTCGTGCCGTGGGAAGAGCAGTGGCCGGTGTCGCCATGGTGCTCGACCCGGCAGTGGTGGTCGTGGGCGGGGGGTTGAGCCAGGCCGGCCCGCTGTGGTGGCAGCCCATGGTTTCGGCACTGCGCCACGAACTCATCGCACCCCTCATCGACCTTCCGGTGCGGCGCTCCGATCTCGGCCCGGCAGCCGGCATCCTCGGAGCCGCGCGCTCTGCACTGCTGTGCCGTTCGTGATCACTGAACCGAAGGGAACTAGTGTGGCATCGATCCTTGACCAGTTGAACGGGCAACTCATCGTCTCCTGCCAGGCTTACCCGGATGAGCCGCTGCGGGACGGGGAGGTGATGGCCCGGATGGCGCAGGCTGTGATCGCGGGAGGCGCCGCGGGAGTCCGCGCCCAGGGCTTGACGGACATCGGACTCATCCAAGCCTGCACGAATGTGCCACTCATCGGCCTCTGGAAGGATGGTGACGACCCGGTCTTCATCACCCCGACCCTTGAACACGCGACCGCGGTGGCCGAGGCTGGCGCTGACATTGTCGCCCTCGACGGCACTCGCCGTCCGCGTCCGGACGGTCTGACGTTGGCCGAGACGATTGACGGACTCCGGCAGTACTCCCATGTCCTGGTGATGGCGGACTGTGGCAGTCTCGATGACGCCTTGGCGGCCGAGGATGACGGGGCCGATCTCGTTGGCACGACCTTGGCCGGTTACACCGGGGAACGTGCGAAGACCAAAGGTCCCGATACCGAACTCATCGATCAACTGGTCGAACGCTGCGAGCGACCTGTCATCGCTGAAGGCAGGGTGCATACGACGGCTCAGGCTGCTGACGTGATGGAGCGGGGTGCTTTTGCCGTCGTGGTAGGAACCGCGATTACCCACCCGACGACCATCACGGGCTGGTTTCACCAAGCAGTTGCCGGGGCGTAGGGACCACGAGTATCGGCAACTCTTCCGCTCCGCGAGGTCGCTTCGCGCTGCCGGCGCGCATCGTACCGCGAGCGCGCTCCCAGTTCAGGTGAAGTAGGCCCCGCCGTTGATGTCCACCACGGTGCCGGTGACGAAGGCGCTCTCCTCCGAGCACAACCACAGCACCGGGCCGGAGACGTCGTCGGGGTAGCCGGCCCGGGCCAGCGGGATGGCGTCGATGGTGGCCCGCTGCCGCTCCGGGGTGCTGAACGTCTCGTGGAAGGGGGTGTCCAGGATGAGCCCGGGGGCCAGGGCGTTGACGGTGATCTGCTTGGGTGCCAGTTCCTTGGCCAGGGAGCGGGTGTAGCCGAAGATCCCGGCCTTGGCGGCGGCGTAGGCCCCCGAGCCGTCCGAGCCGCCGTTCTGCCCCGCCACCGAGGAGACGTTGACGATCCGTCCGCCGGGGTGCATGAACTTGATCGCCTCCCGGGTCACCATGAAGGTGGAGTCCAGGTTGACGGCCATCACCGTGCGCCAGTGCTCGGTGCTCATCTCCGCCAACGGCACCCGCCCGATCAGCCCACCCGCGTTGTTACCAGGATGTCCAACCCGCCGAGTTTGCCAGCGGCGTCGGCGACACCGTCGATCACGGCGGCCTCATCGGTGACGTCCAACTGCATCGACAGCGCCGGTGGGGCGTTGGTGGCAGCGAGTGCGTCCAGGAACTCCGGGTCGGGGGCGTGGGTGAGGTAGGTGAACGCGACCTGGGCGCCCTCCCGGGCCAGGTCCGCCACGATGCGGCGGCCGATTCCGATGCCGCCACCGGTTACCAGTGCCTTCTTGCCGGCCAAACGAGACATCTGTGCTCCTTGCGCTGATCGTCCTGGCTGATGGTCTGATCCGCCCTCAACCGTAGCCGGACTGCGAGCGACCCTCAGGGTTGAGGCGAAAAGGCGGCGTCGGCGCTCAGGCGGGGGTAGCGGGAGCGGCCCATCGGGGTGGCTGCACGGGACTCAGGGTGCGAGAGCCGCCTCAGGCGTGCTGGCGGGCGGTGAGGCGGCGCCGCACCCACTTCTCCGCCTCCACGATCACCAGGACCGAGACGCCCAGTGCCGCACACAACGCCCACTCCCCGCCGGACAGCGGGACGAAGCCCATCAGGTTCGACACCACCGGCCAGGTGACCGCCACCCAGAACAGTGCGAGTGCGGCGAAGGAGGAGACCACCAGCAGCCGGTTGCTGAAGGGGTCCGACAGCACCGACTTGTGCTCGAACCGGGAGGTCTGCACGAAGAAGAAGTTCATCATGACGAACAGGGTCATCGTCAGGGTACGGGCGTGCTCCTCGGCCAATCCCTCGTTCAGGCCCCACAGGAACATCCCCACCGCGGCCAGGCCCATCCAGGCGCCGGCGATCACGGTGCGCCACCATAGCACCCGGCTGAGCACCCCCTCCTTGGCCGAGCGCGGCGGGTGGTTGAGCTCATCGCCCTCAGCACCCTCGAACCCCAGCGCGATGTCCTGCACACCGTTGGTGACCACATTCATGAACAGCATCTGGATCGGCAGGAAGATCAACGGCATGTCGGTGTAGACGCTGATCGAGACCGCCAACAGCGAGGCCGCACCGTTGGCCAGCAGGAAGTGGGTGGCCTTGCGGATCGCATTGAACGTGACCCGGCCCTGCTCCACGGCGTCGACCACGGTGACGAAGTTGTCGTCGGTGAGCACCATGTCCGCCGACTCCCGGGCCACGTCGGTGCCGGAGGCCCCCATCGCCACCCCCAGCGCGGCCGCCTTGAGGGCGGGTGCGTCGTTGACGCCGTCGCCGGTGACGGCGACCACCTCGCCGCTGTCCTGCAGCACCTGCACGATGCGCATCTTGTCCTGCGGGGACACCCGCGCCGCGACCCCGACCCGGCGCAGCCGTGCCCGCAGGGCCTCATCGTCGAGGGTGAGGATCTCGGCGCCGGTGAGCGGTTCGGCTTCGGTGGGCAGTCCCAGTTGAGCCGCGATCGCCAGCGCCGTGGCCGGTTGGTCGCCGGTGATCATCAGCACCCAGATCCCAGCCCGGTGGCAGGCGGCGATCGCCTCGGTCACCCCGGGGCGGGGCGGGTCGGCCATGCCCTGCAGGCCGGCGAAGGTCAGGCCGCTGGGCGCTGGGAGCTCCTCAGGGATCTGCTCCCCGGGCGCGAGCACCCGGAAGGCGGTGCCCAGCATCCGCAGTCCCCGACTGGCGAGGTGATGATTCGCGGACTGGACGACGTCGAGGTCGAGGGGGGCCACGCCGTCGTCGGTCTGGATGTTCACCGAGGCCGCGAGCAGCGCATCCGGGGAGCCCTTGACGAACAACACCCGGTCGTCGCCGACCCGGTGGATGCTCTGGGACATCCGGGCCTCGGACTCATACGGGGCATGCGCCAGGGGCGCGGTGGTGAACTCGCCCATGGTCACCGCGCCGGTGCGCAACGCCGCCTTGGCCATCGCGACGTCGACGGCGTCCCCGATGAAGGTGCTCGGGTCATCACGGTCGGGCCGGGCCTCGTTGGTCAGCGCCCCGATAAGGAGCATCTGGCGCGCTGCCGGACTCAGCGTGAGCCCGGGATCGGTCAGCTCGACCTCACCGGCGGTGGTCCAGCCGGCCTGGGAGGTCATCTCGTTCATCGTCAGAGTGCCGGTCTTGTCCGAGCCGATCACCGTGGTGGAGCCCAACGTCTCCACCGCCGGCAGTGAGCGAACCAGGGCGTGACGCTTGGCCATCCGGGACACACCCACGCTCATCGCCACGGTCAGCACGATGGGCAAGGACTCCGGCAAGGAGGCCACCGCCAGGGCCACGATGGTCATGAACATCTCACCGGGGGCGTTACCCAGGGCGACTCCGGAGAAGAACAACACCGCTGAGACTGCGGTGATGATCACACCGATCTTGCGCTCCAGGCCGTTGGTCAGTTCCTGCAACGGGGTCTTGCCCGGAGGCCCCTTGATCAACTCACTGATCACGCCCAGCTCGGTGCCGGTGCCGGTCGCCACCACCAGCGCTCGGGCCCGGCCCGAGCGCACCAGGGTGCCGGAGAAGGCCATGTTGATGCGGTCACCGACGGGGGCTTCCTCGGTGACCACGCCGGTCTGCTTGGTGACCGCCTCGGACTCCCCGGTCAGCATCGACTCATCGACCTGCAAACTCTTGGCGTCCAGCAACCGGACGTCGGCCGGGACGCGGTCCCCGCTCTCCAGGTGCACCACGTCACCGGGCACCAGATCGGCCGCAGGCCGGGTGGCGGCTGCCCCGTCCCGCACGACCGTGCAGTTCGGCGCGGACAGGGTGGCGAGCGCTCGCACGTCGCGGGCGGACTTGCGCTCCTGCCAGAATCCCAGACCCGCGTTCAGGGCCAGGATCAGGGCGATCGCACCGGCGTCGACGTACTCCCGGAGCAGCATGGTGATGACGAAGGCCGCCAGCAGGATCCCGATCATCGGGCTGACGAACTGGCGTAGCAGAGTGACGATCCACGGGGTGGCCGAACTGGTCTCGATCGTGTTCGGGCCGTGGACGGCGAGACGTTGCTCGGCCCCGGCGGAGGTCAGTCCCTGGTCATCTGCGTGCAGGGCCGCGGTGACGTCCTCGATGTCCAGCGCATGCCAGGTCCGCTCGGAGGCGGATTCGACGGTGGGTTGCGTGGACATGGTGGAGGCGGACACTGGTGGCTCTCGGGTGGGGGGTCGTTCGGGACCGTGACCGTTGTGGCAGGCAAGACCGTTGCCTACCAGTCTGGTGCCAGAAGGGCGTCGTGCCGTGGGACCAAGGACCCGCCCGGGTGGCCCCGCGGTATGGGGGCCGATCAGATCACGGGGGTGCGGCCTTCGCCAGTGCGATCCCGGGGAGGGACCGGCTCACGAACGTCGGGTGCGCTGCCCGCCTCAGGTGCGCTCGCCGTCGTCGGGCCGGGCGTCCTGGTTGTTCGTCGCGGCGCCGAGCCCGGGTGCAGCGTGTTCAAGGCCGCCAGGTGTGTCCAGGACGATCGGGTCGGGTCTCTTGGCGGCGCGGGTGTCGCCGGAGGAGGCGCGGCGGAACCGCCGGGTCGCCCAGGGGTAGACGTCGCGGCGTATCCAGGTGGCGTCCTCGCGCAGTCGTGCGGGCAGGGCGGGCCGGGCCTGGGTGTCCAGCGGTTTCGACCAGTCGGCGTCGTCGGGTTCCAACCCCAGCGCGTCCAGCGCCGCCTGAGCGGCGCGCCAGTGGCCCAGCGTGCTCAGATGCACCCGGTCCGGGGCCCACATGCGCCGGTCCTGCAGCGCTCGCAGGCCCCAGATGTCCATGACGTGGGCGCCGTGGGTGCGCGCGACGGACCAGATGTGGGCGTTGAAGATCCCGACCTTGGGGCGCATCACGGTCAGCAGCGGCCCGGCCCGGCGGGTGTCCATCCCGGTGGCCAGCAGCACGTCGATGCCCTGCTCGCGCGCGGCGCGTACCGCGCGGTCGAGGCGCGCGCCCAGGACGTCGGGGTCGCCGCCGGGGCGAAGCAGGTCGTTGCCGCCACCGATGATGGAGATCAGGTCCGGCTTGGCGGCCAGTGCCTGTGGGAACTGCTCGGTCAGGAGGATCGGGCCCAGCAGCTTGCCCCGGATCGCGAGGTTGGCGTACTCCAGCGGCGCGCGCCCCGCCCTGGTGCGACGCCCGGTCAGGGACTGGGCAAGCAGGTCCGCCCAGCCCCGGTAGTCACCGGGTTCGCCGGGCTCATCGCACAGACCCTCGGTCATGGAGTCACCGATCGCCACGAAGCGGCGCCAGCGTGGTGCGGACGGGGTGAAGAACACATCAGTCACGGTTGCCATTGTGCCGTGCCGGGGGTGTGCGGTGTTGCGGTGCCTGCTTGGTGGGGTGCTGCGGTGCCTGGGGTGCTGGGGTGCTGCCATGCCACGGTGCCGGCGTGCCCGTGTCAGGGCAGCGACCACTCCACCGGCTCGGCACCCATCTGCAACAGCAACTCGTTGGCGCGGGAGAACGGTTTGGAACCGAAGAATCCGCGCGAGGCCGATAGCGGGCTGGGGTGCGGCGACATGATGCACGGCGTGGCGCCCAGAGCCGGCTTGAGGGACTGGGCGTCCCCCCCCACAGGATCGCCACCATCGGTTGGTCGCGAGCCACTAGCGCTCTGATCGCCTGGTCGGTGATCTGCTCCCAGCCCTTGCCACGGTGGGAGGCGGGCTTGCCCGGCATCACGGTCAGGCACCGGTTCAGCAGCAGCACGCCGTGGTCGGCCCAGGCGGACAGGTCGCCGGAGGTGGGCTGGGGCGCCCCGACGTCGCTGACCAGTTCGGTGAAGATGTTCACCAGGGAGCGCGGCAGCGGTCGTACATGGGATTGGACGGAGAAGGACAGGCCCATCGGATGCCCCGGGGTGGGGTAGGGGTCCTGGCCCACGATCAGCACCCGTACGTTCGCCAGGGGCCGGGTGAAGGCGCGCAGCACGTCCTCGCCTGCCGGCAGGTAGCCGCGGCCGGCGGCGACCTCGGCGCGCAGGAAGTCTCCCATCGCGTGGATCTGCTGCTCCACCGGCGCCAGGGCCTGGGCCCAGCCCGGTTCGATGATGTGCTCCAGTGGGGTGCGCGTGCTCACCGCACCAGGGTGGCAGAAGTATCAGGCCCTGCCCGAGCGGTCGAGACGTTTGGCTCCGCGCTGGGCAGTTGACGCCGTTACAGTTAGCGCCGTTGCGATTAGCACAGACGCGGCCGAAGCGAGTGAATGACACGCGTGTGGTTTGCCTCTAGTATTGCCCCGAGCGGCTCCACGTGCGTAGGCACACGAGGTGGGGATCACGCCGCGGTTCAGCAGCCGCGGCGGGAGTCCACCACACGGAACCGCACCGGGAAGTTCAGGCACCAGGAGGATCGATGTCAGCAGCGCAGCAGATCAACGCTCACACCACCGAGCAGGAACTGAGCGAACGCGACGCTGCAATCCTGGCCTTCGAGAACCAGTGGTGGAAGTACGCCGGCGCCAAGGAGACCGCCATCCGGGAACACTTCGACATGAGCGCCACCCGCTACTACCAGGTGCTCAACGCCCTCATCGACACCCCGGCCGCCCTGGCCGCTGAGCCGATGCTGGTCAAGCGGTTACGCCGGATGCGCAGTTCCCGCCAGCGGGAGCGTTCGGCCCGTCGGCTGGGCGACCGCGCGTGATCGCGCACGATCGCCGTCGAAGGAGATAACCTTTCGGGTGTGAGCCGCCAGGACTATCCCTACGACGAGGACGAATTCGACGTCCTCGGTGCCGACCGCACGCCTCAGGGCGTGCACCGGGCACCCGTTCCGCGCTGGCGGCAGTTGCTGCCCTTCGCGATCGTGATAGTGGTCGCCCCGCTGCTGGCCTGGGCCGGCGTGAGCATCCTGTCCGGGAACTTCGGTAGCGAGCCCGACCCCACGCCGGCCGTGACCGCCACCGAGGACCAGACCGAGGAGGAGACCGAGGACGGGACCGACGACGAGACCGACGACGGCGAGAACGGGACCGACCCGGAGGCCACCGAGGAGGACGAGCCGGAGAACGGCGACGGCGAGAACGGGACCGATGAGGGCAATGGCGAACCCGAGGACGAGGCCACCGAGGAGGACCCGACCGACGATCCGGTCGATCTGGACCGGGACGTGCGGATCCTGATCCTCAACGGAGCCGGTGTCGCCGGAATCGCCGGCAGCACCGCCGAGACCCTCAACAACGAGGGCTGGACCAACACCTCCACCGCCGACTACGGCCAGGCCCTGCCCACCGACACCACCCTGTACTACCACGACGCCCAGGTGGCCGAGGAAGCCGAAGCGGTCGCCGCCGACCTTGGCATCGAGGCCACGGTGGAGAGCGCCAGCGCCGCTTCCTCCGGCATCGTGATCGTGCTCCGTCCGGACTTCGTCGGCTGAGCCGTCAGGCCTGCGCGGGACCCCTGCGTTCCTGGGTCCTGCGCCCCGAGCACCTCAGTTGTCCCGCACCTGCTCCGCGGGGGTCAGCACGCCGTCGTCCTCCAGGTGCGCCACGGTGAGCACCACCACCGCCGCACTCCACGCCAGCGGCGCCACCGCGGCCGGGGTGCCGTCGGGGAGACCTTCTCCGGGATCGCACCCAGCGGGGTGCGGTGGGCATCGACCCAGTCCAACCAGTCCAGGGCCATCTGAGGCTCGCCGTTGTGCGCGGCGACCAACGCATACAGCGTGGTCTGCGGGGTCCAGGACAGCGACTGCTCCCGCCAACTCGCGCCCGGTGCCAGCCCGCCGGCGGGCCTGCGCATCGGCGTGATCGAGTCGTGCCACGCCCCGAGGGCCTCGCTCAGGGGTTCCGGTTGGAAGGGCGGCAGCGCGAAGGCGGTGGCAGCGTCGCGGTCGGTGCCACCGGGGTAGCGGGGATAGGTGGGCCCGAAGGTGCTCTCGACAGCCGTGCGCAACCGGTCGGCGGCGGCGCCGGTGCGCAGCGCCAGGTCCATGTCGCCGGCACCGGACCAGATCCGGGTGGCCGCGTGCAGGCCGGCCAGGACCGGGGCGGCGGTGCCCAGCGTCAGGTCCTGCTCTGGGTGCTCCCAGTAGTCCGCGCTCGGCGGCGGCAGCGAGTCCGGAGTCTCGGCCTGGTGCAGTAACTGAGCGGTGGAGCGGGCCAGTAGTGGCGTGAGGTCGTGGTGGATCCGCTCACGGAGCGGGTCGTCCGGGGCCAGCGTGGCCAGGACGTGGTCGGTGGCCCACAGCACCCAACCGGTTCCGTCGGTCTGGATGCCCCGGCCATCCGGCGGTCCGGAGGCGTCGGGGAGATAGCGGGCCTCGAAGGTGCCGTCGGGGTGTTGCACGCGCTGCAGGAAGGCCAGCACCTCCACCGCGTCCCGGGGGTGCCCGGCGCCGGCCAGCGCGGCGGCGATGAAGGAGGCATCCCGCGGCCACACGTACCGCCAGTTCGGGTTGTACCCGGCAAGGGCGGCGCCGTCGTCGAGGGTCAGGGCACGGATGTCCAGCAGTGCGCCGGTGACCATCTCCTCGTAGGCGCTTCCGGTGCCGGGAACCGATCCGGCGGCGAGCCAGTCGCGGTCCGCCTGGGCTCGTTCGTGCGCGTCCCGGTGCTGTCCCGCGGAGGTATCCGGAGTGGGGGCGAGGACCCGGCTGCCGCGCAGGTAGGAGACCTCGGCGCCGGGCAGGATCACGGCCCGTTCACCGTCGGGGCGCACCTGCACGCCCCAGGCGTAGGGATCCACCTCATCGATGCGTCGTGGGTCCCACAGGTCGGTCCGCGCGAGCGCCATCCCGGTCAGCAGAGCGGCCAGGACCACTGCGGTGAGGACGATGAGTGGGCGACGGTGCATGGTCGCCCGATCCTACGAGAAGCGCTCGAGCGGGTGGGCTGCGGAGGGGGTGCGGCCCGGATCGCCGGCTGGCCACAGGGCGCAGGTGCGGCGGGGTGGGCTGCGGAGGGGGTGCGGCCCCACAGGGCGCACGTGCGGCGGGTGGGGGCGAGGTGGGATGCTGCGATGGTCGGAGAGTCGGTCGGGGCGGTGGTCAGACGGCTGTCCAAGAAGTGGCACCAGCGAAGGCCGAAGCGGTAGGAGGGCGATGGGCGAGCGAGCGGTAACCGACGTCGTCGTGGTCGGTTCCGGGCCGAACGGCCTGGCCGCCGCGGTCACGATGGCCCGCGCCGGACTGGATGTGCACCTGTACGAAGCCGAGCCCACCCTCGGCGGGGGCGCGCGTACCGAGAACCTTGGCCTGGCCGGCAACCTGCAGCACGACATCTGCTCCGCGGTGCACCCCCTGGCCCTGGCCAGCCCGTTCTTCGCCGAGTTCGACCTGCCGGCCCGTGGGGTGCAGTTCACCGTCCCCGAGATTGCCTACGCCCAGCCCCTCGACGACCAACCCGCCGCCCTCGCCTACACCGACCTGGAGCGCACCGCAGCAGCCCTGGGGGCCGACGGCGGCGCCTGGCGGTCGCTGTTCGGCCCCTTGGTACAGCACGAGCCCGCGGTCCTCGGGATCGGACTGGCCGACATGCGCGCCATCCCCGCCGCGCTGCGCAACCCCAGCGGGCTCCTCGGCGCGCTGCACTACGGCCTGCGCGTTCTGGAACAGGGCAGCCCGCTATGGAACACCCGATTCCGGGCAGACGCCGCCCCGGCCCTGTTTACCGGGGTGGCCGCCCACGGCATCGCCGGGATGCCCGGGCTTGCGCCCGCCGGCCTCGGACTGCTGCTCGGCCTGCTGGCACACACCTCCGGGTGGGCGCTCCCGGTGGGCGGGTCCCGAGCGATCGCCAACGCGATGGTGGCGGATCTGCGTAGCCACGGTGCGACCATCCACACCGACACGCTGATCCAGGATTACCGGCAACTGCCACGTGCCCGGTCCTACCTCTTCGACACCACACCTGGCGCGATCGCGCGGATCTGGGGGGACCGGCTCCCACCCCGCACCGCCACCCGGTTGCGCCGGTACCGGCACGGCAATGCCGCCGCCAAGGTCGACTTCGTGCTCTCCGAACCGGTGCCCTGGCGCGATGCCCCGGTGGGGCGGGCCGGGACCGTGCACGTGGGCGGCTCGCGGGCGGACATGGTGCGCGCCGAGGCCCAGGTGGCCGCCGGCGCACACGCTGAGCAGCCGATGGTGCTGCTCAGCGACCCCGCCGTCGCTGACCCCGCGCGCAGCCGGGACGGACTGCGGCCGCTGTGGACCTACGCGCACGTGCCCGCCGGATCGACGGCGGACGTCACCGAAGCGGTCACGGCGCAGATCGAACGGTTCGCTCCGGGCTTCCGGGATGTGGTCGTCGATGCCCGGTGCACCCCAGCGGCGCAGATGAGCCGGACGAACGCCAACTACGTCGGCGGGGACATCAGCAACGGTGCCCTGGATCTGCGCCGCATCCTCGGTGCCCCCCTGACAAGCCTCAACCCCTACCGTGCGGGCATCCCCGGGGTGTATCTGTGCTCAGCCGCCACCCCACCGGCCCCCGGGGTTCACGGGATGTGCGGCCACCATGGCGCCCGGTGGGCGCTGCGGGAACGCTTCGGGATCCATCAGATGCCCGGTCTCGGGCCGCGGTGAGAGACCCGGCCCAGCAACCAGTGGGTGCCCTTCGCCCCGTCGATTTCGTCCAAGACGGCGGCACGATCCGCGCAGAGCGAGCCCGGCAGCAGCCGTGATGAGCGTGTGACCAAAGGTGAGATACCGCACCGAAGGCCTGCGTCGTCGTCGATCCTGCTTGCACTCTCACCCCTAGAGTGCCAATAATGGCGTTAGCACTCTCGACCTGAGAGTGACAACTGTGGCCGGTAAGACGAGGTGCCGCGGGATGCGTGACGTGAACGCATGTCGGGGCATCGTCCGTCGCGGGCGTCGAACCGGCTTTCGTCCGCCAGCAGGAGGATTAAACCCGAATGGCAAAGATGATTGCTTTCGACGAGGAGGCTCGTCGCGGTATGGAGCGTGGACTGAACGTCCTCGCCGATACCGTGAAGGTCACCCTCGGCCCCAGGGGCCGCAACGTCGTTCTGGAGAAGAAGTGGGGCGCCCCCACGATCACCAACGACGGCGTGTCCATCGCCAAGGAGATCGAGCTCGACGAGCCGTACGAGAAGATCGGCGCTGAACTCGTCAAGGAGGTCGCCAAGAAGACCGATGACGTGGCCGGCGACGGCACCACCACCGCCACCGTGCTCGCCCAGGCGCTCGTGCGCGAGGGCCTGCGCAACGTGGCCGCCGGTGCCAACCCGATCGCGCTGAAGCGCGGCATCGAGAAGGCCGTTGAGGCCGTGACCGAGTCGCTGCTCAGCAACGCCACCGAGATCGAGACCAAGGAGCAGATCGCCGCCACCGCGGGGATCTCCGCCGGTGACCCGGCCATCGGTGAACTGATCGCCGAGGCCATGGACAAGGTCGGCAACGAGGGTGTCATCACCGTCGAGGAGTCCCAGGCCCTGGGCCTGGAGCTCGAGCTGACCGAGGGTATGCGCTTCGACAAGGGCTTCCTGTCCGCATACTTCGTGACCGACCAGGAGCGTCAGGAGGCCGTCCTCGAGGACGCCTACGTGCTGCTGGTGGAGTCCAAGATCACCAACGTCAAGGACCTGCTGCCGCTGCTGGAGAAGGTCATCCAGTCCGGCAAGCCGCTGATCATCATCTCCGAGGACGTCGAGGGCGAAGCCCTGGCGACCCTGGTGGTGAACAAGATCCGTGGCACCTTCAAGTCCGTGGCCGTCAAGGCCCCCGGCTTCGGTGACCGCCGCAAGGCGATGCTGAACGACATGGCCATCCTCACCGGTGGTCAGGTCATCTCCGAGACCGTGGGTCTGTCCCTGGAGAACGCCACCCTGGACATGCTGGGCCAGGCCCGCAAGGTGGTTGTCACCAAGGACGAGACCACGATCGTCGAGGGTGCCGGCGAGGCCGACGCGATCGAGGGCCGGGTCAACCAGATCCGCGCCGAGATCGAGAACTCCGACTCCGACTACGACCGCGAGAAGCTCCAGGAGCGCCTGGCCAAGCTCGCCGGTGGTGTGGCCGTCATCCGTGCGGGTGCCGCCACGGAGGTGGAGCTCAAGGAGCGCAAGCACCGCATCGAGGACGCCGTGCGTAACGCCAAGGCTGCTGTGGAAGAGGGCATCGTCGCCGGTGGTGGCGTGGCCCTGATCCAGGCCGCCGCCCGGGCGTTCGAGGGCCTGACCCTCGAAGCGGACGAGGCGACCGGGGCGAACATCGTCAAGGTGGCCGTGGACGCGCCGCTGAAGCAGATCGCCGTGAACGCCGGCCTCGAGGGCGGCGTCGTGGTGGAGCGGGTGCGTGGGTTGGAGAACAACCACGGCCTGAACGCCGCCACCGGTGAGTACGAGGACCTGCTCGCCGCAGGCATCGCCGACCCGGTCAAGGTGACCCGCTCTGCACTGCAGAACGCCTCCTCGATCGCCGGTCTGTTCCTCACCACCGAGGCCATCGTGGCCGACAAGCCGGAGCCGCCCTCGGCCCCGGCCGGCGGTGGCGAGCCGGACATGGGCGGCATGGGCTTCTGATCTGACCGATCAGATGCTCGGCTGACCAGCTGAAACACACACGGCCCCCGATCCCTCGTGGATCGGGGGCCGTTGTGGTTTCTGACGGGATCGTTGCTGGCCAGGATCGACGCGACATTGAGCGGACTCGCGCACGGGGGTCGCGCACAGGGGGTGCTGTGCTCAGGGCGTGGAGGTGAGGGTGGCCAGTTCGGCGCGCAGGTTCGCCCGGGCCGCCTCCTGCCACAACTCCCGGCCTCGGTCAGTGCGGTAGAGGGGCTCCAGTTCCAGCAGATGGCGGACGACGGCGGTGCGCCCCTTGATGAAGTCGGCGTGCGGCACGTGGGAGTACTCCGCGCGCACGTCGCGGGCGTAGCGCCGGTATCCGGTCGCCTCGCGGGCGAGGACGGCCAAGTCGGCATCGCAGAGCAGTGCGCCGTGGTGGTCACCCGGTTCGGGGGAGTGGGTGCGGGTGAGGAGTACCAGTCGGGCGACTTCCTCGATGCGGTCGCTCGGGAGGGCCTCGGGACCCAGCGCCTCGGGCCCGAGTTCGGCGCGGGCCAGGTCGGCGCTGGCCTGCTCGTCCTCACCGGGGACACCGTCGTAGACCGCGTCGTGGAACCAGGCGGCCAGCACCACTGGCAGCGGGGCAGGATCCGGGTCGCACAGCAGGTCCAGGGCCGCGAGCACATCACGTAGATGGCGCAGGTCGTGATAGCGCCGGTGCGGCTGCGCCCAGCGTTCGATCAGATCCGCGCCCAGGGCAACTGCCGCCGGTACTGGACCTGACGCGCCACGGTGAGTTACGTCGTCGTCGGGCCTGTCCTGCCAGCGTTCGACCGTGCTGCCCCAGAACGCGCTCAGCACGCGACGCAGCGTCTCGGGGCGGTCGCGCGCCGGAATCCGCAGGCCGGAGTTCCGTAGCCGGCGGATCAACTCGCGCCCACTGACCGCGATCGCGCCCCGGGCCACCAGGTCGTCATAACGGTGGGCGGGCACGTCGTAGTGGTCCATGTCGAAGGCCTGCTCGGGAAGGCCGGCACGGGTGGCGAAGTCGTGCAGTTCCTCCAGGGACTGATCGGAGACCAGAGGTGAGCGAACACCGTGCCGTGGGCCGGCCAGGTGGGCGGATCGATGAGGATAGCCACCCCTTCAGCCTAAGTCCGCGCCGGAGGAGGGGTGTGCCCCGCTACGCCCCGCCGCTCTACGCCCGCCGCTCTACGCCCGCCGGGCAGACCCCGGCAGCAGCCCCTCAGCGCGCAGGCCCAGCCGCAATGCCGTCGACAGGTGGCGGGAGCCCCCGAGCCGTCTCAACTCCGCCAGTGCGGTGCCGTTCGCAAGCGCTCGATAGTCGCCGTAGCGCACCGCCTCGATCGCCCGCAGCACGGCCAGACCGTGGGTATCCAGCGCACTGTGGCCGGTGTCGGCCAGGGGTACGAGCACCCCATCAGCCGGACGTCCCCCTGGCATGCCACGGGCCCGGCCGTAGTGGCCGGGTGTGGGGCGGGGCATTCAGGTATGCCAGGTGACCCCGGTGGGTGTGACGGTGGCGGTCAGACCATTGCTGTGCACGTGGGTGTGGTGGCGTTGGCACAGCAGGGCTCCGTTGTCCAGGTCGGTGGGTCCGCCGTGGGCCCAGAACTGGACGTGATGGGCTTGGCACCATTGAGCAGGGATCGTGCAGCCGGGGAACGAACACCCCTTATCGCGATGCCACAGGGCTCGCTGTTGGGCGCGGGTGAACAGGCGCTCATCACGGCCCTGATCGAGGATTTCGCCCTCGGTGCCCAGCACCGCGGGGATGATCGAGGCATCGCAGGCCATGCGCCGCACGGTTTCAGGGGAGAGCACCTGCCCGGTCATCGTGATGCCGGCGCCGTTGGTCTTGGACTGTAGGTCACTTAGGGGGATGGTGATGAATACTTGGGCCTTGGTGGTCTGGGGGGTTCCCTCGGGGGCGGCTACGCCCCGTTGGATGATGGTGACCAGGGCGTCGGCCCGGCGGCGGGGTGCGCTGCGCGGATCGGGGGTGCCGTCCTCGGCCGGCTGCGGTTTGGACAGCGCTGACAAGGTGGCGTCGATGATGGCCGCCCCTTCAGGGTCGAGGAAGACCCGGTACTCGGTCATCCCGCCGGCTGCGGGCAGGGTGTAGAGGGCTCGCCGGATCCGTTGCCCGTTCTCTTCGGCTTCCAAGTCCTTGGGTGGTTTGATGGTTCGCCGTGCCCGGCGCAGCAGGAGCGACAACTGCCGGTCGGTCCACCCGCACCGGCGCACCGGTGTCCCCCCTTCGGCGGCATCCCCGTCGTCGCCCCCGGCGTGGTTTTCGTCGTTCTTGTCGTTCTTCGGGTCCGAATGTTCGACCTGATCGGCTGCGCCTTCATTGATCGTCTTCATCGTGGTGGCAAGCGCCTCGACGTCGGAGATCGGTTCCACCTCGTCGTGGAACTGAATGATCGCGGAGACCTTGGAGGTGCTGATCAGCCCGGCATCGAACCCGGCAAGGGTGTTCTCCACACCGGGTGAGGGATTGTTGATCGTTTCGGCGATGCGCGCGGTGTGGATCGCTTGCCCCCGCGGTGGCGCCGGAGCGTACCGGCTCGCCACCTTGACCAGGTAGTCCACCGCCGTCATTCCCTGGCCTGCCGGCAACCCGCGAGAGATCGCTTCGGCCACGGCGTGTGCCTCCAACCGGGCCACCTCGTGGCGGATCCGACCCGCCTGCGCCAGCGCCTCGCCCAGATCGGACTCACCCACCCGCCACCACCCACCGGCAGCAATCTCCCCAACAACCGAAGCGACCTGAGCCAACGCGGCCGGTGCCTGGATCATCGGTGGGACCTGGGTGATGGACATGACACGAACCTACAACCCACCTCCGACAAACGTTCGAATCGTTTTGGCGCTGTGGATAGCGGTTCATAACGGGTGATGCTGTGGATGTCCGTCCTGAAAATGTCCTCGCCTCCAGACCCGGATCTAGCGTCAACCTTCGATTCGCGGCGGTCGCACCACGGTCTGGCGGTCGCATCCGGGGCTGGCGTCCACACCCGCATCCGTCATCCACAGCCGCCGCGTCGGGGACAACACGAACAGCCGGCGCAGGCATAGCGTGCCGGGCACCACCGGGTGACGATCCCGGACCCCAACCAGCAGGAGGCGCAGCCCATGTCCCGATTCGAAGTCGATACCGAGGAGGTCGCCCGCGCGGCCTCGGCCGCGGGTCGCTCCGCCACCGCGATCAACACCGAGGTCGCCAACATGTTCCGGATCCTCACCGCGCTGCAATCGGCCTGGCGGGGTAGTGCCTCCGCGGCATTCGCCTCCCTCGCCCAGGAGTGGCGTGGCACCCAGCAACAGGTGGAAGCCAACCTTCAGCGGATCAGTGAGGCGCTGGCCTCGAGTGCTCAGCATTACAGCGACGTCGAGAGTTCCACGACTCACCTGTTCCGCAGGTGAGGACGGGGCAGTCGCGGAGTCGCGGAGTCGCGGAGTCGTGGAGTCGTGGAGTCGTGGTGCCGCCTCGGTCGTCCGCCTTCGGGCCCGCGCCCTGCTCGTCAGCTCACGGCGCTCCGTCCGTCAGCGCCCGCCGCCCCCATCCGTCGCATCTGCCGCCGCCTCTGCGCACCGGCCGCCTCGTCGTCCGCCCGTCTTCGGGTCCGCCGCCGCGCCTTCTGCCATACCGGCAGCCCTGTCCTTCCCACCCGCCAGTTTGGTCCCTCCGCCCGAACCTGGCAGGTTTGAGGTATGGAGACCGAGGAGATCCTTGACCTGCTGCGCCAAGCCGCGGATGAGGTGATCATCCCCCGCTTCCGCGCGCTCAGCGAGGAGCAGGTTCAGGAGAAGAGCCCCGGCGACCTGGTGACCGTGGCCGACCGCGAAGCCGAGATCTTCCTCACCAAGGAACTGCAGGACGCCTACCCCGACGCCGCGGTGCTGGGGGAGGAGGCCAGTTCGATCGACCCCCGCGTTCTGGAGCGCGCCAGCCAGGCGCCGCACGTCTTCACGATCGACCCGGTCGACGGCACCCGCAACTTCGTGGAGGGCTCACCCGATTACGCCGTGATGGTCGGCGAGGTGCGGAACGGGCAGACAGTGCGCTCCTGGATCTACCAGCCCCAGCACCAGCGTGCCTATGTCGCCGAGGCCGGTGCCGGCGCCTGGTGCAACGGGGAGCGGCTCAAGCCCCTGGACCCGCCTGCCGAGCCGGGGCAACTGGTCGGCGCCACCTCCAACCACAGACTCCTGAAGCGGCCACCGCAGGACCTCGCGCCGTTGGAAGAGGCGTGGTGGTCGTGCGGGATCGACTACCCGCGCCTGGCCAGCGGCGAGGTGGACTACCTGGTGTACAAGAACGACTGGCCCTGGGACCACGTGCCCGGCGCGTTGTTGGTGGCCGAGGTCGGAGGAGCCACGGGCCGGCTGGATGGCAGTGCCTACGACCTGGTCACGAGGAGACCGTGGGTGTTGACCACCGCGAGCCGGCAGGTGATGGGAGCGGTCGGAGCAGCGCTGGCTGCCGTAGTGGGATGAACGACGACGGCGCCCGCCCGGCCGGCGAGGACGCGTCGCGACGGACCTGGCACAGCCAAGGGACCCAGCGCACCCGGCGCGCCTGGGTCCACCCAGCCCCGGGCCTCGCCGTGACCCACAGCCGCCTGGACCACACCGCCAGCGTGATCCTGACCCGCGAAGAATCATCCGGTGCCGCCTCCGCCCTGGTGGTCGACCCGTGCTGGGCCCCGGAGGAGTTGGACGCGCTCGCCGCGGACGTGCGCACCTGGGGCCTGGATGTGGTCGCCGGGTTCGCCACCCACGCCCACTACGACCATGTGCTGTGGCACCCGGACTTGGGTGATGTGCCGCGCTGGGCCTCGCCCGGGACCGCCCGGCTCGCGCGTACCCACGCCGAGGACAACCGCACCGGGCTGCGCGCCTCCGTGGCAGGTTGGACCCCCGAGTTGCTCGACTTGGTCGGGGCCGTGCGTGCGTTCCCGACTGAGGATCACCTGCGGGACTGGGCCGAGGTCATCGTGCACGATGCGCATAGCACCGGCCATGCCGCGCTCTGGCTCTCCCAACCTCAGGTACTGATCGCTGGCGACATGCTCAGTGACATCGAGATCCCGATGTTCGCGGAGACCGGTGCCCAGGCCTATCTCGACGGTCTTCAGGCGCTGCGCCCCTACGCCCACGCCGCGCAGGTGCTGATCCCCGGCCACGGCACGATAACCGATCAGGGTGCAAGCCGATGGGCTGCTGATCAGCGTTACGTCGAGGACCTGCTCGCCGGCCGCGAGAGCGCCGACCCTCGCCTCGACACCGAGTCCAACCGCGGCCACCACGCCCACAATCTCGCTGCGTTGGACTGACCGCTGGCTCGCTGTGCTGTGCTTGGGTGACCCTGCGCTGGCTGTAAAGCGCTGGTTTGACGGCTCTTCCGGTTTGAGGGTGCGTTGAGGGGCTGATCAGGCGGCGTGGTGGGCCTGGGAGCAGGTGGGCCTTGGGTGAGGATTGGAGGTGCTAACCAGTCCGATCCAAACACCCAAGGCCCGCGATGAAATCTACCTGCTCTGCCGCTGTTTCTGGTTGCCCTGTTGCTGATGTCATCTGTCGCACCGCGGAGTTGGACCTGATGATCACCGGGGCCAGCATCGACGCCGCAGACGTCACCATCATCCAGGCCCGACCGCGCCAGGGGTTGCCGTTCTGCCCGTCCTGCGGGGCCGAAGGGGTCCTGCGGGATCACGTGGTGCGGGTGCTGACCGACGTACCGGTGGCCGGCCATCCCACCAGGTTGCACGTGAGCCTGCCTCGCTATCGGTGCACCGGGACCCAGTGCCCGCAGCGGATCTTCCAGCAACGGCTGGACTGCGCCGCGGTGGGGGCCAAGACCACCAACCGGTGCACCCGGTGGATCCTGCAGCGCTTGGCGATCGACAAGATGAGCATCAGCGCCGTGGCCCGGGCCCTGGGACTGGGATGGGACCTGGTCAATAACCTCGCGGTCGATGCCGCCCGCACCCTGGTCTATGACGACCCGACCCACCTGGAAGGGGTGCGGATCTTGGGGGTCGATGAGCACAAGTGGAAACACGTGCGCGGCGGCGGTGAGGACTCGTATGTCACGATCCTGGTAGATCTGACCCCCACGATCGAGGGCACCGGGCCGGCGCGGCTGCTGGATGTGCAAGCAGGCCGTTCGGCGACGGTACTCACCGACTGGTTGGCCGAGCACACCCAGGAGTTCCGCGACCGCATCGAGGTGGTCACCATGGATGGCTTCACCGGCTATCACAGCGCCACCAAAGAAGCACTGCCGCAGGCCACACCGGTGATGGACCCCTTCCACACGGTGCAACTGGCTGGGGAGAAACTCACCGTCTGTCGTCAGCGCCTGCAGCAGCAGATCCACGGCCACCGGGGCCGCAAGGAGAACCTGCTCTACCGCGGCCGGCGAACACTGCTGACCCGGCAGTCGCTACTGACCGATGAGCAGATCGCCCGACTGCAGCGGCTGTTCGCCGAACACGAGGACCACGCGGCCTTGGAGGTCTCCTGGCACATCTACCAGGACATCATCAGCGCCTACCAACACCCAGATCCGGCCGCCGGCAAGAAGCGCATGCAGGCCCTCATCACCAGGCTCCGGCGCGGGCTACCCGAGGGGCTGGAGGAACTCGCTCAACTCGGCCGCACGCTCTGGCGCAAACGAGACCAGATCCTGGCGTTCTTCGACCGTGGCGGAGCCTCCAACGGCCCCGTCGAAGCGATCAACGGACGCCTCGAAGCCCTACGCGGCATCGCCCTAGGGTTCCGCAACTTCGACCACTACGTCCTGCGCTGCCTACTGCACTCCGGCCAACTGGCGACCCGGATCAATGCACTCTAAAACCGGAAGAGCCGGTTTGACCGCGGATTCGCTTCGCTCTGGTGCGCTGACTGTGGTTGCGTCTCACTCCGCCGACCCGACTGCGGGCTGGCTGCGCCGTCCCGACTGCGGGCGGCGCGGTTACCGAGGCGGCATCCGCAGTGCGCCGTCGAGCCGGATCACCTCACCGTTGAGCATCGGGTTGGCCACGATGTGCGCGACCAGGTCGGCGTACTCGTGCGGGTGCCCCAGCCGCGAGGGGTGCGGCACCAGTGCCTCGAGGCTCTCGCGCACCTCATCGGCCATTCCGGCCATCATCGCGGTGTTGAACACCCCGGGCGCGATGGTCATGACGCGCACGCCGTGGCTGGCCAGGTCCCGCGCGGCCGGCAGCGTCATCCCGGCGACCCCGGCCTTGGAGGCGGCGTAGGCGAGCTGGCCGATCTGGCCGTCCTGGGCCGCGACCGAGGCGGTCATGACGATCACGCCGCGCTCGCCGTCGTCGCCGACCGGGTTCAGTCCGGACATCACCGGCGCCGCAGCGGCGATCGCGTTCATCGTGCCGAGCAGATTGATCTGCACCACCCGGTGGGCGGTCTCCAGGTCCAGCGGCCCGCGCTTGCCGAGGATCCGCCCGGGCGTGGCCACCCCGGCGCAGCAGACCAGCACGCGCAGATCGCCCAGGTCCCCGGCCGCCTGTACGGCAGCGTGGACCTGCTCCACGTCCCGTACATCGGTGGGCTGGGCCCGTGCCCGCCTGCCGGCGGCGGTCAGTTCCTCAGCCAGGTCGGCGGCGGGGGAGTCGGGCAGGTCGGCCAGCAGGACCGCGACGCCGCGCTCAACAAGCCGGCGCGCCGTCGCCGCCCCCAGACCCGAGCCGCCCCCGGTGATCAGTGCGCTGGTGCCTTCCGAGAGATCCATGGCGCCAGGTTATCGGTGCGCCACGGCCGCACCTATGCGGATGAGCCGGCCTCTCAGCGGCTATTGCCCGGCGCGGCGCGAGGTGCGCGGCCCGGCGCGGCGCGACGTGGCCTGGCGCAGGGCGCGCGGGGCGCACGGAGTGCGTGGAATGCGCGGGGCGCGTGGGGGCACGGAGTGCGTGAGATGCGCGGCGCGCGCGGAGAGGCGGCGGAGCGCGGTGGCTCAGAGGTAGCGCGTGGGGTCGAAGGACTCCAACGGGATCACCCGCACCCGCGGCAGCGGCTCGGTGAAGGCCTTGATGTGGTCCTCCAGGTCGTAGACCGTCACCCCGGGGATCTCGGCGAGCCGGGCGCTGATGAACTCCCGGAACCCCAGCACCGCCAGGCGCCGCCCGTCAGTAGCGAGTCGCTGCACCTGAGGTACGAAGTCGCCGTCGTGGCTGGCCAGCATCACATCGCCGATGCGCGGGCCCAGGGCCTCCAGGGTGCGCTGGATGCCGATGTCCACCACCGACTCATCCGGGCTGCCGGACAGCGGGATCGGCTGGTAACCCATGGCCAGCAACGCCTGGATGAACGACATCGGCAACTGCCCCGACGTCGCGTTGAGGAAGAACAGCGCCGTCACCGGCTGGCTCCAGGTGCGCTGGGCGAATTCGGTGATCCGGTCCCACCTGGGCCGCTGATCGGGGTTGGGGCGGTGGCCCAGCACGCTCATCCCGAGCGTGGCGTCGATATTCTCCCCGTCCACCAGCAGGTAGGTGCGGCGGGTGTCGTCGGATTCAGTCTGGACCATGGCTGCACCCTACTCGGGGCCGACGGCGACGGGGGTCGCCGGGCGATCCGCCGCGCCCGGGCAGCGAAGGAGCCGCCCTGGACATGGTCCGGAGCGGCTCCTGGCAGCCCGGCTACGGTCCGGTTCGCCGCTGCGTCACCGGCGCTCGCCGTCGTCCCGGGACCCCCCGCGACTGGTCGGTCCCTCAGTGCTGTTGACCCGGGGCCTGACTCCCGTCCTGCTGGGTGGCGTTCGGGTCGGCGGCGTGCTTGCCGGAGTCGATCCGGCCCGGGTCCGCGCCGGCGCCGGCGTTCAGGGAACCGGAGCGCAGTGCCTCGAACCGGGCCTCGACCTCCAGTGCCTCGGTGGAGGTCTCCAACTCTGCGAACTGGGCATCCAGGCTGGAGGACTGCAGTTCCTGCTGGCCCATCACCTCTGCCTCCTGGCGGCGGACCTGCTCCTCGAACCTGCCCAGTTCGCTGGACGGGTCCATCACGTTCAACGACTGCACCGCGCTCTGCACCTGTTGCTGAGCATCCGCCGACTTCTGCCGCGCCACCAGGTTGTCCCGGCGGGTACGCAGGTCGACCAGTTTCTCCTTCATGATCGCCAGGCCACTCTTGAGCCGCTCGACCACGTCGTTCTGGGAGGCCAGCAACGGCTCGGCGGACTTGACCTCGTTCTCGAAACCGATCTGCTTCTGCAGGGCCAGCCGGGCCAGGTTGTCGAACCGCTCGGCGGCGGCCTCGTCACCGTTGCTGCGGGCCTGGTTCGCCCGGTTCGCCGCCGCCTGGGCCTTGTCCCCCCACTCGCGCACCGCGGCGACGTCGGAGTTGTAGTCCTGTTCGGCGAAGCGCAGGTTGCCGATGGTCTGGGCGATGGCTTGCTCGGCCTCGGCGATGTTGTTGGTGTAGTCGCGGATCAACTGATCCAGCATCTTCTCCGGGTCCTCGGCGCGGTCCAGGATGGAGTTGATGTTGGCTCGGGTCAGTTGGGCGATCCGCCCCAGAATGCTCTGCTTCTCGGCCACGGGTGGTCCTTTCCTAGCGGGTCTGAACTGCGGGTCTGAACTCTCGGTGCGGTCTTGGCTGCGCTGCCGGGCTGTCCGTCCGGTCCGGCTGAACTGTCAGTGTGCTCTCGTCGGGCTCGGTCTGCGCGGGCTTCCAGTGCGGACTCTAGAACCGGCCACCACCTCCCATGCGTCCGCCGCCGAAGCCCCCGCCCCCCATGGAGCGGCCCCCGAAGCCTCCTCCGAACGTACTGCGTCCGCCGGCCCCGCGCGAGGAGCCACCGAATCCGCCGCCCGATCCCCAGCCGCCGCGGGAGCGCCCGCGCCCGCCGGTGAGTACCTGCCCGAGGATCCCGCCCAGGATCAGCGACCCGGCATCGATCCCACCGGAGCGCCCGTGCTGGCCCCAGGGGTTGTGGTCGCTGCTGGAGTAGTCGCGGCGCCACGTGGTCACCGCGGCCAACGCCTGCTCATTGGCACGGTCGGCCAGCTCCAGCGCCCGCGTGGCCAGGCCGAGCGCCTGCTTGGGGTCACTGTCGGCCAGGCCGCGGGCCTCGTCGAGCAGCCGTTCGGCCTCGGCGACGAGGGCGCGGGGCTGGGCGCCGATCGCCCCTCGGTTGGACTCGATGTAGATATCGGCCGAACGCAGTTTCTCCGACGCCGCCGCGATCTGTCGCCGCAACGAGGTCTGCACCCGCTGGATCACCTCGGCGCTGTTGCGGTGTCCCTCCAGCGCGGCGTCCAGGGCCGCCTCCGCGCTGGCGATCTGACGCAGCGCGGCGATCGGGTCCCCGCCGGAGCGGGCCGCCTCGGCCACCCTGATCGCCTCGGTGGCCCGGTCGCGCAGGGGCGCCACCGCGGAGTCGTTCGGAGCGAGGCGGTCGGCGTCGGCCACGTCGGCGCTGATCGAGGCGATCGCCTCGGCCAGGTCCTCGTTCGCCGACTCCAGGTCCGCTCCGGCGCTGCCCACCGAGTTCAATAGGTCGGCGGCCTGCCCCAGCGCGCCCTCAGCGGTGCGGGCGAAGGCCACCGCGTTCCCGCGGTCGTCGGCCTCGACGCGGGCCCGGCCCTCGGCCACCGAGGTTCGCGCCGCCTCGATCAATTGCTCGGCCTGGTCCGGGGCCCGGGCGATGGTGGCCAGCGTGGCCGGCGGATACGTCACCTCCAGGGTGGTCAGCGCGGCCCGGGCCGCGGGGATGCGTGCCTCGATCTCCCCGGCCCGCTGGTGCAGTTCGGAGAGCACCTCGGGCACGTTCTGCTCCAGCCGGCGCAGCTGCGCGAACGCCTCCGCCTGCTCCTCCAGCAGGTCCTCACCGCGCTCGCACAGACCCAGCACGCGGATCAGCAGGGCGCGCTGCTCGGGGGCGGAGACGTCGTCGTTCTCTGCCTGCCGTTGCAGGGTGAAGGCTTCCTGCAGGGTGCTGCGGGCCTGCTCCAGCACCTCCCGGAAGCGCCCGGTCGATTCCAGCCCGAACTGGGCCTGGGCGAACCGCAGCTCCTGCTCGGAGGTGCGCACGTCGTCGTCCAGGGCCACCAGGGCCGAGCCCACCCGGGTGCGCAGTTCCTCGGTGCTGACACCCTCGTAGGGGTCCGGCGGGGATGCTGGTCGGCCGGCACCCACGTGTCGGCTGCCGGCGGGGCCGGCGGAGCGGGCGGAGCGGGCGGCGTTGCCGGTGGAGCGCCGGTACACCACGATCAGGGCGAGCGCCACGATCACGGCCAGACCCACCAGGAAGATCGTCAGGCCCCCGCCGCCGCCTCCGCCAGCGGCGCCATCACCCCCGGCCCCGTCACCCCCCCCCCCGCCGCCGCCGTCGGCGTAGGCCTGCGCCCCGGCGACCACCGCGCCGGACCAGTTCTCGGCGCCCAGTTCCGAGCGGATGCGCGTCTCGGCCCGGTCCATCGTGGCCGCGGACAGGCCCGAGGTGTCGGAGATGGAGACCCCGTAGGCCGAGTCCTGCACCGCCACCGCGAGCAGGAGGTCCCGGTCGCCCAGGTTGGACAGGTTCGCGGTCTCATCCACCCAGTCGTCGTAGTTGGTCCCGCCGAAGGTGTCCACGAACACCACGAACAGCAGGTACCCGGTCTCCTCGCGCAGTTCGTCGATGGCGTCCTGGGCCTCGGCTCGCCCCGAGTCCAGCACCTGATCGCTCGTCAGGTCGGTGAGTTGCTCATCCAGGGAGAGCGGGTCCTGCGC
This sequence comes from Sanguibacter sp. Z1732, assembly GCF_051020515.1. NCBI lineage: Bacteria > Bacillati > Actinomycetota > Actinomycetes > Micrococcales > Ruaniaceae > Glutinosa > Glutinosa niejishengi. The sequence goes on from NZ_CP194857.1 coordinate 2,076,162, forward strand.
GTGTGCCGGCGCCAGGGCCGGTCCGGCCACGCTGAACCAGGCAGCCAGCAGCACACCGGCGAGGAGGGCACGTGCGATACGCGAGAGGCGGGCCACAGTTCCCGATCCTTCCTGTTGGCGCGCGGGGATGCAATGTGGTTGCCGCGCAACAGCGGCCCACCGCCTCGAAACCCGGGCCCATCGGCCATCCACGGCAGGTCCCTCGTACCATCGATTGCCCGCTCCGGCACCCGCTGGGGTAAGTTGCGCTTGTGACTGAGACGACGCAACCCCGCATCCACGTGATCCAGAACGCCGACGACGTCGGCCTGGACTTGCTTGCGCCCGGCCTGGACGGAGCGCAGCTCGAGGTGGTGCACCCCTATCGCGGTGACGCGCTGCCCGCGGTGGAGGACGTGCACGCGCTGATCGTGCTGGGTGGGGCCGCCAACGCCTACGACGACGAGGCCAAGCCCTACCTGCCGCAACTTCGCGACCTGCTGTCCGCCGCCGTCGACCGTGACGTGCCCACGCTCGCGGTCTGCTTGGGCGCCCAGCTCCTCGCCGTGGCCCGCGGCGGTCAGGTGCACGTCGCGGCACCGGCAGGCGCGGAGATCGGAGTGATCGAGGTGCGTCTGCGTCCCGACGCCGAGCGCGATGTGGTGCTCGGCCCGCTGGTGGCAGCCAAGGGCGCGACCGTGCAGGTGCCGTCGCTGCACATGGACGCCATCACCGAGTTGCCCGAGGGTGCCTGCTGGCTGGCCGCCTCCCGGCAGTACCCCTTCCAGGCCTTCCGGATCGGCTCGGCCCTGGGCGTGCAGTTCCACCCGGAGGTGTCCGGGACCATGCTGGCCTCCTGGATCCGCCGGCACGGCCTGGAGGACGCCGAGCGCATCGCCGATGAGGTCCGGGCGCAATGGGATGCCTCGGCCCAGGAGATCACCGAGGTCGCCGACCTGCTCTCGCGCGCCTTCGCCGCGCAGGTCGCCGCGCAGGTGCGCGAGCAGACGGCCGCGCAGGTGGGCGCGCAGACGGGCCCGCAGGTGGGCAAGCAGGTCGGCACGCTCGAGCCGCTCGGGACCTAAGACCTTCGCCACGGGCCGGGACCGGCCCTAGTCTCATCCTGCGGCCACGGGCCGGCCGGGCGGTGCGAACCCCCGGCACTCGAGCAGCAGGAGGGGTAGTCATGGAGATCCCGGGCAAGACGTTCGTCGTCACCGGAGGGGCCAACGGGATCGGCCGTGCGGTGGTCCAGGCGCTGTTGGAGCGCGGGGCGAACGTGGCCGCCGTCGACCTGAGCGAGCAGGCCCTGGCCGCGGCTGCCGAGAGCGCCGGCACCGACCGGCTGTCCACCCACGCGCTGGACATCACCGATGCAAGTGCCGTCGAGGCGTTGCCCGAGCAGGTGCTCGCCCTCCACGGGACGGTCGACGGCGTGGTGAACGTGGCGGGCATCATCCAGCGGTTCGTGCCGATCGCCGACCTCGACGTCGCCGAGATGGCCAAGGTGCTGGAGGTGAACTTCTGGGGCACCGTGCGGATGACCAAGGCGTTCCTGCCGCACCTGATGGCGCGCCCACATGCCGCGGTGGTGAACGTGGGCAGCATGGGCGGGTTGGTGCCGGTGCCCGGGCAGAGCGCGTACGGGGCGTCCAAGGCCGCCGTGCAGTTGTTCACCGAGGGCCTGTACGCCGAGATGCAGGGCACGAACGTGGCCGTCACGATGGCCTATCCCGGTGCCACCAACACCGACATCGCCCAGCACTCCGACGCCGCCATCCCCGGCCGGGATGCGGAGAGTTCCAAGGCGGCGGCGAACATGACCTCACCGGCGGAGGCTGCCCGGCTGATCGTGGACGGTATCGAGAAGGGCTCCTACCGGGTGCTCATCGGGCGCGACACCAAGATGCTCGATGCGCTCTCACGGATCGCGCCCAAGCGGGCCACCGAGATGGTGGCGAGCCGGATGAAGGACCTGGTCGGCTGACTCGGCGCCCGGGGAACCCCGGAGACCGGGCCGGCCCCGGGATCATCGGACAGGCCCGGTGCCCGGGCATCACCGGGATCGACCCCGGGGATCACCGGACCGGGTGAACGGCCGCCGGTCCGGCACGAACGGACTCAGCTGAGGGTGAGGAAGAGTTTCTCCAGTTCCTCGATCGTCAGCCCGTCCTCCACCTCGGCGGCCTCCCCGGGTTCGGTGAGGCAGAACTGCATCGCGCTGGAGACGATGGCGAATCCGGCCCGGTCCAGTGCGGTGGAGACCGCGGACAGTTGGGTCACGACGTTCCGGCAGGACCCGCCGTCCTCGACGGCGTTGATCACTGCGTCGAGTTGTCCGCGGGCGCGCTTGAGGCGGTTGAGGATCCGGCGTTGGGTTTCGGGGTCTGCACTTCTCATCGGGATTCCGCTCTCTATCGACGGTACGGTTCCGGTGTGTGCGGGTGGGGGAGTGCACACGCTCTCCGGACAGCATACCGCGATACCCCGTAGGGTATATAGTGAAGTTGAGTGCTCAGTTCAGGGCTGAGGCCCAGAGCGGTGGGGCGCGTGTGGGTGGCGATCAGCAACCGGCGGGCGGCGCCGACGGTTCCGCGGGTCCGGGCTCGAGCGCCCGGCTCAGCACCGCGAGCGTGTCGGCTTCGACGGCGTAAAAAGCCCACCGGCCGCGCTGCTCACGACTCACCAGGCCGGCTTCGACCAGTTGCCGCATGTGGTGCGAGACCGTCGGCTGGGACAGTCCGACCGGCTCGGTGAGGTCGCACACGCACGCCTCCCTGCCCGGCTGGGCGGCGATGATCGACAGCAGCCGAACCCGGGTCGGGTCGCTCAGCGCCTTGAACATCCGCGCCAGGCGGCGGGCGGGCTCCTCCGCCAGGACGCCACCGGTCACGGGCGTGCAGCAGGCGGCCAGGTCCTCGGGGGTCGTGGGCGCAGAGATCGTCATGGAACAATTCTCCCAGACGTATTGACAGTTGTCGATCAATCGATAAGTATCGATGCGTCTGTACCTGCGACCCGGGACGGGACCATGAGTGAGAACACCGAACTGCGTGAGCAGGTCCGGCGCCGTTACGCACGCGCCGCCGGCCAGGTCGGCGCCGGCATACCGAACAGCGACCTGCTCGACGACGGCCGGACGGACTCCGGATCCTGTTGCGGCGAACCGACGCAACGACCGATCTTCGGTGCCGGTCTCTATGACACCGCCGCATCGGCGGACCTGCCCGTTCAGGCGCTCGAGGCGAGCCTGGGTTGCGGCGACCCCACCGCGGTCGCGGACCTGCGCGAGGGGGAACGAGTGCTGGATCTGGGCTCGGGGGGTGGCATCGACGTGTTGCTCTCGGCCCGGCGTGTCGGTCCCAGCGGGTTCGCCTACGGGGTGGATATGACCGAGGAGATGCTCGACCTGGCGCGGGCGAACGCCGCCGAGGCCGGAGCCGCGAACGTGGGGTTCCTGCACGGCACGATCGAGGAGGTGCCGTTGCCGGCGGGCGCCGTCGATGTGGTGATCTCCAACTGCGTCGTCAACCTCTCCACCGACAAGCAGGCCGTGATTGCCGAGATGTTCCGTGTGCTCGCCGCCGGAGGGCGGGTCGGGATCTCCGACGTCGTCGCCGAGGATCACCTCTCGCCGCAGCAGCGGGCGGAGCGCGGGTCCCACACCGGCTGCATCGCCGGGGCGCTGTCCAGGGCCGAGTACCTCGATGGTCTGGAGCAAGCGGGCTTCGTCGACGCCCAGGTGGAGTTCACCCACGAGGTAGCCCCCGGCATGCACGCCGCGATCATCAGGGCGAGCAAACCGAACCAGGGCCAGGTGCGCCAGGAGCAAGTGCGGGCCTGAGCGAGCCCTGCCCGGGTGCCACCCGCCCGGAGCAAGTGCGGGTCTGACCCAGCCCGGCGTCGCGTTACCCGCCACGGCGCTCGGCGCGTTGGTGGCGGTCCTGAACCGCCTGAGACTCCTGCTCAGAACAGCTCGCGCTCAGAACAGCCCGACGGTGTTCCCGTCCTCGTCGATGTCGATGTGCGCCGCCGCCGGGTCCGAACCCAGGCCCGGCATGGTGCGCATCTGCCCGGCGATGGCGTAGATGAACCCCGCACCCACCGAGGCGCGCACCTCCCGCACCGGCAGCGTCCACCCGGTCGGTGCCCCGCGCAGCGTGGGGTCGGAGGACAGCGACAGGTGGGTCTTGGCGATGCAGATCGGCAGGTTGGACCACCCGTACCCCTCGTAGGCCTCCAGGGCGCGCGCCGCGGCCGGGGCATACTCGACGCCGTCGGCACCGTAGACCTTGGTGGCGATCGCAGCGATCTTGTCCCGAAGCCGCATCTCCTCGGGGTACAGGAGGAGAAGTCGCTGGGCTCCTGCGCCGCCTCGGCCACTGCCTCGGCGAGTTCGGCCGCGCCGGAGCCGCCGTGGGTGAAGTGCTCCGAGACGGCGCATCGCACGCCCAGTTCGGCCGCGATCTGCCCGATCGCCTCGTGCTCGGAGGGGTAGTCGGAGCCGAAGGCGTTGATTGCCACCACCGGGGTGGTCCCGTGCAGGCGGATGTTCTCGATCTGGCGGCGCAGGTTGTCCGCACCGGCGTAGACGTCGTCGGGACTCTCCGCGAGCATCTGCTCCGGCAGTGCCCGCCCGGCCACCACCTTGTGCCGCCCGGAGTGCAGTTTCATCGCCCGTACCGTCGTGACCACCACACCCACGTCGGGCACCAGCCCGGAGACGCGGCTCTTGATGTTGAAGAACCGTTCGGCGCCCATGTCCGCACCGAACCCCGCCTCGGTGATGAGGAAGTCCCCGGTGCGGATGCCGATCAGGTCCGCCACCACCGAGGAGTTGCCGGTGGCGATGTTGCCGAACGGGCCGGTGTGCACCAGCGCGGGGGTGCCTTCCAGGGTCTGCAACAGATTCGGTTTCAGCGCCTCCCGGAGCAGCACGGTCATCGCGCCGGCGCCGCGGAGCTGCTCGGCGGTGACCGGTTCCTTCGTCTGGCGGGTGTAGCCGATCACGATGCGGCCCAGCCGCTCGCGCAGGTCGCGCAGTGACGTGGCCATCGCCAGGGTGGCCATCACCTCCGAGGCGGCGGTGATGTCGAACCCGCTCTGGCGCAGCACGCCGTCGAGTCGCGGGCCCAGGCCGACCACGATGTTGCGTAGCGACCGGTCGTTGATGTCCATCACCCGTGGCCAGGTGATCGCATCGGGGTCGATGTCCAGTTCATTGCCGTGGAACAGGTGGTTGTCCACCATCGCGGCGAGCTGGTTGTGCGCCGCGGTGACGGCGTGCATGTCCCCGGTCAGGTGCAGGTTCAACCGCTCCATCGGCACCACCTGGCTGTACCCGCCGCCGGCACCGCCGCCCTTGATGCCCAGAGTCGGGCCCATCGAGGGCTGGCGCACCGCGATCGTGGCCCGCCGCCCGGTCAGGTTCAGCCCCTGCCCCAGGCCCACCGCCGTCGTCGTCTTGCCCTCACCCAGGGGAGTGGGTGTGATGGCGCTGACCACGACGTACTTGGCCTTGGGCCGGTCGGCCAGCGCGGTGATCGCATCCAGGTCGATCTTGGCCACGTCACGGCCGTAGGGCTCGAGCAGGTCGGGATCGAGGCCCATCCGGTCGGCGATCTCGGGGATGGGCCGTAGGGACGCGCCCTGGGCGATCTGCAGGCTGCTGGGCGGGGTGGTCAGGGTCATCCGTTCTCCCTCGAATCGATCGCGGCGGTACGCGTGAGTCCCGGGCCGGAGCCGATCGGTCCGGTGGCCGGCGCCCGGAGGTGGCGGGCCCGGCACCCCAATCCTCACCCGCACCGAGGCTGATTGCGGCGGATTCCGGCAGGCGATTGCCACAAGATACCCTGGGGGGTATACTCGACGCAGGCATCAACCACGCAGCCCCCTGAGGAGAGCCCAATGGCCACCATCGACCTGACCGCGTCCACCTTCGGATCCACCATCGCCGACAACGACATCGTGCTCGTGGACTTCTGGGCCGCCTGGTGCGGCCCGTGCCGCAGTTTCGCGCCGATCTATGACAAGGCTGCTACCCAGCACCCCGACGTGGTCTTCGGAAAGGTCGACACCGAGGCCGAGCAGGCGCTGGCCGCCGCGGCCAACATCACCTCGATCCCGACGCTGATGGCCTTTCGCGACGGGATCGGCGTGTTCTCCCAGCCCGGTGCGCTGCCGGCCAAGGCGCTGGAGCAGGTCATCACCGCCGTCAAGGACCTGGACATGGATGAGGTCCGCGCCCAGATGGCCGACCAGCAGGCGAGCGCCTGAACACCCACGCAACCACATCGCGGTACCCGACCAGAGAGGTCCTCACATGGACTACGGAATCAGCATCACCCTCCCCGACGACTTCGACGCCGCGATGCCCAAGGTGATCGAGGCGCTGGCCGAGCAGGGCTTCGGCGTTCTCACCGAGATCGACATGGCCGCAACCCTGAAGAAGAAGCTCGACGTGCAGATCGCCCCGCACGTGATCCTGGGCGCCTGTAACCCGCCGCTGGCCTACCGTGCGGTGCAGGCCGAGGAGTCCATCGGGCTGTTGCTGCCCTGCAACGTGGTGGTGCGCTCCGGCGATGGCGGCACCATCGTCGAGGCCCTCGATCCCCAGGTGATGGTCGGCGTGACCGGCAACGAGGAACTCACCGGCGTCGCCGATGAGGCCTCCACCCGCCTGCGCGCGGCGCTGCAGTCCCTGCAGGCGCAGTAGGAGATGGACCGACGACGACGATTCCCCCGTCGTCGTCGGTCCTTCCCCCGTGCTTGCTGGGCGCGGCCGGATCGTGGTGCGCGCACCGCCTCACCCGGAGCGTAACCACCGCCGACACCCGACGCCGGCTGCCGCGGTTGGAGCGACGGCGGACCCGAGTCCCCGCCGAGCCCTACAGTGGGCGGGTGGACCCCGCGGCGCGAGCGCAGAGCAGCACCGTCGCGCAGACGCCCGGAACCGCCTCCGGTGACCGGCCGCCCTGGTGGGTGCCGGTCGCGGCCTGTGTGGTGTGGTTCGCGCTGTGGTCCCTCACCCCCGGGCTGCTCAGCAACGGCGTGGGCAGTTGGGTTTCGGACGATCCGGATGTGGCGGTGCTCGTGGAGAGCGCGCTCGCGCTAGTGATCGTGGCCGTGCTCGCCCTTCTGCACCGGCGCTACAACCGGGTGCTGTTCGCGCGCTCACGGCTGATGTGGCTGTACGCGCTTCCGGCAGTGCTGGCGATGGCGCTGCCGTTGCACTACGGCATGCCCGCGCCCGTGGGGGTGTACATGGTGTGGATGAGTGTGTCGGTGTTCTGGCAGGACTACCTCACCTTCGGCCTGCTGCAGAGTTACCTCGCTGAGCGCGTGCCCACCTGGGGGACCATCACGATGGTGGCCGTGATGTTCTGGCTCGGTCACGCGCTGTTGCTGCCCGATACGTTCGGCCCGGCCAACCCGCTGGCCGCCCTGGCGATGCTGGCGATGGGCGCGCTCTTCGCGTTGCTGCGCGCCCGCCTGGGCACGTTGCACCTGCTGCTGGCCTTGCACATGGCGTTCTACTTCGTCTTCGCGTGAGACGACGCGGGCGAAAGCGTAGCGACCCGGCGTCCTCGGCAATCGGACGCAGGCCTCACCCGGCCGACCGCACGTTGCGCACGGTGGCAAGGGTGCGCAGGTCGGTGTTGCGGTCCGGACGTTGCGGGGTGCCCACGTCTGAGGTGCCGACTCGGCGGGTCAAGTTTACGCTGTATACCCATGCGAGCGGACGGGGGAGTTTGATGAGCGAAGTCAGTGGTGACAGCCGGGATGTGGTGGACGTTCTGGTCGCTGACCACGGCCGGATACGTTATCTGTTGAGGCAGGTCGAAGGGCCGTGGGCACCGCCAGGCGCCGAGACCTCGCTGCGGCCGTGATCGCCGAGGTGAAGCGGCACTCGGCGATCGAGGCAGACGTGTACGCGGTGATCGAGAGGCAGCTGCCCGAGGGTGCGCGGGAACGACCGGATGGCGCATGGGTCGATCGGGACGAGCGGGAGCGCAGCATCGTCGTTGCGATGGATCGGATGGCGACTCTCGACGTCGGCGATCCGGAGTTCTTCGAGTGGGTCGGCCACCTGCAGCAACTCTTCCGCGATCACGCGCACGATCAGGAGGATGAGGACTTTCCCATGTGGCGAGCCGGTGTTCCGGCTGCGGAGCTGGCCGCGCTACGCAAGAGTGTGGCTGCCCGACTCGAGCCAACCGGAGCGCGGGGACGGCGGGTCAACCAGGACCCGGCGATGCCCTCGATCCCGAGCGCACCGGAGGGGACGTCCCCGACCAAGGTGTCGGCCTGATCCCGGGTGGCACCCTAACTCCAGGAAGCGGCTCCGCCCTCCGGCCCTCTGAGCGGACTTACGGCAAGGCCTCCCGTGCCAGCAGTCCCTCGGCCACCAGGTCCTCCCAGAGCGCTGCCGGGACTCGGGTCTGATAGCGCTGCAGGGCCTGCTGGAACTGCTCCGCGTTGGAGCTGCCGACGACCACCGATGCCACCTGGGGCTTCAGCAGCACGAATGCCACGGCAACCTCGGGGAGGGTGAGTCCGTGCCGTTCACAGACATCGGCGATCCGGTTGGTCCGCGTGATCAGTTCGGCAGGTGCCGCTTCGTAGTTGTAGGGCGCGTCCGCCGCCGGGCGCTGCCGGGCGAGCAGTCCGGAGTTGTAGACGCCGGCGATCACCACGCTCGCCCCGGTTTCCTCGGCAGCCGGGAGGACGTCGGCCAGGGCGCCCTGCTCGAGCAGGGTGTAGCGGCCCGCGAGCATCACCAGGTCGGCGTCGCCTTCGCGGATGAACCGGGCGACCATCGCCGACTGGTTCATCCCTGCCCCGAAACTGCTGATCACGCCCTGGGTGCGCAGTTCCTGGAGGGCGGGCACGGCGCCGTTGATCGCCTCGTCCCAGTGGTCGTCGGGGTCGTGGATGTAGGCGATGTCGATCCGGTCCAGGCCGAGCCGCTCCAGGCTCTCCTCGATCGAGCGTCGCACCCCCGCCGCGGAGAAGTTCCACACCCGTTTGGTGGTGTTGGGCACCCCGTGGAACTGCTCGTTCGTCCCGGTGCCGCCGGGGTTCGGCCGGATGAGCCGCCCGACCTTCGTCGACAGCACGTACTCATCGCGCGGGTACTGCGCCAGCGCTCTGCCGAGCCGGCGCTCGGACAGGCCCATGCCGTAATGGGGAGCAGTGTCGAAGAGCCGGACGCCGGACTCCCAGGCGGCGTCGACGATCCGCTCCACCTCGCCCTCGGGCATCTCGCGGTAGAGGTTGCCGAACTGTGCCCCGCCCACTCCTAGTTCGGTCAGGGACAGGCCGCTCCGGGTGGTGCGGCGGCCGATCTGAGGGTTGTCCGTTCGCATGGCTGTCTTCCTTGCTGGTGAATGGGTCAGTGGGCCCGGCCGGGGTGGGATGCGCGGGCAGCGGAGGTCATCGGGAGCGATCCACCACAGTGGTGATCGCCGGATACCAGCGCCGGGCGGTACCCGACCAGACCTGTTCGCGCTCGCCCTCACTCAGTGGCGCGAGCAGGTCCTCGGCGATCTCGACCGCGCGGCGATATCCGCCACCCAGGATGCACACGGGCCAGTCGCTGCCGAACATCACCCGGTCGGGTCCGAAGGATTCCAGGACGGTCTCGGCGTAGGGACGCAGCCGCTGCGCCGTCATCGGCTCATCGTCGAAGACGAGATAGCCGGACAGTTTGCACGCGACGTTGGGATGACGAGCAAGATCGCGGATGTCGGCTGCCCAGGAATCGAAGTCCGCACGGGCCATCGTGGGTTTGGACAGGTGATCCAACACGATCCGGGCCTCCGGGCTCGCCGCGGCCAGGCGGGTCGCCGCAGGCAGAATTCGGGCATCGGTGAGCAGATCCAGGCTCAGGTCCCGTGCGGCCAGGGCGCTCGCGGCCGCACGTACCGGATCGCGAGCGAGCCAGTCCGGGTCGGCCACGTACTCGCCCGCCACGCGGATCCCGATCAGGTGATCGCCGCCGGGGCCCTGCCTCAGATCATCGAGAAGATCACCGGGCGGCTGTGCACCGTCGACGTCGATCCACCCGACCACACCGGCCAGCCCGTCCTGGCTCGGCGCGAGGGCAAGGATCTCCGGTGTCTCCTCGGGCTGGGCCACGGTCTGGACGAAGATCCCGAAGTCGATCGCGCTCTCGCGCGCCGCCTCGTGCCAGTCGCCGAAGTCATAGGGCCCACCGATGACGTCTCTGGTCGCGTCGTCCATCCACTCCTGGGGACGGACGGCCTCATCCCAGACGTGGTGGTGAGTATCAATCCGCAACATGCTCGACCTCCGCCGGTGTCGTCTCCCGTTCACGTTCACGTTCAGTGTTGTGGATGACGCCAGGATTTTCAGACCAAGCAGGCCGCGGCCCTGCTGGAGTTCCTGGCCGCGCGACTGGCCTCGGTCCGGCCCCGGGTTCAGCCGCGCGCCCTGGCCTCGGGTCTGGCCGGGGCGAACCTCGCCTCGCAACTTTTCGAAGTTGTGGTTGAGATCACCATTCAACACGTGTAGAGTCCACGCAACACGAGTTGAATGGGGTCTTAAATGCGGATCATTCTTGATACCGATATGGCGATGGGCGCCCCGGGATCAGAGATCGACGACGGTTTCGCGCTGGCGCTGCTGATGGCCGATGAGGTGTTCGACGTCGAACTGGTCACCAGCGTCAACGGGAACATCGACGTCGAGTCCGGCACGCTGCTGAGCGTCGAACTGCTGCAGCGGTTGAAGCGCCCGGACATTCCGGTGGTGCGCGGTGCCGCTGCGCCGATGATGGAGCCGGAGAAGGCTCGCGGTGCGCCGGAGAGCGTGAAGGAGAACTTCGGCCACCACCAGGCCGCGCCCGGATTCGCCGCGGCCGAGATCGCGCGCCGGGTGCTGGAGTCACCGGGTGAGATCACCCTGGTAGCCATCGGACCGCTGACCAATATCGCCCTGGCGATCGCGATGGAACCTGAGGTCGCTACCGCGGCCAAGGAGATCGTGGTGATGGGCGGGGTGTTCCGCGGTCACACCCAGGCGGCGCGGATGCCGGGGGAGTTCAACTGGTGGGTCGATCCGCACGCGGCCCGAGCGGTGATGCACAGCGGCGCGGCCATCCGCCTGATCGGGCTGGATGTGACGACCCAGGTGCGCCTCACCCGGGACGACGCAGCGACCATGGCTGACAGTGGCCGTGAGTTCGGCGCGTTCGCCGGAGAGTGCACGGTCGCATGGCTCGACCGGTTGGCGAAGGCCAACCCTGGTGAGGAAGGTGCGGGCCAGTCCTGCGCCATGCACGATCCGCTCGCCGTCGCGGCCCTGTCCCGGCCCGAACTGTTGGATTGGCAGCCGGCCCACGTGAACGTCCTGACCGCAGAAGAAGCCGGGCGCGGCGTGGCCATCGCTGACTTCCAGGAGCGCGCCGACGCGCCGATCCCCAACGCCCAGGTGGCTGTAGGGGTGCGGGTCGAGGAGTTCATGACCTACTTCCTGGACCGCATCGCCACCTACTGACCGACCCGGCCGCACCCGACCAGGTCCACCGCGCCACGCGCACTTTTGATTCGCCTCGACACCGTTGTCACGAAAGGACACACGAAATGCGACGCATCCACACGGCTGCCGCCGTCGCGGGGGCTGCGGCCCTGATTCTCACCGCAGCATGTTCCGACTCCTCCACCGCCACCGGCGACGGCGACGGTGACGGCTGGTCGATCCCGGAGGAGGATCCGACTGCCACGATCCAGGTCCTGGGCCACCAGGACGCCGAACTCATGGAACCGGTCATCGAAGTCTTCCACGAGGACCACCCAGACATCACCGTGGAGTACGAAGCGGTGCCGTTCGACCAGTTGAACTCGGTGCTGGATGCGCGGATCGCGAACCAGGACGGAAATCCGGATGTGTACTGGGCGGACCAGCCGCGGGTGGCGGCGCTGGCTTCCCGGGGTTATCTGGAAGACCTGACCGAGCAGTTCGCGGACCTGACCGGAACATTCGACAGCGCGCCGGTGGAGTCCAGTTCCTTCGACGGCAGTCTGTGGTCGTTGCCGATCGCGAACTCCACGCAGTTGCTGTACTACAACGCCGACCTGCTGGACGAGGCCGGTGTCGAGGCGCCCTCGGGTGAGATCTCCGAGCGGATCACGTGGGAAGAGATCCGCGATCGAGCCCAGCAGGCAGTCGACGGCGGGGCCGAGCACGGCTTCCTCTTCGGCCAGGTGCACCGGTACTACCAGATCCAGCCGTTGCCGCAGTCCAAGGGCGGCTCCGCCGGCGCCTCCGACGACCTCGGCCTCGAGCCGGACATCACCTCCGAGCCCTGGGTGGAGTCGATGGAGTTCTACCAGTCGTTGTTCACCGAGGACCTGTCCCCACTGGGCGTGACCCCGGAGCAGTCCAGCGCCGAGTTCATCACCGGCAACACCGCCTTCTTCGTGCAGGGCCCGTGGCTCCTTCCCCAACTCGACGAGGCCGAGTTCACCTGGGGCGTGGCCCCGCACCCCTACTTCGAGGGCGGGGAGCCGGTCACCCCCACCGGCTCGTGGTCCCTGGGGATGAGCCCGTTCAGTGATGACAAGGAAGCCGCCGCCGTCTTCATGCGGTGGATGTCGGCTGACAACGGTGGTGGGTACGCCGTGAACTTCGGGGCACCGGAACTTCCCTCCACACCGGAAGGCAAGGAGGACTACTTCCAACGCGATGTGTTCGACTCCGACGCCGGTCAGGACGCCGTGACGATCATCGACCACGAGACGGCCGAGACCGCGGTGCCGCGTCTGCAGACCGTCGGCTTCGTGGAGTTCGAGGAGATCCTCGGCCGGGCCTTCTCCGACATCGCCTCCGGTACGGACCCGGAGACTGCGCTGCAATCGGCTCAGGATGAGTTGACCAACGCGTGGGCACAGTACGAGTAGGGCGCGATCAGACCAAGCTCATGACTGCCCTTACTCGGTCCACCACCGGCCCCACCCGCACCCCGGCACAGCGCCGGGGTGCGGGCGGGTCCGGCCAGCACAAGCGTTCACGCCGCCGGGCCAAGGAACTGGCCTGGGTCGCGGTCTTCCTGGCCCCGGCCCTCCTCACGATCATCACCCTGAGGATCGCACCCACCGTCAGCGCAGCGGTGGACAGCCTCTACCGGGGCTTCCCCGGTGGCGTGCAGCCGGCGGACTTCAGCGGCCTGACCAACTACGCCACGCTCTTCTCCAATGACATGTTCCGCGACACCGTGGTCCGCACGCTGGTGTTCAACGTCATCATCAACCCGCTGCAGGTGGCCTTGGCACTGGCCGTCGCGGTGCTGGTGACCCGGCGGATCGCGGCGCCGGCGCTATGGCGCACCCTCATCTTCATCCCCGCGACGGTCCCGGTCGTGGGGTCCTCGATCGTGTGGGGCATCGGGCTGCGGCCGAACGGACCGATCAACGCGATCATCGATGCCCTCGGTGGGAACCGCCAGCCGTTCCTCACCTCACCCGCCCAGGCGATGGCCTCGATCATGGTGGTGATCTCCTGGATCGGCATCGGCTACTGGATGTTGTTCCTCATCTCTGGTCTGCAAGCGATCCCCGAGGAGTACATGGAGGCGGCGAAACTGGACCGGGCCGGTCCGATCCGCACCTTCTTCTCCATCACGCTGCCGCTGCTGAAGCGTCCGCTGCTGTTCGTCCTGGTGGCGTGCACGGTTGCCAACTTCGTCCTGTTCGTGCCGATCCAGATGCTCACCAACGGTGGTCCGGAGAACAGCACCACGATGCTGATGTTCAACGCGTACCGGACCACGTTCACCTACTCGAGCAAGAACCTCGGTGCCGCCGAGGTGATGATCCTGACCGTGTTGATGCTGGTCTTCGTCGCGCTGCAGTTCCGGCTGTTGCGTGAGGACCGACCCGCGAGGAGCAAACGATGAGCGCAGTAGCCAGTCGCCGTCGCGGCCGCCTGGAGCGCAAGTCCGCGATCCTGACCCTGGCGGCCATGGCGGCGTCGGCCATCTTCATCCTGCCCGGCCTGTGGCTGGTGGTCGGGTCGGTGCGGCCCGGCTCGGAGATCTTCAGTTCCGTCTCACCGCTGAGTTGGCGCATCCTGGTGCCCAGTTCGGTGAGCCTGGACAACTACGTGAACCTGCTCAGCGGGCCGTTCGGCCGGGCCCTGATCGTCTCCCTGGTGGTGTGCCTGCTGACCGTGGGCATCGGCCTGGTGCTCAGCGCCACCGCCGCCTACGCCCTGGCGGTGCTGAACTTCCCCGGGCGGGGCGCGGCGTTCGCGTTCGTCGTCGTCAGTTTCATGGTGCCGTTCGAGGCGATCGCCATCCCCCTGTCGCAGTTGTTCACCGGATGGGGGGACCAACACCATCATGGGTCTGGTGCTGCCGGGCATCGGCAACGGGCTGGCCATCTTCAACCTGCGGCAGTACTTCCTGGGCATCCCGAACTCCTACCGTGAGGCCGCCACCCTGGATGGTGCCTCGGAGGCCCGGATCCTGACCAATGTGTACGTCCCGATCGGTGGCGTGGCCCTGGCGAACTCGGCTTTACTGATCTTCCTCGGACAGTGGACCGCCTACCTGTGGCCCTTGCTGGTGGTCTCCGAGGCGCGGCTGCAGGTGGCACCGGTCGCCCTCGCACGAACCTTCGGAGAACATTCATTCGACTACGGGCAGAACTTCGCAGGAGCGGTGGTGCTGTCCCTGATCCCGGCGGTGATGATGTTCATGTTGCAGCGCTTCTTCGGCGGCCTCTCGCTCACCACAGGTGAGAAGTGACTCAATCGACGCACTCCCGGCAGGTGGTCGTCGTCGGCTCGGCGAACGTGGATTACCTCATGCGGGTGGACCGTTCGCCGTGCCGGGCCAGACCGTCCTCGCCGAGGAGTTCCGCAAGTCCCCCGGCGGGAAGGGGGCGAATCAGGCAGTTGCCGCGGCCCGCCTGGGCGGCCGGGTCTCGTTCATCGGATGCGTCGGCGACGATGACGACGGCGCGATGCTGCTGCGCGTGCTGCGAAGTGAAGGCATCGACATCTCCGATGTGGAAACTGTCGGGGACCAGGCCACCGGGCTCGCGGTCGTCGCGGTCGACCGATTCGGGCAGAACTCGATCCTCGTGGTGCCCGGAGCGAATTTCGCGATCAAGGCCGATCGGGTGCGACGGGTGATCCGAGCATCGGCCCCCGGAGCCGTGCTGACCCTCCAGGCGGAGATCGACCCGGAGGTGATCGCCGCCGCGATCGACGCCGCTGCCGTACAGGGACTCAGGGCGGTGCTGAACCTGGCCCCGTTCATCCACCTGCCGGCGCAGTTGCTGGCGACGTGCGATCCGCTGGTGCTCAACGAGTCCGAAGCCAGTGAACTGCTCGGTGAGCCGGTGCGGTCGGTACCGGTGGCGTTGCGGGCGGCCCAGGAGCTACGCCACCGGAGCCGGTCGGTGGTCATCACCCTGGGGGAGCAGGGCGCGGTCTGGGCCGATGCTCACGACGCGGGCGCGGTCGAAGCCGAACGGGTTGAGCAGGTCGTCGACACCACCGGTGCGGGCGACGCGTTCGTCGGTGCCCTCGCCGTGCACCTCGCCGGTGGCGCCGACCTGGCGGACGCGGTCCGGGTGGGCGTGGCGGCCGGAACCTTCTCGGTGACCCGCCCGGGCGCCCAGTCCTCCCACCCGACGGCGGCCGATCTGGCCCCGATCCTGAGCCCGCTGCGAGTCCGTTGAGGGCTCGGTGTTGGTAGCGTCGGGCACGAGCGGAAGGGGAGGTGCAGGTGGCGGTAACGCGCGCCCAAGTGGCCGCTCACGCTGGGGTGTCCCCCGCCGTGGTCTCCTACGTGGTGAACGGAGGGCCCCGACCGGTGTCGGCCAGGACCAGGACCAGGTTGCGGGTGGAGGCGGCCATCGCCGAACTCGACTACCGGCCGAACCGGATCGCGGCGGCACTGCGCGCGGCGACGACCCACTCCATCGGACTGCTCACGCCCAGCCCCACCAACCCGTTCTTCGCGGAGTTGTCCGCCACGCTCATGCGGGAGTTCTCCGCTCGCGGAAAGTCCCTGTCCGTGGCCGTCACCGATGAGGATTCCGACCTCGAGTTGCTCCACCTGCGCTCCTTCCTCGACCGGCAGGTCGACGGCGTCATCCTGACCTCCGCCGGATCGGTCGTCGCGATGGAGGAACTGGGACCGCACTCGGTTCCGGTGCTGGTGGTCGATCGGGTCGGGACCATGGAGGTCCCGGCCTTCTCCCGGTTGCATGTGGAGAACACCCATGGTGCCCGGCTCGCGACCGAACATCTCCAGCAGCACGGTCACGAGATCATCGGATGCATCGCGGGCCCGCCGACGGAGAAGTTGGTGGCCGAACGGATCCAGGGCTGGCGGCAACAGCAGGACGGCCGGGACGACGACTTCGACTCCCTGGTGGAGCACGGGGACTTCTCCGCCGCCGGTGGTCACGGCGCCGCGCACGCCCTGCTCGGTCCGGGGTCCCGTCGTCGTGCTTCCGGCAGGCCCGCGCCCACGGCACTGTTCGTGACCTCGGACGTCCAGGCCTTCGGTGTGCTGCTGGCGTGTCAGGAACTGGGCCTGCGGGTGCCGCAGGACGTCGCGATCGTCAGTTTCGACGGCACCGAACTGGCGCGATTCGCCAACCCGCCACTGACCAGCGTGCGCCAGCCGATCGAGGAGATCGCGCGCGTGGCCACCGAGGTGCTGCTCGCCCGGATCGCTGACCCGGCGCTGGAGCCGGCACACCAGACGTTCAAAGGCACCCTGGTGATCGGACGCAGCTGCGGCTGTGACGACCGGGCCGAGCCTGCGCCCGATGGTCTGCCGGCAGAGCATCGGTAGGTGGCCGGCCTACATCTCCTCCAGTTCCTTGCCCTTGGTCTCCGGGACGAACTTCCACACGAACAGCAGCGACAGCACTGCACAGGTGGTGTAGAAGCCGTAGGCGAACCCGAGGCCCAGGTCGGCCATCGCGGGGAATGAGGTGGAGATCGCGAAGTTCGCCAGCCACTGGGCTGCGGCGGCCAGACCGAGCGCGGTCCCGCGGATCACATTGTTGAACATCTCGCCCAGCAGCACCCACACCGCGGGACCCCAGGTGGCCCCGAAGAACACCACGAACAGGTTCGCCGCGATGAGGGCGGCTACGCCGGCCCCACCGTCCAGCACCGGCTCGAGTTCGCCGTCGGCGCCTTCCACCACCCGCGCGGTCGCGAACAGGAACGCCAGCGCGCCCAGGGACACCGACATCCCGAAGGATCCGATGAGCAGCAACCGGCGCCGGCCGATCTTGTCGATCAGCGCGATCGCCACGATGGTCACGGCGATGTTGGTCACGGAGGTGATGACGGTCTGGGTCAGGGGGCGTCGGCCTCGGTGAAGCCGACCGACTGCCACAGCGCCGAGGAGTAGTAGAAGATCACGTTGATGCCGACGAACTGCTGGAACACCGACAGGCCGATCCCGATCCACACGATCGGCAGCAGGTTCCTCCCGCCGGGGTTGAGCAGGTCACGCCACGTGGCTCGCTCCTCGCGCACCACCGTGCGGGTGATCTCCTTGATCCGTTCATCGACTCCGACCCGCATCACCTGGCGCAGCACGCCGCGGGCGTCCTTCTCATCCCCGCGCGCCACCAGGAACCGGGGCGACTCCGGGATCGTCAGGGCGAGCACGCCGTAGGCGAACGCGGGCACCACCTCCACGATGAACATCCACCGCCAGGCCTCCAGCCCGAACCACAGTTCCTCGGCGGCGCCGCCGGCCGTGGCAGCCAACCAGGCGTCGGACAGCAGCGCCACGAAGATGCCGGTGACGATGGCCAGCTGCTGCAGCGAGCCGAGGCGGCCGCGGATCGGGGGGGGGGCGATCTCGGCGATGTAGGCCGGGGCGATCACCGACGCCGCGCCGATCCCCATGCCCCCCAGCAGCCGCCAGCCGATCAGGTCCGCGGGGCCGAACGCCAGGCCCGAGCCCAGCGCGGACAGGAAGAACAGGGCCGCGGCGATCACCATCACCCGCACCCGCCCGATCCGGTCCGCCAACCGGCCGGCCAGGTAGGCGCCCACCATGCACCCGAGCAACGCCGAGGACACGGTGAAGCCGAGCAGCCCCGGGCTCATCTCGAACTGCGCCTCGATGGCGCTGACCGCGCCGTTGATCACGGCGGTGTCGAACCCGAACAAGAAGCCGCCCAGCGCCGCCACGGTGGCGAGTTGGACCGCCTTGCCGGTGTGGTAGTCGGTCGATTCCGCAGTCGACATCTGCCCTCCCCGTCCGGTTCGTCCGGTCACAGTAGCCGCGGAGGGACGACTGCGCTCGCCGAGGTTCTGAGCACGCCTGCTGCGCTACGCCGCGGTGAGGTCCTCGGCGTCGATGATCCGGTAGGCATAGCCCTGCTCGGCCAGGAACCGCTGGCGGTGCGCGGCGAACTCCTGGTCCACGGTGTCGCGGGTGACCACGGCGTAGAAGTGAGCGGTCTTGCCGTCGGCCTTGGGGCGCATCACCCGGCCCAGCCGCTGGGCCTCCTCCTGCCGGGACCCGAAGGACCCGGAGATCTGGATCGCCACCGACGCCTCGGGCAGGTCGATGGAGAAGTTGGCCACCTTGCTCACCACCAGGGTGGGTACCTCACCGGTCCGGAAGGCCTCGAACAGTTTCTGCCGTTGCGGCACCGTGGTGGCCCCGGTGATCAGGGGCGCGTCCAACGTCCCGGCCAACTCTTCCAGCTGGTCCAGGTACTGCCCGATGATCAAGGTCTGCTCGCCGTCGTGCTTCTTCAGCAGCTCCCGCACCACCGCGGTCTTGGCGGGCGCGGAGGCGGCCAGCCGGTATCGGTCCTCCGGTTCGGCGATGGCGTAGGCCATCCGGTCGCGCTGGGACAGGTCCAGCCGGATCTCGATGCACTCGGCCGGGGCGATGTAGCCCTGGGCCTCGATGTCCTTCCACGGCGCGTCGTAACGCTTGGGCCCGATCAGGGAGAACACCTCGTCCTCCCGGCCGTCCTCGCGCACCAGGGTGGCGGTCAGCCCGAGCCGGCGCCGGGCCTGCAGGTCCGCCGTCATCCGGAAGATCGGGGCGGGCAACAGGTGCACCTCGTCATAGACGATCAGGCCCCAGTCGCGCGCGTCCAGCAGTTCCAGGTGCGGGTAGGCACCCTTCCGCTTGGTGGTCAGCACCTGGTAGGTGGCGATGGTGACCGGGCGGATCTCCTTGCGGGCCCCGGAGTACTCCCCGATCTCCTCCTCGGTCAGGGAGGTGCGCGCCACCAGTTCGTCGCGCCACTGCCGTGCCGCCACCGTGTTGGTCACCAGGATCAGCGTCGTGGTGCCCGAGCGGGCCATTGAGGCCGCACCCACGATCGTCTTGCCCGCTCCGCACGGGAGCACGACGACGCCGCTGCCGCCGTGCCAGAAGGTATCCACCGCTTCGGCCTGGTAGGGGCGCAACTGCCAGTCGCCGGTGCCCAGTTCGATGGCGTGCTTCTCGCCGTCGACGTACCCGGCCAGGTCCTCGGCCGGCCAGCCCAGTTTCACCAGCACCTGCTTCAGGTGCCCGCGCTCGGAGGGGTGGACCACGACGGTCTCGTCGTCGATGCGGGTGCCGAGCAGACCCTGGGTCCGCTTGGCCCGCGTCACCTCCTCCAGCACCGGTTTGTCCAGGGCGTGCAGCACCAGACCGTGTTCGGGGTGCTGCATCAGTTGCAGCCGCCCGTAGCGCGACATCGTCTCGGCCACGTCCACCAGCAGGTGATGGGGCACCGGGTAGCGGGAGAAGCGCAGCAGGGTGTCGACCACCTGCTCGGCGTCGTGCCCGGCGGCGCGGGCGTTCCACAGTCCCAGCGGGGTGAGCCGGTAGGTGTGGATGTGCTCCGGGGCGCGCTCCAGTTCAGCGAACGGGGCGATCTCCCGCCGGCACTCGGCGGACTGTTCGTGGTCGACCTCGAGCAGAAGAGACTTGTCCGATTGCACGATGAGGGGTCCGCCGGTCATCGGACCATTGTCACCCACCGATGGGTTCAGTTCGCAATCAGGGTCCGACGACGGCGGGGGACGTGTGCGTGATCTCTCACCGGGGGATGGGCTTCTCGGGGCGCCGCCGGGCGCGATCGCGGTACCTCGAGTTCGACTCCGCCCCACTCCTGGAACGCGCCTCGGGCGCGCAGATCGCGACTGCGGAATCGGACGGTCACGACACCCGCAGCACCGAGAAGTGGAAGGCCCCCTCGACGAAGTAGTTGCGCGAATAGATCACCGGAGCGCCCTCGCGGTCGAAGTGCGCCTGCCGCAGCAGCAGATACAAGGGCTGTGCAGGAGGGTCCTCACCCCACGCGATGCCCTCGTCGTGGACGGCATGGATGGCCGTGGAGGCATAGGCCGGGGTGTTGATGCCACGGGAGCGCAGCAACTCGAAGAGAGACCCGTCGAACTGAGTCGGCTGGTAGGGGCCAGGGAAGATCCCGTCGATAATCTCCTCGTAGCAATAGGCGACAGTGCGGTGATCGGCCTGGAATGAGCGCTCAAGGTACAGAACTTCGCTGTCTGGGTCGATCCCGAGGCTGTCGGCTGCTTCGGGCGTGACGCCCCGCTTCTCCGCCGTACGGCACGTGGCTCCTGACTCGAACCCTTGCTGGCGGATCGTCTCCGTAGTCGAACGCAGTTCCTGCAAGCCGGCACTGACGCGGGAGCCCAGCGCCGTTACGAAGGTCCCCGAGCCGCGCCGGGTGTGGACCAAGCCCTGGGACTCCAGAAGTTTCAGCGCCATTCGAACGGTGGATCGGGATACGCCGTAGGTGGCGCCCAGGTCCCCCTCGGTGGGCAACTGGTCCGCCGTGGCCCACTCCCCGCTTTCCAGCCGCTCCTTCAAACTGCGCATCATGCGCACGTGGAGCGGCTCGTCATTCGTGAGTGATCGCGATGTATCTGCCATGGCTCCATCCTGACGGTGGTTGTGCGCCTGAGCACAGTATGTAGCGCCTCGTTGGGTCCGGGTCGCGAGTCTGATGCGCCTTTACTCGGTCCCTGTCATCGCGTTGACATTGCCACAAATGCCACCGTAATGTGCAGGCATCAGTTGACTGACAACTGCCAACTTACATGTTGTCTCCACGAGACACTTCGACGCGGAAGAGTTGAGAAATGAAGAGGATCACACTGGTGCCGGCGCTGGCAGCCGTCGCGCTCGTCCTGGCTGCTTGCAATGGAGACTCCGCCGGCAGCAATGGTGCCGATGAACAGGAGGGCGCCGGAGGCACGGACCAACTAGTCATCTACGCGTCCCACCCCACGGAGATGGTCGACCACTTCGTGGCCGCATTCCAAGATGAGAACCCCGGCATCGAGGTCGACCTGATCACTGGTGGTACCGGTGATCTGCTCGGGCGGATCCAGGCGGAGGCCGAGCGGCCCCAGGGAGACATCATGTGGGGCGGCAGTTCTACGACAGGGGGTTCCTCACCCGAGTTGTTCACGCCTTACGACTCCGAGGTCCTCGACGCCATCGATGAGGCCTACATCGATCCGGCTGGTTTCAACGCCCCCTCGGATGCGTTTGCGATGGTGATCGTCTATAACACCGACCTTGTGGATCCTGCTGATGCTCCGACGAGTTGGGCAGACCTGACCGACCCGCAGTGGCAAGGGAAGGTCCGGTTCGCGAACCCGGCCTCGTCCAGCTCCTCCTACGCGGCGCTGGTCAACTGGTTGATCGCCTATGACTGGGACTTCGTCGAGGATCTCGCGGGCAACTTCGTCATCGATGACAGTTCCAGTGCCCCGTTCACAGCCGTGGGGCAGGGTGAGTCGGAGATTGCCGTCGCCTACGAAGAGGGCGCGTACCGATGGTTGGAGAGTGGGAACGTCGAGATCGTCTACCCGGAGGACGGTGTGGTGCTCCTGCCTGGCGGTCTGTTCCAGATCGCTGACGGACCGAACCCGGACAACGCGAGAGCATTTGCCGACTTCGTCCTCTCGGCCGAGCAGCAGCAGGCCTTGGTGGACGACTTCCCGGGGCGTCGGCCCACCCACACCGAGGTAGACCTACCCGAGGAGATGCCGGCTGCCGACGAACTCAATGTTCTCGACTACGCCAGCGCCGATGCCGAGGAGAACCAGGACGACAACCTCGAGCAATGGCGTCGCATCATGATCGAGGCCGGCTGACCTTCCCACGACCCACTTAGTGGGATCGGCCCTGCGCGCGTGCTTGTGGCAGTGCGTAGGGCCGCCCCCGTCCACCAGGAGCCCATCGTGTCCGCACGCACCACCGACGCCGCTGGCGTCGAACTTAGTGATGTCACCATCAAATTCGGCGATGTCGTCGCTGTGTCCCAAGTTGACCTGAAGATCCGTAGCGGAGAGTTCTTCACGCTGCTGGGTCCATCAGGTTGTGGGAAAACAACCCTGCTGCGCGCCATTGCAGGTTTCAACCGCCAAACCCGGGGAAGCATCGAACTGGCCGGAAAGGTCGTCGACGCCATTCCGGCGCATCGACGCGACACCGGTATGGTCTTCCAGAACTACGCCGTGTTCCCACACCTGAATGTCTGGGACAACGTGGCCTACGGCCTCAAGCCCCGCAAAATCGTGGGAACTGAGGCCGATGAGCGGATCCGCGAGGCGTTGTCGATGGTGGACCTCACCGGCTATGAGGAACGCCAACCCAAGCAACTCTCCGGTGGTCAGCAGCAGCGGGTGGTCATCGCCCGCGCGATAGCCATCCGCCCGAGTGTCTTGCTCATGGACGAGCCGCTGGCGAACCTGGATGCGAAACTGCGCGTGCGCCTACGCAACGATCTGCGTCGCCTGCAGGAGGACCTGGGCATCACCACGATCTACGTCACTCACGACCAGGAGGAAGCTCTCACCCTGTCCGACCGGATCGCGGTGATGAGTGCCGGCAAAGTGATGCAGGTTGGCACCCCGGATGAAATCTACGACGCCCCTGCCTCGCGCGGGGTTGCCGAGTTCATCGGGGAGGGCACTTTCCTCCGGGGGGTGGCCGAACATGTAGACGGTCAGTCCGTGGTGAAACTAACGAACGGCTCGTCCCTCGCCGTCGCCGATGAGGCGTTGACGGGCCCGGTCTGGGTCGGAATGCGCCCGCACGACATGCAGATCGTCCAGGCACAGCACGGAGCCAACGGCTTGCGCGGCACGATCGTCTCACGCTCCTACCTCGGTGCCTCGGTGCAGTTCATGGTTGATTGCGGCGTCGAACGACCTGTCATGATTCAGCGCTACGCCCACGGACTGGGCAAGGTCAACGTCGGCGACGATGTCATGTTTCACATCGACCCCAGCCGTGTGCTGACCTTTCCCGGGAGCGACGAGAAGGCCGAACTATGAGCGCAGTAGCGTCCCCCCTTCGCGGTCGGCTGACGTTCTGGTCAAGCGTCACCATCGGTGGGTTGATCCTGTTCATCGGCTTGCTGATCATCCCCCTGGGTCGAATGATCCTGTCCTCGATGACCGACGTTCCTGGTGACACGGTTCTGCAGACCTACCTGGACTTCTTCCGGTACGGCTACTACTACGAGACCCTGATCAACAGCCTCGTCGTCAGTACCGTTGCGACGGTCCTGGCCACCATCGTCGGGACACCGCTGGCCTATTTGGTCACCCGTTTCAATATTCCAGGCAAACTCCTCGTGCGTGCCGCGATCGTGCTCACCTTCGTCTCTCCGCCCTTCATCGGCGCGTATGCCTGGATCCTGCTCTTGGGGCGCAACGGCGTGATCACCGGGGGGCTCGCGTCCCTTGGGATCAACATGCCCACCATCTACGGGATGCGCGGCATCATCCTGGTCTTCACCCTGCAAGCGATGCCGTTCATCTTCCTCATGGTCAGTGCGGGCTTGAAGACCGTCGATCAGAGTATTGAAGATGCCGCCACCAACCTCGGCTACCGGCCATTGCGCGTGGTGTTCAGCGCAATACTGCCGCTCATCGTCCCGGCGATCTCCACAGGTGCTCTCCTGGTCTTCGTGACCTCCTTCTCTGACTTCGGCACACCGATGATCGTCGGAGAGAACTATCGGGTCTTGGCCTCCCTCATCTACACCGAGTTCATCAACGAGCACGGCGGGAATCCCGCCGTGGCCAGCGCTCTGTCGCTGATCATGCTGGTGGTGACGATCGGGGCTCTGGTGCTGCAGCGCTGGTACGCCCGTCGACGCTCCTTTGGCCAGGAGACCGTTCGCCCTCTGCAGCCGCGCAGGCTCACCGGATGGCGTCGCGCCCTGGCCACGGCCTACGTGTACACGGTCGTCCTCGCCGCGTGCTTGCCACTGCTGACCATCGTGGTCTCCTCGTTCCTCCAGACCAGGGGCCCCTTGCTCACTGCGTCCCTCACCTTCGAGAACTACGCCAGCGCGGTTCGGCTGCCACGATCACTGGTCAACACTCTGGTCTTCTCCAGCATCGCCACGGTGCTCTGCGTGGTCGCCGGAGGCCTGATCGCTTACGTCGTCGCCAGGCGCCGGAACAAGTTGGTCGGCGCCTTGGACTTCTTCTCCATGGTTCCCTACGCCGTCGCCGGGGTGGTCCTCGGTATCGCACTGAGCGTAACCTTTGGGGGTTCCCCCTTCTTCCTGGCCGGCACCGCGACGATCTTGATCCTGGCCTACTTCATTCGGCGGTTGCCGTACTCGATCAGATCGATCTCGGGCATGCTGAGCCAGATCGGTACCCAGACCGAGGAGGCCTCGGTCAACCTGGGCGTGGCTCCGGCGAAGACGTTCTGGAAGGTCACCGTACCGATGGTCGCGCCGGCGGTGATGTCCGGAGCTCTGCTCACCTTCGCCACGGTGGTGCGGGAATTCAACTCCACGGTGATCCTGTATTCCGGGGCTACCCGCACGATGCCGGTGGAGGTGTTCGCGCAGGTCCTGCAGGGCAACTTCGCCAGCGCCTCAGTGGTGGGCACGGTGCTCATCGTGGTCAGCTTGGTGCCGATCGTGTTGCTCTTCAAATTCATGGGTAAAGACGAGGAGTTCCTGGTGTGAGGAACTCGGCACGGGACCTAACAGATCCATCCGAACCACCTCTCAGCACTTCGGACCCGTTCCGCCTCGTTGAGGTGCTCACCGAGATCGCAAGCGAGGCCGGTGACTATCTGCGAAGTGTGTTCGGTACTCCCGTGGATGTGGAGGTCAAGAACGGCCCTAGTGACCTGGTCACAGTGCACGATCGAATCGTGGAGAAGAAGATCCGGCGGCGCATGGAGGCCGCCCTGCCAGGCGTGCGAATCGTTGGGGAGGAGGACGGGGTCAGCGGCGGAGTCGGTGAGGTTGTGTGCTACATCGACCCGATCGATGGCACCAGCAACTTCGCTTCCGGAGTCCCGTTCTATTGCGTGAGCCTGGCCCTGACCATCTCGGACCGGGTCGTGGCCGGGGTGGTGCATGACCCAGAACGGGAAGAGACCTTTTCCGCGACCGGTACCTCGAGCCTGCTGAACGGGAACCCGGTGCGGGCCACCTTGACCACTCGGGATCGTGACGCCCTGCTGATCAGTTCTTGGCCGTATGAAGGCGGCGTTGTCGATCGAAGTGAATTGGCTGACTACGAGTTGGCGCTCGCTTCCTTTCGCACCGTGCGCCGGCTCGGCTCGGCAGCACTGGGACTGGCCTACGTCGCCGCGGGCCGCGCTGACGTCACCAGTGAACTCATCGCGAAGCCGTGGGACGTGGCGGCAGGCTTCCTCCTGGTGACCTCGGCGCAGGGGCGGATCACTCGCTCACCGGCGTCCGCGGGAGATCCATCGTGGTATGCCCCGCGTTACATCGCCCACGGGCCTGACTTCGATGTGAGCCGATCGTCGATCCGCCACAGTCTCGCGGATCCGGTGCGCAGTTACTCCTCCTCGTGACCCCCGCGCCGGCTGGCCGCTTGGAAGGGACCGGCCGGGAAATGTACAGCGGGGTGGGGTTGTGGTCGAATGTCCGGCAGGCCCTGCCCGCCGCTGTCCAGCGCAACCCGGGGCCGGGAAGAGGAGACGACGTGCCGAGCGAATGCCCCCGGGGCGACCGGCGTCGCCGGCCTCGTGCCGGCGTGGGAGGCGGGTGCGCACGATGAACGCTCCCGCGGTGCTGACCAACCTGACGCTCTGGGACGGTATCGACGCGACCAGTCGCACCGGCCAGGAGATCCATCTCGGAGCCCACGGGCGCATCGATGCCGTGGGACCAGCCGGCAGCATCGACCGTCCCGACGGCGCGGCCGTGGTGGACGCCGACGGCGCAGTGGTCCTGCCCGGGCTGATCAACATGCACGTGCACCTCGGCCTGGCGCTGCCGGGTCCGATGCAGGAACTGGCGAAATCCTCCGACGACGCCGCCCGCGCACTGCTCATGGCCGGCAACGCCGCCGCCACCTTGCAGGCAGGTGTCACCACGGTGCGCCTGGTCGGTGAGAAGGACTACCTCGACTTCTCCCTGCGCGAGGCCATCGCCACCGGCACCGTGCCGGGCCCGCGCATCTACACGGCCGGGCACGCGCTGTGCTGCACCGGCGGGCACGGCCACGACGCCGACGGGCTCGAGGCCGATGGCGCCGACGGGTTCCGCCGCACCACCCGCGAGCAGTTGCGGGCCGGTGCGGACCTGATCAAGGTCTGCCTCACCGGCGGCATCGCCGGCGAGCACGAAGCCATCGACACCCCGCAACTGA
Organism: Sanguibacter sp. Z1732; assembly: GCF_051020515.1. Classification (NCBI taxonomy): domain Bacteria; kingdom Bacillati; phylum Actinomycetota; class Actinomycetes; order Micrococcales; family Ruaniaceae; genus Glutinosa; species Glutinosa niejishengi. The sequence goes on from NZ_CP194857.1 coordinate 2,102,805, forward strand.
CCGATGAGGAGATGACCGCCGTCATCACCACCGCCCACGACTGGGGCCGCAAGGTGACCGCCCACGCCGGCACCGCCGCGGTGATCGCGCGCGCGGTCGAACTCGGCCTGGACTGTGTGGAGCACGGGTACGAACTCACGCCCGAGGTGTGCGAGTTGATGGCCCGGCACGGCTGCTGGTACGTGCCCACCATCACCGTGAGCCGCTGCGAGCAGTTCTTCATCGACAACGGCGTGCCGGAGTGGATGCGCGCACGCGCCCTGGCCGCCGGGCCGCGGCACTGGGAGAGCCTGCAGCACGCCCTGGCCGCCGGCGTCCGCATCGCGATGGGCACCGACATGCCACCCCAGGCCGACTACGACGGCACCAGCGCCACCGTGCGGGAGATGGAGTTCATGGCCGAGGCCGGTATGGCGGATGTGGACGTGCTGCGCTCGGCGACGTCCTGGGCCGCGGAGTGGCTCGACGTCGAAGGGGCCATCGGACAGGTCGCCCCCGGCGCCGCGGCCGACCTGATCCTCCTGGATGAGGACCCCGCCCGGGACGTCTCGGCGCTGCGGGGGATGCACGCCGTCATCCAGGCCGGCCGGCCCGTCCGCGATGACCGCGGCCTCCTCCGCCCGCTCAGCAGGCCCGCAGCACCCACCAGGACGGCACCATGACCGACCAGAACGCGTACGAGCCCAACGCAGCCGACCAGAACCCGGCCGACCAGGACCCGTCCGCCCACCCCCCACCCGACCCGGACGCCCCCCGCACCGAAACCGCCGACCTGCGCGTCGTCGTCGACCGCATCGAGGGACGCTCGGTGTGCGGGCTCGCCCCCGGTGACTACGTGGAGATCACCCGCTCCTCCCAGTTGCGCATCCCCGAGGGTCGGCACTTCTGCATGTACGCCCTGGCCTCCGTGCTGCCCCTGCTGCCGGCCAAGCAACGGGCCCTGCGGGACGGCGACTGGCTCGCCTCGGACTCCCTGGTCGCCTGCCCCGACCCCGACGAACGTCTCATCATGCGCATCGAGCGCATCGGCCACTCCAGCATCCCCACGGAGGAACTTACGTGAGCGCCCTGACCGTGGCCCTGCAGACGGACAAGACCATCGCCGCCTACCGGGCCCTGGCCACCCAGGTGCGCGACCTCGGCTTCGATGGACTATCCGTCTATGCCGACCTGGGGTTCCAGCCACCGCTGCCCGCGCTGCTCACCGCGGCGGCCCAGGCCCCCGGCCTGCGGCTGGGCGCGGCCTGCATGAACCCCTACCTGACCCACCCCCTGGAGATCGCCGGACAGACGGCGACGCTGCTCGATGCGGCCGCCGGCAACGCCTACCTGGGTCTGGTCCGGGGCGCCTGGCTGAGCGAGGCCGGCGTGCCCACGCCGCGCCCGCTGGCGGCGCTGCGGGACACCATCACCATCGTGCGCCGGCTGCTCTCCGGTGATGACAGCGGCTACACCGGCGCCGTGTACTCCCTGCCGGCCGGCCAGCGACTGCAGTACGAACCGGCCGCCACCGACGTGGACGTCCTGCTGGGAGTCTGGGGCCCGCGCGGCGCCGCCCTTGCCGGCGAAGTGGCCCAGGAGGTCAAGATCGGTGGCTCGGTCAACCCGGACATGGTCGCCCTGATGCGCACCTGGCTCGATGACTCCGCCACCGCTGCCGGTCGCGGCCCCGGTGCGGTGGGCATCGTCGCCGGCGCCGTCACGGTGGTCGACGACGACGGCGAGGCCGCCCGGGCGCTGGCCCGTCGCGAGGTGGCCATGTACGTGGACGTGGTGGCCGGCCTGGACCGGACGGTGCAGGTGGACCCGGCGTTGCTGCAGCGACTGCACGACCTGCTGCAGGCGGGCAAGCACGACGAGGCCGGCGCCCTGCTGCCGGCTGACCTGCTGGAGAAGTTCGCCCTGTGCGGCACCCCGCAGCAGGTGGCGGCCCGCACCGTGGAGTTGATCGACGCCGGGGCCTCCCGGGTGGAGTTCGGCACCCCGCACGGTCTCACCGGCCCGGGCGGGATCGACCTGCTCGGGCGCGAGGTGGTGCCGATGGTCCGCCGCGAACTCGCCCGCGTGTGAACTACCCGGGTTGCATGGTGAGCGACGAATTCATGATGATCGACGAAGAGAATGGTGAGCAGTGCATCAGGATGCGGTGACGGCGGATCTGGGCCACCCCGGCCAGGTCGCGGACTCTTACGTGGACGGTCTTACCGTGCTCAACCCACGGGCCGCGCAGGCCATGGGGCAGCAGACCGACCGGCTCTGGGCGGCGCCCGGCCCGGAGGAGGTCGAGCAACGGGCGGCCCTGGCCCGCGATGGCCTGCGCCAGTTGGACCAGCGCCCGGCTGGGGAGTCCGAGGAGTCCGCACCGGCCCGGGTGCTGCGGCGCGCGCTGGGTGAACGGCTGCACAGCGAGATGGCCTTGCACGACAGTGGCTTCATCCCGGGCCTGGTCGCCCCGCTCGCCTCACCCGCGCACGAGGTGGTGATGGGGCTGGAGTCCGCTGCGGGCGACGCCGACCTGCTCATCGGTGGCCTCGCCCAGGTACCGGACGCACTGCGTTCCTACGCCGCGCGGCTGGACCACGCCGCGGCCGGTGGGTACGTCGTCGCGGCCCGGCAGTCCCGGACCCTGGCCGCCCAGCTCCGCCGGTGGGCCGACCCGGCCCGGGATGACCGGTTGGGCCGGTTGCTCACCCCGGAGACAGCGCCGCGCGCCGAGACCGAACTGGCCGCCGCGCGAGCGGCGTGCGTGGAACTGGCCACCTGGCTGGAGGACGTCCACGCCGCCCGGGGCAGCGAGGTCGACGCCGTCGGCCCCGACCTGTACCGCGCCACCTCCACGGCGTTCCTCGGCAAGGAGATCGATCTCGCGGAGGCCTACGCCTTCGGTTGGGACCGGCTGACCGAACTCACCCGCCAGGGCGAGCAGTTGGCCGCCCGGCTCGGTTGTTCCAGCATGGACGAGGCGGCCGCGATGCTGGACGCCGACGCCTCCGGGCACGTGCGGGTGGGGCCGCCGCTGGTGCAGTGGGTCGAGGACCGCATCGCCCGCGCCCACGGCACCCTCGATGGCACCATCTTCGACATCCCCGCCGACTCCCGCTGCGGTGCGGTGCTGGCCGCGCCCGGATCCGGCTCGATCTACTACTCCCCACCGGACCCGGCCGGCACCCGGCCCGGGCGGGTGGTCTGGTCCACCCCCCCACCGGCGCCACCGAACTGCCGGTGTGGCGAGAGGTCAGCACCGTGCACCACGAGGGCGTCCCGGGGCACCACCTGCAGTACGTGATGACCATGTCCACTCAGGCCCTGCACCCCTGGCAGCGCTACCTGTGCCACATCCACGGCTACGCCGAGGGGTGGGCGCACTACACCGAGGGCCGCGCCGGCGACTGGGGCCTGATCGCCGATCCAGGGGAGCAACTGGGCGTGGTGCTGGCTCAGCGGTGGCGGGCGGCCCGGATCGTGATCGACATGGGCCTGCACCTGGGCTATGAGATCCCCGCCGGGAACGGCTTCACCCAGGCCACCACTTGGACCACCGACGTGGGCGTGCAGGTCCTGACCCAGGCCGCCGGGTGTGACACCGAGACCGCCCGGTTCGAGGTGGTCCGCTACCTCGGCTGGCCCGGTCAGGCGCTCGCGTTCTCCATGGGTGCGAAGTTGTGGGAGGACGCGCGCAGTATCGCCCTGGCCACCGGCCGGTTCGACGAACGCAGTTTCCACCAGCAGGCACTGTCCCTGGGACCGATGGGGTTGGGACCGCTGCAGCAGACATTGGAGGAGTTGGCCCGTGCATGAGTTCGCCGCCGTCCTGGTCCGGGCCGATCCGGCCACCGCACGCCAGGTCGGCGTGCTCGACCCGCAGACGGGCAGGCCCACGCTGGCGCTGCCGGCCACCGACCCCGCCTTCTACGCGCGGCTGGAGGAGACCATCGCAGGGTGGGCGGGGCCGGTGCTCAGCCCCGAAGGGTCCCGGGAGTGGCTCGAGGAGCGGTGCCTGCAGGCCGAGGTCGCCTACCGCCTGCACGAGTTGCGGGTGGCCCGCCCGTGGCAGCGCGCGCCCTACTGGTACGCCGAGGTCCTCGGTGACGCGCTGACGGCCCTGGACCCGGACCACCTGGGCGATCACGCCTACGCCACCGCCTACCTCGACCTGCTCGATGAGGCCGCGACCTTCCTGGACGCCGGACGTGCATCGCTGACGCCCGAACTGGTCCCGTCCCGCTGGGCCACCATGGCGATCCCCGCCGTCGCCGGTCTGCGCACCCTGATCGCGGACGAACTCCCGGACCTGGACGCGGCGCTGCCGACCGACCTGGCCGGGGATGCGGATCGACGGCGCACGGCCCTCCTTGGCGCCATGGACGCCTTCGGGCAGCACTGTGACGCGCTGACCACCGCCGGCGCCGGCACCTGGGCGGTGGGGGAGGAGACCTTCACCGGGCTGCTGCGCGACTACCACCTGCTGAACCTGAGCCCGGATGAGATTTGGGAGCACGGCTGGGCCAAGGTCACCGAGGTCGAACAGGGCCTGACCGAACTCGCCGCAGTCCTCGACCCGGCCCGCACCTGGCCGGAGCAGATCGAGGCTCTCAAGGCCGAACGCACCCCCGGGCCCGAGTTCGTCAACGCCTACCGCGCCGAGGTGCAGACCAGCATCGGGCAGACCCTCGAGCACGACCTGCTCAGCGTGCCGGCGGACCAGGAGTGCGTGGTGGCCCCGCTCCCGCAGTTCCGCCGGGCGGGCCTGCCGCTGGGGGAGATGCGCACCGTTCCTCCGTACGCCTCGTCGATGGTGAGCCAGTTCCTCATCACCCCGGCCGACCCGGATGCCACCCCGGAACGCCAGGCCGGGCACGAGCGGGACAACTGCCCGACCTTCATCCGCTCCATCGTGGGCCATGAGACCTACCCGGGCCACCACCTGCAGTCGGTGCACCACGTGCTCGGCACGGCCGAGGATTCCTTCCTGCGGTTCTTCCGCACGCCCCTGTTCGTGGAGGGATGGGGACTGTATGTGGAGGACATCCTGGAGGAGCGGGTGTTCGGGCAGAGCACCCAGGCCCTGTTCGCCCGTCGGAACACGTTGTGGCGCTCGCTGCGCCTGGTGATCGACACCGGATTGCACACCGGCCGCCTCACCCACGAGGACGCCGTGCAACTCCTCGTCGAGCGCACCGGGATGGACCACCACAGGCCGCCGGGGAAGTGGACCGCTACACCCGCCACGACAACCCCACCTACCCCTCCACGTACGTGCTGGGCCGGGACATGTTCCACGAACTCCGCGCCACCTTCGCCGCCGTCGTGCCCGGGGGGCAGGGCCGGTTGCACGACGCGCTGCTGCGGTACGGCTCCCCGCCGGTGTCGCTGCTGGAACCGGTGCTGCGCCGCGAGTTCGGCGCGGCGCCGTAGCCGTCTTACCTGGTAGGACGGACGACGGCGAGACTCACCAATCTGTGTACGATCCCGGTGTCCATGGTGGACCTCGAGGCACACTCGAGTTTCCCGGTCCGGTGGGCATCCCGGCGAGCCAGTCCCGTCGTCGCGGGCCCGCGGCACCACGTAGGAGGAATGTTGAAGACCAGACGCCTGATGGCCGGAGTTGCCGTAACCGCTGCGACCGCCCTTGTGCTGGCGGCGTGCAACGGCGGAACCGGGGACGACCCCGATGCCGACCCGGTGGACACCGACGACACCGACTCCACCGGCGAGGCCCAGGACAGTTCGCTGACCATCGGCTGGAACCAGTCCTTCTATGAGTACAACAACGACTCCCGCACCGGGAACGCCACCGCGAACGCCAACATCCTGTACCTGATGAACGAGTCGTTCCGGTACTTCGACCAGGAGCTGGAACTGCAGCGCAACGAGGGCTTCGGCACCTTCGACATGGTCAGCGAGACGGACGAGGGGATGACGATGGAGTTCATCCTCTCCGATGAGGCGTACTGGTACGGCGGCCCGGAGCCGGTGGAGGTCGACGCGGCCGACCTGATGCTGTACTGGGCGGCGCACTCCGGCCACCGCAACACCCTGGCGGACGACGACGAGGTGATCGCCCAGGTCGAGTCCGAGCTGTTCGAGGAGTACGCGCAGGAGGGCGACGACGGCGAACCGGAGATCCCCGAGGAGATCCAGGACGACTACGACCAGGCCGTCCAGGACGAGGCCGCCCAACGGCTCGACGCCGAGAACGAGGTGTTCTTCAACGGCACCCGCGCCAGCACCATCGGCCTGATCCAGGAGATGCCCGAGATCATCGCCGACGGCAAGGGCGTGACCTTCGACTACTCGGTGCCGTACGTGGACTGGGAGTACGACTTCGACGTCGGCGTGCCGGCGCACGTGGTCGGCATGCGCGCCCTGGACATCGAGGACCCCCAGGAAGCCAAGGACGCGGTGATCGCCGCCATCCAGGACAACGACGTGGAGGCGCTGTCCTCCATCGCCGCGTTCTGGAACACCGGCTTCCAGTTCGGTGACACCCTGCCCGATGACGAACTGGTGTACCTGTCCTCCGGGGCGTACCTGATGACCGAGTTCCAGCGGGACCAGTACCTGACGCTGACCGCGAACGAGGACTACACCGGCGATCGGCCGGCCGCGATCCAGGAGATCACCGTCACCATCTCCGGTGACCCGATGAGCCACATCCAGGCCCTGCAGAACCAGGAGGTGCACCTGGTCCAGCCGCAGGCCACCCCGGACACGCTGGCCGCTCTGGAGAACCTGGGCGAGTTGGTCGGGGTCTACACCGGTGACGGACCCACGTATGAGCACGTCACCCTGGCCGTGGACAACGGCGGCCCGTTCGACCCGGAGACCTACGGGGGCGACGCCGACACCGCCCGGGATGTGCGCAACGCGTTCCTGAACCTGATCCCGCGCCAGGAGATCGTGGAGACCCAGGTGCAGCCGCTGTACCCCGAGGCCGAGGTGCGTCACTCCTACACCCAGGTGCCGGGCTCACCGGACTACGACCAGATGGTCGAGACCAACCAGATGCCGCAGACCTGGCCGGTGGAGACCGACCTGGACGCGGCGACCGAGTTGCTGGAGAACGCCGGGGTGGAGACCCCGGTGCCGGTCCGGGTGATGTACGACCCGAACAACGCCCGCCGCTCCAACATCTACGAACTGATGCGCGAGTCGGTGGAGCGCGAGGGCCTGTTCGAGCTGGTCGACGTCGGCGACGTCAACTGGGGTTCCCTGCTCACCGACAGCAGCCTGTTCGACGCCTCCCTGTTCGGCTGGCAGTCCACCTCCACCGCGGTGGGGGCCTCCTCGGCGAACTACATCACCGGTGGGTTCAACAATATCGGCGAGTTCTCCAGCGAGCGCGTCGACGAACTCTTCGACGAACTCAGTTCGGAGACCGACGCGGCCGAGCAGGCTAACATCCTCGCCGAGGTCGAGCAGATCCTGGTCGAGGAGGCCTTCGGCACGGTGCTCTTCCAGCACGAGTTGATCGCCGGCTATGACTCCCGCCTGCAGAACATCGACCCGATCCCGCTGGCGCCGACCATCTTCTGGAACTACTGGGAGTGGGAGTTCCAGGACTGATCCCCGGGCCCGCCGGCGTCGGGTCCGCCACACTCTGCCGCGGAGCGTGCCAAGAGCAGCATTGGCGCGTTACCGTGGGGCGGAATCGAGGTGGGGCACCCGCCTGGGACAGAGCGGATGAGGAGGCGCGGTGAGCGCAGACGCGGTGGTACTTGGCCTGGGTTATGTGGGTTTGCCGTTGGCCCAGGAGGCGGTGCGTTCGGGGTTGAGCGTGCTGGGCTTCGATGTCAGCGCCAAGGTGGTCGAGGGCCTGAACGCGGGGCGTTCGCACGTGGATGACCTCACTGATGCTGATGTGGCGCAGATGGTGGAGGCAGGTTTTCGGGCCGATACCGATGAGTCGGTGATCGGGCGGGCCCGGACCGCGGTGATCTGCGTGCCGACGCCGTTGTCGGCGGAGGGTGGCCCCGACCTGGGGCCGGTGGTCTCGGCGGGTCAGGCGGTGGGGCGCCAGCTCCGGGCGGGGATGACGGTGATCTTGCAGTCCACCACCTACCCGGGCACCACCGATGAGGTGTTGGTGCCGTTGTTGGAGGAGGGGTCGGGTTTGACGGCCGGGGTGGACTTCCATGTGGCGTTCTCCCCCGAGCGCATCGACCCGGGCAACGCCAAGTTCGGGATGCGGAACACTCCCAAGGTGGTGGGGGGCCTGACCCCGGAGAGCACCGCGGCGGCGGTGGCGTTTTATGAGCGGTTCGTGGACACCGTGGTGCCGGCCAAGGGTCCGCGGGAGGCGGAGATGGCCAAGTTGTTGGAGAACACCTACCGCCATATCAATATCGCGTTGGTCAATGAGATGGCCCGGTTCGCCCACGAGCTCGATATCGATCTGTGGAATGTGATCGATATGGCCAAGACCAAGCCGTTCGGGTTCCAGGCCTTCTATCCCGGCACCGGGGTGGGTGGGCATTGCATCCCGATCGACCCGAACTACCTGTCCTATAACGTGCGGACCCGGCTGGGGTATCCGTTCCGGTTCGTGGAGTTGGCCCAGGAGATCAACGCCACGATGCCCGGTTATGTGGCCCGGCGGGCCCAGGACATCTTGAACGAGGACGCCCTGGCCATGCGCGGGGCCAGCGTGCTGCTGCTCGGGGTGACCTACAAGCCCGACATCGCCGACCAACGCGAATCCCCGGCGGTACCGCTGGCGAAGGCGCTGCAGGCCCAGGGTGCGGTGGTGTCCTTCCACGACCCGAACGTGGTCACCTGGAACGCCAACAGCCAGGCCTTGCAGCGGGTCGGGGACCTGGACGCGGCGGTGGCGCAGGCGGACCTGGTGATCCTGGTGCAGGACCACAGCGAGTATGACGTCGAAGCCCTGGCCAAGGCCTCCAAGCGGTTCTTCGACACCAAGGGCAAGGTCACCGCTCCCGGCGCATACCGCCTCTGAGCCGACGACGGCGTAGCCGGGCCCGGTCGGTGACCGCGCCCGGCGATGCGGTGCTCTGCGCGAGCGCACCCGGCTCGGCGGTGCCGTGCAGAGGGCGCGCTCCGGCCCAGGGGTGTTCAACCGGGCGGCGCCCGGCCGGGCTGTGCTCAGCCGGGCAGCGCCCCGGCGATGACGTCGGCGATGCGCTGACCGGCCTTGCCGTCCCACAGGGGCGGGGTGGGCCATTCGGTCAGCGGTCCGGTGGCCAGGATCTGCTCCACCTTGCCCGCGAGGGTGTCGGTGGTGACCAGTTCGTTGGTGCCGTGGGTGATGGTGACCGGGCGTTCGGTGTTCGGGCGCAGCGTCAGGCACGGCACGCCCAGGATGGTGGTCTCCTCCTGCACGCCCCCGGAGTCGGTGACCACCGCGGCGGCGCCGCGCACCAGGCCCATGAACTCCAGGTACCCCAGCGGCTCCTCCAGCCGGATGCCCGGGTGGTCCAGGATGCCGGCCGCCTCCAGGCGCGGGCGTCCGCGCGGGTGCAGCGGCACCACGATCGGGGCGAGCCCGGCGGCCTGGTGCACCGCCGTGACCAACCGGCGTACGTCGTCGTCGTTGTCCACGTTTCCCGGCCGGTGCAGCGTGCCCACCAGATAGGGCCCCTCCAGGCCGAAGGAGGCCCGGGCGGCGTCGGCGTCGAAGCGGTCCAGGTTGGCCAGCAACGTGTCGATCATCGGGTTGCCCACCAGGTGGATCTTGTCCGGGTGCACCCCCTCGTTGCCCAGGTGCGCGATCGCGTCGGGGCTGGTGGTCAGCAGCAGGTCCGCCAACCGGTCGGTCACGATCCGGTTGATCTCCTCGGGCATGGTCAGGTCGAAACTGCGCAGCCCGGCCTCCACGTGCGCGATGGGGATGCCGAGTTTGGCCGCGACCAGGGCCGCCCCCACGGTGGAGTTCACATCCCCGTAGACCACCACCATCGCGGGCTTGCGCTCGGTGAGCAGGTCCTCCATCGCCACCATGATCGCCGCGGTCTGCTTGGCGTGCGTGCCCGAGCCAACGCCCAGGTTCACATCCGGGGTGGGGATGCCCAGCTGCCGGAAGAACACCTCCGACATCCGCTCGTCGTAGTGCTGGCCGGTGTGCACCAGAAGTTGCTCCACGCCCCGGGATTCCAGGGCTGCCAGCACAGGTGCGGCTTTGGGGAAGTTCGGGCGGGCACCGGTCACATGGATGACCAACGGATTCATCAAGGCCTCAGCAATCGCCGGAGTCAGGTCCCGGCCAGCCTAATGGCGCGGCTACGACGCCGAATCCGCGGCCCGTCCGAACCCCAGGCGCTGCCCCAACCGGAGGCGCTGTCCCAACCGGAGGCGCTGTCCCAACCGGAGGTGCTGCCCCAATCAGAGGCGCTGTCCCAACCGGAGGTGCTGCCCCAATCAGGGGCGCTGTCCCAACCGGAGGTGCTGTCCCAATCAGGGGCGCTGTCCCGACCGGGGCGCTGTCGTAACCCGGGGGCGCTGTCGTAACCCGGCGACCCCTCGGGCCGAAGTACCCGCCAGGCCGGCGGGCAGGCGGCGTCAGAACCCGGCCGGTCCCACGCGCTCGCCCTCGCTGATCGCCGCCTCGCGCCTGTCCGAGCGCTCGGTCACGATCTCCTCACCGGTGCGGTAGCCCTCCACGTCAGCGCGGGCGTCCTCCTGGGCGGAGATGCTCGGTCCGGCAGCACGCAGGTCGGTGAACTGCCCGCTCAGTTCTCCGCGCACCCGGTTGTCGGCTCCCACCGGGGCCGGGTTGTTGTCCGCACCGGTCAGGTCCCCGCGGATGATGTTGCCCGCCACGCTCACCCCGCCGGTGTTGCGCGAGACGGTCAGGTCCGCGCCGAAGTAGTTCACCTCGTCGCACTCGGCCAGCGCGTCCCCGGCGCCCACCTGCACGGCGGTGTTGCCGAGATAGCTCGCGTTGCCGTCCACCTCGCTGGCGCAGATCAGTGCCCCCGCCGCGTTGTCGGCCACGGTCAGCTCCCGGGCGATCGTGGAGTCGATGATGTCGGTGGAGACGGTGCCCTCGGTGCTGACGAATCGGCCCACCCTGGTGGAGTCGAGGTAGACGGCTCCGTCGACGACGTCGATCCGGCCCTCCACGTAGGTGTCCATCGAGTACAGGAAGCCCGGATCATCGTCGCCGGCTCGGCCAACCACATGCCCGCCCACCTGGGAGCCCTCCAGGAACACTCCGTAGGCACCGTTGCTGGCCAGGTTCGCCCCGATGGCGGTGCTCGTCGCGTCGAAGTAGGCGTCGGAGGCCACCACCACCCGGTCGGCGAGGGTGCCGTCGGTGACCACCAGGTTCGCGCCGGACTGCACCCGCACCTGCCCGGTCACGGTGGTGCCCTCCAGGATGCAGGTGCGCCCCGAGGGGACCACGAGGTCACCTGGCACGGTGACCTCGCCGGCGGTGCCCACGCAACGGGTGACCAGATCGGCCGAGGCGGTAGCGGCGGTTGCCACGGCACCGGTAGCCGCCAGCGCCAGCGCTGCGAGCACGGCGGCGGGGCGAGATGACTTACGCACGGTGTCTCCTTGGCAGGCTCACCGACGCGTGGGAGAGCCCAACGATGTCAGGGACTATCCACTGTACGTCTCCAACCTGCCGTGAAGCAATGCCCTGACGTGCGCAAACGCATCTCCACGGGCGCAGCGGCCGGCTTTGTGCTAGCCGCCGGGCCAGGTCCGTGCGGTGCTCACGGGCCGTGCCTGAGGCCGTGCTTCGCGGCATCTGAAGCCAGCACCGGCCCATTGTGACAGGCGCCGATTCCAGGCATCCTCGTTCCGAATTTGGGCCTTGACGAGACCGTTCCGTGGGTCTAACGTACAACCAAATGGTTGCACATCACCAGCAGCGACTGGAACTCAGCGACGACGAGGTGGACCGGATCTTCCAGGCTCTCGCCGATACCACCCGGCGTGACATCGTCCGGCGCACCTTGGTCGAGGAGTTCTCCGTCTCCCGTCTGGCCGCTGAGTACGACATGTCGTTCGCAGCGGTGCAGAAACACGTCACCGTCCTGCAACGGGCAGGACTGGTCACCAAACACTCCAGGGGCCGCGAGCGACTCGTCCGCGGCAATCCCGCCACCATCCGCCGGGCCCAGGCCCTCCTGGACCACTACGCGCAGATCTGGCGCAGCCGCATCGACCGCCTCGACGCGCTGCTGGAGCAGGACTGAGAAACACCTATCGAGGACAGACCGAGGAAGGTCACCAACGATGCCTATCACCACCGTCCACAAGGACACCGAAACCCTGCAGATCACGATCGTCGCGGACTTCACGGTGCCGGTGCAGCGGCTCTGGGACGCGTACGCCGATGCCCGTCAGATCGAGAAGTTCTGGGGACCGGTCACCTGGCCGGCCACCTTCACCCGCCACGATATGGCCCCGGGCGGGTTCTCCCACTACTACATGACCGGACCGGAAGGGGAGCGGTCCGGCGGTTACTGGGAGTTCCTGGCCGTCGATCCGGGACGCTCCTTCGAGGTCCTGGACGGCTTCACCGGCCCGGACGGTAACCCCGATCGGGATATGCCGGCCATGCGCATGGTGTACGAGTTCACCGAGACCGACACCGGGTCCCGATGCACCACCACCACCTACTTCAACTCCGCCGACAACCTTAAGCGGATGCTCACCATGGGCATGGAGGAGGGCATGCGCTCGGCGATGAGCCAGATCGACGACGTGGTGGCCGATCTGGCCTCCCTTCTCCGCGGACCTACCGGTTCAGGCCCAGATCCTCTCCGACACCCAGGTGCGCTTCTCCCGGATCATCCGCGGCACACCCCAGCAGGTCTGGGACGCCCATCAGGACCCGGAGTTGCTCAAGCGCTGGATGCTCGGACCGGACGGATGGTCGATGACCTCGTGTGAGGTCGCCACCGAGGTCGGGCAGACCTACCGGTACGCCTGGGCCCCCGATGACGGCAGCAGTCCCGGCTTCGCCCTCACCGGTGAGCTCCTGGAGGCCGAGGAGCCGCACCGGGCGGTGCAGACCGAGGCGATGGAGGGGATGGAGGGCCCGCCCACGTTGAACGAGCAGACCCTCATCCCCGTCACCGGTGGCACCCTGATCACCTTGCTCATCACCTACGACAACGCCGAGATGCGCGACGCCATCCTGGCCACCGGCATGACCGACGGCATGGAGACCAGTTACGCCCGGCTGGAGCGCGCGGTGCTGGCCGCGGCATGAACGCCACCGGGAGCACCGGCACCGGCACTGCCCGCGCCGAGGCGATCCGCACCGACACCACCGGCGTCGAGCAGATCTTCACCGCCCTGCGTGAGGTGAGTTCACCGACCGAGCGGGACAAGGTCGCCCGGCGACTGCCGCCCGACAGCGGGCTGGCGGCCGTCGGGGTCCGGATGCGGGACGTGTTCGACCTGGCCAAGTCCGCCACCGACCTCCCGGTTTCGTCCGTGCCGGATCTACTGGCGTCCCGGTGGTACGAGGTGCGGATGGTGGGCGTGTCCATCCTGGATTTCAAGGCCCGACGGCGGGGCCTGAGCGAGCAGGACCGGCGCGCCCTGTACGAGGTGTACTTGGACAACCACCATCTGCTCACCGCCTGGGACTTCATCGACCGGGCCGCACCGCGGGTGGTGGGGGCCTACTTGGTGGACAGGTCCAGGCAGCCGCTGTTCGACCTCGCCCGCTCGGAGGTGGCGCTGGAGCGCCGCACCGCGATCACCGCGCGCGTTCTGGCTGATCGGCTCGGGTGACCTGGAGGACCCGCTGGCGCTGGCCCGGATGCTGGTCGCCGACCCCTCGCCGTGGGTGACCAAGCCGGTCGGCACCGCGCTGCGCCAGGTGGGCACAGTCGATGAGCAGGCTCTGGTGGACTTCCTGAACCGGCACCACCAGGAGATGACCCGCCCGAGCCTGCGGCTGGCCACGAGTAACCTCGACGACGCCACCCGCGCCCAGTTCATCCGCCCCCGCCGCTGACCCCCCGCCGGCGCCTGCCGATCGCTACCTGCCCGAGGTCGCGGCACCTGACCCGCCGCCGCTGAGGTCCCGGCACCTTGGCCGCCGCCGCTGCTGAGGTCGCGGACCTGGCCCGCTGGCCGCGGTCCATCACGCTGAGGTCGCGGCAGTTGGACTGAGTGCACCGGGGAGGTGGTGCGAGTTCGAGGCATATGCCGCGACGTCAGGCAGATGGAGGGTTGGCGCCGGCAGATGGAGGGGCGGCGCGAGTGGTCGTGGTCGGCAGGGGAGGGCCGGCAGCGGAGGGCTGACGGCGACTGCCGGGCTGCGTAGCGCCGCTGCTGAGGTCGCGGCAGTTGGACTGAGTGCACTGACCAGGTGGTGCGATCTCGAGGCAGGTGCCGCGATCTCAACGGCAGGTGGAAGGGCGGCGCGAGCGGGTGGTGGTCGGTAGGGGAGGCCAGACGGCGTCAGCCGGGCTGGGTCGCGACGCTGACGATGCGGTGGGCCGCCACCGTCAACTCGGCCTGCTTCACCACATCGAGCACCCGCACCCGCCCGCCGGCCACGCTCAAGGGGCGCACCCGGCGGTGCTCGGGCGCTCCGGCCGATCCGGCGATCACCAGTTCCACCTGCGTGCCCCCGGCGGCGGCCTGGCGCAGGAGTTCCAAGGCGTACACGGGATCCTGGCTGTGCCCGTTGCCGGCACTGCGATGCGCCCGTTCCTCCCCGGTGCGCATCTGGGCGATCAGTTCGGCCAGTGCACCGGGATCATCGGCAGCGCTGTGCGTCACCGTGCCCGCAGGGACTCCAGCGTGCGTCCCGCCACCGGCTGAGCCCTCCGCAGTAATCCCGCTGCCGCCCCGCGCTCCGCTGCCCGCAGAAATCCCGCTGCCGCCCCGCGCTCCGCTCCTCGCAGGAAGCCCGCTGCCGGCCCGCAACCCGCTGCCGCCCCGCGCTCCGCTGCCCGCAGAAAGCCCAGTGCCCGCCCGCAGCCCCCGGCTGGCCCGCACCTGACGGCTGCCCAGGGCCACCACCTGCCCGTCGGGGCCCTCGGCCAGCGCCGAGTGCCCGGCCGCGCGCAGCGCCTCGATCAACTCCTGCGGCCCCACCTCGGCCACCGCCACCGTGGGCGCCAGCAGCCGCAACCCCAGGTCAGCCAGGCCCTTCTCGCCCACCAGCGCAGTGAGTACCCCGTCCTGCCCGGCGCGCAGGAACGAGGCGGCCCGGCCCACCCGCAACTGCCCGTGGGTGCGGGCGGTGTCATGCACAGGTACTCCAGCGGCTGGGGCACGCCGGTGCGGGAGAACCGACCCAGGTCGGTCAGTATCTGCTCCGGCAGCCACCCACCGTCCAGGGCCGCACGCACCGAGTCCGGGGTGAACCGCACCGTCATCGCCGAGCCGCGCGACTCGACCTGCGCGGTCGCCTCCAACAGCCGCGCCAGCGCCGGGTCCGGCCGGCCGGGCACGATCCCGGTGAGGTCGCCCTGGATGAACATCTCCTCCACCAGCGGGGGCAGGCCGACGGCGAAGGCTTCGGCTATCGCCGCGGGTGTCGCCTCCGCCGCCAGCAACACCCGGCCGGGCTCACTCAACGCCCCGGCTCCGGTCAGTCCCAGGGCTGCCGCCTCGGCCAGCACCGCGGCCACCGTGGCCTCCGGCGGGGCCGAACGCGGGGTGTGCCAAGCCAGGTGCTCCTGCACGGCCGCGGCGTCCGGGGCGGACCCGGCCGGCCACCGGTCCAACGCCTCCAGTACCCGGCGACGCAGTTGCGGCGCCCAGGAGCGCTGCAGGTCCGGGGCCAGGGCAGCGCGCAGCACGCCCTTGTCGGTCCGGGTGCCCACCAGCCACGGGGTGCGCGCCGACTCCAGCCACGTCCACACCATCTGGGCCCACCGGCCCTGCACCGGGTCGGGCTCGGGCTCCAACCCCACCGCGGTCGGCGCCCAGAACGAGCCGTCCCCACCATGGTGGTGACCCACCAGGCCGAGCATCCCGGCCAGCTCGGCGATCAGCGCCGCGTGTTCCACCTCCGCGCCGAGCATCCCAGCCAGGGCCCGCATGTCCCGCACTCCCACGCCACCGGTGCGCAGGACCGGCGGTGGGTCCTGCGCCCAGGCCCGGGTCAACTGGTCCAGATGTCGCAGCACCGATTCCCCGGCCCGGGCCGCCTCGGCCGCCACCGTCGAGGCACCGCGCGCCGGCGCCTCCGTCAGCGGGGCGGCCGTGGGCACCTCGCGGACCAGCCGGCCCCCGCGCAGGGCCAGCGCCACCTCCCGGGGCAGCACCACCTGGGTCTCGGAGAGCCGGTGCAGGAGTTTGGCGCCCAGCAACCAGTGCACCGGTTCGGGCACGTGCTCGAAGGATCCCACCGCCGGCCCCCACATCAGCGCCGTCAGCATCCGCTTTGCTGGTTCCGGCGCCCCGGTGAGGGCTGCCGTCACGGCGGGCTTCGTCGTCGGCCATCCATCGGCGGCCCGCAGCCCGAGCGCGCGCAGCGGCGGGCCCAGACCCAGCGGAGCCGACGCCAGCGCCTCGCGGGCCCCCTCCACCAGCGAGATCGCCTCTGGGGACCCCAGCGCCAGGGCGCGGTCGAGCAGGCGCGCGGCGCCGTCGTCGGCCTCGAACCCCAGCGCCTCGGTGAGTGCGCGCACCGAGGTGGGGGAGGAGGGCGTGCTCATCACCGCCAGCGTTTCGGCCACGGTCAGGGTGGGGCGGTCCAGTTGCCCCAACGCGTGGGTGACGGAGGCGCGCGAGCCGGCGCGGGTGGCCATCGCGGTGATCGACGACGGCGGTGGGGTGGCCAGATCCGGGCGGGTGCGCAGCAGGTGCGCCAGGGCGTCGTCGTCCCAGCCTCGCAGGGTGCCGGCAAGGTCGGCGCCGGAGGGCACCGTCTCGGGCGTGGCAGGGCGGGAGGTCATCCGCACCATCTTAGTAAGTGTGTGGCTCCGGCTCGCGGCCAGGCAGCGTCAGGGTCGGGCAGTGGTCGGGCAGCGGTCGGGCAGCCTCAGGGTCGGGCAGCGGCCGGGCAGCGGTAGGGGCAGCGGTCGGGCGGCGTCAGGGTCGGGCAGCGGCAGGGCCGGGCAGCGTCAGGGTCGCGCCGACCGCGCCGCCACCGGGCCCCACCGCACCTGCACCCGCGCCCCATTGAGTTCGTCACTGCCTACGCGCGGCGCTACTCTGGGACCATTGAATACCGGCGGGTTCGGTCCTGCCCAGTTACCACAGCACAGAAAGTCAGGGATCCAGGTGCCCACCGGCAAGGTCAAGTTTTTCGATGCTGATCGCGGGTTCGGCTTCATCGCCTCCGACGACGGCCAAGAGGTCTTCCTGCACGCCTCGGCCCTACCGGCCGACGCCGAGACGCCACGCCCGGGCACCCGGGTGGAGTTCGGGGTGGCCGACGGGCGGCGCGGCCTGCAGGCCCTGTCGGTGCAGGTACTGGACTCCGGGCCCTCGGTGGTGCGCGCCAAGCGCCGCCCCGCGGAGGACATGGCCGTGATCGTGGAGGACCTGATCCGCTCCCTGGACCGGGCCGGCGGGCGCCTGCGCGGTGGGCGCTACCCGGAGAAGGCCGAAGCGGCGAACCTGGGCCGACTCCTGAGGGTGGTGGCCGATGAGTTCGACGCGTGAGACCTTCGCCCCCCCGGCCCGCACCGGGTCGGTGCGCAAGCCGAACAAGGACGCCGTCCTGTCCGGCGCCGTGGACCTGGCGAGGGTGGCCGTGGCCAGCGAGGCCGGGACCGACCTGGGTGAGTACCTCGGGTTCGAACTCGAGGGCGAACGGCTGGGCACCCACTACTTCACCACCACTGCGCCCGGGTACGTGGGCTGGCGCTGGTTCGTCACGCTGACCCGCGCCCCGCGTTCCCGTACGCCCGCGGTGGCTGAGGTCGGGCTGCTGCCCGGTGACGGCGCGTTGCTGGCCCCGGAGTGGGTGCCGTGGGCCGACCGGCTGGCCCCGGGGGACCTGAGCGCCACCGACCGGTTGCCCTACGACCCCGACGACGAGCGTCTGGAGCGGGGGTATGTGGCCACCGGGGATCCCGAGGCCGACCGGGTCGCGATCCGCGAGTTGGGCCTGGGCCGGGACCGGGTGATGAACCGCAAGGCCCTCGATGCCGCCGCCACCCGCTGGTACAACGGCCCCGCCGGCCCGGACACCTCCGGGGCCCGCCAGGCCGGAGCGGACTGTGCCTCCTGCGGGTTCATCGTGCCGCTGGCCGGGTCGCTGGGCACCCTGTTCGGGGTGTGCGCGAACGAGTGGTCCCCCGACGACGGCAAGGTGGTCTCCCTAGACCACGGCTGCGGGGCGCACTCGGAGACCGACGTGCGCCGCCAGGGTGGGGAGTGGACCCAGTCCGACCCACACCTGAACGACCTGGAACTGGAAGTGGTCGTCTCGGTCGAGCGCAGCCGCGCCGAAGAAGAGGACGACGACGGCGGCGACGGGCTCGACGGGCGTGAGACCGCCGAGAGTGGTGACGGGCGCGAGACCGCCGAGGATGCTGGCAGCCCGCAGGCCACCCAGGCCAGCCAGACCGACGACGGCGAGGGTGCTGGCAGCACGCAGAGCGCCGAGGCCACCCGGACCGACGACGTTGCGACTGCCGACAGCAGTGTTGACACGGATGCAGGTAGTTCTACTGCGGACAGCAGTGTTGACACCGATGCAGATGGCACGGAGAGTCGCAAGGACGACGTTTAACCTCGGCGGGTGGAACGCCACCGTCGTGCGAACGCCACCGTAGAGCGGACGGCGCTGGCTGAGCAGGCATGATGTGGTTACCGGAGCGTGGATGTGCCCGGGTGGCTCCTGCCGCTCCCGCCGCTCATGCCGCTACTGCTGCAACCGCGTCGCTGCCGCTACTGCCGCATGGTGAAGGTGTAGCCGCCGGCGGATGCTCGGCCCTGGTGATATCTGTGGTCGTGGGCCATCCGATGATGGCGATGACATAGTGGCACCGCGTTATCGAGATCGGTGGGTCCGTGGTGGGACCAGGGGATGGCGTGGTGGAGTTCGCACCAGGCGTAGGGGCGTTGGCAGCCGTCGGCGGCGCAGGTGGTGTGGCGCACGGTCAGGGCGGTGCGTTGGGGTTCGGTGAAGAGTCGTTTGCTGCGCCCCAGGTCGAGTGGGATCGACTTTCCGTTCAGGACGGTTGGGATGAGGCCGGAGTTGCAGGCGAGTTGGCGGGCCTGGGCGGCGGAGATCTTTTCTCCGGTGTCCAGCCCGGCTGCTGCGAGTCGTCCGCGGAGTACGTCTTCATCGAGGGTGTGACCACGATCGTGGCCGCGGTTTTGGGGCTGAGGTGGTCGGTGGGAAGGTGTTCGATGAGTTCTGCCAGGGCCAGGCCGTGCGTGTTGGCCCAGTCGGTGCGCCGCCCGTGGGCTGCCCGGGCGGGGTTGGGCAGCCCGGACAGGTCCTCCATCGAACTGTCGGTCGCGCCCGTGCCGCGGCGTGCCTCTGCACCCAGTCCCGTGCCCGGTCCGGGGACCGGCTGCGGGCCCGGAGCCGCGCGGGTGCCTGCTGCGGTGGCACCGGGGGCTTTGCTGGTGGCGTCATCGGCACCGAAGAGCGCGTCCTCATCCGCACCGGTGTTGTCGAAGGCCTGACGGCCCGCGCCGGCGTTACCGAACGCCCCGCCACCGCTGCCTGCGTTGCCGGTGCTGTTGTCTGCGGGTCCGTTGGTGCGGCGGGGTGCGGTCATGGTGTGGATGATCTTGCGCAGCAGGTGGCCGTGGAAGACCGGGAGGGTGAAGTGTCCGGTGACGGTGCCGTCGTGGTTGTCCCGCAGGGTCAGACGCGTCTGTGCCCGGGCGCGGGCTTCTTCATCGGCGATTTGGCCCTCTTCGTGCGCGTCGACGGTTTCGCGGTCCTTCTTCAGCGCCTCCAGTTGCCGCCGGGCGCGTTGGCGAAGCGCTGAGGGGGGTATCTGCTTGGCCTTGTCCACCAGGTCCGCTTCGACCCGGTTCCGCTCCGCGGCGGTGAGGCCTTCGGGCAGTTTCTCTCCGGCGCCCACGATGATCTCGGCGTGCTCTGCAGAGATGTCGCCTCCATCCAGGGCCCGCTGGGTGGGGACACGATCGGTGAGCCGGGTGGCGAGCTTGGTCTCTCGGCTGGTCTCTCGCCCGTCGTCGTTGGTGTGCTTGGCCGCCCACGAGGCGGTATCGGCATGACCGGATCTCTGGGCGGTCCTGGCCTGATCGGCGGCGGCGAGGACTTTGAGTTTGTAGGCCCGCACCCGCGACTCGATCCGCTTCAGATCCACCACTGTCCCTGCCCTGCAGCGTTCAACCCACGCGGGTCCAACCCCACCAACCCGTCCAGCGCGGCATAGACCTCCTGGGTGGGGGAGATGCGCGGGAGCGGGTGGACTGCCATAAACCCACACTACCTAGAACGGGCGTTCGAGTCAATGGTTCGAACCAAACTCTTTCACATTGCACAGATTCGATTCGATCATGGCCAGATTCGATGGAGCCCTGCCCGTTCGTTGTGTTCCGGACCGGTCGAAGCCAGGCCCGACGACGACGGCGGCGCCCGGCCGTTCAGGTCGCCGACCCGACCTCCTTGGCCAGCAGCGCCACGTGCAGGGCGGTGCGGGTCTCGGCATCGGCCAGGTCCACGCCGAGGATGCGTTCCATCCTGCGCAGCCGGGCGTACAGGGCCTGTCGGCTCAGGTGCAGGGCCCGGGCCAGGGGGGCGATGGCCCCGCCGGCCTCGAGGTAGCGGCGCAGCACGGTGACCAGGCCGGTGTCGTGCTGGTCGTCGTGGATGAGTAGTGGGGCGAGTTGGCGCTCGGCGAAGGCGGTGAGGCGTTCGTCGCCACCCAGCAGCATCAGCAGCCCGCGGATCCCGATGTCGGCGATGCGGTGGTACGCCTTGCGGTGCTCGGCCGGGATCAGCGCGGCGGCGCGGGCGATGTAGGCGGCTTCGGGCAGGTCTGCCCCGGCCTGGGAGATGCTGTGCCGCTCCGGCGTGACGCCCACCACCGCGCCCTGCCGGACGCCGCCAGGGGTGACCGAGGTGCGCCCCAGCGCTGCCGCGAACGTCTCCAGCGCCGTCTCCGGGCTCGTCCTTCCTGGCAGCGCTACCAATACCCCGACCAGGTCCTCATCCAGCGGGCTGACCAACGCGGATAGCTGCGCCTGGGCGATAGCGCGCGAGACCGCCTCGGCCAGGGCCTGCTCCGACCGCGGGCCGGCGAGCGGGTCGGCGCGGTGGTTGCCGAGCGGGTCGGCACCGTGGTCGCTGAGCGCGTCCGCACCCGGTGAGTCCGCCCCGGCGCGTCTGCCTGAGGACGCCCCCACCCCGGACGCTCCCACCCCAGCCCCGGCCGCCCCCGCCCCGGCCACCCCCGCCCCGGACACCCCACTCCCGGACACCCCAGCCCCAGCCGCCCCCGCCCCCGCCCCAGCACCCCCGTCGTCGGTCCGCCCCCGCGCCACGCACAGCGCCAGGTAACGCTGCGCCCGCACCAGGCCGAACGCCTCGGCGGCCGCGCGCACGTCCTCATCGGGCGCGCGGGCACCGGTGTCGGCGAACCCGGCGAGGAAACGCTGCAGGGCCCGGGAGCGCAGCGAGGCCGCATCGCGTTCCATCAACCGCGCCACCGCCAACGCCTGCGCGGCCCGTTCCACCAGCATCCGCGCCGCCGACGGGGGCACCACCGGCTTGCCCACCAGCACCAACCGCCCCCAGTCGCCCTGGGTGCCGCCCACGCCGGTCACCAGCCACCCGTGTTCGGGCACCTCGTGGGTGCCGCCCACCCGGTCCACCAGCCGGGAGCGGGCCGACCAGTCGGTCAGCACCTGCGCATCGGCCCGGGTGTAGGCGATCACCTCGTGGGCCAGGTTCTCCAGCACCACCGCGCTGCCGGCCATCTGCGCGGTGCGCTCGATGATCTCCTGGGCGTCGGCGCCGGCGACGGCCACCTGGGTGAAGACCTCATGCACCTGCCGGGTGAAGGTGAGCAGTTCGTGCTGATCGTCCACGATCCGGGCATGCACCGCTTCGGTGATGGTGACGAACTTGACCGTGCGGTGCAGCGCCACCATCGGCAGCGCCGCCGCACTGGCCTCATCGACCATCACCTGGGGCACCGAGGCGAAGCGCCGCCCCAGTTCCACCACCAGCGCCGCCGCCCCGGCCGTGGCCAACCCGCGGATGTACTCGCGCTGGCGCGCCGGGTCATCGGGCAGGGCCACCAGGGTGGTGAGCAGCAACTCCCCACCGGAGAGCAAGGCCGCCGGGTCATCGCCTTCGAACACGTGCACCCACCGCACCGGCCGGTCCAACTGGTCCGCACCGGTGAGCAGCCGGGGGATCCCGGTCTGCACGGCGGGGGAGTCCAGCACCTGGCGCACCGTGATCGACATTGACACAGTGTATGGAACTTCCCGGCCAAACGAACAGTATGTACCTACCGCCGGGGCCGGTTCTGGCGGAGACTGGCACTATGACCACCACCGACACCACCACTGCCGCCTCCACGACCGCCAGCACGCCCGTGTCCCACTGGGTGAACGGGCAGCCCTACGCCGGCAACGCCGAGCGCAGCGCCGAGGTGTTCAACCCCGCCACCGGCCAGGTCTCCTCCCGCGTGGCCCTGGCCGGCGCCGAGGACGTCGAGCACGCCGTGGCCGCCGCCACGGCCGCCTTCCCCGCCTGGCGGGACACGTCCCTGGCCAAGCGCACGGCCATCCTGTTCACGTTCCGGGAACTGCTGAACGCCCGCAAGCACGAACTGGCCGAGATCATCACCGCCGCCGAGCACGGCAAGGTGCTCTCCGACGCCCTGGGTGAGATCACCCGTGGCCAGGAAGTGGTCGAGTTCGCCTGCGGCATCGCCGACCTGGTCAAGGGCGGGATGACGGAGAACGCCTCCACCAACGTGGACGTGTACTCGGTGAACCACCCGCTGGGCCCGGTGGCGATCATCTCCCCGTTCAACTTCCCCGCCATGGTGCCGATGTGGTTCTTCCCCCTGGCCCTGGCCACCGGCAACACCGTGGTGCTCAAGCCCAGTGAGAAGGACCCGAGCGCCTCGTTGTGGCTGGCCGAACTGCTCGGCGAAGCGGGTCTGCCCGACGGGGTCTTCAACGTGGTCCAGGGCGACAAGGTCGCCGTGGACTCCCTGCTCACCCACTCCGACATCAAGGCCGTCTCCTTCGTCGGCTCCACCCCGATCGCCCGGTACGTCTACGAGACCGCCACCGCAGCGGGCAAGCGGGTGCAGGCTCTGGGCGGGGCGAAGAACCACATGCTGGTGCTGCCCGACGCCGACCTGGACCTGGCCGCGGACGCTGCGGTCAACGCCGGGTTCGGTTCCGCAGGGGAGCGGTGCATGGCCATCTCGGCCCTGGTGGCCGTGGGCCCGGTGGGCGATGAGCTGGTCGCCAAGATCACCGAACGGATGAACAACCTCACCGTGGGCGATGGCCGCCGCAACTGCGACATGGGCCCCCTGGTCACCAAGGACCACCGGGACAAGGTGGCCTCCTACATCGACGCCGGGGAACGTGACGGCGCCGTGGTGGTGGCCGACGGACGCACCGTCACCCCCAACGGCGACGAGGCCGGCTTCTGGCTCGGCCCCACCCTGCTGGACCAGGTCACCCCGGGCATGAGCGTGTACACCGATGAGATCTTCGGTCCGGTGCTCTCGGTGCTGCGCGCCGACACCTACGAAGAGGGCCTGGAACTCATCAACTCCAACCCCTACGGCAACGGCACCGCCATCTTCACCAACGACGGCGGCGCCGCCCGGCGGTTCCGCGACGAGGTGCAGGTCGGCATGGTCGGGGTGAACGTGCCGATCCCGGTGCCGGTGGCCTACTACTCCTTCGGCGGCTGGAAGTCCTCCCTGTTCGGGGACGCCCACGCCTACGGGCATCATGGGGTCAGTTTCTACACCCGCACCAAGGTGGTCACCGAACGCTGGCTGGACCCCAGCCACGGCGGCATCAACCTCGGCTTCCCCCAGAACGACTGAGACGAAGGCACCTCATGACCACCACTGAGACGGCACGCACAGCGGACACCCAGCGCACCTACGACCTGGACCGGTCGCACGTGTTCCACTCCTGGTCCGCCCAGGGCGCCCTGGACCCGATGGTCATCACCCGGGCGCAGGGCTCCTACGTCTGGGATGACCAGGGGAAGAAGTACCTGGACTTCTCCTCCCAGATGGTCAACGTCAACATCGGCCACCAGCACCCCGCGGTGGTCCAGGCCATCAAGGACCAGGCCGACAGGATCTGCACCATCGCCCCCGCCCACGCCAACGACGCCCGCTCCGAGGCCGCCCGCCTCATCGCCGAGCGCGCCCCGGAAGGCCTGGAGAAGGTGTTCTTCACTTCCGGCGGGGCCGAGGCGGTGGAGAACGCGGTGCGGATGGCCCGCCTGCACACCGGCCGGAACAAGGTGCTGTCCACCTACCGCAGTTACCACGGCGCCACCTCGGCGGCGATCAACCTCACCGGTGACCCGCGCCGCTGGGCGAACGAGTTCGGCAACGCCGGGTACGTGCACTTCTTCGGCCCGTTCCTGTACCGCTCCCCGTTCCACTCCGAGACCCAGGAGCAGGAGACCGAGCGCGCCCTGGCCCACCTGGAGCAGACCATCGCGTTCGAGGGCCCGGGCACCATCGCCGCGATCGTCCTGGAGACGGTGCCGGGAACCGCCGGCATTATGCCCCCGCCCCCGGGCTACCTGGCCGGGGTGCGCGAACTGTGCGACCGGCACGGCATCGTCTACATCGCCGATGAGGTGTGATGAGCGGGTTCGGCCGCACCGGCAAGTGGTTCGCTTTCGAGCACTATGACGTGGTGCCGGACCTGATCACCTTCGCCAAGGGTGTCAACTCCGGTTACGTGCCCCTGGGCGGGGTGGTGCTCAACAACGAGATCGCCGCCACCTTCGATGAGCGCGTCTACCCCGGCGGCCTGACCTACTCCGGCCACCCGCTGGCGTGCGCCGCAGCGGTTGGTGCGATCACCGCGATGACCGACGAGGGCGTGATCGAGAACGCCGCCACCCTGGGTGAGCAGGTGGTGGGCCCGCGCCTGGCCACAATGGCCGAGAACCACCCGGTGATCGGGGAGGTGCGCGGCCTGGGCATGTTCTGGGCCCTGGACCTGGTGATCGACCGCGACACCCGGGAGCCGCTGGCCCCCTACGGCGGCACCAGCGCGGCGATGGGTGAACTCATCGGCGCGGCGAAGAAGTCCGGTCTGCTGGTTTTCAGCAACTATCACCGCATCCACGTGGTGCCCCCGTGCACCGTGACCGAGGCGGAACTGACGCAGGGCCTGGACATCCTCGATGAGGTGCTGCACGTCGCCGATGCGCACACCACCGCTGGTTCCAACCAGCGGTAAGGCAACAACGGACGACGACGACGCCCGGCGGTAGTCGCAGAACTCACCGCTGGGCGGTGGTCATCTCTGCGCCCGTCGAGGGGTTCCCAGTCGTGATCCACGTGGGGGAGTCCCCGAAACACAGTGACGCGGTGCAACTCGGCTTGAGGAAACCCCGTTCGTTGGCGTGCATTTCGCTCGCGGATCGCGTTTCGCGCGAACTGCATCGGGTGGATGAGTGAGTCGCGTTCGGGCCCACCCGGATCGAAGGCGTCGCGCGCTGTCAGGTGAACGTTCTGGTAGTCGATCACCACGGATGCTCGCAGCACTGCTCCTCCATGAAAAAAATCCCCGCCAATCCGTAGACGGCGGGGAGCAAGGCTTCAGTGTGTCCCATAGCGCAACGCGAGTCAAAGTTGAGGAGCGCCAAGATGGATCCGAGTGCAGGACTGAGTTTATACCAAGGGGCCTCATCCTTCGACTGTCCTCGCCACCCACGGTGAGCAGGTAATCAACCCTCGTCTAGCCTCGATGACCGAGAACCACCCCGGTTCCAACCAGCGGTAAGGCAACAACGGACGACGACGACGCCCGGCGGTGGTTGCAGAACTCACCGCCGGGCGGTGGTCGTCACGTGCTGCAAGAGGGAGAGGTAGTGCTCGGCGAGGTCCTCCTCGCGGGCGTGCATGGCGAGCCACTGCGCGCCGCTGCCCCCGATATCGAGCAGGCTGCGGTCCTGCTCGAGGGTGCGCCACAGCCCGGCGAGGGCCTCCACATCCCCGGGTGGCACGACGTGCCCGGCGCCGGCGTCAGTGAGGATCTGCGCCGGTTCACCGGCCAACGCCCCGGTGACGTGCCGGCCTGTGCCGATCACCTCCAGGAGTTTCGAGGGCACCGTCCAGGCCATCGGCTCCCAGGGCCGCAGGCTCACCAGCACCGTGTCGGCCCAGGTGTACTGCGTGGCGGTTTCAGCGGGGGAGACCGGGTCCAGGAACGTCACCGGTGCCTGGAGTTGGTCAGCCAACTCCCGGATCTCGGGACGCAGCGCCCCATCGCCCACGATGCGCATCTGCACGCCCACACCCTGCTGCCGTAGCAGCGCGGCGGCTCGCACGGCGGTTGCCAAGTCCTGGGATCGGCCCACGGTGCCCAGGTAGAGGACGCGTAACGGACCTTCGTGGTCGATACGCGCCGGCACCTGCTGCTGGTTGGTGCCGGTGCGGATCACGTGTACCGGCGGCATGCCGCGATCGCGGAGGCGTTGGGCGAAGGCCTCCGACGTGGTGACCAGCGCGGTGGCCCGGCGCTGCGCCCACGTCACCACATGGTGAGCCGCGGTGGCGAGCAGACCGCTGAGTGAACTGGATTCGTCGTCCTGCCATTGGCGCCGGTAGGAGATCAGGTCCGGCCAAGCATCGCGCATCTCCACCACCACCGGCACGCCCAGCAACCGCCCGAGGACAGCACCGGCGAGGACTGTGGGCAGACTGGGGGCGGTCGCCACGATCACGTCCGGGCGGTGCCGGCTGAATCTGGTCAGGCCGACTCGGACGGTGTCCACTGCGGCGATGACTTGGTCCAGTCCGCGGGTACGCACCGTCTTGTCATAGGGCAGATACCGCACGCGGTGCACCACCTCCCCCCAGGCACCGGCTGAGCGGGTGCCCGGGCGAAGGGCGGCGTGTTCGGCGCGCACGTAGCCGTGCGGGTAGTGCGGGGGAGTGGTGATCACGTTCATTCGGACGCCGCGGTTGCGCAGATGCGGCACCAGCGCGGACCAGCGCCGCTGCGGGGCGCCGACCTCCGGCGGGTAGTAGTGGCTCAGCAGCAGCAGGCGCATCAGGGTGCCGCCTTCCGCCACGGCACTGGCGCCGCGGCCCACACCGGCAGCCGCAGGTACGCTCCGGCCACGGCGAGGATAAGTACCGCGGTGACCACCTGCAACGCCACCGGGGCGCCCAGGAGCATCGGCAGGGTCAGCACGCACATCGCGGCGGCCACGGTGCTCACGGTGCCGGCGACCCGCGGGTGGGACCAGCCGGCGGTGATCAGGCGCTGGTAGATGTGCAGTTTGTGCGGTTCGTACCAGCGTTCCCCGGCCCGGATCCGCAACTGCAGGGTGTAGGCGGTGTCCAGCAGGTACACCAGGAAGGGAGCCAGTAGCGGGGCGAGAGGTACCCCGTTGCCTGCCAGCACCAGCGCGGCAGCGGTGAGCGCGGCGCCGATCGCGTAACTGCCCACGTCCCCGAGGAAGATCTTGGGCGCCACCGCGTTGAACGGCAAGAACCCCAACGCGGCGCCGGCCAAGGAGGCGCTGAACAGTGCGGTGGTGGGGCTGTCGGCAGACAGTGCCAGGATCGCGAACCAGAGTCCGGTGACCACGGTGTGGGTAGAGACCAGGCCGTTGGCGCCGTCCATGAAGTTGGTGACGTTGACCGCCACCAGCAGCGCACCGGCGGCGAACAACGCCCACACCGGGCTCCAGCCGGTGAGGATCGTTCCCACCAGGGCCACCAGGAATCCCAGCACCACCTGGATCGCGAACCGGAACCTGGCGCTGAGGGAGGTGAGATCGTCGTTGAAGCCGAGCGCGCCGTACAACACCGTGCTCGCCAACAGCCAGGCCGCCCCCATGGCGTGATAGCCCGACCCCAGGGTCGCCCCGACCAGCATCCCGATCCCGAGGGCCACCAGCACGGCGAGTCCGCCCCCACGAGCAACGGGCTGGTGGTGTAGTGATCGGGCGACGGGAGCATCAACCACACCGAAGTGGTGCAGAACCCGGATCAGCACCCAGGTCAGGCCGGCACCGGCGAGCGCTGCGCCGGCGCCACCGGCCAGCACGCCTATCAAGTTTCGGTCCCCACCCGCTTCAACCACGCGAGCACGTCCTCGGCCGGCAGCAGCCCTGTCCGGCTGCGCAACTCGGCCAGATCGGTCAACTGCCGCGGCTGCAGGGGAGGAACCTGCACGTGCGTGATCAGTTCGTGGTGGGGGCGTTCATCGGATTCGACGGAGCCCAGGCGGCTCTCCCGGAGTTTCTCGCCGGGGCGCACCCCGGTGTAGACCACATCGACGTTGACTGCACCGTTGAGTTCGGCGTACCGGCGCGCGATAGTCTCCACGTGCACAGCATCGCCCATGTCCAGCACCAGGGCCTGGCCTGGGCCGCCGATCGTGGCTGCCTGCAGCACCAACTGGCAAGCCTCGTTGATGGACATGAAGTACCGGTACATGCGTGGATCGGTGATGGTCAGGGGCCGGTTGGTGGCGACCTGGGCGCTCCAGGTGCGCAGCGCGGAGCCGCGGGACCCCAGCACGTTGCCGAAGCGCACGGAGATGTAGTGCTTGCCCGACCCGTTGGCTACCCCGGACACCAAGCGTTCGGCGGCACGTTTGGAGTAGCCGAGCACGCTGATCGGGTCGGCGGCCTTGTCGGTGGAGATGTGCACGAACCGGGCGACGTCGTGCCGGAGGCACGCGCGGGCGAGGTCGTAGGTGACGTGCACATTCGCGGACAGTGCCTCGTAGGGGAACCGCTCAAGGAGAGGCAGGTGCTTGAGCGCGGCAGCGTGGAACACCACATCGGGCTGGATGGTGGCGATCAACTCATCGACGATGCCCGGTACGCGCAGGTCGCACAGGACCACGTCCTCCGAATCCAGGAGCGCCGTGCCCTCGATGGACAGTTGCGTGGTGTGCAGGCCGGACTCATCGCGGTCGGTCAACACCAACCGCCCGGGGGCGAACTGGGAGATTTCCCGCGCCAACTGGGATCCGATCGAACCCCCTGCGCCGGTGACCAGCACCACCTTGCCGTCCAGGTACGCCGAGATCGCATGGAGGTCGGTGTCGACCGGGTTGCGACCGATGAGGTCCTCGAGGCTCACCTTGCGGAACATCGCCTGTGTGGTGAGGTGGTGTTCCCGTCGCGCTTCTTCCGGAGCCACCGTCATCAGGGCCGAGGTGGAGGGCATGGTACGGAACTGCAAACCGGCCTCACGGGCGGCCCGCGAGGTGCGCAGCACCACCTCGCTGCTCGCGCTCGGGATGGCCAGCAGCGCGGTATCGGCGTTGGTGCGCTCGGCGACCTTGGCCAGGTCGTCCAGTGTGCCCATCACGCGCACTCCACCGATCCGCAGGAACCGCTTGTGCGGGTCATCATCGAGCAGCGCAACCGGGACGTAGTGGTTGTTCCGGTCGGTCTGCATCATCTCGATGGCCAGCGCCCCACCCTCTCCGGCTCCGAGGATCAAGGTGCGCGGGCCGTTGGGTTTGCGGGTCTGGTTGCTGCCTTGGCGAAGGGCGAAGAAGCGCACCGCAGCCATGAGACCGACTGCACCGGTGAAGGAGAACAGCGCCACCGAGAGCGGGATAGGCCGAGACGGGAGTAGGACTGTGTAGATCGTCAGCGCGCGATCGCGATGAAGCCACCGATCATCGCCAACGTGACGATCTCGTCGCGAGAGCCGTACCGGTACTGGCCGCGGTAAACCAGTACTGCACCCAGCGATGTCTGGATCACCACGGCAATGAGGACGGCCCACATGAGGCCTCCCGCACGCACGGGCACATCCGCCAGGTCGAACCGCGCGAGCGTGAACGCGGTAAGAATCACCACCCAGCACAGCACATCCAAAGATGCGCGGAGCACCCAGTCGGCGCGGCTGGAGCGCTGGTGGCGGGGAGTGATCCCTCGGCCAGCGTCAGCGCGCCCAGCGTCGACTGGGGATGGTGGTACGGGCGGCCTACTCACACAGTCACTCCCCAAAGACCCCCTTGCAACCGGGCAACTAACCTCCTCAGCGTACCGAGGGAACTTGCCATCAGGTAGAACCCCCGCTGTTTGGCACCCCCGGCGCTACCTGAGCAGTGTCGCTAGTTGGAGTTGGAGTTGGAGCTAGCGACCATCTGCTCGATCGTGCGGGTGATGCCCAGGTAGGCCTGGTCGACGTAATGGTAGGCGGCAGGGCCCCACTTGTGCGCGGAGTCCGAGATGGCGTCCTTGCCGATCACGTGCGTGCGCACACCGGCATCCTTGAACACCTGGTAGTAGCGAGCGAATGCCTTGTTCCAGTGCCGCGCCGGCTTGTTCCACCACTTGTTGGCCGGAGTGCCCACGTCGGTTCGACTGGCGAAGGTGGCTTCGATGAGCAGCGTGCGCTCGATTAGCCCGGTCTGGCGCAGCAGCCCGATGAAGGCCGACGCAGCGGGCAGCCAGAGCGCGAAGTGCTCGTTGGACCCAAACGGGATCATGGGCGATGCATCCGGAAAGTGCTGGAGC
Organism: Sanguibacter sp. Z1732; assembly: GCF_051020515.1. Classification (NCBI taxonomy): domain Bacteria; kingdom Bacillati; phylum Actinomycetota; class Actinomycetes; order Micrococcales; family Ruaniaceae; genus Glutinosa; species Glutinosa niejishengi. The sequence continues at coordinate 2,133,376 of NZ_CP194857.1, forward strand.
AACTTGGAGTCTAGCAATTCTTGGGAGCGGGTGACATAGACGCCGCCTCCCAACCGGACAACTCCCAGCCGCTCGTCAACCAAGTCCAGCACCAAAAGGTCGATATCCGTGGCTTGCTGCGGCAACGTCGTCCGCATCGAACTTGCGAAGTCGCTCACCACCATTCGGCGCTGGAAGGCGGACTCGAGTCCTGGGACCTCGGTTAGATCCAACGAGGGCGCCGCAGCGCTGATTAGCGATTGCCGCGCGGTATACTCCTTGAGCATGTAATCGGACCTCAGGTACTCGTACATATCGCGGGAGACGCAACTACCGTATAGGAGTGTGCGATGCGAGGTTGTAGGCAAGTCGTCTCCCTCCTTCTACACCGGTGAAGCGCAAGAGAACGCTAACCTGTTTATGCTTGCAGAGATATGATGTCGGGACCACCGGTCTTGCAACACGGCTAAGCGACGAGGAGATGGTTCGGTGCAAAGGAAGCGCTGGACGCCGCGCTCCCCGTTTCGGACAGAGCCGGTGACTTGGACCACCTTGCCGCTGGGGTCTCACGGCCGGGTGCAGGGTCGCGCGCAACTCTCAACTTGGAAAGCAGCCACCGAGCACGGCATTTCGCCTTCACAGGCGTTCCGTTCGCAGACACGTGCCTCAGGGCTGGTGCGAAACATACGCCGTGCTCAGGGCTTACACGAGGCGGTTCTTGCGGGGATTGGCATGAGCCTTTCTGGCAGCGCGTCGAGGCCTCCGAGCGGGACCGATGACTAGAGTAGGTATCGACTTATCGCCGTTAAACTCGGAGCAGACGGAAGTTTGCTCCCGGTGTGGTCAAGCGATACCTGGAGTGTGCGAGGCGCAGAGTTTTGCGTTACTGGCACGGAGCGTTGCTGGCTGGATGGCACGATGATCCAAAAGGAGCGAAGGCAGTTGAACAGGCACCGTTCCGGAGGAAGCCTATTCCACGAGACGGTGGTGGGTCATGTGATGAGTAAACCAAATAGGTTGCGGAAAAGGTTTTCGAAGTTGTACGCTCGCGCAAAGCTCGAGGCGGCACGCCGTTTATGCAAGACACGATTTGGCATGAGGCTGCAAGAAGTTCACCGAGAGGAGTCGCGTAAGGCGTACCTAAGGTCGAAAGCGGACGCAGACACAATGTGGAAACGCGATCGCAAGCGTGAGTCGCTGGACATAATGAGGGAAGCGCTCTTAAAGTACCCGTCTGATAGTTCGGCTTGGTACACATATGGAATGAGGCTACTTGAGGTTGGGCGAGGTGACAGCGCTTTTGAGGCCTTAAAAAATAGCATTCATCTCGATCCGCTCAACTTCGATGCGCTGGAAGTCTTAATGGAAGTCGCACGGAAAAGAGATCCTCGCGGGGGGTACACGGCACAGGCTTTAAAGAGGTTGGACAAAAAAATACTGGCTCGACCCGAGCGGCACAGGGAAGCGTTAGACTTTGCTATTCCGGGAAGAAGGGTGGCGCTTCTGAAATTGCTGGCCGCGTCCCCTGACCCAGTTACGCGAGCGGTCGTCGCATTGGCGGACGCTGAACGATCCGGGATGCCGATACCCGAAGATGTGCACGAGTCGGGACTGCCCTCATTAATCTATGCTTTGGGACGTGGTCGCATAGCGGCAAGCACGCGTCAGATGGATGAGATGGATTCTACTCTCCTCCCAATCGCGTCCATTCGCCGGGCTGCGAGGAGGTCCCTGAATAAGAACGACGCTATGGGGGCGCACCGCCTGCTCGAGCACTACTTGCGCGGGGCACCTCACGACGGCTGGGCTCGCGCAAAGTATGCTGAGACCCGCACCGACGAACTGACTGTGCGAGAACTCACGACCATGGGCTACCCAGTCCCTACTCGCGAAGCGGAATCCGTTTCTGTCGAGTTTCGTGAGCGGGCTCTCTATCTCGTTCACAACTCGCTTCCATACCATTCAGCTGGTTACGCGACCAGAACTCAGGGCGTTCTCAACGCACTACGGGAGCGAGGATGGGATCTCCAGGCAATTACCCGCCTAGGTTATCCATTCGACATGGATGGGTTCAAGGAATTACACACCATCCCGCAGACTGATAGCATTGACGGCGTGCCCTATCGTCGTCTGCACCGTGTGCGTGCAGTCTTTCCCAGGCAACCTCTACAGAATTACGTGGAGCGTTATGCGTATGAGGTAGAACGCATTGCAAAAGCGCGAGGAGTATTCGCGATCCATGCAGCGTCTAATTATGTGAATGGACTTGCGGGGGTTATCGCTGCGAATCGTATAGGCATACCGAGCATCTATGAAGTGCGGGGGCTCTGGGAAATAACCCGTGGATCAAGGGACGCCTCGTGGATGAATTCACATGAGTTTCACTTCCACGCCCGAATGGAACTAGAAGCCGCTCGCCACTCGAGCAGCGTGATCACTATCACTGATGCTTTGGCTGCTGAGTTGGTCGAGCGGGGCGTGGATGAAGCGAAGATCCGAGTCGTGCCCAACGGCGTCGACGTAAGCAAATTTGACCCCGTACCGCGCAACGAGGCTCTCGCACGTGAACTTGGGCTCGCCGGGCGGACGGTGGTGGGATATGTCGGGTCGCTCCTCGATTACGAGGGCTTGGATCTGCTGATCCGCGCCTTCGCAGCGATACCAGACGTGGAGACTTTCGCTGGACTGCTCATCGTCGGCGACGGCCCGATGCGCTCTCATCTCCAGCGACTTGCGAGGGAACTCCGGTTAGAGAGCATTGTCCGGTTCCCTGGCCGCGTGGATCATGACCTCGTGAGCGAGTACTATTCCGTGATCGATATAGCGCCCTTCCCCAGGCTTCCGCTTCCGGTATGCGAGATGGTTTCACCCTTGAAACCACTTGAAGCGATGGCGATGCAGAAGGCCGTCATCGCGTCGGATGTGGCCGCCTTGGCAGAAATGGTACGCGAGGGGGAGACAGGTCGGTTACACGCGAAAGGCGACGTTGACTCTCTTTCGGGGGTTCTCAGCGACTTGCTTGCGAGTCCTCAGTTGCGAGAGGACTTGGCACGCAAAGGGCGCGAGTGGGTGAGAAATGAGCGAAGTTGGCCAAAGTTGGTTGAAGCCCTCCACGAACTGTACGTAACTAAGGGCGGAATACCAGACCACCCCCACGAATCGTAGGAGGTCCTCAGCGATCCATGTTGTATCGAGCCTTGGCTGAATGCAACGATCCGACGGTACTAAGGAGGAAAGCGCGGTGAGAGAAGCCGTAAGAGCAAATGGGCGACCGAATGCACGACGCTCAAGGCGTACTCTGGGGCCCCGGAACCGCGAGGGAGCCTTGGTCGGTCGCATTTTCATGGGGAAGAGACTGAATGGGGCGGAGTTCAGAAAAGATGGTTGATCCCCTGCCCTCCTCAGACCAGGGCGGATATGAACGAACCGGTAGTTGGGTGCCAGACGTGGTGGAATGTCTTCTTAAGGGGGAGCAAGTTGTACCACTCTTTGATCTACTTGAAGTCGAGGCAGCAATCGATCAACTCCCTAATACTCAGTTGAGGGACCTTTATAGACAGTTACGCGACCAGGGCTACCTTGAGCGGGCGTTAAAGGTCGCTGCAACGATCGACGCACGGAAGGGAAATGCCAACTCGAGTGAACGGCTGAGGGCGGAAGTGACCGTCCTTAGTGGATCTCTAGAGATAGATATTGAACCGCTCGATGCGCCCTTCGGTTCTAAGCATGGACGCGCACTAATGGTGGTCGGCAGCGCTCTGCCAGATACTGAATCTAGTTATACGAGACAGACGCACGAACTTGCGAGCATCGGACCCAGCATCGGGCTTGACATATCTGTAGTCACACAGATGGGAATCGGCGGAAGTGGTTCCTATGAGATTGAGGTTGCAAGGGGGGTCCAGTATCACAGAATTCCGGGACCTGTAAGAGGATCGATCCCGTTCGACCATTGGCTGAGAACGTTCGCTGTCCGGCTCGCCTCCGTAGTCCGGAAGGTTCGCCCTTCGGTTCTCATTGCGTCTTCTGACTTCGTCAACGGATATGCTGCATGCGCGGTTTCTGCCCAGTATTCGATTCCGATGATTTATGACGTGCGCGGGCTTTGGGAGGACTCTTGGCTGCGGCGCCAGCGGCAAAAGTATGGATGGTCGTCAAGTCAAGTACCGCAACGCTGGGGATGGCCCGACGTTTGGAAAATGAGGCGTGAGCGGGAATTCGAAGTGATGCGTTCTGCTCGGGTGACTGTGGTGCGATCTTCAGAGTTGGCTGACCAGATTATCGCGGAGGGCGCCGAAGAGGGTTCCGTACTCGTCGTACCGTCGGGCGGGGAGCCAGGAAGTTGGATCGATGCCTTTGGGCGTGCCGGTGCATTAGACCCGGATAGCGCAGCTTTAGCCAGAATTAGACTCTCGGGAGACGTATTCAAAAGGCATATCCGTTCGATGGAGCGCCGCCCACTCGGTCAAACTGAAACCTTTGGGAGCGCGGGTTCGGTTGCGAAAATTCGAGAGCATGGATGGAAACTCGGTTCCCTGGAACCCGTCAAGATCGATGTGCCATTTGATTGGGTCAACGCTTGCCGAGAGAATCGATCGCAGGCATTTCACTTGCACGCATGGGACTTTATGGCCCCTTTCCTGGAGTCATGGAGCACACATAGGGACCGAGATTCGCTCAATTGGTGCCTGGATCGCGCGGCCGATTGGGCTGCATTATTCAACGACGGGCGTAGCCACGGCACGATGGCGTGGTACGACATGGCTATCGGCCTACGTGCCCCGCGTCTGGCCTATTTGGTTCAAGAGGGTGTGCACGAGAACGCCGACGCCGACCTGCTGGATCGACTAAGTCAAGCTGTCGTTTTGCATCAAAGGGCGATACACGCACCGGGCGCATTCAATCCTGCCACGAATCACGGCTTCTACACTGCCGTGGGACAACTAAGTTTCTCATCTCGGCTTGCCGGTTTACCTGGTATGAATATTATTTATGATCAAGGCAGGAAGAGATTGCGCCTAGTGGTCGCGAAGCAGTTTGCTTCCGATGGCGGACATTTGGAACATTCGCCCGATTATCATCGAATGTTGTTGTCCTCGTTTCTGCGCGCGATGGATGACGGTCTCTTGACCGATCCCGAGGTTCTATCGCGCGTTAGAAAGGCCGAGGAGGTGATGGGCTGGTTTATCCAGCCTGACCGGTCAATCGTTCAAATCGGAGATTCTGCGGGGCACATTGCACAGCCTTCCGATCGTGCGATGAATGGAGCGTACGCTGCTTTCCTCGCCTCGAATGGAGACCAGGGGCGGGCCAATCCGGACGAACTGCTCGTCTTGCCAGAGACGGGATACGCGATCGTGCGCTCGCCACAACCCTTTGAGAAAGGCGAGCATCTCAAATCGGGCTATCTGACCCTAATGGCAGGGTTTCACTCCCGTGCTCACAAACACTGTGACGACTTATCGCTAACGTGGTTCGACAAGGGGCAGTCGATACTTATTGACGCCGGCAGATTTGGCTACCTTGATCAGTTACCCGCTGATTCCCCACAGCGTGGAGAGGGCTTCTTCTATGGTCGGCCTGAAAGGCAATATGTTGAACGCACCATTGCCCATAATACAGTTCAGATGGACGACCAAGAGCACGAGCGCCGGCTCCGCGCTCCTTACGGTTCGGGAATACTATCGGGCCAACGTAACGGCTTGGACTTTCGGATCGCGGGATGCGTAGACCACGCTACTTGGAAGCACCATCGGTCGGTCGTATATAGGCCCGGTGAGTGGCTCTTGGTGCGCGACGATGTCGTCAGTCAGGATGGCCAAGCGCATGATTTCACGGTTTGGTGGAATCTGCCTGAGTCTCTAACTGAGCCGAGGGTGCGAAGCGACCGTGTGAGTTTTCGAATGATTGGTGGCGAGATGCTTCGGGTGACTGCGCTGAACCATTCCGCCGTCATACCACCTGTAAAGGGACAGTCAGCACCATTGCGTGGCTGGCGTTCGATACACGACTACGAGTTCAGTCCAGCATGGTCGTTCGGACACCGTGTCCGGGCCACCAAGGCGCATTCGTTTCGCACGCTCCTAAGTCTCCGAGATATCTCGCGAGAGGAAACTGCCAAGATCTCCGGTTTGCTTGCCGATCCGGACTATCTCTGAGGTGCCATTGTGTGAGTGACTTACCTTCGAGGACTCCATTCTTGCCGAAACGTGAATTGGGCGGAATGCGAAGCAGGCTAAGCAGAGACGGTATGTCAAGGGCTCCCTGCGCGTACACTAGCCCGGAGCGCGCGGTATCAGAAGAGGCGTCTTACCGTTGTCTAATGTAGTCAGAGTTTCGACGTAGCGAACATCGATACGGAAATCCTCCGTTGCACCTATTGAGTCAAGGTTGATTCTGGCAACGTTAGCGGTTTTTGCCAGGACTAGGTCTAATGAAAGGACGCCGGGGGACGTATACGTGAACTGGAATCCCTCAACCGCGTCGTTCGACGAAATGCCTGAATAGAAACGTGGACCAAATACATGAGTTTGCCCCGATCGCCCGATGACTTTGTCCCGGGTGCGACCGATGACCTCCCTGAGCGTTGGCCTGGGCGGGCAGTGAGGGCAAGTTTCGGCCGCCCAAGTCGCGTAGTCGCCCGTCCTATACCAATTAGAGGCGCCGCGCGGTTACCTAGCCCAGTGGCGACTATCTCCCCCAAGACCCCGGCCGTTTCGATAGAGTTCCCACTTTCGTCTATAAGTTCCACGTACCCGTAGTCTTCGTCGATTCGCATCCCGGTGTCGTGCATGCAGTTGTTAGCCAGAGCGACGTGTTCGGACTGGCCGTAAAGGTTTACGTGTGGCACTCCAAATACCTCCGACAAGGCGGATCGCGTGGACGGCGTAAGGATCTCAGAAGAACTCGCTGTGGCACGAATAGAATTCGAAGGGCGCCATCGCCTCGTGCGGAGTGCTTCAGTGTAGATTCGAAGTGCGGATGGGTATCCGCGCAGAAGGTGGGGTTTAAAGTCAAGGATCCGCTCATGATGGGCTCGCAGTAACGATGGATTGTCATCTGGAAGATTCAACCAAAGCGTTCTAGTTGTCGCACGCCAGGGTTGACCATCCCTACTTACGGGGCGACCAACGAGTACACAGATTCGGTCGTCAGTTCCGATTCCGAAGTCCTTCCAAATTGCATCTACGTGCAGGCGTTCCCGTAGCGCATCTCGGTCGTCTCTGTATAGACGTAAGGGCTGCCCGGTTGTGCCGCTAGTTCGGCGGATGGTTAGCGACGAAGGTTCGATTTCGTCAGCGACGATGAGTTTATCCGCACGTATGAGGTCGGACCGGTCTAGCAGCGGGAAGGATTCCAAGCAATTGCTGTGTGAGCACCGTTGCTGTCTCTCTCTGTAGAACGGAACGTGAGTGAGGGCGTACAACGCGAACTCCTCAGCCTTAGCGCGGCTGCCTTGGTTTCGCCTGAGTGTGGATCTGGGGTACATGACTTCACTCTACCTACTGGACTCGACGCGACGTATAGTTGACGATACTTTCTACGTACGCTTTCGCCATTGGTGTGTATGCGACTTAGCCCTTCGGGTAAGGTTGCTGTTAGGTTCGAGTCGATCTGGGCGTAAGAAAGGATGAGTCGATGAATATCACGCTGGCGGTTGTTCCGCGTAGCAAGAAGGCCGAAACCCGGTTGGATGGCTTGACCTATACTGCCGAGCAGGAACTCCAACGGATATTCGGGCACGACTCGCCCGTTGTGACCCGGCACGCAGGGGTGTATTTATACAACTCGGACGCGGGGGGTCGAACGTGGCGCGTTCCCACGAATCTTACAGGAAACTGGGGCCATCTAGCGTTCACTATGCCGCCGGTGTCCGTGATTGACGACATAGACGCCAGCACCTGGGAGGCCTCGATCACCGGCACGATTGTCGATACCTTTCGCCCCGAGACGTTATCACCGAATTATTTCGGCGCGCTCGCCTCTGATGCCGAACTTGTTGTCTGGACCGATCATTTAGGGGTAGGGCGCTGCTATTTGGTCGAGAACGAGCACTTCATTGCGGTCTCAAATCATATTGGGATCTTAACGCTGTTTTCGGAAACTCCTGTGAGCGTAGACGAGGGGGCGGTGTCGGGTTTTGTTCATTTTGGGTGGTTCCCGAATGATTCGACTCCAATCTCGGGAATTAAGCGTGTTCCTCCCGCTACAGAGATCCGAGTATTGGGCGGGCGCGTCTTTCGTCGTGAGTATTTGAATCACGCGGAACTGTTCGGCGCGAATTCAGAAAGAGCCGACTTCGATCAGACAGTGCAGCAAATGATGACTGTGAACCGAAACCTCGATGCAATCGTAAATGGAACCCCAACTGTGTTCCTCAGCGGGGGGCAGGACTCCCGCATGACAACTGCCACTTGGCTGGCCGGCGGAGCCTCTGCAAGGGTTCTCACTTATGGAGACTTAGCCGGCGAGGCCGAGGTCGCGACCGAATTGATGCGGCTCTATGCGGTCGATCATGACCTAGAGCGTCAGGGCGTGAGGCATGAAGTGAAGGTAAAGGGAACATCGACCGTAACCATGCCGCTTTCTCAAAGGCTCAAGAATGCGTTTGATATGTGGGATGGGGATGCCCCGCCAGTGAAGATCAGAGGCAACGTTCGTCCACTGAATCCTCAGTCGTTTTCTGTGAGTGGCCTAGGTGGCGAAATTATCCACGGTCATTATTATGGAACGGAGCGTTTGCGCGATCGTATCAGATCTTCTCGATACCCGTTAGAGTATCTGAATCGGGTTTATCTCGCGAAGGCTGTCGTTACCGACGAAGCTGTGGGATATATGGCAAACTTTATGGAAGAAAAGATGGCGCAGTATCGGCAACTAAAGCTTGACTGGTATGGTCACCTCGACTATTTCTTCCTCGAGGAACGGATGCGCCGAGGTGCTCCGCAATCACTACATACTGTCGCGCCGATACCGTTATGCGTGCCGGAGTTTCAAAGAATGGCGTTTCGGCTCTCGGTCGGAGATAAGGTGGGTAGGGTCGGCTTGTCGGAGTTGGTTGCCCGCGCCATACCGCGATGGTCGGGGGTGGAAACCTACAAGCCGACGCTGGAGGAGGCGCATGCCACGCAAAAGACGGGCAATCGCTTATGGGCTCACAGATCCGGACTACTTCTTTGAGATTCTGTCGAGGCCTGTAAATTGGTCACGCTATATGGACTTCAACGTTATTTGGGAGAACTTGCGCCTCATTGAAGAAGGTCGCATGACGCAGATGTATGAGTCTCGATTTACCTACGCTATCTGGATTGACGCCCTTTATGGGCATGTGGAGGGGCTTGAGCGGCGTCGCTCCGCCGCGCTACAAACGCGGAAGTCGGATAGACCGGGTACGTTAAACATCCAAGCTTTAAAGTACGACCGGTCTAAGGGGTGACGGGCAAGCGCAGGCGAGAACGTTTGGTTTGTTGGATGCTGTCCGACGTTAGGAGCCTGTCCTTTCCGTCCGGGTGTTCCTGCCACAATGGATCGGACTGGGGCACCTCCGGCCGCCAAAACGATTTACCTGGAGCGGCTTCTTGCATGCCGCGGCGGACCTGAAGCGACTCTCGGATTCTCAAGTACCGAGACCTCACTTATGCGTTGCTCCTTGATGGCGTTCTTCAGTAAGCCGTCTGCCGTTTCTGACTCGCCGTTTGCGATTTTCCACGACCACCAACGATACTTCTGGGCGGTCTCGTACGCGGGGCCATCCATTATGATGCGGCCTTGATGAAGCCATATTGCGCGTGTGCATAGTTCCTCGACAGTCTTTGCAGCGTGAGATACCAAAAATACGGTTCCAGCCCGCTTCCGCAGTTCCGTCATACGCTGTTCGCTACGCTCCCGGAAAACTGAATCGCCAGTGGCTAGGGCTTCATCGATGAGGAGGATATCGGGCTCCGCCGCCGCGGCGATCGCGAATCTCAAGCGTGAGCCCATTCCTGAAGAATAAGTCTTCATTGGGAGGTGGATCGACTTACCGATTCCAGCCAATTCGATAACTTCGGGGAGCAATCGTTCAACCTCATGGGGCGTCTTACCCATGGCAAGGAGTCCGATCCGTACGTTCTCCGAGCCAGAGAGATCTGGAAGTAGCGCGGCGTTCACGCCAGCAGCACGGGCGTAGATCCAGCCAGTACCGTGCCACGGGTAGGGGGTTCCAGACCGGCGATGATGCGTAACAAAGTGCTCTTGCCTGAACCGTTCCGCCCGATGATCCCGATTGACTCACCAGATCGAGCCAGTAGCGAAACTCCGCTCAATGCCCGGACAAGCACCTCGGGTTTCGTACCGAGGATCCGTTGTGAGGCGGTCCGCAGCCGGGACCCCTTGGTTCGCTCGGTCCTATCGCTTGAGGGCACCCGGTACCTCATGTGGACATCTGACAACGCGACCGTGGCAGCGCCGACAGGAACCCTGGTACCGGTCTTGGCCCTCTGTGTTTCGCTACTCGCGGCCATAGCGTTCCTCAGCGCGCCAGAAGAAGATTAATCCGGCGACGGCGGCGCCCACCGCCCAGGCACCCAGAATAAGCCAGGACCGCCCTTCAGGGGACGTTCCGTAGAGCAGCAGGTCTCGTGACATGTCTAGTACGATGAATACGGGATTCATGCCGAGGAGGGCGAGAATTTGTGGATCGGAGACGAACCGGTCGAAACTAAACATCACGGCGGATCCATAGAACCACAAACGCTGCACGAACTGAAACAGGTGCCTGAAGTCTGGAATTTGGGCGACGATCCGTGCAGCGAAGAAGGCCACACCCAGGTTGAAGACCGTATGAAGAACAAACACAGCGGGGAAAAGGAACCATCGCCACGTGATGTCCGCGTGGGGTGGGCTCATATCTGCAGCATCCGGCGAAGGAATCAGCACGATGAGCAGGAGCATAGTCCCAATGACGGGGAGCATGTTCAGCGCTTCTCGGAGCACGATCGAGATCGGCAGGGAGGCGCGTGGGAAAGTGAAGCCGCGGATCATCGACTTGGACCCAGTAATAGCTGTCGCGCCATTCATGAGTGAGCGGGCAGTGAATTGGAAGAGGAACACACCGATAATCAGGTAACCGACGAACCGGTCAATGCCGCGCGAAGTCTGCAGGAGTAGGCCGAAGATGAGGAAGTATATGGCGCCATTGAGCATCGGTTGGAGAACGAGCCATGCATTCCCCAGGATCATCCCCCGGCCGGCGGAGAAGGCGCGTGCCCGGGAGTCTGCCCAGATGAAGTGGCCCCGACGCCAGAGATCCAAGAGATACCTTTTGAGTGTGGGACGTTTGCCCACGGGTTTGAGGAACCAACTCCCGATCACCTCTTGTCGGGGTCCGTCGCTCTGGAGGTCCTGGACGAACCGGGCGTTGCCCTGGACCTTCTGTGGGGAACGTTGGTCCGTGCTCATCGCGTCGCCTTCACCTCCTCGTAGATCTCCGCATGGGCTAAGCCAGCGGTCCGCCAGGTTCGGCCGCGGGCGAAGGAACGGCCTGCTATAGCGTAAGCCGTTGCCAAGTCGCGGTCGCACTGCAGCGCAGCAATCTGATCCGCCAGCGCGCGAACGTCACCGGGGTGGAATGTCGTTCCCGCACCTGGTGCGGAAACAATCTCGGCCAGAGCAGGGACGTCGCTGGCAATCACTGGCCGCTCCAGCGCCATGGCCTCCATCGGCTTCAACGGGGTAACTATCCGAGTCACCGGCAGATCGCGCCGCGGAGCGATGAAGGCGTCCAATCCCTGATACCAGGTGGATACGTGGTGCCGGGGCACTCGCCCGGGAAACCGGATCCAATCCTGCAGGCCGAGCCGGCGAGTTTGGGCGATCAAATCAGGCCGCGCCACACCGTCACCGACGATGGCGCCCCGCACATCCAGCCCTTCAGCGCGCAGGGCGGCAATCGCCTCGATGAGTGTGTCGAAGCCTTCGTAGTCCACCAGCGAACTGACCGAACCCACCCAGAAACCTTCAGTAGGAAGCCCGAGTGCCTCCCGGGCCTGATGGGGAGCAAGGTTCTGCTCCAGCAGCGCCGGATCGACCCCATTCGGGATTACCGTGACATCTCCGGCTACTCGACCACGGGCGATGATGTCCTGGCGGAGCGTTTCACTGATCGCGACCACGTGGTCGGCGGCCAGGATCATCTCCGTCTCCTTCTCGCGCAGCAATCGGTAGCGCTCGCTGGCCTCGGCTGCCGATTGAACCGAGGGATGACGAGAGGCCAACCAGGTCTTCTCCAATTGCCCGCGCACCTCGTAGATCCACGGAACACCGAGCGCAGCGGCCAACGCTTGCGTCACGAGGGCGTTGGTGTAGTTAGTGGTGGTGTGGAGCACCGTGGGCGCAAACGATTCCACGATAGGCAACGCCTGCCGGACCATCTGCTGCAACCGCGTGGCAGGCAAACCGGCAAGCCGCGGCGTCAGCAGGCGATGGTAGGTGATGCCCTCGACCTCGTCGGAATCGCGGGCGCCGGTGAGCCCCACGGTGACGGGGTAGCCAATGCGCGTTAGCCCTGCCACGGCAATCCCTGCCTGAGCCTGGGCCTTTAACACTTCATGACTGCGAAAGGCGTAACCGCTGGCCGTGTGCGGCACGGAGTTCGTCAACACATGCAACGCGCGGATGTTGCTCCCGGGTGTCGGGCGGGTTCTAGCGAGGGGGATATCCAGCGCAAAGCCTGGGGCCAGGGTCGCGCGCTCGGAAGCCAGGCGAGCGGCATACCGCTGCCCGGCTCGCCCGGCCGGCCGAGCCAGGCGGATCGCCTCGGTGATGTCGCCGTCGTTCCACGCCGCGCGCGCCCGGGTAAGTGGTCGTGCTGAGTCCAACCCACCAGGTGCCAAGGCCACAGCACCGAGTTGAACGGCCAGTTCAGCCATGACATGCCGAGGCAGTGACCGCTTCGGTGCCGTCGCCGCTGCCAAAGTGCGTGCGGCGTCGTCGACCCTTCCAGCGATGAAGTGGGCCAGCGCGAGCCGTACTCCCGCAGAAGCTCCCACCGCTAGTACGCGGGAGAGGGCGGGTCGGATCCGGTTCGGCAGGCGCCGTGCGGTCTGGACCAGTAGCAGCAGTGGATCGTCAGCGCCCTGCTGCAGCGCGGTCCGGGCGATCAGGAGGAGATTCCGCAGGACTTGGAGCGGTCGGGTGCGCGTGGGGGAGGTAGGCACTACGGCGTGTAATCCGTGCCGTAAGTGCCCACGTACTCATCCATGGAGTCCGTGCGCAATGCCTCGCCCAGATCAGCGGTCTGCGGCCGGTTCACCACATTGACCGACTGGCCCTGCTCCGTACCGAAACCTGTGACCGGGGCCATCAGCGACACCACCGAGTCCGTATCGAAGTCCTCCAGTGCCGCGGCGAGTGTGAGGGTGTCCGCCACGGAGAAGTCACCGGTGACCTTGACGTTCTGATAGAGCATCTCTACCAACTCCGGGAACTCCTCGGGCTCCTCGGTCATCTTCTCCTGGATTCGCTCCAGCATGCCGACCAGGGCGGCCCGGCCGCGTTCGGTGCGGTCCAGATCGCCCAGCGGCATCCCCTGGCGCTGGCGGACGTAGATCAGCCCATCGGTGTTCTCCAGGCGGATGCGACCGGCCGGAAACTCCACGTACCGTCCGGTGCTCTCCACGGTGACCGAGGTGGCGTATTGATTCTCCACCTCGAAGTACTCCAACCACCGGGTGAGGTTAATGAAGGAATTCATGTTCGTCTGCACGGTGAAGTCGATGTCCAGGCCGCCGAGCAGGTCATCCAGGGTCGCGTGCATGGTGTCCAGCCCACCGCGCGGGTAAGCGGAGTTGAGTTTCCCGTTGCCGAAGCCGGGGATGTGCACCCACGAGTCCCGGCTGAAGGAGACCAGGTAGACGTTCTCCCGGTCCTCCGGGACGTGGGCCAGGATCATGGTGTCCGGGTTGCCGACCATGGCGTCGGGGTCCCGGTCGTCCGTGCCCAGCAACAGAATGTTGACCGGCCCCTCGGGCAGTGGGTCCTGGAGTTCGGGCTCCGGTTCCGGTTCAGGTTCAGGTTCGGGTTCCGGCTCCGGTTCGGGTTCGGGCTCCGGTTCCGGCTCAGGTTCGGGTGCAGCGCTGGTGGTCTCCTCCGGCTCGGGCTCCTCCGCGGATGAGCATGCCGTGAGGACCAGTGCCCAACTGAGCACGATCATCAGCAGCGCCAACCCCCGGCGCGGCCGGCGGTCAGTGCGGCGCAGTGTCACGGGTGCAGCCACGACGATCCCCCCTGGTTGGGTCCTGAGCGTAAAGGGTCATCGTACGCAGGCGCTGGTGCATGCATCGGTAACTACCTGTCTGCCCTACACCATCACGTGGGCAGGGTTGTGGCCGTAGAACTGCACATCCGCGTTGGCCAGCAACTCGGTATCGGTGGTGTTCCAGGTGTGCCGGTGGTCGCCAATTCCGGAGGTGGTGGCGCGGCGGTGCTGGATGAAGTTGAACCTGTCGGCCGAGTAGATCGTGGCGCCGGCCGCTGAGGCCGCGTCGAGGAACCCGGTGTCCTCCCCGCGGGGCACGGCAGGGAACGGGTGGGATAAGGCCAGGTCGCGGCGAGCCACGATCGTCGGACCGGCGACGAAGTCGGTGTAGCGGTGCTCGCGCTCGGGGAAGCGCAGCACGGTGGCGTCCGGGTCGGCGAGGTACATGAAGTGCGCTTGTTTGCCGACCACGTCGGCGCCGGCGTAGTCCATGGCATACACCTGGTCGGACAGGTACTGCGGCCCGTACAGATCGTCGTCGTCGACCTTCGCCACCACGTCCCCAGTGGCCGCCCGAGCCAGGATGTTCAAGCACTCACCCAGCGGTGTCTGGGCGTCTGCGCTGAGGAATTCCATTCGCTCGATGCCGTGCTCGTTGGCCTGGGCGCGGGTTTCGGTCTCGGGCAGGTCGAATCCGTGGGCGAGGAGCAGGAGTTCGTAGTCGACATCCTGCTGGGCTGCGATGGTGGTCAGGACGTGCTCGATCTGGGCGGGACGGTTGGTGGACACCAGAATCGAGACCGTGGGGCGGCGCTGCACGCTGTGCTCGGCGCCGAT
This sequence comes from Sanguibacter sp. Z1732, assembly GCF_051020515.1. NCBI lineage: Bacteria > Bacillati > Actinomycetota > Actinomycetes > Micrococcales > Ruaniaceae > Glutinosa > Glutinosa niejishengi. The sequence continues at coordinate 2,148,428 of NZ_CP194857.1, forward strand.
TCGGTCCAGGAGAGCGTCCACCCGGCGGGTGTAGGTGTGCTCGGACCAGATCCGCCGCTGGGCCCGGTGCACCATCCGGTCGCGCAGTTCACGGCTGCGGACCAGGGCGCGCAGGGTGTGTTCGGCCTCCTGGCGATCGTGCACCTGGGCGACCATGTCTGCGGTGAAGTAGTTCTCGATCGCGGGGCTGGGCGTAGAGACCACGGGGGTGCCGCTGGCGGTGATCTCGAAGATGCGCCGGGCGCACATGCTGGGGGAGTCCACGACGGAGTTGACGTTGAGGAACACCTTGTAGGCGCGGTTCGCCGAGAGCATCCGGTCATAACTCAGTGAGCCGACCACACGCTGATCCAGCGGTGGCGGGAACTGGTAGCGATCATCCGCGCCCAAGTACCGGGAGAAGATCTCCAGGCCGGTTTCCATCCTCGGGCTCACGGCCTCGGCGGCGCCCAGGAGAAGATCCATCTGCTCACGCCGCTCGGGGTAACGGTGGGCGAAGTACATGCCCGCGAAGGCGATGTCGCGGTGCTGGTGGCCACCTGAGGGACGCACCGGATTGTGGATCGACTGCTGGGCGGCGGCGAAGGGCAGCAGGCCGATGCGCTCGTGGCCCAGGTCGCGGCGGTAGTCATCAAGGCGGTTGGCGTCGGTGGTGAAGACGTGGTCGAAGAGCCGTGCCGAGTCCAGGAAGTCGGCGTAGTGGGCTGGGTCTTCCTTATTCCAGAACACCGTGGGGACCCCGTTGGCTTTGCACCACTCGACCAGTTCGACGAACTGCGGGCGGGGAGCGCTGGTTCCGGTGAGGTGGTACTGCCACGCGTCGGCATTGCCGTGCCAGGCCGACTCCACGAACAGCATCTCCACCGGGTGCTCGGTGAGCGTCTTCCGCCAGGAGGAGGGGGTGAGCTCGACCTGGTCCCACTCGTGGCTGAGGGCCAGGCGGGAGAAGTCATCGAGGATGACGGCGACCCGCATCTGCCTCCGCGGGGGCCGTTCCGGGAGCGGCCACGGGGGGAAGGTCAGGTGCCCATGGGCGTCACGCTGGCCCTCCAGCAGCGAGGGGGTGTGGCGGGTGGTGGTGCTGCGGTTCAGGTACTTGCGAAGTTGCCGGTGGCCCCCCGTGCGCAGATGCCACAGGGCGACGCGGGCTCGATGGAGCCTAGACAAGGCAGGAGGTTTCCGACGCTGGGTGATGGCCCTCGTGGGTGCCGGGAAGGCGGCGTGATGGCCGCGCTGCGAGATCGCCCTCCCGGGATGCTGCCTCCATGATGTGCCAGCATAGTCAACCGATGCAGGCGGGATTGTGCGGTTGCGGGTCATGCGCGTAGGGGTGGGCGTCGTACGCAACGGGGGTTTCGTGGTCGTCAGTCGACAAGTCCAGAGCGAGGCACTCTGAATTGTCGGTTGGTGTAGCGACCCAGCAGGGCGCGACCGTCCGTGTCGTTGAGCGGTATGTGCCGTTCTACTCTGGCAAGATTGGTGTAGCGCAACGCTGGATTAGGCCGCGATGTCAGACCTCGGCGCAATCATGTGGCGGACGCGTGTGGAGGAGCGACCATGGCACCGAAGACTGCAGTTCGAGTGATGACTGTCGAGGAGGCGAAGGAGTTGCGCGCTGATTTGGTGCGCCGTTTGCCGTTCTCCGAAGAGGAATTGCGCCATCGCGCGCAGCGGTTCGATCTTGATCCTCGGCAGTTGGCGGCCTATGACGAGATCGAAGACCTGGACTACCTACTCAAACACGCCGGATGAGCCAGCTCGCGGTTCAGGCTCGTCAGTTCGCTGATGAGTTGACCGCGACGATCGACGGAGTCGTGGTCGGTAATTCCCAGCCCTTCGACGCGTCTCTGGTAGCAGGTGGTGTGGGGGTGACTGTTCGACAAGAGCCTGGTACGGGCATCCCGTTGTCGGTAGACGGTGACACGACCATGTCCCTGCGAGTGCATTACCGTTGCGCTCTCGATTCATCCGAGAAGTTTCTTCGTGTTGAGAAGTCGACGTTCGCCCTCCATTACGGTGCTGAGGCCGACGGGCCACCGATATTTCGATACGACTACGACAGGGACATGCCGCATCCGCTCCCGCGAGCCCACCTCCAGGTTGATGAGGGCGCGACCTCCGATATCTCCGGGTTGTTCTCCTTGGCTGGATCCGGAACGTCTCGAGCGCGCCGGGTCCGGAAACGATGGGAGCGGGACGACTCGCACGGGCGACAAGGCGACCTGCACTTCCCACTTGGCGGGGATCGCTTCCGGCCGAGTGTGGAGGATGTGCTTGAGATTCTGGTGGACGCGTTCGGCGTGGATTGCGAACGGGGGTGGCGGTCGGTCCTCCGAAGAGGCCGCGTGCGTTGGCGCCGTATACAACTCATGGCAGCCATTCGAGACAATGCACAGGTGGCGGCGGAGGTGCTTGAATCTGAATTCGGCTATAAAGTGATTCCTCCCGCGGGCGGGCACCCGGCGTCGAAGGACGAGAACCTCCGTCGGCTCTGATCTGCCACCAACGAGCCAGTGGCCAGGCGCCCCCGGGTGCGGGCGGTACCAGACAGTTGTGCACATGCGCACGGGTGGGCGTCGGCCGCAATGGGGGTTCGTCGTCGGTCGTGAGGATCTGCGTGCGCGCGGAAGGTGGACGCGATGTCCGAGGCCAGTTTCATCACTCCAGCGACTAAGGCTCGGCGCGCACGTCAAGGGCCGCCCGTGCATCGTCGTCGGCGCGAGTGTCCTACTGCGGATGCACAGGAGGTGGGTGTGCCAAGGAACGGGGGATCGTCCCTCGTTGATGCCGTGCGGGAGAATGCGTGGCGATGACCCCTTCTGACCGATCGAGCACCGTGGTCTCCCTGCGCGCCCTGCTGCCCGGGGTCTATTTGCCCACGCTGTTGTTTGAGATCGGCGTGGGCGCGATGATGCCGATGATCGCGGTGTCCACCACCAGCCTGGGCGGGAGCCTGTCCACCGCGGCACTAATGGTGTCGCTGCTGGCGGTCGGCAAGATCCTGGCCGACGTGCCCGCCGGTGCACTGGCCGCGAAGGTGGGGGACCGGCCGGCGATGGTGGCGGCCTCGGGGTTGGCGGTGCTCGCCCTGGCCGGGCTCGCCCTGGCACCGAACCTGGTCACCTTGGCGATCGGGGTGCTGCTAGTGGGGGCGTGCGAGGCGGTGTACGGACTGGCCCGCCAGTCCTACCTGACCGCCGTGATCCACCCACTGCGCCGCGCCCGGGCGCTGTCCACCCTGGGCGGGGTGGCCCGGATCGGGTTGTTCCTGGGCCCGTTCGTGGGCGCCCTGGCGATGGCTGGGTCGCAGGAGCCATCCCGGTCCTACTGGGTGGGAGTGGTGACCTCCCTGGCCGCGGCCGCCGTCGTCGTCGGTGTTCGTGACCCGGCCAAGCACCTGGCGCACACCGCCGCTCCGAGGGGCGGACGCCCGGCGGTGCTGGCGGTGTTGCGCGAGCACCGGCGCGTCTTCGTCACCCTCGGGGTCGCAGTGCTCGGGGTGAGCGCAGTGCGCGGGGCGCGCAACACGGTGCTGCCGGTGTGGACCGAGTCCCTCGGTTTCGACCCCTCCACGACGTCGTTGGTGTTCGGGTTATCCGGGGCGATCGACATGCTGCTGTTCTACCCGGCGGGCAAGGTAATGGACCGGTTCGGGCGGCTGTGGGTGGCGATCCCCTCCATGGCAGTGATGGGCCTGGCGATGCTGCTGTTACCGCTCACCTCCACGCTGGTGGGGGTGTCGGTGGTGGCGATGGTGCTGGGGTTCGGCAATGGCATCGGCTCGGGGATCCTGATGACGCTCGGGGCCGATACCGCACCGCCGGGCCAGCGCGCCCAGTTCCTGGGGATCTGGCGGCTGTTCGCCGACACCGGCGGGGCAGCTGGCCCTTTGGTGGTGTCGGCAGGCGCGGCGCTCGGATCGCTGGCCGCCGGGATCGTGTCGATGGGGGTGCTCTCGGGCGCCGTGATTGCGGCCCTGGGGCGGTGGGTGCCGCGATGGTCGGTGCACGCCAATGCGCGGACGCGGCGGGAGGCGGGGGTGTGAGGGTCGTGTTGTTCGTGCGGACGCCTGCGATGTCGACTACGGGCTTGCGCGCCAGTCTCGCCCGCTTGCCTCACTGCGATGATCCCCCCGTTGCGGCGCCACGGCAGCGGTCGCGATTCAACAACAACATGCCAACCGTGGCTGTAGTTTAAGTTTAGGCACCCTGCTAAACTTAAACTTATGATCGATTCGCGCGACTCGATTCACTTCCAGCCGGGCACCGAACTTATCGTGGACCGCAACCGAACGGAGATGGCCGTAGAACGTTGCCTCGAGGCAATCCGTCATGGCAGTTTGCCGGATGCAGCCGAGCGACAACGAGTGGATGTCAAGGAAGAAGCGGGCCGGCGGGGTTCGGGCGGTGTGTTGCTGCCCGGAGAGCCAGAGAATGTTAAGGCTGCTGATCATCTCGCAGATGAAGTGGCAGCGATGGCGAACACTCCTGGCGGAGGAGCACTGATCATCGGAATCGAGAACAAGACCGGGGATCTTCTCGGTACTGAACTCGACGCGGAATGGCTTCGGCAGCAGATCTACCGTCGGGTCGACCTCGCTCCGGACGTCGTCGTGCGCTACGAGCAGGGAATCCGCCTCCTGGTCATCTATGTGCCGGAGGCGCGGGAGCCAGTCGAAGATACGAGCGATCGGCTCCGATGGCGCGTTGGGCCAGAGTCCGTTCCGATTGACCGAGGCCAATGGTGGCTCCACCGTCAAGGCCGATCCGGGTGGGACCAAATGGCTAGGCCAAGTTCGATGGCGATGGACAACGTGACGCAGGCAGCGCTCGCTGTGGCGCGCGAACATCTGGAGCGGCGAGAGGCCCAGGACGAAGCCAGTCTCGAATTGTCGGTGGCGGCACCAGCGGAGATGTTGCGCCGACTCGGGCTTCTCACCGTTGATGGTTTTCTCACAGAAGCGGGCGCGCTTTTGTTTTGCCCCGCTCCACGGGCTTGGCTGAACTGGTCACGCCTCGATGTGGAAGGCGGTGACGTCCTCGCCCGGGAGGAGAGTTTCCAGGGGATGAGCCTGCTGGAACAAATCGCACGCGTTGAGGCGCTGTTGGATGCGGCGAATGATCGTGTCACCCTCGAAGGCCGATTCGCCGAGGGCGTAGTGCGGCTCGTACCGAGCAGGTCCGCCAGAGAAGCGATCCTCAATGGCATCGTCCACCGAGATTGGAATCAGCATGCTGCCACCACTGTCACCTGGGTCGAGGAGGACAGGTCGCTGACGGTTGTATCGCCAGGAGGTTTTGTCGGGGGCGTCACCAGTGACAACCTACTCACACAACGATTCAGCCGATCCCCTGCGTTGGCAGACGCTGCCCTAGCGCTCGGATTGGTGGACAAGCAAGGGATCGGGGTGGACCGGATGTACCGCGAAATGGTCACTCTTGGACACCAGCCGCCCTTCATCGCCGAGGAGCCGGGGCCCCGCGTCCGCACTCGGCTCGTGGGTGGGACACCTGTCATCCCGATCATGCGACTTACGAAGCGCCTTCAGCCTGCCGCCAGGCAACGTGACGTACAGGTTGCCCTCATCGTTCACACGCTCCTGTACACCCCATTCGTCGATGCAGCGCACATTGCAGCAGTTCTGCAACGAACGCCGCCTGAGGCAGTCGAGGCACTCGAAATTACCGCGCGCTGCGTGCTTGAGGCTCAGCCGGTCATTGAGCCTCACAAGGACGTCTGGGTGTTGTCGCGCGCGGCTCGGAAGGCAGTCCTGGGCAACCGAAACGACACCGTGGACCTCAAGCGCCGAGGGGTGCTTTGGTATGTGGCGCCGACCGCCGACGAGGCAAGACGAGTGGTCCAGGAATGGGGCGACCGCCACGACCGCATCACCTCAGGCGATTTTGCGGTGCTGAGCGGCCTGACGCAGCAGGGCGCGCTAGGGGTGCTCGAGCGTCTAGAGGGCGACGTCCTCACTCGCGGCGACGGCGCTGGAAGGAGCGCACACTTCGTGTTTGCTTAACAGTTTTCGCCAGATCAGCAACAAGATCGCCACCTCCAACTTCTCTTTCAGATTAGGGGCCCACCGTAAATTTAAACTCTCAAGGAGTTGTCACGATCCGTCGTCATTGACTGGATCTGCTCTGACGGGCGGAGCGGTCGGGCAGGACCGTGACGTGCACGCACACCCTGGTCGGGCACCGAACCGAGCCGTTGGACTCTTAAGGTGAGCGCCGCCGTCGTCCGCCTTTGACTGTAGGAAGGAGTACCCCGAGCGGTAGGGAACAATGCGGCGTAGATAGACGCCCACGACCCCACGCCCCGAGCGCCGCAGTCTCGCTGCGGGCGTTGCTGGCAGGGGTGTATCTGCCCACGCTGCTGTTCGAGATCGCCGTGGGGGCGATGATGCCGATGATCGCGGTGTCCACCACTGCCCTGGGCGGGAGCTGCGACGGCGGCGGTGATGGTGGCGTTGTTGGCGGTGGGCAAGGTCCTAACCGATGTGCCGGTTGGGGCGCTGGCGGCGAAGGTGGGGGACGGGCCGGCGATGGTGGCGGCCTCGTGGATGGCAGAATCCGTCATTGCTGTGTAGGACGAATCGTTCAAGGTTGGTGCCGTTTTCGACCAGAGAGGACGGTCTGGGAGGACTTCGACCGCGTCTACGAGGGGGGCCACCTCGAACCGGACCTGATTGGGTCCTTTATGTTCGTGAACTCGCCCTCGACTACGGCACGCACAATCCGGCCTGGCACCGCACGGAGAACCGTCCCGGGTTCTCGGGCGCGGTGATCGCGGCGCTGGGGCGGTGGGTGCCGCGGTGGTCGGTGCATGCCAATGCGCGGACGCGGCGGGAGGCGGGGGTGGAGTGATGAGCGTCGCAGACGCGTCGGTTCAACCTGGGCGCGACGAGCGCTTCCTGGGCCTGTGGATACCTCGCATGTCGAACTTATTCGGCTCTTCCGGTTTGAGGGTGCGTTGAGGGGCTGATCGAGTGTGGCGTGGTGGGCCGTGAGCGGGTGGGCCTTGGGTGAGGATTGGAGGTGCTAACCAGTCCGATCCGAACACCCAAGGCCCGCGATGAAATCTCTACCTGCTCTGCCGCTGTTTCTGGTTGCCCTGTTGCTGATGTCATCTGTCGCACCGCGGAGTTGGACCTGATGATCACCGGGGCCAGCATCGACGCCGCAGACGTCACCATCATCCAGGCCCGACCGCGCCAGGGGTTGCCGTTCTGCCCGTCCTGCGGGGCCGAAGGGGTCCTGCGGGATCACGTGGTGCGGGTGCTGACCGACGTACCGGTGGCCGGCCATCCCACCAGGTTGCACGTGCGCCTGCCTCGCTATCGGTGCACCGGGACCCAGTGCCCGCAGCGGATCTTCCAGCAACGGCTGGACTGCGCCGCGGTGGGGGCCAAGACCACCAACCGGTGCACCCGGTGGATCCTGCAGCGCTTGGCGATCGACAAGATGAGCATCAGCGCCGTGGCCCGGGCCCTGGGACTGGGATGGGACCTGGTCAATAACCTCGCGGTCGATGCCGCCCGCACCCTGGTCTATGACGACCCGACCCACCTGGAAGGGGTGCGGATCTTGGGGGTCGATGAGCACAAGTGGAAACACGTGCGCGGCGGCGGTGAGGACTCGTATGTCACGATCCTGGTAGATCTGACCCCCACGATCGAGGGCACCGGGCCGGCGCGGCTGCTGGATGTGCAAGCAGGCCGTTCGGCGAAGGTACTCACCGACTGGTTGGCCGAGCACACCCAGGAGTTCCGCGACCGCATCGAGGTGGTCACCATGGATGGCTTCACCGGCTATCACAGCGCCACCAAAGAAGCACTGCCGCAGGCCACACCGGTGATGGACCCCTTCCACACGGTGCAAGTGCGCCGCGAGGCGCTGTGTGTTCGGGGGTGGGTGAGAGGCCCACCCCGCTGGTCTATCGCAGTAGATCGGTGAAGTTGAGGGCAGCCTGATCCCGGAGGTGCGGGGGAGGGTGGGAAGCAGCCCTGACAAAGCCGGGGCGTGTCAGTACTGCCAGATGGCAGCGTGCCCGGCAAGCAAGGCAGAGAGGTGTAACGAGAGTAACGAGATGTGAACCAGTGGTTGAACCCGCTTAAGGGTGGAACCGGCTCGAACCTGGCGGATCTGGGCCGGGCAACAGTGCGCGCTGGTCAGGATGTACGTGGTCAGCGACTCCGAAGCCGACTAGTGACGTCGGCGGGGAGGCCGTCACCGCAGTGCTGCGGGTTCGGTGGCGGCGAGGCTGTAGCGGCAGAGCTGGGCGCCGATCCTGCCAACCGACACGCAGTGAACGCGGGAACCATCCCGAAGTCGCCCCTCCCGGCCAGCAGTCTGCTGGTCGGCGGGCAGGTTCACCGTCAACTGACGGCTCCGGGATGGGGCGGAGGGTCCGTAGTAGTCCGAGGGCGGGAAAGCCGTCCACATGGCGAAGGGACCCAGCGAGTATGCAGTCGATGCGATGGAATGCCGGGAGGTCGCTGGTGAATATCGGCGAGCCGTGGCTCGACCTCGATGAGGCTCGGGTGCGGGTACTGGGTATCCAGACCAAACTGCACCAATGGTCAGCCGATGATGGTGATCGTCGGTTCGATGACCTGTTCAACCTTGTCACCGATCCCGCGTTCCTGACGGTTGCGTGGGATCGGGTGAGAGGGAATCGAGGGGCACGATCTGCCGGGGTCGATGGCGTGGTTCCACGTTCCATCGACTTTGGGGACGCGATGCTGCATCGGCTGCGAGATGATCTCAAGGCCCGCAGTTTCGAACCGCTCCCGGTCAAGGAACGGATGATTCCGAAGACGCCGGGCAAGTACCGTCGTCTGGGCATCCCTGCTGTGCGGGACCGGATCGTGCAAGCCAGCCTGAAGTTGGTCCTCGAACCCATCTTCGAGGCGGACTTTCACCCGTGCAGTTACGGGTTTCGTCCGCGTCGTCGACCTCATGACGCGATCGCTGAGATTCACATGCTGGCATCCAACCGTTACCAGTGGGTGCTCGAAGGTGACATCGAAGCGTGCTTCGATGAGATCTCCCACCCGGCTCTGATGGACCGGATCAGGGAGCGGATCGGAGACAAACGTGTCTTGGCGTTGATCAAGGCGTTCTTATGCGCTGGCATCCTCGACGAGGACGGCGTCACCAGGGACACCAAGATGGGCACACCCCAAGGCGGCATCTTGTCGCCGCTGCTGGCCAACATCGCATTGTCAGTCCTTGACGATCACTTCGCCGAAGCCTGGCAGCGCGATATGGCCACCCGACCCCAGCGGGCGACCCGCCGCAGACACGGAAATGCCACGTATCGCCTGGTGCGCTACGCGGACGACTTCGTGGTCATGGTGGCGGGCTCCGAGGCTCACGCCGAGGAACTGCGGGGCGAGGTTGCAGCAGTGCTGGCTCCGATGGGTCTGCGCCTCTCGGAGCACAAGACGCTGACCGCTCACATCGACGAGGGGTTTGAGTTCCTGGGGTTCCGCATCCAGCGGCAACGCCAACAGGGCTCGAACAAGCGATATGTCTACACCTGGCCCTCCAAGAAGTCGCTGACTTCGATCCGGGCGAAGGTCAAGGCGATCACCAGAATGGGCACGAACCAGCCCCTGTCCGAGTTGCTTCGCCGCATCAACCAGGTGCTGCGGGGCTGGACCGGCTACTTCCGGCACGGCGTTTCGAGCCGGACCTTTGCTCACCTGCACCAGTACACCTGGGAACGGATCGTGCACTGGCTCCGACGCAAACACAAACGTGCCACCTGGCAGTGGCTGAAACGGCATTACCTGGCCAACAACTGGTGGCCAGAGCACGACGGCGTCTCACTGTTCAACTGCGGGACAGTGCCGATCACCCGTTACCGCTACCGCGGAACGAAGATCCCGACGCCGTGGGAGCCGACCATCATCATCACCTGACCTGGGCATGTGCTCGTGGAGAGCCGGATGCGGTGGAAGTCGCACGTCCGGTTCGGGAGACGGGCCGGAGAAACCCACCAGCGGAAACGTTGGCAGGGCGCTCCGGCCCGATCTCACCTGGCTGGGGAGAAACTCACCGTCTGTCGTCAGCGCCTGCAGCAGCAGATCCACGGCCACCGGGGCCGCAAGGAGAACCTGCTCTACCGCGGCCGGCGAACACTGCTGACCCGGCAGTCGCTACTGACCGATGAGCAGATCGCCCGACTGCAGCGGCTGTTCGCCGAACACGAGGACCACGCGGCCTTGGAGGTCTCCTGGCACATCTACCAGGACATCATCAGCGCCTACCAACACCCAGATCCGGCCGCCGGCAAGAAGCGCATGCAGGCCCTCATCACCAGGCTCCGGCGCGGGCTACCCGAGGGGCTGGAGGAACTCGCTCAACTCGGCCGCACGCTCTGGCGCAAACGAGACCAGATCCTGGCGTTCTTCGACCGTGGCGGAGCCTCCAACGGCCCCGTCGAAGCGATCAACGGGGCTCTTCCGGTTTGAGGGTGCGTTGAGGGGCTGATCAGGCGGCGTGGTGGGCCTGGGAGCAGGTGGGCCTTGGGTGAGGATTGGAGGTGCTAACCAGTCCGATCCAAACACCCAAGGCCCGCGATGAAATCTACCTGCTCTGCCGCTGTTTCTGGTTGCCCTGTTGCTGATGTCATCTGTCGCACCGCGGAGTTGGACCTGATGATCACCGGGGCCAGCATCGACGCCGCAGACGTCACCATCATCCAGGCCCGACCGCGCCAGGGGTTGCCGTTCTGCCCGTCCTGCGGGGCCGAAGGGGTCCTGCGGGATCACGTGGTGCGGGTGCTGACCGACGTACCGGTGGCCGGCCATCCCACCAGGTTGCACGTGCGCCTGCCTCGCTATCGGTGCACCGGGACCCAGTGCCCGCAGCGGATCTTCCAGCAACGGCTGGACTGCGCCGCGGTGGGGGCCAAGACCACCAACCGGTGCACCCGGTGGATCCTGCAGCGCTTGGCGATCGACAAGATGAGCATCAGCGCCGTGGCCCGGGCCCTGGGACTGGGATGGGACCTGGTCAATAACCTCGCGGTCGATGCCGCCCGCACCCTGGTCTATGACGACCCGACCCACCTGGAAGGGGTGCGGATCTTGGGGGTCGATGAGCACAAGTGGAAACACGTGCGCGGCGGCGGTGAGGACTCGTATGTCACGATCCTGGTAGATCTGACCCCCACGATCGAGGGCACCGGGCCGGCGCGGCTGCTGGATGTGCAAGCAGGCCGTTCGGCGAAGGTACTCACCGACTGGTTGGCCGAGCGCACCCAGGAGTTCCGCGACCGCATCGAGGTGGTCACCATGGATGGCTTCACCGGCTATCACAGCGCCACCAAAGAAGCACTGCCGCAGGCCACACCGGTGATGGACCCCTTCCACACGGTGCAACTGGCTGGGGAGAAACTCACCGTCTGTCGTCAGCGCCTGCAGCAGCAGATCCACGGCCACCGGGGCCGCAAGGAGAACCTGCTCTACCGCGGCCGGCGAACACTGCTGACCCGGCAGTCGCTACTGACCGATGAGCAGATCGCCCGACTGCAGCGGCTGTTCGCCGAACACGAGGACCACGCGGCCTTGGAGGTCTCCTGGCACATCTACCAGGACATCATCAGCGCCTACCAACACCCAGATCCGGCCGCCGGCAAGAAGCGCATGCAGGCCCTCATCACCAGGCTCCGGCGCGGGCTACCCGAGGGGCTGGAGGAACTCGCTCAACTCGGCCGCACGCTCTGGCGCAAACGAGACCAGATCCTGGCGTTCTTCGACCGTGGCGGAGCCTCCAACGGCCCCGTCGAAGCGATCAACGGACGCCTCGAAGCCCTACGCGGCATCGCCCTAGGGTTCCGCAACTTCGACCACTACGTCCTGCGCTGCCTACTGCACTCCGGCCAACTGGCGACCCGGATCAATGCACTCTAAAACCGGAAGAGCCATCAACGGACGCCTCGAAGCCCTACGCGGCATCGCCCTAGGGTTCCGCAACTTCGACCACTACGTCCTGCGCTGCCTACTGCACTCCGGCCAACTGGCGACCCGGATCAATGCACTCTAAAACCGGAAGAGCCACTTATTCAGTAGGCCCGATCCACTTGTAGTAGAACCCGCGCCCCCGGCCCGTTGTGCTTGAGGGAGCGAGCACATCTTCGGTTGCTAGGCGTTTGAGGACTCCGCCCACGTTGCTGGGACTGGCACCGACGAGGGAACCCAGTTCAGTACTACTGATCCGTCCACGCGCTTGCGCATAGGAACGGGCGATCTCGGGCCGGGTGGGGAGACCTCGAATATGACCGGCTGTCCGATCATGCGCTGCCAGAGACTCTGCGGCGGCTGGATGCAGTCTCCACACCGCTTCAGTGCCTTCTGGTGTTCCCTTGGCGATGATCAGGAGCGGTCGTCCGTCAATGTTTGCCTGCGAGAGTTTGGAGATGGCGCCGCGTGCTTCTTCGAGTGTCAATTGGATCAGTGGAGCGGCTTGAATCGCGTCGACCCAACCAACGGTTACCAGCCGGCGCAGGAGCAGGAGAGAGTAGACATCCATCGATTCGTTCTTCGGTTCGATCGAACCGAGCCACGCGATCCAGGGTTGGTCCAGCGAGTCACCGACCAGTGAGGCTCGTATGAACGGTCCGCTAATTTCACGGATATCGGGTGGCTGGTGCCCGGCTCTCACCATCTCGCGCACCATTCGGTCTACGCCGATGCCCTCTCGTTCGGCGACCTTCAAGTCGGCCAAGAGTTGGGTAAGAGCAGCGTTTCGCGACTGCGACGGGTGAGTGATGATATTGGATGAGTTGACACCCCCGAAGAAGCCACCTGGGCTCGTGACTCGTAGTGTGCGCCCGATGTGCTCCACGATGGTGGGGGCCGAGGACCCCCATTCCCGGTGCGCGACGCCGTTGACGATAGCTTCACGGGCAGCCAGTTCTGGGATCTCTCGGATCTGCCGTATCACCAGGCCGGCTTGAACGTGCCGGGTTGCGTTGTGGGCATCAGTCGCCAAGAACACTTCAGAGAGTTCTTCGAGTAGAGAGCGACCGCTGCGGTTCACGCGTGTGGCGCTGTCGCCACCGGCATACTCGCGACGGACGTAGTCGAGTCGGGCTAGGGCTCTGCCGACCGACGAAGACCAGGACGCCAGCATTGGTAAGCATGCCCTCGCCGGTAACTGCGTTAAGTCGACGCAAGAGTTGACTATCAGTACTACCCGCAACCTGCTCGGCTTCGCTCTCGCCACTGTCGTGCAGGAACTCCCGGGCTAGGTCCAGCGCTTGTGGCCGGGCCGCAGACGCAGGTGTGGTTGATGTGTCTCCGGACCAGTCATAGTTGAGAGTCCGCATGCGACGTGCGTGCCACGTGGCGGCATCAACTTCGACACAATTGTCATTCACTCGCCAATGGATCCGACCACTGATGCGAACCGGTTCGACGGCCGGCGGTGAGATGATGACGAGCAGCCGCTTGCCTTGGACTTCACTCTCGGCGATGTCCACTGTGAGCAGCCGTCCGGTGATCTCATAGATGCGATGCCTGAGCCACTCTGCATCCGTTGCAGCGCCCAGCACGGTGCCGTCGTTGCCTACGCCGACGATGAGCGCACCTCCGCCAGGCGTATTTGCCATGCATGCTGCCTCAGCGGCCAATTGCTGCGCCACTGCCGCGCTTCGTTCCTCGCCCGGGCCGACCTGTCCCGAACGGTCGCGGCGCCCGGTCTCTTCCTTTAGATCCACATGCTTGCGTTCACGTTCCTGGTCGACGGTCTCCCCAGCCGCGATGCGGGCCAGGATGTCGGACACTTCTGCGCGGACCGGGTCCTCACCGAAAGTTATGGCCATGGACCCATCATGGCAGAAGGTCATAATTAACTCACGCCAAAAGTTATGACGAAGTAGCGATGATGCGATAACTCACAACTTTGCTACGGCCCCCGAGGCGCCTCGCACGCGAATGATACTTTTCTTGCCAGTTTGCGGCACCGTGGTGTTTTGCCTTCCAGGTCCGGCCCAGGGATCGACGCGGGCTCCGCGGTCCGGGCGACAGGTGCGCGGTATGCGGTGTCAAGGGCCCTCGCCACGGGTGCTGGGTTCTGGCGGTTGTCGCCGACACCGGGGGGCGGCCGGCCCGTTGGTGGTCTCAGCCGGCGCGGCGCTCGGATCGCTGGCCGCCGGGATCGTGTCGATGGGGGTGCTCTCGGGCGCCGTGATCGCGGCGCTGGGGCGGTGGGTGCCGCGGTGGTCGGTGCACGCCAATGCGCGGACGCGGCGGGAGGCGGGGGTGGAGTGATGAGTGCCGTCGGACTGCCCGCAATCGCCGTCCTGCTCGCGGGCATCAGCCGGTCGCGGACGGGGGCTTGTGAACCGAGTCCCCGGAGCCGCACCGTGACCTAATTGTGACTTATGTTACCGAACCGTGACAATGCGTCGTGGGCGGGTTACGGTCGCGGCACTTCCGAACCTGGAAGTCCGTGGGCGGACGCCGAACTCTGCCACCGTCCGCGGTCCATTAGCCGCCATGGCAGGGGCGGGGGACCCATGAAGACGGGACCGGCGTGCTGGTCCCTGGGGTGAAGTCTGGCCACGGCCAGGCCGGGTGTTTATCCGACCCGAACCCGACAGCTAACCCCGAAGGCAACCGGAGAAAACACCATGACACTACACAGCACCACACGCGCGCGGCACCGAGCCGACGTGCGTCCCACCACCTTCCTCTCCGACCTGCCGGTGGGAAAGGTGGCCCGTCGCGGTACGGCCGGTGTGGCCACCGCGGGCCTGGCCTTCGGGCTGGCGATGCCCGCAGCCAGCGCCGACCCGGACGAGACCTACACCGTGAACGCCGGTGACACCGTCGGCAATATCGCCGCCGAACATGGCGCCAGCATCCAGGGGATCATCGACGCAAACGGCCTTCGCTCCGATGCGCTGATCTTCCCCGGTGACGAACTCACCATCCCCACAGGTTCGGTGACCGCCAGCGCTGGTGGCGCCACCCACACCGTGAGCCGCGGTGACACCGTCGCGGCTATCGCGGCGCGGTACGGCGCCGGCGTCCAGGCGATCATCGACGCCAACGGCCTGGGTGCTGACGCGCTGATCTTCCCCGGTGACGAACTCACCATCCCCGGTGGGTCGGGATCGTCGTCGGGGTCGGCCTCGTCGTCAGGGTCGGTGTCGGGCTCGGGATCGGCGTCAACGTCGGGCTCGGGATCGGCATCCGTGCAACGAGGGGCCGACACGGCCTCCCGTGACGGCCAGCGCTCCGCTGCGCCCTCCCCGCAGGCCAGTGCCTCTGGCAGTGCGATCGTCAACATCGCCCGCCAGTTCGTGGGCACCCCGTACGTGTGGGGTGGATCCACCCCGGCTGGGTTCGACTGCTCCGGGTTCACCTCCTACGTGTACGCCCAGGCCGGCATCAACCTGCCGCGCAACTCCGGGGCCCAGCGCAGCGCCGGCCAGGTGGTCTCCGCCAGCCAGGCCCAGCCCGGGGACCTGGTGTGGTGGCCGGGGCACATCGGTATCTACACCGGCAACGGCAACCACATCGCCGCCCGTAACCCCGGCACCGCGCTGCACGAGAGCAAGATCTGGCGGGCCAACCCGACCTTCATCCGGGTGGCCTGACCGGCTCACGGACTCAACTGCCGCGTGCGAGTCATCGGCCCGCCCCGAACTTCGGGGCGGGCCGATGCGTTTGCGGACCGGGCTGCTCGCCCATGATCAGGCGGCCTCAGCGACGAAGCCAGCACTGGTCGGCTGAGGGGGCGGTTTCAGCCGATTGATGCTGACTTCGGGGGTGGGGTGATGTCGGCGGCCCCTAGGGTCAGGGCTCGTGGGAACTCACTCAGCACGTACAGGCCACGGCCCGCCTCGCACGCCGGCCATGGCACCGCCTGCCGGAGCACCTCAGCGCCGCCGGCGGTCGTGGATCGCCGCGAGCATCGCCGTCGTCCTCGCCGCGGTCCTGGCCGGGTGTGCAGCCCAGCAGGGCGCCCCGGTGAACCCGCCACCGGACCCTCCGGCCGCTCCGTCCTCGGCCGAGGCGGCCGCCGCGCTGACCAGCGAGGACACCGAGGCCTGGCTGGATGGCTTCCTGCCCGCCGCGCTGGAACGTGAGGGCGTGGCCGGGGCAGCGGTCTCGGTGGTCCACGAGGGCGAGGTGGTCACCGAACGTGGCTACGGCTACGCCGACACCGGCTCCGGCTCCGGCTCCGGCTCCGGCTCCGGCGCCGACGACCCTGACTCGGTGCCGCAGCCGGTGGATGCCCAGCGCACGCTGTTCCGGGTCGGCTCGATCAGCAAAGTGGTGGTCGGAATCGCCGTCATGCAACTGGTCGAAGACGGGGCCGTGGGCCTGGATGACCCGGTCGCCGACTACATCGACCTCGACATCCCCACCACCTACGACGAACCGATCACGCTGCGCCACCTGCTGTCCCACACCGCCGGCTTCGAAGAACGCCTGGCCGGTGTCTTCGTCGACCCGGCCGGCGACGTCCCGCCGCTGCGCGAGATGCTGACCGACCCGCCGCGGCAGATCTACGCCCCCGGCACCACGCCGTCGTACTCCAACTACGGCAACGCCCTGGCCGGCTACGTCGTGGAACGCGTGAGCGGGATGGACTTCGCCGACTACGCCGACGAGCACATCTTCACCCCGGCCGGGATGTCCACCGCGACCTTCGCCCAACCGCTGCCCACCGAACTGGCCGAGCAGATGTCCGGCGGCTACCCGCACCTGCGCGCCGAGCCGGCACCCTTCGAACTGATCGGCCTCGCACCCGCTGGGGCGATGAGCGCCACGGCTGCGGACCTGAGCGCCCTCATGCTCACCCTGCTGGCGGGCGAAGTCGGCGACCCCGGCTCCCAGATGCTGTCCCCGGAGTCGCTGCGCACCTTGGCCGAGCCGGCGTTCGGCGCCGTCACCCTCGGCGGGCTGGCCGGCGGGCCGCGCACCGGCCTGGGGTTGTATGAACTGGACCGCAACGGCCAGCGCATCGTAGGCCACGGCGGGGACACCTACGTCTTCCACGCCGAGATGCAGATCTATCCCGAGACCGGCACCGGGATCTACATCGGACTGAACAGTTCAGGCGTGGGTCCGATGTCGACCGCCGTGATCCGCGATCAACTCGTGCACGGGTTCACCGACCGGTACTTCCCCGACACCCGCACCGCTCCGGAGCCGACCGCCACCGCCGGGGAGCACGCGCAGGTGCTCGCCGGGTCCTACATGACCACCCGGGGGGTGCAGAGCAACTTCGTGCGGCTGTACTCCGCGCTCGTACCGGTCACGATCAGCGCGACCGGCGACGGCACCCTCACAATGGACGCGCTGGTGGACGCCTCCGGGTCACCGCGAGTGCTGGCGGAAGTGGAGCCCTGGGTGTGGCAGGAGGTCGGCGGGCAGCAACGCCTGGGCGCCGACGTCGTCGATGGGCAGGTGCGGGTCGTGGGGCTGCACCCGGCGATCGCGCTGGAACCGCTGCCGGCAACGTTGGCGCTGGTGCCGTGGGTGCTGGTGGGGACCTCGGTGGTGCTGGTGGTCGGGCTGCTCGGCCGCCCGGTAGCGGCGCTGGTGCGCCGGCGCTACCGGGGCCGCCTGCAGACCTCGCGAGAGGACCGGTGGCTGCGGCTGGCGTGCACGGTCGGTGCGGCGGTGGCCTTGCTCGCGGTGGGTCTGTGGGCGGTGGTGGCCGCAATGCTGATGGGCTCCGGTAGCGCCCCGGCCCTGCTGATCCGGGTGGCGCAGTTGCTGACCCTGGTGGCGGTGTTGGCGGTGATCCCGGCCGGGATGCGTCTGGTGGGTTCGCTGCGCCGGCGGCGCTGGTGGTCTGCGGGCAGCGCGGCGTTCTTCTCCCTGGCCTTCGCCGGCCTGGGCTACGTGGCGGTGGTGGGCCGGTTGCTGAGCCTGGACATCACATACTGAGGAGTGGTTCTGAAACCGGCTAGACGAACCTCCTATGCCTAGTCTGTTCGCATGCGCGGGACCCACCTCAAAAGGACATCGCTGTCATGGGCAGCGTCCCAGGCTTACAGTCGTGGGAGATCGAGCACGCCATCGCTGACCGAAGTGGAGCGCTGGGATGAGAGTTGCCATTCACACCAGGCTGAAAGCCGGTGCCGAGCAGGCCTACGAGGAGGCACACCGCCAGGTCCCACGAGCGCTGGTAGCGGCGATGCGCCGCACCGGCGTGCACGACTGGCGCATCTGGCGCAGCGGGAGAGACGTGTTCCAGGTCATCCAGTGTGACGACTATGCCGCACTGCTCGGAGCGCTACGCGATCTGCCGGTCAACGTCGCCTGGCAGGAACGGATGGCACAGTTGCAGGAGGTCACCCACGACTACTCCACCGGAGGTGAGGGCGACGGTCTGCCGATGGTGTGGAACCTGAAGGACGCCGAGTGAACGTCGGCTCCGGTGGCAAAGCGCGCGATGAGCAGAGAGGGAGATCATGGTGACAGGTGAAGGTGGATGGTTCACACACGACCGTTTCGGGCTCTTCGTGCATTTCGGGCTCTACAGCGGCCTGGCTCGCCACGAGTGGGTGATGACGCGCGAGCGCACCCCGGCGCAGGAGTACGAGAAGAACGCTGAGTTTCTTCGACCCTGACCGGTTCGATGCCAAGGCGATCGCGAGAGCGGCCAAGGACGCCGGCATGCGCTATGCGGTCCTGACTGCCAAGCATCACGAGGGCTTCGCCCTATGGGACTCGGCACTGTCCGATTACAACTCGATGGCAACGGCCGGCCGGGACCTGGTCCGCGAGTTCGTCGAGGCCGTCCGTGCCGAAGGGCTGCGGGTCGGTCTGTACTTCTCGGTGATCGACTGGCACCACCCGGACTTCACTATCGACTACCACCACCCCCTGCGGGATCTGCCCGACGCCCGGGAGCGGAACAAGACCCGGGATATGAACCGCTACCGGGAGTACCTGCACGGTCAGGCGCGGGAGGTGCTGACCAACTACGGGCGGCTGGACTACTTGTTCTACGACTTCACCTACCCCGAGGCGCGGGACGGCTGGGAAGGCAAGGGCCCCGGGGACTGGGACGCCGAGGCCCTCCTGGCGATGACACGCGAGTTGCAGCCCGGGATCGTCGTCAACGACCGCCTCGGCATCCCAGGGGATCTGGTGACTCCCGAGCAGTACCAACCCGACGCTCCGATGCGCCGCAACGGCGAGGAAGTGGTTTGGGAAGCGTGCCAGACGCTCAACGGCACCTGGGGGTACCACCGGGACAACCTCGACTTCAAACCCCCCGACCTCCTGGTCCGCATGCTCGTGGACACCGTCTCCAAGAACGGCAACCTGCTGCTGAACATCGGGCCGGACGGTCGCGGTGCGATTCCGCCACGCGATGACGAGCGGCTGACCGCTGTCGGACGCTGGATGGACCTGCATGCCCGGGCTGTCATCGGTGCCGGTGCCACGCAGATCCCTGCACCGCCCGGCACGGTGCTGACCCGCCGGGAGGACCGGCTCTATCTGCACCTTCTGGTCTGGCCGTTCGGGCACCTGCACCTGCGCGACATGGCCGACAAGGTCCGCTACGCGCGCTTCCTGCACGACGGCTCGGAGGTGCAGCGCAGCCGAATCGAACCCGGGCAGCAAGCCTGGAACACCACCCCCGGCGGTCAGCCACCCGGAACCCTCACGCTGCATCTGCCCGTCCAACGCCCGCAGGTCGAGGTTCCGGTGATCGAACTCATCCTGGAGGCCCAGGGCTGATCCCCCACCCACCAAGTAAGAACCGAGCGAACAGCAGTAGGGGACCGGCAAGTCGGCCATGGCGGTCGATGGGACCTGGAAAGCGGTCTCCTCAGGTTCCCAGCGGTCCGAGCGCAGCGCATCGCGAACCTGCACCACACCTGCACACCGATGTCCCGTGACCTGGAAAGTCGCCCTCTACGATGAACGCCATGGCCGACAAGTCCAACCGTTCGCGCAGCAGGCTGGCGCTCATCATCGCGCTGTCGCTGGTGGCGCTGCTGATCGCCGTGCCCGTCGTCGCGTTCTTCGTGATGCAGAACCGCATCGATGACCGCATCGAACGCTTCGAAGACCCCTTCGCCGGGCGGGAGGACCGCGACTCCGCTGAGGGCGACGAGTCCGACGACGACGAGGATGACGCCGATGCGGACTCCGACGTCGATGACCCGGTGAACATCCTGGTGCTCGGATCGGACTCGCGGATCTCCGCCGGGGACCCCAGCCAGTGGGAGGCCGGCGGGCAGCGCACCGATGCGATCATGATCGCCCAGGTCTCCGGGGACCGGGAGTCGATGACGTTCATGTCCATCCCGCGCGACTCCTGGGTGCCGATCCCCGGCCACCCCGACGCCAAGATCAACGCC
This sequence comes from Sanguibacter sp. Z1732, assembly GCF_051020515.1. Taxonomy (NCBI): domain Bacteria; kingdom Bacillati; phylum Actinomycetota; class Actinomycetes; order Micrococcales; family Ruaniaceae; genus Glutinosa; species Glutinosa niejishengi. Next base: position 2,168,786 of record NZ_CP194857.1, read on the forward strand.
GCGTTCTCCTGGGGCGGGCCCTCCCTGATGATCGAGACGGTGGAAGACCTCACCGGCATCACCCTGGACCACATCATGGTCACCGATTTCGAGTCCTTCCAGGCCATCACCGACGAGCTCGGCGGGGTGGAGCTCACCCTCACCGAACCCCTGCGCAGCGGCGGCACCGACCTGCCCGCCGGCACCCACCGGCTCAATGGGTCCCAGGCCCTGGACTACACCCGCCAGCGCCACGGCCTCTCGGCGGGGACCTCTCCCGGATGCAACGTCAGCAGAACTGGATGCGCGCGATGATGGTCTCGGCGTTTAACCGGGAGGTGCTCACCAACCCCGGGCGGTTGAACGACCTGCTCATCGTGGTCGCCGAGAACGTGGCGGTGGATGAGCACTTCCAGATCTCCCACATGCGCAACCTGGCCCTGTCGATGCGCAACATCCGCCCCGGGGACGTCAACTTCATCTCCGCCCCGGTCACCGGGCTGGGCCGATCCCCGGACGGGGCCCAGTCCATCGTGCAACTGGACTTCGAGGCCCTGGACCAGGTGTCCCAGGCCTTCATCGAGGACCGCGCCGCGGAGTTCGTCGCCGAGAACGAGGACCTGGTCCAACTCGGCGACCTCGTGGAGTAGCCGCAACCGCCACCGGGCCACCTGGCCCGGCCCACCCGAAGGGAGCCGAGGTGCGCATCGCTGTGCTGGGTGCCTCCGGCTTCGTCGGTTCGGCAGTGTGCGCCGCCGCCCGCCACGCCGGCCACCACGTCATCGAGGTCCCGGCACCCCGGCCGACCACCGCGGCCCGCGGCACCGAGGCGGTACTCGCCCAGGCGATGATGACCGACGACGACGCAGCCACTCTGGCCGATCGCCTCACCGAGGCGCAGGTGGTGATCAACGCCGCCGGCCTGGCCACCCCCGGGGCCGGGATGACCGACGCCTTGGTGGGCGCCAACGCTTTGCTGCCCGGCGTCGTCGTCCGCGCCGCTGCGCTGGCCGGGGCAGAGCGGGTGGTGCACGTCTCCTCGGCCGCGGTCCACGGGGAGGCCACGGTGCTGGACACCGCCGCCCAGCCCCGACCGGCATCACCGTACGGGTGGTCCAAACTGTGGGGCGAGCAGGTGGCGTCCGCTGCCGACCTCCAGTCGTCGCCCATGCCCGGCGCGGGACAGTCCGAGCGCGGCGCGGGGCAGCCTGACCACGGCGCGGGACAGCCCGATCGCGGCCCGCGGCATGGCGATCACGGGGCACCCGGCCCCACGGTGGTGATCTACCGCCCCACCTCCGTGCACGGCCCCGGCCGCAGCGTGACCGACCAGGTCCGCCGGCTCGCCCGCTCCCCACTGTCCTGCGTGGCGGCACCGGGGGATGATCCCACCCCACAGGTCACGGTGGAGCAGGTCGCTGCCCACACGCTGCACCTGGCCACGGCGCCCGAGGTTCCCACCGGCCCGGTGATCCATCCCTGGGAAGGGTGGACCACGTCGTCGTTCCTGCAGCACCTGGGCGACGGCAGACGCCCGCGGCACATCCCACGCCCCCTGGCCCGCGCGGCGCTCGCGGTAGCCAAGACCGCCGGCCGTCTGCACCCCCGCGCGCGCGCCAACGCTCGCCGCCTGGAGATGCTCTGGTTCGGCCAGCGGCATAAACCAACCTAGTCGGACGGTTGGGCCTCGCTGTCGCGTGAAGGGGAGTGGTCCAGTGCCCAGAGCGCGATTCGCAAGTCACTCAGCCCTTCGTGGGTGAACGGGTCCTTGTCGGTGATGTCATGAACCTGCCTCAACCGGTACCGGACCGTGTTCACGTGCAGATACTCGCGCTTGGCTGTGGTCTGGGGTGAACCATCGGCTGCAATGAACTGCCGCAACGTGGACAGTAGTTGGCTCCCGCCCCGGGCTCCCTGAATCGGAACGATCACGTGGTCGATGAAGGGTCTGAGCCGCCGACTCGGCAGTTGGGCAAGCAGGGCGTCCAGGGTGGTCAACTCCTCCGCTCCCACGACGAGCCCACGCCGCCACGCGATCCGCGCCGCAATGCGGGCTTCATTCACGGCACGACCAACACTGCGAACCTGCACGGGTGCGCTAACCCCGCAGGCGAGACTGAGCTGCGCTGCGTGTTCTCGAACAGGGAGGTCATGCGGGGTCACCGCGAGTGTCACGTCCCCTACTTCACCGATGAGTGCCGGTACGAGCGTGCGCTCCAACCGTTCCCGCACACCTGGTGGCCATGCCGAGACCACGACGGCCTGATCCCCCCGCACCACTGGCCGGAGATCCAGCAGCACAGCACCGGGCTCGGCCAACCCGTCCGCTATCAGAGTGAGTAGGTGCCCCACGTGCAGACTTCGTGCGTGGGCGGCGCCGTGGGAACTCCCGGAGAGATTGGCGAGACGACTCTCGAGGACGATCTCGTTGATCTGCGAGAAGGAGACCCCGAACGGAACCGTCACCAAGGGCACCGTGAAGTCCCGGCAGGCCCGGACCAAGCCGTCGGGGACCTCGAGGTGAACTTCGCCGAGGCCGAGGCAGATTCCACTAGGTCCAGCGTCCGCAACAGCCTGGACGAACCTGAAACACGAATCGGCATCGTGGAGGGCGCTACCGAGCGTGCAGACCAGCGAGGCCGCCCGCACGTGCGGGCGGGGGTCGAGCATCTCCGTCGGATGAGCCCAGGAGATGGGTGCCGTCCCAGGGGATGGTGTGCCCGGCACCGGCTTCATCAGCAGGTCGGGGTGGTCGATGAGGTCCTCAGGGGCGTACCCTCCTGGGTCTCTTCCACGACGAACCTCCTTGGCCCGCCATCCGCGACGGCACTCAGTACGTAGGTGAGGCAACGGTTGTATCTTCCTACAACTACCGGCGTCGATGCGGTGGATAGCACCTAAGCTTGCGAAGAAGTGTGCTCCCGATGACACGTCGTGCCCCAGACTCTCCAGTGAGATTCGACTGCATCAAGGGAGAGCAAGATGAGTCACGCCCCATCAACCAGCGCAAAGCCGGAGGCTCGCACCCTCAAGCGAGAATTCACCCTCTGGTCGTCATTCGCATTCGCTTTCGCCTTCATCTCACCGATCGTTGCGCTACACGGGATCTTCGGTCTGGCCTACATCGGAGCCGGGCCGTCGTTCTGGTGGGGATTCTTCATCGTCTTTGCCGGGCAGTTCCTCGTTGCGTTGATCTTCGCGGTGCTGGTGTCCCGATGGCCGTTGGAGGGCTCCATCTATCAGTGGGCGTCACGGCTCATCGGACCGGGTTACGGATGGTTCGCCGGGTGGTTCTACATCTGGACGCTCGTGATCGCCATGTCGACCGTCGCGCTGGGGGCCGCGGGATTCCTCGCGGCCATCTTCGGCGTCGCCGATCAGGCAACTACAGTCGCGCTGATCGCCTTCGGCATATTGATCTTCGGTACCGGCATTAATCTCGTCGGCAGAATTGTCCTCAAAGCCTTTATGGGCATCGCCATCGTGGCGACAGTCATCGGGTCGGTCGGACTATCCATTTGGCTGCTGCTCTTCCACCGGGTCCAGAGCCTCTCGGTTCTGCTCGATGGCGGCGCAAGCATCGGGGAGAGCCTGCAGTACTTCGCCGTGGGCGGACCGTTCCTGCTCGCCCTGGCCTTCATCGGGTGGAGCTTCGTCGGCTTCGAGAGCGCAGCAGCCATCTCCGAGGAAGTCGCGGAACCCCGTCGAGACGTGCCGAAGGCGATCCTGTCATCGCTCGTCCTCATCGCTATCGTCGTGATGTTCTCCGCGTTGGCGCTCATCCTCACGATCCCTGATGAACCCGAGCAACTCGCCGGGTGGGGAGCGGACCCCGTGTACGCAGTCTTGACCGCGCATCTGGGCACGGGTATCTCGGTCTGGATTCAGATACTTTTCGTCATCGGGTTCGTCGCAAGCTTCCTCGCATTGCAGACATCGGCCTCGAGGTTGATCTGGGCGAAGGCGCGGGACAACGCGTTGCCTGCGTCCGGCGTGCTGGTCAAACTGACGAAACGTCAACATCAGCCGATCGCGGCCGTTCTATTCACCACGGCGGTCGGTACGCTGCTCCTGCTCGTCTCGAGTCTGGCGGAGAACGTGTACGCGATCGGCGTGAATTTCACGGCCGGCGGCTTCTACCTCTCCTTCCTGTTCCCGGTCCTTGGCTTCGCCATCGTCTATCTGCGGGGGCGTTGGGTGAGTGGGAAATTCAGCCTGGGGTCAGTCACAGGAATAATCGCCATTGTTGCGACCGTGTGGGCGTTCTACAACTGGTCAATATCGCGTGGCCCCGGGCGGTGAACGACCTTCCCGTCATGGACTGGTCGATCGTCATCGGTGCCGCGGTTCTGACGATCCTCGGATTGATCGCGTACATGACGGTTCGCCGTAACATCCCGGACATGACGGGAGTCGAGGTGACCGATGACCAGATCGGCGAGGAGATGCGTCCCGATGGACTCGGGTGAGGCCGTGCCGGTCGCAGTGGTGACGGGCGCCGCGAGCGGCATCGGATCCTACGTAGCCCACGAACTCACCGATGCGGGGTGGGCGGTCGCCGGGCTGGACCTGCACGAGGCCCAGGGATTGGCGGCGTCATACACCGTCGATATGCACGACGCTGACGCCGTCCTGCGGGTGGTCGACCAGGTGACCAAACGGCTGGGGCCCATCAGGGCCGCGGTCTCGGCTGCGGGACACTACGAGATGACGCCGGTCTCCGAGATTGGCCATGACCAGTGGAACCGCATGCTCCGCGTACATCTCGGCGGCTTCATCAATCTGACCCGAGCAGTTGCTCCTTCCATGCGCGCCGGTGGCGGCGGAGCGATCGTCGCGATCGCGAGCGAACTCGCTATTGGCGGCGGAGACCGGGACGCACACTACGGGGCTGCCAAGGGTGCTGTTCTCGGTGCTGTTCGTTCGGTCGCGCTGGAGATGATCGGTGACGGCATCCGGGTGAACGCCGTCGCTCCAGGGCCCACCGACACGCCGCTGTTGGCTCACGATTCACCCTGGCGCGAGGACGGCTTCCTGGCCACGTTGCCCAGCCGCCGACTGGCGACGCCCGCCGAGGTGTCGGCCACAGTGCGGTTCCTGGTCGAGCGTGGAACGTTCTGCGTTGGTGAAGTGTTCGGACCGAACTCGGGAGCGGTGATCTGAGTGGAACGTAGGACTTCGGGTGGGCGTCCTGATCTCGAAGGTCGGGTCGCGCTCGTCACCGGCGCCACGGGCGGCATCGGGCGGGCTGAATCTCGGAGGCTGGCCGCCGCTGGGGCAACGGTTGCCGTCAACGCCCGGCGCAACACGCCAGAACTCCAGGCCCTTGCCGAGGAGATCGGTGGCGTCGTTGCCCCGGCAGATATCCGGGATTGGGAACAGACGCGAGCAGCAATCGCCCAGCTTGAGGGGTCGATCGGTCCCGTCAGCGTCCTGGTAGCCAACCACGCGGCGATGACGATGGCCCCCCTGATCGAGGCAGACCTCGAGGACTGGTGGCACGTGGTCGACACGAACCTCGGCGGCACCTTCAACCTCATCCAGTCCGTCCTGGCAGGGATGCGCAGGATCGGAGAGGGCCGGATCGTCGTGGTCTCGAGTGAGTGGGGCGTCACCGGCTGGCGAGACGCAAGCGCGTACGCGGCGTCGAAGTCGGGTCTGATATCTCTCGTGAAGTGTCTCGGGCGTGAACTCGGGCCGGAGGGAATCATGGTTAATGCTGTGGCGCCCGGGGTGATCGACACGCCACAACTCCAGGTCGATGCCGATGCAGCGGGCCTGACGATCGAGCAGATGCACGACGAGTACCGGGAAGGAATTCCCGCCGGTCGGCTCGGTCAGCCCGAGGAGATCGCGGACCTCATCGCCTTTCTCGCCGACTTCGAACTCCGCTCCTTCGTCGGCCAGACGATCCAGGCCAACGGTGGTACCACGCGTTCACGCGTGTGAGGGCGCAACATCAGGCAGCAACCAGAGGGGTAAGGATGGATGTACGTAACCCGGGACCGATCGGACCGACGGACGGGCAACGATCGCCCCGATACGCGGGACTGACGACGTTTGCCAGGCTGCCCAGGATGTCCGACGTCGGTGAGGCGGACGTATCGGTGGTCGGGGTGCCCTTCGACGCGGGTGTGACCTTCCGTCCCGGGGCTCGGTTCGGGCCTTCTGCAATACGGGAGGCGTCGCGACTGCTTCGGCCGTACAACCCGGCCCAGGACATCTCGCCCTTCGCCACCGCCCAAGTTGTCGATGCCGGGACCTGGACTGCAACCCATTCGACATCGAAGCAGCGCTCAATGACATAGAGACTGGCCTGCAGCCGCTACTCGAGGGTGGCCGGCCGGCGGTCCTGCTCGGTGGCGACCACACCATCGCGCTCGCTTCATTGAGGGCGCTCACCAGAGTCCACGGTCCCGTCGCACTCTTGCACTTCGATGCACACCTGGACACCTGGGATACGTACTTCGACGCCCCCTATACGCACGGGACGCCCTTCCGGCGAGCCATCGAAGAGGGACTGCTCATCAAGGACCATTCCGCACATGTCGGAATCCGGGGATCGCTCTACGGGCGTGCGGACTTGGAGGACGACGAGCGCCTCGGCTTCACCATCGTGCATACCCGCGACTTCGATCGCGTCGGAGTCGACGCTGTGCTCGCGCGATTGTGCGAGCGGGTGGGCAATGCCCCTCTCTATGTTTCGGTCGATATCGACGTGCTGGATCCCTCGATGGCTCCGGGAACCGGAACCCCCGAGGCGGGCGGCCTGACGAGCCGCGAACTGCTGGAACTGCTGCGAGGCCTCGGCGACCTCAACGTCGTCGGCGCTGACATCGTGGAGGTGTCGCCGCCGTACGATCATGCCCAGATCACGGCGGTGGCAGCCGCGCACATTGCCTACGAACTGCTCTCCATCATGGCCGCGCAGGTGCGGCCGTGACGAACCCCGGACAGCCCTTACCCTGGCCGGCAGGCGCCACGAGTGCTGCTTCCTTCACGTTCGACGTCGACGCCGAGTCGGCGGTGCTTGCGATAAGTCAGGCAGCGGAATCGAGACTGAGCGTGATGTCGCACCAGGCCTATGGGCCACGAGTGGGTGTGCCGCGGCTACTCGGCCTGCTCGACCGTCATCGGATTCGGTCCACCTTCTTTGTTCCCGGTATGACCGCAGAGCGCTACCCGGAGGTTGTCAGAGATATCGCGGCTGCCGGCCATGAGATCGCTCACCACGGGTACCGGCACCTGCCGCCGAGCTCGGTATCGGTTGACGAAGAAGTCGACGAACTGGATCGCGGCCTGGACATCCTCGAGGCCCTGACGGGCTCACGGCCTGTGGGCTACCGGGCGCCGATGTGGGACATGTCCACTCGCACCCCTGACCTTCTGGTGGAGCGAGGGTTCCTTTACGACTCATCCTTGATGGACGCCGATGCCCCGTACGAGCTAACGGTCGAGCACCACGCCGAGTCGCTCGTTGAGATCCCGCTGCACTGGGCGCTGGACGACTGGGAGCAATACTGCTTCCTGCCTGATATTTCGATGCTGGGGCCGATCCAGACGGCTGCGAACGCCACTGCGCTGTGGCGTGAAGAATTCTACGGATTGCACGAGGCGGGTGGGTGCTGGGTGTTGACGAACCATCCGTTCCTCTCCGGCAGGCCCGGGCGCGCCAAGGAACTCGGCCGACTCATGCAGGAAGTCGTGCAGACGCAGGGAGTGTGGGTGGCCACGATGGCGGAGATCGCCAGCCATGCCCGCAGCATCATCTTCGACCAGGGATGACCTCACCAGTCACGCCCTGGCCGGGACGTGGGTGCGCAGCGTCAGTGGACTTCTCGGGCAGAGCCACGCGCGGGAGGAGAAGGCCGGGGTGCGAGCACGTTCGACGGGGAGCCGGCTGGCGTCCTCGCGGCTGGCCCGCCGGTTGCGTACCTCCGCCGGCGCCCGAATCCCGGCCATCGCGGGCTTGGGTGGCGCCCCGCGCGAACTGGACCCGCTCATCGAGGCGGTCCTGGTCGCCGTCACCCGCCGCGAACTCAGCCCGGCCGAACAGCAGGTCGCCGAGCGCATCGAGGTCCGCCGGGAGGAACTCAGGGCCTCGGACCGGATGGTGGAGTACCGCGACTACGGCGCCGGCGCTCCCACCACCGCAAGGCCGACCGACGACGAGGCCGCGGCCGGGCGCCTGGGCACCCAGTCTTTGGGGCGCCTGACCACGGTGGCGAGCAAGGACGGGATGTGGGCGGCGCTGCTGATGCGGCTGGTGCGGCACACCCGCCCCCACTCATGCGTGGAGATGGGCGCAGCGGTGGGGATCTCCGCCGCCTACCAGGCCGCCGCGCTGCGCCTGAACGGGCACGGCCACCTGGTCACCTTGGAGGGCGGGCAAGCCCTGGCCGAGGTTGCCGAGGCGACCCTGGCCTCCCTGGACCTGTCCGGCATCGCCCGGGTGGTCCCGGGCCGCTTCGCCGACACCCTACCCGCGGTCCTGGGCGAGGCCGCACCGGACTACGTGTTCATCGACGGCCACCACGACGGGCAGGCCACCACCGACTACTTCGCGCGGGTGGAAGCCGTGATGCCCCGCGGGGTGGTGGTCCTCGACGACATCGACTGGTCCGAGGGCATGCGGCACGCGTGGCAGGAGATCAGCACTGCACCCTCGGTGGCGGCGTCGGTGGACCTGGGCCCGTTGGGGGGGTGTGCGTGTTGGGTGAGTCGCGCGCTCCGCTGCACTGCCGCCTGGAGTACTGACCGGGGCGCCACCGCCACCACCGTGCTCACCCTGGACTGGCCCCTCAGACCCGCCCCGAGGGCCCGCGGCCGCGACCCCCACCCAGCGGGCCGCGCGGGCCGGGTCGGCGCCCGCGCGCCGACCCGGCCGGCACGTCGCGCCGAGGGCGAGCCTGGCAGCCGAGGGCGAGCCCGGTAGGTATCGCCCTGGGTGGCAACGATCGCCCTCGGTGGCCGGGGAGCGTGGGCGGCCCGCCCCGAGGGCCAGCGGACGCTGCCCTCGCCCAGCGGGGCGCGCGGGTGCAGGCGATGCAAGGGCAGTGGTGCCTCAGTCGTCGTCGGCGGTGTCGTCGTCGGCGGTGTCGCCGTCGCCGCCGTCGTCGGGCTCGTCCTCGACGTCGAGCCCGCCGAGGATCTCCCGCATGTGCGTGATCTCGTGCTGCTGGCTGTTCAGCATCGACTGGGCCAGGTCCACCAACTCAGGGTTCTCCCCGTCCAGGATCACGTCCTCGCAGATGCTCGAGCGGGCCTCGTGCAGCGCGATCATCTGCTCCAGGTAGAGCGCGTTGGCCGCATCCCCCGACGCCGGACCGAGTTCACGGATCTCGGCATCGGTCACCACCTCGGTGTCCTGCTCCTGGGGAACCTCCGCACCCCAGTCGGTGAGCATACCCTCCAGGGCCTGCACCTCGTCGTAGTGGGAGGTGTACAGACTCAGGGAGAGCGTGTCCACCTCCTCCACCACATCGGCCTTGGACCGGATCACCTGGTGCAACTCCAGGCTGGTGCGGTGCAGCGCGATGAGTTCCTGGGCGTGGGTGACGTCGTCGTCGCTGAACTGCGGCTCGGCCTCCGGTTCGTCCTCCTGCTCCTCCTCTTCGGCGGCGGTGGTCTCCTCGGTCTCGGTGGGCTCGGGGCGCTCCGGGGAGGGGTCGGTGCAGGAACTGAGTGCCAGTGCGGCCACCAGGGCCACCGCGGCGCTGACCAGGCGGCGGCGCATCATGCCGGGCTGGGGGTAGGAACGATCACGCGCTCCACCCTACTTGGCCGGGGTGATCCGGATGGGGACGCTGCGCCCGCGTCGCAGGGCCTGTTCGAGCACGACGAAGCGGGGCTCGGGCAGATCGGCGAACGTGCGCCGGGGCAGCGCGGCCACCTGCGCCAGCACCGGATCGGCCAGCACCTGCTCACCCAGCGCCCGGTCCCCGCCGACCACCAATCCCTGCGGCAGTTCCGGCGCGGACCCGGCCGGGCCGGGCAGCAGGTGCGCCGCGGCCAACTCCACCACCGCACCCACCAGCGCATCGGCCTGGTTGCCGCGCCGGCGGGCGAACCGCTGCTGGGACCACCCGCCGGCCGCGGTGCGTGACTGCACGTACTTGGTGCCGCTCTTGTGGGAGCGCAGCCGGGGGCCTTCGGCCCGGCCGACGGCGTAACCTCCGCGGCGGATCAGCACCAGTCCCAGGTGGGTCGGCGGGGCGCACCAGGCGCTGATCGCGGCCAGCGTCGCCGCGCTGGTGGCGTCGGGGTTGGTGGCGTCGGGGTCGGGGTAGTCCGCGCTGGTGGCGTCGGGGTTGGTGGCGCCCGGGTCGGTGGCGTGCGCGGTGCCGGGCTCCTCCCCGGCCCGCAGGTCGAGGCCGGTGCCATGGCTGGCCCGCCCGCCGGAGGCACCGGAGCCGAGGGGCCACCGGGAGAACTCGGCGAGTTCCCCGTCACCGCCGCGGATCCGCACGACCTCGGTTCCGTCGTCGTCGGCCGTGCTTTCGGGCAGCACCACGGCCCCCTCGTGACGGTCGGCGAAGCCGGTGATCCACGTACCGATCCGCTCGATCGGCACGTGCACCGTACGGACGGTCATGACGTCCTCAGCGGGCCGATGCGCACCGGTCAGCGGGTGACGAGCCCGGCCAGTTCCTCCCCGGCCAGGTAGGCGCGCACGTTCTGCTCGATCAGCGGCTCGGAGTTGCGCGGACGCCCACCGGCCGAGTGCGGGGTGATGATCACGTTCGGAGCGGACCAGTACGGGTCGTCGGCTGGCAGCGGTTCGGTGCGGAACACATCGAGTGCGGCTCCGCCGATGCTGCCCTGGTGCAACGCCTCCAGCAGCGCCGCATCATCCACGGTGGCCCCGCGGCCCACGTTGACGAACCAGGCGTGCTGCGGCAGCGCCTCGAACACCGCGGCGTCCACGATGGCCTCGGTGCGGGGGTTGGCGGGCAGGATGTTGATCAGCACATCGGTGCGGGGGAGTTCGTCCGGCAGGTCCGCCGCGGTGATCACCGGGAACCCGGCTCGCTCCCCGGCGGTGGAGGCCACCCCGGTCACGGTGGCGCCCATCGCGGCCATCCAGGGGGCCAGCTTCTGCCCGATGGAGCCGAAGCCCCAGATCAGCACCCGGGCCCCGGACAGGGTGGAGAAGTTGCCGGTGCGCAGCGCCTGGTTGCCGCCCAGGCGGGTCTCGTCCCATTCGTTGTCGGCCTGGTAGAGCACGCACAGGTCCAGTCGGCGGGCCGCGGCCAGTACCATCGCGAGGGTGTGCTCGGCCACTGGACCGGCGTGCAGACCCAGCCCGGAGGTCATCGTGATGTCCTCGCTGAACCCGGCGTTCACCGCGGCGTCCATGCCGGCCATCAGGCCCTGCACCCACTTCAGGTTCGGCAGTTCCGCCGGGAGTTCGCCCATGCGGTGCCCGGGTGTGGCCCACAGCACGATCGCTTCGGCATCGCGGTGCTCCTGCGGGATCGGCTCGGTCACCGCGTAGGTGACGGGCTGCACCTGGTCGGGCAGGTTGAGGTCAAGGTTGATGGAGTCGGGCAGGAGCAGTTTCACGAAGGGTCCTGGGGGTCGGGGGCGGGTTCGGTGGTGGGTGCGCCGGTGGGTGCGGCGAATTCGGGACGTGGGCGTAGCCAGGCCCAGATCAGGCCGGCCGCGCCCAGCACGACGCCGGCCACGGCGAGCGAGACGAGTCGGCCGTCGGCGCCGTAGCCGAGCAGGTGGCGGGCGCCGAGCACCAGCAGGACGGCCAACAGATCAGGATGCCCACGCTGAACATCAGCACGGAGGGCACCCTGGCCGGCTGCAACTCCTGTGGTGTTCGTTCGGGGTCGAGGCTGCGCACCTGTTGATGGTAGAGCCTCGGGCTACTGCGGTGGTGCGGCGGGTGCGGCGGCGCTGGCGGGCCGTGCGGCGGCGGTGGTGAAGGGCGCGCCGACGGCGGTGAGTGGCGCGGCGTTAGTGAGGTGTGCGCGGCGGTGGTGAGGTGTGCCGACGGTGAGGCGTGCGCGGCGGTGGTAGGGACGCGCCGACGGTGAACCGTGCGGCGGTGGCGGTGCTGCGGTGGTGACCCGCTGCGGTCGGGCGAGGTGCCGTCGTCGGGCAATTCCCACCTGATGGGCGGGATTGGACGGAACCGAGTTGGGCTGGCCAAGATAGTGCCCCATGGGACAATCCACGCGCGAGGATGAGCGCACCTCCGGATTCGCCGGCTTCCTGGACCGCTACTTCGAGATCTCCGCGCGTGGCTCCACCATCGGGCGTGAGATCCGCGGCGGCCTGGTCACGTTCTTCGCGATGAGTTACATCATCGTCATCAACCCGCTCATCCTGGGCACCGTGCCCGACGGTACGGGCAACTTCATCGGCGGGATCGAGGAGCTGGCCGTCCCCCGGGTGGCGGCGACCACCGCCCTGGTCGCCGGGGTGCTGTGCATCGCGATGGGTCTGGTGGCGCGATTCCCACTGGCCATCGCCGCAGGCATGGGCCTGAACGCCGTAGTGGCCTACTCGATCGCCGCGCTGCCCGACGCCGGGCTGACCTGGGCCGACGCGATGGGCATCGTGGTGCTGGAGGGCATCATCATGCTCGTCCTGGTCCTGACCGGGTTCCGGCAGGCGGTGTTCCGCGCGGTTCCGTTCGAGTTGAAGATGGCCATCAGTGTGGGCATCGGATTGTTCATCGCCTTCGTCGGCCTCGTCAACGCCGGCATCATCCGGATCCCGGCCTCCATGGCCACGCCGGTGGAACTGGTGAACGGGTCGCTGGGTGGGTGGCCCTCGCTGATCTTCGTGATCGGGCTGTTCACCGCCGGCATCCTGTGGGTGCGCAAGGTTCGCGGGGCGCTGCTGATCGCGATCGTGGTCGGCACCGGCCTGGCGATGCTCGCCGAGGCGTTCCTGAACGTGGGGCGGGCCTCGGAGGACAACCCCTGGGGTTGGCAGCTCAACCCGCCCGAGATCAGCGGTGAGATCATCTCGCTGCCCGACTTCGCCCTGCTGGGCCACTTCTCCCTGCTCGGGTCGATCGAGAAGGTCGGCATCGTCGTCGTCCTGCTGCTGGTGTTCACCCTGATGCTGGCCGACTTCTTCGACACCATGGGCACGATGGTGGCCGTGGGCGCCGAGGCCAAGTTGCTGGATGAGCAGGGCAACCCGCCGCGGACCCGAGAGATCCTGGTGGTGGACTCCTTCGGTGCCATCGCCGGCGGCGCGGGATCGGCCTCGACGGCGACCGCTTACATCGAATCCGCAGCCGGTGTCGGTGAGGGTGCCCGGACCGGGCTGAGCAGCGTGGTGGTCGGCATCGCGTTCCTGCTGGCCACGCTGTTCTCCCCGATCGTGGCGCTGGTGCCTTTCGAAGCGGCTACGCCGGTGTTGGTGCTGGTGGGCTTCCTGATGATGGCCCAGGTGACCGGGATCGACTGGAAGCGCACCGAGGTGGCGATCCCGGCGTTCCTGACCATCCTGATGATGCCGCTGACCTTCTCCATCGCCGCGGGGATGGGCGCCGGGTTCATCGCCTACGTGATCATCCAGGTGGGTGCCGGCCGGATCCGCAAGGTGCACCCGCTGATGTGGGTGACCTCGCTGATGTTCGTCTTCTACTTCGTGCGCGGTCCGATCGGAACGCTGCTCGGGGGTTAGTCCGGGCGGCGGTCCGGGCGCTGGGCGGCGCGGGCGGGCGCGGGGCGGCGCGGGTGGCGCGTCCGCCGGCGGCTTGGGCTTGGCGCGTGGTCCGGGTGGGCCGGTGTTCTGGGTGGGCCGGTGCTCCGGGTGGGTAGGTGCACCGGGTAACTGCTGCTCCGAGTGACCGCGCTGCGGTTGGTGCACCGGCGCCCGCCGATGGACCATGGGGTATGACCCGCTCCGCTTCGCCCCGCACCTGGAGGTTCTCCGGTCGGATCGCCGGGTGGGGGACCGCGGGTGGAACCCGGTTCGTCGTGGGCAACTGGCACACCACTCCGCTGGGGCCATTCGCGGGGGTGATGGTGCAGCATCCGCACGGGCATCGAGTGCTGCTGGCGCCATCGACGGAGGTCGCCGAGTTCGTCTCGGCCACGTACCAGTTCGATGCCGTCGAGCCCGCGAACGTGACCGTGCACCGGTATGCACCCAGGCCCCCGGCAGGTGCGCGTGCGCGTGACGCCGTTGCGTGGGGAATGGCAGATCCCGGCTCCTCCCAGCCGCCCGTACCGGCCGAGGCGCTGCCGCGGACCGTGCCCACCATGGCGGGGGAGCGGTGGCAGAGACGAAGCCGGCCCGCTGTCCGCAACCGTGCAGATCGGCAAGCGGGCAGCGGTGGGTTGGCTGTTGCGCGCGCTGCCCGCTGCGGTGGCCGGTGCGCCCTGGTTCACCCTCCTGACCGATCCGGTCGCGCGGGTGGCCCTGCCAGGGGTGCGTACCCGCGGTTCGGCCGGGGGTGGGCGCAGGGAGTACTACGGCGCGAGCGACCTCCATCGTCTCGCCGGTGCTCGTACCTCGTGGGATGGAACGGACCTGGGCGCGATGGTTCCGATCGACCCGCCGGTGCGGTTCGGGTTCGCCTCCACCCCGGCGACGCCCAGCCTCACCGACTTGGTCACCACGGTGCGCGGCGGGGCTCCCTGAGCGCGTACCCCACACGGCCAGTGCGCGAGGCGGACGGGCCCTCGTGAACTGGTCTGGCGCGGTTACCTCCCGCGGGCCCGCGTGGGTGAGCCAACCGAGATGGTCAGGTGGGTCGCCACGTGCGGGACGGTGGTGCCCACCTGGGCCCACGCGTCGACGGCGGTGGCCACCACCTCCGCGAGGTCACCGGTGAGTTTGGTGGCGTAGTGGGCCGCTGGGGCGGCAACGCCGCGCTCCTGCGCTCGGGTGATGGCCGCCTCGATGATGGACATGTGTTCGCCGGCATCGTCCCCACCATCGAGTAGCGGGTACAGCGACCACTGCGCCACCGCCTCGATTCCGGTGGGTTCCAGGCGCACCGGGGCCACCTCGGGCAGGATCGTGGAGGTCAGGTCGCAGGTACGTTCGCCCGGGCAACCGCGGGAGAACAGCACATGGGCGGCGACGTGCCCGCCACCGGAGTGCCGGGAGGCGGCGGCGATGGCAGCCACGAGGTAACCGGCCAGGTCCTGTTCGGCCGGCACCGCCCGGGCACCGACGTATGTGCTGACCTCGTCGGTCTCGATCACCAGCCCCTCGGCGACGCCGCTCGCCTCCACCTCGGTGAGGGAGTCCAGGATCACGCGCACGAAGTCGTCGGTGTGCGGGTGGATGCTGAATCGCATCCCGACGCCCAGTTCGCGTGGGGTGGCCGCGCTGGTGCCGGTCGTGGCGACCTTCTCCGTGCTGCCGTGGCCGGTGGTGCTCATCGGTGTCCTCCGGCCCCGGGGTACCTCATGAGCCGCCGATGCTCATCGGCGGGTGCCCAACTCCCTACGCCGGTACGAACCGGATCAGGTGGACGGGTCTGCGGACTCTCCGCACTCTCAGCGCTCTGCGCGCTCCCCGGGGGTTGGTTCGACGCTAACCGTGGCGGACCGGCGCTGTCCACTCGGGTGCCGATCGGCCTCGGGCGCCTACCGGCGAAATCAGCATTAGTCGGTTCTACCTGCAGGTTCAGCCGATCAATGCTGACTTCGGCGGGGTCTGGTGGGCTGGGGTTAGGGGGTGGGGGTGGGTGAGGTGGGGGTGAGGGCTTGGCGGACTTGGTTGGCGATGGTGCCCGAGGGACGCAGGTCGCGGCTGGTGAATCGCAGGATGGTGGCATCCGCCTCGGCCAGCAACCGGTTCTGGCGCTGCCGGTCCCGGAAGAGCGCCTCGGGTTCGCTGTGGACCTGGCGTCCGTCCATCTCGACGATGATCCAACCGCCGTCACGGCGCCGCCACCCCATGTCACCGCGCCCGATGAACGTACCGGTGGCATCGCGCAACACCACCTGGAGTTGATCCGGTGGCAGGTCGTGGTCATGGCAGTCGAGCCGTGCCCACGTCTCTAATGGCGACTCGGCGCGACCATCCACCAGCGGCCACCACGAGCCGACCCGAGCGGCACCGCGCCGCCCCTGCAGTCGCCGGCGGACGTCGGTGAGGTCGCTGGTGTTGATGAGCCCTTGGTTGAGGGCCGAATCGATTACGGCCACCCCGTGATCACGTCGCAGGAGCGGCAGAGCGTGGACGAGCGCGGTGGGGACGTCGCTCACCTGCCAGCCGGCGTACCGGACCCGGACCGGTACGTCGCGATATCGGCGCACGACGACGCCGACCGGTCCCCGCAGCCAGCGCCCACCCGTGATTGCTACCTCCGGCGTCAACTGCTGGGGCAGTCCGGCGACCCCGTGCAGGGCCAGGGCGCAGCAACCCACGGCGATGGCGTTCTTACCCATCGCCAGCAGGCCGGTCCAGGCGGCCTTGCGCCGGGCCACGTCGAAGTTCGTTGGACGGTCCGGCTCGGTGTCGTAGACGCCGCGTACGACCCGCTGCCACATCCTGCGAGCCACCAGGGTGGCGCACCGGTCGGCACTGATGCCCAGAGCCCGACATTGCGCGGTCGAAATGAGGCCGCACTGCCAGCGGGTGTACCGCAGCAGGCCCTCCGGGATCGGCACCGTGCGCATGACGCCAGTAAGCACCAATCCCCTGCGCCCATAGCGGCTGCAGGTCAGCACCTGTGGACACAGTTTTCCCCCTGTGCATACCCGCCCACCCCCTGCCTCAACCATGCCCATCGCCCCCGCCCACCCCGTCATCCCCCGGCCGGGGGCGGGAGTCGGGGGCCCGGGGGCCCGGGGGCCGGGGCCGGGAGTCGGGGGCCCGGGGGCCGGGGGCCGGGAGTCGGGGGCCCGGGGGCCGGGGCCGGGAGTCGGGGGCCCGGGGGCTGGGGCCGGGAGTCGGGGGCCCGGGGGCCGGGGCCGGGAGTCGGGAGCCCGGGGGCCGGGGCCGGGAGTCGGGAGCCCGGGGGCCGGGGCCGGGAGTCGGGAGCCCGGGGGCCGGGGCCGGGAGTCGGGAGCCCGGGGGCTGGGGCCGGAAGTCGCGGGCCGGGGGCTGGGGGCCGGGGGCTGGGGCTGGGAGTCGGGAGCCCGGGGGCTGGGGCCGGGAGTCGGGAGCCCGGGGGCTGGGGCCGGGAGTCGGGAGCCCGGGGGCCGGGGCCGGGAGTCGGGAGCCCGGGGGCTGGGGCCGGAAGTCGCGGGCCGGGGGCTGGGGGCCGGGGGCTGGGGCTGGGGCCGGGTGGGGGGCTGGTGGGTTGTTAGCCGTAGGAGTGGCGGCCGATGAGGAACCAGGCCAAAGGGCCCAGGAAGGGTAGGGCGAACACGGCCAGCACCCACAGCGCCTTGATTCCGGAGGTGTAGTTGCGCGACTGCGCGATGGACATGAGCGCGGCGACGATGAGCGCCAGCCACGCCAGCGCGAAGACGACGACCACGAGGCCTCCTGCGGCGGCTTCAAACATGTCCCGACCCTAACAACGCGCCCGGATGGGTACGTGACCTGGGAAGTCAGGTTCCGCAGTAGGTCACGAACGGGGCGGCCTCGGCCGGGGCGGGCTCGGTGTAGCGCTCCAGTCCCGGGCGCTCGGTGAAGGGCTGGGTGATCACGTCCAGCAATTCCTCGAAGGGGCCCAGGTCCGCGGTGCCGGCAGCGGCGAGGGCCTCCTCGACCAGGTGGTTGCGCGGGATGTAGATGGGGTTCACCTGGGCCATCACGCTCGCGTCCGGGCGATAGGAGAGCCAGCGTTGCAGCCACGGCTCGAAGGCAGGCCGCTCGGTCGATGACGCCGCGTCGCCTCCGTTACCGTCGAGCGATGCCGGGGCCGGAACCCCATCGCCACCGGCACTGCCGGACAGCGTCGGTGCCGGAACCTGGTCACTATCGACGTCGCCGAACAGCGTCGGTGCCGGAACCTGGTCACTATCGGCGTCGCCGAACAGTGTCGGCGCCGGAACGTCATCCCCACCCGCACCCTCGAACAGCGCCCGCACCGGGCCCGCGTCCCCGCCGGCCGCTGTGGTCAGGTGGCGGAAGAAGGAGGTGTAGTCCACACCCCAAGCACCCAGGAGCGAGGTGAGGTCGCTGATCAGGTCGGTTGCGTCGTCGTCGGGCGTGAATGACTCCAGTCCGAGTTTGGCGCGCATGCCGCGCGTCCAGGCGGCGGAGTAAACCGCCGGGAAGGTGTTCAGCGCCGCGGTGGCCGACTCGACGGCCTGCTCCTGGTCCGCACTGATCAGCGGCAGCAGCGTCTCGGCGAACCGGGCCAGGTTCCACTGCGCGATCTGTGGGTTGGCGGCCGTAGGCGTAGCGACCCAGGGCGTCGATGGAGCTGAACACGGTGCCCGGGTCGAAGGCGTCCATGAACGCGCACGGACCGTAGTCGATGCTCTGCCCGGAGATGGTGGTGTTGTCGGTGTTCATCACCCCGTGCACGAACCCGATCAGCATCCACTTCGCGACCAACTCGGCCTGCGCGGCCAACACCGCCTCGAACAGGGCCAAGTAGGGGTTCTCAGCCTCGCGCGCCTGCGGGTGGTGCCGGGTGATGGCGTGATCGGCCAGACGGCGCAGCAGATCCTCATCACCGGTGGAGCGGGCGTAGGCGAACGTGCCCACCCGCAGATGACTGTCCGCCACCCGGGCCAGGACCGCACCGGGCAGCGGACGCTCACGCATCACCGCCTTGCCGGTGGCCACCACCGACAACGACCGGGTGGTCGGCACCCCGAGAGCGTGCAGCGCCTCGCTGATGAGGAACTCCCGCAGCATCGGGCCGATCGCGGCCAGCCCGTCCCCGCCGCGGGCGAACGGGGTGGGCCCCGAGCCCTTCAGGTGCAGGTCACGCAAGTCGCCGTGGCTGTCGGTGACCTCCCCCAGGAGCAGGGCCCGGCCATCACCCAGCCGCGGCACATAGGTTCCGAACTGGTGGCCGGCGTAGACCTGGGCAACCGGGGTGGCGCCCTCGGGCACCTCGTTGCCGAGCAGGAACCGCAGGCCGGCCGGGCTGCGCAAATACTCCGGGTCCAGACCCAGTTCACCGGCGAGGGTGTCGTTCAGCGCGACCAGCCGGGGCTCGGGGGCCTTCTCGGCCTGCCACGGCACAGCCAATTCCGGCAACTCACGGGCAAAGGTGCCGTGCAGCAGGTTGCTCGGTGGGGCGGTGGTGGTCATGTTTCGACGATACGCCGCCCCCGGCGCCGATGCTCGGGCAGACCCTCGAGGCCCCGGTGCGGGAGAAGCCCCGGACCGTGCCAACCCGGGGAATAGTGTGGCCGGGCATGAGCATGCACATCGGGATCGACCTGGCCTGGTCCACCCGCGCCCGCACCGGGCTTGCCGCGGTGGACCAGGGCGGAGCGCTGGTGTCCTCGACCAGCATGGTCACCGATGAGCACATCGATGACTGGCTGACCGGGCTCGGGGCCGGTGTGGTGAGCGTGGCGATCGACGCACCGCTGATCGTCACCAACCCCACCGGGATGCGCCAGTGCGAACGCCTCATCGGACAGTCCTACGGGGCGTATGAGGCCAGTTGCCACACCAGCAACCTCGGGCGGGCGCACTTCAACCCGCCACGGGCCGCGGTGCTGGCGGGCCGCCACGGCTGGCACACCGATCCCGCGCACCGGGGCGACGTTGCGACACCGGTGGCGATCGAGGTCTACCCGCACGCGGCGATGGTGGGGCTGTTCGAGCTGGGGCGCACGCTGAAGTACAAGAAGGGCCCGGTGCCATCGCGGCGCATCGGCATGCTGGCCGTGCTGGACCGGATGGAGACCCTGGCCGAGTTGGCCCTGGTCGGCAACCCGCGGTGGCAGCAGATCCGCCTCGCGGCCGACCGGGCGAAGCGACAGATCGACCTGAACCGCATCGAGGACGAGATCGATGCGATCCTGTGCGCCCACCTGGCCTGGCTGTGGCACCACCGCCCCGGCGCCCTGCAGGTCTACGGCGACGCCGCGGCCGGCTACATCATCGCCCCGCCACGGCCTACCCATCCACACACCCCGCGAGTGCCACGGTCGGGGCGGGGGTAGTCATCCAGGATGCGCGATGGCATGCTCGAGGTGTACGTCGCAGCCAGCGTGAACGCGTCACTCCGGGTTCACCCGACCGATGCGGAGTTCTGAACTATCGAGTCCGGTTTTGCCACCTATGACCTGGTGACCACGGTGATCGTGATCCTTCTGATCACCGCCACCATTGCCGCCGTCGCATTGATCGCGCGCAAGGTCTTGCGGCAACGGCACCGTGAAGGCGCTGACCCGCGGTCCACCCGGGGCGCTGACCCGCGGTCCACCCGGGGCGCCGACCCGCGGTCCACCCGGGAGCCACGGGACAGACAGACCTGAAGCCGCCCAGACCACGCCGCGCGGGTAGGGATATGACCGGCGCAGTGCCGGCGAGCAGGCGGGCCGGGGCGAACCTCTCAGCCTGTGCTGCGCTCGGCCGACTCGGCGCGGGCGGCCTCGACCCGCACCTGATCGTCGGGTGAGCGGCGCAGCGGCGGGATGATCTCATCGTCGGGGGTGAGGATCACCAGGTCGTTGTCCATGTGATCGGCCATCGCGTGCACGGCGTCGATGAAGTCGCCGCGGCGCACGGCATCCACGATGCGTTCGTGCTCCTTGTGCATGGACAGCACATCGCTGGCGTGGGTGAGCCGCTCGGCGTTGGCGGGTTCGGCGAGTTTCTCGGTGATCCCGGCATACAGGGAGGCGAGCAGGCGGTTCTTGGCGGCGTCGAACAGCAGGTAGTGGAACCGGGCGGCCAGGTCCGCATCGGGCTGCGGTGTCATCACCGGGCACTGCCCGGGCCGCAGGGTCGCGGCTGCCGCGGCCTCCAGGGCCTCGACGTCCTCGTCGCTGCGATGCAACGCGGCTTGCTGGGCGGCCTCGACCTCCAGGGCACGACGGTAGGAGAGCAGTTCCTCCAACGTGTAGGCGGTGAGGAACTCCGAGAGCACGCTGGAGGTGGGCGTCGCCGAGCGCACGAACGTGCCACGCCCGGGCAGGGTCTCCAGCATCCCGATACTGGCCAGGGATCGCACCGCCTCACGCACGGTGGAGCGCCCCACGCCCAGGATCTCGGTGAGTTCGGGTTCGATCGGGATGCGCTCGCCCACCGCCCAGGCACCGGTGGTGATCTGGCGGCGCAGATAGGCGAGCGTGGTGCGGGCCCGCTCGGTACCGCTTGTGGTGGCCATCACAGGAGTATAGGAAGGCTGCCGGTGCAGGCGTGGCCCGCTGCACCGAGCACCGGTGGCGTCCTCAGCCGTATTCCGGCTCCTGCAGGGCGGTGGTCTGGAGCGGCAAGGGCCGAGGCCAGTTCCGCTGACTCATGACGTCTGACACTGCCGCGCACGCCGGGGTGCTTACTAGCGTGTCGGCTGCGCGGCTCGAGCCCGTGGGACAGGAACAACCCTCCACAGGCACTGCGCCGGCCGGGCACCGCCCGTGCGCACGCGTGTCATCTCCCTGCCCACCCCCTTGATAAGGAGAGCCTGATCGACCCGCACGCCCACATCTCCACCGGTCCGCCGTCGTCGTCCCGGTCGCCCTCCCCGGGCGAGCGTCCGCCCATGCCGACGGAGCGCCCGCCCTCCCCAGCGGACACCACCCGCTGGGTGCTGCCGGTGCTCGGCACCGTGGCGGTCATGGTGGCGGTGGTGGCCGTCGTCGCCGGTCCGGTACGCACCATCACCGAGGTCGGTGCGGGGGCGGCCTCGTTCGTATTGCAGTGCCTGGTACTGGCGCCGATAGTGCTGCTGGCTGCCCGGCGCCGCCCCGGTTCCGGCCGGCCGGTCGTGGTGGCCGCGGCGTTCCTGCTCCTCAGCTTCACGGTGCACGCCCTGCCCGGAATCGGCTTCTTTGCCGACCTGGACTGGAACTGGCAGGGCAAGACGTTCGAGTTGATCTGGCTGACCATCCTGCTGGTCATGCTCGGCCGATGGGCGCGCGCGGACGTCGGCGTGCGCGCACCCGTGCAGGGGTCGTTGCGCCCGGCCCTGGTGGTGATCGCCGTGGTCTTCACGATCCAGGCGCTCCTGGTCACCCTGACGGTGGCCTCCGGGGACAGCACGTTCGACGGCTTCCACTCCACCGAGCGGCTGCTGTTCGACCTGGCTCACGCCAACCTCGTGGAGGAACTGCTCTGGCGTGGCGTGCTCATCGCCCTGCTGGACCGCGCCCTGGGCACGCCGTGGCGATTCTTCGGCGCCAAGGTGGGGTGGGGCCTGGTGCTGACCACGCTGAGTTTCGGCCTCGGCCACGGGTTGCTGCTCACCACCGAAGGGCTGGTGTTCGCGCCGGATCAGATCATCCTGACCGGCCTGCTGGGCCTGATCATGGGGTGGGTGCGGGCACGGACCGGGTCGGTGTGGCTGGCCTACCTGGCCCACTGCGCGCCGGAGATCGCGATCCACGCCGGGGTGGGCGCCGGCTCGCTGCTGACCTGAGGTGGCTTCTGGTCGCCGGCTGACCCCCCAACGACCGACGCAGCGCCACGGTGGTCCGTCGGCTACTGATCCAACCACGTTGCGATCTGATCGCGGCCTTCCACCGTGCTGGTGAACCCGAGGGCCTGGACGTACTTGCCCTCCACGAGGAAGGGCTCATGCTCGGCCACCGCCGGCAGCGCGGCCACCGCCGGGTTGTTCAGCAAGTCGGCGAAGATCGTCTCACCGGAGCCGTTCATGTCCACCAGCAGGATCCGGTCCGGATCGGCCGCCAGCACCTGCTCGGCCGAGATCGGGCCGCTGCGGACCATGCCCAGGTCGGCGCTGGCGTCCCGGCCACCGGCCAGGCGCACCACCTCCAACGGGAAGGCACCCCCGGCGGTCACGAACGGGCGACCGGCCTGGTTGCTCAGCACCAACACACTCGGTCCGTCCTCGTCGGAGGCATCCACCAGCCCGTCCGACAGGGTGGTCGCCAGGTCCGCCGCCTCCTGCTCCATCCCCAGCGCGGTGCCCACCAGATCGATGTTGGTGAGCATCTCGCTCACCGAGGAGAACGTGTTCGGCAGCACCAGCACCGGGAAACCGGCCTCAGTGAGCACCCGGCCCACCCCTTCTTCCATGCCGTGCCGGTCGTTGAAGACCACCAGATCCGGGTCCGAGGCGATCACGGCCTCGGCGTCCACGGCGGACTCGGAGGCGATGTGGTGCTCCACGTCCGCCATCACGTCCGGTTGGTTGGACAGCACCGGGTTGGCCGCTTCGGCCGGGGCCATCACCAGGTTCTCACCCGCGCCGAGCTCGGCCACCAGGGCGGCGGTCTCATAGGTCAGCGCGGTCACCCGCTGCGGTTCGGCGGGGATCGTCACCTCGGTGGCGGGGCGGTCGTCGCCGGCCGGCACGTCCACGGTGCGGGGGAAACCCTGCTCCTGGGTGCCCTCGTCCTGCGCGGAGGCGTCGTCGTCGGCGGTTCCGGTCTCCCCGGACTGCTCGCCGCCGGACTGCTCGGTGGCGTCCTCGGTTGCCCCGTCCGGCTCGTCCGCGGGCACTCCCGAGGAGCACGCGCCCAACATCAGCAGCAGCGCGGCCAGTGGGAGGAACAGCAGGCGCAGGAGCCCCCGGCCGGACCGGGTGGGCGGCGGGGCGGCACCAGCGGATCGGGTGGGCGGCAGGGCGGCACCAGGCGACGTCGGACGCATCGGCACCCCTTTCAGGGACGGGCCACCTCGGGGTGGCGGCGGGTGAAGGTACTGGCAGTGGGACAGGTGGGGCGCACCAGGCTGAGCGTCGGGGCGCCGCTGGGGGAGTCGAACACCTCGGCGGTCACCCCGTACACATCCCGGATCAGCCCGGGGGTGATGACCTCAGCGGGGGCGCCGAAGGTGGCCCGGCCCTCGGCGATGACCGCCACCCGGTCTGCCCAGCGCAGCGCTTGGGTGAGGTCGTGCATGGTGACGATCACGATGTGCCCGGCGCCGGCGCGCTCATGCAGGGCGTGCATCACGGTGAGTTGGTGACCCAGGTCCAGGGCCGCCGTCGGCTCATCGAGCAGCATCACCGGCGCGTCCTGGGCCAGGATCCGAGCCACCTGCACAAGCTGGCGCTCCCCACCGGACAGGCGGGCGTAGCGACGCGGGGCCAACTCGGCCACGCCGACACGGTCCAGCGCGGCCATGATGCGCTCCTCGGTGCCGCCGGACCGCTCGCTGGCCCGGGCCCCGACACCGACCACGTCGCGCACCCGCAGTTCGTTCGGGGCGTAGGAGTCCTGCGTCATGTAACTGAGCACCTCGGCCAGGCGGCGCGGGCGCAGTGAGTGCAGGTCCGCTCGCCGTAGCGCACCCCTCCGGAGGTGCTCACCCCGTGCCCGACGACGGCGGAGAGCAGGCTGGACTTGCCCGCCCCGTTGGGCCCGACGAGCCCGAGCAGGGTGCCCGGGGTCACCGTGGCATCGATCGGATCGAACAGGGGCCGGTCGCGGTGGGCGACCAGGCCGGACAGGACCAGATCGTGCGCGGCGGCCGGGGGGTGCGTGGCGCGGGCCTCGGTGGCGCTGGCGTGGGTGGCGTGCGCGCTCGCGGTGTGCCCGGCGCTCATGTGTGCCGCCTGGATAGCAACAGCGCCAGGAACACCGGCGCGCCGATGAGGGCGGCCACCGCTCCGGTCTGGATCACGAGGGTCACCGAGGCTGCCCGGGCGGCGGTGTCGGCCAGCACCAGGAACAGCGCCCCACCCACGATCGAGATCGGCAGCAGCAGGGCGTGCTTGGCCCCGATCACCAGCCGCACCGCGTGCGGGACCACCAGCCCGACGAAACTGATCACGCCGATACCGCCACCGCCGCACCGGTCACCAGGGAGGCGATCAGCAGCAGCACCAGTCGGGTGCGGTGCACGTTGTACCCGGAGGTGGAGGTGACGTCGTCGCCGAGTAGCAACGCGTCCAGGGCCCGGGTGCGGGTGAGCAGCAGGCCCAGGCCGAGCGCGATCGGGATCACCGCGATGGCGGCGTGGTTCCAGGTGCGTAGTTCCAGGTCGCCGGCCAGCCAGAACACGGCGCCGCGGGCCAGGGCGTCGTCGTGGGCGTTGGCCACCAGGATCGAGATCAGCGCCCCGGCGAAGGCGTTGATGGAAACCCCCACCAGGATCAGGGTGTAGGTGGAGGCGCCACGGTTGGTGTGCAGCACCGCCTGCAGCAGCAGGGCCACCACCAGGGCCCCGGTGAACGCCGCGATCGGTACACCCCACTGCAGCGACCCGGCCAGCCCGGCTGTGATCCCGGCCACGGCGCCCACGGCGGCGCCGGAGGAGACTCCGGTGACGCCCGGGTCGGCCAACGGGTTCCGGAACACCGCCTGCATCACCACGCCCACCCCGGCCAGGGCCGCACCCACCAGCATCGCCACCACGATCCGGGGCAGCCGGATCGCCCACACCACGGTGGCCACCTGGGAGTCATCGGGGCTGAACACCGCGCGAACAGCGGCCACCGGGTCCAGGCGCAGGGTGCCCAGGCTCACGCTGATCCCGGCGGCAAGGAACAGGGCCAGGGTGGCGCCCACGGCCAACCACAACGCCCGGCGGGCGACCCTGGGCGCAGGTGCGGCGACGTGCTCGGGGGGCTGCGTCGTCGGCCGTGGCGGGCTGGCGAGATCGGTCATCGAGGGTTCAACCTGACACATCCACTTCATCAGATCAAGTAGTTCATCTGATGTTACGGTGGGCCTCGCCACACCGGCTTCGGAGCCGGCGCGCGGCCGGTTCGTTGCGCCGGTTGGCGCGGCCGGATCGGGTGCCAGGTCCACACCGGCACCCGCCCCGACTGCCGACACCGCCCCGCCACCGACCACTGCCCGATCACCGGCTACCGCCCCGCCACCGACCACCACCCCAACACCGACACCGCCCCGCCACCGACGGACTCCCCGATCACCGACCACCGCCCCGCCACCGACGACCACCTCGACAAGGACCGCGACACCCATGACCCACGCCGCCGCTCCCTATGACGCCCTGCTGCTGTGTTCCTTCGGGGGCCCCAACGCCGAGCAGGATGTGCTGCCGTTCCTGCGCAACGTGGTGCGGGGCAAGGGGGTGCCGGAGGAGCGGCTGGCCGAGGTGGGGGAGCACTACTTCGCCTTCGGGGGCAAGAGCCCGATCAACGAGCAGAACCTGGCCCTGCGGGCGGCGCTGGCGGCCGAGCTGCGGGCCCGCGGCGTGGAACTTCCGGTGCTGTGGGGAAACCGGAACTGGCACCCCTACACCACCGACACCCTGCGCGATGCGGTGGCCTTCGGTGCCAGGCGGATCCTGGTGCTGGTGACCAGCGCGTATGCCTCCTACTCCGGGTCGCGCCAGTACCGCGAGCACCTGGCCGCGGCGGTGGCGGACCTGGGCGTCGAGGGGGAGGGGTTGGTCATCGACGTGCTGCGGCCCTTCTTCAACGACCCCGGCTTCATCGCCGCCAACGTCCACGCGATCACCGACGCCGTGGGCCAGGTGCCAGAGGCCGATGCCGGCGTGCACATCGCCTACGTCACCCACTCGATCCCCACCACCATGCAGCAGGCCTCGGAGGTCACCGGCCCGGGTTACCGCCAGCAGCATGAGGACGTGCGGGCGGTGATCGATGCGGACCTGCGCGCAGCGGGGATGGAGGTGTCGTCGTCGCTGTCGTACTGCTCGCGGTCTGGCAGCCCGCACACGCCGTGGTTGGAACCGGACATCAACGACCACCTGGCCGAGTTGGCTGGCGCGGGCACGCAGCGGGTGGTGATCGCCCCGATCGGGTTCATCTCCGACCACATGGAGGTGGCCTGGGACCTGCAGACCGAGGCGCTGGAGACCGCTGCCGAACTGGGCCTGCAGGCTGCCTGCGCCACCACCGCGGGCATCCACCCGGCGTTCGTGTCCGGGCTGGTGGACCTGGTCCTGGAGCGCGCCGGGCGCGAGCGCGGGGAGGACCCCGATGTGGTGGTGCGCGGCGAGATGGCCGCCTTCCCCGATGAGGCCCCACCCGGCAGTTGCCGGATGCGCCACGGCGAGGTCACCGGTATCCCGGTATTGGCGGGCACCGCCGACTGAGTGCCACCGCCCCGACAGCACCCCCGATCTCGTACTGAAGGAGCAACATGAGCACCACCCCAGAGGCGATCAACGCCGCCACCTCCTACGCGATGTACTCGGTGTTCCGCGTCACCGAAGCGGTCCCGGCCGACGACGAGGACCGCGCCCTGGTGGTGCGCAACGCCCTGGCCGCGCTGGACCTCATCGACGGGCTGCAGGTGCGGGGCTGGTACGACGTGGCCGGGTACCGGGCCGATGCCGACCTGATGGTGTGGTGGTGGGCCGAGGACGTCGAGGTCGTCCAGGAGGCCTACCAACGGCTCCGTGCGAGTGCGCTCGGAGCCATGCTGGAGCCGGTGTGGTCCCAGATCGGCACGCACCGGCCGGCGGAGTTCAACCGCGCCCACGTGCCGGCGTTCCTCTCCGGGGAGGCGCCGCGCGGGTACCTGTGCGTGTACCCGTTCGTGCGCAGTTACGACTGGTACCTGCTGCCCGAGGCCGAGCGCAGCACCATGCTGCGTGACCACGGCATGGCCGCCCGCGATTACGGCGACGTACGGGCCAACACCATCTCCGCCTTCGCCCTGGGGGACTACGAGTGGTTGCTCGGGTTCGAGGCCGACGACCTGGGCCGGATCGTGGACCTGATGCGTGAGTTGCGGGCCACCGAGGCCCGCCGGCACGTGCGCGAGGAAGTGCCCTTCTTCACCGGCCCGCGCCGGGAACTGGCCGAGATCGTCGACCGGCTGCCGCGCGCCTGACCAGTCGGGGCCGCGGGGCGCTCACCCGGTACCGTGCCCGCCGCCTGTGGCCCATGGCGGGATGCGGTCATCGATCGCCTGTGAGCGCTGCTTGCACCCATGGTGGGCTGCGTCGTCGGTGATCGCTTGCACCCATGGTGGGCTGCGTCGTCGTCGGCCTCCGGCCTCCGGCCGCCGGCCGGATGTGACCCGCAGACGCGGGCACCACCGGAAACCCAGTCGCTTTTCATGGTTTCCGCACTGGCGCCTAAAGAGCGCGTTTATTTCGCAAAACTAAGGTCAAGACCTTTACTTAGCGAAACTAACGATGTAGTATCTCCGCAGTGAGCATTTCTCCTGCCCCCAAGCACCCCGGCCCGAGGGTGGCCGACGTCGGGTTCCCGACGCGGCTGCGCATGACGCTGCTGAAACTCACCCGCAGTCTGCGGGCCCAGCGGTCCATGTCGATCCCCGAGGGTCAGCACGCCGTGCTCGCCACGGTGGTGGCACTGGGTGCGATGACCCGGGGAGAGCTCGCTGAACGTGAGCACGTGCGACCACCGTCGATGACGCGCACCGTGCAGTGTCTGGTCGATGCCGGCCTGGTGGAGCGCACCACCCATCCCGAGGACCGCCGCCAAGTGCTCATCACGCCCACCGACGCCGGTACCGAACTGGTCAAAGAGACCAGGCGCCGCCGCGATCAGTGGCTGTCCAAACGACTCGCAACCTTGACCCCCGCCGAGCGCGCAACGCTCACCGAGGCAGAGAAGATCCTCAGGAGGCTCTACAACCAGTGAGCTCGATATTCGCCTCACTCCGTCTGTACAACTACCGAATCTGGTTCATCGGCGCCCTGGTCGCCAACGTGGGCACCTGGATGCAGCGGGTGGCCCAGGACTGGCTGGTCCTTGCCGTGCTGCCCGAAGGTTCGGCGATCCACGTTGGAATCGTCACCGGCCTGCAGTTCCTCCCGATTGTGTTCATCAGCCCCTTCGCCGGGCTGATCGCCGACCGGGTGGACCGGCGCAAGATGCTGATGATGACCCAGGCCGCAATGGGCGTGCTCGCCCTGGCCCTGGGCGCCCTGGTGCTGCTGGGTACCGCCCAGGTGTGGCACGTGTACTTCTTCGCACTGGCCCTGGGTGTGCTCAGCGCCTTCGACGCCCCGGCCCGGCAGGTGTTCGTCTCCGACATCGTGCCCACGTCCTCCCTGGCCAACGCGGTGGCGCTGAACTCCGCCTCCTTCAACGCCGCCCGCCTGGTGGGCCCCGGCGTCGCCGGCCTGCTGATCGCGGTGGTGGGCACCGGCTGGGTGTTCATGCTCAACGCGCTCACCTTCGCCGCCACCATCGGGGCGATGCTGGCGATGAAGTCCGAGTTGCTGCAGCGCCGCGACCGTCCCGTACGAGCCAAGGGGCAACTGCGCGAGGGCCTGCGCTACGTGCGCGGGCGCAGCGACATCATCACGATCATGATCGTGGTGTTCGTGATCGGTGGTCTGGGCCTGAAGTTCCAGATGACCTCGGCGGTGATGGCCCACGACGAGTTCGGCATGGGTGCGGGGGAGTACGGGGTGCTCGGGTCGATCCTGGCGATCGGATCCCTGGCCGGTGCGTTGATGGCCGCCCGGCGCCAGCGCCCGCGGCTGCGCCTGGTGCTGGGCGCGGCCTTCGGGTTCGGGATCAGTTCCGGGGCGATGGCGCTGATGCCCACCTACGAGCTCTTCGCCCTCAGCGCGATCCCGGTGGGCTACTTCTCCCTGACCATGCTGACCTCGGCCAACGCCGCCATCCAGATCACCACCGACCCCAACGTGCGCGGCCGGGTGATGAGCCTGTACCTGGTGGTCTTCTTCGCCGGGAACCCGATCGGCGGGCCGGTGGTGGGCTGGATCGCGGAGAACTGGGGCGCCCGCTGGGCGATCGGCATCGGTGCGATCGCCGCCATCCTGGTGGCGGGGATCGCCGCTCTGTGGACCGTGAAGCGGGAGGACGTGCGGGTGCGTTACCGCCTCCGGCAGCGTCCGCACCTGCTGGTGCAGAACCGCCACGAGCAACTCGACGCCGCGCGGGCCCGCGAGGAACTCAGGACCCAGGAGGGCGTGAACGCCGGCAGCGCCGCCTGACCGGGGGGCTGACCAGCACCGCCTGCCCAGCGTCGCCTGCCCGGCCGGCTGACCAGCACCGCCCTCAGCCTCCTGGCGCTCCTGCGGGAGCGCCGGGTCAGCGGACCTGGACCACCACTTTCCCGAGCGCGCGGCCGGCGCCCACGTACGTCAGCGAAGAGGCGCACTGGACCGAAGCGACTACAGACGCTCGACGACGTAATCCAGGCAGGCGGTCAGCGCTGCGGCATCCTCGGGGGTCACCGAGGGGTAGGTGCCGATCCGCAACTGGTTGCGCCCGAGTTTGCGATAGGGCTCGGTGTCGACGATGCCGTTGTTGCGCAGCACCCTCGCCAGCACCGCGGCATCGATGCTCTCCTCGAAGTCGATCGTGACCACCACCGGCGAGCGGTGTGCCGGGTCGGCCACGAAGGGGGTGGCGAAGTCACGCTCGGTGGTCCACTGGTACAGCAGCTGGGAGGACTGCGCGGTGCGCGCCGCGGCGAAGTCCAGGCCGCCCTGGTCGTTCAACCAGTCGACCTGCTCGGCCAACAGCACCAGGGTGGCGATCGCCGGGGTGTTCACGGTCTGGTCCTGCCGGGAGTTGGCCAGCGCCGCGGGAAGGGACAACGACGCCGGCGCCCAGCGCTGACCCAGTTCCTCGACCCGCTCGATCGCGGCCGGGGACAACAGGGCCAGCCACAGGCCGCCGTCGGAGCCCAGGGCCTTCTGTGGGGCGAAGTAGTAGGCGTCGGTCTGGCTCACGTCCACCTCCACCCCACCCGCGGCCGAGGTGCCGTCGACGAGCATCAGGGCACCGTCGTCGTCGACCCTTCTGACCGGGGTGAGGGTGCCGGTGGAGGTCTCGTTGTGGACCCAGCAGTAGGCATCGATCCCCGCAGCGGCCTCGGGGGAGCGGGTGCTGCCGGGTTCGGCGGTGAGGATCTGCGGGTCGGCCAGGAACGGTGCGCCGCTCGCGGCGGCGGCGAACTTGGCGCCGAACTCCCCGGCCCGGACGTGCTGGGAGCGGGTGCGGATCAATCCGAAGGTGGCCGCGTCCCAGAACATCGAGGCGCCACCGTTGCCCAGGGCCACCTCGTACCCCTCGGGGAGGTTGAACAGGGCAGCGAGACCCTCCCGGACGCGGCCGACCAGGGAGCGCACCGGGGGCTGACGGTGGGAGGTGCCCAGCAGCGTGGTGCCCAGGGCGGCCAGCGCCTGGCTCTGCTCCGGCCTGATGCGCGCGGGACCGGAGCCGAACCGGCCGTCCGCGGGACGGATCGAGGCCGGGATGGCGATCGCGGGATCGTTCATGGGCACGATCATCGCAGGTCCGCCGGCCTCGCCAGGAGCGCTGCGGCGCGCGGCCGGCCGGCCCTGGGCGGGAGAGTTGCCGGCAGGGCGCGCAGGAGGTGCGGCGCACCCGGTCCGGAGCCGGACGCCGGGCACTAGGCTGACGGGAGGAATGCGGCGACCACCAAGGGGCAGGCACGTGAGCGACCTGATCGACACCACGGAGATGTATCTCAAGACCGTGTTCGAACTGATCGAGGACGGCGTGGTGCCCCTGCGCGCCCGGATCGCGGAGCGTCTGGGTCACTCCGGGCCCACCGTGTCCCAGACGGTGGCGCGCATGGAACGGGACGGCCTGATGGTGGTCTCCGGTGACCGGCACCTGGAACTGACCGATGAGGGCCTGCGGCGGGCCACCCAGGTGATGCGCAAGCACCGCCTGGCCGAACGGCTGCTGACCGATGTGATCAAACTCGACTGGCCCTACGTGCACGAAGAGGCCTGCCGGTGGGAGCACGTGATGAGCGAGCGGGTGGAGCAGCAGTTGCTCGAACTGCTCGAGCGCCCGCGGGAGGATCCCTACGGCAACACCATCCCCGGCCCCGCCGAGATCGGGCAGCCCGTCGCCGCCGGTGTCGCCGAACTGCCCGGTACGTCCCTGAGCACCGCTATCACCGCCGATCCGGCCCACTACACGCTGGTGCGGATCGGGGAGCCGCTGCAGGTGGATGTGGAGCTGCTGACCGAGTTCGAGCGCGTCGGGTTGGTGCCCGGGGTGGGCTTCCGCGCCCAGACCGACGGCGCAGCGGTAGACCTGACCGTGAACGGACAGAGTCTGGAGCTCACCGAGGACACCGTGGGGCACCTGTTCGTCAGCGCCGCCGAGCCGGGGTGATCCGGTGCCCGTAGCGGGTGTCCGTGTGACGCCCGCGTGCGTTCGGGACGGGGCGCCGGAGGGCCCGCCGGCAGGTGCTCGGTGCCGTGGATCTAGCACAGCCGCAGCCCGCGCGCTCGCTGGGCGGGTCACGAGAGCGGCGTCCTGCATGTGGCGCAGTCCACATTGTGGCGATGACACAGCGTCTCGTCGATCGCGCCGTTGCCTCGGAATTCCACCATTTTCTGGGACGTAGGCGCCAGGGGCAGATCCTGTGAACCATTTCACAGAACCAATTGTGACCGGAATGTGACTTTTGCCGGGTGCGTCGGGTAACGTCAGCCGTGCTCGTCGTCCCCTCCATCGATGAGTACCCGCAGGCGGCGCCGAACCCTGTCACCGCCAGCAGGTCCCGACAGACGCAATTGACAGGGACGGGGGACCCAACCTTTGGTGCGCGAGCACCTAGGGGTGAAGTCCCACCTGGTTCGCCAGGTAAGACCGGGTGAATCTCCAACCCGAACCCGACAGCTCACCCCGTAGGCGCGTGGAGAAGATTTTGACTCAACGCACAACCGGAGCCCGCCACCGCGCAGCGTGCCGGCCCTCCACCCCCCTGACCGCTTTCGGCACCACAGTGGCCGGCACCACCGGTCGTCGTGCACTGGCCGTAGTTGCTTCCTCCGGACTGGCGCTGACCATGGGCGCCTCCACCGCGGCCGCTGCCCCCCAGGTGTCCAACTCCGCTTCCGGCCTCGGTTCGCTGGCCAACGTGGTGCTCGATGGTGACCGCGACTCCGTCAGCACCTCGCCGACCATCTCGGTCGACGCCGACACCGACTGGTCCTTCACCGCGGCCGTGGTGAGTTCCGAGGCCCCGCCACCACCTCCGCCCCCACCGCCCCCGCCGGCGGCGACCACGCAGCGGCCCACCGCGGCCACCGCCCCGGCGGCCCGCACCGGCAACCGCACCGCCGCTCCGGCTCAGGAGGAGACGCAGCAGGCGGAGGAGCAGCAGGCCGAGGAGCCCGCGAGCGAATCCACGCAGAGCGCCGCACCCGCGTCCGGTTCCGGCTCTGCCGTGGTGAACCTGGCCCGCCGGTACACGGGCACCCCGTACGTGTACGGCGGTAGCACTCCGGCCGGGTTCGACTGCTCCGGCTTCACCGCCTACGTGTACGCCCAGTTCGGTGTCTCCCTGCCCCGGTCGTCCTCGGCCCAGCGCAACGCCGGCCGTGTGGTCTCGGCTTCTGAGGCGCGGCCCGGCGACCTGGTCTGGTGGCCCGGACACGTGGGCATCTACACCGGCAACGGCCAGCACATCGCGGCTCGCAACCCCAGTTCACCCCTGCACGAGGGCCCGATCTGGAACTCGAGCCCCACGTTCATCCGTGTGATGGGCTGACCGGCACACGCACCACTCACAACGGCTCGTCCCGCATCGGGGCGGGCCGTTGTGCTGTGCGCACCGGTGCGTCGTGTACCTGCGTGCCCGTGCGGAGAGGTGCTGGCACAGGCACCGATGAACAGCTCCGATGAGACAGCTATAAGATTTTCCGGCGACATGCCCCGCAACCGTCAGGCTTGTAGCACAATGGTCAAGATCAGCCCAAAAAACGGGGGTAGACCGGTATGGAACGCGAACCCACGATCCTCGTCGGAGTCGACGGATCAGCCGCCAGCCTGAACGCACTGGACTGGGCGTTGGCCCACGCCGGAAAGTCGGGTTGGAACCTGCACCTGGTGTGTGCCTACGCGCTGCCCACCTTCGCCGCCGGAACCATCGACGGCGGGTATGCCACCCTGGACGACACCGCCATCCGCGACGGCGCGCAAGCGGTCCTGGACGAGGCCCTCACCCGCTGTGAGGGCGTGGGTGTGCAGGTGACCAGCGCCCTGGAGACCGGCGACGCGGCCGGAGTGTTGGTGGACCTGTCCGCCCAGGTGCGCCTCGCCGTCGTCGGCACCCGGGGCCGGTCCGGATTCGCCGAACGGATCCTGGGCACCGTCTCCTCGGCGCTACCGGCCCACTCCCACTGCCCCACCGTGGTGGTGCCGCACCGGGAGGGCGAGGACGACGAGGACGCCGGTCTGCCGTTGCCGGTGCGCCGGATCGTGGTGGGCGTGGACGGGTCGGACTCGGCCAAACTCGCCCTGAACGTGGCCATCGACGAGGCCGAACGGTGGGAGGCGGAACTGACCGCCGTGGTCGGTGTGCCGATGGGCGCCGGCGCCGGCCTGCTGGGCTGGCTGCCCTCCGGGGTGGACCGGGAGACCCTGCTGGCCGACGTCAAGACCGGCCTGGACGTCACGGTGGACCGGGCCAGTCAGGGTCGTTCGGTGCAGGTGCGCCGGCACGCCCTGGATGGCACCGGAGCGGCGCTGCTGTCGGAGTTCTCCACCGCGGTGGACCTGGTGGTGGTCGGCTCGCGCGGCCGCGGCGGCTTCACCGGGATGCTGCTGGGCTCCACGTCCCAGACCGTGCTGCATCACTCCCGTTGCCCGGTCATGGTGGTGCCCACCAGCAGCACCGACGATCCCGAGGACCACGCCTTCAACTGGAAGCGGCGCCGGCACTAAGCCGCCAGCCCGCCACCCCACGGCGCCCACCCGGCCCCCGCGGCACCCCCACCCCCACCCCACCCCCAACCCGTCCCTGCGGCGGCGAGGGCGAGCGTGAGCGTCGAGGGCGAGCCTTGGGGGACTCGCCTTCGGCTGGGAGGCTCGCCCTCGGCGGCGGCGGCTATGGCGGCGGCGGAGGCGGGGTGGCGACGGCGGTGGCGTTGGGGTGGCGACGGCGGCGGGGGGGCTACCGGGCGCTGCGCAGCACCCGGCCCAGGGTGTCCATGAGGCGGTCCAGGTCCGACTCGGTCACCGTCAGCGGCGGGGCGAAGCGGATGGTGTTGTCGTGGGTCTCCTTGGCCAGGATGCCCTCGGCGGCCAGCCGCTCACTGACCTCACGCCCGGACAGAGACACCACGTCCAGGCCCATCCACAAGCCGATCACCCGGGCGTCGGTGGCCAGCCCGTCGGCAACCAGATCCTTGGCCGGGCCCTCCAGCCTCGGACCGAGGTCGCGCGCCCGGGCCTGGAACTCACCCGTGGCCAGCAGTTCCGTCACCGCGATCCCCACCGCACACGCCAACGGGTTGCCGCCGAAGGTGGACCCGTGCGTACCGGCGGTCATCACACCGAGCACATCGGCCCGGCCCACCACCGCAGAGACCGGCACGATTCCACCACCGAGGGCCTTGCCCAGCGTGGTCAGGTCCGCGCGCACGCCGAACAGCTCCTGGGTGAGGGTGGCCCCGGTGCGGCCGAGGCCGGACTGGATCTCATCGAGCACCAGCAGTGTGTTCGTCTCATCGCAAGCCGCGCGCACCTGCTCCAGGTAGCCCTCCGGCGGGATCATCACCCCGTTCTCGCCCTGGACCGGCTCCAGCAGCACGGCCACGGTGTCCGGCGTGATCGCCGCGCGCACCGAGGCGGCGTCACCGTAGGGCACGACGACGAAGCCCGGGGTGTAGGGACCGAATCCTTCCCGGGCAGCCGGGTCGGTGGAGGCGGAGATGATCGTGGTGGTGCGGCCGTGGAAGGCGCCGTCGGCCACGATGATCTCGGCCCGGTCGGCCGGCACGCCCTTGACCTCATACCCCCACTTGCGGGCGGTCTTGATCGCGGTCTCCACCGCCTCGGCGCCGGTGTTCATCGGGAGCAGCATCTCGGTGCCGGTCAACTCCGTGACCGCGCCGGCGAACCGCTCCAGATGCTCATGGCTCACCGCCCTGGAGGTCAGGGTGAGCCGGTCCAACTGGTCCTTGGCGGCCCGGACCAGGTGCGGGTGGCGGTGACCGAAGTTCAGCGCCGAGTACCCGGCCAGGCAGTCCAGGTACTCCCGGCCGCTGGTGTCGGTGACCATCGCGCCCTCGGCGGTGGCCAGCTCCACCTCCAGCGGGTGATAGTTCGGCGCCAGCGGTCCGGGTGCGTTCGTGGTGTGGGGGTTGTTCGTCATCGTGCGACCTCCTCGTCGGTGACTCGCGGGAATCACTGGGCTGCGCCGTCGTCGGCCTCACCCGGGCGCAGGGCGCCCAGGGCGGGTAGTGCGCTCGCGGCTGCGTCGTCGTCGGCCTTGGTTGAACTCCGCAGGATCAGGGTGCAGCACTTGGCGCCGCCACCGCCCTTGAGCAGTTCGGAGGTGTCCACCGCGATCGGCTCCAATCCGCGCTCGCGGGCCTGCGCGGCCAGGTTTGTCGCTCCCGGTGCGTGCACCACGTGGGTACCGTCGCTGACGGCGTTCAGGCCCAGGGCCTGGGCGTCGGCGTCGCCGGCCACGATCGCCTCGGGGAACATGCGCTGCAGCACCCGCTGGGAGCCGGGGGAGAAGGCGGGCGGGTAGTAGGCGATCAGGTCATCGCGCAGGATGGTCAGTGCGGTGTCGAGGTGGTAAAAGCGCGGGTCCACCAGTTGCAGCGAGATCACCGGGCGGCCGAAGACCTCCTGGGCTTCGGAGTGCGCGGCGGCGGAGGTGCGAAAACCGGTCCCGGCCAGGATGTACCCGTTGGTGCACAGCAGGTCCCCCTCGCCCTCGTTGGTCTCGGCGGCCTCGACGGGAGTGAACCCGGCCCGGCCCAACCAGTCCAGGTACGCCGGGGCTTCGCCGGCGCGCTCGTTGTGCCGGAACCTGGCGGAGTAGGCGATGCCGCCGATCACGGTGGCACCGTTGGCGGCGTAGACCATGTCCGGGTACTGCGGCAGCGGGTCGATCACGTCGACGGTGTGCCCCAGGTCCGCATAGGTGCGGCGCAGCGTGTCCCACTGGCTCATCGCGCGGTCGACGTCGGTGGAGACCTTGGCGTTCATCCAGGGGTTGATCTCGTAGGAGACCGTGAAGTGCGTGGGTGGGCACATCAGATAGTGAGCGGGCATCGATGCTCCTTCGGTTCGTGGTCCAAGCCCTGGCCTGGTGGGCCCGGTGCCGGATCGCGGGTGCGGCCCCTGGGTGGTGGGCCACACATGTGATTGTCACAGAAACCCGCGCGTTGTGTGGGGGTGGCTGGATTACCGGCGGGGCTGGTGTGTGCCCTACGATCGGTGCGCGAGAAGTGTGGGCCCGGGTTCGCTC
This sequence comes from Sanguibacter sp. Z1732, assembly GCF_051020515.1. Classification (NCBI taxonomy): domain Bacteria; kingdom Bacillati; phylum Actinomycetota; class Actinomycetes; order Micrococcales; family Ruaniaceae; genus Glutinosa; species Glutinosa niejishengi. Next base: position 2,205,907 of record NZ_CP194857.1, read on the forward strand.
CGGCCCGGTGCTGCTCGCCCCCGCCCCCGTAGCTCAGGGGATAGAGCAACCGCCTCCTAAGCGGTAGGTCGCGCGTTCGAATCGCGCCGGGGGCGCTGGAGTTGGGCGCCGGTGCGGGGCACTGGCGGTGGGGCGCGCTCAGCGCCGGCGCGCCGGTCAGCACTAGCCCTTGGGCGATGCGCATCGTCTCGTTGAACGCCAGGGGCGGAACCCGCTTTCCCGAGTTGACGCCGTGGATCAAGTCGTGTGCGGCTGATCTCCTCTGCCTGCAGGAGGTGACCCGCACCCCGGGCGTGCAGGCTGGACGTGTGACCGGGGCCCGCGATCTCCAGCGGGCGCCGAGCAGAGACCCTAGGCTGGAGACATGAAGGTTCTCGTTGTGGTCCTGCTCGTCCTGTGGGTGCTGGTCTCGATCGTGGGGTTCGCGCTGGAGGGCCTGATCTGGCTGGGCCTGATCGGGATCGTGCTGTTCCTCGGCACGGTGATCATCGCCGCACTGCGCCGTAGCGCCGGTCGCAAGAGCGGTGGCCGCCCGACCCCCTGACCGCCGTCACCGCCGTCGAGCGGGCCGGTCCGGTTCAGTCGCCGGCGTGATGCTCCCTTCCACCAGGCCGGCGATCCGGTTCAGCATCCGCCAGGTCATCAAGGCCGAGATCAGGCTGGTCGCCTCCACCGGTGCCCGCTGTAGGCGGGTTCGTGGGGCGTAGCGTTCCCGCACATGCAGGCGGGTGAGCGGGCGGTCCGAGTCCGGATCGTTCAGCGGAACGAGGTGAAGAGTCCAGGTGTAACCCATGCCGGTGTCCGCGAGCACCGGGGTGCCGGCGTTGGTGGCAGCCAGCAGCACCCCGGGATCGACCGCTGCGATACGCAACTGGACCCGAGGGTGCAGGGCCAGGGTGTCGCCGGCCTGGACGTCCTGCCACTCGGGGTGGATCCGGGTGGCGCCGGCGATCTGGCACCCCGCCAGGTTCTCCAGGGTCTCGAAGGAGTAGAACCCTGCCTTGTCCTGCCCGATCTGGGCGAGCCAGGGCCAGATGCGTGCTGGGGCGGCGTTGATCAGAATGGCCCGGTCGTTCTGCACGGTGGCATCCGGCAGCAGGTAATCCCCCGGCAGTGGGGCTGCCGCCTCCTGCGGGGTGAGGCCGAGGCGGCGGTGCGCGCCGGCGATCATCACGGCGGCGGTCGTTACCGCGAGCGAGACGAACGGGGCGGCCGCCAGCCCCAGGATGGCGCGTCGGGTGGACATGAACATCACCTCACCCACCATCGTGGCACCGGAACCGCCGCCCGGACAGGTGCGAAGGTCCTGGGCGGTGTCAACCGCAGCCGCGCCCGGGCGCTGAGCGCGCCCAGCACCACCGGCACGCAGCCCAGCGCGCCCAGCACCATCGGCACGCAGCCCACCGCGCCCAGCACCACCACCCGCAGCCCCCGCTCCCAGCAGGATCAGCGCCCGCCCCCACCGCCGCCACCGCCGCCGCCACCGGCGCCGCCCCCACCGCCGAACCCCGAACCCCCGCTGGAACCGGAGGTGGGCGAGGCAGCGCCGACGAAGGAGTTCATCGACGAGGCGATCGAAGCCACGCTGGGCACCGCTCCGGGATGGAAGCCGACGTACCAACCGGTGTTCACGTGCGCGCGGCCCTGAGCCTGGAGCTCCTCGAAGATCTTCGCCCACCGCTCGGCCACCCCGAACACGATCGCGTAGGGCAGGTACCGGGAGAACACGTCGATGCCCTCCTCGAAGCGGATCTGGTTGGCCTCGGCGGCAGACAGGTACATCTTGAACCCGCGCAACTGCTCATACAAGGCCCGGCCGGTGGCGCTGCGCCGGAACGAGGTGACGAACGTGATCGCGCGCAGCACGAGCCACAGTCCCAACACGATCAGCAGCATGACCGTCAGACGCACCGCTGAGGGCGGCAGCACGTCGGCGCTGGTGCCGACGAAGGCAGTTCCGAGCAGCACCACGGCCGCGGCGATCTGCCAGACCAACGACCGGCCCCGGCGGGTCGGTCCGCTCTTCCGCCGTGCCGACGCCGACACCGGCCGGGTGAACAGCCCCTGGGCGTCGATCTGCTCGGCCACCCGGGTGCGCAGTGTGGTGGTGAGTTTGGTCAGCCGGGAACGTTCCTTGCTCAACCGCACCGTCGGCTGCGTGGCGAACAGGTCGATCAGGACCCGGTCCTCGAACTCGGCCAACTCGGAGCGCCGCTGCGCCGCATCGGGCGCCAGGGTCACGTCCCAGTCCTTGGCCCGGCCGCGCCGGTCGGTCTTCGCCTCCCGGATGGTCAGGAACCCCCGCACGGCCAGATCCACGATGGTGGCAGCCAGCGCGTGCGCGTCGCTGACCTTGTGCTCGAGCCGGCTGGCCACCGCCGGGGCCAGACCCTCGGGGGGCTGGAACCGGACCGTCTCAGGTGGATTGCGCTGCAACTGCGCCACCGGGTGGGTCTCGCGGGCGTGCGGCGGCGGGAAGGTGCCCGGGGGAATCCCGACGAAGTGGTCATCGCGGCCCTGGCGGTACCGGCGCACCAGGAGCAACGCATAGGCCAGGACGACCGCCCCCACCGGCACCGGCCAGTACGTGGTCAGGGTGTTCACGATCGGGTCGGTCACCTGCGCGATGCGTTCCTGGCCGGCGGTCAAGCCCACCACGTCCCCCTCGGCCGGGACCAGGATCGGCTCGATGTCGTCGAAGGTGCCGGCCGGAAACGCCACCGCGACCGTCTGCTGCTGCCCGGGCCGGAGCGTCCCGGTGGCGAACGTGGCGGTGCTGCCCGCGGCCTCGGCGGCGCACGGCTGGTCCGAACCGGACGGGCCCTCCCAGCAGCGGTGATCGGTGATGTCCACCGGCCCGGTCACCGTGGTGGTGACCTGGTCGAAGCGGACCTCCCACTCATCACCGGTGACGTTCCAGAAGAACTCGTCCTGGTCGGGTACCTCGTCGTCGTCGCGGATCGCGTTCAGGGCGCCGGCGATGGTGTACCCGAGTTCGTAGGTCTGCACCCCGGTGCGGGTGTCGTCGGAGCCGTCCGGGGCTCCGATGTCCACCCTCAGGTAGGCCCCGCGCTCGCTGATCCAGTGCTCCGCCGGGGCCCCGGAAGGGCTGTGGACGTCGAACTGGTCGTAGCGGTACAGGCGCATCAGGTCGGGATCGTGCGGCCAGGCGAACCGTTGGGCGAGTTCCCGTCGCAGCCCCAGACCGTCACGGTCGCCGAAGTCCCACTCATACGTCTCGGTGACGTGGACCAGCCCCCCGGCGTCGATCGTGATCTCCACATCCAAGGCCCGGACGACGTCGTCACGGGCGTCGGCCTGCGTCGGTGCGGCCGTAGCGCTCACCCCGGCGACGGTCAGGACGGCGACGGCCACAGCGAGCAGAGCGGATCTCAGCACAGTCATCCGTGCCACCGTATTGGCCCGCGGGCCCGCCCGACCACCATCCCGGGTGGGCAGGAGTGCCCATGGCGAGATGCGTCGTCGTCGGTTGTTGCCTGCCCCTCCGTAGGATCGTGGCGTCCGCAGCAATTCTCGGTGCCCCGGGGTCGACGTCGAAGTGGAGCAAGGAATGAGCCAGCAGCGCCCGAACGCGATTGCGGGTTATGAGGACTGGGCGGACTATGTGCTCGCCGGCGGCGCCGCGGGAGGCGAGGCACCCACCGGCGGGCTCGCCGAGGTGCTCGCGCCCCCGGCCGCACCCACGCAGCTCCAGGTCACCCACGGCGCGGCGACCAGCGCCGAGGGGGTGCGTACCCTGCGCCTGTCCTGGCAACTGGGGTACGGCCCGGCCACCGCGGCCTACCTGTGCACACCCGAGGGTGCCGATGGCCCGCTGCCGGCGATCCTGCTGATGCACTGCCACTCGGGCAACAAGTGGGTCGGCGCCGAACGGCTGGTGGACCTGGGGGAGCAGGACACCCCGGAGTCCCTGGCGCTGCGAGCACAGATGTACGGCGGTCAGGCGGTGGCGAACCACCTGGCCGGGCAGGGTTTCGCCGTGCTGGCCCACGACGCGTTCGTGTGGGGCAGCCGCGCCTTCACCCTCGATCCGCGACCGGCCCGGGCCGATTTCCACCTGCAGGGACAGATGGCGCTGTGGCGCGAGCAGGGCGAGGAGGCCACCCCGGAGCGGATCTACAACACCCTCGCTGCCGACCACGAGCACACCGTGGCCAAAGTCGCGCTGATGCTGGGCACCACCTTCGCCGGGATGGTGGCCCACGACGACCTGGCCGCACTGACCGTGCTGGCCTCCCTGCCGATGGTCGACGTCGATCGGATCGGCACCATGGGGCTGTCCGGGGGCGGTGGCCGGGCGATGCTGCTCGCCTCGCTCAGCCCCCGGATCCGGGCGCACCTGGTGGCCGGGATGATGTTCACGTTCGACTCGCTGCTGCCCGCGCACATCGACGCCCACTCCTGGTTGATGTACTCCCCGGGCATCCTGCGTTACTCGGAGTGGCCGCTGATCCCCACGCACGCCCCCACCCGCCAGTCGATGCACGTGCAGTTCGCCACCCAGGACGCGTTGTTCTCCCCGGCGGGCATGCACGCGGCCGATGCGATGCTGCGGGCCGCGGACCCAGCCGCCGTCGAGTACTCCAGCGCCTGGTTCGACGAGCCGCACCGGATGACCCCGCAGATGCAGGACGACGCCGCGGCGTTCTTCACCCGGGCGCTGGGATAGCGGCCGCTGGGTAGCGGCCGACGGCGCGGGACGGCGCCATGCGCGAGCGGGCGGGGCGACCTCGCCCGATCCGGTTACTGCAGCGTCAGACCCCAGCGCACGTAGTGGTCATCGCCGGGCTCCAGGCGCACCAGGTCATCCCCGGTGCGGAAGGCGTCGGCGACACAGCTCATCGGCTCGGCGGCCAGGCCGGTGCGGCGCGCGGGGCCGGGCAGCTCATCCCCGGTGCACATCTGCCAGCAACCCATGGTCCGGTCCATCCACACCGCCGCGGTGTGCCCGTCGGCCCCGCGCAGACGCAACCAGGACAGGTCCTGGGCGTCGTAGGTGGCGCCGACGAAGGCATCATCGAGCACCGTGCCGCCCAGTTTCCGGGGCTCGCGGAAGTCGAACTCCTCCGGCAGTTCCTGGGTGCCGGTGGGCAGCAACCGGTCGTCGGTGGCGACCCACCTGGTGGCGTCCAACTGCAAGGTGGCCTCATCCAGCCCGCCCTCGCCGGGGGAGAGCCACGGGTGGAACCCGATCCCGTAGGGCGCGGCCGCGCTGCCGATATTGCGGGTGCGCACTTCGATCTCCAGCCCGCCCGGCCCCAGGGCGTAGCGGATCGTGGTGGCCAGCTGGAAGGGGTAGCCGGGCGTGGCCGGGGGTTCGATCATCAGGGTGACGGAGGCCGCGCTGTGGTCGATGGTGCGCCAGCGCTTCCAGTTCACCAGGCCGTGCAGGGCGGTGTTGCGACCGGGTTCGCTGATGTCGAGCTGGTAGTCCACCCCGTCCCAGGTGTAGGCGCCGTCGCGGATGCGGTTGGGCCATGGCACCAGCACCGCGCCGTGGTAGGCCGGTGGCAACTCGTCCTCGGCGAAGGGGACGACGACGTCGCGTCCGCCGGTCCGGAAGGCGCGCAGGTGCGCGCCCACCTCGGTGATCACGGCGTACTGGTCGCCGCGCTGCAGTTCGAAGGCGGCGCCGGTGGGCAGGGGGGCTTCGTTGGTGGTGATGGTCACGGCCACACGATACTCACCGCGCGCGCACGGGGCCCGATGGGCCCACGGTGCCGTCGTACGGGGTCCCCATCGGCTGCGGTGCCGTCGTACGGGGTCCCCATCGGCGGCGGTGCCGTCGTATCGACACGATCCGGGCAGGGCGTTGCCAGCGCCACGATCGACCTGGCATGATGCGTGGAAGCGTTTACGCAGACACCAATGCCGGTGCTCACTGCCGGCCTCCAGGAGGAACTCGATGGCCGACCAGCCCAGTACCCGCCGTTACGCCGTCGTCGGCACCGGACACCGTTCGCAGATGTACATCAACGCGATCCTCGGCGAGCACGCGCCGGTCTCGGAGTTGGTGGCCTGGTGCGATGTGAACCCGGGCCGGATCGACTACTACGACGAGGTGGTCCAGGCCGCGGGTGGCCGGGCGCTGCCGCGCTACGCACCGGACCACCAGTTGGAGCAGATGATCGCCGAGCAAGCCGTGGATGTGGCGATCGTGACCTCCCCGGACCACACCCATGCCGACCTGGTCTCCCGTTCCCTGCGCGCCGGCGCCGACGTCGTGGTGGAGAAGCCCTTGACCATCGACGCCGACGGCTGCCGCAGCATCACCACCGCCGTGGCCGAGAGCGGCAAGGCGGTGGTGATGACGTTCAACTATCGCTACTCCCCGCGCAACTCCAGCCTGAAGGAGGTCATCGCCTCCGGCCGCATCGGCCAGGTCACCTCGGTGCACTTCGAGTGGGCCCTGGACACGATGCACGGCGCGGACTACTTCCGCCGCTGGCACCGCTACAAGAACTCCTCCGGCGGCCTGCTGGTGCACAAGTCCTCCCATCACTTCGATCTGGTCAACTGGTGGTTGGCCGACGTGCCGGTGCGTGTCTACGCTCGCGGTGGCCTGAAGTTCTACGGCGACCAGGGCGCCGGCATCGCTCAGGCACCAAGCCCGCGACCCGAGCGCGGCACCCCGGCGCCGGGCAATGACCCGTGGACGCTGGATCTACGCGAGGACGAACGGCTGCGCCGGCTCTACCTGGACGCCGAGCACCACGACGGGTACCTGCGCGACCGGGATGTGTTCGACGCCGGCATCACCATCGAGGACAACGTGGCGGTGCTGGTGGACTATGCCGGCGGCGCGGTGATGACCTACTCCCTGAACGCCCACGCGCCCTGGGAGGGCTACCGCGTCACCGTCAACGGCACCAAGGGCCGGGCCGAGTTGGAGGTGGTTGAGCGCGGTTCGGTGGCGATGACCGCCGAGGGCGTGCTGGACCCGAGTGCCCGGGAGGCGCAGGACAGTGACGCGCTGCGACCCAAGGGGGAGCACCTGGTGGTGCAGGAGCACTGGCAGCGTGCCACCGAGCACCCGATCCCGATGGGGCAGGGTTCGCACGGTGGCGGCGACGCGATCTTGCTCTCCGACGTCTTCCGCGGCCCGGGGGAGGATCCGCTCGGCCGCCCGGCGGGCTACACCGACGGCATCCACGCGGTCTCGGTGGGCATCGCCGGCAACGAGTCCCTGCGTACCGGCGCCCCGGTGGACATCGCCGACCTGCGCCTCAACGACGCGACCTGACCGCCCGGTCCGGGACGGGCAAATGTTTCGGTTCTGCATCAATCGCCGCGGTAGCCACCAGGGGCTGTTGCGGTGGGATGCCTCGTGCTACTCTCTGCGAAAGCGTTTACGCACACGACCAACAAAGAGTCAGATCATCGGAGTGGATGGCCGCGTGAGCGGGCTCCACCACCCAGAGCGACAAGGAAGCCGCATGATGGAAATGGACCCGATCGGCACCCGCTGGTGCCGGAATGTTTCGGGGGGTGGGTAATGGCTGCTTTAGGTGAGTTGTCGAAATTGCGGTCAAAGGCGGGGCGGCCTACGCGCTCTCCGTCGGAACGTAATGACGGTAAGGCGGCGGTGTTCTTCCTGGGGCCGTGGTTCGTGGGCCTGGCGTTGATTGTGGCGGGGCCGTTGGTGGCGTCGTTGTATCTGTCGTTCACCGATTACGACTTGTTGTCCGATCCGAATGTGATCGGGCTGGACAACTACGTGCGGATGTTCAACGATCCGCGGCTGATCCAGGCGTTGTTCGTGACGTTCTCGTATGTTTTCATCTCGGTGCCGTTGCAGTTGGGTGCGGCACTTGGGTTGGCGTTGATCCTGGACAAGGGGTTGCGCGGGCTGTCGTTGTACCGGTCGGTGTACTACCTGCCCTCGCTGCTGGGGTCCTCGGTGGCGATCGCGATCTTGTGGCGCCAGATCTTCGGTACCAACGGGTTGGTGAACCAGGTGCTGGAGTGGTTCAACGGTGTGCAGCCGTTGATCCAGATCGGTACCCAGGGGTGGGTGTCTCACCCGGACTACGCGTTGGGCACGTTGATGATCTTGAACGTGTGGACGTTCGGGTCCCCGATGATCATCTTCCTGGCCGGGCTGCGGCAGATCCCGGAGATGTACTACGAGGCGGCCAGCATCGACGGGGCGAGCAAGATCCGCCAGTTCCGCTCGATCACGATCCCGATGCTGACCCCGATCATCTTCTTCAACCTGGTGCTGCAGGTGATCAACGCCTTCCAGACCTTCACCCAGGCCTACATCGTCTCCAACGGCACCGGTGGCCCGGTGGACTCCACGTTGTTCTACACCCTGTACCTGTACCAGCAGGGCTTTGCGAACTTGAACATGGGTTATGCCAGCGCGATGGCGTGGTTGCTGTTGATCATCGTCGCGGCGATGACGGCGATCAACTTCTTCGCCTCGAAGTATTGGGTTTTCTACAATGACTGACTCCACCACCCGCCAGCCCGGCGCCGGCGCCGCACAGGCCGTGATCGGTCCCGCCGAGCCCACCGAGCGGCCGAAGTCGAACGTGCGCAGGATCCCCCCGGCGGTGCGGGTCCGCAAGGTCGGCAAGCACCTGCTGCTCATCGCCTTCGGGGCGTTGATGATCTACCCGCTGTTGTGGATGATCTCCTCCTCCTTCAAGCCCGATGCGTTGATCTTCCGCGAGCCGGGCCTGATCCCGGGGGAGTTCACCACCGACAACTACGTCCACGGGTGGAACGCGCTGTTGCACCCCTTCTCCCACTATCTGCTCAACTCCACCATCGTGGTGGCCGGGGCGGTGCTGGGGAACCTGGCCTCCTGCGCGCTGGCCGCCTACGCCTTCGCCAGGTTGAACTTCAAATTCCGCGGCCTGTGGTTCGCGATCATGCTGATGTCGATCATGCTGCCGATCCACGTCATCATCGTGCCCCAGTACGTGTTGTTCTCCGAGCTGGGCTGGATCAACACCTTCCTGCCCCTGATCGTGCCCAAACTCCTGGCCACCGACGCCTTCTTCGTCTTCCTCATGGTCCAGTTCTTCCGCGGCATCCCCAAGGAACTCGACGAAGCCGCCCGTATCGACGGCGCCGGACACCCCCGCATCTTCTTCCAGATCATGCTGCCGCTATCCACCCCGGCGCTGGCGACCACCGCGATCTTCACCTTCATCTGGACGTGGAACGACTTCTTCTCCCAGTTGATCTTCCTGACCAGCCCGGACCGCTACACGGTGCCCATCGCCCTGCGGACCTTCCTGGACTCCACCGGACAATCCTCATGGGGTGCGATGTTCGCGATGTCCATCGTCTCCCTCATCCCCCTCTTCATCGTCTTCCTCCTGGGCCAGCGATATCTCGTCCGAGGCATCGCCACCACCGGAATCAAATAGGAAGCACACCGAATGAGTCACGAACCCGACAAAACGAAAGCGAACTCGATGCAGAGACAACATTCGCGCTGACGGGAAGAAAGTCAGAAATAACGCACCGCACACACCGATTCAAGATATTTCACGAATACCCCGAGTGCGCAGTCATGCCCCGACGGGTAACCGTGCACTAACCGAGACCGGCGGAACGGCGTCACCGCCTCATGACCATGACGCACAACGAAGTGAAAAGTCCCAGGAGGAAGAACAATGAAGAGGACACGAATGGCGCAACCGCGCCTTCTCAAGGTCGCCGCACTCGCGGCCGCCGGGGCATTAGTGCTCAGCGCCTGCGGACAGGCTGACAACCTGGACGATGACGAGCCGGCCGCCGATGGCGAGCCGGTCGAGGAAGTCGACGAGGCCGATGGCGAGGGCGACGCCGAGGAGGTCACCATCAGGTTCTCCTGGTGGGGCTCCGACACCCGGCACCAGATGAACCAGGACCTCATCGACGCCTTCCAGGAGGAGTACCCCCACATCCAGGTCCAGCCGGACTACACCGACTGGGGCGGGTACTGGGACAAACTCGCCACCCAGACCGCCGGCGGTGACACCCCGGACGTGCTCATGCAGGAAGAGCGCTACCTGCGCGAATATGCCTCGCGCGGGGTGCTGGCTGACCTGAACGAGTTCGACATCGACACCTCCCAGATCGAGGACTCCCTGGTGGGCTCGGGAGAGTTCGACGGCGGCCTCTGGGGTATCGGCACCGGCGTGAACGTACGCGCGATGATCGTGGACCCGGAGGTGTTCGAAGAGGCCGGAGTGGACTTCCCCGACGACACCACCTGGACGTGGGAGGACTACGCAGAGATCACCGAGCAGATCTCGGCCAACACTGACGCCGGCACGTTCGGCACCCAGGAGTATGGCTTCATTGAGCCCGACCTGGCCATCTGGCTGCGCCAGCACGGACAGAACCTGTGGAACGAGGACGGCGAGATCGGCTTCGACGCCGAGTTGATGGCCGAACGCTGGCAGATGTCGCTGGACCTGATCGAGTCCGGCGCCGCCCCCTCGGCCAGCGAGTCGCTCGAACTCTCCGCCGGCGGCCCGGAGCAGTCCCTAGTGGCCACCAACAACGGTGCGATCTCGATGTTCTGGACCAACCAACTCGGAACCCTGGCCGGAGCGTCCGGGCGGGACCTGCAGTTGCTGCGCTACCCGGGTGAGTCTCAGTTCGAGCGGACCGGCCTGTTCCTGAAGCCAGCCATGGCCCTGTCCATGTCCGCCACCTCGGAGCACCCCGAGGAAGCGGCACTGTTCCTGGACTGGATGCTCAACAGCGAGGTGGCCGGTGAGATCCTGCTCACCGACCGTGGGCTGCCGGCGAACATGCAGGTTCGCGAGGCGATCCTGGAGGAACTGCCCGAGTCCGAGCAGCAGGCCGCGGACTGGATCGCCGAGATCTCCCCGGACATCGTGGACGCCACCCCGTCCCCGCCGACCGGTGCCGGTGAAGTTGCCAGCCTGCTCGAGCGGCTGAACGAGCAGGTGCTCTTCGGACAAATCAGCCCGGAGGAAGCGGCCGAGGAGTTCATCGCCGAGGCCAGCGAGATCACCGGCGACTGATCCGCCCGGCCCACCGCCGCAGGCACAGTACTCTCCTGCGGCGGTGGGGTTCCGTGCCGCCACCCGCACCAAGCGGGAGGCGACCGACGACCACGCGCTGCCGCGGCCGGTCCATCCGGCCGCGGCAGCGCAACTACAGGTGCCCTGGCGCACCCGAGCAGAGAGGCGCGATGGCCACCATCCACGACGTCGCGAAGCGCGCTGGTGTCTCCATCGCGACCGTCTCCCGGTCCCTGAACGGGCACGGCCGGGTTTCCAGCGAGACCCGGGAGCGCGTCCTGGCGATCGCCGCGTCCCTGGACTTCCGGCCCAACCGCACCGCCCGTGGACTGGTGACAGGACGATTGGGCAACATCGGGGTGCTGCTGCCCGATGTGGCCAACCCCTTCTACGGCCCCATCCTGGTCGCGATCGCCGACATCGCCCAGGACCGGGACCTGGGCGTCTTCCTCGCCGACTCCCGCGAGGACCCGCGCGCCGAGGAACGCCTGTGCCGGCGGCTGGTGGAGCAGGTCGACGGGCTGGTGCTGGTGTCCACGCGGATGCCCTCGGCGAAGATCGCGGCGGTGGCGGCGCAGCGCGACACCGTGCTGGTGAATCGCCTGGTGGACGGGGTGGACGCCGTCGTCGTCGATGCCGCCGAGGGGATGCGCGCGGCGGTTGAGCACCTGGCCGGGCTGGGCCACCGCAGGGTGTTGTACCTGGACGGCCCGGCCGCGTCCTGGTCCGGTGCGGCCAAACTCGCCGGTGTTCGTGAGGGCGCGCAGGCCAGCGGTGTGGAACTGATCCTCGACGGGCCGCACCCACCCAGTTACCTGGGCGGGCGGGAAGCAGCCGACGTGGTCCGCGATGCCGACGTCAGCGCGGTGCTGGCCTATGACGACCTGATCGCCTGGGGCGTGATCACGCGGCTGCAGCAACTCGGCGTGGACGTGCCCGGAGACGTCTCCGTGGTGGGTTTCGACGACGCGATCGCCGAGGGGATGCTCGATCCGGAACTGACCACGGTGCGCTCCGGCGGGGCCTCGATGGGCGCTACCGCCACCGAGATGCTGCTGCGACGCATGGCGGAACCGGACTACCCTGTGGAACATCAACGACTCTCATGCGAACTGGTGGTGGTGCGTCACTCCACGGCACCGCGGTGAGGTGCCATGACCGCCGTCCTGCAGGGCTTCGCCGTCCTGGGCGCCATCATCGCCCTGGGTGCACTGCTGGCCCACGTACGGCTGCTGGGCGAGGAGAGCCAGCAGATGCTGGCCAAACTCGCGTTCTTCGTGGCCAGCCCGGCGCTGATGATCACGGTGATGGCCGACGCCGACGTCGCCACCCTGTTCTCCCTCAACCTCGCCGTCACCTCCGCGGCGGTGGTGGTCTCCGGTAGCGCCTTCCTGCTCATCTCCCGGTTGTGGTTCAAACGAGCCGTGCCGGAGACCGTGATCGGGACGCTGAGTTCGATGTACGTCAATGCCGGGAACCTGGGCCTGCCGATTGCGGCCTACGTGCTGGGCGATGCCTCTCTGGTGGCCCCGGTGCTGCTGCTGCAACTGATCGTGCTGCAACCGCTGGCCCTGGCGGTGCTGGACCGTTCCACCGCAGCCGCCGGCACCTCCCCCCGCGCGCTGACCGTGCGCACCGTGACCAATCCGTTGCTGTTGGGCGCCCTGGTGGGGCTGGCCCTGGCCCTGACCGGCTGGGAGATGCCGATGGTGGTGGCCGAGCCGGTGAACCTGATCGCCGGGATGGCGGTGCCCTCGATGCTGCTGGCCTACGGGGTCTCCCTGCGGGTCGGCCCGCGGGCCGGACGCGGGGTGGGGATGATCGAAGTGGGCGTCACGGTGATCCTCAAGCTGATCGTGCAACCGGTCAGTGCCTTCCTGATCGGGTGGGCGGTGGGCCTGGACGAGGCCTCCCTGTTCGCGGTGGTGGTGCTGGCCGCGCTACCGGCGGCCCAGAACGTGTTCGTGCACGCCGTGCGCTACAACCGCGGGGTGGTGCTGGCCCGGGACTCGATCTTCCTGTCCACGGTGCTGTGCCCGGTAGCCCTGCTGGTCATCGCGGGCCTGCTCACCTGATCGCCCGAATATGCCCCTTGCGCCCCATCGGCAGTGATCTTCGGCGCAAATACCCGACATCCGGCGGGTTAGCCCCGACTTACCGCTCACAGCGTCTAGCGTGGAAAACGTGATCCCCGTACGTCGTTCCCGAATCGCCGGTGGGCGCTCGCGCTCGCGCGGCGAGCCGGAGGCGCCGCCGCGCGCCGAGCCGATCACGCCGCGGGAGCGGATCGTGGCTGAGGCGGTGGAGCGCTGGCACACCGGCCTGTCCGAACTCAGCGGTGGCAGCGGGCTGTGGGATGTGCGCTCCCTCGGTGATGCGCTGGTGGATCTGAGTTCGGCCCACCCCTCCGGGATCGCCCAGTTGTTCGCCGGGCGTCCCACCCGGTTGAGCAACCTGATCCGGGAGGGCTCGGCGCTGGCGCAGGCCCGCCGCCGGATCCGGGTGGTGTCGGCGCGTACCGACGAACTTGCGCAGCGTTACGGCGTGGCCCCCACCTACGTCGCGGTGGGCGTGGCCACCTGGCGCACCAGGATGGGCACCGCGGCCGACACCGCCGTGGCGCCGTCGGCGCCCTCCCCGGCCTCAGGGAGCGCGACGGCAGGTGCTGGCGCCGCTACGGCGGGTGCGTCGTCGTCCGCGCCGGCCCAGGAGGCGGACCCGAACGCGCCGATGCAGCGCTCCGGCCCCCAGGACGTGACCCGTGCCTTCCCCACCGAGAAGGTCGCGACCCGGGTGGTGCGCGCCCCGGTGCTGCTGCGCCCGGTGCGCCTGGATGTGCACGGCAGCGAGTCCGAGATCGACCTGGAACTCGACCCGGCGGTGGAACTGAACCCGGTGCTCGTGCGGGACCTGCAGGAGCACGGGGTGGCGCTGGATCCGGGCGCGATCGCCGCCGCCACCATGACCCCGCACGGGTTCAGCCCGCAGAGTGCATTGGATGAGGTAGCGGCGCTGGGCGGGGAGCTGGAGGAGTTCCAGTTGGAGCGACGGATCGTGCTGGGTGCGTTCGTGCACCCCGGCCAGTCGCTCGCGGAGGACCTCGAGGCCCTGCAGGACCGGGTGCCCCGGCACGACCTGATCGCGGCCCTGGCCGGTGAGCCGGGGGCTCGGGAGAAGCTGGCCTCCCAGTCGCTGCCCGAGCCGGTGGGCCCGGACCGCCCGCCCGCGCAGGAACCGGGCGTGGGGGATCTGGACCGCAGCCAGCACCACGTGCTCGACGCAGTCGCCAGCGGCGGGCACCTGCTGATCGATGCCCCGCCGGGAGTGGACGTGCCCGGCACGGTCGCCGCGGTGCTCGCCCAGGCCGTGACCGCCGGGCAGAAGGTCGCCTACGTGCCCGGGTCCCGCCGCGCCGCGCACGGGCTGATGGACCGGCTGCGCAGCCTCGGACTGGCGGACCTGACCCTGGACCTGTGCGGGGACCCCACCTGGCGGCGCAGTTCGGTGCTGCGGGTGGTCGACGGGCTCAACCCGGCCGAACCCGAGGTCGACGCGGAGCAACTCGCCACAGACCGTGCCGAACTGGTGCGGGTGCGCCGCACGCTCGAGGGGTTCGTCGAGGCCCTGCACCAGCGTCGGGAGCCGTGGAAGGCCTCGGTGCACGAGGCGTTGCAGTCCCTGGCGGCGCTGACCTCCCAGCGCCCGGGTCCGCGTACCCAGGTGCGCCTGGACGGACCGGTGGTGACGCTCGATGAGGACGGGCGGGTACGGGCCCGTGAGGCGCTGGCCCGTGCCGCGGCCCTGGGTGCCTTCCGGCTCCGGGCCGCCGACACTCCCTGGTTCGGTGCCGAGCTCACCAGCGCCGAACACGCCCTGTCCACGCTGGAGCAGGTGCGCTCGCTCTCGGAACTGATGCCCACCCTGCTGGAGCAGGTCGAGGCCACCTCGGCACAGACCGGCCTGGACCAGGCCACCACGTTCACCCAGTGGGGTGACCAGTTGCGCCTCCTGGAGGGCATCCGGGCCTCCCTGGACATCTTCAACTCCCACGTGTTCGAACGCTCCGCCAAGGACATGGCCGCCGCCACCGCCACCCGGGCATGGCGCGTCGAGCGGGACGTGGACCTGGGCTGGGCGGAGCGGCGCCGGCTGCGCCGCCAGGCCAAGGACCTGGTTCGACCCGGGGTGTCCGTGCCGAACCTGCACGAGGAGCTGGTGCAGGTGGAGCGCCGCCGGGATCAGTGGCGCAAGCACTGTTCCGGGGGTTCCTGGCCGCACCTGCCCCAGGGGCTGCGGGAGATCACCGAGACCCACCGCCGGGTCCAGGGCCTGCTGGAGGACCTCGGCGGCGTACTCGCCCCCACCGTGGGTGGGCAGGACCTGTCCGAGATCCCGCTGACCGACCTTGCCACGCGGATGGAGCGCCTGGGCGCCGACGATGACTCGGTGCGCCAGATGCCCGAACGGGCCGCGGCGCTGTCGGTGCTGAACTCGATGGGCCTGGCTCCGCTGGTGCAGGATCTGACGACCCGGCGCATCCCGACCGCGATGGTGGGTGCCGAGTTCGAACTGGCCTGGTGGTCCAGCGTGCTGGAGGAAATGCTGGCCGCTGACCCGGCGTTGTCGGACATGGACGCCGACACCCTCGCGCAGATGACCGAGGAGCTGCGCCGGCTGGACTCCGCGCACATCGACTCCCTGACCGCCCCGGTGCTCTCCGCACTGCGCCGGCGGGTGCGGGCCGCGATCGAGGCCGACCGACCCCGGGCCCAGGAGTTCTACCGGGCCGCGCACGGGGGTCTGGCCGACCTGAAGGAAATGCTGGCCCGGTTCGGGGAGGTGGCCTGGGAGCCGCGCCCGGTATGGCTGGTCCCGCCGATGGTGGTACCCACGGTGCTGGGCCCGGCCGACCAGGTGGACCTGTTGGTGCTCGACGCCGTGCAGCACCTGCCCGCCGAGCACGCCATCCCCGCGATCGCCCGGGCCAAACAGGTGGTGGTGGTCGGGGACACCAGGCGCGCCGGCACCGGGCTGGTGCAGCAGGTCTCCTGGCTGCCCAGGCTCACCCTGTCCGGTGACCTGGTGGACCAGGAGCCGGAGATCGCCGCGTTCCTGGCCGGGCACGGTTACGAGGGGCTGGTGCGCCCGATCCCTGCCCCGCCGCGGCAGGCCCCGATCCGCCTGGAGGTGGTGGACGGCTCCGGGATGCCGACCCCGGACTCCCAGGTGGTCGAGAGCGTGCAGGCCGAGGTGGACCGGGCTGTGGACCAGGTGATCGACCATGCACTGACCCGCCCGGAGGAATCCCTCGCGGTGATCGCCATGAACACCCGGCACGCCGACCGGGTGCGCGAGGCGGTACTGAACGCCGCGCAGGGCTCCCGCACGCTGGAACGCTTCTTCGACGCCGCAGCCGCCGAGGCGTTCACCGTGGTGGAGATCGAGGCCGCCGCCGGACTGCGCCGGGACGCGGTCATCCTGAGCCTCGGCTTCGGCAAGACCCCGCACGGGCGGGTGCTGCACCGGTTCGGCGCCGTCTCCGGCTCGGACGGAGCCGCCTACCTGATCGACGCCCTGGACGCGGCCCGGCACCGGCTCAGCGTGATCAGTTGCTTCCGGGCCGGTGAGTTGGACCCCGAACGGCTGCGCAACCCCGGCAGCCAGATGCTGCGGGAGGTCCTGCAGTTCGCCGAGGACGGTGCGGCACCTGCCGGGGAGGAGGACGGCGAGCACGTGGCCGATCCACTGCTCAGTGACCTGACCGACCGGTTGCGCCGCCGGGGGCTGCGAGTGGTGCCCCGGTACGGCCGGGCCGGTGGTGTGCGGATCCCGCTGGCCGTGGGACACCCGGCGTTGCCGGGTGAACTGGTGCTGGCGGTGCTGACCGACGACGACGACTACGTGGCCGAACCGAGTCTGCGGTTGCGGGAACGGCACTGGGTGCAACGGCTGCAGAACCGCGGCTGGCACGTGCGGATGGTCTACTCACCGGCAGTGTTCATGGATCCGCAGACGGTCGCGGCCCAGATCGCCGCACAGGTCAGCGACATCGTCACCGAGCGCCGCGGCGGAAAGGCGCCCGCCACACCGGTGGTGCCGCCCCGCACGGTGGTGGATGACGACGACCCGCTGGTGACCACCAACGCCACCCTCTCGGCGCTGCGCGGTGAGCAGATCGCCGGCGCCCGTGAAGCGCCGCTGATGGACGCGGTGGCCCCGATCGCCGGGGAGCGCAGCGCCCGACCCGACATCGAGCCCGGCCGCCCGCTGGGCGATTACGGTGACAACGAACTCGACGCACTGCTGGCCTGGATCGGCTCGGACAACCGGCCCCGCACTGCGGCTCAGTTGCGCACCGAACTGGCCCAGGCGCTGGGGCTGCGCCGCCGCGGCAAGCACGCGACCGCGGTGCTGGGTCACGTGGTGGCACGCTCCGGGCTGGCGCTGGCCGAGGGGGAGTTCGAGCCGGAGTCGGCGGCGGGGACCGACGCAGGGACCGAGGCCGACGCAGGAACCGAGGCCGACACCGAGGCCGAGTCCGCGAGCGACGCCGGGACCGAGCCCGGTGCTGCGCACCAGCAGGCGCAGCAGCCGGCCCAGGAGCAGGAGCAGGACACGGCTCCGGAAACAGCGGCGGCTACCGGTCCCGTCGATGCCGGTGCACCCGTGCCTACCGACCAGATGCCGGTCAGGGGCAGTGACTCCGCCACCGCGGCCGGCACCAACTCCAGTACTGGGGCCGGCGACGACGCCGCGCAGGGAACCCTCGACCTGGGCCCGCAACCCACCCGCCGGGCCGACCTGCGGCACGCCCCGGGTCGGCGTAGGCGCTCAACGCGGCGCAGCGGTTCCGGTGAGCCGCAGGCCGGGTCCACCGCAGGCGCTGAGGTGACCGGGAACGCTCGCTCCGAGCCTGCCAAGCGTCCCGACCGACCCGTGTGGTCGCCGGTGATGCCGGACCGGGCCCGCGAGGACGATCCCCGGGCGTGGGGCGAGCGCAGCGAGGACGACGACGAGCGCATCCTGACAGAACGCCCACCGCACTGGCAGTGAGACCTAGGCGTGTGAGATCCAGGCAGTGAGGCATCCGCGGTGAGGACGTAGCCGGAGCCGGAACGCGCCCGGCTCCGGCCGCTGCCGACTTCAGACGGTCGGGCCGGCGGGGTTGACCGGGCCGGGGGCGCCGGTGCCCGGGGTGCCGGGCGCGTTCTGGGCGGCGAGGGAGTCGCGGATCTCACGCAGCAGCAGAATCTGCTCCTCGACCTCTTCCTCCGCGCCCGCCTGGCGACGCTCGTTGAACTTGTTCATCGGTGTCACCACGACGAAGTACAGCGCCAGTGCCACCAGTAGGAAGTTGATCAGTGCGGTGATCACGGTGCCGGGCATCACCAGCGCGTCACCGATCTGGAAGGACAGGACGGTGTCGAAATTCGGCTCCCCGACCAGCCCGGCGATCAGGGGGTTGAGCACGTTGTCCACGACGTTGGTCACCACGAGGGTGAACGCCGCGCCGACGACCACACCGACGGCAAGGTCGATGGCGTTACCGCGGGCGATGAAGTCTTTGAATCCCTGGAACATCTCTGGTCCTCTCCCGAACCTCCCCGAGCCTGAGTACTCGAAGAGAGGGTGCAGAACGCATCGAAGCCGCTCGCACCTGCCAGCACAATAGCGCGCCGGCCGATCCGGGTAGGCCGCAATGATCTTGTCGGGCGCCACCAGAACGAATACTCTCCGATCACAACCAGTTGTCATATGCAATCAGAGGGAGGTGCGATGGGCGCTCTCATCGCCTGGAACGTGGTGTCCGCAGATGGATTCTTCGAAGGGGTCGACCCGTGGGACTTGAGTCACCACGAGTACATCTGGGGTGAGGACCTGCGCCGGCTCAGCCTGGACATCGGGCGGGAGGCCGGCCTTCTGGTGTTCGGCCGGAACACCTACGAGGGCATGGCCGCACATTGGCCCACCGACACCACTGAGCCCGAGATCGCCGATTACATGAACTCCATCGCCAAACTCGTGGCCAGCCGCACGCTCACCGAGGCGTCCTGGCAGAACACCGAGGTAACCGCGAACATCGTCGATGAACTGCGACGCCGCAAGCGCGCCGACGACCGGCCGATCTACGTGTTCGGCAGCGCCACGCTCACCCATTCCCTCCTCGAAGCCGGCCTGGTGGACCAGGTGCTGCTCGGCATCGCTCCGGTGCTCCTGGGCGCCGGGACCCCACTGTTCAAGGGTGCGCACGGCCCGCGCGGGCTGACGCTCATCGAGTCGCGAACCGTCGACACCGGTGGCGTGCTCATTCGCTACGGCGTGCCACGTGGTTCTGAGGAAGACGACCAGGCCGGGTAGCACCGGGTCCCGGTACCGCTGGGGCCGGGTGCGCCCTGGCGAGGCGGTGTTACTCGGGCGTCCCGTTCCGGAGCACGGCCCGGAACGGGGCGAACCCGCTGGCGCCGGTCAACGCAATCGCGTCACCGGCCCGGACCGCGAGGATCACCACGTCACCACTGCTCGGCGGGGCAAGCGTCCCGAACGGTCCCGCATCCTCCCCAGCCGCCTCGGGCAGACTCAGGATCACCGCGCTCTGGGTGATCAGATCGGCCTCCTCGCGTTGCCCACCGGTGTCCGCCGGGGCGAGGTAGAGGTCCACCAGATCCCCGGGCCGGGCCAGGCTCAGCACCGCGGGGTCGGCCAATCGCACCGGAGCCACCACGGTTCCCGGGGGAGCCCCGTCCGCCAGCCCCGGGCCCACCAGCATCGTGGTGGCCAGCGGCATCCCGGCCGGCAATCCCACCGACATCCGCAGGCCGATCAGATCCTCGGCAGCAGGCTGGTGGGCCGGCGGGTCGGGGTCGTGCCGCACGCGCAGGTCGTCGGCGCCGAGCACGATGCCGGCGCTGAGATCATGAGCGGCCACCACCACCGGTGTGGTGGCCGGGCCGGGCGGGCGCACCTGGAGCAGCACCACCGCGATCGCCGTGCCCACGCACGCCGCCGCGATCAGCCAGCGCATCCGCCACAAGGTGGCCCTGGTCCGTACCTTCATCGTCCTCCACCCCGTCCGAACGTGCCGGTGATGGCGCCACGGTAGGCACGGCACGGGCAGCCGGTTCGTGTTCAGCACCGCCGATGTGGACGGCCGGTCCCGGGTGGTGCGGCTGTGGAGGGGTGAGGACGGGACAGACCGGCGCGCCAGCCCTGCCCGGGTTCCCTCAGGTCGAGGCGCCGGCCTTGGCGGGGGTCTTCTTCGCCGTCGTCGACGTACTCGAGTCGCCGCCCGAACTCGAGGAGGAACCGCCGTCGGCCGTCTTCCCGTTGCCCGCGGACTCCTTCGCCGCAGCGGGCTTGCTGTCGCCGTTCTTGCTGGTGTCCTTGGCCGCACCGGACTCGGTGGTGGAACTGGAGCCGCGAGCGTCGTTTCGGTAGAACCCCGACCCCTTGAACACCACGCCGACCGCGGAGAACTTCTTGCGCAGCACCCCCTGGCACTGCGGGCACTCGGTCAGGGCGTCATCGCTGAACGCCTGGTAGATGTCGAAGGCGTGCCCGCACTCGGTGCAGGCATAGGAATAGTTCGGCACGTGCCCTCCGCTGGGATAAGCGCGGCCCGGGTACAGCAGCCGCCAGAGGGATTGTAAACGTTTCGGAGCGAAGTTGCCGTGACGTGGCCCACCCCGACGTGCAGCAGTGGTGTGACCGGCGTCGCGCCGCACCGCCCGCGGGGGAGTGTCGGGCACCGCCCGCAGTGGAGTGTCAGTGCGCGCCGGGCCATCGCGCCGCGTTACCCTGCCCAGTGTGAGTCCTCTCTCGGTCATGCGTCGCGTCTCCCTGGGGCTGGCTGCGGCCCTGGTGGTGGTGCTGGTGGCCGGGTTGATCACCACCGTGGCGCTGGTGCGACGCCCGCTGCCCTCCCTCAACGGGGAGTTCCGTGTTGACGGGCTGGCCGAGCAGGTGGACGTGATCCGCGATGAGAACGGCATCCCGCGCATCTACGCCCACAACACCGACGACCTGTTCCTCGCCCAGGGCTACGTGCACGCCCAGGACCGCTTCTTCGAGATGGACTACCGCCGGCACCTGACCGCCGGGCGGCTGTCGGAACTGGTCGGTGAGGCCGCGGTGGCGCCGGACACGGTGATCCGCACCATGGGCTGGCGTGCGGTGGCCGAGGAGGAGTGGGAGATGCTCGATCCCACCGTGAAGGAGTACCTGGAGTCCTACACCGAGGGCGTCAACGCCTACCTGCAGGGTCGCCAACCCAGCCAACTGGCGCTGGAGTACACCGTGCTGGGCTTCAGCGTCGAGGTGGAGGACATCGAACCGTGGCACCCGGTGGACTCCCTGGCCTGGTTGAAGGCGATGGCGTGGGACCTGTTGGGCAACTACTCCGACGAACTCCAGCGCGCCGCGGTGTTCGGCCAGACGGATGATCTGGAGATGGTCGAGGCGCTGTTCCCGCCCCACCCGACCGACCGGAACCTGCCGATACTGCCCACCGACGCCGAGTACGAGGCCCATGCCGCGGCACGAGAGACCAATCCGGATCAAGCGGCCGACGACGGCGAGGACGCCGAGGTCGAGGACGCTGATGCGGGTGCGGACGGCGCGCCGGTGCGTTGGCCCAACTCGATGCCCAGGAGGCGGTCGAGTTCGCCCTATCGGCGCTGACAGCGGTGCCGCACGCGCTGGGGGAGGGCGACGGCGTGGGCTCGAACTCCTGGGTGATCGGTGGAGAGCACACCGCTTCGGGGATGCCCCTGCTGGCCAACGACCCGCACCTGGGAGTTTCTGCGCCGGGCATCTGGTACCAGGTGGGTCTGCACTGCGTGGAGGTGAGCGAGGCGTGCCCGTTCTCGGTATCGGGATTCTCCTTCGCCGGTCTGCCCGGTGTGGTGATCGGACACAACGACCACCTGGCCTGGGGGCTGACGAACCTGGGCGCCGACGTCTCGGACTTCTTCCTCGAGCGCCTCTACCCCGACGGCACCTACCTGCACGACGACGAGCGGCTTCCCCTCGTGGAGCGGCGTGAGGTGATCGCCGTCAACGGTGGCGAGGACGTGGCGATCAACGTGCGCAGCACCCCGCACGGTCCGATCATCTCCGACGCGATCCATCAGACCCGGGAAGCCGCCGATACCCCCCTGCCGGAGGATGCTCCGCCGATGGGCCTGGCCGGGTTCGGGGTGGCGCTGTCCTGGACTGCGCTGGAACCCGGCCGCACCGCCGAGGCGATCTTCGCGATCAATACCGCCACCGATGCCGAGGACATCGCCGCCGCGGCCGCGCTGTTCGAGGTGCCCAGCCAGAACATCGTGTTCGCCACCACCGACGGCGACATCGGCTACCAGGCGCCCGGGCGCATCCCGATCCGCGCCGATGTGGCCGACTCGCCGGTGCCCTCCGACGGCACCTGGCCGCGACCGGGTTGGGACTCCCGCTTCGACTGGCAAGGTTTCGTCGAACCGGAGGACATGCCCGCACAGACCAACCCCGACGAAGGGTTCATCGTGGCCGCCAACCAGCCGGTGACCGGCCCGGCTACCGGCCCCTTCCTGGGTGTGGACTTCGACTACGGCTACCGCTCGCAACGAATCCGGGATCTGATCACCGCCCAGATCGAGGCCGGTGCACGGTTAACGGCGGCGGATATGAACGCGATCCACCTGGACGATCACAACCCCTACGCCGAAGTGCTGGTGCCGGTGCTGCTGGAGGTGCAGATGGAAGACGCCTTCGTGGCCGAGGCGGTGGAACTGTTCGAGGAGTGGGACTACCGCAACGCCCCGGATTCGGCGGCAGCGGCCTACTTCGCCTCGGTATGGGTGAACCTGCTGAACCAGACCTTCTGGGACCAGATGCCGGTGACGGACCGGCCCACCGGGGGCAGCCGCTGGCTGGAGGTGGTGACCCACCTGCTGGAGGACGAGGACAACGAGTGGTGGGACAACCGGGCCACCCTGACGGTGGTGGAACAGCGCGATGAGATCCTCTCCCTGGCCCTGCGTGATGCGCGCGAACAACTGACGGTGAGTCTGGGCAAGGACCCGCAGTCCTGGCAGTGGGGCCGGTTGCACCAGGCCGCGCCGCTGCACCCCGTCCTCGGTGAACAGGCGCCTGGCCCGATCCGCTCCTTCGTCAACCCCGACCCGCAAGAGGTGGGCGGCGGATCGTCGATCGTCAACGCCACCGGATGGGACGCCTCGGCATGGGAGGGCGGCTATCCCGACTACTCCGTCACCACCGTCCCCTCGATGCGCGCGGTGGCAGACCTGGCCGACTTCGACGCCTCCACCTGGGTGTCCTTCACCGGCAACTCCGGTCACCCGGCAGCCGATGCCTATGACGACCAGTTCGGCGCCTGGGCTGCGGGGGAGACCTTCACCTGGCACTACTCCCGTGCCGCGGTGGACGAGCACGAGGCCGACACCCTCACGCTGATCCCGGCCCACTGACCCCGCCGGCCCCGTCCGGCCGCCCCGGATCCCGGAGCCACCCGCGTTCGCGACTCACCGCCCACCGCCGTAACCGTCCAATTGCGCGCGTGTGGCGGGGCAGGGGGTGGTGGGAGCGCTGCAACTGTCCAATTGTGCGGTTGTGGCGGGGCTGGGGGTGGTGGGGTCGCTGCAACTGTCCAATTGGGCGGTTCGGGCGGTTCGGGCGGTTCGGGCGGGCGCGCGGGCGCGGGGGTGCGCGGGTGCGCGGCGGGCGCGCGGGCGCGGGGGTGCGCGGGGGCGCGGGGGGTGCGCGGGTGGGCGGGTGCGCGTGCTGGGGAGGGAGCGGGCGGCTCAGGCCAGGGTGCGCACGCCGTTCGGGGTGATGACGCCGTGCACGACATGGTCGTGCTCTGCCCGGGGCAGGGGTTCGTCACTGATCTCATCGTCATACGTCAGGGCGTAGATCGGTGCGCCCGGGGTGGCGTGGCGCAGCACCCGGTCATACCAGCCACCACCCTGCCCGATCCGGAAACCACCGGTGTCCACGCTGAGCGCGGGCACGATGATCAGGTCCGCCTCGCGGATCGCATCCTCACCCAGGCCCGGCCCGGCCGGCTCCGGAGGGCGCCCGGGCGCACGAACCTCCAGCGGCTCCCCGGGCCGGTACTGCGCCCAATCACGGCTCAGCCCGGCCCCCAGCATCGGCATCAGGATCCGGATATCGCGCTCGTGCATGCGTGCGATGAGCGCCTCGGTCCCCGGCTCGAACCGGCGCGAGGCGTAGATCGCCGAACACCCGACACCCTCCAGGAGGGCTTCGGCGTGTTCGGCGATCTGCTGGGCGGCCTTCGCGCACTCGCGCTCGGACCGTTCCCTGCGGTGTGCCCGGATGGCTTCACGGAGCAGGATCTTGGCGTCCTCGACCTCCAGGTCTGTCCCGGGAGGGAGGGTGCTCGACACTGACCACATACGCCAACTCTCTCATTAGTCCGATGAGGTTGTGCACCGATAACCTGCACCCATGTCATGTGCTTGGATCCGGACCGAAGAGATGCAGCGCCGATGAAGTCGGTCTCCGCCCATCTGCGGGCCATCCTCGACCTGCTGCAACCGCTGCCCCCGCTGGCCGTGGTGCTGCACGACGCCGTGGGTTGCGTGCTCGCCGAGGACGTCCTCGCCCCTGCGGACCTACCCACCCGTGACGTGGCCACCCAGGACGGTTACGCCGTGCGCTCGGTGGACGTGGCCGGAGCCAACCCCGACCGCGCGGTGAGCCTGCGGGTGCTCGATGAGGTGCGCGCCGGCGCCCGGGAGACCGAGCGCCTGGTCGCGCTGTCCTCGGTGCGGATCGCCTCCGGTGCGCCTATTCCGGTCGGAGCAGACGCCGTCGTCCCCTTGGAACGGACCGACCGCGGCATGGCCACCGTCCAGGTCCGCACTGAAGTAGGCCCCGGGACGAACGTGCGCACCCAGGGTGCGGACCTACGGGCCGACCAGGTCGCGCTGGCTGCCGGGGAACGCGTGGGGGCCCGGCAGATCGCGCTGCTGGCTGCGCTGGGCCGTTCGCGGGTGAGCGTGCATCCGCGACCGCGGGTGGTGTTGGTGTCGGTGGGCGATGAGCTGGTGGAACCGGGCCGGCGGATCAGCGCCGGCGAGGTCTATGACGCCATGGTCATGCCCTGGCCACGGCCGTGCAGGACGCCGGTGGGTCCACCTTCCGGGTGGCGGCGGTGCCCGATGAGCGCTCCAGCCTGCGCGAGGTGCTCGAGGACCAGTTGGTGCGGGCGGATCTGATCATCACCACTGGCGGCCTCTCGGCCGGGGCCAACGACACGGTCAAAGAGGTCCTGTCGCCGCTGGGCACGGTCCGGTTCGACAACGTCGCGATCGCGCCGGGCCGTCAGTTCGGAGTGGGGGAGGTGGGCGAGGGCACCCCGATCGTGTGCCTACCGGGGAACCCGGTGGCGGCGCAGATCGGGTACGAGGTGTTCGTGCGCCCGGCGTTGCTGTCCATGGCCGGGCACGCCGATCTGTACCGGCCGACCGTGACTGCCGCGGTCACCCGGGGGTGGTCCTCCCCGCTGGAACGGCGCGAGTTCGTCCCGGTGCACCTGACCGGGACCCCCGATGAGGGCTACCGCGCCGCTCCGACCGGGGACCCGCTGCTCCTGACGTCGATGTCCAGGGCCAACGCGCTGGTGGTGGTGCCCCAGGACGTGGGCCACGTGGCCACCGGCGACCGACTCGCCGCGATGGTGCTGGAGAGCTGACCATGCCTCCGGGTCGGGCGGGGCACGGCGCACCGCGCCAGGGGCCGGGTGGGGGAGCGATGCCCCGACCACCCCGGGTGGGTCGCGGCTCCCTGCGGGATGCGGACCTGCGCCACGGCCTGCGCGCCGGCGACCTGATGCTGCGCCGGATGAACCGGAGCGACCGGGCGGCCTGGCAGCGCCTGCGAGAGTCCAACCTCGACTGGCTCACGCCGTGGGAGGCCACCAACCCGGGCCCGCCAGCGCCCTCGATGACGTTCGCGGAGTACGTGCGCCAGCAGCGCGTCCAGGCCCGCCAGGACATCGGGTACGCCTACGTGCTGGAGTGGCGCGGACAGGTGGTGGGCCAACTGACCATCGCCGGGGTGGCCCGGGGTTCCCTGCACTCGGCACACATCGGCTACTGGATCTCCGAGCACGTGGCCGGGCAGGGGCTGATGACCAGGGCGGTCGCGTTGGCGATCGACCACTCCTTCGGCGCGTTGGGGCTGCACCGGGTGGAGATCAACGTGCGCCCGGAGAACGCCGCCAGCCTCCGGGTGCCGCAGAAGTTGGGTATGCGCGAGGAGGGGCTGCGCCGGCGCTACTTGCACATCCAGGGGCTCTGGCGCGATCACCGCAGTTTCGCCGTCACCGCCGAGGAAGTCACCGGCTCGATGCTGGATCGGCTCTCGGCCCCGGAATGACGGCGGGAGCCGGTCGGACCCGGCCCTGCGGGCATTGCCACACCGGTCTTGGCCATGTCGGCACCGACACGCCGCACCGGCTGATCGATTCGCCCGCCCGGCGGTTCTACCGTCAGGAGGGTGAGCACGGGACAGGTCGAGAGCGTCGCAGGGTTCGTCCTGTTGGCCATCGTGCTGATGTCTCTGGGCTACCTGCTTCCCGCGCTGATCCGCTCCCGGCAAGTGGTGAGCGATGCGCGGGTCGATGACCGTTTCTCCACCAACCTGCGGGTGCTGGCCCGCGCCGGTGGAACCCCACCCCAATACTCCAGCACCGCTCGGGTGTACCTGCACACGCCCAGCGCCCGTGAACCGGAGGCCCCGATGGACCGCCAGCCCGCCCCACCCGCCTCGCGTAGCGCCGCCGAAGCACGCCGGGTCGCGGCGATGCGCGCCGCCCGCGCTGCAGCGGCGAGCCGACGTGCTGCGGCCGCACGCCGTCGTCGGGTCCTGCTGCTCGGTCTGGTGTTCCTCACCGCCGCGCTGTGGACCCTGTTCGCCACCATCACGCTGCCGATCGCCGCGCCGATCGTGGCCTCGGTGCTGCTGGTGGCCGCCGGGGTAGCCGGGCGTCGCGCGGCGGTCCGGGCCGCTCTGGCGGAGAGCCGCGAGGCCGAACGCTCCGACCGCCCGGCCCGCACCGACCGCAACCCGCGACGGCGCAGCGCCACCGGGTCGTCCGCCGCCGCCGCGCGCCGAGCGAGTCGAGCAGGATAAACCGACGACGGCGACCGGTCCGCTCGCGGTGCGGCACGCCCGTCGTAGTTCCCAGGGTGAGGCCGCCCCCGCTCCAGCCGAGACGCAGGAGGGAGGCGAAGCCACGAAGGCCGCGGTGGCCGACGGCGGCACCGGCGAGGACGCACCGGTCGCCCCGCCCAAGCGCACCCCGGTCAGCGAACGCACCGGAAGCCTGCGGATCTCGGTGGATCCGGCCACGATCGACAATCCGGTCGCCATCGACACAGCCGAAGGCTGGACGCCGGTCCCGGTGCCACGGCCGACCTACACCCTCAAGGCACCCGCGCCGCGCCGGGAGGTGGCCGCCTATGAGTCCCCGCAGTGGGAGTCCGCTCCCGCGCCGGCCGATGCGGAGGTGGAGCGGGAGTTGACGCTGGCCGAGGTGGAGCAGACAGTGCGTGCGCGCACCGACGCCCAGGCGCCGCCGGCCACACCCGAACAGGTCCTCGCCGAGCAGGAGTCCGCCCGTCTCGATACCCAGGGCGAGGCTGCCACCGCGGCCGGGGTTACGTCGTCGTCGGCTCCGGTTGCGGCCACCGGCACCGATGAGGCCAAGCGGCCCACGATGGATCTGCAGTCGGTGCTGGAGCGTCGCCGCGCCGTCGGGCAGTAGTCCGCACCTGGCGGTAGTCCATGGCGTCGTCCGGGCGCCGTCGCTGAGTGGGCCGCGGCGGGTGCGCCCGGAGTGATGTGGTCCGCGCCACCAGGGGTGGGAATCACCGGGCACCGGGTGATAATCTTGGTGCTGCCTGGGGCTATGGCGCAGTTGGTAGCGCGTCTCGTTCGCAATGAGAAGGTCGGGGGTTCGAATCCCCCTAGCTCCACCAGAGGGTGAGGTTGTCGGCCAGTTGGGCTTTGCCGATACCCCGACGCCCGCCTATGGGTGTCGGCCTCTAGGAGAGTTCGCGCACCTACTCAGTCCGGTGAACGGCGGACTCGATAGCTTAGGTGGAGCACTCGTTCGCCTTGAATGGCCACGTCGGGATCCTCCAACAGATGCTGCGCGTCGACCGACCCGAAGTAGCGTTTGCCGGACCCGAACACCACGGGTACGACGTCCATGCGCACCTCGTCGACCAGACCCGCGGCAAGGACCTGGCCCCCAACGTCCCCGGCGCCGACCTCGACCACGCGGCCACGTGCAAGTTCCTGTGCCTTCGCCACCGCGGCCTCGATGCCGTCGACAAAGTAGAACGGCGCCCCGGGATGCCAACCCTCGGGCCTGCCCCGGTGGGTCACGACGACGACGTGGTCGATCCCGCTCGGCGGCGTTCCGTCCCAGCCGTCCGTCATGTCGAAGACGTGGCGACCTACGATTGTCACCCCGATCTGGTCCCAGTAGGCCCGAGTGTGATCGTAGGATGCCTGCGACACCGTCAAGAATCCGCTGTCGTCCAACGGCACGTCGCCGCTGGTCAACCAGTCGAACAGAGGTCCGGGCCGGTCGTTCTCGTCCGCGATGAAGCCGTCGACCGACACCGATGCGTACATCACCACCTTGCGCATGGGACTCTCCTTTGCTCTGGTACCCACAACCTAACGAGTCGTGAGCCGTCGGACTTGTAAGAAATCAATCCGCCGGCGCTCCGTGCGCGGACATTAGGCTCGGGTTCGTGGTCAGGGCTGTGTTCGTCGGCGGTCCGACCGGATCCGACGCGCCGCGCCTGGTGAGTCGTAGTCGGTGTTGGGTCACATTCGTCACGGCCGGTGCGTCATTCCGGTAACGGCTACGGAAGGAAGGGCGATCGGTGTGAATCAGACGGAGGTCTTTGAGCGGGAGCGGCCTCGATTAGTTCGCCTGGCAACCGGTGTGCTGAACGATCACGCCGAGGCCGAGGATGTGGTGCAGCAGGCATGGCTGCGGCTGGAACGTTCCGACACAGACATCGACTGCCTCCCGGCGTGGTTGACGACGGTGACCACCCGCCTGTGCCTGGACCGGCTTCGCTCCAGGACGCCGGTGCCGGCGGAGGAGATAGAACCAACCAGCCTCGCGCCCGATGTCGCGGAGGAAGTCTCCCTGGCTGACACGGTCGGCGTCGCCCTGCAGGTGGTACTGGATCGGCTCTCGCCGCAGGAGCGCGTGGCGTTCGTGCTGCACGACAGTTTCGGTTTCGAGTTCTCCACAGTTGCCGCCATGCTCGAGACCACACCGGTGGCGGCCCGCAAACTGGCCTCACGGGCCCGCGCGAAGGTGCGCCAACCCTCGTCCGAGGACCAGGCGTCCAACTGGGAGGTCGTTGACGCGTTCATGGCAGCAGCGCGTAACGGGGAGTTCGAGCGGCTGATACGGCTCCTTGCCCCTGAGGCTGTGGTCAGTGCCGATGCCGCCGCGGTCCTCGTTGGCACGCCGGAGCGGATCGAGGGCCGTCACGAGGTGGCGACGTTCTTCAACGGCAGCGCGCACGCTGCGCTGCCGGTCTACATCGATGACCGGCCTGCTGCGGCCTGGTTCCACCGAGGAGAGGCGAAGGTCGTCTTCGATTTCACGCTGCGCAACGGGGTGGTCAGCACGATCACCTTCCGCGCGGAGCCCGACGTGCTGGCCCGGGTGTCGCGCCGCGAGGGTCCAGAACGACGCTCCTGATCTCGGCGGTCACACTCGCCGGTTCCTGCTCGTCACCAAGATGTAGGACTCACCATCACCGCTACCACCAGAGGGAAACGACCATGAAGACTATGACCTGCCGCCAGCTGGGAGGGCCCTGCGGCCTCGAACACACTGGCGAAACTGCCGACCACGTGATCAAAGCCCACGATCGTCACCTCAGGGACGCGGTGAAGGCCGGCGATGCCTCCCACCAGCCGGCTCGTGACGCCATGAAAGGCCGCTGGCGCCATCCGAAGAAGTCGCTCGATTGGTATCGCGATGTGCAGAACACCTTCGCCGACCTTCCCAAGAACTGAGAACCCCGCCATGACGTGCGTACGAGAAGCGACAGTCCGATGAACCCGACGACGAGCCCGACACTCGTCCCCAGGAACAGCCAGGATGTGCCCGGTGGAGTGGTGCACCCACTACCCACCGACCTGCGCGAGGCAGTCATCGGCAACACCTCCGCTCTGGCGGCCTGGCAGTCGATCACGCCCCTGGCCCGCAACGAGTTCATCTGCTGGGTCGAAGACGCCAAGCAAGAGACCACGCGTCAGCGCCGCATCCGCGTCGCCTTGGATAAGTTGCAGAACGGTGAACGCCGACCATGCTGCTGGCCCGGATGCAAACACCGGGAACCCGGCCGGCTCAGAAGACCACGCCCGTGATCATCAGTACGCCAAGTATGCCCACAACGCCGTTTCCGGTCAGCGTTGTCAGGTGTCGAAACCGTGCACCGGTCCGCCAGCGCAGGATGGCTCCAGCGAGCACCAACAGAAGCTGCCAGCTCAGTGATGCCAGCGCGACCCCCGCGACGAACAGTGCGGCAGCGACAGTGGAGGTCGAGAGTGTCGATAGGCCGGTCACGATCGCCGCGAAGTAGACCAGGGTCGCTGGGTTGATCGCCGTCAGGCCGAAGAACAGCAGGTAGCGGTGGCTGGACCGTGTGTGGGGGGCGTCATCGCTAGGCCTGGCCTCGACGATCGAGCGTCTCGTCCGGACCAGGTTCCAGACGGCGAGCGCGACCAGGGCTGTGCCACCGGTGATTCCCGGCCACGGAGCCCAGGTCGCGATCACCGGCGCGAAAGCGGCACCTGCCGCCACAGCGGTAGTGCAGTAGAGCAGGTCCACGGTTGCGACCGCGAGAGCTGCGGGTGCACCGCCGGCCCACCCCCGGAGAGTTCCCTCGTGGATCAGTAGGACTCCGATGGCTCCGAGAGGGACCGCCAGAGCCAGCCCGGCGACCAGGCCGGCCCCGAACACGGCGATGAACTCCATGCCGACGAGTGTCAGGGCTACCAGACGAGGTAACTGCACGAATGTGTCATCACGTGAGATAATTCGCATGTGGACCGTATCAACGAGCAGATCATCAGCATTCTCCACGTGGATGGCCGCGCTTCGTTCAGTGCGATCGGGCGACAGGTCGGCTTGAGCACCAATGCTGTCGCGGTCAGGGTCCGACGCCTGGAGAACAGCGGTGTCATCGTGGGCTATCGAGCGGTGCTGGGCTCCGACGTCCCCGAGAGCACCACTGGGCTGGAGGCGTTCATCGATGTGCGCCTGCATCCGGACCGTGATTCAGAAGAGTTTCTCGCTTGGGCGGTCGGAGTTCACCAGATCATCGACGCGGTGCACGTCACCGGCCCCTACGACTACCTGCTGCGCGTGCGCGCCAGAGACACCGCAGCGCTCGACCGTCTGCTCAGACTGCTGAAGAAGGACGCCGGAGCTGCCCAGACACAGACCCGGCTCGCTCTCCGAGAGGCAGCTGGGCCGGCCCCGTCGCCGTAGCGCCGCGTGCCTCGAGGCTGCCGGCTGGCACCACTCAGGCCCGCGCCCAGATCCGTAGGCACCGGGCCATGATGTGGAAGGGGAGTGCGTTCGCCTGCGTCTGGTCCACCGTGCCGGCCAGGTGCACCCCGAGTTCGGGGCAGGTGAACAGCCAGGTGCCGGTTGAACCGGAGTGTCCCACAAGGGTGACCGGGGCGTGCGAGGGCGACATGAGCCGGTTCACCGTGAAGATCATCGTGCCCAGCCCGTAGCGAAGGCCCGGTGCGTTGCGCAGTCGGTTGGCGCGTTCGGTGAGCAGGTTCGGGGTGCCGGGGTCCCGGAACGGATGACCAGCCACCAGCGCGCGTTCGAAGGCGAGCAGGTCGCCGGTGGTGCTGATCAGGTCGTTGCTGGAGGCTATGACGCGGTCGACGGTCACCCGGCGGCGCCGGGCATGCAGCGGCGCCGTGGCCGGCAGGTCCGGTGCCGCGGGCCGACCGGCGGGATGCCAGGTCCGGTCCAGGCCGAGCGGGACGGTGATGCGCTCGGTGAGCAGATCGGGGAAGGAGCGGGGCGGTCACCGACTCCAGGATGCGGATCAGTAACTGGAACCCGGTGTCGGAGTACCGGGCCCGCTGTCGGGGCGCACCCAGGTCCTGCGGATCGAAGTGCGGGCGTTGCTGGTTGCGGGTGATGTCGAGGACGTCGTCGAAGTCCCAGGAGGTGTCCTGGCCCGCGCGCAGTTGCTTGAATAGGCTCGGTGCCCCGCGTCGTCGTTCGAAGAAGTCCGGCAGGCCGGAGGTGTGGCTGGCGAGGTGGCGCACGGTGATCTCGCCCGAGCGGTCCCCTCCGCCGCGCACGTGCAGCCCGGTGGTGACCGAATCGGGCAGGTAGGCGGTGATGGGTGCGTCCAGGTCGATTTCGTCGCGTTCGTAGGCCTGCAGCAGCAGCGTGATGATGAACCGCTTGGTGATCGAGGCGATGAAGAACGGTGTGGAGGGGCGGATCTGCAGTTCGTCGTCGGTCGGTCCGGCAGCACCTGACCAGGACCGCCCATCATCGCCGGCGATGGCCAGGTTGACGTGGTGCAGCCGGGACCTGGCGCTGAGGGTGCGCACCAGGTCCTTCAGGCCGGCATCGACGTCAGCGCTGACGCGGTTGTCGGGTGCGAGGAAGGTGCGCCGTGGCGTTCGCATCGAGGTCCTTTCATTGGAACCTGTCTACTAGACATGTCTATGAGGGTCAACAGAATAGACTTGTCCGGTGGCACACGTGATCCTCGGGCTCCTACTCCTGCGCCCGCAGAGCCTGTACGAGTTGATCAAGAACGTCGAGGTGGGCGTCTCCCTCGTCTACAGCGCGAGTTCCGGCAGCATCAAAAGGGCTCTGGACAGCCTCCTGAGCAAGGGCCTGATCGAGGTCGCCAGCGTGGAACCCGGCGGTCGGGGTAAGAAGACCTACCGCACCACCAAGGCGGGCCGGCAGGAGTTCCACGAGTGGATGACCGGGGAGATCACCGGGCCTCAGTTGGAACTGGCGGCGCTGCCCCGGCTGTTCTTTCTGGGTCTGTTGGAACCGGGGGACCGCTCGCCCGTGTTGCGCAGAATGCAGGAGCGAGCCGCCGCAGATCTCGCCGAGTTCACCGAATTGGAGGAGCGCCTGGACACCATGGAGGTGCCTGCGGAGCTCAGCGACGTGTTCGCCTACCAGCGCGCCACGCTGGACTACGGGATCACCATGGGTCGCCATGCGGTGGCGTGGTTCGACGCGTTGGCGCAGCGGGACGGCGCCGCATCCGGCCAGTGAGGCGGATAGTGCGGATGACGGCGTGATGCGCGTGGAGATGGCACTGGCGACGGCGCCGGTCATCGCGGCGACCTGACGGCGTGCCTGCGACTGTGTGATGGCGTCGTCATCGCAGCCAGCGCTCAGGCTCGATGCCCTACCGGGAGCGGCCCGTCGGTGCTCGGGTCTGTCGTTAACGATTGCCTGGGTTCGTGCGAGTCTTGACCTGGAGTGCACTCCAGGCAGCACAGTGATGACACGAAGCCCGGAAGGAGTGATCCCATGACCACGAACATCACCCGCACACCCCCACGCAGACTCGGCCGCGAAGGTCCCGAGGTCTCCGCGCTCGGCGCCGGGACCTGGGCCATGGGTGGCCCATTCACCGTCGACGGCCGCGATGCGGGATGGGGACCGGCCGACGACGAGGTGAGCCTGCGCGCCCTACGCACCGCCTTCGACCACGGAATCACCCTGATCGACACCGCGGCGATCTACGGGACCGGGCACAGCGAACGCGTCCTGGGCCGGGCCCTGGCGGAACTGAACCCGGACGCCCGGGATCACGTCGTCGTCGCCACGAAGTTCGGCCACCTCTTCGACGAGGCCACCCGCACCGACCGCGGACACGACGTCTCCGCGGCCAGCATCCGCACCCAGTGCGAGGCGAGCCTGCGGCGGCTGGGCATCGAGGCCATCGGCCTCTATCAACTCCATGGCGGCGCCCGGAGCCTCGCCGAGGCCGAAGACGTCGTCGCCACCTGTGAGGAACTGGTCGATGCCGGGAGATCCGGTGGTTCGGCACCAGCCAGGACGCACCGGAGATCGTCGAGACTTTCGCCTCATCGCGGTCTTGCGTGGCCGTGCAGACGCAGGTCAACGTGTTCGGGTGGTCCTCCGCAGTCCTCGACGTCGCCCGCCTCCACGGGCTCGCCGTCCTTGCCCGATCACCGCTCGCGATGGGTCTGCTCAGTGGCCGCTACGCGCCCGACCGCCGTCCCGGGCCGGGCGACGTCCGGCTCGACACCCCTTGGTGGACGTACTTCGACGAGGGTGAGATGCACGCCTGGTTGGAACGACTGGACCGCGTCCGCGAACTCCTCACCGCCGGGGGGCGCAGTCTGGTCCAGGGTGCGCTGGGCTACCTGTGGGCCCTGGACGAGGCGATCATCCCGCTGCCCGGCATCCGCACTCCCGAGCAGGCCCAGGAGAACGCCACCACCCTCGAGTTGGGGCCGCTCCCGGCGCCCGTCGCTGCGCAGATCACCGAACTGCTCGCCGACTCCCCGGAGCGCCGCTGAAGGTCGCGACAGCCCCAACCTCGTCCCGGGGAGGCAACCATCCCGGGGCGATACTCTGCCCGGACGAAGGGAGCAGACATGGCACGCGTGATCGGAATCGGAGGATTCTTCTTCCGGGCACGGGACCCGGACCGGCTCAGCGCCTGGTACGCCGAGCACCTCGACGTGCTTCGGCCACCGGCCTCCTACGACGCGCCGGCGTGGAACCAGGCAGCC
The DNA here is from genome assembly GCF_051020515.1 of Sanguibacter sp. Z1732. NCBI lineage: Bacteria > Bacillati > Actinomycetota > Actinomycetes > Micrococcales > Ruaniaceae > Glutinosa > Glutinosa niejishengi. The sequence goes on from NZ_CP194857.1 coordinate 2,240,772, forward strand.
GGACCGACCGTGTTCGCCCCGTTCGGTGGTGACGGGCCGAACGACCACCTCGGCCCGTCCGGGTGGGGGCTGAACCTACGGGTGGACGACCTCGACGGCATGATCGAACGACTCCGTGGCGCCGGGATCGACGTTTCCCTCGACCCCGAGCCCTATCCGAACGGACGGTTCGCCTCGCTGCACGACCCCGAGGGAAACCCCGTCCAGCTCTGGCACGTCGCGGGGCCCGCGACCTCGTGACGACGGACCGAGGAACTGACCACCCCGGGCCCCCGGCGCCGTTTCAGCGATCGCGTCAGGGACCGGTCACGAGGGTCAGGTTGTGCTGGAAGCGCAGGCGCTCGCTGCTGCTGGGCCAGTGCTCGGCCAGGAGTTGCCGGTAGATCATCGCCGCCTCCCCCGGACGCCCGCTCTCGTCCAGCCAGGAAGCCTTGTGCTCACGGACGAAACTGCGATAGACCCGCTGCTCCAACGCGATGCCCTGGTCGTAGGCCGCTTCGACCTGCCGGGCATCGGCGCCCGACTTCTGCAGCACGGTGGCGAGGTTGACCGCCATCACCGACCGATCGACCTGCGGCAAGGTGGCGCTGCTGATCAGACGATGGAATATCTGGACCGCCTCCTGCGCCCGGCCCTCCTCGAAGGCCGCGTTGGCTTGCTGCGTGAGGTCCGAGTACTCCTGATGGTCCATGGCCAGCAAAGTAGCGGATCAGGGTGTTGAGCACCTCGCATCCCGCGTCGAGAAGCCCTTTTTCTGGGTTGAGCGCGCGCTATCGCCCGGGCCCGCGCACACTGATCTCCTCCCTCGAGCCATCCCGCGTCGAGACGGATCAGAACCGGAAGGACCGAATCGATGACTGAGGACATCAACCGCCCACCCCAGGGCCCCACAGTCTCAGGCGGGGGCGTCACCGATCCAGTCGGTGATCCCATGCCCCAGACGTCCGAGCCGATCGCGGCTACCGGGTCGCACGACTCCGGCGGCGCATCCGCTGACAGCAGGGCGGATACAGCCAAGCAGGAAGCAACCAAGACCGCTCAGAACGCTCAAGCACAGGCCGCGCACGTGGCCGAGACCGCCGCGGACGAGGCCAGACAAACCGTCGGGGAGGCCAAGCGCCAGGCGATGGATCTGCTGCGGCAGACGTCGACCGAACTGAACGAACAGGCCGGGACCCAGTTGGAACGGTTCACGAACGGACTTCAAGGGTTCTCCTCCCAAGCGCGCCAGATGGCCGATGGAGCCGAGCAGGACGGAACCGCCGCGACCCTCGTGCGGTGGGCCTCGGAAACCGCCGGCGACGCCGGGCGCTGGTTGGAGGGTCGCGACCCTTCGGCGGTACTGGAGGAGGTCAAGCGTTACGCCCGTCGTCGTCCGGGCATGTTCGTGCTCGTCGCCGCAGGGTTGGGCCTGGCGGCCGGAAGGATCGCGCGCGGTCTCAAGGATGCCGGGCAGGACGACGGCGGTGATCACGCGGCGGGCAGTGGCGCTTCACCGGCGTCCGCACCGGCCGCAGTGACGGGAGGGGGCACGTCCGGCGCGGCAGTGCCGGTGCCGGCAGCGGCCCCGCCTCCAGTACCGGCAGCGACCCCACCCCCGGTGCCGCCCCGACCGCGCACCGCAGACAGGGTCCCGCCCCCCACCATTCCGCCCGCGCCGCCGCGCCCCTCCGGCGGCCAGCACAGCGGGCCGTATGACGAGGGAAGGGCCACCTGATGACCACCACCCCAGAGCACAGACCCGACCCTGCGGTCGGGCCCAGGTCGCAGGCAGGAGGGGCAGGCAACGCCGCACCCCACCCCGCCGCAGCCGGTCCCCCGAGGCCTCCTCGACCTCCCGCCCCGAGGACGCATCTGTCGGAGAGTTGCTGGGCAACCTCACCGCTGACTTCTCCACCCTGGTGCGCCAGGAGGTGGAGTTGGCCAAGGCCGAGATCACCGAGAGCGTCAGCAAGGCCGGGAAGGGAGCCGGACTGTTCGGTGGCGCGGGCGTGGCCGGGCACTTCGTGCTGCTTTTCGCTTCGCTCGCCCTGTGGTGGGCGCTCGGCGTGCTGCTCAGCGCGGACGGAGCGGACTGGCCCGCACTGGGCTGGTCCGGCCTGATCGTCGCCGTCCTCTGGGCGATCATCGCCGCAATCTTGGCCGTCACCGGCCGCAAGGAGATCAAGGAGATCGCGGGCATTCCCCAGACCACCCGGACCGTCAAGAAGATCCCGGACGCCGTGAAAGGACAGGAACACCGATGAGCACCAGAGACCCAGATGAGATCCGTCGAGACGTCGAACGCACCCGGGCTGACCTCAGCCGGGACGTCGACGCGCTCACCGACAAGACCAGCCCCCGGAACATCGCCCACCGTCAGGGGGAGAAGGTCCGTGACGCGGTCGCCGGGGCCAAGGACAAGGTCTTCGGGGCCGCCGAGGACGCCTCGGACTCGATCGGTGCCCAGACCTCCCGAGCCGGTGACATGGCACGCGAAGCCCCGCACCGGGTGAAGGAGAGGGCTGAGGGCAACCCCTTGGCTGCCGGCCTGGTCGCCTTCGGCGCAGGATTGCTGGTCGCCGGGCTGATCCCCTCCTCCCGCAAGGAACGTCAACTCGTGGATCAGGCCAAGTCCAGTGACGCGGTCAGCCACGCGACCGAGGAGGTCAAGTCGATGGCAAGCGAGAGTGCCGAGCACCTCCGCGAGCCCGCCGAGCAGGCGGTGCAGGAGGTCAGGGACACCGCCACCGAAGGCGCGCAGCATGTGCGCGAGGAAGGCACGGACGCCGCTCAGGACGTTCGGTCACGGGCCGAGGACTCGGCCCAGAACGTGCGCGGGAGCAACTGAACCCAGTCGGCCACTCCCACGGACGAAGGTCCCCGGCACGTACGCCGGGGACCTTCGTCTGTGTGTGGGGTGGCAGGGGTGACCATCTGCTGACGTGAACCCGTGGGGCCGGGCAGGTGCGTCGTCGGACAGGCGGCGACGCCGTCGGGCGGGCTATTGCGTCGTCCTACCGTGTGCGGCGGGTCCGGCCTCAGCGGGTGCTGCCGCCCCGGCGGCTGCGGCCACCCCGGCCGCGGGCGCGACCCTCGCCACGGCCCTCGCCCTTTGCGCCCGCGCTACGGCGGATCGTGGCCGCCTCCTCGACCAGGTCCGCACGCTTGTCCTTCTTCTTCACGATCTGGGTGTCGTCGCGGGGCGGCAGTTGGATGTGTTCCTCGGCCGGCATGTCACTCTGCAGTTCACGGCCGCGTTCGAGTTCGGCGTCGAACTCAGCGCCGAAGAGGATGGCCAGATTCATGATCCACAGCCACAGCAGGAAGATGATGACTCCGGCCAGCGCGCCGTAGGTGGCGTTGTAGGAGCCGAAGTTGGCCACATAGAAGCCGAGGCCCGCGGTAGCCAGGGCGGCCGTCACGATCGCCAGGAGCGCTCCGGGGCTGACCCAGCGCAGTCTCTTCATCTTCACGTTCGGGGTCATGTAGTACAGCAGCGCGAGCACCAGCATCACGATCAGGACCAGCACCGGCCACTTCGCGATGTCCCACACCAGCACCGCCGTCTCACCCAGGCCCACCAGATCCCCGACCCAGCGGGCAACCGGGCCGCTGACCACCAGGATCAGCGCCGCGATCGCGACCAGGATGATCAGCACCGCGGTCAGCAGGTACATCAGCGGGCGCAACTTCCAGATCGGACGCCCCTCGGCGACCTCATAGACCGCGTTCATCGCCCGGCTGAAGGCGTTGACGTAGTTCGACGCGGTCCACAGCGCGGTGAGGATACCGATGACCAGACCCAGCCCGGCGCCCTGGCTCTCCGTGATCGAACTGATCGGTCCGCGCAGTTGGTCGGCGGTGTCCTCGGGCAGGTACTCGGTCAGCATGTTCAAGATCGCGTTCGTGGTGGCCTCCCCCTGGCCGAGCACGCCGAGCAGGGAGACCAGCACCACCAGCGCCGGGAACATCGACAGCACCGCGAAGTAGGTCAGGGCGGCGGCCCGGTCGACGAGCTGGTCGCGGGTGAATTCCGCGGCGGCCCGCTTCAGGGTGTACTTCCACGTAGGCGCCTTCAGGTCCGTGGGACCTTCGGGGTTGCGGTCCCCGGTGCGCGCTGCCTTCTTGGTGCTCATGGCAGAAGCGTCATGCACTTTGGCCGAGTCGGCCACCTGAACGCGGCCCCGGGGCTGCTGACCTATGCCGGTAACCTCCGGACGGTGAGCACCAACTCCCCGCCACTGCCCCCGTGGCCGGACACCCCGCCCAGGCACGGGCGAGTGCTGCTGCGCGCAGTGACCGAGCAGGACGTGACGATGGCCAGGGACCTTTCGACCGATCCCTATGTTCCCGCCACCGGCTCCCTGCCCGCCCGGGCCACCCCGTCCCAGGCGCGTGCCTGGGTACGTCGCCAGCAACGCCGCCACGCGGAGGGGAGCGGCTTCTCCTTCACGATCGCCGTCGCCGCAACCGGTCGCGCAGTTGGTCACTGCGGCCTGTGGCTGAGGGAGTTCGGAGCAGGGCGCGCCAGCGCCGGGTACGCCCTCGCCCCCTTCGCCCGCGGACAGGGCCTGGCCGTTGACGCGCTCACCGCGCTGACGCACTTCGCCTGGACCGTGCCCGGGCTGTTCCGGATCGCGTTGTACATCGAACCCGACAATCACGCCTCGATCCGCACCGCCGAGGCCGCCGGCTACCTGCGCGAGGGTCTGCTCCACAGCCACCAGGAGATCGCGGGCCGGCGCCGGGACATGGTGCTCTACGCCGTCGTCAGGCCCAGTGGTACGGCGACGGATGCACCGGTGGCCTAGGAGCTGGCCGTACCACGGCACCGGCAGGCGGAACAGCAGCGAGACATGCTGGACCGACGCGCCCGCCGGCGGGCACACTGGCAGGCGATGACCCAGCGCATTCCAGGCGGCGTGCCGATCCACACCTGGGTGGACCGGCTCATCCACGAGGCCCGGGAGCGGGGCGAGTTCGACAACCTGCCCGGTGCCGGCAAGCCCCTACCCGGCCTGGACGAACCGGTGCATGAGGACTGGTGGGTGCACCAGAAGATCCGCGAGGAAGAGGTCCCGGCCCACGTCCTCCTGCCCCCCGCTCTGCAGTTGCGCAAGGAGATCGCGGAGTTGCCCGAGGTGGTGCGGGACCTCCCGGATGAGGAGTCGGTCCGCGCGGCGGTTCACGAACTCAATCGGCGGGTCGCGGAGTGGATCCGCGCTCCCAGCGGGCCGGTGCTGCCGGTCGGGCGCGCCGACGTCGAGGAGGTCGTCGTCACCGGGTGGCGCACCGCCCGTAGCCGGACGGCCCCGGCAACGCCCGACGACGACGCAGCCTCGGGTGGGCAGGGCGGTGCACCCGGGGACGAACCAGCCGAGGTGCCACAGCCGCGCCGTGCCCCCTGGTGGCGCCGGATACTTCGACGCGAACGCCGGACCTGAGCGCTCAGTGGGGCACGCCGGGGGTGGCGCCCACCCCGGCGATGACCACCTGGTAGGGGGCCATCATCTTCCCCCGGGTGGCGGTGGTGCCGAGCACCACCGCCAACTCATCCGCGCCGCCCGCGCCGCCCGCGCCTGCGCCACCCGCACCGCCCGTACCCGCCCGGCGCAGCAGGGCATCGAGCCGGTCGCCGAGCACCTGGCGGGGGCGCCGGATGGGCCGCCCGGTCAGGTTCACCTCCACCAACCACACCTCACCGTCGGGGCCGGTGCGCAGCCACCCGAAGTAGTGGCGGGACCGGGGAGCGCAGAAGTGCACGTCGCCCTCGGCCAGGGCCGGATGAGCCCGGCGCAGTCGGATCAGGTTCCGGTAGAAGTTCAGCACCGAGCCGGGTTCGCCGTCCTGCTCCAGCACGGTGAATCCGCTGGAGTCCTCCACCCCGGGTTGCCACGGATCGCCGGCGCTGAACCCGGTGGTCTCTCCCGGTTGCCAGCGCATCGGCACCCGGGAGTGGTCCCGCGCCCCGGGCAGCACCTCGGCCAGGGCCTGGGCCTCGGTGCGCCCCTCCTCCCGCAACTGCGCGAAGCGGTCGCGTGACTCCACGTCCCGCAGGTCGATCACCGAGGTGAAGTCCTGGTTGATCGCCCCGATCTCCTGGCCCTGGAAGATGAACGGGGTGCCGGGCAGCGTCAACTGGATCGTGGCCAGCACCTTGGCCACCGCGGTGCGCTGATGGGGGATGTGGTCCTTGTCCCCGAGTGCCTTGGAGACCATCCGCGGGTTGTCGTGGTTCTCGATGAACAGGGCCAGGTGGTCATCGGGACCGAGCCGGGCCAGGTAGTCCTGATAGTAGGTCTTCAGGTATCGCAGGTCGTAGCGGTAGTCGTCCCAGCGGATGCGGCCGGGGTTCTCCAGCACGTCGAAGTTGAACACCAGGTCCAGTTCACCGCGTCCGGCCGCACTGAGCAGGCGTCCCATCTCCACCCCCACTCCCGGGGTCTCCCCGACCATCACTCCCACCGGATCAGGGGGCAGCCGGTCGCCGATCAGGCCGTCGCGGTCGCGGGCCCGGGCGGTCGAGGCAGGTGCGGGTTCGTCGGGGGAGCGGGTGAACCCGTCGGCGCGCAGTTCACGCAGGTAGGTGTGCAGGTTGGGGCCGTAGAAGTAGTTCTCGATCCCGGGGAACCCGATCAGGTCCCCGATTCCGTCGTCGCCGTCGGGCAGGCCGGGCCGTTTGGAGATCAAGTTGATGACGTCGAGGCGGAAGCCGTCGATGCCCCGTTCGCGCCACCAGCGCACGATGTCGGCGACCTCGCGGCGCACCGCGGGATTGTCCCAGTTCAGGTCCATCTGCCCGGGCGCGAACAGGTGCAACGCCCAGCGCTCGGCCTCGGGGATCCACCGCCAGGCCTGGCCCCCGAAGAACGCCCTCCAGTTGTTCGGCGGCGGCCCGGACCCGTCCTCACCCGCGAGGCCCGGACGCAGATGGTAGTACTCGCCGTAGGGTCCATCCGGGTCCCGTACCGCGGCGTGGAACCACTCGTGCTGATCGGAGGTGTGGTTGACCACCAGGTCCAGGATGATCCGCATCCCCCGTTGGTGACAGCCCGCGATCAACTCGTCCAGGTCCTCCAGGGTCCCCATCTCCTCCATCACCGCGCGGTAGTCACGCACGTCATAGCCCATGTCCATGTTGGGGGAGTCGAAGATCGGGGACAGCCACACACAGTCCACCCCCAGGTCCGCCAGGTAGTCCAGGTGGGAGATCACCCCGCGCAGGTCCCCGATGCCATCGCCGTCGGAGTCGGCGAAGGAGCGGGGATAGACCTGATAGAAGACGGCGGAGTGCCACCAGGGGGCGGGAGGTGGCGCCGTGCCCGGGGGTACTGGGACGTCGTGCGGCCCGTCCGGGGTGCCGGACCGCTCGGGATGGTCGGCAAGCACCGCGAGGAAAGCGTCGGCGAAGCCCGGGCCGACGCTGCGGCGGGCCAGGCGCGCCACGGCGGCCAGGGGCAGGTTCGCCACCACCGGGTTGGTCACCCACCGCCGGGAGCGTCCGAGTTGGAGCAGTACCTTGTCGATCGCGTCCCGGCCCACCGGGTGGGCGTAGACGTCCTTGATCCTGGTCTGCCCATCGGGTCGGGCCATCGATACCTCCACGTGGTTCGGTTCGCGCTGATGTTCTCGCACTTCGACCCGCGGCGCCCGGGGAAGGGCAGTGCTAGTCGGCGGGGCCTTTAACAGGTTCTTAACAGCGGTCTCCTAGCGTCGCCGTTGACGCCGGTCAGGAAGTCTCTGACGAGGAGGCACCGGGGGATGAGGGAAGGATCGACGATGAGACGAAACATGCGAATCACACTGCTGGCGGCGGCTGCCGGTGTGATGCTGATGCTGTCCGGGTGCGGCATGTTGCCCGACGGCCTCGGAGGACCCGGTCAGGACGAGGAGATCGACGACGACGACGGCCTCGCCGCCGCCGAGCCGGCCCAGCCCGCCGCGGATGAGGCCGAGGAGACCGTGGAGGCCGAGGAGGCCGGCGGGGACCTGGAACCGTTGCCGGTGCAGCCCCAGCAGGTCGGTGCCACGGTGCATGTCGGCGGCATGGAGTACACCATCGAGTCCCTGGACGTCATCGACGTCGACGCCGAGCACAACCAGAGCGACCGGGTCCAGGGGGCGCGCGTGATCCTGACCGGGAGCGTGACCAACCCCGGAAGCAGCAGCGCACCGGCCAACGCCGGGTTCGTCCTGGAATGGGAGGACCCCGAGACGGGGCACTCCTTCGAGTCATCGGGACGGAACATCGGCGATCCGGTGCCGAGCGGAGGCACCGGGCCGCTCGAAGTCGAGATCCCGCTCAACCCCGACCAGTTGGAGACCTTCGATCAGGACCGGGCCATCGTGCTGGTCGGCTCCCCCGAGCGAAGCCGGGCTCAGGCTCCGCTGGGCAGCCAGGGTGAGTTGATCACGCGCATCCCGGTGCAACAGCCCGGTCTGGTCGGGGAGGCCTTCGACGTGGGCGGCCAGTTGACGGTGACCGTTCAGGAGGCCGACCTGCGCTGGGACATCGATCAAGGTACCGAGGACGGCACCGCCGTGCTGGAACTGATGGTGGAGGTGCGCAACGACACCGACCGCCAGCAGTGCTGGAGCCGGGGCGCGGGGAACAACTTCGCGTTGCTGACCTCCGATGGCACCGACACCGTGGACCTCGGCATGAGTGACCGCGGCTGTGTCCCCGGTGGTGGATCCACAGTCTCGCTCACCGGGCTACCGGTCCATGAGGCCTACGCCGGTGAGTACACCCTGGTGCTCGACTACGAGCCCATCACATCGGATGACCGGTTCGCCGAAAACCAGGTGCCGATGGAGTTCACGATGGTCGAGGAGCCGGCCGTGCTGCTGTCCGAGCGCTGACCGGCAGGTCCGGTTGCCGGCCCAGGCCGGCGATCCCGGCCACCACCACCGCGACCGATCGCGCGCCACTGACTGCCATTTCCTCGGTGAGGCGTTCGGGTCCGAGCACCTCACCGAGGCGGGTGAGCACATCCGGCAGATCGGGCACGGTGGTGGGGTCGGCCCCGTGCCCGCTGCGTTCGCGGTGCCGGCGGGCCACCCCGAGCAATCCGGCGGCGTGCCCGGGTCGCTCGGGCACCTCGAGCGCTGCGCTGGTTTCGATCAGGCCGGAAACCCACCAGGCGTCGAGGAGTTCATCGGTGACCACGGCCTGGGCCACCGTCCGCACCAGTTCCCGGGCCTCGGTCTCCTCACCCAGGGCGCGGTGTCGCAGTGCGCGCTGCCAGCCCAGCCGTGCCTGCTGCTCCGGTGAACCGACGTCAGCGTAGATCGCCTGCGCGGAGCGGGTCAGGATCATCGCCGCCCGATGCTGCCCCCGTTCGGCCTCGATCCCCGCGAGACGTTCCAGCGCCATCGCCTCCATGTGCGTGCTGCCCAGGTCGCGGTAGGCGGTCCGGGCGCTCTCCAGATGCGTCGCGGCATCGTCGAGCCGAGCCGACTTGTGCGCAGCGATGCCGCGATTGAGTTCGGTGGCGGCTGTGCCGACCGCGTGGCCGCTCTCCACGAACAGTCCGTGGGCGCGGCTCCACATCTCATACGCACCCGCGTGGTGGCCCCGGTCCGAGGCCAGCCCGGCCATGTTGTTCAGGGTCAGCGCCTGCCCGGCCTTGTCCCGCAGGCCCTTGCGGATCTGCCACGCCTGGTGCAGCAGGTCCTCCGCAGCGGGCCGGTCGCCGTCGTCCCAGGCCAGGCCACCGGCGGCGTGCAGGGCGGCCCCTCGTACAGCCGGGTCGGCATCGTCGCCCGCCTCGAGGAGCTGGCGCAACCATCGGCGTCCCTCGGTATGCATGCGCCGCCGCATCCAGAACGGCGACAGCGCCGCCGCCATCGAGAGGCCCCGCTGCGGATCGGTTTCCACCGCGTGGGCCAACCCCGCGCGAAGGTCCGCATCGAGTTCACCCAGGCCGGCCAGTGCCGGTGCCTCGCCGGGGCCGCCCACGTGCGTCACGGCCTCCCGGACCTGGTGGTGCAGGTACTCCAGATGGCGGGTCTGCAGTTCCGGTGGGGCGTGACCCAGGCGGGAGAGCACCTGTGGCGCAGAACGGCGTACCGGGGGCAGTAACGAGTACCGACCGCGTTCTCCGCTGAGGTCGGCGACCACCACGGCCGCGTGCGTGAGTTCGGCGAGGAGCGCGGGAAGGTCCCCGCCCGGCACCGTCGAGTCGGAGCAGACCGCCTCGATCGCCTCGACCCCCACCGGGCTGCGGAAGATGCGCATGCGGCTCAGCAGCTCCCGGGCCGCAGGCCGCAGGTGCTCCAACGTCCCGGTCAGCGCCACCTCCATGGACCGGTGCCGGGTGGGCCGGTCCCGTTCCGAAGCAGCCGAACCCAGGTTCCGGTGCAACTGGTCGATCACGTCCGAGACGGTGAGCACGCCGCACTGCGCGGCGGCCAGTTCGATGGCCAGCGGAAGGCCGCCGAGCAGGGTGGCCACCTCCCGCAGGCGAGGATCGTCGTCGTCCGGCAGCACGGTGCCGGGGCCTGCTTGGCGGGCCCGCTCCAGGAACAGCCGCACCGCCTCCGGTGCGCCCGTCCCGTCGACGGAGACCTCCAGCATGGGCGTGACCCACACCGACTCACCGACGACGTTCAACGGGATCCTGCTGGTGGCGAGAACCCGGACGCGGGGGCAGGCGGCGAGCAGACCCGATACGAGGTCCGCCACCGCCTCGGCCACGTGCTCGCAGTTGTCGAGCACGAGCAATTGCTCCCGGGTGTCGAGCGCAGCCGCGACCCCCTCGACGTCGGCAGCGGAGATACCCAGAGCAGCAGCGACGACGGAGGGAACCAGCGCGGGATCCTCCAGGGCCTCGAACGAGGCGAAGATGACGCCGTGGTTGAAGTGAGCCGCCGACGCCTCCGCCGCGGCCACGCTCAGCCGGGTCTTGCCCACCCCGCCCAGGCCGGTGAGGGTAGCGAGCCGGTGCCGGCCGATCAGGGCGGTGATTGCCTCGATCTCTGCGGATCGCCCGACGAAGGAGGTCGCGAACACCGGCAGGTCGACGTTTGCCGCGGCCGGTGGATCCAAGGCCGGGTCGTGCCGCAGGATCTGCTCCTGGAGCCGGCGCAGCGCCGCAGTCGGCTGCACGCCCAGTTCCTCATCCAGTGCCGCCACGGCGCGGTGGTAGGTCTGCAGGGCATCACCCTGCCGCCCGTTCCAGTACTGGGCGGTGATCAGCAGACTCCAGACGCGTTCATCGAACGGGCGCTCCACGGTGAGTGCGGACAGGTCGCCGGTGTCGGTGTTCGCGCCCTGCGTGCGCATCTGCAGTTCGGCCAGGTCCACGTTGAGTTCACTGCGCTGGGTCAGTATCCGCTCGATCTCGGCGGTGGCGCCGGAGCGGACATCGGCCAGCGGCAGACCCCGCCAGAGGCTCCTCGCCGCCAGTAGATCGTGTCCGGCCCGTTCCAGGTCGCCGGAGCGGAGGGCCTCCCGACCGGATCTGGTGTGCCGGTCGAATTCGGCGATATCGACCTGCTCCCGGGAGATCGCGAGCCGGTACCCGGTGCCGATCCGCTCGAGCAGATCGGGTCGGCCGAGCATCCTGCGCAGATGGGACACGTGCACCCGCAACGCGCTCTCCGCTGTCGCCGGCGGAGCGCCGTCCCAGGCGAGTTCACACAGCAGGTCCACGCTCAGCACCTCACCCGGATGCTGGGCGAGGACCGCCAGCAGCGCCCGCCGGATCGGCCCGGTGATCGGCCGCTGTTCCCCGTCGATCCAGACCTGGAGCGGCCCGAGCAGCCCGATGTGCACGTCACTGCCGACCTTGCTCATCAATCGATTCAAGCATGTCGGGCTGCTCCGGGGGCAGGGAACGGGTGCTGATCGCGGAGTGGATGTGGTGCGGAGATCTGGCGGATTGCAGGGCACCCAGATCGCACGCACGTTCTATGAATGTCAGTGGTGGGGTCTAGCGTGGTCTTCATGTCCACCACATCGGCGCCGAGTACGGGGGATTCCTTCCCTGGGCGGGGGCCCGCGGCACGAGAGGCCGCCGCCCGGTACCTCGGCGCGCCGGTGGCCGGGTGGGAGCGGTTCAAGCGCCTGAAGACCTATCTCGATGCCGCCCCGGATGATCCTGGGGTGCTGATCGAGCTGGCCGCCGCGTGCGGGCAGGTGCGGTCCAATATCGACGGGATCGAGTCCGAGATCCTGCAGGCCCTGTTGCGGGTCCCTTCGCGGTCGGGCTGGGGTGAGGAGATCGCCGCACGGATGGCGCTGTCGACCCGGGCGGCCGAGGGACGGTTGGATCGTGCCGCGGCGTTGGATCAGTACTCAGAGGTGCACTTCGCCTTACTCGGTGGCGAGATCGATCTCTCCAAAGCCCGGGTGTTCATCGATGCGGTCAAGACGTTGCCGACGGGACAGGGGCGGGCGATACACCGAACGATCCTGCCTGATGCGCCGGAATTGACCGTGGGCCAGCTGCGGCACCGGTTGCAGGCGGCGGCATTGGCGGTAGATGCCGAGAACGCCCAGGCGCGCCACGAAGAAGCGGTCAAGGACCGGTATGTGCGCGCCGAGCCGACCGAGGATGGGATGGCGTACCTGACGTTCTACCTACCGGCAGTGGACGCGGCGGCGGCGATGAGTGTGCTCGACGCGCTGGCGGTGAAGGACGGGCCGGAGGATGAGCGTCCGATCGCCGCGCGTCGGGTGGATGCGTTCATGGGGATCATCCGCCAGATTCTCAGTAGCGGGACCACTCCAGACGGGCAGGACCTTCCCACCCAGCACCGTAAGCGCCCGCAGATGGTCTTCACCGTGGCCCAATCCACCCTCGACGGAGACGATGATGCTCCGGGGTATCTGGCCGGGCACGGGCCGTTGGCCGCCGACATCATCCGTCATCTCGTTGGCACCGCCGATATCACCAGCAGGGTGGTGCACACGGATCTGCTCGATGGCACCGCGCAACCGCCGCCGGTGCCACCACAGCACACCACAGGGGAGCGGGCTGCGCTGCGGCGAACCGCGCCTGAGCAAGGCCTACCGGAGGGCGTCCCATCACAGCAGGGTGTACCGGAGCACGTCCCACCGCAGCCATGCCTACCCGACGATCCGGCGGCAGCGTTAGCCGCGATGGGGGTCCTCGCGTGTGACTCCTACCAGCCCGGGGTGGCGCTACGGGAGTTCATCCTCGACCGCGATGTCACCTGCAGGTTCCCGACCTGTCGCCAGCCAGGGCGGCGCTGCCAGATCGACCACATCGTTCCGTTCACCTCCGACCTGCCGGCGTGGGCACAGACGCATCAGGGCAACCTGCACCTGCTGTGCGCACGCCACCACGGGCTGAAGACCGCCGGAGCCTGGAGCGTCACTCGTGAGCCGGCCACCGGTGACACCCACTGGACCTCCCCGCTCGGCTACACCTACACCCGCGCCGCGCAGGTCGTCGACCCCGCTCATGACCTACCGGTCCTGCATCGGCAGCTCCAGGCGATACGTGTCGAGCACGCCGACCAGCCAGAGATGTTCACCGAGTCCGCCCCCCTGTCACCCGGGATAGTCAGCGAAGTCGAATGGGCACGAGCGATGTGCCGAACCCCTGCCCATGCCCGGCCCGGCGTCTGTGATTGCGCCGAACGCGCCGAGGACATCACCGCCATCCTCGCCCGGCTGCAACCGCCTGGCCTGCCCGATCGGCCAGACGCGGCCGGCTCGCCCGAGTTACCCCATCCGCCCGGCTCAGTCGACCTGCGCGCGGAGCCTCCCGCCACCAGCGACCCGGGCGAGTTCCCGACCAGCACCGACCCGCCGCCATTCTGAGCCCGGGCCCGCCGGGCGGGTTGTCCGCGACTCACAGAAGCGCGAACCCCGCTAGAGCTGCCAGCAGCACCACCGCCCAGGAGGGGGCCTTCCACCATGCCAACGCGGCGAACGCGGCCAGCGCGAGCACCAGCCCCCACAGGGTCGTGACGCCCTGGGTGATCACCGGGTTCACCAGGGCCGCCGCCAGCAGCCCGACCACGCCGGCGTTCACCCCGGCCAGCGCCCGGCGCACGCGGATCCGACGGCGCAACCGGTCCCAGTACGGCAGCAGCGCGAGCACCAGCAGCGCCGAGGGCAGGAAAATCGCCACCAGCGCGATCGCCGCACCGAGGATGCCCGATGGCGGCACCGAGCTGGCCGCGCCCAGGTAGCCGGCGAACGTGAACAGGGGGCCGGGCACCGCTTGCGCGGCACCGTAACCGGCCAGGAACGCCTCGGCATCCACCATTCCGGTGGTCACCACCTGGGTCTGCAACAGCGGGAGCACCACGTGTCCGCCACCGAACACCAGGGCGCCGGTGCGGTAATAGACATCGGCCATCTCCACCACACCGTGGCCGCTCCACCGGGCCAGCAGCGGCAGGGCAGCCAGCAACAGCGCGAACAGGCCCAGGCTCACCGCCGGCAGCGTGCGGCGCCCCCCGACGCTGCGGTGCCCCTCGGTCGCGCCGCGCCCGGCATTGTCCCGGCCGGCCTCGGTGGCGTCTTCGCTCGTCCCGGTGCCATTCCTGGTGCTCTCAGCCGCCCCCGCCCCGAAATCGCGGGGAAGCACGATCAGCCCCAGTAACCCGGCCGCCACGATGACCCCGACCTGCACCAGCGGGTGCGGCACGGCCAGGACGAGGACGAGGGCCGCCACCGCGATGAGGGCGCGGCGAAGGTCGGGAGTCAGGGTGCGCGCCATGCCCAAGACGGCGTGGGCCACCACGGCTGCGGCAGCGGCCTTCAGCCCGGCCAGCCACCCCTGCCCGAAGGCATCGAGGGCCTGCACACCGAAGGCGAAGGCCACCAACACAACCGCCGAGGGCAGCGTGAAGGCCAACCACGCTGCCACTAGCCCGGCCGCCCCGGCCCGCTGCAGCCCTATCGCCATGCCCACCTGGCTGGAGGCCGGTCCGGGCAGAAACTGGCACAACGCCACCAGGTCGGCGTAAGCGGTGTCGGTGAACCACCGTCGGCGCTGGACGAACTCGGTGCGGAAGAAGCCCAGGTGCGCCACCGGTCCGCCGAAACTGGTCAGGCCCAGGCGCAAGAAGATCCAGAACACCTCCAGCACTGAACCGCCCGAACGCGCCGAGGCAGGGGGAGCCACGGGTATCAATCGTCCTCGGCCGGCGCGGGAGCGGGCGCAGGCTTGGGAGGATCAGTAGCAGCGCGGGACGCAGGGTTCGCCGTCGCGCCGGGCGCAGGGCCGGGGCCGGCAGGCTTGCGTGCGAGCAGCCAGAACCGACGCCGCTCCACCAGCAGCGGTTCGCCCCGGGCCGGACCGCGCTGGTGCAGGGAGTGCAAGGCCTGCGCATAGCGGTCCACGGTGAAGTCGGCCGGGGCCTCCCAGGGGATCAACTGCAGGTAGGCCACCAGGGCGGCGATGTCAGCGAACGCGTAGTGGCCCACCGACTCGGCGCCGTCGACGATCTCCAGACCAGCCCCGAGCAGGCCCTCCCGCAGCACCCGGTAGGTCACGCCCGGAGCGTGCGGTCCCAGGCCGAAGGCCCCGCGGACCTCACCGAACTCGCGGCCGTCCACCTGCTGGGTGAGGAAGTACCCCCCGGGCCGCAGCACCCGGGCAACCTCCACCGGGTGATAGGACTCGTGCCGGTTCAGCACCAGGTCGAACCGGGCGTCGGGAAAGGGCATCGGAGCCGGGTCGGCCGCATCATCCGGCTGGGCGAAGGCCACCAACTCGATCCCGTGGCCGGCCAGTGCTGCCCGGGCGATCGGCACGTTCGGCTCCCACCCCTCGGTGGCGATGGTGTCGGGAGGTAGGAGGTCGACGAACCGCAACAGGTGCTCGCCACCACCGGTGCCCAGGTCCAGGACCGACCGGGCGCCGGCGAGGCGCTCGCGGTAGAGATCGTCGAGGTCCCATGGAACCGGCGACTCCTCCACCCGGCCGGCCAGCGCGGAGAAATCCCACCCCTGGGCCGGGCCGGTCTCCTCGGCCCGCCACGCTGTGAGCAGGGCCTCGGGTATGGCCATGGGCGGCAGGTCCGGGGCCGAGTTGGATCGGGGTGGTGTCATCACCGCCAGGCTAGCGCGCGGGCAGCACAGCCTGCCGGCGGCCGGAGCAGCACGGATATGTCCGCTCCGGCCCACCCGGCCGCGCCCGCCCGCGGACCACCCCATAGGCTGGTGAACAGTGGCGTGCACCGGCCCCAGCGGCCGCGCCGGCGGACCACCCGGCCCGCCCCAAGCCCCGAGCGACGACTTTCCAAGGAGTTGGCACCGTGTCTGCCCCGAAAATCCCCTCTACCGCCGCGCCCACGGAGGGATCTGGCCGAACGTCTCACCAGCTTCACCCCGGGTGCCGGTCGCCTCGCACCCCGGGCCACCGCCCGGACCAGCGCCCAGGTGATCGACCTGGACGGCACCTGGAAGTTCCATTACGCACCCAGGGCGGACGCCGCGGTCGCCGGCTTTGCCGAGGAGGCCTTCGATGACGCCGGCTGGGACGACATCACCGTGCCCAGCGCCTGGCAGATCGAAGGGCTGCGCGACGCCGACGGCACCCTGCTGCCGCGCGGCCGGGCCCGCTACTCCACCCCCGCCTACACCAACGTCATCTACCCATTCCCGCTGGACGTCCCGCACGTGCCGCACGACAACCCCACCGGGCAGTACCGCACCACCTTCACCGTCGATGACCCGGGCCTGGACCGGTGGGTGCTGCGGTTCGAGGGTGTCGACTCGATCTTCACCGCCTGGGTCAACGGGGTGGAGTTGGGCTGGTCCACCGGCTCGCGGCTGGCCGCCGAGTTCGACGTCACCGAGCACCTGCGCGCCGGGGCGAACACCCTGGCGGTCCAGGTGCACCAGTGGTCGGCCGCCAGCTACCTGGAGGACCAGGACATGTGGTGGGTCTCGGGCATCTTCCGCTCGGTCTCGCTGCGCCAACGTCCGCTGGGCGGTATCGAGGACGTCCGGGTGCGCGCGGGGTATGACCACGCCACGGGCACCGGCACGCTCCGGATCGATGCCGACCTCGCCGAAGGGACGACATCGGCACGGGTGGCCATCCCGGAACTGGGCATCGACGGGGAGGCCGGTACCGACATCGACGCGGGCCCGGTGCAGCCGTGGAGCGCCGAGTCGCCGCAGCTGTACACCGCGACCGTGACCACCGACGCCGAGACCCTGACCCTGCGCATCGGGTTCCGCTCCATCGAGGTCAAGGACGCGCAGGTTCTCGTCAACGGCCGCCCGATCCGGTTCAAGGGTGTGAACCGGCACGAGTGGCACCCCGACACCGGGCGCACCCAGAGCGAGGAGATGATGCGCACCGACGTCGAGTTGATGAAGCGCCACCACATCAACGCCGTGCGCACCGCCCACTACCCGCCCGACCCGCGCTTCCTGGACCTGTGCGATGAGTACGGGCTGTGGGTGATCGATGAGTGCGACCTGGAGACCCACGGGTTCGAGCAGGTGGGCTGGGTGGGCAACCCCAGCGACGACCCGCGCTGGACCGAGGCCTACCTGGACCGGATCCGGCGCACCGTGGAGCGGGACAAGAACCACCCCAGCATCATCATGTGGTCCCTCGGGAACGAATCGGGGACGGGAGCGAACCTGGCGGCCATGGCTGAGTGGATCCGTTCCCGCGACGATGACCGGATGGTGCACTACGAGGGCGACCGGGAGAGCACCTACGTGGATGTGTACTCCCACATGTACACCCATCCCGATGAGGTGGCCCGGATCGGTGTGCACGCCGAGGACGCCACCCGCGAGGGCGCAGCGGACGCCCGGCGCCGCCAACTGCCCTATCTGTTGTGCGAGTACGGGCACGCGATGGGCAACGGCCCGGGCGGGCTGGTGGACTACGAGCGACTGTTCGATGCCCACCCGCGCCTGATCGGGGGCTTCATCTGGGAGTGGATCGACCAGTGCATCCGGCAGGTGGACGAGCAGGGCCGGGAGTTCTTCGCCTACGGCGGGGACTTCGACGAGCCGGTCCACGACGGCACCTTCATCGCCGACGGCCTGATCTTCCCCGACCGCACCCCCTCCCCGGGGCTGGTGGAGTACGCCGCGGTGATCGCCCCGATCCGGATCACCATCGGCGAGGGCACCGCGGTGATCGAGAACCGCCGCGACATCATCGACACCTCCGACGTCACCTTCACCTGGACCCTGCACCGGGACGGGCACGTCGTCACCGAGGGCGAGTTGGACGTCCCGGCGGTTCCGGCACGCTCGGCGGTGGAGGTGGACCTGCCGCTGGAGGCGCTGAAGGCCGAGGGCGCGGGAGAGTGGTGGCTCGACGTGCGGGCAACTTCTGCCGCTGAGGCCCCCGGGGTGCCGGCGGGCCTCCAACTGGGCCTGGGCCAGCGACGCCTGGCCGAACCGGCTGTCGTTGATCTGGCCGGTGGGGTCGCCCCCGAGGCCGACGACGACGGGTGGCGCCTCGGGCCCGCGCGGTTCAGTCCCGATGGGCTGCTGCAGGCAGTGGGACAGGTGCGTCTGGACGGCCCCCGTGCCGACCTGTGGCGCGCCCCCACCGACAACGACCTGAGCAAGCGGGGGCAGGCCCGGAACTGGCGCCAACTGGGCCTGGACCGGCTGCTGCACCGCACCGAGTCGGTGGCCGCCGAGGGCGATGAGTTGGTGGTCGTGACCATGTCGATGGCCGCCGGCCGGGACGCCGGGGTGCGCACCACCTACCGCTGGAGCAGCGACGGCACCGCGCTGGGTCTGCGGGTGCAGATCGACCCGGTGGGGCAGTTCCGCACCAACCCCCACGACCGGGGACGCATCCCCGGCCCGGTGATCACCTGGCCCAAGGTGGGTCTGCGCCTCGCGGTGGCCGGCCCGGTGCAGCAGGTGTCCTGGTTCGGCCGCGGCCCCGGCGAGGCCTACCCCGACACCTCCGCCGGCACCCGTGTGGGGCGGTTCAGTTCCGACCTGGCCGGGCTGCAGACCCCGTACGTGCACCCGCAGGAGAACGGCAACCTGACCGACGTGCGGGAGCTGGCGCTCGGGGCTGAGGGCGAGGCGGGTCTGCGCATCCGCGCCGCCGGAGGTTCCCCGGGGTTCAACGCCACGGTGCGCCCGTGGACCGCCGAGGCGCTGACCGCCGCCGCCCACACGCAGGAACTGGTACCCGATGAGGTGTCCTGGCTGACACTGGACCCCGCGGTGAACGGCATCGGTACCGCCGCCTGCGGTCCCGACGTGTTCGTGGCCGATCGGTTGGTCCCGCAGCGGGTCGGCTACGCCGTCACCATCGAAGCGGTCTGAGCCCGGCACGGCCGGCCTCAGATCCCGAGCACCAGCCTGGCGGTGACGAAGTAGATCACCAACCCGGTGGCATCGACCAGGGTGGTCACCATCGGGGCGGACACCACGGCCGGGTCGATCCCGAACCTGCGGGCCAGCAGCGGCATGGTGCCCCCGATCGTGGCGGCCCAGGCGCAGATCAGGATCAGCGAGATGCCCACCACCACCGCGATCGGGAAGTCCACGAACGCCGCACCGATACCCAGGCCCAGCACGGCGAGCATGGTTCCCAGCAGGAGACCGACCCGCGCCTCACGCCAGATCACCCGGCCCAGGTCCGAGATCCGAATCTCACCCACCGCGATGGCGCGCACGCACGCGGTGGCGGCCTGGGCGCCGGCGTTGCCCCCTGCGCCGATGAGCATCGGGATGAACAGGGCGAGGGCGGCCACCTGGGCCAGGGTCTCCTCGAACGCCTGCGTCACACCGACCGTGAGCGTGGCCGCGAGGAGCAGCAGGCTCAGCCACACCGCACGGGTGCGGGCCAGGCGCAGCACGCCCACCGCCATGTAGTGCCCCTCCCACGGGGCCGACCCGGCCTGGCGGGCCACGTCCTCGGACTCGGCCTCCTCGAGCACCTCGATCGCGTCATCGAAGGTGAGCATCCCCACCAGGCGCTTCTCGGAGTCCACGATCGGCAGGTTCAGCAGGTTCGCCTCGCTCATCAACCGGGCGGCGTCCTCGGCCGGGTCGGTGGCGAACATGTAGGTCGGGGCCGTCGAGACCAGGTCGGAGACCATCGCCGTCGGGTCGGACAACACCAGTTCGCGCAACTCGGCCACGCCGCGGAGCCGGCGGGAGGAGTTCACCACCGGGAGGGTGTAGACCGTCTCGGCTTCACCACCCTTGGCGCGCACCACCTCCAGCGCCGCGGCCACCGACAGGTCCTCGGCCAGGGCGACCACCTCCGGCGTCATGTAGTGGCCCACCGAGCCGTCCGGGTAACCGAGCAGAGCCGCCGTCATCTGGTGCTCGCTCGCGCTCAGGCCGGCGAGCACCCGCTTGGCCACCTTGGCCGGGGCCTCCCGGAGCATCCGGGCGCGGTCGTCCGGGTCCATCCCCTCCACGAGCTCGGAGAACCGGGGCCCCCGCATGCCTTCCAGCAGGGCCTGCTGGTCGGTGGGTTCGAGCTCCTCGAACACCTCCAGGGCGTCGTCCTTGGCGAGCATCCGGAACGCGACCGCTGCGGTGTCCGGGGGAATCCGGGCCAGTTCGTCGGCGATGACGTGTGCGGCGTGTTCGTTCAGCCAGGCGGCCGCCGCGGTGTACTGGTGCTCGGTGAGCAGGTCCTCAAGCGAACCGGTCGGTTCGGTGCGGCGCTCGCCGGGAAGGGTGTGCTGTGGCATGGCGGATCCTCGAGGTCAGCGGGACGAGACGCGGGGCGCCGCGGGCACCGGTGCGTCAGCGGGTGACGACGATGCCGCGCGGCCGGCAACTAGGAGGGTCGGTGCGCATCGCACTCACCTCCTGCGCTCGGGACTGCCGGGATCTGCTACCAGTGTGCCCTTGTCGCGGGACGACGGCAATCGTGAGCGTCACACCGGGACGGATCGCCTGGTGCTCAGCCCCGGTGGTCTCCGGTTCGGAAGTGCTCGGCGGAGCTGTCGATCCAGGTCGTCATCGTCCCGATGAGGAGTTCGGGGCGCCGGGCCCACCGCAGGTGTCCCGGCGGCTCCTGCTCCTTCGCACCCAGGTGCAACCGGGTGATCCGGGCGCGGTCGAACTTGGCCAGCAGGCCCTCGAGGGCCTTCGGTGGGGCGAAGGAGTCCCCTTCGAAGGAGACGGCCAGGATCGGCAGCTCCAACCTCGCCAGCCCCGGGTCGTGGTTGACGCGGGGAGCGCCGAATTCCAACCGCCCGGTCCGGTTGAAGCGGATCCAGTCGCGCATCTGGCCGCGGGCCTCCCGGCCGGCGAAACCCAGCCGGTGGCCGGGGAAGTACCCCAGCAGCGCCGTCAGCAGGCTCATCAGCACCCCGATGGCGTACATCCGCCAGTCCCACAGCCGCCACCACACCGACCCCGTGGCCACCAGCATCAACCCGGCCAGGGTGCCTGGGTGCTGGGCGGCGTAGACCGACCCGACGTGTCCGCCGAGGCTGTGCCCGAGCAGCAGGATCTGCGCCCCGGGCACTCGCACGCGCAGTTCGTCCACCGACCGGCCCACGTCCTCGACCAGGTCGGCGTAGCCGAAGTCGTAGCGGCGCGAGGGCCTGCGCCCCCCGGACGTCTCGTGTCCGCGTAGTTCGGTCACCGCCACCGACACCCCCGCCTCGCGCAGGGCCGGTGCGAGCTTGTTGTAGTACCCGGCCTGCACCCCCATCGCCGGCACCACCAGCACCACGGGTGCACCGGCCGGCCCCGGATACCACCGCAGGGTGAAACAGGTGCCCTCCGGGCGGTGGATCAGGATGTCCTCTGGGCTCGGAGCGCTCACTCCGCCTACGCTAAACCCCTACGAGGAAGGTGGGGACATGAACACCACGACCGACGCCGGTGCGGGCCTGGGCCACCCGGTCCCGGTGCTGCGCATGTTCGATGAGGGCGCCGCCGCGCGCTTCTACCAGGACTTCCTCGGGTTCACCGTGCTGTGGGACCACCGCTTCGAACCCGGCCTGCCGCTGTACCGGCGGCTGCGCCGGGACCAGATGGTCCTGGACCTGTCCGAGCACCACGGCGACGGCACCCCGGGGACGGTGGTGTGGGTGCCGGTGGCAGACGTGGCCACCCTGCACGCCGACCTGTCCGCCACCAGCTACTCCGCGCAGTTGCCCGCTGTGGAACCGGACGCCGCCGGTGGGCCGACACTGAGCGTGACCGACCCGTTCGGGAACGTGCTGCGGTTCTGCCAGCCCCAGACCTGACCCGCGGTTCGGACCCTGTGGGTGGGACGACGTAGGCTCAGCGGTGCTATGACCTCACTGTTCGACAACCTGCACCTGGCCTCCGGCGAACCGAGTGCGGCCGCCCACCTGCCCACCACCATGCCCCCGCGCAACGGCCACGACGGTGAGGAGATCCCGGTCGGGCCGGAACCGGTGGGACCGGAGCAGGCCCAGGAGGCCGCCGCCCGGGCCGCCCGGGAGCGTGCCGAGGAACTGCTCGAGGGCCTCAACCCCGCCCAACGGGCCGCCGTGGTGCACGAGGGCGGGCAGCTGCTCATCATCGCCGGCGCCGGGTCCGGGAAGACCCGGGTGCTGACCCACCGGGTCGCCTATCTGCTGGCCACCGGACGGGCCCGGCCGGGCCAGATCCTGGCGATCACCTTCACCAACAAGGCCGCTGCGGAGATGCGCGAGCGGGTCGCGGACCTGATCGGGCCCAGGGCGCGGTCGATGTGGGTGTCCACGTTCCACTCCGCGTGCGTGCGGATCCTGCGCTCGGAGGCCAAGACGCTGGGTCTGCGTTCCTCCTTCTCCATCTACGACGCCGCGGACTCCCAACGGCTGATGACCCTGGTCTGCCGGGAACTGGACCTGGATCCCAAGCGGTTCCCGCCCGCCCAAGGCCTTCAGCAACCGGGTCTCGGACCTGAAGAACGAGTTGATCGACCCCGACGACTACGCCGCCACGGTCAACGACTCCAACCCCTATGAGCAGAACCTGGCCGCCGCCTACCGGGCGTATCAGGAGCGTCTGCGCCAGGCCCACGCCCTGGATTTCGACGACCTGATCATGACCACGGTGAACCTGCTGCAGGCCTTCCCCGCCGTGGCCGAGCACTACCGGCGCCGGTTCCGCCACGTGTTGGTCGATGAGTACCAGGACACCAACCACGCCCAGTACGTCCTGGTGCGCGAACTCGTCGGGGTCTCCCAGAACGACGACGACGCAACCGGCGGCGGCGGGGTGCCTCCCGCAGAACTCACCGTGGTCGGTGATGCCGACCAGTCGATCTACGCCTTCCGCGGCGCCACCATCCGCAACATCGTGGAGTTCGAGGCCGACTACCCCCGGGCCACCACCATCCTGCTGGAGCAGAACTACCGCTCCACCCCGACCATACTGTCCGCCGCGAACGCCGTGATCTCCCGGAACACGGGCCGCCGTGCGAAGAACCTGTGGACCGACTCCGGCGCCGGACCGCAGGTGGTGGGCTACGTCGCGGACAATGAACACGAGGAGGCCCGCTTCATCGCCTCCGAGATCGATCGTCTCGCTGACTCCGAGGGCATCACCCCGGCGGATGTGGCCATCTTCTACCGGACCAACGCCCAGTCCCGGGCGCTGGAGGAGGTCCTGATCCGGGTGGGCCTGCCCTACCGGGTGGTCGGGGGCACCCGGTTCTACGAGCGCCGCGAGATCAAGGACGCCGTGGCCTACCTGCGTGCGATCGCCAACCCCGACGACGCCGTGAACACCCGCCGCATCCTGAACGTGCCCAAGCGCGGCCTCGGGGACCGTACCGAGGCGATGCTGGCCGCCCACGCCGAGCGGGAGCGGGTCAGTTTCGGCGCCGCCGTCGACGACGCCGAGAACGCGATCGGACTGGGCACCCGGGCGCTGTCCGGGGTGCAGGCGTTCGCGGAGATGATGGCCGGCCTGCGCGCGCTCGCCGACGGTGGGGCCGGGCCGGCCGAGGTGCTCGATGCCGCCCTGGAACGGTCCGGCTACCTGGCCGAACTCCGCGCCAGCGAGGACCCCCAGGACGCCTCCCGGGTGGAGAACCTCGCCGAGTTGCACGCGGTGGCGATGGAGTTCACCGAGGCGGAGCCGGAGGGCGACCTCGGTGACTTCCTCGAGCGGGTGGCCCTGGTGGCCGACGCCGACCAGATCCCCGACGCCGAGGACTCCG
Organism: Sanguibacter sp. Z1732; assembly: GCF_051020515.1. Classification (NCBI taxonomy): domain Bacteria; kingdom Bacillati; phylum Actinomycetota; class Actinomycetes; order Micrococcales; family Ruaniaceae; genus Glutinosa; species Glutinosa niejishengi. Next base: position 2,264,843 of record NZ_CP194857.1, read on the forward strand.
GCGTGATCACCCTGATGACGGTGCACACCGCCAAGGGCCTGGAGTTCCCGGTGGTCTTCGTCACGGGGCTGGAGGACGGCACCTTCCCGCACCAGCGGTCCCTGGCCGACGAGGACGAACTCGCCGAGGAGCGGCGCCTGGCCTATGTGGCCCTGACCCGGGCCAAGCAGCGGTTGTACCTGTCCCGGGCGGCGGTGCGTACCTCCTGGGGGATGCCGAACGAGTTCCCGCCCAGCCGTTTCCTGGACGATGTGCCCGTGGAACTGCTGGACTGGAAGCGCGCGGAGTCCTCGATCAGTCTGCTGCGCGGCGGTCCCTACGCCGGCCGCGGCAGCGGCGGGCCCCGGCACGGAGGTTCGCGCGGCCCCTCCGCCCCGCCGAGCGCGGGGGAGGGCACGCCGTCGTTCGGTTCGGCCACTCCCCGCACCGACATCCCCTCCCTGGCGATAGGGGACCGGGTCACCCACGACTCCTACGGCATGGGCCGGGTGGTCGGGCTGGAGGGTGCCGGGCACAACGCGGTGGCGAAGGTGGACTTCGGCGGTGAGACCGGCACCAGGCGCCTGCTGCTGCGCTTCTCCCCGGTCGCCAAGCTCTAGCGCGATTTCTCCGTGACGTCCGGCGGCGTTCGTGGGAAGGTGCCGATGTCAGTCGTGCGTCCGCACAGGGGAGGACCGATGGAGGCCAGCACGGGGTCGTGCCTGGTGATGATCGCGGCGGGAGCGCTCCTGCTCGCCGGGTGCACCGGAGCCGAGGGGGACGAACCGACGCCCGAGCCCACGAGTGAGGGGCCGAGCGCGCCCTCGGAAGCAGAGGAGCCCGAGGAGAAGGCTGAGGAGGAGCCCGAGGAGGAGCCGACCGGTGCGACCACTCTCGGTGAGTGGGCCGAACTTCCGGCGCGGACCTACTTCGTCACCGCCACCGCGGATCTGGCGTTGCTGGCCACCGGGGACCAGTCCTTCGGTGAGGTGATCACCCGGGACGTGATCGCCGTCGACGCAGACGGGCAGCAGGTATGGACCCACGCCGATGTGCGGGAGCGGCACAACCTTCCCGAGGCCGCCTCGGCCGGGGAGTACGTGGCGCTGATCGACGCCGACGGCGACGTCACCACGCTGCGCGGCCTGACCTGGGCCGAGGGGAACCAGGTGTGGGAGCAGCCCGTGGCGGCGTTGTTCTCCTGCACCGAGCAGGCCTCGGTGCACCGGGCGCGCCCGGCTCGGTCCTGGTGGACGCGCTCGGTGAGCCGTGTGCCGGTGCCGGTGCCGAGCCTCGCGCGGCAGCGGCCAGCATCGACGCCGCCACCGGCGAGGTGCTGGGACTGCTGGAGGTCACCGGCGAGGTCACCGGGGTGTCCTCGCCCGATGGCACGCGGGCCTGGTACTGGCAGATGGACGGGAACGAGGTGCAGGTGCACAGCCTCGACCTCGACACCGGGCAGGTGGGCACCGACGTGATCGAATTCGACACCGAAACCCGCGTGGCGCTCACCGAGGGTGCGGTCGAGATGATCTCCATGTGGCCGGTCTCCGAGCACCAGGTTGCGCTGCAGGCATGGCACAGTGCCACCACCAGCGTGCTCGCCCTGGCGGACTTCGACACCGGCCGGGCGCGGATGTACCCCGAGGGCCAACCCTGCGGGCACTTCACCGCGAGCCGGGACGTGGCCAGCCGCACGTGCGTGGTTGAGGACGAGGGCGCCGTCGCATATGACTTCGATGGCAACGAGTTGTGGAGCACCGAGGGCTCGATCGGGCTGACTCTGGACACCGGCGTCCCGGTCCGAGCGGTGGAGGTGGACGGGGAGCGTGCCTGGCTGGTGAGCGTGGGCACGGACCTGATCCAGGCCCGCGCAGCCTCCACCGGATCCCAGTTGTGGGCGGCCGGGGCCGGGGAGGGGGCCGGGTCGCCCGGTTCACGACAGGTCTCCGGCACCGACGTGATCGTGCTCGGTGTCCAGAGGGGTTCTCCGGCCACCGAACTACTGCGGCTGGACGCCGCGACCGGCGCGGAACTGGACCGGACCGGCCTCACCGACGCCTGGGTGCACGGCAACGACGACGCGATCGCGGTGCACGCCGACGAGGCCACCCTCCTGGCGTTCCCCGCCGCCGCGGAGCACTGACGTACACCGCCTAGGGTGGGGTGGTGACTGTCGATGAGCCGGGCGTGCAGGCGCCGCCGGGTAGCGGTCCGCACTGGGGGGGGGTCTTCCTGCGCAACGCGGCGCTCGTCGTCGTCGTGCTGGTCATGTTGTGGCTGGCATTCAACGTGCGCCTGCCCGCCATCGAGGACTTGCGTGAGGGTCTGGAGCAGTGGGGCTGGGCGGCCCGGATCGTCTTCGCCGTCTCCTACGCCCTGGTTGCCACCACCCCGATCCCGGTGTCGATCATGGCGGTCAGTGCCGGTGTGCTGTTCGGGGTGCTGGAGGGCTCGATCCTGTCGGTGATCGGGGTCCTGGCCGGGTGCTGGGGGGCCTACTGGCTCGCCCGCGGCCTCGGGATGGCCACCGTCGAGCGGATGCTGGGCCGGCACGGACCCACCGTGAAGGAGCGACTCAGCAGCAAGGGCTTCCACGCCGTGTACACCTTGCGCCTGATGCCGGGGGTGCCGTACTGGCCGGTGAACTACGGCAGCGGTGCCTTCGGCGTGGGCCAGCGCGACTTCGTGGTCGCCAGCGTGCTGGCCACGGTTCCCGGGCAGGTCTCGCTGGTGGCCGTCGGGGCGTTCGCCGCCGACCCCACCGTGGTCACTGGGGTGGTCGTGGCGATCGCCTGGGCCGTGGTCCTGGCGATGACGATCTGGGCCTGGCGAAGCTGGCGGGGTACCTCACGGCGGCCGCTGCCGGGTGCCGGGCTGCGGTAGCGGACAGGTGTGATGCCGGCCTCACGAACGTTCAGGCCCATGTGAAACCGCGATAGGCTGCGATGCGGTGACCCGTGGCTGTCACGGAGGGAACAACGGAAGGCGCACATGGACCTGTTCGAGTACCAGGCACGTGATCTGTTCGAGAAGCACGGGGTCCCCGTGCTCGGCGGCATCGTCGCCACCACCCCCGAGGCGGCCAGAGCAGCCGCCGAGGAGTTGCTCCCGGCCGACGGCGGGGTCGTCGTGGTCAAGGCCCAGGTGAAGGTCGGTGGCCGCGGCAAGGCCGGTGGGGTCAAGGTCGCCCGCTCCGCCGATGAGGCCCAGGCACACGCCGAGGCGATCCTGGGCATGGACATCAAGGGGCACACCGTGCAGCGGGTGATGATCGCCGAGGGCGCCGACATCGCCGAGGAGTACTACTTCTCGGTGCTGCTGGACCGTGCCGAGCGCCGCTACCTGGCCATGGCCAGCGTCGAGGGCGGCGTGGAGATCGAAGTGCTCGCCGAGGAGCGCCCGGAGGCGCTGGCGCGCATCGCGGTGGACCCCAGCGAGGGCATCGACGAGGCCAAGGCCGCGGAGATCGTCTCCGCCGCCGGGTTCGCCGACGACGTGTCCGCCGGCGTGACCGAGGCGATCAAGAAGCTGTGGACCGTCTACGCCGAGTCCGACGCCACCCTGGTGGAGGTCAACCCGCTGGTACGCACCGCATCCGGTGACGTCGTGGCACTGGACGGCAAGGTCACCCTGGACGACAACGCCGAGTTCCGCCACCCCGAGTGGACCGAACTGGCCGAGGTCGCCGAGACCGACCCGCTGGAGGCCAAGGCAGCCGAGTCCGGCCTGAACTACGTCAAGCTCGACGGTGAGGTCGGCATCATCGGAAACGGCGCGGGCCTGGTGATGTCCACCCTGGATGTGGTCGCCTACTCCGGCGAACAGCACGGTGGTGTCAAGCCCGCCAACTTCCTCGACATCGGAGGTGGCGCCTCCGCCGCCGTGATGGCCGCCGGCCTGGACGTGATCCTGGGCGACGAGCAGGTCAAGAGCGTGTTCGTGAACGTCTTCGGTGGCATCACCGCGTGCGACGAGGTCGCCAACGGCATCGTGCACGCTCTGGAGATCCTCGGCGACGCGGCCACCAAGCCGCTCGTGGTACGCCTGGACGGCAACGCCGTGGAGGAGGGCCGCCGCATCCTCGAAGAAGCCGGCCATCCGCTGGTGACCGTCATGGACACCATGGACGGTGCCGCCGACAAGGCCGCCGAGCTGGCCGCTTCCTGACCGAACCCGCACACGACACAGAACGCAGAGACACACACCATGGCGATCTTCCTCAACTCCGCTTCCAAGGTCATCGTGCAGGGCATGACCGGCGCCGAGGGTCAGAAGCACACCCGGCGCATGCTGGCCTCGGGCACCACCATCGTCGGCGGGGTCAACCCGCGTAAGGCCGGTACGTCGGTCGACTTCGACGTCGACGGCGAAACCACCTCGGTGCCGGTCTACGGCACCGTGGCCGACGCCGTGGAGCAGACCGGTGCCGACGTGTCGGTGCTGTTTGTGCCGCCGCCGTTCACCAAGGCCGCGGTCGTGGAGGCCGTGGACGCCGGGGTGCCGCTGGTGGTCATCATCACCGAGGGTGTGCCGGTGGCGGACACCACGGAGTTCTACAACTACGCCACAGCCAAGGGCGTTCGCCTGATCGGCCCGAACTGCCCCGGCCTGATCAGTCCCGGCAAGTCCAACGTCGGCATCATCCCGGCCAACATCGCCGGCGCCGGCCCGATCGGGCTGGTGTCCAAGTCCGGGACGCTGACCTACCAGATGATGTACGAGCTGCGCGACTTCGGTTTCTCCTCCGCGATCGGGATCGGCGGTGACCCGGTGATCGGGACCACGCACATCGACGCGCTGGCCGCGTTCGAGGAGGACCCGGAGACCTCGGTCATGGTGATGATCGGTGAGATCGGCGGGGACGCCGAGGAGCGTGCCGCCGAGTTCATCAAGGCCAACGTGACCAAGCCCGTGGTGGGCTACGTGGCCGGGTTCACCGCCCCGGAGGGCAAGACGATGGGACACGCCGGCGCCATCGTGTCCGGGTCCTCCGGCACCGCCGAGGCGAAGAAGGACGCCCTGGAGGCCGCCGGGGTCAAGGTCGGCAAGACCCCCTCGGAGACCGCCGCGCTGGTGCGCGAGCTGCTGGAGTCCCGCGCCTCCTGAGGCGCCCACCGCGGAACCGGGGGCGGCCCCGCTGCGCCCAGGCGGCGTCGTGTGGCGCCGCCCCGACGGTGAGCCTAATCTGATCCTGTCGGTATGTTCGGTGACCCGTGAGGGGGCGTTGTTGTGGTGTCAGGCACTTCGGCACGTCTGATCGCTGCCGTCTTCGTCGGGACCGGCCTGCTCGCCGGGTGTGCGAGTGCCGAGGCGGACGAGGAGACCGCCGCCTGCGCCGCGCCCGTGCTCAGTGTCAGCCCGGCCAGCGCCACCGCCGGCGAGGAGGTCCTGGTGATGGGGGAGAACTTCCTGGACGGATGTCCGGGGGCCTCGGCCTCGGACCGGGAGGTACTCCGCCTCGCCGAACCGGCCGTGCCCTACCTCGACGTCGCCATCCAGATGGTCGACTCGGCCGGGTCGGTAACCCTGACGACGGTGGACGCCGGCACCGACGGCACCTTCGAGGTCACCGTGCCGGTTCCGCAGGACCAGCAGCCCGGCGTGGTGGAACTGATCGCCGACGTGCCCGGCACCAGACCGGCCGAACTGGTGATCGGCCTCTCCTGAGGCCCACCGCCCGCCGGCGGAGCGGTGCAGACACGCCGTTGCCCCTCGGCCCGTGAGCGCCCTGGGCAGGCGACGATGGGTCTTGTCATGACCACCACCGCCAGACCACCGTCCTATCAGCCGCGGTTGATCGAGCACGTCGGGGACCACGGCCGATCCGGCCGAGCCATCCGACTGCCCGCCCAGTGGCTGCGGGGACTGCTCGCCGGTGCCGAAGCACTGATGCTGGGCTGGTTGGTGCTGGTGGTGCCGGCGATCGCGACCTACATCGCCACCGCGGCCTCCCCGGCACTGGGATCGGCGGGCTGGGTCGAGGCCGCCCAGATGGGCACCGCCGGCTGGTTCCTGGCGCACGGGGCCTCACTGCACGGTGCGGATGCGGCGATCTCGGTGACCCCGCTGGGACTGACGGTGTTGTACACCTTCCTGGTCTCGGCCGCTGTCCGCCGGGCCCGGCTGGTCAACTGGGCGCCGGTACTGGTGGCGATCTGCACCTACGTCGCCCTGGGAGCGCTGCTGCTGGCGCTGGCCACCCCGCCGGGGGCGCCGTTCGGGCTGAGGGGGGGCGGGTGTGGTCGCCGTCGTCGGTTCGGTGTGGGGGATGCGGGGACGCTACCCGCGGGCGCCCGGAGCCCTGGCACGGTGGCGCCTTCCGCAGTGGCTGCGGCTGGCAGGCCGGGCGACCTGGCGGGCCACGGCGGCGCTGCTGGCCGTGGCCACCGCGCTGCTGATCGTGGCGGTGGCGCTCGGCTTCGACCAGATCGTCCAGATCCAGCGCAGCCTGCAGGCGGACCCGGTCAGCACGGTGGTGATCGTGCTCGCCCAGGTGGTGCTGCTCCCGGTGCTGATCGTGTGGGCGCTGGCGTTCCTGCTCGGGCCCGGCTTCACCGTCGGTGCCGGCACGCTGTTCTCCACCGCCGGGATCGAGTCGGGCCCACTGCCGGTGATCCCGGTGCTGGGGGCGCTTCCGGAACCGGACAGCCTGGCCGGGAGTCTGCCGCTGACGGCGGGGGCCGGGGTGGTGGTCGGTCTGCTGGTCGGCTGGTGGCTGCTGCTGCGTGGGAACGCCAGGCGCCGCTGTGGCAGTCGTTGGCCGGTGCGGTGCTCGCCGTGGTCGCAACGGCAGCGCTGGTGGGCGGGCTGGGCTGGTTGTCCTCCGGTGGGGTCGGCCCGGGTGCGATGGCCGTCACCGGTCCGGAGCCGTTCCGGATGGCCCTGGCGGTGGCGTGGCAGGTGGGTTCCGGGGCTACCGTGGCCGTGATCGGCCTGCACCCCGGCACGCATCGCGCACTGGTGCGCCTGGTGCAGTGGGTCCGCGCGCAGGTGGGCGCACGAGCGAGCGCGGAGGCAGGCTCGGCGAAGGACTGAGGCGGTTCCCAGGTTCACCTCCCAGGTTCACCTCCCCACTGCCACGACCGGCAGGAAAATACTCATCCATTACGCTTCCTTTGCGTGCGCGGGTGTCATAGGGTCCTGAGCATCGACACGGGAGGGCTTCATGGTCAACGTTTCATCGACGGTGGATGTGGCAGATCTTGACCTGGGCGGCGGGTACCGCATCCGCGGTAGCGATCTGCGCGGGGAGGTGACCGACCTGGCAGCCTTCCGCGCCGCCGCCGGGGACGACCCGGCTGCGGAGGTCATCATCGCCCTGAGTGAGGAGCGCTTCGACGACGCCCTCCAGGAACTGGACGAACTGCACACCAAGGACCCGGACTCGGTCCGGTACCAGGCGCTGCGGGCCGACGTCCTGCGTGATCAGGGTCAGCTCGACGCGGCCGAGGCGATCTACACCGACCTTCTCGCCCGTGCCGGTGACGATCCCGTGCGCAGCGCCGTCATTCGTCAGCACCGGGCCAAGGTGTGGTTCCACCAGGGCAGGCTGCGAGATGCCGAGGCCGAGTTCGCCGAGGTGCTGGCCCTGCGTGAGGCCGCCGGCGTCGACGAGGGCCAACTGGCCTCCACCCGGCAGAGCCTGCAGCGGTTGGGGATCGCCGTCGCGATGCAGGACGCGGCCGAGTAGGGGCGACCGAACCGGCGACTCACGACGGTGGGGCTACCGCCGGGGCGTCGTCGTCGTCGGGCATCCGGGCGGTGCGGAAGGGCGAGAAGGTGACCACGCACGCCGCCACCACCAGCCCGCCGACGGCCAGCGCGATGGTGGCGCGATTGCCCCACCACACGGCCAGGAACCCGGCCAGCGGGGCCGAGAACGCCAGCATGCCCCAGTTGAAGGTGCGGATGGTGGCGTTCATCCGGCCTCGCAGCCGGGCGGCGGTGACGGCGTTGCGGTAACTGCCCTCCAACGGCCCCTTCAGGCCCATCCCCACCCCGTGCAGGGCGAATGCCGCGCTGAGCACCACCACCGCCATCGGGCCGGCCGGGGCCAGCAGCACCACCAGGTAGGCCAGCGGGCTGAGCCAGTCGCTGAACACGCACACCCGCCCGATGCCGAAGCGCATCCCGGCCCACGGCGCCAGTCCGGCGCCGACCACTCCCGTGACGCCGGCAAAGCCCAGGGTGAGGCCGACGGCGAAGGAGTCCAGACCCAGGTCCTGGTTGGCGTAGAAGACGTACAGCGTCATGACCAGGGAGTTGAAGAAGAACCACAGGTGCAGCCCGATCGCGTACGGCGCCAGCGTGCGATGCCGGTAGACCCAGGAGGCCCCTTCGCGCAGGTCGGTGATCAGGTGCCGGCGGCCGGCCGCCTCCGGTGCGGTCTCCGGTTGGCGGATGCCGGCCAGCAGCAGCGCCGAGGCGGCGTGCGTGGCCGCGGCCACCACGATCGCCACCGGCGCGGAGGTCAGGCGGATGAGTGCACCGGCCAGGATCGGACCCACCGACTCGGCCGCCGTCATGGTCTGCTCGATGCGGGCCCACGCGCGCGGCAGGACCCGGGTGGGCACCAGGGCCGGCAGGTAACTCTGCTGGGCGGCGCGGAAGAACATCGTCGTGAACCCCAGCACGAACACCAGGGCGGCCAGCACGGGCACGGTCAGCAGATCGGTGAAGGCCAGGCCGGCGATCGTGCCCAGCACCACCGCGGCCAGGGTGTCGGCGGCCACCCAGCACCGGCCGGCGCCGCATCCGGTCCAGCCACACCCCGGCGAGCAACCCGAAGATCAGGGTGGGCAGCCACTGGGCCGACCGTACGATCCCGATGTCGGCCTGGTCGGCACCCAGGTGGTGGATCATCAGGAACTGCATGCCCAGGTTCACCACGAACAGGCCCAGGCTGGATACGGCGTCGGCGATCCACAGCCGCACGAAGGCCGGGTAGGCCAGGATCGGGAACCGGCGACGCGGTTCTGCTGGCACGCCGCAGTCCCCTTCCGGCGCGTCGATGGGATGGCATCGATGGGATGGATCGGTGACGAGGAATCGCCACCGCCCGGCCACCCTATCGGCCAGCGATTGGCGCCTGGCAAACCGCGCTGGCACACTACTGCGCGATGCGTGCCGCGAACCAGCCCGAGGTGCCGTGGTGGGCCCGAACCCCGGAATTGATAGCCGGAATCGGCGTGGTAGCCCTGGTGATCAGTGCACTCATGCCCTGGTTCACCGGACCCTACGACCATGCCCGCCCAGGGCCATGGGTGTCGATCTGGCTGGTCGTGGCCAGCGCGGTGCTGGCCTTGGTGCTGATGTATCGCCGCTCGCGTTGGTCCTGGGCGCCGGGTGTGTTCGTGCTGGCCGCGACGTTGATGATCCTGATCGGACTGCATGCCCAGGTGGTCTGCCCCACCGACGTGGAGATCGAGGGCAACATCGCCCAGGCGTGCTTCACCGAGGAATGGACCTCCGGTTCGACGTTCTTCGCCGTGGGTGGCTCCGCCTCATCCCTGGCGAGTTTCATCGCACCGTGGCTGATGGGCTACGCCGAGGACCGCTCCTGGGAGGGTCGCGGCCCCTGACCGCCCGGACCTCACGGCAGCGAACCGATTTGGTCGGGCGTGTCTGTGCGTCGACGCTACCGGCTCGACTCGTGGCTCGGCCCTGAGCCGTTTACGCTGGCGAGCAGGTCGATGTCGCTCAATCCGCACGATCTGGAGGTGCCCGTGCCCGACTTCCGCAGCAGCGCCCGCGCCCGGCGGCAGAGTTGGTTCGGGCTGAAACGCCACATCAAACGTGCGCTCAGCCTTCCCGGTCTGCACCCGATCATGCGCACGGTGGCCCTGCGGGTGCCGGGGGTGCGGGTGGGCCGGTTGCCGGCGCCGTGGCGGGTGCGGGAGGTGCGCGGACAGGTCGACGGCGGTGAGTACGTCCTCGTGGGCCCGGACCGTTGTGAGATCGCCAAGGAGATGTACTGGGGGCAGGGCCGCCGTCCCGAACCGGCCGATGCCTTCGCGCTCGATGTGATGGTGGCCCTGGGCAAGCACGCCCGGACGTTCTTCGACATCGGTGCCTACACCGGGGTGTTCACCATGGCGCTCACCGCGGCCAACCCGGCGTTGCGCGCGCACGCCTTCGAGATCGTCCCGGCGGTGGCCCAGGCCCTGGCCCGCAACGTCGCGCGCAACGATGTGGCCGAACGCACCCAGGTGCACACCGAGGGGGTGGGCGATCCACGGATGGGCATGCTGGTACCGGCCGGTGACCACGGGTCGGCGCTGCCCTCCTTCTACTCCTCCGACATGGCCTTCGACGACGGGGTACGGGTGGATTTCGTGGCGCTGGACGACTTCACCGACCAGGTGGCCGGCCCGGTGCTGCTCAAGATCGACGTGGAGGGCGGGGAGGAGACGCTGTTGCGGCACGGGCAGCGGTTCCTCGCCGCACACGCTCCCGACATCCTCTGTGAGGTGCTCACCGATGCCGACGGCCGGGAGCTGGAGGCGCTGCTCACCCCGCACGGGCTGGGCTGCTACGCCGTCGGTGAGGAGGCACTGCACCCCCGGGAGCACCTGCGCCCCAGCGCCGAGCACCGGGACTGGCTGTTCAGCGCGCGCAGCCCCGCCGAACTGCGCGCCCGGGGAGTCTCCGTGGCCGATGCCTGAACCGCAACCCGACCCGGCGCGGCGCACCGGCGCGCGGACCGTGGTGCGCGCCGTGCTGGGGTCGGGGGTGGTGGCCCTGGGGGGTTACTCAGCCTGATCTGGTCCTGGCAGCGTTCACTGATCTACTTCCCCGACGAAGGCACGGTTCCGGCGGCACATCAGGTGCTGCCGGCAGGTCAGGATGTGCGGCACCGCACCGCCGACGGCCTGGACCTGGGCGCCTGGTACGTGCCCGCACAGCCCGAGGCGGATCGGCAGAAGGCGGTGCTGTACCTGCCCGGCAACGGTGGCAACCGCGCCGGGCGCACGCAGATCGGCGAGGAACTGGCCCAGCGTGGCTTCGCGGTGCTGCTGGTGGACTACCGCGGCTTCGGCGCCAACCCGGGCCGTCCCAGCGAGGAGGGCCTGGCCGCCGACGCACGCTCCGCCCAGCAGGCCCTGACGGAGCTGGGGTACGGCCCCGATCGCACCATCTACGTGGGGGAGTCGCTGGGGACCGGGGTGGCCGCACGGTTGGCCGCGGAGGTGCCGCCGGCCGGGTTGGTGCTGCGCTCCCCGCTGACGCACCTGGCCGACGTGGCACGGGCGCACTATCCGTTCCTGCCGGTGGGAGTGCTGTTGCGGGAGGACTACGACGTCGTGGGTCACCTGGGGCGCGTTCGGGCTCCGGTGGCGGTGATGTACAGCCAGGCCGACGAGGTGGTCCCGGCCGAGCAGAGCGCCCGGGTCGCCGGTGCCGAGCCGGTGGTGGACACCCTGGTCCTGGACGGTGCCGGGCACAATGACCCGGTCATGTTCGGCGCGCCGTTGGCCGATCTGGTTGCGGACCTTGCCGACCGCACCGGCGGTTCGTAGCCTGGCGCCTCCAGCACCTCATCCTCGAGGTGCTCGGCTACGCCGCGGAGGAGGCGCAGGCCCTGGGGCGCCCCGGGCGGTGCGAGGTGCGGATCCACCCGGACGGCTCGGTCTCGGTCACCGATGACGGGCGCGGCCCGGCGATCCATCGGGACGACGACGGCCGGATCATCCGCAAGCCCGTGATGGCCACCCGGGATCTGCGGTTCTTCGATACCGACGAGCAGGTGCTGCCGGACGGTCGACCCCGCCGGGGCATGTCCACCGTGGCGGCCCTCAGCGTGTGGCTGGAGCACACCAACCACCGACTCGAGGGGGCCTGGTGCCAGCGCGACGAGTACGGCGTGCCGGCCTCGGACCTCGTGGAACGGCCAGCGGGGGGGGCGAACCGGGACCACGGTGCACTTCCTGCCCGCACCGGACGTGCCGGCCGGCTCGCGACCGGATCCGGCGGTGCTGGGTGCGTTCGACTCCCTGACGGTGAACCTGCAGGAGTGAGTCGAGCCCGCTCAGCCGCCCGGGATGGTGCCGAACCGGTCCTCGATCGCCTCCTGGTAGATCCGCTCACACCGGTCCTGGGCGGAGACGGTGATCGCCGAGCGCAGGCACTCCTGACGCTCCATCTGCTCGTTCCACACGGCCAGGCTGCCCAGGGTGGTGACCACCAGCATGCCGCTGAGCATCAGGCCGAACACGAGCAGGACCACGATCCCCGCCGCGGATCTGCTCCTTGAACACCCGAACCAGGGCCCTGACCCCGACGACCACGGCGCCGATCGCGAACGCCAACGACATCAGGTGCCAGGGCAGATCCACCTGCATGGTCAGCACCGCCGCCAGCATGAACAACCCGAAGTGCAGCACCGAGCGGGAGACCGAGGCCAACTGCTCCGGGGTGGGCTTGGGGCGTTCGGGCCGCCCGGCCCGACCCTGCCGGCCGGGTGCCTTCCCGGGGCCCGGTCCGCCGTCGGCCGGGCTGGGCGCATCAGGGCCGGTGTGTTCGCGCTGCTTCGGTGGGCGGGATGCCGGATCCGGTGGCGCATACGGGTTCGACACCCATGACCCCTTCCCAGTTCTGTGGATGCGATGGTTTCGACGGCTGCAGGTACGGCGCCGCTATTGTCCCAGATCGCGGCCGTGCTACTAAAGTCGGCTCTCGTGACCACCCCAGCGCGCCTCGTCGTCCTGATCTCCGGCGGGGGATCGAATCTGGCCGCCCTCCTGCGAGCGTGCGACGATCCCGGCTACGGGGCCGAGGTGGTGGCGGTGGGGGCGGACCGGCCCAGCGCCGCGGGCCTGGCACTGGCCGAAGCCGCCGGCGTGCCCACCTTCGTGGAGCGCGTGGGCGGCTATCCCGAGCGTGCCGACTGGGATGCGGCCCTGACCGATCAGGTCGCCGCGCACGAACCGGACCTGGTGATCGCGGCCGGCTTCCTCAAACTGGTGGGCCCGAGGTTCCTGGCCGAATTCTCCGGCCGGTACCTGAACACCCACAACTCCCTGCTGCCGGCGTTCCCGGGCATCCACGGGCCCAAGGAGGCGCTGGAGTACGGGGTGAAACTCGCCGGTGCCACACTCTTCGTGGTCGACGACGGCATGGACACCGGCGCGATCATCGCCCAGGTGGCCGTGCCGGTGCTCGACGACGACGACCTGGAGGCACTCACCGACAGGATCAAGGTGGCCGAGCGGGAGCAGTTGGTGCACACCCTGGGACGGATGGTCCGGGAAGGGTGGCGCGTGCAGGGGCGCCGGGTCCGCCTCGGCTCGGCCTGAGGTGCCACCGGGCGGGCGGTCCCGCACGCTAGGCTGGGCGGTGGCCGTGACTGGCGCCTGAGGTGGAGCACCACCGGGGAGCGGCCGCCTGGAGAACTCCTCGTGCACCGCTCGCCTGGGTGCCGGGGCGATGAGACACCACCCAACCCAGGAGCCCGCCGAACCATGACCGACAAGATCCGCCTGCGCCGCGCCCTCATCTCCGTCTACGACAAGACCGGGCTGGCCGACCTCGCCCGCGCGCTGCATCATGCCGGCGTGGAACTGGTTTCCACCGGTTCCACCGCCGGGGTGATCGCCGGGGCCGGAGTTCCGGTGACCCCGGTGGAGGAGGTCACCGGGTTCCCGGAGTGCCTGGAAGGCCGGGTCAAGACCCTGCACCCGAGGGTGCACGCCGGCATCCTGGCCGACCGGCGCAAGCCCGACCACGTGGACCAGCTCGAGGACCTGGGCGTTGCCCCGTTCGACCTGGTGGTGGTCAACCTCTACCCGTTCACCCGGACGGTGGCCTTCGGCGCCGGCCCCGATGAGGCCGTGGAGCAGATCGACATCGGCGGCCCGGCGATGGTGCGCGCGGCCGCGAAGAACCACCCGAGCGTGGCTGTGGTGGTGGACCCGTCCAGATATTCGGACGTGGTCGCCGCCGCCGGAGGGCAGGGCTTCACCCTCGCGCAACGACGACACCTGGCCGCCCAGGCGTTCCGGCACACCGCCACCTACGACGTGCACGTGGCCTCCTGGATCGGCAACGTGCTCGCACCCGACGACGACGGATCGGGCTTTCCGGGGTGGGTCGGGGCCACCTGGGAGCGTGCCTCGGTGCTGCGCTACGGGGAGAACCCGCACCAGCGAGCCGCGCTGTACACCGACGGCTTCGGACCGAGCGGGCTTGCCGGGGCGGAGCAGTTGCACGGCAAGGAGATGAGCTACAACAACTACGTCGTCGACGCCGATGCCGCCTGGCGCGCCGCGCACGACCACGGTGACGTGGCCACCGTGGCGATCATCAAGCACGCCAACCCGTGCGGGATCGCGGTGGCCGAGGGCATTGCCGCCGCCCACGCCAAGGCCCACGCCACCGACCCGGTCTCGGCCTTCGGGGGAGTCATCGCCGCGAACCGCGAGGTGGACGCGGCGATGGCGGCCCAGGTCGCGGAGGTGTTCACCGAGGTCATCCTCGCCCCGTCCTTCAGCGCCGAGGCGCGCGAGATCCTGACCCGGAAGAAGAACGTGCGCCTGCTCACCGTCCCGGGTACCGGGGCCGAGGGCGGCACCGAGTTGCGCAAGATCTACGGCGGCATGCTGATGCAGAGCGCCGATGCGATCGACGCCGACGGCGACTCCGCCCCGAACTGGACCCATGCCGCAGGTGAGCCGGCGGACGAGGACACGCTGGCGGACCTGGAATTCGCCTGGCGGGCGGTGCGGGCGGTGAAGTCCAACGCCATCCTGCTCGCCGATGCAGGCGCCGCGGTCGGGATCGGTATGGGCCAGGTGAACCGCGTGGACTCCTGCCGGTTGGCGGTGGAACGGGCCAACACCGGTGAGCACGAGCGGGCACGTGGGGCGGTGGCTGCCTCCGATGCGTTCTTCCCGTTCGCCGACGGGTTGCAGGTGCTGCTGGACGCGGGCGTGCGCGCCGTCGTCCAGCCCGGCGGGTCGGTGCGCGATGACGAGGTCATCGCCGCCGCCCGGGAGGCCGGTGTCACCCTGTACCTGACCGGCACCCGCCACTTCGCGCACTGATTCGGGTGCCGGTGGATCATCCCAGCACAGCGGCGCGCAGCCGCACCGCGGGGTCCTCGGCAGCAGCCAGGTCCAGGTCGGGAAGGGCGCCGGTGCCGAGGAGTCTGCGCGCGGCGGACACATCCCGGGGCATGTCGGCGATCACCGCCCCGACCAGCTTGGGGCCATCGGTGACCAACGCCGTCCAGGGTCCGGTCTGCGCCATCGGGGGCTCGCCGTACTCGCGGACGACCAGATCGCCGTGGACCCGCCCGAACACGCTCAGGTGGTGGCCCAGTTGGGTGGAGTAGATGAACGGGGCCGGGCGTTGCTCGGGTACGTCGAGCCCGAGCATCGCCGCACCGAGCCGGTCCGGGTCGTGCAGCGCGGCGGACCAGTGCCCACCGGGGACCTGCCCGAACAACGGGTCCTCCCGCCAGGCACAGTCACCCACCGCCCACACCCCGGGCACCTCGGTGCGGCCGTTCGCGTCGGTCAGCACGTGCCCCCTGGCGCCCAGCGGCACCGCGCCGGTCAGCCACCCGGTGGCCGGCACCACCCCCACGGCTGCCAGCACCACATCGGCACCGATGCGCTCCCCGTCCCCCAGTTCCACGCCGTCGGACCGGACGGTCGCCACCGATGTGCCGGTGCGCAGCTCCACCCCGGCCTCGGCGTACCAGGGGCGGGTGCGTTCGCCGAGCTCGGCGGGCAACTGTCGCGACAGGGGCTGGGCGGCGGCCTCCACCACCGTGACCCGGCCGCCGGCAGCGGCCGCCACACCGGCCACCTCGGCCCCGATCCAGCCGGCGCCGATGATGAGCAGGCGCTGCCCGGTCGCGGCCAGTCTGGCCCGGAGACCGACCGCGTCGGCGGCGGTGTGCAACGCTGAGGCCCGCGGCCAGGGGTTCAGCGGCACCGAACCGCACGCCAGCACCACCGCATCGGCGTTCAGCTCGGCGCCACTGGCCAGGCTGAGCCGGTGGCGGCGCCCGTCGGGACGCAACTCCACGGCGTGCTCGCCCAGGTACACCTCCTGGGCCAGGTCGTGCAGGTCCTGGCCCAGTTCCTCGTGCAGCCACGCCGGCTCGGGCCGGCTGAACAGTTCCTTGGACAGCGGTGGCCGGTCGTAGGGGCCCACGTCCTCGGCCCCGACCACGCTGATCCGGCCCTGGTAGCCACGTTCTCGGAGCGCCGCGCAGGTGCGCAGGCCGGCGAGGCCGGCGCCGACGACCACGACATGCGCTGGGGGCGTGCTGGTGTTCACGCACACAACGGTAGTCTCGGTGCCGCCATGAGCCGCAATCCCGCGCCGGAGATCCACCGGCCCCCGCCGCCCCGGACGTGGGCGTTGTGGTGGGCCCTCGGCGGGGTCGTGGTGGCGGTGCTGCTGGCCCTGATGGTCGGGGCGCGGGTGGCAGGGGTGGCGTTCGCCGTGCACCTGGGAGTGCTCGGTGCGATCCGTCTGGCGCTCCCGGCGCCGGGCCCGCTCGGGATCAGCGCGCGCTCACGGCTCTTCGATGTGGCCTTCCTGTGGCTGGGCGCCGTCGGTATCGCGCTGATGGCGCTGACAGCGGACAACCTCTAGCCGGGTGCACCCGAGCCGGCTCAGCCCCGTCGGCCCGGATCGGCGCCGGCGTCGCCGAACTCGTCCTCGTCGACGTCCACCTGGGCGACCGGCTCGGCGTCATCGGGGTCGAACTCCACGGTGGTGCGCTCCTCGGCGTCCAGGTCCGGCAGCGCCGCGGCACTGGAGACCTCCTCGGTGTCGGGAACCTCCTCGGCCCAGTCGTCGTCCCCGGCCCAGTCGTCCTCCTCCACCAGTGCCATCTCCGGGGTCGGCGCGAACAGCAGGTAGGCCAGTCCGGCCACCCCGCCGCCGATCATCGGAGCGAGCCAGAACAGCCACAACTGCCCCAGTACGGCCGGCTCGGCGAAGATCGCCGCAGCGGTGGAGCGGGCCGGGTTCAGACCGCCCCCGGTCACCGGGTCCAGGGCCAGGATCAGCCCGGTCAGGGTCAGTCCGGCCGCCACCGGGGCCACGTGCGTGCGGCCGCGGTGGGAGGTCGCCAGCACCACCGCGGTCAGCACCGCGGCACCCACCGCCTCCAGCAGCAGCACCTGGACCAGGCCGAAGCTCATCTGCCCGCCGGAGATCTGGGCGAGGTAGGACTGGTCGCCGAAGGTGTTCGCGGCCTGGCTGAACAAGGCCTGGCACTGGCGCCCACCTGGGTCGCCAAACCGGCCGGCAACGTGGCGAACAGCACCGCCGCGGCGGCGATCGCACCGACGAGCTGGCCCAGCCAGTACGCCGGCAGATCACCCCAGCCCAACTGCCCCTTGACCGCCGCGCCCAGGGAGATCGCCGGGTTGATGTGGCCGCCGGAGACCCTGGCGAACAGCGCGATGGCGGCCGCGAACGCGACCCCGAAGGCCAGTGCGTTGATCAGCGGGTCCACCTCCCGCAGGGTGCCGCTGTACAGCAGCGCCCCCAGTCCGATGAACACCAGGATGAAGGTCCCGGCGGCTTCCCCGGCCACCCGCGTTATCAGCGGGTACGCCGCCGGGGCGGCGGCCGGGACAGTGGTGGGCTGTTCGCTCATGGTTTCCTCTCGAGCGGAATTGAGGTCGCAGTTGATCCTCTCACCCCGACCACGGTGGCCACGCCACCGGGGTCGGGGTGCAGGTGGAAAGGTGGTTGTGAGCGCCCGCGGCGGCTGCCAGGGTTGTCAGGTCACCTGTCAGCCCGGTCTGCGCCGGCCACGCAGCAGACGAACCAGCCGGCCACGCAGCAGACGAACCATCCGACGACGGCGAGGCACCCTCGCGAGGAGTGAAGGCATGCACGACACCACCGACCGCACCCTGGGGCGCCTGCGGCGATTCGTGGACGAGTGGCTGTTGGCGGCGCAGTACCGCCACCGCGCCGCGCTGGAGGTCACCTCCTGGGAGGTGCCGGACGAACCGGTGCCGTTCAGCCAGGCCATCCAGGGCCGGTACCGGCCGCACCCGACCGGCACCCCGTGGGGCAAGCCGTGGGGCACGGTATGGTTCCACGTCACCGGCACGGTCCCGCCGGAGTGGTCCGGCGAGATCGGTGCTGGGCAGGTGCGTCCGGAACTGGTGGTGGACCTGGGCTTCTCCGGGGCCAACCCGGGGTTCCAGGCCGAGGCGATCGTCTACTCGGCCCAGGGGGAGATCCTCAAGGCGCTGGACCGCGCAACCAGTACGTGGTACTGCCGGCGGCCGCGGGGGACCGGATCGATGTCTACATCGAGGCCGCCGCGAACCCCGACGTCCCCCAGGGCTCCTTCACCAAGCCCACCACGATGGGTGAGAAGTCCACCGCCGACCCCAGCGAGCTCTACACGCTGCGCACCGTGGACGTCGCCCTGCTCGATGTGCCGGTGTGGGAACTGGTCCAGGACGTAACCGCACTGGGCGGGCTGGTCGAAGAACTCAGCGCCCAGGTCCCCCGCCGCGCCCAGATCGTGGCGGCGCTGGAGGACATGCTCGACGCGATCGACCCGGCCGACCTGCCCGGCACCGCACAGGCGGGCCGGGCGACCCTGGCCAAGGTGCGGGCCGCCCCGGCCTACGCCTCCGCCCACTGCGTCCACGCCGTCGGGCATGCCCACATCGACTCGGCCTGGCTGTGGCCGGTGCGCGAGACGGTGCGCAAGTGCGCGCGCACGTTCGCCAACGTGCTGGCGCTGATGGAGACCGACCCCGACTTCACCTTCGCCTGCTCCTCGGCCCAGCAGTACGCCTGGATCGAGCAGTACTACCCCGAACTGTTCGCCCGGATCGCCGAGAAGGTGCGCGAGGGCCGGTTCATCCCGGCCGGCGGGATGTGGGTGGAGTCCGACACCAACATGCCCGGCGGGGAGGCGATGGCCCGCCAGTTCCTCGAGGGCAGCGGCTACTTCCTGGACACCTTCGGGGTGGAGACGACCGATGTGTGGCTACCGGACTCCTTCGGCTACACCGGTGCCCTGCCGCAGATCGCAGCCGCCGCGGGCAAGGACGCCTTCTTCACCCAGAAGATGTCCTGGAACGACACCAACGCGATGCCGCACCACACCTTCGACTGGGAGGGTATCGACGGCAGCCGCATCTTCACCCACCTCACTCCGGTGGATACCTACAACTCCGACCTGTCCGCCCGGGAACTGGCCCGCGCCCAGCGCCAGTACACCGAGAAGGGCCGGGCGAACACCTCGCTGGTGCCCTTCGGCCACGGCGACGGCGGGGGCGGACCCACCCGGGAGATGATCGCCGCCGCCCGGCGCACCGCGGACCTGGAGGGTTCACCCACGGTGGTGCTGTCCTCACCGGCGAGGTTCTTCGCCGCCGCCCGGGCCGAGTACACCCACCCGCCGGTGTGGTCCGGGGAGCTCTACCTGGAGTACCACCGCGGCACCTACACCTCCCAGCACCGGACCAAGGCGGGCAACCGGCGCACGGAGCACCTGCTGCGCGAGGCCGAGCTGTGGGCCGCCACCGCCACCGTGCGCACCGGAGCGGCCTACCCCGCCCAGGACCTGCAGCGGCTGTGGCGCCTGGTGCTGCTGCACCAGTTCCACGACATCCTGCCCGGCACCTCCATCGCCTGGGTGCACCGCGAGGCCGAGCAGCGCTACACCGAGACGATCGCCGAACTGGAACAGATCATCGCCACCGCGCTGGCGACCCTGGCCGGCGCGGGCAGCGAGGAGGGAGGTGACGTTCAACTCCGGTCCGTTCCCACGTGGGGCAGTGCCCGCCCTCGGCGCGGGCACGGCTGCCGGAACAGCCGACGACGGCGTGACCGACCTGGTCCGGGACGGTACCGGCGTGGTGCTGGACAACGGACGGCTGCGGGTCGGTATCGACGGGCGCGGGCTGATCACGTCCGTCCTGGACCTGCGCACCGGCCGCCAGGCACTGCCGCCGGGGCAGGTAGCCGGCCTGCTGCAGGTTCATCGGGACATCCCGAACCAGTGGGACGCGTGGGACATCGATGAGCACTACCGGCGCAACGTCCGCGACCTGACCGAGGCGACCTCGGTGCAGGAGATCACCGAGACGTCCGGCGGCGCGGGGGTGCAGGTGCAACGGCGGTTCGGCGACTCCCGCATCGTGCAGCGCTACCTGCTGCCCGACGGCGCCCACCGGGTGGAACTGACCACCGAGGTGGACTGGCACGAACGGCACACCCTGCTGAAACTGGCCTTCCCCCTGGATGTGCGCGCCGAACAGGCAGCCAGTGAGATCCAGTTCGGTCACATCCACCGCCCCACCGCGGCGAACACCTCCTGGGACCATGCCCGGTTCGAGACGGTGGCGCACCGCTGGGTGCACGTGGGTGAGCCGGCGTACGGCTTCGCCGTCGGCAACGACTCCACCTACGGCCACGACGTCACCCGGACCACCCGCGCCGATGGCGGCACCACCACCACGGTGCGCCAGAGCCTGCTGCGCGCCCCGATGTTCCCCGACCCCGACGCCGACCAGGGCAGGCACACGCTGCGTTCGTCCCTGGTGGTGGGCGCGGAGATCGCCGACGCGGTCACCGAGGGGTACCGGATCAACCTGCCCGAGCGCACGGTGACCGGTTCCGGGGCGGTGGACCCGCTGGTGCAGGTGAGCGATCCGGCGGTCGTCGTCGAGGCGGTCAAGTTGGCCCGCGATGGCAGCGGGGACGTGATCGTGCGGCTGTACGAGTCCCGGGGCGGGCGGGCCAGGGCCACGGTGACGCCCGGGTTCGAGGCCACCGGCGCGCTCGCCACCGACCTGTTGGAGCGGCCCGGCCGGGACCGCGGGGTCGAGGTGAACCCGGACGGGCGGGTCGAGCTGGACCTGCGCCCGTTCCAGGTCGTCACCCTCCGGTTCGCCCGGTCCTGACCGTCTCGCCGGTCCCCGGTGCGACGACCGGTCGATTCTGCCCTCAGCGGTCGTGCACTATATAACTAGGGAGCACCGCACCACATCCCCGGAGCGCACCCGGGCCGACGGCACCGACCCGGGGCCCGTGCAGCGCCCGGCTGCGACCAGGCAGTCCCGGGGCAACCCGACCTCGAAGGAGCACCGATGTCTGAAGCACCCACCACCGCGCCGGTCAACGTCACCGTCACCGGAGCCGCCGGTCAGATCGGGTACGCCCTGCTGTTCCGGATCGCCTCCGGTCAGCTGCTCGGACCCGACGTGCCGGTCCGGCTGCGGTTGCTGGAGATCCCGCAGGCGGTCAAGGCCGCCGAGGGCACCGCGATGGAACTGGAGGACTGCGCCTTCGGCTTGCTGCGCGGGGTCGACATCTTCGACGAGGCCGCCGCGGCGTTCGACGGCGTGAACGTGGCACTGCTGGTCGGCGCCCGGCCCCGCGGTGCGGGCATGGAGCGCGGCGACCTGCTGGAGGCCAACGGCGGCATCTTCAAGCCCCAGGGTCGGGCCATCAACGCCGGTGCGGCGGACGACGTGCGCGTGCTGGTGGTAGGCAACCCCGCCAACACCAACGCCCTGATCGCCCAGGCGCACGCCCCGGACGTGCCCGCGGAACGCTTCACCGCGATGACCCGCCTGGACCACAACCGGGCGGTCTCCCAGATCGCCACCCGCACCGGGGCTGCCGTAGCGGAGATCGAGAACCTGACCATCTGGGGCAACCACTCCGCCACCCAGTACCCCGACATCTTCCACGCGCGCATCGCCGGGCGCCCCGCCCCCGAGGTGATCGACGACGAGGACTGGCTCGCGAACACCTTCATCCCCACCGTGGCCAAGCGCGGAGCGGCCATCATCGACGCCCGCGGTGCCTCCAGCGCCGCTTCGGCCGCCAACGCCGCGATCGACCACGTGCACGACTGGGTGAACGGCACCGGAACGGACTCCTGGACCTCGGCGGCGATCCCCTCCGACGGTTCCTACGGGGTGCCGGAGGGGCTGATCTCCTCCTTCCCGGTGCGCAGCACCGATGGTCGATGGGAGATCGTGCAGGGCCTGGAGATCAACGAGTTCTCCCGCACCCGGATCGATGCCTCGGTGGCCGAGCTCACCGAGGAGCGCGACGCGGTGGCCGGACTCGGGCTGATCTGAGCAACGCGCACTAACCTCTCGGCCATGACCAGTCACACCGATCGTCCCCACCCGGATCAGCTCGCTGCCCTCGCCGGGCGGCGCCGACGCAACCTGTTCATCACCACGGTGATCCTGGAGGTCATCGGCTTCACCCTGGTGGTGTGCTGGGCTGGGTGGTGGTCGAGGAGATGACGCTGGTCTGGGTCGGTGCGGGACTGGTGTTGCTGGCTGCGGTCTACCTGCCGGTGGGGCTGGTGGCGCTGAGCCGGGTCGGGGCGGATGCCCGGCACATCACCCCACCGGGCGGGCGCACCTGAGTCGAACGGGTCGCCGGTAGGCGGTTCTGCCGGCCTCCTCGCCTTTCGGGCCGGGCCCGGGTGAACTATCGTCGGGTTCATGGCGCGCGTCTTCAACCCCCCACCCGGCTGGCCCAAGCCCGAAGAGGGCTGGACGCCGCCGCCGGGATGGAAACCCGACCCGAGTTGGCCCGAGCCGCCGCAGGGTTGGGACTTCTGGCTGGAGAAGGCAGACGACGTCGGCTCGAGCCTGTTCGGCAGTTCGGCCCTGTCGTCCGGATCCTCCCTGTTCGAGACCAGCGACACCGCTGCCTCCTACGGCAGCGTGTCCCCTTCCGGTGAGGCACACATCCCCGGGGCGCCCAGCGGTCCGGACTTCCACGTCTCCAACCGCGAGCCGCGGTCGGCCTCCGACGGCGTGAGCCAGTCCTCCGCCGGGGCGCCGGCCTCACCCTCGAGCGCCTCGCCGGGTCCGGGCGGATCCGCGGGCGGGTCGCCGTACACCGCCGGTGCCTCCACGCCGAGCGGGGTGCGCGCCGGTGCCACCTACGGTCAGAACGGCCCGACGGTGTCCACCCATTCCGGTTCGTCCACCCCGGGCGGCAACCCCAACGCGGCGCCTCCGGTGGGCCCGCAGGGTGGTGGCAAGACGGTACTGCTGGGTCTGGTGCTGGTGCTCGTCGGCGTCGGGGTGACCGGTTACAGCTACTTCAGTGCCACGCCCGGTGAGGAGTTCCGCCTGCTGTGGGTCCCGGTCGTGTTCGGTCTGATCCTGATGATCCAGGGCGCGGTGCGGATGGCGCGTGCACGTGCGAAGCGACAGCAGTTGGGCACCGTGTCCACCGGGTACAACCCCGGCGGGCACCTCACCCAGCCCGGCGGTGGCGGCGATGCCTCCGGCGGTCTGCAGACCGGTCACTCCTCCACAGTGCCGATGCAGAACCCGACCGACCCCAAGGGCTACAAGAACCGCTGAACCCGACCCCGCGCGCAGGTGTCAGCGGAACACCACGGTGCGGTGACCGTCCAGCAGCACCCGGTGTTCGGCGTGCCAGCGCACCGCCCTGGCCAGCACGCGCCGCTCGACGTCCTGGCCCATCGAGACCAGGTCGGCGACCGTGTCGGCGTGGGTGACGCGCTCGACGTCCTGTTCGATGATCGGACCCTCGTCGAGGGAGGCGGTGGCGTAGTGGGCGGTGGCGCCGATGAGCTTGACGCCCCGGTCATGGGCCTGGGCGTAGGGGCGGGCGCCCTTGAAACTGGGCAGGAACGAGTGGTGGATGTTGATGACCCGCCCGGCCAGCTCCGCGCACAGCCAGGGTGAGAGGATCTGCATGTACCGGGCCAGCACCACCAGTTCCACGTCCAGGTCACGCACCAGGCGCAGCAGCCGGTGCTCGGCGGCGTCCTTGGTCTCCTTGGTGACGCCGATGTGGTGGAAGGGCACCTGGTAGAACTGTGCCAGCGGCGCCAGGGTGGTGTGGTTGGAGACCACCCCGAGGATGTCCACCGGCAGGCGCTGGGAGCGCTGCCGGAACAGCAGGTCACCCACACAGTGCTCGGTGGTCGAGCCCAGCACCAGGGTGCGCAGCGCCCGTCCGGCCACATCCAGTTGCCACGTCATCGAGAACCGCTCGGCTATCTCGCCGATCGCCCAGTGCAACTCTCCCCGGGGTGTGCTCGCCTCCACCTGCACGCGCATGAAGAACAGTCCGGAGTCGGGATCGCCGAACTGCTGGGACTCGGTGATGTTGCCGCCGTGCGCGGCCAGGGCCCCGGCCACCGCGTGCACGATTCCGGAGCGGTCGGGGCAGGACAGCGTCAGCACCCAGTGCACCGGGGAGGAAGTCTCGATCGTCACGCCCACGGGGTACCGGCAGGGCCCAGCGCCCGGATGCGCCCCACCGGCGCCGTTGGCGCAACGGACGCGCCCGCGGATGCCAAGATGGGGGTATGGATGACCAGTTGCGGATCGACGTCGTCGACGATGCCCACGCCGGGGAGTTGCTCACGGTGCGCCGGGCCGCGTTCGTGACCGAGGCCCAACTCTACGGCGACGCGCACATTCCTGCGCTGACCCAGACCCTGGAGGAGTTGCGCGCCGACCTGCAACGCCCGGACGTGGTAACCCTGGCCGGTTGGTCGGGCACACGCATGGTCGGTTCGATCCGGGTGGGCCTGGAGGAGGACCGTGCCCTGCTGGGACGCCTGGCGGTGGTGCCGGACCTGCAGGGCCGGGGCATCGGCACCCGGTTGCTGATGGCGGTGCTGGCCTACCTGCCCGAGGGCACCAATGAGGTGTGGGTGTTCACCGGCCAGGACTCCAAGCAGAACCTGTCCCTGTACGCCAAGGCCGGCTATGAGCACCAGTACGACCAGAACGCCGGCGACCTCACCTATGCCTACCTGCGCAAGATCCTCGGTGACGTGGAGGTGGCCGAGGACGGCGACGACGGTGACCCGGAGGCCGACGACGGCGACCCGGGGCCCGACGACGGCGGCCGGGAGTCCGATGGCGACCCGCAGTCCCACGGCCGTGCCCCGGGCGAAGCGGCGCAGGGCTGACCCAGCCGGGGGACTACCGGTGGCGGCCGGGCCGATCTGCGGTTGTTAGGGTAGTGCCGTCGCGACTGGCGCCGAGGTGGAGTCACCACCGGGGAGCGACGGCAACAGGACTGCAGGTCGCCCGCCTGGGCCGAGGTCCACCACCTACCCTTGTCGATGCGTTGCCGAACCGGAGGAACCGATGAGCCAGTCCCCACATTCCGACGTCCCGATCAACGAGCAGTCACTGGCGGACCTCGATCCGCAGATCGCTGCCGTTCTGGAGGGAGAACTGACCCGCCAGCGGGACACCCTCGAGATGATCGCCAGCGAGAACTTCGTCCCGCGTGCGGTGCTGCAGGCCCAGGGCAGCGTGCTGACGAACAAGTACGCCGAGGGCTACCCGGGCCGGCGCTACTACGGCGGCTGTGAGCAGGTGGACATCGCCGAGTCGTTGGCCATCGACCGTGCGCTGAGCGTCTTCGGAGGCACCTACGCCAACGTTCAACCACACTCCGGCGCCAGCGCCAACGCGGCCGTCCTGCACGCCCTGATCCGCCCCGGGGACACCATCCTGGGCATGGAACTGGCCCACGGCGGGCACCTGACCCACGGCATGAAGCTCAACTTCTCCGGCCGGTTGTACAACGTGGCCGCCTACGGTGTGGACGAAACGACCCACCAGGTCGACTACGACGCGCTGCGGGCCAAGGCCATCGAGGCCCAGCCCAAGGTCATCATCGCCGGATGGTCCGCCTACCCCCGGCACCTGGACTTCGCGGCCTTCCGCGAGATCGCCGATGAGGTCGGTGCCTACCTGTGGACCGACATGGCCCACTTCGCCGGCCTGGTCGCGGTGGGGCTGCACCCCAACCCGGTGCCGCACTCCGACGTGGTCTCCACCACGGTGCACAAGACGCTGGGCGGGCCGCGCTCGGGGATGATCCTGGCCAACGACGCCGAGCGGTTCGGCAAGAAGCTCAACTCCGCCGTCTTCCCCGGCCAGCAGGGCGGGCCCCTGATGCACGTGGTGGCCGCCAAGGCGGTGGCGATGAAGGTGGCCGGCACCGCCGAGTTCGCCGAGCGCCAGCAGCGCACCATCGCCGGTGCGCAGGCCCTGGCCGAGCGGCTGGGCGCCGAGGACGTCACCGACGCCGGGGTCTCGGTGCTCACCGGGGGCACCGACGTGCACCTGGTCCTGGTGGATCTGCGCCACTCCGAACTGGACGGTCAGCAGGCCGAGGACCTGCTGCACGCTGCCGGCATCACCGTCAACCGCAACGCGGTGCCGTTCGACCCCCGGCCCCCGATGGTCACCTCCGGGCTCCGCATCGGCACCCCGGCACTGGCTGCACGCGGGTTCGGCGAGGCCGAGTTCACCGAGGTCGCCGACATCATCGCCGGGGTGCTGGCCGCCGGCGAGGGTGCCGACATCGACGCCGCCAAGGCCCGCGTGCAGGCACTGACCGCCGCCTTCCCGCTCTACCCCGGCCTGGAGCAGTGAGCAGCCGATGACTGAGGCAGCACCTGTCGGTGAAACGTCGCCCGCCCGCATGCTCCCGGGCCGCCCGGTGGCCGATGCGGTGATCGCCGAACTGGCCCCACGGATCACCGCCCTCACCGGGGCCGGCCGGCGCCCCGGGCTGGCCACCATCCTGGTGGGAGGTGACTCGGCCTCGGCCGGGTACATCCGGATGAAGCAGGACAAGGCAGCCGAACTCGGCATGACGTCCCCGCACACCCATCTGCCCGAGGACGCCACCCAGGCCGACCTGGAGTCCGCGATCGCCGACTTCAACGCCGCCGAGGAGGTGCACGGCATCCTGGTCCAGCACCCCACCCCGTCGCAGATCGACTTCGACGCGGCGATGCTCACCATGGACCCGGACAAGGATGTGGACGGGTTGCACCCGGTGAACATGGGTCGCCTGGCCCTGGGCATGCCCGGTCCGGTCCCGTGCACCCCGGCGGGCATCGAGACGCTGCTGGCACACTATGAGATTCCCGTCGCCGGCCGTGAGGTGTGCATCCTGGGCCGGGGTACCACGCTGGGGCGGCCGCTCGCGCTGCTGCTGTCCCAGAAGCGGCCCACCGCCAACGCGGCCGTCACCGTGGTGCACACCGGGGTGAGCGACTGGCACCGCTATACCCGACGGGCCGAGGTGGTCATCGCCGCGGCCGGGGTACCGGGGATCCTGCAACCGGAGCACATCAGCCCCGGCGCCACCGTGATCGGCGGCGGAGTGCGCTACTCGGGACGCAAACTGCTACCGGACGTGGACGAACGGTGTGAGCAGGTGGCCGGGGCGATCACCCCGGGCGGGGGAGTGGGCCCCACGACGATCGCGATGCTGCTGCGCAACACCGTCGAGGCCGCGGAACGGTGACTCCCCTCACGCTGAGCCGGCGTGGGCCGGGCGGTGACCCCCGCTGAGATGCTCAGGTACCCGGCCGGCGGTCCAGGCGCTCGGCCTCGGCCCGTGCCTGCTCCTGGAGGCGGGCCCGCTCGGTCTCATCCAGGCTGTCCAGTTCTTCTTGGTGTCTGGCCAGGCCCTGCTGGGCGACCCGGGCGAAATCCTCGGACTCGGCCAGGTCCCGGGCCGAACGCCGTCCGGCGAGGATGTCGTCGTAGAACGCGGCGGACTGAGCATCGGGTGCCTGGTCGCGTAGGATCCGCATCGCCTCGGCGAGTTTCTTGTGCGCCGGGCTGCCGACCGGGATCGAGGACAGCATCGGCTGATCGGGTTCGGGGGTCTGATTGCTCATGAGGTCACCAATGCGTGGTTGTAGCCGGAGGGGAGTTCGGTGTCCCTGAATCCGTGGATGGCGCCCAAGTACCCGGGGACCACACCCGCGAAGACGTTGATCACGGCCTGCCCGGCGGAGAGTGCGTCGGCCGCGGTGCTGACGGTTTGGATCGTCTTGGCCACCGCGGCCGCGGTGGCCCCGCCGCCGATGACCGCGCCCACTCCCGTCCAGGAGGACGCGGCCGCGGCGGCGGCGACCGCGGCGGTGTAGATGATCCAGTCGGTCACCGCGGTGAACGCCGAGATCGCCGCTTCGGAGGTGCGGTGCATCCCCACGGCGACGGCGCGGAAGTCCCCGGCGGAGTTGTTCAGCGACGCAGCGAGCTCGGTCAGCGCCGGGATCAAGGTGTCGTTCATGTAGCCGGCGGCGGCCTCGGCGGCCTGACCTTCCCAATCGGCTTGGACCTTGCGGGTGTCGGCACCGATGTGGGCGCCGGCCTCGCTGGAGAAGCTCGCCAGGTTCTCGTACGCCCGGGCGGCCTGGGCCACGGAGTTCCAGTCGCCACTGAAGGTCTTGGACACCTCCGCCAGCGGGTCCCAGTCGAAGACCCAGTTCACCACGGTGCGGATCCAGCCGCTGGGGCTGAGGATCGTGCCCATCGAACTGATCACCAGTTCGGCCAGATCCGGGATGATCGGCTCGTCACTCGGCGTGACGAGTGCGTCGGCCGGGCCGCTCATCTGGGGTACTTCCCGTCCATCTCGGCGGCGACGTCGTCGTCGGTCTCGGCGTAGTAGTCGGCCGAGGCCTCCAACTCCGCCCCCGAGGACCGCAGGACATCCTGCATGTGGTCCAGGGCGTCATCGACGGCGCTCCGCACCTGCGCGGCGAGGGAGGTGAAGTTCTGGAAGATCCCGTGGCCGCCGGTCAGGGTGCACCAGGTTCCGTGGTAGGTCTTGGCGGTTCCGGTGTCATCGGCATAGCCATCGATCGACCTGCCGAACTTCCGGAGCGCCTCCGGGTCGACGTACAACTCAGTCACGCGCGTCTCCTCCTTGTTGGGCTCGGTCCCAGTGGACCATGCTAGGAGGGTGAGACACCAGGGGAGAACTACCCACCGCAGCGCCGTGATCCACCTCCTGGCCGCCGGGGTGATCGGGCTGGTGGTGATCGGCATCCAGTTGGCCACCGCCGGCGTGACGCCGTGGTTAGTGCCGACGGTGGCGCTGGTGGGCTTCGGGGCCTACGCACGCTACCGCGCGGCGCTGTCCCAGGCCCGGGTGGTCGAGGCCCTGGGCTCCGGCCCCCCGGCGCCCTCCGGCGCTGCCCTCGGCTGGGTGCTCGGCGCAGCAGGATCGGTGATCGCGGCGCTCGCGATCACGTTCTGGTTGATGTCCTAGCCCCCGCGCCAACCCATCGCACCGCCGGACCCGAGGTCCGCGGTCACGCTCGGATGCCGCCTTGCCGGCCTTCTTCCGCGCCCTCGAGTACCGCCTCCGGTGCGGGTCGACGGCGTGCACGGCTTGACAGGGACGGCGGATGCAGTTCATGATTCATGAAACCTGAATCACCTGTCATGTCCGGGCCAGACGCCCGGCACGGCACTCAACGAAGAGGCGGTCCCCCGTGCGTGTACGAACCAAGACCCTCGTGGCCACGATGGGCCTGGCGGCCCTCCTGGCCGTCGGCGCCTGCGCCCCCAGTGCCGACGGTGGTGGCGGCGGAAGTGATGACGGCGACACCGACGGCGACCAGGGCGAAGCCGATCCCGCCTCGGCCGAGGACGCGGCGGGCGGCGGCGATCCGGTCGAGGTCGCCCTGATCACCTCCACCACCGGCCCCCTGGCCGCCTACGGTGACACCTTCATCGAGGGCTTCCACGCCGGCTTGGACTACGCCACCGACGGCACCGGGGAGATCGACGGCATGGAGATCGTCGTGGAGATCCTCGACGACGGCGGCGACACCGACCGCGCCATCACCGCCGCTCGCGACGTCATCGGCCAGGGCTACACGATCATGACCGGCACCGCCGTCTCCGGTGTGGCGCTGGCGCTCGCCGAGCAGGCCGAGCAGAACGAAGTGCTCTACATCTCCGGTCCGGCCGCTGCGGACGCGGTCACCGGGATCAACGACTACACCTTCCGCTCCGGGCGCCAGTCCCTGCAGGACGTGGCCACCGCCGGCTCCTTCATCGACGTCGAGGGCTCGGAGATCCTCGTCTTCGGCCAGGACAACGCCTTCGGTCAGGGCAACTTCGCCGCCGTCGACGGCATCCTGGGCGCCCAGGGCGCCGAGGTCTCCTCGGTGATGATCCCCGAGGACGTCACCGAGTTCACCCCGTTCGCCGCGCAGGTTCTCGATGCCGATCCGGACATGGTCTTCGTGGCCTGGGCCGGCGCCACATCCGGTGCGATGTGGCAGTCCCTGAGCCAGCAGGGCGTACTGGACGACATCACCGTGGTCACCGGACTGGGCGATGCCTCCACGTTCAACGCCTACGGCGAGGCATCGGACCAGATCGACTTCCTGAACCACTACTTCCCCGGCGCCCCGGACAACGCGATCAACGACTTCCTGGTCGCCCACGTCGAGGAGGCCGGTGGCACCCCGGACCTGTTCACCCCGGACGGGTTCACCGCAGCCCAGATGGTCGTGCACGCGATCAGCACCGCCGGCGGCGGCGATGACGTCGACGCGATGATCGCGGCGCTGGAGGGGTGGAGCTTCGAAGGGCCCAAGGGTGACTACACCATCCGGGTCTCCGACCACGCCCTGATCCAGCCGATGTACCAGGCCCGGCTGGCCCAGGACGACGAGGGCAACTGGGTTCCGGAGCTGGTCTCCACCGTCGACGGCGCGGACGTCGAGCCGCCCGAGGCGAACTGACCCTGCGCTGACCCGGGCCGGTCCGCACCAGGCGCGGACCGGCCCTACCCAGGAAGGCCCCCCATGGCTCCCACCCCAGTTGCGTTGAGCGTGCAGAACCTGAGCTTCGCCGTCGGTGGTATCAGGATCCTCACCGACGTGAACCTCACTGTCCCCGCCGGGGAGATGCTCGGCGTGATCGGCCCCAACAACGGGGCAGGCAAGACCACGCTGTTCAACATGATCTCGGGCATCCACCGGCCCACCGCCGGCAGGATCGAACTCGCCGGCCGCGACATCACCACCGCAGCGATCCACCACCGGGCCCGGGCCGGGCTGGGCCGCACCTTCCAGACCTCCAACCTGTTCCCGGGACTGAGCGTGCTGGAGAACGTGCGGCTGGCGGCCCAGCGGGAACTCGGTGGCAACCTGTCGGTGCTGCGCTTCCCGCGCTGGCGCGACGAGGCCACCACCATCGCCCGTGACCACCTGGCCGAGGTCGGCCTGAGCGATCTGGTGGACGTGCAGGCCGGCGGCCTCAGCCACGGGGACAAGCGCAAGCTCGAGATCGCGGTGCTGCTGGCGATGAACCCTCGCGTGATCCTGCTCGACGAGCCGATGGCCGGGGTATCCCGCGCCGACGTGCCCGGACTGTCCGAGGTGATCCGTGGCATGCACCGTGACCACAACTGCACCGTGCTGATGGTCGAGCACCACATCGACGTCGTGATGGACCTGGTCCAACGGGTGGCCGTACTGCACCAGGGCGCCATCCTGGCACTGGACTCCCCGGAGGCGATCATGGACGACCCGGCCGTGCAGAGTGCCTACCTGGGGACGGCGGCATGAGCGCGCTGCTGCAGGTCGAGCACCTGTCCGCCGCCGTCGGTGGCCAGCAGGTCGTCGAGGATGTGTCGTTGAGCGTGCCGGAGGCCGGGGTGACCGCGGTGCTCGGCCGGAACGGCGTGGGCAAGACCTCCACGCTGAAGGCGATCATGGGCTTGATCACCCGGTCCGGCCGGGTCACGTTCGCTGGTGAGCGCATCGACTCCGAGCACACCCACAAGATCGTCCGCCGCGGCATCGGGTACGTGCCCGAGGACCGGGAGGTGTTCGCCGGGTTGACCGTGGCGGAGAACCTGCGCCTGGCGGTCCGCGACGCCGACCCCCGCCACGATCTGGTCGAGGCCCTCTTCCCCGACCTGGCCCGCGGGCCGACCAGCGCGCCGGGACGCTGTCCGGCGGGCAGCAGCAGATGCTGTCCCTGTCCCGGGCCCTGATCAACCACAACCGGCTGCTGCTGGTGGATGAGCCCACCAAGGGTCTGGCGCCACGGATCGTGGACCAGGTGGCGCAGGCGCTGGAGGAAGCCGCCCGCACCGCCCCGATCCTGCTGGTGGAACAGAACCTGCCGGTGATCGAACGCCTCGCCGACGACGTCGTGGTCATCGACGCCGGCGTGGTGGTGCACACCGGCAAGGCCGCCGACCTGCTGGCCGATGAGGACGCCGTCCAGCGCTTCCTCGGCGTGGCCACCCACCCGACCACGGAGGTGCAGACATGAGCACCGTGGTGCTGCTGCTCGTGACCGGCCTGGGACTGGGCGCGCTGTACTTCCTGATCGCCTCCGGGCTGTCACTGATCTACGGCCTGATGCACGTGCTGAACTTCGCGCACGGGGTGTTCCTGTCGCTGGGCGCGTTCGTCGGCTGGGAGGTCGCCAAACGGTTGGATCCCGGCACCTGGGGCGGCTTCGGCCTGGCCCTGCTGGCCGGGGCGGTCGCTGGCGCCGTGATCGCCGCGCTCACCGAGTTGTTCCTGATCCGCCCGCTGTACAACCGGCACATCGAGCAGGTCCTCATCACCGTGGGCCTGGGTCTGGTGGGGGTGGCCCTGTTCGAGGGTGTCTGGGGCACCGACCCGGTGTTCATCTCCGGGCCCAGCTGGTTCGGCCAGACCACCTCGATCATGGGGGCCAGGGTCCCCAACACCGTGTTCATCACGATCGCCGTCGCCGCGGCGCTGCTGCTGGGCCTGGTGCTGTTCCTGCGACACACCCGGTACGGCCTGATCATCCGCGCGGGCGTGGAGAACAGGTCCATGGTGACCGCGCTGGGGATCGACGTACGCCGCTCCTTCACCCTCGTCTTCGCCATCGGCGGCGCCGCCGCCGGCCTCGGCGGGGTGCTGGCCTCGCAGTACTTCGGGTACGTCTCGGCACACATGGGCCAGACGCTGCTGATCTTCGCCTTCATCGTCACCGTCATCGGTGGGCTCGGCTCACTCGGCGGTGCCGCGATCGCCGCGATCCTGGTGGCGGTGCCGCAGCAGTTCGCCAACTACTACTGGAGCGTGGGTGACCTGATCGCGGTGCTGGCCCTCGCCGTCGTCCTGTTGCTGCGCCCCTCCGGCCTGCTGGGAGTGAAACGAGCATGAGTACCGACACCCGGGACCACACCGAGGCCACCGCTGCCGCCGAGCCGGCCGAACCCGGCGCCGACCGGGTACGCCGACCCAGCCGCCGGGCCCCACTGATCGTGGGCCTGGCGATGGTGGTGGCCGTGGCGTGCCTGCCGCTGCTGGATGTCTCCGTCCCCGGGGCGCTGCCCGGCGCCACCTATACCCCCGGCACCATGCACCTGCTCGCCCTGTGCATGATCTACGGCGCCCTGGCGCTGACCTACCACCTGGTCTACGGGGTCGCCCGGGATGCTCAGTTTCGGGCACGCGCTGTACTTCGCCGCCGGCGCCTATGGTCTGGCGATCGTGCTGCAGCGCACCGACATGCCACTGCTGATCGCCGCGGTGCTGGTCCTGGTGGCCGCGATCGCGCTGGCCACCCTGGTGGGGGCGGTGTCGTTGCGGGTCTCGGGGGTCTCCTTCGCGATGGTGACCCTGGCCTTCGCGCAGGCCGGCAACGTGATCGCCCGGCGGAACCTGGGCGGCTACAGCGGCGGGGAGGAAGGCATCGGTCTGGCCACCGCGAACGTGCCGGACGCGCTGGTGGGCGTGGTGAACACCCGCAACATGTACTGGTTGGCGCTGATCCTGCTGGTGGTGGTCTACGTGGTGGTCACCTGGGTGCAGCGCTCCCGTGCCGGGCACGTGGTGGAAGCCACCCGGGAGAACGAGATGCGGGTGCGGGTGCTGGGTCAGGCGCCCTACCTGATCCGGCTGCTGACCTTCGCCATCGCGGGCACCCTGGCGCCGCGATCGGGATGACCTACCTGCTGCTGCAGTCCCAGGCGGTCCCGACGATCTCCTCGGCCGAGTTCACCATCCAGGCGCTGATCATGGTGGTGCTGGGCGGCGTGGGGTCCCGCTGGGGCGCGATCATGGGGGCGGTCACCTTCACCATGCTCAACCAGCGGTTGTCGGTGCTGGCCTCCTCCGAGGCCGTCGAGGGTCTGCCCACGGTGCTGCGGATCCCGATGAGCGAACCGGCCTTCATCCTCGGTACGCTGTTCATCCTGGTGGTGCTCTTCCTGCCGGGTGGCATCGCCGGCGGGCTGCGGCGGGTGGCCACCCGGGTGGTCGGTGGCAAGGGTGCCGCGCAACGGCGCAAGGCACGCGAACGACGCCGGCTGGAGGAGATCGCGTGAACGCACTCGAGCCCGGCGGTCACACCCTGGGTCGTTGGACCGCCGATCACGCCCGGTTGACCCCGGAGAAGGTGGCCATCGACGAGCGCGGCGTGCGCACCACGTACGCCGACCTCGACGCCCGCGCCGCTGCGCTGGCCGACCGGCTGCTGCGGGCCGGTTACCGCAGTGGTGACCGGGTGGCCACGCTGACCCGCAACAGCACCGCACACGTGGTGCTGTTCTTCGCCTGCGCCAAGGCGGGCCTGGTGCTGGTGCCGTTGTCGTGGCGGCTCGGCACCGGTGAACTGACCTATCTGCTCGGGCACGCACGCCCGGCGCTGATCGCTGTGCAACGCCCCTTCGCCGACGATCTCGACGCGACCGGGGCCTCCGGTAGCGCGCCGGTGGTGTTCCTGGAGGACCTGGACGAGGGGGAGGTGCCGGCGCCGGCCCGCACCCAAGCCGGACCGGGCCGTGCACCCCGGGACGACGACCCGCTCCTGATCGTCTATACCTCCGGCAGCACCTCCAGCCCGCGCGGGGCGGTGCTCACCCACGCCAACTGCTTCTGGACCAACCTGTCCCTGTCCGGGGTGGCCGGGATGACCACCGAGGACGTGGTCCTGGCGGTGCTGCCGCAGTACCACGTGGGCGGGTGGAACGTGCAACCGTTGCTGGCCTGGTGGCGGGGGGCCACCGTGGTGCTGGAACCGGACTTCGACCCGGAGCAGGTGCTCGGCGTGCTCACCCAGCACCGGGTGAGCACCATGATGGGCGTGCCCTCCCACTACCGCATGATCTCCGAGGTGCCCGGATTCGCCGAGGCGGACCTGTCCGGCCTGACGCACATGGTGGTGGGCGGTGCCCCCATGCCTGTCGGGCTCCTGCGCACCTGGCACGATCGCGGGGTGCGGGTGATCCAGGGCTACGGCCTCAGCGAAGCCGCCCCGAACGTGCTGCTGGTGCCGCCCGAGGATGCCTTCACCCGCGTCGGCTCGGTCGGCAAGCCCTACCCGCACGTCGAGGTGGCGCTGGCCGAGGTCGGTACCGGGGACCTGATCACCGGCGCCGGTAGCGGGGAGCTGCTGGTCCGCGGCCCGGCCGTGTTCGCCGGCTACCACGACGACCCGGAGGCCACCGCCGCCGCGTTCACCGGCGACTGGTTGCGCACCGGCGACCTCGCCACCAGGGACGAGGCCGGCTACTACCGGGTGGTGGACCGGCTGTCGAACATGTACATCACCGGCGGGGAGAACGTGGCACCGGCGCAGGTCGAGGACGTCCTGCGGAGACATCCGCAGGTGGCCGACGCCGCCGTGATCGGGGTGCCCGACGAGCGCTGGGGTGAAGTGGGCCATGCCGTGGTGGTGCCCACCGACCCGGACCGGCCACCGGCATCGGAGGAACTGCTCGCTCATTGCCGCGCCGAACTGGCGACGTTCAAGGTTCCCCGCTCGGTGCGGTTCGTCACCGAGTTCCCGCGTACCGCGCTGCACAAGATCCGCCGCGGCGCCCTGATGCCTGAGCCGAAGGAGACCCGATGAGCGCCCCACCGCGTACCGAGCGAGGATCGCGGACCCGCACGCGAATCCTGGCCGTGGCCACCGAGGTGTTCGCCGAGTACGGGTACCACGAGGCCTCGATCGTGAAGATCACCACAGCGGCTGACGTCGGGCAGGGCACCTTCTACCTGTACTTCACCTCCAAGCAGCAGGTGTTCGAGGAAGTGGTGCGGGACCTGAACTCACGGGTGCGCCAGGCGATGCACGAGGCCTCCAGCGCCGAGACCGGCCGCATTGCCGCTGAGCGTGCGGGCTTTCGCGCATTCTTCCGCTTCACCGCCCAGAACCCCGCGCTGTACCGGATCATGCGCCAGGCCGAGTTCGTCGCCCCGGACGTGTTGCACGTGCACTACGAGACCATCGCCCGCGGTTACGTCGCCGGCCTCACGGCCGCCCAGGAACGTGGCGAGGTGGCCGCCGACCTGGACCCGGAAGTCACCGCATGGGCCTTGATGGGCATCGGCGAACTGGTCGGGATGCGCTGGGTGACCTGGACCGAGGGCCAGGCTCCGGAGGAACTTCCCGAGGATGTCTTCGACGGCATCATGACGCTGATCGAGCGCGGGCGCTGGAGCCCGGAGAGGCAGGGCAGGGCGATGACTGACCTGACCGGGAAGCACGCGGTGGTGACCGGGGGCGCCGCCGGGATCGGGGCGGCCTGTGCCCGCGCGCTCGCGCGGGCCGGTGCCCAGGTGCTGGTCGCCGACCGTGACGAGCGTGCCGCCGAAGCGCTGGCCGCCGAGATCGGGGGCCGGGTCTGGGCCGTGGACCTGGACGAGACCACCGTCCTGACCGAAGCCACCCTGCAGGCCGACATCCTGGTCAACAACGCCGGGATCCAGGTGGTGGCCCCGATCCAGGAGTTCGACCCGGCCGACTTCCGCCGGATCCAGCGGATCATGGTCGAGGCCCCGTTCCTGCTCATCCGGGCCGTCCTCCCGCACATGTACGCCCGGGGTTGGGGTCGTATCATCAACATCTCCTCGGTACACGGGCTGGTGGCCTCGCCGTACAAGAGCGCCTACGTCACCGCCAAACACGCCCTGGACGGGTTGAGCAAGGTGACCGCCCTGGAGGGTGCCGCCCACGGTGTGAACAGCGTGTGTGTCAATCCCGGGTACGTGCGCACCGCCCTGGTGGAGAGGCAGATCGCCGACCAGGCCCGGGTGCACGGCATCGGTGCGGAGGAGGTGCTGGAGAAGGTGCTCCTCACCCAGCAGGCGGTCAAGCAACTGGCCGAGCCAGACGACGTCGCCGACCTGGTGCTCTGGCTCACCGGCCCGCACTCGACCATGGCCACCGGTTCCTCCTTCGGCCTGGACGGGGGGTGGCAGGCCAGATGAGGACGCACACCTACCGCACCGTGGACGTACCGGTGGACGGGGGGTACCTGCGCGCGGGGATCTGGGAGCCCGAGGCGCCCGCACCCCTCACGCAGGAACCCCCGGTGCTGGCCGTCCACGGCATCACCGCCACCCACCAGGGCTGGTTACGGCTGCCCGCGCTGCTGCCCGGCAGGCGCATCATCGCCCCGGACCTGCGCGGCCGGGGCCGCTCGAACACGCTGCCCGGCCCGTATGGCATGGTGCGGCACGCGGCGGACCTGACCGCCCTGGTGCGGCACCTGGGCCTGACCGAGGTCACCGCGCTGGGTCATTCGATGGGCGCCTTCGTGGTCGTGGTGCTGCAGGACCGCCAGCCGCACCTGGTGCGGGACATGGTGCTGGTCGATGGCGGTCTCCCGCTGGAGATCCCGGCCGACGCCGACCCGGACCTGCTCATGCGGGCCGTCCTGGGCCCGGCGCTGCAGCGGCTGCGGATGACGTTTCCCGACCAGGAGGCCTACCGCGACTTCTGGAGCGGCCACCCGGCCTTCAGCCCCGGGCTGGTGGCCGAACTGGCGCCCTACTTCGACTATGACCTGGAGCCGGACGGCGACGGCTGGCGGCCGACCTCGGCCGTCGAGGCGGTCGCGGCCGACCAGCGCGAACTGGTCACCGGAGACCTGGTGCACCGGGCCCTGGCGCATCTCGCGACCCCCACCACGTTCGTGCACGCCCCCGCGGCCTGCTCGATGACGCCCCGTTGTACCGTCCCGAGCACGTACGGGCCTGGGCCGAACGTCTGCCCTGCCTTACTATGGAATGGGCCGACGACGTCAACCACTACACCGTCGTGATGTCCGCCGCGGGAGCGCGGCTGGTGGCCGCGCACCTGGCCGGGCGCCCCGCGGCGGATCCGACGATGACGACGGAAGGAGTACGACGATGACGACGACCACAGCAGGGCCGCCGGCGCAGAGCGCCGGCTTGGACAAGGTGGTGGATTCCCCGGCGACCGCGGTCGACGATATCGCCGAGGGGGCCTCGATCGCGGTGGGCGGGTTCGGGTTGAGCGGTAACCCGGTGGCACTGATCGAGGCGTTGCTGGCCCAGGGGGCGAGTGAGTTGTCGGTGGTGTCGAACAACTGCGGGGTGGAGGACTACGGTCTCGGGCTGCTGCTCGGGGCCGGACGGCTGGCGAAGATGACCGCCTCCTACGTGGGGGAGAACAAGGACTTCGAGCGCCAGTACCTCTCCGGTGAACTGGAGGTGGAGTTGACGCCGCAGGGCACGCTGGCGGAGAAACTGCGAGCCGGAGGATCGGGGATCGCGGCGTTCTACACCAGGGCCGGGGTGGGCACCCAGGTCGCGGAGGGCGGATTGCCGATGCGGTACGCCCCCGATGGGTCGGTGGCCAAGGCCTCCCCGGCCAAGGAGGTGCGCACCTTCGGTGCCGGCGGCACGGAAGCCGAGTACGTCCTGGAGGAGGCGATCAGTTGCGACTTCGCCCTGGTGCACGCGATGAAGGGGGACCGCTACGGCAACCTCGTGTTCAACAAGGCCTCGCGCAACTTCTCCCCCTTGGCGGCGATGGCGGGGCGGGTGTGTGTCGCCCAGGTGGAGGAGCTGGTGGAGCCGGGCGAGATCGATCCGGACGAGGTCCACCTGCCGGGCATCTACGTGCACCGGCTGGTGCATGTGGGCAGCGACTTCGAGAAGCGGATCGAACGGCGCACGGTGCGCCAGGAAGCGGGGCGGTGACCATGGCTCTGACTCGTGAGCAGATGGCGGCCCGGGCGGCCCTGGAGCTGCCCGATGGGGCCTACGTGAACCTGGGCATCGGGATGCCGACGCTGGTGCCGAACTACGTGCCGGCCGACAAGGCGTTGGTGTTGCAGTCCGAGAACGGGATCCTGGGGGTGGGTCCCTACCCGCTGGAGGAGGAACTGGATCCGGATCTGATCAATGCCGGCAAGGAGACGGTGACGGTACTGCCCGGGGCGGCGTTCTTCGATTCGGCGATGAGTTTCGGAATGATCCGCGGCGGCAAGATCGATGCGGCGATCCTGGGAGCGATGCAGGTCTCGGCCGCTGGGGACCTGGCGAACTGGATGATCCCGGGCAAGATGGTCAAGGGCCCCGGCGGGGGGATGGACCTGGTGTACGGAGCGCGCAAGGTCATCATCCTGATGACCCACACCGCCAAGGACGGCAGCGCCAAGATCGTCGATGAGTGCTCGTTGCCGCTCACCGGTAAGGGCGTGGTGGACCGGATCATCACCGACCTGGCCGTCATCGACGTCACCGCCGATGGGCTGGTGCTCGTCGAAACCGCACCGGGAGTGAGTGTGGAGGAGGTCAAGGCAGCCACCGAACCCGGGCTGACGGTGGCCAGTGACCTGACCAAGGTGGAGGTACGGGCATGAGTGACATCGTGATCGTGGCCGCGGCGCGCACCCCGCAGGGGCGGATGAACGGTGCGCTGTCGACGCTGCCGGCCACCGAACTGGGTGGCCACGCGATCAAGGCGGCCCTGGAACGCGGCCGGGTGCCGGCCGAGGCCGTGGACGCGGTGTTCATGGGCCAGGTGCTGCAGGCCGGCGCCGGGCAGGCCCCGGCCCGGCAGGCCGCGATCGCCGCCGGTGTGGGGTGGCGAGCCCATGCCACCACGGTCAACAAGGTCTGCCTGTCCGGCTTGAGCGCCATCATCGACGCCACCCGGCTGGTGCGCTCCGGTGGGCCCAGGTGGTGGTGGCCGGCGGGATGGAGTCGATGAGTCTGGCCCCGCACCTGCTCACCGGATCACGCAAGGGCTGGGCCTTCGGTCCCACCACCGCGATCGACCACATGGCTTATGACGGGCTGACCGATCCCTGGAGCGGTGAGGCGATGGGGCTGGGCACCGACCGCCGTCGGGACGTCTTCCCCACGACCCGCGGCGAGCAGGACGCGTTAGCCGCCGCCTCCCACCAGCGCGCCCAGGCCGCGTGGCAGGCCGGACGGTTCGACGCCGAGGTAGCCCCGGTCACGATCCGCACCCGCCGGGGGGAGACGGTCGTGGAGCGCGATGAGGGCATCCGTCCCGACACCACCGAGGAATCGCTGGCGAAACTGCGGCCGGCGTTCACCCCCGAAGGCCACATCACCGCCGGGAACGCCTCCCAGATCAGCGACGGGGCCGCGGCCGTGGTGGTCACCACGGCGCAACGGGCCGCTGCCGAGGGCTGGGATGTGCTCGCCGCTGTGGGGGCCTGCGGGCAGGTCGCCGGCCCGGACGCGTCATTGCAGGAGCAGCCCGCCGCGGCGCTCGAGGTGGCCCTGGACCGGCAGGGCT
The DNA here is from genome assembly GCF_051020515.1 of Sanguibacter sp. Z1732. Taxonomy (NCBI): domain Bacteria; kingdom Bacillati; phylum Actinomycetota; class Actinomycetes; order Micrococcales; family Ruaniaceae; genus Glutinosa; species Glutinosa niejishengi. The sequence continues at coordinate 2,305,159 of NZ_CP194857.1, forward strand.
GGGCTGTCGGTGAGGTGGACCTGCTGGAGATCAACGAGGCCTTCGCCGCCGTGGTGATCGGCTCGGCCGCCCGCCTCGGCGTGGACGTGTCCGTGATCAACCGCGACGGCGGCGGGATTGCCCTGGGCCACCCCATCGGCGCCTCGGGCACCCGCCTGGCCGTCCACGCCGCCCACCGCATCGCCGCCGGGGACGCCACCCGCGCCGCCGTCGCCCTGTGCGGCGGTGGCGGGCAGGGCGAGGCACTGCTGCTGCACACCCCCTAGGCGTGCACGCGCCCCGCACGGCCAGACCCGAGGAGAGACCATGACCACCCCGACCAGCACGGCCGTCACCGAGACCGACGTGGACACACCCCGGCTGCGCACGCACGTCCGGATGGCCGGGGAGGCATCCGCTGAAGGCGGCACGGTGATCCTGGTGCACGGGAACTGTTCCTCCTCGGCGTTCTTCCACCGGTTGCTCACCACCCTGCCCGAGGGCTGGCGCGGCATCGCCCCTGACCTGCGCGGCTACGGCGACACCGAGGTGGCACCACTGGACGCGACCCGCGGCATGGGCGAGCTCTCCGATGACGTGATCGCCCTGATGGACGCACTCGGGGTGGAGCGGGCCGCGTTCGTCGGCCACTCCGCCGGGGCGGGTGTGATCATGCAACTGGCGATCGACCATCCCGGCCGGGTGGCCCGGATGCTCCTGGAGGCGCCCGCCTCGCCCTACGGTTTCGGCGGCACCGCCGGCACCGACGGCACACCGGTGTGGCCCGACTTCGCCGGCTCCGGGGGAGGCACCGCCAACCCGGACTTCGCCGCGGCCATCGCGGCAGGGGACCGCAGCACCGACCACCCGCACTCACCGCTGTCGGTGTTCCGGGCGCTGTATGTGGCGCCGGGCACCGAACTGGCCGATGAGGATCTGCTGCTGGACTCGGTGCTGTCCACCACCATCGGTGCCGGAAACTATCCGGGCGATTCGGTGACCAGCGAGAACTGGCCGGGTGTGGCGCCCGGCACCACGGGGATCAACAACGCCTTGTCACCGAAGTACTACGACGTCTCCGCATTCGCGGAGGTGCCGCAGGTGGGTCCGGTGCTGTGGGTGCACGGGGACGCGGACGCGATCGTGTCCGACACCTCCTCGCTGGACTTCGGCCAGCTCGGCGCCCTGGGCGTGGTACCCGGCTGGCCTGGCGCCGACACCTACCCGCCGCAGCCGATGGTCAGTCAGATGCGCGCGGTGCTGGAGACCTACGCCGCGAACGGCGGTACCTACCGCGAGGTGGGACTGCCCGGCATCGGCCACAGCCCCCACATCGAGGCCCCGCAGGTGTTCGGGCACCTGCTCGAAGAGTTGCTGACCGGCTGAGCGCGGCCCGCCCGCGGGCTCGCTGGCCGCCCGCTGAGTGAGTCTGCGGTCGTGGTTGCCGCTGCTGCCGGCGCTGGACAGCGGTCGCGCGACCGGTCACCGGTGCCGCGCCCGCGGACCGGCACGACGGCGACGGCACGGTGGTCGTTGATGCACTCGGTGCAAGCCCGCCAGGTGTGTGTGGCACATCACACATCCGGAATCTTCGGAGCGGGGCCGACGTTGGAACACATGACGACGTGTAGTCAGATTTGAAGGAGGACATATTGGCCCGCAGGCGGCGCAAGTACGAGGAATTCGAGGACGACGACGGCACCCTGCTCCGGTATGCCTACCACCCCAACGGAGGTGGCCTGGTCTCGTCCAAGGCCACGGTGCACCCGACCGCATCGGTGGGTCCGGCAGCCTACGTCGACCCGGGCGCACGCGTGGGTGAGCGCGCCCGGTTGGACCAGCGTGCCTGGGTGGACCGCGAAGCGGTCGTGGCCGCCGAGGCCGTCGTCGGTGCGAACACCCACATCGGAGCCCGCGCGGTGATCGGTCGCGGAGCGCGTGTGCGCGATGGCGCGGTGGTCGCGGCCGGGACGAAGGTGCCCGACCACCGGGTGGTCGAGCCGGACACGGTCTTCACGGTCGAGGAGGCCAGCGGCTACGGCACCGCCGCCTGAAGCCGGCCGGGGCACCCGTGCCGGTGGGCGAGGATGGGGGGATGCTGAAAGTCTCCACCGTGAACGTCAATGGCATCCGAGCCGCCTATCGCCGCGGGATGGCCGACTGGCTGGCCACCGCCGATCCGCAGATCCTGCTGCTGCAGGAGGTGCGGGCCAGCGATGAGATTATCACCGAGCACCTCGGGTCCGAGTGGCACCTGATCCACCGGGCCGGTGCCGCCAAGGGTCGCAACGGGGTGGCCGTGGCCTCCCGGTACCCGCTCACCGCCGTGCGCTCGGGGCTGGGGCCTCCCGAGACCGAGACCGAGGACCAGGTGGGCCGCTGGGTCGAAGCCGACCTGGAGGTGCCGGGACCGGGGAGGATCACGGTGGCCTCGGCCTATGTGCACTCCGGCACCGCCGGCACTCCCGCCATGGATGACAAGTACGCGTTCCTGGACAAGGTGACCGCTCGCCTGGGTGAGTTGATCGCCGGCGGCCGCGGCGTCGTCGTCGGCGGGGACGTCAACATCGCCCACCGCGAGGTGGACATCAGGAACTGGAAGGGCAACCTGAAGTCGGCCGGCTTCCTGCCCGCCGAACGGGCCTACCTCGACGCCTGGTTGGAGCAGGGGTGGGTGGATCTGGGCCGGCGGCACGGTGGAGACGGGCCCGGCCCCTTCACCTGGTGGTCTTGGCGCGGCCAGGCCTACAACAACGACGCCGGCTGGCGCATCGACTACCAGTACGCCACGCCGGAGCTGGCCGAGAGCGTCACGTCGGTCCGGGTGGACCGAGCCCCGTCCTACGCCGAACGCTTCTCCGACCACGCGCCGCTGACGGTGGCCTACGGCCGCTGAGCCATGCCCGGGCGTCAGTGCGCCGGCGCGGCGGCCTCGGCTCTCAGGAACGCCGGATCCCGGTGCCCGGCGGCGCTGAACGCCTCGGCGACGTGTGCGGCGATCCGTTCGGCGCCGCCGCGGGGAATCAGCGCGATCGCCGAGCCACCGAACCCGCCGCCGGTCATCCGCGCACCCAGCGCACCGGCCTCGCGGGCCGCCTGCACCGCGGTGTCCAGTTCGGCTGCGGAGACCTCGTAGTCGGTGGCCAGGGAGGCGTGCGAGGCATCCATCACCGCGCCGGCCCGTGCCCAGGAGCCCGCCCCCAGCAACCCCACGAACTCCTTCACCCGGGCGATCTCGGTGACCACGTGGCGCACCCGGGCCCGGGTGGTCTCATCCGGCAGCGCCGCGAGGGCTCCGGGGAGCTCTGCCGCGCTGACCTCCCGCAGCGTCTGCACCCCCAGCGTCGCGGCCGCCGACTCACAGGAGGCCCGGCGCTGCGCGTACTGACCATCGACCAGGGCGTGCTCGGCGCGGGTGTCGATGACCAGCAGTTCCAGGTCCGCAGCGGCCAGGTCGAAGGGCACCTGTTCCACCTGGCCGGACCGGGTGTCCAACAGCAGCGCGTGCCCGGCGGTGGCCCGCAGCGCCGCCGCCTGGTCCATCCCACCGGTGGGGGCGCCGGCGATCTCGTTCTCGGCACGCACGCACACCTGCGCGGCCCATGCCCTGCCCGCATCGGTCCGTAGGTCCGGTCCGGTCCAGTCGCTCCCGACCAGGCGCGCCAGGGCCATCACGGTGGCGCAACCCAGCGCCGCGGAGGAACTCAGCCCCGCGCCGTAGGGGACGCAGGAGGCCACCGCCAGGTCGAACCCGGGTACCGGGACCCCCTCCTGGGCCAGCGCCCACGCCACCCCGGCCACGTAGGTGCCCCACCCCGAGACCGAACCGGGGCTCACCTGGGACAGGGAGGCCTCCCACATCCGGTCCTCCTTCTCCGAGACCAGGCGGACCCGGTCATCAGCCCGGGCCCGAGCCGTCACGAAGGTGTGCGGTGCGGCAGCGCGATCGGCAGGCACAGGCCGCCGTTGTAGTCGGTGTGCTCCCCGATCAGGTTCACCCGGCCGGGTGCCGAGGCGACCACCACCGGGCCCCCGGCTGTGCCGCCGTGGTCCGCTGCGTCGTCGTGGGCCGCTGCGTCGGCTGCTCCCGTCCGCGAGCCGGCGCGGGCGCCGAAGGCGGCCGCGAAGCCCTCCTCGCCCCTGCTGCGCCCGTGAGCATCGGTCCAGGCCTGGATGAGTGCTGAACTGTTCATGACCTCATCCTCTCAACTCGAACACGGCGCCGGCAGCCCCGCCGCGGCACAAGCCGGCAGCCCCGCCGCGGCACAACACGGCAGGATCGGCGTACTCACGCACCGGAGCCGCAGAGTAGCGTGGGAGGAGAACGCGGGCAGATCAGAGGCGGGCGAGGCCCGGGGCCGGACGAGAGGGAGCAGGTGCCGATGTCGATGTGCCGACCCGAGCATCCGGAGAGGTGCCCGCGGTGACATTGCCCGAACGGGTGGGGGACCAGTTGCGGATCGGGGTGTCGATCCCGATCCCCGAGCCGTACAACTCCCGGCTGACGCGTGCCCGCGTCGAGGCCGGTGACCCGCACGCCTACTCGGTCCCGCCCCACGTCACGCTGCTGCCGCCGGTGGTGGTCGAGCCCGACCAGATGGGCGTCGTGGTGGACCACCTGAGCAACGTGGCCGACCTGTCCCGGCCGTTCGTGATGGAACTGAGCGGCACCGAGTCCTTCCGCCCGCTGAGCCAAGTGGTGTTCGTGAGCCTGCGCGCCGGTGCCCAGGAGTGCACGGCGCTGCACGAGGCGGTCAATGCCGGCCCGTTGCGCCAGGACCTGCAGTTCCCCTACCACCCGCACGTGACCATCGCCCACGACGTGCCCACGAACGACCTGGACCGTGCCGAGGCGGACATGGCCGGTTTCGACGCGCTGTTCGCGGTGGCACACTTCTCCCTGTACGAGTTCGGGGACGACGGCGTCGGGGGGATGTGAGTACGTTCGTGCTGTCCTCCTGACCCGGTCGGCAGCGGCCGATCAGTCCACCGACAGGAGTGCCCCGGCAGTCCGGACCGGGCATGCTGGAGGTATGGCGAAGATCAAGGAACTCCTCGAATGGGCCGTGCGCACCCGGGTGGTGCGGGCGCTGGGCCGGTACGGCAGCGCGAACGGGGCGCTGCTGTCCGGTGGGATCGCCTTCTCGGGCCTGTTCTCGATCTTCGCCGCCCTGGTGATCGGGTTCACCGTGTTCATGGCGGTGCTGGGGGGCAACGAGCCGTTGCGTGACTCGGTGCTGGACCAGCTCGACGAGGTACTCCCCGGGATCGTGGACACCGGCGACGGCGGGATGGTCACGCCCGACCAACTACAGCTCACCACCGCCGGCGGGATCGCCGGGGTGATCGCGGTGGTGGTGCTGCTGAACACGGCGATCGGGGTGATCACGGCGCTGCGCAGCGGTGTGCGGGCGATGTTCGGGATGGTGCGGCCCAAGGAGAACCCGGGGCTGGCGATGCTGCGTGACCTGGGCGGATTCGCCGTCCTGGCCCTGAGCGTGCTGGTCACGGCCGTTCTGGGCGTGGCAGCCGGGACGATGGCCACCTGGTTGCTGGACCTGATCGGCCTGGGTGATGCTCCCGGCGTCGGATTCCTGTTGCGCGCACTGGGCCTGCTGGTGGCCCTGGCGGTCGACACGTTGATCTTCATCTTCATCTACCGCGGACTGGCCGGGGCGCGCCCGCGCCGCCGGGACCTGATCATCGGAGCCGTCATCGGCGGGATCGGAGCCGGCGTGCTGCGGTACCTGGGCACCTCGGCGGTAGGGGCCGTGGACAACCCGCTGCTGGCAGGTTTCGCCGCCATCATCACGTTGCTGCTGTGGGTCAACCTGCAGGTGCGGATCGTGCTGATGGTCGCGGCCTGGACCGCCAACCCGCCGAAGAAGTTCAAGGTCACCCCGGACATGATCACCCACTACGACGAGGTTCCCAACTACGTCACGGTCTCGGCGCCGCACACGTTCACCTGGGCCCATGACCCGGTCACCGGCCGGGTCCTGCCCATCGTCGAGGATCCGGTCCCGGAGCCGGAGGAACCGTACTGGGGCGGCCTGATCGGTTGGGTGCGGGATTCGACCCGTCGCGCGAAGGGCTCGGAGCCCGAGCCGGCGGGGCCCGACCCGGAGGACCTGGCCGCCGAGCACTCCGCGCCCTTCGACCTCACCGACCCGAATGGGTCGAATCGGAGCGACCGGGGCTCCAGGCACGGGAACGGACCCGGAACCGGCGGCTCGTGAACTAGCCTGCGCTCCATGCACGCGATCATTCCCGCCGGTGGTGCGGGCACCCGGCTGTGGCCGCTGTCGCGCCGGGACCACCCGAAGTTCCTGCACGACCTCACCGGCACCGGACGCAGCCTGCTGCAGGCCACCATCGACCGGATGACTCCGCTGGCCCGCTCGGTCACGGTGGTCACCGGCGACCGGCACGCCCAGTCGGTACGGGAGCAACTCCCGCAGGTGCCCGCCGAAGCGGTCCTGGCCGAACCCGCCCCCCGGGACTCGATGGCCGCGATCGGCCTGGCCGCGGCGGTGCTCGCGCGCCGGCACGGCGGCGAGGACGTGATCGTGGGATCCTTCGCGGCCGATCATGTCATCACCGACGAGGAGGCCTTCGCCGAGGCGGTCGGGGCCGCCGAGGCCGCCGCCGCTGCGGGGTACGTGGCCACCATCGGGGTCGAGGCCTCCAGCCCCTCGACCGCCTTCGGTTACATCGAAGCCGGTGCGGAACTGACGCAGGTGCGGGCGGGGTTGCCCGTGCACCGGGTAGCGGCGTTCACCGAAAAGCCCGACGTCGACACCGCGACCGCGTACCTGGCCACCGGCCGGTACCGGTGGAACGCCGGGATGTTCGTGGTGGCGGCGCGGGTGCTGCTTGATCACCTGGCGCGGCACCAGCCGGACCTGGCCGCCGGCCTGGACGCGATCGCGGCCGCCTGGGACGGCCCGGAGCGTGAGCAGGTGCTGGCGAGGCACTGGGCCGGGCTCCCCGCGATCAGCATCGACCACGCGATCGCCGAACCGGTGGCCGCCCGTGGCGGGGTAGCAGTGGTTCCGGCGAGTTTCGGCTGGGACGACGTGGGGGACTGGGCTTCCATCCGGGCGGTTCTGGGCCCGGCCGGTGCCGATGCCGCGGTGCGGGTGCTCGGTGACGCCGACCGGGTGCTCGCCCTGGATGCCCCCGGTGGCATGGTGGTGCCCGGCAGCGGACGCACGGTGGTGCTGGTCGGGGTGCCCGATGCGGTGGTGGTCGACACCCCGGATGCGATCCTGGTCACCACGGCCGCGCACGCGCAGCGGGTCAAGGACGCCGTCGCGGCACTGGCGCGGCCCGGTGCGGACCACCTGCTCTGAACGCGCCGGCCCGGGCAGGTACCCTCGACGTCGTGGTTTCCCCTTCCCTGGCGGCTGCGGCCCTGGCCGAGCGCGTGCGCGCGCGTGCGGCTGACCTCAACGACGAACTGGTCGCGTTCCGCCGCGATCTGCACGCCCACCCCGAGCTCTCCCGCGCCGAGCACCGCACCACCGACCGGGTGGCCACCCGGCTGGAGGCGGCCGGGCTGACGGTCCGGCGGTTGGAGGGTACCGGGCTGATCTGTGACATCAGAGCCCGGGCCGAGAGTCCCTCCGGGGGCATGGTGGCCCTGCGCGCCGACCTGGACGCGCTGCCACTGACAGAGGTCTCCGGGCTCGGGTTCGCCTCCACTGTGCGCGGTGTGGCCCATGCCTGCGGCCACGACATGCACACCACCGTGGTGCTCGGGGCCGGGCTGGTGCTGGCCGACCTCGCCACCCAGGGTGACCTGCACAGCGACGTCCGCCTGATCTTCCAGCCCGCCGAGGAGGTCCAGCCCGGGGGCGCCCTGGATGTGATGCGCGCCGGGGGACTCGAGGGGGTCGAGGCGATCTTCGCCCTGCACTGCGACCCCAAGTTCGACGTCGGCCAGGTTGGGACCCGGATCGGACCGATCACCTCCGCCTCCGACACCGTGACGGTGACCCTGACCTCCACCGGGGGACACACCTCCCGCCCGCACCTGGCCGGTGATCTGGTGGCGGCCCTCGGGCACGTGATCACCGCCGTACCGGCGATGCTCACCCGCCGCATCGACCCGCGCTCGGGAGTCAACCTGACCTGGGGCGCGGTGCGGGCCGGCAACGCCCCCAACGCGATCCCCTCGGTGGGTAGCGTCACCGGGACGCTGCGCTGCCTGGACGCCGGGACCTGGGCGTACGCCCAGGAGCTCCTGGTCGATGTGGCCAAGCAGGTGGTGGCGCCGACCGGGGTGGAGGTGGACGTCCAGATCGTGCGCGGGGTGCCGCCGGTGGACAACGACGAGAAGTCGGTGCGATTCCTCGACGAGAGCGCCCGCACCGCGCTGGGGCCGGACTCGCTGCAACTGACCGAGCAGTCCCTGGGCGGGGAGGACTTCGCCTGGTACCTGACCGAGATCAAGGGTGCGATGGCCCGCCTCGGCACCCGGACCCCCGGCGGACGCACCTACGATCTGCACCGTCCCGATGTGATCTTCGACGAGGACGCGATCGGGGTGGGGGTGCGGTTCCTGACCCAGGCCGCTGCCCGCGCCGGCCGGGAACGCTGAGAACCGGCCCAGGCCCCGTGGCGGTGTGGCGGTGCCAGTGCCCGCCGGTGGAGGTACCAGTTGGATAACAACCGCACCCGGTACGACCCGAACCCGCCTGCGCCACCCCGTTTCGGGTCTACCATCAGGCCGGTCGCCGCATCCCTGGCGACGGCACCGACGCCACATGCCGCCCCGGCCTGTCCACCCCCACAGGAGTCCATCGTGAAGAAGTCCATCTACGCCACGGCCGGCCTGGCTGCTGCCGCGCTCGTCCTCGCCGCCTGCGGCGCCGCCCCGGAGGATGAGGACCCCGCCGGCGACACCGGTGCCGAGGGTATCGACCAGGAGTTCATGGCCTGCATGATCTCCGACGAGGGCGGTTGGCACGACGCCTCGTTCAACGAGTCCGGGTACGAGGGCCTGAACCGGGCCGCCGCGGAACTGGGTGTGTCGATCCAGGACGCCGAGTCCACCGACCCGGCCCAGTACGCGGGCAACGTTGACGCGATGGTCCAGGAGGGCTGCGACCTGACCTTCGGTGTCGGCTTCGCCCTGGAGGACGACATCCAGGCCGGCGCAGAGGCCAACGAGGACATCAATTTCGCGCTGATCGACTCTGCGTTCAGCGACGACGAGGGCAACCCGGTGGACCTGCCCAACGCCAAGCCGGTGCTGTTCAACACCCACGAGGCCGCGTACCTGGCCGGCTACCTGGCCGCCGGGATGACCGAGACCGGGACCGTGGGCACCTACGGCGGGCGCCCGTTCCCGTCGGTGACGATCTTCATGGACGGCTTCGTCGACGGCGTCGCCGGCTACAACGACACCCACGGCACCGACGTGGAGGTGCTGGGCTGGGACAAGGAGTCCCAGAACGGCTCCATGACCGGTGACTTCGAGAACCCCGAGAACGGCTACAACACCACCCAGCAGTTCATCGCCGACGGTGCCGACGTCATCCTGCCGGTGGCCGGACCGGTGGGCTCGGGCTCGCTGCGCGCCGCCGACGAGCACGAGGGCATCATGGTGATCTGGGTGGACGCCGACGGATACGAACAACCCGACAACGAGGCCTACGGCCAGTACATCCTGACCTCGGTGCTGAAGATGATCGGCAACTCCGTCTTCGACACCATCGAGGCCGCCGCGGCCGGCGAGTTTGACCCGACCCCCTACGTGGGCACCCTGGAGAACGGTGGGGTGGACATCGCCCCCTACCACGACTTCGAGGACCAGGTCCCCGACGAACTCAAGGCCGAGATCGATGAGTTGCGCGAGCAGATCATCAGCGGCGAACTGCAGGTGGACTCCCCCAGCGCGGTCGAGGTCGGCTGACGTTGACGATCACGGTGACCCGGGCTGCGAAAGGCCCGGGTCGCCGTCGTCCGCCCCGCTACAGTGCGGGCAGGACCGAAGGGAGCACAGGTGCGGCTCGAACTGCGCGGGATCACCAAACGCTTCGGCCCGCTGGTGGCCAATGACGCGATCGATCTGACCTTCGAGGCCGGGCAGATCCACGCCCTGCTGGGCGAAAACGGTGCCGGCAAGTCCACGTTGATGAACGTGTTGTACGGCCTGTACACCCCCGATGCCGGAGAGATCGTCGTCGACGGCGAACCGGTTTCCTTCGCGGGCCCCGGCGAGGCGATGGCCGCGGGCATCGGCATGGTGCACCAGCACTTCATGCTGGTGCCGGTGTTCACGGTGGCCGAGAATGTGGTGCTCGGCCACGAACCCACCGGGCCGCTGGGCGTGATCGACCTGGACCAGGCCCGCCGCATCGTGCAGGAGATCTCCGAACGCTTCGGGTTCGAGGTCAACCCCGACGCGCGCGTGGAGGACCTGAGCGTCGGTGCGCAGCAGCGGGTGGAGATCATCAAGGCGCTGTCCCGCGACGCCCGGGTGCTCATCCTCGATGAACCCACCGCGGTGCTGACCCCGCAGGAGACCGATGAGCTGATCGAGATCATGCAGCAGCTCAGTGACTCCGGTACCACGATCGTGTTCATCACCCACAAACTGCGGGAGGTCCGGGCGATCGCGGACCAGATCAGCGTGATCCGGCGGGGCAAGGTGGTCGGGGACGCCTCCCCGGCGGACTCCGAGGCCACCCTGGCCGCCCTGATGGTGGGCCGGGAGGTGAACCTGCGGGTCGATCGCGAACCCGCCCGCCGCACCGAGCACACCCTGACCATCAAGGATCTGAGCGTGCGCGACGTGGACGGGAGCCAGGTGGTGGACGCGGTGAACCTGCAGGCCCACGGCGGAGAGGTGCTGGCGATCGCCGGGGTGCAGGGCAACGGCCAGTCCGAGTTGGTCGAGGCGATTCTGGGGCTGCGCGAGGCGACCGGCGGTTCGGTCGACCTGGACGGGCAGGAACTGCTGGGACGCAGCGTGCAGGAGGTGCTGCGCGCCGGTGTGGGGTACGTCCCCGAGGACCGCTCCACCGACGGCCTGGTCGGACCCTTCACGATCGCGGAGAACCTGATCCTGGACCTGCACGACCAGGCCCCGTTCGCGCGGGGGTGGAGCATGGACCAGGACGCGATCACCGACAACGCCCGGCGTCAGGTCGAGGCGTTCGACGTGCGCACCTCCAGCATCCACGCTCCGGTCGCGACCCTGTCCGGTGGCAACCAGCAGAAAGTGGTGCTGGCCCGGGAGATGTCGCGCCCGCTGCGGGTACTGGTCGCCTCCCAGCCCACCCGCGGCCTGGACGTGGGATCGATCGAGTTCGTGCACGGGCGCATCATCGCCGAACGCGACGCGGGCACCCCGGTGCTCATCGTGTCCACCGAACTGGATGAGGTGATGGCGGTGGCGGACCGGATCGCGGTGATGTGTACCGCGGCCGTGTGGTCGGGGTGGTCGACGGCGACACCGATCGTGACGTACTCGGGCTGATGATGGCCGGGGTGGCACCGCAGGAGGCCGAGGAGCGGGCCGCCGCTGAGCACACCCGGATGCACGTCGCCGACACCGCAGGCCAGGTCGAGGAGGTCACCGGGGATCCGGTGGCGGTGGAGGACCCGCCCATCGGTTCCCGACCCGGTGAGCCCGCCCAGAGCCCGCCCGGCGATGATCCGCGCGACCGGGATCCCGGAGAGGCCGTCATGCATGAGGGCGGCAGTGCTGATCCGACCGGGGGCGACCGCGGCAACGGGGACGGCACCCAGGAGGGGCAGGTGCGCGATGTCTGAGCGACGCACCGAACCCGCGGGGGCCGGCCCGGACCCGGGTGAGCAGGGCAGCGAGATGCGCGGGGTGCTGCGGGAGATCCTCTCGGCCAGCTGGGTCACCGTGCTGCTGGCCATCGTGGCCGCGCTGGTGGTCTCCGCGGTCCTGGTGATGTACGCCGACCCGGACGTTCGTGGTTCCGCGGTGTACTTCTTCGACCGGCCCGGCGACACCTTCTCCGCGGCCTGGGGCGCGATCGTGGATACCTACACGGCCCTGTTCCGTGGCGCCGTCTTCGACTACCGGGCCGACTCGGTCAGCAGGGCGCTGCGGCCGGTCACCGAGACGTTCGTGGCCGCAACGCCGCTCATCTTCGCCGGCCTCGGGCTGGGCATCGCCTTCCGCGCCGGGATGTTCAATATCGGCGCCCAGGGGCAGGTGCTCGCCGGGGCCGCTGCGGCCGCCTACGTCGGCTTCGCCCTGCCGATGCCGCCCGTGGTGCACCTGGTGGCCGCGGTGCTGGCCGCCGCTGTGATCGGTGGGCTGTGGGCCGGGATCGCCGGGTTCCTCAAGGCCCGCACCGGCGCGAACGAAGTGATCACCACGATCATGCTGAACTGGATCAGCCTGTGGCTGGTGCGGTACCTACTCGATCAGGAGTACTTCGCCCCGGGTCCGAACCCGATCGCACCGCCGGTGTCGTCGAACTCGGTATTTCCGCTGTTGCTCGGTTCCGGGTTCAACCTGCACCTGGGTTTCCTGCTTGCCCTGGCCGCGGTGGCGGCGGTGTGGTGGCTGATGGAGCGTTCCACGATCGGCTTCAAGTTCCGGGCGGTGGGAGCGAACATGGACGCCGCCCGGACCGCGGGGATCAACGTCAACCTCACCTTCGTGATGGTCATGGTCAGCGCCGGCCTGCTCGCCGGGCTGGCCGGTGCCAGCCAGATCCTCGGCCCCACCCGGACCCTGCGGGAGACCACCGCGGGGAACATCGGCTTCGATGCGATCACGGTGGCGCTGCTCGGACGATCCCGGCCGGTGGGGGTGCTGCTGGCCTCGCTGCTGTTCGGGGCGATGCGCGCAGGTCTGCCCCTGATGCAGGTCAACTCGCACACGCCGGTGGACCTGATCCTGATCCTGCAGGCCACCATCGTGCTGATGATCGCCGCGCCGCCGCTGGTGCGTTCGATGTTCCGGTTGCCGCAGCCGCACGGTGAGAACCGGCGCCGCGAGGGAGCCCTGGTATGAGCGCCGCGACACACTTCCACGACCCGGCAGTGGCCGCGGCGGACCCCGCGGTCGGGAGGATCTCCTGGCGCACCCCGGTGCTGATGGCCGCCGTGACGATCGCAGGCCTGCTCGCCTTCGGGCTGTTCACCTCGGCCGGGCGTGAGTCGCGATTCAACCTCGGCGGCGGCGGGATCCCGTTCGACCCGCCACCCCTGGTGCTGCCCTCCCGGCTGACGGTCCTGGTGCTGGTGGCCATCGCGCTGACCCTGACCGCGCTGGCCTACTGGTACACCTCGACGCGCCGCACGGTTCCGCTGGCGATCCCGATCTCCTTCGGAGTGGTGATGCTGGCGGCCTTCCTGACCTGGGCGGTGGCCGGTAACGCCCGTGGCCTCACGCTGTCCTTCCTGCTCGCCACCACGATCACGGCCACGCTCCCGTTCGCGTTCGGCGCGATGGCGGGAGTGCTGTGCGAACGCTCCGGCATCATCAACATCGCCATCGAGGGCCAACTGCTGATGGGGGCCTTCATGGCCGCGATCGTGGCGAGCATGGCCGGCAACTTCTACTACGCCCTGATCGCCGCACCGATCGGCGGGGCGCTCGTGGGGTTGCTGCTGGCGGTGTTCTCCATCCGGTACCGGGTGGACCAGATCATCGTCGGTGTGGTGCTGAACGTGCTGGTGCTGGGGGTGACCACCTACCTGCTGCACTCGGTGGTGCGGGACAACTCCAGCACCATGAACGACCCGCCCCGGTTGACCCCGATCCGGATCCCGCTGCTGGCCGACATCCCGGTGGTGGGCCCGGCACTGTTCAACCACAACGTGATCGTCTACGCCATGTTCGCCACCGTGATCGGGTTGCAGTTCATGATCTTCCGCAGCCGTTGGGGCCTGCGGATGCGCTCGGTGGGCGAGCACCCGAAAGCGGCCGACACCGTCGGCATCAACGTGAACCGGACCCGGTACCGCAACGTGGTGTTCGGCTCCGCGGTGGCCGGCTTCGGTGGTGCCGCGCTGGTCTCAGCGGGCCTGGCGTTCCTGGAGAACATCACCGCCGGCCGCGGTTACATCGCCCTGGCCGCGATGATCCTGGGCCGGTGGAAGCCCGCCGGTGCCCTGGCCGCAGCGCTGCTGTTCGGCTTCGCCGACTCCCTGAACCGGATGCTGGTGAACATCAGTTCCCCGGTGCCGACCGAACTGCTGGCGATGTTGCCCTACCTGGCCACCATCTTCGCCGTGGCCGGACTGGTGGGCCGGGTGCGCCCGCCCGCGGCGGAGGGCAAGCCGTACCCGCCCTCATGAGAAGCCCGGGGAGCAGGGTCGAGCGATGAAGGAGGCTGAGCCGAATGAGCACGATCGACTGGCACGAACTGCGGGCGGCGGCCCGGGAGGTGGCGCAGCGCGCCTACGCCCCCTACTCGGGCCTGCGGTCGGCGCCGCGGCGCGGACCGATGACGGCCGGGTGCTGGTGGGGTGCAACGTGGAGAATGCCGCCTACGGGGTGACCCTGTGCGCGGAGTGCTCGCTGGTCTCCGCGCTGGTCACCGGCGGCGGGGGGCGCCTGGCGGCCTTCACCTGCGCCGGTGCCGAGGGGCAGTTGCTGATGCCCTGCGGGCGCTGTCGGCAACTCCTCTGGGAACACGGCGGAGCCGGGTTGCTGGTGGACACTCCCTCCGGCATCCGGCCGATGAGCCAGGTGCTGCCCGACGCCTTCGGTCCGGACCACCTCCCCTGAGCACCGCCCATCGGCCCTCCGGGCCGGGGCGCGGGGGAGCATTACCATCGGGTCATGAGCAATGAAGCCTTCGACGCCGTCGACATCATCCGCACCAAGCGCGACGGCGAGGCACTCAGCGAGGAGCAGATCCGCTGGGTGATCGAGGCCTACACCCGTGGGGCGGTGGCCGAGGAGCAGATGGCCGCGCTGAACATGGCGATCCTGCTGAACGGGATGGGCCGGGCCGAGGTCGCCACCTGGACCCGGGCGATGATCGACTCCGGAGAGCGGATGGACTTCTCCGTCCTGCCGGTGCCCACCACGGACAAGCACTCGACCGGCGGGGTCGGGGACAAGATCACCCTGCCGCTGGCCCCCCTGGTCGCCTCCTTCGGGGTGGCGGTCCCGCAGCTGTCCGGCCGCGGCCTGGGGCACACCGGTGGCACCCTGGACAAACTCGAGTCGATCCCCGGCTGGCGGGCGGACCTGAGCAACGAGGAGATGCTGGCCCAACTGCGCCACGTGGGCGCGGTGATCTGCCAGGCCGGCTCCGGCCTGGCCCCGGCCGACCGCAAGCTCTATGCGCTGCGCGACGTGACCGGCACCGTGGAGTCGATCCCGCTGATCGCCTCCTCGATCATGAGCAAGAAGATCGCCGAGGGAACCGGCGCCCTGGTGCTGGACGTCAAGGTGGGGTCCGGGGCGTTCATGAAGGACGCCGACGCCGCCCGGGAACTGGCCCGCACCATGGTGGATCTGGGCACCGACGCGGGCGTGACCACCCGGGCCCTGCTCACCGACATGTCGACCCCGCTGGGCCTGACCGCGGGCAACGCCCTGGAGGTCCGCGAGGCGGTGGAGGTACTCGGCGGCGGTGGGCCCCCCGACGTCGTCGAACTCACCGTCGCGCTGGCCCGGGAGATGCTCTCCGCGGCGGGCCGGGAGGATGTCGACGTCGCCGCGGCCCTGACGGACGGGCGGGCGATGGACACCTGGCGCGCGATGATCACCGCCCAGGGAGGCGATCCCGACGCCCCGCTGCCCACCGCCACCCACACCGACGTGGTCCTCGCCCCCGCCGACGGGGTGCTGGTGGGACTCGACGCGCTCGCCGTGGGTGTGGCCGCCTGGCGGCTGGGCGCAGGCCGGGCCCGTCGCGAGGACGCGGTCCAGGCCGGCGCCGGGGTGCAGATGCACGCCAAACCAGGCACGGCCGTGCGTGCCGGGGAGCCCCTGATGACCCTGCACAGTGACACCCCCGAACGTTTCGACCGCGCCAGGCAAGCACTCGCCGACGCTGCTGTCATCGCCCCGGAGGGCTCCCGCCCACCCGGGCGGCCCCTCATCCTGGACCGCATCGTCGCTGGGTGAGGAGAGGGTCACGATGACTGCGCAGGGGCGGGACCGCGGGCGCCCGGGGCTGTCCCTGAGTACGGTGCTGAGCCCGGTGTTCACCGGCCGGTACCTCGACCTCGCCCAGCGACTGCTCACCGCCCGCGCCGCGCCGCTGGCGCTGCCGCACTGGAACCTCTTCCGCCACGAGGACGGGAACCGCTCCGGGCCTGAGTTGGTGCGCATCGGCGGGCACGTGGCCCGTCAGCACGACGGCGTCACCTGCGGTGCGGCGGCCATCATGCTGCTGAACGCCGCGATCGACCCGCACCTGGCCGCCTGGCTCGAGCACGGCCGTCTGCCCGCCGCAACTCCGCCGGAGATCGCCACACTCGATGCCGCGGGCCTGGCCGCACCCACGGTGGCGGCCCGGATGGTCCTTGCCCAGGGCGCCACCCACCGCATCCTCACCCGCGCCGGGCCGGGCCGCCTGCCGTGGCCCCGGGCGCTGGGTACCCCGCCCTGGGGCGCGGCCCGCGGCGCCCGGGTACCCGGGGTGCGCTACACCCACCGGGCCGTGGACGATCACAACCCGGCGGTGCTGCGCGCCACCACCGACATGCTCGTGGCCGCCACCTCCGCAGGTGTCCCCGTCCCGCTCTACGCCGGCGGCAACAGGGCTCGTGGGTGGCGCACCGCGGTGCCGCGGCACGTGCTGCTGGCACTGCCCACAGCCGGGGACCGGCTGCGCATCTTCGACCCGGGGACGGGATACGTCCACCGGGTGCGGCCGGAGGAGCTGGCGGCGCGGCGCACCCCGCACCCGGCGCTGGGGAACTGGACCCACCTGGCCTGGACGCTGATCCCGCTGGTGGACTCCCACCGGTAGGGCCTGCACCGCACTGCCACAATGCCGCCATGACCTTCGTGCCCGGACACCGGTTGAGCGCCCACCTGCTGGACGTCGTCGAACCGGCCCTGACGCAGGAGTTTCCGCACCTGCGGTACGCCGCCGCCCTGATCGGGCGCGGCTCGGACGTGCTCGGCTACGACACCGCTCGTTCCACCGATCACGACTGGGGCCCACGCCTGGTGCTGGTGCTGTCCGAGCAGGACCACCGAACCCACGCCGAGCAGGTCCTGGACGCGGTCGAGGCGGTGCTGCCGGAGATGATCGCGGGGGTCGCGGTGGACCACCTGCCGGCCCAGCAGGTTCCCGGTGGCCCGGCCACCCACCACACCACCGCGGGGCGCCGGCGCCCGCACGGGGTGAGTGTGCGCACGCTGCCGGGCCTGTTGTCGGACCTGCTCGGCATCGACTCACTGGCCGAACTGGACCCCGCTACCTGGATGAGCATTCCCTCCCAGAGCCTGTTGGAGTTCACCGCCGGGCCGGTGCTGCGCGACGACGTGGGCCACGTGAGCCGCACCCGTGCGGCGTTGGCGTTCTACCCCGACCAGATCTGGCTGGTCATCATGGCCGGGTGGTGGCAGCGCATCGCCCAGCTGGAGGCCTTCACCGGTCGGGCCCGCGAGGCCGGCGACGACGTGGGTGCCGGGGTCATCGCCGCCGGCATCGTGCGCTGCGGCATGCACCTGGCGTTGTTGCAACAGCGCACCTACCCGCCCTATGCCAAGTGGTTGGGCACAGCCCTTGCCCGCACCACCGGCGGAGCGGACCTGCTCACCCTGCTGCGCGCCGCGCTGGACGCCCGGGGAACCGACCAGGAGCGGGCCGTGGTGGACGTGCTGCTCGCGCTCGCCGCAGGCCATGACCGGCTCGGCGTGACCGACCAGGTACGGGCCACGCCGTCGTCCTTCTTCGACCGGCCCTACCCGGTGATCTGGGCCGACCGGTTCACCGAGGCACTACGAGGTGCCATCACCGATCCGGCCGTGCGAGCACCCGGCAGGGCTCAGCGCTGCAGTTCCAGCCCGCGGGTGCGGGTGGAGATGCGCCACAGGCTCGAGGTCGCGGTGATGTACAACAGGGTGCCGAAGGGGCCCCCGAAGCACAGGTTCGCGGTGGTTTCGGGAGTGGGGATACGGCCCAGTTCGGTGCCGCCGTCGGGGGTGAGGACGTGCACCCCGTCGGCGGCGGAGGACCAGATCCGTCCCTCGATGTCCAGACGCAGCCCGTCGGTCTTACCCGGGTCCACCCGGAACCACTCGCGTTCGTAGGTGGCATTGCCGTCGGGGTCGATGCGATAGCCGAACGTGGCGGCATCGGAGCCGGTGTCGGCCAGCAACAGCAGGTCCGCGGAGGCGAAGGCCAGGCCGTTCGGCTTGTCCCGGTCCCGGATCGGGGCGGTCAGCGTGCCGTCACGGTCGAGCCGGAACACCCAGCGTCCGGGCAGTTCCTGCTCCCCGCCGTAGCCCTCCTCGGGCTTGTCGATGCCATAGGTGGGATCGGTGAACCACAAGGAGCCGTCCAAGGGGTGCAGGGCTACGTCATTGGGGCTGTTCAGTCGCTTGCCATCGAAAGTGCCGGCCAGGGTGGTCCAGGATCCGTCGTGCTCGTGCCGCACCAGAGCCCGCTCCCCGTGGGAGCAGGCGATCAGCAACCCGTCGATATCGGTGCAATGCCCGTTCTGGTGGTGGCTCGGCTCTGCCTCAACCTCCAGTGCCCCGTAGTCGGTCCATGCCCAGGTGCGGTTCTGCCGGACGTCGGAGAAGACCACCCGTTCCCGGTTGGCCACGTAGGTGGGGCCCTCGGCCCAGGTGAAATCCCCGGCGAGGTGCTCCAACGCCGCATCCGGGGGGAACAGCTCACTGAAGGACGGGTCGGTAGGCACAGGACCTGATGGCGTAGTCATGCCCGCCACGGTACCGAGCCCAGCGGCCAGCGGCACCCCGGTCCGGGCGCCGAACCTCCGGTGGGCTCAGTGGCCGTCCAGGTTCCACTCCTCGGTATCGACCTGCGGTACGGCTCCGCGGGTTCCGGCTCCGGCGCCGCCACCGGGACCCGGCGCAATCTCGTCGGGCTCGAGATCATCGACCGCCAGGTCCAGGCCGTGGTTGCGCCGTTTGCGCTTGCTGCCCTGGCCGTTTCCGGCGAACGCACCTCCGACGCCGCCCCGGCCGGCGCCGCCGGCACCCGCGCCGCCGCCCGCGCGGGAACTGCCAGGGGCGACCGCGGCACCGCCGCGTCCGGGTCCACCGGCACCGCCTCGGCCGGCTGCTCCCGGACCACCCCGGGCGGTCGAACCGGGCACCATGCCGCCGACGCCTCCGCGTGCACCGGGGGCACCGACGCCACGCGTGCCGGGTCCCCCGCGGCCGGTCTGACCGGGGACCATGCCGCCGACGCCACCGCGTGCCCCGGGGCCCACACCGCCCCGTGCTCCGGCACCGTGGGCCGGTGGGGCCACCCCGATCATGCCGCCGCGCCCGCCGGTCATCCCCGCACCGGGTCCGCCCAGCCTCGGACCGGCTCCGCCGGCACCGATCACCGCGCCGCCCACCGCGGCTCCGGGACCGCCCACGCCGGGGCCGCCCGCACCGGGACCGATCCCGGCGCCGGCGCCGCCGACGAGTGTGCCTCCGCCGGGACCATCCACGGAGGTGTCGATCATCGGGCCGGTGCCGGCCTCGGGGTTCCAGTGCTCACGACCTGTGCCGGCCCCGGTACCGCCGGGCCCGGCCGGTAGGTCCTGGACCGGCCCGCCGCCGCCGATCCCGGAGCCGGTGCCCACGGATGGACCGCCGCCGCCGATCCCGGGCCCGGTGCCCACGGATGGACCGCCGCCGCCGGGTCCGGGACCGGTTCCCACCGGAGCGCCGCCTCCGGAACCACCGGGTCCGGTGCCGCCCCCGCCACCGGACATCGAGAATCCGGGGGTGGCAGCGGCTCCGGTGTCGCCAGCGCCGCTGGTCCCGCTCGGGCCGGGCGTCGTCGGTCCGGCCGTGTTGCCGCTCATCCGCGCAGTGGCGTCGCGCAGCATGGCGTCCAGCCGGTTCATCTCCCTGCCGGCCTCCGCCTCGCGCTCCCTGGCGTTCTGCTCCCGGAAGTGCGCGCGCAAGTCGGCGGCGTCCTCGAACTCCACGTTGCCGCGGGCAGGGTGGCCTACCAGGGACGCCTGTTCCTCCTGGAACGCATCCAGGTCCTCGCTGGGCAGCATCGTGTAGGACACCGAGCCCTCCCGGACCGCCTCCCGCGCGTCGGAGAGGATGGTCACGACCTCATCGAGTTCACCGGCGAGTTCGGCTGCGCCGGAGGCGATCTCCGTGGCCAGTTCCCGGGCCGCCTGACCGGCCGACCCTTCCATGCCGGGATCACCGGCGGCGTTGCGCAGGGCCTCGGCCAGTGCGCTCAGGCTCCCGGCCCCGCCATACAGGTTCGACCGGTCGGTCGAGGTGCCGTCCCGGTTGGTGTCGTTGACGTCCAGGTAGCGCTTCAGTGCGTCGGCGTTGGCGCCCATCAGGCCTCCCCGGTCGGTGTGCCGGCCTCGGGGACGTGGATCTGCTCGGTGTCACGCCCGGCGTGAGCCATCACGGTCTCGACGTCGTCGTCCACACCCAGCAGGGCCTTCTCGCTCTCGGTCAGACCGGAGGTGAATTGATCGACCTTCGCCGCCAGCGTGTCCATCTTCTCCTGGATCGCCAGCAACCGGTCGCGGTAACTGGCCGCGAAGTTCATCGCCTCGGTGTTGATGGTCCAGCGCGAAGCGTTCTGGGTGTTGGCCAGTTCACTCGCGGTCTTGATCTCGTCCTGAAGATCGTCGTTGGCCTGTTGAGCCAGACCCGCGACGTGATACACGGTGTGCGAATCGATCAGTAGTGCCACGGCGCTTCTGTCCCTTCGGTTACTCCGAATCCAGGCTAACGGAGGATCGCGCAGGCGCCCATGGAGAGAACTCCCCATCGTCCCGCCCCGATGGCCCTGGTCACGTTGGCCGTTACGCTGCTGTGTCATGACGCTGCGCCCGGAACAGATAGCCGCCCTGCCCAAGGTCGTCCTGCACGACCACCTCGATGGCGGGCTGCGCCCGCAGACGCTGCTGGACCTGGCCGCAGCCATCGGTCACGATCTGCCCGCCCGGAACGCGCAGGACCTGGCGCGGTGGTTCGTCGCCTCGGCCAACTCGGGGTCCCTGGAGCGCTACCTGGAGACTTTTGCTCACACCACCGCGGTGATGCAGACCCCCGAAGGGCTGCACCGGGTGGCCAAGGAGGCGGTGCTGGACCTGGCGGCCGACGGTGTGGTCTACGCCGAACAGCGGTACGCACCCGAGCAGCACCAGCATCAGGGCCTGAGCCTGCAGGAGGTGGTCGATGCGGTCCGGTCCGGATTGGACGACGGCGTGGAAGAGGCCGCGCGCGCGGGTCACCGGATCCACGTGGGAACCCTGATCACCGCGATGCGCCAGGAGGACCGGACCCCGATGAGATCGCCGAACTCGCCCTGGCCAACCGTGACCGGGGCGCGTTCGGGTTCGACATCGCCGGACCCGAACTGGGCTTCCCCCCGACCCGCCAGGCCCGGGCCTTCCAGACGTTGCGGGAGGCCAACTTCCCCTTCACCATCCACGCCGGAGAGGCCGACGGGGTGGAGAGCATCTGGCAGGCACTCCAGCAGTGCCACACCCTGAGGTTGGGACACGGGGTGCGCATCATCGAGGACATCGCCGACGCCGAGGACCCCGGGCGTGCCCGCCTCGGCCGGGTGGCCCACTGGGTGCGGGACCGTCAGATCCCGCTGGAGGCCTGCCCGGTATCGAACCTGCACACCGGGATCGCCCCGACGGTGGCCGCCCACCCCATCACCGCGCTTCGCGACCTGGGCTTCGCGGTGACCATCAACACCGACAACCGGCTGGTCTCAGGCACCTCGATGAGCCAGGAGATGACCCTGCTGGTGACCGAGGCCGGCTGGGACCTGGCCGACCTGGAGGCGGCGACGCTGACGGCGGCGTGGAACGGGTTCGCCCACCACGACGTGATGCAGCAGATCGTCGCCGAACAGATCCTCCCCGGATTCGCGGCGGCCCGGGACGCCGTGTGACCGACGGCGCAGCCCGGTGCCCGGCCCGACCGCAAGCCCGAGCCGGCCCGGGCCCTGACTCTCGCTCGGGAAGGGCGCTGTCCCGACTCTGACGCCGGGGCTGACACGTATCGGTCCCACGTCTGGACCTGAGGCAGCGACCCTGCCCGGATCGGTCGCCGCGCCACGTGCGAGGGCGGCGGAGATCGTGCTCCGAAACCCCTGATCCGGCAGCCGGATCAGATAGGCTCACCCACACATGTGCTGAACCAACCGTCGGGGGTTGAGATGGCACCCACCCGGGCCGCTCATCGTCCGCCCGCGCTTCAGGGTCTCGTTGCCCGGGTGCCGGCGGAGCAGTTGTTGCGCCTGCGCGGCCCCAGCCGGCCCCTGATCACGTGTGACCGCGGCGCCCGGATGGGGCAAGACCACCGTCGTGGGGCGGTGGGCCAGCGCGCCGGGGACCCGCTGGCTGACCCTTGGGGCACAGCACGGCGACGCAACCCGCCTGGCACGCGAACTGGCCCGGCTCGCCCACCGAGATGAGGACGGCGAGTCATCCGGCGCCGATGCCGGGCACCCCCCGGACACCACCGACGTCGGCGTCCTGGCGCACTGGGTGGCCCGGTCCTGGGCACCGGAGGTCTCCGGACCGATCGTGCTCGATCACGCCCACGTGCTGATCGGCACCCCCGGGCACGACCTGCTGCGCCGCCTGGTGCGTTCCGGACCCACCCGTCCCCAGATCTGCGTGCTGTCCCGGTGTGACCTGGACCTGGTCGATGACCGCGACCGTGGCGCCGGGACCGTGCTGGAACTGAGCGCGGCCCACCTGGCCCTGGACGCCGACGCGGTGGCGTACCTGTTGGATGCCGATCCGGAGCCGGACCGCGCCCTGGCCGCGCGGATCGCCGAGGGGACCGGGGGCTGGCCGGCGATGGTCCGGATCGTGCTGGACGGCCTCGAGTCGGTGCCACCCCGGGAGCGCTCGGCGCGGTTGTCCGACCTCCTCGGCGCCGGGGGTACGGCGGGCAACTACGTGGTCAACGTGGTGCTCCCGGCCTATCCCGAACCGACCCTGTCCACCCTCTCCGCCCTTGCCCTGACCGGCCCGATCGACGCGGCCGGGTACGGCCGTGCCGTCGGCCTGAGTGCGGGCAAGGCCTCCACGGAGGCACTGACGCCCCTGGTGCGTCGTGGGCTGGCCCGGCTGCGGTACAGCGAACCGGCTCCGGAGGTGACCCTGTCCCCGCTGATCGCACGCAGCGTCACCGCCTACCGGTTGATGGCCGACTCCGACCACCACCTGGTCGAGCGGGTGACCACCGGTCTGGTCGAGGCCGGCGACGTGGTCCGTGGGCTGGGTGTCCTGGTCACCGCCCGGCGCGGCGCGGCCATCGCCGAACTCCTTCGCGAGCATGGCCAGGAGTTGTACTTCGCCGGTCATCTGGACCTGCTGTGTGCCGCGGTGGACCTGGTGCCGCCGGCCCTGCGCACCGCCGACATCCTGCTGGTCGGGGCGCGCGCGCTGGCCTACCGGGGGGACTGGCCGGCCGCGATGAATCTGCATGAGGAGGCCGGCGACGCAGGCCCGGGTGACCCCGCTGTGTTCGGCCTGGTCGGGGGACTGATCCAGCACCAGCGCGGTAAGTCGGCCGATGCCCTGGAATGGTACGACCGATACATCGAGAAGGCCATCGACCCCCGGGTCGAAGCCGAGATTGCGGGGTGGTCCGCCACCTGCCGCTGGGGCCGGGGGGAGTTGGACCGGGCCCGCGAACTCGCCGCACGCTCCTCCGCCGCGGCACGCGCCACCGGTGATGACCGGTCGTTGGCGTTGGCCCACACGGCTCGCGCCCTGATCGCGGCCAGCGACGGCGACAGCGCGGGGAACCGGGCGCACTACGACCTGGGGCTGGCTGCCGCCCGAAGGGCCGGGGACGCGTTACAGGAGGCCCGCATCCTGACCAACCGCGGCTCGCTGCACATGGAACGAGGCGTGTACCCGGCGGCACTGGCCGATACCGAGGCGGCGATCGACCTGGCCGAGGGGCAGTCCTCGGTGTACGTCGCCGGAATCGCCCGGTGCAACCGCGCCGAGATCCAGTTGCACGTGGGAACGTTGGACGAGGCGATCGTCGATGCCGAGATCGCCCGGGACCGGTTCGCCGCGGCCGGCTCCCCGTACGAGTCCTACGCCCTGCAACTGCTCGCCCAGATCCGCGCCGAGCAGGGCGAGTTGACCCTGGCGCGCGGCTCCTACGAGCGCGCAGTGCGCCTGGCGCAGGCCTCCAACGATCAGCAGGGCCAAGTGGCGATCCTGGTGGGGCTCGCCAAGTGCATCGCCGGAAGTGACCCGGAGGCGGCCGCGGCGGCGGCCCGCCGGGCCGCGAACCTCTATGACGGGATGTACCTGGGGCCGGTCCTGCTGGCTCGCGGCTGGGTCGCCCTGGCTGCCGGTGATCTGGAGGTGGCACGTGAATGCGCCACCGAGGCCGAGGCGACCGCCACCGCTCGCGATGAGCGCTCGGTCCTGGCTGAGGCGGCGACCCTGGCCGCCCTGCTCGACCCGGACCCCGCCGAGGGCCTGCAGGGCGCGTTGGCGCTGTGGAACGAACTGAATGCGCGCACCTGGGCGACCCGCATCGAACTGGGCATTGCCCGCCGCCGAGCCGTGCCCGGCTGGCGTGCGCGCGCCGCGGAACTGGAACGCCAGCTCGCCGCCTGGGGGTGTGCCGTGCGGCACGGGCCATTCCCGGCGATGGCCGTCCAGGGAGCCTCCGACACCGATGGTTGCGTGGTCAGGTTGCTCGGGCAGTTCACCATCGAGGTAGCCGGGCAGCCGGTGCCGATGTCCGCATGGGGTTCACGCAAGGCCCGGGACCTGCTGAAACTGTTGGCGCTGCGCGCCAACCGGGGCGCCACCCGGGAGGAACTGGCCGATGCGCTCTGGCCCGACCAGGCCTATGAGACGGTCGCGAACCGGCTCTCGGTGGCGTTGAGCGTGGTGCGAACCGTGCTGGCCCCGGGAGAGCAGCGACGCGACGACGCGCCGGTCCTGATCGCCGATGCGGGTACGGTGCGGATCGATCCCGAGCAGGTCGACATCGACGTGGCCCAGTTCGAGTTCCTGGCCACGCAGGGCCTGGCGGCGGCCCGCAGCGGGGACCGGACGCGGGCGGTGGAACTGCTCACCGCCGCCGAGGCGCACTATGGCGGGGACCTGCTCGAGCACGACCAGGACAGCCCGTGGCTGATCGATCGCCGCGAGGAGGTGCGCGCGGTCTACCTCTCCGTGGCCCGGACCCTGGCGGATCTGTGCAGGCGTTCCGATCCGGACCAGGCGCTGCGGCTGCTGTTGCGAGTGCTGGACCGGGATCCCTACGACGAAACCGCGCACCTGGCGGTGTGCACGGTCCTGATGGACAGCGGTCAGCACGGGGAGGCCCGGCGCAGGCACCGCCTGTACGCCCGGCGGATGGGCGAACTCGATCTGCCCGCAGTGCCCTTCAGCGACGTCGTCGGCCACTGAGGGCCGGGCGCCGTCGCCGGCGTCGCTCAGGCACCCTTGGGGTGCCAGACGGTCTTGATCTCGGTGAAGACCATGATCTGGGACAGGGACTGCTCGACGGCGAAGTCCGGCTCCTCGTCGGTGATCGGGCGCCGCACCCGCTTGAGGGTCTCGGCGGCGTCGGCCTCCAACTCGCCCCAGGTGATGCCCTCGGCACCCAGCGCCCCGGCCACGTCGATGGCGTTCACGTCGGCGTGCGTAGCCAGATGCGGGGCCACCTCGGCGGTGTGGCCGGTGAGGATGTTGACCACCCCGCCGGGGACGTCGGAGGTGGCCAGCACCTCCGCCAGGGTCACCGCGGGCAGCGGCCGCTCGGCGGAGGAGAGCACGACGGCGGTGTTACCGGTGACGATCACCGGCGCCAGCACCGAGACCAGCCCGAGCAACGAGGAGCGCTGCGGGGCGATCACGGCCACCACCCCGGTGGGTTCCGGGGTGGAGATGTTGAAGAAGGGGCCGGCCACCGGGTTGGCGTTGCCACCCACCTGGGCGATCTTGTCCGACCAGCCGGCGTACCAGACCCACCGGTCGATCGCCGCGGAGACCAGGTCCTCGGCCCGTTTGGTCGCCACGCCCTCACCGGAGCGCACCTGGGCGACGAACTGATCCCGGCGCTCCTCCAGCAGCTCGGCCACCCGGTAGAGCACCTGCCCGCGGTTGTACGCGCTCGCCGCGGCCCAACCGGGTTGCGCGGCCCGAGCGGCCCGGACGGCATCGCGGGCATCCTTGCGGGAGGCCTGGGCCACGTTCGCCTTGAACTTCCCGCGGCGGCTGCTGGCCGAGTAGGTGCGCCCGGACTCCGACCGCGGGAACTTCCCGCCGATGAACAGTTTGTAGGTCTTGCGCACATCCACCCGGCTCACTGGGTGCCTCCCTCGATCAGGTAGGGGAGCAGACCGTGACGCCCGCCCTCACGGCCGTACCCGGACTCCTTGTACCCACCGAAGGGACTGGCGGGGTCGAACTTGTTGAACGTGTTGGCCCAGACCACCCCGGAGCGGATCGCGTCGGCCATCGCCAGGATCCGCGACCCCTTCTCCGTCCACACCCCGGCGGACAGGCCATAGGGGGTGTTATTGGCCTTGGCGATCGCCTCGTCCGGGGTGCGGAAGGTCAGCACCGACAGCACCGGCCCGAAGATCTCCTCGCGAGCGATCCGGTGGGCGGTGGACACCTCGGTGAACACCGTCGGCGGGAACCAGTACCCCTTCTCGGGCAGGTCGCCCGGCGCGCTCCAGCGCACGGCCCCCTCGGCGTCACCGGCGTTGGCCAGTTCGGTGATCCGGCTCAGCTGGGCGGCGGAATTGACCGCGCCGACGTCGGTGTTCTTGTCCATCGGGTCGCCCACCCGCAATGTGCCCAGTCGCGCCTTGAGCCGGTCGATCACCTCATCGGCCACCGACTCGGCGACCAGCAGCCGCGATCCGGCGCAGCACACCTGCCCGGCGTTGAAGTAGATGCCGTTGACGATTCCCTCCACCGCCTGGTCCACCGGGGCGTCGTCGAAGATGATGTTCGCGGCCTTGCCGCCCAGTTCCAGGGTGGCTTGCTTATGGGTGCCGGCCACCTGCCGGGCGATCTGCTTGCCCACCTTGGTCGACCCGGTGAAGGCGACCTTGTCCACGTCCGGGTGGGCGATCAGGTCGGCCCCGGTGCGACCGGCGCCGGTGATGATGTTCACGACGCCGGGGGGCAGGTCGGCCTGTTGCAGCAGATCGGCGAACAGCAGCGCCGTCAACGGGGTGGTCTCGGCCGGTTTGAGCACCACCGTATTGCCTGCGGCCAGGGCCGGAGCGATCTTCCAGGCCAGCATCAGCAGCGGGAAGTTCCAGGGGATCACCTGCCCGGCCACCCCGTGCGGGCGGGGGTTCGCCCCGCGCCCGGCGTAGTCGAGCTTGTCCGCCCAGCCGGCGTAGTAGAAGAAGTACGCCGAGGCCATCGGGATGTCCATGTCCCGTGCCTCCCGGATCGGCTTGCCGTTGTCCAGGACCTCCAGCACCGCGAACTCGCGGGACCGCTCGGCCAGCAGCCGGGCGATCCGGAACAGGTACTTGGCTCGTTCCGGCCCCGGCATCGGACCCCAGGTGCGCTCGTAGGCGGTGCGGGCGGCCCGCACGGCGCGTTCGACGTCCTCGGTACCCGCCACGGCCACCTCGGCCAGATTCTCCTCGGTGGCGGGGTTGATGGTCTTCAGGGACTCCCCGGACGTGGCGTCGGTGAACTCCCCGTTGATGAACAACCCGTAGGAGGAGGCGATGTCCACCACCGAGGCTGACTCGGGGGCGGGGGCGTAGTCGAAGGCAGTCATGGGGTCCTTCAGTCGATCGTCACGTAGTCGGGGCCGGAGTAGGCGCCGGTGGCGAGTTTCTTGCGCTGCAACAACATGTCGTTGAGGAGGCTGGAGGCGCCGAAGCGGAACAGGTCGGGGGTGAGCCAGTCGTTCCCGGCCACCTCGTTCACGGCCACCAGGTACCTGATCGCATCCTTGGAGGTACGGATCCCGCCGGCGGGTTTGACGCCGACGCGGGTGCCGGTGGCGGCGTGGAAGTCCCGGACCGCCTCCAGCATCACCACGGTGACCGGCAGCGTGGCGGCCGGGGACACCTTCCCGGTGGAGGTCTTGATGAAGTCGGCGCCGGCGAGCATGGCCAGCCAGGAGGCACGCCGGACGTTGTCGTAGGTCGCCAGTTCCCCGGTCTCCAGGATGACCTTCAGGTGCGCCGGGACCTCGGTGTTCTGGCATTCCTGGCGCACCGCGACGATGTCCTGGTACACCTTCAGGTAGTCCCCGGACAGGAAGGCGCCGCGGTCGATCACCATGTCCACCTCCTGCGCGCCCGCGCCGACCGCCTCGCGGGTGTCGGCCAGGCGGATCGCCCGACTGGCCCGGCCGGCGGGGAACGCGGTGGCTACCGAGGCCACATTGATCCCGGCGTCCCCGATCGCCTCCAACGCCAGGGGCACCAGGTCGGAGTAGACGCACACCGCGGCCGGGCGGGGGCAGGTGGGATCGTCGGGGTCGGGCAGTTTGGCCTTGGCGACCAGAGAGCGGATCTTGCCGGGGGTGTCGGCGCCTTCCAGGGTGGTCAGGTCGATCATGGAGATGACCGTGTCGATCGCCCAGGCCTTCGCGGTGGTCTTGATGGAGCGGGTACCCAGCATCGCCGCCCGGGAATCGGCCCCCACCTGGTCCACACCCGGCAGGCCGTGCAGGTAGCGGCGCAGCGCCGTGTTGGTCACCGACTCCGCTCCGGTGATCACGCGCGCCTGGGTGGCCACCTCCCCGGCGCTGCGGGCCGAGGAGGAGGTCGCCGTCGTCGCCGTTGAGGTCATGCGCCCATCCTAGGTCCCCGCCGGCGCTTCTGCGGGCGGGCGCTGGGCCAGCAGGCTGTAGGAGTTCGGTAGCCGGCCGTCCCACGCCGCGGCCTCGGTCCCCTCCGGCTGCCAGAACGGTTCGGGGTGCTCGGCCAGGTGGGCGAGGGTGAAACCGGCGCCCAACACCGCCATCACCACCTCCGAGAGCCGGTGCTGGTGCTCCACGGCACCCCGTGCGGGGAAGGTGTCGTTGATGTGACTGCCGGCGAAGTAGGACCGATCCGGCCGGGCCCTGGCCTCGTCGGTGTCCCAGGCCCACAACGGCACCAACGGGTGGGCCTCGAAGACGAAGAGGTGCCCACCGGGGCGCAGCAGCCGGGCCATCTCCCGGGCCCAGCCATGGATGTCGGCCAACCAGATCAGTGCGCCCTTGCCGGTGTAGACCAGGTCCGCGCACCCGCTCAGCAGTGGTACATCCGGGACGCTGCCGGTGACGTAGTGGCACGGCAGGCCCAGCTCGGCGGCGCGCCGGTGCGCCGAGACCGCCACCCGGTGGGTGTAGTCCACTCCGATCACCCTGCTCGCACCCAGGCGCACCAGGGCGGCGTCGTCCACCCCGTGCCCGCTCTGTGGGTGCACCACCAGCTGGTCGGGTCTGCCCAGGATCGGCGCCAGGATCTCGACCTCGGCCGCGGCCAACTCGGTGGTCCGTGCCAGGTCGAGGAACTCGGTGTAGGCGCGGGTGTACTTGCGCGAGGCCAGGTCCCAGGCCCGCCGCGTCTCGTGCTCGCCTGCGTCCGGGTGATCGGTCATCACCGGAACGCTAGCGGGACCGGGACACATCCGGCCACGGTGTACGCCAGTTCTGAGCTGCGCCGGTGCCGCGCCGCTGCGGTCACCGGGCCGTTCAGGCGCGGAGCCGGGAACCGATGTCGGCGGACAGTGCCGCGAGCCGATCGGCGGCCCGGTGTCGCACCCGGGTGAGGTCCTGGTCGTCCAGCGGCAGGACGACCCCAGGTAGCACTTGAGCTTCGGCTCGGTTCCGCTGGGACGCACGATCACGCGATCGCCGGCCTCAGTGAGGTACATCAGCGCGTCGGTGGGCGGGAGGTCCCCGCCGGCGTTCAGATCACGGACCTGCACCACCGCGGAACCACCCAGATGGGTCGGGGGGTCGGCGCGCAGGCTCGCCAATATCGCGCTGATCAGGGCCAGGTCCGCCACCCGCACCGACAGCGGCGCGGTGGCGTGCAGACCGTGGCGCCGGGCCAGCTCATCGAGTGAGTCCATGAGCGTGGCACCGGCGTCCTTGGCGCGTGCGGCCAGGGCCGCCAGGTGCAGCGCCGCGGTGATGCCGTCCTTGTCCCGCACCCCCTGGGGGTCCACGCAGTACCCGATCGCCTCCTCGTACCCGAACACCAGGTCCGGCACCCGGGAGATCCACTTGAACCCGGTCAGGGTGGCCCGGTACGGCAGGCCGTGGGAGTGGGCGATCGCGGCCAGCAACCGGGAGGAGACCACCGAGGAGGCCAACACCGCGGTGTCCGCACCCGGCCCGGCTGTGGCGGTGGCGGCGGCCTGCTCCCCGAGCAGGGCGCCGGCCTCGTCGCCGCTCAACTGGCGCCAGCCGCCCTCCGCGCCGACGCCCGGCACCGCGACGGAGCAGCGGTCGGCGTCGGGGTCGTTGGCGATGATCAGGTCGGCACCCACGTCCTCGGCGGTCTCGATCGCCAGGTCCAGTGCGCCGGGCTCCTCCGGGTTGGGGAAGTCCACCGTGGGGAAGTCCGGGTCCGGCTGGCCCTGCCGGGCGACGACCGTGACGTCGGTGAAACCGGCCCGCTCGAGTACCTCCAGTGCCAGGGGCACCCCGACGCCGTGCAAGGGAGTGAGCACGATCCTGAGGTCCCGCGGGCCCGGCGGCACGGTGGTCAGCGCCCGTTCGACGTAGGCCCGGGCCACCTCCGGGCCCAGGTGTTCGATCGACCCCCGGGCGGACGCGGCCGGGTCGCGGCGGGCCGCGGCACCTGCGCCACCGACTCCACGGCAGCGATGTGGGCTGCGATCCGGGCGTCGGCGGGGGGAACGATCTGTACCCCGGTGCCGGAGTCATCGGTGAGCCGTCCGCCCAGGTAGACCTTGTACCCGTTGTCCCGGGGTGGGTTGTGCGAGGCGGTCACCATCACGCCGGCGTCGGCACCCAGGTGGCGGACCGCGAAGGCCAGCAACGGGGTGGGCACCGGTCCGGGTAGAACCAGGGCGTGCCCGCCCGCACCGGCGACGACGGCGGCGGTCTCGGAAGCGAAGATCTCGGAACGGTGCCTGGCGTCGTAACCGACCACCACCTTGGGCAGGTGGGGCACGCGCTCGTTCAGATACGTCATCACCCCGGCCGCGGCTCGGATCACCACCGCCCGGTTCATCCGGTTCGGGCCCGCGCCCAGTTCCCCCCGCAACCCGGCCGTGCCGAACTGCAGCGAGCCCGCGAAGGCTTCGCGCAACGTCTGCAGCGCCCGCAGCGCACCGGACCGGTCGGCGCCGGTCACCTGGGTCAGGAGTTCGCGCAGTTCCCTGGCGTCGCCCGGGTCGGGATCATCGGCGATCCATTCCCGGACACGCGCGAGCAGGTCCTCGCTGACCTGCTCGGCCCCGCCGACTGCGCCGACCTGCTCCTCCTCGCCGGCGGTCGCCGCAGCGGGCACCCCGGTGCTAGGCGCGCCCGCGGGTCCGGGGTGGGCGGCGTCGTCGGCGGTCACGACAGGATGGTACGCACGATCGCACTGAGCAGTGCGCTGATCCGGGGGCCGGCCTCCCGGCCGGCCTCGATCACCTCGGCGTGCGAGAGCGGCTCGGGTGAGATCCCGGCGGCCAGGTTCGTCACCAGGGACAGGCCGAGCACGTCCATACCGGCCTCCCGGGCCGCGATCGCCTCCAAGGCGGTGGACATGCCCACCAGATCAGCGCCCATCCGTTTGGCCATCTGCACCTCGGCGGGCGTCTCGTAGTGCGGGCCGCGGAACTGGGCGTAGACCCCCTCGGGCAGCTCCGGGTCCACCGAATGGGCGATCGCACGCAACCTTGGTGAGTACAGATCGGTCAGGTCCACGAACGTGGCGCCCTCCAGGGGAGAGGCAGCGGTCAAGTTCAGGTGGTCGCTGATCAGCACCGCCGTGCCGGGAGCCCACTCCCGGTGCAGCCCGCCACACCCGTTGGTCAGCACCACGGTGGACGCCCCGGCGGCGGCGGCGGTGCGCACCGGGTGGGCCACTGCCCGCACCCCCCTGCCCTCGTAGAAGTGCGTGCGGGCCCCCAGCACCAGTGCGTGCCTGGTGCCGGTCCCGGTATCCATGGCCACCGCCTGCAGCGTCCCGCGGTGCCCCGGCACGCCGGAGGGAGCGAATCCGGGCACGTCGGCTGCCGGGACGGCGGCGACGGTGCGTCCGATCAAGTCGGCTGCCTCGCCCCAACCCGAACCGAGCACCAGGGCGATGTCGAAGGAGTCCACCCCCGCCGCCTCGTGTGAGCACCCGGGCGGCCGCGGCCGCGGTCCGGGCGGGGTCGGCGTCGTCGTCATGTGTGTGCACAGCACGAACCTACTGGATCGGTGCCGGCCGCACGGGGTCCGGCGCCACTTGCCCGGGCCCGGTGACAAGGCACAATGGCACGCGTGACCTCCGAGATCCCGCCACCGGCCGAACCCCCCAGCGGCGTCCGACGTTCCACCACCCGGGAGGGGAGCCGGGTGGTGATCATCGGGGGCGGGCCCGGTGGCTACGAGGCAGCGCTGGTGGCCGCCCAGCTCGGGGCGGGGGTGACCCTCATCGAGCGCCAGGGCCTGGGTGGCTCGGCCGTGCTCACCGACGTGGTGCCGTCGAAGACGCTGATCGCCACCGCCGAGTGGATGACGCTGACCGAGAGTTCGCGGGAACTGGGCATCAAACCCACCGGGGGCCACGACGGGTCCCTGGAGGTGGACCTGAACCGGGTGAACCAGCGGGTGCTGCGGCTGGCCGGCGCCCAGAGCCGTGATATCCGGGCCCGTCTGCAACGGGAGGGGATCACCCTGGTCGACGGCACCGGACGACTGGACGGGCCCGGGGCCGTGATCGCCGAGACCGACCAGGGGCGACGCCGTTTCGCGGCCGATGTGATCCTGCTGGCCACCGGGGCCCGCCCGCGAGTGCTTCCCACCGCGGAGCCGGACGGGGAGCGCATCCTGACCTGGACCCAGATGTACGAGGCCGCCGACGACCTGGAGAAGCTCATCGTGGTGGGCTCGGGGGTCACCGGGGCGGAGTTCGCCGGTGCCTACAACGCGCTCGGGGTGCCGGTGGTGCTGGTCTCCAGCCGCGACCGGGTGCTGCCGGGGGAGGACGCCGATGCCGCCGAACTGATCGAGACGGTGTTCCGGCGCCGTGGTATGGACGTGATGTCCCGCTCCCGTGCCGCCGCGGTGCACCGGACGGGCGACGGGGTGGACGTAGAACTGACCGACGGCCAGGTGGTCACCGGATCGCACTGCCTGCTCGCGGTGGGCGGGGTGCCCAACAGCGAGGACCTGGGGCTGGCGCAGGCCGGGGTGGCCACCACCGAGTCCGGGCACATCGAGGTGGACCGGGTCTCCCGCACCACGGTGCGCGGGGTCTACGCCGCCGGTGACGTGACCGGGGTGCTGCCGCTGGCCTCGGTGGCGGCGATGCAGGGCCGGATCGCGATGTGGCACTCCCTGGGCGATGCGGTGTCGCCGCTGGATCTGCAGATGGTCTCGGCGAACATCTTCACCGCCCCGGAGATCGCTACGGTCGGGATCCCCGAGCGCGCGATCACCGAGCGGGAGGTCAACGGCAAGATCACCATGCTGCCCCTGGCCGGGAACCCGCGCGCGAAGATGCTGGGCATCACCGAGGGCTTCATCAAGGTCTTCTCCCACCGTTCCTCGGGCCTGGTGCTCGGCGGCGTGGTGGTGGCTCCGCGGGCCAGTGAACTGATCTTCCCGCTCACGCTGGCGATCAGTAACCGCCTCACAGTGGATGAGGTGTCGGCGGCGTTCACCGTCTATCCCTCGCTGTCCGGGTCCATCGCCGAAGCCGCACGGTTGCTGCACGCAACCGAGACCTGATCCCTCCCGACACCGGGTGGTCCGCCTCCCGACGTCGTGCGGCCGCCTTTCCGGGTACGGCGATTATGCTCGGCGGAATGACTCCGTCGCCCACCCCGCCCATCGACCCGGCAGCACCGGCGGGGCAGGACCAGCCCCAGGAACTCCCGGACCTGGTGACCACCGATGTCGTCGATCTGACCCAGTTGCTCTGCGACATCCCCTCGGTCTCCGGTTCCGAGGCGCCGCTGGCCGACGCCGTCGAGGCGGCCCTGGGCCGGTACGCGCACCTGCACGTGCTGCGCTCGGGGAACACCGTGTTGGCGCGCACCGAGCTGGGCCGGGCCGAACGTGTGGTGGTCGCCGGGCATCTGGACACCGTGCCGATCGCGGCCAACCTGCCCACCCGGCGCGAGCGGGGGTCCGGCGGCGCTGAGGTGCTGCGGGGCCGGGGCACGGTGGATATGAAGGGGGGCGTCGCGGTGGCGCTGCACCTGGCCGCCGCGCTGACCGAGCCCGTGCGCGATGTGACGTGGGTGTTCTACGACAACGAGGAGGTGGCCGCGGACCTCAACGGGTTGAACAGGGTGGTGGCCGAGCACCCGGACTGGTTGGCCGCCGACTTCGCCGTGCTGGGCGAACCCACCGCCGCCGGAATCGAGGCCGGCTGCAACGGTTCGCTGCACGTGCAGGTACGGACCAGGGGGCGCGCGGCCCACTCCGCGAGGGCGTGGATGGGGCACAACGCGATCCACGAGGCCGCGCAGGTGCTGACCCGCCTGGCCTCCTATGAACCCGAGCACGTCGAGGTCGATGGGCTCACCTACATCGAGGGCCTGAACGCGGTGGCCATCACCGGGGGGATAGCCGGGAACGTGATCCCCGATGAGTGCACCGTCGCGGTGAACTACAGGTTCGCCCCCGCCCGCACCCAGGCGGAGGCGCTGGCCCACGTCCGGGAGGTCTTCGACGGGTTGGAGGTGGACCCCACCGACTCCTCCCCGGGGGCCCGGCCCGGGCTGTCCCAGCCGGTCGCCGCGGAGTTCGTGGCGGCGGTGACCGCCCAGACCGGGGGGAGCGTGCGGGCCAAACAAGGCTGGACCGATGTGGCGCGGTTCACCGCGCTGGGCGTTCCGGCGGTGAATTTCGGGCCCGGCGATCCGCTGTTGGCCCATGCCGATGACGAGGCGGTGCCCACCGAGCAGATCCGAGTGTGCACGCGAGCGCTCCGGTCGTGGTTGAGTTACACCGGAACGACATGAGAGGAGGGCCGGAACAATGACAGCCGAATCGAAGAAGCGGCGGAATTACCTCAAGGGCCCGATCCGGCTGCGGGGTCGCCACATTCCGGAGAAGACCACCGATGAGCGGCTCCTGGAATGGAGCGGCCGGGACGCCGAATGGGTGCACACCGACCCCTGGCGGGTGATGCGGATCCAGGCCGAGTTCGTCGAGGGGTTCGGGGCACTGGCCAACCTCGGCCCGGCGATCAGCGTGTTCGGGTCTGCCCGTTTCGACGCCGACCATCCGTATTACGAGCTCGGGGTGCAGGTCGCCGAGGAACTGGTCAAGGCCGGATTCGGGGTGATCACCGGAGGCGGGCCGGGGGTGATGGAGGCGGCGAACATGGGCGCTCAGAACGCCGAGGGCACCTCGGTCGGGCTGGGCATCGAACTCCCCTTCGAACAAGGCATGAACGAGTACGTGGACCTGGGCGTGAACTTCCGCTACTTCTTCGCCCGCAAGACCATGTTCGTCAAGTACGCCCAGGGCTTCATCGTGCTGCCCGGTGGGTACGGCACCCTGGATGAACTGTTCG
Organism: Sanguibacter sp. Z1732; assembly: GCF_051020515.1. NCBI lineage: Bacteria > Bacillati > Actinomycetota > Actinomycetes > Micrococcales > Ruaniaceae > Glutinosa > Glutinosa niejishengi. The sequence continues at coordinate 2,340,969 of NZ_CP194857.1, forward strand.
AGGCACTCACCCTGGTCCAGACCGGCAAGGTCAAGCGCTTCCCGTTGGTGCTGATCGGCACGGAGTTCTGGTCCGGGCTGCTGGACTGGTTGCGGGAGGTGCTGGTGAAGGAGGGCACTATCGCCGCTGCGGACGTGGATCTGGTCCAGGTCACCGACGACCCGGCCGAGGCGGTGCACATGGTGATCGAGGCAAACCATCACCGTCGTCGCGCCGAGGCCAAGGCGCAGCGGGAGGCCGGCTCCGAGGCCGCGGGCCGGCCGGAGTAGCGGAGCGCGCGATGGGCTGGGTCACCGGCATGACGGGACTGTTCCTGCTGGTCATCGCGGTAGTCGTGGTGATGGCCTGGGCGGTTTCGAGCGGGCGGGTGTCCGTGGCCTGGCAGGATCCGTATCCGCACCGGGCACCCCGCGAGAGCCTCCGGTGGCATAGAATGGAGGTCACACGATTCCGGACCGGACCGGTGCAGACCGCTTCCGGTTCGACTTCATTCAACCCACATAGGGAGCACGCCCATGGCCGCCATGAAGCCCAGGACCGGTGACGGACCGCTCGAGGTCACCAAGGAGGGTCGCGGGATCATCATGCGGGTACCGCTCGAAGGAGGCGGCCGGTTGGTCGTGGAACTCAAGCCGGACGAGGCTTCGGACCTGTCGAACGCACTGAGCGCGGTCACGAACTGACCGGTGCGTAGGACGTCTGCCCCGCACATCGCGCTGCAGACCGGGCCGCTGGATGCCGCCCGGCTGCGCGAGTTCGGAACCGAGGCGCTGCTGGCGGTGCTGATCCGCGCCGACGGCGACGCGGTCGCCCCCGTGGGCTCCACCGGGGACCACGGCATCGACCTGGGCGCCCTCGCGGTGCGCGCGGGCGCCGGCGCGAGCGCCGGTTCGGCGACCACCGTGACCCTGCCCGCCCTGGTCTCGGGTTCAGCTCCCTGGGCGGGAATGCCGGACCGGTTGGTCCTGGCCGGCGTCGGTGACGAGGGGACGACGGCGATGCGCCGGGCAGGTGCGGCCCTGGCCCGGGCAGCGGTGCAGGCCGAGCACCTGTTGGTGGACCTGAGCGGACTGGACGAGTCCACCGCGCCGGCGCTGCGCGCTCTCATCGAGGGGCTCCTGCTGGGCTCCTACCGGGCCCCGTTCACCGGTGCCGGGCCGGGCCCCGAGGCGCCGTGCCCGCTGATCACCCTGACCGGCCCGGTCAGCGCCGACGATCTGGACCGCGCCCGTACCAGCGCGGAGGCCACCGTACTGGCGCGCACCCTGGCTGCCACGCCGTCGAACATCAAGACACCCGCTTGGGTTGCCGAGCAGGCACGGGAGGCAGCCGAGGGGGTGGCCGGGGTCAAGGTGACCGAACACGACGAGAAGTGGCTTGCCGCCCAGGGGTTGGAGGGAATCCTCGCGGTGGGTGCGGCTGCGGCGGGCCCCCCGCGCCTGGTGACGGTGACCTACACCCCGCCCCGGCGAGCCCGGGCCGAGGGCGGTGCCCAGGACCCGATCGTGCTGGTCGGCAAGGGCATCACCTACGACACCGGTGGGCTCTCGATCAAGCCGCGCGAGGCGATGGTGCCGATGAAGACGGACATGTCCGGCGCCGCGGTGGTCCTGGCCGTCGTGCTCGGCGCAGCCCGGGCGCAGGTCCCGGTGCCGGTGGTGGCGGTGCTACCACTTGCGGAGAACGCCGTCGGTGCGCGGTCCTACCGGCCCGGTGACGTGCTCACCATGGTCGATGGCACCACGGTGGAGATCGCCAACACCGACGCGGAGGGCCGCCTGGTGTTGGCCGATGCGATGGCGTGGGCGCGGTCGGAGTACCACCCGCGGGCGCTGGTCGATGTGGCCACGCTGACCGGGGCGGCCACCCTGGGCCTGGGCAAGAAGCACGCGGCGCTGTTCAGCACCGATGCGGACCTGACCCGTGCACTGACCGCTGCCGGTGAGGTGACCGGGGAGGCGCTCTGGGCGATGCCGCTGGTACCCGAGTACCGATCCGCGCTGGACTCGCCGGTGGCGGACCTGTGCCACGTCAACACCGACCCGCACACCTCGGCAGGGGCGATCACGGCGGCGCTGTTCCTGCAGCACTTCGCCGGTGACACCCCGTGGGCGCACCTGGACATCGCCGGCCCGGGCCGGTCACCGAAGAACGAGCACGAGATCGCCGAAGGGCCCACCGGCTACAGCGCCCGGGCACTGCTGCACTGGCTGATCGAACGCGACTGAGTCGCTACCGCGCTGATGCGCTGCGCCACAACGCCAGCAGCGCATCGTTGATCGGGGCTCCGGTGAACTGGACCTCGTGGCCGGCTCCTTCGATGACCGAACGCGAGGCACCGATCTTCTCGGCGAGGTCGTCGCAGATCTCTTCGAAGCCTGGGTGATGACCGCCCGAGACCACCAGGCTGGGGTACGGGGCGGAGGACAACTCCGCGATCGGCAATTCGGCATCGGTCGGTCGCCTGGCGTTCCGCAGCAAGGGCACCAGGGGTAGTGCGGCGTCGAGGAGCCCGGGCGGCAACTCCTCCGGCCGGCTCCCCACGGACTCCAGGAACCGCACCAGCCAGGTACGGTCCGGGAGGTCCAGGTCGAGGATCTCCACACTCTTCGCCACCAGGTGCCGAGCCGCCGGCCGGTCCTGGCCCAGGGTGAACGCCGGAGGTTCCAGCAGCGCCAGGGAGCGGGTCTGACCGGGCCGCAGCGCGGCCGCGAACATCGCTGCGAGACCTCCGTAGGAGTGACCCACCAGGTGGGCACCGGTGTCCATCAACGCGGCGATGTCCTGCGCGTCGCGCAGGAAGTCCTCCCCTTCGGCGCCGGGACTGCGCCCGTATCCGCGCCGGTCCACCACGAGTAGCCGGAAGCCCTCCTCGGCGAGGGGCTGCTGGGCTTCCCACTCCTCGCGACCGGTGGCCAGGGACCCGTGGACGAAGATGACGTGCTCACCGCTGCCCGCGGCGTCGACGAACAACTCGCTCATGCCGATCCCTCCATCGGGTGCCCGCGCCGTGCACGCCTACGGTAACGCCGAACCTTCGATCTGTGAACGGCTGGGCGTGCACTACGTGCGCGCGCGGATCCCGAAGGTCAGCGGGATGGCCGCCACCGTGCACAGGAGCAGGGCGAACGTCCAGTTGCCGGTGAACCAGCCGGCGAGCAGCGATCCGCCCAGGTAGGCCGCGGCCAGGATGAACTGGGTGCCGGGTCGGGTGCCGGCCGGCACCGGTTCCTTGGCCACCACCCACAACAACAGGCCGCAGATCGCCGCCCCCACCATCGCCACCGGGATCACCAGAGCCCACGGCTGCTCCAGCAGGGCCAGGACGATCGCGGCGACCAGGCCGACGGCCCCGCCGATCCCGGCGGTGGCGCCGGCGCGCGGCAGCCGGCTCACCGGCGACCGGCCCGATGGGAAGGCCGTGATGAACTCGGTGCGGTCGGGGCGGCCTGCGTGGCCTGTGCGAGCCCTGTCGGTCCCGGTCACATCGATCACCCTCCCCTGACCCCCACCGTACACATCGGTGGTGCCGGTCGAGCAGACGTCAGCGCTTGACGGCGGCCAGGAGGCCCTCCCCGCTGGGTAACAGAGCGGGGAGCAACGTTCGTCATCACGGACGGACTTGCCCAGCTCCCGCATCGCCACGGTGGCCTCGTCCCGGCGTGCCGGGTCGGCGACCCGGTCGTACCAGAGCGCCCCGGTGATGGCCAGCACCCCACCGGAGCGCAGCATCCGGATGGCCTGCTCGGCGTAGTCGGACGCCTCGGAGGGTTCTCCGTCGATGAAGACCAGGTCGTAGGCGCCATCGGCCAACCGGGGCAGCACGTCCAGGCCCCGCCCGGAGATCGCCCGGGTGCGGGTGGCGCCGACCCCGGCCGCGGCGAAGGCCTCCTTCGCGGCGCGCTGATGCTCCATCTCCACGTCGATCGTGGTGAGCACGCCACCAGGCCGCATCCCCTCCAGCAACCACAGGCCGGAAACACCTGTCCCGGTGCCCACCTCGGCCACGGCGTGGGCGTCGGCGGCGCGCAGCCAGCAGACGCAGCGCCGCACCCACACCGGGCGGGACGGGCTGGATACCGAACTCCTCCGCGCGCGGTCCCGGCCTGGCGCACCGGCTCGGATTCAGTGATGAACTCCTCGGTGTAGGCCCAACTCTGGGCCTTGTCGGCAGCGATGATGAGCCTCCCGGATCGGTGTAGCGGTGCTCGTGATGGTATCGCTGCACCGCCCGGAAGGTCGCGGCGCCCCGACCCGATCTGATGGGAATCTCACCTGAAGAGGTGCTTCGTAGCCAAGATCGTAGAGAATGGGCCCATGACCCCACAGGACCGCGAGCCGTACCCCGGGTCGGAACCGGGCCGGCGAACCTCCGACGCCGTGCACGGCACAGCCGACCCGGGATCGGATGCCACAAGGGCTGAGGACACGGCTGCCGCACCCGGCCACGGGTGGGCCACGCCGTCCGGGCGGCCCGACAGCAGCGGCACCGCTCGGCCCGATGCCGACGCACCGGAAGCCGGCTCCCAGCAGCGGCTATCGGACTCCCGCGGCCCGGCACCTGAGGCCACGCGGCCGGGAACCAACCCGGAGCAGCGGGTGGGTGGGCCACCGCAGCCAGGAGGCGGCCCGGCCGAGCAGAGCGCCCCCCTGGCGTCCTACCCGGGCCCCCGGGCCACCCACGCCGCCGATCCTGGCCGCAGGCGGCGCGGCGTGGCCGGTGGGATCGTCGCCGTCCTGATGATCATGGCCCTGCTGGTGGGCCTGTTACTGGGCCTGCTGGGAGCGCAGTACCTACCGGCGGTACCCACCGGCTCATCCGCACCGGGTTCCACACCCTCCGATCCCGCAACCGGGCAGGGTACCTCGGCTCCGGCGCTCACCGACGCCTCCGTGGCAGACATCGCGGACGCGGTGCTACCGAGCACAGTGTTCATCCAGGTTCGCGCTAATGGTGAGGGTTTCACCGGCAGCGGCTTCGTCTTCAACGATCAGGGGCATATCGTCACGAACGAGCACGTCATCGCCGCGGCCCAGGAGGATCCGGAGGCACAGGTCGCGGTGATCTTCTCCGACGGCGCCGAGGAAGCGGCGGAGATCGTCGGGGCCACCTCCGACTACGACCTGGCGGTCCTGTCCGTCGAGCGCACCGACCTGGCCCCGGTCCCGCTCGGGGACTCCGACGCGCTGCGAGTGGGTGATCCGGTGGTGGCCATCGGCGCACCGCTGGGCCTGGAGGGCACCGTGACCACCGGGATCGTCAGCGCCCAGAACCGCCCGGTGCGGGTGGGTGCCGGTGGCGGTACCTTCATCAATGCCATCCAGACCGACGCGGCGATCAACCCGGGGAACTCCGGTGGGCCGCTGGTGGACGCCAGCGGGGCGGTGATCGGGGTGAACACCGCCATCGCCGCACAGCCCGGCCAGGGCGGCAGCATCGGGCTCGGTTTCGCGATCCCGAGTTCGCAGGTGGCGCGCACCGCGCAGCAGATCATCGAGACCGGGGAGGCAAGTTACCCGGTCATCGGAGCCACGCTGGATCCCACCTATGCCGGTGAGGGGGTGCGGGTGCACACCGAGACCACCGAGGGACAGGAACCGATCACCCCCGGCGGTCCGGCCGAAGCGGCCGGGTTGGCACCGGGGGATGTGATCGTGGCCCTGAACGGGAACCCGGTCACCAGCGCGGAGGAGTTGATCGTGCGCATCCGCGCCCACGCCCCCGGCGAGGTGATCACGTTGACCATCCGCGAGGACGGCGCCGAACGCGAGCTCGAAGTCACCCTCGGCGAGCAGCCGAGCGACTGACGCCCGCTCCCCGCCGGGATAGGATTGGGTGCATGAACATCAATGGTGAGGAACTGCTCCTCCTCATCATCATCGCCGTGATCGTGATCGGCCCGGAACGGCTGCCCATGTACGCCGAGCAACTCGGCCAGTTGGCACGGAACCTGAAGAAGATGGCCACCGGCGCCACCGAACGGGTCAAGGAGGAGCTCGGCGAGGAGGCCGCGGACCTGGACCTGTCCCAGTTGGATCCGCGCAAATATGATCCCCGCCGAATCGTGCGGGAGGCGTTGTCCGATGACATCCTGCCGACCACCCGCCCGGCCCGCGCCGCCAGGTCCACCACCCGGTCCGCCTCCACCGTGCGTAAGCCGAGTGAGAGCAGCCGGATCGCGCGCGAGAACGCAGCCCGCCGCCGCGCCGAGGTACAGGCGAGGAAGGAAGCCGCCGCTGCCGAGGCGGCCGCGGCCCAGGCCGCCGGCGCCGACTCGGCCACCGCCGATGACGCCGTCGGTCCGGACCAGGCCGCTGGTGACGACGCGCAGGCACCGGTGACGACGGCGTCGACCACCGCCGCCGAGACCGTTGCTACCGCCGAGTCGGACGCAGCGGGCGCGCGGAAGGCCGGTCCGGGTGCCGGTACGCCGGCCGTGGCGGGATCTGCTGCCGCCCGGACTGAGCAGGAAACCGGCGCGCGGACTGAGGCGAACGAAGCCGGCGCGCAGGAACTGGTCGCCGTCGGCGCCCCGTTCGACGACGAGGCCACCTAGGCACGAGCGAACGCCGCTCAGCCCACCGGCGAGATCGCCAACTTGCGGCCGCCGGCCAGGCCACGGGAGCGCTGGCCCAGGGTGGAGGCCACGTCTCGCAGTACCTGCGCGGCCGGGGACTGGCTCTCGGTGCCCACCAGCGGCGCACCGTTGTCGCTGCCCTCGCGCAGGGCCACCTCGATCGGCACCTGCCCCAGCAGCGGCACGTCGGTGCCCAGCACCTCGGTCAGCCGCTGCGCGACCTTGGCCCCACCGCCGGAGCCGAACAGGTCCAGGCGGGTACCGTCGGGCTGATCCAGCCAGGACATGTTCTCGATCACGCCGGCGATGCGCTGGTTGGTGGCCTGGGCCATCGACCCGGCGCGCTCGGCCACCTCGGCCGCAGCCAACTGCGGGGTGGTGACCACGAGCAGTTCGGCACTGGGAAGCAACTGGGCCACGGAGATCGCGATGTCACCGGTTCCCGGCGGCAGGTCCAGCAGCAATACGTCCAGGTCTCCCCAGAACACGTCCGCGAGGAACTGCTGCAGCGCCCGGTGCAGCATCGGCCGCGCCAGACCACCGCCTTGCCCGGCTGGGTGAACATCCCGATCGAGATCACCTTGATCTCCCCGGACAAGGGGGGAAGGATCATGTCGTCGACCTTGGTGGGACCGGTCTCCACCCCGAGCATGCGGGGGATGGAGAAGCCGTACACGTCCGCGTCGATCACGCCGACCTTCAGGCCCTGGGCGGACATCGCCGCGGCGAGGTTGGCCGTCACCGAGGACTTGCCCACCCCACCCTTACCGGAGGCCACGGCGTAGACCCGGGTCAGGGAGTCCGGTTGGGAGAACGGGATCACCGGTTCGGCCTTGCCGCCACGCAACTTGGTGCGCAGATCGGTGCGCTCCTCGTCGGTCATGACCGTCATCTCCACGGTGCAACTGGGCACCCCGTCCAGTTTCTCCACCGCCGCGCGCACGTCCTTGGTGATCGTCTCGCGCATCGGGCAGCCCGCGATGGTCAGGGCCACCAGCACCGTGACCACACCGGTCCCGGCGTCCACCTCGATCGAGCGGACCATGTCCAACTCGGTGATCGGACGGCGGATCTCGGGGTCCAGCACGGACCCCAGTGCGGTGCGGACTTCCTGCTCAGTGGCCATGCCCCGAGTGTACGTTCGGAATCGGTGCGAATCACATCCCGTGAGCCAGACCACCGCGGCACCCGGGCCGAGCCCTCATCCGGCCACGAGCACCTTCAAACCGGCGTCCAGCAGGGCCCGCCGGTCATCCTCCCTGATGGTGCGGTCGGTGACCAGCCCGGTGAAGTCCGACAGGGCGCCGACGGTGGCGAACGCCCGCACCCCCACCTTGGAGGAGTCGGCCACCAACCAGGCCTGATCGGCTCTCCGGGCCATCAGGCCGTTCACCTGGGCCTCGGTGTCGTCATGGACCATTGCGCCCAGGCCGGGCTGCAGGCCGTTGATTCCCACGAACGCCAGGTCCAGGTTCACCTGGTTGAGCATCAGGTCGGTGTAGGGGCCGATGAGTTCGTAGGAACGCGGCTGCACCACCCCGCCGGTGATGACCACCCGCAGGTGGGGGCGGATCAGCAGTTGGGCAGCGATGTTCACCGCGTTGGTGACCACCGTCAACGCCGGTGCGGTGTCGGTGGCGCTCAGATCGGCGCGCTGGCCCAACTCCGAGGCGATCGCGGTGCAGGTGGAGCCACCGGTCAGGCCCACCCGCGCCCCGACCGGTATCAGGTCCATCACCGCCGCGGCGATCTGCGCCTTCGCGCCGGCGTGCTGTTCGCGCTTGTACCGCAGCGGCAGGTCGTAGGCCACGGTGTGCGCCGTGGCCCCGCCTCGGGTGCGGTTGACCAATTGGCGCTCGGCCAGGGCATCCAGGTCCCGGCGTGCGGTGGCGGGGGAGACCCCGAAGGCCTCCACGATCTCCTCCACCTGCACCCGCTCGGCCTGGCCGAGCAGGTCCAGGATCGCCCCGAGGCGTTCGTCGCGGTTCATACCCGGCCGGCGATGAGCGCGATGACGGCGGCGGCCTCGGTGGTCATCGCCGCCCGGCCGGCACCGAGGTAGGCGCGGGAGTCCACCAGCGCCGGATCGGCATCCAGGCGCTCGCGGACGGCACCGGTGAAGGCCCGCACCAGTTGGGTGGAGACGTTGATCTTGCGCATTCCTGCTCCGATCGCGGCGGTGATGTCCGCGTCGGGCACTCCGGAGGATCCGTGCAGCACCAGGGGCACCGGCACCGCCTCGGCCAGCGCCGCCACCAGGGCGGTGTCGATGCTGGCGGTCTTGCTGGTCATCGCGTGTGAACTGCCCACTGCCACCGCCAGCGCGTCCACGCCGGTCTCGGCCACGAACCGGCCTGCTTCGTCCGGGTCGGTGCGCACTCCGGGAGCGTGCGCGCCGTCCTTGCCTCCCACCTCACCGAGCTCGGCCTCCACGAGCGCCCCGACGGCTCCGGCGGCCCGGACCACCTGTGCGGTGGTGGCCACGTTCTGGGCGTAGGGCAGCGCCGCGCCGTCATACATCACCGAGGAGAAGCCCAGGTCCAGCGCCTGGTGGACCAGGTCCACGTCCTCGGCATGGTCCAGATGCAGCGACAGCGGCGCATCGCAGGTCCGGGCCACCGCCCGGGCGGCCGCGGCGATGGGAGCCAAGGCACCGTGGTACTTCACGCAGTTCTGGGAGATCTGCAGCACCGCACCGTGACCGGCCCGTTCGGCGGCAGCGGCGATCGCCTCGGCCGATTCCAGGTGGATCACGTTCAGCGCGGGCACGGCGGTGCCCTGCGCGACGGCGTGATCGAGTAGTTCTCTGGTCGAGACCAGGCTCATCTGCTCTCCTCAGAATGCGCGGGCCCGGCGACCCGGTCGATGATGATCTGCTCGGTCAGCGGCGCCGGGTCGGCGATGCTGCCGGCGGTAGGGGTCAGCACGGCGGCCGCGGACCAAGCGGTCGCGGTGCGCAGGGTCTGTGGAAGGGAGGCCCCCTCCAGCGCCGGCCCGTGCCGGGCCAGCCCGACGGCAATGGCGGCGACCGCGGCGTCTCCGGCTCCGGTGGGGTTGCCCGACAGGGGCTGTGGCAACCGGGCATGCCAGATCGGGCCCGCTGCGGTGGCCGCGAGCATCCCCCCGGCGCCCAGGGAGGCGAACACAGCCGCACCGCTGCGCTCGGCCAGCGACCGGGCCGCGACCGGTGGCTCTGCCGGGCCGGCGATCTCGCGCAGTTCGTCCTGGTTCGGTTTGAGCACGTCGGCGCCGGCCTCGACGGCAGCCAGCAGCGCCGGGCCGGAGGTGTCCACGATCACCGGTACTGCGGCAGCCCGGGCCAGGGCGATCACGCGCGGGATGAGGTCGGCCGGGGCCCCGGCGGGGACCGAGCCGGAGCACACCAGCACCCGCGCCCCCGTCAGGGCCGTGGCGGTGGCCTGCAGGAGTTCATCGAGTTCCGCAGCCGTGGGGCTGTGCCCGGCCTCGTTCAAGGGGGTGGTGTGTTCGGGAGTGACCAGGGTGATGGTGCGCCGGGTTGGTTCCTGCACCGGGAGAAGTTGGTGGTCGATTCCCGCCCGGTCCAGGTCGGCGCGGAACTCTGCGCCGGTGGTCCCGCCGACCGGGGCCATGGCCCGGGTGCGGTAGCCCTGCTCGGTCAGTACCCGGGCCACGTTCACCCCTTTACCGCCGGCCCGTTGCTGGCCTTGGGGTACTCGGTGGCTGGTTCCCAGGGTCAGCGTCGGCAGGGTGTAGGTCAGGTCGATCGCCGGGTTCAGCGTCAGGGTGAGGATCATCGGCGCACCTCGGTCGTCCCCTCGGGCGCCGAGGGACCGACGGCCTGGGGCCGGGGTACGGCCCCGGCGGCGCGGCGGGCCAGGACCCCGGCGCCGACCAGGCCCGCGCTGGTGCCCAGGGTACTCAGGCGCAGGTCGGGGCGGCGTTGCACGGTCAGGATCGCCTCCAGGCGGCGGCGGACCGGGCTCAGCAGCGCGTCGCCGGCCCGGGAAAGCCCACCACCGATCACCACCACCTGCGGTGCCAGCATGGCCGCCACCTGGGCGATCGCCAGGGCCAGGGCGTCGGTGGCCTCGGACCAGACCGCCCGGGCGGTGGCATCGCCACTGCGGGCCGCCGCAAGGACCTCCCGGGCGCCGGGCACCGCGGTGCCCGAGCGAGCGGTGTAGCGGCGGGCGATCGCTCCGGCCGAGGCGATCGCCTCAAGGCAGCCCCGCCCCCCGCAGACACACGGCTCGCCGTCGGGCACCACCGGGGAGTGACCGATCTCGCCGGCGAACCCGCCACCACGGATGGCGTGCCCCCCGGAGAACAGCGCTGCGGCGATCCCGGTGCCCACCACGATCACCGCGGCGTCGCGCGCCCCGGTCGCGGCTCCGTAGGTGACCTCGGCAAGACCCGCAGTGGCCACGTCGTGGCCCAGGGCGGCGGGCATACCGGTGCGCTCGGCCAGCATCGCCGCGAACGGCACCCGGTCCCAACCCATGTTGGAAGCGAGCACCGCCACCTGGGCCTCGTCGTCGACGATCCCGGGCACCACCAGGGCGGACCCGACCAGATCGGGATGGCGGGTGTGCATCCGGCGGACGTGCCGGGCGCCCAGATCCAACACGCCCTCGACGATGTCCGGACGATGCGGGGTAGGGACGGTCTCGGTGTCGGTGAGGGACCCGTCCGGACGCACCAGGCCGGTCTTGGTGTCGGTCCCACCCACATCGATCACCGCCACCGGACCGATGGGAGCCTCAGGTGTGGTCATGGCGCGCTGGGTCAGTCGTCGAGAATGACCGAACGGGTCAGGCCCCGGGGCTGGTCCGCGTCCAGGTTCAACAGGCGGGCCCGCTCCAGGGCCACCCGTTGAGCCAACACCAGGTAGGCGAGGGGGTCGAGCGACTCATCGGCCAGGAACGTGGCACCGGTTCCCTCAACCTGCTCGCGCAGACCCTGCGGTGCTGCGCCGAAGATCCAGGCCAGACGGTTCGGCCCGGCGATCGCCACCGGGCCGTGCCGGTAGTCCATCGCCGGGTAGGACTCGGTCCAGGCTTGGGAGGCCTCGCGGTTCTTCAGCGCAGCCTCGTGGGCCAGGCCGATCGTCCAACCCGACCCCAGGAAGGTGATCTGCTCAGCGCTGAGGCCGGCCTCCGGCAGCGGTGCGTCCAGGACGTTGCTGCAGTCGGTGATCGAGGATGACAGGTCGACGCCCAGGCTCGCCCGCAGCAGGCTCAACGCGGTGGTGGCGAAGCGGGTCTGCACCACGGACTTCTCGTCGGCGAAGCCCAGGTCGATGACGTCATCGGTCAGCGAGGGCAGCGGGGTGGTCGAATCGGCCACGATGCTCAGCGTGCGGGCGCGTCCGCGCACCGGCTCCAGCGCCTCGATCACCTCGGTGGTGGTGCCGGACCGGGACAGCCCGATCACCACGTCGTAGTCACGGTGCAACGGTGCCTCGGTGGCCTGCCAGGCATCGGTCAACCCGGCGCCGGAGGCTTCCCGGAGGACGGCGTAGGACTGGGCCATGAACCAGGAGGTACCGCACCCGATGATGGCGACCTTCTGCCCGTGCTCCGGCAGCGGCGCGGCTGCGGCGAGTTCGCCGGCCCGACGCCACATCTGCGGCTGGCTGCGCAATTCGGCTTCCATCTGCGCGCCGAGTGCCCCCGGGCGGTCGTGACTGGTCATCGGTGCTCCTCCTGAATGTTCGACGGCACCAGTGTGACACAAGATGCAGGTTAGGTGCCTGCTGCAATCATTATGAGTCACTCCCAAGGGCTTGCCCGTGACCGCACGCAGCACAACCAGGGTTCGCGGCACCGTTAGCGCCACGTTCGGTCTGCAATTCCTCCAGCAGCGTGCGCAGTTCCCCGCGCAGGAAGTCGCGCGTGGCAACCTCACTCATCGCCATCCGGAGCGAGGCCACCTCCCGGGTGAGGTACTCGGTGTCGGCGAGGTTGCGCTCGGCGCGCTGGCGGTCGTGTTCGAAACTGACCCGGTCGCGGTCGGCCTGACGATCCTGGGGGCGGCAGGATCAAGGGCGCGGAGTAGGAGGCCTGGATCGACAGCATCAGCGTCAGCAGGGTGAAGTTCAGTGCCCGTGGGTCGAACTGTGCGGCCTCGGGCATCAGGGTGTTCCACAACAGCCAGGCCGCGCAGAACACCGTCAGGTAGAGCAGGAACCGGGGGGTGCCGATGAACTTGGCGATCGCCTCGGCGATGCGCCCGAAGGCGTCCCGGTCGGCGCTCCGGCGCGGCAGCAGTCGCCGTCGGGTGGTACGAGGGGTGTCCAACCGGTCAACTGTCATATCGGGTCGCCTCCATGGCGGCATCGATCACGGCTTCGTCCACGTCGCGCCAATCCTCCGGGAGGGTCTTGTCGAGGACGTCGTCGACGCTGACAGCGCCCAGCAGGTGACCTTCGTCGTCGGTCACCGGCAGCGCGGTCAGGTTGTAGGTGGCCATCAGGCGCATCACGGTGCCGTGCTTGTCATCGGCTCCCAGCGCCTCGATGTCGGTGTCCAGAATGGTGCCGATCGCCTGGTGCGGCGGTTCGCGCAGCAGCCGCTGCAGGTGCACCACGCCCAGCAGTTTGCCGGTCGGGGTCTCCAACGGCGGGCGCACCACGAAGATCATCGCCGCCAGCGCCGGGGTGACGTCCTGATTGCGGGCGTGCGCCAGGGCGGTGGCGGCACTGGCCTCGGGCGGCAGGATGATCGGTTCGGTCGTCATCAGGCCGCCGGCGGTGTGCTCGTCGTAGGCGAGCAGCCGGCGGATGTCCGCGGCCTCCTCCGGGTCCATCCGACCCAGGAGCAACCCGGCCAGCGCTCCGGGCAACTCGTTGTACAGGTCGGTGGCGTCATCGGGTTGCATGGACTCCAGCACCCGGGCGGCCCGGTCGGTGGGCAGGGCGGTCACGATCGAGACCCGGTCGTCGGTGCCCAGTTCCGCCAACACGTCGGCCAGCCGCTCATCGGGCAACTCGGCGGCTACCTGCAGGCGTCGGGTATCGGGGAGGCCCGAGAGCACATCGGCCAGGTCGGCGGCCTTCAGGTCATCCATGGTGGCCAGCAGCGCCGCCGCGCCCTGGGCGTTGCCGGTGCCGGCCAGACCGGTGACGTCGCCGACGTCCACCAGCAACGTCTCCCCGCGCTTGAACATCCCGGTGGCGGTACGGCGCACGAACAACTGGGTGGCCAGCCATTCCCGCTTGCGCCGTTCCAATGCCACATCCTGCACGGTGACGGTGCCGGAGTCGTCCCGCAGCTGCAGCCGCCGGTCCAGCAGTTCACCCATCACCAGCGTCTCGGCACTGCGTTGTTCGAACCGGCGCATGTTAACCAGCCCGGTGGTGATCACCGCGCCGGCGTCGATCGCGGTCACCCGCGTGAAGGGCAGGAACACCCGACGGCGACCACGCACCTCGATCACCATGCCCACCGCCCGTGGTGGTCCCTTCAGGCGGATCAGGACGACGACGTCGTGTACCCGCCCGACCTTGTCACCCATCGGGTCGAACACGGACGTGCCGGCCAGGCGGGCGACGAAGATGCGGTTCGGGGCGCGGCTCACGCCGCAAGAGTAGTTGGTCACGGCGACGAGGCTGGGGAACAATGGGGGGATGGCCGCCTTCTCGAACGCCCGCACCGCTCACAACGCGCAACCGCGAGGTGAGCAGATCGCCAGTTACGACACCTACGCCGAGGCGCAGCGGGCGGTGGACTTCCTGTCCGACAAGGAGTTCGCGGTCAAGGCCGTGACCATCGTGGGTACCGACCTGAAGATGGTCGAGCGCATCACCGGACGGTTGAACTACCCCCGAGCGGCTCTGTCCGGGGCGGCCTCGGGTGCCTGGTTCGGGTTGTTCGTCGGGTTGGTGCTGGCGCTCATCGGTGGTGGGAACCTGCTGAACACGCTGTTGTTCGCGCTGCTCATCGGTGCCGGGTTCGGGATGATGTTCGGTGTGATCGCCTACGCCCTGACCGGCGGTAAGCGTGATTTCACCTCCTCCTCCCAGGTGGTGGCCTCCTCGTTCGCGTTGCTGTGCCTGCCCGAGAGTGCCGGTCAGGCCCGTCGGCTGCTGAGCGAACTCAACGGCGGCAACGTGAGCCCGGGGCTCACCCCGCATGCCACCCCGACCGCCCCCGAGGCGGACCGCACCGCCGCGTTCCGCCGGCCCAGTGCACCTGCCGGGCCGCCGCCCACTGGTGCGCAGCAGCCCTCCAACCCCGAACAGGCGCCCACGGTTCAGCAGCCTGCCGCGGGTGGGCAGCCGACGCAGCCCGCGGGGGAGGGCCAGGGGGAGGAACCCCCGGGCCAGCGCTGAGGATGAGCAGCGCCGGAGTCCAGTTGGGACTCAGGGGCGCGCCCGCCGGCTGTGCCACAGCCCGATGAGCAACGCGAGCCCCCAGAGCACGAACAGCGGACCCCACAGGTAGGCGTGGCCCTGCTGGGCCTCGATATTCACCGCACCCTGCGGGACGACCCACCCGGCCAGGACCGCGCCGGAGACGATGACGTTCAGCAGGCCGTAGACCACCAGGGCGGCACCGCCGGCCCAGGTCAGGTACCGCCACAGACCAAGCCCGGGCAGCACGCCGCGCTGGGCCAGCAGCGGTACCCAGGCCGCGATCAGTTTGACCGCCGCCACCGCCCACAGTCCCAGCGTGACCTGCACCGACGGCTCCGCGGCGGCGTCCACGGCCCACTGGCCCACGCTGGCCAGCATCCACGTACCGCCGAGCGCCCAGTACACACTCCATCCGCCGTGCACGGTGCCCAGCACCGCCGCCACCCAGAACCAGCCCATGGGAGGCCACTATCGCGCCTGTGCCCTGGTGCGGGCCAGAAGATTCTCCCGGCCGTGCCGAACACGCAGGCCCGCGGCAGTTCCGGTGCAGTGGCCGCGCCGCACGCAGCCGCGCCGCACGCGGCCGGGCCGCACGCAGCCGAGGCGCCTTCAGCCGCGCAGTGCGGCCATCCAGGCCTCGACGTCGTCGGGCTTGCGCGGTAGTGCTGCGGAGAGGTTCTCCACGCCGTCGGCGGTGACCAGGATGTCATCCTCGATCCGCACCCCGATCCCGCGGTACTCATCCGGGACCGTGAGGTCGTCGGACTTGAAGTACAGGCCAGGTTCGATGGTGAAGATCATCCCGGGCCTGAGTTCGGCGTCCAGGTACATCTCCCGGCGGGCCTGGGCGCAGTCGTGCACATCCAGGCCCAGGTGGTGGGAGGTGCCATGCGGCATCCACCGGCGGTGCTGCTGGCCCTCGGGGCTCAGGCTGGTGGCGGCGTCCACCGGCAGCAGGCCCCACTCCTGCAGGCGGGTGGCGAGCACCTCCATGGCGGCGGCGTGCACATCGCGGAACCTCAGCCCCGGGCGAGCGCTGGCGAAGGCGTGGTCGGCGGCATCCAGCACCGCGGTGTACACCTTGCGCTGGATGTCGGTGAAGGTCCCGTCCACCGGCAGGGTGCGGGTGATGTCGGCGGTGTACAGGGAGTCGACCTCGACCCCGGCGTCCACCAGCACCAGCTCCCCGGCGCGCACCTGTCCGTCGTTGCGGATCCAATGCAGGGTGGTGGCATGGTTCCCGGCGGCGGAGATGGTGTCATAGCCGATCCCGTTGCCGTGCTCACGGGCGCGGGCGAAGAAGGCGCCCTCGATCACCCGCTCACCGCGGGGATGCCCGACGGCGCGGGGCAGGGACCGTGCCACCTCGCCGAAGGCGTCGATCGAGGCGTCCACGGCCTGGCGCATCTGCTCGATCTCCCAGTCGTCCTTGGTCAGACGCAACTCGCTGAGCACCTCGGCCAGGGCCTCATCGGCCTGCTGGGCCTCCTCGGTGCTCATCTGGGTGCGCAGTTCCTGCACCCGCGCTTGCACCGCGGCGTCCGCACCGGGCACCACCCGGATGGTGATCTGGCCGGCGTCCTTACCGATCGCATCGTCCAGGGAGTCCACGTGCGCACACGCCAGACCGGTGCGAGCCTCGATGTCGGCCAGACCGGGGCGGCGCCCGATCCAGAACTCCCCGTAGCGGGCGTCGGCGTAGAACTCCTCCGAGTCCCGCCCGCCCTGGGGGCGGAAGTACAGCGTGGCCTCGTGGGCGCCCTCGTCCTGCGGTTCGAGCACCAGCACCGCCCCCGGCTCCTCGTCGGTGCCCAGGCCGGTCAGGTGCGCGAAGGCGCTGTGCGGGCGGAACCGGTAGTCGGTGTCATTGGAGCGCACCTTGAGGTCCCCGGCCGGGATCACCAGCCGTTCGCCGGGGAAGGCCGCGCTCAGGGCGGCCCGACGGGCCGGGGTGTAGTCGGCCACCTGCTCGCGGGCCGGGGGCTGTTCCTCGCGCGGGGCCCAGCCGGAGGCGATGAAGTCCCGGAAGGCGGCGGAGGTGGGCCGCTGCGAACGGTTCGAGCCGCGGCTGGACACGTCCTGCTTGCCGGTCTGCTCGGTTTCCGGGGCGTTCTGATCGGTGGTGGAAGAGGTGCTCGTCATGCCTGCCATCGTCTCACGCACGGTGCGGGGGTGGGCGGCAGCATCCGCACCACCGGTAACCTTCCCCTTCCCCGGTGGTGCAACCGGGGCGCGAACCGGATGAGCCGAGTGAGGCGGTGGTGCCGATGGGCACCGTGACACCCGATGGCCGATCCGGTGCGGTCCCACACTCATCCGTTCGCACCGCGGCAGCCTTGCAACGGAGTCTCGCTGCTGCCGGGGTTCGCACCGTCGTCGGGGGTTCGGCCCTGCTGGCCTCCCTCGGGTTGACCGATCGGGTGCGTGACTGGGACCTGATCACCGACATGGCGCCGGAGCCGGCGCAACGGGCGCTGGCGGACCTGGGTCACCGGTACCGCAGGCTCGGCCCGAGCGATGTCTTCAGCAGCGCGGCCGCCTACTGCTTCGAGGTCAACGGTGTGAGCATCGACTTGATCGTGCGGTTCGCGATCAACACCGCCACCGGCCCGGTCCGGATCCCGGCCACGCCCGGGGCCACCTGGCGGGGCCTGACGATGGCCCGGCCGCACGACTGGGCCCTGGCCTATGCGCTGATGGGCAGACCGGAGCAGGCGGCCGCGCTCACCCGTCTCATCGAGAACAGGTGAACGGTCAGGTCCCGCCCGGCCCCCACCCGGCCGGGTGCACTCGCCATGGGCTGAGCTCAGGGTGCCTGCGCGGCTAGCCTGGCCGGGTGCGCATCGACCTTCATACCCACAGCCATCACTCCGATGGCACCGACTCCCCGGCCGTGCTCATGGTCAGGGCCGCAGCCGCCGGACTGGACGTGGTCGCCCTGACCGATCACGACACCACCGCCGGATGGGATGAAGCGGCCGACCAGGTCGCTCGAACCGGGGTTGCGCTGGTACCGGGGGCGGAACTGTCGTGCATGGTCGCCGGTGTCAGCGTGCACCTGCTCAGCCTGTTGCACGCCGACGACGACGCCGATCTCTCCGGTGAGATGGAGCATGCCCGCACCTCCCGGGACGCCCGCGCTCGGGAGATGGTGCGGCGCATCGCCGAGGATTACCGGCTGACCTGGGCGATGTGCAGGACCAAGCCGGTCCGGACGCCACCATCGGTCGGCCGCACATCGCTGATGCCCTGGTCGCCCGCGGCCACGTGCCGGACCGGTCGGCCGCGTTCGAGAACATCGTGGCCACCGGCGGGCCCTACTACGTGGGCCATTACGCCCAAGAGGCACGTGCCGCCATCGGCCGGGTCCGCGCCGCCGGCGGGGTGCCGATCCTGGCCCACCCCCGCGCCGCCGCCCGGGGCCGCACGATCGGCGATGCCGTGATCGCCGACCTGGCCGATGCCGGAATGGCCGCCCTGGAGGTGGACCACCGCGACCACACCGAGGCCGACCGGGCCCATCTGCGCGGCCTGGCCCGGGAACTGGACCTGCTGGTCACCGGCGCCAGCGACTACCACGGCACCGGCAAGCACAACCGGCTCGGGGAGCACACCACGAGCCCGGAGGTGCTGGAGGCGATCGAGGCCGAGGCGCGCGGCCGCACCATCCGGCCCTCGGACACCTGACTCACGCCCACCCTGATCCAGGACGCTTGGGCCCGCGGACGTTCCCACAGACCAGCGCTCGAAAGCATAGGTCCGCCCCCAGGGATGCCGTGATCCCCCAATCTGTTACTTGGTCCTCCAGTCGGGCAGTGCTGAAGTCGCCTATTCTGAAGGTGAGTAAAGGGGAGATAGCGGACGTCGAGGGGAGACGCTCATGCGTGGACGAAGTGTGGCATTGGTGGGTGCAGGTAGCGGAGCCCATGTGGTGCGGTGGAGCCTCATGGGGGGCGGTGTGTAGCGGAGTGTGTCTGGAAGATGATGCGTCCGGCCCAAGTCGGTGACTCCCGATGTCACGACGACGTCTGCCGGTGGCTGCGGTGATCCTGACCGGGGTCATGCTCGTCCTGGGCTGCACCGAGGAACGCCGGGAGCCCGCGACGTTCCCGAAAGAGGGACCCCACTGGCTGGTGATCTCGACAGGTGAGGGTTTCAGCGAAGGCGGGGCCGGCGACGTCCCGGACGGGTGGGTTCCGCTCCTCACCCACGACGACGGGTGCAGTGTCGCCGGCTACGGCGCGCAGATCGCCGAACCCCTGGAGGACGCGCGTGCGGTCACGGCGAACGAACTCGACCAGGTCATGGAATCCGAGGGTCTCCAGGCCGGCGAAATCCGTGAGGAGGAGTTCATCATCTCCGGTGGGGTGAACGAGGAGTACGACACCCTTCTGCCGTTCATGGTCGCCGACGGGCACAACGATGACGGTGGCGAGGTGAGGATTGCCTCGCGCGCCGGTTCCCGGGTCCACTACAGCGGTGACGTGACCACAGATCTCCTCCACCTGCGATTGGCCTGCCCCGGGTCGATCCAGGAACGCGTATGGGATGAGGGGCTCGCCGGACTACGTCCAGGCATGTCGACTGACGGAGTCACCCCCGATGACCCGTGGGGGTCCTGATGCGGTCGTCGAGGCCTGCCGCGTCAGGACTGTGCCGACCCCGAACCGGCGGAGCCGGAGGAGTTGTTCCGACGACGACGGCGCCGCCGGCGACGCTGTCCCTCGCCGGTGCCGGGCTGCTCCGAGCGCGTTCCCGCGCCGTTGCTCCGCCCGCCGGACCCTTGGCCGGATGAGCCGCTGCGGCCACCGCCCTCACGCCGTCGTCCGCCCTGACGGGAGCCGTCCCCGCGGCGGCCCCCCTGACGGTCGCGGCCACCGCCCTCACGCCGTCGTCCGCCACCGCCGCCACCGGAGGTGGTCCGGGTGCCGGTCTCGCCGATGTCCTCGAGCTGCTCGGCGTCCAGTCCGGCGCGGGTCCGCTCACCTCGAGGGAGTCGGCCCCGGGTGCCTTCGGGGATGTCCAGGTCGGAGTACAGGTGCGGGGAGGAGGAGTACGTCTCGATGGGCTCGCCGCGGTTCAGTTCCAGTCCCTTGTCGATCAGGGACCAGCGCGGCAGGTCGTCCCAGTCGACGAAGGTCACCGCGATGCCGGTGTTGCCGGCCCGCCCGGTGCGGCCGATCCGGTGCAGGTAGATCCGTTCGTCCTCGGGGCACTGGTAGTTGACCACGTGCGTGATGTCGTCCACGTCGATGCCGCGGGCGGCCACGTCGGTGGCGACCAGCACGTCGATCTTGCCGTTCCGGAAGGCCCGGAGCGCCTGCTCCCGGGCTCCCTGGCCCAGGTCGCCGTGGATCGCACCGGAGGCGAACCCGCGCTCGGCCAGGTCGTCGGCCACTCGGGCGGCGGTGCGTTTGGTGCGGGCGAAGACCAGTGTCAGCCCGCGGCCCCTGGCCTGCAGGATCCGGGCTAGGACCTCCACCTTGTCCATCGCGTGGGCGCGGTAGATGAACTGGCTGATCGCCTTCAGGGTGACGCCGTCGTCGTCGGGGTCCTGGGCGCGGATGTGCGTGGGCCGGTTCATGTACCGGCGGGCCATGGTGACCACGGGCCCGGGCATGGTGGCCGAGAACAGCATCGTGTGGCGGCTGGCCGCCGTGCGCGACAACAGTGTCTCCACATCGGGCAGGAAGCCCAGGTCGAGCATCTCGTCGGCCTCGTCCAGCACCAGCGTGCGCACCCGGGACAGGTCCAGGTGACCCTGCTTGAGCAGGTCGATCATCCGGCCCGGGGTGCCCACGATCACCTCGGTGCCCTTGGTCAGGGCCTCGATCTGGGGCTCGTACGCCCGGCCGCCGTAGACCTGGGTGATGCGCACGGTGCGGCGTCGGGTGGCGGTCACCAGGTCGCCGGCGACTTGCACAGCCAGTTCACGGGTCGGGGCGATCACCACGGCCTGGGGTTTGCCCGGGTCCGCCAGCGCGTCCCAACCCTCCTCGTCGGGGCCCACCACGGCCTCCAGCAGCGGGATACCGAAACCGAGGGTCTTGCCGGTACCGGTCTTGGCCTGGCCGATGATGTCGTGCCCGGCCAGGGCCACCGGCAGGGTGAGGGACTGGATCGGGAAGGGGTGGGTGATGCCCACGTCGGCCAATGCGCCCACGATCGATTCGGAGACGCCGAAGTCGGCGAAGGTCTTGGCCGCCTCGGCGGGGGTTTCGGGTGCCGCGGGGGCCTCGATGGTCTCATCGACCACCTCGGCCAGGGCGGCGTCATCGACAGCGGGGCTCTGAGTGCCCGCCTCGGTGAGGGTTTCGTTCTGCATCAGGGTTCACCTGTTCGCGTCATGGCGACGTCATGAGCCGTTCACGCGCGCGGCGGTCGTCACCGTAAGGGGCAGCCGATCGCGAAATGAACGTGCCGGCAACGGGGCCGGCGTGCAGGTGCGTGTACCGAACTGTCGTTACGACCGGGCAACCTGGTACATCCACACTGTATCGCGAAGGTGCGTACACCGTCTGCAACGTGACCAATCCCACCGCCGGCAGGCCGGTGGCATCGCGGGAGTTCGTCCCCGGTCAGCCCGGGAGTTCGTGCGCGGCCAGCCGGTCCAGACCCTCATCGATGCTGACCCCGGGCCGCCAGTTGAGCACCTGCTGGGTGTGGCGTTGGTCGAACCAGTGCGCGGTGGAGAGTTGTTCGGCCAGGAAACGGGTCATCGGCGGCTCATCGGGTCCGGGACGCACCGCCCAGAGGGCCTCGACCACACCCCCGGCCATCCGGGCCAGGGCGGCGGGTACCCGCCACGTCGGCACCGGCGCCCCGGCCGCACGGCAGATACCGGCGAGCAGGTCACCCACCGGTCGTGGTTCGGCGTTGGTCACCACCAACGCCTGCCCGTGGGCGTGTTCGGCGCGCTCCAGCGCCGCCACCAGTGCGTCTGCGGCGTTGTCGACGTACAGGGAGTCGATCAGCGCCGCACCATGGTCCAGCAGGGGTAGCCGCCGGGCCCGGGCCCGCGCCACGATCCGGGCGACCAGTTGGGTGTCACCGGGCCCCCACACCAGATGCGGCCGCAGCGCCACCACGACGAAGCCCGGCTGGTCCGCCGCGAGCGCCAGCTGTTCGGCGGCCGCCTTCGTGCGCGCGTAGTGACCCCGGGCGCGCTCCGGCTCGGCGGCTCCGGCTGCCACCCCGATGAGCGGATCCCCGGTGTGGGCCACGGACGGCGTGGACACCTGCACGAAGCGGTGCACGCCGGCCTGTCGGGCGGCATGCAGGAGTGCGCGAGTGCCCTCGATGTTCACCTGTTCGTACTCGGCGCGTGGTCCGCTGACCGAGACCTTCGCGGCGAGGTGCACGACGGCGTCGCATCCCTGGACGGCACGGTTGAGCGCGGTATGCGCACCGGAGCCGGTGAGCGAACCCCGGATGTCCGTGGCACCGGCGACCCCGGCCGGTCGCCGCTGGAAGGTGCGCACCTGGTGGCCGGCCGCCACCAGGTGCTCGGCGGTGCGACGACCGAGCATGCCGCTGGCACCGGTGACCAGCACCCGCATACGGGCGGTCACGGCGCCTGAATCCTTCCGCCGGCCAGCGCGCGCTCGGCCCACTGAGCCAGCCGGGCGCGGTCGACCTTGGCGTTGTGCCGCACGTCGGTGGGCAGTTCCGGTACCCGCAGCACAGCGGCCACGGTCAGGCCGCATCGGGCGCGCACCGCCTGGCGCACAACCCGCGTCAGGCCCGGGGTGGCCAGGGCGGGGGCGGCGCCGGCGTGCCGATCGATCTGCGGATCGGTCTCCAGGACGACGACGACGTGCTGGGTGCCCGCGGGACCGACACCGACGGCGGCCGCCCGTTGCACCCCCCGGATCTGCTGCGCGGCGTGCTCGATGGCCACCGGGGTCACCACGCCCCCGGCAGTACGAATGATGTGGGCCAGGCGACCCTCGATCCATAGCCGGCCGCGTGCGTCCAGGTGCCCGACATCCCCGGTGCGGTGCCAGCCGGCATGGTCGGCGCCGGCGGCCTGGGTGGCCCACAGCTGGTCGTAGGTGCGCTTCAGGTGGGCTGCGGTGACCAGCACCTCACCGGTGATGCCCGGTGCGGTGGTGGCATCGCCGGTGGCGGCGCCGTCGTCGTCCAAGGGAATGATCCGGGCCAGCGCCCCCGGGACGGGGTGGCCCACACAGCTGCCGCCACCGGCACCGGTGACGCCGGCCGCCTCGTCCTCGGCAGCGGCATGCAGACCGGTCAGGTCGATGTCGGTGAGGGGGAGCACCTCCGTCATGCCGTAGGGGGTGTGGGCCGAGGCATTGGGCATGATGCGACCGACCTGCGCGAGCAACTCGGGGGCGATCGGCGCACCGGCGGACAGGAACAGTTCCACCCCGGCCAGGGCACTGCGGTGCGTTTCGGTGAGGTCGGCAGCGGTGCGGAGCACGTTCGTCAAGGCGGCCGGGGAGGTGAAGACCGCGGTCGCGTCGCTGGCGGCGACGGCGTCGGCCAGCGCGGCGGCGGTGAGCGTGGCCGGGGCGACCACGTCCATGTCCGGGGTGATCGCCGCGGAACCGAGCGCGGTACCGATCAGGGCGAAGGGGGCGAATCCGACCACGAACGCCGAGCCCGGCCCCAGGTCATAGGTGGTGGCGAGCGCATCGCGCATGGCCGCCAGCCGGCGGTGGGTGTAGGTCACGCCCTTGGCCGGTCCGGTGGATCCGGAGGTGAACAGGATCGCCGCATCATCCTCCGGGTCCGGCTCAGCGGGCAGCGTGCCTCCGTGCTGCTCGATGCCCGCCCCGCGGGCGATCAGGTCGGCCAGGCCGGTGCGGGCACCGAGGGCTCGGTGCCGTGGTGTGGTGTGCCCGGTGGCGACCCGCCGGCCGGGCCACCCCAGCAGCCGTGCGCCGGTCAGGGCGCGGTCGACTCCGATGAGCCACTGCGGGCCGGCGCCGCGCAGGGCGCGGCTCATACCGCGCAGGCCCAGGCCCTGGTCGGCGAGCACGGCGACGGCTCCCAGACGCAGGCATGCGAACAGTGCGGTGGTCAGGTCCACACCCGGAGTGATGAGCAGGCTCACCCGCTGACCGGGGCGCACCCCGAGGTCGGCCAGTCCCAGCGCCAGGTGGCGCACCCTGGTCGCCAACTCCTGCCAGGTCACCGTCTCGGTACCGGCCCGGGACAGGGCCAGACCGCGCGGGCTCGGCGTCCTGGCCCCGTTCGTCCAGGACCGCGGTGAGGCGGCGGAGCCGGGGCGGGGCGGCGTCAGCGCTGCCGTCCGCGGCGGCGTTGTTCCCGGCCGCCGTGTGGCGCGTGGGGGCGCCGGTACCGGTCTCGGTGGGGCCGGTGCTGGTGGCGGGTAGGCGTTCGGCGAGCCAGCGAACCACGGTGCCGGCCACATCGGCGTCCTCGGGCAGCAGATGCCCGGCCCCTTCGAACCGGTGCACGTCGGCCTGGGGCAGCCGGGCGCGCAGGTCGCGCAGGTACCGCTCGGCGAAGACCGGATCTCGCGGCCCCCACAGCAGCAGCGCCGGGACGGTGAGCGCTGCGGTTCCGGCGGCGATCGTGGTCAACGCGTCGTGGGAGGGATGGCGGGGGTCCGCCGGGATGTCTGCGACGAAGTCGGCGATCGCGTGCCGGTCCCGGGCCTTGGCGTAGGGCGCGAGGTAGGCACCGGTGACCTCCTCGGGAGCGGGCGCTGGGCCAGGGCAAGGGTGGCGCGCAGGAAGGTGCGGGTGCTTCGGGTCGCCCAACGATGAATGACCGGGTGGCCCGCCAGGCGCAGCAGGGCGGGGATCGTGCTCGCCTCGTGGTCGTGATGGATGGCGGTGTTCGTCAGGACGACCCCGGCCAGCAGATCGGGGTGCCGGGTCGCCCAGCCGAGGGAGACCACCCCGCCCCAGTCGTGACCGACCGTCACCACCGGTCCGCCCAGTCCCAGGTGGTCGGTGAGGGCACCGAGCTCACTCACCCGGTCGGCCAGTCGGCGCATGCGCCCATCGCGCTGGGACCAACCCATCCCCAGCTGGTCCACCGCCACCACGCGCCACCCGGCGCCGGCTCCCGCGGTGAGCAGTTCTCGCCACAGGTAGGACCACGTCGGGTTCCCGTGCACGGCCAGCAGCGTGCCGCGCGCGGGTCCGCCCAGGTCGGCGATGTTGTCCAGCACGTGCCAGGTCACCGGCGAGGTCGCTGCGGTGCCGGGCACGGTGATGTGCCTGCTCCACCCCGGGGCGATACCGCGCAGGTCCGAGATGCTCACCACCGCAACTCGAGCATGGCGGTGTTCAGGCCGGATCCCACACCCATGCACAGCACCCGGTCACCGGGAGCGAGGTCGGCGGCCTGCGCGGCCAGGGTCATCGGTAGCGAGGCCGGTCCGACGTTCCCCCAGTGGTTGAACGTGATCGGCACCCGCTCGGCCGGCAGCTCGATGGCGTCGATGATCGCCTGCGTGTACGGGGTGGAGATCTGGTGGGTGATGTACCGGTCCATCCCGTCCCACTGGAAACCGGCCCCGTTGTTGGCCTCCTCCCAGGCGGCCACCACCAGCGGCAGTCCACCCTCGAGCAGGCCCTTGGTGTCGGTGAACATCCCCTCCAGGTTGCCCACGCACAGGCCATGGTGCTCGGTGGCGGCGCGGCTGACTCCACCGACGATGCGATGGCCGTTCGGATGCAGGTCGGTACGGCCAAGAACCGCCGCCGCCGCTCCGGAGCCCAGGGTGAGGGAGGCGAACTCGCGGCGGTAGTCCTCCCGGGTGGCCTCCGGCCGCCCGAGCCGGGCCAGGGTTCGCTCCTGGGTGGCGCGGGTGTCCTCGCTGTTGACGATGACGGCGTAGTCGATCTGGCCGGCGTCGATCATGGTCGCCGCGAGCATCATGCCGTTGACGAAACCGAGGCAGGCGTTGGCGATGTCGAAGTTCATCGCCGAGGACGGCAGCGACAACTCGTGATGCACCCGTACCGCGACCGAGGGCTCCAACTGCGTGCGGGTCACCGAGGTGTTCACGAGCAATCCCACCCCGGCCGGGTCGACACCGGCTTCAGCGATCGCCTTGGCGCCCGCTTCGATCGCCGGGTCGTCGAATCTGGTTCCCTCCTCCCACCAGCGCCGCTCGGTCACGCCGGAGATCCGCTCCAGCATGTTGTCCGGAAGTCGCAACCGCTTACGGGTGGTAGCCAGGTGTTGCTCGAAGCGGGCGGAGGGTATCCGCACCGGTGCTTCGATATGGGTCACCGACAGCACGGAGGTGTTGCGGTATCGGAAGTTCGCGTTCTTGCCTGTCACGACTTGAACCTAACTGCTCAAGCAGCGGCGCGCTCGCAGGGATCGGTCAGCGGCACCGTGCGGTCACTGTCGTCGACCGGCTCAGAGGGTGCCGAAGCCCACCTTGCGCTGCTCGTCGCCGCCGAACTCCACGAAACCGAGCGCGGCCACCGGCACGATCACCCGGCGGCCCTTGCTGGTGGTCAGGTCCAGGGCCGCGCCCGGGTCGCTCTCGGCCTTTGTGAGGGCCTTGTGCACGGATTCGGCCACTTCCTCGGCATCCTCCGACACGTCCAGGGTCAACTCTCGTGCCACGTTCCTGACTCCGATCGTGATCTCCACGTGTCCTCCTTCTGTGCGGGTCGGCCTGAACTTCCCCCATCGTAGGCGCCACCGGGCCCGGCGGTGACCGCAGCACGGTGACGGTGGCGACCACGGGAGGGGGTGCGCCGAAGGTGTCCGAGCACACCCCGGGGTCGAGACTTCGACGAAGGTTTGCCAGTATGGAGGTCATGCGTCGAGCGATCATCGTCCTCTGCGCCCTGCTGGGCGCAGTGCTGCTCGGTGCCCAGTCGCAGTCGATCGGGGCCGCACTGGTCGACGAACCCGACCCCTGGCCGACCCCGAGCGGCGATCCGGGGGGACCCGATGGGGTGTACGGGCCCAGGTTGCCCGCCCTCGAGGATCGGCTGCGTCCCGGCGACGCCTCGGCCGGGCTGCTCAGCCGGGTGGTACCCCAGTCCGGATCCGGCGAGTTCGATGCCGCCCGGATCGCCGAGGAGATTCCGGAGGACGCCGTCGAGGAGTCCGTCGATGTGCTGACGGTCGACATCGAGGTGGAGCGTGACCTGGCCATCGACCTCGAGCGGTTCGCCGACTTCGTGGTGACCACCCTGAACGACGAGCGCGGCTGGTCGGCGCAGATGGACGTCGCCTTCGCCCACGCCGGCGCCGGGACCGAGGCGGACCTACTCGTGCGGCTCGCCACCCCGGACACGGTCGATGACCTGTGCGACCCGTTGCCCACCGGCGGCGAGTACTCCTGCGCAACCCCGGACGGGGCGGTGCTGAACGCGTTGCGCTGGGCCGAGGGTGCCGAGACCTTCAGCGAAGCCGGGGGAAACCGGACCGAGTACCGGCACTACCTGGTCAACCACGAGGTGGGGCACCTACTCGGTCACGGTCACGCGCAGTGCCCCGCGCCGGGTGAGCCGGCGCCGGTGATGGTGCAGCAGTCGATCACCCTGGACGGGTGCGAACCCAACGGGTGGATCGTCCCGGACTGATCTGCCCGCGGCCGGTCCGGCGATGTCGGATCGAGATGATGGGATGGGGCCATGTCCTCCCCGGTGTTCACTCGTGCCGCCGTCGGCTCCGGCGTGCCGAGCCTGGACGTCTCCCAGCGCCGTGTCGCCCGGGCGGTGGCCGACGGCGGGCGGCACGTCGTGCACGGTGCGCCGGGCTCGGGCAAGACGCACCTGGCGGTGGCTCTGACGGTCACCGCGGCGTTGGCGGGGGAGCGACCCATCCTGCTGGTGCCCACCCGCACCGGCGCCGCGGACCTTCGCACCGAGGTCACCCGCCGGATCGGCCGCACGCTCGATGAGGCGGTGGTACGCACTCCGGCGGCCCTGGCGTTCGCGATCCTGCGGCTGCGCGCCAGTCACCTGGGCGAGCCGGCACCCACGCTGATCTCCGGACCGGAACAGGACCAGGTGCTCGCCGAACTGCTCGCCGGGCACGCCCAGGGGGAGGGCCGCCCGGCGACCTGGCCCGAGGGTGTGGGCCCGCAGACCTGGGGACTGCAGGCCTTCCGTAACGAACTGCGCGACGTGCTGATGCGCGCCGCCGAGGCGGGCCTCAGTGGCGCCGAACTGAGTGAGCTGGGCCGCTCCCGCGACCGGCTGGAATGGGGGGGGCGGACAGGTCCTCACCGAGTACACCCAGGTGATGGCCCTGGGTCAGATCACCCCGGACCGTGGCGCGCGGTATGACGCGGCCGGGATCGTCGACGAAGCCGTCAGTGCCCTGCTCACCTGGGATCGGGACCTGCCCGGGGTGGACCGGCCGAGGTGGTCCCTGGTGGTCCACGACGACTACCAGGACGCGACCCTGGCCACGGCCCGACTTCTGGGGGCGCTGGGTGACGACGGCGCCGGCCTGGTCGTCCTCGGTGACGCCGATGCCGCGGTGCAGTCCTTCCGCGGTGGCGTGCCGGCGCTCCTGTCCACCGCGGCCGCACCGCCGCCCCGACCCGGCGGCGCGGACTCGGCCGCATTCGCCGCGGACGCGGCCTGGGGTGCGACCGAGCATGTGCTCGACCGGGTGTGGCGCCACGGTCAGTCGGTGCGGGACCCCGTGCGCCGACTCACCCGCGCGCTACCGGTACTAGCGGCCGGCGCCCGCCGGGAGGCTCCGGGGCAGGACGATCACGCAGACCACCCACCGCGCGGGTTGCGCACAGCCGTGTTGGGCAGTCCGGCGCAGGAGGTCGCATTCGTGGCCCGCCAGTTGCGGATCGCGCGGCTGCATCACCAGGTGCCGTGGTCACAGATGGCGGTGGTGGCACGCTCCAGTGCCCAACTGGGGTCGGTCCGGCGGGGTTTGCGTGCCGCAGGAGTGCCGCTGGCGGCGGCGCCCGCGGACCGGCCGCTGCGTGAGGAACCCGCGGTCCGCCCGCTGTTGGCGGTCCTCCGCACCGCCCTGGCCGGGGAACTGGACCTGCCTACCGCCATCGACTTGCTGAGCAGCCCGATCGGGGGCCTGGACCCGGTGACGCTGCGGGGGTTGCGGCGGTACCTGCGCGCCCGGGAACGCCAGGAGGGGGGAACCCGCAGTTCCGCCGAGGCGCTTCTGGATGTGCTGTCCGATCCTGACTCCGCGGGCGAACTGCCCGCCCGGTACCGTCGCGGTCCCGCCGGGGGGTGGCCCGGGTGCTGAGTGCTGCCCGGGATGCCGTGACCGATCCCGAGGCAACCGCGGAGACGGTGCTCTGGGCGGCATGGGAGGCCACCGGGCTGGCGGGCATCTGGCAGCAGCAGGCGCTGTCCGGTGGCGTCGGCGCGGACCGGGCCGACGCGGACCTGGACGCGGTGCTGGCACTGTTCCGAGCGGCTGAGCAGTTCATGGACCGCACCGCCTACTCCTCCCCGGGCTCGTTCGTGGAGCATCTGATGGCCCAGGACTTCCCCGCGGACACCCTCGCCGCCCGCGGCCACCAGGCCGAGGCGGTGGCGGTGCACACCGCCGCCGGGGCCGCCGGCGGGCAGTGGGAGGTGGTGGCGGTGGTCGGTGTGCAGGAGGACGTCTGGCCGGATCTGCGGATCCGCGACACCCTGCTCGGCTCGGCGGACTTGGCCGACCTGGCCGCAGCACGTGAAGTGCGCGGGGAGGATGAGGCCACCCGGATGCGCCGGGCCCGCCGCGATGTCGCCGATGGCGAGTTGCGTGCGTTCATCTCGGCCTGTTCGCGCGCCCGGCGGCTGTTGTACGTCACGGCGATCCTGGACGAGGACGAGCGGCCCTCGATGTTCCTGGACCTGCTCACACCGGGCACCGATCACGAGACGACGGCGGTGCCGCCCCCGCTGGACCTGCGCGGATTGGTGGGGCAACTGCGGGCCGCGCTGCGCCCGGTGCTCGCCGGCACCTCAGGGGTCGGCTCCGCGAATCCGGCCCCGACACCCGCCGAGGTTGCGCAGGCC
Organism: Sanguibacter sp. Z1732; assembly: GCF_051020515.1. NCBI lineage: Bacteria > Bacillati > Actinomycetota > Actinomycetes > Micrococcales > Ruaniaceae > Glutinosa > Glutinosa niejishengi. Next base: position 2,370,857 of record NZ_CP194857.1, read on the forward strand.
TCCGAGGCCGCCGCCGTACTGTCCTATCTGGCCGAGCACGGTGTCACCGAAGCCGACCCGAGCCGGTGGGGAGCCCTGTTCGCCCCCACCACCGAAGCCCCCCTGCTGGCGCAGGACCAGGTGCCCACCATCGGACCTTCGGCAGTGGAGCAGATCACCACCTGCCCGCTGCGGTGGGTGCTGACCCGTAACGGCGGTGAACCCGGAGTCTCCGACGTCAGCAACTCGGCAACCTCATCCACGAGATCGCGGCCGCCCACCCCGACGGCGATGAGGCCGGCATGCGGCAGATGCTGGAGCGTCGCTGGCCCGACCTCGGCCTGGCGGAGGGTTGGATGGCCACGGCGCAGCGTGCCCGTGCGGAGTCGATGATCACCCGGCTGTCCGAGTACATGGCCACCCGGCCCGGCCCGGTGGACGTCGAAGTGGCCTTCACCGCAGAACTCGACCAGGTACGGCTCCGCGGCCGGGCGGACCGGGTGGAGCATGTGGGCCAGGGCCAGGTCAGAATCGTGGACCTGAAGACCGGCGCCACCGCGGAGTCGGTGGCGAAGGCCCGCACGAACCCCCAACTGGGCGCCTACCAGGTCGCCACCGAGGCGGGCGCGTTCGGCGATGTGGGCAGCGCGGGTGCAGCGCTGGTCTATCCCGGGACCAAGGCCACGGCCGCCACCATCCGCTACCAGCCCCCACTGGCCGAGGCCGAGGACCCCCGGTGGGCGCATCACCTGCTGGCCGATGCGGGCAGGATCTTGCGTTCGGGCACGTTCGAGGCCCGGCCGAACGAACACTGCCCGCGCTGCCCGGTGCGCTCCTCCTGCCCCGCCTTCCCCTCCGGCGCCCGGGTGGAGCCGGTCCGATGACGACGGCGCAGGTCGCCTCGGCCGGTGCGGTGCCGGTGACGCACAGTGCTGCCCGGGTCGCCCGACTGCTGGGCCACCATCCGCCCACCGCCGAGCAGGCCCGCATCATCGAGGCACCCTTGAAACCCCTGCTGGTAGTCGCCGGAGCCGGCTCCGGCAAGACCGAGACCATGGCTGCCCGGGTGGTCTACCTGGTCGCCAACCGGCTGGTGCCACCGGGCTCGGTGCTCGGGCTGACGTTCACCCGCAAGGCCGCCGCGGAACTATCGCAGCGGATCCGCACCCGGCTGCACGAACTATCAGAGGCAGGTGTAGGCCCGGGTGTGAGCCTGGAGGATCAGCCACGGATCGCCACGTACAACTCCTACGCGGCCAGCCTGCTCACCGACCACGCCCTGCGCATGGGACTGGACCCCGACGCCCGGCTGATCAGCGACGCCGGACGGTTCCAACTGGCCGAACAGATCGTGCGCGCCTGGCCGCAGGACCTGGAGACCGGCTACGCGGGAAGCACGGTGGTGGACGCCGTCACCTCCTTGGCTGCCGAGCTGGCCGAGCACGGGTTGGAGCCGGCGGAGACGGCGAAGGACCTGCGAGCCCAGGCCCAGGACCTGCTCGCGGTCTCGGGCAAGATGGTCAAGGAGGTCAGCGACATCGCCGCATCGTTGGATCTGCGCGCCCGACTGATGGAACTCGTGGCCGAGTTCGGCGCACGCAAGGAGCGCGAGGGCGTCGTGGACTTCGGCGACCAGGTGCGGATGGCGGCCCGGATCGCCCGGGCCGTCCCCAAGGTCGGGGCCCTGGAGCGCACTCGGTATCCCGTGGTGCTCCTGGATGAGTACCAGGACACCTCGGTGGCACAGGTGCAGTTGCTCACCGCCCTGTTCGGTGGCGGCCACCCGGTCACCGCGGTGGGGGATCCGAACCAGGCGATCTACGGGTGGCGCGGGGCAGCGGCCGGAACCCTGCTGTCCTTTCCCGAGCACTTCCGGGTCGCCGACGGGCAACCGGCCGCGGTCACCCCGTTGAGCACCGCATGGCGCAACGACACCGCGATCCTGTCGGTGGCCAACCGGATCGCCGAACCACTGCGCAGCGGTGTCGCGGCCACCATGGTGCCGCCGTTGCGCCCCTCCCCGGCAGCGGGTCGCGGCACCGTGCTGGCCCACTGCGCCGAGACGGTGGAGGAGGAGGCCGCCCAGATCGCGCGGGTCCTCACCCGGCACTGGTCCGATGACCCCGAGGCCCCGGCGACGGCGGCCGTGCTGTGCCGGAAGCGCTCCCAGTTCCCCCTGATCGAGGAGGCGCTGCTGGCCGCCGGGCTGCCCTGCCAGGTGGTGGGCCTGGGTGGGCTGCTGGCCACTGCGGAGGTAGCCGACATCCGTGCGGCCCTCACTGTGGCGCACGACCCCTCCCGCGGCGATGCGATGATGCGCCTGCTCACCGGCCCCAGTGTGCAGTTGGGTGCGGCGGACCTGGCCGTGCTGTGGGAGTGGGCCGCCGCCCAGACCCGGGGCCGGCCCGAGGAGTCCGGGCAGGCGGCGCAGCCGCAGGCCGATCAAGTTCTGGAAGCCGACGAGCGCTCGAGTCTGGTCGAGGCGGTCGACCGGTTGCCCCGGGGCACCTGGACCGATCGCCACGGCCGTACCCTGAGCGGGAAGGCTCGGGAGCGGCTGCGCCGGTTGTCCGGGCAGATCCGGCGGATCCGGGCGCTCACCCACCTGGACATGGCCGAACTGGTCACCACCACCGAGCAGATCCTGGGCCTGGACATCGAGGTGATCGCGCACGTACCCGGTTCCGTCGCACACGCCCGGCGCAACCTCGACGCCTTCACCACCGCGGCGGCCTCCTTCACCGGGGGCACGGAGGAACCCGGCCTGGGCGCCTTCCTGTCCTACCTGGATGCGGTGGAGGAGGAGGAACGGGGACTGGACCTCATGGTCGCCGAACCCGACCCCACGGCCATCCAGATCATGACCGTGCACGCCTCCAAGGGCTTGGAGTGGGACACCGTGGTGGTGGCGGGCCTGAACACCGGTGACTTCCCCACGCTGGCCCCGAACAAGGACGGTCACTACCTGAACCCCGGGTGGCTGACCAACGTGCGCGCCCTGCCCTACGGCTTGCGCGGGGACCACGACTGGTTGCCGGACCTACCGATCCAGGGCGCCGGCACCATCGAAGAGGTACGGCAGGCGCGCACGCAGTTCTGCCACGAGGAGGGCGAGCGGCTGCTCGACGAGGAAAGGCGGCTGGCCTACGTCGCGATGACCAGGGCCAGACACGTGCTGATCCTGACCTCCTGCTTCTGGGGCACCCGCAAGAGGGTCTCGGTCCCCTCGCCGTTCCTGAAGCCACTGGTCCAGGACGGTCTCGCCGATCCCGGCCCGAACTGGCCCACGGCAAGCGCGCACCCAGAGAACCCGCGCACCGACGCCGACCAGGTCGCGACCTGGCCCCGACCCGCCCACGCGGTGGCCACCGCGTGGGAACAGATCTGGGACGGCGCCGATCAGCGGGAGCAGTCCGTGCCCACCACCTCCCAGGCCGGCCGATGGTGGGCCGATGCCGAACTGCTGCTCGCCGAGCGGGACGCCGTCGACCCGGCCCAGGTCACGATGCCCGAGCACCTGTCGGCCTCGGCGATGGTGGAACTGGCCCGGGACGCGCCGCAGTTCTGGCGCCACCGCCGCCGCCCGGTGCCGCGCCGCCCCAGGGGGTCCGCCCGGCGCGGCACCCAGTTCCACGCCTGGGTGGAGCAGTACTTCGGGGCGCGCACACTGCTGGACTGGGAGTTGCTGCCAGGGGCGGAGGAGGAAGGGCCCGATCAGGAACTGGCAGCACTGCGGCAGGCGTTCCTGGACTCCGACTGGTCCACCCGGACACCGGTGGCGGTAGAGGTCGACATCGAGATCCTGATCCGGGAGGTGGCGGTGCGCTGCCGCATCGACGCCGTCTTCCCCACCACCGACGGGGTGCACGTGGTGGACTGGAAGACAGGCACCCCACCGCACGATGACGCCGCGCGCCACGCCACCCAGGTGCAGTTGGGCCTGTACCGCCTCGCGTGGGCGCGCCTGCACCAGGTTCCGATCGAGACCGTGCAGGCATCGCTGCACTACGTCGCCCAGAACCGTACCGTCCACGCCGCCGAACTCACCGAGGCCGAACTGGAGGATCTGCTCCAGCCCCCCACCTGATGGGCGCGGCCGGGCCGTGCTCAGCCCGAGGGCAGCACAGGGTCCTCAGCGCGAGGGGAACTGGCCCGTGGGGGCGTCGTCGCCGCCGCGGCCGGGATCGGTGCGATCATAGTCCGGCTCGATCGGGTCCGGCGCGGGGACGTCGGCGGTCTCCGGCGCGTCTGCGAGGACCCCGGTGCCGTCGTCGCGCCTGCTGCGGTCGTGACCGCCGTCGTCGTTCCTGACCGGGATGCCACCTTCAACCGTCGGCTCGTCGATCCCGGCGGTCCCGTAGTCCATGTCCTCCGCGTGCGCATAGGCGGCGAACCGCGGATCGTCGGCACCGGCTTCTGCAGCGGCACCCGCGGCACCCGCGGCCTCCGCGGCCTCCGCGGTGTCGCGGGTGTCATCGAGGTCGCCGCCCGTACCGTCCGTGCCGCCGTCGAGGTCATCCTCGGCACCGGCGCCGTCGGTGCGCAGCGGCACCGGTCCGGTCACCCAGTCGGTGCTGACCACCGGCACCTGACCGATCGGGTCGGCGTCGGCGACCGCACGGTCCAGATCGGTGAGCATGTCGATGGCGTCGTCGATGACGGAGTTGTCCCGGGTGCGCACCCCGTGCATCAGCCAACGGGGCAGTGCCAGTTCGCTGGCCAGCAGCGTCCGCGCCGCCAGGAACTCATCGGTCCGGTCCCCGCGTGCCTGGGTGTAGGCGGCCAGGATCGCATCGCCGGTCTCCGGCGCCGCGGCCGCGATCAACCAGGACAGGTCGTCGGCCGGGTCGGCTACCCGGGCGTCGGCCCAGTCCAGGATCGCCGTCACCTCGTCATCGTCTACCAGGATGTGCTCCCCGGCGAGGTCCCCGTGCACCGGTGTGGCGATGAACTTCCACAACCGGACATCCTCCAGCGCGCGCTCCCACCGGCGCAGCAGATCGGTCGGGACGTGCCCGGTGCGCGCGGCCTCATCGAGTTCGGCCAGCCTCCGGGTGCGGTAGGACTCGGCGTCGTAGACCGGCAGACCGGCGTCGGCCACCACAGCAGTGTCCAGGTCGTGGATCCGGGCGAGGGTCTGCCCGAGCCGCCGGGCCAGGGCCGCCGAGACCGCCTGTACCTGCAGCGGGCGGCCGCGCAGTTCCCGGTAGACCATCGCACGGCCCCCCTCCGGCAGGCCGCGAACCCTGCCGGGCGGGGCACCTCGAAGGGCAGCAACTCGTTGTCCACTGCCTGGGCCAGCACGGCCAGGAGGTCGACCTCGCCCTCCAGCGCGGCACCGGCGACCGTGCTCCGGGGCGCGCGCACCGTCCAGCGCCGGCCCTGGGCGTCCATCAGGGAGGCGACGTCGAAGCCGGCCCCGGTGTGGTGCGGGGGCCGGGTGGCCACCACGTCCAGGCCGGGGATGGCTACGGTGGCCAGGGCCGCCAACGCGAGCGGCGAACGGGGACTGGTCGACACCCTCCCCACGGTATGCCCACCGGCGGGCGCCGGCCCTGTGAGGCGCCCGGTGTGTCCCGCTATGGCGGCGCGAGCCGGCGGGGCCGTCTACCGTGGAGGGGTGCGCTCAGACGACCTGCCCCTCTCTCGCTCCGGAGTGGACCGCGACGGCCTCGGCCGCGTCCGGGAGGGGTTGATCGCCCGCCTGTTGGACCTGCCCTCCACCCGGGTCCTGCACCTCATCGGTGGTGATGTGCTCACCGGATCCGATGACGCGCTGATGTTCACCGCCCCGCTCGGCACCGGTGGCGCTGACGCACCTGAGGCACCCGATGGTGCCGGCGGCGCGGCCGGTGGGGGCCCGGCCGCCCCGGGTGGTGCAACCCCGGTGCCCACCACCGGCGTCGGCACCGAGGATGTGCTCCTCTACCTGGGGCGCGACACCGAGCACGCCTACCTGGCCCAGGTCCACCCCGAAGCCACCGGCGTGAGCGACTGGGCCGAGGAGATCTCCCGCCGCACCGATGACCCGCAGGGCGCGCCGGGCGCCCGCCGCTCCCACCTGCGGGACGTGGGTTGGCGACTCCCCGCCCGCGATGCCGGACTCGCCACCGAGGCGGTGGCGCTGGCGAACTGGCACAGCACCCACCGGTACTGCCCTCGTTGCGGCGGGCCCACCGCGGTGGGCGAGGCCGGGTGGGTGCGCCGGTGCAGCGTGGACGGATCCCAGCACTTCCCCCGCACCGACCCGGCGGTGATCATGGCGATCACCGATGACGACGACCGGTTGCTCCTGGCCCACGGTGCCGCGTGGCCGCCCACACGGTTCTCAGTACCGGCCGGGTTCGTCGAGCCGGGGGAGTCCCTGGAAGCCGCCGTGCGCCGCGAGGTCGCTGAGGAGACGGGTGTGCTCGTCGGTGAGGTGACCTATCAGGCTTCGCAACCGTGGCCCTTCCCGGCCTCGCTGATGGTGGGTATGAGCGGGCGGGCCCGGACCACCGAGGTGACGCCCGACGGCGTGGAGGTCACCGAGGCCATGTTCCTAAGCCGAACCGCACTCGCCCGGGCCGTGACCGATGGCGACGTGGTGCTGCCGCGGGCCACCTCCATCGCCCACCACCTCATCGCCCAGTGGTACGGCGGGCCACTGCCGACGTAGGCGGCTCTGGGCGTCCCTTGCGGATTCGGAGCCGGGCGATACACGCATCGCTCGGCGCCGGTGCGAGCGGGTTCGCGCGCTCGGGTTCGGCCTGGCTGTCGCTGGGCCCTGGGCGATAGAGTCGGGCAATGGCTGTCGAGGTGCGAGCCGCCACCCGTTTCGAGGACGTGGCCACGATGGTGGGCCCCAGACGTCCCGGCGCCGAGGTGTGCTGGTGCCTGAGTCATCGCAGACTCACCGCCGCAGAGCGGGCGCTACGGGGCCAGGACCGCGTCGACCTGGTCCGAGACCTCGTCGCCCAGGATCCGCCGCCCGGCGTCCTCGCCTACGACGGCGCGGACGTGGTGGGCTGGGCCGCAGTGGCTCCGCGCCGGAACACGAGTTTCGCCCGCAGCCGCAAGATCCCGCACCTCGATGCGGTCGATGCGGTGGATGTGTGGTCCCTGTGGTGCCTGCGGGTGCGTCCCGGTCACCGTAAGCAGGGGATCGTCCACCACCTGATCGCCGGCGCGGTGGACTTCGCCCGCGCGAACGATGCCCCGGTGATCGAGGCCTACCCGCTGGACAACAAGGGCGCCAAAGTCGACCAGTCCATGGCCTACGCGGGCACCCGGGCTGCGTTCGAGGCCGCCGGGTTCACCAGAGCCGCCGGCACCGATTCGGTGCTGAGTGGCTTCCCGCGCGTGCTGATGCGATTGGACCTACGGCGCTAACGCCCGGCGCCGGCGCCGGTTGTGCCGGGCTCAGGCGATCCGTTCCTTGACCTCGGCCAGGGAGGGGTTGGTGGCCGTGGATCCGTCCGGGAACAGCAACGTGGGTACGGTCTGGTTGCCCTCGTTGGCCGTCATCACGAACGCGGCCGCGTCCTCGTCGTTCTCGATGTTGACCTCGGTGTAGGGGATCCCCTCCCGGTCCATCTGCGACTTCAGTCGCCTGCAGTAGCCGCACCAGGTGGTGCTGAACATGGTGGTGCTGCCTGCTTGGGGTGGGGTGGTGCTGCTCACGAAGTGCTCCCGTCGACAAACCGGTGACTGAACTGGATTCGATGCTACCCCGCACCCGCGCGGTGCCCCGGTGGGGTAGCACACACCATGGGTCGCACCTTCTGGCACGCCCCACCGGGCGCCGGCGCAGTCGCACGAACTCAACGATCCGTCAGCGCGGCGGACGTTCGGGCCGGCGTCGTATGACGAACCATCACGATGCTCGGCGAGGGCGGGGAGTGGTCCGCAGGAGGCAGTTCGCTGAAGCCCAGCCGGCGGTAGTAGTCCACGGCCCCCTCGTTGCTACGTCGAACGACGGCCCGCAGCACCTGCAGGTGCCGTTCGAGGCAGTTCCGCAAAGTCGTGTCCATCAGCAGCATTCCGATGCCTTTGCCCCGCGCAGGCTCGGAGACGAAGGTCGCGACGTCGACCCACCCAGGAGGCAGGTCGTCGTGGTATCCCTCAACGGCTTGGAATCCCAGGAACTGCTCCGACTCGGTGGCAACCACGCAGCCGAGACAGTGCTCCCCGGCAATGAACCACTCGGTGAAGGCCTCCGGACTCAGGTGCTGCTCGATAGCGGTCTTGTCTCCTTCGTCGACGATGCTGTTGAGCAACCGGGACAACGGATCGGCATCCTCAGGGCGAGCGTCACGGATCACGACGCCGACCATTTCGCCTCCCTCCGGTTGCTGCGTCGTCGAGGACCGTGACAGGCGGTCCGACCGGTACGCCATCGGCCTCATCCTAGGGTGAGGCGGGTCTCGGACCTGATGCGGGACAGTTTGTGAGGGTTGCGCACGTAGTACAGGCCATGGAATCGGCCGTCGGTGACGCGAGCGGTGAGGACTCCGTCGATGGCACCGTCGAGGCGCACGAGGAGCGCAGGGCTACCGTTGGTCACGATGGCCTGCGCGGCGAACTCACCGTCGAACTTCCCGAAGAGGGCGAGGATGATGCGTGCCACGTTGTCAGCGCCGAGGATCGAGCGGACCGGCGCCTTCTCCACCCCACCCCCATCGCCCACGAGGACGACGTCGGGGGCAAGCAAGTCCAGCAGACCCTGGAGGTCACCGGTTTCGACTGCACGTCGGAAGGACTCCAGGGCCGCGCGGGTGTCTCTTTGGGACACCACCTGGCGGGGGCGGCCTGCCTCGACACGTCGTCGCGCTCGGTGGGCTATCTGCCGGACGGCCGCCGCGCTCTTGTCGACGGCGACCGCGATCTCGTCATAGCCGACGTCGAAGACCTCGCGCAGGACGAAGACGGCGCGTTCCGTCGGCGACAGTGCCTCGAGGACCAGCAGCATCGCCATCGAGACGCTTTCGGCGAGTTCTACGTCCTCTGCCACGTCCGGTGTGGTGAGCAAGGGTTCAGGCAGCCACGGGCCGACGTAGGTCTCTCGACGGCGCTTCACTGTCCGCAGCCGGTCAAGTGCCTGCCGGGTCGCGACCTGGACCAGGTAGGCGCGCTGGTCGCGCACCTGGCCCAGGTCGACCGTAGCCCACCGTAACCATGTCTCCTGGAGGACGTCCTCCGCGTCGGCGGCCGACCCGAGCATCTCGTAGGCGACGGTGAAGAGCAGGTTCCGGTGACGGATGAATGTCTCGGTCGCCGCGTCCGTGGCGTGGTCGGTCACGGCCCACCCCTTCTCATTCGACGTTCCCCGGCGCTCACTGCCTCGCGCGCGGTTTGGAGGACCTCCTGGCGCTTGGGGTCGCGGAAGCGCCAGGTGAACGAGCCGGGCCTGCGCGCCTCCTCCGTGAGGAACTTGATAGATCCCTGCACCGCCTTCTCTTTGATCATCGCCGTGAGGCGTCCCGCGAGGTAAAGGCCTCTGGCGGTGTCGTCCCGGTGGGCGACCTGGAGGACGGCGTCGCGACGACCCAGACTGATGCACTGGCCGAAGAATCCGACGTCGATGCAAGCGGGCGTCACTCCGGCGATCCGGCTGAGCACCGTGTCGGCGGCATGTGCACCGAGTGGGAGGGCCGTCTGGGCACTCATCCTGAACGGTAGGTCCGACGGTGCCGCCGCGTCACCGGCGGCGACGATACGCGCGTCGTCCACGCTAGTCAGCGTCTCATCCGTCAGCAGGCGGCCTGATCCGTCTGTGCTCAGACCGCTGCCGGTGGCGAGGTCGGGGACCCCGAACCCTGCCGTCCAGACGGTGACCATGCTCGGGATCTGGCTGCCGTTGCTGAGCCCTAAGGACTCCGGGCTGACGGCAGCCACGTTGGATCCCTCCCGCACCGCGACTCCTAGTCTCGCCAAGCGGTGTTTGACCGATCGGCGAGCCCGCGGATGCAGGTACGGACCGAGTTCTGTTCCGCAGACCAGCGTCACATGACGACCGGCTTCGCCCAACTCTGCCGCGGTCTCGATCCCAGTCGATCCACCGCCGACGACCACGACCGGAGCCGTTGTGGCCCTCGCGTCGAGTGCTGCCCGGAGCCGACTCGCCTCCTCTAGGGTCGCCAGCGGGTGGGCGTGCTCCGCCGCCCCGGGTACGGGCGAGGCAGCACTGGTGCTCCCCACGGCGTACACCAGGTGGTCGTAGTCGACTGCCCCGCCGCTACCCACCGCGAGGCTGCGTCCCGGGGCGTCGATATGGGTGACGGTGTCGACCACCAGTCGGACGCTTGGAGCCAGCACCACCCGGTAGTCGACGACCGTTTCGTCGGAACCAGCGCCGAACTGATGCAGTCGGAGGCGTTCGACGAACGCCGGACTGCGAGCGATCAGCGTCACCGCCACGTCGTCGCGCTGGGTGAGGCGGTTGGCTGCCATCACGCCGGCGTACCCACCGCCGACCACGATGACATGGATGCTGTGCGTCATGGTCTCTCCTTCGTTCCATTGGCTTTGACCACCAGACGCCGCGCGATGGGAAGTTGTGACAGCCGAACCAGCGCGTCTCATCGACACATCGACGCACCGCTGAAACCGCAGGTCACCGCCCCCACACCTACTCGATCGACACCAGTCTGATCTCGTCTTCGGCCGGGAGTCGCTGATCGCCTTGCCACTCACGGCCGGCCTGGGCGTCGGTGGGGTAGTGGACGCAGAACGCCTCCACGTCCTCGTCGACGTCGAAGGTGCCACGCACGCCAGCGGGCATGTAGAGCGACTCCCCGACGGTGGCGGTGAGGGCCTCCTCGCCGATTCGCACGGTCAGACTGCCCATGGTCACCACGGCAACCTCGTCGTAGGCCCAGAGGAACTCGAATCTCACCCCTCGCCGGAAGCGGATGTAGGCCAGCCCCAGGTTTGACCCCTCTGGTTCGTCCGCGATGTAGCCGACGTAGGCCCGGTGGCCGCCAACCTGTAGCCACTCCGGCACGTCGTGGACGCTGAGTTGCTGGATCGTGCGTGCCTCGAAACTCAACTGCGGGTCTCCTATCTCGCTGTGCTGCGTAGTTCGGCGGTGAAGCCCGTACGCCACGAGGCGAACGCTGGCTGCCACCCGAGGATGCGCCTGGCGCGGTCGTTGGCCGCTCCGCGGAGCGCGGTCATGAAGGCCACACCCCACGGTCCGATGGCCCACCGGGCGAGGAACGTCGGTACCCGCCGGGGCTGCGGCGCGTCCAGTTCGCGGGCGAGGTAGGGGAGCCAGTGCCGCATCTGCGCCGGCTCATCGTCCACCACATTGAACACCCCCGGGTGTCCGGTGTCGATCACCGAGAGGACGGCGGCTGCGGCATCCCGCGTGTGGGTGAAGGAGAACGTCGCGGCCCCACCCCCGACGAGAGGCACCTGGCGGTCCCGCACCTGTCGCACGACGGAGCCATCGATTGCGAAGCCGGTACCCGGACCATAGAGGTGGCCGAGGCGCAGCACCGTGCCCCCGACCGCGAGCGTGTTCGCCTCCAGTTGTTTCAGCGCCTCCAGTGCGGGCGCGAAGGGAGTGGGCGGGTTCTGCCACAACGGGGCGTCCTCGCTCGCTGGCCCCTCGCCGCCCGGATCGTAGGCGAAGGCCAGGCCCTGGGACAGGAACTGGCGGACGCCGACCTCCGCTGCGGCGGTGATGAGGTTGCTCGTGCCCTGGATGCGCAGACGGTTGGTCAATTCGAACTGCTCGGCGAACCGCTTCGGATCCAACTGTCCCGGGATTGCGGTGAGCATGTTGACGATGACGTCGGGCCGGGTCTCGCTGACGATGCCGACGACGGCGTCGAGGTCCAGCGCGTCCGCCTGGACCACGCGCGCCGATGACGGGAAGGCGGCCCTGGCGAGCCCGACGACGTCGTGTCCTTCCTCCTGGAGCATGGGAGTGAGTTGGCTTCCGATGACGCCGCTGGCTCCGGCGATGAGCACTCGCATGTTTCCTCCTCGGTGACGTGGGCAATGCGGGCCGGAAGTGGTCGAGGAATCAGCGTGACCGCCGGCCGACTCGCCCATGCCCGTCCGGCCCGGTGCTGCTCACGGCGCCGCGTTCGGCCGGACGGTTGTTCCGATCAGGATGTACGCGAGTCCACCGATCGTGTGCATGCCCGCGAGCAGGAGACCGGTGGTGAGGTCGTGTGCGCCGGTGAGGACGAACGGGATGGTGATCAGGACGGCGACGGCGCCGGCGATGATCGCGATGGTCGTCCAGCGACGGGAGCGCCGTGCGAGCAGGGCCAGCACGAGCGCGCCGAGCGCGAGCGGTACGGCTGTCTTCCACGCCACGTCGCCGGGGATGATCAGGTGGTTGGCCTCACCAGCACCGGGATCGATTCGCAGCGCCGCGTCGGTGGCCCGTCCGATGGCATAAAGGCCCAGGTTCGCTGCGGTGGCAATGAGGATGCAGGCGATAATCACGAGTGCGGGACTCCTGGAGCGGCGGTCGGACTTCGTGGACGTGGCAATGGCACCAGACATTGGTCTTCTTTCGAGTTCGGATGGACGGCGGCACGTCTGCAACAAGACGCAGGGGGCTGGATGTGATGGCAATCCTCCGGTGTCGGTCGACCGCGCGGCATCGCCCGAAAGAGCCATTCGGGTACCACTTCTGCCAGGACGGGAGGCGCCGAACCGGCTGGGAGAGGTCGCGGGAGCCGATGACGACCCTCATGCCGGCGTGGGCCGGTCGGGTGATGGCGTCGGATCGGAGAGCGATCGCCTCGCACGGCTCACGAGCCGAAGGGCTCGAGGCTGAAGCGCCCCCACGCCACGAGGGCGAAGAGGGACAAGAACACGAGGTCGCCGATCAGGAACTTCCATTCGCTGCGGCGGAACCGGGTCGTGGCGGCGCCGGCCATCACCAGCATCAGTCCGCACGCGGCCACCGGGACCAGCACCGGTGCGACGTTCACCGCGGCCGGCAGGACCAGGCCCACAGCGCCCACGATCTTGATAACGCCGATGGCCTTGATGTGTCCAGGGGTGAAGTCATCGACCCAGTGCTGGCTCTCCGCGTAGGAGCGGTACTTCTCCTTCGACATCAGCAACTGGCTGGCACCTCCGATCAGGTAGGCGGCCGACAGCAATCCGGCGATGATCCACAGGGTGATGTGCATGTTCTCTCCTTGGTGTTACCAGCCCCCGCCGGGTCCGACCTGCAACCGATCTTCCGGCGGCGGCGTAGGGTGCGGCATCGCCCGATAGAGCCATCGGGGTACCAGTTCAGTCAGGACGGAATCCCGGCAGTCCCGGGTGCGGGTCAGTCGAGTAGTCCGAGGTCACGGCCGCGGGCGACCGCTTCGGTGCGGTTGCCGGCGTTAAGCTTGTCGAGGATGTGAGCGACGTGCCTCTTGATGGTGTGGGTTGAGAGGAAGAGGTCGCCGGCGATCTCCCGGTTCGCACGGCCCTCGGCCACGAGGCGAAGGACCTCGAGCTCACGGACGCTCAGCCGGCCGGCGGGCCCGGTGCTCTGCCTGCCTGCGGCGAGACCCTGGCGGCCCTGATGCGCCGTCCGGATCAGGCGGCGCTGGTGCGCGCCGGCCGCGGCTTCCGGTTCCAACCGGGATGGAGCGGTGTCCATATATCCTCCCTCGTGTTACCTCAGCCCCTGCGGGCTCGTCATACCTATGACGGATCTCGACCACGGAAGGTAACCCCGATGAGCCCAGACGCTGCCTGGACCGAGGCGTTCGAGCGCGAGCGCGAGCGCCTCATCGCGATGGCCCACCGGATGCTCGGTTCCCGGGCAGACGCCGAGGACGCCGTGCAGGAGGCCTGGCTGCGCCTGGCGCGCCAGGAGGCCGACGCCATCGAGAACCTCGCCGGGTGGTTGACCACGGTGGTGGGCCGGGTCTGTCTGGACGTGTTGCGCTCGCGCCGGGCCAGGCCGGAGGCGTCCTACGACGCCCGACTCCCGGATTTCGTCGTCACCGAGGATGACGACGACACACCCGAGGACAGTGCGGTCCTGGCGGACTCGGTCGGCTTGGCGCTGCTCGTGGTTCTGGAGACTCTGCGGCCCGAGGAACGTCTGGCCTTCGTGCTGCACGACGTCTTCGACGTCTCGTTCGCCGAGATCGGCGAGATCCTCGGCAAGTCCACCGACGCGGCCAAGATGCTCGCCAGCCGTGCGCGCCGGAAGGTCCGGGGCGCACCTCGGACCACAACGAAGCGCCAGGAGCAGCGGGAGGTGGTCGACGCCTTCGTCGCCGCGGCGCGAGAGGGGGACTTCGAGGGGCTTCTGAAGGTGCTCGACCCCGACGTGACCTGGCGCTCGTACACGCCGCGGGGCACGATCGTGCATCTCGGCGCCACCGAGGTCATGGCTGCGGCCGGGCGTGGCCGGCGCGCAGCGGTCGTCCCGCGCCGGGTCCTGGTCAACGGGGAGCCGGGCGTCCTCTTCTGGGGACGCAGCGGCAAGCCGCTCAGCGTGATGTCCTGCACCGTGGCCGACGGGCGGATCGTGGACGTCGTGGCGCTGGTCGATCCCGTCCGCCTGGCAGCGATGGACCTGCCGGCACCGCCCCAGGCGTAGTCAGACACCGCCCCTGGCGGGCACCTCAGCGGTATCCTTGCCGCGGCGGCGCAGCGCATAGCCGAGGGTGGCTACCCCGAGCGCCACCCCCCACAACGGCCACAGGACCATGGGGCCGTAGGCCGCCCAGCCGGCGATGAAGTCGATCGGGGCCCCGCCGCCGAACCTGCGGATCATCGAGATGCCGGCCGGCAGGATGATCAGCGCGACGAGGCTCGCGGGCACGACGGCCAGGGCCACCGGAACCGGCCGCCCGGCCAGACCCGGCACCCAACGGGGGACAACCTCACCCCAGCGCTGCACCAGGCCCAGCGTGAGCACCGCACCGAGCGCGGCGAACACGCCGAGCCAGACACCGGACCACAGGTCGCCGGTGGCCCGCGCCGCCTCCCACTGCGCACGGTCGAAGCCGAGCGGGTAGGCGATCCAGGCGACGCGCGTGGCCGCGTAGACGAGCGGCGGGATGACCGCGACGACGGTAGCCGCCCGCCCCCACCTGGCAGCGACTTCGGGACGCGCCCAGCCCGGGAGGGCACGGGGCCGGCTGCGCAGGTACTGCCTCGCGGCAGCGCCCCACAGGAACACCCCGACCAGGATCATCAACTGGAGTAACAGGCTGTGGTTGAGCACGTTCAGCAGGTCCACCCGCCAGCCCTCGTCGAACACGGCCATGACCAGGGCGAACGGGAGGTAGCCGGCCAGGGCGAGGAGGTCGGCGCTCATCGTGAGTACGACCAGGAGCGCCGTCGAGACGGCTCCTGCCATCAGCGCGGCCGGCACGGCGGCGGCCCGTGGCGCGGCGGACCGCGCCGCGGCTGCCGTCGTCGCGGTGGTCGCGGCGAGCACCAGGGCCAGGACGGCGACGACGACGAGCAGCACCGACCGGGGCAGCAGCCCGGCGAGGGCGTACTCGGGTACGGGGTGGTGGTCTCCGATGGCGAGTTCGGCGCCGGTGACGACGGCGACCAGGGCGCCGAGGGCGAGCAGAAGCCAGTACAGGGCGGTGGCAGTGATGGTGCGCATGCGCCAACGATCGCTGCGACGACTGCTCGTACGGATCCCCCGTCGGAGTGGACGTGGCCGGACCGCTTCCCTCGCAGGAGGGATCGTTCAGCCGCCCGGTCGGACGAACCCGGACTCGTAGGCGAGGACCACCGCCTGGGTGCGGTCGCGTACCCCGAGCTTGGCGAGCAGGTTGCCGACGTGCGTTTTGACCGTCTCCACCCCGAGGAACAGTTCGGCGCCGATCTCGGCGTTGGACCGGCCCGCCGCCATCAGCCGGAGCACGTCGGACTCCCGTGCGGTGAGCCCGGCCCGCGCCAACCGGTCGCCACCCGTGGCCGGGGACGTGGTGGCGACGAGGCGGCGCAAGGCGTCGGGGAACAGCAGTGCGTCGCCTCGGGCGACGACCCGGATCGCCTCCAGGACCTGGTCGGGGTGCGCCCGTTTGAGGATGAAGCCTGCGGCGCCGGCTCGCAGGGCCTCAAGCACGTAGTCGTCGTTCTCGAAGGTGGTGACCACCAGGACACGGGGCTGGCGGGCGCTCGTCCGGTCGCCGTGCGCCCGCAGCGCACGGGTGGCCGAGATCCCGTCGAGCCCAGGCATCCGCACGTCCATGAGGACGACATCGGGGCCCGACCCGGCGACGGCGGCAGGCACGTCGGCGCCGTCGGCGACCTCGCCGACCACCTCAAGGTCCGGTTCGCCGTCGATGATCACCCGCAGTCCGCTGCGGACGAGGGCCTCGTCGTCGACGAGCAGCACTCGCACGGTCATGGCACCTCCCGGGGGAGCGCCGCGTCGACGTGCCACTCGCGGTCCCGGCGGCCCGAAGTCAGCACGCCACCCAGGGCTTCGGCGCGCTCCTGCATGCCCATCAGGCCCCGGCCCGATCCCCGGGTGAGGTCGCGCAGCCCGTTGCGGATGGTGAGGATGAGGTGGCGCTCGGCGAGTTCGACGTGCACCTCGATGGTTCCGTCGCCGTGGCGCAGCGCGTTGGTGAGCGCCTCGCGCACGATCGCGTAGGCCTCGCGCGAGACGGTGCGAGAGACCGCACCGTCGGCATCCGGCGGAAGGACGAGCGCGACGCGCGCCCCGGTCGCGCGTGCCTCCTCGGCGAGAGCGGGGACCTGGGAAAGCCCGCGGTCGTGAGCGGCGGCCTCATCGGCAGGCGGCGGTGCACCCGTTCTCAGCACGCCGAGGACCCGGTCGAGCTCGGCGACGGCCTCGCGGCCCGTCGCGCCGATTGCCCCGAGCGCCGAGCGGACGAACTCCGGGTCGCGGCCGAGGGCACGCTCGGCCGCGGCCGCCTGCAACGTCGTCACGGTCAACGCGTGGCCGACGCTGTCGTGCAGGTCGCGGGCCAGGGCGTTGCGGGCGGCGAGTTCGCGCTTGTCGGCCTCCAGGCGGGCAATCCGGTCCTGCGCCGATGGTCCGAGCAACACCGGCGCGGACGTGCGCAGCAGCGCCCGCAGGGTCCAGATGAGGTAGGGCGGCACGAGGAGGAACACGACCGCCAGGACGACGGCGAGTAGCGCGGGGAGGTCGGCGAGCGGCCCGAGCGCACCCTGCAGTGCGCTCGAGCCGAGGTGCCAGGCGATCAGACTCACGGCGAACGGGATCGCGGTGAGCAGCGACAGCGCTGCGAGGGCTCCGGTGGCGAGGTGTAGCAGGAACCACACGAACCCGCGCGCCACCGCGCCTCGCCCCCGGCCGGGGGTGTCGGCGATGTCGGTGTCGAGCAGGGTGCGCGCGGCGTTCACCTGGAGGACGCGTACGGGATGGAGGAACGGCGGGACCAGCACGATCACCGCCGTGACCGCGGCGAGCGTGACGATGACCGGACGTCCCAGCGTTGGGTCGCGGAACATCTGCACGAACCCGGCAGCCAGGAGACCGTACGCGGCCGCGACCAGGCCCCCGATGACGAGGTAGACCCCGCAGCGCAGTGTCGCGGCACTGGTCAGCGGGGTCAGAGCCCGGGGCACGGCCATGAGAGGCAGTCTGCCGCACGTGGTCGGCGCGGCGCGAGGGTCGAAGTCGCCGACCCACGTGGGTGTGGCAAGGGGCCGCCGCCGGAGCCCGGCCCCGACCTGCGTCGGCGGATGCGGATCCCCGTGTCGGTTGCGCCTGGGACAATCGATGACGATGAGCACCCGTACCGACGTCGAGGCCTTGCTCGACGCCCTCGACCCCGACCAGCGCGCCGTTGCCGAGCAACTGACCGGCCCGGTGTGCGTGCTCGCCGGCGCCGGCACCGGCAAGACCCGCGCGGTGACCTACCGGATCGCACACGGCGTGCTCACCAGCACCTACAACCCGACCGCGGTACTGGCGGTGACCTTCACCGCCCGGGCGGCGGGTGAGATGCGCTCACGGCTGCGTGACCTGGGCGTGGGCGGCGTGCAGGCCCGCACCTTCCACGCCGCGGCGCTGCGGCAACTGTCCTACTTCTGGCCCCGGGCGATCGGTGGGTCGGTGCCCAGGATCGCCGAGCACAAGGCCTCCATGATCGGGGAGGCAGCCGGCCGGCTCGGCCTGGAGGTGGACCGGCTCATGATCCGGGACCTGGCCGGGGAGGTGGAGTGGGCCAAGGTCACCATGATCACGGCGGAGAACTACGCCCGTGTCGCCGCAGCCCAGGGCCGCCAGGACATCGCCGGTCAGGATCCCACCACGATCGCCCGGCTGCTCAGCGTGTACGAGCAGGTCAAGACCGAACGCGGGGTGATCGACTTCGAGGACGTGCTACTGCTGACCGTGGGCATCCTGGCCGAGCAACCCGAGATCGCCGCCACCGTGCGCCGGCAGTACCGGCACTTCGTGGTCGATGAGTACCAGGACGTCTCCCCGCTGCAGCAGCGGCTGCTGGAACTCTGGCTCGGTGATCGCGCCGAACTGTGTGTGGTGGGTGATGTCTCCCAGACCATCTACTCCTTCACGGGCGCGACCCCCGCCTACCTGACCGACTTCTCCCGGCGTTACCCCGAGGCCAGGGTGATCACCCTGGCCCGCGACTACCGGTCCACCCCGCAGGTGGTGTCCCTGGCCAACAACGTGCTGGCCCGGGCCGGAAAGGCTCGCTCCAGTGCGGCGGTGGAACTCATCGCACAACGGCCCAGCGGGCCGGCCGTGCGGTTCGAGACCTATCTCGACGACGACGCCGAGGCCGCTGGGGTGGCAGCCCGCACCGCCGAACTCATCCGCACCGGCGTCAAGGCGAGTCAGATCGCGGTGCTGTACCGCACCAACGCCCAGGCACCGGCCTACGAGCAGGCGCTGAGCCAGGCCGGGATCGGGTATCTGGTCCAGGGCGGGGAACGGTTCTTCTCCCGCACCGAGGTCCGCGAGGCGATCGTGCTGCTGCGCGGGGCGGCCCGGGCACCCGGGGAAGCCACGATGCCCGAGACCGTGCGTGATGTGCTGGCCAGTGCCGGCTGGACCCCGGAGCCGCCGGCCGCCCGGGGCGCGGTACGGGAGAAGTGGGAGTCGCTCAACTCCCTGGTCGCACTCGCCGACGAACTGGCTCGCACCCGGCAGGCGGACATGGTCGAATATGTGGCCGAACTGGCAGAGCGTGCCAGCGCGCAACACGCCCCCACCGTGGAGGGGGTCACCCTGGCCTCCCTGCACGCCGCGAAGGGCCTGGAGTGGGACGCGGTGTTCCTGGTCGGCATGTCGAGGGGCTGATGCCGATCTCACTGGCCGAGGGCATCGAGGCGATCAACGAGGAACGCCGTCTGCTCTACGTGGGCATCACCCGTGCCCGGGAGCACCTGCAGTTGTCCTATGCCCTGGCCCGCAACGCCGGGGGTGGGTCGAGCCGCAAGGCCTCCCGGTTCCTGGACGGCATCTGGCCGGCGGCCGAACCGGCGCAGCGCGCCCGCGGCAAGCACACCCTATCCAGGGCGGGACGACGGCGTCAGGTCGCCGAGCAGGTTTCGGCGGCCGAGGCGGATCCGGAGGTCTTCGAACGCCTGCGCACGTGGCGGGCCGAGGTCGCCACCGAGACCGACAAACCCGCCTTCACCATCCTGCACGACGCGGCCCTGGTGGCGATCGCCGCCGCATGCCCCAAGGATCTGCGGCAACTGGCCATTCTGCGCGGGATCGGCCCCACCAAGATCGAGGCCTACGGGGCCACCATCCTGGCCCTGGTCCGTGGTGATCGACCTGCCCGGTCCTGACAGCCGGCAGTAGGCGGAGATGACAACTGTCAGGAAGTTCGGAAAAAGACTGGGCAGGCATCCCGGGCACCTCTACTCTGTAACACGTTCCTGATTCGCCGAACCGCGCCTAGCCAGCACACCCGGTTCCTGAGCACCGAGGAGGTGAGCACCCAGATGAAGACCATGACTACGGCGACCGGCATCTCCCGGACCGTGCACGTTGCACCGGTAAGCGCGTTCGTGCGTCTCCGTGCCGATCTTGCCCCGGGTGCCACGTCCGGCTACGCCGGCTCCGGCCTCGCCACTCCCGGCACCACGGATACCGACCCCAACTTCACCGGCCTCGCGGCCATCGGGTAACTCTCCGAGCAGAGCGCTCTCTCGCCGCGAAGCCCCGATGGGTTCGCGGCCCTTTGTCAGTCGTGACAAGTGCGGTTGCCGACCCGGCTGACCATCACAATCGCTCAGGAGCATCTCGTGCAGTACACATCGATTCTCGACCACCGGTCGGGATCGTCCACCACCTGGCCCCTCGACAGCCTGCCGTTGCCCACCGAGGCTGACCTGACCCTGCCCTGCCAGGACCTGGAGACCGCGGACCTGTGGTTCGCCGAGGGCACGGCGCAGGTCGAGAAGGCCAAGGCCATGTGCCAGACCTGCCCGATCAAGGCCGAGTGCCTGGCGGGGGCGGTGTCCCGCCGGGAGCCGTGGGGCGTCTGGGGCGGAGAGGTCTTCGTCGACGGCGTCATCGTGGCCCGCAAGCGCGGCCGTGGCCGTCCTCGCAAGACCGACCGGCCCGCCGCCGCCCGGCACCGGTCCACGCCCGCGGCGTGAGGTAGCCGGGACCCTCAGCCGGCAACGGCTGGGAGCAGCGCGCTTGCCGAACACCCGCACTGCGGGTGCACTCGCCACCGGCGCTGCACCGGTACCGGGTCCCAGGCCGACACCTCCAGGGAGGTGTCGGTCAGGGTGTCGCGGCCGTCCACCAGCGCCAGCAGTTGATGGGCGGCCAGTGCGGCACCCAGCCAGGCCAACGACGTCTCCGCGGCCGGTGCGGCACGGGTGGTGGCTTGGGTGGCCACCGCCGGCCAGCGCGGATCCCGATCGCAACGGTGCAGATCCAGGCACCGCAGGCAGACGCCCTCGCCGGGGCGCACCAGCGGGCCGATCACCACATCCAGTTCCCGCGCCAGGACCGGCAGGTGGCAGACATCCTGACGCATCAGGTCGCGATAGTCGACCGGATCGGCCACTCCGGCGCGGACCAGCACCACCACATCGGCGTCGGTGCCCGGCCCGCGGCGGGTCCGGACCTTCGGGTCGATGCCGCGCAGCACGGCGGTGGCGCTGTCCTGGCGCATCCGGCCGACGTCGCCGGCCCGGTAGAGCCCGCCGCCGACGTCGTTGTGACGCACCCGTCGTTCGTCATGCAGGAGGACCGCGCCCACACCGGCGTGCGTGAGCACGCAGGCCAGCCGCAGCCCGAGCGGGTCCAGCCCGTGCACGTGCACGGCCACCACCGCATCGGAGCGGTCGGACGGCCGGGTGTGACCAGCCATCGCCGCCCGGTGCCAGTAGCCCTGGTCCGGACCGGTGACCAGGCTCGGGTGGAGATCCGGGGCCGGGCCCTCGAGCACGTACCCGGCCGTCCGCAACCGATCGAGCAGGGACTTCACCTGTCGTGCGGGCACGCCCAGGTCCCGAGCATGAGCCCGCAGCTCCTCGGGGCCGGCGCACTCGGGGAGGCGCTCCAGGAGACGCTGCTCACCGCCGGACAGCCCGTCCAGCAAGAGCGCGCAGCGCGGATCCAACCCGATCTGGCTGGAGCCGGGAGCGCGCCAATACACCTCGAAACCCGGTCTGATCCACATCATGGCCACCTCTCGAACGACTCGTTCGCCGAGGTTCGCACACCCACCCATCTATTGCCGGGCCACCGGTCGATCTGTGGATGAACCCTGTGGATGGAACCCTCAGGGTCGGGGCTGTTCAGCCGCGCTCGGGGTTCTCATCGTCCTCCGGTTCGGCCTGCTCCGGGCTCCCGGCGCTCTCGGCAGCGGCAGAGCCGGCAGCGCGGGCGGCATCGTGCTCACGCGCACCCTCGGAGTAGCCCAGGTTGCCTTCCAGCATCATGGCCAGGGCCTCGTCGACGTCGGCTCCCTCAGCCCGGGAACTCTCGCGCCGGCTCAGGTAGGTACCCGGATCGTCCAGGTCCTCGGCAGTGGGGAACACGTCGGGATGGGACCACAACTCATCGCGCTCGGCGGCGCCCAGTTCCCGTGTCACCGCCGCCCACAGCAGCGCCGCGTCCCGAGCGCGGCGCGGCCGCAACTCCAACCCCACCAGGGTGCGGAAGGTGTCCTCGGCCGGTCCACCGGCCGCCCGCCGACGACGCAGCATCTCCCGCAGCGGGACCGCGTGCGGCAGGTGCGGGGCCACCGCGGCGGCCGTGACCTCCTCCACCCAGCCCTCGATCAGGGCCAGGATGGTCTCCAGCCGGCTCAGCGCCCGCTCCTGACTCTCGGTGCGCTCGGGGGAGAAGATCCCGCCGGCCAGGGCCGAGCGTAACTGCTCCATGTCGGTGGGGTCGATGTCGCGCACGGCGTCCTCGAGTTGGCGCAGGTCGATCTCGATCCCGCGCGCGTACTGCTCCACCGCGTTGAGCAGTTGCGAGCGCAACCACGGCACGTGGGTGAACAGACGGGCATGTGCGGCCTCGCGCACAGCCAGGAAGTGCCACACCTCATCGGTGGGCACGTCCAGGTCCTCGGCGAAGGCGTCCAGGTTCGCCGGCACCAGCAGCACCGCCGGGTCGGTCAACAGCGGCAACCCGGTGTCCGTGGCACCGAAGACCTCGCGCGCCAGGGTGCCCGCCCCCTGGCCCACCTGCATCGCGAAGGAGAGCCGGCCGAGTTTGCGGACCATCGCGCCCATGTCCACACCACCGAGCAGTCCGGCGGCCGCCGGATCCAGACCCTCGGGCAGACCGGGGCCATCGGTGCCCATGGTGGTGGCCAGCGCCTGAGCCACCGAGACACCCACGGGGTCTGCCACCTGACGCCACACCGGCAGGGTGCGCTCGACCCACTCGGCCCTGGAGACCGCCTGTTGCGGCCCACCGGAGGGCGGTAGGTCGGTGGCCACGTCCAGCCACAGGTCCGCCGCCTGCAGCGCCCGGCGGGCACTTACGGCCTGCGCCGCCGAGACCGCCGGATCCCCGCCCAGGTGGGCGACCTGGCGGGCCACGTCGTGGGCGACCTTCCAGTCCGAACTACCGCCGTCGTCGTCGGCGGACAGGACCTGGCGCATCTGCGCCATGGCGGCGGCGAACTGGCTCGGGTCCGAGGGCATGCCCGGCATCGACTCCAGCCGGGACAGGTCCATCCCGCTGGACTCCAGGGCGCGCATCGCCTCCGCGGCGGCGTCCGGTCCGAGCATGGACTCCAGCATGCGTCGCCACTGCTCTGCGCCTGAGGGCTGTTCGCTCATGGTCAACGGTAATCACAGGTACGCCCGATCACCGAATCACCGGGCCACCCTTTCGCTCTGGGCGCAGTCGGTGGCGCGGTGCGATCCAGACTCGAGGGAAGATAGTGGGCATGACGGACCTGAGTTTCCGCGCCGAGCACGAGCCCCGCCGGCGCCGCCGACGCCTGAGATGGGTCAGTTTCACCCCGCGGTTCGTCACCATGCTGATCTCCGGCGTGGCCACCTTCGGGCTGCTCGGGACGATGCTGGTGCTGCCGCTGCCCTACGCGGTGCAGGGGGCAGGTCCCACGTTCAACACCCTGGCCGGGCATCGGCCGGCGGACCAGGGTGACTCCGATGAGGTGGGCGACGGCGAGCCGACCCTGATCAGTATCGAGGGCGGCCGGGCGCACCCGGCCGCGGGGGAGTTGCGCCTCACCACGGTGGTCACCTCCGGGGGGCCGGGCTACCCGGTGCGGGCAGCGAACGTGATCGTGGGGTACTGGAGTTCGAACCAGATGGTGCAGCCGTTGGAGGCCGCGATCGATCCCGACCTGACGCAGGAGCAACGGGACCAACTGGCGGCCCAGCAGATGATCACCTCCCAGGAGCATGCCACCGTAGCGGCACTGACGGATGTGGGCTTCGAGGTGCCCGCGGTCCTGGAGGTCGTCGATGCTGCCCCGGGGACCGGCGCCGAGGGTGTGGTGGCCGAGGGCGACCTGATCCTGGGCATCCAGGCCCCCGGGGAGCAGGTGGCGCAGGTGGAGACCTACGCCGATCTGTCCGTGCCGTTGCTGGCCACCCCGCCGGGGGAGGAGATGCGACTGCTGGTGGAACGCGATGGGCAGGAGGTCACGCTACCGATCATCACCACCGACGACGGTCGGGGCCGCAGCCAGCTGGGCATCTTCCTGAATGCCGATTTCGACATGCCAGTCGAGGTGAGCATCGCGATCGACAACGTCGGCGGACCCAGCGCCGGCCTGATGTTCGCCCTGGGCATCATCGACGTGCTCACCCCAGAGGACCTGACCGGCGGGCACTCCATCGCCGGCACCGGCACGATCAGCCTGGACGGGCGGGTCGGCCCGATCGGCGGCGTGGGTCTGAAGATGATCGGGGCCGTGGACGACGGCGCCGACTACTTCCTGACCCCCGCGCTCAACTGCTCCGAGGTGGTGGGTCACATCCCCACCGGCCTGCAGGTGATCGCGGTGGACACGCTGGAGCAGGCTCGCAGCGCCGTGGAGTCGATCGCCGCGGGCGACACCGACGATCTGCCCGGCTGCGCCGACTGGGAGCACCTCGAGCCGACCTGAGCCGGCGCCAGGGCAGGGCCGCGCTCGGGTCGGCTCAGCTGAACGTGGCGGCCAGGGCGTGCACCAACCCCGGCACCGCGTCGGGGGCACCCGCGACGGCGTCGTCGGAGTCGTTGGCGCGTGAGCGCAGGACGCACCAGGACTCGCCCGAGCGCAGCACCCCGGCCGCCACCCGCACGTCCTGACGGTCCGGGTGGCCCATCAGGTAGGCGACCGCTTCCTCGGGGTCGTCGCTGGGCATGCCCTGCTCCGCCTCGGGCGGTACCACGATCCGCTCCACCACGATCGCGGCCCCATGCACCGTCTCCGGCCACGCCAACTGGGCCAGCAGCTCCTCCAGGTTCGCAGACTCCGGGAGCCCGTCCTGCTCGATCGAGGTCAGGTGCTCGGGGTCCGCTTCGGCGGCTGCGACCACCTCGGCGCCGAGTTGGGTGGCAACGGCGGGATTCTCCGCGAGGGCGTCAGCGGTGCGGACCAGGGCGTAGATGCCCACCGGTGCGTCCCAGCCGCCGGCAGCGGCATGGCGTTCCAGTTCAATGACGGCGGCGGCCAGTGCGTGGGAGCGGGATTCGTCGTTCACATAGACATCGTTCCAGCACACCGAATGTATGGGAAACTGGGAGGGCCCAGGGGTGCCGTGCCTCTGGATCCATCTGCCCGCTCTGATCGTTCTCGAGGTTGAGCTCTAGTGTCCTTTGCTTCCTCCCGTCCCGCTGCCTCCTCTCCGCGACCGGCGCGCGCGCGGGCGCCGCGGTCCGCTGCTACCCACGATCGGTGTGCTGGCCGGGGTGGTCATCGCTTTCCTGGTGATGTCCCGGTTCTGGACCGAGTGGCTCTGGTTCGACCAGGTGGGCTACTCCAACGTGTTGCTCACCCAGTGGTCCACCCGGGGTGGGCTGTTCGTCGTCGGTCTGCTGTTGATGGGCGGCGTCGTCTGGTTCAACCTGCGCCTGGCGTACAAGAACCGGCCCATGTATGTCCCGACCACTCCCCAGCAGCGCGACCTGGACCGGTACCGGGAGGCGTTCGAGCCGCTGCGCAGACTGGCCTTCATCGCGGCCCCGATCGTGGTGGGCTTCTTCGCAGGTTCGGCGGCGGCCACGCAGTGGCAACCCATGCTGGAGGCTTTCAACGGCCAGCCGTTCGGGCAGGTGGACCCGCAGTTCGGGCTGGACGTCGGCTTCTACGTCTTCATCTTGCCGTTCCTGCGGTTCGTGATCTCCTTCCTGCTGTGGACCACGATCTTCGGGCTGGCCGCGGCCGCCTTCGTGCACTACCTCTACGGCGGCATCCAGGTGACCGGGCAGCGGCGGGCGGAGAAGCCCGCACGGATCCAGTTGAGCATCCTGGGTGGTCTGGTGGTGCTGCTGGTCGGCGTGAACTACTGGCTGGACCGGTACACACTGCTGAACTCACCCGGGGAACGGTTCGACGGCGCCACCTACACCGAGGTCAACGCTGTGCTTCCGGCCCGGTGGATCCTGGCCTTCGCCTGCGTCTTCGTGGCGGTGCTCATCTTCGCCTTCGGCGCCCGGGGCCGGTGGCGGCTGCCGGTGGTCGGGCTCGGTCTGGCCGTGGTGACCGGACTGGTGGCCGGGATGGCGATCCCGGCGATCACCCAGGCCGTGGTGGTGAGCCCGAACGAGCAGGACAACGAGGCCGAGTTCATCCAGCGCAATATCGACGCCACCCTGGCCGCGTACGGCCTGGAGGACGTTGAGACCGAGGTGTACGAGGCCGAACTGGAGGGGGTGGCCGGTGCTCTGGCCGACGATGAGGAGTCGACCGCCCAGATCCGGTTGCTGGACCCCAATATCGTCTCGCCCACATTCCGGCAGGACCAGCAGAACCGGCACTACTACACCTTCCCGGAGACCCTGAATGTGGACCGGTACCAGATCGACGGTGAACTCAACGACACCGTGATCGCCGTCCGCGACATCAACCTGGATGCCGTGGCGCAGCGGAACTGGACCAACGACCACACCGTCTTCACCCACGGGTTCGGCGTGGTGGCCGCCTACGGCAACACCACCACCAACGACGGGCGGCCGCAGTTCTTCGAGGGCGGTATCCCCAGCATTGGGGCGTTGGGCGACTACGAACCGCGGATCTACTTCTCGGAGAACTCCCCGGACTACTCCATCGTCGGGGCGCCCGAGGGCGCAGACCCGTGGGAGTTGGACTACCCCGACGACGACGCCGAGGGCGGTCAGGTCAACAACACCTACGAAGGTGACGGTGGCCCGGGTATCGGGAACGTGTGGCGCCAGTTGCTCTACGCCGCCCGGTTCGGCAGCGAACAGATCATCTTCTCCGACCGGGTGAACTCCGAGTCCCAGATCCTCTACCACCGCGACCCCCGCGAACGGGTGGCCCGGGTGGCACCGTTCCTCACCCTGGACGGTCGGACCTACCCGGCTGTGGCTGACACCGACGGGGACGGCATGAAGGAGGTGGTCTGGGTCGTCGACGCCTACACCACCTCGGACGACTACCCCTACTCCGAACGACAGCAACTCGAGGACGCCACCATCGACGCGTTGACCGGTCCGGACGGCCAGGCGATCCAGGCCCAGTTGCCCGAGTTGGTCAACTACATCCGCAACTCCGTCAAAGCGGTGGTCAGCGCCTACGACGGGTCGGTCACGTTGTACGCGTGGGACATGGAGGATCCCATCCTGCAGACCTGGATGGAGATCTTCCCGGACATGATCCAACCCATGTCGGACATCAGTGGGGACCTGATGAGTCACCTGCGCTACCCCGAGGACCTGTTCAAGGTGCAGCGTGAACTGCTGAACCGGTATCACGTGACCGATGCCCGGAACTTCTTCTCCGGTGGTGACTTCTGGCGCACCCCACCGGACCCGGCTGAGCCGCAGTTCAACCAGCCACCGTTCTACCTGAGCCTGCGGATGCCCGAGCAGGAGGAGGCGACCTTCTCCCTGACCACCTCGTTCATCCTGAACGATGATCAGCGCAACGTGCTGACCGGTTTCATGGCGGTGAACTCCGAGACGGGGGACCAGGACGGTGAGGTCCATGAGGACTACGGCACGATCCGTCTGCTGGAGTTGCCTCGTGACCTGACCGTCCCCGGACCCGGGCAGGTGCAGAACGACTTCAACACCGACACCACCGCGGCCACGGAACTGAACATCCTCAGTTCCGGTGGCTCCCAGGTGCTGTCCGGCAACCTGCTCACGCTGCCGGTCGG
The DNA here is from genome assembly GCF_051020515.1 of Sanguibacter sp. Z1732. Taxonomy (NCBI): domain Bacteria; kingdom Bacillati; phylum Actinomycetota; class Actinomycetes; order Micrococcales; family Ruaniaceae; genus Glutinosa; species Glutinosa niejishengi. The sequence continues at coordinate 2,398,574 of NZ_CP194857.1, forward strand.
CGGCGGGCTGCTGTATGTGCAGCCGGTCTACGTGCAGTCCGAGAGCGGCACCCAGTTCCCGTTGCTGCGGCGGGTGCTGGTGGCCTTCGGGGACTCGGTCGGGTTCGCGCACACGCTCGATGAGGCGCTGGACCAGGTCTTCGAGGGCGACGCCGGTGCGGCAGCGGGTGACGCCGACGTGGTGCCGGTGCCCGATGACGAGGTCGACCTGGACGCCGAGGACATCGATCCCGACGGTGAGCCGGTCGACCCGGACGCAACGGACCCGGACGATGAGCCCACCGAGACCGAGACCGCCGACCCGCCGGCGGCCGACCCCGGTGACGGCGATGCCCAGACGCGGCTGAACCGCGCCCTGGCTGATGCCCGGGAGGCGATGGAAGACTCCAACGAGGCACTCGTCGACAGTGACTGGACCGCCTACGGCGAGGCCCAGGAGCGGTTGGCCGATGCGCTGGAGCGGGCCCTGGAGGCGGACGAGGAACTCAACGGCTGAACCTGGATCCGCTGAGCTGCTTTTGGAGCGTCTTGAGCGGTGAAGTGAGGAGGGGTTTTCGGTCGGTCCTGCCGAAGGGCGTGAGTGAGTTGCCGGTCTGCCCGGCCTTTCCACTTTCGGTTCCTTCTCGTCGGTGCAGGGGCTGAAGGTCAAGCCGGCGCTGGTAGCGGGCTGCCTGCGGCGTCGAATAGCGCGTCCCAGGCGTGCTGCCAGGGCCAGTTCCTGGGTAGGTGCAGCAGCCAGGAGCGGGCGCGGTTGGCGATCCGGGCTGGGGTGTTGATGAGTTGGGCGCGGATCGTGGCGGTGCGTGCCCGAGCGTGGAACTTGGAGGCCAGTACTCCGGCGGCGCGGGTGAGGTTGAACGAGATCGCCGCAAGCACGGCCCAGGCACTGTTGGCGCTGAAGGCGCCCGAGGGGCAGTGGGCCAACGGCCCGGTCTTCAGGTCGGCGATGACCTGTTCGATGATCGCATGGTCGCGGTGGGCGGCCTCGGCGGCCAGCATCGACAGTGGGGAGTCGGTGAAACACCGCATGGTGCCGGTAGGCGGTGAGTAGGTCGCCCTGCTCGGCGGTGGCCGAGGCCGGATTCAGGCGCTTGACCCGGCGCACGATCAGCCGTGCAGCCACGTGGTCGGCCTTCTTGCGGGAGGTGAAGGCGGTGTAGGGGATCTCGGCAACTTCAGCATCGGAGATCCACCGCTGTTCGTCCTGGTCCCAGATCGCCTCGGGGTACTTGATGCCCACCCAGTCCTCCTCGCCGATGCGGGAGATGGCGGCGACCACGGCCTTGTCCATCCGGGCGGTGATCGAAAAGCGCGCCCCACCACGGCGGATGGCGGCCACCACGTGGTGCAGGTAGAACGCGCTGTCAGCCCGCCCGGTGACCAGCCCGCCTGTCCCGGCCCGGCGTGCGGTGGCCAAAGCCTCAGCGATCATCTGCCCCGCGCCCCGGTCGGACTTCACCGAGCCCTTACGCAGTCGCATCCCGGCGATCACCGGCGGCGCCGCCGGCGTGGACAGGGTTGCGACCAGCGCGTTGAGGCCCTTGATGCCGCTGTAGCCGTACCCGGTGCCCTGCTTGGCATACCCGTGGGTCTGGCGGATGGTGTCGTCGATGTCCAGGTAGGTCACCTCATCACCGCCGCGCAGCAGGCCCGGCACCCGGGCGGCCAGGGCGACCAGCAACCGCGAGGCGATCGCGTCCAACTGGCGCACATGGCCAAACTTGTAGCCGCGCAGATGGGTGCCCAGAGTCGTGGGCGCCCGGTGCTCAGTGAACGCCCGGTCCATGCCGCCGTGGCGCAGCAGATCCATGTCGCTGATGCTGTCCGCCCCAGCCACCATCCCAGCCACCAGCGCGCCCACCTTCACATCGGCGTTGGCCCCGGCACTGCCGGCCACGGTGACGTACTCATCGACCAGCCCCGAAAGCCCGGCGGACTCCGCCAGCAGCATCACCGGGACCAGACCCGCGGTGGCGATCAAGTTGTCATCGTCGAACTCAGCGGAGAAGTTATGGAAACTCGCACTACCGGTGCTCCTGTTGCTCAGCGGTTTGGAACTCTCAACAAGTCCATTTTCGCTGGTCACAGGAGCATTCGGCTGTCACGACCCGCCGCCCACACCGCCCCGACCGGCGGATCCAGGCTGAACCCTGGCCCGGGAGGCGATCGCCGACGTGGCTGACGTCACGCTGATAGGCACGGCCACGATTTGCTTCCCGGGCCGGTGCCGCCGTAGTCTGGGGTTACCGACGCGGGGTGGAGCAGTTCGGTAGCTCGCCGGGCTCATAACCCGGAGGTCGGAGGTTCAAATCCTCCCCCCGCCACTAATTTCAGGCTCGGAATCTGCGGATTCCGAGCCTGAAAGCATTTAGAGACTTGATCGAGTGTCCACTTGGTGTCCAGCAACCCGGTCCAGGAACCCTCTGGTGGCGGGCGCTGAGGCCCGGCCTATGCAACGTGAGGTCCCGGCAGGCAGACACCCGACGTCGATCGGTCGCTGGATCCCGCCCCGGCCGGGATTCGCTCTCACGCCGCGACGGCGGTCAATGGCGCAGTTGCTCGGCCAGAAACGCCACTACCCGGTCGAGGGCAACCCGGGTCGGATGCCCCGGCTCGTCGACGAGGGAGACCGTGAGCACCGCGTGCGCCGACGGCGCGATACCAGCCGCGTTGCCCGGCGAAGAGTCGATCTCGATCCCCTCAAAGGATGTCCCGAGCCTCGCCCGGAGGGTCTCGAACCGCTCCGCAGGGCAACCCCGGTCGTTGGTGAAGCGGAGCCCGAGCACGCGCAGGCCGTCGCCGGCTCGTTCCGTGATGGTCGAGAGATCCTGAGCATCCATGCCGAGGGCGGCACGGCCACGCTTCCCGATTGGCGCAGGCATGACCGGCTGGCTCATGACGGACGCGACGACTGAGGGTTCGAGAGCTGTTGCCAGCGCGAAACCTCCGGTGAAGCACATCCCGACCACGCCGACCCCGGGACCGCCACACTCACGGTGGGCCGACGCGCGGCGAGTGCTCGCAGCCACCCGACGACGGGGCTCGTACGGTCGGCGAGTTTGGTGAACTCCCGCGTCACGCAGACCTGCACGATCGATCGCAGGATCTCGCGGCCATTCGCCGGGGCTGCGGGGCGCCCGTACAGGGACGGGAGGTACACGGTGTACCCAACGGCGATCAGCCGACGGGCGAAATCGATGACGCCTGGATGCAGGCCGGGGATCTCATGGAGCACGAGAACCGCTGACCCCGAACCACCTCGAAAGACCTCATACGTGCGCCGGTCGTGCGTGAAGTCGAATGCCCGGAACTCCGGGCCGATCGGCTTGCTGAGATTCATACCGACTGCTCCCATCCATGGTTCGCCCAGCATGGTCGCAGCCACCCCCGACCGCAATGGCGAGCCGCAGGGCCACCAGCGAAGCACCAGGCGTACTCCTGGCCAACTACCCAACGCCCTCGACTGCGTCGCCTGAGGCCACCTGCGACTGACATCCGACCGCATGGCTGTCCAAGTTGGGGTCGCGCCGTTCGGCATCCCGGAGGAATCCGGCTGGGACTGAATTCGCCGCTGCCGCTGAGGCCGCCGGTTACACCCACGGCCATCCCACAGGGAAGGTGGCATCAGGTGCGTTCGCCGTCCTGATCGGGGCGATTGTTCGTGGCCAGAGTCTGACTGAGGCCGTCGACACCACGTTGCGGTTGCTACGCCGGCAAGATGATCACGAGGAGACTGTTCACGCCTTGGAGCAAGCCATCCAGGCCGCCCGGGGGAGTGCCAGTGCCGACGTCATCGAATCACTGGGCGGAGAGTGGGTCGCAGAAAAGGCGCTCGCGATGGACCTCTACGCCGCTCTCGCCCACTCCGGTCCCGATGAGGTGCTCGACGCGCTGTCACTCGCGGCAACCCACTCCGGTGACAGCGACTCGACCGGTGCGATGTGCGGCAACATCCTCGGTGCGTTCCACGGTGAAGCAGCACTGCCCCCCGAACTCACGTTCGAGGTCGAGGGACGAAGCACGATCCTCACGCTGGCTGACGACTTCATCTACGAGTTCACCGCCGGCAACACCCTCCATGGTGACGTCGGGCCACTCACGAGGTGGACCGACCGCTACCCGGGCTGGTGAGGAGACCGCCCGAGCACGACGGAAGCAGGCCTTCGCCCTAGCCCGGAGGCTGGAGACTGGTGTTACCCCGCGGGGGCGATCCCGCGGATATAGGCCGCCTGGCCAAGGTGCTGCAGGCAGTCCCCGATCACACTGACCAGGCGGATCGCGACGGTCACCGGTGGGTCCCAGTCGGAGTTGACCACGCGCTCCAGTTCGTCGCCGTCCAGCCTCCCGACGTACTCCAACGTACGGGCGTGCACCTGAGCGTGGTAGTCACGCAGATCCGCAGCGGAGATGCGGACGGCTGCCACGTCGTCCGGAGAGTGGCCGAACCCGGTGTCGCTGACGTCCAAGGGCAGGTCCAGGCGCTCATGCCACTGCGGCCACACCTGCTCGGTGCCGGCGAGGTCGCTGACGTGATCGTCCTGGACCCGGCTCTGGTGCCAGAGCAGCCAGGCGATCGTGTTGGCGTCCGCGGCAGGACGCCACCGGGAAGTCTCCGGGCTCAGCCCATCGGTGAGGTCCTCGACCAGTTCGTCGATCCTGCCGAAGTGGTCGGTCAGCATTGCTCTCGCGTGCTCAGTCATTGATCTAGCATCCCCGCCGGCCGTGACGAGCGCCAGCCCGCACGAGCAGGTGATGCGGTCGGTTGTCCACGACGCCCCGAGCGGGACGTGGATCCTGGGACCGCTGGTACACCCGAGACCAGTTCGCCGACGCCCTGCTGGCGCGGGATCGTTGGCCCGCTGGTGCCCTCCTGCCCCGGAGGGCACCCGCACGGGCGCAGGATCAGCGCCTTGGAAACAGTGCCAGCGCGTCGTCGATCATCCGGTGCCCCTGCGCCTCAAACGCCTCGTCGCCCACCGAATAGGCCCACGCTGCCGTTGCGATCGCCTCGGTGAGCAGGATGAAGCGCCAGTCCGGTCCACGTGGGTCGGACCCGTACCCCTCGATGAAAGCGCGTTCCAGGTCCCCACGGGTACGGAACTGCTGCACGGCGAGCCGGGCCAGGTCGGTCTGCGCCGGCCGCCACCCGGCGCGACCGAAGTCGATGACGGCGAGTTTCCCGGCGTGCACCATCCAATTGCGGGGTTGGTAGTCGCCGTGGGTGGGCACGAGCCGCACCGCTTTGGTGGGGTGGTCGGCGAGCAGGGCACGCAATCGCCTCACCGTGGCCGACGGGATGCGATGCTCCCCGGCCAGCCACCGCAGCGCCCGCTGCTTGCGGGCAGTGTTGAATTCGATCCCCAGGTCGGAGTCCATGCGCCGATCCTGACCATGGAACGCCGCCAGGAGTGCGCCGGCCTGCCGGTAGGTCTGCGGTTGCTGCTCGGAGTCGTTGCCTTGCACGAGTTCCCCGGGCAGGAACTCGGCCACGAGGACGCGTGCGTCGTCGTCCACGTGATGCAGCACCGGCGCCGCACCCAGGTGGCGCAGTGGCCCCACCCAGTGCCGGTAGGCGTCCAACTCCCGGGAGAAATGGTGGTTGCCCGGACCGCATGCCTTGACGATGACGTCCTCGGCGATGCCCGGGGTGCGGACCCGCAGCACCGTGGAATCGATCAACCCCCAACTCAGGTCCGCCACGACATGCGCGCCGGGCAGCCACCGCTGCACCAGGAGCCGCTGGTCCGGCCTCAGCCCAGGCAATGCCGTGTCCCGGTCCGGGCCGCCGTCGGGGCCGGTCATGCCTTCGCGGCCGTGGTGACGGTCTCGAGCCGGCGCAGGTCGGTGGCGGAGAGCCGGAGGTCGGCTGCGGCGACGTTCGCGTGCAGGTGGCGCATGCTCGCGGTCCCGGGCAAGGGAACGACTCGGACGCCGTGTTCCTGCTGTCGGTGGTGCACCCAGGCCAGCGCGACCTGACCGATTGTGGCGTCGTGGCCGGTGGCGATCTCACCCAGCGCTGCCCGGAGCCCGGCGGTTACGGGACCGTCGGTGCGGCGCTGCGGCTGTGCGTGCAGGAGGCCCTGGCCGGTCGGGGAGTGCGCCACCACCACCACGCCCAACTCCGCCGCGGTGGGCAGCAATTCATCCTCGATACCGCGCTGGACCAACGACCATTGCTCCTGCAGGGCCGCAACAGGGTGTACCGCGTGGGCACGCCGCAGATCCTCAGCGGTGACGTTGGACAGCCCGATGGCGCGGATCTTGCCCTGATCGACCAGTTCCGCCATCGCTCCGACGGTGTCCTCGATCGGTACCGTCTCACTGCGCAGGTGCAGGTAGTACAGATCGATCGCCTCGACTCCCAGCCGCTGAAGACTCGCCTCGCTCGCCGACCGCACGTAGGCAGGGTCGGCCCGGGCCTCGAAGCCTGCTGCCAGATCATCGCGCCGCACCAGGCCGAACTTGCTCGCCAGCACCACGTCATCGCGTCGCGTCCTGATCGCGCGGCCGACCAACTCCTCGTTCTGGTAGGCGTCCGCGGTGTCGATCATCGTGACACCGAGATCGAGGGCGGCGTTGAGAACAGCCACCGGATCCCGGTCAGCAGTGCCGGCGTCGTCCTCGCTCAACCTCATCGAGCCGAAACCCTGACGGCCGTAGGTGTCGCCTTCCGGTACGGACCCCGTCTGCGCTGCTGCCATGAGGAAAGCCTATGACCCGCGCCGCAGGAGAGGTCCGGGACGGTCCGGCGCCTTAGCGCTCCTGCAGCTCCTTGCCCGTCCACTCCGGCAGGAACAGGGCCGCTACCCCGGCCAGCACGAAGAAGAAGGCGAACACCCCGAACGCCAGCGGGGCACCACCGATCGAGATGAACACGGGGGTGGACAGCGGCGCAAGGATCGCTGCGACCCGCCCGAACGCCGCGGCGCTCCCGGACCCGGTGCCCCGCAACCGGGTCGGGTAGATCTCCGGCGTCACCGCATACAGCGCACCCCAGGCACCCAGGTTGAACGCCGACATCGCCATCCCGGCGGCGATGATGGTCGCCACCGTATCCGCTTGGCCGAAGAGCACCGCGGCGACCGCCGACAGACCCAGGAACGAGGCCAGCGTGGCTCGCCGTCCCCACTTCTCGATCAGGATCGCCGCCACCGCGTACCCGGGCAGCTGGGCCAGGGTGATGATCAGGGTGTACTCGAAGGACTGGACCAGGTCATACCCCTGCTGTAGCAGCAGCGTGGGCAGCCAGATGAACGCCCCGTAGTAGGAGAAGTTCACCCCGAACCAGGCCAGCCAGATCGCGATGGTGCGCCGGCGCAGGCGCGGGGACCACAACTCCCGCCAGTTCGGCGGCGGCGCGGGATCTCCCACCGGTGGGGAGGGGGCCGCCGGGGTAGCAGTGGAGGCCTCGAAGTAGCGCACCGACCTCTCCGCCTCCTCCTCCCGGCCACGTTGTTCCAGGAAGCGCACCGACTCCGGCAGCGCGTAGCGCACCACCAGGGCGTAGGCCGCCGGGACCATCCCGATCACGAACGCCCAACGCCACCCGGTGCCGGGGTTGACCACGAAGTAGCCGATCACCGCGGCGGCCAGCCATCCCACCGCCCAGAACGCCTCCAGGATCACGATCATCCGGCCCCGGATCCGCTTGGGTGCGTACTCACTCACCAAGGTGGAGGCCACCGGAAGTTCGGCCCCCAGGCCCAGACCGATGATGAAGCGCAGCACGATGAGCATCACCAGGCCGGTGGACAGCGCCGCCGCCCCGGTGGCCAGCCCGTAGATCAACAGCGTCAGGGCGAACACCTGCCGGCGCCCGATCCGGTCCGCGAGCAACCCGCCCAGGCTGGCGCCCACCGCCATCCCGACGAACCCGATCGAGGCCACCACCGAGAGTTCGGTGCTGGTCAGGTTCCAGGCGATGCCCAGGGCGGCCATGATGAACGAGATCAGCGCCACGTCCATCGCATCCAGCGCCCAGCCGATCCCCGAACCGACCAGGAGGCGCCCGTGGGCCCGTCCGAACGGGAGACGATCCAAGCGCTGGGCGCGGGTCATCGTCCCCGCGGAGCCGGCGTCGGCGGGCGCGCCAGGACCGTCGCCAGGGACGGCCGGGTTGGGACTGGTGTTCTGATCGGTCATCGGAACCCTCCTGCGGACACGTGCGGGCGGCCCCGGTACGGGACCCCGTCGAGACTAGCGCCCGGCGCCGGTGCCCCCGAAGACCCAGGTGTCCAGGAACTCGTTGCGGAAGCACCCGTGGGGATCGCACCGGGCCGCCAGGTCGCGAAAACGCCCCAGCATCGGGTAGCGGCGGGCCAGGCGCAGCGGATCGGTGCGGAACCACTTGGCCCAGTGCGGACGGGCCTCGAAGGGGGCCAGCACCTCGTCGATCACCGGCAGTACCGCCGCCACCGGCTCCGGGTCCATGCCCATCGTGAAGTGCACACTGATGCTCCGGCGCCGGTAGGCGGGGGAGAGCCACAAGTCATCGGCGGCGATCGTGCGCACCTCACTGATGTGCAGCAGCGGACCGACCCGCTCGCGCAGGGTGCTCGACCCACGTAAGGCATCCAGCGCCGGGATCGCCAGGTCGCGCGGGAGCGCGTACTCGACCTGGATCTCCGCGCCGGAGGAGGGGGTGAACCCCATCCGGAAGTGCGGCAGCCGCTCGTGCCACGGCCCGGCCACCCCCTGCTGCGGGGTGCACACGCGCGCGTCGGCCGAGCGAACCGGGTGCTGGTCGGCCGGCGCCGCATAGGCGCCCAGCACGCCGGGGGAGGCGCCGCCGTCGGGCCCATCGGTACGGCGCTTCACCCAGACCGAATCGACCGAGTCGGCCCGCCAGGAGGGGAACAGGCTGACCGAGGTGCCCAGCGCGGTGAGGGCGTCGAAGTCCTCCAGCACCAGGTCCCAGGGCACGTCGTTGAAGACCCACTGGCGCACCCGGTACGCCGGCTCGATCCGCATCGTCACGCGCGTGGTCACCCCCAATGCGCCCAGGCTCACCACCGCGCCCTCGAAGTCCGGCTCGCCCCGGGCGATCCGGTGCACCTGCCCCTGGGCGTCGATGAATTCCAGCCCGACGACGGCGGCTGCCAGGCTCCTGACCCCGTCGCCGGAGCCATGGGTGCCGGTGGCGATCGCCCCGGCTACCGAGATGTGTGGCAGTGAGGCCATCGCGTGCAGCGCGAAACCGGCCCGGTCCAGCGCCTCGGCGAGATCGCCGTAGGTGACCGCTGCGCTCACCGTGACAGTCCCTGCTCGCTCGTCGATCTCGATCTGCGGCTCCAGCCCGGCCAGGCTGATCAGGTCACCGGGGGAGTCGGGCAGGGCGTTGAAGGAGTGCCGCGTGCCCAGGGCGCGGATCCTCGGCGCTGCGGCGATGATCCGCCGGGCCTGGTCGAGGCTGGTCGGGCGGTGCAGGGTGCGGGCGCCGAACACGTGGCTGCCCGCCCAGTTGATCCCCGGGCCGGTGTGCGCGCTCATGTCAGGCTGCGCAGTGCGCGCACCATCACCGCAGTGAGACCTACCAGCACCGCCAGGACCACGACGGCGATCCAGACCACCGAGTCCCCGACCCGCGGCAGCGCCAGGGCCAGGTGCATGAACGTCTGCGCGATGACCTGTAGTACCAGGAACGGCCATCCCACCCGCGCCAACACCCGCAGCTCCACCACCGCGTCCCAGCTCACCCCGCCGACCACACGCGAGAGCACCAGGAACCCGTGCACGCAGAACACCACGACGGTCGATTCGGCCACCGTGGGCTCCCCGACCATCAGCCCCCAGCCGAGGAACGCGGCCACCCCCACCGGCAACCCGTAGCCCGGCCAGAACGCCACGGTCAGCGAGAACAGGATCATCAGCACCATCGTCACGACCGAGCTCGCGACCAGCACGCTCGCGCTCACCGCCAGCAGCAGGGCGGCGAGGCGCAGCACCCAGGCCGCCACGACCGGCCCCAGGTGCAGCCGCATCGCCGGCGGCCGCTGCTCGGGCAGGCTCGCCTCGGCCCGGCGCGCCCAGTTCGACACCCGCCCCATCAGCGACCACCCCGCTGCACCGTCGAGGCGACCATGAGGGCCTCCTCGGGGTTCATGGCGGTGCCGTGCCCGTCCGGGTCGCCGACCCAGTGGACCACGTCGATGCCCTGCCGGCGCAGCTCGGCCAGCCGCAACCCGCGCTCCAGCCGGATCAGTTGGAACGATGTGGCAGCGTAGGGATCCAACCGTGCGGTGTTGAGCGCGGGGAGCACGTCCACGGCGATCACCCGGTGCCCCTGGGAGCGCCACAGAGTGGCCACGGCACTGGCCTCGTCGTCCAGGAAGGTGGAGAAGATCACCGCCAGCGCACCGGAGGGCAGTCTCGGGGAGCGCTGGCGTGGCTGCGGGCTGCCCTCCGGTGCGATCCGGGCCAGGCGCTGGGTGATCCGTTCGAGGTGCTTGCCGCCCGCGGCCGGGGCCACCGGGCGTCGTCGCCTGCCCAGGTCGTCCAGCCCCACCCGGTCCCCGCCCTTCAGGTAGAACTGGGCCACCGACGTCGCGGCCTCCCGCGCCAGGTCCACCGAGGTCGCGTGCGTCATCCTGGCCGGGGTGCCGCCGGACCACGTGTCCACGTCCGGGCCGACGTCGTCGCGGGAGTCCACCACCAGCATCACCGTGGCGTCGGCGCTGGCCAGCGTGCGCCGCACGTACAGCGCGCCCAGCTTCTGGGTGCGCGGGTCCAACGAGCGACGCACGGTGGTGCGCCAGTCGATCCGGCGCAGCCGGTCCCCGGGGGTGAACTCGTGGATGTCGTGCAGTTCCATGCCCTCGCCCACGCGGCGTGAGGTGTGCGGTCCCACCAGCCCTTGCAGCCGGAACGGCAGCGGCATGCGCCGCAGCGGACGCGCCGGCGGGCGCACCATCATCGGCACCGGGCCGGCAGGGGGGCAGTGCGAGGCGAGCAGTTCGTCGTGGCTGGTGGCGATGTAGTCCACCCGGAAGCACTCCAGGACCCCGGTGCGAGCGGTCTCCAGGGACATGCCGATGGAGCGGTCCGGCTCGGCCACGACCACCGCCTCGGTGGTGCGATAGCCATTGGTGGCCACCCGCATCCGGACCACCGAGGTGCCCGGCGGGGTGCGCAGGGTCAGGGTGGCGCCGACCGTGCCCGGTTCGGCGGTGCCGGGCGCGCCGGGAGCCGTGCCGGCGCCCGGGGACAGGCCCGGCCGCAACTGCGCCTGCACGTCCTGGCGGGGTTGGGAGAACCACGCCCACGCCGTCCCGAGCACCATCGGCAGGGCGAGCGCGGCGAGGTCGGGCCGGGACGTCGTGACGCCCAGCACGAGTAGCACCATCCCCAGACCCCCGGTCAGCACCGCCGAGGTGCCCGGCACCCAGACGGTCGCCGCACCGCCCGGCCCGGCTGAGCCAGCCGCCCCGCTCGAGCCGCCCGGGGTGCCTGCCTCACCCGAGCGGGCCGCCCCGCTCGAGCCGCCCGGGGTGCCCGGCCCATCAGAGCGGGACCGGGCCGGCTCGGCAGAGGTGGGTTGCGCAGTCGTCGGCCCCGCACCCGGTGAGTGCGCGGAACTCACGACGAAGCGCCGACCGGGGCCTCGGCGCGCGCTGTGGCCGGGGTGGGGACCTCCTCGAGCAGACGCGCCACGATCTGGTCGGCCGAGGCCCCCGCAGCCCACGCCGCGGGGGTGAGCACCAACCGGTGCGCCAGCGCCGGTACGGCCACGTCCTTGACGTCCTCCGGGGTGACGAACTCGCGTCCGTCCAGGACCGCCCGGGCCCGGGCCAGCAGCACCAGCGCCTGGGAGCCGCGCGGGGAGGCCCCGACCTCCACAGTGCTCAGCTCCCGGGTCGCCCCGGCCAGCCGCACGCAGTAGTCCAGGATGTCGGCGTCCACGTCCACCGCCTCCACCCCGGCCTGCATGGCCAGCAGCGTCGTGTCGTCGACGACCTGGTCCACCTCGGCCCACTCGGTGCGCCGGGCGATCCGGCGGGCCAGCACATCGGCCTCCTGGGTCGCATCGGGGTAGCCGACGGACAGTCGGACCATGAACCGGTCCAACTGGGCCTCGGGCAGGGGATAGGTCCCCTCGTACTCCACCGGGTTGGCCGTGGCCAGCACGTGGAAGGGCGCGGGGAGCTTGTGCGAGGTGCCCTCCACACTGACCTGGCGCTCGGCCATCGCCTCCAGCAGTGCCGACTGGGTCTTGGGCGCGGTGCGGTTGATCTCATCGGCCAGGAACAGCCCGGTGAACACCGGCCCGGGACGGAAGGTGAACTCGGTGGCCGCCGGATCGAACACGTAGGAGCCGGTGATATCGGCCGGGAGCAGGTCCGGGGTGCACTGCAGCCGCCGGAAGTCCAGACCGAGCGCTCCGGCCAGGGCACGGGCCGCGAGCGTCTTGCCCAGCCCGGGTACGTCCTCGAACAACACGTGCCCACCGGCCAGGATCGCCGCCAGTGCGGTGCGCAGCGGCTGGGTCATACCGACGACGACGCCGGCCACCTGATCCAGGACGTCATTGCCCAGCCGGGATACCTCCGGCACGGGGAGCGGGGTGGGAACGGGTGTGGTCATGCCAGGCCCTTTCTGAGGTCGAGTCGTTCGAAAGCGGTCAGGTAGTGGCGCATCCGGCCGGCGTCCACGGGGGTGGCGCGCGGGTCGTCCAGGAATGCCACGACCTCCTCACCCAGCACCTGGCGGGCCCGCTCGCGCCCCGGTCCGGACTCGAGATCCACACCGGCGTGGCGGCAGGCTCGCACTCCCGCTGAGTGCAGGCGACGCACGGCGGGTTCGCGCAGCGTGGTGCGGTTGCCGTAGATCGCCCAACTCAGGGTGGAGACCTCCCGCCGGGCGCCGTCGCGGCTCTGGTAGGGCAACCGACGGAAGCGCACGACGGCGGGGACCCCGCTGATCGGGATGGCGGCGGAGATCAGGAGCAGGCTCACGCCGAGCAGGACGGAGTGCCGCCCGCTGAGGCCGATCCAGTACAGCAGGCCGGACAGTGCCACCGCGATCGATGCGGTGATGATCATCCACCGCCGGGACTGCTGGGTCGGGGTCCGGACCGGTTCGGACGTCGCGATGCTCATAGCCGTACCCGGTCCCAACTGCGGGCCAGCGCCTCGAGGTGGGTGACTGCCTCGTTCTGCTCGGCCGGACTCATCGGCTCGGTGCCGAACCGGGCTCGGTGGTACAGGCTGAGCAGGCCGGTAGTGGCCTCCGGGTCGGCCTCGGTGCGGGTCAGAACCGCCACGGTCAGGTCGGTCGGGGTGTCCGCGGGCCGGCGGCTCATCCCGGACTGGGCCGCAGCGTCCTCCAGGGCCAACCAGGCACGGATGATCGCATCGGTGGGGTCGGTTGCCCGGCGCACCTCCTCCCGCGCACTGGTGGCCGCCTCGGTCAGGATGGGGATCTGGTCCTCGGGCGCGACCTCGGCGTCCACCTGCAGGTCGCTGCGCCCCACGTCGGGCGTGAGCGACCTGCGATAGCGCACGAACAACCAGATGGCGATCGCGGCAGCGGCCACCGCCATGAGGATCACCAGCCCCAGGAGCAGCTGGCCCCAGATCGGGCTGATCTCGATGGGCTCGGCGTCTGTGGGGGGCTCGAACGTCTCGTCCCCGGACTCCTCGTAGGACTGCTCCTCGGGTGGGGGGCCTTCCTGGTCCGGCTCCGGTGCGGAGACCTCGAACTCGCGCGCATCCATCTCCCAGGTTCCGATGGAAGGAGCGACCAGGATCGCCAGACCCAGGAGCAGGGCCACCAGGGCAGTGGGCACCAGCGGCGGTACACGGTGTTGCCGTTCGCGCTCGTTCACCATTGACTTCCTCCCCGGAGGATTCCTCCCCGGAGCACTCTAACCGTTTGCCGGGGCCACCTCACTCGGCCAGGATCTCGAGCGGTGCGGCTCGGCCGCACCCCCGGTGCGCCCCGCCCTACTCCCCGGGTACAGCCCGCTCGAACCGCAGGATCCGGAACCGGATTCCGGACTCGCTCTCTCGCCACGCGCCGGTCTCGACCACCTGCCAGGGCGGAGTGATCGGTGGGGCGAAGACGTCGCCGTCGACCTCCAGGTCGATCTCGGTGACGACCAGCACATCAGCCAGGTCCATCCCCTGGGCGTAGACCTGGCCGCCTCCACAGATCCATGCCTCGCTCTCGTGCACCAGCGCCGCCGCTGTGGGAAGGTCCCGGACCACCTCGGCGCCCGGTGCGCGGTAGTCCTCCTGGCGGGTCAGCACGATATTGCGCCGGCCCGGCAGCGGCCGGAACCGCAGGGGGAGCGATTCCCACTGCCGCCGACCCATGATCACCGGGTGTCCGTGCGTGGTTGCCTTGAAGTGCGCCATGTCCTCCGGCAGGTGCCACGGCAGATCGTTGGCGCGCCCGATCACCCGGTCATGGGCCTGCGCCCAGATCATTCCCAGCATGGCAACGTCCCCTCCCAGCGCATCGTCCCTGCGGGTCGACTCAGACCGCGATCGGCGCCTTGATGCCGGGGTGATGCTGGTAGCCGGTCACCTCGACGTCCTCGAAGCGGTAGGAGAAGAGGTCGTCGGCCTTGCGCAGCTCCAACTGCGGGAACTCGAACGGCTCGCGCGTCAACTGTTCGCGTACCTGCTCGGTGTGGTTGGCATAGATGTGGCAGTCGCCACCGGTCCAGATGAACTCGCCCAACTCCAGATCCACCTGTTGGGCCACCATCTGGGTGAGCAGGGCGTAGGAGGCGATGTTGAACGGCACGCCCAGGAACAGGTCGGCGCTGCGCTGGTACAACTGGCACGACAACTTCCCGTCGGCCACATAGAACTGGAAGAACGCGTGGCACGGCGCCAGCGCCATGGCATCCAAGTCGGCCACGTTCCAGGCCGAGACGATGATCCGGCGCGAGTCCGGGTCGGAGCGGAGTTGTTCCAGGACACCGGTGATCTGATCGATATGACCGCCGTCGGGCGTGGGCCACGAACGCCACTGGACACCGTAGACGGGGCCGAGTTCGCCGTCGTCGTCGGCCCACTCGTCCCAGATCCGCACCCCGTTCTCGCGCAGGTAGGCGATGTTGGAGTCCCCCCGCAGGAACCACAGCAACTCGTGCACGATCGACTTCAGGTGCACTCGCTTGGTGGTGATCAGCGGGAACGCCTGCGCGAGGTCGTAGCGCAACTGGTGCCCGAACCGGGACAACGTCCCGGTGCCGGTGCGGTCGGACTTGACCGTACCCTCTCGCAACACCAGGTCGAGCAGGTCCTCGTACTGTCTGTCCGCCATGGGACTCATCGTAGGCCGGGCTCGTCCGCTCCCGGCCCAGGCGCCCCGGCGGTGCCGAGCGCGCGCGGCGCTGGTTGGGTGATCAACTTGGGGGTGGCGCCGATCTCGCGGGTGAACTCCATGGGTGGCGGTCCGAACGCGGAGTCGATCCCCCGGATCATCGACCTGCCCATCACCCGACCGCCGGTGTACCCCACCACCGCGCCGACACCGAAGGGCAGCAACCGGCCGAGCATGATCGAACCGGCCTTGGCCGTGCTGGTGGCGATCACCCGTTTGCGGAGCGTGCGGTTCACGGCCTTGACGGTGCCCAGCGGAACCCGCGTCATCAGTGCCCTGCCCCAGGTCACACTGGTGACTCCGATCTGCTCCTGGAGCAGTTCGGGACCCTTCGGGCCGAGCAGGGCGGTCAGCAGCACGGCTTTGCGGCGCGGGACGTCCTCGACGTCGATCCCGTGCACATCCGCCACCCCCAGCGCGAGCACGCCCGAGGCGCCCAGGAACGCCGCCACCTGCCCGGAGGTGATCAATAGGGCCGCGCCGGTACCCAGCGCGGGCACCGCAGCCACCGCACCGACCGCGCCGCCGGACCCGCCGACCGCCAGCAGGTATCGCCTGTGCAGGATGGCCAGGATCTGCTCCGGAGACGCCTGGGGGTGTTTCGTGCGGATGTCATCGACGTAGGAGTGCACCCGCGCCGAGGGGATCGTGACCGCGGTGTTCAGGAGATCATCCAGCCGGCTCGGCATCGATCTCACCCCTCGGAGGTGACCCGCAGGGTCTGGGGCATGCCCTTGTCCAGGGTGCGCCCCACCGTGCAACCGCGGTCGACGGCCTTGTGCACCAGGTCGATCAATGTGGCGCGCTCGTCCTCATCCAGAGCCTCCATGTTCACCACGATCTCCACCTCACCGCGGCTGTACCGGTTCTGGCCCGCCACGGCCGTGGTCTGCACGCCGACGTAGGCGTCGAAATCGTCACCGAGGGCGCGGGCCAGGGCCCGGTCGGCGCTCATCAGGTTGCACGCGGCCAACCCCATCGCGAACAGGTCCGAGGGGGTGAAGGTGCCGTCGGCTCCCCGCGGACCGATCTTCACCTCGGCTCCGGTGGAACTGCGCCCGGTGTAGGTGTTGGTGCCGGTGCGCTCAGCCCATAGCGCGCTCTGCGAAGTGTTCATGTGCCGATGGTGACACGATCCGTGGGACTTGGCCCACCCGGAACCGGCTCGCCCAACTCGGCCAGGATCTGCAGGTATCGCACCCGGTGGGCGTTCACATCCGTCATCTTGGTGGCGATGTCGGAGATGAAGTCCTCCCGGTAGATCGAATCGGTCAGTACCGAGACCGCGTAGTACAGGCCGGTGAACATCGCCATCGCCACCGAGACCCGCAGGTGCGTCTGGGTGATCACGAGCCGCTCGTCGCCGAAGACGATCTGGTATTGCCAGCCGCCGTCCTCGATCCGCCACAACTCCTGCAGCGTCGGGGTGATGGTCAGTACGCCGAGGGCGAAGAAGAACAGCCCGACTCCCAGGCTGATCACCACCACCTGGAGCAACTGGTTCGAGGCGACCATCACCGCCACGTTCACCAACTGGGCCCGGGACAGTCTGGGCAACCGATCGGCCTGCGGGGTGTTCCGCTTCGCCTGGCGCAGGATCTGTGCGGTCTCGGTGCGCAGCCGGATCCGAAGGATGAGCAGGATCAGCACGGCGAAGAAGACCACGAGCGCCACATCCGAGGCACCGGGGGTGTGGTGGAAGAGCTGCCAGACCTCCGCTGAGTAGAACAGGGCCATCGAGAAGATCAGCAGCAACGGCAGGAAGCGCACCAGGCGCAGCAGCGAGGATCCGAGTTCGTTGCCCACCCGGCTGGCGCCCCACCACAGGGTTGCGGCCAGCCCGTACCGCACCACCAGTCTGATCAGGCCGAGCAGGAGCAGATTGGACCCGGCGATCATCAATCCCGCCCGCCATTGCCCACCGGAGAGGAACACCAGCAGCGCCGGCGCCAGCACGAAGAACGCCAACTCGGACTTACCCACGCTCTGCGGCAGTGTCGACCAGTGGCGCCCCCGGGCCACGTTCAGCCCGGCATAGCCCAGGAAGAGGCCGAGCAGCACCAGCAGGATCGCAGTGGTGTTGAGCCACCACGGCCAATCGAACCGTGCTGCGACCGATATCTCGAACAGCAGCACCGCGACCAGCACCGGGGCGGCGCGGCCGAACACGTCACGGCGAGCCGAGTGATCGTGCACCAGCAACGGCAGCCCGTAGCGACGGAACGTGCGCTCACACGCGGCACGCTCCTCCTTCAGCGTCATGGCGGCAAGCGTACTCACCGGGTCGTTACGCCAGACTGGGGTCGTGACATGTGTTTTCGTTCTCGGCAAGCCGGCCGAGCGGTCCCCGACGATCGCCGCTGCGATCCAGGACCTTCGCGGGCGCGGGATCGACGTGCGCACGCTCGTGCCCGAGGCGGCGAGCGCCGGTGCGGGGAGCTCCGGTGCGACGGGCTCTGGCGGGGAAGCAGGGCCCGACGACGGTGCGTGGCGGGTGGACGGCAAGATGCGGCTGGTGCGGCAGGACCTGACGGGGGCGCGGTTGATCGCCCAGCGTGGCCTGGCCCCCGAGGTGCTGGACCTGTTGACGCCCTGGGCCCGGCGGTGCTGTAACGATCCCGTAGCCACGGCGCTGACCCATCGTCGCGCCGTGCTCCTCGACGTGCTGGCCCGGGCCGGGCTGGCCGTGCCCCGCACGAGCCTGGAGCCTGATTACCAAGACGCGCGCGCCGCCGGCGCCGTGATCAAAGCCGCCGATGCCCGAGCCGGCCGTGGGGCGGGGGTGCTCCTGCCCGGCACCGCTCCGGCCGAGCCCCCGTTTCCGGGCCCCTACCTCCTGCAGGAGCACCTGGAGGGCTGGGAGGCCAAGATGTACGTCTTCGGCGCACAGGTACGGTCCGCCCGCCGGCCCGGCGGCCGGCAGTCCGGCGGTGAGGTCTACACCCCTGCGGCCGACCACGCCGACCTTGCCCGTGCCGCAGCCGGGGCGGTCGGTGTGGAACTGTGCGGGGTGGACCTGATGATCACCGCAGACGGACCCGTGGTGATCGACGTGAACGCCTTCCCCTCGGCCACGAAGATCCCCGGCGCGGCGGGATTGATCGCCGCGCACCTGGTGACCCGGCTCTGAGGCCGGGAGAGTCCGGTGGCCGGGGCCGCGGGTTCGCGTCCCGGACGCCGGCCCTGCCCGTCCCCGATGTTCAGGCCGGTTCCCGAGCGCCGGAGAGGTCGTCGCTGCCGTCCCGCGGGATGGGCTCGGCGCCGCGTCCACGCGCCTCCGCTACCGGCATCAGGTACCGGTTGCCCGGATCCCACGGCCGGGTCCAGCCCAACTGGGTGAAGAGGTGGTCGAGCAGATTCCCGGTGAACCCCCACACCCATCCCACCGGGAGCCGGAACCCCACCGAGGTGAATCTGGTCAACCCGGCTACCTGGACCGAACGGCGCAGCTGCGGGTCCAGCAGACCGGCTACCGGGACGCGCAGCGCATGCAGGACCTCACCGGGTTGGGCCCGCTCGAACCCGGACGCCTCGGTCCAGGCCAGCACCGGATGCACCACGAACGAACTGACCGGTACCAGCGCCGGCGGCAACTCACCGATCACCTCTGCCCGGTCCGGATGCAGACCGATCTCCTCGTGGGTCTCCCGCAGGGCGGCGGTGACGACGTCCTCCCCGGGCTCGATCCGCCCACCCGGCAGGGAGATCTGCCCGGGGTGGTCACGCAGTACGGTGGAGCGCTGGACCAGGAACAGATCGGCCGCGGGCACCGACTCCTCAGCCCCCGGTGCCTCGTCGGACTCCTGCGCCGGTGCCAGCAGGACCAGCACCGCGGCCCGTCGGAACCCGCGGGCACTCTCGGGATCGAACCGGTGCGGTCCCGGCCAGGGCGGAAACCGGCGTGCCAGGTTCTGGCGGTTCAGGTGCGCCAGACCGTCCCGAGCCGGATGTGGGCTCACAGGTCACGACCCGCCAAGGCGCTCCAGTCCCACCTTGTACTCGGCCTCCAGCACGCGCTGGACGGCCTGCACCACCGCCTTCTCCACCGCCGGACCCACCAGGGGGATCGGCGCGCTGACCTCACCCTCGTACCGGACCCGGGTCGTCTCGGCGTCGCCGGACAGCCTCGTGCGGGCCGTGCACCGCGCCGGCGCCCCGGTGATGTCCATGCTCACGGTGGCGGTGCGCCCGGCCTCGGCATCTGCCGGGCCCCAGGCCTGCACCATCTTCAGTTCGATCGTTGAGCCGACCAGTGAGCGCATGGAGTGCGGGATGGTGTCGGTGGGCATCCGTCGCGTAGCCGAGACGATGAAGGCGCCGTCCTCACCGTGGGCCACCTCATGCCGCGCGGACACCGAACCGGAGGCGCGGGCGCTGTCACGCAGGTAGTCCTCGTCACCGAGCATCCGGGCCACACGGGCCGGATCGGCGGGGTAGTCGTGCGTGACCTCGAAGCGCATAGGGCCACGATACCCCCGCCCGTCCGGTCACCAGGTGCGCACGGCCGGAGCCCGTGCTGGAAGTAGGGTGGTCCGGTGTCCACGATGAGTGCATTGATCGCCCGCATGAGTGACCTCGGAGCGCAGGACGTCGAGTGGCTGCACCTGTTGGTCGCCGACTGGCAGGTGATCTCCGATCTGGGCTTTGCCGATCTGGTGCTCTGGCTTCCCACCAAGGACGACGACGTGGTCGCGATCGCCCACGCCCGCCCGTCCACCGGGGCTACGGTCCATCACGACGACGTGGTCGGCCAGTCGGCCCCGCCCGGCCTGCGCACGATGCTCCTGGCCGCCGCACAGTCCAAGACGCAGTCCCGGTTGCGGGAGGCACGCTGGGAGGGTTCCTTCGCGATCCGGGAGGAGGCGATCCCGGTGGTGCGCGGTGGGCGCACTCTGGCCGTCGTCGCCCGGCAGACCTACCTGGGTGGCAACCGCACCCCGTCGCGGCTGGAGTTGAACTACGTCGAGTCCGCCGATGAGTTGTGCGCCATGATCGCCCGTGGCGAGTTCCCGCTCGCCCATGCCGCTACCGGTCCGCGCCGGGGCGCGCCACGGGTTGGCGATGGCCTGGTCCGCCTGAACGCCGAGGGCGAGACGCTGTACGCGAGCCCGAACGCGGTCAGCGCGCTGCACCGGCTCGGCGTGACCGATGAGATCGTGGGCGTGTCGATGGCGGAGGTCATCACCCCGCTGATCGAGGACTCCTCCCCGGTGGATGAGTCGCTGCCGCTGGTAGTGATGGGCCGGGCCGCCTGGCGCACCGAGGTCGAGGCGCGCGGGGTGTCGCTGTCCCTTCGCGCGTTGCCGATCACCGAACACGGGGAACGGACCGGGGCGGTGCTGCTGATCCGGGACGTCTCGGAATTGCGGCGCCAGGAACGCGAACTGCTGACCAAGGACGCCACCATCCGCGAGATTCACCACCGGGTGAAGAACAATCTCCAGACAGTGGCGGCTCTGCTGCGACTCCAGGCACGCCGCACCGGTTCGAGCGAGGCGCGCACCGCGCTGGAGGAGGCCATGCGCCGCGTCGCGACGATCGCGACGGTGCATGAGGCGCTGTCACAGACCATCGATGAGGCGGTCGACTTCGACGCGGTGTTCGGACGCACGTTGCGGATGGCCGCCGATGTGGCCTCCGGTGAGGCCCGGGTGGTCACCGAACGCACCGGGGAGTTCGGCGGGGTGCCGGCCACCGACGCCAGCGCGCTGGCGGTGGTGCTGACCGAACTGGTCACCAACGCCGTCGAGCACGGGCTGGCGGGCCAGAACGGGACGGTTCGGATCGACGCCAGGCGTGCGGGCAACCAGTTGCGGGTGCGGGTCAGCGACGACGGCGTGGGCATGGACGCGGAGCAGGCAGCCGACGGGCTGGGAACGCAGATCGTGCGGACCCTGGTGGCCACCGAACTCGACGGCTCGATCGAGTGGGAACCCCTCGAGGGCGGGGGCACCTCGGTGACGTTGAGGGCCACCTTGGCCGACGTCCGCGATGCCGGCTGATCAAGAAGCAGACGTGCCGGTGAAGAAAAACAACCATGGTTGGAAAAGCCGGTTGGCAGAGACGTAAGAAAAAGCCGGCCGGATCCCTGTCGAGATCCGGCCGGCTCGTTCTGTCAGGTGTGGAGTCGGCTCAACCCGCGCGCCGTGCACGAGCGGTGCGACGCTTCAGCGCCCGGCGCTCGTCCTCGGACATCCCGCCCCAGACACCAGCGTCCTGGCCGGATTCCATCGCCCACTTCAAGCAGGTGTCGATAACGTCGCAGCGCCGGCAGACGCCTTTGGCTTCCTCGATCTGAACGAGGGCGGGCCCGGTGTTCCCGATCGGGAAGAAGAGTTCGGGGTCCTCGTTCAGACAGGCAGCCTGATTACGCCAATCCATCTGTGGTGCACTCCTTGGTAGGCATGACGATCAACGCGGTGACAGCCTGAGGCTGTGCTCGACGACCGCTGAGCGGGTGTGCGGGACGCGTTGATCGGCTCGGTAAAAAGTCCTTCTTTAGGTTCACACGACACGTGCTGTTTCACAAGGGGTAGCCGGTAGCTTTCCACTGCACCGTCGTGAGACATCCCTCACATTCCATGGAATGAGAAGGTGCCGAATCCGAGCGCAGGCCCTGCCCCGGAATACCCCCATTAGGGTAGGGCCATGCCCGAGAAGTCACCGTCTCCGCGCCCGATCCTGCTGACGGTGGCCCTGGTCCTGGTCGGGCTGCAGGTGCTCGGTCTGATCGTCCTGGCGATCGGCGGTCTGGGCGGACTGCTCCGTGCCGCCAGCCTTGAGCAGGTCACGATCGTCACACTCGCGGTGGTGCTGTTGGGGCTGGCCCTGTTGGTCGGTGCCGCCGGCTGGGGGTTGTGGCAGGGCAAGCGGTGGGGCCGCGGGCCCGTGGTCACCTGGCAGTTGCTGCTGCTGGCGGTGGGCGTCAGCGGTCTGGGCGGCCAGGAGTGGTGGGCCACCGTGGTACCGATCGTGATGTCGCTGGTGATCATTGCCGGGGTGCTCGCGCCGTCCTCCCGTGCGGCGACCGATCGCGGTGGCCGTCCCGACGCGGTGCTCTAGGTCGCCTCGACCCCATCGGGGCGGGCCACCTGCACCGGAACCACCCGTGGGCCTTCCACCAACACGCCGCGCCCCGGTTCCGGGTCGGGGTCCAGCCGGCTCCGGATGTCCACGCCGGTCAGGTGCGGGCTGACCGCACCGAGCGCCACCACGACGTCGGCTTCACGCAGGCGAGCCGCCAGGTCGTGGTAGGTGTTCAGCAACCGGTCCGGGTGTGCTGCCCCTACGACGACGCGGGTCCGGTCGGCCAGGAGAGTGAGGGTCCGGGTGACCTGGGCGGGCGTGAGCCGGTCGACGTCGTCGATCATCAGCACGTCAGTGCGCTGACGTACTTGGGCACCGATCGTGGCCAGCGTGGTGCTGCGGCCCCTTCCGGGCATACCGGCGATCAGCCAGGTGGCGCCGGGCGGCAGGTGAGCACCCACCCAGGTGGCGTCGTCATCGCCGATGCCCAGCCAGATGCGTTGTGGCTGTTCCGGGGTGGCAGGACGATCGGTCAGCGCCACCTCCTGCGGCAGCGGGCGCAGGCGCAGGACCGGCCCGTCCGGTGGGGGCCACGTCTCGGCGCCGGCATCCTCCGGTAGTGCCACCTGGCACACCACCGAGGTGCGGGGGGTCAGCAGTACCCCACGCCCCGGTGGCCAGCCGCTGCCGGTGAGTTCCTTGGGCACCCCGGCCAGCGCGGCGTCGGCGGGATCGCGGGGAGCCAGCACCAGGTGCTGGTCCACCTGGGCGGCCCAGCGGTGCGCCGGTACCGGGGCGGTGAGCACCGCCGACAGACCCCTGCGGCGCGCCCGGCGCAGCAGCGTGGCGATCAGGTCGGTGCCCGCGCCGGCACCGGCGACCTCATCGAGTGCGCCGGCCCAGGCGTCGACGTCGTCGATCACCAGCATCTCAGCGCCGCGGCGGCCGGCCAGCAGGTGCAGCAGCCGCCCGGCCCGGCGCACATCGGCACTGGCGCACCAGGTTCCTGCTGCGGGCGCGGTCTCGGGGATGAGGGGGTCCTCGGCGAGCACATGGACTGCCACGCCCCGGCGCAGCGCGAGGCCGGCCAACGTCGCCGCGGCCGTGGACCGGCCCGAACCGGGTGGCCCGCTGATCACGATGCTGGCCGGCAGGCAGGGTGCCCACGCCCAGACGTTGCTCCTCGGGCAGGTCGGTGCGCAGCCAGCCCTGCGCCGGGCCAGCCGGCAACTCGGTAACCGTGAGGGACTCCGGCAACGGCGGCGCCCAGGGCGGGGGAAGATCCGCTCGCCACGGCTCGGTCCTGATCAGGTCCTCGGCGGCGGATCGGATGGCGTCCACCAGTTCCCCTACCGCAGCGGTATCCCCGCCCCAGGCCGACTGGAAGGTGGTGGTGGTCTCGGTGCGCAGGATCGCCCGACCCGGTACCGCCGGCAGCCGGGCCGCGGCCGTCATGCCGATCGTGTCGGTGGAGTCGGCCTCCTCCAGGACGCGCAGGCAAAGCCGGGTGGTCAGGTTCGCGCGCATGTCGGCGCTGATCGCTCCGGCTGGGCGCTGGGTGGCCAGCACCAGGTGGATCCCCAGGGACCGCCCCTGAGCAGCCAGGCGGACCAGGTCGTCCAGATGCTCGGGGTGGTCATCGGACATCGCGCGGAACTCATCGACGATCACCATCAGCCGTGGCAGCCGCCCGCCGCCGCCCTCGCCGTCGGGACGGCCGCGCTGGTACTCGGCCAGGTTCGTCGCGCCCGCCCGGGCCAGGATCTGCTCGCGCCGGAGCAGTTCGGCGCGCAGACTGGCCAGCGCTCGTGAGGTGGCCGACCCGTCCAGGTCGGTGAGGACCCCCAGCACCTGTGGCAACGGGCTGATCGGGGCGAACGTGGCACCGCCCTTGTAGTCCACCAGCAGGAACGCCAGGTTCCCCGGTGGGTACCGCGCGGCCAGTGCCAGCACCCAGGAGAGCAGCAGTTCGGACTTGCCCGACCCGGTGGTGCCGGCCACCACGGCATGCGGACCCTCGCGGACCAGGTCGAGGCACACCGGGCCGCTGCCGTCGTGGCCGATGTGGGCGGCCAGACCGGTGTCGGCGCTGCGCCACCGCTGCCCGATGTCGGTGGCGGTATGCGGGCCGATCAGTTCGGCAAGCGGTGCCACCCGGGGGATGGCCACCACCGCGTGTGCGCCGGTGGCCAGCACCGAGCACACGGCACCCGCCCACCGGGAGGAGACCCGGCGGTCGTGACCGGGCCGCACCTGGATGATCCGGGCGCACCACGGCGGCACCTGCCCCAGGTGGCGGGCCAGCACCAGGTGCGCCGCCGCGACGTCGGCTCCGTCTGCGGCGTCCTCGGCCTCCAGCACCCGGAGCACGCGGGCAGGTCCATCACCGCTGTCCGGCAGCGCCGTCGCCCAGGCCCACCCGTCGGGCACCTCGGTCCGCCAGTGCCCGGGTGGGGAGCGCACCACGAGTTGGCAGAGCAGGTAGCGCGCTAGGGACTCACTCTCCGCTCGGCCGCCCACCAGGGCCACGCCGGCACCATCGGCCGGGACCGGCAGGCAACCAGCCCGGCGGGTTCCCGACCGGCCCCCGTGGGCGGGCACCGCCGGCAGACCCGCGTCCGCGGTGCCGACGTCCCATCCCGCCTCCTCGGCCGGGCACTGCCCCGGTGCGGGGACGAGGCTCCCGCGCTGGGCGGCCACGATCAGCGCGGCCGGGTCATCAACGCGCGGACACCCGGTCGGGGCGTCCGGGCTGCTCGGGCCAAGCGGGCCGGTCGGGCCGGAACCGGTGGGCGCCTCCGGTCCCTGCGGCCGATGGCGCCGTCGTCGCCGGTTCAGGGCCGGCCAGGCAAGGGCGAGCCCCATCGGGATCAGCAACAACGGCAGCAGCCGCCAGAGGCCGGCACCACCGGCCAACAGCGCCGGCACCATCCCTACGCTCATCAGTAAAGGCAGCACCATTCCCGGCATGGCCGGATCCACGCTGCCGGCCCGCGCACGTGCGGGTTCGGCTGCGCGTAACGACGGGTGCGGACGGACCTGCAGGGTGCTGGTGCCCACGTGCAGCAGGTCCCCGGCCCGTATCCGCCGCCAGCGGCCGGTGACGCGCCGGCTGCGCCGCCGCCATCGCAGGCCCGAGCCCCCAGCACCCGGGCCGACTGTGCCCGCGAACGCCCACGGGCCGGGCGCCACCGTGAGCCGTTGGCGCTATCCAGGTCCCGGACCTGTATCCGCCCGCTTCGGTGCCGCAGGTGCAGGTGGTTCCGGGACAGGTGCGCATCACACAGTCGCAGACCCGCATCCGCACCGCGGCCCACGATGATTCCCCGACTGTCCAGACCGGCGACCCAGCCGGCATCGGGCCCGGCGATCACGGCGATGTGCACGTGGGTGCGCATCGCCCCACGGACCCGGGCTGCGTCGTCGTCGGCCATATCCCTCAGCCTGCGCGGGTGCCCCGGCCGGTACACGGGACCGGCCGGGGCGTTGTGGACACCGGGATCGGTGATCCACAACCGCGTCCCGGTGCTAGGGGCCGGCCAGAGCCACCACGGGGGCATCACGCACCGCTGACCGGGCCGGCAGCACCGAGGCCGCCAGACCAGCGGCCAGGGCACCGGCCAGGACCAGGCCCAGGTCGCGCCAGGGCACATCAGCGTGACGTCCCCGAGTCCGGAGAGCATCACCGTGGAACCGGCCCAGCCGTACGCCACACCGGCGACGATCCCGATCACGGCGCCGGCGAAGGAGATCAGCACCGCCTCGGCCGCGAGCATGCCGCGCAGCCGACCCCGGGACAGTCCCATGGCCCGCAGCGTGGCTGACTCCCGCCGTCGTTCCAGCACGGACAACGACAGTGTGTTGGCCACCCCGACCAGGGCGATCACCACCGACACCCCGAGCAGGGCGACGACGATGGCCAGCAACGTGCTGATCACCTCTTGGTACCCGGCCCGCTCCACACCGCTGCCGCCCAGCCACGCGGTGGGGTTCCCGGGTGAGGCGGCCTGCAGATCGGTCAGGGCCGTCTGCACCTCACGGACCACATCCATTTCGTCGGCGCCGTCGGCAAAGCGTGCCCAGGCCGTGGTGATCTGTGCCGACTCGTCGAGTTCGGCCAGCACCTCGGGTGAGACCAGGGCGGTGCCCGGATGCCGGACAGGTGGACACGCAAGGACACCTCGGTGCCGTCCTGGGCGGTGATGGTGACCTCGTCCTCGTCCTCCAGGTCGTACCAGTCGTGGTGACTGTGCGGCAGCACGACGGTCCCCTCGGGGATGCCCCCGGCGAGGTCGGGATCGCGCACCACCTGCTCGAGGCTGCCCTCGGCCACAGCGCCGACGAACTGGGTGGTCTCGGTGCCGGTGCGCGCCGAGCGGAGTTCGACGACGGCCTGCTCGATCAGGACTGTCTCGCTGATGTCGGGATGGTCGGCGAGGACCTGCACCTGCCCGCGAGAAGGTTCCGCGCCGTTGTGACCAACCGACATGGTCAGGTCGACGCCGAAGCGCTCGTCCAGGTTCCGCGACAGGGACTCCTGTGCGGTCAGCGCACCAGTGGACATCATGGCCACCAGCGCCACGCTGATCATCAGGGCCGATGCGGTGGCGCCGGTGCGCCGCGGGTTGCGCACAGCGTTGGCGGTAGCGAGCCGTGCCGGCACCGATCGGCCCAGGAGGCGGCCGTTGAGACGGATCAGCGCGGGCACGATGAACATCGCCCCGATCAGTAGCCCCAGCAGCGACAACAGCCCCCCGAGCACGCCGATCCCCAGGGCCAGGAACACCGCGTCGGAACCCTCACCAGCCCCGACCGACAGGACGAGGGCGCCGGCGAGCAGCGCCGCGCCGGTCACCAGGGAACCGATCGCCAGTGCGATGCGTGCTCGTCCGGCGCGGCGCTCGGGCTTTCCCTCCACCGGCTGCAGGGCCGCCAGTGGTGCCACCCGGGTGGCCAGCCGAGCCGGGATCGCGCAGGCTCCCACGGTGACGATCAGGCCGGTGAGCAAGGTGGCCGCCACGATGCCCGGGCTCAGGTGCACCGTGGTGTCCAGGGGCACCTCGTCGTTCGCCCCCGCGAGCAGGTTGAGCCCGCCGGCGACCACGGCCACGGCCAACCCCAGTGCCACCGCGGCGGCGAGCAGGCCCAGCACCGCGGCCTCGAGGAGCACGGAGCGGCGGATCTGCGCTCTGGAGGCACCGACACAACGCAGCAGGGCCAGGGTGCGGGTGCGCTGGGCGATCAGCACGGTGAAGGTGTTGGCGATCACCAGCGCAGCCACGGCGAGAGCCACCGCGGCGAATGCGAGGCCCAGAGCGGTCAGCATGCCATCCCCGGTGAAATCCGCGGCCATGTCCTCAGCCCGCTCGGTGACGGTCTGCACCGTGACGCCCGGGAGGCTCTCCTCGAGACCGGTGCGCACCTGGGCCAGGTCGGCGTCGCCTGACATCAGCACGACCGCCTCGGTGAAGTGCAGCCGGTCCGCTGCGCCACCCGTGCGGTCCCACGCCTCGAATGTGACCGCATCGGTCAGGACCTGCTGGGCCATCGCGAAGAAGGACGACGGTGCCTCGAGGAGTCCCACGACCTGCACCGTGCGTTCGTGTTCGGTGGGCTCCGCGCCGTCGTCGAGACCTGCCGGATCCTCCCAGGTCAGGGTGATCTCGTCGCCGAGCCCGGCACCCAGCCGTTGGGCGAGGTCGGCCACCACGGCCACCTGGCCCTCAGCCTCGGGGAGCGCACCGTCGGTCAGGGTGGGCACGGACAGCCGGGCATCGGAGGGGACCGGACCCATCATCGCCCACTCGCTACGCTCACCGGCGTGCAGGTCGATGAAGGCTCGGGAGACCGGGTTCACCGCGGTGACCCCGTCCACCTGACCCAGTTCGTGCACCTGGTCCAGGCTCATCCCGCCCGAGCCGATCACCAGGTCCGCCTCGGCGTAGCCGGCTGCCATGGTGTTGTGCGTGGTGGCCTCGACCGTGGCCCCGGCCAGCAGGGTGGTCGCCACGAATGCCGAACCGAGCACGATCGCCAGCGCGGCTGCGCCCAGCCGCCCGGCGGAGGAGCGCATCTGGTGCAGCGCGACGCGCCACATCAGCGGGCCCCCACGGTGGGACGCAGCGACTCCAGCCCGGCGATCACCGAATCCGCGGTGGGGTCGGTGATGGCGCCCGCGATGCGCCCATCGGCCAGCAGCACCACCTCGTCGGCGTAGGCGGCGGCGGTGGGGTCGTGGGTGACCATCACCACCGTCTGGGTGAGTTCGCGCACACTGCGGCGCAGGAACGCCAGCACCTCGGTGCCGGAGCGGGAGTCCAGGTTGCCGGTGGGTTCGTCGGCGAAGATCACCTCGGGCCGGGTGGACAGGGCCCGGGCGATCGCGACCCGTTGCTGCTGTCCGCCGGAGAGTTCGTGGGGCTTGTGATGCAGCCGCTCGTCCAGGCCGAAGGATGCGGTCAGCAGGTCCAGCCAGTCCGGGTCCACCGTGCGCCCGGCGAGTTGGCTCGGCAGGGCGATGTTCTGTGCTGCGGTGAACATCGGAAGCAGGTTGAAGCTCTGGAAGACGAACCCGATCCGGTCCCTGCGTACCTTGGTCAGTGCCGCATCGGACAGGGCCGTCAGGTCGGTGTCGCCGAGGAAAGCCTGACCGGAGGTGGCCGAGTCCAACCCGGCCAGCAAGTGCATCAAGGTGGACTTACCGGATCCGGAGGGGCCCATGATGGCGGAGAATCTGCCGGCGGCGAAGGAGATGTTCACGGCGTCCAGGGCGCGCACGGACACCTCCCCGCGACCATAGATCTTGGTCAGGTCGGCCGCGCGTACCGCGGTGGTCTCATCGGTTCTCATGTTGGAGACGTTAGATCTGCGCCGCCTCGGTCACATCGGGCCGTGGACGGGTTCGTCTCTCATCCCCCGGGATGACGCCGGGGCGGGTCACCGACCCACGGGGGAGGTCAACGCAGCCTGACGAAGGCCCACTGCCCGGGCAGATGCTCGGTGCGGACCTCCTGACCGGCCCGGGTGACCACAGCCATCCGTCCGGCCGCGGGAATGACCATGCGACCGCCGTCGTCGAGCTGGCTGACCAGTTCGGTCGGGATCTGGCCGCCGTCGGCCGAGACCAGGATCCGGTCCCAGGTACGTCCGGCGTGCCCAGCACGTCGGGTGTGGCCAAGTCGACGCGCACCCAGGGAAGGTCGTACCCACTCAGTGCCGTGCGGGCGAAACCGACCAGGAAATCGGTGAGGTCCAGGCCCAGGACCTCGCCCCCGGGCCCGGTCAACTGGCCCAGCAGGGCGCTGGTCCAGCCCGACCCGGAACCGATGTCCAGCACCCGGTGACCGGGGCGGACGTCCAGGGCCTGCAGCATCCGTCGTACGGTGCTGGGTTGGGAATTGGTGGAACCGTCGGCCAGCGGTAACGGGTGGTCCTGGTGGGCCTGATCGCGCAGTGCCTCCGGCAGGAAGTCGGCGCGCTCGATCGCCCTCATCGCGGCCACCACCGGGTCGGTGGGGCGGTGCGGGCGCTCGCTGAAGGTGGCCATGCTGCGACCGTACTGCGCGATGTGGCCGTGCGCTTGCCGGCTCAATTGCCGGCGTGGACCAACCCGGTCTCGTAGGCGATCACCACGGCCTGGACCCGGTCGCGCGCGCCGAGTTTGGCCAGCACCCGGCCCACGTGGGTCTTCACGGTTGCCTCGGCGACATAGAGCCGGGCGGCGATCTCGGTGTTGGTGTGACCGCGTGCGATTAGTTCCAGCACCTCCCGCTCCCGGCTGGTCAGCACCTCGAGCACCTGCGCCGGCGCCCGCTCCTGCGCCGGGGCCATGGTGGCCAACTGTCCGAGTAGCCGGCGGGTGGCCGAGGGAGCGATCACCGCGTCACCGGAGTGCACCGTGCGGACGGCCGCGAGCATCTGCTCCGGCGGGGTGTCCTTGAGCAGGAACCCACTGGCACCGGCCTTGATCGCTCGCAGCACGTACTCATCGAGGTCGAAGGTGGTCAGGATGATGACCTTGGGACCGCTGTCGTCGCCGGCGGTGCCCCCGCCGGTGAGTTCGGCGGTGGCGGCGATGCCGTCCATCGCCGGCATCCGGACGTCCATCATCACTACATCCACGGGGTGGGACCCCAGCAGTCGTAGGGCTGCGCGCCGTCGCCGGCCTCGACCGACACCTCCATGTCCGGCTGGGAGTTGATCACCATCGCCAGGCCCGCGCGGACCAGATGCTGATCGTCGACCAGCCCGACCCGGATGGTCTGCGCGCTCTCGCTCATCTGCGCTCCTGTTCTTTCTGTGCTGCGGGCCCGGCGCCGGGTGGTTGCCCGGAGGCGGGTGCCGGGAGGCGGGCATGCACCTGCCAGCCGCCGGTGGGTCCGGGGCCGGCGGTGAGGTCGCCACCCGCCATCGTGGCACGTTCGCGCATCCCGGACAGGCCGTGGCCTGCGCCGGGCGGAGCCGCCGCGCCGTAGCCGTCGTCGATGACCCACACCTCCAGGTGGGTGGGGTGCCAGCCCAGGTGCACCCGGACCTGGGCGCCGGGCCCGGCGTGCTTGAGCACGTTGGTCAGGGACTCCTGCACGATCCGGTACACGCTCAGCCCGGTGCTGGCCGGAACGGGGCGCGGGGTGCCGGAGCGTCCCAGTGACACCTGTAAGCCGGCCTGGCGCACCGGGGTGAGCAGCGTGTCCAGGTCATCGGTGCCCGGTTGGGGCACGAACTCGGGTCCGGCGCCGCCCTCGCGCAGGACGCCCAGGATGCGGCGCAGGTCGGCCAGCGCGGTGCGGCCGGACTCGGCGATGGTGCTCAGGGCGGCCTCGGCGGCCCTGGGGTCGCCGGCCGCGGCGTACCGGCCGCCGTCGGCCTGCGAGATCACCACGGCCAAGGAGTGGGCGACCACGTCGTGCATCTCCCGGGCGATCCGGGCCCGCTCGGCTGCGGTGGCGATCTGGGCCTGCTGGTCGCGTTCGATCTCCAGCCGCAGGGCACGTTCGGCGAAGGACTCCAGCTGTTGCACCCGGGCCTTGCGCACCAGGGCCAGGGCCCAGACGGCCAGCACGAGTGCGGCGGGCAGCGCGAAGGATATGCCGCCGGTGAGGATGCTCTCCGTGTCCAGTTCGGCCAGGCTCATTGATCCGTAGAAGGTCATGCTCGCCACTGCCAGAAGCAGGCAACCCAGCAGCGCGCCGCCGAGCCCGGCAAGGCGCGCCCACCGCGGCCCGTAGACGGTGACGGAGTACAGCGCGGCGAAGATGAGCACATCGGCCGGGAGCAGCGGGGTCCCGGTGGCGAAGTGCAGCAGCGCGCCGCTGTAAACCACGATGGCCGATATCGCCGGGTGGGAGCGGCGCCAGGCCAGCGCGCCCGGCATCGCCACCGAGGCGACGACCGCCCCGAGGCCCGCTGCGACGGTGGTGGGGCCCACGCCCCCGGCCAGGCCGTACGTCAGCGGGCCGAGCAGAAGGAACGCGCCGATGGCCAGGATGACGTCGCTCGACCGCGGCCTGGTGGGGCGGATCAACGCCACGGCGCCGGGGTGCGGCAGGCCCCGGCGCTGGTGGTCCGCATGCGTCATGGCGCCACGATAGGCCCGACCACCCCGGCGCAGCGTCCACCCGCGGTCGGACCCGGGGTCAACACGTGGGTGCAGGCTCAGACCGGTTCGATCAGGTGGGCGGCCTGGTTGCGCACCGAACCCACGGCACGGTCCACCTCGTGCCAGGTCAGCGGCGGGCAGGGGCGGGAGAGGATGTCCAGGGCCGTCTCGGTGCCGGCGTCCCGGTCGATCCAGGCACCGACCAGATCGTGGTCCAGCACGGCCGGCTCCCGGTCGTGGATCTGCTCCAGGCCGTCCCGGGCTGCCTGGGTGATGATCGTGGCGGACAGCACCCACCGGCTGGGGTCGTCGGGGGCCTTGGTCGGGTCCGGCCACCAGGAGTACAGCCCGGCGAACGCGATCGGGGCGCCGTCGGTGGGATGGATGTAGTACGGGGTCTTGACCGGCTTCTTCCCCCCGGCCGGATCCGGGGCGGTGTGCCACTCGTAGTACCCGTCGGCCACCACCAGACAGCGGCGCTGGGCCAGGGACTTGGAGAAGGCCGGCTTCTCGGCGACCGACTCACTGCGGGCGTTGATCATCCGTGCGCCCATGGTGGGGTCCTTGGCCCAGTGCGGGATCAGGCCCCAGCGGGCCACGTGCATCGCCCGGGTCGCCTGCCCGGCACCGTCCCGGGAGGAGGACTCGCCGCCGTCGCGGCGCTCCAGCACTACCCGCACCGGATCGGTGGGGGCGATGTTGTACCCGGCGGCGACCCGGGCCGCGGCGTCGCTGATCTGCTCCACGTCGAAGGTATCGGCGAGGTCCTGGGCGCTCCGGAAGGAGGCGTAGCGTCCGCACATGTTCCTACTGTGCCACTGCCGGGGTCAGATCAGCCCGCGCACCATGAGCACTACTCCGGCCAGCAGGGAGGCGCCCAGGGTCAGGGTCTCGAACCGGTGCTGGGGCAGGCGGCGCAGGAACGTGCGGCCCATCCAGGTGCCGACCAGCACTGCCGGCGCCAGCGCGAGGGTGAGCCACAACGTGGTGGTGGTCATCAGCCCGAGCCCGATCGAGAACGGCACCTTGGCCACGTTCACGATCAGGAAGTACCAGGCCATGGTGCCCACGAAACGCATCTTGTCCGCCCGGACCGCCAGTAGGTACAGCGCCATCACCGGGCCGGCGGCGTTGGCCACCATCGTGGTGAAGCCGGCCGCGAACCCGGTACCGAGGGTGGCCCCCAGGTTCGGTGTGGTCCCCAGGAGCGGTGCGGCCTCGGGATGTGGTGCCTGCGCCGGGACATGAGCCTGCCGTCTGCGCATCACGATCTGGATGGCCAGCGCGACCAGGATGCAGGCGGCGATCAGCAGCGTCATGGTGCGGTCGTCGATGAAAGCCATGATCAGCGCGCCGGCCCCGATGCCGGGCAGGACCGCCGGGAGCAACCGCCGAAGCATCGCCCAGTCCGCACTGCGCCGGTACAGGGCCACGGCCACCAGGTCCCCGATGATCAGCACCAGCAGCACCGCCGCGGTGGACTCCCGGGCCGGGATGAACACCGCGAACCCGGCCACCGCCAGCGCCCCCAGACCACCGATGGAGGTCTTGGCGATCCCGACCGCCAGAGCCGCGACGCCCAGCACGATCCAGCCGAGCACACTGAACTCCAGGCCGGTCATCGCGCTCCTCCGATCCATACTCCGCACGCCGTACTACCGGACACCGAGCCTGCCGCATCGGGGCGCGAAGGGCCGAATCGGTCTCACCCTCCGGCCGGGCGGGCCGGCACAGCGGGATCAGCCGCCGAGAGCGGCACAGATCCTGCTATCGCCGACCTGCACCCACTCGTGGCACAAAACCAGCCACGGTTCGCCGTCGTCGGCCACATGCAGGGTGCCGTCCGGACACTCCGAGTCGCTCGGGGCCACGGCGCCGGCGCTGCGGCAGGAACGGCTCGGCCGGGTCCCGGGCGATGAGCACCTGCGTGCCGCGACGTATCAGGCCGCCCTTCCCGAGCGTGGCGCCACGAAACCGGGCCCGGAGGCGACGGTGAACTCGCCGCCGTCCAGTTCAGCGCGCCGGTTCGCGGCCAGGGTGAGTTCCCACCGCTGGTCCCCGTGGGTCAGCACCCCGGTCACCGGGCGCGGGGACAGGCCGACGACGGCGAGGGGCACGCCGCGTAGGTCGGTCTCCACCCGCCATCCCGGGGGAAGGACAGGTGCGGGCTGCCCGCGCGGAAGGATCTCGAGGCGGCGTCGTCGCTACCCAGTTCGTAGTGGACGCCGGCGACGGTGCGCGCGTAGGCGGTGGCCGTGGCGGCGCTGCCACCACCGAGACGGGTGGGGGCCATCGAGGTGAACCAGATCCGGCCGGCCGGGGTGGGCAGGATCCCGAAGTTGCGCTCCACGGCGTCCAGCAGCCACAGCAGCGCGGGGGAGTAGGAACTGGTGTAGCCGGCCTCCCCGCTCCAGGGGTCGAGGCACTGGGGGAACCGGTCAGCGCGCAGGAGCGCGGCGAGCACGGGCCTGGTGGCCAGTGCCAGTTCGGCGCCATGGCCGTGGTGGTCGAAGGCGTGCGGGGCGCGGATCTGGGTGAGGAAGTTCACCGGCCCGGCCCAGGTGTTGCGGGTGTGGTCGCCGTTGAAGCGGGGGTCGTCCATGGCCACCGAGGTGAACCCGTAATGGGACAGGAACGCGGTGGTGTTCATCAGGTATCGGCGCAGCGCGGCGGTGAAGAAGTCGCCGTCGCCGATCTCGCAGGCCAGCACCCGCATCAGCACGTCCGACTTCACCCGTACCAGCGCCCCGGTGGCGTCCCGGTCGAAGAAGGTGCCCTCGGCGGCGTCGAAGCAGTGCTCGAACAGCGCCGCCGTCGAGGCCTGCGCGGCGCGGAGCCACGGGGCGTCCTCGGCGCCGAGTTCGGTGGCGATGCGGCCCAGGTAGGTGCGTTGGCACGTCACGTTCGCGGTCAGGTCCGGGGCCAGATACGGGATGGTGGCCGACTCCGGGTCGTATCGGCTCGCCTCGCCCTCGTGGCAGTGCTCGGGGGTGAACCAGTGGCGGGGGGACAGGTCGTGCCCGGTGTCGTAGGTGCAGAAGGCCTCCACCGCACCGCTGCCACGGGTGTCGCGGTGCCGGGCAAGCCAGGCGTCGTTGCGGGACATCGCCGCGTACATGGTGGCCAGCCAGCCCCGGGCAGCGGATGGCTCCGCACCGTGATGCAGGCGGTAGTGGCGCCACACGGACCGGGCGAACGGGGTGACGATCTGGATCTGACGGTATGCCGGCCCCTCCGGGCTGACCTTGTAGGGCAGCAGGCCGTCGTCGCGTTGATGGTGGGCGAACAGGGTGAAGGTGTCCTCGGCGACGCCGGGGGCGAACCGGGACAGGACCTCGGCACTGATGGTGCCGGTGGACTCGAGCCAGCACCCGTCGTACGTGCCCCCTTCATGCAGCACCGCCGGACCGCCGGCCAGGGGGCGCACGCACTGGTTGAGTTCGCCCAGCGCCTGCACCCAGCGGTCCTGGACCGGCCCGCCCACGGCGGCGAAGTTGACGCCGGCGGCCTCGATCTGCTCGGCCAGGGGGCCCTGGAGGCCGGCACGTTGCGGCGCGGGATCGGCGGCGCGGAGCCGCATGAGCGACTGCTCTATCGTCACGATGGGATTCTTCCGGTCGGTGGTGGTGCCCGGCGCGCGCCGTGCGGTGCAGCGAGGGGGCGCGCCGGGCCGGAATCAGCTGAGGTGGTCCTCCATATACTCGATCCAATACTCCCCGCTTCCTCCACGGTGCGGTTGCCGAACAGGATGTCGGTCTCCATCCGCTGGGAGACGTTGTTCATCTCCGCACCACCGGCCGGCTGCGGCGGTGCGAGCACGCCCTGCTCCAGCACGTCCAGGATGTAGGTGGCCGCTTCGGCGTGACCGGGTCCAGCTGCGGCTGGACCACTGCGAGCATCTCGGGGTGAACTGCAGCCCGCGGTCGTCCCTGATGATCTCGGCCGCATCGGGATCATTGAGACCCTCCCAGTTGTCGATCCCCAGAACCCTTTCAATCGCGACAGTCGGCGGCGGTTCCCGTGGTGCGCGAAGTGCTCGCCGCCGCGATGGGAACCGGTCCGATCCTCGGTTTCGGTCGCCCGCGCATGCGGGGGAATCGCAGGTTTGGAAACGTTTCCGCCCGAGGCGAGCCCAGAGATTTGTTCTTGTCAGCAACCTTTTCCGGGCTGGTTGATTCGGGTTGCATCCGGAGGGCTGCCGGCTCCGGCCTCGGCTAGGATCATGGGGCTGTTGAAGGCCCAGGGGATCAGGCGGAGGATGGATGAGCACTACCGGCTCGGCGGCCGATGAGGTCCCCGCGGTCCCGGCGTCATCCGAGCCCGCGCCGGCGTCCCGGGCCCCCGTTGCCGAGATGGTGCTGCGCTGGCGGATCCACGTCTTCGCCGCGATGGCGCTGGCCGGGCTGATCGCCCTGGCGGTGGGCTGGTCCGCCGGCCGGGACGGCTGGTACCTGGCCGGGATCCTACTGACCGCGCTCGGTGTGGCCGGTGTGGCCTGGGTGCTGCTGTGGCGCAGGCCCGCGCTGATGGCCGCCGCCGTGGTGGCGGTGGCGGTGCTGGTGCTGGGGCTCGGTCTCGGCGGGCCGTGGCGGGAAGTGGCTGTGGCTTACGGACATGGCGGGGCACTGCTGCATGAGGTCAGCTGGGGTGAGCCTGCCGATGTGGACCGGCGGTTGCTGCTGCACCGGAACGACCACCTCATGATCGTCGATCCCGACGGCGAAATGCGTCCCTGGTGGGACGGCAGCGTGACCGAGCACACCCGCATCGTGGCGATGCCCGGTGGGGGAGTGCTGCTGCACCACGCCCCGGGCCAGCGGGCCACCGTGCGGACCCTGGATCGCACCGGTGCCGAGGTCGCCCGGTGGCACTATGACCTGCCCGAGGAGCGTAGTGGCACCTGGTGGGACGGCGGGGTGGTGGCCACCGCCCCCGGCATCGTGGTGAACCAGTGGTGCCAGGACCCGGAGGACTGCACCTGGACCGGCCGCGACGCCGAGACCGGCGAGGAGGAGTGGAGCGTGTCCGCGGAGCCGGTGCCGAATGTGGCTTGGGTTACCTGGGCATGAGCGCGGCCGGTGACATCACCGGCGTGCACCGGTTCTGGGTGGCCACGACGAACGATGACGACGCCACCGAGTTGCGTGACCCGGCGACCGGGTCCGTAGCGCACACCCTGGCGGCCGACCGGCCCGTTGCCGTAGCCGGCGCCGCCGCGGCGGTGGCCACCATCGAGGAGGAGTGCAGCGTCGAGGTGCTGCGCACCGACGCCCCGGCCGAGGATGAGGAGGACGCCGAGGACCTCTTCACCCCGGTGGATTGCGACGTGGCGCGGGCGCTGGAGGACTTTCCCACCCAGAACTCCTTCCTCGACGGTGACCTGCTCTGGCTGCCCGGGTCCGGGCGCTCGCACGTGATCGGCCTGACCGGTGCGCAGGTGCACAGTGTCGATCACCGGGTGCACACCGGGCGCAGCGACGGCAACTGGACCGCCGGGGCGCGCGTGCTCACCGTGGTGGAGGGCGACCGGGTGCGGGCCCTGCACCCGCTGACTGGAAACTCGCTGTGGCGGGCGACGCTGGAAGCCGGCGCCGACGCCATGGACGAGACCGACGACGAGGTGGACCTGGGCCGCCCGGTGGTGATCGCTGCCGACGGGGTGGTGACCGTGCAGGTCCCGGTGCCGGGATGGCTGCTGGAGGACTCGCTCACGGAGAAGACCGAGCCCTCGATGGTCCTGCACGCCTTCGACGCCGCTACCGGGGAGCCGCTGACCGAACCGGTACGGCACCGGCAGGACCCGGCCGGGGTCGAGATTCACGATGGACACGTGCTGGTCAACGTCACCGGGGAGGACGGCACGATCACCTACCTGTTCCGGGCGGAGAGTTCCGACGACGCCTGAACCGGCGTCGCGAGGGTGCTAGGTTATCCACAGGCATTGTGCACAGTGTGGGAAGTTGTCCACAGGCAGTTGCCTGGGCAGTGTGAACGGGGCCGACCCATCGCCAGGGGCGTGATGGTTGTCTCCGGACTGGTGGTTCGTGATGAGGCGGTGACCTTCCATGCCTTTGCCTCAGAACTGATGCTGTGAGCGGCGGCTTCTTGGATGCCTACCGGCGGCGGGTAGCAGTGGCAGCGTGCACGAGCACGGCCTGGCGTAGTTATCCCCAATTTGATTGCGAATGCTGGGCAGGCGCACGGCCGCTGGGCTAGGTTGGCCGCACGGTCACTGCGGAATGAGGTGGGCGAGCATGACCGACGGCGTGGGGCTGGTTGAGGATGAGGTGCGTGAACTCATCCGTCGTCGCGGACTGGATCCGGTGCGAGATGCCGGAGGAGTGCATGCCCTGATCGCCGAGGTGGTCGCCGACTACGACGACCGGGCGCTGGTCGGCCTGGTCCCCAGGCTGAGCGATCCGACGCACACGGCCAAACTGGTCCACGACGCGGTGGTGGGCCTGGGACCCCTGCAAAGTTACCTGGACGATCCGGAGATCGAGGAGATCTGGATCAATGAACCGGGCAAGGTGTTCATCGCCCGTAGTGGGCGAGCCGAACTCACCACCACGATTCTGGAGGCTGACCAGGTCCAGGACCTGGTGGAGCGGATGCTGCGTAGTTCCGGGCGGCGCCTCGACCTCTCGACCCCGTTCGTCGACGCGGCCCTGCCCACCGGGGAGCGTGTGCACGCCGTGATCCCCGATGTCACCCGCAAGCACTGGGCGGTCAACATCCGCAAGTACATCGCGCGGGCCCGGCGGCTGTCGGACCTGGTAGCGATGGGTTCCCTACCCGCGGGGGCCGCGGCGTTCCTGGACGCCGGTGTGGCCAGCGGTCTCAACGTGGTGGTCTCAGGCGCCACTCAATCGGGCAAGACGACCATGGTCAACGCGTTGGCCGGCTCGATTCCATCGCACGAGCACATCATCACGTGTGAGGAGGTCTTCGAGTTGCAGCTGGCCGCCAGGGACGTGGTGGCGATGCAGTGCCGTCAACCGAACCTGGAGGGCACCGGGGAGATCCTGCTACGCCGCCTGGTCAAGGAGGCCCTCCGGATGCGTCCGGACCGCCTGATCATCGGGGAGGTTCGCGAGGCCGAGGCCCTGGACATGCTGATCGCACTCAACGCAGGCAACCCGGGCATGTGCACAGTGCACGCCAACTCCGCCCGGGAGGCGGTGATGAAACTGTGTACCCTGCCGCTGCTAGCCGGGGAGAACGTCTCGGCGAACTTCGTGATCCCCACCGTGGCCTCCGCCGTGGACCTCGTGGTGCATCTGAGCCTGGACCGGCTCGGGCGCCGGCGTACCGAGGAGATCGTGGCGTTGACCGGCCGCGTGGAGGGGGAGGTCATCGAGACCGCCGCGATCTTCACCCGCGGTCCGAACGGACTGATCCGGGCCTCGGGGTACCCGCCGCATGAGGAGCGCTTCGCGCGCGCCGGCTTCGACCTGCGTGCACTGCTGGCCGCATCGGTGCATGGGTGATCGATGGGAACACTGGCCGGGCTGCTCCTGGGAGCGGGACTACTGTGCATCTGGTGGTCCTGCTGGCCCAGGACGCCAGGCCGGCCCGCCGCCAGGCCGCGGACGGCCAGAACTCAGGATCGGCTCATCCAGGCCGGGATGGCAGGGGTGAGACCGTGGGCGTTCCGGACCACATCGGTCGGAGCCGGTGCCGGGGTGGGCCTCATCGTGGGCGCACTGAGCGCCTCGCCCACCATCGGGGCGGCATTCGGGACGATTGCCGGCTTGGTGCCGAGCGCCTACGTGCGCTCCCGAGCCCGTAAGCGCCGCGCCGAACTGCGTGAGTTGTGGCCAGAAGTCATCGACGACCTCATCTCGGGGGTCCGGGCCGGACTCGCCTTACCCGAGTCGTTGACCGCTCTCGCTGAGCGCGGACCCGAGCCGATGCGGCCGGCGTTCGGCGTGTTCGCCGAGGACTACCGTGCCACCGGGAGGTTCACCGAGGCTCTGGATCACCTCAAGGCCCGGCTGGCCGACCCGGTGGCGGACCGTTTGATCGAGGCGCTGCGCCTGACGCGCCAGGTGGGCGGCACCGACCTGGTCCGTCTGCTGCGCACTCTCTCCCAGTTCCTGCGCCAGGACTTGCGCACCCGGGGTGAACTCGAAGCGCGCCAGTCCTGGACGGTCAACGGTGCGCGTCTCGCCGCGGCCGCGCCGTGGGTGGTGCTGGCCATGCTGAGCAGCCGGCCCGAAACAGCAGCCGCCTTCAACACCGTGCTCGGTGCGGTGGTGCTGCTGCTCGGAGCCGGCGCTTCGGCGGGCGCCTACCTCGTCATGGTGCGCATCGCTCGCCTTCCGGAGGAAGTGCGGGTGCTGCGATGACAGCCATGAACCAGCCGGGGCTGGTCGGCGGGGCCCTGGGCCTGCTCGCGGGCCTGGGTATGTGCTTGGTGCTGTGGCGGTTGGCGGCCAGGCGGGTGCGGTTGGTGGACCGGGTGGCTCCGTATCTGCGGGAGCGGCCCGTCACCTCCCGGCTACTCGCCCAGGACACCACACTGACGCCGTTTCCGACGCTGGAGCGGATGCTGCGGCCGTTGGTGGCCGACGCCGCGGGCCTGTTCGAACGGATCGGCTCCCCCGCTGCGGGTACCCGTCGCCGCCTCGCGCGGGCCGGTTCGCGACTCAGCGTGGAGCAGTTCCACATCGAACAACTGATCTGGGCCACGTTGGGGTTGGTCGGGGGACTGCTGCTGGCGTTGCTGTTGGCGGCCACCCGCGGCAGTTCCATCCTGGTCCTGGCCGCGCTCGTGCTGCTCTCGACCATCGGAGCCGCGCTAGCGCGGGATCAGTGGCTGAGCCGTCAGATCAAGCGGCGCGAGGAGACGATGATCGCCGAGTTCCCGACGGTGGCCGAGTTGCTGGCGCTCGCGGTCGGCGCGGGCGAGACGCCACTGGCGGCACTGGACCGGGTGGCCTCCAGCATGCACGGAGAACTGGCCGCTGAGATCCGCACGACCCTGGGTGACATCCGCTCTGGAGTCCCCTTGACCCAAGCCTTGGAGCGGATGGCCGGACGTACGAACTGTCCAGCATCGCCCGTTTCACCGAAGGCGTGGCGGTGGCCATCGAGCGCGGCACCCCGCTCTCGGAAGTGCTGCGGGCCCAAGCCGAGGACGCCCGCGAGGTAGGCCACCGGGCATTGATGGAGGCCGGCGGGCGCAAAGAGGTCTACATGATGATCCCGGTGGTGTTCCTGATGCTTCCGGTGACGGTGCTGTTCGCGATCTTCCCGGGGCTCTCCGTGCTTCGGGTCGGACTCTGAGAGGTCAACGAGGAAAGGAGTGTGACGATGACGTCATGGCAAAGGTGGTGGCGCAGCCGCCAGGATGACCCCGAGCGGGGCGACGTGCCCGGGTGGGTGCTCATCACGTTGATGAATGGTGCCAGTGTTCACCCTTGATTCTGGTGGGTAAAGATGCCGGCCTTGATCGCGCCCCCGGTAGAATGACTTGCTGCAAGTGATGCTGCGGACGCGGCAGTTCCGGGACCGGGCCGGACGGCTGAAGGCTGAGCATGCGATCGAGCGCGTGGTTAGGCACATCGACGGTGGCAGGCAGTTGCCTCTGGACTTCGACGACTTGGACGACTAGCCCCTGAACGCACTAAACCGCCCCCACCCGGCCCGTGGTGGGCTAGGTGGGGGCGTTCGTCTCGGAGGCCGGGTCAGTCCAGGTCGTCCCCCGTGCAGCAGGTCAGCGCGCCTGCCCGCGTGGGCTGCTCACGGTCACACTGCGGGCAGGGGTACATCACGGCTTCCTTGCGGTGGGGATGAGCCCGCGACTCAATGCCACCACCACGGGGTCTTGGCCGGTGTGACGGGCCAGGTCAAGAACCAGGCCCCACATCAGGGCCAAGAGGTCATCCCGGTCCCGGTCACAGTCCGCCAGGGGGTGCATCATTCCCACCAGCAGCACTCCGACGCCGCCAGGCGTGCACCCTGGCCGGTGTACTCATACCCACACTCGGGGCACACGGCCACCACCTCCCGGTCGTCTACCTGGATGCGGGGGTCCAGCGGGCGGCGCATGGCACACTACCCGCCCATCTCATCCGGTGCGCCCGGTGGCGGGTTCACGACGGTGACGTGCGGGGCGGGGGTGGCGTCCACCTTTGACTGTGCGGCGAACCCGAACGCGACACCGACATAGGCGAACACCGCCAGGGCCACGGTAAGCCACATGGGCTGCCCGGTCTCGGCGGCACTGAACCCGACCTGGGTGGAGCCCAGTCCCAGGCCCACGATGGCGTAGGCGGCGTACAGGACGCGGCGCAGTTTGGGGTTGCCTTGGACGATCTCTTGCATGGTTCAGTCCTCCTCGGGTGCGGCTGTCAGGGTGATACGCAGGTCGGCGAGCGCTTCGGCCACGCCCTTGTCCGCGGCCTCACGCACGGCGCCGATGATCTGTTCGGGGTCGGCGCCTTGGTTGGCTGCCAGGGATGCCACGGCGGCGCGCAGGGAGGCGAGTTCACCGTGCAGCGCGGTGAGTTCGCTGGACATGGCGTGCACGCTCCGCGCCGCGGTTCTGCCGGGCGGCGTGATTCTCGGCGGGCAGGGTGACACCGCCGCCGGTGGTGGGTGCCAGGTCGAATCGGTGCACGGCGGCACCGGCGCGGGCGTCGAGTGCTTCACCGACGACGCGGCGTAGGTCTGCTTCGGTGGCCATGGTGAACCAATCTTTCTGTGAGGTGGTGGTGTTCTTGGTGCGGCCGAGAACGGCTGCGATGCGGGTGCGCCCGGTGGCGGTGGTGTAGCCGAGGCGGTCTACTTTGCGGGTGGTCCAGGTGGAGTGCTCCAGGTGCGCGCTGGTGGGCAGGTTGAACACGTCCAGGAGCGCGG
This sequence comes from Sanguibacter sp. Z1732, assembly GCF_051020515.1. Lineage (NCBI taxonomy): Bacteria > Bacillati > Actinomycetota > Actinomycetes > Micrococcales > Ruaniaceae > Glutinosa > Glutinosa niejishengi. Next base: position 2,441,397 of record NZ_CP194857.1, read on the forward strand.
CGTTGCACCGGGCCATCCAATCGTGGTAGTCGTCTTGAGCCCAGTCCGATGCCCGCAGCCCACCCTCGTACTCAGTGCCCCAGAAGTACGGGCGGCCGTTGTCGCGGGGGATGCGGCGACCGGCCAGGGTGATGGGCCCGCCAGCGCCGGGGTGGTTGGCCCAGCCCATGGTGATGACCCGGTAGACCTTGTCCCAGCCGCCGTAGCCGTTGGCGAGCGGGCCGGGGATGCCGGGGCGACCGTTGCGCACGAGGTTGTAGAACGGGGTGGTGCCGTGGGTGCGGGCGGACACGATGTGGTGGGACATCACCCCGGCGCGGGTGGACATGGGGGTGAGCCAGCCCGAGGACGAGGCGCCCTGGCGTAGTTGGATGACGCAGTTGACGCCGTAGTCGGCCATGGCGGTCTGGATCTTGCGGGCCTCGCGTAGTGCGGGGTCCCAGGGGTTGCTCACTTCTCCACCCAGTCGGTCAGGTCGGCACCGGCGGTCTCGCTGGCGGCGATGGTTGCGGGGTCGGGGTTCGCTGCCTCTTCGGCTAGCAGTTCCTCACCGTCGCGCCACACCTTCGGCGGTTCGTCCAGTTCGGGCAGGTCGATGGGTTCGGTCATGGTGGGCTCCTTGTGGTCAGGTGAGGTCGGCTGCCACGTCGGTCGGTGGCGTGGGCGGTGGGACCCCCGGCGATGCCTGCCTGCCCATGCCAGGACGTCCCGCAGGTAGCGGACCGTGGACCGGTGGCGGACCTCGAAGGCTTCGCGCTCTTGCCGGCGCTCCCGCCGCTCCTTTGCGAGTTCGGCCTCCAGGTGGGTCACGCGGCTCTCAACGGCCTCCAAGCGCTTCTCCATGCGGTCCACCAGGCCCTCGTACTGGTGCAGGCGGAGGCGGTCACGGTCCACCTCGTTCTCGGCGGCCTTGGCGCGCCGCTCCACGCGGGTGGCGCGGTCGGTTTGTTTGGTGGACAGCCACACACCAAGGAAAGTCAGGGTCCCGGCGAGGATCGTCGCCAGCGCACCCCACACGGGGCCGGGGATATCACGCAGCATCGGCGACACCTCCGGGCGTTGGGTGCTCGACCGCTCTCACCGTCCCGTCGTCCGGGCCAGCCAGGATGATCAACAAGACCGCGAACCCCGCGTACTGCAGCGCCTGCGCCCACCCGGTGGGGGTCCCGGCCGCGCCTTCGGACATCACCCACACCACCCACCCGGCCGCGAGGGACGCGCCCCGGAAAGCGACCACCCCGACCAGGGCGGCGAAACCCAGCCGGTAGCGGCGGGTGAACGCGGCGGTGGCGGCGATGGCAGCGGCGACCACCCATTTGCCGACCTCGACCACCGGCGGCAGGTGCGTGTGGACGACACCCTCCACCGGCACGGTCGGGAGCCGCAGCCACGTAAGGGCGCCCAGCGTGAGCGCGATCCACGCGAAAACGACGAGCACCTGGCCGCGCTTCTCGAGGGGGCAGCCGGTCATTCGGGCATCCGGATCCACGACCCGGAAACCAGCAGGTCATCGGTGGTGGTGCGGGAGTGGGAGGAGTGCGCCAGACGCAGGCCGCCACCGGCGAGGACCTGGTAGGTCTGCGTGGTGCCGCCGTTGGAGCCGATGGCGGCGCCTTGGGTGGTGGGGCGGTGCGCGGTAGGGATGGTGGCGATCGTCTGGTTAAGCGGACCCTCGGCGAAAGACACTCCTCGGATGGTGGCGCGGAAGGTGAACGTGGCGGTGCCGTCAGGGCCGGTGTCGCGGACCAACTCGGCCGAGACAATGGTGGACCCGCCCGCCGGCGCCAACGCTGCCGGGCCGGTGAACACTTCCCTCGTGGTGGTCTCCGGGGTGCCCGCCAGCCTCGCCACCGGCCGCTGCGCGGTGCTGATGCTGACACCGGACGCGTTGGTGTCAGAAGCCCCGGCGGTGACCTGTGCGCGGCCGATCTCGGTCGCACCAGCCGGTAAAGGCGGCACGGTGGGTGATCCGCCGCTGGTGCCTTGGGTGACACCCACAACCACCTGGTTGTCCTCGTCTCCGGCGTCCACGTCGTTCTGGCGCACCCAGATGCGGTCCCAGCGTGACCCGGTGCCGGGTGCCGGGGTGGTGGGCACGTCCATGGGTGCGTCGTTGCCGACCAGCACCGACCCGTCACCGCTGCCTCGTGTCAGGGCCACGGCACCGGCGCCGACACGGTATGCCCACCCGGTGGTGCCGGTGATGGGCAGGCCCCTGAGGGTGCCGTGGTCCTGGATGAGCCCACCGAGCGCGATGCGGGCACCCACTGGGGAGGTGCCCACGATGTCGTCGCCGGTGACCTGCTCACGGACAAAAAGGCCGGTGTGGAACGTCATGGCTTTTTCCTATTCCTCGGTCTGCTCAGGTTCTTCACGTGGGCGCTCGACCTCGAACTGGCCGGCTTGGTCGCCGCGGCGGGCGTTGACTCGCACGAACACGTCCCGGCCCGCCTGCCCGTACACGCGCACTTGCCCGCCGGTGGGTTCGTCGGCGCCGATTGGGAACGGGCGGCCTACGGGTGTGACTTGCACGCCGCGCCCGTCGGTGTGGGCGAGGTGCTCGAAGTACTCGGGCAGGTCGATCGTGGCCTGGCCGTCGTCGTTGAGGGTGGCGCGGTAGTGGTATTCCAGTCCGGACACGGGGGACTCGGTGGTGGCGTGCACGAGTTCCATGCCGGGTTTTTTGGTGGGGTGGGGGAGGCGGAAGTTCTTCGCACCGTCCACTGTGAGGTCGCCACTCACGGACAGGTTGGTGCCATCCACGAGAAGCATTGTCGTGGGGGCCTTGACCTGGACCTGGTTCGTGGTGGTGCTGATGTGGTGCGATTCGTCGAGTGTGCGCAGCCGGAACGTTGTGCCCGCATGCAGTTGCAGTTGTCCGGAGGTGCGGAGCATGGCGATACCGTCACTGAGGCTGCTGGCGTCCTCCAGGTACAAGACGGTGTAGTCGTCGTCGGTGGCGTCTTGCCCTCTCGGCGGGATCAGTCGCATCGCTGTGCGCACACCGGTGGCCCCGAGATAGGCGTCGATCATCCCGGGCTGTTCCAGGGTGGGGCGACGAACGAACAGGCGGCCCACGACTTCCAGGCCTTCGGGTGTGGCGGTCACCCCGGAGGCGCGCAGGGGGCCGCCGCGTTCCAGGTTGGACACGCGGGCGTCCACTTGCCGGAGCGTGGCGAGGAGTTGTGCGAATCCTCCCGGCCCGGCGGGTGTGGTAGGGCCGGCGGGGAAGTCCTCAGATAGTGACACGCGTGCTCCCTTATCTTGAATCCATGGCGGGGATGGTTTCCAGGTCCACGAACGCCTCCCCGTGGCTCCCGGAGATGGAGGCGATGCGGACCTGGTGCGCCCCGCCCGGCAGCCACACATGGTCAGAGCCCACGTGGATGGTGGCCAGGTCACCGGGGGAGTACTCGCCCAGGCGGGGTGTTTCATCGCGCCCCACCCGGATTTTCCAGGTGGACCAGGGGGCCGCGCCTTGGGCCACGGCCGCCCTGGCGTGGGAGGTCAGGGTCGGTTGCTCGATCACGGACGTGTGGGGGAGTGTTGCGTGCATCAGGGGGTAGCCGCGGTCCCACTGGTCTGGGTCTTGGTGTGATCCCAGCCGTAGGGCTTGTTCGTGCCCCTCACCCACGGCGAAGGCGTAGTTGGTGCGGCGGGAGAAGTCGGAGGTGACGGACACCGGAAACGGGGCCGGTGGGGTTGGTGGTGTCCCATACCCAGTCTGGGCCGTCCTGGGTCAGGAGCGGCTCAGTATTGGTGCCGGTGCGCAGGGCCCACTCGACGCCTTCGCCGTCTTCGCGGAGGCGGGGGGTGAACGCGATGTCGGGGCCGTTCTCCACCTGGGTTAACTCGGTCAACCGTTGCCGGGTGGTGGCCAGTTCATACCCGGGGTAGGTGCGTTCGTGGGTGCCGACCTGGTCCGGTGGCAGCACGATCGGTAGGTGCCCGCCGGTGTGGGCGGTGGCGGCTTGCACGAGTCGTTTCGCGATGGTGCCCAACGACAGCCCAGTCCAGGACAGTTGCCGGGACTGGGGGCCTTGCCCGGGGCCGAGGACGGGGATCACGAGCCGGTAGTCGAACAGGGACCACAGCCCGGATGCTCGGATGCGCAGGTCCCCGGTGGTGTCGTCGTAGTCGTGCACCCAGATCGGTCCGGCCTCCACGACCCGGCGGCCCACCTGGTAGGCCAGATAGCAGCGGGCCCCTTCGACGGCGGCGCGTATCTCCGCCCGTTCCTGTGCTGGGAGGCGCCGCAGTGGGATGGTGGCTTCCAGGGTGCCCGGTGCGTTCAGGACCGCGGAGAACGAGCCCGCGCTGATGGGGAGGTGGCGCAGCCGGTTGCCTGTGGTGAGTTCACCGGTGAAGAACTCCCCGGGGTCGTGGAGGGGCGCGACTTCTGCGGGCAGTGGCGGACCCGGAGGGGTGGGGCCGGGTGCGGGACCGGGGTCGTCGGTGTTCCAGGTGAGGGCGGCCCACACCATGTGGTGGTCTGAGGGCAGGGGGGTGCGCAGCGGCAGTCCGGTGCCGTCGGCGTAGTCGGCGTCCAGGCCGGCGGCGGGCACGTCCACGCCGGCGTCGGTGACTACAGCGTCGATCCAGCGCCCGTTGAGGCGCCCGTCCATCTCCGGGTCCCACCCGTTGAAGGAGTTGAACTCATCCCGCACCACCGGGGCCTGGCTGCGTTGGCGGGTGTTTGGGTACCCGCGTGCCCACAGGTCGGAGTCGGGGCCGTGTATTTCGTGGGAGCCGTTGGTGTCCAGGGCTGCGATGCCGTGGCGGTGCCCGTCGCGGCGGGCGTCCAGGAAGTCCGCGACGATCTGTGCATTCTCGATCCTGGACTCAAGGGTGCCGGTGGAGAAGTGCGCGGTGACGAACACGAACTCGGCGCCGGTGGGCCGGTGGGCGAAGATGGCGCCGGTCATGGCGCGTTGGGCGCCAGAGCGGGTGTGCACCACGTTCAGGTCCCACGTTTCGGGGTCTGAGCGGCGCTCCACGAGGATGTTGTTGTGGATGATCGCGTTGTACCGGGTCCCTGGTGTCACTTGCCAGGACACCCCGGGTGTGGCCGCGTTGATCGAATCGCACAATTGCTGTGCCTGGGAGGTGGTGGCGTTGTTCAGGTTGGACACTTCTTGTAGGCCGACGATGGCTGCGCCGGAGCGGATCACGGCTTGCGCTGCGTGTTCCCGCCGCTGCGCCCAGGAGTGTCCTTCTGGGTGGTGCAGGGACGCGAGGGTGATGTTGTAGGTCCCGGCGATGAGTTCGACGGTGCTCACCAGTACGTCGCCTTGACTTGGGCGTGCAACACGGCATCGGTGCGTTCGGGCGCGGTGAACACGTACTCGGCTTCGCCCTCGCGGGGGACGGTGGACCACTCTCGTACGACGAGGCGGCCGGAGCGGTCGGCCACGCCGTCCAGCAGGACCGTCCCGGTGGATGTGTCGATGGACAGCACGGACCCGGCGGGGATTTGGTCGCGGTAGAGGAGCCTGCGGCCGGTGGAGACGTGGGTAATCATGAATCCCCCTTCGCCTACGGGTCCGTGGATGTGGAAGGTGGGGTGGGCGTCGGCGGTGCCGGGGTTGGCCAGTCGCACCCTGCCGGTGCCGGAGGTGGGGCCGAACAGCAGCGGGGTGCCGGTGCGGGTGCGGATTTCCTCCGAGGTCGACGCGTGCGCTTGACCGGTCCATCGGTAGGCGGTGATCGTGCCGTCGGGGTTGGATACCCATGGGGAGTCCCCGTCGAAGTACCCGCTCACCATCGCCAGCGCCTCTTGCTCGGTGTCGGCCACGCACGCGATCCAGGCGTCGGTGTGATAGCGCCCGGGCCCGGGGGCCACTCCGGAGTCGGGGTCTGCTGATGGTCGCAACCACATGCGCACATTGTCCGCGCCGTGGGGTATCTGCACCGCAACTGTCCTGCGTGGTTGCTCGCTGTTCGGGTCCGTCGTCAGCCAGAACCCGCGCAGGTAGTCTTGTTCCAGTGTGGTAGTCCCCTGGCGGGCTTGGTAGTAGAACCGCAGAGCCTGGATCCCTATGCTGCGCCGAGCGACGACCGAGAAACCCATCCAACGTCCCACCTGATCCGGGCCACACCATGCATCCTGCAGGATCCAACCCGCGCTAGCGCCTGAGTCCGTGATCTCCACAGAAAGCGCCTGCGACCCTGCCGCTACGGCGATATCCCCCCCGACCTGGGAGAGCGTGACGTTCCCGGAGGTAAACAAACCCTCAACGCCATTTTCGAACGAAGGGTTCGCTATCAGGTTGGTCGTGATCACACCAGACACAGGATCACCACCCCCCCGTGAATAATGGGAACCGGACCCCACCCGTGGGCACCGGCAAAGACGCGGAAGCGGCGGAAACGTCGCCATACCGGAACGGGTCATCACACGACCACTGCGCAGCCCACAGGAACCCGCCATGCCCCGACCCAAGCCCAGCCCACCGGCCACGCTCCGGATTCGCCGCGAAACGCAACAACCTCGCCCTCGCCGTCAACGTCCGGCCCGCGTGCTCAACCGTCAGGTCCTCCGGCTCAACATCGAAACCCATGTTCCGGTCAAGGTGAGCCAACAACTCATCCCGAGCCGTCGAGATGTGCGCGGTGCCCTGCACCAACACATGCCGCGCCTCAGCCCACACCGGCCCCCCGAACACACCATGCCCAGGGCGCGGGTCGGTGCGCTGCCTCGGTGAGGGCCGCTCCTCCCACCCGTCCAGGGAATAGATCGTCACCGGGCCGTCCCCACCCCCGATGCTGAGGCCACGCCAATGGATCACCGTACGGCTCACAACGCACCCACCATCTGCCACTTAAACGCGGCCTCAACCTGAGACAAGTCCGCGCCGCCGAGACGCTCCACGTGCACCAGCGGGCCACTGATAGACCGTGGCTGGCCGGTAGGCGCGCTCACGTGCACCACCTGTGGGGCCGCCGGGCGGGCGTGGTACGCAGGGGTCCCACCCTGAGCGAACCCACGAACACCACCCAACGCAGCCCGCAAACCCCCGCCACCACGCGCCCACGCCCGCATCTGCTCCATCGCCGCATGCCCACCGGCGCCGCGAACCTCCGCCGCGGACCACACGTGCTCGTTGTGGCTAAGGCGGGCGGCGATGGAGTCCGACGTCTCCGAACCAGGCCCGAACACCGGGCCGCCCGAAGCGCGCATAAGGGTCAGCACCAACCTGCACCCGCTGGTTATTCAACTGTCGGATGCGGGCCTGCGCGGCGGACACGTTCGCGGTCACGTTCACGCTCACCGGATAGGTGGACGCCCACGACCCGAATCCGCGCACTGTGCCGCGAGCGGGGCTGTCGTTGGCGTCAAGGTTGGTGTCGGTGACGTCTTGTTCCCACTCGCCGGTGAGGATGTTGTAACGCAGGTTCGCCCGGGACGGGTCGATGTCCAGGGGGGTGTCGGTGACGTCTTGTTCCCACTGGCCGGTGAGGATGTTGTATCGCAGGTTCGCGCGCGAAGGGTCGATGTCCAACCCGGTGTCGGTGGTGGTGCCCGAGAAGTCGTCCACCACGGTCTCAAAGCCGCTGCGCGCCGGGGTGGTGTCGACGTCGACTTCGATTGGTGCGGGTGGCCCGAACGTCCAGGCGTCGATCTCCTCCTGGATGGTGGTCTCACCCGACCGCAACCGCTCGGCCAGTTCCGCGATCGATTCGTCCCCCATGCCGGCCATCGCGGCGCGGATTAGCGGGATGGACTCGATCAGGGAGGCCGCGAACGCGGTGCCGGCGTCGGCGGACCCGGCTGCCATTAGTTCCTCGAACCGGGACAGTTCCTCATCGGAAGCATCCACCAGAGCAGCGACAAGCGGCGCGCCTTCGGGGCCAAGTTTCGCCAGTTCGTCCAGGGTGCCAGCCGAGACGCGCCCAGCCAGGACGGTCATGTTCGCTTCCCACTCGCGCTGGGCGTCGACCTGGGCCTGCAACTCGTCCAGGTAGTCGGCGATGGCCACCGTGTGGCCGTCGTAGTAGTCCTCCCACGACGCAGACGCCTTGCCGGACTCTTCGGCGGCGGACTGCGCGAGTTCGCGGTTCTTGTCGATCACCGCATCCCACGCACCCAGCGCGTCCACAAACCCAGTGGAGGCGTCGGCGAGGGAGTCAGTCAGGGCCTCGATCGCCTCAGCAGCGGCCAACGCGGCAGGGTCAATCTCCTCCAGGCCGCCGGCGAGTTCACCGGTGCCATCGGCGGCGAGTTCAGACTCTGCTGCCACCCGGGCCAACGCGTCAGCGTACCCGGGCATCAGGGCCATCAATTCTTCGGTCGAGACGCCCTGTGCCTCAGCGGCGGCGGCGATCAACTCGAACTGGGCCGCGGCCAACTCGGCGTTTCCGCCGTCCACCAGTGCGGCAAGGGCGTCACCGGTGGCCTCGAACTGTGCGCGGGCCTCACGGACGGGGTTGTGCACGTTCTGGAACCCTGGGATCACATCGGCAAGACCGGATCCGAGGCGCTCCATCCAGGAGTTCACGTCGTTGCTGGTGAGGACGACGAGTGCGGAGTCGAGGTCCTGGACGGCGCCGCCGAAGGCGAACATGTCGTCCAGGTCGCCGACCTGCTGCATGCGTACCAATGCCAGGCGGACCTCGTCCACGCTGGAGGCTGCGGGGCTGCCGCTGGTGGAGATCTCGGCTAGTTTCCCGACCAGCATGGAGAGTCCGCCGAGGACGGCGGCTCCGACCATGAGGCGGGGAAGCGCCCGGCCCACCCCGCGGATGGCGCCCTGCGCGGTCTGACCGACCTGACCGAGTGCGCCGAGGTTGTTCCACAGGCGCAGGACGCGGGGGTACAGGGTGAGGAAGCCTCCGGCGGCGATGGTCGCGGCGGTACCCAGTCCGAGGATGACGGCGCCGGCGGTCAACACCGGGGTGGGGAGGTCGCGGAGCGTGAACAGGAAGTCAGAGACGCTGTTCATCAGCCCGACGAATAGGCCGCCGCCTTCGGGGTCCACGAACAGGGACATGGCGTTGGCGGACAGGTCCCGGAACGCGGCCAGGACGTCATCGACGGCGCCACGGAACGTGTCGCGCACCAGGTCGCTGCTGCCTTCGAAGTTGGTCATCATGCCCTGAGCGAGGGCATCCAGGGCCGTTTCGGCATCGAGCGCACCGGAGGTGATTTGTTCGCGGATTTCACCGCCGGTCATGCCCATGTCGTCGCCGATCATCTGCGCGGCATCGATACCACGCACACCGAAGCGGCGGAGTTCCTCGGCGGTGATACGGCCCTGGGACTGGATCTGGCCCATGATTTCGGCCAGTTCCAGGAAGTCCTGGTTACTGCCGCCGGCGGCGGCCACACCCTCGGCGAGTGCGTCGATGTACGGGACGACGCGGGAGGTTTCGATACCGAACCCGGTCATGCGGCGTTGCGCCTCGACCAACGTGTCGCGCATCAACCAACTGGTTTGCCCGTACTCGTCCAACCGCGCCATCTGCGCAGCGGCTTCCTCAGTGCTGCCGGTGATGGCGGTCAGGCCCTGGGTGGCGACCTGCCGGAGACTGTTATAGGAGATGCCGGTCTTGCCGATGACCGCGAGCATCCCCGCGCCGGCGGCACCCACACCAAGCAGGGCCGTGCCCACGCTGGTCCACGCCTGCTCGTTGGTGCGAGCGTGCTCGTTCAGCCGCTGGGAGAACGAACGGGCGGCGGTGGTCTGCTGCTGCGTAGACTGCTGGGTCTGCTGGGAGGCTTTCTGCGCGGCGGTGCCCACACTCTCGGTGGCCTGCGCGGCCCGGCCCATGGCCGACTCGTACTGCCCGATATCGGCGCGCAAGATCGCCCGTACTGATCGCTCCACAGGTCCACCTCCGTTCGCAGGTCGTGTGTGGATGAGGCGGGATACGATCAGGGGCCCTGGTTCACCCAAGAAAGGGGCGTGGTCACGTGGGCTTCCTGGGATTTCTGTTCATTTGTGGACTGATAGGCCTCGCCGTCGGGCTCGGCCTAGCGGTGTGGTACGCGGTGAAGACCTCGGATCAGAAAGGCGCGGAGTCCGCACCAGAGCGCCTTGACGCGCTGTTCGACGGGGCCGATCAGGTTGTGTACGAGCACGACATCCGCAAGCCGTCAGTGGCAGATCTGACCGCGGCCGCTCACCGAAACGGGTACCGGCTGGCCCAGACGGTGGCGACAGACAGGTCCGCATGGCAGCGGGCCACCCTGGTCTTCGAGAAGGCCTAACTTTCCGGCCCCTGGTCGGGTTCGGTGCGGGGGTCGTGCAGGTACAGGAACGCCCCCGGCTCCTTCAACTCGGCCTCGTGGTCTTTCTTGCCCTGGTCGAGCGCGGCCTGCCGCCACGCGTGACCAACCCGCGGCTCCCACACGTCCTGCAGGTCACGGTCCAGGCACTCATCGACCCACCCGCCACACCCGCACGAGCACTTGGAGTCTTCAAGGATGGTGAGGGCTTGGGCGGCGATGAGGTCGGTGTGGGTCCAAGTGCCGTCCTGCGACCGGCCCCACCAGTAGGTGACAGGTAGGCGGAGCCGGTCAGCAGTGCGCAGACTGGTTAGCGCCCCCGCCCACGCCGGTTGGCGGAGGACGAGGGCGAGGTAGGGGCCGACACCACGGGCGCCTGGGAGCACGCTTCGAAGAACTTGCCCACCAACGCCCGGTACTGGGCACCACTGGCTTCCTCGAGCATGGCCAGGTGTTCGACGGTGACACCCTCGGGTTGCACGATCGACCGCGCCAACTGGTGGCGGGTGACCTCGGCGGTCTTGTCGTCCTTGGACATGCCCCGGGTCTCGGGCCCGTTCTTGATGTCCTTCTCCACGGTGGTGAGCCAGTCCACGGAGCGGCCTTGGACGCGGAAGGTGACGGTGGAGTCCAGGTAGGCGCGGTACAGGTCGTCCAGGCGGGCGTTGAGGGCTTCCTTGCTGTTGGTGCCGGTGTCTTCGATGCCGTACTCGGCGGCGTCATCAGCCTCAGCCAACTGTAACTGGCGTTCGGTGGCTTCGATGTCAGCGAGCAGGTCGCCGCGTTGGGTGATGTTGATGGACCGCTCGGTGGGGCGGACACCACTAAACCAGGCGCCAAGGTCGAAGTCTGCGGGGGGCGGCAGGTCCGGGGCTTCGGGCGGGGTGGGGGTGTCCGCCGGGGGTGCGTCGTCGATGTGTTCGGTGTTCATGTCAGGTCCAATCGTCAGGTCTCGATCTTCTTGATGGTGGTGGTGGCCTCGTCGTCCGCGTGCTCGCGGACTGGGATGAATACGCGGTGCTTGGCATACTCGACGTCGTTGCCACCGGTCAGGTAGCGGGCACCGTTTTCGTCTAGGTCGAATATCAGCGCGTGCACGCCATTGGGTGCGAACCGGAGTTCGACGACGTTGTTGGGTTCGAACCCGTACTCGCGGATCATCTGGACCCATTGGTCGCGTTCGAGGTATTCAGGGATGCCGTGGATAGTTTTGCTCATTATTTCTTGCCGCCTCTGCGGGTCGATTGTCAGGTCGTGAAGGGCGGTGACCCTGGTGGGGCAGGGACCTGACCACCTGCCCCACCTGGGCGTTCATCCGGCGCTTAGGCGCCGGCGGTCACCTCGGCGCGCAACGACACTTGCCCGGTCACCCTCGCGGGCTGCTGCACCTTCTGGTAACCGGTCAGGTCGGTGGGCTGCTGCGGGTCGTCCAGCACAACGGGGTAGTAGTTGTACGGGTCACCCGCCTCCCACTCCTTCGACGCCGGGGGGCCGATGCGCTCCACCAGGTGCAGGACGACGCCCTTGCCGGTGAACACGTTGTAGGCCACATCCTGCTCAGGGTGGGACTGGCCGGTGTCGTCGAAGTACCGGAACAGCGGCAGCATCACCTCGTAGTTGGAGGCGCCGTAGGAGCCGGTGTTACCGGTGTCTTCCAGGCCCGGTTCGTCGATCGTGTCCGACCCGGTCGGGGACAGCCGGTACGCATTGCGCATGATGGCGCGGGACACCCGCACACCGTCGCCCAGTTCGGTGACGGTGATGGCGTCGATGTCGGCGGGGGCGGTGGAGAGTGCTTCGAGGCGGATGTTGCCTTCGTACAGTGAGCGGACGGCGGTCATGACCGGGCCTCCTTGGTGTCAGCCTTCCCACCGGTGCGGGTGGCGTTGGTGGCGCCCTGTTGGGTGCCGGTGAGGTTGGGGAAGACGTTGTTGTCGAGCCACTTCTTCGGCACCTTGTTGGGCAAGGGCTGCCCGGTGCGTTTGTCCCAGGCGGGGACCATTTTCGCCATGATTCCTCCATGGATCGGGGTGGGTGGTTTCCTGCCCGCCTGGGGCGGGAGGTTCTGTGTGTTCAGGTGTGGGTGCGGAACTGCAACGGCACGAACCACCTGGTGGGGGTGGTGTCGGTGTCGGCCTGGACGGTGACGCCGCCGGTGTCAACCTCGCCCAGCACGCTGCCGGGAAGGACACGCCACCCTTCGAGGCGGCCCCGGACAAGTTGGATCGCCTGCAACGTCCAGGTGGGGTCACCGGAGGCGACGGTCACCCTCGCGTCCCAGGTGAGCCCGCCCTGGGGGTCCGCCTCGAGGTTCCTCGCAGCGTCGGGGGTGTTGCCGGGGACGGGCCACAGCACGGCGTAGGGGAACACCCGCCCGTCGGTATCGGCCGGGGGGCTGCCCGGGACGGTGGAGTCGTACACGTTCACCGTCGACAAGCCTCGGAGGCGATCCAGGTGGTGGTGTGCAGGCCTGCGGGGGTCATGGGAGGGACCGTTCGATGACTTGGGCCATCGCCGCCTCGAACATGGGGGTGACCCGGTCGAGGGCGGGGAACAAGTACGGTTGCGGGCCCATGCGGCTCGTGCCCATCTCTTGGTAGATGCCGTAGTGGGCGGTGGGGCCGACCTCAGCCTCCAGGCCACGGTTGGTGGTGCTGATGGACGAGCGGAGGAACCCGGTATCCACCGGTGCGGCGCCCTGGGCCTGGGCCTGCAGCATGGTCGCGGTGGCGGCCACGGCGGCCCGGGCGAGGGGCTCGGCACGTGAGCCGGCGGCGCGGAGGTCGGCGGCGAGGGCCTGGAACTCGGAGAAGTCGAAGTCAGCCACAGCCCCCACCCCGCTCTCTACTGGTTGGACAGGTCGAGGTCGGCGTACAGGACACGTTCGATGCCGAGGTCGCCGTACGCGGTGCCGGTCACGGTCAGGGCCTTGCCGACGACGTGGGGGTCGGTCGGGTGTGCGGTGACGGTGACCCGGGCGCCAACGGGCAGGTCGGGGGCGTCGTGGGGCAGCGCGATCTTGTACGGGCGGACCGTGACCGCCTGGCCCGCGGCCTCGCGGGGTTGGGCGCTGTTGCGGACAGCCTGCACCCGCGCCGGCTTATCCGGCCCGTACAGCGGCGGCCCGTCGCCTGGGGTGCCGGGGCCGGTGCCGGGGTCCCAACCGCCGCCCTCATCGTCCCTGACGGTGATGGTGGCGGTGTACGACTCGGCAGCCAACTCCCGCATGCCGGCCAGGTCGGTGTCAGTCAGCATTCGTGGTCACACCATCAAACGCCGACCGTGGGTTCGCCAACGGCGACAGTGGGTTCATTTCGATCACGGTGATGCCGCCATTCTGTGCGGACTTGGCCCTGTACCGATCAGCCAGGGCCATGAAACCGGCGTACCCGGTCCCAGCCCGCCGACGGAAAGCCGACCCCTCACTGGTGAAGGATTCGATACCGCCGGTGTCGGAGGCCATTGATGCCACAGCCTTGGCCTCGAATGCCAGCGCGGCGGCGTGGTTGAGGTCGAACGTCTCTTCGTAGTCCTCATCGACTGGTGCCCGCCCGTCGGCGTCCACGATGCGCGAGACGTCCAGAAAGCCGTCCAGTTCGGGCTCGGTGAGTTCGGGCGGGGTGGTGGCCTTGACGGTCGTTTCCAGCCACGTGAGTGCTTCTGTGCGGTCCATGACCACCACCCCTTCCCGGTGCTACTTCTTGCCCGCGGGCTTCTTGTCGCCCTCGGTCGTGTTGCCCTTGCCGTCCTCAGCCTTCTCGGCCTCGGCCTTGAGTTCGGCGCGGATCTGCTCCTCGAGTTCGGCACGCAGGCTCGCCGCGATCTCCTCGCGGGCCGCCTCCTCGTCAAACGACGTCTCGGCCTTCGCCTTGCGGCGGGGCTTGCCCGGCTTCGAGCCGGACTCGACCTTCCAGCCGAGCGACTCGAGAGCGGTGATGCCGCCGTAGGTGGGGCGTGGTGACCTCGAGGGTCTCCTTGCCGCGCTTGAGCGTGACCTTCTTCTGCTCGGCCATGGGTCAGCCCTCCGGGGTGGTCGTGGCCGGGGTGAGCACACCCGCCGGGTAGCGGTTGCCGTCACCGATCCGGGTAAGGGGGTTGGCGATCTGGAAACCGACCCGCATCACCACGCGCATGATCTGCGAGTCCTGCTGCGGGGCGTTGAAGATGACCCGCCCGTCGTCATCGGTGATGACGGCCTGGTCGAGCATCTTGAACGTGATGTCCTGGCGGATACCGACCGCGAACTTCGACCAGTCCGCGGCGATCAGGTCGGCGACCTCGCCCTGCCAGGACCCGTTGACTACCTCATTGAGGGGGTAGCCGTACAGCCCGGACGGGGCGCCGGCGGACAGTGACGGGGTGTAGATCGGCACGCCCTGTTCGGAGCGCAGCCCCACCAGGCGCCACTGCAAGCCCGGGCGGGAGGCGAACCCGTTGACGGCGAACCCGTCCTCGGCCACCTGACCTGCCAGGGCTGCCACGTCCACGCCGTAGTCGGCGCCGGTGCCAGCCTCCACGGTGTTTCCGGCAGCGATCGCGCCGGGGACGATGGCAGTGGGCCAGGAGGTCGGCTTACCGAGCCCCCACACGGCGGCGAGGTCCACCAGTTTGCCGATGGCCTCCACCAGCAGCGGGCGCACCTGATCCCACAGGGGCACGTTGGTGTCGTCCACGACCGCGTCGGGGATCGGCACGAGGGCGGCGACCTCTTCGGCGGTCATGACCACGTTGTCCCAGTCGGACTTGGTGGTCTGCTTCAAACCGGTGTCACCGTTGACCCAGTACGCCTCCGGCAGGGAGGTCAGTACGGGCTGCTTGAGGGTCTTGGAGGACATCGGCACGCGCTGGGCGCGCTCCAGGATCACCGAGGACTTCGGGGTTTCCTGGATGATCTCGTTGGCGACCGGTTCGGGGATGAGTGCCCCGCCGGTGTCGGACCGGCTGATGACGCTGTTGTAGGTGGGCATGGTGGTTCCTTTCACTACGGGATGAGGGGGTGTGCCCCCATGCCCATGTGGCTTGGGGTGCGAGTTGTTACCGCCCAATGGCGGCGCGTAGCCAGTCCTTCTCGGTGCTGGCTGGCGGTGTGCTTGCGGCGGCGTCTCGCACGCCGGGGGTGCCCTGCTGCGCCTGGGTGGCGTAGCGGGGGTGTTCGGTCACGAACGCCTCGATGTGTGCCTTCACGGCCGCGGCGTCGGTCACGTCGATGTTGGTCAGGGAGTCGGTGAAGCGTCGAGAGTCAAGTAGTGCCTCGGTGTCAGCGATGCCTACGCCGTGACGCAGGACGGCGTTCTCGGCGCGCTGTGCGGTCAAGTCGGCGGCCAGTTGCTCGGGGTCGGCGTCGGCGTTCTTGTTGATCCCAAGGGCTTCCAGGACGGCGGTGAGTTGGGACTGAGCCTGTTGACGTTCGTCACGTTCGCGAGCGAGGTCCGCCAGTACCGCATCCTTGGAGCCTTTACCCTTGTCGTCCTTGCCGTTGTCGTCGGCAGGCTTCGGGTCAGACTCGGGCTTGGTGGGCGGCGGGGTTGGCTTGGGCGCCTCAGGTTTGGCTGGGGCGGGCTGTGCGCTGGGTTGGACGAACGTGCCCTGGCTGGTGGGGGTTGCCCCGCCGGGTGCAGGGTCGGTGTTGGTGTCGGTCGGGGTCGGGGTGTCGGCCATCTCGGCTTCCTCCTGGGGTTGGCCCACCAGCCCTCGCGGCTGGCGGGTGGTCTAAAATGGCCAGTCATGGGTGACGACGACGCCAACGACGGCCGCGGTGTGCCCGGTGAGTGTCCGGGGCACCGGTTCGTGCTGGTCGGGTTACAGATCAGCCGGGCGGGGTCTGGGATGACCCATGAATGCGCCTACTGCGGGGCGGTGACGTACCGTGCACCCGGTTGGACCGGACGGCGGGAAACATCGCCCGGCTTGGACGGTTAAGCCGCGGCCGGTGGCCGGGTGGGGACCATGCTGTCTCGCCATCCGTCAGTGGTGCGGCGCCTAGTCCATGCGTCCATGGGGTAGTCCCCGGCCTGCCAGGCGGCGTATCCGTTGTCGCCGAGGATGTCGCGCTGCTGGGACTCAGACAGGCCCGCGAACCACGCTTCGGCGTCCGGGGTGGTGTCGGGTGGGTCGGGGATGCCTTCGAAGCCGAGTTCGGCCCACGTCTTCGTCTTGGGGACGCGGGCGCAGCGGCCTTGTTGGTGGTCGATCGGCCCCGGTTCCTCGATCGGGTGCAGGGTGCCGTGGTTGGCGATGCAGGATCGGCACGTCAGGGGGTCCAGGTGCGCCGTCCACGTCCAACCGGCCAACACCTCCGCGTTAGCCTCGTCGGCCCACCGCTGGGCCGCCCTAGCGGCGTCGAGCAACTCTGTCCGTGCTATCACGAGAGCCCGGTTCGCGCCGCCAAGGAACTGGTCTTCCACGCCGCGCAACATCCGCCGTGCCGCTTGCCTCGGGTTCTCACCCACGGTGATCCCACGCAGCAGGAGTTCGCGGCGGACGGCGGCGGTGGCTTCCGGGCCCAGGGGCAAGGCGGTGGAGGTGATCTGACCGGTGGCGCGTTCAACCATGGCCGCGATCTGGGAGGCGTCTGCGCGGACCAGGGCGGCCCGTAGTTCGGTGCGACGGGTCCCGGTGAGTTGGGTGGCGATCATGTCCACCTCAGCCACAGTCGCGGCCTCCACCACTTGGGCCAGACGGCTGGTGACGGTGAATCCGGTCCGGGCGGCCAAGTCCTCCAACGCTTCACCCATCACGGCCAGGGCGGCTTGGGCGCGGTGGGAGCGGAGGACCTGGGTGCGGGTCACGCGGCCACCTTGTGCGGCCTGGGTGAGTTCCAGGGTCGCGGCGTCAACCTCGGCGGCGACGGCGTCCCAGGCGTTGGACCAGGACTCGACGATGTCCCTGACCGCCTGGTCTTCCACGGTCTGCAGAAACGCGTTGAGTTCACGCTCGACGCGCAGGGTGCGGGCGTTAATCGCCACGGTCGGTCTCATCACGCAACGTGATCGGCTGACCGGACACCTTGATGCCCGCCGGCAGGCCAGCGATACGCGCCGCGTCCTTCGGGTCCACTCCGGCGCGCCGGCCGATACCGAACGCGTCCAACCGCTTCCTAACCTCGTCCGGATCGTCGCCGCGGACGGTGGCGGCGGGGTCGCGGCCCTGCCGGAACGCTTCCACCGCGGCCCTACCGATGCTGGCCTCCTGTTCGGCGATCTTGCCCAGGATGCGTTTGATGTCGTCGGGGTCCTCACCCAACGCCGGCAAGACCTCTTCAAGGGGGTAACCCAGGTCCACGCGCTGTTGGGCCGCTTCGAGTCGTTCGGTGTCGTCCATGGGGGCGGGGTCGGCCCACTCGGGGTACACGTCCGGCACACCAAGGAGGCCCATGAGGTCGGTGATGGCGTGGGTGTTGTCGTCGTGGAAGTCCCTGACGGCGTTGGTGCGACGGTTCGACAACAGCCGCAACGCGGCACCACTGGGGACGTTGCCGACCTCGGGCATGATGTCGGTGGGTGGGATGCCGGCGACGCGGCCGATCTTGGTGACGAACGCCTCCTGGACGGCGATCAACTTGGTGGCGTCCGGTGGGTCCAACTGGGTGAGTGGGCCGGGGCCGCGGATCCCGAGGACGGTTTGTTTCGTCGGGTCGTACTCGAGGCGGGTCTCTTCCGGTGTGCCCGTCCGGGGGTTGATCGTGACTTCCTGCTGGTAGTTCATCAGGGCCCGCAGCGGCCGCGCGAACGATTCACCACCCACGATCAGGTCAGCCACGGACTTGTTGAGCCCGTCCTGCAGTGGGATCACGTCGTGTAGCACCGACCGGCCGTGCCCGCCTTGGGTGGTGGGGCTGTTCGCCAGGTGCACCCACGGCACCCGGCCGCGGTCGTGTTCCAGCACCGGGCCGCCGTCGACGTTGCTCCGGTAGGGCCCCCACGCGTTTTCGTTGGTGGACCACTGCGGCGCGTGTGTTGTCGTCGTGGCGGACTTTGGCTTGGGTGACCCAACGCTCCACGGTCGCGTTGTAGTAGACGTTGACGCGGCCGTGATGGTCGGGGGTGACCCAGATCTTCGCGACCCACTCGAACTCGTCCGGGTCGTCCTCGGCGGCCTTGTAGGCGACTTGGGTGGCCTGGTGGTACCAGGGCCGCCACACGCCCCGTTTGTCGGGCCAGGCCAGGATGTACCCGTCACCGGACCGGTGGGCTTCGCGGGCGGCGAGGTTGATTGCCCGCCGCACCTGCACGGCCTCGTCGACTTTCGCGGCCTGGACCACGTTCGTGCCGGCCCACGCGTCGATGCGGATGAGGTCGGTGAAGGAGTGGATCACCGCTGGGCACATGTTCTCCCGGGCGTGTTCCAGGACCCACAGGTAGTCCTTCTTGAACGCCGGGCTGGCGAAGGGGTAGCGGTGGCGGCCTTCGTCGTAGTCGACGTACGTGGAGTATCCGGGGGCCCGTTTGGTGTGGTCTTTGATGGCGGTGATGACGTCGGCGATCGGCAACGGTGTCACCGCCCTTCGGGTGCTTAGTGGAGTGTGGTGATACCGGTCGTGGCGCGACTGTTGTGGTCAATCTTGATGAGCAGTTGGTTGAGCGCCTGGGTCAGGGAATCGACCATGTCGTCGTGAGTGCCGTGGGGGAACTGGGCGGCTTCCTCGATCAGGTCACCAACCCAAGGGGCGAGTTCGGGGGAGGGCAGGTGCACGTTCCCGGCCTCCACCAGCGGGGACACTGCTTGGGCGCGGGCGACTTTGCCGCCTTCGGGGTTGATGGGGATCAGACCGTGCAGGGTGCCGGCCAGGGCGTCCATGACAGCGGGCCCGTTGGCCTTGTCCTCGACGTATTTAGCGACGGCTTGGGGCCACCTGGCGGACATCTCACGCATGCGCTGGGAGGTCTCGGTGAAGCCGAACCGGCCGCGGGTCTGGTCGAGGAGGTAGACGTTCGCGCCGCGCCGTAACCAGATCTGGCCGACGACGTAGTCGGAGGTTTTGGTGTCCTTGAACGCCAGGTCCCACGACTGGATGAGTTCGGTGTCGAGGTCGATGTTCGGGACTAGG
Source organism: Sanguibacter sp. Z1732 (assembly GCF_051020515.1). NCBI lineage: Bacteria > Bacillati > Actinomycetota > Actinomycetes > Micrococcales > Ruaniaceae > Glutinosa > Glutinosa niejishengi. The sequence goes on from NZ_CP194857.1 coordinate 2,460,671, forward strand.
CGCGTGCCGTTGGGTTGCTCGAGCCACATGGGGACGTCGTACCTTGCCCAGGCGGTGCGGTCGAACAGTCCACCCTCGTCAGGGGATGGCCGGCCTTGGTACAGGGCTGCCCAGGTTCGGGACCCTGATCGGGTTTTGATCGCGTCCCACTGCTCGGCCGTCCTACCCCGGGCGGAGTGCATGTACTCGCCGGGCTGGCGGCCTAGCGGGTCATTGTCGGTGTCGGCCTGGGCGGGGATGTTCAGGACCTGCCACAGGTGCCCGTCCTGCGCGGCCAGGAGACGGCCGATGAGGTCGTCGTGGTGCCACCTGGTGGCGATGACCACGACGGGTGCGCCGGGGGCTAGGCGGGTGGCGCCGACTTCGGTCCACCAGTCCCACGCGCGTTCCCGGTACGTGGGGGAGTCGGCTTGGGCGCGCGGTCCTTGATCGGGTCGTCCACGATGAGGAGGTCCACGGCGCGGCCGGTGAGTGCGCCGCCGATGCCGACGGCGTACACGCCGCCTTCGTGGCCGGCGAGTTGCCATTCGTGTTGGGCGGCGAGGTCGTCGCGCACCTTGAGGCCGAGGTCGGGGCCGTGGGTGGTGATGTCGTCACGGATGGTGCGCCCCCACCTGCGGGCGACGCCGTGTTCGTAGGAGGCGATGGCGACACGCAGGTCAGGGTTGCGGGTCAGTGCCCACAGGGGGAAGCGGCGGGAGGCGCGTTGGGACTTGCCTTCCTGGGGTGGCATGGACAGGGCGAGGCGCCCGTCGGGGGTGTTGAAAAGGTCGACGAGGGCGGAGTCGATGAGGTCGAGGGCGGGGGTCGCGACGGTGGTGGGGTCGAGGTGTTTGGCGAGGGCGCCGGGGGTGGGCCAGCGCGGTGGGGGTGGGGGTTCGAACTGGCGGGCGGCGTACTCGGCCCAATCGGTGGGCGCGGGTGGTGGTCATCCTCTCCACCTCACTCCTGGCGGACCGTGATGCCCTCCTTCGTGCCGATCGCTACGCCGTGGCCGCAATAGACGACGTCGTCGACCATCTGGCCGGCCATCACGCCACCGAGCGTACACTCGTGAACACCCTCGTCGTGGTCGCTCATGTCGCGATCCTCTCGCGTCCGGGCACGCCCGTATGCAGAAAGCGTGACACTACGAAGCATATACCACACCAGCCACACTCACCCCACCTCCCGCACATTGCGTGTGTCGCTAACGCGGCGGGTAGCCAGGGCTGCGAGGTCCCCGACGTGGTACATCGACCTGCCCCGCTCGTCCCGCCGTCGTTCGATCATGTGGCCGCGCTCCTTCCACTTGCGCCACGTTGGTTTGGGGACGTCGGGGAAGATGAGCCAGGCGTCCTCGAGGGTGACGTACTGCTCGGGCTTGACCTCCGGGAGGGCTTGGAGGGTGGTGCGGTTGACGGTCATCCACCACGACCGGTCACCCCAGGTGATGCCGCACCCAGTGCACCGGTGCATGTCCGACAGGCCGGTGGGCAGGGGTTGGAAGTCCCGGTCGGCCCAGTCCCGGACCACGGTGGCGCCGCAATGCACGCAGGGCCCGTTCTGGCGCTGCGGGAGCAGGTGGGCGATCCTCCTGGCGGCGTGCCTGAGTTGGCGCATGGCGGGCCGGTAGGCGGCCCACTGCGCGGCCTGGGGGTTGTGCGCGGCCCACAGGGTGCGCGCTTTGAGGTGGTCCAGGACGGCCGCGTTGGCGGTGCCACCGGTGCGCTGCGCCCAGGAGCCGGCCCACTCCCACAGCGCTTCGAGGACGTCGGCGGGGTGGGTGATGCCGTCCTTTGGGCCGTCGCCGGCGCCTTCGGTGCGGTCCCGGTCGTACCGGATGGCGGGGACGAGGGAGCGGGGTTGGTGTTGCCAGTGGCCGAGGGCGTCGGCGATGTCGTCCAGTACGCGGTGTTCGTGGCGTAGGCACGGTGGGCAGATGGGCAGATGAGGTTGGCGTCCCCGGTGGGGTGTGCGCCTTTTTTGGGGTGGTCGGTGATGACACAGGTGGGTGTGGTCTCTTCGCATTCGGTGCAGTGCCAGACGTCATCGTTGGCTTGTAGCCAGAAGTGGCGGTGGTGGGTGTTCAACGGTCCTCCTGGGGGTTGGTGAAGATGGGGCCAGGCACGACGACGGCGTACTCGGCCTCCCACCCGGCTACAGAATGAGAGTCGCCCTCGCCGAAGACGGAGGTGGAGATGTAGCCAGTGGGGCGGGCGGGCCGTGTTCTCACGACGTGGTAGACGGTGGGGGGCAGGCCGGCGGCGTCTGCGATCCGTTCGGCGGCGGGGTCGAGTTCGGGGACGGTAGGGGCTGTGGCGAAGAACTGGGCGAGAGTTGGGGGTTGATCAGTCACTGGTACTCCTGGTGTAGGTGCTGGACGAGGTCGCCGTCAGGCACGACGTGGCCGTGGCGGCAGGTGAGGGTGCCGTCCGGGTGTGCGGTGAAGTGCGCGGCGGCACGGGCTTGGCGTTGCATTTCGGCCCGGAGTTGCTTCCTGACGTAGGCCATGGCGTCCTGCCAGGTGCGGTGAGGCTTCAACATCCGCTCCGGGTGCGGGTTCGGTGCGATCCGCACTGGCGGGCTCATGGTGACCCAGCACGAATTCCCCCCGAACCGTGCGGCCGCGACGAAGCGTCGAATCTGCCACTTGCGCTGCGTGCTCACTGGCCCTCACCCCCCGCCAGCAACCGCAACTGTTCGGGCACGACCTGCGGCACCAAGGCCCACTGCTCCGCCGACAGGCCCAGGGCTTCGAGGATCGCCCGGACAGCCCCGGCAACGAGGGCCCCTTGGGTCTCAGCCAACCTGACTTGCCGTTCGGCCACACCCGCCTTCAACGCCGCCGTGGCGTACTGCGCGAGACGGTCCTGCGCCGCGTAGAGCATCACGTATGCCACGTTCGGCTTCGCCTCGGCGGTGGTGCCGTAATCATCACCGCCGGACTTCTCCCGGGTGATGCCCCACGTCAGGCTGCTGGGATCCTCGACGGCCAGGGCACGGACCTGCTCACGCCAATACTCGACTTCACCGGCGGTCCAGTGCACCAGGTCCAGGAGCGCCTGGGCGGGGTCCACGTCGCGGGGGGCGCCGAACAACGCCACCGCCCGGGCGGCGGCCTCCTGCTGGCGCCTACGGGCGGCTGCCGCCTTCACCTGGGGTGCGGACCCGCCGTGCATGCGGCAGGTCGTGGCGCCCAGGATCGCCGCGCTGCGGCACCGTTGCCCGGTTCGTGTCTTCGCGGTGCATTGGCGGTCCTCACGCATGGGGTGCCGCCTGGGCGGGTGGTTGCATGAGGTCTGGGTGGTGCAGGTGTGCCCGGTCGCGTCGGTGCTGTCTGGGTTGGGAGGCTGACGGGCGGGTCATGCTGCTGGCTCCTGTTCGAGGGTGTCGGCGGCGTAGACGGCTAGGGCGTATGCCTGCCAGATGTCGGCGCGGAAGCCGTGGAACCATCCCGGGTCTGTCTTGGTGCCTTTGCCGTGGTTGGGGGCGCCTGGGGCGAATCTGTCGACGAGGGCTTGGCGGATGTTGGAGTCTTTGGCGCGGGCGGTGTGGCAGTGGTGGAGTTTGACCGGGTGGCGCTTGATGAGGGCGGCGTGAACGTCCCATTGGCGGATCATCTGGTGGAAGCGGCCGATCCACACGCAGGTCTCGAAAACGTCTGCGCCGACGGCCATGCCGTAAGAGGCGACCATCTCGATGACGGCTTGGTCGAAGTTGAGTGCCCCGAGGCCGATCTCGGCCAGGAGGTCGGGGTTGGTGCTCTTGTCGAATTCCAAGGGCCGGCGGGTGGTGGTGTCGATGACGACCCATCCGGATTCGGTATTGCCGGGGTCTATTGCTAATAGGCGCATTACGTGTGTCCTTTCTCTAGTAGGGCGGTTTGGTGTTGTGGGGTATTGGTTTTGGTTTGGGCCGGGTGATGGGAATGGGTGGTGCGAGGAACGGCTTATTGCACTTGTGTTCGGGGATAACAATGCATTCGGGGCCTGGGGGTGGGTGGAGTTTGCTTATGGGGCCGGTGGGGGTGCCTCGGGGTGTGATTTCGAAGTGGCCGGGGGTGTGGTGGAGTTGGTAGGTCCAGCGGCCGAGGAGGAGGGCGGCTTGTTCGAGGGCGTGTGTGAGGGGTGTGGGGTCGAGGCGGGTCATGGTGTTGTTGAGGCCGTAGAGGGTCCACGTGCGGCAGTTGGGGCAGCGGTCGGGGTGGAAGGTGCCGTTGGCGTAACGCAGGGGTGCGCCGAGTTTGCGTTCGATGTTCTTCTGGACGTGGGCGGGTATGCGGGTCATGGGGTGCCTGCCGGTGCGTGACGCATGTGACGCTGGTTCTGTATGGAGCCGATAGCGCGCGCGTTAAGGGGTATGTCGAGAAGTTGTGTCACTTGCGTCACGCTGTGCGGCGCTATCGGCTGTGACCTGCGGTAATACCGGTGACACATGTGCGGTGTGGATGCGTCACGAAGCGTCACTTTTTGGGGGGTATGCGTCACGATTTGGGGGTTCATCGTTGCCACCAGGCCTCTTCGTCGTCTTCGAGTGACGCTTCGGGTGACGCTTCTTCGAAGTCCTTCAGGCGGATTCCGTCGAGGTAGCGGGCCGCGTTGGTGCGGGTGGTTTCGACTCCGAATTGGGATTTGAGTGCCAGGGTGAAGGATCGTGGTGCGACGGGTTCGACGCCCTCTTCGGTGCACCAGGATTCGTAGGCTGCGCGCAGTTGGGATGATCGGATGTGCATGTGTTGGTGGTTGGGGTCTCCGACGTCGCACATGTCTTCGACGAAGCGGCCGACGGTGTTTTGGCCGGCTTCGTAGTCTTCGGTGGCGGCGAGTACGGCTGGGGGTTCGTGTAGTGCTCCGCGGTCGAGGTAGTCGGCGGCTCCGCGGATTGCCCAGGCGAGTATTCCGGGGCCTTCGTTTTTGATGAGTTGTTCTTCGAGGTCGGGGATTCGTGCGTGTTCTGGGACGGTGTGTACGAACGGGAGCATTCTTACTCGGCGCCAGAACGCCATTCCGCCGACGCGGACTTGTGGTTGGTGGTTTGCGAGGAGCCAGAGGGTGTGCGTGGGGGAGAAGTCAAAGAAGTCTTGTCGCATGAATCGTGCGGTGATGTGGTCTTTGCCGGTGAGTTCTTTGATTCGGGCTTCGTCGAATCTTTGGCCGTCGTCGAGTTCTGAGGTGACGACGAGGCGTTGTCCGGAGAGTCTGGCGAGTTCGGTGGGGTGGCCACGGTTTCTGGTGGCTAGGAGCATTTCGGCGGGGGCGGTGCCGGCGTATCCGCTGGCGCCGGTGCCGATGATGTGTTGGAGGACGGCCATGAGGGTTGATTTGCCGTTGGCGCCGGATCCGAAGGCGAAGAAGAACACCTGGTCGCGTACTTGGCCGATGAGGGACATGCCGACGGCGCGGGCGATGAAGGTGGTCATGTCGGGGTCGCCGGCGAAGGTGTCGGCGAGGAAGCGGTCCCACATGGGGGTGGGTTGGTTGAAGTCGGGGGCGATGATGGTGGAGCGGGTGTGGAGGGCCGCGGGGTCTGGTGGTCTGAGTTCGCCGGTGCGGAGGTTGATGACGCCGGTGGGTGTGTTGAGTTCGTAGGGGTGGGCGTCGAGGTGTTCGGCGGGGGTGACGGTTCGCCGGTCTGAGCGGGCGAGGCCTGCGATGGAGCGGATGCCGTTGTAGGACAGTGCGCGTTTCTTGTAGGTGGCCCAGCCTTCTCCTTCGGGTAGGTTGCGGGCGATGGTGCGGATGAGTTCGTGGATGTGGTCGTTGTCGTCGTTGCTCCAGCGGTGTCCGGTCCAGGTGAGCCAGGTGCCGCGGCCGGAGCAGTGGCGGATTTCGTGTTGGTGGCGGTCTACGAGGAGTAGGGCGGTGTTGTCTTCGTTGGGGGCCGGTAGGCGTTGCGGTGGCGCTGGCTCTGGGTCGGGTTCCTGTGCGGCCAGGGCGGTGGCGCCGTCGGTGGGTGGTGGCACGGGGGTGAGGTGGTGTGGTGGGGGTGGTGGGGGTGGTGGGTTGGTGATGAGGCCTTGGAGGGGGTTGTGTTGGTGGGGGTGGTCGCCGACTTCGCGGCGGGCTCGGGTTTCGGGCATGGTGGCGATGCGTTGGGTGCCCCATTGGAGGGCGCCGTGGAACTCTCCGCGGGCTTCTTCCCGGGGCGGGTTGTTGGTCAGGAGGTGCCGGAAGCGGTCTCGGAGGGCTTGGGCGGCTTGGTGGTGGTCTTCTTTGGTGAGGCAGCCGAGGCGGTGTAGGGCGGCGAGGCGGGTGGCTTGCGCGAGGAGCCAGGGGTGGCGGGCGGTGGGTGTGTCGGCGGCCCAGCCGGTGACCATTTTCTGTGCGTATAGGCAGGTGTGTTCGGCGTGTTCCCAGGTGGCTGGTGGGGAGAGGGTTTCGCCGAGTTGCTCTTGGTCTTCGGGTTGTTCGGGGACGCCGTAGCCCAGGAGGGTGTCGTTATTGTGGCGGCGTCAAGGGGGTAGCCGGTGTCGGTGACGGCGACGACGGGTACGGGTTGGGCGGGGTTTTTGTGGTTGGTGGTGCCTGGTGCGCGCAGGATCCGGGGTAGGTCGAAGACGTGGTCGGCTTGCCCGCCGTGGGCTGCGGCGACGGTGGTGACGAGGCGGCCGAAGCGGCGTAGGAGCGCGGTGGTGGTGGTGTGGTCGGTTAGTGCGGGGTCGTCGGGGTCGGTGGCCCAGATGGGTTGTAGGCCGTTGCCGGAGTTGACGATCGCGGTGGGGCGGGTGCCGAGCATGGTGGAGAGGTCGTTGATGACTGCTCGGGCGGTTTCGAATGAGTCGAGGCCGTCGGGTTTGATGTCGAGGTCGACGTAGAGGGCGGCTAGGCGGGTGATGTCTTCGGCTTTGCCGCGGCCGGTGGCGCTGGGTCTGATGGGGTTGACCCCGTACCAGATGTTGACGTTTTGGAGGGTGGCTGCGTAGGCGCCGGCTGTGGTGCTGGGCAGGATGCGGGAGGTGAATTGTTGTCTTGGGCCTTGGTGGTTGATGGAGGTGTGTTCGCCGGGGGTGTGGATGAGGTTTAGGAGGTCGGCCAGGGTGAGGATCTGTGGTGCTGTCATGGGGTTGGTCCGTTCTGGCCGTGTTCGAAGCGGGCGGAGCGGGCCGCGGTGTAGGCGACTTCGACGTGGGTGTTTTGCCGGGTCTGTAGGCCGGTGAGGAGTTGTTCTCCGGTGGCGTGGATGTCGCCGCTGTCGCAGGCGACGGTGTTGTAGGTGATAGGACCGGGGCCTGACCCGTGGGGGTCGCCGTCGTATTGACCGCAGTCCCACGGGGTGGCGATGAGGTCGCCTTTGTGCATGTGGAGCCGTATGGGGCGTGTTGTTCGGGTTCGGCCGGGGCGGGGCACGGGCCCTAGGACGAGGAGGTCGTTACCGCCGGCGTCGTGGCAGCCGCCGCCGTCGTTGCTCGAGAGGGAGGCGGCGGCGTTGATGAGGCTCTGAGCCTCTGCTGGAGTGAGGTGGCCTTTGACCTCTGCCCAGAGGCCGAGGTCGGGGAGCCAGAAGTCCGGTAGGTAGGGGTGTTCGTTGACGCTCATGCCGGTGATGCGGTCGGTGACTATGACGCCTTGGGGTTCGTATTCCCAGGTGATGCCGAGGTGGTCGAAGAAGACGGCCCAGCGGGCTTCGAGGCGGGAGCGGAAGTGGCATCCGGCGTAACGGGTTTGGATTGCTTTGACGGCGGTCACTGTTTGTGCTCCTGTACGGGGATGCGGACGTGTAGTGCTGGGTGTTGGCCGTGGGTGAAGGTCCAGGTGGGTCGCCCTTGGGGGGTGAGTCCGTGGGTGGTGAGGGTGAGTTGGAGGCTGTTGTGGGCTTCTGCGCGTAGTTGTTTGAGGGTTTGGTCGGGGTTTTCGATGGGCCAGGTGATGTGGAGGTTCACGCCCGGTCTCCTCTCTCGTTCGTGACGGCTTCCAGTTCCCCGGCCCGGTGCCACGTCCTGCGCCCGTCCACGTTGACGGCGAACTGTCCGCCGTAGGGGTCTTGGAGGTGCCCGGTGATGGTGCCGGTGCGGCCGGTGGCGCGGATGATGACGGGGGTGTTTGGGGGGAGGGTGGTCATTGCGCACCGCTGTGTTCGCTGGCGATGCGGGCGCACATGAGCAGGGCGTCTTTGCGATCCAGCACTGATCGTTCGTCAATAGCCTCGATAGCCTGCGCGATCTGCTCGGCGATCTCGGCGCGGACCTGGGCGTCGTGGGCTGCGAGCCATGTGTCGAAGTCCCCTTCGGCAGCCTCACGTGCGCCGGGGTTGTCGCCAGCACTCAGCCAGGCGTACCCGTGACGCACGTCCTCGGTGGTGGGCGTGCGCTCGCTCATCGGTCGGTCCTTTCGGTGTAGGCGGCGGCGAGGTCACGTAACGCGACCTGCGCCTCATCGATTGCCAGGCTGTAGACCTCGCGGTGCACCTGGGGCCATCTGGCGGTGCCTTCGCGCTGCGGGCCTTCGGTGGCCCCTGATAAACGGTCTGCCGCATCGGTGAGTGCCCGTGCCTGCGCCTCGCGGATGAGTGGCATGAGGGCGTCGGCAATCATCAGCGGAGTCATGTCGCCCCATCGCCGCCCCCTCACCGATGCGACGATCTCTCGCGCCACCTGCTCGCGTAGGCCGTCGTTGCTCATTGCTGCCTCTCGGTGATGTGGAAGTGGGCTAGGAGGGCTTGGGCTTGGCGGCGCACGTTTTCGCGTGAGCGATCCGTGAGCCCCTCCCACGGCTTGCCCTTGGTCAGCGTGAAGCCGGTCCCGGATTCGTAGAGCACCCGCGCCACGGTTTCGGTATCGGCCTCGGGGCGGGCCGTGGCGAGCAGGCCAGCGAGGGCGTCGCGGAGCACGGAAACGCGCCACGCAGGCGTCGTGCCCAGCGCGTTGTCGTGCTCCCACAGCACTCGCGCCGCGTCCTCGACGGTCGCGGTGGGCGGCTCGGCGCGGCCAGCGGACAGGTACGGGTTGCGAGGAGCAGGCCCGAGTTCGTGGCGACGGGTCGCCAGGTGCCCGGTGCGCTCCAGTCCCTGGCCGCGCTCGATACCCGCGCCGTAGCCCTCGGCCCATGCCTCGGCGCGGGCGTTGTCGGTGACGGACGGGCGGTCAGCGGCGGTCACCGGGACACCTCCTTGCGGACGAGGTTGAGGTTGCCCTGCATGTGGTCGATCTCCTCGTGCACGTCGATCGCCCCGCCGTAGCGGTGCATGTCGGCCATGAGGCGCGCTGCTGCCTGGGCGATGCGGGCGAGGGACTGGATCGAGTCGTTCGGGTCGGTGTGTGGCATGTCAGTTCTCCTTGGTGGTGTCGGTGGGGGCCGCGAGAGCAGCACGGACTTCCCGGGCGGCGGTGGCCCAGCAGTAGCGGGCGTTCTCGTCTCGGATGCGGTACTCGTCCAGTTCGCGCTGCCATTCGTCGGCGAGGGCTTCGACGGCGGCGAGGCGGGCTTCGAGGCGGCGCTGGTACTCAAGATCGGCCTCAGTGGTGCAGCGCAGGTTCTCGACCTCAGCGAGCAGGGCCGGGAGCGCCAGCAGTGCGGCATGACCGTCCTCGTCGGTCCAGGACGGGAGGTCTGCGAACTCACGCAGAGCGGCCAGGTCGATACTCATGACGTTCCTTCGATGGGTGCGTAGGTGAGGGTCACGTGGTCGCCGCCGCGCTCGGTGAAGGTGAGGGTCAGCGTCTTGGGGTCGGCGTGGTGCTCGGTGCCGGCGTCCCGTAGGCGTTTGCGGCGGCTGTCGAATGCCTCGCGGGGGGTGGGCCTGCCGGTGGTGGTCCATTGGCTGACGGTGGTGACGTGCACGGCGTGCTGGTGCGGTGCGGTCCTGGCGGCGCTGATGGCTTCCCAGTCGGGGCCGCGTCCGCCGAGGGTGGGGGCGATGGTTGGCTCGGTCATCGGCCACCGCCCACCTGGTCGTGCGCTAGTCGCTCGGCTGGGCTCATGCGGGCACGCTCGCGATCCACACGAGTGCGTAGATGACGGCGACCCAGGCCAGGACACCGAGCGAGCCGGCGAGTAGGTGGCCGAGTGCGCGGGCGGGGTTGGAGTCGCGGCGGTCGATGGGGCGGCGTGCGTCGCGGTTGCCGAAGTGGGGGGCTGGTCGGCGTGCGTGGAGACGGTGGCTCACGAATCGGCCCTCGTCGCTGCCCACACGCCAACCCATGCGAACGATAGGCCGACGAACACGCCGCCGGCCCATGCTTGGAGCGTGGAGCCGGAGTAGAAACCCGAGGCGCTTGTGACGACACCGATGACGGCGCTGAGTGTGGCGTGGATCAGGTCGCGGCTCATCGCAGCGCCTCCTCGATCAGCCCCTGGGCGCGTGCCAGCACCACCAGCCCGTCACCGGTCGGCGGGGCGTGGATCTCGGTTTCGCTGGTGGTCATCAGGTCGCGGGCGGCTTGGGTGGGGTGGGTGTCGATGGTGTGCAGGGTGGTCATCGTTGGGTCTCCAGTTCGTTGGCGCGGGCCCTGAGTTGGTTGATGCGGGCCTGTAGGTCGATCACGGTTTGGGGGTTGTCGCAGTGGGGGGCGGCGCGGTTGAGGCGGTCTTGTGCGGCGTCCAAGGCCATGCGGACCACGTCGCGGCTGACGGGTGCCACCTGGGCGCTCCTTTCCGTGGGTGTGGTGTTGGTGCCACGCCCCGGGCTCGCACCGGGGATGCCGCTAGTTCGTGGCTGCCGCCTGTCAAGCGGCGATGAGCATTTGGACGACGGAGGTGTCCAGGCCCAACTGGGCGGCGATCTGCTCCTCCGACAAACCCAGGCCCTTTAACTGTTTGGCTTTGTCCGCCGGAGACTCCGCCGCCGCCGCGGGTGCGGGTGCGGGGGCCGAAGCCGGTGCGGGCGCGGACACCGGGGGGGGCGTGGCGGGTGCGGACGGCTGCCCACCCACCTCCTGGTCACCCATGAGGGCGGCGTTCCCTGCGGGTGTGTAGACGATGGTCCAGTTGCGCCCGCTGCGGCGATCGCCCGGGGTGTCGTAGTGGGTGAGGGTGATGTCCAACTTCCCGCCCACCTCGAGGCCGTTTGCGCCGGCGGCGCGCACAGCGGCCCGGGTGGCCTCTTTCAATCGTCGGCCTTCCAGGTACAGGGTGCGGACGCCCTCGTCGTTGTCCACCGACGGGTCGCGTTCGTCGGTTTGGACTTCCACGACGATGCCCATGATCGGGTCGCCGGAGGGGAAGAATTTCGGGGCGCCCCCGCCGGGGTTGTTCGGGTCGTACTCAGTTTCCTGACGGGCAGTCGGCGGGGACGCGATCGTGCCGACCTTGCGGACGCCTTCGGAGTCGAACTTCCAGGTGGGGCCACCGCCGCCACCCATGAGGTACTGATTAGCCTGATCTGCTGTCGTCTGAGACATCTTCTGCTTCTTCCTCTTGTGTGTAGGTGCCGCGCTAGGCGGCGTTGGTCCCACGGGCGGTGTTGCCGGTGGGGGGTATGAGGCCGGCCAGGTCGTCATGCACACGGACCGGCCGGGGCGGGGCAGACCTGCGGGCTTGTCGCTGTAGCGGTGGCATTCGAAGCAGCCGTCGGCGCGGTCCAGGTTCGTGATCCACGCATCGCGCACCTCGGTGCCGACCTGGGCGAGGGCGGCGAGGTTGGTGTGCAACCTGTTGGCCCGCTCGAGCGCCTTGACGGCGACCGTTTCGTTGTACGGCTCGGTCCACCAGATGGCGTCGTTGAGGGTGACGGACCCGCGAGGAAGGTAGGCGATCGCTACGTGCTCCACCCGGTGCCCAGCGTTGGCGTACCCGCGCCCATACAGATGAGCCTGGGTGCGGTAAACCTGGGAGGGTCCGGAGCGGGCGCGTTTGAGGGTGGTGGGCCCGACGATCTTCCAGTCCAGGGTCATGCCGACGGCGGTGTCGAAGAGGTCGCAGGAGCCCCAGATCTCTTCCCCGCCGATGTGGCCGACCATCACCTTCTGCTCGACGAGGTAGCGGCGCCCACCAGTGTGGTTGGCGTTGCGGGCGTTTTCGTGGGCGATGAATGCTTCTTCGAGGGGGCGGTGTGTGCGGCGGTGCCGAGGAACGGCAGCCAGGGGACGCCGTCCTCGGTCTGCTTCCAGCCGGCCAACTTGGCGGCGAGGCAGTGGTCGCACGGGTTCCCGATCTCGGAGGGTCCGATGCGTTCTTGGAGGGAGCGGGGCTGGTGGGTGATGGCGTGTTCGATCACCCACCGCGCCTCGCGTAGGGCCTCGTCGGCGTCACCGCCCACGTAGGGGGCGTGGCGTGGGGGCAGCGCTGTTGTGGCGGTCATGACGCCCTCGCCTTCTGCACGCTGGCGGGCATGACGCCGTCCTCGTTCGTCTGGCCGGGCATGTTGTGCGTCTCGCACGGCCGCTCGGCGGCGAAGCCGTGGTTGCGGCAGTGCGGGTCTGAGCCCACCCGGGTGCCGTACTCGGTGTTATCGCACGAGCAGCAGAAGCAGTCGGTGCGCTCCTCGACCCAGGGCTGGGCCACTACGAGGCGGCGGCGGATGAGGCCGGGTGTGTGCTCCTCCTCGGTCCAGAACTCGCCGCCGGCTATGTTGCGCTGACGGTCGACGATCTTCGTGCGCGGGTAGATGCCCATGTCAGCGCACCGTGACCGTGGGGTTGCCGACCGTCTGGAACCGCTCGAGTTCGGCTGGGGAGAGGTGGCGCTTCAACAGCGCGCTGCTGATGCGGGCCTCGTACAGGCCCGGCCGGTCAGTGAACGGGAGCGCCTTTTCGGCGGCCTTGGTGTCGAGGCGGCGGGGGCGGGTGACGATCACCTTCGACCCTGCGAGGTCGTGGGTGCCGTCGCCCAACTCCTCGGCGAGGACGGCTTTGATCTGGGCGCGGCGCTCCTTGACGGCTTCTTCCTGCTCCCGCAGTTTCAGGTCCTCAAGGACCAGTTGTTCGAGTTCGGTGATGCGGTCGGTGTCGGTGGTGGTCATGGGTTCAGGTCCCCTTCTGGGTGGTGTTGGTTCGGAGGCGGGAGGCGATGCGGTGCTGCCCGTGGCGGTGCAGCATGCGTTTCAGGCCGTTGACGCTCAGTCCGAGGCGTTTGGCTGCGCCGGGGAGGGTTTCGCCGGTGTGTGCCATGAACGCGGCGTCTTCGATGGCTGCCCGGGTGCGGGGGGTGGCGTTGGGGGTGAGGCGGGGGTCGCCGGTTTCGCCGGTGAGGAGCGCGTGCACCAACGGGGCGTCCAGGTGGGTGCTCATTGGTCGGCCCCTTCTTTCCAGCGGGCGCGGAGTTCGTCGCCGCGTTCGGCGATGAGGTCCTCGACGTAGGTGGCCTGGTCGATGAGGCCGTCGTCGCCGGTGTAGTGGGCGGGGTTGAGTCGGCTGGTGGTGCTCATCGGTCCCCCTTGCGGTACAGGGGGCGGGTGGTGGGGTCCACGTGCCCGTCGACGTCGAACTCGACCATGCGCGCCACCACACCCTCGTTGGTGGTGTGGGTCAGGTAGCGGGCCCGGTACTCCTCACCGGACTCGTGGGGGGTCGGGGTAGGGGTGCACCCACTCCGGGGCGGGTTCGGTGGTGGCGGTGTCGCGGCCGAGGCCCAGGAGTTGGGACAGGGACGGGAAGCGGAGGATGCTCATGACGCCACCACCTGGGCCAGTTCGGCGACCATCGCGTCGGCGGCGTCCAGGTACCACTGGGGTGCGTCGGGGATGCCGTGGGGCAGGTCGGTCAGGGTGTAGATGGAGCGGTTGCTGGCGTCGTCTGCGAACACGGTCGTGACGCGCACGGTGTGCCCGTCCGGCCAGAGGATCGTCTGGTATTGCACGGCCGTGGCCGTCATGGGCCGGTCGGCGTAGTCCTCCATGTCCACCGGGACCGGCAAGGGCAGGTTGATGGAGAGGGTGCGGGTTGTGGTGCCCATTGGGTAGGCTTCCTTTCGTTCGGTGAAGCCCTCACGTCGTCTTGGTTGGTGGTGTGGGGGCTTCGCTATTGGGTGGTTCAGGCGGCGTCGTTGTGCCGCTTGGCGCGGCGTGCGCGGATGCGTGCCTCGAGTTCGGCCAACGGCGGGCCGGTGGGGGTGTAGGCGCGGCGTGCGGCCTCCTCCACGGGCAGTTCGTCCAGGAGTTGGTACGCCTCGGCGAAGGCCTGCCCGGCGGCCTTGATCGCCTGCTCGCGGCTGGTGCCCATCAGGCGGCGTCCTGGTCGGACAGGCCGGGCTGGTAGCGCACGTACACGCGCACTGAGCCGTCGTCGCTGGTGCGGGCGGTGGCTTCGAATCCGCCGCCGGGTGTGTTGCGGAAGTCGACCAACTTGCCCGAGTTGATGACGGACGCGAAGGACCAGGCGCGACGCTTGGAGGCCGACTTGAAGGTGCGCAGCACGGCCCACTGTCCGGGCTTGGCCTTGAGTGCTGCGGCGACTGCGGCGTAGATGCCGGCGTCTTGCTTGCGCTCTGGGGGGTTCTCCCAGACCAGGTCAGCGGGGGTGATGGTGCGATCGGTGCTGTTCAGGGTGATGACGGACATTGGTATGGTTCCTTTCGTTGTGAGTTGCCCTCGTTGCGTCTGGACGGACTGGCGGGGGCTTCTTGCTGCCTGGGGTTAGGCGGCGTCCTGGTTGGTGACCACGTAGGTGATCGCGTCGAGGGGTTGCCCGAGACGCTTGGCGATGGCCACTTGAACGTGCGGCGCCGGTTGCTTGCGGCCCTTTTCGATGTTGGTCAGGTAGCCGGGGGTGATGTCGCAATCGATGGCGAACACCCCGTGCTTCACCCCGAGCAACTCGCGTATGGCCCGGACCGCGGGGCCGTTGATCAGTCGTTTGCTCATGTGGAAGAGCATAGGCAACAAGAGGAAAGACTGTCAAGCAGGAAAGGGCAATATGGTGAAAGTGGGCGCTGACCTGCGGTTATGCGATGTAGTTACGCCCGTGGTTTTCCGATCCGAGGGGGTCTAGGCTGCATCTTGCCCTCCTTGCTTTCCTCAACTTTCCTCACGAGGCTCCCTCCCATGATCAACGCGCAAGAGATCCGAGACGCCCGCCAACGCGGCGGAATGACGCAAGCCGAACTGGCCCAGCGCGTCGGCGTCTCACAGCGCACAGTGGGCAACTGGGAGCGCGGAGAGTCCATCCCGCGCAACCGGGCGGCGAAGATCCGCGCCGTGCTCGCCGATCACCTCAGCACCGGCCAGGCCGCACCCTTGCGGTCAGCGTCGGACGCCGAGTTGCTGGCAGAGATAGCGCGCCGGTTCGAACGCGCCAAGGAGAGTGAGGAGGTGGTGGGCAATGCGAAGCATCCCGCCCCCATAGAGAACGAGACCAACGCCAGGCCGGCCCGGTTCGGCCTGGCCGCGATGGCCGGCGAGCCCGGCAACCCACCCGACACCACCACAGGAGAGGAAACACAAGTGCCGCCGGGCGAGGAGGACGGTGACGAGGCGTGAGTCCGGAACAGGAGCCACGCGATAATCGTTCCCCTAGTAGGGACGGTTTTGGCGAGCGCGAAGGCGAGGAGGAGGTAGAGTCCAACCATGAGCCCGACACACAAGCAGTGTTGAAGGGGATCAGCCGGGGGATGCGGATGGGATTGGCCCCAGACCCGACGCGCCTTCGCGAACTCAGCCGGGAAGCAGCGTCGATCGACTACACGGCCGAGGCGTGGAAGGACGTGGGGCGGAGCCTGGAACAGGCGATCCAGCAGGAGAGCCAGTCCAGGGGTCATTCCCAGAAGTAGACGAACACAGCGTCGTCGCTGTTGAGTTCGCGGGCCCTATCCCGCACCCTGCGATGCTCTCCGGTTTCGAGAACGTCGTGCCGGGATCTGCGGAACGCATCATCCGCATGGCCGAAGAGTCCCACCGGGCGAGGATCGAGGTGGAGCGGGTCCCGGTTGACGCTGAGGCTTTCGCGCTCCGGGCCTCCACGGTCGGGGTTTCGTTCCTGCCTTGGTTGATCATCCTATTGGCGGGCGGGCTCATCATTGCCGGCGAGTCCGCCGCGGGGATTATTGCGGGCCTTGTCGGCGTTATCGCGGTCGGCCCGCAGATTATCGCTGCCACCCGTCGCGCAAGGGGTTGATGTCACACCCTGCGCCTACGGTCCAGCGGTATGTTTCACCCTTGGCGCGCGTTGCGCAGTAACCCGCACATTGACGTGCATTGGACGGACCAACCACCGGGCCTGATCGCGTCCACTGATGGGCGTTCCCGGATCTTCATGGACACCCGTCTGTTGCAGGTGCAGCGGCGGTGTGCGGCGACGCATGAGTTGATCCATATCGAACGTGGGCACACTCGGGAGTGTTCCCCGGGGGAGGAGTTGTCGGTGCGGGTGGAGACCGCGCACCGGCTGATCGGCACCTTCCGGTTGATGGATGTGATGGCGTGGACGGAGTCGTGGGAGGAGGCGGCGGAGGAGTTGTGGGTGACGGTGGAGGTGTTCATGGACCGGCTCGCGTCGCTGACGAAGGCGGAGCGGACGGCGATCCAAACCATGTATGAGCAGACCGAAGGAGGTGCCTGATGCGGCCCCATGTTGTGCCTGATGTGCCGCCGCGGGCGGTGCTGTACCTGCGTCAGAGTGTGGATCGTGAGGAGTCGATCAGCCTCGAGTTGCAGGAGACCGCGGGGCGGGACTACGCCACCCGCATGGGGTACGTGGTGACCGAGGTGCTCGCGGACCCGGGGATCAGTGGGCGCACCTGGGCCCGCCCGGCCGTCAAACAGGCTCTCGCGTTGGTGGAGGCCAGGGACGCTGACGTGATTGTGGTGTGGAAATGGTCCCGCCTGGCGCGTAACCGTCGCGACTGGGCGGTGGCGGTGGACACGATCGAGGCCGCCGGCGGCCGCCTGGAGTCCTCCACCGAGACCGTGGACACCACGACCAGTACGGGCCGGTTGGCGCGGGGGATGCTTGCGGAGATTGCAGCGTTTGAGTCTGACCGCATCGGCGACGGGTGGCGGGAAGCCCACGCCCGCAGAGTCAAGGCAGGCCTGCCGGCGAACGGTAAACCCCGGTGGGGATACACCTACGACCAGGGGGCGAAGGTGCACCGCCCGGACCCGGTGACGGGGCCGGTGCTGGCGCAGTTGTATGCCCGGTATGTGGCGGGGGAGTCGGTGTACTCGTTGGTGCGGTGGCTGAACGCCAACGGGCATCGCACCAGCCCGGGGTATGGCACGTCGGGTGGGGTGTGGTCGGACCGGTCGCTACGGCGGGTGCTGGACTCGGGTTTCGGTGCCGGCCTGATCACCGTTGCGGGGGAGCGGCACCCTGGGGTGCACGAGCCGGTGATCGACCGGGGCCTGTGGGAGGCGTACCAGGTGTCCCGCGCCGGCCGTCGGGTGAGGCGTTCCTCGGAGCGGTCCCAGTATCTGTTGTCGGGGATGGTGCGGTGCGCGTGCGGTGCGGGGATGACCGGTGGGCAGTTCGGGGCGGGGCGGGTGGCGAAGTTCCGGTGCAAGGCGGCCGCCGACCAGGGCCGCCATGGCGGCGGGTACGCCACCATGCATCTGGTTGAGGACGAGGTGCTGGCGTGGTTGCGGGGACTTGGCGGGGGACGTGGACGATGCCACCGCCCAGGGGGCTCTGACTGCGGTCAGGTCGCGGCGGCACGCCCACGATGAGCGGGCGCTTGCCCGGGAGGCGGGGGCGGTGCAGGAGCAACTGGTGCGGGCCACCAGGGGGCACGTGGAGGGCCTCATCCCGGATGGGGCGTACCGGGAGGTGGTGGCCGAACTGGACGAGCGGGCGCGGATGGTGGAGGCGCGGCGGTTGGCCGCTTCGGTGGCATCGCGGGAGGCGTCCGCGCCGCAGGTTGCGGCAGACCTGCTGCAGGATTGGGAGGTGCTGGCGGTGGACGTGCGCCGCGCGGGCCTGCGACGGTTGATCAGCCGGGTGGTGGTGACGACAGGCCGGCCACGGTCTATCGTTGAGGTGGTGCCGGTCTGGGTTGGTGAGACCAGGGCCTAGTCACGTTGATGACCGCCGGGTTGGTGGTACTGATCTGGGCGCTGGCCGGGGAACTGCTCACCCAGGTCTTCGAGACGGCGATCGAGCGCATCCTGGGGGCGTGAGCGCCGAAGGTGAGCGGGGCTCGGCCGTGGTGGACTTCCTCCTGGTTTCCCTGTTGGTCACGGTGCTCACGCTCGGACTGATGCAACTGGCGCTGACCCTGCACGTGCGTAACATCCTCATCGACTCGGCAGCCGAAGGGGCCCGCTATGCGGCCCTGGATGGTCATGAGTTGCATCACGGGGTGGCTCGTACCCGGGCACTGATCACCGCGGCATTGCCGAACGCCTACGCCGATCAGGTACAGGCAGGGATGATCACCCACGAGGGCGTGAGCCTGGTCCAGGTGCAGGTACACGGCCCGGTGCCGGTGCTGGGCCTGCTCGGCCCGGGCGGAGTGATCAGCGTGAGCGGGCGGGCGGTCTTGGAGTGAATAGCGAGCGGCGGGACCTGCGCCGTGCGTGGGCGGCGGTGCGCTCCCGGTTGGGGGAGGGGGAGCGCGGCAGCGCCGTGGTGGAGTTCCTCGGGGGTCGTTGCTGATGCTGGTGCCGATCGTGTACCTGATCCTGACCCTGGCGCAGATCCAGGCGAGCGGTTTCGCCGCCGAGGGAGCGGCCCGCGAGGCCGGTCGGGTGCTGGCAGGTGCCGAGACGTTCGAGCAGGGGTTGACCGCTGCGCACCTGGCGGTGGAACTGTCCTTCGCCGACCAGGGGATCGCCGTCGACGGCGCCCAGGCACTCCAGATCAGGTGCCAGCACGAGCCGTGCCTGACGCCGGGGTCCTACCTCTACATCTCGGTGCGCACCGACGTGGGCCTGCCCGGCATGCCGGCGATGCTCTCCGGCACGCTACCGAGCGTGACCCAGGTTCAGGCGGATGCGATGACGGCGATCCCGCGGTATCGCGAGGTGGGCTGATGCGGGCGGACCGGCGAGCACGCCCGATGCGCATCCGTGCCGGCGACGAGAACGGCCAGATCATGCTGCTGTCCATCGTCTATGGGCTGGTCACTCTGGCCCTGGTCCTGGTGGTCGCATCCGTCTCTCACCTGCACATCGAGCGCAAGCGTCTGTGGAACCTGGCCGACTCGCTGGCCGCCGGCGCTGCCGATGCGGCTGACGTGGGACGGTGGTACGACACCGGTGGAGCGGACGGTCTGGTGCTGACCGACGCCAGCGTGAATGAGGCGGTAAGCGATCAATTGGCGGCAACACCCGAAGTGGTCACCGATTCCTTCATCGACTTCAGGGTCGTCTCGGTGAGCGCGGTGGACGATCAGACCGTGGAGGTCACCCTGTCCGCCCGGGCTCGCCCGCCGCTGGTGCCGTGGGTCCTGGTGCCGTGGCAGGACGGCTTCACCGTGCAGGTGACTTCCCGGGCCCACGCCACCGAGCCATGACCGGGGCCGGCGGTGTACGACAGGTGAGGTAACGGTGGGGGCAGCAAAGAAGGAGCCCCTCGCCACGTCAATGGAAATCGTCATCTCCGTCGTCGGACTCGGATTCGTGGTGCTGCTCAGGCTGGTGGTCTAGTGGTGCCTATGAGCGCGGAGAAAGGAGAGCCGACATGAAGGCAGTAGTGATCCACGGCGCCGGTGACCTGCGGGTGCAGGAACGTGAGGTTCCCACCCCTGGCACCGGGCAGGTGCTGGTCGCGATGGAGTTCGGGGGTATCTGCGGCTCGGACCTGGCCTACTACGCCCACGGCACCTCCGGCACCGCCATCCTGCGCACGCCGATGATCCTGGGTCACGAGGTGGCCGGACGGATCGCGCAGGCCGGGGCCGGTGTGAGCGGCCTGACGGAGGGCACAGCGGTGACGATGCATCCGGCCCGGTATGGCCCCGGGCCACTGGCGCCGCACCTGGGGGAGCGGACCAACCTGCACCACGATGTGCGCTACCTGGGATCGGCAGCGCCCACCCCGCACCAGGACGGAGCCTTCGCCCAGTACGTGCTGGCCGAAGCCGGCCAGATCCGGGTGCTGCCCCCGGGGGTGAGCACCCGGCACGGCGCGGTGGCCGAACCCTACTTCGGCGTGGCCCTGCACGCGGTGCATCGCGCGGGCTCGGTGCAGGGACAGGATGTGCTGGTCAACGGGGTCGGACCGATCGGGGCGCTGTGCGTCGCGGCAGCCAGGGCACGGGGCGCGGCCAGCGTCACCGCGGCGGACATCGCACCGGCCGCGTTGCAGATCGCGGCCGAGTTGGGAGCCGATCACACCGTCAACGTCGCCGCGGGGGAGGAGCTGCCCGCCGATGTGCCGGTGGTCATCGAGGCCAGTGGCGCCGCGGCCGCCCTCGGCCCGGTATTGGCGGCGGTGGCCCGCGGCGGTGTGGTGGTGCAAGTGGGGAACCTGCCGCTGACCGACCGCCCGGCGGTGCTGGGTAACCTGGTCACCCGGGAGGTGGAGTGGCGCGGTTCCTACCGATTCGTCGATGAGATCACCGACGCCGTGGCACTGCTGGCTGGCCAGGTGGACGTCGAACCGCTCCTGACCCACACCTTCAGCCTTGATCAGGCCCGGCTCGCCTTCGATACCGCCGCCGACCCCGGAAGTGGCGCAGGGAAGGTGCTGCTCGACCTGGGGTGAACCCTCAGGCGTCGGCGAGTTCGCGCTCCCGGGTGCGGGTGCGTTGCAGCGCTGCGCCCTCGACATCCATGTTCGGGGAGATCCGGTCCAGCCAGGCCGGCATCCACCACGCGGCCCGGCCGAGCAGGTGCATGGCCGCGGGGATGATCAGCATCCGCACCACGAACGCGTCGAACAGCACCCCCACGGCCAGGGCGAAGCCCATCGGGCGCACCATGGTGATCTGGGAGAAGGCGAACCCGCCGAAGACCGCGACCATGATCAACGCAGCGACGCTGACCACCACCCGGCCGTTGTGGAACCCTGCGGTCACCGCCCGGCGGGCAGGGGTGCCGTGGGCGTAGGCCTCCCGCATCCCGGAAACCATGAACAACTGGTAGTCCATCGCCAGCCCGAACAGCACGCCGGTGAGCAGCAACGGCAGGAAGTTCAGCAGCGGCGGGGGTGTGCACGCCGAAGGCTTCCCCGAACCAACCCCACTGGAAGACCGCGGTGGTGGCCCCGAGGGCGGCGAACAGTGACAACCCCAGTCCCAGCGCGGTCAGCACCGGTACCAGGATGGAACGGAACACCCCGATCAGGATCACCACCGACAGGCCGAAGACCACCAGAACGTACACCGGCAGGGCGTCGGCGAGCTGGTCGGAGATGTCGATGTTGCCCGAGGCCAGCCCCGCCACCCCCAACTCGGTGCCGTCGACCAACGGCGAGGCCGCGCGCAGATCACGCACCAGCGCCTCGGTGGACTCACTGGAGGGGCCTTCGATCGGGATCACTTGGAAGGCCATGAAGTCACGGCCGGCGGAGGTGCCCACCGGCGCCACCGCCGCGACGTCGGCGCGCCCGGCCAGCACCGTGGCCAGATCGAGTTGGACCTGCAGTTCCTCGTCCTCGGCTACCGGCTCGTGCAGATCGGCAGTGACCACCAGTGGCCCGTTCTGTCCCTCGCCGAAGGCCTGGGCGGTGATCGTGAAGGCTTGGTACTGGGTGTTGTCCTGCGGTTCGGAGGAGCCATCGGGCAGTCCCAGACGCATCGAGGTGGCCGGGATCGCCAGCACCGCCAGCGCGGCGACGCCGATGACCACCGTGGCCACGGCACGCAGGGTGCCCATCGGCTCGGTGCTGCGCGTGGGGACCGCACCGTTGGCAGCCCGTTCGCGTGCCTTGCGGGACCACACCCCGGACCCGATCAGACCCAGCACGGCCGGGGTGAAGGTGATGGCCACCGGCACGGCGACGACGATGCAGATCGCAGCGACCACGCCCATCACGGCCAGGAACTCGATCCCGGTGATCGCCAGCGCCAGCAGCGCGATCATCGTGGTCAGGCCGGCGAACACCACAGCGGTGCCCGCCGTGCCGTTGGCCAGTCCGATCGACTCGCGCACGTCCATCCCCTCACGCACCTGCCGGCGGTGGCGGTAGATGATGAACAGGGAGTAGTCGATGCCCACGGCCAGGCCCAGCATCAGCCCGAGCACCGGGGTGACGGTGGTCATCTCCACCGTGCCGGAGAAGGCCATCGACCCGCCCACCCCCACGCCCACGCCGACCAGTGAGGCCAGCACCGGCAGCATCGCCGGGCGCAGCGCGCGGAACACCAGGATCAGGACCAGTGCGGCGCCGATCACCCCGATGATCTCCCCGGCCCCGATCAGGCCGTCGATCGAAGCGGCGATCTCGGCGCCGTACTCCACCTGGACACCTGGCAGGTCAGCGGCGTCCAGGACGTCCATGACCTCCTGCTTGACCTCTTCGGGCACGGAGAAGACGTCGTCGTCGAACAGCACCGTGGCAAGCGCCACGGACTCGTCTTCGGAGACGGTCCGGATGTCCTCGGCCAGGGCCGCCAGGTCAGCGGCCAGGTCGAGTTGCTCCGACTGTTCCTCCAGGGTGACCAGCTGGGCGGAGACCTCGTCCAGCTCGGCCTCCATGGGGCGATCTCCTGCTCCGGTGCACCCACGGCCCGGGCCTGCTCCAGGCCCGCGGTGAGCCCTTCCTGCGCCTCGAGCAACTGCGGCCGGTTCTCCTCGATCTCGGCCAGGCCCTCGGCGAGTTCGGCGTCCTGCGCGGCCCGCTCCTGCTGTGCTTCGAAGGGGTCGATGACCTCGGGGATCTGCTCTACCTGCTCCACCTGGTCCAAGGCGGAACTGATGTGCTCGCGCTGGTCGCCGGTGAACTTCGCGGCGCCGGTGGTGTGGAAGACCACGGTGCCGCCGGTGGCACTGGAGTCCAGTTGGTCCTCCAGGTGCTCGTTCACCCGTTCGGTCTCGGTCCCGGGGATGGAGAACTGCGCTGCCAGGGTGCCACCGAACATCAGGAAGCCGCCGACGGCGAGCGCGAGCAGCAGCGCCCAGGCCGTGATCACACGGCCGGCGCGGCCCGCGGACCATTGTCCGACCCGATAGAGCAACGTGGCCACGGCGATCCTTCCGATAGGGGCAGGGCCGCCCCATTGCACCACACCCGTCGCATAACCAACAAGTGTTGTTTATCACGTCGGTGAGGTGGCACAATGAGCACCATGGACCCCCGCATCGCCCGCACTCGTAGTTCGCTGCGCCAAGCCCTGCTCGGGTTGGCCCGTGGACGCGACTTCGAGGAGATCTCGGTGGCCGACATCGCCGAGAGCGCGGGCATCAACCGCAGTACGTTCTACCAGCACTACGCGGACAAGAGCGAGTTGCTGGTGGACGTGCTCGATGCCATCACCTCCGACCTGCTCACCCAGGTCAGCGCCGACCTCGAGCCCGAGGAGGCCTACCAGGTGCTGGTGCGCTACATGGAGCACGTGCGCGACAACATCGCCCTGTACCGGCAGATCTTCTCCGAGGCAGTCGCCGCCGGAGTGCCGATCCGGATCCGCGAGCGCCTGGAGGGCTTGCTGCTCACACGCGCAGCCGGCTCAGAACTCGGTGGCCTGCCTCTGCCGATCGCCGCCGCCTCGATCACCGGATCGGCCGTCGCGATCATTGCCACCTGGGTGCGCTCCAGCGAGCCGGGCAGCGCCGAGCAGGTCGCCGGATGGATCTGGCAGATGGTGGATCTGCATGGGGCGATCCCGCGGGACTAGTCGCTGCCCACGTCCCGGGGTGCCGCCACGACACCCTCGCGCTCGGCCAGGTCGCTGATCTGGCGGGCCATCAGCACGTCCCGTTCGGTCAGTCCACCCACGTCGTGGCTGGTCAGGGCCACATCTAGGTGCGGGTAGCGCAGGTCCAGGTCGGGATGATGGTCAGCGGCCTCGGCCGCATGCCCGATCAGGTTCAACAACCGCAGCCCGGTCGCGAAGTCCCCGGTGCGCCATCGGGTGCGCAGCATCTGGTCCTCGATGACCCAGTCCACCAGGCCCTTGGCCCGTACGTCGGCTTCGGACAACTTCTCCGTTGACATCTGGCCTCCTCACAACTCCGGTGTGTTCAACCTACCCCGTTGTGTTGGGGGCCCGGCACGGCGGCCCCGGCCCCGCTATCGGACCCTGCGCGCCACGCGTGACCGCCCCGCGCACCCCGCTACCGAGCCGCCCGCGCCCACCGGCCCCAGGGCGAGACCACCTCGAAGGCTCCGCCGGGGCCTGCGGCCAGTTCGCAGTGGTCCGGCATGTTCAGGCGCGCCCACGCGTCGGCGTCCGGGGGCGCGCCCACCAGCGCTGCCACCAGCAGCGTGAAGGCGGTGCCGTGCCCCACCAGCACGCATGCGGGGTGGGTGCTCGACTCCAGCGCGGCCAGGGCGCCGTCGACGATCCGCATCGTCGCCTCCACCCGCGGTTCCCAGGTGGCACCGGACGGTGCTTTCCCGGTGGTGAGGTAGTCCCGGGTGGCGGCGCGGAACTCCGCGGCAGGCAGCAGCGCGCCGTCCCGGGCCACCTCGGCCAGCGCGGGCAGCACCTGCACCGGCTCCCCGGTCAGCAGCGCGGCACTCTGACGGGCCTTGGGCTCGGCGAGGTGAACCAACTGGCCGCGGTGGGCAGCGCCCCGGCGCCGAGCAGCGGCCCGACGTCGGCGCCGGCTGCCAGTTCCCACTGCCGGGGCGGGGCGGCTTCGGTGATCCGGGGCCGGGCGTGGCGGACCAGGTGCAACCGGTCGGTGATCATCGCCCCTGGTCCTGCGGACCCTGGTCCTGTGGGCCCTGGTCCCGCGTACCGTGGTGGTGCGCCACCTCGGCGCCCTCGACGCGCGCCAGGTGAGCGGCGTCGGCACCCGCATCGGCCACGAGCACCACCGAGGCGCCACCGAGCAGCATCACCAGCACCCGGGCCACCATCTGCTCAGGGGCCAGGTCCGCCACCGGTACCAGCACCCGCTCGGGACCGGACCAGGCCGGCCCCGCCACCGCACCGAGGTCTGCTGCGTCGGTGGGCGTCAGCAACTGATCCGGGTAGGTCATCAGGTCCGCGGCGCCGTCGATCACCCCGTCCGGCAGGTCGCCGTCGAAGGCATCGCCAGCGCAGGCAGCGCCACCGCGATCACCGCAGGCCCGCCCGGGGCGTCCTGGGGTCGCTCGGTGACGATCACGTCGTCGTCCGGCCGTCCCGGGCGCAGGTGCGCCTGCGCCCCGGTCAACCATGCGCCGAGGGACCACACCAGCGCCCGCCAGTGCACCGGCAGGTCGATGGCCACCATGGTGGAGGGCTCGGCATCGGCCTCCTCGGTGAGCAGGTTCGCCACCTTGATCACCCAGTTGGCCAGCACGCGTCCTGACAGTTCCACCCGCTCGGCACCGGGGCCGTACCAGGTCAGTCGCGGTTGGGCACCCTCCGGGCCCTGCCAGGAGGCGATCAGATCGGACACGTCGGCCATACAGCACACCCTACGCGCGCCGCAGCGCTCAGAATTCGGTGTGGACCAGGCCGACCACGCGGTGCTCGCGCAGCAGGGGAAGGGTGGGCCATTTGTCGAAACTGGTGCATGGGTGGGAGATGCCGAACTCGATCACCTCACCCACCTGCACCGCGTCGTCGGTGTGCAGGAACAGGTGCTGGTCGTTCAACCGGGTGGTGGTTCCGGACAGGTCCCGGGCGTTGCCCGCGCCGGAGGAGCTGCCGGTGGCGGCGTGCACCCGCAGGGGGATCGGCAGGTCGGCGTCGAACGGGGGGCGTCGCGCCGCCCCGCGCCGCACAGCACCAGACCCGGTTCGGGCACTGAGAGCACCTGCGCCCACAGTCGCAGCGCCGGCCGCAACCGAGCCGGTTCGCGCATCCGCGACCATGGGTCGGAGCGGGCGTAGATGCCGTGGTCGTGGCTGAGGTAGGCCCCTGAGCGCACCACCACCCGATGTCGCGCGGTCACGTCGGCATGGGCGAGCACCGACTCCACCACGTCCAGGTAGGCGCTCCCGCCCACGCTCAGCACCGGCGCCTCGACCGGGACTTCCTCGGCGACGGCGTCGGCGGCCTGCAGCAGCCCGGTGCAGAATTCGCCCACTGCCGCCAGGGCGCCGGCATCGGTGCCCTTGGCCACACTGCCCTCGTAGCCGCTCACCCCGACCACGCGCAGCCCGGCCGCCTCGGCCGCCCGGGCCAGCGCGGTCACCTCGGCGAGGGTGCGCGCCCCGGTGCGGCCACCGGGATGGCCGCACTCGATCAGCACCCCGACCCGCTCGCGCACCTGCGGGGCGGCCAGGTGCGCCGCGAGCAGGTCCACGCCGGCGTGGCTGTCGGCATAGAGCCACACCTGCAGGTCCTCATCGCCCTCGGCGCCGATCGCCTGCTCGGCCAGCCAGGCCAGTTCACGGGCGTCGGTGAGTTGGTTGGCCAGCAGGATGTGCTCGGTTCCCCAGGCGCGGACCTTGCGCAACTGGTCGGCGGTGGCCACGGTGGCGCCCCAGGCTCCGGCCTCATGCTGACGCTCCCACAGTCCGGCGGACATGTGCGTCTTCACGTGCGGTGCGAGGTCGAAGCCGTGGCGGGCGCAGAAATCGGCCATCGTGGTCACGTTGTGGGTCAGTGCCGACTCATCCAGCGTCATCACCGGCCAGGAGAACGGGCCGGTGAAAAGGTCCGGGCGCTCGGTGGCCACGGTGGTCTCGAACCGGGCCGGGGTGGTGCCGGCGGGCACATGCAGACCTTTGATTCCCATCGACTCACGGTAGCGTGCACCGTTGGCGGGCCGGCATCGAAGGTGCGCCGATCCGGGTGCGGACCGCGGCATATCAGCAACCGCCGACCCTCGCAATATCACGCCCGGGCTTGACTCCAGCGGATAACACGCGTGTAATTTACCCAAGACGGCGGCAGTGTCGCCTCACCGCATCTGAGATTGGGGAAAGCATCGTGTGGAATATCTTGGGAGAGGGGCCACTGACGGACGGGATGTCCGCGGCGGGTCCAGCGCCCCGCCCCGATGCCCCCTTGCTCCTGGACTCCTTCGACGACGACGGAGCGCTCGGCTGGCAGGAGCGGGCGCTGTGCGCCCAGACCGACCCGGAGGCCTTCTTCCCCGAGAAGGGCGGATCCACCCGGGAAGCCAAGCGCGTGTGTGTCTCCTGCGAGGTGCGCGCGGAGTGCCTGGAGTACGCGCTGGCCAATGACGAGCGGTTCGGCATCTGGGGTGGCCTGTCCGAACGCGAGCGCCGAAAGCTCAAGCGTCGCGCGATCTGACCATGCTGCCTCACCCCCACCTGCCGAATGGTCGCTGACGCCCCCGACGCCTGCGCCGTCGTCGTCGGCACCACTGATTCCCCCTACCTGCCGCACACGCTGAGGGCCTTGGCGACCCAGACGCACCCGCCCGAGCGGGTGCTGTGGGCGGTGCTGGACGACGACGAGGCCGCCCCGGACGTCCTGCCTGCCGACGCCGAGGAGGTACTGGCCGAGGCCGGGTTCGGCCCGGACCGGCCCGCGCAGGTCGCCCCCCAGGGCGTACAGACCGTGCGTGCACCGGCCGGCGCCGGATTCGGCGAGGCGGTCGATGCCGCGCTGGATGCCCTGACCGGCGGCGACCACGAGGGTGATGCCCCGGCGTGGCTGTGGCTGCTGCACGACGACAGCGCCCCCGACCCGGCCGCCCTGGATCACCTGCTCGCCGCGGTGGACGCCGCCAGTTCGGTGGGCGTGGCCGGGGTGAAGCAGGTGGACTGGGACGAACCGGACCGGTTGGTCTCGGTCGGAGTGGGCCAGACAGTGGACGGACAGCGCTACACCGGCATCGAGGACGGGGAGATCGACCAGGGCCAGCACGACGGGCGCGAGGACGTCTACTCCGTGGGCACCGCCGGAATGCTGATCCGTACCCGGACCTGGCGCCGGCTCGGCGGCCCGGACCCGGCGCTGGGGGTCTTCGGCGATGGGGCCGATCTGAGCCGGCGGACCCGCCTGGCCGGCCAGCGGGTGGTGGTGGTGCCCGCCGCCCGGGTCCGGCACGCCCGCGCCGGCTGGCACGGCCTGCGCACCACCTCCGGGGCCCGCACCCGCGAACCCCATGCGCCTGACCCGCGGCGCTCCTTCCGGGCCCGGCGCACCGCGCAACTGCACTCCTGGCTGGTACGCGCCCCGCTGCTCACCCTGCCCCTGGTAGCGCTTGCGGCACTGGTGCTGGCCCCGTTGCGGGCGCTGTGGCGGGTGGCCTCCAACGAACTGGCCCTGGCCGCCGAGGAGTTGCGGGCCGCGGCGGTGGCGCTGGTACGACCGGTTGCGGTGATGCGGGCCCGGCGCAGGGCCGCCCGCACCCGCGAGGTCTCCACGCGCCGGCTGGCCCCGCTGCAGGCCACCTGGGGGCAGCTCTGGCAGGCGCGGCGCAACCGACGCCTCCAGGCCGCCGCGGAACAGCGGGCGGCCCGGGCACCCAGCGAACTGGAGATGACCGAGCGCGCCGCAGTGGCCCGGCGCCGCCGGCTCACCTTCGGTGCGCTCGCATCGGTCACCACCGCGGTGGCGCTGGTGACCCTGGCCCCGGTGGTGGTGGCCGGGCCGCTGATCGGCGGCGCGCTGTTGCCGGTGGACGTCGGTTTCGTCGACCTGTGGCGTGCCGCGCTCGGCGCGTGGCTGACCACCGGTGATGGCTACGCGGGCCCACCGGATACGTTCCTGGCGGTGCTGGGTGTGCTCTCCGCCCTGACCGGGGGATGGGCCGGCGCTTCACCGGGGGTGAGCGTGGCGCTGGTGCTGCTGCTGGCGATGCCGCTGGCGGCGACCTTCGCCTGGTTCGCCGCCGGTGCGGCAAGCCGCTCGGTGCTGGTGCGGGCCTGGGCGGCCGGGGTCTGGGCCTTCGGTCCGCCGCTGCTGCTGGGCCTGGGACAAGGCCGCCTGGGCGCGGTCCTGGCGCACCTGATGCTGCCCCTGATGGCCCTGGGCATCGCCCGTGCCCTCGGGGTGGACCGGCGCGATGTGGTGATCTCGGGCATGGTCGGTGCCCAACGGGTCTCCCGGCGCCGTTCGGTGACTGCGGGGCGCTCGGCCCGGGAGGCCAAACGGGCGCGGCTGGCCGCACTGGCCGCCGTCGGGCAGTCCGAGCGGGACGACACCTTCGCCGACCTGGAACCGATCCGCTCCAACACCGCTGAGCAGGTCGAACCGACCGAGCGAGCCGAGGCGGTCGAGTCGGCAGCGCCGGCCGAGGGTGCCGGGCCGCAAGCCGGTACCGACCCTGGTGAGACCGGCGACGCCGAGCCGCAGGGCGCCCCGCCGGCTGCCGAGGGCGAGAGCCGGGTGGAGCGGGCCACGGTGGTCTCCCGGACCTCCCGGGCACCCTCGATGGCCGCCGCGGCCGCAGCCGGGCTGGCTTTCGCCGTCGCCGTCGCTGGTGCCCCGGTGCTGCTACCGGCTGGACTGACGGCCTTGATCGTGCTCGCGCTGGTCCTGGGCCGCCGCCGACACCTGGCGGCCGGGCGGGCCCGGTTGATCGTCGTCGCACTGCCTGCGGTCGTGGTGCTCGGACCGGTCTGGACCTACGCGATCCGAACCTGGGCCGACGGCGGCTGGCGCGTGCTGCTCGCCGACCCCGGGGCACCGCTGGCCGCCGACCCCGGGCCCGCGTGGCTGACCCTGCTGGGCTGGCCGGCCCTGCCCCACGTGGACGGTGACCTCGGGGCGGTCCTGGGCTCCCAGGTGCTGCCGCTGGTGGCGACCGGTGCGCTGCTCGTGGCAGCACTACTGGCGCTGCTGCGGGGCGGGCAGCGCGGCCGGGCGGTGCGGATCGGCTGGCTGATCAGCGCGATCGGGCTGGCCACCGCGCTGGCCTCCAGCCGCACCGTGGTGGCGCTGGGTCGCTCGCACGAGCCCGGTGCCGGCCCCGACGAACTCGTCACCGGCTGGGCCGGTCCGGGGACCTCGCTGGTCTTGCTCGGGCTCCTGCTCGCTACCGGTGTTGCCCTGGACGGGTTGCAGGGCGCCCTGGCCGGCCGGACTTTCGGCTGGCGCCAGATCAGCGCCGCCGTGGTGACCGTGCTGCTGGTCGCCGGCCTGGTGGTCTCGGCCGCCTCCTGGACCACCACCGTGGTGGCCGAACGTGGGCAGCAGACACCCGAGGCCGGCCAAACCGAGCAGACGCGGGCGGTGTACCTCACCGGGCGTGGCCCGGATCCGGTGCCGGCGCTCGGCCGCACCCTGCAGGCTCCCGAACAGGGCGCGCGGGTGCTGGCCCTGACCGCCACACCGGAAGGCATCGACGCCCAGTTGTGGCGCGGCAACGGCCCCCAGCTCACCGAGACCGCCACCGTGCTCGGCCTGGGTCGGGCCCTGGCCCGGACCGACTCCGGCGGCGAAGGGGACGGGGAACCGGACCAGGCTGATGCCCACCTGTTGTCGCTGGTGGCGGACCTGGCCACCGGGTCGGTCGGAGCCGCCGGTGAGCGGTTGGCGCAGCACGCCGTGGCCGTGGTGATCGTGCCCATCGCCGGATCGGTCGCCACCGGGGTGCCGGACGCGGACGAATCGGCCCGGGCCCGGTTGATCGCCCGCCTGGACGCGGTGCTGGGCCTGGAACGGGTCACCGAGAACCCGGCCGGAGTCATCTGGCGGGTCAGTGCCGGACCGGGCAGCACCGATACCGCGATCGCCCGCGGACAGGTACGTGACGAGGAGGGCACCCTGGTCACCAACCTCGACTTCGCCCACGACAGCGGTTCCGCACGACTGAGCCCGGAGGGCACCGGGCGCACCGTGGTGCTGGCCGAACGTTCCTCGCCGGCGTGGCGTGCTGAGATCGACGGCCGTCCGCTGCGCGCAGTGGCGGACTCCTCCTGGCGCCAGGCCTTCCTGATTCCCGACGACGCCGCCGGGGAACTGACCGTGACCTACCGCCCGAGCCTGCACACCCCATGGCACGTCGTGACCGGAGTGGTGCTGGGATTGACCGTGCTGCTGGCTCTGCCCACCCGACGTCGACGCCCGGAGGAGGTCTGAGATGGCCGCCGAGGTTCCCCGGCCCCGGATCAGTCCCGGGCTGCGCCGCACCCTTCGTGGCCTGGTCTCGGCGCTGACCGCGATCGCGGTGGTGCTGATCACCGGCGCGGTCCTGGCCTCGGGGCTGCTCAACCCCGCACCAGCGCCCCAGGCGGTGCCGGCCCGGCAGGTGGACATCGGTGCTGGCCCGCTGACGCTGGTCTGCCCGGACGCACCTGTGTCCAGCACCGGTGAGGCCGGCGCCGACATCGACTACGACGCCGAGTTCAGCACCGACACCGAGCAGAGCCGGACCAGGGCCGAGACGGTGGTGACCCAGCCGGACGGGGCCGCCGCCGGCACCGCCACGCTCACCGAACTGGGTGAGGCCGGCCAGGACCTCAGCGCCGGCACCGACGGTCTCGTCGGCACCCTGGATCAGACCACCGACGCCGCGGTGCTACGGGCCGAGCCCGCCGAGGAACGGACGCCACTGGGTGCGGCAACCGCGGTGGTGCGAGCCGAGTCCGGTGACCTGCGCGGCCTCAGCGCGGCGGCCTGCCTGCCCCCCTCCTCCACCCAGTGGCTGGTTGGTGGGATGACGAAACTGGGGTCCTCGGCGGCACGGCTGTTGCTGACCAACGCAGGGCAGACCCCGGTGACGGCCAACGTAGAGGTCTGGGGCGAACTCGGGCCTCTGGAGTCCGGTGCCCAGATCCTGGTACCGCCGGACGAGTCGCGTTCGCTGCTGCTGGAGACGCTGTCCCTGGAGGAACGCCTGGCGGTACGGATCACCGCCGACGGCGGGCAGATCGCGGCCGCGATCCAGGACAGCGCTCTGTCCGGCGTGGTCCCGGCCGGCACCGACGTGGTCACCACGACCGCGGACCCCGCTACCCGGATCAACATCGGGCCAGTGCACGTCGGCGAGGCCGAGGTGACCGATCACCCCCCGGTGCTCCGCCTGGTCAATCCCTCCCGGACCCAGGCCAGCGTCTCGGTGGACCTGTTCACCGAGTCCGGTCCGATCGTGCTCCCCGGCGCCCAGGACCAGGTCCTGGAACCGGGCACGGTCACCGATGTCTCCCTCGCCGGGATCGACCCGGGCGCACTGTCGGTGCAGGTCATCTCCGAAGTCCCGGTGACCGGGTCGGTGCTGCGCACCGTGGTGGGCGAGGCCGGGGAACTGGACCCGGACGAGCCGGTCCGGGATCGCGCCTGGATCGCCGCACAGCCGGCCCCGGAGCGCGGGGTCCTGGCGGTGCCGGGAGAACTGGCCGATACGGTCGCGGTGGTGCTGGCCAACCCGCTGCCGCGGGCCCAGCAGGTGCGCCTGACCCCGATCACCCGCGACGGCACGCGCGGGGAGGTGACCACCGTGGAGGTCGAGGCGGGTTCAGCCACGGTAGTCGATCCCGACCAGGTGGCCCTGGATGAGGTGATCGCCCTGGAGATCAGCGGGGAGTCCGTGCTGGCCACCGCGATGGTGCGGGCCGAAGCCCCGGACGGGCCGATGCTGTCCATGCTCAACCTCACCCCCGACGCCGCCGCCGAGCAGCAGGTGCAGGTCCGCTTGGGAGCCTCCTGAGCGCCGCTAGAGTCCCGGATCTATCTGGTCGGGGTCCAGCCCCCGCAGGTGTGCCACCTGTTCGACCAGCACGTGCCGCAGTAGGTCCGGGACCTCGGCCCAGCCGCGGCACCGGCTCTCGATGGGGCGCCGGTACACCACCACGCGGTCGGTCAGCCCGGCGGCAGCATCAGCGGGGAAGCACCGTCCCAGCGACACCGCGCCGGCCTCCCACGGTGCCGGCGCCGAGGGTGGGACGTCCTCGACGGCGAATTCCACCCCGTGCAGGACATCGCCCAGGTGGTGCTCCAAGTGAGCCACCGCGCGCAGCAACAGTGCGTCGAAACGCTGTGCGCCCGTGCGCGCGCCCGGGACCGTGGGCGGCAGCAGCGGGCCGCGCAGACCCCGGCCGCGCCGGTCCCGGCGCCGGCCGGTACGCCGGGACGGCAGCACCGTGGTGCTCAGGTCCCGGCCGGCCGGCTGCGGGGTTGTGCTCATGCCCACAGGGTGCCAGAGCCCGACCACCCCGGCCCAGCCTCCGCGCGGCGTGGGATGCCACTCCCGCGGCCGACGGAGGGTACCGTGGTCTCCTGTGAGAGCGACCCGTCAGTGCACCCGGTCCACCTGCACCTCCCCGGCGGTGGCCACGCTGACCTATGTCTACGCCGACTCCACCGCCGTGCTGGGGCCGCTGGCCACGCACGCCGAACCGCACTGCTACGACCTGTGCCTGACCCACGCCGAGCGGCTCACCGTTCCGCAGGGCTGGGACGTGGTCCAACTCGCCACGGAGTTCGAGCCGGCCCCGCCCAGTGACGACGATCTGCTCGCCCTGGCCAACGCCGTCCGGGAGGCCTCGCGCGCTCCCGCGCCCAGCAGCCTGCCGGCCGCGCGCACCGCCGGCGTACCGGCACCGGTGACCCAGCCCCGTCCCGAGCCCACGTCCGGGCGGCGCGGTCACCTGCGGGTGATCCGCGGGGACCAGCAGGACTGATCGGCCGGAACCGTGACGGGAGTCCCCGGGCGTCGGCCGACGCCGGGCACACCGATGGCCGCGAGCCGGTACCAGGTAGGCTGACCCGGGTGAAGGATCTGAGCGCCATCGTCAAGGCCAACGACATCCGAGGGTTGGTTCCGGACCAGTTCGGTCCCGACGTCGCCCGCGCCCTGGGTGCGGCCGTGGCGGACCTGCTCACCGGGTCCGGGGCCGCTCACACCGTGGTGGCGGTGGGACAGGACATGCGCGAGACCTCCCCGCAACTTGCCGGGGCCTTCGCCGACGGCGTCACCTGGCGGGGGCTGGACGTGATCCATCTCGGTCTGTGCTCGACCGACATGCTCTACTACGTCTCCGGTTCCGAGGGCATCGCCGGGGCGATGTTCACCGCCAGTCACAACCCGGCCGACTACAACGGGATCAAACTGTGCCTGCCCGGAGCGCGGCCGCTGGGCGTCGACACCGGCCTGGCCGACGTGCAACATGCCGCCGAGGCCTACCTGGACCAGGGCATCCCGGCTGCGCCCGAACGGGGCAGCGCCGGTCAGCGCGACGACGCCCTCGCCGACTATGCCGCCTACCTGCGCTCGCTGGTGGACCTGAGCCGGATCCGGCCCCTGAAGGTGGTGGTCGACGCCGGCAACGGTATGGCGGGCCTGACGGCCGCGGCGGTGCTGGGCACCGAGGCCGGTCTGGCCGACCTCGGCCTGGACCTGGTGGTGATGTTCGCCGAACTCGACGGCAGTTTCCCCAACCACGAGCCCAACCCACTGGTGCCGGCGAACCTGGTGGACCTGCAGGCCGCGGTGATAGCCGAGCAGGCCGACATCGGTCTGGCTTTCGACGGCGACGCCGACCGGTGCTTCGTGATCGACGAGCGCGGCGGGGCGGTGAGCCCCTCGGCGATCACCACCATGGTGGCGTTGCAGGAGGTGGCCAAGGACAAGGCCGACGGTG
Organism: Sanguibacter sp. Z1732; assembly: GCF_051020515.1. NCBI lineage: Bacteria > Bacillati > Actinomycetota > Actinomycetes > Micrococcales > Ruaniaceae > Glutinosa > Glutinosa niejishengi. The sequence continues at coordinate 2,495,001 of NZ_CP194857.1, forward strand.
GCCACGGCACCATCATCCACAACCTCATCACCTCGCGGGCGGTCCCGGAGTACGTCGCGGCCGCTGGCGGTCGGGCGGTGCGCACCCGGGTGGGCCACGCGTTCATCAAGGAGCAGATGGCCGCCCAGAACGCCGTCTTCGGTGGCGAACACAGTGCCCACTACTACTTCCGGGACTTCTTCTACGCCGACACCGGGATGCTCGCGGCACTGCACGTGCTCGGGGTAGTGGGCAGCCCTGAGCAGTCGATGACGCTGTCCGAACTGGCTGAGGTGCACACCCCCTATGTGGCCTCGGGGGAACTGAACTCCCGGGTCGAGGATGTGACCACGGCCCTGGAGACGGTTCGCGCCCTGTTCGCCGAGGACATCGCCGCCGGCATCGTGCATACCGATGACCTGGACGGCCTGTTGGTCAGCCACTGGCACCAGAGCCCGCGTTGGTGGTTCAACCTCCGGCCCTCCAACACCGAGGCGCTGCTGCGCCTGAACGTGGAGGCCGAGGACGACGACATCATGATCAAGATTCGCGACGGCGTGCTCGGGGCCCTGGGTGCTCGGTTGCCCACCGACGTGGATGAGGAAGGACCGCGATGAGCCGATCCGAAGAGCCCTCTGTCGATCCGGGATTGCTGGAGGTGCTGCGCTGCCCGGTGACCGGGGCGCGCCTCGACCTGCGCCAGGTGGACGGCGAGACCGTCCTGGTCAGTACCGACGAGGCGAACCCGCTGATCTACCCGGTCCGCGACGGTGTGCCGGTGCTGCTGGCCGAGGAGGGCCGGCCCGCGCGCTGAGGCGGCCCAGCCTCGGGCTCACCCACCGTGCTCGGCGACCGCGTTCCCGAGACGGGTGATGCCCTCGGTGAGCAGCGGGCGTGGGGTGGCGAAGTTGTAGCGGATGAAGCCCGCGCCGACCTCTCCGCAGTGGGCGCCGTCGGTGACCACCACCCCGGCGTGGCGCCGGAAGAACGCCCCGGCCCGCTCGGGGGTCCCGGTCTCCCGCACGTCGATCCAGCCCAGGTACGTCCCCTCCGGCGGGGTGTACCGGGCCCCCGGCAGGTGTTCGGCGAGGAGGTCGCCCAGCAGGTGGCGGCTGCCGTCCAGATAGGCCAGCACCTGCTCCAACCAGGGCACGCCGCGGGAGTAGGCGGCGGTGGCGGCGACGATGCCCAGGTTGGCCGCCCCGGTGCCCACCACCTCCCCGACCCGACTCCACACGTCCCGGTCGGCATCGTTGCTCAGCACGATCTGAGCCGCCTTGAGGCCGGGCAGGTTCCACGCCTTGGAGGTGGAGGTGGCGGTGATCGTGTGCGCCGCGGTCTGCTCCGACAGGGTGGCGTAGGGAATGTGCCGGTGCGGGGCGTACACCATCGGGGCATGGATCTCATCGGAGAACACCCGCCCGCCGTGACGCTGCACCACCTCGGCCACCCCGAGCATCTCCGATTCGGTCAGCACCCGCCCGATCGGGTTGTGCGGGTTGCACAGCACCAGCAGGTGCCCGCCGGCCGCGAATGCGGCGTCCAGGGCGTCCAGGTCGTAGATGTACCGCTCGCCGTCGCGGGCCATCGGCACCTGGATGATCGGGCGCTCGTACACCTGCGGGATGGTCAGGAACGGCATGTACGCCGGGGTGGGCACGATGATGGGGGAGTCGGGGCGGGACAGGTAGCGGATCGCCGCGCCGAGGCCGGTGAGCACGTCCGGGATAGGGTGCACGTCCGCAGGGTCGACCTGCCATCCGTAGCGGTCGGCGGCGAAGTCGGCGTAGGCGCCGGCCATCGCCTGCAGCGGTGCCGGGAAGTGGTAGCCGAAGGCCCCCCCATCCACCGCTTCGTGCAGGGCCGCGGTGATCGGTTCGGCGATGCCGAAGTCCATCTCGGCGATGAACGCCCCGATCGTGTCGGGGAACCGGGACCACTTGGCCCCGCCGACGTGACGCAGGTGCTCGGCCGTGATCGAGTCGAAATCAATCATGGCGGCAACGGTACTGGGCCGGACCGCACACCGGTGCCACCGTGACCCTCGGCCCGCGGGTCGGGACGGCGCTGAACGAGCGCGCATCGCCTGCCTCCGGCTAGGCTCCAGGGTTATGAGCTTCGATACCGAACCCGGTGCGTACAAGGTCCGCGATCTCGGCCTGGCCACCTCAGGCCGGCACCAGATCCGCCTGGCCGAGCACGAGATGCCCGGCCTGATGGCCCTGCGGGAGGAGTTCGGTGATACCCAACCGCTCGCGGGGCAGCGCATCACCGGCTCACTGCACATGACCGTGCAGACGGCGGTGCTGATCGAGACGCTGACCGCGTTGGGCGCGCAGGTGCGCTGGGCCTCCTGCAACATCTTCTCCACCCAGGACGAGGCGGCAGCCGCCGTCGTCGTCGGACCGCACGGGAGTCCCGAGGACCCCCAGGGCGTGCCGGTGTTCGCCTGGAAGGGGGAGACCCTCGCTGAGTACTGGGAGGCTCTCGATGAGACCTTCAGGTGGCCCGGGCATGGGGGTCCGACCCTGATCCTGGACGACGGCGGGGATGCCACCGTGATGCTGCACGAGGGGGTCAAGGCCGAGCGCGCCGGAGCCGTGCCGGCCGACCCCCTGCCCGGCGAGGCCGGCTACTCGGCGGAGAAGTTGGCGTTCCTGGCCCAGTTGCGCACCAGCCTGGCCGCCGACACCACCCGGTGGACCAGGGCGGCCGAGCAGATCCTCGGCGTCAGCGAGGAGACCACCACCGGCGTCAACCGGTTGTACCAGTTGCACGCCGCCGGGGAACTGGCGTTCCCGGCGATCAACGTCAACGACGCCGTCACCAAGTCCAAGTTCGACAACCGCTACGGCATCCGGCACTCCCTGCCCGATGGGTTGAACCGGGCCACCGATATCCTCATCGGCGGCAAGGTGGCGGTGGTGTGCGGCTACGGGGACGTGGGCAAGGGGGCGGCCGACGCGTTGCGCGGACAGGGTGCCCGGGTGCTCATCACCGAGATCGACCCGATCTGCGCGATGCAGGCGGCCATGGACGGCTACCAGGTGGTGCGCCTGGAGGACGTGCTCGGGCAGGCGGACTTCTTCATCACCGCGACCGGGAACTTCAACGTCATCACCGCCGAGCACCTGAGCGCGATGAAGGACAAGGCGGTGGTGGGCAACGTCGGCCACTTCGACAACGAGATCGACGTGGCCGGCCTCGCCGAACTCCCCGGGGTGGAGTGTGTGGAGATCAAGCCGCAGGTGCATGAGTGGGTCTTCACCGACGATCCGGAGAACCCCCGCAAGTCGGTGATCGTGCTCTCCGAGGGCCGGTTGCTGAACCTGGGCAACGCCACCGGGCACCCCTCGTTCGTGATGAGCGCCTCCTTCACCAACCAGGTGATGGCCCAGATGGACCTGGCCGATCCGGCCAGCGAGTACGAGGTGGGTGTGCACGTGCTGCCCAAGGCGCTGGACGAGAAGGTGGCCCGGCTGCACCTGGAAGCCCTCGGCGCGGAGTTGAGTGAGCTGACCAAGGAACAGGCCGAGTACATCGACGTGGACGTGGCCGGACCCTACAAGCCCGAGCACTACCGGTACTGACCACGGTCCCCGGCCTGCGACAGCGGGCCGGGTCAGTCGGCGTCGGGGATGCCGTAGGGCAGTACTCGGGCGCGCCGGGCCTCCTCCTGTTCGCGCTGGGCCACGGCCAGCCCGGCCAGGTACTCGGTGTCGCGGCGAGCCACCAGGACCGCGGCGACGAACCGCTCGGGGTCGGTACCCCACGGTGGCGGCGGCGCCACGTACGGTTCCAGCGCCGCGGCGAATGCGCGGCCGACGTCGGCGCGCACGTTCGGGTGCAGCTCGCCGGTCCGGGACAGGTAGATCCGGGCGTACAGGGCCAGGGAATCGGGTAGCCGGCGGATGTCGGCGATCTCGGCCCAGGACCGCAGTTCCGGGGGCATCAGTAAGGGGGCGGTGGCCACCTCGGTGTCGCGTACGCGCAGTGAGTAGGTCCCCGCCACCATGTCACCCAGACGTTTGGAGCGTGGGTGCACCATCGAACTGATCAGCGCGACCGAGCCCAGCGAGAGCCAGATCTCACCGATCCCGGTCAGGGAACGGATGAACGCGTGCCGGAACCGCACCGGGCCGCCGTCGTCACGCACGATCCGCAGGCCCACCGCCAACCGTCCGGCGGACAGGCCCCGGGTGAACGTCTCGGTCAGGCACGGTAGCAGCACCATCATCACGGCGATAGCCACGATCGTGAGAGTGCTCATCTGGGCGGGGTTGGCGCTGAACCGGCCGGCCAGCATCAACACCCCGATGCCGATGCTGAGGTAGACGATCGCATCGATCACCCCGGACATGAGCCGGCTCAGCGCCGAGGCCGGCGCCAGGTCCAGGGGGACCGCCTCGCCGGTGATGACGCGATTGAGGCTCTCGGTGGGGGAAGCGGCCGTGGTCATGTGTGGCAGGGTAACGGGTGTGGATGTGGACGCCTTCGTCGCCCTGAACGCACCTCGCTGGGCGCGGCTGCGGGCACTACTGCGCCGGCGCAGGCTCACCGGTGCCGAGGTCGATGAGTTGGTCACCCACTACCAGACCACCGCGACGCATCTGTCCCAACTTCGCTCCAGCGCCCCGGACCCGGCGCTGATCTCCCGGCTGTCCACCCTGCTGGCGCGGGCTCGCGGGGTGATCGGTGGGTCCCACGAGTTGTCGCCGGCCGATGTGGTGCGGTTCGTGGCGATCTCCCTGCCCGCCGCGTTCTACCGGGTGCGGTGGTGGACGCTGGCCGCCGGGGCGGTGTTCATCGGCCTGGGGCTCGTCCAGGCCTGGTGGCTGCTCACGGTGCCGGAGGCGATGGCGCAGGTCGGGACCCCGAGCATGCGGCGCACGTACGCCGAGGAGGCGTTCGCCGCCTACTACTCCAACTACCCGGCCCCGGACTTCGCCGCCCAGGTGTGGACCAACAACGCCTGGATCAGTGCCCAGGCGATCGGGTTGGGTGTCACCGGGATATTCCCGGCCTATGTGCTGGTGGTCAATGCGCTGAACGTGGGTGTGGCCGGAGCGATCATGGCCGAGCACGACGGTCTCGGGGAGTTCTTCGGGCTGATCCTGCCGCACGGCCTGATGATGGAACTGACGGCGGTGTTCGTCGCCGTGGGAACCGGGCTGAAATTGTTCTGGAGCTGGGTCGCCCCGGGCCAGCGAACCCGCGCGCGTGCCCTGGTCGAGGAGGGCCGGGCGCTGATCACGGTGGTGATCGGCCTGGTCGTGGTGATGGGGGTGAGCGGCGTCGTGGAGGGGTTCGTGACGCCTTCGGGCCTGCCCGGTGGAGTCAAGATCACCATCGGTGCGGTGGTGCTGGCCGCCTACTGGGCCTATACCTTCGCCCTGGGCCGGCGCGCGGTGGCCGATGGGGAGACCGGGGACATGCGCGCCGAACTCGTCGAGGACACCGTCGCCACCGTGGGGTGAGGCAGCGGCCGACGGCGCCGGACGCTCACAGTTTCCCGGCTGCCTTCAGCGCCAGGTAGGTGTCGGCCAGGGCCGGCGGGAGGTCCTCCGGGGCGCGACGCACCACCTGGGCACCGGTGCGCTGGAGACGCTGGGCGAGGGCGCCGCGTTCCAGTTCGGCGCGCTCGGCCGCGGCCGCATCGAAGAGTTCGGCCGTGCTTTCCCGGCTCCGGCGCATCCGCTGGGCCACCGGGTCCTCGGCTGACGCCAGCACCACCTGGTGGTCGCGCGCCACCGCCGCCACCACCGAGACCAGCCCGGACTCGATCGCGCCCGGCTCCAGCCCGGTCAGGATCACCACCAGGGCCCGCTGGCTGAGGCGGTCCCGGATCTCCTGGGCCACCACCGCCCAGTCCGGCTCCACCAGTTCGGGGGTGAGCGTGGCGAGCTCCTGCGCCAGAGCGGACATCAGCGCCGGGCCCTCGACACCGCGCACCCTGGTGTGCACCGTCCGGTCCATCGCGACCAGGTCTACCCGGTCCCCGGCCTTGGCGGCCAGGGCCGCCAGCAGCAGCGTCGCCTCGATACCGGCCTCCAGGCGGGGCGCCTCGCCCAGACGGGCAGCGGACAGACGGGAGGTGTCCAGCACGATCAGGACCCTCCGGTCCCGTTCCGGCCGCCAGGTGCGCACCACCACCTCGGCCCGGCGGGCGCTGGCGCGCCAGTCGATGGCACGCACGTCGTCGCCGATCACGTACTCCCGCAGGGAGTCGAACTCGGTGCCCTGCCCGCGGACGTTCACGGCGGCGCGCCCGTCCATCTCGCGCAGCCGGGCCAGGCGGGAGGGGAGGTGGCGGCGCGCGGAGAACTCCGGCAGCACCCGCAACAACCCGGGTACGTCGGTACTGCGCTGACGGGCCGCCAGCCCGAACGGACCGTAGGAGCGCACGGTCACCGCGGCGGCGCTCATGTCGCCGCGTCGCCATGGGCGCAGCGTGGTGCGGATGCGCCGCACCTGGTCGGCGCCGAGGGTGAGGCGGTGCCGGTTGGTGCCGGTGCCGGCGCTGGGCTGCCAGGCGTCGCGCACCAGGGCGCGCAGGGTGCGGGGGGAGGTGTTGTGCAGGCGCAACCGGCTGGCTGTCTCCTCGGTGTGACGCACCGTGGGGATCGGCGCGCCCGTTCGATCCGGACGTCGCGCACCGGTGCGGCCAGTGCCAGATCGGAGCCGACCAGGGCGGCCACCAGCACCAGCCAGGTGGCCACGGTGAGCCAGCTCGGCAGCAGCAGCACCGGGATCAGGCCCAGAGCCAGCAGGCCCACCGCCCGGCCGGTGAGCACCATCAGCGCGGGACCGGGACCGAAGCCAGGACCCCGTCCAAGACCGACTCGGCGCTGATTCCCTCCAGTTCGGACTCAGCACGCAGTTGCACCCGGTGCCGCAGCGTGGCGTGCGCCAGTGCCTTGACGTCATCGGGGGTAACGTAGTCGCGCCCGGACAGCCACGCCCAGGCCCGAGAGGTGGCCAGCAGGGCGGTCGCCCCCCGCGGGGACACCCCGAGCGACAGGGACGGTGAAGTGCGGGTGGCCCGGCACAGGTCCACGATGTAGCCGAGCACCTCCGGACCGACCTGCACCGCGCGGGTCTGTTCCCGCGCCTTCGTCAGGGACTCGCCATCGGCCACCGCCCGCACGCCCGCGGCGGCCAGGTCGCGGGGATCGAAGTCGTGCGCGTGCCGGAACAGCACCTCCACCTCCTCGGCCCGCTCGGGCAACGGCAGCAGCAGTTTCAGCAGGAACCGGTCCAGTTGCGCCTCCGGCAGCGGGTAGGTGCCCTCGTACTCCACCGGGTTCTGGGTGGCGATCACCATGAAGGGTTCGGGCAGAACCCGCGCTTGCCCGTCCACCGTTACCTGGCGTTCCTCCATCGCTTCCAGTAGCGCGGCCTGGGTCTTGGGCGGCGTACGGTTGATCTCATCGGCGAGGAGCAGATTGGTGAAGACCGGTCCGGCGCGGAAGGAGAACTCCGCCGTGCGAGCGTCGTAGACCAGCGACCCGGTGATGTCACCCGGCATCAGGTCCGGTGTGAACTGCACGCGCTTCATCTCCAGGTCCAGGCTTGCCCCCAGGGTGCGCACCAGCAGGGTCTTGGCCACCCCCGGCACGCCTTCGAGCAGGACGTGCCCGCGGCACAGCAGCCCGATCACCAGCCCGGTGACGGTCGCGTCCTGGCCGACCACGGCCTTGCCGACCTCGCTGCGCAGGGACGCCAGTGCCGTCCGGGCCGCAGAGTCCTGCCCGGACTGCCCGGCCCGGCCGAACGGTGCGGATGGCGCGGCCGGTGCGGGCTGGTCGGGAGGAGGGGGTGGCCCGGCTGGCCCGGGCCCGGCTGGTGCGGGCGGGACGGAGGCCTGGCCGGCCGGGGGAGGTGGACCCGCCGGTTGGTGCCCGCCCGGGAGGTAGGGGTCCGGGTTGGTCATCGTCGATGAACCTCGCTCTCCATGGTGTCCAGTGCCTCGGCCAGTGCGGCCAGGGATGCTTCGTCGTGCGGTGGTGGTCCGTAGAGCACCGAGTCGATCTGGTCGGGGGTGCGTCCGGTGGCCCGCGAGATTGTCAGGACCACGTCATCACGCTGAGCCCACCTGGCCAGCCCGAGTTTCCCGGAGACCCGGGCCACGGTACCGGCCCGAAGGGCGGTTCCGGCGTGGGCATGGGTCTTGTTGCGCCGGTACAGGCGGCCACGGCCCCGGGTGGTCTCGGCGGCCCGGACCGCCACCGGCAACGGTTCGCTGATCACCGGACCCAGCCGGCGCCCGCGCCAGAGGATCAGCGCCAGCGCCAACACCGCGTACATCGCCAGCATCGGTGGGCGCAGCAGCGGCAGCATGGTGGCCGCAGCCAGATCCTCCTCACCGAAGTCGTCGCCCGGGGACGGCACGTACCAGGTCAGGTGCGGGTAGTGGCCCAGGGAGCGCAGCACCAATGCGGCGTTGCCGTGCTCGGCCAAGGCGTCGTTGCGCAGGATCTCCGGGGTGCTGAGCACCCGCCAGGTTGCTCCGTCCTGGATCCAGGCGGCGTACCTGCCGGTCTCGGGAGTGTCCCCGAAGCACAGCTCCACGCCGTCGCCACCGGTGACCTGCGGGCCACCGGCGCCGATGCGATCTGCGGCCCGGGCGTGCTCGTCCCCGCACTGGGCCTCATGCACGTCCCGGGTGCCACCGGCGTGGTGGCCGACCCGCTCGGTAAGCCGGTCGATCTGCGGACCGGTCCCGGCCAGCACCACGTCCCCGGGGGCCTGGGCCAGGGCCTCCTGCTGCTCGGGACGCAGCCGGTGGGCGTTCACGATCAGCAGGGTGCCGTCCTCGCGGGCATCGGCCAACGCCGCCGACGTGGTGCGCACGTACCGGACGTGCACCCCCTGGTCGCCGAGGATCTGGGCAGCGGCCCGCGCCCCATCGGCATTCGGGTTGTTCGGGGCGTAGGCCACCGAGGAGGACGCCGAGGGGCTGATCCAGGCCAGTGCGGCAATCAGGGTGATGGCACCGGCAATGCCGAGACCCCAGGTCAGGCCGGTGCGGGTCCGGCTCGTTCTCACCGGACCACCGACCAGCCCCGGTCGGGACCGGCGCCGGAGGACCGCTCCGGGCGGGTGCGGGCGATCCGCTCATCCAGGTCCCGCAGCCAGGCGTCCTGCTCGGAGCCGGGCACGGCCGAGCCGTAGCGGACAGCGTCGAAGAGCTCTCCGGCGGCACGCAACGCTCCGGCCTGGTCGCCGAAGGCGGCGCCGGCCTGCTCGGCGGCCTCGTGCGCGGTGCGCCCCAGCCGGTCGGTCAGGATGTCCCGCTCGTCCAACCCGCGCACCACGGCGCGGAAGCGTTCCAGTACTGCGAGCGCGTAGTCACCCCGCTCCGATGCCGCGGCCGCAGCCGTCCGGAGCGCATCGGCGCTGCGTTCGTCGTCGTCGAGCACCTGGGTGCTGGGGCCGGTGACGCGGCGCAACTGACGCCGTCGGACGGGCCCGCCGAGCACCATCGCGACCGCAACCACCGCAGCCACCAGCACCAGCACCAGGACCGGCATCAGCACCGCGCCGGCCCCGCCCAGGTTCAGCAGGGCCTCCCAGCGTTCCGCGAGCCACTCCAGGATCCGGTCGAGCACGCCCGGTCCCTGGTCGTACACGGACTTGGCCAACTCCTCCTCGGCCCAGCGCCGGGCCTCCTGCTCGGAGGGGTCAAGAGGTGGCCCCATCGGCCGGAGGGCAGGGCGCATCAAGACTCCTGAGCCGCCCGCGCCAGTTCCACATCCAGCCCTTCGGTGCGGATCCGCATGTCGATGTACAGCAGCGCCACCACGGCCGCCAGCACCGGCGTGGTCAGCCAGTTCGCCACCACGCCGCCCAGGATGCTCAGGCCGAACGCGACCGGGCCGCCTTCGAAGATGTTGCCGACCTGGTCGAACGGCCAGGACACGGCGAACCCCAGGATCGCCGCCAGGATGGTGGTGAGCAGGTAGATGCCCAGCACCCGCCAGAATGCGCGCCTGGCCAGTCCGAATCCGCGGCGCAGGGCGGTGCCGATGCCGGCTCGTTCAAGGATCAGGGCCGGGGTGGCCAGCACGGTGAAGGTCAGGACCGTGGCGGTCCCGCCCAGCATGATCGCCAGCATCGCCAACACCCCGAGCAGGATGACACCCGCGGACCCGCTGGGCAGGCTGAGGGCGAAGACGACCGCTCCCAGCACTATCACGCCCGCCACGAGCAGCCCCACGACCACCGAGAGCACCAGCAGTCGCAGGATCTGGGGACGCACCGCCGCCCAGACCTGAGCCAGAGAGGTCCGGCGCCCGATCACCGACTGGCTCACCGCGTGGATGAGCAGCCCGGTCAGGATCGTGGTGCCCAGGAACGCCAGCAGTGCCGAGACCCCGCTGTTCAGGAGTATCGACGTGCCGGACTGGGCGAAGGAGTCGAGGAACGCTTCCGGGTCGGTGGCGGGGTCGATCTGACCGACCAGCCGGTTCATCTCCTCGTAGGAGGCGTAGGTGGTCACGCCCTGGAGGATGCCGAGGGCGAGCACCACGATCGCCGACAGGCCCAGCATCACCGGCAGGTTGGCCCGGATGGCTCGGAAGGCGCCGTCGTAGATCTCCCCCAGGCTCAGGGCCCGTAGCGGAATGATCCCGGGCTGGGCGACCGGGCCGGGGGGCAGCTGGGACCACTGGTCGCCGTGACCGTACTGGCCGTAGCCGCTGCCGGGCTCGGGGTGGTAACCGCCGGGGGGTTGCTGGCCGTACCCGCTGCCGGGTTGCTGGCCGTAGCCGCCGGGGGGTTGCTGGCCGTACCCGCCGGGTTGCTGGCCGTACCCGCCGGGTTGCTGGCCGTACCCGGGCTGGGGTGAGCCATAACCACTCCCGGGTTGCTGGTCGGGGGTTTGCCCGCCCCCGGTCCCGGCTCCCCACGGGTCAGGTGTGTGCTCACCGCGGTCACTCATCAGTGCGGATCTCTCCCTCGGATGACAATGAGGACATCTTTGCATGGACAACCAACAGCCGGATTCGGCCCCGGGGTGGGACACTAGGCGGATGGAAGCACGCGTTCTGGTAGTAGATGACGACGCCGCGCTCGCGGAGATGATCAGCATCGTGCTGCACTCCGAGGGATTCACCACCGAGACCTGCGGCGACGGCGCCGCCGCCCTCGAGGCCTTCCGCACCACCCAGCCCGATCTGGTGCTGCTGGACCTGATGCTGCCGGGTGTGGACGGGATCGAGATCTGCCGCCGGATCCGCGAGGAGTCCGGGGTGCCGGTCGTGATGCTCACCGCCAAGAGCGACACCGCTGACGTGGTGCAGGGCCTGGAGGCCGGCGCGGACGACTACATCTCCAAACCCTTCAAGCCCAAGGAATTGGTGGCCCGGGTGCGCGCCCGGCTGCGCCGCCAGGACTCCGAGGGTTCGGAGCAACTGCCCATCGGGGACCTGGTGATCGATGTGTCCGGGCACCGGGTGCTGCGCGGCACCGAGGTGATCAACCTGACCCCGCTGGAGTTCGACCTGCTGGTGGCGTTGGCCCGCAAGCCGTGGCAGGTCTTCTCCCGCGAGGTGCTGCTGGAGCAGGTCTGGGGTTACCGGCACCAGGCCGACACCCGGCTGGTGAACGTCCACGTGCAGCGTCTGCGGGCGAAGGTGGAGAACGACCCCGAACGGCCCGAGGTGGTCGTGACCGTACGCGGCGTCGGGTACCGGGCGGGAGCACCGTCGTCCTCCTGACGGTGAGGTGAGTACGCACATGGCAGAACCCGCGTCCGGTTGGGAGCGAGTCCGGGACAGCCGGGTCCTCGGTCCGGCCCGGGCGCTGATCCGGGTGTGGCGCAGTTCGCTGTGGGTGCGCGTGATGACCACCACCGTGGTGGTGGGGCTGGTGGCCGTGGGAGCGCTGGGCGCGTTGTTGTCCGGCCAGGTCCGCGACGGGCTGTTCGAGGAACGGCGCGACCAGATCCTGGCCGATGCGGCCGCCCGTACCGAGGCCGCCCAGGAGCGGTTCGACTCCCAGATCGCCTCCAACGAACAAGACGTGCAGGATGTGGCGCTCGACGTCGTGCGGTCACTTCAGGAGGGTTCGGTCGGCAATGCCGGGGTGCTCCTGATGCGCGGCCCGGAGGCGGAGGGTCCCACCGATCTGCTGCTGCCCGTGACGGACGGGGCTCTGGCAGAGCTGATCGAGCCCGAACTGCGCGAGGCGGTACGGGCCGAGTCCTTCCAGCAGTGGCAGTCCGTCTCCCTGCCCGCGGCCGTGGAAGCCGGGCCCACCCCTGGTATCGCGGTGGGCTCCACGGTGACGCTTCCCATCGTGGGGGAGCACGAGATCTACTTCATCTACTCCCTGGCCACCGAGGCCCAGACCCTGGAGGTGCTCCAGCAGGTGCTGGTGGTGGGGGCGGTGAGCCTGATCCTGCTGCTGGTCGCGATGGCCTGGTACCTGGCCCGCCAGGTACTGGACCCGGTGCGGGTTGCCGCGCGAACCGCCAGCCGGCTCGCGGACGGGCGCCTCGACGAACGCATGCCGGTGCGGGGTGGTGACGAGCTGGGTGTGCTGGGCAGCGCCTTCAACGACATGGCCCAGAGCCTGCAGGACCAGATCGAGCGGTTGGCCGAGTTGTCCCGGATGCAGCAGCGGTTCGTCTCCGACGTCTCCCACGAGTTGCGCACCCCGCTGACCACGATCCGGATGGCCGCCGAGGTACTGCACGCCGAGCGTGACTCCTTCGATCCCGTGCAGGCCCGGTCCGCGGAGTTGCTGGCCACCCAGGTGGACCGGTTCGAGTCGCTCCTGGCCGACCTGCTGGAGATCTCCCGGTTCGACGCGGGCTCGGCGGTGCTGGACGTGGAGGAGGTCGACGTTTACCGGGTGGTCGAACGGGTGGTCGAGGAGACCGCCCCATTGGCCGACGGGCATGGATCGGAACTGAAACTCAGCGCACCGGAGGGCAACTGCGCCGCCGACATCGACCCACGGCGGGTGGAGCGGATCCTGCGCAACCTGCTCGTGAACGCGATCGAGCACGGGGAGGGTGGTCCCATCGAGGTACAGGTCGGGGCGAACGAGGCCGCGGTTTCGGTGACGGTGCGCGATCACGGCATCGGGATGACCGCGCCGGAGGCGAAGCGGTTGTTCGACAGGTTCTGGCGTGCGGACCCGGCCCGCACCCGCACCCTGGGCGGCACCGGCCTCGGTCTGGCGATCTCGCAGGAGGACGCCCGGTTGCACGGAGGCACCCTGGAGGCCTGGGGAATTCCCGGTGATGGTGCCAACTTCCGGCTCACCGTGCCGCGCCGGGCCGGTTTGACCGTGACCGAACACCCCCTCGCGCTCGTACCCGAGCGCCCGGAGGTGCCGGTCAGCCCACGGCACGAGCCCGAGGACCCGGCCGGCCCCGCGACCGTGCCGCGCCTGGCCGACCACGACCTGGAGATGGGCCGATGAGGGGCCGGTGGGTGCTGGCGGTCCTGACCGCCGCCGCGCTGCTGACCGGCTGTGTCTCCTTCCCCGAGTCCGGTCCGGTGACCCGCGGGATCGAGGGAGCGCCGGAGCCCGAGGCGATCTCCCTGGTGGCCGAGGAGCCCCAGCCCGGGGACTCCCCGGAACAGATCGTTCGCGGGTTCCTCGCCGGGGCCGCGGCCGGGACCACCGACGACTTCACCGTTGCTCGGCAGTACCTGACCGAACCGACCGCCGAGGTGTGGAGTCCGAGCGCCCAGGTGACCGTCTACTCCGGGGCGAACCCGTTCGAGGTGACCGAGACCGGCGAGGGCCAGGTGGAGGTCACGGTGACGGTGTCCGGGACGGTCGATGGTACCGGGGTCTACACGCCGGCACCGGTGGAGACCAGCGCGACGCTGGAGTTCGACCTCCGCCAGGACGAGCGGCAGCAGTGGCGGATCGACGAACTCAGCGACGGCGTGCTGCTCTCGGAGGTGATCTTCGGGTCCCAGTACCGTCAGATTCCGTTGTACTTCCTCACGCCCGATGCGACCATGCTGGTGCCCGACACCCGCTGGTATCCCCAGCGCAACGCCCCCACCGCCGCCATGCGTGGATTGCTGGCCGGGCCGGTGGAGTGGTTGGACGGCGCCGTGTTCAGCGCCATCCCCGCCGACACCGCGCTGTCCTTCGCCGCGGTGACCGTCTCCGCCGGCACCGCTCAGGTGGACCTGACCCCCGAGGCCTTCGCCGCCGACGCCACCGCCCGGCAGTTGATCCGCAGCCAGGTGGAGCAGACGTTGCTCGGCCTGCCCCAGGTGCAACGCGTGGAGATCACCGTGGACGGCGTGGCGTGGGACTCCCCGGTCGATGGCCTGGACGTCACGCGCGACCCTGCGGTGGGCCGTTCCCCGGTGGTGCTGGACGTGGAGCAGGAGGTGCTGGGCTCCTTCAACGAGATGGCCACTGAGCCGATCACCCCGCTCCCCGATGTGTTGCCGGTGACGGAGTTGCAGCCGCGGGCTCTGGCGATCGGCTACGACGGTGAGCCACCGGTGATGCTCGCCGGGACCGACCACCTGGTCACGGTGCCCACCGAAGCGGCACCCGAGCCGGTGGTGCTCGCCCAGTTCCCCGACCTGGTGGCGCCCAGTTACGACCGGCACGGGTGGGTCTGGACCGGCCCGGCGGCCAACACCGGTGAACTCCTGGTGGTACGTGCCACCGAGGAGGTCCGGCCGGTCAGCGCCGAACTGCTCGCCGACGCCGAACTGCTCGCCGCCCGGGTCAGCCGTGACGGCACGCGCTTGGCGGTGATCGTACGCATCGACGGAGGCGTCTCGGTGGAGGTGCACGCGGTGATCCGGGATGAGGCGGGCGTACCGCTGCGGCTGAGCCAGGGCGTGCAGGTGGTACGTCAACTGCGCGAGGCCAGCACCCTGGTGTGGGTGGACGAGCAGCACTTGGCGGTGCTGGGAGTCTCCGGAACAACCAACTCGGTTCACCTGACTCCGATCGGTGGCCTGACCCAGCAGTTGCCCACGGTCCCCGAGGTGGTCGACATCGCCTCGGCGCGCGGTGCGCGGGAGATGTATGCCAGCACCGAAGAGGGTGACCTGTACGCCCGCAGTGGCCTGGGCTGGCGCAAGGTCGGGGAGAGTATCGCGCTACCGACCTTCCCCGGCTGAGCATCTGCGCCACGGTCGAGTCCTCCGATGCACAGGCAGGCGCCCGCTGCGGCGGCGTCCCCAGCCATCCCAGCGACGCTGGTGACCTACCCGAACTCCCGGGCACCCTGACCCCGATGGGGATACTCAGCGCCCTGGTGGCGACCTGCCGTGACGTCGGATCGGACCTGACGTCCCTGCTGCTGCCGCTCGGCTGTGCCGGTTGTGGCACCTGGGACATGGCGATCTGCCGGCGGTGCCGCGGGCTGTGGCAGCAGCGACCGCGCCGGTGCGAGTCCGACACCGTCTACCTGGCCGCGCAGGACCACCCGCCCCGTCCGGGTCTACCGGTGTGGGCGCTGGCGCCCTACCGCGGCGGCCCGCGACGGATGGTGCTGAGTTGGAAGGGGCACTCCCGCACCGATCTGCGCTCGTTCTTCGCCGGCGTCGGATACGGTCTCGGCGGGGCATTGGGTGGGGAACTGACGCGCCTGCTCACCGGACCAGCCGCACCGGTGCTGGTGCTGCCCGCACCGTCGGGGTGGCGGCGCCGGCTTCGCCGTCAACTCGTCGTCGCCGATCTCGCCCGAGCCGTCGGCGCGGGCCTGGGGAGCACGGGTCACCGCGTGGACGTCCAGGATGTGCTGCGCACCCCCGATGCGTCACTGCACCGTCTGGGCGCCTCGGCGCGCCGGTCCTCCCGGCGGGTCAGCTTGGCGCGCCGGACCGATCCGCGGTCATTGCGGACGGCCGTGGTGCTGGTGGACGACGTGGTCACCACCGGGGCCACACTGGCCGCCTGCCGCACGCTGCTGCGGGAGCACGGGGCCAACGTGGCAGGTGCGGTGGTGCTGGCGGCCACTCCGGGCCCGGGCAGCGCTACCTGGCAGTGACCCCTAGGACCTATGGCCGGGGCCCGGCTCGGCCGGTCCGAATAGGCTGTGGGCGCAGACGATGCCCGTTCAGTTGGGCAAAACCGGGACGGGCGCAGTAGCGTCTGATCATGGAACTGAATCGAGAATCCGGACGGGGGGGATCGACTCCGCACGAGCCATTGGGCCGCACGGGCCGCAGTGGCGCAACACCCCGCTCAGGACCGGTGAACACCGCTCCCGAACTCTTCTTGACACCGGAGGTCGTCATGGAAATCGTCGTCGTCTCTCGCCACACCGAGGTGCAGGAGCGCTTCCGCAGGCACGCGGAGGAGAAGTTGGCCAAGGTCAGCCAACTCTCGCCCTACGCCCAGCGCGTCGATGTGGAGGTCACCCACGAGCGCAACCCGCGTCAGGCGGACAAGGCAGAGCGGGTGGAGTTGACGGTGAGGGCCAAGGGTCCGGTGGTGCGGGCCGAGGCCAGCGCACAGGACCGGCACGCGGCCCTGGACCTGGCGGCGGGAAAGCTGATGGAGCGACTGCGGCGAGCCCGGGACCGGCGAAAGAACCACAAGGGCCGTCCTGCCGCGCCCCCGTGGCAGGACGTCGTCGCCCCCGATCTGGTCACCGACGTGGTGGAGGAACCCGCGCCCGAGTCCAACGGTCCGACCGCACCCACCGAGCCCGGCGTCGCGGTGGAGGATCAGCTCGGGGACTCCCCGGTGATCATCCGCCAGAAGATGCACGAGAGTAAGCCGATGACGGTGGACCAGGCGCTGGCCGAGATGGAACTCGTGGGCCACCCGTTCTACCTGTTCATCGATTCCGAGACGGACCAGCCCTGCGTGGTCTACCACCGCCACGGGTGGACCTACGGCGTGATCCGGTTGAACTACTCCGCCCAGCCGCTGGAGAGCGTAGCCAGCCGATGAGGTGGCGATGAGCCGATCCGCACTGCCCTCGCGCCGGCTCACGCCGGCGCAGGCCCGCCGAATCGCCCTCACCGCACAGGGTCTGGCCGGCGCACCGGCGCAGGCCAGACCCGCCGGGGCGGTGACGATGCGCCACCTGCAGTCGATGATCAACCGGGTGGGGTTGCTGCAGATCGACTCGGTGAACGTCCTGGCTCGCGCGCATCTGCTGCCGGTGCTGGCCCGGCTGGGTCCCTACGATCCGGCACTGCTGGACCGTGCCACCACGGGGAGTGCCTCCCGCCCCCGGCGGCTGGTGGAGTGTTTCGCGCACGAGGCGGCACTGGTGCCGCCCTCGACCTACCAGTTGCTGCGCTGGCGGATGACGGGACCGCGCGTGAGCGCCCGGCTGGCGTCCTTGCGGCTCGAGCACCCCGGGTTGTTGGGGCAGATCATGGGGCTGATCACCGAGCACGGCCCGGCTACCGCCGCTCAGATCCACGCCGAACTGGGACACGAACGCGGGCCGAAGGAGCACTGGGGGTGGAACTGGACGGTGGCCAAGCAGGTGCTCGAGGCCGCCTTCGCCGCC
Organism: Sanguibacter sp. Z1732; assembly: GCF_051020515.1. NCBI lineage: Bacteria > Bacillati > Actinomycetota > Actinomycetes > Micrococcales > Ruaniaceae > Glutinosa > Glutinosa niejishengi. The sequence continues at coordinate 2,512,453 of NZ_CP194857.1, forward strand.
GGGTTGCTGGCGTGCGCCCACCGCAACAGACAGTTCGAACGTGTCTACGACCTGCCCGAGCGGGTGCTCCCTGCGCACCTGCGGCCCGAGGACGCGCCGGACCGGGCCGAGGCGATGATCGAGTTGGTCAAAATCGCCGCCCGTGCCCATGGGATCGGCTCGCCACGGTGCCTGGCCGACTACTTCCGGATGCCGGTTGGCCAGACCAGGGCGGCGATCGAGCACCTGCTTGCCGCCGGGACGCTCGAGCGCGTGCAGGTGCACGGATGGGACGCCCCGCTCTACCGCTACGCGCAGGCTCCGGTGCCCCGGTCGGTTCATGGGCGGGCGCTGCTGGCTCCGTTCGACCCGCTGGTGTTCGAGCGGCGCCGGCTGCGGGCACTGTTCGGCATGCACTACCGGATCGGGATCTACACCCCCGCCCATCAGCGCACCCACGGTTATTACGTGCTGCCCTTCCTGTGGGGTGAGGATCTGGTGGCGCGCGTGGACCTGAAGGCCGACCGGGCTGCCGGCGCGCTGGTGGTGAACCACGCCTTCGCCGAGGACGGCGCCGCGACACCGGGCGCACGTGCCGCGATCGCGGCACCGCTGGCTGCGGAACTGGGCCAGGTGGCCACCTGGTCGGGCCTGGGCACGATCACCGTGGCCCAGGGCGCCGGTGGGGACCTCACCAGCGCACTGATCGAGCAGTTGTAGGGCCCGCGCCGGCAGGACCGCAGGATCGTTCGGTTCGGTCCGGGAGCCAACTCGCATACCATGGACACCGCCGGGAACCACCGGCTGCTCCGCCACACACTCTGGAGACCTGCGTGCCTTCGATCCTCGACAAGATCCTGCGGATGGGCGAGGGGAAGATCCTCAAGACTCTGCGTGCCCTGGCCGACCAGGTCAACGCGCTGGAGGAGTCGGTCAGCGACCTCACCGACGCCGAACTGCGCGAAGAGACCGACCGGTTCACCGAGCAGGTCGCCGGCGGAGAGAGTCTGGACGCACTGCTGCCCGAGGCCTTCGCCGTCGTCCGCGAGGCCGCGGTACGAACCCTGGGTCAGCGCGCCTACGACGTGCAGATCATGGGTGGCGCGGCGCTGCACCTGGGCAACATCGCCGAGATGAAGACCGGTGAGGGCAAGACGCTGGTGGCCACCTTCCCGGCCTACCTGAACGCCCTGTCCGGCAAGGGCGTGCATGTGGTCACCGTGAACGACTACCTGGCCCGCTACCAGGGCGAGTTGATGGGGCGGGTGTACCGCTTCCTGGGCATGGAGACCGGGCTGATCGTGGCCGGGCAGAAGCCGGACGAGCGCCGGAAGATGTACGCCGCTGACATCACCTACGGCACGAACAACGAACTGGGCTTCGACTACCTGCGCGACAACATGGCCTGGTCGAAGGATGAACTCGTCCAGCGCGGCCACAACATGGCCATCGTGGACGAGGTGGACTCGATCCTCATCGACGAGGCGCGCACTCCGCTGATCATCTCCGGCCCGGCTGCCGGGGAGGCGAACAAGTGGTATTCCGAGTTCGCCCGGCTGGTGCGCCGGATGGAGCGGGACGGCGACTATGAGGTCGATGAGAAGAAGAAGAACGTCGGGGTGCTGGAGTCCGGGATCTCCAAGGTCGAGGACTACCTGGGCATCGAGAACCTGTACGAGTCCCTGAACACCCCGCTGATCGGCTTCCTGAACAACGCGATCAAGGCCAAGGAACTGTTCACCCGGGACAAGGACTACGTGGTCCTCAACGGTGAGGTGCTGATCGTGGACCAGCACACCGGCCGGATCCTGGCCGGGCGCCGCTACAACGAGGGCATGCACCAGGCGATCGAGGCCAAGGAGGACGTGGCGATCAAGGCCGAGAACCAGACCTTGGCCACGATCACGCTGCAGAACTACTTCCGTCTCTACGACAAACTCTCCGGAATGACCGGTACCGCGATGACCGAGGCCGCGGAGTTCCAGAACACCTACAACGTCGGCGTGGTGGAGATCCCCCCGAACCGGCCACTGGCCCGGATCGACCAGTCCGACCTGGTGTACAAGAACGAGGACGCCAAGTTCAACGCCGTCGTCGAGGACATCGTGGAGCGGCATGCCAAGGGGCAGCCCGTCCTGGTGGGGACCACCAGCGTGGAGAAGTCCGAACTGCTGTCGAAGATGCTGAAGAAGCGTCGGGTGCCCCATGAGGTGCTCAACGCCAAGCAGCACGCCCGTGAGGGTGCGATCGTGGCGATGGCCGGGCGCAAGGGCGCGGTCACGGTGGCCACCAACATGGCCGGTCGTGGTACCGACATCATGCTCGGCGGGAACGCCGAGCACATCGCGATCTCGGAGATGACCAGGCGTGGCCTGGACCCCACCGAGAACCCCGAGGAGTACGAGCAGGCCTGGCCGGGCGTGCTGGAGCAGGCCCAGGAGTCGGTGGCGGCGGAGCACGATGAGGTCGCCGAACTCGGCGGACTGTACGTGATCGGCACCGAACGGCACGAGGCGCGCCGGATCGACAACCAGTTGCGCGGGCGTTCCGGACGTCAGGGCGACAAGGGCGAGTCCCGGTTCTACCTGTCCATGGGCGATGACCTGATGCGACTGTTCAACGCGGGGTTGGCCGAGCGGTTCATGAACGCCTCCTCCTACCCCGACGACATGCCGTTGGAGTCGAAGATGGTTACCCGCGGCATCGCCAGCGCCCAGGGGCAGGTGGAGAGCCGCAACTTCGAGATCCGCAAGAATGTCCTGAAGTATGACGACGTGCTGAACCGGCAGCGCACGGTGGTCTACGAGGAACGTCGTCGGGTGCTGGAGGGGGAGGATCTGGCCGACCAGGTGCAGACCTTCATCACCGACGTCATCACCGGCATCGTCACCGCGGCCACGGCCTCGGGCGTTCCGGAGGAGTGGGACACCGACCAGCTCTGGACGGACCTGAAGACGGTCTACCCGGTCTCGATCACGGTGGAGGACCTGGAGGAGGAAGCCGGAAATCGTGCCAGGCTGACCACCGACCAGCTCATCACAGAACTGGTCTCGGACGCCAAGGTCGCCTACGCCCAGCGCGAGGAGGAACTGGGTGAGCAGGTGATGCGCGACGTCGAGCGCTCCGTGGTGCTATCGGTGCTGGACCGCAAGTGGCGCGAGCACCTGTACGAGATGGACTACCTCAAGGAGGGCATCGGGCTTCGCGCGATGGCCCAGCGCGACCCGTTGATCGAGTACCAGCGCGAGGGCTTCGACCTGTTCGCCGCGATGAACGAGGCGATCAAGGAGGAAGCGGTCGGCTATCTCTTCCACGTCGAGGTCAAGGCACCCGAGGAGCAGCAGGTCGACGGCGTGAGCATCGTGGCGCAGGAGGGCGAGGCCGACGGCGCCATCGCGCCGGCCGGTGTGGAGCCGCGGAAGGATCAGTCGAAGTCGGGCAAGCGGGCAGGCGCGTCCCAGCGGGACGACCAGCGGCGGCGGGACGGTGAGCGTGCGGACCCGCTCGGTCTGGGTGTGCCGCAGCGCCCGACCGGGTTGCGTTACAGCGCGCCGAGCGCGGACGGCGACGGCGCCACCACCGTGACCACCGGCGGTGGCCAGCGAGGCAACCAGCAGGCCGCCCCGGCTTCCGGTGGCAACCGGGAGCAGCGCCGACGGGCGGCCAAGGCTGCCCGCAACGTCGCTGAGCTCGGACCGGCTCGCTGAACTCGGACCGGCTGAGTCACCGAGCCGGCCCGAGTCGCCGCCTCAGAACCTCGCGCAGGTGCCACCCCAGTTGGAGTGGCCGACGACGTTCTGCCGCCAGATGTGGGCGGAGTAGGCACCATTCTGGGTCTGCGCCTTGGAGATGGACCGGGTCTGTCCGCTGCTCCAGGTGGTCTGGGCGCCGGTGTGCCAGGTGGTGCCGGTGGGGCAGTGGCTCGCGTTGGTGGGGATCCGGTAGATGCGCAGGAATCCGGTCGTCGCGGCCGAACCCCGGTTCTGCCAGGAGGCCGTGATCCAACTGCCCGATGAACTCAAGCAGATCGTGCCGGGCCCGCGGGTGCCGTAGTTGCACCGCGTTCCGCGCGGCACCGACGCGGTGCGCGCCTGCGTGGAGGTCGAATCCTCCATCTCCGCGGTGGGCTCCTCGCACTCCTCCACGCGGTCCACCCGGACGGTGGACAGCTCCGCGGGTGCGCCCATGGCAGCGTTGTAGCCGGGGTCTACCTCGGTGGTGAACTCGATCTCGAGCAAGGTGCAGCCGCGTGCTGCGGAGTCCGCGGCCCAGTCGTACCGGCGGGCCTGGTCCAGATCATGCTCGGCCCAGGCCTGCCACTGCGCGACCGACGCATGGGTGGCCGGGGTCTCGTCGTCGTCCTGGCCGGGGCCGGCATGCTGGGTGGCGCCGGCAGCGCCGCCCAGGGCAGCCATTCCGGTCCATGCCAGGGCGAGTGCGGCCAGAGTGCAGGTTGATCGAAGCAAGGGTCGACGTGCCGACATAAGTCCTCCAGTGGCGTCCCGGCCACCCCCGTGGAGGCCGGTTCCCCAGGAGAATACGCACGTGATGCGGCACCTGCACCAGTGTCGGATGTAACAACTGCACCGGTGCCGGCAATAGACAGGGTATGGAGGAGGTACTCGTTGCACGACGCCGACGCCGACGCCGACGCCGACCGGCAACGGCTCACCGCCCTGTGGGTGGAGCATGCCGATGCTGTGCGCCGGTTCGCCCGGCGACGAGTCGAGGTGACCGAGGTCGAGGACGTCGTCGCCGAGACGTTCGCCGTCACCTGGCGCCGGATCGATCAGGTCCCGGCCACCGCGCTCCCATGGATCTACGCGGTGGCACGCAATGTGATCGGGACCAGGCTGCGCAGCGAGGGTCGCAAGGAGGCCTTGCTGGCGAAAGTGGCCGCCGAGCCGGCGGGGCAGATGCCCTCGGCGGAGGTGGAGGCGGTGGAACGGCTGCATCTTGCCCAGGCGTGGTCGCAGTTGACCGAAGCCGAGCGCGAGGTGATCGCGCTGGTTGCCTGGGAAGGATTGTCCAGTACCGAGGCGGCCACGGTGATGCAGTGCCTGCCCTCGACGTTCGCGGTCCGGCTACTGCGGGCCCGGCGCAGGCTGGCGCACCTGCTCGACCGTGGTACCGGAGAGGGGGCGGGGCCGCACACGGGTTCGCTGGGTGAGGACGAGCCGGCCGCGCGCTCGGTCAAGGCAAGGGGAGAGGGGGACTCGCGATGAGCCACGCGATGGAGGGGAGGGTGCACCCGAGGTTGATTGGGACGGGGCCCGGGTGCACCAACCGGGGGAAGCAGGGGGAGGGCGTGAGGTGCGGTGGCCGCCCCCGGTACGGGAGCGACCACCGCACCGGGGGTGATCGGTGATGCCTCGCACCGGACCGCACGGGGTGCTTGCGCGGTTGGGCGCGCTGGATCCGGCCCGGGACCTCCCGGACCAGGGCGCCACGGCGCAGGATGAGGCGCTGCACCACATTCTGAACTCCCCGCGGCGGCCGCAGGCCGGGGACTTCGTGCCACAGCGCCGGACCGGACCGATGGTGGCAGCCAGCGTGCTGGTGGTGCTGGCGCTGGCCGTGGGTGCGTTGGTGTGGATCTTCTCCACCCCGCCGGTCTATGCCACCTGGAGCGCCCAGCCCGAGCCCTTCTCGGCCGGCGATGCCCGGGTGGCCCGGGAAAAGTGTCCGATGGTCGCTCACGAGATCGTGGGGGATCCGGACGATCCGGAGGTTCGGCAGGTGGGTCTGGAACCGGTGCTGATCGATGTTCGCGGGGAGTACACCTACGTGATCAGCGCTGATGACCAGGGCCGGTTCGCCGAGTGCTTCGTGACCCGGGGCGAGGAGAGTAGTGCGGTGTCCAGCGACGCCGGGTTCTCCGCCGACGCCTGGGACTCGGTGACGATCGCACCGGCCCAGGGGGTGCAGGTGCTGCACGCCGGCACCGCCACGTGGAGCCGGGAGGGCGAGGAGCTCCCGGGAGCGCTCACCTCGGTGTTCGGGCGAAGCGCGCACGACGTGGAGCAGGTGATCCTGGTGACCGAATCGGGCGACCGGGTGCACGCGTCCGTGCAGGACGGGTGGTGGGCGGCCTGGGCGCCGGGGGATGAGTCCATCGTCGGTGAGGTGACCGTGGTGACCACCGACGGTAGGACCCACCAGCAGGAGTTGTTGGAGGGCGACTCCGCACCGGTGGAGGAGCCGCGCTGAGCATCGGCCTACTCAGCCGATGCTCAGCGCGGTGGCGCACCAGCGCCCCCGGAGCACTTCCAGGCGCAGCGCCACCGCACGCATGCGGCGCCCGTCATGCAGCACGACCGAGAACTCCCATGTCGTGGCGCTGACGGCGCAGCCGTGCACGCGCCGCGGGCGCACCTGGGCGGGCCGGTCCGGACGACCGGCTACCTGCACTCCGAGCAGGGCCCGCCGGTTCAGGGCAGCCCAGAGGTCGGCGTCCATCCAGCGGATGAGTTGCGCCGGCGGGCGCTGTCCCTGCAGGACCTCCACCGCGGCACGGGCCAGGGTGGCCGCCCAGCTCGCGGGGTCCGGTAGGTCGGTGTGCCCGGACCCGGCATCCGCGCCGGCCGGGGCGTCCCCGGTGGACTCCCGCTGCGGGCCGGTGAAGCGGACCCGGTCCCACTGTGCCCGGACCGGATCGGGGCGAACCCGGAGTTCCCGGGCTCGCCGGGGCGGTAGGGCGGTGACCGGTTCAGGGCTGCGGGACCGCCGGGTGCCGACCGCGGTCATGACGCACGCCCCTCGGGGTGGGTGAGCTCCTGGCCCGGATGGATCAGATCCGGGTCGTCACCGATGACGTCGAGGTTTGTGCGGTACCACCGTGGCCACCAGTCGGCGACCTCGGCCGGTTCGGCCTGCTCGCCGAGCGAGTGCGCGGCCACTGACCACAGGGTGTCGCCGGGCTGGACGACGTAGACCGGGCCGGGCGGATCGTCGACCCCGGATGCGACGTCCTGCTCGGTCCGGTCGTCCTGCTCTGGTGGCTCCTGCTGGTCCGGCTCTGCCCCGCCGTGCGTGCCGTACCCATCGTCCGGCGTGGAGGACTCGTCGTCGTCCTCGCCCTCGACCGGGCCGGGGTCCTGGGTCGGTGTCCACGTCAGGTGCACCGGGTTCGAGGCGACATCGTCTCCATCGACCGCGTGGGCCGGGCCCAGGAGGGCACCGGCAACCAGGACGGCCCCGGCACCACCCCCCAGCAGCCGGCGCACCGCCGGGGCGCCGGCCCGGCGCACCAGCCGTTCCCCGCCGGACCAGACCAAGCCGGTCAGCCGCATGGCCAGGCACAGCGCGGTGATCGTGCCGCTGAGTACGTACCAGGCCAGCAGCACCAGGCCCAGGCCCACGAGTACCGCGGCGGTGGCCGCGTCGATTCCTCGGCCGGTTCCCTGGCCGAGTCCCCGGAGCAGGTCCAGCAGATGGGCGGTGCCGAGCCAGAGCGCCCCGGAGCCGGTGGCAGCCAGGACGCTCGCCCCCAGCAACCGGCCCCCGGTGTGCGACACCGTTGTCGTCCACTTCGTCATCATAATCCCCTATACGTATCAGTTCGTGTCAGTTCATGATGGTAAGTGGTGTTATGTGTACACGGGTCGGCTGTGATTGTCCAGAGGTCGGCCGGTGCAGGGCCGGACGGATCGCTACGGTGAACAGATGCGCTGGGATGATCTGTTCGCTGACCTGCAGGCGCAGTTCGAAGCGGCCGCGGACGAGCATGTGCCCATGCAGGTGGCCGAACTCGCCGAGGCAGAGATCGCGACCACGATGCTCCCGGACCGGTGGCGGGCCCGGCGCGGGGAACAGTTGCAGGTGCGGCTACGGGACGGTTCGGACCGCGACGGGGTCGTGAGCGACGCGGCTCAGGACTGGCTCGTTCTTGCCCGAGAGGCTCGCCGCAGCCTCATCCCGCGCTCCGCGGTGGTACTGGCCAGGCCACTGGGACCCAGCGCACCCGAACCCACCCGGGTAGAGCGCGGGCTGGGGCTCGGTCACGTCCTGCGTGCGCTCGCGCAGGAGCACCTGGCCGTGGTGGTGCACACCATCGCCGGCACCTACCGTGGCCGGTTGGCGCGGGTGGGCGGCGACCATTGCGACCTGGTCGATGCGCGCGGCGTGGTCACGATCGCCTGGTCCGGACTGGTCAGCGTGGAGTCCGGCACCTGAGTGGCCTCGGCCACCCATGGCCGGTGGAGATTCTGACGCTCGGATTCTCGACCGCGGAGTCAGTCCACCCGGCCTTCCTCGCGCAGCCGCTCCTGGGTCCGGGCGTACATGCGGTCGATGTAGTCCTGCAACTGTGCGTCCTCGATCCGCCAGGTGCCCTTGCCGCCGATCTGGATCCCCTTGAGTTCCCCGCTGCGTACCAGCGCCCGCACCTGTGACATCGAGATCGAGAGGATCTCGGCCACGTCGGCAAGGGACAGGAATCGCTGCTGCATGAGCCCATTCTGGCATCCCGGTGGGACAAATCGCCCGGCATGAACAAAGCCCCTGTGCATAACTCCTACACGAGGGGAGTGTTCTTGGCACCATAGGACGGGCGTAAGGGCACTGATCCACGCAGGGCTGGAACGCGCAGGGGAGGGCGACGGTGGACGAGACACCAGGGGGACTGCGGATGCGCCGGCCGAGTTGGCGCGATCCGCGGCTGGGCATCGGAGTGCTTCTGGTTGCGGCCTCGGTCGCACTGGGCTCCTGGGTGGTCACGCAGGCCGGGGCGACCGTGCCCGCCTACACCGCCAGGGAGGTCCTGGTACCTGGTGAACCCATCACCATGGATGATCTGGAGGTGGTCCAGGTCCAGATGTCCGGGCTGATGCAGACCTACCTGACCCCCGAGGAAGACGTGCCGGCCGATGCGGTGGTGCTGCGCACCGTCGGTGCCGGGGAACTGGTGCCGGCGGCGGCGATCGGCAGTGCCGTCCAGTTGGACCTACGACCGGTGACCATCCCCACCGACGCCTCGGCGGCGACGTCGTTGGCACGCGGCAGCCGTGTGGACGTGTGGGTGGCCCGGCCGGACCCACAAGGGAGCATCGGCGCAGTGCTCCCCCCGGTTCAGCTTCTGCCGGACGTTCAGGTCGCTGAGGTGCTCGAGGACACCGCCTTGTTCGCCGGCGCAAACCAGGTGCACGTCCAGGTCCTGATCGCGGAGGCCGACCTGGCCGACGTGCTCGAGGCGCTGTCCTCCGGCGCCGAGGTGATCCTGGTGCCGGGTCCGGGTGCGTAGCCGATGAGCCTGGGCGTGCTGGTGGCACTGCCGGGCGGCGTCGAGGAACGCCTGGTCCGGGACGTCGCCGCGGCCTCGGACATGACGGTGACCCGGCGCTGCGCCGATGTCGCCGAACTCCTCGCCGCCGCCATCGCCGGTGTCGGCGTGGTGGCGGTCACCGACGCAGAGTCCGGCATCGACCGGATGGCGATCGACCGGCTCGCCGCTGCCGGGGTCCCCACCGTGGTGGTGGCCGGCCCGACCGAGCACGCTCGGGTGCGCCAGATGGGTGCCGTGCCCGCTGATCCCGATGCGGACCTGGTCTCCGCGATCCGTGACGTGGCTGGGCGCGGAGTGGTGCCCGTGTCGGCCCCCGTCGAGCCGCCGGTGCCCGATCCGGCGCAGACGAAGGGTACGGGCCGGCTCGGCACCGTGGTCACCGTTTGCGGTCCTCCGGGATCCCCGGGCCGGTCCACGATCGCGGTGAACCTGGCCCACGAGATCAGCGGGACCGGGCAGGGCGTGCTGTGCATCGACGCCGACATCTGGGGCTCCGCGCTGGCCCAGATGCTCGGCGTGCTCAGCGAATCGGCCGGGCTTGCCGCTGCGGTCAGGGCGGCTGACCAGGGCACCCTGGACGCCACTGCGTTGGCCCGCATCGCCTGCGAGGTCGACGGCGGGCTGCATCTGCTCACCGGGCTGCCCCGGGCGTCCCGTTGGCGTGAGATCGGCGCGGCGAGCCTGCGCAGCGTCGTCCAGGTTGCGCGCACGGTCTACTCATGGGTGATCATCGACGGCCCGGTGCGGGTGCCCGATGACGACGGCGACTACGAGCCGATGCTCACCGCCGGACGCAACGCTGTGGCCGCCGCGGTCTTGGATGAGGCCGATGAGGTGCTCGTGGTCGGCGCGGCCGAACCCATCGGGATCGAGCGGCTGGTGCATACCGTGCTGGACCTGGAGGAACTGCCGCGCCGCACCGTGGTGGTCAACCGGGTGCGCGCAGGTGCCGCCGGCCCGCGTCCGCAGGACTCGGTGCGCGAGGCGCTGGCCCGCTTCGCCGGGATCAGCGACCCGGTGCTGATCCCCGACGACCGGAACGCGGCCGATCGGGCCCTGTTGACCGCCTCGACCTGGGCGGAGGCCGCGCCGAAGTCCTCGGCCCGTCTCGCGGCTCAGGCCCTGGCACACCGGATCAGCGGCACCGCCCCGGTGCGGGCCGGGCTGCGCGGACGGCTGCGCGGACGGCTGAGCGGACGGCTGCGCCGGCCCGGATAGGACACACTGTGACCATGCGCGTCTATCTCCCAGCCACGCTGGCCGACCTGGCCGGCACCGAGGGCCTGCCCCCGCGCCGCGGCCATGCCCTCACCCCTGCCCTCGCCGCCGCGCTCGGCACCGCAGGCGGTGACAGTGACGACGCCGAGGCAGGGGAGTTCCAGGCCCTGGTGGCGGCCGCAGCCGACAGCCTGGCCATGCTGCGGGACCGCGGTCATGAGCCGCCGGTGCGGGTGGTGGTCGCGGCCGATATCGACGATGTCGAGGTACCGCAAGGCGATCCGGAGCCCTCGGCGGTGTTCGCCCCGGCCGTACCTTGGCGCGCCGTGGTCTCCTTCCACATCGACGACCGAACAGACCTCGCCGGCGCCGCCCAGTTGCGCGGGGCCATAGCCGGGCAGGCCGGAGCCGAGGAGGCCGTCGCCGAACTGGACCTGCTCTGGTACGACGTGAGCGAGCGCGCCGATCTGCTGACCTGACGAGCCGTGTCGTGACGCCCGGGTGACCTACTGTGCGGGCCGGGCCAGGTAGCCCATCACCGCGTCGTGCAGGTGGGTGTTCGTGGCCAGCGCGTTCCCACCGAAGGGACCGTCGGCCCCGGCCAGCGAGGTGAATCGGCCGCCCGCCTCGGTCACGATCGGCACCAGAGCCGCCATGTCATGCAGCGCCAACTCGGGTTCGCACGCGATGTCGACCGCGCCCTCGGCGACCATCATGTAGGACCAGAAGTCTCCGTAGGCGCGGGTGCGCCACAACGCCTCGGTCAGGTCCAGGAACGCATCAAGCAGCCCGATCTCGTCCCATCCGTCCAGACTGGAGTAGGACAGGGAGGCATCGGCCAGATCGCGGACCCCGGAGACCTCCATGCGGCTGGCCGCCGAGAGGGCGCGGCCAGTCCAGGCACCGGACCCGAGCGCGGCCCACCATCGACGTTGCAGTGCCGGCGCCGAGACCAGCCCGAGCACCGGTTCGCCGTCGTCGACCAGTGCGATCAGGGTGGCCCAGACCGGCACGCCCCGGATGAAGTTCTTGGTGCCGTCGATCGGGTCGATCACCCACTGACGCGAACCGTGCCCGGTGGCGCCGAACTCCTCGCCCAGGACCGCGTCTCGGGGCCGGGTGCGGCTGAGCTGGCCGCGCACGATCTCCTCGGCGCTGCGGTCGGCATCGGTGACCGGCGTGGTGTCCGGTTTGGTCTCCACGTGCAGGTCGAGGGCCTTGAACCGGGCCATCGTCTGGGCGTCGACCTGGTCAGCGATCACGTGCGCCAGCCGCAGGTCGTCGTCGTAGCGGGGGCGTCGCGGGGCGGTATCGGTGCTCACCCGGTCACGGTAGCGCCCGGCGGGGCCCGGGAGTCCCAGGTGGCGGGGCGGGGCGCCGCAAACACCGGAGAGATGTTCGCAGGCCAATGGGTAATCGATTACTATCGGTGCCATGGCAGCGGATGATGATGTCGAGGGTGCTGCGTCGTCGGACTTCTTCGCGGTCGCGCACGTGGGGGCGGCTGCGACCCTGAGCACGTCTAGCGACGGAGATCTGTGGCCGAGCGCATGGGCTGACGATGGTGCGTTGTACACCGCCTGTGGGGACGGTACCGGGTTCGCTCAGGACGACTTCGCCGACATCGTGGTCAACCGCATCGAAGGGCACCCCCGCACTGGATTGGAGGGTGCCCGGCTCGCTGCCGGGCGCGAGGTGAGTCCGGTATGGACTGACCCGGCCACGTTCAATTCCAAGCCCACCGGCATGGTGGCAGTGGACGGTAACGGCGACGGGCGTGATGAGTTGTACCTGGCGGTGCAGGACTTGCGCTGCGGCGAATCCCCGGACACCTTCAACACTGCTCCGGCTGCGGGCATCGTGTGCTCCGAGGACTACGGCCGCACATGGGACCAGGGTTCAGGAGTGATGTTCACCGGCGAGTTCACCACGGTGATGTTCTTGGATTTCGGGCAGAGCAACTCCGGGGTCTCAGTTCTCGGCGACTGCCAGCCGATGGTCTATGCCTACGGTCTGGACCACAACTGGCGCACGTCCTACTCCGGCGCCGTGCCCGACCCGGTCGACCTCTTCCTGGCCCGGGTACCCGCCCGGGCGGTGCAGGACCGCGACGCCTGGGAGTTCTTTGCCGGCCACCGGGCTGATGGCAGGCCGATGTGGAGCGTGCACCTGCAGGACCGGATTGCGGTGCTCACCGACCGTCGGCGCACAAGTCGGTGGCCGTCCCTACCCGGTGTGTCGCCGCGCCCCGACGGGACGATGATCGCCCAGGGCGGAGTGGTCTATAACGCCGGACTGCGGCGGTATCTGTATTCCTCCTGGACCGAATACACCTTCGAGTTCTACGAAGCGCCTGCCCCTTGGGGGCCGTGGCGGCACTTCCTCCGCCGGGACTTCGGTCCGCTCAGTGGTTGGCTGGGTCCCAAGGTCGACCTGGCCCACCACGGCGGCTATGCCACCACGATCCCGAGCAAATTCATCTCCTCCGATGGTCGGGATGCCTGGGTGCAATCCAACTGGTTCTACCGGGCCGGCAGCTACCCCGGGAATTCCTATCAATTCTCGCTGCGTCCTCTGCGCCTTGATCCTGAGCGGCAAGGCGCCGCCCAGAAGCATCCGAGCCGGACGAACCTCGCCCGCATACCCGGAGTGCATCCGATCGCCAGCGCGTCCCGAAACGGACGGCTCGAGGTCCTCAACGACGGCACCAGCGCGCGTGCCGAGGACTCCTGGAACGGATTGCGCCAGGAGCAGGACTGGTGGGGCTACACCTGGCCGGCGCCGATCCGGTGCAATCAGGTAGTGCTGAGCACCGGACCCCGGGACGCCGGAGCGGGCTGGTTCGCGCAGCCGCCAGTAGTGCAGGTGCGCCGGAGCGGGCAGTGGGAACACGTTCCGGCCCGGATCAGCCCGCCCTATCCACCGGACTCCACCGCTACCGGTGCGCGCCGGTACACCTTCGATTTCGGCCCCCAGGTGACCACCGGCGTGCGGCTGTGCGGGCCCAGTGGTGGCTGGGGTGGTTACACGTCAGTCAGTGAGATCGAGGTGTACCTGCGTGAGGAGGCGTCGACGGGCGACGACTATGGGAGCATCGAGACGTGAGGCGACGTACTGTGCGGATTACCGACGTTGCCCGGGAGGCCGGGGTCTCCACGGCAACGGTCTCTCGAGTGCTCAACGGTGCCCCGTCGGTGGATCCAGAGCTGGCCGAGCGGGTACGCGCCGCCGCAGCAGCAACTCGGTACGTACCCAACTCCAACGGCCGGGCACTGCGCCGCCAGCGCGCCGACATCTGGGCGGCAGTCGTCTCAGATGTGCAGAACCCGTTCTTCACCTCGCTGGTGACGGCCGTCGAACACGTCGCCGTCTCCGCGGGCTACTCGGTGATGTTGTGCAACACAGACGAACAGCTCGACCGCGAGAGGGCCTATCTGGAGGCGGCCATCGCGCAACGAATGGCCGGCGTGGTGGTGTCTGTGACGTCGGAGCAGCACTCGGATCTGACGCCACTGCTCGATGCGCACATCCCCACTGTGGTGGTCGACCGCCGGGTGCAGGGTTTCACCGGGGACACCATCCTGATGGACAATGTCGAGGCCGGGCGACTGGCGGGCCGCCATCTACTGGACCTGGGCCACCGGGAGGTCTTCACCATGGCAGGTCCCTCAGGGGTGAGTACCACCGAGGACCGGCTGCTCGGGATCCGTGAGGTCCTGGAGGCCGCGGGGCTGCCGATGCAGGGCCGGCACCTGGTGCGCACCGACCTCAAAGCCGATGAAGCCGAGACGGCGGTGCGAGCCATGCTGGACCGGGCGGACCGTCCGACGGCCATCTTCGCCAGCAACGGCCCGCTGAGCACCGGTGCTTACCGCGCGATCCAGCGCAGCGGCCTCCGCATGCCCGACGACATCTCGTTGTTGGGCGTCGACGATGAACGGTGGACCACCATGGTCAACCCCAACCTCACCCTGATCGCCCAACCGGTCGAGGCTCTGGGCCGATTGGCGGCGGAGCGATTGCTTGCCCGGGCCGCCGACGATCAGACCGAGGCCGTGCACGTCCTGATGGCACCGGAGATGAAGGTCCGCGGGACCACCGGGCCGGTTCCGGCTTCCTGAAGCAACCAAGCGCGGCGGGCTCCGGGCCGGGCCGCCGTCACGATGCCCACCGACAATGGCGAGGAAATGAGAAGGATGCACCGAGATATCGCAGCCCTGCGTGAGACCGAGACCAGATCGATCAGCCCCGAGAACCCCACTGGCGAACGGGGTGGGGGCGCTCGCGCGACGGACGGCACGGGCGCAGCGGCAGCCCGTGACCTGGGAGTCGGCTGGAAGGTCTCACCCAGTGTGGCGATCGCCCCACACAGCACCTACGACCTGGCCCAGATCGCCGGTCCGGGTCGGATCACCCACATCTGGCTGACCACCCACACCAGTAACTGGCGACGGCTCCTGCTGCGCGCGTACTGGGACGGTGCCCAGGAACCGGCCGTCGAGGTTCCCGTCGGCGACTTCTTCGGTCAGGGCTGGGGGCAGTTCGCCCAGGTGAACTCGGCCATGATCGCGGTGAATCCACACGGTGGGTTCAATTCCTACTGGCCGATGCCCTTCGCCGACGGGGCCCGGCTGACCCTGGAGAACCTCTCCGATGACGAAGCGATCGTGTATTTCCAGGTCACGTATGAGATCGGGGAGCAACCGGGATCTGCGCGACTGCATGCCCAGTGGCGTCGCTCGAATCCGCTGCCGGAGGCATCCCCCCACGTACTCCTGGAGGGCGTGCAGGGCCGCGGGCATTACGCCGGGACGTATCTGGCCTGGGGAGTGAACTCCTCCGGGTGGTGGGGAGAGGGTGAGATCAAGTTCTATCTGGACGGTGACCAGGCCGGCGGGCACCCGACCATCTGCGGCACCGGTACGGAGGATTACGTCGGTGGTGCCTGGAACTTCGATGTCCCGGGGCAGGGATACACGACGTTTTCCACTCCCTACCTGGGGATGCCGCAGGTGATCCGCCCCGATGGGCTGTACCGGTCCCAGCAACGCTTCGGCATGTACCGCTGGCACGTGCCCGACCCGATTACGTTCCACTCCGAACTCGCCGTGGACATCCAGGCGCTGGGATGGCGCAGTGGCGGACGCTATTTGCCGCTCCGCGACGACATCGCGTCGGTGGCATTCTTCTACCTGGATCGCCCCAGCACCCGACGCCCGCCGTCGCCGGTAGCCGACGCCCTGGAGATTCTCTGAGGTGAGGCTTGACCACGGCTGACGCTGTGCCCTAGCATCGGGTAATCGATTACCAGTAATCGATTACCCAGAGGTCAGCGCTGACGGAAGAGGAGCCCGATGTCCGTGCGATGCCGAATCGGCTGCCTGGTCACCCGGCCGGGAAGGCCGCGGCGATGACGGGGCTGCGAGCCGAGCTCGTGGCCGCGCGGGAGAGCCTGCAGGTTGAAGTCGAAGCCTTGCGGCGCAGCATCGACACGGTACTGCCCGCGCTCGGCGCGGCGCTGGACCTGATCCGCTCCCGACCCGGGAAAGTCGTCGTCTCCGGATTGGGCAAGTCCGGTCTCATCGGTGCCAAAATCGCTGCCACACTGGCCAGCACCGGAACCCCTGCGCACTTCATGCACGCCTCGGACGCCTTGCACGGGGATTCCGGATCGGTGGCTGCCGGTGACATCGGGATCCTGATCTCCAACTCCGGGACCACCGCTGAGGTGTGCCAGGTGGCGAGGATGCTGGCCTCCTGGGACGTTCCCGTCATCGCGATGACTGCAGAACCCGCCTCACCGCTTGCCGAGTCAGCGCAGGTATGGCTGGACATCTCGGTGCCGCGCGAGTCGGATCCGCTCGGGCTGGCACCGACCTCCTCAGCGCTGGTGACTCTCGCCGTCGGCGATGCGCTGGCCGCAGCGCTGATGACCCGCTCAGGATTCGACGCCGGAGCCTTCGGCGAGCGCCACCCCGGCGGCGCCCTCGGTCACTCCACCCGAAGGACGGCTGACGCCGGGGGCCGACGGTGAGCGGGTCGGTGCAGGTGTGCGTGGTCGCCTCGTTCATGTACGACATGGTGGCAACGGCGCCGCGGATGCCCGAGATCGGGGAGACCCTGATGGGAACCGGATTTGCTACCTACGTCGGCGGGAAGGGCTTCAACCAGGCGATCGCGGCGGCCCGTGCCGGGGCCACCACCGGGGTCATCGGGCGGGTGGGCCTCGATCCGTTCGCCGCCGAGTTCCGCGAGTTCCTGCAGACCGAAGGAATCGACGACGGGAATCTGGCCGCCGACGGCGAGCACGGCACGGGTGTGGGGCTACCGGTCGTGGACGCGCATGGGCGGAACGCCATCATCATCGTCCCGCGAGCCAACCATGCGCTGAGTGCGCAGGACATCGAGGCGGCGCGGGAGAAGATTGCCGCGGCGGCGGTCCTGGTGCTGCAACTGGAGGTCCCGATCGCCCCGGTCGTCCATGCGGCCCGGATCGCGCGGGCAGCGGGTACCACCGTGATCCTCAATCCGGCACCCTATGCGCCGCTGCCACCGGAACTGGTGGAACTGGTGGACGTCCTGGTGCCCAATGAGGTGGAACTGCGCCAGATGGTGCCCGGCGAAGGCGCATTGGACCGCGCCGCTGAGATGCTGCAGCTCAGCAGTGGCTGCGCCGTGGTGGTGACCTGCGGGGCCGCCGGCCTCCTCGTGGTCGGCAAGGAAGGCCGGCTCTTGCGGGTTCCGGCCCACGAGGTGCAGGTCGCCGACACGATCGGTGCCGGCGATGCCTTCTGCGGAAACCTTGGTGCGCGGCTCGCCCTGGGTGACGCCTTGCTGACCGCGGTGCGGTACGCCAACGCAGCAGCGGCGCTGGCCGTGACTCGCCCGGGAGGGGCCCCCGCAGCACCGACCGCCACCGAGACGGAGCGATTCGTCGCCAGTCGCGATCGGAGTTTCAAGGCCGACCCTTGACCGCGAGGTTCAAGGTGCGATGAGATGGGTAATCGATTTCCCAAAGGAGCGAATGAGAACGATGGCGACCAGCGGCGGCCGCTACGGCAGTTACGGAAGCAGTTTGCGAGACCTACCGCGGCTGCGCGCACACCGGCGCATGCGCGAATCCAGTTGGGACCCCACCGGCGGCAATGAGGATCGCGTCACGGTCCGACCGGGGCACCGTCACGCTTGCCGATATACCCGGGGCGGGTTCGGTGAACCACATCTGGATGACCGTCGCACCCCGGGAGGCGCCAACCCCGGACTCGGTGGACAACGATTACCTGCGCAAGTTGGTGCTGAAGATCTACTGGGACGGCGCCCAGTACCCGAGTGTGCTGGTCCCGCTGGGTGACTTCTTCGGCGTCGGGCATGCCCGGACGGTCAATTTCGCCTCGCTGCCCCTGCAGATGAGCCCACAGGACGGTAAAGCGTTCAACTCCTTCTTCCACATGCCCTTCGCTGATGGCGCCCGGTTCGAGTTGACCAGTGAATGCGAAGCGGAGGACATGTGGTTCTACTACTACATCGACTACGACGCCTTCGATGAACTCGAGGAGGGGTTCGGCAGGTTCCACGCCTCGTGGAACCGGCAGTGCCCCACCGACGGCGTCGAACAGGGCGGACAGTCCAACGCGGAATTCCTGTTCGGCGGAGAGAACCGGGATGGGCACGGCAACTACACGATCCTGGACACCACCGGGCGCGGGCATTACATCGGATGCGTCCTGAACATCACGAACCTGCGCGATACCAGCGACTGGAACTGGTACGGCGAAGGCGACGACATGATCTTCATCGACGGGGAGCCGTGGCCCCCGCGGCTGCACGGCACTGGCACCGAGGACTACTTCAACACCGCCTGGTGTCCCTCGCAGTCCTATGCCGCGCCCTACCACGGGCTCACGCTGCCGGGCGGGGAGAACTGGAGTGGCCAGATCTCCACCTACCGCTTCCATGTCGAGGACCCGATCTCCTTCACCACCTCGATCAAGGTCACCATCGAACACGGGCATGCCAACAAGCGCAGCGACGACCTGTCCTCCACAGCGTACTGGTACGCCGATCAGCCGACGCCGGGCCTCACGCTGGCACCGTTGGATCAGCGCCGGCCGAGGCAGGGATGAGGAGGCGGGCGATGGTGAGGGCGACCGCAGCGGGTTCCGCCGTGCTGCTGGCGGCGTGCTCACCGGACCCCGGCGCCGTGGATGTCGCCGAGTCGAAAGGGGGTGACTTCCTCATCACCGGCGTCAGCGACGTGACCCAGATCGCGCAGTTGACCGGCCCGGACTCGCGGATCAACGACACCGAAGCGGTGGCGGTGGCCGGGACCGATCTTGGCTCGATGTTCACCGCCGGAGAGCGGACCTTCTTCGTCTTCGGTGACACCTTCGGTGAGCGCGACCCGGAATCCCACGGCGGGCAGGGGAGCAACTGGCGCTCGAACGTACTCGCCTACACCACCGATGACGACCCCTCGGACGGCATCACCTTCGACGGTTGGATCACTGACGACATCGGTTTTGCCGCCGAAGCCGTTCCCGGTGCCCACGATCCGAACGGCGTCGGGGAGGTGACCAAGATCCCCACCTTCGGCTTCGCGGTGGACGACGTCCTGTACCTGGCGTTCATGTCGGTACATCTCTGGGGTGAACCGGGGGAGTGGGAGGCGAACTACGCCGGGTTGGCCCGCAGCGACGACGGCGGACAGAACTGGACCGAGCTGGACATCCAGTGGCCGGGAGACTCCAACTTCATCCAGGTCTCCACCGTCGAGGTCTCCGAGGACGGTGAGGATTATCTGTACTTCTTCTCCATCCCGGCCGGCCGCACCGGCCCGGTGCAGTTGATGAAGGTCCCCGCCAGCACCGGGGCCGTGGAGGACCTGGGCTCCTACCGCTACTTCACCGGCACTGATGGCGACGGTGCTGCGCAATGGTCGCAGGAGATGGACGCCGCCGTCGATGTGGTCCCGGGACAGTTCGGCGAACTGTCGGTGATCTACTCCGAGCAACTCCAGCGCTGGCTCCTGACCACAATGCGGTTCGCGGAGGGTGACGCGGTGCTCTTGGAGGGCCTCAACCCCTGGGGACCGTGGAGCGAGCCGCACGTCATCACCGACCAGGTGGACAGTCCCGGCCTGTACGGGCCCTATACGCATCCGGACTACGTCAGTGATGACGGTCGAACCCTCTACTTCACCCTGTCCCTGTGGGGGCCGTACAACGTCTTCTGGTACAGCCTCGACCTCGAGATCAGCAATCCATAACCACCCGCTCGTCCAGAGCACATCAAGGAGGATGACGACAATGAGCACACGACGCACACGACGCACACGACGCACGATGGGCGCGATGAGCGCCATCGCGGCGGCAGGTCTGGTGTTGACTGCGTGCTCCGGGACACCGGAAGGTGGCCCGGGCGACACCGGCGAGCCCGGGGGTGAGAACGGGGACTCCGATGCCCCCACGGGCGCGGTGGAGGTGACCTTCTGGCAGACCCAGTACACCGATGAGGAGAACGAGTGGTACGAAGGCGTCGTCGAAGAGTTCAACGACGCCCAGGACGACATCTTCATCAACCACACGATCGTTCCTGGCGATGCCTGGGACCAACGCATGACCGCTGCCCAAGCGGCCGGTAATCAGCCGGATGTCCGCACGGTCAACTACGGCGACATCTCCGATGGCGCTCGTACCGGTCAGATCACCTCACTGGCCGACCTCATCGATTCCGCAGCATGGGATGACCTGGAGGACAACGTCCGGGAGATGGTGACCTACGACGGCGAGGAGTATGCCTACCCCTTGCTGGTCGAACCCTCGGCGGTGCTGTACTACCGCACCGACCTGTTCGAGGAGGCCGGACTCGATGGCCCGCCGACCACCTGGGACGAACTCGTCGACTATGCCGACCAACTGACCGACGACACCACATTCGGGCTGCGGCTGGCGCAGAACGCCGGGGACATGGCGTGGTCCACCTGGGGTTACCAATGGAACGTGGCCGGACACCTGCCGATCAGCGATGACTGGTCCGAGCCGCAGGCGACGCAGGACTACGCCCCGCTGCTGCAGGCGTTCCAGGACATGTTCGCCTCCGGTGCCATCCCACCGGCCGACGGCGGGGGCTACCCGGAGGCTTCCCCCTTCGGTGAAGGTCGTTACGCCATGATGGCGAACGGCTCCTGGGCAGCCAGTGAACTACTGGCCGACTACCCCGACCTCGTCGACGACGTCGCGGTCGCCGCCATGCCAAGTTTCTCCGGCCAGCCCGGCGAGACCACCGCAACCCTCGGTGGCTGGACCCTTGTGGTTGACGGCGCCAGCGACGTACCCGAAGAGGCCGCGGCCTTCATCGAATGGGCCCTGGGTGGCGACGTGGATGTCCTGGTGCCCTTCTTCGAGTCCACCGTCTTCTCCAAGGTCTCCCCCCGTATCTCGGTGGCCGAGGCGATCGCCGAGCACCCGGATGTCGATGAGATCAACCCGTGGAACGCGGTGATCCAGGAAGACATCGTCCCCTACGCCCAGGCGGAGCCGCAGTATCCCTGGGGCGTGAGCCTAGCGATGGGTGAGGCCATCGAGATGGCCATGCAGGGCACACCGGTCGACGAGGCGCTGGAGTACGCCGACAGCGAGATCCAGACCGAGATCGACAACTCAGACCTGGCCGGGTCCTGACCCTGTGCTACCGACGGGCCCGGCCGGGCCCGTCGGTAGCACCCCGACTCACAAGGAGGTGACGGTCATGGCGGTGCTGTCCCAGCAACGTCGTGGTACCCACCACGATGGGCAAGCGGCGCGACGACGACCCGCTCCGCACCGGAAGGACAACAAGATCGCGTTCGCGATGCTTGCCCCGGCGCTCATCCTGCTCTCGATCTTCGTCATCTGGCCGCTGATCTACGCCTGGGTGGTGAGCTTCTACCAATGGAACTTCTACCAGGAGTCGATCTTCATCGGCCTGCGCAACTTCCAGATCGTGCTCAACGATGCCACGTTCCGCGAGTCGATCGTGCGCGGCCTGGTGTTCGCGCTGATCGTGGTGCCGGTGATTCTCACGATCGCCTTCCTGTTCGCCAACCTGGTCAAGACGATGGGGCAGCGGATGGCCACCCTGCTCAAGGTGAGCATCTACATCCCCACGGTGATCTCCGGGGTGATCGCCTCGATCGTGTTCGTGCTGGTGTACGAGTACCGCCAGGGCATCCTCAACTACCTGCTCGGACTGGTGGGCATCAGTGACATCGCCTGGCTGGGCAGTGCCCGGACCGCGCTGTACGCCCTGACCGTGCCGGCGATCTGGCTCGGCTTGGGCCTGGCCTCGCTCATCATGCTCGCCGGCTTGCTGGACGTCCCGGAGAGTTACTACGAGTCAGCCGAACTCGAGGGCGCGAACTGGTTCCAGCGCACGTTCTACATCACCATCCCGTTGATGAAGAACGTCATCCTGTACCTGCTGGTCACCGGGTTCGTGGCCGCGATCCAGCAGTACGAACTCCCCCTCATCATGACCGGTGGTGGCCCGACGCAATCGACGCTGCTGCCCAACCTGCTGATCTTCCAGAGGTTCACCGGTGATCTGTACGTGGGGTACTCGATCGCTGCCGCCCTGCTGCTGTTCCTAGTGCTGGGCTCGTTGTCGGCAGTGATCTTCCGGTTGATCAACTCGGAGAAGGCGGTGGATGGCTGATGGCAGTCACCGGACAAGCACTTACCCGCGATATGGCCCCGGAGATCATCTCCGGGGTGACCACGGTGACCAAACGGCGCCGCAGCGCCCGATCCACCGGTCCTGTGGGCACCGTGTTCCGATACCTGTTCGCTTTCCTCATCGTGCTCGCCGCCCTGTTTCCGTTGGCGTGGATGGCGATCTCGGGGTTCAAGGCACGCAATGAGGTCGTGACCTCGCCGTTCCAGTTCTTCCCCGAGATCTGGCGCCCGGAGAACTACGCGGAGATCCTGAGCGATCCCCAGTTCACCCGTGCCCTGGGGATCACCTTCCTCGGCGCGGTGTTGTTCACGTTGCTCAGCCTCACCGTGAACTCGATGGCGGCCTATGCCTTCGCGCGTCTGGAGTTCTCCTTCAAACGGATCATCTGGACCCTGACGCTGCTCACCATGTTCATTCCCGGGATGGCGATCCTGCTGACGTCCTACATCGTGGTGACCCGGATGGGCATGCTCAACACCTTGGCAGTCCTGGTGGTGCCCGGCGCCACCGCCGCGATCCACATCTTCTTCATCCGCCAGTTCTATCTCGGCGTCCCGACCAGCCTGGAGGAGGCAGCGTTCCTGGACGGATGCGGCCGGTGGCAGATCTTCCTGAGGATCTTCCTGCCGATGTCCAAACCGGTATTCGTCGTCGTCGGCATCACCTCTTTCCTGGCGTTCTGGAACGCCTACGTGTGGCCGATCATGACGATCACCGAGCCGGACAGTCCACTCACCCAGATCCAGCAGTACCTGGCCATGTTCCGCTCTGAACGACGGACCGAGTACGGCCTGTTGCTGGCGGGTTCCACCCTCGCAGCCACCCCGGTGATCGTGCTGTTCCTGATCTTCCAGCGGTACATCATCAGCGGAATCCGGATCTCCGGGATCAAGTAGGCGAGTACGACAACGCAGCGGCGCTCGATGCGCTGCAGTGAAGGAGTCCCATGGCTGACACCGGCCCCCGGTCGATCCCGCATGCACTCGGGCCCCATGTGGCCCTGCCGCTGGGCGGGATCGGCACCGGCAACCTCGCCCTGGGCGCCGATGGCGGGTTGCGACAGTGGCAACTGCACAACATCGGCAACCACCGTGGCGATCTCCCCGGATCCTTCTTCGCGCTCCGGGTGAGCCAGTGGGAACCACCGTTCGACGCCGTGCGGATTCTGCAGGCACCTGCGCCGGCGGCTGAACAGACCCACACCCCGCTGGTCAACGACGACCACGTCCCGAACTGGCAGCGTGAACTGCTCGAGCAGGCCGAGCCGATGCCCGAATCCACCTTCACCGGCCAGTACCCCTTCGGGCGGGTCGACTTCCACGACGAGACGCTGCCCGTGCAGGTGAGCCTGGAAGCCTTCACCCCGTTCGTGCCGCTGGATGTGCAGAACAGCTCGCTGCCCGCCGCCCTGTTCACCCTCACCCTCACCAACCACGACGTGACCCCCGTGGCCGCCTGGCTGGGGGGGGGCGATCCAGAACGCTGTGGGAGGTGACGGCGTCCTGGCGCCCGACGGCGTGCGCGCGCCCGGATACGGTGGCAACGTCAACCGGGTCAACCGGGACGGGGGTTGGACCAACCTGGTGCTGGAGAACCCGTCGCTGTCCGCGGATCACCCCGGCGCCGGTTCCATGGTGCTCGCTTGTGATGCTCCGTTGACCACGGCACTACCCGCTTGGACCAGCCCGCACCAGTTCCTGGACTTCATGCGCTCGCGGCAACCGTTCGGTCCCCAGGACTGGGCCCACATGCCCTCATGGATCGCCGATCCACAACCCACGGGCACCTGGAGCCAGGCACGGCCCAGCCCGACCGGAGCCACCTGGAACGGTGGTTTGGCGGGTCAGATCGACGTGCCTCCCGGGCAGAGCGTGCAGGTGCGGTTCGTCCTCACGTGGCACTTTCCGAACCGGTACGTCAACTTCACACAGTTCGGGGGGATCCGGCCCGAGTGGGGGGCTACCAGGCACCGGCTCGGCAACCACTACACCACCGTGCATGCCGACGCGTTGGCGGTGAGCCGGCAGGTGCAGCAGCAATGGAAGGGTCTGGAGTCGGTCTCCCGCCGGTGGGTACGCACGGTCGCCGGCTCGGGACTGAGCGCGACCGAGACCGAGCATCTGCTCGCCCAGGCCGCGATCATCAGGAGCCCGAGTTTCTTCCGCGATGAGGACGGAAGGTTCTACGGGTTCGAGGGCGTGCATGGCGCCTCGACCACGATGTGGTCCGGGGACGTTGGCGGGTCCTGTCCGCTGAACTGTACGCATGTGTTCGCCTATGCCCAGGGACTGGCGAAGTTGTTCCCGGAACTGGAACGGTCGATGCGGCGGACTCAGTTCGAGGTCATGCAGGCCCCGCCAGGGTTCATCCCGCACCGGTTGATCGCCCCGACCCACCTACCCCAACTATGGGACCGGCCGATCGGGGGACCGGGAGAGCCCGCACTGGACGGGATGCTCGCGACCGTCCTGCAGACGTATCGGGAGGTGCGTACCGGAGCCGGACAGGACTGGCTCAGGACGTACTGGCCCAACATCCACCGACTGCTGGAGTACGTCGCCGCATCCTGGGATCCCCAGGGCACCGGGATGCTGCACGGCATACAACCCTCCACCCACGACATCGACCTGGCCGGCCTGAACACCTTCATGGGCACCTACTGGCTCGCGGCACTGCGCGCGGGCGAGGAGTTGGCCCGGCTGCTCGGCCACACCGACATCGCCACCAGGTGGCGGGAATGGTTCGAACGGTCCTCGGTCGCCTACGATGACGCCCTCTTCACCGGGGAGTACTACATCCAGGTGCTCGAGGAAGGCGATCCGACCAAGTTCCAATGGGAGCGCGGCTGCCTGTCCGACCAACTGATCGGGCAGTGGTGGGCCCACACCCTGGACCTGGGGTACCTGCTCCCGGCCGATCACGTGCGTACTGCGCTGGCTTCGGTGGTCCGTCACAACCTGCGCACCGGCTTCGACGGCTTCGACCACCCATTCCGGTCCTTCGCGGTCCAGGATGAGACCGGGCTGCTGATGTGCTCCTGGCCGCACGGGGGCCGCCCGGCCACGCCCACCCGGTATTGCGATGAGGTGTGGACCGGGATCGAGCAGCAGGTGGCCGCGCACTGCCTGATGGAAGGGCTGACCGAGGAAGCCGACGCGATCCTGACCGGACTGTGGGCCCGGTACGACGGGCGCCGACGCAATCCGTACAACCAGGTTGAGTGCGGAGACCACTATGTGCGGGCTCTGTCGGGATGGACGGTCCTGGAAGCTCGCACCGGGCACCGTTGGGACGCCACCACCGGCACCCTGCAGGTGGCGGCTATGCCCGACGGCGGCTGGCCGGTGCTCACCGACGGCGGCTGGGGCACGCTCCGGCCGGTGCCCGACGGGGTGGAGTTGACGTGCCGGCACGGTCGGTTCGAGATCGAGCGTCTCGTGGTCGACGGGCAGGATCTGCTCGGTGCCCGCTGATGTTGGCCACGGGGGAGGGGAGAACCATCCGTTGATGCGCTGCGCCGTCGAAGCAGCGCAGCCGTCCAGGAGGGCACTGGTGCCGGCGGTCGCCGGCTCAGGCAATGACGCCAAGGAGAGGGATATGAGCACATCTAGCACATCTAGCAGCACGGGCACCAGGGCAACCGCGGCCCTGGGCACACTGGCGCTGGCAGCAGCGGGGGTGGTCCTGGTGGCTACGCCCGCAGCAGCCTCGGAAGAACATTCTCCGGCGCAGATGATCGCGAAGATCACCGGGCCGGGTTCGATCAACGACACGGACTCCCGGTGGAACGTCGGGGGTACCGACCTGGGGTTGATGTGGGACAACGGGGCCGGGCAGATCATGTTTGCCATCGGGGACACCTTCGCCACGGCCCCTGCTGGTGGGCCGGACTGGCGCTCCAACGGTCTGCTGCGCAGTTCCGATGCCGACTTCACCACCGGCATGATGCTGGATAGCGCAGTGCTGGACGGCGACGGCGACGCGGCCGAGATCATCCCTTCGCTGAAGGACCCGGGCACCGAGCACACCACCATCCCCACCGCCGGGATCGCCGTGGGTGACACCCAGTACCTGGCGTTCATGTCAGTGCGCCAGTGGGGAGAGCCGGGGGAGTGGGACACCAACTACTCCCGGATCGCCTACTCCGAGGACAACGGGGAGACCTGGAATGACACCGACGGTCCGGAGTGGACCAACACCGAAGCCGGTGACAACAACTTCCAGATGGTCAGTTTCGTGCGCGGGCAGGGGGACGGCTACATCTACATGCACGGCACGCCGAACGGCCGCCTCGGCGCGGCCCAGGTGGCGCGGGTACCCGAGGAAGAGATCCTGGACAAGGACTCCTACACCTACTGGGACGGCGCCGGCTGGGCCCCCGAGGAGACCGCCGCGGTCGACGTCGTGGCCCCCAACGTCTCCGAACTGTCCGTGCAGTACCACGAACACTCCGGGCAGTGGCTGATGATGTATCTGAACGACGAGGAGGTCGACGTCGTGGTGCGCACCGCGCCGGCTCCCGAGGGCCCGTGGGGCCAGGCTCAGATCGTCGCGAGTTTCGCAGACTATCCCGGCCTGTACTCCCCGTACATGCACCCCTGGAACGAGGGCCCCACGGTGCACTTCATGATGTCGCTGTGGGAGCCGTACAACATCTATCAGCTCGCTTTCGATCTCGATACCGACGGACAGATCACCCGCCCCAACCTGATCGCCGATCCCAGTTTCGAACGCGCCGGCGAATCCGGTGCGGTGAGCGACGTCTGGTCCTGCACCGGGAACTGCGGCATCGATCGCGACATCAACTGGGCCCATTCGGGCAGCAACCAAGCCTGGATGCGGCACAACACCGGATGGATCGATGTGCACCAGCAGGTGCCGGTGGAGCCGAACACCACCTACGACCTGTCGGCCTTCGTCACCACCGGTGGCGAACCGGCCCAGGGCGCGCTGGGCGTTCGTCAGGTGGCCCGGGCGCCCAGGTCCTCGCCGAGACCGAGTTCACCGAACTGCCCGTGTACGAGCGTCAGGCGTTGACCTTCAATTCCGGACCGAACACCGCCGTGGAGGTCTACGTCGGCAGCAACCTGGACGGTGACCGCTGGGTCCAGATCGACGACTTCACGCTGATCGCCGGCGGAACCGAGGCCGAACCCGACCCGCCCTCGGTCGACGCGCTGCGAGCCAGTCTGGAGGCCTACACGGCCGACGGTGCGGTGGCCGGACCGATCGCTCATCAGTTGGCCGGAGCGCTGGACCAAGTCGAACGACACCTGGACGATGGGCGCACCCAGCCTGCGCACGTCGCACTGGACCGGTTCATCCGTCACCTGGACAACCCCAAACGCCCCGACACCTTGACGCCGGAGGCTGCCTCGCATCTGCGGCACGAGGCCGTGGCCCTGCGGGAGGCCACCGGGTGAACCAGGTGTACCTGGTGGCCGGCGCTCGCTGGCACCTCTGCGTATCCCACCGGCACCGGTGCGCGCGTGTCACTTGGTTTCCGAGGCGCGCCGGGCGTACCGTGAACCGGCCGAGGAGAAGGAGGCACCCGTGAAAGTGCTGAACCGTGACACGCTGGAGGCAGTCTCCGCGACGGTGCCGGCTCCGGCCTACGACCGCACGCAGTTGCGCGTCGGGATCGTGCACTTCGGGGTAGGCGGATTCCACCGGGCCCACCAGGCGATGTACGTGGATCGACTCATGCAGGACGGGACCGCCCGGGACTGGGCCATCTGCGGCGTGGGGCTGCTACCGGGGGACCGGCACATGGCCGACGTGCTCCAGGCGCAGGACGGGCTGTACACACTGGTGACCAAGCACCCGGACGGGACGCTGGAACCCAGGGTCATCGGCTCGATCGCGCGGTACCTGTACGGGCCGGCGGACCCTGCGGCGGTGCTCGATCAGATGGTTGATCCCGGGGTTCGGATCGTCTCGCTGACCGTCACCGAGGGCGGGTACCACGTCAACCCGGTGACCGGCGAACTCGATCCCGCCGCCCCCGAACTGCAGCACGATCTGGCCCACCCCGACGAGCCGTCGTCGATGTTCGGCTACGTGCTGGCGGCGCTGCGGCGGCGCCGTGCCGCGGGAGTACCGCCGTTCACGGTGGTCTCCTGCGACAACATCCAGGGCAACGGGGACGTGGCCCGGGCGATGCTGGTGGCGTTCGCCAGGCTGCAGGATCCGGATCTGGGCGGCTGGATCGACGCCGAGGTCTCCTTCCCCAACTCCATGGTGGACCGGATCACCCCCGCCACCGCCGCTGCCGACCGCACCATGGTGGCGACCCGGTTCGGCATCATCGACGAGTGGCCGGTCGTCGCCGAACCGTTCGTCCAGTGGGTCCTCGAGGACGACTTCCCGACCGGCCGTCCGCCGTTCCAGGACGCCGGCGTGCAGATGGTCGATGACGTGGTGCCATACGAGATGATGAAGTTGCGCCTGCTCAACGCCAGCCATCAGGCGCTGTGCTACCTGGGCTACCTCGCCGGGTACCGGTACGCCCATGAGGTCGCCGCGGACCCGTTGTTCCGGTCCTTCCTGCTCCGGTACATGCGTGAGGAAGCTGCCCCGACCCTGCCCCCGGTGCCCGGTGTCGATCTGCGCGACTATCAGCACCAACTCATCGAACGGTTCGCCAACGCCCATGTGCGCGACACCCTCGCGCGGCTCTGCGCGGAGAGTTCGGACCGGATTCCGGCGTGGTTGGTACCGGTGGTCGTGGAGAACCTGCAGGCCGGCGGATCCGTGGCATGCTCGGCCCTCGTCGTCGCGGCGTGGGCGCGGTACGCCGAAGGCACCGACGAGCAGGGCCGGCCGATCGAGGTTGTGGATCAGCGCCGGGACCGGGTGATGGCGGCAGCGGGCCGGCAGCGGCAGGATGAACTTGCGTTCCTGCGCGATCGGACGCTGTTCGGTGACCTCGTCGACGACGACCGGTTCGTCACGGCATACCGGTCCGCGCTGACCGACTTGCACCGGGACGGAGCGCGAACGGCACTTGAATCGCTCATGGCCGGGGCGCGGATCCACTGAACGGAACGAACCCATCCCGCTGAAATGTCCAAGCCCGGGACCAGCATGGGCGGCACACTGGAGGCATGCCCATCACACTCACGCCCAAACTCGTCGTCCACGAGGCCGATAGCGCGATCGACTATTACTCCCGGGCCCTCGGGGCCACGGTGCGGCAGCGGTACACGATGGGGGACTCCGTGGTGTTCGCCGAACTGGCGGTGTTCGGCCTCGCCCTTCTTCTCAAGGATGCCGACGAGCACGACCCCAGCCCGCAGACGTTGGGCCGGCCGGGCGTGCTGCTCGATGTGACCACCGACGATCCGGACGGTCTGGCCGAGCAGATGGTGGCGGCCGGCGGCCAGGTGGTCTTCCCGGTGGCCGACCAGCCCTACGGGGCGCGCGGCGGACGGGTGCGCGACCCCTTCGGCCACGAGTGGCTGCTGCAGACACCGATGACCTGGAGCCCCGAGCAGATCCAGGCCGCACTGGAGGATCCGAGGGCTGAACCACCCGGCGACACGACCCGCTGCCGGTGAAGGAAGTGTGAGGGGACGGTCGCCAAAGAGAGTACGGTGAAGGGGTGGCAACCCCAACACTGAACACCAGGCCACCGATCCCGACGTGGCGCTCGAGCATCGTGCTCAAATCTGTCATGGCCGTCAGCGGGCTGATCCTGGTCGGATTCCTGATCGCCCATGCCTACGGCAACTTCAAGATCTTCTCCGGGCAGGAGGCCTTCGATGCCTACTCGGCCTACCTGCGTGAGATCGGCCAGCCCCTGTTGCCCTACAGCGGCGCGCTGTGGATCCTGCGGATCGTGCTGCTGGCCGCTATCGGAGCGCATATCTACGCAGCGGTGACGCTATGGCGGCGCAACCGCGGCGCGACCGCCGGCAAGGGTGCCGCCCGGTACGTGAGCAGCAACGCCCGGCGCGGCCACCAGCGGTCCTACGCCTCGTTCACGATGCGGTGGGGAGGGGTGGTCATCGGGTTGTTCGTGATCTACCACATCCTGCACCTGACCACGAACCACATCGCCCCCGGTGGTGCTTCCGGAAGCCCGTACGAGCGAACGGTGAACGGGTTCGAGATCTGGTGGGTGGTGGCCACCTACACGATCGCCCTGATCGCCCTGGGCTTCCACCTGCGCCACGGGCTGTGGGCGGCCTTCGCCAGCATCGGCTGGAACCGATCGCCGCGGGTGCGTGCGAACCTGAACATCGCCGCCACGGTCGTCGCGGTAGCGATGATCCTCGCCTTCCTCATTCCCCCCTTCGCCGTCCTGTTCGGAGTCGTGTAGTGAGTACCACCCAGCCCGTCGACACTGAGTTCTACATCTCGGGCGCCCCGATCGCTGATGACAAGGCTCCGGCTGGGCCGATCAACGAGCGGTGGGACACCCGCCGGTTCGAGGCGAAACTGGTCAACCCCGCCAACCGCCGCAAACTCTCGGTGATCATGGTGGGCACCGGACTGGCCGGCGCCGCAGCAGCGGCCACCCTCGGTGAGGCCGGTTACCACGTCCAGGCGTTCTGCTATCAGGACAGCCCCCGCCGGGCCCACTCCATCGCCGCCCAGGGCGGGATCAATGCGGCCAAGAACTACCGCAACGACGGGGACTCCATCGAGCGGTTGTTCTTCGACACCGTCAAGGGCGGTGACTACCGCGCCCGGGAGTCCAACGTCTACCGGCTCTCCCAGGTCAGCGTGGAGATCATCGACCAGTGCGTGGCCCAGGGCGTACCGTTCGCCCGGGAGTACGGCGGGTTGCTGGACAACCGCTCCTTCGGCGGTGTGCAGGTCTCGCGCACCTTCTACGCCCGCGGCCAGACCGGTCAGCAGTTGCTGCTGGGGGCCTACCAGGCCATGGAACGCCAGATCGGGGCCGGGACGGTGGAGATGTTCTCCCGCCACGAGATGCTCGATGTGATCGTGATCGACGGCCACGCCCGGGGCATCGTGGCCCGGGACCTGGTCACCGGCGAGATCCAGACCCATATGGCCGACGCGGTGGTGCTGGCCAGCGGCGGGTACGGCAACGTGTTCTTCCTGTCCACCAACGCGATGGGCTCCAACGTCACCGCCACCTGGAAGGCGCACCGCAAGGGCGCCTTCTTCGGCAACCCCTGCTACACCCAGATCCACCCCACCTGCATCCCGGTGTCCGGGGCGAACCAGTCCAAACTCACCTTGATGAGCGAGTCGCTGCGCAACGACGGGCGCATCTGGGTTCCGAAGAAGCCCGGTGACGAACGCGCCCCGCAGGATATCCCCGAGGACGAGCGCGACTACTACCTGGAGCGTCGCTACCCCGCCTTCGGCAACCTGGTGCCTCGGGACGTGGCTTCCCGGGCCGCCAAGAACGTGTGCGATGAGGGCCGCGGGGTGGGCCACAAGGTCGACGGCGTAGCGCGCGGGGTCTACCTGGACTTCGCCGATGCGATCGCCCGATTGGGCCGCAAGGCGGTGGAGGGCAAGTACGGCAACTTGTTCGACATGTACGAGCAGATCACCGGGGAGAACCCGTACGAGATGCCGATGCGGATCTATCCCGCGGTGCACTACACCATGGGCGGGTTGTGGGTGGATTACGACCTGCAGTCCACCATCCCGGGGCTGTTCGTGACCGGGGAGGCCAACTTCTCCGACCACGGCGCCAACCGGCTCGGTGCCAGCGCGCTGATGCAGGGGTTGGGGGACGGCTACTTCGTGCTGCCACCCACGCTGGCGCACTACCTCGCGGACAACCCGCTGCCGCCGGTGGATGAGCACCACCCCGAGGCACAGGCCACCAAGGCGGCCGTGACCGAGCGGATCGAGAAACTCCTGAGCATCAACGGCGAGCGTACGGTGGACTCCTTCCACCGCGAACTCGGCGACATCATGTGGGAGTACTGCGGCATGGAGCGCAGCGCCGAGGGCCTGACGAAGGCGATCGGCCTGATCCGCTCGCTGCGTGAGGAGTTCTGGCGCAACGTCAGGGTGCCCGGTACCGCGGCGGAGTTCAACCAGTCCCTGGAGCGGGCCGGGCGGGTCGCCGACTTCCTGGAACTCGGCGAACTCATGTGCATCGACGCCCTGCACCGGGAGGAGTCCTGCGGTGGGCACTTCCGCGCCGAACATCAGACCGAGGACGGTGAGGCGCTGCGGGACGACGAGAACTTCGCCTACGTGGCGGCCTGGGAGTACACCGGAGAGGACGCCAAACCGGTCCTGCACAAGGAAGACCTGGAGTACGAGTACGTCGAGATGAAGCAGCGGAGCTACAAGTGAACATCACTCTGCGCGTATGGCGGCAGCGCACCGCCACCGACAACGGCCGGATGGTCACCTACCAGGTGGAGGGCATCTCCCCGGACATGTCCTTCCTGGAGATGCTCGACATGCTCAACGAGCGCCTCACCATGGCCGGCGACGACCCGATCGCGTTCGACGACGACTGCCGCGAGGGAATCTGCGGTGCGTGCGGACTGGTCATCAACGGCCTGGCGCACGGGCCCAAACAGCTCGTCACCACCTGCCAGTTGCACATGCGTAGTTTCAACGACGGCGACGTCATCGACGTCGAGCCCTTCCGGGCCGAGCCGTTCACCGTCGTCCGCGACCTCGTGGTGGACCGCTCCTCCTTCGACCGCATCATCCAGGCCGGCGGTTACATCTCGGTGAACACCGGCTCGGCCC
This sequence comes from Sanguibacter sp. Z1732, assembly GCF_051020515.1. Taxonomy (NCBI): domain Bacteria; kingdom Bacillati; phylum Actinomycetota; class Actinomycetes; order Micrococcales; family Ruaniaceae; genus Glutinosa; species Glutinosa niejishengi. The sequence continues at coordinate 2,545,349 of NZ_CP194857.1, forward strand.
CGGACGCCCACGCCACCCCGGTGCCCCGGGACGACGCCCAGGACGCCTTCGACGCCGCCGCCTGCATCGGTTGCGGAGCCTGTGTGGCGGCCTGCCCGAACGGATCGGCCTCGCTGTTCCTGGGCGCCAAGATCGATCACCTGGGCAAGCTCCCCCAGGGCCAGCCCGAACGGCACGCCCGGGCGCTGGCGATGACCGCCCGGCACGACCACGAGGGCTTCGGCGGGTGCACCCAGATCGGGGAGTGCGAAGCGGTGTGCCCCAAGGGGATCCCGCTGTCGGTGATCTCCCAGACGAACGCCGACGTGCTCGGTGCGCTCTCCCACGGGGGCCGGTAGCCCTGCGCACCGGTGTGAGGCAGTGAGGCCGGCGCACTCCTGATGCGCAAGATCGGTCGGGCGCGGCAGCGGTGGTCCCGGTCATACTGCTGTCATGCCGGATCAGGAACGCGACCGCCTGCGGGAGTTGCTCGACACGGCCCTCGATGAGGACAATCGCACCTTGGCGGAGATGGCCGAGGGCGCCTTCCTGTCTCCGTTCCACTTCAGTCGGGAGTTGGCCCGAGGGACGGGGGAGCCGCCGGTGCAGATGCGGCGCCGGGTGCTGTTGGAGCGGGCGGCGTGGCAACTCGGTGGGGGCGCCTCGGTGACGCAGGTGGCTCTCGCGGCCGGGTATGAGTCGGTCGACGGGTTCGGGCGGGCCTTCTCGAAGGCGTTCGGCTCCCCGCCCAGTACCGTCACTGACCGCAGTAGCAGCCATTGGCTTCCGTCCCCCAACGGCATCCACTTCCACCCCCCGACCTCGCTGTGGCTCGGCGAGGGTGAGGCCGCCTCGGCCCGGTCCGGATCGGGCGAGGTCATCGAGATGATGGCGCACCACGACATCGACGACGTCCGTCACCTGCTGGAGGCGGTCGAAGGGCTGTCGGAGGAGGAGTACCGTCGGGTACGCCTACCCGGGAACGCTCCCCTGGAGTGGGATGGTCCGGATGAGTCGGTGGCTCAGGCGATGTCCCACCTGGTCGCGACCAAGGAGGTCTGGTTGGCCGCGATCGCCGGCTATGAGTTTCCGGAGGTGCTCGGTGACGACGACGCCGTGACGCTCGCCGGCCGCCACGAGGCGCTCGCCGGTCGCTGGCTGGCCACGATCCGCAACATCGACCGCCGCGGTGCGTGGGCGGACCGACTCATCGACGCGCTGTGCCGGCCGCCCCAAAGTTTCGTCATCGGCAGCGTCATCGCCCATGTGCTCACCTTCTCCGCACATCGGCGCCAGTTGGTGCGGATGATGTTGCGCGAGACCGGAGCAAGCACCGACGGCGGCGACCCGATCGACTGGCTGCACCGGCGCTCAGGAGGTAGGCGATGAGCCGGGCCCTCCGCTCTGAGGAGACCACCCTATGAGGTTCCTGCTGCTCGTGCACTGGCCACGGGGCCGGTGGCAGGGAATACCCGCCGACGGCGCGGACGGGGAGATGCAGAGGCACATCGCGCTGATTGAGGACCTCGACTCACAGGGCCGGCTCCTGGACTGCAGCCCACTCGCTCCGCCCGAGGAGGCCGTGGCGGTCCGCGTCCGTCATGGCGTGACCCTGGCCACCGGTACCCCCGGAGAAGAAGTCGGCTACCAGGACGGCGTGCTCGCCGGTTACTACCTGATCGAGTGCCCCACCACCGACGAGGCGGCCCAGGTCGCCGCCCGCATCCCGGACGCCGCGACGAGCGAGGTCCTGGTGCCCCCACTGGTCGACCTGGAGCCGGTGCCCACCGGCCCGCGGACCACGAGCCGGAACTGAGTCGCATGTCCACGCACCTGTCACCCCGCCTGGCCCGGATCGTCCAAGCACTACCGCTGGAGCCACACCTGCGGGTGCTCGAGATCGGGTGCGGACCCGGTGCTGCTGCGCGCGTGATCGCCGACCGGTTGACCACCGGCCACCTCCTCGCCATCGACAGGTCCGCCACGGCAGTGGACCAACTCAAGAAGCGGTCGACCGCACAGATCGACTCCGGGCGCTTGAGCGCGCGGCAGGTGGCGATCGAGGACTTCGTCCTGACCGAGGACGAGGAGCCCTTCGATCTCGTCTTCGCAGTGCGGGTCGGCGCGCTCGACGGCCGCCACCCCCGAGCCGGGCACGCGGCCCTGCAGCGCATCGCCGGAGCCACTCACCCACGCGCGCGACTCTTCATCGCCGGCGCACACCCCCTGCGCGAAGTGCCCATCCCGCGGCCCCGTCGGTGAGCCCACTGCGACGAGTGCAGCGGTGACCTGGCGCGTTCCGCAGCGGTTCCGGTTCTGTGTCCGGCAGCCTCAATCGGAGGAGGTGCGGCTGGCCAGCAGCCTGCGGAACGAGGCCAACCTGGCCTCTCCGACCGCTCCGGCCCGCCCCGAGGCCACCCAGTCATCCAGTACGCAGTCCGGGGCGTCCGCGGTGTGGGTGCACCCCCGCGGGCAGTCCTGGGCGACGGCACCCAGGTCCTCGAAGGCGAGCACCAGACTGTCGGGGTCCACGTGCGCCAGACCGAAGGAGCGCACACCCGGGGTGTCGATGATCCAGCCCCCCTGCGGGAGCGGCAGGGCCACCGCCGAGGTAGAGGTGTGCCGCCCGCGGCCGGTGGTCACGTTGACCTTGCCCACCGCCCGGTCCGCCTGCGGGACCAGGGCGTTGACCAGCGTGGACTTGCCCACCCCGGAATGACCGACCAGCACCGACATCCGTCCGGTCACGGCCTCGCGAAGTTCCGCCAAGCCGGTGATGTCCGACGGCGTGGCCGCCCCGGGTGCGGCGGTGACCACCGCGGAGACGCCCAGGGAGGTATAGGCGGACAGGAACTCCTCGGGGTCGGCCAGGTCCGCCTTGGTCAGGCACAGCAAGGCATCCATGCCGGCGTCGAAGGCCGCTACCAGGCAGCGGTCCACCATGCGTGGGCGCGGTTCGGGCTCGGCCAGCGCGGTGACGATGACCAGTTGATCGGCATTGGCCACGAGCACCCGCTCGGCGCCCTCGACGTCCTCGGCGGAGCGGCGCAGCGCGGTGTGTCGTTCGTGCACGCGCACCACCCGCGCCAGGGTGTCGGAGGCGCCGGAGGTGTCCCCGACCACATCCACCCGGTCCCCGACCACGACGGCGGCCCGGCCCAGTTCCCGGGCCATCATCGCCACCACTGCCACGCCGTCGTCGGTGAGTAGCCGCGCCCGGCCACGGTCCAGTCCGATCACCAGCGCCGGGATCGCGTCGGCGTGGTCCGGCCGCCTCTTGCTCGCGGCCGGCTGCCACGGGAGTTCGGACGGATCCGCACGTCCGCCTCGGAGTACTCGCGCGGTGACCTCATGCCCCGGTAAGCATCGAGTGCCACATGGTGGCGAAGCCGGGCACGGTCTTGGCGGTCGTGGCTACATCCACCACACCCACCCCGTCCACCGCCAGGCCGATGATGGCGGCGAACATCGCCATCCGGTGGTCGTGGTAGGTCCGCAGCACCGCGGGGCGCAGGTCGCCGCCGTCGATGATCAGGCCGTCCTCGGTCTCCTCGGCCCGACCCCCGAGCCGGGTGATCTCGGTGACCAGTGCAGCCAACCGGTCGGTTTCGTGCCCGCGCAGGTGGGCGATGCCGCGCAGCCTCGAACGACCAGGTGCCAGGGCGGCCAGTGCGGCCAGGGCCGGGGTGAGTTCCCCGGCCTGGCTCAGGTCCAGGTCCACCGGTGCCAGGGTGCCGCCGCCGCGGGCGGTGAGCACGCCGTCGTCGTCGAGGTTCACCTGGCCCGCCGAAGGCGGTCAGGAACTCTGGCAGCAGAGCTCCCGGCTGGGTGGTGCGGGCAGGCCAGTGCGGGATCCGCACCTGCCCACCGGCCACCAGCGCGGCGGCCAGGAACGGTGCGGCGTTGGAGAGGTCCGGCTCGACGGCGACGTGCCCACCGGCGATCGGGCCCGGTTCGACCCGCCACTGACCCGCGGTGGTGTCATCCACCACGACGCCCCGTTCCCGCAGCGCGGCCACCGTCATGTCGATGTGCGGCTGGCTGGGCAGCACCGATCCGACGTGGCGCAGGGTGAGCCCGGAGGTGAACCGTGGGGCCGCCAGGAGCAGGGCGGAGACGAACTGGGAGGAGGCGGCGGCATCGATCTGCACCTGTCCACCCGCCACCGCACCGGCACCGTGCACGGTCACCGGCAGGAACTGCGGCGGGTCCTGCTCGCCGCCGAGAGCCACGCCCAGGTCCGCCAGGGCGGTCAGCACCGGGCCCATCGGCCGGGACCGGCGCTGCGTCACCGTCCAGATGCACCGGGCCGGTGGCCAGCGCCGCGATCGGGGGGATGAACCGCATCACTGTCCCGGCCAGTCCGCAGTCGATCCGGACCCCGCCCTGCAATTGACCAGGAGTGATGGAGATCGAGGTGGGGTCCTGCTCGCCGATGGTGATCGTGGTGCCCAGCGACCGCAGCGCCCCGATCATCAGGTCCGCGTCCCGGGAGCGCAGCGCACCGGTGATGGTGGTCGGCTCCTCAGCCAGGGCGGCCAGGGGCAGGTAACGGTTGGTCAGCGACTTCGATCCGGGGATCACGACGGTGGCGTCGAGGCCCAGGGTGGCAAGCGGAGCCGCCCACACCTGATCGGTGGTCATCGAGAGGGCCTCATGCGGCCTTGGCTGCCTTCACCCGGCCGCGCATGTCCGACTTCACCTCGGCGAGTTCGGCGCGGTGCTCCTTGGCGTTGCGCCGTTTCCAACCCAGCGACGGCTCACCCTCACGGTCGGAGGCGGCGATGATCAACCCACCGAGCAGACCCAGGTTGCGTAGCAGCGTGCTGCGCGCGGCGCGGCGCTCCTCGGGTGTGCCGTCGGTGGGCCGGTTCAGCACTGTGAGCGGGACTGCGACCAGGGCGAGGATCCCGGCGGCCAGGCGGGGCGCTCTGCCGGTGGCCAGCAGCACCCCGGCCCCCACCGAGATGGCACCGCTGATCTTGGCCAGCGTCACCGTGTCCTCGGGCAGTCCCGAGACCTTCTCGGAGGCGGCTTTGAGCGGCTTGGCGACCGGCTCGAGGTTCTCGGCGTGCCGTTCCGGATTCCGCATCGCGTCCCACCCGTCCACGATGAACACGGAGGCGAGCAACGGGCGGGCCAGTCTGCGCAGCGAAGTCATAGGTCCATTGCTACCGCAGAATGGGCTCGAGCGCGAGCTTTTCGGTGAGATAGCCGTATCGGCGAGCGTTGGGAATAGCCGGGCGGGTGGAGACGGTTGTCCATGATGTGCAGGTGATGACGAGGGACCGTGAGCAGGCTGTGCCCGCCGGGCTGCGCGAGGGCTGGGGAGGGCTAGGCTTGCAGGTGATGAATGATCACGGTGAAGCCTCCGGGACCGGCGCCGCTCAGGACGAGCGGTCGCCCCGGCGTGCGCCCGAGGAGGAGACCGTCGCAGAGCGCGACCGCCGCTTCCAGGACGAAGCACTGCCCTACCTGGACCAACTTTACGGCGCAGCGCTGCGGATGACCCGCAAGCCCGAGGATGCCGAGGACCTGGTCCAGGAGGCCTTCTCCAAGGCCTATGCGGCCTTCGGTCAGTACCGCCCGGGCACCAACCTGAAGGCGTGGCTGTACCGGATCCTGACCAACTCCTACATCAATTCGTATCGCAAGAAGCAGCGTGAGCCGCAGCAGTCCGACGCCGAGGAGGTCGAGGACTGGCAGATCCATCGCGCGGCCTCGCACACCTCCACCGGGTTGCGCTCGGCCGAGGCCGAGGCGATCGACGCCCTGGGTGACGACGTGGTGAAGGAGGCGTTGACAGCGCTTCCTGAGGATCGCCGCCTGGCGGTGTACCTGGCCGACGTGGAGGGGTTCGCCTACAAGGAGATCGCCGAGATCATGGACACCCCGATCGGTACGGTGATGTCGCGCCTGCATCGCGGCCGCGCGCAGTTGCGCACCCTGCTGGCCGACCATGCCCGGTCCCTGGGGATCAAGGTGGAGAAGGTATGAACTCAGAGATCCGCCGCGCAGCCCAGTTGTGCAACTGCGCCGAGGCGTTGGAGCATCTGTCCGAGTACCTGGACTCGGAGATGGACGAGCGCGAACTGGAACGCCTGCGCACCCATATCCAAGACTGCGCCCAGTGCCTGGAGGCCCTCGCCTCCGAACAGTCCCTGCGGGTGGTGCTGCGTCGCTCCTGCGCTGAGGTGGCGCCGCCCTCGCTGCGGTTGCGGGTGCTCTCCCAGATCACGGTGCAGCGCAGCACCTCACGCTGAGTGCGGGCACGCAGCCGGGAGACGCAACAGCGCCGAGGGGATCGAAGGATCCGCACTCGGCGCTGATCTGACTGGTTGCGTGTCGCGCTGGCTCAGCTGTTGGGACGCTTGCCGCTGTTGGCAGCGTTCTTGCGGCGGGCCTTGCGCTTACGTCCGCGCTTGCTCATCGGGCGCACCTTCCGGTTCGTCGGTCACGTAGGGGTCGGAGACCACCGCCCATCATCCCACACGGGGCCCCTCGGGTGACAATCACAGGGGTAGGCCGCCACGATCGCGACCCCGGGCGTCGGGTCCGGGCCCACCACTAGGCTGTGCCGATGCGCTGTGTCTACGTCCGAAGCCAGGATCCCGACCGCCCGCTGACCGGATTGGGCATCGGCCCGCTGGATCTTCACCCGCCCGAGGCCGACTGGGTGCCGGTGCAGGTCCGAGCGGCCTCGCTGAACCACCATGACCTGTGGAGTCTTCGCGGTGTGGGTCTGAGCGCCGACCGGCTTCCAATGGTGCTGGGCACCGACGCGGCCGGATTCGACCCCGACGGGCGGCGGGTGCTGGTGCACGCGGTGCTGACCAGCCCGGGCTGGGTGGGGGAGGAGACCCTGGACCCGCGACGCAGCCTGCTCTCCGAGCGCTACCCGGGCACACTGGCCGAGCGGGTCTGGGTTCCCGCACGGAACGTGGTCGCCATCGCCGACGGGATGTCCTTCCCCGATGCGGCCTGCCTGCCCACCGCCTATCTGACCGCGTACCGCCTCCTGGTCGATGCCGCGGGAGTACGGCCCGGGCAGCGGGTGCTGATCCAGGGTGCCGGCGGCGGGGTGGCGACCGCCGCGACGGTGCTCGCCCGGGCCATGGGCGCGCACGTCGTGGTCACCTCCCGCTCCGAGGAGCGTCGGGAGGCGGCCCTGGCGATCGGTGCGCACCAGGCGGTAGTGGCCGGGGAGCGGATCGAACCGGTGGATGCGGTGATCGAGACCGTCGGGGAGGCCACCTGGTCCCACTCGCTCCGTGCGCTGCGTCCCGGCGGGGTGGTCGCCGTCGCCGGAGCCACCTCCGGGGCGATGCCGCCGGCGGACCTCAACCGCGTGTTCTTCCGTAGCCTGCGGGTGGTCGGCTCCACCATGGGCACCCTGGAGCAACTGCACGGCCTCCTCGCGATGCTGCAGGCCACCGGGGTGCGCCCGGTGGTGGATTCGGTGCACCGGTTCGACGAGGAGGGAGTCCGCGCGGCGTTCGCGCGCCTGGACTCCGGTGCGGCGTTCGGCAAGGTCGTGCTCAGCCGCGACTGAGTAGCCCTCAGTTCTCCTCGGGCAGACCCAGCCAGGAGTGCCAGCCGTTGTGCAACACCAGCCAGGCCAGCAGCCCGTAGCCGGCCTGGCCGGGGTGCACGCCGTCCCCGGCGGCGACGTCTGCCTGCCACTGCTCGTGGGCACGCAGCGGCGCGAACGTCTCCACGTAGGGCACCCGCCGCCGCCCGCAGACGTCGGCGTAGGCTTCGGACAACCCGGCAAGGCCGGTCTCGGACGCTCCCGGACGCGGGGGAGGCCCGACGACGAAGGTCGGGATGGCGCGGGAGGCCGCGTCGTCGAGGACGTTGGCCAGGTTCAGCCGGCTCCGCGCCAGGGAGATCCCGTGCTCCAGGTCAGCACACCCAGGCGCCACCACCAGGTGGCCGGGCTCCTTGCCGAACCGGCGGTTGCACTCGCTCTCCCACCGACCGGCCAGAGCCGTGCTGGTCTCCCCGGGTACGGCCAGGGTGAAGAACGCCGGTGGCTCCTCGGCGCGGGTGCGGGCGGCCACCCGGCCGACCCACCCCATGCCGCGGGCATCGCCGACTCCGGCGACCAACTCGTCCCCGACGATGCAGATCCGTGTGCTCACCGGGTGAAGGCTTCGTCCAGCAGTGTCTCCTGCTCGCGCGCGTGCACCTTGCCCGAGCCGGTGGACGGTGCCGCCGATTCCGGCCTGGTGACGCCCCGGATACCCCGCTGCGCCACCGCGGGCACCGCCTCGGGAAGGTTCACGTACAGGTAGTTCCACGCGCCCTGGTTACGCGGCTCGTCCTGCACCCAGAGCAGTTCGGCGTCGCCGTAGCGGTCGAGTTCGGCAGCGATCTCCTCGGCCGGCAGCGGGTAGAGCTCCTCCACCCGTACCAGCGCGGTGCGGTCGTCGTTCTCCTTGATCCGGCGCGCGAGCAGGTCGTAGTAGATACGTCCGCTGCACAGCATCACCCGGTCCACCTTGGCGGCGTCGATGTGCTCATCGCCGATCACCGGGCGGAAGGTGCCGGTGGTGAAGTCCTCCACCTGGGACGTCGCCGCCCGCAGCCGCAGCAGCTGCTTGGGGGTGAACACCACCAGGGGCAGACGCGGGCGCTGGTAGGCCTGGCGCCGTAGCAGGTGGAAGTGGTTGGCCGGGGTGGAGGGCTGGGCAACGATCATGTTGTCCTCGGCGCCGAGTTGCAGGAACCGCTCGATCCGAGCCGAGGAGTGGTCCGGACCCTGGCCCTCGTACCCGTGCGGCAGGAGCAGCACCACCGAGGAATTCTGGCCCCACTTCTGCTCCGCGGAGGAGATGAACTCGTCGATGACGATCTGGGCACCGTTGACGAAGTCACCGAACTGGGCCTCCCACAGCACCAGGGCATCGGGACGCTCCACCGAGTAGCCGTACTCGAAGGCCAGTGCCGCGTACTCACTCAGCAGGGAGTCGTGCACCCAGAACTTGGCCTGGTCGGCGGCCAGATACATCAGCGGGGTCCACTCCGCACCGGTGTGGTAGTCGTGCAGGACCGCGTGCCGCTGCACGAACGTGCCGCGACGGGAGTCCTGACCGGCCAGGCGCACCGGGGTGCCCTCCAGGAGCAGCGACCCGAAGGCCATCAACTCCCCGAAGGCCCAGTCCACGTTGCCCTCGGTGGCCATCTTGGCCCGCCGCTGCAACAGCTTGTCCAGTTTCGGGTGCACCGTGAAGCCCTCCGGCGGGCGCGTGTGCGCTTCACCGACGCGGGCCAGCAGGTTGGCCGGCCGGCACGGCGGTCTGCCAGCCGACCATCACCCCGGCGTCCTCCTGCTGGGACTCCGGACGCTCCAGGCCGGCCACCGTTGTCGGGTCACCGGAGTTCTCGGCGTTGCGCGACTCGGTGAAGACCCGCTCCAACTCCTTGCGGTAGTCGGCGAGGAACTCCTCGGCCTCCTCCTCGGTGAGGTCACCGCGTCCCACCAGCGCCTCGGTGAACAGGGTGCGCACCGAGCGCTTGTCCTCGATCAGGGAGTACATCACCGGCTGGGTCATCGAGGGGTCATCACCCTCGTTGTGCCCGCGGCGGCGGTAGGACACCATGTCGATGATGACGTCGCGGTTGAACTCCTGGCGGTAGTCGAAGGCCAGCGCCGCGACGTGCGCCACCGCCTCCGGGTCATCACCGTTGACGTGGAAGATCGGTACCTGCAGACCCTTGGCCACGTCGGTGGCGTAGAGCGTGGACCGGGTGGAGGAGGCACCGGCGGTGAAGCCGACCTGGTTGTTGATCAGGATGTGCACGGTGCCGCCGGTGCGGTAGCCGCGCAACTGAGCGAGCTGGAGGGTCTCGGTCACCACGCCCTGGCCGGAGAAGGCGGCGTCACCGTGGATCAGGATCGGCAGCACCGAGAAGCCCGAGCCGCCCATGTCGATCCGGTCCTGCTTGGCCCGCACCACACCTTCCAGGACGCCGTTGACGGCCTCCAGGTGGGAGGGGTTGGCAGCCAGGTAGACCTTGGTGGTCTCCCCGTCCACGGCCGTGTAGGTGCCCTCAGTGCCCAGGTGGTACTTCACGTCACCGCTGCCCTGTACCGTGCGCGGGTCCTGGTTGCCCTCGAACTCGGCGAAGATCTGCCGGTAGGACTTGCCCGCGATGTTGGCCAGCACGTTCATCCGGCCACGATGCGGCATCCCGATGGCCACCTCGTCCAGGCCCTCCTGGGCGGCGCGCTGCAGGATCCGGTCCAACATCGGGATGAGGGACTCACCACCTTCGAGGCTGAAGCGCTTCTGACCCACGTACTTGGTCTGCAGGAACGTCTCGAACGCCTCGGCGGCGTTGAGGGTGCGCAGGATCTGGCGCTGCTCGGCTCCGACCGGCTTGGTCCAGCCCGACTCCAGGCGCTGCTGCAACCAGCGGCGCTGGGCGCCGTCGTGCAGGTGCATGTACTCCACGCCGATGGTGCGGCAGTAGGAGTTGCGCAGCAGCCCGAGGATGTCGCGCAGCGGCATCCGGGCCTTGCCACCGAATCCGCCGGTGGGGAAGGTCCGGTCCAGGTCCCACAGGGTCAGGTTGTGGTTCTGCACGTCCAGGTCGGGGTGCTTGCGCTGGCGGTAGGCCAGCGGGTCGGTGTCGGCGATCAGGTGGCCGCGGGACCGGAAGGCGTGGATCAGTTCGGCGATCCGGGCCGGCTTGGTGAGTTCCTCGTCCTCGGTGCCGGCGATGTCGGTGGTCCAGCGGACCGGCTCGTAGGGGACGCGCAACGACGCGAAGACGCGGTCGTAGAAGCCGTCCTCACCGAGCAACTTGGAGTGAACGATCCGCAGGAAGTCACCGGACTGGGCGCCCTGGATGATCCTGTGGTCGTACGTGGAGGTCAGGGTCATCGTCTTGGAGATGCCCATCCGGGCCAGGGTCTCGGACGAGGCGCCCTGGAACTCGGCCGGATAGTTCATGGCGCCCACGCCGACGATGGTGCCCTGGCCCTGCATCAGCCGCGGTACCGAGTGCTCGGTGCCGATGGTTCCGGGGTTGGTCAGGGTGATGGTGGTGCCGGTGAAGTCCTCCACCGTCAGTTTCCCGTCGCGGGCCTTGCGAACCAGTTGCTCGTAAGCGAGCCAGAACTCGGCGAAGTTCATCTGCTCCGCGCCCTTGATCGAGGGCACCAGGAGCTGGCGGGTGCCGTCCGGGCGGGGCAGGTCGATCGCCAGGCCGAAGTTGACGTTGGCCGGGTTGACGATCCCCGGCTTGCCGTCCACCTCGCGGTAGCCGGCGTTCATCTCGGGCATGTCCGCCAGTGCCTCGACGATCGCGAACCCGATCAGGTGGGTGAAGGAGACCTTCCCGCCCCGGCCGCGCTGCAGGTGGTTGTTCAGCACGATCCGGTTGTCCACCATCAACTTCGCCGGGATGGAGCGTACGCTCGTGGCGGTGGGGACGGTCAGCGAGGACTCCATGTTGGTGACCACGCGGGCCGCGGCCCCACGCAGCCGTGAGGCCTCGTCATCGCCGCCGGTGCTCCGCGGGCCACCGGCGGTGGGGGCCGAGGTGTAGGTGGCAGTGGCGGCCACGGCGGTCACCTCGGGAGCGGCCGGGGGCAGGTCGGCGGGGACCTGGGTGCCCGAGGCGTCGGTCTTCTCGGCCTGCACCGAGTCGGCCGAGTGTGCCTCGGCGTCCACCGGTGCGGGGTCCGGGGCGGGCTCGGCGACGGCCCGGGCGGCCCTGGCCTGCCGGGCGGGTTCGTCGCGACCGGACTCGGCTTCGTCGCGACCGGACTCGACTCGGCTTCGTCGCGACCGGACTCGGCTTCGTCGCGACCGGACTCGGCTTCGTCGCGACCGGACTCGGCGCCGCCGGTCTCGTCGGTGCCGGACTCGGACTGTTCGGCGTCATCCGCGCCGTCGGCTGCGGGCGCGCCGTCGGTGCCGTTGTCCGCGCTCGCGCTCGCGTCCTCATCACGGTAGGACGCGAAGAACTTCCGCCAAGCGGGATCGACGAGGGAGGCATCCTTCTTGTATTTCGCGAACTGCTCTTCGATGAGCCATTCGTTTCCGCCGAAGGATTCCGCGCTCAGCGCGGGGTTTGCTGGGGCCTGCTCGGACACGCGGGGATCGCCCTCTTCCACAACGATGAGTGTGTTGATGAACACCCCCAGCCTAAGCGACGAGGTCCCGGGGAACGTCGTCAAAGTGCCGTGGAGCACACGGAAATCTCGGGATCGAGCGGATGTCGACCCGGCTGTTCAAGAGCCGGTCAACACCGAGTCAGCGATCGCGCTCAATGGGGTCGACTGCTGGTGTGGCCGTCACTTCGACCCGGGCCAGGTGCTGCGGGCCGGGGAGGGTCCCGTGGTGGGCAGCCGAACCCGGACCGTGGTGCCCAGCGGCGGGCTGGAGTCCGCGATGGCGATGGTGCCGCCGTGCAGGCCGACAGCCCAGCGGGCGATGGCAAGGCCCAGACCGGTGCCGCCGGTGGACTCACCGACACGCTGGTCCGGGGCGTTGCCGCGTTCGAATCGTTCGAAGACCTTGACCCGGTCCGCCTTCGGGATGCCCTCGCCCTCGTCGGTCACATCGATCACCACCTCGTCGCCGGCGCTGCCGTACCGTGCCAGCAGTTGGATCCGGCCGCCGTCGGGCGAGTGCCGGGAGGCGTTGGCGACCAGGTTGGACAGGACCTGCCGCAGGCGTTCCACGTCGGCGCGCAAGCGCAGGTCCTCCGGGGTGGCGCGCACCTGCCAGGTCAGTTCACGGGTGTGCTGCGCGGCGGCGTGACGGGCCTGGTCCGCCACCTCCTGGAGCAGGTCTTGCACGGTCACATCGGTCAGGTCCAGGTTCACCGCGCCTGCTTCCAGGCGGGACAGGTCCAGCAGATAGGTGACCAGCCTGGACAGCCGTTCCAACTGGGTCAGCGTGGCCTCCAGCGCCGGACCGTCGGCCGGCACCACCCCGTCGGCCATGTTCTCCAGCTGCGCGCGCAGTGCGGCGACGGGGGTGCGCAGTTCGTGCGAGACGTTGGCCACCATCTCCCGTCGCTGGCTGTCCAGGGTGTGCAGTTCGGTGGCCATCGAGTTGAAGGCGGCGGCGAGTTCGCCGACCTCGTCCTGACTGTCGGTGTGCACCCGGGTGCTGTATTCCCCACGCGCCATCGCCCGGGCAGCGGCAGTCATCTCGCGCAGCGGCCGGGTCATCCCCCGCGCCAGGATCTGCGTGATGAGCAAGGAGGAGACCAGGGCCACCGGGAAGGTGCGCAGCACCCCGAAATCGAACCGGATACCCACCCAGGTCACCAGCGTGAACATCACCACCGTGGCAGCGATGATCACGATCAGTTTCATCTTGATCGAGCGCATCGGGTCCAGCGGACGCAACTCCGCCAGCGCGGTGGTGAACCGGCGCCACCAGGTCACCTCGGTGGAACGCGCGTGCCGCAGGCTCGAGGTGTTCACGGTGGTGCCTCAACCACCGGTGGGTTCGAAGGAATAGCCGACGCCGTGCACGGTGCGGATGAGGTCCGCACCCAGCTTCCGCCGCAGCGCTTTGACGTGGGAGTCCACGGTCCTCGTGCCCGAGGCGTCGGCCCAGTCCCACACCTCGGCGAGCAGGCGCTCGCGGGACAGGACGGTGCCCGGTTGGGTGGCCAGGCAGACCAACAGGTCGAACTCGGTGGGGGTCAGATGTGCCGGCTCCCCGCCCCGCTGCACCCGGCGCGAGGCGCGGTCGATCCGCACGTCGCCGAGTTGGATCGGAGGTTCGGCGGAACTGTTCACCGCCGCGTTGCGGGCCCGCTGCACTCGTCGCAGCAGCACCTTGAGCCGGGCGAGCAACTCACGCATCGAGAATGGTTTGGTCATATAGTCATCGGCGCCCACCCCCAGACCGATGATCATGTCGGTCTCATCGTCGCGCGCGGTGAGCATCAGGATCGGGGCGCCCGGTGCCGACTCACCATGGTGGTCGGACTGGATCCGGCGGCACACCTCCAGGCCGTCGATGCCGGGCAGCATCACATCCAGCACGATGATGTCCGGGCGCACCTCGCGGGCGCGCTCGACCCCGGCGTGGCCGTCGTGGGCCACGTGCACCTGCCACCCTTCGGCTTCCAGCCGGTGGGCGATCTGGGCGGCGATCTCCGTCTCGTCCTCGATGATCAGGGCCACGGTCGCTGTCGTGCCAGGCATGGCCAAACTCTGTCACACATCCCCGCGCGAGGGGGTGAACCCCCGCGTCCGCCCAGCACGTCATCCGTCTGGCGCACACATCCCCGCGCGAGGGGGTGAACCGTGCGCGCGGGCAGGGGTGCCGGGTGCTGCGGGTTGTGAAGGAATTGTCCACAGGTGTGGCGACTTCCACAGCGGAAGCCGGCAACGTTGCCCCGGCACCGTGTCCGTACCGTTATAGTGGCTCGCGGTGCGTTTGCGCACCGTCCGATGTTCCTGTATCCCCGCCGTGCCGCCGGAGACTGTGTGACTGCCAAGCGTGTGTCGAACGAGACCGCGCTGACCCGACGCCAGTTGCGCGAGCAGGCCCGGCTCGAGGCCGCCAGGAGGAACCGGCCGCACCGCCCTGCAGGGCGGTGGATGGGTCGATTGGCCGTGCTCACCGCGCTGGGCCTGGCTACCTGGGTGGTCCCGGCCACGGGCGTGGTGCTGCCTCAGGTCGAGGTCGAGGAGGATCGGCCGGCGATGCTGGCCGACGCCAGTGCGCTGGACACCCTGGTCAGTGATGTGCCCTCGGAGTCCGACGCGCACGCGACGACGGCGCTGCTCGCCGACCCGGAGGCCTCCGGCCGGGCGCTGGTGGCCGCCAGTCGCAACCTGGCCGAGCGCGGTGCCCCCGGTTGCGGGGTGTCGGCGGTGGAGGCGAACGGAACCCTGGCCGCGGAGTCCTCCTCCAGCGAGGTGGACCTGGTGCGACCGCTGTCCGATGGCAGTTACCGGCTCACCTCCCACTACGGCTACCGGATCCACCCCATCTTCGGGCGCTACTCCGAACACACCGGGCTGGACTTCGCCGCACCGGTGGGGACCCCGATCCATGCCATTGCCGACGGCGTGGTGACCCATGCCGGTGCGGGCCGGGACGGGCGCAGCGGAATGTTGGTGATCATCGAGCACGAGATCAACGGTGCTCCGGTGTGGAGTTGGTACGTGCACATGTACCCCAACGGCGTCTACGTCAACGTGGGCCAGCAGGTGGCTGCGGGCGAGGTAATCGGTGCGGTGGGCTCTTATGGCAACTCCACCGGGCCGCACCTGCACCTGGAGATCCACGTGGATCAGAATCTGACCACGGTGGACCCGAACGTCTGGCTGAACCAGCAGGGCGCGCTGCCGCTGAACTCCGAGACGATGGCCTGCGCCCAGGACTGAGTTGGCCCGAAGGCCCGAACGGCCCGGCAATGCGCCTGAGCGACGGGCTCGGCAATCGCCTGAGCGACGACTGGGTGGTTCTGCGCGCGATCTCGCCGTCGACCGGTCTGGTGTCAGGGGGATTCCGGCGCCGCTGCTGGGTGGCCCCGACACCAAAGTGCTGGTGCCCCCGACAGGATTCGAACCTGTGGCCTTCTGCTCCGGAGGCAGACGCTCTATCCACTGAGCTACGGGGGCGTGGTCGCCGAGACGAGAGGCTATCAGCACTGGCGGGGTGAGACCGAACCGCAGGGCAAGGTGCGTCCGGGGTCACACCTGAGGCCGCCCCGCAGCGGGGTGCCCTTACGATGAGAACCGTGATGTATTGACGAGAACCACCGATTGATCGCACCGAGGAGTTGCCGCGATGACCCAACCGCCCGCGCAGGGACCCGGTAGCGGACCGGAGGGTTCTGATCACCCCACCCAGTCCTTCGGTCACCCCGCAGCTGACCAGCCCACGCGTTCCTTCCCGTCCCCGGGTGGTGACGCTCAGCCGGGTTACGGCCAGCAGCCTGCTCATGGGCAGCCTGCCCAGGGTCAGCAGCCCGGTTACGGCCAGCAACCCGGCTACGGCCAGCAGCCTGGTTACGGCCAGCAGCCTAGTTACGGCCAGCAGCCTGCTCATGGGCAGCCCGGTTATGGTCAGCAGGCCGGCTACGGCGGAGCGTCCGGGCCGCAGCAACGCCGTCGGTCGCCCGCACCGATCGTGGTCGGGGTGATAGTGGCCGTACTGGTGCTCGCTGGCCTGGTCTTCGCCGCTGTGAGCCTCGCCGGCGGCGATGACGAGGACCCGGCCGTAGGCCCCGGGACCGAGGAGACGACGCAGGCACCGGACGCGGGGGACCAGCCTGAACCGGCCAACACCGATACGGGTGAGGACACCGACGAAGGGAGCGCCGACGAGGGGGACGCCGGCGAGGAGGGCGCGGCCGAGGACGACGCCCGTGACGAACCCGAGACCGAGCCCACCGGTGGCGAGTTGTACGACCACCTGAACCAGCACGCCACCGTGGTGGACGCGGAGAACTCCCAGTGGACCATCGACGAGGCCGGCTGGACCGACCACGAACTCGACGGGGCCAGCCCGGCCGAGGCCTACACCGCCGACTTCACCTCAGATGCCGACGAGTCCCTGACCATGTGGGCCGCGCTGTGGGATGACCTCGACGAGGCGGTCACCACCGCCGAGGGGCTGGTGGACGAACGCGGCCCCGCCGATGAGACCGGCGAGGTCTGGCGTATCGAGGATGACTCCGAGGTTGAGGACGACCTCGCGTACGGCGTCTTCCACATGTGGCAGGACGGATCCCAGATCGAGGTGATCTGGTGGGACGACACCGGCGTGGTGCGGCACCTGAGCGGACCGGCCGAATCCACCTGGGACTTCTACCTGTGGGTCTCGATCTGACGTTGTGTGGCAGGAGGACCTGACCGGCCAGGTGGCCGCGGCGCTCGATCGTGACGATCTGGTGCTGGTGCGCGCACCTGCCGATCAGGGCGACTGGGCGACCCTGGTGCTACCGCCGCGACCAGTGGGGTCGGTGCTGGACCTGCCGGTCGTGCAGCGGACGACCTGGCAGCATGGCCGGCTCTTCCTCACCCTGACCACCACCGCTCGCGGTCAGGTCGTGGCCGACGTCCTCACCGGACGGAACCCGCCACCGCCGGCCCCGCCGCCGGCCGACTCCGAGCGGGCCAGGCGCTCGGCGACACTGGCTCGCGCCGGTGGCGGAGTCGACCTCATGCCCGGCCGGCTCTACCCGGTACGTCGTGCCCGTGCCCGAACCGCGATGCTGCTGCGCCAGGGCGTCGACCACGGGGTGCTGCCTGCGCCCGAGGGCCCGGCCGGCGACGTACTGCCCGGGGTGCTGGCAGGGATCTGGCGGGACCTGGCGCACACCCGCACCGAGGACGCCCGCACCCGCGCGCTGCTGCTGGCGCTGGCGGCCGCCCACCTGGCCCGCCATCGCGCCCGCCTTCAGGACCGTGGCGCCCCGGTGGTGTCCAACCTCCGGCAGATCACGGGCGCGTTCACCGACTGGTTCGCCCACTCCCGGTCCACACCCCGTGGCCCGATCACCGCTGATGCCCCCATCATGGATACCTACCGCCTCAACCTCGCCCTGGCCTGTGCGACCGGGCTGGTGCTCCGCACCGGCCTGCGGGAACTGGGCCTGACCGCACCGGAGAACCTGTGAGCACACCACCTGACGCCCACCTGTGGCCGTCCCGCACCACCGTGACCGAGGGGGCGTGGTCCGTGGACGGGCTTTCCCTCGCTGACATCGCCGAGGAGTTCGGCACACCCTCATACGTGCTGGACGTGGCCACGCTGCGGGAGCGGGCCCGGCGCTACCGCGACGCCCCCTCGCCGGCGCGCATTCGCTCCGCAGGGCATCGAGGTGGACGTCTACTACGCCTCCAAGGCCTTCAGTTCCACCGCGGTGCTGCGCTGGGTGCACGAGGAAGGCTTGGCGGTGGACGTGGCGAGCCTGGGGGAACTTTCCACCGCGCTGAAGGCGCAGGTGCCACCCACCCGGCTCGGCCTGCACGGGAACAACAAGTCCGACGACGAACTTGACCTGGCGGTGCGCTCCGGTGTGGGACGCATCGTCGTGGACTCACTGGAGGAGATCGAGCGTCTGGCACAGGTAGCCGCCGCGCACGGGGTGCGCCAGGGCGTCCTGGTGCGGGTGACCACAGGAGTGCACGCCGGCGGGCACGACTTCATCGCGACCGCGCACGAGGACCAGAAGTTCGGGCTGTCGCTGGCCACCGGCGCGGCCCGCCGGGCGCTGGAGACCATCGCTGCCACCACCTCGTTGCGCCTGCTCGGCCTGCACTCCCACATCGGCTCCCAGATCACCGGCAGCGCTGGATTCGCCGCGGCTGCCCAGGCGCTGCTGGGCCTGCGCGCCGACTTCGCCGCCGACCAGGACTACGTGATGCCAGAGGTGGATCTCGGTGGTGGCTTCGGAGTGGCTTACACACCCGGTGAGCAGGAACTCGACATCACCGCGGCCGCCGGCGAACTCGCCGAGGTGGTGCGCTCCCGGAGTTCCCGGGACGGGCTGCCTGCCCCGGCTATCTCCTTCGAGCCCGGGCGGGCGATCATCGCCCCGGCGATGCTGACTCTGTACCGGGTCGGCACGTGCAAACCGGTGCGCACCGAGGAAGGCACCACCAGGCTCTATGTCTCGGTCGACGGGGGGATGAGCGATAACCTGCGCCCGGCCCTGTACGGGGCCGATTACCACGCACAGGTGGTCGGCCGGGACGTCCCCGGCGATACCGTGGCGGCCCGTGTGGTGGGTATGCACTGCGAGAGCGGGGACATCGTGGTGCGTGACGTGAGGCTGCCGGCCGGGATCAGCCGCGGGGACCTGCTCGCGGTTCCGGTCACTGGAGCCTACGGACGCTCAATGGCCTCCAACTACAACCTGGTGCCCCGACCCGGAGTGGTCGCGGTGCAGGACGGGGCGGCGCGCGAGATCGTGCGCCGCGAGAGCGTGGCCGACCTGCTCGCACTCGACGTGGGCTGAGCCGGCACCAGCCTCGCCCCCCCGTCCACCCGTCCACGCATCGGTCAGCACCACGGGCCTTCCACGGCGCCCCTTAGGGTGAGTCCGTCACCGCCGAGAGGAGATCATGGACACCATCGCGTCAGAACCAGTCCTGCGGGTCGCCGTGCTGGGCTGCGGAACGGTCGGCACCGAGGTGATCCGGGGACTGCGCACGCAGGCCGAGGAACTGGCTGCCCGCAGCGGGACCCGCATGGAGATCAGTGCGATCATCGTGCGTGACACCACCCTCGCGCGAGACCCGGTGGTGCCGACGGAGTTGCTGGGCACCGATGCCCGGGCCGCGGTCGAGTCGGCCGACCTCGTGGTGGAGTTGATGGGCGGTATCGAACCGGCGCGCAGCCTCATCGTGGCCGCACTGCGCCGCGGTGCCGGCGTGGTCACGGCGAACAAGGCGCTGCTCGCCACCCACGGCCCGGAGTTGTTCGAGGCCGCCGACGCCGCCGAGGCGGACCTGTTCTTCGAGGCTGCGGTGGCCGGTGCGGTGCCGGTGGTGCGCGGGGTGCGCGAATCCCTGGCCGGAGACTCCATCAGTCGCATCGTGGGCATCGTCAACGGCACCACGAACTACATCCTGGACCAGATGAGCACCGCGGGCGTCGACTTCGACGAGGCCCTGGCCCAGGCCAAAGCCCTGGGCTACGCCGAGGCTGACCCCACCGCTGACGTCGACGGGCTGGACGCCGCGGCCAAGACGGCGATCCTGGCCTCCCTGGCCTTCCACTCCCGTATCCACCTCGATGACGTGGCGGTCTCCGGGATCCGCGACATCACGCCCTCGGACATCGCGGCGGCCAAGCACTCCGGCCACGTGCTCAAACTGCTGGCGATCGCCGAACAGCGTCAGGACGAGACCGCCCGCGGCGTCGCGGTGCGGGTCCACCCTGCGCTCATCCCGCTGGACCACCCCCTCGCCAATGTGCGGGAGGCCTACAACGCCGTGCTGGTGCAGGCCGAGGGCGCGGGCACGCTGATGTTCTACGGCGCCGGTGCCGGCGGAGCGCCGACAGCCTCGGCGGTGCTGGGTGACCTGGTCGCTGCGGCCCGCCACCGCTCCACCGGGGGGCGGGCACCGGCGGAGTCCGACTACGCCGCGCTGCGCTCCCTGCCGGCCGAGTACGTGCAGACGCGTTACCAGGTGCGCCTGGAGGTGCGCGACCGGCCCGGCGTGCTGGCCACGCTGGCGACCACCGTGTCGGAGCAGCACGTCTCGGTGGAGACCGTGCGGCAGACGGCCACCGAGGAGGGCCAGGCCACGCTGGTGCTCATCACCCACCTGGCCGATGAGCGGGCCCTGCAGGCGATGATCGAGGCAGTCGATAGGCTCGAGGACGTGCTGAGGATCTCCTCGGTGCTACGCGTGGAGGGACACTGATGGCCAAGCCGTGGCGGGGCGTGATCGCCGAGTACGCCGAGCGACTGCCGATCGATGACGTGGATCCGGTCATCACCTTGGGTGAAGGTGGTACCCCGCTGGTCCCGGCCCCGAGCCTCTCGGCCGCGACCGGCGCCCAGGTTCACATCAAGGTCGAGGGCGCCAACCCCACCGGGTCGTTCAAGGACCGCGGGATGACGATGGCGATGAGCAAAGTGGCCGGCGCCGGCACCGAGGTTGTGGTCTGCGCCTCCACCGGGAACACCTCGGCCTCGGCCGCGGCCTACGCAGTCCGGGCCGGGCTGCGCTGCGCGGTGATCCTGCCCGCCGGAAAGATCGCGGCGGGCAAGCTCGCCCAGGCGATCGTGCACGGTGCCGAACTGGTGGCCGTGGACGGGAACTTCGACGACTGCCTGCGGATCGTGCGGCACCTGTCCCAGGCCTACCCGGTGGCACTGGTGAACTCGGTGAACCCGTACCGGCTGCACGGGCAGAAGACGGCTGCCTTCGAGGTGGTCGACGTCCTGGGGGACGCCCCGCACATCCACGTGCTCCCGGTGGGCAACGCCGGGAACATCAGCGCCTACTGGATGGGGTACCGGGAGTACCTCAGCGATGACCTGGCCACCCGCACCCCACAGATGTGGGGCGTCCAGGCCGAGGGCGCGGCTCCGCTGGTCAAGGGGGAGGTGGTGGAGCACCCGGAGACCGTGGCCACCGCGATCCGGATCGGCAACCCCGCCTCCTGGGAACTGGCGGTGGCGGCGCGGGACGATTCCGGCGGGCGCATCGACGCCGTCAGTGACGCCCAGATCCTGGCTGCCCAGGAGCTCCTGGCCCGCGAGGTGGGCATCTTCGTCGAACCGGCCTCCGCGGCGAGCGTGGCCGGTCTGCTCTCCCGCGCCGAGGAGGGAGCGGTGCCCGAAGGCGCCCAGGTGGTGTGCACCGTGACCGGGAACGGCCTGAAGGACACCGCTACCGCGTTGGGGCAGCGCCAGGTCGACCCGCCCGTGATCTCCACCGACCCGGCAGCTGCGGCCCGCGCACTCGGATTGGACTGAGCGGTGCGGCTGGTCCGTGATCAGGTCACCGTGACGGTGCCCGCCACGTGCGCGAACCTGGGTCCGGGTTTCGACTCGTTCGGACTGGCCGTGGCCATCCATGACGTGGTGCAGGTCCGCGCCACCACCGGCGCCACCCGCGTGCACGTCAGCGGCGCCGGGGCGCAAGAGGTGCCCGACGGCGAGGAGCACCTGGTGGTCCGCGCGATGCGGGTGGCCCTGGACCAGGTGGGCGCCCCACAGGCGGGGCTGGAACTGCGGTGCGCCAATGCGATCCCGCACGGGCGAGGACTGGGGTCCTCCGCCGCAGCGGTGGTCGCCGGGTTGCTGGCGGTGCGGGAACTGATCTCCGAGCCCGAGCCCCTGGACGACGGGCTCATCCTGCAGTTGGCCACCGAACTCGAAGGCCACCCCGACAACGCCGCCCCGGCCCTGCACGGGGGCGCCACCATCGCCTGGACGGACCAGGGACAGGCCCACGCGGCACAGGTACCGGTGCATGACCTGGAGGTCACGGTGCTGATCCCGCAGCGCCGGCTGTCCACCTCCCGGGCTCGTACCGCGCTTCCACGAACCATCGCCCATGCCGACGCCGCCGCCAACTCCGCCCGCGCCGGGCTGCTCACGCTCGCACTGGGCAGCCGCCCGGATCTGTTGTTCGCAGCCACCCAGGACTGGCTGCACCAGCGTTACCGGGCCGACGTGATGCCGGAGAGCCTGGAGTTGCTGGACCGGTTGCGCCGGGCGGGCCTGCCTGCGGTGATCTCCGGCGCCGGACCCACCTTGCTGCTGTTCGGGGCCCTGCCGGCAGAGCAACTGGCCACCATCCCGGCCGGCTGGCGGGTGCGCCACCCCGACGTCGACCGGCACGGACCGCGGGTCGCCGCGCCCTGAGGGGCCCGGCGTTGATTTCTGGGGAGAGTGCGGTGCTAGGCTTGCATCGCACCCCGGGCGGGCGTGGACACGCCGCCGTTGACCAGGGTGTACCCCCAAAGTTTTCAGGCGCTGTGGCGCGGGCCGGTGCTTTCCGGCCGTGCGGCGCACCGACGCCGGTGATCGCACCGGCAGACTCTCGTGCCTGGGCCCGGTGACCGGGCCCTGGTCTCATCGAGGGAAGGAACCTCGTGACCGATACCACCAACGCCCCCGGCGGCGACCTCAGTGCGCTCAAGGTTGCCCAGCTGCAGCAGATCGCGGCCGAACTCGGCATCAAGGGCGCCCGGCGGATGCGCAAGAGCGATCTGATCGACGCCCTCCGCTCGGGTCAGGGCGGCCCGGCACAGCCCGAGCGCCCAGCCGAGACACCCACGCAGGGCACACTCGACGGCGATGACGGCGGTACGGCCACCGCGAGCGGAGATCCCGCCCCGGGCGGGGCGGGCCCGCGCCAGGATGCACCGGAGGGGGTCTCGCAGCAGCGCGGCCGTGCTCCGCAGGGTCCCTCCGGCGGTGCCGGTGGCTCCGGTGACTCCGACCGGAACGGGAAGAAGGATCGGCAGGGCGGGCAGGGACAGCAGGACCAACCCGGTCGGCAGGACCGGCGGGATCAGCAGGACACGTCGGATCAGCAGGGAAAGCAAGCCCAGCAGGACCCGTCCGGTAGGCGGGGCCAGCAGGATCAGCCGGGTCGGCAAGCCCAGCAGGGCAAGCAAGCCCAGCAGGACCAACAGGGCAAGCAAGCCCAGCAGGGCAAGCAAGCCCAGCAGGACCAACAGGGCAAGCAAGCCCAGCAGCGCGGCCAGGGTGAGAAGTCCGGGCAGGGCGACCGTCGTCGTCCCAGCGTCGATGACATCCAGTTGCCCGAGCCGCGCGGCCTGGACTCCGAGGGCGACCAGCGCCGTCGAGCCACCCGCGGCCAGGGAAGTCCGGGGCCCTCCGATGGCGACTTCCGCCCCGATGACTCCGACCGCGGTAACCGGCGGCGCCGGGGGCGCGAGCGGAGCCGGGACCGTAAGCGTCGCGGTGGGCGCTCCGAGGAGGCGAACTACGACGACGTCGAGATCTCACCCGATGATGTGCTGATCCCGATCGCGGGGATCCTGGACATCCTGGACAACTACGCATTCGTGCGGACCTCCGGGTACTTCCCCGGCTCGAACGACGTCTACGTCTCGCTGAACCAGGTGAAGAAGCACGGGTTGCGCCGGGGTGATGCGATCGTTGGTGCGGTCCGTCAGCCCCGGGAGGGCGAACAGGCGAACCAGCGGCAGAAGTTCAACGCCCTGGTGCGACTGGACACCGTGAACGGGGCTCCGGCCACCGAGGCGCTGGACCGTCCCGAGTTCGATTCGCTGACGCCCTTGTACCCCAGCGAACGCCTTCGACTGGAGACCACGGCCTCGAACCTGACCACCCGGGTCGTCGATCTGGCCGCCCCGCTGGGCAAGGGCCAGCGTGGGCTGATCGTGGCGCCGCCCAAGGCCGGGAAGACGGTCCTGCTGCAGCAGATCGCCAATGCGGTCTCGGACAACAACCCCGAGGCTCACCTGATGGTGGTGCTGGTGGACGAGCGCCCCGAAGAGGTCACCGACATGCAGCGCACGGTCAAGGGTGAGGTCATCTCCTCCACCTTCGACCGACCCGCCTCGGATCACACCGTGGTGGCCGAACTGGCGATCGAGCGGGCCAAGCGGCTGGTCGAACTCGGCCAGGATGTGGTGGTGCTGCTGGACTCCCTGACCCGGTTGGCGCGCGCCTACAACCTGGCCCTGCCCGCCTCCGGCCGGGTGCTCTCCGGCGGCATGGATGCTGCGGCGCTGTACCCACCGAAGCGGTTCTTCGGTGCCGCGCGCAACATCGAGCACGGGGGATCCCTGACCATCCTGGCCTCGGCTGCGGTGGAGACCGGTTCGACCATGGACGAGGTGATCCTCGAGGAGTTCGAGGGCACCGCGAACTCCGAGGTGCGGCTCAGTCGCGAACTGGCGGACAAGCGGATCTTCCCGTCGGTGGACGTCAATGCCTCCAGCACCCGCCGGGAGGAGTTGCTGATCGGGGAGGGCCAGTTGCAGATCGCGTGGAAACTGCGCCGCAGCCTGGCCGGGAAGAGTCCCCAGGAAGTGATCGAGGCGTTGTTGACCCGGATGCGTGGTTCGGCCACCAACGCCGAGTTCCTGGCCACCGTGAACAAGACCACTACCTCCACCGGCAGGGCCGCGAGCAAGGCTGCCAACTGAGCATCCGGTGTGCCGGTGGGCAACTTCTGAGAGGCTGTCGTGATGAGTGAGTTCGACGGCGTCGAGGCGCTCTTGTCCGAGTACACCCGGATCGAGGAGGATCTGGCCGACCCGGACGTGCACGCCGACACTGCCCGGGCCCGCTCGCTGGGGCGGCGTTACGCCGAACTCGGCCGGATCGTGGCGGCCTACCGGGAGTGGACCCGCGCCCGGGGCGACGCCGAGGCCGCGCGCGAACTCGGCCGGGACGACCCAGGGTTCGCTGCCGAGGTGGAGCCGATGGAACGGGCCGAGGCGACCGCAGCCGACCGGTTGCGCCAGGTGCTCATCCCGCGCGACCCCGACGACGGACGTGACGTGATCCTGCAGGTCAAGGCCGGCGCCGGGGGAGAGGAGTCGGCGTTGTTCGCTGCCGACCTGCTACGGATGTACCTGCGCTTCGCCGAGCGGCAGGGATGGTCGACCCAGGTGCTGGACACCACCGCCTCGGACCTGGGCGGGATCAAGGACGTCTCGGTGGCGATCAAGTCCCGGTCCGCCGATCCCGGCGACGGGGTATGGGCCCATCTGAAGTTCGAGGGTGGGGTGCACCGGGTGCAGCGCGTGCCGGTGACCGAGTCGGCCGGGCGGATCCACACCTCGGCCGCCGGTGTCGTGGTGTTGCCAGAGGTGGAGGATCCCGGTGAGGTGGAGATCGCCGCCAACGACCTGCGGATCGACGTCTACCGCTCCTCCGGGCCCGGTGGGCAGAGCGTGAACACCACCGACTCGGCGGTCCGGATCACCCATGAGCCCACCGGGATCGTGGTCTCGATGCAGAACGAGAAGTCGCAGTTGCAGAACCGCGAGGCCGCCATGCGGGTGCTGCGCGCCCGGTTGCTGGCCGCACAGGCCGAGGCCGCTGCTGCTGAGGCCGCTCAGGCCCGCCGGTCCCAGGTGCGCACCGTGGACCGCAGCGAGCGGATCCGCACGTACAACTTCCCGGAGAACCGGGTGGCCGACCACCGCACCGGGTACAAGGCCTACAACCTGGATCAGGTACTCGACGGCGACCTCGGCGCGCTGATCGGCTCGGCGATCGAGATGGAAGAAGCGGAGCGGATCGCCGGTGCCACCCAGTGAGGACCGATCGGCTACACCTGAGCAACCGGACCTGCGCCACCTGATCAGGGCCGCGACCGCCATCCTGACCGAGGCGCAGGTGCCCAGCGCCGAGTCCGACGCGATCAGCCTGGCCGAGCACGTGCTCGGCATCGACCGCCTGGTCCTGGTGATGCCTCCGCCGCTCCCGGAGGAGTTCACCGCCGATTACGCGGCCGTGGTGGAGCGGCGGCGGCGCCGGGAACCACTGCAGCACATCACCGGCCGTGCGCACTTCCGGCACCTGGCCCTACAGGTACGCCCGGGGGTGTTCATCCCGCGCCCGGAGACCGAGGTCGTCGCCGAACACGCGGTATCCGCCGCGCACGCTGTGCGCCGGGCCGGCCGTGATCCGCTCGTAGTGGACCTGTGCTGTGGTGCCGGTCCGATCGCCGTCTCGGTGGCAAGCGAGGTCCCCGACTCGTCGGTGCTGGCGGTGGACGCCGAGGGCGCCGCGGTGGACCTGACCCTGGCCAACGCCGCCGCCGCGCGCGTCCGCATTCGGGCGATGGTCGCGGATGTGCGTCAGGAGGACCTCCTGGCCGACCACGAGGGGCAGGTGGACGTGCTCGTGGCCAACCCGCCCTACATCCCTCCCGATGCGGTGCCGCAGCAGCGCGAGGTTCGCGAGCACGATCCGGACCTGGCCCTGTACGGTGGCGGCCCGGACGGGCTCGATATCCCCCGCGCCGTCATCCGCGCCGCGGCCCGGCTGCTGCGGCCCTCAGGCGTATTCATCATGGAGCACGCCGAGGTGCAGGCGGGCGCGGTACGTGACGTGGTCAGCGACACCGGAGGCTTCACCGAGGTGTCGACGGCGGAGGACCTGAGCGGGCGGGCGCGGATGGTGCTGGCCCGGCGCCGCTGAGTCGGTGCCGCGTGATCACACCGGCCAGGTACCAACCCAGGACCACCCCGCCGAGGTTGGCCAGCACATCCAGCCATTCGCCACCGCGTCCGGGCAGGGCCAGGTGCTGGATGAGCTCGCTGGCGAAGGCGTGTGCGATCAGTGCCGGAGCCAACCAGGCCAGGGAGAGTCCCAGCAATCGCCCGGTGAGGATCACGCCGGCGAAGATGAGCATGTGTGCGACCTTGTCCGCACCGGGCACCTCCACCTCGGCGACCGCGGGCACCATGGGCAGGTAGAGCACCAGCAGGTGCACCCCCACGCTGACGGCGAAGGCGATGCGCAGCAGGACCGCATGGGCCCGGGAGGCAGAACTCACCAGCACACCATGGCACGAGACACCATGGCACGAACCGGAGCCACGACGGCAGCGCCGGTCATGGGAGACTTTGTGCCGTGACTGAGCACAACCTGCGCGATTGCACCGAGCCGGCCACCTGGTGGCCGCATGTGGACGAAGCCGTGCGCACCCTGTCCCGGGGGGCGCTCGCGGTCATTCCCACCGACACCGTCTATGGGATCGCCGCCGACGCCTTCACTCCGGACGCGGTGGATGCACTGCTGGCGGCCAAGGGCCGCGGACGGCAGATGCCCCCACCGGTGCTGATCGGTGATGTGCGCACGCTGGACGGCCTGGCCATCGATGTGCCCCAGGTGGTGCGTGACCTGGTGGAGCGCTTCTGGCCGGGCGCGCTGACCGTGATCCTGCCCGCCCAGCCCTCGTTGATGTGGGACCTGGGCGAGACCGAGGGCACAGTGGCGCTACGGATGCCGGACGAGGAGTTCACCCTCGCTCTGCTGCGCAAGACCGGGCCGCTGGCGGTCTCCAGCGCGAACCGCACCGGGCAGCCAGCGGCGCTGAGTGCGGCCGAGGCGGCCGAGCAACTGGGCAGTGCGGTGAGCCTGTACCTGGACGGCGGGCCGGCGCCCGGGCAGCAGCCCTCGACGATCGTCGACGCCACCGGGGAGCGGCTGCGGATCGTTCGTCAGGGAGCGATCAGTGCCGAGGAGTTGGCGCAGGTGGCCCCGGAGTTGGCGCCGGAGCCGGACCATCCCCAGGATCCGGCACTGGACCCGGACAGGGCCCAGGAGCCCGCCCCGGGGCCGGGTGAGGCCCAGGAGCCCGCCCCAGAGCCGACCAGGCCCACGAACAGACCCAGAGCCCGGCACCGATCTCCGATACGGCCCGGGAGCCTGACAACCAGTGAGGATCTACCTGCTCCTGATGGCGGTGGCCGCTGCCGTGAGCTTCCTGGCCACCCCACTGGCGTGGCAGGTGGCGCACCGGCTCAAGGCGGTCACCCCGGTGCGGGATCGGGACGTGCACACCGCCCCCACACCCCGCCTGGGCGGGGTGGCGATATTCCTGGGGCTGGCGACCGCGATGGTGGTGGCCGCCCAGGTGGAGTTCCTCGAGCGCGTCTTCGCCGACAACCTGCCCTGGGCGATCCTGCTGTGCGCGGGGCTGATCTGCCTGCTCGGGGTTGCCGATGACATCTTCGACCTGGACTGGCTGACCAAACTGGTCGGGCAGATCCTCATCGCCGGACTGCTCGCCTGGCAGGGTGTGCAGTTGATCACCTTCCCGGTGTTCGGACTGACCATCGGCTCCTCCCGGCTGTCCCTCGTGGCCACCGTGATCGCGGTCGTCTTCGCGGTGAACGCGGTGAACTGGGTCGACGGGTTGGACGGCCTGGCCGCGGGCGTGATCGCGATCGGCGGTGCGGCCTTCTTCGTCTACACCTATCTGCTCACCCAGATCACCAGTCCCACCGACTACTCCAACCTGGCCACGGTGGTGATCGCCTGCCTGGTGGGGGCCTGTGTGGGGTTCCTCCCGCACAACTTCTTCCCCGCGCGCATCTTCATGGGCGATTCCGGAGCGATGATGCTGGGCCTGGTGATCTCGGCCGCAGCGATCGTGGTGACCGGGGACATCAACCCGGGCCTGATCGCCACCCGCCAGGCGTTCCCGGCGTTCGTGCCGATCCTGCTGCCGTTGGCGGTGTTGATGCTCCCGCTGCTCGATGTGGTCATCACGGTGCTGCGCCGCATCGCCGCCGGCAAGTCCCCGTTCCACGCCGACCGCAAACACCTGCACCATCGCTTGCTCGACCACGGCCACTCCCACCGTCGTACCGTGGTGATCCTGTACGGGTGGACCGCCGTCTTCGCCGCCTCGGCGGCCGCCACAGCGATCTTCCCGGTCGGGTGGGTGATACTGGGAACGGTGGTCGCCGTCGTCCTGGCCGTCTTCATCTCCGTGGTGCACCTGCCGGTACGCACCGCGCAGGGCTGGCACAGGATGCGCCGCTGACCACACCGCACCGCCCCTCCCCGAACGGTCAAGGACCTCACCTCGTGAACGAACCCGTCTTTCTCAACGACGCCGTGGTGCGCACCAGCGCCATGCTCGACATGATCCGCACCGTGCTGCGCCGGATGTTGCTGGCCACTGTAATCGGCGCGGTCCTGGGAAGCGGGATCGGATATCTGATCGCCCAGGTGCCGGGCGTATGGGCGGCACTGGTAGCCGCCGGGATCGGCCTCTTCTTCACGGGGACCACCGTGCTGCTGATCTACCTGGTGGTCGGCCGCGGCCCTGAACTGCTCCAACTGGTGCTGCTGGGTGGGTGGATCATCAAGATGGCGGTGGTCCTGGTGCTACTGCTGTGGTTGCGAAACCTGGACTTCTACCACCGGGAGACCTTCGTCGGGGTGCTGATCCTGCTCGCCCTGACCCTGGTCGCGGTGGAGTTGGTCACAGTCATCCGGACCCCGCTGCCCGCCGTCGACCTGTCCCGGCGCGCACCGCTGCGGCCCGGATTCCCCGTCGACGCCGACCAGGAACCGACGGTGACGTCCGCGGCATCGCCCGACGATGCGCCCGGCCCGGACGCCACCGCGGGGAAGGACCCCGGCGGTGAACACGGGAGGGATCAGGATCAGGTAGGCTGATCGCCGTATTCCCACCCCCGCGCCTGTCGCCCTGCCCCTGACCTGCCTCTGAGCGAGGTCACGGGCCGGAGGTTCCCAGGCCACGCATCTGAGGGAGAGAGTCCTGTCCGCCGCTGCCCCCATGCCCCTCGTCGCGGCCGCTGACGACCCCGCCGAGTTCCACGCCCCCGGGATGGAGGAATTCTTCCCGGAGATGATCTTCGGACAGCCGGACGGCTGGTTCGCCTTCGACCGGCTGATGCTGGTCCGCCTCGTCGTGGCCGCCGTCCTGCTGCTGCTGCTGTGGCTGGCGGTCCGCCGGGTGACGCTGGTGCCCGGCCGCGGTCAGGCGGTCGTGGAACTGCTGGTGGACTTCGTCCGTCTCCAGATCGTGGAGCAGATCATGGGCAAGGAGCGGGCCAAGCCCTTCCTGCCGATGCTCACGGTCATCTTCGTGACGATCCTGGCGATGAACCTGGCCAGCGTGATCCCGTTCCTGAACATCGGTGGCACCTCGCGGGTCGGCCTACCGTTGGTGATGGCGGTGTGGGTGCTGCTGACCTACCTTGCCGCCGGTGTGCGGGCCCAGGGGCTGGGCAAGTACCTCAGGGGCCAACTGTTCCCCCCGGGCATCCCGTGGCCGATGTACTTCATCATCACCCCGATCGAGATCCTGCAGGTATTCATCCTGCGGCCGGCCACGCTCACCCTCCGTCTCACCGTGGCCATGGTCGCCGGGCACCTGATGCTGGTGCTGGCATTCGCCGCGACCCACTTCCTGCTCCTGGAGGCCAGCGCGGGGATGACCGTGTTCGCCCCGGTGACGCTGTTCGGTGGCCTGTTCATCACGGTCCTGGAAGTGTTCATCTCGGCCCTTCAGGCCTTCATCTTCACCATCTTGTCCGCGGTCTACCTCAATTTCGCGTTGGAAGACCACTGACGGGCCGGGCCGGGAACGCCCGGCCCCATGTTCGTCTCACCGAACTACCCTGAACTACACCACCGACGCCCAGCCCGGGCGCCATAGGAAGGAAACACAGTGGATAGCAACGTCACCGGCAACATCGCCACCATCGGTTACGGTCTTGCGACCCTCGGACCCGGTGTGGGTCTGGGCATCATGATCGGCCAGACCCAGGCGGCCACCGCGCGTCAGCCCGAGGTGTCCGGCCAGCTCTTCCGGAACATGATCATCGGTGCGGTCTGATCGAGGTGCTCGGCCTGCTGGGTCTGGTCGCGGGCATCATCCTCTGATACCAGCACAACGCTGAAAGAGGTGCCCATGCAGTACATCCAGTCACCCGCTGTGATCCAGGCGGACGAGTACGAGCCGAACCTGTTCGTGCCCCCGGGCTACGACATACTCTGGTCGCTCGTCGTCCTGGTGATCATCGGCTTCTTCTTCTACAAGTTCCTGCTGCCGCGGATCAACGCGGTCCTGGACGAGCGCGCCGCCAAGATCGAGGGCGGGCTGGCGCTGGCCGAGCAGGCTCAGGAGGATGCCGCGGCGGCCAAGAGCGAACGGCAGGAGGAGTTGGCCCGGGCTCGTCGCGAAGCGGCGGAGATCCGGGAGGACGCCAACGCCCAGGCCGCCCAGATCGTGGCCGAGGCGCGCGAGCAGGCCAAGGCGGAGGCGACCCGTCTGGTCGAAACCGCGAACCGGCAGATCGAGGCCGAGCGCCGCAGCGCGGTGGTGTCACTGCGCTCCGAGATCGGGGGGCTTGCCACGGAGCTCTCCTCACGGATCATCGGGGAGGCACTGGCCGACGATGCCCGCCAGTCGCGGGTGATCGATCGTTTCCTGGATGAGTTGGAGTCCGGCACCGGCGAGCAGGAACTCGCTGACGCCGGTGTCTCGGCTGACACCGGCCCGGCTGACCAGGAGAAGTGATGCGGGCAAGTAGTCAGGCCTCCCTGGAGGCGGCCGAGCAGCGGTGGGAGTCCGTGCTGGCCGATGCCGGAGAGAACGCGCTGGAGTTGGGCACCGAGTTGTTCGCCGTCGTGGACGTGCTGGACGGCTCGGCGGCACTGCGCCGCGCCCTGACCGACCCGGGCCGGGACGGAGCGGACAAGGCCCAGGTGGTGGCCGACCTGCTCGGAAACAAGGTCTCCGAGGCCGTGGTGGACCTGGTCTCGGGGATGGCCCGCAGTCGCTGGTCGTCCGAGGGCGACATCGCCGACGCGTTGTCCCAACTCGCGATCGACTCGATGCTGGCCAGCGCCTCTGCCGCCGACTCCCTGGAGCAGGTCGAGGACGAGGTGTTCCGGGTGGGACGTCTGCTCGCCGCCAACCGCGAACTGCGGCTGGCGCTGGCGGACTCTGCGATTCCGGTGAGCCGGCGGCAGGAATTGCTGCGCACCGTGTTCGCCGACAAGGTCAGCCCCGCCACGGCCACCTTGCTGGACCGCTCGCTGGGCAGCGTCCGGCATGCTTCGCTGGCGGCGGCACTGACCGAGATCAGCGAGCTGGCGGCGCACCGTCGTCGTCGGCTGGTGGCCGTGGTGACGGCCGCCACCCCGCTGACCACCGCCCAACGGGACCGGCTCGGAGAGATCCTGGCCCGCTCCTACGGGCGCCAGGTCCAGGTGAACGTGGCTGTGGACCCCACGGTGCTGGGTGGGGTGAGGATCCAGATCGGTGACGACGTGCTGGACGGCACCATACTGACCCGCTTGGACGACGCCCGCCGGCGCCTGCCGGCTGAACGAGACGAAACGATCGCCCACCGTGGCGGTCAGGAGAAAAGGACGAGAAACGATGGCTGAGTTGACGATCAAGCCCGAGGAGATCCGCTCGGCGCTGGATTCCTTCGTGCAATCCTACGAGCCGGCAACCAGCGTGGCCGAGGAAGTCGGCACCGTGATCCTGGCCGGCGACGGAATCGCCCAGGTCGAGGGTCTGCCCGGCGCGATGGCCAACGAACTGCTGCGCTTCGAGGACGGCAGCCTGGGCCTGGCGCTGAACCTGGACGTGCGCCACATCGGTGTGGTGATCCTGGGTGAGTTCGCCGGGATCGAGGAGGGCCAGCAGGTTCGCCGCACCGGTGAGGTGCTGAGCGTTCCGGTGGGGGATGGCTACCTGGGTCGCGTGGTGGACCCACTGGGCCAGCCGCTGGACGGCCTCGGCGAGGTCGAGACCGATGGCCGGCGTGAGCTTGAGCTGCAGGCACCCGGGGTGATGATGCGCAAGAGCGTGCACGAGCCGCTGCAGACCGGGATGAAGGCCATCGACTCGATGATTCCGATCGGCCGTGGCCAGCGGCAGTTGATCATCGGTGACCGGCAGACCGGGAAGACCGCGATCGCCCTGGACACGATCATCAACCAGAAGGCCAACTGGGACTCCGGTGACCCGACCAAGCAGGTCCGCTGCATCTACGTGGCGGTGGGTCAGAAGGGTTCCACCATTGCCTCGGTGCGCGGCGCCCTGGAGGACGCCGGCGCGCTGGAGTACACCACCATCGTGGCTGCCCCGGCCTCGGACCCGGCCGGGTTCAAGTACATCGCTCCCTACACCGGCTCGGCGATCGGCCAGCACTGGATGTACGGCGGTAAGCACGTACTGATCATCTTCGACGACCTGTCCAAGCAGGCCGAGGCCTACCGTGCGGTCTCGCTGCTGCTGCGCCGGCCCCCGGGCCGTGAGGCCTACCCCGGTGACGTGTTCTACCTGCACTCCCGGCTGCTGGAGAGGTGCGCCAAGCTCTCCGATGAACTCGGTGGGGGTTCGATGACCGGGCTGCCGATCATCGAGACCAAGGCCAACGACGTCTCGGCCTACATCCCGACCAACGTCATCTCGATCACCGACGGGCAGATCTTCCTGCAGTCGGACCTGTTCAACGCCAACCAGCGCCCAGCGGTGGACGTGGGGATCTCGGTCTCCCGGGTCGGTGGCGATGCTCAGGTGAAGGCGATGAAGGCGGTCTCCGGAACGCTGAAGCTGGACCTGGCCCAGTACCGCTCGCTGGAGGCCTTCGCGATGTTCGCCTCCGACCTGGACCCCGCCTCGCGCCAGCAACTCACCCGCGGTGCCCGGCTGATGGAACTGCTCAAGCAGCCCCAGTACACCCCCTACCCGGTGGCCGAGCAGGTCGTGTCGATCTGGGCCGGAACCAAGGGGTACCTGGACCAGGTCGAACTCGATGACGTGGTCCGGTTCGAGCGGGAGATGCTCGACCACGTCGGGCGTACCACCGACGTACTCGATGAGATCGAGAAGACCGGCAAACTCGAGGACTCCACGATCGAGGCGATGACCAAGGCCGTGGAGGACTACCGCGACACCTTCCTGGGTACCAATGGCAAGTCCCCGGTGGGGCACGAGGTGGAGGACGATCCGGAGGTCGACATCGACCAGGAGCAGATCGTCGGGCAGAAGCGGGGCTGACCAATGGCAGTGTCCCAACGGGTATACAAGCAGCGCATCCGCTCCACCCAGACTCTGAAGAAGATGTTCCGGGCGATGGAGTTGATCGCGGCCTCACGGATCGGTAAGGCCCGTGACCGCGCCCTGCAGACCGTGCCCTACACGCGCGCGATCACCCGTGCAGTCTCGGCGGTGGCCACCCACACCGACATCGCCCACCCGCTCACCTCCGAGCGCGAGGACACCAGCAGGGTCGCGATGCTGGTCATCACCTCGGACCGAGGGATGGCCGGTGCGTACTCGGCGATGGTGCTGCGCGAGGCCGAGCGCTGCGCGAGCATCTGCAGGACGAGGGCAAGGAAATCGACCTGTACGTGCTCGGCCGGCGCGGGGTGAGTTTCTACACCTTCCGTCAGCGCAGCATCGTGAAGTCGTGGACCGGTGATTCCGATTCACCCAGTCTGGACCGGGCCAACGAGGTGGCCGATACCCTGCTGCGGGCGTTCCTGACCGACCCTGAGCAAGGCGGTGTCGGCGAGTTGCACGTGGTGTACACCCGGTTCCGGACCATGGTCTCCCAGGAGCCCCAGGTGGTCCGGATGCTGCCACTGGAGGTGGTGGAGGGGGTGGCCGAGCCCGGCACCGATGCCCTACCGCTGTACGACTTCGAACCCGACGCCGATGAGGTGCTGGACGCCCTGCTGCCCCGGTACATCCGGATCCGGATCTTCTCATCGATGATGCAGGCCAGTGCCTCCGAACTGGCAGCTCGCCAGCGGGCCATGCACACGGCCACCGAGAACGCCGAAGACCTCATTCGTAACTACACGCGGCTGGCCAACCAGGCCCGGCAGGCGGAGATCACCCAGGAGATCAGCGAGATCGTCTCGGGTGCAGACTCCATGGCCGCGAGCTAAGCCCACCACAGGAGAAGGACGCCACTATGACTGCCACCGAGACCGCCGGCCCGGACACCACCGAGCGTGAGCCGGGCGTGGGCCGGGTTGCTCGGGTGATCGGCCCCGTCGTCGACATCGAGTTTCCCCCGGACGCCCTGCCGGAGATGTACAACGCCCTGAAGACCACCATCACCATGGGTGCCGACGACGCCGGCACCGAGATGACCCTGGAGGTCGCCCAGCACCTGGGGGACAACCTGGTCCGGGCGATCGCGCTCAAGCCCACCGACGGCCTGGTCCGCGGTGCGGAGGTGCGCGACACCGGTGAGTCGATCACCGTGCCGGTTGGTGATGTCACCAAGGGCAAGGTGTTCAACGTGATCGGTGAGCCGCTCAACCTCGAAGAGG
Organism: Sanguibacter sp. Z1732; assembly: GCF_051020515.1. Classification (NCBI taxonomy): domain Bacteria; kingdom Bacillati; phylum Actinomycetota; class Actinomycetes; order Micrococcales; family Ruaniaceae; genus Glutinosa; species Glutinosa niejishengi. The sequence continues at coordinate 2,580,599 of NZ_CP194857.1, forward strand.
GCGAGACCCTGGACGTCACCGAGCGCTGGTCGATCCACCGCCAGCCACCGGCCTTCGACCAACTGGAGTCCAAGACCCAGATGTTCGAGACCGGCATCAAGGTGATCGACCTGCTCACCCCGTACGTGCTGGGCGGCAAGATCGGCCTGTTCGGGGGCGCCGGTGTGGGCAAGACCGTGCTGATCCAGGAGATGATCCAGCGGGTGGCCCAGGACCACGGTGGTGTGTCGGTATTCGCCGGCGTTGGTGAGCGCACCCGTGAAGGCAACGACCTGATCGTGGAGATGGAGGAGGCCGGCGTCTTCGACAAGACCGCGCTGGTCTTCGGCCAGATGGATGAACCGCCGGGCACCCGGCTGCGGGTGGCGCTCTCGGCGCTGACCATGGCGGAGTACTTCCGGGACGTGCAGAAGCAGGACGTGCTGCTGTTCATCGACAACATCTTCCGCTTCACCCAGGCCGGCCAGGAGGTCTCCACGCTGCTGGGACGGATGCCCTCGGCGGTGGGCTACCAGCCGACCCTGGCCGATGAGATGGGCCAGCTGCAGGAGCGGATCACCTCCACCCGGGGGCACTCGATCACCTCGCTGCAGGCGATCTACGTGCCCGCCGACGACTACACCGACCCGGCGCCGGCCACGACGTTCGCCCACCTGGACGCCACCACGGAACTGTCCCGTGACATCGCCTCGCGTGGGCTCTACCCCGCGGTGGACCCGTTGGCCTCGACCAGCCGGATCATGGACCCGCGCTACCTGGGCGAGGACCACTATCGCGTGGCCACCCGGGTGAAGGCCATCCTGCAGAAGAACAAGGAACTGCAGGACATCATCGCCATCCTGGGTATCGATGAGTTGTCCGAGGAGGACAAGATCACGGTGAACCGGGCCCGGCGGATCGAGCAGTTCCTGTCCCAGAACACCTACATGGCCGAGAAGTTCACCGGTGTGGTCGGCTCGACCGTGCCGCTGAGCGAGACGGTCGAGGCGTTCGGCAAGATCGCCGACGGTGAGTACGACCACGTCGCCGAGCAGGCCTTCTACAACATTGGTGGCCTGGAGGACCTGGAACGCAACTGGGACCGGATCCAGTCCGAACTGCGCTGACCGAGCCAGAGCGAGTGACGAGAAGAAGGAGGGCGACGTGCCACTGACTGTGGAAGTGGTCTCCGCCGAGCGCCTCTTGTGGGAGGGCCAGGCAAGGTCGGTCTCTGTCCCGGCTTCGGACGGCGATCTCGGTATCCTGACCGGGCACCAGCCGGTGCTCGCGGTGCTGCGCACCGGGAAGATCCGGATCGATGCCATCGAGGACCAGGACATGGAGATGCAGGTCGACGGAGGTTTCCTGTCCGTGGACCAGGATCAGGTCACCGTGGTCATCGACCCCAGCACCGCCGACATCGACGGGGCGCCCCAGGTCCAGACACCTGGGCAGGACTGACGTACACGGACCGGGGAGGCGATGGCCACCGCACTGATCTGGATCGGCGGGCTCCTGGCGGCCAGTCTGCTCGTCGCCGGGTTGTTGCTGTGGCGCCTGCACGCACTGGGGCGCCGGGTCGGATCCTTCGAGTGCGCGGTCCGGGAGGGCGAGCACTGGCACGCCGGGATCGCCACCTACACCCGCTCCGGTCTGGACTGGCACCGGGTGGTCTCCCTGTCGTTGCGCCCGAGCCGCCGCTGGGACCGGGAGGAGTTGGTGTTACTGGCCCGCCGGAATCGGCAGATCGATGGCAGGGCCAGCCGGGTGGTGGAGATGCACTGCCGGCACGAGAACAGTGAGTTCTACCTGGCCGCGCAGAGCAGCGCCCTGGACGGCCTGGTGTCCTGGCTCGAGGCCGCCCCACCCAGGTCGGCGAACGAGACCATCTGAGGAGTTGAGGCAGGACCGTGCGGATCGTCGTCGCCGAGTGCGCCGTGGACTATTCCGGCCGGCTCAGTGCGCACCTACCGCTGGCGCCCCGGTTGCTGATGGTCAAGGCCGACGGGTCGGTGCTGGTGCACTCCGACGGCGGTTCCTACAAGCCAAGCCTGCTGAACTGGATGAGCCCGCCGTGCACGCTCACCACCGCGCCGGCCGAGGGCGCCGAAGCCGAAGCCGGCGCCAGCCAGGTGTGGACCGTGCAGGCCACCAAGAGCGATGACCAGTTGCGGATCGTGCTGCATCGGATCATCTCCGACACCTCGGTGGACCTGGGTGTCGACCCGGGATTGATCAAGGACGGCGTTGAGGCACATCTGCAGGCTCTGCTGGCCGAGCAGATCGACCTGCTCGGCCCCGGGCACGCCCTGGTGCGTCGCGAGTACCCCACCGCGATCGGACCGGTGGACATCCTGGCGCGGGACGACGCGGGCGCGGCGGTGGCGGTGGAGATCAAGCGGCGTGGCGACATCGACGGCGTGGAGCAACTGACCCGCTACCTGGAACTGCTCAACCGGGACCCACTGCTGGCCCCGGTGCAGGGCGTGTTCGCCGCCCAGGAGATCAAGCCGCAGGCCCGAGTGCTGGCCACCGACCGCGGAATCCGGTGCATGGTGCTGGACTACGACGCCATGCGCGGGGTGGATGACCCCAGTTCACGCCTGTTCTGAGGAGTTGGAGTTCCGGTGCGCGGGCCCGCGGGGTTCGGGTGCACTGCCCGTGGCGCCGGACCAGTTCACGCATGATCGAACTGGGCCGAGCCTCCTGCCACACGTGGGCCACAATGGGTGGATGGCCCGCCGATCCCGCCGCCGTCCCTACCGCGATCCGCACCGGGAACTGGACCCGGACATGGTGCTGCGTGGGATGACGCGCACGGAGACGGGTCCGGACGGGCTGCGCTGGCGGGTGCGGACCCTGGCAGGGGGGCAGAAGGATTACATCTGCCCCGGCTGCATGCACACCATTCCGGCAGGAATCGAACATGTGGTCGCCTGGACCGAGGAGCACTTGTTCGGCGCTGAGGCAGGCCTGGCCGAACGGCGGCACTGGCACACCGGTTGCTGGCGGGCGCGGCGGTTCGGGTAGCGGCGGGCAGGTCCGTTCGAGCGTCCCGGTCAAGGCAGCCCGGTCACGGCAGGTCCCAGGTGTGCACCGGCTCATTGCTGTGCATCCCCTCGGTGTAGAGACCGAGCATCCGTACCAGGGCCTCATCGCGGTCCATCCCCGAAGACTCCAGTCGGCGAACGGCTTCGGCCTGCCACCAGGCCCCGTTGCGGCGCAGTTTGCAGCGCTCCTCCACGATGCCCAGGTACCGGTCCACCACCCGCGCCGAGACCCGCCGTCGGGTCAGCCCCTCGGCAGCCAATGGCAGCAGGTGGCGCACCATCAGTTCGTCCCACGGCACCTCGCCGTACCCTGGCCAATAGAACCTGGCGTCCACGCCGGCACGGGCGCCCTCAGCGAAATTCGAACGGGCCGCCTCGAAGGACATCTTGGTCCAGGCCGGCCGGTCGTCGACGGACAGCATCTCCACGGCGCCGTAGTAGAACGCGGCATTGGCCAGCACGTCCACCACCGTCGGCCCGGCCGGCAGGACACGATTCTCCACCCGCAGGTGCGGGCGCCCCTCGACCACGTCATAGATCGGACGGTTCCAGCGGTACACGGTGCCGTTGTGCAGGCGCAGTTCCTGCAACCTCGGCGCCCGGCCCGCGGCGAGTTCCGCCTCGGGGTCTTCCTCGGTGGTCTCGGGCAGCAGGGCGGGGTAGTAACGCACGTTCTCCTCGAACAGGTCGAAGATCGAGGTGATCCAGCGGTCCCCGAAGTAGACCACCGGGCGGACCCCCTGGTTGCGCAACTCGGGCGAGCGGGTATCGGTGGCCTGGAGGAACAGTTCGGTGCGGGTCTCGGCCCACAGGTGCTTGCCGAACAGGAACGGCGAGTTGGCACCCAGGGCGAGTTGCGGCCCGGCCAGGAGTTGGGCGGCGTTCCAGGTGGGCGCGAAGGCGTCGGGAGTGACCTGCAGGTGCAACTGCACCGAGGTGCAGGCCGACTCCGGGGCGATCGTCGGGGTGAGCATGCGCAGGTGCTCAACCCCGCTGATGTCGAGTTCGATGTCCTCGCGTCGGGAGGAGAAGATCGCCTCCTCCAGGGCCCGGTACCGCTCGTTCGCACTCATCCAGTCACCGGTCAGGTCCTCGGTGCGCAGGGTGGGCAGCACCCCGATCATCACGATCGAGGCGTCGTGCTTGGCGGCCTTGGCCTCGGCCTCGTTCATGGAGGTGCGCAACTGCTCCTCCAAGTCGATCACCGCATCACCGGGTAGAGGTTGGGGCGGCACGTTCAACTCGATGTTGTAGCGCGCGAGTTCGGTCTGGAAGGCTGGGTCGGCAATCGACCGGAGTACCTCGGCGTTGGCCATCGCCGGCCGCAGGGAGGAGTCGACGAGGTTCAGTTCGATCTCCAGTCCGGTCAGGCGGACCTCGGTGTGGAAGGCGTCCTCCGCCAGCATCCGGGCGAAGACGTCCAGGCAGCGTCGAACCTTCTCCCGATAGCGCAGGCGCTGCTCGCGGCTGAAGGTCGAAGTGGAGATGTCATCACCCATCGTGGATTACCCCTCCGGTGCTGGTCTGACCTCGCGGACTCGCGATGAGTCACAGCAAACCAGGCTCCGACGGACCTGTCACCCGGGCGCAGGGGCACGGTTGGGCAGATGCCGCCGTGATGGGCAATGCTCTAGTCTGGACGGTGAGTGCGCAGTGGAGTCAGTGTCAGTCGAAGGGGACACCATGGTCGCCGTCGTCCATCATCACGGTCCGTCGCCCGGTGCCAGTCGCCCACCACTGGTTTTGTTGCACGGATTCCCGTTGGACTCGCAGATGTGGGCCGAGGTGATCGCCGAACTCCCGCGGATCCCGGTCCTGGCGGTGGACCTGCCCGGGTTCGGTGCGGCGCGGGAGGCGGCCGAGCCCGACGGCGCGACGTTGGAGTCCTTTGCCGACGCCGTCGTCGGGGCGCTACGGGATGCCGGGATCTCCCGGGCCGTGGTGGCGGGTCTGTCGATGGGTGGATACGTCCTGATGGCGTTGGCCCAGCGGCACGCCGACCTGCTCGCCGGCGTGGGGCTGCTGGACACCAAGGCCGGGGAGGACACCGTGGAGGCGCGCACCGGTCGACTGTCCGTGGCGAACCGTGCCCTCGGCCCGGACGGGGCGCAGGCGGTCGCGGGGATGATCGAGGGCCTGCTCGGGCCGACCTCGCGCGCCGAGAGGTCAGAGGTGGTGGAGCAGGTCCGGCACTGGCTGGCCCAGGCGCCCCCGGAGGGCATCGCGGGCGCGCAGCGGGCAATGGCCACGCGCCCGGACCGGCTCGCGGTGTTGCAGACCCTCCAGGTGCCCGCCCTGGTGCTGTACGGCTCGGAGGACGCCCTGGCAGGCGCCGAGGCGCATGAGGCGATGGCGCGAGCCCTGGGAACCGAACCGGTGGTGGTCCAGGGGGCCGGGCACCTGAGCGCGGTGGAGGAGCCGGCGGCCGTGGCCGAGGCGCTCGCCCAGTTGTACCAACGCAGCATTTGAATGCGTACAAGCGCTGCGGTTGAGCGGCAGCGACGAGGTCAGTCCCGTGTGCGCCAGCCCGGCAGCAGTCGCTCCAGCGCCTCGGTCAGGTCGATGGACTCACCGTCCTTACCGCCGGCGCCGAGCACCAACGGTGGCCGGGCCGGCTCAGGCCGTACCCCACGGAGTCGGTCCAGCAGGCTCAACGGCGCGGTCAGAACGTAGAAGTCCGCCTCGGTACTCACCCCCGCACTGGCGTCACTTCGCAGGTACCAGCCGGTCAGCGGGGTGCGTGCCGACGCCGAGCCGCCGTACCCACGCACGCGCAAGGGCTGCGGCGCGAGGCCGGCACGGGTGGCGGCGGTGACGAACTCCCGTAGCAGCGACTCAGCACGTTCGTGCTCGACGTCTTTGCGCGCCTGAAGGCGTTCGGCATGGATGCGGGCGGCTTCGGTGCGTCGGGTGGCCCAGTCGGAGTCGTGCACATGGCGTAGTCTGCCTCATCGTGAGACAGGGCAGACAGCGCGCGGCGATCCGATCGGCAGGACCGGGAGACGCCGAGATCCTGGCGCAGGTGCACATCAGAACGTGGCGGCAGGCGTTCGCGGACCTGCTTCCGGCCGAGGTGGTGCAGGCCCACGCCGACAACGCGGCCGAGCAGTGGGCCCGCAGACTGGCCGACCCGGGCCACGCGGCCTACTGGGTAGCCGAGCGGGCCGGGCAGATGGTGGGTTTCTCCTGGGCCGAAGCCGCCGGCCCGGGACAGGTGCGGCCGCTGGAGCTCATCGGTCTGTACGTCCTGGAGCAGCACTACGGCACCGGCGTGGCCGACGACCTGCTCGTCTGCGCAGTGGGTGAGGCGCCGTGCTTCCTCTGGGTGGCTCGTGACAATGCCCGGGCCCGGTCGTTCTACGCCCGCCACGACTTCGTCACCGACGGGCAGGTCCGGCGGGCGCAGGAGTTCGGCGGTCTCACCCTGGTGCGGATGGTGCGCTGAGGAAGCCCGAGGGAGCATCGGAGGCCTCAGGCCGCCCGGTGCTCAGCGCTGCGGCTCGTCGTCCTCGGCTACACCGATGGGTTCGATGACCACGGTCTCATCCGGGTCGGCGTCCCCTGCACGGGTCTCAACCTCGGCCACTCCCTGCTCGTCGGCCTCAACCTGCTCCTCGGCCGCTTCCTGCTCGTCGGCGACGGCATCGGCCATCGCCTCGGCCTGAGCCTCGGGGCCGGCTGGATCATCCTCGGGGCCCGGTTCGGCACCCACGGCGACCATCACCTCGGTGGGCTGGGCATCATCGGTCACGGGTTCGGCATCGGCGTCGATGGTGTCGACTGTGTCGCCGGACGCTCCGGCGTCTGCGTCTGCGTCTGCGTCTGCGCTCGTGTCCGCGTCTGCGCGCGCCTCCGCCTCGGCATCCGCGTCGACCTCGGCGTCCCCGCCGGTACTCGTGGCTGGTCCCATGTCCCCGTCCGCACCCTCATCCGGATCGGAACCGGTCCCGGCACTGGAGCCCGAGATCTGCTCCGGCGCCGAGCCCTGGTCGGCCAGTTCCGCCGCCTGGTTGAGTTGTCCCGACCCCAACAGCCCCCGCAACTCATCGAGGTAGCCGGTGATGGTCCGGCGCTGATCCTCGAGTTCATCGAGGTGGCGCTGGGCGCTGCGGCGCTCGCGGTCGGTCTCGGCACGGGTGTCGGTACGCAGCCGGTCGGCGTTCTCGCGCGCCTCGGTGGTGATCCGGTCCGCACTGGCCTGGGCATCGGCGATGATCTGGGCGGCCTGCTCCTCCGCCGATGTGCGGACCTTCTCGGCCTGCTCCAGTGCCTCGGCGACCCGGGCCTCGGCGTCCTCGGCGTGCTTCTGCGCCTGGGTGATCATGTTCTCGGTCTCGGCACGGGCCTGCTCATGGTTCGCGGCGTCTGCCTCTTCGGCGGCCTGGCGACGGGCGGCGATCTCCAGGGCCGCCTCCTCCTGCAACTCCGCGACGGACCGGCGGGTGGTCTCGGCCTCGGCGTTGGCGGCACGCAGGATCTCGCTGGCCTCGGTCTGGGCGGTGGCGCGGACGGCATCGGCCTCCCGGATCGCGTCCTCGCGCAGCGCCTCGGCCTCGGCGCGCGCCTGGGCGCGCAACTCCTCGGCCTCGGCCTCGCTGGCGGCCTTGAGTTCGCGGGCGGCGCGCTCACTGTTCACCCGCACCTGGGTGGTCTCGTTCTCCGTGGTGGCGCGCAACGTGCCCAGCTCACGGTCCAGGCTGGCCCGCTTCTCGCTGAGCTCGGCGTTGGTCTCACTGGTGATCCGGGCCGCCTCCCGCTCGGCGGAGGAGACCAGTTCCTCGGCGCGGCTTCGGGCGGAAGTGATGGTGCCCTCGGCCTGGGCCTGGGCGGACTGCCGCTCGGTGGCCGCATCCCGGCGGGCGCTGGCGAGTAGTTCGGCAGCCTCGCTCTCTGCCTGTTCGGTCAGGTGCTCGGCGTTGGCGTGCGCGCGGGCCACGATGTCCTTGGCTTGGGCGTCCGATTGGGTGAGCAGGTCCGCAGACTGCTCCTCGGCGGAGCGGAACAACTGCTCGACCCGGGAGCCCAGGCCGGAGTAGGAGGGCTTCTCGGCCTCACGCAACTGCGCCTGCGCCTCGGAGAGTTCGCCGGAGATCTGCATGTTCGCCGTGTCCAGCGCCTCCACCTGTTCGCGCACATCGTCCAACTGGCGTTGCAGCGACTGGATGTGGTGATCGACCTGGGCGCGGTCGTATCCACGCATGACGACAGGGAAGTTCGAACCGGCCTCGGCCACGTGGCCTCCTTCGCTAGGGATGAGCAAACCACAGCGTAGTCCGTCTGGATCGGGGCGCCCAAGGGGAGCCGGCGGAACCGAGCACGTGGAGCACCGGGCCCCCGGAGTGGTGTGCAGGCCGTGTGTGCGTGAAGTGTCGGGTTGTGTTGCGCGGCACAGGATGGTGCTAGATCACGGTTTGGTCACGTATTGTTGACTGGCGCCGGAGTCGGTCCGGCGTCCCGCGCAACCTGGAGGACTCCTAGCTCGTGCTTCGACGCATCATCGCGATCGCGATCATCGTGATCGGAATCGCCGCCCTGGTCGGGGCGGTGGGCTCGGCGACCTTCTGGCGTCCTGACGACCGCGTCACCGCAACCATGCCGGCGGCGCCCCAGGAGCCGGTGGTCGTGACCGCTCCCGGCGTGCTGGACATGGTGGACGACACCGTCGAGGTGCGGGTGGTCGGTGCCACGGACTCCACCCCGGTGGTGCTGGCGATGGGCCGCGAGGCGGACGTGCACGCCTGGATCGACGGGGCGCCCTATGTGGAGATCACCGGCCTGACCACGTGGGAGCAGCTGGCGGTCCGCCAGGTGGAGGCGGTCGAGCCCGAACCCGACGAGGACGAGGCCACCGAGGACGAGGAGGCCGCCGAGGACGAGGACGCCGCCGAGGAGCCGATCCTGCCGGACCCGGCCGGTTCGGACCTGTGGATCGAAGAGGTCACCGGTACCGCCGAGTTGACGTATGAGTGGACCGTGGTGCCCGGGCGCTGGGTGCTGCTCGCCGCCTCCGACGGAACCGAACCCGCTCCGCAGGTGGAACTGACGTGGGACCGCGAGGTGGAGACTCCGCTGCTGGTTCCAGGCCTGATCGTCGGCGGCGTGCTGGTACTGGCCGGGTTGATCGCCCTGATCCTGTTCCTGCTGATGGATCGGGAGACCGCACGAGCCCGCCGGGCCCGCACCGAGAGCGAGGTGGTCGACACCCAGGTCCCGGCGCGCCGCGAGGGTCGCCACCGTGAGCCGACCACCGATGACGAACTCAGTTACGCCGAACGGCTTGGCTGGCCCAGCGCCGAGGCGGGTGCTGCGGAGCGGGATGACGCCGAGGAACCGCCGACCGATACCGGCGAGCTGCCCACCAGCGTGCTCGGCGCCGACGGAGAGCCCCTGACCCGGCGGGAACTGCGCGAGCGTGAGCGTGCCCGACAGGAGGCCGAGCGTGCCAGCGCGAAGCGCGCGTGGTGGAGGTTCGGGTCCGGTCCGGCGAAGCAGAAGGCCGACGGCGAGGGCACGGTCGAGGGCCAGGATGTGGCCGACGGCGACGGTGCTGCCGGTGCGGACGGGGCCGACCGCCTGGATGCCCGGCACGGAACCGACGCCGAGGCGGACGCCGAGCACTCCGCCACGGAACTGTCGGATTGGGTCAGCAGCGGCCGAAGTGGCACGCAGGCGGGCCCGATCCGCACGTACCCGGCCGCCGCACCCGGTGCAACACCAGCCGGAACTGAATCTGCCCCCGGGAGTGGCCTGTCCCCGAGCGCGGCCACACCGGAGCAGGCCGAGTACGACGCCGCAGCGGTCGAGCCCGAAGCCGGGGACGAGCCTGGAACCAGGGAGGACTACGACGAGGAACGGCCTCCGGTGCGGTGGCAGAAGTTGTGGGGCCGGAAGGAGCGCCACGCCCCTGAGCCGGAGGCGCCCGAGGACCTACCTGAAGGCGAACCGGAGCCGTTGGACACCGAGGACCCGCACAGTTCGGGGGCGCGGTGGCGAAAGACCTGGGGTATTCAGCAGGAGGACAACCGATGATCCGTCGGAACCGTGTGGCGGCACTTGTCGGTGCGGCACTGGCGGTACTGCTTGTCGCCTGCACACCGGAGATTCCCGAGGTGTCGCCCGACCCCGAGGAGACCGAGGCCCAGCCGGTACTGGATGTGCCGCGGTTGGAGCGCGTGCTGGCCGATATCGAGGAACACATCAACGCCGCCGATGAAGAGTCCGACGGCGACATCCTCGCCGAGCGGATGGAGGACCCGGCGCTGGCGGTGCGCACAGCGGAGTACCGGTTGCGCAGCGCCACCGCCGACACCGACGACGAGACCGGCCTGCAGCCGTTGACCACCTCCAGCGCGGTCTCGATCGTGGCCGCCACCGAGGAGTGGCCCAGAGCGGTGTTCGTGATCACCGAGATCCCCGATGAGGCCAACAGCCCCCTGCTGATCGGTCTGCGCCAGGAGACTCCGCAGGAGCCGTACCGGATGTTCTCGTGGGTGCGGCTGCTGCCCGGCGTGACGACCCCGCAGACCGACGTGGCCGAGATCGGGAGTACCCCCGTTGATCCAGCAGATGACAGTTTCCTGACCAGCCCCCAACAGGCGCTGGAGAACTACGCCGACCTGCTCACCGAGGGTGAGGACAGTGAGTTCGCCGATGACTTCGCCGAGGAGCCCTTCCGCGAACTCGTCGAGCAGGAGGCGCAGACCCTGTCGGAGAACGTGGAAGCGGCCGGTGAGTTCACCCATGACACCGCGGTGCGTGAGGACGACACGGTCGCGATGCTGACCGCCGACGGCGGGGTGGTGGTGATCGGGGCGATGCGCACCCGACACACCTTCACCAAGACCGAGGACGACGGCGAGGTCGAGGTGGGCGGGCAGTTGGCGGCGCTGTCGGAGGACGACGGCGAAGTGAACGAAAGCCTGCGCGGCACCTACCATGTGATGGTGGCGCTGTACGTGCCGACGGAGCAGGAGGACGCCCAGATCACCGTGCTCGGTGTGGAGCGTGTTCTCGCGGATGTCTCCGAGGAGTGAGATTCGTGAACCAGCGAGGAAGAGTGCGATGAGTCAACCGTCCATCAACCTGCGCGGCGCCGTGGACCTGTCGAGCCTGTCCGCACCCCCGTCGCCGCCCGGTGGCGAGGCGCCGTCCTCGGGCGGCGGCGCAGTGGTCGACGTGACGCTGCAGTCCTTCCAGGAGGTCGTGCAGCGTTCGGTCGAGGTGCCGGTGATCATCGATCTGCGCTCGCCCCGCTCGCCCGCCTCGGGAGAGTTGAGCGCGACCTTGCAGACCCTGGCCGGGGAGTACGGCGGACGGTTCCTGCTGGCCCGCGCGGACGTGGACGCCTACCCACAGATCGCGCAGGCCTTCCAGGTGCAGGGCGCCCCGGCGGTCTGCGCGGTGATCAAGGGCCAGCCCTTACCGCTGTTCCAGGGACCGCAGCCACTCGAGCAGATCCGCGCGGTGATCGATGAGGTGCTCCGGGTCGCGGCCGAGAACGGGGTGACCGGCAAGGTCGAGGGCGTGGAGGAACCGGCTGAGGATGAGGACGGTGAGGAGGCCGCCGAGGAGCCGTTGCCGCCGCACATCCAGGCCGCCTACGACGCGATCGAGAATGACGACCTGGACGCCGCTGCCGAGGCATTCGAGCAAGGGTTGAAGGAGAACCCGGCCGATGCCGAAGCGAAGGCCGGCCTGGCCCAGGTGGACCTGGGCCGGCGGCTCTCCGGTCTGGATATCCAGAGCGTGCTCACTACGGTGGCCCAGGCCGCCTCGGACGACGTCGAGGCTCACCTTGCCGCCGCCGACGTCGAGGCCGCCAGTGGGCAGATCGAGCAGGCCTTCTCCCGGCTGATCTCGCTGGTGCGGGTAACGGCCGGCGACGATCGGGAGCGCGCACGCAAGCGACTTCTCGAACTCTTCCTCATCGTGCCCGAGGGCTCGCCGGAACTGCTCAAGGCCCGGCGCGAACTGGCTGTCGCGCTGTACTGAGCGTGACGGCGTCGCTACGCCACACCACACCGCGCGCTCCAGCACCCCGCCGCCCGTTAGAACGGCGGAGGTCCGGTGGTGCTCGGGAAATCCTGGACACGATGTCGGTCCAGTGGCGTGGGATCGCGACCGGTGAGTTCGTCGAGTTCGGCGTCGCTGGCGATTCCGGGACTGACCGGGGCGGCCCGGTTGAGCCATCCGGGATCCTCGGCGTGCTCGGCCCGGATGGTTATCAGCGCGCGGACCAGTTTGTCGGTGTGATGAGCAGGATCGACGACCTCGGCGGGCTTGGTGTGGTGGAAGCCCAGTGGTGAGGTCCAGTGCGTGTCTCCGGTGTGGTGATCACGGCGAACCGACCAGACTCCGGCGGTCTTGAGTTGATGGTGCCGGGCGCACAGCAGGTGCAGATTGCCCAGGTGCGTCTGGGTCCAGGCCGGCCGGGTGGGGTCGAAAGCGACGATGTGGTCAAACTGGCAGCGCCGGGCCGGCTGGCGACAGGTGGGGAACCGGCAGGTCGCGTCCCGGGTGAGGATGTACTCGCGCAGGGCCGCTGCCGGTTGATAGGTGTCACTGCTGAGGATCCCCAGCGCCGCCATGACGGCAACGGGGTCGGCTGCGTCGTCGGGCTTTGTTCCGTTCGCGTCCGTCCGGACATTCGGCGTCTCTGACCGGGTTGGTTGACGGCGTTGGAGTCGTTCGAAGATCGAGGCGATCGGATCGTGGTCAAGCAAGCAGCCCTGCGGAGTTGGGCTCACAAAGGTCACCGGTGACGGGTTCGGCGGGAGCAGCGTGCCGGTGAAGGCGTCAGTGCGGATCGCCCTGGTCGTGACCCGTCCTGCTCGGGCGGTTGTGATGTCGGTTCCCCGGACGCGAGTGCCTGCGGCGTGAGTTCTTTCGGCTTGGGCGACTGCGACGGCGGGTGCCGCGGCCTGGGCCGCTTCCGCACCATCGGCCGCGTCCTCGGCCTGGGCCGCCGTGGGGGTGGTCGCCTCGACCTCACCCGCCGGCCGGCAGCGTCCTCGGCCTGCACGGTTGTGGTGCTGGTTCCCTCGCCCTGGGCCGCGGTGGCATCGGTTCCCTTGCCCCGGCTGTTGGTGGTTGCGACTTCCGCATGCGCCGCGTTGGTGCCCGCGACCGTCGGGGACGGCACGCTCTCTGCGGCCAGGTGCCGGACCACCTCAGCCGAGAGAGGGCCGTAGCCGGCGAGGTAACCCGGCGAGTCGTCGTCGCCGTCGAGAGTGGACTGGGCGATGGTGAGGACCAGGTGCGGGCGCTTGCGGTGCTGGGTCGGCACCGGCCGTCCCTCCGGGGTCCGACCGCTGGTCATCGTCTGGTTGATCAAGTCGGTGAAGGCGTCCACGCGGCGCGCCCCGACCGGACGGTCGTCGTCCGGATCGGCCTTGACCGCGAGGCAGTCCAGCGTCGTCATGGCCGCGACGGCTTCGGTTGCCGGCAGGTAGAAGGTCAGATACGCCATGCCGTCGTCGGCCGCGGTGACGCTGACATGGCGCTGCGTGGCGGCTTCTTCATGCCGCTCCTGCGCAAGGTCGGCATCCACCGCTAGGACGGCCGCGCGCAGACGGTGGCGCAACTGTCCGGAGGTCAGGTCCGGAGCCTCCGGCAACAGGGTGCGGTGGATCGCGCGTGCCTGGGCATCGGGCAACGTCCTGGTGGCGTCGATGAACACCTCGGCCTTCGGTAGGTCAATCTCTCCGCCGAGGAGGGCGAAGTGCACTTCCGCATAGTCATCCAGGGCTGCTGCCCGGTTCAGCATCCGGTCGGCTGCGGCGGTGGTGATCCGTAGCCGGGCGGCGAGTTCCTCGGCTGTCCCAGTGCCGGGATGGGCGTCCTGGAGACGCTGCAGGATCTCCGCCTCGATGCCATCCAGGTTCGAGCGCAGTCGACGGCAGCACGCCACCATCTCGGTCAGCACGCCGGCATCGGTGGTCCCACTGCTCAGGTACGACTTCAGGCGCTTGAAGATCCGCCGGTGCGGATGCGTGCCCGCCAGCGCCCGGGCCGCCCTTCTCCGCTCGCTCCAGGGGTCATCGCCCGGAGTGCGTACCCCCGGGTGCTGAGCAGCGGTGCTGGGCATGGAACCACGGTATCGCCGACCACTGACATTCTCCGCACGCGCGTTCGAGGAATGGGGCGGTGAGCTGCCTGGGTCAGTCCCTCGCGGGCGCCAGGAACACCGCCCCCAGCGGAGGTACCCGCAGGGCGACCGAGTACCGCTGACCTCGCCAGGGCACCTCCTCGGCCCGTACCTGCCCGAGGTTGCCAACTCCGGACCCGCCGTACTCGGTGGCGTCGGAGTTGAAGACCTCGTCCCAGGCCCCGCCGTGCGGCAGGCCCACGCGGTAGTTCTCGTGCGGGGTACCCGCGAAGTTCACCACGACCGCGACCACGTCGGAGCCGATGCCCGCCATGTGGGAGTCGGCCCTCGCCCTGTCCGGGGCGTTGCCAGCCCCGTCGGGATCATGCCCTGCTCGATCGGGGTCGGTCCCCACCCGGTCGGAGGTGTTCCCCGCTCCATCGGAGGCGTCCCGCACCCTGCCGGGCTCCGCCGCACTGCTCTTGCGCAGATACGCCAGCACGTTGTGGTCGCCGTCGTTGGCCTCCAGCCACTCGAAGCCGGCGTGGCTGAAGTCCTCGGCCCACAACGCGCGATGCTCACGGTAGACCTCGTTCAGTCGCTTCATCGCCAAACGCACCCCGGAGTGCTCCGGCGAGTCACCCTGGGCCCAGTCCAGCGACGCCGATTCCGACCACTCGGCCTCCTGGGCGAACTCCGAGCCCATGAACAGCAACTTCTTGCCCGGGTGCGACCACTGGTAGGCCAGCAACGCCCGCACCCCGGCCAGTTGCTGCCATCGGTCACCGGGCATCTTGCGCAGCAGCGACCCCTTCCCATGCACCACCTCGTCATGACTGAGCGGCAGCACGAACTGCTCCGAGAAGGCGTAGACGAGGGAGAACGTCAACTCCCCGTGGTGGTAGCGCCGGTTGACGGGCTCCTCGGCCAGATAGCGCAGCGTGTCGTTCATCCAGCCCATGTTCCACTTCAGCCCGAAGCCGAGCCCGCCCGCCTCGGTGGGGGAGGTCACCCCGGGCCAGGCGGTGGACTCCTCGGCGATCATCATGATCCCCGGGGAGGTGCGGTACGCCGTCGCGTTGGCCTCCTGCAGGAACTGGATCGCCTCCAGGTTCTCCCGTCCGCCGCGCACGTTCGGGCGCCACTGGCCCGGCTTGCGCGAGTAGTCCAGGTACAGCATCGAGGCGACCGCGTCCACCCGCAGCCCGTCGATGTGGAACTCGCGCAGCCAGTACAGGACGTTGGCGACCAGGAAGTTGCGGACCTCGTTGCGCCCGAAGTTGAACACGTAGGTGCCCCAGTCCATCTGCTCCCCGCGCATCGGGTCGGGGTCCTCGTACAGCGCCGTGCCGTCGAAGCGGGCCAGGGCGAAGTCATCCTTGGGGAAGTGCGCCGGGACCCAGTCTACGATCACCCCGATGCCGGCCCGGTGCAGCGCGTCGACCAGGTAGCGGAACTCATCCGGGCTGCCGAACCGGGAGGATGGAGCGTAGTAGGAGGTGACCTGATAGCCCCACGATCCCCCGAAGGGATGTTCGGCCACCGGCATCAACTCCACGTGCGTGAAGCCCATCCAGGCGACGTACTCCACCAGTTCCTCGGCCAGTTCCCGGTAGCCCAGCCCGGGCCGCCAGGAACCCAGGTGCACCTCGTAGGCGCTGAACGGACCGGTGTGGGGGTCCTGCTGCGCGCGTTCGGACATCCAGTCCCCGTCGCCCCAGACGTAGTGGGAATCGGTCACCACCGACCCGGTGGCCGGGGGGTGCTCGGTGGCCCGGGCCATCGGGTCGGCCTTGGACTTCCAGGTGCCGTCGGACCCGCGGATCTCGAACTTGTAGGTGTTGTTGACCCCGACGCCGGGGATGAACAACTCCCAGACCCCGGTGCCGCCCAGGACGCGCATCGCGTGGGCGGTCCCGTCCCAGTTGTTGAAGTCGCCCACCACGCGCACGGTCTGTGCGTTCGGCGCCCAGACCGCGAACGAGGTTCCACGGACCGTCCCGAGCTCGGAGGGGAAGGTGCGCACGTGTGCACCCAGCACCTGCCAGAGCCGCTCGTGGCGTCCCTCACCGATGAGGTGCAGGTCCACCTCCCCGAGGGTGGGCCAGAACCGGTAGGGATCATCGACGACGGAGGCCCTCCGGTCGTAGGTGACCTCCACCCGGTAGTCGGGAACGTGGGCACCGGGCATGGTGGCCACCCAGATGCCGTCCTGTTCGTGGCTGGCCTCGAGGTACTGGGTGTCGGTGACGATCCGGACCTGCTCGGCGAACCGGCGCAGGCTGCGGAAGGTGACCACCTCATCGGCGACGTGGGCGCCGAGCACGTCGTGGGGGGAGTGGTGCTCACCACGGGCGACGGCGGCCAGGGTGGCGGCGTCCACGCGGATCGGCGTGACTGCGGGGTCGGTTGGTCGGACTCGGCCGGAGCCGGGGCGGCGGGGGCGAGGGCTGCCGGATCGGCCGCCGGCGGCTCAGGTTCTGTGGATGGGGACGAGGCGGGCGGGGTGTGCGGATCCGGGGTTGTCACGGTGTGCTCCTCGAAGAGAGACCGGATGGCGGACACGGGGATGTGCACCCAGTCGGGACGGTTGCGGGCTTCGTAGGTGGCCTCGTAGCAGGCCTTGTCGATCTCGAGCAGACGCAGCAGCGCCGGATGGTTCATCGCTTCGGCGCCGGCGGTGCGGGCATAGCCGTCCAGGAACGCCGCCCGGGTGCCGCGCGCCCAGTCCGACCGGAGGGTCGACGGCGATGGGATGCCCGACGGCGGGAGTCCGGCCGTGGGCGGGGCCTCGCCGGGCGGCGGGGCGCCAGCGGCTACCGAGCCGGCGGCGTAGTCGAACGAGCGGAGCATCCCGGCTACGTCACGCAGTGCGAAGGACGGAGCGGTGCGTTCGGCGATCGGGCGCAACGGTTCGCCCTCGAAGTCCAGCACCACCCAGCCACGGTCGGGAGTGTGCAGCAGCTGGCCCAGGTGATAGTCGCCGTGCACGCGCTGCACCGGTGGCCAGTCGGGTTCGGCGAGGGCGTCGGCGATCATCTGCTCGAGCGCGCCGGCGTACCCGGCGATGTCGGGGACTTCGGCCGCGGCGGTGGCGAAGCGGGAGCGCACGTCGACGATCAGATGGGCGCGGGCTTGTTCGGCCTGATCAGCAAGTTCGATCTGATCAGCATCCGCCCCATCGCCGTCCTGGGCGTATTCCGCCGGCCCAGCGGACCCGAACACCGAGCGCAGCTGCTGGTGCAGGTGGGCGGTTACCTCGCCCAGGGCGAAGGCCTCGGCGGTGAAGTCACGAGTGCTAGTGCCGGTGCCGGTGCTAGTAGTGCCGGTGCCGGCGGCGGACTGCAGCGCCAGCGTCCAACCATCGCTCCCGCCGGGAAGGAATTCACTTGCGAAGGCCAGGTGCCCACCGGATTCCGGGAGCCAGGAGGCCCAGAGCGCCCCGACCGGAGCCGGGACCAGCCTGCTGCCGCCGGCCGCCAGCGCCGACTGCACCTGGACCTCGGGGTTGGCGCCGGGCCGCAGCACGCGGAACACTTTGATGATCACCTGCTCGGGGTGCTCGGGGTGCTCGGGGTGCTCGGGGTGCTCGGGGTCAGCGTGCTCGGCAGCACCGGCCGCATGCACCGGAGCGCGCACCGGATCCCCGGCAGCGCGCGCCTGATCCCCGCCGGGACCGGTCCCGTCCTCGGCGTTCACCACGATCGAGGTATTGGACTGCTCCCCGCGCAGCACGCGGGAGGAGCGCACCGTGACGCGTGCGGCGTCGGGCGCCGGCTCGGACCGCACCGGAGGCGGATCGGAGCGCTGCGAGTCCGGCGGTGCCGGCTCGGTGCGGATCTGCAGATCCGGTAACGCGCCGGCACCGGTGAGGGAGTCGAGTAGCACCTGCACGTACACCGGGTCATAACAGGCGTCGTAGATCCAGCGCTTCCCCAGTTCGGAGTGCTCGACGGTGGCCACCAGCGCCCGCCGACCGGCCACCCGCTCCGGCAGTGGTTCCCCGCGGTAGGTGAGCGGCACGTGGTACAGCACCGGTTCGTCCCCGGCGGAGTCCAGGATCAAATGGGTGTCGATCCCCACCTCGCCCTCGGGGTCCTGCCACCGCAGTCCGCCCACACGGGAGAGCACCGGTGTGTGTCCCTTGCCGGCGTACCAGCGCTGGCGCATCAACCACTCGGGCAGGAAGTCCCCGAAGGCCGGGCTCAGGGCGGGAGGTGCCTTCGGCGGGTCCTGGTCGGTGCTCACGGGCGCTCCCGAACCTGCAGCCAGAAGAAGTCCCGGCTACCCAACGTGAATGTGGCCACGCCGTCGGGGCCCGACGGCGTGGGGGTGATGGGGGCGTGAGTCACCGGGGGTGCCGGCTGAGTATCCCCGTCGTGCCGGGCATAGTCCGGGGTGTGGTGCCACGCCGGTGTCGTCGGCGTGCGCGGCTGCATCGGCGGCCCCACTTGCCACGCCCTCACCAGGCACGCCTTCACCATGCACGCCCACGCCGCCCACGCCCGTGGCGCCCTGGCTGCGCGCGTCCGCAGTGGCGCGTTCGCTGCTCGGGGCGCGGTCGCCGTCGTCGGCACTGCCGGGACCCACCGCAGGTCCGCCCACGGCAGCCCCACCCATCGCGACCTCGTCGCGGTCGGCGGTCTCGCCGTCGTCGGCGGATTGGCCCGGCGAACCGGCCACGGCCACCGGCGGGAACGCGGTCCCGCCGAAGACGTCCTGCAGGCCCGCCCCACCCAGACCGGGCAGTTCCACCGTGGCCGAGCGCGGTGTGTTGGCCAGGTTCATCACGCACAGGACGGTCTCGTTGTCATTGCGCCGCAGGAACGCCAGCACTGCGTGGTTGTCGCAGGTGAGCGGGATGTAGTCCCCGTTGCCGAACACCGGGTGGGCCCGGCGCACCTGCAGGATGCCTCGCACCCAGTGCAACAGCGAGGTCGGGATCGCCAGTTGCGCTTCCACGTTCGCCGAGGAGAAGTGGTTGGTCAGCGACTGCACCGTGGGCAGGTAGAGCTTACCCGGGTCGGCGGTGGAGAACCCGGCGTTCCGGTCCGGGTTCCACTGCATCGGGGTGCGCACCGAGTCCCGGTCCGGCAACCAGATGTTGTCGCCCATCCCGATCTCATCGCCGTAGTACAGGCACGGCGAGCCGGGCAGGGACAACAGCAGAGCGTTGGCGAGTTCGATCTCGGCGCGGGAGTTCTCCAGCAACGGCGCCAGCCGGCGGCGGATCCCCACGTTCGCGCGCATCCGCGGGTCCTCGGCGTACCAGCCGTACATCGCCGCACGTTCCTCGGTGGAGACCATCTCCAGGGTCAACTCGTCGTGGTTGCGCAGGAACGTGCCCCACTGGGCCCCGGCGGGAATGTCCGGGGTATCGGCCAGGATCTCCGCGATCGCTCCGGCGCTCTGCTCCCGCAGCGCGTAGTAGATCCGCGGCATCACCGGGAAGTGGAAGCACATGTGGCACTCCGGCCGCTCCGGGGTGCCGAAGTAGGCCACCACGTCCCGGGGCCACTGGTTCGCCTCGGCCAGCATCAACCGGCCGGGGAACTCCGCATCGACCATCGCCCGGACGTCGGCCAGGAACTCGTGGGTGGCGGGCAGGTTCTCGCTGTTGGTGCCCTCCTCCTCGAACAGGTAGGGCACCGCGTCCAGGCGGAACCCGTCCACGCCCTTGCGCAACCAGAACCGGACCACGTCCATCATGGCCTCGAGAACCCGCGGATTCTCGAAGTTCAGGTCCGGCTGGTGGGAGAAGAACCGGTGCCAGAAGTACTGTCGGCGCACCGGATCGAAGGTCCAGTTCGAGGTCTCGGTGTCCACGAAGATGATCCGTGCATCGGAGTACTCGGTGTCATCGTCACGCCAGACGTAGAAGTCCCCGTAGGGTCCCTCGGGGTTGGAGCGGGAGGACTGGAACCACGGGTGGGCGTCGGATGTGTGGTTCATCACCAGGTCGATGATCACCCGGATGCCACGGGAGTGGGCGGCCTGCATCAGCTCGGTGAAGTCATCGATGGTGCCGTACTCGGAGGCCACCGCGGTGTAGTCGGCCACGTCGTAACCCCCGTCGCGCAGCGGCGAGGGGTAGAACGGGGGCAGCCACAGGCAGTCGATGCCCAACCAGGCCAGGTAGTCCAGGTTGTCGATCAACCCGCGCAAGTCACCGGCCCCGGACCCGTCGGAGTCGGAGAAGGCGCGCAGCAGCACCTCGTAGAACACCGCGGTGGTGTACCAGTGCGGGTCCTCGCTCAGGCCCGACCCCCCGGGGTCCGGTCCGGGCAGGGCGAAGGTGCGGGCCGGGCGCTTCATCCGGTCTGCACCTCCAGGACGTGGGCGCACCGTCCGAACGGGTCCAGGTGCACCCACGGGCGCGCGTTCCACGGGTAGCTCTCGCCGGTGAGCTCGTCGTGGGCGGTGAAGGTGGCATCGGCGGCCAGGCCCAGAGCCTGCATGTCCAGGTCCAGGTGGGCGCTGCGGGATGAGTAGGGGTCGGTGTTGACCACCACGATCACCACGTCCTCGCGCCCGTCCGGGGCGTGTTCGGCGCGCAGGCGTTTGGAGAAGCAGAAGGTGGCGTCGTCGGTGGTGGGGTGCACGGTCAGGTTGCGTAGTTGTTGCAACGCCGGATGACGACGACGGATCTGGTTCAGCCGGGTGATCAGGTCGGTGATGCCGTACTCGGTCCGCGCGGCCTCCCAGTCCCTGGGTTTGAACTCGTACTTCTCGTTGTCGATCTGCTCCTGCGCGCCGGGACGGGCTATGTGCTCCACCAGTTCGTAGCCGGAGTAGACGCCCCAGGTGGGGGAGCCGGTGGCGGCCAGCACCGCCCGGATCGCGAACGCCGCCTGCCCGCCCTGCTGCATGTAGGGGGTGAGGATGTCATGGGTGGTGGGCCAGAAACTGGGCCGCATCAGGTGCGCGGACTCGTGCGCCACCTCGGTGAAGTACGCGGCGAGTTCTGCCTTGGAGTGGCGCCAGGTGAAGTAGGTGTAGGACTGGTGGAACCCCACCATGCCCAGGGCGTGCATCATCGCCGGCTTGGTGAACGCCTCGGAGAGGAAGATGACGTCGGGGTGGTCCGCGCGGACGTCGGCGAGGATCTCCTCCCAGAACCGGACCGGTTTGGTGTGCGGGTTGTCCACCCGGAACGCCGTGACACCGTGATCGATCCACGTCTGCAGCACGCCCCGTACCGCGGCGTAGATCCCGGGGTAGTCGTTGTCGAAGTTCAGCGGGTAGATGTCCTGGTACTTCTTCGGCGGGTTCTCCGCGTAGGCGATCGAGCCGTCGGCGCGGGTGGTGAACCACTCGGGGCGCTCGGTGACCCAGGGATGGTCCGGGGAGGCCTGCAGAGCGACATCCAGGGCGACCTCCATGCCCAGATCCCGGGCGCGGGCGACGAAGGCGTCGAAGTCATCGAAATCACCCAGGTCGGGGTGGATCGCGTCATGGCCGCCGTCGGGCGACCCGATCGCGTACGGCGAGCCGGGGTCCTCGGGCCGGGCGTTCAGGGTGTTGTTGCGACCCTTGCGATTCGTGGTCCCGATCGGGTGGATCGGGGTCAGGTAGACCACGTCGAAACCCATCTGCGCGATCGCCGGCAGCCGTTCCGCCGCGGTGCGCAGGGTGCCCGTGACCCAGTGCCCGGTGTCGGGGTCCCGGCGGGCACCCTCGGAGCGCGGGAAGAGCTCGTACCAGGCTCCGGCCAGCGCCAGCGGCCGGTCCACCACCAGGGTGTAGGTGGCCGACGGCGACACATAGTCCCGTAGCGGGGCGGCGCTGAGCAGGTCCACCACTTCGGGCGCGGTGCCCGCGGCCAGGCGCACGGAGGCGGGACGGGAGGTGTCGCGCAGCGCGGTGACGGCATCGGAGAGCAGGTGTCGGTGGGGCTCGGCCCTGCGGGGACCTCGGCCAGTGCGCGCTCCAGGACGCGGGCACCCTCCTCGAGCATCAGTTCGGTGTCGACCCCGGCGTGCACCTTGATCGTGGCGTCGTGGTGCCAGGTCCCGTAGGGGTCGGACCAGCCTTCCACCCGGAAGGTCCAGATGCCGGTGCTGGTGGGCACCACGGTGGCTTCGAACAGGTCGTTGCCGGGAGAGACGTCGACCATCGGGGTGCGGGTGTGCTCGGTGCCATCGGGCGCGATCAGCACCGCGGTGGCCGCGACCGCGTCATGACCCTCCCGGAACACGGTGGCCCGGATCGGCACCGCTTCGCCGACGACCGCCTTCGTGGGCCAGCGTCCGCCCTGGGCGCTGGGGGTCACGTCGAGGACGGGGATCCGCCCGATCGGGCTCTGGGGCACTGGCTGCGGGTACGTCACAGTCCGAACCTACCCAGAAGGGCCGGTGTGTGGCAGGTCGAGTGGACCGATAGGTGCCGATCGGTGTCGATTGGTCCGTGGCACGGACGGGCGCGGGTGGCGGGCTGGTGGTGGCGCCGGCGGTGGTCTGGGTGGCGTGGCTGCTGGGGTGAGCGGTGCGGCGGATGCGGTGCAGCCCACAGCGCCGGTATTCGTGCGACGTGCTGGTCGTGACTTATGCTCGCGAGCGTGAGAGCCATTCGCCGATTCACCGTCCGCAACGTGTTGCCCGAGCCGATCGCGGGTCTGGACGATCTGGCCCGCAACCTGCGCTGGTCCTGGCATGAGCCGACCCGCGCGCTGTTCGAGAGCATCGACTCGCAGCGGTGGCGGGAGGTGCGGGGGGAACCGGTGCGTCTGCTCGCGGGTACCCCCACCGAACGCCTGGCCGACCTCGCCGCGGATGAGGCCTTCGTGGTCCGCGTCCGGCAGCAGGTCCAGGAACTGCACGACTACCTCGACGAGCCTCGCTGGTACCAGAGCGAGGCTGCGCGCCGAGCGGAGGCCGGTGAGGACGCGCTGCCCGCGGCAGTGGCCTACTTCTCCGCCGAGTTCGGCATCACCGCGGCTCTGCCGCAGTACTCCGGTGGCCTGGGGATTCTCGCAGGTGACCACCTCAAGAGTGCCTCCGACCTGGGTGTGCCGATCATCGGCGTCGGGCTGCTGTACGACTCCGGCTACTTCCGCCAGTCGCTGACTCGAGACGGTTGGCAGCACGAGACCTACCCGCTGCTGGATCCGGACAACCTGCCGCTGACGCTGCTGCGCGAGGGTGACGGCGCCCCGGTGCGCATCAGCCTGCCGCTGCCGGGTGGGCGCACGCTGCACGCACAGGTGTGGCGGGCCGACGTGGGCCGCGTGCCGTTGCTGCTGCTGGATTCCCAGGTTCCCGACAACGACGAGGCTGCCCGCGGCGTCACCGACCGGCTCTACGGAGGCACCAGCGAGCACCGGCTGCAGCAGGAACTGCTGCTGGGCATGGGCGGGGTGAAGGCGGTGCGTGCCTACACCAGGCTCTCCGGCGCCCCGACCCCGGAGGTGTACCACTGCAACGAGGGGCACGCCGGGTTCCTGGGCGTGGAGCGCGTGCGGGAACTCGTGGCCAGTGAGAACCTGCCCTGGGACGCGGCGGTGGAGGCGGTGCGGGCCGGCACCCTGTTCACCACGCACACCCCGGTCCCGGCCGGGATCGACCGGTTCGGCGCCGACCTGATCGCCACCTACTTCGGCGACGGCAACGCCATCGAGGGTGTCGACGTCGAGGATGTGCTGGCCCTGGGGCGGGAGACCTACCACGAGGGTGACCCGACCGTGTTCAACATGGCGGTGATGGGCCTGCGGATGGCGAAGTACGCCAACGGCGTGGCCCGGTTGCACGGCAGCGTCTCGCGGGGGATGTTCTCCGCGTTGTGGCCGGGTTTCCACACCAGCGAGGTGCCGATCACCTCGGTGACCAACGGGGTGCACGGCCCCACCTGGACCGATCCGCTGTTCACCGCGGCGCAGGCGGAGTACTTCACACCCGAGCAGATCGCCGACGGTCAGGCTGGTTGAGCGAGCAGATGGACAACGCGACCCTGTGGCAGTTGCGCCGCCGGCTGCGTGAACGCCTGGTCGCCGATGCGCGCCAACGGGTGCACGCCTCGTGGCGGGGGCGCGGGGCATCTCCGGCCGAGTTGGGATGGGTAGAGGGCGTGCTGGACCCGGACGTGCTGACCATCGGGTTCGCGCGGCGGGTGCCCACGTATAAGCGGCTCACGCTGATGTTGCGCGACACCGACCGGCTCAAGGCGCTGCTGACCGACCCCGAACGCCCGGTGCAGATCGTGGTGGCCGGAAAGTCCCACCCGGCCGATGAGCAGGGCGTCAGCCTGATCCAGCGTCTGGTGCAGTTCGCCGACAGCGCCGAGGTCCGCCACCGGATCGTGTTCCTGCCCAACTACGACATCGAGATGGCCCAGGCCCTCTACCCGGGCACCGACGTGTGGCTGAACAACCCGCTGCGCCCGCTGGAGGCGTGTGGGACCTCGGGGATGAAGGCGGCCCTGAACGGGTCCTTGAACCTGTCCATCCTGGACGGGTGGTGGGACGAGATGTACGACGGGCGCAATGGCTGGGCGATCCCGACCGCGGACGGCGTCGAGGACCCCGACCGGCGCGATGATCTCGAGGCCGCGGCGTTGTACGACCTGCTGGAGAACACCGTGGTGCCCCGGTTCTACGACCGGACCGACGGGGTGCCCGAGCGGTGGCTGGAGATGGTCCGCCACACCCTGGCCACGCTGGGCCCGAAGGTGCAGGCCACCCGGATGCTGCGCGAGTACGTGACCGACCTGTACACCCCCACCGCGGCGGCGGCCCGGGCGATGGACGGCCCGGGGCACTCCGGCGCGGTCGCCTTCGCGCAGTGGAAGCAGCGGCTGCGCGCGGCCTGGGACGGCGTGCGGGTGGACCATGTGGAGTCCGAGGGGGCGGGGGAGTCCGCCCAGGTGGGCCAGCGGATCACCGCGAACGCGTTCGTCTCGCTCGGCGAACTGGACCCGGCGGATGTGCGCGTGCAGGTCGTGTACGGCAGCGTCTTCGACAACGACGAACTCGTGGACTTCTCGACGGCGGACCTGCACCACGCGGAGGCATACGAGCAGGGCCGGCACCGGTTCTCCCGTACCTTCACCATGGATCAGTCCGGATCGTTCGGCTACACCGTGCGCGTCGTGCCGTCGCACGAGTTGCTGGTGGGGGACACCGAACTGGGACTGGTGGCCGCGGCATCGTAGCGGGTGCGACCCGGGCGGCCGGTTCGGTAGGCGGGTTACCCTTCCAGCATTGAAGCAGTAAGGCATTGCCAATTTCGGTGCCTTCTGGTTGGGTGGCGGGTGCGTTCGAGGACGAACACGAAAGGCTCACCCATGGTGCATATGTCCCGCCGTCACCTGCTCGCCCTGGCTCCAGCGGGCCTGGCCGTCGCTGCCCTGAGGCCCCGGTTGCAGGCCAGGGCCGACGCGGTGACCGATCACGAGAGAATCCTGGACAACACCGTGGCGATGGTCGCCGGCACCGGTGAGGTGAACGCCCACCCGGCGGCCGCCGCGTCGTTGCAGCGCATCCACGACACTGCCCGGACCCGGCTGAGGCAACTCGAGGCGGCCGGGCCGGATGAGGTCTTCGCCGGCGTGCCGCTCGGTGAGAACGAGGCCAACCTGTCCACCACGTTGCAGCGGTTGTACCAGATCGCCCTGGCTACCTGTACGCCCGGTGTGGAGTCGGATCTGGTCGGGGACGTCGAGGTACGTCAGCGCGTGCTCACCGAAGTGCACCGGGTGCACACCGACTTCCTCGCCGACACCGGTTCCGGCTATTACGGCAACTGGTACGCCTGGGAGATCGGGATCCCCACGCACCTGACCCGCACGCTGGTGCTGCTGGCCGAGGAGGCCGATCCGGAGCGGGTGGGCGACTACGTCGCGGTCATGGATGACTACCTGCGCAACGGCTCCGACGGCGATGTGGATCTGGACTCACGCTTCCACACCGGTGCCAACCTCGCCGACATCACCACCAACCGGATCCTGCAGGGCGCGCTCACCGGCGATTCCGGGCGGATCTCCAAGGCCGTCTCGGACCAGGCCACCGCCTATGCCACCATCGATCCCTACGACCTGCAGCACGGGGTGACCGACGGTTACTACGCCGACGGCTCCTTCATCCAGCACCACACAGTGGCCTACACCGGCTCCTACGGCCGCATCCTGCTGACCCGGGTGATGCAGACCATCAAGATCTTGGACGGGGCCGATGCCGGCTCGGATTCCACCGACCTGGCCGATGTGGTCTTCGACTGGGTCGCCGACGGGTTCGCCCCGCTGATCTTCGAGGGCTGGATGATGGAGGCCGTCAAGGGCCGGGCCGTCTCGCGGACGAACTCCGGCTATGCCGACGTGGGGTCGGTCGCCGAGGCGGTGGTGGACCTGATCGACCGCAGCTCACCCGAGCGCGCAGAACGGCTGGCCGGTTACGTCAAGCACCTGGCCACCGCGGCGGCCAATCCGCCGGACACCACCTCCTGGGTCTCCCCGGTCTCGGTGGTCCGGCACGCGCAGATCATGGCCGACGACGACGTCCGGGCGTCCGATCTGAACCCGGAGGCGTCGAGCGTGGCCTACAACGCGATGGAACGGATGGTCCACCGCCGGCCGGGGTTCGCGTTCACGGTCTCGCGCAGTTCGGAGCGGATCAGCAAGTACGAGTACATGAACGGGGAGAACCTGATGCCCTGGTTCTCCGGTGACGGCGCCTTCCACCTGTACCTGGCCGGGCAGGACCAGGAGGAAGCCTACGGCGCCCGGTTCCTGGCCACCGTCTCTCCCTACCGGTTGCCCGGCGTCAGCGCACCCGATGAGGAGCGCGCCACCATCCCGGAGCTGTACGGACAGTTCTGGTACGAGAACCCCTCCCACCCGCTGGAGTTCACCTCCTCCTCGGAGTCCCAGAACACCTACGTCTACTTCCCGGTGGGCACCACCGACCACTCCGGAGGCGTCACCCTGGACGGGTTCGGAAGTGCGGCGCTCGTGTTGTCCGACGACGTGGCCTACCGGGACAAGCAGGCCGGGCTGCTGCCGGAGGACTTCGTCGCCTACGCGGGGGTGCGCGGGGTGAAGTCCTGGTTCGGATTCGACGACGCCGTGGTGGTGCTGGCGGCCGGCATCACCGACCCCGCCGAGCGCGGGCCGGTGACGACCACCCTGGATGCCCGGGTGGCCGGCCCCCAGGACCAGGTCGAGATCACCGGCGCGAACCCTGGCGGCCGTCCGTGGACGGGGCAGGACCGTGCCGATCTGGCCTGGTTGCGGTGGGCGAACCAGAGCACGGGGGTCGCAGTGGCCTATGCGCTCCTGGACGGCGACCCGGTGGAGGTCCGTAACGAGCAGGTGGAGCAGAGCCTGCGCTCGGTGCGTGCCGGCAACCCCGACACCGTGGTGAGCCGGCAGGTCTTCACGGTCTCGGTCAGCCATGAACGTCCGCAGCTGGCCTATGTCATCGTTCCCGGTGGGGACGCAGCGGTGGCCGATGCCTACCGCGATGGGGGCGTGCACGTGCTGGCCAATGACGAGCGCGCCCAGACCGTGCGCCACCCCGCCTCGGGCATCACCGCGATGAACAGTTTCTCCGCCGGCACCCACAGGGCCCGGTTGCTCAGCGTGGAGGGGCCGGCATGCGTGCTGATGCGTGAGCAGGGGGGTGAGGTCGACATTGCCGTCTCCGATCCGACGATGGGCCGGTCGCAGATCCCGTTGACGTTGCGCGGTGGGCGGGCTCCCGAGGTGATCGAGGCCGATGAGGGCGTGCACGTCGAACCCGCCCCTGGCGGAACCCGGATCACCGCGCGAACAGATCAGGCTTTCGGGGCCACGTTCACCGCGCGGCTGAAGGTGCGCTGACCGCTGGCACCGGCGCAGCAACCGCGCCCGGTCAGTAGACCATCTCCATCGCCTCGCGCACCTCGGAGAGGGTGGCGTCGGCGATCTCGTTGGCCTTGGCATTGCCCTCGCGCAGCACCCTCAGCAGGTAACCGGGATCGGCGGCCAGTTCGGCGCGACGGGCACGTACCGGCCGCAGGCGCTCGTTGACCGCCTCGGTGACCAGCGCCTTGAGCGCACCACCGCCGCCGTCGCCGATCTGGGTGGCCAGGTCGCGAGGGTCCGCCCCGGAGCACAGCGCAGCCATGGACAGCAGATTCGCCACCGCCGGGCGGTCCTGCGGGTCATAAGTGATGTTCCGGTCGGAGTCGGTGACGGCGCGCTTGAGCGCCCGGGCCGTCTCGTCCTCGGTCATCGCCAGGTCGATGGTGTTGTGCTTGGACTTGGACATCTTGTGCACCCCGTCGGTGCCCAGCAGGTTCACCACGGGTGACAGCAGCGCCTCCGGGGCGCCGAAGACCTGCCGTCCGCCGCCGTAGCGCTCGTTGAACCGGCGGGCGATCACCCGGGACATCTCCAGGTGCGGCAGTTGGTCCTTGCCCACCGGCACCAGGTTGGCCTTGCAGAACAGGATGTCGGCGGCCTGATGCACCGGGTAGGTGAGCAGCAGACCGCTCATCGGGCGTCCTCCGGAGGCCTCGAACTCCGCCTTGACCGTGGGGTTGCGGCGTAGTTCGGCGTCGGTGACCAGGGACAGGAACGGCAGCATCAGCTGGTTCAGGGCCGGCACCGCCGAGTGGGCGAAGATCGTGGACTTGGCCGGGTCGATGCCCACGGCCAGGTAGTCGGTGAGCAGTTCCAGCACCACATCGGCCAGCCGGCCGGTCTCGTCCCGGTCGGTGATGACCTGGTAGTCGGCCACCAGCACCATCGTCTCCAGGCCGAGATCCTGCAGGCGCACGCGGTTGACCAGGGTGCCCAGGTAGTGTCCCAGGTGCAGCCGCCCGGTGGGCCGGTCCCCGGTCAGCATGCGGAAGTTGCTCGGGTCGGTGGCCAGTTGCTGCTCGATCTGGTCGCTGCGGGCCTGCGCGGCGCTCAGCGACCGGTCCAGCGCCTCGGCGCTGTCCAGGTGGGGACCGTCGGTACCGTCGATCTTGGTGTCAGAACTCACGGCGTCCAGCCTACTCGCCGGGCGGGCACCGATCGGCGGCTACTCAGGGCAGCGGCCCGCTCAGGTAGATCTGCATGCTCAGCGGCGCGATCCGCACCGCTGTACCCGGGGTGCGCACCGGTCCGGCCGGGCCGGGCCGCTCCCACACCGAATCCCAGACCAGGGTGACGTCGTGCTGGCCGGCCAGCGGGACGTCGGCCTCGGCCAGGGTGCCGTTGAAGAGCACCAGTGCCTGGGCAGCACCCGGTTCGGGCGGATGCCGCAGCATCTGCAGGATGCGGTGGTCGGCGTCGTGCCAGACGTCCAGTTCCATCGCCGAGCCGTTGCGATCGAACCAGGCCACCAGTGCGCTCCAGTCGTGGG
The DNA here is from genome assembly GCF_051020515.1 of Sanguibacter sp. Z1732. NCBI lineage: Bacteria > Bacillati > Actinomycetota > Actinomycetes > Micrococcales > Ruaniaceae > Glutinosa > Glutinosa niejishengi. The sequence goes on from NZ_CP194857.1 coordinate 2,610,036, forward strand.
CACCGGAGGTGAAGGTCATGTACCGGTCGGTGCGCAGGGCCAGGTGCTCGCGGCGCAGGGCGAGCAGGTGCGTGGTGGTGGCCAACAGATCCCGCTGCCAGGGCTCGGTGTTCCAGTCCACCCACACCGAGGCGTCGTCGCGGGCGTAGGCGTTGTTGTTGCCGTTCTGGGTGCGGCCGATCTCATCACCCGCGGTGAGCATCGGGGTGCCCGCCGAGACCAACAGCGTGCCCAGCAGTGCCCGGATCGACCGGCGCCGGGCGGTCTGGATCTCCGCATCCTCGGTGGGTCCCTCCGCACCGTGGTTGTAGGAGTGGTTGTGGTCGGAGCCGTCCCGGTTGTCCTCCCCGTTGCCCCAGTTGTGCTTGACGTCGTAGGAGGTCAGGTCCGCCAGGGTGAACCCGTCGTGCGCGGTCACGTAGTTCACCGACGACGTCGGCCCGCGTCCGCCCGGGATGCCCGTGTGGGCGAACAGGTCGGCCGACCCGGCCAGCCGGGTGGCCAGGTCACGCAGGTCCTGCCCCTGCCCGCCCGAGCGCATCGATGCGACATCGGAGAGCCAGAAGGACCGCGTGACATCGCGGAACCGATCGTTCCACTCCGCCATCGGGGCCGCGAACTGACCGGTGCGCCACCCGTGCGGCCCCACGTCCCACGGCTCGGCGATCTGCTTCACCCCGGCCAGCACCGGATCGATCGCCATCGCCACCAGCACCGGGTGCCGGGGGTCGAACTCGGTGCCGTTGCGACCCAGCGTGACCGCCAGGTCCAGCCGGAACCCGTCCACCCCGATCCGCTCGACCCAGTACCGCATCGAGTCGATCGCCATGGCCACCGCGTGCTGGGAGCGGAAGTCCACCGAGTTCCCGGTTCCGGTGACGTCCAGGTACCGGCCGTGGGTGCTGGTGGTGTGCAGGTAGTATCCGGCGTTGTCCAGCCCCCGCCAGGACAGCATCGGCCCGTCCACGCCACCTTCGGCGGTGTGGTTGTACACCACGTCCAGGAGTACCTCCAGTCCCGCCTCATGCAGGGACTCGACCATCGCGCGGACCTCCTCGATCACCGCCGCAGGGCCGGCGGCGCGGGCTGCGGCGGTGGCGTAGGAGGGCTCGGGGGCGAAGAACGCCAGGGTGTTGTAGCCCCAGTAGTTCACCGCGCCGCGGCGTCTCAGGGCCGGTTCGGTGGCCTTGGCGAAGATGGGCAGCAACTCCACCGCGGTGATGCCCAGTCCCCGCAGGTGGGCGATGGTGGCCGGATGCGCCAGCCCGGCGTAGGTGCCCCGAAGCTCCTCCGGCACCCCGGGCAGCTGCATCGTCAGGCCCTTGACGTGAGCCTCGTAGATGACCGTCTCGGACCACCACAGGCGGGGCCGGTGCTCCACGACCCCGGGTTCTGCGACCACGACCCCGTGCGGTACGTAGGGAGCCGAGTCACGCCCGTCGGGCTCGTCGGACACCGGTTCCAGGTGCTCATCGACTACGCCGCCGTAGATCTGCGGAACCAGGTCCACCTCGCCGGTGACCGCACGGGCATAGGGATCCAGCAGCAACTTGCTCGGGTTGTGCCGGTACCCGTGGGCGATATCCCAGGGCCCGTGTACCCGCAGTCCGTACCGTTGCCCGGCGACCACCCCGGGCACGTGCCCGGACCAGCGCCCGTGGGTACCCGGGACCAGCCAGTAGCGGCGCTCCCGCAGGCCCCCGGCAGCGACGTCGAGCAGGCACACCTGAACCTGCGTGGCGTGCGGGGCGTGCACCACCACGTCCAGCCCGCCCGGGACCAGGTGGGCGCCGAGGCGTTCGCGCCGGGCGGCCAGGGAGGTCACGGTGCCGGCGTCGACCACCTCCGTGATCCGGGCATCGGTCATGCGCGCACTCACCACCGCTGAGCCACGTCCTCGGCCCAGCCGGTCAGGCCGTCCACGCTCACCCGGGCTCCGGTGGACTCGCTCATCCAGCCGGTGTAGTGACCGAAGCACTGATGACCTTCGGTGGCGACCACGCCCAGGCAGGTGCGCGAACTCTTGTCGTAGAAGGGCGTGAACGTCAGGTCGGCACGCTCACCCCGCATCCGCCACGGCGCCAGCCAGTTGCCCGGGTGGTAGGTCCAGGTGAGTTCCTCGCTGATCTTGTGCACGACGCCCTCGACCACCAGCGCGTTCTCGGTCGAACCGGTCCCCTCGGTCCACTTGGCGCCGATCTGCACCCCGATCCGCCTGCCGTCGACGATGCCGGAGGCCGCGCCCCAGTTCCACCGCATCCGGTAGGGCCATCGGCCCCGGCCGTGGTCGAGCACCGCCCAGGAGGAGCCCTCCGGTACCTCCTGGCGCACGCCGTCGACCCAAAGCCGCCCGGCGGCGGGACGGGCCACGTCCTTGACGGTGTACTGGAACAACCGCTCGCTCCAGGGCACCACCACGCCCATCGCCTCATGGCCGGGCGGCCGGGAGGCGAGCACATCGAAGCGCACCCGGGAGGTGATCGCCCGCAGCCGGGTGCCACCCTCGACCTCATCGATCGCGATGGCCAGGTCTGCGGCGTGGGCGCGCGCCGGGCCCTGGCCGAGCGTGCCCGGCAGCGTCGTGTTCACCGCGAACGGGGCGATCGCGTTGGCCCCGATCGCTTCGCCGGTTGCCCGGTCGAACACCCACACCTCGTGGACGCCGGCGTAGGAGATGTCGGAGATGGTCAGCGCCAGGATGTGCGTGGGCGTGGTGACGTTCCAGTACTCCCAGCGCTTGTTCCGGGCCCGGGCGTAGCGGCCACGCCCGATTCCGGAGGTGTCGTGCTGGGGCTTACGGGTCCAACCGACGGCTTCGGGGTTCAACCGGCCATCGGGGTGGCACAACGCGACGCGTTCGGTGATCTCGCGCTCGATCATGGATGTCTCCTCACAGCGCGCCCCGACTCACCGACGTGATGCCGAGCCGGGGCGAGGTGGAGGCGGGCGGGCATGGTCCGATCGTAGGTCAGGGGATCTCCAGCAGGGCCACAGAACTGCTGTTGGTGGCGATGAGCGCGTCACCCGCCAGTTGCAGGTTGCCGCGGCCGTAGCGCGTCCACAACCGCTCCCCGGCGGTCAGGTCCAGGCCCATCGCGCTGAAGGCGTTGACGATGGCCACCTCATCGGTCACCAGCACCGTGGTGATCGAGTTCATCCCGTGGATCTCCTCGCTCCAGCGCACCTGGGAACCGTCGGGGGCCAGGCTGAGCAACTCGTGGTCACTCATCAGGAAGGGGTCGGCCTGTGTGCCGGTGGCGATCGAACCACGCTCGACCCGCTGCACCGACGCTCCCACATAGCCGCTGTCCCAGTCGGTGTGGTGCAGCGACTCACCGGCGATGTTGACCAGCACGTGCTCGCCCCGGTACGCCGGTTGGGCCAGGTCTACCCGCGCCGAGGACCAACGCTCGGTACCGTCGAGGTGGTACAACACCATGTGCCGGTAGGAGTCGCACCCCAGGGCGTCCTCGGTGAGGAGGATCGGATAGCAGTGCCGGGGTGTGACATCTCCGGTGCCGGTGTCGACGAACAACGCCGTGGTCGAGGCGGACAGTGTCGCGTGCTCGCCCTCGTCCTGCCACTGCCGGGTGCTCATGATGGTGTGCTCGACGTCATCGACCTCGCGCTCGTAGAACATCGACTCCGCGTCGTCGATGTCGAGCAGGTCGACCGCCCAGGCCTCGGTGCCGTCGGTCACGTCGAGCAGGGTGAGGCGGTCGTAGGTCCGGGCGTCCGACTCGGCCAGCACCAGCAGGCCGGCATCGGTCAGGTGCACCCCCCACGCCCCGGTGAGCGGTGCCTGCCAGGAGGTCAGTTCGTCGCCGCTGGCGGCGTCGAGCACGTGCCCGGTCCAGGCCGAACCGCCGGGGGCCTCCTGGGACAGGCACACCACCGTGCCGTCCGGGCCGGTGCGCGCGCTGCAGTGGGACCGGTCGAGGTCCTGGCGCCACCGCACCGACCCGTCCCGGGGATCCAGGCCCAGCAACGCCCGGGACGTGTCCTGCTCGACCATCACGACCCATGTGTCCTCGGTGGTGACGATCTCGGTGCCGGCCGAGGTATACCGGTCGGGTGAGTCCACGGGCACCAGCGAGCTGTAGCCGCCGTCCGGGTCCAACTCGGGCACCTCCGTCTCCCAGATCACCTCGAAGTCCGCCGCGACGCGCTCGGACAGGTCGGTGCCCCCGGGAGCAGCGAGGAGCAGCCCGGCCACCACAGGGATCACCACGCACGCGGCGACCAGAACCAGGACCGGGCGGATCCACTGGCGCCTCGGTACCGCTCCGGATCGCCCCGTCCGGCGGGGCCGGGACCCAGACGGTGTGGCTGCGGACCGGGCGAGGCCACCTCGGTTGCGGCCGCGGCCGGATCGGTCACCGTCACGGCCGGAGGGGGCGGAGGTGGATGCGGCGGGCGTGGTAGAGGCCGGGGCGGCGGCGCCACCGGCCCGTGCCGAGGCGCCGAACCGGGTGTGCCGGGCGGTGGGCCAACCGGCCTCGGTCCGGCGTTGCTCCCGTGCCAGCCGCCCGGCCAGGGCCGGATCGAGCCGGGCGGGTTGGTTCACCCACCCCGGGACCTGATGGCGCGGGCGCTTCCTGCGCTGGGCGCGCCGGACCCGGCGGCGGGAGCCACGGCCGGTGCCGGCCGTGCTGGTGCGGCCCGCGGTGGACTCCGGTGGCAGTGCGCTGCGGTAGGGGTTGGCAGGCCCGGTGGGCCCGGCATCGTCCTGACCGTAGTAGTCGGCCAGGTACTGCTTGCGCGCGCGTTTGGCCGCGCGCCGGTCCGACCAACGCCCCACGTTCCGCCCTTCCCACGCCCTGCCCCGCACAGACTAACCGCTCCGCCCCCGTGCGGCTCCTGGGTGTGCTGGATCACCGCCCCTGGGCAACGGGGCGACCGGCTTCGTACACTCGAACGTTGTGACGATCTATCTGGACCACGCGGCCACCACCCCGGTGCGCCCGGAGGTGGCGCAGACCTACGCCGAGGCCTGCGCCGTGGTCGGCAACCCCTCCTCCCTGCACGCCGACGGGCGGCGCACCCGGCGGATGCTGGAGGAGGCCCGCGAGCAGGTAGGTGCCCTCCTGGGGAGCCCACCCCACCGAGGTGATCTTCACCTCCGGCGGCACCGAGGCCGACAACCTGGCCGTGACGGGCACCTGGCTCGGGGTCAGTGCCGCCCAACCGCAGCGCCGGGAGGTGGTGACCTCCGCCGTCGAGCATCACGCGGTGCTGGAGACCGCCCAGGCGCTCGCCGACACCCACGGTGCGCCGCTGCACCTGGCGCCGGTGGACGAGCAGGGGCGCGTGCGCATCGAGGAACTGGCCGATCTGTTGGCCGGCCACGGTGAGCGGGTGGCGCTGGTCTCGCTGATGTGGGCGAACAACGAGACCGGCACGATCCAGCCGGTCCGCGAGGTCGCGGCCCTGGCGCGCGATCACGGGATCCTGGTGCACTCCGATGCGGTGCAGGCCGTGGGCCGGGTACCCGTGGACTTCGCCGCTTCGGACCTGGACATGCTGAGCCTGTCCGGACACAAGCTCGGGGCCCCGGTCGGCATCGGGGCGCTGCTCGCGCGCCGCGAGGTGCCGTGCCGTTGACGCCGGTGCTGCACGGTGGCGGACAGGAACGTTCGGTCCGCTCGGGCACGGTGCCGGTGGCCGGGGCGGTGGCCCTGGCGCGTGCGATGGAGATGGCCGAGCAGGAGCGCGAGATCGAGCATGCCCGGCTCTCGGCGCTGGCGACCGTACTGATCGGCGGGGTTCGTGACACCGTGCCGGGCGCAGTGCTGCGGGGGCCGGAGCCCGGTCCGGACCGGCTCGCCTCCCACGTGCTGCTGACGATCGAGGGCACCGATGCCGAGGCGGTCCTGTTCGGTCTGGACATGGCGGGGATCTCCGCCGCGTCCGGGGCGGCGTGCGTGGCCGGGGTGAACCAGCCCTCGCACGTACTGGAGGCGATGGGCCTGGACGAGGCCGGAGCCCGTTCCGGACTTCGGCTGACGCTGGGACACACCAGCACCCCGGCCGATATCCAGACCGTGCTGGAGGCGTTGCCCGAGGTGGTCCGGCGGGCCCGGGCCGCCTACAGCCCCAGACGTGGTGACCAGGTGGAGGTGGCCTGATGAGAGTTCTGGCAGCACTGTCCGGCGGAGTGGACTCGGCGGTAGCGGCCGCCCGCGCGGTCGATGCCGGCCACGAGGTGGTCGGGGTGCACATGGCGCTGTCGCGCTCGCGGGCCCAGCACCGCACCGGCTCCCGCGGGTGTTGTTCGATCGAGGACGCCTCCGATGCCCGCCGCGCCGCCGACCTGCTCGGCATCCCGTACTACGTGTGGGACCTGTCGGAGGAGTTCGAGGACACCGTGGTGGCCGACTTTCTGTCCGAGTACGAGGCGGGGCGCACCCCGAACCCGTGCGTGCGCTGCAACGAGCACATCAAGTTCGCCGCGCTGGCCGACCGCGGGATGGCGCTGGGGTTCGACGCCGTGGCCACCGGCCACTACGCCCGGATCGTGACGGGCACCAGCGGCGATCTGGAGTTGCATCGGGCGGTGGACGAGGCCAAGGACCAGTCCTACGTGCTGGGCGTGATGGGCCCGGAGCGGTTGGCCCGTTCGCTGTTCCCGCTGGGGGATGTGGCCTCCAAGGACGAGGTGCGAGCGGAGGCGGAGCGCCGCGGTCTGGGCGTGTCGGCGAAGCCGGACTCCTACGACATCTGTTTCGTGGCCGACGGCGACACCAAGGGTTTCCTGCGCGATCGCCTGGGCTCGCGGCCCGGTGAGGTGGTCGACGCCGACGGCCAGGTGGTCGGAGAGCACGACGGTGCCTATGCCTACACCGTGGGCCAACGCCGTGGTCTGGGCCTGAACCGCCCGGCGCCCGACGGCAGGCCCCGGTACGTGCTGGAGGTGGACCCGGCGGCGAACAAGGTCGTCGTGGGCGCCAGTGAGTTGCTCAGCGTGCACGACATCGTCGCGGACGACGTGGTGTGGTTCGCGAGTGGGTCACCGGTGGGCCAGGCGTTCGGAGCGCAGGTGCAGTTGCGTGCGCACGGCCAGTTGGTCGCCGCCTCCGTGGTCCGAACTGACGACGACGTCCGGGTCACCTTGGCCGAGCCGATGCGTGGCATCGCCCCGGGCCAGTCGCTGGTGGTCTATGGGGGCACCCGGGTGCTGGGCCAGGCCACGATCAGCGCCGCTGGCCGGGCCGCACGCGAGCAGTTCTCCGAGCAGGCGCCGGTGGCGGCCCGCTGAACCAGCCCGGACCTCTCAGAAGGGGAACGGCACGCCGAGGTTCTGACGCAGCCAGGCGATCAGGATCGTCATCGCGCCCGCGGCCAGTGTCACCAGCACGACCCCGGCGGTGTTCCGGGTCCGTTTGATCCGGCCGCCACCGATCATGCCCACCACAAGCGCAGCGACCCCGGTGATGGCGGTGGCCATCAGTCCGTTCCCGGTGGCCTCGGTGCCCGGGCATTCGATGGTGGACAGGCCGTCGGCACACAACTGCTGGTTCAGCCAGATCAGCATCATCAGGATCACGGTGAGGGGGATGATGCTCAGGGAGACGAAGGAGCCGAGAGCGGTCAGCACTGGCGAGCGGTGCGGGGGGCGACCGTAATAGGGATAGGGCTCGTCGATCGCTCGTGGTGAGTCCGGTTCGCCCTGGCGGTTCCGGTCCAGGATCTGCCCGCCGACGTGCGAGGCGTACGGGTCGGACGTGTTCTCGGTGGTTGTGGGACCCACCTGGGTCGTGACGTGGGTCGCAGGCGCGTGCGTCTCAGCCCGGCCCCGGGCCGAACGGTCCCGTCGCCCGGTGTCCACGGTGGTCGGGACCCGGTTCGGGTCGCCATAGGGGTCATAGATCGTCATCGCGGCCTCAGCCCATCGCCCAGATCAGGGTTCCGGCCAGGATGGCCATGGCGAGCAGGCTCAGCACCAGGCCATCCCCGGGACGGCGGGCATTGGCCACCCGGGCGCCGCGGAACAGGCTGAACGCCGCAAGCACCGCCGCCAGCGGCCACAACACGTGCCGCCATACCGGCGCGCTGGTCACGCAGGACAGGTTGCCGCCGGCACGCTCACAGGCTGCGACCGCGTCTGAGGCCCGCATCACCGACTCCGGGCTGAAACGCCATACCGACCAGACGATGCCGGCTAGCAGCGCGAACTGGACCAGGCCGGCAAGGATCCCGAGGCCGCCGCGGCCGCGAGACGGCGGCCCGGGTACAGCCGGCCCCGTGGGCCCGGCCGCACGCGGCCCCGTCGGCCCGGCCGGCGCCGGGCCGGGCACGGCCTGCGTCTGCGACTCGGGCGCGCGGCGTGCGGGGTACGTCACGGGCCTATCCCACCACATGGGCCGATGTGGGCGACTGGGTACAGAATGGTGGTTGATGAACGCCGAGCAGACACTTCCCGACGATCTGTCCTCGGGCGACCCCGGTGCCCGGGCACGGTGGACCGAACTCGCCGAACAGATCCGCGACGCCCAGTTCGCCTACTACGTGCGTGACGCCCCGGTCATGTCCGATGCCCGCTTCGATGAGTTGCTGCGGGACCTGCAGGAACTGGAGGCGGCTCACCCGGATTGCGCAACCCGGACTCACCCACGCAACAGGTCGGCGGGACGTTCTCCACCGAGTTCACCGCGGTGGACCATCTCGAGCAGATGATGTCGCTGGACAACGCCTTCACCGACGAGGAACTCCAGGCGTGGTGGGAGCGGGTGCTGCGCGAACTGGAGACCGATGCCGTCCCGCTGCTGGGGGAACTCAAGATCGACGGCCTGGCCGTCTCGGTGGTGTACGAAGAGGGCCGGCTGGTGCGAGCGGTCACCCGCGGCGATGGACGCACCGGTGAGGATGTCACGCTGAACGTGCGCACCATCGAGGGCCTGCCGCACGTGCTCACCGCCACGGAGGAGCGCCCGGTGCCCGACCTGATCGAGGTTCGGGGCGAGGTGTTCCTGCCCCAGGAGAAGTTCGCCGAACTCAACGCCGCTCAGGTCGAGGCCGGCAAGGCCCCGTTCGCCAACCCCCGCAACGCCGCAGCCGGGTCATTGCGGCAGAAGGACCCGAGGGTCACTGCATCCCGGCCGCTGGGTCTGTACGCCCACGGGATCGGTGCGCTGACCTGGGGCGGGCAGCGCCCGGCCGACCTGACGCGACAGTCCCAGGTCTACGACCTGCTGCGCTCCTGGGGGGTGCCCACCTCCGAGCGCAACCAGGTCGCACCGGACCTGGCTGAACTGCGCGAGATGATCGCCTACTACGGCCAGCACCGCGACGAGGTCGCTCACGAGATCGACGGCGTGGTGATCAAGGTGGACCTGATCGACGCCCAGCGCCGGCTCGGGTCCACCTCCCGGGCGCCACGGTGGGCGATCGCCTACAAGTACCCACCGGAGGAGGTCAACACCACGTTGCTGGACATCCGGGTGAACGTGGGTCGCACCGGCCGGGTCACGCCCTACGGCGTGATGGAACCGGTCCTGGTGGCCGGTTCCACGGTGGAGATGGCCACCCTGCACAATGCCAGTGAGGTGCGCCGCAAGGGCGTGCTGATCGGCGACACCGTGGTGCTGCGCAGGCCGGGGACGTGATTCCGGAGATCCTCGGACCGGTGGTGGCGCTGCGCGACGGCACCGAGCGTGAGTTCGTGATGCCCTCCCACTGTCCGGCGTGCGGCACCGAACTGGCACCGGCCAAGGAAGGCGACGTGGACATTCGGTGCCCGAACGCGCGGACCTGCCCGGCGCAGTTGCGTGAGCGGCTGTTCGCGCTGGCCGGGCGGGGCGCGTTCGACATCGAGGCGCTCGGCTGGGAGGGCGCCGGCGCGTTGCTGACCTCCGAGGTGCTCACCGATGAAGCGGATCTGTTCGACCTGACCCCGGAGAAACTGCGCACGGTGCCCCTGTACACCCGCACGGCGAAGAAGACCGACCCCGAGGAGGCGGTGCTGGCCGGGCGCGTCCTGTCGGCCTCGGGGGAGAAGTTGTTGGCCAACCTGCAGCAGGCCAAGACGGCACCGCTGTGGCGGGTGCTGGTGGCGCTGTCGATCCGGCACGTGGGCCCCACGGCGGCCCGGGCGCTGGCGGCCCACTTCGGATCCCTGGACGCGATCCGGGCCGCGGGCGTGGAGGAACTGGCTGCGGTGGAGGGAGTGGGCCCGACCATCGCCGAGGCACTGGTGGAGTGGTTCAGCCACGACTGGCATGTGGCGATCGTGGACCGGTGGTCCGCTGCCGGGGTGGTGATGGCCGATGAGCGCGACGAGTCGGTCACACGCACCCTCGAGGGCCTCACGGTGGTGGTGACCGGGTCGATGGAGCACTTCACCCGGGACGGGGCCAAGGAAGCCATCGTGACCCGGGGCGGCCGGGCAGCGGGGTCGGTGTCGAAGAAGACCGACTTCGTCGTCGTCGGTCCCGGTGCCGGGTCCAAGGAAGCCAAGGCCCGCGAACTGGGCCGGCCCATCCTGGACGAGGCGGGATTCGAGGCGTTGCTGGCCGGCGGGCCGGAAGCGGTCGCCGACCTCATCGAACCGGACCCCCGGGGGTGACGCGCGTTGACGGGGCGGTAGCGGATCCCGCCGGAGTGGGGTAGGGAGGAGATATGTCTCGTCCCCAGCAGGAACTGATCAGTGACTCCCTGGCGCAGCAACTGCAGGATGCCGGGCTGGTCTGGCACCCCGAGGCCGGCGACCACTTCCGGATCCGCGCTCAGGCCCTGACCGAGGACGTGTTCATCCTCTCCCACATGGTGATCGAGGCCCGCGAGTTCGACACCGGCACCGTGCTGCGGTTCAATGGCACCACGGAATGGGCACTGGACAGCGTGGCCAAGGAGGATGCGCTGTGGTTGCCCCGAGAGGACCAGTTGCGCGACCGGCTCGGCGGGGCCTTCGTGCGCTTGGAACGCGTCGGCGACGACTACGAATTGACCACCCGCTCCCATGACGGCGCCGAGGCCACCTACACCGGCCGCACACCCGCCGAGGCCTACGGGCAGGGGCTACTGGACCTGGTGCGCCACGCCGTCGAACCGGCCTGACCCGGCCCGTTCATCCCTGGCTGGCGCGTTCATCCCCGGGCGGCCCGGTCACTCCCGGGCGGCCCGGTCACTCCCGGGCGGGCGAGCCATAGCCACCGCCGCCGGGCGTTTCGATGACGAAGGTGTCCCCGGCGGAAGCGTCCACCGAATCACACCCGGCCATCTCGGTGGTGGACCCGTCGGGATGCTCCACCCAGTGCCGGCCCAGGGCCCCGGGCTGCCCGCCGGCCATCCCGTACGGGGGGATCCGACGGTGTCCGCTGAGCACCGTGACGGTGACGTCCTGGGTGAACTGCAGCCGCCGTCGTCCGCCGTCGCCGCCGCGGAACCGGCCGGCCCCGCCGCTTCCGCGCCGGATCTGGTAGGCATCGACGCGCACCGGCAGCCGCCATTCCAGCACCTCGGGGTCGGTGAGCCAGGAGTTGGTCATATGGGTCTGCACCACGTCGGTGCCGTCGAAACCGTCTCCGGCACCGGAGCCGGAGGACAACGTCTCGTAGTACTGGTGCTCGTCGTTGCCGAAGGTCACGTTGTTCATCGTCCCCGCTCCCTCGGCCTGAACCCCCAGGGCGGCGTACAGCGCGCCGGTGATGGCCTGGGAGGTCTCCACGTTCCCCGCCACCACCGCCGCCGGGTAGGTGGGGGCGAGCATGGACCCTTCGGGGATGATGATCTCCAACGGTTCCAGGCAGCCGTCGTTCAGCGGTATCTCATCGTCGACCAGGGTGCGGAACACGTACAGCACCGCGGCCTTGGCCACCGCTGAGGGGGCGTTGAAATTGGACTCCAGTTGCTCGCTGGTCCCGGTGAAGTCGATCGTGGCGGTGCGGTGCGCAGGATCGGGCGTGATCCGCACGACGATGACGGCGCCGCTGTCCATCTCGTAGGAGTAACTGCCCGCGTCCAGGGCGTCGATCACCCGGCGCACCGCCTCGGCGGCGTTGTCACGGACGTGGCCCATGTAGGCCTGCACCACCTCCGTGCCGAACGTGTCGACCATGGCCCGTAGTTCGGCCACACCGCGCTCGTTGGCTGCGATCTGCGCACGCAGATCCGCCAGGTTCGCCCGGGGGTTGCGGCTGGGGTGGGGACCGGAGGTGAGCAGATCGATGGTCTCGGCCTCCCGCATCCGGCCGTCGGAGACCAGTAGCCAGTTGTCGATCACCACCCCCTCCTCGTCGAGATGACGGCTGAATGCCGGCATCGAACCGGGCGTGATCCCGCCGATCTCGGCGTGGTGGCCCCGGGAGGCGACGAAGAACTGCAGGTCCTGGCCGATGAACACCGGGGTCACCACGGTCACATCGGGCAGGTGGGTGCCCCCGTTGTACGGGTCGTTCAGCGCGAACACCTGCCCGGGACCGATGGTGCCGGCATTGCGGCGCATCACCATCCGGATGCTCTCGCCCATCGAACCCAGATGCACCGGGATGTGCGGGGCGTTGGCGATCAGGTTCCCCTGCGCATCGAAGATCGCACAGGAGAAGTCCAGCCGTTCCTTGATGTTCACCGATTGGGCGGTGCCGCGCAGGCGCACTCCCATCTGCTCGGCGATCGACATGAACAGGTTGTTGAAGATCTCCAGGCGCACCGGGTCGCGTTCGGTGCTCACCCGGACCTCATCGGCGTCGCGTACTGCGCGCAGCAGCAGGTTGCCCGAGGAGGTGGCCCGCGCCGACCAACCGGCCTCGACGACGGTGGTCGAGGTGTCCTCGGCGATGATGGCCGGGCCGTTGACCACCTGGCCGGTCGGCAGGTCCGCGCGCTCGTACAGCGGCACCTGCTGCCAGGCGTCGGTGATGAACATGGGCACCTGAGCGCGCGCCTCGACCGGCGCGCCGGTGGTGGCGCTGTCGCCGTTCGCGGGGTCGCCGTCGACGTCCTCATCCTCGGTGAGTTCGATGCCGGAGGAGACCACGGCCTCCACCGAGACGGCCTCGACGATCACCTCCTTGTCCGACATCAGGAACGAAAAACGCCTGCGGTAGGCGGCCTCGAAGTCGGCGAGCATCTGATCGGCCTGCCCCAGCGGCACCTGCAGGGAGGTGTCGGTACCGGCGTAGCGCAGGTGGGCGCGCGCGTGCACCTCGTCGGCCCCGGCACCCAGTTCCGCGGCGGCCGCCGTGGCCAACTCGCCCGCGATCTGTTCCAGGTGCTCGCTCAGGTCCGCGGCCAGGGGCGCTTCGATGCTGCGCTCGCGCATCGCCGTCAGGTCGGCCAGGCCCATCCCGTAGGCGGACAGCACCCCGGCCAGGGGATGGATGAGCACACGGGTGATCCCCAGTTCATCAGCCACCGCGCAGGCATGCTGGCCACCGGCGCCACCGAACGTGCTCAGGGTGTAGTCGGACGTGTCGTAGCCGCGCTGGATGGAGATCTTCTTGATGGCGTTGGCCATGTTCGCCACCCCGATCTGGCGAAAACCTGCCGCGACCTGCTCGGGAGAGCGCCCGTCGTCGATCCGGGCGGCCAACTCGGCGAACGTGGTGGCCACGATCTCGGTGTCCAGCGGCTGGGTCCCGTCCCCGAACACCCGGGGGAAGAACTCGGCGTGGATGCGTCCGAGCATCACGTTCGCATCGGTCAGGGTCAGCGGGCCCCCGGCCCGGTAACTGGCCGGCCCGGGCCGGGCGCCGGCAGAGTTCGGCCCCACCCGGTAGCGGGAGCCGTCGAAGTGCAGGATCGATCCGCCGCCGGCGGCCACGGTGTGGATGGACATCATCGGTGCGCGCATCCGCACCCCGGCCACCTGGGTCTCGAACTGGCGCTCGTACTGACCGGCGAAGTGCGACACATCCGTGGAGGTGCCGCCCATGTCGAAGCCGATCACCTTGTCGAACCCCGCCGCCTGGGAGGTGCGGGCCATCCCCACGATCCCGCCGGCCGGCCCGGACAGGATGGCGTCCTTGCCGCGGAACGCCTCCGCGGGGGCCAGGCCGCCGCTGGACTGCATGAACGACAACTCGGTGCCGGGCAACTGGTCCTGCACCCCGGCGATGTACCGGTCGATCAACGGGGACAGGTAGGCGTCCACCACGCATGTGTCGGCCCGGGAGATGAGTTTCATCAGCGGGCTGACCTCCGCCGAGGTCGAGACCTGGGTGAAGCCCACCTCGCGGGCGATCTGTGCGGCCTGCTGCTCGTGGACGGGCTCGCGGTAGGAGTGCAGGAATGCGATCGCCACCGCCCGGTAACCCTCAGCGCGCGCGGCTGCGAGTTCGTCTCGCAGCGCCTCGGCCCGGAGCGGCCGCAGCACCTGGCCATCGGCGCCCAGGCGTTCGTCGGCCTCGATCGTGTGGGTGTGCAGGAGCTCGGGCAACACGATCTGTCGGTCGAAGATGCGGGGCCGGTCCTGGTAGCCGATGCGCAACGCGTCGGCGAACCCGGCGGTGATCACCAGCACGGTGGGCTCGCCGCGGCGTTCCAGCAACGCGTTGGTGGCGATGGTGGTGCCCATCTTGACCGCATCGATCCGTTCGCCGGTGGGCAGCAGGCGGCCGATCGCCTCCACGGCGGCGTCGTCGTAGCGTTCGGGGTCCTCCGAGAGCAGTTTGTGGGTGTGCAACTCGCCGTGGCTGTCGCGGGCCACCACGTCGGTGAACGTCCCACCGCGGTCGATCCAGAACTGCCAGCCCATCGCGCCTCCCGGGTCGTGCGATCTCCCGGTTCACCGTAGCGCGGGCGGGGCGGCCCCCGGGGTGTCGGCGTGTGCACGTGCGCTCAGGTGCGACGTTCTTCGGGCAGTGATCACGATCCGGCCCGCGGCCTCATCTCGTTCGACGAACCGCCCGGTGCCGTTGTCGAGCAGGGAGGTCGGGCCGTTCGTGACCGTGACCGACCCGGTGACCTCAGCGCCGTCGACCTCGGCCAGGCTTCCTCCGCCCCAGCGATCCGATGAGAGGCGACGCACTACCCTTCCGGGTCGCTGAGGATCTGCCAGGCGTGGCCGTCGGGGTCGGTGGCCACACCGGTGAAACCCCACGCCTGCTGGGCGGGTTCTGCCAGCACGTCCCCGCCGGCGACACGCATCGCGTCGATGACCTCGATGACGTCCCGGCGCCCGGGCAGGGTCAGGCCGAGCAGGCACTCACTCACGCCTGCAGAGGCGATGTCACGGCCGGGGAGTACCCACCCGAAGCCGCCGGTCGGGATGAACATGAGCCTCGTGCGCTCATCCAGGGAGTACTGCAGCGGCTCGGGGACACCGTCCTGGTCCGGTTCTCCCAGTGGCTGCCAGCCGAAGGCCCGGGCGTAGAACGCCATGGTCGCCGGCCGATCGGCGATGGGCAGGGCGATGAGGACGGCTGACGGCGCAGATGTGGTGGTCACTAGGGCTCCTGAAGGTCGGTGGTTGCGTGGGGTTCAGGTGGCCGGGCCGGGCCGGGCCGGGTACGGCGCTCGTCGCGGTGACCCGGTTGGTCTGTTCGGTGCGCGCCGGCCTGACCGTCCTGGTCGGCATCGGAGGCACCCGGGGCGGGAAGCGGATGCCGGCCGGTCGCTATCAGCAGGATCTCCTTGGCCGGCAGATAGGTGGGGGTGCCCTCGCCGAGGCTGGCCCGGGCGTCGCTGGCGATGAGCTGCCGGCCCGCCAGGTCCACGCCGAAGTAGCCCAGGTTCTGGGAACCGGTCTGGCGCAGCACCAGCGCGATCCGCTCCGGCGGGCAGGACGGCAGCCGGAGCGGTTCGGTGATGTCCAGGCCGTGGATCACGTCATGGCTCAGGGCGCCGAGTTGCCCGCCGCGCGGCGGCCGCCAGGGATGGTGGGTGTTGGCACGCAGACTCTCGAGCAGTTCGGCGTCCGTGAGCCGGGCGGTGTCGGCCCGTGCGGCCCGGTCGGCGTAGCGGTCGAAGTTGAACCGCGATCGGGCCAGCCCGAGGAAGAACGTGGCTGCGCCGATCCGGTAGGGCATCGTGATGTGCGCCACCACCTCCCGGATCCGCCAGCCCGCGCACAGGGAGGGTGCGGCCCACTGCTCCTCGGACAGCGAGGACAGGACGCCTGCGAGACGCTCCCGCTCGGCGTGGGTGTGAGCGGTCAGGTCCTCGGTGGTCATGGTTGGTCTCCTCGGCCAGGTCGGGTGCGTACGGTCACTGCTTGTACGAACCAGACCCGGCGAACTCATCGCGCCCGGCCCCATGCTCCGGTCGTTCCTACGGACCTTCGCCGCCGGGCACGCGCGCCGGCCGACGCGGGCGCCAGTCCCAAGCCAGCCACCACAGACCCCTCGCCCCCCGGCAGGTTCGGTACGTGGTGGAAGGGCGCTGTGCTCTACCGCCCCGCCGCGGACGGCTCGAGGACGTGCGGCAGGCCGAACTCGGCGAACCGCCCCTCGGTGCCCAGGAAGGTCACCATCTCGATGACTTGCCCACCGGCGCTCTCCAGCAGCACCAGCGCGAACGGCCGCAGCACCCCGGTCTCATCGGGCCGGTACTGGCCGACGCCGATCGAGCCGTTGATCGCGATCGGCAGCATCCGGTTCCGGGCGCAGGCGTCACTGGTGCAGATCATGTGGGCGATCTGCGCTCCGCCCGCCACCTGCCAGGCCAACGGTGGCATGGTCTGGACGGCGTCGGCGTGCAGCACCTGGATCATCGACTCGACGTCGTGGCCCTCGAAGGCGTCGATGAAGGCCTGAACCAGTTGTTGCTGCGCCGGATCCGCAGGGTCGGTGATCTCTGCGGGCTGCGGCGCAGCGGCGGCGAGGCGGGCCCGAGCCCGCTGCAGGGCACTGTTCGCGGCGGCGGTCGAGACCTGCAGGACCACCGCGGTCTCCGCGGCCGAGAATCCCAGGACGTCGCGAAGCACCAGGACGGCACGTTGGCGGGGCGTCAGGTGTTGCAGCGCAGCGATATAAGCCAGCCGGACCGTCTCGCGCCGTTCGACCACGTGGCCCGGATCGGTCGCCTCGAAGAGGCGGGCATCGGGCATCGGCTCGACGAACCGTTCCGCGGGCAACGGGGCGTCGAAGGCGGCCGCACCGGCCGATCCCGGGCTCAGGTCCACCGGCAGGGCGCGGCGTGCAGCGGACCGGAGCATGTCCAGGCAGATGTTGGTGGCGATCCGGTGTACCCAGGTGGTCAGCCGGGCCCGGCGCGGATCGAACGTCTCCAGCCGGGTGCTGGCGCGGATGATCGTCTCCTGGACCGCGTCGTCGGTGTCCGCGGCCGCACCGAGCAGGCGGTAGCAGTACCCGGTGAGCGGTCCCCGCAGGGCTTCCACGTCGGCCACCGTGACTGTGTCGACCTTCGCCATCGTGGCGCCGTCCTCCGCTGTGCCTGGTGGCACCGATAATAGCGCCGGGTAGCGGCGGGTGGGCTCAGACCGCTCGGACGATCAGGTAGAGCAGGTAGGCCCCCAGGACCACGAATCCCATCCGGTTGACGATCTCGCGGCGTACCCGCATGGTCCAGGCGACGGCGACCGCGGCCAGCAGCACCCAGATCGCCGGTGTGCCCCAGCGCAGGGCGGTGCCCAACGCACCCGGGCGCTCAGCACCGGCCGGCCCGGCCACGGCGAAGAACGTCGCGACGGCCAGCACACGCCAGGACCGCCGTCGCGCCCACCGGCACCCGGTGGCGCTCGGTGAAGGTGACCGGCGCCTCGGTGGTCTCCGAGTCGGTACCTGTGGTCTCCGGGGTGAGGCCGGCATCCTCGGCGCTGCCAGCAGCCCCACCGGACCCAGCAACCCCACCGGGCTCAGCAACCCCACCGGGCTCCGCCGGGCTAACACCGGGCTCGGCGGGTCGACCACCGGGCTCGGTGGAATCGGGGGAGAGGTGCCGCTCGCCGTCGTCGGGGGTGCCGGGGTGACTCATCCGCACCAGGGTAGCCGCGCACGGGAGCACCCCCGATGCTCGGTAGACTCGCGACCATGTCCACCCTCAATACCGCCGAGGTGGCGCGCCTTGCCGCGCTCGCCCGGATCGACCTGACCGACGCCGAGACCGACCGCCTGGCTGGTGAGCTCGACGTGATCGTGCAGGCGGTGGCCAAGGTGTCGTCCGTGGCCGGCGACGACGTCCCGGTCACCAGCCACCCCGATCCCGCTGACGAACGTGTTCCGTGAGGACGAGATCACCCAGACCCTCGACCCCGATGAGGTGCTGTCCCAGGCGCCGGCGCAGGAGAACCAGATGTTCGCCGTCCCGCAGATCCTGGGAGAGGACGCATGAGCGAGGTGTTCGGACTGACCGCGGCGGACCTTGCCCACCGTCTGGGCGCTGGGGAGATTTCCAGCGTCGAGGCCACCCAGGCGCACCTGGACCGGATCGCTGCGGTGGAGGAGGAGATCCACGCGTTCCTGAACGTCAACACCGACGAGGCGCTCGCCGCCGCCGCCGATGTGGACGCCCGCCGCGGGCGCGGTGAGGACCTTCCGGAACTGGCCGGGGTGCCGGTCGCCGTCAAGGACCTGGTGGTCACCAGGGGACAGGTCACCACCGCGGGGTCGCGAATGCTGCAGGGCTGGGTGCCGCCCTACGACGCCACGATCGTGCAGAAACTGCGTGCCGCCGGGATGCCGATCCTGGGCAAGACGAACATGGACGAGTTCGCCATGGGCTCCTCCACCGAGCACTCCGCGTTCGGGCCCACCCGCAATCCGTGGGACACCAGCCGCATTCCCGGCGGGTCCGGCGGCGGTTCGGCCGCGGCGGTCGCCGCCTTCCAGGCTCCACTCGCCGTCGGCACCGACACCGGTGGTTCGATCCGCCAGCCCGCCGCCGTCACCGGCACCGTGGGGGTCAAGCCCACCTACGGCTCGGTGTCCCGGTACGGACTGGTCGCGCTGGCCTCCAGCCTGGACCAGGCCGGGCCGTGCGCACGAACCGTCCTGGACGCGGCACTGCTGCACGATGTGATCGCCGGGCACGACCCGCTCGACGCCACCTCCTTGCCCGAGCCCGCGCAGCCCTACGCCGACGCAGCCCGTGCGGGCGCCGCGAACGCGGACCTGACCGGCCTGCGCGTCGGCGTGGTGCGTGAACTGGGCGGCGAGGGCTACCACCAGGGTGTGCGGGACCGGTTCAGCGAGTCCTGGACCTCCTGGTGGCCGCCGGGGCGGAGGTCGTGGAGGTCTCCTGCCCCCATTTCGATGCGGCGCTGGCGGCCTACTACCTGATCCTGCCCTCGGAGGCCTCCTCCAACCTGGCCCGCTTCGACGGGATGCGTTACGGCCTGCGGGTGGAACCGTCCGAGGGGCCCGTCACCGCCGAGCGGGTGATGGCAGCCACGCGTGGTGCCGGGTTCGGCGCGGAGGCCAAGCGACGGATCATCCTGGGCACCTACGCGCTCTCCGCCGGGCACTACGACGCCTACTACGGCAGCGCCCAGAAGGTGCGCACCCTGATCCAACGCGACTTCGCCGCCGCGTTCGAGCAGGTGGACGTGCTGGTCTCCCCGACCACGCCGACCACGGCGTTCCGGCTGGGTGAGAAGGTGGACGATCCGATGGCGATGTACCTCAACGACGTCGCGACCATCCCGGCGAACCTGGCCGGGATCCCGGCCCTGTCGCTGCCCTCCGGCTTGGCCGAGGATGACCTGCCGGCCGGGTTCCAGATTCTCGCCCCGGCCCGGGCCGACGCCAGCCTGTACCGGGTCGGCGCGGCCCTGGAGGCCCACCAGCTCAGCGCGTGGGGTGGCCCGTTGATCGACCGAATCCGTTCCGTGGAGGCCGGCGCATGAGTTCCGACATCAGCACCCAGGACCTGCTGGACTACGACGACGCCACCGGCCGCTTCGACCCCGTGCTGGGCATCGAGGTGCACGTCGAACTGGGTACCGCCTCGAAGATGTTCGACGGTGCCCCGGCCCACTTCGGCGCGGAGCCGAACACCGCGATCACGCCGGTCTCGGCCGGCCTGCCCGGGGCGTTGCCCGCGCTGAATCGCAAGGCGGTGGAGTATGCGATCAAGATCGGACTGGCGCTGAACTGCACGATCGCCGAGGTGTGCTGGTTCGACCGGAAGAACTACTTCTATCCCGACATCCCGAAGAACTTCCAGACGTCCCAGTCCGACATGCCGATCGCCTATGACGGCTACCTGGATGTGGAACTGGCCGACGGCACCGTGGTGCGCGTGGAGATCGAACGGGCGCACATGGAGGAGGACGCCGGGAAGAACACCCATAGAACAGCGGACGGCCGCAGCAGTCGAATTTCGGGCGCGACCCACTCCCTGGTGGACTACAACCGGGCCGGCATCCCGTTGGTGGAGATCGTCACCCGGCCCATCACCGGCGTCGGTGACCGCGCACCCGAGGTGGCCAGCGCCTACGTGCGCATGCTGCGGGACATCTTCGTGGCGCTGGGCGTCTCGGAGGCCCGGATGGAGCGGGGAAACGTGCGCGCCGACGTGAACCTCTCGTTGCGCGCCGACGCCGATGCGCCCCTGGGTACCCGCACCGAGACCAAGAACGTCAACTCCTTCCGTTCCATTGAACGGGCGGTGCGCTACGAGGTCTCCCGTCAGGGTGCGGTGCTGGCCGGTGGCGGCACGGTGGTGCAGGAGACCCGCCACTTCCACGAGGACACCGGAACCACCTCCTCGGGGCGGATCAAGTCCGATGCGGAGGATTACCGCTACTTCCCCGAGCCGGACCTGGTGCCGGTGGCCCCGTCGCGGGAGTGGATCGCCGAGATCGCCGCGAGCCTGCCGGAGCTGCCGGCCCTGCGTCGTCGCCGGTTGCAGTTCGAATGGGGTTTCGCCGACGAGGAGATGCGCGATGCCATCAACGCCGGCGCGGTGGACCTGATCGAGCACACCGTGGCCGCCGGGGCGCCCCCGGCGGCGGCGCGGAAGTGGTGGATGGGCGAGTTGGCGCGCAAGGCCAAGAACGACGGCGTGGAGCTGGCCGACCTGGATGTCACCAGTGCGCAGATCGCCCAGCTGCAACAGTTGATCGACGCCGGGCGGATCAACGACAAACTCGCCCGCCAGGTACTCGAGGGAGTCCTGGCCGGGGAGGGTGACCCGGAGCAGGTGCTGACCGACCGCGGTCTGGGGGTAGTCTCCGAGGACGGCCCGCTGCTGGAGGTCATCGACGCCACCCTGGCCGATCAGCCCGACATCGCCGAGAAGATCCGGTCGGGCAACATGGGCCCGATCGGTGCGGTGATCGGTGCGGTGATGAAGGCCACCCGGGGGCAGGCCGACGCCGGGCGAGTGCGCGAACTGGTGATGGAGCGCGTGCGGGGCTGACCAGCCCGCACACCCGGGCCTACACCAGTCCGGCCTCCCGGGCCAGGATCGCCGCCTGGGTCCGGGAGGTGCAGCCCAGCTTGGACAGCACCCGGGACACGTGGGTCTTGGTGGTCGCGGTGGAGATCGTCAGGGTCGCGCAGATGTCGGCGTTCGACATCCCTCGCCCCAGACACGTCAGCACGTCCCGCTCCCGCTCCGTCAACTCGGCCGGCCAGGCCGGTTCGGGCTCGGTATCCCGGGCGGTGCGGGCCTCGACGAATGCCTCGAGCAGGCGCCGGGTGACCTCCGGGGCCAGGACCGCCTCCCCGGCGGCGACCCGTCGCACCGCGTCGAGCAGCGCCTGGGCCTCGACCGACTTCAGCAGGAACCCGGCTGCACCGGCCCGCAGCGCCCCGTCGACGTACTCGTCCAGGTCGTAGGTGGTCAGCACCAGCACCTCGGCCAGACCCCGGGAGGTGATCTGCTCGGTGGCGCTGACCCCGTCGGTTCCGGGCATCCGCAGATCCATCAGCACCACATGGGGACGCAGCGAGCGGGCATTGGCCACCGCCGCGGCGCCGTCCCCGGCCTCGCCCACCACCTCGATGTCCTCGGCGGCGGAGAGCATCAACCGCAGGCCGGAGCGGATCGCGGCGTGGTCATCGACCAGAAGCACCCGGATCGTCATGACGGCGCCGTCAGTGGAAGGTCGGCCCGGACCTGCCATCGGCCATCGCCGGTCTCCTGCCATCCGGCGGTGAGGGAGCCGTCGAGCATCTCGGCCCATTCCCGCATGTGCGTCAGACCCACACCGGGGCCGGTCCCGGTTGGATCCACCCCGATCGGCGCGTCGGCGGGCGTACTGTCCACCTGGACCTGCAGCGCGTCACCGTTTCGATGGATGGCGACGCCGGCTCGCCCGCCCGGGCAGTGCTTGACGGCGTTCGTCAGCGCCTCCTGCACGATGCGATAGGCAGCGTGCTCGGTCTCGGTGGGAAGTTCGCGGACGTCCTCCTCCTCCAGCCGCAGGTGCGCATCCAGGCCGGTGGCACGCGCCTGTTCGACGAGGCCCGGCAGTTCGGCCAGACGCGCCGGTGGGCTGGTACCACCCCCGCCCTCCCGCAGCAGCAGCACCATCGATCGCATCTGCTTCAGGGCAGCGAGGCTGGCGGACCGGATATCGGTCAGGGCTCGCCGCTCCCGAACAGGATCGGGTGCCCGAGCGGCGCCTGCCGGTTGCAGGGCTGCCTCGGAATGGATCGCGATCGCGGACAGATTGCTGGACAGCCCGTCGTGCAGGTCCCGGGCCATCCGGGCGCGTTCGTCCTGAAGTGCCTGGGAGTGGCGCAGTTCCGCCAACCGTTGCAGATCCCTCGCCCGGGCCGAGGCGAGTTCGGTCAACCTCTTCTGCTGGCGCACGGACATGCCCCACCACAGGGGCGTGCCCAGCAGCGCGAACAACTGGATGAACGTCCACAGACTCACCTGCAGGTTGCCGGTCACGATGAAACTGGCGACGGCTCCGGCGCCGATCACCCCGCCAACCGTGGTCAGCAGGCGCCGTGGCGCCGTCGGGCCGCTGTGCAACACGGCCGAGTAGAGGGCGTCGAAGAGCACCAGGACCATGCCGATCGAGCCACCGAACCAGACGTCGACGGCGAGTATCGGCAGCGTTGCCAACAATGCCGCGACCGGATGGCGCCGCTTGCCCAACAGCACCGTCGCGCCCAGGAGCAGCGGAAGGGCGTGCCACCACGATGACGGCGGCGGTTCCTGCCACGCGAGCGGGACAGGCCGGGTGAGTCCGAGCGCGATGGTGGCCAGCCCCACCAGGGCGACCCCAGCCGACTCGGTGACGCTGGCTCGCCACGGCGTGCCCCGCAGCCGGCGGTGCCAGTACCTCAGGAGCGACCTCACGCTTCCATCCCAGCACATCGGTGCCGCGGCGTGGTCGGCCGAAAGGATGACGCCGGCGGACCCAGATGGTCCGAAGGCCCGACGCGGCGGCCAGCACTGACCCGCAACCGTGGACCCATGACGCTCGCCCTGGCCGCCGGCCTGCTGCTGCTCGCCCTGATCGACTCCACCAGTTTCGGCACACTGCTCATCCCGTTGTGGTTGATGCTCAGCCCCGGACGGGTGCGCCCGGGCCGTACACTGCTGTTCCTCGGTGTGGTGGCCGGTTTCTACTTCCTGCTCGGCATCGGGCTGAGCGCAGGGTTGGCCTCCCTGCTGGAGATGGGGAACGGGTGGGCCGAGCACCCCCTCGTGGTGCGGGGGCAGTTCGCGATCGGGGCGGCACTGCTGGTCGGGAGCTTCTTCATCGGTGGGAAGAAGGATCCGGATGCGCCCAGCCGGGGTCGGCTGATGCGCTGGCGGGAGCGGGCGATGGGGGAGGACGGCGGGTCCGGTGCGCTGGTGGCATTGGCCCTGGGTGCGGCGGCCCTGGAGGTCGCCACGATGCTGCCCTACCTGGGCGCGATCGGGTTGTTGTCCGCCTCCGACCTCGCTCCCGCCGCCATGGTGGCGGCCCTTGCGGTCTACTGCCTGGTGATGATCACACCGGCGCTGGTGCTCCTCGGTGCCCGCGTGGTGCTGCGCCACCGGATCGAGGGTATTCTGCAGCGCTTCGCCGACTGGATGGAACGCAGCGCCGGTGAGGCCACGGGCTGGATCGTGGGGATCGTGGGGTTCCTGCTCGCCCGCGATGCCGTGACCCGGATGCCGGAGATTCTTGACTTCCTGGACAATCTCGGCTGAGTCCGGGGCCCGGCGTGGTCCAGGCGATCCTCCGCCCGGATGCGCCGGCCCGGCGAGCACCGGGCCGGCCGGCACGCTCAGGCCGGGGCGTCGCCCAGGTCCAGTACCGGAACCCGTACGCCACCGTGGCGAGCGGACTCCCACGCAGCGATCCCGGGCAGGGTGAACCGGGCTGCGGTCCAGGCATTCACCGGCGGGTGGGTACCGGAGCGCACGGCCTTGACGAAGTCGTCGGCCAGGAAGTGGTGGGAGCCCTCGTGGCCGTTCGGGGCGCCCTCGAACTCCTTGGGCAGTCGGCTGCGGTCCTGTACCGGTGCGGTACCGGAGGAGAAGGAGTGGCGCAGTGCCTCATCGATACCCTCCAGTTCGCCCTCGGGGACCTGGCCCTGGTGGGTGCGGAACAGCGGAGAGATGTCCTCGATCACGTTCCGGTCCGACAGTGAAGCGCCGTTGGAGGTCTGCTCCATCACCGCGTCGGTGCCGTAGAACCGGAACCGGGACTCGTGCACGTGTGCGGGATGACCCACCCGGCGGAACTCATTGGTGCGCATCACCCCGCCGTCGGCCAACTCGAAGTGAGCGCTCATGTTGGAGAAGTCGTTGTCGAACATCGACACCGACTTGTCGAACACCCCGTCGTCACGGTCGTCGACCACACCGATGCAACTGACCGAGGTGGCATAGGTGGGCAGCGCGCCCAGCACACACCACCGACGGCGTGGGTCGGGTAGAGCATGGGGGGGAAGGAGGCGGTGCGCTTCCAGTTCTCACCGCCGCTGAACTGGTAGGCGGCGTAGAAGCCGTTGTCCATGTCGTGCACGTAGTCGCCCTCGGAGTAGAAGACGCGCCCCATCTCACCGGAGCCGATCTTCTCCCTGGCCCACCACACCGCGGGGTTGTAGTAGCTGGTCTCACCCATCATGTAGATGCGGTCGCCGCCGGCGACCTCGGCGACGATCGCCTCGATCTCGGAGGACTCGATGGCCATCGGCACCGAGGAGTAGACGTGCTTGCCGGCCTGCAGGGCGGCCAGGGCCATCTGCCCGTGAGTCCACCGCTGGGTGAAGATCGCCACCGCATCCACATCGGAGGCAGCACACCTCGTCGAAGTCGGCGAAGGTGCCGGCCAGGTCGTACTTGCTCAGGTACTCGGCGGCGCGCTCGGCCACCACGTCGGTGACGTACACCTCGCTCACCTCGGGGTGGAGCTGCCACAGGGTGGCGAAACTCCCGGCGAACTGTCCCGCACCTACGATCGCAATCTTCACTGCCACGTCCCTCTCGGTCGATTCTGTCCGGTCGATCACCGCCGACTGGCTGTCGCCACCGCCGATGCACTGGTCCCAGCGGGTCCCACAGGACAGGATAGGCGGATGACTCACGTCGACCTCACCACGGCGGACTCGCCCCGGCCGGGCGGTACCCCGACACCGGACAGTCCCGACCCAGGAGCGGGTGTCATCGAACTTCCGATCGGGCCCGACCACCCGGTCGGGCCCCTGGTCGTGGTGGCCCCGGACACCTTCAAGGGGTCGCTGAACGCCAAGTACGTGGCCCAGCACATCGCGCTCGGGTTGCACCGCGCCCTGGAGGACGTGGAGGTGCAGATGGTACCGATGGCCGACGGTGGGGAAGGCACGCTGAGTGCCGTCCTGGTAGCCAATCTGCAACCTGTTCGCGTGCGGGTGAGCGGACCGTTCGGCGAGCCGGTCGAGGCGATGTACGCCACTGACGGGCGCCGGGCGGTGATCGAACTTGCCCAGGCCGCTGGGCTGCACCTGAGCCCGGCCGATGCCGACGCAGCCCAGCAGGGCAGCACCATCGGGGTGGGGGAACTGATCGCCCACGCCCTGGACTCCGGGGTGCAGGAGCTGGTGCTGGCGGTGGGCGGCTCGGCCACCACCGATGGCGGCGCCGGGATGCTGCAGGCCCTGGGCGCCCGGCTGCACGGGCTCACCGGTCCCGGTGGTGCGGCGCTGCGGGATCTGCACCGGGTGGACCTGAGCGGGTTGCACCCGCGCCTTGCCGAGGTCGGGATCACCCTGGCCGCCGACGTCGACAACCCGTTGCTGGGACCCAATGGTGCGGCTGCGGTCTACTACGCCCCGCAGAAGGGTGCCGGCCCGGACCAGGTGGCGGCGCTGCAGGCGGGCCTGACTCGCTGGGTGCAGGCGCTGGAGGAGGCGGGTGTGGACGCCTGGGCAACGGCGCAGGCTGCCGGGGCGGGCGCAGCCGGGGGGACGGGCTTCGCCGCACTGGTGCTCGGGGCGCGCCGCCGTCCAGGGGTGGAGGTGGTACTGGAACTGGTGGAGTTCGAGCGCAAGGTGCGTGGGGCCGACCTGGTCATCACCGGGGAGGGCAAGTTGGACAGCCAGTCGCTGGCCGGCAAGGCTCCCGTGGGTGTGGCTGCGGCCGCTACCGACGCGGCGGTGGTCAGCGTGGCCATCGCCGGAGTGAACGAGTTGACCGAGGAGGAGGTCGAACAGGCCGGGTTCAGCGGGGTCTACGCACTCAGTGACCTCGAGCCGGACCTGGAACGCAGCAAGGCCCGGGCCGGTGAACTGCTGGAGCGGGTCGCCGCCCGGATCGCGGCTCGCCACCTGTGGACCGACCTGGATCAGTGAACCCCGAGCACCGGCTCCGAGGTGGGCGGACAGACGAACCGGCCCGCACCAGGTGCTGGTGCGGGCCGGCCGTGACCGGGGTCAGCGGAGCCAGGAGTTCTTTTGCACGAACCCCTTGTTGGCCCACCACTTGCCCAGGCCCCAGGTGTCCCCGGACAGGGTGAGGGCTGCGATGATCAGCAGCAACGCCTCGTGCCAGTGGGAAGTCAGAATCGGGTTGGTCGCCGCCCCGGCAACGGGGAAGGTAGCCAGCCACATGAACACCATCAGGGCCGTTCCGGTGATGGCGGCGATACGCAGTCCGGCACCGGCGATCATCGCCACGCCGATGCCCAGCAGACCGAGCATGAACAGCACGTCACCGAAGGCGTTCTGGAAGAGGGAGAAGAATCCTCCGGTGAAGTTCTCGATTCCGCCGATGAATCCCTGTGCCGGTGTGCCGCCATTGATCCAGGCGCGTTCGGCCGGGGTGGCATAACTCAGCCCGAAGAGTTTGTCGAGGAAGGCCCACAGGAACGTGAAGCCAATGACGATGCGGCTGACGGCGAGCACCTTGCGCAGGCCGGGCCGGGTCACGATGTCCTCTTGGGTGGTGAGGTGGACGTTCGGTACCTTTTCGGTGGTAGTCATGGGACTTTCCTTCTGGTTGGGAGTTCCGTGTGGTGGACCTCGCTGATCACGAGTATTCCGAATAGGCAGCCGGTTCTCGCGGGCCGAAGGTCCCGGATTCCTCGATACACCTCACGGGACTTGCACCTGACACTGTGTGAGGGTTCAGGGTGGGAGTTGCCATGAACATTTCGGACTTCGCCAGGGCCGGCCGGATATCGGTTCGGATGCTGCGCCACTACGACCACATCGGGCTGCTCACCCCTGCCCACGTCGACGCCCGCACCGGGCACCGGACCTACGCGCCCGAGCAACTACCGCGGCTGCACCGGCTGCTCGCCCTGAAGACGTTGGGGTTCTCCCTGGCCCAGGTGGGGGAGATGTTGGAGGCCGGCGTGGACCTGCAGCGCTTGCGGACCATGTTGGCCGCGCGTCGCGACGAACTGAATCGGCAGGTCCGCGCCGACCGGCACCGGTTGGCGCGGGTGGAGGCGAGGCTGGCCCTGCTCCAGGAAGAACCACCGATGAACACCTCGATCACCACCACGACGGCGGCCGCCATGCACCTGGCCGCCGTGACCGATGAGCACCCCGGTCCCGATCGCGGCTCGGCTGTGGCGATGATCGAGCCCCTGTTCACCCGCGCTTCGGACCTCGCCGACGAAGCAGGGATCGACCGGATCAAGCCGGTGGGGTACTACCCGCACCGGGCCGGCGGGGTGCACCTGGCAACGGGATTCGAGATCGGGCCGGACGAGGCGGCGGTCGGGGCGGCCGTCCTGGCCGGACTGGAGGTCGTCGAGGTGCCGCCGGCCACGGTGGCCACCCTGCTGCACGTGGGGGAGATGTCCGAGATCGGGTCGACGTATGCCGAACTGGGCCGGTGGGCCGGCGAACGGGGTGTACTGGGCCCGTGCACCTGGCGTGAGGTGTACCTGGAGGCTGACGGCACCGACCAGTCCGACTGGGTGGTGCAGGTGCAACTGGAACTTGCCCAGGAAGTCGTAGCGCCCGGCGCCGAGTGATCCGCCGCCCGACCCCTGCCCGGGGCCCGCAGCCCGGCAGCCCGGCAGCGGGGACCGGGACCAGGTCCATCCTCACGCCCGCCGACGGTAGGCCACCAGGGCCAGCGGGAAGAGCACCACCAGGAAGATGCCGGCCCAGAGCAGGGTCATCAGAACGGGTTCGGCGGCGGGTCCGCCGAGCAGTAGCGCCCGGCTGGCCTCGATAGCGTGACTGACCGGGTTGATTCCGGCCCAGGTCTGCAGCCAGGCCGGCATCGTCTCCATCGGGGCCGCCATGTCGGTGCCGAACACCAGCGGGAAGGGCAGCAGGAATCCGACCGTGGCCACCACGGTCTCCTCCCGGAGCAGAGCAGCACGGCGACCGCGACGGCCAGCCAACTGAGTGCGAAGCCGAAGATCATCGCCACGCCCACGCCGGCCAGCGTGGAGAGGACTCCGGTCTGCACGCGGAATCCGAGCAGAAAGGCCAGCCCGAACAGGATCAGCACCGCCACGAGGTAGCGGACCCCGTCGCCGAGGACCGAGCCGATCAGCGGTGCCGACCGTCCGATGGGCAGGGCTCGGAACTGGTCGAAGATGCCCTTCTTCATATCGATCACGAGGTTCATTCCGGTGGCGGTCTGCCCGACCAGGATGGTGGTGAGCACCAGGATTCCGGGCAGGACGTACTGCAGGTATTCCCGGGTCGAACCGGCGACGGCACCTCCGAAGAGGTAGACGAACAGGACCAGGAACATCACCGGCAGGATCAGCGCATCCAGCAGCAGGCCCGGGTTGCGCCCGGTCTTCGTCAGGCTGCATCCGGCGAGGACCAGACTGTGGCGGGCCAGTGGCCACCGCCGCCGGTGGCCCAACCCAGCGAACCGGGGCTTGCCGGCCGGAGTGCGCTCGTGCGGGTCCGACGGCATCGCCGGTAGTGGTGCGGCGTTGGTGGTGTTGGTCATGGTGCTGTTCCTGCCTTGGATTCGGTGTGTGCGCGGGCGCTGCCGCCGGTGAGGGTGAGGAAGACCTCATCGAGGGTGGGTAGCCGCAGCGCCAGCTCGGAGACCTCAACATCTGCGGCCCGCAGATGGTGAACGATCCGGGCGAATTCGTCCTCGCCGTTCACGGGAACCGTCAGCACGCCGCGGCCGGTCCGGTCAGGGGCGTGGCCGGTGAGGTGCTGGACTGTGTCGGCGGCGACCTCGGTCATGGTGGGATCTCGCGGCTGGATGACGGCGATCTGGCCGCCGACGAGGTGTTTCAGGCCGGCCGGGGTGTCGTGGGCGATCACGCTCCCGTGGTCGATCACGGTGATCTCGTCGGCGAGCGCGTCCGCCTCTTCCAGGTACTGGGTGGTCAGCAGCACGGTGCACCCGTCGGCGGCCAGGGATCGGATGGTGCGCCACAGGTCCTCGCGCTTTCCCGGATCCAGCCCGGTGGTCGGCTCGTCGAGGAACACGATCCGCGGACGGCCCACCAGGCTTGCGGCCAGGTCGAGGCGGCGGCGCATGCCGCCGGAGTAGGTGCGGACCCGGCGCATCGCGGCATCACTCAGGCCGAACTGCTCGAGCAGGGCGGCGGCCCGGGCCCGCGCCTGGGCAGCGGTGAGGTCGAGCAACTGTCCCAGCAACCGGAGATTCTCCGTGCCGGTGAGGTCCTCATCGACGGCCGCGTACTGCCCGGTGAGCCCGATCATCCGCCGTACGTGGGCCGCCTCGGTCGCCACGTCCATGCCACCGACAAGGGCCCGTCCGGAGTCCGCCCGCAGCAGTGTGGCCAGCACCCGGATGAGGGTTGTCTTACCCGCACCGTTTGGTCCGAGCACACCGAGCACGGTTCCCCAACGGGCCCGCAGGTTCAGGCCGGCCAGGGCGGTCGTGGTGCCGAAGCCCTTGACCAGGTCCTCGGTCTGGAATGCATAGGTCATACCTTCACCTGATCCACATCGACGGGGCGGCGCGGGGCGAACACCTGATCGGGGTCGTACTCGCGTGTGATCTGCTCGAGCCGGCGCAGGGTCCGGTCCGGGTAGGCGGCAGCGATCGCCGCCGCCGACGCGGAGGACTGGAAGTTCACGTAACTACCGGTCCCGTGCCGGGCGACGGCGTCCCAGCTGTGGATCCGGGTTGGCGCCGCGGCCCCGGGACCGGCGCTGAACCGCACGGCGATCGCCAGCGCCTCGGCCGACCGGTGATGGAATGCCGTGGCCTCGTGCGGTACGCGGGCGAATGCGCCGCCCAGGGCGCGCATGGTCAGGATGGTCGGGGCAGCAGCGAAGACACCGGCGACCTCGGCGAGCACGGCATCGCTGAGGTCCGGAAGGAACGCGTTGTCCAACGTCACCTGCATCCCCGGCGGATGATCGACATCCCGGAGGACATCGGCGTAGGGGCGCACGTCGACGTCATCCTGCACCACCGTGCCCAGGCCCGGGAGGGCGGTGAGGGTGGCTCCGGCCTCCTCCCGGCTGCCGGCGAAGCACAGTTCCAGCACCCCCGCGGCGGGCTGATCGCCCATGGCGGGCATCAGGGTGAGGACCGTGGTCAGACGTTCGTCCGCGCCGCGCTGGAACTCACGCCAGCGGCCGAGCAGGGCCAACGGGTCCTCGAGGGCGTAGGTCACGGTGCCGAAGACGACGTTCGCCACCGGCTGGGCGACGAAGTCGAACCGGGTGACGACGCCGACGGTGCCGCCACCCCCGCGCACGGCCCAGAAGAGGTCGGCGTGCCGCGTCGCCGACACCTGGCGGATGTGGCCGTCGGCGGTGACGAGTTCGGCGCCCACCAGACTGTCGATGGCCAGGCCGTAGCGACGCACCATCCAACCGATCCCGCCCCCGAGGGTCAGCCCGCCGACGCCGACGCTGCTGGTGTCGCCGGACGTCAGGGCGAGGCCGAAGGGACGTAGTTCCTCGGCGACCTGACCCCAGCACGCACCGCCACCGACCCGCACCAGCCGTGCGGTCACGTCGACCTCCACACCGTGCATCGCGCGCAGGTCGAGCAGTAGGCCGTGATGCGGGGTCGTCACCCCCGCGGTGCTGTGTCCACCGGCCCGCACGGTCAGGGGGAGTCGATGGGCGCGGGCGAACCGGATGGCACGGGTGACCTCGCGCGCCGTGCGCGGCCGTACGATCAACTCGGGACTGCCCTGGCCCAGCATCGTTGTGGCGGCGTCGGCATAGCCGGCCTCACCCGGGCGCAGGACGTCCAGGTCGTTCAACGTGGCATCGGTGGTCATGCTGTTCTCCTCCTCGGTGTGCGGGTACGTGTCGAGCCAACCCGCTGCGGACTGCGCCGTCGTCGGCTGCCGGGCGACACCTCGAACCGACCCGGGCGGAGCGTCGCGGGTGCCGGCGTACTCCGCTGGGCGCTGGGCGCAGGCCGGGGCTACTGCGCAGGGAGGACGAAAGGACTGGTGCCCCTCGCTACAGTTCCCGGATGAAGACCGATCGGGGCTGGAAACGGTTCTACGCCACCGGGTGGCTGGTCGCGGCCGTGGTCGGCGCGGTCGGCTTCACCGAGTGGTTGCAGCGGGTGCGCGCCGTCGAGGAGAAGCTGGCCGAGTCCGAGCGGGCCCGGCAGGCCGTGGTGCAACGGGTGGCGGCCGAGGAGCGGCTGCGCATCGCCCGTGAACTGCACGACTCCCTCACCCACAGCATCTCGGTGATCAAGGTGCAGTCCGGCGTGGCCGCGCACCTGGCCCGCAAGCGCGGTGAGGAGGTGCCCGAGGCACTCACGACGATCCAGGAGGCGGCCGGTGACGCTGCCCTGGAGCTGCGGGAGACCCTGGGGATCCTGCGCCGCGACGGCGAGCACAATGGCCGCGGTGCGGGCGAGTTGCGCCGTCTCGTCGAGAGTGCCCGTGCTGCCGGCCTGCAGGTCGAGCTCGAGGTGATCGGGCTCGCCCGCGTCTTGCCCTACGAGGTGGACGCGGCCATCTACCGGATCGCACAGGAAGCGTTGACCAACGTCTCCCGGCACGCTGGTCCGACCACGGTGCGGGTGCGGCTCTGCTACGACGATGCGCAGGTGAGGCTGCAGGTCGACGACGACGGGTTGGGGCACGACGGGGTGCCGGCGAGCGCGGGGCTGGGCCTGAGGGGGATGCGTGAGCGCACCGCCGCGCTCGGGGGGGGTCGGCTCGTGGCGCGGGGGCAGCCGGACGGGGGCTTCACGGTTCGGGCCGAACTTCCCGACCGCTCCGTGGGGGCACGCCGATGATCAGCATCGTCCTGGTCGACGACCAACCCCTGATCAGGACCGGGATACGCGCGTTGCTCGACGCCGAGGACGGCTTCTCCGTCGTCGCCGAGGGCGGGGACGGACGGGAGGCGGTGGCGCTGGCGCTCGAGCACCGGCCCGACCTGATCGTCATGGACATCCAGATGCCGCTGATCGACGGGATCGAGGCTACCCGGCGGATCGCGGCGCGGACGGAACTGACCGCCACCCGGGTGGTGATGCTGACCAACTTCGGGCTGGACGAGCACGTGTTCGCCGCCCTCCGGGCCGGTGCGGCCGGATTCCTGGTCAAGGACACCGAACCGGCCGACCTCGTGCAGGGGCTGGGGGTGCTGGCCGCCGGCGAGTCGCTGCTCTCCCCGGCCATCACCCGGACCCTCATCAGCGAGTTCGTCTCCCGGCCGTCCACGCAGATCTCGACCGAGGCCGTGCGGTACCTGACGAGCCGCGAGCGAGAGGTCGTGGCCCTGGTCGGGCACGGCCTGAGCAACACCGAGATCGCCGATCACCTCGTGGTCAGCCCCACCACGGCCAAGACCCATGTGAGCCGTGCGATGGCCAAGGTGCACGCCCGCGACCGGGCCCAACTGGTGGTGTTCGCCTACGAGGCAGGTTTGGTGGCGCCCCGGGAGTCGCGTACCTGACCGAGGCGCGCCGGTGCGTGCGCCCGGATGCCTCCGGGCGGGCAGGGGCGACGACGACGAACGCCCTGGGTGCGCGAGGCACCCAGGGCGTTGTGATCAGCGAGCCCGGGCCGGCTGACGTCGTCGGCCCCGGCGCGGGCACTACCGGGAGGGTTCGGCCTCGCGCTCCTTGGCGGCCGGTGCGGCACCCGCGGGTTCGTTCGCGACCAGGGCGAAGCCGATCCGGCGCATGCCCCAGGCCACCACGATGAACACCACGCCCAGGCCGATCACCAGCGCGGACACCCCGTAGGCCAGCACGGAGGTGAACAGCGAGGCGCGCAGGAACGAGGCGTTCATGACCGAGTCGCGCTGGGCCTGCAGTTCCTCGTGCTCGGCCGTGCCCGGCTCGACGTCACGCATCGCGCTGCCCAGTTCGGCGTAGGTGCGGCCCTCGGTGCCGGCCAGTGCGTGCTCGTTGATCACATCCGCCTGGGCGTAGGCGTCAGCGGGCCGCGCACCTCCTCCCCGGCGAACCAGCGGGCGTCCCCGGGGATGGTGATGTTCTCATCGTTCAACTGCGAACTGACCATTCCCCAGGTGGTCGCCCCGGCGGCGATGAAGGCGATGCCGAAGGCCAGCAGGATGACTCCCAGGACCTTGGTGGCTTTGAAAGAACGAACGACTGCGGACATGGTGACCTTCTCAATCTGTCGTGGTGGTGTGATCACGTTGGTTCGATCCTGGTCCATTCGCGACCGGGAAATCTGGGCCGGAAGTCCCGGCCCGACTATGACCCAGAGCACATTAGACTGGCCGGCATGACTGCCCCCACCAGTGATAGTTCCAGATCCCAGGCCCCCGATTTCAAGCCCCGGAGCCGTGTCGTCACCGATGGCCTGGAGGCCACCGGAGCGCGCGGGATGCTCCGGGCGGTGGGTCTGGGGGATGACGACTTCGCCAAGCCCCAGATCGGCATAGCTTCCTCCTGGAACGAGATCACCCGTGCAACCTGTCCCTTGACCGCCTGGCCCAGGGGGCCAAGGCCGGCGTGCACGCCGGCGGTGGGTATCCGCTGGAGTTCGGGACGATCTCGGTCTCCGACGGGATCTCGATGGGCCACGAGGGGATGCACTTCTCCCTGGTGTCCCGGGACGTGATCGCCGACTCGGTGGAGACGGTGATGCAGGCGGAGCGCCTCGACGGCTCGGTGCTGCTGGCCGGGTGCGACAAGTCGCTGCCGGGGATGCTGATGGCCGCGGCCCGGCTGGACCTGGCTGCGGTGTTCCTCTACGCCGGCTCGATCATGCCCGGCTGGGTGAAGCTCTCCGACGGCACCGAGAAGGACGTCACCATCATCGATGCCTTCGAGGCCGTGGGAGCCTGTTCGCGGGGCCTGATGAGCGAGGAGGACGTGGGCCGCATCGAGCGGGCCATCTGCCCCGGCGAAGGAGCCTGCGGTGGGATGTACACCGCCAACACGATGGCCTCGGTGGCCGAGGCGAGGCGATCGGGATGTCGCTGCCCGGCAGCGCCGCTCCGCCCTCGGCGGACCGGCGCCGGGACAGTTTCGCGCTGAAGTCCGGGGAGGCCGTGGTGGAGATGTTGCGCCAGGGGATCACCGCCCGGCAGATCATGACCAAGGAGGCCTTCGAGAACGCCATCGCGGTGGTGATGGCCTTCGGCGGGTCCACCAACGCGGTGCTGCACCTGCTCGCGATCGCCCACGAGGCGGAGGTGGAGTTGACCCTGGAGGACTTCTCCCGCATCGCTGACCGGGTGCCCCACCTGGGGGACCTCAAGCCGTTCGGCCGGTACGTGATGACCGATGTGGACCGGATCGGTGGGGTCCCGGTGGTGATGAAGGCGCTCCTGGACGCGGGCCTGCTGCACGGGGACTGCCTCACCGTGACCGGGCGCACCGTGGCCGAGAACCTCGCCGACGTGGCCCCTCCGGACCCGGACGGGAAGATCCTGCGTGCCATCGGCGACCCGATCCACCCGACCGGCGGGATCACCATCCTGCACGGTTCCCTGGCCCCGGAGGGTGCGGTGGTCAAGTCCGCCGGGTTCGACTCCGACGTGTTCGAGGGCACCGCGCGGGTCTTCGACCGTGAGCGCGGGGCGATGGACGCCCTGGAGGACGGCACGATCACCGCAGGTGACGTCGTCGTCATCCGGTACGAGGGTCCCAAGGGCGGACCGGGGATGCGCGAGATGCTCGCCATCACCGGGATGATCAAGGGCGCCGGCCTGGGCAAGGACGTGCTGCTGCTGACCGATGGGCGCTTCTCCGGGGGCACCACCGGGTTGTGCGTGGGTCACGTGGCCCCCGAAGCGGTGGACGGCGGACCGATCGCCTTCGTGCGCGACGGTGACCGGATCCGCCTGGACGTGGCGAACAAGACGATGGACCTGCTGGTCGACGACGAGGAACTCCAGCGTCGCCGGGAGGTCTGGGAGCCGCTGCCCCCGACCTACACCCGCGGGGTGCTGGCCAAGTACGCCAAGCTGGTCAAGTCCGCCTCGGTGGGGGCGGTGCTCGGCTGACGATGACGTTCGAGCCCGGCGGCGACGCCCGCATCCCGAACCAGATCGGTCCCTCCGGCCGGAAACGCGGCGGGCGTCCGGAGCCGGGCTCGCCGCAGGCCTTCACGATGGCCATCGTTCAGGTCGGCGTGGTCAATGCCGTCCTGCTCACGGCCGCGATCGTGGCCGTCTACGCACTGGAAGTCGTCGATCCGCAGACCGGGGTCTGGTTGGTGCTCGGCGCGGCGCTGGTGGGCGGTGTGCTGATGATGCTGGTCCTGGTGGGACATCGGCGCCGGCGCGCCCAGTACGCCCGAAGCCCGCAGGGGAGGAGGGCGGCGGGTAGTCCTCCGGTCGACCACCACGGTTCCCCGGGCGGGGGAGAACGCCGGGCTCCTGGGGCATGGGATTGAACCGGCGGCCCGGTAGCATTCGGACCGGGCTAAGCACAGCGAGGAGCAGCAGGCCATGACGACGATCCCCGTACTGGATGCGCCGGCCGAGCAGGCCGTGGCGAGCGTCGCGGAACAACTCAGCGGTCAGGTGCCGCTCGGGGTCGCCTACTCAGGTGGGGTGGACTCGGCCACGTTGCTCGCCCTGGCGGTTCGCGAACTCGGCACCGAGAACGTGGTGGCGATCCTGGGCATCTCACCGAGCCTGGCCACCGACGAACGCGCCGCGGCCCATGCCACGGCTGCGGCGATCGGGGCTCGGGTGGTGGAGGTCGAAACCCACGAGGCAGACTCGGCGCAGTACCGGGCCAACGGGCCGGACCGGTGCTTCCACTGCAAGGACGAGCTGTTCACCCGCATCTCCGCCGAGCTCGTCAGTGAACTCGGCCTGACCGCCGTCGCCTACGGCGAGAACGCCGACGACGCCAAGCGGCCGGACCGTCCCGGCGCCCAGGCTGCCACCAACCACCGGGTGCTCCGACCGCTGGCACAGGCGCAGATGACCAAGGCGATGGTGCGCCAGGTCGCCCGTGCCCTGGCCCTGCCGGTGGCGGACAAGCCGGCCGCACCGTGCCTGGCCTCGCGCATCCCGCACTACGAGGAGGTCACACCGGAGAAACTGCGCCAGGTGGATCAGGCCGAGGCGGGCCTGCGCCGCCTCGGCTTCACCGACTGCCGCGTGCGCCACCACGGTGACGTCGCCCGGCTCGAGTTGCTCCCGCAGGAGATGCAC
This sequence comes from Sanguibacter sp. Z1732, assembly GCF_051020515.1. NCBI lineage: Bacteria > Bacillati > Actinomycetota > Actinomycetes > Micrococcales > Ruaniaceae > Glutinosa > Glutinosa niejishengi. The sequence continues at coordinate 2,646,857 of NZ_CP194857.1, forward strand.
AGTGCCGTGCAACAGCGCGAGGAGGTCGACCGGGTGGTCCGGGACGCCGGCTTCCGGTTCGCGGCGATGGACCTGCGTGGCATCCAGTCCGGTGCCTTCACCCTGCCGCTGGTTTCCGTCACCCATGCGTGAGGCCTGGCGACCGGGCCCCGAACTCGACCGGATCGCCCACCTCGATCACGACCGCGCGGCCCGGCGTGGCTACCCCGAGGCGGTGCTGTGTGAGCCCAAGAGCCTCGAGCAACTCGCCCGCATCGCCGCCGAGGTCGGTGCCGGGGGCACGCCCACACTGTTCACCCGCGCCTCGGCCGAACAGGCGCACGCCATCCTGGCGGTGCTGCCCGACGCCTATCACGACCCCGGCGCCCGGCTGCTCGCCTGGCCCGCGCAGCCGCCCGAAGCGGACGGCGGGCTCGTCGTCGTCCTGGCCGCCGGGACCTCCGACCTGCCGGTGGCACGTGAGGCCGAGTTGACCGCCCGCTACCTGGGCCGGTCCACCGAACTGGTGGTCGATGTGGGGGTGGCGGGTCTGCACCGGGTGCTGGGACATCTGGACCTGCTGCGCGGTGCGCGGGCCGTCGTCGTGGCAGCCGGTATGGACGGGGCCCTGCCGAGCGTGGTGGCGGGGTTGGTGAGCGCCCCGGTGGTGGCGGTGCCCACGTCCGTGGGCTACGGCGCGGCGTTCGCCGGGCTCGCGCCGCTGCTGTCGATGCTCAACGCCTGCGCCCCGGGTGTCGCGGTGGTCAACATCGACAATGGCTACGGCGGTGGGCATCTGGCCGCCCAGATCGCCGCTTCCTGACCGGCACCCCTCCAGGCTGCGGAGGGCGGCCGGGTCAGAGCAGTCCCCTCTGGTAGGCGATCGCCACCGCGGCGGCCCGGTCGCTGGCACCGAGTTTGGTGTAGATGTGCTGCAGGTGTGTCTTCACGGTCGACTCCCCGAGGAACAACTCGGCCGCGATCTGGTGGTTCGTGCGGCCGGCCGCCACCCGTTGGAGCACCTCGCGCTCGCGGGCGCTCAGCGGACTCGGAGCCGGCTCCGGGGTGGCGGCCCGGCGCGCGTGCACCGACGGGGACAGGACCGGGCGCCCACCGGCGGTGGAGCGGACCGCCTCGTACAGCCGTGCTCGCTCGGTGTCCTTGAGCAGGTAGCTGCGCGCCCCGGCGGCCAGCGCGGCGTCGATGTCGGGCCGTGCGTCGTAGGTGGTCAGGACCAACACCTCGATCGTGGGATGGGCGTGGCTGATCGTGCTGATCAGTTCGATCCCGTCGATGCCGGGCATCCGCAGATCAGATCGGTGACCACCACGTCCACGGCGAGCCGGCCCAGCACCGCCAACGCTTCGGCGGCGGTGCCGGCCTCGGCGACGACAGCGAAATCCGGCTGGGTCTGCAGCTGCCCGCGCAGACCGTCCCGCACCACCGGGTGGTCATCGACGAGGAGCAGCCGGATCGGCTCGGTCATGGCGCGCCCGTCCTGCCGGGCAGCGGGACGGTGGTGGTCACGGTGGTGCCGGTGTCCGGGTCTGTGCGCACCTGGACCGCACCGCCCACGCCCTGCGCGCGCTCGGTCATGATCTGTAAGCCGTACCCCCTTGGGTTGGGGTCGCCGAAGCCGTCGCCGTCATCGGCGATGTCCAGGGCGATGGAGTCCCCGAAGTAGGACAGGGTCAGGTGGACCCGTCCGGCACCGGCGTGCCGGTGGATGTTCGTCAACGCTTCCCGGGTGATCCGCACCAGGGCGTCCTCGACGTCCCGGGGGGTGTCCACGACCGTTCCGGTGACGTGCACGCGGGTGGTGAGGCCATGGGCCCGCTCGAATGCCTCGGTGAGTTCGGTCAGGGCGAGGTGCAGGTACTGGTGATGGAGCGCCGTCGGCCGCAGTGCCTGGATCGAGAGCCTTGCCTCACGCAGGTTCTCCCGGGCCAGGTCGGTGCTGAGACGGACCCGGCCGCGGATGGGGTCCTCGGGCGCGAGTTCGGCGTCCAGCGCCTCGAGCTGGCTGACGATCCCGGACAGCGCCGCAGCGAGAGTGTCGTGGATCTCGGCCGCGAGTCGGGTGCGTTCGGCCAGGACACCGGATTCGCGGGCTTCGGTCACCAGCCGGTCCTGCAGTGCGACGTTCTCGGCCGATGCCCGTTCCAGGTCCTCGTGGGCCCGGGCGAGTTCGGTCAGAGCGGCCGTGCGTGCGGCCGTCTCGGCCTCCGATTTCCGGATGCTCCATCCGATGACCCCGGCCAGCGCCAGGCCGCCCAGGTTGACCGCCAGGTTCGGCTCCTGCCAGCCCAGGGCGCCGTGTGAGTGCCACTGGCACCGACGCCGCCAGGATTAGGCCCGCGTAGGCCCAGACGCCGGGAAGTGCGACGAAGGCGATCGCGTAGCAGACCAGGTACATCGGGAGATAACTCGGTGAGATTTCCAGCAGTAGTGCGCACAGCGCGACCAGGCCGACGAAGTACACCGCCATCGGCACCAAGGCCCGCTCCAGCCAGTGCCGGTGTCCGATGGCCCAGAAGGTGTGCCAGGCGACCAGTGCCAGACCGACGACGATGGTGCGCGGGGCCTGCGCCGCGCCGACCTGGCCGGTGAACCCGGCATAGGCGGAGGTGAGCAGGAGCATGGCATACGGCAGCAGCAGCCAGATCCAGTCGGTCCGGTCGCGGTGTGGCGCAGCACCCTGCGGCGTCATCCCCTGATCGTTGCACGTGCCGGCGCGCGGCGACCGCCGATGATCCTGGCAAGGATGGCCTCGGCCGGGCCGGTCCGCTCGCCCCAGGCTGCGGCGGCCAGCACGGTCAACGCCCAGGTCGCCAGCGCGAGTGCGGCTGCTGCCGCGGGACCGAGCCAGCCACCCCACCCCAGTGCGGCAGCCGGGAGCAGCGCGGCGAAGACCACGGACTGGGACACGTAGCAGGACAGCGACGTGCGCCCCGTTGCCTGCAGTGCCCGCACGCTCCAGTGCCGGTCCCGGCCGGACGCCGTCAGCGAGGCGCCGACCAGGGCGATCAGGGCGGCGTAACCGAGCCCGCAGGCCACCCCGGTGACCACGTGCAACCAGGAGACCGCGATCGTCAGGGGCAGGGCCGGGGTCCACATCCCGGCGCCGAGAAGGGCCGGACCCACCCCGCCGGCGAAGCCGGCGGTAATCCCGATCGCTGCCGTTCGGCGCAGCAGTATCCGGTGACGCTGCGGGTGCTCCAGGATGCGGTGCCGCCCGGCCCAGGCGCCGACCAGCATCGCGCTGAGGACGGCGGCCAAGCCGAATGGCCCCATCAGCCATTCGAGCAGCCGCAGCCCGGGGGCTTGGAGCGGGTCGGAGATGGTGTAGGACCAGAAGTAGGAACGCTCGGCTCTCGGGGTCGGGTCGGCGAAGATCACCCCCTGGACCGCTCCGGCCACGGCGAGCCAGACGGACGCCACCACGAGGAGCGCTCGGTCATCGAGCCGCAGCAGTCTGACCAGAACCACCCCGAGCAGCCCGTACCACCCCAGGATGTCGCCGGAGAACGCGAGTACGGCATGCAGCGCGCCGAAGAGAATCAGGCCCACCGAGCGACGGCGCAGGGTTCGCCGGATCTGGCTCTCGGCGATGCCCCGTTCCTGCCGGCGCCGGATCATCTGAACGATCCCGTAGCCGAACAAGGCCGCGAACAGTGGATAGGCGCGAGCATCTACCGCGACGCCCAGGAACGCGCTGACGGCCTGGTCCACGACGTTCCCGGTCAGGGTGTGCTGGCGCAGCCCGTAGGGCCGGCCGTGCAGGTAGATCATCACGTTCGCGACGGCGATCAGCGCCAGCATCAGGCCGCGGGCCAGGTCCGGGGCGAGGAAGCGTTCGGTGGCCGGTGGGGTGGGGCACGCTGCCGTGGGGTTCGAAGGCGCGGGGGTTGATGCGGCGAGGTCCATGCCTCGACGCTAGGCAGCGACACGATCGGCGCGTATCCTCCGATCGGGGGATATCGCCCCACCGTCGCACCGGGGTGAGAGCGGATCGAAGTGTCCACAGGCTGACCACGTGGCCCACTATATGAGACGGCTTGTCAGCGTTGGTGATTGCGGGGTTAGGATCGCCACCATGGTGAACGGGATCGTCCGAGTAGTCCTTATCCCCCGCGCGTGCGCGGGGGACTGAACACTCGTCCCCTCACCACGCGCCCCTCGATCGCCGCTTCGGCCGAGGGGTTTTTGTTTGTCTGATGTGATCTAGACCAGGAGGAGCGATGGCCAAGGTTCCGCACCCGGCACCGCCTCGCACGCACCCGCCCAAGCCGGCGCCGAGCACCACGAACGACGTCGTGTCCAGCCCGGCCGAGCCGATGACGGGCGCCCAGGCCGTCGTGCGTTCGCTGGAGGAGACCGGTACCGACGTCATCTTCGGCATTCCGGGCGGGGCGATCCTGCCGGTCTACGACCCGCTGTTCGACTCGCGCCGTCTGCGCCACATCCTGGTTCGTCACGAGCAGGGCGCGGGTCACGCAGCCACCGGATACGCGGCCGCCTCGGGCCGGGTCGGGGTCTGCATGGCCACCTCCGGCCCCGGCGCCACCAACCTGGTCACCCCCCTGGCCGATGCGCACATGGACTCGGTGCCGATGGTGGCGATCACCGGCCAGGTGGCGGCCCCGATGATCGGGACCGACGCCTTCCAGGAGGCCGACATCGTGGGCATCACGATGCCGATCACCAAGCACTCCTTCCTGGTCACCGACGCCGATGAGATCCCGGCCCGGATCGCCGAGGCCTTCCACCTGGCCCAGACCGGGCGGCCCGGCCCGGTGCTGGTGGACATCGCCAAGTCCGCGATGCAGGACCAGACGAACTTCGTCTGGCCCCCGGCCGAACTCGACGTGCCCGGGTACCGCCCCATCACCAAACCGCACGGCAAGCAGATCCGTGAGGCGGCCCGGCTGCTGGCCACCTCACGCAAGCCGGTGCTGTACGTGGGTGGGGGAGCGATCCGGTCCAACTCCGCCGCCGAGTTGCTGGAGTTGACCAACGCCTCCGGCGCCCCCGTGGTCACCACCCTGATGGCCCGCGGTGCGCTGCCCGATGCGCACCCGCAGAACCTGGGCATGCCTGGCATGCACGGCACCGTGGCGGCGGTGGCCGCACTGCAGAAGGCCGACCTGGTGGTGGCGCTGGGCGCCCGGTTCGACGACCGGGTGACCGGCAGACTGGACTCCTTCGCCCCCGGGGCCACCGTGGTGCACGCCGACATCGACCCGGCGGAGATCTCCAAGAACCGGTTAGCCGACGTGCCGATCGTCGGTGACCTGAAGGACGTTCTGCGCGAACTGACCGTGGCCGTGGACGCCGAACACGTCCAGCACGGCAAGCCGGACCTGGAGGGCTGGTGGCGCACCCTGGACCAGTTGCGTGAGACCTACCCCCTGGGCTGGACGCCCACCGAGGACGGCCTGCTGGCTCCGCAGCACGTGATCTCCCGGCTCGGGGAGATCTCGGGCCCCGAGGCGATCTACACCGCCGGGGTGGGCCAGCACCAGATGTGGGCCGCCCAGTTCATCCGGTACCAGAATCCGCGCACCTGGTTGAACTCCGGCGGGCTGGGCACGATGGGTTATGCGGTACCGGCGGCGATGGGCGCCAAGGTCGCCTATCCCGATTCCCTGGTCTGGGCGATCGACGGGGACGGGTGCTTCCAGATGACCAACCAGGAACTGGCCACCTGCGCCATCGAAGGCATCCCGATCAAGGTCGCGGTGATCAACAACTCCTCACTGGGCATGGTGCGGCAGTGGCAGACGCTGTTTTACGACCAGCGGTACTCCCACACCGACCTGAACACCGGTTTCGAGACCCGACGGATCCCGGACTTCGTCAAACTCGCCGAGGCCTACGGCTGCGTGGGGTTGCGATGTGAGAACGCCAAGGACGTCGACGCCACGATCAAGAGGGCCAACGAGATCGACGACCGGCCCGTGGTGGTGGACTTCACCGTCAGCGCAGATGCGATGGTGTGGCCGATGGTGGCTGCCGGGGTCTCCAACGACGACATCCAGTACGCCCGCGGCATCAGCCCGGACTTCGAACGCGACGAGTGAGGAACGACATGTCCCGACACACACTCTCGGTGCTGGTGGAGAACAAGCCCGGCGTCCTGACCCGCGTCTCGGCCTTGTTCGCCCGCCGGGCCTTCAACATTCACTCCCTGGCCGTGGGCCCGACCGAGCACGCCGAGATCTCCCGGATCACCGTGGTGGTGGATGTGGAGTCCAACGCCCTGGAGCAGGTCACCAAACAGTTGAACAAACTGGTGAACGTGATCAAGATCGTCGAGTTGCCCCCGGAGTCCTCGGTGCAGCGCGAACTGCTCCTGGTCAAGGTGCGCGCCGACGACCACTCCCGCACCGCGGTGCTGCAGGTCGTGGAACTCTTCCGCGCCCATGTGGTGGATGTCTCCACGGAGGCTGTCACGGTCGAGGCCACCGGCGGGGAGGGCAAGATCAAGGCGCTCCTGACCGCGCTGGGCCCCTACGGGATCCGTGAGATCGTGCAATCCGGTTCGGTGGCCGTGGCGCGCGGTTCGCGCTCCATGACCGACCGGGCCCTGGAGCGGATCTCCCGCACCGCCTGAACCGAGCAACCCACTGACCTCTCACCAACCCACATCCCAACACTGAAGGAGTGCCACTGTGGCTGAACTTTTCTACGACGACGACGCCGACCTGTCCCTGATCGCAGCGAAGAAGGTCGCCGTCATCGGGTACGGCAGCCAGGGACACGCGCACGCGCTGAACCTGCGTGACTCCGGTGTGGACGTGCGCGTCGGACTGCGGGAGGGCTCGGCCTCGGCGACGAAAGCGAGCGAGGAGGGCCTGAAGGTGCTGGACGTGGCGGCGGCGACCGCCGAGGCCGACGTCGTCGTCATCCTCACCCCGGACCAGGTCCAGGCCGGCGTCTACGCTGCCGAGATCGCCCCGAACCTGCGCGATGGGGCCGCCCTGGTGTTCGGGCACGGCTTCAACATCCGGTACGGGTTCATCGAGCCCGCCGAGAACATCGACGTCTTCATGGTCGCCCCCAAGGGCCCCGGCCACCTGGTGCGCCGGGAGTACGTCGACGGGCGCGGGGTCCCGGTGCTCGTCGCGGTGGAGCAGGACCCTTCCGGCAACGCCTGGCAGTTGGCGCTGTCCTACGCCAAGGCGGTCGGCGGATTGCGCGCGGCGGGGATCAGGACCACCTTCACCGAGGAGACCGAGACCGACCTGTTCGGTGAGCAGGCGGTGCTGTGCGGCGGTACCTCCCAGTTGGTCCAGTACGGGTTCGAGGTGCTCACCGAGGCCGGCTACCAGCCCGAGGTCGCCTACTTCGAGGTTCTGCACGAGTTGAAGCTGATCGTGGACCTGATGTACGAGGGTGGGATCGCCAAGCAGCGCTGGTCCATCTCCGACACCGCCGAGTACGGCGACTACGTCTCCGGGCCGCGGGTCATCTCCCCGCAGGTGAAGGAGAACATGAAGGCGGTGCTGGAGGACGTGAAGAACGGGTCCTTCGCGCAGCGCTTCATGGATGACCAGAAGGCTGGTGGCACCGAGTTCAAGGAGTTGCGGGCCAAGGGTGAGCAGCACCCGATCGAGGGCACCGGTCGGGAACTGCGCAAGCTCTTCGCTTGGGTCAAGCCCAGCGACGCCGACTACACCGAGGGCAGCGCCGCGCGCTGACGCACGTTGCCCGCGAGGGCGACCCGCGATAGCGCCGTCGAATGCGGCCTCAGCCGGACCGGGACCACCTCAGGGCCGACTGGGGCCGCGTTCCTTGCTTCCGCGACCTCGGATCGGATCGGGAATACGCTCGCCCGTGACTGCTGCGGCGACTACCGTCGCGATCGATGAGAGCAGGGATCCGTGCCTACCGCGATGACGACGAGGCCTCCTGGCTGCGCTGCCGGGCCCTGAGTTTCCTCGGCTCGGCCTACTTCGATGACGTCAAGGCGGAGCGCACCACCTTCGAGAACGAGTCGATTCAACTTGTCGCCACCGGGCCCCGGCCTGCGCACGTGCGTACCCCGGGCAGCGAGCAGGTGGTGGGCATCCTCGACCTGGAGCTGTGGGACGACGAGGGAGTGCCGGCGGCCACCATCGACACCATCGGCGTGCATCCGGACCATCAGCGCCACGGCATCGCCGATGCCCTCCTGGGCGAGGCCCTGGCCCGGCTGGCGGCCGCCGGTACCACCGTGCTGGATGCCTGGACCCGGGAGGATGGGGCCGCGAACGCCTGGTACGTGCGCCACGGATTCCGGGTGGCCCAGGAGTATCTGCATGTGCACGCCGGTGCGGGGGAGCGCATGACTTCACCTCCCCCGCGGGCCTGAGCCGCCCGGTCGAGGCGTTCTGCCACGCCCGGCTCGCCGATGAGCAGGCGATGCGCGCCCGGTACGCGCGTGTGCACCGCTGCCGCCGGTACACGCGCCCGGTGCGTATTCCCACCTGGACCCAGGACCCGGCGCTGGTGGCGACGTATGACGCCGAGTGTGCCGGGCGCCGGGACCACGACTTCTACCTCGCCCTGGCCCGGCGATTACCGGCCGAACGCGTCACCGACCTCGGGTGCGGCACCGGCGTGCTCGCCGTCGATCTGGCTGCCGCCGGGCACCAGGTCACCGGCGTGGACCCGGCCGGGGCGATCCTGGAGATTGCCCGCACCAGGCCCGGGGGTGAGCAGGTGCGGTGGATCCACGGCACGTCCGCCGACATGCCCGACGACGATGCCGACCTGGTGGTGATGGAGGGCCACGTGGCGCAGTACTTCCTCGGCGAGACTGAGTGGGCCCGGGTGCTCAGCGATCTCCATCGCACCCTGCGCCCGGGCGGTCACGTCGCTTTCGAGTCGCGCAACCCTGCTGCCCGCTGTTGGGAGACGTGGACCAGGAAGAACACCGAGGACACCTATCCCCACCCCGATGGCGGTCTGTTCCGGTCCTGGAGCCGCTCGATCGCGGTGGCCGAGTCCGCCGGCTACGGCGCCGTCGAGACCCACGAGGGCCATACGGTGCTGCCTGACGGCAGGCACCTGGTCAACCAGGAAACCCTCCGGTTCCGTACCCTGGCCGACCTCACCGACTCCCTGACCGCCGCGGGCTTCACCGTCACCGCCACCTGGGGCGACTTCTCCGGTGCCGACCTGACCGAGCACAGCCCGGAGTTCATCCTGCTCGCCCGCCGCGACTGAGACACCGGCGTGTGCTCAGGGAGCGTGCGGGATTTCGCCGGGCGGGCCGGTCAGGTGAGGGTGCCGGTAGCGGCCTGGGCGCCCAGGGCCGCGCCGGTGACGCCCAGCCACAGCCCGACCCCGAGGACCATCGGGCGCGCCCCCGTCCGCCGCAGGCCCGCGATGTCGACGCCGGCCCCGACCGCGCTGAGCGCCACGGTGATGAAGAACGTGGTCGCGGTCGTGACCGGATCGTGCAGGGCTCCGGGCACCAGCCCCAGGCTGTTCGCCACGACCAGCAGCACGAACCCGGTCAGGAACCACGGCACCAGGCGCCACACCGGGGGCCGGCCGGCGTGAGCAACTGCGCCGTCCTGCGGGCCCGTCCCGCTCCCGCTCCGGCCGTTGTCCACCCGAGCCCACCGCGCCACCAGCACCGACAGGCCCAGCACGATCGGGATGATGGCCAGCGTCCGGGTCAGCTTCACCACCACCGCGGTGTCGGCGGCCTCGGGGCCGAACGCACTCGCCGCCGCCAGCACCGAGGAGGTGTCATTGACGGCGGCGCCCACGAGGATCCCGAACGCCTCCGGGCTCAACCCGGCCAGTTGACCCAGCACCGGGAAGGCCAGCACGGCGGCGATGTTGCAGGCGAAGACCGTCGAGAGCGCATAAGCGACCTTGTCCGCCGTCGGGCGTAGTACCGGAGTGACCGCGGCGATGGCCGAGGCCCCGCAGATCGCCGTGCCCACCCCCAGCAGGGTGCGCAGATCGCGGTCCACACCGAGGGCTTGCCCGAGCAGCCACGCTCCGACCAGGGCTGCCACGATCACCGCGACCAGCACCGGCAGCGCTGCGACACCGGCGTCGGCAACCTGCTCCCAGGACAGCTGTGCCCCGAGCAGGACCACCGCCACTTGTAGCACCCGGGAGCCGGACCACCGCAACCCCGGGGCCAACCGGTCACTGCGCCGGGGGCCGTCGGGGCCGCCGCGACGCCACCGGAGCAGGGCCACCGCCAGCCCGAGCAGCACCCCCAGCACGGGTGCACCGATCAGCGGGAGCAGCGGAGCGGCCACCGTGGCCACAGCGGCGAGCACGACGGCGAGGCCCAGGCCGGGCAGCATGGAGCGCCACCGCCGGCGCTCACCGAGGCGGGATGTGGCTGTCAACGCAGCACGAACCCGGGAACAAGGGGGTCGAGCGGATCGACCGTGAACGTACTGTCGCCGGTCCGGTAGGCCATCCCGGTCACCTCCGGCAGCACGGCCGGGTATCCGGCCACCTCGAGCCGGTCCACGATCCGGGCGGTGAAGCGGGAGTCGACGATGGAGGAGTGCACCAGCATCTCGCCGGCACCGAGTTCACCGGCAGCGGCCAGGGTGGCCAGACGCGCGGCGGTGCCCGATCCGCACGGGGAGCGGTCCAGTTCCCCGTCGGCGAAGATCGTGGCGTTGCGCTGGCGGATCTCGCCCGGCTCGGTGGCGGGCAACCGCTGGAACAAGATCGTCCCGTAGATCCCGCTGAGCCGGGGGTCCACGGGGTGGCGGGCCACCTCGGTCTCGTTCAGGGCCCACTTGATCTGCCGGCCGAGGGCGATCAGTTCCCCGGTGTGCTCCGGGTCGATCGAGAGGCCGACGGGTGGAGGCGTCCAGTTGGGCATAGATGGCACCGCCGTAGGAGACGTCGACGAGGAACTCACCGGCGCTGGTTCGCACCGGCACCGAGCTGGCCAGGACGTAGCCGGGCACGCTGAGGAAGTCCACCCCGATGATCTGACCCTGCTCGGTGTGCACGCGTGCGGTGACCCGGCCGGAGGGTACGTCGATGACCACGTCGGTGGTGCCGGTTTCCGGGGCGCTGACCCGGCCGGTCCGCACCGCCCACACACCGAGGGCGATCGTGCCGTGCCCGCACGCGGTGGAGAAGCCGTCCTTGTGCCAGAACAACACCCCGAAGTGCGCGCCGTCGTCATCGGGTGGGGTGATGAACCCGCCGTACATGTCGGCGTGCCCGCGCGGTTCGTGGCAGAGGATCTGGCGCACCCGGTCGGCCGGACCGTCCGACATCGCGTGCATGCGACGTTCGGCGACGGTGCGTCCGGGCAGGGGGGCACCAGGATCGGTGACGATCCGGAACGGTTCCCCGCCGGTGTGGTAATCCTCGGTGCGGTAGGTCTCCATCAGGGCCTCTTGTGAGCACTGCGTCACGTCAGGATCGGCACCTGGAATGGGTAGGTGTAGATCTCCCGGCGGTTGGCCCGTACCGCGCCGAGGATGGAGAAGACCACCTGCGCGCCCACGGCCACCAACCAGATCACGATGCCCAGCGGGATCAGCACGATGGTGAAGAAGCAGATCCACCCGATGATGATCGCGACCCACACGGTGATGTGGAAGTTGAACGCCGTGGCCGAAGCGTTGCGGACCAGCGGGCCGCGGTCGCGGAAGAACATCCAGATCAGCAGCGGGCCCAGCACGGACAGGAACCCGGCGCTGACCACGAAGGCGATGATGGGTGACAGGTGCGCCACGATCGCCAACGTGCGCTCATCGGAGCCGGCGCCCGGGTCGCTCGGCCGGCCGTCGTGCTGGTGGCCGCCGTAGTACCCGCCGCCCTGGCCGCCGGCGCCCTGGTACCCGCCGCCCTGGCCGCCGGCGCCCTGGTACCCGCCGACCGGTGGGCGGCCACCCTGGCCGGCAGCGCCCGGGTGCCCACCGACCGGTGGGCCGCCGGGGAGCGGGTTCTGCGGGTACTGGCCGCCCGGGTTCTGGGCGCCGGGGGAGTGCTCTCCCGGTCCTGGCGCATTCGGGTAGTCCTGGGACATGGGCCCTCCAACCGTTATGCCCCGGATGTGCCGGGGCGAAAGTGTGCGCTCAGCCTGACCGATCCTCGGTGCTGCTGTCGAGCCGCTCGCCCGGACGACGCGATTTCGTGTCATGGAACTCGGGCCGAGGGTCATAGGATTCGGCCATGGCCGACTCCGACCGTGCCGAGCAGCCCCCGGGCTCGGCTGGCGCTTCGCGGTCCCTGCCTAGCGAACGGGAGGCTCGGACGGCCGCCACCCACGCTGCCCGGGCGCTGGCGCTGGCGGTCCGGGTGCTGCGCTGGCCCTCACTGCTGCTGGCGCTGATCCCGGTGGTGCCGCTGGCCGGGCTGGTCTGGGTGATGGCCGGGCTGCGCCGCCCGGTGGGGCTGATCGTGGTGGGTGTGCTGATCGCGATCGGGCTGACGGTCGAGGTGGCCTTCGTGCTGCGTCGACGGGCCTATCTGCGTGCGGCGGCACAGCCGGAGCAACTCGCCGATGAGTTCCGGGCGCTGCTGCGCCCCGGTCTGCTCAGCAAGGACCTGCTGGAGAAGGTCCGCGACATCGCCGCACGCGGGGGTCTGTTGCTGCTGCGCCGGTTGCGGAGCCTGTGGGTCCTGGTGCGCCTGCCCGACCAGGTGATCGGCATTCTGGATGACTACCCCAGGGCCAGGTTGTTCATCCCGCCGACCCTGGGCACCAGCGGGCTTCGGGTGCTTGCGCAGGCCTACCTGAGTGCGCTGTCCTGGCTGGCGCTGATCCTGGTGCTCGCTCTGCGTGCTGCGGGCTACCTCACCTGAGCACGGCGGTTCCCGGCCTGACCAGGAGTTGACGCCGCTGCTGGCATGAGTCGATCTGCGGATGCGGCCGGCGTGGGTCGACCAGCGGATGCGGCCGGCGTCGAGCCGCTGGTACAGCCGGCATGCGTCGACCGCAGGTCCGGCCCGCACTGCGCCCGCGCCCGCACCTGCGGCATGATGGACCGATGACGTCTGAGGCCGCGGTGGAACGTTTCTGGATACAGGCCCGCATCGAGGGAAACCTGAACCGGCTCGAGGTCGTGATCGGGCAGAACGTGCAGAACACGGTCCCGCCCCCGGTCTGGTCCACCTCCCCGGACCCGGCAACCGCCACCGCCGAGGTCGAGGAACTCCTCAGCAGCGGCACCATGACCCAGGCGGTGCCGGTGGCGGACCTGACCAGTGCCGGGCAGCCGCCCGCGCAGGTGGGTGACCTGGGCATCGTGCTCGACGGCGAGGGAGAGCCCCGGGCGCTGGTGCGCACGGTGACCGTGGATGTGGCCGAGTCCCATCCGGACGTGCCCGATGCCGCCGCCGGCACCGTCCAGGTGGAGCATCTGGAGGTGCTCTACCCACGGCGCCGCAAGCGGCACGCACGCGAGAAGGTCGGGGCGGACCGGTGAGCCGGGCGCGCAGATGAGACCGGCCGGTGGCGCGCTCGACCACGACGTGGTGGTGATCGGTGCCGGACTGGCCGGTGCGGCTACCGCGTGGCAGGCCGCCGGCCGCGGCCTGGACGTGCTGGTGCTGGAACAGTTCGGCCCCGACCACGATCGCGGCTCCTCCCACGGCAGCGCCCGGATCGTGCGGCGGGCCTATGCCGATGCCCTCTACACACAGTTGACCGGCCGTGCCTTCGAGTTGTGGCGCGAGGCCGAGCTCGCTGCTGGGGCAACCCTGCTGAACCACCTCGGCGCCCTGGACTTCGGTCCGGACCGGCGGGTGGACCAGATCGTGGCGAACCTGTCCGGCGCCGGCGTGGCACACGAGGTGCTCAGCCCGACCGAGGCGACGCACCGCTGGCCGGGCATGGGGTCTTCGACACCCCGGTGGTGCATCACGCCGAGGCCGGCACCGTGGACGCCGAGACGGCGGTGACCACCTTCCTGGACCTGGCTCGAGGCCATGGCGCGCAGGTGCGGTTCGACCAGCCCGTGACCGATGTCAGCGTGGCGGGCAACCACGACAGCGCCACCGTCCGCCTGGGTGACCAGGAGATCCGAACTCGGGCCGTGGTCATCACGGCGGGGGCGTGGCTGCCGGACCTGACCAGGGGCATGGTGCTGGATCCGGTCCTCCCGGAGTTGTCGATCACCCAGGAGCAGACCTTTCACTTCCCGCGCGCCGACCCCTCCCAGCACCCGTGGCCCAGCACCATCCACGCCGCCGAGGGGTTCGAGATCTACCACCTCTCCGGCGGCCGCGACGGTGGCGCCGGCCTGGACCGCAAGGTCGCCGAGCACCATCACGGCCGGCCCACCAGTGCCACCGGTCGTGACGGGCTCATCGATCCGGCCGGAACCGAACGCGTGCAGGCCTATGTCCGCCGATGGCTGCCCGGCCTGGATCCCGAGCCGGCCAACGCCAGCACCTGCCTGTACACCACCACGCCGACCCAGAACTTCCTGGTCGACCGGATCGGACCGGTGGTGCTGTGCTCGGCCTGTTCGGGACACGGTGCCAAGTTCGCCCCGCTCATCGGAGAGTGGATGACGGCGCTGCTCACCGGGACCGGTCGGGTCCCCGAACGCTTCGCCCTGGCCGCCCACGGCCCGGGAGCGAGGCGGAGCTGGTCGCTCTGAGACGCACCCGCTCGACCGCCGGACATCGGTGACGGAGCCAGGCGCTCAACTGGCGAGACGTTCCGTCCGAACCGTGGGACCGGTGCGCTACGGTGGGGCCATGTCGCGCACTATCAAACTCGCTGTCATCGCCGGGGACGGAATCGGCCGGGACGTCACCGGCGAGGCCCGCAAGGTCCTGGACGCCGTACTGGCCGGAAGCGGTGTCACGGTGCAGGCAACCGAACTCGATCTGGGCGCGGGGCGCTGGCACGCCACCGGAGAGACACTCACCGAGGCGGACCTGGAGACCATCAAGGCCCATGACGCCATCCTGCTCGGCGCCGTCGGGGACCCCTCGGTGCCCAGCGGTGTGCTGGAGCGGGGACTGTTGCTGCGGCTGCGGTTCGAGTTGGACCACTACGTGAACCTGCGCCCGGCCAAGATCTTCCCGGGCATCCCCTCGCCCCTGGCCGATCCGGGCCAGGTGGACTTCGTCGTCGTCCGGGAAGGAACCGAAGGTCCCTACGTCGGCAACGGCGGTTCGGTGCGCACCGGCACACCCCAGGAGATCGCCACCGAGGTCAGCGTGAACACCGCGTTCGGGGTGGAGCGGGTGGTCCGGGACGCCTTCGACCGCGCTCAGGCCCGGCCCCGCAAGAAGCTGACCCTGGTTCACAAGCACAACGTGCTGGTGCACGCCGGGCACCTGTGGCGGCGCACCGTGGACGCCGTCGGGGCCGAGTGCCCCGAGGTGGCCGTGGACTACCTGCACGTGGACGCCGCGACCATCTTCATGGCCACCGACCCGGCCCGGTTCGACGTCATCGTCACCGACAACCTGTTCGGGGACATCATCACCGATCTGGCTGCGGCGATCGCCGGCGGGATCGGACTGGCTGCCTCGGGCAACATCAACCCCACCGGTGCCCACCCCTCGATGTTCGAGCCGGTGCACGGCTCGGCCCCCGACATCGCCGGGCAGGAGAAGGCCGACCCCACCGCGGCGGTGCTGTCGGTGGCGCTGATGCTGGCACACCTGGGCCTGGACGAACAGGCCGAGCGGATCGAGCAGGCGGTCGCCGCCGACATCGCCGAACGCAGCGGCGCCCGCTCGACCTCCGAGATCGGGGACGCCCTGGCGCAGCGCGTCCGCGCCTGATCCGCCAGTTGCTACCACCGCCCAGCCGTGGGGGGTAGCGTGATCCCATCACGACCGGCGAAGGGGCACGATGAGTACCGAAACCACTGCGGCGCGACCTTCGAGGTGCGCCCCACCTCACATCCGCGCACGCAGACCGAGCGCGAGCAGGCCCTTGCCGACCTGAGCTTCGGCAAGGTGTTCACCGACCACATGGCCCGAGCGGTGTGGACGAAGGATGAGGGCTGGCACGACCACCGGGTGGAGGCCTACGGCCCGCTGAGCCTGGACCCGGCCACCGCCGTGCTGCACTACGCCCAGGAGATCTTCGAAGGGCTCAAGGCCTACCGGCACGCCGACGGCTCGGTGTGGACGTTCCGGCCCCACGCCAACGCCGCGCGCTTCGCCGCCAGCGCCCGGCGGCTGGCCCTGCCGGAACTGCGCGAGGCCGACTTCATCGGCTCGATCGAGGCGTTGGTGCGCACCGACACCGAGTGGGTGCCGGACTCCCCGGGCTCCTCGCTGTACCTGCGCCCGTTCATGTTCGCCTCCGAGTCGTTCCTGGGCGTGCGCCCGGCGCACCGCGTGGACTACCTCGTGATCGCCTCCCCGTCCGGGCCCTACTTCACCTCCGGCTTCAGCCCGGTCTCGATCTGGGTCACCACCGACTTCCATCGCTCCGGACCCGGGGGCACCGGCGCCGCGAAGTGCGGCGGCAACTACGCCGCCAGCCTGCTGCCCCAGCAGCAGGCCACGGACAACGGCTGCTCCCAGGTGTGCTTCCTGGACGCGGCCACCGGCACGTTGCTGGAGGAGTTGGGCGGGATGAACGTGTTCTTCGTCGACGCGGACGGCGCCGTGCACACTCCCGAACTCACCGAGACCATCCTGGCGGGTGTCACCCGCTCCTCGGTACTGCGGATCATGGCCGACGACGGCCGCACCGTGTACGAGCGCCCGTTGCCGTTCGCCGAGATCGCCGAGCAGATCCGCAGCGGGCACATTGTGGAGGCCTTCGCCTGCGGGACCGCGGCGGTGGTCACCCCGATCGGCCAGTTCAAGGGCACCGGACTGGACCTGACGGTGGGCGACGGCGGGCCAGGTGCGGTCACCACCGGCCTGCACGCCAAACTCACCGACGTGCAGTACGGGCGAGCCGAGGACACCTACGGCTGGATGCACCGGCTGGCCTGAGCGCAACCGGCTGGCCTATGCCACCTCGTCAGGCCGCCTGGTCGTAGTCGGTGACCACGGACACGCTCAGCGGGAAGTCCACCGCGGTCTGCCCGAACATCAGCGTGCCGGCCGCCGTGGCTGCTGCCCGGACAGCCCCGGCGGCGGCCTCGGCCTGAGCCTGCGGTGCGTGCACGATGACCTCATCGTGCAAGAAGAAGACCAGGTGGGCACCGTCGCCATCGATGTCACCCTCGCCATCGGTATGGCCGTCGAGTTCGGACAGCCGACGACGGATCTCACCGAGCCAGCACAGCGCCCACTCCGCGGCGGTGCCCTGCACCACGAAGTTGCGGGTGAAGCGGCCCCACTCCCGGGTGCGGCTGCGGGCGCGGCGCTGTGCCTCGGCGTCGGCGTCGGCCTGGTTGGACTGCCGCTGCTGCTCCACCCACTCCGGGCCCGGGGCGGGACTGGTCCGTCCCAACCAGGTGTGCACCACGCCCCCGGCCTCCCCGGTCCGTGCGGCGGTCTCGACCACGTCGATCGCCCGGGGGTAGGCCCGGCGCAACCGGGGCATCAGGGCGCCGGAGTCCCCGGTGGTGCCGCCGTAGAGGGCACCGAGCATCCCCACTTTCGCCGCATCCCGGGTGGGCACGACCCCGGAGTCGACCAGGCCCTGGTAGAGGTCGCCCCCGCGACCGGCCCGGGCCAGGGCCTGGTCGCCGGCCATCGCGGCCAGCACGCGGGGTTCGATCTGGGCTGCGTCGGCCACCACCAGGCGCCACCCGGCATCGGCTCGCAGGGCGCCGCGGACCTGCTTGGGCAATTGCAGTGCGCCCCCGCCGCTGGCGGCCCACCGGCCGGTCACCACCCCGCCGGGGACGTACTCGGGCCGGAACCGACCCTGGCGCCCGGCCGGGCCGTGTGGGTCGGGTGGGCTCACCCAGGCATCGAGCCACGCCCAGCCGTTGGCACTGAGCAGCCGGGCAAGTTTCTTGTACTCCAGCAGCGGTGCGATCACCGGATGGTCGATCCTGGCGAGTTCCCCCTTGCGGGTGGTGCGCACGTCCAGGCCCTGGGCGCGCAAGGCTCGCAGCACATCGGCGGGCGAGTCCGGGTTCAGTGCCGGGGTGTCCAGGTGGGTGCGGATCCGAACGGCCAGGTCCTCCAACTTCGCCGGGCGCAGTCCCGGTCCCGGGCGGGGGGGGGCCGAGTGCGGCGGTGAGCAGTTCCTCGTGCACGGCCCGGTCCCACGGCACCCCGTCGGCCTGCATCTCGGTCGCAATCAGGGCACCGACCGATTCAGCCGCCATCAGCAGCCGCAGCTTGCCCGGGGCCGGGTGAGCGCGGATGGCCTGGTCCTGCCGCGCGCGTTCAGCGTGTACCTGCGCCAGGGAGAACTCGTCGGCGCCGGTGGCGCCGAAGTGATCATCGAAGAGCCTCTCACCCTGGTCGGTGACCGAGGCCGCCAGGACTTCCACCGGTGTGTCCCAGGGGGAGTCGGGCCACTGTCGACCCGCTGGGGTGCGGCGCAGTATCGCGTGGCACAACCGCAGGTCCAGGCAGCGCCGCACCCGCACACCGGCGGGGAGCATGACGGCGGCGGCCGCACGGGTGTCGGCCCAGATCCACCGGGGCGGGGTATGGGTGTGCTCGGACTCCAGCGCGGCCACCCGCGCCGGCAGTTCGGCGAGGTCCAGTCGTTCCGGTTCGGCCCTGCCGTGGCCGGAATCGCTGCGGTGCTGCACCGACTGCACCATCGCCGTCGGCCCCTGCACCGCAACCGCGATCTCCACCCGGCCTACTGTATCGAGGCGCCGGAAAACGTCTTGATCCCGGGTGCCGCCGTTCCTACGCTCTCGACCATGGTTTTCACCGTGCTTGATGGCCGGACCGCGTTCCGCGAGATCCTGACCGCTCCGCTGCCGCAGCGAGCGGAGATCGCGCGTGCGTTCCTGGAGCAAGCCGCGGGGATGTACCGCTACTTCCCGGGCGAGGCCGAGGTGATCGAGATGCACCACATGGGCAGTGGGTTCCGGCTCGATGTCGAGGACGCGCGCTACCTGCCCGCGCTGGATGCGATGGCCGAGGCGAACGTATGGGGACGGGTGGAGTCCGCGCTGCAGCATGCGCTCGCGGTGCAGTTGCGGGCCACGCCCGACATCACCGTCCCGGAGGAGATCATCGTCCTGGTCGTCCTGGGCAATCCCGATGACGAGCACTTCATGAACGACAGCCTTGCCATGGTCGCCAACGGCAGTGTGACCGGCTACCTGTGGATCAACATCTGGCCGACGGCGGAGAACCTGGAGCAGATCGAGGCCATCGCGGTGCACGAACTGCACCACAACCTGCGCTTCGCCAACCGGGTCTGGGATCCGGCCACCGTCACGGTGGGCGAGCACATCGTCTCCGAAGGCTTGGCCGATGCCTTCGCCCGGCAGTTGTACGGAAATCTCGGATACACCCGTATCGGTCTGGGGGCACTGGACGACGACGAGGTGTTCGCCAAGGTCTGCACCGGTCTGGACGTCACGGGCATGGAGAACTTCACCGCCTGGGTACTCGGTGACGCCCACGCGCTCCGCTACGGCGGACAGCCGGTTGGGCTTCCCACCGGAGCCGGCTACTCGGCAGGCAATCGTCTGGTCGATGCCTATCTGGAGGCCGGCGGGATGACTGCCGACCAGGCGCTGCTCGCCGATCACGATGAGGTCATCCGGGTGGCGTTGCGCCGGGCCGAGGCCCCCTGAGGCCGGAGTTCAGGCCAGCACGGTGCGCACCACCCGGGCGCTGGCCAGGTTGCCCGCCAGCACCAGGAGGCAGACGGCCACCACACTGAGCAGGAACTGGATCAGCAGGGGCACCGAACTGAGCAGGCCGAACCCCAGGGCCGGCAGCATGAACACCAGTGCTGCCGCGGTGGCGATGAGCACGGCCGCCGCAGCGGGATGGCCGTCTGGCGGAGCCGGGCCGCATGCATCACCGTCAGATCGGTGCCGGCCAGGTGCAGCGCACGGTACTGGGTGCGCTGGTCGATGATCCCTCCGGCCTGCATCACCCCGGTGGACACCGCCGCGAGCAGACCGGCGATCGTCAGGGTGAGCAGACCGCCGGTGGACAGGTCCGCCACGATCGGGTCATCCGAGCCGACGGAGTCGAACATCGCGGCCGCTGCGGTCAGCCCGGCGATGAAGGTGCACAGTGCCACCCCGCCGACACTGCGCCAGGCCCCCCTTGGGGTCATCGATGATCCGGCGGGCGGCGATCAACGTACTTACCGACCGGGCCCGGCGGGCACTGAGACGACCGACCAGGCTCATCACCCACGGTCCGAGCAGGTTGAGCAGGGCGAACCCACCGGCCAGGACCGCCACGAGCACCACGATCCCGGCCAACCCGTAGTGCACCAGAACGGCGAAGCAGGCGGCGAACAGCACGAGCGGCACCACGCGGGACCAGTGCAGCGGATTCGGTGTGTGCCGTGCGGCCACACCCAGCGGGGTGATCGCGACCTTCCTCAGGCTCGCACCGGCCGAGAGCATGGACACCAGCGCTACACCGGTGACGGTCAGCGCGAACACCCACCACTCCGGGACCAGTTCGGCGTAGGTGAAGGGTCGGTTCTGGAAGGTCACCGGCAGGACCAGGGGGATCAGTGCGAACACCCCGGCCGTTCCGATGAACGCTCCGGCCAAAGCCTGCACGGTGGCATCCAGGACGGTCATGACCGAGACCTGGGATGTGGTCGCACCGGCCAGGCGCAGGGCCGCGAGGCGTTCGTCGCGGCGGGCCATGGAGAGCCGGGCCGCGGCCCCGCCGAGGGTGATCAGCGGGACCAGCAGCAGTACCGAGGCGGTCCCGGCCAGGACCACGTAGAAGCCCTCATCGGAGTAGGGACCGCCGGCCTCGGCCCGCTGTTGGAACGCGCCGAAGCCACCCAGCACCAGGAGCAGCACGGCGGTGGTCACCGCGAAGGCCACCACCGCGAGCACCCCGGTGAGACGCTGTGGATCCGATCGGCCGGCGTCGCGGACGCGCAGCAGGCGCCACAGCCGTAGGGCCGAGCGCAACGAGCCGGCGGATGCGGCCGGCTGCGGCCCAGCGGACATGGCCGTGCCCTGCGAGTTCATGGTGACGGCCTGGTTGCCCGGAGCGGTCACGAGCGCACCCCTGGACCGCTCCACGGGCCGCTCGCAGCGGGATGGTGCCGGGACGGGCCCGCCTGCGCTGCCGGCGGCCAGGGTGGCGTGGCCGTGGTACCGGGGGGCGCGCCGGGCGGGGGATGACCAGGCTGCGGCTCGCCCGGCCCGGGCACGATCGACCCATCGCGCATGTGCACGGTGCGTGAGCACCACGCGGCCACCCCCGTGTCGTGCGTGACCACCACCAGCGCCGAGCCGGTCTCCCGGGTGGCGTTGGTCAGCACCGACAACACCTCATGCCCGGTCTCCTGGTCCAGGGCCCCGGTGGGTTCATCGGCGAAGATGACACCCGGGGCGGCGATGAGCGCACGAGCGATCGCCACCCGCTGGGCCTGACCGCCGGAGAGTTCCCCGGGCCTGCGGTGTTCCATCCCGGCCAGGCCGAGATAGGCCAGCCACTGCCGGGCGCGCCCGACCGAGACAGCCCGGGGGTGACCGGCCAGTAACAGCGGCAGTGCGACGTTCTCCTCCGCGGGCAATTCCGGCAGCAGTTGCCCGGACTGGAACACGAACCCGAAGTCGCGTCGTCGCAGCACGGTGCGCTCGGCGTCGGACATCGCGCCCAGATCCGTCCCTGCC
Source organism: Sanguibacter sp. Z1732 (assembly GCF_051020515.1). NCBI lineage: Bacteria > Bacillati > Actinomycetota > Actinomycetes > Micrococcales > Ruaniaceae > Glutinosa > Glutinosa niejishengi. Next base: position 2,668,513 of record NZ_CP194857.1, read on the forward strand.
CACTGCACCTGGCCGGCCGAGGCCACCAGCACGCCGGCCAGGCAGTGCAACAGGGTGGTCTTGCCGGATCCGGAGGGTCCCATGATCGCCACCGACTCCCCGGGAGCGATGCTCAGGTCCACCCCGCGCAGGGCGGTGGTGGTGTGCGGCGCGGTGCCGTAGGTCTTGGTCAGGGCGTGGGCGCTGAGGGTGCGTGCGAAGGTCATGGTGCCAGCGTGCCCGGGAACGGAGCGGCGGCACATCAGCCGGCAGACCCCTCATCCTGGAGCAACGTCAGCCGGGCGGTGCAGCGCGAGGTCATACCGTGGTCTGACCCGAGAGAGCAGTCGTGGCGATGGTGCCGGCTCAGCGTCCTTGATGGGCGGCGAGCAGGGTGTCGATCGCGCGCCCGTACAACCACCGGGTGATCGCATCGGAGATCCTGGGGCCCGGTGGTGGCAGGGGTACACGGAGCCGAAGGTGCTGTCGCCAGGTGATCGTGGTGCCGGTGCCGGTGCCGGTGCCGGTGCCGGTGGTGGTGCCAGTGGCGGTTGCGGTGGTGGTGGCGGTTGCGGCGCCGGTGGCGGTGGGGCGCACCTGCACCACCGAGTAGCCGGCGAGGACGCGACCCACCTTGCGCACGTGGAACTCGCCGCCGCGGCCGGCCCTCGGAGGCTCCCAGTGGGTGATCCGCATCGGGTCCTCCAGCAGGTACGGCCCCAAGCGGGTGCGGGCGATGAAACGCCAACCCGCACGGGGGGAGTTCGGCGCACCCGGCTCGCACAACACGTAGGTGAAGGGCATGACGGCGCCGTGGCCTGCGAAGTCGGTCAGCGCGGCCCATGCCTCCTCGGGCGTGAGCCGGGTGTGCCGATCGATCGTGACGGACATGGTGCCAGTCCACCACGGCAGGCCGGTCGGGGCATCTGTGCGAGGCCGGATGTCTGCCGGGGTTGCTACCGTCCGTACCAGGTTCCCGAGTTGCGGCGTGAAGTACCCGGCTGGCCGAACAGCAACCCCCTCTCCTGAGCGGGGTGCTCCGGGGTAAGAACCGGCCGCTGCCAATCGGTGGCGGCAAGTCGGAGCCGGTGGGTTTGTGCCGGCGATGCGAAAGGTGGCGACGAGCCATCTCCTTACTGACCAATCTCTCCGACCGCGAGCGGCTGCAGTGGAAACTCGCCCTGTTGTCGCACCGCCCACCCGACCAGCCCGGACGACACATGGCCACGTTCGCGCTGGGCGCCATGCAGCAACGCGCGCTGGGCGGTGACCCTGACCATGCACCCGCACTGGGAAGAAGCGGTGCTGGCCCGGCGCTCGCGTGGGTTTCGCCCGCCCACCTTCCTGGTGCTGCACGACGCGGTGAGCGACCTGTCCCGGTTGGGGTACCAGATCCCCGTGGCTCCTTCGAGCACTCCGGCCGTGGGGCCGGCCCAGTCGAGTCAGCCCCAGTCGAGTCAGCCCCGGTCGAGTCAGCCCCGGTCGAGTCAGCTCCGGCCGAGCCCGGCGCGGCGGGTGCCCCGTCGTTACCGCACCTGGGCCGGCCGCCCCGGCCCGGGCCCATTCGCCCTCGAGCCCGATGAGTGGACCGGTGCGGGGGACTGGACCGCCTCGGCGGTGCGCGAGGTCGTCCGGGACGTCCTGGACGTCCTGGAAGCGCGTGAAGCGGACGCGGATGGCACTCACCCTCGCCGGTGCGTAGCCGCCGGTCCGTGGGCAGCCGGCCGCGACGGGACGGGTGCCTGGGCACGCCCTCCCGGGCCGCGATGTCAGTGCCTGCCCCTACCGTGCGGGCAGGAGGCGAGAATGATGCGAGTACTGATTGCCACCCGTCGCACGAACGGGGACGTTGCCACCGACGTGGACTACTGCGTGGCCGGAGAACTGCTGATGATCGGAGAGTACTGCGACTGCTGCCGGATCGACCCCGGCTCGTGCGGGTGCGGGATCGCGTTCAGCGGCCTGAACTCCCACCGGATGACGACGACGGCGATCGTGGCCGAGGTGCCGCTGAGCGAGGCGGAGGTGCGCGAGGCGATCCGCTCCAGCCTGAGGGCCGGTGGCTGGTTCGACGCCGACGAGCCGGAATTGGCGGAGCAGATGGTCGCCGAGGCCTGGCAGCGGGTCCAGCACGTGGCCACCCACTTCGGGGTGGGCACGGTGCTGGGCCGGCGCCTGGATGTGGTCTACGAGCGCGAGGTACCCGCGTCCCGGCCCTGATGTGGCATGATGGACACCATGCGTTACACCACCCCCGTCGCGCTCATTATTGACTAGCGCGTGTGCCTGCAGGCACACGCGCTAACCTCCCGCACCACGGGAGGTTTTTTTGTTGGCGGGACCACCCCTTCCCGCCGGCAGCGAAGTCGCACACTCCGGGCAGCACCATCGGGATCACTCATCCCGCACCGGCCCGAAGGAAGATTCGGCCGCCGAGCGGTGGCACCCAGGAGAGAGTCAGGAATATGAGCACCAGCCTCAACACCGAGACGGCGGGCGCCGCCAGCGGGGCGAAGGAGGCCGACCAGGTCGACGTCTACGACACCACACTGCGCGATGGTGCCCAGCAGGAGGGGATGAACCTGTCGGTGGCGGACAAGATCGCCATCGCCCCGCTGCTGGACGGATTGGGCGTGACCTACATCGAGGGCGGCTGGCCCGGCGCCATCCCCAAGGACACCGAGTTCTTCGCCCGGGCCCACAAGGAGATGGAGTTCACCCACGCCGAACTCGCCGCGTTCGGCTCCACTCGCAAACCCCTGGGCAGTGCGCATCTCGACCCCCAGGTGCGCGCCCTGGTGGACTCCGAGGCGCCGGTCATCACCCTGGTGGCCAAGAGCGACATCCGCCACGTCGAGCGGGCCCTGCGCACCGACGGGCAGGAGAACCTCAACATGATCGCCGACACCGTGCGCTACCTGATCGACGCCGGGCGGCGGGTGATCGTGGACGCCGAGCACTTCTTCGACGGCTACCGGTTCGACTCCGGCTACGCCCTGGCCGTGGTGACGGCGGCGCAGGAGGCCGGTGCGGACGTGGTGGCGTTGTGCGACACCAACGGCGGGATGCTGCCCGATGACGTATTCGAGATCGTCTCGGCCGTGCGAGCCCGGTCGAACGGCAAACTGGGTATCCACGCCCACAACGACTCCGGGTGTGCGGTGGCGAACTCCCTGGCGGCCATCGAGGCCGGTGCCCGGCACGTTCAGGGCACCGTGAACGGATACGGGGAACGCACCGGTAACGCCGACCTGCTCACCGTGGTGGCGAACCTGCAACTCAAGCGTGGGCAGGAACTGCTCCCGGACGCCGGATTGGCCGAACTGACCTCGGTGGCACACCAGATCAGCGAGATCACCAACATCGCCCCGTTCGCCCGCCAGCCCTACATCGGTGCCAGCGCGTTCGCGCACAAGGCGGGCCTGCACGCCTCGGCGATCCGGGTGGACCCGGACCTGTACCAGCACATCGACCCACGCGAGGTGGGCAACGACATGCGCATGCTGGTCTCGGATATGGCCGGGCGGGCCAGCATCGAGCTCAAAGGCCGGGAGCTGGGGTTCGACCTGGCCGGGAAGTCGGAGTTGCTCGGGCGGGTCACCACGCGGGTCAAGGACGCCGAGGCCAACGGGTACACCTATGACGCCGCGGACGCCTCCTTCGAACTGCTGCTGCTGGAAGAACTGGAGGGCCGTCGTCGTTCGTTCTTCCGGGTGGAGTCCTGGCGGGCGATCGTGGAGCACACCTCGCACGCCGGGGAGATCAACTCCGAGGCCACGGTGAAGTTGCACGCCGGTGACCAGCGCCGGGTGTCCACCGGGGAGGGCAACGGCCCGGTCAACGCACTGGACCACGCCCTCCGCTTGGCGCTGTCCGGGGTGTACCCGGTCATCGAGGGCTTCGAGTTGATCGACTACAAGGTGCGGTTGCTGGACTCCTCCCACGGCACCGACGCGATCACCCGCGTGCTGATCGAGATGACCGACGGGCAGCGGTCCTGGTCCACCGTGGGCGTCGGCCCGAACATCCTGGAGGCCTCCTGGGAGGCGCTGGTGGACGGCTTCGTCTTCGGTCTGGTCAAGCATGAGGTGACGCCGCGCTGAGCGCGCCCTCGGCGATGCTCGTGACTGGCTAGGGTGGTGGCGTGAGACGAGGCGAGTACAAGGTTCCCGGTGGCAAACTGGTGGTCGCCGAGGTCGAGGTCGAGGACGGGGTGCTGGCCCGGGTGAACATCAGCGGGGACTTCTTCCTCGAGCCCGATGACGCCCTGGACCGGATCGATGAGGCGCTGCGCGGCCTCCCGGCCGAGACCAGCGGCCGGGAACTCGCCGAGCGCATCGAGGCCGCCACCACCGACGCGGCACTGATCGGATTCGACGCGCGCTCGGTGGGCATCGCGGTGCGTCGCGCGCTGGGGGCCTCCACCACCTGGTCGGACCACTCCTTCGAACTCATCCAGGCCGGCCCGTTGCCAGCGTACCAGAACCTGGCGCTGGACCAGGTGCTCGTGGAGGAACTCGGCGCCGGACGGCGTGGGCCGATGCTACGGCTGTGGGAGTGGGCCGAATCGGCCGTGGTCCTGGGGTCGTTCCAGTCGGTCCGCAATGAGGTGGACCTCGCTGCCGCCGAGCGCCGCGGGGTGAAGCCGGTGCGGCGGATCTCCGGAGGCGGAGCGATGTTCGTCGAACCCGGCACCTCCATCACCTACTCCCTGTACGTGCCTGCCACGCTGGTGGACGGAATGAGTTTCGAGCAGTCCTACGCATTCCTGGACGACTGGGTGCTCGGTGCGCTGGAGAGCATCGGGGTGAGTGCCACGTACGTACCGTTGAACGACATCACCTCACCGGCCGGAAAGATCGGCGGGGCGGCCCAGAAGCGGCTGGCCGGGGGAGCGGTCCTGCACCACGTGATGATGTCCTACGACATGGACGCAGACGCGATGACCGACGTGCTGCGGATCGGCCGGGAGAAACTCTCCGACAAGGGCACCACCAGCGCGAACAAGCGGGTGGATCCGTTGCGCTCGCAGAGTCAGATGGCGCGCGAGGACGTGGTGACGTCGCTGCTGGACTACTTCCGCTCCCGGTACACCACCAGCGAGAGTGAGGTCCGGCCGGCCGAGTTCGCGCGGGTGGAGGAACTCGTCAAGGCCAAGTTCGCCACCGAGGAGTGGCTGCACCGGGTCCCGTGAACGCGGACCGGCCCGGTGCGCCGGAACGAGGTCGCGGGCATCCCGGCCGCACCCGTACCCAGGGTGTGCCGACGCGCCTACCGCGGTGCGTCGTCGTCGGCTTCTCCCCGGTGGGCACGCTCCGGATCCGGCGCGGCTGGGTCCTCCCGCCACGCCTGGCGGTGCGCCGGGTCGAACACGGCGGTGTAGACCCGATCGATCACCTCGTGCGTGATCCGCTCGGGTTCGATCATGTGGCGGATCATGAGCCCCTCACCCAGGGCGTTCTGTCCGATCGCCAGTGCCTCGATCGCCTCGGGCGGATCGGCCGCCTTCATCCGTAGGAAGCGGGTGGTGTGGGCGTCGATGTGTCGGTACCGCTTGGCGAACTCGGCCAGCAATTCGGGCCGCTCCCGCACCGCGTACATGACCGCTTCGAGAGCCAGTAGGGCCCAGCGGATCTGGAACTGCTGCTCGATGACCTCCGGAACCTCGTCGACGGTGATCTCACCGGCGTGCGTCAGTGCCTCCACCTCGCTCAGGCTCTGTACGCCGTGGTCGATGCGGCGGTCGACGACGGCGAGGAACAGGTCCTCCTTATCGGCGAAGTTCGCATACACCGCCCCCTTGGTGTAGCCGGCGTGCCGGGCGATCTCATCGAGGGTGGCGCCGTGGAACCCGCGCTCGGTGAAGACCACCAGGGCGGCGTCGAGTAGTTGCTCGCGCGTTTCGGCCCGGCGCTGTGCGCGGGATTTCGGAGCCGGCGGCCCGGACCCGGGCTCCGCGCGATCGGCGGTCCCTGGCTCGATGCCATCGGACGGGATGGCGCGGTCGACCCGGGAACTCGTCATGGACCGATGATATCGCGTTGACATACCTCTTGGTATCTGACTAGTCTCATCGAGATACCGAGAGGTATGTGAGTACTGATGAGTATGTGGAATGGGTGGCGCGATGCTGGCTGTGCGGGGAGTGTCCAAACGCTTCCGGAAGGTTGTCGCCAACAACCAGGTGGACCTCGATGTGGCCGCAGGGCAGGTCGTGGGTCTGCTCGGACACAACGGCGCGGGCAAGACCACCCTGGTGAACCAGGTGGTGGGGATCACCAAGCCCGATGCCGGCACCGTCCACATCGGTGACATCGACGCGGTGGCCAATCCGCGGCAGGCCCGGCGGAGGTGCGCCATCCAGGCACAGGCGAACGTGCCGATCAGTGGCCTGACCCCGGCGCTCGCGGTGGAACTGGTCGGGCGCATCCGTGGTGCGAACCGTGACCTGGTCCGTGCCCGGGCGAGGGAACGGTTCGAGCGACTCGACCTGACCGAGTGGATGGACCGCCCCACGGACAAGCTCTCCGGCGGCGCCAAGCGGCTGGTGGCATTCTGCATCGCGACCGCGGTGCCGACCGGCCTGGTGGTCCTCGATGAGCCGACCAATGACGTCGACCCGGTGCGCCGCCGCCTGCTGTGGACCGAGATCCGCCGGGAGGCCGATGCCGGCGCGGCGGTACTGCTGGTGACGCACAACGTGAACGAGGCCGAACGGGCCGTGGACCACCTGGTGATCATGGACCAGGGCACGGTCGTGGCAGGCGGAACACCAACGCAGCTCACCGCGGACCTGCGCGGCCGGCTGCGACTGGAACTGCGCAGTGCCCCGGGCACCACCCCGCCGGCCCCGACGCAGGCCGAGGTCACCGAAACCCGCGACGGCCGGCTGAGCGCCACCATCGACGCCGCCGCTGCCGAGGCCGCGATCGGGTGGGCCCGCGCGGCCCAGGTGGACGGGCGCATCGAGACCTTCGCGATGCAGCCGGCGACGCTGGAGGACGCCTACGTGCAACTGACCCGGAGGACCCCCGCAACCACTGAGCCGCAGGAGGCAGCATGAGCGCGACGACTCCGACCGAGAGCGGCGTCCCGGCCATGGACCTGATCCCGGGGGCCGGTCAGGACACCGGGACCAACGTGGTGACCGAGTGGATCCGGTCGTGGTCGATGCTGGTGCGCTGGAACGCCGCGGCCTCGAAGGTGCTGCTACCGCTGAACGTGGTGGTGCAGGTGATGATGGCCACCGGCATCGTGATCGGGTTCGGCTTCCTAGCCCCGGTGCAGGACCCCCAGGTGGCGATGATGCTGTCCACCGGCGCCCCGACGATCCTGCTGCTGGTCACCGGCCTGGTGCTCGTGCCCCAGGTGGTGGGGTCGATGAAACTGGAGGGCTCCTACGACTGGTTCCGCTCCCTGCCGGCCCCGCGCTCGGCGTTCCTGTTCGCCGACATCGCCGTCTGGACCGTGGTGGCCCTGCCCGGAATCGCCCTGGCCGTGTTCGTCGCGGCCCTGCGGTACGACCTGGATCTGGCTCCGACGCTCTGGTCTCCGCTGGTGGCGGTGGTGGTGGCCGCTATCGCGGCGATGATCGGGTACGCGATCGCCACCGCGCTACCGGCACGAATCGCCCAGTTGCTCACCCAGGTGCTCGTGTTCGTGATCCTGCTGTTCAGCCCGCTCACCTTCTCCTCTGAGGTGTTGCCCGGGTGGATCGCCGCCGTCCACCGGGTCCTACCGATGGAGTCGATGGCCGATCTGATCCGTGCGAACCTGGCGCCGCACGTCTTCACGGTCGAGCCCGCGCAGGTACTGCTGGTGGCGGCCTGGGGTGTGGGAGCCACGGCGCTGACGCTGGGACTGATGTCGCGGCGGTCCTGAGGGCGCAGACGCGGGTCAAGCGGGTCGCTCTCCGAACGCGCCGGTGCCGATGCGCACCATGGTGGCTCCTGCGGCAATCGCGATCTCGAGGTCGCTGCTCATACCCATGGACAGTTCGGTTGCCCGGTCGGTGCCGGGGGCACCGGAGCCGACGACGGCGTCCCGCACCTTCGCGAGGTCGGTGTAGGAGGCGCGGACTACCTCGGGGTCGGGGGAGTTCGCCCCGATGGTCATCAGCCCGCGCAGACGCAGGTGCTCCAGGGCTCCCACGTGGGTGCACAACGCGGGGGCCTCCTGCGGGCCGACTCCGCCCTTGGAGTCCTCACCGGAGGTGTTCACCTGCACGAACACCTCCAGGGCCTGCCCGCGAGCCTGCGCGGCGCGGTCCAGACGGTCGGCCAGGCGCGTGCTGGCCACGGACTGGACGCACGTGACGTGCCGCAGCGCCTGGGAGACCTTGTTGGACTGCAGGTGGCCGATCATGTGCATCTGGTGATCAAGGTCGCCCAGTTCCTCCGCGGTCGCCCGGATCTCCTGGACCCGGTTGTGCCCGAGCAGGGTGTAACCAGCGGCGATGGCCGCTCGGATCGACTCGGCCGGTTGGGTCTTGACGGCGAGCAGGATCTGCACCTCGGCAGGGTTGCGGCCGGCGTCCCGGGCGGCCCGGTCGACCCGGGTTCGGATGGCCGAGAGGTTGTCCTGCAGTGTCACTGTTCTCCTTCCGTGATCCGGATCCCCAGATGGGCGGCCATGGCCCCCAGGGCACTGACGGCGTCGGTGCTGGCGAGGGTGGTGCCGCGGAGGGCCTCGATACCACTGATACCGGTCAGGGTACAGCCGCTGAAACTGACGTGAGCGGCTCGCATTCCGGCGAAGCGGGCGGCGGTGAGGTCGCAGTCGATCAGGTGCACCCGCTGCCAGGTGGCGGAGGTGAAGTCGGCCTCCCGCAGACTCACATTGCGCAGCCGCACGTCGGCGAAGGATGCCTGCACCGCGCTGAGCCCGTCCGCCTGGACGTCGTTGACCTCCAGGTCCCGCCAGCGTGCGCGTAGCCACGACGATCCGGTGAGCCTGGCCCCGTCCATGCTCACCCGCAGTAGCGAGCAGTCGGTGGTGTGCAGGGCGGCCAGGTCCGACCCGCGCAGGGTGCCCCCGTCGACCAGGGCGTGCCGCCAGGTGCCGGCCGTGGCCCGGACCCGGGACAGGTCACACTCCTCGAGGGTGACTTCCTCGAGCGTCACCCCCGCCCACCTGCGCTGCGTCAGGTCCGCTGCGCTGAACCAGTCGCCGCTGTGTCCCTCCATCGCCGGCTCGCACCCCGGAGGTCAGGGACCCTGGACCTCGAACGTGAAGGTGTCCGGCTCCCCGCCCGGGTCGGCGATGACGAAGGCATAATTACCCGGTTCCAGGTTCGCGGTCAGCGATGCCTCGGACTCCTGCGGGTCCTCCAGGGTGTAACTGGTGCCATCAGCGGTGAAGAGGGCGATCGCGGCCTCCCACTCCTCGGCGGTCGCGTTGACCGTGTACTCCCCGGCCTCCTCCACTACCAGGGCCCGTGCGACGTAGGAGTGCGCATCGAGATCGGCCGTCATCTCCTGTCCCGGTTCGAGAGGGGCGATCTCGCCGGCGAACAACTCGAACTGACCGCCGTCCGCGTCGCTCCACGTGCCCACCTCGACGGTGTAGTCACCTGCTTCCAGGCCCAGGGCTAGGTAGGGGTCGAAGTTGTGGCCGCCGATGATGCTGGTCAGCGACCCGCCGCGGTCGTCGTTGTAGGCGATCTGGTTGCCGGAGGAGTCGAGCACTCGCAACGTCAGGTCCGGGTCCTGCTCACCGCGGATCGCGTCGATCACGAAGACCCCCTCGGTCTCGACCGTCATCATCCCGGACCAGGTCTCGCCCACCTCGATGGAGCCCGCGACGACGTCGCCGATCTCGAACTGGCCCCCGTCGACGTCGGCGCCACCGCCGTCGGGCTCCTCGGTGGGTTCGTCCGTGGGTTCCTCGGTGGGTTCGTCGGTGGGTTCCTCGGTGGGTTCCTCGGTGGGTTCGTCGGTGGGCTCCCCGGTGGGGACAGTCGTGGGTTCGGGATCGGCGCCGTCGCTGCCGAATAGCCGAACACCGAGGAAGATCAGTCCAGCCAGGAGCACCACGACGACGGCGATGACGGCGATCAGGATGCCGGTCTTGCTCTTCGGCTGGTCACCCGGGCCGGGCGAGCCGCCTCCCGGCGGCGGGGCCGAACCGTCGCCCGGCTGCCCGTATCCCGGTGTCGAGTGGCCATAGCCGGCGGCGCCGTAGCCGCCGGCGGCGTAACCGGGTGTGGACTGCTGGCTGTAACTGGGGACGGAGCCCTGGCCGTAGCCGCCTTGCGACTCCCCGTAGCCGGGCGTGGGCTGCTGGCTGTAACTGGGGACGGAGCCCTGGCCGTAGCCGCCTTGCGACTCCCCGTAGCCGGGCGTGGGCTGCTGGCTGTAACTGGGGGCGGAGCCCTGGCCGTAGCCGGCGGCCCCATATCCGGCGGCTGCGCCCTGGTCGTAGGGCTGCGGGGTCGGCTGGTCGGGCTGGTCATAACCGGAGGTGGCGGCGTGACCGTAGTCGGGTGCGGAGCCCTGACCATGGCCCGCTGGGAACTGTTCGGTCGGGGAGTCGAACTGCTGTGTCTGCGCTTCGTCCGCTCCAGGCGGGATCACCTTGGTGCCCTCGGCGTCCTCAGCCTCGTCGGTGCCCTCGGCGCTCGTAGGCCCACCGGGACCCTCGATCCCTTCCCCGCTCTCGGTGCTCTCGGCGTTCTCGATCCTTTCGCCGCTCTCGGTGGCCCCGGCGCTCTCGGACCCGTGGGCGCCCTCGGTCCCGGCGAGGCCACCGACGGCCGACTGGCCGTCAGCATCCTGGCCATAGCCGGCCTGCTGGTCCTGCCCGGTGCGCTGACTGTCCTGAGCCTGCTGGCCGGCCTGGTCCTGCTGCGCATCCCCGGCGGCCGGATGGGTGTGCTGGGTCCACTGGGCACCGTCCCAGTAGCGCAGCAGCGAGGCGTCGTGGTGGTCGGGGTACCAGCCGGCAGGCACGTGATGACTCATGGAGATCAGCCTACTGGCGTGGGGGCCGCACGGGTGCCCTCCCCGAGATGAGCGGGACCAGGTGCACCGCCATCCGCCGGCTGAATCTCCGGGCCGCTGGCCGGCCTACTGGCCTCAGGCGGGACCGATGGCTAGTGCCAGGTCTCCGGCGTCCAGGCCGTCGCGGGAGATGATGAGCAGGTGACGACCGGTGGCCAGGTCACGTTCCTCCTGGATGTGTTCGGCTCCGGAACGCCAGGTGGTGACCTCACCGGAGACGGTGTCGATGAGGAACCCGTGCGCTCCGCCCTCGGCCATCACCTCGATCAGGTACGGTCCCGGCTCGGACACCACCAGCGTCCGCATGATCATCGCCCCGGCTCCGAGATCCCACGACTCCTCGATCTCACCCTCCACCTCGACCGGTTCGGGGATCGTGGCGACCAACTCGAAGTCGGACGCCGATTCGGCCAGCCAGGATCCCACCACCACCTGGTAGGAACCGGGATCGGCGCTGAGCACCAGTACCGGGTCCAGGTCGGATCCGCCGATGCGCGCCAGTTCGCCGCGGTCGTCGTTGCCCACCACCCGTTCGCCGTCGGCGGTGTGAGCGGACATGGTCAGGTCGCCGTCGTCGACCGGGCGGGCATCGAGCAGGATCAGGGCCTCCTCGGCGACGGTGAGGGTGCCGTGCCACTCCTGGCCCTCGGCGATGGACCCGGCGACCGCGTCCCCGGCCGTGAACTGTTCACCGGGAACCACCTCGGGTTGGCCGGCCTCGGTCGGATCATCCTCCTGGGCGCCGCCGACGCCGATCGTCGGGAAGTCCACCGGCTCGGGCCGATCCATGGCCCGGTTCAACGCCACCAGACCGATCACCACCGCGAGCACGACCGCCCCACCGGTCAGCACCCAATGGGCGTACCTGCGCCGCTGGACCGGCACCTGCACCGCGGGCCTGGGGGCAACGTGCATCGTCCAGGACGACCCGTCGAAGTACCGCTGCCCGGCCGCATCAAGGGGATCGGGGTACCACCCCGGCGGGATCGGCTCTCGCTCCACAGCACCGGCCGCCGGCTCGTTCGAGGACATCGGCACCGGCTCAGGAGGACGAGAGCTCGATCTGCACGGTCAATGGGTCGCCGCCGTACTCGGCCACCATCACCGCGTACCGTCCTGCCTGCAGGTCCTCGGTGAGGAGCGGATCGTAGGTGCTGCCACCCTCGTCATCGGCCCTACTGCCGCGATCGTCGTCCGTCCACATCGCGTCGCGGTCCAGGCTGCGCACGGTCAGCGTCGGGTCGCCCGCACCCACGGCCTGCACGTCCACCGTGAGTTCGGTTTCCTCATCCAGTTCGAGCACGGCCAGGAAGGCACCATCGGCCTCGATGTCGGCCTGTACGACATCACCAACGGTGAACCGCTCGGTGATGGCCACCAGGTCCACGGTGACGTCGGTGGCCCTGCCCCGGTACTCACTCAGCACGACTTCGTACTCACCCGGCTCCAGGTACACCGGCGCGATCGGGTCGAGCCGGTCACCGCCCAACTGGAACAGGTTGCCCCGATCGTCGTTATAGGCCAGGGTGGCGCCGCCGCCGTCTCGCACCGCCATCTGCAGGTCGTCACCGCCGGTGCTGCGGGCGTCCACCAGGTAGGCCCCGGCGTCGGCGATCGCCAGCGCACCGACCCACTCGCCATCGCGAGGCACGCTGCCCGAGGAGGTCCCGCCCACCTCGACCACGCCCTCCTCGGTCGGGCCGTCGTCACCGGCCCCCCCGCCGCCGTTGCCACGGAAGGCCAGGACACCACCGACCACCAACAACACCAACACCACCACAGAGGCCACCACCACGGCGATCAGCCCGCCGCGGCCACCGCCGCCACCCTGGGTGCCGGAGCGGTAGACCTGGGTACCGGCCCCGGCGTCCCAGGCCGGATCCGGGGGACGGTAGTCGCCGCCGGCGTAGTCCTGGGGGTCGGCCGGGGTACCCCAACTGGTGGTGGGCTGCGGGGCGGACCAGGTGTTCGAGCTCGTCGCCCACCCCTGCGGCGGCGGGATGTGCGGAGTGGTCATCGTTCCGCCGGCCTGGGCCAGGTAGGGGTAGTCCTCGGTCGGGGTCCGGGAGTCGTGAGCGGCCTCCGGTTTGGGCAGCAACGGCTGGTAGTACTCCGTCCAGCCATCGCCATCCCAGAACCGCTGTTGGTTCTCCCCGGAGGGATCCGGGTACCACCCGGCTCCTTCTCACTCATGGGCACTACTGTATTGCGCCCAATGCGCAGTTCCGACGCCGAGCATGCGGATCACCGGGCTGTCGCGCTCATCGCTGGCGTCCAGGTCGACCGCGGCGAACATCCGCCAGTCCCGGTCGCCGTCGGCATCGTCCAGGATCTGGGTCACCTGCCAGGTGCGCCCCTCGGTGGTGAGGCGGCACATCGCCGCGTTCCGGGCGTCCGGACCGATGCCGATATCGTGGTACTCGGCCCAGTAGCCGGCGATCTCGGTGCGCCAGCGGTCCTCATCCCACTCGCTCTGGCCCTCCCGGGCGCTCAGCGCGGCCAGCCCGGTGTAGTCCTCCCGTGCCAGCAGCTCCACCCGACGGAACATCGCGGTGCGCACCTTGGTGGCGAAAGCGTGCCGGTTCGCCGTGACCGAGGCGCCCTCACCGCCGAGCCGGGCCTCCGTCGTCGTCGGCTGCTCCTGCGCGTCCGAGCGGGCGCGGGCCAGTGAAGTGGTCCTGATCGCAGCGCTTTCAGCGTGCAGCGCCTCCCACTCGGCCAGCAGGGAGGAGTCCACCCCCCGCACCGCTGCCCCGAGCCAGTCGATGATCTCGGTGAGTTCGGGCGTGTGCCGCTCGGCCGGGACCACCTGGCGCAGCGCTTGGTAGACGTCGGTGAGGTACCGCAGCACCACCCCCTCACTGCGGGCGATGGAGTAGCGGGAGATCAGTTCCGAGAACGTCATGGCGTGTTCGACCATGTGCCGCACCACCGACTTGGGCCGCAGCGGGTACTCATCCACCCACGGGTGGGCGGTGCGGTACTCGGCCAGCGCGGCACCGAGCAGCTCGGCCAGCGGCATCGGATGGGTGATCTCCTCCATCGCCTCCATCCGCTCGGTGTACTCCCAACCCTCGGCCTTCATCGCCGCGATCGCCTCATCGCGAGCCGCACGCTGCTGGGCGAGCACCACCGGGCGCGGGTCTTCCATGGTTGCCTCGATCACCGAGACCACATCCAGGGCATAGGTCTGGACTTCGGGGTCGAGCAGTTCCAGAGCAGCCAGGGCGAAGGGGGACAGCGGGGCATTGAGCGCGAAATCGAGGGGCACCTCACGCACCAGACGCACCCGCCGGCCCTGGGCGTCCGGTACCGGCAGGCGTTCCAGGATCCCGGCTGCGCGCAGGGACCGGTAGATGTGGACCACCCGGCGCAGATGAGGATTGCGATCCACGGGCTCGTCGTGGTTGTCGGTGAGCAGCTTCGCCATCGCCGCCACCGGGTCCCCGTACCGGGCAAGCACGCTCAGCACGGTGGCGTGGGAGACCCGGAACTGGCTCGTCAGGGCCTCGGGCTGGGCGTCGCGCAACCGTTCGAAGGTCTTGTCCGTCCAGTTGACCACCCCGCTGGGCGCCTTCTTGCGGACGATCTTGCGCCGCTTCTTCTCATCGTCGCCTGCCTTGGCCAGGGCCTTGGCGTTCTCGATCACGTGCTCGGGGGCCTGGACGATCACGAGGCCCTCATCGTCGTAGCCGGCCCGCCCGGCCCGCCCGGAGATCTGGTGGAACTCCCGGGCGCTCAGGTGCCGGGAGCGCACGCCGTCGAACTTGGTGAGCCCGGTCAGCACCACGGTGCGGATCGGGACGTTGATGCCGACCCCCAGGGTGTCGGTGCCGCAGATGACGGCGAGCAGTCCGGCTTGGGTGAGCCGCTCCACGAGCCGGCGGTAGCGGGGCAGCATCCCGGCATGGTGCACCCCGATGCCCTTGCGCAGCAGCCGGGAGAGCGTGGCACCGAAGCCCTTGGCGAAGGAGAAGTCGCCGGTTGCCTCCGCGATCCGGTTCTGCCGGGCCTTGTCGGTCAGGTTCACCGAGGTCAGCGCCTGGGCCTGGGCCAGGGCAGCGGCCTGGGTGAAGTGGACCACGTAGACCGGGGCGCGGTCGGTCTGGACGAGTTTGAGCATCAACTCATGCAGGGGTTCCAGGGAGTACTCGAAGGTGAGCGGAACCGGGCGCTCGGCGTTCGCGATGATCGCGGTGGGCTTGCCGGTGCGGCGCTGCATGTCCTCGGCGAAGAAGGACACCTCGCCCAGGGTGGCGCTCATCAGCAGGAACTGGGCCTCGGGTAGTTCCAGCAGCGGGAGCTGCCAGGCCCAGCCGCGCTGGGGGTCGGCGTAGAAATGGAACTCGTCCATGATCACCACACCGGCGTCATGCAGTTCACCCTCGCGCAGCACCTGGTTGGCCAGCACCTCGGCGGTGCAGCAGATGATCGGAGCGTCGGTATTGATGGCCGAGTCCCCGGTCATCATCCCGACCCGCTCGGCCCCGAAGATCTCGATCAGGTCGAAGAACTTCTCGCTGACCAGGGCCTTCAGCGGGGCGGTGTAGTAGGAGCGTTGGCCGTGGACCAGTGCGGTGAAGTGGGCGGCCACCGCCACCAGTGACTTCCCCGAGCCGGTGGGGGTGGACAGGATGACGTGGGAACCGGTGACCAGCTCCAGCAGCGCCTCCTCCTGGTGGTCGTACAGGCTCAGGCCGCGGGTGGTGGCCCAGTCGGTGAACGTCTCCACGACGGCGTCGTCGTCGACGGTTCCTGGATCGGCCGGATCGGCCGGGGGTGTGAGGGTCATCGCTCCCAGTGTGGCCTACCCCGGAGGCAGTGCGGCCCGGTGGCACCGGTCGGACCGTGGTGGCTCAGGTGCTCTCGGGCTCCATGCGACCGGGTTCGCGCCGGCACCAGTTCCGATCGGCGTCGGCGATCGGGCGGGATCCGGGTCCCGGCTCGCTAACTGGTCCGCCGCAGATCCCAGTCTCGTGCGGTCCCGGCCGCCCGCCGGGCGTGCTCGGTCTCAGTGACCCCGGGCAGTCCGGTCGTCGCCGGTGTCGGGTCGGTCCGAGTCGGGCCGCGTGCGCCCGGCATGCCGGCCGGAGTCGGGCTCCCCGGCCCCGGCGTGGTGTTCGGAGCCGGATCGGGTGCCCTCAGCGTCCCGGTCGGGGTCGAGGTGGTCGGCATCGGCCAGTTCGCGGTCGACATCGGATCGGACCCGATCGGCGCCCTGGGCCTGGGTTTGTGCGTCACGCTCGAGCCGGTCGGCCTCCACACGGGCCTGCTGGGCCTGCGCCTCGGTCTTGGTGGCCTGGGCCTCGCGTTCGCGCGCTTCGAGGTCGCGTTGTTCGGCGTCTGCGCGCAGGGCGGCCGCTTGCTCGCGGTTGGCCCGCTCCTGTACCGCTCGCTGCTCTTGGTCGCGAGCACTCTTCTTCCGGGTGATTGCCAGCACCGCGACCACGATGATGGCCAGTACAACGACTCCGATGACGATCCAGATCCACGTGTCCATGGCGCACTCCTATTCCTCAAGGTGCCTCCATCAAAGGCCACAACGCCATCCCCCGCGACCTGAGAGGCGGCCGGCACGGCCTCAGCCGCGGTGGGACGCGAGAATCTCGGCGTTGAGCCGGGGCCAGAGTTTGGCGTGGGTGTCCTGGCGGAAGGAGCGCTCGCCCAGGAAGACCGCGGTCAGGTCGGCGCCGGGGTCCACCCACACGAAACTGCCCGACTGGCCGAAGTGTCCGAAAGTGTCGGGGGAGGCGTCCTCGGCGGTCCAGTGCGGGGACTTGTGGTCCCGGATCTCCATGCCCAGACCCCAGTCGTTGTGCTGCTGGCGGCCGAAGCCCGGGAGCACCCCGTCCAACCCGGGGAACTGGACGGTGCGGGCCTGCTCGGCCAGTTCGGCGGTGACCAGCGTGGGCACCAGCAGTTCCAGCGCCAGGGCGAGCAGATCGGTGATCGTTCCGGAGGCACCGAATGCCGCTGAACCGGAGAGTTCGACCCTGTCCATCTCCAGCGGTTCGAGCACACTGGCGCGCATCCAGTCATCGAAGTTGCTGCCCACGGCGGAGCCGACGTGCTCGGCGAGGACGTCGAAGCCCATGTTGGAGTACACCCGGCGCCTCTCCGGGCTCTGCGTCGGACCTTCTTCAAACGGGAGCCCGGAGGCGTGGGCGAGCAGGTGCCGCACAGTCGAGCCGTCGGGGCCGGCCGGGTCATCAAGTGCCAGGTGGCCCTGGTCGATCGCCACCAGCGTGGCCCAGGCGGCCAGCGGCTTGGTCACCGACTTCCAGTCGAAGACCTCCTCGATGGCGCCGGTGAACGCCAGCACCTCCCGCGAATCGGAGACCGCCAGAGCGACGGGAAAGTCGAAATCTTCCAGGGTGGGGTAAGTGCTCACCCCTCCAGCCTGCCACGACCAGGCGGCAGTGCGCCTGCGCTGGCACCTCGCCCGAGGCCTGGGGCCCGATGACCGTCCCGGAGAAGCCGGATGCGAGTTGACAGTAGACATCCTCGGCACGGGCGGGTCAGTACGCTCGAGTGATGAGCGAGCGCACCTGGACCGAAGAAGACCACCTGCACGGCAAACCCGAGGAATTCGTCACGCTGTACCGGCGGGTGCAGGAGGTGATCAATGGTTTCGGTGACGTCACCCAGTCGGTGTCCAAGACCACGGTCACCTTCAAGGGTTCCCGCCGGGGCTTCGCCAGTGCCCGCCCCACCAGTACAGGTGTCCGGGGCTACTTCGACCTGACCCGGTCGTTGGGCACCGATGACCGGAGGATCAGCAGCGTTGCGCCCTATCAGCGGAACCTGAACGTGCATCAGTACCGGTTGAGCGAGGCGGCCGACCTGGATGACACATTCATCGCCTGGCTGCGGGAGGCCTACGACGTCGGTTGCGGTGCGCACCTGCAGTCCCAGCGGCGCCCGACCAGCCCTCGAGCGGTGACTCGCCGGCGATAGCGCTCGCCGCGACGTGCCACGGGTGCGGCTCGGCCGGGATCAGCAGGCCGTGGTGCATGGCTCAGGTGGCTTGCCTCGGATCAGTAGCCCGGTCTGCTGTCCTCATCCTCCGCGGTGATCATCTGCCCGTCCGGGGCCACCACGTACCAGACGTCCTGGACCCCCTGCCCGGTCACATCCCCGGGGGAGGAGTCCTGGACGAAGTAGTACAGCGGCCAGTCGGCGTAGGTCGCCTGCACGGTGCCGTCATCGCGCTCGATGCTGCCGAGCAGGGCTTCATCGACGCCGTCGCCGGCGCTCGGTTCACCTTCGAGGATCGGCCAGTTCTCCAGGCACTCGTCCATACAGGCGCTCACGCCGGGCGAGTCGGCGGTGAACAGGTACAGCGTCATGCCCGCCCCGTCCACCAGGAAGGTGCCCAGGTCCGTTTCGGTGGTCGTGAGCGTCTCGCCGGCAGCATCGCCATCGCCGTCCTCGCCGCCGGCACCGTTGTCACGCTCGGCGGCCTCGTCGTCCTCCGCGGTGGCATCAACGGCGCCGTCGTCCGCCGGAGCAGGGTCCTCCATTCCCTCGCCGGAAGACCCCCCGGGGTCACATGCCGTCAGCAGGCCCACGCCGAGGATGCCGGCGGTGAGTAGCGCGGTGGTCCGTCGTCCTATTGCTCTCCTCCAGTTCCTGACCGCCGGCCGTGGTGGCCGGACACTGTGGGATACGTGGGAGAGGCGTGCAGGGATTGCCGGAGCCGACGATTCCTGCCGGCCGTCCAATCCCTTTGGCCGGCCCAGTCGTACCCTGGGGTATGGCAGCCGTGTCCCGCGCCGACCGGGCCGACGACGCCGCCCTGCTCGCCGGGCTGGCGCTGGACGATCCGGCGGTCTCGGCAGCCTTCGTGCGGCGTTTCCAGTCGGCGGTGTTCGGGAT
Organism: Sanguibacter sp. Z1732; assembly: GCF_051020515.1. Lineage (NCBI taxonomy): Bacteria > Bacillati > Actinomycetota > Actinomycetes > Micrococcales > Ruaniaceae > Glutinosa > Glutinosa niejishengi. Next base: position 2,687,370 of record NZ_CP194857.1, read on the forward strand.
GGCGGTCAGCATCACCCGGGATGCGGCACTGGCGCAGGACGTGTCCCAGGAGGTGTTCGTGCGGGTCTGGCGAGCCGCGGGCAGTTACGACCTGCGCCGTGCCTCGGTGCTCACCTGGCTGCTCACGATCACCCGCAACGCTGCGATCGACGCCGTCCGGGCACGGCGCGCCGAGCCCACCGACGACCTCGTGCTGGACCGGCTCCTGCACGAGACACTGTCCAGCGCCCCGGACTTGGAGGAGAGCGCCGTGCACCGACTGGAGACCGAGCAGGCCATTCGGCGGCTGCACCGCATCGCGCCCCGAGCAGGCCCGCGCGGTGGTGCTCGCCGTCGTCGGGGGTTGTACGGCGGCCGAGGTGAGCCGCCGGGAACAGATCCCGCTGGGCACCGCCAAGACCCGCATCCGCACCGGGCTGCGCAGGCTTCGGGAGGAGATGGCGGTGGACCGTGGCTGAGCGCCTGCACCCCACCGAGGATCAGTTGACCGACCTGGCCCTGGGCCACGCAGCGGAGGGCGAGCGCGACCAGGTCACCGCGCATCTGACCACCTGCCCAACCTGTCGCCGTGACTACGGTGAGATCGCCGACGCCGTCGAACTCGTGCTGCCGGCCGTGCCGCGCACCGCACCGCCGGCCGGTTTCGAGGACGGGGTGCTCGCGGCGCTGGCCCGGGGTCGGCAGAACTCGCAGAAGCAGGCCGCCGGCGAGCACCACCCGGAGTTTGTACCTGATCCGGTGTGCGAACCCGGCCGGGCCGTGCTCGCACACCGGCGAAGCCGGCGCTGGTGGTCGGTACGGTTGGCGGTGGCTGCCGGACTGCTTGGAGTAGCCGTGGGAGCCGGGGTGATGGCCGGACTCGGCGAGAGCGATGAGGAGATTCCGGCAGCCTCGAGCCGGTGGGAGCAACCCCTGGTGGATACCGGTGGGCAGGCCGTCGGCACGGTCACCCCCAGCAGGGCTGCGGACGGGCCGGTCCTCGTCGTACAGATCGACGACCGGGTGCTCACCCGGACCGACGGTCCGCAAGGGTATTCCTACACCTGCCGGTTGGTCCTGTCCGACGGCAGCACCCGGGACGTGGGCCAGTGGCGCCTCCGTGCCGATGAACCCAACAGTTGGGTGATCGCGATTCCCGACGAAGGGGTCGAGGCGGTCGAGATGGTCACCGAGGACGGCGCGGTCTGGTCCGTCGCCGAATTCTGATCGAGGCAATCCGTTCGGGTCCGGCACTCGTATCCCTGACATGCACCTTGAGGCGGACCTTGACATGGATGCTGCGGCGACGCGCCACCACCGGACACGGCATGGCGCATCCGCACTGCTCCTGGCCCTGCTCGTTGCGCTGCTCACCGGGTGTGGCAACGGCGAGGCTGACGGCGCGCCCGGTGCGACCGAGCCGGGACCGGGGGATGCTGGGGAGGAGGCCGGCGTGATCGTCATCGTCGACTTCGAGTACCAGGTGCCGGACTCGGTGCCGGCCGGCGGCCAGATCACCATCCGTAACGATGACGGTGTCGGTCACACGGTCACCTCCGATGAGGCCGGGTTGTTCGATGTGAGTGTGGCGCCGGGAGAAGAAGTGATGCTCCCCGTGCCGGATGAACCCGGGGAGTACCCGTTCCACTGCACCCCGCATCCGACGATGACCGCCACGCTGGTCGTGGAGTGAGCGAGGTGGCCGGCGCGAAGGACCGGGGCTACCGGACCGCCGGCCGCACTCCTGGCCGCACCAGTGGCCGCACGACTGGCCGCACCAGTGGCCGCACCAGTGGCCGCACGACTGGCCGCACGACTGACCGTACCGGCGGCCCTACAGACGGCAGCATCGCTGGCCGCGCCGCCGGCCGCACTCGCGCTCGCGGTGTCGAACCGGTGGTGCGCATCCTGGTGGCCGTTGCGCTCGCAGTGGATGCCTACGTGCACTTCACCCTCGCCGGGGCGATGCAACTGGCGGCACCGGAGGGGATCGGCGGGGCCGCGCTCTTCCGGATCCAGGGCGGCGCTGCGGCGGTGGCCGCGCTCCTGGTGCTGGTGGCGGGATCACGGCTCGCCTATGCCGTGGCCGTACTGGTGGCCGTGTCCGCACTGGGACCGGTGCTGCTCTACTCCTTCGTGAACGTGCCCGCTGTCGGGCCGATCCCGTCCATGTATGACCCGACCTGGTATCCGCTGAAGGTGCTCAGCGTGGTCGCAGCGGCGGTCGGGGTGCTGTTGGGGCTGCTCGGGTTCGCCTTGGCCGGCAGGCGGGTCGTGTCCGAACGCGGGTGAGGACCGACGACGGCGCTGCAGCAGGGGTTTGCGACCCGCCCGGATGCTAAGGGCCGGCGTCCTCACGGGGTCGGACGGCGTCCTCGCGGGGTGGGTCGGCGGCGCCGGGCTGTGGCCAGCAGAATGAATGCGGTTCGGCCAGGCGAGGTTCGGTGGCGTGTTGTGCACGCTCGAGTTCCATGCTGTGTGCCAGCAGTTCGTCATAGTCCACCGCAGCGCCGCGTAGCAGTACCGTGACCACCTGCTCGGCCTCGACGTTACTCAGGTGCTCACCGGTCAGGACCCGGTAGTGCGTCAGGGAGGCGATGATGTCGAGTAGCAGTTCGATGTCAACGTCCTCGCGCAGGTGGCCGCGGTCGACCGCCCGGCGCAAGGTGGTGCGCACGGCCCGGCGGGACGGCTCGATCGCCACGCGCACGTACCGCTCGCGCAGCATCGGGTCCCGGGCGCATTCGGAGTAGAGGGTGGTGAATACCTCCGGGGCGATCGTGCGGAACATGGAGAGGAAGATCGTGAGACTTTCCTCGATGCCACACAGGGTGCAGCCATCGTCGGGGGCGGTCGGGGGTTCCAGATGGGCCTCGATCGCGGCCAGTATCAGTTCTGCGCGGCCGGAATAGCGACGATAGATCGCCGGACGCGACGTCCCTGCGCGCTTGGCTACCTCTCCGAGCGTCACCCCGAGGTAGCCCACCTCACGCACCAACTCCATGGCCGCAGCGGTGATCGCCGCATCGATCTGCGCATCACGGGGCCGGCCGACCGTACGCGGGGCGCCTTCGGACGTCATGTGGCCATATTACGTCGAGATTACGGGACATGTCGTAATAAAACCCCCTTGTGCAACCTGTGCCACAGCGCGTAACGTTCCGCAACGTAACGGAACGACGTGTGAGAGGAAGCGATGGGCTACCACTACGAGGAGCCACCCCGGGCCACGGCGCGGCAGTGGTTGGGTCTGGTGCTCCTAGTGCTGCCGATGATCGCGGTGGCCAGTGACCTGACCGTGTTGTTCTTCGCGCTGCCGTCCCTGACCCAGGACCTTCAGCCCAGCGCGGGACAGGCGCTGTGGATCGTGCATGTCTACGGTTTCCTGATCGCGGGCTTCCTCCTTGTCGCCGGGCGGGTGGGGGACCGGATCGGCCCGAGGCGTCTGCTGCTGATGGGCTCCGCGGTCTTCGGTGCGCTGTCTCTTGTGGCTGCCATGTCCACCAGCGCCGCGATGTTGATCGGGGCGCGCGCGGCGCTCGGGGTCGCCGGTGCCACGCTGATGCCGTCGTTGCTCTCCCTGCTGCGCACGATGTTCGCCGATCCGGACCAGCGCCGGCTGGCGATCGCGGTGGTGTTCAGTTCCTTCACGGTCGGCGGCGCCATCGGCCCGCTCCTGGGGGGCGCGCTCCTGGAGTTCTTCTGGTGGGGCTCGGTCTTCCTGCTCAACGTGCCACCGATGCTCTTGCTGGTCATCCTGGGTACGGCGCTGCTACCGGAACGGGAGGTACGCAATCGCGCCCCGATCGAACTGCGCAGCGTGATCCTGTCCGTCGCCGGCATGCTGGCACTGGTTTACGGCCTGCAGGGGCTCGTCACCCGCCAGGAGTCGGGAAGCGGGTCGGGGTGGACGTACCTGGTCGCCGTCGTCGCGGGTGCCGGGGCCCTGGCCCTGTTCCTGCGCCGCCAGGGCCGGCTCGCCGAGCCGGTCTTCGACCTGGGGCTGCTCCGGAACACCCGCGTGGGTGCGGCCCTCCTGGTCTTGCTACTGACCGGCGTCGCCGGCGTTGGCACGTTCTACCTCTTCACCCAGCACCTGCAGTTGGTGGTCGGGCTGTCGGCATTGCATGCCGGACTGTGGACCCTGCCTTTCATCGTGCTCAACATCCTCGGCGCCATGCTTGCCCCGAGGCTGGCCCGGTGGATGATGCCGCTGACGGCGGTGGCAGGAGGCCTCACTGTGGCCGCACTCGGCGCCCTCCTGCTGGCGTTGACGGCGACGCCGGACGCGCCCCTGCTGGCCCAGGTCGCCGGTATTGCCACTGTCGGTCTCGGTATGGGCCCGGCGATGGCGCTGCTATCGGACCTGATCGTCTCCAGCGCGCCGGAGAGCAAAGCCGGATCGGCCGCGGCGGCGCAGGAGGTCAGTGGGGAACTGGGCTCGGCCATGGGGATCGCGGCCGCCGGTGCTCTGGCCCTGGTGATGTACCGGACGTACCTGACCGGACGCGTTCCCCCGCACACCCCGCCGGAGGCGGCGGAGGCGGCCCGGGGCAGTGCCCACGAGGGCTTTCTCGCCGGCCGGGAGTGGGCAGCAACGGCGCCTGAGTTACCCGGCCTGATCCGGGAGGCGACCGTCGCCGGACTGCAGGCCTATGCCGGGTTCGCCGCGGTGATGATAGCGATTGTGGCGGCCGGAGTGACGGTCGTGCGCGTGCGCACCAGCCGCCCTTCGGTTCCAGCAGATGACCCGGCTCCCGCAGTTGGTTCGGTTCCAGCAGATGGCCCGGCTCCCGCAGTTGGTTCGGTTCCAGCAGATGGCCGGCTCCCGCAGTTGGTTCGGTTCCAGCCGATGGCCCGGCTCCCGCAGTTGGTTCGGTTCCAGCCGATGGCTCCGCTCCAGCAGATGGCCCGGTTTCCGTAGGCAATTCGGCTCCAGCAGTCGTTACGGGGGCAGCGGCCCGGGCGAGCCGACCCGCTTCCCCTGTGGCGGTAGCGTCCGAGGTGTCCGTGGCCAGCGAACTCACCCCGACCCGAGATGAATCATGACTGTGCCCAGCGGACGTGCGTCGGGCATCGGGCAGGAGCGCAACTCAGGTACCGTCCAGCGGCTCGATGCGCTCGCGCGGCCGGCCCGTGACGAGCGCGTGCTGCCCTGCCAGGACCCCGCTCACCTCCACCTGTGGTTCGCCGAGGGTGGACACGAGGTGGAGCGAGCGAAGGAGTTGTGCCAGGAGTGCCCGATCAAGCAGGCATGCCTGCGTGGTGCAATGGACCGCGGTGAACCCTGGGGTGTGTGGGGCGGCGAGGTGTTCGTCGACGGGGAGATCGTTGCCCGCAAGCGTGGGCGTGGCCGGCCCCGCAAGAACGAGTCGCACGCCCCGTCGCGCCGCCGCACCCAGGCAGCCTGAGGACGAGCGCTCGCGATTGATGGACCGGGCTGCCGCGCGGCCAACTGAACGTGCTGGCCGCTCCCCGCGGTCCCGGCTTCGCTTCCGTCCCACATCCGCGCGATCGGGGCGATGTGCGCCTCGATCCGCTGCGGCGGGATGCGCCCGGCTGCACGCAGCGAGGCCAACCCGTGCCAGGTGGCCCGGAGCAACTCCGCGGACTCATCCGGATCCGCATCGCCGATACGGTCGGCGATCGCCCGGCGCAGGCTCATGAACGACTCGCGCAGTTCTCCCGGGGTGTTCGTGGCGGCGAAGGTCAGCGCGCTCGTGCGGGTGAACATCGCCTCGTACAGCCGCGCGTCCGGCACAGATCCGCGAGCCCGTGCCGTCGCGACCCGTCGACGAACTGATCGGTGAGGGTCGTCAGTGCCTCAAACTCTCCCTTGGCGATCGCATCGATCAGATCCTGCCGGCCGGTGACGTGCTGACGAATGACCGGTTGACTGTCATCGATCGCTTGCGCCACCCGCTTCGTGGTCACCGCCGACCAGCCCTCTGCGTCCGCGATCTGCAACGCAGCCGCCATCTGGTCCCGACGGGCTGTCTTCCGGCGCTCGCGCGGGCCATCCGTCGGCGCCCTCATCCCAGCACCAGGAGCAACCCGCCGAGCACCATGACCGCAGCCGTGGCGCCGTGCATTCCGAGGGCTGTGCTCGTGCTACCTGCGCCTCGCAGCACAACGAGGGCATCGCTGGCGGGCACGATCGCCAAGGCCAGCATCGCCGCACCAACCACGACCGGGGAGGCGAGGAAGATCAGCACCCCGGCGACCACCCCGGTCGCCAGATCCCGGACCCCTTCAGTTGCAACCATGCGGTGGCCAGTTGCAACCATGCGGTGGCCAGTTGCAACCATGCGGTGGCCCCGACCGCGGGGATGACGGGTAGGCCGAAACTGGCCGCCATCGCCTGGGGAACCGCCAGGTAGGCGGCCCGATTCCCGAGATGCCGAATGCGCCGACCACGGCGATCGCGATGCCGACTGCGCGGCGCGGCCTCCTCTGGACCGGGCCCGACCCACCGGTCGCGATCTGTGCGGATCTAGTCCTGGGACCTGAGGAGGGCGCCGACGTCGGCGGCCACACGCTGCGGCTCTTGCCCCGCCACGGCGTGGGAGGCTCCGTCGTAGAACTCGACCGTGCCGTGAGCCAGGGTGGCCTCGGCCGTCTGCGCGACGGACTCGGCGTCGTGCACCACCGAGTCTCCGGCGATGATCGCCAGCACCGGCATCTGCAGGTCGCGCAAGGCCTCCTCGCTGATCCGCTCGGGGGCCGGGACCTTCGTAGCGTAGTGCACCTGACCGGCGTCGATCATCCGGCCCACGGCGAACTCCTCGGTGTCCTCCCCGCCGGCGATCCAGGAGTTGAAACCGTCGCGCCAAGACTTCGGAAGCCAGGGGATCGAGGCAGGGATGGAGCGCGCGACGAATCCGGGAGAGATGGTGCCGAAGGTGAACACTGGGTCGATCAGGCTGAGGCTGGCGACCGGTCCGGGGTGATGGGTGGCGTAGTTCGCTGCCGTCCAGCCTCCGACGGACAGCCCAACGAAGTGGAATTGGTCTTCCGGGAGCTGGTCCAGGGCTTGGTGCAGCCACAAGGCTTGCTCGGCATTGTCCTCGATCGGCCGCTCCTGCACGCTCATTCCGGGCTGCCCGAGCAGGTCCACGGTGTAGACGTCACCGAGGGCGAGCAGATCGGGCATGTTGTCCGCCCATGCGGGGGAGGCTGAGCCCTGGCCGTTGATCAGGATGAGTGGGTCGGCGCTGTCGCCGGTGCCGGGGAAGTGGTACGCGCGCACCAGACCGAAGTCGGTACGCAGGTCGAGCGTGCGATCTGGTGCGGGCATCTCGGCCATCGCCTCGGCGTAGGCCTCCTGGAAGTGGTCATGACCTTCCGCGCTTCGCCAGTGACCGGCCGGGGACGGCGACCGGAGTGCGAGCGTAGCGACGACCCCGATGGCAGCGACGACTACCAGGGCGATTCGAAGACGACGCCACCGGGGGCGGCGAGAAGGTGTGGACATATCGCTCCTAACCGATCGGTAAGTTCAGTTACCGTACGGTAGAATCTCAGAGCATGGCAAGGGATAAGTCCGACGGGTCGCGGGTTCTGACCTTCACCGAGCAGGCGCGGCGCGAGCAACTCGTCGGCGTCACGATCGAACTCGTCGCCGAGCGCGGTTATGCCGGCACCTCCCTCGCCGGCATCGCGGCGGCGGCGGAGATCACCAAGGCGGCGGTGCTCTATCACTTCGGTTCCAAGGATGCCGTTGTGCAGGCGGCACTGGATTGCGTGTTGGATTCCTTGGTCGCCGAGGTGGGAGAGGCGGTGGCGGAGGCTGAACCTGCGGACCGTCCCGCGGTCTACGTGCGTACGTACGATGATCGCGCACCTGCATCGCCACCCCCGCCACATCCGCATGATGGCGGAGGCGTTGATCAACCAGCCCCAGGACCTCGATCGCGGTCGGCGTTGGCGGGACCTCGCGGCGATCATGGCCGAGGCCCGGCGTGACCGCAGGCGTCCCGGCGATGCGGACCTGCGCTCCCTGGCCATCATCGTGGGTGGCGGAATCGACGCGATCATGCGGGAGCGGCTGGTTGACCCTGCGTATGACACCGCCGGGGCGGCGCACGAACTGGTGCGGATGATGGAGCACCTGCTGTTCGACTGAGCGATGTGGCATACCGGGCCGACGCCATGAGTTGTGCGCTGGACCGGACAAGCTGCGCGCTTGGTCCTGGCAGCCAAGAGAGGCGCTCCGCGAAATCGGGTCATAGAGTGCCATACAACCGAGCATGCGGATGTAGAGTGCTGATCATGCCGCATTTCCGGATCAGCGAGGCCGCCGTTCTTCTCGGTGTCAGCGATGACACCGTGCGCCGATGGGTCGAGGAAGGGTTGCTGAGCGCATCCCAGGACAGTGCTGGACGCAAGGTGATCGACGGCGGCGAACTCGCTCGCCGAGCCGAGGAGCATGCTGCGCGACCGGCGAGCCTGGGGGACTCCGCGATCGGGTCCTCCGCGCGGAACCGGTTCACCGGACTGGTCACCCGGGTGCTACGCGACCAGGTGATGGCGCAGGTGGATCTGCAGTGCGGGCCGTTCCGGATGGTGTCGCTGATGAGCGCCGAGGCCGTCGATGAACTCGGCCTGGAACCCGGCTCGCTGGCTACCGCCGTGGTCAAGGCGACCACCGTGATTATCGAGGCTCCGAAGGAACCGGCCTGATGCCTCGTAGCGGACTACTGGCTGCCGCCTTGGCCGCGGGTTTCACACTGGGCGCGTGCGGAACACTCGGGGCGAGTGACGAGGCCGACCCCGACCGTGACCTGCCCAACCGTGAACTGACCGTATTCGCCGCGGCTTCCCTGCATGTCGCCTTTACCCAGATCGGAGAGATGTTCACCGCTGAGCACCCCGACGTATCGGTGGCGTTCTCCTTTGCGGGATCTTCGAACCTCGTTGCCCAGTTGGACGCCGGGGCGCCTGCCGATGTGCTGGCCGCTGCGAACGAGGCGGCGATCGCCGACGCCGCGGCCAACGGCACGATCGAGGGCGAACCGGTCTTGTTCGCCACCAACGTGCTCACCCTTATCACCCCGGCGGGGAACCCGGCCCGCGTGACCGGCATGAATGACAGCCTGGCCGGTGCCGACCTGGTGGTCTGTGCCTCCCAGGTGCCGTGTGGGCAGGCAACCGCCGCCGTGGCTGGTCTGTTCGACGTCGACCTGGTGCCGGTGAGTGAGGAGGGCAGCGTCACCGACGTGCTCGGCAAGATCACCTCCGGGCAGGCCGATGCCGGTCTTGTGTACAACACCGATGCCGCCTCGGCCGGGGAACGGATCGAGATCATCGAGGTCTACGACCAGCACGAGCGGGCCATCAACCACTACCCGATGGCTGTCACCACCGGCTCCGACCACCCCGACGTTGCGACCGCATGGATCGACTTCGTGCTCGGGTCGCAAGCGCAAGCGGTGCTGGACGAGACGGGCTTCGGCATCCCATGAGCCCGCAGCACCGGGCACCGACGACGGCCCGAGGCTCTCGGCCGCCGGGCCATGGTGAACCGGAAACCGAACCGCGGCAGCGACGGGAGGTTCGGGCGCGGGACGGGAGAGCCGGCTTCGCCGCCGGTTTGCCGCGGTGGATCCTGCTTCCCGCGGCAGGTGCGGTACTGCTCATCGCGCTGCCGGTGATCGGCATGCTGGCTCGGGTGCCCTGGGCCGACCTGCCCGCCCTGCTCACCTCCGAAGCCTCCCTGTCCGCACTCTGGCTCAGTCTGCGCACCTCGGTAGCCGCGACGTTGGTGTGTGTGGTGCTCGGGGTGCCACTGGGGCTGGTGCTGGCGTGGGTGCGCTTCCCCGGAGCGCGGGTGGTGCGGACCGTGGTGCTGCTCCCGCTGGTGCTGCCACCGGTGGTCTCCGGGTTGGCGCTACTGACCACGTTCGGTCGCCGCGGACTGATCGGGGAGCAGTTGCAGGTGCTCGGGGTCGACGTCGCCTTCTCCACGGCGGCGGTGGTGCTGGCGCAGGCATTCGTGGCGATGCCGTTCCTGGTGATCTCCATCGAGGGCGCTGCCCGCACCGTCGGTCGTCGGCATGAGGTGGTTGCCGCCACCCTGGGGGCCCGGCCCACCACGGTGCTGCGCCGGGTGACGCTGCCGCTGCTGGGCCCGGGGTTGGGCTCCGGCATAGCGCTGGCCTTCGCCCGCTGTCTGGGCGAGTTCGGCGCGACGCTGACCTTCGCAGGGTCCCTGCAGGGGGTGACGCGCACCCTGCCGCTGGAGATCTACCTGCAGCGGGAGGTCGACCCGGATGCGGCGATCGCGTTGTCCCTGGTCCTGATTCTGCTGGCTGCGGTCTTGGTGCTGAGCACCCATGGGCGTAGCCGCACAGCCGGCGCGCGAGGCACGCAGGTGATGCGATGAACTCGGGGGACGCGGCCAACTCCGGTGGCGCGATGAACTCGGCCGAGGCGAACTCGGGTGACGCGATGAGCGCCGGCAGAGCGATGCGCGCCGGGGATGTGATGCGCGCTGAGGATTCAGGCAGTGGCGGTGCCCCAGGATGCGCGGCGGTCAGAGGACCGACGGCGGGAGGCGGAAACCTCGCGACTCCACCGGCGTTATCAATTCACGCTGAGGTGTCCGAGCGCGAAGTCCGCCTGGACCTGGAGGTTCCGGCCGGTCAGATCGTGGCGCTGCTCGGCCCCAACGGCGCCGGCAAGTCCACCGCGCTCGCCTTGGCGTCGGGCACACTCCACCCCAGTGCTGGCACCGTGCATCTGGGATCGAGACAGGTAGCCGGCCAGGGCGGGTGGGTGCCCCCGCATCGGCGGGGCACTTCACTGCTCGCTCAGGAACCCCTGCTGTTGCCCCACCTGGATGTCCTGGCGAACGTGGCGTTCGGCCCGCAGTCGCAGGGTGCCGGACGCGCGCGAGCCCGCCAGATCGCAATGGCGCGATTGGCGGAGGTCGGGATCGCCCACCTGGCACACCGGCGCTCGCGGGAGCTGTCCGGCGGGCAACAACAACGGGTCGCGCTGGCGCGCGCGCTGGCCCCCGACCCCGAGTTGCTGCTCCTCGATGAGCCCCTGGGCGCGCTGGACGTCGAGGCTGCTGCCCAGATGCGTCAGGTGCTACGAACGTCATTGCGTGAAGCCGGTCGCACAGCCTTGGTAGTGACCCACGACCTGCTGGACGTGCTCGCGCTGGCCTGTTCCGTCGTCGTCCTCTCCGATGGGCGGGTGGTCGAACAGGGGCCGACGCTGCAGGTGCTCGCCCGGCCGCGCTCGGAGTTCGCTGCTCGCTTCGCCGGGGTGAACATGCTCTCGGGCGTATGGGAGTCCCGCGACGCGATCACTCTGACCGGTGGTCTGGTGATCCACGGCATGCCCGACGGCGGTGAGACCGGGCCGGGCCGGCCGGTTGTTGCTGGACGAGCCGCTGCGGCAACCTTCAGCCCGCGTGCGGTCGCGGTGCACCGCGATGCTCCCGGGGGCAGCCCGCGCAACACCGTCGAGGTGCGGGTGGTCGGGATCGAGCAGCAGGGAGAACTGGTGCGGCTGCGCGCCCGGACGACGGCGGGTCTCACTTTGGCCGCCGACGTCACCCCGGCAGCGGTCGCCTCTTTGGGCCTGACCGTGGGTCAGGAGGTGACGTTCGTGATCAAGGCTGCCGAGGTGAACCTGTACGCCGCCTGAGCGTTCGTTGTTGTGGCGGCTGCCGTACCTGCTGCGTCTATGGGGCCTGCCGGGTCGGGGGTGCCTGCGGTTCCTGCTGTGCCTATGGGGCCGGGGGTGCCTGCGGTTCCTGCTGTGCCTATGGGGCCGGGGGTGCCTGCGGTGGTTGCTGCGCTGCTGCACAGGCATGCCTCTGTCCCGGCCCTTGCGAGCCGGGTGCGGGGCGGGGTAGTCAGGTGTGCCATGTGACCTCGGTGGTGGTCACGGTGGCGGTCAAGTCCAAACTGTGCACATAGGTGTGGTGCCGGGGGCAGAGCAACGCCCCGTTGTCCAGGTTCGTCGGTCCGCCGTTAGCCCAGTGCTCGACGTGGTGGGCATCGCACCACTGCGCCGGGATCGTGCAGGCGGGAAAGGTGCACCGCTGGTCGCGGTGCCACAGGGCCCGGTGCTGTCCCTCGGTGAACAGGCGCACCTTGGTGCCCAGGTCCAGGATCTCCCCCTGCGAGCCGAGTACGGCCGGAATGACCCCGGCGTCGCAGGCCATCCGCCGAACGGTGCCGGGGGAGAGGACCTGCCCCGTGGCGGTGATGCCGGCACCCTGGGTGGTGCTGAGCAGATCTGCCAGTGGAATGGTGACCATCACCTGGGCCTTGGTCGTTTTCGGCACTCCGTCGGGGGCGGAGACCCCGCGCCGGATGACGGTCAGCAGTGCATCTGCGCGTCGTTGGGCCGGAGTGCGCGGATCCGGGGTGTCATCCTCACCTTTGACTGGGGCGGACAAGGCTGAGACAGCGGCATCGATGGTGGCGGCGGCTTCGGGCTCGACAACCAGGGCGTACTCGGTCATCCCGTTCTCGCGCGTGCTGGAGTGCAGGGTGCGGAAGGCCCGGCCGCGTTCCTCCTCGCGTTCGGACTCGGTGGCCGGTTTGATGATGCGGCGGGCCTGGGACAGGATCGTGCGCAACTCGCGCTCGCTCCACCCTCGGCGCCGAACGATGGAGTTCGGATCGTGATCCCGGCCCAGTGGATCCCTGCTCATTCCGCGGGGACCGTGGGAGTCCTTGGCGCCCTTGTTGATCGTGCGCATGGTCGTGGCCAGCGCCTGAGGGGGTGAATGGGGCGCTACCTCGTTGTGGAACCGCACGATCGTGCCGGCCCGGGACGCGGCGAGGACTCCGGCGTCGAATGCGGCGACGGTCTCCTGCAGACAATCCGTTCGGTCGGCACCCTCGGAGACCTGCTGGACGGCCTCTGCCAACCGGACGGTGTTCACGGCGTGCCCCACCGGTGGTGCGGGTGCCCGCTGGGCCTGGGCCTCGGACAGGTAGTCTGCCGGCGACAGGCACCGATCCTTGGGCAGGCCGCGCTTGAGCGTCTCGGCGGTGGCATGGACCTCTACGCGCGCGAGTTCGTGCCGCAGCCGGTTCACCGCACCGAGCACATCGACGAGGTCACTCTCCGTGGCTCGCCACCACTCGCCCTGAGGAAGGTCGCTCAACTTCTCGGTGACCTGGCCCAGCACCGCTGGCGCCTGGGTCACCGGATCGGCGACGGAGGTGGTCGACATAGAACAACCGTACTAGCGGCCACTGACATTCCAGTTTGATGACCGGTCGATGGCACTCATCCGAGCACCTCCCCTCGGCGTGGGTTGCCCGGGGCGCTCTCCGCGAGGAATCGGTGTCGGGTGTCCGGCAGCACCGGGTGGCGAGCGAGGATGCCGGTCCAGGCCGCCTCGTCGTCGATGTCGGCCACCGCGGGAGGCAACCGCCGTCGTGCTTGAACTCCCCAGCCCACCGGTACCGGCCAGCCGCCGGGTTCCCCAGAGCCCGCCGGCGCCGTTGACGCCCGCGGCGTAGGCGACCGGCGTCAGCAGGGTCGGCTGCGAGGAGGATGACGACGTCATTGAGCAGCGAGCGGTCCTTGCGTTCGCCGAACACCAGAGGGTGATCGTCTTCAACGGGGCGAACGACAGTGCCCAACACCTGCTGCACATCCGGTGTGTCGGGCAGCATTGTGAATCACGCCCGCCCGGGGTCGCCTCCCGCGGTTGCCTGCGCCAGGTGGCGCCGGTCTGAGCCATTCGCCCCGGTGGGAACGGTCGGACGCCCGCACGTGATGACGGGCCCGCACCAGATTCGCGATCGGACGGCCATGTCGCGGCGAGCGGGTTCGTCGATCAGTGCGCTGCACCCACCATAGAGTCGTACCGGCGCGGCACGCATGGCGCAGGTATTAGTCAATATGTCTTGACAAGGAATCGGGTGCTGGTCAGGATGAAATACCACACACGCAAGGTGCCGGTTCCCAACAAGGACGGGGGAGACCTGTGACAGCACCCGTAGCGGACAAGGAGCGTCTGCGTTGGGGCCTCACACTGGTTCGGATGGGGCCGGCCCTGATGCTCCTGCTCCTAGCGATCGCGATGTCCATTCTCACCCCGGTGTTCCTGTCCGGGCGCAACCTGGGCAACATCGGCCTGGAGTCCTCGGTGGTGGCGCTGCTGGCGCTGGGTCAATTGCTGGTCATCATCACCGCCGGGATCGACCTCTCGGTGGGTTCGGTGATCGCCTTCGCCAGTGTGCTCGGTGCCTTGTGGGTCCGGGAAGCCAACATCGTGGAAGGTTGGTTGATCATCCCCAGCATGATCGCCGGGGGGATCCTCGCCGGCGCGGTCAGCGGCACCTTGTTCGTCAAAGGTCGGCTACCGCACCCGTTCCTGGCCACACTGGCGATGATGATGGTAGCCCGCGGGGCTGCACTGCTGATCTCCGAAGGCCGGCCGATCACCGGTATGCCCCCTGCCATCCTCGCCCTTGGCAGTCATCGCGTATTCGGCGTGCCCATCGCGGTGTTCCTGGTGCTCGGCCTCGCGCTGCTGGTGCACATCCTGCTCTCCCGCATCACCTGGGGGCAGTGGATCTATGCGGTGGGTGCGAACAAGGAAGGTGCCAAACGAGTGGGGATCCCCGTGGACCGAGTGCTGATCTCGGTCTACGTGATCAGCGGCTTCTTCGCTGGCGTGGCAGCGCTCGTGGTCTCCGGGCAGACCAACTCGGCCTATCCCACGGCCGGGAACTTGCTGGAGCTGTCCGCTATCGCGGCAGTCATCATCGGGGGAGCCAGCTTCTTCGGCGGCCGGGGCACCGTGTTCGGGGCGCTAGTGGGGGCGCTCATCCTGGGCGTGATCCAGAACGGGCTGAACTTGCTCAACGTCGCCGCAGCTTGGCAGTACGTGGCGCTTGGCGTGGTGGTCATCATAGCCGTGGAGATGGACGTGGTCCGTCAACGCCTCGAGACCCGGCTGAAAACTGCGGAGGCTGAACACAAACCAGTCGACCAGAAGGAAGTCGACCAGAAGGAAGTTGACCAGAAGGAAGTTGACCAGAAGGCGAAGTGACATGTCCGATGCCGTAGCAGCACCAGCCCCCGCAGAGTCCGGGCGCACTCCGCCGATCCTGGAAGTGCGCGGCGCCTCGAAACTCTTCGGGCCGGTGCGGGCTCTGGACAACGTGAGCATCTCGCTGGATGAGGGCCAGGTACTGGGACTGCTCGGCGACAACGGGGCCGGGAAGTCCACGCTGATCAAGGCCATCACCGGTGTACACCGGCTCGATGCCGGCAGGATCTACATCGATGGGAATCCGGCGGACATCCGCTCCCCGAACGACGCCCGGGCCCTGGGCATCGAAGCCGTGTACCAGGACCTGGCGCTGTTCGACAACCTCGGCGTGGTCTCCAACTTGTACCTGGGCAACGAACTGACTAAGCCGCGTTGGCTGCGTGCCCTGGGTTGGCTGGACCGCAAAGCGATGGAAACCGAGGCCCGTCGTAAACTCGACTCCCTGCAGGTGCATCTGCCGAGTTTTAGCTCCTCGGTGGGCCTGATGTCCGGGGGCCAGCGGCAGGCGGTAGCGGTGGCCCGCGCAGTGGCGTTCGCCACCCGGGTGCTGATCCTCGATGAGCCGACGGCGGCACTCGGGGTCCGGGAGACGCGCAACGTGCTGGACACGATCGCTGAACTGCCGCGCCGGTACAACGTCTCGATCGTCCTCATCTCCCACAACATGGATCACGTGGTCGAGGTGTGCGACAAGGCAGTGGTGATGCGACAAGGCGGTGTGGTCGGCGAGGTCGTGCCCACCGCAGAGACGATGGAGGAAATGGTTTCACTGATCGTGGGTGCGAGAACCCACAAGGAGGAGTAGATCATGGCGTCAAGAAGCAAGAAATGGCGGGTGGGTGCAGCCTTCACCGCCGCTGCGGTCCTGACACTGAGCGCCTGCGGTAACGGAAATGGCGACGGCGGCGACGATGATGCGCTGAACGTCGCCGTGGTGCTGAAGACCACCACCTCCCCGTACTGGCTGCAGGTGATGGGCGGGGTGGAAGATGCCGCGGCCGAACACGGAGTGAACGTCACCGTGGGTGGCGCGACCCAGGAGACCGAGGTGCAGGAACAGATCGACCGCATCCAGGCGGACCTGACGAACCAGCCCGACGTGCTCGTGGTCTCTCCCACCCAGGCCGAGCAACTCCAACCGATCCTGCAAAGCGCCGTGGACGAAGGCACCCCGGTGGTACTGCTGGATACCAACATCGAGGGGTGGGACGGAGCGGAAACCTTCATCGGCACCGACAACTGGGACCTTGGTCAGGCAGTGGGCGAGTTCCTTCTCGATGAGGCGGGCTCCGGGGAATTGCTCACCATCCGCGGTGTGGCCGGTAACCCCTCCACCGACAACCGCATCGACGGCGCACTGGAGGTGCTGCAGGGCACTGACTTCAACCTCGTGGCGGATCTCGGAGCCGACTCCGACCGTGCGCAGGCTCGCGCCGTCACCGCCGACGCCCTGCAGGCCAACCCCGAGCTGGACGTGATCTTCGCGGCCAACGACGACATGGCTCTGGGTGCCATCGAGGCCGTTCGCGGAGCGGGCCTGGACCTCGATGACTTCTTCATCGTAGGCGTGGACGGGACCGGCGATGCGATCGACTCCATCATCGCCGGTGAACTGGACGCCACCATGGCCCAAGGCGCTTACGAGATGGGTGCTCGCAGCATCGAGGAAGCCATCCGGGTGGCAGCCGGTGAAGACGTGGAAGCCGAGATCGCCATCGACACCACATTGGTGACAGCCGAGAACGCCGCGGAGTTCGCGGCCGCGCTGGAGGAGCAGGCCGCGAAATAGAAGGCCGCGGAATAGCAGCCCGCGCTGCAACAGGCTCATCGAACCCGGCCGGGATCATTGCCGTGTGGTCCTGGCCGGTGCGCACCTGCTCGCTGTGGGGGTGCACCTGAGTCGCCGGGGGCGCACCAAGGGTCTCGGAGTGTATTCGGGTCACATGCGGGGTGTTCGTGAGCGCGCGGTATCAGGACTGGGACACCCTCCGCGCGCTCTGGCCTGGCGTGCGTCGCTCATCATCAGCGCAGCGGAGCGCGTGCTCGGGCGGTGAACGCCGCACCACCATTACCGCGTCGCCTTGCAGGACCGACGGTCACCGCGCCACCCGGACCGGTACTGCTGAGTCCAGCGATGCCTGCGCGGCGTCGGCGACACGCCCAGCGTCCACCGCCTCATGGGGAGGGCAGGGGTTGGCGCCGGAGCCGCGCACCAACGCTACGAACGCCGCCATCTCCGCCGCGTAGGCGTCGGCGAATCGTTCGTGGAACGTGCTGTGCACCTGGCCGCCGGCGGGGTAGCCGAATCCAGGCTCAGCGCTTCGGCCCGCATAACTGGCATCCAGGCCGACCTGGATGGTACCTACGGACCCGTGCAGTTCCAGCCGTACATCATGTCCCGCGCCGTTGTGCCGGGTGGCCGAGACTGTGGCCAGGGTTCCGTCTGCGAACGTGGCCAGCGTGACTGCCGAGTCCACGTCCCCGACGGAGCCGATAGTCGGATCGCCGTTGTTGGAGCCGCGGGCATAGACCTCCATGATCCGCTGCCCGGTGATCCACTGCAGGATGTCGAAATCGTGCACTGAGCAGTCCCGCAACAACCCACCGGAGGTGGCCAGGAACGTCACCGCTGGTGGGAACTGATCCGCGGTCACCGCTCGGACGGTGTGTAGCCACCCCAGTTCTCCCGCCCGGTACGCCCGTCGGGCCTCCTGGTATCCGGGATCCAAGCGCCGTTGGTGACCGACCTGCACCGTGGCCCCGGACGCGTCGATCGCCTCCAGCACCGCAAGGCTTCTGCAGTGGTCCGCGCCAGGGGTTTCTCGCAGAACACCGCAGCCCCGGCCGCTGCTGCCCGCTGGACCAACGGCGCGTGCTGGTCGGTGCCCGTCGCGATCACCACGCCGTCAAGATCTCGGGCGAACAAGGCCTCTGCGTCTGCCACCGCTGAGCAGCCCAGGTCGACGGCGACCTGCTGCGCCCGGGCAGGCTCGGCGTCGGCAATCAGCACCTCCACCTCTGCCAGGGCACGCAGGTTCGCCGCGTGCAGCGTCCCGATCCGTCCGGCTCCGAGGAGCCCGATCGTGGTGGCCACCATGTGTCCTCAGCCGTCGAACGGCAGACGAGGGTCGATCTGCTGACCTTCCCAGGTGCGCCGGATCCACCCGTGGTGCGGATCGTCGCTGATCAACCACGCCCGCAGCGGGCCGGGGCCGGCCATCACGTTCAGGTAGTACATGTCGTGCCCCGGCGGCGTCATCGCCGGCCCGTGCCAGCCATAGGGCACCAGCACCACGTCGCCGGTGCGCACCTCGGCGGTGACGTCGATCTCCCGGTCGTCCGAGGCGTACACGCGCTGATACCCCATCAGGTCCGGCCCGCCCTCTTCGGGCTGGGGGACAGGCATGCCCTCGGCGGGCTGCATCTCGAAGTAGTAGATCTCCTCCAGCGCGGTCTCGCCGTCGGTCTCCTCATCGTGTTTGTGAGGGGGATAGGACGACCAGTTGCCCGCCGGGGTCAGCACTTCGCACACGATGAACCGGTCGGCATCCAATGCGGCCGGGGTGCCGAAATTGTGCACCTGGCGCGAGGCCGCACCTGCCCCGCGCAGTTCCACCGGCACCTCAGCCTTGCCCACGTGCCGGACCGGGTACTCCACGGTGGCGGTGGCCGAGGCGACGGCCACCCGACCGCCATCGGCTGAACCGATCCGCACCTCGGTGCCGATACCGGCGTACAGCACATCGGTGGGGCCGTGGAACACCGACTCGCGGCCTTCCAACTCAAACCGCGCCCCTTCCACCTGCACGTCGAAGGAACCACTCAACGGCAGCACGAGCCGCTCTTCGTTCTGGGCACCCAGATGCACGTGTCCGCCGGGGGCGATCTCCGCGCTACGGATGCCGGTGTGCTCCCACCCTGGCACCTGGACGACCGAGTCAGCCGTACCCAGGTCGAGAGCCCAGGGGCCGTGGCCGGTGCTACCTGCGGGGTGGAACCAGGGCCTGGTCTGTGCATGGGGCATAGCGAGTCCTCACTTTCGTGCTCGACGGTCCTGCCGGCTGGTCAATCCACCAGGGTGATGTCGAAGGAGTACCGGTCTGCCCGGTAGAGGTGGTGCCCGTGCTCCACCGCGATGCCACGGCTATCCAGGGCGGTGCGTTCCATCATCACCAAGGCCGAACCGCGATTGCACTGGAGCAGTTCAGCCTGCTCGGTGCCGGCGGTGGTGGCGCCCACCCGCTGATGGGCCATCCGGAAGTCGATCCCGGCCTTGCGCAAGATGTTTGTACAAGCCATCCTGCTCCAAGGACTCCTTGTCCAGGTGCGCGACACTACTCGGCACCCAGTTCTCCATGACCGCCAGCGGCTGGCCGTCCACCCTCCGCAACCGGCGCAGATGACACACCTCATCGCCGGTGGCGATTCTCAGCGGTTCGGCGATCTGGGCCGGCGCGCCGATCCGTTCCAACGACAGGACCGTCGTCTGCGGGTTTGCTCCTTCGGAGACCAGGTCATTGTACAAACTTGATAAGCGCAGGTCGCGCCGCACACGGGGGCCGATCACCTGGGTGCCCACACCGCGGCGACGCACCACCAGCCCGCTACGGACCAGTTGGTTCATCGCCTGACGCATCGTGGGCCGGGACAGGTTGTATCGGTGCGCGAGGGCCACCTCATTCTCCAGTTTGGTGTCCGGAGGCAGGGTGCCGTCGCGGATGGCGCTCTCGATGGCCGACGCGACCTGGTGATACAGCGGCACCGGGGAGGAGCGGTCCAGATCGATCTCGAGTGAGGCGGGCACGGGGCGTCTCCTTTGCACCTTGGTTAGTTTGTCATGACAAGCCGGGCGTGTCATAACACCTGAGGGACAGGCGCTCGGAAGGACGATGCTATTCGCCGTTCCCTTTGTTTGTCTTGACAATAGGACAGCCTTCTCGGAAGACTGGAACCTGCAGGCCAACTCGCGGGGCCGCCGAACGGGCCTCTCGCTGTAACCGCGGCTGGAGGAGGACAATGACGCACACGCCCACCCATAGGCCCCAGGTCGCCGAGGACGGTACCGAGGCGCCGTTGCTGATCGGCACCGCACCGGATTCCTGGGGAGTGTGGTTCGCCGAGGACTCCAAGCAGACCCCCTGGAACCGCTTCCTCGACGAAGCAACCGAAGCCGGCTACCGCATCATCGAACTAGGTCCCTACGGTTACCTGCCCACCGACGCTTCCCAGCTGAAGGACGAACTGGCCGCGCGGGATCTGAAGGTGAGTGCCGGCACGGTGTTCACCGCGTTCCACCGCACTCACACGGATGAACGCCGGGCCACGTGGAACCAGGCCAGGCGCGTGGCCGAACTCACCAGCGCGGTGGGCGGGGAACACATCGTGGTGATCCCGGCGATGTGGCGCGATGACGTCACCGGCGAGCCCGTGGAGGATAAAGACCTCAGCACCGACCAGTGGCAGCGATTGTTCGATGGGCACAACGAACTGGGTCGGGTTCTGCATGAGGAGTACGGCCTGCACCAGCAGTTCCACTCCCACGCCGATGCGCACGTGTGCAGCCAGCAGCAGATCGAGCGCTTCATCGAAGGTACCGACCCGGACTTGGTCAGTATCTGCCTGGACACCGGGCACGTCGAATACGGGGGTGCCTCATCGGCTGACCTGATCCGCCGTTATCCCGACCGGGTGGGCTACCTGCACCTCAAGCAGGTCGATCCCACGATCATGGAGGTGGTGCGCCGGAACAACCTCGCCTGGGCCGAGGCGAACAAGGCCGGGGTGATGGTCGAACCGCCGGCGGGCGCTCCCGACCTGGCCGTGGTGATCGAGGAACTGGAGAAACTGGGCCGCGGGTTCTACTGCATCGTGGAACAGGATATGTACCCGGTGGCCTCCTTCGACATACCCCTGCCGATCGCTGCCCGCACCCGCCGGTACCTATGCGGCTGCGGATCCCGGACCCGGATCCGCTAGGAGCACGCGTGGCTTACGACCTCATCACCACTGGCCGCATCAGTGTGGACATCTACCCCGATGACATCGGCGTGCCATTGGAGGATGTGACCCGGTTCCGTAAGTACCTGGGCGGCTCCTCCACGAACGTGGCGGTGGCCGCCGCTCGGCACGGCCGGCGCGTTGCCGTCATCACCCGCACTGGCGATGACCCGTTCGGGGTCTACCTGCGCCGCGAACTACGGCGCTACGGCGTGGACGACCGGTGGGCGACCGCCGTGCCCGGGCTGCAGACCCCGGTGACGTTCTGCGCGATCCAACCCCCGGAGGACTTCCCGCTGTACTTCTACGGCCGCAGCCCGTCGGCGCCGGACTGGGAGATCGCGGTCGATGAGGTGGATTATCACGCGGTGCGGCACACCAGCATCTTCTGGTCCACCTTGACCGGGATGGTGCGACCCGCCTCCCGTGAAGCACAGGTCGCGATGCATCGGGCCCGTCCTCGCGATGAACTCATCGCCGGGCAACAGACCATCCTGGACCTGGACTACCGGCCGATGTTCTGGGACTCGGTGGACCAGGCCCGCGAGCAGGTGATGCGCATCCTGCCCTCGGTGACGGTGGCGGTGGGTAACACCGAGGAATGCGCCGTGGCGGTCGGTCCCGGCAGCGCCCACGACCAGGCCGACCGGCTCCTGGAGTCCGGAGTGCGACTGGCCGTGGTCAAACAGGGATCCGAGGGCGTCATGGCCGCCACCGCCGAGGAACGCGTCACCTCCAAGCCAATCCAGGTGGAGACCGTCAACGGGCTGGGCGCCGGGGACTCCTTCGGCGGGGCGCTATGCCACGGGCTGTTATCCGGCTGGCCCTTGGAACAGATCTTGGACTTCGCCAACGCCGCCGGCGCCCACGTCGCGGGGCAGATCGCTTGTTCCGAAGCGATGCCCACGTCCACCCGCATCTACCAGATGTTGCGCGACGCCGGACGCGCCGTCCCGGACCGGCCGCCGGCCGAGCCCGCCCGGAAGAAGGAATGACCGTGGCCCAACCGGCGCGAAGCGGGAGTTGCGACCCAAGACGGTATGAGCATCTGACCGACCTGCGTGTGCAGGACCCCGACTCGGTGCTGCGTGTCGCCCGTGCCCGGCGCCGCCACCCCGGCCCACGCCCGGGCAAACAGGTCTTCATCATCGCCGCCGACCATCCGGCCCGCGGCGCCCTTGAGGTGAACGGTGACTCCTTCGCCATGGCCGACCGGCGGGAGTTGCTGGACAGGCTGTGCACCGCCCTGGCAAGCCCCAAGGTGGACGGGGTGCTGGCGTCCCCGGACGTGCTGGATGACCTGCTGTTACTCGGCGCGCTGGACGGCAAACTCGTGTTCGGCTCAATGAACCGCGCCGGCCTGCCCGGACTGGTGAACGAGATCGATGACCGGTTCACCGCCCACACCGCTCCGGCCTTGGCAGAGATCGGTGCTGACGGCGGCAAGATGCTCACCCGCATCGCCTACGACGACGAACACACCACCTCGCTCTTGGAGGCCACCGCCCACGCCGTCGACGACCTGCACCGGCACCGGCTGCTGGCGATGGTGGAACCGTTCATCGCCGTCAAACGCCAGGGCCAGGTGGTCAACGACCTGTCCACCGATGCGGTGGTGCGCTCGGTAGCCATCGCCCAGGGGCTCGGGGCGAGTACGGCCCGGACCTGGCTGAAACTGCCCGTGGTACCGGATATGGAACGGGTAATGGCCGCCACCACCCTGCCCACCGTGCTGTTGGGCGGCAGCGCGGCCGGGCCCACTGAGGACATCCTGGACACGTGGCGCCCGGGCCCTGGCGCTACCCGGGGTGCAGGGCCTGACCGTGGGCCGGGCCTTGCTCTACCCCGAGGATGGTGACGTGGCCGGCGCGATCGACACCGCCGCGTCGCTGTTGCGCGACGACTCCGTGGAGAAGGAGACCCCTGAATGAGCACCCGCATCATGACCGTGGCGCAGGCCGCGGTGGAGTTCCTGGCCAACCAATGGACTGTCGACCTTATCGATGGTCACCGCACCGAGGTGCGCACCATCCCAGGCATGCACGGAATCTTCGGGCACGGCAACCTCGCCGGTGTGGGCCAGGCCCTCAAGCAGGTCCAGACCCATGCCCCCGGGCTGATGCCGTTCCACCAGGGCCGCAACGAACAAGCCCTGGTGCATCAAGCCACCGGCTTCGCCCGGCACACCCGGCGGCGCCAGACCTACGCCGTGACCGCCTCGATCGGACCGGGCA
Organism: Sanguibacter sp. Z1732; assembly: GCF_051020515.1. Taxonomy (NCBI): domain Bacteria; kingdom Bacillati; phylum Actinomycetota; class Actinomycetes; order Micrococcales; family Ruaniaceae; genus Glutinosa; species Glutinosa niejishengi. The sequence continues at coordinate 2,710,620 of NZ_CP194857.1, forward strand.
GCACGAACATGATCACTGGTGCGGCGGTGGCCACTACGAACCGGCTACCGGTACTACTGCTGCCTTCCGACGAATTCGCAACTCGGGCCCCGGACCCGGTCCTGCAGCAACTCGAACTGCCCCACGACGCGACCATCGCCTGCGCCGATCTATTCCGGCCGGTGAGCAGGTTCTTTGACCGGGTGGAGCGGCCCGAACAGGTGTTCAGCGCCCTGTTGTCCGGGATGCGGGTGCTGATGGACCCGGCTGAGACCGGCACGGTGACGATCTCACTGCCCCAGGACGTGCAGGCCGAACGGATCGAGGTACCGGATGAGTTCCTGGCCCCCCGGCAGTGGCGCATCCGCCGCCCCGACCCCGAACAGGTGGATATCGAGGCCGCGGTGGACGTGATTCGTGGCGCCCACCGGCCGCTGATCATCGCCGGTGGCGGGGTGCACTACGCGTTGGCGACCGACACACTGCGTGACCTGGCCGAGGTCACCGGCATCCCCGTCGCCTACACCCAGGCGGGTGTGGGCGTGATCGACTGGGACCATCCACAGGCCCTGGGGGCGGTCGGTGCGACCGGCTCCACCGCGGCCAACGCCTACGCCGCACAGGCCGATGTGGTGATCGGTATCGGGACGCGCTACTCCGATTTCACCACCGCCTCCAAGACACTGTTCCAGAACCCCGCGCTGCGGTTCGTGAACATCAACATCACCGGCTTCGACACGTACAAACTCGGGGTGACGGTCCCGATCATCGCCGACGCGGGAAAGACGATCCCGGTTCTGCGGGCGGCACTGGGCTCCGTGGGTTACCAAGTAGGACAGCAGGCGGCGGAACTCATCCGGGCAGAGAAGCAACGCTGGGATGCCACGGTGGACGAGGCGTTCACCATCCAGGACCAGCCGCTACCCGCCCAGAGCCAGATCATCGGCGCGGTGAACCGGGCCATGGCGGATGAGGACGTGGTGATCTGCGCCGCCGGTTCCCTCCCGGGGGACCTGCACAAACTCTGGCGGATCAAGGACCCCTACGGTTACCACGTGGAGTACGCGTTCTCCTGCATGGGTTATGAGATCGCTGGCGGCCTGGGTGTGAAACGGGCCGCGCTCGCCGAAGGCGCCGGGCGGGACGTGGTGGTCATGGTGGGGGACGGGTCTTATCTGATGATGCATACCGAACTGGTCACCGCTGTGGCCGAACGGATCAAACTGATCGTGGTGCTCCTGCAGAACCACGGATTCGCCTCGATCGGATCCCTGTCGGAGACCGTGGGCAGCCAACGGTTCGGCACCAAGTTCCGCTACCTGGACCCCCAGCGCCACTCCTTTGAGGACGGCGGGGAACTGCCCGTGGATCTGGCCGCCAACGCCGAGTCGCTGGGCGTGCAGGTGATCCGCATCGACCGTGGTCCGGGCGCGATCGACGACCTTCGCCGGGCCGTGGACCACGCCAGGTCGCTACCGGAGGACACCGGGCCGGTGCTCATCCACATCGCCTCTGATCTGTACCAGGGAGCGCCGGACTCCGAGGCCTGGTGGGACGTGCCCGTGGCGCAGGTTTCCGACCTGGACACCACCCAGGCTGCTCACGTCACCTACACCGAGCAGAAAGCCCGCCAGCGCCCGCTGCTGGGCCCCAGCGCCACCGCAGGAGAAACCGATGCCATCCACTGAGGGACGCACCGATGACGAGGTGCAGCCACCCCATCAGGTGCGCGCCGAGCGGCAGCCAGCACCGGCAGAGTCCACCGGGCGACCGGTATCCGAGCGCGATCTGCGAATCGCAGTCGTCGGCACCGGGCGGATGGGGGCCAATCACGTCGAACGGATCGCCGGAACCACTCAACGTGCGATAGTCAGTGCCCTGGCGGACGTGGACGCCGACCGGGCCCGCTCCGTGGCAGCCGGAGCCAGCGCCCGCCAGCAGGTTCAGCCGCGGGTGTTCGGCACTATCGACGATCTCGTCGCCGCCGACTGTGCAGATGCGGTCGTGCTGGTGACTCCCGGGTTCCTGCACGAGGTGGCCCTGCTGCAACTGATCGAGGCGGATCTACCGGTGCTGTGCGAGAAGCCCCTGACCCCGGCTGCCGAGTCAGCACTGCGCGTGCTGCAGGCCGAGGAACGCAGCGGCCGGCGCACGATCCAGGTGGGCTTCCACCGACGATTCGACACCGAATACCGCCAGTTGAAGCAGGTCATCGACTCCGGACAGTTGGGTCGGCTGCTGATGCTGCACTTCCAGCACCGCAATCCTGCGGCTCCGCCAGGGTTCACCGAGGAGATGCTCATCAACGACTCCGTCGTGCACGAATTCGACGCGGTGCGGTTCTTCACCGGGGAGGAAGTGACCTCCGTGCAGGTGCGCACCAGTCGCAGCACCCGCAAGGGCGCCATGCGTGACCCGCAACTGGTGCTGTTGGAGACCTCCTCGGGTCTGCTCGCCGATGTGGAGATCTTTATGAACTCCGGCCTGGGATACCAGGTGGAGGCGCAGGCGGTGTTCGAGAACGGGGTCGTCTCCGCTGGGTACGCCACCGGCATGCAGGTCACCTCCGCCCAGCAGGATCCCCGGGCGATCTCGCAGAACTTCTACGACCGGTTCGAGGTGGCCTACGACGCCGAGATTCAGCAGTGGGTCGATTCGGTCCGTGCCGGAACCACCTCCGGGCCCACCGCCTGGGACGGCTACGCCACGGCAGCGTGCTGCGAGGCCGGGGTGACCTCCCAACGGTCCGGACGGATCGAACCAGTGCGGCTCGTCGAACAACCCACCTTCTACCGATGACCCGGTGCACGCGGTGACCCCATGGGTGCCATCACTAGGACCGTGAGCCGGAGCAGCGACCATCGAGCGGTACGTGCCGATGCTGCCGCTGAGCCGGACCCAGCAGCACTACCGCCGGCTGCTGCGCACTCTTGGGGCATACCGGCTCACGCTCGGTCAACCCCGCCGGGCCGCTCATCGCCTACGTGGGCGACCAGGCCGACTTGACGGAGCGCCGGGTGGACCTGGCGCCCTGGGGTCCTCAGTCCGGCGGGATGTTGTGGTTGCGCCGCAGCACGTTGTTCGGGTCGTACCGGCGCTTGACCTCCACGAGCCGGGAGAGTTTCGACCGGCCGAACGTCTCCTCGGCCGCGACGCGGGGCACTCGCTCGTCGCGGGCAGCGAAGTTGACGTAGTGTCCGTCGCCGGCGAAGGGCGCCATATCCAGGGCAAGGTCCTGCACGAACCGTGTGCGAGCCGCGTCATCGCCCGGGTCCCGCCAGAACCCGTAGCAATTCAGCCAGAAGCGCGCATCCCGTGCCGGGAACGGGGTTCCATCAACCGGAACGCGGGCGAAGGCACCACCCATGTGGTGGATGTCGAAGGCTGTGCCCTGCCAGGTTTGTTCGGTGCCGCGGCGGACCAGGATCTCGATGACGTCGTCGTCGAGGTGGTCGAAGGAGGTGTTCTTCCAATAGCCGCGCACACCCCGGGGAAACAAGAAGTCCATGGCGCTTTGCCACTCGGTCCATGGGACCAGGCCGACCTCCTCATCCTCCGGCGTGGCGGCGGCGCGGAGATCAGCAATCAGGTCCTCGCCCTGCTGGGGCTCGCGGCCGGACCACGCGGCCCCGACGATCAGCACCGGTTCGGTACCGAGCTCGAATTCCGGAGGCGGGGATATCACCGTGACGATCGACTGCATCTGGTCGGGCAGGTCCCGCGTCCAGTTCTCCCAGGCGCTCAATGCCCCGCGCCACCGGGATGACCTGTAGACGAGGTTTGCTCCGTAGATGTCCGAACCCAGTCGGTGCGCGCGGACGGTAAACGCCGTCACGACGCCGAAGTTCCCGCCACCGCCGCGCAGCGCCCACAGCAGTTCGGGGTCATCGGCGGCCCGGATGGGCGAGCCATCGGCTGCGACGAGTTCGGCGTCGAGCAGATTGTCCGCGGTCAACCCATAGGCACGGGTGAGCCAGCCCATGCCGCCCCCGAGGGTGAGGCCGCCCACCCCGGTCTGGGACACGACTCCGAGCGGGACAGCCAGGCCCATCGGGGCGGTGACGCGGTCCACGTCGGCAGAGTGGCACCACCACCGATGCGAACTGCGGCACCGTCACCTACCGATTGGGCGGGATCGTCCAGGACCGTCACGCTGTTGATCGCGCTCAGATCGATGACCACGCCGTCCGTCACGGTGCCGTGGCCAGCCACGTTGTGCCCGCCGCCGCGCACCGCCAGAGGCAAGGCGTGGGACTGCGCGAACTCGAGGGTTGCTGCGATGTCGCCGGGTGCGGTGACCTGTACGAGCACAGCCGGGCGTGCATCGACCATCGCGTTCCAGATGCGGCGCTGTTCGTCGTAGCCGGGATCCAACGGGGTGATGACCGAGCCTTGGACCCGGCCGCGGAGCGTGTCGATGTGCGGGCTGGAAATGGTCGGCGAAGCCATGACGCCTTCTCTCCTGCGGAGGTCGGAGTCGGCGCCCCGCGATTCGGACTCGTCGCCCGAACCGGCCACAGCGGCAGGCCGGCGGAGTCGCTCCAATCCTGCGCCCGTGCTGATCGCTGGTCAATGCTTTTGACCTTCTTCGACGCCGATGACTACCCGAGCCGTTTCGCTCAGCGTGCACTGCGCGCCAGGCGAACTGGCACCCAGGGGCTAAAGGCTACGAACTCGCGGGCGCGTTGGCTTCGTCGGCGGAGTAGGAGTAGACCTCCTGGCCCTTGATGAAGACCCGCTGTGCGCGCTGCATGACATCGAGCGGATCCCCGCTCCACAGGACGATGTCGCCGTACTTGCCCTTGCTCAGCGATCCCACCTTGTCGTCGATGCCGATGACCTTGGCCGGGTTCAGCGTGATGGCACGCAGCGCGGTATCGCGGTCCAGGCCCTCCTTGATCGCGAGCGTGGCCTGGTGGACCAGGAAGTTGATCGGGACGACCGGGTGGTCGGTGATGATGGAGATCGTCACTCCGGCCCGGGCGAGTTTGGCGGGGTTGGCCAGGCTGCGCTCGCGCAACTCCACCTTCGACCTGCTGGTGAACAGCGGGCCGATGAGCACCGGCACACCGCGCTGCGCGATCTGCTGGGCCACCAGGTGCGCCTCGGTGCCATGGTCCAGGACCAGTTCGTACCCGAACTCCTCGGCCACGCGCAGCGCGGTGGCGATGTCGTCAGCGCGGTGGGCGTGCTGGCGCCACGGGATCTCCCCGGCCAGCACCGAGGCGACCGCCTCGTGGGTGAGGTTGCGTGCATCGAAGTCACCCTTGGCCGCATTGCGCTTGGCCACGTAGTTCTGCGCCTCGACGAACGCCTGCCGCAGCACCGCGGCGGTGCCCAGCCGGGTCGAGGGCATGGTCTTCTTGTCCCCGTACACCCGCTTCGGGTTCTCACCCAGCGCCGACTTCAGTCCGGCGGGAGAGCGCAGCACCATTTCATCGACCACATCGCCGTGGGTGTGGATCGCTACGCACAAACCGCCGACGACGTTGCCGGAGCCAGGATTGACGCACACCGCCGTGACACCGCCGGCCAGGGCGTCGGCGAAGCCCGTCTCCTTGGGGTTGATAGCGTCCAGTGCCCGGACCTGGGCGGTGACCGGGTCGGTCATCTCGTTGACGTCGCTACCGGCCCAGCCCTCGGCCTCCTCGTGCGTACCCAGGTGCGTGTGGGCATCAACGAAACCGGGCAGCACCCACTGTCCGGTCGCATCGACCACCTGGGCGCCCCGCGGGACCTTCGCCTTCGGCCCGATCGCGCTGATCACCCCGTCGGTGACCACCACCGTGCCATCGAAGGGCTCAGCGTCAACAGGCAGGACATGTCCGCCGGTGAAAGCAATCGTCGTCATGCTCCCACCCTGCCATGGTCGGCATGCTGGGCGTGAGTTCACCTGAGCCACGCCGTGCCCGCTTCCCGGGCTTCCGCGCAAGCGCGGGAAGCGGGCACCGGGCACGGGCCGTCAGTAACCGGGTCGTCCGGTGACTATTGAAGCTGCTCGAGGATCGCCCCGGCCTGACCGGTGAGGTCATCACGAGCGGCGTCCGCGAGTGTGTCCGGCTCCTTCGGATTCTGCACGTGGCGCAGGAACCGTTCCATCGCACGGATCGCCGGAGTCTCCCGGTCAGCGGCCAGGTGCTGCTGTGCTTGCTCCAGCGCATTCTCCAACTGGTGGGCGATCGGACCGTCCACCCCACCCGAGTCGATGTAGGCCTCCAACGAGACGGTCAACTTCTCCAGCGCGGCGGCCGGATCCGCCGGCTCCTCGGCCGGCTCCAGTTCCACACGCGCGACCTCACCGGCGACGATGGTCACCTCGGCCGGTTCGGCGCCGGTCGCGCTGACGACGTACGCGCCCGGGGCGAGGTCGACCGCGCCGAACCATCCGGAGCCGTCCGTGCGCGCTTGCGCGGACTCGCCGTCGACCGCCTCGATGGTGACGGTCACGCCGTCGATCTGCCCATCCTCGTCCGCGAGGAGGGTGCCGGACAGGTGCCCGTCGGTGGGGTTGGTCTTCCAGTCCATCTCCGGAACGTCAGCATCGGCGGCGAACACCTCCTCGCGCAGCGCCTCGGCCAACGCCTGACGCTCGGCGTCTTTGACCGCCGAGGAGCCGGACGCGTTGGCGGTGAGTGAGGCGTTGGCGTAGGAGTAGCCCGACCAGCCATCGAAGCCGGCATCGACCGTTTGGCGCGCCTGGGCCACGGAGTCCTCGATCTCGTTGAGGTACAGCGCAGGACCATTGACCACGTGGCGCCCGGCCCGGTACTCGATCAGGGCGTCGTTCCACTCGGCGAACATACGCGCCTGGTCATCCATCCAGTTGCGCTTGTAGTTCATCGCGGTGACCGTGTCGATGATCCCCTCATCGAGCCACGACCGGAAGTCCTGGGAAACGTTGGCGTAGGTGCGGGTGCCCTCGAAGCCGTCGTCGTGACTGACCGGACCGAAGCCGTAGGTGATGCCGTCGATGCTCAACCGAGCCAGTGGATCGATCTCATACATCTCCAGGAACACCTTGCGCACCAGGGCCGAGACCTGATCGCGCCGCCAGTCGGAGAACTCCGCATCGTCCGGTTCGGGCACGTCGGCGCGTCCGGTGTGTTCAGCGAAGCGTGCCAAGGAGACCTCGGAGTAACCCCACTCGTTCTGGCTCTCATCCGCGCTGTGATCGGGGTAGCGAATGTAGTCGAGGTTGATTCCGTCGACGTCGTAGTTCTCCATGATCGAGGCAACGCCATCGACGAAATAGTCCACGGCGCCCGGGTGAGCCGGGTCGATCCAGGTGTTGTTCCCCACCTGCTCGGTGCCATCCACACGCTGGTTCAGCCAACGGTCCTCGCCCTCGGCCCCCGGTCCATGCAGGTTGTAGGCGTGCTCGGGCGAACTGGGTGGGGCGGCCTGGTTCCACAGCGTCGTGGCATTCACCCAGGCGTGCACCTCGATCCCCGCCGCATGGGCCTGCTCGATGACCTCCTCGAGCGGGTCGTAGGGCGCCGGGTCGATGGAGGCGTCGGTGCGCGGGAAGGCGGAGTTGTTACAGAAGCAGTCGTAGCGGCGCCCCACCTGCACGATGAGTGCGTTGGCGCCGACCTTCTCGGCGTCGGCGACGAGGTTCTGAACCTCCTCGGCGTCGTAGATGCCCGGGTTGAAGGCGTCCACCCAGTAGCCGCGGAACTGCTCGACGGGTTCGTGCACCTCCTCACCTTCGGCGTCCACGCGGGTCCAGCCCTCGACCTGCATCCGCGCCCGGTCAGCCAGGTCCCAGTCGTCGAAGATCCTCACGCCGTCGGCGGTCACCTGGATACGGTCGAAGTAGACGCCGCGCCCGGAGTAGAACTCGTCGGTGGCGTACCGCAGTCGAAGCAGGACGTGACCATCCAGGCCGGAGAGGTCGAAGCGGGCATCCCACCAGCGGCTCAGGCCGTCACCGGAGATCCAGCCCGGTGCAGAGAGCGCGTCGCCATCAGCAGTCAGGGTGCCGCTGAGCGGTTCCCATGTGTCGCCGTCGTCCGTCGACGCTTCGATATGCAGGTAGTCGGTGGGCTCGGTGTGGAACCACACGTCCAAGGCGAGTTCACCGGCACCGTCGAGACGCGCGGGCACGGTGAGGGAGTGCTCCAACTCGTCCCCGATACCGGAGTACCAGGCGGAGCCATGGGTGAAGCCGGTCATCGGGTGGGCCAGGCCGGCGGCACGAGCCACGGCTCGGCGCACCGGGTTGACGTTTCCCCAGTCCCGGCTGGGGTGGACCCGGTTGGACATCAGGATCGCCACCGTGTCGGAGTGCGGGTCGATCACCAGCGACGTTCCGGTGAAGCCAGTGTGTCCCGCGGACTCCGCGGTGGTGAGGACGTCGTGGTAGTACCAGGCTTCCAACTCCGGGCCGAGCCCGCGGTGGGCGTTGGAGGCGTGTCCGGTGTAGTCCTGCATCATGGTCTCGATGGTGGCGGGCTCGAGGATCCGGGCGCCGTCGTAACTGCCACCGTTGAGGAGCATCTGGGCGAAGACGGCCACGTCGTCCACAGTCGCGAACGTGCCGGCGTGGCCGGCGACTCCACCGAGGGACCAGGCGTTCTCGTCGTGCACCTCACCGTGGACCAGTCCGCGTTCGGCGAGCGGCTGGTACTCGGTGGCGGCGATCCGATCGAGAAGTTCGGCCGGGGGGTTGTACGTCGTGTCGGCCATCTGCAGCGGGCCGGTGATGCGAGCCTCGACGTACTCATCCAGTGCCAGGCCCGAGACCTCCTCGACGATCTTGCCGAGCACGATCAGACCGAGATCGCTGTAGCGGTACTCCTCACCGGGTTCGCTCAGGGGGGCGATCCCGTAGACCGCCGCCAGGCGCGAGTCGATGTCGTCGTAAGCCGAGTACAGGTTGATCCACGAGGGCAGTCCACCGGTATGGGTGAGCAGATGCTCGAGGGTGACGTCCTCCTTGTCCTCAGCGGCGAAAGCCGGAATGTAGGCGGCTGCGGGATCCTCGAGGTCGATCTCGTCCTGCTCGACCAGCTGCATCACCGCGACCGCGGTGAACAGTTTGGAGAGGGAGGCCAGGTCGAAGATCGTGTCGGTCGACATCTCGATCTGCTCCTCGGCGGGCAACTCGGTGTCGGGGTCGGCCCAGCGCACCGAGTGGCCAACGGCGGTACGTTCGGCGATGACCCCATTCGCCGCGACGAGGGCGACAGCGCCCGGGTAGAGCGGGGTCGGGTCGGCCGTGAGCCCGTCGTGGAGGGCCGGTTCGATGGCCGCGAGCCGGCTGGCGATGAGCCCGGCTTCCTCCGGCGTGCCGTCTCGCAGTAGGTGGTGAGGCGCGTTCGAGCGGTCCCACCCTCGTTCACGTTCGGCGAGGGGGAGAATATCTCCCGCTGCCGGCGTTGCCATTGCCGCACCTGTCAGACCCACCGCCAGTGTGGCCGCGACCGCGAGTACCTTGCGCATGCCCTACCTCCCGTTGGCACCGGCGTCCCTGCCGGCCGACAGCCACTGTGGCGCAGGTCACCGAGGCTGTCAAGGAGTTACATTCATGCTACGAGTGGCGGAATGGAGTTACCTACCGACCGTTCCGAGGGCTCGCAAGGCCCATGATCGTGAGCAGCCAAGGTGCTGGTCCGTCACACCTGAGGGGCTCGGTCAAGGCCTCGGCTGGGCCGGTGAACGTGCTCTGAGCGCGCGCCATGGCTCGACACGCAGCAGCGGCTACTGCTCCAGGACGGGCGGCCCGTTGCCTGCCGTCGAGTCTTCGTTGCCGCCCGCGTCGTCGTCGGGGTCTTCTCTTTCGACACCGATCGTCGCGGAGGTCAGTAGCGCCGCAATGGCCCCGACCGCCACCAGAATGGGCGCGAACGCCGCGGTCACGGCGGTGATGGCCACGCCTACCGTCAGGGGGATCTCCAGCAGGGTGCGCCCCTCGGGGTTCTTGATGAACACCCGCCGGACGTTGCCTTCGGCGACGAGTTTCTTCACCTGGTCGAGAAGTTCGTTCCCGGAGACGGTGAACTCCTCGTACCAGGTCTTCTTGGCCTTGGCCGAGTCGTCCTTGGATTCGTGTGTGTCAGCCATGTGTGGTCTCCTCCTGAGGTGAGCGGTGGTCCGGTGGCCGTATTCGGCTCGGCCCCTCTCCGTCGTCGTCATTGTCCTGCATCGGCACCCGCACGTATAGTGGATAACCCCCGGGTGCGACGACGGCCGGGGTGCGAGGATGGGCCCATGGCAACGAGGCTGGGGGAGAGTCCCTGTGGCATGGTCTTCGGCTGCCGGGTGGGCATCCATGAAGCGTGTCGTTCCGCCGGATCCGAGATGGCGGTAGCGCGGTGCGGGTGACCTGGGCGCAGGCGTTGGCCTGGCGAATGGCTCGGCAGCTGCTCGCGCCGGCGGGTCGGCTTCGGGCCGACGAGGTCGTGGGCCGGTTGGGTGCCATCCCGGCCTGGTCCGGTAACCCTGGGTACGCGGTGTGGGTGCGCCAGACCGAACCGGAACCGGACGAACTCGATCAGGTCCTCGCCCAGGGCCGTGTGGTCAAGGTGTTCGCGTTCCGAGGCGGCACCTACCTGATGACCCCCGCGAGCGCGGCCGTCTACCTGGCGCTGCGATCCTCGAGCCGGATGTGGGAGCGCCGGAGCTGGCGCGACCACTACCGGGTGGAGCCGGGGGAGTGGCCGGCGCTTCGGGCAGCGGTCCGCGAGACCCTGGCTGATGGGCCGCTGACACCGGATGAAGTCGCCGCGGAGGTCACCACGAGCGCTAGGTTCGCCCACCTCGGACCGGCACTCTCGGCCGCGAACACCTTCCTCAAGCCCTTCTTCTGGCAGGGCGACGTGTGTTTCGGCCCCACCAGGAACGGGCAGGCCACCCTTCAGGCGCTCGCACAGAACCGGTACTGGCCGGGTCTTCCGGAACTGCAGGAGGCGGGAAGGCAGGCGGTCTTCGCCTACCTGTCCGCCTACGGCCCGACGACGCCCGAGCGGGTGCACTACTGGCTCGGGGAGGGGCTTGGCACCGGCCGTCAGCGCATCGCGGGGTGGCTCGCCGGCTTGGGTGAGCAACTCACCGAGATCGAGGTGGAGGGTGAGCCCGCGCTGGTGCACCCCGACCACGTGGAGGACCTGATGGCCGCCAGCCCTACCAGCGCGGTGCGCTTCCTCACCGGTCACGACCAGTGGGTGCTCGGCACTGGCACAGCCGACGTCCACGTGGTCCCGCCCGAACACCGGCCCGCCGTCAGCCGCGGAGCGAACCTGGTGATCACCGGTGGTGTGGTCTGCGGGACCTGGCGGCTCGCCGGTGATGGGCCCGCGGTGTCCTGGTTCGACGGGGCGGACCGATCACCCCCGGAACTGGCCGAACAGTCGCTGCGGGTGCGGGAACTCCTCGGCTAGACCCCGCGCGGTGGGCGGCGCCGTTATTGGGCCTTGGTGCCGACATCGGTGATCCCCTGGCCGAGCAGTTCCAGGGCCCTGCGGGTGGTGGCGTCCAGGATCTCCTCGGCGTCGCCGTCGAAGTGATGCTGCTCGCAGGTGGTGCCCTCCGGGGTGTGTACGGCGATGAACACCGTCCCGACCGGCTCACCCTCCTGCGTCGTCGGGCCCGCCGACACCGGTCACGCCCACGGCACAGTCTGCCCCCAGCCGCTGCGCCGCCCCCTCGGCCATCGCGGTGGCGCACTGCTCGGAGATCACCGGGCCGGGCGGGACGCCCAGAGCACGCTGCTTCGCCTCGACCGTGTAGGCGACCACACCACCGGCGAACCAGTCACCGGCATCGGGTGCGGCGCCCAGGTGGACGGCCACTTGCCCGCTGGTCAGGGACTCGGCGGTGGCAACGAGCGCGCCACGGGCAAGGGCTGCCTTGCCGACGCGCTCAGCGAGTTCCTCGAAGTCGGCTCGGAGTTGTTCAGAGGCGGACATGGACGCATCCTCGCAGGGGATCGTGCCTGCGGCATCTGCATCACTGCGCCGGGGCGGCCCGTTCTGGTGCGCCCGCCCGGCGGAGGCGATGGCGGCTGATGACGGGGGTGCCCGGCCCGCCGGCGCGGTCAGGTCGCGCGGTAGTCCAGGCCCTCGGCCGCCAGGGCCTCGCCAAGGATGGCGATCGCCTTGGGGCCCACGCCGTGGATGGCCAGCAGTTCCTTCCGGGAGTGCTGAGCCACCCGTGCCAGGCTCGTGATGCCGTTGCCCGCGAGTTCGCGGGCAGCGGTCTTGCCGATCGCGTCCGGTAGGTCCCCCACCGGTCGGATATCGGGTGTGTCAGCCATCGCGACTCCTTCCCTGCCGGCCGTTTCCAGGCCGGCCGTCGATTCACTTGCCAGGAGAAACTCCGACCGGTGAGTTCCCGCTCACGGCGCTCCAACCCTGTGGCGGGTCCTCGCCGACCCGACCGTCGACGGCCTCCCGGAGGAGATCCGCGTGGCCGGTGTGCCGCCCGTACTCCTCCACCAGGTCGTACAGCAGCCGGCGCAGGCTCACCTCCAACCCCTCGTCGGCGCCCAGGGCAACCCGCTGGTCCAGGCCCTGTTGCTCCAGAGCGGCCTGCAGGCGCTGGTCGGATCGGCGTACCGCCTCGTCCCACACGCCGTACAACTCCGCGGGCTCCATCCCATCGGTGCTGAACATGTAGTCGTGCGGACTTCCGTCGAAGTCGACCATGCCGGCCCACGGCGGCCCGTAGGCCGCACCGGACAGGGCCATCCCGAACTTCTCATCCTCGGCACACGCCAGATGTTTGAGCAGATTACCCAGGGTCAGCGCGGAGGCGCCCACAGTGTGGGACAGGCCCTCGGCGTCCAGGTCGTCGGTCTTCCAGCGGAAGGTGGTGCGCAGCCGGTTCAGGGCACCGAGCAGGTGCTCCACCTCCGAGCTGGCCAGCGGCGGTTCCCACGGCGCCTGCGCCGCTGCCTCGGTTGCCTCAGCCATGCACGCACTCCCATCTCTGGTGCGGCAGCCGTCTCTGGTGCGTCCGCCGCACCCGATGTGGCCCGGCCAGCCGCCTGGTGGTGTCCACATTGTGCCGTTCGGAAGGATCCGGCGGTAGATCTTCGGGTGGTAGATCCGAGCGGTACCTCATGAGGCCCTGACCGAACTCTCATCGGAAAAACTTCGGCCGAGGTGCATCCAAACGGGGGTCATCGCCAGAAAGTACCGGTGCGAACACCCACCGGCCCACCCGGGCCACATCCGATGGAGGAAACATCATGCACATGCGTCGCACCGCGCTGGCCGGATTGGCCGGCCTCACGGCAGTCACACTCGCCGCGGCACCCGCTTTCGCCGACACCACCGAACCCGGCGCCGCACTCTCTGTTCTGCACGGTGTGCCGGACATGGTCGTCGACGTCTACGTCGATGGTGAACTCACCCTGGACGACTTCGAACCCGGTGACCTCGCCGGCCCGCTCGAACTGCCTGCCGGCACCTACTCGGTGGCGATCACCGCGGCAGACGCCGACGACGACAGTGAGCCGGCCCTCGGGCCGGTGGACCTGAGTCTGGACGGTGGGATGAACTACACCGCGGTGGCCCACCTGGACGCCGACGGTGGGCCGACCGCCACCCTGTTCACCAACGACACCTCTGAAACGGGGCAGGCGAAGGGCGCCTGACAGTGCGGCACACCGCAGCCGCTCCGGCCGTCGACATCCTGGCCGGAGACGAGGCTGTCATCACCGACCTGGTCAACCCCGACGAGGCCAGCCTCGATCTGCCCGCCGGGACCGTGCCGGCGGCAGTGGCCGCAGCCGGCACCACCGACCCGGTGCTGGGCCCGGCCGACGTCACGGTCGGTGAGGGGTCACTCACGATCGTCTATGCGTGGGGCAGCCTGGAAGAGGACACTCTCGACCTGGCGGTCCAGACGGTCGATGGACTGCACTCGGCCCCGGGTGGTGTCCCCACCGGTCAGATCCCGGTCGAGGAAGCGGGCATGGCGCCGCTGGCTTGGGTCGTGATCACCCTCGGTGCGGGCCTCCTGGCCATCCTCGGATTGCGCGGCCGCAGCCAGGGCGCACACGCAACCAACTGACGAGCAAGCCCGGACGGGGCGGGAGTAGGAGTCCGAATGTTCAGGACGAGGTCATTGTCCCTCGGGATCCTGCTCTTGGCCGGAATCCTCGGTGGCTGCGCGACCCCCGACGCGCAGCCACCGAGCCGGTCTGTCTCGACCGACGCGCGCGGCGGCACGGCCGGGCTCCGCCGCGATCTCGCCGGGGGCGCCCGAGCAGGGGCGCACCGAAGCCACCGCACCCGGGTCGCAGGTCGTCCCCGGTGAGCTCGAATCACCCGCGGTCGAGGTCGACGTCAGCACCGCCAGGCTCGAGGCTGCCGGCCCCGAGGCCAGGACCCCGCCGGTGCGATTGGAGTACGCCGAGCGGGACATCACCCTCGACATCGACCCGGTCGGGGTTGCCGCGGACGGCCAGATGGAGATCCCTGACGACGCCAACAGGGCCGGGTGGTACCGCTTCGGTCCCGGACTGGGCGACGCGAACGGATCCATTGTCGTTGCTGCACACAACGGTTCCTTCACCACCGGCGTCGGTCCGTTCCATTACCTTCGCCAAGCCCAGCCAGGTGATTCGATCGACCTCATCGGCCCGGATGGGACGGAGGTGACCTATGACGTCGTCACCGTCACCAGCCAAGCCAAGGAGACCATCGACCTGGCCGACCACTTCCGGCGCGACGGGCAGCCCCGGCTGGTGCTCATCACCTGTGGCGGGCAGTGGGATGAGACGCGCGGTAGTTACAGCGACAACATCGTCGTCACTGCTAGCCTGCGACAAGGATGATCGAATCCCCGGTTGGCCCAAACATGGAGCCACGATCGTGCCGGATGGGCGGACGATGAGCGACGAGGCAGGGCAGGCTCGGGAGTCAGCCCTGGAGCGTGCCTTCGTCGCCGAGGACGACGGCGTCATGCGTGCGGTCTATCAACGGTGGTCGCCGCTGATCTACACGATCGCGTTACGAGCCCTGGGCTCGGTCGCTGACGCCGAGGACGTCACCCAGCAGGTGTTCGTGGCCGCATGGCAGGGTAGGACCAGGTACGACCCGACCCGGGCTCGCTTGCATTCCTGGCTGGTTGCCCATCGCGCGGAACAAGATCGTCGACGTCTATCAGCGCCGGACCCGGGACGGCCGCGCGCAGGACGCGGCCGAGGTCGTCGCCCGCCGGCCGGGTGGGGCCGGGGCCGGAGCCGATCCGGTCGTCGTCATCGACCGGGTGGTGATCGCCGAGGAACTGCGCCGTCTGGGTGAACCTCCGAGCACGATCATGCGGCTTGCCTTCTTCGAGGATCTGACCCACTCCCAGATCGCTGGGCGGCTCGACCTGCCACTCGGAACGGTCAAGTCCCACATCAAACGCAGTCTGCAACGTATGCGGGATCGGCTGGAGGTGACCGATGGAGCATCCTGACGATGGCACGTTGGCCCTCCTCGCTCTCGGGGAGCAGCAGGGCGTCACGCGCGCACAGAGCCGCCACGTCGCCGAGTGCGCGACGTGCCGGAAGGAACTCGAGGCGTTGCGCCGCGTGGTGAGCGCAGGGCGGGCCGGCGCCGGGGAGCCCGGCCTGGAGCGCCCGGGAGAGCACGTCTGGTCCCGGATCAGCGCCGAACTCCTCGGGCCGCCAGCCTCCGAACCGGCCGGTGCGCCAGAGGTGTCTGCGGTCGCGCCCGAGGTCTCTGCCGAGCCCGTGCGCGCGCCCGTTCCGCAACTGGCACGGCGCTCGTCCCGGAACTGGCGCACGGCGTGGGTGGCTGCGGCGGCCTTCCTGCTGGGCGTCGGCGCCACCGTGGTGGCTGACCAACTGCGCACGCCCCCGGCGCCCGAGGTGCTCGCCACGGCCGAGTTGGCGCCCCTTCCTGAGTGGAGCGAGGCCGACGCCGGCGCCGCCGCGCTGCACGAGGTCGACGGTGCCCGGGTGTTGAACGTCGAGCTCGACCCCGGCCTGGGCGAGGGGTACCGCGAGGTGTGGCTCATCGACAGCGATCTGGAGCGGCTGATCAGCCTCGGCGTCCTCGTCGGATCCGAGGGAGTCTTCGACGTTCCCGACAACCTCGATATGGGCGAGTTCCTGATCGTGGACGTCTCCGACGAGCCTTACGACGGCGACCCTGCCCATAGCGGAAACAGCATCGTGCGCGGCGAACTGTCCTAGGTGATCGCGGTGCCCCGCAGTGGCACTCAGCGGTGCCACGCGGTGTCACTCAGCGGTGGCACCCGGCGGTGGCACCACGCGGTGCCACTCAGCGGTGGCACCCGGCGGTGGCACCCGGCGGTGGCACGTGGCGGTGGGCCGGACCCAGCCCGAAGTGCCGCCCGCGCGGCGCCTGGTTGTGCCACGCTGAGGCCTGGGTGGAATCGTCGCCACCCGCCCCATCTACCCTCCCGGCTTCAGGTCGAGCCGAGAATCCGGGCGGGGACCATACTCAAGGAGGAGACATGGCAGACCCGAATAGCCAGGGAACGACGAAAGACGAGAAGAAGGCCGACGGCGGTGCGGTGCTGTCGGGCCTGATGCGCCCGTTGAACAGCCTGGTCGAGAGGTTCATCCCCTCGGCCCTGGTCTTTGCGATCGTGCTCACGTTCGTGGTGGTCCTGCTCGCCCTCATCCTGACCGACGCCGGGCCGGTGCAGGTGGTGGAGGAGTGGGGCAACGGACTGGCAGGGCTACTGGCCTTCATGACGCAGATGGCGCTCATCCTGCTGCTCGGGTACATCCTGGCCAACACCGGCCCGGTCCGGAAGGTCCTGGTGTGGCTGGCCAAGCGACCCAGGACGGCCATGCAGGGCTACGTGCTGGTCTTCGTGATCGCCGCGCTGGCCTCGCTGATCACCTGGGGCCTGGGCCTGGTAGCCGGTGCTCTGCTCGCCCGCGAGGTCGCCTATGAGTTCCGGCGACGTGACGAACCGATCCACTTCGCCATGCTGGTCGCCTCCGCCTTCTCCGGCTTCGTGGTCTGGCACATGGGCTACTCGGCGTCCGGTCCGCTGCTGGCGGCCACGCCGGACTCCTTCGTCGCCGAGCAACTCGGTGAGCCGCTGCCGATCACCGAGACGATCTTCACCCCGTGGAACATCGCCGCGGCCGGTGCCGCGATCATTCTGGTGGCCGTGGCGTTGCTGCTGGTCGCACCACGGCGCAAGGAAGCGATCGTGCCACTGAAGGTCGATGCCCGGGAGAAGGAGGTTGACGTCGCCGAGCAGGTCACCACCCCCGCGGACCGGGTGGACGCCTCTCGTGTGCCCACGCTGCTCACCGGGCTGATGCTGGTGGGCTACCTGGTGATCCACTTTTCCGGTGGCGGCACGTTGACCCTTGACCTCGTCAACTGGAGCTTCCTGGCCCTGATCCTGCTGCTGGTGAAGAACCCCTTTGAACTGATCGCGCTGACCAAGAAGGCCGCCTCCAACGTCGGGGAGATCCTGCTGCAGTTCCCCCTGTACGCAGGGATCATGGGCATCATGGCCGGCACCGGGCTGATCACGGTGATCTCCGACGCCTTGGTGTCCATCTCGAACCAGTACACCTTCGGGCTGCTTGCTTTCGTCGCCGCCGGCACCGTCAACTTCTTCGTGCCCTCGGGCGGTGGGCAGTTCGCGGTGCAGGCGCCGGTGATGCTCGAGGCGGCCGAGAGCCTGTCGGTGGACCCGGCGATCGCGATCATGGCGGTGGCCTACGGCGATCAGTGGACCAACATGATCCAACCGTTCTGGGCCCTGCCCCTGCTGGCCATCGCGGGGCTGAAGATGCGCGACATCCTCAGTTACACCACGATCACCCTGGTGACCACGGGCCTGGTGTTCGGCACCACGTTGGTGCTGATCTCGCTGTAGGCCACGCGTTCGCCCGGAGGCGCAGTGTCATCGGGCGCAGCAGGTGTCCCGTGGTGGCCACTCCCACGCCCGTCCACCTGTTGACACCGGGGGGTGGCGGGGGCAGGATTGGGATCGTATACGATCGTTCGTGGACGTCCTGGGCGAAGGAGCCGGTGCAGATGAGCAACGACCCGATCACCGCCGTCCTCGGGCACCGGCCCGGCAAGGTGATCGCGGTTCACCTCAGTTACGCCTCGCGCGCCGCTCAGCGTGGCCGAACCCCGGCGTATCCGTCCTACTTCCTCAAGACCACCTCCTCGCTGACCGGCTCCGGCCAGGTGATCCGACCGGCGGGCACCGAGCTGCTCGCGTTCGAGGGTGAGATCGCCCTGGTGATCGGCGCCGACGCGCGGGACGTCCCGCCGGAACGGGCCTGGGGTCACGTCGGCTGGGTCACCGCCGCCAACGACCTGGGCCTGCATGACCTGCGGTATGCGGACAAGGGCTCCAACGTGCGCTCCAAGGGCGGAGACGGCTACACCCCGATCGGCCCGCGGCTGCTCGACGCCACCGGGCTCGACCCCGCCCGGCTTGCCATCCGCACCTGGCTGGATGACGAACTCGTCCAGGACGACTCCACCGCCGGCCTGCTGTTCCCCTTCGCCCTGATGATCGCCGATCTGTCCCGCGTCATGACCCTGCACCGCGGCGATGTCATCCTCACCGGCACTCCCGCGGGAGCCTCGGTCGCCGGACCCGGCCAGCACATCGCCGTCGAGGTGTCCTGCCCGGACGATCCGGACCTGAGCACCGGGCGGCTGCACACCGAGGTGGTCGAGGGACCCGCCCTGCCCGACTGGGGCCATCCGCCGAAGGTCGACGACGCCCAGCGCGCCGACGCCTGGGGGCGGGAGGCCACCCCTGGCGAACCCCCGTTCGTTCTCACCGAGGATCTGCGCGCCCGCCTGGGAGCGGTCGCCGTGGCGACCCTGTCGGTGCAGATGCGCCGGCGCGGCTTCGACACCGTCTCCATCGACGGCGTACGTCCCCTGGTCCCGGGTCGCGGGCTGGTGGGCCGGGCCCGCACGCTGCGCTTCGTGCCCTACCGCAAGGACCTGTTCGCCGACCACGGCGGGGGGTACAACGCCCAGAAACAGGCGATCGACACGATCGGGCCGGGCGAGGTCCTGGTGATGGAGGCCCGCGCCGAGTCCTCGGCCGGCACCCTCGGGGACATCCTCGCGCTGCGGGCCCAGGTGCGCGGCGCCGCCGGCATCATCACCGACGGTGCGGTGCGCGATGCCGCCCCCGTCGCCGACCTCGACCTGCCCGTGTACTCCTCCGGGGCCCACCCCGCCGTCCTGGGCCGGCGGCACGTGCCCTGGGAGGCCGACGTGACCATCTCCTGCGGCGGTGCCACCGTGCAGGTCGGGGACGTCGTGGTGGCCGACGACGACGGAGCCCTGGTCATCCCACCCCACCTCGTGGCCGAGGTACTCCGGGACGCCGAGGACCAGGAGGCCGAGGAAACCTTCATCGCCGAGATGGTCGCGGCGGGGGAGTCGGTGCACGGGCTATACCCGATGAACGAGAAATGGCGGCAGGCCTTCGACGCCTGGCGCTCCACCCGCGGCTGAGCTCCGAGGAGGACACGATGAAGTTCCGCTCCGACCCCGCCCGTATCACCGGTGCGCTGGCGCCGGTGTTCACCCCGTTCACCGACGAGGGCGAGTTGGACCACGAGTCGCTGCGGCGCATGGTGCGCTGGCAACTGGCCAACGGTTCTCGGGGCATCTCCATCGGCGGGTCCACCGGCGAACCCTCCTCCCAGAGCCTTGCCGAGCGCGCGGCCGCGATCCGCACCGTGGCCCAGGAGGTGGGTGACGCCGTCCCGTTCCTGCCCGGCACCGGCACGGCGCAGCTGGAGGAGACCCTGGAGCTGACCTCGATCGCCCGGGACGCCGGGGCGGACATGGCGCTGATCATCACCCCCTACTACGCCCGGCCCACCCAGGAGGCGCTCTACGTCTGGTACTCCACGGTGGCCGCGGAGTTCCCCGACCTGCCGATCGTGGCGTACAACGTGCCCGTGCGTACCGCGGTGGACCTGGCCCCGGAGACCTTCGCCCGGCTGTTCCGCGACCACGACAACATCGTGGGCATCAAGGAGACCACCAAGGACTTCGAGCACTTCTCCCGCACCATGTACCTGTGCGGCCAGGAGGCGTTGATGTGGTCCGGGATCGAACTGCTGTGCCTGCCGCTGATCCCGCTGGGGGGAACCGGGTTCATCTCCGCGCTGTCCAACATCGCGCCGGCCGCCGTCGCCGAGACCTACGACGCCGCGATCGCCGGGGACTGGGACCGGGCGCGGGCGCTGCACTACGGCGTGCACCCGCTGGTGGACCTGATCTTCGCCGAGACCAATCCCGCCCCGGCCAAGTGGCTGATGGCCCAGCGCGGCCTGATCGCCTCGGACCATGTGCGTCCGCCCCTGGTCGGGCTGAGTGAGCAGGGCCGGCGCCGCGTGACCGAGCTGGCCCGCCGCGGCGAGCAGTACCTGACCCCGGTGGAAGGAACCTGAGGTGACCGCTGAGACGACCGGACCGACCCCGGCGAGCCGGCCCACGCCGTCGCCGGCTCCCGCCCCGCCGCCGGGCACTCCCGAGCGCATCCAGCACTACATCAACGGCGCATCCCTCGAGTCCCGCGGCGGGCAGACCTTCGAGGTGCTCGAACCCACTACGAACGCCGCCTACATCCGGGCCGCCGCCGGACAGGACGCCGACATCGACGCCGCGGTGACCGCCGCCCGGGAGGCGTTCGAGACCGGCCCGTGGCCGCGGATGAGGAACCGGGAACGGGCCCGGATCCTGAACACGATCGCCGACGCCGTCGAGGCCCAGGACAAGGCGCTGGCCACCATGGAGTCCTTCGACACCGGTCTGCCGATCACCCAGGCCCGGGGCCAGGCCCGCCGGGCGGCGGAGAACTTCCGCTTCTTCGCCGACCTGATCGTGGCCGGGACCGATGACGCCTACAAGGTCCCGGGCATGCAGATGAACTACGTGAACCGCTCCCCGGTGGGGGTGGCCGGGCTGATCACCCCGTGGAACACCCCGTTCATGCTCTCCTCCTGGAAACTCGCCCCGGCGCTCGCGGCCGGGTGCACCGTGGTGCTCAAACCCGCGGAGTTCACCCCGCTGTCGGCCTCGCTGTGGGCCGGGATCTTCGAGGAGGCCGGCTTGCCGCCGGGGGTGTTCAACTGGTCAACGGCATCGGGGAGGTGGCCGGTGACGCGCTGGTGAGGCACCCGGGCGTGGACCTGATCTCCTTCACCGGGGAGACCACCACCGGGCAGACGATCTTCGCCAATGCCGCCCCCACGCTCAAGGGCCTGTCCATGGAACTGGGGGGCAAGTCCCCGGCGCTGGTGTTCGCCGACGCCGATCTGGAGGCCGCACTGGACTCCACCCTGTTCGGGGTGTTCTCCCTGAACGGGGAGCGCTGCACCGCCTCCTCCCGGATCCTGGTGGAGCGGTCGGTGTATCAGGAATTCGTGGCCGCCTACGCCGCGCGCGCCGAGAACATCAAGGTCGGACCGCCGTCGGACCCCGACACCGAGGTCGGTGCGCTGGTGCATCCGGAGCACTACGACCGGGTGCTGGGCTACGTGCGGGCCGGGAGGACCGAGGCGCGCCTGGTCGCCGGTGGAGGGCGCCCCGAGGGACTGGACCAGGGCAACTACCTGGCCCCCACCGTGTTCGCCGACGTGCCGCCCGAGGCGTCGATCTTCCAGGAGGAGATCTTCGGACCCGTGGTGGCGATCACCCCCTTCGACACCGAGGATGAGGCCGTGGCGCTGGCCAACAACGTCAAGTACGGCCTGGCCGCCTACATCTGGACCAAGGACGTCACCCGCGCCCACACCCTGGCCGACCGGATCGAGGCCGGGATGATCTGGATCAACTCCCATAACGTGCGTGACCTGCGCTCCCCGTTCGGAGGCATCAAGGCCTCCGGCCTGGGCCAGGAGGGCGGCTACCGGTCGCTGAACTTCTACTCCGAGCACAAGGTTGTGCACGTGACCCTCGGCGCCGTGCACACCGCGCGGTTCGGGGCCACCGGGTATGACGAGCAGGACCCGTTCTTCGCCGCCAAGAGGGACGAGGCCTGAGATGGCACGCGCGCGAGGGAGCCGGTCATGACCCAACCCGGCACGGACAGCCCGACGACGGAACCCGCCCCGCCCGACATCGTGCGGGCGGCGTACATGGAACTGGTGGTGACCGACCTGGCCGCCGCGCGGGAGTTCTACGTGGACATCCTCGGCCTGGTGGTCACCGAGGAGGACGAGACCGCGATCTACCTGCGCACCCTGGAGGAGTTCATCCACCACAACCTGGTGCTCCGGGTGGGCGACGAGCCGGCAGTCGCCGCGCTGGCCTTCCGGGTGCGCAGCCCACAGGACCTGGATCGGGCCGACGCCTACTACCGGGACCTGGGTTGCGACGTGCGCCGCAGCGCCGAGGGGTTCGTGCGCGGGATCGGTGCCGCCGTACGGGTACAGGACCCGCTCGGCTTCCCGTATGAGTTCTTCTACGAGACCGAGCACGTGCCGCGCCTGGCGTGGAACTATGAACGCTACGGCGCCGGCGCGTTGGTGCGGCTGGACCACTTCAACCAGGTCTATCCCGACGTGGTCGCCGGCGCGGCGTACCTGGAGAACCTCGGGTTCAAACGCACCGAGGACATCCGCGACGACGACGGGATCACCTACGCCGCCTGGTTCGCCCGCAAGCACACCGTGCATGACACCGCACTCACCGGCGGGGACGGGCCGCGGATGCACCACATCGCCTTCTCCACCCACGAGAAGCACAACATCCTCTACATCTGCGACAAGCTCGGCGCGCTGCGCCGCTCGGACTGCATCGAGCGCGGCCCCGGCCGGCACGGGGTGTCCAATGCCTTCTACCTCTACCTGCGTGACCCGGACGGGCACCGGGTGGAGATCTACACCCAGGACTACTACACCGGCGACCCGGACAATCCGGTGGTGACCTGGGACGTGCACGACAACCAGCGCCGGGACTGGTGGGGCAACCCGGTGGTGCCGTCCTGGTACACCGAGGCCTCCACCGTGCTGGACCTGGACGGCAACCCGGTCCCGCTGCAGGAGCGCCAGGAGGCCAAGGAGATGGACGTGACCATCGGCGCCGACGGCTTCTCCTACACCCGCAAGGGCGAGACCGACCACGGCTTCAAACTCGGCAACCAGGTCTGAGCCCCAGTGCGCACCCTGACAGGCTCAGAGAGGAGTCCCCAGTGAGGTTTCACCATCACGGGTACGTCACCACCGACCCGCGCATCCAGTCGGCGGCCGGGGTGGGCCTGGACCGACCGGAGGAGATACCCGATGAGTTCGACGTGCTCGTGGTGGGTACCGGCCCGGCCGGGACGATCACCGCGGCACAGTTGTCCCAGTTCCCTCACGTCCATACCCGGATCATCGACAGCCGCCCGCACCGCCTGGCGATGGGCCACGCCGATGGGATCCAGGCCCGCAGCGTGGAGACCTTCCAGGCCTTCGGCTTCGCCGGCCGGTTGGCCGAGGAGGCCTACCGGATCACCGAGATGGCGTTCTGGAAGCCGGACCCGCAGAACCCCGACCACATCGTGCGCACGTCCCGCCCGGCCGACGACCCCACCGGCATCAGCGAGTTCCCGCACCTGCTGGTCAACCAGGCCCGCATCATCGACTACTTCAACGAGTTCATGGCGAACTCACCGGCCCGGATGCGGCCTGATTACGGCGTGGAGCTCCTCGGCCTGACCGTCGGGGAGGGTGAGTATCCCGTGCGCGTGCGGCTGCGCTACACCGCCGGGCCCCGCGAGGGCCAGGAGCGCACCGTGGCTGTGAAGTACCTCGTCGGCGGGGACGGGGCGCACAGCAAGGTGCGCAGGGAGATCGGCGCCACCCACGTGGGCGACCAGGCCAACCACGCCTGGGGGGTGATGGACGTGCTGGTCACCACCGACTTCCCCGACATCCGGCTCAAGTGCGCGATCCAGTCCCGATCCGGGGGCAACATCCTGCACATCCCGCGCGAGGGCGGGCACCTGTTCCGCATGTACGTGGACCTGGGGGAGGTGACCGCCGAGCGGGCCGCGACCGTGCGCCGCACGCCGATCACCGCCATCATCGACAAGGCCAACGCGATCCTCACGCCCTACTCGATGGACGTCAAGCACGTGGCCTGTGGAGCGTGTACGAGGTGGGCCACCGGGTCACCGACAAGTTCGACGACGTACCCGCCGGGGCCGAGTCCGAGCGCCTGCCGCGGGTGTTCATCGCCGGGGACGCCTGCCACACCCACAGCGCCAAGGCCGGGCAGGGCATGAACGTGTCCCTGCAGGACGGGTTCAACCTGGGCTGGAAACTCGGGCACGTGCTGGACGGGCGCAGCCCGGAGTCACTGCTGGCGACCTACTCGGCCGAGCGGCAGGTCGTGGCCCAGAACCTGATCGACTTCGACCGGGAGTGGTCCACCCTGATGGCCAAACCGGCCGATGAGTTCGAGGACCCCTCGGCCCTGGAGGACTTCTACGTCAAGACCTTCGAGTTCCCCGCGGGCTTCATGACCGAGTACGAACGGTCGATGATCACCGGACCGGCCACCCACCAGGGCCTCGCCGAGGGTTTCACCGTGGGCAAGCGGTTCAAGTCCGCACGGGTGGTGCGGGTCTGCGACGCCAACCCCGTGCACCTGGGTCACCTGGCCGAGGCCGACGGGCGCTGGCGCATCTATGCCTTCGCCGACGCCGGCCCGGCGGGGGAGGACTCGGCGCTGAGCCGGTTCGCGCACTGGCTCTCCACCTCGCCGGACTCGCCCGTGGTGCGGTTCACCCCGGCCGACGGCGACGACGACGCGATCTTCGACGTCAAGGTGATCTTCCAGCAGGTCCACCCCGACGTCGACATCAACGCCGTGCCCACGGTCTTCAAACCGACCGTGGGGCCCTTCGATCTGCTCGACTACAACAAGGTGTACGGGGTGATGGAGGGCGAGGACATCTTCGACATCCGCCAGATCGATCGCGGCGGGGCCGTCGTCGTCGTCCGTCCGGACCAGTACGTCGCCCACGTGCTCCCGCTGGAGGCGACCGCAGACCTGGCCGATTTCTTCGCCGCCAATCTGCGCCCGCCGGCGTGATCCCCTGACTTCGCGGATCTTGGACTGAGCGCGCGCACGCCTCGGTGCGCACGCACTCGATCCACGTGCCGCGAAGTCAGCGTTGGTCGCGGGTGGACTTGGCCTCGAGGGAGGCGGCCAGGAAGTCGGCGACCACCTCGGTGGAGATGGACACATCGAGAATGAACACGCCCTCGGTGTGGGTGGCCAGCCACTGGCGCAGGACGTCCAGGTCCGCCAGCGTGCGCGCTTGGATCCCCTCGGCACCGAAGGCGCGGCCGAGCGCGGCGAAGTCGACCTCATCGATACGCATCGCCGCATCGTGCAGACCCGCGGCGGCGTACTGGTGCAGTTCGGCGCCGTAGGCGGCGTCGTTGAAGACCACGACCACCGCCCGGTGTGCGGTGCGCATCAGGGTCTCCAGGTCCGCCAGGCCCATCAGGGCCCCGCCGTCGCCGGTGACCAGGACGGTGGTGCGGTCCGGGCGGGCGGCGGCCACACCGGCGGCGGAGCCGAAACCGAGCCCGATCGACTGGAACGCGGTGCCCAGCAGCACCATCGCGTGGGGGTCCGGGAGAAGTACATCGGCGCCCACCCGATGAAGTTGCCACCGTCGGTGACCACGGAGCGGTCCGCGGGGAGGATGCCGTCGAGTGCGGCAGCCACGACGCGGGGGTTCAACCGGCCGTCGGTGCAGAACTCGACCCCTGCTGCTGTTCCGGTGCCCTCCGGGGCGGCGAGCTCGGCCGGGGTGAACTCGGCGCGGTCGATCTGCGCGGATCGGAACTGCGCCGTGGCCACCTGCGGAACGTGGGCCCGCCAGGTGCGCGCCTCATCGGCCTGCCGCAGTCGTTCCAGTAGCCCGCGCACTACCGGCACCAGGTTGGCGTGGACGGCGTCGGTGACCATCGGATGGTCGGCCGGGGACTCGTCGTCGACCCTGATCACTCGGGTTCCCTCCGCGACCAGGGTGCCGTACCGGGTTTGGAAGGGGTTCAGGCTCGCGCCGAGCACGAGCACGACGTCGGCCCGGCGGGCGACGTCGAGGCGGTGGGCGCGAGTGAAGCCACCGGCGATGCCGAGGTTCCACGGGCTGTCGATGACGCTTGCGGCCATCACCGAGGTCATGAAGAGGGCACCGAGCCGATCGCCCAGCGCGCGCACGTCGTGGCCCGCCCGGGCAAGGACCGTGCCCCGGCCGGCCAGGATCAGGGGGCGGCGCGCGGCGCGGAGGGCCTCGGCGATCCGGTCCAACTCCTCGGCTGACGGTGCTGGGGGGCCGATGGGCGCGGGCAGGGGAGGGGGCTTCTGGCCGGTGCGGGTGCCGGGGTCCGCGTGCTCACCGGGTGTCTCGGCCGAGGGCGCCCGGTGGGCCGGCTGGTCGGCGTCGGGCAGTGGCACGGTGGCCAGGTCGTGGGGGATGGCCAGGACCACCGGACGGCGTGTCTGCAGCGCCAGGTCGAAGGCATGGTGGGTCAGGGCAGCGGCGTCGGCGGGGGTGACGGTGAGCGTCGCCACGCCGACGGCGGCCGCTGCCGCGGTTTGGTCAATGTCGAAGGTGCGCAGGCCGGTCGACGGCGCGTCGCCGGTGATGAGCACCAGGGGGACGCGGGCCCGCGCGGCCTCGGCCAGGCCGGTGTAGGTGTTGGTGAAGCCGGCGCCGTAGGTGGTGGTGGCGGCCGCGATCTGCCCGGTGGCCCGGTGGTAGGAGTCGGCCATGGTCACGGTGGCGACTTCGTGGCGGGCCGAGGTGAACGGGAAACCGGAACTCGTCAGGTGGCTCACCAGGTGGGCGTTGCCGTTGCCCAGCAGGCCGAAGAGGTGCCCGGCACGTTCGCTGATCACTTCGGCAACCGCGATGGACACGGTGGGGGTGTGCGTGGACACGGTCGGGGTGTCCGTGGACACGGTGGGGCCTTGTGTGTCTGGCTTGTCTGGCACGGAACCTCCGGTCGTCATCGTCCAAGGTGCTCGTCGTCGTCCTTCGCTGTGCTGGGCGGTCCCTACGGTGCGCTGTCAGGTGCCGCCGTGCCGGCCGGCCAGGAACTCCTCCATGGTGCGCAGCTTGTGGGGGCGCGCGCGGCGTGCTCCACCTCGCCCGCCGGCGCCTTGGTGCGGATCAGGTGGAGCAGATCGTCGTGCTCGGCGATCGAGACCGCCGGGCGCGAGGACAGCCGGATGAAACTGGAGCGGCGGATCATCGCCATCCGCTGCCACTCCCGGTCCACCAGGTCCAGCAGGCGCTGGTTCGGGCAGACCCCGCAGAGCACCCGGTGGAAGCGTTCGTTCAGTGCGGTGAAGCGCACCGGGTCGAAGTCCCCGTGGTGCAGACGGCGCATCTGCTCGTTGACCTCGGTTGCCTCGGCGACCTGCTCGGCGCTCAGGGCGGGCGCAGCCAGGGCGGTGGCCGCGCCCTCGAGGTAGGCCAGAGTCTGCATGGCGTCGGTGTAATCGCGCTCGTTGACTCCGCTGACCTCGGCACCCACGTTGCGGGTGAAGGTGACCAGCCCCTCGGCCTCCAGGCGACGGATCGCCTCACGGACCGGGACGGGGCTGACCTCGAACTCTCGAGCGAGTTTGTCCAGCACCAGCCGGTATCCCGCGCCGTAGGTGCCGGTGAGGATCCGGTCGCGTACCCGTTGGTAGACCATCTCGGACTTGGAGACCGCGACGAGTCTGGTCACTGCGCTCCCTCCGTTGGTGCCGGCCTCTGCTCGCGCGCCTGGCGCTGCTCGTGCGCCGGCCGTGCCGGCACCCAGCATCATATACGATCCTGCGTTCCCAGGTCAGCGGTGGGCGGCCCCGCCGCACACCTGAACGCGAACCGCCCCCGCGACGCACGCGCGACGGCGGCACAGCGGTTCAGCACGCTGTCGGCGAGACAGCGGTTCAGCACGCTGCGGATGGTTCCGAGCCCACCCGGTCCAGTGCCGCCGAGCCCGCCCGGTCCAGTGCCGCCGAGCCCGCCCGGTCCAGTGCCGCCGAGAGCGACCCCTGTAGCCGAAGGCGAGTGTTCGGCCACTCGCCCTCGGCCACGAGGCTCGCCCTGGAGCCGAAGCCGGCCGACGCCGTGCGCCGGGGCGTTGAGGCACCGGGGAGCCGTAGGCGGCCGGGGCCGTGCTCAGGGGCGTTCGCGCAGGTGCAGGTCGCCCGCGGTGCTGCGGAAATCGTAGATCCGCTCGGCGCCGACGGTGCTGGACAGACCCTGCGTCAGGGTCGAAGCGGTGGTGCTGGTGCGGATCTCGTACTCACCGGCGGGCAGTTCGAACAACACGTCGGTGGCCGTGGTGCCCACATTGATCGAGGAGGGCAGTTCGGTGCCGTGGAAGCTCACCATCCCTGCGGTCATGTCGATCCGGACCGGGCCGGAGACGGCCAGGTCACGGGCGATGACGTCGGAGGCGGTGCCGTCCACCTGGAGGGAACCAGCACTTCCGGTCAGGTGCATGTCGGCGGCGGTGGAGTTCACCGAGACGCCACCGAAGTCCCCCTCGATCTGCCCGTCCCCGGCCGTGGTGCGCAGGTCCAGGTCCGCTCCGGCCGAGGTGCGCGGCAAGGTGACCTCCACGTTGGCCCCCCGGCGGGAGGACAGTGACGGGGTGAGGATGCCCAGGCCCCGGCCAGGCCGTTCCACCACGATCGAGAGCTCTCCGGCCCGCACGCTGTGCCGCAGGATCAGGTCGGGGTTGTTCTGGGTGAACTCGAACTCCACCTGATCCACATCGGCGTACCGCACCTGCACGTCGGTGGCGACGGTGCGCAGTGACACGCTGTCCACCTCTTCGGTGACCTGGTGCAGGCCGCTCTGGTTCTCGTGCGTGGCCAGTGCGACCAGCCGCACCCCGGTGGGGACCAGGAGGCCGATCAGCAGCACCGTGCCGATCAGGAGCAGGGCGGCGCGAAGGGCGCTGTTGGGCCGCGCGTGCGGGGTGCCTGACGGCGGGGGAGAGGTGGGCTGGGGCGTTGCGGTGGCGGTCATCGTGGGTCCTCAGGAAAGGTCGGTCGGAGTGGCGGTGTGCCGACGACGCGTTCGCCGGCTACGTGCGGGGGTATCTGCGCCGGCGCGGCGTGCGATTGGCCGGCTACATGCGGGGGTGTGCGCGGCCCTGGGTTTCGGGGCCCCGGCGTCATGTCCCTCCGTTCTCGTGCCGGAGGTATCGCAGCACCGCAAGCACCCGCCGATTGCCGGTGGCCTCGCTCGACAGGCTCAACTTCGTGAAGATCGAGGAGATGTGCTTCTCCACCGCACCATCGGTGATGTGCAGTTGCTTCGCGATGGTGCGGTTGGCGGCGCCGGCGGCCATCGCGGCCAGCACCTCGCGCTCCCTGGCAGTCAGGGCCGTGAGCTCGTCCACCCGGCGCGAGCGCACCAGGATCTGGGCCACCACCTCCGGGTCCAGGGCCGTGCCACCGGCTCCCACGGTGGCGACCGCATCCAGGAAGTCCGTCACATCGGCCACCCGGTCCTTGAGCAGGTAGCCCAGGCCGGCGGTGTCACTGGCGATGAGTTCGGCGGCGTAGCGTTCCTCGACGTACTGGGACAGCACCAGCACGCACGTGTCGGGGTTCTGGGACCGGATCAGCACCGCGGCCCGGATGCCCTCGTCGGTGAACGTCGGGGGCATGCGCACATCCACCACGGCCAGGTCAGGGCTATGGGTGTCCACAGCGCGGAGCAGTTCGTTGGCGGTGCTCACGGTGGCCACCACCTCATGGTCGGCGTCGCTGAGCAGGCGCTCCAGTCCGGCGCGCAGCAGAACGGCGTCCTCGGCAATCACGATTCGCATGGCACCAGTACCTCGATCTCGGTTGGACCGCCCTCGGGGCTGGTCAGGGTGAACGTGCCGCCGGCGGAACGGACCCGGTCGCCGATGCCACTCAAGCCCCCACCGGGTGTGACGTAGGCCGATCCGCGCCCGTTGTCGGTGATCCGCCCGCAGACTGCGCCATCGCGCCGGTTGACCTGCACCTGTGCGCTGGTGGCGCCGGAGTGTTTGGCGACGTTGGTCAGGGCCTCGGCGACCACGAAGTACAACACCGCCTCGGTCTCGCCATCGAGGCGACCGGCAGGTTCACCTCCAGGCGCACCGGGACCGGGCTGCGGGAGGCCACCGCGGACAGTGCCGCATCGAGGCCACGATCGGTCAGGACCGCCGGGTGCATGCCGCGGGCGAGATGGCGTAGTTCGGTGATCGACTCCTTGATCTCCTCATGGGCCTCATCCAGCAGTTGGCGGGCTCCCTGCGGGTCCTCGTCGAACCGGTGCTTGGCCATGCCCAGGGTCATTGCGGTGGAGACCAGCCGCGGCTGAACGCCGTCGTGCAGGTCGCGTTCGAAGCGGCGTCGCTCGGTGTCGGCCGCACTGACCGCGCCCTTGCGCGCCTGCGCCAACTGGTTGACCTGCCCGGCCAGCGCCGCCGAGCGGCTCGGACCCAGCAGGGCCACCGAGGCGGCCTCGTCCAGCCGGCCGATGTAGGCGACGTACAGCACCAGGAGCAGCAACGCGGCCAGTCCGGCTGCCACCGGCATCGCCCAGGAGACGGTGCCGGCGTTCGCGGACAGGGTGAGCCACTCCAGCAGGCCGATGCCGCCGGCGAGGATGAGGAGCATGCCGCTGCCCACCAGCATCGTGATCAGGTGGTGGGCGAGCGTTCGCCAGGTGACCGGATCGGTCATGTCGGTCAGGCCCTGGGCGAAGGGGCGGAGCCAGTCGGTGCGAGTGGTGCGGCGGCGGTGGGGTGCCTCGATGGCCACGTTGTGCAGGGCCATCGCGCGGTGCCGCTCAGCAGAGCCGCTCACCCGG
This sequence comes from Sanguibacter sp. Z1732, assembly GCF_051020515.1. NCBI lineage: Bacteria > Bacillati > Actinomycetota > Actinomycetes > Micrococcales > Ruaniaceae > Glutinosa > Glutinosa niejishengi. The sequence continues at coordinate 2,741,415 of NZ_CP194857.1, forward strand.
GTCAGAGCGGCGGTACCGAGGAGGAGCAGCACGCCGAGGCCTGCCAGCAGGATCAGCGGAATACCTGTGGCGATCAGGGCAAGGAACAGCGTCACCCAGAACGTTCCGACGATGAAGTCCAGGAACAGGTCCACTGCCCGTGACCAGGTGGTGATGAGTTTGGTTTTCACACCCTGAACGCTACGGGCGCCCGGTGGTGGCTTCTACGGTGCTGGCCGGTCAATCCAGGGGAGGGTTTTCCCCACCCCGCCACACGTGCGGGCACGATACAACGTCTCCCGCTGCCACCGTGGACGGCGACGCACTAGGCTCGGGTACGCCGCAGGACCGATGCGCGGCCGGCGCGGCCGGCCCGCACACGGTCCGTACCAGGGATGTGGTCCGCTGGAGGAGTCGAGGAGTGTCAATCGCAATGGAGGGTTCGCCGGATCTCGCGAACACCGTCCGCGACACCCAGCCCGCACGTCCGCGATGCAGCCACGGTCCCCGACGGCCCGCCCGACGCCCGAGAGTAATTGTGATTCGCCCTTGATGGAAGGAAGATGATGAGCGCAACTGATGGCGCCAACTACGCCCCTGATCCGATGCCGGCGCCGGTGGTGGGGCCTGGTGAGTTCGTGTTCGCCGCGATCGGGTTGGATCATGGTCATATCGGGGGGATGTGCCAGGGGTTGATCGGTGCTGGGGCGCAGTTGAAGTGGGTGTATGACCCTGACCCGGCCAAGGTTGCGGCGTTCAGGCAGAACTTCCCGCAGGTGCGCGTGCGCGTAGTGAGGCCGAGGTCCTTGAGGATGATCAGGTGCATCTGGTGGCCGGGGCTGCGGTGACTGCGGATAGGGCGGCGTTGGGGATTCGGGTGATGAATGCGGGGAAGGATTACTTCACCGATAAGGCGCCGCTGACGACGTTGGAGCAGTTGGCTGCGGCGAAGGAGGCGGTGGCGGCGACCGGGCGTAAGTATGCGGTGTATTACTCCGAGCGTCTGCATGTGGAGGCTTCGGTGTTCGCCGGTCAGTTGATCGAGGCCGGTGCGATCGGCAAGGTGGTCCAGGTGATCGGGATGGGCCCGCACCGTCTCGGTGCCGCGGGGCGTCCGGAGTGGTTCTTCCAGCGGGAGCGGTACGGGGGGATCTTGTGTGACATCGGGTCGCATCAGATCGAGCAGATCCTGCATTACACCGGCTCGACCGATGCCGAGGTGGTGCGGTCCCAGATCGCGAATTACCACAACCCCGATTACCCGGAGTTGGATGACTTCGGTGATGCGATGCTGGTGACCGATACCGGGGCCAGTGGGTACTTCCGGTGTGATTGGTTCACCCCCGATGGTCTGCAGGGGTGGGGTGATGGGCGTAGTTTCATCCTCGGGACCGAGGGGTTCATCGAGCAGCGTAAGTACATGAACATCACCACCTCCGATGGTCCGGGGCATGTGTACCTGGCCAATGGGCAGGAGGAGACCCATTTCAATGTGCACGGCAAGGTGGGTTACCCCTACTTCGGTGAACTGATCCGGGACTGTCTGGCGCGCACCGAGAACGCGATGACCCAGGAGCACGCCTTCAAGGCCGCCGAACTGGCGGTGCGCGCCCAGATGCAAGCGGTCGACCTGGTCCCACGCCCCGCCCACTGACCCCCGCGCCCCACCAACCCGAGCACTCGTCCGACCACCCGGAGCCGCTCACCCCAGCACCCCCGAGCGCTGAGACGGGTGGGGTGCGGTGGCTCCGGTCGCGCACCCCCTGTCTCGCGGGCGATCGACCGGTGTCACCTGGAGTGGGGCGCCAGGGCGAGCCCTGGAGTCCGGTGGCTTGCCAGGGGTAGCCCCGGTTGGCGCGAGGGCGGGTCCCGATGGGCGCGAGGTGCGCGCCCCAGGCCGGCCCCGCTGGGTGCGAGGTGCGCACCGGGGCGAGCCCGGTGGACGACGGTCCAGGCGGTGTGAAATGGTACATACCATCGAGGTTTTCTAACGGAGGAATGCTGCGTGACTCGAGCCGAACCCTGGACCTACTCCATGCCCGGCATGTGGGTGAGTGAACGAACGATCGAGGTCCCCCTGGACTGGGACGAACCGAGTGGGGAGACCATCGAGGTCTTCGTCCGCGAACTCATCGACCCGGGCCGGCGTGACGCCGACCTGCCCCTGATCACCTACCTCCAGGGTGGCCCCGGCGGGGCGAACCCACGCCCGCTGACCGGCTCCGGCGGCTGGCTGGCCGAGGCGCTGGCGAACTACCGGGTCGTGCTGGTGGACCAGCGCGGCCCGGTCGCAGCACACCGATCGAGGCCTCCGACGTGCAGGCCCGTGGCGACGCCGCAGCGGGGGCTGACTACCTGGCCAAGTTCCGCGCCGACTCGATCGTGCGGGACCTGGAACACGTGCGTACCACCCTGTACGAGGGTCGCAAGTGGGCCACCATCGCCCAGAGTTTCGGCGGTTGGATCACGTTGACCTACCTCTCCGTCGCCCCACGGGCCCTGAGTGCCTGCTACATCCACGGTGGGGTCCCGGGGACGCCGCCGGCGGCCGCCGACGTCTACCGCCGCACCTTCACCCGGGTGCAGGACAAGACCGCCGAGTTCTACCGTCGCTACCCGGCCGACGCCGACATCGTGGCCGCGATCGCCGACCACCTCCAATCCAACGACGTGCGATTGCCCGACGGCGACCGGCTCACCGTGCGTAGGTTCCAGTCCCTGGGCATCGACTTCGGGATGAAACCCGGCTTCGAGCGGATGCACTGGCTGCTCGAGGGGGCGTTCGTGCGACCGGGCCGGCTGTCCACCGGCTTCCTGGAGCAGGTCCAGGCCCGCACCTCCTCCGCCGGCAACCCGCTGTTCTGGACGCTGCAGGAGTCCATCTACGGCGACGTCGGCTCGGGCCCCACCGCGTGGGCTGCCCAGGCCGAACGCGACCGTCGCCCGGAGTTCGCCGAAGACCGCCGCCCCTTGCTGTTCACCGGCGAGATGGCCTTCCCGTGGATGTTCGGGGAGGTACGGCTGCTGCGCGGCTTCGCCCCGGCGGTGAACGAACTGGCCCACCGCCAGAACTGGTCCCGGTTGTACGACCTGGACGCCTTGGCCGCCAACGAGGTCCCGGTGGCCGCGGCGGTCTACTACGACGACATGTACGTCGACGCCCACCTGCAACTGGACACCCTGTCCGGGCTGGGCAATTCCCAATACTGGGTCACCAACGAGTTCGAACACGACGGCATCGGCGCCGAACGGACCTTCGCGCGGTTGCGCGAACTGGTCCGTGACCGCGGCGGAGAACAGACAGGAAACGAAGCGCGATGACGCACACTGCCCACCAGGCCGGCCCCGCCACCAAGCCCCCATACGCCGGCACCCGCCCCCCGCGGTTGCACCAGATCCCGGCCTTCACCGACTACATCGCCCAGCACTGGGGCTCCCAGCCCATTCCGGTGGACCTGCCCGAGGGAACCGCGCCTGCGGCGGCGGCCCACCGTCGTCGGCTCAGTGCCGCTCTGCCCGGCCGCACCATCGTGGCCGCAGCCGGCACCGCGCCGATCCGTAACGACGACTGCGCCTACGGCTTCCGCGCCGACAGTGACTTCGTCTGGCTCACCGGGGTGCAGGTGGAGGGCGCCGTGGTGGTGATGACTCCGGTCAGCGGCGGCCATGAGACCACCGTCTACCTTCCGCCGCCGTTCCGGCCGGGCGAGGACGGCTTCTTCGGCAACGCGATGCACGGTGAACTCTGGGTCGGCGCCTCCCCAGGGCTGACCGAGTGGTCCCAGGCTCTGGACGTGGCCGTCCGGGACGTCGCCGAACTGGACACCTCCGGGACCATCGCCTCCACCAATGGTCCGGTGCTGGCCACCGCGGTGGTGCCCGAGACCCTGCGCCGGAGCCACTCGATGGAGGTCTCGGCCGAACTGGGCCGTGCGCTGGCCCAGCTGCGGATGATCAAGGACGACTGGGAGATCGCCCAGTTGCGCCACGCCGTGGACGCCAGCGTGGGCGGCTTCGCCGCCGTGGCCGGTGAGATTCCCCGTGCCATCGACGAGGGCCTGGGGGAGCGCTGGCTGCAGGGCACCTTCGACCGGCATGCCCGGACGCACGGCAACGGCCCGGGCTACTCCACGATCGTGGGTTCGGGACCCAACGCACCGGTGCTGCACTGGACCCGGTGCGACGGCCCCATCCTCCCCGACGGGACGCTGCTCCTGGACATGGGGGTGGAGGCCCGCAGCCTCTACACCGCCGACGTCACCCGCACCCTGCCGGCCTCGGGCACTTCTTCAGCCCCGCCCAGCGCCAGGTGCATGACCTGGTGGAGAAGTCCCACCGGATCGCGATGAGCCACGTCCGCCCCGGGGTGAACTACCTGGACTTCCACTTCGCCGCCATGGAGGTGCTGGCCCAGGGCCTGCACGACTGGGGCCTGCTGCCCGTCTCGGTCGATGAGGCACTGTCCCCGGCGGGCCAGCAGCACCGGCGCTACATCGTCTGTGGCGTCGGGCACCACCTGGGCCTGGATGTGCACGACTGCTCCAAGGCCGAGTGGGAGGACTACATGGGCGCCGACCTGCAGCCCGGCGTGGTGATGACCGTGGAGCCGGGCCTGTACTTCCACACCAACGACCTGTCCGTACCACCGGAACTGCGTGGCATCGGCGTGCGGCTGGAGGATGACCTGCTGGTCACCGACGCCGGCGCCGAGGTGCTGTCCGAGGCCCTGCCCATCGATGCCGCGGGCGTCGAGCAGTGGACCCGCCAGCACATGCCCTCCGCCTGACACCCACCCAACCTGGAGACGACGTGACCCAGACCCAAGATCGCGCTGTGCCTACGGTCGGCCCGCTTGCCCGCCCCTATCCGATTTCCGATGTGGTCCTGGCCGACAACAGCGTGTTCGCCGCCAGCCGTGACCGGATGCTCCATCTGGCCCGCACCTACCCGCTGGATCGCCTGCTCGCGGTGTTCCGCACCAACGCCGGCCTGGACACCCACGGCGCTCAGCCGCCGGGCAACTGGGAGGACCACGGCCACCCGAACGAGCAGCCCTGGAGCGAGAGCGACTACCCGGGCCGGGAGAAGGCCCAGACAGCCAACCTGCTGCGCGGACACTACGCCGGGCACTTCCTCTCGATGCTGTCGATGGCCTATGCCAGCACCGGTGAGCAAGAACTGCGGGCCAAGGTCAGCGAGTTCGTCGAGGGCCTCGGGCAGGTCCAGGACGCCCTCGCCGCAACCGGCCGGTACTCCCATCCCGGTTTCCTGGCGGCCTATGGGGAGTGGCAGTTCTCCCGCCTGGAGGGCTATGCCCCCTACGGCGAGATCTGGGCCCCCTACTACACCACTCACAAGATCATGGCCGGGTTGTTGGACGCCTACGAGTTGGCCGGCAACCTCCAGGCCCTGCGGATCGTGACGGCGATGGGCAAGTGGGTGCACGCTCGGTTGTCCAGGCTGGACCCGGCACAGATCCAGAAGATGTGGTCGCTGTACATCGCCGGTGAGTACGGCGGGATGAATGAGACCCTGGCCCGCCTGGCAGTGGCGGCGCAGGATGAGGAGTTCCTGGCCACGGCTCAGTTCTTCGACCAGGAGAACCTGCTCGAGGCCGGCTCGAGCGGCACCGACATCCTCGACGGCATGCACGCCAACCAGCACCTGCCGCAGTTGGTCGGGTACGTCCACGAGTACGAGTTGACCGGGCAGCGCCGCTACCTCGACGCCGCGGCCGGGATCTTCGATTCGATCGTGCCCGGGCGCATGTACGCCCACGGGGGCACCGGGGAGAGCGAACTGTGGGGCCCGGCCAACACCGTGGCCGGGGACATCGGCAACCGCAACGCGGAGACATGCGCGGCCTACAACCTGCTCAAGATCGCCCGGCTCCTGTTCGCTCACACGCTCGATCCGAAGTACATCAACTACGCCGAGCGCACGGTCCTGAACCAGATTCTCGGATCTCGCAAGGCCGAGGACTCCGACGTCTCACCCGAGGTCACCTACATGTTCCCGGTGCACCCCGGGGCGAAGCGGGAGTTCAACAACATCGGCACCTGCTGCGGTGGCACCGGCCTGGAGAACCACGTCAAGTACGGCGAGGGGTTGTTCCACCGGGCACCGGGGCAGTTGTGGATCAACCACCTGTTCCCAGCCGCTCTGAACCGGGTCGGCGCCGATGAGTCGGCCGTGCTGAACGTGGCGGTGCAGGGACAGTACCCGCTGCACGGTTCTGTGCAGATCCACTTCGACGCACCGGCCGGTGGGGCCGACAGCGAGGACTGACCGTGCACGTGCGGATCCCCGACGCGGTCGGCGGTCCGGTGCAGGTGTCGGTCAACGGCGCCGTGGTGGAGGAGTCCGCCCGGGCGGGGGAGTACCTGAGCCTGCAGCGCCGGTGGCACGACGGCGACGACATCTCCGTGCAGGTGCCGCTCACCCTGCGGTCGGTCCCCACGATCGACGACCCGAGCGTGCACAGCCTGGAACTGGGCCCCACCGTGCTGCTCGCCCGGTCCGAGGAGACCACCCAGGTGCCGCTGCCCCTGGCGGGCAACCGCCTGCTGGACGGCAGCCTGCGGACCGAGGCTCCGGCGTCGGACCTGCTGGCGCAGCTGGACGCCGAGGGCACCATCACCTACGCCGGGATGACGTGGGAGCCGGCCTACTCCGGCCAGGACACCCGGTACCACATGTACGTGCGCCAGGCCGATGCCACGATCGCCTTCGCCGGCACCGATACCGGGGTGCCCAACCGGATGCGGCCGGCCGGAGTCACGGTGCTGGACTCCATCTGGGAGCCGGGGGTCTTCGTCGACCGGCAGGCCCTCCTCGCCCAGGTGGCCACCGTGGTCGGCCAGGCCCGTACCGAGGGCGTCCTCGGCCGGGATGAGGCGGGGCGGGTGCTCATCACCGCGGCGCAGGCCGATGTGGACGGCACGGGTACCCCGCGCCGGGCCCGGGTGCGACCCGAGCCCGGTGATGGCGATGCGATCACCTGGCAGACCGGTGAGCAGGACTCCGACACCGTCTGGCTGCTGCCGGCCGGATGGGCACAGATCCAGGCGCCACCGGTGGTCACCGTGGAGGTGGAGCAGGAGGCCGCACCCTCCGGCTGGTACACCACAACCCCCACGGTGGTGGTGCGTGCGGTGCACCTGGATGCCCAGGACGGCCGGGAGGGGCCCGGCGAGGCCGGTCTGACCATCGAGGTCCAGATCGACGACGGCGACTGGCAGCCCTACACGGGTCCCTTCACGCTGGACCAGGAGGGTGGTGCCCACCAGGTCCGAGCCCGGGTCAGTGACGGCCAGGGCCGTCAGAACCGGGACGAACGGGAACTGAGCATCGACACCGAGCCCCCGGAGTCGACCGTCAAGGTGCGCGAACTGGGCAGCAGTGTCGAGGTCACTTTCACCGCCACCGATGAGGTCTCGGGGGTCGAGCGGATCCAGTGGGAGGGGCCCGGTACGTTCTGGGGCACCTTCTCCGAGGCGTTCGTGCGGGCCCTGAACGACACCGAGCAGGTGCTGGAGTACGCCGCCACCGACCGGGCGGGGAACATCGAGCCCCGTCGTCGTGTGGTGCTGCCGGCACTGGGGGAGCAGACCACCAAGGACTGACGACGGCGGAACTCACTCGAGTGAGCACGTCGCGGCTGCCTGGCGCGTCCGGGCGCGAACACGAAAAGGCCGGCCCAGCGGGAAACCCGCTGGGCCGGCCTCGTTCGGTTCGGGGGTGCTTCTCGACCCGGGCGCTCAGCGCTGGGCCGGACCCTCCTGCAGCCAGACCGCCATGGTGGACTGGCCGCGGTTGTTCCAGGTGTAGTACGGCACCGCGCGTAGTTCCTGCTCCTGCCGGGGAGCGGGGGAGGTGAAGTACAACTGTTCGTCGTCGGCCCCGCCACGAACCTGGGCCCACGCCGGTCCCGTCAACGTGGGGACGGATCCATCGCCGGCGTCGACGGGGGCCGGGGTCTGCTCTCCCAGCACCATCGCGTGTGCGGGCACGCCCACATCCAACCCCTCGACGCAGTAGACGAACGGGCCATAGGCCAAGGCGGCACGCCCGGCGGCGGCGCCGACATTGGCCGAGGCGTACAGACGCCGCACGGGCACCTCGAAGTCCACCTCGACCCGGTCGCCGTCGGCCCAGGTGCGGTGCAGACGCACATAGCCGCCGGCCTCGACCACGGCCTCGACCGCCGCCCCGTTCACCCGGACCGTCATCTGCTCGGCCCAGGACGGAGAGCGCAGCAGCAGGTCCCAGGTCGCCTCCGCATCGGTGCTGATGGTGAAGGAGGCCGGTCCGCCGACGGGTGCGCTGACCCGCTGTTCGACCTGCACGCCCGCCACGCCGATGCGGCAGGTCAGGGTGGAGCCGAGGTACAGGTCCACAGCCACCTCATCGGTCCCCAGGCTGTAAGCGTAACTGCCCAGGGAGGCCTCCAGGCGGGCCAGGTTGGGCGGGCAGCAGGCGCAGTCGAACCAGTCCCGGCGGGCTACGTGTCCGTTGCTGGAGAGCGGGTTGTCGTAGAAGTACTTCAACCCGTCGGCGCTCATCCCGGCGATCGCGCCGTTGTACAGCGCCCGCTCCAGAATCTCCAGGTACCGGGCGTCGCCGCTGTAGGTGGCCATCCGCCGGGCCCAGAAGACCAGGCCGATCGCCGCGCAGGTCTCGGCGTAGGCGCTGTCGTTGGGCAGCACGTAGTCGTGGCTGAAGCCCTCGTTGTGGCGGGAGTCGCCGATGCCGGCGGTCACGTACATGCGCTTGCCGGTCAGATGCTGCCAGAGCCGCTCCGTGGCCTGCCACAAGGTGTCATCACCGGTCTCGGCGGCCACATCGGCCATGGCGGAGTACAGGTACATCGCGCGCACCGCGTGGCCGACGGCCTCGGTCTGCTCCCGCACCGGGGCGTGTGACTGGTTGTACTCCAGGAACTGGGTGCGTCGATGATCCCGCTGGGGGAACATCGAACCGAAGTACCCCGGGGTGGCGCGCCGCTGCTGCTCGATGTCGAAGTAGTGCGGTTCGGTGCCGCGGGAGTCCAGGAACGCCAGGGCCAGGTCCAGGTAGGAGCGTTCCCCGGTGGCCCGGTAGAGGCGCACCAGGGCCAGTTCGACCTCCTCGTGACCGCAGTAGCCGCCCTCGTGCGGGCCCCCGGAACCGAACTCCTGCACCAGCAGGTCGGCGTAGCGGCGCATGATGTCCAGCAGCGTGGTCTTGCCGGTGGCCTCGTGATGGGCCACCGCGGCCTCGATCAGGTGCCCGGCGCAGTACAACTCGTGGGCATCGCGTAGGTCGGTGAATCGCTCACCGGGCTTGACCACGGTGAAGTAGACGTTGAGGTACCCGTCCTCCTGCTGGGCCCCCGCCAGGGCCTCGATGGCGGTGTCGACCTTGGCTTCCAGGTCCGGATCGGGGTGGTTGGCCAAGGAGTAACTGGCCGCCTCGATCCATTTGGCGATGTCGCTCTCCCAGAACGGGTGCGGGGTGGGTTCGCCGTTCTCCGGGGTCCAGGTCAGCGACAACGCACCGAGCCGGCCGGTGGAGACCAGGTGGTCGTACTGGGCGGGCAACGTAGTCGTGCGCAACTGATGCTGGCGGGGTGACCAGAACGGGTCATCGATCGCCACGGCGCCGACCGGGACGGACGTGCGGGTGGCGCCCGGTCTGGGTGTGTCAGGTACGGGTGTGTGAGTCATCGATCCTTCTCCGGATGCGGGGAACTTTGGCTGACCATGGTGTTGCAGACGGTAGGGGAAAGGGGCCGGGCCGGCCCGGACCGTAATGGTCCGGACCGGCCCGGTGCGGGTCACGGTGTGTACTGTGACCCGGCTGCGGTGCTCACCGGTCGTACCGGTTCGACCATTACCCCCTGATCAGGAGCCGTCCTCCTCATCGACCTCGGAGTCCTCATCGAGTTCGTCCACGTCCACACCAGTGTCGGTGCCGTCGTGACCGGCGTCGGCCTCCCAGCCGACCTTGGTCCAGTCGATGGTCTCGAACAGGCGCGGGCCGTAGTTGGCCAGCCCGTCCCGGTAGGCCCAGATGTTCGGGCCGTTGTAGTAGATCAGGAAGTGGAAGTGGCGGGAGATGGCCTCCTGCTCGATCCGAAGGGTCTCCAGGGCACGCTCGTCATCGTCCAGGATCGTCGGCAGTGCCGCGACCCACTCGTCGATGTCGTCATCGCACACGCCGGTGGGCGTGTACTCACAGCCCCAGAACCACCCGGGACCGCTGGTGGGGTCCGCGCCGCCCTTGGTGTACCCGGACATCACGATTCCGAAGTCCTGGGTGTTCATCGCCTCGCTGAACTCACCAGCGCCACGGTTGAAGATCTCCACATCGATCCCGGCCTCGCGCATCATGGTCTGGAAGGACTGCGCGATAGCGGACTCGGTCGGGTCATCACCGAAGGTGGACAACTGCACCGTCAGCGGCTCACCGGCCTCGTTGGTGACGATCTCACCCTCCTCGCCGGTCCACCCGGCCGCGGCCAGGGTTTCACGGGCGCCGGCTGGGTCGGTGTCCTCGACCGGGTAGTTGTCCTGGTACCGAGGATCGAACGGCATCAACAGCCAGGAACCGGGCATCTCTTCTTCCCAGTTCAGGCCCTGGAAGCGGACCTCGGCGAGTTGCTCACGGTCGATCGCCTGGAAGATCGCCTTGCGGACCTCGACGTCCTCGATGTTGCGGGCATCGGCGTTGAAGAGGAAGCCACCGTCACCGATGTGCTGGCCGCGGCGGATCTGGTAGCCATCGCCGGGCTCACGCCAGTTGGTGACCTCGGAATAGCGGTCATAGTTGTTGATCTGGACCGCGTCGGTCTGCTCGTTCTGGAACGCCTGGATCGTGGCCGAGGCCTCGTACTGGACGAAGTTGATCCGGTCCAGTACCGGCTCCTCGCCCCACCAGTTCGGGTTGGGCACCACCGAGACGGTGTTCGCCGCCCGGTCGTAGATGTCCAGGATGAACGGCCCGGCCCGATAGTCGGGCTTGAGGTCGTTGACGAAGCCCTCGTTGAACTCCTCGGCGTCCGTCACCTCCGGGTGCACCATGGAGTAGGCGGCGAACAGCGACGTGATCGGCTTCTGCACCTCAGCCATCGTGACGGTGAAGGACCACTCGTCCTCGCCCATCTCGATGCTTTCCACGCGGTTGAACAGGGCCGAAGCGACTGCGTCGAAGTCCTCATCGGTGTTCATCGCAACGGTGTGCTCGTAGGTGTAGAAGTCGATCGGGGTGCCGTCGTTCCACACCGCTTCGGGGTTGAGTTCGTAGTGCAGGATCTGCGTCCCGTCCTCGGTGAACTCCTCCTCCACATCCAGGAAATAGTCGGTGTTCAGAACTGGCTGACCCAACGGGTCGGACTTCCAGGCGCTGATGTTGTGCATCGTGGCCATGATGTCCAGGGTGGCGCCGAAGTACCCATCGACAGCCGCGACGTTCCAGTTCGGGCCCATCCCACCCATCGGGATGGTCAGTTGGCCGCCTTCCTGCAGATTCTCCCGGGGCTGTTCGTTGATGTCATAGACGGCGTCCATGTCATAGGTCGCAGTGCCCTCGGCCGGATCGGTGTCCCCGCCGCCGCTACCGCCGCCGTTTCCGTCGCCGTTGCCGCAGCCCGCCAGCACCAGGGCGCTTGCGGTCAGCAGCGCGGCTGGCACAAGCAGACGCTTGCGTTTCATCTCTCTCATGTGTCGTTACTTTCTGGTGGGTTTGCGGGCGCCCTCGTCCCGCGATGGGTAGAGACCGAGTGGCCTCCGTGGTGTCGGTCGCGTCGGGCCGCGCGACCGCAAGTTGTCAGAATGAGTTATTCCTGCCTGCCGTCCCCCGGAGCTCAAACCCTTCCGCTGACCTTGGGCCCGTGAGCCACTGCTTCGATGAGGTCCTGCGGGTAGTGGCAGGCCACCCGCTGGTCCCGTTCATCGATGGGGTCCAGGGTGGGCTCGGTCTGTTCGCATGCGCTCTGCTTGTCTTCCGGGAGTAGTTGGTACAGCGGGCAGCGGGGGCGGAACCGACAACCCCCGGGCACGTCGGTGGGGGAGGGCAGGTCACCTTCCAGGACCAGGTGGGTGCGGTTCTTCTCCACCTGCGGGTCCGGAATCGGGATCGCCGAGAGCAACGCCTGGGTGTACGGGTGGCGGGGCCGTTCGAAGATCGTCTCCACATCGCCGATCTCGACGAACCTGCCCAGGTACATCACCGCGACCCGATCGGATATGTGCCGCACCACCGACAGGTCATGAGCCACCATGAGGTAGGACAGGCCCAACTCCGACTTCAGTCGCTGCAGCAGGTTGATCACCCCGGCCTGGATGGACACATCCAGCGCGGAGACCGGCTCGTCCAGCACGATCACCTTGGGATTCAGCGCCAGCGCCCGGGCGATACCGAGGCGTTGTCGCTGGCCTCCGGAGAAGGCGTTCGGGAACCGGTTGACGTAGTCGCGCTGCAGGCCGACGATCTCGAGCAACTCCAGGATCCGGGCCTTGATCCGATCCGGCCTCCATCCATGGGTTTCCATCGGTTCGGCCAGGATCTCGTACACCGTCTGGCGCGGAGACAGCGCCCCGACCGGGTCCTGGAAGACCATCTGGATGTCGGCCCGCAGGCTGCGTGGTGCCCGGTGGCGTCTCTTCGACCCCTCGATCACGGTGCCGTTGATCTCCAGCCGCACACCTTCGGCCGGGTCCATCTCCATGATCTCCAACAGCGTGGTGGTCTTACCCGACCCGGATTCACCCACGATGGAGAAGCACTCGGCCTCCCGGACATCGAAACTGACACCGTCCACCGCCCGGACGGTGCCCAGATGCCGTTTCAGCATCCGGCTGCGCAGTTCGAAACGGCGCTCCAGGTTGTCCGCAGCCAGCACCACCTCGCGCTCGGAGCGCGGCAGTTCCTCGATCTGCGAACGCGGCATCCGTTTGACTCCGTAGACCTCCTGGGCATCGGCGTGCACCGTCTCCTCCAGGCGCACGCAGGCGGCGCTGTGGTCGCTACCGGGTTCGATGGGGAGCAGGTCCGGCTCGCCCTGCTCGCACTTCTCGGTCGCGAGCGGGCATCGAGGGGCGAAGGTGCAACCGGTGGGCGGGTCGACCAGGTTCGGCGGTCGGCCGGGGATGGTGGCCAGGGCGTGCTCGGCGGAGACGTCCAGTCGTGGCACCGCCGCGATCAGCCCCATCGTGTAGGGCATCGAGGGATTGGCGAAGACCTCCTCGGTGCTGCCCTCCTCCACCGCCCGGCCGGCGTACATCACCAGCAGGTCATCGGCCAGGCCGGCCACCACACCGAGGTCGTGGGTGATCATGATGATTGCGGCGCCGGTCTCCCGGTGGGCGATCTTGAGCAGTTCCAGTACCTGGGCCTGCACGGTCACGTCCAGGGCGGTGGTGGGTTCATCGCAGATGATCACCGCGGGATCGTTGGCCATCGCGATCGCGATCATCACCCGCTGGCGCATCCCGCCGGAGAACTCGTGCGGGAAGGAGGTCATCCGCCCCTCGGGGTCGGGAATGCCGACCTTGGTGAGCAGTTCCACCGCCCGGGCCTCCCTGTCCTCCTTGGACATCTCCGGGTTGTGGTTCTTGATCGCATCGGTGATCTGGTGGCCGATCGACAGCACCGGGGTCAGTGAGGACAGCGGGTCCTGGAACACCATGGAGATGGTGTTCCCGCGGTGCTTGCTCATCTGCTTGTCCGACAGGCCCAGCACCGACTCACCGGCGAGGACGACCTCGCCGTCGACCTTGGCGTTGTCCGGGAGGAGTCCCATGATCGCCATCGATCGAGGTGACCGACTTGCCGGAGCCGGATTCACCCACGATGCCCAGCACCTGTCCCGGGTGCAGGTCGAAACTGACCCCGCGGACGGCGTGCACGGTGCCGGCCTCGGAGGGGAAGCGAACGTTCAGGTCCCGCACGCTCAGCACGGGCTCGTCAGTGCGCCGGGTCGTGGCGTCACCGGATCGGGTGGCGAAGGTACTCATGCTTTGGCCCTACCGCTGGCTTTGGATTCGGGGTCGAGCGCATCGCGCAGCCCGTCGTTGATCAGCGCCAGGGCGCCGACGATGAGCATGAACGCCAGCACCGGAGTCCAGAACATCCACGGCTGGGAGAACAGGTAGTTGCGGGCCTGGGCGATCATCAGCCCCAGGGATGTCTCCGGGACGGTGACCCCGATGCCCAGGAAGGACAGGCTGATCTCGGCCAGGATCGCGCCCCAGATGCTGGTGGTGGCATTGATGATGGCCAGGGAGGCCAGGTTCGGGGCCAGATGGCGCCAGACGATCCGCAGCGAGGGGACGCCCATGAACCGGGCCGCCTTCACGAACTCGCGGTCCACGAACGACAGCGCCATCCCGCGGATGAGACGGGCCGAGGACATCCAGCCGAACATCACCATGATGAAGGCCAGCAGCACCGGTCCACCGCCGCGGCCGGTCATGATGATCCCGATCAGGATGATCTGGGGGAACATGATGAGGGACTCGATCACCCACATCCAGCCGCGGTCCACCCAGCCGCCGAAGTAGGCCATCGCGGAACCGATGACCAGACTCATGAGCGGGGTCAGCAGTCCCACGACCAGGCCGATCATCAGGGAGGTCCGCGCGCCCTGGGCGAGCAGGGCGACCATGTCCACCCCGGCGGAGTTGGTGCCCAACCAGTGCTCGTCGCTGGGCGGGGAGCCGAGGGAGAGGAAGTCCTGCTGGGTGTAGTGCCACGGGGTGAGCAGGTGGCCGAAGAGTGCGAACGCTCCGATCAGGCCGAGCATGACCAGCCCGACGACGGCGAGCTTGTTGCGGAAGAACCGCTTCAGGATCAGCCGCTTCTTACCCAGTGGTTTGAAGTCGGCACCGAGGGGCTCGGTGGGGGCATCGTCGTGGGTGGGTACCTCGGCGCCGGTGCTGCGGGCGTTCTGGGTCGCGGACAGCGGAGTCATCGACATGGCTCAGAGCCTCACTCTCGGGTCGACGATCGAGGTGAACAGATCCGCCAGGAGGGCACCGATGGCGAAGATGACACAGCCGTAGAAGGTCATCAGCACGGTGGAGTTCACGTCGTGGGCGTGCAGGGCCCTGATGGACCAGGAGCCCAGACCGTCCCAGTTGAAGATCACCTCGGCGAAGATCGTGCCGGTGAACAGCGCCGGGATGGTGAAGGCCAGGGACTGGGCAGTGGGTACGAACGAGACCCGCAGGGCGTGCTTGCGGATCGCCTGGTTTCGGGTCAGGCCGGTGGCACGGGCGGTCCGCACGAAGTCGGCGTTGACGAAGTCCAGCAGGTACTGGCGCTGGGAGATCTGCATCGAGGCCCAGCCGAAGATGGTCATCGCCACCGTGGGGACGGCGTAGTGGGCGGCCATATCCACGATCTGGTTCCAGGTGCCCTCCACACCGATGCTGCGGAACCCGGTGACGTAGAAGATGCGCTCGCTGGATCGATCGTTGATCCAGATCGCCGCCCGCTGCACCAGCAGGTAGGCCACCGGGGTGGGTAGCACCATGGTCAGGTAGGAGTACCACGTGGTGACCCGGTCCCCGAGCTTGTACTGCCGGGCCGCGGAGAAGACGCCCAGCGCCACACCGAGGACGAAGGTCAGCACCGTGGCGGCCAGGGTGAGCTGGGTGGAGATCCACAGCCGGATCCCGAACTCGGAGTTCACGAACCCACCGCTCGGCGTGCGGCCCCAGTCCCAGTCGGTCAGGATCGCGGTCAGCCAGACCCAGTAGCGCTGGAACGCGTTCTGGTCGGGATCCAGGTCCAGACGGGCCAGGGTTTGCTGGACCCGTTCGTAACTGATCTCGGGGTCCATCTCGATGCCGCCCTGGGTATCCAGCATCTGCAGCGCCGGGTTGAAGAAGCTCACCGCGAGCAGGTAGGCCAGCGACGTGACCGCGATGGTCATGATCGAATAGCGGACGAACCGCATCCCGAGGAACTTCAGCATGGTCCCGTCCCCTTGCGGAGCCGCAGGATCCGAACCGGATTCATGCGTTCACAGTCCGTCATCGCTGTTCCTCGCTCTGCGTCTCGTCCATGGCGTGGCGCCTCGCTGCCCCCGTCACATTCGTAGAAATGTAACACATGCAATGTGCCATGTTACGTAGCCCAAACGGTCGGAGACTGCTGGCATCCTCGGCGCGCACGGACCGCTGCGTCCTCCACTCGGGCTGCGAAATGGCACGTACCATGTTAACGCTCACGTAAAGGGGCGTCACGTGAGTTTCCCGCTGCGGCCCCTCGGGGTGCGCCGCGCTCATGCGCGTGCGGCCCGGCGTTGTTCGATGAATCGCTCCATGTGCTCCTCGAAGACGGCCAGCGGCACACTGCCCAGCCCCAGCACGGTGTCGTGGAAGTCGCGGATGTCAAAGCCGGCGCCCAACTCGGCCTCGGCGCGTGCCCGCATCTTCTGGATGCTCAGCTGCCCCAGGTAGTAGGCGGCCGCCTGGCCCGGCCAGGCGATGTAGCGGTCGATCTCGGTGAGGATCTCGTGCTCGGCGATCGCGGTGTTCTCGCGCAGGAAGTCCTGGGCCTGCTCCCGGCTCCACCCCAGTGCGTGCATGCCGGGATCGACCACCAGACGGACCGCCCGCCACATCTGGAAGGACAGCATGCCCATCGTCTCGAAGGGCGTGGTGTACATGCCCATCTCCACCCCCAGCCGCTCGCAGTACAGCCCCCAGCCCTCACCGAAGGCGGACATGTACTGACGGCGGAAGTCCGGCAGATCGAGTTCCCGAGCCAGGGAGAGTTGGAAGGAGTGCCCCGGAGCGGACTCGTGCAGGGTCAGCGCCGGCAGGGAGTACAGCGGCCGGGCGGGCAGGTTGTAGGTGTTCAGGATGTAGGCATCCGGTGCCCCGCGCCCGAAGGTGTCGAACGGGGCGATGTCGGGCGGGGTCTGCACGATCGCGAACCGTTGATCGGGCAGACGGCCGAAGTAGCGGTGGATGACGCCGTCGAAGGCCTTGCAGGTGTAGGCGGCCTCGGCGATCAGTTGCCGGGGCGTGCTGGCGTAGAACTGCGCGTCGGCGCGCATGAAGGCGAGCATGCCGGCCACGTCGCCGGCGAAGCCGACCTCGGCAGCCACCTGCTCCATCTCGGCCCGGATCGCGCGTACGTGCTCCATGCCGATGTCGAAGATCTGCTGGGGGCTCAGGTCGGTGGTGGTGAACTCCCGCAACTGGGCGGCGTAGAAGGCCTCTCCCTCGGGCTGGTCGTGCGCGGCGATGCTCTCTGGCAGGTTCGGCAGGTACTCGGTGACCAGGAACTCCAGCAGTTCGGCATAGGCCGGCACCACCACCTCGCGCAGCAGCGCGGCAGCCTCCTGCTGCAACTCCTCCCGCACGGCGGCCTCGATCGCCTCGGGCAGGGTGCGCAGGGGCGCGAACAGGGCCAGCTCGGTGACATCGGCGGCCTGGGCGACGGCGCGGACCGGCTCCTCGCGCCCGGTCAGGGTGATCCGGGGCGGACCGAAGCCGCGGGCCAGCCCGGCGCGCATGTTCTCGGACTGCTGGGCGAAGTACCGCGGGATCTGGGCGAGCCGGCCCAGGTAGGTGCGGGCGTCGTCGTCGGTCATCAGCACCTGGCGCATCGCGCCGAAGGTGAGGTTGCGCCAGAACGCCGAATCGGCGTTCACCGGGCGCTCCCACAGTCGGAACCGCTGAGAAGCCACCAGCGTCTGCAGCTGCTGGGCGTAGACGTCGTAGTCGAGCCGTTCGGTCTCGGTGAGTTCGGAGCGCGGGATCCGTTCCAGTTCCACCAGGGTCTGCTCCCAGCGTTTGCCGGCGTCGCTCCTGGCTGGCCTCGTCGACCTGGGGCAGGAAGCCGACGACCTCGGTGGGCTGGGTCATCGTCAACGGGCCGAGTTCCCCGGTCCGCCAGGCCCACTCCTGGGTATAGAGGTCCCGCAACGCCTCGGCTGCACTGGTCGTGGTGCGATCCGGCTCGGTTGGGGGTGTGGAAGTCGTCATGATCAGTGCCTCATTGCGTCGCTGGGTCACGGTTGATCCCGCACTATACATCCAGTGCAATGTCACAGTTGACACTTGAAGACGATGTAGAGCACACTGGCGCCAGTGTGCAGAGGCCTTCTGCACGAACGTGGGATTCAGAGGAGACCTCTCATGAGTGAGCGCAAGCCCTGGCACGGTGTGATCGTCGCGACCACCCTGCCGTTCAAGGACGACCTGTCGGTGGATTACGACGCATACGGCGAGCACGTGCAGTTCCTTGCCGCGAACGGCTGCCACGGGGTCGCGCCGAACGGATCGCTCGCTGGGGGAGTACCAGACGCTGTCGGACGAAGAGCGCGCCCGGGTGGTCGAGACCGCCGTGGCCGCTGCACCGGAGGGCTTCGCCGTGATGCCCGGGGTGGGCGCCTACGGCGGCCTGCAGACCGAGAAGTGGGCCAACCAGGCGGCCGAGGCCGGCGCTCAGGCCGTGATGCTGCTGCCCCCGAACACCTACCGCGCCAACGATGACGAGGTGGTGGAGCACTTCCGCCTGGCCGCCAAGGCCGGTCTGCCGGTGGTGGGGTACAACAACCCGATCGACACCAAGGTGGACCTGACCCCCGAACTGATCGCCCGGATCCACAACGAGGGCAACATGGTGGGCGTCAAGGAGTTCTCCGGTGACGTGCGCCGCGCGTACGCGATCAAGGAGCTCAGCCCGCAGATGGACATCCTGATCGGCACCGACGACACCCTGCTGGAGACCGGCCTGGCCGGCGCGGTGGGCTGGGTGGCCGGCTACACCAACGCGATCCCGCAGACCACGGTGGAACTGTTCAACCTGTCCACCTCCGGCAAGGCCGAGGACCTCCTCAAGGCCCGTGAGATCTACACCGACCTGCACTCGCTGCTGCGGTGGGACACCAAGACCGAGTTCGTCCAGGCGATCAAACTCTCCATGGACATCTACGGTCTCAAGGGCGGCCCCACCCGTCCGCCGCGTGGTCCGCTGGCAGACTGGATGCGCAAGGGCATCACTGCCGACACCGAAGCGGCCCTGGCCAAGGGTTACAAGTAAGCCACCAGGCGCGGCGGAACCGCCAGGGACCGCGGCCCGGGACCACGAAGGAACACTCGTGAGAACCTCACACGTCTACCACGCCGTTGACTCACACACCGAGGGCATGCCCACGCGCGTGATCACCGGCGGGGTAGGCGTGTTCCCGGGTGCCACGATGGCCGAGCGGCGGCTCTGGTTCGCCGAGCACAACGACCACCTGCGCCGGCTGCTGATGCGCGAGCCGCGCGGGCACAGCGCGATGAGCGGGGCGATCCTGCAGCCGCCCACCCGCGACGACGCGGACTGGGGCGTGCTGTTCATCGAGGTGTCCGGTCTGTTGCCGATGTGCGGGCACGGCACGATCGGCGTGTGCACCGTGCTGGTGGAGACCGGCATGGTCGAGGTCACCGAACCGGTCACCACCATCCGGTTGGACACCCCGGCCGGCCTGGTGGTGGCGCAGGTCGCGGTGCAGGACGGTTCGGCCACCTCGGTGACGATCACCAACGTGCCCTCCTTCACGTTGCGCACCGGTGCGAGCGTGCAGGTTCCCGGCCTGGGCGAGGTCACCTACGACATGGCCTTCGGCGGCAACTTCTATGCCGTGGTGGAACTGGAAGACCTGGGCCTGCCGTTCGACCGGGCGGCCAAGGACGAACTGCTCTCCGCAGGGCTGGCCATCATGGCGGCGATCAACGAGACCGACGCCCCGGTGCATCCCACCCGCCCCGACATCACCGGATGCCACCACGTGTACCTGCAGGCCCCGGGCTCCACGGCGAAGCACTCCCGACACGCCATGGCTATCCACCCCGGGTGGTTCGACCGTTCCCCCTGCGGCACCGGTACCAGCGCCCGGATGGCGCAGCTGCACACCAAGGGGGAGTTGGCGCTGAACACGGACTTCGTGAACGAGTCCTTCATCGGCTCCCGCTTCGTGGGCCGGTTGACCGGGACCACGAAGGTCGGCGACGTGGACGCGGTGGTGCCCACCGTGACCGGCCGGGCCTGGATCACCGGGACTGCGCAGTACTTCCTGGATCCCTCCGACCCATATCCCGAAGGATTCGAGTTGTGACCGCGCTGTGCAATTGCGCCGATGTAGGCTACCGGCACACGGCTCACCGTTGAGTGTGTCGTTACCTATCAGTGACCAGCAGGAGACCACTATGACGTCGGCTCAGGACATTCCGCTCCACACGATCCAGCAGTACAAGAGCCTGCGCGCCAGCGTCACCGAGGCGCTGCGCACTGCCATCATCGTGGGGGCCTGGAGGAGGGCCGGCTCTACTCAGCGCCTGCGCTGGCCGAGCCGTTGGGGGTCTCCGCCACCCCGGTGCGCGAGGCCATGATGGACCTGGCCGGGGAGGGTTTGGTCATCTCGGTCAAGAACAAGGGGTTCCGGGTGACCGTGATGACCCCGCGTGACCTGGAGGAGATGGCCGAGGTACGCACGCTCCTGGAGGCCCCGGTGGTGCGCGACCTGGCCGGGACGATCCCGGCCCCGGACTACGCGAGCCTGCACCGGCTCGCCGACGAGGTCACCGCCGCTGCCGAGGCCGGGGACCTGCGCACCTACCTCAGCGGGGACCGGAAGTTCCACGCCGACCTGCTGCGCTGCTCCGGGAACACCCTGCTGGTGGAGCTGGCCACCCGGCTGCGCGGGCAGACCCGCCTGAAGGCCCTGCGCCCGCTGGCCGAGGCCGGCGTGCTGGTGGACTCCGCCCGCGAGCACACCCAGCTGCTGGAGCTGATGGAGGCCGGCGACGCGGCCGGCACCTACGACCTGATCGTGACCCACATCGGGCACGTCTCCCGGCTCTGGGCCCAGGGCGTGGGAAGCGAGCCGGCCGAGACCCCTGCGGCGTCCACGACCTCTGATACCGCCGCGGCCCTGATGGGGGGCCGGGCAGCGGCTCCGGGTGACGGTGGCCGACTCAGTGAACCCTGCGCAGGTCACCGCCGGGACCAGCGACGTCATCGTCATCGGCGCCGGCGCCGTCGGGGCCGCGGTCGCCTACTACAGCGCCCGGGCCGGGCTGTCGGTGACGGTGCTGGACCGCGGCCGCCCGGGAGGTGCCACGTCCTCGCGGTGCGAGGGCAACATCCTGGTCTCGGACAAGGAACGCGGGCCCGAACTGGACCTGGCGAACTTCTCGCTGTCGCTGTGGCACGGCGAACTCGCCGAGTTCGCGGACCTGTGGGAGTTCGAGGCCAAGGGCGGCATCATCGTGGCCTCCCGGGACTCCTCCATGGTCTCGTTGCAACGGGCGCTGCAGGCCCAGCGAAGCCACGGGATCCGGGTGCAGGACATCGACGTGGCGGCGTTGCGGGAGTTGGAACCGCACATCAGCGACGAGGCGGTCGGGGCAGCGTTCTACCCCGACGACTGCCAGGTGATGCCGATGCTGCTGACCGCACACCTGTTGCGGATGGCGGCCGGGTACGGGGCCAGCGTGGTCGCCGAGACCGAGGTGCACGGCTTCGTGCGGGACCGCGCCGAGCGCATCACCGGGGTGCGCACCACGCGCGGTACCTTCTCCGGGGCGGCGGTGGTCAATGCCGCCGGGCCGTGGTCGGCACAGGTGGCGCAGTTGGCCGGGGTGCACGTACCGGTGGCACCGCGGCGGGGCTATGTGCTGGTCACCGAACCACTGCCGCCGCGGGTCTTCCACAAGGTCTACGCAGCCGAGTACATCGACAACGTGGGTAGTTCGGACAGCGGGCTGCAGGCCTCGCCGGTGGTGGAGGGCACGCCCTCGGGCACCATCCTGGTGGGGTCCTCCCGCGAGCGGGTCGGGTTCGACGAGCGGCCCAACCCCGCGGCACTGGAACTGATCGCGGCGAACGCGCTGGCTCTGTTCCCCTTCCTGGCCGAGGTGCGCATCCTGCGCCACTACTTCGGATTCCGTCCCTACAGCCCCGATCACGTACCCGTCATCGGCCCGGATCAGCGTGCCGAGGGGCTGTGGCACGCGTGCGGGCACGAGGGCGCCGGGATCGGACTCTCGGTGGGTACCGGCAAACTCATCGCCCAGTCCCTCACCGCCCGCCCCGAGTTGGACCTGGCGCCGTTCGCTCCGCACCGCTTCGGCGCCGCCGCGGACGCCCACCACCAGGAGGCCTCCTGATGAGCCCGGATCGCGACCTCACCATCACCGTGGACGGGCAGGCGGTGCAGGTGCCACCGGGCCGCACGGTGGCGGCGGTCCTGATGGCCGAGACCGACCGGATGGCCTGGCGGCGCACCCGCTTCGCCGGGCAACCGCGCGGGCTGTTCTGCGGCATCGGGGTCTGCTTCGACTGCCTGGTCAGCATCGATGGGCGCCCGTCGATGCGCGCCTGCCTGGTGCAGGCGGCCGAGGGCATGGTGGTCCGGACCGGCACAGCCGACGACGACGGGGCCGCACCTCGCGAGGAGAGCGACGACCAGGGGAGCGGGCAGCCATGAGCGTTCAGACCGGCGACGGTTCCTACGCTGCCGACGTCGCCGTCGTCGGTGCCGGCCCGGCCGGGCTGGCCGCGGCCGATGCCGCGGCCCGGTCCGGTGCGCGGGTGCTGTTGATCGACGCTGCCCGCCAGTTCGGCGGGCAGTACTGGCGCCACGCCGACGAGGCGACCGAGACGGGCGACCCCTCGCGCTGGCACCACGGCTGGCGCACCTACACCGGCCTGGCCACCAACGTGCGCGCGGCGATCGATGCGGGGCAGGTGATCTACCGTCCCGGCACCCAGGTGTGGTCCATCACCCGCACCGACGGCGGCGCCGGGATGGTCGCACCGGGGTACCTCATCAGCACCGCGGCCGTCCCCGAAACCGCGCCCGCCACGGAAACCGGTCACGTCCGGGCACGCACGCTCATCCTGTGCCCGGGCGCCTATGACAAGCAGGTGCCGGTCCCCGGGTGGACGCTGCCCGGGGTGATGGCGGCCGGGGGAGTGCAGGCCTTCATCAAGACCCAGGGGGTGGCACCCGGCGCGCGCGTCTTCCTCGGGGGCACCGGTCCGTTCCTGCTCTCCGCGGCGGCCTCGGTGCTGCAAGCCGGGGCACAGGTGCGCGGGGTCGCCGAGGCAGCGGCCCTGCGTGGCTGGTTCCCGCGCGGCGTCACCGGCCTGGCGGTGCCATCGAAACTGAAGGAGGGTGTGGCCTACGCCGCCCTCCTGGCCCGCCACCGGGTGCCCTACCGCACCCGCACCGCCATCATCGGTGTCCACGGTCAGCACCGGGTTGAGGCCGTCACCATTGCCAAGGTGGACTCCCGCGGCAGCATCCGCCCGGGCAGTTCCCGGCGGATCGGGGGGATCGACGTCGTCGGTCTCGGCTGGGGCTTCACCCCGCAGGCCGAGTTGCTGCTGCAACTGGGCGCCCGCACCCGGGTGGACCTGGACGGTTCCCTGGTCGGAACGGTCGAGGAGGACCAGCGCAGTTCGGTCCCGGGACTGTTCCTGGCCGGGGAGATCACCGGCGTGGCCGGCGCGGCCGCGGCCGTTGCCGAGGGGCGGATCGCCGGAGCGTCGGCGGCGTCCCTGGCCCACGGCACCGTGATTGGCACCTCGCGCACGGACCGGCTGGTGCGCCGGCAGCACCGCGCCTTCGCCCGGGCGATGCATCGCGCGCACCCGCTGCCGCCGGCCTGGACCGACTGGTTGCAGGCGGACACCATCGTGTGCCGCTGCGAGGAGGTGCCGTGGAGCCGGGCCCGTGAGGCCGGTGACCAGTTGGGAGCCGCCGAACCACGCGGGCTGAAGGGCACCACCCGCATCGGCATGGGGCTGGTGCCAGGGGCGGATGTGCGCGCTCGCCGCGGTATGCGGAAGCCGGGCGCCTGAGGCCGCCGGCAGGGGTACCGGGAAGCACGGCGAGGGTGCGCCGGCAGCGAACGGGGGCGGCCCTCACCTTGCTGCGGGCGCCGCAACGGCGGATACTCGCGCTAGGCCCCCCGCTCATGACGCCCTGATCTCCACCGCGCGCCGCCCGGTCGCCATGCCCGTCACGTTCACCACGATGGCCGATTCCACCGCTGCGCCGCCCGCTCGGGAGCGCCGCGGATCCGACCCGCACTCGAATGCAACGAAGGAGCAGAGATGACAGCACCAGTCGCCAACTACCGAAGCACCACCGATCACGCCCAACTCGACCGAGTGCTGCAGGCTGCTGCCGTGGCTGCACCGGCGTGGTCGGCCATGAGCGCCGAGGACCGTGCCGGTGCCCTGGAAGGCGTGGCCGACGCCCTGGAGGGCGCCGGATCCGAACTGATCCCGGTGGGCATGCGTGAGACCAACCTCGCCGAGGGCCGCCTGCAGGGGGAGTTGAAGCGGACCGCCTTCCAGTTGCGGCTGTTTGCCGAGGTGGTGCGCGACGGCCGGCACCTGGACGTGCGCATCGACCACGCCGACGCCGACTGGCCGATGGGCGCCCCGCGCCCGGACCTGCGCCGGTACCTGCGTCCGATCGGGCCGGTGCTGGTGTTCTCCGCCTCGAACTTCCCGTTCGCCTTCTCCGTGGCCGGTGGCGACACCGCCTCGGCCCTGGCCGCCGGTAATCCGGTGGTGGTCAAGGCCCACTCCGGCCACCCCGAACTGTCCCGCATGACCGGCGACGTCGTCACCGAGGCGCTGCGCCGCGCGGGCGCGCCGGACGGTGTCTTCGCCGTGGTGTACGGGCGCGAGGCGGGCACCGCGGCGGTCCAGGACCGCCGCATCAAGGCCGCCGGGTTCACCGGGTCCATCCCCGGCGGGCGCGCCCTGTTCGACCTGGCCAACGCCCGTCCCGAGCCGATCCCGTTCTACGGCGAGCTGGGCAGCAACAACCCCGTCTTCGTCACCGAGGCCGCCGCGGCCGAGCGGGCCGATGAGATCGCCGAGGGCTTCATCGGCTCCTTCACCATGGGCACCGGCCAGTTCTGCACCAAGCCGGGCACCCTGTTCGTTCCGGTGGGCTCGGGCCTGGTGGAGAAACTCCAGACGGCCACGCTTCCGGCGGTGCACGACTTCCTGAACGAGGGGATCGGCAAGGGCCACGCGGAGTCGCTGAGCGAACTGAGCGGGCACCCGCAGGTCGAGGTGCTGGCACAGGGCCAGGACGGGCCGGAGGGCCAGGTTCCCACCCTGCTGCGCACCACCGCCGATGCGATGCTGGCCGACCCCGACGCGCTGCAGGCCGAGTGCTTCGGTCCCACCGCGTTGGTCGTGGAGTACGAGAACCTGGATCAGGCGGTGCAGGTGGCGCGCACCTACGGCGGCCAGCTCACCGCCGGGGTGTTCGGGCAGGACGACTGCCCCGTGCAGCCGCTGTTGGCGGTGCTGACCGAGATCGCCGGCCGGGTGATCTGGAACCAGTGGCCCACCGGGGTGTCGGTGACCTACGCCCAGCAGCACGGTGGCCCCTACCCGGCCACCACCGCGGTCGGTACCACCTCGGTGGGGACCGCGGCGATCAACCGGTTCCTGCGCCCGGTGGCCTACCAGAACCTGCCCCAGCACCTGCTGCCGGCCGAGTTGCAGGACGCCAACCCGCTCGGCCTGCCCCAGATGGTCGACGGGCAGTAACCCCAGCGCCCCCGGTTTCTCTCGCGCAGGTTCAGGATCGGACGGCCCGCGAAGCCGCGATTGTTCGGCTGTGGTTGGGGTTAGCCTCGATCAATGCTGACTTGGAAGGATTCACCGGTGGCTGGGTGGCTGGGTGGCTGGGTGGCTGGGTGGAACTTACCGTCGGTATTTCGGTTGTCCGGCCCATCCGGCGGATGCTGTCAGATGATGCCGCGGCCCTCCCGTCGGGCCTGCAGCCACTCGCGGATGAAGGCCCGGAAGATCACGAGCATCACCCCGGCCACCAGTACCGGCCAGGTCAGGACGTAGGCGGTCAGTAACCACACAGGCATATCGGTTGCTCCTTCCGTCTCAGCGGGCACCGGCCGGGGCCGGCTGCTGGTCGGGATCGTCATCGGGATGGGGCAGGGCGGCGACGTCCGGGGTGAGCCCGGCCCGAGCCGGCGTTCCGGGAGAGGGGAGTGCGTCGTCGTCGCTGGGGTCGAAGTCCCCCACGCGGTGCTTGATCACGGAGAAGTCGAAGCGCTGCTTGCTGCGCCAGGACATCGCCGCACACACGATCGTGGACACGGCGTAGGCGATCAGGGAGGCGCTCAGCGTGGCGTAATCGTGCAGGAAGCCGATCGCGAACGGGGCGGTGATCAGGGTGGCCGCGGCGCCGACGATCTTGGCGACCCGGGCTCCGAAGAACCCGAAGGCCATCAGGCCCAGCACCACTCCGACACCGATGACGGCGAGCACGTCGCTGATCAGGCCGGTCAACCCGGTCATCGGGACCCAGCCGAAGCGCACCGGGATGAACACCGCCAGTGCGGTGATCACGGCGGTGGTGAAGGCCCGGTTGGTGACCTTCTCCCAGTAGAAACTGGCGATCACGGGGAACACCAGTGCGCCCCACAGTGCGCCCACGAAGACCAGCAGGTCCAGGATGTTCATCTGGAAACTGGCCAGCGTCACCGCGATCGCGGTAGCCAGGATCATCGTGAGCCGGCCCGCCATGATCATGACCTTCGGGTTCGCCCGCTCCTTGCCGGCCACGTTCTGCCCGTAGATGTCGGCCATCACGATCGAGCTGAGCGCGGACAGGTCCGAGTCGGCGGTGGAGGACAGCGCCCCGATCACCATGACGAAGAACAACACCAGCAGGGCCGCTGGCAGGTAGGAGGCGGCCATCTGGGGTATCAGGTTGTTCGGATCCCCGCCCATCGGCTCCAGCCCCAGGTAGAGCGCCAGCACCCCGAGCATGCCCACCCCGATCACCATCGCTCCGTAGCCCACGGTGGCGGTGATGAAGGTCTTCTTGATCAGGTCCTGGCGCACCGCGAACAGGCGCTGGGCGATGGTCTGGTTCCCGATCGCATAGGCAAGGACGGCCGCGATGTAGGGCGCCCCCTGGCGCAGGAAGGCCTCGGAGGAGAAGAAACTGGACTGCTGGGCGGTGAGGTTGTCCGCGCCGGCGGTGAAGGCGGTGGGGAAGTCGGCGGCGAAGAAGATCGCCGGCACTATCACGGCGACAGCGCCCAGCATGGCCATCACCTGCATGAAGTCGGTGAGCACCGAGGCCCGGAATCCCGACCAGAGGGTATAGAGGAGCACGCCACCTGCCACGGCGAAGACGCCCTGGAGGAACGTGAACGGCGACAGCAGTGCCACCAGCGCACCGCCGGCGATGAAGTTCGACATCAGCGAGATCACGCTCCCCACCACGTTGGAACCGGCCAGCATCAACTGGCTGGAGCGCCCGTGGCGGGCGAACATCACCTCGGCCAGGGTGTGCGCCCGGGGCGCCACCTGGCGGATCCGCTTGCCGAAGGGGTAGATGAACAGGATCATCAGCGCACCCCACAGCCCGTAGTGGATCGGACCGGAGATCCCGTAGGTGTACCCCGAGGTCGCCGATGCGTACATCGAGGAGGCCCAGATCCAGGTGGCCGTCATCGAGGCGGCGGAGATGCCGAACCCGATCTTGTTCCCGGCGGTCATGTACCCGTCGGCGTTCTCGCGCTTCTTGGCGATTCGGGTGGAGACGAAGAAGGTGCCTCCGTAGAAGAGGATGATCAGCACGATGACGGTGATCGCCCCGAACTGGACAAGTTCTGGATCGCCCAAAGCGGTGCCTCCTTGTGAAAGTGTTCTGCTGTCGGATTCGCTCGATCGGCACGCAGGCGTGCAGCGGCTCGACGGTAGTCGTCGCGGCGGCGCAGCAGGCAAAGTCCAGTCCAGCCTCTCGGTCGCTCTCCGTCATGGGGCGATCGCTGCGAGGTCCTGACCGGCACTTGGCAGACGAATGGTCTTGCCTTGCCCTCGTTGGCACTGCGTTTTGGTGTGCCTATCGGACAGCAATGGACTGTACCATTTCACCGGTCTCCTATCCAATCCGCCTCAGGTGGTGCATCGCGCGGGCTTGGAAGGGTGCCGGGGGTCGGGTGAAGGCGTGCCAGAGTAGTGCCATGAGCACCGAGAGGTTCGACGTCAAAGCCGCCACCTGGGATGCCGACCCGGACAAACTCACTCAGGCGGGCGAGGTGGCCGGTGCGATCCGTGCGGCGGTCCCGCTGAACCGCAGCATGCGGCTGCTTGAGTACGGTGCGGGCACCGGGCTGGTCAGCCAGGGTCTCGCCGGCTCGGTCGGCCCGCTCACCCTGGCCGACAACTCCGCCGGGATGCGCGCGGTGATGCAGGCCAAGATCGCCTCCGGTGCCCTGATGAACGCCCGGGTCTGGGACCTGGACCTGCAGGCACGACCGGTTCCCGCCGAGAGCTTCGATCTGATCGTCACATCCCTGGTGCTGCACCATGTGCGGGACTTGGACTCGGTCCTGACCGGCTTCGCCCAGTTGCTCGTGCCCGGTGGCTACCTGGCCGTCGCGGACCTGGACGCCGAGGACGGGTCCTTCCATGACCACGACTTCGACGGCCACCACGGCTTCGACCGCGGTGAACTCACCGGCCGGCTCACCAGCGCCGGATTCGCCGACGTCCGGATGCAGGACGCCACCCGGATCCACCGGGACGGGACGCGGTACTCGGTGTTCCTGGCCACCGCTCGCCGGTCCGAATAAGGGGCGCCGGGCCGGACGCGGACGGCAACAGGGCGGATCCGTGCCGCATTGGTCCTGCGCCGGTGGCCGCGAGAGGCCATAATCGAGTCCACGTACACGCAGGGGAGCGATTGTGGCGAGGACGACGCGGCAAACGGGATCGGCTGACGACCCAAGCGCCCCGCAGCCGCCTGCGCCCGCAGCGACCGGCGGAGGCCTGGCCGCCCGGATGCTGGTGCTGGCCACGGTGGGATTCCTGATCAATTTCTGGTCCTGGGCGCTGCTGGGCCCACTGGGCAACACCTATGGTGACGAACTCGGGCTGACCGGGTTCCAGGTCGCGGTGGCGGTGGCCGTTCCGGTCGTCGTCGGTTCGCTCGGGCGCATCCCGGTGGGCGCGCTGAGTGATCGGCTCGGCGCGCGGGTGATGTTCCCCCTGGTGAGCCTGCTCGCGATCCTGCCGACCCTGTACGTGGGATTGGGCGCCAGGAGTTTCACCACCCTGGTGATCGGCGGCTTCTTCCTCGGTATCGGCGGCACATCCTTCGCCATCGGGATCCCGTTGGTGAACTCCTGGTACCCGCCCTCCCGCCGGGGCCTGGCGCTGGGCATCTTCGGCATGGGCACCGCCGGCACCGCGGTAGCGGCCTTCACCACCGTGGCGTTGCGCGAAGCGTTCGGGCCCGAGGCTCCGTTCGTGCTCGTCTCCGCGGTGCTGCTGATCTATGCGGTGCTGGCCTGGCTGCTGCTGCGTGACGCGCCGGGACGGGTGCCGGCGTCCGGGTCGATGCTCGCTCGCACCTGGAACACCCTCAAGTTGCCCGTCACGTTGCAGCTCTCACTCATCTACGCACTCGGCTTCGGTGGGTTCGTCGCCTTCAGCGTCTACCTGCCCACCTACCTGGTTAACGACTACGGCCTCGAGACCGGTGATGCGGCGCTGCGCACCGCCGGCTTCATCGTGCTCGCGGTGGTCGCGCGCCCGACCGGCGGTTGGCTCTCGGACAAGTTCCACCCGGTCACCGTGCTGACCTGGTGTTTCGGGATCGCCACCGCGATGGCGGCGCTGGCGGCGATGCGACTGGAGCTGCTCCCGGTCGGGACCGTCGCCTTCCTGGGGCTGGCGGCGACACTGGGCGGGGCCGCGGGTGCCTGCTTCGCACTGGTCTCGCGAATGACCCCGACCCGGGCAGGTCGGCTCGGTCACCGGCGTGGTGGGCGCCGCGGGCGGTCTCGGTGGCTTCTTCCCACCGCTGGTGATGGGCGCCGTACACGGCCTCACCGGGGCCTACACGATGGGCTTCGTGCTCCTGGCGATGAGTGCCCTGGCCATGACCGCCTTCGTCTGGTGGCCGGTGGGCAAGGCCGCCCGCGGCGCATCCTGAGTCCGGCGGCGCGTTACGAAGCGCAACCGTTACCGGGGCACCCTGCCGGCCTCGGCGCGACCGGGTCCGGGACCATCGGGCGCAGCGCCGCCGAGCACCCGCCCGCCCAGCACCACGTGCCGCGGGCGGGTCGCGGAGACGGGGTCGGTGAGCGGGTCCCCGGTCGTCACGACCAGATCCGCGGGCGAGCCGACCCGGATCCGGCCGGCATCCACCCCGAGGGCATCGCCGGCGCGGGAGGTCGCGGCCTTGAGTACCTCCACCGGTGCCAGCCCCACATCGCCCAGCGCGGCCAGTTCCCGGTCCAGGGCCGGGTGCGGCATACCCGGTGAGCCCGAGTCGGTGCCCGCGATCACCGGTACCCCGGCCCCGATCGCCATCCGGACGCTCTCGCGATGGGCGCGTACCACCGCGGCGGCCTTGGCCACCGCGTACTCCGGCGCGCTGCCGCCGGCGATGGTCCGGTACACCGCGAGCGTCGGGGACAGGACGGTGCCGCGTTCGACCATCGCGGCCACCACGTCCTCGGTCAGGAAGACCCCGTGCTGGATCACATCGATACCCGCCAGCACCGCGTTGCGGATCCCCTCGGTGCCCAGCGCGTGCGCGGTGGCCCGGACCCCGCGGCGGTGTGCCTCACCGGCCAGGGCGGCGAGTTCGGTCCGGGTGTACTCCGAGGCGCCGACCTCCTCACCGACCGCGCGTCCGTACACCCCGCCGGTGGCGCAGGTCTTGATGATCCGGGCACCGGCGAAGATCTGCTCGCGCACGCCGCGCACCACGCCGTCCGGCCCGTCGCAGAAGTTGCCCCAGAACGGGTCGTGCCCACCGGTCATCACCACGGTGCGGCCGGTGGCCACCACCTGCGGCCCGGTCACGTGACCCTCGCGGACCGCCTGGGCCACCGCCAACGACACGTCCCAGTTGCTGCCCAGGTCCGCCACCGTGGTCACCCCGGCCCCCAGGTGCGCCCTGGCGTGGGTGACGGCCCGGATCGCGGTGACCTGTTCGCCGTCGGCCGCTACCTGGGCGGCCGGGTCCTGGGAGGAGTCCCAGACCAGGTGCACGTGCCCGTCCACCAACCCGGGAAGGACGACGGCGTCAGGCACCTCCAGGACCTCATCGTCCGCTCCGGCGTGGGTGCTGCCCGGTGTGGCGAGTTCGGTGATCACCCCGGCGGAGCAGACGATGTCGGCGCTGCGCATGCCGGAGGACTCCCCGTCCCAGTAGGTGGCCCCGGGCAGGATGAGCGCCATCCTCAGAACCCCGAGGGACTCGTGGCCGCGGGCACGATGCGCCCGGCCTTGATGACGGCGGACAGGTGCGCATGCGGGTCGGCCAGCACCGCGGCGTCGGTGAGCGGATCGGCGTCGGCGACGAGCACGTCGCCGTGGGCGCCGGGTGCGATCACGCCGAGTCTGCCCTCGGCGCCGATCAGTTCGGCGCCGGTGAGGGTGGCTGAGCGCAGCACCTCCGTGGGGGTCTGCACCTGAGCGCGGATGGTGAACTCCTCGCTCTGGTGCGGGTGCATCGCGCCGAGCAGGTCGGTGCCGAAGGCGATCTTCACCCCACCGGAGTTCGCCAGGTCCAGGGCCTCCAGGCCGGCGTCGAGCACGATCGACACCTTGGCCTGGCTCTCCGGCGGCAGCCCGGCCTCGGCCCCCTCGCTCTTGAGGTAGGAGTAGGTCACCAGCGTGGGCACCAGGAAGGAGCCGGTGGAGTTGAACAGGTCCACCGAACTCTCATCGATGAGGTTGCCGTGCTCGATGCACCGCACCCCCAGTTCCAGGCCCCGGTTCACCGCGGCGGCGGTATAGGCGTGCCCGGTCACGTAACGCCCGGCGTTGCCGGCCTCCTCCACCACGGCGCGGATCTCATCGGCGGAGAACTGCAGGGAGTCGATCCGGTCGGTGGGCGAGGCCACCCCGCCGGAGAGCATCACCTTGACGTGGTCGGCCCCGGTGCGCAGCTGGTGCCGGGCGGCCCGGCGCACCTCGGGCACCCCATCGCACACGTGCCCGATATTGGGGCAGCAGGTGTGGTTGTCCAGAACCTGCCGCCCGGGGCCGCGCATGTCGGCGTGCCCACCGGTGGGGGACAGCGCCTTGCCTCCGAAGAACACCCGAGGCCCCTCCCACAGTCCCTGCGCCACGGCCGCGGCGATGCCGAAGTCGGCTCCGCCCACATCACGTACCGTGGTGAATCCGCGGCGCAGCATCGAACCGAGGATGCGGGAGGTCTGGGCGGCGACGTAGAACGGGGAGTCCTCGGCCTGGGCGCCCAGGTTCGCGGTCCCGGCGCTGACGTGCACGTGCGAGTCGATCAAACCGGGCACCACGAATTTCCCGGTGGCATCGATCTGCTCGGCGCCCTCCGGCGCCTTGACGTCGCTGCCGACGCCGGTGATCGTCCCGTCGGTGATGAGCACGTCGGCCGGGCTGGAGGTGCCGGCCTCCACATCGCACACACTGCCCCCACGGATCCACAGAGTTGCCTCGGTCATCACGATCTCCTTCGCGTCGGTGCGGGCCGGTGCCGGCGGCGCGGTGGTGCGACCGGCCGGGTCTGCGTCCTCATCTTCGCAATGGGACCACCAGGGAGCAACATCTGTTGCAGGCGCGCGGCATACTGGACGCCATGACCGAGGGTGCAGCGTGGCCGGCATGGGTGCGCGACCGCCTGGCGGGGCGCCGGCCCGGGCACGCCGCGGCGAAGGTGCTGGCGTTGCTGGCCACGAAGCAGCGGGAGATGTCCTATGCCAGCACCGCGGCGGCTGCGCGGCTGGCAGGGGTCAACGTGGCCACCGTGGTGCGCACCGCGCAGTTGTTGGAGTTCTCCGGCTGGCCGGCGCTGCGGGCGGAAGTACGTTCGCGCTTCCTCTCCGGGCTCTCCGCCGCGCAAGTGCTCTCCGAGCACGACCCCACCCCCGCCGGTCCGGCCCGGGCCACCGTGCTGCGGGAACTGGCCAACCTCCAGGGACTGTCCACGCTGATCGATCAGGACCAGGTCATCCGGGTAGCCCGGTTGATTGCCGACGCCCGGGTCACCCTGGTGCTGGGATCGGGAAGTTTCGCCGCCCCGGGACTGCAACTGGCGCACCTGGCCCAGACGATCGGCCACGACGTACGTCTGCACCAGGTGGGCGGGACGGCCCTGGTCAACGCCGCCACGCTGCTGCGCCCGGGCGATGTGCTGGTGGTCTTCCACCTGTGGCGCAGCCCGCGGGAGGTGCTCAACGCCGCGACGATCGCCGCCGAGGCCGGGGCCGCGGTGGTGGTGGTGGCCGATCACGTGCGCCCGGAGTTCGCCGAGCGTGCCACCGAGACCCTCCTGGTGCCCAGCGAGGGGGCCAGCATGTTCCCCTCGCTGGTGGCGGCGATCACGGTGGTGCAAGCGATCGTCGCCGCGCTGGTGGCGTTGGATCCGGAGGGTGCGGCGCTGGCCAGTGACCGCATCGAGGGCCTGTGGGAGCACTTCGACCTGTTCCCGCCGGTGGTGCGCTAGGCCCGGCCCAGCCGCCGGGGAAGGGCCGGACATGCGGCCGCAACATCTATTGCGCTCCGGTGGGATCGGGGGTTTCATGGAGGGGCCGCGCCCCAGCGCGACCCTCCCGATCAGCAAAGGTGCTCCCGATGCAGACCGTGCACATCGT
This sequence comes from Sanguibacter sp. Z1732, assembly GCF_051020515.1. Lineage (NCBI taxonomy): Bacteria > Bacillati > Actinomycetota > Actinomycetes > Micrococcales > Ruaniaceae > Glutinosa > Glutinosa niejishengi. The sequence continues at coordinate 2,775,047 of NZ_CP194857.1, forward strand.
CATCCTGATCCTGTACCTGGCGCTCATGGTGGGCGTGGGCGCGTGGTTCTCCCGCAAGAAGGTGATGGCCACCGGCGATGACTACATGTTCGCCGGCCGTTCGCTGCCGCGTCCGGTGATGGTGGGCACGCTGCTGGCCACCTGGGTGGGGTCGGGCACCATCATCGGCGGTGCCTCCTTCGCCTATGAGTACGGACCGCTCGCCTCGATCTTCTTCCTGGCCGGCACCCCGATCGGGATCGTCGTGCTGTACTTCCTGGCCAGGCGGATCCGCCGGTTGAGCACCTACACCGTGCCGGAGATGCTGGAGAAGCGGTACGGGCCCTCGGTCCGGCTGATCGCCGCGCTGATCACGCTGCTGGCCTACATCGGCATCACCGCCTACCAGTTCACCGGCGGCGGGTACATCATCAGCGTGATCACCCCGCTGAGCGCCGCGCAGGGCGCGATCGTCGTAGCGGTGCTGGTGACCTTCCTGGCCTTCGCGGGCGGGTTGAAATCGGTGGCCTGGAGTGACTTCCTGTCCGCGCTGGTGATCGTGATCAGCCTGATGGTCGCGCTGCCGATCATCTTCGGCGGTGAACTGGGCGGCTGGGGCGACTACTGGTCGCAGATGCCGGAGACGCACAACACGTTCTCCGGCGGGGTGAGCGCTCTCCAGTTGCTGGGCTTCTTCCTGCCTTTGTTCCTGCTCATCCTGGCCGACCAAAACATGTACCAGCGGTTCGGGGCCGCGAAGAACGAGAACGAGGCCCGCTCCAGCGCGGCCGGCTTCTTCTTCTCCTCCTTCCTGGTCACCGTGCCGGTGGCCCTGCTCGGGTCGGCCGCGATCGTGCTGTTCCCCGACATCGTCCCGGATACCGCGGTGCTGTCACTGGCCTCCGAGGGAGTGCTGCCGGCCCTGATCGGTGGACTGCTGCTGGCCGGGGCGCTGGCGTTCATCATCACCACCGGCTCCTCGTTCCTGCTCTCCGGCGCCGGCAACGTGGTCTATGACGCGATCCAGCGCCTGTTCGGTAAGGAACTGGATGGCCAACAGCGGCTGCGCACCCACCGCCTGGCGGTGCTGGGCATCGGCATCCTGGCCTACATCCTGGGCCGGTACTTCCCCACGGTGCTGGAGCTGCAGATGTACTCCTACACCGTCTATGGGGTGGCGATCGCGCCGCCGGTGCTGGCGATCTTCTTCTGGAAGCGTGCCTCCACAGCCGGAGCGCTGACCTCGATGCTGCTCGGGGTGGTGGTCACGATCGTGTGGGAGCAGATGGGCCAGCCCTATGATGTCAACGCGGTGATCGTGTCGCTGCCGGTGGCGCTGGTGTCGCTGGTGGTGATCAGCCTGCTGGTGCCGAACCGCACCGAACCCGAGATCGGGCCGGAGGATGCCCAGCCGGCACCCCGGCGCGGTGCAACCGAGGGAGAGATGTGAACCTGACCCACTACCGCGCACTGAGTTTCGATGTCTATGGCACCCTGATCGACTGGGAGGCGGGGATCGCCGATGTGCTGACCCCGTGGGCCGCTACCCAGGGACTGGCGCTGAACGAAGAGGAGTTGCTGGTCTCCTACGCCGCGAACGAGGCGGCCGTTGCGCGCGAGGAGCCCGGGTGGCGGTACCCGCGGGTGCTGGCCGAGGCGTTCCGGCGCACCGGTGTGGACCTGAACCGCACCGTCTCCCAGGGATGGGCCAACCGGCTGGGGAACTCGGTGCCGCAGTGGCCGGCGTTCGAGGACTCCGCGCAGGCGCTCGCGGACCTGGCCCAGCGGTATGAGTTGATCATCCTCTCCAACGTGCACCGGGACGGATTCACCGGCAGCAACGAGCAGTTGCGCGGTGACTTCGCCGCGGTCATCACCGCCGAGGATGTGGGTGCCTACAAGCCGGCCGATCCGCACTTCGAGGCGCTCGAGACCACGCTTGGGGACCTGGGCATCGAGCGCAACCGACTGCTGCACGTGGCGCAGAGCCTGTTCCACGACCACGTGCCCGCCAAGCGGCACGGGCTGGACTCGGTGTGGATCAACCGCCGCCACGATCGACCCGGCTGGGGGGCCACACCCGAACTCGCCGGGGGATGGGACTACCAGGCCGAGTACCCCTCGATGGCGGCCTTCGTCGAGGCGGTGCAGGAGGCCTTCGGCGACTGACGGTCCTGCTGCGGGCGAAGAATGCCATCCGGCTCGAGCGCCTCAGCGATCGCTACCGCCGGACGGGAACGGAGGTCACCGTCTTCGCCGACTCGGGACCCGACCCCGGTGCCCCGGATCCGGAGCCGTTGGCGGACCTGCTTGCTGCCCCGGCGGCCGGCTGAGGATTCCCGCTACACGTGGTCGCGCGGAATCTGCCGGCTCCACGTCGCCGAGTGCACGCGTTCGGGCCCGTGCCAGGCGTCCAACTCCGCGTACAGGTGGAAGTGTGTCGGTGAGCACGTCAGCACTGTGCGGGTGGTGGTGCGCGCTTCCCAATCGCCACGGGAGAAGCCCATCTGCCACAGGGTCTGGCCGCGCACGGAGTTGAAGTCACCGGAGGTGAAGGTATAGCGCTCGTTGGCATTGCGGTGCACGTTCAGATCGATGTCGTCGAAGCGCACCACCCCCAGATCCTTCACCACCTCCAGCGCACCGGTCAGGTCCACCATGTTCCGGCTCACCCGCCAGTCCTGCTCACCGGGTTCGATCTGCGTCACCTCCAGCGGCGGGGCACCCTCGGGTTCAGCGAACGTGGGCGCGTCCTCGCCGTCGTCCACCCCGAGGGGTCGAACCGGGAGCACCAGGGAACTGGTAGCCGGATGCACCGTCATCTGAACCGGCTCCGGTGGTGGCCACACCACCGGCCAGTACGACGTGGACACAGCCAGGCGCAGCCGGTGCCCGGGTGGGAAGGACTGCGCGATCCCGTTCAGCGGCACCCGCACCTTCAGGCGTTCCCCGGGAGTGAGGGCTGACGGCGAGTCTGAGCCGCTGTGATGGGTCAGGTTGCGTACGCCGTACGTCACCCGGGTCGCCGCACCGTCCGGTGCGACGTCGGACAGGCGCACCACCACCTGGGCCACCGGCTGATCCACCGACACGTCCAGTTCAGCCACCGGGGCCCCGAGCACCTCCAGGGTCTCGGTCAACTCCTCCCCGTTGAACACCAGGGACCCGCCGTCCTCCTCCCGTTGGTCATAGGGCATGTCCGGTGGGGCGTTGTAGGAGCACCACTTACCGGCGAACTGGCCCACAGACAGCGGGGACTTCACCGTGGAGGTCTGCGTGCTGATCTGGCTGGAGCCGGCTTGCTCCGGGTCCAGGATCTTGTACAGCTCCAGCGGGTAGACGCGCTCGGTGAGGCGCTGGCTGGGCCAGGTCGGCTCACCCACCCAGCGCCCCGGACGGTCGTCGTAGGTGGTGGCCGGGGGAGCGGCGTCCTGCATCCAGATGGTCAGTTGCGGACCGTCCATCGCGCCGTTGTCACGCTCGCCCTTCAACCAGTGGTCCCAGAAGCCCACCACCTCCTGCAGGAACCCGATCGCCGGGCCGGGCTGGCCCAGGTGCGGGTACTTGTGGCTCCACGGCCCGATCAGCCCGCGGGAGGGCACCTGCAGGCCTTCGAGCAACCGGAACACGGCATTGGAGTACCCGTCGGCCCAGCCGCTGACGGCGAAGACCGGCACCTCGATGGCGGAGTAGTCCTCGATCACCGAACCGTGCCGCCAGTACTCATCCCGGCGCTGATGTTCCAGCCAGGACTCCAGCCACAGGCCACTGCCCTCCAGGCGCTGCTTCCACAGGTCCAGCCAACGATCGCCCACGATCGCGGGGTCGGGCGGGCAGGAGTTGTAGGCGAACATCGTCGATGCCCAGGACAGGTTGTCCGTGAGCAGGCACCCGCCCATGTAGTGCACATCGTCGGTGTACCGGTCGTCGGTGGAGCACACGGTCACGATCGCGCCCAGGCTGGCTGGGCGCCGGGCGGCCACCTGCAGAGCGTTGAAGCCGCCCCAGGAGATCCCCATCATCGCGGTGCGCCCGCTGCACCAGGGCTGGTCGGCGAGCCAGGCCAGCACGTCCTCGCAGTCCTGCAGCTCCTGCTCCAGGTACTCATCCTCCAGGACGCCCTCGGAGTCCCCGGAGCCGCGCAGGTCGACGCGCAAGCAGGCGTACCCGTACCCGGCCATGTAGGGGTGGTGGATGGAGTCGCGTTGGGCGGTCAGGTCACGTTTGCGGTAGGGGATGATCTCCACCACGCCGGGCACCGGCTCATCGTCGGAGGCGACCGGCCGCCACAACCGGCCGGCCAGCCGGGTGCCATCGCGCATCGGGACCCACAGGTGCTCGGTTTCGCTCACCTGATGCGGCAGAGAGGTGACGGTGCGCACTCAGGCCTCCTCGTCGTCGTCGATCTCGAAGGGCAGGGCCTGCAGGAACTCGTCGTACTTGCGCTGCAGATCCGCGTCATCGGTGCCGGCGGTGATCACCTCGGCGAGGGCGAAGGAGTAACTGTCTTCGAAGTAGCCATCGGACAGTCTGCTGCCCTCGGTCACGACCACGTCCACCTTCGTTCCAGGCACGCGTTGCTCGAACTGCGCGATCTGCTCCGCGGTGGGCACCCGGCGCACGACGCCGTCGGCGAAGTGACGCAGGAACCACTTGGCGGCCACCGGGTAGGGGCCCTTGTCATCCGGGATGTGCGGACGCCGGCCCAGCCCCAGGGCCACCATCGCGGCGTGGTTCGGGACGCCGTCGACCATTTCGAACAAGGTGGCGTGCGCCTGGGAGTGGCGGGCGTTGACCTCCAGCAGCCGAAGCCGGCTGGTGCCGGGGTCCCAGAAGAACTCGATGTTGAAGGTGGAGTTGTCCAGACCGGAGGCCTGGATCACCTCGCGGGAGGCGTCGGCGACCTGCTCCACGACGCGGTCGGGCTCGCTGGAGGGGTAGGTGTAGCGCTGGAAACTGGCGCTGCCGGGGTAGGAGGTGGAATCGACCAGGCCGTAGATGTGGGCCTGCTGGTTGTGAATGAAGCCTTCGACGGTCATCTGCCGTCCGGTGGCCTCCTCCTCTGCCATGTAGACGGCGCCGCCGATCTGTTCGATCTCCGCAGGGAGGTCCAGCATCGCCAGGATGTCCTCGAAGGGCCGACCCATCCGCACCACGTCCTCGCGTGCGCTCGGGATCGCCTCGGCGAGTTGGTCGGCGTCCTCGACGTGGTAGGCACCCTCGGAGGAGGCGGACATGGCGGGTTTGATCCACGCCGGGTAGTCCACCCCCTGGGGCAGGTGCGGTGGCTCGGCCTCCAGGTCCAGAAGCCCGAAGGCCGGCAGGGCGTCGATCACCCGGGCCTGGATCAGGCGGTTCCAGTATTTGTGCTCCAAGCGCACGACGGCGTCCAGGCTGGCGGTGGGCAGGCCGCGCCGGTGGCACAGGATCGGCACCATCATGGCTCTTCAACTTTGAGCGTGGTGTGCCGTTGAGGTAGGGGCTCGTGGCCCTGATCCAACATGGGTGTTGTCAAAGCATCCAGTTGGAGAAGGGACCACGAGCCTGTGTGCCACGATACGCACCGGCGCGATGCTGCGTCGATTCTGTTCAACCTGCCCGGTTACCGGGTGATCACCGCCTCGCGGCGTGCCGATGGGCAGCGGGTGGTGCTGATCGAAACCACTGCCGGCGAGGACGGGTGTCCCTCGTGTGGGGTGATGTCGAACCGGGTGCATTCGCGCCCGGTCCAGCAGGTCAGAGACGTCAGTTGCGGCGGGCAGCCGGTGGTGGTGCGGGTGCGCAAGCGCCGATACCTGTGCGCCGAGCAGGTTTGCCCGCGGGGCACGTTCACCGAGGTCACCGAGGAGTTGCCGGCCCGGGCCAGGGTGACTACGCGCTTGGCTGCGACGGTGGCCGGGGCGCTGCGCACCGAGCCGCGGGCGGTCTTGGGGGTGGCCGGGGAGCATGGGTTGTCGTGGACCACAGTGATGCGCCTGGCCACCCAGACCTTGGATGTAGACGGGCACGCCGATTCGCGCCTGGTGCGCCGGCTGGGGATCGATGAGCACCGCTTCCGCAAGGTGCGCTATGTCCGAGACGCCGACATCGGGGCCACGGTGCGAGTAGAGCCGTGGTCGGTCGTATTCACCGACCTGGACACCGGCGCGATCCTCGACGTCGTCGACGGACCCCCGGGCGGCCGCAGTCAAGTCCTGGTTGCGGGCCCGGCCGCGGTGGTGGCGCAAACGCGTGGAGACAGTCGCCATCGACATGTCCAGTGAGTTCCGCTCCGCCGTTCGCGAGGTGTTGCCGAAAGCGAAGATCAGTGTCGATCACTGGCACGTGATCCGCCTGGCCAACCAGATGCTCACCGACGTGCGCCGACGCCGGGCCTGGGAGGTTCATGGCCGGCGGGGCCGGTTGATCGACCCGCCCTGGCGGTATCGCAAGTTGCTCACCTGCGCCGGGGACCGACTCTCGGTGCGCCAGCGAGAACGTCTCCAGGAGATCCTGGAGGCCGACATCGAACTGGCCGTGGCCTGGGGCATCAAGGAACACGTGCGCCAGTTGATGGCCACCCGCGACACCGCAGCGTTCCAACGGGCCTGGTCGGAGTTGGAGAAGGCGGTGCGGGCCACCCGCCTGCCCGAGCCGCGCCGGCTGTTCAAGACGTTGTCTGCGTGGCGCCGGGAGTTGCTCACCTTCTGCCGCACCCGCACCACCAACGCCCGAACCGAGGCGGCGAACCTGACCGCCAAGACCTTCAAACGCATCGGACGCGGGTATCGCAATCATGACAACTACCGCTGCCGCATAATGGCCTACACGACGTCACCAAAGGCGGCGTGAACACCCCTCACCACGCTGAAAGTGGAAGAGCCACCATCATCCTGGCCGGGAAGTCCCAGTAGGTCACGATCGCATCGACGGAGCCGGGGAAGGCCTCCAGTTGTGCCTCCGCACGGTCCAGCAGATCAGGGATGCTGACCTGACCCTCCTGCAACTCCGCCGGGGTGAGGAGGTAGTGGAAGGTGAGGTCCTCCGATCCGGGCACGGCGTGCAGGACCTCGAGGTTCGGCTCGTCCAGGCCGAGGACGAAGACGTTCTGGTTCTTCGACTGCGTCATGCCTCCGATCGTCACAGCTCAGTTGGGGGTACGCATCCCGGGGGAGTGGGGGCGGGTTGACGCTCCGCGTGAAGTGCAAGTACGAAACCTGGCTCCGGATCATTCGCCAGACAAGGCCAGGCCTGACGTGCTCAGCGGCCTCGTAGATGACGTCGTGCAAGGACAGGCGCAGCGTCGCGGTCGTCACGGCACCCTCCCCGAGGTCCTAGTGGACGGTCCGTGGACGGGGCTGAGCCAGGGGCTGGGTGGACATTCGCTCCCTGAGGGTGGGTAGCAGCGCGGTGCGCTGCGGACCTGCAGGGGTTGGCGTGTTCAGGTGCGCGAGGCAGGAGGTCAGCGCGGTGTGCCCGACCGCGAACTTGGGCGGTGAGACTGCGGTGACCGGAACGGGCGCCAGCGCGGAGACTTCATCGTCGAAGGCGATGATCTCCAGGTCCTGGGGGATCTGGATGCCGCGGTCCTGCGCTACTTCAAGCAGAGCTATGACGGCTTCGTCCGGCAACATCAAGAGCGCACCGATGTTCAGGTCCACCGCGGCGTCTAGAACCTCGCCCGCTCGAAGCAGGGCCTTGGCCGGGTCGGCGCCAGCCAGCAGGATCTGTACCTCAGCGAGATGCCCGCGCGGCCGCAGGGCCCGCACCGCGCGGCGCACCCCGGCGCGGACCGCCTCGGCGGTGGGGCTGGCCCGCCAGGCCAGCAGGAACCGGTCATGGTGACGCTCTACCAGTTCCCGGACGGCGAGCTCAGCGCCGTGCCGCTGGTCGCTCCGGACCGAACTCAGGGGCATGCCCGGATCGGCACGGTCCAGCGATCGCTCCACGATGATCACCGGGACAGGAAGGGAACTGAGGAGTCGGTACGTGGATGGATCCGCCGCCACGGTGTCCGCCGGCGTGACCAGCAACGCATCGACTCCGGTGGCCGCCAGGCGCCTGATCTGCTGCTGCTCCACCTCGCGGGAGTACCCGGAGATAGCCAGGATCAGACGCACCCCCGACTCGCCGGCGGCGACGTGAGCTCCTCGGATGATCTCGGGGAAATAGTAGTTCCGGGACGGGACCACCAAACCCACGGTCGCCAGTGGTGGTGTGCCCTGGCGGCTCGTCCTGCCCTGAGGTGGGCGGAGGGGGACTGCGCCGCCATGCACCCGTTGGAGGTGTGCGTCGGCCTCCAGCAGTTCCAAGTCGCGGCGGATGGTCATGGCCGCGACACCGAACTTCTGGGCTAACTCTCCGACGCGGACCGCACGGTGTAGCCGGAGTTCCCGCAGGATATGGTTGCGACGCTCCGCCGGGATCATCAGATCATCTTCAATGATCCGTGCCGCGCCGCACAAGGCGCCGCTCGGCGTGCTCAGGAATCGACCCGCACCGTGATCGTTCGGCCGGTGGTAGAGCCGAACTCGTTGATCAGTTCGGCTCGATAGGAGTAAGTACCCGGATCGCGATCGGTGACCGCGATCTGAACCTGCTGCGCCTGTGGTGTGTTGGCCTCCAGTGCTCCCCGGGCGATCTCCGCATCGTCCTCGTAGAGGACATACTCCGTGGCGTTCGTGCCCCACCACATATTCAGATCAACCGTGAAAGCGGGCGAGCGGCTCCAGTTGTCGTGGCTGAGTTGCGGAACTCCTGGCTCGGCGTCCCGCACGGTTACGGTCACGGGTCGGGTGGCGGTGGTGCCGGCGGAGTTCTCGAGTTCACCGGTGTAGATGTAGTCGCCGTTCGGGCGGCCCTGGATCCTCACCTCTGCGTTCTGAGCGTTCGGGCTGTCCATCTCCAGGGATTCGGTAGCGATCAGTTCATCGTTCTCGTACAACCGGAAGGTGCCCGCATTCTCGCCCCACCACATGTTCACGGACACATCGAAGTACCCGTCCCGCAGGCCATGGGCTCGTCCCTGGGTGGTCCCCAGGACGCCCACGCCCGGGGCACTGGTGGCGCCGTCGTCGCTGTCCTCGGTGGGCAGGGCCGTACCGGTGTCGAGGGTGTCGAAGTCGATTACCCTGCCGTCCAGGACCACCGTGCCGTCGTCGGCGTCGGTCAGGCTCAACTGTCCGGAGGCGGATGTGGCCAGCACGATCCGGAAGTCGGCCGACTCGCCTTCGGTGGAGATCCGTAGGGTCCCATCATCGATCACGATGTCGGGAGCGTCCGGACCCAGGACGAATCCGCTCAGCGCCGCTCCCTCGTCGTCGTTGAAGGTGAAGTCGGGTGATCCGCTGCCGGGATCGGTTGCGGTCTCGATTCGCACGCCCTGCTCGGGGCGCAACTGCCAATCCCACGTCCGTGACTGATCGTCGGCGAACCGGTCCCGTATGACCACGATCGCATCGGCGTCGTGCCCGGGCGCGAGATCCACGACCTGCTGCCGCTCGGCCAGGTTGACGCCGAAGTTTCCGGATCCGTCCAGGTGCAGATATCCGCCACCCTGATCGGCGTAACCGACCGACTCCAGCGTGACGCCGTCACCGGTGAGTGTCTCGTACTGATTACGGTACGGTTCCAACTCCCCGTCCACCAGTGGCTTGCTCCACAGGTTCGGTTCCGTGGCCGCGCGGGCTCCGAGTGTCGCCCAGGTGGTCCCGTGCCCCATCCAGGACAGGGAGAACGTCTCCGCGGCCGACCAGCCGCGGTGCTGAGTGTTCCGGTTGGAGGTGGCGATGATCGCATCAGAGGTGTCGGCGTACCCGGAGCGGAAGGCGTAGAACCCCGGCTCATCGTCCAGGATCGCTGTGAACGCCTCCGGCGCGCTGATCTGCGCCGGGTCGCTGCTGACCTCGGTGGGGTAGTACAGCATCGTCCACATCGAGTGCAGGTGGTCGAACTGCGGCCGGGGATGCTCGGTTCCCTGGACGTGGTCATAGGTGTGGCGCAGCCCGGGGAGCGCGCCCTCCGGCGTGAGCGGGAACAACAGGGGGAAGAGCCCCGACACCTGCCCGTTCGGACCGGAGACACCGAACTGGGCGACATCGCCGTCCGGGCGGGAGGAGGCAACGTGGAGCGCCAGGTTCCACCATTGCGGCCGCTCGACGTGCGCGTCGAGCACCTGGAGACCGGCGCTCTGGGCGAAGTAGATCGAGGGAAGCATGTACAGGCCGGTGTAGTGCAGGTAGTCCCAGCCTTCCTGGGTGTACCCGTGGTCGGTGTATCCCTGGTCCAAGTGCTGTGCGACCTGGTCGGTGACATAGGCGATCCGGTCGTCATACATCCCGAAGTCGCCATCTCCGCGCGCGGCGAGGAGAACCTGCAGTTCGGGCGCGCGGGTCACCCCGACCCAGTTGCTGGTCTTCTCTGTGTCGAACAGGGCGTCGTGGTGATAGGTGGAGAGTAGGTCGACCGACCGGGTCATGAGGTTCCGTACCTGGGCGCGCTGGTCGGTGTCCCATCCGTTGTAGGCCCAGTCGTAGACCGGCGCCAACGACAAGTTCGCCCGGCCCAGTTCCAGGCCCATGTTGACATCGCGGGCGACGACGAAGTCGGCTGCGCTCATCACCGCGTCGAAGGCGACCTGTGCCCACTGCTCGTCGCCGGTGACCAGGTAGGCGAACGCGGCGTCCCGGCGCGGTAGAGGCCTGCGCTGCCGTCGGGGCGGTTGTAGGGGCCGTCATCGCCAGCGTCCAGGCGGGTCATGAGGTTGTTCCATGCACCGGTGACGGTGGGTTGCTCGGCGTCCAGGTGCGCGCGGACTCGGTCGATCGCGTCCTCGCTGATCGACCTTGGGTGCTCGGCAGCACCAACCGTGGCGGTAGCGATCTCACTGTCGCCGGCGAGCAGTCGTACCCGCTCGCCGGGTGCGGCGTCGACCACGACGGCCCCCTGCTGGCCAGACACCGACTCACGTCCGTTCTCGGTGGCCAAGGCGAGGCCCTCCGCTGAGGCATCATCGGGCAGGGACCAGGCCACCCTGGCACCGTCCTCGGTCTCCAGTGCGGTCAGGGTGGAGATGACCTGCTCGCGCTCGAACGTCTCCGGCGTCGTGGTGGTGGCCGGGGGAGTGGTGGTGATCACGGAACCATCGGCGGCGTGGGCGACGACGACGTAGGTGTAGGTGGTGCCGGGTTCGGCCCCAGTGTCCGCGGTCGTCAGGGCGTGGGCTTCGCGCACGAAGGTTTCCTCGGACGGCTCCGGCGCCTCGCTCCCCTCGGTGCGGTAGACACGATACGCGTGAGCATCGTCGTCGTCCTCGGTCAGTTCCCAGAACAGATGAACCGGGCCGGCTGACGTGGCCGAGGCGGTCAAGGTCGCCTGGTCGACGGTTTCGGCGATCCGTACGTCGGCGAACCAGATTGTTCCGCTGGCGCGGTCCAGCATCGGTTCCACGGCCAGTTGCACCGCTTCCGCGGGCAGTTCGATGCGGGACTCGTAGGTGCGCCAGTCGAAGGTGCCTGTCAGGTAGGGGCCGGGCCGTGCGGGCACGACGGCGACGCCGTCTTCATCGAAGGCCTGCACACGCAGCATGCTGAAGCCCCCGGAGAGTTCCTCACCCTTGACCTGGGCGGTCACGGTCAGTTCACGTGGTGTCTGGGGGGTGACCGTGATCCGCTGCGTCAGGGCCAGGCGGGCGTCGGGCCCGGACTCGGAGGTGATCGAGACAGCAGGCCCGTCCTCGGGGCCGGCATCCGGCACGGCCTCGACGGTGGCTGCGCCCGCAGGGTTCCAGGTGCCCCACCCGTCGGGGTGGCCATCGCCGTTGGTATCGGCGAACGTGGGGTTGGTCAGTTCGGGGACGGCGGCCACGGCCGGGGTGGATGCCCCCAGTCCGATGACCACCGCCACGGCGGCGGCCAATGCCGCGTAGCGGAACCGGGAGTGGGTGGTGGTGTCGCGATCGGGTCGCATCAGCGTCCTTACTGGTCCATGCGGTACATCGGCCTGCAGCGCGGTGTCGTGGGTCACACAGTAGGCAGGGCCGGATGAAGAAGCACGGAGTCGCACACAGTCGCACATCCGGCGTCGCATCTCGGCACGGTGGCGCTGGATCACTCAGCGGGCGTCGGCGGCGATTCGGAAGCCGGTATTGCCGGAGGAGGAGTCACCGGCGTTCAACGTCCGGGCGGCCACCGGTACCTGTTGCAGTAGGAGTCATGGCACAGGTAGGAACCACCGCGGATGGTCCACACATCCGGCGTGGATCGGCCCGGGGACTGGGCCCATGGGCTCACTGTCCACTCCCAGACGTTGCCCGCTACATTGAACAGCCCGTACCCGTTGGCCGGGAAGGACCTCGCCGGGGCGGTGCCCACGTACCCGTCGTCCGCGGTGTTGTGGCGGGGAAAGTCGCCCTGCCAGATATTGCACATGTGTCTGCCACCCGGGGTGAGTTCGTCGCCCCAGGCGTACCGCCGTCGTAGGAGCCCACCACGGGCGGCATACTCCCATTCGGCTTCGTCCGGAAGGCGGGTGCCGGACCACGCACAGTAGGACTGCGCATCATGCCATGACACATGCACCACGGGGTGGTCGCGGCGATCTTTCAGTGAGGAACCCGGACCTTCCGGATGGCGCCAGTCGGCGCCATCGATTCCGACCCACCACGGGGTACCTGCGGCCACGCCGCGTACCATGCGGGGGTCGATGTCACGCACGAAGAGGTGGAAGACGAAGCTCCAGCCGAACTCCTCCGCCTGGGTGCGGTATCCCGTGGACTTCACGAAGCGTTCGTACTGGGCATTGGTGACGGTGGTGGATCCGATCAGGAACGGTTCGACCTCGACCGTGCGGACCGGCCCCTCGCCGTCGGCGGGGTGGGCATCGGGATCCTCGCTCCCCATCGCGAAGACACCGCCGGGCAGGTCGACGAGGTCGCGCCGGATCTTGCGCGCTTCGTTAGCGTTGTGCTCCGGTCGGGAACGCTCCTTCGAGGTGTGGAGCCGCACCGGTGTCGCGCCGGTGCTGCGGTCACCGGGACCTGTCAACTGAACCTCCCGTGCGGATGCCTCTGGGGCGGAGCACCTCTACTGTACGTGGGACTCCACGGCGGTCTCGGGTCGAATCCGGTCGACCTCGGGGATTCCGGACATCATGGCCATCCACTGGGCGAAGCGGTCACCACGCTCGCACAGGATGCGGTACAACCGCCGTCGCAGATCGGTCACCACATTGCCGTACGCGGGCACGGCCACGACATTGCGCAACTCATGCGGGTCGGACTGCAGGTCGTAGAGTTCGTCGGTGCCCTCGGGGTTGACGATCAGTTTGAAGCGCCGGTCCCGCAGCATCCGCTGGGAATAACCGAAGTGGTGGCCGTGGAACTCCGCGACGATCTCCCGGCGCTCGTGCAGCGCTGAGGGGTCCAGCAAACTGGTTCCTCTGCTGGCAGCGGTGTCAATCCCGGCGACGTCCAGGATGGTGGCGTGAAAGTCCAGTAGCGAAACGAAATCGTCGCACCGGGCTCCCCGCACCCCTGGGTTATGCACCAGGGCGGGGATGCGGTAGATGTCGTCATACATCGCCGGGCCTTTGTCGTTCAACCGGTGGGCACCGGTGAACTCGCCATGGTCGGCGGTAAAGCACACCACCGTGTCTTCCTGCAGCCCGTGGTCTTGGAGTGCTGCGAGGATCCGGCCCACCTGGTGGTCGATCAGGGCGACGTAACCGCGGTAGATCGCGATGAGCTTGCGCCATCGCACGGCGTCGAAACCGTCGGCACCCCAGTACTGGGAGTACGTGCATTGGATCTCGGGCTTGTCAGCGAAGGTCTCCGCCATCGATGCCGGCAGTTCGATCTGGTCCGGGTCGATCAGGTCGAACCACTCATCGGGCAGCAGATAGGGAAGATGCGGACCGAAGAAGTGACAGTTGAGGTAGAAGGGCTTCCCCTCGGCTGCGTAGGTGCCGATTCTCTCGATCGTCAGGTCCGCCAGGTACTGCTCGAACGTCGCCTCGGTGGGTTGGCGCAGCCGCGAGGCGAGGAGATGGCCCTGGCTGCCGTCCGGCAGCCTGGTGTGGATCTGCTCGGTGAGTTCCACCGGCGGGTGACCGTGGCGTTCCAGCCACGCCAGGTAGCCGGGATTGGTGTAGTCGTTCAGCGCTCCGGCGATGTGATCCCCGTCGAACCCGTGCTCTCGGCCGGACCCCGGCGGCGGCCCACGTGCCACTTGCCCACATGCCCGACGTTGTAACCCTGGGCACGCAGTTGGTGGGAGAAGACCGCGTGATCGGTGGGTAGTTCCTCGCGATGCCCGGAGTTCCACTCGTAGTTCGCCAGGAGGCCGTGCTCGAAGGGGTGCAGGCCGGTGACCAGACTCGCCCGGGCCGGCGTGCAGATCGCGCTGGGGGTGTACGCGGAGGTGAACACGGTGCTGACCTCGGCGAGGTCGTCCAGCACTGGAGTGTACGCCGGCGTGCCCTCGTAGAAGCCGAGTGTGTCCAGCCGGTGCTGGTCGGTCATCAGGAAAAGGATGTTGCGGGGTTGAGCCCCGCCGGTTGGCTGGTTGCGAGGACTGCGCATCGATCCCTCTCGTGCTTTCGTGGTGGGCAGTGGACCATCGCTGGGCCCTCCCGCTGAGGGGAGGGCCCAGCCGTCGTTCACCGTCTCAGCTCGAAGGTCACCGGCACACCACCGAGTCCGGCGGTGTCCACGACGATCCGCAGGCCGCTGTCTTCGGGATGGAGTTGTACCCGTTCCGACTGCCCGGCGAGCCGACGGGGCTGGTTCCCGTGCAGGAACACTTCGACGGTGTCGGCCTGGTGGGTCGGATCGCTGATCGAAACACGGCCGCGGCCCGGATTGATCTCAGCCAGGACCGAGGCAGGCTGGTCGCAGGAGATCTCTCCACCTCGCCCCGGTCCCCAGAAGTTCGCGGCTTGAACGTGCCCGATCCGGACGGCCTGGACATCCGCGTCGTTGGCGAGGAGTTCGATCCCGGGATTGTGCGAGCGCGCCTGGGTGCGATTCGCGCTCACCCCCGGCAATACCGCGTAGGCGTAGGTGGTGCGATCCGGTGCGTGGACCGACTCCAAGGTGGCATACACCCGGGTGTGTTCAGTACTCGAACCGGCGGTGTGGTTCCTCGACCAACTACCGGATCGCTCGCGCACCGAAGCACGCAACTGGGGTACGTCAAGCAGCAGGTAACCAGCCACCCCCTCCACGTGCGCCCAGGTCGGGTCGCCGACCTCGGTCGCCGCCGTGACTTCCACACCATCGACGACCAGACGGCGGTGATCCTCGCCCAGATTGCGGTGTTCGATGACCGTCTTGACCTCATTCCCGGAACCTGTGACGACGTCGCTGCCCAGGGCGATAATCATGTCCGGCAGGCAGAGCCAGGTCTTGCGCGCGTTCAGGCCCGTCCCGCCGGGACCGATGAGGTGCTGTCCGGCGAGAGCAATGTCATTGAGAGCCGCGCCACCGGTCCACTCGTTATCGGGCGTACTCAAACCCCATTGGCCTTCGGTCCGGGCGGGCAACTCGGTGGTGTCAACCGTGGTGCCTGCCGGAGCCATCAGGTCGCTGGTCGGCCAGTACTCGTCGTCGTAGTGCGCGATGTCATCAGGCAGGTACAGATATGTCATCCCGTTGGAGGTCTTGAATCCGAACTCGTTCTCACCGTTCCCGCACTCGTACCACGCAATGCGATCGGAGCACATCGCGATCGCGGTGGCCCAGTCCTCTCCCCGGTACACGAGCCGGTCCATCCGGGCGAACAGTGTCGGACCCAAAGGATCCGGAACTGGCTCGGCGCCGGAGGCCTCGAGTTCCTTGATGATGGCCACCTGGGGAACTGAGGCGCCGTCGTAGATCGACCGGTAGTCGTTGGTCTCCAGCCAGTGCAGACAGCGTCCACGCCACTGCCGGGCAGTGGCCGCTTCCACTGATTGCGCGAGGGTCGCGATGGCCTCGATTGCCATGAATCCGTTGTCGATGCTGCGTTCATGCTCTCGGGAGATGGCCCGGCCGCGCACCGGATCCATCATCTGGGCCCGGTAGATCACGGGTGCGAACGATCCCTCGACCGAGTCCAGCAGGATCTGGTGGCTCGGATCGTCGATGTCGTGGCTCGTGTCGGCAAGCAGGGCGAAGAGCCGGGACAGCGCACGGAGCAAGACCAATCCATAAGTCCCGGTGTACGGGACCGTCGAATGCTGGATGAACGAACCGTCGTAATAGAACCCATTCCCAGATTCGACGATTTGCCAAACATCGCTCAGTCCGGCCACCGCATGGGCGAGCCGGTCGGCGTCGGCTCCGGCGATCGACCGGATGATCACCGCCTGGCACAGGTCCACGCGATTCGCGCCCTCCGAGAGAGCACGGCGTGGCGAATCCTCCGGGAACTGGTACCAGGGGTCGGAAACGTAGAAGTCTATGGCATCGGCATAATCCTCGAAGTGCTCCGGCTCGATGTGGTCCGCCAGCAGAGCCATACTGTCTGCGAGCGACCGGGCGGATCCCGACTCCCACGCCCACCAGTTGCCGTACTCGGCAGTGCTGGGGTTGTAGGTGAGCACATTCGTGCGCCGGAGTGCGCCCAATGCGGTCTCAAGTGCGCTCTCATCCTCGAAGTAGTCCGAACCCGGGGTGGCCCAGGCGGTGGCGATCGCCTGGATGCGACGGAAGGTTGTGACAATGTTGCCTTCGTTTCCTTCGGGCAGGAAAGGGAGGTCGACGAAGGTGCGGGCGTCAGCACCATCGTTCACCTGAATGTCGGCGAACCAGATCGTGCCCTCCGTCCGGTCCAGCATGACGCCGACGGACAACTCGACTGCCTCGGGTGGTAACTCGACCCTTCTTTCATAGGACTGCCAGTCGAATGTTCCTCGCAGGTACGGTCCGGACCCGATCGGCACTACTACCGAGCCCTCGGCGTCGAAGGCCTGCACCCTGAGCATGCTGAATCCGCCGGATAGTCCGGTTCCCTTGACCTGGGCGGTCACGGTGAACTCACGCGGTGCACCGGGTGGGATCGGCAGGCGTTGAGTGAAAGCCAGCCGGGCATCCGCTCCGGACTCCGAGGTGATCGCCAGTGCAGCGTCGCCATCTGGGCCTACACCCTGCTCGACGGTGGCGTGGGCTGCTCCTGCCGGGTTCCAGGGAGTCCAGGCGACCGGGAACCCGTCGCTACCGACGTCACTGAAGTCTGGGTTGGTCAGGAGGTCGTATTCGGAGCCTGGCCCGTCGTCGACTTCCGTCGAGATCAGTTCGATCGCGCTCCGTGCGTCCTGGTCCAGGGCAGCCAGGGCGGGGCCGAATGCAGAGTCGTTGCTATTGACTTCGAGGCGACCGGTCAATTGGTCGACCCAACGTTGCCGTAGTTCCTCGAACTCAGCGGTGCTCATTTCAGGAGCGGCGAGCGCTGCACCGTGGAACGTATGGGTGAACATTGCCGCTAATCCCATGGCACCGGCACCCTTGAGTGCTGTTCGACGTGTGATTTCCATGGATCCTCCTTGATCGTGGACGAAACTATTACTGAAGATGATTCGATTCACTGGGTCGTCAATATGCGCTGTGCCACTCCTTCCTGTCCGGGTCAGTAGGGCGTGGCATAGATCTCCTCGACTACCTGCTCGGGGGTGTCCTGGGGGAGTGCGAGCCGTTTGAGCATCTGGAAATCGGATGTGGAGCGGGCCCAGTCGAGCAGCGCGCCGCGTAGCCGCTCCAACTCGGCATGGTGCCGGGACTCCACCGCAAGGTTGGTCATCTCACCAGGGTCAGCATGCAGATCGTGTAACTGTTCCCGGTGCTGCCCCCAGCTGTACACCACGTACTTGTAGCGATGTTCGACGACGGCGCGTCCGCGGGTGACGGGGGCTGCGGCAGTAGGGAAACTCGTCTGCACGACCAGGCGTTCCCGGTCCAGGACTTCCCCGTCACGAAGCACCGGTAGCAGGTTCTGCCCGGGGAGGTCCGGCTCAGGCCGCACCTGGGCTATCTGGGCGAGTGTCGGCAGCATGTCCAGGCACACCGACACCAGCGTGTCGGCGTCGACCCGCCCGGCGGCGACTTTCCCGGGCCAGCGCACCAGGAACGGCACGCGCACGATCTCCTCGTACAACGCCGTCTTCTGGTTCCACGCATGGCTCGCATCGCCGTCGCCATGATCGCTGGTGAAGATCACCACGGTGTCCTGTGCCAGGCCTGCCCGGTCGAGCATGTCCAGCAACTCACCAACGCGTGCGTCCATGCGCTCCACCAGGCGGGCGTAGGCATACCGGTAGTGGCGCCAGTCCTCAGGGGTGTAATCGCTTGTCCCGTAAACCTTGGCTTGGTCGTGCTGCTCCTGGCGCAGGGCTTGGGGTTCGAACGGCTGGCGGCCGAAGTTCGGCGGTAGGTTCGGGGTCTCCCTCAGCGGGGCGGCCGGGGTGTCCCCGTAGTAGAGCGGCTGATCGCGGGCGTACTCGCAGATGGTGTGCGGATCGTCGAAGGAGGCCACCAGGAAGAAGGGGCGGTCCGGGTCGCGACCGGTGGTCAGGAACCGGTCCACCGCCTCGGTGAGGCCGCGATCTCCGAAGTCCTTGATCGGCTCGAATCCGTCCCCCGGTTCGGCGCTCGGCTGCACCGCATGCCACTTGCCCGCATAGGCGCATTGGTACCCGCTGCCTTCCAGCAAGTGGCCGAGCGAGTCCGGGCCGAGCACGTCGCTGGTCACGTCGTTCGACGTCACTCCCAGCGTGTGCGGGTACTGCCCGGTGAGCAGGGAGGTGCGGGCCGGGACACATAACGGGAACGTGACGTAGGCGCGGTCCATCCTGGTGCCCTCGGTCGCTAGTCGATCCAGCGCCGGGGTGGAGAGGTCCGGGTTACCGGCATTGCTCATCATGTGCGCGGCCATCTGGTCGGCCATGATCAGCAGGATGTTCGGCCGGTCGCTCATGGCCGGAGCGGGGGTTCCTTCGGGCGGAGTCGTCATCGGCGGACGGCGCTACTTACCCATGCCCAGGGTGAGTCCCTCGGTGAGTCTCCGCCCCAGCCATAGGTAAACCGCCAGCACCGGAATGATCACCAGAACCAAGCCGGCAAACAAACCACCCCAGTCGGCGCCGCTGTAGGTCTGACGTTGCACGAAGTTGATCAAGGCGATCGGCAGGGTGTACTTGTCCGTGGTTTGCAGCAGTACGAGGGCAAGGACCGTCTCGTTCCAGTTCGAAATCAACTGCAACACGAAAGCGGTTAGGAGCCCGCCCTTCGCCAGCGGCAGCATGATGGTCCAGAACGTGCGCCCCGGCGTGCTCCCGTCCAGCGCCGCAGCCTCCTCCAGTTCACCGGGCAGGGAGCGGAAGAACGCAGTGAGCAGGAATACGGTGAAGGGCATCGACACGCCCATATACACCAGCCCGAGGCCGAAGATGCTGTTGGTCAGGCCCACCCGGGCGAGCATCACGAACAACGGCACGATGATCACCTGGACCGGGACCCCGAGCCCGAGGATGAACAGCAGGGTCACCGAACGGCTCAGCCGGGTCTCCTGGCGGGACAGATAGTAGGCAGCCGGTGCCGCGAGGGCCACGATTGCCACTGAGGCGCCCACAGTCAGGACCACGCTGTTGAACGCCGCGGTACCGAAGTTCCCGGCATTCCAGGCGGTGAGGAAGTTGTCGAACGTCCAGTTGTCGGGCAAGCCCCAGGGATTGGCGAAGATCTCCCGAGTGTCGCGGAATCCCTGCAGGACAACCCAGGCGAGCAGTGCGATGTTGAAGGCCACGAACAACCAGGTCAGGGTGATGCCGATTTTGCGGAGCGGTCCGGTCTCCGCCGCTCGCCGCAGTCCGCTCTTACGCTTACGAGTGGGGACCTGGGTAGCACTTGTCATGATGAAATCCCCATCTCAGAACTCAAGGGCTTCGCGCCGGGTGACCCGACGCAGCAGGACGATGAGCACGGCCACGAGGAGCAGTGCCAGCATGGCCGAGGCGCTGGCCATTCCGAACGAGGGGATCGACTGCCCGGAGAAGGCCATGATGTAGGTGTACACCGCGGATGTCCAGATCTCCTGCGGCGGTAGACCCACGCCGGTGGTGCCACCGAAGATCCAGACGAGTTCGAAGATCTTCACCGAGGTGATCGTCCAGAGCACGGCACAGACAGCGAAGACGTCCCACGTGAGCGGCAGGATCACGTATCGCAGCCGCTGGAACGCGCTGGCTCCGGCTAGTGCGGCGTCTTCGAAGAAGTACTCCGGGATCCGGTCCACACCGGCCATCAGGATCGTGGTGTAGTACCCCACGCTCGCCCAGGCCAGGATCGCCATCACGAGGCCGAAGAGGTTGTCCCGCGCGAGCCACAGCGGTGGATCGGACACACCGATAGCCCGCAGGAAGGTGTTCACGAGCCCGTTGGGGTTGAACGCGAAGCCCGCCAGCGCACCGAAGACCAGCGCGTTGATCAGGTGAGGGAAGAAGAGCACGTTCCTGGCGGTCCTCTTGCCCGCCATATCCCGCAGCACCAGCGTCAGGGCGAAAGCAACCACGAAGATCGTCGTGCCGACGATGAACAGGATCAACAGGGTATTGAGGAAGGACTGGAGGAAGAGGTCGTTGCGTACCAGCCGGGCGTAGTTGCGCAGTCCGACCCACTCCATCTCCCCGGCACCGGCCCAGTTGTGCAGGCTGATCCACGCCGCAGCAAGGATCGGGACGACGAAGAGGACGACGTAGAACAGCAGCGCAGGCATCACGAACGGCACGAACAACTTGCGTCGTTGGCGATCCAGGGGTGAGCGCTGGCTGGTCTTGCCGGACCGGCCGGTCGGGGCGTGCCCCGGACCGGCCGGCCGGAGGTCCTGCTCGCGTGCGAGCAGAGCACTCATCAGGCTTGGTCCTCCCAGTAGGAGATCGTGGCTTCCTTGGCTTCTTCGACGAACTCCTCTGCCGTCAGGTTGCCCAGCACGAGATCGTCGTTGATGGCCCAGAAGACGGTGTCGTTGTAGCCGGGGAAGGCCACACCATCGTTCTGCTGGTGGAAGGACTCGGCGGTGGACAGTCGCTCCATCACCGTGTCAAGAACGGGGTTGACGTCCACGTCCTGCCGGACGGGCAGTAGCCCAGCCCCCTCACCGAGCATCGTCTGGTACTCCTCCTGCAGGAAGAATGCCGCGAATTCCTGCGCCGCCTCACCGTTGTCCGCCGTTGCCGGAACCACGAACCCGGTGAAGTCCACCCGGGCACTGTCATGGGTGCCGGCAGGGAACGGGAAGGACGAGTACTCGAAGCCATCGGCCGCGTACGGAGTCGTCTCTGCTGCCGCCCACGAACCCATGAAGAGCAATGCAGCGTTACCCGATGCCCACTGTTGCTGTTGCTCCGGGAACTGACTCCCTTGGAAGCCGTCGATGAAGTAGCCGCCTTCGACGAGTTCTTGGACCCGCTGCGCCGCTTCGAGCACCGCTGGGTCATCCCAGGCGGCACCGGTCTCGTCCGAGGCCAACTCATACAGAGCCCCCGGACCCAACTCCCGCAGCAAGAGGGTTTTGAACCAGTACACGTTGTAGCCCGGGATGTCCCCGTCCAAGGCGATCGGCGTGTGTCCGTCTGCCTGGAGATCATCCAGCAGGTCGATGAACTCGTCCCACGACTGTGGAGCGTTGTCCACCAGATCCGGGTGGGCCGCAGCGTCGAACCAGATGGCGTCGGAGGTCAACTGGTAGGGGACCATCCAGTACTCACCGTCATCGAGTTGAATGTCGATGTACTCCAAGTACTGCGACGGGACGATGTCAGCCAATGTCTCGCCATTGATGTCGGCGTTCCACGCTGTCGAGAGCCCCTGTACCTGTCCGGCCGACACGACGCTGCCATAGGTGTTGACATAGGACTGGTCGACGAGGTCCGGTACCTCGGCAGTGTTGAGTGCGGGGACGAGTCGTTGGACGTTGTCCCGGCCCTGCCACTGGACGTTGACCTCGATGCCGGTCTCCTCGGTGAAGTCCTCGATCGCCTGGGCCATGACCTCCTGCTGAGCTTCGCCCTCGTTCCAGGTCGACCAGTACGTGAACTCGGTGGATTCGCCATCTTCGCCATCGGCGCTGCTTCCGGAGCATGCCGCCAGCACCAGAGCAACCGCCCCGAGAGCCCCGACCACTGCGACGCGCCGGGAATGAGAGTGCTGCATCATTGCACCTTTCTCTTTAGAACTGACTGAGGTATCTATTCGCTGTCTAAGTGCTCACGATGGCGTAAGACTCCAGCGATCGTCAAGAGTGACTTAGAGAGGAGTGTAGATGCGCCCATCGCGTGTCTGTGGACGAAATGTCCAATCCGTCGACGATTGTTGCACTGCTGTGACCATTGATCCTGACTGTCGCCAGACGAATGGAAGGAAGTTGAGCTTGCGATGAGCAAAGGTGGGTGCAAGTCCGGTTCGGCTCCGCTACTCTTCATCTAATGCACCTTAGGTGCATCCTTTTCAAAGGAATCAATCAAGGGAGAGTGGGGCGGCCGTGGATGACGCCACGAGCGGGCGGGAGTTGAAGTTCCGTGCACTGGCCAAGGACCTCCGTCAGGAGATCTTGAGCGGGAGGTGGGAGCCCGGAGCAAAGTTGCCCACGGAGAAGGAACTCATGGCTCAGCGGGGATTGTCGCTGACCACTGTTCGACGAGCACTCGACGAACTCGCCGACGATGGATTGATCGTGCGCAGGCAGGGCTCCGGCTCCTATGTCTCGACTGACCCCCGGGCAGGCGCGGGGGCCATGCGCACGATCGGCGTACTCGTCCCAAGCACAACGGAGTACTACCCGCGTGTGCTCGCAGGCGTGGAGAGCGCGCTCTCCGGAGCCTCTGCCCGCATGGTCCTCGCGTGCTACCACTACGACGCGGCCGAGGAGGAACGCGACATGGCATCCCTGATGGCCAGCGGCATCGATGGTCTGATCGCGGTTCCCGACCTCCTGTCCGCTGCGGATTCGCAGAAGAAGATCGAGGTGCTCTTCAACTTACCGGTGCCTGTAGTCATGCTGGAACGACGTGACACTCAGGCCCGACTCTCGGACCGTTCGGAGTATGTGTGCACCGACCATGCAGGCGGGGCGTACGACGCGGTGAACCATCTGCGCGGGCTGGGGCACGAGCGGATCGGTCTGGTGTGCCGGTACCCGAACCCCACGGGCATCTGGGTGGCCCAGGGGTACAAGGCAGCCGTGCACGACGTAGCGTTGCCAACTCTTCCGATCGACACCGCACCGGCTGCGGAATGGTCCTTGGAGCGGGCTGAGGTAGCGCTGCAAGAACTGCAGAAGTCGGGGGCGACCGCGGCGCTGGTCTTCGGAGACAGGGAAGCGGCGTGGATCGAGGCTGCTGCGCGACGTGCCGACGTCCGTATCCCTGAGGACCTCGCTCTGGTTGCGTATGACGACGAGAGCGCCGCGTACGCGGATATCCCGCTGACTGCGGTTTCCCCGCCGAAGCACGAACTGGGTCGGCTCGCCGCGGAGACCCTCCTGCAGCGCGTGGAGGGAAACGACCTGCACGCCGTACACCAGATCACCCTGCGCCCACCGATCGTCATCCGTAGTTCGTGTGGCGCCTTAGAGGCCGCGCAACCAATCAAGGAGAAGGTATGAAACTCGGGCTCCTGGGGGCCGGCGCGGTCGGTGCGGTGCACGCCCAAGCGGCCGCAGCGTTGCCCACCGTCAACGTAGCCGCGGTGTCCTCTCGCTCATTGTCTGAAGCCGAAGCCGTGGCCGAACCCCATGGTGCACGGGTGTACAGCGACTACCGCGAGATGTTCGACAGCGACCTCGACGCCGTGGTCATCAGCACGCCGCATTCGTTGCACACCCAGATGGTCCTCGATGCGGCGCAGGCCGGGTTGCAGGTGCTGTTGGAAAAGCCCATGGCGACCACAGTTGCGGATTGCGACCTGATGATCGAGGCGTGCGAGGCAGCAGGGGTTGCGTTGGCTGTGGGCCACATCCAACACTTCCTACCCGAGAAGGTGGCTGCTTACGACGCCGTACGGTCCGGGTGGATCGGGGCTCCGCGTCTGGTGCACGACCTGCGAAGCACCGACTACCGCCCGGGAACACGACCAGAGTGGTTCTTCGACCGGGAAGTGGCAGGCGGGGGAGCCGTGATGAACATCGGTAGTCACTGCATCGATCGGAGTAGTTGGCTGGCCGGTGCCCTGGGTGGAGCGGATCGAGGCTGCCAGCACCGCGTCGCGATTCGGCGTTGGCGTGGAGACCGATGCCACCGCACTTTTGACGATGACGAACGGACTCCGGGCATCGATCACCGTGACGTCGACACCGCCTCGCCTCGTAGATCAGGTCACCGTCGTCGGGGACGAGGGCACCATCGTGGCCGACTCCAGGCGTGGGACCCTGATGCGCGTCGGAGACACGGAACAGACATTGCATGAACGGTCCGAAGGGGACATACCCGCCGCGTTCCGGAACCAACTCGCGGCGTTCGTCGAGTTCGTCGACCACGGAACACCGTTCCCCGTCAGCACCGCCCTGAGCCGGACGGTCGTGGCGGCCGTGCATGCCATCTATGAAGCCGCGGACACCGGCCGGCCGGTCACGGTGCCGATGAGGCAGCACTCCGGGGCATTGTCGTGACATATGCCCGCGAGCGATGATGGGTTGACGCTCTTGACGCAGGTCGTGGTGAGGTGACAATAGGCGATGGCTAGTCGGGACACGAATCGGCCGAACGTCGTGATGATCATGGCAGATGATCTCGGCCCGTGGGCCCTCGGGTGCGCCGGAAACCCCGAGATACGGACACCGACCATCGATCGAATGGCATCGGAGGGTACCCGGTTCACCGAGTTCTACTGCGCCTCGCCGGTGTGTTCACCAGCTCGGGCCACGCTCCTGACCGGGCAGATGCCCTCGGCTCACGGTGTGCATGACTATCTCGACGCTCGGCATGTGGGAGCAGACGGTCACGACTTCCTCGGCGGTCAACGTCTGTATACAGACGACCTGGCGGACGCCGGCTATCGCCTCGGCCTCGTGGGTAAATGGCACCTCGGCGCCAATGACCGGCCGCGCCCGGGATTCGTCCGCTGGTTGGCTCATGGCGGAGGAGGCGGGCCGTACTACGGTGCGCCGCTGTACGACGAGAACGGGCCCGTCGACGCACCGGGTTACGTCACTGACGTCCTGAGCGATGCTGCCTGTGACTTCCTCGAGGACGAGTCGCGGACAGAAGACCCATTCTATCTATCGTTGCACTACACGGCTCCGCACAGTCCGTGGAAGAACAACCACCCCACGGAATACACCGACCTGTATCGCGACTGTGCCTTCGCCTCGCTGCCGCAGGAGGAGTTGCATCCGTGGGTACCCATCGTGGACGGCGCCCCGATCGGCGGTGAACCGGATACTCGCGCAGCGCTCGAGGGCTACTTCGCGGCGGTCACCGCGATGGACGCCGGCATCGGTCGGGTGCTGTCGCGCCTGTCGCACCTCGGATTGGACGAGCACACGGTGGTGATCTTCACCAGCGATAACGGATTCAGTTGTGGCCAGCACGGGATCTGGGGCAAAGGGAACGCGACTTTCCCCCAGAACATGTACGACGAATCAGTGAAGGTGCCGTTCATCATGCGGCAACCGGGCCGTATCCCAGCAGGTGAAGTGAGCGATGCCCTGGTGTCCGCCTATGATGTCGCCGCAACACTGCGGGATCTCTGCGGGATCGCTCATCCGCCGCAGAACGGCCCTGGGCGGTCCTTCGTCACCACTCTGATGGGGCAACAGGGGCAAGATCCCCGTGAGCGGGTTGTGGTGTTCGATGAGTACGGGCCGGTGCGGATGATCCGCACCCGCAGGCACAAGTACGTCCATCGCTATCCCCATGGGCCGCACGAACTCTATGACCTCGTCGCCGACCCGGGGGAGCGGTCGAACCTGATCGGTTCCCCCGACGCTGCCGCGTTGCGCACGGAACTGGAGGACCAATTGAATGCATGGTTCCACCAGCATGCACGCACCGATGTCGACGGTCGGGCCTTGCCGGTGAGCGGCGCCGGGCAGGTGGACACGGTGGGACCTGGGCGGAGCCCGTTCCCCTTGGCGACGGCCTTCAACACCATCCCGAGGTATTGATGGCGACGTTGACGTTGGCCGTCTCCGGACTCGGCGTGCCCGAGGAGGGGCTGTCAGTGTTCCTGGATCTGGTCGAGCGCTCAGGCATTCAGGGAATCGAGATCAGACACGGTGCGGTCGTGCCCGCGGAGTACCAGGATTCCGGCATCCGCGATCGTCTGGCGATGTTGGACTTCGTCGCCCTGGCTTCGCGAGTGAAGGTCGGCGCGGGGGCGCGCAGCGAGTTCATTCGGCATCTCAAGGCGGCCGTGGCGGATGCGAACCGGCTGGGGGCAACGCATGTGCGCGTCTTTCCCGGTGCCGGCAAGGGGGCGGATCGCACCGAGGACGGCGAACTGGTAGACCGGCTCGTGCAGGCCTCTCATATCGCGCGCGACGCGGGGGTCTACATCGCCGTGGAGACGCACGATTCCCACTGTGCTGGGGCCGACATCGCCAAACTCCTGGACGCGGCAGTCGACTCGGATGCCGCTACCGGCTCGCTCACGGCCGTGTGGGACGTCCTGCACACCTGGCGGGTCGGAGAGAGCGCGGGTGAGTCGTTGGACCACCTGTCCGGTTGGCCACCAATGGCTGGATCCAGGTCAAAGATGCAGTGGGCAGGAGTGATCCGGCACCCGAACTACCTGGCGATGGCGCGGTCCCGCTGGTCGCGATCCTGAAGACGATCCAGGAGCGCGGATACTCCGGTTGGGTGTCACTGGAGTGGGAGCGGGTGTGGTTCCCAGGCGTTGCGCCGCTGGAGGTGGCGATCGAGCATCTCCACTCGGTCTTCCGTCAAGCCGGCGGTGGCTCCTGAGGCCCGTTACTCCCGCACGAATCACGGACCACGATCCGGGGTCTCAAGAAGATCTGATGGATCGGAGATTCCTCCCCCTCTCGGATCCGGTTCAGCAGAACCTCAGCTGCAAGCCGTCCGAGCCGGTGCTTGGGCGGTGCCAGTGCGGTGAGAGGGACCTCCGCCAGTTCGGCAGTCTCGTCGTCGTAGGAGACGATGGCGAGATCCTCGGGAATACGGATGCCGACCTTGCGCGCGACGGACTGCAGGATGGTCGCCTCACGATCACCGAACACCAGGGCAGCGGTGACACCGTTCCGCTGCAGGCGCTTGAGCGTGGCACGCGCCCGTGGCTCGTCCCATTCGTCCCATGGCGCGGAGATCATCAGTGAGCCTTTCAGGCTGAAACGTCGTGCGGCCTCGTCGAAGCCGAGCCTGATCGAACGTCCGGTCCAGGACTTCTCTCGCAGACACAATGCAATTCGCTCATGTCCCAGGCGATGCAGGTGCCGGACACCAGCGAAGGCGCCGGCCTGATGATGCGAGCACACGAATTCCGTCGGGTCTGCTGATCCCAAGGTATCGAAGCGACGCTCGATCAGGACTACCGGAACACCGAGTTTCTCGAGTGCGTCGATCCGCTGCATCACCAGATCTAGGTTGCTGATGCTCGGCACGAGGAGTAATCCATCGATGTTGGACTGCATGAACCGCTCGATCGCTCGTGTCTCCCGAACCGGGTCGTAGAGGTAGGTCGCCAGCATCAACCCAGTCTCTGCGCTCGCCAGGGTCTGCTCGATCCCCTGCAACACCTTCGGGAAATATAGACTCGTGTCCGGGAGCAGCACTCCGATGGAGGATTCGCTGACCCGGCGTTGCCGGGGCTCCCGAACAACGAACATTCCGGCACCCTGGCGCACCTCGACCAGTTGATCGCGGACGAGTTCATCGATCGCCCGGCGGACCGTGTTGATCGAGTAACCGGTGGACTCGGCCAACTCTCGTTCGGTCGGCAATTTGGTACCCAACGGCCAGGTGCCGGCGTCGATGCCCCGCCGAAGGTCGCTGGCGAGTGTCTGGAACTTTAACTGGCGGGCAGAGACGTTGGTCGATAGCACGGCATGCCCTCAGAAGACCCGGACCGCCACGACCTGCGCGTAACGGGACCCGTTGGTGGCCAGCACCTTCACCCGGATCGCCTCCACGTTTGCGGCGGAGCAGGCATGGACCCGGTGTCGTTTCCGATTACCGCGCTCGGCTACGGACGTGTGCCAGGCTCCGTCGCGGTAGACCTCCAGGTCGTAATCGGCCACGATCTCTGGAATGACGCGGAACGGCCACCGGGAGTAGTGCAGGTTGTTGGCGTACTCATTCACGTCGTCGTTGAACAGCAGGTGGACTTCCTCGATCGACTGCGGCACATCCCACCGCAACTCCACCCACTCCGGCCCGTTCGCCATCGGTGCCGATGACCAGATCTGGGGACCCGCGAACGGTCTGCTGTATGCAGAGATGACCTGATTTGGCGCGTAAGGACCGCCGTCGTCGATCCGCAGCGCCAGCCGGGTGCGGTTCAGCGCCTTGATGTCCCACTGCACGATCTCGTTCGGTGCGCGGTCATCCACGTGAAGGTCGATGTCGCGGGTGGCGAGGTCGGCGCGGCGGCGCATCGCGAGTTGACCGAACAGGTAGTCGGGATGGGTGTGCCAGGAGACGTCGTCGTTCGCGGATAGAACCAGGACCAGATTCTCCTCATCGTTCCGGGCAGCGGGGAGTTCGAGGGAGAGCCATCGACTCCCGGAATCCTCGATGTTCACCGTGCCGGAGGTGAGGAGTTCCTGGGGTACGTAGGTGAGCGGGTCTGCTGTGGTGTGGAACGCGTACTGCACGGAGGTGCTCTGCTTCGCGTTCAGGTAGACACGGGCGACGCGTGCGGCGCTCGTCCGAGGAAAGAGGACGGCGGTATCGGCGCTCAGTCGGACCGAACCGTCGATGTGACTCGCGGCATCCGGATCCAGTGAGGAACTGGCGGTCACGAGGGCCCCTCGCGCTCTGTCGGCGGGATCGGTCCACGGCACGCCGATCAGGGAGGCATCGTGCCGGATCAGCCGGTGTTGGAGCGCGGTCACGGACTCGCGCAGGCCGGCGGGGTCGATTCCCTGCTCAGCGCACAGCGCGGCTGCGGTACCGGCAGCCTCGCCCATGACGCCGCAGGTGGCCATCACCCGCATGGAGCCGAACGCAACGTGCGTGGCACTGACGTTACGTCCTGCCATGAACAGGTTGATGATGTTGCGGGAGTGCAGCGCGCTAAATGGAATGTCGTACAGACCGGGCGGGTAGATCTGCTGCGCCGCCCCGCGCGGTTCATAGACACCCTTCGGAGGGTGTAAGTCGATGGACCAGCCACCGAACCCGATGGCGTCCGACTTGCGGCGGTCCTGTTCGATATCCCGTTGCGTCATGATCGTCTCGCCCAGGATTCGGCGGTACTCGCGCTTGCCTGGCACCGACCCGACCCACTCGAGGGTGAGATTCTCGGCGTCGAACTTCCCGGAGTTCTTGATGTAGTCCCAGATGCCGTAGACGACGCCCCAGAGTTCGTCGCGGATCCGTTCGTTGTCGTGGACCACGTCGAGTTCACCGCCCCACTCGATCCACCAGTAGTCGGCGCCGTTGTCGCCGGTGTGGATCACACGTGATTCCAGGATTGAGGTGGCCTGCACATCGATCGCGAACGACGGCGGAATGAATGGGACCGCCTCGGACTCCTCGCGGGTGTAGTAACAACAGCGTGCTGCCGAGGGTCAGGTCGTCCTTCTCGGCGGGTGCCCAGGACTCGGAGTACTCGTGCTGACCCTCCCGGCCGAGCAGATGGTCGGCGCCGGCCGCCGCTGCGATTGAGCCATCGCCGGTGCAGTCGATGACGAACTGCGCGTGCATGTGCACCTCGCGTTCGGAGCCGAGCACATGGCCCACGACAGACTCGATCCGCTGCCCAGCCATGTGGACATCGAGCACGTGGGTGTTCAGGAACAGGTCAATGTTCGGTTCGCTCTTGACCGCTTCGAGCAGCACAAGGTCCCAGTACTGGGGGTTACCCAGTGGGTTGCGGTACTCGTTTTCGAGATAGAACTCGCCGACGATGCCGGTCTCCCGGGCGTACCGCTGATGTCCGGTGGCGGTGGCCCCGCACACCCACACGCGCACCTCGCTGCTGGAGTTGCCACCCAGCACCGGGCGGTTCTGGAGTAGCGCGACGCTGCGGCCGTTGCGTGCGGCGGCGATCGCCGCAGACGTTCCGGCCAACCCGCCACCCACGACTACCACGTCGTGGTGATGCTGTTCGATTCTCACGAGTTATCCCTCCTTCCCGAGGAGTCTGCAGCATCAACAGGGAATGAATACAGAACCAGTTACTCAGGAGAGTTGGGCGACCGCGGTCTCGACCTTTTGCACCAGCAGATCCTTGGTCACGGGCTCCACGGTGTGGGGCGGGTGCGGTGCGGTCAGTTGATACTGGAACCGCTCCAGAGCCTGGATGGCCTGCTGGTTGCGACCCGCTTCTGCGTGACGCTGGGCGATACCCACCGACGCCCGTAAGCGAGCGGCGACCGGAGCAGCGATAGCGCCCGTGGCCACCGACCGGTCGAATGCTCCGGATACTGCGTGCACAGGCCCGGCAGAGGTGGTCATCTCGACGGTGAAGACCCGTCCGCTGACGTCCTTGGTGTCGATCACTAGCGTGCTGGCGTCATGTCCGGACTCCATCGAGACGCCCTCGTCGGCAGCGACCAGGTCCAGGTCCAGGTCGGGCAGGGCGAGCGTGAAGCGTACTTGGTCACGGGAGAACGTGGGTTCGGAGAGGCCGAGTCGAAGGTGCCCGTCACCGTTCTGCTTCACTACCACGGAAGTCGCCCCGTCGGCACTGAGGAGCCCCGCATCGCCGGCGGAGAAGAAGTTTGCCATCGTGACCCCGGACCTCGTGTCGACGACGGCTTGGACCTCTGATGTGTTGGCCAGTACCTCGATGCACGCGTGAGAGTACGTCGCCAGGAGTTCGTCGGTAGCATTCGGTACCAACGCGTAGGCCAACGACGTCCGTGCCGTGCCGGGATGCAGGTAGGAGATGTTCGCGATCGTGCGTTCGATCAGCACGCTATTCACGGTAGTGCTGTCATCGTCCAGGCCTAGCGTCACTGGATGATCGTCCAGGAAGATGTACCCGACGGCGGCGTCTACCTCAGGATCGTGCCAGCGGGCGTTGGACAAGCGGACCGCGTCGACGGGCCGCTGCCAGGGACGCCATCCTTCGTCGTCCACGACACCTCGGTGCTGCTGGAATGTGTGGACAGTCGAGTATCGACCGACGTGCGCAGATCGCGTCCGTTGCTCTCGGTCAGGTCTGCCGCGAGCACGATGATCACCCCTTCGAACATGAACCAGGACTTGCAACCGTCGGGATTGACGTACTCCAGGTTGAACTCGGGGGACAATGTCATGCTTGAGGTTCCGAAGCCATCGACACTGGCACCACCCGAGTGTGCATTGGTCCCCCAGGGGCTGCTCCCGGTCCGTTCGCGCGATTCACCCACCTGAGCGGTCACTCCAGCGAGCATGGTGGGATCCACCACGTGCAGGTACTCGCCGCCGTAGGTGGTCGGATGATTCTGTCCGGTG
This sequence comes from Sanguibacter sp. Z1732, assembly GCF_051020515.1. Lineage (NCBI taxonomy): Bacteria > Bacillati > Actinomycetota > Actinomycetes > Micrococcales > Ruaniaceae > Glutinosa > Glutinosa niejishengi. The sequence continues at coordinate 2,806,592 of NZ_CP194857.1, forward strand.
AGATACAAATAGTAGGCACCCTCACCTTGGAACCATGGGCGTGGATTGGCGCCGCTCATGGTCTCGTATTTGCCGATGCGTTCTGAACTCCGGGCGATGGTGAAGCGGTAGCCGGTGCGGGCGTGCACGTCCCGTTCCATGAGGTTAAAGGTGGCGTGGCCTGACGGGAAGTAGGGGTCACGTGGCGTCACAGCAGTGTCAGCGAGCAATGCATGCAGGGTCACGGGCGTGACCGGAGAGGCGAAGTCGTCCGCGTTCACCACTGCAAGGGTGTCGGTGGCGAGGTGCTTCACATACGCTCGCAGGTCGTCGGCGGTCTGCCCGCGCACGTACCGGGTCAGGTCCGTCAGCGCCTCCACCATCACAGGGGTGTCGTCGTACCCCACGTTGATTCGGGCTGCCACGCGTCCCTTGAGGTGCTCGAAGAAGTGACCTTCGTACAGCACCGGTGCGAAACTGTTGCGTACCCACGACATCAAAGTGTCCGTCAACTCACCCTCCGGCAGAAGGGAGGTGTCGGCCATGATCTGCGTGAACTGCATGACCCGCGTGAGCAGGTTCCTGCCATAGGTGGCGGTGTAGGGTACGTTGCCGTGCTGGAGGAACGATCCGTCAGGATAGAAGCCGTCGGTGATGTTCTCGGCAGGATCGATGGGATCGATGGTGGCCATGACGGTGAGATGGCTCTCCAGCCCTTCAACCACGCGTGCGCCGTCGCCGACAAGTGCGCCCTGAATCAAATAGTTGATGGTCATATCAGCGCGGTTCGCGCCCGTGTGGAACTTCGGGACGAAGGTGAGGTGACTGTCCATCACATCCAGGGCTTGTTGCATCAGGCTTGGATCGATCTCGACGATCCGGTGACGAAGGCACACCAGCGCCAAGGTGATCTGGTTGGGTGAGCCGATTTCCCAGTCCCACCAGTCGCCGTACTTGTCTCCCTCGCCGGTGTAGATGTCCCCGGGGACGTCGTAGTAGTTCTCGATCACCCATCGCAGCGCCTCGATCACCGCGTCCTGGCGGGTGATGTCGCCATACGAGGTGGAACCTGGTGTCGCGGTTGCGAGCGCGATGCTGCCCAAGACCCTGAACGTGCTGGTCAGCCTGCCACTGGCGGTTGGGCCGTTCGAGGAGTTTTCCGGCCCCAGCCGGACGTTGTTGATGACGCCGAAGTTATCCTCCCATTGCGAACGGGGCCGGAGCCGAGCGGCGTAGCCGTCACCGTCCCCCTGGATCGCTTCGACCTTCGCCGCTGCGGCCGGGTGGGAGTTGTTGGTCGCAGTTCCCGCGAAGATCGCGGTGTAGTTGGCCAGCAAGAGTTCATGATCAGCGCTGTTGGCCAGTGCTCGAACTGGGATACCGGCGACGGCAACTCCCAGGGTGGTGCCGCCCGCGAGAGCGAACAGGCTTCGTCGGGATAGGTCAACCATGGGCCTTCCTTGGTCAGGTTTCTCTGGGCGGTGCTGGTGCTGGGTCAGCCCGCCCAACTGCGGGAGCGGATGACGCGGGCCCGCCCATCTGGATTCAGGAGAGTTGCGCGATTGCGGTCTCGACCTTCTGCACCAGCAGGTCCTTGGCTGCCGGATCCACGGTGTCGGGTGGGCGTGGTGCGGTCAGTTGGTCCTGGAACCGCCTTAGGGCTTGGATGGCCTGCGGATTGCGGTCCGCCTCCGCGTGGCGCTCGGCGATACGGAGCGACGTTCTCAGACGAGCGGCGACAGGACCAGCGATCGCGTCGGTGGCCACTGCGTGGTCAAATGCGGCTGATACCTCGTGCACGGGACCGGCCGAGGTTGTCATCTCAATGATGAACACTCGCCCGCTGACGTCCTTAGTGTCGATCACCAGCGTGCTGGCGTCGCTTCCTGATTCGATTGAGACTGCGTCGTCGGCCGAGATCATTTCCAGGTCGGGGAGCGCGAGCGTGAGGCGTACCCGCTCACGTGCGAACGTCGGTTCGGAAACAGCAAGACGGACAAGGCCGTCGGGGTTGCGATTGAGGACCACCACGGTAGCGCCGTCGGCTCTGACCAGGCCGGCCTCACCCGCGGCGAAGAAGTTCGCCATGGTGACGCCGACGTCTCCGTGGGTAACCGCTTGGACGTTCGTGGTGTTCATCATCAGCACCCGAATGCTCGAATGTGCATACGAGGCAAGTCGTTCCTCGGTCGCATTCGGCACCAGGATGTAGGCGACCCTGGACTCCTCTTTTCCATCGTGCTCGTAGAAGATGCTGGAGATGGTCCGCGTCGGCGGGGGATTGCCGGCTTGTGCGGTCCGGTCAACTTGTTGCAGATGGACGTCCCCCTGGTTGAGCATGACGTAGCCCACGGCGGTGTCGAGTGTGGGGTCCGTCCAGCGGACCCACGCCAAGTCTCCAGTGGTGGCGCCAGACCCGACATCACCGCTGCGATTTGCCCACGTGTAGCGCGCACTTGCATCGACGAGGCTGGTCCGGCTGTCCACGGAGGTGGTCAGGAGGCGCCCCTGGGGGTCGGTGATTCCAGCACCGAGGGTGACGATTTCGTCGTCGAACATGAACCAGGATTTGCGCCCGTGGGGGTTCTGGTAGGCAACGACGTCTTCAGGGAGGAGCCCTTCCTGCTTGTGATGCCAGGTGATCTCGGAACTCATCTCCATGCTGGCAGTGGCGTAGCCATCCAGGTCTGCCGAGCCGGAGTGGATGTTCACGCCGCAGGGGTAGTAGAAGTACTTGTTCTGCAATGGTGAGGACGAGGTGAATCCGAGATCGGGGTTGTCGTACCAGCGCTGCCCGTAGAGTTCCTCGATGGTCTGCCGTTCCTCATCGGGAGTGGTGGTCCCCGCGTACTTCATCGGATCTACCGTGTGGATGTACTCACCGCTGTACGTTGCAGGGTGATCCTGACCGGCGAGGTAGATCTGATAGGCGCCCTCACCTTGGAACCATGGTCGCGGGTTGGCGCCGCTCATGGTCTCGTACTTGCTGATGCGTTCAGAACTTCGGGCAAGTGCGAACCCGAAGGCCTGGCGCACGTGGACGTTGCGCTCCATGATATTGAAGGCGGCATGGCCAGTGGGCAGGTAGGGGTTCTCGGCCACGATGGTCGGATCGTCGATCAAGTCGGCGTACGTGGCGATCGTGGGCAGGGAGATCAAACTGTCCAGTGGGATCTGCGCCTGGGTGTCCAGGGCCACATGCTTAATGTAGGAACGCAGGCGGTCGCCGTCGTCGGCGCCCAGGTACCGAGTCATGTCCGTCATGGCTTCGATCACCACGATGGTGTCGAGGTATCCGTTGTTTAGCCGTGCAGCGATACGGCCGCGCACGATTTCCAGGACGTATCCCTCGTACATGATGGGAGCGAAGCTATTGAGAAGCCATCCATGGACAGTCCCGGTCATGAGCCCTTCGGGTATATAGCCGGTGCCGTGCAGGATCTTGATCGCGTTGACCACCCGGGTCAGCAGATTCTTACCGTACGACCCGTTGTAGGCGACATTGTCATGGTGCAGGAAGGAGCCGTCCTCATAGAACCCATCGGTGATGCCGTCGACAGGGCTGACGGGGTCAATATCGGCCATCACGGTCAGATGCTGGGAGATGCCTTCCTCGATCGCGTCGTCGTCGCCGACCAGGGCTCCTTGCACGAAGTAGTTGGTGGTCATGTCGGCGCGGTTGGCGCCGGTGTGGAACTTGGGCTCGAAGGTCAGGTGGCTGTGCATGACGTCCACGCAGTACAGGGTCAGGTCCGGATCGACGTCAGCGATCGGATCCCGCATGAACGCAAGCATCATCGTGATCTGGTGGGCAGAGCCGATCTCCCAGTCGAACCAGTCGCCGTACTTCTCACCGGTGCCGGTGTAGATGTCTCCGGGGACGTCATAGTAGGTCTCAGTTACCCACCGGAGTGCTTCGATCACCCGGTCCTGCCGCTGTCGGTCTCCGTACGAGGCTGCTCCGGGCGTCACGGTGGCCAGCGCAATCTCAGCGAGCGCGCGGAAAGTACTGGTCATACGTCCGCTGGCGGTAGCGCCGGTGGTGGAGTTCTCCAGTCCCAGGCGGACGTCGACGATCACTCCGGAGTACTGCACCCAATCCGAGTTCGGACGTAATCGTCCGAACATCTGGTCCAGCGTGTCTGGATGGCAGCGATCTTATCCGCGACGGCCGGGTGTGCGTTGCTGTCCTCGGTCCCGGTGTACAGGGCGGCATAGTTTTCCAGAATCGCGTTCCGGTCGAGAAGCAGGTCATCGGCTCTCGCTGTCCGCTGAGTAAGGGGCAGACCCGCGATCGCGATACCCAAGCCCGCGCCGGCGGCGATTCCCAGAACTTGTCGTCTGCTCAGACCAGGCATGCTTTGTCCTCCATCTACCTCCGGCGTTTCCAAAGGACGCAGCGGCGCGCCGTTGTCAGCCAGTGCAAGGAATTGAATCCGCACCCCAACGAATGAATCAAGAATGAACGTCGTTCTTCTGGGAATCGTACGCCGCTGTGCGGCAGGCCCCGGCTTTCTCCACACATGGCAGAGTGTGTTCGTTGGACTTGCCACAACCCGTTCATGGGAGGAGGTACCGATGCAGCCGATCACGCGGGCCGGAGTTGTGGGCCTGGGCACGATGGGCCGCCGGATCGCGGGGATGTTGGTGCGAAGTGGCGTCACGGTTCGTGTCTTCGACATCGCCGGTGTGCCAGCAGAACTCGGCAGCACCGATCGGGCAGAACTGGAGGTCGCCGGGTCGATCGAGGAGTGTGCGGTCGATGCGGACATTGTGTTCGAGTCGACCTTCGAAAGCCTTGAGGTAAAGCAGGAGGTGCTCGCCGCGATCTCCGGAGCCACGGATACGGTCATTGCGTCCAACACCTCGACTTTCCGGCCGAGCGTGCTCGCTACCTTCGTACAACGGCCGGAGCGTTTCCTGCTCACCCACTTCTTCAATCCGGCCGATGTGGTCCCCCTGGTGGAGGTCATCCGCGCGCCCACGACCGCAGAGGTACACGTGCAGGCCGTCCTCGATCTGTTGAGCCGTCTGGGGAAACGACCCGTGGCTGTCGGTGAGGTTGAGGGGTTCATCGCCAACCGGCTCCAGGCCGGGGTGCTGCGCGAAGCCTTTTCCCTGGTCGCACGGGGGATTGCCAGCCCGGAGGACGTCGATGCGGTGATGCGGTATGGGCTCGGACCGCGCTGGGCCATTGCCGGTCCGATCGGCATCGCGGATCTGGGTGGGCTCGATGTGTGGGAGGCGGTGTGTGCGGAAATCTTCCCGACTCTCGACAACGCCGATGCGCCTCCGGCGTCGCTCGTCGAGCATGTCAGAGCCGGCCGGCTTGGCGCGAAGTCCGGAAGTGGTTTCTATGACTACGCCGACGGTCGGGACCAACGCCTCGTGGCCTCGATACAGGATCTGTTCACCCATCTCGACGCAGCCGCTGCAGACGGTTAGCCGCACGGCCGACCGAGCGTAAGCCTGCATCCGCTGCGTGCAACCGTGGAGCGGGACTACTTGGTTGTCAAAGGTCGAGAAGGAGGGCGAGTGTGTTGCGCACTTGCCCGAGAGTGACCGGCCCGATGTTGCCCCGCTGCCCGGTGACACGGGCGACAGCCACCGATCGGACGTGCTGGCATTGGACTGCGGACGGAGTGTCCAGGCCGTTGTCATCATCGGGCGGGATCAGGACTTCGGCCCCGCTGTCGCGGAGCGTGCGGGTGAGGGGTACCACCTGGATAACGTTCGGACTTCCACGGAGCACCCGGCGGGCAGTCACTACGATGGCCGGTCTGGTCATTCCTGCTTCCGATCCAGCGGGCGGCCCGAGGTCTAGATTGACGACGTCACCCGGCGTCAGCATCGAGCCACGAGATTTCGTCGCCGGTCAGGGGGCCGGCGAGATCGCGACCCATCTCATCTTGACGTAGCAGCCTGACGGCGTGCGCCACGGTCTCTGCGACCGTTGATCGTCGATGGCTCGCGAGGTCTCGTAGTTCGTCGCGAGTGGCTTTGCTGACCCGGATGGTCGTGGATTCAGACATGCACTTACATCACCACATGTAGATGGATTTGTCTACAGCCGGGAATGGCGAGGGCTTCCGGCCAACCGGGCATCCAGCTCCTCCGTCACGCTCTACAGGCTGGCACGGGGGAGGGACGCTCATTCCCCGGGCTCGACCTCGACCACGGCTTCCACCTCGACCGGTGTGCCGATCGGGAGTTCGGCCACGCCCACAGCCGAGCGGGCGTGCCGGCCGCGGTCCCCGAGGACCTCGACGAACACCTCCGAGGCGCCGTTGGCGACCTGCGGTTGGTCCCGGAACCCGGGCGCGGAGGAGACGAACACGGTGAGCTTGACGACCTGGGCGATCCGATCCAGTGACCCCAACTCCTCCTGCAGCCGGGCCAGCAGGTTCAACGCGCACTGGCGGGCGCAGGCCTGACCGGTGGGGACATCGACGTCGCCGCCCAGCACCCCGGTGGCCAGCAGATCACTGCCCACGAAAGCCACCTGTCCGGACATGTGCAGCACCTGACCGACGCGGCGCAGCGCGCGGACGGTGGACTGGGGTCCGGGAGCCGCTGAGGGGACCGGTTCCAGGGCAGCGAAGCGGGCGTCAGCGCCGGTGGTGGGGGAGTTGTTCATGGTGTTCTCCTTCTCGGTGTGGGTTGCTGGTCATGCGGGTTCAAGGACCTGGCCGGGTGCGGCGTCGGTGTCGGCGCCGCCGTAGATGACCACCCGTCCTGCGACCAGAACGTGGGCCACTCCGTGTGGCGGGAGCAGCGGGTCGGCGAAGGTGGCCCGGTCGGAGATGCCGGCCGGGTCGAAGACCACCAGGTCCGCAGCGTAACCGCGGGTGATCCGTCCCCGTTGGGGCACGGCGAACCGCTCGGCGGCATCCTGGGTCATCCGTTTGATCATGGCCGGCAGCTCGGCCACCTGCTCCTGGCGCACGTAGCGCCCCAGTACCCGGGCGAATGTGCCGGCGGTACGCGGGTGCGGCCGGCCGGGCAGCGGGATCGTGTCGGATCCGATGAGCACGTCCGGGTGGGTGATCAGGGTGCGCACGTCCGCTTCGCTCATCTTGTGCAGCACCACCAGGCAGTCACCGCGCAACTGTTGCACCAGGCCGGTGAGGACTTCCGCCGGGGGGCGACCGTCGTCGTCGGCCAATGCGGCGACGCTGCGGCCCTCGATCTCAGGACGGGCCGGTGCGAAGGCGATGGTGATGCCATCCCATCCAGCCGCAGCGACGAAGTTCTGCCAGCCGGGCAGCCCGGTCTCGAATTCGCGCGCGACCCGACGGCGGACCTCCGCCTGGTCGAGCCGGGAAAGCATCGCCTCGATCCCGCCGTCATTGACCCACGGGGGCAGCAGGGCCCGCAGCAGGGTGCTGCTGGCGGCGTAGGGGTAGACATCACCGCGGACGTCGATACCGCCGGCGTTCGCGGCCTCGATCTGGTCCAGCACTGAGGCTGCTGTGCCCCACCGTTGCCGGCCGGCGACTTTCAGGTGGGACAGTTGCACCCGCGCCCCCGTCGTGCGGCCCATCGCGATCGCCTCGGCCACTGCCTGGTGGACCATGTCCATGTCGTTGCGCATGTGGGTGGCGTAGATGCGCCCGGCACGTGCCAGCACCTGGCCCATCGCGTGCAGTTCCTCCGGTGGGCTGTACATCCCCGGTGGGTAGACCAAACCGCTGGACATCCCGAACGCCCCCTCATCCAGGCTCTGGGCCAGCATGTGGCTCATCACCCGGGTGGCCTGGGGGCTGTCGGGTTCGCGGCCCAACCCAGCGGCGGCGGCGCGCAGTGTGCCGTGACCCACCAGCGGCGCCACATTGGTCGGCAGGGACTGGGCGCTAAGTGCCTCGCGGTAGTGCGCATAGGAATCGAAAGCGCGCGCAGCGGGGCCGAACAGGGCACCGATGTGATCGCGGATCGCTGCCTGCCGGGCGGGTGTGGTGGGGAACGGCGTCCACCCGCAGTTGCCCGTGACTTCGGTGGTGACCCCTTGTCGCACCGAGGCGCGCGAGACCTGTGTGGCGCTCGCCGGCAGGAAGGCGGTGAGGTCGCTGTGGGTGTGCACGTCGATGAAGCCCGGCGTCACCACCAGGCCGGTGGCGTCGATCTCGGTTTCCGCCCGGGCCGGGGTCAGGTCACCGATCGCTTCGATCCGACCGCCCCGCACACCGACGTCAGCCACCTGGCCGGGCGTGCCGGTGCCGTCCATGACCAGACCGTTGCGCACGATCACAGTAAACATGGTGGCTCCGGTGGGTGGCCGGTCGGTGTGCGGGGGCGGTTCGGGATCAGCGGGGTGCGAGCACTGTCTGGCGCTGGGCGCCCAGGTGGTCGATACCGAGTTCCATGGTGTCCCCGGGCTGCAGGAAGATCTGCGGGTCGTGACCCATGCCCACTCCGGGCGGGGTGCCGGTGTTGATCAGGTCCCCGGGTTCGAGCACCAGGAACTGACTGATGTAATGCACGATCGTGTAGACGTCGAAGACCATCGTGGCGGTGGATCCGTCCTGGCGGCGGGTGCCGTTGACGTCCAGCCACATGCCCAGGTTGTCCACGTCGTCGATCTCCTCCGGGGTGGTCAACCACGGACCGGTGGGGTTGAACGTCTCGGCCGACTTACCCTTCAACCACTGCCCGCCGCGGCGGGTCTGAAACTCCCGCTCGGAGACGTCGTTGACCAGGACGAACCCGGCGATCGCCTCGCGCGCCTGCTCGGGGGAGTCCAGGTAACTGGTGCGCGTGCCGATCACGATGCCCAGTTCGACCTCCCAGTCCACCTCGTTGGCGCCCCGGGGGATGCGCACGTCGTCATTGGGGCCGATCAAGGTGTTGGGGGACTTGGTGAACAGGATCGGCTCTTCGGGGACGGCCTGACCGGTTTCGGCGGCGTGGTCGGCGTAGTTGAGTCCCACGCACAGGATCTGGTGCGGGCGGGCGATCGGTGCGCCGATGCGCTCCCCGGCGAAGGTGTGGGTCTGCCCGGCCGCGCGGCGCTCCTGCACCACCTGGCGCAGTTGGTCCAGACCGTCGCGAGCGAAGAACGTCTCGTCGAAGTCACCGGCCACATCTCCGACGTTCACGTAGGTGGACTCATCGAGACGGACCACGGGCCGCTCCTGGCCGAGTGGGCCCAGACGCATCAGTTTCACGGGGATTGCTCCTTGGGTTTTTGTGGGGGAGGTGTGCGGGGAGGTCGGGATCAGGTGCCGCGGTGGGGTGGTGCGTGCGCGGGCCGGTTGTTTACGGACATCCCGCCTCCATGTAATGCAGGCTTGGCCAGTGCGGTGTACTGCCCGAGGGCACCTCGATGATGCGTAGCCGGCGGCGCCCAGTGCTCCCTGCGGTCCGTCAGTGTCTGGTCTACCTGCTGCGGACTGACTCTTTGTCCTGCGACGCCGACAATATCGAGACGACGCCCAGGAATGTCGATCTCGATGAGATCGTTCTCCGCCAGGAAAGCCACCGGCCCACCATCCACGGCTTCTGGATACGCGTAGCCCACGCATGGCCCGCGGCTGGCGCCGGAGAATCGCCCGTCGGTGAGTAGCGCCGTGGTCGAGGCCAGCACCGGATCGGAGGCGATGAGTTCGGAGAGGAAGAACATCTCCGGCATACCGTTGGCACGCGGCCCCTGATACCGCACCACCACCACATCGCCGGGGCGTATCTTCTCGGAGACCAACGCTTCGATCGCGTCTTCCTCGCGGTCGAAGACGCGAGCGGGGCCGGTGTGGGTTCGCATCGCCTCTGCCACGGCGTGCGACTTGACGATCGCACCCTCGGCCAGGTTCCCGCTGAGCAGCACGGTCGAGCCGGAGTCGAACACGGCTTCGGTCACGGGCTTGATGATCTGGTCAGGCTGAAGGTGGTAATTGCCCAAGAACATCGCCGCGTGCCGCTGCAACTGGGTGCCGTTGATCCGGTCGAGATTCTCTCCGAGAGTGGTGCCGCTCACGGTGAGTGCATCCAGGTGCAGGTGGTCCCGTAGGTGGTGCATCAGGGCGGGCACACCACCTGCGTACCAAAACAGTTCGGTGGGGTAGCGGCCCGCCGTCTTGGCATCGACCAGCACGGGGGTGCGCTGGTGGATTGCATCGAAGTCCGCCGCACTCAGTTCTACGCCGGCTTCTTCGGCAATAGCGATCAGGTGCATCACCGCATTGAGCGACCCGCCGATCGCGGCGTGGGTCGTGATGGCGTTCTCGAACGCTTCCCGGGTGAGGATTGCGCGTGCGGTGATGCCTTCGTGGAGCAGTTCCACTGCCCGTTGACCGGCACCTCGCGCCATCCGGCGAATCTCTGCCATCGGTGCGGGGATGAGGGCGCCCCACGGCAGTGCTAGGCCGAGTGCCTCGCTGATCACCTGCATCGTGGCTGCGGTACCCATGTACTGGCATGCTCCGCACCCGGGGCAGGTGAACCGCTGGAAGGCGAGGAACTCGTCCAGGTCCATCCGGCCTCGGTCCACCAGCATCTTCATGCTCCATAACTCTTCATTGGAGCGATGCTGGGGACCGGTGGCCATAGCTCCGCCGGGGACGTGCACAGAGGGTAGATCGAGTCGCGCCATCGCCAGCAGGTGAGCCGGAACGGCCTTATCCCCTGAGGAGGACAACACCATCGCATCGAACGGGGTGGCGTTGGCGTGCACCTCAACCATGTTCGCGATGAATTCACGGGAGGCCAACGGATAGCGCATGCCATCATGGGCTTGGGCAACGCCGTCGCAGATGTCGGTGGTGGTGTACTCAGCCGGCTTCCCGCCTGCTTGCAGGACGCCCTTGGCGGCCTCGGCTCCCAGGTCACCCAGGTGGTAGGAACTGGGGTGGGAGGCACCGGCTGCGGTCTCCACCAGCACTTGGGGTCGTTCCAGGTCGGCAACCGACCAGTCCATCGCCATGCGTAGGGCGTCGCCCTCGAAACTGAACTGCCGAACGCGCTGGCTGGCCAGTGTCTTCTCGGCGGCCGACTTCGGTGTGGACCGCCCGGTTGATTCCGTCACTGTGACCTCTCTAGATCAAGCCAACAGACCGTCTCGGGGAATGGAACTGCAGGTTCATTGTTCGGTACTTGGCAGGCGAATGCAAGAGCCCCGTCACGGTCGCGGCAGTTGAGCCTGGGATGCGGAGAGTGCGAGGTCGGTGGTTCGCGGCGGGCTCGCGCCCCAAGGAGGATATCCGCTGGTAATCTGCCTGGCGAAATCTGAGTTCTTTGCAGCGGAAGTTGCGATGTGGCAAGTTGCCGCACATCAGGGAAGGCGGAGTGGTCACCATGCCTCACCAAGATCAAGACCTGAAGTCCGAGTTGCCCGAGGTCCAGGTTCTCCGGGGGAGGAACCCCGGACCAACGGTGACCGTGCTCGGTGGTGTGCATGGCGATGAGTTTGAAGGTGTGCTCGCCGCGCGGCGGATCGCCACATTGCTCGACACCGACGCTCTCAGCGGTACCGTCCGGGCGGTGGCGCCGGCACATCCGGCCGCCTGGCGCGAAACCAGGCGGGAGAGCCCGTCTGATGGCCTCAATCTTGCTCGTGTCTTCCCGGGAAGAGCCGACGGTTCGGCGACAGAGCGTCTCGCCCACCACCTGACTACGGAAGCAATCATCGGCGCCGATGTGCTTATCGATCTGCACTCCGGCGGCCTGGGCTTCGATATGCCGCTACTCGCCGGATATCACGCTGGCGAAGGTGAACTCTGTGAGCGTTCCGGGCAACTCGCGGCAGCCTTCGGTGCGCCGTTCTTGTGGCAGCATCCCACCGCTGCGGGCGGGCGCTCTCTCTCTGCGGCGGCAGCGCATGGGGTCGCCTCGTTCTACGTGGAAGGCAGGGGAGGGGGGCAGGTTCGCCGGGACGAATTGGATTGCTACGTTGACGGAGTACTGCGGGTGCTGGCGCACCTCGGCATGATCGAGGGGGATGCAGTCTCGACAGAGCCAGTCCTGGTGCGTGGTGACGGCAACACCGATGGGGGCATCACGGCGCCGCGAGCCGGCTACTTCGTCACGTCCGTGGGAGTGGGGGATTCTGTTGCCGCGGGTTCGGCGTTGGGGCAGATCGTCGACGACGACGGATCGACGGTCGACGTAGTGAGCAGCCCACTAGGTGGTGCGATCATGCTCCTTCGACGCAGGACGCGGGTGGAAGAGGGCGACACCTTGGCGATCGTGGCTGCCTACGTGGAGGGGCAATGATGAACGAGGATCTGTCGCAGCTTGAACCGGCTGAGAGTGCCAGTGTCCAAGGGGTCACCATGGGCGAAGGCCGTACCCCGATGGTGTCCTTGGACGCGCTGGCGCGCCGATGGGGGCTCGCTGGGTTGTGGGCCAAAGCCGAGTACCTGAACCCGACCGGATCGTACAAGGACCGGATCGCCGCAGCGAGTATGTCCAGGGCGCTGCGGGAGGGCTACCGCGGTTGGATCGGTACCTCATCGGGTAATGGAGGTGCCGCCATGAGTGCCTACGGTGTCCGTGCCGGCCTGCCGGGCATCCTGCTCGTGCTTCGTGAGGCCCCGCAAGAGAAGTTGGCCTCGATCGCGCCTTACGGGGTGCTGTTGCTCTCTATGGACCGGATGGGGCCAGAGGTGATGGCGGGGCTGGGGCAGATCGCAGCAGCGCGGAGAGGCTACTGCTGACGATTACGACCCATGCGCACAACCCGCATGGAATGCGCGGAGCGGATGCGATCGGTACGGAGATCGCCGCACGCGGCGGCATCACTCAGGTGTACGTCCCGACCGGAGGTGGTGGTCTCCTTGTCGCTACTGCTCGTGGCCTGGGTGCAGCAGCCTGCCGAGCCGCCGTCATTTCCACCCAACCGGCCGGCTGCGCGCCGATCGCGCGGACGCTGACCGGGGAGTTGTCCCACCCCAGTATCGACGAGTGGTCCACGCATATCTCGGGGCTCATGCTGCCCCGCCCGCCCGACGGCGAGGCAGCGGTCGCAGCAGTCCGTTCATCCGGCGGGTGGGGAGTCCCGGTAGCCGACGAGGACGCCTGGGCCGCCCAGGACCTCCTTGCCCGCACCGAGGGCATCTTCGTGGAGCCCGCCGCAGCGCTCGCCTTGGCGGCTGTCCGCCAAGACGTTGAGCAGGGACGCCTGGGGGCTGCGGATCAGCCGTGCGTCGTGCTCACGGGGCACGGTCTCAAAGACCTCGGCCGCTTCACCGCGAGTGATCGACGGCCCACGCCCACGACGACGGAGGAGATCCCCCAGCGTTTGACCCGCTGGTTACAGCAACTTTGATCGGGCGAGCGTCACTCGGTAGTCGCGGTCACGGGACCGGGGCCTTCGGCAAGCGTGGCACCCAGCGCCTCATCGATCACGGCCACTGTCTGCGCAATGTCCTCATCGGTGTGAGCGGTGGAAATGTACCAACGCCCCCCGGGCAGCGCGAACACCCCGCGACGCAACATCTGCACGACGAAGCGGTCATAGAATTCCTGATCGGCCGCCATGAAGTCGGTGAACGTGTTGTTCCTGGCCACACCGGGCGCGCACTGCACCACGGGGCCGACGCCACCGATGGCAGCAGTCACGCCATGGCGGGCGAACGCGCTTCGCATACCGTCGGCGAGCGCGCTGCCGCGTCGCTCGAAGGCCTCATACACTCCTGGTTCAGTTCAGCCAGGGCGTCCAGCGTCGCTCCACCGGCTGCGAGGACCACAGGGTTCCCGTTATAGGTGCCTGCATGCACGATGCCGGAGGTGGTGCGGTCGATGATCTCCGCCCGACCGGCTACCGCTGCCAGTGGATATCCCCCGGCGATGGCCTTGGCCAGTACGACCAGGTCCGGCCGTACGCCGTAGCGAGTGACCGCACCGCCGGTGTCGATCCGGAATCCGGTGATCACCTCATCGAAGATGAGAACCGCACCGGTGGCATCGCACAACTCCCGCAGTCCCTCGAGGAACCCCGCTGGTGGCTCCAGGACGCCCGAGTTTGCCATAACCGGCTCAAGGATGATTGCCGCGATATCCGCTTCCGAGGACTGCGCCAGTTCGGTGGCGGTTGCCAGGTCGCCCCACTCCACCAGGTGAAGATCATTCAATGCGTTGGGGTTCTGACCCTGACTGCCGAGTCCGAGAGTGCCGTCTGTACCGGGGCGGTAGCCGATCAGCATGGAGTCGGACCAACCGTGATAGTGCCCACCAAATTTGATGAATCGCTGCCGACCAGTCACGCCGCGAGCGAGCCGCAGCGCCACCTGGGTGGCCTCCGACCCGGTGTTGGACCACAGCACGCGTTCGGTGCCAGGGATGCGCTCCAGCACCTTCTCGGCGACTTCTGCTTCAAGCAGATGACCCGATCCGTAGGTTGCGCCCAAGGGAAGTTGGCGTTGAACGGCCTCAGTCAATCCGGGGTGCCCATGGCCGAGGATGACGGGTCCCCAGCCGAGGACGTAGTCCAGATAACTGTGGCCGTCCAGGTCGGTCAAACGTGGCCCGGAGCCACCTTCGAAAAAGAGCGGGTGCGGCTTCATTGCCGCCCGGAGCCCCGTGGAGACACCACCGGCGAGCGAACCCTTGGTGCGTTCCCAAGCCTGTTCAGATGCAGGCCACGCAGCGATCGTCATGGGGAGTCTCCTCTTATTCAACCGTGTTCATGAAGCAAGTTTTGGCCATTGGAACGTGCATTCCACCAGGCGTCACGCTACTATCGCCCTATGGAACGGTCAATCCCTTGGACGAAACCCGCCGTATCGACGACCGGAGAGCCGCTCCCGCGTTTTCGAAGTCTGCCCGATCCGACCGTGGAGCCCCAAAACGTGGGTCGGCAAGGGTGGTACCGCGACAATCTGCTTCTGCCGGCACTGACCCTGCGGGTGAGTTCCCTGGAACATAACGCTCGCCTGCAGGCCCAGTGGTGCGAAGCGAACGACGTCGAGCAGGCACCACATGCAAAGACGCATATGTCACCGGAGATCGTGCGGCTGCAGTTGCAGTCCGGTGCGTGGGGCATGGCGGCGGCCTCAGTCCACCAGGCGAGGTTCCTTGCGGCGACGGGGGTAGATCGGATCATCCTTGCTCATGAAGTCGTCGACCGTGGAAATGCCACCGCCCTGGCGCGATTGGCCCAGGAATATCCTGACGTCCAGGTGGTGCCGATCGTGGATTCCCTCGCGGGTGTGGAGATGGTCGCTCAACATCTGGACCGCGCCGGGATGCGGAACCCGCTACCGGTCCTGGTCGAGTTGGGGGTGACCGGAGGGCGGACCGGAGTGCGGGATGAGGCTGATCTGATCGAGATCGCCGAGGCAGTGCACGGGAGCTCCGCGCTGACGTTGGCGGGGGTTGAAGGTTTCGAGGGAATCCTTCCCGTCGGACGTGATGAGGCATCTTTGGAACGCATCGATGCTTTCCTGGCCCGGTTGGTGGCTGTCACGGTCGAACTGGATCGTCGTGATCTCTTCGATGAAGTCACCGAAGTCCTGCTGACTGCCGGAGGGTCGGTCTACCCGGACAGACTCGCGAAGGTCGACCGGCCGGAACTGAGCGTGCCGCTGCGGCTTGTGGTGCGTTCGGGTGCGACGATCACCCACGATCACGGTGCCTCGGCGGCGGCTGCGCCTCTGGCTCCGGAGGCGGACCACCCCCTGGGGGGGCTACGGCCCGCATTGGATCTGTGGGCTGCCGTGGTCTCTGCACCGGAACCAGGACTGGCCCTGGCGAACTTCGGCAAACGGGACGCTCCCTATGACAGCCGTATGCCGGTGGTGCTACAGGTGTTGCGGAATGGCGAAGCCATTGCCACCGATGGAGTGACAGTGGACCGGATGAACGATCAGCATGCTTATGTCTCTCACGGCGGGCAGGTGCAAGTGGGAGATGTGCTCCGCTTAGGCCCGTGTCACCCCTGTACGGCGTTCGACAAATGGTCCCTCGTGCCACTGCTGGACGATCAGGACGCCGTGGTCGGCGCGATCACCACGTGGTTTTGATCTCCGGCAGGTAACCGGTCACCATGTCATTGGACTGGTGCGGCGAGGAAGGGCATGCACATCCACGGGCGTGATGCCTGGTCCAGCGACTTCGATGGCTTCTCGGGCGATGTGGCCCAGGGCGCCGCGCCAGGCAATCGCACCCTTGACTACGATCACTGACGCTTGCGCTGGATCGATCCCCTGACTGGTGAATTGCTCCTCGTGGAATGCCGGAGTGCGGTCAGCCATGACGAGCAGGGTGACACCGCCGACGTCGATCACCGCAGTGGTTCCCATGGAGAATTCGCGTCCGGTCATCCATGGTCCCGAGGTGCGGTAACGGCCGTCGCTGATCCGACGGACCCGGCCCCGGATTCGCAAGGGAACACCATGGTGTGTGTCGGTCTTGGCGCCCACTAGCGTTTCGATGTCAGCTCCCTCGCCGAGTTCCTGTGCGAGCAGAGCAACGTCACGATCCACGATCGGCACGACGGCGTCGGTAGCCCCGGCTCGCAGCAGTTCGGCCAACAAGGCCGTGCCATCGCCCGCTGACCCGCCTCCGATGTTGTCGGCGACATCCGCCAGTACCACTGGACGGACCGGGCTCGCCAACGCCCGGCGCACGGCGGTAGCCGGATCGTCCCGGGCGACCTCGAAGTCCGCGGCGTGGGCGGCGATGTCGGCGACGGTCTCGTCCAGAACCTCGACTGCCGCTGCGGCGTGAGCCTCGTCATGGATCGCCAGCACGCTCATGCCGGCACGCTCGACATCGGAATAGGCGAAGCCGCCAATCACGCACACCCGATGAAGCCCGGCCTGACGGGCGCGCGCTGCAGCCCGAACTTGTAGGTCGGCCATGGGGGTGGCGTCCGTCGCCTGGGCCACCGGGCAGACCAGCAGGGGCACCTTGCGGATGGCGGTGCGTAGCGCCGTACCGGACAGGACCGTATCCAGCAGTCCGGCTGCCTCCGCACCTCGCTCCCGCATATCGATGTGTGGATAGGTGTCGTAACTGATCAACACATCGGCCCGGTCCACCAGTGTGGGCGAGGGATTCGCGTGCAGGTCGAGCACCGCGGCCATGGGTATCTCACCCGCGACCTCCCGAACCAGTTCCAATGCGGTGGTTTCGGTATCCGGGTAACCGTCAGCAACCATGGCGCCGTGCAGGTTGACGAGGGCACCGTCGAGGCGACCGGCCTGCTGCAACGCCCGGCGTGCCCGGTCGAACAGTTCCGACATCGCTTCTTCGTCAATCGGCCCGGACGGCCATGCGCCGGCGGAGAAGATCGGCACCAACTCGAACCCCTGTGCGTCCAGGAAGCCTCCGATCACGGAGCCGACGTCGGCATTAGCCTGCGCGAGGGTCTCGCCGGAGAGCAACTCGAAGTCACGAAACTGCTCTATGGATGTCGGGGTGGCGGAGAATGTGTTGGTCTCGTGCCAGAAGCCGATAACACCGACGCGGCGGGTGGGACGGGGCATGGCAGTTGCCTTTCGCTCGTTGGCGGTGATCGTCACACAAGGACCATCCACCGCGGATGCACATTCCGAGCAGTGGGACGCCGACACCAGTAGCTGACTATTGCGCGTGATAAGTCTAGACGATTAGGGTTGCGTCGAATAAAACACAGTTTGCTTTTGATGGAACGAGGGCGAAGTCATGGCGGGTCGTCGCGCAGCGCAAGTGTCCGGAGCCCCCAGGATTGCGGTCGCGAGCCTGATGTTCGAGGCCAACACGTTCGCTCCGGGTCGTACGCGCATGGATGCATTCGAAAGCACCACCTTCGCCTCGGGTGCAGATGTCTTGGAGGCCGGCCAAGGGCTGGACTCGGTCGCCGGTGCTGTGGCGATCGCGCGCGAAGCGGGCGCACAGGTCATACCGACCACATCGGCGGGCGCGCTCAGCGGACCGATATTGGCTGCCGGAGTTTACCCACGGTTGCGCGACCGGTTGCTCGATGGCTTGGCATCGCATCGCGGAGAGGTCGATGGCATCTACGTGCAGTTGCACGGTGCGATGGTGGCCGACGATGAGGACGACGTTGAGGGAGACCTGCTGGAGCAGATAGCCGCCTTGATGGGAGTGCCGGTTGCTGCGTCCTTCGACCTGCACTGCCACTTCACGGCCCGGATGGCAGCGGCCACCCCACTCCTTGCCGGGTACCACACTCTTCCGCACGTGGACATGGTCTCCACCGGTGAACGCGCCATGCGCCTCCTTCTCGCTGAGCTCGAAGGAGCACAGGCCCGGCTCGCGTGGCAGAAGATCCCAATGATCACCTCGGCCGAAGGGCAGGACACGAACCAGCCACCCATCCGCGAAGTGATGGACCGGATCGGTGAGATCGTCAACGAACCCCACGTTCTCGATGCTTCGCTTTTCATGACCCAACCTTGGCTCGACGTACCTGATCTGGGTTGGTCCGCCGTCGTTGTTACCGCCGGCGAAGGCGGGTTGGCCGAGCAGCGCGCCGCGGAACTGGCCCAGATGGCGTGGGACCGACGCACGCAAGTTCGGGCGCCTAAGGTGCCGATCAGTGAGGCACTCCAGCGTGCCGGGTGCACGGCACCCGACCCCACCCAAGGGCCGGTCGTGTTCGGGGACGGCGCCGATAGTGTCTCCGCGGGTGCCACTGGTGACGGCGTCGAGGTCCTCGCCGGACTCCTCGCTGCCTCGCTGACCGGCCGTGCCCAGGTGATCGTCACACCGACGGCGAAGCATCCAAAGAGTGTGCCACGGCCGGTGTGGGTGCGGACGTCACCCTCACCGTTGGAGGCTCCCTGGCTCCTGAATTCCACGGCCAGATCGGGGTCACCGGCACCGTGGTGAAACTGACCGACGGCCGGTTCACATCGCTCTATCCGCCAAGCCCGGTCGATCTCGGTGCAACGGCGGTCGTGCGTGTGGGTGACCACCTGCATGTAGTCATCGTGGAACGGCCCGCGAGTCAACTGGATTACCAGTTGTACGAGCACGTCGGCTTGGACCCGCAGGACGCGCATATCGTGGTGACCAAATCAGCCGGCGGATATCGCGCGTTCTATGAACCGATCGCCCGGGAATGCATCGACGTCGACACCCGGGGCCCCTCGGACTCTCGGCTTGACCGCATGCCCTTCCGCCGGGCCGACCGCCCGCTGTGGCCACTGGACCCCGACACTGCGTGGCGACCTGCCGCGAACTGACCCCCCGCCCGTCGAGCACCATCAGAGAGGATCTGCTCATGCCGCGTCAATCGATCACAGGCGACATTCCCGTCAGCCATCTGCCCTTCTCACCAGCAATCAAGGCGGGGGACTTCATCTTCGTCTCCGGTCAAGCCTCCGTTGACGACACCGGCGCCTACGTGGAAGGAGACTTCGCCGCGGAGATGGAACGTTCCTTCCGCAATGTCGAGCGGATCCTTGCGGCGGCTGGAGCAACGATGGATGACGTCGTGCAGGTGCGCTCGTACTTGGGGGACGCCGCCTACCGCGACGAATACAACCGCTTTTATCGGCAGTACTTCAACGAGCCACTACCCGCGCGGACGACCACCACCGGAGGCATCAGTTCGCTGAAGTTCGAAGTCGACGTAGTGGCGTACCGGCCCGGATCGTGATGCCGGCGGCACCTACGGCGTGCGAGGCCATCGCGTTAGACGTGCCCCGGTCCCGGCTGGGGGAGAGTCCGCGCTGGTCCGGCACCACGTGGTGGTGGGTGGACGCGGAGGCGGGGGAGGTGTGGTGCTCACCTGCACTGCATGCCCCGGTGAAGCAGCCGCTCCTCGCCTTGGGTGATCGTGTCTCGCTGGTTCACCCCGCGCTCGACGGTGACGTAGTCATTGCGCGAGAGCGTTCAATTCAGAGGGTCGTAGCAAGCGCCCAGGGACCGGAAATCGCCTCAACATGGACCACTGTGGAGTTGCCGGCGGGAACGGTGCTCAACGACGGCATCGCAGACTCCGCTGGCCGGCTCTGGATCGGTGCCGTGGGACCCAACCGGCGCCCCGAAGAGGGCGCCTTGATTCGCGTAGATCGAGACGGGACTGCTCACGTTGTCGCGAACGGATTCAGCCTGTCCAACGGAATGGCTTGGGATCGGCGGACCCGCTCGCTCTTGCACGTGGACTCACTGGCCCGCACGATCTGGCGTCACCGGATCGAGCCCGACTCCGGCGGTGTGATGCACTCCGAGAAGATGATGCAGATCGGCGGGGAGGGATTGCCCGACGGCATCGCACTCGACGCGGCAGGCGGCCTATGGGTCGCGATGTACGGGCTCGGGCAAGTGCGACGATTCGACCCCACTGGGCGCATGGATGTCGTCGTGCACGTGCCGACGGCCCAAACGACGAGTGTGGCCATCGGTGGACCGGACGGACGTGATCTCCTGATCACGACGGCGCAGGAAGGCTTCGATGCCGCGCGCAGCGCGGCCGAGCCGCAGGCCGGCAGGCTGTTCACCGCGAGGGTGCAGGTCGAGGCGGTACAGCCTCCCAAGGCCCGGCCAGTCCTACATCTCTCGTCGCGCCGGTCAGGTTATTGAAACGTTATTCAGTTGCTCTGAAGGAGTCTTGACCGGAGCAACGCTGAACCGCATACTGAACTAATCATTCCAGGGTTCGGAACACTGAGGTCTTTCCGGACACTTGGATCACACTGTGAAAGGGTCACGGATGGAATTACGACGTTCCAGGACGACACGGTTGAAAACGGCTTCGGCCCTGCTCTCGGAGCGGCCCTCCTGCTCGGGGCGTGCGGCAACGGCGGCGATGGCGGAGAGTCCACTGCAGAAGAACCAGCCTCGGGCGGAGCGCCCGCGGCCCCAGGCGCGGAAGACAACTCACTGACGCTCATCGCACTTCAGGACCCTGGCACGTTGGATTATGTGAATAACAACCAGACGGCGCTGATCCTCTGGATCCCGGGCAACGTAGTGGAACCGCTCGTCTACTTCGATGACGCCGGTGAACCAGAGCCAGCGGTGGCGGAGTCGTGGGACATCAGCGACGACCAAACGACGTACACCTTCACGATCCGGGAAACCACCTTCTCCAACGACGACCCCGTGACTGCCGACGACGTCGTTTACTCCCTGACGTCGATGCAGGAGAGCCCGATCTCCACATACGCCGCGGCCTACGGCGCAGTGGAGTCGATCACGGCAGTGGATGAGCGCACCGTTGAGGTGGAGTTGGAGCGACCCAGCCAAGCATTCTTCCAAGGAATGGGTGGGATGTCAGGCTTGATCCAGCCGGAGTCAGCGGCCGATGGGATCGCTACCAACCCGATCGGCACCGGGCCGTACGTGCTCGACAACTACGCCACCGATGACCAACTGGCCTTCAGCGTCAACGAGGACTATTGGGGGGAGGCCCCCAGTATTGAAGACGTCACCGTACGGATCATTCCTGACGGCACCGCAGCGCTGAACGCACTGAGCGCCGGCGAGGTCGACGTCTTCCCCGTGATCACCATCGATCTGTGGGAGAGGCTGACGACCGAAGGCTTCGATGAGAGTTTCAATCTGGTCACCTACCCACAGGTCGGCGAGATGCTCTACGTGGCATTCAATTCGACCCAGGCCCCCTTTGATGAGCCCGAAGCGCGTCAGGCGCTTGCTCAGGCCTTCAACCGGGAGGACATCCTGGCTGCGTTCAACGCACCCTGGGGCGCCGACGCCACCTGCGATTTCGGATTGGAAGACACCTCGTGGTTCGCGCCAGAGAGCGCGGAGGCCTGCCCGCACCCCTCTGACCTTGATGCTGCCACTGGTGCCATCTCGGCGGCTGGTCTCGACACGCAATCTGTCGAATTCACCTCACTGAGTGACGTTCCGGACCTCTCGCTGCCGGCCGACATCCTCGTTGCCCAACTGCAGCAGGTCGGGGCGGACATCGACCGCAATGCCATCGAACTGGCGCGCTACTCCCAAACCGTGTTCCAGGCGCGCCCTCCGCAGTTCGGCATCACCGTGATGTCCAGTGCAGCTCCGATCACGGGTTTCGCCTGTGAAAGCCCCGATCAAGCGGGTTGGACCACGTACTGCAGCCAGGAGTTCACCGAGTTGCTGAACGAGGCTGATAGTGCCGAGTCGATCGAGGAGTACGACGACCGGATGGCGGCTGCCAATGAAGTGCTCAAGGAAGACGCAGTGATCGTCCCCCTGGCAGCCAAGAACGGAGTCGGCTTGTTCCATCCGGACCTGCAGGGCTGGCAGGAGCCCCGGATCATGGTCGACATCCAGTTCAAGAACCTCCACTGGTGACGGACGTGGGCCGCGGGGATCGGTACCCGCGGCCCACGTTGCCCAGCACGTCTCGGCTTTGAGCGCCGAGCCACACCGAGAGGGAATCTCATGGTGGTCTTTCTTGCGCGGCGTCTGGCGTTCTTCGTCCTGGCGTTGCTGGTCTCGTCCCTGCTGATCTTCTCGCTCATCCGCTTGGCTGGCGGAAACATTGCAGCGGTCATGCTGGGCCAGGATGCAAGTCCGGGTGCCATTGACGCACTGATGGCGGAACTCGGGCTTGACCGTCCACTCCCGGTGCAGTACTTCGACTGGCTTTTTGGCATGCTCCAGGGCGATCTCGGGAACTCCTTCCGTACCGGAGAGCCGGTCTCCGAGATGATCCTGAGTCGGCTCCCGATCAGTATTCCGCTCGCGTTGGGCGGGATGGCGATCGCCCTGTTCGTGGCCATCCCGGTGGGGACCTTCGCCGCAACCCACGCACGGCGCCCGATCGGGGCGCTGGTAGCGATGCTCAGCCAGGTCGGTATTGCGGTACCGGTGTTCTGGGCAGGTGTGCTGCTCGCCATGGTGTTCGGGGTCCATCTCGGGCTACTGCCCACCGGAGGCTGGACACCCTGGTCGGACGGTATCTGGCGTGCAGTGCGGTCGTTGATTCTGCCGGCCTTCGCGCTGGGTGTAGTGATGGCGGCATCTCTGAGCAGATACACCCGGACCGCGGTGCTGGATGTGATGAACGAGGACTTCGTCCGAACCGCAAGGGCCTTCGGGATGACCCGCAGGACCTCGCTGTACCGGGTCGGATTGCGCAACGCGGCACTGCCCCTGGTGACCGTTATCGGACTGCTCGCGGCCGAACTGGTGGGCGGAACGGTGATTATCGAAACCGTGTTCTCGCTGCCGGGTCTGAGTCGAATGATCCTCTCGGCAGTGAGCGCTCGCGAGGTGATCGTTGTGCAGAGCACAGTGATGGTCGTCGTCGCGTTCGTCATGACGGTCAATCTGGTGGTCGATGTCTTGTACGGAATCCTGGATCCACGCGTAAGGGTGGCGAGCAAATGAGTCAGACACCTCCCACTATCGCCCCGGAGTCCGCTCTCGCTCCCAGCATGCGGCGCCGCGGCAAGGCGCACCTGGCATTCTGGGTCGGACTGGTGATGACTGGAACGTTCATCGGCATCGCGGTCGTCTCCGTTTTCTGGCTGCCCATGGATCCCAATGCGGTCGCGCCTGGCAATCGGCTACAACCGTTCGGCTCACCGGGACACCTGGTTGGCACCGACCCCCTGGGGCGGGATGTGCTCAGCGCGCTCATGGTGGGGGCACGAACCTCGACCCTGGTCGCCGCGGGTGCAGCCCTGCTCGGCATGGTCATCGGTGGGGCTGCCGGCCTCATCGCAGCGGCCGGCCGGTCGGCAGTGGATGAGACGGTGATGCGTAGCGCGGACATCTTGTTGGCAATCCCCGGAGTGGTGTTCGCCCTGGTGCTCGCTGCGACCATCGGGGCGGGGGTTGGTTCGACGATCTTCGCGCTCACAGTTTTCTTCACACCCTCCTTTGCCAGGGTGGTGCGCGCCGCGGCGTTGCGAGTGCTCGCGGAGGACTTCATCACAGCCGCCCGGCTGTACGGCCGTCGGAACCCCTTCATCCTTGCCCGCCACGTCCTACCCAATGTCGCCTCGGTCCTGACCGTTCAGTTCACGCTGTACTTCGCTGTCGGCATCCTCACTGAGGCGTCCCTGTCGTACCTGGGAGTCGGCGTCAACCGGCCGGCGATTTCTTGGGGCATGATGTTGAAGGAAGCCCAGGACATGGTCGGTGTGTCCAGCCCGCTCGCACTATGGCCCGGACTGGCAATCGTCTTCGCCGTCCTCGGTCTCAACCTGCTCGGTGACGGGTTGCGCGACAAACTCGATCCTCGCCTGTCTCGGAGGTAACCGTGACCACACCTGTACTCGATGTCCGCAATCTGGTCGTCCGCCGCGATGAAATGCGCGCGGTACGGGGCGTGGACCTGAAGATCCTGCCCGGCCAACGCGTCGGAATCGTCGGTGAGTCCGGTGCTGGAAAGAGCCTGACGGCGCTGGCAATCATGGGTCTGCAACCCGAGGGCTGGCAAGTCGACGGGGAAATCTGGCATGACGGCGTGGACTTGGCTGCTGTCTCTGACCAGCAACTCTCTCGGCGGCGTGGCCGCACGTTGTCGATGATTTTCCAGGACCCGTTGTCTGCGCTCAATCCCACCAGGCGCGTCGGTGAACAAATCACCTGGGTGATCCGCCGGCACACGTCAACCACGGCACAGCAAGCACATGACCAGGCACTGGACCTGCTGACCCTGATGAAATTGCCCCGCCCGCCACAGTTGATGCGCTCGTTCCCCCACCAACTCTCCGGTGGACAACGTCAGCGCATCATGATTGCGATGGCTGTTGCCTGTTATCCGCAACTGATCATTGCCGACGAGCCGACTACCGCCCTGGACGTCACAGTCCAGAAGGAGGTGCTACGGCTCCTCGACACCGCCGTCACCGAGCGGGGCAGTGCCTTGTTGATGATCACTCATGACCTACCGGTGATCGCGGCGATGTGCGACTACGTGGCCGTCATGTACGGCGGACGAGTTGTGGAGCAAGGGCCCGTAGACGTGGTGCTTCGCACACCAAAACACCCGTACACCCGTGGTCTGCTCGAGTCCCAGCCGACGATGGACAACATCGACGTTAGTGCAGATGTGCGGCTGCCACACATCAAGGGCACGGTGCCACCGCTGCATGACATGCCGACGGGGTGCGCGTTCCGGCCGCGGTGCTCGCGGGCGCAGGCTCAGTGTGAGCAAACCCCAGAACTCACCGGAACCGAGTCCCGCGTGGCGTGCTGGTTCCCTGAACACTTGCAGGTGACTGTCGAATCGGAGGTGAAGACACGTTGACGTCCGATGCGCCGTCTCCGGAGGATCCCACCCCCATTATCGAAGCCCGCAATGTGTCTCAGGAGTATCGCTTGCCGCGCACCAAGCTTATCTCCCGACGGCCAACGCTGGACGCACTCATCGACATCGACTTCCACGCCATGGAGGGGGAGGCAGTCGGGCTGGTCGGTGAGTCGGGGTCTGGCAAGTCCACTCTCACCCGCATCTTGGTCGGTGAAGAGCGTCCCAATGCCGGCGTCATGAACTTTCACGGGAAAGACGTCTGGGATGCGAACCGTGCCGGTCGGATCGCGTTCCGTCGAGCGGTCCAAGTAGTACTTCAGAACCCCCGGGCCTCGCTGGACCCCCGCATGAAGGTAGGCGCATCGCTGGTCGAACCACTCCGCAGCCTGGGGGTGCAGGTCGATCACGAGCGTCGGATGTATGAGGTGCTTGACCAGGTCGGCATGTCCAAGGAGGCGGTACACAAGTACCCGCACGAGTTTTCCGGTGGTCAGTTGCAACGCATCGCCATCGCCCGGGCCCTCATGCCGGCGCCCAAAGTCTGCTCGCCGATGAACCAGTCTCGGCACTCGATGTTTCTATTCAGGCACAGGTGCTCAACCTGTTGAAGGACTTGGTTGCTGAACTGGGCCTGACGCTCGTTCTCATTGCACATGACCTGTCCGTGGTGGCTTACACCACGTCGCGGGTGGCGGTGATGTCGGCCGGACGCATCGTCGAGACAGGCGCGCCGGCCGACTTGTTCACCACCCCGAAGGCCGAAGCGACGAAGTTGCTCGTCGACGCCGTGTTGACAGTCGAAGGTGGCTTGGCGGGTCAAGCGCTCGCCTGACGAACACCGCAAGGACGCACGCTGCACGCGACGCCTGACCCCATCTAAGGAGCACGTCCATGTCACTCGACGGAAGATTGCACGGTTACCGGGTTCTCGTCACCGGGGGTTCCCGGGGGATCGGGGCCGCGACCGCCCGTGCCTTCGTTGCCGAAGGTGCCGCGGTAGCGATTCATCATGAGCCCACCCCGGCCATGACCGACCTTGCCAAGGGCCTGGTGGACGACCTGCGCGTCACTGGGGGTCAGGTTGCTGCAGTGCCGGGGGACCTTGCTGATCCTGCCGGACCGGGCCAGGTGGTCGCGGCAGCGCGATCGTCCATCGGTCCGCTGACAACGGTGGTTGCGAATGCTGCTGCCTCGGGTCGTTCGCCGTTTCAGGAGATCTCGATCCCACAGTGGGACCACGTCCAGGCGGTGAACACCCGCGGTACTTGGTTGCTCGCTGCAGCGGCCAGGAGTGATCTCATCGCTAATAGGGGGTCGCTGATTACGTTGACGTCGGTCATGGTCGAGACCGGGCAGCCCGATGCGGTGCACTACACGGCCTCGAAGGCCGCGATCCTGGGAATGACTCGCGCCCTGGCCCGTGAACTGGGACCGCATCACGTGCGCGTAAACGCAGTCATGCCCGGAGCGATCCGCACCGAACAAGAGTTGGAGTTGAGTCCTGATGCGGACGCAGTAGCCGCAAGGATCCTGCCCAAACAAGCGCTACCCCGGCGCGGGACCGCAGACGACCTCACCGGTGCATTCGTCTTTCTCGCTAGCGACGAAGCTTCCTTCATCACCGGGCAGGTCATCAACGTTGATGGGGGCTGGGTGATGTACTGACCGGTGTTACGCAAGCGTGACGCCGCGTCGGGCGAATGTCTCCGAGGTGCATCATGATGCTCCTATTCTGTGTCAAGCCGTTTGGAGCCATTGCTCGTAGCGGGCGGTGAGTTCGGGCAGCGGGCGTCGCTGGTTCTCGATATCGGAGATGCGGGCGGGCCGGGTGTGGAGGGCTCGCGCGACCTGAGTGAGGGTCATGCCCTTGTCCCTGCGCTGGGCTTTGAAGTGTGCTCGTGTTGCCGGTTGGGGTTCTCGTCAGCGCCCGGTAGACCTCTCGGGCGATCGCGCGTTTGAGGCAGCACATGATCTCCCTGGTGTTCTTGCCCTGTTGCCTCCTGCGTGCGACGTAGTCCTTCGTTTGAGGGTCGCGCTGCATGCGCACCAGCGTGATGCGGTGCAGGGCGCTGTTTCCGCGCCTTGAATCGGCACGGCTTCTCTGCCGCTACTTTGTGGGTGCGGGCTCTCGGTTGAGGGCCTCGTAGTAGAGCGTCTCGAACTCTACCGGGGTGAGCATCCCCAGAGAGCCGTGGAGGCGCCGGTTGTTGTACCAGTCGACCCAGCCGGCGGTGGCGTACTCGACGTCTGAGAGCGTCTTGTAGGGGCCCGCGTGGAAGACCGTGGTGCGGATGCACTCGGTCTTGAACAGGCCGTTCACGCTCTCCATGAGGGCGTTGTCGAACGCGTCGCCGACGGTCCCGATGGACGGGGCGATGCCCTCGAGGTCGAGGTGCTCGGTGTATCGGATCGAGGTGTACTGGGCGCCGGCATCGCTGTGATGCACCAAAGCTCCTGGTGAGACGGGGTTTCCTTCGCGGTCGCGCTGCCAGAGGGCGATCCGCAGAGGGGTCATGACCAGGTCGGTGCGCATGCTGGTGTTGGCGTGCCAGCCCACGATCCGCTGGGCGAACACGTCCACGACGAACGCGACGTAGACGAACCCCGCCCAGGTGCGGACGTAGGTGAAGTCGGTGACCCACACGCGGTCCGGGGCCGGGGCCGTGAAGTCGCGATTGAGAAGGTCACCGGCACGTTTCCCGTCTGGGCCCGGGATGGTGGTGCGGAGTTTCTTCACCCGCCGGATGCCCTCGAGACCCAGGGTCCGCATCGCGCGGTCCACCGCGCCCCGGGAGGTGCCGGCAAGGCCCTCCTGGCGGCGAAGCAGCGCAACCCACTTCCGTCGCCCGTACAGGCCCTCCGGCGTCATCTGCATCTGCCCGGTGACCGGGTTGAGCTTCCAGGCGAGGTCGCGGATCTTGTCCTCCACGAACGCGTCTGTGACAGTGCGGGCAGTGATGCGGGCCGGCCTCTTCCAGGCCCGGTAGGTCCGTGCAGCGATCACAAGGCCCTGCTGACGCAGGACGCGCAGGATCGGCTCGACTGCATAGCCCTCGGCGCGCATCTCGTCGATGAACGCGCAGATCAGCGGCCTCGGGGGTCGAGCTCCCCCGCGAAGAAAATCGAGGCCCGGCGAAGGATCTCGTTGTCCTCCCGCAACCGCCTGTTCTCCGTCTTCAGGCGCTTGATCTCGGCAGACTCCTCACTGGTGACGCCGGGGCGGGTCCCGTCGTCGACCTCGGCCTGGGCCAGCCAGCGCCGCACGGACTCTCGCGAGACGCCCTCCTGACGGGCGACCGCGGCCGTCGCCGCGGTCAAGGTGGGGTACTCCTGGGCGTGCTCGCGCACGAGCCGCACGCACCTCGCGCGCAGCTGGGGATCGATCTTCTTCGGCATGCTGTCCATCCTCTCGGACTCAAACAGCAGCGGCATCAAACCCGGGCCGGTTCAAACTCGCCCTTGAGCACGGGGCCGCAGTGGGCAACGGTGTCGACCTCGAAGAACCCTGGTTCGGCCTCGACCTCATCGCCGGCCTTGCGGATGGTGATCGAGTTGCGCAGCAAGGGCCCGGCCTTGGTGGCCGACTTACCCCGGAGTTGGTCCTTGGCCTTCGCCGGGGCCAGGTAGCGGTCAATGGTGGCTGGGCTCATCGCCTCCAGTTCTGCTCGCACAGCCTGGGAGTAGCGCCCCGTACCGGTAACCAACTCCCCGGAGCGTTCCAGCAGGTCCAGCAGGTCCAGCAGCATCGCGGCGGCCAGATACTTCCCACACTGCCCACCCGAGGCCGCCCACACCCTCTGCAGCACCTTGCGCGCGTCGTAGGAGTACTTCGGCGCCCGCGCCCGGCGCTTGACCTTAGCGACCTGCCTACCGCGGCCCGGTGGGTCCTTGGCCGCCGCGGTCAATCGCCGGCGCGCGTTGTCCCGCGACCAGCCAGTCACCGCCACAACCTGATCCAGGACCAGGCCCTTGTCCTTCTTCGAAGCCCGAGAATACTCCCGAGCAAACTTCGCCGTCACATCGGCGCGAGATGCCATCTCCAACTCACTTCCCATGCCCTCCCACGGTTCACCGTTCGCGGGCATTCCTACGTGAGGCACGGCAAACCGTTCGCGGGCACTTTTCGTGAGTCTCGTCGGTCTCTTGACGCTGACACCCGCGTGCCGGATACTGGACCCGGAGTTTCGATACTCGAAACGACATCATCGGGCAGTGGTCATGCCCGCAACTCGCCGGTTGTGCCCGTGCGAGTGTCAGCAGGGCCGCTGGATGTTCTGCCAAGGAAGGTGGCTGCATGCGCATAGCTGTGGCGTATATCGGACAAGAGTCGAATACATTCAACCCGGCACCGTCGACGATCGACAACTTCGCAGCGTTCGGGATATATCGCGGACAGGAAGTGCTCACGAAACTGGCCGGTGTCGGGCCCATCGGAGGCTTCCTCGAAGGAGTGCAGGAATCCGGGCGTGATGTCGAAGTGGTCCCCTTGGTGCGTGCGCGTGCTGTCGCCGGAGGAAGGCTCACCGCAGAGACGCTGCACACGCTGACCGACGAACTGCGCAGTCAACTTCGAGGGGCGGGGGAGTTGGACGGCCTGGCTCTGTTGCTGCACGGCGCCTGTGCCGCCAGCGGTGACGACGACGTCGAAGGGCACCTGCTCACGGTCGCCCGGTCGATTGTCGGATCCGATCTTCCCATTGTCGTGGGGCTTGATCATCATGCGAACATCACCTCGCGGCTCGTTGATCTGTCCACGGCGATCATCGGGCACCGCACCCAGCCCCATGACCCGTTCGACACCGGCCGGCTCAGTGCGGCACTGCTCTTGCGCGTCGCTGCCGGTGAGGTCGCGCCTACGATCGGCTGGCGCAAACTGCGACTCCTATCCCATCAGGAGCAGTACCTCACATCCACGGGCCCGATGAAGGAATGGTTCGACCGCGCACGGCACCTGGAAGGCCTCCCGGGGGTTCTATCCGTCTCGCCCTTCCCCATGCAGCCGTGGCTCGACCTCGAGGAAGCCGGTTGGGCGATTGTCGTCGTGACCGATGGCGATCAACCGCTGGCCGAGACGCTCGCCGAGGAAATGGCCGATCGGGCCTGGTCCCAACGAGAACGATTCCAAGTCACGACCTCAGTGCCACCGGCCGAAGCCGTCCAGCTGGCTCTGGCTTCGCCGACGCCGGTGATCCTGAGTGACACCGGCGATTCGGTCTTCGGCGGAGCAGGTGGTGACAGCACTGTGCTCCTGAGCGAGTTGCTTCGTGTGGGAGGGCTGCGCGCGCTGGTGCCGATGGTCGATCCACATGCCGCCCGGACCTTGCTCGCAGCCGGTGCCGGCGCTCAGGTCGAGGTGCGGGTGGGTGGTGCGGTCAGCGGCTGGTTCGAACCACTTGAGCTCACCGTCAAGGTGCGGTCTGCCGAGGAACTCATCCTGAATCCCGGCGGCGGGTATCAGGATGAGCATGTGGACATGGGGGCAACTGCGGTCGTGGATACGGGCAACGTCACGCTGGTAGTGAGTGAGCGGCCCGGCGTCGCGGGCAATCACCCCGCCCTCTACGGACACTTTGGTATCAACCCACAGGACTACCAGGCCTTGGTGCTCAAGACCGCGAGTAACTTCCAATGGTTTGAGCACGTGACGACTGCGGTCATCCGGGCTGACACCCCAGGGCCCACGCAGACAGACATTTCCGCGCTGCCGTGGGAGCGCGTGCCGCGGCCGATCTATCCCGTCGACTCCACCGACGATTGGCGCTGACAGGTTGCAGTCGCTGAAACACCCTCACTGATCAGTGAAAGTTCGCTAGGATCCCCATTCAGTGCATGTACCGACCGTGACCGGTCCGTTGTAACGAGGAGGTTGCATGGCTCTCCAGGACTCTGAAGCGCCACCAGGGCAGGAACCGCTGCTCTCGGTGGATGGCCTACGTGTCACGTTCGGCAGCGGATCGAACACTGTGACCGCCGTGGACGGAGTGACCTTCGATGTCCACCCCGGAGAGACCCTGGGCATTGTCGGTGAATCTGGCTCCGGCAAGAGCGTTAGTGTGATGTCCCTGCTCGGGCTGGCAGCGGGAAACGTCGTCGGGGGTACTGCCACATTTGAGGGCAAGGACCTGCTGAGCATGTCGAAACGAGAGATGCGCGCGGTCCGTGGCAAGTCGATCGCGATGGTCTTCCAGGACGCGATGACCGCATTGAATCCTGTCTTGACCATCGGCAACCAACTCACCGAGGCGCTGACGATCCATGCGCCGATGTCAGCCTCCGCCGCCAGGGATCGGGCATTGGAACTCCTGCGCACGGTCGGAGTGCCGAACGCTGAAGCCCGACTCAAGCAGTATCCCCACGAGTACTCCGGCGGCATGCGACAGCGGGCCATGATCGCGATGGCGATGGCCAACAAGCCCCGTCTGCTGATCGCCGATGAGCCAACGACCGCCTTGGATGTCACCATCCAGGCGCAAGTCTTGGACGTGTTGCGCAGAGCCAAGGAGGAGACCGGCGCAGCCACGATCCTCATCACCCATGACCTTGGGGTCGTTGCTGAGATGGCTGACCGGGTCGTGGTGATGTATTCCGGACAAGTCGTGGAGACCGGGACGGTCGAGCAGGTGTTTCGGCGGCCCAGTCACCCCTATACGCTTGGCTTGCTTCGGAGCCTTCCTCGCTTGGATGGCCGCACCACTCGGCTGTTGCCGATTCGTGGAAACCCGCCAAGTGCACGTGCGCAGCCGACGGGATGCCGGTTCCATCCGCGCTGCGACCTCGCCGCTGGACGGTCCCTGTGCTCCGAGCAGACCCCTGACCTCTTGCTGTCAGCGGAGGGGACGCGCGCCCGGTGCCACTTCCTGGATGAGGTCCCGGCATTTCGCGCCGCCACCACGGTCGGTGCGCCCGGCAGCGAGGTGCAACCGTGACCACGTCGAAACACGCGGTTCACCCGCCTTTGCTGCAGGTCGAGGGTTTGGAGAAGCACTTTCCGGTCCGGACCGGAATCGCTAAGCGCACCACCGGCTGGGTTCGTGCCGTCGACGGTATCGACCTGGAACTTCATAGCGGCGAGACCCTCGGTTTAGTGGGGGAGTCCGGCTGTGGCAAGTCGACCACCGGGCGGACCATCTTGCGCCTACTGGAGCCCACCGGCGGGCGAACGATGTTTGACGGTAAGGACATCTCCGGCCTCTCCCGGCGCCAGATGCGTCCAGTGCGTCGTGACATGCAGATCGTCTTCCAAGACCCCTTCGCCTCCCTCAATCCCAGGCTGCGTGTGCATGAGATCCTGGCTGAGCCGCTGAAACTCCACGGCCAGTACGATCGGGTCACATCCGAGGGCTTCATCGATGAACTCATCGAACGCGTCGGGCTGCACCGCGACCAGCGTTTCCGGTTTCCCCATGAGTTTTCCGGAGGCCAACGACAGCGGATCGGTATTGCCCGAGCGCTCGCCCTGCATCCGCGTATGTTGATCCTCGACGAACCCGTCTCAGCTTTAGACGTCTCCATCCAGGCCCAGGTCGTCAACCTCCTGCAGGAACTGCAGGCTGAAATGGACCTCGCCTACATCTTCATTTCTCATGACTTGTCGGTGGTTCGCCACATTTCCAACCGCTTGGCAGTTATGTACTTGGGCAAGATCGTGGAGACCGGCACCAGGGATCAGATCTACGAAGAGCCGTTGCATCCCTACACCCAAGCGCTGTTATCGGCGGTACCCGTTCCCGAGCCAGGTGGGCGACGTGCCGATGATCGCATCCTGCTGAGCGACGACGTACCGAGCCCGACGAATCCACCGAGCGGATGCCGGTTCCGCACCCGGTGTTGGCGCGCAGAGGATATTTGTGCCACCGAGGAACCAGCGTTGACTATTCGATCGGGTCAGTCGCACCCCACCGCCTGCCATTTCAGCGGTCCCTTATCGCTGGGCATGCCCAAGCCCCGGCCCGGTTTGACAACCGAGGCGGAAACCACGACGGAGATGCGGCGATGAGCACCGGGGAACAGCCATCAACAAGTGCGAAGACCACTGGGCCCAAGCGGCGGACACCGTGGCAACTGATCCGCCAGACAGCTCGGCGCAGTCCCTCGCTCCTGATCGGCGGAGTGATTATCGCGTGTCTAGGCCTGATGGCAGCTTTCGCCCCCGTCCTCTCGCCTTTCGATCCTTTGGCAGTCAATGCGGCGAACGCTTTCCAGCCCCCCGACGCCCAACATTGGTTCGGCACCGACGAACTCGGTCGCGATTTGTACTCGCGCACCTTGTATGGCGCGCGCGCCTCGCTGCTGACCGGACTGTTCGCCACGGTCGGAGCAGCGCTTGTGGGCGTGCCGCTTGGTCTCATGTCCGGGTACTTCGGCCGATGGGCAGACGCTCTGATCATGCGTGCGATCGACATCCAGATCGCCGTGCCGGCAATCCTGCTTGCCCTCATCATCATCGTGATGGCGGGTCGGGGCTTCGTCAGTTCGATCGTCGCAGTAGGCATCGCGAGTATTCCTGTCTTCGCCCGGATCGTGCGGGCATCGACGATGTCAATCAAGGAGGAGGAGTACGTCAGCGCGGTCAAGGCATTGGGGGCCGGCCATATCTACACCATGGTGCGCACGATTCTGCCGAATGCCTGGGGCCCGATCATCGTTCAAATGGTGATCACGGCATCGGTGGCGATTCTGTTGGAGGCCGCCTTGAGTTTCCTCGGGCTGGGAACCCAACCACCGACGCCGACGTGGGGTGATGCGCTGCGCACCGGCAAGGGCTTCCTCGCCAACGCCCCGTACTACGCGATCCTGCCGGGGGTCATGCTCACCATGACTGTTCTGGCCTTGGACCTGATGGGACGCGGTCTGCAGAAGTTCCGCGAGGGTACGGCTGATACCCCGGTGGAACTGGAGGCACGCGCGTGAGTACGTACATCCTTCGGCGTCTACTGCAGACGGTGCCCACACTCCTGGTGGCCTCGGTCTTGATCTGGCTGATCGTCTACGCCCTACCCGGAGATCCGGCCATCGCGGTGGCGGGCGACAACGCCCCTCCGGAGGCGGTCGAGTACGAGCGGCAGCGGATGGGATTGGACCAGCCCCTGTTAACGCAGTACTTGACGTGGATCGGCAACGCGGTCCAGGGCGACTTCGGTCATTCTTATATCACCCGGGAGTCGGTGGGCGCGGCGATCGCGCGCCGGCTATTACCAACGGTCCAGCTTGCGGTGGTCTCCTTCGCATTCGCCTTGGTGCTGTCGATGCCGATCGCCTTCTTCGGCGCGCTGCGGCCCCGCTCGTTCCTTGGCCGTCTCACCAGCGCCCAGAGCATCCTGTCCTTGAGTGTGCCGACCTTTTGGGTGGGCATTCTGCTGATCTTGTTCCTCGGGGTGCAGTGGCGGGTGCTCCCGGCCGTGTCCGACTTCGTGCCGTTCTGGGAGGATCCGCTGGGTGCTTTGCGCAACCTGATCTTGCCTGGACTGACGTTGGGGATCTTCATCTCCGGCATTCTCGGACGCTTCTTGCGGCAGTCACTGTCCGAGACCCTTCAACGCGATTACGTCCGCACCGCTCGTGCCAAAGGTCAGATCGAATGGTTAGTCGTTGCCAGGCACGCCTTACGGAATGCCCTGTTGCCGTTCGTCACAGTGCTGGGACTGCAGTTGGGCACCTTCATTGGCGGCACAGTCGTGACCGAGTCGGTGTTCAACTATCCCGGCCTGGGCCGCATGCTCCTCCAAGCGATCGAGCAACGTGATTACGCCCTGATACAGGGCGCCACGTTGATGATCATCGTCGGCGTCACGTTGGTGAACCTCATCGTGGACGTCCTCTACGCCTACTTGGATCCACGCATCTCCTATTCCTGACCAGCCGATCCATCACGATCGAACCGAAAGCCACATCCCCCGCCTCCACCATCCGGTGGACGGTTCCCACCCTCAATGAGGAGCGATAATGAAGAACAGACACATATCGGCGATAGCGGTATTCGTCGCCGCCTCACTCACCCTGGCCGCCTGCGGGGGGAACGGGACCGATGACGGTCCCGATGCCCCCGGCGATGGCGGGAACGGTGAAAGCACTGGTGCCGATACTCTGAACATCGGCGTGCATGTCGAGCCCACGGACTGGTCTCCGAGCCGGATCCAAACGATCCTTTTCCCGTTCACCCGGCAGGTGTACGAATCTCTCGCTTCGTACGACGACGAACTCAACCCTTCGCCGGAGTTGGCGACTGAATGGGAAATTAGCGATGACCAGTCCGCGGTGACCATTACCCTGCGCGACGGGGTGACCTTCCATTCCGGTGAGGTATTCAACGCCGAGGCCGTGGCTGCCAACCTGGAGTTTTTCGCCAATCCCGAGACGGGCCAGCAGATGTTCGGCCCGATGTCCGCCGTCTCCGACTGGGAAGTTCTCGACGATCTGACGCTGCAGGTCAACTTCACTGACCCTGTTGCGGAACTACAAATCACCGATTTGCTGCAATCCTGGACGATCGGTGACCCCGGGTCTCTGGATGACTCCAGTAGTGGTGTGGGCACTGGGCCGTTCGAATTCTCCGAGTGGGTCTCGGGGGAGCGGATCGTGTTGGAGCGCAACGACGACTATTGGGGTGAGGCTCCGGCCTACCAGACGCTGAACTACCGGGTGTTCGGGGACATGGACTCCCTCATCTCCGGCTTCGAGTCCGGCGTCATCGACCTGGCAGTTGATGTGCCGCCGTTGGATGCTCAACGCCTCGAGGGACAAGCCACCGTCCTCACCGGCAACGACGGTGCGTTGATCGATCAATGGCGAATCAACCCCAGCGTCGCACCGTTTGACGACGAGAACGTGCGGATGGCGATCAATTACGCCACCGACCGGCAGTCCATCGTCGATGCCCTCTATCACGGCTACGCTGATCCAGCGACCCTGCCCTACGGCCCGCACTCACCCGCCTATGATGCGGAACTCGCCGAGACCCTGGAGTTCGACCTTGACCGGGCACGGCAACAGTTGGAGGACTCCGGCCTCTCGGCAGATGAGTTGAGCGCTTCCATTATGGTGACCAGTGCAAATGCGCGTACGGAACAAGCTGCCCAGATCTTGCAAGCTTCACTGGGGGAGATCGGGTTCACGCTCGACATCGAGGTGCGCGACAACGCTGAATACACCGAAAAGATGCTCGCCGGAGACTTCCAGATCGTATTCTCCGCGATCGGGAATGGACAGAAGTACCCCACCCGGATCACCACCAACAGCATCTATCGGATGGAGGACAACCCGGTCGGCGCCACCGAAATCTTCCCCGACTACGCCCCGGCAGTTGCCGCAGCCAACTCAGCGGTCACCGAGGAGGAGCAGGCCGAAGCATTCGCACACCTCAACGAGGTGCTGACTGAAGCGATGTGGGTACCCACGGTCGGGTATCTGCCCACCCTGTGGCTGACCTCCGACCAAGTGACCGGAGTTGACCGCGACGTCGACAACATGTTGCTTCTGGCCGAGGCCGCACCGGCGAACTGATCGCAACGCCTGGGGTGGCCGGACTCGGCCACCCCAGGCACCCACCTGTGAAAGGACCCCATGAACGTTGACCTGCTACTGCGCGGAGCCGAGGTGATCGACGGCACTGGCACGGAAGCGAAGCGGGCCGATGTCGCGATCAGCGGAGACAAGATTGTCGCTGTCGGTGACCTGCATGACGTGACCGCCCAGAGGACCATCGACCTGACCGGATCATTCCTCACCCCCGGCTTCATCGACATCCATACCCACTCCGACGTCAGCGTGCTGCTGGACCCGGCAGCAGAGAGCAAGATCCTGCAAGGTGTGACCACCGAAGTGACCGGGAACTGCGGCTTCTCCGCTTTCCCGCTGGATACGGACCGACTGCCGCTGCACGCCGACCACATCGCCCGGATCGGCGATGATCCGATCGACCTGACATGGCATGACCTGGACACCTACGCCCAGGCGATCGAGGAAAATCCTCCTGCGCTGAATGTGGCTCCGCTGGTGGGCCACGGGACCGTGCGCGTGGCCGTGATGGGTGTGGATGATCGTCGACCCACGTCCGAGGAACTTGCACGGATGCAGGAACTGGTTTCCCAAAGCATGCAGCAGGGTGCATTCGGGATGTCAACAGGACTGACGCACATTCCATCCGGGTACGGCGAAGAGGACGAAGTGCGCGAATTGGCGCGAGTGGTGGGGCAGTGGGATGGGCTGTACGCCACCCATTCCCGCGCCACCCCCGGCGAGGGCTTCCCGGCGATCGAAGAAGCGATCCGCACCAGTCAACAGGCGGGGGCCCGTCTGCAGGCTTCCCACGCCGCCATCAATGAACCGACGAAGTGGGGCCAAGCAACGCAGTACATCGCCTTGTTGGAACAGGCCGAATCCGACGGCTTGGACGTAGCGTTCGATGTCTACCCCTACGATGCCTCTTCGTCCTCGCTCACCCAATACCTGCCGGCCTGGACCCAAGCCGGTGGTACAGAGGGTATGCGCGCAATGATGGAAGATCCGGCGACCCGGGAACGGGCGCTGACCGAACTCGCTGCCGGGTGGATGAACGGCATTCCCTGGTTCTGGGACCGGGTGGTGATCAGCCGCAGTGGACCGGGGCGTGAGGAGTGCGTGGGGCTGACCATCAAGGATGCCGCCGAACGCGCAGGGGTGGACCCCGCGACATTCACCCTCGACCTGTGCCTGGAGCACGGCAACAGCGTTCAGGTGGTGCTCTTCTACCGAACTGAAGAAGACATGATGGAGTTCTTGGCGCACCGACTCTCCGTGGTCGGATCGGACGGCTCGGCGGTGCCATTGGACCAGCAGGGACTGAAGCCGCACCCACGCGGATTCGGCACCTTCCCCCGGGTGCTCGGGCGCTACGTGCGCGAGAAGGGACTGATGTCCCTACCGGAGGCGGTGCGAAAGATGACCAGCGCTGTTGCGGAACGGTTGCAGATTCAGGACCGCGGTGTCATCCGTGCCGGCGCCGTCGCCGATCTGGTTGCCTTCGATCCAACCAAGGTCATCGATCAGGCGTCATTCGAAGAGCCTGCCCGCGAACCAATCGGGATCTCTCACGTCATCGTCAATGGCACCCTCACGGTGCAGGACGGCTCCTTGACCAGCGCCCGTGCGGGGAAGGTCTTGCGGCACATCAATGCTGCCTGAGTGATGTCAGCCGGGCCGGGTGTCCCGGCCCCGGCTGACAGGCTCTTCGGAGCCCGCAGCCGTCAGTACGTCACATCTTCGTCGAACGGCGACATCGGGCGCCGGTGACGGTATCGGAAGGTCGAGAGGTCCGCGCTCGTGACACCTGGGGTGCCGACGTAGATCATCTCAGCCGCGATCGGTTCGAACGCCGCACGAGGGGAGTTGACGCCCTTGGCGATGATGATCGGCTGCCGGGTCGGCTCGAGTCCGACGGCTCGCAATTGCTGCAGGCTGACGTTGCCCAGCGGTCGGCTGGTCAAGAGGATGTCATGGCCGTCTTCGGCGGCGAGCAGTGCGCCCGGGCCGGTGTTGAAGAAGCGGAATCCGCCGTGAGTCTGCCCGGTGTCCTCCCAACGGCCGTCAGTGAGCAGCCGGACCCGTCCGCGCACCCGCACCGGTGAGCCGTGCAGGCCGTCGGTCTTGCCCCCGACCAGCAGGTCCACGGTCTCACCGACGCCCGCATCGCGGCATTCCTGGACGGCTTCCGGATCGCATAGTGAGCAGAAGACGCCTTCGATGCCCATCCGTTGCGCCTGCGCCAGTAAATGGGTCGAGTCTGCGGGGCTGCCGGCGCCGACGTTGTCGCCGGTATCAAGGAGCACGATGGGGGCTTCGACGGCTTGCTGCGCACGGAGCAGGGCATCCTCGATCGATATTGCGCCCGCGTCGTAGGACTCGCGTTGGTTCCAAGCCGCTCGGGCCATGGAGGTGGCGACGTCCCGTGCCAAGACATGATCGCCGTCGGTCACCGCGAGAAAACTCATTCCCATTTCCGCCACATCAGCGTACGGGTAGCCCTCCACGACGCTGACTGACAGAACCCCTGAGCGCTGCATTTCCGTCCGGGAGTGCGCCAACAGTTCCCGCATGGGGGAGTCGTCGGTGCCCTGCCGCAGAATGTTGATGGCCAGTGGGGGCATCTCCAGAGCCATCACAGGATCGATCTGCCCGCGGACCGCTTGCGCGATGAGTTGCCCTGCCTCGAGTGCGCGGGGTCGAGCATCGATGTGCGGATTTGTCTGGTAGACGGTGGCCACATCGGCGTTCTGCACAAGTAACTCGGAGAGGTTGGCGTGCATATCGAGAGTGACCCCGATTCGGACGGAGGGACCGACCAATTCGCGCACCCGGCGAACGAACTCGCCGTCGGCGTCGGCGTATTCCTCCGACACTGCGGCCCCGTGTTGCGCCAGCAGAACGGCATCCCAGGGGCCTTGTGACTTCAACGCTTCGAGCATTCGCCCGACGAGGTGGTCGTAGGCCTCGGCCGTGATTGTGCCCATCGGGGTGATCTTGGTAAAGACTAGCGGAACCACAGTGATGGCCGGATCAATCCGTCCGAGTTCCAGGAAGCCACTGATCGTGGCGTCGGCATCGCGGTACTGCGCCAGGATCTGATCACCTTCGAGGATTCCTGCCCGCTCCCATTGGCTCAGGTCCGCTGGCACGGAGGAGAAGGTGTTCGCTTCGTGACTGAATCCCAACGTCGCGATTCTCATTGACACTCCAAGCTTCTGTAGGCAGAACGCCGTCTTCACCTAATGCAATAGAACTTACCGGCTGTCGTTGAGGATGGTCAATGCTGCGGTCGATGAGGAGTGGGGCCAGTGCGATAGGGTGTGGTCCACCTACCGAAATGTGTTTCTCTGCCATCGGCGTCCGAACTGCCGAAAGATGAGAAAATCCTGGCGTAGCGTTGTGGAATATCGAGGTGCGCGCACTGGAGCCGCACAGCAGGGGAGGAGCGCAGAGTATGGCGACATCAGTCGACGATTCAGAGACGGCACAGAGGTCTTATCCGATCCGCGCGGTTGATCGGGTCTGCGACATCCTGGACACCCTGGCCAATGCCAGCGATCCCGTCTCGCTGTCGGATGTGGCTGCCGCCACGGAACTACCCAAGAGTTCCGCGTTCCGGTACCTGACCGCACTTGAAGCCCGTCATTATGTGGAGCGCAGTCCCGACGGTGCCAACTACCAGTTGGGACTGGCGTTCCGTGCTCACGATCGCCGTGGAGTGGAGTTGCTCACCGAGACCGCAGAACCGGTCCTGACCGCGTTGCGGGACCGGCTGACGGAGACCGTAAACCTCGGCGTCCTGGACGGCAGTCGGGTAATCCACACTCTGGTCGCCGAATCCCCGTACATGATGCGCTTAGCCGCACGCGTCGGGGAGCGGGGCTTGGTCCACTCCACAGCTCTGGGGAAGGCCATGTGCGCAGAACTCCCGTCCGATAAGGTCCGATCGATCCTCAAGATTCATGGCATGCCTGCCCGGACCGAGGCGACGATCACCGATCCGGAAGCCTATCTGGAGGAACTCGAACGTGTCCGTGCTCAAGGGTGGGCCGTCGATGACGAGGAGAATCAGGTGGCAGGCCGTTGTCTCGCTGTTGTGATCCCGTCCCTCGATTTTCCCGCGGCTGTGAGCGTGAGCGCTCCGATCGATCGAATGCCCTCAGAGCAGGTGCCGGTGGTGGCGAAACAACTTCAGCGTGCAGCCCAGACGATTGCCCGCAAACTGAGTGCGTGAACGGGCGGCCCCGACGCGCCTGCATATCGCCAGTTCCTCATAGTAGACGTCAGCGCCGCGGTAGGCAGGGCCTACGGCGCCGGGGTATTGCTCGGGTGGAAGGTGCCACCCAGCACCGTGCCGTGTACGTGGATATCGCCGATCTCCAGAGGGTCCACCGTGAGCGGATCTTCAGCCAGCACGGCGAAATCAGCGAATTTCCCGGTCTCGATCGATCCGACCTCGTGATCCATCTTCAGCATGTAGGCACCACCCACGGTGACGGCATGCAGTGCCTGGGGCACGCTGATGCGCTCGTGTTCACCCATGACCCGTCCCGACACCGTCTTGCGGGTGACGGCGTGCTTGATCGTCGATAGCGGTCCGAGCGGGGTTACCGGCGTGTCGGAGTGCAACGAGATCGGCACACCATGGCGCAGTGCCGTCGCAGCCGCATTGTTCCGGCGCGCCCGGTCGGGCACGACCGTGATGTCTAGGTGCTGATCGCCGTAGGCCCAGATGTGGTTCGCGAACACGTTGGCGCAGGCACCCAGTGCCGCCATGCGCCGGTACTGGGCGGCAGTGGTCATCTGCGAATGTGTGCAGGTGTGGCGGTGATCCGGCCTGGGGTGGGCGATGAGCGCTGCTTCCAAAGTGTCCAGGAACAACTCGGTGGCCTCATCACCGTTGCAGTGGACGTGGATCATCAGGCCGGCGCGATGGAAGACCTCGAACGCTTCGCGGTAGTCCTGCGGCGCGATGTTCCACATCCCGTTGTGATCGGCACCGAAAAACCCGGGTTCCAATACTCGTGCGGTGAATCCCTGCAGGTGCCATCCAGCACAAGTTTGACGTTGCCAAATCGTAGGTTCGCCGCGGATGTACCGGTGAGTTCCGTGATGCGCTCGGCCGCCTGCGCCATGGTGCCGGCTACCGGGCCCATCCCGGCGCCGGCGTGGAAAACATTGAGCCGCGCGGGGAAGTGGTGATCGACTGTGGCACGGAAGATCTCGACGCCCGCATCGTCCATCAGATGGGGAGTTCCCAGATCGGTCACGGTCGTGGTCCCGGTGTTCACCGCATCCTGGCCGAAGCGCCTGAGCGCCTCGGCATTGATCGCCGCCAGACCTCCGCTGTCCAGGACGGTGGCGACCAGGCCCACGGCGTCGAACTCGTGCAATTCACCGATCGGATCCCCATCGCCGTCGCCGATGATGCCGGCGACCCCGGTGTCCCGGTCGATCCCACCCCTTTGCATCGTCACCGTGTTCACCGTGCAGCCATGGCCACTGGTGTGGGTGACATAGATCGGGCGTGTAGCCGAAACGGTGTCGAGTTCGGCGGCGGTCAGCCGTTCGTCGGGGAAGTAGATGGGGTCGAATCCCCACGCCAGTAACGTGCGATCGGTGTCCTGTAGTTCGGCCTCGCCCTGCTGCAGGCGCGCCAGGACCGCATCGATCGATCGACATCCCGGCCAGTTCCTCCCCGAGGGATCGGTCCGGTCCACATACCCGACGTAGATCCCATCCCACACAGATCCGGATTCTGCGTGACTGTGTGCCTCGACGAATCCCGGGAGCAGCATTGCGTGTTCGAAGCGGGAGTTGTACACCGAATCGGGGTAGGTGAGCAGTTCGGCTACTGAGCCGACCGCTCGGATGCGGTCCCCCCGCGCAGCCACCGCCTGCGCCGTCGGGCATGCCGGGTCCATCGTCCGGACCAAGCGGGCGCCGTACACAATCGTCTGGGTCATAGTTCGTGCTGATCGAGGTGGGGCCAGTCATCGTGGAGGAACCTACGGCAGAAGGTTTCAGCCCGCTCCAGTGCGCGTGTCACGATCTTCTCGCCCAGTTCAGGGTGAGCGATGGTGGGGTCTCCGTACACGCCGTCGGTGGTCAGATCATCGAAGCGTGGCGCGACATCCACGAAACCGTGCGGGGCGGAGAGACTGTCGACCTCGCGGTGCTGACCGGGTTGCTGGATGCGCTCGGTGTGCACCAATTGCGGGGCGAGGAACATCGCGACGGACGTCTCCAGTTCGCAGGCGTGGCCATAGCGCGGGCCCGACGCTAGTTCGGCGCAAAGGTCGCGTGCCAAACGCGCCCACATCACCGACGCAGCCAGGACACCCAATTCGCTGCGAACCCGGCGTGACACGATCGACAGGGCATCGATGTTGCCGCCATGACCATTGACGAAAACGATTCGGGTGAACCCCTGGCTCTTCAACGAGGCGGCCAGGTCGACCATGACCGCGATGAACGTCATAGGGCTCAGGGTCACCGTTCCTGCGAAATTCTCGTGGTGTTCGGAGATCCCGTAAGGCTGCAATGGGAAGAGAATCGCCTGCTCATCAAGGCGATCGGCCAA
Source organism: Sanguibacter sp. Z1732 (assembly GCF_051020515.1). Taxonomy (NCBI): domain Bacteria; kingdom Bacillati; phylum Actinomycetota; class Actinomycetes; order Micrococcales; family Ruaniaceae; genus Glutinosa; species Glutinosa niejishengi. The sequence goes on from NZ_CP194857.1 coordinate 2,849,755, forward strand.
CGACTCCGCAAATGCCTTCGCGATCGTGGCATCGGTCATCACGGACAAGTGCGGGCCGTGTTGCTCCACGGCTCCGACCGGAAGGATCGCCACCTTCGCCCGGGTCATCGCCTCGGTGACTTGTTCGGTCGTCTTGTCCTCAATGCGAGTAGCGCTCATGGCAGCATCCTTGCCGGCACGGTGAACGTCTGGAGTTGGGACAGTTCCTCGATGGAGTAGCGGCCACCGATGCGTCCCACGCCGCTGGCGCGCCCGGAATAGCCACCGAAGGGGCTGTGCGGTTGCCACGAGGTTGCTACGTCGCCGATATTGACAATGCCGGCACGTAACCGCCGTCCGAGGTCTACCGCACGCGCGGTGTCCGTGCTGAGAACTCCCGCCACTAGGCCCAGCCCGTGGTCGTTGACCAGGTCCGCGGCCTGGTCCAAGCCGTCGAAGGGCATCAGCATGGCGACTGGGCGAACGTCTCCGCCCGGAACGCCGTCATGGCCGGATCCAGGTCCTTGAGGATGCTCGGTTCGTAGTACAGATCAGTGGGATGGCCGCTGGCCCTTCCGCCCCCGGCGAGGACAGTGGCGCCACGGGAGGTGGCATCGGCGATATGCGCATCCACCTTGGCCGCAGTGGCTTCGTTGTTCAGCGGCCCGATCGTGGTGTGTTCGTCAAGGGACGGACCGAGACGGAGCCTGCGCGCTTCTGCGGCGAGAGCCTCGGCGAGATCGTCATAGATGCTGCGTTCGACGATGATCCGCTCGGTGGAACTGCAGATCTGCCCGGCATTGGCGAACGTTGCACCGGCCAGCCGGCGAGCCGCTTCGTCCACATCCGCATCGGCGAGCACCACAGTGGCATTGTTGCCGCCAAGTTCCAGCAGCAGTGGTTTCGGGCCGGCCGTGGCCGTGATGGCATTCCCGGTGGCGGGGCTCCCGGTGAACCCGATCGCGTCAATACTCCGGTGCCCGGCGATGCCGGCGCCGATATCCTGTCCCATTCCCGGGACCAGGTTGACGCTGCCCGCCGGAAACCCGGCTTCCTCCACGAAGTCCTGCAGCCACAGGGCCGTCATCGGGGTGAGTTCGGAGGGTTTCCACACGATCGCGTTACCGGCGGCGAGACCGGCGCACAGGTACTCGGTCGGGATCGTGGCCGGGAAGTTCCACGGTGTGATCACTCCCAGAACGCCGTGCGGGCGTCGCACGGTGAGGATGGCACGCTCGGGATTGTCACTGGGCAGGATCGCATCGGTCATGTGCCGGGTGATCTCGGCTGCATCCCGCCACATCTCCGCAGCCACGGAGACCTCCCCGCGGGCCTCGGCGATGGGTTTGCCTTGTTCGCTGGCAAGGTCGCGGGCCATCGGTTCGATATCACGCTCAATGAGTTCGGCGACCATGGCCACTTTCGCCGCACGTTGCCGGATGGTCATCGCGGCCAGTTCCGCGGCTGCATCCCGGGCGGCGTGCACAGCGCGGTCGAGGTCCTCGGCTGTGGCCCGGGCCATAGTGGCCACCGGCTGACCGGTGGCCGGGCTGATCACCTCCAGATGATCATCGCCGGTGCTGCGCTTGCCGCCGATCACAATCGGAACGTGCTTCATCGGTCTCCAAACTCCTTCATCATGACGATTTGCCCGGTCCGGGCCGAGTGTTCCACGGCCAGACTGGCGCGTAGTGCTTCCATACCGTCGCGGGCTGTGCAGACCGGGTCGGTACCTTCAGCGATGACAGAAATGAAATGGTCGACTTCCTGGGCCATGGCGCCGCCCGTTCGGCCGTGGATCTCCGGGCTGAACCAGGTGTCCAACGCGGCGGCTCCGTCAGCAGTCACTCCGACCAGTCCGGTGACCCCTTGCTCTACCTGCAGATAGCCTTCCTCCCCGATCACGGTGAACCCCGACAATCCGGGCGGTACCGACCGGTCCGGCAAGGACCAACCCAGCATCGATGTCCCGTGGGCACCACTGGTGAACTGCATGGCGACCGAGTACAGATCCGCGATGTCATAGCCCTGGCGATTCAGTACACCGGAGTTGCGGAAGGCAGAGATCTGCTCGATGTCACCGGCATACCAGCGCGCCAGGTCCAGTTCATGGGTGCCGTAGTACAGCGGTGCGGTGGTCCGGCCCCGCAGGACGTCCTGATCTCTGCGAATACCGACCCGGGCGCTGCGCACACCGATGACCGGTCCGATCAAACCGTCGTCGATGGCCGTCTTGATGCGGCTGTAGCGGGATTCGAACCGCAGGATGTGACCGGCCAGGACGGGCACACCAGAACGCTCGGAGGCGTCGACGATCCGGGCCGCAGAGGGGAGGTCATGGGCCAGCGGTTTCTCCACTGCGACGGGGATTCCTGCTTCCAATGCCCGCACGGCGGACTCTGTGTGCAGATGTTCGGGCGTGCACACGATCAGACCGTCGACCCCACCCAGGTCGTCTAGGTCTGCCGCCCAGCGCCCCCCGTGGTCATCGGCCAAACTCCGAGCGCGCTCGGTGGCGGTGTCGCAGACCAATGCGATCTGGGCTGATGGGTGGTCGGCAACAGCGCGCAGCCACCGGGATCCCATCACGCCCAGGCCCGCGACGGCGATGCGGACCGGCGGCCTCATTTGGCGCCTGCTGCAGAGGCGGCCAGGCACTCGTTGGCGAAATGACACGCCACTTGCCTGCCGGGCAACCATTCACGCAGTTCGGGTCGCTCGATCCGGCAGATTTCCTGCGCCATCGGGCAGCGCGGATGGAAGGTGCATCCCGGTGGGGGATCCTTGGGATCGGGCGGATCGCCTTGGGCCTCGACGCGGGACCGGTTGCGATGCTCGATGCTGGGTACCGCGTCCATGAGGGCGCGGGTGTAAGGATGGGCGGGGTTCTTGTACACATCCGCGGCACTGGCCAACTCCACCACCCGGCCCAGGTACATCACGGCGATCCGATCGCTGATATATCGCACCACACCGATGTCGTGGGAGACGAACAGCATCGTCAGGCCCAACTCGCCCTGCAACCGCCGCAGGAGATTGAGGATCTGTGCCTGGACCGATACATCCAGCGCTGATACCGCTTCATCGGCCACCAGCAGCGACGGCTCGAGCGCAAGAGCGCGTGCTATCCCCACTCGCTGACGCTGCCCACCACTGAGTTGTCCGGGCCGACGGCTCCCGTACTCAGGTCCCAAGCCGACGTTGGTGAGCAGTTCGCCGACGCGTTCCTCCACCGCTTCCCCCCGCAATAGCCGGTGGATGAGCAATGGCTCGGCAACGATCTGGCGCACTGTCATGTGTGGGGGGAGGGAGGAATAGGGGTCCTGGAAGACGATCTGGATCTCCCGCTGCAAGGAGGTCGAGGGATCGACCCGCGCACCTTTGAACTTGATCTGACCCGAGTCGATCGTCTCCAACTGCACCAGGGTCCGGGAGAGCGTGGACTTGCCACAGCCACTCTCACCCACGAGTCCGAGAATCTCCCCGGGTGCTATCGATAGGGTCACGCCGTTCACTGCCTGCACAGCCACAGTGCGCCGGGACAATCCGCTGCGCACCCGGTAGTGCTTTTGGACGTCTTCCAACTCGATGAGGGGCTCGGTGTCCTTGACCGTCGAATCAACAGTGGTGCTCATCGGGTGACAACCTCCGTTTGCGGGACGTGCAGGTGGCACGCGACGGCTTGTCCGGCGGGCACTTCCAAAAGGGCCGGATCGGTGGTCCGGCAGACATCCATTACGGCGGGGCACCGGGGCGCGAACGGACAGCCCGTGATCTGCGCCATCGGGTCGGGCAGGTCACCGGGGATCCCTTGGAGACTGTCGGCAGCGATGACCTCCGGGGTCGGTACCGAGGACAGCAGCGCCTGCGTGTAGGGGTGCTGAGGGTTGAGCAGGACCTGCTCGGCGGTGCCGGACTCGCATACGCGGCCGGCGTACATCACCACGACCTCGTCAGCGATCTCACCGATCAGGCCGATGTCGTGGCTGATGATCACCACGCTCGCGCCGTGTTCATCTCGGACTCGACGCAACTGGTCGAGCACCTGGGCCTGCGTGGTCACATCCAGGGCTGTGGTCGGCTCATCAGCGAGGAGGAGTTCAGGTTCGACCACCATGGTCATAGCAATCATCACGCGTTGGTTCTGGCCACCACTGAGCCGGAAGGGGTGGCGCCGCAGGATGTCGGAAGGATTACCGAAGCCGACATCGCGCAGTGCCGATTCAGCGAGTTGCCGGGCAGCTTTGCGGGATACCGGTTTATTGGCTTGGATCGCCTCGACCATCTGGAAACCCACGGTGAAGACGGGGTTGAGCGAACCGGTGGGGTTCTGGAAGATCATCCCGATCCGGCGTCCGCGGATCTGGCGCATCTGACCTTCGGAGGCTGCAGTCAGGTCGATCCCGTCGAAGTGGGCCGATCCGTGCGGGATTCGCGCGGTACCTGCCAGCAGTCGGCTGATCGCGTACGCACTGACCGACTTGCCCGATCCGCTCTCGCCCACGATCCCGACGATCTGGCCGCGGCGCACCGTCAGATCGACACCCCGGACCGCATGTACCGGCGGGCTGTCACTGTGTGCCTGGAAGTCCACTGCCAGGTTGCGCACGCTCAGCAGCACGTCCTCGTCGGTGCTCACCGGTGCGGGGGTGGGCGCCGAGGTGGTGGTGGGCAGGGAGTCTTCTCTGGTGCGCCGCAGGAAGTGAGCCCGCCATGGCCGCCGGCGGGACTCCAGACCGGGGGATTCCACGGCCAGATTGATGGACAGCACTGTGAACATGATGGCAAGACCGGGTAGCACGGAGAGCCACGGGGCAATCGTCATGCTCTGGCGCCCATCGGCCAGGATCTGTCCCCAGGACACATCGGGGGAGGAGAGGCCGAAGCCGAGGAAACTGAGGGTGGACTCCATGACCACCAGGTTGGACAGGTCCACCAGCGCGATGGCAGGCAGCACGCCCCAGACCTGCGGCAGGATGTAGCGGAAGATCCGGCGGAATCCACTGGCGCCCAGGGTCGTGGCCGCCTGCACGTAGTCCGCTTCCCGTTCTGTGAGCACCCGGGCACGGATAACCCTGGCGTAGACGATCCACGCCGGGATACCCAGCACCACGATGAGGTGGACGGGGCGGCGTTCGGGCAGCATTCCCAGGATCACGATGGCGATCAGGATGAAGGGTAGGGCTAGTTGGATGTCGCCCAGGCGCATGATGATCGTGTCGACCAGACCCCCGAAGAATCCGGCGATCAGACCGGTGATGACTCCGAGTGTTCCGCCGATCAGCATGGCGCTGGTGCTGATCAGGACCGAGGACCGGGCGCCGTAGATCAACCGGGAGAGTACGTCCCGGCCGAGCCCGTCGGTGCCCAGGATGTGAGTCACATCGCCACCGGACCACACCGGCGGGGCCAGGACGTTGGCCAGGTTGGTCTGCCCGGGGGGTGCGGCACGATCCAGGGAGCGGTGATGGCGACCAAGACGATAATGGAAAGCCCAGCCAGGCCGACGACGGCGGTACGCCGGCGCCACATCGAGGCGGTGAAGCGGGGGGTGCGTCCGGGCAGGCGCGGTGACGTGATAGCGACGGTGGGTGTTCCGGTCACGCGTTCGCTCCCAGCCGGATCCGAGGATCGAGTACCGAGTAGAGGATGTCGACGACGAAGTTGACCACCACGAAAGCAACCGCTGCGATGAGCACCGAGCCCTGCACCATCGGATAGTTCCGGCTCGCCAGCGCATCGACGGCCAGTTTCCCGATACCGGGCCAGTTGAAGATCACCTCAACGACGTAGGAGCCGGCCAGGATCATGCCGGACTGCAGTCCGACCAGGGTAATCAGCGGAAGGGACGCCACCTTGAGGGTGTGGATCAAGAGGATCCGCGCGTTGGGAATGCCCCGGGCCCGGGCGGCACGGATGTAATCGCGTTGCAGAGTTTCGACGAAGGACTGACGGATCGTGCGGATCAGAATCGGCGTCAGAGCCACCATCAGGGTGGTGACTGGCAGGACGAAACTGATGGGGCCGGTGAAGTCGATGGCCGGCAACCAACTCAGGTTGACGGCGAAAACCAGCACGAGCATCACCGCGAGCCAGAAGCTCGGAGTGGACTGGGCCAGGCTGACGTATACCTGCACCGCGCGGTCCAACAGTGAACCGCGGAATAGCGCCGAACCGATGCCCAGCAGCAGGGCGAAGGCCGTGGACACCACGACGGTCACCACGGCGAGGGCAATGGTGTTGGGCAGTGCCGCCAGCACCACGTCCCGGACCTCGTAGCCGCCGTGGAAGGACCGACCGAAGTCACCGACCACGATGCTGCGCAGGAAATACAGGTACTGCACGCCGAGCGGCCGGTCCAGACCCAATCGCTGCCTGGTGGCGGCGATGACTTCTTCGGGGGCATCCGCGGCGTTCATGAGCCTGGCCGGATCGCCCCCGGCGATCCGCAGGAGCACGAACACCAGCGTCACCACGCAGAAGACCACAAAGATCATCTGCGTGGTGCGCCGGAGAAGGAAGAGAACCATTCGGTCTCTCAATCAGAAACAGAAGCGGGGTAGAAATTCGTCTCGTAGTTGGGCAGTACCCGCAGGTCTTGCAGGGTTTCGGAGTAGGCGACGGTGAAGTCGCTGTAGTACAGCGGGATGTGGGGAAGTTCGCCCCACAAGTACTGCTGCAACTCGTCGTAGACGGCCTCGCGCTCGGCGTCATCCGTTGTTGTCTTGCCCTGTTGGACCAGACTGTCGATGGTGTCATCACCATGGGTCCAACGGTTGGGCGAGGCGTAGATCCCGGCAGCGGCGTCCGGGTCTCCACCACTGGACCAACTGATGTGGTAGAGCAATCCGGTGCCATCGACCGAGTCGTCGACCAGGCCGGCAACGTCGGCGGTCACCAACCGGGCCTCCAGACCGATCTCATTGAGATTCGCCACGATTGCTTCGGCGACTTGCTCCCCGCGGGGCAAGAAACCGCTGGCAGCCCAGACATCGAATTCCAAGCCCACGGCGCCCGCTTCCTCGACCAACGCCCGGGCCTCATCGAGGTTCTGGCTGTAGTCGATCTCCCCGGGGTTGTAATAGAGAGTCTCGCTCGGGAGGAAACTCTCCGCCACCACACTCTCGCCCTGGACCAGGTTCTCCACCAGCGCCTGCCGGTCGATGGCGAGCATCACAGCACGCCGCAGTTCCGAACTTTCATCCCATTCGGGAATGCGGTTGGGCACGGAGAACAGGTTGACCTGTTCACTCGCCGTTGCCGAGATGAGCCCGAAGCCGTCGGCGTCCTCGATGGTGGACAGGTGCTCCGGGGGTACCCGGTCGATGGCATCGGCCTGGCCGGCCTGGAGAGCGTTAACACGAGTCTGCGCATCGCCAACGTACTCCCAGACAAGGTTCTGGATCGACGGCGCCCTGTCCCAGTAGTCCGGGTTGGCGACCATGGTCTTGATGGTTTCGGTCTCACTGTCCAATATGAACGGCCCGGTTCCGTTGGGATTCGAGGCCAAGGCATCACTACCCGCCTGAACGTCCTCGGCCGCCACGATCGGCGTCTGCCGGATGGCGTTGAAGAGCGAGGCTAACGGCGTTTCCATCTCGAAGCGTACGGTGTGGTCATCCACGGCATTGACTGTGGTCGGCACCCAGCGGTTCTGGATCACCGTCTCCACGCCGGCCGTGCCGGAGGCCAGTTCGACCGATTCTTTGACGTCCTCGGCGCACAGCTCACAGCGATACTGATATCAACGAGACCATCGAGGTCTTCAGCGAGGCGTTGGATGCGGTGCTGGAAGTTGGCGCACCACCTGCGGCGCACTGATCGCGCCAATGGACCTCTCAGCCGCTACATGGGCACGTGCACCGTCAAGGTCTCGTCGACATAGGAGGGCCGGCCCTGCGCGGCCTGTGAACGGTTAGGGGCAGGACCGCCGCACATAGGATGCAAGCATGCGCGAGTTCGAGCATCTGATAGACGCGGTGCGCCAGTTCGCCGTCGACCGGGACTGGGAGCAGTTCCACACCGCGAAGAACCTGGCGATGGCGATTGCCGGCGAGGCCGGGGAGTTGGCCGCCGAACTGCAATGGTCCGATGGCGCCACCAGCAATGAGCTGGTGCGAAGCGACCCTGAACTGCGGGAGCGGGTCGCCTACGAGATCGCCGATCTCCTCATCTACCTGGCCCGGATGGCCGACGTCACCGGCATCGACGCCATCGACGCCGCTTTCGAGAAACTCGCGATCAACGAGCAGCGGTTTCCGAAGATGTAGTGGTTCCTGGCCATGCCAGGTCCGGACCGGTGCCTCGGGCGCCGATCACCGACTCCAGCATGGCCTGGGTCTCGGGGTCGGTGGAGTACAGGATCGTGCCCTTCATGCCGCGGGTGAGCAGCACCTTGTACACGTTGCGTACGAGACGGTCGAACTCGTCGTCGGGCACGGACCTACGGAAGGCGGGGTCCTTGGAGAACTCGCGCTGGGCCACACCCACCGGTCCTGGCGCCACACCAGGTCATGGCCGAGGATCACGCCGTTCCAGTCGTACTCGAAGCCCTGGGCGGTATAGATGCATCCCACCTGGCTGATGCCGCCGGGCTCGGTGGCCCACAGGTGCGACGGCGGAGCCTCTCCCACCCGGCGCTCGGACTTCACGTTCCACGGCCGGGCCCATTCGCCGATCTTGACGTCGGGGACCAAGCGGCCATCCGGCGTCGGGTCGCTCCACGGCCAGCAGAAACCCGCCGTCATCCGCGCGGAGTCGCCGCCGGCGTCCAAGGCCAGGATCTGCGCTTCCAACTGTTGGGGGCTGGAGGCGGTGGTGAGGGCGTACCGGTCGTCACGCGGCCACGCGGTGGGCTCCCCGCTTCCCGGGCGGTGCGGGTCATGACCCAATCCGAGCAGGCGAAGCAGCCAGTCCACATAGACCTGGCTCCCGCCGGCACGGAACTGGGCGTTGAGGTTCACGTGCCGGACCGCGATGCCCTTGTCGCGTACGTGGTCGGTGATGAGTTCCAGGCTCCCGGCCTCCCCGGGGCGCACTACCTGGTTCTGGTCCAGGAGGAATACTGGCACCCGGGCAGCGTCGATCAACTCATCCACCTGCAGGCGCGCGCGCTCACGAACCTGCTTCGGTGTGTACCGGTTCACCGAGGTCTCCCGGATGCGGTGCGCCTCGTCCAGGATGAGCACCTCCAGGCCGTTCTTCTCCGCGTCCATGAACTGGTTGAAGTACTTGAACAACGCCTGGGTGGGGCGGGAGCGGTGCCCGGCCACCTTGCGCAGCGTCTGGGTGAAACTCTTCGAACCGGTCGCGTGCAGCACCGAACGACCCTGCCGTGCCAACTCACCCAGCAGCGACAACGCGATCACGCTCTTACCCGAACCCGGCCCGCCGGAGATGACGATCGCTGTCTTGGTGTCTTCCGAGAGGGCCCGCACCACCGCCCGCAGCGCCAAATGGTAGCCAAGCGACTGTTTGCCGACGAGCACGAATTGCTCCTGGTCGCGGATCTCATCGGCCGCCACGGACAGCAACTTCTTCGACGGAGCGACCTTCGAGCGCAGCCACAGGTCGGCGGCCCCGGCGCCGGGGGTCTCGGCGAAGTGACTGCGCAGGTGTTCCAGGAAGTCGCCGCGACGTTCGGCGGTGAACATCGGCGCCTGTTGGAGCACGTCCTGGTGCCACAACTCGGCGACGCCACTGTCGCTGGCGTTGTGCAGATACGCCACACCGTCCAGGTGCAGCGCGGAATCGTCGAAGATGCCCATGAAGTCGCGTAGGTAGTCCCGGTAGCCACCCACCTGCACGCTGGGGTGCAAGGAAGGACGGTAGGGCGCGCCCTGGACGTCAACCAGGGTGTGCTCACCATCCCAACTACGGGCCCGTGACCACTGCTTGAGTTCGACAACGAGGTAGGACGGCTGCTTCGTGCGGGGGTGGACGCCGGCCAGGATGGCGTCGGTGCGCTTGCTGGTCAGCGGCAGCCGATGCTCGATCAATACCTCGACCTGCTCAAGGCCCGCATCCCGCAGGTCTTGGGCGAGTACGGGCAGCGATCCTCGCCAGGAGGCGCGCTCACCTGGCCCGACTCCCACTCCGGCGTAGGCGAGGTAGCGCGCGAGTTCCTCCTCCAGCCGCGATGGTTCGGGATGGGTCCGGTCATGCAGTGAGCGCGCGGACAGGCGATAGGCCGACACGTATGGAGTCCCCTCGGGCAGCACGAAAGATCCGTGCGGTGGGGGACGTGTCGGCGAGGCGAAGTCCGTCGGTACCGCTTGCCTGCCACGGTAGTGCAGTGATCATGGCGGTGAGGTCAACACCGGGCGATCGTCAGCACCCAACTGGTCATGCCGGTTCCTTATCCGCGTTGAGCGGAGAGGTGTATCCGTGCGAACCCTGTCGACCCGCTGGTGGTTCAGTGCTCAGCCGGCGTCAGCCGACGACGGCGAAGCGCACGATTCAGCGCATGTCGCGCTGGTCGCATCACCGTCTGGGCGCTCCACGCATCGTCGCCACCCGGTGACCGTGCTGGGCGCTCCCGGGGACACTACTAAGTGCCGCGACGGCGGGACGCTCGCCCGATTCGGGCGACGTCACTCTTTGCTGCGAGTCTTCGGAGCCGATCGGTGTCTCCGGCGAGCCGGTCGATCGCGCTGCGCAGAGAGGTTCCTCGTTCATCGGCAAGCCCAGCCAACACCCAACCGCGGATCAAGGCGCTCACTGGTACGTCGAGTTCACCGGCAAGACGCTCGATCTCAGCGAACTCGGTTTCCGGAAGCCGCACCGACTGCACCACTGAACGCCCACGCCGGTGCCCGCGAAGATGGCCGGGCAACGGGGCATCTTTTTCATCGATGTAGGTCAATGTGCGGGGACAACCACCGAAACTCCGCGTTATGGTTTTCCAGCAGTTCGATGCTCGGACGCTCGCGGCCGTCCTCAGGCAAGACCGCGAGAGGCTGGTGATCAAAGGACCGGTAGGTCTCTTCGCCGACATCCGGACTTACCCGCACCCGGTAGCCCTCATCATCGACGACCACCGTCAACTGCTGCAGATCGAAGAGCAAATGGATGTCGGCGCGTAGCAGCAGCCCGTTCTGAACGATGTTGGTGTGATCGCCCCGGTAGGGATGGATGTGAGCCGCTTCGAGCACATCCTCGGTGCTTGAGCCCGTGACGGCGCAGCGGCGTTGGTAGGCGCGGAGCAGGCGGCTCCGAAAAGCCGATTGGCCACGGCGGACCCGGATCGTGGCAAGTGTGCGTCGCCGCGTGTCCTCACCACTCGCAGCGACGGCTTCGTCGGCGTCCAGGTCGTCGGTGAACTCTGCCTCGACCTCGTCCAGTGCCTCGAACAGCGAGGCGAGAAATGCTTCGGCCGCGCTGTCGTCAGTGCGCGGAATCGTGTTGAGTCCCTGGGTGATCCCCGTACGCTCCTGCACTTGCTTCCACCTGATCTGGCCGGCGACGGAGTCCGACACCGCAGAAATCTGATCCTGGTCTTGTAGTCACGTTCCCCGCCGTCGATCCAGGGGACCGCTTCGTTTCCCGTCAGGCGCGCCGCAGGTTCTGCGATCTCGGCGCGGCCGACGAACCTGTCGTTGCGCGCAAGCCAGAAGTAGACGACGTCTCCCCTCTCGATCTGCCGGTGTGTCGTCATGTCCCACAACATGTGTTGTTTGGCGATATCCCAATGCTCGGGATATTCGGGGGCGATCGTCAGCACCCAACTCGTCATGCCTGTCCCTCATCCGCGGTGAGGCGGGGGAGGCATGTCCGTGCGTGGGAAGCCTGTCGGTCCGCAGTGTGTTCATGGTCCAGCCGGCATCAGCCGACGACGACGATCAGCACTGTCCGCGGAAGGTCACGCGGGTGGTGTCATCCCCAGGCAAGCACACGCATCGTCGCGCGGAGGGGACATGTCTGAACGGGCAGAAGTCCGTCGGACCGCAGTAGTAGCGAGACTACCGACCCTGGGTGGTGAGCGTCAGGCTGTTGAGTTATCTGCCTACTGCGGGACGAGGATCTCCCGGTCAGTTTGACGGTGTCGCTCTTGGCCGTGGGCTTTCGGAGCAGATCGGCTGCGAGTTATGCACAGATGCCGGCTGAGTCTCCCTGCCGAGATGTCCCGGGGCATAGGGTGGGGGAATGGCCAGCACCGGACTCGAGCGCAAAGTGCGTCAGTTGGACAATGACGTGCAATCGATCTACGAGCTGCTCGCAGCGATCCAGGGCACCCAACTGCGACAGGGCAATCGGCTGGATGAGTTGGATGAGCGCCTCGCTGGCCTTGATGAGCGGATGGCCGGCTTGGATGGGCGCGTCGCGGGAATCGACGAGAAGGTCACTGACTTGGCTGAGGGCATGGCGACGGTCCTGGAGTTGCTGCGCGCACGTTGAGCCGCAGGTCACGCCGACCCCGCTGTGAAGTTGGTAGCGAAAGTCCGTCGGCCGGTAGCGCCAGTTGATCCGCTTCACCGCCACGGCTTCCAGGCCGGCTTCGCTTAGTTGCTGGACCCCGCCCAGCCCGTGCCGACGATGACGACGTCCACCTCGGGATGAAGTCGGGTCGGGCCTGCGGCGTCCTGCAGGCATCCGATGAGGCATAGCCTCCCGGCGCTCCACTTCAGAAAACTTCACTGCGGTTCAGGGAAAGGCGTCGCCTCGGTTGGGTTGCGTGCGATTGCTGAGTCTTTGGTAAGGAAGCACTCCCCTCGTGCGCACGCGTCGCGGATCCAGTCCGCCTCTTCGATCTCTTGGGATGCAACCGCACCGTAGCGTTCGTCCATCGTGGTGAGGAGCCAGCCTCGTTCACGTAGTCCCGAGGGCACCAACTGGGAACCGAGACCGCGGTCGAGAAAGAACCGTGGTTCAGCCATGTCGATCAGGCCGCGACGAGAGCGTGTACCTCGGCAAGATCAAGGTTGAAGTCAAGAGCTACCGCTTCGATCTCTTCACCGGCTTCGATGCGCCCGGTGATGTCCTCAACGCGGATCGCACGGCGTGCAAGCATCGGCCGACCGAAGTTGCGTAGCGGATCGACGACGACCTCGGTTTGGTACTGAGGCAGGCCGATGATGGCAACCCGACCATGGCGGTAGGTGATGGTCTGTAGATACTGCTCAACGACATCACGAAACACCGCCTGCTGATTCCGGATGACGACCAGTTCGTCAACGATCTCCTGGTGGCCGCTGTCGCTCCGGTAGTCCCATAACACTTCAGCGCCGTCAGTCTTGAGCCTCTCGCTGGTCAGTGCTGCCACTACACCGATCTTGGTCTCCAGGTGCTTTAGCGCCGGACGGATCCGCTGCATGGGGACACCGGCCGCGCGGAATCCAGCAAGCACATAAGCCTCCGCCAGTCCGATGAACGGCACGACAGCGCCCCGGCCTGTTCCAGTGGTCGTGATGAGTGCGTCCGATCGGTACTGGGTCCCGTCGATGCCCTTGTAGCCGCGACCGCGCGCCCACGTGTGCAAGGTGGATGGCGGCACACCAACGATGGCGGCTGCCCCGCGAAGGGTGTACAGGGGCCGTGTCAAGGTTGGATCGAGCGCCGTTGCCGCAGTCATGACCCAAGCGTAGCCATGCCCGATGTGAAACGGAGGGACGCTCGCGAGGCTGTGGATATCGCGATCATGAAAGATTCATGAAGAGTGGCTATCCTTGCTGGGATGAGCACCGAGATCATTCAGATCCGCGATGTCCCTGCTGACGACGTGCAGGTCCTGCGGGAGCGCGCGTCGGCCCGGAACATGTCGGTGTCGAGTTATCTGCGGGAACTCATCCACGCCGACACGTCGCGACCTGCGATGCCGGAGGTGCTGGCGCGGATCGCCGCACGAAGCAGCATCGAGGTCAGCGGCGAGGAAATCCGTGGGTTCATCGACGCTGATCGGCAATGAGTGTCGTCGATGCTTCGATCGTCGTGCGGCTGCTGCAGAACCGCCGGGGCGATGCGGAACTGCGGGAACGGTTCGCCGCGGAGCGCTACCTGCACGCACCTGCGCTGATTGATGCGGAGGTGACGTCCGCGATCCGGGGACTGCTGCGGACTACGAAACCTTCCGTCGCGATCTCTGCGGAACGTGCCGAGGAGATGCTGGCGGACTTCGGCGACCTGACCCTGGTGCGCTATGCCATGCAGCCTTTCCAGCGGCGCGCCTTGGCGCTGCGCAACAACTTCACCGCCTATGACGCCTTTTACGTCGCACTGGCGGAGTCGCTGGATATGCAGTTACTCACCGATGACGGCAAGTACGGGCGGGCTGCCGGTCATGCCGCAGACATCGAGACCTGGCCGGAGTGCGGGTGAACCTCACGGTGGTCACTGAACACGAGACTACTGAGGCTGCACCACTGTCGCTTGGGCCCGACGGTCATCAGGCGACGGACTCGACGTGCACCCGCAGCGCGAGTGTCTTCGCAACCTTGACGACGGTGCCGAAACTCGGATTACCGCACAGTGTGGTGCGCGCCGCAAGAGTTGGCGACTAATGATGTGCGCCCGGGCCCGGAGAGCCCTTTCAAAGCGCGTTGCGTTCAGGACTCCAAATGCAACACAATGGAGGTAACGGATGATCTTCGACCGGGTCGAGTGGGACGAGCACAACCTTGGCCACGCGACCAGGAGGCTCACCGCAGCAGAGATCGAGCAGGCGATCTGGAACGCGGATCGGATGTTTCCGAGCCGAAAGGAGCCGGACCGCGGACTGTTCCGATCGGTGACCGATCGCGGAAAGGACGCGGTGGTCGTGGTGCAGATCCTTCGCGATGGAGTACGACCGATCACTGGATGACGGGTATGACGATGGTGAAGAAGGCCGCGGCCGCAGAGGCGGAGTACTACAACGAGACCCGGGACCTCTCGGGGTTCGATGAAGAGAACCCGGTGAACGTCACCTCCACCCGGTCAGTGACGATCTCGGTCCGGTTCTCCGAGGAAGAGATCACGCAGGTACGGAGCCAGGCCGAGGAAGCGGGCCTCAAGGTCACCTCCTTCATCCGCGCTGCCTCACTGGAGGCGACCAGCCCGGTCGACCGGGCCGAACTGGTGGAACTTGCCCGGGACCTCGAGCGACGGGCACACCAGGTGGCGGCGGTAGTTGACCGGGGCGCCTAGCGACGACCCGGGGCCAAGCATCACCACTCCCGCAGCGGAGGTCGCCGGCCGACGGCGTACCACCGGTCGCGTACTTAGCTCACCTTCCGCAACTCGGCCATGTCCATCACGCCGCGACGAGCGCGTGAACCTCGGCTGGGTCCAGATTGAAGTCCAGCGCCACTTCCTCGAGAGCCTCACCGGCCTCGATCCGGCCGGTGATGTCCTCAACGCGGATAGCACGGCGTGCAAGCATCGGCCGACCGAAGTTGCGTAGCGGATCAACGACGACCTCGGGTTCGTACTGAGGCAGGCCGATGATGGCTACGCGACCATGGCGGTAGGTGATGGTCTGCAGATACTGCCCGACGACGTCGCGAAACACCGCCTGTTGGTTCCAGATCACGACTAGTTCGTCAACGACCTCCTGGTCGTCAGTGTCGTCCGTAGTCCCAAAACATTTCAGCGCCGTCGGTCTTCAGCCTTTCGCTGGTCAGTGCCGCGACCACACCGATCTCGTTCTCCAGATGCTCCAGCGCTGGCCGGATCCGCTGCATCGGGACGCCGGCGGCCCGGAATCCGGCGAGAACATGAGCCTCAGCCAGTCCGATGAACGGTACGACTGCACCGCGGCCGGTGCTAGTGGTCGTGATGAGAGCATCCGATCGGTACTGGGTCCCATCGATCCCCCTTGTAGCCGCGGCCTCGTGCCCACGTGTGCAGAGTTGGATGGCGGCACACCAACGATGGCGGCCGCCTCGCGAAAGGTGTACAGCGGCCGTGCCAAGAAGGGATCGGGTGCCGTATCCGCAGTCATGGTCCAAACGTAGCCACGGGCGGCGCAAAAAGGGCGCCTGAGTTCGGTCACGGCGTCGCGATCTGTGACGGTGTAACTCGCTGACCTGCGCCGATGGGTCCGCGGGACGCCGATCTGTGGCACTAATTGGTGCTCTACCGTGGGGCGTGTGGCGTGGATTCGGCGGGTACGGACGGCTTCGGGAGCGACGGCCGTGCAGATCGCTGAGTACGTCGATGGCCGGCGGCGGATCGTGGCCCATATCGGGTCGGCGCATACCGAGGCCGAGCTCGGGCTGCTCGTTGAGCGGGCGCGGGAGCTGTTGGAGGACCCAGGGCAGGGCGAGTTCGACCTCGGCCTGGAGCCGGCCGCGCCCAGGGCGACGCTGATCGGCCAGCCGCGGGCGGCGGCGCTCTTCGACGAGGCAGGCTCGGCAGCACGTGAACGCGGGCCGGTTCCTGCGCCGCGGGTGGTGGGGACTTCCTCGCGGGTGCTGTATGACGCGCTGAGCGCGGTGTTCACCGAGCTGGGGTTCGACACGATCGGTGACGCGGTGTTTCGAGATCTGGTGATCGCCCGGATCGTGGAGCCGACCTCGATCCTGGACACCGGCCGTGTGCTGAGCGACTTGGGCGTGAGGCCGGCGAGTGAGAAGACAATGCGCCGCACCCTGACTCGGGCGGCAGCCGGCGAGGGCCCGGGGGCCTACCGCGACAACGTCGCCGAACTGTGCTTCACCCACGCCGCGCACAGTGGTGATGTCTCGCTGTGCTTGTACGACGTGACCACGTTGTACTTCGAGGCCGAGAAGGAGGACGACCTGCGCAAGGTCGGCTACTCCAAGGAACGCCGCGTCGACCCACAGATCGTTGTGGGTCTGCTCGTCGACCGGCACGGGTTCCCCCTGGAGATCTGCTGCTATGAGGGCAACCAGGCCGAGACATCCACGATCATCCCGATCATCAAGCAGTTCCAGAACCGCCACGGCATCGAGGACATGGTCGTCGTGGCCGATGCCGGCATGCTCTCGGCGGGCAACCTGGCCGCGTTGGAGGAGGCGAACCTGCGGTTCATCGTCGGCTCCAGAGTGACCAAGGCGCCGCTGGACCTGGCCTCGCACTTCCGCTGGCACGGCGATGCGTTCAGCGACGGGCAGGTCATCGACACCATCACGCCCCGCACCGGCCGGCGCAGTGAGAACGACGAAGCGCTGCGTGCCGAGCCGGTCTGGGACCCCGAGCAGCATCCCGGGTCGTGGCGGGCGGTGTGGGCCTACTCGGCCAAGCGGGCGGCGCGCGATAGCAAGACGTTGACGTTGCAGGAGAACCGCGCCCGAGCGGTCATCGCCGGTGAGAAAGCCGCCCGGACCCCCAGATTCGTCAAGACCACCGGTGACACGCGCAGCCTGGACGAGGCCGCCCTGGCCCGCGCGCGGCGCCTGGTCGGGCTGAAGGGCTACGTCACCAATATCCCCGCCAAGCTGATGGCGGCCGGTGAGGTCACCGGGTCCTACCACCAGCTCTGGCACGTCGAGCAGTCGTTCCGGATGTCCAAGACCGACCTGGCCGCCAGGCCGATGTTCGTACGACCCGCGACGCCATCGAGGCCCACCTGACCATCGTGTTCACCGCCCTGGCCGTCTCGCGCGAGGTCCAGCGGCGCTCCGGCCTCGCGATCCGCAACGTCATCCGCCAGCTCAGGCCCCTGCGCTCAGCGACCATCACCGCCAACGGCGCCACCCAGACCATCCCGCCCCAGATCGACCCCGACCGACGAGCGATCATCGACGCCCTCACGACCAGGAAATCTCAGGCACTAAACGAATGACCGAACTCAGGTTGGATGGCGGCACACCAACGATGGCGGCCGCCTCGCGAAAGGTGTACAGCGGCCGTGCCAAGAAGGGATCGGGTGCCGTATCCGCAGTCATGGTCCAAACGTAGCCACGGGCGGCGCAAAAAGGGCGGGACGCTCCCCGGGGCTGTGGATATCTTGGTCAATCGCATTTGCCCGATGGGACCGTCGCGCTCCTCACGCTGCTGATGCGAGGCCGTCGGCCGCCCTTCAGTCGAAGTACAACTCCAAGTCAGGGTCGAGGGTGACAACGGCAATCTCGCCGTTGTAATCGTCGAAGAGTAGCCATCCGAACTCTTCATCGAGACTGTGGAATGCCGACTGCCACCGACCAGTCTGTCCCTGCATGAGCCCACCAGAGCAGTCCTGGCCAGCGATGTAGCCGGGCTGGTCCACAATCAGCATCTCACGCCCCTCCAAGTCGAATGCGTGCAGTTGCATTGAGTACGGCCCGTGGCAAGCGTGCTCAATGACTTCCGAGAGGTTGTTCGTCCACGTGATGTCCACGTACCAAAGGCGCTCACCCTCGTTTGCCACGTAGTCGGCATCGAAGTCGGTCTCGATGACATCCCGCTCTTCCAGTACCTCGACTAAGAGGTCCGCAGTGGGTCGCTCGATAAGGTCGCCTACCTGGTGCAATTCCGGCCCTGTGCGCGCCTGTCCTGGTTCCGGTTCCGGTTCCGGTTCCTGTTCTGGTTCGGGCTCGGGCTGGGTTTCCCCCATGGCGGGATCATCGGCTGGCTGGCTCTCGTTGATCTTCCCCTCCGCGTTCCATAGTCGTGCACGCGGCCAGCACGAGGCCCAAGATCAGGGCTAGCAGAAACGTAGGGCATCGTCGCATCGGTCGTACCTCCTTCTAGAGTTCTTTTAATTCGGTGGAGCGACAAATGCGCAGCACGTTCGGGCAACATATGTCTTGTAATAATTCCTACTGGTATCCGTCACCTGATGATAGTACGCTAGCGTCGTACCAAATTGAATCGAGCCCATCGACCATTTCTGCCATAATTCGCGCCGCATCGAAGCCCATGCAAACTGCCTTGATGTTGAAGTCCGCTTGAGAAACGGCCGTGGCGGCGGACTGTACGAGAGGTTCGAGGTCTCCGGTCACTGGGTTACGCACGCATACCTGCACTCCAACGCCGATCGGGTACGCCAAAATCCGCCCGCCGTTCGACACGCTCATCGTCCGAAATGGCTCATCGATAAAGGGATCGCTGTCGGGCGATGCTTCCCAGAACGTCGGCTCTCCTCCCTGCCAGCGTGTGGGGCCAGCGTAGAACTCATGTCGGAGGATGATGCACTCAGCCACGCTCTTGTGCTTGTAAGCATTGTTCTCGCCCCGCATCGCGTATGTCGCCGACGACTTGATATAGCGCTCGTCCGTTGTGCCGTCAATCCTTTTATCCGTATAGGGCTGTAAGCGCCTGATTCGTTCCAGAAGCACAGGCGGGATATCTTGATATCTCTTTGCAAAATTTTCCCATCCCTTTTCCGTGCTACACGCGGGAAAGTAGTGGTTCCCACTGGATGGTGAGACGCCTGGTAGTTTCAAAATATCGTGGAACAAGTTTTCATGAGATGACCACAGATTGTGAAGAAGGTCGCCGTACACGACTCCAACGGCGTCGAGATCGAGGGTAGGTTCCAGACTCGCATAAATGTCGAGTGTTCTTTCATTTGTACCATAGACCCGCCGTACAGTTAATGGCTCTGTTGACCGCCAACGGTCCAACATCTCAATAAGTTCTTGGTACAGAAACTTCGCTCTTCGCAGCCGGGCGTTTGCTGAATTCGAGATCTCCTTGCCTGCGCGGAGTACGTGTTCTTCCATTTTCGGTCACTCCTCTTGAGGGCGGAGGTCAGTTCTGAGGTCGGTCCCGCCACTCAGCGCATACCCCGGCGCCAGTTCCACCATCTGCTGCATCACCAACTTGATCGCCTCCGGCTGCTGATCCGGCGGATACCGATGAATCGCCAACAGTCTCCTGATGGACGTCCGCATCTTGGCCCGCACATCCTCACGCACGGTCCAGTCGGTGCGCACATCCCGTCGCATGATCGCGACCAGTTCCCGGGCGATCTTGGCCAACGTGTCTTGCCCCTGCTCCAGCACCGCGGACTCATTGGAGGCCACCGCGTCGTAGAACGCCAATTCATCATCGGAGAGCGGCGGGTCGAACTGCTCACCGCGGTGCGGCTCGGCGGACAGTTCCTGAGCGGTCTCGATCAGCGCAGCGATGACCTCAGCGGACGTGAGGTTCTGGTTGATGTACTTGAGCATCAACTCCTGCAACTGCTGGGAGAACGCCTGCCGGCGCACCACGTTGTTGCCCAGCAGCGTCCGGCTTTCCTCCAGCAGCATGTTCCGGAGCGACTCGATCGCCAGGTGCTGGTTCGGCGCCTGCTGCATCTGAGCGATGAACGCCGTGTCCAGGTCACTGAGCGCCGGCTTGTCCATCCCGGCCGCTCCGTAGATGTCGATGACCTCTTCGGACACGATCGAGGAGGCCACCAACGAGTTCAGCATCCGCTGGACTTCCTCGGGCACCGGCTCCCCGTTGGCCTGACGGTCCTCAGCGTCGCGTTTTGCCATCCATACGCGCACTTCCTCGAAGAACCGCGCATCGCCGGCCACTTCCGCCAACTGCTCAGTGTGCCCGGCGATCGCCCACACCCGGCCCAACTGCGCCGACAGCCGCCGGTAGCGAGCCGCCAGCGACTCCTCGTCAGCACCAACCTGATTCCCCGGCGTCAACGGCGAACGCAGATGGTTCACCGTGGCCTGCACCGCATCCACATAGGCCCGCGGCCCCGGCTGTGCCAGCCGCCCGCGCCAATCCACGCCCTCCAGCAGCTCCCCGAGCGTCGCCACCAACTCCCGCGCAACCGCCACAGTCTCCGAGATGTCCCGCCCCTGCGGCTTCCGCTCCCGGTCAGTGTCGGTGTACTCCTCCAGTGCTCGCGCCAGATTGTCGACCACCGGGGCGTAGGCCACCAGCAACCCGTCTTGCTTGCCCCGGAATGTCCGGTTCACCCGCGCCAGCGTCTGCATCAACAGCGCGCCCTTGAGCGGACGGTCCAGGTACAACGTGTGCAGCGGGGGTGCGTCGAAGCCGGTGAGCATCATGTCCTTGACGATCACCAGTTCCAACTCATCATCGGCATCCCGCAACCGGTTCTTGATCGCCTTGTTCTGTGAATCGCGGCGCACATGCAAAGACACCGGCGGCTGATCCGTCGCGCTGCCGGAGTAGACCACCTTGATCCGGCCCTCGTGATCCTCCTCGCTGTGCCACTCCGGCCGCAACTCCACGATCGCCGCGTACAGATCCGCGCAGATCTGCCGCGTCGCGCCCACGATCATCGCCTTCCCCGGCGTGCCCGGATTCTCCTCCGTCCCCAGTGCCTCGAACATCGCCTCCCGGCGCCGCTCCCAGTGCGCCACCAGATCCGCCGCCAACGTCTGAATCCGCGCCGGCGCCCCATACAGGGCATTGATCACCGCGACGGTCTTCTCCACCCGGTCCCGCTCGGCGTCATCCAGCCCTTCGGTGAACTCATCGGCGGCGCGATCGATGTCTTCAGCCGAGAGTTCCTCGGCCCGGTCCACCTTGATCAGCCGGCTCTCGAAGTGCACCGGCACCGTGGCCCCGTCCTCCACGGCGCGGGTGAGGTCATAGATGTCGATGTAGTCGCCGAACACCTCACGGGTGTTGCGATCCGCGAAGGACACCGGCGTCCCAGTGAAGGCAATCAACGTGGCCCGCGGCAGGGCGTTCTTCAGGTGCCAGGCGTACCCGTCCAGGTTGTCGTAATGGGACCGGTGCGCCTCATCGACGATCACGATGATGTTGCGCCGGTCCGACAGCAACGGATGCACCGCACCGGACTCGCGCTCGGCTTGGTTAAGCCCGAACTTCTGCAGCGTGGTGAAGTAGATGCCCCCGGTAATCCGGTCCTGCAGTTCACTGCGCAACTCCTCCCGGCGGCGCACCGCGACCGGCTTCTCCGGCAGCAGCAACGACCGGTTGAAGGTCTCATACAACTGCCCGTCCAACTCCGTGCGGTCGGTGATGACCACGATGGTCGGGTTGCGCAACTGGGGGATCCGCAGCACCTGGTTGGCATACAGTTCCATCTCCATCGACTTGCCCGACCCCTGGGTGTGCCACACCACCCCGGCCTTGCCGTCGGAGGCCACCGCCTGCAGCGTCTTGGCCACGGCCTTCCCGACGCGAAGAACTGGTGCGGTTTCGCGACCCGCTTGATCAGCCCTTCCTCGGTGCTGTCGAAGGCGACGTAGCGGGTGAGGAACTCCAGGAACCGCTCCGGGGGGAACAGCCCATGCAGCACACGGTCCAACCCCGTGGAGGTGTCGTCAGAAGCGGACGACGGCGACGCTGCGGTCAGCGAGTCACCCTCCTCGGTCACATTCCAGGGGGAGTAGTGGTTCAGCGGGGTGAACGGAGTGCCGTACTGAGCGGTCACTCCATCGGAAATGATCGAGACGACGGCGAAGCGGAACGCGAGCGGGAACTCCCGCAGGTAGGTCTGCAGTTGGGCGTGAGCAGCGGCTGTATCAGCATGTGCGGCACCTGGACGCTTGAGTTCGACGATGCCCACGGGCATGCCGTTGAGGTAGAGCACGACGTCGAACCGGCGGGTCGTCTCGCCGCTGGTAATGGTGACCTGGCGAGCAGCGAGCCAGTCGTTGTGCGCAGGTTCAGCGCTGACCAGGCGGATGGTGGGGTTCTGCTCCACACCGTCGGAGTCGACGTAGGACATCCCGCGGAACCCGTCGGTGAGCATGGTGTGGATGCGCTGGTTCTCGGTGATCGCATCCTGTGACGTGGCCGAGCCTATGACGTCGAGGGCCTGGTCCAGGTAGACGCGCGGGACGTCCGGGTTGAGGCGGTGCAGCGCAGCGCGCAGCCGGGGACGGATGAGCAGTTCGTCCCAGGTGTGGCGCTCACCCTCTCCGTGCTCGGTGGTAGCGCCGGGGGCGATGGCGGTGCCAGCGACCGGCTTCCAACCGAGTTCGCCCAGGACGTCGACGGCGAGTTGCTCCAAGTCATCCTCCGAGAACCGCACGTTTACACCACCGCCTCGACCTGACGCTCGGCATCCTTCACGCGCAACTTGCCCGACATGAGTGCGGGAAGAAGTGCGTCGCGAGTGGCCGCGAGTGCACGATTCTCGATGTGACGGCTCACGATAAGTTCGAGTAGCGGTGAGCACTTCTGATCGAACTCGTGCGCAGCGTCCTTGCCCGGAAGAGTTGCAGCCGTGGATTGTAGGTCGCGTTTATTCATGTGGATAACCGTCGTGCCTGTCTTGTGGCTCTCAATATAACTCAAGGGTTCGCGAGCTGCTTCAAGTGTAAGTGCGTTTGAATGATCAGTTCGGAGTCGGCACATACGTTGATTGAGGATGGCATTCTCGCCGAGCCATATTGTCGGCGTGAACTCAGCGTCCATGCCAGCCACGATCTCGCCGGGCGTGATGAATGTTTCATCGCTCCGAGTTTCTGTCGTCCATGTCTGGGGAGTGTGGGTGCGAAGGTCCCGGATTCTCATGAGTGGTCGACCAATGCCTATATCGCTAAAGTTCTCGCCTTTAAACGCTGAACCATAAGTAACCTGGAAGTATTCTAAGAAGCGTCCGTGTCGGATGGGCGCCTGAGCAAGCGCACTCCGATACAGGGCCGAAATCAGGCTGCGTGATCGCGCAGTCACTGGTGGTTGGCGGCGATCTTGTCGTCGAGGGCGCCCAGCACCTCCGCGATCGCCCGTTGCACGGCTAACGGTGGTAGCGCGATATTCAGTGATTCTAGAGTCGCTTTGGTTAGTGCTTTCCGAGTTCCTCCGGAACTAATCGCAATAAGGTGATCCTTGAAGGAGGGGTTTGTCAGGAACTTCTGCAGGTACCGGCTATCAAGTTCATCTGTGGGCCTGAGGATGGCCACGTGTTGACTCACCCGAGCGGGTAGGGCCTTTAGATCGACTAATGAAGTCCTAGCAATTGAGTCGCCCGTAATGTTTATAAGGACGTCCCCTGGACTCACTGCTACGGATGATAGGGCCGCCGCTGAGTCATCATCGATGTAGGCCACGTCCTCAAGGCGCATTTTGTGGTCGTGTACGTTCTGCGAACGGATGAATGTAGTGCCGGATGGACGGTACACCGTACTGCCGCCACGGGGCGTGGCTCCAGAGCCGATCTTTGAGGTGAGTTCTCCGAGTTTGCGTGTCGCCCAGGCCATTATCTGACCCTGCCCAACTGCTCGCGTACGACCTGTTCCAACCGCGACGACTCTTCGAACTGCTCGAGCAACTCCGTCGTCAGACGATCGATCTTCTCCTCCAGCGGCTCGCCGTCGTCCTCCACCTCAGGGACGCCGACGTACCGGCCCGGGGTGAGTGTGTAGTCCGCTTCCTTGATCTCGCCCAAGGTGGCCGAGTAAGCAAAGCCCGGCACGTCCTCATAGGTGAGGCCCGCCGTCGTCGCTGATTCGGTGCCCCGCCAGGCGTGGAAGGTGTCGGCGATCTGGGCGATGTCTTCCTGGCGCAGTTCGCGTTCGGCGCGGTCGATCATGTGGCCCAAGTTCCGGGCGTCGATGAACAGCACCTCGCCGGTCCGGTCGGTTGCACCACCAGGGCCGGCGGTCTTGTCTCTAGCGAAGAACCACAGGCAGACCGGGATGCCGGTGGAGCGGAACAACTGGGTCGGCAGCGCGACCATGCAGGAGACCAGGTCCGCCTCGACGATCTGGGCGCGGATCTTGCCCTCCCCGCCGGAGTTCGAGGACATCGACCCGTTGGCCATCACCACACCCGCAGACCCGCGGGGGCTGAGTTTGGACAGGATGTGCTGGATCCAGCCGTAGTTGGCGTTGTTGGCCGGTGGCACGCCGTAGACCCAGCGGGAGTCCTCCTCCGAACGGGCCCAGTCCTTGATGTTGAACGGGGGATTGGCCAGCACGTAGTCCATCTCGATGTCCGGGTGCTGGTCGCGGGCGAAGGTGTCCCCCCACTTGGGACCGAGGTTGGCGTTGAGGCCGTGGATAGCGAGGTTCATCTTCGCCATGCGCCAGGTGCGGTCATTCAACTCCTGGCCGTAGACGGAGATCGCGGTGCGGTCGGTGTCGTGGCGCTGCAGGAACTTCTCGGTCTGCACGAACATGCCGCCCGATCCGCAGCACGGGTCATAAACCCGACCGGAGTAGGGCTCGAGTACCTCCACCAGCACGCGCACCACATCCGGGGGCGTGTAGAACTCCCCGCCACGCTTGCCCTCGGCGGCCGCGAACTTGCCGAGGAAGTACTCATACACCTCGCCCAGAATGTCCCGGGCCTTGGTGGCCCCGTGGCCGGTGAACCGGGCGGTGTTGAACAGGTCGATCAACTCACCCAGTCGGCGCTGGTCGACGTTGTCGCGGTTATAGATCCGGGGCAGGGTGCCGCGCAGGCTGGGGTTGGCGCCCATGATGAGTTCCATGGCGTCATCGACCAGTTCGCCGATAGAACGTGCCGGTTCGGCGCCGGAGGCGGGTAGGCCCTTGGCGTTGGTGGCCAGGTAGTCCCAGCGTGCCGTGGCCGGGATCCAGAACACTCCGTGGCCGGTGTATTCATCGATGTCATCAGTGAAGGAGTCGATCTGGTCCTCACCGATGCCCTGTTCGGTCAGTTCGGCGCTGATCTGCTCACGACGTTCGGTAAAGGCATCCGAGACATACTTGAGGAACACCAGCCCCAGCACCACGTCCTTGTACTGCGAGGCATCCATGGAGGAGCGGAGTTTGTCCGCGGCCTTCCACAGGGTGTCCTTGAGTTCCTTCATCGAACTCGGTCCCTTGACCGAATTGGCTGCCGAGGGTTCGGCGGCCTTGCGCTTGGGTGGCACGTCCTAGTGTCCTTCCGGTGGGGCTGTCGTGGGGGTGTCGAACTGCAGAACCCGGGCGGCGATGCCGTCGAGCAAGTCGTCCCGGAGTTCCTTCAGTGCGGCAATGCGGGCATGAGCGTGTCTGTGTGCATTGTCCACTGCGGCCATCGCCTCGCGCAGCGCCTTGCGTTGGGATTCCGGAACCGGGCGCAGTGTCACTGACCGCCAAGCCCGACCGCCGGTGGCTCCGTGACGGTTGAGCGCGCGGGCGAGTAGGTGTGGGTCGAGTGTTTCTGTTGGCCGCAGGATGCGCGCGGGGTAGGTGACGAGGGCGCTGCCCTCATGGTCGACGGCGGCGGCACGGAGCCCGCCGGTGGTGGTGAGGATGACGTCACCAGGTTCGCTCAAGTGCGCGGCGGGGTAGTCCTCGGCCAGGGTGAGCAGGTCGATGTGAACCTGAGCAGGGGCCAGGCTGCCGTCCATTATCTGGTCCGCGCCCAGCACGGGGACACCGGCTTCGTCGGTGGGTTCGCCGCTGAGGCGGTGGCCGGGGATCAGTTCCAGATCACCTCGGTCCAGCCAGTGCTCGATGGTCTCGTGCGTACTGGGCCGCCGCGTGGTCGGCGCGCTTGCGTGAAAGACGCGAACAGCGGGCGCGAGCGGCTGGGCTGGTTCGCTATCGAGGCGCTCGGCCAGGGTCATCAGGCGCGCCGCGGTGTGGGAGCCGGATGTCGCCGGCCGTGGGGGAGCGGTGGTGGGGCCGGGGATCAGTGGGCCGTGGGCTGCGATGACGGAGCGTGCCGCGACCCGGCGGGAGTAGTGGAACGCGTGGGAACGTACGGTCTGCTCATCGCCCATCGCAGCCAGCCAGCGTGTCGTTGACGACGTCAATGCACAACGCTGGGGTGAGGCCGCGGTCGGTAAGGTCGCAGACGGTGGTCCAGCGCCGCTCGGCGGGCACGCCGGGGTGCGTGGCCCCCAGTACCCACACCGCCATGGCTCGGTTGTGGCGCCGCGGCACGCTACCGGCGGGCAACCGGATGATGGAGCGAACCCGGTCCAGCCGGAGCAGATGCGCGCGCAGGTTGTCCGCCTCCCGGTCGGCCAGTTCGTCAATCAGTACCTGGGCCGGGCCGACGATCACGGCACGCTGACCGGCGTGCATTTCCAAGGCGATGTCATCGATCTGTCGCAACAGGTGCAGCGCGGAGCCTCGCGGGTCGTCCTCGTGATCGACCTGGGTCAGCACCACGGCGGACGGTGCCGCGCCGAGTTCTCCGGACAGTCGCCGTCGTCCCCACCCGCCCGACAGCAATCGCCGGAGGGTGTTCCGTCCGACGGCGGTGGTCACCTCGGGAGTGTGTGCGACCGCTGGGATGTGCTCAGGCAGGCGCTCGCGGACCGCCGCCAACAGGTCACCCGCCTGCGGGAACGGATCGGCGAAGTGCATCTCGCCGTCGTCTCCCTCATGCAGCGCAATTGCCAGATCGGCCAGCAACCTCAGTGCCGGACGGGAGAGCACGTCCGGGAGGTTCGGTGCGCGCCGTCGTGCTTCCTGCAGCGACTGCTCCAGAGCGTTGGCCGCCGAGTAGGACGCATCGGCAACCTGCTCGGCGTGGGAGACCAGTTCGGGGTTCTGGTGGGCGGCCTCGACTTCGCGGTAACAGAACTCGTCATGGGGATCGACGTCGTCGGCGAGGTCGAGGAGTTCCGCGGGGACGGTCTCGGTCAGGGAGGCGCCGGTGAGCGTGGTCAGGGTGAGGAGGGCGGCGACCGCCGCGTCGAAGTCGGCGCTCAGGTGCGCGGGGCCCGGACGGACGTGGGCGGCGAGGTCCTCCTGGGCACTGGCGTTGTTGCCAGGCCGGTACGGGTGAGCCATGCGGCGATCTCCGTAGCGTCGAACTGCAGTTCCGGGTGGCCGGGGTTGACCGGCGCGGGGAACGGGTCCGGGCCTTGGGCCTTGCGCCGCCGCCAGATCGTCACCACCGGCCGGCGGACCTTGGCCAGCCGAGCGATGCCGGACATCGACAACAGAGCAGCCGGTGGCTGAGGCTCCTCCGCGCCTGGTGCGGGGCTGGGTGCCATGGCGGTCTCCTGTCGGTCGATGGGCGATGACTTCATCGTAGCGATGGATGCAGACACCGGGCGCTATCCAGGCGATAAGGGGGCTTATCGCCATGGTGTTGGAAATGCGAGTGAACGTCGCTCTACGTTCCTGGAGACCAGCGGAGGGCAGATCAGTTCTCCCGTTAACAGGAGGTTCTCGATGATGTATATCCGTAAGGTTCGCCTGGAAGATCCGGGCACCCTTAACCGTCACATCACCGCGGTGCAGTTCTCGTTCGCCACCACCGGCACTTTGCGCACCGCGACCCTGGCGGAAACCGTCGCCGGGATCTTGGCCGGCCAGCAGTACCGCAGCCACAACGACGCAACGGGTGCGCAGGCGCCGGTGGTCGTGGCTACCTCGGTGAACGGGCTGCGCTACATCACCACCGTTGCCGACGGGCGGGAGTCCAACAACCTGCTCGAACTTCCCCGGTTCTGATCGCGATGGATACCGAATCGCGGCGAGAAGGGCCCGCTGCTGGGCAGGGCTACTCGGTTGAGGCGATTCTGGCTGCCGAGCAGGAAAGGGGAAAGCGCCGTCGGTGGCGTTTGATCGGTCTGCTCGGAATCGCGGTGGTGGTACTCGTCTTGGCGGGTACCGCCTACTGGCAGAGCCGGCCCCCGGCGCCTACTGCGCTGGAAGCCGCCTACGAGCGCTGTGGGTTTGAAGAAGACCTCGGCGCGCAACTGGCCGATGAGGGCCGCACCCTGCTCCTGCAGACCGCCGGGGAGGAGAACCCCCTCGGCATGGATTACCTCGAAGTGCTGTGTGCCTTCATTGCCCTGGACGTGCCGACCCGCGTTACCACCCAGATCGCCGCAACGCGGGCTCTTGACGGACGCGTGAGTGACTCCTGGGACGTCTACACCGCCACCTGGACCTATCACCCGAACTCGGGTCTGAACCTGATGATCACGATCGATTGAAAGGACAAGGACGATGACGAATGACCCTTACCAGGATTACTCCTACTCCCCGGACCCACAGTTCGATGAGAGTCCGACTGCTGATGGCGCCTCGGGGGTAGGGACCGATGCTCCAGCGCCGCCTCGCAAGGGACGCTTGCGCCGCTGGCTGACACCCGTGATCGTGGGTGTGCTTGCGTTCACTATCGGCGTTGCTGCGGGCGCCGGAGGGGACACAGAGGAGATCACGCCGACGGGGGATCTCGATGCCGAGATCGAGGCCGCAGTGGCAGATGTCGAGGCCGAGCGGGACGCGCTTGTCACGGAACTGGAGGAGACGGAGGCCGATCGTGACAGTGTGGCCGCCGACCTCGAGTCCGTAGCCGCGGAGCGGGACGAAATCGCGGGCGAGATCACCGCTGCCAGGACCGAGCGTGACGAGGCGCTGGAGCGCGTGGAAGCCATGGAGGCGGAGAGCCAAGAAGCGCAGGCTGCCGCGGAGGCCGAGGCTGAGGCCGCCGCCGGAGCGGCGGAGCCGAGCGACTCATTCGGGAACGGCACCTGGCGGGTCGGCGAGGACATTGAGCCGGGCACCTACCGCACCGACGGCGGTAGCGGATGCTATTGGGAGCGGCTCTCCGGATTCTCCGGTGAGTTCAGCGACATCATCTCCAACGACTTCACGTCGGGCCCTTCGACGGTCACGATCCAGGGGAGTGATGCTGGATTCAGCAGCCAGGGGTGTGGGACGTGGGAGTTCATGGGGTGATGACTCCGATTGGTGACCGATAACGGTGGGAGGCCCGTTTGCGGCGATCAGGCGGGCGGGCCTTCAAGGGCGGCGGGTTGATCGCGTCTGGTGTGCAGCACACGCACGACGATCAGTTCCGCTTCTCCAGCACGGGTGTAGAAGACGCCGTACGGGAACCGGCGCATCCGAGTTCGCCGCAGCGCGGTGAAACCCTCAACCGGAGGTGCGCCGTCGGGAAACACGGCGAGACGGTCGATCACAGCGTCGAAATCGTCCAAGAAGCGCTCGCCCAGCGCCGAGTCGATCGCCGCGTAGTAGCGACGGGCCGTTACGAGGTCGCTCTCAGCGTCCCTAGTGATGTGAACCTTCACCTGTGCTGACGAAGGTCGTTGCGAACCTCGGACCACTCACGCACTGATTGCGGGTCGGCTTGGATCGCATCAAGGGCCGCGAGGAGTTGGGCACGTTCGGCCTCGGTCGGCCGGTAAGTCGGTTCGCCGAAGTGGGTACGAAGAGCCTCTTGGACGACCTCCGAGCGGCTTCGATGCTCGATTGCCCGGGCGCGCTCGACGAGTTCATAGAGTTCTTCAGGGAGAGTGATCGCCACCTTACGGACTGCCATGGTTCCTCCTCGGTATGAGTTCATCATACTGCGGCGTACGCACCTCGCAGGGTTCATGCGCCGCCGGCGGGCTGGTCACGACTGCCCGTAACCCAATGCGCACAAGTACGCCGAGGACGACGGCGAGGACGAACGCCAACAACGCACGGTGACTTGGCTTCTGGAGCTGTCGAGGTCGATGAGCGGGACGTCTGGGGGCCGTGGATGGTCTCGAGAGGACCTCTACGACGGTCGGCGCATCTCGTGGGGCATTCCTGGACACGACTCGCTTATCCCTTCGACGAATCTGATCCGGACCGCCAACAACGCGCCTGGCGCGCTCTGGCGACGCCGCGGGGGAGTGAAGACTTCCCTGAGGGGGCGACGTTGCGCGGAGTGCGCATTGTGAACCCACTTCGCGGGTAACTCATCCCTCAGGGGTCAGGCCTTAGCGCTTCTGCTCCATCATCCAAGGTGTGCAGTTCACCGAGGGGAACATCTCGTGCGCGGTCGACGATCTCGCGCGCGAGGAGGCTTCGGTCCGCCAAGGTCTGCAAGGTCCGGTTGCGCACACAGGCACCATCGTCAACAAGACAACGGCGGCCGCCCCACGCTCGCGTCCCTGACGTGCCCAACTCACGGCTAGAAAAATCACGAACACCGTCGACAGGGCAAAGCAGACACCGGCGAGTATCAGGGCCTGCTCGGCATCGAAACCTCGACGCCAGGCGGTCAGATCCGGACTGGAGAGGAAAGCCCCCACTCCGGCGATCCCTGAGAAGGCGAGCACGATCACCAACACCACACCCGGCGGAGTTTTCCAGAACCCGGGCTGCGTGGCGTGCGGACTCTCCAGCAGTATCCGGCGCTCGACCCCTGAGGGGATGCCGGACGCCCACACTGAACGTGCCCAGCGATCGATCCGCCGCTCCCCAGTTGCCATCAGCGAACTCCATACATTCTCAGCGCCAGTCAGCAGCCTCAAGGGGTGCAGTCATCTATCCGAGAGGACACCGGGTGGGAGCCTGCATACGGCGCGAAGCGTGGGACGTTGACTTCACTCTCGCCGTGGCCCTGAGCCTGCGGAAGGTATACATAGATGACTCGAACGCGTATACTCAGTGCGTGGCGACCACGATCAAACTCAGCAAGCAGACCCGCGACCGGGTCAATGACGTCGGTGCACGAACCGGTCAGACTGCCGAGCAAGTCGTGCGCCGGGCGTTGGAGGAGTACGAGCGGGCCCTCTTCTGGGCTGACTATGGGGCAGCGGCGGCCGCGGAACGGGTCGATCCGGAAGTGGCAGCCGACCAGGCCGAGGAGAACGCGCTGTGGGATGCGGCGACCGCGCGCGATGGATCCCGGCGTGGCTGAAACCCCTCTTCGTCACGATGTGTGGCTGGTAGACCTCGGCGACCCGATCGGCCGCGAGGCTGCCTACCATCGGCCCGCCCTCGTCGTCTCCGATGATCCCGCCAACCGCTATGGGCTGGTGACGCTCTGCCCGATCACCCGGTCGAGACGGGGCTACCCCACGCGCGTGGAGATTACTCCGGGCTCATCGGGCCTGGATGAGACTAGTTACGTGCAGGCAGAGCAGCCGCGTACCCTCAGCACGGCTCGGCTGGTGCATCGTTTGGGCCGTGCTGACATCGCGGTGATGTCTGAGGTGGATCGCGTGCTTCGGTTGCTGCTGCGGCTCTGAGCGGCCTGCGCCTTGACGTGCTCCTGCACGGCGCAAGTGACTGGTTCCATGCCGACGTGCAGGGTTGAGTGCGCCGAGCAGCCCGAGATGGCTCATCGTCGCTCTTGACCTCGCGCTTCGTGAAGGTACTGCACGTGTGCACGGCGCCATCACGCGTCGGCGACGACCTCCTCCAGCCTCACCTCGGGCGGCTCCCGCCGCAGGCCTCTTGTCATGATGAGGAGCCACGCGAACCCGAGGACCAGCCAGATCACCCCGATCGTCAGCGCGTTGACGTCGAGATTGACCAGTAGCCACGTGATCACCCCAAGGCCGAGCAGTGGCTGGAGCGTCCAACTGAGGACATTCCGGTGCTTCTCGTGGCGCTGCCGCATGAATAGAACGATCACGGAGATGTTGACGAAGGCGAAGGCGGTGAAGGCACCGAAGTTGATGAAGGACGTGGAGGTGGTCACATCGAGGAACACCGCGATGAGGCCGACGGCGCCGGTGAGCGCGAGGTTGAACACCGGTGTCCGGAATCGGGGGGAGACGTAGCCGAAGATCCTGCGCGGTAGCACCCCATCGCGGCCCATCGCGAACAGCAGTCGGGAGCCGGCCGCTTGAATGGGTATGCCGGCGGTGAACTGCGCCACGATGACGGTTGCGAGGAACACCGCCCCGAACAGGTCACCGCCGATCGTCCGGGCGATATCCAGAGCAGCGCTGTCCGGGTCGGGGTATGTCGCTCCGGCGCTGACCAGTTGGACCACGAAAGCCACGGCGACGAACACGGCACCGGCGATCGCGGCGGTCAAGATGATGGCACGGGGCACAGTTCGTTTCGGGTCCACCGCTTCTTCGGAGAATGTGCTGACGGCGTCGAATCCGATGAAGCTGTACGCCGCCAGCGCCGCTCCGGCTACCAGCGGCGTCAGACCCACATCCGCGTTCCAGAACGGTTCAGTGGTGACGGCCAGATCAGGATCAGCAAAGACCCGGCGCAGCGATAGCCCGACGAAGAATAGAAGCACCAGAACCTGGAAACTGATGAGCGCCAGGTTCACCCGGGTCGCGACCTTGATGCCGATGACGTTGAGAATCGTGGTGAGCAGGATGAAGCCGAGCAGGAACACCCAACCGGGAACGCCGGGGAATTCGGCGGTCAGGTAGGCGGTGCCGATCAACCAGACGACCATGGGCAGGAAGAAATAGTCCAACAGGATCGCCCACCCCACCATGAATCCTGTGCGGGGCCCGATCGCGCGGCGTGCGTAGGTATAGGCGGAACCCGATACCGGGAACTCTCTGGCAAGTTTCGCGTAACTGATCGCGGTGAAGATCATCGCGATGGTCGTCAACGCGTAGCTGCCGGCGAGCATGCCCCCGCTGACCTCCGAGAACGCGCCGAATGTGGTCAGAACGATGAAAGGCGTGATGTAGGCAAGACCGAAAAGGACCATCGGCCACAGAGTCACGGTCCGTTCGAGTTTGGGCGTGGTCACTTTGCTCTCCTAATCTCGTGAAGAGTGCGGCCGCCAGCGCTGTGCGCTGATCGATCCGTTATAGAGAGGTAGTGGGATCTCGGCGTCGTCCGTGCGGACTTGATCCCACATGCGGTTGAGGCCGGCAGTGCCGTACCTGCGGACCCGTGCGACGGCGCCGAGGTCGAGGACGTCGGTCAGGAAGGCCGGTGCTTCACTCGGTGCCTGGGAGCGGACGATCCCCTCGGGGTCGACGATGATGCTTCGACCGGTTCCATGGGGAGCGGAGGCGTTCACGCTCAGCACGAACGTCTGGTTCTGGATCGCGGTAGCGCGGGCCAGGATCAGTTCTTGTTCACGGTCGGACGTGCTCGTTTGTGCCGGGCACAAGATGACGTCTGACCCCATCCAGGCCAGGTGGCGAGCCACCTCCGGAAACCAGATGTCGTAGCAGATGCTCAACCCGATGCGTCCCACATCCGGGATGTCTCCCACAGCCATCGTGGACCCGGAGGTGAATGGTTCGAACGGGCGCCACGGGAATATCTTTCGGTAGGAGCAGACCACCTCACCCGCAGGACTCAGCAGGATGGCGGTGTTGTACACCTCACCGGACGGCCCGCTTTCGATAATCGTCCCCGGGAACAGCCACACAGCGTTCGCCCGGGCGATCGCGGCTAGTTCCCGCACCCGGGGACCCTCCAGCGGTTCTGCCAGTTCGGCGTACAGGGCGGCGCGCTCTTCCGGATCCCCCGAGACTTCACACGTGTGATATTCGGGATATAGCAGAAGCCTGGTCTCGGGAAAGTCCTTGAGAAGTTCGGGAAACCTCATCGCCGAGTTCGCTGGTGGCCGTGGCGGGGTTTCGTGCGGGAACTTGGGCGACGAGAATCGGTAACCATCGATTCACCCCATCACCTCCGAATACTCGCAGGCTGCGATGAGCCGGAGCATACTCCTGCGCCCGGACTTCTCGATGGATTTCAGAACATGAATTCCGAGGCAGATTGGGCCCCGACTTTGGATACGCCCGATCACCCCTACACCACGGCTCAACATGCCGGTGCAGCCCGGTGTTGCTACCGTCCCATTCATGATTGGCTTCCTGATTTTCCTGCTCGTGCTGTGGCTCGTGGTGTCGGTGATCGGCGCGATCATCGAGGGCCTGCTGTGGCTCACCCTCATCGGCATCATCTTGTTCGTGGGAACCGGAGTGTTCCTCTGGCTGCGGGCCAAGGCCAGGGGCAGCAGCGGTACGACGACGACCCGCTGATTCCTCGCAGTCCGCGGCCTCCAGACGCTCCCGGGGCAACTCGTGTTCGGAAACACTCGGCTCTATGCTGCGGCGGGAGACCCTTTCGACTAGGGGAGCCCCGATGGCTGCTAGTGGCGGCACCAAGGCAGTGGTCACCGCGCTCGTGGCTAACCTGGGCATTGCGGTGACGAAGTTTCTTGCTTGGATCCTCACCGGTTCCAGTTCGATGCTCGCCGAGGGTGTCCACTCGGTGGCCGACTCCAGCAATCAGGCGTTACTGCTCATCGGTGGGCGCCGCGCCCAGCGGCAGCCCTCCCCGACGCACCAGTTCGGTTACGGCCGAGTGCGGTACGTGTACGCCTTCGTCGTTTCCATCGTGCTGTTCACCCTCGGTGGCTGCTTCGCGCTGTATGAGGCCTGGCACAAGTGGTCTGATCCACACGGCATCGACGCGTGGCACTGGGTGCCTCCGCTCGTCTTGGGCCTGGCCATCGTCATGGAGGCCTTCGCGCTGCGCACCGCCGTCAAGGAAGCCAACCAGGTGCGCGGCCGGCTGCCGTGGCTGCGCTATATCCGCAAGACCCGTTCACCAGAGCTTCCGGTGATCCTCTTGGAGGACACCGGCGCGCTCGTCGGTCTGGTTTTCGCGATGGCTGGAGTCGGGCTGACCCTCCTCACCGGTGACGGGCGCTGGGACGCCGCCGGAACCGCGGCGATCGGGGTCCTGCTGGTGATCATCGCCGTCTTCCTCGCGATCGAGATGGCCTCCATGCTCATCGGGGAGTCAGCGGTCCCGGAACATCACCGCGCGATCGAGAATGCGCTGGTTGGCGACGGGGTCGATTCGGTGATCCACATGCGCACCTTGCACCTGGGCCCCGACCAGATCCTCGTCGCCGCCAAGATCGCGGTTACCCGCACCGACAGCGCCGCGCAGATCGCCGGCGCGATCGATGCCGCCGAGGAGCGTGCCCGGGCGGCTGCGCCCCTGAAGATGTCGATCTACCTCGAACCCGACCTACGCTGAATCCGCCCGCCCCGCGACCGGCCGCGCGATATCCGGCAAGCAGACATACCTCAGCAAGTCCGATGTTGCTGCTACGTCGCGCAGGTGGCGGACCACATCTCCCCGAGTACCCGATACGTCGTTGCCGAAACGTGATACGAGGACCTTCGCCCGGTGTCAGACCCGCGGCCTACTCTGGAATGAGATGGCCGACCACGGGGCCTTCGCAGCGTAAGGAGTGCAGCCATGACCCAACCTCCGATGACTCCGGGTCCTGGCTGGTACCCCACACCATCCGGTGGCCGCCGCTACTGGGATGGCGTGACTTGGTTGGATCTGCCGGATCCTGACGGAGGAGAATTTGGTGGGCCAACTCCGTCGAAAGGCTCACGTGCGAAATGGGTGGTCGTGGCCGTCCTTACTGCCCTTGTGCTCGTAGGTGGGGGCACGTTCGCTGCGATATCGATCAACGATTCTCGCGAGGCGGCACGCGCAGCGGAACTTGCGCAGGACGCGGCAGAAGAGGCCGCTGCGGCTGCGGAGGAAGAGGAGGAGGCGGCAGCGGCCGCTGCGCAAGCCGAGGCTGAGGAACGCGATGCAGAGGAAGCAGGGCAGCAGGCCGAGTTGGAACGGCGCGAAGAAGCGGTCCCGGAGATCGAGGACTCCATCGGCGATTTGGCTGAGGAACACATCGAGGAAGGTCTCATCGACGGGCCGGTCCTCGAAGTGACGTGTTCGCCTGTGGGCGGTGGGTCGCTGGAGGATCTCGCACAGCAGACAACGGTCTTCGCATGCTTCGTGGCGAATGAGGAACTCTCAGGTGGGCGGCATTCGGGATACACCTACAACGCCACCATGAACTGGAGTACCGGCCGTTTCACCTACGGCATCGGAGAGCCGTGATCGTCGGAGAAGCGAACCGGCCTGATCCAGCGGAGGCACACAGTATCCCGGCCGGCCCACCCGATCAGCCCCCTGATACACCCTGCGTTGCCCGGGTTCTCCAGCCACATCGTCCTCGCGTGAACGTTTCGTTTAGTCTCTCGCAAAGGTATCGTTTGACTTCACGGTTACCTCGTCCGGGCGCATTCTCGGGATTTCGCCGATGAGCAAGGCGTAACGGTGCGGCGACTGCACAGCCTGCGGTCGTGGATCGTGGCCTATGCGGCCGCGACATCCTCCACAGCCACGTGGGAGTCCATTCGGCGTTCGGCCAACCCAGGCGACGCAGATCCGCCGAGCAAAGCCACGAGCATCCGGTACCGGGACTGGCTCACGTCGCTATGGCTGCTGGATCCGCTACCAGCATGGTCGCCCGAGACAATGAGGCTGCGGGGCCTGACGGCGGCTCCTAAGCATCATCTGGCCGACCCGGCGCCTGCGGCACGGCTACTCAAAGCCACCAAGGAGTCCATGCTCAGCGGAAGCACAGCCGGTGGCGGCGCCTCGAACACCGGAACGCAGATCGGCGCCCTCTTCGAGAGTTTGGCCACACTCAGTCTCCGCTCCTATGCACAGACAGTCGAGGCGCGCACGAGCCACTTACGAACCCCAGCGCGGAGAGCGTGAGATCGGAGCCGCGTGCTTCCCATGCACCTAGGGACAGTTCGGGCGCGGCGCTCGATCGGTACTCCGTTAGGCGCCGTTGATACTGGACTACGCTAACGACCAGCGTCGCGTGCTGGTGGCAGGCAGTGTCAGGCATGGAGGCGTGGGACACGAAGGAGTACGACGATGATCACGTCATGCCCTTCGCCCTCACGTGACTGAGGGCGAGAAGACCAGGCTGGTGGCCTGGAGTCGAGAGTTACGTGCCGTGCATCAGCAGTTGCGTGAGGCGCTGCGAGTCACGCGCGAGGCGGTGGACGCCGGAGGCGACGCCGACTCGGCGACGCGTGACCTGTTGCTGTTCTGCCACGGGTTCTGCACCGCGTTGGCCGGGCACCACGAGGGTGAGGACCGGGAGTTGTTTCCCGCGATCGCGGCAGCGCATCCCGAACTGCGGCCGACCCTGCAACGCCTGGAGCAGGACCACTCGATGATCGCCCACCTGCTCTCGGGGTTGCAGGAAGCGGTGTCGAGAGCGGCCTCCCCGGTCGAGTTGGATCGTCACCTCGAGGGGATCGCGGCGATCATGGAGAGCCACTTCCGTTATGAGGAGCGCCAACTCCTCCACCTGCTGGAGACCTCGCACTGGACGCAGACCCACGCCGGACCCTGGGGCCGCGGTAGTTCCGCCGACCGGCGAACTCCGCGTCACGTTCGATCCGGACGCGTGCTGCAGTGATATCATTGCAACATGGCCGCGATCACCATCCGTCAACTGCCCGAGGAAGCCAAACAGCGACTTCGGATGCGGGCGGCTGCCCACGGTCGCTCGATGGAGGCGGAGGCTCGGGGGATCCTCCTGGCTGCACTGGAATCCACCGGGAAAGCCGACCTGAACTGGGTCGAGCAGTTGATCGCCGTCAGGTATGAGGTTGGCGGCGTGGACCTGCCGGAACCTGAGGATGAACCGGCGACGGCGGCCGACCTGCAGTCGTGATCATCCTCGACACCAACGTCGTCTCCGAACTCATGCGGGGGTCTGCTGCTTCTCCAGCAGTGCTGAACTGGGTACGCGGCCTGGCCGAGCAACCCGTGACCACGGTGGTCACGCGCGCCGAGATCCTCGCTGGCGTCGCGCTGCTGCCCGCCGGACAGCGCCGCGACCGGATCGAGTCGGTGGCGACAGCCGCATTCGACACCCTCGGCGTCTGTTTGCCGCTAGTGCCCGCATGCGCGGCGCAGTACGCCGACATCGTGGCGACCAGACGCGGCATCGGGCGCCCGATCGGGGCGATGGATGCACTCATCGCAGCCATCGCACGCTTCAGCGGAAGCGCCCTGGCGACCCGGGACACCGAGGACTTCGCGCACCTCGGGCTGGACCTGGTCGACCCCTATCGCGGCGATCATGGAGAGCCGCTTCCGTTATGAGGAGCCCCAACCTCCACCTGCCGGACACGCTCGCACTGGACGCAGACCCACGCCGGGTGCTGGGGCCACTGTAACTTTCGCCGACCGCCGACCGCCGACCGCCGACCGCCGACCGCAGACCGCCGACCGGCGAATCGGAGGGTCGTTCAGACGTCGTCAGATGAGGTCAAGCACGCTCATCGCCTGGACCCGAAGGTCCTCCGCGGCTTGTTCGGTGAGGGTGTCGGGACGCTTCGGATTGTCCAGGTGCCGCACGAACCGCTCCATGGCGACCCTCGCCGGGTTGGTGCGGTCGCCCTCCAGGTGCTGTTCAGCCTGGCGCAGGGCGTTCTCCAGCTGGTTCGCGATCGGACCAGCGACATCGCCGGCGTCGACGTACTCCTGCAACGCGGTGGCAAGGTCAGCGACCGCGTCGACGGCGTCCCGTTCCTCCGGTTCCACGGTGCCGTCAGCGCCGATCGCCAATGACACCTCGTCGTCGTAGATCCGCCGTTCGGTGCCGAGTACGTCGAGGTCGTCATCGAGCAGCGGGAAGGAGTACACCGGCGTCAGGCTCATCGTCGCCCCGCCGTCCGCGTCGCGTTCGATGTTGATCTCCAGGTGGCCGTAGTGCTTGCCGCCGTCGACCAGCGTCTCCCCATCCCAGATCTCGGGTTCGAACTGGTCGGCGGACCACACCCGGTAGGGGTTGTATTCCAGGATCGGTTCGGACAGCAGGTTCCCGTTGGCCCTGCGCTCGCCGCGCAGGCCGTCCCCGGCCACGCCGACGTCGTAGTAGTTGACGGCATTGCCGTCACCGGTGAGGTCGACCAGTGAGCGCTCGAACATCTCCGAGTGCCCTGACAACACCGCCGCCACTCCGTACTGCTCGAACATCTCCGAATAAATGCGCATCGGGGTCCCGCCCTGACCCGAGGTGTCCTCGTGGTTCATCGGAAGCCCGTGCTCCCCGGAGGAGTAGGGCGCGTGATGGAACTGCACCACGATGATCTGCCCCTGCTCGCGGGCGTCCGCCAACTGATCCTCGGCCCAGTTCCACTGAATGCTGCCCTCGTTGTAGGGCGAGAGGTTGTCACCGCCGGCGGCAATGTATTCCGTACTGGTGTAACTCGACTGGGTGTCCGGGCCCGGACCGTCGTACTCGATGCCGGAGAGTTTGTCCTCTTCGGCGTAATTGTCGGGGTGGTCGTCCGGGATGCCCTTGGTGGAGTCCAGGGTGATCACGGTGAGCGGGCCGTAGTCGAGACGGTGGTAGTTGCCCTGGTGCTCCGGCGTGCCGTTCGGGAACGGGGTGAAATAGGAGTGGAAGGAGTCCCGACCGTTCATCACCGCCTCGATCTCATACCCACCATCGGAGGCTCCGAACGGTTCCCAGTTGCCCAGGGCAGTGACCACCGGCCGGCTGGAGGCCGGGTTGCCGACCTCTCCGGCCAGGTACCGGAACCACTCGTCCCAGGCGGGTTGGAAACCGCCACCCTGGACCAGGTCACCGGCGAACAGCATCAGGTCGGGGTCGCGCTCGGTGACGATCTCCATGTTGTAGGCGAAGCCCTGATCCTCGGTCAGGGCGTACTGCAGGATCTCCTCACCCTGCTGTTCCGTGGTACCGAAGCGTTCGGCCCACAGGCTGTCGGTGACCGAAGGGCGCTCGCTCCCCTCGGCGATGGCACCCGGGACCCACTCGCGATGGGAGGTGCGGCCCGCCGGATCGGTCTCGGAGTCCGCCATCGCGACGAGCCTGATGTTCTCCCAGTCATCGGATGTGGGCGCGGTCGTGAAGGTGTTCGTGATCTCTGAGGTCCCTTGGCGCACCGTGTAGGTGTAGGTGGTGTCCGGCTCCAAGTCGCTCAGTTGGACCTGATGGCGGTAGTTGCGGCCCTCGCGGAACCAGTCGCCCCACTCAGGGTGATCGATGGCCTGCTGCCGGTTGTTGTCCGTCCAGTCCAGTGCCTCCTGAACCTCCGGGTCCGACTCGATGGGGTCCTGGCCCTCCAGCTGCACCTCGCCCGGCTCGTCATCCCAGGACATCCAGGTGATGAGCATCCCGTCGGTGGCCGGGTTCTGCAGGTATGGCTGAACACGGAAATCCTCGTCATCGGCGACCGCGGGCGATGCGGTGAAGCCGGCCAGTGCCAGGGCAGCGGCAGCGGCGACACTGCCGGTGCGGGTCAGACGCGAGCGAGAGCGAGCCATGATCGAACCACATCCTCGGGTGTATGGGGGTTGGGACCGGCCGCGGACGCCACCGCCGAGGCACCGGAAACTCGCGTCGACAGACCCGACGGGTCTCGAGGAGTTTTCAGCAACGGCTTCAGTGACATCACGGACGGAGCGCTCCTTTGCTTCGCCCGACAAACTAGCGAGGGTAATTCACCACCGTCAACCAACCCTATGAGGAAAGTTCGTGACGAGATGAGGAGGTTCGCCCGGATGATTCACGCGTCGCGAGCGCGCCGGGAGGCGCGCTTGGTCCGCGTGGTGGGCCTCGCCGTCGTCGGGTCCTCCGGCCAGGGATGCTTCGGATAGCGGCCACGCAGTTCCGCGCGCACCTGCGGGTAACCGGAGGCCCAGAACGTGGCCAGATCTGCGGTGACGGCGGCCGGTCGGGAAGCCGGTGAGAGTAGTTCCAACACCAGCGGCACCCGGCCCCCGGCCAGCCGCGGCGCCTGGTCCCACCCGAACACCTCCTGTATCCGTACCGGCAGCACGGGGCGCTGTGGGTTGGTGTAGTCCACCGCGATCTTCGACCCGCTGGGCACCTCGATGCGTTCGGGTGAGAGGCGGTCCAACTCACCGGCCTGCGGCCAGGGAAGCAGGCGCCGGAGCGCAGCCGTGGTGTCGATGCGGCGCAGGTCCGCCGTGGTCCGCACCCGGGCCAGGTCCGGGCCGAGCCACTGCTCGACCGTGTCGAGGAGCGCCTCGTCGGAGACATCCGGCCAGGGTGCGCCGAGCGCGGCGTGCAGGAACGACAGCCGACGGCGTAACCCGGCCGCCGCTGCCGGCCAGCCGATGAGGTCCAAGCCCTGCGCCTGCAGACCCTCGCGTACCGCCCGGGCGACCAGACCGGGATCGGGATCGACCAGACGCTGGCTGGACAGTTCGATCGCGCCCAGCTTCAGCACCTGCCGGGCGCGGATACGACCCTCGTGCCACGTCACCTCGCGTTCCTCCGACAATGCACGACCGGCAGCCTCCAGCGCGGTGGCCTCATCGATCGGGGCGGCCGCGCGGATGATGGCATCGGATTGCCCGGGGGAGCGGGCGGCGTCTGCGACCGCCAGCCACGAACTGCCGGCCAGGGCACTGCCCGGCGCCAGGCGCGCGCCGGTGCCGCCGACCATCAAGTAGGTGGACCCGCCCGGCCGCAACCGGGCGATGCGGCCGGGGTGGGCCAGGGCGGTGACCGTGCCGACGGCCAGGTCGAGTCTTGTGCTGCCGTCGACGCCCCGGCGTCCGGGCGTGACCCTGGCCGGCGGGGTGGAGCGCGCCCCGCTGCCGGGAAGGGCGGCGCGCAGCCGGCGACGTTGCTGCTCCCACGCACCCGTGGCCTGCCCGCCCCGGCGCAGTTGGCGGAGCAGTGCGGTGAGGTCACCGCCGGGGGCTGGGGTGTCCTGGTCCAGCATGGCCACGGTCTCGGCGGCGAGGTTCGCGCCGACCTCACCGGCACCATCCAGCAGCGCCCGGCCCAGCCGCGGTTCCACACCGACGTCGGCGATCGCCCGCCCGCGAGCGGTGATCATTCCGGCGGCATCGATCGCACCCAGTTCCACCAGCACGGCCTCGGCAGCCTGGACGCTGCTGGCTGGGGGCTCATCCAGCAGGTTCAGGCCCTCACCGCGCGGGGTGCCCCAGCGGGCCAGTTCGAGCATCGCGGAGGTGAGGTCGGCGGTGTGGATCTGCGGTGCGGGGTGGGCATCGAGGCGGGCATGGTCGGCCTGGGCCCAGCACCGGTACACCTGGCCCGGGCCCTCCCGTCCGGCCCGGCCGGCGCGCTGCTCGGCGGCGGCTTGACTGACGTTGCGGGTGACCAAACCGGCCAGACCGCGGTTGTGATCGGTGCGCGGCACCCTCGCCAGCCCGGCGTCGACGACGATCCGCACTCCCGGCACGGTGAGCGAGGACTCGGCGACGGCGCTGGAGACGACCACCCGCCGTCGTCGGCCCTCCCGCAGTGCGCGGTCCTGCTCGGCCGGCGGCAGGCGCCCATGCAGGGCCAGCACGTCAGTACCTGCCGGCAGCGCACCGGCGCTACGCAACCGGCGTACGACGTCGTCGATCTCCCGGGCGCCGGGCAAGAAGACCAGTGCATCGCCGTCATCGGCCCGCATGGCCTCGGCGGTGGTGGTGGCGACGTGGTTGAGGAAGGCCGGGGTGGTGCCGCGCTGGTCGAGGCGGGCGGCGGTGGCCGGCGGCGGGCGCCAGTTGGTCGTGACCGGGTGCAGCCGGCCCGGCACGGTCACCACCGGTGTGGCCGGGCCCAGCACGGCCGCGACCCGTTCGGCCTCGATCGTGGCCGACATCGCCAGCACCGTGAGGTCCTCGCGTAGCGCCGAGCGCACGTCCACGAGCAGGGCCAGCAGCAGGTCGGTGTCCAGGTGGCGCTCGTGCACCTCATCGAGGACGACGGCGCCGACGCCGGGCAGTTCGGGGTCGGCGTGCAGCCGGCGCAGCAGCAGCCCGGCGGTGACCACCTCCACCCGGGTGCCCGGGGAGACCCGGCGCTCACCCCGGACGCTGAAGCCCACCTCGCTACCCACGGGACGACCGATCAGGTGGGACAGCCGGGCTGCCGCGGCCCGTGCGGCGATCCGGCGAGGCTGGGTGACGACCACCCGCGCACCGGTTCCCGCCGCCAGCGCCGGGGGAACCAGGGTGGTCTTGCCGCTGCCCGGCGGGGACTGCAGCACCGCGGTGCCGCCGCCGCTGAGGGCCTCGTCCAGTTGCTCCAGACCGTGGCGCACCGGCAGGTCCGGCGGGTCGGCGAGCAGCGCGGCGAACGGGTCAGCGGGCACCCGGCCAGTGTGCCGCAGGACGGGCTTGCCGAGCGGGAGCTATGTCCTCCATCTGTGCTCCCGCTGGAGCGCGTGGCCGCCACCGCTCGCTGTGATGCTTCCGCGTGAGCGACTGGCTCGAGGTGAACGCGCAGCCTGATCGCGGCGGTTCGCGGTAGTCGCGAGGGTTATGACGCCCACAGCGCCGAGATCGGGGCGGCCACGATCTGGTCGTCGAGGCGGTAGCGGCGCGGGCCGGTGTGCAGCACGGCACCACCGATGAACTGATCATCGAGTTCGTCAGCCAGCCAGCGCAGGTGTCGGGCATCTCGTGGGGTGGGCGCACTGCCCGCTTTGATCTCGATGCCGAACACGCGGCCGTCCTCGTACTCGGCAATGAGGTCGATCTCGTTGCGTCCACCGTGGGTGCGCAGGTGGAAGAGTCGTGCTCGCGCTGCGGCTGCGGCTGCTTCCGCCCGGAGTTGGGACATCACGAAGGTATCGAGCAGCCGTCCCAGGATGTTGCCGTCCTTGCGCACGCCCTGGCGGTCGAGCCCGAGTGTCGCGCCGACGAGACCGGAATCGATGACGTAGCGCTTAGGGCTTTGAACCAGGCGTTTGATCCGGTTCGTCCACCAGGCCGGTATCTGCTCGGTGACCAGCAGGTTCTCCAGGAGCAGGTCGTAGGCTCGGGCTGTCCTTCGGTCGATGCCCGTGCTCTCAGACAACGTGGCCAGATTGACCAGGCCCGCGGTGTTGAGGCAGATGCTGGTCAGGTCCTCTCGTTGGCAAATATTCGCCGGTGTCCGTTCTACGCACCTACGGATGCTCATTTTACGCACTGAGTAGTGCCCGGTTTACACCGAAACCAGTGCCCGATCTAAACATCACCGCTCACCTGTTCCGCGGGCATTCCGATGGTTGCCGCCTGCCGCCTGCCGCCTGCCGCCTGCCTACGGCCAGCGCTCGTTGTGTCCGATGATCCTGCTAACCGGCACCGCCACGACGTCGCCCTCGAGGTGGAGTTCGACATCGCCTGCCGCTGAACTCGGTGACCGATGTCCCCGAGCGGGGCTTGCTCGGTCTGGGCCATGGACGGCACGGATCACGGACCGTCCAGCGGGGAAACTGCTCGGAACTGGATCGAGCAGTTCTGGGGTCCGCTACCTGAACAGATGTCGGACAGAGTGCCGCGACGGTTGCCTGGAGGGTCCGCAGCGGCGGCACCTGAGATCGGTCGTGCGGCGAGATCACCGCACAG
Source organism: Sanguibacter sp. Z1732 (assembly GCF_051020515.1). NCBI lineage: Bacteria > Bacillati > Actinomycetota > Actinomycetes > Micrococcales > Ruaniaceae > Glutinosa > Glutinosa niejishengi. Next base: position 2,894,394 of record NZ_CP194857.1, read on the forward strand.
CGAATGATGGCTGTAGGTCCTGGAACATCGGGAAGTGCCGGACGTTGAGCGTGGCGATCTCGGCTCCGGCATGGGCGGCCGTGGCCACGATCAGGTAATCGGGTAGACCGATGCTGGTGTGGCTGCGCCGGAACTCGCGCACGAACTCACCGGCCGTGCGCGAGATGGGCTCGGTGACCGGAATGGACTGCATGATCGACAGCAGGTTCCAGACCGCGCGTCGCACGGCTGAACGCATACCCCCGGCGAGTTCGGCGATCGTGACCACGCTGACCGCCAGCGAGCTCGCCGCGCGGGCCTCGTGTAACCACGCTCGTGCCGCCGGGATACCGCGCAGATGTGCGATGAGCACGTCGGTGTCGACCAGGATGACGGGGAGGCCCGCCACGCAGGTCTGGCACCACGAGGCCCTGTTCTCACGGGTGTGAGCCTGGTCGTTATCCTGGGGAAATGCCGAAGAAGAAGCGCCGCAAGGGCCACCAGCGCCGCCCGCAGCAACGTCATCTGACGTCGGTCCAGCCAGGGCCTGCGGTGTCGGAGACGCCCGAACACCTCAGCCTGTTCCAGGGGCTTCGCCAGGCGCTTCGCAGTGATCAGCCGCTGGACCTGCTTGGCGCCGTGAGCAGCCTGATGGCGGCCACTCTGCCCCACGACCCCTTCGCCGAGGCCCCGGTCAGCCTGGCGGAACTGGTCGAAACCTTTATCGGCACTCCCTACGCGGAGACGACCGCCGCGCTGACGATCATCCAGGCGCTGACCGAGGACGACCTGCTCGCCGGACGGATCGGGCGCGAACTGACCAGACGTCGTCATCCGATGCCCCACTGGCTCACCGGCTTGGCCACGCCCGCGCGCACGAGCAGGCGTGGAGTCTCAGCCACGTGCTGCGCGACGGCGAAAACCACCTGATCGGCACCACCTTGGCCACGGGACAGTCGATCACGGCAGTGGTGTACATCGACCACAACATGGGCACGGTGGTCAAGGATGCGTTCCTCATGCCGGGGCCGGTCGAGGAGGTGGTGGGGCACTTCTCCCGGAAGTTGCCACCGCAGGACTCGCCCGAGGGCCAGGACCAACGGCTGGCCCCGGCCGACCCCGCGGACACCCGTGTACGGGTCGAGCAGGCAATCGACCTCGGTGCCCGCACCATCCCGCCCCTGGAGACCGACACCTGGCCGATGTGCCGACCCGCGGTGGAGTGGATCGTGCGGATGCTGCCCACCGGCGGTGCCGCGCCGAAGCGCAAGCAGTGGACGGATGAAGAGACCGAGGCGATCGCGCAGGACTTCTTCACCTCCGCTGTCGGGCGCGCCCTGGATCGGCCCGACAACCGCGACCTATTGCGCAGCGTGCTGTGGTTCGGCACCGACTACGGCTCTGGGGACCCCTTGCGCTGGAGCCAGGTGAATGTGGAGATCCTGCTCGCCGACTGGTTCCCGCGCAAGGTCATCGCCGAAGCCACCTTCCTGGCGAAGTTGCCGGACCTGCTGCGTGCCTTCATTCGCTACGCCCACGAGCGGGCCGGGATCCGCGGGGGCCTGACGCAGCAGGTTCTCGCCGCCGTCGGCACATGGGAGCCGCGGTACAACGAACTCATCCACGCCGACCGGCCCCCGGGGGTCGCGGGCGAGTTGGCTACGTTCCTTCGTCAGAGCACCGAAACCGGCGTCGCAGAGATCGTCCTGCGGGACCTGGATCGGGCGGTCGGGGGGCGGCGTGCGTTGCTGGAGTTGGATGTTGATCCGCTGCCTGAAGAGGCTTTCGAGTGGGCCGGCATCGCGCAGGACATCTACCCGGTGGTCCAGCAGGTGCTCGATACCTGCGACCAGTGTGCCGAGGACCTGCTGGACAGTGAGCACCGCACCGCGATGCGACGCTTCCTGGCCCGGGTCGCGACTACCGATCCGGTGATCTTCCGGCGCAAGGCATCTCCGGTCCGGGCCGCCGCGGCGGTGGCCTGGGTGATCGGCCGGGCGAACGGAACCGTGGGGGACCGGGGGTCGGCGATCTCGGTCGGAGAACTGCTGGCGTCCTTCGGCATCAAGGGCAGCGTGTCGCAGCGCGCCGAGCCGATGCTGCGGGCGATCGGGGTGGACCCTCGCGATCAGTACGGCGTGGTGCAACTGGGCACCGCGGACCTGCTCACCTCACAGGCCCGCCAAGACATGGTGGAGATGCGCGACCACTGGCTCGCCGAGACAGCGCCGTAGGCGGGAGCCGCCGGCCTCCGGTCGACGCAGTGGCCTGTTACGTCCATCCCGGGCGCCTTCACGCTCACCGCTGCCCGCATGGCCGTCTCAATACTCAGCCTCACTAGTAATCGAACATATGTTCGTTTACACTACGAGTTGTGTCCACCGGGCCCACCATCCTGCACGCCGACCTCGATGCGTTCTACGCCTCGGTCGAGCAGTTGCTGGAGCCGGGCCTGCGGGGCCGCCCGGTGGCCGTCGGTGGCAGCGCGCGTGGTGGCGTGGTGCTGGCGGCCTCGTATGAGGCCAAGGCTCATGGCGTGCAGGGCGGGATGCCGGGCCGGCGAGCGGCTGAACTCTGCCCCGGCCTCATCTTCATCCGCGGGCACTTCCATCGCTATCAGCCGATCGCCGACGACGTGATGGCCATCCTGGGCGACCTCACCCCGGCCGTGCAGCGCGTCTCGATCGATGAGGCCTTCCTGGACGTCACCGGCTCGGTCCACCTGTTCGGCCCGCCGGCGCGGATCGGTGAACTCATCCGCCGCCGGGTGCGCGCCGAAGTCGGGCTGCCGATCTCGGTCGGTGCCGCCCGGACAAAGCACCTGGCCAAGATCGCCTCCCAGGTCGCCAAACCGGACGGGCTGGTGGTGGTGGAGCCCCACGAGGAGACCGCCTTCCTGCACCCGCTCCCGGTCGGGCTCATCTGGGGCATCGGCCCGGTCACGCAGCGCCGCCTGGCCGAACTCGGGATCCACACCATCGCTGAACTCGCTGACCTCGGACGGCCGGTGCTGGAGCACCTCCTCGGCAGTGCCGCCGGCGCCAAACTGCACAGTCTCGCGCACAACGAGGACCCCCGACGGGTGACGACGTCGAACCGGGCCCGGTCAGTCAGCGCCCAGTCCGCGCTGGGCCGGGTGGCCGTCTCGCCCGAACTGGTGCGCCGGGTGATGGGCGGGCTCGCGGAACGCATCGCCGGGCGGCTGCGCGCCAAGGGCCGGGCCGGGCGCACGGTCACGGTGCGCGTGCGGTACCCGGGGATGCGCACGGCCAGCAGGTCCCACACGCTGGCGCAGCCGGTCTCCGCGACACTCACGCTCACCGAGGTGGCCGAGACACTGGCCTGGCGGGCCATCGACGCCGAAGACGGGGACCGCGTGGAGGTCACCCTGCTGGGGATCGCGGTCTCGAACCTGCAGACCCAGCAGGCCGTCCAACTCGAGTTGCCGCTCCTCGCCGACCCCTGGCGCCCCGGATCACAGGCGGGCGCGGCCCGCTGGGCGCTGGACCACTCGATGGACACCGCGCGGAAGCGATTCGGCAGGAGCGCCGTCGGCTATCTCCCCGCCACCCTGGGCGGGGCCGGGGGAGTGCCCGACGACTTCCGCGGGTTGGCCGAGCGAGAGGTGTGACGCTCCCGCGGGAGCGTATCCGGGTTTGGGCACGGCGCCTTGGGTTGAGGGGCACCGGGGGGTGTGCCGTGATTAGGTGCAGGTGAGAGTCGTCACGCAAAGGAGCCGTAGTGAGCCTGCCAGTCCCCGCCCAACGGCGGCGCGTCATCGTCAACACCGACGCCAAGAATGAGGCGGATGATCAGTTCGCGATCGTGCATGCCCTCTTGACCCCGATGTTCGACCTGCGCGGTATCATTCCGGCCCACTTCGGCACGCGTCGCACGAACCAGAGTCTGCAGGAGAGCGCCGAGGAGGTGGATCTGATCCTGCGGCTGATGGATATGCAGGGAGACGTGGTGGTCGCCAACGGGGCGGAGGGTGCGATTCCAGATGAGCGAACCCCGGTGGACTCCCCAGGTGCCCGCCTCATAGTCGATGAGGCGATGCGGGAGGGCGCGGGTCCCCTCTTCGTGGCCTTCCTCGGTCCGCTTACCGACATGGCCTCCGCGATTCTGCTCGAGCCCGCGATCGTGGACCGGGAGGTGACCGTGGTGTGGATCGGGGGTGCGCCGTACGGCCACAAACTGCCGCAGGGCGGGAAGATCGAGTTCAACCTGTCCAACGACGTCGCGGCAGCGAACGTGGTTGCTGCATCCGGGATCGAGATCTGGCAGGTACCGCAGTCGACGTACCGGATGATCAGTGTCGGCTACGCCGAGCTGGAGGAGCGCGTCCGCCCGCACGGGCGTATCGGCGACTATCTGGTGCAGCAGTTGCTGGACTTCAACGCCGCCCATCACGCGCTGCCGATCGAGAGCCGCCCGCTGGGGGACACCCCGGCGATCGGGCTGATGATCAGCCCGGTCAGTGCCGAGTGGCGTGAGCAGTCCCCGGTCCGGTTCACCGAGGCCGGTGGCTATGAGGAGGCCGCCACGGGGACTCGGATCCGCGTGGCCGAGGCGATCGATGCCCGCTTCATGCTCGAGGACTTCTTCGGCAAACTGAAGGCCTTCGCGCGTGACTGATCCTCCCCTGACGGAGCTGGACCGTCAGGCGCCCTTTCCGCCGTTCGCCGCCCGGTGGCGCCGCGCGAGATCCACATAGACGGCAGCGTTGCGCCGCAGCCCCTCGATCTGCTCCTCGTCCAGGTCGCGCCGGACCTTGGCCGGAACGCCGGCGATCAGGGAGCCGGGCGGGATGTCCGCGCCCTCGGGCACCACAGCACCGGCCGCAACGAGCGTGCCGCACCGATCCGGGCGCCGTTGAGGACCACGGCGCCCATGCCGATGAGGCAGTCGTCCTCCACGGTGCACCCGTGCAGGATGGCCCGGTGCCCCACCGAGACGTTGGATCCCACCACTACCTGGAAACCGGGGTCGACGTGGGCGACGCATCCGTCCTGGATGTTGCTCCCCGGACCGATGACGATCTTCTCCATGTCACCGCGCAACACGCTGCCGTAGAAGACGCTCGCACCCTCTCCCAGCGTCACCCGGCCGATCACGGTGGCGTTGGGCGCAACCCATGCGTCGGGGTGAACGTCAGGGGCCTGGCCCTCGAACTCGATCAATGGCATGGCGATTCACTGCTCCTTCGTGGCGCGTGCGATCAACCGGTCGCGCGCGTTCTCCAGGTGGGTCACCAGCGCCTGCGCGGCCCCGTCCGTATCGCCCCGCTCGATGGCTTCCATGATGGCCGCGTGTTCACCCACGACGTTCCCCGGACTGGTGGCCCGGTGAGCCTGAGCCTGGAACTGCCCCATCGTCAGGTGCACCTCACCCATGATGAGCGAGTGCATCTTGGCGAGCCTGGTGCTGCCGGCTGCATCCACCAGCGCCGAGTGGAACTCGATATCAGCGGTGACCTGATCCGGAAAGTTCAGTTGCTCGGCGGCGACCTCGATCGCGCCCTGGGCGTGCACGGCGGCCTGCGGCACCGTCCTGGCCGTGGAGAGGCGCTCGATCGCGGCCTTCTCCACCGCCTCGCGGGCGATGAACAGGTCCTCCAGTTCCTCGACACCGAACGTGGGGACCACCGCCGTCTTGTGCGCCGTCCGGCGCAGCAGACCGGCCGCCGTGAGCCGTTCCAGGCAAGCCTTCGCGGTCGGGCGGGCCACCGAGTACTCACTCGAGACCCGCGCCTCGGTCAGCTTCTCCCCGGCGGCAATCTCCCCATTGATGATGCGTAGCCGAAGCGAGTCGTAGAGCGCATCCGTCAGGGAGGAGGGTGCCAACGAGAACTCAGCAGTCATGGCATCAACTGTGTCACAGGCTCACTTGCCCATCAATCTGCGCCGTTGAACTCCCGGGTCACCTTCAGCAGCGCCGAGTGGTCCAGCCCGCCGTAGCCCTTCGCCCCGGCCGCCACCATCAACTGGGAGACCGTCGCCGTCATCGGCAGGCCCACCCCGGCGTCGTCGGCCGTGTCGCGCACGATGCGCAGATCCTTGTTGTGCAGGTCGATCCGGAACCCCGGTGCGAAGGTGCCCGCCAGGAACGCCTCCCGCTTGCGCTCCAGCACTGTTGAGCCGGCCAGTCCGCCACCGATCGCGCTGAGCGCCGCACCGACGTCGGCTCCGGCTGACTCCAACAACACGATCGCCTCAGCGACCGCCTGGATGTTCGCCGCGACGATCAACTGATTCGCGGCCTTCGTCAACTGGCCCGATCCTGCCGGGCCGACGTGCGTGATCGTGGCCCCCATCACCGCCAGGACCTCGTGAACGCTCGCGAGTACGCTCGCCTCCCCGCCGACCATGATGCTCAGGGTGCCCTCCTTCGCGGCGGCCTCACCCCCGCTGACCGGCGCATCGAGCACGCCGACACCCCGTTCGGACAACACCCGGTGAATCTCTCGCGTCACATCCGGACGGATGGTGCTCATGTCCACATACACCTGCGGCGCCGCCAGGGTCTGAGCCAGCCCGTGCTCGCCCAGCAGCACCGCCTGCACATCCGGGGTGTCCGGGAGCATGGTGACCACGACGTCGGCTCCTGCTGCGGCGGCGCCCGGAGAATCGGCCACGGTCGCGCCGGCCGCCTGGATTCGTTCCCGGGACGTGGCCGAACGCCCGAAGGCTCGGACCTGGTGTCCGGCGTCGACCAAGTTGTCGATCATCGGCGCGCCCATGATCCCGGGACCGATGAAGCCGATGGCTGCCATGTGATCTCCCATCTGCGTCGTTGGTCGGCGAGCGTGAACCCTGCCGAATGCTCGGCCATCCTGGCACACTAATGAATGGCAAGCAATCTAGTCTGACAATCGAAGGGGTGCGATGAGGGGTGTAGCGCTGAATGCGGTCTCGCTGGTGGATGCGGTCGCCGAGTCCCTGCGCGTGGATGTCATAACCGGGACGATCGAACCGGGGGCGGCGATCACCGAGCAGTTCGTTGCCGACCGGTTCAGTGTGGCGCGCACGACGGCGAAAGCCGCAGTTGAGCGGCTGGTGGCCGACGGCTTCCTGCAACGCACCATCCACCGGAGCGCCCGGGCCCCGGTCCTGACCGCGCAGGACATCGCCGACCTCTATGACACCAGGGTGCTGCTCGAGGCCGAGGCGATCCGCCGGCTCGCCGCGCAGGGCGCGGCTCCGGAGGAAGCGATCAAGCACGCCGTGGAACTGATGGTCTGGGCCGATCGCGGTGACCATGACCGGATGGCCGGCTGTGACGTAGCGGTGCACCGCGCTCTCGTGGACGCTGCGGGCAGCCCGCGCCTGACCCGGCTGCACAGCACACTGATGGGAGAGGCGCCACACATCTGCATGGTGCAGGTCCAGGACCGCAATCTGCTGCACGCCCGTGTGATCGACGGTGAACACCGCGCGGTGTTCGCGGCGCTTGAGGAACGTGACCCGAAGGCGGCCGTCGATGCGATCCGCTCACACCTGCATAGTGCTCGGGACCAGTTGCTGGCTCGCCACGAGACGATTGGTCAGGCCTCGGCGGACGGCGGCGCCGAGAGCGGCTGAGGCCGTGGTGCTGCTTCGGTGAACTCAGCGGCCAGCCCGGCCCCGACCTGGCGCAGCCAGCGCGGCGCTTGCGCCAGGCTCTCCTGCTCATCCGGTGCGAGGTCCATCAAGGCCCGCTGACCCCGGTAGCCCAGCGCGCGTACGTGCTCATCGGTCAACTCGCTTCGGCCCGCGACCACCCAGCACGGACGTCGTGCACCAGTCGCGTAGCGCAGCACCCCGGAGGGCGCCTTGCCCGAGGTGGTCTGGGAATCCAGGGAGCCCTCACCGGTGATCACCACATCGGCCCAGGCCACCGCCTCGGCCAGGCCAGAGAGGGCGGCGAAGGTGTTCAGCCCGTCCACCACCTCCGCTCCCAGGCCGGCGCAGAGGCCGAACCCGAGCCCGCCGGCCGCTCCCGCCCCGGGCCGGTCCCGCCCGGACTCGGTGCCGGGCGCCTCCAGCGCATCGGCCCAATTGAGAAGGGCGGACTCGATCAACTGCACCTGGGCCGGGCCGGCGCCCTTCTGCGGTCCGAAGATCGCGGCCGCTCCGGAGGGGCCGAGGAGGGGGTTCGTCACGTCGGTGGCCACCTGGATGTCCAGTCCCCGCCATCTGCTCAGCCCGCTCAGGTCCGCACGGTGCACCTGGGTCAGCGCCGCAGGCCCGTACGTGGTCAGTTCGCTGCCGTCCTCCCGGAACAGTCGCGCACCCAGCGCGGCGAGAACACCCGCACCGCCATCGTTGGTAGCACTACCGCCCGCGCCCACCACGATCCTGTCCGGCCCCAGCAACGAGGCTGCGCAGGACCATACCCAAGCCGAACGTGTCGGCCTGCAGCGGCAAGCGCTCCTGGGGGGCGATGAGCTGCAGCCCGCTGGCCTGTGCCATTTCGACCACTGCGGTACCGCGCCCGAACGCGAATGAGGACACGATCGGCCGGCCCAGCGCGTCCCGGGCCGCGACCCGATGCTGGGTGAAGCCGTGAGCGGTGAGTTCGTCGGCGAATCCGTCCCCGCCATCGGAGACCGGATGCATCCGCACCCGCGCGTTCGGCAGAGCGGCCAGAATGCCCTCGCGCAAGTGTGCGGCTACTTCACGGCCGCGAAGACAGCCCTTGAACTTGTCCACGGCCAGCAGCACCCGGGGCCCTGCGCCATGATTCCCCGCGGGCCCATCCTCGTGCCCGGCCGGGCGGGATGCAGCGGTCACCCGGTCCGCCCGAGCCAACCCAGGGTCTGCTCGGTGCGGGTGGTCGGCATGTACTCGCAGGCGATCAGGCCTGGGTAGCCGGCATCGGCGAGCATCGAGGGCAGCAGCGATGGGAAGGGCGCCGCTGCCGGGTTCTCCGCGCCCGGGAGAGTCGGCGATCTGGACGTGACCGATCCGCTCGGCCAGGGCGGCCACCCCGCCGACGATGTCGAACCCGTTGCTGCCCAGGTGGAAGACGTCGTAGAGCAGTGCGACGTTGTCCAGGTCCGCCAGCGGGCCGTCCAGCAGTGCGATCACGTGCTCCGGTCGGGTGAGTGGGTAAGCCCCGTTGAGTCCCTCGGCCAGGGGCTCGAGCAGGACCGTCCCACCGATACCGGACACGGCCTGTGCCGCGGCGCGGATCGAGGTGACCGCGGTCTCGTCCTGTTCCGACGCGCTCCAGCGCTCGTCGCGCCGCCCGTACAGGAGGTTGAAGTGCCGAACGCCGGTGGCCTCCGCGATCTGCAGCAGCGGCGCGGTACTGGCCTGAAGTTCCGCTACGCGGTCGGGATGGCTGGCCACCCCTCGCTCACCACCGGCCATGTCGCCGGCGTAGAAGTTCAGGCCACGCAGCGCCACGCCCGCCGCATCGATGGCGCTGAGCAGTCTGTCCACGTCGTCCTGCTCGGCCGAGGCCGTGGCGAACGGCCACCACATCTCGATGTGCTCGAACCCTGCCGCAGCGGCTGCCGCCGGGCGCTCGAGCATGGGGTGCTCGGCGAACATGATCGAGATGTTCGCGCTGTAGGTGAAGTGGGAGTCGCGCATGGTGGCCTTTCGGTTCTCCAGTAGGTTGTCCGCGATGTGAGCGTGCCCGACGGATCTGACCGGATACGGATCGTTCATGATTGTGCCATGATGGCTTACATGCTAACTTGTCTGTCAATCAATGTGGACGGGGATTTGCAGTGACGCTCATGGAGGGCCGATCGGACGCTCGGCGGCCGTTGCGGACACCGGACTGGTTCACCGGCGCGACCCGGTGGACGCAACTGACCTTCACCGACGACGACCCCTCGCGCTACGACCCAGACTTCTGGATCGACGTGATGCGCCGATCGAAGTCGAACGCGCTCTGCCTCAGCGCCGGTGGGTATATGGCCTTCTATCCCACCCAGATTCCGCTGCACCACCGCAGCGCCCACCTGGGCGACTCCGATCCCTTCGGCACGCTGGTCCGGGCCGCCCGATCCATGAACATGCACGTGATGGCTCGGGTTGATCCGCACGCCATCCACGCCGACGCAGCCACCGCCCACCCGGAGTGGCTCGCCCGGGACGCGGACGGCGAACCGATCCCGCACGTCTCCCAGCCCGGGGTGTGGTGGACCGACCCGTTCAGTTCCTACCACCGGGACTTCATCACCGACGTCGCGGTGGAGATCGTGCGCAACTACGACGTCGACGCCGTCTTCGCCAACCGCTGGGAGGGTCACGACACCATCTCCTACGCCGAGGCCACCGCCCGGGCCTTTCGCGACGACACCGGGTACCACCTGCCGCATCCGGACCGCCCCGGAGATCCGGCGTGGGCGGCCTACCGCAACTGGCGCGGCCACAAACTCAGCGAGCTCGTGGTGCTCTGGGACGACGCGGTGCGGGCGGTGAAGCCGCACGTGCGCTTCATTCCCAACCGCGGAGCCAATCTCACGCGCGACCTGGTGCACGAACTGGTCGATGACCGCTATCCGATGTTCTTCATCGACAAACAGGGGCGTTCAGGGCTTGAACCGGCCTGGACCTCCGGGCAGATCGGCAAGCGCAGCCGGGGAATGTACCCGGACCGTCCCGTGGCGCTGATCTCATCCGTGGGCCCCGAGCACGGGGAGTGGCGATGGAAGGACTCGGTCACCAACCCGCACGAACTCGTCAGTTGGATCGTGGACGGGTTCGCCCAAGGAGCGCGTCCCTGGTTCACCAAGTTCAAGGCGGAGAACTTCGATGACCGCTGGGTGGCGCCGGTGGTGCAGGCCTTCGAGCTGCACGCCCGCTGCGAGCGAGCGCTCGAGCTGCCGTTGACCGCCGAGGTTGCGTTGCTGGACGTGCGCGCACAGGGCACGAGCGAGCGGCGCCGCCACGCGGCCGAACACGAGAACGGCTTCTACCAGGCGATGATCGAGGCGCGGATCCCGTTCGAGTACATCGCTGCCGAGATGCTCAGCATGCACCGGTTGCGGCACGTGCGGGTGTTGGTGCTCCCCGCCTGCCCGGATCTGACCGCCGAACAGACCGGCGTCATCGAGGCCTTCGTGACCGCCGGCGGCAGTGTGGTCGCAGCCCACGACACCAGTCTGCGGCGAGCCGACGACGGCGATCCAGAGCTCGCGCTCGGGCCGCTCCTGGGCGTGCGGCTCACCTCGGGGCCGCGGGGGCCGGTCAAGAACAACTACGTCGCGCTCACCGGCGAGCACCCGATCACCGGCGGCTTCGCCGGCGCGCAACGCATCGTCGGGGGGACGCACGTCCTGGGTGTGGAGGCGGCTGAGGGCGCGACGGTACTGGAGTTCGTGCCGGACTACCCCGATCTCCCGATGGAGGAGGTCTATCCCCGCCCCGGCGAACCGACGCCTGCGGTAGTGGCCCGCGACCACCCTTCCGGCGGCCGCACGGTCTATCTGGCCTTCAACGTGGGGCAGATCTTCTGGACCGCCCTGCAGTCCGATCACGGGGAGTTGATCGCCAACTCGGTGCGCTGGGCCCTGGGGGAGCAGGCGCCCCTCGTGGACGTCCGGGGCCCGGGGTTGCTGGATGTGGCGGTGCGCCGGGCGGAGGGTGAGATGGCCGTGACCCTGGTGAACCTCAACGACCCGATGGCGATGCGCGGGCAGCGGCGCTGCACCATGCCCGTCCGCGATCAGGAGGTGGTGGCTCGCGCCCCGGACGGTGCACGGCGGGCCCGGGTGAGGTTGCTCCTTGCCCAGGCCGACGTCTCCATCGCGGTGCGCGACGGGCTACTGCGCGTCCCGGTCGGTCAGATCGGCGTCCTGGAGGTGGTGCACCTGGTCTGGGAGACGGGGGAGGGGAGTGCTTCCGACTACGGCGTCCCCGACGGCCTGGAAGGTTCACTGCCGGCAGCGGAGCGGAGGAAGCGATGAACTCCGAGGCACGTTGGTGGACCCGGCCCTTCCGAACCTTCCAGACCAACCTGAGGGAGATTGACGCCGGCCTGGACGTGGACCGCGAACTCGACGTCATCGAGGCGTACGGGGCCAACGTCTGGCTGCTGAGCACGGCCGGGATCATCGCCAACTATCCGAGCACGCTGAGCTCCCAGACGGTTAATCCGGCGCTGGCGCAACGCGAGTCCGGAGACCTCATCGGTGACGCCGTGACGGCAGCCAAGGCCCGTGGCCTGCGGGTTCTGGGCCGGATGGACTTCTCCAAGGTGGACGCCCGCCGTGCCGAAGCGCATCCGGAGTGGTGCTTCGTCGATACCCACGGCACCCACCAGGTCTACAACGGCTACTCCAGCGTGTGTCCCAGCGGACCGTACTACCAACAGGTGATGTTCGACGTCGTCGCCGAGGTTCTGGGCGCCTACGATCTGAGCGGCTTCTTCTTCAACTGGCTCTCGTTCAACGAGTACGACTACTCCCGCCGCTACTGGGGAGTGTGTCAGTGCGAGGCCTGTCACGCAGGGTTCCGGGCTTTCGCTCCCGGCGTGCCACTGCCCACCGAGCACACGTCTCCGTCCTATCCGAGGTGGCGGGAGCACACCACCGAGGTCCTGAAGGATCTGACCGCCAGGATGCGGGCACATGTGCACAGGCTCAACCCCGATGCGGCACTCATCCAGGGGGCCGGCGCCGACGTCACGTTCCACGAGGCGAACAACGCCGTCGGCCGGCCGCTGTGGCACCACGCCACCGCCGAGGCGGTCAGTGCCGCACGCTCGGGCGATCCGATGCGCCCGGTACTGGTCAATTCCGTCGGTTTCGTTGACATGCCCTACCGCTGGGCGGGTGAGGACCCTGAGCATTTCGCCCAGTACCTGCTCCAAGCCATGGCCCACGGCGCTCAGCCCTCCACGTACGTAATGGGTACAACCGCGCACAGCCCGTACGTGGCGCTGGAGGTGGGCGGTCAGATCGTTCGCTTCCACCGGGATAACACCGACCTCTACGACGGGCTGCACTCTGCGGCCAGGGTGGCGCTGGTGCGGGGAACCGGTGAGCAGAGCACGGACCGCAGATCGGAGTTCCAGGGCTGCTATCTGGCGCTGTCGGAGCGCCACGTGCCCTTCGACGTCGTCGCGCTCGACTCGCTGCCCGAGGTGGATCCGCAACGTTACGACCTGATCGTGCTGCCAGACCTGGGCGTCCTGGATCCCGCCGCGGCCGCCTCGCTCGATGCGGCCCTGGCGGTGGGGGCCGCCGTGGTGGCGACCGGGGACTCGGCCTGGGTCGAGGGTCGGTCACAGCTGGGCGGTGGGGGACCGGCCCGGCAACTGGCCCGGTACGCCGCGGGCGAGGCGACCCGATCCCTGCACCTGAGCATGCGCGACACCGATGGCGGCGACCTGGCCCCGGTGGTGGGCGGGTTCGCCGTCCTCGAGCCGGACCCCGAGGCCGAACGTGACTGGTTGGCGCTGGGCCGGGCCCGCTACGGGCCTCCCGAGCAGTGCTACGGGCACCGCCGGACCGGGCATCCGGGATGGGTCAGCGCTCGGGTCGGCGCCGGTCGGTTGGCGATGATCCCGTGGCGACCGGGCCTGGTGTACCGCGAGATCGGACTGGCCCGGGTCCGCGATGCCTGGGTGGAGAAGGTGCTGAGCCTGAGCGGCCACGCGCGTCAGATCGAGACAGACCTCCCGGTACAGGCGCAGATCGTGCACGGTCAGGCTCCCGGGCGCACCGTGGTGCACCTGCTGAACCGCACCGGAGACGGCCCGCAGCGCTTCCTCGAACCGGTGCCGATCCGGGCCGCCACCCTCAGGATGCCGGCCCGTAGTTCCAACCCGGTGGTGCGCGCCCGCGTGGCGGGCGCCGAACCCGAGTGGGCGATCGAGGGCCGCGATCTGGTCATCTCACTACCGGAGTTCGGTCGGTTCGAGGTGATCGACACCGTTTGGTAACAAGTTCGGCATGAATACTTGACAGACAATCTGGGATCTCGCAGAGTAGGGCCACCGGTCCGTACGCGGCCGAGTACTTCCAACGAAGGGAGCAGGACATGCAGGAAATCAGCAGACGCAGTCTTCTGGTACTGGCCGGAGCCGTGACCGGCGCCGGTGTGCTCGCCGCTTGCGGTGGGGTTGCCGGCGGGGGTGGCAACGCCTCCGGAAGCATCCGATATGCGTTCTGGGGAAACGACCAGCGCCGCGAGCGGTACGCGGAGGGCCTCGCCTCACTGCAGGAGGACTACCCGGACATCGACCTCAATATCGAGTTCGCCGACTACGGTGCGTTCCAGGAGCGGATGACGACGCAGATGGCAGCCGGCGACGTGGCGGACATCTTCTGGGTCCCCTCGCCGCAAGTCCTGACGTACCACGCCAACGGGCTCTACCGGCGACTGGATGACCTGGACTCCCTGGACCTGTCCGACTTCAGCGACCAGGACATCGAGGACTTCAAGCTGGATGGTGAGTACAACACCATGCCGCACGGTTCCTCGATCCCGGTTGTGCGGTACAACCACACCTTCGCCGAGGAGGATGGGGTGGAACTGCCCGAGGACTGGTCCTGGGACTGGATCGCGGAGTTCGCGGTGGATTACACCGAGAACAACCCGCACGGGCGGCGCGCCCTGCCCTTCGGTGCCCACTTCGACCTGCCCTTCGAGGGCTGGCTGCGCCAACGCGGCGAGGATCTGTGGACCGAGGACGGCCGACCGGGCTTCAGCGAGGACGGCTTGGCCAGTTGGATCGAGTGGTGGAAGAACCTCCTCGATGCCGGCGCCACCGCCTCGATCAGCGAACAGGACGGCGTCCAGGTGAGCTGGACCGACGTGGGCGATGACTGCCTGTTGTGGTTCGGGAACTCCAATCACATCGTCGACGAGGCGCCCATGTACCCCGATTACGAGTTCCGCCTGCGGAACCTGCCGATCGCCTCCGACGCCGTCGAGGGACACCAGTACCTGTACTTCCCGCGGATGGCGATCTACTCCGGCCTGGAGGACGACCAGGCCGAGTTGGCCGGGCACGTGCTGACCTACTGCAGCTCGAACGTGGCGATGCAGCAGAGCGTCGGGCTGTCCATGGGTGTGCCACCCAACCCCCGTGTGGCCCAGGAGTACGAGGAGTTCGCCAACGACGTGGAACTGGAGATGATCCGGGTCGTCAACCACGACCGTGAGGTGCCGAACCGGCGGCCCCGCTACGAGGCACCTCCGGGCAGTGGTACCTGGCGGGACGTGATGGAGCGGGTCCTGGAAGAGGTCACGCTGGGTGACACCAGCGTTTCCGAAGCCGCCGCCTCCATGATCGAAGAGGTCACCCGCAGTATCGACCGCGCGGCGGACTGACCCACACCATGGCCCAGAGCACATCGGCACGGACCGAGACTCTTCGCCCTCCACCCGACGAGGCCGGGGAGCGCAAGGGCAGGAGAAGTGTGCGGCGCCAGGAAGGCGCTGCACACCTCTTCATGCTTCCCTGGCTCGTCGGGCTGGTGGTGATCACCTCCATCCCGATGCTGGCCTCGCTCTACCTGTCCTTCACCGACTACAACATCCTGAGCTCGCCGACCTTCGTCGGGGCGGAGAACTATCAGCGGCTCCTCGACGACGTGCGGTTCTGGAACGCTTCGCGCGTCACCGTCATGTACGTGCTGATCTCGGTACCGCTGCAACTCGCTTTCGCCCTCGCGATCGCCCTGGTGCTCGACAAGGGTCTCAAGGGCCTCACGATCTACCGGAGCGCCTACTACCTGCCCTCGCTCCTCGGCGGAAGCGTGGCGGTGGCCGTGCTCTGGCGCCAGATCTTCGGTCACAACGGCCTGGTGAACCAGGTGCTCGGACTCATCGGAATCGAGGGGACGAACTGGTTGCAGAACCCCTCCACGTCGCTGTCCACCCTCATCGTGCTCAACGTGTGGACGTTCGGTTCCCCCATGGTGATCTTCCTGGCCGGGCTGCGCCAGATCCCGGAGGAACTCTACGAAGCGGCGCGCGTCGACGGGGCCTCGGTGGTCCGGCAGTTTCGCAGCATCACCATCCCACTACTCACCCCGATCATCTTCTTCAACCTCATCCTGCAGACGATCGGCTCGTTCCAGGCGTTCACCCAGGCGCACGTGGTCAGTGGTGGGACCGGTGGGCCGATGGACTCCACGCTCTTCTACACCCTGTACATCTACCAACAGGCCTTCGTGAACTTCGATATGGGGTTCGCCTCGGCGCTGGCATGGGTGCTCCTGGTGGTGATCGGTCTGATCACGGCGGTGCACTTCACCCTGTCCAAGTACTGGGTGTTCTACGGAGACTGATATGACCACGCAGACAACCCTGGCCACCCCATCGGTGCATAACTCCGGCCCGCCGTCGGCCGCACGGGAGGTTTCTCCGGCGCTGAAGGCGCGGCGCCGGAACGCCCTGCTGCGCCACATCGGGGCTGATCCTGTTCGGGATCATCATGCTGTACCCGCTGGTCTGGATGGGCGTGAGCGCCTTCAAGCCCTCGCACCTCGTCCTCACCGACCCCAGCATCATCCCCACCGAGGTGACCCTGGAGAACTTCCGCCAGGGCTGGCACGTGGCCGGTTATCCGTTCCTGGTGTTCTTCGGCAACTCACTCGTGATCGCGGTGAGCTGCATCATCGGCAACCTGTTCGCCTGCTCGCTGACGGCCTACGCACTGGCCCGGCTGGACTTCCGGGCCCGGAAGATCTACTTCGCGATCGTGCTGGTCTCGGTGATGCTCCCGATGCACGCCACGATGATCCCGCAGTACATCGTGTTCTCCAACCTGGGCCTGGTGAACACCTTCGTGCCGCTGATCCTGCCCAAATTCCTGGCCACCGACGCCTTCTTCATCTTCTTGATGGTGCAGTTCATCCGCGGGATCCCGCGGGAGTTGGACCAAGCCGCCGCCATCGACGGAGCCGGGCCGTTCCGAACCTTCTGGTACGTCGTGTTCCCGTTGATGCGTCCGGCGCTGATCACCACCGCGATCTTCACCTTCATCTGGACCTGGAATGACTTCTTTGGTCAACTGATCTACCTGACCAGTGCCCCGGTCTACACCGTGCCGGTCGCACTGAACGCGCTGGTGGACTCCGAATCCGCCCAGGGAACCGGGACCCTGATGGCGATGTCCTTGCTCTCACTGGTCCCGATCCTGTGCTTCTTCGCCTTCGCGCAGAAATACCTGATCCGCGGCATCGCCACCACCGGCCTGAAGTGAACCCGACGCGAGCCGACCAGGTGCCGTGGTACGAACGGACGCTGCGGTGGGGCCAGACGAACCTGACCGAGATCGACCCGCAGCGCTACGACCACGCCTTCTGGGAGCGGCAGTGGGAGCGGACCGCGGTCCAGGGCCTGATCATCAACGCCGGTGGCATCGTGGCGTACTACCCCACCGAGGTTCCCTGGCACTACCGCACGCCGTTCCTGGGCGGGCGGGACCTGTTCGGCGAGATCGCGGAACGGGCGCGGGCGAAGGGCTTGTCCGTCGTGGCCCGGATGGACTGCAACCGGGCCGGGGAGGAGTTCTACGCCCAGGAGCCGGACTGGTTCTGTGTCGACGCCGGCGGTGAGCCCTACCGCGCCGGTGACCGGTACATCTCCTGCATCCACAGCCCGTACTACACGGACTACATCCCGCAGATCCTGACCGAGGTGGTGAAGGGGTACGCGCCCGATGGGTTCGCGGACAACAGCTGGAGCGGCCTGACCCGCAGCAGTATCTGCTACTGCCGGCACTGCCGGGAGGGCTTCGAGCAGCACGCCGGCCGCCCGCTGCCGGCCGCGCAGGACTGGGATGATCCGGCGTACCGGGCGTGGATCGAGTGGAACTACGATCGCCGGATCCTGATCTGGGACCACTTCAACGCCGTCACCACCGCCGCCGGTGGACCGCACTGCCGGTGGATCGGGATGAACAGCGCCCAGATGGCCGACCAGGCCGAGTGCTTCCGGGACCTGGGCAGGATCGCGCAGCGGACGCCGCTGGTGTTCATCGACCATCAACGGCGTCAGGAAGCCACCGGCTTCCAGGCCAATGCCCATACCGGCAAACTGGTCCACGAACTGCTCGGGTGGCGGGGACGCACCGCGGAGAGCATGGCGATGTACAACCACTACACCCCCTCGTTCCGGCGGGCCAGCGCACCGGAACCGGAGGCGCGGATGTGGGCGGTGGCCGGCATGGCCGGGGGCATCCTGCCCTGGTGGCACCACATCGGCGCCACGCACGAGGACCGACGCCAGTACGAGATCGCGCCGCTGCTGTGGTCCTGGCACCAGCGGGCCCAGCAGCACCTGGTGGACCGCGAGGCCGCGGCCAACGTCGGCATCCTGTGGTCCCAGCGCAGTTACGACTTCTACGGTCGCGGCGAGGGCCGGGTGCGAAGCCAGGCACCCTACGACGGCGTCCTGCACGGGCTGTTACGGGAACGGATCGACTACCGGGCGGTGCACGAAAGTCGCCTCGATCACGTCCTGACCGACCTGGACGTGCTGATCCTGCCCAACGTCGGGGCGCTGTCGGACGAGGACGCCGAACGGATCCGGCACTTCGTGCGCGGTGGTGGCGCCTTGGTCGCAACGGGTGAGACCAGCCTGTACGACGAGCACGGGGCGGTCCGTCGTGACTTCGCCCTGGCGGACCTGTTCGGTGTCCGCGCGCAGCACCGGCATCACGGTGCGGTCTCGCTGCCGGACGTCTCCTGGGAGGTCTCTCCGGCCCACACCTACCTGCAACTTGTCCGGGGTGATGACAAGGACGGTGGACATCCACTGCTCAGCGGGTTCGAGCAGACCGACCAGGTTCCCTTCGGCGGGCGGCTTGAGTGCGTCGAGCCCCGTGGCGCACGGGTGCTGGCCGCCTTCGTGGCCCCGTTCCCGGCGTATCCACCGGAGACGTCGTGGCAGCGCGATGCCGCGACCGACCTTCCCGCTGTGGTCACCCATCAGGTAGCGCAGGGGCGCGTGGTCTATTTCCCTGCGGACGTGGACCGGTTGTTCGGGCGCGGCCTGCAACCCGATCACGCCCGGCTGCTGGGCAATGCGATCCGGTGGGCCGGGCGGGGACGGCTCGCGGCGACCTACACCGGTGTCGGAACCGTGGATCTGCACCTGTACCGCCAGCATGATCGCTACATCGTGCACCTGGTCAACCTCAGCGGCGCGGGCGCCTGGCGGATGCCGATGCATGAGGACATCCCGATCGGACCGATCACAGTCGTGATCGACCATGCCGTGGCAGGAGATGGTGGCCGGCAGCCAACCGGATACACCGCCCGAACGCTGGTGGGCGGGGCCGACCTCCCTGTTCATCAGGACGGCACCCGCATCCACATCGACGTCCCGCGGGTGATCGACCACGAGGTTCTGGTGCTCAACCCGACCGCTCTCGCCGACGACGAGAAGTGAGTGGCGGCACAGGGTCACACCCGCCCACTGCGCAAGAATGTCCTCATGAGCACCAATCCCTTCAGCCTGTCCGGACGCACCGCGGTCGTGACCGGAGGTCGGCGCGGGATCGGTCAGGGCGCCACCCGGGCGCTCCTGGCCGCCGGCGCCGACGTCGTCGTCCTCGCCCGCCAGGACGTGCCCGCCGAGGATCGCGACTACGCCGCCTCGCTCCGGCGGAACCTGACCGAGCACCGGGTGGACCTGGGCGACCGGAGCGCCACCGAGCAGGTGGTGCAGGCCGTGCTGGACGAGCACCAGGTGGACATCCTGGTCAACAACGCCGGGGTCCAGGCCCGCCACTCCGCGGTCGACTTCCCGATGCAGGACTGGGAGCGGGTGATCGACATCAACCTGCGCGCGGTGTTCCAGTTGTGCCAGGACTTCGGGCGCCCGATGCTGCAGCGCGGTGAGGGCAAGATCATCAACATCGCCTCGCTGACCTCCTTCCAGGGCGGGCTGAACATCCCCGCCTACGCCGCCAGCAAGGGCGCGGTGGCGCAACTGACCAAGTCGCTGTGCAACGAGTGGGCCGGGCAAGGCGTGAACGTCAACGCGCTCGCACCGGGTTACATCGCCACCGACATCAACGCGGAGTTGCGCGACGACGAAGCCCGTTACGCCGAGTTGTCCGGGCGCATCCCCGCCGGGCGTTGGGGCACCCCGGCCGATATCGGCCACGCGGTGGTGTTCCTGGCCTCCCCAGGGGCCTCATACGTGCACGGTGAGGTGCTCGTCGTCGACGGTGGGTGGATGGCCCACTGAGCTCCGGGCGCCCGGGCCTTACATCTTCTCGCCGGGTAAGGCGCTGGCCTGCTCGATCCACGAGCGCAGTTGCGCCTCGTCCACGTCCTCGTCCTGGCCGATGTCGAGGTAGCGGACCTCCGGGTGCTTCGAGGCCTTCGGCGGCACCGGATCCAGTGAGGTGCCCTTGAGGAACTGCACCTGCACGTACCTGGTGTAGCACCGGAAGGAAGGAGAGGAAGTAGCCCTCATCCCCGCTGCCGTAGAACGGCTGGTTCCATTTCACCGCCTTCCGTACCTGCGGCACGGCCTCGCCGATCAGGTCATCGAGGCGGCGGCCGATCTGGTGCTTCCAGCCGGGCATGGCGCGGATGTAGTCCTGCACCGGTCCGTCGCCCTCGCCCTTGGGGATCTGCGGGTTTCCACCAGACAGGAGCCGCGGTCCGGTGTTGTCATCGTCAGACATGTCTCACCTCCGTGCCCCGGCCGTGCCCCTGGGCGGCACGACGCCGGTACGGCCCGGATGCTACGCCAGGTGAGCGCCGCCGTCGACGGGCACCACGGTGCCGGTGACGTAGTCCTGCCCCAGCAGCGCCAGGCAGGCCTGCGCCACGTCCTGCGGCGTACCGGTCCTGCCCAGCAGTGACCGGGCGGCCGCGCCCTCACGGGCCTGTGGCCACCGCGCGGTCCACCGGGTGTCGATGAAACCCGGTGCCACCGCGTTGACGCGCACGGTCGGCGCCAGTGCCTTGGCGAGCAACTTCGTGGTGTGGTTCAGGGAGGCCTTCATCGCCGCATAGGGAATGGAACTACCCCTGGGTTCCACCCCGGCGATCGAGGTGATGTTGATGATGCTGCCGCCACCCCTGCTGCTGCATCAGTGGCGCGCACTCCTGGACCATGTGCCACGCGCCGAGCACGTTGCCCTGCAGCATCGCCGTCCAGACTTCATCGGTGGCCGAGGCGAGGTCGTCGTGGGCGATCTGCCTTGTCACCCCGGCGTTGTTCACCAGGATGTCCACCCGGCCCCAGCGCTCGACCGCGGCCCGGGCCAGGTCGGCAGCCTCGCCGGGCACGGTGACGTCGGCGCGCAGGTAAGCGGCGTCGTCGTACTGCGTGGTGAGATCCGGGCCCTCCCAGTCGCTGGACCTGGAGTTGCACAGTACCCGGGCGCCCCGGTCCAGCAAGGCTCGCGCAATTGCGTAGCCGATCCCGGTGGTCGAGCCGGTCACGATCGCGGTCAGGCCGTCGAATTGGTGTGGCACGTGCTGCTCCGTTCTTCAGGCGGCGGACTGGCTCAGCGACTCACCGTGGCCGAGGCCGTGGTGTAGTGGCGGAGCACATCCTCGTCGATCTGCACACCCAGCCCCGGACCTTGCGGCACCGCGACCGAGCCGTCGGTGAGGGGGAACCCCTCGGTGAGCAGGTCATCGCGAAGGGCGTTGGGGCTGCGGTCGTACTCGATCACCGGGGCGTTCTCCAGCGGAACCGGGGCGTAGGTGTGCGGCGTCGCAGGGATGACGGCGAGGGCATGGGTGGCAGCGGCCAGCGCCACTCCCGAACCCCACACGTGCGGCACGGTGAGCACCCCGAAACTGCTCGCCAGCGCGAGCACCTTGGTGAACTCGCTGAACCCGCCCATGGCGCAGATATCGGGTTGGATGATGTCCACGCACCCGTGCGTGAGCAGGCTGCGGAAGCCGTACCGGGTGAACTCCGCCTCCCCGCCGGCGATCGGGACGTCCACGGCATCGCGCACCCGGCGGTAGCCGTCCCGGTCCTCGGGGACCACGGGCTCCTCGAACCACAACACCCCCTGGTCCTCCAGTGCCCGGCCCATCCGGATGGCGGTGGCGGCGTTGTAGGCGTGGTTGGCATCCACGAGCAGAGCGATCTCGGTGCCGATGCTCTCGCGCACCACCGCCACCCGCTGGGCATCCAGGGCCACCGGCAACAGACCGATCTTGACCTTCAGCGCGTTGAACCCACTGCCCACGTAGGTCTGGGCCTGCTCGCGCAGTTCGGCGATCGCGGCGGCCTGGTCGGCGTAGCGGTCGCTGTAGTACCCGCCGGTGGCGTAGGCACCGACCCTGTCCCGGTGCGCCCCTCCCAGCAGTGCGTGCACCGGTCGGTCCAGCGACTTGCCCCAGACGTCCCACAGGGCGATGTCCAGTGCGCTGATCGCCTCGATGTAGGTGCCCTTGCGACCGAAGTCGCGGCTGAAGGCGTACAAACTCCTCCCACAGGCGCACCGGCTGGTCGGCCCGGCGCCCGATCAGCAGCGGACCGAGCACGTGCTCGATGGCGGCGGCCACCGGTTCGGCCGGGCCGTACTGTCCGCCCTCACCCCACCCCACCAGGCCATCGGTGGTCACCACCCGCACCAGCAGGCTCTTGCGCTCACCGAAAGCGGCCTGGGAGGAGTAGAACCGCTGCTCGCCCAGCGGCACGCGCAGGATATGGGTCGAGATCTCGGCGATATCCATAACCGGCTCCCTCAGTCCCGGTAGCAGTACAGGACGTGCACGGCCACCATGCACAACCGGCCGTCCTCGGTGCTGGCCCGGACCTGGCAGTAGGCGGTCTGCTTCTCGGGGTTCACCGACTCCACCTCGTACTGGACCCGCACGGTCTGGCCCAGGAACACCGGCGCGAGGAAGCGGACCTTGTCATACCCGTAGGACAGCGCCGTCAGCCCGTGGTCGGCGCAC
This sequence comes from Sanguibacter sp. Z1732, assembly GCF_051020515.1. Classification (NCBI taxonomy): domain Bacteria; kingdom Bacillati; phylum Actinomycetota; class Actinomycetes; order Micrococcales; family Ruaniaceae; genus Glutinosa; species Glutinosa niejishengi. The sequence continues at coordinate 2,917,219 of NZ_CP194857.1, forward strand.
AGTTTCGACGCCGCGGTCGAGGCCAGCGACAACGTCAGCGCCCCGTGCGCCACGCGCTGGCCCTCGGGGCGGGCCCGCATGTACTCGGCGTCGATGTGCTGCGGGGCGAAGTCGCCGGTGAGGCCGGCGAAGAGCGTCACATCGGTCTCCCCGACGGTCTTGCGGAACTCCGCCCGTGCCCCCACCGGGGGGAGCCAGGTGCGCTCAGACATGGGTGAACTCCTTCACTGCCCGGCGGCCGAGCATCGTCTCGTGGATCTCGCTGGTGCCATCGAAGATCTGCATGACCTTGGCGTCGTTGTGCAGTTGCCATACCTGGGCGTCCTGGGCCAGGCCCGCGGCGCCGAAGATCTGCATCGCCTCGTCGGTGTGCCGGCGGGCGGCGTCGGAGGCGAACAGCTTCGCCATCGAGATCAGGTCCCGGTCGCCTCCGGGCTGGTCGGCGAACGAGGCCACCGCGGCCAGGGTGAGCTCGCGGGCGGCCCGGTAGTCGGTCCACATCCGGCCCAGTTTGATCTGGATGCTCGGCAGCGCACTGAGCGGTTTGCCGAACGCCTCGCGCGAGCCGGCGCGCCCGGTGCCCAGTTCCAGCGCGCGGTACATGAGCCCGCAGGAGTAGGAGGCTGCCTCGATGCGGGCCAGGTTCAACCCGTCCATCATCCCCGCAAAGCCGTCACAGGTGAGCAGGTTCTGGGCCGGAACGACGACGTCGGTGAACTCCAGGGTGCCGTTGGGCATGCCCAGCACGCCGGACAGCGCCGGTCCGGGTGCGCCGGTTGCGCCGGGGGAGTCCATCTCCACCACGAGGGCGATCGTGTCGGCGTCGCGCCCGTCATGGCCCTCCTTGGCCAGCACGATCACGTAGTCCGAGACCGGGGCAAGGCCGATCCAGCTCTTGGACCCGTTCAGGACGTACTCATCCCCGCGGCGCACCGCCACGGTGCGCATGGCCCGCACGTCGGTGCCCGCATGCGGTTCGGTCATGGCGAACCCGCCGAAGGCTTCCGCCCGCTTGGTTGCCTCCAGGTACTTCCGGCGCACCCGGGGCTGGGCGTACTTGGCGAGCAGGTAGGCGTGCAGCCGGGCCACGCTGGTGGCCACGGCCAGGCCCGGCATCACCCGGGCCAGGCGTTCGCTGGTCTCGTGCACGAGCAGCCCGCGGTCGAGGTTGAGCTCCTCGCCGTCGAACAGCAGCGACTGCAGGCCGAGGTCGGCCAGCTCGTGCAAGGCTCCGGGGAAGAAGTCGGTGCCGTAGCACGGCAGCCGCTCGGCGCACCAGGTCTCTAGCCGGGCGAGAAGTTGTGCCTCATCCATGGGTTCTCCTTCCGGGACGTTCCCGGCGCATCCTCGCCAGGGTTCCCCGCGGTCATATCGGCCTCGCGGCCGGATCGGCTCCCCGGATTTGCCCCCCGCCTCGGGCGGGGGAGTTCCTGCGGTCCCTCCGGGGACAGGGCCCGCACGGGGTGTCAGAAGTCGGCCGTGGCCGCCCCGAAGTAGTCGGTGCCCAGTAACGCCGCCACGTATCCGGTCTCGGCGGCGGCGTGTACGCCGGCTGGATCCTCCCGGGCGTTCAGCAGCGTCTTGGCGTGCCCCACGGCGGCCGCACTGGTCCGCTCCAGCAGCCCGATCAGTTCGGCGACCCGGGCGCCCAGGGCGGCCTCGTCGTCGTGCACGCTGCTGACCAGGCCCAGCCGCGCGGCCGCATCGGCTCCGATCAACTCCCCGGTCAGGACCAGTTCCCTGGCCTTGGCCGGACCGACGGCCTCGGCCAACCGCCATGTTCCGCCCCAACCGGGGAGCACCCCCACCTTGACCTCCGGAAGGCCCAGGCGGGCGCCGGCCACCGCCACCCGGATGTCGCAGGCCAGGGCCAGTTCCAGCCCGCCGCCCAACGCCACCCCGTTGATCGCGGCGATCACCGGCACCGGCAGGGCACGCAACCGGGCAAAGAGGCGATGCCCGCCCATGTTGTCCGCGTGGAACTGCGTGCCACCGGCGGACTTGACCTGTTTCAGGTCCGCCCCCCGCGCTGAACGCACGCGAGCCGGCCCCGGTGATCACCAGCGCGCGTATCGGCTCATCGCCGGTAGCGCCCTCGGTGACCTGATCCAGCACCCGGTCCAACCCGTGCAGGATCTCCCGGTTCAGGGCGTTGAGTTTGCCCTCCCGGTCCAGGCGCACCCGCACCGCGGAGCCGTCACGTTCGGTCTGCACCAGTGGCGTTCCGGAGTCGATCACCACATCACGTCCCGATCAGGTTCGGCAGGAACAGGACGATCTGGGGGAAGGCCACGCACAGCACCAGAACCAGGACCATGACGAAGAAGAACGGCATCATGGGTCTGACCGCGGAGAGCACGGGTATCTTCCCGATCGAGGAGGCCACCAGCAGACACAGGCCCACCGGTGGGGTGATCAGGCCCAGGGCCAGGGTCATCACCGCCACGATCCCGTAGTGCACCGGATCGATCCCGGCCAGCACCACGGCCGGCCCCAGCACCGGAATCATGATCGCCATGGCCGGGAGGGCGTCCATGAACAGTCCGATCGCGAACAGGATCAGCACGATCACACCCAGCAGCGCCCACCCGGGTACCGCATCGACGAGCCCCTGGAAGAGCCGCGGGATCCGGTAGAGGGTCAGCACGTAGGCAAGCATGGTCGCCGCGGCCAGGGCGAACAGGGCCACGGAGGTAAGTTTGGCCGCCGAGACCAGCACCCGGCCGAGTTCGCGCAGGCTGACGGTGCGGTAGACCACCAGAGCCAGGAACAGCGAGTAGACCACCGCCAGTAGCGCCGCCTCGGTGGCGGTCACGAATCCCAGGCGGAACCCGCCCAGCACGATCACGATGATGCCCAGGGCGGGCACCGCCTGCAGGAACGTGCGCCCGGCCTCACGGGCCTTGAACGAGGACTCCCGGGGGTAGTTCTTCCGGCGGGCCACGATGTAGGCGGCGATCATCATGCCCACACCCATCATCAGCCCTGGCACGATCCCGGCCACGAACAACGCCCCGATCGAGGTGTTGGTCAGCGATCCCCAGACGATCAGTTGGATGCTGGGAGGGATCACCGAACTGATCACGGCCGAGGCAGCAGTGATACCGACGGTGAAACCGGCCGGATAGCCCCGCTTGATCATCTGCGGGATCAGCACCGAACCGGTTCCGGCCACATCGGCGGTGGAGGACCCGGACATACCGGAGAACCCGATCGAGGCACCGACGTTGACGATGCCCAGACCACCGCGGATCCAGCCCACCGTCGCCCGGGCGAAGTCGATGAGTTTCTCGGTGATCCCCGAGGCGGTCATGATCGCCGCGGCGAAGATGAAGAACGGGACCGCCAACAGGATGAAGGAGTCCAGCCCCGCATACATCCGCTGCACCATCAACTCGGTGCTGAGCTGGGGATGCAGCAGCAGGAACGGCGCGCACGCCAGCAACAGCCCGAATGCCACCGGCACCCGCAGCGCGCTGGCCAGCAGGAAGATGGTGAGGATGATGATCATGACGGCCATCGCACTCATCGCACCTCACCCCCCTTGGTTCCCTCGTTCGGGTGCGTGGTCTCGCTCGTGATCGGCTCGATCAGGGCTCCCTCGTCGAGCCGAAGACCGCCCTTGTCCGGCCGGCGCATGCCTTCCCACCAGACCTCGATGGAGAACAGCATCATGAGGATCGAGGAGACCATCGGGGCGGTGAAGGTATACACCAGCGACATCCCCGAGGTAGTGGAGGTCCGCCCCGTGCCGGTCTCGACGAAGGACACGCTCCCGATGAACAACACCACCGCGATCACGGTGACCAGGGCCAGGCCCAGCGTGATGATGACACGCTGGGCCCGGTCCCCGATGCTCTTGGGGATCAGGTCGATCAGGAAGTGCTCCGAGGTGCGTACCCCCACCGCTGCGCCGAGGAAGACCAACCAGATGAGGCACATCCGGGCGATCTCCTCGGTCCACAGCGCGCGGGTGAGGAAGGGCAGGTACCTGCCCAGGATCTGGTACGCGACGACGGCGACCATCCCGCCAGCGCAAAGGCGCTGAGGGCGACCGCGACCTTGTAGAGCGCGTCGGTGAGACGCCGAAGCATCAGCCCTCCGAACGCAGCGCGATGATCTGCTCGAGGGTGTCCACCGCGTCCCACTGCTCGGCGTAGTCGTACCAGACGTCCTCGACGGCGTCCTGGACACCCGAGGTGTCCACGTCGATGACCTCCACGCCATCACGCGAGGCGAGGTCGTCGAGCATCTCACCATCGACCTCGGACTCGAGGTTGCGCTCGAATTCGCCGGCCTCCTCGGCGGCCTCGATCACCAGCGCGGACAGTTCCTCACCGAGGTTGTCCAGGGTCATCTGGGAGATCAGCAGCGGACGGATGGTCACCTCGTGGTTGGTCCGCAGGATGTAGGGGGCCACCTCGTAGAACTTCTGGGAGTCGATGAAGACCGCCTCGTTGTCCGCGCCCTCGACGACGCCCTGCTGCAGTGCGTTGTAGAGCTCGTTGTAGGCCACCACGGTGGGTCCAGGCCGATCGCGGCGAAGGAGTCGGTCAGCACGGCCGAGGGCTGCACGCGAAGCAGCCGGCCCTCGATGTCGTCGAGGGACTCGGCGGGCTCGGTGAAGAACAGCTGCCGGAAACTACCGCCGAAGTAGGTCAGCGGTCGGGTTCCGGTGGTCTCGGCCAGGTTCTCGGCCAGTCCGGCGGCGATGTCTCCCTCGATGACGGCGTCGCGCTGTTCCTGGGAGTTGATCAGGAACGGCACCGACAGGATGGACATCTCCGGTGCGAACTCACCGATCGAACCGGGGGCGATGATGCCCACGTCGATGGTGCCGGACTGCATGCCCTGGAACATCTCGGTCTCGTTGCCCAGTGCCGCGTTCGGGTGGGTCTCCACCACTACACGGCCCTCGGTCTTCTCCTCCACCAGTTCGGCGAACCGGTTCAGGCCCTCGTCGAAGGGGGTATCGACGGCCAGTTGGTGCCCGGCGGTCAGGACGAACTCGGCCTCGGCGCCACCGCCGCCTCGGTTTCCGTTGGTGTCACCGGTGCCGTTGTCGTCGCCGTTGTCGCCGTTGCATCCGGCCAGTACGAGCGCGGCTGCGGCCGCGGTCGCGACCAGTGCGCGGCGGGTCATGGACTTGGTCATGGGAGTGAACCTCTCTTGAGTGAGTCTTCTGTGGGGTGCGTTGTGCGTGGATTGGTGCTGGGTTGCTGCTGGGTTGGTGCTGTCTGGATGGGTCAGAGGATAAGCACGGAAGGGCCTACTGGAAGAACGTGGAGTTCATCAGGGTTACGTCGCGGACCACCGGGGTGAAGTCCATCCGGTCCAGGACGTCGGCCTGCAGATCGATCCCGGGAGCGATCTCGATCAGTTCCAGACCCTCGTCGCCGAGGGTGAACACGGCGCGTTCGGTGACATAGAGAACCTCCTGGCCCAACTCGCGGGCCCGGGATGCGCTGAAGGTGATCTGGGCGACCTCCTCAACGAACTTGTGTACCTGACCTTCGGTCGTGACACGCAACTGGCCGTGGCCGATCTCGAACCTGGCGCCGAGGGCGGTGAAGGAACCGCAGAAAACCACCCGCCTGGTGCCCTGGGTGATGTTGATGAAGCCGCCGGCCCCGGAGATCGCTCCCTTGGGGCGGGAGGAGTTGACGTTGCCGTACTGGTCCACCTCGGCCACACCGAGGAAGGCGATGTCCAACCCGCCGCCGTCGAAGTAGTCGAACTGGTAGGCCGCGTCCATGCTGACCGCGGGGTTGTAGACTGCGCCGAACTCCACGCCCCCGGCAGGGGTTCCGCCGATGTGGCCGTGTTCGACCGCGAACGCCAATTTCTTGGTCAGGCCGCGTTCGGACGCGATCTGGGCGATCCCGTCGGGCATCCCGACGCCGAGGTTGACCACCGAGTGGGGGGTGAGTTCCTCGGCGGCACGTTCGGCCACCACCCGTCGCGGCCCCTTCGGCAGCCCCGGCAGGCTGGTGGCCGGAGCGCGCACCGCACCGGTGAAGGCCGGCTGGTAGTACTGCCGGGAGGTCTGGGGCTGATCCGGGGCGAGCACCACGCCGTCCACCAGCGCACCGGGAACCTTCACGGCGTGGGGGTGCATGGCGTAGGCCTCGGTGAGGTACTTCACCTGGGCGTAGACCTTGCCGCCATTGGCCTTGACGGCCTGGGCCGCGGAGAAGGCCTCCAGCATCGAGGCTTCCTCGGTGAAGGAGAGGTTTCCCAACTCGTCGGCGCAGGTGGCCCGCAGCAGCGCGACGTCCATTTGTGGCGACGGGTAGAACAGGTACTCCTGGCCCGCCAGTTCCACCAGTTCCACGATCTGCTCGGTGGTCACCGCGTTCAGCCGGCCGCCCTCGACCCGCGGGTCCACGAAGGTGCGCAGACCCACGCCGGTGACCAGGCCGGGGCGCTTCCCGCCGGTCTCGCGCAGTAACTGGGCGATCACTCCCTGCGGCAGGTTGTAGGCCTCGATCACGTCGCGCTGGGCGAGGTCGGCCATCTTGGGCGCCATGCCCCAGTGCCCACCGACCACGCGCTTGACCAGGCCCTCGTGGGCCAGGTGGTTCAGTCCGGTGCTCTCCCGGTCACCGATACCGGAGCAGTGCCAGATGGTCAGGGACGTCGGAGCGGCCTCGGTGGTGAAGCGTTCCTCGAGCGCGGCCAACAGCCGGCCCGGTTCCTGCAGGCCTCCGCCGGAACCGCCCACGAAGACGGTGGAACCGGCCGGGATGCGTGCGGCGACCTCGGCCGCGGCCAGCACCGGCTTGGGACTCCACTGGCCCTTGGGGTGGGCGACGTCGGAGGAAGCGGGAATGGATGGGGCAAGACTCATCGGGGACTCACTCCTGTGGTACGTAACAGTTCCCGGCTGCGGTGAAGGGCGGCCAGGAACCCGCGCCGCCGCTCCGCGTCGGCGCGTTGGGTCGGCGCGGAGACGCAGATTGCGTAGTAGCCATCGGGATCGTTCTGCATCGGGACGGGAATCCCGACCGACGTCACGCCGGCCTCGTTCTCCTCGTTCGCCTCGGTGTACCCCCGCTGCAGGCTCCGATCGATCTCTGCGGCCAGGTCCGCCACATTGGTGATCGTGCTCGGGGTGAAACTACACAGTTCCAGGCTCACGATCAGATCGTTGCGCTGCGGCAACGGCAAGGCGGTGAGCAAGGACTTGCCGATCGCGGTGCAGTGCAGCGGACCACGCTGACCCACGCTGCCCTTGATGCCGAGCATGCCGGGTCCGTGGATCACGTCCAGGTAGATGAACTCCTTGCCGATCAAGGTGCCCAGGATCACGGTCTCGCCGACGCTGTCGGCCAGGTCGGTGAGGATGGCGTGCATGTCGCTCAGCCCACTGGAGGCGTGCACCGCTTCCACGGCCAGGAACATCTGCGGTCCGAGCCGGTAGGTGGCCGAGGGGGAACGGGTGACCCAATCGGTGGCGACCAGGGTCGTCAGCATCCGGTGGGTGGTGCTCACCGGCAGGTTCTGGGCGCGAGCGATGGCGCTGACCCCCTGCCCGTGCGGATGCTGCATCAGGTGCTGCAGAACGCGCAGCCCCTTCGCCAGCATGCTGGTTTCCATGGTGTGGAAAGCCCTCCCGGTGAGTAGAAGGTAGACGGTAACATGCAGGGATGATGCGATCCACCCCCTCCGCCGAAGGTCACCCTTCGGGTTCCCCAGTGCCCGATGCGTTCGCCCGGTTGGACGACCAGGTGGTGCTCGTCACCGGTGCCGGCGGGGCCCTCGGCACCGCACTGATCAGCACGTTGCGCGCGGCCGGCGCCCGTGTGGTGGCCGCCGACCTGCAGGCCGTGCCCACCACCGACGACGGCGTGCACGCCGTGGCTTTGGACGTCACCTCGGAGGCGTCGGTGCTCACGGGAATGCAAGCCGCTGAGCGGTCGTGGGGCCGCCTGGATGCCGTCGTCAACAATGCCGGGGTGCTGCACGAGGTCGGCGTGGAGGACGCCCGCGCCGATGAGGTGTGGCAACGCACGATGGCGGTGAACCTGGACGGGGCGCACCGGGTGACCCGGATCGCGGTGCCGTACCTGCGCCGCCAACCCTCGGCCGCGATCGTCTCGATCGCTTCCCAACTGGCTTACAACGGTGGATCACAGGCCAGCGCCTACACCGCGTCCAAGGCGGGCCTGCTCGGCCTGACTCGCGCCCTCGCCCACGAACTGGGCCCGAATATCCGGTGCAATGCCGTGGCGCCCGGACCGCTGGAGACGGCGATGACGGTCGGCTACCCCGAGGAGTGGCGCGCCCGTAAGACCGCGAGGATGATCCAGGGCCGGTTCGGCCGCGCCGCTGAGGTGGCCCCGGCGGTGCGGTTCCTGCTCAGCGACGAGGCCTCCTTCATCACCGGCCAGACGGTGCACGTCAACGGTGGCGGGGTGATGTCATGACCACGCCGATCGCGGGGCTGAGCCAGGAGATGCTCACCGAGGCCGCCCACCTGTTGGACTTCGGTACCGGCGCGCGGCTGCCCCATGGCGGGTTCGGATGGCTCGACACCACCGGTGTGCCGATGCCCGGGCGCCCGCGGATGCTGTACGTGACCTGCCGGATGACCCATACCTACGCCCTCGGCGCGCTCGCCGGTCACCGCGGCGCCACCGAGATGGTGCGCCACGGCATCGCTGCGCTCAACGACGTCTTCCGCGACGCCGACCACGGCGGATGGTTCACGGCCGTCGATGAGACCACTTCCGAGCCGGTGCAGTCGACCAAATGGGCCTACCCGCACTCCTTCGTGGTGCTGGCGGCGGCCTCGGCCACCCTCGCCGGCGTGCGCGGTGGGCGGGAACTGCTGGAGGAAGCGCTGGGGGTGTTGACCGAGCGGTTCTGGGATGAGGCCCAGGGCGCGCTGGTGGAGGAGTGGGACCGCACCTTCACCACACTGAGCCCCTACCGCGGGGCCAACTCGGCGATGCACGGGGTGGAGGCGTTGCTCGCCGCCGCCGATGCCACCGGCGACGGGCGCTGGGCGCAGATGGCCCACCGCATCTCCGAGCGGATGATCGCGGCCGCCCGCGATCACGAGTGGCGCCTGCCCGAGCACTACGACGAACACTGGCGGCCCGACCTGGAGCACAACGCGGACCAGCGCGAGGACCCGTTCAAACCCTATGGCGCCACGCCCGGACACTCCTTCGAGTGGGCCCGGCTGCTGGTGCACCTGGGGCAGGGCGATGCGGACCTGACCGCGGCGGCCGAGCGGTTGTTCCACCGCGCCGTCACCGACGCCTGGGCGGTCGACGGCGAGCAGGGGTTCGTCTACACCGTGGACTGGCAGGGTGAACCGATCGTGCGCAACCGTCTGCATTGGGTGCTGTGCGAGGCGCTCGCGGCCGCGAGCGTGCTGGGTCAGACCACCCAACTGCTCGAGTACCCCACCTGGTTGCAGCGGTGGTGGCGCTACGCGAGGGAGCACCACATCGATACCGTCGGGGGCTCCTGGCACCACGAACTCGGCCCGGACCTGACCCCCTCCACCCGCATCAGGCCCGGTAAGGCCGACATCTACCACGCCGTGCAGGCCTGCCTGCTGCCGGTCCTGCTCCCGGCCCGGTCACTGGCCGGGGCGCTTACCGCCACGACCGTGCATCTTCCCGAACCACCTGCCCGCGGGCGCCAACATGCCCGCGGCGCAACCAATGGGCCGCAGTAACCCCGAACCGACGCCGCGGACGCGGCCGTCACCCCGAAGGAGAATCCCATGACGGCGCCCGCCGATTTGACCGGAGCCAGCGACGACCTGCGGGAGATGGTGCGCGAATTCACCGCAGCCCGCATCGCCCCGGTGGTGGCCGAACTCGACGAGACCGAGCGGTTCCCGAGCGAGATCTACCAGGATATGGGTGGGCTCGGGCTCTTCGGCATCACCGTTGCTGAGGACGAGGGGGGAGCCGGCGGAACCGTCGCCGACTACATCACGGTGATGGAGGAACTCTCCTACGGATACGCCAGCGTGGCCGACCAGTGCGGGCTGGTGGAACTGGTGGCCTCGCTGCTGGTGGCGCACGGCACCCCCGACCAGCGTGAGCAGTACCTGCCCGGGCTGCTGGCCGGCACGCTGCGCTGCAGTTACGCACTCACCGAGGCCGCAGCCGGTTCCGATCTCGGAGGCCTGGCGACGACGGCACGGCGCGACGGCGATGACTGGATCCTGAACGGGGAGAAGGTCTTCATCCACAACGCACCGGTGGCTGACTTCGCGATGGTGCTGGCCGTCACGGATGCGTCCAAGCGCAAGCGCGGTGGCATGTCGATGTTCCTGGTCGACGTGGACCAGCCCGGTGTGGAGCGCGCTTACACCGAGCACAAGATGGGTCAGCGGGCCTCCCCGGTGGGCGGATTCGTGTTCCGGAACGTCCGCCTGCCCGCCACCGCCATGCTCGGTGCCGAGGGCACCGGCTTCGGCGCGGTCCTGTCGGTGCTCGAGAAGGGGCGCCTGGGGATCGGCGCGCTCGCCAACGGCATCACCCGTGCAGCGGTGGACACCGCCCGCGACTACGCGATCGGCAGGAGTCAGTTCGGCCAGCCGATCGGGGCGTTCCAGGCCGTCTCCTTCACCCTGGCGGACATGGCCACCGAGTATCAGGCCGCCAGGTTGCTGCTGGAGTCCGGCGCCGCGCGTCTGGACGCCGCTCAGGAGGCCGGGGTGGCGTGCTCGATGGCCAAACTGTTCGCCAGCGAGACGGCGGTGCGCGCGACCGGGCATGCCGTGCAGATTCTGGGTGGGTCCGGATACATCCGTGGGGTGCCGGCCGAACGCCTCTACCGCGATGCCCGGGTCACCACGATCTATGAGGGCACCAGCGAGGTGCAGCGCCTGATCATCTCCCGGGACCTGCTCGGCCGGCTCGCGTAAACCATGCCCTCGACGGGCGCACCTGCCCATCTCTCGTGTGCTCGCCCGAGTCGTCGCTCGGCCGGCTCACCTACGCGACTGACCCCGACGGTTCGCCCGTGTGTGTCCCATCCCACGGTCTGGTCCGCTGCGGTGCGTGGGCAGGCTAAGGTCAACGCCGTGGATCTGATCTGGCGGCCCCTGACCCTGCACGATGTGGCGGCAGCCACGGAGTTGAACAACACCGTGGCCCTCGCCGATGGCACCGGCGCGGTGGTCACCCAGGACGCCCTGGCCGAGTCCTTCAAGCAACCGAGATTCGATCCGGCCACCGACACCATGAGTGTGTGGAAGGGCGCGGATCTGATCGGCGTGGGCGCGGTGTCCAGCCGCGAAACGCTGGTGGAGGGCAAGGCCCTGATGGGCACGCACGGGCACATTCACCCCGCGCACCGCCGCCAGGGTCTGGGCACGCAGTTGCTCACCTGGTTGCAGGAGCGGGCCTTGGCTCTGGCTGCCGAGCGCTTCCCCGGTGAGCCGGTGCGGTTGCGCACCTCCGGGGGCCCGGCCGACTCGCCCACCCAGCGCCTGTTGGAGGCTTTCGGCTTCACCCCGGACAACTACTTCCTGACCATGGAGGTGGACCTGGCCTCCTGGACCGACCCGGGCACGGTGACCCGCGCCGTCGCCCCGGATGCGGCGATGCAGGCTGCGACGCGCGAGGCGCACAACGACTCCTTCCGCGACCACCGCAACCACAGTGAGATCTCCGCCTCGGACTGGGAGCACTTCGCCACCATGTCCACCGTGCGGCCGCACCTCTCGCGCGTGATCCTCGACGGCGACCGGGTGCTGGCCTACGCGATCGCGGGGGAGTACCAACCCGGGGTGGTGCACATTAACCTGGTCGGAACGCGCCGGGAAGTGCGCGGCCAGGGCCTGGCCAAGGACGTGCTGATCTCGGCACTGCGCGCGGCGCGCGACGCCGGGTACCGCGTCAGTGAACTGGAGGTGGACTCCACCAGCCCGACCGGCGCCGACCATCTCTACCGCTCGGTGGGCTACCGGCAGGTGCGGGTGATCTCCCGCTACATCCGCGACGTCGGCTGATCGAATCGCACCGCCGATATCGCGTGCGGGTTGCAGGTCCGATCCGGCCACGATCCGGGTTCAGGTGGGGCACGATGGGGCGGTGCCCACCACCTACCGTGTCCGGGTCGACCTGGACGATGTCACCCCGCCGATCTGGCGGGAGGTGCGCATCGGTGCCGACAGACCGCTCCCGGTCCTGCACTGCGTGCTGCAGGAGGCGATGGGGTGGATGGATACCCATCTGCACGCCTTCCGCCGTACCGGTGCCGGCGGCCAGGTGCAGGTCTGGCAGGAGTCCCCGGAGGTGTTCGACTCCCCCCTCCCGGAAGCGCCCTCGGTGCAGGAGGAAGCCGAGGCCTCCGTGGCCGATCTGCTACCCGGCCAGGGGGCGCAGGCGACATACGTCTACGACTTCGGGGACGGTTGGGAGCACCGCCTCACCGTGCTGGAAGTCACCGAGGAGGCACCCGCCGACGACGCGGCGCACGTCTTGGGCGGAGAGCGCGCCGGTCCACCGGAGGACTGCGGCGGAGCCCCTGGCTACATGCACATACGGCGGAACCTGACCGCACTGGCCCAGGACCCCGATGCCGATCTGGAGGAGGCGGACCGAGAGGTCATCCACCTCACCTTCGGCTCCCGGGAACCGGCCCGGATCCTCGCCCTGCTGGACCGTTTCGACGTCCGCACCGCAGACGCCCGGGTCCGTGCCGTCACCACCCCCCTTCCCCCCATCGGTGCACCGTTGTCGCAGGTGATGGCCGAGGCGGAGGCCCGTGGCTCGGTGCTGCTGACCCGGATGGCCCACCTGGCGCGTCTGGATCACACCAACCGGCTTGACCCGGATGCCTGCGCGGCGATGATGGACCCGCTCATCTGGTTCCTGCGGCACGTGGGCACCGACGGTCTGCGGCTGACCTCCGCCGGACTCCTCCGGCCGGCCGATGTGGCGGCCGTGGCACAGCGGCTGCAGTTGCAGCGGGAGGGTCCCGGCACCCACAAGCGGGAGTCCCACTCGCCCCGGGTGACCGAATTCCGCGAGATGATCCAGGCCCCGGGTTTGGCGCGCAAGGCCAAGGGCACGCTGTCGGTGACCGCTGCCGGCAAGCGTCTCATGGCCGACCCGGTGGCGCTGTGGCAGCACGTGGTGGGCCGGCTGCCGCTGGGCCGCACCGAGTTCGACCGGGCCTGCGCCATCGTGATGATGCTCGACCTGGCCGGGCAACCCGTGGCGGAGCCGGACGTGGTGACGCACGTCGATGTCCTGGAACCGGCGGAGCAATCCGACCGGCTGCGCAGGGAGCGGTCCCGGGTTGACCACAGACTGGCCGATGCGGTCTCGGCGCTGGGCTGGCGCACCGATGAAGGTCTGGTCGACGGGCTCGACGTGCGCCTGGGTGGTTACCTGACCCGGACGGTGCTGCGACGCTGTGATGTGCTCCCGCGCTATCGCGGGGACCTGCTCTGGACCCCCACCGCTCACGGGCGAGAGTTCCTGGTCGCCGCGCTACGCGCCTGAGCCGCATCCGGCACCTGCTCAGGCGAGCAGTTCGCGCAGCTCCGCGGCGCTGAGCGCGCCGGACCCGGTGGTACGCCCCGGGCTCGGTGCGGTCGAGAACGTGGCCTCGGCTTCGGCGGTGGTTTCGGCTGCGCCGCCTCCACCGGCTGCACCGTCCTCTGCCAGCACCCCGGCCACGAGTTCGCGTTTGGATTCCTGCAGGGCCAGGACCTTCTCCTCGATGGTGTTGGTGGCCACCAGCCGGTAGACCATCACCGGCCGGCGCTGCCCGATCCTGTGCGTGCGATCCACCGCCTGGGCCTCCACCGCAGGGTTCCACCACGGATCGGCCAGGACGGCGTAGTCGGCCATGGTCAGGTTCAGGCCGACCCCGCCGGCCTTGAGGCTGATCAGGAACACCGGATCATCGCCCTTGGCGAAGCCCTCGATCACTGCAGCCCGGCGCTTGGTGGACCCGTCCAGGTAGGCATACCCCACGCCCTCGGCCCGCAACCGCTCGGCGATCCGGCCGAGGTAACGGGTGAACTGGGAGAACACCAGCACCCGGTGCCCTTCCGCAGCCGCCTCGCGCAGCAGCGGGAGCAACACCTCGAGTTTCGAACTCTGCGCCGTGGCCTCCGGTTCCACCAGGGTCGCGTCGATGGCCAGTTGTCGCAGCCGGGTGAGAGCGGCCAGGACCTCCACCCGGTTGCGGTCCAGATCCTCCACCAGGCGCAGCACCCGCTGGCGCTCGAGTTGCAGGTGCTTGTCGTAGAGCCGCCGGTGTGCCGGGTTCAGTTCCACCGGCACCACCTGTTCCTGCTTGGTGGGCAGATCGGTGGCGACCTGGTCCTTGGTGCGGCGCAACAGGAACGGGGCGATCCGGCGGCGCAGCCGGGACATCAGGTCCGGTGCCTGCGCCTGCCCGCTCTCGATCGGCCGGCGGTAGACCGCTCGGAACTGTGCGGGGCTACCCAACAAGCCGGGTGCGGCCAGCGCCGACATCGCCCACAACTCCTCCAAGGTGTTCTCCAGGGGTGTGCCGGTGACGGCGAAGGTGAGCGGGGCGGCGACCTTCTTGGCGCTCGCGAACGCCTTGGATGTGTGGTTCTTGGCGTGTTGGGCCTCATCGAGCACCAGGCCGGCCACGTCCAGTTCGGCGTACTCGGTCGCCTCCAGGCGCAGCAGTGCGTAGGAGGTGACGATGACGTCGGTCTCAGCGGCCACCTCGGCGAGTGTCCGCCCGCGGCGGGCCCCGGTTGCGCTGACCTGTGCCACGCGCAGATCCGGGGTGAACTTGGCGGCCTCGGCGACCCAGTTCGGTACCACCGACGTCGGCGCGACCACGAGCCACGGCCCACTCGGGGCGGTGGCTTCGGGTGCTGGAGGGTTCTGCACTACCAGCGAGGAGGGGACGATCTCGGTGCCGGCAGGTTCCTCGCCCCCGGTGATCGCTGCGACGTTGGCTGCCTGGGCGCGCTCATCCAGGATCATTGCCAGCACCTGCACCGTCTTCCCGAGCCCCATGTCATCGGCGAGGATCCCGCCCAGCCCGCTGCGGCGCAAGGTGGCCAACCACTCATAGCCCGACTGTTGATAGGGCCGCAGCGTGGCGTGCAGACCGGCCGGAAGCGGCGGGGGTTCGGGCGGGTGCTGCGCCGCATGCCGCAACGCCCGGAACCACTCGTGCTCCGAGGCAGAGACCAGACCGAGGGCCAGCAACTCCTCCCACCAGGACACTTGCACGCGCGGAACCCGTAGTGCCTTGCGACGCTGGTCGCCCATCTCGCGGGACTCGGCCAGCAGCGCCCGGAGTTGTTCCAGTTCGGGGTCGTCCAGGAGCACATAGGTGCCATCGGGAAGGAAGAGGGCGTCGAGTTCGCGGGTCAGGGCTGTGATGACGTGACTGATCGGCACCTCACGCCCGGCCACGGTCATGGTGACGTCCAGATCGAGCCAGTCCCGCCCGGACTCGGTGACCGAGACCTGCACCGTCGGGTCGCCGGCGTGGGCGAACGACGGCAGCGCGCGGGCGGTGACGATCACCCCTGCCTCCTGCAACTGCGGAAGGACGTTATCGATCAGGGTGACCACGGCCAGCCCGTGCACCTGCGCGCGCGCGGACGTGGCCGCTCGTCGTCGACCGTGCCGGGCAGTGGTCGCAGCAGCGCCGCGGCCCGGGTGCACAGGGCCCGCTCGGCCTCGGCGTCGCGCCGCGGATCAGTCTGCTCGCCGGGCAGGTCGAGCGGGCCGTACCCCTCTCCGTGCTCGTCCCGGTAGTGCACCGTCCAGGCCAGCACCGCCTGCGGTGTGGCCGGTTCGTTCGGGCCGGAAGCCACGCCGTCGGCGCCGGTGACGACCTGAACCTCCAGGTGCAGCACCGGGGTAGGAGGCGGCGGCGGGATGTAACTGTCATCGGGGCTGATCCAGGTCTCCCGGAGGATCTGCGGCAGCACCTCCCGCTGGAACTGGCGACGATCGGCCGGTGGGACGCGCACCGGGGCGCCGGTGCGGCGCAGGGCGGACCAGGCCGAGCTCGCCGGGCGGGGCAGGGGAGCCAGCATGTGCAGACCTGCATCATCGGTCCAGATCAGGCCGTGGGGCGGGGTGCCGATCGCCGTCAGACTCTGCCCGGCTCCCGGCGCGTTCGGGTGGGTGAGCACAGCGCCGACCCGGATCTCACCGTCGTGCTCGGTCAGGGTGATCGGCGCCGTACCCGGGGCGGACTCGATCATGACGGCGCGGTAGTCGGTGGCAACCAGTTCCACACCGGAGGCCACGATCTGCTCCAGGATCGGCCACACGCCGGGGTTGTCGATGCGGTCCAGGCTGATCCAGGCCGGCTCACCCATCGACCACGGGTTGGATTGGTTGGCCATCCGGCGCAGCGCGTCCAGGGCGTCCACCTGGGATCGGGCGGCACCATTGATGTGGCCACCGCGCACGCTCGACCAGGTGGCCCCGGCGTTCACCCACGCCTTGCGCTTTCCCGGCCTCATCGGTCGTACCCGCAAGGCGCCGTCCTCGGCCCGGCCCGCCCAGGAGAAGTGAGGAGGCGCTCCCGCATCCGGCGGGTCGAACTCCACCGCCAGGGCCAGAGGGGAGGTGGCGGGCTGCGGCTCACCGAAGACCTCGGTGAGCACGCTCTGCCAGTGCGCGGGCGAGCGGGCGGGCTCGCGGGTGTGGTGCCGCGCGGTCAACAGCAGGGCCACGGCGTGCTTGCAGTCGAACTGCACCGGGCAGGTGCACTGTCCCTCGATCTCATCGACGTGCCCGTGCGAGGTGACCTGGTACTCCGCGCGCACGTGATAGGTGCGTCCGCCCGATCCCTGGCAGGTGCCGGCCACGTACCGGTTCTGGTCGTGCTCCAGGACCTCGGCCCGGCCCTGGCGTGCGTAGGCCCGGCCCCGGGTGAACGTGTTGGGGCCCACGATCCCGATCAGCTCGATGCCGGTGTCCACGCCGTCCACGTTAGATGGTGCCACCCACATCTCACCTCGGCGCCTGCGGCAGCGGTGGACAGCAGGAGCGGGTCAGGGCGTTGGTGGATGACCGGGGCCGGGCACGGCGTTGGTGGATGACCGGGGGCGGGCACGGCGTTGGTGGATGACCGGGGGCGGGCGGTGCGGTGGTGGACAACCGCTATTTGCCGGTGTTTGCGGCGCCGGGCGATACTGACCGGGCCGTCCGGGCCGGTGATCACCGTGGTCACCGACATCTGGCCCGGCACCTGCCGAGCCACAACATGACTGAACTCATCCTTGCCCTGGCGCCCTTCGCCGTCGTCCTCGGGATGCGCGCCGTCCGGATCCCCGCCCTCTGGGCCGGTGTCGCCGGGCTCGCGGTCGCCCTGCTCGGCGGTTCCACCGTCTTCGCGCCCACGGGTGAGGCGGTGGCGGCGACGGCGGCCCAGATGGGCCCGACCGTGCTCGCGGTGGCGCTGATCATCCTGGGCGGGTTGGGGCTGGCCGAGGCGATGGCCCGCAGCGGCGGGCAGGACGCCATCGCCGACTGGCTCGATCGCGCGGAGGCCGGCCAGGACCGCACCGTGTCGCTGCTGCTCCTGGTCTACGGGCTCACCCCGTTCCTGGAGGCCGTCACGGGGTTCGGGATCGGGCTGGTGATCTCCGCACCGCTGCTGATCAGGCACGGACTGGCACCGGTGCGGGCGGTGACGGTGGGGCTGCTCGGCATGGTCACCGCGCCCTGGGGATCGCTGGCCCCGGGCATGCTGGTGGCCTCCCGACTGGGTGGGGTGGACTTCGCCGACCTCGGTGTGTGGTCGGCCCTGCTGAGCCTTCCGGTGCTGG
This sequence comes from Sanguibacter sp. Z1732, assembly GCF_051020515.1. Lineage (NCBI taxonomy): Bacteria > Bacillati > Actinomycetota > Actinomycetes > Micrococcales > Ruaniaceae > Glutinosa > Glutinosa niejishengi. The sequence continues at coordinate 2,934,995 of NZ_CP194857.1, forward strand.
TGGTGAGCATGGTCGGGGTGCTGGCCCTGGCCGGTGGTCGGGTCGGTGCACGGCGGGTGGTGCTCGCCGCCGTCGTGGTGGCGCTTCAGTGGGCGGGCCTGATCGGGGCGAGCCTGCTGGTGGGTCCGCCGCTGACCGGTGTGCTGACCGCGCTGGTGGTGATCGTGGTGCTGCTTGTCCTGACCCGCATCAGCTACGGGCCGCTCCCGGCGATCACCACCCGGCTGCGCAGGGGCGTGCGGCCCTACCTGCTGCTGGTCGGCGGGATCCTGGTGACCACCGCCGCGCTGGCGATCGCGGGGGATCCGGCGGGACTGGCGTGGCTGGCCAGTCCGGCGCTGTGGCTGGTGGCCTCCGCGATGCTGGCTCCGGTGCTGCTCGGGATCCCGAGGGTGGAGCGCCCGGCGATGGCGATCCAGGTGCTGAGGCGCTGGCTGCGCCCCGGTGGCACGGCGGTGATGTTCCTGGCGTTGGGCATCGTGATGGCTGTCACCGGGATGGCCGACTACCTGGCGGTCACTGCCGCACAGATGGGGATCGGATTTCTCGCGACGATCCCCGCCATCGGGGCCCTGGGTGGTTACCTGACCGGCTCCAACACCGGTTCGGCCGCCATGTTCTCCACCGCCACCACCACGGCCGCCCTCGGGCTGGACACCAGCCCGATAGTCCCCCTGGCGGCCCAGAACGTGGCCGCGTCTTTCGGGATGAACGCCTCACCCGCACGGATCGCGCTCGCCACGGCGGTTGCGCTGCCTGCCGGGGAGCGGTTCCCCGCGCGCTACGTCGCGGTGCTGGCAGGGGCGATCACGGTGGCCGTGGCGATCCTGGGGGCCGCGACGCTGCTGATCGGATGAGCGCGCGTGCGACCCTATTGGTCGGTGACTTCGGGCGGATCGTCCGGCAGCGGTCCGCTCCGACGGTTGGGGGTGCCACCGTGCGTCAGGTAGTACAGTCCCACCGCCACCAGCGTGATCGCCGCCATCACCAGGTACATCGGTGAATACCCCAGGTAGGCCACCGCGAAGCCCAGCAGGATCGGGCCCAGGCCGGTGCCGATGTCCAGCATCAGGAAGAACGTCGCGGTGGCGACCCCCACCCGGTCCCGTGGGGCCAGCGTCACCGCGATGGCCTGCATCGAACTCATCAGGGTGCCGAATCCGAGCGCGAGGAACACCGCACCGAGCAGTAGCACCGCCGGCGTGCGCGCGACGCTGATCACGGCCAGGGCTACCGCGAGGGAGAGCAGCGCGACGGGTAGATGATGGTGTTGTCCCCGCGGGAATCGTGCAGGCGTCCGGCGAAGGGCCGCACCAGGAGCACCGACGCGGAGTAGACCACGAAGAACACCGTGGTCATCTCCTCCATCCCCAGCGATGGGGTGTACAGGCTCATGTACGTTATCACCGAGGAGAAGGCCGCCCCGGCCACCAGCATCACCGAGGCCACCGGGATCACGGTCGGCTCCAGCAGGGACCGTAGCACCGGGCCTACCGAGCGTCGCCGTGCCCGCGGGCGCGGGCGAGGGGCTGGGGCGGCCGGACTGGGCAGCCGCAGCAGCAACGAGAGGCTGAATGCCAGCACCGCCAGCCCGGTGAAGACGGCGAACAGGACCTGTGGGCCCGGTCCCATCAGCACCGGTACCCCGTACAGCGGGCCGACCGCGCCGGCGATCACGCCGCTCATCCCGAAGTAGCCGGTGCCCTCGGAGCGGCGCCGTGGCGGCAGCAGGGAAATGACCGAGGCCGCCATCGCGGTGTTGACCAGCCCGAAGGCCATCCCGTGCAGCACCCGCACCACCAGCAGCAGGGCCAGGGTGTCGGCGAGGAAGTACAGCGCCAGTGCGCCCACCTGCAGACCGATCCCGACGACGACGATGCGCCGCCGTCCGAGCACGTCCAGGTATCGCCCCGCAAAGGGCCGGGTGAGCAGCGCGCCGACCACGAAGATGCTCGCCACCGCGCCCGCCTGCGGTTCGGTCGCGCCCAGTTCCCGGACGGCGTAGGGGGCCATCGTGACGATGGAGGCCATGAACACCATCGCCAGCAGCAGGTTCGTGCTTGTGGCCAGGGTGAAGTCGCGCGTCCAGATCGGTGGCTGCCCGCCGCGGGCTCGTGGGGTCCGGGGCGTGGGCATGGATCCTCTCTTGCAGGCGTGACGTCCAGGGCATGCTACGCCGCGGCCCGGTGATCCCGCGCGCCGCGTTCACCAGGTGAGCGGGCGGGGCGGTTCCGCTTCTCCGGCCACCCCGGCCCGCCGTCGTCGGGCCTCACCTTCGGTGGGGGGAGGCTCACCCGGGTGGGTGCGCACGCACTGGCGGGTGCACGCAGGCCCTGGTGGGCCTCACATCGGGTAGCGCAGCAGCGCCGCGACGGGTCCGTCCCCGGGGATGTCCTCGGCCCGTACCGCCAGCACCCTGGCGCCGGTGCGTAGGGCGCGCCGGGCGATCTCGTCCGCCACGCCGTAGTCCAGGGCATCGGGGGAGGCGGAGAGCGTCAGCGCGCCGTCGGCCTCGTCCAGGAACCCGCCCTGGTGGCTGTCGATGTCCACCAGCAGGGTGTCCACGGCCCCGAACGTGGCGGCCCGGGCCACCTGCTGGGTGTCCAGCGCCACGCGCTCGCGCGGGTAGTCCTCGTTCAGATCCTGCGCGACGGCGGCGATCTCGTCAGCGTAGAGCCGGTCCATGATCGTCCGCGCCGCCTCCGCAAGGGCGGCGTCGTCGAGCTGATCCGGGTTCCCTTCGATGCCCTGGCCGGCCAGGTTCGTGGAGCTGGAGACCGACCGGTAGATGCTGGCCAGCGGTTCGGCCGCGGCCAGGATCAACGGCACGCGCACGTCGGGAAGCAGCGGGCGCAGAGCGCGATCGACCATGCGGGCGTACTGGGTGAGCCGGACCCGCTCGGTGTCCCCGGAGGACATCCGGGCGAAGGATTGGCGGTTCGGGTCATCGGTGCCGCCGACGGCGTCCTCGAGGCTCTCGGGCAACTCGTCCACCGAGACCTCGAACGCGGGGGAGTCCGCGGTGATCTCCACCAACCGGGCGGCGTTCGCCGACAACGCCAGCACGAACGCAGTGTGCGGGAAGGTGACTGCGCGCAGGATCGGCTTGATGTGGAAGCGGTCGGAGACCTCGTGCACGCTCGTCAACGTGCTCGGCAGGCGGAAGGTGTGCGTCTCGGAGGCAGTGAGGAAGATCGCCAGGGAGTTCGACAGGTAGTTCCAGAACGACGCATCGGCGCGCAGCGCCTCGGCGTGCTCGGTGATCGCCTCGATCAGGCGACGCTCCACCCCTGCTTCGGTCAACTGGTTGGCGGCGTCGCTGATCGCGTTGCGCAACTCGATGCGAGCCGCCTCGTTGTCCGCGCTGACCGGTGAGGTCTGCAGGTAGATCGACACACAGGGCTCGTCGCGTACGGCGGCGAGCCGCTCGATGTCGGCCGAGGTGGGGATGTCGGTGTGCAGGGCCATGGGGCCTCCTCCTTGACTGGGACGGAATGGGGCGTGCGCGTCACCCACGTGGGCATGGCACCAGCCTATGGAGGTATTCCGGCGCCGGCAGGGGGCCTTGGTCCCATGCGGGTGCCCCTACCGAGCGGGGTCGGCCGCGTGTCGATCGTGCCCGTGGCGTGTTGCCCGGGACCGCGTCACAGGTAGGTCTGCACCTCGGCGTCGCTGCGAAGATCATCCACGTGGGCTCCGACCGCCTCGGAGCGGTTCTGGTTACGCACCTGGGCCTCCAGTTCCGGGCGGATCTCCTATCCAGTTCGTAGCCGTTCTCCTCGTCCTCACCCAGACCCATGGACTCGTAGAGTTCGACGACCTCCTCGTCGGTGGGTTCGTCGACCTCGATGTCGTTCTCGACCAGTTCCTGGACCAGCAACTGGGTCTGGGCATCGTCCCGGACCTGTTCCTCGGTGACGCCCTGTTCGGCGTAGACGCCCAGCAACTCCTCCACCGACTCCATCTGGTTGGATGTGGCGGTCTGCTCCAGGAGGGCCTCGACGTCCTCCTCGCTGGCCTCGTATCCGCGCTGATGGGCGTCCTGGACCAGCAGCTCACTGTCGACCATGGAGTTCAACGTCTGGGACTTCAACTCGTTCTGGTCGACCTCCTGCCCGGACGCCTGGGACTCCATCGCCATCTGCTGGAACTGCATCTGGTACAGCGTGACGAACTCGTCGCCGGCGATGTCGGTGCCGTTCACCGTGGCGACCACGTCGGGGACGTCCTCGACATCGGGTTCGGGCATCTCCGGCATCTCGGGCATGCCGTCCTGCTCTTCCATCCCCGGTGCCTCGGCGTCCTCGGGACCGGGGTCCTGCGGGGCGGATTCGCTGCACGCGGCCAGGGCGATCAGGGCGGCGGCGGTGGCGGCGGTGGCCAGCAGTTTCCTCGTCACAGTGCGAGTTCCTTTCAGAGAGGACGGACCGGGCACCGTAACACGCACAGATCACCGAACCCCAGGCCTCACGGTGGGGCCGGGGTGGTGGGATTGGTCACGCCGCCGGCGGTGGTCGCAGGGCGCAGTGGTCAGTAACGCCCGATCAGGATCCCACCGGGCGGGTTCGGCGAACTGAGGTTCGCGCGGGGCCCGAGGGCCGCCTGACTCCGCAGGTGCGACCACACCCGCTCCCCGCACGTGACGGCCAGGTGTTCTCGTTCCCGCGCCCGGTTCCGCGGGTCCTGGTCCCACATCCTGCGGGCGGCGCGCACACGCCGGCGTTCAGCACGCTTCGCCTTGCGATCCTTGGCCATGGTCGCCTCCTCGGCTCTGGCTGAGGTGCATGGTTTCTTGAGGATACCGAGGATACCGAGGATACCGGCCTCATCGGGGGTCCTCCAGGGTGAGACCGCCTGCCGTCGCCCGGGACCCTTCGGCGACCGAATGTCGGTGGTCGTTAGTACGGTTGTTCCATGGCCAACGACCAGACCATCGACGTCGGTACGGTGACGCAAGCGCCGTCGCTGCTGGCGCAGATGGCCCTGACCCTGGACGCGCTGGCCCAGGGGGAGTGGTGGCGTGTTCCCGAAGGTGACCTGGTGGAGGTGTTGGGTGCACTGGGCCGGGTACGGCACCAGTTGTCGCGGGCCGAGGTGCGCGCCACGGCTGAGGTGATCGACCGAGGGATTCCGCGCGACCGCTGCCTGACACCAGTGGATTACCTGACCCAGGCTCAAGGTCGGCAAGCGCCGATGCCCCCGGTGGGGCACGCCCTGATGACCGTGCGACTGGCCGAGGCGGTCCGGACGCTGAACGGTGGGCCCGGGTTGGGCACGGGGCCAGGTGGCGCCCAGGAGGAGGGTGGCGCCGTGGAGGAGGGTGGCGCCGTCGCCCAGCTTGATCCAGCGCAGGGCGGCGCCGCCGACGACGGGCGGGCCGAGCAGGACGACGGGCGGGCCGAGCAGGACGGCGGGCAGGCAAGGCAGGACGCGCCCCTGCGCGGCACGCTGGCCGCATTCGATCGGGCGGAGTTGGGCCCCTCGCGGGCGGCGGCGATCGTGCAGTTCCACGACGAGGTGGCTCCGCACTCACCCCCGGACGCGCTGGCCGCGGCGATGACGACGATCAATCAGGGCGCCACCGACACTTTCGGCCCACGTGGGCTGGCCCGGGATGCGTTGGGGATCGACCGGGATCCGGAGTCGGTGATCCGCAAGCACGGCTGGACCGACCGACAGCTGCGCGTAGTCCTGGGGACCTCGCGCAAGATCATCAAACCTGCCCGGGAGAAGGAGGAGTCCGAACGGCGTGGGCGAACCCTTCCGCTCCCTGCACTCCCTCCCGGTGGGTGAGGACCTGACGGAGTACCGACTCGTCGTCGAGCCCGAAGGCGCGGCCGTTGTGGATGCGGCGATCTCTGCGTTGTCGGCACCCGAGAAGGACGACGACGGCGCCGCCGATCCGCGAACGCCCGCCCAACGGCGAGCCGACGCGCTCCTGACGATCGTCCGGCGCGGTGTCTCCGCTCCGGAGGGCGTCTCGCAGACCACCAAGGCGCAGGTGATGGTGACGATTCCGCTCACCGCGCTGACCGAGTGCGTCGATGGTGCGGGTATCACCATGACCGGACAAGTGCTCTCCCCGACGACGGTGCGACGGCTGGCCTGCGATGGTTCCATCATTCCGGCCGTGCTCGGCACCGAGGGTCAGATCCTCGAGATGGGGCACGACAAGAGGTTGTTCACCCCTGGACAGCATCGGGCGCTGTGGCATCGTGACAAGCATTGCTCGTACCCGGGTTGCACGATTCCTCCGCAATGGTGCGATGCTCACCACGTCCGGCATTGGGCCGATGGCGGCCCGACCGACATGGACAACGGCGCGCTCCTCTGCGGGCGCCACCACACCTATGTGCACGCGAACGATGTCACGGCCACCGTGACGTCCGCCGGGGTCACCTGGCACACCTGACTACCCCGCCCCGCACCCGGCCGCCCGCGGCTGGGTCCCAGGCCTGCCCGGTGCGGCTAGGCCCGGGGTTGCGGTGGCGGCGCCGGTGCGGCCGGTGGGTATGGCGGTGCCGGTGCGGCCGGTGGGTATGGCGGTGGACCCTGGTGCTGCACGGGGACCTGGTGTGTTGCTGGGGTCTGCGGGTCGGGGCTCGCAGGATAGTAGGGCTGCTGGTTGGGCGGGTGCTGCACCGGCGCTGCCTGCGGGGGTTGGTAGTGGGGGCCAGGGGCAGGTGGTGGCGTCGTCGATGCTCTGGGCCGTTGCGGCGGCTGGTACTGGGCGGACCCTGGTGGAGGGGGAACGTGGTGCTGCCCCGGTGCCGGGTACTGCGGCGAAACCTGATGGTGCGATCCGGGGGGCGTGGGTCCCGGTCCGGACGCCGGGGGGCGGCGGGAACCCATCAATCGGGCGAGCAGGCGTTCCAGCGGTCCTTGGCCCAAGGTCTTCTGCCAGATGATGGCGAATGCCAGGCTGGCCAGCACCAACCAGATCAGCGGCCAGTTCGAGACCGGGTACCAGACCGCGTCGGTGCCGAGGATGGCGATATAGACGATGTGCAGGCTGTAGATCGTCAGCGACATCGCCCCGACGGCGTTCAGGGGAGCGGCGATCACGCGCAGCGGTGCCAGGGACATCGCGAGCAGGCAGAGGCCCAGCAGGGCCACGGCGAAGCCTGCGTTGCCCAGCATCTCCGGGGTCGAGTTGGCATGCGGCTCGATGGTGATCAGGTCGAAGGCGATCGTGCCCTCCCGTCCGACCAGAGCGCCTTCGGCGAACGCTCCGGCGCCGTAGCCCAGCGCGGCCACCACGGACCCGATACCAAGGAGGGCGGTAGCCACCCTCGGGGAGCGCAGGTCGGCCTTGCCCACCGCTACGCCCACCAGGATGTAGGCCAACCAGGTGATCGCCGGGTAGTAGCCGGACCACACCTCGGCCAAGCCGGGCAGCAGCGCCAGTTCGTGCACCGGGCCGGCTTCACCGTGGAAGGCGTGCCGGGTCAGGACCAGGACCTGCGGTCCGATCGCTAGCACGATGCCGGCGCACCCGAGCACCGCCACGGCGCTCATTCGTAGGAACGGCACAGCCACGACGAACAACACCGCGTAGGCGGGCAGGATCACCGCCACCGGGGTGCCCAGGAACACCAGGCCGTAGCCGAGGAGGTACAGGATCAGGGCCCGGCGCAGGATCCGACCGCGCTGGAAGGCGAACCTGGCCGGGTCGTCCTGGGCGCGGCGGGTCATGAAGACCAGTCCGATCCCGGCCAGCATCGCGAACAGCGCCGAGGGCCGCCCATCGCCCAGGGAGAACCAGCCGGTGGTGGTCCAGATCTCGCTGTGGCGCTCCATCCCCAGGTGCGCCACGAACATGCCCAGCACCGCCAGCCCGCGGGCGGTGTCGACCCCTACGATGCGCGTGCGCGCTCTCGTCTGCATCCGCCCACGGTACCGACTGCGCATGGCGCGGCGAGACCGGGCATGCGCCCGTGAGCCCGGCGATCCCACGGAACCGGCGGGTCGTGTGGCCGCATACGGGCTGGTGAGGGGCGCGGGCGGTGGCAGTAGGGTGAGGATCATGCAGATCGCACGGTTCGCCCTCGGTGATGACCCGCGCTATGGCGTGGTCGACGACAACGACCTGGTGGTGCTCTCCGGCGACCCGCTGTACACCCCGATCGACCCCACTGGCCAGCGGGTGCCGATCGACTCGGTACGGCTGCTCGCCCCGGTGATCCCCCGGTCGAAGGTGGTGGGGATCGGGCGCAACTACGCCGAGCACGCCGCCGAACTGGGCAACGAGGTGCCGCAGCGGCCGCTGGTGTTCCTCAAGCCGAACACCGCGGTTATCGGACCAGATGACCCGATCCTGCTGCCGTCCTACTCCAGCGAGGTGCATCACGAGGCCGAGCTCGCCGTCGTCATCTCCCGGATCTGCAAGGACGTGCCGGCCGAGCGCGCAGGCGATGTGATCTTCGGCTACACGGTGGCCAACGACGTCACCGCGCGCGATGTGCAGTCCGAGGACAAGACCTGGACCCGGGGCAAGATGTTCGATACCTCCTGCCCCCTCGGCCCGGTCATCACGATGGACCTGGACGTGGCAGACCTGCGGGTGCAGGCCCGGGTGGACGGTGAGTTGCGGCAGGACGGCTCCACCGCCCAGATGGTGCACAAGGTGCCGGAGCTGATTGCCTACGCCTCCTCGCTGTTCACCCTGCTGCCCGGCGACGTCCTGCTCACCGGAACCCCCGCGGGGGTCGGCCCGATCGAGGCCGGTCAGCGCGTGGAGGTGGAGGTCGAGGGCATCGGGACCCTGGCAAACCCGGTGATGCGGCGCTAGTCGCGGTCCTGCCACCTCGCCTGTGGACGTCGCCGGCGTGCTGCCGGTGTCGTCACGAGGCGTCCGATCTGGGCGCTGAGATGAGGATCTAGGCGGGGCGAGTTGCTCGATAGGGTGGGGGATCATGGCTACCCCAGACTTCGCAACCGGCGCCGATGTGCGTGTGCGGTTCTGCCCCTCACCCACCGGCACCCCGCACGTCGGCCTGATCCGCACCGCCCTGTTCAACTGGGCCTACGCCCGCCACCACGGCGGCAGGATCGTGTTCCGGATCGAGGACACCGACGCCGCCCGGGACAGCGAGGAGTCCTACCGCCAGCTGCTCGACGCCTTGGGCTGGCTGGGCCTGGATTGGGATGAGGGCGTGGAGGTCGGCGGACCGCACGGGCCCTACCGGCAGTCGCAGCGGATGGACATCTACTCCGACGTTGCCGCCCAACTGCTTGCCGCCGGGCACGCCTATGAGTCCTTCTCCACCGCGGAGGAGATCGAGGAGCGCCACCGGGCGGCCGGGCGGGACCCCAAACTCGGCTATGACGGATTCGACCGCGACCTGACCGAGGAGCAGAAGCAGTCCTACCGCGACGCCGGCCGCACCCCGGTGCTGCGGATCCGGATGCCCGAAACCGACATCGTGGTGGACGACCTCATTCGCGGGCAGATCACCTTCGCGGCCGGCTCGGTCCCGGACTTCGTGATCGTGCGCGGCAACGGTCAGCCGTTGTACACCCTGGTCAACCCCCTCGACGACGCCCTGATGGGCATCACCCACGTGTTGCGCGGTGAGGACCTGCTCTCCTCCACCCCGCGCCAGGTGGTGCTGTGGCGGGCGCTGATCGACCTGGGGCTGGCGCAGGCGGTGCCGGCGTTCGGGCACATGCCGCTGGTGCGCGGTGAGGGCAACCGCAAACTGTCCAAACGCGATCCCGAGTCCAACCTGTTCACCCATCGTGAGCGGGGCTTCCTGCCCGAGGGGTTGCTGAACTACCTGGCCCTGCTGGGCTGGTCGATCGCACCGGACCGGGACATCTTCACCCGCGAGGAACTGGTGACCGCGTTCGACATCGCCGACGTCAACCCCAACCCGGCGCGGTTCGATGTGAAGAAGGCCGAGGCCATCAACGCCTCCCACCTGCGGTTGCTCGACGTGACCGAGCTCGGCGCCCGGGTGGTGCCCTACCTGCACGAGGCCGGCTTGGTCGGCGCGGAGACCTGGGATGGCCTCGACGAGGCTGAACAGCACCTGCTCACCCAGGCTGTTCCGCTGATCCAGGAGCGCATGGTGCTGCTGGGGGAGTCGGTGGGGATGCTCGGGTTCCTCTTCCGCACGCACGCCGACCTGCCCCGGGAGGAGGATGCGATCAACGCCTTGCGTCCCGAGGCCGCTGACGTGCTCGATGCTGCCGTCGCCGCGCTGGAGCCGAGCCAGGACTTCGGTGCCGGCCACACCCAGCACCTCCTGCGCGAGGCGATCGTGGAGGGCATGGGGATCAAGCCGCGGTTCGCCTTCACCCCGTTGCGGGTGGCGTTGTCCGGCCGGCGGGTCTCCCCGCCGCTGTTCGAGTCCATGGAGATCCTCGGCAAGGATGAGTCGCTCGCGCGGTTGCGCTCCCTGCGCGCCGACCTGGATGACTAGCAGGCCCGACGGCGTGCGCGCGGATCCCGCGTTCGGTGCCGCGGGTGTTGGGTCGTTCCGGGCGGGTGACCCAGACCGGGGAGACCAGGGAGACCGGCCAGACCAGGGAGACCGGGGAGACCAGGGAGACCGGGGAGACCGGGGAAGCCGGGGAGACCGGGAGCCTGCGGTGGCTGCAGCAGACCGACCCGGCGTCGAGGCCGTGCTGTTCGACGTCGATGACACCCTGGTGGACACCGCCGGGGCGTTCGCGGCGGCGATCGAGGCCGTCGCACAGGAGTACCTGCCCCACGTCGGTGTTGAGGAGCACGCCGAGATGCTGGCCCTGTGGCGTGCCGACGCCCGCGGCTACTACCGGCGCTTCACCCGCGGCGAGATCACGCACACCGAGCAGCGCCGGGCGCGTGCCGCCGAGCTTCACGAGGCATTCGGCGGTCCGCCCTTGCACGACGATGATGACCTGTTCGCGCGGTGGGATGCCCGCTACAACGAGGCCTTCGCGGCGGCCTGGCGCCCGTTCGACGACGCCCTGGCCTGCGTGCGCGAGGTGTCCGGCCGTGGCCTGGCCGTCGGCGCGGTGACCAACGCGCAGCGGGCGACGCAGGAGCAGAAACTGCGTCGGTGCGGCCTGGCCGATGACGTGCCCCTGCTGGTCACCCTGGACACCTTCGGTGTGGGAAAGCCCGACCCGCGGGTCTTCACCGAGGCCTGCCGGCTGCTCGGCACCGACGCGGCCGCCACGGTCTACGTCGGCGACGAACTGGACCTCGACGCTCGTGCCGCCCGCGCCGCGGGCCTGCGTGGAGTGTGGTTGGACCGCCCCGGTCGACGGCGTGGGGGAGCCTTCGCCGAGGATCCCGAGGCGGCACGCGCGGAGGGCATCGAGGTGATCTCCGGCCTGTCCGAACTCACGGTGTTGCTGGAACCCTGACCGCAGGAACCCGGACGCAGAGCGAGCGCGGTCCACGACCGGCTGGACGCGTCCGGGCCGATGCACTCGGTTCGTGGCTCGTCCGGCACTTGCCGCCCGGGCAGGGCGCTGCTCGGTCGGTCAGCGCACCTCGAATCCATGCAGGTTCTGGGCCTCGGCCTCCTGCGTCTCCACCTCGGTCACCTGGGCGTGCCGGGGTCCCTCGTGGGCCCAGTCGATCAACGTCTGCACGGCCTCGGCCGGACCCTGCACGTGTGCCTCGACGTTGCCGTCCGGGGTGTTTCGCACCCATCCGTCCACACCGAGTTGTTCGGCCCGGCGCCGGCAGTTCTGGCGGTACACCACGCCCTGAACGTGGCCGCGGATCATCAGGTGACGGGCGATCTGATTCATTCGCCCATCCTGACCCATCCCGGCTGCCCGAGCACCTGCGCACGCCGCCGACAGGCTCCAGGACGCAGTCGCCGTCGGGCATGTGAGATCTCCCACCCCCACGGGTTTGGGCGCGGCCACCGGGCTCGGGTAGAGTTACCGGCTGGTAGGACGTCCGGGGTTGTTTCGGTGCGCGCGGGACACTCTGACGTCATACCCCCTTGGGGTATGGTGTAATCGGCAGCACGACTGATTCTGGTTCAGTTAGTCTAGGTTCGAGTCCTGGTACCCCAGCGCCGACGATGTGCAGAGCACCCCGTGTGCTCCGGTATGATCGTCGGGCTGCTCGGCCCCGTCGTCTAGTGGCCTAGGACGCCGCCCTCTCAAGGCGGTAACGCCGGTTCGAATCCGGTCGGGGCTACACGCGAGAACCCCTGGCGAAAGCCGGGGGTTCTCTGCTTTGTGGCCGGCTCGGGGCCGACGGCGTCCATGCCTCCGATGATTCACGGCGCTCCTGCCGGAGTCCCAGCGGGGTACGGCTGTGACCCACTCCGGCGCGTGCCCCGCAAACCCGCGCCGGCACCGGGCTACCCTCGGATCATGGTTTCGCCGGCGCCTGCCCGCGAGCACTGTGCGGTCGGGAGGAGGACGCAGTGATGGTCCAGCAGCACCCCAGGAGAACGGCATCGGTTCTCGTGGCCACCCTGACCGCCGTCGGGCTCTTCCTGGCCGGTTGCTCGTCTCCGACCGACGGCGAGGACGCCGACGCCGACGCCCCTGCCCCGGAGTTGACCGCCGCCGAGGCGCTGGCCGAGGCGATGGCCGGCGGGGACTTCTCCGAGGCCCCGATGGGCGCCGAGGAGCGCGAGATCGCCCAGGCTGACGTCGATGCGGCCCTTGCGCAGATGGAGGGCATCGACCGGGAGGTGGAGGTCAGTTGGGTCTCCAGCCCGTACGAGGAGGATGAGGGCCTGGCCGCCGATGCGGCGATGCGCTGGCACTGGAGCATGCCCGGCTCGGAGCAGACCGGTCCTACCCGATCTCGGTGCACTTGTCCGCCGAGGACTCCGAGACCTGGCACGCCACCTGGTCCCGGGACCTGATCGCCCGTGAACTCGGTGAGAACGGGGTGTTCGTGGTCGAGCGAACCGATGCCGACCGGGGTGCCATTCTCGATGGTGACGGGGAGATCCTGGTGGCGGAGCGACCGGTCTTCCGGATCGGGATCGACAAGACGTTCATCGAGTCCGACGACTGGGCCGACGCCGCGCTGGCACTGGCCGAGGAACTGGACTTCTCCAACCCGCAGGCCTACGCCGACCGGGTCCTGGCCTACGGCCCGCGGGCGTTCGTGGACGCGGTGGTGATCCCCCAGGACAACCCTGAGGGCCTGGACCTGGACACCCTGCGCGCCCTGGACGGAGTGCACTTCGTCTCCGGGGTACGCATCCAGGGCCCCACCGAGTCCTTCGCCCGCCCGGTGCTGGGCCGGGTGGGGGAGGCCACCGCCGAGATCATCGAGAACTCCGAGGGAAGCATCGAGGCCGGTGACATCATCGGACTGTCCGGCCTGCAGGCCCAGTACGAGGAGGTCCTGCGCGGCAGACCTGCCGTGGCCATCTCCGTCGTCGACGGCGCCCCGGTCTCCGACGCCGGCGAGGGTGCCGATGACGGCGAGGGTGCCGGCGAGGACGACGACGGCGCCGGTGGCGAGACCGATGGCGGGGGAACAGGCGCCGAAGCCGCCGGCGACGGGCAGCCCGAGGGCGCCGAGCCCACGCAGGTGTTCACCTTCGACGCGGGCGACGGCATCGATCTTGAGACCACCCTGGACGCCGACATGCAGGTCCTGGCCGAGAAGATCCTCGCCGAGGTGGAGCCGGCCAGTGCCCTGGTGGCGCTGCGGCCCTCCGACGGCCACGTCCTGGCGGTGGCCAGCGGCCCGGGATCGCAGGGCTGGTCCACCGCGACCCTGGGCCAGTACGCCCCCGGCTCGACCTTCAAGATGGTCACCGCTCTGGCCATGCTGCGCGCGAGGGGATGGAACTGGAGGACACCGTGCAGTGCCCCGAGACGCTCACGGTGGACGGGCGCACGTTCTCCAACAACCCGGGCTATCCGGACGAGATGCTCGGTGACATCACCGTGACCGAGGCGATCGCGCACTCGTGCAACACCACGTTCCTGGCCCAGCACGACCGGATCGGTCCGGCCGATCTCGCCTCGGCCGCCACGGCGCTGGGACTGCTGGACTCCGGGGAGTTCGGGTATCCGCTGTTCCTGGGTTCGGTGTCACAGGAGGTGGGAGCCACCAACCACGCGGCGGCCATGATGGGTCAGGGCCAGGTGCTCGCTTCCCCGATGGGCATGGCGGTGGTCGCCGCGTCCTTGTCCGCCGGGCAGACGGTGCGTCCCACCCTGATCCGCAACCTTGCCGACCTCACCGCCGACCCTGCTGAGGGTGCCGAGGGCGATGACGTTCCCGAAGGGGGCGACACCCAGGATTCGAGTACCGACGGCGACGACGGCGGTGCTGACGACGAGGACGGCACCACCGGGGACGACGACGGCGCCACCGGGGACCAGGCCGGTGCCACCGGCGACGACGACGGAGCGGCCGGGGAGTCCGAGGAGGACGGAGCCACCGGGGTTCCCGGCGACGACGGTGACGGAACCGACGGCGGCGAGGGTGCCCAGGCCACCGAGATCTCCCCGCTGACTCATGAGGAAGCCGCTGTGCTGCGCCAGGCGATGCGCGCCGTCGTCGTCGATGGCACCACGCCGATGCTCGCCGATGTCGACGGCCCTCCGGTGGTGGCCAAGAGCGGCACCGCCGAGCACGGCAGCGACGAAGCCATCCGTACCTGGGTAATCGCCATCCAGGGCGACCTGGCCGTGGCGGCCTTCGTCGAGGACGGGGAGTACGGGGCGGCCACCTCCGGTCCGCTGGTCGCAGAGTTCCTCGACGGCATCAACTAAAGCGACGTCAACGCATCCCCCACCTCGAGGTGTCCGCGCAGCCGGTCCCGTGCATCACGATCCGGACACAGATTGCGAAAGCGTTACCGCGTGTGTGCATAGCCGCTTATGCTGCGGAGCACCACACACCCCGTGGTGCAACAGAAGCAGTGACGTGGGGCGCTCCGGCGGCTTGGGTCTCGACCGACCCCGGCGCCACGCCCAGCCCGCATGAAAGCGTGACCTTCGAGAGGACGATGGAGTCATGACAGCAGTGAGAAGCAGACGACGGCTACGGCTTGCCACCGCGCTCGTGCTCGGGGCCGGGTTGGTCGTGGCAGGGTGCGCCCAGGATGCGCCCTCGGATGAACCGGAACCGGACAGTGGCGCCGAGGACGGTGCGGCCGACGGTGAGGAAACCTCCGGTGAGGACGTCGAACTGCGGATGTACTGGTGGGGCTCGGACCTGCGGCACCGGATCACCGAGGAGGCCATCCAGGCCTATGAGGCCGAGAACCCCGGTGTCACGGTTCAGGCTGAGTACGCCGACTGGTCGGCCTACTGGGACCGCTTGGCCACGATGACCGCCGGCGGGGACATGCCCGACATCATCCAGATGGACCTGCAGTTCCTGTCCGAGTACGCCGCCCGTGGAAGCCTGGCCGATCTGGAGAACCTCCCGATCGACTTCAGCGAATGGGATGAGGGCACGGTGGACAACGGGCGCACGCCCGACGGGCTGTTCGCTGCGGTCGCGGGGATCAACGCCCAGGTCGCCCTGCTCAACCCGGCGGTGTTCGAGGAGGCCGGCGTGGACCTGCCCGATGACACCACCTGGACGTGGGACGACTACCTCGAGATCGGCCAGCAGATCAGTGACTCGGGAGTCGGGTACGGCACGTCTCCGATCATCTCCGACCACGCTGCCGAGGCGTGGCTCAACCAGCGCGGGCTCAGTCTGTTCACTGACGACGGCGGGCTCGGGTTCGAGGCCGCCGACCTGGCCGAGTACTACGCCTACATCGAGGAACTCACCGAGAGCGGCGCAGCACCGGACCCGGCGACCCAGGCCGATGACATCTCGGCACCCTTGGACCAGTCCCTGTTCGGCACCGGGCAGAGTGCGATGAGCTTCTGGTGGAGTAACCAGTTGGCCGCGGTGGAGGACGCCTCCGGGACCGATATCGAGATCGCGCTGCGGCCCAGTTCCAACGCCGGGGACTCACCCAGCGGGACGTACTACAAGGCCTCGATGTTCTTCTCCATCGCCGAGACCAGCCCGCATCAGGAGGAGGCTGCCGCGTTCCTGGATTTCATGCTCAACAGCGAGGAGGCGGCTCCGATCGTCCTCGCCGAGCGGGGCATCGCGCCGAATCTGACGGTGCGTGAGGCGATGCTTGATGACCTCACCGAGGCCGACGTGCGGGTGTCGGAGTACATCGATGACATCGCCGACGTCGTGGACTCCCCGCCGCCGATCCCGCCCGAGGGCGGCAGCGTGGCCCAGGAACTGATCCAGCGGATCGGTCTTGAGGTGGTCTTCGGCCAGTCCACTCCGGAGGAGGCCGCCGAATCGGCCTACGCCGAACTGTCCGACAGTGTGGTGGGGGGCTGAACCGCAGTTGATCGTGCGTGATCTGGCTTGATCACGTGTGAGGGGACCACCCCGGAGATCTCGGCGAGACCGAGGCTCCGGGGTGGTTCAACGAGCGCCCGGCGCCCGGTGTGCCTACGGTGGCGAACATGCGAGTAGTCATTGCAGGAGGGCACGGACAGATCGCCATGCATCTACTGCGCCGCCTCGTCGAGCGCGGTGATGCGCCAGTTGGCCTGGTTCGCAATCCCGATCATGTCGGCGACCTGGAGAGAATCGGCGCGCAGGCGCAGGCGCAGGTGCTGGACCTGGAGCAGACCGATGAGGCCTTGGTGGCCGACGCTCTCGCCGGCGCCGATGCTGCGGTTTTCGCCGCCGGGGCGGGCCCCGGGAGCGGGGCGGCCCGCAAGGACACGATGGACCGGGCCGGGGCGGAGTTGTTCGCCAGGGCCGCCGTCCGGGCCGGCGTGCGCCGGCACGTGCTGATCTCGGCGATGCGGGCCACGAGGGACCCCGGACCGGACGTGGAGGAGGTCTTCGCCGCCTACCTGCGCGCCAAGGGCGCCGCGGAGGAGGCGGTCCAGGCGATGGATCTGGACTGGACCATCCTGCGTCCGGGCATGCTGACCAACAATGAGGCCACCGGCCTGGTGGAACTTGGGTCCGCGGTGGCCCGGGGCGAGGTATCCCGTGCCGATGTGGCCGCAGTGATCGTCGCGTTGCTGGACAGCCCGGCCACCGCCGGGATGGTGCTGGAGGTCGTCGGCGGTCAGCAGCCCATCAAGGATGCCGTGGCCGAGTTGTTCGACACCACCCGGATCGAGCATCCCCGCTCGAAGCGCGGCTGAGTTCGGACCTCAGGAGGCCGTAGCGGCGATCCCGCCCGCCACGGTTCAGTCCTCCGGGGTGGAGCGCAGCACGTCGGTGAGGCGGTTTGCGGCTGCCATCACCGCGTTGGCGTGCAGCCGGCCGGGCATGCGCGTCATCCGCTCCACCGGCCCGGAGATGGACACCGCGGCGATCACCCGGCCCGACGGTCCGCGCACCGGCGCGGAGACCGAGGCGACCCCGGCGTCACGTTCGGCAACCGACTGTGCCCAGCCACGTCGTCGGACCCCGGAGAGCACCGTGGCGGTGAACTTGGCGCCGTGCAGACCTCGGTGCAACCGATCCGGTTCCTCCCAGGCCAGCAGGACCTGGGCGGCCGAGCCGGCCTCCATCGTCAGCGTGGCCCCCACCGGGATGGAGTCGCGCAACCCCATCTGCTTCTCCGCCGCGGCCACGCAGATGCGTTGATCACCCTGGCGGCGGAACAGTTGCGCGCTCTCGCCGCTGTGGTCACGTAGGGCGGTCAGCACCGATCCGGCTGCGGCGAGCAGCCGGTCCTCGCCCGCGGCCGAGGCCAGTTCGGCCAACCGGGGGCCCAGGATGAAGCGGCCCTGCATGTCCCGCGCCACCAGCCGGTGGTGCTCCAGGGCGACCGCCAGGCGGTGCGCGGTGGGGCGGGCCAGATGGGTGGAAGCGACCAGTTGCGCCAGGGTGGCGGGCCCGGCCTCCAGGGCACCGAGCACGGTGGCGGCTTTATCCAGCACGCCGACTCCGCTAGAGTTGTCCATAGGACGATACTGCCGTCTCGGGACGTGAGACGCAAGTCCCGCTGCGCGGCAGGGCGAGGATCCTGTGGTGAACCGGGCGGAACCGCCCGCTGGAAGAAGTGGAAGGTGATGGCGATGGCCGGAACTCTGGCTGAGAAGGTCTGGCGTGACCATGTGGTGCGCCGCGGCGATGCAGGGGCACCGGACCTGCTCTACATCGACCTGCACCTGGTGCACGAGGTGACCAGCCCGCAGGCGTTCGAGGGCCTGCGCCTGGCCGGGCGTCAGGTACGGCGCCCGGACCTGACCCTGGCGACCGAGGACCACAACACCCCCACCCTCGACATCGACCTGCCGATCGCCGACCCCACCTCGCGCACCCCCAGATCCAGACGCTGCGCAACAACGCCGAGGAGTTCGGGATCCGGCTGCACTCCCTGGGCGATGCCGATCAGGGCATCGTGCACGCCGTGGGGCCCCAGCTCGGTCTGACCCAGCCGGGCATGACGGTGGTCTGCGGTGACTCCCACACCTCCACCCACGGTGCCTTCGGGGCGCTGGCCTTCGGCATCGGTACCTCCGAGGTGGAGCACGTGCTGGCCACCCAGACCCTGCCACTGACGCCGTTCAAGACGATGTCGATCACCGTCAACGGCGAACTTCCCCCGGGCACCACGTCCAAGGACATCATCCTGGCGATCATCGCCAAGATCGGCACCGGCGGCGGTCAGGGCTACGTGCTGGAGTACCGCGGTGAGGCGATCCGCAACCTGTCCATGGAAGCGCGGATGACGGTCTGCAACATGTCGATCGAGGCCGGCGCACGGGCGGGCATGATCGCCCCGGATGAGACCACGTTCGCCTACCTCAAGGGCCGCCCGCACGCCCCCGAGGGTGCGGACTGGGACGCCGCGGTGGAGTACTGGAAGACGCTGCGCAGCGATGACGACGCGACTTTCGACGCCGAGGTGGTGCTCGAGGCAGCGGATCTGGAGCCGTTCGTGACCTGGGGCACCAACCCGGGCCAGGGTCTGCCACTGTCCGCGTCGGTGCCGGTGCCGGAGGAGATCGCCGAGGACAACGAGCGCACCGCCGCCGAGCGGGCGATCGAGTACATGGACCTGGTGCCCGGTCGCCCGCTGCGGGAAATCCCGGTGGACACGGTGTTCATCGGCTCGTGCACCAACGGCCGGATCGAGGACCTGCGCTCGGTGGCCAAGGTGGTCAAGGGCCGCAAGAAGGCCGACGACGTGCGCGTCCTGGTCGTCCCTGCCTCGGCCCGCGTCCGGCTGCAGGCCGAGGCCGAGGGTCTGGATCAGATCTTCACCGACTTCGGAGCCGAGTGGCGCAACGCCGGTTGCTCGATGTGCCTGGGCATGAACCCCGACCAGCTCGCCCCCGGTGAGCGGGCGGCCTCCACCTCCAACCGCAACTTCGAGGGCCGCCAGGGCAAGGGTGGGCGCACCCATCTGGTCTCCCCGCTCGTGGCCGCGGCGACCGCGGTACGCGGCACCCTGTCTGCGGTGGCCGACCTGGAGTGGGATACCGAGGTGGATCTGACCAGTTTCGACGGCACCCCACTGGCGCCGTTGGACCCCAACGCGTTGATGCACGTCTGAGAGGGAGAACGATGGAGAAGTTCACGACGCACATCGGGATCGGTGTTCCCCTGCGGCGCAGCAACATCGACACCGACCAGATCATCCCGGCGGTCTACCTCAAGCGCGTGACCCGCACGGGATTCGAGGACGCCTTGTTCGCCGCGTGGCGCAATGACCCCGAGTTCGTGCTCAACCACGAGGTCTACCGCTCCGGCTCCGTGCTGGTGGCCGGTCCGGACTTCGGCACCGGCTCCTCCCGCGAGCACGCGGTGTGGGCGCTGAAAGACTACGGCTTCCGGGTGGTGCTGGCGGCCAGGTTCGCCGACATCTTCCGCGGCAACTCCGGCAAGCAGGGCCTGCTGGCCGCCGAGGTCGCCCAGGAGGACATCGAACTGATCTGGAAGGCCCTCGAGGCCCAGCCCGGCCTGGAGATCACGGTGGACCTGGAGCAACGCACCGTGATCTGTGGCGACATCGTGGCGTCCTTCGCCATCGATGAATACACCCGCTGGCGCCTGATGGAGGGGCTCGATGACATCGGCCTGACCATGGAGCGCGAGGATGACATCGCCGCGTTCGAGGCCGAGCGCGCGGACTGGCGTCCCAAGACGCTGCCGGCCAAGCACCTGCCGAGCGTGCCGATCGAGGCGGCCCGCTCGGTCGGCTGATCGCAGCCCGGGATACGAAATGGCACGACCTGAAGCGGTGCCACCCCACGGGGCGTGATCGCATCGACAGTCGCCGCACGCGAGCCGATCCGGGTCGATGAGGCCGAATCCTCAGGACCGCGGACCTGAGGAGGGGCCGAGGAGCGCATGCTGCCGGAGTTGGTGAGACCGACGCACCCAGACGCTGAGGGGTTGGGGATCAGCGGCGACCTCTCGGTGAGCCGAATCTGGCCACGGGGCGCGGGGCGGGTGAGCCTGGAACTGCTCGGCCCGGCGGGGGAGTTGCTGGCCGGGCAGATGATCGAGGACGACGGCGACCGGCGCCGCGTCATGGCCGCCACCTCGGGCAGGGCCCGGGCCGGCGGCGACGTGGTGCTCGCGCCGGCTCTGGATGGGCGTGGCGCGACCGTCGGCACGGTCCTGGTGCAGGCTCGCGGCGCGGATCGGCGACTGCAGGCGCTGCCGCACCTGCTGACCGAGCCGGGGTCGCACCTGTTGGTGCACCGTCCGGAGCGGCGCGCGGTGGTCTACCTGCCGGGTGGCCCCGAGGTGGTTGCCGGTGCCGGAGCACCGGACCAGGCGTCGGGCGCGGGAACCTACGCGCGGGTGTTCCGGGCCGGGCGCACCGCCGCGGTCGTGCGTAGCGCCCGGTTGGGGGTGCATGTGCTCGGTGGCCTGCCAGGCTTCGCCGCCCCGGGGGTGGTGGAGCACCGGGAGGGTGGCGGCGTGGTGGTCACCTCCGCCCTGCCCGGCGAGAGCCTGCGCGCCCTGCTCGGCACCGAACAAGCCGCTGCGATGGTCCGCGCCGGGGCCGCTGGTCTGGGCCATCTGTTGCGCCACCTGGCTCGGGCCCCGGTCCCCGGGGACCTCCCGGTGCGCGACGCGGCGGCCGAACTGGCCTGGGTCGGGGTGTGGATCGAGCGCGTGCGGCAACACCTTCCCCGGGTCCACCCCCGGCTCCCGGCTGGGCTGGAACTCATCGCCGATCACCTGGACCGCAGGCCCGCGACCGGCACCGGAATCATCCACGGCGACCTGCATGACGGACAGGTCCTCATCAGCCGGACACCCACCGGCCGGACACCCACCGGCCCGGCACTCGATGACGCCACCGCCTCGGTGGGTGTGTGCTGGACTGGGATACCGTCGCGGTCGGGGAGGGGGCGCTGGATGCCGCCAACGTGTGGGCGCACACCGACCTGCGGCGCCTGCTGGGCCACTGGCCTGCCGACTGGGCCACGGACTTCTGGACCACCGTCGTCGAGCATTGGGACCCGGCCCCCGCGGAACTGGACCGGGCCACCGCCTATCGCCGTCTCCTCCTGCTACGACTGGCGTGCCAGTACGCCTTCCGCCCCGCTCACGCGCACGTGACGCAGGACCTGCTCGCGCTGGCCATGTATGGGAGTACGGACGGTCGAGGAGGACGGACTGCCACGGACCACTACGGGCACCGGGGGATGGGAGCGCTGTAACCGGTGTTCGACCGGTTCGAGACGTAGTAGTCGCTCACCCACCGGCCGTCCCGCAGCCGGTTCCACACCGTGGTGGTGCCTACCCGGGAGCCCGCCCTCTGGCAGGTCACGTAGGCCAAGGCACCACGGGGCAGCGGGCTGCCGGTCGTCCGGTAGGTGACACCCGGGCCGGTGCGAGCGTTCAGTGAGGCCGTAGTGACCTGGCCCGGGTACATGCACCTGGGCAGCGCGGAGGTGAAGCCGGTGTTGGAGGCGGTCGAGACCCACCGATCGCTGACCCACGCCCCGGACGTCAGCCGGTTCCACACCGAGGTGGTGCCCACCCTGCTCCCACTGCCCTGGCACACCACCGACAGGGTCGCACCGGGGTTGTAGGTGCGCACCACCGAAGAAGACGTGCTCGGTCCGGTGCGGGCGTTGAGCGGGGTGGTGCTGGTGACCCGGTATGTCCGAGCCACGGTGGCCACCGGTCCCCGGACGCGGTCATTGTCGATGTTGAGCCGCACCCCGCCCCAGGTCTCGTTGTGGTCACCGCGGTACTGCTTGGCCCGCTGCCACACCGCCCACTGGGAGTTGGACGCCGTCGGCCACCCGGTCAGCGAGGAGTTGCCGTCCCACCGGGCTATCCAGACCGCATCGGGACCGCGCGTAGGTCGAGGAGGTGTAACTGGCCGCCAGGTCCCGCAGGCCGGAGTCCTGGTGTACGTAGACACCGGCAAGGTAGCCCGAGGCGTGCAGGGTCTTGGTCCACGCCGACACGTACCTGCGCACGGCAGTACGGCAGGAGGCGTCGGCGCGGTTGTAGTGCTCGACATCGGCGTACAGCGCGCTGCCCGGAAGCAGACCGAGCGACCGTGCCCGGGCCAGCGCATCCTTGGCGTCGGCGTTGCCGCGCGAGGTCGCGTTCGAGGCGGTGTAACGGTAGGGCTTGTCACCGTGCATGCAACTGGGTTGGTCACCCATGTAGGTGGGCAGCAGTCGCCAGCCCATCGCGTGGGCGTCCCGCACCCACGCCCTGGTGAGGTTGGGCTGGTCGCAGCCACGGTTGCGGCCGCCGAAGTAGATGTTCACCACGCGGTACGGGGAACTCTGGCGCCAGGCCCGGAGGGTGGACAGGGGCGGCGCCGCACAGGTGTCGAAGCCCGAGGCGTCGGCCCTGGTGGCCGAGGAACCGTCAGGATAGGTGATCTTCGTCTCCGGCTCCGCCATCACCGGTTGGGCGCTCGGTCCGAGGAAGTCGACCGACAGCACCGCCAGACCCACGAACAGGGCCAGGGCTCCGATGGGACCCGCTCCGAAATGCGATCGCTTCCGCTCCTGCGACATGACGCACCTCCGGGTCAGTCCCCGTCCTACTGCACAGAGTGCGCCTATTACCCGCGGTGCGCAAGGGGCGGAGGTACCTGGCAGACCCGGCGGCCGGGTATCGCCCGACGACGCGCTGGGCCCGGCCCACCCTGAGTGGCGTGCGGTGATCGGCGATGTGGCGCAGCAGCCGTGCCAGGATGCCTGGCATGGAACCGTTGCCGAAGTACTGGAGCCCGGCGGAGGACCGGGTCCAGGACCCCGCGGGCAAGACCTACGTGCTGCGCCTGTGGGGGTGGTCGGTCACCTCGCCCAGCCATGCCGCCGTGGTCGCCGCCCCGCCGACTGGGGGAGGTGCTGCAGAAGATCCGGACGGGCCGGCCGCTCGGCGGTGGTTACTACCCGCGCACGCCCTTGCGGGAGGAGGTGCTTGAGGAGATCCGCGACGCAGGCGGCGACCTGATCGGGGTGATCACGCGCAATGCCTACGGCGCCGCCATCCTCAACACCGATCGGATCCTGATCGCCGACGTCGACGATCCGGCCGCGCAGGCCTCGCCCGGGCTGCTGAGCGCCCTCGGCCGGCTCTTCGGCCGTGGCAAGCGGGACCAGCCGGCCGGACCGGAGGACAACCCGGTGCTGGCGCGGATCGAGGAGTTCGCCCGGGTCCGGCCGCACCTGGGGGTGTACGTCTACCGGACCGCCGCGGGCTTCCGGGTGCTCATCACCGGCGTGCACGCGGCACCGGATTCGGCCGAGGCCGGCGAGATCCTCACCGCCCTCGCGTCCGACCCGATCTACGTCCGGTTGTGCACTGTGCACGGCAACTACCGCGCTCGGCTGACTCCCAAACCGTGGCGGTGCGGCATGCGGGCCCTCAAACCGCGCTGGCCCTGGCTCGATGAGCGCGCGGCCGGCACGGCCGCCCAGTGGCTGGACCGGTACCGGGAGCGCACCGGCCACTACGCCGTCTGCCGGCTCCTGCGCGCGGGCCGCACAGCGCCGTCAGCGCAGGAGCGGCAACTCCTGCAGCGACACGACCAGTTCGTGCTCGGCCACGGGGACCTGCCGCTGGCCTGAGCACAGCGAAAGCGCGGCGTGGCCGCTGCCGCGGCGCGCATGGCCTCAGAACACCTGGCGCAGGTTTGCCCGGGCCAGGTCGATCAACTCATCACCGCGACCGGACATCACCGTGCGGATCATGTACAGGGTGAAGCCCTTGACCTGCTCAGCGGTCACCGCCGGTGGCATCGTCAGTTCGTTGGGTTCGGTGACCACATCCAGCAACGCCGGGCCGTCATGGGCGAAGGCCTCATCGATGGCACCGGACAGATCGGCGGACTTCTCCACCCGGAACCCCCGGATGCCCATCGATTCGGCCACCACCGCGAAGTCCGGGTTCATCAGCTCGGTGCCGAACGGCGGGAAGCCGGCCGCCTTCATCTCCAGATCGATGAAGTTCAGCGAGGAGTTGTTGAACACCACGATCTTCACCGGCAACCGGTGCTGGGCCACGGTGAGGAGCTCACCCAGCAGCATCGCCAGGCCACCGTCACCGGCCATCGCCACCACCTGGCGATCGGGATGGGCGAACTGAACCCCGATTGCCTGTGACAGCGCGTTGGCCATGGTGCCGTGCGTGAAGGAGCCGATCAACCGCCGCCGCCCGTTCATGCTCAGGTACCGCGCCGCCCAGACCACCGGGGAGCCGACGTCGGGAATGAACACCGCGTCCTCGGAGGCCTGTTCATCGAGCAGCCGGGTCAGGTACTGCGGCCGGATCGCCCTGCGGCCGCGGGTCGGCGTCGCCAGATCGTCCAGGCGCTCGCGGGTGCGCTGGTAATGCTTGACCGAGGACTCCAGGTGGCGCCGGTCCTTGGACCGCAGCAGCGGGAGCAGGGCGCGGGCCGTCTCACCCACGTCGCCCACCAGGCCCAGATCCAGTCGGGTCCGCCGGCCCAGCTGCTCCCCCCGGATGTCGACCTGGATGATGGTGGCGTCCTCTGGATAGAACTGCTGGTAGGGCAGGTCGGTGCCGAGCATGAGAAGCGTGTCCGCCTCCGCCATCGCGCGGTACCCCGAGGCGAACCCGAGCAGTCCGGTCATACCGACGTCGAAGGGGTTGTCCCAGGCGATGTGTTCCTTACCGCGCATCGCGTGCACGATCGGCGCGGCGAGGGTGTCGGCCAGGGCGAGCACCTCCGCGTGCGCGCCGGCGGTACCGGCGCCGGCCAGGATCGTCACCTTGTCGCAGTTGTTCAGCAGATGTACCGCCCGGCCCAGGTCGTCCTCGGTGGGCAGGACCCGGGGCCGGGCGTGCTGCACCTTGGTGATCGCCTCGTCCGCGGCCTCGAGCAGGGCCACGTCCCCGGGGATCACCAGCACCGCCACGCCCCGGCGCGAGACCGCCTCCTGCATCGCGATCCGTAACGCCCGGGGCATCTGCTCGGTGCTGGTGACCGTCTCGGTCCACACGCTGCACTCAGCGAACAAGTCGGTGGGGGTGGTCTCCTGGAAGTAGCCCGAGCCGATCTCACTGCTGGGGATGTGTGCGGCCAGCGCCAGCACCGGCACGCGCGAGCGCTGGGCGTCGTACAACCCGTTCACCAGGTGCAGGTTCCCCGGTCCGGCCGATCCGGCGCACACCGCCAACTCACCGGTCGTGGCGGCCTCGGCGGCGGCGGCCAACGCCCCGGCCTCCTCGTGCCGGACCGTGATCCAGTCCATCTCGGAGGTGCGCATCGCCTCGGTGATCCCGTTCAGGGAGTCCCCGGCGATGCCGTAGATGCGCTGCACACCGTTGGCAGCCAGGTTGTCCACGATGTTCTGGGCGATGGTGACCATGGGGCTCCTCGGTTCGGTCGGCGTCGGCTCTGTCCTCACCGTGCCGCACCGGAGCAGATCGCGCCACAGGTTTGCGCCGGCCCGGCGATCGAGCCGGCGGAGGAATCACCTGTCCGCGGATCCGGCGGCTGGCTAGCCTGAGGTGATGGCCGTGCTACGTAGCCTCGTGATCGACTGTGCCCACCCTGCCGCTCTCGCCCGGTTCTGGGCCGGTGTACTCGACGGATACCGGGTCCGCGACTACGACCGTGCGGAGATCGACAGGCTCGCGGCGCTCGGCCACACTCCGGAATCCGATCCGAGTGTCGCGGTCGATGGCCCCGGCCCCGGCTTCTTCTTCACCCGCGTCCCCGAGGGCAAGGTCACCAAGAACCGGATGCACATGGACATCGAGGTCCGCGACCGGACTGCCGCGGTGGCCACCCTGACCGAGCGGGGTGCCCGGATCGTGCAGGAGTTACCGGCGTGGACCGTGATGGCCGACCCGGAAGGCAATGAGTTCTGCGTGTTCCCGCAGTGACCGCACGCTCAGCCACGAAGCGAGTCAGCCGTTGCGCACTCAGCCCGACCGGATTGCACTGACAGCACGGAGCACGAGATGAAACTGGGGATCTTTGCCGCCACCTACGGTACCTGCGCCGACCCGCGGGCGGCGGTGCGCGTGGCCCGCCACGCGGAGGCCGCGGGCTTGGAGTCGGTTTGGACCGGCGAGCACCTGGTGCTGCCCGATCCCGCACCCGGGAGCGTGCATTTCGACCCGTACCTGCCGTTCCTCGACCCGCTGGTGGGCCTGAGTTGGATCGCGGCGCACACCGAGCACATCCGCCTGGCCACCGGGGTGCTGATCCTGCCCCAGCACGAACCGGTGCTGCTGGCCAAGCAGGCGGCCAGCCTCGATGTGGTCAGCGGCGGGAGGTTCATGCTCGGTGTGGGCGGTGGGTACCTGCCGGCCGGATTCCGGGCCACCGGCGTGCCGATATCGGACCGGGGTGCCCGGGTCGATGCGCACCTGGAGGTGCTGCGCGAGTTGTGGACCGCCGATCATCCCGAGTACCACGGCACGTTCACCACCTTCTCGGGAGTCCAGGCCCGGCCACGCCCGCACCAGGGCGGCGGGCCGCCGATCATCATCGGCGGAGCCAGCGCGCCGGCCCGCCGGAGGGCATTGACCAAGGGGCAGGGGTGGTACGTGTTCAACGTCGACGCGGACCTGGCCCGCGAGGCGACGACGCTGATCCGGACCGAGGCAGGCGAGGTGGACCGGCCCGCGCACCTGGGCCCGCTGGAGGTGACCATCACCCCGAAGGTCCCGTTCGACCAGCGCACCCGGGATGCCTACAGGGATGCGGGTGTGGCACGGGTGGTGCTGCTTCCCGGTGGCGGCCACCGCCGGGACCGGCACGCGCCGGTACCCGTCGGGGAGATCCTGAGGACGATCGACGAGGCGGCCGCCCTGCTGCAGTGAGCGGGCCGGCAAGACGTGCCGGCATGACCTGGCCGCGAGTACGGGCCCGGTGGATGCGGTGCCGGATGCGTACCCGGCGCACTGCAGCCGACCCACGCCGGGTGAACTGCTGCGACGGCCCCGTCGCGGCGGACCGTCCGGACGCTGAGCGGTCACGGCGGTCCTGCGAAGAGTTCGTGATCGTTCTGCGTCGAAGCCCACGCCGCCGTCTCCCGCACGGCCGATCTCGGCCCGGCGCCGTACGCTAGGGGTGCCCCACGGGCATCGATCGGGCACGCGCGTTGCCCACCACGACACGGACACGACCAGGACACGACCAGGAGTACCGATGAGCCTGATGAAGGTACACGGCGGCACACCGCTGCACGGGGAGATCACGGTGCGCGGAGCGAAGAACTTCGTCTCCAAGGCGATGGTGGCCGCGCTGCTCGGCGAGGGCACCAGCGAACTGCGCAACGTGCCCAACATCCGGGACGTCAACATCGTGGGCAATCTGCTCAAACTGCACGGCGTGGTGGTGGAGTGGGACGACGAGGACGGGATCGTGCGCCTGGACCCGGGCAATGTCGAGACCGCGCACAAGGCCGACATCGACACCCACGCCGGTACCTCACGGATCCCGATCCTGTTGTGCGGTCCGTTGCTGCACCGCCTGGGGGAGGCGTTCATCCCGGACCTGGGCGGCTGCCACATCGGGGATCGTCCGATCGACTACCACCTGGAGATCCTGCGCCAGTTCGGCGCTCAGGTGGACAAACTGGACTCCGGCATCCTGATCACCGCCCCCCGGGGGCTGCACGGCACCAAGATCGAACTGCCCTATCCCAGCGTGGGTGCCACCGAACAGTTGCTGCTGACCAGCGTGCGCGCCTACGGCCTGACCGAGTTGCGGAACGCCGCCATCGAGCCGGAGATCATGGATCTGATCGCGGTGCTGCAGCGCATGGGCGCCATCATCTCGGTGGACACCGACCGGGTGATCCGGATCGAGGGGGTTCCGCGCCTGGGCGGTTTCACCCACACGGCGCTTCCGGACCGGATCGAGGCGGCATCCTGGGCCGCCGCCGCTCTGGCCACCCGCGGCGACGTGTTCGTCCGTGGCGCTCGCCAGCCGGACATGATGACCTTCCTGAACACCTTCCGCAAGGTGGGCGGGGAGTTCGACATCCGCGACGAGGGCATCAGGTTCCACCACCCCGGCACCGGGCTGAAGTCGATCGTGCTGGAGACCGACGTGCACCCGGGCTTCATGACCGACTGGCAACAGCCCTTGGTGGTCGCGCTGACCCAGGCCTCGGGACTGTCGATCGTGCACGAGACGGTGTATGAGAACCGGTTCGGCTTCACCCAGGCGTTGCGGCGGATGGGCGCCACGATCCAGGTCTACCGCGAGTGCCTGGGCGGGGGACCGTGCCGGTTCGGGCAGCGCAACTTCCACCACTCCGCGGTGATCTCCGGACCCGCGCCGCTGCGGGCCGCCGACATCGAGGTGCCCGACCTGCGCGGCGGGTTCTCCCACCTGATCGCCGCCCTGGCTGCGGACGGGGTCTCCCAGGTGCGCGGGATCGAACTCATCGACCGCGGGTACGAGGACTTCCGCGGCAAACTCGACGCCCTCGGCGCCAAGGTCGAGTCCGGCTGAGGCCACTCCGCGGAAGGCCGACGGCGGAACCCGCCGTGGTGCACCCCCTCACCCCCGTGCGCCCGGGCCGGTAGGATGGTAGACCCGCGGGTCTGCGGGTCTCGCGCGCGAAGGAGCACACCGATGCAACCCACCCGGACCTGGTCCTTCACCGGAACGAGCGGTCGTATCCATGCCGAGGCATGGGATGTCGAGGGCCGCCCGACCCGCTACGTCGCGGTGCTGTGCCACGGCTACGGCGAGCACATCGGACGCTACGGACACGTCGCCGGTGCGTTGGTGAACGCCGGTGCCGAGGTCTACGGCCTGGATCACACCGGTCACGGCCGCAGCAGCGGGGAGCGGGTGCTCATCACCGATTTCGAGGACGTCGTGGCCGACCTGCACATCGTGATCCGGCACGCCGCGCGGGAGAACCCGGGTATCCCGTTGGTTCTCATCGGCCACTCGATGGGCGGCATGATCGCCGCTCGCTACGCCCAGGTGCACGGCAGTGAACTCAGCGCCCTGGTGCTGTCCGGGCCGGTACTGGGCCGCTGGAGGGCCGCCGAGCAACTCGTAGCGGCTGAGCAGATCCCCGACGAGCCGCTGGATCCGGCCACACTCTCGCGCGATGAGCAGGTCGGTCTCGACTATGCCGCCGACCCGTTGGTGTGGCACGGACCGTTCAAACGCGCCACGGTTCAGGCCATCCTGGACACCCTCGAGCAGATCGACGCCGGCGGAGCGCTCGGGACGTTGCCGACGCTGTGGGTGCACGGAGCCGAGGACGCACTGGTCCCGGTAGCCGACAGCCGTCTCGGGATCGAGGGGCTGGGGGCTGCGAACCTGACCGAACAGGTGCTGCCCGGGGCCCGGCATGAGGTGTTCAACGAGATCAACCGCGATGAGGTGCTCGTCCTGGTCACCACGTTCATCGACGGAGCGCTCGACGGCGCAGGATGAGCAACACCGCCAGGGTCAGGAGCACAACACCCGCGATCGCGAACGGCCACGGGTTCAACAATTCTGACGCCCCGGAGGACGTCTGACCCTGCCAACGCCGGATCCCGGGACCGCCTCGATGGAGCCAGGCCACCCAGAACATCGGGAGAGCGGCCCCGATGAGGAACAGCGGCCAGCCCTGGCCTCGGCTCAACACACCCGTCAGGATCATCACCACCACCGCCCCAGGCAGCACGAACATGCCGATGCTGGGCAGTGAGACGACGCCGAAGACGAGAAGAAACCCGCCGAGCAGCCAGAGGAACCGAACCGCTCCACCGCTGATCGGACCGCGAGCGGCGGGCAGCCCGGTTCGCGCCTTCGGTTCGATCTCCGCCATGAGTCCTCCTTGAGCAGCGCCTACGTGCGGTGACTACTCGCGGTGACTACTCGCCGTCGACCGTCAGTTGCTTACCCGAGCGCCGCACCAGCCGGTGGAAGATCGTCCAGTACATCACACCGATCATCACCCCGCCACCGACGATGTTGCCAAGTGTCACCGGTAACAAGTTGTCCACGTAGAAGGCGCCCCAGGTCAACTCGGCGAAGTCCTCCGCCGCCAGGCCCGTATCTGCCCAGAAGGCGTCATCGGCGGTGGTCTTGATGATGACGCCCAGCGGGATCAGGAACATGTTGGCTACCGAGTGCTCGAAGCCGCTCGCCACGAACAGCGCGATCGGCATCGTCACCGCGACCACCTTGTCGGTGGTGGTGCGCCCGGAGTAGGCCGCCCAGATCGCCAGGCAGACCAGCAGGTTGCACAGCACCCCCAGGGCGAACGCCTCCAGGAAGGAGTGGCTGACTTTGGTGGTGGCGCTGTTCAGCACCACGGTGCCCCAGCCGCCGTCGACCATCCGCCAGGTGCCCGCCACGTACACCAGCACCACCATCGTCAACGCGCCGAGGAAGTTCGCCACGTAGACCACGCCCCAGTTGCGCAGCAGCTGCCACCACGTGATGCGCCCGGAGGCGCGGGCGGTCAGGGTCAGGGTGTTGGAGGTGAACAGTTCCGCACCGGTGAGCACCACCAGCACCAGGCCGGTGGTGAACACCAACCCGCCCAGCACCCGGGCCACGCCCCAGGGCAGTGCCTCCGCGCCGACCTGGCTGGTGACGAAGAAGACGAAGCCCAGGGCGATATAACCCCCGGCGGTCAGCCCGAGCAGGAACGAGGCCAGCGGTCGGTTGACCGCTTTGGAGTAGGCGGCGTCCTCGGCGGCCCGGGCCATCTGGGCCGGGGTGAGGATGCCGTAGGAGTCATTCATCGCAGAACTTCCTCGTTCGGGACGGGATGTCGATGGACGGGCCCACGTCGATCACGGGCGGGCAGCGGGTTCGGAACCGGGCGGGGCCGGGCGTGCTGCGGTTGTGGCCACGCCCGGCCCGCTGGTGTCAGGACAAGCCGTACTGACCGGCATCCTTGACCGCCTTGGCCAGGGCGGCCTTGTCGATCTCGACGTCGTCCTTGTGCTTGATGATCATTCTCGTCTCATCGCCGGAGAGCCGCTCGAAAGCGACGGCTCCCACGTCCTGGACATTGCTGACCGACATGCGCACGGCCAGCACGTCGTCGTTGGAGGTGATGCCACTCAGGGTGTAAATGGTGGAGATCATGGCTGTCATGGCTGGTCCTTGCCTCTAGATGCGGCCGTTGAACGCTTGCATGGCGGAGTCCTCACGGGTGCCGCCACGTCCGTCACCGTACTCGGCGTAGTCGGTGATCCACTCAACGGACTTGACCCACTTCACCATCTTGTAGCCGTGGTTGGACTCCACCCGCAGACGCAAGGGTGCACCCAGGTGGATCTCCAGAGGCTGATCGTTGCGCTCATAGGCCAGGATGGTGTCGTCCTCAGCCAGCATCTCCAGGTCCAGCACCGCGTAGAAGGGTTCGCGTGGCCGGTGATCGTACATCTCCTGGGCCAGCCCGTGGGACTCGATCATCACGTAGTTGGCCTCGGCCGGGCGGGGGCCGAGCAGGTCCAGCACGTCCCGGACACGCACCCCGCCCCACTTGGAGGTGGCCGACCACCCCTGCATACAGGTGTGGATGGCGATGTACTCGGTCTTCGGCAGTGCCTTGAGGTCATCGAGGCTGAGCTCGAGGACCTTGCCGTCGACCTCCCCGCCGACTCTCAGGCGCCAGTCCTTCCACTCGTTGTCGCGGTGGGTCAGCCACTCGGTGGATTCGTCCTTGGTGGGCGGCAGGCCGTTGGTCCAGTGGAACTCGGAGAGGTCCTCGGTGGTGTAGGTGTTCTGCTTGCCCATCCGCGGCTTCATCCAGTTCAGGGTCAGTTTGCGCACCGGCTCGGTCGCGGCGACCAGGAACCGCTGGGCCCGGGCACGGTCCGAGAGGGACCAGTAACTCAGCGCGATCCAGAAGGCGAAGACCACCACGATGGTGGCGATGACGATGGTGAAGGCCTGTGCGTACCGGGAGGTGTCGGTGACGCCGAAGACCATGTGCGCGAGGTTGTACTCGGGGTGGACCAGGAACACCAGGCCCACGTGCATGATGATGAACAGGGTCATGATGACCATGCCGACGAAATGCAGCGAACGCGCGCCCTGATGACCTCCGAGCGCCTTGACGAACCAGGGGAAGCGCGAGCGCACCGCCGGGGCCATGCCGAGGCCGGTGAGAATCATGAACGGCGCGACGATGAAGATGATGAAGGTGTAGCCGAGCATCTGCAGGGCGTCGTAGGGCTGGAAGTGCTCGATGCTGGGCACGCCGAACCCGAGGTAGATCACCAGGGAGTCCCAGGCCTCGCCGAAGACGTCCCAGGAGGTCGGGATGATGCGCCGCCACAGGCCGGTCCCGAAGAGCAGGGCGACGTAGACGAGGCCGTTGAGCAGCCACAGCGAGGTGCCCAGGCCGTGCCAGTGCCGGCCCAGCCCGATGTTCTTACGGCCCGGCAGCCCGATCAGCGGGTGCAGGCTGCGCTCGTCCATGAGCGAGGTGTAGACGCCCTCTTCCTTGGGCAGTGTGCGGCGGGTGAACTTCAGCCACTCGGTTCCCGGCTTGCAGTCGTTGCGCCACCAGAAGCGGGGCAGCGAGGAGATGATCTCCCAACCACTGCGAATCAGGATCCCGATGAGTACGAAGTTGATCAGGTGCGACGCGCGCAACCAGAGCGGAAAATCGCCGCCGTCCATGCCGGCCTCCATTGATGTTGGGTCGTGTCGTTCGTTGACGACGGTGGGTAGTTCTCCTCACACCGTACTGGCTAAGGCTGATGGTGCGAGGCGGTCGAGGGCAATTATTACATGGTGTAGTTGTAGTTATAGCCGGTGCCCGCTCGTCGCGGTCCGCCCGTGTCGCGGGCGGCGGCCGTCCGTTCCCGGATCGCGGCCGCCCGTGCCGAGGATGGCGGTCCGCCCGTGCCGTGGGCGTCGTCCGCCATGACGAATGTCACGGGCGAGGCGTGCGTCCGGGCTCGGATTCAGTGCGAGAGCGCACCTGTGCCGCCGCGCGGACCGGCCCAGACTGAGGGGTATGGACGAGGAGATCATCACTGTCGAAGCGCTGCGCCGAACCTATGGCCGGACCCGGTCGGCCCCCGGATTCGACGCCGTGCGCGGGGTGAGCCTGCAGGTGGGCCGTGGGGAGCTGTACGCCCTCCTGGGGACCAACGGTGCGGGGAAGACCTCGTTGCTGGAGGTGATCGAGGGCATCGCCCCGGCCACCGCCGGGCGAGCGCGGGTGCTGGGTAGGGATCCGCACCGCGAGCGGGCCGCGGTACGACCGCACACCGGCATCATGCTGCAGGAGGCAGGGTTCCCTCCCCAACTGAAGGTGGCCGAGTTGGCCCGTGCCTGGTCCCGTACCCTCTCCCGGCCCCGGGACGTCGGAGAAGTGCTCGGTGAGGTGGGCTTGTCCCACCGGGCCGGTGTCGCGGTCAAGAGCCTGTCCGGTGGGGAGCGGCGACGGTTGGATCTGGCGCTGGCCATTCTGGGCAGTCCCACCGTGCTGTTCCTGGATGAGCCGACCACCGGCCTGGACCCGGAGAGCCGGCGGGCCAGTTGGGACCTGATCCGGTCGATGGTCGACGACGGTGTCACCGTGGTGCTCACTACCCACTACCTGGAGGAGGCCGAGGAACTGGCCGACCGGATCGGCATCATGCATGAGGGCCGGCTGGTCCGGGAGGGCACCGCCGCGCAGATCGTGGCCGACGAACCCGCCCGGATCTCCTTCGTCCTACCCGAGTCCGCACCGGCCCTTCCAGCCCTCTACGGACGGCACCGGGTGCGCACCGGTCGGACGGTGCGGCACACCATCAGCACCCACCGGCTGCAAACGGACCTGCGCCTGTTGCTGAACTGGGCCGAGCAGGCCGGCGTCGAACTGGCTGAACTCAACGCAAGGGCCGCATCGCTGGAGCAGGCATTCCTGGCGATCGCCGGCCGGGAGGGTCCCGAACCCGACGCGAGCACGGCCGGCCGTGAGCCGGGCGGTGCCGGACCTGGCGGGTCCGGCACGAATCAGGAGGTAGGAGTATGAGTGTGACCACGACAGCGACCAGCAGCACGCTGCTCGGCCGCGGGGCGGCAACCCTACGGCGCGTCGGGGCGCTGGCACGCATGGAAGCAACGCTGCTCGTGCGCAACACGACCGCGCTGGCGACCGCGATCGCGGCACCGCCGCTGATGGTGCTGCTCTTCATCCCGATGGTGGACTCCCTCGCCGACACCGAGGGCGTATTCGCGGCGCTGATCATCGCCATGATGGCCACCTTCGGTCTGCTGTTCATCGCCTACTACAACCTGACCACCACGGCAGTGGCCCGCCGGGAGGAGTTGACGCTCAAACGGCTCATCACCGGAGAGATCTCCTCGGCGGAGGTGCTGGCCGGGATGGCGGTCCCGGCTGTGCTGATCGTCGGTGCTCAACTCGTGCTGGTCACCGTCGTCGTCGCCTTCGTCTTCGAGATGCCCGCACCGACGAACGCGGTGCTCGTGCTGGTCGCGATCGTCGGTGGCCTCATCGCCTTCTCCCTGTTCGGCTACGCCTCATCCGGGTTGACCAAGACGGTGGAGTCGGCCCAGCTGACCACGTTGCCGGTGATCTTCGGGACGCTGCTGGCCAGCGGACTCGTGTTCCCCTTGACAGCACTTCCCGACACCGTGCAGCGCATCGCGGAGTTCACCCCGCTGGCACCGGTGGTCACGTTGATCCAACTGGGGCTGACCGGCATCGGGCCCGACGGCCAGATCCATACGTTCGCCGAGAGTTTCGGCGCGGGGCTGGTTCCGATGGTGGTCCTGGTGGCATGGTGCGTGCTGGGCGCGCAGGCGATCAAGAAGTGGATGCGGTGGGAGCCCCGTGAGTGAGACCCCAGGGCCCGCCGGTCCGCCGGGAGGCGCTACCGTGGCGTCGGTGACCACCAGCGCGAGCGCCAGTCTCTTCCGCTGGTCCGCACTGAGCAACCCCCAGCGGTTCGAGGCCTACAACCGGTGGTCCTTCTACAGTTTCCTGGCCGCCGTGCCGCTGCTCTCCCTGGCGCAGCTGGCCGGCCCCACGCCGTGGACGGACGCGCAAGGACTGACCTACCTGGGTGTGATGATGGCGCACACCGTGGTGTGCCTGGTGGTGGCATCGAGGTCCTTCGACCACATCCTCGGGCGGATGCCCCTGCCCCGCCGAATGCTGGTCGGGCTGGCCGGGACGGTGTCGGCCGGCCTTGTGGTGATCGCCGCCGTGTACCCCGGGGTCGGCCGCGCCGAGGACCCGAGGGCGTTGCTCTATGCGGTCCTCATCCTGCTCGTCTCGGCGCTGTTGGCGGTCTGCCCGCTGATCAAGGCCCCGTACGTGGCGATCGGGAGTGGCCTGACCGCGCTGGTCGCGGCCACATTCGCTGCCATGGCCGGGGCCCTGAACTACATCCCGGTGGCTGGGTTCGTCGGGCTGGCGCTGTCGTTGTCGATGGCGCTATCGATGCGGATCGCGGTGTGGATGGTGCTGGTGATGTGGGACCTGGACCGGCGCCGGGAGGTCGACGCCAGGCTGGCCGTGGCCGAGGAGCGGTTGCGATTCTCCCGGGACCTGCACGATGTGTTCGGGAGGACCCTGTCCACGGTGGCGGTGAAGAGCGAACTGGCCGCCGCCTTGACCGAGCGCGGCGACTCGCGGGGGATCGAGGAGATGGAGCAGGTCCGCTCCCTCGCAGAGGACGCGCTGAAGGAGGTCCGTGAGGTGGTGCAGGGCTACCGGGCCGCCGACCTGCCGACCGAGATGGCCGGTGCCCGGGCGATCCTGACCGCGTCGGGGATCGAGGTCCGGGTGGCCGGGGAGCACCTGCACCTGCCCGCCGGCGCCCAGCGGGCCCTGGCCTGGGTGGTTCGCGAGGGCGTGACCAACGTCGTGCGGCACTCGCGCGCCACCGAGTGCACCCTCGAACGAGCGAACGGGACGAGGGCTACCTGCTGCAGATCACCAATGACGGCGTCGCCGCGACCGGCGCCCCGATGACCGCCCGGCCGGCCGGCGGTAGCGGTCTGCGCGGCCTGACCGAGCGGTTGGGTGCCCTCGGCGGGACGCTGCAGATACCACCGGCCCCGCCGGAACACTTCGTGCTGTGCGCCTGGGTTCCCGGCCACGCCGAGGTGCCGCGCCCCGCTCACGGCACGTCCGACCACCCTTCGCATCCCACGGAGTCACCATGACGATCAAGATCCTGCTCGCCGACGATGAGAACCTCATCCGGGATGCGCTGGCGAGCCTGCTGGGTCTGCAGGAGGACCTGGAGGTGGTGGCGCAGGCCGCCTCGGGGACCGAGGCGATCGCGGCAGCGACCAAGCACCGGCCGGACGTGGCCGTGCTGGACCTGCAGATGCCCGGAGCGGACGGGATCGAGGTGGCCGAGCACCTGGGTCGGGAGGTCCCGGGCTGCGCAGCGGTCATCGTCACCAGTCACGGCCGGCCCGGCTATCTGCGCAAGGCCCTCGAGGTCGGGGTGCGCGGGTTCGTGCCCAAGACGGTCTCGGCGAGCGTGCTGGCCGATGTGGTCCGGCAGGTCCATCAGGGCGGTCGCTACGTGGACCCCGAACTCGCCGCCGACGCGATCGCCTCCGGCGCGAGCCCGCTGACCCCGCGGGAATCGGACGTGCTGGAGTTGGCGGCCGACGGCGCCCCGGTTGAGGAGATCGCCGCACGCGCACACCTCTCGGCCGGGACGGTGCGCAACTACCTGTCGGCGGTGG
Source organism: Sanguibacter sp. Z1732 (assembly GCF_051020515.1). Classification (NCBI taxonomy): domain Bacteria; kingdom Bacillati; phylum Actinomycetota; class Actinomycetes; order Micrococcales; family Ruaniaceae; genus Glutinosa; species Glutinosa niejishengi. The sequence continues at coordinate 2,972,062 of NZ_CP194857.1, forward strand.
TGTCCAAACTCGGAGTCGCCAACCGTCACGAGGCGGTGGCCAGGGCCCGAGCCCAGGGCTGGCTCTGAGGCCGGGTGTCGAACTCCTGAGACCTGCACCGCCCACCGCCGGCGGGCCGCACCGAGCGTTCGCAGCGACGCAGTATCCCCGGACCGAGGTCAGCGACTGTTCGTGATGTGGATGTCACCGCTGATCGACCTCGCCTCGACCGTCAGCACCTGCTCATCGCTGTCGGGAGCCCTGGTGGCAGCCAGGGTGGACTTGGTGTGACCGGAGGTGCTGGAGCAGTCCAGGAAGACGGGGGTTCCGGCCGGGACGGCGACGGTGACGTCCCCCGAGGCGCTGCTGGCATTGATCGTTCCGTGGGTGGCCTTGCGTACCTCCAGGTCGCCGGAGGCCGAGCGAATCCGTGCCGTTCCCGCCAGCTCGCCGATCCGGCTGTCTCCAGAGGCGGTGGTGGAGACGACGTCGGTCGCCGACTCGATGATCAGGTCCCCGGAGCCGCTGTTGAACTCGATGTGCCCGCTGGCCCGGCCCAGCCGCAGGTCCCCGGAGCCGGACTTGAAGCCGCCGTCGGTCAACGAGTCGACCACCACATCCCCTGATCCGCTGGACACCTTGACTGCACCCGCCTGCTCCAGATACACGTCACCGGAGCCCGTGCGCACCTGCACGCTGCCGACCGTGCCGCGGGCGGTGAGATCCCCCGAGCCGCTGAAGACCTCGATGTCGGACCCGGGCGGCACCTGAACCTCGATGTCCAGCCGCGGGGTGGACCCGAAGAACAGTCCACCCGCGCGCGGGACGGTGATGTTCAAGACGTCACCGTTGAACTCGACCAGGGTGTCCTCGGCGTAGGCGCGACCGGTGGAGTTCTCCCGGTGGGGCTTCAGCCGCACGGTCGCTTCCGCGGTATCGGCAGCGGTGATGGTCAGGTCACTGCTGCGGGTGCCGGCGTGCACGCGGACCGGCCCGGTCACGGCAAAGGCGTACTGCGTCATGTCGATGGCCTCGTTCTCGCTTCGGGTGCTCAACGCTTCGGCCGGGTATTGTCCCGGCGCCGACCGGCGGGCCGGGTGGTGCGCTCCCTGCGACGCTTGGGCTTGCGCAGGTGGAACGGTGGTGGGTCATCGGCATTGCGTACGATGTGGAATCCGAAGTTGGATGTGGGAATCAGTTCCATCGAGGGGCTCCTTCAGCGCACCCAGCCGGTCATCCGCCGGCCGGTGCTGGTGGTGCGGGTGCTGGACGGTGCCGGGTGGAGTGCGTGTTGCGCGGCGCGCACCAGCCAGGCGTTGGTGGACAGGCCCTCGGTGGCGGCGGCTTGTTCCACCTGTGACTTGAGGGACTCGGGCAGGCGTAGGGAGATACGGGAGATGTCGCCATCCTCCGCCGGGGCCGGCGGGACAGGCGGCTCGGGCGGGGTTGGTGGTTCGACGTCCGGGCCGGGGGTGACGACGACGTCCGGGCCGCCGCCGCGGAAGCGGACCTCGACGGTGTCGCCGTCGAGTTGCAGCGTGATCTGGTCGGATAGGTCGGCAGCGAACTCCGTCAGCGTCAGGCGCAGGGCCGACTCCATGGTGCGGCCCAACCGTTCGGCCGCCTCCTGCACCTCGGCGGAGGAGGTTTGTGCGGCCGCGCCCAGTGCTTCCTGGAGCGCCTGGAGGTACCGATCGAGATCCATGACGCCACTATGACATCAGAATGACGTCAGCGCAAGGCTTTATGGCGTCGAAGTGGCGCAATCGTGATGCCGTACTGACCTGCGGGTTGCGCCGTCCCGGCGTCAATCCAGGTCAGGCGCGGTGAAGGAGTGGTGCTGCGGCGCGTAGCATCACCTCGTGATCCACCCTCCGGTACCGCGTTCCTACCGGGCTGCCGTCGCCGTGGCCCGCCCGGTGATGCGCGCGATGACCAGGAGACGGTGGGAGGGTGGGGAGAACCTCCCGCAGGGTGGCTTCATCGCCGCGGCCAACCACCTGAGCCATGTGGACCCGTTCACGTTCCTGCACTTCCTGATCGACCACGGCCGTTACGCCAAGGTCCTGGCCAAGCACTCCCTGTTCACGATTCCGGTGCTCGGTCACCTGTTTCGTTCCACCGGGATGATCCCGGTCTACCGTGGCACCGAGCGGGCGGCGGGCGCGCTGCACGAGGCCCGGGCGCGACTGGCGGTCGGGGAGGCGGTGGCGGTGTTCCCGGAGGGCACCCTGACCAAGGATCCGGACCTGTGGCCGATGGTGGCCACGACCGGTGTGATCCGCCTCGCCCTGGCCACCCGGGCCCCACTGATCCCGGTGGGGCAGTGGGGGGCGCAGGCACTGCTGCCCCGGGGACGCCGTATTCCACGGGCGATCCCCCGCAAGCCGGTCACGGTGTTCGCCGGGGAGGCGGTGGACCTGAGCGACCTCTACGACCTGCCCCTGGACGCCGAGGTGCTGCGCGAGGGCTCGGCCCGGCTGATGGCGGCCATCACCGCGCTGGTGGCCCGCGCCCGGGTGGAGACACCACCGGCCACACCGTTCGATCCGCGCACCGGCCCGGTCTGAGCCTCCAGCCGGCGGATGTGGCGGCGCCGGTCCAGCGGTTCTGATGAAGGAGGTGCTGACCTACCCGGGCCCGATGAGGACATGACCGGCCGCCGGTGGTGCCGGGGCGGGTGGTGCCCGCCGCAGGGCCGGCTGGGCGCGCGGTAGCGTGGCCGGGATGAACCAGAGCACCCGATTGATCAACGACCTGCTCAGCATCCGCACCTGGACCGCGTTCGATATCGACGGCGAGGGCCGCGTCCTGGCCGGTCATGACGAACTCGGCTCGATGCAGTTGGTCGAGATCGGTACCGACGGCTCCCGGACAGCGCTCACCGACCTGCCCGGGCGCTGCACCGGCCGTTACATGCCCGGCAAGCGGGCCGTCGTCGTCCAGCACGACGCCGGTGGTGACGAGAACTGGCAACTGTCCGCCCTGGACCTGGAGACCACGCCCGCCACCCCGGCGCGCCTGGAGGACCTCAGGCCCCTGGTTCGCCATGAGCGCTACATGCACGTGCTGCAGGACGTGACCGAGGCCGGCCTGGTCTACTCCACCAACCGGCGCAACGGCGTGGACATGGACGTGGTGGTGCGGTCCCACGATGACGGCACCGAACAGGTGGCCTATGACGGCGGTGGGTACGTCGTCGCGGTGCGTGCCTCGCATGACGGCACGACGAGCGCCGCGGTGGTGCGCCTGAGTCTGCAGCCGGCCTCCACGGTGGTGGAGACCGTCGGTCCCCACGCGTTCGGTGCCGCCGGACCGGCCGATGCCTCGAGCGGGACCTTTGGGGCAACCGACACGGCCGGGACCGGCGGTGCAGCGGAGAAGGCCGGGACGTCGCGGACCGTCACCGACCCCGGCGAGCACGCCTCGCACCGCCAGGTGCATTGGGGCGCCGAGGGCGACGGGCTGATCCTGTCCAGCAACCACGGCCGGGAGTTCCACGCGCTGTGGCGGGTGGACGAGGACGGTTGGCGCCTCCTGGTCGGCGACGAGGCGGCCGACCTGGACTGCTGGGTGAGTCCCGATGCGACGCGCATGGTGGTGGGCCGGCAGCGCGACGGCGTCATCGCCCTGTCCCTTTACCGCACCGACGGCACTCACGAGCGCGACTTGGACATCCCCGGGCTGGGGAGCGCATCGGTGACCTGGTCGACCGACTCCGCCAACGTGGTGATCTCCGGATCGACGCCCACCGAACCGGGAGCGATCCACCGGGTGCGGGCCGTGAGCGGGCAGGTGGACCTGATCGCCTCCTCCGCCGCCGAACTCGGCGAGGGTCTGCGCGATCGGCTGATCACGCCCAGCGTGCACCGGGTGCCGACCCCCGACGGCGAGCAGGTGCCCTGCTTCGTCTACGCCGGGGCGACGGTGACCGATGACGCCGCAACGGGCCAGAACCAGGCCCGCTCGGCACTGAGCGGGGCGTCGGTGATCCACATCCACGGCGGCCCGGAGGCCTCGGCCGACCTGATCTTCGCGCCGGTGATCCAGGCGCTCGCGGCCACCGGACTGACCGTGCTGGTGCCGAACGTGCGGGGCTCGGCCGGATACGGCAAGCGGTGGATCTCCCTGGACGACGTCGAACTGCGGCTGGACTCCGTCGCCGATCTGGCCGCGCTGCACGCCTGGCTGCCCGACCTGGGCCTGGACCCGGGCAGGTCGGCGCTGTGGGGTGGTTCCTACGGCGGCTACATGGTGCTCGCCGGGCTCTCGATGCAGCCGCAGTTATGGGCCGCCGGGGTGGACATCGTCGGGATGAGTTCCCTGGTGACCTTCCTGGAGAACACCTCCGACTACCGCCGGGCCTACCGGGAGCGGGAGTACGGCACGCTCGAACAGCACCGGGCGTTCCTGGAGAAGGCATCCCCGATCACCTATCTGAACCAGATCAGGGCACCGTTGTTCATCATCCACGGCGCCAACGACCCCCGGGTACCGCTGAGTGAGGCCGAGCAGATCCAGGAGGCCCTGGAGGCCTCCGGAGTGCCCAACGATCTGCGTGTTTATCACGACGAAGGCCACGGGCTGTCCAAGCGGTCCAACCGGCTGGACGCCTATCCCGCGGCGCTGGACTTCCTGCGCACCCACCTGGCGGTTCCGCAGCACTGAGGGTGGGCAAGCCCAGGCGCGCCGGGCACGGACGTGGCCGCACCGGCTCGGGCGTGCCGGCGGGTCTCAGCCGTCCTGCGCGGCGGCGACGGCCAGAGCCTGGAACAGGTCGGCAGCGAGATCCTCGACGTTCTCGATACCCACGCTCAGGCGCACCAGGTTCTCCGGCACCCCGTCGGGCTCGGTGGGGATGCGGCGACGGCGCTCCAGCAGCGACTCCACCCCGCCCAGGCTGGTCCCGGGCATCCACAGCCGCACCGACTCCACCAGCGCCTGTGCTCCCGCCCGGCCGCCACGCGGGCGCACCGTGATGACCGACCCGAAGGTGTCCAGCTGCGCGGCGGCGCGCTGATGCTGGGGGTGGGAGGCCAGCCCCGGGTAGCCCACCTCGACCACGTGCTCATGACCTTCCAGCCGGGCCGCCAGTTCGGCTGCGTTCGCGCTGGCGCGCTCCAGCCGCAGCGCCAGGGTGCGCAAGCCACGCAGGGCCAGCCAGGCCTCCCACGGCCCGGGGATCGCTCCGCCGAGGGTGCGGCGGGCACGGATGGCCGCGGCGACGTCCGCGTTGTTGCTCAGTGCCGCCCCGATCAGCACGTCGGAGTGGCCGGCCAGGTGCTTGGTGACCGAGTGGACCACCACATCGGCCCCGTGGGCCAGGGGCCGCTGCCCCAACGGCGTGGCGAAGGTGTTGTCCACCACCACCAGGGCGCCCAGCGTGTGGGCGCCCTCGATCAGCACCGGTAGGTCGGCCACCTCCAGCATCGGGTTCGTCGGAGACTCCACCCACAGCACCACCGGCGCCCCGGGGCCCAGGTCGGCCGGGGCGGTGGCGTCGTCGTCGGCCGCCTCCCGCAGCGCCGCGAGCACTGTCTCGGTCCGCGCGATCGGAACCTGGTGCACCCGCACCCGGCTGCGCCGGGTGAGGTCGTGACCCGCCTCGATGGTGGCGTTGTAGGCGTGGGTCGGCAGCACCAGGTGCCCGCCCGGGGCCACCAGGGTCAGCGCGGCGTCGATCGCACCCATCCCGGAGGAGAACACCACGGCGGGTTCGGCGGGCGCCCTCGAGCAGGGCGAGTGCCTCCTCCAGCGGCTCCCATGTCTCGGTGCCGTGGCGGGTGTAGACCCGCTGACCGGACCCGAGTTGCGCGGCGGTGCTGACGTAGGTGGAGGACAGCACCACCGGGGGGTTGACCGGGGCCTGCTCGGTGCGCGCCGGTCGGCCGGCTGCGACCACCTGGGTATCGGGGCGCCAGCCGGAACCGGGGCGGGCGGGCGTGTCGTTGTCCATCGGGCCAGACTAGGAGTGTCGAAGGGTATTACGCTCAACGGTGATGAGTGATTCCAGGATTCGAGTGGCCGTGGTCTTCGGGGGCGCCAGTAGCGAGCATGCGATCAGTTGTGCGACCGCTGCAGGGGTGCTGGGCGCGATCGATCGGGACCGTTTCGAGGTGGTGCCGATCGGGATCTCACCCAAGGGGGAGTGGGTGTTGGCCGCTGATGATCCGCAGCGGTGGGCGCTGGACTCCGGTGGGACCGGGCAGCCCGCCACCGATGCGGCGGTGCCCGACGGCGGCAACCCCGGTGCGGGCGAGGCCAGTGAGGGCGAGGCCAGTGATGGCAACCCCGGTGACGTCCGGACCGACCCGGGCCCGCAGGCCCCCGGGGCGGGCGCGCCGCGCGGCCCGGTGGTGGGGGCCGAGCACGGACTGGTCACGCTCCCGCTGGGGGACGGCACGCAGGGGCCGACCGTGACCGCGCCGGGTCAGGTGCCCAGGGAACTGGCCGCCGTCGATGTGGTGTTCCCGCTCCTGCACGGCCCGTTCGGGGAGGACGGCACCGTGCAGGGTCTGCTGGAACTGGCCGGCCTGCCCTACGTCGGCTCGGGTGTCCTGGCCTCGGCGGTGGGGATGGACAAGCACTACATGAAGGTGGTGCTGCGCGACGCCGGCCTACCGGTGGGACCGTGGCTGACGGTCACCCCGCGGCGATGGGCCGAGCACCCCGATGAGGTGACCGCCGCCGCGGGGGAGCTGGGCTGGCCGGTGTTCGTCAAACTGCCCGGGCCGGATCGAGCGTGGGGGTGTCGAAGGTCGAGGGACCCCAGGGGCTGGCCGAGGCGATCACGCTGGCCCAGGCCAGTGACCCGAAGGTGTTGATCGAGGCGGCGATAGCCGGCCGGGAGATCGAGTGCGCGGTACTGGGCGGACGCGATGGTGGCCCGCCGCGCACCACCGTGCCCGGGGAGATCGTGGTGGGTTCGGACGGCGGGTTCTACGACTTCGAGACCAAGTACTTCGACCCCGGCGCGGCCGAACTCCTCTTCCCCGCCGACGTGCCCGAGGTCGTGGTGGACCAGGCGCGGGACCTGGCCGCGCGCACCTATGAGGCGCTGGGGTGCGAGGGCCTGGCCCGGGTGGACTTCTTCTACACCACCGAGGGGACGTTGTTGGTCAACGAGATCAACACCATGCCCGGGTTCACCCCGTTCTCGATGTTCCCGATGCTCTGGCAGCGCTCCGGGATGACCTACCCCGAGTTGATCACCGAACTGCTCGACCTCGCCCTGCAGCGCCCGGTCGGCCTTCGCTGAGCGATCGCCGGTCAGCCCCGCTCCCGGCCGATCTGCACCTGACGCACCGCCTGGGCCAGCAACGCCAGCACCACCACCCCCAGCAGCACGTAACTAGTGCGCCACTGGACCCCGAGGAAGGCCACCACCACCAGGACCACGCTCGTGGCGATCACGGTGTCGCGCCACGCTGCCGCGGTGGCCCGGTCGCTCCAGCCCGGGTCGTCGGCCGACCCGCGTGGCCCGCCTCCGGGCCGGGAACCGGCGCCGCGTGCAGCACCCTTGGCCGAGCCCGCGCCCGTGGCACGCGTACCGGCACCGCCGCCGGTCGGCGCGGAGCCGAACAGGATCCAACCCAGCACCGTCAGCGGGACCGCGAGCACGCCCGCCACGACGGCCAGCGTGAGCAGGTAGGCCCCGGGGTTGGCCCCGGCGGCGATCACACCGACGGCCACCGCCAGCACGATGGCCGAACACACCGCCGGCACCCGTCGTCGCATCATGGTCACGTCCCGTCCCTCCACTCACGTCGCGGCCACCCCGGATCCGGCGCGCTCGCACCGCCACTCACAGCAGGTCCTCCTCCAGGCTCAGGCACTCCCTGGTCTGGGGCACCAGCGTGATCGCCGGCGCCAGGTCGGACAGGATCGCGTCGTGACCCTGCCCCTCCCACTGTTGCGGGACCTGCACCTCCACCGCGGGTGAGCGCCCGAACGTGGTGAGCGTGAGCACGTCGGCCTGCCCGTCCTCGGGTTCGCGCATCACCCAGTCCACGGCCGGCCCGTCCGGGCTGGTGACGGTGACGCAGTGCTCGGTGGTGGGGCCCAGCACCTCCACCCCGCAGCGCAGCGTGATCGGCGGGTCGCCCCAGGCGCGGGTGGACTGGGAGGTGGTGGAGCGCCGTTCCAGCCCACCCAACTCGTGCGGGGTGGCGCGCAGCACCTCGGCACACATCGGGTCCGAGGCGTGCGGGCCCGGGGCCACGGTTGCGACCGGGGTGCACCCGGCCAGCACCACCGCACCCGCCGCCAGGCCCCCGGCGACACCCAGTACTCGCCGCAGCACACCCATGTCCCCACCGTATCGGTGACCAGCGGTGCACTTGCTGGTCCGGATCACGGTGGGCGATACCCTGGCCGGATGCGCGTGGGTGAGATCAGCGAGACCGATCTGCTCGCCCGGATAATCCCGCGGCTGCCCCGTGGACGGACCACCCTGGTGGGCCCCGGCGACGACGCGGCCGTCCTGGCCGGGTCCGCAGCACCGCAGGTGGTCACCACCGACGTCCTCGTGCAGGACCGCCACTTCCGGCTGGGCTGGGGCACCGGCGCAGACCTGGGGTGGCGCGCGGCGATGCAGAACCTGGCCGACGTGGCCGCCATGGGGGCGGTTCCCAACTCCTTGGTGATGGCACTGGTACTGCCCGGGCACGTTCCGGTCCGTTGGGTTGAGGACCTGGCCGAGGGGTTCGCCCAGGCCTGCGCACCGCATCACGTCGGGGTGGTCGGTGGGGACCTGACCAGCGGGGAACAGATCGCGATCGCGGTCACCGCCCTCGGTGTGATCGACGACGGCGAACCGGTGCTGCGCAGCGGAGCCCGCCCCGGTGATGTGATCGCCGTGAGCGGTGTCCTGGGCCATGCCAGGGCCGGGCTGGCGCTGTTGGAAGCAGAGCGGGCGGAGCCGGCGGATCTGGTGGGAGCCTTCCTGCGCCCCACCCCGCCCCTGAGTGCCGGTCCGGTTGCGGCGCGCGCGGGCGCGCACGCGTTGATGGACATCTCTGACGGGCTGGCCCGGGATGCCGGCCGGATTGCCGTGGCCTCCGGGGTGCTGGTGGATCTGGACCCGGCCGCGTTGGCCGCCGATATCGCAGCACTGGACCCGGTCGCCGCTCAGGTCGGTGCCGACGCGACGGCCTGGGTGCTCGGCGGTGGTGAGGACCACGGGGCACTGGCCACCTTCGCGCCGGCGGCAGCGGGCGCGCGGGGAGTTCGTCCGCACCTGCGGTGCGCACCCCGTCGGCGCATCCCCGTGGCGAGGGCGCTGCGCCGTCGTCGGCCCTTCCCGAGCAGTTCCGTCCGATCGGGCGGGTACACGCGGTGCCGCCGGGCCTCGCACCGGGTGTGCGCTGGGGCGGTGCGGACCTGCCACCGGGCACCGAGGGGTGGGATCACTTCGGGCGCTGAGATACGGGCCGTTCAGGTGTGATTCTGCTCACAGTGAGATATCGTGTGGTATGCGTATCTCAGAGGTAATCCGTCGTAAGGGCGCGGCCGTGATCACCATCCGGCCCGACGCCACCGTGCGCGACCTGCTCAGGGTGCTGGAGGAGAACGGGATCGGGGCGGTCGTGGTCTCCGAGGATGAGGGCGCAACCTTGGTGGGGATCGTCTCCGAGCGGGATGTGGTGCGTGCGTTGCATCGCGACGGGGAGTCGGTGCTGGAGGCTCAGGTGAGTGCGTTGATGACCGCCGAGGTGGCCACCCTGCCTGCCCGAGGACGATCTGGAGTCGCTCGCCCGGGTGATGACCGAGCGGCGTGTCCGCCACCTCCCGGTCGTGGTGGAGGGCCGGCTCAAGGCCCTGGTCTCCATCGGTGACATCGTCAAGCATCGCATCGACGAACTGCAGGCCGAACGCGATCAGTTGGTCGACTACGTGCGCCGCTGAGCGGTCACCGGCTGGGCATCCGAGTCTCACCGCCGCGTAGTCAGCGTTCGAGAGGCCCGGACTCAGCGGGGCCGCCCTCGGACGCGACGAAGCCGCCCACCCGCAGGTGGACGGCTTCGGCGAGAAGGTGCGCGCGGCAGAGGACTCAGGACGCTCGCGGCACCTCGAGGACGGGACTCAGACCGCGCGGACGACCTTGCCGGCCTTGAGGCAGGACGTGCACACGTTCAGCCGCTTCGGGGTGCCGTTCTGGACAGTGCGGACCTTCTGAATGTTCGGGTTCCAGCGCCGCTTGGTCCGGCGGTGGGAGTGCGAAATGGAGTGGCCGAAGCTCGGTGACTTGGCGCAGACGTCGCACGTGGCAGCCACGGGAATCTCCTTGGTTGGTCGTGTGCTCGTCACCTACTCATCGGCGACAGGCCTGATATCGGCAGGCCATCGGATGTTCCCGGGGGCCCGCGCGCCCATTCGGGCAACCGGTACAGGATACCGGCCCCGGCGACTGGTCACAACGCCATCCGGACCGGGTGCGTGGGTGAGAATGGTCACCTTCACCTCGCCGGGTCAGGACAGCGGTGCGGACAGCTTCGTGGTGAGGACACCATGGGGCCGGCCCGGGGCTCATCGTAGCCAACTCGCCCGGCCCCGTAATCAACCCGCCCGGCCGCACTACCGCCGTCACCCGCTACCCACGGCGCAGGGCGGGTGGATGCCTGCGACGTCGGTGGGCACCGATCGGTCGGTGGGCGCCGATAGCATGGCGCCAGCCCAGCACATCCACGAGGAGGCTCAGGTATGCCGGGACAGGTCAGCCCGGGCAGGGCCCTCGAACGCGTGGTCGGACGCGCCGCGGAGCGTCTCGCCTCGTTGGGCATCCACTCCCTGCCGGACCTGCTCTATCACTTCCCGCGCAAGATCATCCCGGTCTCCCACTACTCCTCCCTGGCCGAGGTGACGCCGGGGGAGTACGGCACCGTGATCGTCGAGGTGCAGCAGATCCACGGCAGGCCCACCCGTCGGCACGGCCTGCACCTGACCACGCTGGTGGTCACCGATGGGGTCGAGACCGCCGATGCGGTCTTCTTCGGACGCGGCAAGGGAATGGAGTTCGCCCTCCGCAAGGCGGTCCCGCCGGGTAGCCGGGTGGAACTGTCCGGTGATGTGGACTGGCGTGGCGGGCGGATCCAGTTCAAGAACGTCACCTACGCCCCGATCGATCCGGATGAGGCACTGACCGAGGACGTGCGGAACCTGCATGCCGACCTCGCCGAGCTGGAGACCGGGCAGCGCCAGCCGAAGCGGCGGGAGCTCCGCCCGGTCTATCCCGCCACCGCCGAGGTGCCCTTGGACCTGGTGCGCGCGTCGATCGAGGTGGCCATGGCCCACCTGGACAGCGCCGGCTTGCACGACCCGATCCCGGCCGAGGTGCTGCGTGCCCGCGACCTGATGCCGCTGGCCAGCGCCCTGGAGACCATCCACAACCCGCCCACGATGACGGAGTACGAGGCTGCCCAGCACCGCTTCCGGTTCGAGGAAGCATTCCTGCTGCAGACGGCGCTGGCCCGCCGGCGCGCCGATATCGCCGCCTACGATGCCCGGGCGCGCCCGGGCCGCTCCGGCGGCCTGGTCGAGGCCCTCGACGCGGCGTTGCCGTTCGAGCTGACCCAGGGCCAGCGCGAGGTCGCGGCCGAGATCGCCGCCGACCTGGCCGACCCTCACCCCATGCAACGGCTGCTGCAGGGCGAGGTCGGCTCGGGCAAGACGGTCGTGGCCGTGCGGGCGATGCTGCAGGTGGTCGAGTCCGGCGGGCAGGCCGCGCTGCTGGCACCCACCGAGGTGCTCGCCCAGCAGCACGCCCGCTCGATCGCCGACCTGCTCGGCCCGCTGGGGCGCGCCGGGATGCTCGACGGCGACGACGCCGGAACCCGCATCGTGCTGTTGACCGGGTCGATCACCGGTGCTCGGCGCCGGCAGGTCCTGGCCGAGATCGCCTCCGGGGCAGCCGGCATCGTCATCGGCACGCACGCCCTCCTGCAGGAGCAGGTCCAGTTCGCCGACCTGGGCTTGACGGTGATCGATGAGCAGCACCGCTTCGGGGTGCAGCAGCGCGAGGCCCTGCGGGCCAAGAGCAACGTGATGCCACACCAGCTGTACATGACCGCCACCCCTATCCCGCGGTCGGTCGCGATGACGTTCTTCGGCGACGTGGAGGTCTCCACACTCCGCGAGATCCCCGCCGGTCGGGCGCCGGTCACCACCCACATCGTTCCGGCAGCCAACGAGCGATGGCTCGCCCGGGCCTGGACCAAGATCGCCGAGGAGATCGACCGCGGCAACCGTGCCTACGTCGTCGCTCCGAGGATCTCCTCGGGCACCGCCGAGGAGAGCGCCGACCTGGTCGATGACGACGACGCAGGCCCGGCCGCGGCCGCGTCCCGTTCCGCCCGGGCCGGGAGGGCAGCCGGCCCGGGCGGCGGGCCCTCAGGTGCTCCGGCGCCGATGAGCAACGTCACCGACGTGGCGCAGATGCTCGCCCGGCACGAGTTGTTGGCCCATATCCCCCAGGGCATGCTGCACGGCCGGTTGCCGGCGGAGGAGAAGGATGTCGTGATGGCCTCCTTCGCCGACGGGCGCGCCCCTTTGTTGGTCACCACCACGGTGGTGGAGGTCGGGGTGGACGTGCCCGAGGCCACCGTGATGGTGATCCTGGACGCCGAGCGGTTCGGGCTGTCCCAGTTGCACCAGTTGCGGGGCCGGGTCGGACGCGGCAGCGAGCCGGGGTTGTGCCTGCTGGTCACGGCGGCCGAACCGGGCAGCCCGGCGCACGAGCGCCTGGCGATCCTGGAACGCACCAACGACGGTTTCGTGCTGGCCGAGGAAGACCTGAAGACCCGCAAGGAGGGTGATGTGCTCGGCTCGGCCCAGTCCGGCCGGTCCCGCTCGCTGCGCCTGCTGCGGGTGGTCACCGACCGCGACATCATCGCCCGGGCCCGCGAGGACGCGCGGGCCCTGATCGAGCAAGACCCTAACCTGGTGCATCATCCCGAACTGCTGACCGCGATCACCACGATGGTCGACCCCGAACACGAGGAGTACCTGGACCGTGCCTGAGCCCACCCCCCTGGTACGGACCAAGGGCCTCACCCTGGGGTACGGAGCGGACCTGGCCAGCCGGGTCTGCCCACCGGTCTCGGTCTCGGTCGCCCCCGGCCAGGTGCTGGCGGTGATCGGCGCGAACGGCACCGGCAAGTCCACCTTCCTGCGGGCGGTGGCCGGGCTGCTGCCCCCGCTGGCCGGGTCGGTGCAGACCTTCGGGCGCCCGGTGGACGAACGCGCCGCGTGGTTCCGGGCCTACACCGCGATGCTGCTCGATGAGGACTCCTACCTGCCAGCCCTGACCGTGCGCGAGCACCTGCTGCTGACCGCCCGTGGTCACGGCGTGAAAGGGGTGTCGGACCTGGTCACCGACCTGGTCGAGGAGTTCGGACTCACCGACCGTCAGCACGCCATCCCCACCGCGCTGTCCTCGGGACAGCGGCGCCGGCTGCTGCTCTCGGCGGTGTTCGTGCGGCCGCGCAAACTGCTCCTGTTGGACGAGCCGGAGCAGCGCCTGGACTCGGGCATGCGGGACCGCCTCGCGCAGCGCCTGGTTGCCGAACGGGCTGCCGGCGGTGGCGTGGTGATGGCCACCCATGACCCGGTCCTGGTGCGCCGGTCCGCTACTGCGGCGGTGCTGCTCACCGAGGACGGGGTCACCCGGCTCTCACCGGAGGACGGTGCCCGGGCGATCGAGGCGCTGTGAGCCGAGGCGCCGCGAGTAACGGGACCGAGGCTCCCGAGGGTGGGCAGTGGCCACCGCCGCCCCAGGAGGCGCTGTCCGGCGTCGACCTTCGGCGGCTGACCCGTCAGGCCACCGAGGCGCACGGCGGTGGCCGGATCAGTGAACTGGTCGGAGAGGTCTACTCCGTCCTGGTAGCCGGGGCGATCGCCTGGCTGGTGGTGATCGGTGCCGTGCAGGCGCTCGGAATGGAGGCCGATACCGGCCAGGCACCAGCCCTGATCGAACCGGGCTGGTTGGCTCTGGCCGCGGCGACGCTGGCCGCCGGCGTCGTGGTCAGCCTGTTCGCCCGGTTGGGCCCGATGGCGATGGGGGCCGGTCACGCCACCTGGTGGCTGCCGATGCCCGCCGACCGATCCGGGATGCTGCACCCCCGGCTGTTGGCCATGCCCGCGGCGGGCATGGTCCTCGGAGTGGCTCTGGGGGCCGTCGTCGGGGTGCTCGCGGACCCCGGGGACCTGTTCCGGTCGGTGGTCTGGTCCATGGTCTCCGGTGGGGTCGCGGGCATCGTGGCGGTGCTGGTCTGCGTCGCCGGGCAGATCCGGCTGGGTGTCGAGCGCCCACGGCGGGTCCGCCCGTTGGTGGTGACCGGTGATGCCCTGGTGGCCGCCGGACCGATGCTCGCGCTGGTCGCGGCGCTGCTGCGGCCACCACCGTTGAACCTCGTCGGGGCCCTGCCGCCGGCCACCGCGATCCTCGGCGTGGCCGCGGTGCTGCTGCTGTGGTGGTGTTGGCGCCGGTTGTCCCAGGTGGGTGGCAGTGAGTTGCGCCAGCGCGGGGCCGTGACCGGGGCCGCCGCCGGGTCGGTGCTCTCCCTGGACACCAGGGAACTGGGGCGGGCGCTGTCGGTGCCGGGTCTGCCCCGGACCCGGCGCAGGTCGGCCTCCTTCGGTTGGGTGCGCGGGCCCGTCCTGGCCCTCATCACCGGTGATGCGATCACGATGCTGCGCAACCCCCGGCATCTGATCCAGGCGGGCGCGGTGGCGATCGCCTTGGTACCGCTGGTGGCCGGAGCCCCGCTGGCGCTGGCGGTGGTGGCCTTCGTGATCGCCGGGTACCTGGCCGCGCTCGCCACCGGGGAGGGCGCCAGGCTGGCGGAGGTGGCGCCGGTGCTGGACCGCACCTATCCGCTCGGTGCGGCGATGGTGCGCCGGGTCCGGGTGGTCTGGCCGGTGCTGGTCCTGGGGCTGTGGTGCCTGGTGGTGACCACCGGGTGGGCGCTGGCCTACGAGGACTGGCAATGGGTGCCGCTCGGCCTGGTCGCCGCACCCACGCTGGCCGCAGGGGTGTTGCGGGCCGCCTACCGCAAACCTCCGGACTGGGGGATGCCGTTGGTGCCCGGGCCGGCCGGCCCGATGGCCCCGGGCGTGGTCACGGCGTTCTCCCGGGGGCCCGATGTGGTGGTGCTGTGCCTGATCCCGCTGCTGGTGGCGGCCCTGGCCACCGGTCCGGGCACCACGGTGCTGTTCATCCAGATGGCCACCTCCGCGGTGGCGCTGTCGATCGCGTGCTACCTGCCCGCACCGGACCGGAGCCCCGGCGGCGAGGGTGGCGTGGCTGCGCAACGGAGAGGTTGAGGATGTCGCGCATCATCGCAGGGGAGTTCGGCGGGCGGCGGTTACGGGTCCCCGCCCAGGGCACCCGCCCCACCAGTGACCGGGCCCGGGAAGCCCTCTTCTCCCGGTTGGAGCATCTGGGCGCCCTGGACGGCGCGCGGGTCCTGGACCTGTACGCCGGCTCCGGTGCGCTGGGCCTGGAGGCGCTCAGCCGTGGCGCACGCGAGGTGGTGATGGTGGAGTCCGCACGCCCGGCAGCGGCCGTCTGCCACGCCAATGCTCGAACCCTGGGCGTGGCCGATCGGGTGCAGGTGATCACCGTCCCGGTCGAGCGGTACCTGGGCCGGTCGGCACCGGCGGCCGGATTCGACCTGGTGCTGGCCGACCCGCCCTATGACGTGGTGGACCTGGACGGCGTGCTCGAGGCCCTCGCCCGGGACTGGTTGGCGGCCCGGGCGGTGGTGGTGCTGGAGCGGGGGGCCCGTGCGGCAGACGTGGACTGGCCGCCGCCGCTGACGCCTATGGACGTGCGCCGGTACGGTGACTCGGTCCTCTGGTTCGCCGACACCGGGTCGGACTGAGACAGACCCTGCCTACGTGGTGGCCGGCTGGGTGAAGGGTGCGCCCAGCTCGGTGAACGTGCGGCCCTGGACCGCCACGCGCTCGCACCAGTCCTCGATGTCGGTGACCACCGGGTGGTACCCGTGCTCGTCGTCCAACCAGGTCACGTGCTCCGGGGCGATCGGGGTCGGGTCCGGCGCGGTGCGGACGGCCTCGAGCACTCGCATGAAGGCCCCGGTCTCACGCACGTCGGAGAGCAACGGGACCCCGGAGTTGAGGTGATCACAGAGGTTGTGCAGCAAACCGGTGCGTCCGAAGGTCAGGTCCACCGGGTCGAAACCGTTGCGCACGGTCAGCGTGTCGTCGGTGTAGGAGAAGTCGAGCTCCCCCTCGCTGCCGAACACGGTCACCCGCGGGGAGGAGTGCCCGGGTGCGGTCAGGGCCAGCCCGAAACTGAGGCTGAGTCCGTTGACGGTGCGCACACGCACAGCGGAGGTGTCATCGGCCTCGATGTGGTGCGCGCGGAACAGGTCGGTCACCACCTCGTCGACGTGGTCGGCGCGCAGTGCCCCGGCGATCCGCAGCCCGGTGGCCACCGCGTGCGCCAACGGGTTGGTCACCACACCGTCGACCACCTCGCGGCCATCCATCCGGCGCCGGCCGGCCCACGGTGCGCGAGCGTAGTAGTCGGTGCTGCGCAGCCAGGTCCCCACCCCGCCGATGCCGCGCAGTTCGCCGATCTCGCCGGAGGTGATGCGCCGGGCGATCTCGGGCAGCGCGTGCGACCCGAAGGACTGGAATCCCACCTGGCAGGCCAGGCCGGTCTCATCTGCGACCTGGACCAGACCGTGGAACTCCGCCAACGTGGCGGTGGTGGGCTTCTCCACCAGCACGTTCGATCCGGCGCGGAGCGCCTGCTCGGCCAGCGCACCGTGGGTATGGATCGGGGTGGCCAGCACCACGATGTCCGGCACGGTCCGGTCGAACAGGTCATCGAGGGAGGTGAGGGAGACCGCCGAGTCCGGGATGTCCGGCAGCCCCTCGGTCCCGTGGGTGTCCACCACGGCCACGACCTCGGTGAGGCCCTGGGCGCTCAGGGCGCTGAGCGCTCGAAGGTGCTGACGTCCGTACCCCCGGGCACCGACGACGGCGACGGATCTGGTCACATGTCCTCCTGCAGGATGCTGGTCTGGTCGGCGGCCAGCACGGCCGCCTCATCTGGGGTGATGGCCCGGTCCGTGAGGACCGCGGCCAGGCTCATCCGGTAGTGCTGCCCGAGTCCGAGGTGCCGCTGGTCGCGCCAGGTCACGGCAGGCCCGGCGCCCACGTACCCCTGCGTGCGCACGAACCACCGCAGCGTCGGCGCCGGTTGGACCAGCAGCAGGCTCACGGTGCCTCGTTCGCGCTCCTGCTGCACCAGTAGCCACGGACTGCGCGAGCCGAGCGCCCGCTTCGTGCCACCGCCGTCGACGACGGTGACGGTGGTCGGCCAGGAGGTGTCCGACAGCCGCCAGAACAGCCCGCCGTACCCGGCTCCGATGCGCCCGCGGGTGGCCGGCGACCCCAGTGCGAGCGCGGTGGCGTCGGCGTGCAGCACCGAATGCCAGTGCAGCGCCCAACCCTGGGCCTGGGGAAGATGCACTGCGCGCAGATGCCGCTGCTCACTGAGGTGATGGGTCCCCGCGGCATCCAGCCACTGCACCTGCTGCTCGATCGTGGTGGTGCTGGCGTGGGTGTGCAGGACCTGCTGCCGACCCTGGTCGGGCAGCATCTGGTACCCGCGGGATTCCACGTAACTGGGCCCGCCCCAGTAGTTGCTGGAGTCCACGTCCGCGATCGCGTTGGACATCCCGTAATGGTGCGGGTGATCGGCCGGTTCGGCCTCGGTCATCTCCACCCCGTCCAGAGTGCGCACCGGGTGCAGGTAAGGCCGGGGGGAGTGGTCGGGATCCATCGAGGTGCCGTCGCAGTAGTCGGCTACGGGTCTCCCGGCCACGATCAGAGTCTGGGCTCGGATTGCGGTGGCGTGAGCAGTCACGCGGGATGCATCTCTTCCTTACTGGATGGGAACGATGCCCGGGCACGGGCCGAGGGCGTCGCTGGCAAAGAACCGCCACCCAGGGTAGCGCCGAACCCGGGCTCCCCGAACAGGGGCGCGCCGACCCACGGCGCCCCCGGACTCGTGCCGACCGACCCGGGTCGCGCTGGGCCGTGGCGTATCTGGCAGGATCGTGGCATGACTTCTCCTCGCGCCGTCATCATCTCCGGAGCCGGGCGCTACGCCGACCCGTGGCACCCGTTCGAGCAGACGTCCGCCGCGCTGGCCCGGCTGCTGGCCGAGAACGGCGTCACCGCGCACATTCATCCCAGCGACGCCGGGGACGTGGACCTGGCCGGGGTCGACCTGCTGGTGGTGAACGCGGGGGGCGGGTCCACCACGGATGACGACGCCGCCGCCTCCGATCCGGTCGCGTTGCGCCGGTCGGTGCTCGACTTCACCGCAGCCGGCGGGCCCACCCTGGTGGTGCACACCGGATCCAACACCTTCTATGAGTCCGCTCGCTGGTCGGAGTTGCTCGGCGGGGCCTGGGTGACGGGCGTCTCGATGCATCCGCCGTTGGGCGAGGACGTGGTGCAGGTGGTCGATGCCGATCATCCGATCAGCACCGGCTTGAGCGAACTGCGCATCCGCGACGAGCGGTACAGCTTCCTGCGGGTGGCCCCCACCGCCCGGGTGCTCATCACCCACCGGCACGACGACGCCGAACACGCACTGGTGTGGGTGCACACCCACGAGGGCGTGCGGGTGGTCTACGACGCCCTCGGCCATGACGAGGCGGCCTACGCCGGAGCGGACCGGCGCGAACTGCTGCGCCGGGAGGTGGCGTGGCTGCTGGACCGGACGACCGGGTAGCCCCGGGGCGCCGTCGGCCTCAGGTGACCGCGCCGACGTGCCACGGGATGAACTCGTCCTGACCCAGGTCCAGTTCCTCGCTGACGGTCCGCTGCCCGGAGGCCACCGCGATGATCTGCTCGTAGATCTCCCGGCCCTTCTGCTCCAGGGTGGTGGTGCCGTCGACGATCCCGCCGCAGTTGATGTCCATGTCCTCGTGCATGCGCTCGTACATGGCGGTGTTCGTGGCCAGTTTGATCGACGGCGTGGGTTTGCAGCCCAGCACCGAGCCGCGTCCGGTGGTGAAACACACCACGGTGGCGCCGCCGGCCACCAACCCGGTCACCGAGACCGGGTCGTAGCCGGGGGTGTCCATGAACGTGAATCCGGTGTCGGTGATCGGTTCGGCGTACTCGTAGACCGCCGTCATCTCCGCTGAGCCCCCCTTGGCCACCGCACCGAGGGACTTCTCCAGGATGGTGGTCAGCCCCCCGGCCTTGTTGCCCGGCGAGGGGTTGTTGTCCAGGGTGCCCGCACCGGCAGCGGTGTAGTTCTTCCACCACTCGATCCGGTCCAGGAGTTTGGTGCCCACCTCCGGGGAGACCGCCCGTCGGGTGAGCAGGTGCTCGGCCCCGTAGACCTCCGGGGTCTCGGCCAGCACCGAGGTGCCGCCGGCGGCCACCAGCATGTCCGAGGCCAGCCCCAGCGCGGGGTTCGCGGTGATGCCGGAGTAGCCGTCCGAGCCGCCACAGTTCAGACCCAGGGTCAGGCGGGACACGTCCGCGGGTTCGCGCTGCACCTTGTTCACCTCGGGCAGCATCTGCCGGATCCGTTCCACCCCGGCACGCACGGTGGCACGGATCCCGCCCATGTCCTGGATGGTCATCGTCTCCACGTAGGTCCCGGTGGGTAGCCCCAGGTTTCCGGCCAGGGACTCCACCGGGATCATCTCGCAGCCGAGTCGAGCACCAGCAGGCCACCGAAGTTGGGATGGTTGGCATACCCGCGCAGGGTGCGCAGCAGCATCTGCCCGCCCTCGGAGTCCGGAACCAGCCCGCACCCGCTCTGGTGGGTGATCGCCATGACGCCGTCGATGTTCTCGTACCCGTCGAGCGCACCGATGCCGCGGAACTGGTCGGCGATCATCTTGGCGGTCGAGACCGAGCAGTTCACCGAGGTGATGACGCCGATGAAATTGCGGGTGGCGACGCGCCCGTCGGGCCGGTGGTAGCCCAGGAACGTGCGGGGCAGGTCCGCTGGCGCCTCCGGACGGATCCGGTCGGTGCCGAACTCGTGCTCGCGCTCGGCGGGGTCCATGCCCAGGTTGTGGGAGTGCACGTGCTGACCGGCAGCGATCGGGCTCAGCGCCAACCCGATCGACTGCCCGTACTTGCGGACCTGCTCGCCCTGGACGGCGTCGCGGACCGCGAGCTTGTGTCCCATCGGCACCGCCTGGGTCACCTCCAGGGTTCCGCGTTCGGCGAGGGGGGTGCCGGCCAGGTCCAGGACTGCGCCCGGGCTGAGTTCCCTGGTGGCCACGGCCACGTGGTCCTGATCGGCCAACAGCAGCGCGGTCTGGGAGAAGGGGAGCGGGGAATGCGGCACGGCTGCCTCCGGACGGGTGCGAAAACGCTTTCATCATACCCGGTCGGTGCACCTCGGCTCCGCGGCCAGCCCCACCTCGGGCTCCGCGATCGGCGCACCGGTACCGGATCGGGCGGGGGAGGTGCTTTCGAATGTACGTTATTGACGTGAGTTCTCGTATCGCCGTCTGCCCCGGTTCGTTCGACCCGGTGACTTTCGGGCACCTGGATGTGGTGCACCGGGCCCGGAGCCTGTTCGATGAGGTGATCGTGGCCGTGGGCATCAACGCTGGTAAGTCCGCCCTCCTGGACCCCGAGCAGCGCGTGGACCTGTTCGCCGGCGCGGTCGCCGATCTGGCGGGTGTGCGGGTGGAGCGGATGGACGGGTTGCTGGTGGACCTGTGCCGCGAACACGGTGCGGACGTGATCGTCAAGGGCCTTCGGGGCGGGGCCGACTTCGACGACGAGCACCCGATGGCCGCGATGAACCGGCACCTGGCGGGGGTGGAGACGGTGTTCGTCATCCCGGATGCCTCCCTGAGCCACATCTCCTCCTCATTGGTCAAGGATGTGGCCCGCTACGGGGGCGACATCACCGATCTGGTTCCGGCCACGGCCGCTGATGCGGTCTATCAGGCCCTGGGCACCCGCCCACCGAAGGAAGGCAGGCGATGACACGCGAATCCGATGCAGGTTCGTCCCTCGTGGCGATCCTGGACGAACTGGATGAACTCGTCACCAGCGCCCGGTCCATGCCGATGTCCGCCTCGGCGATCATCAACCGCGCCCAGGTGACCGAACTGATCGAGGCCGCCAAGGAGGTACTGCCCGGCCAGATCTCCCGTGCCGACCGGGTGGTGGCCGACGCCGACGCCGTGCTCGCCGAGGCACGCAGCCAGGCCGAGGACATCCTGGAACGCGCCCATACCCGGGCCGAGGAGTTGATCTCCGAGCAACACGTGGTGGCCGAGGCCGAGGCGAAGGCAGCACGGATCGTGGCCGAGGCCGAGGTGACCGCGGAGAGACTCGCCCGGGACGCCGATGACTACTGTGACCGCCAACTGGCCCAGTTCGAGATCGATCTGAATGCCGTAGCCGCCCAGGTCAGCGCCGGAAGGGCGCGCCTGGAGGAGCGCGCCCGCACCCGCGGACCGGGTGACAGCGGCGCGGGTACCCACCGTGCCGGGCCAGGTGGCAAGGAAGGACGAGAGTGACCGATTCCCCATTCGTGATCAGTACCTACGAACTGCGCCGCTCACCCGGGGCGATGATCGAGGTTGAGGCGACCGCCAGCAGCGAGACCGACCTGGGAAACCAGGTGATCTCGGTTCCGGCCCAAAGCCCGATCGCACTCGATCTGCGGTTGGAGTCGGTGATGGACGGCGTGCTGGTGACCGGATTCGCCCGGGCCGAGGCCCGCGGGGAGTGCGTGCGCTGCTTGCGTCCGGTGACCGCGGACCTGGCAGTGGACATCACCGAGTTGTTCGCCTACATGGGCGCCCGGCACGTCAAGACCGAGGACGACGCGGACGAGGAGCCGGTGCCCCAGGTGCACGCCGACACGGTGGACCTGGAGGGCACGGTCATCGATGCCCTGGTCACCTCCTTGCCACTGCGGCCGCTGTGCGATCCCGGTTGCCCGGGACTTTGTCCCGAGTGCGGGATCCGGATGGAGGACGCCGAGCCCGGCCACGCCCACGAGAAGATCGATCCGCGGTGGGCGGCCCTGGCTGCCCTGGCCGGTCCGCAGCAGGAGGGCGAGCCGGACCGTGATGCGGATGACGAAGGTGCCGCGGACCGCAGTCCCGGTGGCGGTACTCCCGAGGATGCCCACGAGCCCGACGGCGGGGATGCCCCTCGTGTCTGATCCCGGCGATGCTGCGGTGCTGTTGGACGCCCTCGGCGTGCAGATCTCACCGGAGTTGTTGGTCCTGTCGCTCACGCACCGCTCCTTCGCCCATGAGGCCGGCGGCATCCCCACCAATGAGCGCCTGGAGTTCCTCGGCGACGCCGTGCTCGGGGTGATCGTGACCGAGTACCTCTACCGCAGCCACGAAACCGTCCCCGAGGGCGGCTTGGCGAAGATGCGTGCGGCAACCGTGTCCCAGCGGGCCCTGGCCCGCAGCGCACGGGCGTTGAACCTGGGGGAGTACCTGCTGCTCGGCAAGGGCGAACTGGCTACCGGTGGGCGGGACAAGGACTCCATCCTGGCCGACACCATCGAGGCGGTTTTCGGCGCCGTCTACCTCACCCACGGTTTGGAGACCACCCGGGAGGTGGTGCACCGGGTGGTGGGCGAGTCCCTGGAGCAGGCTGCCGGTCTGGGCGCGGGCCTGGACTGGAAGACCTCCGTGCAGGAGCTCTCGGCCCGGTTGGGCCTGGGCACGCCCCGGTACGAGGTCGAGGGCACCGGCCCGGACCACGCCCGCAGTTTCACCGCGATGTTGCTACTGGACGGGACCGAGTGGGGCCGGGGTCACGGCCGGTCCAAGAAGGTCGCCGAACAGGACGCCGCCGAGAGGGCGCACGCCGCGCTCCACCAGGCCCACCCGGAGGTACCACGCGGTGCCTGAACTCCCCGAGGTGGAAACCGTTCGGGCGGGACTGGCGGCGCACGTGCCGGGCCGCACCATCACCGCGGTGACGGTCTACCGGGACCGTGCCGTGCGCCGCCAGGCGGGGGGAGCGGCCCAGTTCGAGTCGATGCTGATCGGGCGGACCATCACCGCGGTGGTGCGTCGCGGCAAGTTCTGCTGGTTGTTGCTCAGCGGCCCGGACGGGGCCGGGGAGGATTACGCGCTGCTGGCCCACCTGGGTATGAGCGGGCAACTGCTGGTGCGCTCGGCGCCCGGCGGGGAGCACCCGCACCTGCGGATCCGGATATCGATGCACGACGACGGCGAGGTCTGGTTCGTGGACCAGCGCACCTTCGGCTACCTCTCCGTGGATGATCTGGTCCCCACCCGCGACGGGGGCCCGGGAGGTTTCGCCGGTCCGGCTCCGGGCCCCGAGCAGTCCGTCCGGTCCGCAGCCGACCCGATCACCCCGGACCCGGGCGTGCCCAGCGACGGACAGGCCGCCGGGGCCGGTTCGATGCTGCCACGGTCGGTGGAACACATCGGGCGGGACCTGCTCGATCCGCTGCTGGCCCCGGGCATGCCCGGGCGAGCGGGCTTGAACCGTCGCCTGCGGTTGGGCCGACGGGACCTCAAACGGGCCCTGCTGGATCAGGAACTGACCTCCGGTATCGGCAATATCTACGCCGACGAGGCACTGTGGCGGGCGCGGCTGCACTATCAGCGCCGCACCGACCGGCTGCGCCCAGCCGTCGTCGATGAACTGCTCGACGCCGCCACCGAGGTGATGCAGGAGGCGCTGGTGGCAGGCGGCACGAGTTTCGATGCGCTGTACGTCAACGTCGACGGGACGGCCGGCTACTTCGACCGGGCCCTCGCGGTGTACGGAAGGGCGGGGCAGCCGTGCCCGCGATGCGGGGCCATCATCGTGCGGGAGTCGTTCATGAACCGGTCGTCCTACTTCTGCCCCCGGTGTCAGCGCCGCCCGCGCCGGCTCTGAGCCGGGCTGGGAGGCTTTCGCCGCGGCTGTTAACGCCCCCCGGGCGGCACCGAGTCCCCTGACCGTGCGCCGGTGTCAGGTATGCGGGTCCGAGCGCACGTCCTCCTCGTCCGGGTGAACCCGGGACAGCGCCGTGTGCTCACGGTCCACCTTGCGCCCGAGCAGGAACAGGCCCAGCACCAGGGCCGAACCGAGCAGGAAGACGGCCACCGCCAGGCCCACCTGCTCATCCGGTGCGAGCAGCTCGCGCCCGTCGCCCTGCCAGGGCCACAGCGCCCGCAGCGCCCCGGCCACCACGCCGGTGAGTACCACGAGCGTGACCTCACGCCGGTGCGCCAGCAACCATTGCAGGCCCTTGACGAACAGTGCGAGACCCGTGATCAGGCCGGCCACGAAGATGCCCAGGTAGGTCAGGTCCCGGGAGTTCAGCGCCTCCAGGGTCGGCTCGTACAGGCCGAGGGTGAGCAGGATGAATGCCCCGGAGGTGCCGGGCAGTACCAGGGCGCACACCGCCACCGCGGCGGCGGCGAAGATCAGTGGCGCGACCGGATCGAGGTTCCCTGGTGGCAGGCCCACCAGGAAGAACACACCGACGGCCACCGCGACGCCCAGGAGCACCTGGCCGGCGGACCAGCGGGTGCCCTTCATGGTGATCGGCACGATGATCGCGGTGGCCGTCATGCCCATGAACAGCGCCAGCATCGGGATCGGGTGGTCCTCGACCAGTGGAGCCAGGAACCGCGCGCCCAGCAGCACCGCCGGTACCATCCCGGCCAGCAGCGCCAGGATCACCTTCCAGTTCACCCGTCCGAACTCCATCCGGGCGCGGGCGCGGTCGGTGATCAGGGCCTTGACGCCGCTGAGGAAGTGGCCGGCGGAGGTGATGATCGTCTCGTACACCCCGGTGACCAGGGCGATCGTGCCGCCGCTGACCCCGGGCATCACTTCCGCGGTGCCGATCAGACCACCGCGGATCACGGTGTAGACGCTACGAAGGAGGGACACGGCGCAACCTTAACCGCTGCGTGCGCCGTGGGTCGGTGCGGCGCCGCGCCCGCGCCGCGGTGGGCGCAGATGCCTCAGGTGCGCACCGTCGTCGTCGGGCCCTTCGTCAGGGCCGACGACGACGCAGCGCGACCCGGTGCGGCACGGCGGTGATCAGCGGTCCACGCGGGCGCTGCCCCCACCGGCGAGTTTGACCACCTGGTCCTTGGTGACCATGGAGGTGTCACCCGGGGTGGTCATCGCCAGCAGGCCGTGGGCGGCGCCGTACTCCACCGCGGTGGCCAGCGGCTCACCTGTGATCAGGCCGTAGATGAGGCCGGAGGCGAAGGAGTCGCCGCCGCCCACACGGTCCATGATCTCCATGTTCTTGCGGTGGGTCGCCTCGGCGAAGCCCTCGTCGGCGGACCAGGCGATCGCGCCCCAGTCGTTGTCCGAGGCGGTGTGCACGGTGCGCAGCGTGTTGCCGATCACCTGGAAGTTCGGGAACGTCTTCGAGGCGGTGGCGATCATGGACTTGAAACTGGAGATGTCCAGGTCGGCGAGATTCTCGTCCACGCCCTCCACCTCGAACCCGAGGGAGGCGGTGAAGTCCTCCTCGTTACCGATCATCACGTCGATGTGCGGGGCGATCCGGGAGTTGACCTCCCGGGCCTTGTCCACCCCGCCGATCGACTTCCACAGGCTCGGGCGGTAGTTCAGGTCGTAGGAGACGATCGTGCCGTGCTTCTTCGCCGCGGTCACGGCCTCGACCACGACCTCGGCGGTGGTCTCGCTCAGTGCGGCGAAGATCCCGCCGGTGTGCAACCAGCGCACGCCCAGGTCGCCGAAGATGTGGTCCCAGTCCACATCGCCGGGTGCGAGCCGGCTGGCGGCGGTGTGCCCGCGGTCTGAGACACCGACCGCCCCGCGCACGCCGAAACCGCGCTCGGTGAAGTTCAGCCCGTTGCGGGCCTCGCGGCCCAGACCGTCGAAGGGGGTCCACTTGATGAAGGAGGGGTCCACCCCACCGGTGAGGATGAAGTCCTCCACCAGGCGGCCCACCTCGTTGTCCACCAAGGCCGTCACCACGGCGGCACGCAGGCCGAAGGCGCGGCGCAGGCCCCGGGCCACGTTGTACTCGCCACCACCTTCCCAGACCCGGAACTGCCGCGTGGTGCGGATGCGTCCATCGCCGGGGTCCAGCCGCAGCATCACCTCGCCCAGGGACAGCACGTCGTAGCGGGTTTCCTCAGCGGGGCGGATGTTCAGAGCCATCGTGGCTGCTCCTTCGAGATCGGGGATGTGGTTCGGATCGGCCGGTGGTCAGGCCGGAAGGTTGGGTGGTGGTGGCACAACCATGGGGTGGCCGTGGGGGACCGTCCGGGGGCTGTGGCGCCGCCCGGCGCGTCGCCGGCGGGCCCAAGGCCAGCCGGCGCCAGGTCAGCGGGCGGCCAGGCGCACGGCCTCGGCGGTCAGGCCGCTGATCTCGTCGAACGCGCCTGCAGCGACCTTGTCCCGCGGCACCATCCAGGATCCGCCCACGGCCAGCACGCTCGGCAGGTCCAGGTACTCGGCGAGGTTGGACGGGCCTATCCCGCCGGTGGGCACGAACCGCAGCCCGCCGAACGGGGCGGACAGGGCCTTGATCGCCTTGGCGCCCCCGGAGGTCTCGGCGGGGAAGAACTTCACCACCTCCAGGCCGGCCGCGAGCGCGGCCTGGACCTCGGAGGCGGTCACGGCGCCGGGTAGCGGCAGCACGCCGCGCTCCTGGGCCCGGGCCACCACGGGAGCGTGGAAGCCGGGGGAGACGATGTACCGCGCCCCCGCGTCCACGGCGGCGTCCACCTGTTCCGGGGTGAGGACGGTGCCCGCCCCGACCAGCACGTCACCGCGGGCGGCGAAGGCCTTGATCGCCTCGGCCGCGGCGCTGGTGCGGAAGGTCACCTCCGCCACCGGGAGGCCACCGGCGACCAGGGCCTGGGCCAGGGGATCGGCGGAGCGGGCGTCGTCGAGCACCACCACGGGCACCAGCCGCGCGGCGCCCAGTTGCTCGAGAAGTTCAGTGGACATCGGCATCTCCTGATCGCAAACGTTTACAGCAAGCCTTGACGGGGAACGCTAGCACGGACAGGATAAGGGCTACAAGAGTGACCGGAAACGTTTGCAGCCTCGACCGTCCGCAGCGTTGTGGTCGATCCGCCCCGTCCTCTCGGGGTGTGGTCGCCCGCAGCGAAGTGAGCGGGGCGTAAGTCTGCCACGCACGCGGCGGGAAGGTGGGGCATGAGCACGACCATTCATGACGTGGCCCGCACCAGCGGGGTCTCAACCGCCACCGTCTCGCGGGCGCTGGCCGGATCACCCGGCGTGGCCGCCGCCACCCGGGCCCGGGTGGCCCGGGCCGCCCGGGAGCTCGGCTACGTGCCCAACCGTGCCGCCCGGCAGCTGGTCACCGGCCGGGGCTACTCGGTCGGTCTGGTGCTACCGGACCTGGAGAACTCCTTCTACTCCTCGGTGACCAAGGGTGTGCAGCAGCGGGTGCGGGCCGCGGGCTTCACCGCGGTGGTGGCCGACACCGATGAGGACGTCGAGACCGAGCGAGCGGTCCTGGAACAGTTGGCGGCCGGGATCGATCGGCTGATCCTCGCCTCCCCCCGGGTGCCCGATGAGGACCTGCTCGAGTTGTCCACCCGGGCGGACCTGGTGCTGATCAACCGGCAGGTTCCGGCCCGGCCCGGCGCCGGGGCGGCGGGCGCCGGGGACGGCCACGTGGTCCGGGACGGCATCGCCAGTGTGGTGCCGGACAACGCCAGCGGGATCGCCCAATCGATCCGACACCTGCGCAACCTCGGCCACCGCCGGATCGGCTATGCCGGCGGGCCCGGTACCTCCTGGTCGGATGCGCGGCGCCGCGCCGCCTACCGAGCCGATTCCCAAGGTGTGCAGATCGTGGACCTGGGGGCCTTTCGGCCCGGGCAGGCCGGGGGTGTCACCGCGGCGGATGAGGCGATCGCCACGGGGGTCAGCGCGGTGCTGGCCTTCAACGACCAACTCGCCATCGGCATGCTGGGCCGCTTCGCCGCTCGCCGCGTGGCCGTGCCGGAGCAGATCTCGGTGGTCGGGTTCGACGACGTGCAGGTGGCCGCCCTGCTGGCTCCGGCGCTGACCACCGTGGCGGTGCCGGCGAAGCGGATGGGAGCCCGGGCCGTGGACCTCCTGCTGGCCACGCACGCCCCGGCCCGCCGGTTCCGGCCCAGTCCGGTCCAGTCGGTGGAAGCGGTGGAACTTCAGGTCCGGGCCTCCACCGCGGAACCGTTCCAACCGCCAGCGGGCGCCGGCAGCGCCCCAGTAGAGTGACCGGCATGAGCAAGGCATCCGCATGACCGAGGACATCCGCGTCATGATCATCGACGATCACGAGGTGGTCCGTCGTGGCCTGCTCGAGGTGGTCCAGCGAGCCGAGGGCCTGGAGGTGGTGGCCGAGGCCAGTTCGGTGGCCGAGGCGACGCGCCGGCTCGTGCTGGTGCGTCCGGATGTGCTGCTGGTGGACCTGCAACTGCCCGATGGTACCGGGATCGAGATCATCAACGCCGCCGGCCGGCATGTGCCCGAGGCCGGGTGCATCGTGCTGACCTCGTTCGACGACGACGACGCGGTGGCCGCCTCCCTGGCGGCCGGCGCCAAGGCGTTCGTGCTCAAGACCGTCCGCGGGGCCGAGATCGCCGACGTGATCCGCTCGGTCGCGGCCGGTCGAACCCTGCTCGATGAACGCACCGTGACGCGCCGCAAGGCCCACGTCGAGGACCCGACAGCGGATCTGACCGCCTCCGAACTGCGGATCGTCGAACTCATCGGTGAGGGGCTGGCCAACCGGCAGATCGCCGAGGTCCTCGGGGTGGCGGAGAAGACCGTGAAGAACCACGTCACCGCGGTGCTGGCGAAGATGGGCCTGCAGCGCCGGACGCAGGTGGCCGCATGGGTGGCCGGGCAACGCTCATCCGGGTGGCGGGGCGCCCAGGAGAGCGCGGCTCAGCCCGGCCGGCACCCCTGAGGAGACCCTGCCCCTCCCGGGCCACCACAGCCCCGGGGCTGCAAGGATGGAGCCATGACCTCCTCCGAGCACACCGGCGCCCCAGGTTCCATCCCACCAGACTCTCCGGCCGACGCCGCGCTGCGCGAGCGCGTTGCGGGCCTGATGCCCCGAGCGCTGGCGGACCTGGGTGACCTGGTCGCCTTCCGCTCCGTCGCCGACGCCGAGGTGGAGGACCCGGCTCAGTGCATCGCAGCAGCGCACTGGGTGCGCCGAGCCCTCATCGACGAGGGTCTGACCGCGGACCTGGTGCCCACCCCTGACGGCAGCGATGCGGTGATCGGGCACTACCAGGGGCCACCGGGAGCCCCCCGGGTGCTGCTGTACGCCCACTACGACGTCCAGCCCGCCACCCCTGCCCAGTGGACTGGCGATCCCTGGACGCTGACCGAGCGGGAGGGGCGCTACTACGGTCGGGGGGCCGCGGACTGCAAGGGATCGGTGATCACCCACCTGACCGCCCTGCGGGCGTTGCGGGCCGACGGCGACTATCCGGTCTCCCTGACCGTTGTGGTGGAGGGGTCGGAGGAGCAGGGCACCGGCGGGCTGGAACAACTCGTCCTGGCCGATCCCGACAGCTTCGCTGCCGACGTGATCCTGATCCAGGACACCGGGAACGCCGCGGTGGGGGTGCCGACCCTCACCGTCGCGCTGCGTGGTGTGGTCGATGCGACGGTGCGGGTGCAGTCCCTGAGCACATCCCTGCACTCGGGTGCCTTCGGTGGAGCGCCCCCGACGCCCTGGCGGCGCTGATCGCCATCCTGGCCAGCCTGCGCAACGCCGACGGTGACACCGTGATCGATGGGCTGCCGGCCACCGGCACCTGGGACGGGATGGGGTATGACACCGAGCAGTTCGCCCGCGACGCCGGATTGGTGGACGGGGCCCAGGTGATCGGTTCGGGCACCGTGGCGGACCAGATCTGGGCGCGGCCGGCCGCGACCGTGCTGGGTATCGACGCTCCGGCGGTGGAGGGTGCGGTGGCGGCGATCCAGCCCCGAGCCGCGGCCCGGGTGAACCTGCGTATCCCGCCCTCGGTCGATCTGGCCGAGGCCGAGACCGCCCTGGTGGAGCACCTTCGGTCGCACGCCCCGTGGGGTGTCGAGGTGGCGGTGGAGGTGACCGGACGCGGCCGGCCCTTCGCCGCGCGCACCGACACCCCTGCCTTCGCCGAACTCAGCAACGCGCTGGCCCAGTCCTACGGCCGGGCCACGGTGACGAACGGTCAGGGCGGAGCCATCCCGTTGACCGCAGCGCTGGCCGAGGCGCACCCGCAGGCCGCGATCGTCATGCTCGGCCTGTCCGAACCGGAGTCACGGATGCACGCCCCCGACGAGAGCGTGCACCCCGGGGAGATCGAGCACATCGCGCTGGGCACGGCGCTGTTCATGCGCCGGCTGGGTGGGCGTGGCTGACCCACGGGCTGCTGGCCGAGCGACCGAGGTCGGTGCGACGCCGATCCACGGCTGCGCAACACCGCGGGTCGGTGCGACATAGAGCCGGCACGAGCCGAACTGGAGGGAACGGTCATGGTGCGGGCGATGCTTCGGGCAGTGTTCCTGCTGGTGGCGATGGGGGTGCTGGCCGGCTGTTCCGGTGCAGTGCCCGGGTACGCACCCGGCGTGCAGCCGTTGGCGAAGGTCGAAGGATGGCGCGTCGAGCCGTTTCACCCCGACGTGCCCTTCGGGCTCGTGGAGGTTGCCTACGACCGCGACACCGCCGAGCAGGCGTGGCGGGAGAACGTGCCGGAGGATCTCGGGGAGGGCGACAGCGCGGAGGGGGAGCCGGGGCGCTACGGCTCATTGGACGGTGTCGACTTCTCTGCTCAGGTGCTGGTGGTGTGGCACTCGGGCCAGTCCGGCAGTTGTCCGAGTTGGCTGGCCGGAATCGAAAGTGACGGTGCGGCGGTCGCGATCGAACGGGGCGAGTATGTTCCGCAGGACGCGTGCACCGATGACTACAACCCGTACCGCATGGTGCTCGCCGTTGCCGCCGACCGGCTGCCTGAGCCTGGTCTGCTGCCGACCCAGGACGTCGTGATCGACACCATCTCCGACGGCCGCGTCAGCGCCTACCCGGACGAGCGCGTCACGAACCAGAGCGGGTGAACCGCCCGGACCGGACGGAGTTCACGGACCCGACTGCGCTCGACGCAGCGGTACCGTCCAACTCAGGCACAGCCCGCCGTCGCCGCTGTTGTCCCAGGTGAAGGTCCCACCGTGCTGGCGGGCGGCTGCCCGAGGTTCGCCAAGCCCGAGGAGCGCACCGAGGTGGCCCTCAGCCCCACGCCGTCATCCTGGATCTGCACCTGCAGCTCCTCCGTGCTCAACCGCAGCCGCACGTGCAGCGAGGACGCGCGCGCGTGCCGGGCCGCATTGGCCAGCCCCTCCCGGACCACCGCGACCACATCATCGGCCAGATCGTCCTCGATGCGCGCATCCACCTCATCCGAGGCCAGCGGCGCATCCTTCGGCTCGCGCTCCAGGATCAGGGAGGGGGCGAAGCCCAGCCCGGTACGGGCCAGGGAGACCTCCCGCTCCAACCGGTCCACCAGCCCGGCCCGCTCGTCCGGTGAGCGCAACGCGTGCACGATCGAGCGGATCTGGCGCACCGATTCATCCACCCCCGTCAGCGCCTCATCGAGGACTTCGAGCAGCCGCGGCTCATCCGCGGGGATCTGCTCCCGCGCCTGGGTCAACTGCAGCCCGGATGCGAACAACTGCTGGATGGCCAGATCGTGCAGATCACGGGAGATCCGGGCGCGCTCGTCCAGCACCGAGGCACGGTCCTGGGCGTCGCGCGCCTCGGCCAGTTCCAACGTCAGGGCAGCCTGCCGGGCGAAGGACTCGGCGATGGCCAGATCGGTGTCGGTGAACTCCGGCGCGCTCTTGCGGCGCAGCAGCACGATCACGCCCATCACCGCCTGGCCACCGGTCAGCGGGGCGTACAGCGAGGGCCCGTACCGGCTGAACTGCGCCAGGCGCACCACCTCGGCCCGGGCGAAGGAGTCCACGATCATCCCGCTGCCGCTCTCGATCACCTGGACCGCGCGACCGTTCGCGGGCATGGTCGCCCCGAGCAGGTCACCGTGGAGGTCGCCGTCGACGATCTCGATAACCCAGTCCTTGGACAGACCCGGTAGCACCAGCACGGCGGTATCAGCCCTGGCGATCGTGCGGGCCCGCTGCGCGATCATCTCCAGGGCCTCCTCCACATCGATGCCCTGCAGCATCGCGGTGGTGATCTCCTGCCCGGCCGCCACCCACCGCTCCCGGGTCCGGATGTCGGAGTAGAGCCGGGCGTTCTGCACCGCGATCGCCGCGCCGGCGGCCAGCACCTTGACCTGATCGGCGTCCCCCTGGCTGAAACCGCCGGGCTTCTCCGACAGGTAGATGCGCCCGTACACCTGGCCACCGATCAGCAGGGGCAGGCCCAGAAAGGAGCGCATCGGCGGATGGTCCGCCGGGAACCCCCCGAATGCCTCATGGGTGGTGAGGTCGTCCAGGATCAGCGCACCCTCGGCGGGGATGGCACCGAGGACGCCGTGGCCCCGGGGTGGGTCGTGGGTGTCGGTGAAGGACCGAGGCATGCCGGTGTAGATGAACGTCTCGTTCACGCCGGCCGAGTCCAGTACACCGATGGCGGCGTAGCGGGCTCCGGTGATCTGTGCGGCGGTGTCGACCAGTTCCTGCAGCACCTGATCGAGTTCGAGGTGGGAGGTCAGCGACAGGACTGCCCGCAGGATCGGTTCCATGGCTCACAACGTACGCGGCGCCGGCATGTGGCGTCCTCGGGAAACGCCGGCTACCGGCCGCGACCGGCGCGGCGCGAAGCCGGTGCCGTACGTGTGATGGTTCGGACGCAGCGCCCGGTATGGCCCACCATCGAGAGGTTGTGTGCGATACTCGCCGTGGTACTGCGGGTGGAACCCATACCAGCCGCAGGACCCGACGACATCGGCATAGGTAGTTGGGGTTCGAGTCTTCATGCGCCGCCAGACCGGCCAGGCGCAGGGACCCGGACCGACCACCCGGCACCGGCCCACATGGCACGGAAGATGGCGCCGCGAGAGTTCCCCGCGAGAGATCGCGAAACTTCTCGAACCGACAGACTTTTTCCTACCCGGTACCGGCTCCGGCCGGTACCACCGAGCAGCCCGGAACGCCAGATATGGGTGGCGGCGCCGGGCCGGAGCGTACCTCGTGAGCGATCAGCCCACCAGTAACGAGACCACCAACGAAGAAGAATCCACGCCCGCCGCATCGGGCCGGCGCAGGCCGCGGCGGGCAACCAGGCCGGTGATGACACCAGCGGAGCGCGAAGCGGCCGAGCGGGAGCAGGCAGCCGGTGCTGCCGGCGCCGCGGAGGACGGCGCAACACCCGAGGCCGACAAGGCCGCCGCGGTCGAGGTGACCGCGCCGGACGCTGCCGACGCCGGGGATCCCGGGGGCGAGAGCGCCGAG
The DNA here is from genome assembly GCF_051020515.1 of Sanguibacter sp. Z1732. NCBI lineage: Bacteria > Bacillati > Actinomycetota > Actinomycetes > Micrococcales > Ruaniaceae > Glutinosa > Glutinosa niejishengi. Next base: position 3,005,488 of record NZ_CP194857.1, read on the forward strand.
GATACCGACGGCGAGGAGGCCGGCGAGGAGGCCCCTGCGGCCGAGACGACCGACGGCGAGAATGCGGCCGAGACGACCGACGGGGAGAACGAGGCGAACACCGACCGCGGGGACGGCGCGTTCGATGTCTTTGCTGCGCTGGGTGTGGACCCGGACGCGGCTCCGGCCGAGACCACGACCAGCGCGGCCACGGTCGATGTGACCCTGCCTGAGCGGGATGACCGGCCCAGCCGCTCGCGCAGGAGCCGCCGCAAGTCCGGCGCCGGGCGACCAGCGACCCGGGGCCGGAGCAAACGGCCCAGGCCAAGCAGGCGAACCGCCCGGAGCAGGCAGACCAGCCCGAGCGATCGGACCAACCCGAGCAACCGGATGGTGCCGACCAGACCGGCTCGGAGGCGGAGGGCGCCGGGTCGAGTGACGACGAGAACTCGCCCCGTCTGCCGGCGACCGCCTTGCTGTTCCAGCCGCCTGATCCCTCCCGTGCACGCCGCAGCCGTCGAGCCGCCGCACCTGCCGGACCGCCGCTGATCAGCGATGAGTCGGACTCGGCACCGGCCGATGGCAGCGAGGGCGATGACCAGGACGACCAGGATGGCGAGAATGCCCAGCGGGGCTCCCGGGGTGGGGGACGCGGACGCGGCCGTCGTGGCGGTGGCCGCAGCGACACCGGCAGCACTGAGTCCGGTGGTGGCACCAAGGGGGCCGGGCAGGACGGGCCGGCCGCTGGCACCGCTGAGGACTCCGGCAGCCAGGACGGCTCGGATGAGGACCAGGACGGGTCCGGGGACGACTCGGACCAGCAGGGTGGAGGCTCCAAGCGCCGGCGCCGGCGTCGCGGTGGCCGTGGCCGCCGGCGGGGCCAGTCCGGTGGTTCGGACAGCCAGTCCGGTGACTCCGAAGACGATGAGACGGCCGATTCCGCCGCTTCCGACGGCGGCCCGAAGGATTCGGGCCGCCGATCGAAGGGTCAGGGCAAGTCGGACGCCGCGTCCGCGAAGTCGGACAGCGGGTCCGACCAGGCCGGTGACGACACCGACGGGAACGCCGATAAGGGGAATGGCAACGGCGGCAACGGCGGCGGAGGTGGAGGCGAGCAGTCCGGTTCGTCGTCCTCGCGCCGGCGTCGCCGGCGCAGCCGCGGCTCACGCGGATCGGGTTCGGATGACTCCGGCCGCGATGAGGTGACCGCGCTGAAGGGCTCCACCCGGTTGGAGGCCAAGCGACAGCGTCGACGTGACGGCAGGGATTCCCAGCGCCGCCGGTCGATCATCACCGAGGCCGAGTTCCTGGCCCGCCGGGAGTCGGTCAAGCGGGACATGGTGGTGCGCGAACGTGATGGGCGCACTCAGGTCGCGGTGCTCGAGGACGAGGTGCTCGTGGAGCACTACGTCGCTCGCAAGACGCAGGTGTCCCTGGTCGGCAACGTCTATCTGGGCCGCGTGCAGAACGTGCTGCCCTCGATGGAGGCCGCCTTCATCGACATCGGCAAGGGCCGTAACGCCGTGCTCTATGCCGGTGAGGTGAACTGGGACGCCGCAGGTCTGGAAGGGCAGCCCCGCCGGATCGAACAGGCGCTCTCCTCCGGTGACAGCGTGCTGGTGCAGGTCACTAAGGACCCCGTCGGTCACAAGGGCGCCCGGCTGACCTCCCAGATCACCCTGGCCGGCCGGTACCTGGTGCTCGTGCCCTCCGGTGCGATGACCGGGATCTCCCGGAAACTTCCCGACACCGAGCGGAACCGGTTGAAGAAGCTGCTCAAGGAGATCGTCCCGGACGATCAGGGCGTGATCGTGCGCACCGCGGCCGAGGGGGCCAGCGAGGAAGAGTTGCGCCGGGACGTGGAACGGCTGGGCAAGCAGTGGGCCGACATCGAGAAGAAGGTCGCCCGTAAGTCGCTCACCGCCCCGACCTTGCTCAAGGGTGAACCCGAGTTGTCGCTGCGGGTGGTGCGCGATGTCTTCAACGAGGACTTCAACTCCCTGACCATTTCTGGTGATGAGGCCTGGAAGACGATCTCGGAGTATGTCCAGGCGGTGGCTCCGGACCTGAGCAAGCGGGTCTACCACTGGACCGACAACAAGGACTTGTTCGCCGAGTTACGGATCGATGAGCAGATCGCCAAGGCCCTGGATCGCAAGGTCTGGTTGCCTTCGGGCGGTTCCCTCGTGATCGATGACACCGAGGCGATGACCGTGGTGGACGTCAACACCGGCAAGTTCACCGGTACTGGCGGGACCCTGGAGGAAACGGTCACCCGCAACAACCTCGAGGCCGCCGAGGAGATCGTGCGCCAACTGCGGCTGCGCGATATCGGCGGGATCATCGTGATCGACTTCATCGACATGGTGCTCGAGGCCAACCGGGACCTGGTGCTGCGCCGGCTGGTGGAGTGCCTGGGTCGGGATCGCACCCGACACCAGGTGGCCGAGGTGACCTCGCTCGGCCTGGTGCAGATGACCCGCAAACGGATCGGCCAGGGGCTGCTGGAGGCGTTCAGCGACAGTTGTGAGCACTGCAACGGTCGCGGGTACCAGATACACGCTGACCCCGTGGACCCCGACGAGCGTTCCCGGCGGGGCGGAAAGGGCAAGAGCGGCCGCGGGGATTCCGCTCCGGACGAGCAGCAGCGGGCTCAGGTGCGCGCTGCGCTGGCCAATATCGCCGCTGCAGCAGCGACCGCTCACGCCGAGCAGGACGCCAAGGAGGCCGAGACCGGGAGAACCGATGAGGCCGGCGCGTCCGCGGAGTCCGTCGACGACAAGTCCGACGAGTCCGCTGAGGACGATGACCACAAGTCCGACCAGTCCGCGAAGTCCGACGATGACGGGTCCGAGAAGGCTGAGACGTCCGACATAGCGGATGAGTCGGGTGGGTCTGACGAGGCGGGCCACGCGGGTGAACCGGGTCAACCGGACGAGGCTGACCAGCCCACTGAGGTTGACCAGCCCGACGAGGCTGACCAGCCCACTGAGGTTGGCCAGCCCGCAGCGACCGCCGAGTCCGTCGCGGCCGAGCCCGGCGGTTCCGCTGACGAGGCGGACAAGGGTGAGCAGGCCGCCGGCGGTAGTGAGTCGGACGGAGCGCAGGTACCGGAGGTACCGGCCGCAGAGCCTGAGGCTGCTCACCCGACGCCGAGCACCTGAACCAGCCTGGCTGTGTGAACCCGGGCAGTCCCGGCCGATGACGACCATCGCCCGGGACTGACCCACGCCATCGGGTCCGGACTGGCTGGGTTACCGGCCTCTCGAGCCGTTCGTCGTCTTCATGCGCCCCGGCGCGCTCCCACGGGATCGACCCTGTAACCAGGTGCGCGCCACGCGACGGACCACCACCGGGCCACCGGCCAGTAGCGCCACGGTCAGCAGGAACACCTGGTGCGTGGAACCGGAAGCGGCGATGGTGACCAGGAAGACCCCCAGCGCCCACCACATCGGCCACAGCATCGCCCGGGTGTAGGGGCCCCTGGACCGGCGCACGGAGTCGGCACCCCTACCGCTGAACGTGGGTTCGCCCAGCCGGCGCGGTGGTGTGTGCGCATCGGCCAGGTCCAGCCCGGCGCGCCGTGCGAACGCTGCCAGGCCTTCCACGTCCCCGCCGGGGGCCCACTCGGGTGCGGGGAGCACCAGGCGCCACCGCTCCAAGCGATCGGCGAAGGCGAAAGCCCATGTGTGACCTTCGTGTGTGAGGCGCACCAACGTGACCACGCCGAGGTCCTGATCGGAACCGGCGGCGAGCCACGCCTCATGCCCACCGGCTCCGCGCACTCCGATGTTCGCGCCGTCGAAGCGCAACTCTGCCCGCTGGGCGAACTGCCTGGTCGCCTCGGGGGAGCCACCCGGCCTGTACACCGCGACCATCCGTCGCCAGTCGCGGTCCAACAGCCACTGGCCGGCCCACCACGCCCACGGTTCGATCACCGCCAGCATGGCGACCAGCATGCTGATGGTCACCACCCAACCGGCCGAGTCGGACAACGCCAAGCCCAGGCCGGCGATCACGATCGCCGGTGCGGCCAGATACTGCAGCCACGGCTGCAACGGCGAGGCGGGCCCGACCTCGAGCCGGTTCCGCGTGCGGCGCCGGGCGGCCTGCTTCCGGCTCGCAGCCTGCCCCAGGTAGGGCTGCAGGTGCGGGGCAGGACGCAGCAGGTGCACCCCTGGGTGCGGGTCTGGCCCGGTGGGGCCGGACCCAGGGGCGTCGGCAGCGTTGGCAGCAGCCCGTGAGCGGCGCGAGCGTGCGGCGATACTGGGGTGGAGCGGGGGATGGGTTACGCCCCGACGCATCGGTGCCCTGAGCACCGCAGCACCGGCCACGAACCCGCCGGCCTCCAGTGCCCAGACCACCTGGGAGTGCACCGACAACTCAACCGGGGCCAGGGACGTCCATTCGGGTTGGCCGACCACCACGCCGGGCTGGGCCAGCCAATCCGCCACAGCCACCGCACCCAGGGAGTAGCCGTCCGCGCTACAGAAGTGGATCATCCCCAGGTCCTCGAACCGGTCGACCGGCAGATACCTCTGGGCCGGATCGGCCAGGAACTCGGCGGTGCCCGGCGTCGGTGGCGCCACGTGCATGAGGAAGGCGATCGGTTCGGACCCGCCGATCACCTCGTGACCGGCGTCAGTGGTCAGTTCCACCCGGTTCTGCAGGAACATCAACCGGGCGTAGCGGGCCCAGCGGGTCTGCGGGATCGCCCGCGGCGAGGAGCGCAACTCGATCCGGCCCGCAGCCGAGGGCAGCGGTGGCATCCCCGGACGCTCGAAGTCCCACACGGCCGCGGTGAACATCGCGGCAAGATGGAAGGCGGCGTCGGCGCCGTACACGACGCGGCCGGCCAGGTACAGCGCGTGCAGGGTGCCCATCGCTCCGACCTTGGTGCCGGTCAGCGCCCCAGCGGTGACCGCCAGGTGATCGCGCACCGTCACCAGGGTGGCGGCGAAACCGAACACCGGCTCGTCCTGGTGATGGTGCGGCGCCGGCTCGGATGCTACCGGCGCTCCGCCCCGCACCCGTTCCTCACCCCAGGGGGGCGGCGGGTGGCGGCGCACGGTACGCAACTGGTCCCCGTCGATGCGCCAGTTCCGGGCGTGGATCTCGAACTGCTCGAGCTGCCGCCTCAGATTGGTGAACTCCTCGCGGAGTCTGCCCTGCTCGGCCGGGAGGAACTCGATCAGTTCGGACAGGGCCTGCCAGGCCCGTGCCACCCGCTCCCGGGCGTGCACGAAGGGGTCACCGGGAAGTGCCAACAGCAGTTGCGTCGTCGTGCGCGGGTAGTGAGCCGGCAGCACCGGAGGGCGCAGCGGATCCATCGTTGAGTCAGGCATCGCCCGCCAAGATTAGCGCCCGGCAGTGCCGAACCGGCCCCACAGCAAAGGGCAGACCAGCCCATTGCGTGGCGCTGCCCCGTGTGCTGGTGCCCGGTGGGCCCGGAGCGGTGAACCTCACAGTCAGAGGCCCACATCACAGGGCGTGGGGTTTGCTCGCACTGCCCCGTTCGCGTAACCTTGGGCGTCGGTGCCTCGTGCGCCGCAACCCTTCGCATGCGCTGTGATCCTCGTGTGCCCGCCCGCTTCGTGCCGGGGCCGGCTGCAGATATCCAGCCTCGAAGGACCTCAGATGTTGTCCGCGAGAAGGAATGAGCAAACGTGGTGTACGCGATCGTCAAGGCCGGTGGCCGGCAGGAGAAGGTGTCCGTGGGTGACATCGTGGTCGTGGACCGGCTCTCCGGTGGCGCGGGCGACTCCGTGGAACTCACCCCCGTGCTGGTGGTGGACGGCGAGAAGGTGACCACCGACGCCGACGCACTGGCCAAGGTGACAGTCTCCGCCGAGATCGTCCGGGACGAGAAGGGCCCGAAGATCACGATCGGTAAGTACAAGAACAAGACCCGTTATCGCCGTCGGGCCGGTCATCGCCAGAAGTTGACCCGCCTGAAGGTCACCGGCATCGCCTAACACTCCCAGGAAGCAGGTACGTCATGGCAACGAAGAAGGGCGCGAGCTCTACCCGGAACGGCCGCGACTCCAACGCACAGCGGCTGGGAGTCAAGCGGTTCGGTGGGCAGGACGTCAAGGCCGGTGAGATCCTGGTGCGGCAGCGCGGCACCAAGTTCCACCCCGGCATCAACGTGGCTCGCGGTAGGGACGACACCCTCTACGCGCTGTCCGCAGGACAGGTTCAGTTCGGAAGCCGGCGGGGCCGCAAGGTCGTCGACGTCACGCTTGTGGACGCCTGAGATTCGACATCGGCGGGGGCGCACCGGCTAGCGTCGGGGCGCCCCCGCTTTCGTATTCCCAGCCGGTTCCGGCGCCCGATCCACAACCACCGCCAGGAGGGTCGTGATGGCCAGTTTCGTCGACCACGTGATGCTGCACGTTCGCGGCGGTGACGGCGGCAACGGCTGCGTGTCGGTGCACCGGGAGAAGTTCAAGCCTCTGGGGGGCCCAGATGGCGCCAACGGCGGACCTGGCGGTGACGTGATCCTGCGGGTGGACAGCCAGGTCACCACGCTGCTGGACTACCACCACTCTCCGCACCGCCGCGCCGGCAACGGCACCCAGGGGATGGGGGACAACCGCACCGGCAAGAAGGGTGAGCACCTGGTCCTCGCTGTCCCCGACGGCACCGTGGTCAAGACCGCCAAGGGCGAGATCCTGGCCGACCTGGTCGGCCACGGCACCGAGTACGTCGCCGCGGCCGGGGGTAACGGCGGGCTCGGCAATGCCGCCCTGGCCTCGCGCAAACGCAAGGCTCCCGGATTCGCCCTGCTCGGGGAACCCGGGCAGGAGCGGGACCTGGTACTGGAACTCAAGACCGTGGCCGATGTGGCTCTGGTCGGCTTCCCCTCGGCGGGCAAGTCCTCCCTGATCGCGGCGATGAGCGCGGCGCGGCCCAAGATCGCCGACTACCCGTTCACCACTCTGGTACCGAACCTGGGAGTGGTCCAGGCCGGACAGGCCCGGTTCACGATGGCCGACGTGCCCGGGTTGATCCCCGGCGCCTCCCAGGGCAGGGGCTTGGGCCTGGAGTTCCTGCGACACATCGAGCGGTGTGCCGTGATCGTCCATGTGCTGGACTGCGCCACCCTGGAGCCGAACCGGGACCCGATCAGCGATCTGGACGCGATCGAGGCGGAACTGGATGCCTACAGTGCCGACGTCGGAATCGAAGGTGGCCGGGTGCCGCTGGCGCAGCGCCCCCGGTTGGTGGTGCTGAACAAGGTGGACGTGCCCGAGGCCCAGGACCTGGCCGATCTGGTGCGGCCCGACCTGGAGGCCCGTGGCCTGGAGGTGTTCGAGGTCTCCGCGGTAGCGCGCAAGGGCCTTCGGCCGCTGTCCTTCAGACTGGCCGAGATCGTGCAACAGGCCCGCGATGCCGCCCCACCGCCGGAGCCAACCCCGACGGTGCTGCGCCCCCGCGCGGTGGACGAAACCGGGTTCGCTGTCACCCGGCGCAGGAGTGACCACGAGTACTTTCTGATCACCGGAACCAAACCAGAGCGTTGGGTGCGCCAGACCGACTTCGCCAACGATGAGGCCGTGGGTTACCTCGCCGACCGGCTGGCCCGCCTGGGAGTGGAGGAGGCGCTGTTCGAAGCGGGCGCCACCCCGGGTGCGGAGGTCGTGATCGGTGACGGCCCCGAGGGCGTGGTCTTCGACTGGGAGCCGACCATGATGACCGGCCCCGAACTCCTGGGCGCTCGCGGCTCCGACGTGCGTCTGGAGGAGCGGCAGCGGCCTACTCGGGCGGAGAAACGCGAGGAGTTCCACAACCGGATGGACGCCAAGGCTGCCGCTCGCGAGGAGTTGTGGATCGACCGGGAGCAGTGAGGTCACCTCATCGGCGCGCACCGAACGGGGCCCGGGGCGCCCAGTACATGGACGGTCCCGTCCGAATCGTGATCGGGTGCGCCACAATGGTGCCGTGACCAAGACCGTGACGGACCGGCGTGAACTGGGGGACCCCGGTCGCGCCCGACGAGTCGTGGTCAAGATCGGCTCCTCCTCGCTCACCGACGCGGCTGGGCGGCTGGATGTACACAAGCTCACCGCGCTCGTCGAGGTCCTGGCCGGTCGCCGAGCCGCGGGTGGGCAGGTGGTGCTGGTCTCCTCCGGGGCCATCGCCTCAGCGCTGGGCGTCCTCGGGCTCAGCGGCCGGCCCCGGGACCTGGCAACCGCCCAGGCCGCGGCCAGCGTCGGGCAAGGGCTCTTGATGGCGCACTACACGCGCGCGTTCGGTGCCCACGGGCTCACCGTCGGCCAGGTGCTGCTCACCGTGGAGGACGTGGTGCGCCGGGCACATCACCGCAACGTCCAGCGCAACGTCGAACGACTGCTGGCGCTGGGAGTGGTGCCGGTGATCAACGAGAACGACGCCGTGGCCACCCAGGAGATCAAGTTCGGTGACAATGACCGGCTGGCCGCTCTGGTCTCGCACCTGTCCAAAGCCGACGCCCTGGTGCTGCTCACCGACGTCGACGCCCTGTACGATCGCTCGCCCCGGCTGCCCGGTGCCCGGCGGATCGCACGCGTGCGGGACCGACGAGACCTGGAGGGCATCGAGGTCACCGCACGAGGCGGGGCGGTGGGCACCGGGGGCATGGTCTCGAAGTTGGAGTCCGCCGCGATCGCCTCCGGCGCCGGGATCCCGGTGGTGGTGACCGCGGCACACAATGCCGGGGCCGTGTTGTCCGGTGAGGACGTGGGCACCTGGTTCGAGCCGGCCCGACGGCGCACCAATGCCCGGCGGCTGTGGCTGGCCCACGCCGCGCACACCGGAGGTTCGATCAGCGTCGACGAGGGTGCGGTGCAGGCGATCACTGCCGGGAAGAAGTCGCTGCTGGCGGCCGGCGTGGTGGACGTGACGGGGGAGTTCGACGCCGGCGACCCGATCGACGTGCTGGATCCAGCCGGCCGGGTGGTGGCTCGAGGCTTGGCCTCCTACAGCGCTGAGGAACTCCCTGCGCGTCTGGGCCGCACCTCGGTGCAGATGCGGGAGCAGTTCGGCCCGGATAGTGCCCGCGCGGTGGTGCACCGGGATGACCTGGTGGTGCTGGACCGCACCGACTGAGGCCGGCGAGGCGGTCGCATCAGCCGACGGCGCGCTCCGGCGTCTCGGACTGGGACCGCGTCGTGGCGACCGAATGCGCAGCCCTTAGGTAGTTGACACGGCAAGATAGTTGACACGGCAACTATCCGACTCATAGGTTGATCCCAGGTTCAGAGCGTCAGCGCCAAGTCCCGGCTTGCTGACCGGCAACCCCCCGCGCGGCGGGGTGCTCCGGGAGATGACCTGGCCGCGGGCCACATGGCCCCCGGCAAGCGCATCACCGCTCCCCGCGGTGCAGACAGAAGGATGAAGACAGCGATGCACACCGACAGGACCCTTGCGTACCAGCGACGCCACGTCTCCTGTGTGATGTGTGCGATGTGTTGCTGCTTCATGTCGGCCTGAGCCGACACCTCAACCGGCAGCCTCGGGCCCTCTGACGGCCCCTCGGCGCCACCCCTCAGCCGGTCGGTGCGCACCTGAGCCCGATGCGTGACACACCGGGCGTGCGACCCGCGCTGAGGCAGCAATGTTGAGCCCTTTCTTGCACCGAGAGTGAGCACCCCATGTCTGCTGTACCTGCATCTGTGAACGAGACCGCGTCCCTGGTCGGATTGGATCTGTCCAATGCCGGCGCGCCCCGGGACTGGCAGCGCGAGCGCAACGCCGAGACCGAGCAATTCATCATGGGCCGCCTGGCCGGCCTGGCCTCCCTCGCCGACCGGGGCGGGGTGGACCTGATCTCGCTGGATGAGACATTCCGGCTCGGTGGTAAGCGGCGCCGGGACGCCTGGCTGGACGGGGCGCTGGCTACCTCCCGCCTTGCCCGGCACACCACCCGGGCCGCCCTGGTGGCCACAGTTCCGCTGGGCATCACGCGCCCCGAACACGTCGCTGGTGCCATCGCCTCGGTGCACCGGGCCAGTGCCCAGCGCGCGGGCTGGCAGCTCGAGCAGGGCGCCACCGCCCAGGGCACCGGTGCGCGCACGGTGGATGCGGTGCTGGACGCGCCGGTGGCCGCCCCCCGCAAGCGCACCGTGGATGATGTGGTTCGCGAACCGGTCCGTCCACTGGTGGTGGTACCGGTGCGCAACGGTGTGGACGCCGAGCTGGCTGCGGCGCGCGCTGACGTGGCACGGCTGTCGGTGGCAACCCTGGAGGAGGCCCGTGCCGCCCGGGCTGCGATCCGTGAAGCGGCAATCGAGTGGGGCCGGGCACACCGGTGACGTCAAGGTGTTGGTCGATGTGCACACGGTGATCTCCGCCGATCGGGCCAGCGCACAGGCACGCTGGGACCTGCTGTCCTCACTGGAATTGCCTTCCGGGCTGCCGGCTCTGCGCACCATCGGGACCGCCGAGGACCTCGCCACGCTCTGGAACGCGTGGGTCCGGGCCGGCGGAGCCGACGGGTTCACCGTGGTGCCGGCCTCGGTACCCACCGATGTGGTGGCTCTGGCCCAGGACCTGCTGCCGGCGCTGACCGAACTCGGGCTGCGTACGCCGGCGACGGCTCCGGTCACGCCCGCGGCGACGCCTGCTCGCTCCCGGCGTGCCCCGGTGCGGGTGCGATGAGCCGTCCTTCTCAGGCGGTCCGGCCGGCCAGTCGTTCTCGGGCAACAGGTCGCGTAGCGGTGCCGAGCGCCCCGGGCCGAGGATCACCTGGGTGTCGATGTTCGCCGGGTCGATCTGTCGGATGAACTCGCGGCAGCGTCCGCACGGTGAGACCACGTGCAGGGTGCCGGCCTCATCGCGCCACACTGCCACGATCTGGGCGATACGGAACTCTCCGGCCGTCACCATCGCGGCGATAGCGGCGTGTTCGGCGCAGAAGCCGGTTCCGCACGGGGTGTCGATGCACACCCCTGAGTACCGCGCTCCGGCGGCCGTCACCAGGGTGGCTGCGACATCACCCGACTTCCGGTCCTCCGCCTCGCTGGGGTTCAGGTATTCCTGGGCCGAAGCGATCAGGGAGGAGAACGACGCGGTGTCCATAGGCACGATCCTAGAGGGAACCGGTGTGGCAGCCCTCGCCGGTTCCCGTGGCGGACGGGCCCGGATCGACGGCCGCAGCGCACCGGCCGCGGCCTGGGAGCGCGGCGGCGGCGTAGGCTTGGCTGCATGACTCAGACGACGGCGCAGCCCGCTGCGGACGTGACGGCGCAGGTGCAGCAGGTGGCCACCGACGCGAAGGTGGCCGCCCGCGACCTGGCGCGGGCCACCCCGGGCCACCAAGGACGCCGCGCTGCACCGGATGGCCGATGCGTTGGTGGGTGCCTCCGAACGGATCGTGGCTGCCAACGATGTGGACGTGCGCCGGGAGGAGGCCGGCGGGATGAGCCCGGGCCTGCTGGACCGGCTCACCCTGGACGCCGGCCGCGTCGAGGGGATCGCCGAGGCGTTGCGGGACCTGGCCGCCCTGCCGGACCCGGTGGGAGAGGTGTTGCACGGTTCCACGTTGCCCAACGGGTTGCGGGTGCGGCAGGTGCGGGTACCCATGGGCGTGGTGGGCATGATCTACGAGGCACGCCCGAACGTCACAGTCGATGCCGCCGGCCTGGCACTCAAGAGCGGGAACGCGGTGGTGCTGCGCGGGGGTTCGGCCGCCGCGCAGTCCAACCAGGAGATCGTGGCGGTCCTGGGTGAGGCACTGGAGCAGGCCGGCCTGCCCGCTGACCTGGTGCAGTCCATTGACGCCTACGGGCGCGCCGGCGCCCAGGCGCTGATGCGGGCCCGTGGGCTCATCGACGTACTGATCCCCCGCGGCGGGGCCGGACTGATCCAGACGGTGGTGACCGAATCCACGGTGCCGGTGATCGAGACCGGGGTGGGCAACTGCCACCTGTACGTCGATGCCGGCGCGCCGCTGGATCAGGCGCTGTCCCTGTTGCTGAACTCCAAGACCCACCGGTTAGGGGTGTGCAACGCCCTGGAGACCCTGCTGGTCCACGCCGAAGCCGCTGCGGACTTCATGCCCGCGGCCCTTGACGCCCTGGACGGCGCCGGGGTGCGGATCCACGGTGACGAGCGCACCCGCACCCTGGCCCCGGGCAACGTCGAGGTGCTCCCGGCGACCGAGCAGGACTGGTCCACCGAGTACCTCAGCGCCGACCTGGCCGTGGCCGTGGTCGATGACATCGATGCCGCCCTGGAGCACATCCGCACCTACTCCTCCGGGCACACCGACGCCATCTGTACCACCGACACCCGGAGTGTGGCACGGTTCACCACCGAGGTGGATTCAGCCGCCGTGATGGTTAATGCCTCCACCCGGTTCACCGACGGCGCCCAACTCGGCCTCGGCGCGGAGATCGGGATCTCCACCCAGAAACTGCACGCACGCGGACCGATGGGCCTGACCGAGTTGACCACCACCACCTGGGTGGTGGAGGGAGACGGGCACATCCGAACCTGAGCGGCTGACGGTGAGGCGCATCCGCGCAGGCCTGCCCGGACCGCGGCGTGGCCCGGCAGGTGGTCGGCGTCAGCTGGGCGGTAGAGTTGTGTCTCGGATGATCGACGGCGCAGCGCCCCTGGTATGGCGCGCGTCACCGGGGTGGTAGGAACCCGGGCGGGAACGTGCGAAACTGTGGCTGTAGAGCCAGGAACAGAGAGGACCGGAGTCGATGAGCAGTTCGCTGCTGACCTTCACCGCATTGGCCGCTGAGGCATCGAACATGCCCATGCCGCCCGTGGGGTATGGAGTAGTGTCCATCACCATCTTGATGTTCCTGCTCTTGGTGACGCTCGCCTTCCGCTCGGTTGGTACCCGCCAGCGTCACAAGTGAGACTGCCCGATTACACAGTGTCGGAGTTGACGTGAGCACACCCACGCGCACCCGGATCGGGATCATGGGCGGCACGTTCGACCCGATCCACCATGGTCACCTGGTTGCCGCCAGCGAGGTGGCCGACGAGTTCGATCTGGACGAGGTCATCTTCGTGCCCACCGGCGCGCAGCCCTTCAAGTCGGACCGCGACGTGACCCTGGCCGAGCACCGGTACCTGATGACCGTGATCGCTACCGCCTCCAACCCCCGGTTCACGGTCTCGCGGGTCGACATCGACCGCGGCGGGGTGACCTTCACCGTCGATACGTTGCGGGACCTGCACAAGACCTTCCCGGAAGCGGAGTTGTTCTTCATCACCGGCGCCGATGCGCTGGGCCAGATCCTGCAGTGGAAGGACTCCCCGGAACTGTGGGAGTTGGCCCACTTCGTGGGAGTCAGTCACCCGCCCGGGGCACGAACTCAGCGGTCAGGACCTACCCGATGGTGAGTACTCCCTACTGGAGATTCCCGCGATGGCGATTTCCTCGACCGACTGCCGCGCACGGGTCTCGGAGAACAAGCCGGTGTGGTACCTGGTACCCGACGGCGTGGTGCAGTACATCGCCAAGCACGGCCTGTACCGCGACCCAGCCACGTTCCACCGGCCGGAGTTGGGTGTCAGCACTGACGGGAGGGACAGTGACGCGGTGGCGGTGACCTCGGCGTGAACCAGCCTGTCGACCCGAACGAGGACACCACCACGGCCGGTCTGGGGGAGCGACGCCGACGGCGTGAGGCCGAGCGGGCCCGCGCCCGCGCGGCGGGCCGGGCGGAGGAGCGTCCCCTGACACGGCGCGAACGGCGCGCCCGTGATGAGGCGCTGGCCAGCGGTGCCCTGACCTATGGGCCCGACGGTCTGGTACCCACCTCGGAGTTCGAGCGGATCGAGGCCGAGAGCCTGTCGGCCGCCTCGGCCGCCGAACCGGCGAGCGCTGCTTCAGCGGCCTCGGCTACGGATCCGCCGCCCCGCAGCAGACGGGCGCGCCGGGAAGCCGAGCGGGCCGCCACCGCGGCCTCGGCTGTGTCGGCACTGTCCGCGCCGTCGGCGACCGAGCCGCCCGCACAGCCGAAGACAGACCGGACCGAGGAACCGGTGCGTCGACGTGAGCCTGACGGTCCCACAGCCGGGAGCGATCCCGGGCAGACGGCAGCCCAGCGTGAGCCGGAGGAGCCTGCGGCGGGGAGCGTGCCGGAGGAGGCCGCGGCTGACCGGGCTTCGGAGGAGGCCGAGGAGCGGCGTGAGCCGCAGGAGCCTGCGGCCGGGCGTACCTCCGAGGATCAGGAGACCCGGTCCGAGCCCGAGCAACGGGAGGGGAGTCCGGCGATGCCGAGCGCGCCCTCGCCCGACGGCGGCCCGGCGACGGCGCTGATGGTGCCGGTGTCCCGCAAGTCCCTGCGGGACAAGCGAGCCGCGGCGCCGGCACCGCCCACGATGGATGCCCGGCCGGCCGAACGCACCAGTACCGGCCGGCGTCCGGTGGTGCGGCCACCGGCCTCGGTGCGGGCCCGCCGCGGGGTCGACGGATCAGGGGAACTGACGGCCATCCAGCGCGCGGTCCGCGAGGCGAACACCGCGGCCGAGGGCATCGCGGTGGGGGAGCAGGGTGAATCCTCGTCCCCGACCTCCTGGCACTCGGCTGTGGACATCCCGGCGGTCAGTTACGAGGTGAGCCAGCAGACGGTGCGCCCCGGGGCCACCGCCGCTTCCGCGCCGACGGCCCGTTCGGACTCTGACACGGTTTCCGCACCGAGCGGTGACTCCGGTCCTCCCGCAGTTTCCGCACCGAGCGGTGACTCCGGTCCTCCCGCAGTTTCCGCACCGAGCGGTGACTCCGGTCCTCCCGCAGTTTCCGCACCGACGGCTGGCTCCGGTTCGAGCGCGGCTTCCGCGCCCACGACCGACTCCGGTCCCACCGCGGTTTCCGCACCGAGCGCAGACTCCGGACCGGCCGCGGCTTCCGCGCCGACACCGTCCCGAGCGCCCGAGGTGACCTCACCGCAGGAGCCGCACTCGCCGTCGTCGGCCCCTTCGGTAGCCAGCGCCGACACCGAGGACGACGACGGCGCCTTCGACATGACGCCGCGCTGGGAGTCGCTGCAGCGGGCCGCGGCCCTGCGGGCCAGGGCCGACGCCGAGCCGGCGGCACGCCCCACGCCACCGTTGCGCACCTCGGCGATGCGCTCGGCTGAAGTCGGCGAACCTCCGGTACAGCCGGTGGGCCCTGCGGAGGAGGAGGCCCCCGAGGACGAACTCCACGAGGCCGAGGCACGCAAGACGCCCGGCTGGCTGTTCGCGCTGCAGATGCTGGTGTTGGTTCTGGTGATCGCGATCCTCGGGGCGTTGGTGTACCTGTTCGCCACCGGGGACCTGTTCGGGGACGACGACGCCGCTGTCCTCGGACTGTCCGGTTCCGTCCTCTGGTCAACGGGCCGCTGAGGCGGCCCGGGCCGTAGACTGGGTTCGACCAGGGCGTCTACCCGAGGAGAACCGTGCCCGCTGACGAACGAGCCATCGAACTGACCGAGGTGGCCGCACTCGCGGCCGCGAACCTCAAGGCGGAGGAGATCATCGCCCTCGACGTCTCCGAGCGGCTCGTGCTCACCGACGTCTTCGTGGTGGCCTCGGGCAGCAGTGAACGGCAGGTGCGCTCGATCGTCGATGCGGTGGAGGAGGCACTGGCCGACCACGGCGCGAAACCGGTGCGCCGCGAGGGTGTGGCTGAGGCACGCTGGGTGCTGCTGGACTTCGGCGACATCGTCGTGCACATCCAGCACGCCGAGGACCGGGTCTACTACGCGCTGGAACGGCTCTGGAAGGACTGCCCGGTCATCGAACTGCCCGAGCAGGTCCGGGCCGGCGCTCAGGGTGACGGTGCCGGGCAGGCATGAGCGCCACCAATCCTGTTCTGGCGTCACGGCCAGACCGATTACAACGCCCAGGGGCGGCTGCAGGGCCAGGTGGATATCCCTCTGAACGAGGTGGGCCGGGCCCAGGCGCTCGCGGCCGCGCCGGCTTTGAGCCAGATCGAACCCGTCGCGATCATCTCCTCGGACCTGATGCGGGCGCGCGATACCGCCGAGTACCTCGCTGAACGGACCGGGGTGGCGGTGAGCACGGACGCGCGGTTGCGGGAACGCAACTTCGGTGCCTGGGAGGGTCTGACGCACGAGGAGATGCGCGCCGGGTGGGCCGACGCCTTCGCCGTATGGCGTGATGGTGGTCACCCTGCGGGCATCGGGGCCGAGACTCGTTCGGCGCTCGGGCAGCGTGTGGCGCAGGCAGCCGCGGAGGCATCCGCGGGCTACGAGGAAGGCGGGGTGGTCGTGTTGGTGGCCCATGGGGCCGCGATTAGCGCGGGATTAGTGGCTTTGCTGGGCCACGATCCGGAGACCTGGCAGGGCATCACCGGAATCGGCAACTGCCACTGGAGTGTGGTGCGCCCGAACGACGGCGCCGAGCCGGGCTGGCGGATGACCGCGCACAACGCCGGCGGGGGTCTGGTCGATTTTCCCCAAGGGGCCAGGATCGTCTAGAGTATCTCTCGCCTGCACAGGCACCCGGGGCTATGGCGCAGTTGGTAGCGCGCTTCCATGGCATGGAAGAGGTCGGGGGTTCGAATCCCCCTAGCTCCACTCACGTTGACTGAGCGACCGATGTGCGCGTCAAGGTGAATCGCCCCCCGAGACGCATAGTGCTCGCTGCTTTCGTTCGCGCGATTCCAACGGATCCGTCAGTGCGGTGAGGCCGCACGCGATCAGACAGCGCACGATGCTGCGCGTGATAGCGGAACCTCCGACCGTGGCCAGACCGGCGCGAAGGGGGGAACTCTGCTTGATCATGGTTCTGCACTCCTGAGCGTTGAGCCCGGCGGGAGTCGCCTCCCGCCGGGCGAGTGGTTGACGTCAGTTGCCACCTGGCTCGGCGCTGCCCGCCCCGGCGGGCTCTGGCTCGCCGGCAGCGGCCGACATACGCAGTGTGACGAACGCCAGGATTGCCCCGGCCAGGGCGATCCCAGCCGCACCGATGAATGCCGCCGAGAAGCCGTTCGTCAGCGCGGAGGCGTTGCCGAGTCGATCTGCCCCGTACACGGCGGCTACCGCTGTCATCGCAGCCAGACCGAGGGCGGAACCGACTTGGTAACTGGTGTTGACGATGCCTGCGGCCAGTCCGCCTTCCTCCGGTCGGGCTGAGGAGATCGCCGTTCCCAACGAGGGGATGAAGGCCAGCGACATACCGAGCGCCGCCACCAACGATGCCGGCAGGACGTCTGCCCAGTAGTTGCCATCCGGTCGAATTTGCGACAGCCAGCCAAGTCCGACGGCGAGGGTCAGTAGTCCGGCCACGATGGGGACCTTGGGACCGAACTTGCCTATTACGCGCGGTGCCAGCACGATCATGCCGAGCGAGCATGATCAGGCCTGTCATCGGCAGTAGTGCCGCGCCGGACGGGAATGCGGTGTATTCGAGAACCTGCTGCAGGTAGAGGTTGAGGAAGAACCACATCGGGATCCACGCTCCACCCAGCAGCACCTGAGCGAGGTTGGCGGCACCGAGGTTGGGGGTGCGGAAGATCGAAAGTCGCATCAGCGGCTCGCGGCGGACACCCTGAGAGATCACGAACGCCACCAGTAGCACGGCGGCGATACTCAACGCGATCCAGGTCTCACCAGAGCCCCAGCCTGCCTCGGGCGCACGGACGATTCCGTAGACCGCGGCGGCCAGGCCGAGCGTGACGGTGAGGGCGCCGAAGACGTCCACCGATCCCCGGGAACCCAAGGAACCGCCCGGCATCAGGACCCGGTTACCGATCAGGGCGATGATGGCGATGGGGATGTTGATGTAGAAGACCCAGGGCCACGAGATGTACTCGGTGATCACGCCGCCCAGGAACACGCCGGCAGTACCCGGCCGGCGTGTGCCGCCCCGTACAACGCGAGAGCCTTGGTGAGTTCCTTGGGGTTAGCCCCGAAGATCATCATCAGCAAGGTCAGCGCAGATGGGGCGATGAGTGCGGCACCCACACCCTGGATGGCGCGACCGGTCAGTTCGACGCCGACACTGCCGGCGAGGCCCGCGACGAGCGAACCGGCGAGTAGGACGAACCATCCGGTGCCGAATATGCGACGGGCGCCGAAGAGGTCCGCCAGCCGGCCGCCGAGCAACAGCAGCCCGCCCAGGGCGATGACATAGGCGTTGAATACCCAGGACAGGTTGTGTTGGGTGAATCCCAGGTCGGCCTGCATGCGTGGCAGGGCAACGCCGATGATCGAGGTGTCCATGATGACCATGAACTGTGCGGTGGCAATCAGAGCCAGAGCCCACCATCTGGTGGTGCTCCGCTGATTCTTGACTGTAGTAGTCATGGTGTACTCCATACGGGTAGGGGGTATGGGTAATTCGATCGAGCCTGCTGGTATTCCCAGGCTTCGGATTCGGGCTTGGCCCCCGTCCACCGCCGGCACTAGGCACTTGATTTATACCCCAGGGGGGTATAGCGTGCACTGGATCCCGGGCTCATCGGCGCGGGACCAGTGCCACCGGAAGGACAACTAAGGAGCACGCTCATGCCTCGACTCACCCGTCTCGCCCCCGACACGGCGGTTGGCGCAGCCCGCGACCTGTTGGGCGACCTCGTATCCCGGCACGGCCGAGTCAGCGACATGGTTGCCACCATGGCGCACTCGCCAGCAGTCCTGGGTGGCTACCTGCAGTTGAGCCGCGCGATGAAGAGAGCCAAGCTCGACAGGAAGATCAGTGAGCGGATCTCGATCGCAATCCAGGAACAGCAAGGATGCGACCTGTGCCTCGAAGCGCACATCGACGCCGCGCGCGGGCTCGGCGTCGACGACCACGAGATCGAACGCGCCCGCGCCGGGACATCGGAAGATCCCGCGATTGCCGCCATCATCGAACTCGGGCTGCAGGTCTACCGCGAGCCGACCGCCATCACCGATGAACAGATCGAGCGTCTCCGTGGCGCCGGTTACCGTGATCGGGAGATCGCCGATGTCGTCGGCGTCGTCTCCCTCAACGTCCTGACCGGCGCATTCAACCTGGTCGCTGGTTTGAAACCGGGCGTTGTGACCGAGTCCACGTACTGACCCCGCGCCGCCTGATCCATCGTCGGCACTGACCAGGAGGGAGCCATCCCGGCGGTCCGGGGCTGTCTCAGTTCGGCACTTTCGTCTCCGGAAGGCCGAACCGGCCGAAGAGGCGTAGGTCGAAGAACGCGACGACGTGTGAGATCCGGGCCGGGGTCAGGGTGAGGACCTGCAGGTTGAACGCACGGTGGACACCCCGCTCGTCCGGGAGGTAGAGGCCGAAGGCGGGTTGCCCGTTGGCCTTGGTGGGCACGAGCAGGTGATCACCCGACCGGCGGGCGGGGCTCTGCGCAGCGACCATCCGCCCGATCGTGGAGGCGCCGTGGAACCAGGCCGGATAGGGCGGCATCTCCCAGACGGCATCAGCGGCCAGGGTCGCGACGAGTCCGTCGATGTCGTTGGCGTGCATCGCGGTGACGTAGCGGTCGAGAAGTTCGCGCTGGTGTGGGGTGGGTGGCTCGGTGACCTGATCCTCGTCGACCCGATCATGATCGAGTTGGGCACGGGCACGTTGCAACAGACTGTTCACCGCGGCTGGGGTGGTCTCCAGCATGGCCGCAACCTCGGCTGCGCTGAACATGAGCACCTCGCGCAGCACCAGGACGGCGCGCTGGCGCGGGGGAAGGCGCTGCAACGCGGCGATGAACGCCAGCCTGACGCTGTGACGTTGCGTCACTTCGGCGAGGGGATCCTCGGCGGCCGAGGCGCCGAGCATGGTGTCCGGAAGAGGTTCCAGCCACGGAATCTCGGGCCATTGCCCCAGTTGCGCTGTGGGGTCTTGTGCTGGGCCACCCAGGGCGGAGGGCAGGGCGCGACGCCCGCGGTTCTCCAGGGCGCGTAGGCAGGTGTTGGTCGCGATCCGATACAACCAGGTACGGATCGATGAGCGTTCCTCGAAACCGGCGTAGCCGCGCCAGGCGCGCAGGTAGGTCTCCTGGACGGCGTCGTCGGCATCGTGGATGGAGCCCAGCATCCGATAACTGTGGGCGAGCAGTTCGGACCGGTATGGGCGGGTCCGGCGATCGAAGTCATGGCCGAGTTCTTGCGTACTCACGAAGTCCACATCCTTTCCCCGGTGCTCTGCTCCTGCTGCGGCCGAAGCAGGAGCACGGCGAGCAGGGCACCGAGTGCTGCGACGCCAGCCAGCACGGCCAGAGCGAACTGGATCCCCTCGGTCAGCGCAACGACTGGTGCCTCGATGGCGGATGCGCGTGTCGCGTAACCGATGGCGGCCGCCGAGGCCAGTGCCGCACCGATCGTGGTCCCGAGCGCGAAGGAGGTCTCCTCGAGGCCCGCTGCAGCCCGGCGTCGTGCTCGGCGACGTCGGCCAAGGCGGCAATCTGACCGGCGACGAATGCCGCACCCATACCGGCACCGAATATCACCAAGCCGCCGAGCAGGTCTTCGACGAGGCCGCCCTCGGGCCGCAGACGAGCCAGGAGTACGCACGCGACCGACAACAGGGCCATACCCTCGCCAGCTACTTTCCGGAACCCGGACCGGGTGACCAGGTGCTGCCCGACCAGGACGCCGAGGACCGAGGTGACGGTCATGATCGCCATCGTCAGTCCGAACTGTAGTGCGGAGAAGCCCAGGACCTGCTGGGCGTACAGCGTCACGACGATCAGTAGACCATCGACCGAGACACCGGCGATCACGATCACCAGGTTGCCACCGACCAGGGTGCGTCCGGCGAAGATCCGCATCGGCACCAGCGGCGCCGGGCTGCGTTGCTCCACGACCACGAACAGCACTGCCGCGATGGCGGCGCCGGTACCGAGAACCGCGGCAGGAAGGTCGACCCCGTGCTCGGTGATCCTGAACAGTCCCAGGAGCAGCAGCACCAGCGCACTGGTGGCCACGATCGAGCCAGGCAGATCGAGCCGCTGGTTGTTCCGAGGACTCTCGGGCAGCAGGATCGGGCACAGCACCAACACCATCAGGCACACCGGGACATTGGTGTAGAAGACCCAGGCCCAGCCCACCCAGTCGGTCAGCACACCGCCCAGCAGGAGCCCAGCCGAAGCCCCCGTCCCGCCCAGACCGCCCCAGATGCCCAGGGCCCGATGTCGCTCCCGGCCATTGGGGAAGGCGTTCATCAGGATCGACAACCCCGCCGGGGTCATCACCGCCGCGCCAGCGCCCTGGAGCACCCTGGCGGCGATCAGGAGTTCACTGGTGGCAGCCAGTCCGCATGCCAGGGAGGCCGCCGCGAACACTGCGACCGCGACCATGAACACCATCCGCCGGCCCAGACGGTCGGCCAGCCGCCCTCCCAACAGCAACAGGCCGCCGATAGCGGCTCCATAAGCGGTGATCACCCACTGGACCTCCGCTGGAGTGAACCCGAGGTCGCGTGCGATCGCGGGCAGGGCTGCGTACACGCTCGTGGAATCCAGCACCCCCATGAACATCGCCATACACACAACGGCTAGCACCCACCAGCGCCGTACCGTCTTCACTTCCGTGCGAACCATCGGGCATCCTCCACAGACCATCGGTGTCACAGAGGTAGATACCTGTCCACCGGCAGACTCATCGGTACGCCAGAAATGGCACCTCGATCGCATCCTCGGGTGCGAGCCGGTCGTGCGGGAGGCGCTCGTAGGGTCGGGACTGTGGTCAAGGTCGTGTTCATGTGCGGTCCGGCCGGGTCGGGCAAGTCCACCGTCGCCGGCCGGCTCGAGGCCGAGGGCATGTCCAGACTGTCGTTCGATCAGGAGGCGTGGCGACGGGGCATCCCCTCGATGCCTCTACCACCGGACGTTCACGCCGAGATCGAGAGCGAACTGCGCGACCGGCTCATCCAGCTGGTGACCGACGGCAGCGACGTGGTGCTGGACTACTCGTTCTGGTCGCGCCGCACCCGAGATGAGTACCGCGACCTGCTGCGACCGCTCGGGGTCGAGCCCGAAACCATCTACGTGGCGACTCCGCGCGAGGTCGCCCTGGAGCGGATCCGCGCGCGCAGGCTCGCCCACGGTGACGACTGCACGCTGAGCGACGAGCGGGCCGCGTCGTACTTCGATCACTTCGAGCCACCCACCGACGACGAAGGCCCGCTGACCGTCATCCGGCAGGGCTCCTGGACGATGACGGCCGAGTGCGCTCGGCGCGCTGCAGGTTGCGGATGAGTTCCTCCCGGGACTGTCCATCGAAGGATGCCTGCCACATCGGTGTGCCAGGGGTGCTGCGCCACGACTCGTTCAGGGGGCTGTTATCGACCGTGTCGAACCCGAGGCGATCGTAGAAACCTCTCACGAGTTCGACCGCCTCGGGGTAGTTGCTCGAGACGACAAGGGCGGAGCGATCTGGCGCTCCGGCTGGGCGGGCGAGGCGCACCAGCGCGGGCGCCTCATCGCCCGGTACCCGCACCTGGTCACGCCCGTGAAACTGGATGTGGCTGAGCGCCTTCGCGAGTTTCGCAGCAGGCAGTTGCTCCTGCCGCAGTTCGTGCACGGTCCTGGTGCCGGCATCAACAGCCGAGAAGGTGCCATCCCGCCAGGGCATGTAGTTGTTGTTGTCGAGCACGACCTTCCCGGCCAACTCCTCCGCGGGAAGTGCGTGGCCGGGAACGTAGGGGAAGGCAAGGGCAGCGAAGTCGGCCGCCGCAGCGGCGTCGGCGGCCCATGTGGCACGGGCGCGTGGACCGAGAGAACGCGCTAGATCCGCAATCGTCTGGGGCGAACGCGAGTTGGCGATCAGGACGCTATAGCCTGCTTCGATCGCCGAGCGGGCAAGGGTAGCGCCGGCTTGCCCGGCGCCGAGGATGCCAATGGTGGTCACTTGCGTTCTCCTTACGAAAGGTCCGCACCGGCGTGTTCCGACTCCCGCGCGACCGGGATCGCAGTTGCGCCCGGGTGATCGAGTCCCGCACCGCGGCCCTGGCGAACTGGTCCTGAGCCCTCCTGCGCCAGGTCGGCGCCACGGGTCAGTGTCCGCGCGAGGAAGCCGCGGATCAGTGCGGTGACCTCGTCCAGGGCCGATTCCAGCAGGAAGTGTCCGCCGGGCAGCAACTCGATCTGGGCGTCAGGAAGGTCCCTGGCGAACGCTCTGGCCCCCTCGGGCCGGAAGATCTCATCGCCACGTCCCCATACCGCCAGCAACGGGACCTGGGAGGAACGAAAGTACTCCTGCACCGCCGGATACAGCGGTGGGTTGGTGGCGTAGTCGCGGAACAGGCGCAGTTGGATCAAGTCGTTTCCCGGCCTGGACACCAGGGCGTGATCATGTACCCAGGTCAGCGGATCCACCAGGGTCGGATCGGCCTCACCGTTCAGGTACTGCCACTTGATCGCCTCGAGCGTCTGTGCTTCCCGGGCCGCGGCCTCGGTCTGCTTGTTCTGATCCGTCGTGTACTCCCACAGTCCGGCCCAGAACTCCTCGACGAAACCCTCCTGGTAGGCGTTGCCGCTCTGGCTGACGATCGCCGTGATCGCCGACGGGTTCGCCAACGCGAGCCGCCAACCGATCGGGGCCCCGTAGTCCATGACGTACATGGCGTACTCGGTGATGCCCAGGTCCTCGAGCAGTTTGGCCGTGATGGCGGCCAGCGCGTCGAAGGTGTAGTCGAACTCCTCCACGCTGGGAGCATCGGAGAACCCGAAGCCAAGGTGATCCGGCGCCACCACCCGGTACTCGTCGGCGAGGCGGGGAATGAGGTGGCGGAACATGTGCGAACTCGTCGGGTAGCCGTGCAGCAGCACAACGGGTGGGGCATCGCGGTGGCCGGCCTCGCGGTAGAAGATCCGGTACCCATCGACTTCAGCGAACCGGTGGTGGACAGCGACCATAGTACTAACCCTCTCAATTGCGCTTAGGTGGTTAGGGCACTCAAGCAGTCGAGTGCTAACCTGTCAAACTCGATTAAGGTGGTTAGCATGGAGATCGTGACGCGCGTTGATGAGGACCTGCTGCTGGATTTGCTGAACACCACCCCCGTGGTGGATGGCGTGCGGGTCGACGAGTTCGGGAGCCTCCCGCAGGCGCAGGACTGGGCCGTGGCCCGGGGAGGCGTCGGCACCGCCGCAGAGGCCGAGCAGTTGCGCCGCGTACGCGACGCCATCCAGGCAGTCTCCCGCGGGGATTCACCCGCGCAGGCTCTCCAGGCGGATCTGGGCCAGGTCAGACTCCATCCGCAGTTGTCCGAGAGCGGCCTGAGCTGGCACCTACGCGTCCCTGCCGACCAGGTGCTCGCCGCCCGGGCGATGCTCGCCTGGGCCTCGATCCATGCGCGCAGCCCGGAGCGGCTGCGACCCTGTGCCAACCCCGAGTGCTGCCGGTTCCTGCTGGATCGCAGCAACGCCAACACCGCCCGGTGGTGTTCGATGGCGCTGTGCGGGAACCGCTCCAAGGTCCGGCGCCATTACCGGCGCAACCGCGCCACGGAGGAGTGAGCGTTGCTACCGGGAATTATCGATGACCTGCGCCGTTGCGGCCCACGGCCGGCAGGCCAGCGCGCACCCGATCAGGGCCACCACGCAGAGGGCGAGCAGGATCCGGTAATCCATCACCAGGATGATCCCCGCACCGGCCACCGTGGCCGCGGTCTGAGGCGCATTGAAGACCATATTCATTGCCGCGCTCGCCCGGCCCTGGATGCCCGGAGGGGTGACCCGGATCCGGTAGTTCGACGCCCCGACCACGAACCAGGGGATGCCGAGCCCGGAGGTGGCAAGGGTGAGGCTTATCAGCAGCAGACCGAAGGCGCCATCGGCGGGCACGATCGTGATGATCGCCAGGGAGCCGACCAACCCACCGCTGAGCACGCCCAGCCCCGCGCCGACCAGGCGGCGCTCCCCGATGCGTTTGAGGATCGCGGCGCTCGTGGCCCCACCGATCACCGCGCCCACACCCTGGACGGTGACGACGATGCCCAGCGCCTGGGAGCCCACCCCCAGCCCCTGCTCGAGGATAGGGAAGACCAGCACATTCAGAAATCCCGTGATGCCCACCGCGATCCCGAGCACGATGGTGATCAGGCGCAGGGTGGGGTCGCCCCAGAGCACGCCGAAACCAGCGCCGAGTTGTCGCAACGCCCCGGGAGCATCGGTGGCCTGCGGTGCTGGCGACTCTTTCAGGCGTACCGTGGTCAGCACAGCGGCGGTGACCAGGAAGCAGGTCGCGGTCAGGACCACGACGGCATGCGGGCCGGTCAGGACGAACAGGCCGGTGCCCAGCAGCGGACTGATCAGCCGCAGGCCCTGGTCGATCGTGGTGAACAGTCCGTTCGCGCCGGGCAGTTCGTCATCGCTGAGCATGTCGCGAAGCAGTCCGGACTGGGCAGCCGAGGTCAGGTAGGCGGCCAGACCGTAGCAGAACGTGACCGCGTAAATCAGCCACAAGCCGGAGGCGTCCTGCACCGTGAGCAGACTGGTCACGACCAGGCCGACGCCCACGTTGGTGGCGATCAGCAGCCGGCGCCGCGAGACGCGATCGGCCAGTTGTCCAGCCAGGGGGGCGAGAAGAGCGGGCAACCCGAGTGCTGCGAAGACCAGCCCGGCGGCGCTGTCGGAGCCGGTGAGTTCCCGCACCCAGATGGCCAGGACCAGGAACAGGGCACTGTCCCCGATGTTCGTGCTGACCCAGGCCAGGGTCAGTCGCCGGAAGGACTGGTGGCGCATCGCCAGCGGTAGTCGCTCGCGCAGCGACGGCTTCACCGGGGGGTGCTGACCAGGCGTGGGCGAAGCCGGTTGGATGCCGATCGGGGGATCGGCGACGGCGGTCGGAGCCTCGGTCTCGGCGTCATCCGGGCGTGGGGTACTCATGGATCGGTGTCCTCATCCTCGGGGAACTGTCGGCGGCATTGACGACCTCCGGTGCGCGCCGGGCGTGGGCGGATCCGATGGGGTCAGCCGAATCCGGAGCGGGCCGGGTGGAAGTCGCGTGTGGTGTGGGTGCCCGTGCTGATCAAGGGGCCTGATCGCTGCTGCCGTCGGCGTTGTCGCCGGCGGCTTCGACGTCCTGGGCTCGGGCCAGCAACTCGTCGAGGTCCGGGTTGAGGGTGGCGAAGAACCTACCCTTGGTGGCGCCGGCGGGCCGATTCGCAGGGTCGCGGCGGCCCTCGAACCGGTCCACCAGTTCTTTGATGTCCTCGGCGAGCTCGGCCATCTCCTCGGGGGTGGCCCAGAACGTGGAGGTGTTCACGGTCACCGCCGGCACCCACGTGCGGTCCTTCATATAGGCGGGCGCCTCGCGCAGGAACTTGATCACCCGGGCGGCCTCGCGCTGGACGTAGAGAGCGCCCAGTTCGGTCGACTCTGCGATCCCGGTGGGATCATCCCGATCAGGGCGCATGTCGCGGGACTTGTGAATCGAACGCCACGGCTTCTCCGTGCCCCGGGCTTTCCCGGCCCCGGGTTCGGCCCGCTCGATGAAGCGGCCGCCAGCCAGGATCCGCAGGTGGAAGGAGCAGTTCGCCACGCTCTGATCGAGTTTGGCGGCGATCTCACTTGCGGTGGCCTCGGTGACCTCGTCGAGGATCTCCATGATCTCGATCCGCAACGGGTGGGCCAGCGCCCGCATCACCGCAGGGTCGGTGCTGCGGTACTCGGCCCGGCCGGGTTGGTCCTGGTCCTCGGGGGAGGCGGTCGTTTCGCTCACCTCAGGCACCCCGGGTGTGCAGAGTCGCCTGGGCGCGGAAGCGGTCCTGCCGGCGTTCGGCGATCTCGGCGGCGATCTGGCTGCGTCGAGTGGTGGCGCGGCGGATGGTGCTCAGGTGCGGGGTGGTGCGGCGCATAATCTGCGTCCTCTCTGGTGGCTCATGCACAACAGTACTTGCGAAAGGGACGTTGCGCAAGACGTATTGCGAAAGGTTCATTGTGAGCGTGGGGCGGGGGAGCCGCTCGCGGACTGGGCTCCGCATTGCCGGCGAGTCCGGCAGGTTCGCCGCCGAATCAGACCGGCCGTGCGTGCAGGGAGGCCTGGGCCCGGTGCAGGTCGTGGCGGTGCTGGGCGGCCTCGGCTGCGATCTGGGAGCGCCGAGTGGTGCGGAGGCAGGTGGGGGCGATGCGTCGCATGGTGCTGGTCCTTTCGGTGGGTGTGAACACAACACTACTTGCGAAAGGAGCATTGCGCAAGGGGTATTGCGAAAGAGATGTTGCGCATGCGCTGATGTGAGCGTCCGCGCCGGGCGCAGGCGGCTACGGCGCGCGAAGGAACGCGATCCAGGGACACGGATCGCCCACTGAGGCGCATGCGCGAGCAGCCCTGACCTGCTGTCTCAGGTGTCCGTGCCGGACACCACCCGGTGGGCTCCGGTGTAGACGTTCAGCCGGTCACCGCGGTTGAACGCGACCAGGGTCAGGCCCACCTCCTGCGCCAGTTCCACCGCGAGGGCGGAGGGTGCCGAGACGGCCGAGAGCACCGGGACCCCTGCCATCGCTGCCTTCTGCACCAACTCGAACGAGGCCCGCCCCGAGACCTGCAGCACCGTGGCGCGCAGCGGAAGGTGATCCTCTCGCAACGCCCAGCCCACCACCTTGTCCACCGCGTTGTGGCGACCCACGTCCTCCCGCACGCAGAGCACGGACGGGGCACCGTCATCGTCTGCGGTGAACAGTGCCGCGGCATGGACCCCACCGGTACGCCCGAAGACCTCCTGGCGCTCACGCAGGCGCTGCGGCAGCGCCAGCAGGTCGGCCAGGGTGAACCGGACGTCGTCGTCGGCTACCGGGTACGCCGAGGTCTTGCGGATCGCCTCGATCGAGGCGGTCCCGCACACCCCGCAACTGGAGGTGGTGTAGACGTGCCGCGCCAGGTCGGGCAGCACCACGTCCTGGCTCAGGTGCACACTGACGACGTTGTAGTCACGCTCTCCCTGCGGGGTGAGGCCGTCGTAGGCGATCTGGCGCACCTGGTCCGACCGCCGGATCACGCCCTCGGAGACCAGGAACCCGATCACCAGATCCAGGTCGGAGCCCGGCGTGCGCATCGTCACCGAGAATGCGCTGGCCCCCACCCGGATCTCCAACGGTTCCTCACCGGCGATCTGGTCGGCCCGCTCCCGCCGCCCGCCGTCGGCGTCCAGGCGCAGCACCGGCCATCGTTTTACGATCCGCGCCATCGGCAACTCACCTCCCGCTTCGTCGGGTCCGCGCAGGCGCAGGCGCCTACGATGAACCGCACACCCGAGGATAGGGCGGTGCGGACATGACCGAGGACGAGCTCAAGGTCACAACGCCGCCGGACAGCGCCGTCGGGGCGGCGGGGGTGACCACGGCACTTCGGCACGTGCTGCGCGAGATGGGCCCGGTGCGCGGCGCCGCCGGCCTGTTGAAACTCAACCAGCCCGACGGCGTGGACTGCATGAGTTGTGCGTGGCCGGACCCGGAGGCAGGGGAGCGAAGTCATGCCGAGTTCTGCGAGAACGGCGCCAAGGCCCTGGCCAGTGAGGCCACCCGGAAACGGGTCCGCCCGGAGTTCTTCGCCGAGCACTCCATCGCCGATCTGGCCCGGCGCGACGACTATTGGCTGAACCGCCAGGGCCGCCTGACCACCCCGATGCTCAAGGAGGCCGGGGACACGCACTACCGGCCCACCACGTGGGAGCAGGCGTTCACGCGCATCGCCACCGAACTGCGCTCCCTCGCCCATCCGGACCAGGCGGCGTTCTACACCTCCGGGCGCACCTCCAACGAGGCAGCGTTCCTGTACCAGTTGATGGTGCGCGGATTCGGCACGAACAATCTGCCGGACTGTTCGAACATGTGCCACGAGTCCTCCGGGGAGGCGCTGGGGCGCACGATCGGGATCGGTAAGGGGTCGGTCACGCTGCACGACGTGCACGTGAGCAAATTGATCGTGATCGCCGGCCAGAACGCCGGCACCAACCACCCGCGGATGCTCACCGCCCTGGAGAAGGCCAAGCGGAACGGGGCCACGATCGTGTCGATCAACCCGCTGCGTGAGGCCGGCCTGGGCCGGTACAAGAACCCGCAGAGCGCCCGGGGCCTGCTCGGGCGGGGTACCCAGTTGGCCGATCTGCACCTCCCGGTCCGCCTGGCCGGTGACCTGGCGCTGTTCCAGGGGCTGGGCAAGTTCCTACTCGACGCCCACCGGGCCGGCCGGCGCACCCCGGGCCGGGCCGGGGCGATCGATGAGGAGTTCCTGGCGCAGCACACCCACGGCTTCGAGGACTACGCCGCGGGTCTGGCAGCAACCGACTGGGCGGACATCGAGACCGCCAGCGGCCTGAGCCGGGACCAGATCGAAGAACTGGGCGGGTTGCTGCTGGCCTCCGAGGCCACCGTCTTCGCCTGGGCGATGGGCCTGACCCAGCACCGGCACGCGGTGCCCACCATCACCGAGATCGTCAACGTAGCCCTGCTGCAGGGCAACCTGGGCAAGGCCGGGGCCGGGCTGCTGCCGGTGCGCGGGCATTCCAACGTGCAGGGGGACCGCACGATGGGGATCTACGAGAAGATGCCCCAGCCCTTCCTGGACGCACTCGGCGCCGAGTTCTCCTTCACCCCACCGATCGAGCACGGGGTGGACACCGTGAACGCGGTGCGGGCGATGCGCGACGGGCGGGTCCGATTCTTCATGGCGATGGGTGGAAACTTCGTCAAGTCCGCCCCGGACACCGCCGTCACCGAGGCCGCGCTGGCCTCATGTGCGATGACGGTGCACGTAGCCACCAAGCTCAACCACACCCACCTGGTGCCGGGACGGGCCTCGCTGCTGCTGCCCTGTCTGGCGCGCTCGGACCTGGACGTCCGGGCCGGAGGGCGGCAGCGGGTCAGCGTGGAGGACTCGATGTCGATGGTGCACGCCTCCTCCGGTCACCTGCAGCCGCCGTCGAAGCAGTTGCGCTCGGAGATCGCCATCGTGTGCGGGATCGCCCGGGAGCTGTTCACCGACTCCCGGGGCCGTCCCCTTCCCGGTGCGCCGGAGGCGGACTGGGAGCGCCTGGCGGCTGACTACCGGCTGATCAGGCGCCACATCGAGGCCGTGGTACCCGGGTTCACCGATTTCGAGGCCAGGCTGGACCACCCCGGCGGATTCCGCCTGCCCCACGGTCCCCACGACGTGCGCACCTTCGACACCAAGACCGCCAGGGCAACATTCAGCCGCAACGACCT
The DNA here is from genome assembly GCF_051020515.1 of Sanguibacter sp. Z1732. Taxonomy (NCBI): domain Bacteria; kingdom Bacillati; phylum Actinomycetota; class Actinomycetes; order Micrococcales; family Ruaniaceae; genus Glutinosa; species Glutinosa niejishengi. Next base: position 3,035,546 of record NZ_CP194857.1, read on the forward strand.
GTGGTGGCCGCAGGTCCCACCGGGGCGGCTGCTGCTGCAGACGCTGCGCTCCCACGACCAGTTCAACACCACCGTGTACGGGATGGATGATCGCTACCGGGGGATCACCGGAGGGCGACGGGTGGTCATGGTGAACAAGGCCGACCTGACCGAACTCGGACTTGCCGACGGTGACCTGGTGGACCTGGTCTCGGAGTGGCGTGATGGTTCGGAGCGCCGGGCCCCCGGGTTCGGGGGTGGTGGTCTATGACACCCCGCGCGGGTGCGCCGCAGCCTACTTCCCCGAGACGAACGTACTGGTGCCGCTGGATGACACCGCGATCGACTCGGGCACCCCGGTCTACAAGTCGGTGGTGGTCCGGCTCGAGCCGACCCGGTGAAATGCGCCCGCACCGGGCGCGGTCAGTGAAGATGAACGACGAGAGTGAGGCAATCCAGCCAGACCGGCCGAACGCTCGGGACAACTCGGGGGACCTGGGCTCCCAGCGGGCGTAAGGTGGTGCGATACCCGGTTGGCTCGGGTCTGTTCGACAGCGACGATGCGACGGTCCAGGAGGAACCAGCGATGACGCAGGTACCCAGCGGCGATTCCCACGATCTGGCGGTACTGCGCCGTTGGGAGAACGCCGGCGGCGATTGGGAGGTCGTGGCTCGCGGAGAGACATCGGTGCGGATCGCGCTGTGCCGATGCGACGGGGGCGAGGAGGTGGAGCGGATCACCTCCACCGATCCAGCGCTCCTGCGCTACATCGTGGAGGCGAGCCACTGACCTCAGCCCGGGGTCGAACTCAGCCCCGGGTGATGGACCCACCCGTGCGGCCACCGGTGTTCCCGGCTGCTCCGGCAGTGGTGGCGTCCTGCCTGGCGCCGGTCGCGCGGCCGGGTTCGGGGAGCATGCGCACGCGGGTCTGTGGAAGCGCCTCGGGGTTGTGCTCCTGGAGCCACTTCACCAGGGATTCCCGGACGTCCAACCGCAGGAACCACACCGCGTCGGGGTCGTCGGCGCTGACGCTCGCGCGCACCTGCACGTAGCCGGCGCTGGCATCGGTGATGACCAGGTTCGCCGAGCGGCCGTTGAAGTGATCGGAGGCGTTCACCACCCGGTGGAACTCCGCGCGCAGGCCTTCGAGGTCGATCCGCCAATCGAGGTCGAAGAACACCGTGCCGGTGATGCGGTCATCGCGCCTGGTCCAGTTCTCGAACGGGGTGGCGGTGAAGTAGGTGGACGGCAGCACCAGACGGCGCTCGTCCCAGATCTTGACCACCACGTAGGTCAAGGTGATCTCCTCGATCGTGCCGTACTCGCCTTCGACGATGACCGTGTCATCGAGTCGGACGGCGTCACTGAAGGCCAGTTGCAGGCCGGCGAAGAGGTTGCCCAGCGTGGACTGTGCCGCCAGCGCTGCCACCACCGAGGCCAGGCCCGCGGAGGCCAGCAGGCCCGCCCCGACCGCACGCACGCCCTCGAAGGTGAGCAGGACTGCTGCCACGGTGAGGACCACCATCAGCACCAGCAGCACCCTGCGGGTCACGTGCATCTGGGTCTGCATCCGCAACGCGTCGCGGGTTCCCATCCGCTTGCCGGCCCGGTGCACGACACCGTCGACGATGAACAGGATGATCGCGGTGACCAGCCAGGCCACGTTGATGATCCACAGCACCTGCAGGACGTGGGCGACCAGGTCCCACCGTTCGGCCCCCTCCCCCCGAGGACGGTTCGCGGCTACCACGGCGTTCGCGGCGATCACCAGCGCCAGCACCAGGAACGGCACTCGGGTGCGCCGCACCAGGTACTTCACCGATGGCCATCGCCCCACCATTCGCAACGCCAGCGCGGGCACGCCGACGCCGACCGCCAGCGCGATGGCCAGGGCAATGCCGGCGGAGGTCAGCAGTTGTATCAGATCGTCAGGCATGCCCCCACTGTGGCTGCTGAACCCGGCCCACGCCAAGTGCCGGTGAGCCGGCTCACCGTTGGGGTGCCGCTCCCGAGTTCCTCCAAGGATCATTGTGTAAACTGTGGCAATGACGTACGTGATCGCACAGCCGTGTGTGGACGTCATGGACCGCTCGTGTGTGGACGAGTGTCCGGTCGACTGCATCTACGAGGGTGGCCGAAGCCTGTACATCCAGCCCGACGAGTGCGTGGACTGTGGGGCTTGTGAACCGGTCTGCCCGGTTGAGGCGATCTACTACGAGGACGATCTGCCGTCCGCGTTCGCCGCCTACTTGGAGGACAACGCCGCCTTCTTCACCGAGACTCTGCCCGGTCAGCCCGAGCCACTGCACTCACCCGGCGGCGCCGCGCGAGTTGGGGCGCTCGACGGCGACACCGCGTTGGTCCGGAGTCTCCCGCAGACCCCGGGGGGTCTGTCATGAAGCCCACCCAGCCGGCCGAGCCCACCCAGCCGGCCGAGCCCGCCCAGCCGGCCGAGCCCGCCCGGGCGGCGATCCAGCGTCCCCGACCCGCCCGCCCCGGCCGGCGCGAGCAGGTGCTCCGGGCGTTGAAGAGTGCCGAGGGACCGCTGAGCATCGCCGGAATCGCCGAGCAACTCAGCGTCCATCCCAACACGGTCCGGTTCCACCTCGAGGCATTGAGCCGAACCGGCCAGGTGGAGCAGGTCGCGGGCAAGCCCACCGGGCCCGGCCGTCCCGCGGCACTGTTCCGCGCGGTGCCGGGCATGGATCCCTCAGGGCCCACCCAGTACCGGATACTGGCGCGCATCCTGGCCCAAGACATCGCGGCCGGGCCGGATCCTCGGTCCCGGGCGATCGAGGCCGGGCGCCGGTGGGGTGCCGCGCACGCGGAGGAACTCGGGGGCCCGGCTGCCTCCGATGAGGAACCTGGCGCGGGCGCTGCCCCCGGCACCGAGCGCCTGATGCACCTGATGGAGGAGATGGATTTCGATCCCGGCCTGCAACCGGGACAGCCCGGTTCGGTAGGCCTTCGGCACTGTCCGTTCCTGGATCTGGTTGCTGAGTTCCCCACCGTGGTCTGTTCTCTGCATCTGGGCCTGATGCAGGGGGCCATGGGGGAGTGGAAGAGTGGCACCGAGGTCACCGAGCTGGTCCCGTTCGCCCAGCCGGATCTGTGCGTGGCGCACCTGCGTCCGTTGGCGCCGGGTCCCTCCCGCGGGTAGGCGCCGATCGGGCTCCTGCCCGGGCGAGGGACTGTGCTAGCAGGCATGATGGAGCCCGAGGAGGATCCATGGACAGTGTTTCGCTGGCCGATCTGGGCACCACGCTGCTGCAGAAGGCCCGCAGCAACAAGGCCGGCCGCGCGGCGCGGACCATCCACGGTGGTCGCGAGCACGTACTGCGCCAGACTCTGATCGCCCTGGCCGCCGGGCGACACCTGGGTGAACACGACACCCCGGAGGAGGCCACCTTGCAGGTCCTGAGCGGACAGGTGCGCCTGCACTGCACCGACCGGCAGGTGTGGGTGGGGCGCACCGGTGAGTACGTGGTGATCCCGCCGGTGCGGCATGACCTGGGCGCGCTGGAGGAAGCGGTGGTGCTGCTGACTTCCACGGTCACCCCGCACCGGGCGACCTCCCAGGACCCTAGTGAGCAGGAAGGTGAATCTTGATGGGCACACGACACCCCGAACCGCGTCATGTCCTGGTGACCGGGTCCTCCGGGCTGATCGGCACCGGGGTACTGGCGGAACTGCGACGGCGGGGGATCGGCTCCACGTCCCTGAATCGACGCGAGCACCCGGATCTGGACACCGACCGAGCGGTGGTCGGCTCGGCGGCGGACCCGGAGGCTGTCGCCGAGGCGATCGAGGGCGCCGACGCGGTGATCCACCTGGCGGCCGCGCCCACTCCGGACGTGGACGAGGACCACGTGGTCTTCTCCGGCAACGTCTCGGGCACCTACGTGACCCTGGAGGCGGCAGCGGCGGCTGGCATCTCCCGGGTCGTGATCGCCTCCAGCATCAACGCCCTGGGGGTGCGGTTCAGCCCACACCCGGTGCAGCCGCCGTATGTTCCGGTGGACCACCTGGCGCCCACCCAGGCAGCCGACCCGTACTCGCTGTCGAAGTGGGTCGATGAGGAGACCGCACGGGCGGCTCACCGGCGTCACGGTCTGGACATCGTGGCACTGCGGTACCCGCTCACCGGGGGGTTCGGCGATCGACTGCCCGACGCCTTTGCCGGGCAGTGGGACGATCCGGCCGAGGGCGCAGCGGACCTGTGGGCCTACCTGACCACCGAGGACGGTGCTCGCGCCGCCGTCGATGCCCTGCAACCCCGCGAACCCGGGGTGCACGTGGCCTATGTGGCGGCACCGACCACGTGCATGCCGCAGGACACCATCGAACTGCTCGACGCGTATCTACCGGACGTGCCGCGCACGCGTGAGTTCACCGGTCGGCAGGTCCCGATGGATCTGGAGCCGGCCCGGCGAGTGTTCGGCTTCAGCGCCCCGGACCTGAGCGTGGCGGAGTTGAAGGAGCGCTGCCGGGCGGGGGAGTAACCGGGCTGCCCGATCACCGACCGGGACCTTCGACACTGGCGCCGCCGTTGCCGCCACGATGCAATGGAAGCATCTGAACTTCTCGAGGACCTTGGGAGAGGGAGGCCATCATGAGTGCTGGCAAACAGATCGTCGTCGGGACCGACGGATCACCCCACGCGGCGAGTGCGGTGACGTGGGCGGCAGGTGAGGCACACAGGCTGGGTATGCCGTTGCGGATCGTGACGGTGTTCGAGCAGTGGGCGGACGTGCGCCCGCACGACGCCGAGGTGCACACCGAGCAGGAGGAGCGCGCCATGGGTGTCCTGGCCGACGCCAAGAAGGCGGCGCAGGCACAGCATCCGGACCTGGAGGTGGAGGCGGTGCTCCGGGTGGGCGATGCGGTCGAGGAACTGACCCATCAGTCCATCGGCGCCCACCTGGTGGTCACCGGCTCGCGGGGCCGGGGCGGTTTCGCCGGTATGGTGCTCGGGTCGACGAGCCGGAGCCTGACCATCGCCTCCGGTGCGCCACTGGTGATCGTGCCCGAGCAGGGTGCGGGTTCGGGTCCGGTCGTCGTGGGAGTCGACGGCTCGGAGCAGTCGGATCGCGCGCTGGCTTTCGCGGCGGCGCAGGCCCACTCCCGGGGGGTCGCGCTCAAGCCGGTGCGGGTGGTGACCGAGCCGCCGTGGTTCGGACCGGTCGAGACCTACGGCTCCTGGTTGGAGGGGATTGTGGTCGAGGCCGAGAACGACCTGGAGAAGCAGGTGGGCCGATCCGTACCCAGTACCCCGACCTGCAGGTCCATCGCACGGTGATGCGGGGCCATCCGGCCGATGCGCTGCGCGAGGCCGGCAAGGACGCCTCGATGCTGGTGGTGGGCTCGCGGGGACGGTCGACCGCCCGATCGATGCTGCTCGGTTCCATCAGTCACGGGGTGTTGCACCACGCCCCGTGCCCGGTGGCAGTACTTGCCTGAACCAACCCAGCGGCCTTGATTGGTCGGGCCGGCGTACTGTGCCGGAGATCACGAATCTGTAACTCTACGTCGCTAAGGGTGGAATCCGGGGCCGAAACGTGGCTGCATGGGTATGCGCCCTCGGGCGCACCGGGGATTCACCCCCCGGGACGCGAGGCCGCAACCCGGCAATGGCGCCGAGTTGCGGCAACGCCCTGGGGGTCGGTCCGCGATCACGCCGCCTAAACTGCGGCTACTCGCATGGTGCTAGTGCGGCCACGCGGCACGGACCGCGCCCAGCACCACCCCGGATCAGGACTGCTGGCTGCCCTGCTGTTCGGCGACCTTGGCTTTGACCTCATCCATGTCCAGGTCCTTGACGGCGCCGACCAGTTCGGTCAGCGACTTCTCCGGTAGCGCGCCGGCCTGGTTGAACACCAGGATGCCCTCGCGGAAGGCCATCAGGGTGGGGATGGAGGTGATCTGCGCCTGTGCCGCCAGGGCTTGCTCAGCCTCGGTGTCGACCTTGGCGAACGTCACGTCCGGGTTCGCCTCGGACACCTTGTCGTAGATGGGAGCGAACTGTTTGCACGGTCCGCACCAGTCCGCCCAGAAGTCCACGAGCACGATGTCGTTGGATTCGATGGTCTCGCTGAAGTTCTCGGTGGTGATGTCGATGGTGGACAAGAAGTGCTCCTCGATCGGGATAACGGTCGCACGTTCTACAACAGTCGGACATCCCGTGTATTCCCCGGGCGGCGCCGGGCAGGGGTGATCGCCGGATCAGAACAGAGCCGGCTGGGCCGGCTCTGTCCCGGGCGGGGTGCCCGGGACTTGTCCCACCCGCTCGGGTGAGCGCTGCCACCGGTCCGGTGCGCCGTCGTCGTCGCCTGATCGCTGTGGTCTGATGAAGCCGAGCCGACGGCGTAACCGGTCCACCCGGGTGGAGAGCCAGCGCGCGTAGTCGTTGGGTACGTAGGAAGATCCGGAGTACAGGCGCCGGTAGCGGCCCACCAGGCCCGGTCGCTCGGTGGCGAGCCAGCGCATGAACCACTCCCGAGCACCCGGTCTGAGGTGCAACGGACCGGCGCTGATCCATTGCGCCCCCGAGGAGCGCACCGCGGTGAACAGTTCCTCCAGGTGCTCATCGCCGTCGGTCAGCCACGGCAGGATCGGCATGGCCAGCACGTGGCAATCCAGTCCGGCTTCGCGCACCGCCCGGATCAGGCCCAGGCGTGCTTTCGGCGGGGGAGTGCCCGGTTCGACGAGTTGCTGCAGGTGTGGATCGATGAACGCCAGCGAGACCCCGATCTGGGTCTCGGGAGCCGTCGTCGCCAGCAGTGGTAGATCGCGGCGCAGGAGCGGGCCCTTGGTCAGGATCGACATCGGGGTGCCTGACTGCGCCAGCGCTTCGATGATGCCGGGCATCAGTTCATAACGACCCTCGGCGCGCATGTACGGGTCGGAGTTCGTGCCCAGGGCCACGTGTTCGCGCTGCCAGGACGGCCGCGCCAGTTCGGCCCGCAGCACCTGCACGATGTTGGTCTTCACCACGATCTGGGTGTCGAAGTCCCGGCCGGCATCCAGGTCCAGGTACTCGTGGGTCTTGCGAGCGAAGCAGTAGGTGCAGCGGTGCAAGCAGCCCCGCGTGGGGTTGATTGTCCACCCGAACGGCATCTGGGAGTTGCCCGGCACCTTGTTCAGCGCCGACTTGCAGGCGACCTCGTGGAACGTGACACCGTCGAACTCGGGCGTGCGGACGCTGCGGATCAGGCCACGCAGCGGGAGGAGTGCCTGGGGGTCGTCGAGTTGCTGTGCTGACCATCGCATGACTCCAGTCGAACAGAAGTTCGAGGCGATGTCACGTCATGACACTCCGGTGGTGCGGCTCAATGCAGCGCCACCCGGCTCGCAACTGAGGCGATGCCGAGCCAGGTGTGCCGATTGCGCCACCAGCACCAGCCGACCTTCGGCGCGTTCTTGCGTTCCGTCCCGTCGCGCCCGGTGCCACCGGAAATCCACAGGGCGGGGGTGCGGGCGTCGAGGCGACCATGGGGTTTGCGCAACCGGGAGGCGATCGTCATGAAGCAGTAGTTCGGCTCCAGCGCCTCGGGCTGGGCGAGCACCCAGAAGATGCCCTCGGTCAGGGTCAGGGGAGTGCGCGCCTCGGCGGTCAGTCGCTCCAGAGCCTCCGCCGGGCTGGCGTTGCGCAGGTGGTCGCCGCGGTCGGGGTCGGTGAGCAGGTACGGGGTCTCGGGCACCTCGATACCGGTGGGGGTGAAGTCATCCACGTCGGTCATATCCTGTACCACGAAACCGGGTTTGGTGCCGCGACGCATCAGGGCTGCCAGATCCGCGACCGGCGCGCCGGGCAGAACCAGCAGCGGCGGGCCGGCCGCCGCCCCGGGAAGGGCATCGGCAGCAAATCCGCGCACCTGCTCGGCCTCGAGGTGGAGGAGTTCGGGGACCCCCAGCGCGATCAGGTTCTCGGCCTGCTGAATCGTGCTCGGCAGCGGCGGCAGGGCGCGGTCGTTCACAGCCCGGGCGGCGCCGCCATCGTGGCGGGCGGGGACGTCATCGTGGAGGTCGGGGACGGTCTCGGTGTCGGCGTGGCCGGGGGCGGTCCCGGCGGTGCTGTGGGGAACGGACTCAGTGGAGGCGCGGGAAGGCGTCATCGAACCTCACGGGGCATCGGGCCGGACAGCCGCTGGGCGGCCGCCGGAGGCAGAGGCGGATGGCATCGGGGTAACGCCCCCGATCGTGGGAATGTTCCGGTCAGACCGCGCCGGCAGCCAGCGAACGGGAGGCCCATGCCCACGCAGTGCGGTAGCCCAGGCGGTGGTAGGCGCGCCGTGCAACCGGGTTGTCGGAGTACATGCTCAGTGTGCACACGCCGGCATCAGTCAGACCAACCCGGGTCAACGCGGCCGTCACCGCGGCCCCCAGTCCTCGACCGCGATACGCGGTGTGCACCACGATCCCGGCCAGGTAGGGCACGCCGGAGGGCAGGCGCTGCATCGCGCCGGCGGCGATCAGGGCACCTTCCGGGGCCCGGGCGCCGATCCACACCTCGCTGAGGCCGGTACCCGGCTCGCCCTCGGCAGTCGGGGAGTGATCGGTGGAGAGTTGGAGGATCTCGGCCGCGTCGTCCGTGTCGTCCAGGTGCAGCAGGTCTGCCTCGGCGGCCAGCGGTGCGGGTGCGGTCAGGGTCCACATCCACTCCCAGTCCCCGCCGCCATCCACCCGAACCTGTCGCTCGAGCGCCCCGATGTAGGCCTGGGGCACGGAGATGCCCAGCACTCCGAGTTCGCCGACGAGGCCGGAGCGCACCGCCTGGGCGATGGCCGCCTCGACCGCGGCTTCCGGGTCCGGAGCGCCCGGGAGCGGGATCACGGTCAGACTGTGACGGCGCCCGCCCTCGCGCTCCACCGCGAGGGCGAACTCACTACGCCACATCCGTGGCGCCGGATCGGAGGGTAGCGACCAGCGAACCCACGGGTCGCCACCGGAGACCGCCAGTGCGTGGGCGTGGGAGCCGACCGGTTCAAGCACAGCGCTATCGAGCACGCCACCATTCTGCCCCGGGATCACGAGTGGGACTGGGCCGCCCGGGTCTGGGCCAGGTGGTCCAGATACGTCTGGAGCACCGAGTCGTCGGTGAAGAAGCCGTGGCTGTACAACTCCAGCGCGGGGACCATGAACTCGGCGCTCCAGCGCTGTAGCAGTGCCGCGTAATCGGCGTCCGGGCCGGGCTGATCCAGCCGCATCATCAGCAGCAGCGAACCTACTCCGGTGCTGACCAGGAACTTGGCGCGAGCAGCCGGATCCACGCTCTCCCGCACGGTCCCCAGGCGCACCGCCTCGGCGATGTACGCCTGGGCATCGGCGACCATGAGGTCGAACAGGTGGCTGGCGAGTGCGCCGCCGCCGGCGAAGGACTGCATGATGTAGCCCACCAGCCACGCGTAGGAGTCCATCGTCGCGAGCTGGTTGAGCAGGGTGCCGCTCGGGTCCGTGCCGACCGAGTCCTGCTTGGCCTCTGCCACCAGGGCGGCGACGTGCTCATCGCACACGGTGCGCAACTTCTCCTTGGACCCGAAGTGGTGGATCACCAGCGCCGCCGAGACCCCGGCGCGGGCGGCGATCGCACGCACCGAGGCGTCGAAGCCGACGTCGCCGAACACTTCGACCGCCGCGTCGCGCAGCCGTGCCCGGGCGGTCAGGTCGGCGGCGGCGCGCTCGGATCGGGAACCAGTGGACGCCGAGTGCAGGGACGAGGGCGGAACTGAACGCATGTTTACCAGGCTATGTGAGCGTTTAGCCAGGGACAAGGCGAACCGGGACCGTCAGGTGCGCGGAGCCTGCGGGTCGCCGTCACGGTCATGCGCCGTCGGAGCGTGTCCGGGTGGGCTGCCCGGCTGTCCGGGCCGCGCCGGCACGACGGTCCGTGCCTCGTCGGAGGAGCCCACCCGTCCCGATGGCGTCGGCTGCCACCACGGCCGGGTTGGCCCGCAGCCGGAACTTGCCGGTGGCCACGATCAGTGCCAGCAACAGCGCCGGCACGATCCACCCCGACCAGCCCAGGACGCTCGCGTGAACGGTGTCCACGGTCTCGCCGGCCATGGCGAAGATGACGAAGGAACCCGCGGCGGCATTGAAAGCGCCGTGGGCCAGCGCGGCCGGCCAGACCGAGTCGCTGCGCAATCGGAGCCAGCCGAACACCCCACCGATGAGGATGCACATGCCGGTCATCATCAGCAGACCGAGCCACCCCGGTGCGAGCGGGTAGTTGTAGCCGAGCAGAATGATCGGAGCGTGCCACACTCCCCAGATCACACCGGAGACCGCGATCGCTCCGAGCGGGCCGAGCGGCATCAACTTGGGAAGCAGCCAACCCCGCCAGCCGATCTCCTCGCCCAGGGCGGGGATCAGGTTGAGGAAGGCGGCGACGAAGACATTGATCAGTTGCAGGGCCGCCAGCACCTGGATCGGTACCCCCATATCCGGCACGCCCTGCTGCTCGAGAAGTTGCGCGAAGGCGGACAGGTTCGCGAAGTCGGCCGGGTACACGCCGAGCCAAGCGCCGACCGGCAGTGCCACCAGGCACAGCGCCGTCGGCACCACGATGGCGAGGGTGAGGTAGCCGATGAACCGGCCCGGTCTGCCCAACGGCCAGAGGCCCAGGGCGTACAGGATCCGGGTGGGTCGGCTGATCAGCAGCACGACCACCAGTGCGGCCACGGTGGGGGTGAACATCATGGCCGTCGCGAGCAGCCCGAACCGGCGATCTGCCAGACCGTCACCGAGCCACAGCGGCAGAGCCACCGCCCAGGCGAGCGCGATGGACACCACCACGAACAGGGCGATCTGAGCGCTGGGTCGACGCATGGATCTCCTCCGGGCCATCTCCGGGCCACGGCTGTGCCCCGTACGCCCAGCATCGTAGTGCGATGGCCCGGCGCCGACGTGGCGATACCGGCTACCGGCGTCGGCTGCACGGCCGGCTCCCATGGTAGTAAAGTTCGGCATCCCGAACTTTTATGTGAGCCCTCTCATGACACCTCTTCCTCGACGGCGACTCCGTGCCCGCATCGGCGCCGGCAGTGCTGTGGCACTGCTGACGGCGGGGTGCCTGGGCGGGCCGAACGCCGGTAGCGGGCAGGAGGACGACGACCGCCCGGTGGTCCTCACCACCTTCACGATCATCGCGGACATCGCCCAGAACGTGGCCGGGGAGCATCTACAGGTGCGCTCCCTGATACCGGTCGGCGCCGAGGTGCACTCCTATGAGCCCACGCCCGGTGACCTGCGTCAGGCCGCTGATGCCGACCTGATCCTGGACAACGGGTTGGGCCTGGAAGCGTGGTTCGACCAGTTCATCGCCGACGTGCAGGCCCCGCACGTCGTGGTCAGCGAGGGGGTGGAGCCCTTGGAGATCGGCGCCCAGGCCGGCGCCACTGAGGCCGGGAGCAGCGTAGCCGGCTCCCGCCCCAACCCGCACGCCTGGATGTCCCCCCGGCAGACCCAGGTGTACGTCGACAACATGGTGGCGGCCTTCGGCGAACTGGACCCGGACCGCGCGCAGGATTACCTCGCGAACGGCCGGGCGTATGCCGAGGAGCTCGAGGCGGTGCACACCGAACTCGTGGATGATCTCGCGGCGCTGCCACAGGACCAGAAGGCGCTGGTGACCTGCGAGGGCGCCTTCTCCTACCTGGCGCGCGATGCGGGCCTGAGCGAGCACTACCTGTGGCCGGTGAACGCCGAGGGCGAGGCAACGCCCCGCCGCATCGCCGAGACGATCGCGTTCGTTCGTGACGCTCAGCAGGTGCCGGCGGTGTTTTGTGAGTCCACGGTGTCCGACGCCGCGATGCAGCAGGTGGTCGAGGCCACCGACGCCACTTTCGGCGGGGTGCTGTACGTGGACTCCTTGTCCGAGCCGGACGGACCGGTACCGACCTACCTGGACCTGATCCGGCACGACGTGAATCTCATCCGCGCCGGCCTCACCGGTGCGGAAGGGTAGGCGGCTCCTGATGGCGGGCACCGATCGCGACGAAGCCGGCGGCACCGGAGACCCGGTCATCGAGGTGCGCGACGCCTCGGTACGTTACGGACAGGTACGCGCGCTGACGGCGGCTACGCTCAGCGTGGGGCAGGGGAGGATCTGCGCCCTGGTGGGGATGAACGGGTCGGGCAAGTCCACGTTGATGAAGGTGATGCTCGGCCTGGTGCGCACCCACCCGGGTCGGGTGCTGATCAACGGCGCTCCGCCGTCGTCGGCCCGTCGTCGCGGACTGATCGCCTACGTGCCCCAGCGCGAGGACGTCGACTGGTCCTTCCCCACCACGGTGCGTGAGGTGGTGATGACCGGCCGGTACGCCCACCTGGGCCCCACCCGCAGGGCGCGAGCACGCGATCACCGGATCGTCGATGAGGCCCTGGGCCGAGTGGACCTGACCGAACTGGCCGGCCGGCAGATCGGGCGCCTGTCCGGGGGACAACGGAAACGGGCGTTCGTGGCCCGGGCGATCGCGCAGCAGGCCGAGGTGCTGCTGCTCGATGAGCCCTTCGCCGGGGTGGACGACCTCTCCCAGCGCACGGTGAGCGGGCTGCTGCGCAGCCTCGCCGATGACGGCGCCACGATCGTCATCGCCACCCATGACCTGCCGGCCCTGCCCAGTCTGGCCGATGAGGCCGCACTGCTGGCCGGCACCGTGGTGATGCACGACTCGGTGCACCAGGTGATCCGCCCGGAGAACCTGGCCCGGGCCTTCGGGCTGGGGGAGTCGTGACCGAGGCGCTCACGGAGTTGCTCATCGAACCGCTGCGGTACCCGTTCATGGTCAGGGCGATGCTGACCGCCCTGATCGCTGGGGTGGTGTGCGCCATGTTGTCCTGCTGGTTGGTGCTGGTGGGATGGTCGCTGATGGGCGATGCCGTCTCCCACGCGGTGCTGCCGGGCGTGGTGCTGGCCTACATCGCCGGCGCACCCTTCGCCCTGGGTGCCCTGATCTTCGGCTTCACCGCCGTGGCCCTGATCGGGTTCATCCGCGATACCTCCCAGATCAAGGAGGACGCCGCGATCGGGATCGTCTTCACCACCCTGTTCGCCTTCGGTCTGGTGCTCATCTCGGTCACACCGAGCCAGGTGGATCTGCACCACATCGTCTTCGGCAATCTACTGGGAGTCTCGTGGGTGGACCTGGTTCAGATCGCGGGTCTGGGGCTGATGGTGTTCGCGGTGCTGCTGTTCAAGCGCCGGGACCTGACCCTGTACGCCTTCGATGCCACCCACGCCTTCGCCATCGGTTTGAACCCGCGCCTCCTGGGCGCGCTGCTATTGGGGATGATGGCGGTCACCACCGTGGTGGCGCTGCAGGCGGTGGGGGTCATCCTGGTGGTGGCGATGCTGATCATTCCCGGCGCCACCGCCTACCTGCTCACCGACAGGATGGGCGTGATGCTGCTGATCGCCCCGGCCCTGGCGGTGGCGTGCGCGGTGGGTGGGGTCTACGCGAGTTTCCACGCGGACGTAGCCACCGGTGGGGCGATCGTGCTCGCCCAGGGTGGGATGTTCGTGCTGGCCTACCTGTTCGGGCCGCGGCAGGGTCTGCTTCTCGCCCGGGCCCGGCGACGCGTGGCTGCGTAGGCGGGCCGTGCGCCCGCGCCAATGGTCGCCGGTAGGTTACGACCGAGACGTGGCCAGAACGTGACGAGTGAGCCAGGAGTAGCGACGCTGATGACGACGGCACTGCCCATCCCGATCGAGTTCGAGTTGCCCACGGGCTGGTCCGCGGTATCGCCGGAGGATGTCGGTGCCACACCGCTGGCGTACGTCGCCCTGCACGACCGCACGCACGGCCGGTTCCGGGCAAACATCACCATCGCCGGGGCCCTCCGGGCTGATAGCCAGACGAGACCGGCAAGGCCGGCGGGACCGGCCGAGTTGGAGGAGTTGGGCGAGGCGGTCTTCGCCCGCCTCGCCCAGGGAGCCGGCGTCACCATGGTCCAGCGCCGGGCGATCAGTTCCCACGGTGCGCCGGGCCTGGCGCAGGTGGTGCAGGTCTCGACGTCGATCGAGGACGGACCGATCGACCTGACCCAGGGCCAGGCCTACCTGCATCTCACCGATCCACAGGAGCCGGGGAGGCAGATGATGGTCGAGATCGTCCTGACCTGCCTCGCGGAGGACTCCGGGCAACTGGTGCCTCAGTTCGAGGAGTTCGTGGCATCGGTGCGTCCCACCCGGTAGCTCCACGAGTAGGGTCGTGGGGACGGTGACGACCAGGACAGGAGCGATGGTGGGCGACGAGGCGAGGACGACCGTGGATTCGATGGCGCAGGGGCGCTTCGGGGCCGTGCCGGGCAAGGTGCGGTTGGGCATCATCGGGCTGGGGGTGCAGGGCACCGCCTACGCGCGGATGATCGCCGAGGGGATGGCCGGGGATCTGGTTGTCGGCGCGGTCGCCGACATCGACGAGGCCGTGCGGACTCACGCGCAGGAGGTGTGCCCGGGGGCCCCCTTCTACACCGACTACCGCGAGATGATCGCCGGCGGAGACGTGGACGCGGTGGTCACCACGGTGCCGCACTACCTGCACCCGCAGATGGGTATCGACGCGATCAAGGCAGGGGTGCACGTGCTGGTGGACAAACCCGCCGGGGTCTACACCGCCCAGGTTCGCGAACTCAACGAGGTGGCCGCGGCCCACCCGGACGTGACCTTCGCGATCATGTTCAACCAGCGCAACAACCCGCTGTACCAGCGGATCAAGGAGATCGTCGACGGGGGCGAGATCGGCGCGCGGCGGGTCCAACTGGATCATCACCACCTGGTGGCGTCCCGACGCCTACTACGGCGCCAGCGAGTGGCGGGCGACCTGGGGCGGTGAGGGCGGGGGAGTCCTGGTGAACCAGGCCCCGCACCAACTCGACCTATGGCAGTGGATCTGCGGGATGCCCACCTCCCTGGTAGCCAAGGCTGCGTTCGGGTTCCGGCGTGACATCGTGGTGGAGGACGAGGTGACGGTGCTGGCCGATTACGGCGACGGCGTCACCGGGGTGTTCGTGACCGCGACCCATGACCCGGCCGGCACCGACCGGCTGGAGCTCCTGGGGGATCGGGGCAAGATCGTGGTGGAGGGGTCCAAGACGGCGACCCTGACCCGGTTCGCGGCCGACGAGCGGGAGTTGTCGGCCCGTCTCAGCGTCGCCGAAGGGTTCAAACTCGCCGGCGGGGGCGATACCGAGGGCTTCTACACCACCGAGCAGATCGAGACCGAGTCGGCCTGGGGATCCCAGCACGCCGGCGTCCTGGCCAACTTCGCCTCCGCCGTCCTGCACGGCACCGAACTGCTCGCCCCGGGCGCCGATGGTATCAACGGTGTGCGGCTGGCCAACGCCGTGCACCTGTCGGCCTGGCTCGGCCAGGAGGTAGCCCTGGACTTCGACGAAGCCGCCTACCTGCGCGAACTCAACGCCCGGATCCGCGAGGAGGGGCTGTTCCCGGAACGGCCCGATCCCGGCGCATGAGGCCGCTCGGTGCGTCCGGCGGGGGGGGTGGAGAGATGAGCCTGTGTCCGAGCCGACGCCAGGTACTCGCAACAGTTGGCCTGGGTGCCGGTGGCGCGATGTTGTTGAGCGCGTGCGGTGCCGAGGAGCAGGACGAAAGCACGGTGTCGGTGGGGGAGACCCTGATCGGACTGGAGGAGATCGGGGTCGGCGATTCGGTCTCGGTGCAGACTCCCGCCGGCGCCACGGTGCTCCTGACTCGCACGGATGAGGCCGACGTCGTCGCCCTCTCCGCGGTCTGTACTCACCAGGGCTGCACCGTCGACGTCGAGGAGGAGGAGGGGCGCTGCCCCTGCCACGGCTCCCGGTTCGACCTGCGTTCGGGAGAGGTCACTGCGGGCCCGGCGAAGGAGCCGCTGGAACGAATCGCCGTCGAGGTCATCGACGGGCGGATCGTCACGGCCTGACCTGACCGGGCGTCCCGGGTTGCCCATGTCCCTCCATGATGCGCCGTTCCTCCAGGGTTCTAAGGTGGTGCTGACGTGATTGACACACCGGTCACCGACATCAGCGTGACTGCACCAGGAGGGGGCAGACCATGAATCCACCCGAACCGCAGGAACCATCCGGCGCCGGTAGCGACGACGACGGCCGCAGCCAGGCCCCGGCGCACCCCGGCGACACCCCTCAGTACACTGAAGGTGGGACTGCCCCGCAGGGGGCAGAGGCCGGCGGGGAGGGGGTTGCGTACGCACAAGGCCCCTCCGGCCCGGTGCCCCAGGCAGGGCCGCCGACCGAGCCGCCCTCCCAGTCCGGGAGCGCCGCAGCGCCGGACGTTCCAGGTCGCGCCGACGTTCAGGACGCCCGGGCCCAAAGCAGCCAGGGGGGTTATGCCGCCCCGCCGGGTGGCTACGCCCAGGGTGGTGACGCCACGCTTCACGGTGGCCAGGGCGGGTACGGCCAGCCACAGGGCGGTTATGGCGCGCCCCAGGGTGGCTATGCCGGACAGCAGGGTGGTCACGAGCACGGTGGCTACGGTGCACCGCAGGGTGGCGACGGAACACCTCAGCGTGGATACGGCGCACCCCAGGGTGGTCCGCCGCAACCCGGATCAGGCGCCCCCCACGGGGCCCCGGGCTACCCGCAGCCCGGCACCCCGCTGACGGGTTCAGCATCCGGTCCGGGCCTGTTCGATCTCACTTTCGCAACCCCGCTCGCACCGCGCATCGCCCGACTCGGATTCATCTCGTTGTGCATCCTCGGCGGCCTGATCGCCCTGTCGGGTCTGGTCGAGTTCATCCAGGTAGCGGTGGCCACGAGCATGTACGGAGGCGGCTGGACCGTGGCCGTCTACTTCGTGAACCTGCTGGTCACGATCGCCATCGCGCTGGCGCTGGTCGTGCTCGGCCGGATGGGTATCGAACTGGTCCTCGCGGTGGTCGCAGGCCGTGAACGGGACAAGGGGTCGCAGGGCGGTCCGTCCCCGTCCTAGCCGTACTCGGCCGCGCCTGACCCACTGACCCGACGGGTCTCGTTGCGCGTACCTGTCTGAGTGATGGTCTCGACCGAGTCCGGGCTCCACAGGTACCCATCGAACGGGCCCGTATCCACAGCGCCGAAGCGAACCGTCTGCCCTGTCAGTGGTCGGCCCTACTATGGGAACAGATGTACGAACTGCGGATTCCCATGGAGGTGCCCGATGGCGACGGACGGGTCCCACACGCCGCGCCGTGGGTCCGGCGAATCCCTGATACGGGACCTCGCCGAACTGGAGGCGATCGTGGACCGGATCGCCACCGCCGACATCGCCGCTGAACGACTTGCCCATGCCGGACCGGTGCTGGGCTCGGCGGCGCTGCGCGTTCACGGCGCCGTCCAGCGCCTGGCGGGAAAGCGGCTGCAATGGTTGATGGCTGAGGAGGCTGACGGTCGATGGGCCCTGACCGGGGCACGAACCTACGCCACCCACGTGGCCCAGACGCACCGGATCACGCAGTCGGCGGCGAAAGCGGACGTGCGTCTGGCCAGGCAGTTTCGAGATGAGATCCAGCACTTCGATCGCGCGCTGCGTGCGGGTGAGGTCGGCTTGGAGCAGGCTCGCATCGTGGCCGCTGGTGCCCTGACGTCGCAGGAGAGGATCGCTGCGCTGGGCGAGCGCGTCTCCCTCGGGTCGGATCCCGAGGCCAGCGACAGCCGTGAGCACGAGCCAGCCAAGGATGGTGCTCACGATCCTGATGGCTCCGACGACGGCGGTGACCCCGGGCAGGATGATCAGCGCAACGTGCAGGACGATGCCGGAACCGCCACGGTCGAGGAGTTCCTGCTGGCTGAGGCGATGGTGCTGCGGCCCGCGCAACTACGGCACCTGGTCCATCACTTCGCGCGGGTAGCGGACCCGGAGGCGGACGAGCGTGGCTATCGAAAGTCCCAGGAACGCGAATACGTCGACATCGCGCGCACGCTCGGTGGCTTCCATCTCGCGGGCTTCCTGACCGAGGAGCACGGGCAGCAGGTGCGGCTGGCACTCGATGCGGTGATGGGCAAACCCGTGCGGGGCGACGCCCGCAATTCCGGTCAGCGCCGCGCACAGGGTTTGGCCGACATGGCGAGGGTGGTGCTCGATCAAGGGTTGGGCGGCACCTCGGCATCGGTGCGCCCGCACGTGGGTGTCCACATCGGCGCAGCAGAGTTCGCTCGGTTGTTCCGTGAGGCAGTCAGCGAGCAGGAATCACCGAAAGCACCCCCACCGGGCGCTGACCCACCAGTGGATAAGCCATCGGCCGGTCTGGCCTCATCACGGATCGCCACCGACAAACCGGCCCCGGATGAACAGCCCCGCTGGGACTGGAATGCGATCCTGCGCAGCGAGCCGGGCATGTGGACCGACGCCACCGGTCCGGTCCCAACGCCGGTGTTACGTCGGATGGCCAGGTGCGGGGACGTGTACCGGGTGCTGTTCTCCGCCAAGAACGAGGTGCTCAACCAGGGGCGGGCGCATCGGACCTTCACCGCAGCCCAGCGCCGGGCGATCGTCGCTCGAGACCGGCACTGTGTCTATCCGGGCTGTACGGCGCCGCCGGTCCTGTGCGAGACCCACCATGCCCTCGTGAAATGGTCCCGGGGCGGGACCACCGATGTGGCGAACGGGGCGCTGCTCTGCTTCCACCACCACGACCTGGTCGAGGCCCGACGACTCACCATGGCCCGACCCGATGGTGCCTGGCGGTTCTACCGACCCGATGGCACCGGGCTGAATGACCGCGCTGGCGGACGACTCACGCCGTGGAAAAAGCGCGAATAGGTCGTCAACTGGAGGGTTCCTCGAAATCGCTCTGCGCAGGATCGATGTCGCTCGGATCCTTGTCGACCCGCCAGCCGCGCCAGACCGGATGACGCAGCCTGCCCTCCGTGGTCCAGTTCGAAAAGGACACCTCAGCCACGCGTACCGGTTCGACCCAGTGTGCATCCCGGGCATCGATGGCAGGAATGCCGATGAGTGCCGGCGTCGGCCTGGCATCCTCGCGCAGGTGCGCAACCCATGCGCGCGCCTCCCGCTCCGTGAAGCCGGTGCCGACCCGGCCGACGTAACGCCAGCGACCCTCTCGCGTCGGGAGCCCCAGCAGCAGTGATCCCACCGCCCCCGAGCGCCCGCCCCGACCGGGCCGCCATCCGCCGACCACAACCTCCTGGGTGCGGCTGTGCCGGATCTTGATCCACGCCGAGCTCCGTTGGCCGGCCCGGTAGATGCTGTCCACCCGTTTGGCCACGATCCCCTCCAAGCCCTGATCGGCACTGGTGGACAGGGCCCCGGGGATGTCGCCCTCGAACGCGGGAGGGACCTGCACGGTGCGGGAAGGGGAGATGACCTCCTCCAGCAGGCTGCGGCGCTGGTGGTAGGTGAAGCCGGTGAGTTCGTGCCCGTCCATGGCCAGCAGATCGAAGAGCATCAGGTGCACACCCTGGCGCCGTGCCGCCGCTGCCACCTGATGACCCGTGGCCTGCATCCGCGGCTGCAACAACCCGAAGTTCGGCCGTCCTTGCCCATCCAGGGCCACCACCTCCCCATCGAGTACCACCGAGCTCGCATGCACCGCGTCCAGTACCTCAGCGACCTCGGGATACTGCGCGGTGGTCTCCAGACCCGAACGACCGAACACCCGGACCCCTCCGGGGCCCACATGCACCAGCGCACGGACGCCGTCCCACTTCATCTCCGCGGCCCAGCCCTCGGCGCCGATGTCCGCGAGGGTGCCCGCGGTGGCCAACATCGGCGGGATCGGGGTCACTGGCGCAGGATCGGTGGCTGGTGCGCCGGCGTTCGCTGGTGCGTCCGGCGCTGCTTGCGCGACTGCGGTGAGCGGGGCGTCCGGTGGGCTCGGCGCGGCCGGCGGGTTCGGGACGTCTGCGGGTTCCCGAGCCGCGAGTTCCTGCCCTCCTGCCTCGGTTGATCGGTCAGGTGCGCTACGGGAATCCGATGGCTCACCGGCGCTGGACGAGTCGTGGACCTCGGGCTGCTTCTTCATCAGGTGGATCAGCCACTGCTCGCGCTCCCCGCCGGTGCGGATCAATGCGAAACTACTGATCCGTCCGGGCCCGGACTGCTCCAGGCCGCCGCCTTCGGCGCCGGTGAGCGTGGCAATGACCTCGGCACCCTCGCGCCACTTCTGGATCTCGTACGTACCGTGATCCCAGATCGTGACCTCACCGGCGCCGTACTCGCCCTTGGGGATGGTACCGGCGAACGTGGCGTACTCCAGTGGGTGGTCCTCGGTCGGGACAGCCAGGTGATTGCGGTCCGGTGAGGTGGGAACGCCGCGCGGCAGCGCCCAACTGACCAGCACGCCGTCGCGCTCCAGCCGGAAGTCCCAGTGCAACCGGGAGGCATGATGCTCCTGGATCACGAAGCGGGGCAGCGCAAGGCCTTCGCCGTCGGCACCTCCATCACCCGGGTCGTCTCCGGGCACCGCCGGGGCGGGGGGCGAGAACGGTGGTGATGACGGCACCGGCGCCGGAACAGGCTCGGGTGTGCGTGCCCCATCGCGCTTGGCGCGATAGCGCGCGAGCCGGTCCGGCACCGGCGTCGTGCCGGGGGAGGCCCCCAGCGGCGCCATCGGATCCCCGCGCGCGGCCAGCAGGTCCAGCACCTCCTCGGGTGAGAGCTGACGCAGGTCCGGATCGGCCAGTTCCTCCCACGTGCGCGGCGCGGCGACGCGGGGCAGAGCGGTGCCGCGCAGGGAGTAGGGCGCCACAGTGGTCTTCTTGGCGTTGTTCTGCGACCAGTCCAGGAACACCTTGCCCGCTCGGGCCGCCCGGGCCATCCGGGACAGCACCAGATCCGGATGATCGGCCTCCAGGCTCCGGGCCAGTTCCCGCGCGAGCGCACTGGCCTGTTCCGAGGTCACCGTGCCCGGTAGCGGGGCGTACAGGTGGATGCCCTTGGAGCCGCTCGTGACCGGGTACGACTCCATGCCCATCCCGGCCAGGATCTCCCGCACCAGTCCGGCCACGTGGGCCACGGTGGTCAACTCCACCCCCGGACCGGGATCCAGGTCCAGGACCAGCCGGTCCGGGTTGGCGGCGGCGCCATCGGCATCGAGTCGCCACTGCGGCACATGCACCTCCAGGGCCGCGATCTGGGCGAACCAGGTCAGCGTGGCGCGGGAGTCCACCACTGGATAGGTCGAGACGTGATCAGAGTGCTGCACATCGGCTCGGACCACCCACGAGGGGGTCCCGGCGTCCAGGTCCTTGCTGAAGAAGGAGTCCAGTGGGCGGCGTGCCGTGCCGACCCCCTCCACCCAGCGTTTGCGAGTGGCCGGGCGGCCCAGGCAGTGCGGCACCATGACGTCGGCGACCTGGGCGTAGTAGTGCGCCACCTCGGCCTTGGTGGTGCCGGTCTGGGGATAGAGCACCTTGTCCAGGTTGGTCATGCGCAGCCGGCGTCCATCGACGTTCACGATCGTCTCCGCGCGAGCCATGCTGCCTATCGTGCTGGCTGCGCGCCCTCGTCGCTAGCCGTGCCGACCTGCGGCGCGCCCCCGGACCACGGCGCCGACCCGGGCCCCCGGTCCGCAGGCGTGCGCTGGTGACCCTCCGCCGGCGGACGCCACGCGCTCGGGTGCCTCCCGGCGTCGTCCATCCCGGGCCCGCGCTGCCCTTGGCGCGTGGTGAACCCTCGCCTGCGGGCACCGAGTGGTGTTGACTGGCTGGCGGGAGAAGGGAGCAGCATCATGCGGTCCATCTGGAAAGGGTCCCTGACGTTCGGGCTGGTGAACGTACCGGTCTCGGTCTACAGCGCTACGGAGTCCCACGATGTTCGTCTGCGCCAGGTGCATGACGCCGACGGCGGGCGCATCCGGTATCAGCGCAAGTGCGAGGTATGCGAGCAGGTGGTCCCGTTCGAGAACATCGATAAGGCCTACACCGACGGTGAGAGCATGGTGGTCCTCACCGACGAGGACTTCGCCTCGCTCCCGGCGGAACGCTCGAAGGAGATCACCATCCTGGAGTTCGTGCCCAGTGATCAGGTCGACCCGATCATGTTCTCCAGTGCCTACTACCTGGCCCCGCCGGGGGAGATGAGTAAGGCGTACGCGCTGCTGCGGCGCACGCTCGCCGAGACCGACCGCACCGCAATCGTGTCCTTCACGTTGAGGCAGAAGACCCGGCTCGCCGCCCTGCGGGTGCGCGACAACGTGCTGATGCTGCAGACCCTGCTGTGGGCCGACGAGATCCGCCAGGCCGACTTCGCCGCCACCACCGAGGAGGTCAAGATCACGAAGAAGGAACTCGACATGGCCGCCAAATTTGGTGGGGTCCTATGAGTCCGACTTCGATCCGGAGTCCTTCACCGACGATTATCAGAAGGAATTGCGCACCCTGATCGAGGCGAAACTTGAACGCGGCGAGGGCTTCGAAACCACTGAAATTGCACAGGAAGAGGGTGCTGAGGTGGTCGACCTGATGGAGGCCTTGCGCCGGAGCGTGGCCCAGTCCAAGGAGCGCAAGGGCAAGGCTGAACGCGGCAAGTCCGCTTGAAACGGCTAGACTGCTGCGGCAGCCCAACCAGTCCGCCCTGGAGGTCGACTCCTTTCCCATGCTGTCCGTGCCAACGCATGTGCGCGTTAACAAATGAGTGGTAAACCCGCCCTGAGCCCAGCTTCCACCACTCGCGATCCCGGATCACGCAGTAATCCCGCGAACACCGATTCCCCGGTGTTGGCCACGCTTGCGCGCCTGTTCCCCTACCTCAAGCCTGCCCTCCCGCGCCTGATCGCCGGGATGGTCTGTGCCCTCGGTGCCATCTCGCCGCCCTCGCGGTGCCGCAGGTGCTGGAGTGGGCGGTGAACGAGCCGCTGCTCGGTTCGGTCTCCAGCGGGGAGACCTCCGGCCTGTGGATCGCGGTCGCGATGGTGGCCGGCCTGGGTCTGCTGGAGGCGGTGCTGATCGCGTTGCGACGCTGGTTCATCCTGGTGCCCGGCACCCGGGTCGAGGCGAATCTGCGGATGTCGATGTTCACCCACCTGCAAGACCTCCAGGTCGCCTTCCACGACCAGTGGCCCGGGGGGCAGTTGCTGTCCCGGTCCATGTCCGACCTGAGCACGCTGCGCCGGTTCCTGAGTTTCGGGATCGTGATGCTGGTGGTCAACGCCTCCACGATCGCGGTGGGCACCTACCTGATGATCCAGCTCGGTGGCGTGCTCGGTGTGGTGTTCCTGGTGGGTGCGCTCCCGGTGATCTACCTGTCCTTCCGGTTCTCCTCCCGGTTCCGCCACATCGCCCGGCTCTCCCAGGACCAGGCCGGGGACCTGGCCACCACGGTGGAGGAGTCGGTACACGGCATCCGGGTGCTCAAGGCGTTCGGTCGGGGCCGGGA
This sequence comes from Sanguibacter sp. Z1732, assembly GCF_051020515.1. Taxonomy (NCBI): domain Bacteria; kingdom Bacillati; phylum Actinomycetota; class Actinomycetes; order Micrococcales; family Ruaniaceae; genus Glutinosa; species Glutinosa niejishengi. Next base: position 3,058,855 of record NZ_CP194857.1, read on the forward strand.
GGCTTACTACTCCTTCTCCGCCCAGGCCGATGAACTGCGTGGCACCGAGATCCGCAAGGCGCGGGCGATGTCGGCGTTCTCCTTCGCGATCACGACGATTCCGGAGGTGGTGCTGGGCATTACTGTGCTGGCCGGGATCTACCTGTACACCCAGGGGGATGTCACCGTGGGTGCGCTGGTGGCCTTCTTCGCCACCGCCGCGGTGATGGCCGGGCCGGTGGAGCAGATTGGTGAGCTGATGGCGATGAGCCTGACCGCCAAGACCGCCGTGGATCGCTACTTCGAGGTGCTGGACAGCCCGAACCTGGTGACCGATCCGGCTGACCCCAAGGAGGTCACCGACCCGCGGGGGGAGATCACCTTCGACGGCGTCCGCTTCCACTTCGCCGACGCCCCCTTGGTGGAACCGGTACCGCAGGGCCGGCCGGACCAGCCGGTGGAGCCGGCCCGGGCCGAGGTGCTCGCCGGGGTGGACCTGGCGGTCCGCCCGGGCGAGACGATGGCCCTGGTGGGCCTGACCGGCTCGGGCAAGACCACGATGGCCTCCCTGGTCCCGCGCTTGTACGACGTGACCGGGGGCTCGGTACGCATCGACGGGTTGGACGTGCGGGAGATGGCGCGGCGCCACCTGCGCACCATGGTTTCGATCGCCTTCGAGGACGCGACGCTGTTCTCGGCCTCGGTGCGCGAGAACGTGCTGCTCGGCGCCCCGGCCGGACAGGACGGCGAGGAGGACCTGCAGCGTGCGCTGACCATCGCCCAGGCCCACTTCGTGCACGAGCTGCCCGAGGGTGTGGACACCGTGATCGGGGAGGAGGGGTTGAGTCTGTCCGGTGGGCAGCGCCAGCGCCTCGCGCTCGCCCGGGCGGTGGCCGCACGGCCCACCGTGCTGGTGCTTGACGATCCGCTCTCCGCACTGGACGTGACAACGGAGGAAGCGGTCACCGACCACCTGCGCAAGGAACTGGCGCAGACCACCACCTTGATCGTGGCGCACCGCCCCTCCACGGTGGCGCTCGCCGACCGGGTCGCGGTGCTGCAGGAAGGCAGGATCGTCGGCATCGGAACCCACTCCGAGTTGCTGGCCGGCAACGATCACTACCGGTTCGTCATCTCCTCCCTGGTCGCCGACGAGCAGTACCAGCGCGAGCAGGAGGAGTACGACAGCCAGCAGTTGAGGTTCGACCGCAGAGCCGATGACGAGGTCGACGACGGTTTCGAGGACGAGGGCGCCTACCGCGCCACCCAGGAGCACAACCGATGAGCCGCGCGACGCCGGCGCCCGCCCGTGAGAACAACGCCCCCCGTGGCCCCGAGGAACCGCCCCAGGGCACCGCGGGGGAAGAGGACTACAACCTCGACAGACGCCGGTCCAAGGCGGTTCGGTCCCGGTCCCTACGCCTCCTCGCCGACCTCCTCCGCCCGATGTGGGGACTGTTTGCGCTCACCGTCGTCGTGGTCGTGATCTCTCAGGCCGCACGGGTGGCCGGCCCGGCGCTGGTGGCGATGGCGATCGACTACGGGCTCCCGGCTGCGGCCGAGGGGGACTGGCTGATCCCCTCGGTGATCGGAGCGACCTACATCCTCACCGCGATCGTGGCAGGAGTGTGTACGGCAGCCTTCATCAGGTTGGCGGCGAAGGTCTCCCAGGCGGTGCTGCTGGACCTGCGTCAGCGGGTCTTCCGCCACACACAGCGGCTCAGCCTGGAGTTCCACGAGAACTACACCTCCGGCCGGATCATCGCCCGGCAGACCTCGGACCTGGATGCGTTGAAACAACTGCTGGACTCCGGGATCGTCTCCCTGGCCCAGTCCATCCTGTTCATGACCTTCACCGCCCTGTCGCTGTTCCTGCTGGACTGGCGCTCGGGGCTGGTGCTGGCTGTGGCGATCCTGCCGGTGTGGGCGGTGACCCGTTGGTTCCAGTTGCGCTCCCAGGTGCTCTACCGCCATCAACGGGTGGCCTCGGCGCGCCTCATCATCAGCTTCGTGGAGAACATGACCGGTATCCGGGCGGTCCAGGCCTTTCGCCGGGAACGCACGAACAACGACGCCTACGGCGACCTGACCGAGGTCTACCGGGACAACACCGCCCGCACGATGGGCTTGAACGGGATCTACGACCCGGCGCTGAAACTCATCGGGAACCTCACCGTCGCCACCGCCCTGGCCGTCGGTGGCTTCCGCGTGCTGGACGGCTCGATGGAGGTGGGAGTGCTGGTGGCCACGCTGCTGTACACCAACCGCTTCTTCCAGCCGATCACCCGGATGGCGATGTTCTACAACTCCTTCCAGTCCGCGGCAGCGGCCCTGGAGAAGATCTCCGGGCTGTTGGAGGAGGTCCCCACCGTGCGTCAGGCGGCACACCCCGTGCCGCTTCCGCGAGCCCGTGGTGAACTGCGGTTCAACAAGGTCACCTTCGGCTACGGCGACGGACCGATGGTGTTGCCGGAGTTCGATCTGCACTTCCCACCGGGGCAGACGGTGGCCCTGGTCGGGGCCACCGGTGCGGGCAAGTCCACCGTGGCCAAACTCATCGCTCGCTTCTACGACGTGACCTCCGGTTCGCTCACCCTTGACGGCGTCGACCTCCGCGAGATCTCCACCCGGGACCTGCGCCGCGCGGTGGTGATGGTGACGCAGGAGGCCTACCTCTTCTCCGGGTCGGTCCGTGACAACATCGCCCTGGCCCGCCCGGACGCCACCGACGAGGAGGTGGAGGCCGCGGCCCGGGCTGTGGGGGCACACGAGTTCATCACCGCGATGCCCGACGGCTACGACACCGACGTGAACAAGCGCGGTGGGCGGGTCAGCGCCGGGCAGCGCCAACTGATCTCCTTCGCCCGGGCCTTCCTGGCCGACCCGGCGGTGCTCATCCTCGATGAGGCCACCAGTTCCCTCGATATCCCGGGGGAGCGGCAGGTGCAGCGCGCGGACTGCAGACGCTGCTGGCCGACCGCACCTCGCTGATCATCGCCCACCGTCTCTCCACCGTGGAGATCGCCGACCGGGTCCTGGTCATGGAGGGCGGGCGCGTGATCGAGGACGGGTCCCCGGCGGACCTGACGTCCGGGACCGGGCAGTTCGCGGCGCTGCACACGGCGTGGCGTGATTCGCTGGTGTGAGTGACGCGCGAGGCGGGTGCTGCCAGGATGGGCACATGACATCGCACACCGGCCCTGACAACGGCGACCGGGACGCTGGCGGGCCGGCAAGCCCGGACGCGCAGGCCCCGGGAGCGCACGATCGGGGCCCGGGGGGTGCCGGTCGAGCGGGTTCCGAACGCCACAGAGACCCTGCCGCGCGCAAGGACCGTTCCGATGTTCCGCCGGCCTGGTTGCGCACGTCGGCGCTGGTGACCGGCAGTGCCGTGCTCATCATCCTGCTGGTGCTGGTGGCTGCTGCCACCCTGCCGTCCTGGTGGGCCTCGACGGTAGGTCGCCAGGTCGATGGTGTCTCCGCAGCCGGCATCCTGTGGGGCCTGTTCTACGGCGTGGTGTTCACCTTGGTGCCGATGGTGCTGATCCTGGTGGCGATCCGGGTGCACTGGCACTGGAAGGTTCGCCTCGGGGTGGGTGCGGGCGCGCTGCTGCTCCTGCTGCCGAACCTGCTCACCCTGGCCGTTGCGCTCGCACTCTCCGAGAGCACCCGGGAGGCACGGACCGTGCTGACCGTACAGGCCCCCAACTTCGGTGTCGCCACACTGATCGGGGTGCTGACGACGCTGCTGCTGGGCGGTGGGGCGGCACTGCTGATCTACCGCATGGGAGCCTCCCGGCGGGAGTTGCGCGACCTGCGCGGGCAGGCCGGCCAGAACTGACCTCGCGTACGCATCCTGCGCCGATCCCGTGCAGGTGAGGACAATCCCGTCCGTGCCGACGGTGCCGCTGCCCGAGGGTGCGTACAGTGGACCCCGGTACGACTCGGTGGCAGATCGGCGATCCAAGGAGTAGGTGCGTGCATAGGGCTGTCCGGAGTCTCTCGGTAGCGATGGCCGCCGCCCTGGTGCTGGCCGGCTGTACCGGTGGGCGGGAACTCGAACCCGAGCCCACCGGTCCGGTACCGCCGCCACCCCCGATCGCCGCGACTCACGCTCCGGACGAGGTTCCGGCGTTGCTCGCCTCGCACGAACCCGAGGAGATGGCCCTGGCCGTGAGCGAGCGCTACTTCGCCTCCGCGCACGTGGTGGTGATGGCCCCTGCGGACGACGAGGCCGCAATCGCGCGGGCCGCGTCGATCTCGATGGCGGCGGGAACTCCGTTGCTGCTCACCGGAGGCCCTGGTAACGGCTTGGCGGTGGAGTCCGAACTGGTTCGGTTGAGCACCCACTCAGTCATCACCGTCGGGGCTGTGGACGTGGCGGATATCGATGTGACTGCCCTGGACATCGTGCCCGCGCCGGCCGATGCCGGTGACCTGGGTGCTCGGCCTGGACCTGACCGCCGTGGACGGGTCGCACCTGGGGCCCGAGCGCGCCGAGGCGCCGGAGGGGCCTGCTCAGGACCCGGAGGACACCGACGGCGACGGCGCGGGCGAGGACGGGGCGGAAACAGAGGGCTCCGTATCCGGAGACGACGCCGCGGGCTCTGCCAGCACCGACGGCACCGACGGCACCGACGGCACCGACGGCACCGACGGCACCGACGGCACCGACGGCACCGACGGCACCGACGGCACTGCCGACGACGACAGCGACGCCGGTGGCGAAGGTTCCGGCACGGGCGACTCCTCGGCCACGGACGAGGATTCGGCCACCGGTGCTGACGAGGCGTCCGGGGATCAGACCTCCGGGGACGAAGCACGTGAGGGGCAGGACGGCGAGGACGAGGACGCCGACGGCGAGGACGGTCAGGACGGCGACGGTGCGGAGGGTGCCGATGCGAACGGTGGTGCCGCCGGTGCGGACAGTTACGTCGAGGCGCTGACCAACATGGATGTGGGTGAGGTGCTCGACGTCGAACTGGCCGATGACACCACGCCGGAGCCGGTCGGCGAACTCAGCCCCACCGAACCGACCGAGCGCCTGGACGGGCCGATGGTGCTGGCCGATGGTGAACCCGGACAGGCTGCCGCGATCGGGATCGCCCGCGCCGCCGGTGCCACGGTCATCCTCACCGAGCAGATCAACTCCGAGCCCGAGGTGATGGGGCAGATCTCCGGCGCTGACTCCATCCTGGGCCTGGGCACCAGTTTCGGGGACGATGCCGAGTTCAACTGGCGGGTCCTGACGGCCGCCACCGGGACCGAACTGCCTGGCGGAGGTCAGGAGGTCTTCGGCGGCAAGCGGTACATCGCGTTGTACGGCCACCCCGTGACGCCGCTCCTGGGCATCCTGGGGGAGCAGGGCACCGAGGAGACGATCGACCTGGCCGCCGAGTACGCCGAGCGCTACACCGGACTGACCGAGGATCAGGTGATCCCGGCTGGAGATCATCGTGACCGTGGCCAGCACGGGCGCCGGTGAGGACGGCATGTACTCCAACGCCTGGCCATCGGAGACGTTCATCCCCTTGATCGAGGCTGCTGAGGAAGCCGACCAGTACGTGGTGCTGGACTTCCAGCCCGGGCGCAACCACTTCGTGGACCAGATCGAGAGGTATGAGGACCTGCTGGCCTACCCGCACGTGGGCGTGGCGCTGGACCCGGAGTGGCGCCTGCTCCCGGACCAGGTGCATCTATCGCAGATCGGGCACGTAGAGGCCGAGGAGGTCAACGAGGTGGTCGACTACCTCGCCGAGTTCGTCATCGAACACGACCTACCGCCGAAGATGCTCATCCTGCACCAGTTCCAGATCCAGATGATCCGGGACCGGGACCAGGTGGACACTTCGCGCCCCCAGGTGGCGGTGCTCATCCACGCCGATGGTCAGGGCCCGGTGCCCAGTAAGTTCGATACGTGGAACGCGCTGCACCGGGACGCGCCGGAAGGAATCGCCTGGGGATGGAAGAATTTCATCGATGAGGACTCTCCGATGATGACCCCGGAGGAGACCTACGACGTCGAGCCCGTCCCGGAGTTCGTGAGTTACCAGTAGCCGATGACCGATCAGACCAACGAGCCGCGACACGACGGCGATCGCACTGCGGATCGCCCCGGCACCGAGGCGCAGGCGGGGGAGCGCCGGTTCGCGTGGTGGCACGGGCTGCGGCCACTGACCCGACGCGCGATCCGGGTGGGCACAGCGGTCCTGATGGCGCTGCTCGTCTCGATCGGATTCGCGGTCTCCACCGCCTCCTACACGGGGTCGCTCGGACCGCACGTCGCCGAGTACAGCACCCGCCTGAACGGGGAGATCCGCGTAGACATGGGCCCGCTCGGATCGCTGGTGATCGCCTCGCCCCTGCCGGCCAACCTGGGCGTGAACGTGCTGGTGCGGGAGATCCCCGACCAACTCACCAGTGACGACGCCGACCCGATCGCCGGGTTGATGGCGGACCTGAACTCCTACAACCAGTTCCTGGCCAATCCCCAGGCAACGATCGACGACGCGGCTCGTGGCCTCATCGGTGACGTCGTGGGCCGGGCCGTGGTCACGCTGTCGGTGCTCCTGATGGCGATCGCCCTGAGCAGACTCGTGGCCCACGGCGTGCTACGGGAGGCACTCAAGAGTGCGTGGCGCCAACCAGGAGTGCCGTTCGTGGCGCCGACCCTGGCGGTGGTCCTGGTGATCCTGCCGCTGACCGACCTGACCCGCAGTTTCGGTCTGGAGGGGCGCAGTTCCCCGGTGCTGGCCGGGACAGCGCTGGAGGACGCCCGGATCACCGGACGGTTGGCCACGATCGTCGACTACTACGGCGGCATGGTGGTACGTGCGGTGGAGGACAACACGAGCTTCTACGCCGATGTGGAGTCAAACCTCATCGCGGCCTACGAGGCCAACCCCGCGGCGCTGGCTCCACCGGTCCGGCCGGCCCCTGCTGGAGGATGAGGATGGCGATGTCGAAGACACCGACAGTGGTCAGGATGCCGGTGGTGCTGGAGACACGAACGGCGCCGAAGGCACCGACGGTGGGGAGGCCACTGACGATGGCGAAGCCACGGACGGTGGGGCCACTGACGATGGCGACGCCCCGGAGGCTGAGGGCATCCAGGGCGCGGACGGGACCGACGACGGGGGGACCGGGGGCGCTGACACCACCGATCCGGGCGACCTGGGCGATGCCGTCAGGCTGGACGAGGACGAGGTAGGGGCTCCCGGAGATGGCGATGCGGAGTCGGCCCAGCCCGATCGCGCCCAGTCCCTGGCCTTCACCGACCCCGACGCCGAGTACGCCACCTTCCTGATGGTCGCGGACCTGCACTGCAACGTCGGGATGGCCCCGGTGATCGGCACCGCCGCCACCCTCGGCGAGGTCGATGCCATCCTGAACGCCGGCGACACGGTGATGAGCGGCACGTCGGTGGAGTCGTTCTGCGTGAATGCCTTCGCCGACGAGATCCCGTCCGGACTTCCGGTGATCGTCGCGGACGGCAACCATGACTCGGTGCTCACCGCCGAGCAGGAGCGCGCTCGGGGATGGACGGTCCTGGACGGCGACGTGGTCGAGGTGGCCGCGGTGCGAATCCTGGGTGACACCGACCCCACCCTGACCGAGATCGGCACGGGCACCCGACCGGAGCGCGACGAGACAGTGGTGGAGATGGGCGAGCGGTTGCGCGCGCAGGCGTGTGAGTTGCAGGAGGAGGAGTCCGGTGCGGACATCCTCCTGGTGCACTCCCCGCACGCGGGCCGGCAAGCCCTCGACGCCGGCTGTGTGCCGATGAACCTGTCGGGCCACATGCACACCCAGCGCGGGCCACTGCAGTTGGGCTGGGGCGTGCAGTACGTCTCCGGGTCCACCGCGGGCGCCACACTGGGCCGGCCCACTGTCGGGCCACTGCAGGGCACCGCGGCGATGACCATGATCCGCTGGAACCTCACCGAGGGGATCCCCGACCACTACCGACTGATCCACGCCGAGCCCGATGCTTCGGTGAGCCTGGGCCCCTGGTTGAACTTCCCGGCCCTGCCGACCGAGCACGTCGACCCCACCGCCCCGGAGCCGGAACCGGAGCCGGAGATTCCCGACGGCGTCGAGGAGCCGGAGGATGTTGAGGAGGGCGACCCCAGCGCACCCGACCAGAACCTGCCCGAGGACGATGAGGCGATCCGCGAGGAGAGCTGAGGTCAACAGCCGCGCTGATCATTCATACTTGGCTGCAGGTCGCACCGAGAGGATCCCAGGTGAGCGCGAGCGGAATCGACGAAGAGCAGGTGGACGTTGCCGGGGCGCACGTCGCCACGGCGCACCAGCGTGCCGGCGGGGCGACCCCAGGCTTCGGCCTGCTCCTGGTGATCACCGGGGTCGTCGGTGCCCTCGCCGCCGTCGCGCTGACCCTCGATTACATCAACGTGCTGCGCGACCCCACCTACGTCCCCACCTGTGACCTCAATCCGCTGGTGGGTTGCGGGGACTTCCTCGGCAGCCCGCAGGCCTCTGCGTTCGGGTTCCCCAACGTGGTGATCGGGATGCTTACCTTCCCGGTGGTGGTCACGATCGGGGTGATGCTGCTCGCCGGTGGACGGGCACCGCGCTGGTTCTGGCGCGCCATGGTGGTGGGCACTGCCTTCGGCGTGGCCTTCGTCAGTTGGCTGCAGTATGTGTCGTTCAACGTGATCGGGGCCCTGTGCCCGTACTGCATGGTGGTCTGGGTGGTGATGATCCCACTGTTCGTGCACACGGTGGCCAGGGCCGCCCAGAACGGTGCCATCCCGGCCAGTACCGCGACAGCGATGTTCCTGGTGCGCTACCGCTGGGCCCTGACGGGCCTGTGGTACCTGCTCGTCGTCGCCGGGGCCATGTTCGGACTGGGGGACCGGCTGCTACTGATCTTCTGACGATCAGCCGTGGTGCTGACGACGGGAATCGTCCCGGATCACCCCGACCAGTTCCTCGATCACGTCCTCCAGGGTGACCAGGCCGAGCACCGGGGCGCGGTGGGCAGGCCCCTCGCTGTCGTGCACCAGCGCCAGGTGTGCGGAGGAGGCCTGCATCACCCCCAGCACGTGCTGCAGGGAGTCGGTGACGGTGACTGAGGGCAGCTCCCGCACGATGGCCGGGTCGATCGGCTGCTTGCGCTTCTCGGCATCGTTCTGCAGCAGGTCCTTCAGGTGTACGTATCCGCGCATGGTGCCATCGGGCATCCGGATCGGGAAGCGGGAGAAACTCTCGGCGCTGACCTCCTCCGCCTGGGCCGGGGTGACGTCCGGTGGGAGCGTGCGGACCGTGTCGATGGGTAGCAGCACCGAGCGGGTGGAGCGTTCCCCGAACCGCAGCGCGCCCTGGAGCAGGCGTTCGTCGCTGAGTTCGATCATCCCGCCGCTGCGTGATTCGGCCACCAGTTCCGAGACCTCGTTCCGGGTGAAGGCGGAGGTGACCTCCTCCTTCGGCTGGACCCGGAGCGCGCGCAGCACCAGGTTGGCCAGTTCGTTCAGGGTCCACAGCACCGGGTAGGCGAGCCAGACGATCCCGGCCAGGATCGGCGCCAGGATCAGCGCTGACTTCTCCGGGCCGGCCAGCGCGATGTTCTTGGGCACCATCTCCCCGAGCACCACGTGCAGGAACGTGATGAGGACCAGGGCGATCACGAAGGCGATCGGGTGCGTCAGCCCGGCTGGTACCCCGATCTGCTCCAGTGGTCCGGCGATCGCACGCTCGATGGCCGGCTCGGAGATCACCAGCAGCAGCAGTGAGCACACCGTGATGCCCATCTGCGCGCCGGCCATCATCAGCGAGACCCGCTCCATCGCCCGCAGGGTGATCTTGGCGCGCCGGTTACCGGCCTCCACCATGGGTTCGACCTTGGTGCGCCGGGCGGCCACCAGCGCAAACTCGGCGCCGACGAAGAACGCGTTGAACAACAACAGGAACCCCGTGATGGCGATGGCCCAGCCTCCACTCATGACCGTGCCCCCTCGTCCTCGTCTGCGTGGCTCGGCTCCCCGTCGCCTTCGGGCTCGGGCGGCTCGTAGGGGCCCAGGGTGCGCAGGCGCAGCCGGTCCACCCGGTGGCCGTCCATCTCCAGCACGGTCATCGCGATCAGCACACGCGGCTCACCGGGTGTCTCGGCACTGGCGAAGGTGACCTCGTCCCCGGCCTCGGCGAGCCGGTCGAGCAGGTCGGCGATCAGGCCGCCGAGGGTGTCGTAGGCCTCGTCCTCGGGTAGTTCGATGCCGATCACCTCGCTGGCCTCGTCCACCCGCAGCAACCCGGACAGGTCCCACGAACCGTCCGGGCTGTGCACCGGGTCGGACTCGGCGTCGTGCTCGTCGCGGACCTCACCGATGATCTCCTCGACCAGGTCCTCCAGGGTCACGAGCCCATCCAGGTCGCCGAACTCATCAATCACCAGGGCCATCTGCAGACCACCGGAGCGCAGATCGTCCATCAGTTGATCGAGTTCGAGGGATTCCGGCACCAGGGTTGCCTCGGTGAGGATGGCGCTGACCGGGGTGGTGGCGCGCTCCTCGAACGGCACCTTCAGGGTGCCGCGTACGTGGACCAGCCCGTCCACCCGGGTCTGGGTGTGGCCGTTGTCCTGGATGGTCTGCAGCACCGGGAAGCGGGAGTAGCCACTGGTCTTGGCGGCGTTGACGAGGTCCGCCAGGGTGTCGTCGGGGCTGAGGCTGACGATCTGGGACCGGGGCTTCATCGCCTCACTTGCGCGAAGGTCGCCGAACTCCAGGGATCGTGCCACCAGTTCCGCGGTGTCCTCGGCCAGCGTGCCCGAGCGGGCGGAGTGGCGTACCAGCGCGGAAAGTTCCTCGGCGCTGCGTGCGGAGGCGAGTTCCTCCTGGGGCTGGATGCCCAACAGGCGCACGATCCTGTTCGCGGTGCCGTTGAAGAACCGGATCGGCCAGGCGTTGATCGTGGTCCACACCCGCTGGAAGCCCGCGATGAACCGGGCGGTCTGCAGCGGGCGGGCGATGGCCAGGTTCTTCGGTACCAGTTCACCGAAGATCATCGTGGTCCCGGTGGCCATGATGAGCGCCAGGGTCAGGGAGAGGGGGCGGGCGCGGGAGGGGTCGATGCCCACGTTCTCCAGTACCGGCTGGAGCAACCGGCCGATCGCCGGTTCGGAAACCCAACCGATCAGCAGGTTGGTCACGGTGATGCCCAGTTGAGCGCCGGAGAGTTGGGTGGACAGGGTCCGCAGGGTAGCGAGCACACCCTTGGCGCGGCGATCGCCGGTAGCTGCTTGCTTCTCCACGGCCGAGCGGGGGACGGTGATGAGCGCGAACTCCGCGGCCACGAACCCGGCGCCGCAGGCGATCAGGACCAGCGTCAGGAGAATGAGGAGGACGTCCATCTATGGCACGTCCGGGGAGGTCAGGGAGGGGCTATGCCCCTCGGTACTGTCAGGGTCCGCGTCGGAATCTGCGGTCTCGCTCGGTGCAGATGTGACGTCGGTACTGTCAGAGTCGCCGGTGGCGCCCATGATCTCCATTCCTCGAAACGGCGGCGGACCGGTGCGGCCCGACTGAGCAGCATGCTACACAAACGTCCGCGCGAACCGCACGCATGGTGGAGATTGTGTGCACGCACACTCATTTGCCCGTGCCCGTGCCCGTGCCCGTGCCCGTGCCCGTGCCCGTGCCCGTGCCCGTGCCGGGACCGGGCCCGGACGGCGGGCCGGGGCGGGCGGTCGGGATCCGGTGCGGACCTCGTCGCCCCACCTGGCGTCTACACGACGCAGCGCACCAGAACCCGGGCGTGCTGCGTCGTCGTCGGCTGTCTGCGGGGCCCGCGGGCCCCGGGGGGTGCTCAGGACATCCGCTGCTCGGCGCGGTCCCCGGACCAGTCGGTGTGGAAGGTGCCCTCATCGTCGATGCGCTCGTAGGTGTGGGCGCCGAAGTAGTCGCGCAACCCCTGTACCAGCGATGCGGGCAGGCGGGAGGCGCGGGCGGAGTCGTAGTAGGCCAGCGCCGAGGCGAACCCGGGGATCGGCACCCCCGCGCTCCCGGCCTTGGCCACCACGGAGCGCCAGCCGTCCTGGGCCTCGGCCAGACCGGCGTTGATGCTCGGTGCGGACAGCAGCGTGGGCAGGTTCTGGCCGGCGTACTCCGACCGGATCCGCTCCAGCAGCCGGGCCCGGATGATGCACCCGGCGCGCCAGATCTTGGCCACCCCGGCCACGTCCACGTTCCAGTCGTACTGCAATGACGCCGAACGGATCAGGTCCAGGCCCTGGGCGTAGGCGATCACCTTGGCCGACCACAGCGCCTGCCGCACCGACTCCACGAACGCGGCGCGGTCGCTCACCTCGATCCCCCCGGTGGGCCCGGCCAGGGACTCCCCGGCGGCGGCACGCAGGTCGGAGTGCCCGGAGACGGAGCGGGCGAAGACCGACTCCGCGATCGTATTCACCGGTACACCGAGTTCGAGGGCGATCTGGACCGTCCAGCGTCCGGTTCCCTTTTGGCCGGCGGAGTCGGCGATCACGTCCACCAGGCCCTGTCCGGTGCGGGCATCCATCTGGTCGAGCACCTCGGCGGTGATCTCCACCAGGTAGGAGTCCAGGTCGCCGGAGTTCCAGGTGCGGAACACGTCGGCGATCTCGGTGTTGCTCATGCCGGCGACGCGCAGGATGTCATAGGCCTCGGAGATGAACTGCATGTCCGCGTACTCGATGCCGTTGTGCACCATCTTGACGAAGTGCCCCGCCCCGTCCGGGCCGATGTAGGTGCAGCACGGTTCGCCCTCGTAGACCGCGGCGATGTCCTCCAGGATCGGACCCAGGGCCTCGTAGGCCTCCGGGGATCCGCCGGGCATGATCGAGGGGCCCTCCAGGGCTCCCTCCTCACCGCCGGAGATCCCGGCCCCGACGAAGTGCAACTTGTGCTCGCGCAGTGCCGCTTCCCGGCGCCGGGTGTCCTCGTAGTGGGCGTTGCCGCCGTCGACCACGATGTCGCCCTCTTCGAGCAGCGGGATGAGGGAGTCGATGGTGGCATCGGTCGGGCCGCCGGCCATCACCATGAGGATGATCCGGCGCGGGCGCTCCAGGCTGGCGACGAAGTCAGCCAGTTCCGTGGCGGGCACGAAGGTGCCCTCGTGGCCGTGGTTCTCGATCAGGTCGTGGGTGCGGCCGGGGCTGCGGTTGAACACCGCGACGACGTGGCCGCGGCGGGCGATGTTGCGCGCGAGGTTGCTGCCCATCACAGCCATCCCGATGACGCCGATGCGGGCGGAGGCCTCAGTGCTGGTCATAGTGCTCTCTCCTGGTTGTGGCCTGGGGCCCGAAGGTCAGGCGTAGGGGATGGACTCTTGGTCGAGGATGTCGGTGAACGCCTTCCACGCGGTCCGGAACAGATCCGCACCGGAGACGTCCCCCGAGGTGGTGTGTGACTCCAGGTGGGGCTCGAGGGAGAAGAATCCCTCGAAGTCATCGGCCCGCAGGGATCGGATGGTCTCCAGGACCTCACCGTCGCCCTCGCCGGCGGGGACCACGACGCCGTCGGAGGCTCTGGCGTCCTTGATCTGCACGTACTCCAGATGCGGGCGGAGTTGTTCGTAGGCGTCGGTGTGCGGACGGATGCCCGCCTGGACGAAGTTGGCGGGGTCCCAGGCGAGCTTGAAGCGATGGGAATCAACGGCGGTAACCAGGTCCAGGCAACGCTCGGGGACGTCGCCGTAGATCTCCATCTCGTTCTCGTGCAGCAGGGTCACGCCGGCGGGCTCGGCGAGTTCGACCAGGGCGCGCAGGCGGCGGATGACCTCGTCGCGGGCTTCGTCTGGGTCGATCTCGGGGCGCTGGAAGAAGGAGAAGATGCGGATGTAGGGGGCCCGGAAGTGGTGGGCCACCTCGATCGCCCGGTGCATCCGGTCCAGGTGCGCCGGGAAGTCGTCGTCGATGAAGATCTTGCCGATGGGCGAGCCGATCGCGGAGACCCCGAGGCTGTGGTCGGTGAGGATGTCGCGGGCCTGGCGCAGTTGATCGTCGGTCAGGTCCAGGACGCCGGTGTCCCAGGCACTGCGGATCTCGATGAAGTTCAAGCCGAGTTCCCGGGCGACCGTGCATTGCCGGGTGAAGTCGGCATCGATCTCGTCGGCGAATCCAGACAAGGTCCACATAAGGCGATGGGCTCCCGCGATGGGGTTGGTCAAGTATTCCTATCGTGCCGTTGGCAGCCTACCGGCTGCCAACGGGTGCACGTGGCAAACGGTTGCCATCATGGTCGTCGGGATCGTAGGCTCGGTGATCGTGCACAGGACCGGCGGACGACGGTCGACGACGATCTACGACGTGGCCGAGGCCGCGGGCGTGGCGCCGTCGACGGTGTCGCGGGCGTTCTCCCGACCGGGCCGGGTCAATGCCGAGACCGCGGAGCGCATCCGCACGATCGCCGCCGAGTTGGGGTACCGGGCGAACCCGCAGGCACGGGCGCTGTCCACCACCCGCACGATGATGCTCGCGGTGGTGCTGGCGGACGTGACCAACCCAGGGTTCTTCGACCTGGTGCGCGGGGCCGGCTCGGCGGCGCGGGAGGCGGGTTACACGATGATGCTCGCCGAGTCCCAGGAATCGCCCGAGCGTGAACGCGAGATCCTCGAGGCGATGGCCGCGAGCGCGGACGGGATCGTACTGGCCGGGGCGCGGATGTCCGACGCCGGGATCCGCCAGATCGCGAAGGTCACCCCGATCGTGATGGTGAACCGTGACGTGACCGGGGTGCCGAGTGTGGTGGTGGACCTGGCCCGCGGGGCACACGCCTCGGCCGAGTACCTGCACCGCCTGGGTCATACGGAGGTGACCTATCTGTCCGGTCCGGAGGCGTCCTGGCCGGATGGGATGCGCTGGCACGCGCTGCGCGAGGCCGGCGTGCAGTTGGGGATGCGGATCCGCCGGTCCGGGCCCTACCGGCCCACCGTGGCCGGGGGAGTGCGCGCGGGGATGAGTTGGTGGGAGGCGTCGCGGGCGGGATCGGCAGGCACCGCGGTGGTGGCCTACAACGATCTGCTGGCGATCGGGTTCATCCGAGCGGTGAGCAAATCCGGTGGGAGGATTCCCGACGACGTCAGCGTGGTGGGGTTCGACAACACCTCCTCCGCCGAACTCATCACGCCCGAACTCACCACCGTGGCGGCACCGATGCATGAGGTGGGCGTGACCGCGGCCACCAATGTGATCGCACTGGCGCGGGGGGCGACCTCGACGCGGTCCGAGCCGGTGGTGGTACCGACCAGGCTGGTGCAACGCGACTCCTGCGCGGCGCCGGGGCGGTGAGACTGGCTCTTCGGGCGTCGCAACCGTGGTTGTGCTGGTTGTCCACAGATTGCGCTCGAGGGCTGGTCGAGCAGGCGTGGTTGTGGAACTGTGTCCGGTATGGCCAGGGGGCACACGCACAGTAGCGGGGTGGAATCAGGGCTGCCCGGCGATGGCGAAGCGAAGCCACGGGTGGGGTCGCGGATGGGGCCGCGGGTCGGGCCCGCAAAGGGGCCGACGACGGTGGTGGCGCGCCGTAGCGGTGGTGGCAGGTGCGGTTCTTGCCGGCGCGGGATTGGTCGGGTGTGACGGTGCGAACGCCGAGCCAGAGCCGGACCGGGAGCCGACGACCACGCAACCCGAGGAGCTGGCGACGCCGGATCCGGAGGAGACCGACTCCGAGCCCGGTGATGACGAGCCGGGACCCCAGGATTATCCCCACCCCGAGCCCGGTCCGGACATCGACGATGAGGGTCAGGCCGGTGCGGAAGCCGCGGCGGTGTATTTCGTGGAGTTGTTCTCCTATATCCACGCCACCGGTGACTTCGAAGCCTGGGATGAACTCACCACGGAGGACTGCAATTTCTGTGATGGTGTCCGCTTATCCGTCGCTGAACTCTATGCATCGGGTGGATATGAGATCACAAACCCACCAGTTATTCGCGAGGTCAACTCTAGGGTGTGGGAGTCAACGCCCGGCGACTACCTTGTGGATTCAGTGATCGAGGTAGCGGCATCCGAGACTTACGATGCGCGTGGCGATTCGATGGATGCTTTTCCAGCGGAGACGGTGCGGGTACTCACGGTGGTCAAGTATGACGGCGCGCGTTGGTTCGTTGTTGGGGCGGACGCCGAGGACTTGGTATGAGGAGAGTTTTGGCGGCCCTGCTGCTTGCGCCACTGGCTGGTACGCCGAGCGGTTCTCTCGGTGGGGACGCGGACGCTTCGCGGTGGGGCGGCTATGCCGGCGATCAGTCCGACGAATTATTCGTGGGGGGCTGGATTCCCGAACGGCCGACTCAGCCTAGGTCGGCCGGAAACGGTCAGAACTATCTCCCTGGAACGTCCCCATCTGGTGGTGTTTCTCGTTGGGATGTTCCGGTCGGCTCGGGGCCGATGGTGGAGCAGGTGGCGTGGCCGGAGTTCGGTGATGTGCCCGATTGTGGGGTGACGGAGGTGCGCACGTGTTACGACCCCAGCACGGGGGAGGTCACGATCGTGTGGCCCGTGGTCGACGGGGTCGACGAGGCTGACGGGGCTGAGGACGGTGAGGGTGAACCGGACTTCGTGGTGACCGCGACGCAGTTGGTCACGGCGGTGCGGGAGTATGCGCGGGTGCGAATCGCCCCGGCGCCGTTGATCCTGGAACCCGATCAGGACTGGCACCTGGTGAATCTGCCGGTGATTGCCCGTACCGAGCCGGTGGTGCAGGAGTTCTCGGTGGTGCTGCTGGGGCTACCGGTGCAGATCCGGGCGGAGCCGGTGTCGTATTCGTGGGACTTCGGGGACGGCTCGGCGGTGTTGAACACGACTGATCCCGGGGCGGGGTACCCGGATCAGACTATCGAGCATGCCTATGAGGCCGCGGGAGAGTACCAGATCACGTTGATCACATACTGGTCCGGCTCATTCCGGGTGGGTGATGGGGCCTGGATCGACATCGACGGTCTTGGCGTCACGGCCTCGACCTCCCCGGTATTGGATCTGCAGACCCGCACCACCCGCCTGGTCGGCTGACCCCGCGGGTTGACCTCGGATCGGTCCAACCCGGCCGGAGTTGCCTGCATGATCGGGTCGGCGAAGCCGGATGGACCAGCCCGGTCGGACCAGCCCGGCCAGACCGAGCCCGGCCAGACCGACCCGGCCGGGGCGACCTGCTCGCTACTCGAGTTCCGCCAGCACCGCGCCGACCCGTTCCAGCAGATCAGACTGCGCCTGCTCGGTCAGGGTGTCAGGCCGCTTGGGGTTCTCCAGATGCCGCACGAACCGGTCCAGGGCGGAGGTGGCCGGGTTGGTCCGGTCCGCCTCCAGGTGGCGCAGCGCCTGGTCGAGCGCATTCGTCAACTGGTGAGCGATCGGCCCGGCGATCTGGCCCTCATCCACGTAGGACTGGGTGCGCGACCGCAACTCGCGCACCTGCTCCACCGGGATCCCGCCGTCGTCCTCACCCACCGGGGGAGCAGTTCGATCACCGTCGGGTCCAGGTTCGGGCCCAGACGCGCGCCGGTGTCGGCCGGTGCGGCGTCGGTCAACTCCAGCAGCCCGCCCATGTCGATACTGCCATCCGCGGCGATCTGCGGGCGGACAGCATCGAAGTCAAGGCTCACGAACCAACTTTCGTCCACCGCCGTACCGTCGACGTTGCGACCGTCGAAGTAGTTGCTCGGATCCGGCCGCAGTGTGTCCTCCTGGTTCACCAGCACGATGTCATCGACCTGCTGACCCCGGTAGGACAGCACCCCGGTGGCCTCGAAGTCGGTCTGCGATGCCGTGTTGGTGGTGAGTTGGACATTCATCCGGCCCAGGGAGTCCACCACGTGCCCGTTGTAGTAACTCGTCACATCGGCCACCCGTGGATCCGGCCCGGAGTTGGACGTGATGCCCTTGGCCAGGTTGTTGTAGGAGATCGAGTTGCGCAGCACGTGCGCGCCGGGCATGGACTCTCCGCCCAGTTTGAACCCGTTCCCTTCGCCCACCAGGGCGATCTCGTCGTCGTTCTCCAGCCACCCGTTGTTGAAAGTGACCGAGTCCTCGATGGTCACCACCCCGATCGAGCCAGTGGTGGAACGGGCATACAGATCCCAGCCGTCATCGATGTTGTGATAGGCGATGTTGTACCGGAACACGTTGCCCTCACCCACGGTCAGTTTCGCGGCGAACCCGTCGGCATCGTTGGCCAGCGGGTCGACGTTGTTGTGCGAGACGCTCGAGAGCACCAGGTTGTGCGAGGGCCACAGTTGCGGCGACTCCACCGAACTCCCCGAGATCTGGACCCCGGTATCTCCGTTGTGATGTGACTCGATCCGCTCGATGACGTTGTGGTGACCCGAGATCAGCAGCGGCTTCTGGTACCCCTGCGAACCGGTGATCTCCAGGTTGTACAGGTGCCAATGGTCCCCGCGCAGGTTGATCCCTCCCGAGGGTGACTCGGACAGGTCCAGCACCGCCCGGGCCCCGGCTGGGACATCAGGGTGATCGGAGCGCCGGCCGTGCCGTTGTTTCCCCGGTCGATCACGATTGCACGGTCCGGGGTGTAGGTGCCCTCGGCCAGCACGATCTGCTGACCGGGCTGGGCGAAGCCGACCGCGGTGTGGATGTCCAGCGGGTCAGCGGGGCTCCCGGTGCCCTGTGCGGAACCGTTCGGGGCCACGTGGATCGCCTGACCGGGCTCGCCGTAGGAGGCCACGGTGAACCGCAGGTCCACATCGAGACGGTCGTAGGAACTCAACTCCTCGTACTCGGCCAACTGTGGCTGCTCGGCGGCCGGGGTGAGGTGTGCGACGAAGTCGTTCACACCGGCGGCCAGGTCCAGTTCCAGTATCTCGCGCTGCCCCGGTGCCACCTCGGTCACCTCGGTCACCGGCGCGCCCGCGGCATCGGTGATGACCACCTCGCCAGCCACGTTCGCCGTCACGGGCACCGCCACCTGGTGGTGCGGAGTGGTGCGGGTGCCATCGACGTTCAGCGACGGCGTGATGTACTCGATCGGCCGCTCCAGCGGGTCCTCATCGTCGTCGGGGTGGATCGTGGTGAGTTCGATGTCGCTGGCCCTCACCTGGATCCCACGGGTGCCGAACACCCCCACGTAGAAGGAGTCCTCGGACTGGGTCAGGACCAGGTCACGGTCGTAGTAGATGATCTCCTCGTACTCCTGCGCGGGTTCGTCGGTCTCGGGGTTGCCCACGAACGTGGCGCTGGCATGGAAGCCGGTGTTGGAGTAGCGCAGGGTGTACTCGAAGGTGTCCCCGGTGATGAACTTCGGCGGATTGACGTTGCTGCCCTCGGTCATGGCCTCCCGGAAGTCCCAGTCGAAGGGCTCCGAGGCGGTCATGTCCCGGTCCGCCGAGGCCACGGAGGGACCGTCGGTGTAGCCGGTCACGAACTTCCCGCCGGAGAGGCCGTAGCGGGACTGCACCGAGCCGCCGACGATGTCGTTGTACTTCGCCGCCATGGTCCCGGCGGAGTTGAAATACCGGGCCGAGGGGTTGTTCGGGACGAAGTCGTCGATGGCGATGATGCCGAATCCGGACTGGTTGTCCTTGCCCTCGGCGGCCTCGACGGTGAAGGTGGCGCTCAGGGTGAAGTTCTCCGTCGCCGGGTCGACCTCGGTGTAGTGGTACCAGAACCCGTCCTCGGAGTCGGCGATCTTGCCGTTGTTGCCGATGGCGTCGAAGAACACCGAGCCGTCCTCGGCCACGATCGCCTCACCACCGGAGCCGACCCCGGCGTGCGCGGTCAACCAGCGCTCGACGACGTCAGCCACCGTCACCTCGTAGGGGTCGGAGACGGTGGAGTCATCGCCGCGGACGGTCCTCACCTGCACCTCGTAGGCTGCCCCGGGTGTCAGGCCGGGGATCTCGGCCTCCGGTTCGGTGAGGCCGGCGGACGTCTCGGTGAAGTCGGTCTCACCACTGGCCCGGTAGGCCACGTCGTAATGCTCGGCCTCCGCCACCGGAGCCCCACTCCACGGTCACCGTGGCAAGGCCATCGGTGATGTCGGTAGTCAGCGCCGAGTGGACCTGCGCGGTACCCAGCGGCAGCACGAACTCCGGTGCCGTGACCGGCTCCGAAACCTTGTCCTCCTCTCCGTCCCGGGACAGCACCACCTCTGCGGTGAAGGTGCCCGACGCCGGCGGGGTCAGCGCGATCTGCCCGCTCGCCCCCTCGGTGGCGCTCATCTCCTGCGCCACCACCGTTCCGCCGGCCTCGCTCAGCCTCGCAGTGGCAACGTCAGCGCCGTCCATGCCCACCTCGCCGTCGAAGGAGATCACCAAGTGCGTCGGGTCGTCGGTATCCGGGCCGACGTCGGTGATCACCGGGTCGGCCACCTCGGCCCAGGGGAGGCGTTCGGGCAGTTCGCCCTCGAGCACCTGCATCCGGTAGATATTGATGCCCGATCCGGTGGAGGCCAGGTAGTAGGAGCCCGCGTCCGGGACGACGACGGCGGCCGCCGGGATCTGCGCCCCCGGGTCTCCGTAGGCGGTCACGTGGGCAACCACTGCGTCCCCCGCGCCGTCGGAGCGGTGCAGGGCCAAGGTGCGGTCGGCGCTGGAGGAACCGGATAGGGCGTGCACGATCAAGGTGGACTCCTCCGCCACCTCGAAGTGCACCGAGCGGGTCTGTGCGCTACCCCCGCCGCGCAGTTCGAGCCGCTGGGTGAACTCGTGCCCGCCGGCTCCGGTGCGCGCGTGCGCGGTGACCTGCACGTTGGATCCCGGGCCGGCGGTCACGGTGAAGTTACCGACGGTGAGGTTCTCCTCGAAGGAGCCGGGTTCCATGTCGGAGGCGTTCAGCACGAAGTCATCGGATTGGCTGGGTGTAGGGCCGGTGTCGGCGTCGGTGGCCGATG
The DNA here is from genome assembly GCF_051020515.1 of Sanguibacter sp. Z1732. Taxonomy (NCBI): domain Bacteria; kingdom Bacillati; phylum Actinomycetota; class Actinomycetes; order Micrococcales; family Ruaniaceae; genus Glutinosa; species Glutinosa niejishengi. Next base: position 3,079,668 of record NZ_CP194857.1, read on the forward strand.
CGCTGAGGGTCAGGCCGGTCACCGCCAGTGCGGTGGCAGCCACCGCGGCGATGGCCGAGCGGATCGGGGTTTTCATCGGTCTCCTCATTGAGTTCGGTGGGGCCGCCGGGCGGGGCGGACGACGACGGCGCCGTCCGCTCGAAGGCGTGGTGGTACGTGGCTGCGACGCGACGCGAGCCGAGCGGGTTCCAGCCGTCCGCATCGGTGCGGAAACGTTTACATCACGATGCTCACACAGTAACCAGCACCACGTTGGGCTGTCAATGCGTCGTTTTCCGGCCGGCTTCGGGCATTGCAGTGGCGTGATCGCCGACGGCGGAACCAGGTGGTGGCAATAGGTGGCAACGGGTTGCCATCCATCGCTCGGCTCAGCAGCATGGCACGCATGAGTGCCCCTGCCATGGAACTGCATCCAGATCGGCTCCTTCCCGCTGACGCCGGAGTCCGCCAGATCGCCCGGGAACTGTACGAGTCGGTCGCGGAGGCACCGATCATCTCCCCCCACGGTCATGTGCCTCCGCAGTGGTTGAGTGAGGACATCCCCTTCTCCGACCCCACCTCGCTGCTGATCACCCCGGACCACTACATCAACCGGCTGCTGCACGCCCGTGGTGTGTCGCTGGCCGATCTCGGTGTGGGCCGCGGGCCGTTGTCGGAGCAGGATGCCCGGGCGGCTTTCCGCGCCTTCTGCTCACACTGGCCGGCCTACCGCGGCACCCCGGTGCGGTACTGGCTCGAAGAGGAACTGATCGGGATCTTCGGCATCACCCAGCGCCCCAGCGCCGAGACCGCCGATGCGATCTATGACCAGATCGCGGCCAAACTCGCCACCGACGCCTTCCGTCCCCGTGCACTCTTCGATGCGTTCAACATCTCGATACTGGCCACTACCGACGATCCTTGCGATGACCTCGGTGCGCACCGCGCGCTCGCCGACGATCCCGGGTTCAGCGGCCGGGTGATCCCCACCTTCCGCCCGGACAAGTATCTGGACCCCTCGCTGGCGACCTGGAACGAGAGCATCGACGCGCTGGCCCGGGCAAGCGGGATCGATACCGGCGACTATGCGGGCTACATCGAGGCTCTGGAGAACCGCCGAGCCCACTTCAAGGACCACGGAGCGGTCTCCTCCGACCACGGGCACCTGGACGCCGGCACCGCGATCCTGCCCGATTCCGAGGTGAACCGGATCTACGCCGGCGCCCGCTCCGGGCAGGTCAGCAATGAGGACGCGCGCGCCTTCCGGTGGCACATGACGTCGGAGATGGCGCGGATGGCCTGCGACGACGGCCTGGTGATGACGCTGCACCCCGGTGTCCGCCGCAACCATCACACCCCGACCTTCGAGACCTACGGGCCCGACGTCGGCTGTGACATCCCCATCGCGATGGAGTTCACCGACTCTCTGCGTCCGCTGCTGGACGCCTACGGCACCCATCCGAACCTGAACCTGGTGCTGTTCACCATCGATGAGACCGTCTTTTCGCGCGAACTTGCCCCGCTGGCCGGGTTCTACCCCTCGGTCTACGTGGGCGTGCCCTGGTGGTTCATCGACGCCCCGGAGGCGATCCAGCGTTTCCGCAGCGCCGTCACCGAGACCGCCGGGTTCTCCCGGGTATCCGGCTTCATCGACGACACGCGCGCATTCTGCTCCATCCCGGCCCGGCACGACATGTCCCGCCGCCTGGACGCGGGGTACCTGGCCGGACTGGTAGCCCAACACCGCCTGGCATTGGACGAGGCCCACGAGACGATCACCGAGATGGTCGTCGACAACCCGACGAGGATCTTCAAACTGTGAACGAGGCAACCCCGCGGCTCACCCGCGCCCTGCTGGACGCACCCAGTGCGCCGGTCCGGATTGTGCACCTGGGGCTGGGCAACTTCCACCGCGCCCACCAGGCCTGGCACACCCACAAGGCGCCCGACGCGCATGACTGGGGAATCGCGGCCTTCACCGGCCGGCGCCCCGACATGGCGCGTGCCCTGGCCCCCCAGGACGGGCTGTACACCCTGATCACCCGGGACTCCGGTGGCGACACCTTCGACGTGGTCCGCTCCATCGTGGCGGTCCACGCCTCCGATGAGCACGAGGCGTTCCTGGGCTACCTGCGCCGGGCCGAGGTGGCGATCGTGACCATGACGCTCACCGAGCACGCCTACCTGCGCAACGGGGACGGTGGCCTGGACACCGGCCGCGCGGAGGTCACCGCCGACGTGGAGGCCCTTGAGAACGGCCGGCCCGTGCAGACCCTGCCCGGGCGGTTGCTCGCCGGCCTGCTGGCCCGCCGCTCGGCCGAAGCCGGCCCGATCGCGCTGCTGTCCTGTGACAACCTGCCCGACAACGGTGACGTGACCCGCCGCATCGTCACCGACCTGGCCCGCATCGCCGCGCCCGAAGCGCTGGACTGGATCGAGCGGAACGTGGACTTCGCCACCTCGATGGTGGACCGGATCACCCCGGCCACCACCGATGAGGACATCGCGCTGGTCGCGCGGGAACAAGGGTACGACGACGTCAGCCCGGTTCCGACCGAGCCGTTCAGTGAGTGGGTGGTCTCCGGGACGTTCCCGGCCGGGCGTCCCACCTGGGAGGCCGCCGGAGTGCAGTTGGCCTCGGACGTGGCACCGCACGAGCGCCGCAAACTGTGGTTGCTGAACGGCTCGCACTCACTGCTGGCCTACACCGCCCCGCTGCTGGGGCATCGCACCATCGATGAGGCGATCGCCGACGCACGTTGCCTGGAGTGGGTGAACACGTTCTGGGACGAGGCGCAGCGCAACCTCGGGCTCTCCGATGACCTGGTGGGCCAATACCGCCAGGATCTGCTGGATCGCTACGGCAACACCGGCGTGCGTCACCACCTGGCCCAGATCGCCTACGACGGCTCACAGAAACTGCCCGTGCGTACCCTGCCCACCGCGCTGGCCGAGCGTGAAGCGGGACGGCTGCCCGCCGGAGCGGCGACGACGTTGGCCGGGTGGGTGCTGCACCTGCGAGGTCAAGGCGCACCGGTGCAGGACGCCGGCGCCGGCCCGGCCCAGGAGGCCGCCGGGGCCGAGGACCTGACCGAGGCCGCGACCGGGGTGCTGAACACCCTGCGGGCCGGTCTCGGCCAGGACGCCGAACTGGTGAACGTGGTGGCCGAGCGGGTGCAGTATCTGCAGGGGCTGGTGGCCTAGCGCCTCGGTGGCCCCATGCCTGCGTGGCTCAACTCGCCAGCGGGTCCAGTCCCAGTTCGGCTGCCAGGTCGGAGGCGCTGATCGCTCCCGGCCGGGTGCCCGTCCGTGCTGCCTGGCGAGCCAGCGCCGCGATGGTGGTGTTCACGGGCGCGGCGAGGCCGTGCTCACGGGCGATCAGCGCGATCTGACCGTTGAGGTAGTCGGTCTCGATCGAGCCGGTGCCACGGGCCAGTGACTGCCAGGAGGACCCGCCCAGTTGATCGGGGTCGGTGCCGGGCACCTCACCCACGCCGAAGGAGGCCTGCCGCACGGCCGCCTCGTCGTCGTCGGACGCCACCTCGATGCCCGCGCCCGCGAGGACGGCCCGGGCCTCGGCCCGGGCCGCGTCGATGAGGTCGCCAGCATCGGCCGCCGGGCCCAGCACGGCCTGGAAGGCGTTGCCGATGTTGGACAGGAGTTTGTGGTACTTCCACGGCATCACGTCCGTGGGCAGTTCCACCCCCAGGCCCGATTCGCTCCAGTGCGTGCGGACCTGCTCCAGCAGGACGCGGTCGGCGGGCTCGGACCTGCTTGCCGGGTATCGGGAGATGTGCAGGATCCCCGACTGCGGGGTGCCGCGGGCGATGACCTCGCCCGGATGCAGGTGCACCGCGGGCAGCCAGACGCACACGCCGAAGACCCGGTCGAAGTACCGCAGCGCCATCCGCTCGCTGCTCACCCCGTTCAGGGCGGTCAGGATCGGCAGTCGTGCACCCGCCGGGGCGGTGTGCCCGCCGTCAGGGACCGGGGCATCGGCCCATTGGGACAGTGCGGCCACCGCCTGGTGCGTCTTGGTGGACAGCACCAGCACGTCATCGGGACGCAACTCGATGTCATCGGGCCCACCGATCGCGGTGACCGGTAGGCGGGTATCCAGGTCCGGGGTGCGCAGGCGCAACCCGTCCCGGCGCAGGGCCGCCAGATGCTCACCCCGGGCCACCAGCACCACCTGGTGCCCGCGATGTGCCAGCCGTCCTGCGATCGTCCCACCAACGGCTCCGGCGCCGATCACGACGTAACGCGTCATAGCCGCCGAGCCTACCGGGGCGCCGCGCCGGGGTGCGCGCGGAAGGGGACGGCGCGATGAGCATGACGTTCGATCGGGCCGAGCGTGCGTTGGGTACATCAATACATACGCATATACTTTGTCCAGCGCGCGGCACTCACGTTCGGCGGGGGCCGGGCCTACATCCGGGCGGTGTGGCAGTGACGGCCGCATCCTGAGGGGAGGTGGTGGCGATGAGCATCCGCACTGCTGCGGCGGCGTGGGAGGCGCTCTTTCGCGCCCAGGTGAGCATGATGCTGCGATTCGAGGAGTCCAAGGACTTCCAGCCACTGCGCTCCCGGGAGTACGACGTGCTGTTCAACCTGGCCAAACTGGGTGGGGGGCCCGGCAGTGGGAACTCAACGCGAACCTGTTGATCTCCCAACCCAGTCTGTCCCGGATGGTGGGCCGGCTGCAGTCCGCCGGGTACGTGCGGCGCGAGGAGTCGCCGTCGGACGGCCGTGAGGTGCTCGTCGTGCTCACCGAGGCCGGTGCCGCGGTGCAGGCCGACATCGGCCGGCGGCACGTGCGCCATATCGCCGAGATCATCGACTCGGTCCTGACCGAGGCGGACCAGGCCGAACTCGCCCGTCTCGCCGGCGCGATCCAGGAGGCCGCTGCCAGCGGCTCCTACTTGGAGGCCGAGGAGTAGTGGCACACGCGCCCGCCGCGGCGCACTGACCGGCATATCGGTGCGGGTGCGCGCTGCGCTAGACTGAGCGCCATGTTCGGTACGGAGTTGCTTACCCAGCCGCGCTGACTTCAGCGGGCGCCTGCTGGCGCCGCATCAGCGCGGCCGACCTCCCCTGCTCGGGAGGTCGTTTCATGTCAGCCCCCCGATGCCGCCCACGGCGGCCCCCGACAAGGAATCACCGATGTCGCAGACGCAAGCCCAACCCGCACCCGGCGCCGAGGTGCCCCCGCACCGGTACACCGCCGCGCTGGCCGATGCCATCGAGAACCGCTGGCAGGACTACTGGGATCGAGAGGGCACCTTCCAGGCGGCCAATCCCACGGGCAACCTGGCCACCGGCGAGCCGGTCCCGGCCCAGAAGTTCTACGTGCTGGACATGTTCCCCTACCCCTCGGGCAAGGGCCTGCACGTGGGTCATCCGTTGGGGTATATCGCCACCGATGTACTGGCGCGCTACCGGCGGATGAACGGTGACAACGTCTTGCACGCCCTGGCCTACGACGCCTTCGGCCTGCCTGCGGAGCAGTTCGCGGTCCAGACCGGCCAGCATCCCCGGATCACCACCGAGGAGAACATCGCCACCATGCGCCGCCAGTTGCGGCGCCTGGGCCTGGGGCACGACCCACGCCGCACCTTCGCCACCACCGACCCGGGCTACGTGCGTTGGACCCAGTGGATCTTCCTGCAGATCTTCAACTCCTGGTTCGACGCCGAGGCCACCAACCCCGACGGCACCGAGGGTGCGGCGCGCCCGATCGAGGAGTTGCGCGCGCAGTTCGCCGACGGGACCCGGGCCACCCCGGAGGGTGGGGACTGGAACCGGATGAGCCCGGCCGAGCAGGAGCAGGTGCTGGCCGGCTTCCGTCTGGCTTACGTCGATGATGTTCCGGTGAACTGGTGCCCGGGGCTGGGCACCGTGCTGGCGAACGAGGAGGTCACCGCCGAGGGTCGCTCCGAGCGCGGCAACTTCCCGGTCTTCACTCGCAACCTGCGCCAGTGGATGATGCGGATCAGCGCCTACTCCGACCGGTTGATCGATGATCTGGACCGGCTGGACTGGCCCGAGAAGATCAAGGCGATGCAACGCAACTGGATCGGGCGCTCCACCGGGGCGAACGTGCGGTTCGCGCTGCCGTCGGGGCACGTGGAGGTCTTCACCACCCGGCCCGACACCCTGTTCGGGGCGACCTTCATGGTGCTGGCCCCGGAGCACCCGGCGCTGACGGACCTGATCCCGGCGCAGTGGCCGGAGGGAACCCGGAACTCCTGGACGGGCCGGGCGCCCACCCCGGCAGCCGCCGTCGAGCAGTACCGCGCCGCTGCCGCGGCCAAGACCGACGCCGAACGACAGGACGAGGGCCGGGTCAAGACCGGGGTGTTCACCGGTGTGTACGCCACGAACCCGGTGAACGGTGCCCAGATCCCGGTCTTCATCGCCGACTACGTGCTGATGGGGTACGGCACCGGGGCGATCATGGCGGTCCCCGGGGGGGACCAGCGCGACTACGAGTTCGCCGAGGCTTACGACCTGCCCGTGATTCCCACGGTGACCGCGCCGGAGGGCTTCGAGGGCGGTGCCTGGTCGGGGGAGGGGACAGTGATCAACTCCGCTGCCGAGGGCATCGACCTGAACGGCATGGACGTGGCCACCGCCAAGGAGACCATTATCGCCTGGCTGCAGAACCAGGGGATGGGCGCGGCGGCCACGACCTACCGGCTGCGGGACTGGCTGTTCTCCCGGCAGCGCTACTGGGGCGAGCCGTTCCCGGTGGTCTACGACGCCGACGGGCGGGTGATCGATCTGCCCGAATCGGCCCTGCCGGTGGAGTTGCCGGAGGTGCCGGACTTCTCCCCGCGCACCTATGCCGACGACGACGCCGACTCCGAGCCGGAGGCCCCGCTGAGCCGGGCCACCGACTGGGTCGAGGTGGAGTTGGACCTGGGCGATGGGCCGCGCACCTACCGGCGCGATACGAACACGATGCCGAACTGGGCGGGTTCGTGCTGGTACGAGTTGCGCTACCTGGATCCGGACAACACCGAGGCCTTCGCGGACCCGGCCAACGAGGCCTACTGGATGGGCCCGCGCACCGGCGCCGACGGCGGCCGCACCACCGGAGGGGCCGACCTGTACGTCGGGGGCGTGGAGCACGCCGTCCTGCACCTGCTGTACGCCCGGTTCTGGCACAAGGTGCTGTACGACCTGGGCCATGTGTCCTCGGCCGAGCCGTTCCACAAACTGTTCAACCAGGGCTACATCCAGGCCTACGCCTACACCGATGCACGCGGGGTGTACGTCCCGGCCGAGGACGTCACCGAACACGTCGACGCCCAGGGGGAGACGTACTGGACCTACCAGGGCGAGACGGTGCGGCGCGAGTACGGCAAGATGGGCAAGTCCCTGAAGAACATGGTCAGTCCCGATGAGATGTACGCCGAGTACGGCGCGGACACCTTCCGGGTGTATGAGATGTCGATGGGGCCGCTGGACCTCTCCCGCCCCTGGGAGACCCGCGCCGTGGTGGGCGCCCAGCGGTTCCTGCAGCGGCTGTGGCGCAACATCGTGGATGAGCGCACCGGGGAGGTCACCGTCTCCGATGCCGAGCCCGATGAGGCCACGCGCCGACTGGTGGCCCGCACCATCGCCGATGTCCGCACCGAGATGGACGCGATGCGCCCCAACACCGCGATCGCGCGGATGATCGTGCTGAACAACCACCTGACCGCCCTGGACCCGGTGCCGCGTGCCGCGGTGGAACCGTTGGTGCTGATGGTGGCCCCGGTGGCACCGCACCTGGCCGAGGAGCTGTGGCGGCGCATGGGGCACACCGGATCGGTGGCCCACCACCCCTTCCCGGTGGCCGATGAGGCGCTGCTGGTGGAGGAGCAGGTGACCTGTGTGGTGCAGGTGGCCGGTAAGGTGCGTGATCGGTTGCAGGTCTCACCCGAGATCAGCGAGGAGGACCTGAAGGCTGCAGCGCTGGCCTCCGAGGCGGTGCAGCAGCACTTGGACGGGCGCGGGGTCCGCAAGGTGATCGTGCGCGCGCCCAAACTGGTCAACGTCGTCCCGGGCTGACCGGCTCCGGCTGGGAGGGCTCCCGGTCCTGCTGACGTTGCATGGCGGCTTCACCCCGGTTGCGAGGCCACCACCGGTGGGTCAACGCGGACTGGCTGCGGTGTGAGCGGATCGATGGTGAACGTGATGCCATCGGGGGAGCGGTCAGCCCGGCGGGGTAGGTCTCATCGGCGGTATGGAGGGCGATGCGGCCGTGGTCGAAACCGTAGACCGCCCGGTCTCCGTGATCGGACAGGCACTGTGCCCCGAGCGCCTCGAACAGGCGTCGGTGGGCAGCCATCGAACCGGTGAATCGCACCGGTCGGGTGACGATCATCCGTCCTCCTCCCTCTGCTCGGTGCGCACGTAGGCGGTCAGTACCTGCTCCACCAGGGCGGACAGGCTCAACCCCTCGTCGATAGCCCGGTGCTTGACCGCCCGGACCAGGTCCGGCGGCAGGTAGACGTTGAACTGAGTCTTGGTCATATCAATAGGATGCTAGCAACGCCTGCGGAAGACGGTCAAGCGGTGGCTGTTCACGGGATGGTGATGTGTCGGTGGGTGGCCGAGCGCTGTTGGCCGCGGAGTTCGGTGTCAGGACCAGAGCAATGGGCAGGTCCACAGGAACGCGGCCTGATCGGTGATGTCCACAGGGTCGCTGGGCTCGTGGATGGTGCGCCGGCCGGTCGTCCTAGCCTCGGTCCATGACCGATGCCAGCCGGCGGCTGCGTCTGGTGACGGAGGCCGCGCACGCCACCGGTGGTGCCATGGCGCCGCACGAGCCCGGGGCGGTGGCCCCTCCGGAGGCGGCGCCGGCCGGCGCGGGTGCCGGCCAGATCGGCGCTGAAATGCCGGACGAGCAACCAGGCCGCACGGCCTGGTCCACCCGCACCGATGGCGCCCGCGGGAACAGATGGGGTACCCCGGTGTTGTTGTCGGTGCGGATCGGAGTGGTGGTTCTGCTGCTCGCCGTGGCCGCCACCGTCACTATCGTCCTCACCCGGCCGAGCGCGCCCGCGCATCAACCGGAGTGGGCCCGGCCGGAGCCGCCGGCGGACTGGACGGGAGCAGGGGCGCCGGGCGATGACGTCGGCGCCGGAGGGCCCGCGTCCGACGGGGCAGACTCCGCCGGCCCGGCTCCCGGGGAACCCGAGCCGAGCGGGACCGACGCGACGAGCCCGGATGCCGGAGACCCGGGGTTGGCTGTGGTCATCGTGCACGTGGCCGGCGCCGTGCGCGAGCCCGGCATCGTCGAGCTGCCCGACACGGCCCGTGTCCACGATGCGCTCACCGCGGCCGGTGGTTCCACAGCGGAGGCGGACCTGGCTGCGTTGAACCTGGCCGCGGCCGTGGTGGATGGCCAACAGGTGTACGTGCCGGTGGTCGGGGAGGAGGTCAGGGCGGGTGCCGGGGGTCGTGATGCGCCACCTGCTCCAGCCGGAAGCGGTGAGCACGGTGGTGGCGAGGCGGCTGCGGTGGTGAACCTGAACTCGGCCGGCTCGGCCGAGTTGCAGACGCTCCCGGGCATCGGGCCGGCGATGGCCGAACGCATCCTGGCCCACCGTGACGAGCACGGCCCGTTCGGCAGCGTGGGGAGAGTTGCGGGCGGTGTCCGGGATCGGCCCGGCCACCATGGAGCGCCTGCGGGACCTGGTCATCGTGTGAGCGAGCGATGAGCAGTGCGTCCTCGGCGTGGATGGACCGGGCGCCGGTCGACCTGCGGCTGCTGCCCGGTGCCCTGGTGACCTGGGTCGGCTGCTGGTGGGTGCTCGGCCAACAGCCCCTTGCTGGTGCCGTCCTGTCCGGCCTCCTGCTGCTCATGTCCCTGCTGTGCGGCGTGCGGCTGTCGCGGTCGCGACCGGGTCGACACCGCCGGGAACGACGTGACCGGGTGACCGCCACGGTCCTGCTCACCGGCGTCGTGGCCGGGTCGGTGCTGGGGGTGGCGACGGTCCGGGCCACCGAGCGCAGCGCCGTCATCACCGGCCATCCCGCGGAGGTCACGGCGATCGTGCAACCGACCGCCGAGCCACAACGCATGGCCTCGGAGCGGTCCGAGCGGTACCGGGTGCCCGCACGCCTGTTCGGCGTGCTCCACGATGCCGAACGTGCACGTGACCTGCCGGTGCTGCTGCTCACCGACGCCGGGTGGCGCGACGTCCCGGTGGGCACCACCTGGTGGGTACGGGCGAGGGTGGTTCCGACCGGCGCGGGCGACTCGGCTGCGGCACTGCTCGTCGTGACCTCCGGCGCCCATCAGCACGGTCCCGCGGCCTGGCATCACCGTGCCGTGAACCGGCTGCGCAGCGGTCTGGTCTCGGTCAGCGCCGGCCTGGCCCCGCAGGCCCGCGGCCTGGTGCCGGGGATCGCTCTGGGGGATACCAGGGCGATGCCGCCGGTGCTGGGGGAGGACCTGCGCACGGTGTCCCTCACCCACATCACCGCGGTCTCCGGCATGCACGTGGCGATCGTGCTCGGGTCGGTGCTGTTGTGCCTGTGGTGGGCGCCGGTCTGGGTGCGCGTGGGCGTGGGCGGGGTCGTCCTGCTCGGCTTCGTCGCCCTGGTCTACCCCTCCGGCAGTGTGCTGCGCGCCGGCACGATGGGAGCGGTGCTGCTGCTCGGACTCGCCACCGGACGACCACGTGCGAGCATCCCGGCACTGCTGGCCACCGTGATCGTGCTCCTCGGCCTGGATCCCTGGCTGTCCCGGGACTTCGGATTCACCCTGTCCGTGGTGGCCACCTCCGGGCTGCTCGCCCTGGCAGCCCCGATCGCCCGCAGGCTGGGCGGGGTGTGCCCGCCCCAGGTCGCCATGGCCGCCGCGGTGCCGGCCGCTGCGCAATTGGTGTGCGCCCCGGTGATCCTGTTCCTCGCACCCGGACTGCCCACCCACGGGGTGCTGGCGAACGTGCTGGCCACCCCGGCGGTGCCACCGGCCACCTTGCTGGGGGTGCTGGCTACGCTCTGTCAGCCGTTCTGGCCCGCCGGGGCGCAATCCCTGGCCCAGGCGGCGGCGTGGTTCACCGCATGGATCGCGACCGTGGCGACCACCACGGCGGGTCTTCCGTTGGCCACCCTGCCCTGGCCGGAGGGCCCGGCGGCGGTGCGGTGCTGGTGAGCGCCGGACTCCTGGCCGCGACGCTGTGGTGGCGTACCCGGGGCCGGTAGTCAGCAGTCGCGCACCGTGAGCCTGCGACAAGTCGTGGCTGAGCCGGACCGGTGCTCAGCCGTGGCGCGCCTGCGCCACGGTCAGGACGGCCCGCTCGACGGCGAACTCGGGATCCCGGCCGGCCCCCTTGACCTGCGCGTCGGCGTCGGCGACAGCCGCGATCGCCGTCGCCAGGCCCTCCGGGGTCCAGCCGCGCAACTCCCGGCGGGCCCGGTCCAGTTGCCAGGGCGCCAGCCCCAGTTCCGCCGCGGTGGCGCCCCGGCTCCGGCCGGCGGCCACCTTGGCCAGCGTGCGGACCTTCATCGCCAACGCGGCCACCAGCAGCACCGGGTCCACCCCCGTGGACAGGGCGTGGCGCAACAGGGTCACCGCAGCGGTGCCATCGCCGGCGATCGCGGTATCGGCCACCCGGAAGCCGGTCGCCTCCACCCGCCCCCCGTAGTAACGGTCCACGACATCCGGCGTGATCGAACCGGCGGTGTCCGCGATCAGTTGACGTGCCGCCGCAGCAAGCTCCCGAAGATCGGACCCGACCGCCTCCACCAACGTCTGTACGGCCGCAGAGGTCGCCCGGCGGCCAGCATCACGGAACTCCTCGGCCACGAAGGCGGCCTTGTCCGCATCGCGCTTGATCGGATCACACTGCACCACCGGGTAGCGCGCGGCGACGGCGTCCAGCAGTTTCTTGCCACGGTTCCCCTTGGCGTGCCGCAGCACCAGGGTGACGTCTTCGACCTGGTCACCGGCTCGGTCCAGATAGGCCAGCCCATCGGTGATGAAGGCGTCGCTGGCCGATTCCACAGCGGTGACGACGATGTGGCGCGGTTCGGCGAACAAGGAGGGTGAGGCCACCATGTCCAGTTGCCCGGACTCGTAGGTGTCCGCCTCCAGCACAGTCTGCTCCACCTGCGGGCTGCCACCGGCGGCGGCGTGCTCACGGACCAGACCGGCGATGCGCTCCAGGGCCCGGTCGGCCAGAACCGACTCCGCGCCACGCACCAGCACCACCGGGGCCAACGGCGCCTGCTTCCAGGTGAGTGCTTCGGATGCGGATCGACGACGGGGAGGGGCCACGGCACAAGCCTGCCATGAAGCGCTGACACCGCCGAACCGGGCGGTCACCGACCCGAGACCGACGCGACCGATACGGTCGGACGATGACGACGATCTGGCACCTGGCCGAGCCCGAGTACTGGCAAGCCGCGCAGGAGTCGGGCTGGTACGACCGATCGACCCGCGGCGCCACGCTGGACCAGGTCGGCTTCGTGCACTGCTCGTCGCCGGACCAACTCGCCCGCGTGGTCGAGGCCGGGTACGCCGACGTCAGCGGGGACTTCCTGGTGCTGGAAGTGGACCGGGCAGGGCTGGACCGGGCCGGTTCACCGGTGCGCTATGAGCCCGGGGACCCCGACGATCCGGCGTCGGAGTTGTTTCCGCACGTCTACGGCCCGATCCCGGTCACGGCGGTGGTCCGCATGATTCCGGCGCGCATCGATCGCGGCCGGCTGCACCTGGCCCCGGCCGGGTCGGGGGAGTCAGCCGGGCCCGTTGCCGGGTGAGGGCATGCCAACGGCGCCGCCGGCGAAGAGCCGGGCGGCGCCGTGGTTCGTTGGTGCTTGGTGGCGCCGCGTCAGAGCGCGGCGACCTGCTTGGCCAGCGCCGACTTGCGGTTCGCGGCCTGGTTGGCGTGAATGACGCCCTTGCTGGCGGCCTTGTCCAACTTCCGGCTCGCGGACTTCAGCGCGTCACCGGCAGCGTTCTTGTCGCCGTCGCTGATGGCCTGACGAACCCGACGCACGTGCGTCTTCAGTTCGGACTTGACGGCCTTGTTGCGCAGCCGCGCCTTCTCGTTGGTGCGGTTGCGCTTGATCTGGGACTTGATGTTTGCCACGTGTTGACTCTCTTGTGCGTTCGCTCGCGCGATCTCAATCTGGTCTGTGAGGGCTTTTCATGTGCCGGCACGTCGGCGTAGGGATGCCGTGCCGTACCTGCCTGGAGTGGCGCTGCGCTGCGAGGTGTGACCACGCCACCGCTGAACCTCAGCGATCGACCGCGCCGAACTCAAGGAACCAGGTTACCGCATCGGGAGCCGATCGCACGATCCGCCCGCCTGTGCGGTGCCTCACCGCTCGGGCCGGTGCCGGTCAGGTCCTCGCTCAGTCGTCCTCCACGCGCAGGATCTCGCCATCAGCGACGTTGATGTACACCTCCACGTCGTCGGTGAAGGTCACCTCCCACGCGAAGATGCCGCCGTCCTCATCATCGAGTTTCACGTCGTCGATCGATCCGGTGCCGTGCTCGGCTGCGATCTCGATGGCCTCGGAGATCGTGATGGTCGCCGCGTCCAGACCTGCGCGGTCCTTGTCGTCCAGGCTGCCCTCGCGCTCGCTCTCCAGCACCTCGGTGCCGTCGGGGCTGACCAGGACCTCGATCTCATCCGACTCCGAGGCGACGTAGATCTCCCAGTTGCCACCGTCGGCGTCGTCGACTTCGAAGGCGGTGCCGCCCGTCTCGGACTCGGCCAGGTCGATCGCGGCCAGCACCCCGGCGTGGTCACCGCCGGCGCCTCCGGTGGGCTCCTCGGTCGCGGTCTCCGTGGACTCCTCGTCGGTGCCTTCGGCGTCGTCGGTGGGCTCGTCGGTCGGCTCGTCGTCGGCCGGTGGAGCCTCAGTGGTGTCCACCGGCTCCAGGGACTCGTCCTCGGCGTCGCCGCAACCGGCCAGGAGCAGGAGTGCCGCCGTGCCGAGGGCGAGGCCGCGGGTGATCGGTCGTCGTGGAGTCATGACGCCAGGATGCGACAGTCACGCACGATTTGCCCGTTGAAGGAGAAGTCCCTCACCTGCGTCTCATCGTGGTCTCATCGACCAGAAACGCCACTGGCCCCGCCTTCACCCGCGATGATCACCCAAGGGGTCGCGCAGCAACGGTTCGAAGACGGCTTCGGCGGCACCGATGTGAATCCGCTCGGAGCCGAGGGTGCCGCGGCGTATCTGCACCGCAGCCAGTGGCGGCATGAGTTGATCGCGCACCATCGAGGTCAACTGGCGCGGCGCCACGTCGAACAGGGTGGCCAGGAAGCCGCCCAGGAGCACCAGATCCGGGGCGAAGGCGTTCACACTGTTGCGGATGCCGGTGGCCAGGAAGCCGATCTGCCGCGCCACCTCGGGCAGCTCGATCCCGCCGGCCGCGTTGAGCACCTCTGCCAACTCGGAGGCCCGCGAACCCTCCGGGAGGTCCTGGTCGGGCAGAGCGCCGCGAAGGCGGGCCAGGTTCACCTCCGTCTCGAGGCACCCGACGGCTCCGCAATGGCACCGGACCCCCTCGGAGTTGACCATCAGGTGGCCGAGTTCGGGTAAGTAGGCGCCGCTGTCGGCCCGGGCGGATTCCGGGGCGCCCAGTTCCACGGGTGCGCCCGGCTCGCCCGGGAGGTCAGCACCGCCCCGCGCACCGGCCCTGCCCAGCCGGACTCCCGAACCGATGCCGCCGGAGCCGCCGTGCAGGTACACCAGTGTGCCAGCGCCGCGCCCGGCGCCGAATATCGCCTCGGCGTCGGTGCCCAGGGTCGCGTCGTTGCCGGCCCAGGTGGGCAGGCCGGTGCCCGCGCGCATCAGTTCCGCGATCGGCACGTCCCGCCACGGCAGGTGCGGGGCCATGTGCACGAACCCGTCCCGGGCGCGCACCAGCCCGGGAACCGCCATTCCGATGCCGAGCGGGCTCACCCGGCCCGGGTCCAGCGCGAACTCATCGATGATCTGCGCGGTCAGGGCCACCGTCTGTTCCGGGGTGGGCGGCGCCGCGACCGCGCGCCGGATGCGCTGGGTCACCTTGCCGGTCAGGCTCACCACGGCCACATCGAGTGCGTCGGCGTCGGGGTACACCGTGATCGCCGCGATGCCCGGCGCGGCGTGGATGAGGGGGCTGGGGCCCCGACCGCTCTGCCCGGGGCGGGTTTGCCGGCCACCACCCGGCCGTGGTCGGACAACTCGGCCAGCAGCACCCCGACGGTGGAGCGGTTCAGGCCCGTCGCCCGGGTCAGGTCTGCCCGGGACAGGGGCCCGCGGGTGTGCACCAGGCGCATCAGGGTAGAAAGGTTGATCCGGCGCACGGGCAGGCTGCCGGTGGCGCCGGGACGCCGCGCGGTGGTAGCGGTGGGGGCCGGACCGTTCGCGGACGAGACCGGCTCGTCCGGATCCGTGCCCCGCGGCCCGTCGGTTCCGTTGCCGGATGCTCCCGACGCCTGGGCACCCGGGGGCGTGGGATCCTCGAGGGCCACGCGCACCTCCGCGTCTAGTCGGTCAGGACCTACCGGTTCGGAACCGGCCGGCCAGATCTGTCGCTCAGGCTACCCGCACCGCCGCACACCTGATAGGTTGTGGTCAACAACAAAAGCCTCAGGAAGGAACCGCAATGGCGCTGCCCACCCCCACAAAGAAGACAAGTTCTCCTTCGGACTGTGGACGATCGGATGGACCGGCACTGACCCCTTCGGTGGTCCGACCCGTCCGGACCTGGACGTGGTGGAGGCGGTGGAGAAACTCGCCTCCTACGGCGCGTACGGGATGACCTTCCATGACGATGACCTGTTCGCCTTCGGCTCCACCGACGCCGAGCGGCAGAAGCAGATCGACCGCCTGAAGGAGGCGCTGGCTGCCACGGGGCTGGTGATCCCGATGGTCACCACGAACCTGTTCAGCGCCCCGGTGTTCAAGGATGGCGGCCTCACCAACAACGACCGTGAGGTGCGTCGTTACGCCCTGCGCAAGGTGCTGCGCAACATCGACCTGGCCGCCGAGCTCGGCGCGCAGACCTATGTGCTGTGGGGCGGGCGCGAGGGCGCCGAGTACGACGCCGCCAAGGACGTGCAGTCGGCGATGGCGCGTTACCGGGAGGGGATGAACCTGCTGACCTCCTACGTGCAGGAGCAGGGCTATGACATCCGCTTCGCGTTGGAGCCCAAGCCGAACGAGCCTCGCGGTGACATCCTGCTGCCCACCCTGGGGCACGCGATGGCCTTCATCGCCACCCTGGAACACCCCGACCTGGTCGGGATCAACCCCGAGGTGGGTCACGAGCAGATGGCCGGTCTGAACTTCACCGCCGGTGTCGCTCAGGCCCTGGACCACGGCAAACTCTTCCACATCGACCTCAACGGCCAGCGCAGCATCAAGTACGACCAGGACCTGGTCTTCGCCCACGGCGACCTGTACAACGCCTTCTCCCTGGTGGACCTGCTGGAGAACGGTTCGCCGGACGGGGGCCAGGCCTACACCGGGCCGCGCCACTTCGACTACAAGCCGTCCAGGACCGAGGACTACACCGGCGTGTGGGACTCGGTGCGGGCGAACATGGTCAACTACCTGATCCTGAAGGAGCGCGCCACCGCCTTCCGCGCCGACCCGGAGGTCGCCGAGGCGCTGGCGCAGGCCAAGGTCAACGAGCTGGCCACACCGACGCTGGGGCAGGGGGAGTCCGTCCAGGACCTCCTGACCGATGCCAGTGCCTGGGAGAACTTCGACGCCGACGCCTACTTCGGTGGCCGTGGCGCCGGGTTCGTGCGGCTGCAGCAGCTCGTCACCGAGCACCTGCTCGGCGCGCGCTGAGGTCGTGATGAGCCGGCGCCGACTCGTGGCCGGGGTGGACTCCTCCACCCAGTCCTGCAAGGTGGTGATCCGAGACGCCGACGACGGGACCCTGGTCCGGCAGGGCCGCGCCACCCATCCCGACGGCACCGAGGTGGACCCCGAGGCCTGGTGGCAGGCGCTGCTGGCCGCGGTGGCCGACGCCGGTGGGCTGGCCGACGTGGCCGCGATCTCGGTGGGTGCCCAGCAGCACGGCATGGTCGCCCTGGATGCGGGCGGCCGGGTGATCCGGGACGCGCTGCTGTGGAACGACACCCGCAGCGCCGGGGCCGCGGCCGACCTGACCGAGGAGGTCGGCGCGGCCGAGTTCGCGCGCCGCACGGGATTGGTGCCGGTGGCCTCCTTCACCATCACCAAACTGCGCTGGCTGGCCGATGCCGAGCCCGAGAACGCCGCCCGGGTGGCGGCGGTGGCGCTGCCCCACGACTGGCTCACCTGGCGGCTGCGCGGATTCGGGCCGGACAACCCGGACCTTGGCGCGCTGACCACCGACCACTCCGACGCCTCCGGCACCGGGTACGTCACCCCGGCCGGGGACTACGACCTCGACCTGCTCTCCCGGGCGCTGCGCCGGGACGCCTCCGAGGTGGTACTGCCCCGGATCGCGGCGGCCGGGGAGGCGGTGGGCGTCACCGCCGGTCACGAACCGATCCCCGAGGGGCTCACCGTGGGACCCGGGTGCGGAGACAATGCCGGCTCGGCGCTGGGGCTGGGGGCTCGTACCGGTGATGTGATCGTCTCGATCGGCACCTCCGGGGTGGTCTGCGCGGTCTCGGACACCGTCGCGCAGACGATGCCACCGGCACCGTGGCCGGGTTCGCCGACGCCGCCGGCGCCTACCTGCCGCTGATCGCCACGATGAACGCCGCCCGGGTGCTGGACGTGATCGCCAGTTTGCTCGACGTCGGCTATGAAGGGCTCGGGCGACTGGCCCTGGCGGCCCCGCCCGGCTCCCACGGCTTGGTGCTGCGCCCCTACTTCGAGGGTGAGCGCACCCCGAACCTGCCCGATGCCACGGCCACCCTGTACGGGATGACGCCGGCCTCCACCACCCGCCAGTGCATGGCCAGGGCAGCGGTGGAGGGCCTGCTGTGCGGGTTGGCCGACGGGATCGACGCCGTACGCGGCCAGGGCGTGGACGCCCGGCGGGTGAAACTCATCGGGGGCGCGGCCCAGAACCCGGCGGTGCAGGTCGTAGCCGCCCAGGTACTCGGGCTGCCGGTATCGGTGCCCGAACCTGGGGAGTACGTGGCCACCGGTGCCGCTGTCCAGGCGGCCTGGTCCCTGACCGGCGACCGCCAGACCTGGCAGGTGCAGGAGGAGCACGTCAGTGGTGTAGCGGCCGAACCGCTGATCCGTCGCCAGTACGCGGCCACCCCGGTCCAACCTCGATGAGGGTGGGTTCCGGGCGCGGGCGCGTGCGGACCCGGATGAGTGCGCCGGCGTGGATTGGGGTGCCGGCCTGACCGGCGGCGATCCGGTGGTGGGGCCGACCGGGCCGCGCGAACGGCGCGAGCGCGCTACCGTCGAAACCATGGCAGATCTGTTCGACGGCTACCCCGACGGCACGGCCTGGGATGAGATGTTCGAGGACGGCTTGCAGGTGCGCAAGCCCTACCGGCACGTGCACGACACCGTGGGTGCGCTGGACGCCGAGGAGTTGCGCCGGCGCGCCGACACCCTGGCCCGCTCCTACCTGAACCAGGGCGTCACCTTCGACGTCGGCGGTGTGGAACGGCCCTTCCCCCTGGACGCGGTGCCCCGGGTGATCGATGCCGCCGAGTGGGACCACCTGGCTCCCGGGATCGCCCAGCGGGTCCGCGCCCTGGAGGCGCTGCTGGATGACATCTACAACGATCAGCGTGCCGTCACCGACGGAGTCATCCCGCGCCGGCTGATCGTCTCCTCGGCGCACTTCCACCGCGCCGCCCGCGGGATCCAGCCTGCCAACGGAGTGCGTGTGCACGTCGCCGGCATCGACGTGGTGCGTGATGCGGCGACCGGGTGGCGGGTGCTGGAGGACAACGCCCGGGTGCCCTCCGGGGTCAGTTACGTGCTCTCCAACCGGCGCGCGATGGCACAGACCTTCCCCGAGTTGTTCGCGCGGATGCGGATCAACCAGGTCGCCGATTACCCCCGCCGGCTACTGGCCGCGCTGTCCGCCGCCGCCCCGGCCGGGGCGGAGGACCCGGTGGTGGTGGTGCTGACCCCGGGGGTGTACAACAGCGCCTACTTCGAGCACTCCCTGCTGGCCCGCCTGATGGGTGTGGAGCTGGTGGAGGGCCGGGACCTGTACTGCGCCGGGGACAAGGTGTACATGCGCACCACCGGGGGCCGCCGGCGGGTGGATGTGATCTACCGCCGCATCGACGACGACTTCGTGGATCCGGTGACCTTCCGGCCCGACTCCATGCTGGGTGTGCCGGGGTTGATGGGCGCGGCCCGCGCCGGCAGCGTCACCATCGCCAACGCGGTAGGCACCGGGGTGGCCGACGACAAACTCGTCTACACCTACATTCCCGACCTGATCCGGTACTACCTCGGCGAAGAGGTGCTGCTGCCCAACGTGGACACCTGGCGGCTGGAGGAACCCGAGGCACTGGCCGAGGTGCTGGACCGCCTGGACGAGCTGGTGGTCAAACCGGTCGACGGCTCCGGCGGCAAGGGCATCCTGATCGGACCCGACGCCGACGCGGCGGAACTGGACGCCGCCCGCAGGCAACTGCAGGCCGACCCGCGCGGCTGGATCGCCCAGCCGGTGGTGCAGTTGTCCACGGTGCCCACCCTGGCAAGTGACGCCCTGCGCCCGCGCCACGTGGATCTGCGCCCGTTCGCGGTCAACGACGGGACTGACGTGTGGGTCCTGCCCGGCGGGCTCACCCGGGTGGCCCTGGCCGAAGGGCAGCTGGTGGTCAACTCCTCCCAGGGCGGTGGGTCGAAGGACACCTGGGTGCTGGGTGAGCAGCGCCCCCTGGCCCGCACCTCCGACCTACCGGAGTGGACCCGGTCCGACTCCCAGCCCGCGCCCCCGGGGGTGGCACGGGACGCCAATCCGACCGACGGCTTCCTGACCGCTCAGGCCCGACAGCAACAACAGACGTCGGATGCGCCCGGTGCTCGCTCGTTCCCGCTGGCGACAGAGGTGGGTGGCTGATGCTCTCCCGGATCGCTGAGTCCCTGTTCTGGATCGGGCGGTACGTCGAGCGCGCCGACGACACCTCCCGGATCGTGGACGCCTATTTGCAGCACCTGCTCGAGGACGCCTGGATCGATGACGACCTGGCGCTGCGCTCACTGCTGGGGGTGATGGGCCTGGAAGCAGGCGAGTCCCAGGTCACCCGCTTCGACGTGCTCTCCAGGCTGGCCTACGACCAGGCCTCACCCAGTTCCTGCGCCGGTGCCCTGGCCGCGGCCCGGGAGAATGCCCGCCGGGCCCGGGACTCCCTCTCCTCGGAGTTGTGGGAGGCCCTGAACTCCACCTGGAACGCACTCCCGCAGATGATCGGGACCTCCACCTCCCATCAGTTCTTCAGCTGGGTGCGCGAGCGGGCGGCGGTGGTGGGTGGTATCACCGACGCGGCCACCCGGCGCGATGAGACCTTCCAGTTCTTCCTCCTCGGACGCAGCATCGAACGGGCCGACATGACCGCGCGGCTGATCAGTACCCGAGCGGTGGCCGGGCCGTCCGCGCCGGACTGGACCACCCTGCTGCGCTCCTGCGGGGCCTACGAGGTGTTCCTGCGCACCTACCGGGGCCGTGACTCCGACTCCCTGGCCGCGGAGTTCCTGCTGTTGGACCGGCTCTTCCCGCGCTCGGTGCTGTACGCCCTGGAGACCGCCGAGCGGTGCCTCGCCCGGCTGGACACCAGCGAGGTGCACCACCGCAGCGAGGCCGACGCCCGCCGCACCCTGGGCCGGGTGCGCTCAGACCTGGAGTACCAGCCGCTGCTGGCACTGCTGCACAACCTGCCCGAGCAGATGCAGCGCGTCCAGCAGGGGTGTTCGGAGGCCAGCGACGCCATCCGGGTGAAGTTCTTCCCCTCGGCAACCGACGATGAGTGGATCGGAGGGCAACTGTGAGTTCCCAGGCTCCGGCACCTACCTCGACCAGGACCACCTTGTTGATCGAGCACCGCACCACGATCACGTATGAGCGGGCCGTCACCGCCTCCTACAACGAGGTGCGGATGCGGCCGCTGACCCTGCCCGGGCAGACCGTGCTGGAGACCGACATCGCGGCCGACCCGTGCACCTTCCGGTCGGAGTACCGGGACTACTTCGGCACCGCGGTGCTCAGTTTCGAGGCGCTCACCCCGCACACCGAACTGGGCGTGCTGGCCCGGGCGCGGGTCGAGCTCAGCCCCCTGCAGGGCCGCTCGGGCGGAGCCGGCTGGGAGACCTTGAGGGCGCCGGACCTGCAGGACCGGATGACGGAGTTCCTGATGTCCACCCCGAGCACCAGGATCCCGGAGGATCTGCAGGCCCTGGCCACCGACGCGGCCGGGACCGCCGCCCCGGGGGCGGCGGCGGAGGCAGTCTGCCTGGCGCTGCGGGAGCAGATGGAGTACGTCACCGGGGTCACCGGGGTGCACACCTGGGCCGCGGAGGCCTGGGCCGAGCGCAAGGGTGTGTGCCAGGATCTGGCGCACCTGGCCGCGGGCGCGCTGCGCCACCTGGGCATCCCCACCCGGTACGTGTCCGGCTACCTGCACCCCTCCGCCGAGACCGCTCGGGTAGGGGAGACGGTGGCCGCGGAGTCACACGCCTGGGTGGAGTACTGGTGCGGGGACTGGTTCGGGTTCGACCCCACCAACTCCATCCCCACCGGGCCCCACCACGTGATCGTGGGCCGGGGCCGGGAGTACGACGACGTGGCGCCGCTGCGGGGTGTGGTGGCCGGCGGTGGTGCCTCGAGTCAGCAGGTGCAGGTGCACATCACCATCGAGGGGTGACCCGGCCGGCGCTCCCGTGTCAGCGGTGCTCCCGGGCAGGGGAGCAGCAGCGCTACTGGGTGAGCAGCACCAGGGCCAGGACGATCAGGGCCAGCGCCCCGAGCGGGATGGCCAGCATCGTCCCGAACAGGGACGCCACGGTGAGGCGCAGGTCGTCCTTGAGGTACGGGGCGCCGGCGGTGCCACCGGCGGCGGTGAGCAGGGCCCGCTGGGCGCGATCGATGGCGGCCAGTGCCCGGCCCACCGGGGAGAGCCGCCCGAGGCTGAAGACACGCGTCACTCGCGCGCCGGCGCCACGACCCGAACCCGGAGCCCGGGACTCGTTGACGGCGTCGAAGAGGACCTGCACGTCCTCCTGTCCCGGCCGGCCGCGCATGTCCTCCGAGATCCGTGCGGTCAGGTCCACCGGCGCGAGATCGGTGGACTCGGAGGGCCCGGGCAGGATCACCTGGTGTGTGGTGCCGGTCTCGGTGGTCCGGGCGAGCCAGCGGCGCCGTCTCCGCGCGAGCAGGAGCACCGGCAGCACCAACAGCACCCAGATCGTCACCCAAGCCACGGTGCCCGCCGTCCCGGCGTGACCGGAGGTCACGAAGACCACCACGAGCAGGCCCAGCACCACGAGCACGACGGTGGCCATCACCAACAGGATCTTGGTCGGCAGCGCCAGGAGCTGGCCCACGCCCTTGGCCAGCATGCTCAGGTGTTCCGGCAGGGAAGACATGGTCACGATGATGCCTGATGAGAGCCGCCGACAACGAGCCGAGCTCACCACGGGCGTAACCCGGCCACGCCCGGCGGACAGCCCGTACCCACCGGACGTGGGACGATAGGGCACAGCCCCACCAACCGACCGAAAGACCAGCAGGTGTCCCCGATCGCTTCCGCCGATGCATCCGCGCTGATCCAGCCGTCCACGACGGCACCGGAACTGCTGCGCAACTTCTGCATCATCGCCCACATCGACCACGGGAAGTCGACCCTGGCCGACCGGATGCTGCAGAACACCGGCGTGGTGGAGGAACGCCTGATGCGCGCCCAGTACCTGGACCGGATGGATATCGAACGCGAACGCGGTATCACCATCAAGTCCCAGGCGGTGCGGATGCCCTGGCAGGTGGGCGAACGCGCTTACGCCCTGAACATGATCGACACCCCCGGGCACGTGGACTTCTCCTACGAGGTCTCCCGTTCTCTGGCCGCCTGTGAGGGCGCGATCCTGCTGGTCGACGCGGCCCAGGGGATCGAGGCCCAGACCCTGGCGAACCTGTACATGGCGATGGAGCACGACCTGGTCATCATCCCGGTGCTGAACAAGATCGACCTGCCCGCCGCGCAGCCGGAACGCTTCGCCGAGGAACTCGCCGGCCTGATCGGCGGCGAGCCGGAGGATTGCCTGCAGGTCTCGGGCAAGACCGGTGTGGGGGTGACGGACCTGCTCGACCAGATCGTGGCCCAGGTGCCCGCCCCCCAGGGGTCCTCCGAGGCGCCGGCCCGGGCGATGATCTTCGACTCGATCTATGACACCTACCGCGGTGTGGTCACCTATGTGCGGATGGTGGACGGGCACCTGACCCCTGGCCAGAAGGTCCAGATGATGTCCACCGGGCAGTCCCATGAACTGCAGGAGATCGGCGTCATCTCCCCGGACCCGACCGCATCCAAGGGACTGGGCGTGGGTGAGGTGGGCTACCTGATCACCGGTGCCAAGGATGTGCGCCAGGCCCGGGTGGGTGACACCGTCACCAATGCGGCGAACCCGGCCACGGAGTCCCTGGGCGGCTACCGCGACCCACGCCCGATGGTGTTCTCCGGGCTGTACCCGATCGACGGATCGGACTATCCGACGCTGCGCGATGCGCTGGACAAACTCAAACTCAACGACGCCGCGCTGGGCTACGAGCCCGAGACGTCGGTGGCCCTGGGCTTCGGGTTCCGGTGCGGATTCCTGGGCCTGTTGCACCTGGAGATCGTGCGGGAGCGGCTGGAGCGCGAGTTCAACCTGGACCTGATCGCCACCACCCCGAACGTCATCTACCAGGTGACGATGGAGGACGGCACGCAGGTCGAGGTGACCAACCCCAGTGAGTTCCCGGCCGGGAAGGTCAACACCGTCACCGAACCCATGGTGGCCGCCACCGTGCTTACCCCCACCGAGTTCGTCGGAGCGGTGATGGAACTGTGCCAGGGCCGGCGCGGGGTGATGCAGGGCATGGACTACCTCTCACCCGAGCGCGTGGAACTGCGGTACGAGTTGCCCCTGGGAGAGATCATCTTCGACTTCTTCGACCAACTGAAGTCCCGGACCCGTGGCTACGCCTCCCTGGATTACGAGATGTCCGGGGGAGCAGGACGCGGACCTGGTCAAGGTCGACATCCTGCTGCAGGGGGAGCAGGTCGATGCGTTCAGTGCGATCGTGCACCGGGACAAGGCCTACGCCTACGGGGTGATGATGACCGGCAAACTCAAGGAACTCATCCCGCGCCAGCAGTTCGAGGTGCCCATTCAGGCCGCGATCGGCTCACGCATCATCGCCCGGGAGACCGTGCGCGCGATGCGCAAGGACGTGCTCGCCAAGTGTTACGGGGGCGACATCTCCCGCAAACGCAAACTCCTCGAACGCCAGAAGGAGGGGAAGAAGCGGATGAAGAACATCGGCCGGGTGGAGATCCCGCAAGAGGCGTTCGTGGCCGCGCTCACCTCCGACGGCGGTTCGGACTGACCCCCGATCGGCACCCGCAGGTGAGTACGGAGCGCAGCCACGAGCTGGACCTGGCCGGGGCAGCAACCGGCTCAGCCGACCGGGACTTCGGTGTGTACCTGCACATCCCGTTCTGCGCCGTGCGCTGCGGATACTGCGACTTCAACACCTACACCGCCACCGAGCTGGGCGGCGGGGCCAGCCAGGACGCCTACGCCGGGACCGCGATCGCCGAGATCGACCTGGCCCGGGCCGCCATGGACGCCGCCAGGATCCCCGCCCGAGAGGTCCGCACCGTCTTCTTCGGCGGCGGGACCCCCACGCTGCTACCGGCGGCCGATCTGGTGGCGATGCTGCAGGCGGTTCGGCAGGCGTGGTCCCTGGCCCCCGATGCCGAGATCACCACCGAGGCCAACCCCGACTCCGTCACCCCGCAGGCGCTGG
The DNA here is from genome assembly GCF_051020515.1 of Sanguibacter sp. Z1732. Classification (NCBI taxonomy): domain Bacteria; kingdom Bacillati; phylum Actinomycetota; class Actinomycetes; order Micrococcales; family Ruaniaceae; genus Glutinosa; species Glutinosa niejishengi. The sequence goes on from NZ_CP194857.1 coordinate 3,104,587, forward strand.
CCGAACTCGCCGGAGCCGGGTTCACCCGCGTCTCCTTCGGGATGCAGTCCGCCGTCCCGCATGTTCTTGCCACCCTGGACCGCACCCATGACCCGGCCCGCGTGCCCGAGGCGGTGGCCTGGGCGCGCCAGGCCGGGCTGTCGGTCTCGCTGGACCTGATCTACGGCACTCCAGGGGAGTCGCTGGCGGACTGGGAGGAGAGCCTGCGCGTGGCCATCGCGATGGCCCCGGACCACGTCTCCGCCTACGCACTCGTGGTCGAACCCGGTACCAGGATGGCCACGCAGGTGCGGCGCGGGGAACTGTCGATGCCCGACGACGACGACGAAGCGGACAAGTACGAACTCGCCTCGGCGATGCTCACCCGGGCAGGGTATGAGTGGTACGAGATCTCCAACTGGTCCCGCGGCGCCTCCCAGCAGTGCCGGCACAACATCGCCTATTGGCGCTCGCAGGACTGGTGGGGGGTCGGCCCGGGTGCCCACAGCCACATCGGGGGACAGCGGTGGTGGAACCTGAAGCACCCGCGCCCCTATGCCGCAGCAGTCGAGGCCGGACGTCTCCCGGTGGCCGGTCAGGAGCACCTGTCCGCTCCCCAGCGCCGGGCCGAGGAGGTCCTGCTGGGGGTGCGTCTGGCCCAGGGCTTCCCGGTGACCGATAGCGCGGTGCTGGAGGGGCTGGTGGCCGAGGGCCTCGCCCAGAAACTCCCGGCGCGCCAGGGGATGCTCGTCCTGACCGTGCGGGGCCGGCTGCTGGCCGACTCGGTGGTGCATCGCGTGCTGGGCTGAGGGGCACGCCTGGGACGAACTGCGCCGCAGTGATGCCGCCGGGGTGGCCTATTCTGGCCATGACCAGCGACGACAGGTGGGTGGGATGACTCAGGAAGCGCCGACGCCGGCCGATCCGGTCGAGCCGGCCGAGCGGTCGACGAACCAGCCGGGTGTGCCGCCGACGCAACCGTCGGCCGGGCAGCCGGCCGGGCCCACCGCACCGACCGCGCCGACCCCCACCACTCCTCCACCCGGTGCCGGCACCGGGGAACCGGGCGAGCCGGGAGGGCCCTGGCCCGTCGGCGACTACGCTGCCGCCCCGCCGCTGCGCTCGGCCTACCCCACCGCCGCCGAGGGCGGTTTCCGGATCGATCCGGTGCAACCGCCCGAGGCCGGCGAGTCGCCCGGTCCCGGCTACGCCGGCGACGACCAGACGTTGGCGCCCGGACCCGGTGAGGCAACGACCGGCGTCATCGGCGCACCGTCCCGGCCCGATGGCGCACCCGGTGACGCGGGCGCTGCCCAACCCTCCGGTGCGGATCAGGAACGGTCCGGTCCGGAAGTCCCGGAGCAAGCGGCGTGGATGCTGATGCCGATCCTGATCGGGCTGGTCCTGGGCCTGGCCGCGATCGTGGGGCTGGGCGCGTGGCCCCCGGTGGTCTCGGCGGCCATCGTGGTGCTGATCGCGGCGGCCGCCGTGCTGAGTTGGCAGGCCGGTGCGGTGGTGCGGCGCAGCGTGCTGATCGCCGCGGCGGGCCCGGCCGGGGTGCTGATCGGCTACTGGGTGTTCACCCTGTTCCGCGGCTGAGCGCCCGTCATTGGGGACCTGCGCTGACGAAGTCGACCAGTTCCTCCACCCGGCCCAGCAGTGCCGGCTCCAGGTCCTGGTAGGACCGCACCCGGCCCAGGATGCGTTTCCAGCCAGCGCGACATCGGCCTGGGTCTCGGCCGGCCAACCCAGTGCCGTCAGGGTGCCGACCTTGATGTCGACGCCCCGTGGCACCGAGGGCCACTGGGTCAGCCCGAGCCGGGCGGGCTTGACCGCCTGCCACACGTCCACGTACGGGTGCCCCAGCACCAGCAGGTTCTGCGCGCCGCATGCGCGCATCGCCTCGGCCGCTATCCGGGACTCCTTCGATCCCGGCACCAGATGGTCCACCAGCACCCCCAGGCGCCGGTGCGGACCGGGCGCGAAGTCGGCTGCGGCGCGGGCAAGGTGATCCACGCCGTCGAGCATCTCCACGACGACTCCCTCCAGGCGCAGGTCCTCGCCCCAGACCTTCTCGATCAGTTCAGCGTCGTGGCGTCCCTCCACCCAGATCCGGGAAGCCCGGGCCACCCGAGCCCGGGCGCCGGTCACGGCGCGAGAACCCGAGGCGGTGCGGGCCCGGGTAGTCCGAGCACTGGCCGGTGGGAGGACCAGGTGCACCGGCTTACCGTCCACCCAGAACCCGGGCCCGAGCCGGAACGCCCGCTCCTTCTCGTGCCGGTCGGCCAGTACCACCACGACCATCCCGCCGGACTTCTCCACCCGCACCACCGCACCGGTGAAGCCTGTCTCGGCGTCCTCCACCACCAGGCCCACCTGGGCCGGGACCTTGGGCACCGGTGCGGCGACCGGGTGGGGGTCGGCGGAGAGCACGTCGGTGCCGTAACGATCGAATCCTGGATACTGCGAAGGGCTCATCCGGGTGAGGCTACGCACATCGCTGGGGTATTCGGCGCAGCGACGCGTAGAATTGGCACTCGAAACCGGTGAGTGCTGATCCACACTGCCGCCGGTGGCGGTCGATCACGGCACCAAGGGCCCTCGGGGCGCCGGTGCCGACCATGAGGCGCATGATGAGGGACCACGCGGAGAGGAGGCCCGGGATGAGTTCGGAACGTCAACTGGAGGTACTGCGCGCGATCGTGCAGGACTACGTGCGATCCCGTGAGCCGGTCGGGTCCCGCAACCTCGTGGAACGGCACAACCTCGGCGTGTCACCGGCGACGATCCGCAATGACATGGCGGCGCTGGAGGACGGTGGCTACATCGCCCAGCCGCACACCTCGGCCGGCCGGATCCCCACCGACAAGGGTTACCGGTTCTTCGTGGATCAGATCGCCGCGCTCAAGCCCCTATCGGTGGCTGAGCGCCGTGCCATCGCCGGTTTCCTCGAGGGCGCGGTGGACCTCGACGACGTGCTGGAGCGCAGCGTGCGACTGCTCGCCCAGTTCACCCAGCAGGTGGCCGTGGTGCAATACCCCTCTCTGCGCCGGTCGGCCCTGCGCCACGTCGAACTGATCCCCGTCTCGGCTACCCGGTTGATGGTGGTCATCATCACCGACACCGGGCGCGTGGAACAGCGCATGGTGGCGATGCCCGAGGCGATGGATGCGGCGGTGCTCGGGGAACTGCGGGCCCGGATCAACGCCCTGGGTGCCGGCCGGGAACTGCCCGGGCTGCGCAGCGCACTGACCGATCTGGAGAACGTCTTCGACCCCGAGGAGCGGGCCATGGTCGCCGAGGTGGTGAGCGCGGTGCTGGATACCGTCGGGGAGGACGTCGAGGATCGGATCGTGATGGCCGGGACGGCGAACCTGGCCCGATCCGACACCGACTTCACCCGCACCATCTCACCGGTCCTGGAGGCACTGGAGGAGCAGGTGGTGCTGTTGCGGTTGCTCTCGGAGATGGCCGAGGACGCCTCCGGTGCCTCGCCGGCGGTACGGATCGGTCGCGAGACCTCCTCCGAGCACCTGTCCGAGACCTCCGTGGTCGCGGGGGGTTACGGTGGGACCGGAAGCCAGGCGATCGCCCAGGTGGGGGTCCTGGGCCCGACCCGCATGGATTACCCCACCACGATGGCCACGGTCCGCGCCGTGGCGCGTTACCTGTCCAGGATCCTGTCCGCCTGAGTCGATGAGTCAAGAAAGCGATCAGTGAGCGACTACTACGCCGTTCTCGGTGTCGAACGCGACGCCAGTACCGAGGAGATCAAGCGCGCCTACCGTAAGTTGGCGCGCCAGCACCATCCCGACGTGGCCGGAGCGGATGGTGCCGAGAAGTTCAAGGACATCGCCGCCGCCCATGACGTGCTGTCCAATCCGGACAAGCGTCGCCAGTACGACGCCGGCGGACTGGGTGGGATGAACGGCGGTGGCGGTGGGGACTTCCCGTTCTCCGACATCTTCGACTTCTTCTCCGCCGCTGCCGGTGGCGGCGGCCAGCGTGGCCCCACCCCGCGGGCCCGGCGCGGCCAGGACGCGCTGCTGCGGGTCACCGTCACGCTGGAGGAGGCCACCTTCGGGGTGACCAAGGACCTCGAGGTGGACACCGCCGTGGTCTGTCAAACCTGCCACGGCACCTGCTGTGCGCCCGGGACGGGTCCGCGCACCTGTGACATGTGCGGGGGCCGCGGTTCGGTGCAGCGGGTAGCCCGCTCCTTCCTCGGCAATGTGATGACCAGCCAGGCGTGCGCGGCCTGCCAGGGCTTCGGCTCCGTGATCGAGCACCCGTGCGCCGAGTGCTCCGGCGAGGGTCGCGTCCGCTCCCGCCGCACCATCAACATCAACATCCCCGCCGGGGTGGACGAGGGCACCCGGATCAAACTCACCGGTCAGGGTGAGACCGGTCCGGGCGGTGGACCCCCTGGTGACCTGTACGTGGAGATCCGGGAGAAGTCCCACCCGACGTTCACCCGCCGCGGCAACGATCTGCACTGCACGGTGGAACTGCCGATGACGGCCGCGGCGCTGGGCACGGTGCTGACCATCGAGACCCTCGACGGCGACCAGGACATCGACGTGCGTGCCGGCACCCAGCCCGAGGAGGTCCTGACCCTGCGCGGACTGGGCGTGGGTGTGCTCAGCAGTGGTGGCCGCCGCGGTGACCTGCACGTACACATCCAGGTCAGGGTGCCCACCGGGCTGGACGAGACCCAGGAGGGGCTACTCAAGGACCTGGCCGCCGAGCGCGGTGAGGAACGCCCGCAGGGGCGGCTGGCCCCGGCCGGCTCCGGGATGTTCTCACGGCTGCGGGACCGCTTCTCCGGACGCTGACCCGAGGGCCAGACCACGGCCGGATCGGTCGATCTCGTAGACTCCGCAGTGTCCGGTCCCCACGATGTGTGGACCCCGTCCGAGCAAGGAGACCCTGGGCGACGGCCCGGCCCATGACCGATCCCACCCTTGAACCGCAACCCGGCCATGTCCGCGAGGAGGTCACCGTACCGGCGCACGTCCCGATGGTGGCCCTGCTCGGTCAGCGAGATGAGGTGCTCCGTGCCGTGGAGGAGGGGTTCCCCGGCCTCGATGTGCACGTGCGCGGGAACCAGATCGCGCTCAGTGGCCCCAAGGGCGATGTGGACCTGGCCAAGCGGCTCATCGATGAACTGACGCAGATCGCCTCCTCGGCCCAGCCGCTCACCGCCGACGCGGTGGGAGCGGGCAATCACGATCCTGACCGCCGCGACCATGGAACGCCCCGCCGAGGTGCTGACCATGAACATCCTGTCCAGCCGCGGGCGCACCATCCGGCCCAAGACGCTGGGACAGAAGCAGTACGTGGAGGCCATCGACGCCAACACGGTGGTGTTCGGGATCGGGCCGGCCGGCACCGGAAAGACCTACTTGGCGATGGCCAAGGCCGTCCAGGCGCTGCAGGCCAAGCAGGTGAACCGGATCGTGCTGACCCGGCCCGCGGTGGAGGCGGGGGAGCGGCTGGGATTCCTGCCCGGCAGCCTGAACGACAAGATCGACCCGTACCTGCGCCCGCTCTACGACGCCCTGCACGACATGCTTGACCCCGAGTCCATCCCGCGGCTGATGGCGGCCGGCACCATCGAGGTGGCGCCGCTGGCCTATATGCGTGGCCGTACGCTGAACGATGCCTTCATCATCCTGGACGAGGCCCAGAACACCTCCGCGGAGCAGATGAAGATGTTCCTGACCCGCCTGGGATTCGGTTCCACGATCGTGGTCACCGGTGACGTCACCCAGGTGGACCTGCCCGACGGCACCCGCTCGGGACTGCACGTGGTGCAGGAGATCCTCGACGACATCGACGACGTCGCCTTCTGCCGACTGTCCAGCAAGGACGTGGTGCGGCACCGGTTGGTGGCCGACATCATCGACGCCTACGGGCGCTATGACGAGGGCCTGCGCCGTAGCGAGATGCACCGTCGCAGCGCCCATTCCCAGGAGGGACGACGACGATGAGCACCGAGGTCGCCAACGAGTCCGCGCACGCGGTGGATGAGTCCGAGTTCGCGGCACTGGCCACCTTCGTGCTCGACGAGATGCATGTTCACCCCCAGGCCGAACTCGAGGTTCGCTTCGTCGACGCCGAGGTGATGACCGAGTTGAACGAGCGGTGGATGGACGCCACCGGGGCCACCGACGTCCTGGCCTTCCCGATGGATGAACTGCGCCCCGGTAGCCCCGGCACACCGAGTTCCGAAGGCATCCTGGGATCGGTGGTGCTGTGCCCGCAGGTGGCCATCGACCAAGCGCGCACCGCAGGACACTCCGCCGATGAGGAGATGCTTCTGCTCACCACGCACGGGATCCTGCACCTGCTCGGCTACGACCACGCCGAGCCGGAGGAGGAGAAGGAGATGTTCGCCCTGCAGCGCCGGTTGCTGCTCACCTTCCTCGGTTCACGGCCCACGGTTCCGGGCCGCTCCGAGCAGGGCTCATGACGAAGGCGGGAGAGGAGTCCGCCCGGGCGCCTCACCAGGGGCAGGGCGGGCAGCAGGCGAGTCCCGAGTACCGGGCGGGTTTCGCCTGTGTGGTGGGACGCCCGAACGCGGGCAAGTCCACGCTCACCAACGCCCTGGTGGGGCACAAGGTGGCGATCACCTCCGGACGTCCTCAGACCACCCGGCACACCATCCGCGGCATCGTGCACCGTGCGGACGGCCAACTGGTCCTGGTGGACACTCCGGGCCTGCACCGCCCTCGCACCCTGCTGGGGGAGCGCCTGAACGACCTGGTGATGCAGACCCTGTCGCAGGTGGATCTCATCGTCTTCTGTCTACCCGCCGATCAACCGATCGGGCCCGGGGACCGGTACATCGCCGCGCAGCTCGCCGATGCCACCACCCCGGTGGTGGCCGTGGTGACCAAGACCGACGTGGTCAGCAGGCCGGCGCTGACCGAGCACCTGCTTGCCGTGGCCGACCTCGGTTCGTGGGCCGACATCGTGCCGGTCTCAGCGCTGGCCAACCACCAGCTCGACGTGCTGACCGGTGTGCTGTTCTCCCACCTGCCGCCGTCGCCCCCGCTGTACCCGGACGGGGATCTGACCGACGAGCCCGACTCGGTGATGGTCGCCGAACTGGTTCGCGAGGCCGCCCTGGACGGGGTGCGCGATGAGTTGCCACACTCCCTGGCCGTGGTCGTGGAGGAGATCGTGCAACGGGACCGCCCGGCCAAGGATGGTCGCGCCCTGCTGGATGTGCGGGTGAACCTGTTCGTGGAGCGGGACTCACAGAAGGGCATCGTGATCGGTGCCAAGGGTGCGCGCCTGCGCGAGGTGGGCACCCGGGCCAGGGCCGGGATCGAGGCGCTGCTGGGTGCCGCGGTGTTCCTGGACCTACACGTGAAGGTCGCCAAGGACTGGCAGCGTGACCCCAAGCAGTTACAGCGTCTGGGCTTCTGAGTACCCGGGGGGCTCGCGTTGGTGGTGCGCAGGTGGCTTGCCGTGCTCGGGTTGGTGCTGATCCTGGGCACGATCGGCTCGTTGGCGGGGCCTCGCTGGCACCCGGAGCTGATCCAGGACCAGGTGGAGTCCCAGACCCGGGAGACCACCATCGGCTCCGACGTCCGCACCGACCCGGTGGGCACCTACGCCACCGCCAGCGAGGACTTCGAGGTCGATCTGGGTGAGGTCAGCGTGCCGGCACGCCTGACCTATCCCGTCGATGCCGGGCCGGACCGGCCGGGCATCCTGCTGATGCACGGGGCCGGAACCGGTCGGGCCACCTCCTTCGCCGACCAGGCCCGCGAGCTCGCCAGCGCCGGTCTCTACGTGCTGGTGCCGGCCAAGCGGATGGACACCTACACGGTGCGCAACCGCAACTACGTCCAGATGGCGGCCGACTACATGGTCTCCTTCGACGTACTCGCCGATTGGCCGGGAGTTGATTCCGGTCAGACGGGTATCTACGGGGAGTCCGAAGGCGCCTACATCGCCACGGTGGCCGGTGCCGCCTACGACCAGGTCAACTTCGTGGTGCTGGTCTCCGCCCCGGTGGTCCAGCCCCGTCAGCAAGTCGCATTCGCGGCCGACGTCTACCTGCGTAACACCGGCGCTCCGGGGGCACTGCTGCGGGCGATCCCACGAGCGGTGGGGATGAACATCCCCGGCGGGGGGTTCGAGTACGCCGACTTCGACGCCAGCCCCTACCAGCAGCGCCTCGATGTGCCGGTGCTGATGGTCTACGGCACCGATGATGCCTCGATGCCGGTGGTGCAGGGGGCGGTGGTGATGCGCGACGACCTGGCGGTCGCCGGTAACGACGAGTTCACGGTGCGCTACTACGACGGCGCCAACCACGGCATCCGTTCCAACGGCGATCTGGCCCCGGGGTTCACCCGGGACCTGGCGCGCTGGACCCAGGGTCTGCCGCAGACGGCCAGCGCCGTCCCCCAGGTGGCCGGCGCCGAGCCGGAACAGCGGTACGCCGCAGCCCCGGTTGCGTCACCCCGCTGGTACGCCGATGGGGACTGGGTGATGTACACCCTGCTCGGCTCCCTCGGTCTGCTGGTGCTGGGGCCCGCGCTGTGGGCTGGGGCCCGGATCGCGCAGCGCGCGCGGGAGCCGATCATGCCCGCATCACTTGCCAGGTACGCCGCCGCGACCGCGCTGGCGGCGCTGGCGGCGCTGGTGATGTTCGTGGCCTACCTGACCCAGGTTGCCCAGTACGCCCTGAACTATCTGCGCAACGACCTCGTCGTCGTCGGAGGCTACTTCCTGGTGCTGGGCACCGGGGTGCTCGCCGCCGGGGTGCTGTACGCCTCGCTGGAGCGCACCCACCGGGCGCGCGCACTGGGTGTCTGGCGCGGGCCCGGACGCCTGGTCTGGTGGCTGGTACACCTGGGTGCGGTCTCGTTGCTGATCATCGCCGCGTACTGGGGCGTGTTCCCCTCGTTCGTGTGAGCGCCGGACCGCCGGGCCCGGGTGCGGTCGGTAGGATCGGGCCCAATCGAGGCAGGAGAAGGGGTGCGTGGTGCACACGGACTGGGGTGCGGTCACCGACGCCGGCGGACGCCGCCGGGTCAATGAGGACGCCGTCCTTGCCGCCCCGCCCGTATTCCTGGTGGCCGACGGGATGGGCGGGCACGTCTACGGTGCCCTGGCGGCACAGTGCGTGGTGGAGGCGTTCGAGGCCTTCGCCGCCGGACTCGAGCCCGGCGCACCGGTCGAGCCGGCCCAGATCCTGGCGGTGATCGACCACTCCCGGGACCTGATCCGCGCCGGGGTGAGGGCTGCACAGGGGGACCGGCCTGAATCGCGAGCCCGGCCCACCGGCGAGACGGGGGGACACGATGATCCTGGGTCGGGGGAGCCCCCGCTGGCCGGGTCCACCGCGGCCGGTCTGGTCCTGACCACCCAGCAGGGGGTGCCGTACTGGCTGGCGTTCAACGTGGGGGACTCGCGCATCTACCGCTACGACGAGGACGGACTCGTCCAGGTCAGCGTGGATCACTCGGTGGTGCAGGAACTGCTCGACGCCGGCGCCATCACCGCCGGTCAGGCGCGCGAGCATCCGCAACGCAACGTGATCACGCGAGCGGTGGACAGTAGCCACGATGTCGACGTCGACTTCTGGATGCTGCACGCCGGAGGGCCGCAACGGCTCCTCCTGTGCAGCGACGGCCTCACCGAGGAACTCACACCCGATGAGGTGACCGCCTCCCTGGCCGCTCCGGGCGATGCCGAGCAGGCCTGCCGGGACCTGGTGGAGCGGGCCACCAGAGCCGGTGCACGCGACAACGTGTCGGCGGTGGTGGTGGATCTGCTCGCCGACGGCGCCGCGCAGTCCACTGCACCCCGGTGTGGTGGACGGCGCGCATCTTCAGCTGATGCCGGCGCGGAGCTTGATGACACACTTCCACGAGCCGGTGCGATCCGATGAGAGAGGCTGATGAGGTGATGATGAGTTCCTACCGCAGCGGGACCTGGACGGGCCTGGTCGCGCCCGGGGGACTGGCGCTGCTGGCCCCGGACTTCGCTGCCGTGACCGCCCGGTCCCTCTGGGAGGCGATGGTGGCCGAGCGCCCGCTGTCGGCGTGGCTCGAGGCGATCGCTGGGGGAAGTCTCTCCGCACTCCCGGACTTCGCGCTGGTCCGGACCGAGGGCACCCAGGTCAGGGTCCTCGTGCGGGGGCAGGTCAGTGTCGATTGCGACGGAACCGAGATCCGGGCCGAGGGGATGAGTACCTGGCGCGAGCACGTGGGTCCCCTCCCGCAGCGCCTGCGGGTCAGCGGGCCCGAGGACGGTGGCCAGGAGTGGCCGTTGGGTTCGGGTGTGGTGGCGGCAGCAGCGGTGCAGTCCGGGTCGGAGGACGCGGAGCGTTCCGCCCTCGCCGGGACGGCTGCCGCCAGTGAGGTCGACACCGACGCGCGGAAGCACACTCCGGTGGAGGGTGGGCCGGAAGAGGGGGTCCTGACCCCGGACGAGCCCGAGGGTGCGGAAGAGCCTGAGACCCCGGCTGAGGCTGAGGACGCCGGTGCGGCCGAGACGCCGGATGAGCCTGACGATGCGGCGGAGTCCGACGGAGGGACCGCGGGATCGGAGGCAGGCGGTGACCGTGGTCTGATCGACTCCCTGCCCTGGAACGTCCCGGCGATGAAGGCCGGCCAGACCTCGGAGGGCGAGGGCGGTGAGGCTTCGGCGGAGGCGGAGGTCGCCGACACCGGGGCTTCGGCGGAGGCGGAGAGCGCCGACGCTGACAGTGCCGCCGACAGCGGCGCCGATTCCGACACTGAGGCCGCCGTCCTCGAAGCCGAGGAAGACGACACGGCCGAGACGGCGGAATCCGATCGCCCGGGATCCGCCGCCGGGAGCGACCACTTCTCAGAGGCGACCGTGTTCCCCGCCCCCGCGGTCGGCGGTGGCTGCAGCACCGGCGAGCACGAGTCAGATCATTCCGATGACGTCGCCGCCGGGGACGCCACCGGGGAGGACGTCGCCGGCGAGGCGAATGAGGACGACGGTGACCACGACGGCCACACCGTCCTTGTGGCGCATCTGCGGGAGGCCCTGAACTCGGGCGGACAGGAGGCGGTCGGGGAGGACACGGTCCTGGCCGGCGCCGGGTCACAACCCGCGCGCGTGGTGCCGGTAGTGGTGATCTCCACCGGACAGCGGGTCGAACTTGACCGGCCCGCACTGCTCGGCCGGGCACCGGAGGCCACCCGGTTCGAGGGGCCGTCGCACCGCACCTGGTCGCTGTGCCCAGCCCGCAGCAGGACATCTCCCGCACCCACGTCGAACTGAAGCCCGAGGGTGACCACGTGGTGGTGACCGACCTGCGTTCGACCAACGGCACGGTCGTCACGCTGCCCGGTGCCGAGGCCCGCCGCCTGCATCCCGCCGAGGCGATCCCGGTGGGTGCCGGAGCGGTGATCGACCTCGGGGACGGCGTCACCGCGGAGGTCCACAACGACCAGGACGGCGGCGGGGAATCCGAACCCGTTCCCCGCGCCGGAACCGGCGAACCCGCACCCGGGCAGACCCCGGCCGCACCGGCGGCTCCGTACGGCCGGCCCGCACCCTACCGCCAGCCGAATCCGTACGGGCCAACCGGCGCGCAGGCCCAGCCCGGGCACTATGGCCAACCGCCGGCCCCCGGTTCCTCGTCCCAGCCGGGCCCGTACGGCCCACCCCCGCAGGGACCCGGGGTGCCGCCACCACCGGACCGCTACGGATCCGCCGGCGGCGCGGGGCCCGTCGTGGACCCTTACGGCCCGTACCAGGGTGGTGCACGCTAGGTGGCTCCGAGCCGTCCACCCTCGCAACCCCCGCAGATCCCCGGATTCACCTACGAACGACTCCTGGGTTCGGGTGGTTTCGCCGACGTCTTCCTGTACACCCAGCAGCTACCGCGGCGTAGCGTCGCGGTGAAGGTGCTGCTCGCGCCGACCACCGACGCGGCCAGTCGTGAACAGTTCGTGGCCGAGGCCAACGTGATGGCCCAGTTGTCCGCCCATCCCTCGATCGTCACGATCTACCACGCCGACACCGCCGACGACGGACGCCCGTACCTGATGATGGAGTACTGCCCGCGGCCGAACCTGTCGGTGCGCTACCGCACCGCGCCGCTGGGCGTGGCCGAGGCCCTGCGGATCGGGGTCCGCCTGGGTGGTGCGGTGGAGACCGCCCACCGGGCCGGCATTCTGCACCGCGATATCAAGCCGGCGAACGTGCTCACCACCGACTACGGCTGGCCGGCACTGACCGACTTCGGCATATCCGTCGTCCAGCACGCCAGCGAGGAGTCCGAGGCGGTGGGGATGTCGATCCCGTGGTCGGCCCCGGAATTCTTCGACGAGCACGCCGAGCGCGGCACTCCCGGGGACATCTACGCCCTGGCGGCGACGGTGTACACCCTGCTCGCCGGTCGATCCCCCTTCGAACTCCGGGAGGGGAAGAACTCCGCTCTGGACATCATCGGTCGGATCGAGCGCGATCCGCTGCCGCCGCTGCTGCGAGATGACGTCCCGCCCTCCCTGGAGCAGGTGTTGCAGCGCGGCATGGCCAAGGCACCGGAACAACGGTTCGGCACGGCCGCGGAGTTCGCCCGCGCACTCCAGCGGGTCGAACAGGAACTCCAGCTGGCTCAGACCAGCCTGGACCTGCCCGACACCTCCTGGATCCAGGTGCCCGATACCGTCGGGGAGGACCTGCGCACCCGGGTGCGCTCGGTCGTGGAGATCCCGGCCGCCCCGCGCACCGGAGGGGACGCCGTAGACACCGAGGCAACGCGCGTGCGCACCCCCGGCGTCGTCCCGGCCGCAGACTCCGCCGGTGCCCCCGCACAAGCCGGCCGGGACGGCCCCCCTCACGCCGGCGTCGGCCCCGACCAGGAGGCCGGCGGCAACGAGCGCCGGGGCCGCCGGCTGCGCTGGCTGACGCTTGCGGCCTCGATCCTGGTCATCCTGGTGGTCAGCGGGGTGGTCATCTACGGCGCGGTCAACGCTCCCGACGATCCCCCACCACCCACCGACCCCACTACCGCACCCCCCGATCCGCCGGTCACCGACGCCTCCCGTCCGGGACCGCCCGAGCAGCTCACCGGGCAACGCGTGGAGGGGGAGGACGAGGTCACCTTCACATGGAGGGCCCCGGAGTTCGATGCCGACCTCGCCTACGCCTGGCGCCAGGTCGGCGGCGCCGATACCGGGACCGAACGCATCACCGAGACCGAGATCACCCTCACCGACGTTCCGGAGCGGGTCTGCGTGGAAGTCGCCGCAATTTCGGTGGAGAGCTCTAGGCTGTCGGAATGGAGCGAGGCGTGCGCCTAGGATGGTCGGTGTTGGGGGTAGAAGATGACGTTGAAGGTGGAGTTCTGCGGTGAATGGTTCGATGCCGATCGAACCAAACCGTTCACGATCGGGCGCGAGGGGGACCTGGTTGTCGATGACAACCCCTACCTGCACCGACAGTTCCTGACGATCGCCTACCAGGACGACCTGTGGTGGCTCACCAACACCGGCTCCCGCCTGTCGGCCACGGTCTCCGACTCCGAGGGCAACATGCAGGCCTGGCTCGCTCCCGGTGCCCGGCTGCCGTTGGTGTTCGCCCGCACCTCGGTGCTGTTCACCGCCGGGCCCACCACCTATGAGGTCGGCATCGTGGGGGAGACGCCCACGTTCGAGTCCTCTTCTCCCGAACGTACCCAGGTGGGGGAGACCACGATCGGCCCGGTCGCCCTGACCGAGTCGCAGAAGCTGCTCATCCTGTCCCTGGCCGAGGCGGTGCTGCGCGGCCGAGGGTCCAGCGCGTCGATCCCCACGTCGGCCCAGGCCGCCGCGAAACTGGGATGGACCATCACGCGGTTCAACCGCAAACTGGACAACGTCTGCGACAAACTGTCCCGGCAAGGCATCCGTGGCCTGCGCGGTGGTCAGCAGAAGCTGGCGGTGAACCGGCGGGCCAGACTGGTCGAGCACGCCGTTGCCTCGCGCCTGGTGGTGGCCGGCGATCTGGACCTGCTGGAGGAGAACTACCGGCGGGCCAGCCTGGAACGGGCCGAGGAAGCCCGGACCGGTTCCTGAGTCGCGGCGGCTAGGGCAGCCCACGTCCACCCCGATGGGCGGGTAGAACAGCCCATGTCCACGCCCACGTCCATCCGTTAGGATTCGGACCGGGACGGGGTGTGGCCCCCGTCAGTTGTGCCGGGGGAACCGGGGAGGAGTCTGGGAGTGCGGGCACGCACGACGATACGCCGCCGCAGGATCGCAAGTGCGACCGTGGTGTCCCTCGTGCTCGGTACCGTGGTGGCCCTGAGCCTGAACTACGAGGGCGTGGCCACCGCTGATGTCGAACTGAACGACGGCGGCGTGTGGGTCTCCAACAGCACCGAACTGGCCATGGGCCGGCTGAACTACCCGGTCCAGCAGATCGACGCCTCCCTGGCGGCGACGAGCCAGAACATCGACCTGCTGCAACGTCACGACGTGGTGTTCATGCGCGACCTGGCCTCGGGCACCATCCAGCGGGTCGACACCGCGCAGGTCGCGACCTCCGGGCCGGCTACACAACTGCCCGCGAACGCCGACGTGGCCATGGGCGAGGGCACCGTGGGGGTGTTGAACTCCCGTAGCGGTGAATACCACGTGCTCGGTCTGGACGAACTCGGCGTGCTCGATGAGGGCACCGCCCCGCCGCTGGCGGACCTGGGAGCCCAGGCCGCCCACGTCGTGGCCGACGACGGAACCGCCTTCGGCCTGAACGGCCTGAGCGGGGAACTGCTCACCGTGAGCCCCGAACTGCGGGCTGAGCGGAGCGCGGCGGCAGAGTCGATCACCGACGACGGTGCGACGGACGCGGACTCCGGCGGAACCGGTGCGCAGAACTCCGAGCCCGACGATACCGACGCCGCCGGCGAGGACGCCAACACGGACGCACAACAGGAGGACGGCGAAGGTGAGGAGGTGGATCTCGAGGCCCTGGAGCCCGAGATCAGCCAACTCGAGGAGGCCTACTTCGATGCGAGCGTCCAGACCCAGATGACCGCCGTGGGCACCACCCCGGTGGTGCTCAGTATGCGCCAGGAGGGCCCGGACGCACCGGTCGAGGCTGTGCTTGTGCAACCACGGGAGAACGTCCTGGACCTGTCCGGGTTGGACGTGGATCTGGCCTCGGCGCGGTTGCAGGCGGCCAGTCCAGACGGGAACTCGGTGGCGATCGCCACCACTGACGCCCTGATCGAGGTCCCGCTGCGTGGCGGCGAACCCGTGGTGTGGAAGGTGCAGACGCCGGGGGAGCCGGTTCAGCCGGTGCAGGTGAGCGGCTGCCTGCACGGGGCCTGGACCGGGTCCGCGCCGCTGCACCTGCGCACCTGCCGCGGCGCCGACCCGGTCGAACAGGCGATCCCCTCCGCCGGCGCCGGTGCGGACCTGGTGTTCCGGGTGAACCGGCAGCTCGCGGTGCTCAACGACATGCGTAATGGTGACTCCTGGATGCTGGAGGACACCCTGATCCTGGTGGACAACTGGGAGGACATCACCCCGCCCCAGGATCAGCAGGAGGAGGAAGAGGAGTCCCTGCAGGAGATCCGTGACGAGGTCCCCTTGGACAGGGAGGCGGAGAACCGCGACCCGAACGCCGAGCCGGACTCCTTCGGAGTGCGCGCAGGGCGCACCGTGATGCTCCCGGTTCTGGACAACGACTCCGATCCCGACGGCGACCTGCTCACCGTCTCCGAGTTCGAGGATGTGCCGGAGAGTTTCGGTACCGTGGAGCACGTGCTGGGCGGACGCGCCCTGCAGATCCACGTCGCCGCGGAAGCCAGCGGCCAGCACCGCTTCTCGTACACCGCCGATGACGGCCGTGGGGGCACCGATAGCGCTCAGGTGAGCCTGGACGTGGTGCCGCCGGGACAGAACTCGCCGCCCGAGCAACTGCGCGACATCGGCGCCGAGGTGGTCGCCGGCGAGTCCGTCGAGGTCAACATCATGAACGATGTGCGCGACCCCGACGGCGATCCGATGTACGTGATCGGTGCCGAGGCGCCGGAGAGCCTGGAGGTGATCACCTCTCCGAACGGGCTGACCAGCATCACCGATCGTGGCATCGAGGTGGGCCTGAAGCAGATCGTGGTGCTCGTGGGGGACGGCACCGATATCGGTGAGGTGCTCATCGACATCGAGGTGCTCCCGGACGGGCCCTACCCGCCGACCGCGGTGTTCGACTTCGCCACGGCGTTCGTCGGGGAGACGATCACGGTGGAGCCGCTGGTCAATGACATCGACCCGAACGGCCGCCCGCTGCGCCTGTCGCACGTGGAGCAGGTGCCGAACGCACAGATCGTCACCGACAACGATGCCGGCACGTTCACCTTCACGTCCGACATCGCCGACGACTACTACATGACGTACATCGTGGCCGATGACGACGGCAGTTCGGCCACCGGGTTGGTGCGCGTCAGCGTCGTCGGCCAGGACGAGGGGGCACCGCCGGTTGCGGTGGCCGACACCGCACTCCTGCCGCCGGGTGGCTCGGTGCTGGTGGATGTGCTGGAGAATGACTCCGACCCGGCCGGCGGGGTGCTGGCGGTGCAGCAGATCGACGTGCCGCCCGGACTCGGGCTGCACGTGGCGATCGTGGACCACCGGCTGCTGCGCATCTCTTCCAACCAGACCCTGTCCGAGCCGGTCACCCTGACCTACACCGTCTCCAACGGGGACCAGAGCGCCGTCGGTGAGGGTGCAGGTGCTGCCCCTGGTGCACGCCGAGGCCGCCCGGCCCCCGATCGCGGTGCGCGATTCGGCCCGGGTTCGGGTGGGGGACTACGTCACCATCCCGGTGCTGGCCAACGACTCCCACCCCAACGGGCTGGAGTTCTCCCTCGACACCGACCTGGTGGAGGAACCGGAGGCCGGGCTGATGTTCGTGGCCGGTGACGTGGTCCGGTACATGGCCCCTGACACCCCGCAGACCGTGACCGGGGTCTACCGCATCACCGACGAGAACGGACAGTCCCACTCGGCGCCGATCACGGTCAATGTGGTCGCCAGTGGGGACGAGTCGAACTCCCCGCCGGTACCGGAGGACGTGGTCTCCCGTGCCTTCGCCGGTGAACGGGTGCGGATCCCGATCAACACCCACGGCATCGATCCCGACGGTGACTCGGTTCGGGTGCTCGGTGTGGAGTCCTCCCCGGAATTGGGTCGCATCGTGGAGCAGGGTCCGGGGTACCTGGACTATCAGCCCTACACCGACTCCCGTGGCACCGATGAGTTCCGCTACACCGTCCAGGACCGTCTCGGCGCGGTCGCCGCCGCCAGCATCACGGTCGGGGTGATCAATCCCCCGGACCGGAACCGGCCCCCGGTCGCCGTGCCCGACGAGGTGACGGTGCGCCCGGACCGTGAGGTCCAGGTGGACGTGCTCGCCAATGACACCGACCCGGACGGGGACCGGCTGGTCTTCGGCGACCCCTCGATCGCCGACGACGGGGGCCTGGCCGACGTCGGCATCCGGGACGCCACCGTGCTGTTCACGTCCCCGAGCGAGCCCGGCACCTATCTGATCCAGTATCTCGTGAGCGACCGCAACGGCGGGGAGGACGTGGGCACCCTGTCGATCACCGTGGACCCGGACGCGGATCCGCAGCCACCGGTCGCGGTGGATGACCAGGTCCCCGCGGACGCGATCGCAGGCATGGAGACCATCACCGTCGGGGTGCTGGAGAACGACTACGACCCCGACGGCAGCGTCGACGCCCTGAGGTTGTCGGTTCCCGAGGGCAACCCCACCGCACGGCTGAGCGTCGACGGAAGGGAGTTGGAGGTGGATCTGACGCCGGAGCGCCAGGTCATCACCTACCAGATCACCGACGAGGACGAGTTGAGTTCCTACGCGTTCGTGGAGGTTCCGGGCCTGGAGGACACCGGCCCGGTGAAGCGCTCCGATGCTCCGCCGATCGAGGTCGACTCCGGTGACCGGATCGAGATCCCCCTGGATGATCATGTGACCTCGATGTCCGGGGACCCGGTGCAGTTGACCGACTTCTCCCTGGTTCGTGCCACCAACTCCGACGGCTCCGAACTGGTGGTCGATGAACAGACCCTGGCCTACACCTCCGCGGAGGGGTACCACGGGCCGGCCACGATCACCTTCGAGGTCACCGACGCCCTCGACCTGAACGTGGACGGGCTGCGCAGTTCGGTGATCACCCTGGACATCACGGTGCACTCGGTCGAGAACGTGGCGCCCCAGATGCGTCCCGGTTCCCTGGAACTGGAAGCGGGCGGGGACCCCGGCAGCCTGAACCTGCAGCGCCTGGCGGAGGACCCCGACGGCGAGGTGCACCTGCTCACCTACGAGATCGTCTCGGTCCCGGCCGGGTTCGACGCCTCGATCGACGACGCGAACATCCTCACCGCCTCCGCCGGCAACGACACCACCCCCGGCACCGAGGAGGTCATGGAGGTGGAGGTGACCGATCCCGAGGGCGCCTCGGTGACCGGCGAGATCACCCTGACCGCCACCGCCAGCAACCGGCCGCTGATCGTAGCCAATGACGACGACGCCGGGGAGGTGCACCAGGGCGAGAGCGTGACCGTCGATGTGCTCGCCAACGACTCCAACCCGTTCCCGGGGGAGGCGCGCACGCTGTTGTTCGCCACCACCGAAGCCGGTGTGGCCGACGTGTCCGTCAGTGGCGACAACGTCACCTTCACCCCCGGGTCCGACTACGTGGGCCGGCTCTCCATCGTCTACACCGTCGTGGATGTGACCGGCGACCCGGACCGCCAGGTCCAGGCCCGGGTGAGCGCTGCGGTGATCGGGGCGCCGGAGGCCCCGGCGCCGCCCAGAGTGGAGTCGGTGGGCAACCAGCAGGCGCAACTGTCCTGGAGCCCGCCGACCGACAACGGCTCACCGATCACCGGGTACCGGGTGGAGGGCGGCGGAGTCTCCCAGATGTGCGGGTCGACCACCTGCACCATCACGGGGCTGACGAACGGCACCGTGTACAACTTCACCGTGATTGCCATCAACGCGGTCGGGGAGTCCCCGGCCAGCGGTGCTTCCGGTGACGCCCGCCCGGACGTCAAGCCCGATGCGCCCGGGGCGCCGACCGTGGAGTTCGGTGACACCGAGCTGACGTTGAACTGGAACCAGCCGAACAACGAAGGCACCCCGATTACGCACTACGACGTGCGGATCTCACCCGGCGGGGGCGGTAGCGATCAGGTGAGCGTGACCGGCACCGGCCACACCTGGACCGGACTGACCAACGGTCAGGCCTACACCTTCCAGGTGCGCGCGGTGAACGAGGCCCCTGACCCGGGGGACTGGAGCGCCTGGTCGGCCGCGGAGATCCCCTCCGGACCGCCCTTCCAGCCGGACGCGCCGCGCGCCACCCGTGTGGACATCGCTGCCGGCGGGCAACTGCAGGTCAGCTGGACCGAGCCGAACACCAACGGTGACTCCATCGACGCCTACCACCTGTACATGTACAAGGACGGTGTGGCGCAGCCGGTGATCACCGTCGGGGGCAGCACCCGGCAGCGGACCGTGAACGTCGAGAACGCCCACGACTACACCTTCGCCGTGGTGGCGCAGAACCGTGCGGGGGAGTCCGAGGCGTCGCCGCAGTCGACCCCGGTGCGCTCCTTCGGCGCACCCGGCCGCACGCAGGGGGTCAGCGCCTCCGCGGACGGGGAGAACGGCCGGGCGACCATCTCCTACACCGCCCCCAACGACAACGGGCAACCGATCTCCCGCTATGAGTACCGCCTCAACGGCGGCAGCGTGCAGGCCCTGCCGTCCGGCGGCCGGATCAGCGGCCTGAACAACGGCAGCAGCTACACCGCGCAGGTGCGTGCCTGCAACACCTACTGCGGGCAGTGGAGTGCCTCCTCCAACTCCTTCACCCCCTACGGGCCGCCGGTGGCGGGGTCGGTGAGTTCTGACGTCGATGAGCGGCGGGTGAGTTTCTCCTGGCGCTCCCCGTCCGGTAACGGCGCGAGCATCGAGCGCTCGGAGTACCGCACCCGCAGCGGCAGCAGCGGCTGGACCTCCTGGCAGCGCGGCACACCCACAGACAGCACCTCCCTGCGCGGGGACTGGGAGGAGACGCACCGGATCGAGGTCCGCTGGGTGAACAACCACGGTCAGACCTCGCCGGTCGCGGCGGACTCCCGGCGCGCCGCGGACCGCCCGCCACCACCGGAACCGCCACCGGTACCCCGGGCCTGGGTCACCAAGGGCGACGCGCGGCCCTGCGACCGTGGTACGAACTGCCACACGTTCCGCCTGCACTGGTCGGACTGGCCCGCGGGGACCCATGACGTCAATGTGCGGGCCTCGGGCAGCCAGTGCGGTACCTTCGACACCTCCCAGCGGAACGGCCCCTACCGGATGTCCATGGGGGGCAACGGCAGCGCCATCATCACCCACCAGGGATACACACCCCCGCACTACGGCTCCAACTGCACCGCGACGGTGCGTCCCACGATCTCCGGGGCGCCGGGCAACGCCGTCATCGAGACGCGCAACTGGTAACTCCCCGAACCTGCACAGCCCCAGCAACCAGAGGACCTCATGACCGTCACTGACCACGCCACGATGACGCCGCAGCGCGCCACCTGGTTCGCCGAGACCTTCGAGCGCCTGGTGCAGAACGTCTCCGAGGCGATCCTGGGCAAGCACCACGTGGTCCGGTTGGCCTTCACGTGTCTGCTGTCCAACGGGCACCTGCTGCTGGAGGACTTCCCCGGCACCGGGAAGACCTCGCTGGCCCGGTCACTGGCGGCGACCGTGCAGTCGTCACACTCCCGGATCCAGTTCACCCCGGACCTGCTGCCCTCCGACGTGACCGGTGTGACCATCTATGACCAGGAGGCCAAGGAGTGGGACTTCCACAAGGGCCCGATCTTCGCCTCGGTGGTGCTGGCCGATGAGATCAACCGGGCCTCGCCCAAGACCCAGTCGGCGTTACTGGAGGTGATGGAGGAGGGCCGGATCACCGTGGACGGTGTCCCGCACGAGGTGGGCCGCCCGTTCATCGTGCTGGCAACCCAGAACCCTATCGAACAGGCCGGCACCTACCGGCTGCCCGAGGCCCAGCTCGACCGCTTCCTGATGCGTACCTCGCTGGGCTACCCCGATGCCGAGGCCACCACCCGGATCCTGGCCGGGTCGGCGGTGCGGGACCGAACCGCCTCCCTGACCCCGGTGATCACCGGCCCGGCCGTAGTGGACATGGCCGAACTGGCCGGCACGGTCTATGTGGACCCGGCGGTGCTGACCTACGTCACCGAACTCGTCGAGGCCACCCGCGCCGCTCCCGAGATCGCACTGGGCTCCAGTGTCCGGGGCGCTTTGGCACTGGTGCGGACCGCCAAGGTCTGGGCTGCCTCGCAGGGCCGCCACTACGTCATCCCCGATGACATCAAGGAGCTCACCGAACCGGTGCTGGCGCACCGGATGGTGTTGGACGCCGAGGCGGAGTTCGAGGGCGCCAGCGCCGCCGGTTCCCTGGCCCGGATCCTCACCGAGGTGAATCCTCCGGCGCAACGAGCCTCCTGATTCCTCGTGAGCACCACCCAGGCATCCACACCCGAGACCACCCGTTCGGTGACCCGGACGGTCACCCAACTGGTCGGTCAGGTGCGTCGCACCACACAGGCGTTGAGTTGGATCTCCCGCGCCGCGTGGGTGCTGCTCGCCCTCGGGGTGGTGGGTTTGGTGGCCGGGCGGATGCTCGGCTGGGTCGAACTGGTGGTGCTGGGCGCGGGTTTCACCGCGACGGTGATGGTGGCCGCGATCTTCGCGATCGGCCGCCACCCCTACGCCATCGGACTGCGCCTGCGCGAAGGCCGGGTGGTGGTGGGGGAGCGCGCCATGGGCGGGGTCGATGTGCGCAACGTCGGGGACCGGCCCGTGCTGCCGGCCCGCATCGAACTGCCGGTGGGCGGGAGCAGAGCCAGTTTCGCTCTGCCGGCCCTGGCCCCGGCGGAGGAGCACGATGAACTGTTCGTGATCCCCACCGCCCGGCGCGGCGTGATCACCGTGGGTCCGGTCTCCTCGGTTCGCGGTGACCCGCTCGGTCTGGTGCGCCGCTCGGTGCTGTGGACCGATCCGGAGGAACTCTACGTCCACCCCCGCACGGTCCGGATGGGCTCGTCCGCCGCAGGCTTCCTGCACGACCTGGAGGGCCAGGAGACCCGCGACGTCACCAACGCGGACCTGTCCTTCCACGCGCTGCGCGAGTACGGACCCGGGGATGACCGTCGATACGTGCACTGGCGTTCCTCGGCCAAAACCGGCACCTTGATGGTGCGCCAGTTCGAGGAGACCCGGCGCTCCCACATGGTGGTGGCGATGAGTTCCCAGGAACGTGACTACGGTGACCCGGAGGAGTTCGAACTGGTCATCTCCGCACTCGGTTCCCTGGGTCTGGAGGCCATCCACGCCTCGAAGGACCTGACCGCGATGGCCAGCCACGAGGTGATCTCGAGCACCACCACACGCAGACTCCTCGATGACCTGACCCGGCTGGAGGCGGTCCACAGCCCCAGCACGCTGGTGGACCTGGCTCGTGCCGTCACCCGGGACGTCCAGCGCGCCACGGTGGTGGTGCTGTTGTGCGGCTCCGAGGTGGGGCCGCGGGAGATCCGCGCCGCCGGTGCTGTCCTGCCCCTGGGCGTGCGGTCCCTGGCGATCCAGGCGCGGATCGGGGCCGAATCGACCGTGCGCCGGCTCGGACAGGTGACCACGCTGACCCTGGGCTCCCTGGAGGACCTGCCCCGGGGGTTCCGGAAGCTGGAGCGCGTGTGAGCGCCCCGGCACCGGCAGCGAGGCCGCCGGAGGGCTCACCGGTCCCCGCTTCGGGCCCGGCGGGCGGCGGGACCCGGCGCGACCGCGTCGGCCGCGGGTCCTGGTGGCCCGGAGCCGGCTGGTTCACCACCGAGCGTGTCCTGGCGATCGTGGTGCCGGTGCTGCTGATCGCGATGGCGTTGGCCCCCCTGGAACCGGTGTACCTGTCGGCGCGGCTCTTCCTCGTCGCCGGCGTCGCCCTGGTGCTCGGCACCACGATCGCGGTGCTCGGGGCGATGGTGCGCTGGCACACCCTGACCGTGCTCGCGGTGGCGCTGCCGACGTTCTTCGCCTTCGGCGGCCTGGTCGCCCCCGGCAGTGCGATCGGCGGGGTCATCCCCACTCCCACCACCTGGCAACTCATGGGCCGGGGCGTGGTGACCGTATGGAAACAGGTCCTGACCATCGCCCCGCCGCTGGGCAGCACCGGAGCGCTGCTGCTGCTGCCTTACCTGCTGGCGTTCGTTGGGTCCCTGGTCGCCGTGACGATCGCGCTACGGGCCCGGCACTACTCCCTGTCCCTGATCCTGCCGGGTGCGGTTCTGGTGGCCTCGATCCTGTTCGGCACCCGGCTCTCGGTGCTGCCCGGGGTGCTCGGGGTGGCCGGGGTGCTGATCAGCCTGACCTGGGTGGCCCAACGCGCCGGACGACTGGAACTGAATCGCGTGCTGGCGGTCTCGGTGGTGCTCGGGATGGCGGCGGTGGCCGGCACCGGTGCCTCCCTGGTGCTGACCCCCAGCCAGCCCCGAATGGTGTTGCGCGACTACGTCGAGCCACCGCCGGACCCGCACGACTACACCAGCCCCCTGGCCGCCTTCCGCTACTTCGTGGATGACCTGGGCGAGGAGACCCTGCTGCGGGCCACCGGTGTGCCGGCCGGCACACCGGCCCTGCGGCTGGCCACCATGGACTCCTACGACGGGATGGTCTGGGACGTCACGCCCGGGCAGACCCCGGCTACCGGGTCCTTCACCCGGACCGGGGACCGGATCACCGTGGAGGTCCCCGAGGACCCCGCCCGGATCCAGGTGGACGTCGACGCCCTCGGTGGGGTGTGGGTCCCCAATATCGGGATGAGCATCGACGTCACGTTCACCGGGCCCCGCGCGAGCGATCAGACCGAGGGCTTCTACTACAACACCGCCACCCACACGGGCCTGACCACGGCGGGACTGCGGGAGGGAGACTCCTACCAGCTGACGGCCCATCAGCCCGAGCCCGTCCAGGACCTGGAGACCACGCGTCTGGTGGCCGAGAGCCTCGCACTGCCCGAGCCCCGTCAGGTGCCCGACGTGGTCTCCTCACTGGCCACCCAGTTCGCCGACGGGTACACCGGGGACTACCCGCGGATCGAGGCGATCGCCTCGACCCTGTCCACCCAGGGCTTCTTCTCCCACGGCCTGGTCAACGAGGTGCCCTCCCGGCCCGGCCACGGGGCCGGGCGGATGCTGGACATGCTCGAGGCCGAGCAGATGGTGGGCGACCACGAGCAGTACGCCGCCGCGATGGCCCTGATGGTGCGGGCCTTGGGCTACCCCGCCAGGGTCGTCATGGGATTCGAGGTGGATCCCGCCGGCGGCACGGTGCAGGTTCGGGGCGAGGATGTCACCGCCTGGGTCGAGGTGCCCTTCGAGGGGCACGGCTGGTTGCCCTTCTACCCGACGCCGGATGAGGACCAGGTGCCCCAGGCCGAGGACCCCGACCCCCTGGACCACCCCCAGCCCCAGGTGCTGCAGCCGCCGGATCCCCCGCAGGAACCCCCGGACGTGCCACCGGAGGACCGCGACGACGCGGAGGTCCAGGACGAGACCACCGAGGATGAGCAGGAGCAGCGAACCTGGGCGCTGATCGCCGCCGTTGCGGCGATCCCCCTGTTGCTGCTGCTCAGTCCGTTCCTGATCATCGCTGCGGTCAAGGCCCGACGGCGACGGCGCCGGCGCACCGTCGGGACACCGGACCGGCGGATCGCCGGGGGGTGGACCGAGCTGGAGGATCAGGCGATCGACCTCGGATCCGGGCGCGCCGACGGGCTCACCCGCCGGGAGGCCGCTGCCGAGCTGGACGCCCGTTTCGAGGGCGCGGGCACCTCGGGGCTGGCCATCGCCGCCGACGCGGGTGTCTTCGGTCCGCGCCTGCCCGATGAGGAGGAGGCGGCCACGTTCTGGGTCGAGGTGCGGGCCGCCCGATCCCGGCTGCGCGGGAGCGTGGGGCGGCGAGCCAGGTTCCGTTCCCACTTCTCCCCGCGATCGCTTCGCCGCTGAGGTACCCGCGACGATAGGCTGGGCCCATGTGGTTCCATCACGAGGAACGTTGGGTCAGCGAGCAGACCATCAAGGACCTGTGCGTCGAACTGATCGACCAGGCTCGCAGCCGGCTGGGGATCGCGGACCTGCGCCGGGTGCTGCTGCTCCCGCCCGACATCACCCGGGCACACTCCGGCGTCGGCTGGATCACCGAGCACCTCTATCACCTGCTCACCGACGCCGGGGCGGACGTGCACCTGATCCCCACCCTGGGACAGCACGTGCCACACACCCCGGCGGACAACACCTTCATGTTCGGCTCCGTGCCGCATGAGCGCATCCACGTGCACGACTGGAAGGACGGGGTCACCCACCTCGGCACCGTGCCGGCCGAGAAGGTGGCCGAGTTCACTGGGGGGGCGGTGGCCTGGGATATCCCGATCGACGTCAACACCATGACCGTCACCGGGGACTGGGACCTGATCATCAACGTCGGACACGTGGTGCCGCACGAGGTGCTCGGGTTCGCCAACCACAACAAGAACTACTTCATCGGCCTCGGCGGGAAACGGCTGCTGGGTGCCTCCCACATGGCCTCGGCCGTCTACGGCATCGAGAACAACCTGGGCAATCGCTCACTCCGGTGCGCCAGGCGTTCAACTACGCCGAGGAGCGCTTCCTGTCCCACCTGCCCGACGTCTATCTGCAGGTGGTGATGGACTACGACTCCGACTCCACCCTGCGCCACACCGGCGTGTACGTGGGGGACGGGTTGGAGACCTACCTGGCCGCTGCCCGCGCCAGCACCGAGCAGAACATCATTCCCTTCGATGAGCCGGTGGACAAGATCGTCGCGGTGATGCAGGCCGATGAGTTCCGGGCCACCTGGGTGGCGAACAAGGCTGTGTACCGCACCCGGATGGCGATGGCCGACGGCGGTGAGCTCGTGGTCATCGCCCCCGGTGTCGAGCGGTTCGGCGAGCAACCCGAGGTCGATGCGCTGATCCGCAAGTACGGATACCTGAGTAAGGAGGAAGTGTTGGCCCACTACGCGGTGGAGGCGGACATGCAGGACATTCCGCACGGCACCGCCCACCTCGTGCACGGCTCACCCGAGGGCCGATTCACCATCACCTACGCCCCCGGCGGGCTGACCCGGGCCGAGATCGAGTCCGTCGGCTACCGGTACATGGACCCCGGCGAGGCGCTTCGCCGTTACGATCCCGAGATCATGACCGACGGCTGGAACACCATGGATGACGGCGAACGCGTCTTCTACATCTCCACCCCCTCGGCCGGGTTGTGGGCCACCCGCGAGCGGCTGGCCGCCCGGTCCGCGCACGAGCGACACCACTGAGACCGCCGTCATGAGCCAGCCCCTACCTGGCCGGGCCGTGCCGGCCCGGCCCGGACCGCAGGCACCCGGGCCACCTGGCCCGGGCGGGCAGGCGCCCGAGCCCGCGCCCTCGCCATGGTCCCCGAGTGTGCGGTCAGCGGTCTACCTGCCCCCGGACGCCCCGTCACGACCCGGGGCGTGGCACCTGCCGCAGGTGCGCGCTCAAGCGCTGCACGCGCTGATCGAGGACGTGGCCGGGTGGCCGCGCAACATCCACGGGCTGTTCGTGCTGCTGCTCGGCGTGGCCGGTGCGAGCACGCTGGTACTGGCGACCTCCGGAATGGCGCAGGGGGCGCTCTTCTGGCTCCTGGTCGCCACCGCCGCGGTGGCGCTGCTGGCGTGGGTGTTGTGGGGGCTGTGGCTGGAACGCAGCGGGTGGCGGGCCATCGCTGCGGCCGGCCGGTGGCACGCTGCCTACGTGCGCGGCACCGGAGCCAGTGGGCACGTCACCACTCCCTCGGTGCGGGATGTCTTCACCACCGCGATGGTCGTGCGGATCGCCGTGGCCCTCGGGCTACTTGCCGGCGCCGCTTGGACGCTGGCCTACGCGGCACCGGAGACCGGCGCCCGGTCCGGGCACCCGGGTGCCTACCTTGCGCTGGCAGCGGTACTGGCAATCGGCAGCCTGGCCGTGCTGGCCGGCCTCGTGGCGATGCTGGTGGCGCTGCGGCGTCGTCCCTCGGCCGAGGCCCGGGCTCGCGCACAGGGCCAGGACCGCACGCACGCCGCGCACCCGGGGCAGCCGCAGGTGTCTGCCGACGGTACCGGCGCCCCGCAGCCGGGCCACGCCGTCACGTTCGGTCCGCCGGACCAGACGCTCATGCCCACCGCACACCATCCCGGCCCGGCGGCGCAGCAGGTGCCCCCCGCTGCGCAGGACGTGCCGGGCGCACCGACCGCGCCCGGACAGCCGGTGCCCTCGGTGGGCTGGGCCCAGGAGCCCGGCCCACCGGCATCGCCGGCCCGCCCTGCTGCGCCACCGCAGCGTTCGGCAGGTGCGGGTGCCGCCCAGGGGACGGGGTACGCCCCGGAGGCCCCTGCCGGCGACGGGGAGGAGTTGGAGCGTACCCGCCTGGCTGCCCGGCTGGGCCCGGTCCCCTCGGAGTCACGCACCCGCGAACCCGGTGGTGTGGCCGTGGTGCTCCCGGACGGGCGGCACCTGCCCGGTGAGGCAACCACCCTGATCGGTCGTGATCCGCGGGCCCGGGAGGGCGAACAGGTGGAGGCGCTGCTGCGGGTGGCGGACCAGTCGGTCTCCAAGACCCATGTGCAGATGCGGATCAGCGGTGGCCGCGTCTCCGTGACCGACCGGGCCTCGACCAATGGCACCGTAATGGTGGGCCCGGACGGCACCCGGGTGGAACTTGAGCCGTGGCGGGAGACAGCGGTACGGGTCGGCTCCACGGTACGGATGGGCAGCACCGAGATCCTGGTCATGCTGCCCGAGGATGTCTCCTGACCGGCCCGCCATCGTCGACCGGAGTCACCGCGACGACGGGACCGGCCGGCTGCGCTAGAGTGGGCATCGTGAACCACCTCCTGCTCCTTCCTCGCCGCGACGAGGCCTGACCCGGCCGGATCCTCGTCGCGGGCGCTAGCGACCCCGGCTCGAAGGACAAGGACTGGGAAGGACGCAACACAACGATGAGCACTCGCACTATTCACGGCATGCCGGTGGGCAAGTACCGGCCGTTCCTGGACACGATGGCGGTGGATCTGCCGAACCGGCAGTGGCCCTCACGGCGGATCCAGCAGGCACCGCGATGGCTATCCACCGACCTGCGCGACGGGAACCAGGCCCTGATCGAACCCATGGATCCGCAGCGCAAACGGACCATGTTCGACCTGCTCGTACGAATGGGGTACAAGGAGATCGAGGTCGGGTTCCCCGCGGCCAGCAAGGCCGACTTCGACTTCGTCCGTTCCATCATCGCCGATGACGCGATCCCGGAGGACGTGACGATCTCGGTGCTGACCCAGGCGCGCGAGGACCTGATCGAGCGCACCGTCCGCTCACTGATCGGGGCGCACCGGGCGAACGTGCACATGTACAACGCCACCGCGCCGGTGTTCCGGGAGGTGGTGTTCCGCAACGACAAGGACGGCACGAAACTGCTGGCCACCGCTGGAACCCAGCATGTGATGGACCACGCCGAGAAGTTGCTGGACCCCGATACCGAGTTCGGGTACCAGTACTCCCCGGAGATCTTCTCCGACACCGAGTTGGAGTACGCCCTGGAGGTGTGTGCGAGGCGGTCATGGACGTGTGGTCCCCCGGCGAGGGCCGCGAGATCATCCTGAACCTGCCCGCCACCGTGGAGCGGGCCACCCCGAACGTCTACGCCGACCAGATCGAGTGGATGTCCACGAACCTGTCCCGCCGGGAGTTCGTGTCGCTGAGCGTGCACCCGCACAACGACCGGGGCAGCGCGGTCGCCGCCGCCGAGTTGGCGGTGATGGCCGGTGCGGACCGGATCGAGGGGTGCCTGTTCGGTCAGGGTGAGCGCACCGGGAACGTGGACCTGGTGACCCTGGGCATGAACCTGTACAGCCAGGGCATCGATCCGCTGATCGACTTCTCCGACATCGACGCGATCCGCCGCACTGTGGAGCACTGCACCCAGATGGATGTGCACCCGCGCCACCCCTACGGCGGGGACCTGGTCTACACCGCCTTCTCCGGATCCCACCAGGACGCGATCAAGAAGGGCTTCCAGAACCGGGCGCTACAGGTGGCCGAGCACGGCGAGGACGTGCCCTGGGACCTGCCCTACCTGCCGGTGGACCCGCGCGATGTGGGCCGGGACTACGAGGCCGTCATCCGGGTGAACTCCCAGTCCGGCAAGGGCGGAGTGTCCTATCTGCTGGCCTCCACCCGCAGTCTGGACCTGCCACGGCGGTTGCAGATCGAGTTCTCCCGCATCGTGCAGCGCCACACCGATTCCGGGGGCGGGGAGATGACCGCGGACGCGTTGTGGGCGATCTTCTCCGATGAGTACCTGCCGGCCACCCCGGGCAGCGACCTGCGGCCGTGGGGGCGGTTCGAACTCGGCGCCACTCAGGTGATCTCTGCCGGTGACGGCTCCGATGACACCCTGACCGTCACCCTCACCGACGCCTCCGAGCAGGTGGAACTGACCGGGCGCGGCAACGGGCCGGTGGCGGCGTTCGTCGACCTGCTGGCCGGGCGCGACGTCATCGTGCGGGTGCTGGACTACCACGAGCACGCCCTCTCGGCCGGTGGGGACGCCGCGGCTGCGGCATACGTGGAGTGCGAGGTCGGCGACCAGGTGCTGTGGGGGGTCGGCATCGACCCGTCAATCACCACGGCGTCGTTCAAGGCGATCATCTCGGCGGTCAACCGCGCGTTGCGCTGACGGACTCACCGATGGGGCCACCGGGCCTGCCCCGGGGCGATGGTGGACAATGGGGCGGTGCGTACCTATCGGGATGAGGCGATCGTGCTGCGCACCCACAAGTTGGGTGAGGCGGACCGGATCCTGACCTTGCTCACCCGGCACACCGGGCAGGTGCGTGCCGTGGCCAAGGGAGTGCGGCGCACCTCATCGAAGTTCGGTGCGCGCCTGGAACCGTTCAGCCTGATCGACGTCCAGCTCTACTCCGGGCGTAACCTCGACATCGTCACCCAGGTGGACACGATCGCTCCGCACGGTCGGGCGATCGGCTCCGACTACGCCCTGTTCACCACCGCCACCGCGATGGTCGAGACCGCCGGGCGGCTCACCGAGATGGAACGCCAGCCGGCCACCCAGCAGTTCCTGCTGCTGGCCGGTGCGTTGCGCGCCCTCGCTGGGCGTGAGCACGCGATCACGCTGGTGCTGGACTCCTACCTGCTGCGGGCCCTGGCGATCGCCGGCTGGGCCCCGAGTTTCGCATCCTGCGCCCGGTGCCAGTCCGACGGGATCCACCGGGCGTTCTCTGCCGGCATGGGCGGGATGGTGTGCAGCAACTGCCGCCCACCCGGTGCCGCGGCACCGGCCCCGCAGACCGTGGCACTGCTGTCGGCGTTGCTCACCGGCGACTGGGACGTGGCCGACGTCTCGGAGGAGACCCACCGCAAGGAGGCCTCCGGTCTGGTGGCGGTGTACACCCAGTGGCACCTGGAGCGGCAACTGCGTTCGCTGCGGATGGTGGAACGGGTGTGAGCGGACAGGTTCAATCGCCACCCGCGCATCCATCGGGAGCCCGGCCCCCACGGTTGCCGCCCGGCCGGATACCGCGGCACGTGGCGATCGTGATGGACGGCAACGGCCGTTGGGCCAATGCTCGCGGTCTTCCCCGAACCGAGGGACACGCCGCAGGGGAGGCGGTGCTGCTGGACGTGGTGGCCGGGGCGATCGAACTCGGGATCACCCACATCAGCGCCTACGCCTTCTCCACCGAGAACTGGAAGCGCTCGCCGGCCGAGGTGCGCTTCCTGATGGGCTTCAACCGGGACGTGCTGCGCCGGCGCCGCGACGAGATGAACGACTGGGGGGTGCGGGTGCGCTGGGCCGGGCGGCGCCGGCGGCTCTGGCGCAGCGTCATCGCGGAACTCGAGGAGGCCGAGCGCCTCACCGCCAACAACACCGTGTGCACGCTGACGATGTGTGTGAACTACGGCGGCCGCGCCGAACTGGCCGACGCCGCCGCGGCCATGGCCCGCGATGCGGTGGCCGGGCGGGTCGATCCGGAGCGGGTCAGCGAGCGGACGTTGGCCAGGTATCTGGACGAGCCCGACCTGCCGGATGTGGATCTGTTCCTGCGCACCGGGGGAGAGCAGCGCGCGTCGAACTTCCTGATCTGGCAGGCCGCCTACGCCGAGATGATCTTCATCGACAAACCCTGGCCGGAGGTGGACCGCCGGGACCTGTGGGAGGCAGCCGCCGCCTACGCCGCGCGGGACCGGCGCTATGGGGCTGCGGTGGACAGGCCCAGCAGTTCCTGACCGGCACCTCCGCGGGCCCGCTCAGGTCCCGTCGTCAGGAGGAGGGGGTGACCGGTGCGTCGTCGGAGGCTTTGCGCGCGTGGGCGGTCTGGCTGCCGTGCGCTCCCCCACCGCGCAGGCCCGTGTCGCCGCCGTCAAGTCCGCCGTCGACGCTCCCCGGCTCGACCGGCTCGGTACCGGTACCGGTGAGCAGAGGTGGCTCCGCGGCCGCCCGGGCACGCTTGCGCCGGATGCGTAGCGCGATCAGCGTGACGGCCAGGGCCAGCGCCAGGGTCATGGCGATCAGGCCCCGCCGGACTCCCGGCCGCTGCGGCGATGATGGCCGCCCACAACCCGAACCCGATGGTGGAGTAGATCGCGGCCCACGCCAGGGATCCGGGAATCTGGGCCAGGATGTACCACAGCAGCGGAATCCGCAGCATGCCGGCCGCGGCCTGCACCAGCGACTGGAAACCCACCGTGACGTAACAGAACGAGACCACCGGCAGACCCCAGCGCTGGATGGAACGCACACCCGCATCGGCGCCGCCGTCGGAGAGCCAGCGGTGGGCCCGCGCCCGCCACCCGGTGGTCGGTGCGGTCCGCTTCAGCGCCTGCTCGGTGGGGATGCGGCCGATCCAATACATCATCTGCCCGCGCGCCATCGCCATGAGGAACAACACCACGTACACCGCCCAGAAGGGCCCCGTGGTGAAGAAGTTGCCCATCAACTCTCTCTTCCGGCGCAACTTGCGCAGATGCCGTACAACTCCGCGATGTGTTCGACCTCGACGAAATTGTACGCGCGGGCCACGCTGGCGGCCCACTGCTCGACCAGGTCCGCCCCGATCTCCTCGGTGCGTCCGCACCGCCGGCACAACAGGTGATGGTGATGCTCGGTCCGCGCGCACCGGCGGTACATCGCCTCACCCTCGTCGTTGCGCAGCACGTCCACGTCCCCGTTGGTGACCATGGTCTGCACGGTCCGGTACACCGTGGCCAGGCCCACCGAGTGGCCCTGGTCGCGCAGTAGATCGTGCAGTTCCTGTGCGGTGCGGAACTCCTCAGACTCCGCGAGCACCTCGGCAACGGCGGCCCGCTGGCGGGTCATGCGCTGCATGGCCTCATCTCTCCTACGTGACGTTGTTCAGCCGGACATCGTCGGCCATCTCGGGGTGGGCCGACCGGTCCCGGGGGCGCCTGGCCTGGATGATCGGGCGCACCGCGGCGATCAGGGCGTACACGCCGATCGCCACCACCACGATCATCGCACCCGGGGCCAGCCGGTGGAAGAAGGTGATCGTGAGGCCCGTCACGCACACCAGCGCACCGATCACCATCGCCAGCGCCATTGTGCGACGGAAGGAGGAGGTGATGAGCTGGGCGATCGCGACGGGCACGATCATCAGGGCCGAGACCAGCAACAGCCCGACCACCCGCATCGCCACCGTCACGGTCACGGCTGCGACCACGGCGATCAGGATGGTGAGCAAGCGGACCGGCAGACCGGTGGAGCGGGCGAACTCCTCGTCCTGGCAGACGGCGAACAGCGCGGTGCCCAACCCCAGACCGACGACCAGGATCGCCGCCGACATGAGGACGGTCACGGTCAGGTCGCTGGTGGACACGGTGGCCAGCGAGCCGAACAGGTAGGCCATCAGGTTGGCGTTGGTGCCGCCGGCCAGGCCGATGATGACCACGCCTCCGGCGATGCCTCCGTAGAACAACAGCGCGAGCGCCACGTCGCCGCTGGTGGCGCCGCGGGCACGGACCACCTCGATCAGGACCGCACCGATCACGGCCGCGGCCATCGCGCCCGGGACAGCGTAGGCCTCCATGTCCGTGGCTCCGGTGGCGGCACCCACCAACCATCCGATCGCCACCCCGGTCAGGGCCACGTGCCCGATCCCGTCACCGAGCAGCGAGAGCCTGCGCTGCACCAGGTAGGTGCCCACCACCGGCGCCGCCAGGCCCACGATCAGCGCCGCCAGCAGGGAACGTTGCGTCATCGGGCTGGCCAGCACCGCGGCGAGTTGGTCCAGGACGCTCGTCGAGGCCAGGTTCGCCGTCGCACTCGCCGTGGTCATCAGCGCCAGGGCAGCGATCATGGCAGCGTCACCTGGAGCGGGTCGGGCGGGCCCTCGTACTCTCCGTGATCGGCGTGCACGTGCTCATGCTCGGGATGGTCGTGGAACGGCGCAGGTTCGGGCAGGTCGCCGTCGTGGACCACGCGTCCCTGACGGATCACGACCGCGCGGTCGA
This sequence comes from Sanguibacter sp. Z1732, assembly GCF_051020515.1. Lineage (NCBI taxonomy): Bacteria > Bacillati > Actinomycetota > Actinomycetes > Micrococcales > Ruaniaceae > Glutinosa > Glutinosa niejishengi. Next base: position 3,138,233 of record NZ_CP194857.1, read on the forward strand.
TCAGCGGGCGCAACAACCCGAGTTCGTGCAGCACCACCACCGTGGTGACCTCCTGGGACTTCAACTCGCTGAGCAGGTCGGCGAAGACCTCCTGGCTCGGGTGGTCCACCCCTGCCATCGGTTCGTCCATCAGCAGCAGATCGGGACGTCGGACCAGCGCGCGGGCGATGCTGACGCGTTGCTGTTGCCCACTCGAGAGGTGATGCAGTGCCTTGCCGCGCTGGTCGACCATGCCCACCGCCTCCAGGGCGGCCTCGGTGGCGGCGCGCCCGTCCTTGCCCACCCACCAGCGTCGGCGTGACAACAGGCCGGTGCGGACAACCTCCTCGGCGGTCGCCGGGACGCCGCTGGCCGAACTCGGGCGTTGCGGGACGTAGCCGATCCGGTGCCACGGCGCACCGTGGCCCAGGGGTGCCCCCAGGATGCCCACCTGGCCAGCCGAGATCGGCACCAGGCCGAGGCAGGCGCGCATCAGCGTGGACTTGCCCGAGCCGTTCGCACCGAGTAGCGCGACCATCTCACCCTTGGTCACCTGTAGGTTCGCCCCGGTGCAGGATCTGGACGCCGCCCAGGTGCACGTCCACGTTCGTGGCGTTCAGGGTGCTCACCGGCATGTCAGCCCCTCGGCCAGGGCCTCCAGGTTGGCCTCCATCACCTCGAAGTAGTCGGTGGCCGGTGGGTGCAGGTTCTCCAGGGAGTCCAGCGTGAGGACCTGGAGGTCGAGTTCAGCGGCCAGGGCATCGCTGACCCGTGCGCTGGCCAGGGGGTCCACGAAGATCGTGTTCACGCCCTCGGCGAGCACCACGGCGCGGATCTCGGCGAGGCGGGCCGGGGAGGGTTCCACGTGCGGGTCCAGGCCGGCGATGCCCACCTGGGTCAGGTCATAGCGCATCGCCAGGTAGCCGAAGGCGAGGTGGCTGACCAGCATGACCTCGTCGGAGCAGGAGGCCAGCGTGGTGCGGTAGTGCTCATCGAGAGCGTCCAGATCCGCCTGCAGCTGCGCGGCGTTGGCCTCGAATGTCCCGGCGTGCTCCGTCGCGGTCTGACCGAGCGCCTCGGCAAGTGCGTGAGCGGCAGTGGCCATCCGCTCGGTGTCGAGCCAGAAGTGCGGATCCTCCGTGCCGTGGTCGTGCCCGTCGTGGTCGTCGTCGTGTGCGTGCTGGTCGTTGTGGTCGTCGTCGCGTGCGTGGTCGTCGTCGTGTGCGTGATCGTCGTTGTGGTCGTCGTCGTGTCCGTGGTCGTCGTGTGCGTGCTCGTCATCTGAGGCGGTGCCCGAGTCCGTGCCGGAGCGCACGGTGGCGGAGGTGTCCTGCAGATCCACCACCTCGGCGAGATCCAGTCCGACCGGCCCGGACACCTGCTCCATGGCCGCATCCACCGCGGGCTGGAAGCCGGATAGATAGACGACCACGTCGGCCTGTTCGATCATCGCCACATCGACCGGGGACAGTTCCAGGTCGTGTGGATCGGCGCCGGAGGGCGTGAGGTCGTCGGCGCCGACCAGGTCGCCTCCGACCTGCTCGGCGAGGAAGTGCAGCGGATAGAAGGCCGTCACCACGCTCACGCTCAGGTTCTCCGGTTCCCCGGGAGAGGTGGGGGCTGGGGTGCCGGCGTCGGAACATGCGGCAAGGAGCAGGCCGACGCCCGCCAGGGTCGCCGTGCATCGGAATGGCGCTGTGCGTGCGAACATTGTGCCATTCTCATCGGCAATGAGAACCAGTGTCAATAAGGATATGGTGTGTCCCGTACCACTCTGCACGGATGGTGCGCTGACCCGGCTGCCGTCAAACACGAACGAGGAATTACGGCAGTGTCGCTGCGGCGAGCACGGCCTGATGCCGGGCACAGTGTGAACAATGACGCATGAGCACACCGATACCGACCTCGATCCAGCGGTAGCCCGACGAACACGGCGGATCCTGCTGGCGGTCGTGCTGCCGCTGCTGTTGGCCACCGTCGTGGGTCTGGCCCTCCTGTGGCCGCGGGGGGAGACCCCGGTGGGCTCGCGGGAGAATCCGGTGGAGGGCCCGGGTTTCACCACCGCGGTGATCACCGAGGTCACCGGTGAGGTCGGCACCGAGGCGATGGCCGAACTGCAGGACGGCACCGAGCGGATCGTGCCGATCCAGGTGCCTCCGGAGATCGTCTCCGCCGGGATCGAACCCGGTGACACCATCCGGATCTTCTTCACCACCGGGGCGATGGGCTCGGGTAGCCCGTATGTGTACGTGGACGCCGTCCGGGACGTGCCCTTGTTGCTGCTCACCGGCCTGTACGTGCTCGTCGTGGTGCTGGTGGCGCGGATCCGGGGGTTGATGGCTATCGTCGGCCTGCTGGCTTCCCTGGGTGTGGTGGCGGCGTTCCTGGTGCCGGCGCTGATGTCGGGCGCCCCGGCGATGCTGACCACGCTGGTCGGTGCCAGCGCGATGATGTTCTTCGCGGTGTATCTGGCCCACGGTGTCTCGATCCGCACCACCACCGCGCTCCTGGGCACCTTCATCGGGCTGGCTGTGACGACGGGACTGGCGTGGTGGTCCACGAGTGCGGCGCGGCTGTCCGGGGGGGGGGTCGGACAGTGCGCTGATGCTCGACGCGGTCCTGCCCGGGTTGGGCCTGCGTGACCTGTTGATGTGCGGCATCGTGATCGCCGGGTTGGGCGCGCTCAACGACGTCTCGATCACGCAGGCCTCGGCGGTGTGGGAACTGCACGCGGCGAACCCGGACGCCCCCACCCGCAGCGTCTTCGCCCGGGCGATGCGAATCGGCCGCGACCACATCGCCTCCACCGTCTACACCCTGGCCTTCGCGTACGTCGGCACCGCGATGACCACCCTGATGGTGGTGATGCTCTACGACCGTTCCGTCACCAGCACACTCACCGCCGGGGAGATCGCCGAGGAGGTGGTGCGCACCCTGGTCTCCTCGATCGGCCTGGTACTGGCCATCCCGGCGACCACCTTCATCGCGGCCATGCTGGTGCGCTCCAGCCGCCGCCGTGCTGAGCCGGTCCGGGCCGGCGGCCGGCGAAGCGCCGGGCGCCCCGGCACACCCGTGAGTGTCGAGCACCGGGCTGCCGAGATCGAGTCCGACGACGACGGTGCGCATCGCCAGAGCCCGGCGACGTGAGGCGGTGGGCCGGTGGCCCGGGACCACCTGAGCCGATCAGGTGATCCGGCTCGGCCGCCCGTGGCGGGCATCACCGTGGCCGGCCCCGGCCTGGATGCGAGAATACCCAGGTGAATCCCTTGCAGATCGGCTCCATCACCGTGGGCAGCCCGGTGGTGCTGGCACCGATGGCCGGCGTGACCAATGCGCCGTTCCGTGCGCTGTGCCGCCGGGCCGGCGCTGCCGGGATCCCCGAGGGTGCCGCACTGCCGGGTCCGGCACCGGCCGGGCTGTACGTGGCCGAGATGCTTACGTCCCGCGCACTGGTGGAGCGCACTCCCGAGTCGATGCGCATCATCTCCCACGACGCCGGTGAGGCGGTGCGCAGTGTCCAGCTCTACGGGGTGGATCCGGCCACTGTGGGGGCGGCGACGCGGATGCTGGTCGAGGAGGACCTTGCCGATCACATCGACCTGAACTTCGGCTGTCCGGTTCCCAAGGTGACCCGCAAGGGCGGCGGTGCGGTGCTGCCATGGAAGTCCGAACTCTTCGGGGCGATCGTCACGGCCGCCGTGCGCGCCACCGAGGGCAGCGATGTGCCGGTCACGGTGAAGATGCGGATGGGCATCGACGCCGAGCACCTGACCTACCTCGATGCCGGGCTGCGCGCCCAGGACGCCGGTGTGGCCGCGGTGGCACTGCACGGGCGCACCGCCGCCGACCACTACTCCGGCACCGCCAACTGGGACGCGATCGGAGCACTCAAGGAGGCCGTCACCGACATTCCGGTGCTGGGCAACGGCGACATCTGGTCAGCGCAGGACGCGCTGGCGATGGTGGCCCACACCGGCTGCGACGGGATCGTGGTCGGGCGCGGCTGCCAGGGCCGGCCGTGGCTGTTCACCGACCTGGTGGCGGCCTTCGCCGGCTCATCGGTGCGTCGCCGCCCCGGGCTGGCCCAGGTGGCCACGACGATCCGGGAGCACGCCGAGCTGATGGTGACGCACTTCGGTGATGAGGGTAAGGCCCTGCGGGAACTGCGCAAGCACATGGCCTGGTACCTCAAGGGTTACGTGGTGGGAGGCCCGGTGCGGGCCGCGTTCGGTCTGGTGTCCTCCCTCGCCGAACTGGACGACCGGCTCGCTGCACTGGACCTGGACCAGCCCTATCCCGGCGCCGGGGCGGAGGGGCCGCGCGGGCGCGCCGGCACCCCGAAGGTCCCGCACCTGCCGCAGGGTTGGCTGGACTCCCGGCACCTGGATGAGGAACTGCGAGCCCTGCTGGAGCAGGCCGAACTGGGCGTCTCCGGCGGCTGAGCCCCTCCGTGCTCGCCCGCCCGAGTGCGCGGTGGCTCGCGGTACGCCTCAGTGCTACCCGTCGTCGTCCGCCGGCCGGGGGATGACCGCCCAGACCGCCTCGTCCGGGCCCACGTCGTCGCCTCCGCCGGATGCGAGCAGGACCTCCAGGTCCGTGGGGAGCGGAACGGCCCGCTCGCCCAGATTCACCAGGACCACCACCTCGCGGTTGGTGAAGACCAGCAGATCACCTTCGTTCGCCGGCAGCCCATCCACCCAGGCCAGCGACCCCGAGCCCAATCGCCAGTCACGACGGATCCGGAGTGCGGCGCGCACCAGCTCATAGGTCGAGGACGGGTCACCCTTCTGCATATCGGCCGCCAACGCGGCGAATGAGTCGGGCTGGGGCAGCCAGGTGGCGCCGGTGGGGGAGAAACCGTACCCGGGAGCGTCGGAGCGCCAGGGCAGCGGGATCCGGCACCCGTCCCGGCCCACGACCCGCCCATCGGTGCGCGCGAAGGTCGGGTCCTGGCGCACCTCGCCGGGCAGATCGGTGTGCTCGGGAAGGCCGAACTCCTCGCCCTGGTAGAGGTAGGCCGAGCCCGGCAGCGCCAGCATCAGCAGCAGCCCGGCCCGTGCGCGCCGCAGACCGAGTTCGCCATCGGGCTGTGGGTCGCCCGCGCCGATCCCATTGGGACCCTTGCCGGTCACGGACAATCCGAGCCGGCTGGCGGCACGGACCACGTCATGATTGGAGAGAACCCAGGTGCAGGGTGCTCCGACGGCGTCGAGTTCGAGCAACGAGGTCTGGATGCTCTGCCGCAACGACCCGGCCCGCCAGGGGGTGGTGAGGAACTGGAAGTTGAACGCCTGGTGCATCTCATCGGGGCGGACATACCGGGCCAGCGCGCGATCGTCCTCGACCCACGCCTCGGCGATCAGCACTCGCTCCGGACCGTACTCGGCCAGCACCTCACGCCAGGTGCGGTAGATCTCGTGCACGCGGGGCTGGTCCCACATCGGAGCCTGCTTGCCGGCAGGCTCGGCGCTCTCCTCGGCGCTGATCATCGTGCGGTGGCCCTCCCACTCCGGGAACGACTGATCCTTGATCAGACCGTGAGCCACATCCACCCGGAACCCGGCCACACCTCGGTCCAGCCAGAACCGCAGCACGTCGATGAACTCGCCGCGGACATCCTCGTGCTCCCAGTTCAAGTCCGGTTGGTGGGAGTCGAACAGGTGCAGGTACCACTGCCCCGGACTTCCGTCGGCCTCGGTGATGCGGGTCCAGCCGGGTCCGCCGAACACGCTGCCCCAGTTGTTCGGGGGCTCGGCCCCATCGGGCCCGGTCCCGTCGCGGAAGATGTACCGGTCCCGCTGCGGTGAACCCGGCGGTGCCGCCAGGGCCTCGGCGAACCAGGGGTGGGCGTCCGAGGTGTGGTTGGGCACCAGGTCCACGATCACCCGCAGGCCCAACTGGTCGGCGCGGGCGATGAGGGCGTCCATATCCGACAGCGTGCCGAGCTGGGGGTGCACCGACCGGTAGTCGGCCACGTCGTAGCCGCCGTCGTGCTGGGGGGAGGGGTAGAAGGGTGACAGCCACGCCGCGTCCACGCCGAGGCGGGCCAGGTGGTCCAGCCTGCCGGTGATCCCCGGCAGGGTCCCCGACGCCGTCGCCGTCGGAGTCGGCGAAGGAACGGGGGTAGATCTGGTAGATGACGGCGTCGCGCCACCATCCCGGGGCCTGGTCGGCCCGGTGCACGAGGGTCGTGGTCGTGGCGGCGGCGACGTGCGAAGCGGTGACCATCGGCCCAGTCTCACCCGTGACAGGCGGTGATGCCAATCTGTGCCGCGACCTCGGGCGACCGCGCTGGGTGCTGGGCTATTGGGCGTTCGCCGCGGCAGCGCTGATGGAGTCCACGTACTCCTCCAGCCCCCAGGTCAGGGACAGGGCAGTGGGCGGGGACATCGCCGCGATCAACTGATCACCGGTGATGTGGGCGACGGCGCCGCGCTGGACCGCCGGGATGACCTGGGCGTAGGACTGGTCCAGGAACGTCTGTACCTCCTCGCCGGTGGAGGCGTAGTTCACCAGGATGTCGGCGTCGATCGCGTCGGTGCTCTCATAGGACAGGGCGTAGACGAACGACTCCCCCCCCACCGTCCAGTTCCTCCACCGACGGTGCGCTGGTCAGGCCGAGGTCGAGCAGGAAGTCCACCCTGGAGTCAGCCGGCTTGTACACGTAGAAGGTGCCGCCGACGTCCCATATCGCTGCCACGGTCAGTCCCTGCAGTTCCGGGTGCTCCTGGGTGACGGCGGCCAACGTGCCGTCCAGTTCGGTCACCAGATCCGCGGCCTCGCCCGGCATGGACAGGGAGGTGCCGACGATCTCGATCACCTCGCGCCACGGGGTCGTCCAGGGCTGGTCCGGGTAGGCCACGGTCGGGGCGATCTCGGACAGGATCTGGTACTGCTCCTCGGTGAGGCCCGAGTAGGGGGCCAGGATCAACTCGGGACTGAGCGCGTCGATCTCCTCGTACGCCGGTTCCTCCACGTTCGCGGGCACGATCGCGGGCTCGGCGCCGAGGTGCGCGAGTTCCTCGTTCACCCAGGGCAGCAGGCCGTTGTCGTCCACGGCGTAGGTCTGTGCCTCGATACCCACCGGGACCACCCCGAGTGCGAGCGCGGCCTCGGTGGACCCCCAGCCCAGGGTGACCACGTCGCTCACCCCGGCCGGAACCTCGGTGCGACCAAAGGCGTGGTCGATGCTGACCGGCGCCCCGTAGCGGCCGCCATCGCCGGTGCCTGCGGTGCCGGCGGCTCCGCCTGCTCCGTCGCCGGTGCCGGCGGAGGAACCGCAGGCGGACAGGGCGAGGGTGGCAGCAGCGAGAACGGCCAGGAGCGAGCGTCGGACCACGAGATCTCCACATCCATCGAAAGTTAGGTGAGGCTAACCTAATGTCAAGTGTGCGGCGGTGACAAACCGGTACCGCTCATCGATGGAATCGTCCGATCGGGACCACCATCGGGGTGCCGCAGACCGGGTCCGGCACGATCCGGGCACGCAACCCGAACGCGTCGGCGACCACCTCGGCGGTGAGTACCTGGTCCGGGCTGCCGATCGCGTGCACCCGCCCTGCCCGCATCACCACCAGGTTCTCGGCGTAGCGGGCGGCCAGGTTCAGGTCGTGCAACACCATCACCACCGTGCCGCCCCGTTCCCGGTTCACTGCCGCCAGCAGGTCCAGTACCTCCAGCTGGTGGGTGACGTCGAGGAAGGTGGTGGGTTCATCGAGTAGCAGGATGTCGGGATCCTGAGCCAGCGCCATGGCGATCCAGACGCGCTGACGCTGCCCGCCGGAGAGCTCATCCACACGCCGCCCGGCCAGCCCCTGCGTCCCGGTGGCTTCCAGTGCGGCGGTGACCACGTCGTCGTCGGCCGCGTTCGGCTGCCCGAACCATCCCTGGTGCGGATGGCGACCCCGGGCGACCAGGTCGGCGACCGTGATGCCCTCCGGAGCCGTGGGGCTCTGCGGCAGGATCCCGATCGTGCGCGCGACCTGGCGGGAGGGCAGTTCGTGCAGGGCCCTGCCGTCCAGGGTGATCGCACCGGACGCGGGGCGCAGCAGACGGGCAAGTCCGCGCAGCAGCGTGGACTTGCCGCACCCGTTGGCGCCGACGATCGCGGTGACCGCCCCCCGGGGAACAGTCAGGTCCAGGTCGGTGATCACCCGGCGGCTGTCGTATGCCAGGCTCAGCGCACTCGCGCGCAGGTCATGGCCGCTCTTGTGGTCGGTGGTGCTCATGCGCCTCGCTCCCCGGCGTCGTCGGTGGCCAGCAGCCACAGCAGGTACGGGGCGCCGACGGCACCGGTGACGATCCCGACGGGTGCCTCGAGGGACCCGATCAGGTGGGTGGCAGCGAACTCACCACCGAGCACCACGGCGGCCCCCACCAGCGCCGCCGCCCCCAGTGCGAGGCCACCGGAGGGTAGCAGCCGGCGCGCGATCGGAGCCGAGACGAACGCCACGAAGGCCACCGGACCGGCGAATGCGGTGGCACTGGCGGCCAGGCCCACCCCCACCACCAGCACCAGCAGACGTGCCGGTTCCACGCGTACCCCCAGACCGCCCGCCATCTCATCGCCGAGTTGCAGCGCCTGCAGGCCTCGCGCCGCTAGGCCCACCAGCGGCAGCAGGGCGCCGACCAGCACCGCCAGCACCGCGATGTCGTTCCAGCGGGGGGTGCCGATGCTGCCGACCATCCAGACCAGTGCGGTGCGAACGTCGGCGACCTCGGCGCGGGTGAGTAGGTACCCGATGCCGGAGTTGATGGCGAAGGCGAAACCGACCCCGATCAGCACGAATCGGAACCCGGTCACCCCGCCACGCCAGGCGAGCAGGTAGATCGCGGCCGCCACCGTTGCGGCACCGCCGAAGGCGAACAGACCCACCGTTGCTCCGGTCAGGCCCAGCGCCATGATCGCAAAGGCCGCGGCAAGGCTCGCACCGCCGGAGACCCCGAGGATGTCCGGGCTGGCCAGCGGGTTGCCCAGGACGGACTGGAACAGCGCCCCGGCCAGACCGAGCGCCACGCCGACCAGGGCCGCCAGCACCACCCGTGGCAGCCGCAGCCGTCCGATCAGGAAGGAGGAGTCCCCGCTCCCGGCACCGAGGGCCGTGGCGAGGTAGTCCAGGACCGCACCGGTGTGACCGCCCCAGGTCAGGCTGGCCCAGGCCAGGGTCAGGACGAGGGTGGCCAGGATCGCGGTCACGATCAGGGTGCGCCGACGTCGGGCCCGGCGCACCCCGGCCAGCACCGTCCCGGCTGGGGCGGGGGGAGCCGGCGGATCCGGGGTGGCGGCCGGCGCCGCGGGCGCGGTCACAATCCCGCCAACCGGGCGCGGCGGACGATGGCCACCATCACCGGGGCCCCCACAAGGGCGACCACCAGCCCGGCCTCGAGTTCGCCGGGCCCGGCGATCAGGCGCCCGAGCACGTCGGACGCCAGCAGGAGCGCAGGGCCCACCAGTAGGGCGTAGGGGAGGATCCAGCGGTAATCCGGGCCCGTGAACGGGCGGATCAGGTGTGGAACCACCAGCCCCACGAACACGATCGGTCCGGCCAGCGCTGTAGCGCCGCCGGCCAGCAGCACCACACCCAGCACAGCCAGTGCCCGCGCGCGAGCGATGTGCAGACCGAGGCCGCGGGCAAGGTCATCACCCATCGAGAGCAGGTTCAGCCACCGCCCGCACGCCAGGACCAGCACGCCACCCACGGCCAGGAACGGTGCCAGGGTGGTGATGACGTCGCCTCCGGTGCTGCTGCCGCGTCCGGCCAGCGAGCCCACCGCCCAGAAGCGGTACGTGTTGGTGGCGGTGGTGGAGGACAGCAGCAGCAGGGTCAGGATCGAGGTGATGCCGGCGGTCAGTGCCACCCCGGCCAGCGCCAGGGTGACCGGGGTGGCGCCCCGGGGCCCCAGGGCCCCGATACCGTAGACCACCACGGTCGCCGCTGCCGCACCGGCGAAGGCGAACCAGAGGTAGTTCGAAGGGCTGGTGATCCCGAACAGGGTGATGGCCAGCACCACGAACAGCGAGGCCCCGGCGTTGACACCCAGCAGGCCGGGATCGGCCAGCGGGTTGCGGGTGATGCCCTGCATCACGGTGCCGGCCAGCCCCAGCGCGGCCCCGACCAGCAGTCCCACGATGGTGCGGGGCAGCCTCTGGTCCAGCACCACCGCGTGGTCGGCCGCGCCGGCCACCGGGTCCAGCAGTGCCTCCCATACGGTTCCCAGCGCCACCTCCCGGGCACCCAGCGCCAGGCTCGCGGCACACACGATGAGCAATAGCACGACGGCAACGCCCAGGCCGAGGAGACGGCGGCGGGTAGGGACTGCGGTTGCGGGCGCCGGGGTGGGCGCCCTGGTCAGGGTCCTGGTCATGGCTGGTGCCGGAGCCGCGCGCTCAGCGTGCCCCTCACTGGGACTCGCTGCGTCCCTGGCGCCAGTAGCCCATGAACGCCACCCGGCGCCGGCATACCCCGGCCTCGGAGACGAGCATCCGGCGTAGCGTCTTGATCATCCCGGCCTCACCGGCGAACCAGGCGTAGAAGTCCGAGCCGCAGCGCTGACCGCGCCCGCAGGTGTCGACCGGTTGGAGCTGGAGCACGGGGGAGTCCCAGAGTAGCTCGGTGTCGACGTCGACGTCCTCCAGTGCCTGGCCGACCACGGCACGAGCATCGTCGACGACCGCCGCGTGTGCGGCGACCCAGGAACGCACGGCCGGGAGGAGGTGCTCGCCGTGCCCGGCCCCGTCGCGACCGAGCCAGGTGATCTGTGCGTGGTCGCCGTGGTCGACGTCCAGGAAGTCCCCTTGCCCGGGCACTTCGATGAAGGCGCGGGCGCGCTTGTCCGCCGCCAGATCCTCCAGGATCGAACAGATCGCCGGAGCGGCGGTCTCGTCCCCGGCGAGCAGCAACTCGGTGGCCGTTCCGGGTGCCCAGTCCGCTCCGGTCGCATACTGGCGGGAGCGGGCATCGGGACCGACGACGACGACGCGGTCGCCTCGCGCGGCCTGTTGCAGCCAGCGCGAAGCCGGTCCGGCGTCGCCGTGAATCACCATGTCCACGTCGATCTCGGCCGCGTCGGGGCGGACCGCCCGGATGGTGTAGGTGCGCAGCGGACTGCGCCGCTCCTGGGGTGCCTCGCGCCAGTGTTCGTACCAGGTGCCGGCCATGGCGATCCCCGCATCGTCGGCCCCGACGTCGGTCAGGTGGCCATCGGCCAGCGGGAACAGAATCTTGATCCGCTGGTCCTGGCCGTAGGTGCCGAACCAACCGATCTGCGCACCGGTGAACGTCACCCGGCGGAAATGCGGTCCGAGCGTGCGTACGTTCGTCACCTCGGCGGCGAAGGGCCGGTACGCCGGCCGGTCGTCGCGGGTGAGGATCTCCTGGATGCCGCGTGCGGTTGTCCCGGCCGCTTTTTGTAAGGCAAGCATTACCTAAGTAGACCATCGAGGCCGCGCCGCGCGCCACCCTGGTGGACCGGCGGCCGCCCGCGATGCACGTCCGGTCGATCGGCCACCGACGATGGACGCTACCAATGCCACTCAATGACCTACCCAAGTGCTGGGCAATGAGCGTCCCAGCCTGCGCTAGTCAAAGGTCAACCCGTCCTCAAGTTTCCCGCTCATATGTTTCAACCCCGTAACGGTTTTGAGGTACTCTCGAGCAATGTCCTGCACATCAGTGGCGATGAGCGTGACCGCTCTGTGCCGCACCAGAATGCGCCTCCGGCCGCATCGGCCGAGGGGTGGGAACCGGCGTGCCGGCGCCGAATCACACCGTTTGTGCCACCGCTTGGTGGCTCATACGGTGGTCTGCGGTTCTGACAAGTCGGTGTCACCGGTTCCGCTTCGCACGTCTGGGTGCGTTGGGCAGGCAGGCACCACATCGAGAGGAGCACGATGAAGAACACTTCGCGCCGAATGATGGCGCTCACTGCCACCGCGGCCGCGGCCACGCTGGCCTTGGCGGCTTGCGGCAACGGCGATGGTGACGGGCTCGACGATCCGCCCCCGGTCCCCGGTCAGGAGGACGAGGGCAACGGCGACGAGAACGGCGACGCGAACGGCGATGGCGGCACCCTGGCGGAGTTGCAGGAAGCCGGTTCGATCTCCGTCGGGTTCGCCGGCGAGGAGCCCTACAGCTACACCGACGACAGCGGGGAACTCACCGGTGCCACGATCGCGCTGCACCGCGAGGTCTTCGCTTCGATGGGCATCGAGACGGTCGAGGGCACCGAGGTGGACTGGGACGCCCTCATCCCCGGCCTGAACGCAGGTCGCTTCGATGCGGTCTCCGCCGGTATGTCGATCCTGCCCGAGCGGTGTGAGCAGGCGTCGTTCTCCAACCCAGAGATCATGTACACCACCGCGTTCATGGTGCCTGAGGGGAACCCGAACGACCTGCACGACATGCAGGACGTTCAGGAAGCCGGGGTCACCTTCGCCGCCATGAACGGTGCGGTCGAGGAGTCCTACGCCCAGGCCCTGGGCATCGACTTGATGACGGTGAACACCCCGCAGGACGGGATGGACGCTGTGGTCTCCGGCCGCGCCGACGTCTACGCCCTCACCGGCATCTCGCTGCGCGCCATGGCGGAGAGAACAACCCCGACCAGCCGGTCGAGGTGACCGAGGCGTTCGAGGCCGTGGTCGACGGTGAGATCCAGGTGGGTGCCGGCGCGACGGTGTTCCGTGACGCGGACACCGATCTGCTGGACGCCTACAACGAGGCTGCCGCGGAGATCATCGGCGACCCGGCGGAGTTCGAGCGGGTGCTTGGCCCGTTCGGCTTCACCGAGGCCGAGCGGCCCACCGATGAAGTCAGCACTGAGATGCTCTGCGAGGGTGATCTGCCCACCGTCGAGGAATGATCGGTGCAAGACTTTCTTGATTCGTTCGTCTCGGCGGCGCCGCGCCTCTGGGAGGGCACAGTTGTCACACTGCAGCTCTCCGTGGGCGGCGCCGCCGTGGCGTTCTTCGTTGCCTGTCTGCTGGGCGTCGCGGCGAACAGCAGGTTCATCATCGTGCGCACTCTGGTGCGGATCGTCGTGGAGTTCTTCCGCGGGACCTCGCTGGTCGTGCAGATGTTCTTCCTGTTCTTCGTCCTGCCGATGCTCGGGATCGAGTGGGCCTCCCTGACCACCGGGATCATCGCCCTGGGCCTGAACTACGGGGCCTACGGTTCCGAGGTGGTGCGCGGCTCGCTCAACGCCGTTCCCAAGGGTCAGTGGGAGACCACCACCGCGCTGTCGATGTCCTGGTGGAACAAGATGCGCCGGGTCATCTGGCCGCAGGCCTGGGCCCTGATGCTCCCCGGGTTCAACAACCTGCTGATCATGCTCATCAAGGGCTCGTCCCTGGCCGGGTTCATCTTCCTGCAGGACCTGTTGTTCATCACCCAGCAGGTGCGCCGCACCATGGATACCGCCACCGCATTCGGCCTGAGCCTGGTGATCTACTTCCTGATCTCGCTGGCCTGTTCGGCGGTGCTGCGGTGGATGGAACTGCGTGCCCAGCGCAAGCTCGGGCTGAAGGAGAGCAAGAAGCCGCGCACCGATAAGGCACTGGCGGGAGGGGGAGCAGCATGATCTGGAATACCCAGTTCGCGCTGGATGTGCTTCCCCCGCTCCTGGAGGCCTTCGTCCGGGTGACCCTGGTCGTGACGGTGGTCGGTTCGCTCGCCGCTGCGGTGCTCGGTCTCATCTGGGCGATCGCCCTGCGCAGCCTTCCCTACATACCTGCCAAGATCCTGAGTTGGATCCTGGACTTCATCCGGATGACCCCACTGCCGGCGCAGTTGCTGTTCCTGTACCTGACGGTGTCGACGCTGTCAGCGATGCAGGTCGGGATCATCGTCATCGGGATCCACTACTCCACCTACATGGCCGAGTCCTACCGCTCCGGGATCGAGTCGGTCCCCAAGGGGCAGTGGGAGGGTGCGACGGCCCTGTCGTTGCCGCAGAGCCGTACCTGGCGTGCGGTCATCATGCCGCAGGCAATCCGGGCGACCATCCCGTCCCTGGGTAACTGGGCGATCGCGATGTTCAAGGACACACCGTTCCTCATCTTCATCGCGGCCCCGGAGATGGTCACCGTGGCACGGAACATCGGTGGGACCACCTTCCGGTACGTCGAACCCCTGACCATCGCCGGACTGATCTTCCTCGCGGCGAGTTATCCCACGGCCATCCTCATGCGCAGACTGGAGAAGCGACTTGCGTACTAATGACCCCATGATCAGATTCGAGGACGTCGTCAAGAAGTTCGGTGACACCACCGTGCTCAGCGATCTGAACTTCGACGTGGCCAAGGGCGAGCGCGTGACGCTCATCGGTCCCAGTGGCTCGGGCAAGACCACCATCCTGCGCCTGGTGATGACCTTGGAGCACCTGACCGGGGGGTACATCTACATCGACGGTGACCCGCTGACCCATGAGGAACGCAACGGCCGTCGGGTGGAGCGTCGGCCCAAGGACATTTCCAGGATCCGGCGCCGGATCGGCATGGTCTTCCAGCAGTTCAACCTGTTCCCGAACATGCGGGTCATCGACAACATCATCGAGGCGCCGGTGCACGTGCTCGGCAAGTCCAAGGAGGAGGCCATCGATCAGGCTTACGGCCTGTTGGACCAGGTGGGGCTCAAGCACCGGGCCGAGGCGCACCCCTTGCAACTCTCCGGTGGTCAGCAACAGCGGGTGGCGATCGCGCGTGCCCTGGCGATGAACCCCGAGATCCTGCTGCTGGACGAGGTCACTTCCGCGCTCGACCCCGAACTGGTGGGCGACGTGCTCGCGGTGCTGCGTGAGATCGCCGACAACACCGACATCTCGATGCTCATCGTGACCCACGAGATGCAGTTCGCCCGCGATGTGTCCCAGCGGGTGATGATGTTCGACGGTGGCAAGGTCGTGGAGGAGGGCCACCCGGACAAGATCTTCACCAACCCCGATCACGAGCGCACCAAGACCTTCCTGCAGGCGATCCTCTGATCCCGCCCGGCGGAGCCGGGCCCGGATGGACGGCGTAGGGTGATGGCGTGTTCGATCTGCCCGTTGGCCGGTACCGGCTGTATGACCATGAGCGGTGGTACGCCGAGGCACCCAAGTCGGCGCACCGCTCGGACTTCGAGCGGGACCGCGCCCGGATCGTGCACTCCTCGGCGCTGCGACGCCTCGGTGCCAAGACCCAGGTGCTGGGGCCGGGCACCGACGACTTCGTCCGCACTCGCCTGACCCACACCCTCGAGGTAGCCCAGGTGGGCCGGGAGCTGGCCTACAACCTGGGCTGCGACCCGGACGTGGTCGACGCCGCCTGCCTCTCCCACGACCTGGGGCACCCCCCGTTCGGTCACAACGGCGAGAACGCGCTGCACGAGGTCGCTGCCGATATCGGGGGCTTCGAGGGCAACGCCCAGACCCTGCGGCTGCTGACGCGCCTGGAACCCAAGACGTTCACCCGGGAGGGGCGCGCGGTGGGGTTGAACCTCACCCGAGCGAGCCTGGATGCCTCCACCAAGTACCCCTGGTTCTCCGGCGAGGGACCGGCGGGTGAGTCGGGCGGCCCGACCCGCAAGTTCGGTGCCTATGCCGATGACGCCGAGGTGTTCGCCTGGATGCGGGGGGACTCCCCGCCCGGGCGCCGTTGCATCGAAGCCCAGGTGATGGACCTGGCCGACGACATCTCCTACTCCGTGCACGACGTGGAGGACGCGGTGGTGAACGGCCGCCACGACCTGGACCAGTTGCGTCAGGAGGGCATGCGGGAACGTCTGATCGACCAGATCCACGACTGGTACGGCCGAGCCACCAGCGCCGATGACCTCTATGCCGCGATCGAATCGCTGTCGGCGATGCCGTACTGGGTGGAGACGTTCGACGGGACCCGGCGGGGTCTGGCCCGACTGAAGGACATGACCTCGCAACTGATCGGGCGTTTCGCGGTGGCGGCGGCTCGGGCCACCCGGGCCACCTTCGGCCAGGGCGACCTGGTGCGCTACGACGCCGACGTGGTGGTACCCGACCAGGTCCTCGCCGAGATCACGGTGCTGAAAGGGATCGCGGCGATGTTCGTGATGGCCCCACGTGAGGACGAACCGTTGTACGGGCGTCAACGCCAGATCGTCACCAACCTCGTCCAGGAGTGCTCGAGCCGCCCCGAGGCGACCCTGGAGCCCCCGTTCCTCGCCGACTACCGGGAAGCCGACGACGACGCAGGGCGGTTGCGCGCGGTCGTGGATCAGGTGGCCTCTCTCACCGACGTCTCCGCCCTGGAGTGGCACGCGCGCCTGTGCGAGTCGGACAGCCGCCCGTGACCCGCACCCGGTGAGCGGGCGCCGGGATCGCGGTCGGCCGGTGATCGCCTCGCCCGTGGTGCCGGTCGCCAGCGCCTAGACTCGGGATCATGGCCGGCCTGATCAGACGTGAGGACATCGCGTCCGTTCGTGAAAAGGCCCGGATCGAGGAGATCGTCGGCGCTCACGTCACCCTGAAGAGCGCCGGGGTCGGGTCGATGAAGGGCTTGTGCCCCTTCCACGACGAACGCACCCCCTCCTTCCACGTACGCCCGCAGCTGGGACTGTGGCACTGCTTCGGGTGTGACGAGGGCGGTGACGTGATCTCGTTCGTGCAGAAGATCAACCACCTGCCCTTCGGCGAGGCGGTCGAGCACCTCGCCTCGGTCACCGGGGTGGAACTGCACTATGAGGACGACGGCGGACCGCGCCGCCCGCGGGAGGAGCCCGGCCGGCGCCAGCGGCTGCTGGAGGTGAACCGCACCACCGAGCAGTTCTACGCCGAGCAGCTCGGCTCACCCGAGGCGGGGACCGCGCGACGGTTCCTGGCCGAGCGCGGCTTCGACCAGGCTGCTGCGACACAGTTCGGCGTGGGGTATGCCCCCAAGGGATGGGACAACCTGTCCCGTCACCTGCGCCAACGCGGTTTCATCGAGGCTGAGCTGACCGCATCCGGGGTGGTCTCGGCCGGGCAGCGCGGAAGTTACGACCGGTTCCGGGGCCGGCTCATCTGGCCGATCCGGGACACCACCGGCGCCACGGTGGGGTTCGGTGCCCGCAAGCTCTATGACGACGACCCCGGCCCGAAGTACCTGAACACCCCCGAGACGCCCCTGTACAAGAAGAACCACGTGCTCTACGGCATCGACCTGGCCAAGAAGGCGATCGCCACCCAGCGTCAGGTGGTCGTTGTGGAGGGCTACACCGACGTGATGGCGATGCACCTGGCCGGCGTCGGCACCGCGGTGGCCACCTGCGGCACCGCGTTCGGCGTCGATCACATCCGCGTGGTGCGTCGCATGCTCGGCGACACCGCCGATGCCGCGGCCGGGTTGATGCTGGCCACCGGATCGCGTGGGGGAGAGGTGATCTTCACCTTCGACGGCGACGAGGCCGGCCAGAAGGCAGCACTGCGAGCCTTCGGTGAGGACCAGCGGTTCGCCTCCCAGACGTTCGTGGCGATCAGCCCGGAGGGCATGGACCCGTGTGACCTGCGCCTGGAGCGGGGTGAGGCCGCGGTGCGGGACCTGGTGGCCGAGCGTGAGCCATTGTTCGAGTTCGCGATCCGATCGGTGCTGCGGCGGCTGGATCTGAGCACCGCCGAGGGCCGAGTGCAGGCGTTGCGGGCCGCAGCCCCGGTGGTGGCGCGGATCCGGGACCTTGCCCTGCGTTCGGAGTACGCGCGTTCGTTGGCGGGATGGCTCGGGATGGAGGAGACCTCGGTGCGCCGGGCGGTGACCCAGTCCCAGCGGCAGGGTGCCGGCGGTGACGGGGGTGGCACACCGGCCGAGCGCGACCCGCAGCGGCAGCGCCAACGCCCGGGCCTGGACCCCGAGGCCGCCCAGCGCACCGGCACCCGGTCAGCGCCCAGCACCGATCCGGTGGCCCGCCTGGAGCGGCAGGTGCTGGAGGTGGTGCTGCAGTTACCCCAGCACATCACCGACCTGGGCTTCGACGACCTGTCGCCGGACACGTTCGTGGTGCCGGCCCACCGGGCGGTCCACGACGCGATCCGGGCCGGTGGCGGCCTGGCCGAGTACGTCCAGGTAGCCGCCGCGGCCGGAGGAGGCGCCGATGGCGAAGCGCGGGCCGCTGCGGCGTGGGCGGAGCGGCTGCGCGAGGCCAGCGGACCCCCGGTGGACGGACTCGTGACGGAGTTGGCGGTGTCCCCGCTGCCGGAGGACCGCCCCGGAGCGCTGGCCTCCTACGCCAGGGGCGTGGTGGTGGCGTTGTTGCGGATGGGGATGACCCGCCGCATCGCCGAGGCCCGCGGCGCCCTGCAGCGCACCGCCCCGGAGGACCCCTCCTACGCCCAGCAGTTCGCCGATCTGGTCGAGTTGGAGAACGCTCGCCGGGCTCTGGAGACTCAGGGCTGAGCACCACAGTACCGCCGCCCAAAGGTGGGTCGGGCACCCGGTGATCTTCGCCGTCGTCCGCTGGCAGAATGGCCCGATGACCAACACCACCATAGACGCCGTCGACCTCATCTCCCGCGACGCCCTGTTCGGTAATCCCGAACGGGCCGGCGTGCAGATCAGCCCGGACGGGCGCTACCTCTCCTGGCTCGCTCCGCTGGAGGGTGTGCTGAACATCTGGGTGGCCCCCGCCGATGACCTGAGCGCCGCCGAGGCCATCACCCGTGATGACACCCGCGGGATCCGCCAGTACTTCTGGACCTACCAGCCGCACACGCTGGTGTACCTGCGCGACGACGGCGGCGATGAGGACTTCCACCTGCACCGGGTGGACGTGCGCACCCGTGAGGCCACCGACCTGACGCCGTTCCCGGAGGTCACGGCGCAGGTGAGCGGGGTCAGCGACCGGATCCCGGAGGCGATCCTGGTGGGCATCAACGACCGGGACGCCCGGTGGCACGACCTGTACCGGGTGGAACTGGCCAGCGGGGACCGGGAACTACTGGTGCGCAACACCGAGGGTTTCGCCGGGTTCCTGGCCGATCACGACTATGTGGTGCGTTATGCGATGCGTACCCGCCCGGACGGCGGCATGGACATCCTGGCTCGCGACGGGGAGGACTGGCAGGTCGCCGAGGACGTGCCGTTCGAGGACGCGATGAGCACCTACGCCGCCGGCCTGACGGCCGATGGGTCCACCCTGTACCTGGTGGACTCCCGGGGCCGCAACACCTCCGGCTTGTACGCCCTGGACCTGGCCTCTGGTGCCCGATCGCTGGTGCACGCCGATGAGCGCACCGACATCGCCGGCGCGCTCGCGCATCCCACCACGGGCCGGATCCAGGCGGTGGCGGTGAATTACCTGCGCGAGGAGTGGACGGTGGTCGACCCCGAGGTCGGCCCGGACCTCGACGTCCTCGCCGGAGTCGGGCCGGGGGAGATCTCGGTCACCTCCCGCACCCTGGCCGACGACGTGTGGATCGCGGCGTACTCCTCGGCGACCGAACCCATGACCTACTACCGCTACGATCGCCCCCAGCGCCGGCTGACCCGCTTGTTCTCCGGGCGCCCGGCGCTGGAGGGCGCCCCTTTGGTGCCGATGCACCCGGTGGAGATCACGGCCAGGGACGGGCACACCCTGGTCTCCTACCTGACCCTGCCCGCGCACCGCGCGGCCGACGACGGCGCATCCCGGGCGGGTCAGCTCGCCGCCGCGACCGGTCCGGTCCCGATGGTGCTGTTCGTGCACGGAGGACCCTGGTCCCGTGATGCCTATGGATACGACGCGTACGTCCAATGGTTGGCCAACCGCGGGTACGCGGTGCTGCAGGTCAACTACCGTGGCTCGACCGGTTTCGGTAAGGAGTTCATCAACATCGCCGACGGGCAGTGGGGTGCGGCGATGCACGAGGACCTGCTCGACGCCGTGGACTGGGCCGTCCGGGAGGGGATCACCGCGCAGGACACCGTCGGCATCATGGGCGGCTCCTACGGGGGCTACGCCACCCTGGCCGGGCTGACGATGACCCCGACCACCTTTGCGTGCGGCGTGGACATCGTGGGCCCATCGAATCTGAACACGCTGATCGAGACGGTCCCGCCGTACTGGGCCTCGTTCTTCGAACAGATCGCCCGCCGGATCGGGGACCCCCGCACCGAGGCGGGCAAGGCGCTGCTTGATGAGCGGTCCCCGCTGACCCATGTGGACAACATCGTGCGGCCGCTGCTGATCGGACAGGGCGCGAATGACCCACGGGTGAAGCAGACCGAGAGCGACCAGATCGTGGAGTCGATGTCCGCCAAGGGCATTCCGGTCACCTACGTGCTCTTCCCCGACGAGGGCCACGGGTTCGCGCGGCCGGAGAACGACAAGGCGTTCAACGCCATCGCCGAGGGGTTCCTGGCAGAGCACCTGGGTGGTCGGGCCGAGCCGCTGGGCGGTGACCTGACCGGTTCCTCAGCCACGGTGCCCACCGGCGCCGACGGCGTGGCGGGCTTGGCCGACGCCCTGGCGAACCACGAGCCCGTCCTGCGCGCCTGACCCGCACCCGTCCGCACCCGTCCGCACCCGGGCGGTACACCGCCCGCACCAGCCTCCCCCGCACGCGGCTGCCCCGCCCCAAGCCTGCCCCGCACGGCTGTCGTGCACCCCGCACCATGCCGCCGGACCGTCCAATCGGTTGGTTCGGGCGGGTTCGGACGGGGCGCCGGGCGCGATGGCGAGCCTCGATGGTGCCCCAGGCGGGGCTTGAACCCGCGACCGACGGATTATGAGTCCGCTGCTCTGACCAGCTGAGCTACTGGGGCGCGGTCACCCAGCCTATCGTCGCCAGAGGCGGTCCGGTGCATTGCGCGCGAGAGACGGGTACGGTCGGCACATGAGGTTCGGGCGAGGGAAAAAGACCAGACTTCCCGCTGAGATGGCCGGGCTGGTCCGTGGTGAGGTGCTGGCCGCTGCGCAACTGCGTGGGGGCGGCTGGCTGGTGCTCACCCCGGCGGCCGTCGTCGTGATCGGGACCGGCTCGGGGGACTTCGAGCGGGCCTGGCACACCGTGGACCGCGGGGAATGGAGCAGCGACGGCAACCGGATCCAACTGACCTGGGTGGATGGCCACGAACCGGTGGAGTTGCAACTGGTCCACGATGACCGCGAACTGGCCGACATCTGCGCGGCGAGGTGGAGGCCTCCCTCGTGCACGCCGAGGTCGAGCGGCTACCAGGTGGAGGAACGTTGCGCGGCGCGATCCGTCGTGACGCGGAAGGGCAGTTGTTCTCCCAGGTCAGCGTCAGCGGTCGGGTGCACCGCGGTGAGGACCTGGACCAACGGGTCCGGGCGATGGAGGGCCGGGTGCGCGCTCAAGTGGGTCTGCCCCAATAGCCGCGGGTGACCGGACCCCATCGATGTGGCCGGGTAGCCGCGGGTGACCGGACCCCATCGATGTGGCCGGGCCCACGTACCCGAGGCGGCGAGCACCGGGCGAACGGTGCTAAAGTCGTCTGGGCCAATACGATCCCTCGTAGCTCAATAGGCAGAGCATCCGACTGTTAATCGGACGGTTGTTGGTTCGAGTCCAACCGAGGGAGCCCATAACCTCCGCTGGGTGCAACCTGGCGGGGGTTTCTGCGTTCCAGGCTCGCGTCCCGGGGGTCGTGGGCGAGGAGGTAGCGGATGGTGCGGACCCGGCCGGCATCCCCGTCCGTCCGTCGCGTTTGCCACCCTCGCACCACTACGGGGAGGACACCCGGGACCACGGTCTGACCGGGCAACAACCGGGACATTGAGTTCGCCTCGCGAACGCCCTGCTACTGCCCCCGTTCCCCGTAGGATGGGCCCGGTAGGCGGGCGCTAGGGGAAACGGCGCCGATCATCGACATGAACGAGGAGCGCCCAGTGGGCTACCGCTACAACTCTCCACCAGGCTGGCCACCGCCCCCAGAAGGCTGGAGCCCACCACCGGGCTGGCAGCCCGACCCCTCCTGGCCACCGGCACCCGAGGGTTGGGAGTTCTGGTTGCCCGATCCCGGCGCCACCGAAGCGGGCGCGGCCTCCGGTGCCGCAGGGGCACCCGGGGCCGGCGCGGCGCCAGAAGAGACCTCTCAACCCGGCGCACCCGAGCCGCACGCCGGCTCCGACGCACCGACACAGGCGTTCGGTGACCAAGGCTCGACGACGCAGGCCTTTGGAACCGGGTCCGGTGCCGGAGCAGGTGTCCCGCCCTACTCCGGACAGCCGGACTATGGCGGGCAGCAGCACGTTCCCGGGCAGCAGCCGCCGGCTGGTGCCGCGGGTGCCGGGGCCGGGGCGACTGCCTCGTACCAGTACCAGCCCAGCGGCCATCTGGACCAGCCGGGGGAGTCGCCTTACGACACCGGATTCCTGCGGTCGGGCCAGCCCTCCCACGGGCAGGGACAGCCCGACTACCAGCAGGGTGGCTACCCAGGGGCGCAGGGCGGCTACCCGGGTGGCCCGCAGGGGGGATACCCCGGTGGCGCAGCACCAGGGCAGGGCGCGCCGGGGGAGGGCAGGAAGAGCAACACCGGGATCCTCATCGCGGCCATCGTCGTGGGCGTCCTGGTGCTCGGTCTGCTGATCTGGGGCGGGATCGCCCTGTTCGGCGGTGATGACGACCCGGAGGAGATTCCGACCACCTCCGCTCCCGACCCCACGGAGGAGCCGACCGAGGACCCGGACGAAACCGAGGAACCGACCGACGACCCAACCGACGACCCCACCGACGAACCAACCGACGAACCAACCGATGACCCCACCGACGACAACGGTCCCGTCGGCCCCGACGACGGCGAAGCCGTGGTCCTGGAGTTGGGTGAGGCCGCGGTGATCCAGGGCACCGAGTCCGACCCGGAGGTGACCCTGGCGGTGCTGAGCGTGGAGGAGTGGGAAGCGGAGTCCGGCGCGTTCTTCTGCACCGAGCCCGAACTCGACGGGTACATCGAGTTCGCCGTGGAGGTCACCACCTATGATCTCGACGAACCCTACGACTTCTCGCCGATCAACTTCGGCATCGCCGACTCCGATCAGAACACCATGGACGAAGTGAACCCGTTCATGGGCCTGCTCTGCGACAACCCGGACATGATCGAGTCGGAGATGTCGGCGAACGAGACCTACACCGGAACGGTCATCCTCGACGTGCCCAGCGACGGCAGTTACATCGTCTGGGAGGAACTCTTCGACTTCACCGGCGAGGCCGTGCCCTACCTGTGGGGCTACTGACCCACTCCGACCGAGCAGCAACCCGGGGGTATCGCATCTCGGGGTTCGGCGACACGTAGCATCCCGCTGGGCACGGCATCACGCCGGGCCCGGCGGGCGCACGAATAAGGACGACACGATGAGACGCACGATCCGCATCTATCCCGACCCCGTGCTGCGCAGCCCGTGTGATCCGGTCAAGGTCATGGACGAGCGGGTGCGCGGGCTGGTCCAGGACCTGCTGGACACCGTGCACAGCGACGACCGCGCCGGCGTGGCCGCGAACCAGATCGGGGTGGGGCTGCAAGCCTTCTCCTGGCACATCGACGGCGAGGTCGGGTACGTTCTCAATCCCGAACTGGTCGAGACCTCCACCCAGACCCAGCACGGGGACGAGGGCTGCCTGTCCGTTCCCGGACTGTACTTCCCGACGACCAGAGCCGCTTACGCGAAGGTGGTCGGGGTGGATCTGGAGGGCAATGAGGTGATCCTGGAGGGTGAGGGTCTGATGGCGCGCGCCCTGCAGCACGAGGTGGACCATCTGCGGGGCATGATCTTCCTGCAGCGCCTGGACCCGGAGGTGCGTAAGGAGGCGATGCGCCAGGTGCGCAGCCGCATCTCCTGAGGCCGCAGCAGGGCTTCAGCGGGGATCGAAACGCCCCAAAGGTGCACAAATCGGTCCGGATGGGGCATGATAGGAACCACGAAGCCGCGATGCGGGTTCAACCGGAAGGCTCCGAGAGCGTTGGGGAAGACGTATCTCGACCGGATGGAGGGACCAACATGTCAGGTGTCAACACCCGCGGTGTCCTTTTCGTGCACTCTGCACCGCGCGCGTTGTGCCCGCATATCGAGTGGGCCGCCGGGTCGGTGCTGGATATCCGAGCCACGTTCAACTGGACCGAACAGCCCGCGGCACCGGGTCTGCTCCGGGCCGAGTTGTCGTGGACCGGTCCGGCCGGCAGTGGAGCACGGCTGGCCTCAGCGCTGCGCGGGTGGACCCACCTGCGCTATGAGGTCACCGAGGAGGCTTCCCGGGGCTCCGATGGCGCCCGCTGGAGCCACACCCCCGACCTGGGCATCTTCCATGCCCAGACGGATGTGCACGGCAACGTGGTTGTCCCCGAGGACCGGATCCGGGCTGCCGTGGCTCACATCGGCGATCCCCTGACGCTCCGGCGGGAACTGGATCTGGCCCTGGGGCAGGCCTGGGACGACGAGCTCGAGCCGTTCCGCTATGCCGGTGCCGGTGTGCCGGTGCGCTGGCTGCACCGGGTCGGCTGACCAGGGGCCGCGCTCAGACCGACGTGACCACAAGGGTGACGTTGTGGCCGCCGAAGCCGAAGGCGTTGTTCAGCGCCGCGATGTCACCGGCGGGAAGTCCGCGGGGGTGGTCGCGCACCACATCGATATCGATCCCGGGATCGACTTCGTTGATGTTGATCGTCGGCGGTCCTGCCGGTGCTTGACCGCCAGGATCGTGAAGATCGACTCCAGTGCGCCGGCGCCACCGAGCAGGTGCCCGGTCATGGACTTGGTGCCGGAGACGGCGACATGGTCGGTGTGGGCGCCAAGCACGCGGCGGATGGCAGCGGCCTCGACGCCGTCCCCGGCTGGGGTGGAGGTGGCGTGGGCGTTGACGTGGACCACCTGGGCGGCTTGGACATCGGCGTCGGCCAGGCCGAGTTCGGTGGCGCGTGCCTGCCCGGCGCCGGTGGGGTCGGGCGGAGCGATGTCATAGGCATCGGCCGTCATGCCGACCCCGGCGATGCGCGCATACACCTTGGCCCCCCGGGCGCGGGCGTGCTCGGCGCTCTCCAGCACGAGCACCCCGGCGCCCTCACCGAGCACGAAGCCGTCCCGGTCGGTGTCATAGGGGCGCGAGGCTCCTGCCGGATCGTCGTTACGGGTGGAGAGGGCCTGCATCTTGGCGAATGCCGCGATCGGCAGCGGGGGATGGCAGCCTCGGTGCCACCGACGACGACGACGTCTGCCCGGCCCGTGCGGATCATGTTCAGCCCGTAACCGATCGCCTCGGCACCGGAAGCGCAGGCAGAGACGGGGTGTGTGCGCGCCGGCCCGGGCGCCCAGTTCCAAGGAGACGTAGGCGGCGGGGGAGTTGGGCATCAGCATCGGCACGGTCAGCGGCAGCACCCGGCGCACACCCTTATCCTTCAGGGTGTCCCAGGCGCTGAGCAGGGTCCACACCCCACCGATCCCGGAGGCGATGACCGTACCGAGCCGCTCTCCGGGCACGTCGGGGGTGCCGGCGTCGGCCCATGCCTCCCGCGCCGCAATGAGGGCGTACTGCGCGCTGGGGTCCATTCGCCGGATCTGCGGGCGGGGAAGTACCTCCTGGGCCGGGACGGCCAGTTGGCCCGCGAAGGTGACCGGCAACTCCAGTTCGCCGACCCAGTCCTGCTCGAGGGTGCGCACGCCGGATCGTCCGGCCAGGGCCGCCTCCCAGGTGCTGGGTACGTCTCCGCCCAGTGGGGTGGTGGCGCCCAATCCGGTGACGACGACCTCGGTCTGCTCGCTCACTGGTACTCCCCTTCACGCTGCCGGTGGTTCATCTGGAACTGTGAGGTGCTGCCGCCGGGCGCACATGGATCGATGCGCCCGGCGGAGGTGGTGCGACATCGGCGTGGTGCCGATCGGGCCCCGGAGGGCCTGCACCGGGTCAGACCCGGTCGGGTCAGCCCTGGTTGGCGCTGATGTACTTGACCGCGTCACCGACGGTGGTCAGGTTCTTGACCTCCTCGTCGGGGATGCGGACCTCGAACTTCTCCTCAGCCAGGGTGACGATCGTCATCATGGACAGCGAGTCGATGTCGAGGTCGTCGGTGAAGGACTTGTCCGGCTGCACCGCGTCGGTGTCCAGGCCGGTCTCCTCGTTCACGATCTCGGCCAGACCGGCCAGGATGTCCTCTTCGCTGTGCGCCATTGTTTCTCTTCTACCTCGGTTGTGTGACGTTGGTTGTGCAGTGATGAAGTCTGGTGCAGTGCGCACCGATCGGTGTGGACCCGCGCCCGGTGTTGCTCCGGCCGCTGCTGCTCAGGGTAGAACCACGACCTGGGCGGCGTATACCAGGCCGGCACCGAAACCGATCTGCAGAGCGACGTCCCCGCTCTTGGCCCGGCCTTCGCGGAGCAGCCGTTCGGTGGCCAGCGGGATGGAGGCCGCGGAGGTGTTGCCGGTGTCGGCAATGTCGCGCCCCACCACCACGTCCTCGCGCAATTTCAGCAACTTCAGCAGTTGGTCGGTGATGCGCATGTTGGCCTGGTGCGGCACGAACACATCGATGTCGGCCAGTTCCAGCCCGGCGGCCTCCACGGCCCGGCGAGCGATTCCGGGCATCGTGGAGATCACCCACTTGAACACGGTGGGCCCCTGCTGGCGCAGCGTCGGGCTCTCCATGGTGGAGACCTCCTCGGCCGTCTCAGCGGTTTCGGGGACCTCCTGACCCATCTCGGCGCGCCGGTAGTCCAGCCAGGAGTGGGTCTGGTAGATCGCCGAGGCCTGACCGCCGTCGCTGCCCCAGATCGTCGGACCGATCCTGGCGGTCTCGGAGGGACCCACGATCGCTGCGCCCGCCCCGTCGCCGAGCAGGAAGGAGATGGTCCGGTCGGTGGGGTCGATGAAGTCGCTCATCTTCTCCACTCCCACCACGAGCACGTGACGGGCGGTTCCGGCCCGCACCAGGGCGTCGGCCTGGGCGATGCCGTAGCAGTACCCGGCGCAGGCCGCGGAGATGTCGAACGCGGGGGCGGGAGCGGCGCCGATCCGGCTGGCCAGCAGGGCGGCCAGGGACGGGGTCTGCTCGAAGTGCGTCACGGTGGAGACCAGCACGGTGTCGATGTCGGCCCCACTCATCCCCGCTTTGGTCAGGACGTCCCGGGCAGCCTCGTGGGCCAGTTCCAGCACGCTCTGGCTGGCGTAGACGCGCGAGGCGATGCCGGTGCGCTGACGGATCCACTCGTCGGAGGAGTTGATCGGACCGATGATCTCCTCGTTCGGAACCACCCGGTCGCCGCGGGCGCCGCCCACGGCCAGGATCTGGGTGGCGGTCACCGGCGCGGACTGCAGCATCGTGGTCATCGGCTCTCCTTGACGGACTGCACCGCGGCCACGGCGGCCTCGATGTCATCGGGGGTCTTGATCGCCACGGTCTGCACGCCGGGAAGGGTGCGCCGGGCCAGTCCGGTGAGGACACCGCCGGGAGCCAGCTCGATCACCAGGCGCACCCCCGCCTCACGCAGATAGTCCTGGCACAGGTCCCACCGCACCGGGGCGGTGATCTGTGCGACGAGGCGGGCAAGGACCTTACGTCCCTCGGTCACCGGCTGCCCGTCGGCGTTGGACAGCAGCGTGATCTCGGGGTCCTCGGGCCGGAGTCCGGCGATGGCGGCGCCGACCGGTGCGGTTGCGCCGGCCATGTGCTCGGTATGGAATGCCCCGGCGACGGCAAGGGGAATCACCCGCGCGCCGGCCGGAGGACTCTGCTGCAGCTTCGTGATCGCCTCGGTGGTGCCGGCTGCCACGACCTGCCCACCGCCATTGATGTTGGCTCCCACCAGTCCCGCGCCGACCAGGGCGGTGCTGACGTCCTCGGGCGTCCCGCCCACCACCGCGGCCATCCCGGTGGGCCGTTGGGCAGCGGCCTCGGCCATCGCCCGCCCGCGGGTGGCGACCAGGCGGACGGCTTCGGCGGGCTCGAGCACGCCGGCAGCGGCCACCGCCGCGAACTCCCCGACCGAGTGACCGGCCACGGCATCGGCCCACTGGGCCACCGGTCCCAGAGCCTGGGTGAGCCGCTCCAGGGCCAGCAGGGACGCGGCCACGATCAGCGGTTGCGCCAGCGCGGTGTCCTTGATGGTCTCGGCATCGGCGGTGCCCCCCAGCGTCGCCAGATCCACGTTGCTGGTGGTGCTGAACTCCGCCAGGAGGTCCGCAGTCACCACGGTCTGCACCCAGGGGGTGAGCATGCCGGGCTTCTGGGCTCCTTGGCCAGGACACAGGAGTGCGATCACTTCTCACACCTTTCCCTCGCGGACCCGGTGGTGCGGACGATGGAACGCACCAACCTCATCAGTCGTGTTTGTGGCATTGCGACAAACCTAGCGGACCTGTGCGCCGACGCAGTGGTGTGCGCCACATCCTGCTGTGGGGCGTGGCACATGTACGTGTACTGAAATGGGAGCGCACGTTGTACGAGTTTAACCCTCGTACATGAAAGGACGCCTCCGATGACTGCTAGGCAGACAGGGCGGTTCCGCCGCTGCTTTCGTCCAGTCGCCCCAACGCGATCGCGATCTGCAGCACGAACCCCTCCCGGGCGTCGGTGGGTTCCCATCCGGTGATCGTGCTGATGCGCCGCAGCCGGTACCGCACCGTGTTGGGGTGAACATACAACTGCCGGGCGGTGGCCTCCAGTGACCGGCCCTCGTTCAGTAGGTCGACAACGTCTCCAGCAGTGGGCCACCCACTCCCAGCAACGGCGCGTAGACATCGGTGAGCAGGGTGCGGTGCGCATCGGGATCACCCATCAGGACTCGCTCGGGGAGCAGTTCGTCGGCCATCACCGGGCGTGGCGCCCCCGGCCAGGCGTGCACCGCGTGCAGCGTGGACAGTGCGGCTCGGGCCGAGCGTCCCGCCTCAGCGAGTTCGCCCACCAGCGGCCCTATCACCACCGGACCCGGACCGAACCGGCCCAGCAGCGTGCCGGCCTGCTCGCGAAGGTTGCCGGTCCCGCCCAGCACCACGATCAGCCGGTCACCCTGCACACCGACCAGTGCGTCCTGGGCGGCACGTCGGGCCGCGCGACGCAGGTCCGCTGCCCGCACGTCGTCGACCGGTCCGTCGGTGGTCCCGACCATCACGAGGGTGCTCCCGGTACCGGCCCAACCGAGGGCAGCCACACGGGAGTGCAGGGAGTCATCGGGGTCACCGCGCAGCAGGGAGTCCACCACCAGCGCCTCCAACCGGGCATCCCAGGCCCCGCGGGTCTCAGCCGCCCGGGCGTAGACATCGGCTGCGGAGAAGGCCACCTCGCGGGAGTAGACCAGCACGGCTTCACGCAGTTGGCGGAACTGCCCGGTGGGGGCGAGTTGCTCCGCGTGCTCCTCGACCGTCTCTACCACGATGCGCACCAACTGCAGGGTGTGCTGCAAGGAGATGGACCGGGCCAGTTCTGGCGGCGCGGCGCGGAAGATCTCTGCGGCGTTGTAGGAACCGGAGTCGGGATTCTCGTACCAGGAGATGAAGTTGGCGATGCCGGACTGGGCCACCAGCCCGATCCAGGAGCGGTCCTCGGCCTGCAGTTCCCGGTACCAGGTGAGCTCGGCATCGAGACGGCGCATCGCGGCGGAGGTGAGCAGGTCCGAGCCGGTGCGTAGGCGGCGCACCATCTGTTCGGTCGCACCGGGAGCGATGGTCGGTTTCGGGTCGCGGGGCATGCAGCGAGGATACGACCCGCCTTTGTGGGAAGCCCACAAACGACATCACCGTTATCCTCCACTACATGGGAATCCTCGATCGGCTGTCCGACTACCTGCGCGGCAAGGGCGCGCGTGGATCGTCCACACGCACCGGCAAGGGTGGCGGTGGAGTTGCGCCGGGGGAGCCTGTGGTGGAACAGGAGGGGGCGCTGCGGGAACGGTTGGACGCCGACCCGAACGACCTTGAGGCCTTCGCGCAGCTGGCCGAGCTCGTGCGGCGGCGCACCGAGAGCACCGAGCACCCGGACCCGCTGATCGCCGCGCATGCCGAGGCTGACGTGCAGGCACGCAGCGATGCCTCGCACTGGGCGCTGGCGGAGGAACTGGCTGGCAACCCGCGGGCCTGGTACCCGTTGATCGAGCTGGCCCGGCTGTCCCTGGAGGATGATCATGAGGGCGCGCTGCGCAGACTCGGGACCGCGTGTGAGCGGGATCGGAGCGGGCGTGCGCTCGAGGAGGGGATCAAGATGCTGCGGGGCGCGGATCTGCCCGCCGAGGCACTGTCGCTGGGGGTCGGGTACTGGTCCCCGGCCCAGCAGAGCCCCGAGGCGGGCCGCCAGGTGGTACAGGCGGCCCTGGACGCCGGGCGGGCCACCGCCGCCCGGGAGCACCTGCGCAATCTGGCCGAGTACGGCACCGAGCAGCCCGGTACCACTGCCGTGGTGGCTGAGTTGGAGCCGTTCGTGGCCGCCGCCGAGGCGCGGTCCGAGCGGACGGACTGACCACCCCGGGCCGGCGGGGACAGGCGCGGAGCAGGCCCCGGACCATCAAGGTTCCGGGGCCTGCGCCGTGTCGGCCGAGCCGTCCCGGCCCTGCACATGATGCCTCAGGCGTCGCCCCCTGCGGTGCCGGTGGAGCCGGCGGTGACGTCCAGCAGGTTGTACTTGTCCAGCGCCTTCTTGGGTGCGTCGGCGTCGACCTCCCCCCGGGCTGCCAACGCCTGCAGGGTCCGGGTCACGATGGACTCGGTGTCGATCAGGAAGTGCCGGCGCACTGCGGGGCGGGTGTCGGAGAAGCCGAACCCATCGGCCCCCAGCGTCCAGTAGTCCCTGGGTACCCAGGCCCGGATCTGGTCGGGCAACTGGAAGTCGTAGTCGGTCACGCCCACGAATGGTCCCTCGGTGCCGTCGAGCTTGGTCACCAGGTAGGGGGTGGGCTGCTCCCCGTCGGGGTCGATGAATGCCTGACGTTCCGCGGCCAACCCATCCCGCCGCAACTCGGTCCAACTGGTCACCGACCACACCCCGGCGCGCACGCCCCAGTCCTCGGCGAGGATCCGGCGGGCTTCCAGGGCCCACGGCACCGCCACCCCCGAGGCGAGGATCTGCGCCTCGGGCCCGTCGCCGTCGTCGGGCTCTGCCAGGCGGTGGATACCGCGGAGGATGCCCTCCACGTCCACGTCCTCCGGCTCGGCCGGCTGCAGCATGGGCTCGTTGTAGACGGTGAGGTAGTAGATGACGTCCGGGTCGCGGTCGTCGCTCTCGCCGTACATCCGCTCCAGGCCGTCCCGGACGATGTGCCGGATCTCGTACCCGTAGGCCGGGTCGTAGGAGACCACCGCCGGGTTGGTCGAGGCCAGGATGGGGGAGTGCCCGTCGGCGTGCTGCAGGCCCTCACCGGTCAGCGTGGTGCGTCCGGCAGTGGCCCCGATCAGGAACCCGCGGGTGAGTTGGTCCCCGGCGGCCCAGAACTGGTCACCGGTGCGCTGGAACCCGAACATGGAGTAGTAGAAGTAGAACGGCACCATGACCTCGCCATGGGTAGCGTAGGAGGTGCCCACGGCTTGGAAAGCCGCCGCCGAACCGGCCTCGTTGATGCCGGTGTGCAGCAGGCCGCCGGCCTCGGACTCCTTGTAGGACAGCAGCAGGTCCCGGTCCACGGACAGGTAGTGCTGACCGCCGGTGTTGAAGATCTTCAGTGAGGGAAAGATCGAGTCAAGGCCGAACGTGCGCGCCTCGTCCGGGATGATCGGCACGATCCGCTTACCGAACTCCTTGTCCCGCAGCAGGTCCTTGAACAACTGCACCAGCGCCATCGTGGTGGCGACCTCCTGGTTGCCCGAGCCCTTGGCCAGACGTGCGTAGGCCTTGTCCCCGGGCAGGGTCACCGAGGTGTACTTCGAGCGCCGCTCGGGCAGGAAGCCGCCCAGTTGGCGGCGGCGCTCCAGCATGTACTCGATCTCGGGTGCGTCCATCCCGGGGTGGTAGTACGGGGGCAGGTGCGGATCCTTCTCGATCTCCTCATCGGTGATCGGGATCCGCAGGGAGTCCCGGAGCAGCTTGAGGTCGTTCTCCTTCAGTTGCTTCATCTGGTGGGTGGCGTTACGGGCGGCGAACGCCGAGCCCAGTCCGTACCCCTTGATGGTGTGGGCCAGGATCACGGTGGGCTGGCCGGTGTGGTTCACCGCAGCGCTGTAGGCGGCGTAGAGCTTGCGGTAGTCGTGGCCGCCGCGCTTGAGCGCCCAGATGTCGTCATCGGAGAGGTTCTCCACCAACGCCTTGGTGCGCGGGTCGCGGCCGAAGAAGTGCTCGCGGATGAACGCACCGTTCTCGGCCCGGTAGGTCTGGTAGTCACCATCGGGGGTGTTGTTCATCAGGTTGACCAGGGCGCGGTCCTTGTCAGCCTCCAGCAGCGAGTCCCACTCGCGGCCCCAGACCACCTTGATGACGTTCCAGCCGGCACCCCGGAAGAAGGCCTCCAGTTCCTGGATGATCTTGCCGTTGCCGCGCACCGGCCCATCAAGACGCTGCAGGTTGCAGTTGATCACGAAGGTCAGGTTGTCCAGCCCCTGGTTCGCGGCCAGTTGCAGCATGCCACGCGATTCCGGCTCGTCCATCTCGCCATCGCCGAGGAAGGCCCACACGTGCTGCTGGGAGGTGTCCTTGATCTCCCGCAGGTGCGTGTAGCGGTTCACCCACGCCTGGTAGATCGCCGAGGCGGGGCCCAGCCCCATCGAGACGGTGGGGAACTCCCAGAAGTCGGGCTGATGCCGCGGGTGGGGGTAGGAGGGCAGGCCCCCGCCGGGATGGGACAGTTCCTGACGGAACCCGTCCAGGCCGTGCTCGTCCATCCGGCCCTCGAGGAAGGCGCGGGCGTACATGCCGGGGGCGGCGTGACCCTGGAAGTAGATCTGGTCCCCGCCGCCGGGGTGGTCCTTGCCGCGGAAGAAGTGGTTCAACCCCACCTCGTACAGGGTGGCCACCGAGGCGTAGGAGGAGATGTGGCCGCCCACGGCGATACCGGGACGCTGGGCGCGGGTGACCATCACCGCCGAGTTCCAGCGCAGGTAGGAGCGATATCGACGCTCGACCACCTCATCGCCGGGAAAGTACGGCTCGTCCTCGACCCCGATGGTGTTGATGTACGGGGTGGTGGTGGCCGAGGGGATGGCCAGGCCATGCTCGCGGGCGCGCTTGAGCAGGTTCAGCAGGATGTAGCGGGCCCGCGGGCCGCCGCGGTCCTCGATGAGGCCGTCCAGGGATTCCAGCCACTCCCCGGTCTCCTCGGCATCGATGTCCGGCACCTGGCTCAGCATGCCGTTGATCAAGGGTCCGGAAGTGTTGCGTGCAGTCACGGGAAACTCATTTCTCCGTACGCCAGGGCTGCGGCGCACGGGCTCGGTTGGCCTGTACGGGCCAGGCCCACACGTTCTGCGTGCTCTTGCGATCCTATTGTTGCGCGATGCGTGGCGCCTCATGCCAGAACCCGGATGTGACCTGACCGACACCGGCGACCCCTACACTCAGGGGTGCGAACGGTGCCACCCGGCACCGCTGTCGAAACCCCGGGAGGGGACGGAGAGGAGAGCAGGGAACGTGGGAGAGGCCACGGGAAGCGTACGCTCCCGGTTTGGTGTGAACCCCGGTCAGGTGGTGCAGGAGTTCGGGTACGACGACGACGTCGACACCGGTGTGCGCCAGGAACTGGAATCCGTCATCGGCTCGGAACTGGCCGATGAACTCTACGACGACGTCACCGATGCCGCCATCGTGTGGTGGCGCGCGGACGACGGCGACACCGCTGATCTGACCGACCTGGTCCTCGATGCGATGACCACCCTGGAGGACGGGGCCCTGATCTGGGTCCTGGTACCCAAGCCCGGCCGGGACGGGCACGTGGCCCCGGCAGACGTGGAGGAGGCTGCCTCCACCGCGGGGCTGCACGCCACCAGTGCCATCTCGGCAGCGCCGGACTGGACCGGGATGCGGCTGGTGACGCGCAGCCGGGGCCGCTGATCGTGAGATGGTGCCGTGGTGAGTAGGACCAAGACCACGATTCATCCTTTCGACCTCGCCGCTCCGGGCCGGGTCGCCCCTGACTTCACACTTCCGGACACCCACGGCACGCCGGTGCAGTTGTCCGCTCTGCGCGGCGCCCCGGTGCTGCTGGTGTTCTTCCCGTTCGCCTTCTCCCGGTTGTGCCACCAGGAACTGACCGGCCTGAACGAGCAGCTGGACACCTTTCGCCGCACTGGACGCCGCGGTGGTGGCCATCTCCTGCGATCCCCTACACAGCCTGCGGGCGTGGGGGGACCAGGAGGGCTTCGGACTCACCCTGCTCTCGGACTTCTGGCCGCACGGCCAGGTGGCCGAGGCCTACGGCGCGTTCGACGACGAGGCCGGTCACGCCGGGCGGGGGAGTGTGTTGATCGACGCCGGTGGTGCGATCGCCTGGAGCACGCTGAGCCCCCCGGGCCGCACCCGCTCCCTCACTGAGCACGTCGACGCCGTGCGCGCCCTGGCCGCGGCCCGGGTGGAGGAGCCGTGAGCGCGGCCGCCCCGCGCCGTCGTCGTCCGTTGACTCCCCGCCAGAGGCAGGTTGCCCCGGTCGGTGGGCGGTACCTGGACCACCCACCGCTGGCGATGGCCCACCGGGGCGGTGCCGGGTATGCGCCGAATGCCGGCAACGAGAACACGATCAAGGCTTTCGCCAACGCGGTGGAACTGGGCTACGACACCTCGAGACCGACGTGCGCGCCAGCGCCGACGGCGAGGCGTTCTGCTTCCACGACGACGACCTGGTGCGAGTGGTCGGGCAGGAGCGCCTGTTCGGAGAGTTGTCCGGCGAGCAGATCCGCTCGCTGCGCACGCTCGGTGGGGAGTCGATCCCCTCCCTCGCGGAGGTGCTGGAGGCATTCCCGGACACCCGGTTCAACATCGACGTCAAGACCGATGACGTGCTCGAGCCGATGCTCGGCGTGCTCGATGAGTTCCAGGCCTACCACCGCGTCCTCATCGGCTCCTTCAGCAGCACCCGGCTGAACCTGGTGCGGCGCGAGCGCCCCCACCTGGCCACCTCAACCTCACCGAGGGAGTCGATGGGCATCGGTTACGGGGTCGGTCCGGCGGCCACCAGGGCTGCCCGCTCCGGCGCGCTCTGCCTGCAGGTACCGATCCGCTACCGGGGCAGGCGGGTGCTGACCCCCCGCACGGTGCGGGCGGCCAAGCGACAGAAACCTGCAGGTACACGCCTGGACGATCGATGAGGCACCCACCATGCATTCGTTGCTGGACCTCGGGGTGGATGCGATCATCACCGACCGGCCCGAGGTGCTCAAGGATGTGCTGATCGAGCGGGGACAGTGGCGCGGGACGCACTCGTCCCGGAAGCAGGAACCGAGCGCAACGGATTGAGCCCGGCGGGTCCAATGCCACAGGTCCAATGCCGCGGGGCGACTCGTGGCGCTATCCCGCGATGCAGTAAAGCCGGCGACAACGGCCCGTGGAGGCGGTTACGTTGACGGTATGGGTTCGGCATATCTGAGATTCCCTCATGTCCATCACGACTCACTGACCTTCGTCGCTGCCGACGATGTCTGGCTGGGTGGTATCAGTGGTGGCCGGGCCTGGCGCCTGACCAATGACCGGGTGCCGGTGAGCCGGCCGCGGTTCTCCCCGGACGGGTCCCACATCGCCTTCGTCTCCCACCGGGACGGGCACCCGGAGGTCATGGTCATCGACCTGGCCGGGGGCAGCGCACGCCGGCTCACCTGGTGGGGCGGCAGCAACACCATGGTGCTCGGCTGGACCGGTGAGGACAGGGTGCTGGTGGCCTCCAACGCCGGTGAGGCGAACATGCGCCACCTGGTGGTCAAGGCGGTGGACCTGGACGGCGGGGTGGAGCGCCTGCGGTACGGTCCGGCCGGGGCAGTGGCGCTGCGCCCGGACGGTGCCGCGGTGATCAGCACCCCCGCCGGTCGTCCGGCCGCGCACTGGAAGCGCTATCGTGGCGGCACCGCCGCCCGGCTGTGGCTGGATACCGGCGATGGGCAGTGGCGCCGTCTGCTGCCCGATGAGACCGCGCCACTGACCGATCCGATGTGGCGGGGCGAGACGTTGCTGTTCGTCTCCGACATGGCCGCGACCTTCCCCGATGCCGCCCACGAGCAGGCGAACCTGTGGGCCTGGGATACTCCCGGGCAGGGGCGACCGCGCCAGATCACCCATCAGGGGACTGATGAGGGCTACGTGCGCGACGCCGCCACCGATGGCGCCTCCATTGTGTGGTCCAGCCGGGGCGATGTGTGGCTACTGGATGATCTGGATCGTGACCCGGTCAGGGTGAACCTGGCGCTGCCGGGCGCAGCGCCGGTGGCGTTCGATGCCGAGCCCACCAAGAACCTCGACGCCTTGGTGCCCGACCATGGCGGGGACGCCTCCCTGGTGGCCTGGCGGGGCAACGCCTTCTGGCTAAGCCACCGGGAGGGGCCGGCCCGGGCGATCGCCGCCGATGCGGGAGTGCGCGTGCGTGAACCGATACTGCTGGGCGGTAGCGGCAAGGCGGTGATGGCCAGCGACGCGACGGGGGAGGACTGCCTGGAGGTTCGCGACCTCACCGGCACCACCGACCCGCAACGTCTGGCCGCCGGGCAACTGGGCCGTGTCCTGCACCTGGCCAGTGATCCGGACGGGCAGCGCGTCGCCGTCATCTCCCACGACGGCGCGATCCGGCTGGTCACGCTCGCCGATGCCTCGGTGCGCGACGTGGGGCGATCGGAGCAGGGCGAGGCCACCTCGCCCACCTTCTCCCCGGACGGGCGCTACCTGATGTGGACCGTACCCACCGCCGATGAGGCCAGCCTGCACGCGCTGCGCCTGGTCGACCTGCACGGCGACGGGCAGGTGCACGCGCTGACCTCGGGCCGGTTCCACGATCACAGCCCGGTCTTCAGCGATGACGGCAAGTACGTGGTGTTCCTGTCCGACCGGACCTTCGACCCGGCCTATGACAACCACGAGTTCGCGCTGTCCTTCACCGGCTCCACCCGGCCGTGGTTGATTCCCCTGGCGGCCACCGAGCCGGCGCCGTTCGGCCCGAGCGCCGACGGCTGGCGCATCTCCAAGGCCGGTCAGGCCGGTGCGACTGGGCGGGACGGTTCCGGGGGAGCGGGCACGAAGGCCGACGACGGCGCAGCCGGCCCTCGTGAGCAGGTCACCGGGGCGTCGGTCCCGCCGCAGCCAGCCCGGACCTCGACGCCGCCGGGGCCGAGGAGCGGATCACCCCGTTCCCGGTGCCCTCGGGAACCTACAAGGACCTGCGCGCCGTCAAGGGCGGAGTGGTGTGGATCAGCGTGGCCGGGGAAGCTGGCGTGCTGGGTAGCCGCCGTGCCGGGGTGGCCGGTGAGCCGGCTGCCGACACCCTGCAACTGTGGACCTTCGAGACCCGCAAGGTCACCACCATCGTGGACAAGGTGGACTCCTACGCCGTCTCCGGTGACGGTGAGCGCCTGGTGGTGCGGCACAAGGACGAGGTCACCGTGGTGCCCGCGGACCGGAAGGTGGAGGAGGAGGATGATCAGGCCAAGGTCAGCGTCGATCTGAAGCGACTGCGGTGGCAGGTGGACCCGGCGGCCGAGTGGCAGCAGATGTTCGATGAGAACGCCCGGTTGATGCGCGATCACTTCTGGCGCGCGGACATGGACGGGGTGGACTGGGCCGGTGTGGTCGCGCGGTACCGGCCCCTGGTGGACCGGCTGCGCAGCCATGATGACCTGGTGGACCTGCTCTGGGAGACGGTGGGCGAACTCAACACCTCCCACGCCTACGTCATGCCCACCGAGCCGCCCGGAGCGCAGGAGCGCAAACTGGGACTGCTCGGCGCCGACCTGTCCCCGGCCGCGGATGGCTGGCGGATCG
Organism: Sanguibacter sp. Z1732; assembly: GCF_051020515.1. NCBI lineage: Bacteria > Bacillati > Actinomycetota > Actinomycetes > Micrococcales > Ruaniaceae > Glutinosa > Glutinosa niejishengi. Next base: position 3,175,974 of record NZ_CP194857.1, read on the forward strand.
ACCGGGTCCTGCCCGGAGAGTCCAGTGAGCCCGAGGCGCGCTCACCCCTGCGGGCAGCCGGGGTCGATGCCCGCGCAGGTGATGTGATCGTGGCGGTGGACGGTCGACCGGTGGACCGCCGGGCCGGGCCGGCGCACGGCCTGGTCGGGGCGGCGGACAAGCCGGTGGAGTTGATCCTGCGGCGCGACGGCTCGGACCGACGGGTCGTGGTGGTGCCCCTGGGCGATGAGGAGGTACTGCGCTACCAGGATTGGGTCCGGTCCAGGCGCGAATATGTGGCCGAACACACCGACGGGCGCCTCGGCTACCTACACGTGCCGGACATGATGAGTTACGGATGGGCGCAACTGCACCGTGACCTGCGGATTGCCAGCCGAGCCGAGGCCCTGATCGCCGATGTGCGGTACAACCGTGGCGGGCACACCAGCCAACTGGTGGTGGCCCGGCTGGCCGCCAAGGTGGTCTCCTGGGGTACTGGCCGTCACTATGCCAAGGCGAGCACCTACCCGGCGCACGCACCCCGGGGCCCGGTGGTGCTGGTGGCCAATGAGCACTCCGGATCGGATGGCGACATCGTCAACGCCGCGGCCCAGGCGATGGGTATCGGGCCGGTGGTCGGGATGCGCACCTGGGGCGGAGTGGTCGGCATCGATGGCCGCTTCGACCTGGTCGATGGCACCACCGTCACGCAGCCCCGGTATGCGACCTGGATGAAGGGCAAGGGCTGGGGCATGGAGAACCACGGTGTGGACCCCGATATCGAGGTCGAACACACTCCGGGCGACTTCTTCGGTGACACCGATCCGCAACTCGACCGGGCGATTGCCGAGGCCCTGGAACTGCTGGAGCGGGAGGGTTCCGAACATGAGCCGCCGCTACCGGAGCCGAAGGTGAACCGGCGCACCTGAGCCCGGTTCGACGCGGCCCCTCTAGCATTAATACAACCCCAGTTGTCAGAATAGGTGAGCGATACCAGCCGAGACCGAGGAGGCGATGACAGTGTCTGACCCCATCCCGGATGCCGATCAGGTTCTGGGCACGATGACCGATGCTGCCCATGAGCACCACAGCGAGTTGTGGGCCGAACTGACGATCCTGGAGGCCGAACTCATTCGCACGGTCTCGACCGGTGCGGACTTCACCGGTGCACGTGATGCCTTTGTTCGCTACCTGCGCGGAGAGGTGGCCGGCCACATGGAGGCGGAGCAGACCGTACTGCACGGGACTGCCCGCGGCGTCGGAGCCCATGCGTTGGTCGCCGCCCTGGATCTGGACCACAAGGCGATCCTGGCCCTGATCGAGCATATGGAGCGGGCGGGAACCGGACTGCAGGCTGCGCTCGCGGCCCGCAGCCTGGTGCTGCTGTTTGCACTGCGGATGGAGAAGGAGGAGTCCGTCCTGCTGCCGATGCTGCGCGAGGCAGGGGTGGACGTGGAAGCACTGCTGGCGGGCAAGGTCGAGATCACCGGTGCGGGCGAGTAGCGGTAACCTTGGTCTGCCAGGGCCCATAGCTCAGTTGGTTAGAGCACCGCGTTTACACCGCGGGCGTCGGGGGTTCGAGTCCCTCTGGGCCCACCCAAGTCCCGCTGCCCACCGCGGGACCGCCGTCGGGCGCACGACCGACGATGAGCGGATGAGCGACGATGAGCGGATGAGCCGCTGCCCGGGCGGTCGCCGGCGACCGCCCGGCGCAATCCTGTTCGTGGTCGCACTCGTGGTGGCGGCGCCCGCGGGCGTGTCATCGCCCACGTCCGCCGTTGCGCAGTCGATCTCTCCCGAAGTCGATGCCTACCTTCAGGACCAGGTGGACCGGAGCCCGCTGCCCGGTCTGGCGGTGGCGGTCACCCAGGGAGAGGACGTGGTGCACCTCGGCGGATACGGCACCGCCGGCGGGGGCCGGCCGATGACGGCGGACACGCCGATGCGCGTGGCGTCGCTCAGCAAGGCGTTCACGGCGGTAGCCGTGCTCCAGCAGGTAGAGCGGGGCGCGGTGGATCTGGACGAGCCGGTGCGTCGCTACCTGCCGGACTTCACTCTCGCCGATGACTCGGCTGCAGGAAGGATCACCGTCCGCCACCTGCTGCACCACACCAGCGGCCTGAGCGACCCGGGATTTCCGGGATTGTGGCGGCTCGATCAGTACAGTCCTGCCGAACGAGTCGCCGATATGTCCGATGCCAGGCTCAGCACGGGTCCGGGGGAGACCTTCTCCTACTTCAACCCCAACTACGACGTCCTCGCCCGGCTGGTCGAAGTGGCCAGCGGGGAGGATTTCGATTCCTATCTGGAGCGCGAGATCTTCACACCGCTGGGGATGGTCGACACGGTGAGCCTCACCCGGGCCGAGGACGCGGTATCGGCGACGCCGAGCCTCGCGCACGGTCACGTCGTCCTGTTCGGGGCGGCCGTGCCCCGTGCCGAACCGGACGGGTACGTGGCAGGGTCCGGCGGAATCGTCACGACCGCTGCTGACCTCGCCCGGTGGCTGCCGGTGCATGGCAATGCGGGCGCCGCCCATGGCCCACGCGTTCTGGCAGCCGACAGCCTCCAACTCGCGCACAGTCCCCCCTCGTACGTGGATTCCACCTATGCGATGGGCTGGGAGACCACCGCCTTCGGCGCGGAGCCGGCGCTGGAACACACCGGCGTCTTCATGACGTTCTATGCGGAGCAGGTGATGCTGCCCGAGACTGGACACGGCATTGTTCTGCTCGCCAACGCCAACCATGCCTTCGGTGACGTCACGCGTATCAAGGAGGGTCTCCTCGCCCTCCTGGTCGGCGAACCGCGACCAACCCACGTAGAGACCCACTGGCGGTTGATCGGACTCGTTGCGGTGGGGATGATCATCGGCCTGCTACTGCGAGTTCGCAGCATCCGTCGTCGGGACCGGTGGGCGCATCGTCGCGCCCGGGATCCGAGGTGGCTGCGCTGGCTCGGCATCCTCCGGTTGCTCATCCCGGCGCTGCTCCTGGCGGCGTTGCCCTTGCTGATCAGTGGCGCTAGCGGGCGTGTGTTTCCCCTGCGCCTACTGGTCCCGGCCATGCCCGAGCTCGTCGCCTGGCTCACCGTGGCCACCGGTACCGGAATCGCCCTGGCCGTCGCCCGGGTTGCCGCGCTCAATAGAGCCCAGCGTACGGACGAGGCCGGGGGCGAGGCGTCACCTGACGCGGGGCCACTGCGGTGACCCCCGCGTCGCACCGGATGCCGGGCTGGAGCTATTCGGGTTGACGGGCCAGGACACAGACGCTCTTGACGCCGAACCGGTCGCTCGCGCCACGTGCCTGGTCGGACAGGAACCGGTACGGGTTGGTCGTGACCATCTCGACCCGCAGGCCTGCGTCCTCAATGGCGGCGAGGTAGGCATCCTGCTGGGGGGCGCCACCGATACACGAAGCCCACAGTTCGACGTCGTCGACTATGGCATCGGTCAGCGTGGTTTCGGTGACGATGTCCGCCACGGCCAAGCGGCCCCCGGGTCGGAGTACGCGGGCGGCCTCGGCGAAGACCCGTGGCTTGTCCGGCGCAAGGTTGATCACGCCGTTGGAGATGACCGCATCGAAACTGCCGTCTCCGTACGGCACTTGCTCGATCCTTCCGGAGTGGAAGGTGACCTGGCCGAATCCCGCAGCCGCTCGCAGTCGCTCGGCCTTGTCCAGTTGCTCGGGTGTCATGTCGACGCCGACGACCTGTCCGCCTGGGCCGACCTGCACGGCAGCGAAGAAGGAGTCCATCCCCGACCCCGATCCCAGGTCGATGACCGATTCTCCTTCACCGAGATCGGCGAGGGAGAAGAAGTACCCAACGCCGGCGAACGACTCGACCGCCCCGCCCCTGTGGGAACTTGATCGAGAGTCTCGGCCGGATACCCCAGCCGGTCCGCGAGTTGCCGACCTAGTTCGAAATGGAACTCGGAGTCGGGATCCTGGGCCACCGACCGGTACATCGCCTGTACCCGGGTGGTCAACTCATCGACGTCGATGCGCGCTTGGCGAATAGTGCTCATGTCCGCTCCTCAGATGACGTCGAGGGTGGTCTCGACCGGGACGGCGTTGGCGAGGCAGTCGCGCACCGGCGAGGTGTCCTGTACGTACTGGCACAGCCCTTGCAGTTGCTCCTCGCTGGCATTGGGGCTCGACACCCGGCCATGCGCACGGATCGCGGTGAATCCGGGCCGGGCGCCCTCGAGACCGAGGAAGGGCCGCACGTCCAGTTCGCCTTCCACCTCGTACTCCATCCGGGTGATGTGGATACCTTGGGCTGCCGCGTTCGCGACGTATCCGACGGCGTAACAGAAGGCGAGGGCCTGCAGAAGCAGTTCGACCGCGTTGGCCCCCTTGTTGGAGCCGAGCAGGACCGGTGGCTCGTCACCGTGCAGCACGAACGACGCCGAGCGGCTCTCGTCGGTCTCCCCTGCGTGGGTGAACGTGGAGATCTCTCCGATGTTGTGGGTGCCCTCCTCCCAGTTGCTCCGTGCCCGGAACGTGAACGTGGCCAATCCGGGGTCTTCCTTGATCGCATCGATCGTGGCGACGAGGCGCTCGACGTCGATGCCATTGTCGGTCGTGGTAGTCACGTGTGGCTCCCTCCGCGAGTGTGTGGGCACCCGACGCTACGAAGTCCACCGTGACCGCGCATCGGTGCCTCGCCCCTATTTCTCCGGGCGGCCCCACCCATATCTCGGGACCTGCTGTGCGCGGACTACTCAGGCGAAGGGCTCAACACCCCTAGGTCGATCGCGCGGCGTACGGCCGCGCGTCGGTTGTCGACGGCGAGTCCGGTCAGGATGGCAGCCACGTGGTGCTCGATGGTCCGTTGTGACACCGCGCCAGTCGGGCACCGATCTCGGCGTTGGTCAAATTCTGTGCCAGCAGCGCCAGCACCTCGGCCTGCCGCTCGGTCAGTCCTGCTGGATTGGCGCGCGTGGAACGAATCGGGCCACGCCGCACGGTCATGCCGTGGGCACGCATCTTGCGGCGCAGGTGCGCCTCCAGCGGTTTCGCACCCAACCTCTGCGTGATGCGCACCGCGGTAGCCAACTCGGCTTCGTCATCGCACATGGAGAGCAGCAAGGCCTGGTCATAGCGCCAGCCGCGCGCCTCGAATGCCTGGGCGGCCTCGGGCCACGCTCGCCGGATCATGGCGGCGTGTGGCCGGGGCGCGACCCCGCGAAACACAATAGGCACCCCCACGATCGTGGCCCAGGCGGCGAGGCGAGCGCCGAGGAAACCTCCTTCTGCACCTTCCTTGGCGATCGTTGCCAGGACCTGTTCGGTCCTGCCCACCGGGGGATGGCGACTGTGGGTGAGGGCCCACTCGATCTCGAGTTCGAGGACCGGACCCGACAACTTGGGTTCGCCTGCTTCGTTTACGAGGGCGATCAGGTCGCTCAGGCGTGCGGCTGCGTCATCGTCGCCGCGACGGACGGCTACCTCGGCGAGTACGGTCTGGGCCTGCAGGCCTGCGATCGTACTGCTGGCCCGTCGCCCGATCACACGCTCGGCCAGTGCCCGGGCTTCATCGAAGTAGCCCGATCGTGCCTTCAGCCAGGCGAGCAGGGTCTCGAAGTGGTCCTTGAAGACGTCGCGCTGACGCTCCTCCACCAGGGCTAGGCCCTGGGTGATACTCCGCAGCGCCGCCTCAGGTTGTACCCAGCACAGATTGAAGAAGGCGAGCGCAACCAGGCCGTTCATGACCGTGTCGTGCGCTCCGGCCCGGCGCGCACCGTCGATCACACCGTGCAGGGTGCCCGCCTCGGCTGGGTTGAGTTGCATACCCATCGCCGCCATCGCGACCAGCGCGCGCCATCTGGCGTCCTCGTTGCCCAGTTCCTCGGCCTCGCCAGTCGCACGGCGCGGTGGCCGCTCCGTTGCGTCTGCTCGGAGTTCCCGGAGCGCGTGGCCAGGTCGCACAGTTGACTGTGCGCGGAGGCCAGTTCGGTGGTGGCGCCGAGCGGCTCGAGCACCGCGATTGCGCCCTGGGCTTGTTCCCAGGCCGCACGGCTGTCACCCGCCAACCAGTTGAAGCGGGCCCGGGCGGTCTTGCACCGCCCGACCCCACGCACGTCGCCGTGTTCGCGGTGCAACGCGATCGCACGGTCCGAGGCGTTGAATGCTTCGCTCAGGTCTCCGACGTGACATGCCTCCTCGGCGTACGCCTCGTACAGGCCGGCCCGGTCACCGATGGGGAACTCGTGGGCGAACTCAGCGGCGCGGCGGTAGTACTCGAACGCCTCGCGATGTGATTCCAGTGCGGTCGCCTCGCGCGCCGCGGCCAGGGCATGCGAGGCAGCCGCGTGGGTGCTCCCGGCTGCCTCTGCATGGTGAACGATGTCGGCTGCGGCGCCTCCGGTGGCCAGCAGCGCTTCCAGGACCTGCGCGTGCAGGTGACGTCGGCGGGTGGCGGTCAGGCTCGAGTGGACCGCGCGACGGATGAGTTCGTGCCGGAAACGCACGTGCGTCGGCTCGAGGGTCAACAGCCGAAGACGTTCGGGCGCCTCCGCTGCTGCCGTCCACTCCGGCAGGGCGGCGTCGAGGGCGGCGATAGGAAGACGTGTCGGCGCAACCGAGACCAGTTCAACCAGATGGCGTGAAGACGGATCGAGCCGGGCACAGCGCCCCAGGATCGCACTCGTGACCGACTGCGGCAGATCACCGGGAAGGTCAGCGACCAACTCTGTGACGAAGAAGGGGTTTCCGCCGGTCACGTCATAGACCCAGTCGGCGTTCTCCTCGCCGCTGAGCCTGGCCACGGCGGCACGTGACAACGGGGGCAGTTCCACACGCACCGCGGCGACACGGTGCAGCACGCCCAACGCCGACTGCACCGGGTGGTCGGGGGCTGCCTCTCCGGATCGCAATGTCAGCACGAGCACAGCGGGCAGGTCGGCGATGCGGCGCCCGAGGACGGTGATGGCATCGATGGTGGCGTCGTCCGCCCAGTGGATGTCCTCGATCACGATCACCGTCGGTCGCTCGGCGGCGGCCAGCTCCTCCAGAACCCGGGTGTGCAGTCGATACGGAGGGTCGCCGGCGTCGAGCATGGACTGTAAACCCCACGGCGCCTGCGCGGCGATATCCCAGAACGGCCCGAATGGTCGGGATGTGGACAGATCATCACAAGTGCCCCAGTAGACCTCGGCATCGGTCGTGGGCGCGAAACTCGACACGAGCATCGTCTTGCCCATGCCGAGTTCACCGGCCACGATGGCCACCGATCCACGACCGTCGGCGGCGACGTCGACGGTCCTGCGCAGTGCGCGTAGGGCGGCGTCGCGTTCAAGCATGGCACCCATGGCCACCACCTGCACCTCGCCTTCGCCTGCAGGGTCCGACCGAATCCTGGTCCGCCTTCCCGGTTCCGATGCTAGCGGGAACCTCCCGGACCAGGGGTCTCATCAGCAAATTCGTGGCTGCCCCCTTCGGGAGCCGGTGGGCTCGGCCGGGTCAGGACCCGTTCAGACCCGTGGGCCGGTCGACCAACACCGACAGGATCACCATCGTGCGGGTGCGGATCACCATCTCGTGGCGGCGCAGGTTCTCCACCACCCGCTCCAGGTGCCGGACGCCGTCGACCTGGACGCGCAGCACCGCGTCGGGATCACCGGAGACGGTCACGGCGCTGAGCACCTCTGGCAGGTGCTGCACAGCGGCCAGCACGTCCCGGGGAGCGGTGCGCTCGGCGCAGTAGACCTCCACGATCGCCTCGATACCCTGACCGCTGATCGTGGAATCCACCACCGCCGCATATCCGCGGATCACCCCGCGCGCCTCGAGCCGGTCCACCCGACGTTTGACCGTAGGCGTGGACAGCCCCAACTCCCGGCCCAGGTCGGTGAAGGTGCGGCGACCGTCCAGGCGCAGCGATGTAAGGATCTGTCGATCCACCTCATCGATGGGTACACGTGTTCCCACTTTCGATACTTTACGCAAGATCTGGTGGTGCTTCACATCACATCGGGGTACAACGGCGACATGTTCGAAGAAGCACAGCTCTACGCCCCCGTGACCACCGATGAGAACGGTGTCCAGGTGCACCTGGCCGATAACCACCCCGGCGTGAACGATCCGGAGTACCGCCGTCGTCGTAATGAGATCGCTGCCCCGGTGATGACCTGGCAGCCCGGGATGCCGATCCCACAGGTGGACTACACCGATGAGGAGAACCAGATCTGGGCCCGGGTCTGCGCGGAGCTGGCACCCAAGCATGAACGCCTCGCAGTGCGGGCCTTCCTGGAGGGAAAGGAAGCGCTGGGGCTACCCACCGACCGGGTGCCGCAGTTGGACGAGGTCTCAGCCGGCCTGGAGCGGCTCACCGGCTTCCGGCTGCATCCGGCCGCCGGGCTGGTGCCCCTGGACGTCTTCTACGGGTCCCTGGCGGATCGGGTGTTTCACTCCACCCAGTACCTCCGGCACTCCTCCCAACCGTTGTACACACCCGAACCGGACATCATCCACGAGGTCGTCGGCCACGGGAACCTGCTCGCCTCCCCGCAGGTTGCCGAGGTCAAGCGCCTGGCCGGAGAGGCGGCCCGGCGGTGTGAGACCGAGAATGGGCTGCAGTACGTTGCCGACGTGTTCTGGTTCACCATCGAGTTCGGGGTCATGTACGAAGACGGCGAACTGCGCTGCTACGGAGCCGGCCTGTTGTCCTCCTACGGGGAGATCGAGGAATTCCGCGGCGCGGATGTGCGCCCGCTCGACTTCCATCTGATGGCCACGCTGGACTACGACATCAGCAAGTACCAACCAATCCTGTTCGCCTGCGACGGCATGAACGAACTCACCGAGCGGGTCGGGCAGTTCTTCGCCGAGTTCGACGACGACACCCCCGCTCGCCTGGCCGCCGCCGCGGCCTGAGGTGCTTACGCCGGGTCAGGCTGCGGAGTCGGTGAGAACGACCAGTTGCTGGGTCGCGCGGGTCATCGCGACATAGCGGTCCACCCCGCCCTGCACGCCGATGCCGAACCCCTCGGGGTTGATCAGCACCACCAGGTCGAACTCGAGGCCTTTGGCCAACTCGGGAGTCACGGACTGCACCCTGCGGGGCAGGGGAGGGGAAGGGGGACGTGTGCTGATGACGCATCCGACCCCCTCGGCGTGAGCGGCGGCCCACTCCTGCAGGATCGCCTGTAGTTCCGAGGTATGTCCGTGCCGCACCGGCAGACCGTTGCTGCGCACCGAGCGGGGCACATTGGCATCGGGAAGCACCTCCCGGATCACCGGCTCGGCATAGGACATCACCTCGACCGGGGTGCGGTAGTTGAGTCTCAACGTCGCGATCCTGGCCTCACCCAAGCCCGCGCGGTGCAGGCGCTGGGACCACGACTCGGTGAACCCGTCCCTGGCTTGGGCACGGTCGCCCGCGATGGTGAAACTACGTGAGGGGCACCGGCGAAGCAGCATCTGCCACTGGGCCTCGGTCAACTCCTGCGCCTCATCGACCACGATGTGTGCGAACGGTCCGGCGAGCCGGTCTGCACCGGCGACGCCATCGGCCGCGTCCTGGACCAACGCGTCGCGCAGGTCCTCCCCGTGCAGCATCGTCATCACACTCTCGCCGTCGTGATCGGCGGCGATGAGTTCGGTCACGACGGCATCCATCTGGTCACGTTCCGCCTGGGCGGCCGCTGACTGTCGCCGCCGGCGTCGAGCATCACCTGCCTCACCGAGCCGGTGCCGCGCCGCATCCAGCAACGGCAGATCGGACTGGGTCCAGGCGTGCGGGTCCTGGCGCTGGAGCGCGCGAATCTGCTCTGGAGCGAGCCACGGGGCACACAAGCGTAGGTAAGCCGGAACCGACCAGAGATCGCCGATCAGGTCCGAGGCACCGAGCAGCGGCCACGCGTGATTCAGCGTGGCGGTCAGTTCGGTATCCCGGGACACCTCCCGGCGTACCAGGTCCGTGGGCACCTCACTATCGTGCTGATCGATCAGGAACTGCACCAGCGCGTCCCACACGTGTTCGCGGGCCTCATTGTGCGGGGTGCCCGGATCCGGCGCAGCAAAGGCCTCCGCCCAGTCGACATCGGTCACCTGGACGTCGGCCCACGAGGTCGACACCTCCAGCGACTCGGTGGGGGGCTGCTCGTAGAAGGCCACCGCCTTCTCGATCGCCCCGGCCATCTGCCCCGAGGCCTTCAGGCCGGCCACCACCGGGTCGCTCTCTGCCGGGGTGTGTTCGCGCGCACCGGCGAGGTCGGTCAGCGTGCAGGTGAGCACACCCTCCTCCCCGAGGCTGGGCAGCACATCGGCGACGTAGGACAGGTAGGGCTGGTGCGGGCCGACCACCAGCACTCCGCCACTACCAACGCCCAGCCGGGGGTCGGAATAGAGCAGGTAGGCCGCCCGGTGCAGAGCCACCACCGTCTTCCCGGTGCCGGGTCCTCCGTCGACCACGAGCGGGCCGCGCGATCCGGCCCGGATGATCGCGTCCTGGTCGCCCTGGATCGTGCTGAGCACATCGGGCATCGCTCCGGTGCGGCTCGTCCCCAGGCTGGCGATGAAGGCCGACTGATCATCCAGGGCCGCGTGCCCCTGCAGCGCACCGGGAGCGAAGACCTCATCCCAGTAGTCGGTGATCCTCCCCGCACTCCAGCGGTAGCGCCGCCGGCTCGTCAGCCCCATCGGGTTGGCGTGGGTGGCGGCGAAGAACGGTTCTGCCGCCGGTGCGCGCCAGTCGACCATCAGGACCTCGCCACTCTGGTCGGTCAGGCCGATGCGGCCGATGTAGACCGGACCGGTATCGCCAGCGCGCACCATCCGGCCCAGGCACAGGTCCATCCCGTACCGGTGCAGGAGCCTGAGTCGGGTGGTTAGCCGGTGCACCCGCTGATCGCGCTCCAACGCCGCTTGGCCACCACCGCCGGGGGACCTACGCTCGGTCGCGAGTTGGTCGGAGGTGGCGGTGACCTGCTCGCTCAGGCGTTCCGCGATGATCCGCAACCGCGTCTGGTCGGTGCCGATGAGGGCGGGATCGGCCTTGGCGGTCCTGGATTCGGAAAGGTCGAAGATGTCGGTCCGGGTGGTGGGCACGCGTCAACTCCACAGGTCACAGGGGCATGGGCTCGGCTCGGGACCCCGCATTCTGCGGCACGGAGGGGGTCTTGCGGCAAGGCCCCCCTCGCGCGATACGGTAGGTGTACGGCAGGGGGACTCCTCGGTGTTGAGGTGCTCGCCGCGTCCCGGTACGCGAGACTCCTGGGCGGGTGACGACCCGCGACGTCACCGCGGGTGAAAAATGGCTGAGGAGGCGCTGACCACCGATGTCGACCCACGGACGCGAAAGGACCGAGGCATGACTGTCACCGACGACCTGCTCCGCAACGCGGAGGCTATGCCGCAACGTTCGACAAGGGTGACCTGCCGATGCCGCCAGGGCGTCAGGTCGCCGTCGTTGCCTGCATGGACGCCCGGCTGAATCCCTACGGCCTGCTCGGCCTGGAGGAAGGGGACGCCCACGTGATCCGCAATGCCGGCGGGGTCATCACCGAGGACGAGGTCCGTTCCCTCGCGATCAGCCAGCGCCTGCTCGGCACGCGGGAGGTCATCCTCATCCATCACACCGACTGCGGGATGCTCACGTTCACCGACGATGAGTTCAAAGCTCAGATCGAGGCCGACACCGGCATCCGGCCGCCATGGGCACCGGAATCCTTCCGGGACCCTGCCGACGACGTGCGTCAGTCCCTGGCCCGCATCGCCGCCAACCCGTTCGTGCCACACAAGGACCGGGTCCGCGGGTTCGTCTACTCGGTCACCGACGGCACGCTGACCGAAGTCAACGCCTAGATCGACCGGCTGTCGGGGCGATGGGGTTCACCCCGCCGCCGTCGCCCGCGCCGGGTTCAGTGCCCGGCGCAACAGCCGGTGGATGTACTCGGGATCGGCTGGGACGTTGTCGATGAGGACGGCCGTGCACAGGCCGTCCGAGGTGGCCACGAGGGCGGCGATCGCCTCGGGATCCTCGGTGAGGGTGGCGCCGAGTTCGGCGACGTTCTCGCGCCACCGGCGTGACACTTCGGCAAGTGCGGGCCGGCGGGCCGCCATGGTGGCCAGTTCCCGCTCGGCCAATGCCCGGTCACGACCCGGACCGGCGGAGTCGGCGATCAACTGGGCCAGGCCGTGGAGGTTGTCGCCCGGGCCATCGATGATGGCGCGGATGTGCTCGGTATAGGTGTCGGCGACGCTGGCCAGGGCCGCAACGAGCAGGTCATCCAGGGTGACGAAGTAGTAGGTGATGAGGCTGGTGGTGATGTCCGCCTGCGCGGCGACGGTGCGGTGGGTGACCCCCGACGCGCCGTCACGAGTGACGACGGCTAGGGTCGCCTCGATGATCTGGGCGCGGCGCTTGCTGCCCCGGGCAAGCCGTCCATCGATGTGGCGTTCCTCGTCCGCTCCCATGCACCTCACCTCTGGTCTACAGGGTAGTGGCATCTCACCGCTGATCGGCCTCGACACGTTGCTCCTGGCCGAGCGGGGGGAGGTGCCGGAGCGCCACCAGGCAGAGGAGGGTCGCGAGGATGATCGCTGATCCCGCCGTGGCGGCCGCGACGTTCATCGCGCTCGTGAACGTCTCCTGCGCGCGGACAAGGACATCGGCCGAGAGTTCGTCGGCAAGGGCCAGTGCCTCCGGGAGGCTGCCGGTGAGGCCGTCGGTGACCTGCGGTGCGGTCCCGGGCGGCGCGGTCATTCTCGCGGCGTAGAGTGCTGTGGTGAGGCTGCCCAGCAGGGCGACGCCGACGGCGATCCCGAGTTCCATGACGGTTTCCGACATCGCCGCTGCCGAGCCGGACTTCGAGGCCGGGGCAGAACCGACGACCACGTCCGTGCCGAGCGCGCTGATGGCGCCCAGGCCCAAGTAGACGAACGCGAATGCGACCACCACCCACGCTCCGTCGCCGCTGCCGACGATAGTGAGCAGCACGTATCCGATCACGGACAGGCCCAGCGTGAGCGCCATCACCGACCCGGGTCGGAGGCGCCTGGCGACGAATGGTGCGCCGATGGCAGCGGCGAACATGGCCAGCGCGGGAGGTCCCATCCAGAGGCCAGCCACGAAAGGTGTGAGGCCCTGCACCAACTGCAGGTACTGGGTCACCAGGTACATGGTTCCTCCGACGCCGATCAGGCCGACCAGGAGCACCACCAGGGCGGCGGAGAAGGATCGGTTGCTGAACAGGCTGACGTCGAGCAGGGGAGCGCGCAGACCACGTTGGCGGCGAACGAACGCAGTCCCGCTGATCACACCGACCGCCAGGAGGAACGCCGACTTCAGCTCGGGGCCGTGAACGGCGGTGTGCTTGACGGCGTAGATCACCGGAAGGATGGCGCGAGCGAGAGCGCGACACTGGCCAGGTCCAGCCGCCCCGCAGCCGGGTCGGCATACTCGGGTAGCACCCTGCGGGCGCCGAGCAGGACGAGGACGGCGGCCGGAACCGCGAGCAGGAACGCCGCGCCCCACCAGAGCGCGTCCACCATGGCGCCGCCGGCCACCGGACCGGCAGCCATCCCGACCGCGAACATCGTGGCCCATACCCCGATGGCCAGCGCGCGCTGACGCGCATCGGCGAACATGTTCGAGATCAGCGACAGCGTCGAGGGCATCAGGGTCGCGCCGGCGATGCCCAGCAGGGCCCGGGCCAGGATCAACAACTCGGCGTTCGGGGCCAGGGCCGCGAAGATCGAGGCGAGTGCGAACGCTGTCATCCCGATCATCAGCAGACGCCGTCTGCCGATCCGGTCCCCGAGCGTGCCCATGGTGATGAGGAACCCGGCGATGAAGAACCCGTAGGCATCCATGATCCACAGCGTCTGGGTGGTGGAGGGATCGAGGCCGCCACCATGCTCGGCACCACCAGGTACAGCACCGTGACATCGAGTCCCAACAGCACCGTTGGTACCGAGAGCAGGGCGAGGCCCGCCCACTCGCGCCGTCCGGCCAGGTGGGGTGGCGCATCGAGCATGGATCTCTCCCTCAGAGTCTCTAGTTGCACAGATATACAAGTAGGACGGTCGCACAACTAGGACGATGGTGCAAGGGAGTTTCCGGACGACGGTGACCGCTGATCTGAACCGGGCGCCTGGACGGTGTCGCTCGGCCGGCGAGGAGAAGTAGGTAATGGGTGCGGCATCGTCATCAGCGGGTTCGGGACGTACCCGGCCGGGGTGGGGCGGAAGTCGCGGTCGGTGCCGGGCTGGCGAGGCCGCCGGCCGAACCGGAACTGTGGAACTGCACCGAATGGTGAGTAAGGCGCAGGCCTTGATTGCGATGGATCAAGGTTGGCGCGGCTGTGTCGCACGGGCGCGTGCCCACACGCGCCGTCGCAGGACGTGGCTCATGTGGGCCCCGCCCCGCGTGCCCCGGGAACCTCGAGCCCACTCATGCGACAGGATGGCTGGCCGGAGGAGGTCTACATGACGACGTGGCCGGAGAAGAACCAGCACGCACTGCAGCAGCACCTGACCACGATCGCCCGGGAGGCGCCGGGACACTGGAGTTTCGCGGTCCGGGAAGCCGGGCAGGTGATCGCCCAGGTCGAGGCCCACCGGGTGACGACCCCGGCGAGCACCATCAAGGTGGCCGTGCTGCTGATGGTGCTGCAGGACGTGGCCGAGGACCAGCTCACGCTCGAGCAGGTGCTGGAGGTACCCGAGGAACGCGTGGGCGGTAGCGGCGTGCTGGTGCACCTGCCCTCGGTGCAGCGACTCACCGTGGCCGAAGTGGCCGAGATGATGATCGTGGTGAGCGACAACGAGGCCACCAACATGCTGATCCGCCTGCTCGGCCTGGACCGCATCGCCCAGCACCTGGCCCGGTGGGGCATGCACGACACGCAGATCCAGCGCACCCTGATGGACACCCACCTGCCGGGCCGCAACGCCACCACCGCCGCCGACCAAGCCCTGTTGCTGGACGCGCTGTGCGCCGACCTGCTGCCACCTCACCTGCGCACCCTGGCCCTGGACATGCTGTTGCGCCAGCAGTTCAACTCCCGCATGCCCGCCCGCCTGGGCCCGGACGTGCTCTGCCGGCACAAGACCGGGGAGATCATCGGCATCCGCCACGACGTGGGGGTGCTGGACTTCGACGACCGGATGATCTCCTTCGCCGCCCTGGGCAGCGACCTTCAGGACGTGATCGACGACGACGGTCCCGGTCCCGTCGATGACATCGTCGGCCGGGCGGCAGCAACCGTGGTGGCAACCGCGCGGGGCTCGGCCAACTGAACCGGCACAACCGATACCGCTGTGGTGACACAGCACCGGGAGGATTCACTACATGACCGACCACGACGTCGTCGTCCACGGGGGCAGCATCCTCGACGGAACCGCACCGAACCGATCCGCGCCAACCTGGGAGTGCGCGGGGGACGGGTCGCCGAGATCAGCCGGGCCGACCTGCGCGGAGCGCAGGTCATCGACGCCACCGGCCTGATCGTCACCCCGGGCTTCATCGACCTGCACTCCCACGCCGACTTCCGGATCCAGGGCCACCCACAGGCCAGCACCCAACTGCCACAGGGCGTGACCACCCTGGTGGGCGGCAACTGCGGCTTCTCCCCGTTCCCGGTGGCCGATCTGGAGGCGATGCGTACGTCCTCGGCCTTCCTGGAACCCGAACTGGGCTGGGAGTGGACCGATCCCGGCGGGTTCGCCGACGCGGTGGACGCGGCAGGACCGGCGATCAACATGGTGACCCAGGTGGGCCACAACGCCCTGCGGGAAGCCGTCATGGGCGGGGAGCAACGCCTCGCCTCCGACGACGACCTGGCTGCCATGGGTGAGTTGCTCGCCACCGCAGCGGCCCAGGGGGTATACGGGTTCTCCACCGGCCTGATCTATGCCCCGGGCACCTACTCCGACGAACGCGAACTGCAGTACCTGGTCAGCGCGGCGGGCCGGCATGGGCTGTTGTACTCCACCCACATCCGCAACGAGGGTGCCCGACTCACCGAGGCCGTCGAGGAGGCGATCCGGCTCGCCACCGCTGGTGGCGCGCGGTTGCAGATCTCCCACCTCAAGGCCGCTGGAGAGCGCCACCACGGGCGTACCGCTGAGGCACTCGGGCTGATCGATGAGGCCGCCGAGGCCGGCCTGGACGTCGCCGCCGACGTCTACCCCTACACCGCCTCCTCCACCACCTTGACCACCCGGTTGCCCACCTGGGCCCTGGACGGCGGTACCGCTGCGCTGCTGCGCCGGCTGGCCGACACCGAGGCGCGTGAGCGCATCCTCGCCGAGATGCGGCAGGGGCAGGCCACCGTGGCCTCCGGGGTGATGATCGCCCACCTCGGCCCGGGCCGTTACCAGGACGCAGCCGGGCAGAGCCTGGCCCAGATCGCCCGGTCCGAGGGCGTGGACGACGCCGAGGCCACGCTGCGGATCCTGGCCGCCCACGACGGCGGGGCCAGCGTGGTGCTGCACTCCATGTCCGATGAGGATGTGGACCGGGTGCTGGCCCACCCACGGGTGGCCGTGGCCAGCGACGGGTGGGTGTTACGGGACCAGGGTCGAGGACGCCCGCACCCGCGCAGTTTCGGCACCTTCCCCAGGGTGATCTCCCATTACGTGCGCGAGCGGGGGCTGCTCACCCTGCCCGAGGCGGTGCGGAAGATGACCTCCCTGCCGGCCTCCCGGCTCGGCTGGTCCGACCGTGGCATCCTGCGCGCCGGGTCGGTGGCCGACGTCGCCGTCTTCGATCCCCGCACGTTCACCGACAACGCCACCTTCTCAGACCCCTGGCGGCTGGCCACCGGGATGCACGCGGTGCTGGTGGCCGGGCGGGTCGCCTTCGACGGCGGCGAGGTCACCGGCGTGCGAGCCGGGACGATGCTGCGGGCGGGCAGCGACTAACCTGGTGGCGTGATGACGCAAGCATCTGAGCAGGGCCCGCGATGACCGCCGACGTCGGGGTGGTGGCCATTATCCGGCTCCGCCGGCGCAGCCCGCCCCTGGAGGTGCTGGAGGCGCTGACGGCCGGGGGGATCACCCGCCTGGAGGTGACGCTGCCCACGCCGGACGCACGTGCCACGATCACCGAGTGGCGGGACCGCACCGAGGCCCAGGTCGGTGCCGGGACGGTGCGCAGCGCTGACCAGGCGGTCCAAGCGATCAGCGCCGGGGCGCAGTTCCTGGTCACCCCCACGATCGACTCCGGCGTGCTCGGGGCCGCAGCACCGGCGGGCCGGCCGGTCTACTGCGGCGCGAGCACGCCCACCGAGATCGAACTGGCTCACCGCCACCCCGCGGTGGCTGCGGTCAAGGTGTTCCCGGCCGGACCGTTGGGCGGGGTGGACTACATCAAGGCGATCGCCGAGCCCCTCGATGACATCCCGTTGCTGCCCACCGGGGGCGTGGGCGCGGCCGAGGCCACCACCTACGCCGCGATGGGATGTGTGGGCGTGGGTGTGGGTGGACACCTGGTCAACGACGACCTCGTCGCCGACCAGGCGTGGGCGGAGATCCGCGACCGGGCCGCCGCCATGGTGCGTGCCTGGGACGACGGCGTGGAACGACGCCCCCGATGAGCGGCATCGATGTGCTCACCCTCGGGGAGACCATGGGCACCATCCGCGCCGAGGGGACCCTCGGCGTCGGTCCGGAGCCGAGGATCTCGATCGCCGGTGCCGAGTCGAACGTCGCGATCGGGCTGGCCAGGCTCGGGCACCGGTCGGCATGGTCGAGCGTGCTGGGCAGTGATGCGATCGGTGACCTGATCGTGCGCACCCTGGCCGCCGAGCGGGTCGACACCACCGCGGTACGCCGTGAACAGGGCGCTCCCAGCGGCATCCTGGTGTCCCAGCAACGCCCGATGGGGCGAGCCCGGGTGGCTACCACCGGGCCCACTCGGCTTTCACCGCGATCGGGCCGGCCGACGCCCGGGCCGCGTTGGACCTACGGCCGGGAGTCGTGCACCTGAGCGGGATCACCCCGGCGCTGGGCCCAGGGCCTGCCGAGGCGACCCTGGCGCTGGCCGGGGCCGCGCGGACGGCCGGTATGAAGGTCAGCCTGGATGTGAACTTCCGGTCCCGGCTCTGGTCACCGGAGCAGGCCCGGCCGGTGCTGGCCGAACTGGCCACGTGCGCCGACGTCGTCTTCGGTGACCCCGGGGAACTTGCGCTGATCACGTCCGGTGCCCGGATGGACCTCGAGGCCCTGTTCGGTCTGGGCGTGGGGGAGGTGGTGATCAAACTCGGTGGGGACGGCGCCCGGGTGCGCACCGCCGGGGATGACGTCCTTCGCCCGGCCCTGCCCGTCGACGTCGTCGACCCCATCGGCGCCGGCGACGCGTTCGTGGCCGGGTACCTCTCCGCCCTGCTCGAGGACTTGCCGCTGCCGCAGCGACTGGAACGCGGGAACGCCTGCGGGGCCGCGGTGGTCTCCAGCCGGGGGGACTGGGAGGCGATGCTCACCCGCACCGACCTGGACTCCCTGGACACCGCCCCCGGCGACGTCCAGCGCTGACCCGGCCCGGGCAGGGCATCGAGGCCGTTGATGTCGTCGCGCCGCCGGGGCCGACCTCGCCCACTATGCGGATCGGCCCGGACGACCGAGGGCCCGGATGGGCGCCGCGGGCGTCGCACTCGCAACGCCCGCGATACCCATCCGGGCCCACCGGGGTCGGGGTGAAGGGCTGACTCAGCCCTCCACCTCCGAGGCCACGTCGGAGTCGTACAGGGACTGCAACTCTTCCTCCACGCGCTGCATCTCCTCGGCCACGTCCACGTCGGAGGTCAGGATCCGCTGCAGGGTCTGGGACAACTCCAGGTCACCACCGGGCACGAACAACCGGGCGAAGTCCTGCACCCGGGCGCGTTCGAGCTGTTCCACCGCGGTCTGGAACTGCGGGGTCTCGGCGTAGACGTCGGACATGTCCGCGTCCTGGTGGACCGGCACGTACCCGGTGGCAGCGGAGAACGCGGCCGTCGAGTCCGGGTTGCCCATGAAGCCGGCGAACATCGCCGCGGCCAGTTGACGTTCCGGAGTGCTGTCGGAGGCGATCATCAGACCGGCACCACCGGTCGGGGTCTCACCCTCGGCGGCCGGACCGCCGGGCAGGAACGCGGTGCCCACCTCGAAGGATGCCGAGTCCAGGATGCCGCCCAGCGAACCGGTGGACTGCACGATCTGGCTGGTGGCGCCGGCGGAGAAGTCATCGGCCGGGTTGCCCGAGGACACCGAGGCCCAGGAGTTGGTTGCTTCCTGTGCGAATTCCAGCGCCTCGATGGTGGCATCGGAGGAGACGGGGGAGAAGTCCCACTCATCGGACCAGGCACCGCCGTAACCCCACACGATGTTGGCCATCCACCAGGCCGGGTACTCATCCTGCGGCGGGAAACTGAAGGCGGAGTTCGCCACCCCGGCGTCCATCAACTGCTCGGAGACCTCGGCGACTTCGTCCCACGTCTCCGGGGGCGCCTCGATGCCGGCCTCTTCGTAATGGTCGACGTTGTAGTAGAACAGCGGGGTGGAGCGGGCGTAGGGGACGCCGTAGTGGCTGCCTTCGTACTGGTAGTCCTCGTACAGCGCTTCGACGTATCCGCTGGTGTCGACCCCGGCCTCCTCCATCAGGCCGTCGACCGCGACCAGGGAGCCGTTCAGATAGTTGGGGAACCAGGTGGCATCGGACAACACCACCACGTCCACCTCAGCGCTGCCCTGTGCGGTCTGGAACCGCTGCGAGGTCTCCTCGTAGTTCGCCCCGGAGGTCACCACGTTGACCTCGATGTCGGTCTCGTCGGTGAACTGGGCGATCAACTCGTTCTCGACGTCGGCCGAACCACCGGGGTGGTTGGTCCAGAAGGTGATCTCGTCGGCCGGCTCCACGCCGGGAGACATCCACGTCTTCCTGGGTGTCACCGTCACCACCGCTGGTGTCCGGGCCGCACGCGGCCAGGACGAGGGTCGCGGCACCGAGCGCAGCAAGGCTGCGTACGGTGCGGCTGGTGGACTGTTTCATGGGTGCTCCTTCTTTCGTTTCTTCGTTGGTCGTCGGAGTCGATGGGTTCACTTGACCGCCCCCTGGGTGAGGCCGGCCACGATGTAGCGCTGGAGGGCGGCGAAGATGAGTAGGACAGGGACGATCACCAGGACCGCACCGGCCATCAGCACGCCGTAGTTGCCGGTCTGGCCCTCGATCGACTGCAGCATGTTCAGACCCACCGGCAGGGTCATCCGTGCCGGGGAGTCGATGATGATCAGGGGCCACAGGAAGTTGTTCCACTCGTTGACGATGGTCACCAGCGCCACGGTCGCGATTGCCGGTAGCGACACCGGTGCGGCGATCTGGAACAGTTTGCGCAGGTGTCCGGCGCCATCGAGTTCGGCGGCTTCGAACAACTCCTTCGGGAGTGCTTTGAAGTGCTGCCGGAGCAGGAAGGTCCCGAACGCGGTCCCGAGTCCGGGCAGGATGATGCCCCACAGGGTGTCCCGGCCGCCGAGCGCGGTGATGGTCAGGTAGTTCGGCAGCATCGACACCTCCGGCGGCACCATGAGCGCAACCAGAATGCCCAGGAAGATGAGGTTCGCCCCGGGTACCTTGATGAACACCAACGCATAGGCCGTGGTCACCGCCAGTAAGACCTTGATGGTGGCGCCGATGATGGTGACGATCACGCTGTTGCGCAGCACGGTGAGCAGCGGCACCCGGTCCGCCACGGCTCCGTAGTTGCTCAGGGTGGGGTCCTGGGGCAGCAACGTGGGGGCCAGGGTGAGGATCTCCGGCGGCGGTTTGAAGCTGGAGGAGATCATCCAGGCCAGCGGCAGCACGATCACCAACAGTGCGATCAGGATCGGTAGGTAGCCGGCCAGCATCGTGTCGGCAAGGTGGCGCGGGCTGAAGGCTTTCGTCCAGTCCGGGCGCGTCTTCTTCGTCGGCTGCCGGCCGTCGAGACGCCCGGGATCGGTTCCGGGTGTGGCGAGGGGTCGCTGCGTCACTGGTAATGCACCTTCCTCTCCACGTAGCGCAACTGGACGGCGGTGATGAGGAACAGCGTGAAGAACAGCACCACCGCGATAGCGGCGGAGTACCCGGCCCGCTGGTAGGCGCCGAAGGACTGCAGATAGATCTCGAAGATGATCGTATTGGTGCCGTGCCCGGTGGGCGTCATGATCCGCAGGATGTCGAAGGCGTTGGTCATCGAGAAGATGATGTTGGTGACCAGCAGGAAGAAGACCGTGGGAGTCAGCAGTGGTAGCACCACGGCGAAGAACCGTCGCGCCGCCCCGGCCCGGTCGAGGGTGGCTGCCTCCAACAGATCCTGGGGGACTGCCTGCAGTCCGGCGAGGAAGACCACGGCGCAGAAACCGAGGTTCTTCCAGACGTAGACGATGATCACCATCACCAGTGCCCAGTTCTCGTTCAGATACCACTGCGGTGAGGCGATACCGAGGAACCCGAGGAGGTAGCTGAGTGCACCCCTGGTGGGGTCGAAGATGAAGTTCCACACCAGCGCCACCCCCACGCCGGAGAGCACATAGGGGGCGAACACGGCAGTACGGGCCGCCGTGCGCCCGGGGATCTTCTTGTTCAACACGAGGGCGATGAGTAGTCCCAGCACCATGGAGCCCACCACCGCGCCACCGGTGAAGATGCCGGTGACCCGCCACACCTCCAACCCGGAGGGCGAGGTGAAGAAGCGCGCATAGTTGTCCAGCCCCACGGGTGTGGCGCTGGGGGATCCCAGCCGCCAGTCCAGGGTGGAGTAGTACATGTTGCTGATCAGCGGGAAGTAGATGAACGCCAGGATCAGCAGGATGTTCGGGCCGGCGAACAGCAGGAAGAGCGACCAGTTCCGCGAGAGCCGACGACGGTGCGCTAGTTTGCGTCGCCGCGCGCGTTCCTCCTCGTCCACGGGTCCCGCGCCGCCTGCCGCCGGCGCATCGACCGGTCCCCGCGAACGCGACCCTGCCGGACTAGGCAGTGCCGTCATCGACCCTCCTTCTGCATGCTTCGGCGCAATAGCCACCTCTCGACGCGCCAGCGTCGGGGTAACCCGCGATGAATCTACCCTGAACTCTGGCAACCGGGCACCGAGCGCTTGCTGTGCACACCCGTGTGGCAGACCCTCGGTGCGCTGTCGGCGAGCCGTTGTGCGTGTGCGCAGCCGAAGGTCGATCAGCGCTGCTCGGGTGGGGCTTGCTTCCCCGGCAGGTCGCCGACAGCCTGGTGACATGCACACCACCCTCACCCTGCAGGACCTGATCCAGTCCCTCGAACGACGTTATCCGCCATCGACTGCGCAGGGGTGGGACGCCGTGGGTCTGGTTGTGGGCGATCCCCGGACCCCCATCGGCCGGGCGCTGCTCGCGGTGGACCCGGCCGATGCCGTGGTGGACGAGGCGATCGAGTGCGGGGCGGACCTGATCATCACTCATCACCCGCTGCTGCTGCGCGGCGTCCACTCGGTGGCCACGACCACCCCGAAGGGTGCACTGGTGCACCGGCTGATCCGCTCCGGCATCGCCCTGTATGTGGCACACACCAACGCCGATGCCGCTGCGGGCGGGGTCAACGAGGCCCTCGCCGACCTGCTCGGCCTCACCGGCGCCCGGCCGCTGCAACCACTGCCCGGTGACGACCTGGACCTGCTCATCACCTATGTGCCCACACCCCAGGCAGAGTCGGTGCGCCAGGCCCTCGGTGCCGCCGGTGCCGGGCAGGTGGGGGAGTACACCGGGTGCGCATGGTCGGTGACCGGTACCGGGGAGTTCACTCCGGTCGGGGCGGCCGACCCGGCAATCGGTACCGTCGGGCAGCACGAGCGCGTGCAGGAGGTGCGCCTGGAGATGGTGCTGCCGCCCAGCCGGCGGAGCGCCGTCGTCGAGGCGTTGCGCCGGGCGCACCCGTATGAGGAACCCGCCTTCTCCCTGGTGCCCACCGCAGCGCCACCGTCTCCGGCCGGAATGGGCCGGATCGGAGAGCTGGCCGATCCGATCACTGTGCGTGACCTGGCTGAACGCGTCGCCGATGTCCTGCCCGCCACGGCCCATGGGGTGCGCGTGGGCGGCGACCTGGATGCGACAGTGCGCACTGTCGCCGTCTGCGGCGGCGCCGGAGACTCGCTGCTGGAGGTGGTCGCCGCTGCCGGCGCCGATGCCTACGTGACCGCGGACCTGCGGCACCATCCCGCGGGCGAGGCTCTGGCCCGCACCGGCGCTCCGGCGCTGATCGACGTGGCGCACTGGGCCAGTGAGTGGCCCTGGCTGCCCGTGGCGGCCGAGCATCTGCGAGCCGATGCCGAGGCCGCCGGGGCACGGATCGAGGTGCGGGTCAGCACGCATCCCACCGACCCGTGGACCGATAGGCTGGAATCCACCAACCAGGAAGGACGTGTGTGACTGTGAGCACTGCGCCCGTATCCGACCAGCGTGCGTTGCTGGACCTGCAGGCACTCGACACCGCCCTGGCCAAACTCGCCCACCAGCGCAACTCCCACCCCACGCTGGCGACCCTGGCGGAGCTGACCGCACGGGCCGAGGACCTGGACCGCAGCCGGGCGCAGACCCAGATGCTGGTCTCCGACACCCGCCGCGAACTCGTCAAGGCCGAGACCGATGTGGAACAGGTGCGCAACCGGGCCGACCGGGACCGCCAACGGCTGGAGTCCGGGACCGGTTCGCCCAAGGACCTGCAGGCGCTCTCGGCCGAGCTGGAGTCGCTGGGCAAGCGCCAGAACAGCCTGGAGGAGGTCGAACTGGAGGTGATGGAACGCCTGGAGGCCGCTGAGCACGAACTGCAGGCCACCACCACCCAGCTCGAAGCGATCCGGGCCGATATCACCAGGGTCGAGGCCGAGCGTGATGCCGCGTTCGCCGAACTGGACGCCGAGAGCGAGCAGCACAAGGCCGCTCGGGACGAACTCGCCGCCGGGATCGATGAGGCGCTGCTGGCGCTGTACGAGCGGGTCCGCGCCAAGACCGGAGGGTTGGGGGCGGTGGCGCTGCGGGGCAGTGTGACCCAGGGCGTCCAGGTACCGCTGTCCCTTACCGAGAAGGCAGCGATCGAGGCGGCCCCGCCCGAGCAGGTGCTGCGCAGCGAGGACTACGACTACATCCTGGTGCGCCTGGACGACTGAGCGTCAGTCCGACAGCACCAGTTCCAGCGTGGCCGGCCCCGACCGGACGGGGGGATGCAGGCCGACGTCGGCCAGTACCGGGCCGATGAGTTCGGCCGCGGCCGCGGCCACGCCCGCCGCGGTGCGCGGTAACGGCTCGGGCCGGCGGAACAGGTGACCGGTGAGCACGCCCCGGGTGTGCTTGGCGTGATGGGAGACCACGACGGGCCTACCTGACCGGATGGCCACCACCCGGACCGCCAGCCACTCCCGGTCCGGGGCTGGTGACCAGGCCCGCGCGTAGTCCTGCGAACGGCAGTCGAGGACGACGTCGGAACCTCCCGGGTCGAGAGCCCCGCCCAGGTGCCGGGACCAGAAGGTGCCCAGCGGCGCCAGGGGCTGCAGCGGTGTGGACATGGACAGCCGGTAGGCGGGGATCGCGTCGTCCGGACGGAGCACCCCCCACAGCGCCGAGACGATCCGCACCGAACTGTTGCTACGCCGTCGGGCCGTCCCGGACAGGTTCACCAGGCCGGCGGCGTCGTAGAGCACGCCGCTGTAGACCTGCGCCGCCGGCGCTGCCCGGGCGTCGCGCAACCGGGTGTTCGCCTCGACCTGCTCGGCCAGGGAGGCACCGAACCGCAGACGAGTGGTGGCGTCGGCGCCGGCCGAGGCGCGTATCAGCGCCTGCAGCACCTGCTCACGCGGGCCGGCCAGTTCCGGGTGGCTCAGCGCGCCGGGATCGAACCGGCGTCCCCGCTCGGGCGCGGCCTTGCCCTCCGAGGGAGGAAGCATGATCAGCACGGGCGTGTCCGCAGGTGCCGCCGCATTCGGGTCCTTTCGCCAACCGGTCCGGGAGACATCGGGCAGCCTATCCGCGCCGGACCACTGGGCCGCCCACCTGTTCTCAGGTTGCCTCGTTGGATATCGGTTTGGACACAACCCCGGGGGAGGGGCTATAGGGCTCGCTCGGTGCGCTAACCTGCCCAGAAGCTCGCTGGCAAGGATGCCCGACCGGCATCGGGCCCCACGCGAGATCCAAGCGATGATGACATCGAGGTAGATGCAGATGCGTGTACGTAGTTTGAAGGCCGCCGCGGCTATCGCCGCGGTCGGTGCTCTCACGCTGGCCGCCTGCGGCAACGGCAATGGCGATGAGGACACCAACGGAACCGGCACCGACACCAATGGTGCCGAGCAGGATGACGCAGCGAGCACGATGCCCGTGGTGATCGGCACCACGGACACGGTGACGAACATCGACCCAGCGGGTTCCTACGACAAGCCGTCCTGGAACATCATCTACAACACCTACCAACGACTGCTGTCGGTCCCGTTGGGGGAGACCGAGCCCACCCCGGATGCGGCCGAGGCCTGCGACTGGGACGACGAGGTCACCTACACCTGCACGATGAAGTCGGGCCTGATGTTCGCCGACGGCAGCGAGTTGACCGCAGAGAACGTGGTGCACTCGGTCGAGCGCCAGCTCGCGATCCAGCACTCCTCCAACGGGTGGCAACTGCTGGACGGCATCGAGTCGGTGGAGGCGCCGGATGAGTCCACGGTGACCTTCACGCTGTCCAACGCCGACGCCACTTTCCCGTACATCCTGACCACCGGTGCGGCGGCGATCGTGCCGATGAGTTTCCCCGGCGATGACTTGCAGCCCAACGCCGAGGTGTTCGGCTCCGGCCCGTACACGGTGGACACCTTCGACGCCACCCAGCAGATCCAGCTCGGGCTGAACGAGAACTACTCCGGTGACTCGGAGCTGAGCAACTCCGGGGTGATCCTGCAGTTCTACCAAACCGAGTCGGCGCTGAAGCAGGCGATCGAGGAGGGTGACGTGATGGTCGCCTACCGGTCCCTGGCCGTGACCGACATCGAGGACCTGCGCGAGAACGGCGCCGAGCGCGGTGTGCAGGTGGTCGTCGGTGAGGGCACCGAGATCAACTACTTGGTGCTGCAGGTCTCGCGCCCACCCTTCGACGAGCCCGCGGTGCGGCAGGCGCTCGCGCAGGTGATCGATCGGGAGACCATCGCCTCCTCGGTCTACCGGGACACCGTGACCCCGCTGTACGGCCCGATTCCCGACGGGGTGGCCGGGCACGTGCCCGCCTTCGACGACGCCTACGGTGAACCCGATGTGGATGCGGCCCGCGCGCTGCTCGAGGACGCGGGCGTGGACATCCCGGTGGCCTTCGACGCCTGGTGGATGCCGGATCGCTACGGGGAGGAGATCGGTGACATGTACGGCGAGATCCAGCGTCAACTCAACGACTCCGGCCTGTTCGAGGTGAGCCTGGAGCAGTTGTCCTGGGCCCAGTACGCCGAGACGTTCTCCGACCAGTCCATGGACGCGTTCGACCTGGGGTGGTTCCCGGACTTCCCGGATGCCTCCAACTACATCCAGCCCTTCTACGGCACGGCGAACATCTTCAACAACGGCTACTCCAACGACGAGATGGATGAGTTGATCGACACGATCGTGACCGACACCGACGAGGACGCCCGCCTGGCGGCGTTCGAGCGGGCCTCGGAGATCGCGGCGGAGGATGTGCCGATAGTGCAGTTGTGGCAGCGCGACCAGATCGCCGCCGTCCGCGACGGGGTGACCGGCGTGGAGGAGACCCTCGACCCCTCGTTCATCTTCTACTACGCCGGCGTGAGCGGCGCCACCGAGTAGGTGGCGCGGGCCGGATCGATGCCGGTGCGTGCGGGACTCCCCAGCGCACCGGCACCGACCGGTCCCCACGAGTTCGTACCCCATCGGGGTGCGCCATGCGCGGGAAGGATGGGTGAGTGTCACAGGCCACCGGTTCACTACGCACCTACCTGATCACCAGGCTGCTGCTGTTCGTGCCCCAGGTGCTGATCATCCTGACGATCGTGTTCATCCTGATGCGGGTGGCCCCGGGGGACCCGGTCAGTGTGGCCCTGGGGGGCCAGCGCAGCGCCGAGGAACTGCAGGCACTGCGGGAGGCGGCCGGGTACAACCGGCCGATCCTGGTGCAGTACGCGGAGTACATCGGGGGCGTGCTCCGGTTCGATCTGGGAACCACCATCGTGGACAACCGGCCGGTCACGCAGATCTTCGCCGTCAACGGTGGCGCCACCCTCACGCTGACGTTGGCGGCCTTCCTGGTGGCGCTGGTCCTGGCGGTGCCGCTGGGCCTGCTCGCCGGGCGGTTCCGCGACACCGCCCTGGACGCGGTGCTGAGGGTGCTGGGCATCCTGACCTACGCCGCGCCGGTGTTCTTCGTCGGGCTCTTGATGCAACTGCTGTTCGCCCGCACGTTGGGGTGGCTGCCGTCCAGTTCACAGGCGTCGCCGGTGATGTTCGCCTCGGTGCCGGCGCGCACAAACTTCTTCCTCATCGATGCCCTCCTGGCCCAGAACACCGCGGCGTTCATCAACGGCCTGCAGCACCTGGTGCTGCCGGCGCTGACCCTGGGACTGCTCCTGACCGGGGTGTTCATCCGGATCATCCGCATCAACCTGATCCAGACGCTGCGGAGCGACTACGTCGAGGCAGCCCGGGCCCGGGGCGTGGCCGAATCGCGGGTGGTGATCAACCATGCGTTCAAGAACGCGATGGTCCCGTTCGTGACCATCCTGGGACTGCAGGTGGCGCTGCTGCTGGGTGGGGCGATCCTGACCGAGCAGACCTTCAATTGGAACGGCATCGGCAGCCAGTTGGTGCGCTATCTGGACTCCCGTGATTACGCCGCGGTGCAGGGCATCATCACCTTCTTCGCCCTGGCGGTGGTGACCGCGTCGTTGTTGATCGACATCATCAACGCGATGATCGACCCGAGGGTGAGGTACTGATGGCCGTCGAAGCCGTTCCCACCGCCCCGTCGTCCCAGACGCGGGCCAACGGAGGCTCGCGCCTGCGTCGGATCCTGCGCGGGATCGCCCGCCCGTACACCAACTCCCACGGTGTGGGCCGGTTCATGCTCGTCACCGGCACGGTGCTGACCGCGCTGATGCTGCTGGTGGCGCTGCTCGCGCCGGTGCTGGCCCCGTTCGGGCACGCGCAGGTGGCCGACGACGCCGGCCGGTTCGCCAACCATCTGGCCCCCGGCGGGCAGCACATCTTCGGAACCTCCACCCAGGGGTACGACGTGTTCAGCCGGGTGGTCTTCGGCGCCCGGACCGCAGTGACCGTGGTGCTGCTGGCGCTGACCTTCTCGCTGGCCATCGGGGTGCTGCTGGGCCTGCTGGCCGGCTTCGTCGGGCGCTGGCTGGACCGTGCACTGGTGATGATCATGGACGCGCTGT
Source organism: Sanguibacter sp. Z1732 (assembly GCF_051020515.1). Taxonomy (NCBI): domain Bacteria; kingdom Bacillati; phylum Actinomycetota; class Actinomycetes; order Micrococcales; family Ruaniaceae; genus Glutinosa; species Glutinosa niejishengi. Next base: position 3,204,313 of record NZ_CP194857.1, read on the forward strand.
TCACGCTGCCGGCGCTGCTGCTGGCGATCGTGGTGGCGTTCCTGCTCTCGGAGCGGCTGGGCGGTGGTGCCACCACCGCGGCGCTGGCGATCACCGCGGTGTACATCCCGCAGTACTTCCGGGTGGTACGCGCGGCCACCGTCAGCGCCAAGGAGCAGACCTACGTCGAGGCGGCCCGGGCGATGGGGGCGCGCCGCACCACCGTGATGTCCCGGTACCTTCTGAACAACGTGATCCAGTCCGTGCCGGTGATCGCCACCCTGAACGCCGCCGATGCGATCCTGACGCTGGCTGGACTGGGGTTCCTCGGTTACGGCATCCAGCCCACCGAGGCGGCCGAGTGGGGATACGACCTGCAGCGGGCCGTGGCCGATGCCGGGGCCGGGATCTGGTGGACCGGGCTCTACCCGGGCATCGCGATCGTGCTGCTGGTGATGGGGATGACGCTGATGGGGGAGGGCCTGAACGAGGCCCTCAACCCCGCCATCCGGGTGCGCCGACTGCTGCAGGTCCGGATGCCCGGGGACGTGAACGCCTCGATGAAGCCGGGTCCGGCCCGCCTGATCCGCCGGCCCCGCACCACCGGTGGTGGCAGCGGGGGCGGTTCCGACCAGGCGCGGCGCCGGCCGGGCGCCTCGGGCAGTACCTCGGGCACCACGTCGGATGCGGAGGGCCGCCATGAGTGAACCAGTGCTGTCCGTGGCGGACCTGCGGGTCTGGTACGGCACCGACCGCGGTCCGGTCCGCGCCGTCGACGGAGTCTCCTTCGACCTCTACCCGGGGGAGACGCTGGGGCTGGTGGGTGAGTCCGGATGCGGCAAGACCACCCTGGGCCGCGGGGTGATGGGCCTGCTGCCCCGGGCGGCCAGCGTGGACGGCGTGGTCGACTTCGGTGGGCAGAACCTCGTGCGGGCCAAGCCCAAGACCCTGCAGCGCCTGCGCGGACCGCAACTGGGCATGATCTTCCAGGAGCCGCTGACGCGGCTGAACCCGCTCATGCGTGTCTCGGAACACTTCGAGGAGGCGCTGTCCGCCCACGAACCCGAGACACCCAAGGCACAGATCCGGGACCGCGCGATCGACACACTGCGCGCGATGGGGATCCCGCCCACCAGGTACCGGGCCTACCCCCACGAGTTCTCCGGGGGGATGCGCCAACGGATCATGATCGCCCTGGCCCTGGCGTTGCGGCCCAGTTTCGTGGTGGCCGATGAACCCACCACTGCCCTGGATGTGCTGGTGGAAGCGCAGATCATCTCGATCCTGGCCGACCTGCGCGCCGGATTCGACACCTCCCTGCTGTTCATCACCCACAACCTGGGCATCGTGGCCGAGGCCTGTGACCGGGTGGCGGTGATGTACGCGGGCCGGATCGTGGAACAGGGACCGGTCACCGAGGTGTTCGCCCACCCGCAGCATCCCTACACCGAGGCGCTGTTGCGCTCCACGATCTCCCTGAACACCACCGGTCTGCACTACATCCCCGGCGCCCCGCCGGATCTGATCGATCCGCCGAGCGGCTGCCGGTTCAATCCCCGGTGCGAGCATGCGATGACGGTGTGCGCCCGTCAGTTCCCGCACCCGGTGGCCATTGAGGATCAGGTGGTGGAGTGCTGGCTGCACGGGCCGGATGAGTTGATCCAACCCGGTGGGCGCGAGCCGTTGATGCGAGAGGAGTTGAGCGTTGCCGATGAAGCCTGACGACGACGCCACGGTGCTGGACGACGACGCCGCCTCCCCGGGACGGGAAGGCGCCGGGGGCGAAGCGGGCACCGCCTCGGCCGTGCCGGCCGAGGACGTGCTGATGCAGATCGAGGACCTGCGGGTGCACTTCGATCTACGCGGAAGCGCACTGGCCCGCCTGCTGGGCAGCGGTGGTCGTACCGTCAAGGCCGTGGACGGGGTGGATCTGTCGCTGCGCAGGGGTGAGGTGCTGGGCCTGGTCGGGGAGTCCGGCAGTGGCAAGACGACGTTGGGCCGGGCTCTCCTGGGGCTGGTCGGAACCACCTCCGGGCACATCCGGTACGGCACGGCGGACCTGGCCACGATGGGTCAGGGGCCGATGCGGCGGCTGCGCCGCCGGTTGCAGATGGTGTTCCAGGACCCGCACGCGGCGCTGAACCCGACGATGGACCTGCGAACCGCGATCGGCCATCCGCTGCGGATCCAGGGGCTCGTGAACAACCGGGAGGAGGAACGCGACCGGGTGATCGAGGCGCTCGAACTGACCGGCCTCACCCCGGCGGAGCAGTTCCTGGACAAACTCCCCGCAGAACTCTCGGGGGGCAGAAACAGCGCGCGGTCATCGCCCGCGCGATCATCTGCGGACCGGAACTGCTCGTGGCTGATGAGCCGATCTCCATGCTCGACATGAGCGTGCGGAACAAGATCCTGGAACTGATGCTGGACCTGCGTGAGCGGTTGGACCTGACCTATGTCTACATCACCCACGACCTGGCCACCGCGAAGTTCTTCTGCGACCGCGTGGCGATCATGTACCTGGGCAGGATCGTGGAGATCGGGCCCACCGAGGAGATCTTCGCCGACCCCAAGCACCCCTACACCCGCGCCCTGCTCAAAGCGGTTCCCGATCCCGACCCCTCCAGATCGGTGGTCCGGGATCTGCCCCGGGGGGAGATCCCGGACGCAGCCGCACCGCCCCACGGGTGTTCCTTCCACCCGCGCTGCCCGGCCGCGTTCGGAGCGTGTGGTTGGGAGGGCCGGGACCTGGGGGCGATGTTCGAGCGGCGGTGGCTGGAGCGCGGCGATGAGGTCTACCGCACCGAACAGCCGCTGGTCACCGGGGTGGCCGATCTGGACGGCGGCATGGAACAGGTGTCGCTACCGGCCCCGTCCGGTCACACCGCGCAGGAGGTCGGCGAGGTCCTGAACAGCGCACGCACCGATGATCCGGACGAGCCGCTGTGGCGGGGAGTGCGGGCCATCGATGTGACCGGCTCGGGAGTGCGGGTGGACTTCCGCGAAGGGGTGGACCCGGAACTGCGCCCGGCCGGCGGGGTGCGGGTGGCCTGCCACCTGCACGATCCCCGGTTCAACGACGAGGCGCCCCCGGCGACGTGAACGGCCCGCAACCGAAGTCGCCGGGCGAACCGGCCCTGGCCTAGACCCGCGCTCGGCTAGATCCCGCGCTCGGGTCCGTCCTGCTGGCCCACACTGGTGACGGTGGTGAGCAGGAACACCGAGTCCGTCAGTGCCCGGACCGCGTGCCGCTCATGGGTCAGCACCTGCAGGTGCCCCTCGGCGACCTCGACGTCCCGCTCACCCAGACTGGTGACCAGAACGCGCCCGGTGAGCACCTGGATGCTGGCAGCGTGGGGGGAGTTGTGCTCGGCGAGTTCCGTGCCCGTGCACATGGCGATCACGGATTGTCGTAGGAATCCGTCGCGCACGATCAGTTCGGCACTGCGCCCATGAGGGTCAGCCCGGGCCGCTTCCACGTGGGTGGTGCACAGATCGTCCAAGTTGGCCACGATGCCTCCAGATGTCGTCCTCCGACTCCACGAGCCTATCCCGGTAGCGGGGTTCGGGTGCACCCGATGAAGCCGCCATCTGGTGACCGGGTCGCCCGAACCGGCGCGATGGGCAGTCCGAATACCGCCCGCGCCACCCCAGCAGGTGTCACCCTGGTGGCATGACCTCCGATGCCCGGGCGACCACCGACGGCGGCGCGCTGTATTACTGGGACTACCTGGGCCTGGAGCATCTGCTCAGCGCCCAGAACCCGCGCAGTGACGTCGGCGGGCGCAGCGCCCACGACGAGTTGTTGTTCATCACGGTGCACCAGGCCTATGAACTGTGGTTCAAGCAGATCCTGCACGAACTCGACGACGCCGTGCACATCATGAACGCCGGTCACATACCCGAGCATGCGATGGGACAGGTGGCCGACCGGCTGGAACGGATCACCGCGATCCAGCGGCTGTTGCTGGAGCAACTGACCGTTCTGGAGACCATGACCCCGCTGGACTTCCTGGACTTCCGGGACGCACTGGTGCCCGCCTCGGGCTTCCAGAGCGTGCAGTTCCGGTTGATCGAGAACCGGCTTGGCCTGGACGTCAAACGACGGCTGAAGATCCACGGTTCGCCCTACACCGCGGTGCTGTCGGCCGAGCACGCCGAACTGCTCGCCGATGCCGAGGCCGCCCCGACCCTGCGCGCCGGACTGGACGAGTGGCTGGCACGGACCCCGTTCCTGCGGTTCGGTGACTTCGACTTCTGGTCCGCCTACGCCGGGGCGGTCGACACCATGCTCGCAGCCGAACGGGACGCGATCCGGAATCTGGAGAGCCTGACCGAGGAGGGGCGTGCCGAGCAGTTGGCCTCGTTGGACGCCACTGCTGACTCCTTCCAGACCCTGTTCGACGCCGACCGCTACGCCGAACTGCAGGACCGAGGGCAACGGCATCTGTCCCGCGATGCCTTCCTGGCGGCCCTGCTGATCAACCTGTACCGGGACGAGCCCCTGTTCCAGATCCCGTTCCGGGTTCTGCGCGCGGTGGTGGACGTCGACGAGGGCTTCACCACGTGGCGCCAGCGCCACGCGGTGATGGTGCACCGGATGATCGGCGGAAAGATCGGCACCGGTGGCACCTCCGGGCACGCCTACCTGGCCGCCGCCGCGAACCGGCACCGGGTGTTCAACGACCTGTTCGACCTACCTACCTACTACGTGCCCCGCTCGGCCCTGCCACGGCTTCCGAGGGAGGTCTCGGCCCAGTTGCGGTTCCAGTTCGAGGACGACGGCGGATGATCGGCGGGCGAAAGAGCCTCGCCGAGCACTTCAACGCTGCCCTGCGCTCCGGGGTGCTGCACCTGGCCGCGCACAGCCACCACCCGTGGCCGGACGTGACGCGCGAGGCACACCTGCGCGCCTGGGACGTGGCAGCCAGGGATCTGGACGGCAAGTGGGCCACGGTGCTGGAGACCGAACTGCCGCAGGCCAGGCGCCACGTGGCCGGCCGGCTGGGCCTGAGCGATGCCGATGAGATCGCCTTCGCCCAGAACACCCACGAACTGTTGTTGCGGATCTGCTCGGCGCTACCCATGCCGATGCGGGTGCTGACTACCGACGCCGAGTTCCACAGCGCCACCCGGCAACTGGACAGATGGGCCGAGGCTGGCCTGGCTCTGGTGGAGCGGGTGCCGGCCGAACCGTTGCACACGTTCCCCGAGCGGTTCGTCGACGCGATGGGGCCCGAGCACGATCTGATCCTGTTCTCCCATGTTTTCTACAGTTCTGGTTACGCCGTGCCCGATGTGGCCCAGATCGTGTCCGCGGTACCGGACGAGCGCACCTTCGTCGTCGTCGACGGCTACCACGCGTTCATGGCGCTGCCCACCTCGGTCACCCCGATCGAGGACCGGGCGTTCTATCTGGCCGGGGGATACAAGTACGCCATGGCCGGGGAGGGGGTCTGCTTCGTCAACGCACCTCCCGGGTACGCGCAGCGACCGGTCAACACCGGCTGGTTCGCCGCCTTCGATCACCTAGCGGACAGCCCGGGCACGGGATCGAGGGGCGTCACGTATGCCCGGGGCGGGCAACGGTTGGCGGGATCCACGTTCGACCCCTCGGGGTTATTCCGGTTCAACGCGGTGCAGCGCTGGCTCGACGACCTCGGCGTGGGCGTGGCCGAGATCCACGGGCACGTGTCCGGACTGCAGGACAGGGTGCTGGCCGGCCTGGTGCAGCATCCGGGCATCCTCGCCGGAGCCGAACTCATCCCAGCGGCCGGGTGCGACCGTGGGCACTTCCTCACCTACCGCACCCCGGCAGCGGGCCAGATCGCACGCACCCTCGCCGAACGGGGTGTGTTGGTGGATCACCGCGCCGACCGGTTGCGCCTGGGACTGGGGGTGTACCACGACGAGGAGGACGTGGACCGGCTGATCAAGGAGTTCGGCAGGGTCTGAGGCGCTGAGCTTCTATGCTTCGGTTGCGCTAATCGTCCGCCAGCCTTATCGCCACCTCTGTTCGCCAGTGCGATGGGTCGGGGTCATCGTCCGGTCCATCAAGCATGGACTCGACGCGTCCGCCAAAGACATCCCGATCCTTGCCCTCCTCGCGATCCATCCGGAGTCCCTGTCGCGCGATCCAATCGATCAGCGCCCCATTCCCTTGAGTACCGTTCTCCACACCGGTGAAGAGCAACGAGGCGTACCGCCCCGCGGGCAGCACCCCGGCGACGATGCGTTCATCGCCCCGCTCAGGCCCGGGCACCGGAAAACCGACGGTGATGTCGAGGTCGGTGTCCATATCAATGACGTGATAGCGGACCAGGGGGGCTCCGGTCGCCTCCATTCCCCGCGTCGCCAGCCATGCCGCCGCCTCGTCCACGCACGGGGGTATCACCGAGCCCAGTTCCTGCATGGGAACCCGGGTGCGGACTCCCACGTAGTACTGCTCATCGCGCTGGGCAATCGTTGGTTGTGTGAACCGCATGATCTGCTCCCTCGGGTCAGTCGGAGCGCTCATGGCTCGGGCGGAATCAGCCCGGGAACCGGAATCGGGTCTGGCTGAACGGCGTGCCTTTGCTGAACGCGAGAATTTTTGTGGGCCGGACAGCGAACACCAGAACCGGTTCGGTTCCGGGCTCCGGGTCGCTCCCCGGGTGGGCGAAACCGCCGCTCACCACGTCGTAGGGCCAGTCGAGCTCGGCCAGCCAGCGGTCCGCGAGCCGGTGCAGCGTGGTGGGGTCGGCGACGCGCTCGGCGTCGCCCTCCACGGCTACGTCCAGCCCGGAGTTCATATCAGCGGTTCCGGTGCTCAGAACGCAGGTGGGGGAGCGGGCCAGGTTGACTGCCTTCTGCTCGGTGACGCCGGTGGCGAAGTAGAGGACCCGCTCGTGCCAGATCGCCGGCAACGGCACCGCATGTGGTCGCCCGTCCGCGCGCGTCGTGGAAAGCCAGAACATCTGCCGTTCCTGCAACACCGCGCTCACCTCACGCCAGGACGGAGGGCGGGCATCGGCATCGGAGTAGCGGCGGTCGAGTTCGGGTGCGGGCGTCGATTCGTTCATCCAGGTCCTCCGCGTTGTGATGGGGTGATGTGGTACTGACCCTGGCACGGGGCAGAACTCATCGCACTGACGAGAACAAGCCCGAGCCGGCCGACGTGGCTGGGCTGTTCGGTCGAATAGAATGTAGGTGGATGAGTCGGCCAGGCGGTCGCGTTGCGGAGAGATCCGTACCGAGGAACGTCCGGGCTCCACAGGGCAGGATGGTGGGTAACGCCCACCCGGGGTGACCCGCGGGACAGTGCAACAGAAAGTAAACCGCCGCATCTTGATGCGGTAAGGGTGAAACGGTGGTGTAAGAGACCACCAGCACACCGGGTGACCGGTGTGGCTAGGTAAACCCCATCCGGAGCAAGACCAGACAGGAAACACCTGAGGGCTGCCCGCCCGAGTTTCCGGGTAGGTCGCTGGAGGCCTGCGGTAACGCAGGTCCTAGATGGATGGCCGCCCCCGGGCGCACGCCCCGGCGACAGAACCCGGCGTACCGGCCGACTCATCCGCCCTCCGAGCCACCTGGTTCCGGCCCGCTCCGTTGTGCAGCGACCGGGCGTGCTACTCCACCGGCACATCGGTGATGCCGCTCCACAGGGTCGTGGTCGCGACCACGGCATCGACCTCGGCGCTCCGGTCCGGTTCCTCATCGTGGGCGTCCGGGCTGCGTCGTTCTCCGGCCGCGGCGTCATCGCCGGAATCGGGAGGAGTCTGCGGATGCTGCATCGGCGGTTCGGCAGGTTCGTCCGGATTGCTACAAGCCGCCGCGAGCAGGATCGCGGCCAGCATCACCGAGATCACGTTGCGGATGGAACGCTTCACTAGCACTGCCCCCTGAGAGTATTTGACCCCTGATCAGCGGAGCAGCGGCTCCGCGGCGCCGCAGTCTACCAACCGGGGACTACGGCGGGATCAGGGAGCCCCTCACACCGGCGCCCGCCCAACCCGTCGCTGCGGGTAGTGCGGCAGAGTTCCTCAGGCCTCTGCTTCGGCGGCCATGATCGCCGCCCCGATGATGCCGGCCTTGTTCCTCAGGTGAGCCGGCACGATCGGGGCATTGGTGGTCAGCAACGGCACGAACTTCTTGTGGTCCTTGCTGACTCCACCACCGAAGACGAACAGGTCCGGGGAGAAGAGCAACTCGACGTGGGTCATGTAGCGCTGCAGGTTCACCACCCACTGCTCATAGGACCACCCCATCTTGTCCTTCACACCGGAGGAGGCGATCTTCTCGGCGCTGTCGCCGTCCATGATCAGGTGGCCCAGTTCGGTGTTCGGCACCAGTACGGAGTTATGGATCAGCGCGCTACCGATCCCGGTGCCCAGCGTCAGCACCAGCACCACCCCGGGCACATCCTTGGCAGCCCCGTACCGCATCTCCGCGTACCCGGCGGCGTCCGCGTCATTGATGATGTGTGCTGCGCGGCCCGTGTGGGTTTCGACCACCTCGGCCAGGTTGGTGCCGACCCAGTCGGAGTGCATGTTCGCCGCGGTCGCGATCACGTCGTGCTGGACGACGCCCGGAAAGGTCACTCCGACCGGAACCTGCTCGGGCAGGTCGAATCGCTCCACGATCGTCCTCAGGATCAGCCCCACCGCCTCGGGTGTGGACTCCTTCGGGGTGGGGAGGCGGAACCGGTCCGTCAGGAACCTGCCGGTGTTCAGGTTGACGGGAGCGCCCTTGATTCCCGAACCGCCGATGTCGATACCGAAGCCGATGGCGTCCGCCTCGAGGGAATGTTCCATGGAGAGGTTCATGGTGGCCTTGTCGGTTCCTTTGCTCACGTGTGAAGGGAGCGTGCGTGGCAAACGCTATCCAGGCATCGCCGGTCCATGCCATAATCTAGCTTGCCATCAAAGGAGGTCGGTCGTGGCTGAGCACGCAGACGACTCCGTGGAACGCAAGTACTACTTCAACGTCAGCACCGGTAAGGTCGAACAGGGCTATGTCAGTGGCGTAAGCCACCGAATGGGGCCCTATGACACACCGGAGGAAGCCGCCCGTGCACTGAAGATCGCACGGGAGCGTAACGCTGAGTGGGAGGCCGAGGAGGAGCGTGAGCGCGCCTGGGCCGAAGGTGAGGATGATGACGGAGTGTAATCAGGCCGACCGGGACGGGATGCCCAGGCTGGGTCGGGCCATCGCGTTGCTGTGCGCGTTGGTGCTCGGTCTCGGCTTTGCCGCGCCCGCGCTCGCCGACCCCGGCGATGACGGTGGGCTGGACCTGAATCGGTACAGCAAGTGGACTCGCCCCCTCCAGGGCGTGGTGGTTGCACTGGACCCGGGGCACAACGGCGGCAACTTCGGCGATCTGCGCGCCATCTCCCAACGAGTCTCCGACGGCCGTGGCGGTTTCACGACCTGTGACACGCTCGGAACCTCCACCATGGACGGGTACACCGAACACGAACTCGCCTACGACGTGGCGCAGGTGCTGACCGAGCGGCTGGAGTACCTGGGCCGACGGTGCTGTCCACGCGTACCGACGACCACAGCATCGGGCCGTGCGTGGACGTGCGCGGGCGGTTCGCCGAGGACAACGACGTTGACATCCTGTTGTCGCTGCACGCCAGCAGCAACCAGGACCGCACCCGATCCGGGTTCCACGTGGCGGTGGCTGACCCGGCGCTCTCGCCGTCCCAGGACGGGCCCAGCCGGCAGCTCGCCGAAGCCGTCGTCGAGGGCATGGGTGCGGCCGGCCTACAGCCACACCCCGGGCTTGACGACGCCATCGCCGAACGCTCCGACCTGGCGACTCTGAACTTTGCGCGACGTCCCGCGGTGCAGGTGGAACTGGGCGAGATGCAGAACCCGGCCGATGCGGAGTTGATGACCTCGGCGCAGGGCCGACTCGCTTATGCCGAGGCACTGGCCGAGGGCGTGCTGCTCTGGCACGAGGGCCTCGACGCCGGTCGGAACTGAGCCCCGGAGGTCCGAGCCGGTAGGCTCTACTCCCAGTAGGTGTGCTCGGCCGCCGGGAACGACCCGTCCCGGACTTCAGCGGCGTAGGCCTGGGCCGCGTGCTTCAACTCGGTGCCGATCTGGGCGAACTGCTTGGAGAATCGCGGCGCCCAGGAACCCATACCGGCCATGTCCAACCAGACCAGCACCTGGCCGTCACACCCCGCACCGGCACCGATGCCGATGGTGGGGATGCGCAACTGGTCACTGATCCGTTGCGCCACCGGGGCCGGCACCATCTCCAGCACCACACCGATCACGCCGGCCTCCTGCAGGGCCAGCGCGTCGGCCAGCAGCGCCCCGGCGGCGTCCTCACCACGTCCCTGCACCCGCTTGCCGCCCAGGATGTTCTCCGACTGCGGCGTCAGACCCAGGTGCCCGAAGACGGGGATGCCGCCGTCGGTGAGGAGTTTGGCGTGGGCGGCGACCCGTCGTCCTCCTTCGATCTTCACCGCATGTGCTCCGCCTTCCTTGAGCATGCGCACGGCGGACTCCCACGCTTGCGTGGGAGAGGCCTCGTAGGAGCCGAACGGCAGATCGGCCACCACCATGGGGCGCGCGGTGGCCCGGGTCACCGCCCGGACGGCAGGGATGAGTTCGTCCATGGTGACCGGGATCGTATTGGGGTGGCCGAGCATATTGTCGCCGATGGAATCACCCACGAGCAGGATGTCGATCCCGGCCTCGTCGAAGATCCGAGCAGTCATCGCGTCGTAGGCGGTCAGCATGGTCAGTCGCTCACCGGCTGCCTTGGCGGCCTCCAGATGCTGCACCCGCACCCGCCTGGGGCGTCGGGCGTTCACCGCGGGCAGGGCAGAGGTGGGCTCGGTCGGCTCAGGCATGACGCCAGCCTACCGGGGTGCTTGCTCCCGGAAGCCGCCGGTGACGGGCAACCGTCGGTCCCGGCCGAAGGCCATCGAGGTCACCTTCGGTCCCAGGGGATACTGACGGCGCTTCCACTCCGCCTGGTCCACCAGCCTGACCACCAGGTCGACCACCTCGACCGCGAATCCCTCCTGCACGAGTCGGGCACGGCTCTGGTTCCGCTCCACATACGCTTCCAGCACCGCGTCGAGGACGGCGTAGTCGGGCAGGGAGTCGGTGTCGCGCTGATCGGGGCGCAATTCGGCGGAGGGTTCCTTGGTGATGGTGTTCTCCGGGATCGGTTCCACCTGCCCGTCCCGGCGGGCACGTTCGTTGCGGTAGCGGGCCAGTTCCCACACCCGCGACTTCGATACGTCCTTGATCGGCGCGAACCCGCCCACCGCGTCGCCGTAGATGGTGGAATAACCCACCGCGAGCTCGCTCTTGTTCCCCGGCGCGAGCACCAGATGATGCTCGCTGTTGGACACCGCCATCAGGATCAGTCCCCGAATGCGGGCCTGCAGGTTCTCCTCGGCCACCCCCTCCAGGCGCAGTTGAGCCTGGAAGGCATCGAAGAGGTCGACGATGCCAACCGTGCGGAAGTTCTGCTCCGGCATGCCCAACCGCTGGGCCAGGTCGGCGGCGTCGTCGCGGGAGTGCTCCGAGGAGTAGGCCGAGGGCATCGAGATCCCCACCACCGCCTCAGGGCCGAGTGCATCGGCTGCGATCGCGGCCACGAGTGCCGAATCGATGCCGCCGGACAGGCCCAGCACCACCGAGGCGAAGTTGTTCTTGCGCGCGTAGTCACCCAGGCCGAGCACGAGAGCCTGGTACATCTGATCCGGGTCCGAACCTGCGGGCGCCACAGCCTGCCCCGGACCCCCGGCCAGATCCACGGTCACGACCTCCTCACGGAACATCGAGGCCCGGGACAGGACCTGCCCACCGGCATCCACAGCGAAGGAGCCGCCGTCAAAGACCAGGTCGTCCTGACCGCCGATCAGGTTGACGTAGACCACCGGGCAGCCGAGCTCACCGGCTCTCCGGCCCACCAGTTCGGCGCGCTGATCGGTCTTGCCCCGTTCGTACGGGGAGCCGTTGAGCACCAGCAACCCGGCCAGGTCCGCTCCGGCCAGGTCCCCGATGACGTTGCCGTCGCGCCAGATGTCCTCACAGATCGCCAGACCGAGCCGGTGCGCACCGACCCGGATGATCCCCGCCTGCGTCCCGGGTGCGAAGATGCGGTACTCATCGAACACCCCGTAATTGGGTAGGTGCTGCTTGGTGTAGGTGTACTCGATCCCGCCGTGATGCAGCACCAGGGCGGTGTTCGTAGGCCGGCCGTCGGGGGCGGAGCCCAGGGACCCGACGACGACGGCGACCTCGCCCAAACCGTCGGCCTGCAGGTCCCGGGCCAACTCGGCCGCGCCGGCCTGGGCAGCCTCGCGAAAGGACGTGCGCAGCGCCAGGTCCTCGATCGGGTAACCCGTCAGGGCCATCTCCCCGAAGACCACCACGGTGGCGCCCTGGCGGGCGGCCGTGGCGGTGTGGGCACGCACCAGGGCGGCGTTGCCGTCCAGGTCCCCCACAGTCGGATTGACCTGGGCCATAGCGACGCGTAGTGCACTCATGCGGCCCATCGTAGAACGCATGAACCCGCGATGACCTGCCATGATGTAAACCCGCACGGTGGCCGACCCGGGCGGGCGGCCCGATCCGAGTGGAGGTGCCCCAACGATGGACCAGCAAGCCGAGCACGTCCTGCGGGTGGTGGAGGAACGAGACGTCCGATTCATCAGGTTGTGGTTCACCGACGTGCTGGGCACGTTGAAGTCGGTGGCGATCGCGCCGGCGGAGTTGGAGAACGCCTTCAGCGAGGGCATCGGATTCGATGGCAGTTCGATCCAGGGCCTGGCCCGGATCTCCGAATCGGACATGCTGGCCAGGCCGGATGCCTCGACCTTCCAGTTGCTTCCCGGCAGGGACAGCCCGCACACCGCACGGATCTTCTGCGACATCCTCACCCCGGAGGGGGAGCCGGCGCCGGCCGACCCACGAGCTGTCCTCAAGCGCGCTCTCGGCGTGGCCGCCGAGGACGGATTCACCTTCTACACCCACCCCGAGATCGAGTTCTACCTGTTCCACCTGAACGAGGACGAGACCGCACCGCTGGTGCCGGTGGATACTGCCGGGTACTTCGACCACGTGGCGCGCGGCCAGAAGGGGCACGACTTCAGACGTGAGGCGATCTCGCTGCTGGAGTCAATGGGCATCTCGGTGGAGTTCTCCCACCACGAGGCCGGCCCGGGTCAGAACGAGATCGACCTTCGCTATGCCGATGCCCTGTCCACGGCGGACAACATCATGACGTTTCGGACCCTGGTGAAGGAACTGGCCCTGGAACGAGATTTCCAGGCCACCTTCATGCCCAAACCGCTTCAGGGCGAGCCCGGGTCCGGGATGCATACGCACCTGTCCTTGTTCGAGGACGATGTGAACGCCTTTCACGCCCCGGGGGCCGAGTACCAGCTCTCGCCCACCGCGCGCTCCTTCATGGCCGGACTGCTGCGGCACAGTCACGAGATCGCGGCGGTGACCAACCAGTTCGTGAACTCCTACAAGCGCCTCTGGGGTGGGCGCGAGGCACCCAGCTATGTCTGTTGGGGTCACAACAATCGTTCGGCGCTGGTGCGGGTGCCGATGTACAAACCCCTCAAGGGCCAGTCGGTGCGGACCGAGTACCGCGGCCTGGACGCCGCCGCCAACCCATACCTGGCCTTCGCGGTGCTGTTGCGCGCGGGCCTGAAGGGGGTACAGGAGAAGTACGAGCTGCCCGAGGAGGCCGAGGACAACGTCTGGGCCTTGTCCGACGGGGAACGCCGAGCCCTCGGGATCGATCCGCTGCCGGGCAGCCTGGAGCAGGCCTGCCGGGTGATGGAGTCCTCCGAACTGGTGGCCGACACACTCGGGGAGTCGGTGTTCCAGTACTTCCTGGAGAACAAGTACCACGAGTGGGATGCCTACCGGGCCCAGGTCAGCCCGTTCGAGTTGTCCCGGATCGGGCTGATCTGACCGGGGGCAGTATCGGCTCGTCGGCGTCATCGCCACGGGACCGATCGCCTGCCCCGGTGGATAAGGAGATGTGATGCGCACGGAGTCGCCCACGCGGCTGCTGGCGCGTGCAGGGTTCACCGATATCGGGCGTGCCCGGCAATTGTTCGCAGACCCGGTACTGGCACCGCTGCTGGAGCGTGGCGCGGAACCTTCCGCGCCCGACGCCGGTGCCCTGGCTGATTTGGTGGCCGAACTGGGCAGGGTGGCGGATCCGGATCTCGCCCTGCTCAGTTTGGTGCGGCTGGTCGAGGCGGCGGCCGAGCGGGAACCGTTGTATGAGCTGCTCTCGGAGGCAGCGCCGGTGCGATCGCGATTGCTCGCCGTGCTGGGTGGGTCGGCGGCTCTGGGGGACTGGCTGGTGGCGCACCCGGTGGCGGTGCAGATGCTCAGCGGCGCCGGTGAGAGATTGCAGATGCCCGCAGAGCGGGTCCGACGGCGACTACTCACCGCAGCCGGCGCCGACCCCGACGATGCGGTCCCCGTGGGCGCCAGCCCGGGGGAGGGGGCACTGGATTCCTGGCGCGGCGTGCCTACCGGCGCGAACTCATGCTGATCGCGTCCGAGGACCTGACCGCGCCGGATCCCGAGGCCCTGCAGCCCCAGGTGTCAGCGGCATTGAGCGACCTGGCCGCCGCCGCGTTGGAAGGCGCGCTGGCGCTGGCCCGGGCCGAACTGGGGGACCAGGCCCGCGATGTCCGCCTCGCGGTGCTGGGAATGGGAAAGTCCGGGGGGCGCGAGCTCAACTACGTCTCCGACGTGGATGTGATCTACGTGGTGGAACCGGCCGGGGACCGCACCGAGGACGACGCGGTGCGGGTCGGCGCCAAACTGGCCGCCGCGCTGGCGAAGATGTGCTCGCGGCCGGCGAAGGAGCCACCTCTGTGGGAGGTTGATGCCGCCCTGCGGCCGGAGGGTAAGAACGGGCCGCTGGTGCGCACGCTGGCCTCGCACGTGACCTACTACGAACGGTGGGCGAAGACCTGGGAATTCCAGGCCCTGCTCAAGGCACGCCCGGCGGCCGGGGATGCCGAGCTGGGCCGGGCGTACGTGGAGGCCCTGGCACCGATGGTGTGGGAGGCGGTGAACCGGGAGAACTTCGTGGAGGATTCCCAGGCGATGCGTCGCGGGTGGAGGAGCACGTACCTGCCGCGGAGGCGGACCGGCAGATCAAGCTGGGCCGCGGGGGGCTGCGGGACGTGGAGTTCACCGTTCAGTTGCTGCAGTTGGTGCACGGGCGTCTGGATCCCGACCTGCGCTCGGCCAACACCCTGGAGGCGTTGGCCGAGTTGTCCGCGGCTGGGTACGTGGGCCGCGATCACGCTGTGGAACTGGGGGAGTGTTACCGCTTCCTCCGGCTCCTGGAGCACCGGATCCAGTTGCACCGGATGCGACGAACACACCTGTTTCCCACTGCGGAGGAGGATCTGCGCCGGCTGGCCCGGTCGCTGGGACACGGCGGCACCGGGGTGGAGGAGTTGACCGAGCGGTGGCGCACCACGCGGGTGCGGGTGCGACAACTGCACAAGGAGTTGTTCTACCGGCCGCTGCTTCCGGCCACAGCACGGCTGTCGGCCGATGAGGCGGGGCTCTCACCGGAGTCGGCCGCGGCCCGCCTGGCGGCGATCGGCTACCGCGACCCTGCCGGTGCGCTACGGCACATCGCCGCGCTGTCCACCGGGTACTCCCGTCGCGCCAAGATCCAACGGCAATTGCTGCCGGTGCTGCTGGGCTGGTTCGCCGAGGGCGCCGATCCGGACCAGGGACTGTTGTCCTTCCGGAAACTCTCCGAGGAACTGGGTGCCACCCACTGGTACCTGAAGATGCTGCGCGATTCGGGCGTGGCCGGTAAGCGCCTGGCCCAGTTGCTCTCGGGTAGTAAGTACGTGGCCGCGAATCTCATCCGCTCACCCGACTCGGTGGCCTGGCTGGGCGACGACGCCGAGTTGCGCCCCCGTTCACTGGAGTCGCTCTGGCAGAGCCTGGACGCGATGCTGCAGCGACGGGAGGACCCGGAGGGCGCCACCAGAACGGTGCGTTACATCCGTCGGCGGGAGCTGACCCGGGGCGCGATCGCGGACGTGTTGCACGGCGTACGAGTAGAGGCGATGAGTGAGATCATCGCCCCCGCGGCGGATCTCGCCCTTCGAGGTGCACTACGGATCGCCACACTGGAAACCGCACCGCAGATGGGCCTGGAGACCGACCCCGGCGAATTCCTCATCGTGGCGATGGGCCGCCTCGGTGGCCAGGAGGTGGGGTATGCCTCCGATGCCGATGTACTGTTCGTCCACGAGCCGCACCCGGGCGTCGATGAGCAGTTGGCCCAGAAGTGGGCCCTGACCGTTGCCGGTCGCGTCCGCAGCCTGCTCGGTTCAACCGAGTCCGAACCAGCACTACCGGTCGACGCCGCCTTGCGCCCGGAGGGCAAGAACGGGCCGATGGTGCGCACACTGTCCTCCTACGCCGAGTACTACCAGCGCTGGGCCCAGGGGTGGGAGCGCCAGGCGCTGCTACGCGCCCGCCCCCGGTGGCAGGCAACAGCGAGCTCGCGCGAGCCTTCACCGACATGATCGACCCGTTGCGCTATCCCGAGGGAGGCCTGGATGGGTCCGAGGTGCGCGAACTGCGCCGGATCAAGGCCCGGGTGGAGGATGAGCGAATGCCCCGGGGGGTCTCCTCCGCCCACCACCTGAAACTGGGCCGCGGTGGCCTGTCCGACGTGGAGTGGACGGTGCAGTTGTTCCAACTCCAGCACGGCCACGCTGTCTCGGGCCTGCGCGAGACCGAGACGCTCGGGCCGCTGCGGGCCGCCCGGGACGCGGACCTGATCAGCCCTGGCGATGAAGCCAGGATGCGCGAGGCCTGGGAGTTGGCCTCACGCCTGCGCAACGCGAACGTGCTGGCCACCGGCCGGCCGAATCTGCAGCGGGTCGACGTGTTTCCCGCTGGTGAGGAGCTGACCGTGGCCTCTCGATTGATGGGATACAGCCCCGGTCACGCGACGGACCTGGAAGCCGATTGGCTACGCGCGCGCCTCCCGACGATGCCGCACGGTGGTGGAGCGCCTCTTCTTCGGCTGAGCCGGCCGCCGTCGCGGTCAGAGCCCGTATTCCTCCAGGAGCCGCAGCCACACCTCACTGATCGTGGGGAAGGCGGGGACCGCATGCCATAGCCGATCCAGCCCCACCTGTCCCACCACGGCGATGGTGGCGGCGTGTAGGAGATCGGACGCAGCCGGGCCCACAAATGTCGCGCCCACCACCACTCGGCGCTCCGGATCGATCACCAGGCGGGCAGCACCGCTGCCTGCGGCCTGGCCCGCACCCGCCAGGGAGGCTCCGGCGACCTGGTCCATCCCCACCGTCACCACTTCGGTGGTCAAGCCTGCTCGCTGCGCCTGTTCCTCGGTGTACCCCACGGCGGCCACCTCCGGGCGGGTGAAGATCACCTGGGGCTCCCCTGCGCCGGCGGATCTGGCCCGCAGCGGGCTCCATGGAGCGACCGGCTCGGCGTCGGAGCCGGCGCCGGGGCTCGGCGGCACCGAACCGGTGGGCGATCACGTCTCCGACCACCCGGGCGACGTACTTGCCCTGGTGGGTGGTGTGTGTGGCGCCGGTGACGTCCCCGGCGGCGTACAGCCAGTCGCCCTCGATGCGGCGAACCCGCCCGGTCTCATCGGTGGCGAGTGTCTCGTGCTCGGCCAACCCGATGCTGTCCAGGCCCAGGCCACCGGTGCGCGGCCGGCGCCCGGTGGCTACGAGAACCTCAGCAGCCCGGACCCGCCCGGCAGCATCGGTATCCAGCAGCACGCCGTCGTCGGTTCTCTGCACACCGGTCACGGAGGTATCCAGATGCACCCGTACACCCATAGCGCCCAGGCTCTCCGCGACTGCGGCGCCGGCGAACGGTTCGGTACCGGACAGCAGCCGGCCGCCCCGCACCAGCATCGTGACCTGGCAACCCAGATCCGCCAGCGCGGTCGCCATCTCGGCGGCGACCACGCCCCCACCGATCACCGCCACGGAGTCGGGCACCTCGCGTAGTTCAGTGACTTCCCGATTCGTCCACGGACCGGCGCTCCGCAGGCCCGGGAGATCCGGGACGAAAGGACCGGAGCCGGTGGCGACTACCACGGCGTGGTTGGCCTGCAGGATGAGGTCATCCGCACCACCGCTGCCACCGACACGGACCCGGCGGACCCCGTCGATGCTGCCGTGCCCCCGGACCAGATCCAGCCCGGCATCGGCAAGCCACTGCACATGGGCCGCATCGTCCCAGTGCTGGGTGAACTCATCACGGCCGGCCAGCGCTGCCCGCACGTCCACCCCGCCGGTGATCGCCTCCGTGGCCCCCGGGACCGATCGGGCAGCCGCCAGCGCCGCACCCGGTCGCAGCAGTGCCTTGGACGGCATACACGCCCAGTAGGAGCACTCGCCGCCGACCAACTCATGTTCCACCACGGCCACGCTCAAGCCGGACCGGGCTGCCCGGTCGGCGGCATTCTCACCGACCGGGCCGGCCCCCCCACGACGACGTCGTAGGTTCTGTGCTCTGGCATCGCCAGCCTCCAAGGGGTGCTCCCACCCCATGATGGTCCAGGTCACGGCGCTCCGCGCGGTCAGGCAGCGGGCTCGCTGCGCTCACTCCTCACAGGTGGTGCTTGGTCGCGACCTGTGTGCGGGGCTCGCTGCGCTCACTCCTCACAGGTCGTAATACAGGGCGAACTCGTGGGGGTGGGGGCGCTGGCGCAACGAATCGATCTCCTCGGTGCGCTTGTATTCGATCCAGGTCTCGATCAGGTCCGGGGTGAAGACGTCGCCCTCGGTGAGGTAGTCGTGATCATCGGCAAGTGCGGCGAGGGCGCCCTCCAGGGAGGCTGGAACCTGGGCGATCGCGTTGTGCTCCTCCGGCGGCAGTTCGTACAGGTCCTTGTCGATGGGCTCGGGGGGTTCGATGCGGTTGCGGATGCCGTCCAGACCGGCCATCAGCATCGCCGAGAACGCCAGGTACGGGTTCGCTGAGGGTCGGGCACGCGGAACTCCACGCGCTTGGACTTCGGGGAACTACCCGTGATCGGGATGCGGATGCAGGCCGAGCGGTTGCGGGCCGAGTAGACCAGGTTCACCGGTGCCTCGAAGCCGGGGACCAAGCGGCGGAAGGAGTTCGTGGACGGGTTGGTGAAGGCCACCAACGACGGTGCGTGGGACAGGAGCCCGCCGATGTACCAGCGGGCGGTGTCCGACAGGCCGCCGTATCCCTGTTCGTCGAAGAACAGCGGTTCGCCGTCCTTCCACAGCGACTGGTGGGAGTGCATACCGGACCCGTTGTCCCCATACAGGGGCTTGGGCATGAACGTAGCGGACTTACCGTTGTGCCAGGCGACGTTCTTGACGATGTACTTGAACTTCATCAGGTCATCGGCTGCAGCACGCAGCGTGTTGAACTTGTAGTTGATCTCCTGCTGTCCGGCGGTGCCGACCTCGTGGTGGGCGCGTTCGGGGACCAACCCGACCTCGCGGAGCATCGAGACCATGGAGTCACGCAGGTCGGCGAACTGGTCGTTCGGCGGCACCGGGAAGTACCCGCCCTTGTAGCGCGTCTTGTAGCCGAGGTTGCCGCCCTCCTCCTCGCGACCGGTGTTCCACGCTGCTTCGACGGAGTCGATGTGATAGAAGCCGGAGTGCTGGGTGGTGCCGTAGCGGATGTCATCGAACAAGTAGAACTCCGCCTCCGGCCCGAAGAAGACCGTGTCGGCGATTCCGGTGGAGTTCAGGAAGGCCTCGGCCTTGGCGGCGACGTTGCGGGGATCGCGGGAGTAGGGCTCATCGGTGAACGGGTCCACGATGGAGAAGTTGACCACCAGGGTCTTGTGCGTCCGGAACGGGTCCACGAATGCGCTGGAGACATCCGGGACCAGTTTCATGTCGGACTCATGGATGGCCTGGAACCCACGGATGGAGGACCCGTCGAACATCAGGCCATCGGAGAAGGCGCCCTCCTCGAACGCTTCCACCGGGATGTTGAAGTGCTGCATCACCCCCGGCAGGTCGCAGAACCGGACGTCGACGAACTCCACGCCTTCGTCCTTGGTGAATGCGATGGCTTCTTCAGCGCTGCTGAACATGCGGGCTTCTCCTTGATTGATGAGACCCATACGGGGTGCTTTACGGCAATGCGAGTGTTATGGCTTGGGCATTATATTCACATGGTGCGGTGTTTAGGTATAGCAGGCGTGGCGTTGAGGTTGGTCGGGTCAATCTGCCGGGTCCGTGCAGGTGGAGGAGGTAGCCGGAGGGGTCGTACTACCGTGGAGCGGTGACGAGCGAGCCTACTGAGCATCAGAACCTGGAGCGCCCCCCGGCGCGGAACTTCTGGGGCCGTCGGGTGCTGGCGATCCTGGTGGACTGGTTCGCCTCGATGGCCGTCGCGCTGGTGTTCTTCGCAGGGGATCCGCTGGCGAACCTGGTGATCTTCGCCGTCACCACGTGGGTGCTGCAGGCCACCCTGGGCACCACCATCGGGCACCGACTGGTGGGCGTGGCCACCCGGACCGAGCAGGGGACCACACCCGGATTCCGGCGCGCCCTGATCCGCACGGTGGCCCTCTGCCTGTTGTTCCCGCCGATCGTCACCGATGCGCACGGCCGCGGCTTGCACGAACGCTGGTCCGGGACCCACATCGTGCCGTTGCGCTGAGGTCGCAGCCAACAGGTGCGCGACCGAGGGGGGAACGGCCGGCGGGTCGCAGGCGAAGTCCGGACAGGTAGCGCGCCAGGACCGACGACGAGGAGTCGCCTCGCTGGTGATCCCGGCCGCCTGCGCGATGTTATCTGCCTCGCATCCCCTTGCGGTCCGGCCGCATCTTGGTGATGTCGACGCCCTTGGGTATGGGCAGGCGGCCTGAGCGCAGTGCCCGCAGCCGCTTGGACACCTCCGCCACCTCGACCTTGGTCAGTTTCGGCTTCTGCCGCTGGACCTTCTTGGCGATCTTGGGCAGCGGGATCTGGCCCTCCTCGCGGCCGCACTGCAGCAGGATGATCGGGACGTTCGGCAGCACCCGGGCCACCTTGCGGCGCTCGGCCTCGAGCAGCCGCTTCAGCCGGTGCGGCGGGCCCTCTCCGATCAGCACCACACCGGGACGGCCTACGGCGCGGAAGACCAGGTCCTGGCTGCGCGGATCCACCGCGATCGGCTCCTCCTCGATGTTCCAGCCGCGACGGATGGTGCCGAGCGCGGAGCCGGTCGCGCCGGGCCGGCCCTCGATCCGCCCATAGGCCACCGACTCGGCCCATCTGGAGAGCAGGAACATCGCCCCGAGCAGGGTGAAGGGGAACACCAGCACCGGGACGTAGATCGGGAATCCGATCAACTGCCCCAGCACGGCGCCGACGGCGGTGCCGCCCACGATGATCAGCAGGATCCACCAGGTGATCGACGGTCGCGCCTTGCGAACCATCGTGAAGATCTCCCAGAGCTGGTGGTACCAGCGCCGCTTCTTCACCTTCGGCGTCTTATCGGATGCGTCTTTCTTGGCCATGATGCCCCCAGCCTAGTGCTCCGCGGAGCCCGGCCGGGCGCGGCGCTAGTGAGGTCCGCTCACTACTTGTGGATAACCGGAACGGGGACGGCACCGATTGTGGTTGCCTGAGCAGCATGCAGGTCCCCGGCTACCGGATGAACGGCCCGATCGGCTTCGGCGCCGACGGCGCCACCTGGCTGGCACGCAATGATGACGGGGACGCAGTGGCCGTACGGATGCTGGCGCAGGTACCTCCCGAGCGGCACCGCCACCGGCTGGACCGGTTGGAACGGCTGGCCGGGGTAGAGCACCCGCACCTGGTCAGATTGCGGGAAGTCATCAGCACCGGGCCTGCGCAGGCAGCCCTGGTCACCGAGGCCGTCCCAGGACCCACCCTGGCCACCCTGCGAGTGGGGCGGGGTGGCCTCGGTGTGGACGAAGCCACCGGCATCGGTGCACAACTCGCCTCGGCGCTGGTAGCGCTGCACGAAGCCGGGATCATCCACGGTGATGTCTCCCCGGCCAACGTGGTGCTGAGCCCCGGGGAGGGAGCCGTCCTGGTGGATCTGGCCGGGGAACCCTCCCGAGAGATCGGGACCGGGGGTTTCGCCGCCCCGGAACAGGATCGGGGCGAGGTACCGACCGCGGCTGCCGACATCTACGCCCTGGCCAGGCTGGTGGCCTGGCTGGTGCCCGAGCACCACCAGACCCACGTGCGGGAACGGCTCGCCCCGGCATTGGCCGCCGAGCCGCACCAGCGCTGCACCGCGCAGGAGCTCCACGCGACCCTGGGCAACTATCCCGTCGCACCCGTCAGCGTCCCGGACCTGCGTTCCCTGGCCGGCGTGAGCGTGCGGGAGCACGCCCAGCGAGACGTGACCCGCCGCAGACACGATCACCGACCGCGCCACCGGGCCGATACCGGTAGCCGCCGGGTGGTGGTCGCCGTGCTGCTCGCCGTCGTGCTGGCCGTGGGCCTGGTCTGGATGCTGCCGCGCACCACAACCCTGCCCGGGGCGGATGCGGAGGAGACGGTCACCCCCATCGGTATGTCCACGACCACGCAAGAGGCGGCACGTCCCGGCGAGCACATCGATCGTGTCGAGGCAGCGGGTGATCCGGTCGCGGCCGTCCGGGCGCTGACCCTGGCACGGGACGAGGCCCTGAACACCGCCGATTCCCGCGCCCTCACCAGGCTGACCATCCCCGGGTCGCCCGCAGCCGCCCAGGACTCGGCCCTGGCCGATGCGCTGAATGAGGGAGACGTGCAGGTGACGGGGCTGGCGACCGAGGTGGTCCGTGCCGAGGAGATCACCACTCCCGCGACCGGGGGTGCCGGGGCGCAGGAAGCCGGGGACGCCTCGAGCCCGTGGCCGGGACCGGCCGACGACGAAGGCGCGGCATCGGCGTCGGTACGGGCGGTTCTGCACACGCGCGAGCACAGGCTCACCACGCCGGAGGGCACCGCCACCGTCCGCGCCGAACGCACCTGCGTGGTCTTGGATCTGCGAGCCGGGAGCGACGGTTGGCAGGTGGCGCAGGTGGGCCGGTGCTGATCAGCCCAGCAGCTGCTCGGCAGCGAGGGCGATCGTGGGAGCGGTGAACGTGAATCCGTCGTCGACCAGGACGCGGGGTACCATCCGCTGCGATGCTGTGATCTCGCGGGCGAACTCACCCAGCACCAATCGGATCCCGAAGGCCGGTGCCGGGACGAACGCCGGCCGGCCGAGCTGGCGGGCCAGCGTCGTCGTGACGTTCTTGTTGCGTTCGGGCGTGGGCGCGGACACGTTCACCGGTCCGGTCACCCCCGAGCCCAGCAGGTGCACCATCGCCCGGACATGGTCGGCGCGGGTGATCCATGCCCACCACTGGCGTCCCGAGCCCAACGGTCCGGCGAGTCCGAGGCGCAACAGCGGCATCATTCGGGCCAGCGCCCCCGCGGCGGGGTCCAGCACCAGCCCCGTGCGCAGGAACGCGACCGGTACCCCGGCCCGCACCGCCGGGTCCGCCGCTGCCTCCCACGCCTGGCACACGCTCGGCACGAATCCCTCCCCGTTGGGGGAGTCCTCGGTGAGTTCCTGCTCTCCACCGTCGCCGTAGTAGCCCACCGCGGAGGCCTGCAGGAACCGGATCCGTTCCCCACCGCGCGCGCGCTCGGCGAGGGCGTTGGCCAGTAGTGCCGTGCCATGCACCCGGGAGGTGATGATCAGCCGCCGGTAGCGGGCGTTCCAACGACGATCGCCCATGCCCGCCCCACCCAGGTTCACCACGGCGCTGGCATCCTCCAAGGCAGCCTGCGGCAGGACGCCCGCGTCGGGATCCCACTGCACCTCGTCGGGGCCGCGGGCGGGGCGGCGCACCAGTTGGCGAATCGTGTGGCGCTGTTCGGTCAGGGCGTGGGCCAGTGCCGAGCCCAGGAAGCCGGAGGCCCCGGCCAGGACGGTTACGCTCACAATTCAGCGTCCTTTCCGGTCGGGGCCCTCGGCGGCCGGCTGGGCCGGCATCGGTTGGGCGGTCAGAGACCGAGAGCGGCCTCGAACGCGCCCTCCTCCAACCGGTTCTTCACGGCGGTCAGGAAGCGCCCGGCGTCGGCGCCATCGACCAGTCGGTGGTCGTAGGACAGCGACAGGTAGACCATTGACCGCACCGCGATCACCTCGGCACCGTCGATCACGTCCACGACGGGGCGCTTGACGATCGTGCCGATGCCCATGATGCCCACCTGCGGCTGCAGCAGGATCGGGGTGTCGAACAGCGCACCACCCGACCCGGTGTTGGTGATGGTGAAGGTCCCGCCGGACAACTCGTCCGGGGTGATCTTGTTCGCCCGGGTGCGGTCTGCCAGGTCCGCGATGCTGCGAGCGATCCCGGCGATGTTGAGGTCACCGGCGTCCTTGACCACCGGCACCACCAGGCCGCGCTCGGTGTCCACCGCGATACCCACGTTCTCGGCGCCGTGGTAGACGATCTCCTCACCCTCGATCGAGGCGTTCAGGTTCGGGTAGGTCTTGAGCGCCTCGGTCGCCGCGAGCGTGAAGAACGGCAGGTAGGTGAGCTTGACGCCCTCGCGGCGTTGGAACTCCGCCTTCGCCTTGTCCCGCAGTCGCGCCACCCTGGTGACATCCACCTCCACCACGGTGGTGAGCTGGGCCGAGACCTGCAGGGACTCCACCATCCGCTTGGCCACGATCTTGCGCAACCGGGACATCTTCTCCCGCGTGCCGCGCAGCGGCGAGACCTCCCCAGCCGCGCTCGGCTCGGCCTTCTTCTCCGCCGGGGCCTCCTTCGGCTCCTCTTCCTTGGCCTGGGCGGCCTTGGCCGCCGCCTCGGCGGCGTCGAGCACGTCCTGCTTTCGGATGCGCCCACCGACGCCGCTGCCGCTCACGTCCGCCAGGTCCACGCCCTTGTCGGCAGCGAGTTTGCGCACGAGCGGGGTCACGTAGGCGACCGGCTCATCGCCCGAGTCCGCCGTGGGAGCGTCCTCTTGCTTGGGCGCCGGCTCGGACTTGGCTGGTTCGGGCGTTTCCGGTTCGGGTTCGGACTTCTCCGGCTCGGGTTCGACGTCCTCCGGGATCTGGGCCTGACCGGTCTCCGGTGTTTCCTCACCCTCGGCCTCCGCGGCGTCGGAACCCCCGGAGGCGTCCACCCCCTGCTCGGGCTTGCTGGGCTTCTCGTCCTGCTCGGGCTCGCTGGGCTGCTCAGCGCTCTCACTGGGCGCCTCGGCCCCGGAGTCGCTGCCGGCGTCACCGGAGCCGACGTAGGCCAGCGCAGCGCCCACCTCGACGGTCTCGTCCTCCTCGACCACGATCTCCAGCAGTGTGCCGGCCACGGGCGAGGGGATCTCGGTGTCGACCTTGTCGGTGGAGATCTCCAGCAGCGGCTCGTCCACCTCGACCTCATCGCCCACGGACTTCAGCCACTGGGTGACGGTGCCCTCGGTGACGCTTTCGCCCAGTTCGGGCAGGTTGACGGCGGTGCGCTCACCGCCGCCACCGGAGTCCTGCGACTTGGGTGCGGAGTCGGACTCCCCACCCTTGTCGTCGGCTTCCGGCTCGGGCTCGGGCTCCGGCTCTTCCTCGGCGGCCGGGGCCTCATCCTCGTCGGACCCGGCGTCGGCCGGGCTCTCCTCCTCGGAGGCACCCTCGTCGTCGGAGGCGCCCTCCTCGGCGTCGTCCCCGCCTGAGGCACCCTCACCGCTGCCGATGACGGCCAGTTCGGCCCCCACCTCGACGGTTTCGTCCTCCTCGACCAGGATCTTCTCCAGCACTCCGGCCACGGGCGAGGGGATCTCGGTGTCGACCTTGTCGGTGGAGACCTCCAGCAAGGGCTCGTCCACCTCAACTTCATCACCGACGGACTTCAGCCACTGAGTGACAGTGCCTTCGGTAACGCTCTCGCCCAGAGCGGGCATCTGCACGGATTCGGACATGACCTTCTCAGTCTCCTTCGTCGGGTCAGTGATTCGAGTGCAAGGGTTGACCGGCCAGAGCCAGCGCCGCCTCGCCGAGCGATTCGTTCTGTGTGGGGTGAGCGTGAATGAGCGGTGCCACGTCCTCAGGGTATGCCTGCCAGCCCACCATCAACTGCGCTTCACCGATGAGTTCGCCCACACCTTGACCGATCAGATGGGCGCCCACGATCGGTCCATCGTTCACCCGCACCAGTTTGACCAGCCCCTGTACGCCCTGGATCTGGCTGCGTGCGTTGCCGGCGAGGTTGAACTCACCGGTCTGCACCGACTCCTCGCCGTGCTCCTGCCGGGCCTGTGTCTCGGTCAGGCCGACGGCGGCAACCTCGGGGTCGGAATAGGTCACCCGGGGAATGGTGTCATCCGCGACCGGCACGGGGCGCAAACCCGCGATCTCCTCGGCGACGAAAATGCCGTGGGCGAATGCGCGATGGGCTAGTTGCGCGCCGCGCACCACGTCCCCGACGGCGTAGATCCCTTTGCGGCTCGTGCGCAGTCGCTCATCGGTGGCGACGAAACCGTCTGCGAGGTCCACCCCGGCGTCTTCCAGCCCCAGGTGAGCGGTCACCGGTGTCCGGCCCACACTGACCAGCAGCACCTCGGCCGTGACCTCGGTGCCGTCGGCCAAGGTGATGGAGACCTGGTCGCCCTGATCGTCCACGTGCTCTACCCGGGCCTCGGTCCGGACGGTGATCCCGCGCTTCTTGAACGCCCGCCGCAGCCCTTTGCTCAGGTCTTCGTCCTCACCGGGTAGGAGGTGGGGCAGGGCCTCCACCACCGTGACCTCGGTGCCGAGCGAGCGCCACATACTGGCGAACTCGACACCCACCACCCCGCCACCGATCACGATCGCCGAACTGGGGATCCACTCCAGTTCCAGCGCCTGGTCCGAACTCAGCACCCGTCCGCTCAGGGAGGCCCCGGGCAGGCTGGCTGGCCGGGAACCGGTAGCGACAACGACATGGCGGCCCCGCACGGGCGCGTCGTTGACCATCACGGTGTTGGCATCGGTGAGCATGCCCCGACCTGGGATGAGCTCGATGCTGCGGGCCGACACGAGCGACTGCAGCCCCTTGTACATCCGGTCCACCACGGTCCGCTTGCGGTGCTGCATCACGGCCATGTCCAACCCCTGGAGCGATGCGAGCACACCGAAGTCCTCGCCCTGGCGCACCACGTCGGCCACGTGCGCCGACTGGAGCAGCGCCTTGGTGGGGATGCAGCCGCGGTGCAGGCACGTTCCGCCCACCCGGTCGACCTCCACCATGGCTACCGACAGTCCGAGTTGGGCTCCGCGCAGAGCCGCTGCGTAACCGCCGCTACCGGCGCCGAGCACGATGAGGTCGTACGGGACGGACTCCTCGTCGTTCACGGGCTGCTCCTCGATCGCGTCGGTACCGAATGGCGCGGGGTGCCACCATCTTGGCACTGGTTGGGCCTTCGCCCCAATCGAGCCGGCCGGTGCGGTCCGATCGGATGCGCCCCGGGCCGGCTCAGGCGTTCGCGGCGTCCTCGAGCAGGCGCAACATCGTGCGCACACCCACCCCGGTGCCGCCCTTGGGAACGTAGTGGCGGGGAGAGGCTTCGTTGAAGGCCGGTCCGGCGATGTCCAAGTGCGCCCACGGGGTGTCGCCGACGAACTCCTGCAGGAACAGCCCGGCGGTGAGCATCCCACCGAAGCGGTCCCCGATGTTGGCGAGGTCGGCCACGGTCGACTTCAGCGACGGGCGCAACTCACCCGGCAACGGCATCGGCCAGAACTGCTCACCGCTGGTGCTGGCTGCGGCCACCACCTGCTCGCGCGCGTCGTCGGTGCCCATCACGGCGCTGACCTGGTTGCCCAGGGCCACCATCTGAGCACCGGTGAGGGTGGCGATGTCCACGATCAGATCCGCCTTGGCCTCGGTCGCGGCGACCAGCGCATCGGCAAGCACCAACCGGCCCTCGGCGTCGGTGTTGAGGACCTCCACGGTCTTACCGCCGCGGATCTCGATCACGTCCGAGGGCCGTTGGGCGGTGCCTGAGGGCATGTTTCGGCCAGCGCCAGGTAACCGGTCACGGCGATCGGCAACTTGAGCTCGGCGGCCGCCAGCACGGTGTGCAGCACGGCGGCGGCGCCGGCCATGTCCAACTTCATGGTCTCCATGCCCTTGGCGGGCTTGATCGACAGACCGCCGGAGTCGAACGTGATGCCCTTGCCGACCAGGGCGTAGTGGGTCTTGGCCTTGGCCGGCTTGTAGGTCAGGGTGACCAGCCGGGGCCCGCGGTCCGAGCCCTGGCCCACGCCGAGCAACCCGCCGTAGCCGCCGGCCCGCAGAGCCTTCTCATCCAGCACCTCGATCCCCACCTTGGTGCCCTTGACGAGGCCGCGGGCGGTCTCGGCGAAGGACTCCGGGTACAGGTCCTTCGGGGAGGTGTTGACCAGGTCCCGGGTGGCGTTGACCCCCTGGGCGAGGATCCGTGCCCGCTCCACCGCGTCCTTGACCGCCTTCTGCTTGGCGGCTCCGCAGATCACCACGATCTGGGCAGGGGTCGGCACGTCCTTCTTGTACCGCGTGAAGCGGTAGGCCCCGAGCAGGGCCCCCTCGGTGACGGCGCCGGTGGACTCGGCGTCCTCCAGCCCGAAGAGGAGGGCGATGTTCTTGGCGCCCTCCAGTTCGCGCACCGCGGAACCGGCGGCGCGACGGATCTGCTCGGCATCGGGCTGCCCATCCACCTCGCCCAGTCCGGTGAACGCCACGGTGGTTGCCGCCAGCTGCTCCGGGGCGGGCACGCGGGTCACCTTGCCCGGCTCCCCGGAGATGTCCAGCAGTTCGATGGTGCCGGCGAGCGCGGCGCGCACCTGGTCATCCAGGGCTGGGTTGGCCAGCAGGGAGGCGGATCCGCCATTCTCGTACACCGGGATCACCAGGGCGTCGGCAGGCAGGCGGACAGGGCTCTTGGAAGTCAGCGTCAGTTCAGTCACGTACGTCATGGTACCGACCAGCGACTACTGTGCTGCCTGTGCTGATCCTGACATGGTGCATCATCGGCGCTTCCCTGGTTCTCGCCGGGTGGGCGGGCATTCGCGGCCTCCGCGACCGTCCGGTGATCTTCATCCAACTGATCGGCGGCGCGTTGGTGGTCCTGGCGATCATCGCGCAGATGGTGGTGACCGGCATCGCCCTGGGGTCGGCGGAGCACACGGTCGACACCGTGCTGCTGTGGGGCTACCTGATCACGGCGCTGGTGCTGCTGCCGGCCGCCGGCTGGTGGGCGGTGCTGGACCGATCCCGCTGGTCCTCGGTGGTGCTGGTGGTGGCGGCCTTCACGATCGCGGTGTTGCAACTGCGGATCTGGCAGATCTGGGTGATCGGGTGAACACGGCACTGACCCCGGCTGAGGACACCCGCCGACCCGCCTACGGCGCCGGGCGCGCTTTGATCGTCGTCTACGCCGTTTTCGCGATCTCGGCGACCGCCCGCTCGGGAGTGCAGTTGATCAGGGACGCCGGTGAGGCACCGCTGGCCTACGGCCTGTCCGCCTTTGCCGCGGTGGTCTACCTGGTCGCGACCATCGCACTGGCGCACAACGGCCGGCGGTGGCGGCGGGTCGGCTGGCTCGCGGTGCTGATCGAACTGGTGGGAGTGGTGCTGGTGGGGTTGCTGACCCTGACCGATCCCGGACTGTTCCCACGGGAAACCGTGTGGTCCGGTTTCGGGGCGGGTTACGGCTACCTGCCCGCAGTGCTGCCGTTCCTCGGCCTGAGCTGGCTGTGGTGGTCACGACCGGGCCGGGTCGCGGCGCAGTGACCGCCCACGTGCGAGGGTGGACCCGATGACGACGCGCCCACCGGATCCGTGGTCCGGCCGAGCCCTCGAGCCCCCGGAACGGACTGTGCCGCGCCCGGGCCCGGCCGCGGCCGCCTACCGGGCGGTCTTCGCCCGCGTGCTGGCCAGGAGCGACCCGGAACGGGCCCACCACCTGGCGGCCACCGCGATCGGGCTCGCCGGCCGGCTGGGTCCCGTGCGGACGGCGGTGTCGCTGCTCAGCGGCGCTTCGGCGAATCGGCGGGCACTGCGCGCCGCGGCCGCCGATGGCCTCCGGCGCCGGGCGCCCACGGCGGGCGGCTCCGTACCGCAGCCCGCACCGACGCTGTTCGGCAGAGCCACCGGTGGCCCGCTGGGTCTGGCCGCAGGTTTCGACAAGAACGCCACCATGGTCGCCGGATTGGCGGCCCTCGGGTTCGGGTTCGTCGAGATCGGTACCGTCACCGCACGCCCCCAGCCCGGCAACGAACGTCCGCGCTTGTGGCGCGTTCCCGAGCGGGCCGCCCTGGTGAACCGGATGGGGTTCAACAATGACGGCGCCGCCGTGGTGGCCGAGCGCCTGCACCGGTTGCGTCGCACCGCGGCCGGGCGGCGCGTGGTGCTGGGTGTCAACATCGGCAAATCCAAACTGGCCCCGGCCGCCGAGGCGGTCGCCGACTACGCCTACAGCGCGCGCATGCTCGCCCGCTACGCCGACTACCTGGTGGTGAACGTCTCGTCGCCGAACACCCCGGGCCTGCGGGACCTGCAGCAGATCAGTTCGTTGCGCCCGATCCTGACGGCCGTGCAACAGGCCGCCGATGCCGGTGCGGCCCGCCCGGTACCGGTACTGGTCAAGATCGCCCCGGATCTGGCCGATGACGACGTCGATGCGGTGGCGGACCTGGCCGCCGAACTGGGCCTGGATGGTGTGGTGGCGGTGAACACCACGATTGATCACGACCACGGCCCCGGTGGCATGTCCGGAATACCGGTACGTGCCCGCGGCCTGGAGGTGGTCGCCAGGTTGCGGCGACGATGCGCCCCCGGGCAGGTCATCATCGGCGTCGGCGGAATCAGTTCACCGGCCGACGCGCGCGCCTATCTCGCGGCCGGCGCCGACGCGGTCCAGGCCTACACCGCCTTCATCTACGCCGGCCCCACCTGGGCGGCCTGGATGAACCGGTCGTTGCTGCAGCGCTGAGCCACGCCGTACCCGCTGGGTCACACCGGCATCGAACCGCGGCCAGGCAGCCGCGTCCCCAGCGGCAGCGGTCGGCTCAGACCGGGAACTGGCCGCGCTTGACGACCGGGCGGGGCAGCCGCATGCGCCGCAGGTAGAAGGCGCGGAACACCACGTACATCAGCGGCCCACGGCCGAGTCTGTCCGCGCCGAACTTCGCGCGAGCCTTGTTGCGCACCCGCACCGCCAGGATCACCGCATCGATGATCGCCAGCAGCACGAAGACGTAGGCCACCAGGATCGCGGTGATAATGACCTCGATGAAGGCCGGGAACAGGTTTCCGGCGAGCAGGACCAGGATGATCAGGATCGCCGCCGGCAGGAACAGCTCACCCGGGGACCAGCGGGCATCGACGTAGTCCCGCATGAACCGGCGTGCCGGTCCGCGGTGCTGCGGGGGCATTCTGTCCTCGTCGCCGGAGAGCATCGCCTCCTGCTGTTCACGGCGGGCCCTGGCGAACTTCTCCCGCTGGCTGCGCCGCGCAGCGCCGCGATCGTTGGGGACCAGGGGTCGCCGGTTGGCGGCCTCGGCGTCCTTGCGCTTGGGCGTGGGCCGACCCTTGCGGCCGTCCACCGACGTCGGCGGTTCCGGTTCGCTGGGCTGAGGCTGCGGAGGATTCTTCTGGCGTCCGAACACCCCACCAGGGTAGCCGCTCCGTCACCGGCGCCCGGCCCCGCCCCACAGTCGGCACCGGCACCGCGGTCGGCACCGCCGCACCAGCCGGGCGTGACACCCAACTGCGGTGGTGGGGGACAATGGCAGCGTGCGTGTGCTGATCGCCCCGGACCACTTCGGTGGCACCCTGACCGCTGCCCAGGCCGGGCAGGTCCTGGCCCGCCCCTGGGACGGGGGCGGGCACGAAGTTCTCACGGCCGCGATGAGCGATGGCAGCACCGGCCTTATCGACGCCGTGCAGGCCGCCCGTGGCGGCACGCTCACCCCGATCGAGGTGCGTGGTTCGCTCGGCAGCCCGGTACCGGCCGCTGTGCTGCACGTGGGTGGGGACGGCGGCGGCACCGCCTACATCGACGGTGCGGCCCTCCTGGGGTTCAGCGCTGACGGGAGCAGCCCCGAGGACGCCCGCGCCCGGGCCGTCGAGGGTTCCAGCGCCGGGCTCGCCGACCTCCTGCAGGCAGCCGTGGCCGGTGGCGCCACCCGGGTGGTGATCGGACTGGGTCCCAGCCCCACCCATGACGGCGGCGCCGGCCTGTTGCGCAGGTTGACCGAACTGACCGGCCTCGGAACTGGCACCGACGCGCCTGCCTGGTCTGCACTCGCCGGGTTGCGCGAGCACCTGGCCGGCGTGGATCTGGTCGTGGCTGCGGCGACGGACACCCCGTTGGTGGGGCTGCACGGGGCGGGTGCAGGACTGCAACGGTTCGGCATCAACGCCCTTGAGGCGCAGCAGATCGAGTCCGCCACGTCCGTCTTCGCTCATGACGCCGCCGGCCACGCCCGGGCCCTGACCCCGCTGCGGCCGGTCCTGGCGGGACATGCGCACGTGCTGGAACCGAGCAGTTCGCACACCGGCGCCGGGGGAGGCGCGGCCTTCGCACTGGGACTGCTCGGCGCACGGGTGCTGCCCGGTGCCGCCGTCGTCGGCGAGGAAGTCGGGTTGCGCGATCTGATGTCACGGGCGGACCTGGTCCTGACCGGGACTGCCTCGCTGGACGCCGACGCGATGCATGAAGGAGTCGTGGCCACGGTCGGGTCACTGGCGGCCGAACGCGGGCTACCGGTGGTGGCAGTGGCTCACGAGGTCTACGTCAACCGCCGGGAGATGGCCACCGTCGGGATCAGCGCCGCGTATCCGCTGATCGACCAGCCACTGGTACCCGGGAACCGGCCCGCGGCTGCCCACCCGGCCGATCCGGTGCAGGCCCTGGGCGCTCGTTCGGTGCGGGTGATGCGCAACTGGGCGACCGCCTGAGGTCACCCGCCGCCGAGGCTGCCCACCGCCGTCGGATGCGCCCGGGCCTCAGCGGACGGGTCACCGCCCACGTGCCGAACCGTCCCGCGCACCCGAATCGCGCAGAACCCGGGATCGGAATCTGGGCCAGTGCGGGTTACAGTTGACGCAGAAGTCGCGAGGCGACCGAGCACAACCCCGAGCCGGAGAGACGACGATGAGCCAGACCACCGAAAACGATGTCACCCACGAGGTGCTGCTGACCGACGTTGCAGCGGCCAAGGTCAAGGCCCTGCTGGAGCAGGAGGGTCGGGACGACCTCCGCCTGCGGGTGGCCGTGCAACCCGGTGGTTGTTCCGGGCTGATCTACCAGCTCTACTTCGACGAGCGCCTCCTCGACGGAGACGCCGTGCGCGGCTTCGACGGCGTCGAAGTGATCGTGGACAAGATGAGCGTGCCGTACGTGAGCGGGGCGACCATCGACTTCGCCGACACGATCGAGAAGCAGGGGTTCACCATCGACAACCCCAACGCCGGGGGATCGTGCGCCTGTGGGGACTCCTTCCACTGAGCGCGCAGTGGCGGCGGGGCCTGCGCGGCGCCGCGGCGATAGGTGCTGCGCTGGTGCTTCTGGTCGGCTGCGCCGGCGACCCTGATCCAGGATCGCAGGAGGGTTCCGACGGCGATCCCGGAACGACGCAGACCGACGACGACGCCGGTGCGCCCGGCGATGAGATGCCGCAGGTGTCGGCCGAGTTCGGCTCCTCCGCGGAGATGACGTTCCCCGATTCGGGCGCTCCGGCGGGCCTCCGGGTGGAGGTGCTCGAGGAGGGCGACGGTGAGGTGGTCGCCGAGGAGGCGCCGGTGCTCGCCGACTACGCCGGGCACGTGTGGGGACAGGCCGAGCCATTCGACTCCTCCTTCGAACGGGGTGCCCCGGCCATGTTCGCGCTCAGCTCGGTGGTGCAGGGCTGGTCCCGGGGCATACCCGGCCACCCCGTTGGATCGCGGTTGCTGATCTCGATACCTCCGGAACTCGGCTACGGGGCCTCCGGCAACCCCGACGCCGGGATCGGCGGTGAGGACACCATCGTGTTCGTGGTCGACGTCATCGACACCGCCGGGCCTGATGCCGCCGGGGCCGCCGATGCCACCCCGGTTGCCGAGCCTGAGGACCTGCCGGTGACCATCGAGGGCGAACTCGGCTCGCCGGCCCTGCCGACCGTGCGTGAGGACGCACCGGAGCCGCCGGAGGCGACGGTGCAGGTCATCGCCGAGGGTGACGGTGACGTACTGGCGCCGGGGCACACCGTGGCCCTCGCCTACTCGGTGGTGTCCTGGACGAACGAGGAACGGGACAGCACCTGGCCCGAGCACGAAGGTTCCCAAAACGGTCCGTGGGTCGCCCGGATCGGTCAGGGACAGTGGGCCGACCTGCTCGTTGACGTCCCGGAAGGCTCCCGGGTGCTGATCACGATGCCGCAGGGCGAGGGGGCCCCGGGTGTGGCGATCCTCACCGACATCATTCTGACCCACGGAGCCTGATCCGGCCCCGTTCGGAGCCGATGACACGACGCTCAACCGGGGCCGTGTCAGAACCTGACAGCATGTCACCTCGGATGTGTTCTCGCAGGTGGGGATGGGGCGAGTTGGCGTGCTCGCATCCCGGCGGAGGGGCTAGGCTTGGGGCAGTTCATCCATGAGATCGGAAGGCGTCCGCATCGTGTCCGTCCCTCCTGTACGGAGATCACCGTCACGCAGAGCCAGGCCAGTGGTACTGGGCTTGATCGGCCTGCTCGTTCTGGCAGGCTGCTCGACCGAACAGGTCCAGCGTGGCTGGCTGCCCGGCCCTGAAGGTATGACCGAACACACCGACACCTTGGTGCAGTTCTGGGTGGACACCTGGATCGCGGCCCTCCTGGTGGGTGTGCTGGTCTGGGGGCTGCTGATCTGGTGCGTCATCGTGTACCGCAAGCGCAAGCACGACAACACCCTGCCGGTGCAGTTGCGCTACCACCTGCCGCTGGAGTTGCTCTACACCTTCGTCCCGCTGGTGATGGTGGGCGTGCTGTTCTACTACACGGCCGCTATCCAGGACGAGCAGACCGACGTGACCGGTGAGTACGACCTGCAGATCGAAGCGATCGGACGGCAATGGGCGTTCGACTTCAACTACGTCGACGAGGACGTCTGGGACACCGGGGACCCGTGGGACAACGACTTCACCCCCGAAGAGGTGGTGACCAGCGCTCCGGAGGAGGTGCCGACCCTGGTGCTTCCGGTGGACCAGACCGTGGAGTTCGTGGTGCTCTCGCGCGATGTCGCGCACTCCTTCTGGGTGCCGGCCTTCCTGTACAAACTCGACATGATCCCGGGCGAGCGCAACGTCTTCCACATCACCCCCGGGGTGGAGGGCACCTATATCGGCAAGTGCGCCGAACTGTGCGGTGAGTTCCACGCGAACATGCTCTTCAACGTCGAGGTCGTCTCCGAAGCGGAGTTCGAGGAGCACATCGCCGCGCTGCGTGAGGCCGGGCAGACCGGTCAATTGGATTCCAGCCTGGACCGGATCTCGATTCCGTCCGGTCAGCGGACCCCTGGCCAGGGAGAGGATGACTGATGGCTATCGACGAACGTGACACCAGCACCGGGCATGCCGTCGACGCGGTGCCGGGACTCACTCCGGACCGTCAGAGCCTGGGCACCTCGGTGGTCAAGTGGATCACCACCACCGACCACAAGGTCATCGGCAACCTGTACATGGTGACCTCCTTCATCTTCTTCGCCTTCGGGGGCCTGCTGGCCCTGGTGATCCGGGCCGAACTGTTCGCGCCGGGCATCCAGGTGGTCACCAGTGCCGAGCAGTTCAACCAGTACTTCACCATGCACGGCACGATCATGCTGCTGCTGTTCGCGACACCCCTGTTCGCCGGGTTCGCCAACGCCATCATGCCGTTGCAGATCGGCGCCCCGGACGTGGCGTTCCCGCGGCTGAACATGTTCTCCTACTGGTTGTTCACCTTCGGTGGACTGATCGCCGTGTCCGGGTTCCTCACCCCACGTGGTGCGGCCAGTTTCGGTTGGTTCGCCTACACGCCGCTGTCGCTGGAGACCTACTCGCCCGGACTCGGGTCGGACCTGTGGGTCACCGGGCTGATCATGACCGGATTCGGCACCATCTTCGGTGCAGTCAACTTCATCGCCACCATCCTGTGCATGCGGGCGCCGGGGATGACGATGTTCCGGATGCCGATCTTCACCTGGAACGTGCTGCTCACCTCGATCCTGGTGCTGATGGCCTTCCCGCTGCTCGCGGCTGCGCTGTTCGGGCTGGCCTCGGACCGGATCCTCGGGTCACAGGTCTTCGCCGCCGAGAACGGCGGTGCACTGCTGTGGCAGCACATGTTCTGGTTCTTCGGCCACCCGGAGGTCTACATCATCGCGCTGCCCTTCTTCGGCATCGTCTCCGAGGTGCTGCCGGTGTTCTCCCGGAAGCCGATCTTCGGCTACAAGGGCCTGGTCTTCGCCACCTTCGCCATCGCGGGGCTGTCGGTGACGGTGTGGGCGCACCACATGTACTCCACCGGGCAGGTGCTCCTCCCGTTCTTCGCGGTGATGACGATGCTGATCGCGGTTCCGACAGGCGTGAAGTTCTTCAATTGGATCGGCACGCTGTGGCGCGGGAAACTGACGTTCGAGACGCCGATGCTCTGGTCGCTCGGCTTCCTGGCCACCTTCCTGTTCGGTGGGCTCACCGGCGTGATCCTGGCCAGCCCGCCGCTGGACTTCTTCCTCACCGACACCTACTTCGTGGTGGCGCACTTCCACTACGTGGTGTTCGGCACCGTGGTGTTCGCGATGTTCGCGGGCTTCTACTTCTGGTGGCCCAAGTTCACCGGGAAGATGCTGGACGAACGCCTCGGCAAGGTCCACTTCTGGCTGCTCTTCTTCGGATTCCACGGCACCTTCCTGATCCAGCACTGGCTCGGTGTGATGGGCATGCAGCGGCGGATCCCGGACTACCTGCCTGAGGCCGACTTCGTGTGGATGAACCAGTTGTCGACGATCTCGGCCGTGGTGCTGGCGCTGTCGACGCTGCCGTTCCTCTACAACGTCTACAAGACCTGGCGCAAGCACCCGAAGGTCACCCTCGATGACCCGTGGGGCCACGGCGCCTCGCTCGAATGGGCCACGTCGAGCCCGCCACCACGGCACAACTTCGTGACGCTGCCGCGAATCCGCTCCGAGCGTCCTGCGTTCGACCTGCACCACCCGGAGGTTGCCGCGATGGACCACATCGAACCGGACCCGAATGTGCTGGAGAAGATCTACGGTGACGCCGAGAGTTCGGCGGAGACCTCCGTGAAGAGAGGGGACGCCCGATGACCGATACCCACACCGGGGACGCGGCCGGCTCCACCGTGAACCGGCCCAACACCCGCCGCCCGATGGGCGTGGAGATGTGGTCGTTCATTGCGCTGGCGGTCTTCTTCCTTCCCGTGTCCGTCGTCTACGGCCTCTGGTCGGACTGGGAGCCCGTCGGCACCACCGCCCTGGCCCTGCTGATGGGCATGTGGGGGATGGTGGGGTTCTTCCTGGTGCTGCAGAGCCGCAAGATCGATGCGCGGCCCGAGGACAATCCCAGCGCCACGATCGAGGACAACCCGGCCGGCGACTACGGTCATTTCGCGCCCTACAGCTGGTGGCCGTTCGTGCTCGGTATCGCCGTCTCGCTGGTCTTCCTCGGCCTGGCGGCCGGCTGGTGGGTCTTCGGCCTCGGGGTGGCCGTCGCCGTCGTGGGCCTCATCGGCCACGTATTCGAGTTCAGCCGCGGCCCGCACGCGCACTGATCACCGGCAGGCGGTAGGTCGCCGCCCCCGCTGCCGGTACGTGGCACCGACGGCACCTTACGACGACAATAGGCATCTACGACGAGGCCGCAGACCCCGCCTCCGGGGCAGGGTCTGCGGCCTCGTCGTGTGCGCGCTCGTGTCTGGCTCGCGCGTCGTGCCGTCCGGCCCGGGTCAGCCAGTCAGGCCGGCGCTGTTGGCCTTGGCGCGTTCGAGGCGAGCGGCCACATCCTGCCAGTTCACGATGTTCCAGAACGCCTTGACGTAGTCCGCCTTGACGTTGAGGTAGTCCAGGTAGAAGGCGTGCTCCCACATGTCGAGTTGGAGCAGGGGAGTGATTCCCACGGGGATGTTGCCCTGTTGGTCGAAGAGCTGGAAGATCAGGGCGCGCTGGCCCAGGTCGTCCCAGCCCAGGATGGACCAGCCCGAGCCCTGGATGCCGGTGGCGTTGGCGGTGAAGTGGTCCTTGAACCCGGAGAAGGAGCCGAACTGATCCTTGATGAACTCGCCCAGCTCGCCTTCGGGCTCGCCACCGCCGTCGGGGGAGAGGTTGTTCCAGAACACGGTGTGGTTGATGTGGCCACCGAGGTTGAATGCCAGGTTCTTCTCCAGCATGTTGACCGTGGCCAGGTCACCGGACTCACGCGCCTCGGCCATCTTCTCCAGCGCGGTGTTGGCGCCGGATACGTAGGTCGCATGGTGCTTGCTGTGGTGCAACTCCATGATCTTGCCGGAGATGTGCGGCTCGAGCGCTGCGTAGTCGTAGGGAAGGTCTGGGAGCGTGTACTGCGCCATGAATTACCTCCTGGTGGTGGTCGGTGCGGCCCTTCCGCACCGATTGGTGGCGACTGCGGATCACCCGCCGAGTGCGGGTTCCGCGGCCCTTCCTCCACCGTATCGCCTGAGCCTGCCGTGTGCTCGAGCAGGAACAGGGTCCACGATGGGACTTCGAAGCCGCGGCCCGGTGCGCGGGTAGTGCGCGCCGGCCGCGGGCTCGCGAAGGGTGGTTGAGCGTGCTTCAGCCGTGCGTGCTGGACCCGGGAGGGCCGGAACTGGTGATGCCACTGCCGACGCTTTCTTCGTCCCGCTCGTGCCCGGCGCGCTCGGCTGCTTCAATGCCCTGCTCCGTGGCGATCTCCTC
This sequence comes from Sanguibacter sp. Z1732, assembly GCF_051020515.1. Taxonomy (NCBI): domain Bacteria; kingdom Bacillati; phylum Actinomycetota; class Actinomycetes; order Micrococcales; family Ruaniaceae; genus Glutinosa; species Glutinosa niejishengi. The sequence goes on from NZ_CP194857.1 coordinate 3,243,200, forward strand.
GGCGTCCACAGCCGCGTGGTGGTCGTGGTGGCGGTTTGCCGCAGCGAGTTCGGCGGGCGTGACCGGCTCCACCCGGTCCTCGTAGAAGAACCGGGAAATCCGCTGGCGCAGCCGGTCCTTGTGGTAGCCCGGGCGGCGTACTCCGGCGGAGTCCTCCGGCGGGTCGATCTCCAACGGCCGGCCCGGCTCGTGGCCCACCAGGATCCAGCGCTCGTGCTCGTCGAGGGGCCTGTGCACCTCGATGTACTCACCGGAGGCGAACCGGACGATCTGCCCGGTCTCGTGACCGTGCAGCACCAGGTTGCGGTCGTTGCGCTGCAGCGCGAGGCAGATGCGTTTGGTGATGATGAAGGCGAGCACCGGGGCGACGAAGAACGCCACTCGGAGCACATGGGTGATCGTGTTCAGACTGAGGTCGAAGTGCGTCGCGATCAGGTCGTTGGCGCCGGCGAAGTTCAACACCATGAAGGCGGTGATGAAGGCGACCCCGAGACCGGTTCGCACCGGGACGTTGCGGGGCCGGTCCAGCACGTGGTGTTCGCTGTCGTCCTTGGTGACGGACCGTTCGATGAACGGGTACAGCGCGAAGAACGTGAACAGCAGACCAGGAATGATGGCCCCTGGTATCAGGATGTTCAGCGGGATGAGGTATCCGAAGACAGAGATCTCCCAGACCCCGGGCATCAGGCGCAGCGCGCCTTCGAGGAAGAGCATGTACCAGTCGGGTTGAGCGCCCGCATTGACCAGAGAGGGATCATACGGGCCGTAGTTCCAGACCGCGTTGATGCCCATCGTGGCGCCCATGAGCGACAGGAACCCGAAGACGATGAAGAAGAAGCCACCCGCCTTGGCCATGTAGACCGGGAAGAGCGGGTAGCCGACCACGTTCTTGTTCGTGCGGCCCGGACCGGGGTACTGGGTGTGCTTGTGCCAGAACACCAGGAACAGGTGCACCGAGACGAGCGCGAGGATGAGCGCTGGGATCAGGAGTACGTGGAAGGTGAACATGCGCGGGATGATGTCCACACCCGGGAACTCCCCGCCGAAGATCATCATCGAGAGGTAGGCACCCAGAACGGGAATACTGCGCGCCACGCCTCGAGAATGCGCAGCCCGTTGCCGGAGAGCACGTCGTCGGGCAGGGAGTATCCGGTGAGGCCGGCCAGCAACCCGACGATCAGCAGCGTGAACCCGATCAGGTAGTTCAGTTCACGCGGCTTCCGGAACGCGCCGGTGAAGAACACCCGCAGCATGTGCACCACGATCGCCGCCATGAACAGCAGCGCCGCCCAGTGGTGGATCTGGCGCATCAACAGGCCGCCGCGGACGTGGAAGGACATGTATGTCGTGGAGGCCATTGCCTCGGACATGTACACGCCCTGCATGGTCTCCGGGAGCGCGTCCTCGGGGTAGTACACGTGCGCCATGGAGGGCACGAAGTGCATGGTGAGGAAGACGCCGGAGATGATCAGCACGATGAAGCTGTACAGCGCGATCTCGCCGAGCAGGAAGGACCAGTGATCGGGGAAGATCTTGCGCAGCAGGCCCTTACCGATCTTCGCCGCGCCGACCCGGCTGTCCAGCAGGTCTCCGGCGGCAGCGGCGCGCGAGGGCTTCTTCGGCACACCGGTGGGGGCGGTGGTGGTGCTCATACTCGGTCACGCTCCCAGAAACTCGGGCCGATCGGCTCGGGGAAATCATCGGCCGCGTACAGATAACCCTCGTCGTCGACGGCGATCGGCAACTGTGGGAGCGGCCGGGTCGCCGGTCCGAACACGACCTTGGCCTGGTCGGTGATGTCGAACGTTGACTGATGGCACGGGCACAGCACGTGGTGGGTCTGCCGCTCGTACAACGCCACCGGGCAACCCACGTGCGTGCAGATCTTGGAGTAGGCCACGATGCCCTCGTAGGACCAGTCCTGACGATCCTCGGGTTCGGTGAGTTCGCGCGGGTCCACGCGCACCAGGATCGCCACGGCCTTGGCCTTCTCGTCCAAGTAGTGCTCGTAGTTCTCGGTGAGTTCGTACGGCATCACGTGCACGATCGAGCCCTCGGTGATGTCTGCGGCGCGGATTCGGCCGCCACCGGGGTCGTGGGCCAGGTAGACGAACTCGGTCCCGCCGGCGTCGTTCGTGCGGGGAGCCCACGCGGTACGGCGGAACCGGTCGATGTTCCAGTCACCCCCCAGACCACCGATGAAGGGGACCAGGAAGGTCAGCGGGGCCAACAGCACCGCCCCGGCCAGGGTGCCCTTCAACAGGGGCCGGCGGGCGATGTTGGACTCCCGGGCACCGTCGCGCAGCATGCCGGCGATGGTCGCGCGGGTCTCCTCGTCGCTGCGCTGCTCCTCGCGGGGCTCACTCTGCTCCACGTCCGACATCAGCGACTTGGCCCAGTGGATCGCACCGACGCCGATGCCGAGCATGCCGACACCCAGACCGAGGCCCAGGCTCAGGTTCGACAGGCGGATGCCGCCCAGGGACACGCCCTCGTCCACGGGGAAGGCGTAGAACCCGACGACGCCGCCGATGGTGGCCAGGATCGAGATCCCGAAGATCAGGACCACCTGCCACTCGGACCGCTTCGCCGCGACCGGGTCCTCATCGCCCAGGCGTGGGCGGTGCGGCTCGATCCCGGGGTTCTCGAACCTCTCCGGCATGGTGCCGTGATCAGCCGGGACGACCTCGGCGCGCGACTGCTTTTGCTCGATGCTCATGAGGACCGTGCTCCGATCCAGATAGCGAAGCCGATGAGGCCTCCGATCCCGACCACGAAGACCCAGACACCCTCGGGCACCGTGCCGAGCGATCCCAGGGTCAGGCCCCCGGGATTGGGCTCACGCTGGGCGTACAGGTAGGCGATGATGTCACGCTTCTCCTCCGGCGTCAGGGTGGCGTCGTTGAAGACCGGCATCGACTGGGGACCGGTCAGCATCGCCTCGTAGATCTCCACGCCGGTGGACTCCCACAGCGCCGGGGCGTACTTGCCCTCGGTGAGGGCTCCACCGGCGCCGACGGCGTTGTGACACATGGCGCAGTTGGTGCGGAACAGCAGCATGCCGTTGGGGGCGTCACCGAGTTCGGGGTCGACCTGGCTGGGGCTGGGGATCGCCGGGCCCGGGCCCATGGCGGCGATGTAGGCCGCCACGTCGAATGCCTGCTGCTCGGTCAACTGTGGGGGCTTGGCCTCCGCCTGCGGGGTATTGGCCGCCATCGGCATCCGGCCGGTGACGATCTGGAAGTGCACTGATGCCGCACCCACGCCGATCAGCGAGGGGACTTCGTCACTTCCCTCGGCGTCCATGCCGTGGCAGGTGGCGCAGTTGGTGATGAAGATCCGTTCCCCGTTGGCTGCGTCGGCGTTGATCTCCTCCTCTGCTTCGGCTGCCTGTGGAGCGAAGACGGTGAACAGACCGCCCATGACCACGAGCGCAAGCATCATGAGGACAACGGGAGCCGCCCGGTGCCTTCTCTTCGCCGCGAGTGCCTTCACGATGTGTGATTCCTTCGACGTATTTCTAGTGCCAGATGGGGTGTTGCTACCTGATGAAGTAAATGGTGATGAACAGGGCGATCCAGACGACGTCGACGAAGTGCCAGTAGTACGACACCGCGTGCATGGCCGTCTCCTCGGCCTGGGTGAAGCGCTTGACGGCGTAGGAGCGACCCAGCACGAACAAGAAGGCCACCAGCCCGCCGAGCACGTGCAGTCCGTGGAAGCCGGTGGCGATGAAGAAGACCGAACCGAAACTGGAGTTGGCCATGGTCAGCCCGTGGTCGACGAGCGTGGCGTACTCCAGGATCTGCCCGGCGATGAACGCGGCGCCCAGGACGTAGGTGATGATCAACCACTCGTTCATGCCCCACTTGGTGAGCTGCCAGATCTTCCCGGTCCGCGTGCGGCGATGTTCCGCGGCAGCCCAGACGCCGAACTGGCAGGTGAACGAGGACGACACCAGGATGATCGTGATCGTCAGCGCGTAGGGGACGTCCAGGAAGCCGGTGCCCTCGGCCCACATCTCGGGGCCCGCGACGGACCTGTGCGTGAAGTACATCGCGAACAGGCCGGCGAAGAACATCAACTCGCTGGCAAGCCAGACGATGACACCGATGACGACGACATTGGGACGCTTCACGCTCACATGCGTGGTGGAGGAAGCGGTAGTTGCAGACGACACCCTGTCATTATGGCCGAGCCGGGAGCTGCGTGGCGACACACACGCCCCCGAATTGGGACTTTACGCATGACTGCGCGCGAAATCCGCCCGTGCGGTGCCTGACCTGCGGGAACGTCGTGACGAAGGGCCCGGTAACCGTCACCATCTGCTGGTCCGGCGGGCCGTCCCCGTGGGCCGCGCACCGGGACCCGACGCACTACGATGTGGGGTGACCACGGGCCGCTGTTCGGCTCACCGACCACGGGAGGATCTCGATGACCGTCGTTGCACAGGACAGCCAGCGGAGCGGTCCGCAGCCGCGGGCCCAGATCCTGCTCTACAGCGACAACTACACCACCCGCGGCAAGGTGCGGACCGCGATCGGGCGCCGGGCCTCGGTCGACACACCGCTGATCGAGTGGACCGAGGTGGCCACCCCCGAGGCTGCCCAGGAGTACGTGCACAACCGCCACTTCGACCTGCTCGTGCTGGACGGCGAGACGCCCAAACACGGTGGGATGGGGCTGTGCCGCACCCTCAAGTCCGAGGTGTACAACTGCCCCCCGGTGCTGTTGCTGATCGCCCGGGCGCAGGACGCCTGGTTGGCCTCGTGGTCCGAAGCCGAGGGCGTGGTCGGATACCCCCTGGACCCGTTCGTGGTGCAGGAGGCGGTGGCCGACCTGCTGCGCGAGCACGCCACCGCCACCCAGGGCTGACCGGCCCGGCGGTCCAGGCGATGGCAGCCTTTACTTTCCCTGCGCTGATCTCCCGGCTCATCAGCGGCGAGGACCTCTCGCTGGCCGAAGCCGAGTGGGCGATGGATGAGGTGATGGGGGGCAACGCCACTGCGGTGCAGTTGGCGGCGTTCTTGGTGGCCTTGCGCGCCAAGGGGGAGTCGGTCTCGGAGATCCGGGGGCTCGCCGCCTCGATGCTGCGGCACGCGGTGACGATCGAGGTGCCCGGGCCATGCGTGGATGTGGTGGGCACCGGTGGGGACCGGCACCACAGCGTGAACATCTCCACCATGGCCGCCCTGGTGGTCGCCGGCGCCGGTGCCCTGGTGGTCAAGCACGGCAACCGGGCGGCCACGTCCTCATCGGGATCGGCCGACGTCCTCGAGGCACTCGGGGTGCGCCTGGACCTGCCGCCGCGCCGGGTGGCCGAGATCGCCGGCGAGGCCGGCATCACCTTCCTGTTCGCCCAGGTGTTCCATCCCGCCTTCCGGCATGCCGCTCCGGCCCGCCGGGAGTTGGGGCTGCCCACGGCCTTCAACGTGCTGGGCCCGCTGACCAACCCGGCCCGCCCGGAGGCCTCCGCGATCGGCGTCGGGCACAAGGAACTGGCTCCGGTCATCGCCGGGGTGCTGGCCGAGCGCGGCGACCGGGCCCTGGTGTTCCGTAGCGAGGACGGCCTGGACGAACTCTCGCCCACGGCACCGCGGTGATCTGGCAGGCCCGGGATGGCGCGGTGACCGAACACCGACTGGACCCGGTGACAGACCTCGGTCTGGCCCCGGCCACTCTGGCGGATCTGCGCGGTGCGGACGCGGCGTACAACGCCCAGGTTGCCCGCGACCTGCTGCACGGCAAGCGCGGGGCGGTGCGCGACGCCGTCGTCCTCAACGCCGCTGCCACCCTGGTGGCCGCGGCCCAGATGCCGGGCACCGCCACCGGAGACCTCACCGATCGGCTGCGTGCCGGGATGGCCCTTGCTGAGAAGTCGATCGACCAGGCCGCCGCGGCCGGCGTCCTGGAGCGTTGGGTGCGGGCCTCCAACGCCTGACCCACGACCTGATCCACCCGTGGCGTGCCAGGGGGGTCCGGCTCAGTCCTGCATGCCCAGGGAGAAGGCCGATTCCAGGTCGTGGCGGGAGTAGGTCTGGAACGCGATGTAGGTCTGCGTGCGTCGCACGCCCGCGACCTTGCTGATCCGGTCCGCGATGACGCCGGCGAGTTCCTCGTGCCGGCGCACGCGCACCACCGCGATCAGATCGATGTCCCCGGTGACGGAATAGACCTCGGAGACGCCTTCGATCTCCGCGACCTCGGCGGCGGCCTCGGGGATCCGGTCGGCTTCGGTGTCGATCATCACGATCGAGGTCAGCATGTTTCCTCCAGAGCGGTGCGGGGTGGCGAGGGTAGGTCCATCATGCCTGCTTCGATCCCGGACCGGGATGCCGGATCCGCCACGCCGACGCCCAGGGAGCGGTGCTCGGTTTCGCGTGGATCGCGGAAGGCCGCCGCGCCCAGGTCCTGCAGATAGGCCGAGGCACCGGCCACGGGCATCGACCACCCTCCGGGCCGGTGGTGGGCATCCAGCCAGTCCACCAGTCGCACTCCGTCCTGGGCCAGCCACGCGGCGAGCAGTTCGGTCTCCTCGGCGCTGGCCGCACCCCCGAGATCCTCCGGGACGGGCACCGCGGCACCGGTGGCGCGCAACGCCTCGATCAGGGGCCGGGGGTCCTCGCCCGGCCGGCTGCGAGCTGATCCGACCATCCGTCCGTACCGGACCACCAGGACCTCCCACCCCGACCCCGGTCCGCCCGGGCGCCGGGCGGCCACGATCTCGGCGGCGCGTTGCAGGGGTGCCAGCCGCTCGGTACGGGCGGCCCCGCGCAGGAACGCGGACAGACGGTCCCGCACCTGTGCGGCTTCTTCGTAGCGCTGCTGGTGGGCCAGGGCGCTGATGGTGCGGTGCGCGCCGGCCACCACCACACTCACGCTGCCACCGAGCACCTGCCGGGCAGTCTCGGTGATCGCCTCATAGCCGGTGTCGATCTCGGCGCAGGGGGCCACGCACCGGCCCAGCTCGGCCTGCACGCACGCACTCGCCCCGGCCGGGGGCGTCACCGGCAGTCTCAGCGTGCAGGTGCGTAGCGGCACCGCCGCCACGATCGCCTCCTGTGCCTGGCGGGCCGCCGAGTGGGAGGGGAACGGCCCGATCGCCGGACCGGCCGTGGGGGCGGCGCGCACGATCGACAGGCGTGGATGAGCCTCGCTGGTCAGCCGGAGCCAGGGCTGGCGCTCAGGCGCGCGGGATCGACGGTTGTAGGGCGGTTTGTGCTCGGCGATCAGTCGCAGTTCCCGCACCGAGGCCTCCAGGGCCGTGGCGCACTCGATCACGTCCACCTCCACCGCGAGGTCGACCATCTCCCCGATCCGGGGGCGCGCTTCTCCGCAGCGGTGAAGTAGGTGCGGACCCGGCGGCGCAGGCTGGTCGCGGTGCCGATGTAGAGCACCTGTCGGTTCGGTCCGATGAACTGGTACACCCCCGGACCGGTGGGTAGGTCCTGGGCGAGGTGGGCCTTTCGCCGTCGCGCCGGAGGCACCGGGTCGGCTGCGGTGGCCAGATCCTCCAGGTGTGTCACGCCCAGGGAGGCCATCCGGCCCAGGAGCGCGTGCAGCACGTCGACCGTGGCCCGGGCGTCGTCCAGGGCCCGGTGCGTCGGCTCCGTCGCGGCGCCGAAGAGTCCGGCGAGTGTGGCGAGCTTGTGGTTGGGCGCCTCCTCCTTGGTCACCACCCGGCGGGCGAGCCGGACGGTATCGACCACCTGCGGAGCGGGCCAGACCAGATCCATCGACCGGGTGGCGGCCTTGAGGAAGCCCACGTCGAATCCGGCGTTGTGGGCCACCAGGACCGCGCCGTGCGCGAACTCCAGGAACGCGGGCAGCACCTGGGTGACCGGTGGGGCCGTGATCACCATCGCGGTGGTGATGCCGGTCAGCACGGTGATCACCGGGGGGATCGGGACGCCCGGGTTGATCAGGGACTGGAACTCGCCGAGCACGCGCCCCCCGCGGACCTTCACCGCACCGATCTCGGTGATGGCCGACGACGACGGCGATCCGCCGGTGGTCTCCAGGTCCACCACCACGAAGGTCACCTCGTGCAAGGGCACACCCAGGTCGGCGAAACTGGGCTGCACCGGCGCACCGTGGGTCGGTGCAGCCAGCAAGCGGCGTCCCGGGATCGCGTGGTGCGACAGGTTCTCGGCCATCACCGCCCAGGCTAGGCCGCAGCACCGACAGCGCCCGGTTGCGACACCTAGCCGGGCGTGGTCCCGGCAGGCAGGTCACCGGGCGCCGCTGAACGGCCGGGCCAGGCAGCCGCCCAGCCCGGCCGGGACTCACATGGCTTCGCGCTCGGCGCGGGCCTTGGCGTAGAGGTCCTCGACCTCGGCGGCGTAGTCGTTGAGGACGGCGGCGCGCTTGACCTTCATCGACGGCGTGAGGTACTCGTTCTCCACCGTGAAGTCATCGGTGAGGATCTCGAACCGGCGGATCGACTCGGCCCTGGAGACCTTCGCATTGGTGCCATCGACGGCCCGCTGCAACGCCTCGCGCACCTTGGGGTGCTGCGCCGCCGCGGTGACGTCCATCTCCGGCAAGTCGTTGTTGGCCAACCAGGTGGGCAGCATCTCCGCGTCCAGGGTGATCAGCGCGGCCACGAACGGCTTCTGGTCTCCGACCACCACGCACTGGCTGATCAGCGGGTGCGCCCGCAGGGAGTCCTCCAACTGCGATGGCACCACGTTCTTACCGCTGGCGGTGACGATGATCTCCTTCTTGCGTCCGGTGATCGTCAGGTAGCCCTCGGAGTCCAGAGCACCCAGGTCTCCGGTGTGGAACCAGCCGTCACTGATCGCCTCGGCGTTGGCCTCGTCGTTGTTGTGGTAGCCCACGAAGTTGGCGATGCCCTTGGTCAGGATCTCGCCATCCTCGGCGATCCGCAGACTCACGCCGGGAAGTGCTTTGCCGACGGTGCCGATCTTGGTGCGCTCGGGCAGGCCCACCGACACCGGGGCAGTGGTCTCGGTAAGCCCATAGCCCTCCAGAACCGTCAGGCCCACGCCGCGGAAGAAGTGCGCCAGTCGCGGACCCAACGGGGCCCCACCGGAGATCGCGTACTCGGCCTGGCCCCCCAGCGCGTCCTGGATCTTGTGCAGTACGAGTTTGTGCGCGACCTTGTGCTTCATCCGCACGCCGAAGGGGACCTTCCCGGTGTCCAGGGCCTCGGAGTAGGCCTGGGCGGCACCGGCTGCCCAGCGGAAGATCTTCTCCTTGCCACCGGCGGCGGCTTTCTGCTCGGACGCGTTGTAGACCTTCTCGAACACCCGGGGCACCGAGAGGATGAACGTGGGCCGGAATCCGGCGATGTCACGCATCAGCTGGGTGGTGTCGGCGGTGTGCCCGGCGGGTGCTCCGGCAGCGATGCACAGCACCTCCACGAACCGGGCGAACACGTGCGCCAGCGGCATGAACAGCAGCGTGCGGGCGCCATCGGCCAGGATCTTCTCACCCAGGGCGGCGATTCCGTTGCGGCTCAGTTCCACGAAGTTGCCGTGGGTGAGCTCGGCACCCTTGGGCCGGCCGGTGGTGCCGGAGGTGTAGATGATGGTGGCCAGGTCGGAGGTGCGCAGTGCGTCGTAGCGGGCGCGCAGATCCTCATCCGAGACGTCCTTGCCGGCCTCGGCCAGGGCGTCCAGACCGCCGTCGGTCATCGTCCACACGTGCTCGACGGCGGCGGCCTCCTTGCGGGCCTCCTCCACGACGCCGCGGTGGTCGGCGTGCTCGACGATCACGGCCTTGACGGCGGCGTCACTGAGGATCCAGGCGGTCTGATCGGCCGAGGAGGTCTCGTAGACCGGTACCGTCACGGCGCCGGCGTACCAGATCGCGAAGTCGGTGATGGTCCAGTCCGCGCTGGTGCGCGACATCAGCGCAACACTGTCACCGGGGTTGATCCCCGAGGCCATCAGTCCCTTGGCGATGGCGCTGACCCGCTCGTGCATTGCGGCGGCGCTGATGGGGGTCCACACGTTGCCGTCGGTGGTGGTCTCCAGCAGGGTGCGGTTGGGCTCCTTCCTCGCCCAGTCCACCAGCAGATCCGGGATCGACATCTCGGCCGGGGTCTCGACGAGCAGGGGAGTGGTGGATTCGTCCATGCTGGCTCCTGTGGCAGTGGCGGGATTGCTGGCACCAGCATACCGGCCCGCATCGACGTGCCGCGCCGGTAACGGCGCGGCGATCACGTCACGATCGGGTCGCCGGTGTCCCCATGGTCACCGGAGTCGACGGGCTCGGCACAGGCTCACACGACCGCGCCGTCGTCGTCATCGTCTCGCCGGTGTACCGGCAGCCGCCACCACAGGGTCAGCAGCCCCGCCATCGTGACCGCCATCGCGGTCAGGTAGGCCGCCGGGGGTGCGCCTGGCCACAGCACCAACATCAGCAGCACCGCGATCGGGCCCCCGACGGCGCCGGCCCAGGGCAGCGTATTGCGCGTCGGAGCACCCAGGACCGGGCCGGGGTCGGGTGCGGTGAAGTCACCGTCGTCGTCCTCGGGGCCGGGGCCGTCGTGATCGCGGGGGCCAAGGGGCGCCGGTGCAGACGCGGCCCACCTCGGAGGTGTGGGCTCCGTCGCCTCCCGGATTCCCGGCGAGTCATCGGTCCCGGGCTCGGTGAACTCGGCCGGCAACCCAGGGTCCAGCGGTCCCAGCCTGGCCGTCAGGTCGGCCCACTGGGCGTCGAGGTCATCCGGTGGATCCGGTGGTCCATCCTCCGTGCCGGCCATGACCGCCACTCTAGTGCGCACTAGAGTGGGCAGCGCCGGTCGCTCTCGGCTCCGTCCTTGTACTTCTCATCCGAAGGAAGGCCACACGCATGTCCACCACTCCCATCCGACGGGTCGCGTTGCTCACCGCTGGCGGCTTTGCGCCGTGCCTGTCCTCGGCGGTGGCCGGGTTGGTCAAGCACTACAGCGACGAGTTGCCGGAGGCGGAGATCATCGCCTACCAGTACGGCTATCACGGCCTGCTGACCGGCACCAAGATCGTCATCGATGACGAGGCCCGCGCCAAGATCGATGTGCTGTACAACTTCGGGGGCAGCCCGATCGGCAACTCACGGGTGAAGCTGACCAACTCCGAGGACCTGGTCAATCGCGGCCTGATCCAGCAAGGCCAGAGTGCGCTGACCGTGGCGGCCGAGCAGTTGCGCACCGATGGGGTGGATGTGCTGCACACCATCGGCGGGGACGACACGAACACCACAGCCGCTGACCTGGCCGCCTACCTGGAGGCGAACGGTCACCACCTGACCGTGGTGGGCCTGCCCAAGACGATCGACAACGACATCATCCCGATCGTCCAGTCCCTCGGTGCCCACACCGCAGCCGAGCAGACCTCGGTGTTCGCCCAGAACATCATCGGCGAACACCGCTCCAACCCGCGGATGCTGATCGTGCACGAGATCATGGGCAGGCACTGTGGTTGGCTCACCGCCGCCGCGGCCGCGCGTTACCGGACCTGGCTGGACGCCCAGGACTGGAACCCGGCGCTGGGCCTGTCCCGGGAGCGCTGGGACGTGCACGCGGTGTTCCTGCCCGAACTCAAGATCGACCTGCCGGCTGAGGCGCAGCGGTTGCGGGGGATCATGGATGAGATCGGCAACGTCAACATCTTCCTGTCCGAAGGCGCCGGAGTGCCGGAGATCGTCGCCGAACTCGAGGCCGCCGGCGAGACGGTGGAGCGCGACCCCTTCGGCCACGTCAAGCTGGACACCATCAACCCCGGGGCGTGGTTCGCCAAGCAGTTCGCCGACCTGATCGGGGCGGAGAAGACCATGGTCCAGAAGTCCGGGTACTTCTCTCGCTCCGCCGCCTCCAATCCCGAGGACCTGGACCTGATCGAGCGGATGACGGCGCTGGCCGTGCAGGCCGCCCAGCGTGGTGAATCCGGTGTGGTCGGGCACGACGAGGAGGCAGACGACGAACTGTCCGTGATCGCCTTCCCGCGCATCGCCGGTGGCAAGGCATTCGATGTCTCCGTCGACTGGTTCGGCGCCGTGCTCAGTGGCATCGGCCAGGAGCTGGTGCCGGCCCGGCCGTCCGAGCACTGAGCGCCGGAGCCCGGCGGCGGTGACCGGGCGTATCCTGAGCGGGTGAGCACTCTGTCTGAACCCCTCGCCCCCGAAGGCCTGGACGCGTGGCGCCGGCTGCCCGTCAAGCAGCAACCGGAGTGGCCCGACGCCGACGCGCTTGCCGACGTCACCGCCGACCTGGCCGCCCAGCCACCGCTGGTCTTCGCCGGTGAGGCTGACACCCTGCGGGAGCGGCTGGCGGCTGCCTCCCGCGGTGAGGCGTTCCTGCTCCAGGGGGGCGACTGCGCCGAGACTTTCTCCGAGTTGTCCGCGGACAACATCCGGGACAAGATCAAGACGATCCTGCAGATGGCGGTGGTGCTCACTTACGGTGCCTCGATGCCCATCATCAAGATGGGCCGGATGGCCGGGCAGTACGCCAAGCCGCGCAGTTCGGGCACCGAGACCCGTGATGGGGTGAGCCTGCCCGCCTACCGCGGTGACATCATCAACGGGTTCGAGTTCTCCCCCTCCTCACGCACCCCGGATCCCCGGCGGCTGCTCGAGGCCTACCGGAACTCGGCCTCCACATTGAATCTGATCCGGGCCTTCACCTCCGGGGGTTTCGCCGACCTGCGCCTGGTGCACGAGTGGAACCGGGGCTTCCTGCGCAATCCCGCTTACGCCCAGTACGAGGCGTTCGCTGCCGAGATCGACCGGGCGATCCGCTTCATGCATGCCGCCGGTGCCGATTTCGATGGTCTGCGTACGGTCGAGTTCTTCTCCAGCCACGAGGGCCTGCTGCTGGACTACGAACGGCCACTGACCCGCGTGGACTCACGCACCGGTGACGCCTACGACTGCTCGGCCCACTTCCTGTGGATCGGGGAGCGCACCCGGGAGCTGGACGGCGCGCACGTGGACTTCTTCTCCCGGGTGCGCAACCCCATCGGCGTCAAGCTTGGACCGACGGCCACCGGCCAGGACGCGATCGATCTGATGGATTCGCTCAACCCGGACGGCGAAGCTGGCCGGCTGACCTTCATCACCCGGATGGGTGCGCCGAAGGTGCGCGAGTTGCTTCCGGACCTGATCGAGGCGGTCCGGGCGGACGGTCGCCCGGTGACGTGGGTGTGCGACCCGATGCACGGCAACGGGTTCACCTCCTCCAACGGATACAAGACCCGTCGCTTCAGCGATGTGATCGAGGAGGTGCGCGGCTTCTTCGACGTGCACCGCGAGCTGGGCACCGTTCCCGGTGGCCTGCACGTGGAATTGACCGGCGACGACGTGACCGAGGTGCTCGGCGGCGCCGAACACATTGACGACCACTCCCTGGGCAGGCGCTACCAGACCCTGGTGGACCCGCGGCTGAACCACCAGCAGTCCCTGGAGATGGCGTTCCTGGTCGCGGACATGCTGCGCGTCTCCTGAGCACGCTCGGCGCGGCGGTCGTGGACCGTGCGGCAGGGGAGGATCAGACCACGGTGAGGCTGATCACGGTTCCGCGCGGCACCATCGACCCGGGCTCGACATCCTGAGCCCGGACGGTGTTGAAGTACCCACCCAACACGTCGTCGCGGGCCACCTCGAAACCAGCCTCGGTCAGGGTCTGCGCCGCATCGCGGTAACTGGTCCCGACCACATCGGGCACCTCGAACAGTTCCGGGCCGAGCGAGACCACCAGTGCCACGGTGTCCCCCCGCAGGGCATCCCCCTGGGTGTCCTGGGAGATCACCAGGCCCTCGGAGACCTCGTCGGAGTGCACCCGCTCGCCCACCTCCGCCACCGCACCGGCGGCCTCGAGTTCGGCGATCGCCTCGTCCTCGGCCGCACCGACCACCGAGTGCACGGTGATCGGTTCGCGCCCGTTGGAGACGGTCAGGGTGACAGGGGTGTGGTGTTCCACCTGGGCCAAGGGTTCGGGGGAGGCCTCCATCACTTCGCCTTGATCCACATCGGCGGAGTAGTCGGTGCTCACCTGCGTCTCGGTGCTGAAGCCCGCGTCGGTGATCGCGGCGACTGCTTCCTCCTGGCTCATTCCGGCCACGTCGGGCATCGTGACCGTGCGGACGCCGAGGGAAACCGTGACCGTGACGGTGCTCTGCCGCGCCAACTCGGCACCCGCCTCGGGGTCCACGCTGATCACGTGGCCCTCGGCGACATCGTCGTGATGGGCCGTGGCACTCACCGGGCGAAGATCCGCGGTCTCGATCTGGCTCAGCGCCCGGGCCTGTTCCTGACCCACCACATCGGGCACCGGCGTATAGGACCCCGGGCCGAGCATGAGGTACCACCACCCCGCGGCTCCGGCCCCGAGCAGTAGCAGCAGCGTGATCACCACCGCGGTCACCCGCCGTCGTCTGCGGCGTCGACGGGGCCGGTCCACCTCACTTCGGGGCTGGGCGGCCGTCACCGCACCGATCGGCAGCGAGATAGTTCCCGAGTGATTGGTCGGGCGCACCGAGCGTGTTGCAGCGGTGGCGCCGTGATCGGACGTTGCGGCGTCATCGCTGTCCGGCCACGGTCCCGGCTCCGCGCCGGGTACGTCGGCCCTGATCGTCAGTTCCTCCGGGCTCAGCCCGGCGCGCACGTGGCGCAGCATCGCCACCGCGGCGCCGGCGTGGGGGAGGCGCTCCTGGACGTCCCGGGCGCTCAGCGCACCGATGAGCTCCTCGACCTGCACAGGGATGCCCGGTACCCGTTCGCGGACACCGGGCAGGTCCTCGTTGACGTGTTGGTAGGCAATCTGGATGGGGGTCTCGCCGGAGAAGGGCGGGGAACCGGTGAGTAACTCGTACAGCAGCACCCCGGCGGCGTAGACGTCGGCCCGGGCGTCGGCCATCCCGGAGGTGACGATCTCCGGGGCCAGGTAGGCCACCGTGCCCAGCAGCGTGCCGGTGGTGGCCGCGGTGGCCTCGGTGACCGCTCGAGCGAGCCCGAAGTCGGCGACCTTGATCCGCCCGTCGTCAGCCACGAGAACGTTCTCAGGTTTGATGTCGCGGTGGACCAGGTCGGCGCGGTGGGCCGCGGCCAGGGCGTCCAGGACATCGCCGACGACGTCGAGTGCGTCGCCCACAGCGAGGGCACCCTCGGCCCGCAACACCTTGCGCAGATTCTGTCCGCGCACGTACTCCATGGTCAGGTAACTGGTCTCACCCTCACTGCCCTGGTCATACACACCCACGACACCGGGGTGGGTGAGCCGGGCCGCCGCGCGGGCCTCCCGTCGGAACCGGGCGGCGACGTCGTGGCCCTCGGCCAGGTGGGGGTGCATCACCTTGATCGCGACCTGCCGGTCCAGGCGCCGGTCGAGAGCCAGGTACACGGTGGCCATCCCGCCGCGAGCGATGCGGGAGGTCACCTCGTACCGGCCGTCGACCATGCGCCCGAGCATCGGGTCGGTCAGGGTGGTGGCCATGGCCGGAGTCTAAGCGCGGGCGCGCTGTGCCGCGGGAATCAGCCGAAGCGTGTCATCAAAGTCTGCACACTGGCCACATACCGGCGGGTGTCGGAGTACATCCCGTTGTTCCGCACCGAGCCCTGCCCCTGATAGTAGGAGGCGATGGCCGTGGGCAGATCATCGCTGGTGCGCTGCAACGCGCGCAGGATGGCCACACCGGCCACCACGTTGTCGCGGGGGTCCAGTAGGTTCAGGTTGCGTCCGACCAGGTCGTTGGCCCACAGCCCCGAGGAGGGGATCACCTGCATCGTGCCCACCGCGTTGGCGGGGGAGACCGCGCGGGCGTCGAAGCCGGACTCCTGGTGGGCGATGGCCAGCGCCAGGGCCGGGTCCACGCCCATGTCCCGGGCGGTCTGGCGCACGATCTGCTCCATCTCGTTTCGGCTCGGCACGTTCATGGCCAGCAGCGAGCGCTTGTTCTCGTTCGCTGCCGCGACCACGTCATCGGAGTAGGTGTAGTGCAGGAAGGTGTTCGGGATGAGGTCGTCTCCGGACGACGTCGGCGCCGGGATGGTGAGTCGCTGGCCCACCCGGATCATGGAGCCGGTCAGGTTGTTGGCCGAGACGAGGCGACCGATGGAGATGTTGAACTGACGGCCGATGCTGGTCAGGGTGTCCCCGGACTTGACCGTGTAGGTCGTGGCTGTGGCGTTGCCGGAACCCGAGGAGGACCCGGTCGAGCCGGAGGAGGATCCACCTGAGGAGGAACCGCCGGAGGAGGATCCGGACGAACCGCTCGAGGAGGACCCGGGGATGGTCAGGCGCTGGCCGATGCGGATCAGGGCGTTGGAGCCCAGGCTGTTGGCCGAGACGATCGAGCTGATGCTGGTGCCGTAGCGGGCGGCCAGGTGGCTGACGGTCTCACCCGCGCGCACGGTGTGCGTGCGGGACGAGGAGGAGCCCGAGGAACTCGACGAGGAACCTCCTGCGGAGGACCCGGTCGAGCCGGAGGAGGATCCACCTGAGGAGGAACCGCCGGAGGAGGATCCGGACGAACCGCTCGAGGAGGACCCGGGGATGGTCAGGCGCTGGCCGATGCGGATCAGGGCGTTGGAGCCCAGGCTGTTGGCCGAGACGATCGAGCTGATGCTGGTGCCGTAGCGGGCGGCCAGGTGGCTGACGGTCTCACCCGCGCGCACGGTGTGCGTGCGGGATGAGGAGGAGCCCGAGGAACTCGACGAGGAACCTCCTGCGGAGGACCCGGTCGAGCCGGAGGAGGATCCACCTGAGGAGGATCCACCTGAGGAGGAACCGCCGGAGGAGGATCCGGACGAACCGCTCGAGGAGGACCCGGGGATGGTCAGGCGCTGGCCGATGCGGATCAGGCCGTTGGAGTTCAGGTTGTTCGCAGAGATGATCCTGCTCACGCTGGTGCCGTGGCGATTCGCCAGTGCCCAGACCGTATCCCCGGCACGCACCGTGTGCGTGGTACCCGCGGACGAGGACGAGCTGCTCGAGGACGAACCGTTCGACGACGACGACGAGTTCGAGTTCCCTGAACTGCCCGAACCGGACTGACCAGGGATCCGCAACACCTGGCCCACGCGGATGAAGGCCCTCGAATTCAGGTTGTTCTCCGACACGATCGCCGAGACCGAGGTTCGGTAGCGCGCGGCGATGTGACCGACGGTGTCGCCCGAACGCACGGTGTAGAGGGTGTCGCTGTTGCGTTGCGGGGCGGGCGCCACTCCGAGGGCCGATCCCGACCGGCTCGCGGCCAGACCGGACTGTGCCTGCGCGCTGAGGTGCCCAGGAGCGCGCAGCGCCGCCAGTGGGTCGGCGGAGGCCGCTGCCTGCGCCTGGGCCGGGCCCGGCACGCCGGCCAGGCCGACTGCGGTGGCCGCTCCGAGCG
This sequence comes from Sanguibacter sp. Z1732, assembly GCF_051020515.1. NCBI lineage: Bacteria > Bacillati > Actinomycetota > Actinomycetes > Micrococcales > Ruaniaceae > Glutinosa > Glutinosa niejishengi. Next base: position 3,260,533 of record NZ_CP194857.1, read on the forward strand.
CGCCGACGGTCGTCAGATTCAGCCGGCGGGCGGCCCGGTTCGGGGTAGTCCTGGGGCTCATTCCTCGGTTTCTCCCGTGATCGGTGTGTCACAAGTTCATACTGTGAGCACTGTGATAGATGTGAACACTGTGACAGTAGCGTGATGTGAACGTTTCCCACAAGTAGGGGCATCTCGGCTTGCTCGCACGGGCGCGCCCCGGGTGCCGGGCTGCGCACGTTAACCTTGGCCACGTGGCAGCAGTGGAAGAGAACGGACGGTCCGGAACCGACGTCGAGGTGCAGTGGTTACCGCTGCCCGATGTGGCCGAATTGCTCGGGGTGCAGTTGCGCGAGGTGCGCGGCATGCTCACCGAGCAGCGACTGCTGGCGGTACGCCGCCTCCCCGGAGCGGTGTGGACGGTCCCGTCCACGTTCTTCACCGAGGCAGCCGATGGTGAGGGGCCTCAGCCGGTGCCCGGGTTGCGCGGCACCCTGATCCAACTCGCCGACGCCGGCATGAACAGCGAAGAGGCGTTGGCATGGCTGCACACCCGGAACGAGCAACTGGGCACTGCGCCGATAAGCGTGCTCCGGACCGGGGCAGTTCACTCGGTGCGCCGTGCCGCGCAGGTGCTGGCCTGGTAGCAGTCGCTCACCACGGCTGGCTGAGGACCCGTTCCGCTGACCGGTCGGTGGCTGCGGGTCTGCGAACCGGCGGCCCCGGATCCCTAGGTGCTGCGGGTGATTGCCGCTTCGGCCAAGTGCTGGGCGAGGTCGCGGGCGGCAGAGGGCCAACCTGACTGCTGGATCGCGGTCAGTGCTTGCTCCGCGCGGGCGGCGATCAGGCTCTCCACCGCGTCGACCGCACCGCAGGAGGTCAGGATCCGGCGGATGTCGGTGATGTCATCCTCACTGATGGGCCCGCCCAGGGATCGCCGGATCCGGTCCGCCTGATCCGGTTCGGCCAGGGTCAGCGCCGTGGTGATCAGGACGGTGCGTTTACCCTCGCGGAGGTCATCGCTGCTCGGTTTGCCGGTCACCTCCGGGTCCCCGAACACCCCGAGCAGGTCGTCGCGCATCTGGAAGGCCTCGCCGATCGGTAGGCCGATGGCGCTGGTGGTGGACAAGTCCTCCGGGCCCGCTCCGGCGATGGCCGCTCCCAGCAGCATCGGGTGCTCCACGCTGTACCGCGCCGACTTCGATCGCACCACTCGGTGCGCCCGCTCCAGATCCTGTTCCGGATCCGTCGACCACGCCGCGGACTGGGCGTAGATGTCCAGGTACTGGCCCATCGTCACCTCCGACATCATCTCGGTGACGAGATCGCGCACGCGCGCGCCCGCCTGGGCCGGCAGCGGCGCGGCGGCCGCGCTCAGCTCGCCGCCCGCCATCGCCACGAGCAGATCGCCGAGCAGGATCGCTGCGGCGGTACCGAAGTCCTCGGGATCGCTGATCATCTGCGCCAGTTCATGGTGCCGGGCGAACTGGCGGTGCGCGGCGGGCTGGCCACGGCGCTGGTGGGAAGCGTCGATGACGTCGTCGTGCACCAGCGCCGCCAGGTGGAACAGTTCCAACCCCACACCGGCACGCAGCACCTGGGCCGGGTCGGGTGTGTCTGTGTACCCGGTCCAGCCCAGGTAGGCGAACGCCGCGCGCAGCCGTTTGCCCCCGGCGGCCAGTCGCTCAGCGACCTCGAACGCCTCGGCGGTCTCCGGCCCGATGTGGGCGGTGCCGCTGCGCCGGTGCTGCAGGGCCGAGGTCAACTCCGTCGACACCTGCTGGCGGAGCCAGGACAACGTCGCGGCCGGATCATCATGGGGCAAAGGGGGCGCTGTGGTCACCACCTGACCCTACCCACGTGTGCCACTGAGCCCGCCTGCTTGCGTCCGACCCGAGCGCTCGGGCCGTGCCTTGCCCCGTCACCAGGATCGAGCGGCCCGCCGCACCCCCACAGGGCCCGGCGCTGCCGACCCGGCATCCACAGCACCATCTCAGGACGATCCTGTGTCAACACCGGATGGCCCGGGGCCCCCGCGATCGTGAGGTGCTGCGCTGACATGTGGCGTTATGGATACCGCGAACAACACCCCCGTCGTGCTTCGCCTGGACGACCCCGTAGAGCTGCTGGCGTATCTGCCCTACCGGCTCGGGTTCTGGCCCGAGGAGTCCGCAGTCTTCTTCGCGGTCCGCTCCGCAGCACACGAGCCGGACCCGGAGGTGCGATGGCGCCCGGGCCTGGTGGCCAGGGTGGACCTGGTGGATCTGGCCGACCCCGCTCCGGACGGTGGTGCCCGGTTGCGCCGAGACATGCTCGGACACCTGCGGGCAGACGGGGCCGAGATCGTCTTCATGGTGCTCTATACCGGTGCGGCACCCGCGCATGCAGAGGCCGGTGACCGATGGCCCACTGGTCCGGCGGGAACCGTCACGCGGTGGTGGCTGCGCGAGGGGTCCGGTGCCGACCCCTCCCGGGTCTGGTTGGTCTCGGGGGAGCGATACCGCTGCCTGGAGTGCGACGCCCAGCCGTGTTGTCCACCCGGGGGACATCCACTGGCAAGGATCCGGCAGAGCCGCATCGGGGCCGAGATGGTCTTCGGCGGCATGACCTATGCCCCCAGCCGGGCCGACCTGTTGCGCCACGTCGAGGTCGGTGCCGCGCTGCGGGCCTCCGCGGTCCGAGCCGCAGCCCGGTGGCGTCGCAAGCAGGTCCGGGCCGGGGGCAGCCGGATGGCCTGGTTGAGCACGCTGGCGGCACGCTGGGACCAGGCGCTGGTCAGCACCGGTCCCCTCCTCGACCGTGCCACGGGGGCGGACCTGGGCGCGCTGCTGGTGGGGCTGGAGGAACCCCTGGTGCGCGATGCGGTGCTGCTCTCGGTGGCCTCCGGAGCACCCGTGCTACAGGTATTGCACGACGACGGCGAGGCCCTGCTGGCCCAGGTGTTCAGCCCGGGCGGGGAGCCTCCGGAGCGCGATCTGGCCGCACGGGCCACCGATGTGCTGCACCATCTGGTCGCGGTGGCCGCCCGTGGACGTACCGCGCAGGTGTGGGCGGTCCTGGCCTGGCTTGCCTGGTACGAGGGCAACGGTGCGCGCGCCGACCTGTGCCTGCACCAGTGTCTGGAGCAGGACCCTCAGCATCGGCTGGCGTCGTTGATCCGGCGCGCGGTGGATCACGGAATACCTCCCGGCTGGGCGCGGGCCCGCAGTGTTGCCTGAACCGTGGAGGTCCGAGCCGCTTCCGGTCACGCCGGTCCCGCTCCCGCGATAGTCTCGGGGGAACAGTCGAGGCCGATGAAGGAGCGAGTCAACATGGCAGTTGTTGTGGGTTTCATCGCCACCGCGGAGGGACGCGCGGCCCTTGAGGCAGCGATAGAGGAAGCCAAGTTGCGCTCCCAACGTCTCCTGGTGCTGGTACACGGCGGGCGGGACGCCGAACCGGATGCGATCGAGGAAGCGATGGACGAAGCCCGGAGCACCATCGACCCCAGTGGTGTGGGTTACGAGGTTCGCCATCTGCAGCGCGGCAAGGACGTGGCCGAGGCACTGGTACACACTGCGATCGATACCGACGCCGAACTGATCGTGATCGGCATCCGGCGCCGCTCGCCCCTGGGCAAGTTGATCCTGGGCTCCAACGCGCAACGCATTCTGCTCGAGTCGCCCTGCCACGTACTGGCAGCCAAGCCGCAGGAGTGACCAACTCCGGGGAGGACCCCATGAGCGAGGGCACCTTGCACACCAGCCCACTGCACCAGGTTCACCTCGACGCCGGCGCTCGGATGACCGACTTCGCGGGCTGGTCGATGCCGTTGCGGTATACCGGGGACCTGGCCGAGCACCACACCGTGCGGGAGCACGCCGGCCTGTTCGATCTGTCCCACATGGGTCAGATCGAGGTGAGTGGCCCGCAAGCGGACCAGGCGCTGGACCACGCGCTGGTCTCGGCCTGCTCCCGGCTGAAGAACGGGCGCGCCCGCTACACGATGCTGGTCGATGCCGACGGCGGCATCCTCGACGACCTGATCGTCTACCGGCTCGGGGAGATGGAGTTCCTGGTCATCGCCAACGCAGCGAACCGGATCACCGTACTCGACAGCATCACTCACCGCAGCCGGGGGTTCGCGGCCTCGGTGGTGGACCGAACACCCCACCGGGCTCTGATCGCCGTGCAGGGCCCGCAGGCCGCCGGGATCCTGGCCGGTCAGTTCCCGGTGGACCTGGAGGAGTTGCGCTACTACTCCGCTGTGCTGACCAACCTCGGGAACGTGCCGGTGCTCCTGGCCCGCACCGGGTACACCGGAGAGGACGGTTTCGAGTTGAGCCTGCCTGCTGACGCCGCCGTCGGGGTCTGGCAGCGCTTGGCCGCGGCCGGTGAGGGCACGCTCGAACCCTGCGGGCTCGCCGCTCGGGATAGTCTGCGCCTGGAGGCCGGTATGCCCCTGTACGGCCAGGAACTGGGCACCGAGGTCACCCCGTACGAAGTCGGTTTGGGCCGGCTGGTCCACACCGACCGGGAGTTCGTGGGCAGCACCGCCCTCACCCATCGAGCCGCCGAAGGGCCGCGCAGTTTCCTGACCGCGCTGACCGGGACCGGTCGGCGGGCCGCCCGCACCGGTTACGACGTCCTGGACGGTGAGGAGGTGGTCGGGCAGATCACCTCCGGGGTGCTCTCGCCCACCCTGGGGCACCCGATCGCCCTTGCCCGCACCACGTCTGCCTACGAGTCCGGCCAGGTGGTCGGCGTCGACGTGCGCGGTAACCTGCAGGAGATGACCGTGGCCGAACGACCCTTCTACACACGGCCCGCTTGAAACCCGAGGAGCACTTCTGATGAGCACCCCTACCGACAGGCAGTACACCGCAGAACACGAATGGGTGGTCATGGACGAGGATGTGGCCACCGTCGGGGTCACCGCCTACGCGGCCGAGTCCCTCGGGGACGTGGTCTACCTGGATCTGCCCGAGGTGGGCGCCGAGATCACCGCGGGGCAGTCCTGTGGTGAGATCGAGTCCACCAAGTCCGTCTCCGAGCTCTACGCGCCGGTCTCCGGTGAGGTCCTGAGCATCAACTCCGAGGCGGTGGACAACCCCGAGGTGGTCAACTCCGATCCGTACGGCGAGGCCTGGCTGTTCACCGTGCGCGTCACCGGGACCGGGGAGTTCCTGGACGCCGCCGGCTACGACGCCCTGATCGCGGACTGACCGGGCGGATCGACTTGACTGAGCACGCTCCGGAGTTCCTGCGCCGTCATATCGGCCTGTCCGCGACCGACCGGGACGCGATGCTGGCCGCGATCGGGCAGGACAGTCTCGAGGCGTTGATCGACGCCGCGATGCCGCCGGCGATACGCACCGACGATCTCACCGAGGTGCCGTTCGCGGACACCGAGGCCCAGGTCCTGGCAGAGCTGGCCGCGATCGCGGCCAAGAACACGGTGCGCACCTCGATGATCGGCCGGGGATACTTCGACACCCACACCCCCTCGGTGATCACCCGGCACGTGCTGGAGAACCCGGGCTGGTACACCGCCTACACGCCCTACCAGCCGGAGATCTCCCAGGGCCGGCTGGAGGCCCTGCTGAACTTCCAGACGATGATCTCCGACCTCACCGGCCTGGACATCACCGGGGCCTCGATGCTCGATGAGGCCACCGCGGTGGCCGAGGCGATGCTGCTCGCGCGCCGGGTGGTGCGCGACACCGACAGGTCGGTGTTCCTGGTGGACTCCGACACCCTGCCCCAGACCAAGGCGGTACTGGCCACCCGTGCCCGTGCGGTGGGTATCGACTGGCCGAGTTCGACGTGACCGCCGATCCGGCCGGACTGGCCGGCGCGTTCGGGATCCTGCTGTCCTACCCCCAGGCCAGCGGCCGGGTTCCGGCCCTGCGCCAGCTGCAGGCCTGGACCCACGCGGCCGCCGAGGCCGGTGCACAGGTGGCGGTCGTGGCGGACCTGCTCGCCCTGACCCAACTGCGCGAGCCCGGCTCCTGGGGCGCGGACATGGTGGCCGGCAGCGCGCAACGGTTCGGGGTGCCGATGGGCTTCGGGGGGCCGCACGCGGGTTTCCTCTCGGTGCGCCAGGGACTGCAACGACAGCTGCCCGGCCGACTGGTCGGCTTGAGCAAGGACGCCGACGGCGCACCAGCACTGCGGTTGGCCCTGCAGACCCGCGAACAGCACATCCGGCGGGAGAGGGCGACCTCCAACATATGCACCGCTCAGGTGCTGCTGGCGGTGATGGCCGCGATGTACGCCGTGTACCACGGCCCCGAGGGGCTGCGCCGGACGGCGCCCGGGTGCACACCCACGCAACGGATCTGGCGACCCGGCTACGCGAGGCGGGTGTCGCCGTCGTCCATGCCAGTTTCTTCGACACCGTCCAGATCCGTGTGCCCGGCCGTGCCGACGCCGTGCTGGCCGCCGCCCTGGAACGAAACATCACCCTCTGGCGGGAGGACGCCGACACAGTCGCTATCGCCTGCGACGAGACCACCACCGCTGAGGTCCTGGACGATCTGGTCGAGGCAGTGGTCGCCGCAGCGGACGACGCGGGCGCTGACGACGCCGAGACGGGCGAACCGTTCGCCGTCGATTCCGAACTGGCCCGCACCAGGGAGTTCTGCACGCACCCGGTGTTCTCCTCCTACCACTCCGAGACGGCGATGATGCGCTACCTGCGCCGCCTGTGCGACAAGGACTACGCACTGGACCAGGGGATGATCCCGCTGGGTTCGTGCACGATGAAACTCAACGCCGCCACCGAGATGGCCGCGATCAGTTGGCCGGAGTTCGCCCGGATCCACCCGTTCGCCCCGGCCGGGGACGTGGCCGGGTATCACGAGCTGATCCAGTCGCTGAACACCTGGCTCGCGGACTTGACCGGGTACGCCGCGGTGAGCGTGCAACCGAATGCCGGCTCCCAGGGGGAGTTGGCCGGGCTGCTGGCGATCCGGTCCTATCACCGCGCCAACGGTGACACCGAACGCACCATCTGCGTGGTCCCGGCCAGTGCGCACGGCACCAACGCCGCCTCCGCGGTGCTGGCCGGCCTGCAGGTGAAGATCGTGGCCAGCGCCGACAACGGCGACATCGACACCGCGGACCTGCGCCGGGTCCTGGCCGAGAACGAGGGCAGGATCGCGGCGCTCATGGTGACCTACCCCTCCACCCACGGGGTGTATGAACACGGCATCACCGAGGTGTGCGACCTGGTCCATGCCGCCGGGGGCCAGGTCTACATCGACGGCGCCAACTTCAATGCGCTGGTCGGCTACTCCGGCCTGGGGGACATCGGTGGGGACGTATCCCACCTGAACCTGCACAAGACGTTCTGCATCCCGCACGGCGGTGGGGGACCGGGCGTGGGGCCGGTGGCCGTGGCCGAGCACCTGGTGCCGTTCCTGCCCGGGCACCCGATGGCCGAGGAACTCGGAAGTGGCGCCGCGGTCAGCGCCGCCCCGTACGGGTCGCCATCGATCCTGCCGATCAGTTGGGCCTACATCCGGCTGATGGGCAGCGCCGGGTTGCGCGAGGCCACCGCGGCGGCGGTGCTGTCGGCGAACTACATCGCCGCCCGCCTCGATCCGTACTTCCCGGTGCTCTACCGCGGTGAGAACGGCCTGGTCGCCCACGAGTGCATCCTGGACCTGCGTCCGCTGACCGCCAGGACCGGGGTCTCGGTGGAGGACGTGGCCAAGCGGCTGATCGACTACGGCTTCCACGCCCCCACGATGTCCTTCCCGGTGGCCGGGACGCTGATGGTCGAACCGACCGAGTCGGAGGACCTGGGCGAGATCGACAGGTTCATCGAGGCGATGCGGTCCATCCACGACGAGGCAGAGCAGGTGGCCGCGGGAACCTGGTCCCGCCAGGACAACCCGCTCGTGCACGCTCCGCACACCGCGGCCAGTGTTCTCGGTGACTGGGACCGCCCCTACAGCCGGGAGCAGGCGGTGCACCCGGTACCGGCGGTGGCTGCGGACAAGTACTGGCCGCCGGTGCGCCGGGTGGACGGGGCCTACGGGGACCGCAATCTGGTCTGCACCTGCCCACCGGTGGAGGCCTACCAGGACGGCTGAACCGGGCCTCGCCGGGAAGAATTGGGAATGTCTGGCGCCCGCTGACGTTATAATGGAAAGGCACCGACACCGCGCCGCAGTGGCAGGCCACCGCTTGACCATCGGCGGGGACCCGATCGACACAGGATCGCATGCAGCGTCACCGGCGTCGATGCCCAGGGCAACACATCACCGGTCCGACCCAGACCGCACTGTTCGTTGCCTTGACATGACCCCGCGACAAGGAGATTTCCGAAGAGATGCCGGACACCACGATCGAGGACAATCCCGCGACGTCGACTCGCTCCCGTCGTACCAGCGGCACCGGGGCGAAGGGCACTGCGGCCACCAAGCCTGCGGCCAAGTCGGCCACCACGAAGAAGTCGGCCACCAAGACCGCGACCAAGCCACCCGCGAAGAGCGCTGCCAAGTCCACCACCAAGCCTGCCACGAAGAGCGCACCCAAGAGCGCCGGTACCGCCAAGAAGGCGACCAAGGCCGCTGCGAAGTCCACCAGCACCCGGAAGGCGGGTGCGAAGAAGCCCGGTGGTAACGGTTCCGAGGCCAACCTGACCGTGGTCGGGGAGACCGATGAGCAGGTCACGGGCAAGGACGACGTTGAGAAGACCGAGACCGAGGGGGTCGCGTTCGTCTTCTCCGACGCCGACGACGACGACGCACCCGCCCAGCAGGTCGTCACCGCCGGTGCCACTGCCGATCCGGTCAAGGACTACCTGAAGCAGATCGGTAAGGTCGCGCTGCTCAACGCCGTGCAAGAGGTGGAGTTGGCCAAGCGGATCGAGGCGGGTCTGTTCGCCGAGGAGAAGTTGGCCAACCCCCCGTACGGGTCGGATTGGGACAGGGCGAAGGCCAAGGCGGAGGAGCGGCGGATGTACCGCGACCTGCAGTGGATCGCCCATGACGGTAAGCGCGCCAAGAACCACCTGCTGGAGGCGAACCTGCGCCTGGTGGTCTCCCTGGCCAAGCGCTACACCGGCCGTGGCATGCTCTTCCTGGACCTGATCCAGGAGGGGAACCTGGGCCTGATCCGCGCGGTGGAGAAGTTCGACTACACCAAGGGTTACAAGTTCTCCACCTACGCCACCTGGTGGATCCGCCAGGCGATCACCCGGGCCATGGCCGACCAGGCCCGCACCATCCGGATCCCGGTGCACATGGTCGAGGTCATCAACAAGCTCGCCCGGGTGCAGCGCCAGAGATGCTGCAGGATCTGGGCCGTGAGCCGCTGCCGGAGGAGCTGGCCGCTGAGCTGGACATGACCCCGGAGAAGGTCGTGGAGGTGCAGAAGTACGGGCGTGAGCCCATCTCGCTGCACACCCCGCTGGGTGAGGACGGCGACAGCGAGTTCGGCGACCTGATCGAGGACTCCGAGGCCGTCGTCCCGGCCGACGCGGTCAGTTTCACCCTGCTGCAGGAGCAACTGCACGCGGTGCTGGACACGCTGTCCGAACGGGAGGCCGGCGTGGTCTCGATGCGGTTCGGGCTCACCGACGGGCAGCCGAAGACCCTCGATGAGATCGGCAAGGTCTATGGCGTCACGCGGGAGCGGATCCGCCAGATCGAGTCCAAGACCATGTCGAAACTGCGGCACCCGAGCCGTTCGCAGGTGCTGCGCGACTACCTGGACTGATCCTCGCCGGAGGAGTTCCGGAGGATCCGTTGCCCAGCAGACATGACTGTGGCCGGCAGGTTTCCCTGCCGGCCACAGTCATGTCTCGCGGTGGTGTCCCCGGCCGTCGTCACGCATGTGCGGACGACGGCACCGCGGCTCGCAGGATCAGACGCGCTCGTTCTGATCCTCGGTCAGGAGGCGCTCGCTCTCGTCCTGGATGTGAGTGGCCACGTCGGCCAACGGCTCGGCGTACTTGCGCCCATGGTGCGCGCAGAACAGAAGCTCGCCGGCCTCGAGGTGGACCCGGACGTAGGCCTGGGCTCCGCAGGCGTCGCAACGGTCGGCGCCGGTCAGTTCGGCAGTGGCATGTTCTGTGGTTAAGGCAGTCACACTGCTATGTAATCACCCGCCGGGCTCAAAGTCAGATCCGGGCGGGGTGGTTCGCTGACCGCGTAGCGCTATTCCCCACCCGGGGTGTGCCGTGGCCGACACCAGGACCGGCCTCGATCCGCATGGCGCTCCCGCGAACGGGCCCCTGTGCCTTCTACGATGGGGGTGTGGCACGTACTGACTCCAGTTACACCGCCCGGCACCTGTCCGTCCTGGAAGGGCTGGAGGCGGTGCGCAAGCGTCCGGGCATGTATATCGGTTCCACCGACTCGCGCGGACTGATGCACTGCCTGTGGGAGATCATCGACAACAGCGTCGACGAGGCCCTGGAGGGTCACGCCGACGCCATCGAGGTGATCCTGCACCAGGATGAGTCGGTGGAGGTCCGCGACAACGGCCGCGGCATCCCCGTGGACAACCTCACCGCCCTGAACATCTCCGGGGTGGAGGTGGTCTTCACCAAGTTGCACGCCGGCGGCAAGTTCGGCAACGGTTCCTACGCCGCCTCCGGTGGTCTGCACGGCGTGGGCGCCTCCGTGGTCAACGCGCTGTCCGAGCGGCTCGAGGTGCAGGTCGATCGCGGTGGGAGAACCCACGCGATGTCCTTCCACCGGGGCGAACCAGGAGTGTTCGCCGACAACGGCCGGCTGGACCCGGCCGCTCCGTTCACCCCGTTCGTGAAGTCCTCCGAACTGGCGGTGGTGGGCAAGGTGCCGCGCAAACGCACCGGAACCCGGGTGCGGTACTGGGCCGACCGGCAGATCTTCCCGGCCAGCGCCACGTTCTCCTACGACGAGTTGATCACGCGGGCCAGGCAGACCTCCTTCCTGGTCCCGGGACTGACCCTGACCGTGCGGGACGAGCGCAGGCTGCCCGGTACCCCCGGCGCAGAGGGAACGGTGGAGGAGGTGTTCCGCCATGACGGCGGGGTGCTGGACTTCGTCGACTTCCTGGCCACTGACGGGCCCGTCAGCGACATCTGGCACGTGCAGGGCGAAGGCACCTTCACCGAGACGGTCCAGCAACTCGACAGCAAGGGGCACCTGCGGCCGCACGAGGTGGAGCGGACCTGCAAGGTGGAGATCGGCCTGCGGTGGGGCGTGGGGTACGACACCGAGGTGCGCTCCTTCGTCAACATCATCGCCACGCCCAAGGGTGGAACACACCTCGCCGGGTTCGAGCACGGCCTGGTGAAGGTGATCCGCAAGCAGATCGAGGCCAATGCCCGCCGGCTGAAGATCTCGGCGAAGAGTTCCAAGGACCGGATCGAGAAGGACGACGTGCTGGCCGGGTTGACCGCCGTGGTCACCGTGAGTCTGCCCGAACCCCAGTTCGAGGGGCAGACCAAGGAGGTGCTCGGAACCTCCCAGGTGCGCTCAATCGTGGCCAAGGTGGTGGAGACGAACCTGACCGAGCGGCTCACCGCTACCAAGCGGGCCGACAAGGTCCAGGCCTCCGCGGTGCTGGAGAAGGTCGTGGGGGAGATGCGTGCCCGCGTCTCGGCACGGATGCAGAAGGAGTTGTCCCGGCGCAAGAACGCCCTGGAGACCTCTACCCTGCCCACGAAACTGGCCGACTGCCGCACCGACGAGGTGGAGCGCTCGGAACTGTTCATCGTTGAGGGTGATAGCGCCCTGGGCACGGCCAAACTCGCCCGGAACTCTGACTTCCAGGCGCTCTTGCCGATCCGGGGCAAGATCCTCAACGTGCAGAAGGCCTCGGCGGCCGACATCCTGAAGAACGCCGAGTGCGCCTCGATCATTCAGGTGCTCGGCGCAGGTTCGGGGCGTACCTTCGACCTCGATCAGGTGCGGTACGGCAAGGTGGTCCTGATGACCGACGCCGACGTGGACGGCGCGCACATCCGCACCCTGTTGCTGACCCTGTTCTTCCGGTACATGCGCCCGCTGGTGGAGGCCGGACGGGTGTTCGCAGCGGTCCCGCCGCTGCACCGGGTGCAGACGATGGCCCAGGGTTCGCGCAAGGGTGAGGTCACCTACACCTATTCCGAGGCCGAACTGCGCAAGTACCTGGCCAAACTCGAGCGCACCGGACGACGCTACGTCGAACCGATCCAGCGGTACAAGGGCCTGGGGGAGATGGACGCGGACCAACTCGCCGAGACCACGATGGACGTGGGCAAGCGAACGCTGCGCAAGATCACCATGGCCGACCAGCAGGCGATCGAGGAGGCCGAGAGCGTCTTCGAACTGCTGATGGGCAACGACGTGGCCCCGCGCAAGGACTTCATCGTGGCGGGGGCCGGTGCACTGGATCTGGAGCGGATCGATGCATGAGACCGCCGGCAGCGGCTCGGGAGTTTTTTGCTCGAACGGCCCCGGACGCATACCCTCTCGATGTGATCTGCCCGCTGCGTGTTGACCCGGTCCGCCCGAGGAGGCTGCGGTGAGTGAGAACCCCACGTCACTGCCCGAGCGGGCTCAGGCGCCCACGTTGCTGCCGATGCCGTCGGCCGAACTGGGCCTGACCTGGCGCGCGCTGCAGGTCGAGGACGCCCCGGCCCTGCACCGCCTCTTCCGCCGGATCGAGGTGCATGACAACCCGCCGTACCGCACCACCCTGGAAGAAGCCCGGGAGAACTTCTCCGGGGAGTGGAAGGATCCGCTGAACAACTCCTTGGCCGGGTTCGACGACGAGGGGACCATCTGCGCCTACGGCACCGTTGTGGTGCACCCGGGTGACACCCGCGTGGTGCGCGCCTTCCTGGAGGGCGGGGTGGATCCGCAATGGCGGCGCCTTGGGATCGGATCGGCGCTGGTGGACTGGCAGATGGCCAGGGCCCGTCAACTCCTGGCTGCCTCGGGCAAGGATGTGCCCGGACGAATCCTGGTGCACGTGGAGGAGGGCATGGCCGACGCCTCCAGCATGCTCACCGAGCGCGGCTTCCGCCCGATCCGCCACTACACCGAGATGCGCCGGGATCTGAGCCAGCCCATCCCGGAGGGCCCCCTGCCCAATCATCTCGAACTCGTGCCCTGGCGGGAGGAACTGGACGATCAGGTCCGGTTGGCCCACAACGACGCGTTCGCCAAGCACGACGGCTCCGAGCCGCACACACCGGAGACCTGGACCGACGGCCGCACCTACTTCGTGCCGTCCTGGAGCTTCCTGGTGCTGGACCGCACCACCGACCGGGCCCAGGTGGCCGGCTACCTGTACTCGGGCCGGTACGAGCAGGACTGGGAGGCCGTTGGCGGGTCCGAGGGTTACATCGACATCCTCGGGGTCCGGGAGGCGTGGCGCGGCAGGGGTGTCGGGACGGCACTGATGGCGCAGGCGTTGCGTGCCTACGCCGCGGACGGCATGCAGTACGCAGGCCTCGGGGTGGACGTGCCGGCGCTCCCGGCCGACTTCGGGCTCTTCGACAAACTCGGTTTCGAACGGTTCCGCCACTCCACCATGTACGCCGTGGAGATCTGACCCCACCGAGCCGTGGAGGTCTGACCCCACCGATGGGGCAGCGACGAGGTCTCCTCATCACCGGCCGCCTGCTCCTGGCAGGCTCCACCGTGGTGCACCTGGTCGCCCGACTCGGCGGCACCGCGGTGGTGTTCGTGGTTCCCGACGCCGGGGTGAACGGTGCTCGGAATCGGGCGCCGGCTGGTCCGGGAGAGTACCGCACCGGCGTGGGCACGCCCCTCTGGTGCCGCGACCTGACCAGGCCTGGTCAGCCCAGACCGGCGATCGGGGCGGGTACCGTCCGTCCGGAACCGTCCCGGCGCTCGTCGACCTCCGGCAGGTCCACCGCCTGACCACCGGAGCCCACCGCCCGTGCCGGCGCCGGAACCACCCCGGCCAGGTACAACGCGTCCTCCCCACGCAGGAACCGGTGGGCGCGCACCCCACCGGTCGCGCGTCCCTTGGCCGGGTAGGCGGCCAACGGAGTGACCTTGGCGCTACCCGGCACCGTCCCGGGAAGTGCGTCGACCGGCCCGGCCACGGTGACCACCTGGGCGTCCGTGCCCTGGGGCACCACCGCAAAGTGGATGACCCGCCCACCCTGGGGCAGTTTCACACCGGCGACACCGCCACCTGCGCGTCCCTGGGGACGGACCGCACCGGCGGAGAACCGCAGCAACTGGGCGCTGTCGGTGACGAACACCAGGTCGTCGTCGTCGCCGGCATGGGCGCCCCCGACCACCTCGTCGCCGCCCTTCAGGGTGATCACCGGCCAGGAATCGCGCTGCAACTGCTCGGGCGTGACGCGCTTGACCACCCCGTCCCGGGTACCGAGCGCCAGCGGTGGGCCCGCTGCCTCCAGGCTGGTGATCGTGACGACGCGCTCACCGCGCTCAAGCATCACCATCTCCGCCACCGGGACACCGCCCGAAGCGCTCGGCGGCCCATCGGTGGGGGGCAGCGCGGGGATCTCCACCACGCTGAGGCGGACCAAGCGGCCGGTGTTGGTCAGGACGGCGACCAGGCCGCGTGCCGTGGTGCGGACCGTGGCGGTCAGGGCGTCGTGGGCACTGCGTGCACCGGCCCGGACCACGTCGGCGTCATCGGCCGTGCGGGCCAGCAACCCGGTGGCCGAGAGCAGCACGTAGCAGGGGGAGTCGGGTACCTCCAGCGGGATCGCTTCGGCCTTGGACCGACGCACCGCGCCGGTCTCCACGGCAGCATCGGGGGCCGACTCCAGGAGCACCGTTCGCCGGGGCGTGCCGTGCTCGGCGGCCACCTGCGCGAGTTCGTCACCGACCACCTGGTGCAACAGTGCCTCGTCGTCGAGGATCATCCGCAAGTTCTCGATCTCGGTGGCCAGTTCGTCGCGCTCGGCCTCCAGCTCCAGCCGGGAGTACTTGGTGAGGCGGCGCAGGCGCAGCGCCAGGATGTAGTCCGCCTGGGCCTCGGACAGGTCGAACACCGTCATCAGCCGGTCCCGGGCGGATTGGATGTCCTCACTGGTGCGGATCACCTGGATGACCTCATCGATGTCCGCGATCGCGACCAGCAGGCCCTCCACCAGGTGAGCCCGCTCCAACTTCTTGTTCAGGTGGTAGTCGGTGCGTCGGCGCACCACCGTGATCCGATGGGCCAGGTACACCTGCAGCAGTTCCCGCAGCCCCAGCGTGCGAGGCTGGCCCTCCACCAGCGCGACGTTGTTGATCCCGAAGGATTCCTCAAGGGGGGTGTACCGGTACAACGCCGCCAGCACCGCCTCGGGATTGACCGAACTCTTTACCTCGATCACCATGCGGAGCCCGTGTTCTCGGTCGGTCAGGTCCGTCACCGCGGTGATGCCCTGCACCTTCTTGGACTGCACAGCGTCCTTGATCTTCTCGATCACCCGCTCTGGGCCCACCTGATAGGGCAGTTCGGTCACCACGATGGCCTTGCGCCGGGCGGTGATGTTCTCGATCCGGGCCGTGGCCCGGGTTCTGAAGGAGCCGCGGCCGGTCGCGTAGGCGTCCCGGATGCCCTCCAGGCCCACGACCTTGCCCCCCGAGGGCAGGTCGGGGCCGGGCACGAACCGGATCAGTTCGGCGAGTTCGGCGTCGGGGTTGGCCAGCAGGTGCCGCAGGGCGGCGACGACTTCGACCAGATTGTGCGGGGGCATGTTCGTGGCCATCCCGACCGCGATCCCGCTGGCACCGTTGACCAGCAGGTTCGGCAGTGCCGCGGGTAGCACCTCCGGTTGGGTGAGTTGGGAGTCGTAGTTCGGGACGAAGTCGACCACGTCGGCGTCCAGGTCCGCCACCATCGCCATCGCGGCCGGCGCCAGCCGGGCCTCGGTGTACCGGGCGGCGGCCGGACCATCGTCGAGGGACCCGAAGTTCCCGTGCCCGTCCACCAGCGGGAGCCGGAGCGAGAACGGCTGGGACATCCGCACCAGGGCGTCGTAGATGGCACCGTCACCGTGCGGGTGCAGTTTGCCCATCACGTCCCCGACCACGCGGGCGGACTTCACGTGCCCACGGTCCGGGCGCAGACCCATCTGCGACATCTGGAACAGGATTCGTCGCTGCACCGGCTTGAGCCCGTCGCGGGCGTCGGGCAGTGCGCGTGCGTAGATCACCGAGTAGGCGTACTCCAGGAACGAACCGCGCATCTCGGTGGAGACGTCGACGTCGAGGATCGTGCTCTGGGCAGCATCATCTGGGGTGGAACGACGGGCCATGGTGGCTATTGTCGCCCATCTGGACCGGTCGGTCCGGCCCACACACCGTGAGTGCCCGCATAGGATCGTCAGATGGCGCACAGCGGCAACTACCCAGCGCACTGGGAAGCCGACGTGGTGCTGCGGGACGGATCCACCATGCGCATCCGACCGATCCGCCCCGAGGACGCCGAGGCGCTGCAACGCTTCCACATGAGCCAGAGCGAACGCTCCACGTACTTGCGCTTCTTCGCTCCGATGGCCCGTCTCAGCGAGGAGATGCTGGCCCGGTTCACCCAGGTCGATCACCGCGACCGGGTGGCCCTGGTGCTCGTGGACGGGGAGGCCATCCTGGCCGTCGGCCGGTTCGAGCGGCTGGACGGCGGTGACGCCGAGGTCGCGTTCAATGTCGCCGACTCGGCCCAGGGGAAGGGTCTGGGGTCGGTGCTGCTGGAGCACCTGGCCGCAGCCGGGCGCGAGCTCGGGGTGCGCCGGTTCGTTGCCGATGTGCTGCCGCAGAACGCGCGCATGCTGCGGGTGTTCGCAGATGCTGGGTATGACGTGCAGTCCACGATGGACGACGGCATCCTCGCGGTCTCCTTCACCATCACCTCGACCGACAAGTCCCTGGCGGTGCTGGCCGAGCGTGAGCAGCGCTCCGAGGCCCTGAGCATGGCGGCACTGATGCGTCCGGCCGGGGTGTTGCTGGTGTGTGCCGGCCAGGAGGGACAGGCGTTCGGACGGGTGCTGCTGGGATCATTGACCCAGGAGGGTGCCCCGGGGGTGCAGGTGGTCGGCCTGGACGGGGCGCCGGGGGCGCTGAGTTCGTTGGACCAGGTGCGGCCCGGACCGGATCTGGCGCTGCTCGCGGCCCCGCCCGCGCAGGTGTTGGACCTGCTGGAGCCCCTGGCCGGGCTCGGGGTGCGCGGGGTGGTCCTCTATACCGGTGGGTTCGCCGCGCAGGCCGGCTCGGAACGCGTCTCCCAACGCATCCTGCGTCGTCGTGCGCGCCGGCACGGGCTGCGCTTGGTTGGCCCGAGGTCCTACGGGCTGATCACCAGCGCCGCCGACCGGGACGGGCCGGCGCCGCGGATCGAGGCGAGTCTGTACCCCAGCCCGCCGCGGCCGGGCTCGGTGGGAGTCTTCTGCCAGTCCGCCGCAGCCGGCCGGGCGTTACTGTCCGGCGCGGCGGCCCGGGACATGGGGGTGGCCTCGTTCGTCTCGGCCGGGCATCGCGTAGACGTATCCGGTAACGATGTGATGCAGCGATGGGTGGGCGATGAGTCCACCGCGGTGGCCTGCCTGCGACTGGAGTCGATCGGTAACCCCCGCAAGTTCTCCCGCGTGGCCCGCCGACTGTCCCAGGAGGGCCCGGTGGTCACCACGATCGCGGGCACCACCGGCCAGTTGAACCCACCCGGCCACGAGGTGGCCACCAGTGCGCTGCCCCGGCGGGCGCTGGATGAACTGATGCGCCAGGCGGGGGTACTCGTGGCCGAGACCGTCGATGATTCCCTGGACCTGGCCCTGTTGCTGTCCGAACAACCGCTCCCGGCCGGTGACCGGGTGCTGGTGCTGACCAACTCGGGCGCACAGGCCGCGATGATCACCGAACTGCTGCGTGGCGCCGAGCCCGCGCTCACCGGGGAAGTGCACACCCTCTCGCCCACCGCCGGGGTTGAGGCCTACAGCGAGCAGGTACGCGCCTTCGCCGGCCGCGACGACTGGGACGCCGCCCTGGTGGGGTACGTGCCGCTGCTGACCGACGACGGCGTGGGGGTGGCCGGGCAGGTGGCGCGTCTGAGCGCGACGTCCGGGCGCACCACCGTTGCGGTGATCGACGGGATGCGCGGCCTGGACGTCCACCTTCGTGCTTCCGGCCCCGACGGGCCGGTGCGGGTCCCGGCGTTCCCTACCCTTCGAACCGCCACCACGGCACTGGCCAAAGCGACAGGCTACGTGCGCTGGCGCGAGGCGGACCGGGGGGCCAGGGTGGACCCTGCGGGTGTCGACCGGACCGGGGCCAAGGCGCTCGTCCAGGCCGAACTGGCCTCTCTGCCGACCGGAAGTACCCGACGGCTCGCCGGGCAGGCGACCACCGACCTCCTCCGCATGTACGGGATCGAGTTGTGGAGCCAGCACACCGTCAGCAGCCTGGCTGAGGCACTGGAGGTAGCCGAGCAGATCGGCTGGCCAGTGGCGCTGAAGACCTCCGATGAGTTGCTGCGCCACCGGCTGGATCTGGGTGGCGTGCGGCTGGACCTGGGGTCCCCGACCGAACTCGCCGAGGCCTACCGCAGCGTTCAGCAGCGGGTGCGCTCGGTACTGGGACACGAGACCACCCTGGACATCCAGGCGATGGCCCCGGGTGGGACGGCGACCGTGATCGAGGCCGTGGAGGACCGTATGTACGGCCCGATCATCAGTTTCGGGCTAGCCGGGGACGCCAGTGAACTCCTCGGCGACGTCTCCTATCGGGTGCCTCCGCTGACGAACGTGGACGTGGCCTCCATGGTGCGTTCGCTGGGGGCGTCCGCCCGGCTGCTGGGCGGGGGCGGCCTGCCCGCGCTGAACATGGCGGGGGTGGAGGACGTGCTGGCGCGGGTGAGTGTGCTGAAGGAGGAACTGGCCGAGGTGTCCGCGGTGGCGTTGCACCCGGTGCTGGTCACCGAGACCACGATCACGGTGCTGGGTGCGCGCATCGATGTGGCCCACCCCGGCCGCGGGGATGCGGCCCGGCGGTTCCTGCCGGCCTGACGACGGCGGACGGCCGGGTGCCGGCAGTGAATCAGGTGTACGGACACCGAGGGTTGGCAACAAGTGGGACACTAGAGGCGTGCCAAAGTCACACACACAGCAATTGCGGCAGTTGCGGTCCGACATCGACCGTGCGGGGTACTACCCGGCACTGGTTGCCGAGGTCCTGGAAATCGCCCTTGCCGATGAGGAGATCGTGGCCCACCTGGTCCACCCCGAGACGGTGTTCGACCGTTCCGAGGTGCGCCGTCATGTGACCGCGCTGACGCTGACCCCGACCCGGCTGATCATCGCCCACGTCGACGACGTACCCGGCTCCAGCCCCGACGACGGGCACTCGGCTGCGGCTACCACCGAGTCGGTGGCGCTGTCCTCGATCCGGTCGGTGGCACTGACCCACGTCGTCTCCGACCCGGCCACCTACACCCCGGGCACAGGGGCCAGCGAGATCACCCTCGCCCTGAACTGGGGTTCGGTGCAGCGACTGGACCTTGAGCCCGCCAGTTGCCCGGACCCCGACTGCGAAGCGGACCACGGCTACGCCGGTACCGCAGTCCCCGATGACCTCGTGGTCCGGATCAGTGCCGCCGCGGAGGGCCGCGAGGCCACGGCCGCGGCGCTGGCGTTCGCCGCCGCGCTCTCGGCGGCTACCACGCAATGATCCCGGTGCTGGGCGACGTCCTGCTCGGTGCCGCCACGGGTGATCGTGAACCCTTCAGCGACGCCGCCGGGCGCGCCCGCGCGTCCCTGGGGCTACCGTCGGTGCGGTGCTGGTGTGTGGTGCTCGTCGACGGCCTCGGCTGGCACAACCTCTCCGGCCGGGGCGAGCACGCGCCGTTCCTGACCGGACAACTGACCGCCCAGACGGGCGCGGGGGCGCCGGTGACCAAACTGGCCGCGACGCTGCCCACCTCCACCGCCACGAACCTGTCCTACCTGGGCACCGCTCAGCGCGCGGGCGCCACCGCGATGCTCGGGTACGCCGTGCGCAACCCGGCCACGGCCGGGCTGCTGAACCTGATCTCCTGGAACGGGGGCGCGGATCCGGGCACGTGGCAGCGCGAACCCACGGTGTTCGAGCAGATGCTCGCCTCCGGTAGCCTGGCCGTCTCGATCGGTCCGTGGCAGTTTGAGGATTCCGGGCTCACCGTCGCCGCGCTGCGCGGAGCCCGGTACCACCCGGCTGAATCGTTGCCCGCCCGCGTCGACACCGCTATCGCACAGTTGCGTGACCCCGGGGTGGACCTGGTCTACCTGTACTGGGGGGAACTGGACTCCATCGCCCACCAGCACGGTTGGGAGGGCGCGGACTGGGCCGGCGGACTGGCCCGCTCGATTCCGAACTGGAGCGTCTGGCGCGGTTGCTCCCGCTGGGTACCGGCATGCTGGTCACCGCTGACCACGGCATGATCGATATCCCCCGGCAGGAGATGGACGATAGGGCGGGTCGGATCGATGCCGCCACGCACCCCGAACTCTCCCGAGGGGTGGACCTGATCGGGGGAGAGGACCGCTTCCGCCACGTCTACACCCGTGAGCCGGAGGTGGTGGCCGCTCGCTGGGCCGAGGTTCTCGGGACGCGCGCGGTGGTGCTCACCAGGGCGGATGCGATAGCGGCGGACTACTTCGGCCCGGTGGCCCCGCATGCCGAGGAGATCATCGGGGACGTGGTGGTGGCCACGCAGGGACGGGTCGCCATCCAGGACAGCGCACAACAGTCCGCCGCATCACTGGGATTGGTGGGGATGCACGGCTCCACCTCAGCAGTCGAGCAGGACGTGCCCCTGGTGGCGGTACTGGGCTGATGGCGGAACTGGTGTTCTTCGCCGGGACGATGGATTGCGGCAAGTCGACTCTGGCGATGCAGATGGACTACACCCACGCCCGCCGGGGACGGCGGGGGCTGATCTATACCCAGCATGACCGGGCCGGTGATGCGAAGATCTCCTCCCGGCTCGGGCTGAGTCGTGCCGCGATCGAAGTGGGTCCTGGGACCGACTTCTGGGCGGATGTGACCCAGCGCCGGATGCGCGGCTGGGTGGTGGACTACCTGGTCTGCGACGAGGCGCAGTTCTACTCCGCCACACAGGTGGACCACCTGGCCCGCCTGGTCGATGAGTTGGACATCGACGTCTTCACCTTCGGAATCATGACGGACTTCCGCACCCGGATGTTCGCCGGCTCGGCCCGCTTGGTGGAACTGGCCGACCGCGTCGAGACGCTGCAGGTGCAGGCACTGTGCTGGTGCGGGCGGCGCGCCACCCACAACGCCCGGACGGTCGGTGGACGGATGGTCATCGACGGCGAGCAGGTGGTGGTGGCCGACACCGGCTCCAGTGCGCAGGTCGCCTACGAGGTGCTCTGCCGCCGCCACCACGTGCGTCGACTGACAGCAGCCGCGGCGCGCGCGGTCACGCCGTCACCGGACACGCTCAGTCTGGACGGGTTCGGCGTGGACGCCAAGACCCGCGGCCTGCCCGGGGTTGACGGCGACTGACTGCTCAGTCGTTCTTGGCGCCGAAGACGATCTCGTCCCAGGACGGCACACTGGTGCGACGACTGCGCCGCGCACGTCGGCCGGCGCGTTTGTCCGGCCCGGTGGACGCCTCGGACGGCTTTGCGCCGGGCCTGGTGGTGCCGTCATCTCCTGCGGTGCTGTCGCGACCGTTGCTGTCGGCACTGCGGTCGTTGCTCGCCGGTTCGGCCACCGCGTCCGGAGCCGATCCGGGGCCGGGCAGGATGGTGGCGTCGGTGGCGTCCTGCGGCCGCGAGGCGGCCGGATGGGCACCTGGGGCCTCATCCCACAAGGTGGGTTGCTGCTCGCCGTCGCGCAGGACCTGCTCGGCCAGTGCCTCATCGTCGATCTCCACCCGTTGGCGGACCCCGCGTGAGCCGTTCAGCTCCGCCAGCAGGGTCTCGGTACTGGCCTCCTGGGCCGGCGAGTCGGCGTCGCCGTGCTCCGCCGAACCGGCCGGGGTGTCGTGGTCGGCCTCGGGATCAGCGGGACGGATGTCCGGCACGATCCGGGGCCGGGAGTCCCGGATCACCGCATCCACCGCATGCAGCGCCGGGGCGATGTCGGCGTCGGTCTCCACGTCGTAGAGGCGGGCACCGCGTACCGAACTCAGGTGCCGGCTGCCGCCGGCCAGGTCGGTCTCGGAGAGCCAGCGGCTCTCGTCGTCGAGTGCGGTGAAGGTTCCCGCAGTCAGATCCACTTCCCAGGCCGCTTCCTGGTCTTTGTCGCCGGCATGGAAGGAGGCGACCACGTGCCAGGGGTCGGTGTTCTGACGGCGCGCGTCCCAGGTCAGCGACTCCTCGCTCACGCCCCGCGCCGCCAGCCGGTCCAGGACCACCTCACCCAGGGTGGGGGAGCCGGCGGAGTGGCCGATGTGCAGCGCGCGCGCCCGGCCGGCCACGTACTCGCGCTCGGCCAGTACCGGGCCCTCGTAGCGGCGCACCTGCTCCACCGGCAAGCCGGCTTCGGCCGCCACGGTCTCAGCCGAGGCGCCGGCCCGGATCATCGATTGGATCTGGCGTGGTCGCGGCGCGACTTCGGAGCGCACCTTCTCCAGGTGCGGACGGTCCCGGCGTACGGCGGCACGCAGTGCCTCATCGATCGTGAGCCGGTGCCGATCGCCGTCGGGGTCGATCAGGATGAGGTGATCCCCGTCGGGGTGGATCCCGACGAGTTCTAGATCAGCCATGGCACCTCCAGAAGGTCTGCGGTCTTCACCCTGCCAGCAGATGTCCGGCTCCGCCCGGATTCTGCTCGGTGTGGCGCATGAACTCTGGGCCCGCGCGCCCGTTCCACGCGGCCGTCGCGGACCGACTCCGGGCGCCCGGGCCCGGGCCGGAACGGACTTGAGTTCACGCGATGGGCGAACAGACGTGCAATTTCGGTTCGGATCAGGCACAATCCCATCGCCACCTCCACGCACCAGAGCCGATCGGAACAAAATCTGACCGCGTGCGTTGAGCATGCTACAGACCTGCCGAATCACTGTTTACGAACGGGAGTCCCCGCCCCATGGCCACCGACTACGACGCACCGCGCAAGACCGAAGAGGACCTCAGCGAGGACTCGCTGGAGGAGTTGAAGGCCCGTCGGGCAGAGAAGAACTCCCCCTCGGTGGACGAGGACGAGGCGGAGGTCGCCGAGGGTTTCGAACTCCCCGGGGCCGACCTGTCCGGGGAGGAACTCTCGGTCACCGTGGTGCCGCCGCAGGCCGATGAGTTCACCTGCTCCCGGTGCTTCCTCGTTCACCACCGCAGCCAGTTGGCCTACCAGGAGGGTGGCCAGCCGGTCTGCTCGGAGTGCGCCGCCTGAGTTAGGCCGGTCCCAGCGAGCCAGTGCTCGGTCAGTTCGCGTGCTGCTGACCGAGCGCGGCCACGAGACGCTCGGGGAACCGGGTGCCGACCAGCCAGTACGGGGTGGGATCGGTCGGATCGATCACCGGCACCCGCACCCCGGTGCGCACCCAGGGCCGCTGGCACACGTAGGCGTCGCTGCGCAGTTGGGGCCCCATCGCCTGTTGCATCTGGACCACGTCCAGGCTGCGCGCCGGCCCCAGGTGGTCCGCCTCGATGCGGGCCCGGCCGGCGTGCAGCCATCGCACGCCCTCCGGTGCCGCGCGGACCCGGACCACCGGGGAGCCCGCCCACAGCGCCGCGGCGACGCCGAGGGCACCCAACAGCGCCACCACGGTGCCGGCCACGTTGTGCACAGCGGAGAAGATGAACCACAGGGCAAGGCCCACCGCGGGCGCGAGCAGCCACATCAGCGGGGTGGGGAGGAGACGTTCGGAGTAGACCTCATCGGTGCCCGCGGGAGCGTTCCCGGGCGGCGGTGCAGCGGAGCCGGACATGCTCCAAGCCTGCCACGCCCGGCGGCCACCGGCGCGCGCCCCACGGACACCGCGGAGAGGACGCCGATGCACCGAGTAGGCTCGAGCGTGTGACACAGCCTGATGATCCCGGCGCGCAGGTACCGGTACTGGTCCAGCAACTGGACGCCGACCTCCCGCTGCCCTCCTACGCCCATCCCGGCGATGCCGGTCTGGACCTGCACGCCCGCACCGACGTCGAGTTGCCTCCGGGTGCACGGGCGAAGGTGCCGACCGGAATCGCCATCGCCCTGCCCGAGGGGTACGCCGCGTTCGTGCACCCGCGCTCGGGTCTGGCCGCACGGCACGGGATCACCGTGGTGAACGCACCCGGCACCGTCGACGCGGGCTACCGGGGGGAGATCAACGTTATCCTGGCCAACACGGACACCAGAGCACCGGCCCACCTGAAACGAGGGGACAGGGTCGCCCAACTGGTCATCCAGCAGGTGAGCAGGGCCCGCCTGATTCAGGTGGACCGGTTGCCGGGAACCGCGCGTGGGGACGCGGGGTTCGGGTCGACCGGTGGTTTCCTCCCGCAGGAGCAGGCCACCCGGAGCGGAGGAGAGGCCAAGTCATGAGGTGGTTCAAACGAAAGGACCGGCGCACCCGCGCCGGAGGCGTGATCGGGCCCGACGAGTCCGAACTCGCCCACTGGAACACCAGCGAGGACGAGCGTGATGACGCGGACCTCGAGGACCCCGATGGCGCCGTCGATGCCGACGAGGACGGGTCCGGGGCCGACGACGCCCGTGGCGAACCGGCCCATGGTCCCTGGGACGTGGCCGAAGCTCCGTCCGAGGAGGGTCTGATCGATCTCGGTGCGGTTCGTATCCCTAAGCGGCCCGGGCTGCAGGTTCGGATGGAACTGGACAAGAAGACCCGGCGAATCGTGGCGGTCAACCTTGCCCTGGAGGGGTCCGCGCTGCAGGTGCAGCCCTTCGCTGCACCCCGCAGCGAGCGAAGGGCTGTGGGAGGAGTTGCGGGCCGAGATCGCCGAGTCGATCAAGAAGCAGGGCGGCAGCGCGGACGAACGCACGGGTGCGTTCGGTCGGGAACTGCTGGCCCGCCTGCCGGTGCGGATGCCGGACGGTCGCAGCGGGACCAGACCCGCGCGGTTCCTGGGGGTCGACGGCACTCGTTGGTTCCTGCGCGGTGTGCTCACCGGGAAGGCGACCGTGGAGGCCCAAGCCGCCGAGGTGATGGAGGACATCTTCGCCGGGATCGTGGTGGACCGTGGCAATGAACCGCGTCCGCCGCGTGAATTGCTCAGCCTGCACCTGCCTGGCCAGTCGGCGCAGCCCCAGGCACCGGCCCAGGAAGAACGGCTCACGATCCGGCTGCCCAAGCGGGGGCCGGAGATCACCGAGGTGCGATGACCTCCGCCGATCGCCCCGCCGGGTCCGGTCCGGCCGTGCCCGGCCGCGGCGTGCAACAACTGGGTCAGGGGCGGTTCGACCTGACCGCCTCTGTCGGCGGTGTTCGCGGGTTGCTGGAGTCGATCGCACCGGGCCTGGTGTTCGTGGTGGTCTTCGTGGCCACCCGGGATCTGACCTGGTCGCTGATCGGCGCAGGAGCATTGGCGGTGGTGGCGGCATTGAGCCGCCTGGTCTCTCGCAGTTCGTTGAACTACGTCTTCGGCGGTCTGGTCGGGGTCGGCATCGGGACCGTCTGGGCGTGGCGGACCGGGCAGGCCGAGGACTTCTTCGTATGGGGGCTGTACGTCAACGCGATCGGCGTCCTGGTGTCGCTGGGCTCTATCCTTGCGCGGCGCCCACTGGTGGGAGTGCTCGTCGGTGCGTTGATGCCCGGTTTCGGGCAATGGCGCCAGGACCGTGCCGCGGTTCGGATCCTGAGTTGGGCCACGGCGCTGTGGGTGCTCTTGTTCGGGCTGCGACTGGGGGTGCAGTTGCCGCTCTACCTCAATGCTCAGGTTGGCTGGTTGGGGACCGCCCGGCTGGTGATGGGGGTGCCGCTGTGGGCGGTGGTGCTGTATCTGACCTGGTTGCTGGTGCATCCGCTGATCAAGGCCTCGAGGCAGGCACAGGAGGAGGCCATCGTCGACGCCCCCGAGGCTGACAGCACCGTTGACGGCCCGGCCACCACTGACGCCGTGGCCGGGCCCGATCGCGCGCCGAACCCGGACGGCGCGGCCGGCCCGGATGGTGCGGCCGGCCCGGATGGTGCGGCCGGCCCGGACGGTGGCCCGAGCACGGACGGCGCCCGCCCCCGGCGCTAGCCCTGCGTTCGAGGGTCAGGACCGGGGTCGAGGGCCAGTACGCTCGAACGTCACTCACACCCGCGAAGGCGAGCACCAATGCCCGATCAGTTGCTGGACCTGACCATCGGCCCGCCGGCCCACGGCGGCCACTGCGTGGCGCGCCACGACGGGCGGGTGGTGTTCGTGCGGCACACACTGCCCGGCGAGCGGGTCCGGGCCAGGGTCACCGACGCCACCAGCCGCTACTGGCGCGCTGATGCGATCGAGGTTCTGGAGCCCTCGCCGGACCGGGTCCCCAGCGTCTGGCCCGAGGCCGGGCCCGGTGGCGTGGGTGGCGGGGAACTGGCTCACGTTGCCCTCCCGGCCCAGCGCGCCTGGAAACGGGACGTGATCACCGACGCGCTGCGTCGCATCGGGCATATCGGCCCCGACCACCCCGCGGTGGCGCCGCTGCAGGTCGAGTACGTGCCGCTGCCCGAGGGGCCGAGCCCGGTACCGGGCACCGGGTACCGCACCCGGGTCACGTTGATAGCCGACGGCGAGGGCCGGGCCGGCATGCACGGTCACCGCAGCGATGCGGTGCTCGGGGTGGGCTCCCTGCCGCTGGCCCACGCGCGGATCCATGAGCTGGACCTGCTCGGGCGCACCTGGCCGGCCGGCGCGCGGATCCAGGCGGTCGCACCTTCCGCCGGGGCCCCGGTGGTTCTCGTGGACGGCCGTCCGAGCGAGGCCACACATCACGCGGACGGCGTGCCGCCGGGAACACGGACAGACCCGCCCGGGTTCGTGAGGTGGTCCGGACCGGCGAGCAGACCTACACCTACCGGGTCAGTGCCGATGGCTTCTGGCAGGCCCATGCCGGAGCCCCGGCGGCGTTAGTGGCCGAAGTGCTCCGGGCGGCAGAACTCCGGCCGGGCCAGCGCGTCCTGGAACTGTACTCCGGCTCGGGTCTATTCACCGCGCCACTGGCCGCGGCCGTGGGTGCGCAGGGGCGGGTAGACGCCGTCGAGGGCGCTTCCGGGGCGGTGCGCGATGCCCGCCGAAACGCCCACGGACTGGACCAGATCCATCTCCACGATGCCGACGTGCGCAGATTCGTCACCGGCCACGCCCAGGCGGGTGGCGACGACGGGAGAGCCGACGTCGTCGTCCTGGATCCGCCGCGTTCCGGAGCCGGGGAAGCGGTGATGCGCGCTCTTGTGGCGACCGGCCCGGAACGGGTGGTGTACGTGGCCTGCGATCCGGCCGCGCTCGCCCGGGATGCTGCCGCGGCCAGGAACGTCGGGTATGAACTGGCGAGCCTGACCGCGTTCGACCTGTACAGCCACACCCATCACGTGGAGTGCGTGGCCGTGCTGGCCCCCGGCGTGTGAGTGGCGCATCCGCCGGCACCCCGGTAGGATTATCTCGACATCAAGATAAATATCGGACGCTCGTGTCCCGGAAGTGCCAGGATGGTGCCAGGGACATCCACGCCGTCGACGCAAGGAGCCACCGTGAGCCACGTGGACAGTTTTTCGTCCAAGTCCACCCTGTCCGTCCAGGGAACCGATTACGAGATCTACCGCCTCAGCGCGGTGCCCGGTGCCGAGCGGTTGCCGTACAGCCTCAAGGTGCTCGCGGAGAACCTGCTGCGCACCGAGGATGGTGCCAACATCACCGCCGACCACATCCGCACCCTGGCCGAGTGGGACCCGCAGGCCCAGCCTTCGCACGAGATCCAGTTCACCCCGGCCCGGGTGGTGATGCAGGACTTCACCGGTGTGCCGTGCGTGGTGGACCTGGCCACGATGCGCGAGGCCGTGGCCGACCTCGGCGGGGACCCGGCCTCGATCAACCCGCTGTCCCCGGCTGAGTTGGTGATCGACCACTCGGTGCAGATCGACGTCTTCGGTACCCGGGACGCGTTCGCGCGCAACGTGGAGTTCGAGTACCAGCGCAACCACGAGCGCTACCAGTTCCTGCGTTGGGGTCAGACGGCCTTCGATGACTTCAAGGTGGTGCCGCCGGGCACCGGTATCGTCCACCAGGTCAATATCGAGTACCTGGCTCGCGTGGTGATGACCCGCGAGCACGGTGAGGGCGAGGACGCGGTGCTGCGGGCCTACCCCGACACCCTGGTCGGTACCGACTCCCACACCACGATGGTCAACGGCCTGGGCGTGCTGGGCTGGGGCGTCGGAGGGATCGAGGCCGAGGCCGCCATGCTCGGCCAGCCGGTATCGATGCTGATCCCGGGGTGGTGGGGTTCAAACTCGAAGGGGAGATTCCCTCCGGCGTGACTGCGACCGATGTGGTGCTGACCATCACCGAGATGCTGCGTGAGCACGGTGTGGTCGGCAAGTTCGTCGAGTTCTACGGCGAGGGCGTGGCCCAGGTGCCGCTGGCCAATCGCGCCACGATCGGGAACATGAGCCCGGAGTTCGGCTCGACCGCGGCGATGTTCCCCATCGATGAGGTCACCCTGGACTACCTGCGCCTGACCGGCCGCAGCGACGAACAGGTCGCGCTGGTGGAGGCCTACGCCAAGGAACAGGGCATGTGGCTGGATCCATCGGCCGAGGAGCACATCGAACCTGCCTACTCCGAGTACCTCACCCTGGATCTGTCCACCGTGGAGCCCTCGATCGCCGGACCGAAGCGACCCCAGGACCGGATCGCGCTGAGCAACTCCAAGGAACAGTTCCTCGCGGACCTGAAGAACTATGCGGTGAACGGCGAGGGATCGATCGAGAAGAGCCCGGTGGACAGCCGCCTGGCTGACACGTTCCCGGCCTCCGACGCCACGGCGCAGCCTGCCAACGCGGAGTCATCCCAGGCCGGGGCGCCTTCCCACTCGCCGACGCCACCGGCGTCCTACCACCGGGCCTCCAACCCCACCGAGGTGACCACCCCGGAGGGCACCACGTACGAGCTGGACCACGGGCACGTGGCGATCGCCTCGATCACCTCTTGCACGAACACCTCCAACCCCTCGGTGATGATGGCCGCGGGCCTGCTGGCCCGCAACGCCGTGGACCGGGGGCTGGTCTCCAAGCCCTGGGTGAAGACCTCGTTGGCACCTGGCTCCCAGGTGGTCACGAACTACTTCGAGAAGGCCGGGCTGTGGCCCTACCTGGAGAAGCTGGGCTTCCACCTGGTCGGCTACGGTTGCACCACCTGCATCGGCAACTCCGGTCCGCTGGACGAGGAGGTCACCGAGGCCGTGAACCGGCACGACCTGTCGGTGGTCTCGGTGCTGTCCGGTAACCGCAACTTCGAGGGCCGGATCAACCCGGACGTGAAGATGAACTACCTGGCCTCACCGCCGCTGGTGGTCGCCTACGCGCTGGCCGGCACCATGGACTTCGACTTCGCCAACGAGCCCCTGGGTACCGACAGCGATGGCAACGAGGTGTTCCTGCGGGACATCTGGCCCGACACCGACGAGGTACAGCGCACCATCGACGAGAACATCAACCGGGAGATGTTCGCCTCCGACTACGCCGACGTCTTCGCCGGTGACGATCACTGGCGCGCGCTGCAGACCCCGGAGGGCGACACCTTCGCCTGGGACCCGGAGTCGACGTATGTGCGCAAGCCCACGTACTTCGAGGGCATGGAGCGCGAGGCGACACCGGTCGAGGACATCACCGGGGCCCGGGTGCTCGCCAAACTCGGCGACTCGGTCACCACCGACCACATCTCGCCGGCCGGTGCGATCAAGCCGGACTCCCCGGCGGGCCGGTACCTGACCGAGAACGGGGTGGCCCGGCGGGACTTCAACTCCTACGGCTCCCGCCGTGGTAACCACGAGGTGATGATTCGGGGAACCTTCGCCAACATCCGGCTACGCAACCAGTTGCTGGACGGCGTCGAAGGCGGGTTCACCAAGAACCTCCTCACCGGCGAGCAGACCTCCATCTACGACGCCGCGCAGGCTTACGCCGAGGAGAACATCCCGCTGGTGGTGCTGGGTGGCAAGGAGTACGGCTCCGGTTCCTCCCGGGACTGGGCGGCCAAGGGCACCTTGCTGCTGGGCGTGCGGGCGGTCATCACCGAGAGTTTCGAGCGGATCCACCGGTCGAACCTGATCGGGATGGGCGTGCTGCCCCTGGAGTACCCCGAGGGCGAGAGCGCCGACAGCCTCGGATTGGACGGCACCGAGACGTTCGACATCAGCGGTATCACCGAGCTGAACGAGGGCCGTACCCCGAAGACGGTCAAGGTCACCGCCACCAAGGACGACGGCGAGGACGTCACCTTCGACGCCGTGGTGCGGATCGACACCCCGGGTGAGGCCGACTACTACCGCAACGGCGGCATCCTGCAGTACGTGCTGCGCTCCCTCGTGGCGGCCTGAACCGACACAGCGCGCTCCGAACCATTCCGACCCGCAGCCGGACACACCCGGCTGCGGGTCGGCCCGTCTACCCGCCGCGGCGGCGTGTCCGCCGGCCTCGAATGCCCTGATCACCGATCCTGTCTCGGCTCAGCCACTGGACCTCTTCCCGGCCGCCATCGCCGACCCGCGGGGTGGCACCGCAGCGCGGTTGGCCCTGGCTACCATCCCGCCGGCAGCGGACGTCCCTCCTCATACCCTGCAGCCGACTGCAGGCCCACCACCGCCCGCTCGGCGAACTCGGCCATCGTGGTGGCTCCGGCATACGTGCAGGCGCTGCGCAGGCCGGAAGTGATGTGGTCCAGCAGATCCTCCACCCCCGGGCGGTCCGGGTCCAGGTACATCCGCGAGGAGAGGAGATGCCCTCCTCATACAGGGCCCGGCGGGCCCGCTCGAACGCGGTGGCGGCAGCGGACGCGCGGGCGGCGACCGCCCGCGCCGAGGCCATCCCGAACGACTCCTTGTACAGGCGCCCATCGGTGTCGGTGTGCAGGTCGCCCGTTGACTCGTGGGTACCGGCGAACCAGGATCCGACCATCACCTGGCTGGCACCGGCCGCCAGGGCCAGGGCGATGTCGCGCGGGTAGCGGACCCCGCCGTCGGCCCACACGTGGGCACCGAGCGAGCGGGCCCGCTCCGCACACTCGGCCACCGCAGAGAACTGTGGCCTGCCCACCGCCGTCATCATCCTCGTGGTGCACATCGCCCCCGGACCAACACCGACCTTGACGATGTCGGCACCTGCCTCGACGAGGTCGCTGACGCCGTCGGCGGTGACCACGTTGCCCGCGATCACCGGCACCTGAGGATCCAGGCCGCGCACCGCCCGCAGCGCGGTGAGCATCTTCACCTGGTGCCCATGCGCGGTGTCCACCACGAGCATGTCCGCGCCCGCCGCCAGCAACCCCTCGGCCCGCGCGACGACGTCACTGTTCACCCCGATCGCAGCCCCTACGAGCAACCGGCCCGAGGAGTCGGTGGCCGGGGTGTAGATGGAGGATCGCAGCGCTCCGAGGCGGGTGAGGACGCCGACGAGGGCGCCGTCGTCGTCGATGACCGGAGAGAACCGGCGCCGGTAGCGGTGCTGGGTCTCGAACGCGGTCCGCAACGCGTCGTCGCCGTCGAGCACCGACAGTGGGAGGCAGGTGGGTTCGGGTGTCATCACCTCGCGCACCTGCGTGAACTGGTCCACCCCCTGGCAGTCCCCGCGGGTGAGGACACCGACGGGCCTGTCGTCGGTATCGAGCACCACGGCCGCACCGTGGCTGCGCTTGTCGATCAAGGTGACCGCGTTGTGCACGGTGTCGGTGGGGGAGAGCACCACCGGGGACTCCAGCACCGGGTGCCGGGACTTCACCGAGGCGATCGTGCGTGCCACCTCCTCCAACGGCAGGTCCTGGGGCAGGATCGCCACGCCTCCGCGTCGGGCGACGGTCTCGGACATCCGCCGGCCGCTGACCGCGGTCATATTGGCCACCACCACCGGGATCGTGGTGCCGGCGCGGTCGACCGGGGTCAGGTCGACGTCGAACCGGGAGCCCACGTCGGAACGGGTCGGGACCAGGAAGACGTCGCCGTAGGTCAGATCGGAACGCACGGTGTGTCCGGGCAGGAATCTCATGGTTCCAGGGTAAGTGGCTTAGTATGAAGCGCGCGCACCGACGCGTGCCACTACCCTGCGGACCAACGACACCCCAGTCGGCGTCGCTGGGGTAGGGAAGGAGAAACGAGTGGGTGAACTTCAACGCATCACCTCCCCGTCGTCCCTGCGAGGTCTGAGTCCACGGCGGCTGCGCGCCCTCGCCGCGGAGATCCGCACCTTCCTGGTCACCGAGGTGTCCAAGACCGGAGGGCATCTGGGTCCGAATCTGGGCGTGGTGGAGTTGACCATCGCGCTGCACCGGGTCTTCGAGTCGCCCCGGGACCGGATCGTCTTCGACACCGGCCACCAGGCCTATGTGCACAAGCTGCTCACCGGCCGCACCGATTTCTCCGCGCTGCGTAAACGCGGCGGGTTGTCCGGCTACCCCGCGCGGGCGGAGTCCGACCACGACGTGGTGGAGAACTCCCACGCCTCCACCGCGATCTCCTGGGCTGACGGCATCGCCAAGGGCAACGTCATCGCCGGGCGCACCGACCGCCACGTGGTCGCCGTGATCGGTGACGGTGCGCTGACCGGCGGGATGGCGTGGGAGGCCTTGAACACCATCGCCGACGGCCCGGACCGACCGCTGGTGATCGTTGTCAATGACAACGGGCGCTCCTACTCACCCACGATCGGGGGACTGTCCCGGCACCTGGACGCCATGCGCGTCGACCCCAACTACGAACGCATCCTGGGCTGGGGGAAGCGCACCCTGAACCGTGGCGGTGCACCCGGACGGTTGACCTACGACGCCCTGCACGGCATGAAGAAGGGCATCAAGGACGTGCTGCGGCCCTCGGGCTGGTTCGAGGGTCTGGGGATCAAGTACCTCGGCCCGGTGGACGGGCACGACGTGCACGCGCTGGAGCGCGCACTGCGCGCGGCAAAGGACTTCGGTGCGCCCGTCATCGTGCACACCATCACCCAGAAGGGCCGTGGTTATGCCCCGGCCGAGACCGATGCTGCCGACCGTTTCCACGCCGTCGGGGTAATCCACCCCGAGACCGGGCTACCGGTGCAGGCCTCCCGGTTCGGGTGGACCAAGGTGTTCGCCGATGAGATCTGCAGGATCGCGCGGGTGCGCTCCGACGTCGTCGGGATCACCGCGGCCATGCTGGGCCCGGTGGGCCTGGCGCCGATGGCCGAGGAGTTCCCGGACCGGGTTTTCGACGTCGGCATCGCCGAACAACATGCCGTGACCTCCGCCGCCGGGCTGGCGTTCGCCGGGATGCATCCGGTGGTGGCGGTCTACGCCACCTTCCTCAACCGTGCGTTCGACCAGGTGCTGATGGACGTCGCCCTGCACAAGGCCGGGGTGACCTTCATGCTGGACCGCGCCGGATTGACCGGAGACGACGGCGCCAGCCACAACGGTATGTGGGACATGGCACTGCTGCGCAGTGTGCCCGGCTTGCGCCTGGCCGCCCCGCGCGATGAGGACACTCTGCGGCGTGCGCTGCGTGAAGCCGTCGACGTGCGCGACGCCCCCACGGTGCTGCGTTACCCCAAGGGTGCCCTGCCCGAGGCGATCCCCGAGATCGGCAAGCAGGGCACGGTGGACGTGCTCGCCAGGACCGCCGGTGACGGCGGGGCCAGGGTGCTCGTGGCCGGATTCGGCGCTTTCGCACGCACCGCTATCGAGGTGTCGCAGCGGTTGGCAGACCAGGGGATCGGCGCCACCGTGGTGGACCCGAGGTGGGTGCTGCCGGTTCCCGATGACCTGGTGGAACTTGCCCGCGCCCACCACCTGGTCGTGACCATCGAGGACGGTCTGGTGAGCAACGGTCTCGGCTCGGCGATCCGGGACCGCCTGGCCGAGCGCGGGCTGCACATGCCGGTGCAGGCGCACGGGATTCCACTGCGGTTCCTGAGCCACGCCGCCCGGGCCGAATTGGTCGCGGACCTGGGCCTGCGCGCCCAGGATGTCGCGTTGCAGGCGGCCTCGGTGGCAGTGGAACTGACCCACCAGGCAACGGTGGGGCGCGAACAGTTTCCGCGCACCGCGGTGGATCGCTAGGCTCGGGAAGATCCTTCACACCTCGATCGAACCTCTAGGGCGGGTATGCGCAACATCGTGGTCTTCAGCGGCAGCGCTCATCCGGGGTTGGCCGGCCAGATCTGCGCACACCTGGGTGTGGAGGTGGCACCCTCACGCGTCAAACGATTCAGCAACGACTGCCTGGAAGCCCGACTGGGGGAGAACTGCCGCCGCGCGATGTCTACATCATCCAACCCCTGGTGCCGCCCACCCAGGAGCACCTGATGGAACTGTTGCTGATGATCGACGCCGCCCGCGGCGCCTCGGCCGCGCAGATCACCGCGGTCATGCCGCACTTCGCCTACGCCCGCTCGGACAAGAAGGACGCCTCCCGGATCTCCCTGGGTGGGCGCCTGGTGGCGGACCTGCTCACCACCGCCGGCGCGAACCGGGTGCTGACGATGACCCTGCACGCACCCCAGGTGCACGGGTTCTTCTCCGTTCCGGTGGACCACCTCACCGCGCTGGGGGTACTGGCCGAGCACTTCCGGGATCGGATCAATCCCGAGGAGACGGTGGTGGTCTCACCGGACCTGGGCAACGCGAAGTCCGCCACTGTGTTCGCCCGGTTGCTCGGGGTGCCGGTGGCGGCCGGCAGTAAGCAGCGCCTGACCGATGACCGGGTGGTGATCGACGCCATCGTGGGAGATGTGGCCGGCAAGCGAGCCATCGTGCTCGACGACGAGATCGCCACCGGGGGCTCGATCGTCGAACTGCTCGAGCGGCTGCGGGAGGAGGGATGCGTCGAGGCCGCGGTGGCGTGCACGCACGGGCTGTTCACCGGCCGGGCTGTGCCGCGGCTGAGCCAGCATCCGATGATCTCCGAGGTGGTCACCACTGATACCGTTCCGGCGCCGGAGGGGTGGCCGGGGTTACGGGTGCGCTCGATCTCGGGACTGTTCGCCGAGGCGATCCATCGCATCCACCTGGGTGAGTCCGTCTCCAGCCTCTTTGACGGCGTGGACCCCGCCTACGCCCCGCCCCAGCCCGGTCTTTTCTGACTTTCGCCGCT
Organism: Sanguibacter sp. Z1732; assembly: GCF_051020515.1. Taxonomy (NCBI): domain Bacteria; kingdom Bacillati; phylum Actinomycetota; class Actinomycetes; order Micrococcales; family Ruaniaceae; genus Glutinosa; species Glutinosa niejishengi. The sequence continues at coordinate 3,295,650 of NZ_CP194857.1, forward strand.
CCGGGCTGGGGAGGTGCCCGGGGTCAGGCCGTGCGCGCCAGGTAGGGGGTGATGCCGCCCAGGTGGAACGGCCAGCCGGCGCCCATGATCATGCCCAGGTCGATGTCCTCCCTGTCTCCCACGACGCCCTCGGCGAGCATCAGGTCCACCTCCTGGGCCAGCGCGTCGCGCACCCGGTTGAGCAACTCGGTCTCACTCTGCGCGCCGGCCTGCTCGGCGCGGGAGCCGAAGTAGGAGCCGATCTGCATGTTCACCGGGGAACCGGCGCCGGGCCGGCCCTCGAACTCCACGAAGCGAGCGCGGTCCTCCACGATCCGGCGCAGGCCGGGCGAGGTGGGGTACCGGTCGCCCAGCTGCTCCCGCAGCGTGTCCAGCACGTGTTCGGCCACCGCCGGACCCACGAGCTGCAACAGTTGGAAGGGTCCCATCGGCAGCCCGAGGGGACGCAGCGCCGCATCGGCCACCTGCACGCCGGTACCGTCCTCCAGTGAGCCGAGGACTTCACCGAGCAACCGCACCAGCAACCGGTTGACCACGAACCCGGGGGCGTCGGCCACCGCGATCGCCGTCTTGCGGCACTCCTTGGCAACCGCGAACGCGGTCGCGTAGGCGGCGTCATCGGTCTGCTCCGCACGCACGACCTCCACCAGCGGCATCTGCGCGACCGGGTTGAAGAAGTGCAGGCCCACCACCCGCTCCGGATGGTTCAGGCCGGCGGCCATCGCCGTCACCGACAGCGCGGAGGTGTTCGTCGCCAGGATCGTTTCGGGGGCGATGACCTGCTCGAGTTCGGCGAACACCGTCTTCTTCACCTGCAACTCCTCGAAGACCGCCTCGATCACCAGGTCCTTCCCGGCCAGGTCGGCCAGGTCGGTGGTGACGGTGACCGCCGAGCGCAGCCGGTTGGCCTCATCGGCGCCGATACGTCCGGACTCGGCGAGTTTGTCAACCTCGGCGTGCACGAACGACAGGCCCCGCTGAGCACGCTCGTCGTCCAGGTCCCGCATGACCACCGGCACCTTCATCCGTCGGGCGAACAACAGCGCCAACTGGCTGGCCATCAACCCGGCACCGGCGAGTCCGACCGAACGCACCGGGCGGGCCAGTGCGGAATCGGGTGCACCGGCAGGTTTCTTCGCCCGTCCGGTGGTCAGCCCGAAGGCGTACACCCCGGCGGAGAACTCCGGCGACAGGATGAGTTCGGCTAGTGCGTCGTTCTCGGCTTCATAGGAGACCTCCCGGTCACCCCGGGACGCCACCTCGAGCAGGTCCAGGGCCCGATAGGGGGCCGGTGCGGCGCCGTGCAGACGCTGGTCCACTTTGGCCCTGGCGCCCTCGATCACCTGCTGCCACACCTGCGGGTCCACCGGGTCGGGCCGGTTCACCTGTACCTCCTCGCGCAGGATCGCCGCGCTCCAGCGCAGGGACTGGGCCAGGAAGTCCGCCGAGTCCAGCACCGCATCAGCCAGCCCCATCTGCACCGCCTGGGTGGCATCGAGCTGACGGTTGTTGCGAAGCGGGTTCTCGATGATCACCTTCACCGCGTTCTCGATCCCCACCAGGTGCGGCACCAGGAACGTGCCACCCCATCCGGGGATCAGGCCCAGGAAGGTCTCCGGGAGCCCGATGTTGCGCACCGGCGCGGCCACCGTGCGGTAGGTGGCGTGCAGCGCCAGTTCCAGCCCGCCACCCAGGGCGGCGCCACCGATGTAGGCGAACGTGGGCACCGGCATGTCGGTGAGCAGGGCGTACACCTCGTGCCCGGTCTCGGCGATACCGCGCGCATCGGCCTCGGTGGTGATGGCGGCGGCGCCGTGCAGGTCGGCACCCGCGGCGAAGTGGAACATCTTGCCGGTCACCGCAGCCGCCACGATCTCGCCCGCACGGGCCCGGGCGGTGATGCCCTCCAGCGCGGTGCGCAGTTCGGCCATCCCGCCGGGCCCGAGCGTGTTCGGCTTGGTGGGACCGGCCTGGTTGTCCAGGGTGACCAGGGCCAGGGTGCCCACACCCTCCAGTTCGATGTCGCGCACCAGGGCGCGGGTGATGCGTTCGCTCATCGGCTCTCCTCGATGTGGTGGGGGTTCTCCCAGATCACGGTGCCGCCCTGGCCGAGACCGACACACATGGTGGTGATGCCGTAGCGCACCTCGGGGCGGGTTTCGAAGGCCCGGGCCAGCTGGGCCATCAGGCGCACTCCGGAAGCCGCCAACGGGTGACCCACGGCGATCGCACCGCCGTAAGGGTTCACGCGGGGGTCGTCGTCGTCGATCCCGAAGGCATCCAGGAAGGCCAGCACCTGCACGGCGAACGCCTCGTTGATCTCGAACAGGCCGATGTCCTCGATGCTCAGCCCGGCCAGTTCGAGGGCACGCTGCGTCGCGGGCACCGGGCCCACTCCCATCACCTCCGGGGCAACGCCGGCATAGGCGTAGGAGACCATCCGCATCCGTGGCGCCAGGCCCAGTTCGGCTGCGGTGTCAGCGGCCATCAGCACCGCCCCGGTGGCGCCATCGGTCAACGGGGAGGAGGTGGCCGCCGTCACGCGTCCGCCGGGACGGAACGGGGTGCGCAGGTCTGCCATTGCGGCCACGGTGGTGCCCGGGCGCGGGGGTTCGTCCGCAGTGGCCAGACCCCACCCGCGTTCGGGGTCGGGAATCCCGATCGGCACCAGATCGGCCCCGATGTGCCCGTCGGCGAGCGCCTGGGCGTACTTGGCCTGGGAGGCGGCGCCGTAGGCGTCGGCACGCTCCCTGGTCAGTTCGGGGTAGCGGTCGTGCAGGTTCTCGGCGGTGGCACCCATCACCAGGGCGTCGGAGGAGACCAGTCGCTCGGTCATGAAGCGCGGATTCGGGTCCGCGTCGCCGCCGAGGGGGTGGCGGCCCATGTGCTCCACCCCACCGGCCAGGGCCGCATCGATCGCCCCCACGGCGATCGAGGCCGCCACCTGGGTGACCGCGGTCATCGCCCCGGCACACATCCGGTCGATCGCGTACCCGGGCACGTGCTGGGGCAGCCCGGCGAGCAAGCCTACGGTCCGGCCCAGGGTCAGGCCCTGGTCCCCGGACTGGGTGGTTGCGGCGAAGGCCACCTCCCCGAGACGCTCCGGCGGCAGCTCCGCGTTGCGGCGCAGTAGGTCCCGCACCACCGCCACCGCGAGGTCATCGGCGCGGGTGTGGGCGTACAGGCCGTCCTCGCGGGCACGCCCGAACGGGGACCGCGCGGCATCGACCAGGACGACATCACGACCGTGCAACGTCATCGTCTACCTCCAAAGCGGGAGACTGTCAGTACTAGATACTGATGCGCACCTTATCTCACGACGGCGCGGTAGCGCTCAGGAGGCGTTCTCGCCTGCTGTTTCGGTGACCTTGCCCGCCGTTTCGGTGGCCTCGTCCGCGGTGTCAGCGACCTCGGGCACCCCGACCGGCGTTCCGGTGGCCAGCGCCTGGGTGAGGCGCTCGGTGACCTGCTCCACCTGCCAGCGTCGGGCACCCAGGTCGCGGAGTGCCTGGGCGACGAGTTCCTCGGTGGCCGACGACGGCGGTCGCCAGGCAATGCGGCGCTGGGTATCGGGGGAGAGCAGGTTCTCCTGCGGAAGTTCCAGTTCGTCCGCCAGGGCCCGGATCGTGGGCCGCACCGCATCGAGCCGGACGGCGGCCTCGGGGTTGCGGTCCTTCCACGAGCGTGGCTGGGGCAGGGCGTCGGGGGAGTGCGGGGCCCGGTGCGCGGGAAGTTCGTTCTCGGGCAGTTCCAGAGCCGTCTCGATGGCGCCCGCCCAGGTGCGCAGCCGGCGGCGCGCACCACGGTTGGTGAACGGACGCAGTGCCAGAAGGTCATCGGTGTTCTTCGGCAGCGCCTGGGCGGCGGCGATGATCGCTCGGTCCGGCAGCACCCGGCCCGGCGCCAGGTCGGCCTGCGCGGCCGCGGCATCACGAGCGATCCACAACTCCCGGACCACCGCCAGACCGCGCCGGTCCCGGATCTGGTGGGTCCCGGAGGTGCGCCGCCAGGGGTCCACCCTCGGGGGAGGCGGGGGCGCGGTGCGGACGTACTCGAACTCCTCCAGGGCCCACTCCAACTTGCCCGCCTCGTCCAACTGGCGGGACAGGATCTGGCGCAACTCGATGAGCACTTCCACGTCGAGAGCCGCGTAGCGCAACCAGTCGTGCGGAAGCGGACGGGTGGACCAGTCGGCTGCGGAATGCTCCTTGGCCATGGAAAGGCCGAGTTCGGCCTCCACCATGGTACCCAGGCCCACCCGGGCCCGTCCCAGCAGTCGGCCCGCCAGTTCGGTGTCGAAGAGCGAATCGGGGCGAAGGGCGACCTCGGCCAGGCTCGGCAGGTCCTGGTTCGCGGCGTGCAGCACCCACTCGGTACCGCCGAGGGCCCGTGACAACTCGCCCAGGTCGGGCACCCCGAGCGGGTCGATCAGGGCGGTGCCGGCGCCGGCCCGGCGCACCTGGACCAGATAGGCGCGCTGACCGTACCGGTACCCCGAAGCCCGCTCGGCATCGATGGCGACGGGTCCGGTTCCCTGCGCCAGACGCTTGATGACCTCGCGCAACTGCGCGTCGGTGGCGACCACCTCGGGTACGCCGCCGGACGGCTCGGTGAGGGGCTGCGGCTGGTTCATCGGCGCCGGTTCAGCGATGAGACGTTATCCGGCATCGGAGGCAGCCCGGCCGCCTGGCAGGCCAGGAGCGCCCAGGCGCGCAGGTGCGGGGCCAGGTCGGTGCTGGTGGGTGTCCAGGATGCACGCACCTCGATCTCCACCTCGCCTCCCCGCAGTTCCAAGCCCCCGAAGGTCTCCGAGAGCACCCGGGTGACAGTACCGGACAGGGAGTGGTAACCCGCCTCCTCGGTGGCCAGGGCGTCGGTGAGCCAGCTCCAACCGACCTCCCCGAGCATCGCATCGGCGCCCAGTTCGTCCTCCAGGCGGGCCCTGGCCATGACGATCACCCGGAAGGTGCCGTTCCAGGCCTCCTGACCCTCCGGGTCGTACAGGACCACGAAGCGGCCGTTGCCCAGGAAGTCATCCGGGTCGGTGCTCGGGTTGATCTCACCGGTCAGGGCGAGGGCATAGGGAGCGATCCGCGTGGGCGGAGGCACCTCCTCCAGGCGCAGTTCCGGGCGCAGCCGGTGCCCACGCAGACTCAACAGCGCCGCCTCGAACTCCTCGGGCGCGACCGGACCTGGTGCGTTCACCCGTCCAGGTTATGCCGGGTGGCACGTGGCGCCGGTAGGGCGCGCCGCTCCCGACGACACCGCCCGTTGGGTAACGTAGCCAGGTGCGCACCAAGGACTCCCGACCCTCCGATACGCCGGGCGCCCCAGCGGTCCGGCCCATCCTGGTGGGTGGTGATATCGGTGCCTATGCCACCGCGAGGGCCTTCCATGAGGCCTATGGCGTCTCCAGCGTGGTGCTGGCCGGGGTGCAGGTGGGCGCGGTCGCCCACAGCGCGATCGTGGACCTGCGGATCCGCGCCGGGTTGAGCAACACCGACACCCTGGCCCAGACGATCCTGGAGGTGATGGCCGAGCAACCGGATTCCACCCACCTGGTGCTGGGCAGCGCGGACTGGCTGGTGACCGCGATCGTGGCGGTCCGGGACCGGCTCGAGGACGCCGGCGCGGTCGTGCCCTACCCCGGAGCCCACCTGCTGGAGCAGGTCGCGGACAAGGCGGTGCTGATGGCCATGGCCGAGGAGACCGGCGTGCCCCATCCCCGCACCGCCCGGGGTGTGCCCGCCGAGGAGGAGCCACCGGGCGGGGATCTGGACTTCCCGGTCGTGGTCAAACCCGCCAGCACCGCCGCTGCAAAGGGCGTGGACTACCCGGGCAAGGCGAAGGTGCACACCGTCGCCGACGCCGGGCACCTGCGCGCACTGTGGCACACGATGGCCACCGCCGGGGTGGCGGTGCCGATGCTGGTGCAGGAGTACATCGACGGTCCGGACAGTGCGATGGCGGCCGTGAACGTCTTCATCGATCCCGGTGGGCGGGTGCGCCTGGCCCAGTTCGGTCAGGTGCTGCTGGAGGAACATGCGCCCAGCGCGGTCGGCAACTCCGTGGCACAACTCACCGGAGACCCGGTGGGCGCTCAGGCCCGAGCGGTGGCACAGGTGGTGAACCTGCTGCAGGCCATCGGATGGCGGGGATCGCCAACGCGGATCTGAAGCGGAGCCCGGAGGGGCACTACCAGCTGCTGGAGATCAACCCACGGGTGGGTCGCAGCGGGTACGCGGTGACCGCCTCCGGGTACAACGTCGCAGCCATGTACGGCCAGGCCTTCCTGGGCCTCGGTCCGGGCGAGGATGAGCGCGCGGGCCCGGTGCGCCAGATGACGGCGCAGGCCGGCGGCGGCGAACCCATTCCGGTGGCGACGGCCCAACACCTCTTCGCCGTGGTGCCCTGGCCGGTGCTGCGCCGCTACCTGCCCGCGCCCGGGCGCGGGCAGGTGAACCGGATACGGCGCAGCGGGGCGGTGACGAACCCGCTGTACTACCGGGCCGAGCGTCACCCCCGGCGGCTGCTCTACGTCGCGATGGCGATGGTGAACTACGCCCGGAAACTGGCCCGGCACCATCCGGGGGTCTGAGAGTCTGCGGCCCGGTGTCCGCGACCGTCAGCCGACGTGGTCGGTACCGGAGTAGAAGTGCAGCACCGGCACCTCGAGCGTGTCCTTGGCCGTACTGGCCCAGTCGGAACTGAAGATCTCCTGCACCGCCTGGGGCTCGGTCACCACGATCACCTCGGTGATGCTGCGATCCCGTGCGGCGGCTGTCAGCTGGGCCATCGGATCGGCGCTCGTCAGTGCCCCGGTGGCGGTCGCCCCGGCCTGTTCGAACAGGTCCAGGGAGGAGGCCAACGCGTCCCTGGCCGCCGCCCGGTCCGCCCCGGCGTCCTCGGTGCCGGTGATCCTGTCCCATGCCTCGCGCAGGTCTCCCAGGCTCAGATGGTTGATCACCTCGGTCACCGTGGAGGCATCGGACCCCACGGGGACCAGCACCAGGTACTGCATCTGCTCGGTTCCGGCGTGCAGTTGCAGGATCCGGTGCACATCCCGGGGTCGCAGGGCTTGCGCGGTCAGGACGGCGGTGCTTGGCATGGCTCCGAGTCTACGGACGGGACGGCACGTTGCCACCGCAGTACCGTGGCTGCATGTTGTTCGCCTTCTCGATCGCACCAGCCACCACCGACGCACCGGACGGCTCGGTCAGCGCCGCGGTGGCCGACGCCGTCCGGGTGGTCCGCGACAGCGGGCTGCCGCATGAACTGACGTCGATGTTCACCACCATCGAGGGGGAGTGGGAGGAGGTCATGCCGGTGATCAAGGCCGCCTGTGACGCCGTCGCCGCCCACTCCGACCGGATCTCACTGGTGCTCAAGGCGGATCTGCGCCCGGGACGTCGAGGGGAGTTGACCGGCAAGGTGACCAGGGTCGAGGAGCTGCTCGATGAGTGATCCCGGGGCGGCCGCCGGGGAGCGGGCCGCCACCACCACCTGGGGCGACTACGAGATCGGCCCGTTGCGCCCGGCCGAGGTGGAGGAACTGGCGGCCGCGCACCGCCGTACCTGGCAGAGCACCTACGCGGGGTTGATGACCGCACAGTCGCTGGCACGACTGAGGCCGGAGGCGTTCGTGCACCCCTGGACCGAGCGTGTGCCCGACTCCTGGCCCAGGACGAACCGCTCCCGGGCGGGGAGCAGATCCTGATCGCCAGGCACGGGGGAGTGCCGGTGGGGTTCATCAGCGTCGGTGATCCGCGCGAGGACGAGGCCCCGGCCCCCCGTCAGGTGTGGGCGCTGAACCTGCTTCCCGAACACCACGGGACCGGACTGGCGCAGGAGATGATGCGCAGGGGGCTGGGGGACCGGGAGGCCTACCTGTGGGTGGCCCGTGGCAACGACCGCGCGGTGGCGTTCTACCGCCGCCAGGGGTTCACCACCGACGGCGCCAGCCGGGAGCGCCGGGACGGCATGACCGAGGTCCGCATGCTCCGCCGCCCCGCGGGCTGACCCGCACCCCGGTCATCTCCACCGGGAGGTGACCTCACCCCTGCGGGACGAACTCGCCGTGGCCGTGGGCGCGTAACCGGGACCGCAGCTGTTCGGCGGCTGCGTCCATGGCGGCCGGGTCCGGGTCGCGCTCGGCGTTGCCCGGGTCGAAGTCCTCGGGGGAGACGCTCGGCCAGACGTGCAGGTGCACGTGCGCCACCCCGTAGCCCTCCACGAGCAGGCCCACCCGGCGCGGGTCGAACGCGTTCCGCTGCGCCCGGCCGATGTGCCGGGCCACGGTGAACAGGTGCTGGGCCAGGTCGTCGGGTACGTCCAGCCAGTGATCGATCTCGGCACGGGGAACCACCATGGTGTGCCCGGGCCGTAGGGGCTCCACGGTCAGGAACGCCACGCACTCCGGATCGGACCAGACGAACCGGCCCGGGATCTGCCCGTCGATGATCTTGGTGAAGACGCTGCTCATTCCGCCACGGTACCGGTCCTGGCCGGGGCCGGTCCTGCCGAAGGGATCCGCCCAGCAGGGCCGTGAGCGGACGGAAGGGCTCAGCCGAGGACGACGACGCAATCCGCACCCAGGTGCACCCGGGCGCCGTCGTCGGTCAGGAAGGTACCGTCCGGATCCCAGGCGGCCAGCACACCACGCCCGGTGCCGGCGGGAAGCGGGACCTGCTGGGCGGTGCCGGTGTTGAGCGCGACGACGGAGGAGCCGCGCCGCATCGTCAACCAGCCGGCGTCGTCGTCGAAGTCCACCGTGGTCACGGTGCGGTCGCCTCCGGCCAGGTCCGGGTGGTCTCGGCGTAGCGCGACCAGGTCGGTGTAGAAGGCGAGCAGCCGGGCGTGGTCTGCCCCGGCGGGTTCGGACCAGTCCAGCACCGAGGCGGTGAACGTACGCCGATCCTGGGGGTCGGGCACCGTCAGGTCGGCACGGCCGTAGAGCCGGGCCCATCCGTGATCGCCGAACTCGGCCTGGCGGCCCGCACGGATCGCCTCGGCCAACTCCTCCTCGGCGTGGTCGGTGAAGAAGAGCCAGGGGGTGGTGGCACCCCACTCCTCGCCCATGAACAGCATCGGGGTGTAGGGGCCGGCCAGCAGGAGCGCCGCCCCGATCGCCAGTCGCCCGGGGCTCAGGGTGGCACTGGGACGGTCGCCCAGGCCCCGGTTGCCGACCTGGTCGTGGGTGTTGAGGGAGGCCACGAAGGCATGCCCGCTGACCTCGGGCGGCACCGGTGCACCCCAGTGGCGGCCGCGGAAGGATGAGTAGGTGCCGTCGTGCACGAACACCCGCGTGAGCGCCTTCGCCAAGGTGGCGGCGTCGCCGAAGTCGGCGTAGTACCCGTGCCGCTCTCCGGTGAGGTAGGCGTGGATCGCGTGGTGGACGTCGTCGGCCCACTGCGCGTCCATGCCGCGCCCGCCCGCGGTGACGGGGGCGACCATCGCGGCGTCGTTGAGGTCCGACTCCGCGATCAGCCCCAGGGGCCGGCCGACCCGGCTGCTCAGGTCCGCCACCGCGCGAGACAGTTCGGCGAGCAGGTGCTCACCGGAGTCGTCCTTCAGTTCGTGCACCGCGTCCAGGCGCAGTGCGTCGATGTGGAAGTCATCCAGCCACCGCAGGGCGCACTCGATGATGAAGGCGCGCACCGGTGCGCAGTCGGGGCCGTCGAGGTTGACCGCCGCGCCCCAGGGCGTGTGGTGGCGGTCGGTGAAGTAGGGGCCGAACTCGCCCAGGTAGTTACCGGAGGGCCCCAGGTGGTTGAAGACGACGTCCAGCGCCACGCCCAGCCCCGCGTTGTGGGCGGCGTCGACGAACCTGGCAAGCCCGGCCGGTCCACCGTAGGAGTGCTGCACGGCGTACAGCCCGACGCCGTCATACCCCCAGCCGCGTTCACCCGGGAAGGCCGCGACCGGCATCAGCTCCACGATGTCCACACCCAGGGCCACCAGGTGGTCCAGCCGTTCGATCGCGGCGTCCAGTGTCCCGCCCGGGGTGAAGGTGCCGATGTGCAGTTCGTAGATCACCGCGCCGTGCACGTCCTTGCCGGCCCACCCCTGGTCGGTCCAGTCGAAGTCGGCCGGGTGGTACCAGCGTGAGTGGGCGTGCACGCCCTGGGGCTGCCACGGCGAGCGGGGATCGGGGCGCAGCGGGCCGCCGTCGAGGCTGAAGGCGTAGTCGGTGCCCGCCTCCAGTACCGGGTCGCTGGCCCACCAGCCCTCGCCCCCGGGATGCATCGGCGCACGGGCACCGGGGCCGGGCAGGTCGATCTCAACCCGTTCGGCGTTCGGGGCCCAGACTCGGGCGGGGACGCTCAACTCTCCTCCTGGTCCGCGGGCCGGTCGGCCACCTCCAGGATGGCGACCGGGCCGTGTCGCAGCACCTCGCCCACCGGTTGGGCGCCCCCGGGGTGCTCGGCGCCGCTGATCACGTCACGCCAGTGGCCCGGCGGCAACACCACGGTGTGCTCACCCCACCCACCCAGGCGGCCCAGGGCAACCGGCAGCCGGGTCGCGATCGTAACCGCCTGTGGTCGCTCGTCGGCGGAGCGGGCGAACGCGATCGCGTGGCCGGTGGAGGTCGCCAGTGGTTGATAGCCGGCGCGGGCGCCGACGAAGACCTCGGGACGGCGCCGGCGCAGTCGCAGTACCGCGGGCGACCAGGCGCAGTTTCTCCTCCGCCGGCCCGGAGGGTCCGGCCCCGGAGTCCAGCCGGGCGAGCATCTCGGTGAGTGCGTGGTGATCCACGGGGCCGCGGTTGTCCGGATCCACCAGGGCAACCCGGGTGGTCTCGCTGCCCTGGTACACATCCGCCACGCCGGGCACCGTCAGTTGCAGGGCCTTGGTGGCCAGGGTGGCCACCCGCACCGATTCGGTGGTGCGGGCCACCCAGGCCTGCATCAGTTCGTGCACTGCCGGGTCGGTCACCAGGTGCTCGGCGAAGTCGGCCAGGGCCTGCTCGCCCTCGGCGTCCACGGAGGTCCAGGTGGTCCAGTCCTTGGCCTCCCGGGCCGCCTTGATCAGGTAGTCGCCCAGCCGGGAGGCGTTGATCGGGCCCTTGTCGGTCCAGGTGCCGGCCAGGGTCTGCCAGGTCAGATTCTCGGTGCGTCCGTGCAGGTCCGGTCGGACCGGGGCGGTGACCTCACGCAGCTGGTGCACCAGGTGGATCCACGCCTCGGCGTGCTCGGAGATCACCCCGATGCGGGCCCGCACGTCCTCCCCGCGCTTGTTGTCATGGGTGGATCCGGCGGTCATCGAGGCCGGCCGTGCGGTCTGGATGGCACCGGCCCACGCGTGCAGTTCGTCCGACCCCACCGAGAAGGTGCCGGGGGCGCCACCGACCTCGCACAGGCTGGTCAGGTGCGTCCACCGGTAGAAGGCGGTGTCCTCCACACCCTTGGCGGTCACCGCTCCACACACCTGCTGGAATCGTGTGATCACCTCACCGCGGCGGGCCTCGTGGCGTCGTCCGGCGCTGCCGGTTTCGCGTCCCAGCACCAGGTCGGTGACGACGTCGAGGGTCTCCAGCCGTTCCGGGGACAGCCGGGTCGCGGCCTGCTCGGCCCACTGGGCCACCACCGCCTGGGCGGCGGCGGGGGCCGGCTCGCCCGGCACCACGTAGGCCCGGTACCGGTCTGCGGCCACCACCAGCTCGGTGAGACAGTCGGTGATCGCGGCCCGGGTGTGATCGCGCAGCCGAACGTCGTCGTGGCAGATCTCCGAGATCACCCCGGCCAGGCGGCCCACCTCGGCGCGCAGGGAGGTGGTGACGATCTCGCGTTTGGCGTCCGCGATCAGTTCCGGGAGCAAGCCGAGGGTATCGCCGGTGAGTTCGTGCATCAGCGCGCCCAGCGGGGCAGAGCCGGCCGGGTCGATGAGCACCTGCCCGATCCGCCACGAAGCGTCGTACCCGGTGGTCCCGGCCGTGGGCCAATCGGCGGGGATGGTCTCGTGCGGTTCCAGGATCTTCTCAGCCACGCTCCACCGACCACCGGTGGCCTCGTGCAGGCGCCGGAAGTACCCACGCGGATCGGCCAGCCCGTCCGGGTGGTCGATCCGTAGTCCGTCGATCAAGCCCTGTTCGATCAACTCCAGCAGCAGGGCGTGGGTGGCCTCGAAGACAGCCGGTCGTTCCACCCGCACCGCCAGCAGGGTTCCCACATCGAAGAAGCGTCGGTAGTTCAGTTCCTCATCGGCCACCCGCCAGTACGCCAGCCGGTAGTGCTGGCGTTCGAGCAGTTCCGCCAGCGGCAGGTGCTCGGTGCCCGGACGCAGTGGGAAGCGGTGTTCGTAGTAGCACAGCACCGGGCTCGTGCCGTCCAGGCCGTGCTCGGGTTCGTCCACATGGGCCACGGTGAGTTCCCCGGCCGCCATCGCCGCCCCCAACCGCCGCCCGAGCACCGGCATCAGGACCTGGCCGTCCTCGGCCCAGTCCACGTCGAACCAGTCGGCGTAGTCCGAGTCCGGCCCGTAGGTGAGCATCGACCACAGCGCCGTGTTCTCACTCGCAGGGGTGGGGGCGGCCATGTGGTTGGGCACCACGTCCACCACGATGCCCATCTCGCGGGCGCGGGCGGCGGCGACCAGTCGTTCGAATCCGTCCCGCCCGCCCAGAGCAGGGGAGATCCGGGAGTGGTCGACGACGTCGTAGCCGTGGGTGGAGCCGGGTGCGGCGGTCAGGATCGGGGAGAGGTACAGGTCGGTGACGCCCAGGGAACTCAGGTAGTCGAGCCTGACGGCGGCGTCATCGAAACTCAGGTCCGGGCCGAGTTGCAGCCGGTAGGTGCTGATCGGGGTGCGCGGCATCAGCGGTCCTGGTGGCGCGTCGGTTCCTGGTCATCGCCCTCGTCGGTGCCTTGGGAGGGCGGCCGGGAGAGCACCACGATCGAGCGCGAGGTCACCGTCAGCGCCGCGTCCGGTTCGTGCAGGTGCGTGAGGTCGCTCTCCGGGTCGGTGCTGACCGCCACCACCCAGGAGCCGCCGTAGTCAGGCCCGGGAAGGTGGAAGGTGAGGTCCTCGCTGCCGGAGTTGATGAGCATCAGGAAGGAGTCGTCCACGACGCGCCGGCCCCGATCGTCGGGCTCCTCGATCGCTTCCCCGTTCATGAACACCGCGACCGCACGCTGATCCTCGTCCTCCCACGCCTCGGGATCCATGGGTGCCCCGGAGGGGTTGAACCACGCCAGGTCGGGGAGTTCGGGCAGCCCGTTGGAGGCCGAGTGGGACCCGTCGAAGAACCGGCGCCGGCGCAGCACCGGATGGTCCTGGCGCAGCGCGATCAAGCGCGAGGTGTACTCCAACAGGGAGCGCTGCTCCTCGTCGAGGTCCCAGTCCATCCAGGCAATCTCGTTGTCCTGGGCGTAGACGTTGTTGTTCCCGCCCTGGGTGCGGCCCATCTCGTCGCCGTGGGAGATCATCGGCACCCCCTGGGACAGCAGCAGGGTGGTGAGGAAGTTGCGCTGCCGACGCAGCCGCAGGGCGTTGACCTGCGGATCGTCGGTGGGTCCTTCGGCGCCGCTGTTCCAGGACCGGTTGTGATCCTCGCCGTCCTGGCCGTCCTCACCATTGGCGTCGTTGTGCTTGTCGTTGTAGGAGACCAGGTCACGCAGCGTGAACCCGTCGTGGGCGGTGACGAAGTTGATCGAGGCCACCGGGGTGTGCGGCCGGTGTGCTCATACAGGTCGGAGGAACCGGCGATCCGGCTGGCGAACTCACCGAGTGTGCCCGGCTCGCCGCGCCAGAAGTCTCGCACCGTGTCGCGGTACTTGCCGTTCCACTCCGTCCACAGCGGCGGGAACCCACCCACCTGGTAGCCGCCCTCACCCAGGTCCCACGGCTCGGCGATGAGCTTGACCTGGGAGACCACCGGGTCCTGATGGACCAGATCGAAGAAGGAGGAGAGGCGGTCCACCTCGTGGAACTGCCGCGCCAGGGTGGCGGCCAGGTCGAACCGGAAGCCGTCCACGTGCATCTCGGTGACCCAGTACCGCAGCGAGTCCATGATGAGTTGCAGCACGTGCGGGGAGCGCATCAGCAGGGAGTTGCCGGTGCCGGTGGTGTCGAAGTAGTGGCGCTTGTCGTCATCGACCAGCCGGTAGTACTCGGCGTTGTCTATCCCGCGGAAGGACAATGTGGGGCCCAGGTGGTTGCCCTCGGCGGTGTGGTTGTACACCACGTCCAGGATCACCTCGATGTCTGCCTCGTGCAGGGCCTTGACCATCGACTTGAACTCCGGCACCTGCTCACCCCGGCTGCCGTAGGCCGCGTAGGCGTTGTGCGGGGCGAAGAAGCCGATGGTGTTGTAACCCCAGTAGTTGCTCATCCCCTGTTCCTGCAGGTGGGAGTCCTGCACGTACTGGTGCACCGGCATCAGTTCGATCGCGGTGACACCCAGGTCCTGCAGGTGCCCGATCACCGCGGGGTGGGCCAGGGCGGCGTAGGTGCCGCGGATCTCCTCGGGTACCTCCGGATGCAACCGGGTCAGCCCGCGCACGTGCGCCTCGTAGATGACGCTCTCGTGGTACTCGTGGTTGGGTGGCCGGTCGTGGCCCCAGTCGAAGTAGGGGTTGGTCACCACCGAGGTCATCGTGTGGGGGGCCGAGTCCTTGGTGCTGAGTTCTCCACCTTCACCCTGGGCGAAGGTGTAGGAGAACAGCGCCTCGTTCCCGTCGATCTGCCCGTCGATGGCGTAGGCGTAGGGGTCCAGCAGAAGTTTCGCCGGGTTGCACCGGTGCCCGGCGTCGGGGTCGTGCGGCCCGTGCACCCGGTATCCGTACCGTTGCCCGGGTCGCACCGAGGGCAGATAGACGTGCCACACGAACGCATCGACCTCGGTGACCTCGATACGTTCCTCGGCGCCGTCGTCGTCCAGCAGGCATAACTCAACTCGCTCGGCGGCTCCGGAGAAGATCGCGAAGTTCGTTCCGGAGCCGTCATATGTGGCGCCCAGTGGATAGGGACGGCCGGGCCAGGTTTGCATGAGGACTAGCGTCTCACGCTCATCCCTCGAGCGCGCCCCGCATCAGGTGGACCAGGGCGTCGAGCTGCACCGAGTCACCGGTGCCGACCTCGACGTCGGCGCCATCGAGTGCCCGGGCGGCCAGACCGGCCTTGGCGTCGATCAGTTCGGCGATCTTGGTGTCGATGGTGTGCGCGGCCAGGATCCGCCAGGCGGTCACCGAGTCGTCCTGGCCGATCCGGTGCACCCGGTCGATCGCCTGCTCCTGCTCGGCTGCCGTCCAGGACAGTTCTGCCAACACCACGTTGGAGGCCGCGTGCAGATTCAGCCCGACGCCCGCGGCTGTCAGCGAGCACACCGCCACCGACACCTCCGGGTCGTTCTGGAAGGCGTCGATGGCGTTCTGGCGGGCCTTGGCCGACTGGTCCCCACGCACCGACACGGTGCGCAGGCCGGCCTCGGCGAGCATGTCCTCGGCGGTATCCATGACGTCGATGTGCTTGGCGAAGAAGACCACCTTGCCCACCGAGCGCACCAGCTGGGCGGTGTAATCGGCGGCCAGGGCGGACTTGGCCTGGCCGATCCTGCGCACCATGGTGAACACGTTGTCGCCGCTCTTGGCGTTCCGGGAGGATTCCAGTTCGGCCAGGGCCACCTTGCGCAGCAGGGCCACGTCGAGCTGACCGGGCGGGACGTAGGAGACCTCCTGGGCCGCCTCCAGCCGGCGGTACTGGGCGGCCAGTCGGCGGCCTACCTCGGCCTCGGCGGCTCGGATCGAACGTCCGATCTCATCGTCCAGCTCCACCGGTAGGTCGGCCACGCGCTTGGCCGGCAGGTCCTTGGCCACCTCGGACTTGGTGCGGCGCACGATGCCCAGATCGATGACCGCGGCGCGGGCCGCTGGGTAGAACGCCCGGTCGGCCGGGGTGAGCCCGGTGGTCTCGAGGCCCTGCATCAACTCGGTGCAGGGCTGTTGCCCGTCGGTCCAGCCCAGGAACTGCCAGATCGCGTTGAAGTCCTCCACGTCGTTGATCAACGGGGTACCGGTCAGCGCCATCATCAGCGGCTTGCCGCCGGGCGTGCCGGCGCGGATCTGGCGGGACAGGTTGAGCACATGCTGGGAACGCTGGGAGGACAGGTTCTTGATGAAGTGGGCCTCATCGACCACCATCGAGCGGAAGCCGAGGGTGGACAACCAGGACAGGTGCCGGTCCAGCACCGTGTAGTTGACCACGAACACGTCGGCGAAGGCGTCCATGTCATCACCGTCGCCGTGGATCACCGTGACCCGGCGCTGCGGCGTCCACCGCTGCACCTCCCGCGCCCAGTTGATCTTCACCACGTTGGGCACCACCGCCAGCATCGGATAGGTGTCCGCGACGGAGGCGGCCAGCACCGACTGGGCGGTCTTACCCAGCCCCGGCTCGTCGGCGAGCAGGAACGAGCGGTGCCCGCGACGCACCGCCTCCAGGAGCCGGATCTGGTGCGGCATCAGTTCCATCCCGGGCGGGGAGAACCGGTCGAAACGAGGCATCGGCGGCAGGTCCATGGTGGCCACCCCGCCCCCGGAGCCCTGCTCGAAGGCCCGGTACAGGGGATCCATCAGGTCCCATCCGGACAGGTACCCGGGGCTGGAGTCGGCGCGCAACTGCTGCAGGTCCGGGGCCAGGAACGGGTTCGCCCTGATCCGGGCCTTCACCGAGGCCGGCACCACCTGCTTCTCCGCCAGTTGGGCCGGCACGGTCTCCCGCTCGGGGACCTGCGGGGCCTTGATCTCCATCTCGTCGGCACTGAGTGCCTTGCCCGAGTCCAGCAACCAGTCCCGACGCATCCGCTGGGCGGCCGGGGAGGGGGTGGCGTCGTCCTTGAGGACATTCAGCAGGCTGGTGTCCTGGGCGGCGGTGCGGGCCAGGATGGTGGCCACCCCATCCAGCCGCTTGAGCAACTCGGTGCGGGTGGCTGAGGAGAGGTCCTCATCGGCCTTGATCCGGGCGCGTTCCTCGCGCACCAACAGGGCGATCACCTGGAACTTGGTGCGGTTGGTCGGACCCACCCGGCCGCTCTTGGCGGCCTTGGCCTCCACCTCCCGAACGCGGCGCGCCAGGATCGGCAGCAGGGGTGCGTCCTCGTCGGGTCGGATACGGCCCGACGGGCGCCGCCGAGTAGTGGTCGCCACATGTCCTCCAGTGCATGGGTGCGCGCGGATCTGGGAATGCGTACACCGAACGCCCCATCCGCTGGTCGAGTGCGGATGTGCGTTGGTGGGCGATACTGGGATCGAACCAGTGACCTCTTCCGTGTCAGGGAAGCGCGCTACCGCTGCGCCAATCGCCCGTGAGGTGGGTACGGGATTCGAACCCGTGTATACGGCTTTGCAGGCCGCTGCCTCGCCTCTCGGCCAACCCACCAGTGCTGCTTCTGGGACCCGATGAGTCCCGTGTGGGCCGGGCCACCGAGCGGACGACGGGACTCGAACCCGCGACCCTCACCTTGGCAAGGTGATGCTCTACCAACTGAGCCACGTCCGCGTGCCACGCTTGTGCGTGCGTCCAGAACTTTAACCCACCGGCCTCGGCTGAGTCCAACCGGGCTCGCCGTTACGGTTGAGGCATGAATCACGGTCGGGCGGAATTCGCCGGGGTGGTGGCTCGGCGGGCCGTCGACTACGCCGATCTTCGCACCGATGCCCGCGCCCTGGCCGGTGGGGGCTGGTGGGCCGTGGTGGCAGAGTTCGACGGGCCCTGGCACGCCTGGCGCTTCGCCGATGTGCGGCGGGACGCACCCCCCGGGCATGCCCGCTCCGGCGAGCCGGCCCGGGCTCGCGAGGCCGACGACGGTGATACGGCGGACGCGGGTGCCTGGCACGGCCCGGCGGGGTCGTCCTGGGTGTCATCAATGTCACAGCAGAACTATGTGGATGCGGTGGTCCGGGTGCGTCGCTACATCCGGGACGGCGCGGTCTACCAGGCGAACATCTGCCGGATACTCGCAGCCTCCATGGCAGCACGTCCCGACGCCGGCGCCCTGGCCGCGATGCTCGCCGAGGGCAACCCTGCGCCGTACGCCGGCTACATCGACGTCCCGGGCGGTGCGGGCGCCGACGGCGCAGTGGGCCTTCCGCCCGCGTGGGTGGTCACCGCGTCCCCGGAGCTGGGTCTCGGAGTCTCTGCGGGGATGGTCACCTCCGGTCCGATCAAGGGCACCGCACCCGCGCCGGAACTCCTCGCGGCGAAGGATCGCGCGGAGAACCTGATGATCACCGACCTGGTGCGCAACGACCTGCACCAGGTGTGCGATCCGGGAACGGTGGCGGTCACCGACCTGCTCGCACTGGAACACCATCCGGGCCTGGTGCACCTGGTGTCCCGGGTCCAGGGCCGGCTCTCGGCCACGGATCTGAGCGTCGGCGGTGCCGGCTGGTCGGACCTGCTCGCGGCGACCCAGCCCCCCGGATCGGTCTCCGGTGCGCCGAAGGCGGCCGCGCTGGAGATCATCGGGGAACTGGAACCGGCCCGTCGCGGACCCTACTGCGGGCAGATCGGCTGGATCGACGCCGATGCGGGCACCGCGTGCCTGGCGGTGGGCATCCGGACCTTCTGGTGGGAGTCGGGCATCCTGCGCTTCGGCACCGGGGCTGGGATCACCTACGGGTCGGACCCGCAGGGAGAGTGGGCCGAGACCGAGCTCAAGGCCGCGCGATTGGTGGGCCTGGCCTCGTCCTGACCCCAGCGCGGGGACGAGACGGTGGCGGCCGCCGGGTACGGGGTGGCGGCCACCGGGGAGGAGCGGGGTGGCGGTGCGCCGCCACCACCTCTGGCAGAGTGGTGACCATGATCGTGTGGTTCGACGGATCCATCCGCCCCTCCAGCGCCGGCCTCGTTGACGCCCTCGACCACGGACTGACCGTGGGTGACGGGGTGTTCGAGACCTGCGAGCTCCGCCAGGGACAGGTCTTCGCCCTGACTCGGCACCTGCACAGGCTCCACCGTTCGGCCACCGGGTTGGGTCTGAAGGCGCCGCAGGAGCAGCAGGTGCGCGAGGCCGTGGAGGCAGTCGCCCAGGAGTGGCGGCGCACCCGGGGCGAGGAGGAGTTGGGCCGGCTGCGGATCACCTGGACCGACGGGCCCGGGCCGCTAGGTTCGGAGCGTTTGGAGACCCCCGGCACGCTGGTGGTCGCCGCTGCCCCCGGCAAGGCTCCCGGGCCCGTGCGGGTACGGGTGGTGCCGTGGACCCGCAACGAACGCTCCGCCGTCGCCGGGCTGAAGACCACGTCCTACGCCGAGAACGCCCGCGCGCTCGCCTACGCCGCCGAGCAGGGCGATGGGGAGGCGATCTTCGCCAATACCCGGGGAGAGTTGTGCGAGGGCACCGGTACGAACATCTTCCTCGAGTCCGACGGGGTGCTGATCACCCCGCGGTTGGAGTCGGGCTGCCTGGCCGGGATCACCCGAGCGTTGGTGCTGGAGTGGGCCGGGGATTACGGCATCGAGGTGCGCGAGGAGACGTTGCCGCTCTCGGCGCTGCACGAGGCGCAGCATGCGGCTCTGACGTCCTCCACGCGAGGCTTGGTGCCGGTCGTGGCGGTGGACCGACGGGAACTCCACCCCGGCCCGGCCACATCGATGCTCGGGCGGGAGTTCACCGCTCGCTCGGTTCAGCAGATCGATCCGTAGCACGCGCGGCAACTGCGGTCCGGATCACGCTCGCGGTGTGCAGAACCCGAGCGCGGTGCTGGTAATATCCTTTACTGCGTCCACACGACGCCCCGGGCGATTGGCTCAGCGGTAGAGCGCCTCGTTCACACCGAGGAGGTCACTGGTTCGATCCCAGTATCGCCCACCACACCGAAAGGCTCCGGGCCGGTGGAATCCGCGGACGGAGCCTTTTCAGGTATGTACCGACGGTTCCGAGCCGGGGGTACCGGCATTTGCCGTGTGAGGACCTGGGCGTCCCTGGGTAGGATCAACCGGTCCCTGCACCCCACCTGAACCAGGAGTTCGCCGTGTCCGATGACGCAGTGCACGCCCCGTCCCAGCAGCACACCGGGGGCGAGCCGGGCACCACGGGAACCGACCTGTACGGCGATCGCCGCGAGGTAGTCGCGATGCGGGTGAACGGGGAGCTGCAGGACCTCTTCCGCAGCGTGCCCGCCGGCGCCGACGTCGAACCGGTGCTCATCGACAGCCCCGACGGCCTGGACATCCTGCGCCACTCCGCTGCGCACGTGCTGGCCCAAGCCGTGCAGCAGGCGGACCCGCAGGCGAAGCTGGGTATCGGGCCGCCGATCAAGGACGGCTTCTACTACGACTTCGACGTCGCCGAGCCGTTCACCCCGGAGGACCTGAAGAAGCTGGAGAAGGCGATGCAGCGCATCATCAACTCCGGGCAGACCTTCGCCCGCCGGGTGGTCGATGAGGACGAGGCACGCGCCGAACTCGGGACCGAGCCGTACAAACTGGAACTCATCGGGCTGAAGGGCAGCAGCGCCGCCGACGACGCCGAGGGTGCCTCGGTGGAGGTCGGTGGCGGTGAACTGACCATCTACGACAACCTCGACCGCACCGGCGAGGTGGTCTGGGGCGACCTGTGCCGCGGCCCGCACCTGCCCAGCACCAAGATCATCGGCAACGCCTTCACCCTCATGCGCAGCGCGGCCGCGTACTGGCGGGGCAGTGAGAAGAACCCGCAACTGCAGCGTCTACGGCACGCACCGCGTGGCCGAGCAAGGCCGAACTGCGCGGACACCTGGACCGCATCGCCGAGGCGGAGCGCCGCGATCACCGCCGACTGGGCGTGGAGTTGGACCTGTTCTCCTTCCCGGAAGAGTTGGGCTCGGGCCTTCCGGTGTTCCACCCCAAGGGGGGCGTGCTGCGCCGTGAGATGGAGGACTACGTCCGGCGCCGCCACATCGAGGAGGGTTTCGAGTACGTCGCCACCCCGCATGTGAGCAAGGAGGGCCTGTTCCACACCTCCGGCCATCTGCCCTACTACGCCGACACCATGTTCCCGGCGATGGAGTTCGAGGGCTCGAACTACTACCTCAAGGCGATGAACTGCCCGATGCACAACCTCATCTATCGCTCGCGCGGCCGCTCCTACCGGGAGCTGCCGCTGCGGCTGTTCGAGTTCGGGTCGGTCTACCGGTACGAGAAGTCCGGGGTGGTACACGGCCTGACCCGGGTGCGTGGGCTGACCATGGACGACTCCCACTCCTACGTCACCGCCGAGCAGGTGCCCGGTGAGATCCGCCACCTGCTGGACTTCATCCTCGGGCTGCTGCGCGACTTCGGACTGACCGACTACTACCTGGAACTGTCCACCCGCGGCGAGGGGGACAAGTTCATGGGTACCTCCGAGCAGTGGGAGGAGGCCACTGCGGTGCTGCAGCAGGTGGCCGAGGAGTCCGGGCTGGAACTGGTGCCCGACCCCGGTGGTGCAGCCTTCTACGGACCGAAGATCTCGGTGCAGGCCCGCGATGCGATCGGGCGCAGTTGGCAGATGTCGACCGTGCAGTTGGACTTCAACCAGCCCGAGGGCTTCGACTTGGAGTACCAGGCCGCCGACGGCACCCGGAAGCAGCCGGTGATGATCCATTCGGCCAAGTTCGGCTCCATCGAGCGGTTCATCGGTGTCCTCACCGAGCACTACGCCGGGGCGTTCCCGCCCTGGTTGGCGCCGGTGCAGGTGGTCGCGATCCCGGGGCGGAAGTGTTCAACGACTACCTGGAGCAAGTGGCCGAAACGTTGCGCACCGAGGGCATCCGGGTGGAGGTGGACACCGGCGATGACCGGTTCGCCAAGAAGATCCGGACCCACACCAAGGCCAAGGTCCCCTTCCAACTGATCGCCGGTGGCGAGGACGTGGAAGCCGGGGCGGTGTCCTTCCGGTTCCGGGACGGCTCTCAGCGCAACACGGTGCCGGTGGCCGAAGCGGTCGCGCTGATCACCGCAGCGGTGCGGGACCGGGTCCAGGTCTGACCGCCCGCGCCCGGGCGCGGGCGTGAACGCGCCGGAGGACCCGGCTAACCCGCCCGCAGTCCGTAGGATCACCGGTATGCCGATCGGACCAGACCAGCCACCGATGCAGGACGGTGCGCCGCTACCGGGGACCCCGGACGGTTTCGAGCGACTGTGGACCCCGCATCGGATGGCCTACATCGACGGTGAGGCCAAGCCCCGTAGTTCCGACGCCGGTGCGGACTGCCCGTTCTGCCGGGCACCGGAGGGCGAGGATGCCGACGCCCTGATCGTGCACCGCGGTGACCGTTGCTACGTGGTGCTGAACCTGTTCCCGTACAACCCCGGACACCTGCTGATCTGTCCCTACCGGCACGTACCGGACCTGACTGAGATGGACACCGGTGAGCGACACGAGATGATGGATCTGAGCGAGACCGCCATGCGGGTGCTCCGCGCCGCGAAACGGCCCGACGGGTTCAACCTGGGCATGAACTCCGGTCACAGCGCCGGGGCGGGGGTCGCCGCACACGCCCACCAACACATCGTGCCGCGATGGGCGGGGGATGCGAACTTCCTGCCGATCATCGCCCGCACCAAGGCGGTACCCGAACTGCTGGCCGACACCCGAGCGGCGCTGGCCGCGGCGTGGACCGGGTGAGCCGGTGCTGGGCAAACACGGCAGGGGAGTGAGTGGCCGGAT
Source organism: Sanguibacter sp. Z1732 (assembly GCF_051020515.1). NCBI lineage: Bacteria > Bacillati > Actinomycetota > Actinomycetes > Micrococcales > Ruaniaceae > Glutinosa > Glutinosa niejishengi. Next base: position 3,318,274 of record NZ_CP194857.1, read on the forward strand.
CTTCGGACCGGTCGCGCAGTGGTTGTTGCGCCGGGGGATCGACCCCAACACCGTGTCCATCACCGGCACCGTTGCAGCGATCGTCGCCGCGCTGGCCCTGCTCGGAACGGGCCGGTTGGTGATCGGGCCGATCGCGATCGGCCTGATCCTGTTGACCGACTCGCTCGACGGCATCATGGCCCGTCAGGGCCCCGGACCCACCGACTTCGGTTCCTTCCTGGACTCCACCCTGGACCGCCTGGCCGACGCCGCGGTGTTCCTGGGTCTGGTGATCTACTTCGTACGGTTCACCGAAGGACCCGTGAGCGGCTACGGGGTGGTCGCCGCGACGGTGTGCATGGCGCTGGCGATGACCGTCTCCTACGCCCGGGCGAAGGCCGAATCGTTGGGACGGACCGCCGGTGTGGGGTTGGCCGAGCGGGCCGACCGGCTCGTGGTAGCGCTGGCGGCCGCTCTCGCCGTCGGGCTGGGACTGAGTCCGTGGCTACTCGTGGTGGTGCTGGGCCTGTTGGCGCTGGCCAGCGCGGTCACGGTGACCCACGAATCGTGGCGGTGTGGCGTCAGGGGGAGGCCAGGTGAACTCAGCACGTCTGTTCGCCCTGGCCTGGCGGGTGCTGCCGTACTTGCCGGAGGTATGCACCCGGACGTTGTTCGACGTCGCGGCCCGGGTGGTCCACGTCCTGCGGATACCGGCGGTGCGTCAGCTGGAGGCCAACCTGTCCCGGCTGCGCCCGGACCTGGACCGGCGCGCGCTGCGCCGGGTGAGCCGGGCCGGGATGCGCTCCTACCTTCGTTACTTCGGTGAGGTCTTCACCCTGCGGGGATTGCGCCCCGAGCAGATCGCGGCCCGGGTTCGCGCCGTCGATGACCAGGTGGCCCGGCGCCACCTCGACCAGGGCCGGAGCGTCGTCGCGGCGTTGGGGCACACCGGCAACTGGGATCTGGCCGGAGCCTGGAGCGGACAGCACCTGGCCCGGGTGCTGACCGTGGCCGAGGTACTGGAACCGAGGGGATTGTTCGAGGAGTTCCTCCGCTTCCGGCCGATCTGGGGATGGACGTGATCGGACTGACCAAGGACGGCTCGGTGCTGCGCACCCTGATCCGCAGATCCCGCGAGCGCACGTACCTGGTGCCGTTGCTGGCAGACCGGGACCTGAGCCGGCGCAGCGTGGAGGTCCGGGCCGCCGGGCACCCGATGCGGGTGGCCCCCGGCCCGGCGGCGTTGGCGCTGGCGCTGAAAGCACCGCTGGTGCAGGCCTTCGTCCGGCACGAACGGTTGCGCGGGCGCCGCCGGAAGGCAGCAGGCTCACCGTGGGGGACCGTGATCGAGTTCGTTCCGATCGAGATTCCACACCACCTCAGCGGGAGCGAGCAACTGGTTGCGATCAGCCAGGCCTGGGTGGATGTGCTCGTCGAGCGCATCCAGGCCTATCCGGACCAGTGGCACATGCTCGCGCCTGTCTTCACCGCTGATCTCGACCCGCAGCGCCTGGCCCGCGCGCGCGCCGGGGCCGACGACGACGTGCTCGCCGGCGTCGTGGCGGACGACGACGTCAGCGGCCGGGGGGCGACGACGGTCACCGACGACGGCGGCGAGCCCGGGGCGGCCACGAGGCCCGAGGAGGACGGGCCGGCGCAGCAGCGGCCCGAATCCCGCGAGGATGGCCGCTGATGCGTATCGGTCTGGTCTGCCCCTACTCCTTCGACATGCCAGGCGGTGTGCAGTTCCACGTGCGTGACCTTGCCGAGAAGTTGCTCGAGCAGGGCGAGTCGGTGCAGGTGCTGGCCCCCGCGGATGAGAAGACCGAGATCCCGGACTACGTCACCTCCTCCGGCGGGGCGTTGCCGGTGCGCTACAACGGTTCGGTGGCCCGTTTGAGTTTCGGGCCGGTCGCCGCCGCCCGCACGCAGCGGTGGCTGGCCGGCGGCGACTTCGACGTCGTGCACATCCATGAGCCGTTCGCTCCCTCGGTCTCCCTGATCGCACTGCGCCAGGCGGAGGCCCCGGTGGTGGCCACCTTCCACTCCGCCCAGACCCGTCCCGGGCACTGCAGGCGGCCTACCCCCTGGTGCGCCCGGGTCTGGAGCGTATCCGGGCCCGGATCGCCGTCAGCGAGGATGCCCGCAGCACCGTGGTGGACCACCTCGGCGGGGACGCGGTGATCATCCCCAACGGAGTGTTCACCAGGCGGTTCGCCCAGGCCCGCGGCGCGCAGGAGTGGGTGGGGACGGCCCAGGAGCCCACGATCGCCTTCCTGGGACGGTTGGACGAGCCACGCAAGGGCCTGCAGGTGCTCGCCACCGCGGTACCCACGGTGCTGCAGCGCCATCCGGGAGCCCGGTTCCTGATCGCCGGGCAGGGCGATGCCACACCGGTGCGTGCCGAACTGGCGCACCACGGGTCCGCGGTGCAGTTCCTCGGGGGCATCAGCGAGCGGGACAAGACGGCGCTGCTGTCCTCGGTGGACCTCTACATCGCGCCGCAGACCGGAGGGGAGAGTTTCGGGATCGTGATCATCGAGGCACTCAGTGCCGGCGCCGGGGTGATCGCCTCCGATCTGTTGGCTTTCCAGCGGGTCCTCGATGGTGGCCGCAGCGGGTACCTGTTCCGAACCGGGGACGCCGCGCATCTGTCCGAGGTCATCGATGAGGCGCTCACCGACACCGACGGACGCCTCCAGCGGCACGAGTACGCGCGCGAGGCGGTGCGCCGGTACGACTGGGACACCGTCACCGCCCAGATCCGGGAGGTCTATCAGATGGTCGCCGAGGCCGCACAGGTCCAGGCCACCTCCCGACGCCCGAACCTGCGCGACTGGCTGGGCCGGAACCGATGAGCGCCGCCGAGATCGTCCTGGTCGCCCTCGCGGTCGCGGCCCTGCTCGCCCTCCTGCTCTGGAGCGTGGCCCAGCGCCTGGATCGGCTGCACCGCCGTGAGTTCCAGACCCGCGCCACCCTGGAGGCACAACTGGTGCACCGCGCCGATACCGCCGCGGAACTGGCTTCCAGCGGGCTGTTGGATCCGGCGAGTTCGGTGTGGTGGCCGACGCCGCGCTGGCCTCGATGGGGGCGGTGCGCCTGGTCGGGGAGGAGGAGGCCAGTGGGGCGGTCACCGCAGCCGAACGGGGGCTGATCGAGAGCGACCTGAGTCGTACGCTGCGGGCGGCCCTGGATACCGAGGGAGAGGGCGCCCGGCAAGTGCCACCCCAGCCGGGGGATGAGTCCGACCTGGTCGGCAGGATGCGTCAGGTGCAGAACCGGGTGCAACTGGCGCGCCGGTTCCACAATGACGCGGTGGTGCAGATCCAGCAGATCCGACGGTTGGCGCTGGTCCGGATCTTCCGATTGCCCGGGCACGCACCGATGCCGGTCACCTTCGAGATGGATGACGCGCGTGTGTGAGTTCTGCCTCTAAGCCTGGATCCACCGATTGAGTTGGCGCAGGTGCGGCGCGTAAGAGCGAGAATGCCCTCCTGACCTGGGAAAATACGACTTGTTCAAGGTACGTATCCCACGCAAGAAGGGCATCTCGTAGATGCAACTGTCTCATAGGTCGCCGGTAGTTTCGGCGAGGTTCGATGATCCCAATCTCGTGTCGGCCGCTGGGTTGGTGCCGTTGATGGCCCTGGCCCGTAAAGCCGACCTGGGCGCCCTGGCGCAGGAGCGGTTGAGTATCGCTGGTGACAAGGGCGCCAACGCCGGGGCGAAGATGTCCTCGCTGGTGGCTGGGATGGCCGCCGGGGCGGACAGTATCGATGACATGGCCCTGTTACGGCATGGGGCGATGGGCAAGATCTTCACTCGCCCTTATGCGCCGTCGACGTTGGGCTCGTTCTTGCGGTCCTTCACCTTCGGACACGTACGCCAAGGCGATGCCATCGCCTCGCGGTTTCTGGGCAACTTGGCCCAGCACACCGACCTGCTCGGCGATGGCGCCGATACCGGACCGGTGATGGTCGATATCGATGACACCATTATCGAAGTCCATGGCTATGCCAAGCAGGGAGCGGGGTTCGGCTACTCCGGGGTGCGGGGGCTGAACGCACTGCTGGCCACCGTCTCGGGTGAGTCCTTCGCCCCGGTGATCGGCGCCCAGCGGCTACGCAAAGGCTCAACCGGCTCACCCCGCGGGGCCAAACGGCTGGCTACCGATACGTTGGCGCTGATCGGCCGCACCCATCTGGCCGGGCGGGCGGTGCTGGTGCGTGCTGATGCGGCGTTCTACTCCCGATCTTTGGTGGCCGCCTGCCAAAAGGCCGGAGCGCAGGTGTCGATCACGGTGCGGATGGACCCTGCGATCAAGCGCGCCATCGCCGCCATCGAGGAGTGGGAGACGATCAAGTACACCGAGGCGATCTTCGATGAAGCTACCGGCAAGTGGATCTCACGGGCCGAAGTTGCTGAGATCGACTACACCGCTTTCACTTCCAAGAAGAAGGCCCAGCACATCCCCGGGCGCTTGTGGTGCGCCGCATCTCAGAATTGAACCCGAAGAAGAACACCGGGCAGGGCACGTTGTTCGATACCTGGCGCTTCCACGCCTTCTTCTTCACCACCAGCAGCACCGACCAGCGCGATACCGTCGTTGCTGATCAGGTCCACCGGGCCCACGCGATCATCGAAAACGTCCACGCCGATCTGAAGGCCGGGCCGCTGGCGCACCTGCCCTCAGGGGTGTTCAACGCCAACGCCGCCTGGCTGGTCTGCGCGGTGATGGCCTTCAACCTCACCCGCGCCGCCGCCACGACCACCAAGAACAGCGACCTGGCCCGGGCCCACACCGCCACGATCCGGCGCAAGTTGATCAACATCCCCGCCCGGGTGGCTTCCTCAGCCCGGCGCCTGCGGCTACATCTGCCAACGAACTGGCCCTGGCACCAGGCCTGGACGAACCTTTACGACCACGTCCTGCCGGCCCGAGCACCATCCACCTGAGCGCCAACTCCTGCACCGACGACCAAGGAATTCCAAGTGGAAAAGCCGGAAAGACCGGCGGCTTCCCCCTGCCCTTGCAGCGTTTCGAGCACCTCAACCCGCATCAACTCGCCTTATCGGCCCATCGGTGGAATCTCAATGAAGTTGTCAAGCGGTTCGTAGCGGTGGATTCGACGTGAAGACGCGGTTGTCGCGCAGTAGCGCCCAGAGCACGTCGACCCGGCGACGGGCCAGGCAGATGAGTGCCTGGACGTGCTTGTCGCCCTCGCTGCGTTTCTTCAGGTAGTAGTCCCGGTTGGGTCCTTCTCGCATCATCGCTGCGTTGGCGGAGAGGTAGAACACGCGCCGCAGCTTGCGGGAGTAGCGCATCGGGCGGTGCATGTTCTGAGTCCGCCGACCCGAGTCCCGTGGCACCGGGACCAGCCCAGCGGCTGAAGCGAGACGGCCAGCGTTGGCATAGCCGTTGAGATCGCCCGCTGCAGCGATGAGTTCGGCGCCCAGGATCGGCCCCATGCCGGGCAACGACTCCAATGATCTCGGCCTGGGGATGGGCTCGGAACGTATCGGTGACCCGGGCATCAAGGTCCTTGAGCCGCTCATCGAGCGCCAGCAACTGGGTGGCCAGGTCGGCCACGACTGTCGCGGCCACGTCTTGGCCGGGGACCACCGTGTGCTGGGTAGTTGCGGCGGCGACGGCATCGGCAGCGATCTGCGCAGCGCTGCGGACCTTGCGCTTGCCCAGCCAGGCCTGCAGCCGTGACTTACCCATCTTCCGGATCGCCGCAGGAGTCTGGTAGCGGGTCAACAAGGTCAGCGCACCACGGCTGTGGGCATAGTCGAAAGCCCGCTCCAGCGCAGGGAAGTAGCCACTGAGCACGTCACGGAGCCGGTTGACCATGCGGACTCGGTCAGCAACCAGATCGGTGCGGTGAGTGACCAGCAGCCGCAACTGGGCCACCAACGTCGCCGACACCTCCACCTCGCTCAGATCACCACGTTGGCGCACAGACTCAGCGATCACGTAGGCGTCGCGGGCATCGGTCTTCGCCTCACCGCGGTAGGTCTCAGACATCCTGTTCACGATCCGGCCCGGCACATACTTCACCGTCTGGTCATGGGCGGCCAGCAATGCCAGCAACAGGCCCGACATCGTTCCGGTGACGTCCACAGCCCACGTCACATGAGCAGCACGAGAGCGGACCTCGTTGATCACCTCACAGATCGTGGTCTCGTCGTTGATCACCTTGCTCGACCACAACATCTCACCGGACTCATCGTTCAGAGACACCCAGTGATGCCCCTTGCCGACATCGACTCCAGCCCAGCCCTGAGAAACTGACTCTTCCATCCTTACCAACCCCTCCTTCGCCGACTCAACTTCATCATCGGCCCGAAGGGGGCTCCTCGCTGGCAGATCCGTAAACAGCGACCGAAACGCGCATCTCAATCAGCAGCCAAGGCACCCCGGAGGAGCCGGGCGGCCCATTCCACCGGAGCCACCCCAAAGGCGATCAAGGCTCAGCCACACCCGACCCTCCCGGGCCACCCAACAACTTACGGATCGAGGCTAAGGTATTCCCCATGTCGGAGAACCTGCCGCCCCGGCAGAACGGCTTGGGGGCGCGGAATGATGCGCCGAGCATGCATGAGGCACGCCCGGGGGCCGCGCATCAGCACGGGGATCAGCCCGCCGGGGCGCCCTACCCACCACCGGCCCCCGCGCCCGGGCCCACCGGCCAGCAGTACCCGCCGCCGCCGGTCCAGCAGACTCCCCAGCCACAACAACAGGGCGGGGTACGGTCGGCCGCTACCGGGCACACCTATCCCCGAGCGGTACGCCCCGGTGGGTTCGCCCCATCTCCGGCCCAGTACGGCAGCATGGCCGCCGGCCACGCACCGCCGCAGAACACCACCGGGGAACTGGAGCAGGTGTGGTGGTCCGGGCAGCCGGAGAGCAACCGGTGGGTCTTCAACTGGGTGGCCTACGCCGCCGGTGGGTTGATGATGCTGATCCTGATCGGGATCATCATGTACAACACCGGCACCTCGGCCACCCTGGCCGGCTTCCTGCTGGCGTTGGTTCCCCTGACGATCGTGCTCGCCGCCGTGTGGTGTGGCTGGACCGTTGGGAACCAGAGCCCAAGTCGCTGCTGCTGGTGGCCCTGTTGTGGGGTGCGGGCGTATCCACGCTGACCTCTTACTGGCTGAACACCGCAGTGGTCATCCGGATCTTCGAGGCTACCGGCGATCCGGAGCAGGCCACCCTCATGGGTGCGGTGGTCGTTGCCCCGGTGGTCGAGGAGATCACCAAGGGCCTGGGCATCCTGCTGATCTTCCTGCTCCGCCGCGAACACTTCGACGGCCCAGTGGACGGTGTGGTCTACGCTGCGACCGTCGGTGCCGGCTTCGCCTTCACCGAGAACATCCTGTACTTCGCCCAGAGCGAGGACGTGGTCTGGCTCGTGTTCGTGATGCGGGGCCTGGCTTCGCCGTTCGCGCACGCGCTGTTCTCCGCGTGCGTGGGTATCGCCCTGGGACTGGCGGCCCGCCGGTCCACCGCGGTTGCGGTCGGGCTCGCCTTCCCCGCCGGTCTGGTGGCCGCGATGGGCCTGCATGCACTGTGGAACGGCAGCGCCAGCCTGGGCAACACCTTCCTGCTGTTGTACTTCGTGGTGCAGGTGCCGCTGTTCATCGCGACCATCGTGCTCATGGTGTGGCTGCGACGGCAGGAATCGGATGTGGTCCGGGCCCGGTTGTCCGAGTACGCCCACGCCGGTTGGTTCGCCTGGCACGAGGTGGACATGCTCGCCTCGCTGCGCACCCGCAGCCAGGCCCGGCAGTGGGCAGGGACCTTCGGTGAGTCGGCCAAGCAGGCGATGAAGGCCTTCCAACGCGACGCCACCCAACTGGCCTATCTGCGTCAGCACGTGCTCACCGGGCGCGGAATGAAGCGAGCCCACCGCAGCGAGCACGAGATCCTCAACCAACTCCAGCAGGACCGGCACACGTTCGTCTCCCGCGCCCAACGCTGATCGGTCCGCCACCGCTGATCGGCCCCGCCCGGCGAGCCCCGGGCGGGGCGCAGTAGAGTAGTAGGTGGTCACCTACCCCCCCACATCAACTCACGCGGAGGTTCACACCCGTGGCAGACGTCCCTGTTTCCCCCACCACCGGCACCGCGCGCGTCAAGCGCGGCATGGCGGACATGCTCAAGGGGGGTGTGATCATGGACGTGGTCACCCCCGAGCAGGCCAAGATCGCTGAGGACGCCGGTGCGGTGGCGGTGATGGCACTGGAACGGGTACCCGCCGACATCCGGGCTCAGGGCGGCGTCTCCCGGATGAGCGACCCGGACATGATCGACGGGATCATCGAGGCGGTCTCCATCCCGGTGATGGCCAAGGCCCGGATCGGTCACTTCGTCGAGGCGCAGGTGCTGCAGGCCCTCGGCGTGGACTACATCGACGAGTCCGAGGTGCTCAGCCCGGCCGACTACACCCACCACATCGACAAGTTCAACTTCACCGTGCCGTTCGTGTGCGGGGCCACCAACCTGGGTGAGGCACTACGGCGCATCAACGAGGGCGCGGCGATGATCCGTTCCAAGGGGGAGGCCGGCACCGGGGACGTGTCCAACGCCGTGCAGCACATGCGCACCATCCGCACCGAGGTTGCCCGCCTGGCCTCCCTGCCGGCCGATGAACTATACGTGGCCGCCAAGGAGCTCCAGGCGCCCTACCCCCTGGTCCGCGACGTCGCCGAGGCCGGTCGGTTGCCGGTGGTGCTGTTCACCGCCGGGGGTATCGCAACCCCGGCCGACGCGGCCCTGATGATGCAACTCGGGGCCGAGGGCGTCTTCGTGGGCTCGGGAATCTTCAAGTCCGGTAATCCCGCCGAGCGCGCAGGGGCGATCGTCAAGGCCACCGCCGCCTACGACGACCCCGACGAGTTGGCGAAGGTCTCCCGCGGGCTGGGGGAGGCCATGGTCGGGCTCAACGTCGACGACATCCCGGCCCCGCACCGGCTGGCCGAACGCGGCTGGTGAGGCCCCGGGCAACCAACCTCGGCCCCGGCTGGAGCCTGGGCGAGGACGGGCTGTTCCGGCGCCGGGCCGCGCGGGGTGCTGCTGGTTGATGAGCACGACCGGTTACTGCTGGTGCGCGGCCATGACGTGGACCAGCCCGAGCGCACCTGGTGGTTCACCGTCGGCGGCGGCATCGACCCGGGGGAGAGCGCGCGGGAGGCGGCGGTGCGCGAGGTCAGGGAGGAATCCGGACTGGCCGTGAGCGCAGCGGACCTGGTGGGCCCGGTCCTGACCCGCTCGGCGATCTTCGACTTCCAACGAGAGCACGTGCGTCAGGACGAGGAGTTCTTCCTGGCCCGGATCGAGCGGGCCGGCGCCGTCCGCACGGACGGCTGGACCGCCGTCGAGCGGAGTTTCATGGACGAGGCGCGTTGGTGGGGTCTGGCCGAACTGGCTCGGGTGCAGGTGGAGGTGTTTCCGGAGAACCTCGCCGAGTTGACCGCGCAACTGTTGGGCGGGTGGGACGGCCGGGTGCGTCACCTCGGCCTGGCCACCGGGACCGACGACGCCGCCACCACGCCCCGCCGTGAGCACGCCACGGGTGGGGGTGCTCGCCGTCCAGGGGGACGTGCCCGAGCACCTGCGTGCCCTGGAGGCGGTGGGCGCACGTGCGGGCACGGTGCGCCACCGCGCCGACCTGGGGACCATCGACGCGCTGGTGCTGCCGGGCGGGGAATCCACCGCGATCGCCACGCTCCTGGTGCACCGGCAGATGATGCAGCCGATCCGCGAGGCGATCGCCGCCGGGATGCCGGTGTACGGGTCCTGCGCCGGCATGATCCTGCTGGCCGATGAGGTCCTGGACGGGGTTGCCGGCCAGCACGGTATCGGTGGCCTGGACATCACGGTGCGCCGCAATGCCTTCGGCTCGCAGGTGCACTCCTTCGAGACCGAGCTGCTCGCGCCGGAGGTCCTCGGAGGGCACAGCGACGAACCGCTGCGGGCGGTGTTCATCCGCGCGCCCTGGGTCGAGCGTGCCGGTCCGGAGGTGCAGGTGCTTGCCCGTGTGGGTGCCGGCCCTGCTGGGTAGAATCGTGGCCGTCCGCCAGGGTGTGTTGATGGCGACGGCATTCCATCCGGAGATCGGATCGGACCTTCGCATCCACCGCGCATTCGTCGACATGGTCGCCACGCACCTGGGTTGAGCGCAGGAGAGGAAGATATGGCCGGTCACTCGAAATGGGCCACCACCAAGCACAAGAAGGCAGCCAACGACGCCAAGCGTGGCAAGTTGTTCGCCAAGCTGGTCAAGAACATCGAGGTGGCTGCTCGCACCGGGGGTGGTGACCCGGCCGCGAACCCCACCCTGTACGACGCGATCCAGAAGGCCAAGAAGACCTCGGTCCCCAACGACAACATCGACCGGGCGGTCAAGCGAGGGTCCGGCCTGGAGGCCGGCGCCGCCGACTACGAGACCATCATGTACGAGGGGTACGCGCCCGGTGGTGTCGCGGTACTGGTGGAGTGCCTGACCGATAACCGCAATCGTGCGGCCTCCGATGTGCGGGTCGCCTTCACCCGCAACGGCGGCTCCCTCGCCGACCCCGGCAGCGTGTCCTATCTGTTCAACCGCAAAGGTGTGGTGATCGTTCCCAAGGCGGACGGCCTGACCGAGGACGACGTGCTGCTGGCGGTCCTGGAGGCCGGCGCCGAGGAGGTCAACGATCTGGGAGAGGCCTTCGAGGTGCTCAGCGAGGCCACCGACTTCGTGTCGGTGCGCTCCGCGCTGCAGGAGGCCGGGATCGACTACGACTCGGCCGAGGCGTCCTTCGTGCCGACCACCCAGATCGAGGTCGACGCCGACGGCGCCAAGAAGGTGCTCAGCCTGATCGAGGCGCTGGATGACTCCGACGACGTGCAGAACGTCTACGCCAACTTCGACGCCTCCGATGAGGTGCTCGCCGCCGTCGAACTCTGAGACCGCGGCGGGAATGCACCCGTGTCGCTGCGGCCCGGTGTGGGCGCGCGGTGACACAGTGCAGACATGACCTATCGCATCCTGGGCGTGGATCCGGGCCTGACCCGGTGCGGGATCGGGGTGATCAGCGTGGGCCCGGGCCGCAGCGTGCAACTGGTCGAGGTCGAGGTGCTACGCACCGACGCCGCCGACCCGCTGGCCCACCGTCTGACCGCGCTGGACCGGGCGCTGACCCAGTGGCTGACCCGGCTACGGCCGGACGCGGTGGCGGTGGAGCAGGTCTTCGCCCAGCACAACGTGCGCACGGTTACCGGGACCGCGCAGGTGGCCGGTCTGGCGATGGTGGCCGCCACCCGCGCCGACATTCCCGTGGCCACGCACACGCCCAGTGAGATCAAGGCCGCGGTCACCGGCAGCGGACGAGCCGGCAAGGACCAGGTCCAGGAGATGGTTCGGCGGATCCTGCGCCTGGCCGACAAACCCCGCCCGGCCGACGCCGCCGATGCCCTGGCACTGGCGATCACCCATGCATGGCGAGCGGGCGCCGCCGGGCCGCGGCCCGCTGTCACGATGACCCCGGCCCAACGTTCCTGGACCGAGGCCGCCGCACGCAGCCGTCGCACACCGGCCGCACCGCGCACCGGCGCCGGTGCGGCGGGTCGGCTACCCGCCGGCGGTGCGATCGGTTAGCCTCGTACGCATGTTCGTCGCTGGAAGTTCCTCATGATCGCCTCTCTGCGGGGGCCGGTCCGCCACATCGGGCTGGAGTCCTGCGTCCTGGATACCGGGGGAGTCGGCTACCGGGTGCACGCCACCCCCGGGACGTTGGCCACCCTGCGTACCGGCGCCGAGACCGAACTGGCCACCTCGATGGTGGTCCGGGAGGACTCGATGACGCTGTACGGGTTTGCCGAGCCGGACGAGCGGGATATCTTCGAGCGGCTGCAGAGCGTGAGCGGCGTGGGTCCGCGGTTGGCGCTGGCGATGCTCGCGGTGCACACACCCGATGGCCTGCGCGGCGCACTGGCCACCGAGGACGTCAAGGCCCTGACGAAGGTCCCCGGGATCGGGGAGAAGGGTGCCCGGCGCATCATCGTCGACCTGGGCGACAGACTCGGGCCACCGCGTTCCGGTGCCGCACCGGCACAGGCGGCTGTCCCGGGGGCGCGTTCGCGTGCCCAGGAGGACGTGTCGGCCGCGCTGGAGGGGCTGGGATGGCCCGCCAAGACCGCGGCCAAGGCCGTGGACAAGGTGTTCACCGAGGACCCCGGCTTGGAGACGGCAGCGGCGTTGCGCATCGCGCTACAGCACCTGGGAGGCGGCGGGAATGGCTGAGGAGGACACCGAGGGTCTGCTGGCCACCGAGGCCGACGAACTCGAACGCGCCGCCGAGGCGGCCCTGCGCCCGCGCCGGCTGGAGGAGTTCATCGGACAGGCCGTGGTGCGCGACCAGCTCTCCCTGGTCCTGGACGCGGCCAGGGCCAGGCGGCGCAGCCCCGACCACATCCTGTTCGCCGGCCCTCCGGGGCTGGGTAAGACCACCCTGGCCATGATCGTGGCGGCCGAGGTTGAGGGGTCCTTGCGGTTGACGTCGGGGCCGGCGATCCAGCACGCCGGCGACCTGGCGGCGATCCTGTCCTCCCTGATGGAGGGGGACGTGCTGTTCATCGATGAGATCCACCGCTTGGCCCGTCCCGCGGAAGAGATGCTGTACCTGGCGATGGAGGACTTCCGGGTTGATGTGGTGGTCGGCAAGGGCCCCGGAGCGACCGCCATTCCGCTCACGTTGCCACCGTTCACGGTGGTGGGGGCCACCACACGGTCCGGGCTGTTGCCGGCACCGCTGCGGGACCGGTTCGGGTTCACCGCACACATGGACTTCTACTCCCCGACCGAACTGGAACAGGTGTTGACCCGGTCCGCACGGCTGCTGGACGTGCACCTGCAGCCCGAGGCTGCCACCGAGATCGCCACCCGCTCCCGGGGCACCCCGCGGATCGCCAACCGATTGCTGCGCCGGGTCCAGGACTGGGCCCAGGTGCGCGGCACCGGGGCGGCGGACCTGCAGGCGGCGAAACGCGCCCTGGAGGTCTTCGAGGTCGACGCCGCGGGCTGGACCGGCTGGACCGGGCCGTGCTTACCGCGCTGTGTCGCCGGTTCGGTGGCGGTCCCACCGGTTTGGCCACCTTGGCGGTCGCGATCGGGGAGGAACCGGAGACGGTGGAGACCGTGGTCGAGTCGTTCCTGGTGCGGGAGGGGCTGATCGCCCGGACCCCCCGCGGCAGGGTCGCCACGCCCGAGGGATTCGCCCATCTGGGCCTGTCCCCACCGGCGCCGGAAGGGACCCTGTGGTCCTGACCGGCGCCCCGATGGCCTAGAATCGGCCAGACCCTTTCCGTTCGCTGGTGGAGACGTGCCCATGGATCCCGTAATGCTCATCTTCCTTGTTGTCATCTTCGGGCTGTTGCTGTTGATGATGAACAAGAATCGCAAGCGGCAGCGCGATGACCTGGAGATGAGGCGTTCGTTGTCGGTGGGCGATGAGGTGATGACCTCCTCGGGCATGTACGGCACCGTGACCTCCGTCGATGGCAACGTGGTCACGATCGAGTCGACCCCCGGGGTCCCCTCGCGCTGGTATCTCCCGGCGATCGGCAAGAAGGTCGACCCGGCAACCGAGTACGCCAGCGCCGATGATGAGACCACCGCATCGGAAGCGGAAGCCACCGAGTCCGATGCGGGCGGCACCGGGACCTCGACCCCGGACGGATTCCTGTCCGAGGACCAGGTGCGCCGCCCGTACCGGGACGACAAGAAGGACTGATCCACTCGGCCCGCCACCGGGCCGCTGACACCGGTACCGCGGGTGCCGGACGGGAAGAAGACGACGTTCGTGGCGAAACCAACTCCCTCAGCCGTGCGCCCGGTGCGCACGCTGGTGATGTTCTTCATCGTGTTCGGCATGCTGTTCGGCACCCTCACCGCCGGCACCGTGCTCAGTGACGCGACATGGCGGCCCAACCTTGCGCTGGACCTGGAGGGCGGCACGCAGATCATCCTGACCCCGCGCACCGATGACGCCGCCGAGATCACCGAGGAGCAGGTCGGCCAGGCCATCGAGATCATTCGCCAGCGGGTGGACTCCTCGGGTGTGGCCGAGGCGGAGATCTCCAGCCAGGGTGGCTCCAACATCGTGGTCGGGCTGCCCGGGGAGCCGACCGAGGAGACGCTGAACCTGGTGCGCCAGAGTGCGCAGATGCGGTTCCGGTCCTTCCTGGCCGAGACCGGCCCCGGACCGATCGACCCGGACATGCTGACCCAGGCTCCCGAGGACCTGGACCTGGGGGATCTCGACCCCGAGGACCTGGACCTGGGGGATCTCGACCCCGAGGACCTGGACCTGGAGGACCTCACCGGGTCCGACGGCGTCGAGGAGGAGCAGGGCACCGAGGACACCGGCGCCGATGGCGCCACCGGTGGCGTCGTGGCGGCCACCACGGAGGACCAGGGCACCGAGGACGAGAGCGTGGGGGAGGGGGCCGAGGAGGAGGCCGCACCGACACCGCCGACCCGAGAGGAGATCGAGGAAGCGGCTTTCGCGGCTGCGGACCTGGACGGTGACGGTGAACTCTCCGATACCCCGGAGTCAACCCCGACCGATGCCTCCGACCAGGCGTGGGTGACCGAGCAAATCCTGTTCGACTACTACACCCTGGACTGCACCGACCCGGAGAACCTGGTCGGTGGGGGCGGGGACGATCCCGATGCCGCCCTGGTCGCCTGCTCGGTGGATGGCACCTCCAAGTTCATCCTGGGGCCGATGGAGATCCCCGGTACCGACATCGAGAGCGCCAGTTCGGGCTTCCGCGTCACCGAGGGTGGCGTGGTGACCAACGAGTACGCGGTGTCGATGCAGTTCAACAGCGAGGGTGCGGCCACGTTCCTGGAGGTCACCCAGCGCATCTCCCAGCCGCAGTACGTCCAGTCCGGAACCCACCGCTTCGCGATGGTCCTGGATGGTCTGGTGCTGATGGCACCCACCGTGCAGAACCCGATCCCGGGCGGTTCGGCTGAGATCAGCGGCAACCTGACCCGGGAATCGGCCCAGCGCCTGGCCAGCCAGCTCAACTTCGGGGCACTGCCGATCGAGTTCGAGGTGCAGAGCGAGGAGCAGATCTCGGCCACCCTGGGTTCAGAGCAGTTGCAGCGAGGGCTGCTTGCCGGTCTGATCGGGCTGGGCCTGGTGGTGGTCTACGCCCTGATCCAGTACCGGGCGCTGGCGATCATCTCCCTGGCCAGCCTGGTACTCGGCGGCAGCCTGACCTACCTGGTGGTCGCGCTGATGTCATGGCAGATGGGTTACCGCCTGTCGCTGGCCGGCGTTGCCGGGTTGATCGTGGCGATCGGGATCATCGCCGATTCCTTCATCGTGTACTTCGAACGCATCCGGGACGAGGTCCGAGAGGGCAGACGCCTGGAGGACGCGGTCGATCAGGGTTGGAAACGTGCCCGGCGCACCATCGTGGCCTCCGATGCGGTGAACCTGATGGGTGCGGTGGTGCTGTACTTCGTGGCCGTGGGCGGGGTCCGCGGCTTCGCGGTCATGCTGGGCCTGATCACCCTGATCGACCTGCTCGTGTTCGTCTTCTTCACCCACCCGTTCATGAAGGTGCTCGTCCGCACCCGCTTCTTCCAGGAGGGTTCGAAGATCTCCGGGCTCGATCCCGAGCATCTGGGTGCGGTCGTCTCGGCCTACCGTGGCCGGGGCCAGATCCGCTCCCGCGCGGAGCGTGAGGCCATCAAGGACAACGCCGCGGCCGGTCAGGGGACCATCGCCGAACGACGCCGGGCCGAGGCCCTGGCAGCGGTCTCCGCACGTGCCTCGGCGAGCGCGGACGAGCCCATCGGCGCTGAACCCGAGGATCCGGATTCGGCCACCACGAGCGAAGGTGAGGACCGATGAGGAAGTTCTCCGAGTTGGGCAATGAGTTGTACACCGGGAAGAAGTCCTTCCCGATCGTGCAGAACCGGCGCCGGTGGTTGAGTATCGGTCTGATCCTGATCGTGGCCTCGCTGTTGGTGCTGGGCATCCGCGGGTTGAACCCGGGAATCGAATTCCGGGGTGGTTCGGAGTTCACCGTCTCCGGGACCCAGATCACCGACCAGCAACCCGCCCATGATGCGGTCGCGGAGATGGATTCCGGCCAGGTACCGCGTGTCTCCAACATCGGTTCCGACACCATCCGCGTCCAGACCGAGCAACTCGATGACGCCGAGACGACCCGGTTGCGCGAACTGCTCGCCGAGGCCTATGAGGTGCCGGTCAATGACGTGACCAGTTCGTTCGTGGGACCCACCTGGGGTCAGGACGTGACCGCCAAGGCGTTGCAGGGCATGCTGATCTTCCTGGTCCTGGTGGCGGTGGTGATGGCGGCCTACTTCCGGCACTGGAAGATGGCGGTCGCCGCCCTGACCGCACTGGTCCACGACCTGCTGGTCACCGTGGGCATCTACGCCCTGGTGGGCTTCGAGGTGACCCCGGCCTCGATGATCGGGTTCCTGACCATCCTGAGTTACTCGCTCTACGACACGGTGGTGGTTTTCGACAAGGTCCGGGAGAACACCACGCTGTACTCCGAGCAGACCAAGTACACCTACGCCGAGGCCGCGAACCTGGCGGTGAACCAGACCCTGGTCCGTTCCATCAACACCTCGATCGTGGGTCTGCTGCCGGTGGGTGGGATCCTGTTCGTGGGCGCCTTCCTGATGGGTGCCGGAACGTTGCGTGACATCGCGCTGGCCCTGTTCATCGGGTTGGCCGCCTCCACGGTCTCCTCGATCTTCATCGCCACGCCCATCGAGGTGGCGCTGCGCGAGCGCGACCCGGCCGTGCGCAAGCACACAGCCAAGGTCCTGGAACTCCGGGAGCGTCGAGTCGCCCAGGCCGAGGCCGAGGGCACAAGCGTGGACTCCTCACTGACCGCGGCCCGGGCCGGTGGCCTGGTCGCGGGGGAGCACCTTGGCCAGGCAGCCCAGCCCAGGCGCCGCAAACCTCGGGGGCGCGGGTGAGCCCCGATGCCCTGGCGGCCTCGATCCGTGCTGGGTTGCGCCAGGTACCGGATTACCCTGAGCCCGGCGTGCTGTTCCGCGACATCACGCCGCTGCTGGCCGACGCGAAGGCATTCGGCTCGGTGATCGAGGCCTTCGCCGGCTTCTTCGACGGACAGGTCGATGTGGTGGCCGGGATCGAGGCGCGCGGGTTCCTGCTCGCCGCCCCGCTGGCGGCGGTCCTCGGCACCGGCGTGCTCGCGGTACGCAAGGCCGGCAAACTGCCCCCACCGGTGCACCAGCAGCGTTATGACCTGGAGTACGGCAGCGCCGAACTGGAGGTCTCCGGCGTCGGGATCCGGTCCGGGCAGCGGGTCGCGCTGCTCGACGACGTGCTCGCCACCGGTGGCACCGCGCGGGCCGCGGCACAGTTGCTCGAGCGTATCGGCGCTCGGGTCCAGGGCATCGCGGTTCTGCTGGAGTTGGCGGAACTAGGTGGCCGGGGCAATCTGACCGACTGGCCGGTGCACGCGCTGCTGACGGACTGAGGCGGGCTCAATCGGCGCAAGGTTGCGTACCATGGGTAGATGGATGAACGCACCCCGGTGAGCACCACCACCCCCGCCCCGGCGGACCCGGTGGTGCCCGGATCGCGTGTGCGATCTGCGCTGGGCAGGTTCGGTGCCCGGACCACCACCACCCCGAAGGCGCTGGAGCCGCTGCTGGCCGTGGTGCGGTCCAACCATCCCAAAGCGGATCTGTCCCTGATCGAGCGCGCCTACCAGGTTGCCGCCCGCTCCCACGAGGGCCAGTCGCGCAAGAGCGGGGACCCCTACATCACCCACCCGGTAGCGGTGGCCACGATCCTGGCCGAGCTGGGGCTGACCCCGCCCACGCTGGCCGCCGCGCTGCTGCACGACACGGTGGAGGACACCAGCTACAGCCTGGAGCAGTTGCGGGAGGAGTTCGGCGACGAACTCGCGCTCCTGGTCGACGGCGTCACGAAACTGGACCGCGTCTCCTACGGCGAGGCCGCCCAGGCCGAGACGGTGCGCGATGGTGATCGCGATGGCGCGAGACATCCGGGTGCTGATGATCAAGCTCGCTGACCGTCTGCACAACGCCCGGACGTGGAAACACGTCTCGGCCAAGTCCGCGGCCCGCAAGGCCCGCGAGACGATCGAGATCTACGCCCCGCTGGCCCACCGGCTGGGCATGAACACCATCAAGTGGGAGTTGGAGGACCTGTCCTTCGCCACCCTCTACCCGAAGGTGTACGAGGAGATCGTGCACCTGGTGGCCGAGCGCGCGCCGGCACGCGAGGAGTTCCTGAACAAGGTCCGCACCCAGGTGATCGATGACCTCAAGGCGGCGAAGATCAAAGCCACGGTCACCGGGCGGCCGAAGCACTACTACTCGATCTATCAGAAGATGATCGTGCGTGGGCGTGACTTCGCCGATATCTATGACCTGGTCGGGGTGCGGGTGCTGGTGGAGTCGGTGCGGGACTGCTATGCGGTGCTGGGTGCGCTGCACGCGCGCTGGAACCCGGTGCCGGGGCGGTTCAAGGACTACATCGCGATGCCGAAGTTCAACATGTACCAGTCCCTGCACACCACGGTGATCGGCCCCACGGGCAAGCCGGTGGAGATCCAGATCCGCAGTTATGACATGCACCGCCGGGCCGAGTACGGCGTGGCCGCGCACTGGAAGTACAAGCAGGCTGCGCGCAGTGCGGGCAGGCGCAGCGACGAGGCCGACGAGATGCCGTGGCTGCGCCAGTTGGTGGACTGGCAGCGCGAGACCGCTGATCCCGGTGAGTTCCTGGACTCCCTGCGGTTCGAGATGTCGGGAACCGAGGTGTACGTGTTCACCCCCAAGGGGGACGTGCTGGCGCTCCCGTCCGGGTCCACGCCGGTCGACTTCGCCTACGCGGTACACACCGAGGTGGGTCACCGCACGGTTGGCGCCCGTGTGAACGGGCGGTTGGTGCCGCTGGAGTCCGGGCTGGAGCACGGCGACACCGTGGAGGTCTTCACCTCCCGGGCCGAGGGCCCCGGCCCGAGCCGGGACTGGCTGGGTTTCGTCAAGAGCCCCCGTGCCCGCAACAAGATCCGCCAGTGGTTCACCAAGGAGCGCCGCGAGGAGGCGATCGAACAGGGTAAGGGCGCGATCGCCCGCGCCCTGCGCAAGCAGAACCTGCCCATCCAGCGCATGCTCAGCCACGACACACTGATCGTCCTGGCCGATGAGATGCAGTACCAGGATGTCTCCGCGTTGTACGCGGCGGTGGGGGAGGGGAACATCTCCGCCAGCACCGTGGTGCGCAAACTGGTGGCGGGTCTGGGCGGTGAGGACGGTGCTGAGGAGGATATGGCCGAGGTCGCCCGCCCGGGGGCGGCCAGGACGCGATCCCGCACCGGGGAGTCCGGCATCATCGTGGCCGGTATGGACGACGCCGATGTCTGGACCAAGCTGGCGCGCTGCTGTACGCCGGTGCCGGGCGACCCGATCGTCGGGTTCATCACCCGCGGCTCGGGGGTCTCGGTGCATCGTGAGGACTGCGGCAACCTGGAGGGCTTGCGCGATCAACCGGACCGGATCGTGGCGGTGGAGTGGTCACCCTCGGCCCAGAGTGTCTTCCTGGTGCAGATCCAGGTGGAGGCACTGGACCGCAGCGCCCTGCTCTCCGACGTGACCAAGGTGCTCTCGGACAATCACGTGAACATCCTCTCGGCGAACGTGACGACCTCCCAGGACCGGGTGGCGATCCTGAAGTTCGTGTTCGAGATGGCCGAGCCGTCACACCTGGGCCACGTCCTGCGCGCGGTGAACCAGATCGACGGTGTCTTCGACGTGTTCCGTCTCACCGGAACCAAACCGGCCGGTCCGCCGCAACGCGCAAGCACCGGGGCTGAGGCGCCGGAGCGGCCGGAGTCGCCCGATCCACCTCCGGCGAAGGTGTCCTCTGGCGCCAAGGCGGACCAGGACAAGCCTGCCAAGAAGCCACAGGGTGCCGAGGGCGAGCGCGTTGTCCCGCCGGTGCGCACGCCCCGCGAGGTGCTCACCGGACGCAGCGTCGAGGAAACCTGAACCGGTTCGCCGGCGGGTGGGTCCGGTCAGCACCCACACCGGCCGTCGTCGCCGAACTGTGTCGCCGCTGCCGGTGCACCCTCTCAGCGGCGCAGTCTCAGCGGGCGTCGTCGGCGGCCTGCAGTACCTGTTCGAGCCAGGCCTTCCGGGCGGCCAGAGCATCGGAGGCCTTGGTGATCGCCTTCTCGTCGCCGCTCGCCTCGGCCCGGGCCAGGTCCTTCTCCAGGCCCTCGATCGCCGCCTCCAACTGGGCCGCGGCGCCTTCGGCACGGGCCCGCACCCTCGGGTTCGACTTGCGCCACTGCGCCTGTTCCACGTCCCGGATCGCCTGCTCCACCGCCCGGAGGCGCCCTTCGACCCGGCCGATATCGGCGCGGGGCACCTTGCCGGCGGCCTCCCAGCGGTCCTGGATGTCGCGCAGTGCCGCCTTGGCCCGGTCCAGGTCGCGCACCGGCACCAGGGCCTCGGCCTCGCTGAGCAGCTGTTCCTTGACCTTCAGGTTCTCGCCGTACTCGGCGTCGATCGCGTTGTTCGCGGCCTGCCTGGCCTCGAAGAACACGTCCTGCGCGGCGCGGAACCGTGCCCACAGGGCGTCGTCGTCCTTACGGGAGGCACGGCCGGCGCGCTTCCACTCCTCCATCAACTCACGGTAGGCGGCTGAGGTGCCGCCCCAGTCGGTCGAGGTGTTCATCGCCTCGGCGCGGGCGATCAGTTTCTCCTTGGTGGCCTTGACCTCGGCGTGGACGCGGTCGAGTTCGGCGAAGTACTGGCGCCGCACCCGGTCGAAATGGGTGCGGGCTGCGGAGAAGCGCTTCCAGAGCGCGTCCTCGGTGCCACGGTCCAGTCGTGGCCCCGAACGCTGGGCCTGCTTCCACTGCTCGAGCAGGTCCCGCAGTCGCTGCCCGTCCTGGCGCCACTGGATGCGGGCCGGGTCGCGCTCGGCGATCTTCTCCGCCCGCTCCACGATGGTGTTGCGTTCGGCCAGCGCCTTCTCCTTGGCTGCGGCACGGTCGGCGGCCAGTTCGGCCTTGCGCAGTTGGGCCTGGGCCTCCAGGGCGGCCACCTGGTCGCGGAGGGCCTGCAGATCGCCCACCACAGCGGGTTCGGCAATGGCCTCACCCAGGGTGGCCAGCGTCGCATCCAGGTCCTTGGCCCCGAGTTGACCCAACCGTGCGGCGAACAGGTCCACCTGAGCCTTCAGGTCCAGGTACCGGCGGATGTACAGTGCCATGGCCTCCTCGGCGGAGACTCCGGGGTACTGGCCCACCACCCGGTCACCTGAGGGTTCCTTGACGTAGACGGTGCCATCGTCGTCGATCCTGCCGAACTCCGCGGCCGCCGCGACCTGCTCGGGGTCCATCGGTGCCTCGGCACCGCCGGGCTGCGCGGCAGTGGCCCGAGCGGCAGGCGGGCTCGGAGCGGCCGCAGCCACCGGTGCGGGCGGACCACCGGGGCGGGGCCGGGCGAGCATGCTCGGCTTGGGTACCGAACTCGGCTTGGGCGTCGGCCTTGGCTCTCGCGCGGGCGACTCCTCGGCCGCAACCGGCTCGGCTCCTGCGTCCTCGGTGCCGTCAGCCTCGTCCGTGGCTGCGCCCGCTTCGGCGCCTGTGTCCTGCTCGGTGGCTGCGGCTACATCGCCTCCATCAGCCGGTGCGCTGACGGCGTCGGCATCGTGGATCACCTGATCTGCTCCGTCGTGTGTGGTTCCCAAGGGCTCGGGCTGCGCCTCGGGGGTGCTGGGGTGCTCCGGTGCACTCATTGGATCTCCACATTCTCGATGATCACGTCGATCGCAGGTCGTTCGCCCTCGGTCCCGAGTCCGGCGGCCCCGACCTCGGCAAGGAGATCCAGACCTTCGGTGACAGTACCGAACACGCTGTACCCACCGGCGTCGTCGGCCGGCAGCGGCACGTCGGCGAAGACGAGGAAGAACTGGGAGCCCATGGACTCCCCATCCCCGCCCACGCGGGCCATCGCCACGGTACCGGCGGGATAGACGTCGTCCTCGGGTGCGTTCTCGATGGGGCCGAAGCTGTACCCGGGCCCACCCGTTCCGGTTGCGGTGGGGTCACCGCACTGCAGGAGGGACTCGGGCAGCAGCCGGTGGCAGGCGGTGCCGTCGAAGTACCCGTCCGATGCCAGGTGCACGAAGTTGGCCACCGCCTGGGGTGCCGCAGCACCGTCGAGTTCGAGTTGGACCGTGCCCACACTGGTATCGATGGTGGCCTGCCAGGTCCGGTCCTCGGCCAGCGAGGCGTCCGGCGCGGCGTCGTACTGGGGGGCGTCGATGCTCGCCAGGGGCTCGGGATCGGCCGGTGGCGCGTCCTGGTCGGCTTCATCGATCGGATCGGTCTGCGCGCCGGGGTCGGTCGGGGTCTCGGCCTGATCGGAGTCGTCACCACCGAAGCCATAGGTAAGCAGAGCGATGACCAGACCGGACAGCACCAGGGTGCCCACCACCACGATTGCGATGGTGCGCTGACGCCGGACTTTGGCCCGTTGCTGGCGACCGAGGCGCTTGTCGTGCAACTGGCGCGCCCGTTCGCGCTCTCGTTTGCTGGGGCTCAAGCCCGGTTCCTCCTGTAGTGCGTCGGTGCTGGCGCTTGCTGAGCGCACACCAGTCTAGATAGACGCTGCCATATCTGCGGCCGCCACTAGCGCTCTTATGGGTCACGGGATGGTCACAAAGCACGGTGCGTGCCGGTACCGCCGGTTCCGGGCACGGCCCACGATGCGGCCGATGCGTCGGGGCCGGCCGCTTCGGTGCCAGAATGTGCCCATGGCCCGTCCCGCACCACTGTCCGGATTCCCCGAACGCCTCCCCGGCGAACGCATCGTGGAGGAACACATCACCGCCACCGTGCGGCGCGTGTTCAGCCTGCACGGCTACGCCGGCATCGAGACCCGGGCCGTGGAGCCCCTGGACCGGCTGGTGGCCAAGGGCGAGACGTCGAAGGAGGTCTACCTGCTGCGGCGGCTGCACGCGGACGAGACCGACACCACCGACGACCGCACGCTGGGCCTGCACTTCGACCTGACGGTGCCGCTGGCCCGCTACGTGGTGGAGAACGCCGCCCGGTTGCAGTTCCCGTTCAAGCGTTTCCAGATCCAGAAGGCCTGGCGCGGGGAGCGGCCCCAGGAGGGCCGCTACCGGGAGTTCCTGCAGGCCGATATCGATGTGGTCGGCGCCGATGAACTGCCCTTCCACTACGAGGTGGAGGCGGTGCTGGTGGCCGCGCACGCGCTGAACGCGCTCACCGGCGACGGCCTACCGGCAGTGCGCATCGGAGTGAACAACCGCAAGGTCTCCCAAGGGTTCTACGAGGGCGTCGGGGTCACCGACGTCGAGGGCACCCTGCGCACCATCGACAAACTGGACAAGATCGGCGACGACGGCGTACGTGCCATGCTGACCGACCAGATCGGGTTGACCCGGTCCCAGGCCGAGGCTGCCCTCGAACTGGCCCGGATCAGTGGCTCCGGCGCGGAGGTGGAAGCCCGGGTGCGCAACCTCGGGGTGAGCCACCCCCTGCTGGAGGAGGGCCTGGGGCAACTGCGCGCACTCGTCGACGCCGCCGAGGCCGAGGTGCCGGGCGTGGTCACCGCCGATCTGCGGATCGCCCGTGGCCTGGACTACTACACCGGGACCGTCTACGAGACGGTGCTGGTGGGGCACGAGGACCTCGGGTCGATCTGTTCCGGGGGCCGGTATGACTCCCTGGCCACCGACGGACGGCGCACCTATCCGGGGGTGGGCCTGTCCATCGGAGTGTCCCGGCTGACCTCCAGGGTCCTCTCAGCGGGCCTGATGCACGCCACCCGGTCGGTACCGGCCGCCGTGCTCGTGGCGGTCACCGATGAGGACGAGCGTGCCCGCAGCAACGCCGACGCGGCAGGGTTGCGTGCCCGTGGCATCCCGGCGGAGGTGGCTCCCAGCGCGGCGAAGTTCGGCAAGCAGATCCGGTACGCCGACCGGCGGGGCATCCCGTTCGTGTGGTTCCCTGCCGGGACCCAGCGCGAGCGCGCCGAGGTCAAGGACATCCGGTCGGGGGAGCAGGTCGCCGCCGACGCCGCCGCGTGGACACCGCCGGCTGACGACCTGTGGCCCCGGGTGCTGCCGGGACCGGCTCCGGCCTGATCGCAGGGCCCGATCCGGCGCAGCCGGCCGGGCATAACCCGCGGCCGCGCACACCGAACCCGCCCGTGGTCAGCGCTGCCGGCCGGGGCGCGTCCGCGCAGCGGTGTGCCGGGGCTTGCGGCCCTGCTTGGCGGCCGTGGGGGCTTTGGCTGCCCTCGCCGGCTTCGTCATCGCACGCCGTCCGCTGCCGGCGTCATGCCCGCGACGGGGCCGGGCGCCGCCCCGATCGCCGGTGCCGCCGGGTGCTCCGGTGTCGGGACGAAAGTGCATCGGCCGGCCGGCCACGACCGCGCGGTCGAGGCGACGAGAGGCCTCGTCGGTGACCTGTGCGTTGACCTCCACGAGCGAGAAGCGGGAGAAGATCTCGATCTTGCCCAGGTCGGATCCGCGCAACCCGCCCTCGTTCGTGATCGCACCGACGATCGCCTCGGGACGGGCGCCGTGGGTGTGCCCGACGGCAACCCGGTAGACCGTGCCCCGAGAGGTGCGCCCGGGGGTGCGCCGGGTCATGGGCCGGTCGGCCCCGGAACGGGCGGAGTCGAACCTGGCACGCGCCGGCCGCTCATCGCGGCCGCTGTGTGCCGATGCTGCCTCGGTGTCCTGGCGCCGAGCGGTGCCGGAACGCTCGCCGCCGGCCACCCCGACCGAACCGGACTCGCCTCCGGCGCGGTCCTGGCGGGGGGCCGGGCCGTCGTCACCCACCTGCAGTGCCAGCAGTGCCGCCGCCACCTCGAGGGGTTCGACCGCGCCGTCGTCGGTGTAGGCCTGTAACTGCTCGCGGTAGAGGTCCAGGCGGCCCCGGCCGATCCGCTCGCCCAGTTCGGCCAGCACGCGCTGGGCGCGGTGCTTGCTCACCTGGGCCGGAGTGGGGATGTCCACCTCCTGCAGCGAACTGCCGGTGACCCGCTCGATCGCGGTCAGCCGGCTGCGCTCGCGCGGGGTGAAGAACGTCAGTGCGGTACCGGAGCGTCCGGCCCGACCGGTGCGCCCGATCCGGTGCACGTAGGCCTCGACCTCGCGCGGCACATCGAAGTTGACCACCAGGCCGATCCGGTCCACATCGAGGCCACGAGCGGCGACGTCGGTGGCGATCAGCACGTCCAGGCCGCCGCTGCGCAGTCGTTGCACGATCCGCTCGCGTTCCCGCTGGGGCACGTCCCCACTGATCGACGCCGCGGGGGTACCGCGGGCGGTCAGCTCCAGGGCGACTTCCTCGGCGGTGTCGCGGGTGCGCACGAAGACCAGGGTGGCATCGGCCGCCGTCGTGGCCAGCACCCGGGACAGCGCCCCCACCTTGTGCCGGAACGGCACGACGGCGTAGGTCGGGTGTGATCATGGTGGTGGTGGAGGACGGAGCGGACGTGGCCAGTTCGACCGGGTTGTTCAGGTGCTCCCGGGCCACCTTGCGGATCGCGGAGGGCATCGTGGCGGAGAACAGGGCGACCTGTTTCGGGGTGTCGGTACCGGTGTGGGTGAGGATCACCTCGACGTCCTCGGCGAAACCCATCCGCAGCATCTCATCGGCCTCGTCCAGCACCAGATAGGAGACCCCGCTCAGGTCCAGGCTGCCGCGCTCGGCCAGATCGATCACCCGGCCGGGGGTGCCCACCACCACCTGTGTGCCGGACTTGAGGGCACGGAGCTGGGTGACATAGGAGGCGCCGCCGTAGATGGGAAGCACGTCCAGGCCGGGGGAGGTCGAGGCCATCTGGGTCAGGGCGTCGGCCACCTGGATCGCCAGTTCCCGTGTGGGGGTCAGCACCAGGGCCTGCACGCCCGCCAGGTCGGGGTCGACGGCGGCCAGCAGGGGCAGGCCGAAGGCGGCGGTCTTGCCGGTCCCGGTCTGGGCGACACCGGTGACGTCGCGTCCGGCCAGCAGCGGCGGGATGGCCGCGGTCTGGATCTGGGTCGGCTCGCGATAGCCCATCTCGGTGATCGCGATGAGCAGGTGCGGGGCAAGACCCAGGTCCGCGAAACTGTTCGTGGCAGGGGTGCGGGCGTCAGGCATGGCGGTGTCCAATCGCAGACGAGGTGGAACTGTGCGGACCCGGTTGGTCCGCGTCCGCCTCGGCCCGACGCCGCCGATGCGCTTCTCGCACCACGGTCGATGGCCACGAAGGTGCCATCGGAGGGCCTGTGCGCGGCTCGTGCGCTCCAGAAGCCACCACTGTATCGTCCAGCGCTCCGCCTGCCCCGGCAGTGTGCGCAACCTCACCGGCCTTCGCGCGGCCACATCGCAGGGCCGGCGAGCGGGTCGGCACGCGTGTGCCGCGACGACGCCCGGCTGGCATGATCGCAGTATGGAGGCAGCGCTGGGACAGTTGCGTGCGTCGATCGCCCGCGCGGAGTTTCCGCTGACCACCGCGACCAGTGCGGCGGCCACCCGGGACCGGTCGCGGCTGCTGGATCAGATCGACGACTACCTGTTGCCTCGTTACGCGGACGTGGACGCACCGCTGCTGGCGGTGGTGGGCGGGTCGACAGGGGCGGGCAAGTCCACCCTGGTCAACTCCCTGATCGGTGCCCCGGTCAGTGCCTCCGGAGCCCTGCGGCCTACCACCCGCAGCCCGGTGCTGATCCACCACCCGCAGGACCGGGAATGGTTCGCCGGGAACCGGGTGCTTCCGACCCTGGTGCGCACCCACGGCGAAGGGACCACCGCACAACCCGGCTCCGAGGACGTAGCCCCGGGGCGCGCCGCCCTGCGGATGGTGACGTCGGAGGCACTGCCCGCGGGTCTGGCGCTGTTGGACGCCCCCGACCTGGACTCGGTGGTCGAACAGAACCGGGAACTCGCTCATCAACTGCTCGCCGCGGCCGACCTGTGGCTGTTCGTGACCACAGCCCACCGGTACGCCGACGCGGTGCCGTGGGAACTCCTCAACCTGGCGGCCGAGCGCAACGTGGTTATCGCGGTGGTGCTGGACCGGATCCCGCCCCGGGTGCGGCAGGAGGTGCACACCGACCTGACCCGGATGCTCCGCGCCAACGGCCTGGCCGAGGCGACCCTGTTCGACATCCCCGAGTCCGACCTGACGAGCCAGGGCCTGCTGCCGGCCGGCGCGGCGCAACCGGTGCGCGACTGGCTGCACGGATTGAGCGCGGACGCCCAGGCCCGGGGTGAGGTGGTGCGCCGCACCCTCACCGGGGCCACCGGCCACGCCCTGGGCCAGGCCGAGACCCTGATCGAGGCACTCACCGACCAGGACGCCGCAGCCCAGCATCTACACACCCTTGCCACACAGGCCTACCGCACCGATGCGGTGCGCGAGGCCCTCAGCGACGGCGCGATGCTGCGCGGGGAGGTGCTGGCCCGCTGGCAGGACCTGGTCGGCGCCGGGGAATTCTTCCAGAAACTGCAGTCCCGGATCGGCCGCGCCCGGGACCGGGTCAGTGCCTATGTGACCCGGAGGCCCCCGCCGGAGCAGCAGGTCGAGGTGGCGATCACCGACGGGCTGCACGCACTGCTCACCGCCCACGCCGATGCCAGTGCCGAGCGGGCCCGCACGGCATGGGCCAGGGACGGCGCCGGACGTGATCTGGTTGCCCGGGCCCTGCCCGGGCGGGCGAGTGCGGACTTCTCCGAGCGGGCCGCCGAGCAGATCCGCGCATGGCAGCGGCACCTGCTCGAACTGGTCGGCTCCGAGGGTGCCGGGAAGCGCACCACCGCCCGGTTGCTGGCCTTCGGGGTGAACGGCGTCGGAGTGGCGCTGATGGTGCTCGTCTTCGCCTCCACCGGCGGCCTGACCGGAGGGGAGGTGGCCGTCGCCGGTGGCACCGCCGTCGTCGCCCAGAAGGTCCTGGAGGCGGTCTTCGGCGACGACGCCGTGCGACGGCTGACCACCGCCGCGCGTACTGATGTGCTCGCGCGGGTAGAGGACCTGATGGCCGCCGAGGTCGCCCGGTTCACCCAACTTGTGCCCACGGACCAGCCCCGAGACGCCCGCGCCCGGCTCACCGAGGCAGTGGCGCAGGTGCGCGCGAGGATGGACACGTGAGGCGCGGTCGCGACGACCTGACGTCGCGTATCGGCGCACTGGAGCAAGCCACCGCCCTGGTGGAGGGGTTGGACCCCGCCACCCTGCCCACACCCGGCCCGGTGCAGCAGGCCCGGGCGGTGCTGGAGCGGGTGGCGGCCCGGCAGGGTCTGTCCACCGCGCACACGGTCGTCGCCTTCGCCGGCGCCACCGGGTCGGGCAAGTCCTCGCTGGTGAACGCCGTCAGCGGAACCAAGGCGGCCACCGTGGGAGCCCGCCGGCCCACCACGGCCACCGCGGTGGGGGTCTTCTCCGGCGACGCCGAGGGGGCCGCCTTGCTGGACTGGCTCGCGGTGGACCAACGCCGGCACGAGCCCGACCTGGCCGAGGGCTTGATCCTGCTGGACCTGCCGGACGTCGATTCGGTCCACACTGACCATCACCGCATCGCCGACGCGCTGATCGAGGCGGTGGATGTGCTGGTCTGGGTGCTGGACCCCCAGAAGTACGCCGACGCTGTGGTGCACACTCGGTACCTGCGCCCGATGGCACAGCATGCTGAGGTCACGGTGGTGGTGTTGAACCAGATCGACACGCTCACCCCGGGAGACCTCAAGGCGGTGCTGGCGGACCTGGACCGACGCCTGGCCAAGGACGGGATCGCCCCGGCGCACGTGCTGGCCACCTCCGCAACCACCGGAACCGGCGTGGCGCGGCTGCGGCAGGTGGTCACCGACTTCGCCGGTGCCCGCACGGCGGCGCACGCCCGCCTGGCGGCCGAAGTGACCGCCGCCGCAGACGAACTCGCGTGGGCCTACCCGCCTCCGCCGTCGGCATCACTGAGCACGGCCCAGATGCGCGACGTGCACACGGCCATGGCGCAGGCGGCCGGGGTCGACCGGGTCGGTGCGGCCGTGGCGGGTTCGTTCCGGCACCGCTCCCGGGCGCGCACCGGGTGGCCGTTGACCCGCTGGCTGCGGCGGTTGCGACCCGACCCGCTCAGCAGGCTCCGCCTGCCCACCACCGAGCCGGACCGGGCCAGGCAGATCATGCCCCGGGGGCCTGACCGGAGCGAGGAGCAGGAACCGGTGACCACCGTCACCTCACGCCCGGACCCGGGGGCGGTCGAGGTGGCCCGGGTGGACGCGGCCCTGTCACGGATCGGACGCACCCTCGCCCAGGATGCGCACGAGCCCTGGTACACCTACCTGCGCACCGCAGCACAGGTGCCCGCTGAGGCGCTGACCGACACCCTGGACGCCGTGGTGGTACGCAGCACCCCGCGACCCCGGCCGGCCCGGTGGTGGCCGGCGGTCTCCTTGCTGCACTGGGTGCTGCTGGCGGTGCTGGCCGCCGGCGCGTTGTGGCTCGGTGTGCTGGCAGCGGCCGGCTACCTGCAGATTCCCACCGGTCCACCGCCCCGACTCGGCCCGGTTCCGCTCGGCCAGCACGGCGCCGTGCTGCCGGCGATCCCGTGGCCCACCGCACTGTTCCTGGCCGGCCTGGCCGGCGGTCTGCTCCTCGCCGGGATCTCCCGGATCGCAACCAGCATCGGAGCCCGACGGCGGGGCGCTCGCGCCGTGCGCGACCTCACCCGGGCGGTGGGTTCCCGGGTGGATGAGGCCGTCCTGGCGCCGGCCCGGCGCGCCGCGCAGATCGGGGCACGCTACGCCGAGGCGGTGCAGGCCGCCCGGGAGGGGCCACGGGCCGGACGGCGAGCCGGCTCGGCGGTGATCTAGGATCGTCGGTGCGCCGCGTCAAGCCGTGACCGGTGCACCGATGAGGAAGGACCACCCGTTGCTACGCACCCACTCCGCAGGTGCCCTGCGCACCACCGACACCGGTTCCCCGTGACCTTGGCCGGGTGGGTGGATCGTCGCCGTGACCACGGCGGGGTGGCGTTCATCGATCTGCGCGACGCCAGCGGCATCGTGCAGGTGGTGATCCGGGACGAGGAGGTAGCCCACCCCCTGCGGAGCGAGTACGTGCTCTCGGTGACCGGTACCGTCGGGGCGCGACCGGCGGGCAACGAGAACCCGGCCCTGGCCACGGGTGAGATCGAGGTCACCGCGACCGACGTCGTCGTCCTCAACTCCGCAGCCGCGCTGCCATTCCAGGTCTCCACGGCACTGGAGGAGAGCGCGGCGGTGGGGGAGGAGGCGCGGCTGAAGCATCGCTACCTGGACCTGCGCCGCCCGGGCCCGGCGCGCGCGCTGCGGCTGCGCTCGGCGGCGGGCGCGGCGGCCCGGGATGTGCTGGCCGCCCACGACTTCGTCGAGGTGGAGACTCCCACGCTGACCCGGTCCACCCCCGAGGGGGCGCGGGACTTCCTCGTGCCGGCGCGGCTGCAGCCCGGCTCGTGGTACGCGCTGCCTCAGAGCCCGCAACTGTTCAAGCAGCTGCTGATGGTGGCCGGGATGGAGCGCTACTACCAGATCGCCCGCTGTTACCGGGATGAGGACTTCCGCGCCGACCGGCAGCCGGAGTTCACCCAACTCGACATCGAGATGGCCTTCGTCAGCCAGGAGGACGTGCTCGCCCTCTCGGAACGGATCGTCACTGCCCTCTGGGCGCTCATCGACGTGCCCATCACCACCCCGCTGCCGCGGATCACCTACGCCGAGGCGATGGCCCGCTACGGCACCGACAAGCCGGACCTGCGCTTCGACCTCGAGCTGACAGAGTGCACCGAGTACTTCACCGACACTCCCTTCCGGGTGTTCCAGGCCCCCTACGTCGGCGCCGTGGTGATGCCCGGTGGCGCCGACCAGCCCCGCCGGCAGTTCGATGCCTGGCAGGAGTGGGCCCGCCAGCGCGGGGCCAAGGGCCTGGCCTACGTCACGGTTGGCACCGACGGCACCCTCGGAGGCCCGGTGGCCAAGAACCTCTCCGACACCGAACGGGACGGCCTGGCCGCACACGTGGGCGCCGCACCCGGGGACGCGATCTTCTTCGCCGCCGGACCGGTCAAGGCGTCCCGGGCCCTGCTCGGTGCGGCCCGGGTGGAGATCGCGCAACGGTGCGGGTTGATCGATCACGACGCGTGGTCGCTGCTGTGGGTGGTGGACGCTCCGGTGTTCGAACCCGCCGGTGAGGCCGTCGCTGCCGGGGACGTGGCGGTGGGTACCGGTGCCTGGACCGCGGTGCACCACGCCTTTACCGCACCGAAGCCGGAGTTCCTGGAGACTCTCGAGGACGACCCGGGCGCAGCCCTGGCCCACGCCTACGACCTGGTCTGCAACGGACACGAGATCGGGGGCGGCTCGATCCGGATCCACCAGCGCGAGGTGCAGGAGCGCGTCTTTGCGATCATGGGCCTGTCCGAGGAGGAGGCGAACGAGAAGTTCGGTTCCTGCTCGAGGCGTTCGCCTACGGGGCGCCCCCGCACGGCGGCATCGCCTTCGGCTGGGATCGGGTGGTGGCGCTGCTGGCCGGTAGCGAGTCGATCCGCGACGTGATCGCCTTCCCCAAGTCCGGCGGTGGGATCGACCCCCTCACCGACGCGCCGGCACCGATCACCGCCCAGCAGCGCAAGGAGGCCGGCGTGGACGCCCGCCCGGCACCGGCGGGTGCGCGTGGCGACGACGGGGATCGGGACGGCGGCAGGGACGAGGGCGCATCCGCTGGAGCAGGCGGTGGGCGGTAGCCCGACCCCGCCCGCACCACCCCTGACCGACCTGCCCGCGCAGTGGGCGCAGCACCCGTTCGTGATCGGGGACCGGTGGCGCTGGCACGAGGCCCGGTTCCTGTGCGCCACGGGTGCGCTGGTGGTGGGCATGGCTTCCCGGGCCGGTCACCACCCGGGGCGGGCCCGCTCGATCACGGCGCTCGGGGATCCCGGCGCGCGTGGGCCGAGTTGGTGGCGAACCGGAGCGAGGAGGTGCTGCACGGGTTCGCGCCGCAGAGCGTGTCCCTGCCACCGGGCGCTTGGGACCTGCTGCCGGCCGCTCTCCGTGACCGGTGGAACCTGCCGCGCCGGGGGCGCTGGGACTGGATGTGGACCGAGCAGGTACCACCGGCGCACCCCCTCGAGGACCAGGTGGTGCCCCTGGAGATCCCCCGGCACCTCGAGCAGATCCACGCGGTGCAGGCGGTGGCTTTACCCGGAACCCACTTCGGGCCGGACCGGCCCGGGAGCACCTGGTTCGGCATCTGGCGGGGCGCCGCCGAACTGGCCGCGGTGGCCGGGTCCTTCGACTGGGTGAGCGCGGTGCACCTGGGCGGCATCGGAACCCGCCCGGACCTGCGCGGCTCCGGCCTGGGCAGTGCCCTGACCGCCGCCATCACCCGCGCCGGGGTGGCCCGATTCGGGCGGGTCAGCCTCGGTGTGTACGCCGACAACCTTCGGGCCAAGGCGCTCTACGCCCGGATCGGCTACGCCGTCGGGCATGAGCTGGACTCCCGGCACGTCGCCGCCTGAGGCGGCGAGGCACCGCGACGGAACCGCGGGCACCTGAGGTGCCGCGGTCCACCTGGAGGTGGCACGGCGAGATCAGTGCGTGATGCCGAACCGGGCGTACAGGGCGCGCATCGGGCGCGGCGCCCACCAGTTGTAATGACCCAGCAGTGTCATCGAGGCCGGCACCAGCAGCATCCGGACCAGCGTGGCATCGATGAAGACCGTCACGGCCAGGGCCACGCCCGCCTGCTTGATGGCCAGCAGGTCACCGGTCACGAACCCCAGGAACACCACGATGATGACCAGTGCGGCGGAGGTGATGATCCGCCCGGACCGCTGCAGGCCGTACTTCACCGCGTGATCGTTGTCGCCGGTGGCGTCGTAGATCTCCTTGATCCGGGCGAGCAGGAACACCTCGTAGTCCATCGCCAGGCCGAACCCGAACGCCACTGCCACCGCCACCACGTAGGACTCCAGCCCACCCACCGAGGTGAAGTTGAGCAGGCCCTCCAGATGCCCCTCGGCGAAGATCCAGGTGGTGATCCCCAGCGAGGCAGCCAGCGAGAGCAGGTTCACCACCAGGGCCTTGGCCGGGATCAGCAGGGATCCGGTCATCAGGAACAGCAGGATGAAGACGGCCAGGACAACCACGGCGGCGGCGTAGGGCAGCCCGTCCAGCAGGGCCTGGGTGAAGTCAACCTGGTTGGCACCCTCCCCGTAGACCCAGAACGTCGGCAGCGACGGCTCGCTCTCGCGCAGTTGCCGGATCTGTTCGACCACGTCCGTGGCCAGGGGGCCACCGGGGTCGTCGGTATCCACACGCACCCCGAGCAACACGTAGTCCGCGCCGACCTGCTGGCCCGGGTCGATGCCCAGGACCTCGGGGATGTCGGTGATCCGGTCACCCAGGCCGTCCGCCTCGGCCTCGGTGCCCTCCACCAGCACCCCCATCGTGGGGGCGCTGCGGCCAGCGGGTAATCCTCGTTCACGATCGTCAGGAAGTCGCGCTGGTCGGAGTCGCTGGGCAGCAGCTCGGTGGTGGAGTTGCGCAACTGCAGGTTCATCAGCGGTGAGGCGGCCAGCACCAGCAGCATCGAGACCAGCACCAGCACCAGCCACGGACGGCGTTGCACCCGTCCGGCCAGGCGGGAGAACATCCCATCGGCCGGGGGCACGTCGCCCAGACCCGCCACGATCCGCCGCAGGCCGGGGACGCGCCGCAGCAGGGGCGGTTTCAGCATCCGCCGGCCCATGAGCACCAGGAGGGCCGGCACCAGCGTGATGGCGGTGAGTAGGGCGATCAACACCACCGCCACGCCGGCCGCTCCCAGGGAGCGCAGGATGTCCGGGCGCAGCAGTAGCAGGCCCAGGATCGAGATCGCGACGATCAGGGCCGAGTAACTCACCGTGCGGCCCGCAGTCCTCAGCGTGGCCCGGACGGCGGTCCGCACCACGTCATCGCCCCCGGTGGAGCGGCGCCGTCGCCGGCGGTCGGGTACGGCGTCGGCCGCGGCGGCCGCGGCGGACAGCTCGGCGCTATGGGCGTGGAAGAGTTCCTCCCGGAAGCGCGAGACCACCAGCAGGCCGTAGTCGATGGACAGGCCCAGACCCAGGATGGTCACCACGTTGACCACCACCGAGTCCAACTCGATCACGTGGCTGAACGCCAGCAGCGCTCCCAGTCCGCCGGCGATGGAGGCGAGCGCGCCGGCCAGGGGCATCCCCGCGGCCAGGAAGCCACCGAAGACCACCACCATGATCAACAGCGAGACCGGCAGGGCGACCAGCTCCCCGGTGATCAGGTCCCGCTCCATCTGGGAGATCACCGCCTCGGTCATCAGGTCGCTGCTGGCCACGATCCCGGAGGCCACCGGTGAGACCCGCCCGGGGAAGTCCCGCAACAGGTCGGTGACCTCGGCCACCGCGGCGTCGTGCACCTCGGGGTCCAGGCGACCTGCAGGGTGACTGTCAGCAGGAACCCGTCGGCGTCGGCCGAGGTCAGTGCCGCCGCCCGGGGATCGGACAGCCCGCCGGGGAACACGAACGGGCTGAGGACGCCGTCCACCCCATCGATGTTGAGCAACCGGGAGTTCAGCGTCGCTGCGGCCCGGCCGGCCTCGGCCACCCCGTCGGGGTTGTCCAGATCCAACCCCAGCACGATCAGGGAGATCTCCTCGCCGCTGGGGGAGTGCTCATCGAGGAGTTCGCGGGCCTCGGTGCTCTCCGAACCCGGCACGGTCGGCTCCCCGGAGTGCAGCCGCTCGAACAGGCCCTGGCCACCGAAGCCGGTCATCGTCAGGGTGAAGAGGAACGCCGTGAGGAGGAACCACGCCAGGACGATCCTGCGCGGATAGCGGGCTGCCAGCCGCCCCAGTCGGTCGAACACGATGTGATTCTATGGCGGCCGGGGCGCGCGCGGGACCGGTGCCGTCACGGGGCGGCCTAGGCTTGGGTCGTGGACCTGTTCGACTCAGTCAGCACCGATGAGGCCGGGGTGCCCCGGGTGGATGACCGGGCACCGCTGGCGGTGCGAATGCGCCCCGCCGGAATCGATGAGGTGCTCGGCCAGGACCACCTGCTGGCCCCGGGCGCCCCGCTGAACCGCCTGGTGACGCCGTCGGAGGCGGGCTCGCTGCCGCCGTCGTCGGTGATTCTTTGGGGTCCGCCCGGTACCGGAAAGACCACTATCGCCTACCTGGTGGCACGTGCCGGTGGGCGGCGGTTCGTCGAACTCTCCGCCGTGACCGCCGGGGTCAAGGACGTACGGGCGGTGATCGATGACTCCCGGCGCCGGCTGGCCGGCAGCGTGGAGACGGTGTTGTTCGTCGACGAGGTGCACCGGTTCTCCAAGACCCAGCAGGACGCGCTGCTGCCGGCGGTGGAGAACCGGTGGGTCACCCTGGTGGCGGCCACCACCGAGAACCCGAGCTTCTCGGTGATCTCCCCGCTGCTGTCCCGGTCGTTGATGCTCACCCTGCACCCACTCGCCCCCGAGCACGTCGACGAGTTACTCACCCGGGCCCTGGCCGACGAGCGTGGTCTGAAGGGCCGGTTCAGCCTGGCCGCCGACGCCCGGGCGCACCTGCGCCGGCTGGCCGGTGCGGATGCGCGCAAGGGCCTGACGATCCTCGAGGCCGCCGCGGGCACCGCCAGCGCCGGCGGGCAGACCGAGATCGACCTGTCCGCGGTGGAACGGGCCATCGACGTGGCCGCGGTGGCCTACGACCGGGCCGGGGACCAGCACTACGACGTGGCCTCGGCACTGA
This sequence comes from Sanguibacter sp. Z1732, assembly GCF_051020515.1. Lineage (NCBI taxonomy): Bacteria > Bacillati > Actinomycetota > Actinomycetes > Micrococcales > Ruaniaceae > Glutinosa > Glutinosa niejishengi. The sequence continues at coordinate 3,354,132 of NZ_CP194857.1, forward strand.
TCAAGTCGATGCGTGGCTCCGACGTCGATGCCGCGCTGCACTACCTCGCCCGGATGGTCCACGCCGGGGAGGATCCGCGTTTCATCGCCCGGCGGATCGTGATCGCGGCGAGTGAGGAGGTCGGCATGGCCGACCCGAGCGCGCTGCAGACCGCGGTCGCCGCCGCTCAGGCGGTGGCGATGATCGGGATGCCCGAGGCCCGCATCATCCTGGCCCAGGCGGTGGTGCACGTGGCCACCGCCCCGAAGTCCAACCGCTCCTACCGCAGTATCGACGCCGCGCTGGCCGATGTGCGGGCCGGCCGGTCCGGTTCGGTCCCGGTGCACCTGCGCGACACCCACTACGCCGGCGCGGAGCGCCTGGGTCACGGCGCCGACTACGTCTACGCCCACGACCAACCGCACGCGGTCGCCGCCCAGGAGTACCTGCCGGAGGAGTTGCGCGGTGCGCGGTACTACCGGCCCAGCGACCGCGGGTACGAACGCTCCATCAGCGAGCGCCTGGAGAGGATCGAGACCTTGCTCGGCCGCACCGAGCCGGAGGCTCCCGACACCTAGTCCGATCGCACCGGGGTGAACGGGACCGATCCCGCCGGGTGGTGCGCCCCGGCCCCGCTCAGGGGTCCGTGCGACCCGGGTCGCGGGGGATGAACAGCGCGCCCAGCACCCCGATGATCGCGATACCGACGAACACCGGCAGCCGGGTGCCGGTGGCCTCGGTCACGAACCCGGCGATGACCGGGCCCACGGCCGAACCCAGTCCCCAGATCATCGAGTACAACCCCAGGAACAACCCGATCAGGCGCACCTGCACCACCTGGGCCGAGTAGATGCTCTCCAGGGTCGAGGAGGCACCGACGGAGGCACCGGCGACGACGGCGAAGGCCACGGCCACCACCACATTGCCCGAGACCAGCAGCAGCAGGGAGGAGACGCCCACCAGCGCCAAGCCCACCTGGAACACCTGCCGGGCGCCGTACCGGTTCACCAGCCACGGCAGTGGCAGCCTGCCGAGCAATTGGAACAAGCCACGCAGGCCGGCCAACGCCGACGCCAGGCCGAGGACGAGACCGGCGGAGACCATCGCCGGGACCTGGTAGAGGAACAGCACCGAGGAGGCCACTCCCGAGCACACCGCCACGTACAGCAGGCGGCGCATCGTCTCATCTCGGATCGATTCGGCAGAGCGGCCCGCAGTGTGCCCGCCTCGCCCCGGGAGACCCCGGTGCCCGACGGGCTCACCGCGGCCCCGAACAGGAAACTCCCCGTGACCAGCACCCCGGACAGCACCATCGCGGTTCGCCAACCCCAAGCCTGGGCAACGAAACCCAGCAGCGGCAGGAACACCGGGCTGGCGAAGGCGCCCCACATGGTGTTGACGGTGATCGCCCGGGTCCGATCGGCCGGGACCCGCCGGGCGATCGTCGCGTGCACCACGGTGTAGTAGCCGGCAGTGCCGACGAAGCCCTGGGTCAGGACCGCCCCGGCACCGAAGGCCAGGGGCGTGTGGGCGGTGACCACGAGGGCGGTGCCGGCGATCACTCCGGCCGCGGACACCACGAAGACAGGGCGCGGCCCAACGGTGTCCACCACCCGGCCGGCGGTGACGGTGCCCAGCCCCACCGCGAGCATGCCGATGCCGTAGGCCGATGACAGCACCGACTCGCTCCACCCGGTGTCGACGCGGATCGGTTCCAGTAGCACCCCGTACCCGTACAGCCATGAACCGAAGGCACAGATGACCACCAGGCCGAAGGCGATCGTGGTGGTCAGCGGGAGTCGATCCGGCCGTGCTTGCCTCACGCGGGCCACTATCGCACGGCCGTGGGCGGGTCCCGCGCTGGGGGATGCCGCCGGGCCGACCGGCCGGCCCGGGTGAGCACCACCACGTCCGAGGCTGATCGAACGGCGTGCCACGGTGCGCTAAACTAGGGAAGTTGCCCAGTCCGGGCACACCTGGGGTCCTAGCCAGCAGCGGCGAGAATCGACCGGCCGAGACAGCCGGTGTCCTTCCGCTCAGAGTCGGCCCCACACCCGCGCCGCCAGCGGATCCGCGGGTGTGACGTCACGAGAACACGACAGGAAGAACACAACACACATGGCCAGCAAGAACCAAACCCGCCGTCAGGTCCGGCTCTCCCGGGCCCTGGGTATTCCCCTGACCCCCAAAGCGGTCAAGTACTCGAGAAGCGACCCTACCCGCCGGGTGAGCACGGGCGCGCTCGCCGCCGGACCGAGTCCGACTACGCCGTGCGACTGAAGGAGAAGCAGCGTCTGCGCGCCCAGTACGGTCTGCGTGAGGCTCAGATGCGCCGCGCCTTCGAGGAGGCACGCCGCGAGCAGGCCCTGACCGGTGAGTCCCTGGTGGAGTTGCTGGAGATGCGTCTGGACGCCCTGGTGCTGCGCGCCGGGTTCGGCCGCACCATGGCCCAGGCCCGTCAGGCTGTGGTGCACCGTCACATCCTGGTGGACGGCAGGGTGGTGGACCGTCCCTCCTACCGGGTCAAGCCCGGTCAGGTGGTGCAGGTCAAGCCCCGCAGCCAGACCATGGTGCCGTTCCAGGTCGCCGCGGCCGGCGCCCATCGGGACGTGCTGCCCGAGGTTCCGGCCTACCTGGACGTGCAGTTGGAGAAGCTCAGTTTCGAACTGGTGCGCCGACCCAAGCGGGTCGAGGTCCCGGTCACCGCCGACGTGCAACTGGTGGTGGAGCACTACTCCCGCTGATCCCGCGGGCACCCGATCTGTCCGGCGCCCTGGTTCATGGCCCTTGCCGTGTACCGGGGCGCCGGTGTCTATAACCCGGGTAGTGTCTGACCAGTTGCCCGGATCGTGAGTATTGGAGGAGTCATGTCCGTAGGAGACATCGCCGGCCTGATCGCTGCCGTGGCGTTCGTGGCGTTGGTGGGGTTTCTGGCCGTGCCGATCCTCAAACTCGGGCGGGTGCTGGACGAGGCCCGCCTCTCGGTCCGGAACATCACCACCCAGACACTGCCGGTCATCGATGAGACCGCCGAGACGATCCGCTCCACCAACAGTCAGTTGAGCAAGGTGGACACCGTCACGACCGCGGCCGCGGAGGTGAGCACGAACGTCTCGGCCCTGACCTCCCTGGTGGCCGCCACCATCGGCGCTCCCCTGGTCAAGGTGGCCGCGTTCTCCCTGGCGGTCCGGTCCATGTTCGGCCGCAAGGGCACGCCGTGAAGCGCCTCTTCTGGATCGGAGTGGGAGTCGCGGCCTCGGTGGTGGTGCTGCGCAAGGTCCAGCAGGTGAACAGCCAGATCGGCGAGGTTGCCCACGCCGTCAGTCCCGCCGGCATCGCCGACTCGGTGAGTTCAATGGCTCGCAACCTCAAGGAGGCCGTCACCACCCTGCGTGAGTCGATGGCCGAGAACGAGGCGGCCCTGTCTGCGGCCCTGCTGCCCAGCGAAGCAGAACAGGAGCGCGCCCGGGCCCACCGTCGCTCCGCCCGGGCCGAGGAGCCCCGCGGCTGGGACGACGACGAGGACGCCTTCTTCTGACGCCGGGCCATCCCCCCTGACGATCGACAAACCAGAGCACCCATCGAGGACGTATGCGTACCGCCGAGATCCGCAACCGCTGGCTGGAGTTCTTCCGGCAGCGTGACCACGCGATCGTGCCGAGCACGTCGCTGGTCTCGCCCGACCCGTCGATCCTGTTCACGATCGCCGGGATGGTGCCGTTCATTCCCTACATCCTGGGCACCCAGAAGGCACCCTGGCCGCGCGTGGCCAGCGTTCAGAAGTGCCTGCGCACCAATGACATCGAGAACGTGGGCCGGACCACCCGGCACGGCACGTTCTTCCAGATGCCCGGCAACTTCTCCTTCGGTGACTACCACAAGGAAGGGGCGATCAACCTTGCCTGGGAACTGCTGACCGGCTCGGTCGCGTCCGGTGGTTACGGGTTCGATGCGGACCGTCTCTGGGTGACGTTGTGGGACCAGGACGCCGAGTCCTTGGAAGTGCTCACGAAGGGTCTGGGCCTGGACCCGGGCCGCATCGTGCGCCTGCCCCAGCAGGAGAGTTTCTGGGACACCGGACAGGGCGGCGGGCCGGCCGGTCCGACCGCGGAGTGGCATTACGACCGCGGCCCCGAGTACGGTCCCGAGGCGGCCGGTGGTGCCCAGGCGGTCTGGCCCGGCAGCACCGAGGGCGAGGACCGCTACATCGAGGTGTGGAACCTGGTCTTCGATGAGTTCATCCGGGGGGAGGGCACCGGCAAGGACTACCCGCTGGTCGGGACGTTGGAGCAGAAGTCCATCGACACCGGCGCCGGCCTGGAACGGATCGCCTACCTGCTCCAGGGCAAACAGAACATGTACGAGATCGACGAGGTCTTCCCGGTCATCTCCCGGATGGAGGAGATCTCCGGCAAGCGCTACGGCGCCGACCCCGAGAGTGACGTGCGGCTGCGGGTGATCGCCGACCACGTGCGTTCGGCCCTGATGGTCATCGGTGACGGCGTCCGTCCGGGCAACGAGGGCCGTGGGTACGTACTGCGGCGCCTGGTGCGCCGCGCCGTGCGGGCCGCACGGCTGCTCGGTGTGGACACGGCCGCGCTGCCCGAACTGCTCCCGGTCTCGCGTGACGCGATGAGCCCGTCCTACCCCGAATTGGCGCAGGACTTCGACCGGATCAGTCAGGTCGCCTACGCCGAGGAGGAGGCCTTCCTGCGCACACTCACTACCGGGACCACCATCCTGGACACCGCGGTGTCGCGCGCACGGTCCGAATCCGGCTCGGGAACCCCGGAACTGTCGGGAGACCAGGCGTTCGCACTGCACGACACCTACGGTTTCCCGATCGACCTGACCTTGGAGATGGCCGCCGAGCAGGGTGTCCGCGTGGACGAGGCCGGGTTCGCCGACCTGATGGCACAGCAGCGCCAACGCGCCCGTGCCGATGCCTTGGCGAAGAAGACCGGCCAGGTCGAGGTCGCCACCTACGCCGACCTGGCTCGCCGGCTCGATGCACCGGTGCAGTTCCTCGGGTACACCGACGCTGTGGCCGAGGCCCGTGTGATCGGGCTGCTGGTGGACGGCGAACCGGTGCGTTCGGCCCAGGCGCCGGCCGATGTGGAGGTGGTGCTGGACCGTACCCCCTTCTACGCCGAGGCCGGCGGTCAGCTCGCCGACCAGGGCACCATCAACTTCTCCGGCGGCGGGATCGATCGTCGACGTCGCCGACGTGCAGAGCCCGGTCACCGGGCTGTCGGTGCACCGTGGCCGGTTGCTGGAGGGCACCCTGGCGCTGGACGAGACCGGCGTGGCCGCGATCGACACCGAGCGCCGCCGCCAGATCGCCCAGGCCCACACCGCCACCCACATGGTGCACAAGGCGCTGCACGAGTTCCTGGGCACCCAGGCCACCCAGGCCGGATCCGAGAACGCCCCGTCCCGGATGCGGTTCGACTTCCGGCACGGCTCGGCAGTACCGGCTTCGGTGGTCTCCGAGATCGAGGAGCGGGTCAACCTGCGCCTGATCGAGGACCTGGACGTCACCGACGAGGTGATGAGCCAGGACGAGGCGCGCGACCAGGGGGCCATCGCGCTGTTCGGGGAGAAGTACGGCGACCGGGTCCGGGTGGTCTCCATCGACGGGGACTGGTCCAAGGAACTGTGCGGAGGCACCCACGTGCGCCGCTCCGGCGAGGTCGGGCAGGTGACCCTGCTCGGGGAGTCCTCGATCGGCTCCGGGATCCGTCGCGTCGATGCCCTGGTGGGTTACGGCGCCTACGCCCAGGGAGCCAAGGAGCGCGTGCTGCTGGGCCAGCTCACGCAATTGGTCGGGTCACGGCCGGAGGAGCTGCCCGAGCGGATCTCGGGCCTGCTGGGCAAGCTCAAGGAGAGCGAACGGGAACTGGACAAGATGCGTTCGGCCCAGTTGCTGGCCGGGGCCGGGGAACTGGCCGGACGCGCCCGGAAGGTCGGTACGGTGCAGGTGGTCGCCGCCGACACCGGACAGATCTCCGGTACCGACGCACTGCGCTCGCTGGTCCTCGACGTGCGCGAGCGGCTGGGCGCCGACACCCCGGCGGTCGTGGCGCTGGCCGGGGTCAGCAACGACCGTCCGGTCATCGTGGTGGCCACCACGGGGCCGGCCCGTGCTGCCGGCGTCAAGGCCGGCGCCCTGGTGCGTACCGCGGCCCGGGTGCTCGGCGGCGGTGGCGGCGGTAAGGATGAGATCGCCCAGGGTGGCGGTACCGACCCGGGGGCGGTAGGCGCCGCACTGTCCGCACTGATCAGCGATCTGGGCGGTGATGATGCCTGAGACGCCAGACCATCCGGCCCCGGTGCGCACCGGCGTGCGTCTCGGCGTGGACGCCGGCAAGGTCCGGGTGGGCCTGGCGTTGTCGGACCCCGAGGGCTTGCTCGCCACGCCCGACCGAACCCTGGTACGGGCCCGGGACGACGACGGCGTGGCCGCGATCGCGCAGCAGGTCGCCCAGGCCGGGGTGATCGAGGTCGTGGTCGGCCTGCCCCTGCACATGTCGGGTCGGGAGGGAACTGCGGCCCGGGATGCCCGGACGTACGCCGCACGGGTTGCAGCCGCGATCGCCCCCGTACCGGTGCGCCTGGTCGACGAGCGGTTGAGCACCGTCACCGCGCACGCCCAACTTCACAGCGCCGGGCGACGTCAGAAGCAACACCGCAAGGTGGTGGACCAGGTCGCGGCCACTGTGATCCTGCAGAGCGCCCTGGACGCCATGCGTGGCGGTCGGGAGGTCGGTGAAGTCGTTAAGGTGTGTGAGGATCCACCGGTCGATGAGGAGGCGCGGACGTGACCGACTTGTTCGATGAACAATTCGGCACCGAGGAGACCCCCGCTGCCGAGACATCCACCGGGCACCGCCGGGCCAGTCGGGAGCGTGCCGCGAAGCGCCGGGCCCAGCGGCGGCGCAACGCTATTACCTTCGTGGTGATGGTCGCATCGATCGCGCTGCTGTTGGGCGGTGCGTTCGTGTTGATCCGCCCCCTGTTCCAGGGGTCTCCGGAGGAGCCGGAGGTGACCGACTTCCCCGGTCCGGGATCCGGCGAGGTCGAGGTCGTGGTGAACACCGGCGACACTGGCACCGACATCGGGCGCACACTCGTGGAGGCCAACGTGGTGGCCACCGTCGGCGCCTTCACTGAGGCGTACAACAACAACCCCCAGGCCGTCCAGATCCAGGCCGGCACCTACACCATGCGCGAGGAGATGGCCGCGGTCGATGCGGTGCAGGCACTGCTGGACCCCGGCAGTCGCGCGGACCTGACCGTGACCATCCCGGAGGGCTGGCGGGCAACCCAGATCTACGAACGTGTCGCCGCCCGGCTGGAGGTGCCGCTGGAGGATGTGGAGGCCGCCGCCGAGGAGTTCGCAGCCTCCGAACTCCCGGATGCGGCCGAGGGTGAGATCGAGGGTTGGCTGTTCGCGTCCACCTACACCGTGGAGACCGACACCGAGCCGGCGGAACTGCTGCAGCAGATGGTTGACCTGACCGTGCGCCAGCTGGAGGAGCGGGAGGTCCCCGAGGACGAGTGGCAGGACACCCTGATCATTGCCTCCATCCTGGAACTGGAGGTGAACAACCCGGAGCACTGGGGCCAAGTGGCCCGCGTGGTCGAGAACCGCCTGGCCGGCTGCTCCGGTGACGGCACCCTGGGGATGGACACCACCTACGCCTACGGTCTGAACAAGCCGGCCTGGGAGATCACCCGCAGTGAGTGGCAGGAGGACCACCCCTACAACACCCGTCGCGTGGCGGGCCTGCCCCCCACCCCGATCGGTGCACCGGGCGAACCGGCTATCGACGCTGTGCTGAACCCGCCGGAGGGTGACTGGTGCTACTTCGTCACCGTCAACCCCAACACCGGCGAGACCCGGTTCACCGACGACATCGACGAGCACCGGCATAACCAGGAGTTGTACCGGGAGTGGCTCGCCCAGCAGGACGGGGACGAGGACGAGGACGGCGAGGACTGAGCAATGCCCGACCCGCGCCGCGCAGCGGTGCTCGGCCATCCGGTGGCGCACTCGCTCTCACCGGTGCTGCACCGGGCCGCCTATGCCGAACTGGGCCTGACCCACTGGACGTATGAGCGGCACGACGTGACCGAGGATCGGTTCACCGCTTTCCTTACCGGGCTCGATCCCAGCTGGGCCGGGCTGTCGGTGACGATGCCCCTGAAGCAGGTGGCGCTGCGCTCGGTGGATCACATCGAGCCGCTCGCCGAGGTGGTCGGGGCGGTCAACACCGTGCTGTTCCCCGGTGGCGGGGTCCGGGTAGGAACGAACACCGACGTATACGGCATCGTGACCGCACTGACAGAGGTGGCGCCCACACAGTGGCAGCCGCGTACCGGGGTGATCCTGGGTGGGGGAGCCACTGCGAGTGCAGCGTTGGCGGCGCTGGGCCAGCTGGGAATCACCTCCCCTGCGGTGGTGGTGCGCTCACCCGGGCGCGCAGGCGCCGTGGTGCGGGCCGCGGCACGGATGGGGGTGTCGCCGTCGTTGCTCACCTGGGGCACACCCAGGGCCGACGAGGCGCTGCTGCGCGCCGACGCGGTGGTCAGTACCGCACCCCGGGGCGCAGCAGACTCCCTGGTCCCGTTGATCGTCGAGGCCGACCTGCATCCCGGGCAGGTGCTGCTGGACGTGGTGTACGAGGGCTGGCCGACCGCGATGGGCGGGCGTGGGCCGCGCGGGGTGCGCCGGTGGCCGGCGGACACCTGATGCTGCTGCACCAGGGCGTGGAACAGGTGCGCCTGATGACCGGACGCAGCGCCCCGACCGAGGTGATGCGCGTTGCGTTGGAGCGGGCACTGGCGGAGCGGTCCTGATGGGGCCGGTGGTGGTCGTCGGGGTGGCCGGGCTGTTCGGCCTGACCGCGATGGCGCTCACCCCCTGGCTGGTCTCCCTGGCCCGGACCGAGTCGGTCTGGTTGCGCAGCGGGCTGCACCCGCTGTTGGCGACGCTGGGTGGTGCCGGGGCGGCCTCCTGGGCTGATAGCGTGTTGGAGCTTCTCGTGCTGGGTACAGTGGCACTGGCCTGTTCCCTGCTGGTGGTGGTGGACCTGGCCGCGCACCGGTTGCCCGACATCCTCCTCACTCCGCCCTATCCGATCGCGCTGGGCTGTTTCGCGGTGCTTGGTGTCGTGGAGGGGGACTACTCCGACCTGTGGCGTTCCGTCCTCGCCGGTGCGGCACTGGCCGCCGGCTACCTGGTGCTCGCGCTGATCTCTCCTTCCGGGATGGGGATGGGGGATGTGAAGCTCGCCGGCCTGCTCGGCGTGGTGCTCGGTTGGTACGGCTGGGAGGAGGTACTCACCGGCACGATCGCTGCGTTCGTGCTCGGGGGGTTGTTCGCCGTGGTGTTGCTGGTCACCGCCCGGGCCGACCGGAAGACCCAGGTGGCGTTCGGACCATGGATGGTCCTCGGGTCAGTGGTGGGCCTGGTCTGGGGCGGCGCGGTATTCGGCGGATGAGGAGACAAGGGCCATGACGGCGCACCGGCCCGCAAGCCGACGGCTCAGCGGAGCCTGAGCGTCCGCAGCGTCGGCCCGCCCGAGGTGCCCCAGTGGGAGAGTTGGGCCAGGAACAACTCGGCGCAGGCGATCGCGTCGGTCAAGGCGTCGTGGGCGGCGTACCGGGGCAGCCCGTACCGCCCGCGCGCCGCCGCCAGATTCAGGCCCGTGTTCTCCTGATCGCCCCGGTTCCAGCCCAGGATCCGGCGCTGCAGCGCGAGCGTGTCGATCACCGGCGGCACGAACGGGGCGCCGTAGAGCAGTTCGCACGCACGGGAGAGCAGGGTGGTCTCGATGGTGGCGTGGTGGGCTACCAGGACCCGTCCGGTGCATGCGTGCAGCATCTGTTCGACCGCCTCCGGCAGCGGCGCTCCCGCGGCCACCACATCGTCGGTGAGGCCGTGCACGGTCACGTTCGGCCCCACCTCCCGGCCCGGGTTGACCACCACCCGGCGGCCGCGGCCGAGCAGGATGCGCCGCTCCTGCACCGGCACCCAACCGATGCTGAGGATGTCGGCGGAGTCCAGGTCCAGACTCGTGCACTCCAGATCCAGGGCCAGCACGGCGAGGTCGCCGGCGGGGGTGGAGTCCGCGGGCGCCGGCTCGCGGTAGTAACGCGCCAGGGGACCGCGTGCATCCTGTGCGGCCCTGGCCCGGCGGCGACGCAGGGAGTCGGCGAACCAGGTGACCATGATCTAGGAGACCATCTCGGTGCGGTACAGGTAGGGGAGCGTGGCCTGGACGCGCCGCACCACGGCGAAGGCACCCTTGAGGTGGCGTCGTTCGAACGGGGACAACTGCGCGGGCAGCACCCGGGAGTTCAGCGACTGCCCGCGCGCATGCTGCTCGACCTGGTGCCTGGTGCGCAGGGCGGTGACGAACTCGTGGGCATCGACCAGATCCGCGGCGTGGTCCGCCGAGAGAACTCGGGTACCGGCTGCGGCCTGCAACCGGTCCACGGTGCTCAGCGCACGCCGTCCCAAGGCCAGCGCGGACAGCCGGGCGATCTGGGTGATCGGCGCCAGTGCGCCGGCCTTGATGTCCAAGGTGGCACGCTGCTCCCCCGAGCGCTCCAGGACGAACTCGCGGAAGAATCCCAGTGGTGGCTTGGTCCGCTGGGCGGCATGGGCGAGGTGGGCCAGGAAGAGCCGGGATTGCGGGGCCCGTTCGAGCTCGACCTGTCGGATCGGCTCGAACAGGGAACGATCGCCGGACACCGGGCGCATGTCGAAGAAGATCTGGGCGTGCAACAGGGCCTGCGGCTCCGGATCCCCGATCCAGTGAATGAGGTAGTTGCGCCACTGGTCCACCGGAACCCGGAACCGGGGGTTGGTGGCCATGATGTCGCCCGGGCACCTCGGGTACCCACTGGCTTCCAGGCCATCGACCACACGCTCGGCCAGTTCGGCGAAGTAGCGGCTCTCGGCACGGTCCGGCCTGCGGGCCAGGACCAGGGCGTTGTCCTGGTCCGAGTGCAACCCGGTCTCCATCCGGCCCTGGGACCCCAGGACCACCCAGCAGTACCGTATCGGGGGCGGGCCCAGGTCGGATTCGGCCAGGTGCAGCAACCGGCGGGTGACGCCGTCGGCCACCGCGGTGATCAGCCGCGACACATCACCCGGCGCGGCGTGCGTACTCGTGGCGGAACTGACCACCTGCGGCAGCCGCGAGACCACCGCCGCCAGGGCGCGCGTCGAGGTCTGCTTCGTGATCTCGGTCAGTAGCAGGGTGGGGTTGTCGCGGGCCAAGCGCATCAGGTCCCCGGCGGTGATGACACCGAGGAGCCCGCCGTTGTGGATCACCGGGAGGTGATGGAAGCCGTGCAGGGTCAACTCCGCCAGCGCCTCCATCGCCAGCCGGTCCGAGGGGATCGTGACCGGGTCGGGCGTCATCACCGTCGAGACCGCGGTGGAGACCGGCAGGCCACGGGCCACCACCCGCGAGCGCACGTCCCGGTCGGTGAAGATCCCGACCAGGTCCTGCTTCTCCGTGACCAGGAGCGCGGAGACCCCTTCTGCCTCCATCAAATCGGTGGCCTCGGCAACGGTGGCCGTCGGGGTGGTGGTGACCGGGGCGCGGTGCACGAGTTGACTGATCCGGGTCCGCAGCAATGCGCTGCCCGGGTCCTGCACGTGGACGGTGGGAACCGTATCGCGCAGCCGGCCAACCTGCTGGCGCATGAAGAACTGGGCGAACGCATCCGATCGCGCCATCAACCGCCGGAAGTCCCGGGCGGGCAGCAGGTAGCACAGCGAGTCCTCCACCGCCACGATCCGGTAGAGCGAGGGACCGGCGGTCAGCACCGAGGACAACCCGAACGAACTGCCCGGCTCGTCCCGATCGGCCAGGGCACCCAGGGAGTCCAGGATGTCCACGGCCCCGGAGCGCAGGATGTGCACGTAATCGTTCCCCGCTCCGAGCTCGACCACGACCGTTCCGCGTCGGAAGTAGGCCACCTCCAGGGACCGGGGCAGTTCGTCCAGCAGTTCGGGGGGGAGATCCTGGTACGGCTCGTGTGCGGCCAGGAAGTCCCGGATCTCGGCCAGTTCGGCGTCCATGTCCCGATCCAACCGCATCGATCGTGCCGGGGCGATCCGCCGTGCCGTCGGGAAGCCGGTACCGGCCTGGTCCACAGCGCGGACGGCGGGTGATCGGGCCGGCCCCGGCGTGGGAGGATGGACGGATGCTCAGATGGTTGACCGCAGGCGAGTCCCACGGACCGGCGCTCGTCGGGGTGATCGAGGGAATCCCGGCAGGGGTGGAACTGACTACCGCGCAGATCCAGGACCGCCTGGCCCGGCGCCGGCTGGGGTACGGCCGGGGCGCGCGCATGTCGTTCGAGGCCGATGAGGTGCGACTGCTCGGTGGGGTGCGCCATGGCCGGACCCAGGGTGGACCGGTGGCGATCGAGATCGGTAACAGCGAGTGGCCCAAGTGGGAGCACGTGATGGCGGCCGACCCTGTCGATCCGGCGCTGCTGCAGGTCGACGCCGGGACCGGCGACGCCCGCGAGGTGGCCCGCAACAGGCCGCTGACCAGGCCCCGGCCCGGCCACGCCGACCTGACCGGGATGATCAAGTACGGCTTCGACGAGGCCCGCCCGGTGCTCGAGCGGGCCTCAGCGCGTGAGACCGCCACCCGGGTTGCCCTCGCCACCGTGGCCGAAACCCTGCTGCGGCAGAGCGCCGGGATCGAACTGGTCTCCCAGGTGGTGGCCGTGGGTGAGGTGGAACTGCCGGACGACGCCGCGCGCCCCACCCCGGCGGACGTGCCGGCACTGGACGCCGACCCGATCCGGTGCTTCGACCCGGAGACCTCGGCGAGGATGGTGGCCGAGATCGACGCCGCGAAGAAGGACGGGGACACCCTCGGGGGAGTGGTGGAGGTACTGGCCTACGGACTGCCGCCCGGGCTGGGCTCCTACGTGCACGGGGACCGCAAGCTCGACGCCCGCCTCGCGGGCGCGCTGATGGGCATCCAGGCGTTCAAGGGCGTGGAGATCGGTGACGGTTTCGCCACCGCGCGACGGCGTGGCTCAGCGGCCCACGACGAGATCGAGCGGGTTGGTGGCCGCGTGCGGCGGCGCACCAACAGGGCCGGCGGCGTCGAGGGCGGGATGAGCAACGGGGAGGTGCTGCGGGTCCGTGGGGCGCTGAAGCCGATCTCCACCGTGCCTCGCCCGCTGGACACCATCGACACCACCAGCAGCGAGGCGGCCAAGGCCATCCACCAGCGCAGCGACGTCTGCGCCGCTGCGCCCGCGGCGGTTATCGCCGAGGCGATGGTGGCGCTGGTGTTGGCCGAGGCGCTGACGGAGAAGTTCGGCGGCGATTCCCTCCCCGAGATCCGCCGCAACCTCGAGCATTACCTGCAGACGATCCCGGAGCACCTGCGATGACCGCCGCGGTGCTGGTCGGCCCGCCGGGCGCGGGAAAGTCCACCATCGGACGCATGGTCGCCGAGGTGCTCGAGGTTCCGTTCGCCGACACCGACGCCATCGTGGAACAGACCTCCGGGCGGACCATCTCCGACATCTTCATCGTCGATGGCGAGGAGACCTTCCGGGAGATGGAACGCCGCGCGGTTCAGGAGGCGTTGGCCACCCACGAGGGCGTGCTGGCCCTGGGCGGTGGCGCGATCCTCGACGAACGCACCCGCGCCGATCTGGCTGCGCATACGGTGGTCTTCCTGTCCGTGGGCCTGGCCGATGCGGCCAAACGGGTCGGGCTGAACACCGCCCGCCCGCTCCTCCTGGGCAGCCCGCGCCGCCAGTGGCAGGAGTTGATGCAGGCCCGGCGCCCGCTCTACATGGAGGTGGCCGACGCGGAGGTCTCCACCGCAGGGTTGAGCCCCACCCAGTCCCGCGACGCGGTCCTGGCGGTGCTGGAGCACCGATGAACACCATCTGGGTCGATGCCGAGCACCGCTACCCGGTGCAGGTGGGAACCGGGTTGCGCACCGCGCTGCCCGGGCACCTGCCCGGCGCAGCCGCCCAGGTGCTGCTGGTGCACGCCCGGGCACTGGGCGGCGGCGCCGCCGCCGACCTGGCCGACCAGGTGCGGGCCACCGGTCGCAGCGTGGTGTCGATGGAACTGCCGGACGGCGAGGCCGCCAAGGAACTACCGGTGATCGCCCGGGCGTGGGATCTGCTCGGCGAGCACGCGTTCACACCCGCGCCGACGTCGTCGTCGGCCTGGGTGGGGGTGCGGTCACCGATGCGGCCGGGTTCATCGCCGCGTCCTGGTTGCGGGGCGTGGGGGTGGTGCACCTGCCCAGCACGTTGCTGGGGATGGTGGACGCTGCGGTGGGAGGCAAGACCGGGATCAATACCGCGGCCGGGAAGAACCTGGTGGGCGCCTTTCACTCACCGCTGGCGGTGTTGTGCGACACCGCCCTGCTGGGCACCCTGCCCGAGGCGGACCTGCGTGCCGGGATGGCCGAGGTGGTCAAGTGCGGATTCATCGCCGACCCGGCGATCCTGGAATTGATCGAGTCCGACCCCGCTGCGGCACTGGACCCGGCCGGTGCGGTCCTGACCGAGCTGGTGCACCGGGCGATCACGGTGAAGGCCCGGGTGGTCAGCGCCGATCTGCGCGAGGCCGACCAACGCGAGATCCTCAACTACGGGCACACCCTGGCCCACGCGATCGAGAACGCTGAGTCACCGGTGGCGCCACGGCGACGCGGTCGCGGTGGGGATGGTCTTCGCGGCCGAACTGGCCTGGCGCACCGGCCATCTTGGTGCGGACGTGCTGGAGCGGCACCGTCGGGTCCTGACGAGTCTCGGGCTTCCGATCCACTACGACGGGGCGCCCTGGACACGGCTGGCCGAGGCGATGCGCCGCGACAAGAAGGCCCGGGGTGGTGTGCTGCGGTTCGTGATCCTGGAGGGCATCGGTGCCCCGGTACGGCTGCAGGGCCCGGATGAGGAGGAACTCGTGGCCGCATTCGAGTCGGTCAGCACCTCCGGGGCTGTGGCGCCCTAGGATTCGAGGGTGGCTACCGTGCTGGTCCTGAATGGACCCAACCTGTCCCGGCTGGGCGCCCGGGAACCCGAGATCTACGGGCGCTGGGACGCCGAGCGCCTCCGTTCCGCCGTGACCGGGTGGGCCGCGGAGCTCGGCCTGAGCGTGCAGTGGCACCAGAGCGATGACGAGGCCAAACTGGTGCGGTTGCTGCACACCGCAGCCGATGACGGCACCGACGTGGTCATCAACCCGGCCGCCTTCACGCACTACTCCTATGCGCTGCGCGACGCGGCCAAACAGGTCACCGACGCCGGCGGGCGGTTGATCGAGGTGCACCTGTCCAACCCGGCGAGCCGGGAGGTCTTCCGACACACCAGCGTCATCGCCGGTGTGGCCTCGGGCACCGTAGCCGGGTTCGGGGCGCACTCCTACCGGCTTGCCCTGCATGCGTTGAGCGATCAAGGACAAGACGTTGATTCCATCGAATCAAGCCTCTAGCCTGCTCACATGTTTGTGATCACGGCTGACCAGGACGCCTCCAGCAGGACCGGTGACAAGGTCGAGCAGATCCTGAGGCGGATGGCCGGGACGATCCCGGCCCAGGACGTGGTGCTGCCGTTCCAGCGGACGGTGGGCGATGAGATCCAGGCGGTGTTCGACTCCGCGCCGGTGGTGCTGGCTTCCGCGCTGGAGCTGACCCGGGCCCAGGACTGGGCGGTGGGCATCGGTATCGGTGCGGTGGACCTGGCCGAGGAGGCCCGATCCTCCTCCGGCGCGGCGTTCGTGTGCGCCCGCACCGCGGTGGAGCGGGCCAGCAGCAAGGCGGTCACCGTACCGCTTGCGGTGGTGGCCGACGGCGTCGATGAGGGGGCCGCCGATGAGGTCGAGGCGCTCGTGCAGCTTCTCGCAGCGGTGGTGCGCAGGCGCAGCGACGCCGGATGGGAGGTGGCCGACCTCCTGCGCGATGGCGCCGGGAGTCAGCGGGCGGTTGCGACCGAACTGGGCATCACCCCGCAGGCGGTCGGGCAGCGGCTGCGGGTGGCGCTGTGGAGCGAGGAGCAGGCGGTGCACCCACTCGCCGCACGCCTGCTGGCCGGACTGGACCGGTCCGCCGACACCCACGGGGAGGGGCGATGACGGTGCTGTTCACCGTACTGGTGGTGCTGGCGGCACTGGGCTCGTCGGCCGGGGTGGGTTACCCGGTGACGGTCTGGGTGCTTCGACGAGCCGAACGCGTCGATCGGGCAGAACGCGTCGACGGGGAAGCCGAGGTCCCTGCTGACGATGGCCCTCCTGCCGCAGCCGGTGCTGCGCACCCCGGGGCCTGCCGTGCACCGATGATGCGCCCGGAGGAGGTGCTGCGCGGGGGCACCTGGGTCGGCATCTTGGAGCGACTGGCGATCACCGGAGCCATTCTGGCCGGGTACCCGGCCGCGATCGCCGTGGTCGTCGCGGTCAAGGGGCTGGGCCGCTTCCCCGAACTCAACACCGCCACGGGGGTCTCCGAACGCTTCATCATCGGCACCCTCGCCTCGGGACTCTGGGCGGCCGCGGTGGGCCTGGGCGCACTGTGGGGCCTGGACGCGTTAGGCTGAGGCGCCCTTTCCCCTCCACGACGAAGGACCACGTGTGGCCACGACGAACGACCTGAAGAACGGCATGGTGCTCAAGATCGACGGACAGTTGTGGTCCTGGTCGAGTTCCAGCACGTCAAGCCCGGAAAGGGACCGGCCTTCGTGCGTACCAAGATCAAGGGCGTGCTCTCCGGCAAGACGGTCTCCAAGACCTTCAATGCCGGTGTGAAGGTGGAGACCGCCAACGTCGACAAGCGGGACATGCAGTACCTGTACGCCGACGGCGAGGACTACGTCTTCATGGACACCAGTGACTACGAGCAGTTCCCGGTACCGGGCTCGATCGTGGGCGATGCCGCGAACTTCATGGTCGAGGGCCAGGAGGTCATCGTGGCGATGCACGACGGGACCCCGCTGTACGTGGAGCTCCCGCCGTCGGTGAACCTGACCATCTCCTATACCGAGCCCGGCCTGCAGGGCGACCGTTCCTCCGCCGGGACCAAGCCGGCCACGCTGCAGACCGGATACGAGATCCAGGTACCGCTGTTCGTGGACGCCGACACCACGGTGAAGGTGGACACCCGGAGCGGGGAGTACCTCGGTCGCGTGAGCGGCTGAGGTGAGCGCCCGCAGCAAGGCCCGCAAACGGGCCCTCGACGTGCTCTACGAGGCCGATCAGCGCATCCGCAGTTCCGCCGGCGAGGAAGCCGGAGAGGGCGCACCCCCGGTTGGCGACGTGCGGGCGGTGATGGTCCAGGTCCTGGCGGACCGAATCGCCCACCCGGGTACGCAGACCTCGCTGCCGGAGTACTCGGTGCAGATCGTCGAAGGCGTCGCTGAGCACGTGGACCGCATCGATGAGGCGCTGAGCACCTTCTCGCAGGGCTGGACCCTGTCCCGGATGCCGGCCGTGGACCGGGCCGTGCTGCGGCTGGCGAGCTGGGAGATCCTCTATCACGAGGAGGTCCCCGACGCGGTCGCGATCGATGAGGCGGTGCGGCTGGCCAAGTCGCTGTCCACCGATGAGTCACCGGCGTTCGTCAACGGGTTGCTCGGACGGATCGCGCAGATGGGTTCCAGCCTACTGGATTGAGACGGGTCGAGGTCCGGACACCTCCCGGGCGGCGTGATCGCCTCCGGCGAGGCGGTAGGGTGTTCCTCGGCACTGATCCTTTAAGCCCGTCCCGTGAGGCGGGGAAGGAGGCACGCCGGATGAACTCTGGCAGCCCGGGGACCGAGGTTCTCGGTCCCGGCGATATCTCCCGGGCACTGACCCGGATCGCACACGAGATCCTGGAACGCAACAAGGGCGCAGCGGACGTGGTGCTGCTGGGCATCCCCACCAGAGGTGTCCCACTGGCGCAGCGACTGGGCCGCCGCATCGTGGAGGCCGAACCCGACCTCGGCCCGGCCGGGAACACCGAGCAGTTGGTCGGGGCGGTGGACATCACGATGCACCGCGACGATCTGCGCATCAACCCGACCCGCGCGCTGACCCCCACCCACCTGCCGGCACGGGGGATCGACGACGTCGTCGTCGTGCTGGTCGACGACGTGCTCTACTCCGGCCGGACCGTACGCGCGGCCCTGGACGCGATCTCGGACCTGGGCCGTCCGCGTGCGGTCCAACTGGCGGTCCTGGTGGACCGCGGCCACCGGGAGCTGCCCATCCGAGCCGACTACATCGGCAAGAACCTGCCGACCTCACGCGCAGAGCGGGTGAGCGTGCACCTGGAGGAACTGGACGGGCGGGACGCGGTGGTACTGGCATGAGGCATCTGCTCTCCACCGCCGACCTGTCCCGGGCCGAGGCGATCGGTATCCTCGATACCGCCGAGACGATGGCCCAGACCCAGTCGCGCCAGATCAAGAAGTTGCCGGCGCTACGTGGCCTGACCGTGGTGAACCTGTTCTTCGAGGACTCCACCCGGACCCGGATCTCCTTCGAGGCGGCTGCGAAACGGCTGTCCGCTGACGTGATCAACTTCTCAGCCAAGGGATCCTCGGTGTCCAAGGGCGAGTCGCTCAAGGACACCGCGATGACACTGCAGGCCATGGGTGCCGACGCGGTGGTGATCCGGCACGGTGCCTCCGGCGCTCCGCACCGGCTCGCGCGCGCGGGGGGTGGATCGACGCCCCGGTGCTCAACGCCGGCGACGGCGCGCACCAGCATCCCACGCAGGCCCTGCTCGACGCTTTCACGATGCGCCGGCGCCTGCTCGGCGGGCAGCCGCGCGGGGCGGACCTGGCCGGGCGACGGGTGGTGATTGTGGGGGATGTGCTGCACTCCCGGGTGGCGCGGTCCAACGTGGACCTGCTGCACACCCTGGGGGCGCAGGTGCTGCTCGTGGCGCCGCCCACGCTGCTCCCGGTGGGGGTGCGGGCCTGGCCCTGCCAGGTCACGTTCGACCTGGACGGCGCGATCGCGGAATTCGAACCCGATGCGATCATGACGCTGCGCGTGCAGCGGGAGCGGATGTCCAGCGCCGGGGGAGGTTTCTTCCCTTCTCCGATGGAGTACGCGCGGCGTTACGGCCTGGACGCCACCCGGGTGAACGCCCTGCCCGAGCACGCGATCATCATGCACCCCGGACCGATGAACAGGGGCCTGGAGATCAGCGCCGCGGCCGCGGACTCACCGCGTTCGACGATCGTGGAACAGGTCACCGGCGGTGTCGCGGTGCGGATGGCAGTGCTCTTCCTGCTGCTCGCCGGCGCCGATCCGTCCGACCGAACCGAAGTCTCGCTAGAGGAGTCCTGAGTCGATGCCGAACAGTTACCTGGTGCGTGGTGCCGCGCTCGTGGGGGGTGAGCCCACGGATCTGTTTCTGACCGAGGGTGCCATCGCCGCCGTCGGCGCCGAGGCCGGAACGGCCGCCGGCGGCAGCACGCAGGTGGTCGATGCTCGTGGCCTGATCGCCCTGCCCGGGCTGGTGGACCTGCACACCCACCTTCGGGAGCCGGGCCGGGAGGACGCCGAGACGGTGGCCTCCGGGACCAGGGCCGCCGCGGCCGGAGGCTTCACCTGCGTGCACGCGATGGCCAACACCGATCCCGTGGCCGATACCGCCGGCGTGGTCGAGCAGGTGCTGCACCTGGGCGATGCGGCCGGCTGGGCTCAGGTACGACCGGTGGGCGCGGTCACGGTCGGTCTGGCCGGGACACAACTGGCCGAACTCGGCGCGATGGCCGACTCGGCGGCTGCGGTGCGGGTCTTCTCCGACGACGGAAAGTGCGTGTCCGACCCGGTGCTGATGCGCCGGGCACTGGAGTACGTCAAAGCCTTCGACGGCGTGATCGCTCAGCACGCCCAGGAGCCCCGGCTCACCCAGGACGCGGTGATGCACGAGGGGCGGGTCTCCTCCCGGCTGGGCCTGACCGGCTGGCCGGCTGTCGCCGAGGAGGCGATCATCGCCCGCGACGTGCTGCTCGCCGAGCATGTCGGCTCCCGGGTGCACATCTGCCATCTGTCCACGGCCGGGTCGGTCGATATCGTGCGCTGGGCCAAGGCCCGCGGCATCGCGGTGAGCGCCGAGGTCACTCCGCACCACCTGCTGCTCACCGATGACCTGCTCACCGACTACGACCCTGCGTACAAGGTGAACCCGCCGCTCCGGACGCCCGAGGACGTCGCCGCGGTGCGCGCGGGCCTGGCGGACGGCACCATCGACATCGTCGCGACCGACCACGCGCCGCACACGGTGGAGGACAAGGACTGCGAGTTCGCCGCGGCCGCCTTCGGGATGACCGGCCTGGAAACGGCCGTGAGCGTGGTGGCCGAGGCGATGATCACCTCCGGCGAGCACGATTTCGGTTGGTCCGATATCGCCCGGGTACTCTCCAGCGCCCCGGCGCGGATCGGCGGGGTCACCGGGCAGGGCCAGGATCTGGTGGCCGGCGCTCCGGCGAACCTGACCCTGATCGACCCGGGCGCACGCACCGTGGTGGACCCGCTGACCCAGGCCACCGCCAGCCCGAACAGCCCCTATGCGGGACAGACCCTTCCCGCGGCGGTGGTGGCCACGTTCTTCCGCGGACGGCCCACCGTCCTGGACGGGCAGCCGCAGGATGACCGGAGGACCTCATGAGCAACCCGATCGACCCGGCCTACGGCGAGCGCGCGAGGCACTCCTGGTGCTGGAGGACGGCACCACCGCCCGCGGGCGGGCCTACGGAGCCCGGGGCACCGCCCTGGGAGAGATCGTGTTCGCCACCGGGATGACGGGCTACCAGGAGACGCTCACCGACCCCTCGTACCACCGTCAGATCGTGATGATGACCGCCCCGCACGTGGGCAACACGGGCATGAACAGCGAGGACCCGGAGTCCCAGCGGATCTGGGTGAGCGGATTCGTGGTGCGCGACCCGGCCCCGCGGGCCTCCAGCTGGCGGGCCGACGCCGAACTCGAGGATGAACTGCGCGAGCAGGGTGTGGTGGCCATTGCCGAGATCGACACCCGGGCCCTGACCCGGCACCTGCGCGAACTCGGCGTGATGCGCGCCGGTATCTTCTCCGGGTCCGACCTGCCCACCGTCCCCGGGGCCCAGGGTGTGGCCGCACTCGTCGAGCGGGTCCGGGCCATCCGGCCGATGGCCGGGCAGAGCCTGTCCGAGGAGGTCAGCACCTCCCGGGCCTATACCGTGGAACCACCCGAAGGAACCCCGGTGCGCGGCACCGTGGTCGCGGTGGACCTGGGCATCAAGGCGATGACGGCGCAGCGACTGACCGAGCGGGGGCTGCGGGTGCACGTGGTACCCGCGTCCACCACCCTCGACGAGATCCTGGAGCACCGCCCGGACGGGGTGTTCTTCTCCAACGGTCCCGGTGACCCTGCCGCTGCCGACGCGCAGGTGGACCTGCTCCGCGGTGTGCTGGAGGCCGGCATCGGCTTCTTCGGCATCTGCTTCGGCAACCAGTTGCTGGGCCGCGCCCTGGGCTATGACACCTTCAAGCTCGACTACGGGCACCGTGGACTGAACCAACCGGTCCGGGATGTCCTGACCGGGAAGGTGGAGATCACCACCCATAATCACGGCTTCGCCGTCGACGTTCCGGTGGGTGAGCCCTCGAACTCCCCGTATGACGGCGGCCGCTACGGCCGGGTCCGGGTCTCGCACGTCTCCCTGACCGACGGTGTGGTCGAGGGCCTGCAGTGCCTGGACATTCCCGCCTTCTCCGTGCAGTACCACCCCGAGGCCGCCGCCGGACCGCACGAGGCGGCCTACCTGTTCGACCGGTTCGTGGCGATGATCGCCCCCGAGACGGCGGCCATGTCCGCCGGTGAGGACACCTGATGCCCCGTCGCACCGACATCTCCAGCGTGCTGGTGATCGGCTCCGGGCCGATCGTGATCGGCCAGGCCGCCGAATTCGACTACTCCGGGACCCAGGCCTGCCGGGTACTGCGCGAGGAGGGCCTGCGCGTGATCCTGGTCAACTCCAACCCGGCCACGATCATGACCGATCCCGAGTTTGCCGACGCGACCTACGTCGAACCGATCACCCCCGAGGTGGTCGCCTCCATCATCGCCAAGGAGCGGCCGGACGCGGTACTGCCCACACTGGGCGGACAGACCGCGCTCAACACCGCGATCGCCCTGGACGAGGCCGGGGTGCTGGCGGAGTACGGCGTGGAGATGATCGGGGTCAATACCGCCTCGATCCACCTGGCCGAGGACCGTGAGGCGTTCAAGGAGGTGGTGGAGCGCTGTGGTGCCGAGAGCGCCAGGTCCACCATCGTGCACACCCTGGAGGAGGCTGTCGCGGCGGTTGAGGACCTGGGCTACCCGGTCGTCGTGCGCCCCTCCTTCACGATGGGCGGGCTCGGCTCGGGCATCGCCTTCGACGAGGAGCAGTTGCGCCAGATCGCCGGCACGGGCCTGCACTACTCGCCTACCACTGAGGTGCTCCTGGAGGAGTCGATCCTGGGGTGGAAGGAGTACGAGCTCGAACTGATGCGCGACTCCGCGGACAACGTGGTCGTGGTCTGCTCGATCGAGAACGTCGACCCGGTGGGGGTGCACACCGGTGACTCGGTGACCGTGGCGCCGGCGATGACGCTGACCGACCGGGAGTACCAGAAACTGCGGGACGTGGGCATCGCGGTGATCCGCGAGGTCGGTGTGGACACCGGCGGCTGCAACATCCAGTTCGCCGTGCACCCGCGCACCGGCCGGGTCGTGGTGATCGAGATGAACCCGCGGGTGTCGCGCTCCTCCGCGCTGGCCTCCAAGGCCACCGGTTTCCCGATCGCCAAGATCGCCGCGAAACTGGCCACCGGGTACACCCTGGACGAGATCCCGAACGACATCACCTCACCCGGAGGAGCGCTGCCGCCTGGGTCGGCACGGGAAGGCAGGCCCCCGAGCACGACCGCGGCGTTCGAACCCACGCTGGACTACGTGGCTGTCAAGGTGCCCCGGTTCGCCTTCGAGAAGTTCCCCGCCGCCGATCCGCTGCTGACCACCACCATGAAGTCGGTGGGGGAGGCGATGGCGCTGGGACGCAACTTCACCGAGGCCCTGCAGAAGGGGTTGCGTTCGATCGATGCCCCGGAGATCGCCTTCGACTACTCCGGTCCCGCACCGGACGCGGACGCCACGGCCGAGTTGCTCGAGGCGATGTCCACCCCGACCCCGGACCGCCTGATGCAGGTGCAGCAGGCGCTGCGCGGAGGCGCCACCGTGGAAGCGATCGTCGAGGCGACCGCGATCGACCCGTGGTTCCTGGACCAGCTGGTCCTGCTGCAGGAGGTGGCCGAAGAGCTCGCCGGGTCCCAGCGCCTGGACCGTGACGTGCTCGCCCGAGCCAAACGGCACGGGTTCTCCGACGTCCAGATCGGCGCGATCCGCGGCCTGAGTGCCGCGACGGTGCGGGAGTTGCGCAACGCCTTCGACCTGCACCCGGTGTACAAGACGGTGGACACCTGTGCGGCGGAGTTCGCGGCGCGCACTCCCTACCACTACTCGACCTACGAGTCCGAGACCGAGGTGGTACCGCGGGACCGTCCCGCCGTGCTGATCCTGGGATCGGGACCGAACCGGATCGGGCAGGGGATCGAGTTCGACTACTCCTGCGTGCACGCCGCACTCGCGCTGCAAGAGCAGTACGAGACGGTGATGATCAACTGCAACCCCGAGACCGTCTCCACCGACTACGACACCGCGGACCGGCTCTACTTCGAGCCCCTCACTCTCGAGGACGTGCTGGAGGTCTATCGCGCCGAGTGCGCGGTGGGCGAGGTTGCCGGGGTGATCGTCCAACTCGGTGGGCAGACCCCGTTGTCGTTGGCGGCGGACCTGGAGGCCGCCGGCCTGCCGATCTGGGGCACCCCTCCGGCTGCGATCGACGCCGCCGAGGACCGCGGCCAGTTCGGCCAGGTGCTGGTCTCGGCCGGACTGCCCGCGCCCGCGTTCGGGACCGCGATCTCCCTCAACCAGGCCAGGGAGGTGGCCGACCGGATCGGCTACCCGGTGCTGGTGCGGCCCTCCTACGTGCTGGGGGGACGCGGCATGGAGATCGTCTACGACGAGGCGCAGCTCGGGGACTACCTCTCCCGCGCCACCGGTGTGCACGGGGAGCACGCTGAATACGCCGCGCTGCCGGCCCCGGTCCTGGTGGACCGGTTCCTGGACCAGGCCATCGAGGTCGACGTCGACGCCATCTACGACGGCGAGGAGTTGTTCCTGGGCGGGGTGATGGAGCACATCGAGGAGGCCGGGATCCATTCCGGAGACTCATCCTGCGTGCTCCCCCCGATCACGCTCTCGGACTCGATGGTGCAACGGATCCGCACCTCTACCGAGGCCATCGCGGCCGGGGTCGGGGTACGGGGGCTGTTGAACATCCAGTTCGCCCTGTCCGCGGACGTGCTCTACGTGCTGGAGGCCAACCCGCGTGCCTCCAGGACCGTTCCGTTCGTGTCGAAGGCCACCGGCGTTCCACTCGCCAAGGCCGCGGCACTGGTGATGTCGGGCACCACGATCGCGCAGTTGCGCGCCGACGGCCTGTTGCCCCAACAGGACGCGGCGGCCACCGGTGTGCATGCACCGATCGCGGTGAAGGAGGCGGTGTTACCGTTCAAGCGGTTCCGCACCGCCCAGGGCAGGGTGGTCGACACCGTGCTCGGGCCGGAGATGCGCTCCACCGGTGAGGTGATGGGCTTCGACGTGGACTTCCCGTTGGCCTTCGCCAAGTCCCAGTCGGCCGCTTTCGGTGGGCTGCCGGAGAGCGGCACCGTGTTCGTCTCCGTGGCGGACCGGGACAAGCGCTCCCTGGTGCTGCCGGTCAGCCGGCTGGTCGAACTCGGCTTCACGATCCTGGCCACCAGCGGCACCGCCAGCGTGCTGCTGCGCAACGGGATTCCGTGCACCGTGGTGCGCAAGGCCTCCGACGGCCCGGGCCCGGGCGGTGAGGGCACCATCGTGGACCTGATCAACGCCGGCGGCGTGGACATGGTGGTGAACACACCCGGCTCCCGGCGAGCCCGCGCCGACGGGTATGACATCCGTGCCGCGACCACCGCGGCGGATAAGGCCATCGTCACCACCACCCAGCAACTCAGCGCCGCCGTACAGGGCATCGAGGCCCGCCGGCGCGGCCCGTATGAGGTGCGGTCCCTGCAGACCTACGCCCAAGTCGACCGGGTCGGGCCGTGAGCGCGGACTCCGCCGCGGCGCCGGCTCCGGGAAGCACCGGGTTCGGCAGCAGGCTGGCCGCGGCGATGGACGCGCGCGGTCCCCTGTGCGTGGGGATTGACCCGCACCCGCAACTGCTGGCGCACTGGGGCCTGGACAACGGAACGAGCGGCGTGCGTGAGTTCTCCCTGCGCGCCCTGGAGGCGGTCGGCCCGCACGTGGCCGCCGTGAAGCCGCAGGCGGCCTTCTTCGAACGGCTCGGCAGCGCGGGCCCGGCCCTGCTGGCCGAGGTGGTGCAGGCGGCTCGCTCGGCCGGGGTGCTGTGCATCGTCGATGCCAAGCGCGGTGACATCGGCTCCACCATGGCGGCCTACGCGCAGGCCTTCCTCGGCGACGACTCGGATCTGGCCGGCGATGCAGTGACCCTTTCCCCGTTCCTGGGCTATGAGTCCCTGGCACCTGCACTGGACCTGGCCGGCCGCACCGGCCGTGGGGTGTTCGTGCTCGCCCTGACCTCCAACCCCGCCGGTGCGACCATCCAGCACGCCCGCGCCGAGGACGGACGCACCGTGGCTGCCACGATCGCCGCCCACGCCGCTCGCAGCAACGCCACCGAGGTGGCCGCCGGTGCCCCCCTGGGCAGCGTCGGACTCGTGGTCGGAGCCACCGTGGCGAACGCTCCGGAGATCACCGGAACCGACCTGGCCGCCGTGCGGGGCCCGTTGCTCGCCCCGGGGCTGGGCGCCCAGGGCGCCAGCGCCGCCGACCTGCCCGGCACCTTCGCAGACGCGATCCCGGCGGTGCTGGCCACCGCCTCCCGCAGTGTGCTCGGTGCCGGACCCGACCCGGCCGCGATGGCCCGGACTGCTCGTGCCCTGGCCGGGGAACTGGCCGAGGTCACCGGTCGCTGATGCCGGCAGACCCAGCGACCGCCGCCGCGGGCGTGCGCGGTTCGATTGAACTGCCTACCCGCAGTGGGCTAGGTTGCAACTCATCCCATTCGTCGAATCGAGGTCGAGCACCGTGGCCCTACCGCCGTTGACACCCGAACAACGAAGCGTGGCGCTGGAGAAGGCAAAAGCCGCACGTGCCGCGCGCGCCGAGGTGAAGAACCGCCTGAAGTACTCCGGAGCCACCCTCTCGGAAATCCTGGAGGAGGGACGCAGCGTCGACGCCGTCGGAAAGTTGAAGGTCCTCGCCCTGCTGGAGTCCCTGCCCGGAGTCGGCAAGGTGACCGCACGCTCGGTGATGGGTGAGATCGGCATCTCCGAGTCCCGCCGGGTACGTGGACTCGGTCCGCACCAACGTGCCAAACTGGTTGAGAAGTTTGGCTGAGCACGACCTACCCGCCACCACCCACTCCCGCCTGACCGTCCTGGCCGGCCCTACCGCGGTGGGGAAGGGCACCATCTCAGCCGATGTGCGTCGCCGCTATCCCCGCGTCTGGCTCTCGACCTCGGTCACCACCCGCCCGCCCCGGCCCGGGGAGGTCGAGGGCGTGCACTACCACTTCGTCAGCCCCGAGCGCTTCACCCAGATGCAACAGCAGGGGGAGTTGCTGGAGTGGGCGGTGGTGCACGGCCGGAACTCCTACGGAACCCCGCTGGCGCCCCTGCAGGAGCGGCTGCGGGCCGGGGAGCCTGCGCTGCTGGAGATCGACCTGCAGGGTGCCCGCCAGGTGCGGATGCGCATGCCCGATGCCCGGTTCGTCTTCCTCGCCCCGCCCAGTTGGGCCGAACTCGTGCGCCGCCTCACCGGACGGGGCACCGAGGACGCCGAGGAGCGCGAGCGCCGTCTCGCCACCGCGAGGGTGGAGATGGCCGCGGTGGATGAGTTCGACCACATCATCGTCAACGACGATGTGGCGCGCGCCACCGATGAGTTGGTTTCCCTCATGACCGACGGGTAGGATGGGTCGTTGGACCATCTATCGACGTCGCGTGAGGATCACTGAACACCATGGCAGGAACTGTCGCTGCACCCGAGGGCATCACCGACCCACCCATCGACGAACTGCTCGAGGCTGCTGACTCCAAGTACGCCTTGGTCATCTACGCGGCCAAGCGCGCCCGGCAGATCAACTCCTACTACGCCCAGCTCAACGAGGGGCTGCTGGAGTACGTGGGTCCGCTGGTGGAGACCGAGCTCCAGGAGAAGCCGCTCTCGATCGCGATGCGGGAGATCAACGAGGGCCTGCTCACGGTCGAACCCAACAAGGTCTGAGTCCCTCGTGCGCATCATCCTCGGTGTCTCCGGGGGGATCGCCGCGTACAAGGCAGTCCTCGCGCTTCGCCTCCTCACCGAGGCCGGCCACCAGGTGCGGGTCATCCCGACCGAGGCCGCACTGGCGTTCGTGGGGAGGCCCACCTGGGAGGCACTGTCGCACCAGCCGGTGACGACATCGGTCTTCGACGGCACGGACACCGTCGACCACGTGCGGCTGGGCCGGGAAGCCGACCTGGTGATCGTGGCACCGGCGACGGCGGACCTGCTCGCCCGGGCCGCCACCGGGCGTGCCGATGACCTGCTCACCGCGACCTTGCTGACCGTGCACTGTCCGGTGCTGATCGCCCCAGCCATGCACACCGAGATGTGGCACCACCCCGCGACCCGGGACAACGTGGCCACCCTGCGCCGCCACGGCGCGCATGTGCTGGACCCGGACAGCGGGCGCCTCACCGGTGCCGACACCGGCCCCGGGCGGCTGCCCGAACCCGCCGTCATCGTGGCCGCGGCCCTTGCGCTGGTGCACCGGGACGAAACCCCCGGCGCCGCCGATCCACAGGCCGTGGCGCCGTCGGCGCCCCTGGCCGGGTGCACCGTGGCGATCAGCGCAGGCGGCACCCGCGAGCCCCTGGACCCGGTCCGCTTCCTGGGAAACCGGTCATCGGGCCGGCAGGGCCTGGCCCTGGCACGGCTCGCCGCGGACCGGGGTGCCACGGTTCACCTGGCCGCGGCGAATGTCGAGGCCGCCCTGCTGGCGGACCTGCCACCGCAGGTCCGGATCGAGCAGGTGGAGACCACCGCGGAGCTCCAGGCGGCGATGACCACCGCCGCAGCGAACGCCCACGCGGTCATCATGGCCGCCGCCGTGGCCGACTTCCGGCCGGCCAGCACCGTCGAGGCCAAGATCAAGACCCACGACGCCGAGGGTAACCGGCGGCAGACCCCGGCGATCGAGTTGGTCGCCAATCCGGACATCCTTGCTGCCCTGGTGGCCTCCCGGCCGCCCGGGCAGGTCGTGGTCGGCTTCGCCGCGGAGACCGGCGCCGATTCCGCCGAGGTGCTGGAGCACGGCCGCGCAAAGGCACGCCGCAAAGGGGCGGACTTGCTCGCCGTCAACCGGGTGGGTGCGGGCGCCGGATTCGGGGATGTCCCGAACGAGGTGGTCATCCTGGACTCCGACGGCGGCGAGATCGGCCGCGCCGGGGGCACCAAGACCGAGGTGGCGGCCGGAATCCTGGACGCGATCGCAGCCCGCCTGGGCTCGGCCGCGCACTCCTGAGCCAACGTCGCCAACGGCAAGGGCTGGAAGGGGTTGCACGGAACGCGGGCGTGCCCCGGTCCCGACGGGCTCGTGTGGGCGCGAACCACTAGGCTCGCGTCGTGAGTATTCGACTGTTTACCTCCGAGTCCGTCACCGAGGGGCATCCGGACAAGATCTGCGACCTGATCTCCGACTCCATCCTGGACGCCATGTTGAAGCAGGACCCGGCCTCCCGGGTCGCCGTGGAGACGATGGTCACCACGGGGCTGGTGCACGTAGCCGGTGAGGTCACCACCGACTCCTACGTGGAGATCCCGCAGCTGGTTCGTGATGTCATCACCGAGATCGGCTACACCTCTTCCGACATCGGCTTCGACGGTCGCTCGTGCGGCGTGTCGATCTCCATCGACCAGCAGTCCGCCGAGATCGCCGCCGGGGTGGACACCTCCCTGGAGACGCGCCAGGGCACCGCTGTCGACGACCAGGACCTGCAGGGCGCGGGGGACCAGGGCCTGATGTTCGGTTACGCCTGCTCCGACACCCCCGAGTTGATGCCGCTGCCGATCCTGATGTCGCATCGGATCACCCAGCGTCTGGCCGAGGTCCGCAAGCAGGGCATCGCAGCCGGCCTGCGACCCGATGCCAAGACACAGGTCACCATCGGCTACGAGGGCGAACGCCCGGTGACGGTGGACACCGTGGTGCTGTCCACGCAGCACGAGGCGCACCTGGACCCCGAACGCGACCTACCGCCGCTGCTGCGCGAACACGTGATCGACCACGTGCTGCGCGGGTTCGCCGCGGGCATGGACCTGGACGTCTCCGACGTCACCACGCTGATCAATCCCTCCGGTGCGTTCGTGCTGGGCGGGCCGATGGGCGATGCCGGGCTGACCGGCCGCAAGATCATCGTCGACACCTACGGCGGGATGGCCCGGCACGGAGGCGGGGCGTTCTCCGGAAAGGATCCCTCTAAAGTTGACCGTTCGGCCTCCTACGCGATGCGCTGGGTGGCCAAGAACGTGGTTGCCGCCGGTCTGGCCAGCCGTTGTGAGGTCCAGGTCTCCTACGCGATCGGTCGGGCCCACCCGGTGGCGGTGTACGTCGAGACGTTCGGGACCGAGACCGTTCCGGCGCAGTCGATCCAGAACGCCATCACCGAGGTGTTCGACCTACGTCCGCTGGCGATCATCGACCACCTCGACCTGATCCGGCCCATCTACGCCGCCACCAGCAACTACGGCCACTTCGGCCGGGAGGTACCCGAGTTCACCTGGGAGCGCACCGACAAGGTGGCGGACCTGCGAGCAGCCGCCGGCTGAGCACCGCCGCACCCGGACCGGCACCGCGGCGGGTTTCCCGCTGTGGGCGCTTCATGGTGGGATCGGAGCATGAGCACCCACCAACCCGCCCTGCTTCAGGTGGATGCTCCCGGCCCCGAATCCGACACTGGGCCCGGGCTCGTGGCCCAGGTGCTGGTGGTGACCCCGCTGGCGCACCTGGACCGCCCCTTCGACTACGCCGTGCCACCGGAGATGTCGGCCGCAGTGCGTCCCGGGGTCCGGGTCAAGGTCCGGTTCGCCGGTACCGAACGCGATGGCTTCGTCATCTCCCTCGGCCCACCGGCCACTGCCGGGCGTGCCCTGTCGCCGCTACGGCGGGTGGTCTCGGACCTGCCGGTGCTGACCGAGGAGGTGTTGGCCCTGTGCCGGGCGGTGGCCCGGCGGTACGCCGGCACCGTCACCGACGTGCTGCGCCTGGCCGTCCCGCCCCGGCACGCCGGCGCCGAGAAGGCGGCCCTGCAGCGCATCCTCGCCGCGAGCGGGCAGGGCCAATCGGACGCCGACGACGACGCCCCCGCCCAGCAGGCCACGTCCGGTGGCGACGGGGTCGGCCCGGGCTCGACCCGGGAGGTCCGCTGGGCCAAGGTCACGGCAGTCGCGGATGAGCAGGCGTGGTCGCCGTATCCCGGGGGTTCTGCGTTCCTGCGCCGGCTGGCGGCGGGGGAGTCGCCCCGCGCGGTCTGGTCGGCGCTTCCGCGCGCCATCCAGGGAGCCCACTGGGCCGAGGCGATCAGTCACGCCGTGCTGGCCACCTGCACCTCCGGGCGATCCGCCGTCGTGGTGCTGCCGGACACCACGGACGTGCACACCCTTGGCGCCGCCCTGACCCGCGCCGGCGTGGCGCACGAGGTCCTCGCCGCCGATCAGGGCCGCTCGGCCCGGTACCGCCGGTTCGTCCTCGCCCTGACCGGACAGGTGCAGGTGGTGATCGGGACCCGGTCGGCCGCCTTCGCGCCGGTGCCTGACCTGGGCCTGGTGGTGTGTTGGGACGACGGTGACGACTCCCTCGCGGAGATGCGCGCCCCGTACCCGCACGCCCGCACGGTGCTGGTCCAGCGTGCCACCGGTGCCGGCGCCGGTGCGCTGATCGGGGGGTACGTCCGCACGCCGGCGGCCCAGTTGCTGGTGCAGCAGGGCTGGGCCCGGTCACTGCACGCGACCGACCGGACCACCGTGCGTGCCGCGGCACCCCGGGTACAGGCGCCCGGCGAGGTGGAACTGGAAGCGGAGGGCCCGGCCGGGCGGGCTCGCATCCCCGGGGTGGCGTGGCGGTTGCTACGGAGCGGCTTGCAGTCCGGCCCGGTTCTGGTGCAGGTGCCGCGCAGGGGGTACGTGCCCGCGATCTCGTGCGCGGGCTGTCGCACCCCGGCCCGGTGCCGGGCGTGTCACGGCCGACTGCGCCTACCGGCCCGGGGCGCCACACCCGGGTGCGGGTGGTGCGGGCGAATCGCGACCGGCTGGCGGTGCGCTGAGTGCGGGCGCGCCGAACTGCGGTCCGCCCGCGTGGGTAGCGACCGAACAGCGGAGGAACTGGGCCGCGCCTTTCCCGGTGTGCCGGTGCTCGTCTCCGGCCGGGACGGGGGAGTGGTGCCCGGTGTCGATGACCGGCCCCGGCTGGTGGTGGCCACCCCCGGGGCCGAGCCGGTGGCCGAGGGCGGCTACTACGCCGCCGCGCTGCTCGATGCGGCGGTGACCACCGAACGTCCCGAACTGGACGCCGGGGTGGAGGCATTGCGGCGGTGGTTGCGGGCGGCGGCGCTGGTGCGATCGGCCGCGGACGGGGGCGGGGTGATCCTGCTCGGTCACGGTGCACCGGTGCCGTCTCAGGCCCTGGTGCGGTGGGACCCCATCGGGCTGGCGCAGCGCGAACTCGATGAGCGGGCCGAGCTGGGCTTCCCCCCGCAGGCCCACATGGCCGCGCTGTCCGGCCCGGCTTCCGCGGTGCGCTCCTTCCTGCGTGCCCTCCAACTGCCCCCCGGTGCGGAGGTGCTCGGGCCGGTCGACCTGCCCGGCGACCCGCACGCCGAGGGCCCCGGCTCCGGGCCGCAGGGGGAGGAGACGATGGTGCGCGCCCTGGTGCGCGGGCCCCTGGGCCAGCGCGAGCCGATCAACATCGCACTGCTGCACACCCAGGCCCACCGCAGTGCGCGCAAGGAGCGGTACCGTCCGCGTCCAGGTGGACCCGGTGCAATTGTGGTGAGGGCCAGCACCTAGACTCGGGAGGCCGCCACCGGGTGCGGTCGTGGACGAGGGAGAGGCGAGATCGATGCGCGTGCTGTTCTGCGGGACTCCCGTCGTGGCGGTGCCGACGCTGCGTGCCCTGCTGGACAGCGACCACGACGTGGTCGGCGTCCTGACCCGCCCTCCCGCGCCGGTGGGGCGGCGACGCCGGTTGACCCCCAGCCCGGTACACCAGGCAGCATCGGAGCACGGTCTACCGGTCGTCACCACCGACCGGCCCCACGGCGAGGATGAACTCGCACAGATCACCGCCCTGGAACCCCAGGTCAGTGCCGTGGTCGCCTACGGCGCGCTGCTGCGCGAGCCCGCCCTGTCCGCGCTGCCCCACGGATGGGTCAACCTGCACTTCTCCCTGCTGCCGGCCTGGCGCGGTGCTGCTCCCGTCCAGCACGCGATCCGGGCCGGGGACACCCGGACCGGAGTGAGCACCTTCCGGATCGAGGCCGGGCTGGACACCGGCCCGGTGTATCTCACCCAGGACCACCCGATCCGCCCCTGGGACACGGCGGGAGACCTGCTGACCGAACTGGCCGATGTGGGTGCGCCGGTGCTGGTGCGCACCCTGGATGAGATCGAAGCCGGCACCATTTCGCCGGTTCCGCAGGCGGAGACCGGGGTCAGTCACGCCCCACGACTCAGTGCCGCCGACGGTCACGTCAACTGGCGCGCGCCGGCACAGGTGGTGGACCGGCAGATCCGGGCCGCCACACCGGCACCCGGGGCCTGGACGACCTATGATGGCCGCCGGATGAAGATCGGGCCGGTCCGTCCCGATGCGGAGGCCGCTGCCCTGGCGCCCGGGGTGCTCGAGGCCGGTGCGCAGGCCGTGCTGGTGGGCACCGGCTCCACCCCGGTGCGCCTGACCGATCTGGCGCCGGCCGGTAAGGGATGGATGGATGCCACCGACTGGGCCCGCCCGCGGAGCCAGGTTGCCCAGCGACGCCCGGTTCGAGGGGACCGATGATGACTGAGGAGCACCGCGGGCGCCGGGGCGCCGGCCGGCCCGGGTCCCGAAGAGGGCCGGACGGCGCGCGAGGTGGACCCAGGCGTGCGGACCGGCGGCAGACCTCGGGCCGGCCCAGCCGCGGGGACGCGTCCGGTACGCCCGGGGCCCGCACGGGCACCAGGAGCCCGCGCGCCCAGGCTTCCCCCGCACGTGTGGTGGCACTGGAGGTGCTCACCGCGGTCGCCGAGTCCGACGCCTACGCCAACCTGGTGCTGCCACCGTTACTACGCGAACGCGGGATCAGCGGGCGTGATGCGGCGTTCGCCACCGAACTCACCTACGGCACCTTGCGACTGCAGGGCCGTTATGACGCCATCATCGGCCTGGTCTCGGACCGGGCGGCCAGGGACCTGGACCCGGCGGTGGCCCGGGTGCTGCGGCTGGGCGCCCATCAGATCCTGGCGATGCGCGTGCCCGACCACGCCGCCGTCTCGGAGTCCGTCGCCCTGGCACGAGGCACCATCGGGGCCGGCCCGGGCAACTTCGTCAACGCGATCCTGCGCCGGATCAGCGAACATGCACTGGAGCACTGGCTCACACAACTGCCCAGGCCGGTCACCGACACCGGACTGGACGTGGACGCCGCCGCCATGGTCCACTCCCACCCGGCATGGGTGGTCCGGGCAATCCGGGCCGCACTGGGACCGGAGGCCGGCGCGGACCAGGTCGAGGCGGCGCTGGCGGCCAACAACACCGCGCCGGCGGTTTCGTTGTGCCTGCGTCCCGGCCTGGCCGTTCCCGGGGACCTGCCCGCCGACACCGCCACACCGGGCCGGTGGGCGCCGACGGCGCAGATGCTGACCTCCGGGGACCCCGGCGCCTTGGCCGCCGTGCGCGCCGGCACCGTCGGCGTACAGGACGAGGGGAGCCAACTGGTCACCCTGGCTCTGGCGGACACCGATCTGGAGGGCACCGCTCCACCTGGCTGGACCTGTGCGCCGGCCCGGGCGGCAAATCCGCACTCCTGGGCGCCCTGCTCGCCGAACGCGCGCCCGAAGGCGTGCTCACCGCGAACGAACTGGCCCCGCACCGGGCGGCGCTGGTGGCCGACTCGGTGCGGGCGGTGCGAGGCGTACTGCCGGGACTGGAGGTGCGCACCGGTGATGGTCGCGACGTGGGCACCGCCGAGCCGGGTCGGTACGACCGCGTCCTGGTCGATGCGCCGTGCACCGGCCTGGGGGCGCTGCGCCGTCGGCCCGAATCCCGGTGGCGTCGCACCCTGCAGGACCTGGCCGCACTGACCACCCTGCAGCGGGAACTGCTCACCTCGGCCCTGCGCGCCGTCCGTCCCGGGGGAGTGGTGGCCTACGTCACCTGCTCCCCGCACATGGCCGAGACCAGTGTGGTGGTCACCGACGTGCTGCGAGACTTCCCCGGCGCCACGCTGCTGGGCGCCGCTGCCGCGCTCGGCCGGGTCTCGGTCACCCCGCCCGATGACCTCACCGGGCCGATGGCGCAACTGTGGCCGCACCGGCACGGCACCGACGCGATGTTCCTGGCACTGATCCGGCGGTGACGGCCGCGGCCATGAGGTGCCGGTCGAGGAAGTAGGCTGGCGAGCCATGGCGATCCTCATCTCACCGAGTGTGCTGAACGCGGACCTGTCCCGGCTCACCGAGGAGGTCGAACGGATCAGCGACGCCGACTTCGTGCATCTGGACGTGATGGACAGCCACTTCGTCCCGAACCTGACGTTCGGGTTACCGGTGGTACGGGCACTGTTGGAGCACGTCTCCACCCCGGCCGATGTTCATCTGATGATTGAGGACCCGGACACCTGGGCGCCGCAGTTCGCCGAGGCGGGTGCGGCCTCGGTCACCTTCCATGCCGAGGCGTCCGTCGCCCCGATCCGGCTGGCCCGGCGGCTGCGTGAAGCAGGTGCGCGCGCCGGGATCGCGCTGAAACCCGACACCCCGGTGGAGCCCTACCTGGACCTGCTCGGCGAGTTCGACATGGTCCTGGTGATGACGGTGGAACCGGGGTTCGGCGGCCAGCCGTTCCTGACCTCAATGCTGCCGAAGATCACCCGGGCCCGACGCGCGATCGAGCAAGCCGGCCTGGACGTGTGGGTGCAGGTGGACGGCGGGGTCTCCCGTGACACGATCGCCCAGGCCGCCGGCGCCGGTGCGAACATGTTCGTCGCCGGATCCGCGGTGTACCGGGCCGCGGACCCGAACGCGGAAATCGCCGCCCTGCGCGACCTCGCCACCGCCGCCTACCCGGCCTGACGGGCCTCCCGGGGAAAGGGCCGTGCGGGCACGACCGGACCCGGATGTGGCACAATAAGGTCAGCAAGAGACGTGCTCCGGGGTCGGTGAAAGTCCGAACCGGCGGTGATAGTCCGCGACCCGGCCTACGCATTCGTGCGGCGGGCGGTTGACCTGGTGGAATTCCGGGACCGACGGTGAAAGTCCGGATGGGGGAGGATGCACGCGGCGCCGATACGTATCGGCGCCGGCCGAGGTTGCGCCGCGCAACCCAGGCGGACCCCGGGTCACGCCTGGGAAGGAGAGGCCGCCGTGGCCCGCAGCACCGTCACCTTGGTGGCGCCCCGAGCAGGACCCGCGCTGAGCGTCCTGGCCCCGGTGGTGGCCGGCATCTCGGTGCTGCTGGGCTGGGAACTCCTCGCGTGGTCGTTGGACTCCCGTTCCCTGCCAGCGCCCAGCGCCCTGGGCCCGCGGCTGCTCACCGAGTGGCGTGAGGGTGGCCTGGCCGGATACGCCACCACCACCATGGCCGAGGCACTGCTGGGCTGTCTCATCGGGTTCATGGTCGCGGTGCCGCTGGGTTACCTGATCGCCCGCTCGGCGGCTGTCTCCGCCGCCCTGGGACCCTACGTGGCCGCGACCCAGGCGATCCCCGCCGTGGCGCTGGCGCCGTTGCTGGTGCTGTGGATCGGGTACGGCCTGGTGCCGATCGCGCTGTTATGTGCCCTGCTGGTCTTCTTCCCGATCCTGATCAACACGACCCTCGGCCTGACCACGCTGGACCCCGATGTCATCGATGCGGCCCGGGTGGACGGAGCCGGCCGGGGCCGGTTGCTCTGGCACATCGAGGCACCGCTGGCGCTGCCGTCCCTGCTCGCCGGGGTACGTAACGGCTTCGTCCTGTCCGTCACCGGCGCTGTGGTCGGGGAGTTCGTGATGGGCGGTCAGGGCCTGGGGATGCTGCTCACGGTTTACCGGGACCGGCAGGACACCGCCGGCCTGTTCGCCGTCCTCATCGCACTGTCGGTGTTGGCGATGACCTTCTTCTTCGCGATCCGCTACCTGGAACGACGACTGCGTTGGTAAGGAGAACCATGAACGCACCCGCCGCCCTCCGCCGCTCCCGCCCCCGCATCCGCGGCCACCGGGGCCGACGGCGTACCACCCGCGCCCGGGGGACGATCGCTGCGGCCGCACTCGCCGTCGTGCTGGCGGGCTGCGCCGGACAGTCCGGGCCGGGGGACGAGGAGGGAGCCGGCGCCGGGCAGCAACCCGACGCCGCGGAGTCGACCGAGGTGACCATCGGCCTGACCTACATCCCCGACGTGCAGTTCGCGCCGTTCTACCTGGCGCAGGACGCCGGATACTTCGAGGCCGAGGGTCTGGAGGTGGACCTGCGCCACCACGGCGCCTCGGAGTCGCTGTTCGGCGCTCTGGAAGCGGGGGAGGAGGACGTGGTGATCGCCGGGAACGATGAGATCCTGCAGGCGGTCAGCCACGGCACCGACGTGGTGTCGCTGGCCACCATCTACCAGGACTACCCCGTGCAGATCTTCGTGCCGGCCGACTCCGAACTGACCGAGGTCGCTGATCTGGCCGGGCGCAACCTCGGGGTTCCCGGGCCCTTCGGACAGAGTTGGTTCGGGCTCCTGGGCTACCTGGACCGCGCCGGTCTGAGCGAGGATGAGGTGAACATCGAGCACGTGGGTTTCACACCTTGTTCAACGCGCTGTCCGAGGGTCACGTGGACGCCGTGGTCGGCTTCGTCACCGCCGACGCCGCTGCCTTTGCCACCGCCGACTTCCCGGTGCGCACGATCGCTGATCCCGACGTGCTCCCTCTGGTGAGCGTCGGACTGGGTGCCTCGCAGGAGTGGCTCAACGACCACTCCGAGGCCGTACCCGGTCTGATCCGGGCTGTGGAACGAGCGGTGGATGACATCCGCGCCGATCCGCAGGTCGCCGTGGACGCTGCCAGCGCGCACATCCCCGGGACCATGACCGACCAGGATGAGGCAGCGGCGCTGCTCACCGCGGAGGCGATGGTCGAGCTCTACGGCACCGGAGAGTTCGGCGCGCAGGACCCGGAGGCGTGGGAGGAGATGGCCGAGTTCATGGACCAGGTGGGACTGCTCGACGAGCCCGTCCCAGCAGATGAGGCCTACACCACGCAGTGGCGCTGAGCGCAGTAGGCTGGGCTTCCGTGAAGACGTTCGAGGAGCTGTTCGATCAACTGCAGCAACGTGCTACCGACCGCCCGGCAGGTTCGGGCACGGTGGCGGCCCTGGATGCCGGTGTGCATTCGATCGGGAAGAAGGTCATCGAGGAGGCTGCCGAGGCCTGGATGGCGGCCGAGCACGAGAGTGCCGAACGCACCGCGGAGGAGATCTCCCAGTTGCTCTACCACCTTCAGGTGCTGATGCTCGCCCGCGGGCTGACCCTGTCCGACATCTACCGCCATCTGTGACCACCCGGCGCTGACCAAGGAGAGACGCGTGCTGCGAATCGCCCTCCCGAACAAGGGATCTCTCGCCGAGCCCGCGAGCCACATGCTGCGTGAGGCCGGCTACCGCCAGCGTCGCGACGGACGCGAACTGGTGCTGCCCGACCCCGACAACAACGTGGAGTTCTACTTCCTCCGGCCCCGCGACATCGCGGTTTACGTAGGGGCCGGAACCGTGGACGCGGGCATCACGGGCCGGGACCTGCTGCTGGACTCCGGGGTGGACGCGG
Source organism: Sanguibacter sp. Z1732 (assembly GCF_051020515.1). Classification (NCBI taxonomy): domain Bacteria; kingdom Bacillati; phylum Actinomycetota; class Actinomycetes; order Micrococcales; family Ruaniaceae; genus Glutinosa; species Glutinosa niejishengi. Next base: position 3,392,350 of record NZ_CP194857.1, read on the forward strand.
TGGAACATCGTGCGCTGGGCTTCGCCGGCTCCACGTTCCGGTTCGCCGCCCCGGCCGACCAGATCGCAACCGTGGCCGACCTCGCCGGTAAGCGCGTCGCCACCTCCTACGCAACCCTGGTCGATGACCACCTGAGAGCCCGGGGCATCGAGGCCGAGGTGGTCCGGCTGGACGGGGCGATCGAGTCGACGGTGCGCCTCGGGGTGGCCGATGCGGTGGCCGATGTGGTCGAGACCGGGGCCACGCTCCGAGCCGCGGGACTGGAGGTCTTCGGCGAGCCGATCCTGCAGTCCGAGGCGGTTCTGATCCGCCCGGCCGGGCCGGAGGCTCCCGGGCTGGTGGTCCTGGATCGCCGCGTGCACGGGGTGCAGGTGGCCCAGCGGTACGTCCTGATGGACTATGACTGCCCGGTCAGCGTGGTCGAGCGTGCGGTCTCGGTGACACCCGGTTTCGAATCACCCACGGTTTCGCCGCTGCACGACAAGGGGTGGGTGGCGGTCCGGGCGATGGTGGAGCGGGACCGCACCAACCAGATCATGGATCAGCTCTACGAGGTGGGCGCCCGGGCCATCATCGTGACCTCCATCCACGCCAGCAGGATCTAGCGGCGCCACCCCGCCCGGGCTGCGCACGAGCAGGTGGCCGCTGCGGATGCGTCCCAGCAGCCACGGATGCACGATGGAGCAGGAGGTCTCACCGCACCATGTCCCGCCAGGACGATCCGTACCGGCCCTTCCGGCCCCGCGCCACGCGCGTGATCATCCCCATCCTGTTGGTGGCCTGCATCGCCGGATCCGCAGCAATCATCGTGCGTCTGGTGCAGTTCTCCAGTGACTACTCCGCCCAGATCCTCTCGGTCGTCCTGGTGCTGGCCCTGGTGGTGAGTTTCCTGCTCCGGGTGCTGGCGATCCGCGCCGTCCCCGACACCGAGGGGCTGCGGGTGTACAACATCGTGCTGCGCCACCACCTGCCCTGGCAGCGGATCGTCTCGGTGCACTTCGGGGACCGGTCCTGGGTCCAACTGGACATCGCTGACGGCACCACGTTGTCGGTGATGGCGGTCCAGCGCGCCGATGGGACCTACGCCCGCCAGGAGGCCGCCCGGTTATCGGCCCTGGTCACCGCCGCTGAGGGTGTGGGCGAGGACCCCGGCCACCGCCGCGGTCAGGAATGAGGCCGGGTCCTGGTCCAACCCACGTCCCATGGTGGACAGCGGTACCGGGCTCTGCGCCAGCGCCTCGGTGAGCCCGTCGGTGCCGACCGAACACAGGCGGTGCCCCGCCGCGGTCAGCGCACCGGACTGCTCCTGGATTCGATCGGCCACCTCGGCCAACGCGGCCGGCAGTACCGGAACCGGGATGTCCACCGGACGCAGGGCCACCTTGGTCAGCGCGGTCAGGGAGTGGTGCGAGATGCCGTAGTGACGGGTGCGCCGGTCGGCGCCGGAGACCCGCAATACCGCCACCGGGGCACCACCGAGAGCCGCGGCGGCGTTCAGGGCCTCGCCCACGGCCACGCCGGAGAAGCCCCAGGCGGTCCCGGTACCCACGTTCCCGGGACCCTGGGCCACGACCACCAGATCTGCGCCCAGCACGTGCCGGGCCACCAGGAGGCCGGTGTGGACGTTCACCGCTTCGTGGTCTCCGCCGAAGGCCTGCCCCACCGAGATGGTCCCGATCAGCCAGTCTGCCTCGCGCAAACCTGCCACGGCGCGGGAGAACCACACCGGCAGCGCGGCGTCGTCGGTCATCAGATAGGCGACCCTGGGCCTGGCTGCACCGGCCTGTCCGGCCGCCCACCGGGCGCCGGCCAGCACCGCCGGGAGCGCCGAGTGCAGGTCCGCCACCACCACCGGCAGACCGTCCAGGTCAGCCGCGTCGGCCAATTGGGAATGGAACGGGGACTCCTGCTCATCGGCCGCCAGCACCATGGTCTGCAGCGGGGTGTAGCGGGACTTGATGATGTGGCCGGGTCCGGGCGGTGGATCCGGGGGCAACCGATCCGGGAGCGCCACCACGAAGGCGTATCCGCCGGTACCCAGGCCGCGGGCCAGGGCGGTGGTGTTCAGCAGCACCCGGTCGCCCGGGCGCGGATGTCCCACCAGATCGGGATAGGCGAGGGCGCGCATCGTCTCATCGCCCACGCTCACCTGCACCTCGATCGACCCGGTCCAGGCCCGACCGAGTTCGGTCACCACACCCTCGCGCCACGTGATCACCTGGGCAACCTACCCGCTTCCTGGCGCTCCCGGGCTGCGATGACCGGCGGAGCGGCGCCTCACGGCCCCGGTCTCGAGCCAGGGCTGCGGTGCTCCACCGGGAGGTTCGGCATTAGCCTGGGGGTATGAGTGCACGCCTGGACGCCGCCGAACGGCTGCTGGCGCTGGTGATTGCGCTGTCCCACACCACCCACCGGATGACGAAGGGGCAGATCCGTGCGGGCGTGGCCGGGTACGCCGATGCCCGCTCGGATGAGTCGTTCGAGCGCATGTTCGAGCGGGACAAGGACACCCTGCGCAGCCTGGGCGTGCCCCTGGTCACGCTGACGGACCCGACCCACGAGGATGATGTCGGCTATCGCATCGACACCACCGCCTACGCACTGCCGGCGGTCGACTTCACCCCGGCGGAAGTGGGGGTGCTCTCGCTCGCGGCCCGGGTGTGGCAGGACTCGCGACTATCGGCCCAGGCCCAGCGCGGCCTGACGAAACTGCGGGCCACCAGCGCCAGCGCCCAGGCACTGGAGCCCGCCCTGGCGCTCCGGGTACGGGGCCCCGATGCTGCCTTCGACGAACTTCTGGAGGCGATCATGGCCCGCCAGGCCGTGCAGTTCGACTACCGGGCGGCCAACACCGGGACCGTGGCCCGGCGCACCGTGGAGCCGTGGCGACTGTTCGCCAAGGACCGGGGTTGGTACCTGGTCGGATTCGACCGGGACCGGGACGCCCAGCGCCGTTTCCGGCTCTCCCGTATTGCCGGGGCGCGTGCACCGGGAAGGGCCGGCCGGTGTCGTCGTCATCCCCGGCCCGGAGGCTGGTGGGGACCAGACCCCGCGCACCCGGGTCCGGGTGGCGGTACTGCCCGAGCGAGCCGCGGCGCTGCGGGTCAGGGCCACCGCCCCCGCGCAGCCGGACCCGGAGGGGAGTCGTGAGGTGCTGGAGGTCGAGGCTGCCGACCCCGAACTGATCGCGGAGGAGCTCGCCGGGTACGGCGAGGCCGTGGTGGTGCTGGATCCGCCGCAGGTGCGCGAGGCGGTGTTGCGACGGCTCCGGGCGATCGCGCACGTCCACCCCGGCCAGGACGGAGGACCCCGTGCGGGCTGAGAACTCCGCGGATCGGGTGGTGCGCCTGCTGGCTCTGGTGAGCTATCTGGACGATCACCCCGGGGTGAGGGTGGCCCAGGTCGCCGAGCACTTCGGCGTCAGCGAGGCCCAGGTGCTCAAGGATGTGGACACGTTGTGGGTCTCCGGTACTCCGGGGTATCAGCACAACGACCTGATCGACTTCGCCGCCGATGATCATGAGCGCAACATCCTCACCCTGATCGAGCCCCAGGGGATGGAGACCCCGTTGCGACTCGGTGCCGTCGAGGCGGTTTCGCTGCTGGTGGCGTTGCGCTCCCTGGCCGAGACCGCGGGGGCGGGGGAGCAGGAGGTGGTCGCCTCGGCGCTTGAGAAGCTCACCGCCGCTGCCGGGAGCGCCGCGCACGCGGCCAGGTCTATCGATGTAGGCACGGGTCGGTCCGGAACCGACGGGATCGATGATCGGCTGGACCAGGTGCGTACCGCGATCGAACAGGGCCGCCAGCTTCACCTGCGATATGTCTCGGCTGCCGACGTGGTCTCGCATCGCACGGTGGACCCCTTGCGCTTGCTGACCGACTCCCAGCGCTACTTCCTGCACGCGTGGTGCCACCGCGCACAGGACCTGCGCCAGTTCCGGGTGGACCGCATCCTGGACCTGGAGGTCCTGGAGGTATCGGCTCGGCTGCCGACCACTCCGACCTGCACACCGCCGACACACCCGATCCGGAACTGGCCAGCGCGCGCTGGCGGGTCCGCCTGGAACTGGCGTCCCGGGCCCGGTGGGTAACCGAACAGTTCGAGGTGGCCGGGGTGACCGAACTCGGCGAGGGCCGCTTCGCCGTACAGATCGATGTGGTGGACCCGTCCTGGTTGCGCAACCTGGTAGTTTCCCTCGGCCCCGACGTCTTGGCGGTGAGCCCGCCCGAGGTCGCCGCGGAACTGTCCGACTTCGCTCGCCAGGCGCTCAGAGCCTACGACGAGGACGCGGCAGCCACCGGTCAGTAGCGGGGGGACCCGCGCGAGGCCGGGGGCGCCTAGACTGTGGGGTATGTGGTTCGCGATCTGGACGCTGCTCATCCTGGGCGCGCTGGCCTTCCTCGCCTACCTGGGATGGCGGTTGTGGCGGGGCTCGATCCAGCCGCTACTGGTCGAGTTCGGCCGGGCCGCAGAGGTCACCGGTCGCCTGGCGGAGCAGGTGGCGCAGTTGCAGCAGGCCCACCCGGACCCGGTGTTCACCCCGGACGTGTTCGCCGATGCCGCCCAGCGCGAGGGATTCGCGCGGCTGCGTCATGAGGTCAGGCAGATCCGGCGAGATCGCAAGGCCGAGCGCAGAGCCCGCACCTACGCCCGATGGCGGGAACTGGGTCAGCCGTTCTGAGGCCGGCGTTGCCGGTGCGGTCCGGGTAGGGGCGGATCCGGGGTGTTCACGACGTGTTCGTTCAGCGAACCTGACGGCACCGGTCAACGGGGGATACACTCGGCAGGTAGACTGGGTGGAAATGCGCCTCGTCGTGGAGGGATCTTTTATGTTGCGCAATCCGGCCTTCTGGGTCGTCCTGTTCCTGGTCATCGTGCTGCTCTTCGGGGCGAACAAGCTCCCAGCCCTGGCCGGCAGCGTGGGCAAGTCGCTGAAGATCTTCAAGAAGGAGGTCAACGAACTCCAGGAAGATGGTGAGGCCAAGTCCGAGCAAGACTCCGGTACCGCCACCATCTCCTACGACCAGCCCACGGCGAGCACGCACCAGCCACCGCAGGCGACCCGGCACACCGGTTCACCCGCTGAGCCTCCGAAGTAGGAGTGCCGCAGCGCAACACCCGGCGCCGCGACCCTGAGGGACGGATGTCCCTGTCCGCCCACCTGAGGGAGTTGCGGCGGCGGTTCATTCTGGGTGCAGTGGGCGTCCTCGTCGGCGCCATCGCGGGCTGGTTCCTGTCCGATCAGGTGCTGGTAATCATGCAGGAGCCGATCGAGCGGCTCCAGGCCGAGGGCCTGAGCGCGCAACTGAACTTCCAGGACGTCACCTCCGCACTGGATGTGAAGGTGCGGGTCTCCTTGACGCTTGGCCTGATCCTGTCCAGCCCGTGGTGGATGTACCAGGTCTGGGCCTTCATCAACCCGGGCCTGACCACCAAGGAGAAGCGCTACACGGTCGGCTTCGTGGGCGCCGGTGTCCCGCTGTTCGTCGGCGGGGTGGCGATGGCGTGGATCGCCCTACCCAACACGGTCCGGCTGCTCACCCAGTTCACCCCTTCGGGCGATACCGCCTCGAACTTCATCAACGCCACCGTCTACCTGAAGTTCGTCATGCAGTTCGTGCTGATCTTCGGGTTCGCCTTCCTGCTGCCGCTGATCATGGTGGCACTGACGTTCCTCGGTGTGGTGCGTGGCGTCACGTGGCTGCGGGGGTGGCGCTGGGCAGTCATCCTGATCTTCGTCATCGCCGCACTGGCCACCCCCACGGCTGACCCGGTCACCTTCATCCTGATGGCTATCCCGGTGATCATCCTGTACTTCATCGCGGTGGGCGTGTGCGTGCTGCGCGACCGCAGCAGGGACAAGAAGGCCGCCGCGGACGACGACGACTCAGCGGCCGAGGGGCCGGGGGACGAGGGACCAGCACAAGGCGGAACAGGCGACGACGACGGCGCACCAGGCGGCGGCGGCACCGTGGGTGAGGGGTCGGTCGAACCGGCCGGCCAGATCGCCGGGGGCGGTGCAGCAGAGACCGCCCCGGACGACCCGGTTGAGGAACTTCCGCGCGGGACCGGCTCGGGCACCGCCCCGGCGTGAGCCGTCCCCAGCCCAGTGGGCCCGTTCCCGGCTGCAGGGCACCCGTGTGACCACCGTCGGTGTGGTCATCAACCCGACCGCCGGGAACGGGCGAGCGCAGGGACGGGGCCTTGAGGTGATGGCGGCGCTGCGCGCCAACGGCGTCCGCACGGTGGACCTGAGCGGACAGGACGCCGAGCACGCCCTGGCCCTGGCCCGCGCCGCCCTGGACACCCTCGACGCACTGGTGGTGGTCGGTGGTGATGGGATGGCGCACCTGGGCGTGAACGCGATCGCCGGCACCGGTGTCGCGCTCGGACTGGTGCCGGCCGGTTCGGGCAACGACCTGGCCCGCGCGCTGGGCGTCCCGGTCGGTGACGTACCCGGCGCAGTGCGGATGATCCTGCAGGCCGTGGCCGAGGGGCCCCGGTACATCGACGCGATCGCGACCAACTCCACCGTCGCTCCGGCCCGGGTTCCGCGCTGGACGGCCTGTGTGCTCTCCGCGGGCCTGGATGCGGCCGTGAACGCCCGGGCGAACACCTACCGCTGGCCCGGTGGTGCGGCGCGGTACCTGCGCGGAGTGGTGGCGGAACTGGCGACCTTCACGCCGTACCACTACCGGATCACCATCGATGGACAGGTGCGCACCCAGTCCGCCACCTTGGTGGCACTGGCCAACGGGCCCACCTTCGGTGGCGGCCTGAAGATCGCCCCGAACGCCGAGTTCGACGACGGCTTGATGGAGGTGGTCATCGCCGACGCGCTGAACCGGCGCCAGATCCTTCGGATCTTCCCGCGGCTGTACAACGGTACGCACCTGTCTCACCCGGCCGTACACGTGATGCGGGCGCGGGAGGTGACCCTCGAGCCCGGGGGAGAGGTCCCCCCGCCACGAGCATTCGGCGACGGAGAGGACCTGTTCGCATTGCCGCTGACGGCGAAGGTGCTGCCTCGGGCGGTTCCGTTGCTGGCACCCAGCCCGGAATCGTCGCCACGGCGCCCGGCACACCGGCGTTGAAGCCGCTCGGGCGCTGCGGGCACGGCAGCGGGGTGCCACGGCACTTAGGGTGGTGAGTATGGCCAGTCCTGCCGAACGATATGCCGCCGCACGGGCGAGGGCCCGGATCGAACGTAGCCAGTTCGGAACCTTCGAGGCTCGGATGGAGTTCGAACTGGATGACTTCCAGCGCGAGGCGTGCCTGGCGGTCCAGGACGGACACGGAGTCCTGGTGGCTGCCCCCACCGGGGCGGGCAAGACGGTGGTGGGGGAGTTCGCGGTCGACCTGGCACTGGCCACCGGTCGCAAGGCCTTCTACACCACCCCCATCAAAGCGCTGTCGAACCAGAAGTACCTGGATCTGGCCCGCGAGTACGGCACCGAACGGGTCGGACTTCTCACCGGGGACACCTCGATCAACTCCGAGGCACCGGTGGTGGTGATGACCACCGAGGTGCTGCGGAACATGCTCTACGGTTCCTCACCCACCCTGGCCGGCCTGGGGTTCGTGGTGATGGACGAGGTGCACTATCTCGCGGACAAGTTCCGCGGCCCGGTCTGGGAGGAGGTGATCCTGCACCTGGCCGGCGACGTGCAAGTGGTCTCGCTGTCCGCGACGGTCTCCAACGCCGAGGAGTTCGGCGAGTGGCTCACCGCTGTGCGGGGCGATACCGCCGTTATCGTGGCCGAGCGTCGTCCGGTCCCCTTGTGGCAGCACGTCATGGTCGGCTCACGCATGCACGACCTGTACGCCCACGACGTCGATCCCACGGACCCGGGGGTGGACCCGCCTATCAGCCCCGATCTGATCGAGGCGATCCGCACCGCCGAACGGCCTCGGGACAACCGTTCCCGCGGCCGCAACCGCCACTCGGGCCGTCGTCCCCGGGGCCCGGTGGTGCGCCCCGCGCCGCGCTCGGTGGTGGTGGAGCAACTGGACCGCGCCGGACTGCTGCCGGCCATCGTGTTCGTCTTCTCCCGGGCCGGCTGTGAGGGTGCGGTGGCCCAGCTCCAGGCCAGTGGGATCAGATTGACCACCGTGGCGGAGGAGAAGCGGATCGCGGCGATCATCGAGGAACGCTGCGCCGACCTTCCTCCCGAGGACCTGCAGGTGTTGAACTTCTGGTCCTGGTCCCAGGCGCTGCGCAACGGGATCGCCGCGCACCACGCCGGCATGCTGCCGGTGTTCAAGGAGACCGTGGAGGCGCTGTTCACCGCCGGGTTGGTCAAGGTGGTGTTCGCGACCGAGACCCTGGCACTGGGGATCAATATGCCGGCCCGCAGCGTGGTGCTGGAACGGCTGACCAAGTGGGACGGGCAGACCCACGCCGAAGTCACTCCGGGGGAGTACACCCAGTTGACCGGCCGAGCGGGGCGACGCGGTATCGACACCGAGGGACACGCCGTCGTCCTGTACTCATCCGGCTTGGACCCGGTGGCGCTGGCCGGCCTCGCCTCCCGGCGCACCTACCCGCTGCGCTCCAGTTTCCGGCCCACCTACAACATGGCCGTCAACCTGATCGCCCGCGCCGGCTACGCCCAGGCGCGGGAGGTCCTGGAGACCTCCTTCGCCCAGTTCCAGGCTGACCGCGGCGTGGTAGGCCTGGCCCGCCGGGCCCGTCGGCTCACCGAGGCGATGGACGGTTACGCCGAGTCCATGCGCTGCCACCTAGGGGACTTCGCCGAGTACATGGACCTGCGTCGGTCGATCTCCGACCGCGAGTCCGAGTTGTCCCGGGCGCGTTCGCGCGCCCAGCGCCAGGCGGTCTCCAATCTAGCCGCCACACTGCGGCGCGGAGATGTGATCCAGGTGCCCTCCGGGCGCCGCTCCGGGCACGTGGTGGTGCTGGAGGCCCCCTCGGCTCCGGGCCTGGACGGACCGGTGGTGTCGGTGATCACCGCCGATGCACGACTGCGCAAGCTCTCCGGGGCGGACCTGCCCTACGGGACCACTGCGGTGACCCGGGTCCGCATCCCGAAGGGATTCAACCCGCGCAAGCCCGCGGAACGGCGGGATGTGAGCTCGGCGATGCGCACCGCACTGGGTGCACTGGCCCATGATGACCCGGCGACGATGAAGAAGGCCCGCGCCAAGGTTCCTTCCACCGCTGCCACCGATGACACCCTCGGATCGCTGAAGAAGCAGTTGCGTGCCCACCCCTGCCACGGGTGCTCGGACCGGGAGGAACACGCCCGGTGGTTCGAACGCTGGCACAAACTGCGCCGCGAGCGCGAGGGTGTGATGAAGCGGATCGAGGGTCGCACCTCCTCCATCGCCCGCGACTTCGACCGCGTCTGTGACGTCCTGCTCTCGCTGGGCTATCTGCGGCACAAGGACGATGAGTGGAGCCTGACGGGTCAGGGGTCGTGGTTGCGCCGGCTGTACTCGGAGAAGGACCTGGTGCTGGCTGAGTGCCTGCGCTCGGGACTGTGGGACGGGCTGAACCCGGCGGAACTGGCTGCGGTGGTCTCGGGCGTGCTCTTCCAGTCCCGCTCGGATGAACCTGCCGTACCACCGATCCCGGGCCCACCCGACGGTGTGCTGGCGCTGGCTGCCACCGGTACCGCGCGCATCGCCCGGCAGATCGCCGCAGCCGAGGCGGATCGCGGCCTCAGCCCTACCGAGCCGGTGGACCTGGGCATGGTCCGGGCCATGTACCGGTGGGCCTCCGGCCGCGGCTTGGAGGATGTGCTGGAAGCCGACGAACTCGCTGCCGGTGACTTCGTGCGGTGGGCGAAGCAGGTCCTGGACGTGCTCGACCAGTTGACCCATGCTGCCCCGCAAGAGGATCTGAGGACCAACGCTCGCGAGGCGATCCGGACGGTTCGACGGGGCATCGTGGCCCACGGCACCTGGTGACATCCCGCCCGCCCGGGGCACCGGGCCACGCCATCCGGCGACACGCCGACAGATCACGATTCCTGCGCCCGCCTGACCTGCGTGGACATTGTTGACCTGCACAAACACCAGGTTGGCGGAACCGGGCCGGGCAGGTATCTTCTCTCTCGTACTGCTGGGGAGCCATTGAGGCAGGCAGTGACCGACCAGGCCCGTACGTTCCATAGAAAACGTGAACCCTCCTGCGGTTCCGGACCGAAGGATGTGCGGGCCGGTCGGTGCCCCTTCACCGGCGCGCTGCTGCCGGCCGTCCCCCCGGTGCGCACCGACGACGTATCCTCAGGTGGTGCCCCACACGACCTCCCGCCGACTCCCGGCGTCGCTGCTGGCCGCCCTTGGCGGCGTGCTCACCGACACGGCTTTCCCGGACCGTTCCCTCTGGCCGTTGGCCTTCGTCGGCGTCGCGCTGTTGGTGCTGTCCATCCGGAGGGACTCGGCCCGGTGGGCCTTCGCGATGGGCACCGTGTGGGGCCTGGGGTTCTTCTTGCCGCACCTGTGGTGGGCCAACTACGCCCGTCGGGGCGGTGCCGTGGGTGGCGCTGGCGCTGTCACAGTCGTTGATCACCGGCGCGGGGCTGGCGATCTGGGTGTGGGTCCGGCGTGGCTCGCACATGCAACGCCTGCACCTGATGGCCGCGATCCCGTTCGCGCTGGTGTGGGTGATCACCGAGCAGGTGCGCCAGGTCTGGCCCTTCGGTGGCTTCCCCTGGGGCCGCCTCGGCTTCTCCCAGACAGACGGCCCACTGCTCGCGCTGGCCTCGGTAGCGGGTGCGCCGCTGGTCTCGGCCGCGGTGGTCGGCATCGGGTACCTGTTGGCCAGTGCGGTCGTGCGGCTGGCGCGGATGGACCTGGTGCGCGGGCCGGGGGCATTGGTCGCCGCCTTCGCCCTGGTGGGTGTCTCGGCGCTGATCCCGCTGCCCACCCAGGCCGAGGAGGGCACCCTGCGGATCGGGGCGGTGCAGGGGAACGTGGCCACCCCGGGCCTGGACGCTTTCGCCCAGGCCCGGGAGGTGCTGGACAACCACGTCTCCGGCACCCACAACCTCCTCGCCGAGCACGGAGAGGGACTGGACCTGATCGTGTGGCCGGAGAACTCCTCCGACTACAACCCGCGTGTTGACGAGATCGCCGGTGCCGGCGTCGAGGAGGTCCTCCGGGCCGCAGACGTTCCGTTGCTGATGGGAACCGACCGGCACGCCGGGGACGCCAGGTTCAACGAGATGGTGCTGTGGGAGCCCGGGCAGGGCGATACCTTCGCCTACGCCAAGCAGATCCCGGCTGCCTTCGCCGAGTACATCCCGATGCGCGATGTCGCCCGGTTGTTCTCCCCGGCCGTGGACCTGGTACGCACCGACATGGTGGGCGGCACCGCTCCTGCCGTCGTGCCCGTACCGGCGCCCGCCCTGGACCGGCAGGTGCTGGTGGGCACCCCGATCTGCTTCGAAGTGGCCTACGACGCGTTGAACCGTGAGGCGGTGCTCGCCGGCGCGGAGGTGCTGCTGGTGCCCACCAACAACGCCTCCTTCGGGTTCACCGCCGAATCCACCCAGCAACTGGCCATGTCCAGGCTCCGGGCGGTCGAACACGGGCGGGCCACCATCCAGATCTCCACCGTGGGCGTCAGCGGCGTGATCACGCCCAACGGGGTGCTCACCCGGACCACCGAGCTGTTCACCCCGGACCACTTCGCGACCACGGTGCCGTTGCGCTCCACCCTGACGATTGCCGACCGGATCGGGGATTGGCCGATCATCGCCTCCACCGTGGCGGTTCTGTTGTTGTTCGGGGCCGGCATCGTCACCGGGCGGTCGAGCCGACGTGCGGCCGCCGGATCAGGGACAGGACGACCCCGTCAGGGCTCCGCACCCCGACGGGGGACGTCGGAGGGGTCCAGGGCCGGCGCTCCGAGGCGGGCGGTGGCTACGAAAGGGACACGGTGACCGCGAGTGCCGCCAGGGTGGTGGTGGTCATCCCCACCTACAACGAGCGTACCTCGCTCCCGGTGACTCTGTCCCAGTTACGTCGGGAGGTACCGGGCGCGGACGTCCTCGTCGTCGATGACGCCAGCCCGGACGGCACCGGGGCCTGGGTGGAGGCTGCGGCGGCGGACGACCCACAGGTGCACGTCCTCCACCGCGCCGGCAAGGAGGGCCTCGGCCCGGCCTACCTGGCCGGGTTCGCCTGGGCCTTGGACCGCGAGTACGACGTGGTGGTGGAGATGGACGCCGACGGATCTCACCGTGCCGAGGATCTGCCCGCGCTCCTGACGGCGCTCACCCCGGGGGTGGACCTGGTCATCGGGTCACGCTGGACCCCTGGGGGAGCGGTGCAGAACTGGCCCGCGCACCGGCGGTGGCTGAGCAGGAGTGCGAATCGGTACGCCAAGGTGGCCCTGGGCCTGGGTGTTCGCGACGCTACAGCCGGCTTCCGGGCTTATCCCGCCGACGCCCTGCGAGGCCTCGACCTCGCCGGGGTGGCCTCCCAGGGGTACTGCTTCCAGGTCGATCTGACCTGGAGAGTGCACCGCGGCGGGGGACCGATCGTGGAGGTCCCGATCATCTTCGTGGAGCGTGAACAGGGCACCTCCAAGATGGACCGGGCCATCGTCGTGGAAGCGTTGTGGCGGGTGACCGCGTGGGGCGTGCAGGCCCGCGCCACGCGGTTACGTGCCTGGGCTCAGGCGCTCTGGCGGCGCAACTGACCGCTGCGTAACAGGGCCAGGCGCTCGTCCAGCAGTTCCTGCAGTTCAGCCTCGGTACGCCGTTCCAGCAGCATGTCCCAGTGTGTCCGCACCGGTTTCGTCTGTTTCGGCTCGGGCCGGGAGGCATCACGCAGTAGGGCTTCGCCCCCACCGGGTGCCTCCCACACGGGTGGGATATCGGCATCGGCGGCGAAGGGGATCACCAGGGTGCGCCCGTCCGGGCAGTCGTAGACCGCCTCGATCCGGGGGGCAAGTTCCACGCCCTCCTCGGTCTCCAGACTGTTCGCGCCGATCAGCATGCCTCGTAGTGCTCGTTCAGCCATCGCCCTCTCCTTCCGGGATAGATGGTGCGTCCACCTACTACAACCAGTAAGCATGGCCCGGTGTTCCGGGTCGCGGGTGAAGGTGCTGTGAAATTCACGCGCGGGGTACGTGCGTTGCCGGTAGGCCTAGGCTGTGGGGTATGAGCGAGATCACGATGAAGTACCGGCAACTCGGCCCTTCCGGTTTGACTGTCTCAGTGGTGGGGCTGGGCTGCAACTCGTTCGGGGTAACGGTGCCCACAGAACGGGTCACGGATGTGGTCCGGGCGGCACTGGACGCCGGGATCACGTTCTTCGACGTCTCCGACACCTACGGGTCCACAGCCGGGGAGTCGGAGGAACTGCTGGGAAAGGCGCTCGGCTCCCGGCGCGCCGATGCGGTGGTGGCGACGAAGTTCGGGATGGACACCGGCGGCTTGAACGGGCCGGACTGGGGTGTTCGTGGCTCCCGGCGGTATATCCGGAAGGCGGTGGAGGGCTCGCTGCGCCGTCTGGGCACCGATCACATCGACCTGTACCAGATGCACCGGCCCGACCCACACACCCCGGTTGCCGAGACCTTGGCAGCCTTGCACGAACTCGTCGCCGAGGGCAAGGTGCGCTACCTGGGCTCGTCGAACTTCACCGGATGGCAGATCATCGATGCGGACTGGACCGCGCACACCGCCGGAACGACGCCGTTCGTCTCGGCCCAGAACGAGTACAACCTACTCAGCCGGGGCCTGGAGGACGAGGTGATCCCGGCGCTGGAGCACATCGGCGGCGGGTTGCTGCCGTTCTTCCCGCTCGCCTCCGGTCTGCTCACCGGCAAGTACCGGCGCGGGCAGGACGCCCCGGAGGGCACCCGGCTGGCGCGGCGGCCGGACCGGCTTGCCGGCGCCGACTTCGACATGATCGAAGCCCTGCAGCACTTCGCCGAGGAACGGGACCTGTCCATGCTGCAGGTGGCAATCGGCTGGCTGGCGGCTCAACCCGGCGTTGCCTCGGTGATCTCTCCGGAGCCTCCAGGCCCGAGCAGGTGCGCTCCAACGCCGCGGCCCTGTGGCACCCCGAGCCGGACGATCTGGCCGAACTGGATCGCATCACCGACACGGCCACGTAATCGACGTCCGCGTCCGGAGCCGAGCACGGTCACTCCGGTCCGGGTGGACAGGAATTCCCCTTGGGGGCGTGGGTCGGAAGGAGTAATCTCCGAGACCTGCACCTCGGCGATCGGATGGAGCGGTATGACCACGGCGACAGCAACCACCGCTTCTGTCGAGAGGCACCCGGCAGACAGTCACGACCTGCTGCGGGTCCACGGGGCGCGGGAGAACAACCTGACCGGTGTGGACCTGACGATCCCCAAGCGCCGCTTGACCGTGTTCACCGGAGTGTCGGGGTCGGGCAAGAGTTCACTGGTCTTCAACACGATCGCCGCAGAGTCCCAGCGGATGATCAACGAAACCTACCCGGCGTTCGTGCAGGGCTTCATGCCCGCCATGCCCCGCCCGGACGTGGACCTGCTGGATGGTCTGACCACCGCGATCATCGTCGACCAGGAGCCGATGGGCGCCAACCCCCGCTCCACGGTCGGCACCGTGACCGACACCGGCACCATGCTGCGGATCCTGTTCGCACGCCTCGGGCAGCCCCAGATCGGCTCGGCACAGGCGTTCTCCTTCAACGTCGCCTCGATCAGCGGCGCCGGGGCGGTGGCGTTCGAACGCGGCGGACGCGAGGTCAAGGAACGGCGGGATTTCACCATCGTCGGCGGGATGTGCCAGCGCTGTGAGGGCCGGGGAACGGTCTCGGACTTCGATCTGGAGGCGTTGTATGACTCCTCCAAGTCCCTGGCGCAGGGGCCGTTCAGCATCCCGGGGTGGGGCCCGGACGGTTGGTACGGACGTATCTACCAGGGCACCGACTTCCTGGACGCCCACAAGCCGATCGCGGACTTCTCGGCCAAGGAACTCGATGCGTTGCTGTACAAACCGGCGACCAAGATCAGGGTCGACGGCGTCAACGTCACCTACGAAGGCGTGATCCCCAAGCTGCAGAAGACGATCTTGGCCAAGGACAAGGAGGCGATGCAACCGCACGTGCGGGCCTTCGTCGACCGGGTGATCACGTTCCGGACCTGCCCGGACTGCGAGGGCACCAGGCTCAACGAGACCGCCCGGTCCTCTCGGATCAACGGCCTCAACATCGCCGAGGTCTCCGCGATGCAGATCACCGATCTGGCGGGGTGGGTGCGCGACCTCGCCGACGAGGCTGACGGCGGCACGGGGGGTACCCACCAGGCGCATGGCAGCGCCGGGCCGTTGCTGGATACCCTGGCGGCCACGCTGGACAACTTCGTCCAGATCGGACTGGGCTATCTGTCGCTGGACCGCCCCTCCGGCACCTTGTCCGGGGGCGAGGCTCAGCGCACCCGCATGATCCGGCACCTCGGTTCGGCGCTGACCGATGTCACCTACGTCTTCGATGAGCCCACCATCGGGTTGCACCCCCACGACATCGAGCGAATGAACACCCTGCTGCTGCGGCTGCGTGACAAGGGAAACACCGTGCTCGTGGTCGAGCACAAGCCGGAGGTGATCGCGATCGCCGACCACATCGTGGACCTGGGCCCGGGCGCCGGGAGCGCCGGGGGGCAGGTGGTGTTCGAGGGGGGCCTCGCCGATCTTCGCACCAGCGGGACCATCACCGGCCAGCACCTCGATGACCGAGCCGCCCTGAAGGACCACGTGCGCACCGCCGCGGGCGCTCTGGAGGTCCGAGGCGCCGGCACGCACAACCTCAAGGACGTCGACATCGATATTCCGCTGGGAGTGTTGTGCGTGGTCACCGGGGTGGCCGGGTCGGGCAAGAGCTCGCTCATCGAGGACTCGGTGGCGGGCCGGGACGGCGTGGTCGTGATCGACCAGGGTGCGATCAAGGGCTCGCGGCGCTCCAACCCGGCCACCTACACCAGCGCGCTGGAGCCGATCCGCAAGGCGTTCGCCAAGGCCAACGGCGTCAAGCCCGCACTGTTCAGCGCCAACTCCGAGGGCGCCTGCCCGGCCTGCAAGGGCGCCGGGGTGATCTACACCGAACTGGGCTTCATGGAGACCGTGGAGTCGGTGTGCGTGGAATGTGAGGGCCGCCGGTTCCAGGCGGCGGTGCTGGAGTACACCCTGGATGGGCGCACGATCGCCGAGGTGTTGGCGATGTCGGTCGCCCAGGCCGCCGAGTTCGTCGCCGACGGTCCGGCGCGGACCCCGCCGGCGCACAAGATCCTGCGCCGGATGGTCGACGTAGGCCTTGGGTACCTCACCCTCGGCCAGCCGCTGACGACATTGTCCGGCGGCGAGCGACAGCGGCTGAAACTGGCGACCCGGATGGGCCAGAACGGCGGAGTGTACGTGCTGGATGAGCCCACCAACGGTTTGCACCTGGCCGACGTGGAGCAACTGCTGGAGTTGCTGGACTCCCTGGTGGAGCAGGGCACCTCGGTGATCGTGATCGAACATCACCAGGCGGTGATGGCACACGCGGATTGGATCATCGACCTGGGGCCGGGCGCCGGGCATGAAGGCGGGCAGGTCGTCTTCGAGGGAACCCCCGCCGACCTGGTGGCCACCCGGGCCACCCTGACCGGCCGGCACCTGGCCGACTACCTCAGAACCCGGTGACGCCGTCGTTGCGCCGCCGCTTCGCCGACGTGGCTGACGGAGGCACCGGTCGGCGAACGCCCGACAGCGGGTCTCAGCGGGGAGCGGTGGCCTCGTAGATGCGTTGATCGTCGCGCACGCCGGCGAAGCGGAACGGGCCGCGCGTCTCGTGCCGGTTGCTGTAGTTCGACGGGTCACTGCGCGGCATGATGCGCTGACGCGCGAGGTAGGTGTTGTCATCGATCCGGGGACGATCGGCCAGGATCTGTTCGTTGGTGCCGTTGCGGATCTGTGCCCGGTAGCCGCTCATGACAGTGCCGGTGAGGAACTCCGCGACCGCGCCGGACCCGTAGCTGGCGATCGCCACCCGCTCACCGGTGAGATCCGCGGGATCATCCAGCAGGGCCAGCAGCGCCAGGTAGACCGAGGCGGTGTAACTGTTCCCGATCCGGCGGTTGTAACCCATCGTCGGCGCGACCTGGGCGGTGAGCGTCTCGGTGGGCACATCCGCGCCGGCGTGCTTCGCCAGGTACTGGTGGGCCTTGGCGGCCATCTTGGTGAACGGCTGGTGGTAGCAGAACCGGTTGATCGCCTCGAATGCCGATCCACCCTGGGCGCGGTAGTCATCGAAGGCACCGGCGACGGCGTCGAGGTAGGCGCTGATCGAACTGTGCCCGTCCACGATGGCGGTCACCCGGTGGTTGGGGCGCCAGAAGTCCATCACGTCCTCGGTGAACACCCCGGCGGCCGGCTCCAGGGCGAGCAACGCCGGATCGGCGGACACGGTGAACGCGGCCGCCCCGGCACCCTGGGTGGGCTCGGCGGTCGAGCCCAGTTCGTAGCGGGCGATATCGCTGGCGATGACCAGCACCTTCTCGGCCGGGTTACGGGCCACGAGCGCGGCGGCGAACTGCATGGCAGCGGTAGCGGAGTAACAGGCCTGTTTGAGTTCGACCACCCGAACGTTCGGAGGCAGGCCGAGCAGCCGGTGGGCGTAGACACCGGCCGACTTCGACTGGTCGATCCCGGTTTCGGTGGCGAACAACAGGGTGCGGATTCGCTCGCGACCGGCCCGCTCCACCACCGGTAGAGCCGCCGCCGCCCCGAGGGTGACGATGTCCTCGTCCTCGGCCACGACGCTCATCTCGGTCTGGCCGAGGCCCCGGTAGTACTTCGCCGGGTCGGCCCCGAGCCGTTCGGCGATGTCCGCCAGGTCGATGCGGAAGCCGCCGGTGGACATCGCGAGGTCGTCGATACCGATCACGGAACTGCTCACTCCTGGTTCGAGGGGTTGGATGTCTGGGTGCTGCGTTCTTTGCGTTCGATCGCCACGTGTGCCGCCATGAGTTCACCGGGTTGGTCTGGGCTGCGAGCAGGGACAACTCCCCGCACCACACCGCGGCGGCACACAATCCGGCGAGCCTACGCGCGTTCTCCCCCGGTGCGCGATCGGCGCGCAGCCCGAGGCGGGTGAGGTTGTCCTCCACGAACGTCAGACCCTTGCCGCTACCGACCGTTCCCACGATCAGATTCGGCAGGGTGCAGGAGAAGTAGAGGTCACCACCGTCGACCTCGGCCTGGGTGATGCCCTGCGAGCCCTCCACGATGTTGGCCGCGTCCTGTCCGGTGGCCAGGTAGAAGGCCAGCAGCATGTTGGCGTAGTGGGCGTTCGCCGACCGGATACCACCGGCCAGGATGGTGCCCACGAGGTTCTTGCGGGTGTTCAGCTCCGCGATCTTCTCCGGGGTGCTGCGCAGCCACTTCTGCACCACCTCGCGGGGGATATGTGCCTCGGTGACCACGTGCTTGCCTCGGCCCAGGATTCCGTTGACCGCCGTCGCCTTCTTGTCCGAGGCAGTAGTTGCCCGAGATCGAGCCGTAGCGCAGCTGCGGCCACTGCGCCATCAAGTGCGTCATCAACCGCTCGCTGGCCAGGGTCACCATGTTGTGGCCCGAGGCGTCCCCGGAGAGGATCTCGAAGCGCAGGAACAGCAGCCGCCCGGCGATCTCACTGTGCATGTCGATCAGTTCGGCGAACCGGCTGCTCGCCGACACCACCTGCTGCAACTCGGCGAATCGGCTGCGGATCTCGCTGAGCACCTGCACCGCGACGCCTGCGCCGTCGAGTTCGAAGTAGACCGAACGGCTCATCCGCTCGGTCACCAGAGTGGTGCCGATACCGTCCTCGATCAGCCGGGAGATCCGGGCCCCGCGGCCCACCGAGGGCCACAGCGGGGCTTCATAGGTAGCCAGCGGGACCTCGTGCTCGCCGGTGATGACGTTCCCGCTCAGTCGTATCGGCCCGACCCACCTCAGGGGTACGGGCGCCGCCTGTTCGCTCATCGCTCTATCATCCTCACTGCGCCGTCACGGCGCTCGTGCGTGGGGCCGCGGCCAGCGGCAGCCGGCGCACACCGGACCGTTCCCAGTCCCGCAACATCGGCTCGAGGTCGCTGCCGCAGGGGGCGAGCACGATCCCGCAGTCACCCCCGCCGGCCCCGGAGGCCTTGCCGGCAGCCCCGATGCGCTCGGCGGAGGTCACCAGGTGAGCAAGCGCCGGTGTCTCGATTTCTATTCCCAGTCCTGCGCCCAGACCGATCAGCAGGTTCCGCGCTTCCCGCACCGCCGCGAGCACGGCCGCACTATCGTGCTGTTGCAAGCCCGTGATCAGGTCCTGCACCCGGGCGCGGCTACCCGCCAGGAACGTCTCGTAGCGCACATCCTGGGACCGACCTCGCTCCCGCACCTCAGCGACCAGCGACGTCGTCGAGGCCGCCGCGCCGGTCCAGCCCACGATCAGGTCCAGGCCACTCGGTGCGGGCAGCGGGGTGACCTGCAGCAGCGGCCACGACGCACGCATCGCGGCGAGCACACCCACCCGGTGGCGAAGAGCCGCGACCACGGCCCGGTCGGGGGAGTGGTAGGCGAGCCACCCGCCGAAGGTGCTCGCCGCGACGTCGCCCCCGGAGGCCGAGGGCGCCACCTCGACCGTGGCGAGCAGCGCCACCTTGAACTGTTCGAACGCGGTCAGGCCCAGTCCGTAGAACTGATCGAGCGCCCGCACCACGGCGACCGTCACCGCCGCGCTGGAGCCGAGCCCGTACTTGCGGCCGTCGGCGTCGTCGAGTTCGCTGGTGATGTCCAGGCTGTGCCAGCGGGGCTCGATTCCCAGATCGGCCACGAGTGCCTCGACCGTGCGGACCGCCGACAGCACGTGGTCCAGCGGACGGTGCCGCGGTTCGGGCACCACCCGGGCACGTTCGTCCCGCTCCCAGCGCAGTGGCTGCGGCCCGTAGTGCGCCGAGCGGACGGTGCCGTGCCGCTGCGCGGGGGCCACGCGCACGCTCACGTACGGTCGACGGCCACGAGCACAGCGCTGCCGCCGGGTTCGACGACTGCGTACTCACCGGCGATGAAGAGTTTGCCCGGCGCGTGGATCATCGGGTGCTCTCGACGCGCACGCCGGGCCCGGGGCCGGCGATGAGAAGGTCTACACCCTCGAACGCCCCGGCGAACCGTTCGGTCACGGCTGCCGTGTCCGATGGGCGGCACAGCACCTTGACATTGGGTCCGGCGTCCATGGTGGCGTAGGCCGGCACGCCGTCGGCGCGCAACTGCGCGACCAGGTCGAGCGCGGCGACCGTGTCGGCGTTCCAGTACCGCACCGGCGGTGCGGCGCCGAGCATGGTGGCGTGCATCCGCAGCGCGTTGGCCTCGGCCAGTTCCCCGACCGCCCCGAAATCGGCGTCCGCGATCGCCCGGCGCATGGCCTCCAGTTCGGCTGGTACCGAGGCCACCCAAGCCGGGAAGAACGGGGAGGTCGCCGCGGTGCGGCGCATCGCCTCCCGGCTGCCCACGGGCTTGCGCCCGGGGGACAGGACTGCGACGACGAGCGCCAGCTCGAGCGCTGACGCGGGGAGGGGCTCGGCGTAGGAGGAGGCGTCGTCGCGGCCGACGTGCCACTGGACCAGGGCGCCGAAGACGGATCGGGCCGCCGAGCCGGAACCGCGGCGTGCCAGGCGGGACAGGTCCCGCTCGCTCAGGTCCAGTCCGTAGGCGCCGCTCGCCGCAGCGGCAAGTGCGGCGAAGCCCGAGGCGGACGATGCCAATCCGGCGCCGGTGGGCATCTCGTTGGCGGTCTCGACGACGGCCCGAACCCGGCTTCCGGCCAGTTCGCGCACCAGATCGAGGAAGGAGCGCACCCGGGTGAGGTCATCGCCACTCATGGCCTCTCCGCGCCAGGTCGCGACGTCGTCGTCGGCCCCGGGCGCCAGCGTGACGGTGGTTCGGGTGGGGGCCACGTCGAGAGTCATCGACAGGCTTCCGGTGGCCGGTAGGTTGAACGTCTCATCGCGCTTGCCCCAGTACTTGATCAGCGCGATGTTCGGATATGCCACGGCGGTGATGCTCATGTCGCCCCCAGCGTGACGATCCACCCGGCGACGGCACCCGCGGCCGTCATCGCCGACTGCACCACCTGCCCACTGGCGGCGTCCGGCGTCACGGCGATCACGCAGCCTCCGCGTCCGGCGCCGGTGAGTTTGGCTCCCGCTGCGCCGGCGTCCAGGGCTGCCGTGACCAGGCGGTCGATCGCCGGGTGCCCGACGCCCAGGTCGGTGAGCGCGTCCTGCGCTTCGGTGAGCCGCCGGCCGAACGCGGTCAGGTGCGCCTGCTCCAGATCCAGCACCGCGGCTCGGGTCAGATCCCCGAGACGGGCCAGCAGCGAGCGGCCCAGGGCCGGGTCGGCGTCCACGATCTGGCGCACGCCGGCGACGGCATCATCGGTGGAGGCCCGCACGCCGGTATCAGCGACCACGAAGCACACCGGGGCGCCCAGGGTCAGAGGGGGGTGGCGACGTGGTCGGCGAACAGCAGCGGTTCCCGGGCCCGGGTGGCGTGCGCATCGATGCCGCTGGGGTTCCCGTGGGCCACCCGCTCGGCGGTCTGCACGAGTGCGAAGCGGCTCGCATCGTCCAGTGCTACCCCCGCATACGCCCGCACGGCCTCGACGATCGCGTTCGCGGCAGCCGCGCTGGCCCCCAGGCCCGCCTGAGGTGGGATTCCGCTGCGTACGACGATCTCGACATCCTCGGCCGGCAATCCGAAGAACGTCAGCGACTCGACCGCGGCGACGCCCACCGAGGCGAACTGCTGGGGTAACTCGGTCACCGGCAGGCTCGCGTCGCCCGTGCTCAGCCGGAGCGGACCGGGGCAGTGGTGTACCTCGGCAACTGTGCGCAGCGGGGTGATCGGCAGTGCGATGGCCGGGTGGCCATAGACGGCGGCGTGCTCACCGACCAGGATCGCCTTGGCGTGCGCCGAGCCCGTGGGCAGGACGGCGGGTGGGGGCATCCAACGGCTTTCGGCAAGGCGGACGTGAACGGAGACCATCCTAATGACTCAGCGGGCGCTGAAACCCCACTCGGGGAGCCGGGGACGAGCGATCTGCCACACATGGTCGAACCAGGCCGTGAACGGCTCCGCGGCGCGCAACCGGGCCAGGTCGTCCCCGGTGACGAAGACCACCTCGTCGACCTCGCCCGGCGCGGGCACGAGCGAGGCCGGGTCGACCCGCCCGGCGAATACGTGATTGTACTCGTGTTCGTACAAGCCGCTGGCGCTGTCATGTACGTGGTACCGGACGGTGCCCAGTTCCACCAGGTCGGTGACCGGGGCGCCGAGTTCGTCCTGATGGCGCCGCGCGACGGCGTCGGCCGGCGGTTCACCGGGGAAGGGGTGCCCGCAGGTGCTGTTGGTCAACATCAGGGGGGAGTGATACTTCACCGCGGCCCGCCGCTGCAGCAGCAGCCGGCCGTCGTCGTCGAAAGCGAACAACGAGAACGCGCGGTGCAGCGTGCCGGGTTCGCGGTGGACCTCGAGCTTCTCCGCCACCCCGATCGCCCGGCCGTCCTCGCTGACCGTCTCCACGAAAATCCTCTCGTCGCCTGCCATCCGTACCACCTTTGCTGTCCAGGTCATCCGGCTGTGATGACTGATCCACTTTACCCGGCGGGCACACGCATCAGATGTAGCGCTGCACACGCGTGGGGCCGGACGAGGTGCTCCTGGTGTCCGCCGAATATTCGGTTGTCCGGGAGCACCTCTCGTGGTGGAGTCATGCCTTGTGTCCTCCCGATCGCCCCGACAGATCCGCGCGAACGGCCGCGAAGCCCTGTCTCTGACCACGACGTTGCTGCAGCGGGCCCGCCTGCAGGATCCCCGGGCGGGGGTGTGGGAAGCGGCCGATGTGCAGTGGTCCTGGCGGTTGCCGCGTAGTTCCGACGGAGTCGACACACTCTTCTGGGTCGACGATGACGGACCGGTCGCCGGGGTGTGGCTCACCAGTGACAACCCCGGCTGGCAATGCGATCCGATCCTCGTCCCGGGGGCCTTCGGCCTCGAGCCCGCTGACGTGTGGCACCGGGCACTCCAACACGCCGGCGAGCATGCGGGGGAGGGGTTCGAGGTCCCGGTGGGTGACCACGACCCGGTTTTCGCCGCCCTCGCCAGACAGTCCGGGCTGATAGCCGGAGAGGGGGACGGGACCGCGTGGATGGAGGCCTCCGCGCGGCCGCAGGTTCCTGGGCTTCCGGAGGGCTTTGTGCTGGTCGATCGCACGCAACGGCGCGGCACTCCGCATCCGATGCGCCACCGGAACGGCGACGACGTCGAGACCCGACTGGGGGAGTGCTCGCTGTATGACCCGACGCTCGATCTGGCGGTGGAGACCGATGACGGCCGTCCGGCCGGGTACTCGTTGTACTGGTTCGACCCGCTCACCAGGGTGGGTTTGGTGGAACCGGTACGCGTCGAGGCCGAGTTCGCCCGGCGTGGGCTCGCCAGGGCGATGGTGGGCACCGGTATCGATCGCCTGGCCAGGGCCGGGGCACGGCGGGTGAAGGTCTCCTATGAGTCCGGCGCCGCAGCCGCGCTCTACCACGGCCTCGGTTTCCGGCAGGCGTCCACGACGACGTGGTACCGAAACGCCGGTACGAGGCAGCAAGGCTCCCTCGTGACCGAACTCCGCTAGCGCAGCCGGGTGAGCTTGTCCGGGTTGCCCAGGACATAGGCCCTGGTGACCACACCGTCACCGATGTCGATTCTGAAGACGCGCTCCACGCCGTCGGAGATCAGTCGGAACGCCGGACATCCGTTGACGCCGATGAGGACGGATCGGCTCGGTGGTGTCCTGGTTGTCACGCCCACCAGGAACCGGACCACACGATCGGGGCCGTAGATCGGGCGCAGCGCGGCGCGTGTTCTGCCGCCGGCGTCGCTGAGCAGCACCACATCGGGGGAGACCAGCGACATCGCCTCGCTCACGTCGCCGGCCATGATCGCCGTGCCGAGCCGATTCAGGAGGCTCCGGTGCCGGTCGAGGTCGGCCTCCTGGGGGAGGGGACCGAGTTTGGCCCCGGCGCGGTGACCGAGTTGGCGGCAACTGGTCGGGGTGCGGCCCAACATCGGGGCGATCTCGGTGTAGGGGTAGTCGAAGGCGTGGCGCAGCACGTACACCGCGCGTTCCTCCGGACCCAGCCGGTCCATGAGGTGCAACAGGGCGAAGTCCAGGCTCTGGCGCTGCTCCGCGCTCTCATGCGGCAGCAGCGCGGTGTCGATCGGTTCCGGTAGCCAGGAGCCCACGTAGTCCTCCCGGCGACGTTGCATGGTGCGCAGCCGATCCAGACTCAGCCGGGTGGCCACGGTGGTCAGCCATGCCTGGACCTCGCGCACGTGCTCCGGGCGTCGGGTCTGCCAACGGATCCAGGCCTCGGCCGCGACGTCCTCGGCATCGGCCCAGCTGCCGAGGATCCGGTAGGCCACGCCGAGCATCCGCCCATTGAGCCGCTCGAACTCCTCCTTGGTCAGTCCGAGCGGCTCGGCCGGGGCCGAGGTCACAGATCCTGCGCCTCCATACCTGTGGCGATCGCGATCCGGTTCCATACGTTGATGGTCGCGATCGCGATGATGAGATGTCCAGTGCCTTTCTCCCCCCAGCGCCGCACCGCCTCGTCCCAGACCGCATCACTGACTCCGTGTTCGCCGAGTCTGGTGACCTCATCGGTCAGGGCGAGCGCGGCTTCCTCGGCGGGGGACCACAGGTCCAGCCCGCTCCATCCGGCCTCCAACGCGGCGATGCGCTCATCGGACTCACCGAGTTTGCGGGCGTCGCGGGTGTGCATGGCCAGGCAGTAACTGCACCCGTTGATGGCCGAGGCCCTGATCTTGACCAGTTCGTAGGTGCGCTTGTCATTGACCTTGCGGGCGTAACTCTCCAGCGCCAGCACGGGGGCGTAGGCGAGCGGAATGACCTTCTGTAGGTGCATGCGGGGCATCGTGTCCTCCTGGCATTCGGGATCGGGTGTCATCCCAGAGGACGCCTGCGCCGCCGCGAGTGTGACACCGGATTCGCACCCCCGGTCACCGATACCGTTCGCGCTCCTTGGCTCAGGCGGCGTCGAGAAGCGCGATCTCCTCGGCGGTCAGCGCCAGATCCGCCGCAGCGGCGGAGTCGGCGATCGAGGCTGGGCGCTTCGCCCCAGGAATCGGGATGACCACCTCGCTCTGGGCGAGTTCCCAGGCGAGGGCCACCTGCTGCGGGCTCACTCCGCGGTCCTGCGCCACCTGCGCGAATGCCGGGTGCTTCGCCGCCAGTTCCTTGGCATCGGTCAGCCCACCGAGGGGACTCCAGGCCAGGAACGCCAGGCCGAGTTCGGCGCAGACAGCGACCTCGGGCAGGCTGCTGCGGAACTTCGGGCTGAACTGGTTCTGCACACTCACCAGAGAGTCACCGAGGACGGCGTGCGCGGACCGAATCTGGGCTGGGTCGACGTTGGACAGACCGACCATGCGGACCTTACCGGTGTCGACGATCTCCTTCAGGATCCCGATCGTCTCGTCATAGTCACGGGCCGAATCAGGACGGTGGTGCTGCCAGAGCCAAATCTGGTCAACGCCGAGCCGGGACAGGCTCGCGTCGACCGCGGCGTGCAGGTGTTCCGGTGAACTGTCCTGGGACCAGGAACCGCCGTCGCCGCGCACACTGCCGCCTTTGGTGGCCAGGTACACCTGGTCCCGGACCCCGAGTTCGTCGAGCAGTCCAGCGACCAGTTTCTCGTTCTCGCCCTGTGCCGCCGCACCCAGCTGCTCACCGGGCCCGTAGGCATCGGCAGTGTCGAACAGTGTCACTCCGGCAGCGAGTGCGGTCCGGATCGTCTCGGCGAGTTGCTCCCGTGGCTGCTCGCCGGTCTGGTCGAAGGTCATCAGGCCCAGGCCGATCGCACCGACCTCGACGCGCCCGACTGTGCCGTTACCGATTGTTCGTTGCTTCATGGCGTTCACTCTACGGTGACATCCAGAGCCGGTGAAGGACCCGACGGAAGTGGTGCGGTGCGGGTCGCTCAGACTCTCGCTAAGTGAGGGGTTGCCACGTAGGCTCGCACGTATGGAGTTGTCCCCGGCGTGGCAGTCCGGCGCCGCGGACTCACCGCCGCCGGTCCTGCACTGTTCGTAGGAACCGGTGGACTCCGTCGATCGCGACCTCCGGGTCTGCCGGGTGCTGGATGCCCCGGAGACGCTGAAGAACTCATCGGCCGACGTGATTGACGGGAGGCCGGGCGAGACTCCCGGCCCCGGGAACGGAGGATCGCGATGGTCGTCGACGAGGGCATAGTGCGCAAGGACGTCCAGGAGTGGACGGGGCTTGTGGTCACCGGGGCGTGGGTGACGCTGGCCAGCGTGGTGCTGATCGTGGTGCAGATCGCGATCTACCTCGTCTGGCCGCCGCCAGAGACTACGGTGCAGTACTTCGAGGTGCTCCTGAACAACCCGTTCCGGGGCGTGATCGCTCTGGACGTGCTCTACATCGTGAGCAACCTCCTGGCGTTCCTGCTGTACTTCGCCCTTGCCGTCGTTCTATGGCGAGTCAGCCGGTCCGCGGTGGTGGTGGCACTCTCCTTCGGCGTGCTCGGTATGGCCGCGTACATGGCCTCGCCACGAGCAGTGGAGATGCTGAGGCTCGCCCAAGCCTACGGCGAGGCCGACGCCGCCGAGCGGGTCGCACTCGTCGCCACCGGCGACGGGATGCTCGCGACGTGGATGGGCACGGCGTTCGACATCTACTACTTCTTCAACCTGGTCACGCTACTCATCCTGGCCGTCCTGATGTACCGCAGCACGGTGTTCAGCCGCGCCACCGCGCTCTGGGGCCTCGTTGCGGCGGTACTCATGGCGGTCCCGTCGAATTTCGGCACAGTCGGCCTCGTCTTCGCGTTGGCATCGCTCGTGCCGTGGTCGGTGTTCGCCGTGCTCGTGGCGCGCCGGCTGCTGCAACTAGCGACTGGGCCTGGGCCTGGGCCTGGGCCAGGGCGGTAGTCCTGCGATGTTCGGTGACGCACGACGAGTCCCGATAGCCGATAATGCACATTATGTCATTCCACCTGGAGGGGTGCACACCTGCGTGCGCGTCGCCACTGTCCGGTCTCACTCAACCTGTCCTCTGTCGCAGTAGACATGTCCTCTTACGGATCGTATAATCAGTCTGACTAGAACTATCCAACGCGAGGCGGAACCATGCCTGCTCGGCTGCGCTCCCTCCCGGCGAACGTCACTGACACGACGCTGGCCCTGTGGTCCTCCGACGAGGCCGCCGACTGGCAGACACAGTCGGTGGGCCCTGACCTTGCGGGCGTCCGCCTTGAGCGCGCCCGGCCTGCTCGTGAGTTCGTGTCCTGGCCGGGCAAGCGGAACTACGAGGGCTTGTGGTGGTCCTCCACGACCAGGGCGCACATCGGGTTCGAGAGCCTCCTGGAGCGTGACGCGCTCCTGTGGCTCGACTGGGACACCGACGCCGTCGCGCGTATCAGCAGCCAGCCGCTGGCGTTCCTGTGGCCGAAGGGCACGCCTGGTCACAAGTCGCACGTCCCGGACTACTTTGTCCGGCTCGCCGACGGCGACGGCAAGCTCGTGGACGTCCGCTCTGAGGCTCACCAGTCCAAGAAGGCGCTCGCTCAGTTCGCTCTGACCCGCGAGGTGTGCAACCTGGTGGGCTGGCAGTACGAGGTCTGGCCCGCCCTGCCCGCTGGGATGGCCGAGTCGTTGCGGTGGCTCGCCGGGTACCGGCAGGACCGGTGTGCCCCCTCCCCTGAGACGCACGACCGGATCCTGGCAGCGTTCGCGGACGGGGCCAGGCTCGGCGACGGCGTGGAGCAGGTGGTGCGGTTCGCTGCCGTCCCGGCCGAGATCGTGCTGGCGAACGTGTACCACCTGTTGTGGGACCGGACGTTGACCGTTGACCTGACGCGGCCGTTGTCGATGAGCACGAAGGCCGTGGTGTCGTGAAGTCGGTTCGGTTGTGGGATTTCATCCAGTTCGACGGTGACTCGTGGCAGGTCGTCGCCCAGGACGGGCCGACGTTGGCGTTGAAGTCGTTGACGACTGGCCGGATCCGCAAGGTCGCGGTCGGCGTTCTCCTGGATGACGACTCCTACCTGCATGATTCCCCCGCTTCTCTGCCGGACATGACTGGGTTGTCCGTGTACGAGACGCTCGAGCCTGCTGCTGCGGCCCGGGTGAGGTTCCTGCACGGGCACGTGCACGAACTGCTGTACGGGGCCCAGCTCCCGGACCACGACGGGGCTGGACCAGACGACGTGCCAGATGCGCAGCCACGTGCGGAGTACGACCCTGGGGTGCCGTTCATGGAGCGCGTCCGCGTGAAGGTGGCTGAGCTCGCCAATCTCGGCTCCCCTATGACGGAACGGACCCTGCGGCGGCACGTGTACGCGTACCGAGACAAGGGCGTCGCCGGCCTCGTGGATGGCCGATCCACCCGGGCGTCCGGGACGACCGGGCGCGTGGACCGCGCGTCGTGTCTCTCATTGAAGCCGAGCTGCACGGCCAGACGGACAAGTCCACGGGCACCCGTGGCCGGGTCATCCACAACGTCACCCTCGCAGCGAAGCAGCAGGGCCTGCCGATCCCTTCACGCGCGACCATGTACCGGACCGTCGGGGTGCTCGAAGGGAACCGGCACCCGTTCGGGGACGCGACCACTCGCCGGTCCCTCGCGAACAGGCCAGACCGCACATTCGGGCGGCGCGCACCGTCTCGGCCCGGTGAGCTCATGGAGATCGACTCCACCCCGCTCGACCTGATGGTCCTCTACCCCGACGGGACGACCGGCCGGCCCGACCTGACGATCCTGTTCGACATCGCCACCCGCACCCTGTCCGCGACGATGCTGCGTGCTGACGCGACGAAGTCCGTGGACGTGGCCGCGTTCCTGCTCGCGAAGGCGCTCACCCCGTTGCCGATGCAACCCGGGTGGGACGCGTCGTTGGCGTTCTCCCGCAGCATCCTCGCCGCCGGGTGTCCTTATGGAGGCTGACGAGCTGACGGAGAAGATCGCTGCCCGGCCCATCATCCAGCCGGAGTCGATCACGATCGACCGGGGCAAGGTGTACGTGGGGCGCACGTTCACGGCCGCCTGCGAACGGCTGCAGATTTCCGTGGTGAAGTCCGCACCCCGCACACCGACAGACAAGCCTCACATCGAACGGTTGTTCTCCGCGGTCAACACGTTGTTCGTCCAGTACCTGACGGGCTACACCGGACGGTCCGTCACCCGCCGCGGGAAAGACCCTGCAGCGGAGGCTGTCTGGCCGTTGCAGGAGGTGCAGAACCTACTCGACCAGTGGGTCGTCGCGGAGTGGCAGAACCGACCGCACCCTGGCCTGCGTCACCCTGCCATGCCGCAGAAGGACCTGACCCCGAACGAGATGTACGCCGCCCTGGCAGGGGTCGCACCACCGGTCCACGTCGCGTTCGAGGCGGCGGACTACCTGGAGCTGCTCCCGGTCTCGTGGCGGGGCGTGCAACCGTACGGGATCAACTTCGCCGGGCTCCGGTACGACTCCCCCGACCTGCACCACCTGCGCGGACGCAAGTCCGGGCTCAAAGGCGCGGCCGCAGGCAAGTGGGAGGTGAGGTACGACCCTGGCCGGCTGAACACGATCTGGGTGCGTGACCACATCGCCGGAACCTGGATCGAGGTGCCGTGGACGCTCGCGAACCAGGCCCCGCCGTTCTCCCTCGACGTGCTGAAGGTGGCCCGCTCCGGGCTGGACGAGCGCGACACGAACAACCCGGTGAAGATCCTCGAAGCCGTCTACCGCATCCAGACACTCGACCAGGGCCTGACTGCCAAGGAACAGCGGGCTGCACGCCGCTCCGCGCTGGGCCACCCACTCTTGCCCGACGAACACGTCACGGAAGACGAGCAGCCCGGCGACGAGGCCGGAGCGGACGACAAGCACTCCCCTCCCCCGCCCGACACGGAGGGACCCGACAACCCGGCGCCACGCAAGCGTCGCACCCGACGGTTGAACTAGGAGACACGCATGGCGATCCCCGACACCCTGACCGCGTGGCGTGAGTACGTGGCCGACGCACCCGTCGAACCTGACACCCTCACCCCCGCCACCCTCGGACGCCTGTCACCGCAGGAGAAGACCGCCCATGACGAGGCGAGGGTCGCGTTCCTCGACGGGAACATCGTCCTGTCCACCCCAGACACCGACGCGATCGACCTGAACGCTCGCTTGCTCGTCGGGTCCCTCGCGTCGAAGAAGTTCACCGCACGGCCCGGCCTGGCCGTGTCCGGGCAGTCCACCCTCGGCAAGTCCACCGCGACCATGTGGGTCGCGAAGCAGCACGAACAACGGATGCGCGAGAAGACCGGACGGGGGGACGACCCCGAGTACGCACCAGTCGTGTACGTGCCCACCCCCGCCGGGACGACCACGAAGGGGATGATGACCGCGTTCTGCCAGTGGCTCGGCCTGCCCATCCACCGGCAGGCGACCGCACAGGACCTGACCGAACAGGTCGTGACCGTGCTCCGCACGATGGGCACGTCCATGGTCCTGCTCGATGAGATCCACAACTTGAAGACCCGCTCCAGCACCGGCGCGGACGCCGCGTCCGCACTGAAGGGGTTCGCTGAACGGCTCGACGCCGTTTTCGTGTACACCGGGATCGACCTGCCGTCCTCCGACCTGTTCACCGGCACCATCGGTGCCCAGCTCGCCGGGCGGGTCACCATGTACGAGATGCAGTCTTTCGGGGCGTCCACTCAGCAGCAAAGGGACGACTGGGCCGACCTGGTCGCCGCCATCGAAGACCTCATCCCCCTCGCGAAGCACAAGACCGGCACGCTCGAGGGCCTGGCCGGGTACCTGTTCGACAGGACCGGCGGGTCCATCGGGTCACTGCGTCTCCTCGTGTCCAAGGCAGCCCAGCTCGCCATGGACGACGGGACCGAGAAGGTCGACCGGGCCAAGCTCGACAGGGTCCGCATCGACCAGAACGCCGAAGGCCAGCTCCGCGCGACCACGACCACGCCCCCACGTTCTGGACGCGCAAAGCTGAAACGCGCCCAATGACCTTGACCCCGCTACCGGTCCCGACCCGTGTGTACGGCGGGGAGGGCGTGGACACGTACGCGCGACGCGCGGCGACCCGCAACGGCACGCAGGCACGGTGGATCGACAAGATGCTCTGGGAGACCGGGACCGCCCGGACGCTCTCACCCCACCACCCGGCACGCCTGCAGGCGTGGCGTGAACTCGGCGGGCTGCACGAGTCCGCGTTCACGACCCCGGACACCATCAACGGGGAATGGGTGACCGACCGGGACCTGTGCATCCAGTGCACGCGCGGCAACCCGGCGCACGGCCAGCTCCCCCGGGTGGGTCTCGTGTGCGTCCGTCACCGTCGCTGGCTCGGCGCACCAGGACAACCACGTCTCCACGCCCACCCAGAGCTGCTCACCGCGGAACGGCACTACCGGGCCCGGCTCGCGACTAGGGACGTCATGTTCGATTCACCACCCATGCTCGTCGGCGCCGAGTGCGCCCGGGTCGCCCTCTCCCCCAGCACCATCACTGCCCGACAGGACCGGGCCGGGCTGTCCCTGGACGCGGTCATCTACCCCGAACACGTCGCGTTCGCCCGCCTCGTCACCAGTCCCGGCCTGCTCACCTGGGTCACCGACCCGGGTACGGACCCCGCAGCCGTGCGGCGCCTCCTCGACGCTCGCGCTCGTCACGTCGTCCCCGAAGAAGGGAACAACGAGCCATGGCGCGCGTCCACCCGCTTGCAGACCATCCTGTTCCGCGTCCGCTCCTTCGCCCGCAACGCACCCCCAGGCGCCCCGGTCACTGATCCGTGGGGTCTGCTCCGCCACACAACCCTTGACACAGGCCCCGCGACCGACGGTCAGGCCCAGCGTTTGTGCGTCACGGCCGGGGCATCAACGACAGTCCCGACCAAGGACGCCCGCAACGCCGCCAGTTTGGGTGTCTCCACCGCGTAGTAGTCCCCACGTTCCCGGGCGTCCCCGAACCTGCCTCGGATCTCCCACAGGCCGAGCACAAACCCTGTCGGGATCATGTGCGGACCCAGGCGAGGGCCTGCGACAGCGAGCAGAAACGCCGGATGGTCCTCCGACGCCGTCCGGAAGGACGCAGTCACATCCGGGCCGAGCTGGGTACGCAACCGGGCGAACTGATTCACCGGCGGGGACCCCAGCATCTCCTCGACCGACCCCAACCCGTCCGGTCGCTGCACCTGAAACACCAGGATCCGAGTCCAGTCTGGCAGGACACCACGACGCGCTAGCACGACCCGATCCAGGGTGTTCCCCGAGTAGCGGAACCCAGGACGGCCACGAAACGCCAGCCCCTCCAATGCGTCGATCCCCTCGACCTCCGCGACCAAGCCTTCACCCAACGCCTCAGCGTCGGTCCCCCACGTGCCGTGGTCGGAGATCACATGAACTGTCGGCGGCTCACCGCGGTTCCACAGTTCCTGCACCCGCTCGTACGTGCCCGGGTTCGTGACCCGGAAGTCCTCCCCCGACGCAAGCCAAGACGAGTCCAGCACAGCGGGGACCGGACGGGCCGCCAACGCCGGGTGCGCGCCCACATGCAACATCCCCGGGATCGACGACGCCGAATCCGTGAGCGTGTACACGAGCCAGCGCGGATCAGGGACAACCACCACACCAGTTCACACGCAAACAGGATCCGGGACCAGCCGACTCGCCGTGCGCAGCCCCTACATTGCGGAGCCCGCCGGGTGCTCCGGTGGGACCGGGGCCTCATCCTCACGGAAGATGGCGGCCTGGGCTGCCAGGTAGGGGCGAAGGTCGATGATGGTTGCCCCATCCCCACCCGACAGTGCGGGCAGCTCACCTAGATCGCGGTCATTGGCCTGGGCGAGCCGGTGCGTGTGGTCTGCGACGAGCTGGACGAGGGTGCGAGCATCCTCCGGCGTCACCTCAATGCGAATGGCACCGTTCTCGGACTCAGCTTCGATCGCGTCCAGGTCTGCGACGAGGCGGTCGATCACATCAGCATCCAGGTTGCCGTCTCGCGCCGCCTCTAGGTACCGCGTGAGTGATGCGCTGTAGCGCTCAAAGCTGGGCGGGACCTCCACCGCGACCGCTGGACGGTGTGGTGACTTCCTGCGTTTCGCCCAGTACGCCACTCCTCCCGCCGCGGCCACTAAGGTGACGACCCCAACGCCGATGACGACGAGCCTCTGATCCTTCACCGCGGCGGACAGCCTCTCGGCCAGCTCCTGAGGAGCATCCTCAGGGACCCTCTCCTTGAGATGCTTCACGATCTGCCCACCGTGGTCGCGCACCACGCCACCCCACCGGACAAGCTCCCCTGACGCCAGCCGGTCCGCGATGTCTGTCGGAATGTCGAACTGGGGTTGGATCGTCGGCATCGGCCCTCCTGATGGATCCGGGGTCGGCCTCAGCTCAGCTGGCGAGGCTGACGCTGATGCTACTGCCCTCGCCGTATGCCAAGCGGGCGCGTCCGGGACGGGCGGTTGATCCTAGGTCTGTCAGAGGGCCCGGCCACCATGTCACTGAGGAGACAGGTGCGCCGATTACTCCAGGTGTGCGCCAACGAAGCAGGTCGGCGTGGCCAGGCAAGAAGCCACTTGGACGGACGGATAGGGTCACAACGTGAACGATGGCGTAACGAGCACACAGACGAAGTCGATGTTTGACGCGCTCACCGTGGGGGCGACCGTCACCGGGCTCGCCGGTCCGCAGCCCGTGCAACTGATCGCGGTTGAACGCCTCACCGACGACTCCGCGAACGTGGCCTACCGCACGGATACGGGCATCGTGGAGAAGATC
The DNA here is from genome assembly GCF_051020515.1 of Sanguibacter sp. Z1732. Lineage (NCBI taxonomy): Bacteria > Bacillati > Actinomycetota > Actinomycetes > Micrococcales > Ruaniaceae > Glutinosa > Glutinosa niejishengi. The sequence continues at coordinate 3,426,197 of NZ_CP194857.1, forward strand.
GTCTTCGCCGACAACCTGAACCACGTCCGGTCGGTCAGCGCGGGGCTGGCGTTCACGTTCGACGCTGACCCGAACGCGTTCCTCCTGGCAGCCGAGGCACGAAGGATGAGCCTTGCGCACCTGTTCGATCCCCTCGCTGCACTCGGCACCAGCGATGTGCAACCGTTGCCGCACCAGCTCCGTGCCGTCTACAAGACGATGCTGGACAAACAACCGTTGCGCTACGTCCTCGCGGACGACCCCGGTGCGGGCAAGACCGTCATGGCCGGCCTACTCATCAAAGAGCTTCTCCTGCGCGGCGACGCGGCGAACGTCATGGTCGTCGCCCCCGGTGTCCTGGCGGACCAGTGGGATGAGGAGATGCGGACCAAGTTTGGGCTTCAGTTCGAGGTCCTCACCCGGGACAAGGTCACCCACGAGGGAAACCCGTTCGCGAGGGGCGGGTTGTGGTTGGCCCGCCTGGATGTGCTCTCCCGGAACAGCGAGGGGATCCTGGACAAGGCGTGCGACGTGGACTGGGACCTGATCATCTTTGACGAGGCCCACAAGCTGTCCGCGTCCGTGTGGGGCACTGCGGTCAACAAGACCAAGCGGTACCAGATGGCGGAGGAACTGGGGAAGCACACCCGCAACTTGCTTCTCATGACTGCGACGCCGCACTCCGGCAAGGAGGACCAGTTCCAGTTGTTCATGGCACTGCTGGACTCCGACCGGTTCGAGGGAGTCGCCAGGGAGGGCACCCGCAAGGTAGACGTCTCCGACCTGATGCGACGACTCATCAAGGAAGACCTGCGCACCTTCGATGGGAAACGCCTCTTCCCGCGGCGATTCGCATCCACCGTCGAATATGAGTTGACGCAGCCGGAGAAGGACCTGTACACCGCAGTCACGGACTACGTGCGGGAAGAGATGAATCGGGTCGATGAGACCAACACCGACGGTCGCCGCCGCAACGCGGTCGGGTTCGCCCTCACCACGCTGCAACGTCGCCTCGCGTCCTCCCCGGCAGCGATCCACCGGTCCCTCGAACGTCGCCGCAACAGGCTGAAGTCCGAACTGGGGGAAGCCCGGCTCCGGCCCAAGACGATCAGCGACGACGTGGACATCCCGGACTGGGACGACCTGGAAGACCTCACGGACGAGGAGCAGCAGGCGCTCGAAGAACGTGCGGTCGCCGGCGCCACAGCATCCCGAACCCCGGAGGAGCTGGAGACTGAGATCGCCGTCCTGGACCAGCTCATCGTGAAGTCCACCACGGTGAAGACCTCGCCCACGTACGCCAAGTGGGACGCGCTGCGGGACACCCTCGACGACACCGAGGAGATGCGTGACGACACCGGGGCCCGCCGCAAGGTCATCATCTTCACCGAACACAAGGACACCCTCGATGACCTCGTGACCCGCCTGACCCAGTACCTAGGACGTGACGACGCCGTCGCCACGATCCACGGTGGGACCAGGCGGGAGGACCGGAAGAAGGCCAAGGAGACGTTCGAGCAGGACGAGCAGTGCATCTTCCTCATCGCGACCGACGCTGCAGGTGAGGGCGTGAACCTGCATCGCAACGCGCACCTGCTCATCAACTACGACCTGCCGTGGAACCCGAACCGGATCGAACAACGGTTCGGCCGGATCCACCGCATCGGTCAACCGAACCCCTGCTTCATGTGGTCCCTTGTCGCTCAGGACACCCGCGAGGGCGACGTGTACATCCGGCTCCTGGAGAAGATGGAGACCCAACGTGCAGCGCTCAACAACGACCGTGTCTACGACGTCCTCGGCCAGCTGTTCCAGGGCAACGCCCTGCGCGACCTCATGGTTGCCGCGATCCGGGAAGCGAACGGCCCCGAACGGCAACGCTACCTAGAGGAAGTCATTGACCCCAAGATCGCCGAAGGGATCCCCGAGCTGTTACAGGCGAACCAGCTCGTTCCTTCCAGCCTTGACCAGGGCGAGATCGACGAGATTCGGCGCGACATGGAACGCGCCGAGGCTGCTCGTCTGCAACCACACCACGTGGAAGCGTTCTTCCACCGGGCGTTCGCGGACGTCGGCGGACAACTGCGGATGCGGGAGAGCCACCGGTTCGAGATCCGAACCGTCCCTGCGGTGATCAAGGAACGAGACAGGATCACCGGCTACGGGCAACCCGTCGTGAACTCCTACCACCGCGTTGCGTTCGACCCGAAGTACGTGAAGGCTCCTGGGAACAACCACGTCGCCACGCTCCTGCACCCCGGTCACCCATTGCTGGCTGCAACCCTGAGCGTCACCACCGACCGGCACCACGACGCGCTCCGCCGCGGCGCGGTCCTAGTGGACCGGGCCGACCTCAACACTCAACCGTACGTCGTCTGCCTGCTCGAGCATGACGTCACCGACGGACGCACTGGACGTGACGGCCAACCGTGGGTGCTCTCCAGACGCGCCCAGTACGTACGGGTGGACCCGGACGGGACGATCAGCCCACTGGACGGCTCACCCATCCCGAACTACGACCCCACCAGTGACGACGAACGTGAAGCGGCGCAGCAGATCCTCACAGAGTCGTGGGCCAACGCGGCCGACTTGAACACCCGGGTCGTCCGCGAAGCGTCCGTCACGCTCGCCCGCCAGCACGCAGAGACGGTCACCCAGCGCACGATCGCCCAGGTGGATAAGACCGAACGACTCGTCCGGGACCGGCTCACCCGGGAGATCAACTACTGGGACCAGCGTGCGTTCGAGCTCGCGGAACGGGAACGCGCAGGCAAGAAGACTCGACTGCCTGCCTCTCAGATGCGTCAACGGGCCGAGGCTCTCTCCCGCCGGCTCGACCGGCGCCTGGCCGACCTCGACAAGGAACGTGACATCTCCGTCCGCCCACCCCGCGTGACCGGCGCCTGCCTCGTCATCACCCAAGGCTGGCTCGACGCCCAGGTCGACCCCGAAGCCGCAGAGCACCGCGCGAAAGAGACCATCCGTATCGAACGGCTCGCCGTCGACGCAGTCCTGCGGGTCGAGAACACCCTCCGTCACGACCCAACGGAAATGCCGCACAAAAACCCCGGGTACGACATCGAGTCCCAGACCCCGGACGGGTTGGACTTCATCGAGGTGAAGGGACGGGTCAGCGGTGGCACCACCTTCGTGTTGACTAGGCAGGAAGCCGTCACCGCGCTCAACAAGGGCGACAGATCCGTGCTCGCGCTCGTGCGCGTCGGTGACGACGACACGACCACCGTCCGATACCTCCGACACCCCATCACCCAACCCATCGACCCCCGAGCAGCCCGCGTCGAGTTCGACTGGGACCCATTCTGGAACGACGCCACAGAGATGAGCCAGCAGTGACCGACAGCACCCCTCGCAAGAGAAAACTCATCGAAGTCGCCCTACCGCTCGAGGAGATCAATGCCGCGTGCAAGGCCGACAAGGAGCGCGGCGTCGGCACTCTCCGCAACATCCACAAGTGGTTCGCCCCCATGCCTCTCCCCGCTTGGCGTGCGCTGCTGTTTGCCGCATTGGTCGATGACCCCGAGGACGACAACCAGCGCGTGTACCTGCTCGACCTGATCAAGCGGCTGGTGGCAAAACGGGCCGACCTTCCTGCCTCAGCGGACCTGGATGAAGCGAAGGCGCTCGTGGCCCGGGCCTACCCACAAGGGACCCCGACAGTATTCGACCCGTTCTGTGGTGGGGGTTCGACGCTCGTCGAGGCACAGCGGCTCGGGCTGGAGACGTTTGGTAGCGATCTGAACCCGATTCCGACGCTCATCTCGCGCACCCTCACCCAGTTGCTGCCCCCGGCCTACGGGCGTCAACCCCTTCATGGGGAGGCGCACACGGCCACGAAGGTGCGGGGGAAGTCCAGCGCCCCGGAGACCCTTGCGTTGGGCGACTCAACGACCGTGCGTCGAACCTATGTCGGTTACGAGGGCATCGTTCGCGACGTGTCGCACTACGCAGAGGAGGTGATGCTCGCTGCTTGGGATCGAGTCGCTCCGCACTACCCGATGGCGGCCGGAGAGAAGCCGCTCGCGTGGCTTTGGGCTCGTACGGCCACGTGCCCCAACCCCACATGCGGGGTTGAGACAGTCTTGACCACGTCCTGGTGGTTGTCCAAGAAGAAGGGTGACCTCGCATGGATCGAACCCTCAGTGGATGAGGGTGTCGTGGCCATTAAGGTCGTCAGTAATCAACGGTCTGGTGGCCCAACGGAGGCCACAAAGTCGGCGCGTGGCGCAACGTTCCGGTGCCTGGGATGCAGCAATCCTGTGAAGGACACGGACCTGGACAAGCAGGTACGTGCTGGTGGCCTCGGATTGCGCATGACGGCCGTGGTCGCGGAGGCAGCCGGCCGCCGCTACTACCGGGAACCGACGCAGGAGGAGGTAGTCGCCGCCCAGTCGGTAGACCTCTCAGGCGTTGACGTACCCGATTCAGTTCCTGCATCCGATGGGGGCAGCCGGAATCGGTTTGGTCTCGCCACACAAGCGGATCTCTACCTCCCACGCCAGATGCTCACCTTATCCGTGATGAGCGACCTCATCCGCAGCACGCGTTCGCGCGTCATGGACGACGGTGGAGACGAGCAGTGGGCCGACCTCATCACGACGATGCTCGGACTTGCTCTCGGAGGGCTGGCAATCACGGGCTCGACCCAGACGCGCTGGCGCGATCGCGTCACAGGCCCATCAAAGGCAGAGCCTGCGTTCGGGCGGAACGACCTACCCGTGACATGGGACTTTGCTGAGACCTTCTTCATGGGCGGCGCCGTCGGAGATTGGCTCAACATCGTGCGGCGCGTCACGGCAGCCACGAAGTACACCGCACATGGGGCCGGAATCGTCGTCCGTGCGGATGCCCGGACGAGCGCTCTCCCAAGTCCTGGCCTGGTGGCGACAGATCCCCCCTACTTCGACGCCATCGCGTACGCAGACCTGTCTGACTACTTTTACGTGTGGCACCGACGGGCGCTACGGGACATCCACCCAGACCTCTACCAGACGGTCGCAACGCCCAAGACGGGCGAGCTCACAGCCCTACCGAGCCAGCATGGGAGCAAGCGTGATGCTGCTCGCACGTACTTCATCGACGGGTTCACGGAAACCTTCGAGAACTTGAAGAAGTCTGCACACCCAGACCTCCCGATGCTCGTTGTGTATGCCTCGAAAGAACAAAAGGGAGGGCGCGACGAGGAAACCCGTTGGTCCTCCATCCTGACGGCCATGATGCGCGCAGACCTGGAGATCGTGGGCACCTGGCCTATCCATGGCACTGGCTCCACACGCATGATCGGACTCGGGGCTAATGCGGTTGCAAGCTACATCGTGATGGTCTGCCGCCCTCGCGACCTTGCCGCAAATACGTCGAGCGTGACCGATTTCAATCGGGCTCTCCGCCGTGAACTCGGTCCTGCCATCCGGGACCTCCAGGCGGCCTCGATCTTGCCCGTTGATCTTGCACAGGCGGCCATGGGACCAGGCATGCAGATCTTCTCGCGCTACCGCGCGGTGCTAGATCAGTCTGGTCGTGCGGTTCCGGTCGAGCAGGCCCTGCACCTGATCAACGCCGCGCTGTCCGAGGTTCTGGACGAGCAGGAGGGTGAGTTGGATCCTGAGTCACGCTTCGCCGTCCGCTGGTGGGAGTCGCACGCGTGGAGCAGCGCCTCGTTTGGGGAGGCGGACAAGACCGCTCGACCTTTGGGAATCAGCGTCGATGACGTGGTGCGGGCTCAGGTTGCTAGTAGTCATGCCAACCGGGTCCAGTTGAACGGCGATGGTGCGCTCGACCGAGCTTGGACGCCGGGCAGGGACAGTGCCCCGACTGCCTGGGAGGCTGTGCATCACTTGGCCGATCGTTTGATCGACGGTGGTGGCGAGTTGGAGGCAGCCAAGCTGATGGCCCGGCTCGGTCCGTTGCAGGACTCAACGATGGCGCTCACATACCGACTGCACGACATTGCGGCAAAGAAGGGCCGCACGGTCGATCAGGAGAGGTACAACGCCCTGATCAACTCATGGGCCGAGCTGGTGAGGCTCAGCGGCGACGGTGCCACGACGATGGAGGAGCTGTTCTGACATGGCTGGGTTGACGAACAAGGAACGGGTCGGGCGCGCCATTGACCTGGTCGCCGAGGGGCTTGGTCCCTGGATGGTCACGTTGCTCGAAGGGAAGTACGGGAATGACTGGGCGACCGTCGTGGGTCAGACCGCTGGGTTGACTGGTCGTGACTCCACGCCGAAGGTCGCTGACCCGGCGTACTTGTTCTGGGCGTTCGACAAGCAGTGGCATGCCGTGTTTAAGGATGTCCTGTCGTACGAGGACAAGCGTGCGGCGTCGGCGTTGTGGGACGCCCGGAAGGAGTGGGCGCACGGAGAGAGGATCAGCTCGGAGAGGACCGAGCGGGTTCTCATGGACGGTGAGCACCTGCTGCGGTCGATCGGTGCGGTGGAGCAGGCGGACAAGGCTGATGAGATGCGCCGGGAGTACCGGCGGATCATTTTTGAGGAGGACCAGAAGCGCCTACAGCGTGCCCGTGAGAAGGCGCTTTCGGTGCAGGTGGACTCGGCGGGTCTGCCGGCGTGGCGGGACGTGGTCGAACCTCATGACGATGTCGCTCTTGGCACGTTCGAGCTGGCTCAGTTCGCGGCTGACCTGCGGCAGGTGCACCAGGGGATCGCGTCTGCGGAGTATGGCGACCCTGCGGAGTTCTTCGGTCGCACGTACCTGACGCGTGGTCTGCGGTATCTGTTGGAGCAGGCCGTGAAGCGTTTGACGGGGACTGGTGGGGAACCGGTCTTGGACCTGATGACGACGTTCGGTGGCGGCAAGACACACTCCCTGCTGGCGGTGTACCACGCCGCTTCGGGGGCGTCTGCGGACGACCTGCCGGGTATGCGCGACATCCTGGACGGGTTGGGGGTGGCTGAGCTGCCGACCGGTGTGAACCGTGCGGTGCTGGTCGGGAACGACATTTCCGTTCTAGGGTCCGAGAAGGCTGACGGGACCGTCGTGAACACGATGTGGGGTGAGCTCGCGTACCAGCTTGGTGGCCGTGAGGGCTACCAGATGTTGGCGCGGTACGACGAGAAATCCGTCCCGCCGACGACCACTGACCTCGCGAAGGTGCTGTCGACGTTCGGTCCGTGCATCGTCCTGGTGGATGAGTGGGTCGCGTACCTGCGCCAGTTGTGGTCGTTGGAGCAGACCCCACCTGGTGGGACGTTCGATGCGCACATGACGTTCGTCCAGTCGTTGACCGAGGCGGTGAAGTCGGTCCCGAACGCGCTCTTGGTGGTGTCCCTGCCTGCGTCGGACGTGGTGCGGGACATGCCGGCTGCGGAGACTCCGATCGAGAACGAGCACGAGATCGGCGGCACTGCCGGTTTGGAGGCGTTGCGGCACCTGCGGTCGGTGATCCACCGGCTCGAGTCCGCGTGGCAGCCAGCCACGATCGAGGAGTCGTTGGAGATCGTCCGACGACGCATCTTCAAGCCGTTCGGTCGGGAGCAGGACGCCGCCCGTGACCTGGTGGTGCAGAAGTTCATGGACCACTACCTGCGGTATGCGTCCGACGTTCCGAGCGAGGTCATGCAGCCGGGATACCGATCCGTGATGCGAACCGCTTACCCGATCCACCCCGAGCTGTTCGACCGCCTCTACAAGGACTGGTCCACCCTCGAGCGGTTCCAGCGGACCCGTGGCGTGCTGCGGCTCATGGCGACCGTCGTGGCCGCTCTTTGGAGCAGCGGTGACAAGTCCCCGATGATCCTGCCCGCGCTCGTCCCGTTGGACAACGCCAAGGTCATCGACGAGCTCACGAACCACCTCGACGATGCCTGGAAGCCGATCGTCGACGCGGACATTGCTGGTGAGACCTCGACCGCGAACCTCATCGACAGCGAGATCAAGATCCTCGGCAAGACCATGGCGACGAAACGCGCCGCCAGGTGCGTGTTCATCGGGTCAGCCCCGATGGCGAACCTGCGGCAACGGGACGGCAGCAACGCCCCCGTACGCGGCATCGAGCAGAAGCGAGTCGTGCTCGGGTCCACCTACCCGGGAGACAACCCGGCCCACGTCACCGACGGGCTACGCCGGCTCGGGGATCAGGGCAAGTACATGAACCGAGACCAGGACCGGTACTGGCTCTCGCTGCAGCAGACCGTCGCCCAGATCGTCCAGGAACGAGCAGACTCCTACCACGACGAGCAGGTCTTCGACGAGCTCGCCGCCGTGGTACGGCAGGAAACCGACAAGGGCCTGTTCCAACGGGTTCACCGGTTCCCACCCACCAGTGGTGACGTGGAGGACGATCCAGGGATCGGACTTGTCATCTTCGGGCCCGACCGGGCGTTCTCAAAGCGCGCGAAGTCCACCGCCGAAGGAGAAGCCCTCGCGTTCCTGAACAAGCGCGGCACGAACGCGAGGATCCACAAGAACAGCCTCGTCTTCCTGGCCCCCGAGGTGGACCGGGTCGACGTGCTCCTGAACGCCGTCCGCCAACGCATGGCGTGGGAGTCGATCCTGGCGAACAAGGACTCGCTCAACCTGGACCAGCACAACATCAAGGTCGCTGAGTCCCGGGTCGCCCAGTCCAAACAGACTGTCGCGGGCTCCATCCGTGAGGCATACCGGTGGATCCTCGTTCCGACACAGGAGCCTGGCTCCGCCGAGATCGACATCGAACCGATCCTCATGAACGGGGACGGGACCCTGGCCGAGCGTGTGACGAAGAAGGCCGACAGCGGCGAGTTCGTCGTCCGCTCCTTCTCACCCTCACTCCTGCGGTTGCAGATCGACCGGTTGAACCTGTGGAAGGACAAGCCATACGTCCCGATCGACGTGCTCACCGGGTACTTCAGCCAGTACGTCTACATGCCCAAGGTCACCCAACCCAGAGTCGTCATTGACTGCGTCTGGCACCTGGACGAGGTCCTCAGCATCGACCTTGACGGGTTCGCCTACGCAGACGCGTACGACGACGGACGGTTCACCGGGCTCACGACTACCAAGCCGGCCGCTGTCCGGCAGGGCGGCCTTCTCGTCGCCCCCGACGCTGCGGCGCAGCAGATCGAGCAGGACACGAAGCCTGACGACACACCCCCGACCGACGAGGATGACCCGAAGGACCCGACCCCACCGGGCGGTGGAGGCACCAGTCCCACTCCGGGACCTGGCGGCGGTGCAACATCGCCCGCACCAGTGCCCACGCGGTTCCACGCCACGAAGAGCCTTACCAGTGATCGCGTCGTGCGCGACGTCGCCCAGATCTACGAAGAGATCGTGTCCCACTTCGTCTCCAGCGGCGTCGAGGTGAGCGTCACCATCGACGTTGAGTCGGACCAGCTCGACAAACTGTCGGCCGACCAGCGAACCGCGATCCGGGAGAATCTCAACACTCTCGGGTTTAGCGACGACGACTGGTCCATGGGCTAGGCGGCAACGAGATGCTATCCAAGCGCCGCAAGGCCCCAACGCAGTCAGTCGTGCCGCCATACGACCGAGCCGCCGAAGAGGCGGTATCGCGCGAGATTCTGGAGCAGGCGCGGTGGATGTTCGACCAAGACGAGAAACGGCATGACAACGCGCAGGCCAGGGCCGCGGTGGTCCTCACGCTGACAGCAACTGCGGTCGGCCTGCTCATCCAGATCATCCCGGAGACCCTGTCCTGTCCCGACAAGGCCGGGCTTGGTCTCGTCCTGCTCGCGGCAGTCACAACGGTGATCTGCTGCGTCATGGTTCTTCGTCCCCTGAACAGGAAGGACGGGATGCCGTCGGTCGATCAGCTCCGCAAGTTCGCTGCTCGACACAACGCCCAAGACCGAATGCCCGTGCCCGCGACCCAGTTCGCGGTTGACCTTCTCCGAGCGGGTGAGCTGACTAAGCCTTCACCGCTTAACGTCTCACGGGACCATGCGAACGATCGGATGGAGTGGCTAGGTCGAGCGTACGTGTCCTTTGGTCTCATGTTTGGGGCCGCTGTCATCATGCTCGGGCTACAAGAGTTCATCTAGAAGCGGAGGTCGCGACGTGCCTGATGAAGAGAAGAAGAAGGATGAGCCCAAGGCGAAGACCGCCGGCTCGGACGAACGCGTGGAGCCGTGGGAGTCGAAGTACGAGTCCATTCGAGGGAGCGGTGCTCCAGATGGCCGGAACGAACAGAAGGAGAGACAGCAAGATGAGTGACCAACGCGACAACAAGCGGTGGCGCCGAGCAGACGGCGAGCAGGACGAGCCACCCCAGAGAGTCGAGACCCAGGACTCCGAGTACGACACGATCCGTAAGGACCGTGACGGGAACCAGCGCGACGGCGACGACCAGCGCAAGTAGTCCTGCGGACGACCAGAACCTCGCGTTGCTGCACCTACGAAGTGGACAGGTTGAGTGAGACGCCACACCGCCAGTGCGTCCCGCTCAATCTGTCCACTGGCAGGTCAGATAGGTCATCTTGAGTGAGACCGGACAGCCACTCCCCTCATGGGGACGGGTATCAGCGACCCGGCTTCCGCAGCAACCGGCGCGGGAGCGGCCAGCGCGGGATCTGCTCGGTGAAACGAACGTAGTCATCGCCGAAGCGTCGATGCAGCCGCGGCTCCTCATAGAGATGCACGGTCAGGTTGAAACATGTCGCGACGATGGCGCCGTATGCCAGGATCCGCGGACTGCGCCATAGCACTGCCTGCCCGGCGATGACCGACAACACCCCCACGTACTGCGGGTTCCGCGTATACCGGTACAACCCGGTGGCCACCAGGTCCTCGGTCTCGGCGACGGGCGCGGGTGTCCCCCGTGCGCGGACGAACCGGACGAAGCAGTCCGTCACGATCGCGCTACCGCCGAGAACAAGCCCCGAACCGAGGATCCGTGACAGCGGGCCGCTCGGAAGGTGTGGCGAGGCCTCCCCTCGCACCTGCCACGGCAGCACGCCGGCCACCATCCCGGGCGCGGCGAACGCGAAGACTGTGGTGGTGATCGCCGCTGTGCGCTTCTGCACCGCTGGTCCCTCCGGCCGGAGGGGTAGGTTAGCACGGCATCAGCGGGGTTCGGCGGTCCTGCTGCGCCGGGTTCGCCCCGCTCCCCCGGATGACGTCAGCGGTCTCCAGCGTCGCGCCCAGGTAGTCTCGATCAATGGATCACCTCACCCCGAACCCGGATCTGTACAACGTCGCTTACCAGGCCGAGGACTTCCAGGGCATGCCCTACCGCTACGTGGGTTCCTCCGGCCTGCGCTCCCCCGCGATCGGCCTGGGCACGTGGAAATTCGGCTTCCCCGACACCGGAGACGGTGCCCGCTCCGATGAGCAGACCGCCCTGCAGATTCTGGACCGCGCACACGAGCTGGGCGTGCTGTTCTGGGACACGGCGAACCGTTACAACGCCGCCTCGGGCAACTCCGAGCGGATCATCGGCCGGTGGCTCAGCGCAAACCCCGGCCGCCGGCGGGACGTGGTGCTGGCCACCAAGACCCATGGCGGTATGGACGGGTACACCCCGAACCACTCCGGGCTGTCCCGGCTGCAGATCACCGAGTCGGTCAAGGCCTCCTTGGCGCGCTTGCAGACCGACTGGATCGACGTGCTCTGGTTCCACCGGTTCGACCCGGTGGTCCCCATCCAGGAGAGCCTGGAAACGGTCGCCGACCTCGTCAGCCAGGGCAAGGTGCACTACCTGGCGGTCTCGAACTTCACCGCCGATCAAGTGCGCGCCTACCTGGAGGTCAGCGAAGGCATCTCCCGGCGAACCCGGCCGATCGCGGTGCAGAACCGCTTCGACCCGTTGAACGGTGAGGTGCTGCCCGGGGTTCTCCAGGTGTGCGCCGACCAGGGCCTGGCATTCGTGCCGTACTCCCCCTTGGCCCAAGGGCTGCTCACCGACCGCTACCTCGATGCCGACGCGGTCGGCCCCGGAGACCGGCTGCACGATGAGGGTATCGAGATCGACCCCGCTCAGATCGCGGTGGTGCGCCAACTCGGCGAACTCGCACAATCCTGGGACCTGCAGGTCAGCCAACTCACCCTGGCCTACCTCCTCACGTTGCCGGGAATGGGCACCCAGATCCCGAGCAGTTCGACCCCGGCCCAGTTGGAGACCAACGCGTCCGCCGGCCGGGTGCACCTGTCCGAGCGGCAATGTGACGCCGTCGCCCGGGTTCTGGGCCGGGAGGACTAGAACCCGCGACGGCGATCGGGGCATTCGTAGGCACCATCAGGAGCCCCGTACCGGCAAAGCAGTTCCGCGCCAAACCGGGCGAGTTCGGCCCGCACCGACTCCGGTTCGAGGACCTCGACGGTCGCGCCCCATCCGGCGAGGCGCTCGGCGATCGACAGCGGCAGGTGGGCCGCCAAGCGGACGCGCACGCGCCCGTCCCCGGAGGTCTCGAGCAGTTCGCAGTGCCGGCCGAACTGGCGCTCGAGGACGGGGAGCGCGCGGGCCGGCGCGAGCACCGTCGCGGCGACGCCCGAGCGCAGGTGCTCCACCTCCTCGACCACCTGCTCCCACTCCCGGCCCAGATCCAGGCCCGCCGGCCGGGCCGCCGCCTCCGTCAGCATGGTCGCCTCGCGGATCCGGTCCACCCGGAAGGTGCGCCGGCCATGTTGGGTTCCGGCGACGAGGTACCCGACGCCGCCCTTGTCGACGAGCCCCCACGGGTCCACCGTGCGCGTGGCCGCCGCGTGGGTGCGGCCCTCGTACTCGAGCAAGAGTCGGCGGCGGCCGACGACAGCCTCTTGCAGCGTCTCCAGGACTGGCGGCCGTGCCCGGCCGTCCGCGCCCCATCCGGCGGTGTCGGCGGTCACGGCGTCGGCGGCGGCCGCGGAGTCCGCACGGAAGGTTCCGGAAGGGCGCGCCACGCCTTGGCGAGGTCGTCGGCGTAGAAACTGATCGTGGCGAATCCCCGGAACATCGGTCTGTTGGCCGCAAACGGGGACACGTCCAAGAAGTGGGGCAGGCCGGACCGAGCGGTCCCTTACGCGGGCTGGTTGCTGACCGCAGGAGGGCTCGTGATCATTCCGATCGCCCTCGTGGTCGAGGGGCCTCCCCCAACCCTGGACGCCCCGGCAGTCGCTGGTTATCTATGGCTGTCCCTGATGGGCGCACTCATCGCCTACGTGCTCTGGTTCCGCGGCGTCGGGCGCCTCCGCGCCGGTGCGGTGTCATTCCTGCCACTCATCTCGCCGCTCGTCGCGGCCTTCCTCGGCTGGGCCCTCCTGGGCGAGAAACTCACCCAGGTTCAACTTGTCGGCTTCGCGATCGCCTTGATCGCCGTCTCGGCCGCGCAGCGGACCTCCCCACGCCCTGCCCGCCACGAAGAACTCGCCCCCAGAATGGAGCTGCAGCGATAAAGATCCTCATCATCGGTGGCACCGGCAGCGCCGGCTCCCGGATCGCCCGTGAGGCGCTCGAGCGCGGACATGGCCTGACCATCGCGTCCAGGAGCGGCCGACCCGGTGAGTTCGGCGGGCACGAGCGCGTGGAGACCGTCCGACTTGACTCCGCCGACGTGGATGCGGTGGCCTCCCGCGCCGAAGGTCATGACGTCGTCGTCGGTGCGACCCGCCCTGCTGCGGGCATGGAGGGCGACATCATCGACCTCACCCATGGACTGGCGACCGGGATTCGCCACGCCGGCAGCCGGCTGCTCGTGGTCGGTGGTGCCGCGCCCCTGCGCCTACCGGGATCAGGGCGCCGGGTGCTCGACGACCCGCACTGGGTGTCGTCGGAGTTTCGGGCCGTCGCGATCGCGAGCAACCGCCAGCTGGAGGTCCTGAGTGAGTACACCGACGTCACCTGGACCTACCTCGCGCCCGCGGCACACTTCGCACCTGGTAGCCGCACCGGTCGGTACACCCTGGCCGAGGCGGAACTCGTCATCGCACCCGATGGGGCCTCGGTGATCTCGATGGAGGACTACGCCCTCGCACTGGTCGATCTGGCCGAGCGCCCCACCGACCTGCACAAGGTTCTGGCCGTCGGCCCGGGCTAGCCACCAGCGGCGAGCGCCCAGCCGCCAGCGGTGCTCAGTTGCGCCAGTAGTTGTTCGCCGCCGCCACCGTGGCGAACTCCACCGCCACCACGTGCGCGGCGGCAGTCAGCGAGTCCGGGTTGGTGGCGTAGCCAGGACGAAGCAGTTGACGGACGCCGGCGTCGGGCTGCATGGCACCGACGGTCTTGCGGGCCAGCATGATCGCCAACTCGCGGCCCTGCTCGGGCGTATCGGTGATGAGTGTGTTGTCCGGTACCAGGGCCACAGCCGCCTCCATGTGTGCATCGATGGGTCGAGGACCGTTGAAATGGCCCCGGTTTCGCAGCCTAGTGCTGGTCACGGCATTCTTCTAGGTCAACTTGTGAAAACTCCGGGCGTGGCGCTCGGAGGTAAGCCGGCCGCGGACCTCCAGGGGGTGGCCGGACCGTCTCAGGTTCCGTCGTCGCCGGCTTCCTCATGCAGTGCCTGCAGCCACTCGCCCCAGAACGCTTTCCAATGCGCCACAGCGGCCGGACCGGGCAGGTTGCTGTGCGTGACGCTCACCCGGACCTGGCCGTCCGGGCGCGGGTCGAAGGTGAACAGCACCACACCCTCGTCCACCCCGAGCCGTACTGCCTTCGAGGTCGGTTTGGATCGCAGTGCGGAGGCCAACCCGCCGAGCAGATCGGCGCGGTCGGACTCATCGAGCAGGCCCGCGCGCAGTGCGGTGCCGTCCAACGGCAGGGTGCGTGAGACGCCCGCCTCGAAGGAGCCATCAGCGCGTTGATGAGCCGCTCGTATCCCGGTGATCCGTTCATACCCGACCGTCACCGCTTGCGCCCACCAGCCGCTGATCTCGTGATCCTGCTCCAGGAACGTGGCGATCGCGGCGTGTGCCGCGCCACGGCCCGGACCGGCGTCGATCACCTCGCGCCACTGGTTCCAGGTGCGGCCGGTGCGTTCCACGACCTGCTCGTCGCTGTGCTGGGGCTGGTGTACCCAGCCGGGTTCGCCGGCGGCCGGCGGCAACCTCCGGCGGGCGGCGCCGTGCTTCTGCCCGGTCTTGGCCATCCGTTCGCGGACACGCCGTGGGAAAGGTTCCTGCTTGGTCATGATGAGCCCCTTTCGCGGATACCGGGGCGGTGCCGCGTTCAGCGTGCGCAGGGGCTAGGCAGGTACTGAGCGCGGGCAGGTGCACCAGTCGGCGTCGGCGACCTGGGCACGGACCTCGGCTACGTGATCTCCGCAGCCCTCCCACGTGGTCTTGCGACAACGCGCGCACTGGACCGGCTTGCACATGAACATCGGCTCCTTACCTCGGGTCCACCCAGCCTAGTAGCGCCTGCGGGATGGGTCCTGCGGTGCGGCCACTACTCCCCCACCTGGCCGTCGGCGTCGCCCAGGTGAGCCGCGGGACGCTCGAAGGCCCCGGTGCCGCCACGCTGCCAGGGCTGCAGGCCGCCCAGGGGCCGGTAGTTCACGCCCACGGCGTCCAGACGCTCCAGGTGCCCGATCAAACGGGGTGTGAATTCGTCCCAGGTGCGCCCGGCCGGGTCGGACCAGGCGACCTCGGCGTGGGCGCAGGCGCGCGGGAACAGGTGGTACTGCGCCCGGCGCATCGTGGGGATGTACTCGGTCCACACGTTGGCCTGCGTGCCCAGGATCTTTTCACTGTGCTCCGGTGGCACACCCTCGAGGGGGTCGAAGGCATAGACCTTCTCGACCGGCAGGTGTCCGCCGATGCTGTACGGCTCGTCCGGATCGTTGCTCTGGTAGTAGTCCAGGTACAGGTGGGAGGTCGGGACCATGACCACCTCTCCCCCGGCGCGGGCGGCCTCGACCCCGTACCCGGCGCCTCGCCAGGCCATCGTGACCGCACCGTCGAGGTGACCCTCGTCGTTGATCTCGTCCCACCCCACCAACACCCGGCCACGCTCGGCCAACCAGTCCCGCACCTGCCGGGTGAACCAGTTCTGCAGATGGGAGGCATCGGGCAGTCCGCGGCGTTCGGCGAGCGCGGCGGCGGCCCGGCTGGCCAGCCACTCGGTGCGGGGGGCCTCATCGCCGCCGGCGTGGATGTAGCGGGAGGGGAAGACGTCCAGCAATTCGGTGAACACCGAGAAGACGAACTCCATCGCCTCATCGGACAGGTTCAGCACCTCATCGAAGATGCCGAAGGTGTCGGCGACGGTGTGCCCTTCCCCGGGGTTGTTGCTCAGTTCGGGGTAGGCGGCCAGGACGGCGCGCACATGGCCCGGGAAGTCCAGTTCGGGCACGATCTCGATGCCGCGCTGGGCGGCGTAGGACACCAGTGAGCGGAGTTGGTCCTGGGTGTAGTAGCCGCCGTGCGGGGTTCCGTCGCCGTCCTCAGCCCCAGGTCTGCGAGTCTGGTGCCGGGTGCTGCCTACCTCATGCAACCGGGGGTGGGACTTCGACTCCATCCGCCACCCCTGGTCCTCGCTCAGGTGCAGGTGGAAGACGTTGTACTTGTGCATCGCCAGGAGGTCGATGAAGGAGTACAGGTCCGCGAGTGGCATGAAGTGCCGGCCCACATCGAGCATCAGTCCGCGCCAGGCGAATCGCGGGGCATCCGTGATCGTCACCGCGGGGACCTGCCACTGGGCGCCGACGGGCGCGGGCCGGTACACCGCCGCCGGCAGCAGTTGTCGCAACGTCTGGACCGCCCAGGTCAGGCCCGGTGATCTCCGGCGTGCACGTCGATCCCGTCGCCGGTCACCTCCAGCCGGTAACCCTCGTCCGGCAGCGACTCGTCCCGGTGCAAGCGAAGCGCGCCATCATCCCTGCCGGGCAGGTCCAGGCCGGTCCCGGGCGCCAGCAGGCGGCGGACGACGGCGGCCCACTCCCTGGGGCCGGTGATCGCCAGATCCTCGGCGAAGGTGAAGGACCCCTGCCCAACCTCGGTGGACCGGGGTTGCGGGAGCAGGGTGAAGGAGCCGGGCATGCGTGACCTCTCTCGTAGGGGTCGGACCAGCCTAGTTGGTGCCGATGCGCCCCGGTGGGGTGTGAGTCATGGACGTGTCGGTCCCGGTGTTTGTGCTGGTCAACTCGTAGTCTGATTATTGCTGCAATAATCAGATTGAGGAGGGCGTGATGACCAGGGACTATTCGGCGATGTCGATCCGTGAGTTGGAGGGGTTGCGGTCGGTGGCGTTGGACCGGATCGGGTCGGTGCCGGCGTTTCGACGGGGATCGTTGCAGGTGGGGTATCGCAAGTGCGGCAAGAAGACGTGCCGGTGCGCGCGCCCGGGTGAGCGGGGCCATGGGCCGCGGGGGTTGTGGACGCGGACGGCCAAGGGCGCCGGTTCGCGGGGTCAGTACATCCCGGTGGAGCAGGTCGATCAGGTCCGGGAGGAACTGGAGAACTACGCCCAGTTCGCTGAGTTGATCGAGGACTATGTGGAGATTAACGAGGCGCTGTGCAAGGCGCGGGTGGGGCCACCGGGCCGGCCAAGGGAGCGCAGGACCGACCCGGCCTTAGGCGGGGAAAAAGGGGGCTCTGCGGCCAGGGCGGGAGCCAAGTAGACTCCGGCGGGCTGTACGCGCTGGCCGATGCGGTCGCGGAACTGGCCGCCACCGAGGCCCGGGCGTTGGTGCACGCCGCGGCGCAGTTGACCCACAGCGGCCGGGGTGGGGTGCTGGAGGCGATCGAACGTGCCGCCCAACGGTCTGCTGCGGCAATTGGGCTGGCCGCCGTTGCCGGTGTGGTCAACTGGGCCGCTGAGCAGCAGGCGGGTGCCGGCACCGTGTGCAAGGGTGGGAGCGGCCATACCGTGCGATTGGTGGCCACCCGGCCTAAAACGGTGCGCACTCTGCTGGGGCCCATTGAGGTGATCCGTGGCTACTATCACTGCCGGGCATGTGCCCGGGGGTTTGCGCCTCTGGATGAGCGTCTGGGCATCACCGGCACCAGCCTGTCCCCGGGCCTTTCCCGGGCATGCGCGTTGGCCGGGGCCGAGATGGCCTATGCCAAGGGCTTTGACTTCATCACCACAGTGACAGGCCTGGATCTGGCCTCCACCTCCACCCTGGGCCGGGTCACCCGCGCCCAAGGGGCCCGCGCCCGGGCGGTGATCGCTCAGGTTGAGGCTGCCGCGATGGCCGAACCCAGCATCGGTCCGGCCCCGGCCCCACCACAGGGCGATATGAGCCTGTGTTACCTGGTCCTCGATGGCACCGGCGCGCCGATGCTGCCCTCTGAAACCAACGGGCGAGCGGGCAAAGACGGCGTGCGCGCCAGGACCCGGGAGGTCAAGATCGCCTGTCTATTCACCCAATCGGGCCTGGATGGCGCCACCGGTGAACCGGTCCAGGACCCCGGATCGGCCAGTTACATCTCCACCTTCGAACCGGCCGCCACCTTCGCCACCCACCTGATGGGCGAATACCGCCGGCGCGGCTTTCACCAGATCCGCCAGCCCATCATCATCGGCGATGGCGCCAAGTGGATCTGGACCATCGCAGGTGAACGATTCCCAGCCGCTACCCAGATCGTGGACTACTTCCACGCCCGCGAGCACCTGGCCGACCTGACCAAACTCCTCACCCCCATCCTGGGCGATGCGACTGTGTTCGAGCGAGACCTGATCACCCACCTGGACCTGGGCCACACCGACCAGATCGCCGCCGCCGTGGCCAACCTGGACCTACCCCACCGGGCACCGGACCTAGTCGCACCGCCGCCATCGAGGTCGGCTACTTCACCGGCAACCACCAGCGCATGCAATACACCGACTTCAAAGCCAACGGCTACTACATCGGCTCCGGACCAGTGGAATCAGCCTGCAACACCATCGTCAAACAACGCGCTAAACGAGCCGGCATGCACTGGACCATCCAAGGCCTCGACCCCGTCCTGGCCATCCGCACCCTGCAACAATCCCACCGCACTCACATCCTCTGGCCCACCCCGGCACCACAAACCTGACTCACACCCGCCCCGGTGGCCCCGGCACCGGATGTCGGTGGCCTGGGGCACACTGTCCAAGGTGACCAATCGCCCCACCGTGCCGCGCGCCTGGGTCGACCGGATCGATGAGATCCTGGCCGCCTTGCCGCAGTGTGAGATCGAGGACGCCTGGACCGGTGTGCGCTGGCGGGTCGCCAACGCCACCGTGGCGCACGTGTTCGGGGGTGAGGACCAACTCTTCCGCATCATGTTCCGCGCCGAGCCGCCGAGGTGATGGCGTTCGAGCACCTGGGTGAACCGTACTTCCGGGCCGAGTGGGGTGAGAACGTGGTCGGGCTCGTCCTCGATGGGCGGACCGACTGGGGCGAGTTGGCCGAACTCCTCATCGACTCCTACTGCGTCCAGGCACCGGGGCACCTGGCTGCCGCGATCGACCGCCCTGGTTGAGTCACTGGAAGGGCGCGGGGTCGCCAGCCCCGACGCGGACCACCTCGGCGTCGCCTTCGGACAGGTCCACCACCGTGGTCGGCATGCTGCCGGACTCACCGGAGTCCAGGATCGCGTCCAGGGCGTGATCCAACTCCTCCTTGATCTGCCACCCCTCGGTGAGAGGTTCGGACTCCCCAGGCAGCAGTAGCGTGGAGGACAGGAGTGGCTCGCCCAACTCCTCCAGCAGCGCCTGGACCACCGTGTGGTCCGGGATCCGCACGCCCACCGTCTTGCGTTTGGGCTGCAGCAACCGGCGCGGCACCTCCTTGGTGGCGGGCAGGATGAACGTGTACTGACCGGGAGTCGTAGCCTTCACGGCCCGGAACACGGCGTTCTCCACGTGCACGAACTGCCCGAGTTGGGCGAAGTTGCGGCACACCAGCGTGAAGTGGTGGCGGTGGTCGAGTTGTCGCAAGGCCACGATGCGGTCCTTCGCCTCCTGGTTCCCCAGGGCCGCTCCCAGGGCATACCCGGAATCGGTCGGGTAGGCGATCAGGCCCCCCGCACGCAGGATCTCCACCACCTGACGGATCGAGCGGGCTTGCGGGTTGACCGGGTGTAGATCGAAGTAGCGCGCCATGGTTCACCCTAACCAGATGGCTCGAGCCTCACCCACCTCCGCGCAGGGTTCCCGGCGGGTGAGCCGCAGGCGGGTCGAATCGGCTGCGTCAGCCGGTGCGACGAGCCGCGCGCCGTCGCGCGAGTTCATCGCCGCGGATATCCGCCGGTTCATCGCTGGCCCGCTCGGTCGGGAACTCGGCCAGGCTGCCCTCAACCTCGCGCCACACCCTGCCCACAGCGATACCGAACACTCCCTGGCCGCCCTGGACCAGGTCGAAGACCTCATCGGCGGAGGTGCACTCGTACACGCTGGCACCATCGCTCATCAGGGTGATCTGTGCGAGATCCTCGACACCGCGCTCGTGCAGGTGATTGACCGCCGAGCGGATCTGCTGCAAGGACACCCCGGTGTCGAGGAGGCGCTTGACCACCTTCAGCACCAGGATGTCGCGGAAACTGTACAGCCGCTGCGTTCCGGATCCGCTGCCGGGACGGATGCTCGGCTCCACCAGCCCGGTTCGGGCCCAGTAGTCCAGTTGCCGATAGGTGATGCCTGCGGCGCGACAGGCCGTGGGGCCCCGGTAGCCGGTGTCGGCGTCCAGGTCCGGGAGGGTGTCCCCGAACAACATCCCCTGCGTGCGTTGCAGGGTGTTCTCGGCGGCGTCCGCCTGTGCATCCATGCCGCTGCCACCCATCGTCCGTCCTCACGTTCGCTTGTGAACACTCTACGCCCCGGCGTCGTGATCTGCCCATCACCACGCCCGGATGTCATGAACGCTATTGCCCACGGCGGGACAGGTCAACGACATGCGCCCTTCGTGCGGTTCGGCGTGTCGCGACGGCGTGTCTTACCCTCAACCTGAGGTTGAGATTTATCGCTACTCCTCGCGAGGGTCGGCGAAGTCTTCCGCCGCCACCGAATCGAGGAACTCACGAAAATGTGCCACCTCGGCCTCTGCTTCGTCGATACCGACTGGCTCGCTCACCCGCATATTGCCGTCCGCGTCGGTCTCCAGCACCACCGCTGCCTCATCGAGCACGTCCTCCGCGCACCACACATCCACCTGAGCCCGCAGAGCCAGCGCAATGGCGTCGGAGGCCCGGGAGTCCACCCGCGCGCCGTTGGAGAGCACCAGTTCGGCGATGAAGGTGCCTGCGCGCAGTTCGACGATGTTCACCTGGGTCAGTGCCACACCACAGGACTTCAGCACACTGACCATCAGATCGTGGGGGCCGGGCCGGGGCGGCTGCATCCCGGCGTGGGCGGTGGCGATCGCCACGCCCTCATGGGGCCCGATCACGATCGGCAGGGAGCGCTCGCCCTCGGCCTCCCCCAGAAGCACGAGCACGTCCTGCTCGGGTGCCTGCATACGCACCCGGACTCCGGTGACGCCCATCTTTCGCACACCTCCAAACTACGCCGCCGCGTGCGAAGTGGACAGCCCAACCGGCCACCGTGATCCAGTTGTGAGGATCAGGTCAGCCGGTCCGCCCCTGCCCGCAGTATCGCGGTGTGCACCTGGGCCAGAGTTTCGGCCAGGTCCGCCGCCATCGACTCAGCCCGGGCGCGTGCCCCCGCCGAGGATGGACCGCTGCGCACCGAGCGTACCGGTGCGATCACCTGTTCGATCAGGTCCACCTGACGCTCCGCCGCGATGCGGATCGCACGCAGGTGGCGTTCGTCGATGCCCTGCTCTGCCAGTTCACCGGCGAACTTGGCTACCGGCACCAGTGCACCGGGGAACTTCCCTCCGGCGTCGGCCACCAGGACTCCGGCGTTGACCAGCGCCTCGATATCGGCCTCGGTCCGCCCGCTCGCTTCTGCCAGTTGAGCGGTCGTGTAGCGAGCCCGACCCGCGGCCACCACCAGGTCGCCGTCCTCAGTCACCACCCGGGCCCCGGGAGGTGACACTGCCGCCAGACCGGCATCGAGTTCGGCCAACCGGTCCCGGATCACTTTCAGCGGCAGGAAGGAGTCACGCTGGGCGGCCAGCACGAATCGCAGGCGCTCCACGTCCGATTGGCTGTAACTGCGGTAGCCCGACGGGGTGCGACGCGGCGAGACGAGCCCCTGCTCCTCAAGGAAGCGGATCTTGGAGACACTGGCCGCAGGGAACTCCCGTTGCAGGATGCCCAGTGCCGACCCGATGGACATCGTGGGCACCCGGGACACCCCGGGCGGCCATGACTCGCCGTCCCCGTCCCCGGTCTGCTCCTGCGCCCGGGCGGTGTTGGAACTCACCTGCCCGGCTCACCTGCGTCGTCGGCTCCGGTGGAGCGGTTCGGTGAGGGGTGGAAGGTCAGGCGGTACTTCCCGATCTGGACCTCATCGCCCATCTGCAGCACGCCTTCGTCTACCCTGGTCCGGTTCACGTAGGTGCCGTTCAGACTGCCCACGTCGCGGACCACGAAGTTGCCGCTCTCCTTCAGGAACTCGCAGTGCTTGCGCGAGACGGTCACATCATCGAGGAAGATGTCGGCCCTAGTGTCACGGCCGGCGGTGGCCCGGTCGGCGTCCAACAGGAACCGGGCGCCTGCGTTGGGTCCGTGCTGGACGATCAGCAGTGCGGATTCCGGGGGCAGTGCCTCCACGGCTGCACGGGCGTCAGTGTCGATCGGGCCGTAAGCACGCTCCTCGGGCTCCCCGGGCGTGACCTTGCCCAGATGCGCGGTCGTGTGCACCGCCGAAGGGCCGTCCTGGGCCCCTGGATCGTCCTGACCCGTGCTCATCGCAACTCCTCCTATGACCTCGATCCACCCGAGGGTGCCGGTCGTCCCCACTCTAGGCCCCATGAGCCGACCAGGGGAACGTCTTGTCAGGACCCGGCGCCGGTTCAGCCAACCGGTACCGGGCGCCTCGAACTCAGTCCTCCGCCTCCACAGGGACCGCGTA
Source organism: Sanguibacter sp. Z1732 (assembly GCF_051020515.1). Taxonomy (NCBI): domain Bacteria; kingdom Bacillati; phylum Actinomycetota; class Actinomycetes; order Micrococcales; family Ruaniaceae; genus Glutinosa; species Glutinosa niejishengi. The sequence continues at coordinate 3,449,016 of NZ_CP194857.1, forward strand.
GCGGGGCGCGTCGACCTCCCGGATCGCGGTGATCTGGACCAGGTCGCGCTGCTCGACCTCCACGACCGCCCCCACGTTGCGGAATCCGGCCAGCGCACCGCCAGGAATGTTCAGCGCGACCGAAATCGTCTGGGGGTCCCCGATCGCACGCCACTCCATCTGCTCGCCGAGGGCCCGGCCGTCCGCGAGTACCCCCTCCTCGGAGTCCACGAACGCGGAGGAGGCGATGAGGCGCTGCCCGGAGACCTCTACGGCCTCGGCTCCGGCGTTGCGCAGTTCTTCGAGCATGTGCACCATCGTTTGCGCGCTTACGTCGTGGGCACCACCCACCGTCACCACGACCCCGGGGCCCTCCACCGGCTCCGTCCCGGCGAGCACCCCGTGCACTACCTGGTACTCCTCAGCCAGGCGCTGGGTATCCGACCCGCTGCGCAGGGTGCTGCGGTCGCGCAGCAGTTGCTCACGTTCTGCGGTCAGATCCTCGTTCCGCTGGGTCACCTCATCGAGTAACCGGACCAGGTCGTCCTGCCGCAGGGCCGCGAACTCATCGCCCTGGGTCTGGCGCACCTGTACCACGATGCCGAACCCGAGCAGCGCGCACATCAGTGCGATCAGGAGCTGGGACCGAAGCGCAACGGGCTTTCGTCTGCGTTGCGGGTCGGTCCGGCCGGTGCGCGGCTGCTCTGCCACGGGGGGCTCATCGCCGCCCGAGCGGTCTGCCTCGGGCAGGTCGGTGGCGCCTGCGTCCCGGTACGCATCGCTGCCGGGCATCGCATCGTCCGCATTCCTACGCATGGCTCAGGCCTTGAAGACGTGGCGACGGATGGCGGCCGCATTGGAGAAGATCCGGATCCCCAACACCACCACCACGGCGGTGGACAACTGCGAACCCACACCGAGCTGGTCGCCGAGGAAGACGAGGAACGCGGCGATGAGCACGTTGAACAGGAAGGAGGTGATGAACACCCGGTCGTCGAAGACGTCCTCCAGCCGGGCCCGCAGCGCACCCAGGAGCGCGTCCAGTGCCGCCACTACCGCGATCGGTAGGTACGGCTGGAGTTCGGAGGGCACACTGGGCTGCAGGAGCAGCCCGAGGAGAATGCCGAGGATCAGGCCGATCACCGCGACCATGGCATCCCTCCCTCCGACCGGCTTCTACCTGCGCTCCCGGGCTCGCTGCGGGCCTGAAGCGCTCCGCACTGGGCCAAGTCTCGCACGTCAGGCTACCGGTCTGCTGGGCCATCGATGCTGATCTCAGGCCTCGTCCACCACCTCTGCGTGCCGCAGGGAGGAGTACCCGGCCCCCGGTAGACGCAGGCGCTCCTCCTGGGTGAGCGAACTAGGAATCGAGAACGCCGCGGACAACGCGGTCAGATGCGACTGGGCGCTGGATCGAGCGAACGCGGTCCGCATCGATTCGGGATCCCCGATCGCCTCGATCCGGTAGGGCGAGACCAGCGGTTGCAGGTCCACCAGGATCGCCGCGCCGGCCGAACGGATCGCGGTCATGCTCGTCAGCCGGTGCCCGTTCACCGCCACCGCCTCGGCTCCGGAGGCCCAAAGCCCGTTGGCCACGACCTGCAGGTCGAAATCCTGCACGCGTTCATCTTCGGAACCCGGTTCGTCCGCCGCCGCCCGCACCGAATCCTCCAGGGTGATCACCAGGCCCGGCCCCTGCACCGCCACCGTTCCGACCACGGCCTCCAACTCGGCGGTGCGGGCCAGGAAGGCCTCGTCCTCATCCCCCAACGCCTGGCTTTGCAGTTCGGCGATCTCATCGCGCAACTCGGAGTTCCCGGTCCGGAGATCCTCCCCGGTCGCGCTGCGTTCTCGGATCTGCTCCACGATCAGGGTTCGCGCGCTGCTCGCGGCCGGCTGCGGCGCGCGTAGCGCCTGGGTCGCCACCACGGTCCCCATCCCGATCAGCACGGCGAGTACCAGAACCACCAGACGCCGCCGCAACGTCGTCGGTGTGTCGATCCCGGCCGCCCGGGCCCGCGCCACGGCGGCGTACCCGGGGTCCAGCGGCTTCTCCATCACCGCGGTCAGCAAGGTCATCGAGGCATCCTTGCGGCGATGCCGGCTCTGCTGCTGTGCCATTGCCTACGGCCCTGGTGTTGACCGCGGACCGCGCTGGTGCGTGGACGCGCGCGCATCCGAGACCACGATGGCACGGAACTGGTTCAGATAGGCCAAGCCGGCGCACCAGTACAGGTAGACCCCCCACAGCGCCGACGCCCAGCCGAATGCCCAGGCGATATCGGCCGCCAGGTGCCCGGTGAGTTGGTCCACCTGGGTCAGCAACAGCACCGGGAAGGCGTACATGAGCGCGAAGGTGCCGGCCTTGCCGATGTCGTGCACCGGGAATCCGGGGAAACCGCGTGCGACCAGGAAGGGCACGCACAGCCCCACCACCAGGTCGCGGGCGAACACCGCCACCAGCAGCCACCAGGGCACCACCTGTTGGACCGCCAGGCCGATGATCACCACCGCGATGAAGAGTCGATCCGCGGCAGGATCGAGCAACCGGCCCAGCCGGGAGGTCTGGTCCAGTGCGCGTGCGATCACCCCGTCCACCCAGTCGCTGATTCCCGCCAGCGCCAGAACCACCACCGCAGCCAGGTACTGCTCGCTGAGGATGAGCACCGCCACTACCGGCACCATCAGCAATCGCAATGCCGAGATCACGTTGGGTACGGTCAGAATCCGGTCACTCGCCGCATCGGTGGCCCCCGCCCCCGGCGCCGTGAGTTCGGTGTCCCCACCTCGGGCACCGAACTCCCCGTCGCGGGCAGCCCCGGGCCGGCCGGCCCCGGGGGCGCCGGAGCAGAGCCGGCCGGGGGGTCTGCTCGCTGTCTCACCCGCTCAGACTACCCAGTGGGGAGTCGGGAGTGGGTGCAGCCGGCACACTCCCGACCCGCTCCGCTCCGCACAGGTTCCCACCGCCGCCGCGACCCTTCCAGGCAGCGGCGGCCCACCGCCGTCGTCTCCTGCCCTGGACTCACCCGACCGAGATCACCCGGAGCTCCCGGCAGCGTCCTACTCTGGTGCTCACACCAACCCGACGACGCCGCTTCGGAGTTTCCCGGGATGGTGCGGAAAGGGGTCGGAGCAGCCGTGATCGAGATCCTCACCGGGCTCGGGTTGGCAATGTCCGCGGGACTCTCTGCCTACATCCCGCTGCTGGCCCTGGGCCTGCTCGGTCGCTACACCGGCATCGTGGAGTTGCCCGCGCAGTGGGCCTGGCTGGGCAATGGGTGGGTGCTGCTCGTGCTCGGGGTTCTCCTGGTGCTGGAGGTCTTCGCCGACAAGATCCCCGCGCTGGACCACATCAACGACCTGATCCAGACCCTGATCCGACCTGTCGCCGGCGGGGTCGCCTTCACCGCCGGGTCCAGTTCCCTGACCACCGGCAACACCGAACCCGGTCAGGTCTTCAGCGAGGGCGCTCTGCTGCCGTTCCTCATCGGCCTGACGCTGGCGCTGGCCGTGCACGTGGCCAAGGCGACGCTGCGTTCGGTGGTCAATCTGTCCACCGCGGGCGTTGGCGCACCGGTGGTGTCCACGGTGGAGGACATCTCGGCGGTTTCGATGACGATCATCGCGATCCTGCTCCCGGTGCTCGTCCTGGTCTTCCTGGTCAGCGCCGCGGTGATGGGCCTCTGGATGATGCGTCGCCGGCACGCACGCGCACTGCGGGCTGCCGACGCGTGAGCGTTACCCGTAACCTGTTCCTATGCAGATCGGTTACTTCCTCCCGCAAGGCTGGCGCTTCGACCTCGTCGGCATCGATCCCTCCCGGCACTGGGAGGTGATCAACGGCCTGGCTGCTGCCCGTGCCGACGCGGGTCCGTGGGACTCGGTCTGGGTCTACGACCACTTCCACACCACTCCGGTACCGAGCCAGGAAGCCACCCACGAGGCGTGGACCCTGATGGCCGCCCTGGCCGCCAGCACCAGCAAGGTCAAGCTCGGGCAGATGTGCAGTTGCATGGGCTACCGGAACCCGGCCTACCTCGCGAAGGTCGCCGCCACCGTCGACATCATCTCCGGTGGGCGCGCTCAGATGGGTATTGGTGGGGGCTGGTACGAGCACGAGTGGCGGGCCTACGGGTACGGCTTCCCACGAGCGGGCATCCGGCTCGCGATGCTCGACGAGGGTGTGCAGATCATGCGGCAGGCCTGGCGTGAGGGACAGGCCACCTTGGACGGCAAGCACTACCAGGTCGACGGCGCGATCGTGCAGCCGCAGCCACTGCAGTCCGGCGGTCCGCCGTTGTGGATCGCCGGCGGCGGGGAGAAGGTGACGCTGCGGATCGCCGCGAAGTTCGCGGACTACACCAACTTCGATGGCACGCCCGAGGGCTTCGCGCACAAGAGCGCGATCCTGGCGGAGCACTGCCGCAACGAGGGTACCGACTTCGAGGCGATCACCCGATCCGCCAGTTACAACGTGCTCCTGGGACGCGACCAGGCCGAGGTCGAGGCGAAGATCGCCGCCCTGCGTGATCGCCTGCTCCCGCACCTGGGCCGGGACAGAACCACGGAGGCGCTGGGGGCCTACACCTCCGAGGCCGCGCTCGGCGTGGGTACCCCGGAGCAGGTTGCCGAACGTCTCGGCGCGATGCGGGACGCGGGCGTGGGGTACGGAATCTTCTATTTCGGCGACGCCGCCTACGACACCTCCAGCATCGAACTGTTCGAAGAGCAGGTGGCGCCCGCGCTGCTGTCCTGACCGGCCACCCCAAAGGGAGCGACATGACCCGCCCGGACCAATCTCACCCACCAGATCCCGGGGATGACCTCCCGCCGCGCCCTGAGGAGGAGATCGCCGATGCCGGCCGGGCGGCCCCAACCGGGCCGGACGGCGACGTGCGTGCTCCGGGCGCGTCCGATCCGGTCCCGGAGCGACCGGGCAGGATGCCGGCCTATCCGCCCAGCCCACGGCCCCAGGACGGTTCGATCACCTCTCCCAGCCCCGAGATCGCCGATCCGGGTTATCGTCCCCCGGATTATCCCACCGAGGACGCCGGGCCGGAGGAGGCGGAGCAGAACTGAGCCGGATCGACATGGCGATGGCCACGGCCGCCGACGCCGGGGGCATCGTGGCCCTGCGCGACCACCTCGCCAGGTGGCAGATCAGCAGGGGGATCCAGCAGTGGCGGCCCGGTGAGGTCGACCCCGCGGTGATCGCCGACCAGGCCTCCGGTGGCCAGTGGTTCGTACTCCGGGACCTCTCCGGATCCGGTGGTGCTGCCGGTGTCATCGCTACCGCCCGGGTGCTCAACGCGGACCCCCACGCCTGGGGGTCTGACCTGGGTAACGACGGAACTGCGGGCTACCTGCACGCACTGATGGTCCATCGCGACCACGCGGGCCAGGGCCTGGGCGCCGCGGTGCTGTGCTGGTTCGAGCGCTTCACGCTCGCCTGCGGGCGCAGGCTGGCCCGGCTGGACTGCGTGGCCGGTAACGCGGTCCTGCGTGCCTACTACACCGGCCACGGCTACCACGAGCACGGCATCACCGAGTTCGGCCCGGACCGGCAGTGGAGGCCGGTGATGCGCCTGCAGAAGGTCCTTGACGGTTCCGACGCCGGATTCCGATAGGTTCGGGAACCATGAGCGATCACGGCATCGACGCCACCTTTACCGACCTACCCGCCCGGGCCCTGGCCGACGCCGCCCTGCAACGGGCCAAGGACCTTGGTGCCACCCACGCGGACTTCCGGTTGGAGCGCATCCGAAACCAGTACCTCGTGGTCCGCGATGGCCGGTTGCAGACAGCCACGGATACCGAGGACCTGGGTCTGGCGGTGCGGGTGGTGTACCGCGGTGCGTGGGGCTTCGCCGCCGGAGTGGTCCTCACCGTCGCCGAGGCCGTGCGTCTGGCCGAGCAGGCGGTACAGGTGGCGACCGTGGCTGCTCCGATGACGGCCGACCCGGTGCAACTGGCCCCCGAACCCGTTTACCGGGACGTCACGTGGTCCAGTTCCTACCGGGTGAACCCCTTCGGGGTGGCCACAGCGGACAAGTCCGAGGTCCTCATCGACTGGACCCGGCAACTGCTCCGGTCCGGCGCTGTCGACCATGCCACCGCATCGTTGCTTGCGGTCCAGGAGAACAAGTTCTACGCCGACCTCGCCGGCACCGTCACCACCCAGCAGCGCATCCGCATGCACCCGGAGTTCGAGGCGATGGGCGCCGATGAACGCACCGGAGTTTTCGACTCGATGCGCTCCATCGCCCCACCAGCCGGGCGCGGCTGGGAGTACGTGGCTGAGGCCGGCTACGACTGGGACACCGAATTGGCCCGGACCCCGGAACTGCTCGCCGAGAAACTCACCGCTCCCAGTGTGCAGGCCGGAGACTACGACCTCGTCATCGACCCGTCCAACCTATGGCTGACCATCCACGAATCGATCGGGCACGCCACCGAACTGGACCGGGCCCTGGGCTATGAGGCCAACTACGCCGGGACCTCCTTCGCCACCCTGGATCAACTCGGCACCCTGCAGTACGGCTCCTCGGCGATGAACGTCACCGGCGACCGCACCACCGAGCACGGCCTGGCCTCGATCGGGTACGACGACGAGGGCGTGGCCACCCAGTCCTGGGACATCATTTCCGACGGAGTCCTGGTGGGTTACCAGCTCGACCGCTCGATGGGTGCGGCCCATCCCGAGCTCAACGACGGACGCTCCAACGGTTGCGCCTACGCCGACTCCCCCGGCCACATCCCGATCCAGCGGATGGCCAACGTCTCCCTCCAGCCGGCGTCGTCCGGGCCGGACACCGACGGCTTGATCTCCCAGGTCGAGCGGGGGCTGTACATCGTCGGTGACAAGTCGTGGTCGATCGATATGCAGCGCTTCAACTTCCAGTTCACCGGCCAGCGCTTCCACCAGATCATCGACGGCGAACTGGGGCCGCAGGTGCGCGATGCCGCGTACCAGGCCACCACCACCGATTTCTGGGGCTCGATGGAGGCTGTCGGCGGCCCCCAGACCTACGTCCTCGGAGGCGCCTTCAACTGCGGCAAGGCGCAACCGGGTCAGGTCGCCTCCGTCTCCCACGGGTGCCCCTCGGCACTGTTCCGCAGCGTCCGGATCCTCAACACCACAGCAGAGGCAGGCAAGTGAGCATGCGTACCGCCACGCCCCAGCAACTCATCGAGCATGCCCTGGCCGGATCCTCGGCCGAGCACACCATCGCCCTGGCCCGTGTCGGTTCCAGTGCGAACCTGCGCTGGGCGAACAACACCCTGACCACGAACGGGGCCATGCGCGACGTGCAGGTTACCGTGATCTCCTTCCGCGGCACCTCCGATGGCGTCGCCACCGGAGCCATCACCGGCACGGCCGCCACACTCGAGCAGGTCGAGTCGCTGGTCACGGCCGCCGATGCCGCTGCCGAGGTTGCCGACCCGGCCCAGGACGCTACCGAGTTGCTCACCGCCGCCGAAGCCACGGCTCCGAGCGAGCCCTGGGACGATCCTGCCGAGCAGACCTCCATCGAGGTCTACCGGGACTTCGCAGCCGAGTTGGGTGAGATCTTCACCCGCGCCCGGGACCGTCGGCAGGTTCTCTACGGGTTCGTCGACCACGAGGTGGTCACCACCTACCTCGCCTCCTCCACGGGCGTGCGGCTTCGGCACACCCAGCCCAGTGGGCACTACGGCATCACCGGGAAGAACGAGGCGTTGACCTCCTCGGCGTGGGTGGGCGGCGCGACGCGGCAGTTCACCGATGTTGACCCGGCCGTGCTGGAAATGGACCTGATCCAGCGCCTGGAGTGGTCCGAGCGGACTGTCTCCCTGCCCGCCGAGCGGTACCAGACCGTCCTGCCGCCCACCGCGGTCGCCGACCTGCTGATCTACGCCTACTGGTCCGCCGGTGCGCGAGTGGCTCACGAGGGGCAGTCGGTCTTCTCCAAGCGTGGCGGAGGCACCCGCATCGGGGAACAGATCGTCGCGCCGCAGGTGCGGCTGTACTCCGACCCGACCTACCCCGGTCTGGAGTGCGCCCCCTTCGTGCAGGCAGCGGCGTCCTCCAACGTGTCCAGCGTGTTCGACAATGCCCTGCCGCTACGCAGCACCGACTGGATCGCCGACGGCAGGCTCACCTCTCTCCTGCAGACCCGGCACTCTGCCGGGCTGACCGGTCAGGAGGTGACCCCCGCGATCTCCAACCTGGTGCTGGACGTCGAGGGTGGCTCCGGGACCACCCAGGACCTGGTCGCTGGGATGGACCGGGGCCTGCTGGTGACGTGCCTGTGGTACATCCGTGAGGTGGATCCTCAGAACCTGCTGCTGACGGGTCTGACCCGGGACGGGGTGTACCTGGTGGAGGGCGGTGAAGTGGTCGGTGCGGTGAACAACTTCCGCTTCAACGAGTCCCCGGTGGATCTACTGAGCCGCTTCGACACGGCCTCGGCCACCCAGGCCAGTTTCTCCCGCGAGTGGGGCGACTACTTCCCGCGCACGGCCACCCCGGCGTTGCGGATCGGTGACTTCAACATGTCCTCGGTCTCTCAGGCCCAGTAGCCCGCCGGGCCGGACACGACCCTCAGGCGAACCGCACCTGCGCGGTGAACTCCTTCCCGGCGTCCATCCTCAGGTCCACCAGGCGCAGACCCGGGGGCATCCGGTCGTTCAGGTCGATCGTGGTGTCGGTGTACCGGGCCAATTTCTTGCGCACCACCACGAGCACGAGCGAGACCAGGGGGTTGCCCGAACGCGCCTGGATCTCCCCGATCCGGGCGACCATCCCGGAATCGACCTCGGCCTCGAGCCGGATCTGTGCCGATGCCGAGAGCAGGCCCTTGCGGACTCGGGCGGTCACGTCCAGGTGGAGACGGCGCGCGGAGGGTGTCTTGACCTCCACCTGGAGGGAGGTCAGGGTCAGCCCCGAGTTCGCCAGTTCCGCCGCCACGAGATCCTTGGCGCGTTCGACGGCTTCCTTGATCGGAACCGAGACCTGTCCGTGACCGCGCGACTGGGCGGTCGCGGCGCCGGGGTCCATCAACGCCCACAGGTTCTCACGGCCGTCGTAGGCCACACCGGCGGGGATGTCCTCCACCTCGACGTGGGCCGTCACCGGGATGCCCTCCACATGGATCGGCTGGGCGAGCACCTCGAGGTGGTGCACCGTGACTGGCTCGGCGGAGGCGACGGGAGGCACCTCGGTCAAGTCCGCACTGTCGAGCCTCAGCGAGCGGTGATGCTCCTCCAGGCGCATTCCGGTCAGGTCGACACGGACGTCCCCCAGGTCGGTCCCGGCCGGCACCACCTGTACCCGCACCTGCTCCCAGAGGCGGGCTGCGTCGCCGTCGCCGTCCTCGTCGTCGATGAGGCTGAGCACGCCCTGTCGGATCCGGTGTTCCCAGTCCGGCCCCGATTGCGGGACCGGTCCGGTCCCGAGGTTCAGGCCGGCGACTTCGGGGGTGGTGGAGACGCTTGATCGCGCAGCTTCAGTCATGGGCTCACGGTACAGCCGGGGTACGCGATCGTCCCAGCGGCGGCCGGCGGGTGAGGGATCAGGTGTCGCGCAGCGCCTCGATCAGGAGTTGCGCAGGGCCTCGATCAACTCATCCTTGCTCATCTTGGACCGCCCGTCGATGTCGAGTTCGGCCGCACGGTCGTTGAGCTCGTCCACGGTCCACTCCTCATAGGCAGGCGAGGAGCCACCTGACTCGCCCACATCGGACCGGGAGGTGTTGGCTGCGGCGTTGGCGATCCGCGCCGACTTCTGCTTGGACTCGCCCTCCTCACGCAGCCGCTCGTACAATTCCGGATCCTTCACGCTCGGGCCGGGGTCCTCGCTACCGCCTTGCTTTGCCATCGTGATCTCCTTCCGGGATGACGCGTCACGATCAGCACGCCGCACCTCTCGCATCAGCACCTCGATCGTGTCACTCATGGAACCGATCTGCATCCCGGATATCCGGCGCCAGGCCGCCGGGTGCAGCGGTGGCGGCGGGTGCGGATGCGCACCGGCACCGAACCGGCGACCATTGTCGACATGGTTACCGATGAGAACGCACTGACCGACTTGCCCCAGCAGCACCAGGACTGGCCCGGCCGGACAGCGGCCCTGGATCCGGTGCCCGATCACGGCGAAGCCAGTTACACGGGCCGGGACCGGCTGGTGGGCAAGCGTGCCCTGATCACCGGAGGGGACTCCGGTATCGGCCGTGCCACCGCGATCGCCTTCGCCAAGGAGGGGGCCGAGGTGGCCATCTCCTATCTGCCCGAGGAGGCCGAGGACGCCGAAGAGACCCGGCAGGAGGTGGAGAGCACCGGTCGTTCCTGTCATCTGCTACCCGCTGACCTGCGCACCGAGCAGGCCAACCTCGAGGTGGCCCGGGACGCTGTCCGGGCGCTGGGTGGCGTTGACGTGGTGGTGGCGAACGCTGCCTACCAGATGGCGGCCGGATCCCTGGCCGACTTCCCCCCGGAGCAGATCGAGCGCACCTTCGCCACCAACGTGTTCTCCACGTTCTGGCTGATCAAGGCCCTCGACGACCACCTGGACGCAGGCGCCAGCATCATCATCACCACCTCGATCCAGGCCTTCGAACCGTCCGAACCGTTGCTGGACTACGCCGCTTCCAAGGCGGCCCTGAACAACCTGGCGGTGAACCTGGCCGGTGAACTGGGCCCGCGGGGCATCCGCGTGAACGCCGTCGCACCCGGACCGATCTGGACACCGCTGATCCCCAGCACGATGCCACCGGAGAAGGTGGACGGGTTCGGATCGGACACTCCCCTGGGCCGGGCCGGTCAACCTGTGGAGGTGGCGACCGCCTTCGTTTACCTTGCCTCGGATGAGGCAAGTTACGTCTCCGGGACGGTCCTGGGCGTGACCGGCGGACGCGGAGTGTTCTGACACGGCAGAATGCCAAGCGGAGCCAGGACCGAAGGAGGGTGCTCAACACGATGGAACTGACCCGCGAACAACTGGATGCGCTGTATGACCTGACGGTGGTGTCCGATGACGGGCAGACCATGGGGCCGGTCGGGCACATCTACCTGGACGATCAGACTCAGCAGGCCACCTGGATCACCGCCAAGACCGGGCTCTTCGGTCTGCGAGAGGTGTTCATCCCGTTCCAGGGTGCCAGGGTGGAACCGGAGGCCATCAAGGTCCGCTACACCAGGGACTACATCATGGACGCCCCCCGGTTCGACTCCGACGGACACATCAGTGACGCCGAGCAGGACGAACTCTTCCGCTACTTCCGGGTGAGCCGTCCCCGAGCCTCAGACCCAACGATCGACGGTCCCGTGCCGGCCGAGCCGGCAGATCCGCCGGTGGGCGACGAGGCGGGTCCACTCTCGGACCGTGAACCCGACCTCCCGGCGGATGACGGGCTCGACCGGAACGGCGGTGAACCGCCCGTGGCCGTCGATCCGGAACCGGCACCGGTGGAGCAGGCGGTCACCCCGGACACGGAGGGTCCGGACCCGGGCGCCGGGGCGCCGGAAGGGCAGGATCCGGCCCACCCCCACAGCCAGACCCCGGAGGCGGAGCCGGGGACCACCGACGACCGTGCCTGAGGCTCCCGATCTGCACGTGGCATCCGATGGGCTCGCACGTCCCGCGTGGGCGGCACGGAGTGAGTTGCTACGCCACTACTACGACAATGAGTGGGGCATGCCGGTGCGTGATGAGCGTGGCATGTACGAGCGCCTCACCCTCGAGACCTTCCAGTCCGGCCTGTCCTGGGCAGTGATCCTGCGTAAACGGCCGGGTTTCCGGGACGCGTTCGGCGGCTTCGCCCCCGACGTCGTGGCCGCCTACACCGGTGCCGACGTGGACCGGCTGTCGCGGATGCGCGGATCGTGCGCAACCGGGCGAAGATCCTGGCCGCGGTCACCAACGCCCGCGCCACCATCGACCTTCGCGCCGAGGGCGGGCTGGCCGACTTCGTCTGGTCCTTCCAGCCTGCGACCACCCCGCGCCCACGACGGATGTCCGAAGTACCCACCCGGTCGGTTGAGTCGGAGGCGCTGGCCAAGGCGCTGCGCAGCCGCGGGTTCACTTTCGTGGGGCCCACCACGATGTTCGCCCTGATGGAGGCGGTCGGGATGGTCGACACCCACCTCGTGGGCTCCCATCGCAGGGGCTCCTCCGGAGTCTGGCCCGCCTGACGGCGCTGGAGATCGCCGCCGGGGTTTGCCAGGATGGCTGGCGATGTCTTCCTACGTACTCGCGATCCGAAACCATCCTGAATCCGGTCCCGGCCGGTACCCCGCCTGGCTCAGGGCTGCCGGCCTCGAGGTGGAGGTGCGTCCCGGAGAAGACGGACTGCCCGGTGACCTGAAGGGCATCAACGGGCTGATCATGCTCGGGGGTGGGCTCATGCCCGACGACGACGCCGCCGCACCCTGGCTCGCCGAGGAGCGCACCCTGGTGGCCCGGGCTCTGGATGAGCACGTGCCCATCCTGGGGATCTGCCTGGGCGGGCAATTGCTCGCCCACGTCGGCGGTGGGCGGGTGCGCTCCGATCACGGTGTGATCGAGCGGGGCGCTACGCGCATCCGATTGACTCCGGCGGCAGCCGAGGACGGTCTGCTCGGCCGGTTGCCGGCGAGTTTCTACGCGATCGAGAATCACCGGGACGCGATCACCGAGCTACCTCCGGGGTCGGTGCATCTGGCCTACTCCGAGGACTGCCCGAACCAGGCGTTCCGCCTCGGCGACGTGGCATGGGGCCTGCAGTTCCACCCCGAGGCCAGTTCCGCCAATGTGGCCCGCTGGGACCCGGCGAAAGTCCGGGCCGACGGGTTCGACCACGACGAACTCATCCGTCTCGCGCAATCGTGGAACCCGAGAGTGAGCGCGCCTGCCGCCAGATCGCCGAGGCGTTCGCCACCGTGGTGCACCAGCACGCCGCAACCTGATGGTTCAGCGTTCGGGTGCCGGATCCGCGGGTAGGTCGCCGCAAAACGCCCGGTAGGCGCCATCGTTATCGGCCAGCACCCGAAGCACGTTCTGGTGGCCGAGTTTACCCAACTCCTCCTCGGACCAACCGCGGCTGCGCAGTTCGTCCATCAGGTTGGGATAGCCGGCGACGTCCTGCAGGCCCGCGGGCATCGTTCCGGCGCCGTCGTAGTCCCCGCCCAGGCCTACGTGGTCGATGCCGGCGACCTCGCGGACGTGCTCGATGTGGTCGGCCACGGTGGCCACGCCCACCTGCGGCGCCGGTCCGCCCTGCTCGCTGCGTCGCCAGTCCCAGTAGGCCGCGGAGAGGAATGACGGCACGAACGTGACCATCTGGACTCCCCCGTTCCCGGGTAGGGCCGCGATCACCTCATCGGGCACGTTCCGCGGGTGCGGGTTGAGCGCGGCGCAAGAGGAGTGGGTGAACAGCACCGGGGCTGCTGTGCGCTCCAGCGCCTGCCGCATGGTGCTGGGCGCCACGTGGGACAGGTCCACGACCATCCCGATCCTGTTCATCTCGGCGACGACCTCGTGGCCCCTCGCGGCGAGCCCGCCGTGTTCGGGAGTGTCCGTCGCCGAGTCCGCCCAGGTGGTGTTGTGGTTCCAGGTGAGTGTCATGTACCGCACCCCCAGACGCGCGTACTGGCGAAGCGCAGGCAGGGAGTCGGCGATCTGGTGGCCACCCTCGATCCCGATGAGGCTGGCGATCCGGTCGGTGTGGAGCAGCGCCTGCACGTCCGCGGCGGTGCGTGCCAGGTGCAGGTCCTGGGGGTAGGCCGCCACCATTCGGTGGATCAGGTCGATCTGCTCCAGGGTGGCCTGCACCGCGGCAGCACCGCTGAACTCCGGCGGCAACCACGCCGACCAGAACTGCCCCCACTGCTCCGCGGTGCAGCCGGGGCAGATCGGTCTGCATCTCGTCCTGGTGGGTGTCCAACCCGGCCACGCTGCCGCCCCGGGCGGCACGGCATTTCCAGGGCAGGTCGTTGTGTCCGTCGATGATCGGGATGGGTGGTGCCGTCATGGTCCCACCCTGGCACGGATCCGGTGGCGAACAGGTCGACGTAGGCGATGCCCGGGTAGGGCCTTCAGGTACGGGGTTTGCCCACCACCGCAACCGGGCAGGGAGCGTGATGCAACACACCGTGGCTCACCGAGCCCAGGAGCACCGAGCGTGTCACGCCACGGCCCCGGTTGCCCACCACGAGTAGGTCGGCTCGCTGCGCGGCCAGCCGTAGCGCCCCGGCCGGGTGTCCCATCAGGGCTTTGCCGTCGACCTCCACGTCCGGGTATTCGTCGCGGAACGGTGCCAGTTCCTCGCGGATCATGCCCTCAGTGGCGCGGGTGGCGTGCATCATGTACTCCCCGTAGCCACCGGCGGGCCCGTACCAGTTCGGGTCGGGCATCACCCGCACCGCCGTGAGCCGGGCCTCCCGTCGCTGCGCCTCGCCGAAGGCGAACGCCAGCGCCTCCCTGGACGTGGCCGAACCATCGATGCCCACCACGACCTGGTCGTAACTGGTTTCGCTGGGCCCGGGAATCACGATCACCGGCGCCTGAGCGCGTGCGGTCAGCCGCATACTGCTGGAACCGAGCACCAGGCCGGAGAACCCGCCCCGGCCCCGGCTGCCGGTCACCAGTGCGTACGAGCCGGCGGACTCCTTGGCCAGGGTCTCCACCACCTCACCGGTGAAGTGCTGGGTGGAGATCTCCAGTTCGCTGAAGGCCTCCCGGGCGATCTCGGCGCCGGTCTGCAGGATCTCCGTGGCCATCTCCTTGTGCGCGGCACGCAACTCCGGGGTGATGCCGTAGGGGTCACCCCAGGGTTCCTGGACGGTGACGATCCGCAGTTCGGCGCCCATCCGGTCCGCCTCGCGGGCCGCCCAGCTGATCGCTTCCTCGGCGTGGGCGGAGCCGTCGGTGGCGACCACGATCGGTTTGATGGTGTTCACGGGGAAACTCCTTCAGTGGTCGGATACCTCTATCGGACCGCGGCACAGCACCGGAAACCAGGTCCGAAGGTCCTGCGGTCTCAACCCAACCGTATTGTGGTCAGGCAGGTCGGCGCTTGGACATCGGTGCTGATGTCCTGGGTGGCGCTGAGCCCGTCGACGGAGACCTCGAGTGTGGCCTCGACATCCTTGGGCAACCAGACGCCCATGAACCCGTTGTCGAAGGTGGTCATCTCCTCGTCCACGTAGACCTCGCCATCGGCACCGGTGATCATCACGTCCATCGCCGTGTTCGGCAACTCCGCCTGGCAGGTGGTCAGGGAGTGGTAGAAGCAGTCGTGGGTCTGGTTGAGGTACGGGGCGAAGGAAAGGTAGAACTCTTCACCTTCGATCGGCAACTCCTGCTCCGTCGTGCCGTCGCTGATCAGCAGGGTGTCGGCCCGCACCGAGGCGAGCAGGTCACTGGGGCGGTCCGGACCCCCGAGGCGGTCCATGTGGTCGATCAGGTCAGTGGTCTGCATGCCATCCAGACCGTGCGGGGCCAGCAACTGCTGTGCCGGGTCCTCCTGGTCGGCCGAGCATCCGACCAGGACCAGTCCCAGGGCAGCAGTAAGGGCGATCAGGGCTCGTCTCATGGGGAAACGGTAACGACCGCACCAGCCCTGGAACTAGGACCAAGGGCCCGGCGACCGGCTCCACGGGCTGTCCCGGTCCGCCGTGACCCACGAACGCAGGGCGGCCCGTCCCCGCCGCCCGAGGTGCGCAACTGCCACATTCGCGCCCATGATGGACCACGATGACCGAACGCCATGATGAATTCTGGAACGAGCGACTCGCTCAGGACTGGACGAGTTCCGGCGTGGGCTACCAGGCCCTGGGCCGCCCGTTCAACACCTGGATGTATCGCATCCGCCGACACGTCTTCGCCCGGGGCCCGGGAGGTCGCAGCCCTCGGTGTCGACTCACGGACCCGGGTGCTCGACGTCGGATCGGGTACCGGTCTGTACCTGGACTGGTGGCAGGCCGCCGGTGCCGGGCACGTCACCGGATCGGACCTGACCCCGGCTGCGGTGACCCGGCTGCGCGAACGTTTCGGGACGCTGCGGATCGAGGAGTTCGACGTGACCGCCGGACCGGGCCCGTTCGAGCCGGGCAGTTTTGATGTGATCTCCTGCATGGACGTGCTCTTCCACATCACCGACGACGAGTTGTACCGCAGCGCCCTGGCCAGTGTCGCGGCGCTGCTGCGTCCGGGCGGACGGTTCATCTTCACCGAGAACTTCCTCAACCGGGCACCGGACCGCTCCGAGCACCAGGTGAACCGGTCGCGGCAGTGGATCACCCGCGAACTGGCGCGCAATGGCCTCCGCCTGGAGCGTCGCACGCCGAGTCTGGTGCTGATGAACGCCCAGGTCGATGCGCCCTGGTGGTGGCGTAAGGCGTGGGGCGGGCTCCTGCGTGTGCTCACCCTGACCCCACCCACCGGATGGGCCACAGGTGCGCTGCTGTACCCGTTGGAACGGGTGCTCACCCGGGTGCTGTCGGAGAGCCCGACGACGGAACTGGCCGTGGCCGAGCGGGTCTGACCCATGCCGGGCCACCACCGAGCGGTTGGTGGCCCGGCTCGGGTCGGCGTGGGCTCAGCGTTCTGCGTCGAGGGCGCCGGCGGCGCGGTGTGCCAGCGGCATGATCATGGCGGCCAGGATCCACTTGATGATTCCACCGACGAGGAACGGGACCACACCGACGGACATCAACGTCCCGACGTCATGGGGCATCCCGAGCATCGACAGGACCACCCCGAGGTAGGGCACCCCGATGATGAACGGGATGAGGCTGGCACCGGCGAACCCGGCCAGCGCCAGCAGGGGACGCCGGTCCCAGTGCCTTTGGGCCAGCCAGCCGATGAAGGCCGCGGCCGGGATGAACCCGATGATGAAGCCGAAGGAGGGACCTGCCACGCTCGCCGGTCCCCCCATCGCACCGGCGAACACCGGCAACCCGGCCACCCCGGCCAGCAGATAGGTCGTCATCGCCGCAGCCGCCCGACGCGCGCCAAGGCTCGCCCCGACCACAAGCACCCCGAGGGTCTGCCCCGTCACCGGTACCGGCCACAGCGGCACCGCGACCTGGGCGAGCACGGCCACCAGCGCGGCACCGGCGATGACCAGCCCCACCTGCGCCGCGGTGCTGCGGGAGCGGATCAGCGCATCGGCAAGGACCGGACGGGCCACCCCCCAGCCCGGCGCGGGGATCGCCGCGCTCATCGGCGCAGCGACGCCAGCGCCGCGTTGAACGTCGCCGAGGGTCGCATCACCGCGTCGGCCTTGGCCGGGTCGGGGCGGTAGTACCCGCCCAGGTCCACCTCCTGGCCCTGTACGTCGAGGAGTTCTGCCACGATCGTCTCCTCCTGCGCACGCAGGGTCGCGGCCACCGGTCCGAACACCTCGGCCAGAGCCGCGTCGTCGGACTGGGCGGCCAGTTCCTCCGCCCAGAACAGCGCCAGGTAGAAGTGGCTGCCACGGTTGTCGATGCCGCCCAACCGGCGGGTCGGGGACTTGTTCTCCTCCAGGAAGGTCCCGGTAGCCCGGTCCAGGGTGTCCGCGAGCACCTGGGCCCGGGCGTTGCCCTGGGACTGTGCCAGGTGCTCGAAACTGACCGACAGGGCCAGGAACTCACCCAGGCTGTCCCAGCGCAGGTAGTTCTCCTTCTGTAGTTGCTGGACGTGCTTGGGCGCCGATCCTCCGGCACCGGTCTCGAACAGACCCCCGCCGTTGATCAGCGGGACCACCGAGAGCATCTTGGCGCTGGTACCCAGTTCCAGGATCGGGAACAGGTCGGTCAAGTAGTCGCGCAGTACATTGCCGGTCACCGAGATGGTGTCCGCTCCGGCACGCATCCGCTCCAGGGTGAAGAGGGTGGCAGCGACCGGGTCCATGATGTGCAGGTCCAGCCCGTCGGTGTCGTGCTCGGCCAGATAGGTGTTCACCTTCTCGATCAGCCTGGCATCGTGTGCCCGGTCTGCGTCGAGCCAGAACACCGCGGGGGTGCCGCTGGCCCGGGATCGGTTCACGGCCAGTTTGACCCAGTCCCGGATGGCCACGTCCTTGGTCTGGCAGGAGCGCCAGATGTCGCCGGCGGTCACGGTGTGCTCGGTGAGCACCGCTCCGGCCGAGGTGACCAGGCGGACCACCCCGTCGGTGGCGATCTCGAAGGTCTTGTCATGGCTGCCGTACTCCTCGGCAGCCTTGGCCATCAAGCCCACGTTCGGCACCGAACCGATGGTGGCCGGGTCCAGTGCGCCATGGGTGCGGCTGTCATCGATCGTGGCCTGGTAGACCCCGGCGTAGCTGGAGTCCGGGATCACCACCAGCGTGTCGGCCTCCTCCCCGTCCGGACCCCAGGCGCGCCCGCCGTTGCGGATCAGGGCCGGCAGCGAGGCGTCGATGATCACGTCGCTGGGCACGTGCAGGTTGGAGATCCCGCGGTCCGAATCCACCTGGAACAGGCGCGGACCCCGCTGGAGTTCGGCGGTGAAGGAGTCGCGGATCTCCTGCCCGGCGGGCAGGTCGTCCACGCCCGACAGGATCGATCCCAGACCGTCGTTGGGGCTCAGCCCGGCCTCGGCGAGCACCTGGCCGTACGTGGCGAACGTCTCCGGGAAGAAGGCCCGGACCGCGTGCCCGAAGATGATCGGGTCGGAGACCTTCATCATGGTCGCTTTCAGATGCACCGAGAACAGCACGTCGGCATCCTTGGCGGCCTGCACCTGTGCCTTGAGGAAGGCCTGTAGGGCATCGGCCCGCATCACGGTGGCATCGACGACTTCCCCTGCTTCGACCGGCACCTGCTCGCGCAGCACGGTGACCGTGCCGTCGGCGTCGACGTGCTCGATGCGTAGGGTGTCTGCCTCGGTCACCACCACGGACTTCTCATTGTTGCGGAAGTCGTCCGCGGCCATGGTGGCCACGGTGGTCCCGGAATCACTGGACCACTCCCCCATCCGGTGCGGGTGCGCCTTGGCGTAGTTCTTCACCGACGCCGGTGCCCGCCGGTCCGAGTTGCCCTGCCGCAGGACCGGGTTCACCGCACTGCCCATCACGCTGTCGTACCGTGCGCGCGCGTCCCGCTCGTCGTCGGTGGCGGGGTTGTCGGGGTAGGGCGGTAGGTCGAACCCCTGGGCACGCAACTCGGCGATGCCGGCCTTGAGCTGGGGCACCGAGGCGGAGATGTTCGGCAGCTTGATGATGTTGGCCTCTGGAGTCTCGGCCAGTTGACCGAGTTCGGCCAGCGCGTCCTCGGTGCGCTGCTCCGGCGGGAGCACGTCAGCGAATGCGGCGATGATGCGGCCCGCGAGCGAGATGTCCCGGGTCTGCACCTGCACGCCCGCGCTGGCGGCGAACGCCTCGATTACCGGCAGGAGTGAGTAGGTCGCCAGTGCCGGCGCCTCATCGGTCTGGGTATAGATAATCGTGGGAGTAGCCACAGGGTGCACTTCCGTCCGGGTCGACAGCGGTTGTTCGATATCAAGATATCGCCTTCCGCCCCGGTCGCGCCCGGTGCGCAGTCCTGACCGGCCGCGCCCGCCCACCGGCCCGGGTGAGCCGGCAGTACGGACGACGCCCACATCGTCACGGAAGCGTAACGATCGGGCGTGACCTTGGCCACGTGGTGCGGAGAGGGCCGGGCGGGGTGCGCGGGTGTCCCCGGTGGAGCCGGACAGGGGTCGTACGGGTACCGAGCCACGCCCCACCGAAACCCCAGCGTGCCGCATAGACCGCGGGATCGTGCGGGTTGGGCCGGGCCCCCGGGGCCCGTTGACGTGGGCAGGCACGGGTCCTCGCCGGAGTTCGACGCGTGCGCCGGCGCTGGCCGGTTCCCGCGTGCGCTGGCGCTGCCTCCCCTTCCGGAACAGCATCCAGCGGATCCTGGCATGTGCCCGCCGGGATCTTCTATGCCAGACTGACATGCGTTGTTTGCCAGTGGATGGTGATCGGGCGGGCTTCGGATATGTCGCTCCGCTCGGGTGTGCGCCTGCGTCACGTCCTGCGGAGTCATCCTCGCCACCAACCCTGGACCGCACCCTGTGCCGCATCCCGACGGCGGGACACCCCCGCCGAGAACTGGAGACATTCTCAGGTGCCAGTGATCGAAGCCCATGGCGTGTACAAGATCTTCGGGCGTCGGCCGGAGCGGGGCGTGGGGTGGCTCCAGTCCGGTGCAAGCCGGGAGGAGTTGCGCGAGCGTGGTCTGACCGCTGCCGTCATCGACGCGTCCTTCGACGCCAACGACGGGGAGATCTTCGTCGTGATGGGCTTGTCCGGTTCGGGCAAGTCCACGCTGATCCGGATGGTCAACGGACTGCTCGAGCCCACCGCCGGCGACATGATCGTCGCTGGTGACAACATCACCGGCTTGCGAGGCCGTGCGCTACGGGAGATGCGCCGGCAGAAGGTGTCCATGGTCTTCCAGCACTTCGCGCTGCTCCCCCACCGAACTGTCGGGGAGAACGCCGCGCAAGCCCTGGAAGTGCGCGGAGCCAACCGCGCCGACCGGCAACGGGCCGCCGAGGAGGCGCTGCGCATGGTCGGGCTGGACGGCTGGGGCGGGTCCTATCCCGATGAACTCTCCGGCGGGATGCGGCAGCGAGTGGGCCTGGCCCGGGCGCTGGCCTCCGGCACCGACGTCATGCTGATGGATGAAGCATTCTCCGCGCTGGACCCGTTGATCCGCAGGGAGATGCAGGATCAGTTGATCGACCTGCAGCACACCCTGGGAAAGACGATCCTGTTCATCACCCATGATCTGAACGAGGCGATGCGGCTGGGCGACCGGATCGCGATGATGCGTGACGGCCGGATCGAGCAGATCGGCACCTCCGAGCAGATCCTCAACGACCCCGCGAACAGTTATGTGGCCCAGTTCATCCAGGACGTCGACCGCACCCGGGTGCTCACCGCCGGGGCGATCATGGAACCACCGGTGGCGGTGATCGGAGCGGAGTCAGGTCCGCGCACCGCACACAAGTTGCTGCGCGAGCACCAGATGTCCGCGCTGATGGTGGTGGACCGAAGCCGACGGCTGCGTGGGGTCGTCTATGAGACGGACGTCGCGCAGGCAGTGCGCTCCGGAGCGAACAGCCTCGAGGGCGTGCTCCGCCAGGCGCACCAGGTGCACACCGACGACACCCTCGCGGAGTTCATCGCGACAGCAGCGCAAGCCAAGGTGGCGCTGGCCGTGCTGGACCGCGACGAGAGGCTGGTCGGCGTGATCCCCAGGGTGACGTTGCTCAACGCCTTGGCCGATCCGGAGGACCCTGAGATGACCGAGAACCTGAAAACCGGTCCGGTTGCAGGCCCGGCGAGCGCGGGAGCGGGGCGGCCCTCATGAACCTCTATGCGGATGAGACCGATGGCACTGGAATCCCACGGTTGGGACATCGGGGAGTGGATCGAGGCGGGGTTCCGGTGGATCCAGGACAACCTGAGCGTGGTCTTCGACGGAATTCAGAGCGTTATCAGTTGGGCGACCACCAACCTGGCCGGCCTGCTGAACACCCCCGATGCCCTGCTGCTGGCTGTCCTGTTCTCCGCCGTCGCCTGGTTGCTGCGGGACTGGAAGCTCGCGCTGCTGTCGCTGGGCATGTGGCTGTTCGTGATCAGTGTCGAGCAGTGGCAAGGCGCGATGCTCACCCTGGCCATGGTCATCATCGCCACGTTGGTGGCCCTGCTGCTGGCCATACCGATCGGCATCGCGGCGGCCAAATCGGACCGGGTCTCCCAGATCGTGCGCCCGGTGATGGACCTGATGCAGACGATGCCCGCCTTCGTCTGGCTGGTGCCGGTCATCACCCTCTTCAGCGTCGGGGTCGTCCCCGGGGTGATCGCCACAGTGATCTTCGCGCTTCCTCCGGGGGTGCGCCTGACCGAACTGGGCATCCGGCAAGTGGACGCCGAAGTCGTCGAGGCCGGGCAGGCTTTCGGCAGCACCGGTTCGCAGATCCTCGCGCGGATCCAATTGCCACTGGCGATGCCCACCATCATGGCTGGGGTCAACCAGGTGATCATGCTGGCCCTGTCGATGGCGGTGATCGCGGGACTGGTCGGTGCCGGGGGCCTGGGCGCCGAGGTCACCCGTGCGATCAGCACCATCGACATCGGGCTGGGTTTCGAAGCAGGTCTGTCCGTCGTCGTCCTTGCCATCTACCTCGACCGGGTGACCGCCGCTGTCGGCGGACGCAAACCCGGAACACCGAGAGCCGCGCGACTCAAGAAACTACTACGCGCCGGACGTGTGTCCACCATCGGCCCGGTGGGGACCGCGATCACCAGTCCACAACTGCATGAATCCGAAACGAGAGCCGACAATGGGTCCCGCTGAGCGCGGCGGCCCCGACATGGAAGGAAACCAGATGAGGACCACCTCCCCACGACGTACCCGGAGCCTGCTCGCCGTGACCGCTGCGAGCGCACTGCTACTGGCTGCCTGCAACGGCGACACCGACACCGACGATGACGGCGCTGCGACCGACAACGGCGCAGATACCGAGGAGAACGGCGACGAGAACGGCGCCGCCGGCGCCGAGGGTCCGGTCATCCTGGGCATCCTGCCCGACTGGACCGACGGCCTGAGCATGGGCTACCTGTGGCAGGAGATGCTGCAGGACCAGGGCTATGAGGTGCAGATCGAAGAGATCGGCCAGGCCGGGCCGCTGTACACCGCCGTGGCCGGCGGCGACTACCACGTCTACCCCTCCGCATGGCCGGAGGTCACGCACGCCGAGTACATGGACACCTACGGCGATGACCTGGAGGACCTGGGCCACTACTACGAGGGTGCGGTCCTGACGCTCGCCGTCCCGGAGTACACCGAGATCGACTCGATCCCGGAACTGGCCGAGAACCCGGACATGTTCGACGGCCAGGTCATCGGAATCGAGGCGGGCGCCGGACACATGGGCGTCACCGCCAACTCGGTGTTCCCGACCTACGGGCTGGATGAGAACTTCACCCTGGTCGAGTCCTCCACCGCGGCGATGCTCACCGAGTTGAGCAGCGCCATCGACGCCGAGGAGGATGTCGTGGTGACCTTGTGGCACCCCTTCTGGGCCAACGCCGAGTACCCGGTGAAGGACCTGGAGGACCCCGAGCAGGCGCTCGGTGAGCCTGAGTCCCTGAACTTCATCGCCAACTCCGAGTTCTCCAGTGAGTTCCCGGAAGTCGCCGAGGCGATGGGCAACTTCCCCGTCCTGGACAACGACCAGTTCGGTGAACTCGAGGATCTGATCGTGAACGTGCACGAGGGCGACCCGGCCGCCGGCGCGCGCGAGTGGATCGAGAACAACCAGGACATCGTGGACTCGGTCTTCAACTAAGGACCAGCGTTCCTGACGAACGTGGGGCCCGGCCGTCCGGCCGGGCCCCACGTTGTCTCTCCGGCCGAGCACGTGCAGCGACGGTACGCCCGGCTACGGCTGGGTCAGGGTCAGTTGCTGGGACCGGGGTGGATCTCATCCCCCGACGCGATCGGCTGCGCCATCCCCTCCACCAGCACTCCACCGTTGGTTCCCGGGGGCATCCGCTCCACCCGACGTCGGCCGACCTCCAGCCGCTGCACGGTGCCGGAGTCGTAGGACTCACCACCGCGCAGCACCCGCACGTGATCCCCTTCAGTCAGGTAGCCGCTGGCGAGCTTGCCCACGGCCATCGTCCCCCGGCCGGTCTGGGTGAAGGTCTGCTCGACGACGAACCGGGCAGGTTCGGCCGCCTGCACCGCATCGTCGGGGCCTGGTTTGGCCGTCGTGTCGACCTGACCGGGCTGCGCCGAACCGGCCGCCTGGGTCGGGCTGGAGACTTCGTAGTCCCGGCCAAACAATCGCTTGAGAAAGCTCATGGGGGCAGTCTAGGTGGGGGTCACCCGCTCCAGGCCCCGTCCATGCCCTCGAGACCATCGAGCCACCAGGAGTAACGCAGTCGCAGGGCTCGCTCGAGCAGCGCCAGCAGGCCGGCCACGGTGATGCTCGTGTTCAGCACCGATCCGAGATTCCAGGGGGAGGTGAAACTGAACTGCCCCAGGACCCCGACCAGACCGGAGAGGTTCTCGGGGAGTTCGGGGGCAACCTCGTCGCTGAGATCGGCCAGCCACTCCAGCCCCTGGGGCACCTGCAGCACGATCACCGCGAGTAGCACCACGAAGGAGGTCACGCTGATCGTGGTGCTCAGCCCCGGCCGTCGCCGCTCCAGGTCCGCGCGCCACCGTTCGGCGCTGCCGGGAACCGGGACGAGCTGCTGCTCCCTCCCTTCGGGGCTGACCAGGTGGGCCCGCCGGATGCCATAGGTGCTCGTGCGCACCTCGATCCTGGATCCGTCATCGAGGCCGAACCGGGCCGGCAACCTCTGGGTGCGGTCCTGGCGTCGGTCGCGGTAGAGCGCGACGCGCGTCCGTCCCAGTCCAGGAAGTCGACCTCGACGTGCCAGTGAGCGTCGTCGTGCTCGATGGCGAAGACGCTCCGCCACAGACCCTGCCACCAGTGGAAGGCCTTGAGCGGCCTGCCGTTGCCCGGCTTCTCCTTGCTCATCGGCACTGATCGTAGGGGCTGTGCTGGCTATCATGTGCACATCAGTCCCGGCGCTCCGGACCGGGCAGCGGTATGGGCGCGTGGAGGCAACCATGGAGATCACTCATCAGGTGGTGGTGTTCGACGCCGCCGACCTGAACTCCGAGAGTCGGTTCTGGGCCGGCGTGCTCGGCGGGACCGTGGACTTTGAGGACGACTGGCACACCGTGCTCGTGGACGGCAGCGCCAAGGTGGCGGTGCAGTTGGCCCCTGAGCACGTGCCGCCGCAGTGGCCCGACGGGAACCCGCAACAGATCCATCTGGACCTGTGGGTCGCGGACATCGAGGAGGCGCACGAGGAGGTACTCGCGCTCGGGGCCGTACTGCTCAAAGCCGTCGACGACGAAGCCCCCGGCGAGGGCTTCCGCGTCTACGCCGACCCGGCCGGGCACCCGTTCTGCCTGTGCTGGGTGAAGCGGTCCGACGCAGCCTGATCCGTGCCGACGGCGACGTCGAAAGCCTTGTGGTTCGTCGGCCCGAGGAGGATGCTTGATCGTGTGAAGCCGATCGAGTTCGAGCTCAAGCGCACGATATGGGCGCCGATCGAGCAGGTGTTCGCACGCCTGGTCGACATCGAGGGGCACAACGACTGGATGGCGGACACCGGAAGCATGCTGAAGCACACTCGGCAGACTTCTCCCGGCGAGCCCGGCGTCGGAACGACCTTCGTCGATGAAACGACTCAGGGCACCATGCCCGGGGAGATCGTCGAGATGACGGCGCCCCACACGGTCATCTTTCACTGGTGGGAGACGTCGAAGTCGGGCACGCTGAAGTTCGAAGGCTGGCCGAGTTACCGACTGGAACCCGCCGGTGACAACGAGACACGGGTCCGCCATCGCGGCAAGTTGATCTCCTACGGGCTGTGGCGCCTCGGCACGCCCATCTGGCGGCGCTTCGCAGTCAAGGAACGAACCATCACAGTCGACGCCCTGAAAGCCTCCTTCGAGCGGACTCCCACGCTCTAGGGAGTTTGTTCACGACCCCAAGACAGGGTTATCTCGCGGTCGCAGAAGAGTGGGAAGGCGTGGTCCCGAACCCGTTGAGGAATGGTGTTCTCGCCGGCGCTCCGCACGCCGGTACGGATTCGATCAATTCTCCGATCGGAGGCGAACAGTGAGCGCATCGAAGGTTGTCTTCCTGCCCGGAGCCGTACTTCCCGCGCCGCTGGCCTACTCCGGACTCGTTGACCTGTTGGGCGATGACGTCGAGGCGATAGTCAAGGACCTCGAGGTCTATCGCGGGGCCTCCCCGCCGGCGGACTACTCCCTGGACACGGAGGTCGACGGGGTTCTGCGTGAAACCGGGGCTCGCGGGTGGACTCGCTTTCACCTGGTGGGCTACTCCGGCGGTGGCGCCGCAGCCCTGGCGTGTGCGGCATCGGAGCCGTCGCGCCTGTTGACCTTGAGTCTGCTCGAACCGGCGTGGGGCGGCCACTGGGACTGGAGCCCGAGGCACGAGCGGTTGTGGTCCGAGTACGACGCGCTGGCTCAACTTTCGCACCAGGATTTCGTGGCGGCCTTCACGCGGTTACAGGTGCGGTCCGAGGTTCGGCTGCCTGAGCCGCGATCAGCGCCACCGCCGGTGTGGATGTCCCGAAGGCCCGCTGGGATCCGGGCCCTCGTGCGCACCTTCAAGACTTACGCTCTGGACCGCAATGCCTTGAGGCGGTTCGACCGTCCTGTCTACTTCGCGCTCGGCGGCTTGAGCAACCCCGACCAGTACGGCGAGATCGCAGAACGGCTCGGAGGCGTATTCCGTGACTTCACGCTCGAGGTCTTTCACCAGCGGCACCACTTCGACCCGCCACATCGTCAAGAGCCGAGCCGGCTCGCGGAATCGCTGCGCAGTGTCTGGTTGCGCGGTGATCTGCTGGCGTCAGCGGGCGCCGACTGATCGATCACGCCTGGCGTTCACGGGCGCGGGTCAGATCCTGGCGGTGCTCCGAGAACACCTGCCACGGGTCCTGTACCTGGGCCAGGCGCCGATTGATCGTGCGGATCGTGTGCCCAGCCGGCTCGATCCGGGAGAGTTCGTCCCACCTGATCGGCACCGCCACCGGGGCACCGGGCCGGGCCCGGACCGCGTACGGGGGCACCGCCGTCTGCCCGTAGCCGTTGCGCTGCACGTCCACCAGCACCCGATCGCCCCTCTTCTTCTTCCGCGACTGCAGGGTGAGCAGGTCCGGAGCGCGGCGCACCAGGACCTCCGCGACCGTGCGGGCGAAGGCACGTACGGTCCCGAAGTCCGCCTCGGGCCGCAGCGGTACTACCACGTGGTACCCGCGCGAGCCGGTGGTCTTGAGGAAGGTGCGCAGCCCCAGGTCGTCCAGCACCTCCCCCACCATCACGGTGGCTCGCCGCACCGCCCCGAGCCCGGGAACGGTGGGGTCAAGGTCGAAGATCAGTTGGTCCGGATGATCCAGGTCCGCAGCCGTGCTCAACCATGTGTGCGGGGTGAGGCACGCCTGCTGGGCCAGATAGACCAAGGTGGCCTCGTCCTCGATCATCACCTGACGTTGCGGACCGTCCGCGGTCCGCACCTGCACGGTGGCAACGAAGTCCGGGAAGTGTCGGGGCACCCGCTTCTCGTAGAACGAGGGCCCTTCGATCCGATCGGGGAATCGCTGCATGCTGATCGGACGGCCCCGCACGTGCGGCAGCATGATGGTGGCGATACCGGCGTAGTAGCGGGCCAGGTCCTCCTTCGTCACCTCCGGGGTCTCCGTTGCCGGGAACAGCACCTTCTGCGGTTTGCTGACGTCCACCCCGGCGATGGTCACACTCATGCCCGCCAGCGTGCGCGCCACGGACCGGCGCGGCAACTTGGGCGACGGCAGGATGCGCCGCCGGCCCGTGCTCTCGCTGGGGCCCCGGTTCTGCCCTACGGTGTGGGAACCAGCCGTAAGGAGGCAGTCGTGACCACCCCGATCAGCGCGCACGTGCTCCGCGAGCCGCGCGGCACCTTCCAGTTGGCCGACGGGATCGAACTCGGTGATCCCCGTCCGGACGAGGTGCTGGTCCGCTACCACTCCACCGGTTTATGCCATACGGACCTGTTCGCCCGCGATGTGTTCCATCAGGCGGAGTTTCCGGCGGCGGTCTACGGGCACGAGGGCATCGGCGTGGTCGAGGCGGTCGGTGCGGGCGTGACCGACTTCGCCGAGGGCGACCGGGTGATGGCCTCCTACGCATCGTGCGGACGTTGCCGGACCTGCCTGACGGGCCGCCCGTTCAATTGCGTGCAGTTCAACGACATCAACTTCGCCCTGGCCCGCGCCGACGGTCCTACAAGGCCACAGCGGACGGGCAGCCGGTCGGGTCGAGCTTCTTCGGTCAGTCCTCCTTCGGTACGCATGCGCTCGTCAGCGAGCGCGACCTGGCCAAGGTGCCCGAGTGGGTGGCGCCCGACGACGAGTACCTCCTGGGACCCTTGGGTTGCGGCGTGCAGACCGGCGCCGGTGCGATCCTCAACGTGCTGCGGCCCGGGCCCACCGACTCCCTCGTGATCTCCGGGACTGGCGCCGTGGGGCTGAGCGGGTTGCTCGCTGCCGCCGCGGCCGGTGTGGGCACCATCATCGCGGTCGACATCATTCCCGAGCGATTGGCACTGGCCCGCGACCTCGGCGCGACACACGTGATCGACGGCAACGAGGAGGACCAGGTCGAACAGATCCACGACCTGACCGGCGGAGGAGCCACCCATGCGTTCGACACCACCGGTGTGGCGCCGGTACTGACCCGACTGGTGGATGGTCTGGCCTGGGGCGGCAACCTCGGCATCGTCGGAGCCGCACCGGGAATGACACTGGACCTATTGCCCGTGATGCAGTTGGGCCGGCGGGTACAAGGGATTGTCGAGGGCAACTCGGTGCCGCGTGTGTTCATCCCCCAGTTGCTCGAACTGCGGCGGCAGGGACGCTTCCCGCTCGAGAAGTTGGTCACGACGTACCCGTTCGCCGAGTTGGAGCAGGCGATCGCCGCGACCAACGCGGGTGAAGCGGTCAAGGCCGTGCTGGTTCATTAGCGCCGACGCCCGAGCCGGCGTTCGGACAGCCTCGGGACCAAGGACCCTGGCCTGCCGTTCTGACCGTCGATAGCGTGAAGTCATGGGAGCACCGGCGATCTCCTGCCAGGGCCTCACCAAGCACTACGGTGGGGTCATCGCTCTCGATGGGCTCGATCTGGTGGTCCCCGAGCGGTCTCTGTTCGGGTTTCTCGGTCCGAACGGGGCGGGCAAGACCACCCTGATGCGGTTGCTCCTGGGCTTGGCCGCGCCCTCGGGTGGCACGGCGCAGGTACTCGGCTCCGACATCGTCAGCGCGCGAGCATGCAGGTGCGCAGGCAGGTCGGCTACCTCGCCCAGCAGCCACGGTTTCATGAGGACCTCACAGCCCGGCAGGTGCTGCGCTACGCTCGTGGGTTCTACCCCCTCGACCCCGACGCCCGCGTCGAGGACGACATCACTGAGACACTGGACCTGGTCGGTCTGACCGCGAAGACTGACGCCCGCTCCGGTGAACTCTCCGGTGGCCAACGGCAACGACTGGGGATTGCGCAGGCCCAGATCCACCGCCCCAGGCTTCTCATTCTCGACGAGCCCGCCGCGGCGCTGGACCCGCTGGGCCGACGCGATGTCCTGGACGTCATGCGCCGACTGAAGGAGACAACGACCGTCTTCTACTCCACCCACATCCTCGACGACGTCCAGCAGATCAGCGACGAGGTCGCAATCCTGCGGAACGGACGCCGTGTCCTCCAGTCCTCAATGGTCGATCTCCTCGACGAGGCCGACACCTTCGTCCTGACGTTGACCGGGGATGTCGGTCCCGCCGTGACCAGCATGCGGACTCAGCCCTGGGTAACCGAGATCCGCGAGGTCCCCGGCGACGACCGAGTCTCCCTCACGGTCCGGGTGAGTGACGAGGAGGTCGCCCAGGCTCAACTGCTGCGGCTGGTCCTGAGCCACGACGAGGTCCGGGTGGTCGAGTTCGGTCGCCGCAGGTCCGAACTCGAGGACGTGTTCATCAACGTCGTGGAGGGAGACGTTCGATGAGATCGCCATCGACCTTGTCCGGGCTGACCAACCAGTTCCGTCGGGAATCAGGTTCCTGGTGGAACACCCGGCGGTGGTGGACGCAGGCCCTCGTGTGGTCCGCTCTGACCAACGCGCTGCTCGTGTTGGTGCTCTGGGTCCTGCCCCGGCTCGACGTCGCCGCTGGCGCGAGCGACATGACCCCCACCGAGAGTGCGGTCCAATTCGCTGGCATGGCAGGCATTCTGGCCTCCATCGGCGTGGTCGTCACCGCCCAGGGCATCCTGCTCGATGAACGGCGCAGCGGCGTGCTGGAGTGGATGCTGTCCAAACCGCTGGCTCGTAGCGCATTGCTTGCGGCGAAGTTCCTCGGCCACGCCCTCGCCCTGTTCGTCGTGATCGTCCTCGTGCCATGGCTCGGCGTGCTGGCCCAACTCTCCCTTGCCGACGGAGCGCTGTGGCCGCTGGACCAGTGGCTCGGTGCCGTCGCACTCATCGGCTGCCTCGCGGTCTTCCACCTCGCCGTGGTGCTCATGCTCAGTGCGCTGACCTGGTCGCGCGCCCTGGTGGTCGCGCTGCCGCTGGCCGGCATATTCGGCACCGACCTCCTCGTCGCTACCGCGCCCCGCGCCTTCGAAATACTGCCTTGGAGTCTGGCACGCATAGCCGGGCCGGTCCTGTCCGACGGGATACTCATGACGATAGGCCCGCTCATCAGCACCGCCGTGCTCACCGTCATCAGCCTCGGCGTGGCATCCCTGGCGCTGAAGCGGACGGAACTGTGAACAGAGCAGGCGGGCGGCGACTATTCAGGTGGCCCGAATCGGGCGAGAATCACGGCTTGGTCGTCCCGTTCGTGAGTGGGGCTGCCCCGGCGCACCAGTCGCGCCAGTTCCCTCGCCCCGACCCGGGCCAGCGCTGCCGCCAACACCTCCGCGGTGCGCCGGTGCCGGGTCAAGGACACCTGATGCCCCATGCGGGCGTAGACCGGGCGCAGGTCCACCTCGCCGGAGCCGGCCTGGCTGGCCAGGAGTAGGTAGCCACCGGGACGGGTCACGCGGGCCACCTCGCTCAGGGCCCGCCCCAGCTCGTCATCACCCAGGTGGATCACCGAGTACCAGAGCAGCACGCCGTCGAAACTGCCGGCCGGGTAGGGCAGGTCCAACAGTGATCCGGTCTCGAAGCGCAGGTCGGGGTAGGTGCTCCTGGCCTGGGCGATCATGCCCGGGGACAGGTCCATCCCGCGGATGTCGGCTCCGCGTGCGGAAGCATAGCCGGTGAGCCGGCCGGCGCCGGCGCCCGCGTCCAGGATCGGCCCGGCGCCCACCTCGGCCAGGAAGACGGCGATCATCGCCACATCGAGCGGGTGCTCCTGGTTCGTGTCCTGGATCGCCCGCGCATAGTCGGCGGCGACCGTGTCGTAGGCGGTCCGCGTGGACCCCTCGCTGCCCGCCTGATCGGTCATACCGGCCGGCTCAGTCGGCGGTACGCATCGTGACGGGTGTGGGCAGCTCCACGGTCCGCGACACCGTGCACTCCCGGTCATGGCTGGCCTTGATAGCGGGCGCGATCCGGGCCCGCGCGGCATCGCCCTCGGCACCGGCCGGGAAGCGCAGGTGGAAGGTGACCTCGACGTCCTGCAGGTGGTTGCCGTCGTCGTCGGAGATCTTCGTGCCGCTGCACCGGACGGTAAACTCCTCGGGCTCGGCGCGGCGGCTGGTCATGTGATCCACATCGACGCTGGAGCACCCGGCGATCGCGGCCAGCAGCACCTCAACCGGTGTGAAGTCCGTGCCGGTCCCGTCCCCGAGGCTGATCACACCACCTCGGGCGTTGCGCACCTCGTAATGACCCAGGGAGGTGCGTTGCAATTCGACGCTGCGATGGCCGGGCGCGCCGCCGCGCTCATCGGGCTCGATTGACTGGCTGTGATCGGTCACTGCTACTCCCTGGTCCGAGTCGTGGGCTTGCCGGGCCGGCCGGATGAGTCCACGGCTCCTCGGAGGATCCGGTAGATATCCGGCCTGCACCGCTGTCTCGGGGATTCGCGGACTCCCCAGTATCGGCCAGCAGTCCCGGCGATTGGCGTGGACTGAGTGTAGTGGCCGGCGCACGAGGCCCCGATCGACGTGTTCGTCACGCAGACCCAACGCCTACGGCCATCGCATGAGCAGCAACTGTGCAGCGAGTGCGGGCATGACGACGGCGATGACGCCTGAGGTGAGCATGACGAAGGCCTCTGACCAACGTTCATGCTGGTCAGAGGCCCCCCTGCGTCGGGCTGGCGGGATTTGAACCCACGACCCCTTGACCCCCAGGTGCCAGGATCAGCGCTCGTAGCCCACCTGACCTGGGGTTTTGCTTTTCAGGGGCACGCTCTGCGCATCACATTTTGCAGAGTTTGCGGGCTGTTGGTCACCTCATTGGTCCACCTCGCCAGGTGCCGGAAAGGTCCGCCCGACGGCGGTGCCTATGCTGCTTGAGCCACTGCCGACGACGAGGTACTGACGCCGTGTCGTCGTTTGATGTCTCTGAGCATGTCGTAGCACGTCTTCAAGTCGGCGGGCTGAGGAGGGTCAGTGTCGTGATCGGAGTCGTTGAGGATTCGCGCGAGGGTCTGCCATTGACCGGGCTCGTTCGGTGCCTTGCAGCGTGCTACCACCAAGGGACGCAGATCACGCAGGTTTTTCCCCTCGTAGTCAGCCAATGAAGCTTGGGTGTCATCGTCGGATTGCCGCGCCGCGATGAGTATGTGTTTTGCCAAGCGCTCCGTGGCGATTCGTAGACTGTTTCCGGCCGAGCGGCGATTCTCGTGGAGTGGCGAACTCATCTGTCCTTGCGCGTTCAACATGAGTCGTTCGAAGTCGTCCCCCGTACGGAGCACAGTGGTACCTTGCCGTGGGTCGATGAGCGTAGCCGAATACTCGCCAGTGCCCAGATGCTGGTAGAGGGACTGAAGGGTTCTCGCGAGTTCCGCATCATGGGTCGTGACTACGAGTTGCACCCCGCTCGAAAGCAGCTCCGAGGTCACCTTGTCCGCGAACGTGTATCTGTGTTCCCGATCGCTTCCGGGCACCGGATCGTCAAGGAAGATCATCGCGCTCCCAAGCTGACGGCACCGGGCGAGGAATGTCGCCAGCCCGAGCGCGTTCAGCTGGCTGTTGCTCAAGACCGCCAATGCGTTACGCACCACGCCCGACGCATCAGCTTCAGGAACCAGCGAAGCCGTCAGATCCAGGTAGCGGCTGCCAGCCCCGCGTCGAGCCAAGCGATCAAAAGCAGTTAGCTCGTCGGGCCGCATCAATGACCACCACTTACGAATCTCGGCGGCCATGAGTTCTAGCTTCTGGTCAACGACCTCTTTAGCTGCGCTCGTGATCTTTCGCTGCGCGCTCTTCAGCCGACTCGTCGCTGCATCCCTGAGGCGCTGGCGTTCGAGCGCTTCCAGCAGCGCATCCTCAGCTCGGGCGAGCTCAAGCAGTTCGGTCCATCCGGTCGTGTTGCTCCTTGCGGCGAGCACGGGCTCCAGCACGCTGATGACAGGTTCCACATCGGCCGCTGCCTGTGACAAGAGAGACTTGTGAGTGGTCAACGCTTGTCGAAGCTCTTCCTCGGCACTCATTAGAGCCTCGAAATCCGCCCTGGTTGTTGCGGTGTTTCTGCTCACCTGCTCTCGGATGTGCTCGATCGCCGCCAGAGAGTCGTCGACATGTCCCTGAACCGTTTGTGCGCTGGCTTTCAGGGTTTGCGCAAGCTGCGCGACGGCGACGAAGGAGTCTGTTTCTCCTAAAAGTTCAGCGACAGCAGACTCGTGGGCCGCCCGACCGTCAGCTGTCCATCCGGCAGCTGCCGGAATGCTCGCGCTTGCCCAGCTCCCAGCGGCTTCGAGCTCATTCGAAAGCTGCGTGATCGCAGCACGAAGTTTGGTACTCGCGCCAGTCAGGCCCTCTTGATCTGCCAGCTGGTGCCGGATCACTTCTACCCTCTCGGCAGTCAGTGATGCAGGCGTCTGGCAGACCGGGCAGTCTACTGGACCATCGCCCGGATGTTGAGGAAGACCGTCAACGCCAAGAACCGCATGGAATAGCGGCAGAACCTTTGCTACTGAGGCGTCCACTCTCGACACGGCGTCGTTATAGCTATCAAGTTCCGCGGCAAATGATTGCTCGGTCGCTGATGAGCGACCGCCAGGCGTCGGCGACTGTGCATCGAAAAGTCGCATGCGTTGTGAAGGCATAGCAGCGGTCGACGGGCGGAGTTGGGTGAGTGGTAGCAGTGTGTTCGTGCGCGCGCGCAGTGAGCTCGTTCGTCACTCGTGCAACTGCGGTCGACAGCTCGCGTGCGGGCTGCGGCTCATTCTCGGCAGGAGGTACGAGAGTGTTTAGCGCAGAGACGAGCGACGTGGAGAGCTGAGCCGCGGTCCACGGTGAGGTGGACGCCACAAGCGGGCCGATTTGAGGATGTGAACGCAGACCCTCCAGCCTTGCTACCAAAAGTTCCCTAGGCTGCGCCTCTCGTTCACTGATCAGAGCTGCGAGTTCTGAGCGCAGCAGATCGAGGTCCGCGACCTCAAGCACCGCCTTGAAATAGTCGCTCCGCTCGCCCGGCTTCGCCGAAACGGCGTATCTCAGGGCATGTTCAAGTAGAACGGGAGCCGCAAGCGGTGGGTCGGACAGCTGCATTCCGGCTTCGGTAACTGAGCCGATGTCAATCCCATCCAACGACAGGACGCTGACGCAGTCGGCCGCCCCCTGGTAGTCGTCGATCAACTGGCGGCGGAGGATCTTGCGGCTGCCATCCTGGAGACATATCTCAGCCTCGATGTATACCTCAGCAGATGCCGGAAGATGAGCGTTGCGTAGGGCGCCCTCGAACTCGCCTGGGCTTCCACCACCGAGTTGACGTCGGGATGTGCTGCCGGTGTAAAGGAATTCGAAGGCCTCAGCGAGACTCGTCTTCCCTTGGCTGTTGTCGGCGTGGATCACCGTGATCGGGGTGTTCAACTCAACTCGTTGTGGCTGCGGTCCGTAGGAGCGAAAGCCACAGATCTCGATGTAGCTGATCCTCATCGAGGCGTCTCACCTCGGCTTGCAATCACTTCGGTGTCCGCCTCCGCGGTACGCCCCTCCCAAGCTTCGGTGATCCGCTGCAGGGAAGTGCGTGCTGCCTCGACTGTCTCCGCATCGAACGCTTCAGCGACAGCGCGGGCGTCGTTGCCGTCACCCAGCCGGGCGATCAGCTCTGGAAGATTGGGAACCAGGGCGCTCACCGCGATGCTCCTCCTTGCGTCACCGGGCCAAGAAATAGACGTTCAGCAGACGGCTCAGCCGAACGCGGCTATTCGAGCTGTGCCTTCTCGCCCTAGATAACCGAGCTGATCCATGAGCGCGCGAACTACGGATTTGCCAAGTTCGAGCGGGACGGCGTTGCCGAGCTGGCGTTGAACGTCGACTCGAGTGCCGTCGATCTTGAAGTCGTCCGGGAAGGACATCAGGCGCAGCATTTCGTTGACGCGGAGGCGTCGTGCTCGTTCTTCGCCAGAGGCTGTGCGGATGTTCTCCCAGTGGAACGGGCCGACCCACGGTCCGGGCTGCGCCTGGAGCGTGGTGGATGGCCGGTTGGGGTCGAGGCGGAGCAGGAAGGTCCAGTAGCGACTGCGCCATTCGAAGTGGTTGCGGCCGCCGTAGCGTTCGGTGTGCCAAAGGTAGTTCTGACCGGGCGGGATTTCCGCGGCAAGTTCTCCGTAGTTGCCATCGACGATCTCGTCCTCGGCCGCACGGACCAGTCGGGGCAGTCCGGCGAACGCCTGGGAGGAGGTGACGTGGGGGATCTTGTTCGCGTCGACGGTGCGGGTGTGCTCGCTCCAGCCGGAGTGGGTGGGCTCGGGGAACTCGAACTTCTCCCCGTCGCGGCGTCCGACGACGAACACGCGACGGCGCAGCTGAGGGACGCCGTAATCGGCGGCGAGCAGCACTTTCCACTGCGGGTTGTAGCCGAGCTCGCCGAGTCCCTTGAGGAGCCGATCGAACTGCGCCTTGTGGGTCTTGTACGTCAGGCCTTGCACGTTCTCCAGGATGAACGCCTCGGGGCGGGACTCGCGGACAACACGGACATACTCGTCCAGCAGCGAGGCGTTCGGGTCGCGGCTCTCGCGCTTCTGCTCCAGCCAGAACCCCGACTTGCTGAACGGAGTGCACGGCGGGCCGCCGACGACCAGCACAGGCTCTTTGGCCCGCAGCCCTGCGGTGGCGAGGATCTGCTCGGTGGAGACCTGTCGGATGTCGCCGGTGAGGGGTCGCGGCACCGTCGAAGTTCGCCTTCAACGTCTGCAACGCGGGCTCGTTGTAGTCCGTCGCGACCGACACACGAAGGAGGCCGCTGCCGGGGTCGCCGGCATCGAGGGGCTCGGCGTCGGCACGTTCGACGGCGAGGTCGAGTCCTCCTGCTCCGGAGAACAGGCTCACCACCGGGAGTTGCTCGCCCATCGGCCACCTCTTTCTATACGTGCACGCACGGCCCGGCCTCTGCGGGCAGTGCGTGTCTGACCAGTATCGTCGAGACGAGTCTGCCAACAGCCACCGACATGCCCAACGTGACCAAGGACATCGGTGGACAACGCAATCCGGAAGGGGTCCTGTGGAGGAAGAGCCGCTCGCCGGGCGAGCCTTCGGCGAGGTCTACCGTGTCCAGGGACGCAGCGACCTGCACGCGTTCCTCCTCGACGCCGTGCGTGCCTCCGGCGGCCGCGTGCTGTACGCGAGCGACCCGCACCGCGCGCCGGTCTACCTCGGGGTGCAGCTGAGCTCCGACGAGCGGATCGGGATGCTCGTCTACCCCTTCCGCGTCACCCGAAACTCGATCAAGAACCGCCCTGACGACGAGGTCCGCGGCCAGCTCCGCTACGGCGCTGAGGAGTCCTGGAAGAGAGAGCACCCCCTTGGACGCGACGTCGCCGGCGTGGACGTGACGATGATCCTCGGCGTCGACCTCGCCGACGGCGTCATCCTCGGCCTGGACGCCAACCTCTGGGACCCGCTGCCAATGGGCATCTCCTTCTACGCCAAAGACGCCGAGATCATGCAGGCCAAAGCATCCGGGTGGCACGTCTGGGAGAAGATCAACCGCACCGGCACCAAACGCTCGGAGCCCCGCTCACCCACGAATCTGGAGACGGTCGTCGCGTTCACTCCCGACCGCCTCATCGACTACGCGCGTCTCGAACGACGAGCGACCTCCCTGCGTCTGGACCCGCCGCTGCGGTACTCGGCTGCCGTAGCGCTTGCCGATGAGACGGCGGTCGATGAGCTGCCGCGCCGGCACGTGCTGGAGGAGCAGTTCGCGCTCACCAGCGAGCAGATCCTCGACATCATCGGCGGACGCAACCGGCTCTCTGTCGCCGTGCGCGGCGGGGTCGCCGAGTACCACCTGGAACACCTGCTCGAGAGCTCGCCCGACATCTCCGCGGTCGAGCGGCTCGACGTGGACGCGATGCACGACTTCAACGTGATCCTCGCGGACGGAAGGCTGATGAGGGTCGAGTGCAAGAACGCGAGCCCCAAGACCTCCGCCAGCGGCAGCTTCAAGGTCGAGGTGCAGAAGACCCGCGCCTCCAAGGGCGATCCCGCGTCGCGCTTCTACCCCGTCGACGGGTTCGACGTCGTCGCCGCCTGCCTCTTCTCGCCGACCGGACGGTGGGAGTTCCGTTACGGGCTCACCTCACGCATGTCGCGGCACAAGGATTTTCCCGACAGGCTCGCGCCGATCCAGACGATCACCGACGACTGGGCTGAGAGCCTGTCCGCTCTCAGTGAGTGACCTCTCGTCGATCGCGCACGACATCCACGATGCTCGCGGCGATAGAGGTGGGGGCTTCGTGTTCCCAGAACCGCAGAACCCTCCAACCGCGCCCCTCAAGCAACGCGGTGGTCTCGATGTCGCGGAGCCGGTTCCGGCCGATCTTGCCCTCCCAGTAGTCGCGGTTCGTCGACGGCATCTTGAAGTGCTCGGGACAGCCGTGCCAGTAGCAGCCATCGATGAGCACGGCGACACGGGCGCGAGTGAACAACAGATCTGCCGTCCTGCGCAGGTCGCGCTCCGGTCGCGCGTTGACCCGGTATCGCAGTCCCGTGGCGTGCACCAGGCGGCGCACCGCCAGCTCCGCCTGCGTGTCCCGGCTTCGGTTGCCCTGCATGGTCTTCCGAGCGGCAGCACTGGAAGCCCACGGCGTGTACATGCTTCGAGGTTACGGACTCGTCGTGAATGGTTCACTCCGTCGGGGCCGATTACGACGCCCCGGGGAAGGACGAGTCGCTCGGTCGCCGCCAGATGAGGAGGCCGCTAAAGTTGAAGGCCGTGTCTCCGCAACCAGTCGCCAGTAGCCAGCGTCGGACGAGGTCGGGCAAGGGTTGGCCACTTGGGTAGGCCGCGCACGCCGATCGGCACGTTCGGGAAGATCCGAGTCTTTCGCGTGGCGTCGGGCCGGGTCACGGCCAGCACGCGCTATCGCGACTGGGACGGTGCGTCTCGGCAGGTGTCAGCCACAGCAGACACGAAGGCCGCAGCGGAGCGCGCGCTGAAGTCGAAACTGTCACAGCGGTCACTGTTCCAGCCCGGCGCCGCCGACATCACGCCGGACAGCGGCTTCCCGGCTTTGGTGGACTACTGGCTTGAGGACATGGAGCTGGAAGACCGTCTGTCGTTGACGACTCAGCAGCTCTACGAGCGGAACATGCGGACTCTGGTGCTGCCCGCTTTCGAGCACCTGACATTGCGCGAGGTAGGCGTGGCCCGCTGCGACCGGTTTCTAAAGAGCCTTGCCCGCGAAAGTCCCAGCAAGCGAAACAGGGCGCGCGTTGCGCTCCGCCTCGCACTGGGCCTTACCGTGCGGCACGAGATCCTCCCGCGCAACCCGATGGATCATGTTGGAAGGCTCCACCGCGAGCGCATCCCACCATCGGCGCTGACTCCGGCAGAGGTTGATGCTGTGCGTGCTGCGGTGCGCTACTGGGAGACGGGTCTGAACGAGACCGGGCCTCGACCGGACGGACAACTCGGGGCAGTCATCGAGGTGATGCTCGGCACCTCCGCTCGCATCGGGGAAGTCCTGGCGTTGCGGCGGCGCGACATCGACCTGACTTCGGCGCCGGCCACGGTGAGGATCGCTGGGACAGTCGTCAGCCAGCGTGGGGTGGCGACCAGTCGTCAAGATCACCCGAAGACGGCGCGCTCCCGCCGTGTGGTCGCCCTGCCGTCCTTCGCGGCCGAGGCGCTTCGGACTCGCCTGGCGCATCGCTGTCGTATGAATGAGGACGATCTCGTGTTCTCCAGCCGGAACGGCACACCTCTGACGACCAACAACGTGCGTCGGCAGCTTCGTCATGTCCTCGATCTGGCCGGCATCGAGGGTGTGACGTCGCACATGTTCCGCCGTACGGCGGCCACTGCGATCAATGATCGCGCGAGTGTCGAGCTCGCGGCAGCGCTGCTTGGTCACACTGATCCGAGGACGACGCTGCGTCACTACATTCGTCGAAACGAGATGGTCGATCCGGTCACTGCCGTGCACTTGGACGAGGCATTCGCGAAGGACATACAACGGCGCCAGGGAACCTGACCCGGTGCGCTCAGGGGATGCTCTTGCTACTCACGTCGAGCCGTCAGCTGAGTTCGCCGCCGCTGAGAGAAGGCGCACGGTCGCGCGCGCGATGTCGGCTGGCCTGTGGCTGATTGTGAGGAGCCGCGAGAGCTCTTCGTCAAGGTGAGGGCCGGAGGCGGCACTGGCGTACGCGCGCATGCAGCGCATCCAGCGCGACTGCGACCTGTGCGTCCTGAGCATGAGCCGGGTACGCGCCGGGTGCCCAGCCATCGAAAGACTGCGGATATAGACGCTGCGCGACTGCCGCTGCTGCGCCACCGTACCCTCCGGCGACGAGGAGCAGGCGTCCGGACTGAATCGTCAGACGGGCCTCTTCGATCACGCCCGGTTCCGCGCCGACGTAGCCCGCGAGGCGCCCCCCAACAATCAGACGGGCTGTCGTTTCGCTCGCGACATGCTCGCGCATCGCGGTCAACGCGTTGCCGGCGTCTTGGGTCCAAGAGCCGTCCAGGGCACGCGAGATCGGCACCGTCTTACGCGACTCGGAAACCAACGTCAGTCTGCCGATGTCACCGAGATTCCTGTCTGCCGCGATCAGCTCGTCTGCCGTGAGCTTCCGGTACTCAGATTCGGCGAGCGTGATCTCAAGCGCGGATCTTCCGCTGCTGAAACGTTGGGCCTCTTCGATCAGGATCTCGGTGTAGCCACCGGGATTGAGGTGACCGCCGTATACGACGGTTCCTCCCGCGAGCATGATCGCTCTGCCTACTTCGGCGACGACCAGTCGGCAGTGTTGCTCAGTGAGACCAAGACGTGAGAGATCGGCGCTCTCAGAGACTGACAAGGTGACTTTCTGGCCCGAGAGAGCGTCTCGCGAGATGAGGGTGGGTTCGCTCATTTCTTGAGTGCTCCACCGCGCGCAGCGAACGTCCGGGGCGTCAAGATGTCGACGTCGACGTCGTAGCCTGCCACCGCGCACAACTGCAGCAGCACCTCTCGTTCCGCGGGCCCGAGGGGCGGATCGGGGTGAATGACCCAGAGGTGCTTGTCATCTGGCTGCGTCTCTTGATGTGAAGCGAGCCAGGGGGCGAGTGTGGTCGGCTCAGGCGATTGCGCAGGAAGCCAATCGAACCCGTCCTCCGAGAGATAGGACGTCTGCGCTTGCCAAAGAGTGTTCTTGAGCGTCTCGTCGACGAGCCTGTTGAGGGCAAGAGCAACCCCGGGAGCGGGATCGGCGAGGTCACAGACTACCGAGGGGACGTGGTCCATCAGGAAGGAGCCCCGCTCCTCCCCGGCAGTGAGCGCGTACATGCAGACGACCGGCATGCCGCTGTGCTTTGCGGCGTGGACCTCACGTTGGGTCCATTCTCGTGCGGCGTACACGTCGGTGCGGATCATCAGCAGCGCGCTGCTGCCAGCGGCGTCCTCAAGCGTCCTCTCCCAGTCGCCACCAGGTTGGATGTCTTGCGCGTCGAAGAACGCCGACAGGTGAGACTGCTGGATGTGGTCACGTACACGCTCG
This sequence comes from Sanguibacter sp. Z1732, assembly GCF_051020515.1. Taxonomy (NCBI): domain Bacteria; kingdom Bacillati; phylum Actinomycetota; class Actinomycetes; order Micrococcales; family Ruaniaceae; genus Glutinosa; species Glutinosa niejishengi. The sequence continues at coordinate 3,489,678 of NZ_CP194857.1, forward strand.
AACATCGCGGGGCCGGAACGCGAAGCTTCCTCGGAAGAACGGTGTTTCGTGTGACTCACGAACACCGTCAGCCGTGCGGGGAGGTTCGCCTCCTGCTGGATCTGCTGGGTGATCGCCTGCGCCAGCTCGCGCCCGAACAAGCCGCTATCCGTGTTCACGTCAGCTGGCAGGGGGCTGGATGATGCCGCCGAGGATCTGATTGACGATGCTGGTACCCCATTGCAGGCCTTCCGCCACGACAGGGTAGACGCCTACGCCATCCCTCAGGTTCAGTTCGACAATCTCGCGAAGATACTTGTTCCATGGATTGACCGCCTCGGCCGCTGCACGGAGCAAATTCGTGTCGATGATCGGCACGATCGCGTTGAACTGTGCGGCCGGGAGTCCCTCGCCGAGCGGCGTCGCAATGCCCAAGGGCCGTGGCGGAGCTCCGTCCTCCCAGGGATCGCTGCGCGCATACACCTCGACGGCACCGCCAGCCAGGCCCGAGAATGCCGGGCTATGGAAGTGCTCATGGAGTTCCGCGAATCGCTCGGCGCCGATCGCGTCGTCGGGGTGCCAGACGACGAACACGTCGAGGATCGGCGGGATCGGCACGCGCTCTCCTCTCGAAACGCCGCCTCATCGGGGCGATGTCGGTGGTCAAAAGTAGACTATCCCTGGAAGGGAGGAGCCCGACATGAGCGACCAGCACAACATCTTCATCAGCCACCGTCACGAGGACGACGCGCTGGTCGGAGATCTCAAGAAGATGCTCTCCGGCAGCGGAGCCGAGATCCGGGACTCGTCGATCACGAGCGAGACCCCGAACAACGCGAAGAGCCCCGACTACATCAGACAGATCCTGGCCGACCAGATCCGATGGGCGGGCAAGATCATCGTCATCATCTCCCCCGACACGAAGAGCCACGAGTGGGTCGACTGGGAGATCGAGTACGCCCGCAAGTTCCCCGACAAGCGGATCGTCGGGGTCTGGGCACCCGGCACCACGCACGACGACATGCCCGAGCCGCTCGAAGACTACGCGAACGCGATCGTCAACTGGGATGCCCAGGCGATCATCGACGCTCTTGACGGCAAGGACAACTGGACAGAACCCAGTGGTGCTCCCGCGCCTGTGCAGTCGATTCCGCGGGCTGCCTGCTGAATAAGGAGGTCGAGCGTGAAGGTGTTCAGCTACATCGTGCGCTACGACGTCGGGTTCGCGCCAAACCCCTTTCACGGGGTCTGCTCTCTTGCCACCTGCAAGCAGGACATCCGCCGGGTCGCCCAGGTCGACGACTGGATAGTCGGCACGGGCTCCCGACCGAACGGCAAAGCAGGCAACCTCGTCTACGCCATGCGCGTCTCAGAGATCGTGAGCTTCCAGGCGTATTGGGACGATGAACGCTTCGCTGAGAAACGGCCGAACCTTCGGGGCAGCCGCATGCAGCACTTCGGCGACAACATCTACCACCGCGATCTGGCCGATGAATGGATCCAGGAGAACTCCCGCCACAGTAAGGACGACGGTTCTCTAGAGGCGCGCCACATGCTGCGCGACACGAAGAGCGAGCGGGTGATGCTCGGAGACGAGTTCGTGTACTTCGGCGGAGACGGCCCAGTCATCCCCGAATCACTGCGCAACGACTATGGCTTCGACCTCGTGCACTCGGGACCTGCATACCGAAGCAACTTCACCAACGAGCACGTCGCAGCGATCATCGAATGGGTGCGATCGCTCGAGCCGGGGGTGCAAGGACGCCCGCACGACTGGCCACGTCGCCGGCAGCCAGCAGCAGCCGCGTGAACGTCAGCGCGCTCAACTAGAACATGGGCTCGAGGACGCGCGCACGCGCGAACTCACCTCCCAGCACCTCGTTCTGAGGCAGGTGACTGTTGATCCCCCACTTGGGAGGGAAGAAGAGCGTCATCGGCTCCGGCGTGGAGACGTAGCGCGATTTGATCCGGCTTCTCGCGCTAGCAAGCTCCGGAACCGCCTCACGGCAGTATTTGTCCGTCTCGCAGAAGAGATTCTGAGCGTCGATCGCCTGGATCGGCCGACCCCAGAGACCGCTGAAGTCAAGTTCCAGGCGGGCGAACTCAGCCTCCTGGTTGTCGACCATCCACATGATCACCTCTTGCGGCGTGAGACCACCGAGGTCGGAGAATACCTTCTTGATGCCACGTAGCGCGCCCGGACCAGGCTTCGTGAAGTCGTTCTCGGAGAAGTTCACGTGCTCCGAGTAGTTCAGGTCAATCGCCATCTGGTAAGACATGAAATCCCCCATCAAGGGGAAAGTGTGGAGCAGGTCATAGACCTCTTCCAGCGACTTGGCCTCAAGAATCCGCTCGCCAAGGCGCGACCGCACGAACATGTCCCGGAACAGCTCCACATGGTTCAGATGCTTGGTCTTGCGACCGTAAGCGTCCGTGGCGCAGAGGATGAACGCCCCCGTGTAGAGGCCGCCGTTGCGGTCCTTCGCCTCGGTGAGCGCGGCTTCGAACACACCGGTCTCCAGATCTGCAATCCGAGGCGACCGCCCAAGTATCTCGACGACGGTCTCCCACGTACTGACATTGCTGAAGTTTCGGAACGCGACGATCTGGAACAGACGATCGGCAGGGCTTGAGTCGTCATCGCGGTAAGCGACGTCACGGATGAGGTACTGGCTGACACGGTCAGCAGCCCGATAGACGTTGCAGAACTTGTACTCCTGAAGAATCCGGTCCTGCGTCCACGGCCCCGGGGCTCCAGCGACTCGCGCCTCAAACACGTGCTGTCGCTCAGCGGCGAACTTCCAGTAGAGGTCGTAGACCCCGTCCCGGGGAGTTGGTGCTCGCATAAACTGTGCCTGTCTCCGTTTTGTGCTGCCTATGGTCATCCGCTTCTCGTGGCGAGATGCAAGTCCGACCCGTCGGCCACTGGTTCGCTCCATCATCTCTCGCCGGACGCGTCGCAGCCCGCCAGAACCGCCGTCATGATCGTCCCGCGTCGCGGCGTAGCGTGTCGACTCCATCCGGGTCGGACAGCGCGACCGCAAGCACGAGGCGTAACGCGGTCGCCGTCAGGCGCTCTGCCAATGCGAGCTTCTCCATCCACTCGCCCTGCGGGTGGAGCTGGAGGAAAGCATTCAACTCGTCGAACACCGTCGAGGCCTCTGCGGCCTCGGCATGAACGGTCCCGACCTCGCCGACGACGTCACGCGCCTTCATGAGTTCCTCGAAACCATCCGGGCCGTCGCTGAACCGCTCACCGCCATTCGTGAAGAGTTGCTCGGCGACGTCGGTCGACTGGTCCGCGAGGAAGGTCTCATATTTGACTGCATACACGAGGAGATCGACCACAGTGTCCAGAAGTGCCTCTCTCCCCGCTGCCGCACCACCTGCCACCTGATCGATGCGATCGATCTTGCGGGCGAGGTTGGCGGCGATGCTGATCAGCTCCCCGCGCTTCTTCCACGAGTTGCCGTAGGCGGCGTCCTTCGACCGATGCAAGGCGATGACCGACTCGCGCAGGTCGACCCAATCCACCGTGGAGACGGACTGGGACAGTAGCTGGGCGGAGTCTCGAAACAGTTGCTCGTGGAGCGCGAAGGCGATGTCGCTGTGGCCGAGCTCGTCGACGAGTTCACGTTGCCGGGCGTCGTCAGCACCTGCGGCGATCTCCCACTTGATCGCGATCGCTTGAAGGAACTGACGCAGTAACGGGTCGGAGAAGCCAGCGATCTCCACGTGACAGTTCTCCCCGGACGCCAGTCGAGCTTCGATGTCGAACCAGCGATCGAGCACACCCGCGAAGTCCTCCCACCGAGTCCCGAACTGAGCGCCCGCCCACGCCTCCTCATAGCCGGTGGCGCCACCAAACCCGGCGAGGGCACGGTCAGCTTGCTCATTCCGCTCGTCGTAGAGATGAAGGGATGAGATGAAGAACGACGCGTGACCGAGTCGCGCACCGAGCCAGAAGGCCATCATCTCGTGCAGGACACTCCACTCGAACGTGTTGATGCCGGAGAATCCCCACAGGATGTCGTTGGAACGCACGGTCACGTTGAGGTGTACGCTGCCATCCCTGACGAGGAAGTGCAGCCAGTTGTTGCAGGGCACATCGAGCGTATCCGCGAAGTCGCGCGCCGGATCGAACAGGACGGCGACCGCCCGGCGAGACTCAGGGTCCGAACGGAGGAGCTTGCGGATCTCATCCACTTGATCGACTCCACCCCAGTCGCGCAACCGTGGCCCATAGCCACCACGCCATGTCACCTGGTCATCCGAGAACTGCAGCGCGCGGCCGAGGTAGCGGGCTAGATACTCCATGTCATTGCGCCCAGCGAGCACCCACATCGTCTCGGCGATGGTCGCGAACACATCGTTGCGACGACCCGGTACTGTGATGAAACGTTCCGTTGGCTGCGCCAAGGTCACAGTACGTGCGAGACGCTCGTGAGTCGGCAGTCCGCGAACCGTCACCGGTTGCCCACTCGAACGAATCTCGGCAAGCTCAGCGATGAAGGCCCGCGCAGCATTGCGATAGAGCATGCATACCCTCCCCGAGCCGCTTCGATCTTGAGATCGAGTATCCCGCGTGGCGCGAGGAATCCCGTGATCGAACAAGTCCGGTGCCGGTCGTGTCGTGGCATAGAGACTGCCGCGTCAGTTCTTCGGCGGCGGGGGCGTCAGTATGCGACGACAGGGTCGGGGTCGTGCCGGCGCGTTAGCGCGAGACCTCGTCATATCGCGGCCTGGCCCGATGAGCTCGGCGTCGAATGGCGATCTCGCACGTCCATGTGTGAAACAGGAGCAGCGCGGTGATCGGCCCATTGACGATGAGCTTCAGCATGTTCCAGGTGGCGAGGAGAACGAGCAGGTTCAGCCAACCCGAACCGCCGCTATCAATGGTGGTGATGCACCAGCTCGCGACGAACCCATAGGGCACTGCAACGAGCATGGCCGGGATGCCCCAGCGCAGGCCGCGGCGAGTGCGGGTCGCGGCGATCAGGAGGTTGGTGGGCGCGTAGCTGAGGATGGTGTGGGTGCGGACGCCGGCCGCCCAGATGAGCCGGAACATGGGCATAGTCCTCTCAGGGGTTCGGCGACAAGAACCTGAAAGGACCGCCCGCTGTTGCGGGTTGGTCATGCTGTAGCGGGGAGCGACAGCGCCAATATAGAGGCCGCCTCGTCATCCATCGTACGACGCGGCCCTGACATCGGGAAGGGCATGCGTGTCATAGCGAGCGGCGCACGGGCTCTTGTCCGGGCCGCCGCTGCGGCTCCTCCCCCGGCCCTCGCGCGAGGTCGCGTGCGCGGTCGAGGGCGGCGCTCGCGCGGGCCGCGTCGATCTTCTGCGCGTCGTTCTCGGCGGGAGCGCCGAGCGGCGTGGGATCGGTGATGCCGTAGCGGTCGCGGTACGCGGCGACCGTACGAGCCAGGCCGCGCCAGGTCGCGGCGGTCTTGGCGTCCTTCGGCGGGGCGCCGAGCGCCTTCGCCCACCCCTTGCCTTCGATGAGCGCGGCGTCGAGAAGGGCGTCGGCGCGGGTCTCGATGAGGTCGCGGCGTTCGGTGAGCGCCTGCCGGAGCTCGCCGCTCATGGTGCCGGTGGCTTCGGGGATGAGGCCGGCGATCAGCCGGGGCGTCTTGCGGGCGCGGCCGGAGCCGGCGGGGCGGGCGGTGGCGCGAGTCACGCGGTAGTGGAGGACGGCGGCGATGTCGTCGACATCGGAGAAGCCCCGTGCCCGCACGAGCCGTGGCAGCAGGGCCTCGATGTCGTGGTGGTTGGCTTCGGCACGGCGAAGCTCGGCAGTCAATGCGCCGAACGCTGGGGAGCTGATCGCGGCGCCCGCATCGTCGTCGGTGAGTCCGGATGCGCGCACGAGGTTCGCCCACCTGTCGCGTTGGGCGGCGGCGGCGATCGTCTCGTACTCCGCAGCGAGCTGACCGATGTTCCTCCAAGCGTCCTGCTCGGCGGCGATGGTCTCGTGGGCGGAGAGCTCGGCGCCGACGTGCTGGAGCACCCCGAACAGCACGCTCTTGGCGGTGGCGTCGGTGTTGTCGCCGGGGTGAGGTCCCTGGTGGGAGTCGTCGGGCTTGTCGATGGTGACGTAGGCGAGGTTCGCGTCTCGGCCGCGGGTGAGCGCGACGTACAGGTTCTCCCTCGTCATGGATGAGTCGACAAGGACGTGCGAGGTGTCCACGGTGATGCCCTGTGCCCGGTAGGAGGTCACCGCGTAGCCGAGGTCCAGGTGCTCGGCCGCATAGTCCGCCGGGAGCACAACCGATCCGCCCCGTCTGTGCTCGACGCGGCGGAGGGTGACTGAGCCGTCGTTGCGGATGTCGGTGACGGTCCACCGGTCGCCGTTGCGAACCCAGGACCGGCCGGCACGCAGGCGGCGGTCGTTGCGGCGGGTGATGACCGTGTCCCCGGCTGCGGCGCGGGTGCCATCGTGCAACTCGGCCTCGCGGGTGCCGTGGACGGTGCCGTCGAGGATCAGGTCCGTACGGGCGCGTTGGTTGAGCGCGAGGACGGATTCGTTGGAGTCGGTGACCAGCACCGTCGCACGGCCCGCTTGCCGGTCGGCTCGCCATGCGGTGTAGGCGGCGTCGATCATCGCCTCCGTCTCCCCGCCCTGGATGCGGTCGTGGTCGAGGTAGGTGTCGATGACCTCAGTGCGCCCGTGCCGAAGGCCGAGGGAGGCGGTCTTCTCCCACGAGTTCGTGAACCTGTGGATATCGGCCAACTCGGGCGCATCGTACCGATCGTGGACCAGCAGAGAGAATGCGCCACCGGCGTCGACGGACTGGAGCTGCGCATAGTCCCCGACCAGCAGCACCTTCGCCCCCGCCCCGGCCGCCAGCGCGGTGATCCGGTCCAGGGACAGCGTGCCGGCGAGGGACGCTTCGTCCACGATCACGAGCTGACCCGTGCGGAACGACTGGCCGGTGCGTTGATGGATCTCCCACCACTTCGCAGTGTTCTCCGTCGCGATCCCGAGGTCGTCGGCGAGGACCTGCGCGGCGACCGCAGACGGCGCAAGCCCGACCACGCTGCCGGGTCCGTGCTCGGCCTCCCATGCCCGCCGCGACGCGGACATCGCCGTGGTCTTGCCCGCTCCGGCCGGGCCGACCAGGACATCGACAACGCGGCCGGACACGGCGACCGACACCAACGCGGCGGCTTGATCGTCGCCGAGCACCCGCCCTTCCCGGTCGGGCCTGGTAGCGATCCGCTCCACCGTGGAAAGTGGCACGGTCGGGCCGGTCGTCATGCGGGCGCGCTTGAGGAGGCGGTCTTCGGCTGCCAGCAGGAGCTCGGAGGAGAACACCGTCGAGTGCTTCGGCCGGAACACCGAAGTGCCATCCGGCCGGCGGAACGCCACCGGGCTCGTCGCGAGCTCGGGCGGGGTGAGCCGCAGCGACGCGGCCTCGGCGGCATCCACGACCAGTCCGACGACCGCTTCCCGATCCACGGTGGAGGCGAACCGGTAACCCATCGTCTGCCGGGCCGCCTCGGCGGTGAGATTCCACCGACGCCAGGTGGAGCGCTTCTCGCCCACCACCTCCACGACCGACTGGCCATGGGACGCGATCACGTCCAAGGGGATGTCGTCGGCGCGAAGCAGCAGCGGTGCGTCGTTCGCTGCGACTATCCGCGCCCATGAGGTCGCATCCGTGCCGAGGATACGGCCGGCGCGGTGCCGCCATTCGGCGGTCAGGTCAGCCAGCGACCGGACCTGCTTCTCTGGGCGGGTGGTGAGGGTGGCTTGGGCGCGGAGCTTGATGATCGTTGCAGTCGAGGGCTGACGGCCGTGCTTGTCGACGTACTCGGCGATGAGCCGGTTCTTCTCGGCCTCAATGTGCCGGGATCGGGAGGAGAACTCGGCCACCAGCTCCTCCGGCACGGCCGCCACCGCCCACGCCGGATTGCGGTCCCGGCCCATCTCGCGGGACTCCCAGAAGACGCCAAACGACCTCGTGAGGTGGTCGGCGAACACGGCCTCGTGCAGCTCGGAGAGCGCGACCGTCGCGGCGTGCATGGGCCGGCCGTCGAGGGAGCGCCACTTGCCGTCCAGGACGGTCTGCACCTTGTTCGAGATGACGACATGAGTGTGCAGGTGCGGATCTCCAGCCCGGGAGTCGTAGTGGTCAAACGCCGTGGCGATCAGGCCACGGACATCTACCTGTGCAACGGCTCCACCGCGTGCGGTTGCGCCGGTGCGGGTGGCTGCAACCTCCCGCTCCATGAACGCAACCACCTCCGCAACCGCCGCATGATGCGCCTCGGCAATGAGCGCCTGCGTGCCCGCGTCCGCGACTGCCCACAGCACTGATGCGGACTTCGGGATTGAGAACGTGAAGTCGTACCCAGCGACCGCGCGCCGCGTCCCCCGCCCCGCTTCTTCGGCTTCGATCTGCGCACCCGCCTCGGCACGCGAGGCCGGCCCGAGGCCGGGATCGAGCGCCGCGGCGCGCTCCTCGATGCGATCCGCCGCGGTCTTGTACGCGGGATACGCCAGTCCGAGCGGGTCGCCGGTGACAGGGTGCCGGCCCATCCCGACAAGAAGCTGGAGTTGGGATTCGGAGACCTGATCGCCTTCCACGATCACCCCGCCCAGCGCTGCGACGCCCGCGCCGAGCCAGCGACCCGGCGGGCTGCCCGCCTCGGCGTAGTACCTCGTCAGCGGGGTCGAGAGTGAGCGGTCACCTCGCCTGCGGCGACGGTGCGGAGCAGGTACTTGTAGCCGTCGCCGGCGCTCATCACGCGCATCGAAACGGTCATACACGTAGGTGTTCGCGGTACAACTGACGTAAGCATCACAGTGGCCGCAGGTCGCCGCCGATAAAGTTGGGAAGGTGAAGAACCCGGCCGCACGCATCGTCTTGTCGGTTGCTGCTGTTGTAGTGGTTGCGTTCGGGCTGTTCTCTGCCAGCGTCGCGATATGGGGCTCGTGGTGGCGGTTCCCCAACATGCCGACCGCCGAAGAATGGTCTGCCATATTCGGAGCGTCAGCTCTGGTTGCGTTGGGGTTCGCTTGGTATCAGATTCGTCAGGTGGATCAGTCGAACAAGGCGCTGATCGCATCGAACGAACTGGCGCGCCAGGTCAACGTCGAAGCCGTCCGACCGAGGGTCCAGGTCGCCCTGGAACCCACTCGTTTCGTTCGAAAGAACCGCGGTGCACCGGCAGAGGGCACGCTTCATATCGCCGTACGAAACATCGGGGTGAGTCCGGCCCACGAGGTGCGGTTGCGCGTGAGCCCGCCGTTCACTTCCCTGGAGAAATTCTTCAAACCTGGAATGATGAACGCACATTTCGCTGAGGTCAACGAGACGTTCAGCGGCAACGTGAGCTTTCGTACGCTCAATCCGGGCAACACATACATCTGGTTCCTGGGTCAAGTACCTGAGTTGTTTGACGACGCGTCGGGAATCCCGCGCCGCTGGGAAGTCGAAGCCGAGTACACCGGAACGGCATCTCCAGAACCGTTCCACGAAACGTTTGTACTCGACCTCGACGTCGAGAAGCGCATCGAGTTGCCTATCGATCCACTCGTGCGTATTGGCAAGGACATCGAGGCCGTCGGAAGCAAGCTCGAAGCAATCAAGGGCGTTGTTCCGAAGAAGCTCACGCTCAGCGACGATTCCTTCGAGGCACTTGGGAGGCGCAGCCGCGGGATACGATCTTCGGCGGTCGGTGCACGGCGAGCGCCATCTTGGCTGCGAAGACCCCGTTGACATCGAGGTGGTTGCGCGCGTAGCTCCTCAGGGACCTGTTCGGGTTGCAGACACAGGCTGAGGGTAGCGCCAAATGAGCCTCCAGTTGCGGCGGCAATCCGCGAGGTATTGCGCCCGCGGCCGCGTCCGGCTCCAAGTCGCTGGTCAACACGATCACCCTCCACGCCTTCGGTGGCCGAGCCGCTCAGCTACGGGTATGCGTTACGCGCCGGAGGTCATACAGCCGGAATGCTTCGCTCAGGGTCATGGTCGCCGCTGCGATAGCAGGGCCGACATCGTTGTCGAGGTCTCCGCGTAGCCGCACGATCGAACCGCCCGACTCCTCGCGTACGACCTCATTTCGGTCGAGTCGCATGACGCCGAAATGATATTGCGCGTGGGCAGCCGCGCTGCCTGATCGCCAGATTGCCTGCGTCGCACCGATGAGCAGGTCGTCATCGACGCCGTGCATGTGCTGTGCGACCCAGTCGATCGCCCCGGTCTGATGGAACCGAATCTTCGTGACGTCCTCTCGCAGGCCGAGCGCAGTCGCGACCTTCTGCAAGCTGGCTTGCCGCTCGCGCAGTTGCTCCAGGAGGCCCGTACGAACCTCCTCAGGTTTGCCTTCCGGGATCTGCATATCGCGGCAGGATGTGACCTGAACACGAAGGTCGTCGGCGCGGAGCCTGAGCGCCCGCTCGCGACGTTCTTGCCGCGTTGGCGGTGCGAGGACCCACACCGCGTTCACCGCCGCGACGAACGCGGTCCGCGCAACGGTCATGTAGGCCGTCGGGTACATCGTGCTTGTTGCCCGCATGGCATCGATCGCGAAATCCAAGTGCTCGGAGGAGATGCACATCGAGTACCAGACGGGGTTCTCGACACTCAATCCGTCGACGGAGTCAGCTGCGAGCGAGCTTCCAGGCTCGGGCGACATCGGATTCTCTGCACGCTTACGCCAGGCATCGACCGCTTCCGAGATGCGGTCCAGACGCCTAAGCCACTCATTGTTCTCGGGCGGTGGAGGCTGCCGCCCGGGTCGCCGCTTCGTCATAGCCGCACCATATCTCCGTTCCCACGCGCACCTTCGCGACCCGCTCTACCGCGACCTGCAAGACGCGTGGTAACTCCGAGGGGCGGTCGGAACGACCTGCATGAGCGGTGACGGTTCGACCGGCTCAGGATGGTCGATGGGGGGCGAGCACCTGGCAGGTGACCAGCCTGGTGTCGAGTTCGCGAGTGGACCACGGCCAGGGATCACGAACCTGTCGGAGTCCTGATGCGCCAGCCGAACAACGATCACCGTCTGCGGGTCGGGTCACTGTTCTCCGGGTATGGCGGTCTCGACCTCGCCGTCGAGGAAGTCTTCGACGCCCGCACGATCTGGTTCTCCGAAATCAACGAACCTGTTGCCCGTGTCTTCGCCCACCATTGGCCCGACGCTCCGAACCTCGGCGACATCACCACGATCGACTGGCAGACCGTCGAGCCTCGTCGATGTGCTCTGCGGCGGGTTCCCTTGTCAGGACGTCTCCACGGTTGGCAAGATGGCCGGCCTTGCCCCCGGTACCCGATCCGGTCTCTGGGCACACATGGCGACCGCGATCGAGAAGCTGCAACCAGAGTGGGTCGTCATCGAGAACGTACGCGGCCTGCTTACCGCAACCGCGTCCCGCCCGGCCCCGGAAGGAGACGACGATGGACGACGCAACCCCGAACCTGAAACCCCCGCAGGTGCAACCCTTCGCGGTGTGGAGCCCGACCCGTGGGGTCTGGGAGACCAGCCAGCCCGACCTCTACGGGCACTTGGCGCCGTACTCGGAGACCTGGCCGACCTCCGGTATGATGCGAGATGGATCGGCCTACCCGCGTCCGCAATCGGCGCACCACACCCCCGGTTCCGCATCTTCATCCTCGCGAACCGTACTGTTCCGAACGCCGCTCGCCTCCGACTCCGCCAGGGGCGGGGAGACTCTGGATCTGGTGAAGGCCAGGCGTGGCACGATCGCCCTAAGCCATCAGGTGATAGACCTCGCGACCAGGCGCAGTCGTCGGTCGTCGGAGGCAACCTTCGCGCTGATCGCCGAGTTTTTCGGCAGTGGGGACGATACGGCCCAGCCATCTTCCGATGGGAACGAATCATGGGACGAGTAGCGCCGGCGCCGACAGTACTGAACGACAGAACCGGACCACGCCCCGCCCCAGCGTTTGTGGAGTGGATCATGGGCCTGGACGCTGGTTGGGTGACCGACCCCGCGCTTGCGCTCACGCAATCGCAGCAACTTGCGGCGTTAGGTAATGGCGTCTTGCCAAAGCAGGCCGAAGCTGCCCTCCGAGCGCTGATCGGATGACAGCAGGGCGAATTGTCAAAGCAGCATGTATGCCTTGGTCGGAAATGGCGCGACGATGGGTCGGCGGTAGGTGGCGACGATCACAGTCTGGGACCATACAACGACAAGTTCCGAGCGGTGGTGGGCGGGCCTCGACTGCGGTCATTCGGAGCGCGTGGTGGCCTGTCGTCGCAGCAGTGACCCACACGGCAATCGGTGGGGTTGTTTCGCGATTCGTCGTGGCGATCGTCGTTACCGCCATCGTTGCGGCGTTGCTCGTTGCGCTTCGCGCGCAAGCCTCCGACACTGCCTCTCAAGTAGCCGAGAAGTGGGCTGAGTTGTGCTCCATTGACCGACTCGCGGATCTGTGAAGCGAGACTTGATCGACGACTGCCATCAGCGCCACAGAGACACCTAATGGTGTCAGCAGCGCGTGTGGAAAACCGCCGATCAGGCGGGAGGCTTGTATGAGTTCCGTTTGGAGTGCTATACCGCGGCGAAAGCCTCAGCGACGATCACCGTGTGACTCCTGCAGATTCCTCCGCTCCTCCTCGTCCCTTTCATACCTCAAGGGCCGTTGACAAGGTTCCTCGCTGGGGATATGTGTCGCACGCGGTCGGCCGGTACGGTGCATCGTACTCGCGGCTGGTGGTTTATCCACCGAATGCGGACGAACGAACGCGACGGTTCGCGGAGGCTTGTCGTCTTTTCGTGCCGATTGCCGCTGGCGGCGGCCTGGTGGTGGGGCTTCTGCTGGCAGGAGTAGGCGCCCCCTTGGGGGCTAGTGCGTTGCTAATCGCAGGTGTCCTGCTCCCAGTGGGCGGCTATCTCGCTCTTCGTTCAGCTCCGGTGCGCCGATGCTCCGTCATGCTCTGGTCCTCGTGCTTTGCTTTTCACCCTGACGCGCGGGACGCGGAACGAGAAGAGGGTCTGTTGCTTTTTTCGCGGGTGCTCGAGGGCGCATCGCGATCGTTACGCCGTGGCGAGATGTCATCGGCGTCTTTCTACCGCGTATGGCAGGCGATCTACGATGAAGTAGCCGAGATGAACGCTTCCCGGATCGAGTAGGCCGAAGAAGCACGCGCATGGATACGTTTAGCTGAGAGCTTCGGATACGACGTCGCGGATCGAGCTTTGCACGATCTCTGACCACTTCAGAAGGAAGCTTCCCTCGATTGGGTTGTCGCGGAGTCTTTCGCAGATGCGATCTCGCAGCACAGTGGGGTCTGCTGTCCTATCGAGGACGATCGCGGTGACGCACACTGACCGGCCCGCGGTCATCTCGATGTCTGCGTGGATGCGGGTGATCGCAGATGACGCCAGCCTGGCCAGGCGTTGGGTGTGCTGGGGTGCGCCCGTGTCGAGGACGAAGAGCAGGTGGCTCAGACGGGGGAGCTGCTCGCCGAGGATGCGCGCGAGGTTCCGCTCATCCTTGAGCCGGCTGCGCATCTTCGCTGGAGATGCCGTGTCCGCCGTGGGGAGGTGGATGCATCCGACTACACCGCGTATCCGTTCGGGTACGAAGTTCGCTTGCGATGCGGGTGGGTGATTGAGCGTGCCGGTGGTCGCGATGAGGTCGTGCAGAGCAGGGTGCTCGTCGCCGCGGACGAGTATCGTCGGTACCGATCGAGCACTCTCAGCCGTGTTGGCGTCGGCCTCGTGTGCCTGTCACATGGGGGCCGTGTTATTTCATGCACCGCGCGCCCCATGTGGTGTCGTCGACATCTCCGGTTCGGGCCGTCGAGGTGTGCGGTCGCACTTGACTCAAAGCGACTGTCGACGCGCATCGGAACGCGATCACGGCCCCGGGTTCCGTGCCGGCTGGGATCCGAACATCAATGGATACCTGGTCTGCGCCGGTGACAGTGACGGTTCGCGTCTTCTTCGGTGGACGGGCGCCCACGATGTGGGTCTGCGTGATCACGGAGGCGATCTCCTGGAGGCTCGCGTCGATGGTGATCTCCCGGCGATGTCCGTGTGGTTCGCCGGAAACGGCCGTGACGCGCGTGAGTACCCATGTGAAGTGAGTATCGCGCTGTCTGATGTCCACGGCGGACGTGACGAGCACGCTGGGGGTTCCACGCGATGACGCCAGTTGTGCCAACGACCGGCCGGTGACCACCACATCATCTGCAGTGACGACGGCTCTCCTGTCTCGGCGGTGGATGTCTCGCGCTTGCGCTGCGTGGCGAAGTGCGCGAGCACTCAGGATGCTGTGAAGGAGGCTCATGAAAGCTCTTCTCCAGTCTCCGAGACGGTGCCGCTGCTTCGAAGCTCTGTTGCGTGGCTGGGGCGGAGCTGGGCGAGGGAGATCGAGCTGCGGGATGGGACGGCGAGGAGGTCACCGGCATGGAGGTCGCTCGGCAGTGCAGCAACCGGGTAGGGCAACGCCGGCGCGCCGAGCTCTCCCGGGATGAGTTCGAACGATTGCAGACGTGCGATGGATACCCGCCCGATCAGACGGCACTCGCTCCAGCAGGCGTCAAGGTTAGTGCCCCAGGAATCCGTCAGCGCGATCGCGCGATGCTCCGGCGTGTCGACGATGACCGTGATCTTCATGGCCACCACAGTCCTGGTTCCCGTCAACTCCGGGTGACGCGAGTCCAGGATGGGATCGTCGCCAGTGAGCACGCACGGCGTTCCGCAGAGGTCGACGTACTGGCGCAGCGAGATTCCACTCACAGTGACATCGTCGGTGGTTGCTTCGGTGTGCGCGGGCCACTCGGCAAGAGCTATCGGGGTGGGAAGGCTTCGCCGGAGGGTGGGGAGTATCTCAGTCAGGGTCACTCTTCCGTCTTAGGACGCGTAGGGGGTTGTGCGGAAGGAGCGTAAACGGAACCCATACGGCGATCGCCCAAATCCTTACGGTCACCGCCGCCGGCCCGGGTACACAACGGTGACGGCCCTGCTTCTGGACGCCCTGGTGTAAGGGGAGCGTTAGGTTCCCGTGCCTTCCTGTATGGGTTCCGTTAGGGCCCCGTTTTTGCGGTGTCAGGAGGTGTTTGATCGGGAGTTGCGCTTGGAATTGGGCGTGCGGCTGCGGTCTTGCTGTCGCTGTTCTCCGAATGGAGTTTGTTGTGCTTGACATTGTCTACGTGCTGGGCGTGATCGTCCTGTTCGTAGTCGTTGGCTTGGTCGGGAAGGCGGTGGAGAAGCTGTGATCGTGTTCGAGTTTCTTGCTGCTGCTCTCGGGGTCGCGGCTGTGTTCTATCTCGTGTTCGCTCTCGTGAAGCCGGAGCGTTTCTGATGGAGTGGGGTTTGCTTATCGCGAGCGTCGCCACGCTCGTCCTCGCCCTGGGGTTGCTGTACCGGCCTGTGGGCGACTATATGGCTTGGGTGTTCACGACCCGGAAGGACTGGAAAGTCGAACGGGGAATCTACAAAGTCATCGGGGTCGATCCGTCTCAGGAGCAGTCCTGGCAGGCGTATCTGCGTTCTGTCCTGTACTTCTCGATCGTCGGCGTTCTGCTGCTGTTCTTGATGCAGCGCACGCAGCAGTGGCTGCCGTACTCCCTCGGTAACGAGAACGTCGAGCCGGGTGTTGCGTTCAACACCGCGATCTCCTTCGTGACGAACACGAACTGGCAGGCGTATTCGGGTGAGGACCTCGCCTACACGGTTCAGTTCGCTGGCCTTGCCGTACAGAACTTCGTCTCCGCTGCGACGGGTATCGCTGTCGCCGTGGCGCTCGTTCGCGGGTTCGCGTACCGCAGATCGGGAACGATCGGGAACTTCTGGGTCGACCTCATCCGCGGCACGTTCCGCATCCTCCTGCCGATCTCGATCGTCGGCGCGATCGTACTAATCGCGGGCGGCGTCGTGCAGAACTTCAACGGCTACGTCGATGTGACCACCATCACCGGTGGAACGCAGACCATCCCGGGTGGCCCCGTTGCCTCTCAGGAGGTCATCAAGGAGCTCGGCACGAACGGTGGCGGTTTCTACAACGCGAACGCTTCGCATCCGTTCGAGAACCCGACGGGGTGGACGAGCCTGTTCCAGGCGTTCCTGATCCTGCTGATCCCGTTCTCGCTTCCGCGCACGTTCGGGAAGATGGTTGGCGACAATCGTCAGGGATACGCGATCCTCGCCGCGATGGGCACCCTGTATCTGGTCTCGGTGAGCGCGCTGGCAGCATTCGAGTTCGCCGGACAGGGTACTGCGCCGGAACTGGCCGGGGCCGCGATGGAAGGGAAGGAAGCCCGATTCGGACTCGTGCAATCTGTTCTCTATGCGGCGACGACCACGTTGACCTCGACCGGGTCGGTGAACTCGATGCACGACTCGTACACCGGGCTGGGCGGGATGATCCCGATGGTCAACATGCTGCTGGGCGAGATCGCTCCCGGTGGTGTCGGAGCCGGCCTGTACGGGATGCTGATCATCGCGGTGATCGCCGTGTTCGTTGCGGGGCTGCTCGTTGGCCGCACCCCTGAATACCTCGGGAAGAAGATCGGGCCGCGGGAGATGAAGCTTGCGAGCATGTACATCCTCGTCATGCCGATCCTCGTCCTCGGTGGTGTCGCATTGAGCTTCGCCATCCCGGCCCTTCGAGACAGCATCGTGAACGAATCGCTCACGAACACCGGCTCGCACGGCCTGTCCGAGGTGATCTACGCCTTCGCATCGGGCGCGAACAACAACGGCTCCGCATTCGCAGGGTTGACCGCCAGCACCCCGTGGCTGACCGCCGCGATCGGTGTCGCGATGCTGTTCGGCCGGTTCATCCCGATCGCTCTCGTCCTCGCGCTGGCCGGTTCCCTCGCCGCACAGGACAAGGTTCCCGCAACGGCCGGAACCTTGCCTACACACCGTCCGTTGTTCGTCGGTCTGACCGTCGGTACCGCGGTTCTGGTGACTGCTCTCGTTTTCTTCCCCGTTCTCACGCTGGGTCCCCTGGCGGAAGGGCTGCTGTAAACATGTCCACCATTACCCCAACCCCTCTGGCCGAAGCGCCGCACGCGACCACTCGCGCGCCACGCAAGACGCTCACCTGGGCACAGATCCGCACCGCCCTCCCGGGAGCGCTCCGCAAGCTCAATCCGCGCGCGCAGTGGCGAAACCCCGTGATGTTTATCGTGTGGGTGGGCGCCGCCCTCACCACCCTCCTCGCTGTCGCCGAACCTTTCCTGGGCGGACCCGCCGAGTCGGGCGGGACGAGTGTTCCTTGGTCGTTCACCTGGATCATCGCCGTATGGCTCTGGCTCACGGTCCTGTTCGCGAATCTCGCCGAGTCGATCGCCGAAGGTCGCGGTAAGGCCCAGGCCGACACATTACGCAAAACCCGCACCAGCACCACCGCACACCATGTCGCCGACTACCAACCTGGTGCAGATCCAGCCGCCGAGCGAGCCGCCATAAAGGACCTATCCTCGGCAGACCTGCGATTGGGCGACACGGTTGTTGTGTCCGCTGGTGAGCTGATCCCCGGCGATGGCGACATCGTGTGGGGCATCGCAAGCGTGGACGAATCGGCCATCACCGGTGAATCCGCACCCGTTATTCGCGAGTCCGGTGGCGACCGATCCGCCGTCACCGGCGGTACCCGCGTGCTGTCCGACCGTATCGTCGTGCGAATCACTTCCAAGCCGGGCGAAACGTTCGTAGACCGGATGATCGCGCTCGTCGAAGGCGCCGCCCGTCAGCGCACCCCGAACGAGATCGCGCTGAACATCCTGCTCGCGTCGTTGTCGATCGTCTTCGTCGTCGTCGCGCTCACGCTCAACCCGATCGCGTCCTATCCGGCGAGCCCCGCCAGCATCACCGTCCTCGTCGCCCTTCTGGTGTGCCTCATTCCGACGACGATCGGCGCGTTGCTGTCCGCGATCGGTATCGCGGGGATGGACCGGCTCGTTCAGCGCAATGTGCTGGCCATGTCTGGACGTGCGGTGGAAGCTGCCGGTGACGTGACCACGCTATTGCTGGATAAGACAGGAACCATCACCTACGGCAACCGTCGAGCGACAGCCTTCGTTCGCCTGGACGGTGTCCGCGAGCAGGAACTCATCGAAACGGCCGCGCTGTCTTCGCTCGCCGACCCGACTCCAGAAGGGAAGTCGATCGTTGACCTTGCCCGCGCGGAGGGCGTCGACGTGGGTGCTGCACCGCGCGGAGAGATCGTCCCGTTCACCGCTCAAACGCGGATGTCCGGGCTCGACGTGCCCGACGGCACCCAGATCCGCAAGGGAGCCGGTTCCGCGATCACCGCGTGGCTGGAAGAAGACGGGACGCGGCTTCCCAGCAGCGAACTGGCAGAGCTCGATGAGCATGTCGAACACATCTCCCGATCCGGCGGCACCCCCCTCGTTGTCGCCGTCAAAGCGGCGACTGGCGAACGTCGAGTCCTCGGCGTGATCCACCTCAAGGACATCGTCAAGGAGGGCCTGACCGAGCGGTTCGCCGAGTTGCGTGCAATGGGCATCCGGACCGTGATGGTCACCGGGGACAACCCGTTGACCGCGGCGGCGATCGCGAAGGAAGCCGGCGTCGACGACTTCCTTGCCGAAGCGACACCGGAACAGAAGCTCGCCTTTATCCGCAAGGAGCAGGAGGGCGGCAACCTCGTCGCGATGACCGGTGACGGCACCAACGACGCCCCCGCGCTCGCGCAGGCTGACGTCGGTGTCGCGATGAATACGGGGACCTCGGCAGCCAAAGAGGCCGGCAACATGGTCGATCTCGACTCCGACCCGACCAAGCTCATCGACATCGTCGCCATCGGCAAGCAGCTGCTCATCACCCGGGGCGCGTTGACCACGTTCTCGATCGCGAACGACATCGCGAAGTACTTCGCGATCATCCCCGCAATCTTCATGGGTGTGTTCCCCGGCCTTGCGGTGTTGAACATCATGGGTCTGCACTCACCTGCATCTGCAGTGCTGTCCGCAGTGATCTTCAACGCGATCGTGATCGTGTTCCTCGTGCCCCTCGCGCTGCGCGGAGTCAAATACCGGCCGATGAACGCATCGAAGATCCTCGGCCGCAACCTCGCCATCTATGGGCTCGGCGGCATCATCGCCCCCTTTATCGGGATCTGGCTCATCGACCTGTTCGTGCGCCTCATCCCCGGCTTCTGACACTCTCAACCAAAGGAATGAAATCATCATGAATGCTGCCACGCGCAGCAGCGGACGGACACTGTGGGTCGCCCACACGTGCGCTGCTCATCATGTTCACCGTCGTCCTCGGGGTCGGCTACACGCTTCTGATCACCGGAATCGGACAACTTGCCTTCCCCTCTCAAGCGAACGGATCACCGCTCAGCAACAGTGACGGCGAGGCCGTTGGTTCATCCCTCATCGGCCAGTCCTTCACAGACGCGGAAGGCGATCCGCTGCCGGAGTATTTCCAGTCGCGACCCTCGGCCGCCGGCGACGGCTACGACGGCACCTCCTCCTCGGGAACGAACTGGGGGCCCGAGAACGAGGAACTGATCGGCGCGATCACCGAACGCAAGGCCGAGATCGCAGCGTTCAACGGTGTCGACCCGGATCAGGTGCCCGCAGACGCGGTCACCGCTTCCAGTTCCGGTCTCGATCCCCACATTAGTCCCGCCTACGCGGCGATCCAGATCCAGCGCGTCGCCGACGCGCGCGGCCTGCCCCTGGGACAAGTTCAGGAACTCGTGGCTGAATGGACAAAGGAACCTGATCTGGGATACCTCGGCGACCGCGTCGTGAACGTGGTGGAGCTGAACCTGGCGCTGGACGAGCTGGAGGACTGACCATGACGACACGGGGGCGGTTACGCGTGCTGCTCGGCGCCGCCCCCGGCGTCGGCAAAACCTACACCATGCTCGAAGAAGGCCGACGGCTCCTGGGCGAAGGACGCGACGTCGTGATCGGGATCGTCGAAACACACGGCCGCGCAGCCACGGCACGCATGACCGACGGTATCCCGTCGACCCCGCGGGCAATGATCGCTCACCGTGGCGTCGAGCTGGAGGAGATGGACCTCGACACAGTCCTGCAACGCGCCCCCGAAATCGTGCTGGTCGACGAACTCGCGCATACGAACGCTCCCGGCTCCCGGAACGAGAAGCGCTGGGAGGACGTGGATGCGCTCTTAAAGGCCGGAATCGACGTCATCTCGACGGTCAATATCCAACACATCGAGTCCCTCAACGATGTCGTCGAGCAGATCACCGGTGTTCCGCAACGAGAGCCGTGCCCGACAGTTTCCTCCGCCAATCAGACCAGATCGAAGTCATCGATCTGGCCCCTCAAGCGCTGCGTGACCGCCTCACCGGCGGCTTCGTCTATCCTGCCGAGCGCATCGACGCGGCATTGTCCAACTACTTCCGACTCGGGAACCTCACCGCACTGCGCGAACTCGCCCTGTTATGGCTCGCAGACGAAGTCGACCAAGCGTTGAAGAGCTACCGTCAAGAACACGACATCGATAGCAAATGGGAAGCCCGCGAACGCGTCGTCGTCGCACTTACAGGTGGCCCCGAAGGAGAGACTCTCCTCCGACGAGGCGCACGAGTTGCCGCACGATCCGCAGGCGGCGAGCTCATCGCCGTGCACGTCACCAGCCAAGACGGCCTCCGTGCAGGGAACCCCGTAGCTCTGGCACAACAACGAGCCCTTGTGGAGAAGCTCGGCGGGACGTACCACCAGGTGGTCGGCGCCGACATCCCTGCCGCTCTGGTCGAATTCGCGCGATCCCTCAACGCCACCCAACTCGTTCTCGGCGTCAGCCGACGCGGACGACTCGCCGCAGCTCTCACCGGCCCCGGCATCGGTGCCACGACTATTCGAGAATCAGGCGACATCGACGTCCACATCGTCACCCACTTCGCTGCTGGCGGACGATTCACCCTGCCCCCTATCGGCGGCGCGCTCACCCTCAAACGCCGTCTTCTCGGATTTCTGCTCGCGTTCCTGGGCGGCCCCGCACTCACCGCCCTTCTCGTCACCCTCCGATCTGATGAGTCGATCACGAGCGACGTCCTCAGCTACCAACTCCTCGTTGTTGTCGTCGCACTCGTCGGCGGCATCTGGCCCGCCCTGTTCGCCGCGGTACTTTCCGGCATCACACTCGACTTCTTCTTCATTGAGCCGTTCCACACCATCACCATCGCCGACCCTCTGCACGCCTTGGCGCTCCTCCTCTACGTCACCATCGCCGCGTTGGTGAGCTTCGTCGTCGACCGGGCAGCCCAGGCGCACCCGAGCTGCCCGCCGCGCCGCCGCAGAATCCGAGCTCATCCAGACCATCGCTGGAAGTGTGCTCCGCGGAGACAACGCAATCCAGGCACTCGTCGACCGCACCCGCGAGGCATTCCACCTCCCCGGCGTCCGCGTCACACTCGCAGACCGCGTCATCGCCACGGCCGGAGAACCTGTCGCCGACGGCAATCACACCGTCATCCTGCTCTCTGAAGGCGGCAGTCTCGAACTCCACGGCGCCGACCTTCCCGCCTCCGAACGTCGACTCCTCACCGTCGTCGCCGCCCAGATCAGCGCCGCTCTCGAACATCAAAGACTCACCGCCACCGCGGAGGAGATCGAGCCGATTGCCGCCTCCGACCGCGTCCGCGGCGCACTCCTATCTGCATTGAGTCACGACCTGCGGCGCCCCCTGGCCGCCGCATCCGCCGCGGTCGGTGGGCTCCGCGCGGCTGGAAAGAAGCTCTCCTCCGAAGACAAGCGCGAAACTCCTGGACACCGCGGACGACAGCCTCACCGCACTTGCCGCGCTCGTCAGCGACCTCCTCGATGTGAGTCGCCTCCAGGCTGGCGCTCTCACCCTCACCACAATGCCCACCGACCCCGCCGAGGCGATCGCGCCCGCTCTCGACGAGTTGAAACTCGGCCCGTCAGACATCCGCCTCGCGCTCGGCCACGAAAACAGCACCGCAGAAGCGGACCCCGTCCTGTTGCAGCGCGTCATCGTCAATCTGCTCGCCAACGCCACCAGGTACTCGCCACCGGACCAGCCGGTAACTGTCACCACCAGCACCTTCGACCAACGGCTGGAGATCCGGATCATCGATCACGGCCCAGGAGTCACACCCGACAGGCACGACGACATCTTCCTGCCCTTCCAACGGCTCGGAGACACTGACAACACCAGTGGCCTCGGCCTCGGCCTCGCCCTCTCCCGAGGATTCATCGAAGCCATGCACGGCACACTCACTCCCGAAGACACACCCGGCGGCGGCCTGACCATGGTGATCTCCATCCCGATCCACCTCACGACATCATCCCCGTCACAGGAGGAACAGGCTTGAAGATCCTCATCGCCGACGACGACCCCCAGATCCTTCGCGCGCTCCGCATCACCCTGAGCGCAAAGGGGTACGAGATCGTGACCGCCACAGACGGCGCTCAAGCCGTCAGAGCGGCCATCGACGAGCACCCCGACGTTTATCTTCTCGACCTTGGCATGCCACAACTCAATGGCATCGAAGTCATCCAGGGCATCCGGGGCTGGTCTCAAGCACCCATTCTCGTCGTCTCCGGCCGTGCGGGAGCATCTGACAAAGTCGAAGCACTCGACGCAGGCGCCGACGACTACGTCACCAAACCTTTCTCCGTGGACGAACTTCTCGCCCGTATTCGCGCGCTCACCCGCCGCGTCCCTCAAGAAGAAGCGCTGCCGTCTGTCCGGCTCGGCAACGTCACCATCGACCTTGCTGCACGAAGCGTCACCAAGGAGTCACCCGCCGGACGACGACAAATCCGCCTCACGCCCACCGAATGGCAAGTGATCGAGATCCTCATCCGAAACACCGGCAAGCTCGTCACGCGACAAACACTCCTCACCAGTATTTGGGGCACCGAGCACGCGGAAGACACCGGCTACCTTCGCCTCTACGTCTCACAACTCCGCAGGAAAATCGAAACAGACCCCTCCAAGCCGAACCACATCATTACTGAACCAGGCATGGGATACCGCCTCGACAACGTGGAAGGCTGAGCCGTGCATGCACGGCTCACACAGTTGCCGCCGGGGTTGGCGAGCAGCATCTAGATGAGAACGGTCGATGCCCGCGCCAGCGGGCAGAGTTCTTGTGCGCTCGGATATCCGATGGCGCGGGTTTCAGTGCGGGATGCGCTCTTCGATGCGCCGACGCGCTTCGGCCCCCTAGAGACTGCGAAGATCATCCTGGTGAAACGCGGCAGCGGATATATTCAAACTTCATCAAAGACGATCACTGTGTGGGCAGGCCAGGCCATCGCGCTCGGCGAGCGCCAGACGTATCTCTTATCTCCACATGTCCCGCTTGCGACCCTGATCGTTCGAATGAGCGAGAGATTTCTTCGAAGCCAGATGTCGTGGCAGCTTCCCGACATCGAGCGCGTCCGGCCAGGAGCGCATCCGTCAAACTGGGACGGTTCAGCGCTAGTACTAGATCTAGGTCAAGGCATAGTCCACGAGACTTCCGTCATCTGGCGAGAAGTTGGACGGTTGTGGGATCATCAGCCTCACTCGGTGGAAGTGGCAGCCGTCCGGACCGTCGCCGGTCTGGCAAGGATCACAGAGCTCACGCTTCCCGCACTCCTAGCCAACTACAAACCCTCTGACTTGGGTGCGCAGAGAATAGCGCTTCCAGGCGCGGCCACCGACCGTGTCATGTCCTTGCTACGGGCGATGGCGGATGCACCGCAAGAACCATGGACATTAGCGGATCTGGCGCGTCGCGCGCACCTCTCACGTTCTCAGTTGTGCCGCCTGTTCTCCGGTGGGGGTCTGGATTCACCCATGCGTACATTGAACCAAATACGTACCGAGAAGTTCGCTCAGTTTTTGCTTCATTCCGAACTCGGCGTTCGCGAGATTGCTCAGCGCTGCGGGTGGAATGATCCACGTGTCGCGGCGCGGTGGTTTCGAGCCAGATACAGCATGAGTCCATCGGAATATCGCGTCGCGCATCGCTGATCACTTCTCGGCGACGCCCAGAATCGACGCTAACGTGCGCTGTTCGTCGCGCAATGGGGGGCTGATCGTTGCAAGAGAAGGCGTGAGGGTCCAGCGGCCACTCGAACCTGGTAGTGAGTAGACCCATACGCAAGGCTCACCGTGGAGCCGTCCTTGTTGACGGGATTTCCCGAAGCTCGGCTGACTCTCATGAAGATCCCGGCGCACCTCATGGTCGCAAGGGTCACCGGCACGCGCCGTGGGCCCCGCCGGGAGGAGATTCATGATGGCGACGGACGAGGAGAGACGGGCCACACGCGACGCGAAGCTCGAACAGCTCCACGAGCGGCTGTCGACTGCGGTCAACCAGCTCGTCTCCGGTGAGGACTGGAAGCGCGCTCTGGAGTTCGCTGCCCGGTTCCGGGCGCGCTCGTTCCGCAACACGCTAATGATCTTCGCCCAGCACCTCGACGCCTTCGAGCAGGGGCGCGTGCAAGCGGCGGAGCCGTCGTATATCGCAGGGTACAAGCAATGGCAGACGCTCGGCAGGCAGGTGGAGAAGGGCCAGCCGGGGTACATGATCTTCGCTCCGGTGATGGGCAGTTTTGCGTCCTCGACTCCGCAGGATGTGTCGTCGTGGCGGCGGCTGGGCCGATTCGAGAAGCCGAAGCCGGGTGAGTTGATGCGCTCCCGGATGGTCGGCGGGAAGTCCGCCTATGTGTGGGATGTCTCCCAGACTGCCGGCGCTCCGGTCCCGGAGCGTCCGTCGCCGGTCCTGCTGGAGGGCGATGCCCCCGCGGGTCTCTGGGACGGGCTGGCGGGCCTGGTGGAGGCGGAGGGGTTCGCGGTGTTGCGGGTCGAGCACGAGAGCGAGATCGGTGGCGCGAACGGCCTGACCGACTACACCAATCGGACGGTCGCGGTGCGGACGAACATGGGTGATGCCGCGCAGGTGAAGACTCTCGTTCACGAGCTCGCGCATGTGAGGCTGCACGGCCCCAATAACCCGGACGCGACAAGGCATCGCGGCGTAGGTGAAGTGGAGGCGGAGTCGGTGGCGTTGATGATCGGTGCCGCACATGGCATGGACACCACCGCCTACACGATCCCCTATGTCTCCGGCTGGGCGGGCACGGTGAAGGACAAGGACCCGGCCGAGGTAGTGCAGGCCACTGGGGAGCGTGTCCGCAAGATCGCCGGGGCGATCCTCGACGCTCTCCCGACGGCCCAGGTCGGTACCGGTGACCCACCCGGCCTCACCCGTGACACTGCCAGAGCCGAACACATCCCGCGAGCAGAACGCACTACGCCGCCACCGGTGGAGCCGTCGCGGGCATCTCGCTCGGCGGATGCCGCGGTGAGGAGTCTGTGATGAGCCCGGCAGAGTTGTTCGCCCAGGTCGCCGGCCTCCCGCCGGCGATTGCTGCGGCACGGTTCGCGGAGGCGGGGGTACCGGTGTTCCCGTGCGTGCCGGGCGGTAAGCGGCCCCGGATCGAGCACGGTTTCCGCGACGCGACTACTGACGCCGGCCGGGTTGCGGGGTGGTGGCGGCGGTGGCCGTCCGCGAACATCGGTGTTCCGACCGGTGCCGTGTCTGGGATGGATGTCGTCGATGTGGATCGGAAGGCAGAGGGGCACGGGTTCGGTGCGTTCGGTCGCGCCCGCCGTGCCGGCCTGGTCGAGGGGTGGGTGGCGTTGGTGCGGACTCCTTCGGGTGGGATGCACGCCTACTATCCGGCCGATCCGGACCGTCCGCAGCCCTCGTGGCAGGCCGCGCGGGCACGAGTCGACTTCCGCGGTGACGGCGGCTATGTCATTGTCCCGCCCTCCGTGATCGCCACCGGTGATCGGCGCGTCTCGTATGCGCTGGTCGGCGGCTCGCAAGAGCTTCCGTGCCCGGTGGACGCGGGAGCGTTGCGGGACTTCCTGGACCCGCGCCCTGATCCACGACACGTCGGGCGCACCGGACCGGCTCCAAGGGATGCCAGCCGGCTGGCGGCCTGGGTCGCGCAACGCGGCGAAGGCGAACGCAACCGGGGCCTGTTCTGGGCATCCTGCCGCCTCGCAGAAGCCGGCATGTCCTTGCCTGAGATGGTCGACGCCCTCGCCCCGGCTGCCGAGCACTCTGGGTTGTCGCCGCGGGAAGTCACGACCACGATTCGCTCCGCCTACCGCGCCACCCACATCCACCCCGCCTCCGCGCCGGCAATACAGCGCGAAGTGCCGCGCCAGACGATGCGGCTCGAGAGTCGGGTGCTCTCGTGAACCCGGCGACGACAACGTGGGGTGGCCGGGTCGCAGTGGCGACCGCGGTGGCCGGGACGGTGCTCATCGCCGCTGGCGCGTTCTGGCTCTCGTTCACCGCTCTCGCTGATCTTGCCCGCCGCTCTGGGGTGGATGCGGGGCAGGCGTGGGCGTGGCCATTCATCGTGGACGGCATCATCGTCGTCTCAACGGTCTCCGTTGTCGCGCTCGCGGGGCAACGTTCCGCCTGGTATCCGTGGGCGCTGCTGGCCGCCGGTGCGGTGGTGTCGGTGACCGCGAACGCGATCCATGCCGTCGTCGCCGCCGACGCCGACGTGCCCGGTGTGCTCGCCGCGTCGGTGGCGGCGGTGCCGCCGCTGGTGCTACTGGCGATCACCCACCTCACCGTGATCCTCACCCGCCCCCTCCCCGCACCCGAGCCCGAGCCGTCGCGCGAGTCAGGCGAGGAGACGTCGACGGTTGCCGCGTCACCGATCCCGATGGGGCCCGCACCGGTGGGTCGTGAGGTGGCGGTGGTGCTGCGGGAGGAGGAAGGGCTGGTCGAACAAGCAGATCGCCCGCCACCTCGGAGTGCACCCGTCCACGGTCGGACGCTGGTTCGCCCGGCCCGTCCTGACCGGCCCCGACACGGAGGAAACGACATGAACGACGACGAACAACGCACCGCCCGGCTCGCAGAGCATCCCGCAAGCCGCCGGGAGGAATCCGAGGCGCCCGACGAGGCACATCCGAGCGGTGACGGGGAGGTGTCTGAACTGGCTCGCCACGGCGACCCGTCCGCGGCGACGCAAAAGATGCCCGATGCGGCGGAGGCGGGGAAGCGTAGGTCGGGGGTGGTGTGGGTGCGCCCGTCCGATCTGCTGGCCTCGCGGATGGGCAGGGTCGCCGGGCAAGGCATCGACTTCCAAGCCGAGCTCGCCCGCCGCACCCGCCGCGCGCCCGGTCAGACATACCGGGGCACCCGCACGATCGCGCGCTCGGGCGTGCGGGTTGTGAGCGAGCGGGCACGGAAGTTGTTGCCGGTGACCGCGTTCGGCCGCGGGGCTGGTGAGCGGCATTCGTGGGTGTCACGGTCCGGGATCGGGTTGGGGTGACCTGAGCCATGCGCGTCCCTCATGCACCGGCGAGCCCCACGGCTGGGGGACGTGTGCGCACCTGCTGTTCAGGAGGTGCCGGAATGACAAAGGCAAGCACCCGCGACCAGGAGCGGGCTTGGTTCGAGGACTCGGAGGCGCTACGCGCGCTCCTCAACAGACTCCATGAGGCCGGCAAGGGCGCGTGGCGGAACGACCCGGAGGCTGCCGCGCTGATGCGGCACGCGGCCGACAAGTACGCCGCCCTGGCTCGCAAGCACGGCCTGGACCCGTGGGAGGCTGCCTCTGCGGCGTTCGAGGCGATGCGGGGAGCTGCGACTCGTCGGGCGGATGACCCGTGGGCGGTGGTGACCCGTGCGGTGCAGGTGACCTGCATCGGTGAGGAGCGCGGCAACGGCCTACTGTGCTCCGTGCACCAGGCGCGCCGGCCCCGCTATTCGGTGTTCCATGACGCGGAGCGGTTCAGCGACCGGGAGAACCCGCTGCCCGACTACCACCCCGCGTTCCACGTCGACCCCTTCACCGACGACGAGGAGGACGTGCTCGGCGAGGACGAGGAGCTGCTGCTGGAGCGGACGATGAACGTGGGCTCGGCGGTGGAGGACACGATCGCGTTCCTCAGCCGCGTCGGTTGGGCGCCGGAGACCGCGCGGGCCGGGGTGGAGTACATCACCGGGCGGCTTGCCGAATCCGTGTCGCGAGCGTCGGCCTTCGAGGTCCTGCGCCGCGACCGGCAAGCCCGCGCCCTCCTGGACCTGCCCGGAACCTCCTGGACGACGCTGCTGCGGGTTGTGCTCGGCAACCCCGACCCCTCCCTTGCACACACCAACGCCGGGCGTGGCCTGGTGGTGCGGCTTCTGATCGGCGAGCCGTTGCGAGCGCTATGGCGTGACAATGACCTCGTGCTGACCGCGGGCCTTGCCGCCCCCGATAGCGGAGCTGATCACCCGTGAGCACTCCGCAGGATGGGCACATCGAGCTGGAGCGGGCTGTGGACTCCATCGGTGTCGGACGCCGGCACCGGCAGGACTACGGCGACCTGACCGCGATGGTCGAGTCGATCCGGCGCAACGGCCTGCTGCAACCGATCACGATCACCCTCGACGGGCACCTCATCTGCGGTGCTCGCCGCCTGGCGGCGATCAAGCTGCTCGGGTGGAAGACCGTCAAGGTGTGGGTCCGCAGTGGTGTCTCGGACCGGCTCGGGCAGCTCCTCGCGGAGCAGGACGACAACCTGCTGCACAAGCCACTGACCCAGTTCGAGGCCGCCGGCCTCTACCGCGAACTCAAGACCCTGCTCGCCGAAGACGCGGCACGCCGCCAGGAGGCCACCCGCTTCCACGCCGCCGACGAGGCCGGAGAAGACGGTCCCGTTAAGTTAACGGCACCGTGGGAAACCACCCCCGGTGAGGCCGCCGTGCAGGCTGCGCAGATGGTCACCGGCCGCGACTCGCACACCACGTTGGAGCGCATCGGCCGACTCGAACACCTCGCCGCCGACGAATCCCAGCCCGAGTCCGTGCGCACTCGCGCGGCGGAGGAGGTCGAGCGGATCAAGGCCGGCGGAGGCGTCTACCCCTCCCACCTGCGCGTCAACGCCGAACTCTCCCTCGCCGAGCTCGACCAGGTCGCCGCCGACCCCACCCTGCCCGCTGATGTGCGCGAGCAGGCCCGCGCCGAGGCCGTCCAGGTGCGGGCGGCGGAGCGTGAGGCGCGGGCGGTGGAGCTGGACGAGTTGGCGCAGGCCGCGCTCGCCCGCGTGAAGGCCGCGAAGAAGACCGGCCGGAAACCCCCGCGCCCCGCGCTGACCGCGGTCGAGGATCAGGGTGAGCCGGTGCCGTTCCCGCTGACCGTGTTCGTCGCGATCTGGGACGACATGGCCGGATGGTGGCTGCACCATGACCCGGACGAGGTTGGCCCGGCGTTGACCGAGGAGCAATGGTCACGGTTCGAGCAGACCGTCACCGGCACGATCGCGTTCGCCGATACCGCCCGCGCTGCCCGCCGGGCGCAGGAACGCAGCGAGCACATCGCCTGACCACCGCTTCGTGGGGGCGTGTGTGCACCTTCCCGGCGACCACCTACCTGTCGCCTCTTGGGAGGACCCGCATGGACCCCGCCACCCTCGCTGATCGCGGCCGTCGTCGTCTGCTGATCGCCACGATCGCGGGCGGGCTCGTGCTGCTCCTGCTGGTCGGTGTCGGCATCTACGGGCTGCTGCGCGGCCCCGCACCCCGCACCGACTCCACTCCCGCCGACACACCGAGTTCCACCGTGACCGCCCCGCCGGCCGGGCCGTCCGGTGAGGGGCCGGTGGCGGTGCCGCAGGTCGGCGGCCCGGAGGCGTTCGCCCGCGCGGTCGCCAGCGCGCTGTTCACCTGGGACACCACTACCGGTGATGGCCCGATGGACTACGCGCAGATGCTTGCGGATGTCGCCGCAGATGAGGAGGCTGCCGCGCTGGCGGGGGATGTGCGGGCGTATCTGCCGAGTGTGGAGGCGTGGGGGCAGCTCCGTCAGTACCAGACCCGCCAATGGCTCATCGTCGATACCGCGGTCATCCCGGAAGCGTGGGAGACCGCGGTCGCGCAGGCCGCACCAGGCCAGATTCCCGCAGGCACCGTCGCGTACACCATTGACGGCACCCGGCACCGGGACGGCACCTGGGACACCGAACCTGTGGAGGCGTCCCGGCCGGTGTCGTTCACGGTGTTCATCGTCTGCACCCCGGCGGTCACAGGCCGCGGCATCACCGGCACGACCTGTGAGCTACTGCGCCTGTCCCAACTCGACAACCCCCTCCGTTGAGAGCAGGTGGTTGTTGTGTGGAAGAAGCTCGCCGCTCTCGCGGTCGCCCTGCTGTTCTTCGCCCCCTCGGTCGTGCTTGTCGGGGTGGCGGCCGTGGTCAATCCTGCGATGACCGCATGCGCACCGGGCTCCCTCGCTGTGGGGCCGATCCCGGAGTCGCTGACCGCGACGACGCGCAACAGGCAGACGGTCACGCTGAACCGGACCCAGCTCACCCACGCCGCGACGATCATCACGGTCGGCGGGCAGACCAGCGGTGTCGGCCGTCCCGGCGTGGTGATCGCGCTCATGGCCGCCCTCACGGAGTCCACGCTGCGGATGCTCGCCAACACCGGCACTTACCCGGAGTCCGGCGACTTCCCGAACGATGGCAACGGGTCCGATCACGACTCCTTGGGCCTGTTCCAGATGCGTCCCGCCGCTGGGTGGGGCACCGTCGCCGAGCTGATGGACTCGACCTATCAGGCCAGAGCGTTCTACGGCGGCGAGACCGGCCCGAACCACCCCTCCCCGCGGGGGCTGCTGGACATTCCCGGCTGGCAGCAGATGGACCCCGGCGAAGCCGCCCAGGCCGTCGAGGTATCCGCCTACCCGGACCGCTACCAGAACTACCAGCCGGTGGCCGAGGCGATCCTCGCCGCCCTAACCCGCCCTGCGCCCACCGGCGGAGGAGGCGGCGGGGCGCCGATCGTGCCGGAGACGACGCGCATCGTGTTCCCGCTTCCCGAAGGGACGTGGGTGGACACCGACAGCTTCGGGTGGCGCACCGACCCGTTCACCGGGGAACGCGCCTTCCACGCAGGGTCCGACCTTGCCGCCGCGGACGGCACCCCGATCCTCGCCATCGCGGACGGGGTGGTCGTGCACGCCGGCTACAGCGGCGGCTTCGGCGGGCTGGTCATCATCGAGCACACCGTCCGGGGCGAGCGGGTCGCGTCGTACTACGCGCATATGTGGGAGACCGGCATCCACGTCACCGAAGGGCAGACCGTGACCGCGGGCCAGCACATCGGAGATGTAGGCTCGTCCGGCCGCTCCACCGGACCCCACCTGCACCTGGAAATCCACCCCGGCGGGCAAGGGCAGCCCGCCGTCGACGCCACCGCCTGGCTCGCCGACCACAATGCGGAAGGCGTCACCGGCGGGGACACCACCCTCGCGACCTGCACCGCGGGCGGTGGGGCCTGATGGACGTGTTTCCCGACTTCGGCGGCGTCGGCGGTGCCGCAGAGCTGCGCTCCATCGTCGGGGCGCTGCTGATGTTCGTCCTCATCATCGCCGCGCTCATGCTCATCGTCTGCGCGATCGTGTGGGCGGTCGCCTCATCCAGCGGCAACTACCAGGCCGCGACAAAGGCCCGCACCGGCTTGCTCGTCTCGGTCGGCGCCGCCGCGCTCGCCGGCGCCGGCGTGGCCTGGGCGAACTTCCTCCTCGGCGTCGGCGAACAGCTCTGACCAGCCGGAGTCAGGTGAGGATGCCGGCGCCGCGCAGATAGTCGGCAAGGTTCGCCGTCACCGGGAGCTGGTCGAGCTCGGCGGCGGCGACCCAGCGGGCATCGTCCGCGTCGTCGCCCGATGCCAGCTCGCCGCCGGTGACGGTGGCGGCGAAGTCGTGCACCTCGAACACCCGCCCCTCGCCGGCCGGGATCGTCACGCACCACAGCTCACGCCCCACCGACACCCGCAGCCCAGTCTCCTCGAACGCCTCCCGCGCGGCCGCCTCAGCCAGGGTTTCGCCGGGCTCGACGCTGCCGCCGGGGATCGACCAGCGGCCCTTCTCCGGCTCGGTGCCACGCAGCACGAGCAGCACACGTCCCGCGTCGTCGGTGATGACGGCGCTGGCGGCCAGAACGATTTCCACCAGCCCAGGCTATCCGCCTGTCGCTGGGTGGCGGGGTGCACCTGACAGCCGAGAACACGTCTCGCGAACAGTCAGGAGCATCCCCGTGATCGACATCGACCCCAACAGCTCTGGTCTTCCCGGCATCGAGCAGCTACGCATCATCGTCGGCGCCGTCATGACCGTCGGCCTGATCCTCTCGGTCCTTGCCCTCATCATCTCGGCGATCGTATGGGGGTTCGGCGCGAACTCCTCCAACCCGCACCTCGCCAGCCGCGGCAAAGTCGGCGTCTCGTGTCCTGCGGTGCGGCGATCATCTGTGGTGCCGCGGTGA
Source organism: Sanguibacter sp. Z1732 (assembly GCF_051020515.1). Taxonomy (NCBI): domain Bacteria; kingdom Bacillati; phylum Actinomycetota; class Actinomycetes; order Micrococcales; family Ruaniaceae; genus Glutinosa; species Glutinosa niejishengi. The sequence goes on from NZ_CP194857.1 coordinate 3,521,903, forward strand.
CGCTCATCAACTTCTTCTGGGGCGTCGGGCAGGCCGTCTGATGACCACCCCGGCAACGCGCCTCCCGTGGGGGTGGGTGCGGTGAGCGTGTGCGATGTCCCGGTCATCTCCGCCGTGTGCGACGCCGTGGGCGAGGGCACGGCGTCGTTGATCGCGGCCCCGTTCGACTGGCTGGGCCAGGCGATGGCCGGCGCGGCTGCCTGGTTGTTCGAGGCGGTCTGGACCGTGTTCGACACCACCACCCTGGTCGACGTCACCAGTCCTGAGTATGTCGGCGTCTACAACGTTCTGTTCGGCGTCGCGGTCTTTGTGATGCTCGTGTTCTTCTGCCTCCAACTCATCACCGGCCTCATCCATCGCGACCCCACCGCCCTGTCCCGCGCCGCCCTGGGACTTGCCAAGTCCGTCCTCGGGTCGTTCCTCGTCATCACCCTGACCGCGCTGCTGCTGGAAGTGACCGATCAGCTCTGCGTGGGGATCGTGCAGGCCACCGGCAACACGATGGAAGGAATGGGGACCCAGATCGGGCTCCTCGCCACGGGACTTGCCGGGATCAACATCGCTGCTCCCGGTGTCGGCGCGATCCTGACCATCTTCCTCGCCGGGCTCGCCATCAGTGCGGCCGCGATCGTCTGGTTCAGCCTCCTCATCCGCAAGGCGCTGCTGCTGGTCGCGATCGTGTTTGGCCCCGTCGCCCTGGCCGGGGCGACATGGGATGCGACCAAGGGCTGGTTCGCCAAGTGGGCGGCGTTCGTGATCGCCCTCATCTTCTCCAAGCTCGTCCTCGTCGTGATCTTCCTCGTCGCGATCGGGCAAGTCTCCGCCCCCATCGAAGCGGGCCTCGCCTCTATCAGCGACCCGATTGCCGGGGTGGTGCTGATGTTCGTCGCCGCGTTCGCGCCGTACATCACCTACAAGTTCCTGTCCTTCGTCGGGTTCGATATGTACCACGCCATGTCCAGCGAGCAGGAGGCGAAGTCCGCATTGAATCGCCCGGTTCCGGTGCCGTCCGCACCCAAGGGTGACAGTGCGAAGAAGGTCCTCGACGGCGGTAGTGATACCGGCGGCAAGCCCAGGGGCGGAAGCGTCGGAGGGGGTGGGCCGATGCCGCCGCCTGCGGGTGGCCCGGCGGCATCGGGCGGTGCCGGGGCGACCGGAACTGCCGGGGGCGCTGCCGCGTCATCCGGCGGAGCAGGCGCCGGAGCCGGAGCGGGGGCGGGGGCGGGGGCCAGCGCGGGTGCTGGTGCGGCCGCGGGGCCTGTCGGTACGGCGGTGGTCGTCGGCGGTGCGGTGGTCAAGGGTGCCGCGACCGCCGGACCGAAGGCCGGTGCCGCTGTCGGCGGTGCCGCGGAGAACCATGCCGGGGCTGCGGCCGAGCAGAGCACTCCGCCGCCGGTCCCGCCCGCGCAAGGCACACCGTCGTCACGTCCGGCACCTTCGACGCCGCCCGCTGCGCCCTCGTCGCCATCGCGGGGGTCGGACCCGCCGCCGCCTCCGTCCTCGAAGCCGTCCAGGAAGGAATGAGCCAATGGCCTCCACGCACACCGAGTACCCGTTATCGCCGGTGCAGTTCTCCCGCCTCACCCGACGGGGCATCCTGTTGGGCTTGTCGTTGCCGCAACTGATCGTCCTCGGCATCGCGATCCTCACCGTCGTCGCCTCCCTCTACACCAGCGGTGGCATGGGTCTGGCCTGGACGTCCCCGGTCTGGGCTGGCGCCGCCCTCCTCGCCGTGATCCCGGCAGGGGGCAGGAAGCTGATCGAGTGGGTGCCGATCCTGACCCGCTGGGCCGCCCGCACCTACCTAGGCCAGCTCATCTACCGGCGCCGCGTCATCAAGCCCCGGCCGGCCGACACCCTCGCCCTGCCCGGGGACGCGGCGCCGCTGCGTGAATGGGAAGACCCGGAGACGGGGGCGGCGATGGTCCACGACCCCCACGCGCAGACCCTCACCGTCATCCTCGGCGTCTCCCACCCGGCGTTCGTGCTCCTGGACCCCGGCGAGCAGCAACGCCGCGTCGCAGGGTGGGGCCGCGTGCTCGCCGCCGCGTGCCGGTCCGGGCGGATCGCGCGGATTCAGGTGTCTGAGCGGACGTTGCCGGATTCGGGGACGGGGTTGGCGGAGTGGTGGCGCACCCACGGCACCGACGACGGCTCCTGGGCCGCGACCACCTACCAGGAGCTCATCGACCGTGCCGGCCCCGCCGGGGAACGCCACGCGACCACGATCAGCCTCGCCCTGGACATGAAGAACAGCGCCCGGCAGATCAGAACCTCCGGCGGCGGCATACGCGGCGCTGCGGCCGTGCTGCGGCAGGAGATGACCACCCTGAGCACGGCGCTCCGCGCGGCAGAGCTCACCTCGACCGGGTGGCTCACCCCTGGCGAGGTCGCCGTCATCCTCCGCGGAGCGTACGACCCGGCGGCAGCCCCCGCCCTGGAACGCCACGGCGACCTCGGCCGCGATCTTGCCACCGCCGGGCCGGTGGCGGTCACCGAGACCTGGGACCGCCTGCGATCCGACAGTGCCTTCCATGCGGTGTTGTGGATCACTGAATGGCCCCGCTCCCAGGTCTACCCAGGGTTCTTTGCCTCGCTCGTGCTGTCCAACGGCATCCTCCGCACCCTCGCCCTGCACTACACCCCGGTACGCGCCGACCAGGCCGCGAGGGACCTGCGGAAGAAGAAGACCGAACTCATCTCCGACGCCGCCCAACGCCGCAAGATCGGACAGATCGAGGATGCCGCCTCCAGCGCGGAGCTCGACGACGTGCTGCAACAGGAGGCGGACCTGACCGCCGGGCACGGCGTCCTCCGTGTCTCCGGCCTCGTCTCCGTCTCCGCACCGACCGTGGACGAGCTCGACGCCGCGGTGGCCGCAGTCGAGCAGGCCGCGATCCAAGCCTCCTGCGAGACCCGCCGCCTCGTCGGCCAGCAAGCCCAGGCGTTCACCGCGACCGCGTTACCGCTGTGCCGCCCGGTCTGACCCATCCCGCCATCAACCGTTCCCTTGTGAGGAGTCCCGATCATGCCGACCTTCGACAACCCCGTGGAGGACGCGATGGAGGCATCCGCTGCGCTCCGCGGCCTCGCCCACGCCACCCGCACCTTCGACGACCCCGCCGAGACGTACCCGGTGCTCGGGGAACTGCTGGCCGGGGTGCGGTCGCTGCGGCAGGTGCTCGACCAGCTCGCCGCCGCCCACATCGAGGCCCGGTCCCGCGCGCACACCGACGCGGGCAGCCAGCCCGCCGGGGCGACGGCGGCGCTTGCGGCGGCGGATGAGCTGCACCAGGCCGGCACCCTGCTGGACACGGTCCATGACCGGGTCGATGCGGCGATGTCGCAGTCCGGGCGAATCGCCTGGCACCCCGCACCCGAACCCCTCGACACGACCGGCGCGACGCGCACCACGGTGCAGGCGGGTGAGCTGAGGTTGACGGTGTGGCCGGACGAACCATTGGGCGAGCATCAGCGGTACGCGTACCGCATCGAGAACCCGGCCACCGGGCAGTCGATCGAGGGACGGGACCTGTTCACCGGCACGGGCGCCCCCGTCTCACCCGAGCGGGCGCTGCGCGAGCTCGCGGTGTTCCTCTCCGCCGCAGGCGACGCACGCCAGTTCGCGATCGACCATCCCGGCCAGCGCACCGACAACGACGGGGCGTTCCCGGACTGGGTGACCGATGCCGCCCGTCAGCACCCCGACACCCTAATCGAGCTGATCGACCGCGACCCGGACCTCCCCGAGAAGCAGGGCGGCAGGCGGTGGGTCAGTGTCGTGTTCCTCCAAGGCGAGGAAGCAGACCCGGTGCTGGACATCATCGAACGAGACGGGACGGACGCGGCGATCGAGCATCTGGCGCAGTGGGATTTCGGGGAGGAGACGACCCAGGCTGCGCTCGAGAACGGGTACGTCTACGACCAGCCCCCGACCGGCGCCCTGGACCGCACCGCCACCGGGGATGTCTACACCCTCACGTACAGTCCCTTCCTCGGCCACGTCTCGCTGCTTCGCATCCACGACGCCGTACGGGACCCAGCGCTACTGAACATCGACACGGCCGCGCCCACTCCGGCTCCGGCACGGCGGACGGTCGAACGGGCGCCGGTGCGGGCGGCGCGTTCGGAGGCGACGGATTGGTTCGCCCGCCGGCCGGGCGCATCCGCCTCGCACGGGCGGGGGTTGGCGCTGTGACCGGAAAGGATGAGGGCCGTCTGCACACGGCGGTGCTGGTCGGCCCGGAAGGTGAGCGGCGACGGAACCGCAAAGCTCGCCAGCAGGCCGCTACCCGGATAGAGACCACCGCCCGCGACACACGGAAGGCGGAGGCGAAAGCCAGATGGGAAGCCGAGCAAGCAGAAAAGCGCGCAACGACGTACCTGCCGGCCGCCGGCGAGTCCGGTCCTGCCGCGTTGCGGACACCGGGGCGGTTGCGGCTTCCGAAGCACCAGGACACCTCCGCGACCCTCGCCGGGCAATATCCATTCCTCGCCGAAGGGGGCCTCGGCTCGGCGGGCGTATTCGTCGGCCAGGACCTCTACTCCGGTGGGTCGTTCGTCTACGACCCGTGGGTGCTCTACCAGCAAGGCCTCATCACCGCCCCCAACGTCGTTCTCGCAGGGATTGTCGGCTCCGGCAAGTCCTCCCTGGCGAAGTCCCTCTACACCCGCTCGCTCCCGTTCGGGCGGCGCGTCTACGTCCCCGGCGACCCCAAGGGCGAGCACACCGCCGTCGCCGAAGCGGTCGGCGGGAAAGCGATCGTTCTCGGCCACGGGCTATCGAACCGGCTCAACCCGCTGGACGAGGGACACCGGCCCTCCGCCGTCTCCGACGCGGAGTGGGCGATGCAGGTTGCCTCCCGCCGCCGCGACCTCATCGGGGCGCTGGCGGAGACGGTGCTGGATCGTGTGCTGTCGCCGTTGGAGCACACCGCGATCGACCTCGCCCTGCGGGATGCGGTGCGGTCGGCGGAGGTGCCGATCCTGCCGATGGTTGTCGACCGTATCCTGGCCCCCAGCCCCGCCGATGATGAGGACCGACGTCTTGCCGAGGACGGCCGCCTGGTCGGCCACGCGCTGCGCCGCCTCGTCGCCGGTGACCTCCAGGGACTGTTCGACGGTCCCTCCACGGTGAGGTTCGATCCGTCGCTGCCGATGGTGTCGTTGGATCTGTCCCGTGTCGCGGAGAACTCCACGCTCATCTCCGTGCTGATGACCTGCTCCAGTGCGTGGATGGAATCGGCGCTGTCGGACCCGAACGGCGGGCAACGGTGGGTGATCTACGACGAAGCGTGGCGCCTGATGGCCTACCCCAGCCTCTTGCGGCGGATGGACGCGCAATGGCGGCTCGCCCGCCATTTCGGCATCGCGAACATGCTCATCTTCCACAAGCTCTCCGACCTCGACAACGTCGGCGATCAAGGTTCCGCGATGAGGGCTCTCGCATCGAGTCTGCTGGCGAACGCGGAGACCCGGATCGTCTACCGGCAGGAAGCCGATCAGCTCGGCTCCACCGCCACCGCCCTCGGCCTGACCGGCACCGAACAGAAGCTCCTACCCGGCCTCGGCACCGGGCAAGGACTCTGGCGGATCAAGGACCGCTCCTTCGTCGTACAGCACCAGCTCCACCCTGCCGAGCTCGCCGCATTCGACACCACCACCCGCATGACCGCAGATTCCCGCGAGTTCACGAATCTCGACGGTTCTTCGGGATTCTCGAACGATCGGCAGGAATCCTGATGACCCGCCCCCGCTACAAGCGCACCACCGGCGAACCCGAACACCGAGACGACGCCGTGCCTGTGGTGTTGCCGCACGTCGTCATGGACATTGCCTCTGACGGAAGGATGACGGTCACCGTCGACGGGGCACCGTATGAGCCGGAGCCGTTCGCACCCGCGTGGCGGCGGGAGGACTTCGCCCGCGTCCTCGATCAACTCACCGACCAGCGCCGGTCGCCAGTGCGGGTCGAGGTGCGTGAGGCGGACGGGACCGTGTTCACCGACATCATCACCCCCAGCACACGCCGCCGCCCCCAACCAGCCCTTGCCCAGGAATCGCCCGCACGACAAGCGATGCCGGAGCTGGTCACGTTGCACGGGGAGGGGTTCGTGCCTGGCGAGGATGTCGCCGTCGCCATCGTCATTGTCCACGGTGACGCAGCCCCAGACGGGACCATGCGTGCCCTGCTCACCGCCGAACAAGCAGCATCGAGTCCGACCCGTGAGGTCATCTTGCTCGGCCGCGTCTCCGGCACCCTCACCATCGGGCACCCCGAATGAGCACTCCGCGCCCGGCCGGGTCGCTCGGAGACGAGCTCAGCAACCTCGGCATTGCCCTCCTCATCGGCGCCGCGCTCCTGGCCGGCATCCTCCGCGGCGCCGGGTCGGTCGCCGCCTGGATCACCGGCACATCCCCACCCGCCGGCGGTGTCGAAGCCGGCCTGGGCGTGCTGCTGAACCCTGGCGACCCGGCGGGCGCTCTCGATGCGCCAGGGCTGAACGTCGTCGCGTACTGGACAACCGCCGCCGTCCTCATCCTGGGAGCCGGGGCGGTGGGTTGGTGGGTGTGGCGGCTGCTGCGCGACCACGGCCGCCAGGTCAAGGCCGACCCGTACCGGATCGCCGGGATCGCCACCCGCAGCGAAGTCGCCAAAGCCGCCTCCGAGACCGCGCTGCTGCGGCGGGGCGGGCACCTGCGGCCCTCGCTCGACAAGCCCTGCGCGGAGGACATCGGTTACCGGATCGGCGCCTCACGCGGCAAAAGCGTCTGGGCCTCGGTCGAGGACTCCATCCTCCTCATCGGGCCGCCGCGCTCTGGGAAGGGCGCCCACATCGTCATCAACGCCATCCTCGACGCGCCCGGCGCGGTCGTCACCACCAGCACCCGGCCGGACAACCTCACCGCGACCCTCCGTGCCCGTGAACGCATCGGCCCGGTTGCGGTGTTCGACCCGCAGCACCTCGCCGAGGGTGTCCCGGCGGGGCTGCGCTGGTCGCCGATCCGGGGGTGCGAGGACCCGCTGACCGCGATGATCCGTGCCACCGGCCTTGCCGCCGGCACCGGCCTGTCCGCCGGCGGTGTCGAAGGCGGCAGGTTCTGGGAAGGCAAAACCCGCACCGCGCTCCAATCGCTCCTGCACGCCGCCGCGCTCGATCACCGACCGCCCGGCGAGCTGTTCCGCTGGACCCTCGACCCGTCCGCTGCCGCGGATGCGGTGGCGATCCTAACCGCCAACCAGAACGCGGCTGTCGGGTGGTCGGAGTCGTTACAGGCGATGATCGACTCCGACCCCCGCACCCGCGACTCCATCTGGCAAGGCGTCTCCCTCGCTCTCGCCGCCCTCGCCGACCCTCGCGTACTCGATGCCGTCTCGCCGCGAGCCGGTGAGAACTTCGACCCCGAAGCATTCCTCCGAGCCAAAGGAACCCTCTACCTGCTGGCGACCGGGGCCGGGGCGAACAACTCCGCAGCATTGGTCGCGGCGTTCGTGGAAGACCTCGTGGAAGCCGCCCGCCGCATCGCCGCCCACAGCCCCGGTGCACGCCTCGACCCGCCGCTGCTACTTGCGCTCGATGAGGTCGGCAATCTCGCACCCCTGCCGTCCTTGCCGACGCTGATGGCTGAGGGAGGCGGCACCGGGATCACGACGATGCCGGTGCTCCAGTCGCTCGCCCAAGCGCGGGAGAAGTGGTCGGAGAACGCGGCCGGCGCGATCTGGGACGCCAGCATCGTCAAGATCATCCTCGGCGGGGCCTCCAACTCGAAAGACCTCCACGACCTGACCACGCTCACCGGCGAACGGGACGAGGTGATCGACTCCACCACGGTCGGCGATCACGGGTCCCGCTCCGCGCAACGCTCGATCCGGCGGGTGCCGGTCATGCCGCCCGACGCGATCCGCACCCTGCCGTTCGGGACCGCGCTCGTGCTGCTGCGCTCCGCGCCGCCCATCGTCACCCGGATGCGGACATGGACCGACCGGCCCGACGCCACCCGGCTCCGCGCCGACCGCACCGGGATCGAGGAACGGCTGCGGCGGCGACCGCAGGAGAGCCCTGACGCACCTGACTGACAAGAGCGGCCCCGCCCTGGGGGCCGCCGATGCCAGGAAGGGACCATCGTCATGACGATTCACACGCAGGAGTCGTTCACGGGATTCATCGCCTCGGACCCCCAGCTCAGCCACACCGGCAAAGGCGAGGCAAGGTTCTACGCCCGTGTCGGGCAGGAGCACTACCGCAAAGAGCCCGACGGCTCTTTCACGGAGCTGGAGACCACGTTCCACGACCTCGTGGCGTATCGGGCGACCGCCGAGCGGGCGCACGAGCGGTTCGCCAAGGGCGACAGCTTCGTCGCCGAGGGCTACACGCACCCGTTCGAGTACGAGCGCGACGGACAGACCGTGCAGGGCGAGGAGTTCGTCGCCAAGAAGATCGGCCACGACCTCGCCCGCACCAACTACGACGTCGACCGCGGCCCGCGCAGCGCTCTTGCCGCCGAGCGAGAAGCGCCGGCGCCCGCCGCAGACAGGGAGCCCGTGCGCAGCGAGGGGCCGCGTCGCCCCTCTCCGTCCGCCGCATCGGCGGTCGGGCTGTGACTGAGGAGACGCTGATGGCCGAGGTCGATGACATCCCTGAGCCCGACGAGCCCGAACCCGCTCCGCTGCACGACGACACCGACCCGGAGGCGTCGGAGGGGGACGCCGAACTGCTCGCAGAGCCGCCGCATCCGGTCAACTGGAACCTCCTCACCGCCGAGGAGGCCGCCGGCGAGTGGGTCGAGCTCGACAAGTGGGTGACCTGGCTGCGCCACACCTACGGGCTCCCCGCCAGCGTGGTCCCGCCGTTCTGGCACCGCCACCCCGAGCTGGTCTGGGAGCTCAGCGCCCTGCACCTCCACTGGCTGTGCGCCTACGACCCGGAGGAGAACGGGTCAGCACCCAACGGCTGGCACCGGGACTTCGCCGACGCCCGCCAGCGCCTTCGCGACTGGGTGGCCGCCTGCGGCACCCGCTTGGACCGCGACCGCGCCACCCGGCAGACCGCCTGGCCCGGCGAGACCCCCACGGAGGCGATCGAGGACATCGTAATCCCTGACCGGACGGCGGACTTCCGGGAGTTCGTCAAGGCCGACGTCGCCCACCGCCAGGCCGCCGAGGACGCCTTCTACGCCAGCCTCGGCGCCGACCCGGAAACCGGCGAGGTGTCCGACGATGACGAGCCTGCCCAGTGACCGCGGCATCGGCACGGTCGAGCCGCTGTGGTGCCCCAAGGAGGCATCGGAGTTCCTGACCGTCTCCCAAGCCACACTGTCCCGGTGGCGTCGGGAAAAGGTCGGCCCGCCGTTCGTGCAGGTCGGCGGCGTCTACCGCTACAACCCCGTCACGGTGCGCATTTGGGTGCGCGAACAGGAGGCGGCACGTGGCTGATCCCCGCAATCGCCGTATGCTCGGTCGGCGTGAAGCTCACCACCGACGTCGAACGCCGCGTCGACGGGTTCCGTGCCCGTGTCCGATGGACCGATCCGGCAACCCATAAACGCGTCGGCCGAGTCAGCCACGTGCGCACCGCCGAGGAGGTCGAGGAGTTCTTCGAGCAGATGCGCGCCGCGACCGAGACCGGCAACGACACCACCGTGACCCTGGCCGACTACGCCGCCTCGATTGGGGACCGTTGGCAACGAGGCCTGGACCCGACCTCCACCGCCGAGCTCTATGACACCGGGCTCCGGCTCCGTGTCTTGCCCGCGCTCGGCCACATCCGCGTCGCGAAGATCACTGCCGGAATGATCGACCGCACCATCGACGCCTGGGAAGCCGAGCACTCCGCCTCCACGATCAAGAACTCCATCGCCCCACTCGTCCGCGTCCTGGACGAAGCCGTCCGCGACGACGTCATCTCCATCAACCCCGCCAAGCACCGCGCCCGCCGGAACCTCGGCAAGCACGTCACCCACACCACCGGAGCACTCCGCCAGTACGCCCTCCCAGACCTTCCGACATTGCAGAAGCTCGCCACCGCGTGCGGGAAGGTCCACCAGTCCTACTCCGATCACGTCATGCTCGCCGCCCTCCTCGCCGCCCGCGGCTCCGAAGTCGCAGGACTGCAGGCCGGGGACGTGGACTGGGACAACCGCATCGTGTGGATCAGACGCCAGCACTACCCCGGCAAAGGCGGCCTCGTCATCAAACAGACCAAAGGCCGCAGAGACCGCCCCGTCCCGATGCTCGACGCGCTCGAACCCATCCTCGAACGCCTCACCGACGGCAAGGAGCCCGACACTCCGCTCCTGCGCGGGCCGCGCGGCGGCGTCCTCACCACCGCCACCGTCCGCGACGCCACCCACTGGGACGACCTCGTGAAGGAGCTCGGCTTCAACAACCTCACCCGCCACGGGCTCCGCCACACCGGAGCGACCTGGATGGCCGACGCCGGCATCGCGCTGGCTCCAGGAGATCCTCGGACACCAATCGATCGAGACCACCAAGGGCTACCTGCATCCCGACCACCGGCACCTCGCCGAAGCCGCCAGACAGGCCAACCAGTTCCTCTCCGCAGCCCCCACCAGAAGGGACACCACCCGCCGCGCCGGACCCCGCCTGTGACCATTGCTGGACCCACGCTCCGACCCCTTCAGAAGGGGGCCGGAGCATCGCCCTGCGCGGATTCTGGTCCACTCGATGGGCACCTTTTGGTGCACTCCACGGGCATCGAGGTCGAACGGGATTGGTCCACTTCAGCAGCGGGCGGCTCGAGTGGATCGAGCAAGTGGACCAGCCGGTGACCACCCCCGGAAACGACGAAGCCCTGGTGAAAGTTGCCTCTCACCAGGGCTTTTTGTCGGGATGACAGGATTTGAACCTGCGACCCCTTGACCCCCAGTCAAGTGCGCTACCAAGCTGCGCCACATCCCGTTGTTTAGTTTTCGGACAGTCCCGCCGCTCGAACTCACCTGACCCCCAGTCAAGTGCGCTACCAAGCTGCGCCACAGCCCGTTGCCCCGCGCCGATCGCCTTCCGGCCGACTGGGACGCGACGATGCTACCCCACTCCCCCAGGATGGACCGAATCGGCACCTACCCGGCCGCGGACCGGTATGATCAGTTCACCCACCCCAAGCGATTGGGCTCGCTCACCCCCCGTGCAGCTCCTCTTCATACACCCGGATGAATGTGGGGTCGGCCATGTAGATCGGGCTCTCGTGCACCAGCGTTCCGGGGCTCCGAGCGGCGATGTGATGACCGTCGCCGGTGTAGATCCCGATATGCCCCGGCCACCACACCAGGTCACCGGCAACGGCCTCCGCTGCCGGGATCCGGTAGCCGGCACCGGCCTGCAAGTCCGCCGTGCGGGGCAGGTCGATGCCCACCTGGACGAAGACATACCGCACGAACCCGGAGCAATCGAAGCCGGCCGGAGTACCCCCGCCCCACACGTACGGCACCCCGTTGTACTGGCGGGCGACGTCGATGACGGGATGCGAGGAGGCCGGCCCCTCCGCGATGCTCGTGGACGCCGGCCCCTCCCCGAGGCTCGTGGGCGTAGGCTCCTCCTGCCCGGGTGAGGGTCCATCGAGCGCCGCCGCACTGGCACCGCTGGCGATCAGGGCAAGAGCCGTTGCCGCGGCCGCGACCAGGCAGCGCGCCAGTACGGGGCCACCGCGCCGACCCCCGTCGCGATATGCACCGCCCGCCCGGCGGCCCGCAACACCAACCGGCTGCTGGGTCCGGACGGTGACCATGGCGTTCCTCTTCCCGCTGGGCCGGTGCGGGGTGTGGCAATGCTAGAGCAACCCGCGCCACCGGACCAGCCCCGCACCCGAGCTGGAACACCTCCCTCGTTACCGGCAGACTGAGAGGATGCCGATCACTTCCGTACGCAACCGGATGAGCCGGGCCCTGCTGGGCATGGTGGCCGGGCCCGACGGCGCCCAGGCCAGGTACCGCATCCACGGCACCGCCGGCCCGCGCTGGTACAGCGCAGGCTCACCCATTCAGATCGTGCACGGGGACGCCTCGATGTACATCGGCGGCGTGCGCGCCCTCCTGCTGCAGTCGCTGCACCCACTGGCCATGGCCGCTGTCGACGACTTCTCCGACTACCGCACGAACGTGTGGGGACGCCTGGCCCGCACCGCTACCTTCATCGCCACCACCACCTTCGGCACGGCCGAGCACGCCAAGGAGGCGGTCGACATCGTCCGCGCGGTCCATCGGCGGGTCAACGGCACGGCGCCCGACGGCAGGCCGTACCAGGCCGACGACCCGCACCTGCTGGCCTGGGTGCACATCGCCGAGATCGACTCCTTTCTCACCGCGCACGAACGCTTCGGCCGTCGCAGCCTCGACGAGTCCGATTACGACACCTACGTCTCCCAGTCCGCGAGGGTGGCCCTAGCCCTGGGGTCATCGGAGGTGCCCACCACGCGGGCCGAGTTGCAGCACGGGCTCCGGGAGTTCCGGCCGGAACTGCAGAGCACCCCGGCTGCCCGTGATGTGGCGACGTTCATCCGCACCGTGCCGGTGCCGGTGGCGGTTCGACCCGGCTACCGCGCCCTGGTGCGAGCGGCGGTGGCCACCTTGCCGCGGTGGGCCCGCGAACCCCTGGGGCTCCCGGACCGGCCGCTCCTGGACCGAACTCTGCACCGCCTCAACGGCACCGCGATGACCTCCGCGATCCGCTGGCTCACCACGGCCGAACCCATGCAACGTCCCGAGCGGCTTCCACCCGGCCCGGCCGCCGGTTCCAGGAGCCGTGCACACCAGGCCTAATCATGACGAATGGCACTGGACGCACCCTGTCCAGTCTTGTCAGGCTGCCTGCGATGCCTACTGAAGCCGCCATCGGCACCACCCGCGCCCCACTCGTCGTACGGATCGGACTGGTTCTCGCCACCGGCGTGGGTATCTGGGCCCTGATGTCCTGGCTCACCGCCAACCTCTATGGCGGGCAGTTGAGCATCCCGGTGCGCCTGGCCAACGCCGCCCTGATCTCAGGTTTGGCGATCCCGATGGTCATCCTCGCCCGTCGCTATCTGGACCGGCGTGCATGGTCCGGGATAGGACTGGGCGTGTCCGCGAGGGCCTGGCGTCCGTTCCTGATCGGCGTGGTCGCCTTTCTGGTGCCCAGTGCCCTGGGACTTGGCATCGCCCTGGGCGCCGGGTGGCTCAGCCTGCAGGCCCACGTGCCGGTGGCGCACATCCTGGCCTGGGCCGTGTTGTTGGTGGTCCTGGTGTTCTTCTTCGAAGCGCTCCCGGAGGAGTTGATCTTCCGCGGTTACCTGCAGCGCAACCTCACCACCGTGATGGCCCCGTGGCTGGCGGCCATCGCCCAAGCGGTGTTGTTCACGGTGTTCGGGACCGCCCTGTGGGTGGCCTCGGAAGGGTGGGGGGTACTGGCCGAGCGCGGCATCATGTTCCTGGCAATGGCCGTGGTGCTGGGTCTGCTGCGGACCCAGACCGGCAGCGTGTGGACGCCGGTCGGTTTCCATCTGGCCTTCCAGGTGGTAGCCCAGACCGTGCTGAGCCAGCGGGTGGGCACCGACAACGAACCGGGCCTGATGATCGCCGCGATTATCAGCGCCTTCGTGCTGGGCACCACGGTGGTCTCACTGCTGCACCGCACCGAGGCGAACTGGTCCCGCCCCGAACCGGAATGAGGGCGCCGATGTGAGGTACCTCATAGCGCGTTCATCTGGCGTTTACCTGGATGTCGTCTGAATCTCGCCTGCGAGTGCTGAAGTGTTGGTGTGCGAGTACTAGTCACCCAGGCCAGGGCCGCGTGAGTACCACCCAGGTCGGTCTCCCCCCGGCAAGCGCAGTGCAGGCACCCGCTGCTCCCCTGCGCAGTCCCTTGCATTTCCTCCCCTTCCACGGGAAGAAGCTGCGGGCCGCGGAATGGGTCATGGTGTCGATCGGGATCTACGTCCTGATCACCGCGGTGGCCCTGATCGGGTCCGGGTTCAAACTGGCTGCCGGCGACGGCGCAGGACAACTGTTCCAGTTCGCCTCCAACCCGTTCATCGGGCTGATGATCGGACTGCTGGCCACCGCGCTGACCCAGTCATCCTCCACCACCACCTCGATCACGGTGGGCATGGTGGCCGGCGGGCTCCCGATCGGGATCGCCATCCCGATCATGATCGGCGCGAACATCGGCACCACGATGACCTCCACCCTGGTGAGCCTGGGCATGTCCCGGGACAAGGAGACCTTTCGCCGGGCCTTCGGGGCCGCCACCGTGCACGACATGTACAACCTGTTGTCGGTGGCCATCTTCCTGCCCCTGGAACTGGTCTTCGGGGTACTGCAACGTTCCTCGGCGTGGCTGACGGCGCAGACCTCCGGATCCGACGGCGGAGTCGTCGCCACCGTGTTCACCGCGGTGGGCGAGGTGGTACGAGCGATCACCTCTCCCGGCTCGGCGTTCCTGACCGGCCTGGTCTCCCCGCTGCCGGCCGTGGCCGGCGGGCTCATCCTGATCGTGCTGGGTGTACTCGGCATCCTGGCCGTGATCAACCTGATCGGGAGACTCCTCAAGGTGCTGATGGTGGGCCGGGCCCAGCGCATTCTGCATGCGGCGATCGGGCGCGGCCCGTTGAGCGGGATAGCCTCGGGCACCCTGATGACCGTGATGGTCCAGTCCTCCACCACCACCACCTCACTCGCGGTGCCGCTGGCCGGGTCCGGAACGTTCTCCCTGAAGCAGATCTACCCCTTCACCATCGGGGCGAACATCGGTACCACCCTCACCGCACTGATCGCGGCGTTCGCCTTCACCGGGGCCGAGGCGGGGCCGGCGCTACAGGCGGCTTACGTTCACTTGCTCTACAACGTCTTCTGCGCCCTGGTGATCTTCGGCCTGCCACTGCTGCGCCCACTGCCGGTGCTCGGCGCGCAATGGCTGGCGAGCCTGGCGGTCAAGTCCAAGGTGTACGTGGCCGCCTGGGTGCTGGGTATGTTCGTGATTGTCCCGATCACGCTGATCGCCGCTACCGTGTGGTGATGGCACCTTCTCCGCTGCCGCAGCCCCGGCACAGCAACGGTGATGAGGCGAGCCTGAACGAACTGCTTGCGGAGGCTGAGCGCACCGTGGAGCGGCTGCGCCAGGAGTTGGCGCAACGGCAGCAGGTGCGCGCCGAGAAGGAACTCACCGCGGCCCAGCACGCCGAGATCGATCGGCTCACCGAGCACCTGGCCAATGCCCAGGTGCACTGGGGCCAGGTGCGCTCATTCTTCGCGGCCGCTATGGCCGAACTCGTCGAGCCCGAGTCCGGAACCCAGGAGCCCGGGCAGCACCAGCCCCGGGCCTGACCACCCCGGGTGGTGGATGAGGTGCCCTCATCCACATCTCATCGAGCTCTCATCCGGGACCGGTTGTCTAGGCGGACGGGCCGGCTGCTGCGCCCCCCTCCCCCGATGGCGCGGTGGCCGGCCGGTTCACACCCTCAACGGCGCCGGCGCTTCTCCCGCACCCGCACGCTGATCTCGATCGGGGTTCCGGTGAATCCGAAGGTTTCCCGTAGCCGTCGTTCGATGAATCGCCGGTAGCCGGGGTCCAGGAATCCGGTGGCGAACACCACGAACGGGGTGGGCGGGTGCCGGCCTGGGTGGCGAACAGGATCCGGGGCTGCTTGCCCCCGCGAACCGGGTGGGGGTTGGCCGCGGTCAGGTCACCCAGGAACGCGTTGAGCTTCCCGGTCGGCACCCGGGTGTCCCAGGACTCCAGGGCGGTCTCCAGTGACCGGACCAACCGGTTCGTGTGCCACCCGGTCAGGGCGGAGATGTTCACCCGGGGCGCCCAACGCACCTGGACCAGGTCCAGTTCGATCTCCCGCTCGAGCAGGTCCCGGCGTTCCTCATCCATCAGGTCCCACTTGTTGAACGCGATCACCAGGGCTCGCCCGGCGTCGATCGCCTGCTGGATCACTCGGGTGTCCTGCTCGGTCAGCCGCTCCGAGGCGTCGATCAGCACCACCGCGACCTCGGCCTTCTCCAGCGCTCCCTGGGTGCGTAGCGAGGCATAGAAGTCCGCCCCGTAGGTCTGGTGCACGCGGCGCCGGATTCCCGCGGTATCGACGAACCACCAGTCCCGCTCGCCCAGCCGGACCAGTTCGTCCACCGGGTCCCGCGTGGTGCCGGCGACCTCGTCCACCACCACCCGGTCGGTGCCGGTCAGGGAGTTCAGCAGAGAGGACTTGCCCACATTAGGGCGTCCGATCAGGGCCACCCGGCGCGGTCCCTCGGCCAGACCCCGCCCGGCAACCTGGGAGGTGGCCGGCAGCAGCTCCATGGCCCGGTCCAGCAGGTCACCTGAGCCGCGCCCGTGCAGCGCCGAAACCGGGTAGGGCTCGCCCAGCCCGAGTGACCACAGCATCGCCGCGTCGGCCTCGGCCCGCTGGCTGTCCACCTTGTTCGCGACCAGGACCGTGGGCCGGCCCGAACGACGCAGCAGCCGCACCACGTGCTCGTCGGTGCTGGTGGGTCCCACCGTGGCATCGACCACGAACATCACCGCATCGGCGACCTCGATCGCGGCCTCGGCCTGTTCGGCCACCCGACCCGGCAACCCCTTCGCGTCATGCTCCCAGCCGCCGGTGTCCACCAGCATGAACCGCCGCCCGGCCCACTCCGCCGGGTAGAGCACCCGGTCCCGGGTCACCCCCGGGGTGTCCTGGACCACGGCCTCGCGCCGGCCCAGGATGCGGTTCACCAGGGTCGACTTGCCCACGTTCGGGCGCCCGATCACCGCCAGCACCGGCAGCGGACCCTCCGGTTCCTCGCCGGTGCCCTCGGTGTCATCGCCGGACAGCAGCGCCAGGTCCGCGTCGGCCAGGTCGTAGGCCTGCAGTCCGGCACGCAGCGCCTCGGCGCGCTGGGCCTGCTCGGGTGATTCGCTCAGATCCGGCGGCTGCTGCTCCCAGGCGGCGGCGGCGTCGTCGGGCATGGCGGGGTACTCGGTGGAATTCACCCCGCCATCATCGCGCACCAGCACGGGTGTGCGCGCCCTCTGGTGCTGTGACAGAGGTTTCAGATCTCGGTCGCCGAGTGCAACGGCACCCCGGTGCTGGTCGAGGCCTGGCGCACGTGCTCGCTCATCTTCTCCTGGATCACCGTCATTGCCTCGGCCACGGCCGCGCGTCCGGTGCCAGCCTCGGGATCGGCCGGCACGAACGGCGCCCCGTAGACCACGTGCAGTTTGGCGCGTGGGCCGGGTACGTGTCCGGCCTTCTCCCCCGGCGGCCGGGTGCCCAGGATCGCCACCGGCACCACCGGGGCGCCCGAGCGCACCGCGAGCCATGCGATGCCGGCCTTGGTCGACTTGACGTCGCCACTCCCGCGGCTGCCCTCGGGGAAGACCCCGACCAGGCGGTCCTCGTTCAGCATCGTCAGCGCGGTGAGCAGCGCCGCCCGGCCGTTCCGGCGGTCCACCGGGATCTGACCGGCCCAGCGCGCATCAGGAAGCCGATGACGAAGACCTTGAAGATCTCCTCCTTGATGATGATGAACGACGAGCGCGGGATCACCCCGTGCAGCAACGGACCGTCGATGATGCCGGTGTGGTTCGCCGCGATCAGGACCCTGCCGGTCCTGGGCACGTGGTGGGCGCCGATCACCTTGGTGTTCCACAGCACCTTCGCCAGCACCCAGCCCACGCGGCGCGACCAGATCGGGCCCCACCGGCGGATGTGCTCAGGCTTGATCGCCTGCCCAGGGCTGGACGGGTCGGGCTTCGCCGTCCGTTTTGGCTTCGGGTCGCCGGGTCGTGCGTCACTCATCGCGTTGCCTCCACCAGATCCCGGACCGCCGCGACCGCCTCATCCAGGCTCATCTGGGAGGTGTCCACCGGGATCACGCCCGGCGCGGCGGTGCTGAAGTTGGACACGGTGCCGTCCTCGGCGTCACGGCGCAGCACCTGGTCACGGGTCGCCTCGATCGCCTCGGCATCGACACGTCCGTGAAGTTCGTTGCTGCGCCGAGCCAGGCGCGCGTGCTCATCGGCGAGCAGCAGGATCCGCACCTGAGCCTGCGGGGCCACCACGGTGGTGATGTCGCGGCCCTCGGCGACGATGCCACGGCCTTGGCTGAACCCGCCGGGACGGCCCTCGGCGGCGATCTCGGCACGCTGACGCTCTTGCAGTTCGGCCCGTACCGCCAGGTTCGTGGCCACGGCTGAGACCCGGGTGGAGATATCCGAGGTGCGGATCCGGGTGGTCACGTCGTGTTCGCCGACGGCGAAACTCGGGCGGGCCGGGTCGGTGCCGATCCGGAGCGGCATGGCGCGTGCCTGCGCGGCCACCGCGTCGGTGTCGGTCAGGTCGATGCCCTGGTGCAGGCACCACCAGGTCAGAGCCCGGTACATGGCCCCGGTGTCGAGGTAGGCCAGGCCGAGGTCGGCCGCGACGCGCTTGGAGATGGTGGACTTGCCGGTGCCGGAGGGGCCGTCGATGGCCACCACCAGGCCGGATGGGCTGGTCATGGCGCCACCACCCGCCAGCCCCGGTCGCCCAGGTCCCGCTCGAGCCGGCCGGCGGCATCGGGCAGTACCGACACGATCGCCATCCCTACCTTCTGTTTCGGGGAATGTTCCATCGCGAAGTCCTCGATGTTCACACCGATCTGGCCGATCTCGGTGAACAGCCGGCCCAGCTCGCCGGGTTCGTCGGGAACCAGCACCGTCACCTCGACATAGTGGCGCCGAGCACCGCCATGCTTGCCCGGTATCCGCCCGGCGCCCTCGTTACCGGCACCGATCAGTGCCGAGACCGCACCCGCGGCACCTTCCGCGAGGGGTCCCTCGGTGGCGGCCCGCTCCAGGGCGGTGATCACCTCGTCCAGGTCCGCCCGGACCGCTCGCAGGCCGTCGTGTACCGCCGCAGCATTGCCGGTGATGATCGCCGCCCACAGGCGTGCGTCGCTGGCCGCGATCCGGGTGACGTCGCGCAGGCCCTGACCCGACAGGGCCAGTGCCTCCGGCGCGGCACCCACGAGCCGGCCGGCCACCAGGGACGCCATCATCTGGGGCAGGTGGGAGACCAGCGCCACGGCCTCGTCGTGCTCAACCGGCTCCAGGTGCACCGGGCTGGCGTCCAGGTCGGCGGCCAGGTGCCGCACCGTGCGCACCGCAGCAGGATCCACCTCGGGGTGGGCGGCGATCACCCAGGGACGTCCGGCGAACAACTCAGAGGTGGCGGCGGCCGCACCGGAACGCTCCCGGCCCGCCATCGGGTGCGAGCCCACGTACCGGCGCAGGTCCAGCCCCTCGACCTCGCGCAACTCCTCCAGCAGGACCCCCTTGACGCTGGCCACGTCGGTGACCACGGCCCCGGAGAACTCCCGCAGCGCCGCAGTGATCAGGTCGGCGGTGACGTCGGGCGGGGCGGCGATGATCACCAGGGCGGGGTCGGTGTGCTCGGGTCCCCGGATCTGGCCGGCACCGACGTCACGCGCCAGGGCGACAGCGGTCGGTGAGGCGTCCTGCAGCCACACCGGCACATCGAGGCTGCGCAGCCCGAGACCGATGCTGGCGCCGAGGAGACCGGTGCCCACGATCAGGACCGGACCGGTGGTCGAGGCCAGCGAATTCACGTCCCGCACCATACCTCGCATTCGCGAGCCGGTCCCACCACCCCTGCCTCAGAGGCCGACGTCAGCCATCAGCCGGCCCAGTTCGGGTCCGTCGATGACGCGGGTGCGTCCCGGTTTGAGCCGGTCGAGTCGGATCGGGCCCATCCGGGTGCGCGTCAGTCGCGTCACCGGGTAGCCCACCTGCGCCAGCAGCCGGCGCACGATGTGGTTGCGGCCCTCGTGCAGGGTGATCTCCACCAGGCTGGCCTCCGGGGAACTGTCCAGCACGGTGAAGGCGTCGACGTGGACCGGTCCGTCCTCCAGGACCACCCCGGCCTTGAGGGTGCGGCCCAGGCCGCGCGGGACCTGTCCCTGCACCTGGGCCACATAGGTCTTGAGCACCGCGTAGGAGGGATGGGCCAGGCGGTGGGCGAGTTCGCCGTCGTTGGTCAGCAGCAGCAGGCCGGCGGTGTCGGCGTCCAGGCGTCCGACGTGGAAGAGGCGCTCGGGCCGGTCCGCCACGTAGGTGCTCAGGTCCGGGCGGCCCTGCTCGTCCGCCATCGTGGAGTACACGCCCAGCGGCTTGTTCAGGGCCAGGGTGGTGACCTTCTCATCGAGTTGCACCCGCAGCCCGTCCACGTGAATCACCGCGGTGCGCGGATCCACTCGGACCCCGAGTTGGCGCACCACCTGCCCGTCCACGCTGACCCGGCCGGCGCTGATGATCGCCTCGCACTTGCGCCGGGACCCCAGGCCCGCCCCGGCCAGCACCTTCTGCAGCCGTACCCCCGAGGGGGTGTGCACCTGTTCGCTCATCGTTCGTGCGCTCCCATCAGCCCAGTCCGTCCACATCTGCCAGGGAGTCCAGGTCCGGGAGATAGGGCGCCAGGGGCGGAAGATCCTCGATGGTGCGCAAGCCCAGTCGTTCCAGGAAGTAGGCCGTGGTGCGGTAGCGCATCGCCCCACCTTCCTCGTCCTGCCCGGCCTCCTCGATCAGACCACGGGTCAGCAACGTGCGCACCACCGAGTCCACGTTCACCCCGCGGATGGCGGCGATCCGGCCACGCGAGACCGGCTGGCGGTAGGCGATCACGGCCAGCGTCTCCAGGGAAGCCTGCGTGAGCCGGGCGGTCTGGCCCTCGAGCACGAAGGCCTCGACGGCGTCGGCGAATGCGGGCGCGGAGTACACGCGCCACCCTCCCCCCGCCTCGCGCAGTTCGAAGCCGCGAGGGCGCGGGCCCTCGGCGTAGTCGCGGACCAGGTCGGCCAGGGCGGTGCGGATCCGCTCGGTGGGGACCTTCAGCACGCTGGCCAGGTGCTCGGTGGCGACGGGGGCGTCGGTGACCATCAGGATCGCCTCCAGCGCCCCGTGCAATCCACCGGGCTCACCCAGCACCGGCAACGGCCCCTCGGTGTCCGCACCGCCGGCTTCGGACGGCGCGGAACCGTCGTGGCCCGCGGGAGTTGCGTCGTCGTCGGTCATAGCCGCACCGGGATCGCCGGGGTGCTCCTGGTTCATCGTTCCTCCGTTGCATGACCGGCATCGGCGTGCCGGCCCGGACCTGCGGGCGCGGCGACATCGTCATAGTCATCGGTCACGTCGACGTCGCCGTCGTCGCCGCCGGTCCACCTGATGGTCAGTTCGGACAGCGCGTCGGCCTGGTCGAAGGCCACCACGTCCTCACGATAGAGCTCCAGCAGCGCCAGGAAGCGAGCGACCACCACGTTCAGTGCCGAGGCGTCCCGGGCGAGAGAGCGGAAGGTCACGCTGCGCTGGCGGCGCAGCCGCTGCACGATCATCGCGGCCTGCTCTCGCACGCTCACCACCGGGTTGTGCAGGTGGGACAGGTCGACCCCGGCCGGTTCGTCCTTGGGCGCCAACGTGGCCGCGGCCAGCGCCGCGAACTGCTCAGGTGTGATTCGCAGGATCAGTTCGGGCAGCAGCTCGGCGAACCGGGGCTCCAGGCTCACGCTTCGGGCGTGGGAACGTCCCAGCCGGTACCACTCGCGCTGGAGGTGGGCGGCGACCTCCTTGAACGCCCGGTACTGCAGCAGCCGGGCGAACAGCAGGTCCCGGGCCTCGAGCAGTTCCAGGTCCTCGGCCTCATCAGCGCTGCCCCGCGGCAGCAGCCGTGCGGCCTTCAGGTCCAGCAGCGTGGCGGCGATCACCAGGAACTCACTGGCCTGGGACAGGTCCCACTCGCTCTGGGCGCGCAGGTGGGCGATGAAGTCGTCGGTGACCACCGCCAGGGCCACCTCGGTGACGTCCATCTTGTGCTTGGCGATCAGGGAGAGCAGGAGGTCGAAGGGCCCGGAGAAGTTCTCCAGCTGCACCTCGAAGCCCGGTCGGGAGGCCAACTGCACCGACCCGGCGGACTGGTCGCCCGCGTCGCCCGGCTCTTCCTCGGCGCCGCCCGTCTGGTCGCCGACGTCAGGCGACGTCGCCACGGTTGATCAGCTCGCGGGCGAGTTTGCGGTAGTTGTAGGCGCCGGCGTGGTTCGGGGCGTAAGAGGTGATCGGTTCGGTCGCCACCGAGGCGTCGGGGAACTTCACCGTCCGGGTGATGACCGTTTCGAACACCTGCTCCCCGAAGGCCTCCTGCACCCGGGCCAGCACCTCGCGGGAGTGCAGGGTCCGCGCGTCGTACATGGTGGCCAGGATGCCGTCCACGTGCAGGCGCGGGTTGAGCCGGTCGCGGACCTTCTCGATCGTCTCCACCAGCAACGCCACCCCGCGCAGGGCGAAGAATTCGGTCTCCAGCGGGATGATCACCCCGTGTGCGGCGGTCAGGGCGTTCACGGTGAGCAACCCCAGGGAAGGCTGGCAGTCGATCAGGATGACGTCATAGTTCTCCGTGGCCGGGCGCAGCACCCGGGCCAGCGCCTGCTCACGCGCCACCTCGTTGACCAGTTGCACCTCGGCGGCGGACAGGTCGATGTTGGCCGGCACCAGGTCCAGGCCCTCCACCGAGGTGGGATGGGTCACCGCCGTGATGTCGGGTCGTTGCGCCATCAACTCGGTGTAGATCGTCCGGTCCAGCTCCAGCGCGTTCACGCCCAGCCCGGCCGAGGCGGCACCCTGCGGGTCCAGATCCACCAGCAGCACCTTACGCCCGTACTCGGCCAGGGCCGCGCCGAGGTTGATCGTGGTGGTGGTCTTGCCGACCCCGCCCTTCTGGTTGCACATCGCGATGATCCGCGCCGGCCCGTGCGCGCCCAGCGGCTCGGGGACGGGAAAGTCGCGCGCGGTCTGCGCCGGGTTGTCGGTGCTCACGCCGCCAACTTACTGCCCGGAACAGTCAGGACAAACTATGCGCGCCGGGCAGCCCTCCGGTACACGCGGCGTTTCCACGTCCTCTAGGCTCCGGGAATGCCCTTTCAGATCAGGCAACTCGGCGCTGCCGACAAGACCGAGGCGATCACGCTGGGCCGGGAGGCCTTCGGGTTTCCCGTGGGCCCCCAGCACGGGGACGCCCAGCGCCGTCCGTGGCCTCCCCCGGGCGCCACCGAGTGGGGCACCTTCGACGGTGCCACCCTGGCAGCCAAGGCGGCGCGCCATGCCTACCGGTCCCACTTCGGTGGCGCGCTCGTGCCCACCTGTGGTCTCGCCGGGGTCACGGTCGCGGCCGAGTACCGGGGCCGCGGTCTGCTCGCCCCGCTGCTGGCGCAGATGCTGGAGCACGCCCACGGCGAGGGTGACGTGATCTCAACCCTGTTCGCCTCCGCCCCCGGGATCTACCGCAGGTTCGGTTTCGAGCTCATCGCGAGTCAGGACACCGTCGAGATCGCCAGCACGGTCGCGGCCGAGGTGCGGCCCGGCACCCCCCTGGTGCGCACCAGGCGTGCCACCGCCGCGGACTTCGACGCGGTGTTCGAGGTCTACACACCCAGTGGGCGAGCAAGCAGAACGGGCCGCTGACCCGCACCGGGCCCTGCTTCCCGGCGGTGGACCTCACCGAGGAGTTCACCGGGGTGACCCTCGCCGTGGGCCCGGACGGCCAGGTTCTGGGCTACGCCTCCTGGGATCGCGGGAGCGGGGACGGTGCGGACGCCGTGCTGAACGTCGTGGAGATCCTCGCCCTGGCCCCCGAGGCCTATCGGGCGCTCTGGCGGACCCTGGGCTCCTTCAGCGCGGTGGTGGGGCGGATCAGGTTGCGCACCTCCGGGACGGACGTGGCCCGGTTGTTCCTCCCGCCGCGGCAGTGGCGCACCACCTCGGTCAACCCGTACATGCTGCGCGTGGACGACGTCGCGGCCGCCTTCTCGGTGCGCGAGGTCCCGGTACGCCGGGAGATCATCTTCGCCGTCGCCGGGGACGGCCTGGGCAGCATGGACGGCACCTACCGGCTGCGCCCGCCGGGCGAGGCCGACGACGACGCCCCGGTGCTCGCGCATCGGCGCCGTGGGGGATGCTCCTCCGGACGCGCCGGTGTACACCCCCGGCGGGCTGGCGCTGGCGTGGTCCGGGGTCCAGTCGAGCGCGAACATCCGTATGGCCGGTGGACTCAGTCGCGGGAACGCGGCCACCGATGCCGTGCTCGACCAGGCCCTCGGCGGGTGGGCGGTCCACATTCGTGACGACTTCTGAGCCGGCACCGCCCGGTGCACGCGCCTGCGGCACAGGTCCCGGTCACGCCTCCCGGTCGGGCGAGCATGCGTCGGCACACACCTGCCCGCGCGGGCCTGCCGGGCACCGGCGGGCCGGCTCACCCGAGCGCGCGGGGGTGGGAGGCGGCGTAGACCTCGCGCAGCGTCTCGCGGGTCAGGTGGGTATAGATCTGGGTGGTGGTGACCGAGGCGTGCCCGAGCAGTTCCTGCACCACCCGCACGTCCGCTCCCCCGGCGAGTAAGTGGGTGGCGTAGGAGTGGCGCATGGTGTGCGGGGACAGGTGCGCCTGCACTCCGCCACGTTCCGCGGCCTGCTGCAGCACCGCCCAGGCGCTCTGCCGGCTGAGCGGGTTGCCCCGCTGGTTCAGGAACAACGCAGCGTTGCCCTTGCCCTTCGAGGCCAGTACCGGACGCCCCCGCACCAGATAGGCCTCCAGTGCCTGCACCGCGAACCGACCCATCGGCACCACCCGCTCGCGCCGGCCCTTGCCGAACAGGCGCACGCTGGCCGCGGACCGGTCCAGCACCACGTCGTCCACGCTGAGTCCCACCGTCTCGCTGATCCGCGCGCCGGTGCCGTAGAGGACCTCCAGTAAGGCCCGGTCGCGCAGTCCCAGCACACCCGGGGCAGCCGAGGCACCCTCGAGCACCTGCTCGATCACCTCGACCGGGATGGCCTTGGGCAACCGCTTGGTGGCTCCGGGAGGCTTGACGTTGGCGGCCGGATTATGCGTGGTGCGGCCCTCCAGCGCCTCGAACTTGTGCCATCCCCGCACCGCGACAACCGTGCGGGAAGCGGAGGACGCCGAGAGTGCGGTCCCCCCGTCGGCACCGGAACGAATCGCCTCCACGAACGCCCCGACATCGGTCTCGGTCACGTGCTCCAGGTCCGTGCGCGGCAGGGCGGCCAGGAACCGGGCGTAGCGGCTCAGGTCCCGTCGGTAGGCACTCAGGGTGTGCTCGGACAGGCCCCGCTCGATGCCCAGGTGCGCCAGGTACTGGCGCAACACATCCGTGAAGGTGCCCGCGCCGTCGTCGTCGGCCCGCGCCGGGTCGGCCTTC
Organism: Sanguibacter sp. Z1732; assembly: GCF_051020515.1. Lineage (NCBI taxonomy): Bacteria > Bacillati > Actinomycetota > Actinomycetes > Micrococcales > Ruaniaceae > Glutinosa > Glutinosa niejishengi. The sequence goes on from NZ_CP194857.1 coordinate 3,547,142, forward strand.
GCTGGGCTGGCCACCGGCTCAGAAGGGCAGGAACGGATCGACTGCAATCGCCACGAACAACACGGTCAGGTACGTGATCGAGGCGTGGAAGACCTTCATCGCGCGCAACTTCCTGCCATCGCCATCGCGGGCCCGCCGGAACAGTGACAGGCACAACCACAGGAACCAACCCCCCGAGCCCGCAGCGGCCACGAGGTACAACCAGCCCATACCCGCTACCGGCACCAACGCCAGCGAGCAGGCGATCATCGCCACGGTGTAACCGATCATCTGCCGGGCCACCCGGGTGTCGGCGGAGACCACCGGCAGCATCGGGACGTTCGCGGCGGCGTAATCAGCCTTGAACTTCATCGACAGCGGCCAGTAGTGCGGCGGGGTCCAGAAGAAGATGATGCCGAACAGCAGCACCGGCGCCCAGGACAGGGACCCGGTCACCGCCGACCACCCGATCAGCACCGGCATACAACCGGCAGCGCCGCCCCAGACGATGTTCTGGGTGGTGTGGCGCTTGAGCAGCATGGTGTAACCCACCGCGTACATCACGATCGCAGCCAGGCACAGCACTGCGGCCACCCAGTTGACCACCAGCCCGAGCCAGGCCACCGAGAAGACGCCGAGAGCGAAGGCGAAGACCATCGCCTGGCGCACCGTCACCTCTCCGGTGACCAGCGGGCGGTTCTTGGTCCGATTCATCACCGCGTCGATGTCGATGTCGCGGTCGTAGATCATGTTGAACACGTTGGCCGAGCCGGCCGCGGCCGCACCGCCGATCAGGGTGACCACCACCAGCCACCAGCCCGGGAAGCCGCCCTGGGCCAGGAACATCGTCGGCACCGTGGTGATCAGCAGCAGTTCGATGATCCGCGGCTTGGTCAGGGCGACATAGGCCTTGAGGGTGGATCTCCAGGTCCGCTCGGGGTCAGCGCCTCGCCGTGCGGGTGCCTTCGGACCGACCGCCGCGGACGCGGGCGGCGTCCCGGGTACCGCCGGACTGGTTGCCTCGGTGTGCGACACGACCTCACCATCTCCATGCAGCACAACCGAATCCGACCTGCCGGGGACCCAGACCTGTGCTCACTCGTCTGCCTGCCAGTCTAGGGGCCCTCGGCCCTGGATCGCGCACAGGCCGTGCCACTGCGCGACGTCCACAAGGTGGGAAGGTGCTGTTCCCCCGAGACGGAAAGCGCTATCCTCGAATCAGATACGTTGGCGTGGGCCCATCGCACCCGCTCCGGCGCACCAGGTGTGCGGGCGGGGGAAGTCGGTAGGCTCGCACCAGCAGAACCAACTCCGAGCCCTGCGCGATCCGCGCACCAGGCTGGTGCAGCCCACCAGCATCCCAGAACTGCACGTCCACCGGCCCCGCCGCGGGGTCATCGAAGGGAAGCCCGTGAACGCCAAAGCCCCCAAGGCCACCACCACCGGATGGACCGACCTTGATCTGCGCGCAGTCGATACCGCTCGCGTGCTCGCCGCCGACGCGGTGGAGAAGGCCGGCAACGGCCACCCCGGCACCGCGATCAGCCTCGCGCCCCTGGCGTACCTGCTGTACCAGAACACCATGGCTTCGGACCCGGCCGATCCGCACTGGCTCGGCCGGGACCGGTTCGTGCTGTCCGCCGGGCACTCCAGCCTGACCCAGTACATCCAGTTGTTCCTGGGCGGGTTCGGCCTGGAGGTTGCCGACCTCGCGGCACTGCGCACCTTCAACTCCAGGACACCCGGCCACCCCGAGTACGGCCACACCGACGGTGTGGAGACCACCACCGGTCCGTTGGGACAGGGGCTGGCCACCTCGGTGGGGATGGCCTACGCCCAGCGCCGGGTACGCGGTCTCCTCGACCCCGACGCCGCGCCCGGTGAGTCGCTGTTCGACCACCACGTCTATGTGATCGCCTCCGACGGCGACCTGCAGGAGGGCGTCAGCGCCGAAGCCTCGGCCCTGGCCGGAACCCAGGAACTGGGCAACCTGGTGGTGATCTGGGACGACAACCAGATCTCCATCGAGGGCGACACCGACATCGCCTTCACCGAGGATGTGACGGCCCGCTACGCCGCTTACGGCTGGCACACCCAGCACGTGGACTGGACCAACAACGGCACCGAGTACCGCGAGGACGTCGACGCCCTGGCTGCTGCCCTGCAGCAGGCCAAGGAGATCACCGACCAGCCAAGTTTCATCCGGTTGTCCACGATCATCGCCTGGCCGGCACCCACGGCCCAGAACACCCACGGCGCCCACGGCGCCAAACTGGGCACCGAGGAGGTCGCGGGGCTGAAGAAGGCGCTCGGATTCGACCCGGAGCGCGACTTCGAGGTGGCCCCCGAGGTGCTCACCCATGCCCGGGGCCTGGTGGACCGGGGCGCCAAGGCACACGCGGACTGGAACACCAGGTTCGACCAGTGGGCGCAGGACAACCCCGAGCGCGCCGCGCTGCTCGAGCGCCTGCGCGGGCGTGAACTCCCGCCGGGCTGGGCCGATGAGCTCCCGGTCTTCGAGGCCGGGAAGGACGTGGCCACCCGCGCTGCCTCCGGTGCCGTGCTGGCCGCCCTGGCCGACCCGCTGCCCGAACTGTGGGGCGGCTCGGCCGACCTGGCCGGTTCGAACAACACCACCATGAAGGGTGAACCGTCGTTCCTGCCGGCGCACCGCTCCACCGAGCAGTTCGAGGGCAACCCCTACGGGCGTACCCTGCACTTCGGAATCCGCGAGCACGCGATGGCGGCGATCGTGAACGGGATCGCGCTGAACGGGCTCACCCGACCCTACGGCGGCACCTTCTTCACCTTCAGCGATTACATGCGTCCGGCCGTGCGGCTCGCCGCCCTGATGGGTGCTCCCTCCACGTTCGTGTGGACCCACGACTCGATCGGACTGGGTGAGGACGGTCCCACCCACCAGCCGGTGGAGCACCTGGCCGCGGTCCGGGCCATCCCGGGGCTGGCCCTGGTGCGCCCGGCTGATGCCAACGAGACGGCCCGGGCATGGCGGACGATCCTGGAGCGTGACCAACCAGCTGGCCTGGTCCTGACCCGACAGGGTGTGCCGACCTTCCCTCGCGGCACCGACGGGTTCGCTGAAGCCGACGGTCTGTCCAAGGGTGCCTACATCCTGCAGGAAGCCTCTACCGGGGAACCGCAGTTGCTCCTGATCGCCACCGGCTCGGAGGTGCAGCTGGCCGTCGAGGCCCGGACCGCGCTGGAGGCCAAGGGTGTGCCGACGCGGGTGATCTCGGCCCCCTGCCTGGAGTGGTTCGAGGAGCAGGACGACGCCTACCGCGAAGAGGTGCTCCCGGCCGCCGTGCGTGCCCGGGTCAGCATCGAGGCTGGTGTCGCCCTGTCCTGGCACCGTTACCTCGGCGAGGCAGGGCGCGCGGTCTCCCTGGAGCACTTCGGTGGGTCCGCCGACTACAAGACGTTGTACCGCGAGTTCGGCATTACCGCCGAGGCCGCCGTCGCCGCAGCCGAGGAGTCCCTGGCCGCAGCCGGCGGGCCAGCCTGAGCGAAGGAGAACTGCCATGACCGACTCCGCCCTGACCCGGATCAGCCGCGCCGGCGTTTCGGTGTGGCTCGACGACCTGTCCCGCACTGCGCTGCGCGACGGCAGTTTGGCCAATCTGATCGATACCCGGAACGTGGTGGGGGTGACCACCAATCCCACCATCTTCGCCGGCGCGGTCAGCAAGGGGACCGCCTATGTCGCCCAACTCGCCGAACTCGCCGCGGCCGGGTCCGACGCCGAGGCGGCGGTACTGACATTGACCACCGACGACGTACGCGCCGCCTGCGACTTGTTCGCCGACGTGTACGACCGAAGCGGCGGCCAGGACGGGCGGGTCTCGATCGAGGTCGACCCCCGGTTGGCGCACGACACCGACGGGACCGTGCAGGCCGCGCAGATGCTGTGGGAGACGGTGGACCGGCCTAACGTGATGATCAAGATCCCGGCCACCCCCGAGGGCTTGCCGGCGATCACCGCTGCGATCGGCGCCGGAATCAGTGTCAACGTGACCCTGATCTTCTCCCTGGACCGCTACCGGGCCGTGGCCCAGGCCTACCTGGACGGGTTGGAGCGGGCACACGCGCGCGGGGCTCGACCTGTCCACGATCCGATCGGTTGCCTCGGTGTTCCTGTCCCGGATCGACTCCAAGGTCGATGCCGCCCTCGATGAGATCGGTACCGATCAGGCCGCGTCCCTGCGCGGACGCAGCGCGATCGCCGGGGCCCGGCTGTCCTACCAGGTGTTCGAGGAAGTCTTCTCCTCCCCGGTCTTCACCGAACTCGCCGCGGCCGGTGCCCATCCCCAACGCCTGCTGTGGGCCTCCACCGGGACCAAGGACGACGCCTACCCCGACACCATGTACGTCGACGAACTCGTCACCACCGACGTGGTCAGCACGATGCCGGCCGCAACGCTGGCCGCCGTCGCCGACCACTCCGCCGCCACCGGCGCCGACACCGTTCGGGGCACGTATGAGCAGGCCCAGCACGTGATCGACGAGGTGCAGCGCCTGGGGGTGCACTACGACCAGATCCTCGACGAACTGGAGACCGCCGGCGTCCAGTCGTTCATCGACAGTTGGGACGAGTTGCTGGCCACGGTCGAGACCGGACTGCGCGAGGCCACCGAGGGGTCCACCCCCGGTGTGTCCGCATGAGCCTGGTCCGTCCCGAGGGCGCCAGTGCCAACCCGCTGCGCGACCCCGCGGACCGGCGGCTACCCCGCATCCCCGGACCATGCGGAGTGGTGCTCTTCGGGGTGACCGGTGACTTGGCCAAACGCAAGTTGATCCCGGCGATCTATGACTTGGCCAACCGGGGTCTGCTTCCCCCGGGCTTCGCCCTGACCGGGTTCGCACGGCGCGACTGGGACCGGCAGGACTTCGAGCAGATCGCCTACGAGGCCGTCCGCCAGCACGCCCGGACCCCGTTCGACGAAGACGCGTGGCGCCAACTCCGGCAGGGCATCCGGTTCGTCCAGGGTGAGTTCACCGACCCGGAGGCCTTCGAGAGACTGGCCCGTACCGTCAAGGAACTCGACGTCGAACGCGGCACCGGTGGAAACCATGCGTTCTACCTCTCCATCCCGCCGGCACAGTTCCCGGTGGTGTGTGAGCGGCTGGCCGCCTCGGGTCTGTCCCGGGACGACAACGGCGCCTGGCGCCGGGTTGTCATCGAGAAGCCTTTCGGGCACGACCTGGGCAGCGCCCGCAGTTTGAACGAGGCCGTGGAGCGGGTGTTCCCAGCCGAGTCGGTCTTCCGGATCGACCACTACCTGGGCAAGGAGACCGTCCAGAACCTGCTCGCGATGCGGTTCGCGAACATGATGTTCGAGCCGGTCTGGAACGAGGCGTACGTGGACCACGTCCAGATCACCATGGCCGAGGACATCGGTATCGGCACCCGGGCGGGCTACTACGACGACATCGGTGCCGCCCGGGACGTCATCCAGAACCACCTGCTCCAACTCCTCGCCCTGACTGCGATGGAGGAGCCGGTCTCGTTCGACGCCGACGCCCTACGGGCGGAGAAGGAGAAGATCCTCTCAGCGGTGCGTCTGCCCGCGGACCTCGGCAAGCACACCGCCCGCGGCCAGTACGCGGCCGGTTGGCAGGGTGGTCGACAGGTACAGGGCTACCTGGCCGAGGACGGCATCGACCCGGCTTCGGCCACCGAGACCTACGCCGCGATCCGGCTGGACATCGACACCCGCCGCTGGGCCGGGGTGCCGTTCTACCTGCGCACCGGCAAGCGCCTGGGCCGCCGGGTCACCGAGATCGCGGTGGTCTTCAAGCGTGCCCCGCACCTGCCGTTCGACCTCAACGACACCCAGGTGCTGGGCCAGAACGCCATCGTGATCCGCGTCCAGCCCGATGAGGGCGTCACGCTCCGGTTCGGCTCCAAGGTGCCCGGGACCGCGATGGAGGTTCGGGACGTCACCATGGACTTCGGGTACGGGCACGCCTTCACGGAGGCCTCCCCGGAGGCCTACGAGCGACTCCTGCTTGATGTGATGCTCGGCGACCCCCCGCTGTTCCCCCGTCAACGTGAGGTGGAATTGTCCTGGCAGATCCTGGATCCGATCATCGAGTACTGGGAGGCCAACGGCAGTCCGGATCCGTACCGGCCCGGGAGCTGGGGCCCGGAATCGGCCGAAAAGATGCTGGCCCGTGACGGACGTACTTGGAGGCAGCCGTGATCGTCACGCTGCAAGGCACCACCAGCGCCGAGGTCGGCGCAAAACTAGTCGAACTACGTGAGCAGGGCGGGGCTCGTGCGCTGGGCCGCGTCCTCACCCTGGTGATCGTCTCCTCCGGTGGCGACGTCGAGCCAGCGGTGGAGGCAGCCAACCGGGCCAGCAGGGAACACCCCTGCCGGGTGGTGGTGATCGACCCGGGTGACGTGGATCATCCCGCTCGCCTGGACGCCGAGATCCGGGTGGGCGGTGACGCCGGGGCGAGTGAAGTGGTGATCCTGCGCCCGCTCGGCACCACCCGGGACACTGTGGACACCTTGGTCACCCCACTGCTGCTGCCGGATGCCCCGCTCGTTGCGTGGTGGCCCAAGGAGCCTCCCGCGAACCTGGCGCAGGACCCGTTGGGCCGGATCGCCCAGCGCCGGATCAGTGACGTCGGCGAGGTCTCCCGCGGCGTGCAGCGTCTGCACGAGTTACGGGAGGGCTACTCCCCCGGTGACACCGATCTGTCCTGGGCCCGTACCACGCTGTGGCGGGGACTGAGCGCCGGCGTGGTCGAGAGCGACCCGGGTGCCACCATCACCGGTGTCACTGTGCACGGTGACAGCGGCCGGCCCTCCCTGCACCTGCTGGCCGCATGGTTCGCCAGTGCCCTGGAGTGCTCGGCACTGGTGGTGCACGACGAGGACTCGAGCGTGATCAGCGGCGTGGACCTGCACCGCGAGACCGGCACCATCTCGCTGCACCGCCCCGAAGGCTCGGCGACCGTGACCATCTCGACCGAGCACGAGCCGCAACGTCAGGTAGCGATGGCCAAGCGTCCGCTGGAGGACTGCCTGATGGAGGATCTGCGGCACCTGGACCCCGATGTCACCTACGGCCGGGCGCTGCGCCGGGGCCTGAAGCACGTGGAGGTACGATGAACACCCTCGAACGGTTGTGGTACAAGGTGGATGGCTACTTCGCCGACCACCTGCGACCCCCGGACCCGATCCTGACAGCGGCGATGCGCGACGGTGCCGCGCTGCCGCAGATCCAGGTCTCCGAATTGCTCGGCGGGTTCCTCAGCGTGCTGGCCCGCACCGCCGGGGCACGCCGGGTCCTGGAGGTCGGGACTCTGTTCGGCTATTCCACGATCCATCTGGCCCGTGCCGCGGGCGAGGACGGGGTGACGGTTTCCCTGGAGTACTCCCCGGAACACGCAGCGGTGGCCCGCGGGAATATCGAACGCGCCGGATTGAGCGATCGGGTGGAGATCCTCGAGGGCCCGGCGGTCGAGTCGCTGCCGAGCCTCGTCGATGGTGATCCGTTCGACCTGGTGTTCATCGACGCGGACAAGGAGAACAACCCCTCGTACCTGGACTGGGCCCTGCGGCTCACTCGTCCGGGGTCGGTGATCGTCGTGGACAACGTGGTGCGCGCCGGTGCTGTGGCGGACGCCGAAAGTGACCGGCCCGATGTCCAGGGCACCCGCACCATGGTGGAGGCGATCGGGGCAGCGGTGCGCGAGGGCACCCTGGAGGCCACCGCGATGCAGTCCGTGGGCGCCAAGGGCTACGACGGGTTCCTGCTCGCCTACGTCCTCTGACGCGCAGATCCGGCTCTGAGGGCAGCCCCGGGGCGGCTCGGGTCGCTGGCTGTGACGTGACCCGGCGGGCGTCAGCCCATGGTCAGCGACCGCGACGCTTGCGCAGGGCCTCCAGCGCCTCGTCCAACAGCGCCGCGCCGTCGTCGTCGGAACGTCGTTCCTTCACGTACGCAAGGTGCGTCTTGTACGGCTCGTTCCGGGGCGGCTCGGGCGGACTGCTCTGGTTCTGCCCGGCCGGCATCCCGCACCGCGGGCAGTCCCAGGTCTCGGGGATCTCGATGCCCGTCTCCTGGGCGAAACTGGGACGGGTCTCGTGGCCCGCCGCGCACCAGTAGGAGACGTGCACACGCGGCGCGGCGTCGCCACGCTCAGCCTCTCCCATCGGTCCGGCGCCGACTCGGGACCCACGGATCGCACTACCACTTGCCACGAAGCAACTCCTAGATCGTGAACTTCTGGACCAGACCCAGCAGCACGATGACCGTGCCCCAGATCACGGCACACCCGATGGTGATCCGGTTCAGGTTGCGTTCGGCAACCCCGGAGGATCCCAACGATGTGGAGACGCCCCCGCCGAACATGTCCGACAGGCCCCCACCCTTGCCCTTGTGCATCAGGATGGACAGGATCAGCATCGCGCTGGTCAGCACCAGGAGCACCTGGAGGACGATGGTCAATGCGTCCACGTACGAATCCTCATCTATTGAATCAGCGCAGCCGGGATCGCCGGCCGCAGGGCACCGGCATGAGTTTACGCGATCAATGGCCGCGGAGGGAAACCCGCCGGCTACAGTCCGACCTGGTGCGCCTGGTATCGGGCGATGTTCGCGAACTCCTGCGCGTCCAGGCTCGCCCCACCCACCAGGGCGCCGTCGACATCGGGGTGAGCCATGATCGAGGCGACGTTTCCGGACTTGACCGATCCGCCGTAGAGCACGCGCACCGAGGCGGCGACCTGCTCGCCGTGGAGTTCGGCCAGTCGGCCCCGGATCGCACCGCACACTTCCTGGGCGTCCTCGGGCGTGGCCACCTCACCGGTCCCGATCGCCCACACGGGTTCATAGGCGATCACACTGTGGGCGACGGCCTCGGCGGAGAGCCCCTCGAGCGCACCGTCCACCTGGGCCAGCGTGACGGGTACGTGGCGGCCCTCCTGTCGCACCTGCAGACCCTCGCCCACGCAGATGATCGGGATCAGCCCGTTCTTCAGTGCGGCCCGGGCCTTGGCGTTGACCAGGGCGTCGTCCTCGGCGTGGTACTGCCGCCGCTCGGAGTGGCCCACGATCACGTAGTCGACCCCCAGGCGGGCCAGCATCGTGGCGGAGATCTCTCCCGTGTAGGCGCCCTGCTCGTGTGCGGAGACGTCCTGGGCGCCGACCTTGATGCTGAGCTTGTCCGCATCGATCAGGGTCTGCACCGAGCGCAGGTCGGTGAAGGGCGCACACACCGCCACCTCAACCGAGTCGTAGTCGTGCTGGGCGTCCCGGAGCGTCCAGGCCAGTTTCTGCACCAGGTGGGTGGCCTCGTGGTGGTCCAGGTTCATCTTCCAGTTGCCCGCCATCAGCGGGGTGCGTGCTTGCGTCATCTTCTGCCTCTCTTGGCTCTGCGGCGCGGTCGACGGTGGCGCACCTCGCCGGCTCCACCGGCGCCGTCGGATAACTCGGGACCTCAGTCGGTCAGAACGTCGATCCCGGGCAGCGTCCTGCCCTCCAGGAACTCCAGGGAGGCCCCGCCCCCGGTGGAGATGTGCGCGAAGCCCGCCTCATCGAAGCCGAGCAGGCGCACTGCGGCCGCGGAGTCTCCACCGCCGACGATGCTGAAGGCCCCGGCGCCGGTGGCATCGATCATGCCCTGCGCCACCGCCTCGGTCCCCCCGGCGAAGGCGGGGAACTCGAAGACCCCCATCGGGCCGTTCCACACCACCGTGCGGGCCCCACGGATGACCTCGGCGAAGGCCGCCGACGACTCCGGACCGATGTCCAGCCCGATCTGGTCGGCGGGGATGGCGTCGGCCGCCACCACCGTCGGGGCGGCGTCGGCGGAGAACTCCGGGCCCACCAGGATGTCGGTGGGTAGCAGGATCTGCACGCCCCGCTCGGCCGCGGTGGCCAGGTAGCCCTTGACGGTATCGATCTGGTCAGACTCCAGGAGCGACTTGCCCACCTGGTGCCCCTGCGCCGCGAGGAACGTGAACACCATGCCCCCACCGATCAGTAGGGTGTCGGCCTTGGTGAGCAGGTTCTCGATCACGCCGAGTTTGTCGGAGACCTTCGATCCACCCAGCACGACGACGTAGGGTCGGGCCGGGTCCTGCGTGGCCCGTTCCAGTGCGGCGACCTCGCGCTGCACCAGCCCTCCCATCGCGTTCGGCAGCCGCGTGGCCACGTCATAGACGCTGGCCTGCTTGCGGTGCACCACCCCGAAGCCGTCGGAGACGAAGACATCGGCGAGTTTCGCCAGGTCATCGGCCAGCGCTCCGCGCTCGGCGTCATCCTTGGACGTCTCCCGGGCGTCGAACCGGATGTTCTCCAGCAGCACCACCTGCCCTGGGACGGCCGCGTCGACCGCGGCGCGGGCCTCCGGACCGACCACGTCACCGGCCAACGTCACGTCCTGGCCGAGGAGTTCACCCAGCCGCCTGGCGACCGGAGCCAGGGAGTAGTGCGGGTCGACCTTCCCCTTGGGCCGGCCCAGGTGAGCGGTCAGGACCACCACGGCACCGGCCTCGATCAACCGGATGATGGTGGGCAGTGCCGCCCGGATACGGCCGTCGTCGGTGATGGTGTCACCGTCCAACGGAACGTTGAAATCGGCCCGGACCAGCACCCGCTTTCCGTGCAGGTCACCGAGTTCGGCGAGGGTGGGCATCGTGTCTCCTTCTCGTCTCTCACATGATCTGCCGGGCCACGCCGGCGGTGCTGTCTCAGACAACCGCGCCCGCGTGCATCGTGCACGCGGGCGCGGTGACCGTCACTGCCCTCAGAGCTGCTCGCCGATGTAGTTGGTCAACTTCACCAGGCTGGTGGAGTAGCCCCACTCGTTGTCGTACCAGGCCACCACCTTCACCTGGTTGCCGATCACCCGTGTCATCGGAGCATCGAAGATGCTCTGGTGGGGGGGTTGGTGATGATGTCGCTGGACACCAGCGGGTCCTCGGAGTACTGCATCGTGCCGGCCAGGTTGCCCTCGGCTGCGGCCTTGGCGGCGGCGTTGATCTCCTCCACCGTGGTCTCCCGGGACGCGGTGAACGTCAGATCGATGGCCGAACCGGTGATGACCGGTACCCGCAGCGCGAAGCCGTCCAACCGCCCGTCCAGTTCCGGTAGCACCTTTCCGACGGCCTTGGCCGCACCGGTGGTGGTGGGCACGATGTTCTGTGCCGCTGCGCGGGCCCGGCGCAGGTCCTTGTGCGGTCCGTCCTGCAGGTTCTGGTCCCCCCGGTGTAGGCGTGGATGGTGTTCATCAGTCCGCGCTCCAGGCCCACGGCCTCGTGCATCGCCTTGGCCAGCGGCGCGATGCAGTTGGTGGTGCAGGAGGCGTTGGAGATGATGTGGTGGTTCGCCGGGTCATAGGTGGTGTGGTTGACGCCCATGACGAACATGCCGTCGTCGTTCTTGCCGGGGGCGGACAGGATCACCTTCTTCGCACCGCCGTCCAGGTGCGCCTTCGCCTTGGTGCCGTCGGTGAACAGCCCGGTGGACTCGATCACGATGTCGGCACCGAGTTCGCCCCACGGCAGCGCGGCGGGGTCCTTCTCGGCCAGCGCCCGGATCTTCTTGCCGCCGACGATGATGTTCTCGTCGTCGTACCCGACCTCCTGGCCGAACTTGCCCAGCACGGTGTCCCAGGTGAGCAGGTGGGCGAGGGTCTTGTTATCGGTCAGGTCGTTGACACCGACGATCTCGATGTCGGCACCGCTCTCGGCCACGGCGCGGAAGTAACTCCGTCCGATACGACCGAAGCCATTGATTCCGACGCGAATGGTCACTATGTCCTCCTCGTCGCGCGAAAGGCGCGTCCTGTGCGGTAGTCGGCGGGCCTGTCGGCCCGGCCTCGGACGTGGCACACACCCGGCTCGTGCCGGTGTGTGCCCCACGGTTAACGCTACACCCGTGTGTGGCGGGACACCTTGTGACAAAGGTCCCAGCCGCCGGGCGTCCTACATGTCGAGCATCTCCTGGGTCAGGTTCGCCTCGGTGTCCGGCACGCCCAGTTCGTAGGCGCGCTTGTCTGCCATTGCCAGTAGCCGGCGGATCCGCCCGGCTACGGCGTCCTTGGTCAGCGGGGGGTCGGAGAGCTGACCGAGTTCTTCAAGAGAGGCCTGCTTGTGCTCCAGGCGCAGCCGACCGGCCTGGAGCAGGTGCTCGGGCACGTCCTCCCCGAGGATCTCGAAGGCCCGTTCCACCCGTGCTCCGGCGGCCACCGCTGCCTGCGCCGACCGACGCAGGTTCGCGTCGTCGAAGTTCGCCAGCCGGTTGGCGGTGCCGCGGACCTCACGGCGCATCCGTCGTTCCTCCCAGACCAGGACCGCGTCGTGGGCGCCCATCCGGGTCAGGATGGCGCTGATCGCGTCCCCGTCGCGGATCACCACCCGGTCCACCCCTCGCACCTCGCGCGCCTTGGCGATGATGTCCAACCGGCGCGCGGCGCCCACCAGGGCCAGGGCGGCCTCCGGGCCCGGGCAGGTGACCTCCAGCGCCGAGGAACGGCCCGGTTCCGTCAGGGACCCGCGGGCCAGGAACGCTCCCCGCCAGGCGGCGACGGCGTCACCTACGCTCGCTGAGACCACCTGCGGGGGTAGGCCACGCACGGGCCGGCCGCGGGAGTCCAGCAGACCGGTCTGGCGGGCCAGTGCCTCACCTTCGCGGACCACCCGCACCACGTAGCGGTTCCCCCGGCGCAGGGCACCCCCGGAGACCACGATCACCTCAGAGGTATGCCCGTAGATCTCATTGATCGCCTGGCGCAAGCGGCGGGCAGCGATCCCGGCGTCCAGTTCGGCCTCGATCACGATCCGGCCGGAGATGATGTGCAGGCCACCGGCGAACCGGAGGGTGGCGGAAACCTCGGCCTTGCGAGCCGAGACCCGGTCCACCTTCAGCCTGGCCAGTTCATCCTTCACGTCCGTGGTCAAAGACATGAGCGTCATCCTGCCACTCATCCAGACTTCTCCCCTACGTCGCCAAGGAACCGGTCGAACGCATCACGATACGCCGCCGCGAGCCGCAGCGGGTCATGATAAGGACCACCGTCACCCTGTCCGACCTGCCGTAGCAGCAGCCGGGCCCCATGGGTTCTGGCGTGGCTCTGCAATTCGTCCAGGTCCTCGATCGATGCGGGGTCGGCGATCACAGTGTCCAGTTTCAACCCGGGTGCGTAAGACTGCAACGAGTGCAGGTGGTCCACTGCGGTGTAGCCGGTGGTTTCGCCCTGCTGCGCGGAGAGGTTGAGCGTCAGGGTGAGGCGTGCCTCGTGCAGCGCTTCGGCGATCTCGGGCACCATCAGATGCGGCATGACCGAGGTGAACCACGAGCCCGGTCCGAGCACCACCACATCGGCCTGCCGGATCGCCTGCACAGCCTCAGGGCAGGCCGGCGGGTCCGCGGGGATCAGCCGGACCCGCTGCACCGCCCCGGAGGTCACCGCCACCCTGGACTGGCCGCGCACCAGCGCCTCCTGCCCGTTGGGCAACTTCACGTCCGCCTCGATCTCCAGGGGCACCGCCGCCATCGGCAGTACCCGGCCGTCGGCACCGAGGAGTTTGGCCACCCAATCGAGACCGGAGACCTCATCGCCGAGCAACTCCCAGAGCGAGACGATCAGCAGGTTCCCCAGCGCGTGCCCGTCCAACGGCCCGGAGGAGGTGAATCGGTGCTGCAGAACGTCGCTCCAGGTGTGCCCCCAGTCGGACTCGTCGCACAGTGCCGACAGCGCCATCCGCAGGTCCCCGGGGGGCAGCACGCCCAGTTCCTGGCGCAGCCGGCCCGAGGATCCGCCGTCATCTGCCACCGTCACCACCGCGGTGACGTCGCTGGTCACGTGCCTCAGTGCGCGCAGGCTCGCGGCGAGGCCGTGCCCCCCGCCCAAGGCAGCGACCTTCAGCGGGCCCGGTCTGCGGGCCGGGCCCCGTGGTGACGTCGGTGCCGCCGTCATTCCCGGCCCAGGTCGCGGTGGACGACACCGGCGCGTTGACCGCGGGATCGCAACTCCGCGGCCATCGCCTCACTCAGCGCGACGGACCGGTGCTTACCGCCGGTACATCCGATCGCGATGGTCACGTACGGTTTCTGCTCGCGCAGGTACCCGTCCAGCACCGGCTCGATGGCATCGATGTACCGGGTGATGAAGTCGGAGGCCCCGGGCAGGGACAGGACGTAGTCCCGGACCGGCTCGTCCTTGCCGGTGAGGTGGCGCAACTCGGTGACCCAATAGGGGTTGGACAGGAATCGCACGTCCACCACATGGTCGGCGTCCAGCGGGAGCCCGTACTTGAAACCGAACGAGACCACGGTGATCTTCAGGCTCTGGTCGCTCTCCTCGGCAAGCAGTTCACGTACTGCTCGGGCCAGGTCGTGCACCGAGGTGTTGGAGGTGTCGATCAGCACGTCGGAGCGTCTGCGCAGGTTGTCCAGCAGCCCGCGCTCCTCCTTGATCCCATCCAGGAGCCTGCCCTCCCCTTGCAACGGGTGCGGGCGGCGGACCTGCTCGAACCGGCGCACCAGGACCTCGTCACCGGCGTCGAGGAAGATGAGCCGGTACTCCACACCGCGCCGGCGAAGGTCGTTGAGCACCTCGATCAGGTCGGCGAAGAACTCCCGGGAACGCACATCCACCACCGCGGCCAGGCGGCGTACCCCGCCCTCGTTCGAGGTCATCATCCCGGCCAGGGCCAGCAGCATCCGGGGTGGCATGTTGTCCACCACGTACCAGTCCATGTCCTCCAGCACCGCAGCGGCGCGGGAGCGCCCGGCTCCGGACATGCCGGTGATGATGATGATCTCCGGCCGGGTGTCCTCCGGAGGCGGCGTCTGCTCTTCCAGCAGTGGGATTCCCCGGGGGAACGTGGAGGGCGCCTGATCCCCCGGCTCTTCGGTGCTCATGCCACTAGGTTCTCACGCCATCGCCACCAGGTGGCGGGTTCGGGACGCCGCCCGTGCCCGGCGTTGCCGCCGAGGGGGGTGCCGTCCCGGCTGCGACGGAGCCCCCGGGCCCGCCAGGGTCCGTGGTGTCCTCGTCGGAGTCAGGATTGAGCACGGCATGGACGGTTCGGGCGAGCCCGGGACCGATCCCGGGCACGGCCAGGATCTGGTCCACCGACGCGGCGCGCAGCTTCTTCACCGACCCGAACTCGGTCAGCAGCGCCTGCTGACGGGCCGGCCCCAGTCCGGGGATGGCATCGAGCACCGAGCGGGTCATCGCCTTGCTGCGCCGCTTTCGGTGGTGGGCGATCGCGAAGCGATGTGCTTCGTCCCGGATGCGCTGGAGCAGGAAGAGAGCGTCGGAGGTGCGGGGCAGCACCAGCGGGTAGTCCTCGCCCGGTAGCCACACCTCCTCCAACCGTTTGGCCAGGCCCACCACGGAGACATCCCCGATGCCCAGGTCGTCCAACGCTCGAACGGCAGCAGCCACCTGGGGGGCGCCGCCGTCGACCACCACCAGTTGCGGCGGGTAGGCGAACCGTTTCTGGGGCCGTGCCGCTGGGGCGGCCGAGGACGCCTCCCCCGGTGTGAGGGCCCGGGGTGGTGCCTGGTCGGGCGCCGAGGCCGCCCGTGCCGTGCTTCCGGGGTCGGCGTGCGGCTGGGTGAGCAGGTCCGGTCGCGGAACGGACGGATCCGGCCCGGGTGCACCGTCCTCCACTGCGGCAGCGACGTCGTCGTCCTCGGTTCCCGACCCCCGCACCCCGGCCAGGTAGCGCCGGAAGCGGCGGCTGAGCACCTCATACATCGCCTCGGTGTCATCGCGGGCACCGTCGCCGTGGGCGCCGCGGACCACGAAGTGGCGGTACTCGCTCTTGCGGGCCAGGCCGTCCTCGAACACCACCATCGAGGCCACCTGCTCACTGCCGGCGGTGTGGGAGATGTCGTAGCACTCGATCCGGAGCGGTGAGGTCGGCAGATCCAGGTGCTCCTGGAGTTGGGCCAGCGCGTGGGATCGGGCCGTCAGGTCACCGGCGCGGCGGGTCTTGTGCAACGCCAGAGCCTGCTGGGCGTTGGCCTCCACCGTCTCGGCCAGCCGCCGCTTGTCCCCGCGCCGCGCCACCCGCACACTCACGTTCGCCCCGCGCAGGCTCCGCAGCCACTGCTGTACCTGGGCGAGGTTGTCCGGCTCGGCCGGAACGATCACCTCCCGGGGTACCGCCTGCGGATCGGTGGTGCCCCCGTAGACCTGCTGGAGCAGCCGTTCGACCAACTCACCCTCGGACAGGTCCTCCACTCGCGCTCGGTGACCCACCCACGCTGGCCGCGGATCCGCCCGCCCCGGACGTGGAACACCTGGACCGAGGCCTCCAGTTCGTCGGCGGCCATCGCGAACACGTCGGCGTCGGTGCCATCGGGCAGCACCACAGCGTTCTTCTCCACCACCTTGCGCAAGGCGCCCAGGTCATCGCGCAGCCGTGCGGCACGCTCGTAGTCCTGCTCGGCCGCCGCCGCGCGCATCTGCGCCTCGAGGCGGCGCTCGAACTGCGCGGTGTTCCCCGCCATGAAGTCACAGAAGTCCTCGGCCAGATCCCGGTGCTCCTCCGGCGAGATCCAGCCCACGCACGGGGCCGCGCACTTGCCGATATAGCCCAGCAGGCACGGGCGCCCGGCGGCCTTGGCCCGTTTGAACACCCCCGCCGAACATGAGCGGATCGGGAACACCCGCAGGAGCAGATCGACCGTCTCCCGGATCGCCCAGGCGTGGGAATAGGGACCGAAGTAGCGGGTGCCGGGCCGCTTCGCGCCGCGCATCACCTGCACTCTGGGGAACTCCTCACCCATGGTCACGGCAAGGAACGGGTAGGACTTGTCGTCGCGGTACTTGACGTTGAACCTGGGGTCGAACTCCTTGATCCAGGCGTACTCCAGCGCCAGGGACTCCACCTCGGTGCTCACCACGGTCCAGTCCACGGAGGCGGCGGTGGTCACCATCTGCTGGGTGCGCTGGTGCAGGCCGGCGAGGTTGCCGAAGTAACTCGACAGGCGCGAACGCAGGTTCTTCGCCTTGCCCACGTACACGACCCGCCCGTGGGAGTCCAGGAAGCGGTACACCCCCGGTGACTCGGGAATCTCCCCGGGACGGGGACGGTAGGTCGAGGGATCAGCCACGGTTCCACCCTAGTTCGACCCGCGCGCGGACAGCGCCGGGGTAAGGGCGGCTCAGGCGCTCTTCTTGGACCGTGCCTTGGTGGCCCGCCGGACCGAGCGTGCCTTCGGCCGCGACGGGGTGGCCACCAGCGTGATCGGCTTCGTCCGGACGACCGCGTCGGGGCCGACGATCTCGGCGATGAACCTGCCGGTGTGGCTCGCCCCGACCTGGGCCACCTGCTCGGGTGTGCCGCTGGCCACCACGGTGCCACCACCGATGCCGCCCTCGGGACCCATGTCGATCACCCAGTCGGCGTTCTTGATCACATCGAGGTTGTGCTCGATCACCACCACGGTGTTGCCCTTGTCGACCAGGCCCTGCAGGACACCCATGAGTTTGCGGATGTCCTCGAAGTGCAGCCCGGTGGTCGGCTCGTCCAGCACGTAGACCGTGCGGCCGGAGGAGCGCTTCTGCAACTCCGAGGCGAGTTTGACGCGCTGAGCCTCACCGCCGGACAGCGTGGGTGCGGGCTGACCCAACCGCACGTACCCCAGGCCCACATCGACAAGGGTCTTCAGGTGCCGGGCCACGGCGGGCACGGCAGCGAAGAAGTCCGCGGCCTCGGTGATCGGCATGTCCAGCACCTCGGCCACCGTGCGGCCCTTGTAGTGCACCTCCAGGGTCTCGCGGTTGTACCGCGCCCCGTGGCACACCTCGCATGGCACGTAGACATCGGGCAGGAAGTTCATCTCGATCTTCAGCGTGCCGTCACCCGAGCACGCCTCACAGCGACCACCCTTGACGTTGAAGGAGAACCGGCCCGGGGTGTACCCGCGCACCTTCGCCTCCTGGGTCTCGGCGAAGAGCCTGCGCACGTGGTCCCACACCCCGGTGTAGGTGGCCGGGTTGGAGCGTGGGGTCCGCCCGATCGGGCTCTGGTCCACGTGCACGACCTTGTCCAGGGTCTCCAGTCCGGTGACGCGCTTGTGCCGGCCCGGAACGGTGCGTGCCCCGTTGAGTTCGTTCGCCAGCACCTTGTACAGGATGGAGTCCACCAACGTGGACTTACCGGAGCCGGAGACCCCGGTGACGGCGATGAAACAGCCCAGCGGGAAGGGCACGGTGACCGACTTGAGGTTGTTCTCCCCCGCCCCCGTGCACCACGATCTGGCGCTCCGGGTCCGGTTCGCGCCGTTGGGCCGGGATCGGGATCTCCCGTCGCCCGGCCAGATACGCCGCGGTCACCGAGTCCTCCTGGGTGAGCAGGTCGGCGTAACTACCCGAGTGCACGATCCGTCCGCCCAGCTCCCCCGCTCCCGGCCCGATGTCCACGACCCAGTCGGCTGTCCGGATGGTGTCCTCATCGTGCTCGACCACGATCAGGGTGTTGCCCAGGTCACGCAGCCGGCTGAGGGTGTCGATCAGACGCCTGTTGTCACGCTGGTGCAGCCCGATGCTCGGCTCGTCCAGCACGTACAGCACCCCGACCAGGCCCGAGCCGATCTGGGTGGCCAGCCTGATCCGCTGGGCCTCCCCACCGGAGAGGGTCCCCGCGGCCCGGGACATCGACAGGTAGTCGAGCCCGACGTCGAGCAAGAAGCCCATCCGGGCGTGGATCTCCTTGAGCACCTGGCCGGCGATCGCCGCCTCGCGGGGGGGGCTCAGTTCGAGCGCGTCCAGGAACTCCTTGGCCTGGTCGATCGGCAGACCGCACACCTCGGCGATGGACTTGCCGCCGACGCGCACCGCGAGCACCTCGGGTTTCAACCGCGCCCCATGGCAGGCCGGGCACGGTACCTCCCGCATGTAGCCTTCGTAGCGTTCGCGGGACCAGTCCGAATCGGTCTCGGAGTGGCGCCGTTCGATGAAGGAGATCACCCCTTCGAAGCCGGTGGAGTAGGACCGCTCCCGGCCCCACCGGTTGCGGTAGCGCACGTGCACCTTGTGGTCCTTGCCGTGCAGGATCGCTTCCCTGGCGCGCTTCGGCAGGGCCCGCCACGGCACGTCCATGGAGAACTCGAGTTCCTCGCCCAGGGCGCCCAGCACCCGCTCGAAGTAGGCCGCCGACCCGGTGGTCCACGGCGCCACGGCGCCCTCGGCCAACGTCAGGTCCTCATCGGGGATGACCAGATCCGGGTCCACCTCCAGTCGCGTCCCGATCCCGGTGCACTCGGGGCAGGCGCCGTAGGGTGCGTTGAAGGAGAAGGTGCGCGGCTCGATCTCATCGAGTGTCAGTGGGTGGTCGTTCGGGCAGGCCCGGCGCTCGGAGAACCGGCGCACCCGCTCCGGGTCCTCCGGGTCGGCGTCGACCAGGTCCACCAGGAGCAGTCCCTCCGCGAGCCGCAACGCGGTCTCCACCGAATCGGTCAGTCGCTGGCGGATGTTCTCCCGGACCACCAGCCGGTCCACCACCACCTCGATGGTGTGCTTGAGGTTCTTCTCCAGCGTGGGCGGTTCTGCCAGCGGAACGGTCTCACCATCGACCCGAGCCCGGGCGAATCCTTGTGCGCCCAGGTCACGGAACAGGTCGGCGTACTCCCCCTTGCGGCCACGGACCACCGGCGCGAGCACCTGGAACCGGGTCCCCTCGGGCATCTGCCGCAACTGATCCACGATCTGCTGCGGGGTCTGGGCGATGATCCTCTCGTCACACACACCGGGCAGTGCTGGGTACCGGCTCGGGCGTACAGCAACCGCAGGTAGTCATACACCTCGGTGATCGTGCCCACCGTGGAGCGCGGGTTGCGGTTGGTGGATTTCTGGTCGATCGAGACTGCGGGTGACAACCCCTCGATGAAGTCGACATCCGGCTTGTCCATCTGCCCCAGGAACTGGCGGGCGTAGGCGGACAGGGATTCCACGTACCGGCGCTGCCCCTCGGCGAAGATCGTGTCGAAGGCCAGCGACGACTTCCCCGAACCCGACAGCCCGGTGAAGACGATCAACTGGTTCCGGGGAAGGTCGAGGTTGATGTTGCGCAGGTTGTGTTCCCGCGCGCCGCGGATCAGGAGGTGGTCACTCACGTCGCCAATGGTAAACGCTGGCACCGACATCGTACAACTGTTCGACGGCGTGCGTTCGGCCACACCGCGCGCGCCGGGCATCTGCGGTGCACCGGCCGCACCGGCACAATGGGTCGATGAACACCTCCGCAGACTTCGTCCCCGGCCACGCCGAGCCCGGGGGTCCCAGCATCGCGTGGGACCTGGGCGTCGTGCAGATCCGCAAGGCCTCGGTATCGGAGCAGGACAACAACGCCTACCTGCTCACCGAGACTTCCTCCGGAGCGCACCTTCTCATCGACGCCGCCGATGATGCCCACCGACTGTGCGCGCTGCTCGCCGAGCCCGGCCCCGCCGGCGAGGTCGCCGCGATCGTGACCACGCACCAGCACTGGGACCACCACCGGGCCCTCCCGGCCCTGGTCGAGCACACCGGTGCGCCCGCCCTGGCGGGAGCCGACGACGCCGCTGCGCTGCCCGTGCCCGTGCACCGTCACCTCCAGCACGGGGACCACGTGCGGCTGGGCACGCAGCATCTGGACGTGATCGGACTGCGCGGCCACACCCCCGGGTCGGTTGCGCTGGCCTGGACCGACACCAGCAGCGGGGTGGTGCACCTCTTCACCGGCGACAGCCTGTTCCCCGGGGGGGTGGGCCGAACCACGAGCGAGGAGGACTTCGACTCACTGCTCACCGATGTGCAGACCAGGATCTTCGACGTCTACGGCGACGATGCCGTGGTCCACCCCGGGCACGGCGACAACACCACCCTGGGCGCCGAACGTCCTCAACTGGACCACTGGCGCGAACGCCGGTGGTGAGCCTCGCGTACTAAGGTCGGCGCATGACGATCTTCGCCGTCGAGTACATCTATGACGTCCAGCGCACCGAGGACCTGAACGAACTGCGGCCCTCGCACCGGGAGTTCCTCGGGAGGCTGCACGACGAGGGCACGCTCCTGGCCTCCGGACCATGGCTGGACAATGCGGCCCCGGGTGCCCTGCTGATCCTGCGCGGCGAGTCCGACGCCGAGGTGTCCCGGCTACTCGACGACGACCCGTTCCAGCGGGCCAAGTTGATCACGCACCGTACCTTGCGTGCCTGGAAGCCGGTTTTCGGGCCGTTCGAGGACGACTGAGCAATTCTCAGTTCCCCAGTGCCCGCGGTGGTTTCACCGGCTTGGGCTTACCCTTCCGCCGGCGTCCGATGGTCAACGAGGCCACCGTGGTGACGATCAGGATGCTCAGGACCGCCAGCAGGGAGACATTCGTCGGGATCTCCGGCACCACCTCGATCGGCTCACCGCTGTTGAGGAAGGGCAGGTCGTTCTCGTGCAGAGCGTGGATGATGGCCTTCACCCCGATCAGCGTCAGGATCGCGGCGAGTCCGTAATGCAGGTAGACGAGCTTGTCGAGGAGCCCGTCGATCAGGAAGTAGAGCTGGCGCAGGCCCAGCAGTGCGAACGCGTTCGCGGTGAGGACCAGGTAGGTCTCCTGGGTGACGGTGAAGATCGCGGGGATGGAGTCCACCGCGAACAGGACGTCGGCAGACCCGATCGCGATCATCACGATCAACATCGGGGTGACGTACAGGAGGCCGTCCTGCCGGACGAAGAGTTTGTCGTCGGCGTAGTCGTCGGTGGTCCGGAACAGCCGGCGCACCAGACGCAGCATGGCGTTCTCCTGGTACTCCCCCTCCTGTTCCGAATCCTGGCGCAACTGACCGATCGCCACCCAGATCAGGAATGCGCCGAAGATGTAGAAGATCCAGGCGAACTCGTTGACCGCGGCGGCGCCGACGAAGATGAAGATCGTGCGCAGCACCAGCGCGATGACGATGCCGATCAACAGCACCTTCTGCTGGTACTGCCGCGGCACCCGGAAACTCGACAGGATCAGCACGAACACGAACAGGTTGTCCACACTCAGTGACTTCTCCAGCACGTAGCCGCTGAAGTACTGCTGGCCGTACTCCGAGCCCCAGGTGACCCACACCACGACGCCGAAGATCAGCGCGATGAGCACGTAAGCGGCAGACCAGAGGCCCGCTTCCCTCAGCTGGGGCTCATGCGCCTTGCGCACGTGACCGAGGAAGTCGACCAAGAGCATGGCCAGGATGACCCCGACCGTGACACCCCACACCCACAGGGGCACATCCATACCTAACCTCCGGCGACACTCACGATGGGCACCGGAGGTCTCTCCCACCCACACTCGTGGGCTGGCGGCACCGGATGGGCACCTACGCTCATCGTGATGACGACGCCGCCATGGTCGGGATACTCCCCTCCAACGGGCTCACGCTAACAGGTGCCCGCGCAGTTCGGCACCCGCAAGCCCCTGTCACCTCCATCACAGCGGGACCGACGCGGTTGGTCAACGAGCTCCGAAGCGAGCCGACCGAAGGTAACCTTCGTACATCCCGCGGCTCGCTACCTCGAACCCACCACCCGGAGGCCTCCACGTGAGCATCCAGTCACAGATCCAGGCCAAACGCGGCTTCCTGGCCCCTTCGATGCAGCGAGTGGCCGATGTCATCCTGACCGACCCCCACGTGGTCCTGGAAGGCACGATCTCCGAACTCGCGCGCCGCTCGTCGACGTCGGAGACCACAATCGTGCGGTTCTGTCGGACCCTCGGGCTGCACGGCTATGTGCAGTTGCGCCTGGCCCTGGCCACCGAGATGGGCCGCGAGGATGCACGCCGCCTGGACACCTCCTTCCACGGGGCGGACCTGACCGGGGGCGCGGAGGCCGACGACACGTCCCTGGGGTCGATGATCGCCACCATCGGTTTCACCGAGAGCCTGGGCATCGAGGAGACCATCGCGAAACTGGACCTCGGGGTCCTGGAACAGGTGGTCTCGGCCATCGACCGAGCGGACCGCATCTCCGTCTACGGCGTCAGCGCGTCCGGCTGGTCGGCGGCAGACCTGCACCGCAAGCTCTTCCGGATCGGGCGCCACTCGTCCCACTTCGTCGACGGCCACGAGGCGGTCCTGTCCACCGCGTTGATGCGGCCCGGCGACGTGGCGATCGGCCTCTCCCACCGTGGCACGACCACGGAGGTGATCGGCTTTCTCGCCGCAGCCAAGAGCCGGGGGGCCACCACGGTCGGGATCACCAACGTGGCCGGGTCTCCGGTCGCCACAACCTCCGACCTCACCCTGTTCACCAGCGTGCGCGAATCCCAGTTCCGGGCCGGTCCGATGGCCTCCCGGACCGCGCAACTCGTGCTGGTGGACTGCGTCTTCGTGGGTGTGGCCCAGCGCCGGCTGGATGACTCGGTTGCGGCCCTCCGGGACACCTACGACACGGTTGCCAAGTACCGGCAGACGTGATGGACGGCCTGGAGGCGACCCTGCAACGGGCTCTGGACTCGGCAACGCTGGCCGCGCGCGTCCCGGTCACGCCACCGGGTCGCCACGGCGAGCCGGGTGCGGAACCACGAAGGGGTACACCGGCTGCGCACGCGGTGATCGCACACCGGGGTCATGTCGTGGCGACGGCGCACGCCGGTGCCGCTGAACTCTTCACGCCCGACGGCGGCCTGCTCGCCGACCCACGCCCGCTGGGTCCCGGCGATGTCTTCGACCTCGCCTCGCTGACCAAGGTGCTCGTCGCGGCGACCGCGCTGACCCAGGTGCGCTCCGGCGTCATCGGCTTGGAGGATCCGGTAGTGCGGCACCTGCCGGCGTTCACCGGCGACGGGCGCGAGGACGTGCTGGTGCGCCACCTGCTCCTCCACACCTCCGGCCTGCCCGCGATGTTCGAGCACTGGGACACTCCGGCGCACCGGGGCGAGCGGGTCGCGGTGGTGCTCAGCCAGCGCCTGCGGCACCGGGCCGGCCGCGTGCACACCTACTCGTGCGTGGGCTACCAGGTACTCGGCCTCCTGCTCGAGCAGGCCACGGGGCGCCCGCTGCCGGAGTTGCTGGCGCGGGAGGTCACCGGGCCCCTGGGCATGGCCGATACCGGCTACCACCCCGCCGAACCCGACCGGGTGGTGCCCACCGAGTACCAGCACGACCCGGCCCGGGGGCTGGTACGCGGCCAGGTGCACGACGAGGCCGCGTGGGTGCTGGGCGGCGCCGGGAACGCCGGGGTCTTCGCCACCGCTGCCGATGTCCTGACCTTCGCCGAGGCGATCCGTACCCCGACCGGCCCGATCGATGACGCCGTGCGCAACCTCCTCAGCACCGATCTGCTCGATGCCCGCGGGCGCGTCGCCGCCGGGTTCGGCCAGGCCGTCGGTCTACGGGTGGGCGACGCCTCGTTCATGGGCGTCGACGCCGACGGGCTTCTCGGGCACACCGGATTCACCGGCACCTCGCTGGTCATCGACCCGGCCCGGGAACTGTCGGTGGTCCTGCTGACGAACCGGGTGCACCCCTACCGCTCGGCGTTCACGGTGATGGGGTTGCGTCGAGCCGTGGTGGAGTTGGCCCAGGCATGGGTGGATCGGGCCTGATCAGCCCTGTTCCAACGCCACCCGCAGCACGCCCCCGGCCTGGTCCAGCGCCTGCTCGGCGCCGGTCCGGTCCAGTCCGTGCCGGATCATCAGCGCCGCCACCGGAACGCGCAGATCCGATTCATCCAACGCGCGGCTCGCCTGCGCCCTCTCCACACCGGTGACCGCCATCACCAGCCGCTCGGCCCGGTCCCGTAACTTCGCGTTCGTCACCGAGACGTCCACCATGAGGTTGCGGTAGGTCTTGCCGAGCCGGATCATCACCCCGGTGGAGATCATGTTCAGCACCTGTTTGGTGGCCGATCCCGCTTTCAACCTGGTGGAGCCGGCCAGCACCTCCGGTCCCACGGCTACCTCGAGTGCGTGATCGACCACGAGGCCGAGCTCCGATCCGGTGTTACAGGCCAGTCCTACTGTCAGCGCTCCGGCCTCGCGGGCAGCACGGAGCGCACCCAGCACATAGGGCGTGCGCCCGCTGGCTGCGATCCCCACCACCGCATCACCGGCTCGCACCGAGGCGGCGGTAACGTCCTGGGCGCCTTGGTCCGGGGAGTCCTCGGCCCCCTCGACGGCGTCGAACATGGCGGTGCGGCCACCGGCGATGATGCCCTGGACCAGGGAGGGATCGGTGTGGAAGGTGGGTGGGCACTCGGCCGCGTCCAGCACTCCGAGCCGCCCGGACGTCCCGGCCCCGATATAGAACAGGCGGCCACCGGCCCGCAGGCAATCCGCGACGGCGTCGACCACCGCCGCGATCGCCGGCAGCACCGCGGCCACCGCTGCCGGGACCTGCCGCTCCGCCTCGTTCATCGCCGCCATCACCTCAAGGGTGGGAGCCAGGTCGAGTCCCTGGTGGCGGGGATCGACCTGTTCGGTGGCCAGTGCGTCGATCGTTCGATCAGGTGGGGTGGGGGCGTGGTGACTTGTCATGTTCGGCACAACGCTGGTGCGCAACCAGCCGACTCCTCGGGATCGCCGGCGAGGCAGACTCGCCGCTGCGTGGGGTGGGCCCGTCCTCCCGCGGGCCGCGGGAGAACGGGGTGGGCGGACTATTTCATGGTTCCCTGGGCGACCGACCCCTGGAGGCGACGCTGGAATATGACGTAGATGACCAGCACCGGGATGACCGTGATGACCACGGCGGCGAACATGGCGCCGTAGTCGGTGCGGTAGCCGGCCGAGCTGACGAAGGAGGCGATGCCCTGGGACAGTACCCAGTTGTCCCGGTTGGTGTTCAGCGCCACCGGGAGCAGGTACTGGTTCCAGAGCCCGAGGAAGTTGAAGATCGCCACCGAGGCCATCCCCGGTACCGCCATCGGCAGCATGACCGAGAAGAAGGTCCGCCAATGCCCGGCGCCGTCGACCTGCGCTGCTTCGCTCATCTCCACCGGCAGACTGCGGAAGAAGGCGTACAGGAAGAACACCGTGAACGGAAGTGCGAAGGCCACGTACACAACGATCAGCCCGGGCAGGGTGTTGCGGATGCCCAGGTTCTCCATGACGAAGAACAACGGCACGATGGCCAGGAAGACCGGGAAGGTCAGCCCTGCGAGCATCATGTAGTAGATGCCCCTGCGCCCGGGAAACTCATACCGGGCCAGGATGTAGGAACACATCGCCCCCAGCAGCATCACGAGGAACAGTGCTCCGCCCACCACCAGGACGGTGTTGACGAAGTACCCGCCGATTCCGTGCTGGGTCCACGCCGTGACGTAGTTGTCCAGGTTCACCCCCGTCGGCAATGCGAACGGGGACGAAAAGATGGCCGTGTTCGTCTTGAACGAGGACATCAACGTCCACAGCATCGGGAGGATCACGACGACGGCCCAGATCGCCAGCACGACGTGGGCGCTGCCCATCACCACCCGGTCCCGGCCGTCCTCGCGACGGTGGCGCACCTTCACCGCCCCCGCAGCCGGGGGCCTGGCTTCCGTTTGCAGGCTCATCAGGATGTTCCCTTCTCATCGCGCCCGCCGAGGAGACGGTTGACGCTGAAGACGATCGCCGCGAAGAGCAATGTCACCAGGGCCAGCACCACGCCCATCGCGCTGGCGATCCCGAAGCGCCCATCGGTGAAGGCCGTGCGGAACAGGTACTGCGACATCACCAGGGTGTCGTTGGCCGGACCACCACTGGGGTTGAGGGCTTGGACGTAGACGAAGCCGTCCAGGGCGATGATGCCCAGGTAGATCCAGGCCGTCTGCACGTTGTTGCGGATCAACGGCAAGATGATCGAGCGGATGGTCCGGAAGCGACCGGCCCCATCCAGGCGGGCGGCCTCAAACGTTTCGGCCGGCACCCCCTTGATCGCTGCGATGAACAACAGCATGTAGAACCCGACCATGCCCCAGATGATCACGAACATCGTCACCGGCATCGCGGTGGCGACCCGCCCCAACCAGGGATAGGACTCGAACTGGTCCAATCCGAAGGCGGTGAGGATCCCGTTGACCAGACCGATATTCGGGTCGAAGATCAACCGCCACATCAGTGCGATCACGATCGCCGGTATCGCGTACGGGAAGAAGGACACCACCCGGTAGAAGTCCGAACCGGCCAGGCCACGCACATTGCCCCTACCGGCACCACCGACGGTGATCAGGCTGGCGAAGATCAGCGCAATCGTGATCGTGACGAACGGTACAACCAGGGCCAGCCGGGTGCTGTTCCACACGGCGGTACGGAACAGATCGTCGTTGAACAACCGGACGTAGTTGGACATACCGATCACGTCGAACTCGGCGGTGAAGCCGGTCCAGTTGGTTACCGAGTAGTAGGCCGCTTGCGCGAACGGCCAGATCACAAAGACGAGGAACAGGCCCAGGGGCAGGCCGAGGAACATCACGAAGAAACTGATGTAATCCAAAGTCAACGGGTGGCGCCGACGACGCCGGGGGGTCTTGACACCCCCCGGCGTCGGCCCAGCCGTGACGGCCAGGGCACGCCCTGGGTCCTGGCTGGTGGCAGTCACGTCACCTCGATGATCTCGATCGAGTCGTCCTCACGGATCTGGTCGCTCTGCGACTGCAGCGCCTCAGTGAGTTCATCCACGCTGGTCTGGCCATCCAGGAACGAGTTCCAGTGCACCAACATCTCCTGGTTCATCCCATAACGACTGACGAAGTCGTGGGTGTAGATCGCTCCGGAGGCCGCTTCCAGCATGTCCGTCTGAGAGACCAGCGCGGTGAACCGAAACCATCCTCGGGGACGGTTCCGGCGACGATGGTCGGAGCCAGTTTCTCCCGAGCGAAGTACTCCGCCGCCTCACGAGAGAGCATCGTGCGCAGCAGTTCCTTACCGGCCGCGACGTTCGCGGCGTCGGCGGGAACGATGAACGGCTCACCAGCGGTGGAGTGGAGCGCGGTTGCACCCAGTGCCGGACTGTCGGTCAACGACATCGCGGGGAATCCGCGCATCTCGAAGCCGTCGGCGGTCTGGTCGGACATTTCGTTCTCGATCCAGGAGCCCGAGGGGTACAGGATGGCCTGCTGCTCCTGCGACCACTGTGCCTGCGCAGCAGTGAACTGAGTGCCGGAACCACCGGGCAGGAAGTAGCCGGCGTCCACGATGTCCTTCATGTGCTGGAAGACGTCCTGGAGCGCATCGTGCCTCCAGGCGTCCGGCTCCAGGTTCTCCAGTGCCAGGCGCAGTTCGTCGCCGGCCTCCTTGATCGCCGAGTCGATGGCCAGCGTCTGGTAGTAGGTCGCGGCCTCCTGGCCCCACACGAACAGGTACAGGTCCTCCTCCTGGGCTGCCGCCCCCAGTTCCTTGGCCTCATCCCAGGTGGTCGGTGGCTCCCAGCCGTACTCCTCAAACAACGACCCGGAGTACCAGAGGCCGTAGACGGTCAGCACATAGTTGATCGCGACGAACCGGCCACCGAAGGTGCCCGGCTCCAGAACGCCGTCGAACAGGGTGTCCCGGATCGTCTCACCCTCCAGGTTCGGAGCGTCGATGACGTCCTCGAGTTCCTCGAGCTGGTTAAGAATCGTGGTGAACCCGATCTGCAGGGCACCGGCGTTGTCGATCAGGTCCGGTGGGTCACCACCCACGAACCGTGGCTGTAGTTCCGGCGCGATGTTGACGGTGCCGGAAACGTCGAAATTCATGTCGGGGAAGCGTTCCGCCATGATGTCCGCGGCGAACTCGACGTAGTCGATGCCGTAGCCACCGTCGAAGATCACCGCCTCCACCGAGGACGTCTCGTCGACCCCGAACGGGTTCTCCGTGTCGACTTCTTCCGCCTCGCCGTTGCCGTCCTCCGTCGGGTCGTCTGTCGGGTCACCGTCGGAGCCGCCAGTGGCACAGGAGGCGAGGGTCACGCCCAGGGGCGCGCCCATCGCGGCAATCAAAATGCTACGTCGCTTCATCGACGTACCGTCGTTGGTCATCACTGACACCTTTC
Source organism: Sanguibacter sp. Z1732 (assembly GCF_051020515.1). Taxonomy (NCBI): domain Bacteria; kingdom Bacillati; phylum Actinomycetota; class Actinomycetes; order Micrococcales; family Ruaniaceae; genus Glutinosa; species Glutinosa niejishengi. The sequence goes on from NZ_CP194857.1 coordinate 3,576,091, forward strand.
TTCGGGGTTTCGTGCTGCGGCGGGCTCTGCCGCAGCCGGGTCGGGGTGGAGGCCTGTGTGGTGTGTCGGCCATGGGCCGCTCCGATCGCTCACTGCGGCACCGCCTGCGCCGGACGGTCATGCCGGCCCGGCCTCTCCGGAAGGCGATCGGCCGGGCCTGGCCGGCGGTGGCCGAGCACCGCTGCGGCCGAAGCGGCGATCCGCTCCAGGGTGGCGTCATAGTTGCGCTGCGCCACCAGCAGGTAGAGCAGGTCCAGGACGAACAATTGCGAGTGCTTGGCCGACAGGTCCGCCGGGTGCAGGTACCGCTCCGGCACCGAGGCGATCAGGCAGGCATCAGCCAGCTGGCCCAGAGGCGAGGTGAGCCGGTTGGTGATGGCCACGGTGTAGGCCCCGGATGACTTGGCCTGTCCCAGCATCTCGACCGTCTCGCTGGTCAGCCCGGAGTTGGAGATCCCGATCGCCACGGTGTGCTCATCCTGGATCGAGGCACTGGCCAGACCGGCGTGCACGTCTCCCCAGGAGTGGGCGTTCACCCCGATGCGGTAGAGCCGATTACGCAGTTCCGATGCCATCGCCGCACTGCCGCCGGTCCCATAGATGTCGAGATGACGCGCGCCTGCGATCCGGTCGGCCACCTGTCCGCATAGCTCCAGATCAAGCAGCGCGGCGGTGGCGCGCAGAGAGCGTTCGTGGGCGTTCAGGACATTGCGCAGCACGTCCTGGGCGGAGTCGTCCGGGCGCAGACTGCGGCCGATGTCGGCGCGGCGTTCCTCATCGGAGGTCCGCGCGGAGTCAGCCGCGACGGCCACGCGGAACTGCACGTACCCCGAATACCCCAGGAGCCGGCAGAACCGGGTCACCGTGGCAGCCGAAGTGCCTGCCCGGTCAGCAAGGTCGGTGATCGAGAGTTCCAGCGGCGCCGTGGGCTGGGCCAGCAGGAGTATGCCGATCTTGGACATCGTCTCCGACATCTGCGGCAGCAGCGCTTCGATCCGCTCGATCACCCGGACGGGCGCATCAGCGGAAAGCGACGACTCTGGCCTCAATGAAAATTCCTCTCACGCATCTGTGCGTATACGTGAAAGATATTCTCACCACCGCGCAGGGTCAAGGACCCCTTGGTCACAGATTGATTACAGGTGCTCGTGAAGTCGCGGAAAGCGTCATCCGTGAGCATGGCCGGTCGGTCGCGGGCGTCGCACTTGCGCCCACGCCTCCCGGGACTGAGCGGGGCTCAGGCGGTCGCTTCGCTCATCTGCCGCAGTTCCTTCTTCAGGTCGGCGATCTCATCGCGTAACCGTGCGGCCAGTTCGAACTGCAGTTCCTCGGCCGCGGTGTGCATCTGATCGGAGAGTTCCTGGATCAGCCCCGCCAGGTCAGATGCGGCCGCGCCGGCCAGTGCCTGCCGTCCGGTGGTCTGGCTACGCGGAGTCGGTGCCTGCCCGCGGCCCTTGCCCTGCTGACGGTAGCCACCGGCCAGGAGCTCGGCGGTGTCGATGTCCTCACGCGCGAGCATGTCGGTGATGTCTCCGATGCGCTTGCGCAACGGCTGCGGGTCCACGCCGTGCGTCTCGTTGTAGGCGACCTGTTTCTCCCGACGCCGGGAGGTCTCCTCGATCGCGGCACGCATCGAGTCGGTGATCCCATCGGCGTACATGTGCACCTGGCCGGACACGTTCCTGGCCGCCCGCCCGATCGTCTGGATCAAGGATGTCCCCGAACGCAGGAACCCCTCCTTGTCCGCATCGAGGATGGACACCAGGGACACCTCGGGCAGGTCCAGACCCTCGCGCAACAGGTTGATCCCGACCAGCACGTCGAACACCCCCGAGCGCAGTTCCCGGAGCAGTTCCACCCGGCGCAGGGTGTCCACCTCCGAGTGCAGGTACCGCACCCGCACCTGTTTCTCCAGGAAGTAGTCGGTCAGGTCCTCGGCCATCTTCTTCGTCAGGGTGGTGACCAGCACCCGCTCATCGCGCTCGGCGCGCGCGTTGATCTCGGCGAGGAGGTCATCGATCTGGCCCTGGGTCGGCTTGACCACCACCTCGGGGTCCACCAGGCCGGTGGGCCGGATGATCTGCTCGACCACCCCGTCGGACTGGGACAGTTCATACGGTCCCGGGGTCGCCGAGAGGTAGACCGTCTGGCCGATCCGGTCCAGGAACTCCTCCCAGCGCAGCGGCCGGTTGTCCATCGCGCTGGGCAGGCGGAACCCGTGCTCGACCAGGGTGCGCTTGCGGGACATATCCCCCTCGAACATCGCCCCGATCTGGGGCACCGTGACGTGCGACTCGTCGATGACGAGCAGAAAGTCCTCCGGGAAGTAGTCCAGCAATGTGTGCGGTGCCGATCCGGCGGGCCGGCCGTCGATGTGCCTGGAGTAGTTCTCGATGCCGGAGCAACTGCCGATCTGGCGCATCATCTCGATGTCGTAACTGGTGCGCATCCGGAGCCGCTGCGCCTCCAGCAGTTTGTTCTGCGACTCCAGCACCTGCAGGTGCTCGGTCAGTTCCTCCTCGATGGTGGTGATCGCCTTCTCCATCCGCTCCGGCCCGGCCACGTAGTGGGAAGCGGGGAACAGGAAGCTCTGCGTCTCATTGCGCAGCACCTCCCCCGTGAGCGGGTGCAGCGTGTAGAGCGCCTCGATCTCATCGCCGAACATCTCGATCCGCAGCGCCAGTTCCTCATACACCGGGATGATCTCGATGGTGTCACCGCGCACCCGGAACGTGCCCCGGGTGAACGCCATGTCGTTGCGGGTGTACTGCATCTGCACGAACTGGCGCAGCAGGTCATCACGCTCGATCTGCTGGCCCACCTGCAGCGGCACCATCCGGTCCACGTACTCCTGCGGAGTGCCGAGTCCGTAGATGCAGGAGACCGAAGCCACCACCACCACGTCGCGGCGGGTCAGCAGGGAGTTGGTGGCCGAGTGCCGCAGCCGTTCCACCTCGTCGTTGATCGATGAGTCCTTCTCGATATAGGTGTCCGACTGCGGTACGTAGGCCTCGGGCTGGTAATAGTCGTAGTAGGAGACGAAGTACTCCACCGCGTTGTTCGGCAGCAGGTCACGGAACTCGTTCGCCAACTGCGCCGCGAGCGTCTTGTTCGGGGCCATCACCAGCGTGGGGCGTTGCACCTGTTCGATCAGCCAGGCCGTGGTCGCCGATTTCCCGGTACCGGTGGCACCCAGGAGCACCACATCCTTCTCCCCGGCGTTCAGCCGCTCGGTGAGTTCGGCGATAGCGGTCGGCTGGTCCCCGGAAGGGGTGAAGTCCGATCACCTCGAAGGGCGCTACCGTCCGCTGCAAATCGGTCACAGGTCGCATGCGACCACAGTACGACCTCCTACCGACATCGGCCCGGGCCATTTCTCTCCCGACGTAGCCGCACGAACCCCGAGGCCCTGCGTGCGCACCGCGCGCCGGTCCGCAGCGACTTCGCAACGTCCGCCACCCGGCCTACCGTGCCCGGCGGACTCCTAGACTGGCGCCCATGACCGCTCCCCCCACCCACCTGCCCGTGGACGATCGAGCGGTCATCTGGTCCCTGCCCGAGCCAGAACGACAGCAAGCCCTGGCCGATCGGCCACTTCTGGTGATGCTGCACGGGTTCGGCTCGAACGAACGAGACCTGGCGGGCCTGTTCCAGGCCCTGGGTCCGCAGTACCTGATGGCGAGTCTGCGCGCGCCGCTGCCCCTGCCAGGGATGAGTGGTTCCTACGCATGGTTCCCTCTCGACCCCGAGCGACTGGCCGCCCCGGACGCTGCCCTGCCGACCGACGCTGCCACCCGGGGGGTGTTGCGCTGGTTGGAGCACACCCATGCCCAGGTGCGCTCCGCCGGCCCGGTCGGCCTGCTCGGATTCAGTCAGGGTGCGGCGATGTGCCTGCAGATGCTGCGTCACCAACCGGAGGCCTTTGCCTGTGCTGCGTTGCTCTCGGGCTTCGTGGTGCCCGGCCCGCACGGCGGCGATGAGGCGCTGGCCCAGGTCCGCCCCCCGGTGTTCACCGGGGTCGATCCGGCCGACCCGATCATCCCGCCGGCGGCGCGGGAACGGCTGGAAGCGTTCGCCCGGGAGCACACCACCCTGTCCGCCCGGACCTACCCCGGCGTCGGGCACGGAATCTCCTCGGCAGGACTGCACGACGTCGTCTCGTTCCTCGAGGAGCACCTGCCTCGAATTTGAGGCGCTCCGGCACGGCCTCTCCACCGCGAACGTATTTCTATTCTATATCTCCTGCGCTGACTGAACATTCAGTCATATCGTAACGGCATGCCGACCACACCGCATCCACCTCCACCCGACCCCGCCGAGGATCCGCAGACCAGCGCCGGCAAGTCACGAATCCTGCAGGCTGCCACCGAGCTCTTCGGAGAGCGGGGCAGCAGCGCCACGAGTTTCAAGCGGATCGCCGAGCGCGCCGGGGTCGCCCCCGCCCTGATCGTGCACCACTACGGTTCGAAGGAAGGGCTGCAACTCGCCTGCGATCAATACGTCGTGGACACGGTGCACCGGGTCAAGACCGAGGCCGCTCCCGGCGGCTCCCTCGATCCCCTCGGCCCGCTCTGGGCCTTCAAGCAGTACGGACCCGTGATGCGCTACCTCGCTCGCCGCCTCGGTGAGGACAGCGAGCACGTCAACGACCTGGTGGACAGCATGGTTGATGACGCCACGCAGCGAACCGGCGAGGCCGAGCAGATGGGCCTGATCCGGCACAGCGACGACCCCCGCACCATGATCGCCGTGCTGACGGTGTGGTCGTTGGGTGCGCTGGTGATGCACGGCCACCTGGAGCGGCTCATCGGTGAGGATCTGCTCGGCGGCTCCGGACCGCCGCTCTACTACCTGCGCGCCGCCACCGAGATCCTCGGCGAAGGGATCCTCACCCCCGATGCCTACCAGGCGCTCCGCGCCGACATCGCCAACACCCCCACCGAAAGGGAGAGCAGATGAATCCCGTGATAGAGACAACCGACCTGGTCAAGACCTTCGGCTCCACGCGCGCCCTGGACGGCCTCGACCTGCGCGTGGAGGCCGGGGAGGTGCACGGTTTCCTCGGACCCAACGGTGCCGGGAAATCGACCACCATCCGGGTGCTGCTGGGCCTGCTCCGGGCCGACGGTGGCACAGCCAGGCTGTTCGGCTCCGACCCGTGGGCGCAGTCGGTCTCGCTGCACCGGCGCCTGGCCTACGTCCCTGGTGACGTCGAACTCTGGCCCAAGCTCACCGGAGGCGAAGCGATCGACGTGTTCGCGCGCCTGCGTGGCGGAGTGGACCAGCGTCGCCGCGACCGGCTGGTCGAGCGGTTCGACCTGGACCCCACCAAGAAGACCCGCACCTACTCCAAGGGCAACCGGCAGAAGGTGGCACTGATCGCGGCGCTGGCCTCTGATGTGGAGCTGCTGCTCCTGGACGAGCCCACCGCGGGCCTGGACCCGCTGATGGAGGTCGTCTTCCAGGAGACCATCCGAGAAGCACGCCAGCAGGGCACCACCGTGCTGCTCTCCAGCCACATCCTGGCCCAGGTGGAGGTCCTGGCCGACCGGATCTCGATCATCCGGCAGGGTCGGATCGTCGAGAGCGGCTCACTGCGTGACCTGCGGCACATGACCCGCACCACGTTCATCACCGAGACAAAGGCCTCGCCGGAGGCACTGGGCGAACTACACGGGGTGCACGACGTGGCCCGGCAGGACGGCCAATGGCGCTTCGACGTCGACGGTGACCGGGTCGACGAAGTGGTGCGCGCCCTCAGCACACTGGGAGTGCAGTCCATCGTGGCCCAGCCCCCGACGCTGGAGCAGTTGCTCATGCGCCACTACGGGGACGACGTCGCGGCGCGGGTAGAGCAGACGCCGGGCGAGCGGTCATGAGCACCACGACCACGCGACCCGCGGAACACGCGGAGCGGGCCGAGCAACGCAACAGCCCGGGTACCGGTACCGCCGCACTGGTGCGCCTGGCACTTCGACGCGATCGGATCAGGATCCCCGCATGGGTGGCCGGCTTGGGGCTGTACGTCCTGTACGTCTCGACCGCACTGCCCGTGATCGCCGGCACTGATGAAGAGCTCGGCGCCCTGGCGCCGCTGTTGGAACAGCCCGTGGGACGGATGTTCACCGGACCCGCCTACGGCATGGACGCGCTGACCCATGAGCGATTCTTCGCCAGCGGCTACGTGCTGTACCTCTTCGTCCTCGCCGCACTGATGTCCATCCTGCTCGTCACCCGGCACACCCGGGCCGAGGAGGAGTCCGGCCGGGCCGAACTGGTCCGTGCCAGCGTGGTCGGGCGGCACGCGCATCTGACCGCGGCTCTCATCGTGGCCGCACTGGCCAACCTCGGCGTACTGGTGGTCATCACGGCGATGTCGGTGGCCGGAGGCTATGGCGCTATGGGCTCGCTGCTGATCGGAACGGGCACCGCCCTGGTCGGCATGGCCTTCGCCGGGATCGCCGCAGTCACCGCGCAACTCAGCGAGAACAGCCGTCCTACCTCCGGAATGGCCGGCGCCGTACTCGGGGCGGCGTTCGCGTTGCGCGCCCTGGGCGACATGGCGGCGGTAGGTGGCACGGCGCTTTCGTGGGCCTCGCCCCTGGGCTGGGCCTCCCAGACCGCGCCGTTCGTGCACGACCGGTGGTGGCCGCTCGCCCTGCTGGTCGCCCTGGCCATCGCGGCCGTCGCGGCTGGTTTTGCCCTACAGCACCGACGGGACCTGGGCGCAGGCCTGCTGGCGTCATCGAAGGGCCCGGCGCGGGCACGCCACGTCCTCGGACTCCCCTGGGCCTGGCCGCGCGGCTGCAACTCGCCGCCGTCGTCGCCTGGGGGCTGTCGATCACCGCCCTGGGCGTCCTCAACGGTGCCTTCACCCAGTTGATGGTCGAGGCCGCCGACGACATGCCCGAGGCATTCCGGGACGTGTTCGGTTCCCAAGCACTGATGGAGGGCTACCTGGCGTTCATCGCCGCGTTCAACGCCTACATCATCGTGGCCTACATCGTCTTCGCCGTCCAAGGGCTGCGAGCCGAGGAGACCGGCGGGCGCGCCGAGGCGGTGCTGGCCACCCCCACCAGCCGGGCCGCGTGGGCAGGATCGCACCTGCTCGCCATCGCACTCGGTGCGACGATGATCATGGTCGTGGCCGGTGCGGGAACCGGGCTGGGTGCGGCCATCTCCACCGGGGACTGGTCGCTGGTCGGCACCCTCCTGGGCGTGCATCTCAACCTGCTCCCCGGGCTGCTGTTGGTGCTCGGACTGTGCGGGTTGCTGTTCGGCTGGCTTCCCACGCTGATGGCCCCACTCGGATGGACAGTGGTGGGTCTCGTCGTGGTGGCCGGCGTCTTCAGCGACCTTCTCGACCTGCCCGACTGGGTGCAGCAGTTGTCACCGCTGAGCCACCCGGCGCAACTACCGGTGGAGGACTTCGCCGGGACGCCGTTGGTGTGGCTGGGCGGGCTGACGGTGCTCGGTGTGGGGCTGGGGCTGGTGGGCCTGAGCCGGCGCCAGATCTACGTGCGGTGAGACCTGCGGACGCGCCGGCGCGACTGCGGTGAGACCTGCGGACGCGTCGGCCCGACTGCGGTGAGGTGCCCACCACGTGGGACGCCATGCCCTGAGCGCCGACTCCGGCTGCGCCTGGCGCGGGGAACAGGCAGGATGGCCACGTCACTGAATCCACGGATGAGGAGTACACCATGGCTGTTGTCAGCAAGGCCAGCACCGCTTGGAAGGGCGACCTGTTCAACGGCTCCGGAGCCACCAGTCTGCAGACCTCCCCAGGTGGGCACCTTCGACGTCTCCTGGAAGGCACGGGCCGAACCGGGCGCGGGCACCACGAACCCGGAGGAACTGATCGCGGCGGCGCACGCCTCCTGCTTCTCCATGGCCTTCTCCAAGGAGTTGGCCGACAACGAGACACCCCCCACGGCACTGGAGACCAGGGCCGAGGTCACCTTCGAACCGGGCACCGGCATCACCGGGATCACGCTGCGCGTGACCGGCACGGTCGAGGGCATCAGCGCCGCGGACTTCGAGCGGCTCGCCGAGGGCGCCAAGGACGGGTGCCCGGTCTCCCAGGCGCTGGCCGGGGTCGAGATCCAACTGCAGGCCACCCTCGCCTGAGCAGGGCGCGGGGCCGCGGTTCACCCGTGGCCTGGATGCCAGCCGGTCTTCCCGATCCAGGCCTGCAGGCGAGGCCAGGCGGCGGTGAACCACGGCTCCTTGGCCTGTGCGTACTCACCGGTCGTGGCCGTGCCGGCGACGGTGCGTCGCTTCAGGTCGGCATACTCGGCCCGCGCTTCCCCGTCCGCGCGCAGCCAGTCCCGGAACGCGAGCGCGTAGCGCCAGCCGGGGCCACCCACGTGCCGCACGTGCAGGTTCACCGGCCTTCCCGGGTCGGCGTTGGTGTAGAGGCGTTTGCGCCACTGCGCCGGTTCGGGTGCGTGGGGTTTGGGTACATCGCGCTCGATCGCGGTGTGCCGGATGAAACCCGCGGTGCGTAACGGCTCATCGAGGTCCACCGCGGCGTCGAGGTCGACGACGCCCAACTGCAGGTCGATGACGTCCTTGGCCACCAGACCGGGGACCGCGGTTGAACCGATGTGGTCGGCCGTCTCGACCTGCTCCCCCACGGCGCGCCGGATCCGGGCGAGCAGGTGCTCGGCCTGCACGTCCCAGGGACGATCCAGCCCGGTCGGACCGGCACCGGTCGCGGCACGCGCGCCCCCGGGAGGCTCCATCAGCATTGCGGGGCCCGGCCCACGCTCGGCCCGCCCGGTTCTGCGCGATGTTGTGCGCGAACGGCGCCAACCGGGTGTGCCACAGGTCCTCGATCTCCTCGCGCACCTGCGCCTTGGGTCGCTCGGTTTCCAGCCACACGTCCGCCACGGCTCGGCGGCGCTGATCGTCGGTCTGTGCCCGTATCCGCGACCAGGCATCTGCCTCGGAGAGTCCGCGCCCGGACACCAGGCGGCGATGACGCTCGATCTCGCCCGCTCCTGCCACCAGGACCAGGTGATACCGGTCGGCCAGGTCATTCTCCACGATCAGCGGTACGTCGTGCACCACGATCTGCCCTGGTGGCATCCGGCTCAGGAGCGCCCGGGATCGGTCGGTGACCAGCGGGTGAACCACCGCCCCCAGGCGCGCGCGGGCCTCCTCGTCGTTGAACACGATCCGGCCCAGGGCCGGCCGGTCCAGGGAGCCGTCGGGTTGCAGCACCTCGGGCCCGAAGGCCCGCACCACCTGGGCCAGGCCGTCGGTACCCACCTCGACCACCTCCCGGGCGAGGACGTCGGCGTCGATCAGGCGTGCGCCGAGGTCGGTCAGCACCGCCGCCACGGTGGACTTACCGGCTGCGATCCCGCCGGTGAGGCCGATGTTGAGCACGCTCCGACAGTAGTGGTTCGGGCGGCCGTCGTGGTCCGCCCGGCTCCGCACCGTGCTCGTGCTCAGTCCACCGCGCCGTCAGGCACGACGTCGTCGGTCTCGGTGGCCAGGGCACACTCCACCGCCGCGACCACCGCCCGGGTGGCCCCGGCCACGCCGAGCACCTCGACCGGCGGTAGGTGGGCGAACCCGGCCCGCGTCGTCGTCGGCCCTTCCACCCGCCCTCCCACTCCTGCGGCGGCATGCAGCCCGGCGTACATGACTGCGTTGCACCCGTAGGTGCCCGCGCTCAGGGAGAGTTCTGCCTCGATGCCGACCTCATGGATCGCCCGCCGCATCGCCTTCACCGGCAAGGTGGTGAAGTAGGCGCTCGGGCCCGCGGGGATCACCGGTACGTCCACGGGCTGCTCGCCGGCGTTGTCCGGGATCCGCGCGTCGATGAGGTTGACCGCCACGCGTTCCAGGCCAAGGCGTTCCCGGCCCGGCGCGAGCCCCAGGCTGAGGACCACCTGCGGGCGGTGTCGCCTCACCAGGTCGCTGATGAGCCGCACGCAGCGCGAGAAGTCCACGGGGAGGATCTCGGTCTCCCAGCCGGGGTGATCCTGCAACGCGGTGGCCACCTCGAGCGAGGGGTTGCTGGCGTGGCCACCGAAGGGTTCGAAACCGGTGATCAGCACTGTGGTCGTGGACATCGCGCTCACTCTAGCCACCCGGACACAGCAAGGCCCCTCACCCGAACCCGGGTGAGGGGCCTTGCGCGGGCCGATCAGTGTTGATCAGCGTGAACGGCTCAGTTGCCGGTCAGCTTCTCCCGCAGGGCAGCCAGTGCCTCATCGGAGGCGAGGGTGCCGCCGGTGTCGGCCGGCGCAGCGGTGTAGCTGCTGCTGGAGACGACGAGGACGGGGAAGCGGACGAACCGCTGTCCTCCTCGCCGACCGGAACCTCGGAGTCGGCCTCGATAGCGGCGGCCACCTGCTTCTTGTGGGCCTCCCACCGGGACTGTGCCTCGGCGTACTGGGACTCCCACGCCTCGCGCTGGGCCTCGAAGCCCTCGAGCCACTCGTTGGTCTCCGGGTCGAAGCCCTCGGGGTACTTGTAGGTGCCCGCCTCGTCGTACTCGGCGGCCATGCCGTACAGCGACGGGTCGAACTCGTCGCTGTTCGGGTCCACCCCCTCGTTGGCCTGCTTCAGGGACAGCGAGATGCGGCGACGCTCCAGGTCGATGTCGATGACCTTGACGAACACCTCATCGTCCACGGTCGCGACCTGCTCGGGCAGTTCGACGTGACGCTGGGCGAGTTCGGAGATGTGCACCAGGCCCTCGATGCCGTCCTCCACGCGCACGAACGCACCGAAGGGCACCAGTTTGGTGACCTTGCCCGGCACCACCTGACCGATCGCGTGGGTACGGGCGAAGGCCTGCCACGGGTCCTCCTGGGTGGCCTTGAGCGAGAGCGAGACACGCTCGCGCTCGAAGTCGACGTCGAGCACCTCGACGGTGACCTCCTTGCCGACCTCCACGATCTCGCTGGGGTGGTCGATGTGCTTCCAGGACAGTTCCGACACGTGCACCAGACCGTCCACGCCACCCAGGTCCACGAACGCACCGAAGTTGACGATCGAGGAGACGACACCAGGGCGGACCTGGCCCTTGGCCAGGGTCTGCAGGAAGGTGGAGCGCACCTCGGACTGGGTCTGCTCCAGCCAGGCGCGGCGGGACAGCACCACGTTGTTGCGGTTCTTGTCCAGTTCGATGATCTTGGCTTCGATCTCCTGGCCGATGTAGGGCTGCAGGTCACGCACCCGGCGCATCTCCACCAGGGAGGCGGGCAGGAAGCCGCGCAGCCCGATGTCCAGGATCAGGCCACCCTTGACGACCTCGATCACGGTGCGGGTGACGACGCCGTCCTCTTCCTTGATCTTCTCGATCGTGCCCCAGGCACGTTCGTACTGGGCGCGCTTCTTGGACAGCAGCAGCCGGCCTTCCTTGTCCTCCTTCTGCAGGACAAGTGCTTCCACGTGCTCGCCCACCTCGACGACCTCATCGGGGTCGACGTCGTGCTTGATGGACAACTCGCGGGACAGGATGACGCCCTCGGTCTTGTACCCGATGTCGAGGAGGACCTCGTCGCGGTCGACCTTGACGACAGTGCCCTCGACGATGTCACCGTCATTGAAGTACTTAATGGTCGCGTCAACGGCTGCGAGGAAGTCTTCTTCCGAGCCGATGTCATTGACTGCGACCGACGGGACGCTGGTCGAGGCGGGGGTAGTGATAGTCATTGAGTAGTGGACTCCGTTGCGGACAGGGATTGTTGGGATATCTGACGTGGCACGCCGCACCCGGATTGACCGGGACGGGCCGAGTCTGATCACAATGACCGGACAACAGGCCCGCGTTCGACCGCGACACCACGTGGATGACAAGCCATCCGGGCATGCGGGCACGAGGCACCGACAACGCAGTCTAGTGCCTGCGGGCAACCGTGAGCAACGTGATCTGCACAGCCGGGTTCCGGCCCGTCCCGAGCCGCTTATGCGGGTTAGGCTCGGAGGATGCCAACCGAGCAGCGCACGCCCCGGGCCTTCGTGATCACCGTGTCCGATCGGAGCGCGGCCGGAGAACGTGAGGACCGCTCCGGTCCGCTGGTCGAACAGCACCTCACCGACCACGGTTTCGCGGTGACCCGTCGGATCGTGCCCGACGGCGTGGAAACGGTGCGTACCGCCCTCACCCGGGCGCTGGACAGCGGCGCCGACGTCGTGCTCACCCTGGGTGGCACCGGCGTTAGTCCGCGGGACCGCACCCCGGAGGCGATCGCGCCCATGCTGGAACTGGAACTGATCGGGGTGGCCGAGGCGATCCGCGCACACGGGCTGAGGAACACGCCGACGGCCGCGCTGTCCCGCGGGCCGTGCGGTGTGATCGGAACCACCGTGGTGATCGCTCTGCCCGGCTCCTCGGGTGGCGTACGCGACGGACTCGAGGTGGTGGTTCCGCTCTTGCCCCACCTGCTGGACCAATTGCGCGGAGGTGACCACTGATGACGGTGACGCACGAGGATGAACGCCTGAACATGATCCAGGTGACCGAGCAGACCCTGGACGTCGCGGCACACATGGCAGCAGTGGACGATCCCCGGTGCGGAGCGGTGACCACCTTCGTGGGGCAGGTGCGCGATCACGACCCGGGCGTGACCGGCACGGTCACGTCGATCAGCTACTCCGCCCATCCGGACGCCCAGTCGGTGCTCGAGCGGATCGTGGCCGAGGTCTCCGGCGGAGCCGATCGGCTGCGGATCGCGGTGAGCCACCGGGTGGGTGACCTGGTTGTGGGCGACCTGGCCCTGGTGGTGAGCGTGGCCAGCGCGCACCGCGCACAGAGTTATGCGGCATCGCGTGAGGTCGTGGAACGGATCAAGGTCGAGTTGCCGGTCTGGAAGAAGCAGCACACCGCCGATGGCGCCGGCCACTGGAGCGGCATATGAGTTCCCAGCCGGTACCGGTGACGATCGGCTCCGCTCCTCCCCCTCCCCGGACGGTTCCGGACCCGGACCCGCGGCGCGGCAGCCCACTGGTGGACACCTTCGGACGGGTGCACCGGGACCTGCGCATCTCCCTGACCGACCGCTGTTCGCTGCGCTGCACCTACTGCATGCCCGAACAGGGCATGGAGTGGCTGGCACGTTCCTCGATCCTCTCGGTGGATGAGATCGTCCGGGTCGCCCGGATCTGCGCCGAGGCGGGCATCTCCACGTTCCGCCTCACCGGCGGTGAACCGCTGCTCCGGCGCGACATCGTCCAGGTGGTCTCCGAACTGGCGGCGCTCCGCACCCCGGACCGCAAGCCGGTGCAGGTCGCCATGACCACCAACGGCATCGGCCTGGACAAGGTGATCACCGCCCTGGCCGATGCCGGCCTGGCCCGGTTGAACATCAGCTTGGACACCGTTCAACCCGAACGCTTCGCCGAACTGACCCGGCGCAACCGGTTCAAGGACGTGATGGCCGGTATCGAGGCCGCTTCCCGCTCCGGGCTGCGCCCGTTGAAACTCAACGCCGTGGCGATGCGCGGGGTCAACGACGACGAACTGGTCGACCTGGTCGAGTTCGCCCTGTCGATGCAGGCACAGATGCGGTTCATCGAGCAGATGCCGTTGGACGCCGGCCACACCTGGGACCGGAAGCAGATGGTGACTCGCGAGGAGATCCTGGCGGCCCTGGGCAAGCGCTGGGAACTCCACCCGGTGCCGGGGCGTGGCGGTGCTCCCGCGGAGAAGTTCCGACTCGATGACACCGACAGCCACGTCGGGGTGATCGCCTCGGTCACCGCCCCGTTCTGCGGGGCGTGCGACCGGCTGCGCCTGACCGCCGACGGCCAGTTGCGCAACTGCCTGTTCTCCACCGACGAGTACGACCTCATCCCGGTGGTGCGGGCCGAGGACCCGGAACTGAACACCGATGAGCGCATCGACGCGGTGCTGCGGGCCTGCATCGACGCCAAGAAAGCCGGGCACGGCATCAACGATCCGGGCTTCCTGCAACCTGCACGTGGGATGAACGCCATCGGCGGCTGAAACCCCGGGCGCCAGCCCGGCGCAGCGCGGGCGTCAGCCCCCGGCGAAGGGCGGCAGCACGTCCACGGTGGCGCCGGCGGGCACCGGATCCTGGGCCGAGGACGACCGGCGCCCGTTGACCAGGATCGAGCACCGGTCCAGCACGGCGCCGGTGCCCGGACCACCGTGTGCGGTCAGGTCCCGGAGCAGGTCACCGACCGTGCCTGCGGCGGACTGCACCTCGGTCCGTCCGATCATCTCGGCAGCGACGGCGAACAGCCGCACCCGCACACTCATGCCGTCCTCCGCGATCCATCCGCGGGCGCCGCGCCGCCCGCCGCGCCCACCGCCGGCGCCGGTGGCCCGTCGCCTGCCTCCTCACGGCGCCAGGACCCGGACCGGCCGCCGTCCTTGGCCTCGAGGCGTACGTCGGAGATCCAGGTGGCCCGGTCGATGCCCTTGACCATGTCCACGACCGCCAGGCCCGCTACCGACGCCGCGGTGAGGGCTTCCATCTCCACCCCGGTGCGGTCCGCGGTGCGAACCGTGGCGACGATGCGCACCCCGCCCTCGGCCGGCTCGACGTCAACGTTCGCCCCGTGCACCCCGATCACATGGGCCAGCGGCAACAGATCCGCACACTTCTTGGCGGCGTTGATTCCCGCGATCCTGGCCACGGCGAACACATCGCCCTTCGGTGCGGTGCCGTCGTGCAGATGGCCCATCACCTCAGCGTTGCAGTGCACGAACGCACTGGCCGTTGCCGACCGGATCGTGGGTGACTTCTCGGTGACATCGACCATTCGGGCGTGGCCCGCGTGGTCCAGGTGGGTGAAGGCGGTCATAGGTGTCCTCCCGGTTCGACGACGGCCTCGACGATGTCGCCGGGCTCGACATGATCGACGTGCCCGGGCACGATGGCGTACCCGTTGGCCCGTGCGAGGCTGGCCACCAGGTGCGACTGGGACCCGTGCCTGGCGGTCGGGCTGATCTCGGCGTGCCCATCGGCGCCGTGCCGCACCCGGGCGGGCAGGTACTGGTCACGCACCGGTGGGGTGCGCCATCCCTGGGTGACACGGGCCGGCACTGTGGCGGGCAACACGACGTCCGGCGGTGCACCGTGCAGCAACTGCAGCGCCGGCCGGACGAACACGTGGAAGGACACCCATGCGCTGACCGGGTTCCCGGGCAGGCCGAACAGCCACGCGCCGCCGTACCGGCCGAACGCCTGGGGCTTGCCCGGCTGCATCGCGACCTTGCTGAAGGTGACCTCCTCGGAGCCGGCGAACACGCGAGTCAACGGGTCGTAGGCGCCGGCGCTGACTCCCCCGGTCAGCACGATCACATCCGCCTGCGGCTCAACCTGGGCCAGGTGGTCGGCCAGTTCGGCGGGGTCGTCCCCGACCGGTGCGGCGCTCACCACCTCGGCACCTGCCTGGCGGGCCAGCGCACTGATGAGTAACGAGTTGGAGTCCGGGATCTGGCCCCGGGCCAGGTCCGCGCCCGGTGGCAGCAGTTCGCTGCCGGTGGCGATGACGGCGACCTTCGCCCGAGGGTGCACGCCGACCCTGCCCTGGCCGGTGGAGGCCAGCGAGGCCAAAGCCGTCGCGTTGAGGTACGTGCCGGCCGGGGCGACGAGGTCCCCTGGCATCATGTCCCCGCCGGCGGATCGCACGTGCCGGCCGTGCGTCTGGGGCTGGTTGACGGTCACGGTCGCGGCGAGTGCGCCGTGCGGGTCGGTGCGGTCGGTGTGCTCCAGTTGCACCACGGTGTCGGCGTCGGTGGGCAGCACCGCCCCGGTCATGATCCGGGCCGCCTGCCCCTGCCCCAGCGCAGGGTCCAGGCCGCTGCCCGCGGGCAGGTCGGCGACGACGTCGAGCGTGACCGGAGTGTCTGCGGCTGCACCGGCCACGTCGGCGAACCGGACGGCGTAACCGTCCATGGCCGAGTTGTCCCATGGCGGAACCGGGAAGCGCGCGTGCACAGCTTCGACGAGGCGTAGGCCGTGGGCCTCGGTGAGCGGGAGGTGCTGGGCCGTCAGCGGCCGCATCCCGGACAGGATCCGCTCGCGCTGGTCGGACACCGCGATCAGGTCACTCATACCAGCTTCGGTTCCTGGCGTAGGTGGTCCACCGTTCCGGGGGCCAGCACCGCACTGGTCCAGCCCGCCCGGATGAGCAAGCGGGTGGCCCGTGCAGCTCGGACACCTGCGGAGCAGTAGGTGACCACATCCTGCTCATCGTCCAGTCCGGCCCGGCGCAGCAGGTCCGTGACCGCCTGCGTCTGGTCTGCCCCCCGGGCTGCCTGCAGCAGCGCGCTGATCGGCACGTTCACTGCTCCGGGCAACGCGTCATGGGCGGCCTCATCGGGCTCGCGCACGTCGAGCAGCACCGTCGCGGCTTTGTCGGTCCGGTCCCGGCGCTGCTGGAATGCACTCAGGTCCAGGGTGGTGACCCCATCCGGTGGCCGGACCGCCCCCAGGGGGTCCCCGACTGCGGCGCCGGGCGCGGACGCAGTTGCGCCCATCGCCGGCACGGCCTCATCGTCGCCCCGGCCGGTGTGCAACGGAACCTCGTGAACTCGCATCGTGAGCGCGTCGATGACGGCGACCCGGCCCAGCAGCACCTGGCCCATCCCGGTGATGAGTTTGATCGCCTCGGTGGCCATCATCGAGCCGGCGATGCCGCACAGGGACCCGATCACCCCGGCCTCAGCACACGAGGGCACCGTGCCCGGCGCCGGCGGCCGGGGGAACAGGTCACGCATCGTGACCGGCGCGGCGGGTGAGGGTGGCGTGGACCAGAACACCGACACCTGGGCGTCGAAACGCAGCACCGAACCCCACACCAGCGGGATCGCCAACTCCGCGCAGGTGTCTGCCACCAGATAGCGGGTGGCGAAGGTGTCGGTCCCGTCCAGTACCAGATCGTGCCCGGTGAGGATCCGGGCCGCGTTGTCATCGGTAAGCCGCTCTTCGTGCAGTCGCACCTGTGCACCGGGGTTGAGCCCGAGCACCCGCCGCCGGGCGTTCTGCGCCTTGGAGGATCCGAGGTCTTCATGGGCGTGGATCACCTGCCGGTGCAGGTTCGAGGCCTCGACCGCGTCGTCGTCGATGATCGTCAGGCTGCCGACCCCGGCAGCGGCCAGGTACTGCAGCACGGGTGCACCGAGTCCTCCGGCTCCCACCACCAGCACGCGGGCGGCTGCGAGACGGCGCTGGCCGATCTCACCGAACTCCGGCAACAGCGTCTGACGCGCGGTGCGGGCCGCTTCCGTCGCGGACAGAGCCGGCACCGGTTCGACCAGGGGCGGCAGGGACGTCATCGCTTCAGTCTAGGTCTGAAAAACTCCACGTGCCCTCGCCTACTCGGTCACCGTGACGATCCCCGAGGCACCTCGTTCGGCATCAGCCATCACGTGGTTGACCATCGGGTAGTTCCCGGCCTCGCCGAAGACGGTCTCGACGAACCCGCCCTGAGCCACCGCGACCGAGAGCGCCTGACTGCCGCCGCCGGTGTTGCCGAAGGCGTCCACCCCGCGGTTCAGGTGGTAGCCGCCCTCGTGGAAGACGGTGTCGAACTGCGAACCGACGATGTGGAAACTGCTGCCCCGGTTGGGGCCGGCGTTGAGCACCCAGAACCGCACCCGCTCCCCCACCCGTGCCGGGAGCGGCTGCTGACGGTACTGGAAGGCGATGCCGTTGAACGCGACCGCATCGGCGGAGCCGGCCCGGGCGCGGTCGGCGTCCACCTCGGCAGCGTTGCCCCGCCCGTGCCCGCTCGCCCGGAGGTAGGCCTCGGACTGGACCAGCACGTAGTTGCGGTCCACCGGCTCCAGGTCGTCGGGTTCGATGATGACCGCCCCGAACATGCCGGCCCCGATGTGGCTGGTCATCGGGTCGGTGCCGCAGTGATAGAGCCAGATCCCGGCCATCCCGGCAGTGAAGCGGTAGACCAGCGACTCCCCCGGGGCGATCGTGCGCATCGGCTCGTCGGGGGCCAGCGACCCCGCGTGGAAGTCGATCGAGTGCCCGATCGTGCCGTCGTTGACCAGGGTGATCTCGAAGACGTCCCCGACCCGCCCGTGCACCGTGGGACCGGGTACCTGACCGTTGAAGGTCCATCGGCGCTGCCATACTCCCGGGGCCACCTCCAGCTCCACCTCCTGGGCCGTCAGGGTGAGCTCGTGGACGGTGCCCGCGTCGGTGTCCAGCGGCGGCAGCTCGGGATCGACGAAGCCGGTGACTTCTGCCGCGTCGGGCAGGATCGACGGTCGTGGCCCGTCGGCATCGCCCTGCCCGCCTCCGTGCCTGGCGTGGCCGTGCCCGCCCGCCGCGGCGACGTCGTCATCGTCCCCTTCCGGCCCGGCCTGGTCGGCCGGCACCGGCGTACCGTCGGCGCCGACCGCGCTGACGGTGAGCACCATTCCCATCTGCCGGTGCCCCACGATGGTGCACCAGCCCTCCAACGACCCGGAGATGACACCGGCCTCCAACGTGGCCGACTCCCCGGTGGCCAGCCGCGGCGTCTGCTCACCGCCCAGGATCAGGTCGTGTACGTCGGAGGTGTCCTCATTGATCAGTTCGATCACGAGGCTGTTCCCCGCGGGGACCTCGATGTGGTCGGGGCTGAACCGCATGTCGTCGGCCACCACCTGCACGGTCGTGGTCCGCCCGGTCGGGACGACGTCCTCGGCCGCGCCGGTCCCCGCAGTACCGGCGGGAGTGCCCAGACCGGCGGCGGCCGGATCCATACCCACCCCCACGGCGGTCGCCACCGCCAGCGCGGTGATCGCCCCCACGAACTGCCCGCCCCGCCAGAACGGGCCCCGAGCATGCTCCCGGGACACCGCCACGGTGCTCTCAGTGCGCTCGGCGCTCCCGGCATCGGCAGCCGCTGCCTCCTGTTCCTCGCGCAGTGCCCGGCGGGCCCGGATCGCCCCGAGCATCAACGGGATGAACCAGGCCAGACCGGCCAGCGTCACCACCGAGGTGGTCACCCGCACGGCACTGGGCACCGGGAGCAGGAAGATGACCAGGCCGAGGTTGATGAGGACCAGGCGGGCGGCACCGGCCCGGTTGAACCACCATTGGGTGGTCCGCACCGCCACCGGGCCCCCACCCAGCACCACCGGGATCAGGTAGGACATCGCGCCGGTGAGGAGCTGCGCGGCGAAGCCCGCCACGATCACCGCCACGACGGGGCCGAACCCGGCGGTCAGTTCCCCCCAGGTCGAACTCATCATGGTGTTCAGCGTCAGCCACCCCAGACCGACCACCGCCCAGATCATCGCGGCGGCCACCGAGGCCGGGGCGAACTCGCGCGGCGGACGGGTGCGCGCGGGCCGCACCAGCGCCCGGCCCCACCAGACCAGCGCCAGAACGTAGGCCGACAATCCCGCGCCGACCACGGCCAGCACACCGGCCAGCGCCCCGGTCAGGACCACCACCAGGGCCGCGCCGAACACCGGGAGAGCCCGCTTGGCCAGGCGCTCGGCCCGCTCGTCCATCCGGGTGCGCAGCATCGTGGGCCACAGCGTGATCAGCGTGCCGGTCACGGTGAGTCCCACCCAGCCGAGCACATTCAGCATCGAGTGCGCCAGGAGCAGTTGGCCGTGCAGGGGGTCGGGGTACCCGCGCGCCAGCAGCACCCCGAACAGTGCGCCGACCGGGAGGAAGGCGGCCGCGGCCAGGTAGTAGTGCACGGTGATCCGCATCCGGCCCGGCAGCGCGTGCCGCAGCCGGCGCCACAGCGCCAGGAAGTGCGCCACCACAGCGGTGACCACCAGGACCGCGCCGGCCACCGTGAGGGGCCAGATCGTGGTGGGCACCCCGACCATCACCGTTGTGACACCCACCAGCAGGGTGGCCAACCGCCGGGACTGACGACGGCGGTCATCCAGTTCTGTGGGAGTCTTCAGCAGGGCCTGGGCGAAGTAGACGCTCCAGACCATGATCGAGTGGGTGGCGGCGCCCAGCAGCACCAGGTGCACCATCAGCCAGCGGGACTCGGGCACGAACGGGTGGGCGATGGCCATGATCACCGCCATAGCGAGCCACAGCAGGGCGGGCCGGTCCCGCATCGCCCAGACGCCCCGTGTGGTGGACGCACCCGCCTGCGGCGGGGAGGTGGTTGTTCTCATGCCCGGGCCGCCGGTGTCGTTCGGCTCCTGCCGGCCCAGACCGCCACGCCCACCGCGCTGAGTGCCAGCAGCAGCAATGCCGCGATCGTCAACAGGCCCCCGACCTGCCACACCGTGTTCACTTCCGTCACCATTCCCAACGTGCGAACCACCATCCCGGCGTGCAGCACCGCCAGTGGCGCCCACAACACCGGGTGGTAGGGCAGCGAGATCCTCAGTACCGCCGGCAGGATCACCGGGGCGTGCGCCAACACCATCGACATGCCGAAGCCCAGAAAGATCCCGTGCACCACCAGGTCATACCAGTGCGGCACCCAGGCCGGTCCACCGATCATCCAGACCAGGCCCGCCAGGGCCAGCCACGCGTACCCGGCGAGCATCGCGGCCGCGGCAAACCTGGGCAAGCCCTTGGCCCGAACCATCCGGCGGGCCACATCATGCCACCCGAGGTAAGCGGCCAGGAGGAGCAGCGTGAGACCGAAGCCCGCCGCTCCCGCACGGGAGAAGACCATGGTCGCCAACGACGCGAGAACCAGCGCACCGGCCAGCGTCAGGACGATCGGCTCGGCCCAGCGGGACAGGGAGATCCGGGCCAGTTCCACCCGTTCGGCGACGATGGTGAGCACGATGAATCCGGACAACAGCGCGACCAGGTCCACGATCTCAACCCGGATCCAGAACGCGGCCGCGAACAGGGCCAGCAACGCACCGAGCAGTTGCACCAGCACGGTGTTGTCCCAGGACCGCCGCCAGAGTTGCACGTAGACCGCGCACAGCACGGCCGCCCCGTTGACCAGTAGCAACTGGCCCAGCACCGCCGGTGCCGGGCTGAGCAGCGCCAGCCCGCCGCCACCGAGCAACGTCGGTGCGAGGAAGCCCCAGGCGCTCCGCAGCGCCACCGCGCGCTCAAGTGAGATCAGGGCGCCCAGGAAGCCCAGCACCATCAGCATGCCGTGCAGCACGGGCAGGCCCGCCGAGGTCGCCGGGGCGGGCAGGCCCAGCAGCAGCAGGGCGGCATTCAGCCCGGCGAGCATGCTCACGCCGGCGGCTGACAGCAGTACCAGCCGGCCCGCTCTCGTGCTACGGCCGGTTCCGGTCGCCGGTCGGACCGGTGGCGCCGTCGTCGTCAATGACCTCTCCGTGCTAGTCGCGCTGCAGCCGCAGCCGCCAAGCCTCCGGGCCCTCCTCCAGGTAGGTCACCGAGATGCTGCCGGCCTCCCGTTCGGCGATCTGGGCCAGCAACGGCTTGGGGTCGTGCGGGGCTACCAGCACCATCGCCTCACCGGAACCGATCGCTGACAGCGCACCGAACACGCTCCCATGCCGGATCCGGTGCGGGATGGGGCGTACATCCAGTTCGGGCAGGTCACCATCGTGCTCACCGCAGGCGCACCCGGCGGGCTCCTGGATCACGTTCAGCATCGGGCGGACGTCGGTCATCGCTGGCTCCTCGGGTGAGCGTCGGGCTGGGACGCCCAATTATTACATATCCGAGTTGTGCAAATCCCCGCGCCGCCACGACACCCCTCACGCGCCCCGGGCGCACCGCGCTGGAGACCTGTCGCGCTGCCGGGCCGGAGCCGCGATGCGTCCTGGAAATCCGGTCGGGAATACGCACGCGACGCAGCCGGCAAATGCCCGAACGGTCATCCCGGTGCATTCTCCGCGACTGTTGGAATAGAGCGCTCAAGCCGCATTTTCCCAAGGCCGGCGTTGCCGAATTCAATGGTCAATTGATTCGGCAGGAACGCTTGCGGGGGCCCCGGGATCGGCCTAGATTGCTCGTGAGGGCAGTTCCTTCAAATTGCGAGGATCCAATGATGGACCGGCAACCGGTGGATGGTTTGGGAGTACTGGAATCGCCGGTGCGCAAGGAACTCCTGGAACACCTGGTCGAGTTGTTCCACAGCCGTGACCTGGATTCCGCGACACCGCCCGGACGCACGGCCAGGGAATTGGCCGAACTCACCGGCTTGCACGTGACCACGGTGCGGTTCCACCTCGAGCGACTTGTCGGCGCCGGCTTCCTACACGCCCACTTCGAGCCGCCCACCGGGGTGGGCCGTCCGCGCAAGATCTACACCTCGCACCTGAGTCGCTGGCCGGAGCCCACCACGAGCCGGCACCACGAGGCGCTGGCCGGACTGCACGCCGAACTCGAGGCCGGCGAGGACGGGCCCGCGCGGGCCGAAGAGGCCGGGCTGGCGTGGGCCCGGGCTCGGGTGCAGGCCGGACCCGGGCTCTCACCGGCCCCGGCCCGCACACCCGGCACCTGGCTGGCCAAGATCGGCCGGCTGATCGATGAACTGACCGATTGGGGCTACGGGCCGAACGTGCGCACCACCGGTGCGTCGGTGGAACTGACGTTGCACTACTGCCCCTTCCTGGCCATGGCCACCGAGGATCCCGATGTGGTCTGCGCGGCCCACCGCGGTCTGCTGCGCGGCACGCTGGAGGCCATCGGGGAACCCGAGGTGCGGGTCAGTCTGCAACCCAAGGTGGGACCGCACGCCTGCCGCGCCCACCTACGAACGATGACACCGCTCACCGGAGGCCCAGCATGACCACCACCAAGCCCCCCACGATTGAAGGTCCCCTCAGCGGCGCCCTGGTGGGCACCCGGCGCTTCTTCGGTAGCGCCGAGGTCAGCGAGGACAAACGCAGCCTGCACCTGTCCGGAGGGCGCGCCGGGGCCGGGGACTCCTTCTACCGGGACCGGTGGAGCCACGACAAGGTGGTGCGCTCCACCCACGGGGTCAACTGCACCGGTTCGTGCTCCTGGAAGGTCTACGTCAAGGACGGGATCATCACCTGGGAGGCCCAGCAGACCGACTACCCATCCGCGGGGCCGGACCGGCCCGAGTACGAGCCCCGCGGCTGCCCACGGGGCGCGGCCTTCTCCTGGTACACCTACTCCCCCACCCGGGTGCGCTACCCCTACGTGCGGGGGGTGCTGCTGGACATGTTCCGCGCCGCGAAAGCCAAGTACACCGACCCGGTGGTGGCTTGGGGCTCGATCGTGCAGGACCCCGAGTCGGCGCGCACCTACAAGAGCGCCCGCGGCAAGGGTGGCATGGTCCGGGCCACGTGGGCCGAGGTGGTGGACATGCTCGCGGCCGCGCACGTCTACACGATCAAACGCTGGGGCCCGGACCGGATCGCCGGCTTCTCCCCGATCCCGGCGATGTCACCGGTCAGTTACTCCTCCGGCTCCCGGTTCCATGAACTCATCGGTGCGCCGATGCTGAGTTTCTACGACTGGTACGCCGACCTGCCCAATGCCTCTCCGCAGATGTTCGGGGACCAGACCGACGTGCCCGAGTCCGGGGACTGGTGGGACGCCGGATACCTGATCATGTGGGGCTCCAACGTCCCGGTCACCCGCACCCCGGACGCGCACTGGATGATCGAGGCACGCTACCGCGGGCAGAAGGTGATCTCGGTGGCTCCCGACTACGCCGAGAGCGTCAAGTTCGCCGACGAGTGGGTCGCCTCGGCTCCGGGCACCGACGGTGCGCTGGCGATGGGGATGGGTCACGTCCTGCTGAAGGAGTACTTCGCGGACCGGCAGGTGGACTTCTTCACCGACTACAACCGCCGCTTCACCGACCTGCCCTACCTGGTCACCCTCGAAGAGGTCGAAGGCGCCGACGGCACCTACCGGCCGGGGAAGTTCTTGGTCGCCGGGGACTTCGACAACCCCCAGTGCGACAGTGAGAACGCGATGTGGAAGCCGGTGGTGCTGGATGAGACCAACGGCGAGGTCGCGGTCCCGAACGGTTCGATCGGGCACCGGTTCGGCCCGGAGGGGGCCGGGAAGTGGAACCTGGACCTGGGCGACATCGAACCGGCGCTGAGCCTGTACGGCCATGACGACGGCGGTTCGGCCGCCCTGGTGCAACTGCCGCGGTTCGACAATCCCGAGGGCGCGCTGAACCTGGACGTCCGGGGCGTGCCGGTTCGCCGCATCGGTGGGCACGTGGTCACCACGGTGCTGGATCTGCTGCTGGCCCAGTACGGAGTGGCCCGCCCGGGTCTACCCGGAGCCTGGCCGGTCGACTACGCCGACCCGTCGGTTCCCGGCACCCCGGCGTGGGCCTCCGACATCACCGGGGTCCCGCCGGAGCAGATCATCCGGCTGAGCCGGGAGTGGGCCCAGAACGCGATCGACACCCAGGGTCGCGGGATGATCCTGATGGGCGCCGGGACGAACCACTGGTACCACTCCGACCAGATCTACCGGGCGATGCTCCTGCTCACCACGATCACCGGCTGCCAGGGCCGCAACGGTGGCGGGTGGGCGCACTACGTGGGCCAGGAGAAGATCCGGCCGATCATGGGGTTCCAGCACCTGGCCTTCGCGCTGGACTGGATCCGCCCGCCCCGGCACATGAACCAGACCGCCTACTGGTACGTCAACACCAGCCAGTACCGGTACGACACCTTCGGTGCCGAGAACCTGAACGGTTCCACCGGGGTGTTCAACGGCAAGAGCACCATGGACCTGCTCGCCCAGTCCGCCAGGTTGGGATGGACCCCCAGTTACCCGCAGTTCGACCGGAGCAGCCTGGAGGTCGCCGACGAGGCCGCGAGGGCCGGGCAGGACGTAGGCCAGTACGTGACCCGGGCCCTCCAGAGCGGGGACCTGAGATTCGCCGTCGAGGATCCCGAGGCGCCGCAGAACCACCCGCGGATCCTGTCGCTGTGGCGAGCCAACCTGTTCGGGTCCAGCGCCAAGGGCAACGAGTACTTCCTCAAGCACCTGCTGGGCACCGACAACGCCGTCAAGGCCACCGAGGCGCCGCCGGAGCATCGTCCGGAGGGCATCGCGTGGCCCGAACAGGCACCGGAGGGCAAGCTTGACCTGCTGCTCAGTCTCGACTTCCGGATGACCTCCTCCACCCTGCTCTCCGACGTGGTGCTACCGGCGGCGACGTGGTACGAGAAGCACGATCTGAACACCACCGACATGCACCCCTACGTCAACTCCTTCAACCCGGCGATCGACCCGCCGTGGCAGTCCAAGACCGACTGGGATACGTGGAAGGCGATCGCCAAGCGGTTCTCCGAGCTGGCCGTCGACCACCTCGGTGTGCGCAAGGACGTGGTCACCAAGCCGTTGTGGCACGACACCCCGGAGGCGATGGCCACGGTGCACGGGCGGGTCAAGGACTGGAAGACCGGTGAGGTCGAACCGGTTCCGGGGCAAGACGCTACCGGTCCTGGCCGAGGTGGTGCGGGACTACCCGGCCACCTACGAGCGGATGACGGCGGTCGGCCCGTTGCTGGAGAAGGTTGGCATGCTCACCAAGGGAGTGGCCTACGACGTCAAGCGGGAGGTGGATCTCCTCCGCCACCGCAACGGCACCGTGCGTTCCGGTTCGGCCAAGGGCATGCCACGCCTGGAGACCGACATCCAGTTCGCCGAGTCCATCATGCACCTGTCGGCCACCTGTAACGGGCACCTGTCCACGCTGGGGTTCAGGAACCTGGAGCAACGCACAGGTACCCGACTGCACGACCTGGCCGCCGAGCACGAGGGCAAGCAAATCACCTTCGCCGACACCCAGAACGCCCCGGTGCCGGTGATCACCTCCCCGGAGTGGTCCGGGTCGGAGAGCGGCGGGCGGCGCTACAGCCCGTTCACCATCAACATCGAGCGGCTCAAACCGTTCCACACCCTCACCGGGCGCCAACAGTTCTATGTCGATCACGACTGGATGCTCGGGATGGGCGAGGGTCTGCCGGTGTACCGGCCACCACTGAACATGACCGACCTGTTCGGTGAATCCCCGATCGGGAGCCAGAACGAACTCGGGGTCTCGGTGCGCTACCTGACCCCGCACAACAAGTGGTCGATCCACTCCGAGTACCAGGACAACCTGTTCATGCTCAGCCTGTCCCGGGGTGGGCAGACGATCTGGATGTCCGACGTCGACGCGGCCAAGATCGGGGTGGCTGACAACGACTGGATCGAGGCCGTCAACCGCAACGGCGTCGTGGCCGCCCGCGCCATCGTCAGCCACCGCATGCCCGAGGGAACGGTGTACATGCACCACGCCCAGGACCGGCTGATCGACGTACCGCTGACCGAGACCGACAACAAGCGCGGAGGGATCCACAACAGCCTCACCCGGATCCTGATGAAACCGAGTCACATGATCGGCGGATACGCCCAACTGTCCTACTTCTTCAACTACATCGGCCCCACCGGCAACAACCGTGACGAGGTGACGATGATCCGCAGACGCACCGCCCCGGTGCAGTACTGACCTTCCCCGAGGCGCTGCCCACGTCCCCCCGCCCGGCCGGGCGCTGTCCCGGCCCCCGAGAAGGAGATCACATGCGCATCATGGCCCAGATGGCGATGGTGATGAACCTCGACAAGTGCATCGGGTGTCACACCTGCTCGGTCACCTGCAAACAGGCCTGGACGAACCGATCCGGCACCGAGTACGTCTGGTTCAACAACGTCGAGACCCGGCCCGGCCTCGGGTACCCGCGTGGCTATGAGGACCAGGAGGAGTGGAAGGGCGGCTGGGAACTCAACTCCCGCGGACGCTTGAAACTCAAGGCTGGCGGCCGGATGAGGAAACTGGCCACGATCTTCTCCAACCCCAAGATGCCCTCCATCCAGGACTACTACGAACCCTGGACCTACGACTACGAGACGTTGCTGAACGCCCCCGCTCAGCAGACCTTCCCGGTGGCTACCCCGCAGTCGCTGATCACCGGGGAGCGCATGAACATCACCTGGTCGGCGAACTGGGACGATGACCTGGGCGGCTCCGGCGAGCACGCGGCCAAGGACCCGATGCTCGCGGGCCTCGAGGACAAGGTGAAACTGGCCTTCGATGACACCTTCATGTTCTACCTGCCCCGGATCTGTGAGCACTGCCTGAACCCCAGCTGCGCGGCCTCGTGCCCATCGGGCGCGATCTACAAGCGCAGCGAGGACGGGATCGTGCTGGTGGATCAGGACAAGTGCCGCGGGTGGCGGATGTGCATCACCGGCTGCCCGTACAAGAAGGTCTACTTCAACCACAAGACCGGCAAGGCGGAGAAGTGCACCTTCTGCTACCCCCGGATCGAGGTGGGCATCCCGACGGTGTGCGCCGAGACCTGCGTGGGCCGGCTCCGTTACATCGGCCTGGTGCTCTACGACGCCGACCGGGTGCTGGAGGCGGCTTCGGTGAAGGACGAGCACGCCCTCCTGGATGCGCAGCGCTCGGTGTTCCTGGATCCTCATGACCCGCAGGTCCAGGCCGAGGCCGAACGGGCCGGCATTCCGCTGGACTGGATAGAGGCGGCCCAGCGGTCCCCGATCTACACCCTGATCAACACCTACGAGGTGGCGCTGCCGCTGCATCCGGAGTACCGCACCATGCCGATGGTGTGGTACATCCCGCCGCTGTCCCCGGTGGTGGACGTGATCCGGGACACCGGCCACGATGCGGAGGACCAGGACAACCTGTTCGCCGCGATCGACGCGCTACGGATCCCGGTGGAGTACCTGGCGAACCTGTTCACCGCCGGAGACACCGCCCCGGTGACCAAGGTGCTCCAGCGGCTGGCCGCGATGCGTTCCTACATGCGCGACATCAACCTGGGCCGGGAGGCACAGGCGATCATCCCGGAGTCGGTGGGGATGAGCGAGGAGGAGATGTATGAGATGTACCGCCTGCTCGCCCTGGCCAAGTACGGGGACCGCTACGTGATCCCCTCGGCTCATGGCGAGGACGCCCACGCCCTGGAGGAGATCGCCACCGACTGCCCGGTGAGCGGCTTCGACGAGGACCTGATGACCGGTTCGGGACCCTTCGGAGAGGGGTCCGGGCACGGCCAGGGCACCAGGGTGGCCGCGGAGAATTTCGCGGTGCTGCAGGAGCGCCAGACCTCCGACACGCTGGTGGGCGGGCAGCC
Source organism: Sanguibacter sp. Z1732 (assembly GCF_051020515.1). Classification (NCBI taxonomy): domain Bacteria; kingdom Bacillati; phylum Actinomycetota; class Actinomycetes; order Micrococcales; family Ruaniaceae; genus Glutinosa; species Glutinosa niejishengi. Next base: position 3,604,103 of record NZ_CP194857.1, read on the forward strand.
CAAGTCCGGTCGGGTCAACCTGTTGAACTGGGACGGCAAGGGTGTGCCGGAGGGGATGTTCCCACCGGCGCCGGAGTCCGAGGAGTCGGGGTCCCGATGAAACGTTGGCTGCGACACCGCCGCTCCCGGCCCACGCTGAGCCCCCGGGAGCAGGCCGACACCTGGCAGATCGTGTCCTTGCTGCTCGGTTACCCCGAACCGCGGCTCCTGGCCCTGTTACCCACCCTGGCCGAGGTTGCCACGAGCCTGCCGGAGCGGGTCGCCGGACCACTGAACGACTTCCTCGAGCATGCCCGGCGCAGTGACCCCGCGGAACTGCAGACCCAGTACGTGGACACCTTCGACGTCACCCGGAAGTGCTGTCTGCACCTGACCTACTTCCTGCACGGGGACACCCGCAACCGTGGCGCGGCCCTGGTGCAGTTCAAGCAGGCTTATCGCAAGGCCGGGGTGGTGCTCCACGATGAGCGTGCCGAGCTGCCCGATCACCTGTGCGTGGTGCTGGAGTTCGGTGCCACGGTGGACGCCGACGCCGCCTGGACGCTGCTGAACCATCACCGGGTCGGTATCGAACTGCTGCACCAGGGCTTGCTCCGCCGGTCCTCCCCCTGGATCGACGTGGTGCGGGCATTGCGAGCCACGTTGCCGGATCTGGATGAGGACGACAATCTGGCCCTGGCCCGTCTGATCGCCGAGGGACCCCCGCACGAGGACGTCGGTATCGACAACGCGCCCTACGCGCTGGATCCGGCGCTGGACCAGTTGCGCACACCCCCCGGGTCCGATGGGTGTGGCACACCCACGGGCGCCCAGGAGCCCAAGTTCCTGGGCTCCACCATCGACGTTGGAGTTCCGCGATGACCACGTTCCTGTGGGTGATCTTCCCCTACATCTGCCTGACGATCTTCGTGGGCGGTCATATCTGGCGCTATCGCTACGACAAGTTCGGATGGACCACCCGCTCCTCGCAGTTGTATGAGTCACGGCTGCTCCGGATCGGCAGCCCGTTGTTCCATTTCGGGATGCTGTGGGTGGTGATGGGCCACTTCCTCGGACTGGTGATCCCCAAGACCTGGACGCAGACCGTCATCAACGATGAGGCGTATCACGTGGTCGCCGTGACCGGCGGCATGCTGGCCGGCGCCGCAGCCCTGTCCGGCCTGGTGATCCTGATCTACCGGCGCCGGATGACCGGTCCGGTGTTCTCGGCCACCACGGCCAACGACAAGTTCATGTACCTCGTGCTGGCGGTGGTGATCCTGCTGGGCTGCCTGAACACCATCCAGTCCTCCGGGATGATCGCGGTGGCGGGCACCGAGCACTACGACTACCGCGAGGGGGTGTCGGTGTGGTTCCGTTCCATCTTCTGGTTCCAGCCCCAGCCCGAACTCATGACCGGCGCCCCGTGGAGTTTCCAGGCGCACTCCCTGACGGCGTTCTTCCTGTTCGCGATCTGGCCGTTCACCCGCCTGGTGCACGTCTTCTCCGCCCCGTTGGGCTACGTGGTTCGGCCCTACATCGTCTACCGCAGCCGGGATGAGCGCCCCGTCGCCGCGGTGGGCAGCCGGGCCCCGAAGCGGGGCTGGGAACAGAACCGTTGAGCCCCGGGGCTACCCCCTCCTTCGACGTCGTGATCCTCGCCGGTGGCCGTGGACGCCGCATGGGAGGGCAGGACAAGGCCGCCCTGCCGGTAGCCGGGCGGCCGATGCTGGCTCGGGTGCTGGAGGCTGCGCAAGGGGCCCGCGACGTCGTCGTGGTCGGGCAGGCGCACACGCCCGACGGCGTACGGCAGGTCAGGTCAGTGAGGAACCTCCCGGTGGCGGACCGGTCGCCGGGATCAACGCCGGTGTGGCCGCCCTCGGCGAGCCGGCACCGTGGACGTGTGTGCTCGCGGTGGACCAGCCGGGCGCCGGGGCTGCGCTGAGCGCGATCATCGGCGCTCTACCGGCCATCGACCCCCTGGTGGAGGTGGTGTGCCACCTCGATGCCACGTCTCACGCGCAGTGGCTCCTGGCCGCCTATCGCCACGACGCACTCGTCCAGGCTCTCGCCCCGCACGGAACCGGCCACGGCGTCCCTGTCGGGCGCCTGGTCTCGGGCCTGCGGTTCCAGTACCTGCGGGCCGGGGCCGAGCACGTCGGCGACATCGACACCTGGGCCGACCACGCCCGCTGGGAACAACGCCTCGGCGGGCTCTGAACCGCACCGCAGGCGCGCGGGTGTAGGCTAACTACCGCTTGTAGTACTACACCCCTCGTTCTGCGGGAGCGTCATGGAAGCGTTGGAACTGGCCCGGTGGCAGTTCGGCATCACCACGGTCTACCACTACTTCTTCGTGCCGATCACGATCGGGCTGTCCCTGCTGGTGGCCATCATGCAGACCTGCTGGTTGCGCACCCGCGATACGCAGTGGCTGCGGCTGACCAAATTCTTCGGCAAACTCTTCACGATCAACTTCATCCTCGGACTGGTCACCGGCATCGTGCAGGAGTTCCAGTTCGGGATGAACTGGTCGGACTACTCCCGGTTCGTCGGCGACATCTTCGGCGCACCCCTGGCGATCGAGGCCCTGCTGGCGTTCTTCCTGGAGTCGACCTTCCTGGGCCTGTGGATCTTCGGCTGGGGCCGGATCCCGGAGAAGCTCCACGCGGCCAGTATGTGGATCATCCATATCGGCACCATGCTGTCGGCCTACTTCATCCTGTCCGCGAACTCCTTCATGCAGAACCCGGTCGGGTACCACATCAACGAAGAGAACGGCCGAGCCGAACTCACCGACTTCCTCGCCGTGCTCACCAACAAGGTGCAACTGGCGGCCTTCCCGCACGTGCTCACCGCGGCCTGGATGACCGGCGGGGCGTTCGTGCTGGCCTTCACGCTGTGGCACCTATGGCGCAGCACCGACCAGACGCCCGCGGCGGACAAGCCGATGTATCGCAAGGGCGCCAAACTGGGCGCCTGGGCGCTGCTGATCTCCGGGGCGCTGGTGATCGTCACCGGTGACGTGCAGGGCAAGGTCATGTACGACGTGCAGCCGATGAAGATGGCCGCCGCCGAGGGCCAGTACCACGACGTCCCGGAGGGAGTGGGCGCCCCCTTCTCCATCATCACCGTGGGCACCCTGGACGGTCGGGAGGAGATCTGGGCGTTGACCGTCCCCAAGTTGCAGTCCTACCTGGCCACCGGGTCACTGACCGGTGCCGTGGAGGGTATCAACCACATTCAACAGCGCTACGAGATGACCTACTCCGGCCACGAACTGACCGAGGCGGATGACTACCGCCGATCATCCCGGTGACGTACTGGAGCTTCCGCCTCATGATGGGACTCGGCTTCGCCGGAATGGCGGTGGCCGCGGCGGTGCTCTGGCGGTTGCGGGGCCGGGGCTCGGAGCACGATGAGGACCGGGTCAGCCACCGGTACTGGCTCTGGGCGGCGGCGACGGTGCTGTTCATGCCGTTACTGGCCAACAGTTTCGGGTGGATCTTCACCGAGATGGGCCGCCAGCCCTGGTTGGTGATGGGCCTGATGACCACTCGCACCGGCGTCTCCCCGGGTGTGACCACCTTCGAGGTGGCCACCTCCCTGGCGGTCTTCACCCTGCTCTACGGGGCCCTGGCGGTGGTGATGGTGAAGCTGAGCCTGCGCTACGGCCGGGCCGGCGCCGAACACGTACCCGAGGACGCCTCCTTCGACCCGGGCGAGCGGTCCGACGACGACGAATTCGTCTTCACCTACTGAGCGGCGCGGAAGGACTACGACTGATCATGGAACTGACCACCATCTGGTTCGTCCTCATCGCGGTGCTGTGGGTGGGCTACTTCGTGCTCGAGGGGTTCGACTTCGGCGTCGGCATGCTCCTGCCGGTGCTCGGCCGGGACGATGTCCGCACCGACAGCCTCGACGTGAAGCCCGAGAGCGGCGAGACCCGGCGGCGTCAGATGCTCTCCTCGATCGGCCCGGTATGGGACGGCAACGAGGTGTGGCTGCTGACCGCCGGCGGGGCGACCTTCGCGGCGTTCCCGCACTGGTACGCCACCTTGTTCTCCGGTTTCTACCTGCCACTGCTGTTGATCCTGGTGGCGCTGATCGTCCGCGGTGTGGGGCTGGAGTACCGCGGCAAGGTTGACTCGGCGCTGTGGCGGGCCCGGATGGATGTGATGATCGTCGTCGGCTCGCTGCTTCCCGCGGTGTTGTGGGGGGTGGCGTTCACCAACATCGTCCGGGGGGTTCCCATCGATGCCGACATGGAGTACGTCGGCGGGTTCTGGGCCCTGCTGAATCCGGTGGCCCTGCTCGGCGGGTTGGTCACGCTGGCGCTGTTCCTGGTCCACGGCGCCTTCTTCATCGCGTTGAAGACCGATGGGCGGCTACGTCACGACGCGCGCGCCCTCGGCCTCAGACTCGGGGGTGGTGCCGCGGCGTTGGCCGTGGTCTGGTTGGTTCTCATGCAGTCCGGGACCGGCACGGCGTTGTCCTGGGCGATGGCGATGGCTGCGGCCGTGGTCTTCCTCGGCGGCCTCGTGATGGCCCGGCGGGGCCGGGAGGGGTGGGCCTTCACCGGCACGTTCGTGACGCTCGGGCTGGCAGTGGCCTCCCTGTTCGTCGCGCTCTTCCCCGACGTGATGCCCTCCACGCTTGATCCCGCGAACTCCTTGACGGTGCACAACGCGGCATCCTCGGAGAAGACCCTGGGCATCATGACCTGGGTCGCGGTGATCTTCATGCCGATCGTGCTGGCCTATCAGGCATGGTCCTACTGGATCTTCCGCAAACGGGTCTCCGGGCACCACATCCCCACCGGTGTGCATATCGCCGCGGTGACCGAGGAGAGCACCACGCAGCGATGAAACCGTTCGACCCTGGTCTGCTGCGTGACCTGCCGGCTATCCGAGGGCCGGTCGGGTTGCTCGGCGTACTCGGCGTCGTCTCCGGGGTCGCTGCGATCGCACAGGCGGTGCTGGTGGCCGTCGCGGTGGCCAGGGTGGTCACCGGCACGCCCTGGGGCTGGGTGCTGGGGGCGGTGGTGGGCCTGATCGTCCTGCGCGGACTGCTCACTGCCGCGGCCGAGTACGTCGCCCGGGTCACGGGGCAGAAGGTGGCCGGGATCGTGCGTCTCACCGTGCTGCGGCACTGGTTGACCCATCCGGCGGAGCAGCGCCCCGGCGACGATGAGGCGGTGACCCGCGCCGGGGAGGGCGTGACGACGATCGAGCCGTACATCTCTCGGTACCTACCGGCGCTGGTGACCGGTGTGGTGGTGCCGGTCCTGGCGGTGGCGACACTGCTGTGGGTGGACTTCTGGAGCGCCCTCATCGTGCTGCTCACGCTGCCCCTGCTGCCGGTCTTCGCGGCACTGATCGGTCAGCACACCGCGGCCGAAACCGAACGACGCTGGGCGGCGATGGAGTTGCTGTCCGGCCACTTCCTGGATGTGGTCAAGGGCCTACCCACCCTGGTCACCTACGGGCGGGCCCGCGCCCAGGTGGGCGTCGTCGGCCGTGTCGGTGAGCGCCACCGCCGGGCCACCGGGAAGACGCTGCGCACCGCGTTCATGACCACCACCGCCCTGGAACTGTTGGCAACCATCTCGGTGGCGCTGGTGGCGGTGGCGGTCGGGCTGCGCCTGGCCTACGGAGCGATGGACCTGCAGGTCGGCCTGATGGCGATCCTGCTGGCGCCGGAGGCCTATTGGCCGATCCGTCGCGTCGGTGCGGAGTTCCACAACGCCGCCGACGGCGCCACCACCCTGGACCGGTTGCGCGGGAGTTTGCGCACGAACCGACCGCACCGGGGCGGGTCGCCGGTACCGCAGGTGGGGCCCGCATCCACAGCCACAGTCGGGCTCAGCCACGTCAGTTACGCCCACCCGGGTCGCACCCGAACGCTCGTCGACGTCACCCTGAACACCCCGGCCGGCCCCGGCCTGACCGTACTGACCGGCCCATCCGGTGCCGGCAAGACCACCGTCCTGGAACTCATCGCCGGGCTGCGGGAACCCGCCGGCGGCGCCGTGCGCGGCGGTGATGTGCACCTTGCCGCGCAACGTCCGGTGATCCTGCCGGGCACGGTCCGGGACAACCTGGCCCTCGCCGGTGCGAGACCGGACGAGGCACGCGTCGCTGCCCTGGACCGAGTCGGTCTGTGGCCTGCGCTACGTGACCGGGACGGTCTGGACACCGACCTGGGCGACGACGGGTTCGGCCTGTCCGCCGGACAGTTGGCACGCCTCGCCCTGGCGCGTGCGCTGCTGAGCGAGGCCGACCTGGTGCTCCTGGACGAGCCCACGGCCAATGTGGCCGCGGCTGCGTTGCCGGCGCTGCATGAGGCGATCACCGAACTGGCCAGCACCCGGCGAGTCATCGTGGTCACCCATGATGAGGACCTGGCCGGGCTCGCCGACCAGCGCTGGCGGATCGATCCTGCCCCTCATCCGGCCCCGCCGACGACGCCGGCCCGGCCCGTGACCGAAGCCGATCCTGGAGCAGACGCGGAGGGCGCGCGGGCCGCTACCCCGCGCCCCGGGCAGGTCGCCCCGATCGTCACCCCGGACGGCCGGCGCGGCCTGATCCTGGCCTGCGTCCTGGGTGGACTCGCCCTGACGGCCGGGATCGCCCTGACTGCCACGTCCGGGTGGCTGATCGTGCAGGCCTCCACCCAGCCGGTGATCCTGACGTTGCTGGTCGCGATCGTGGGGGTGCGCGCCTTCGGCCTGGCTCGTCCGGTGTTGCGCTACGCCGAGCGCATCGTCTCCCACGACGTGGCCCTGGAGGACCTGGCAACCCGCCGGGCGGACGTCTTCGCCCGGCTGATCCCGCTCACCCCGGCCCGGTTGGGCCGGCGCAGCCGCGGCCAGTTGCTCACCGCGCTCGTCCGGGACCTGGACGACGTGGTCGATGACCAGATCCGGGTCACCGTGCCCGGGTGGTCGGTCGCCATCGCCTCGGTGATCGGTAGCGGCATCGCGCTCTTCCACTCACCGACCGCAGCCGGGGCGGTGCTGGCCGGGTCCGCGCTCGTGGGGATGATCGGGTGGCTTGCCACCCGCACCGAACTGACCGCCCAGCACCAGGCGGTCACGACCCGGGGTGAACTGCAGCATCGCACGACCGCGGTGGCCGGGCGGATGCTTGCGGTCCAGGCGGCCAGCGGCATCCGGCGCCTGCGCCATGACACCTCAGCGTTGCTGGCCCCGGTGGCCCTGTCCCAGCGTGCGCACCAGCGTGCCGAGCGCCGCCTCATCGGGGTGCGCGCGGGTGCCCTGGCCGCAGTCTGGCTCACGCTCGCGGGCACGGCCGCGGTCGTCCTGATGCTGGCGTGGCAGGCGCACTCGGTCGGGTCACTGTCGGCTCCCTACGCCGCGTTGCTGGCACTGCTGCCGATGGCCCTTGCCGACGTGTGGGGGGAGGTGCCGGACATCGCCGGTGCCCGGGCCCGGGCGCGCGCCGCCGCGAGCCGGGTCTCGGCGCTCCTGGACTCCGAGCCCGCCGTCGCCGATACCGGTGAGAGGCCGGTGCCCGGCGACCAGCGCCACGGCCCGGACCTGGCGTTGGACCGCCTCAGCGCGCGGTGGTCCACCGATCCCTTCCGGCCACCCGCGCTGACCGGACTGGACCTGGACCTGCCCCCGGGCGCCCGGGTCCAACTAACCGGGGCGAACGGGTCCGGTAAGTCCACCGCTCTGGCTGTGCTGGCTCGCCACCTCGATCCATTCGCAGGCCGGTACCTGCTCGGTACGGCGAGCACCACCGACCTGCAGACCGAGCAAGTGCGGGTGCTGCTCGCCGTTGTCGACGACGAGCCGCATGCCTTCGCCGGGCCGCTCCGGGCGAACCTGGGCCTGGCCCGACCCGATGCCGATGACGAGGAGCTGGTCGCCGCGCTCGCGGCTGCGCAACTGAGTGACTGGTACGCCACGCTCCCCCACGGGTTGGACACCACCATCGGCGGCCTCTCCGGTGGCGAGCGTGCGCGCCTGGCCCTGGCCCGTGCCGTGCTGTCCCGGCGCCCGGTGGTGCTGCTGGATGAGCCGGCCGCTCACCTGGATGAGTTCACCGCGCAGACCACGCTGCGCACCGTGCTGGAGGCCCTGATGCCCGGGACCACGATCGTGCTGGTCAGCCACCGCAGGGTGCCCGGCGCGCACTTCGATGAGGTGGCCCTGGGCGGCGCTGGATCCGGGACCGGTGGCACGCAGGCGGCGACGTTGGCTGGAACCAGCGGTTGAAGAAGGCCGGCGGTCATACTGGGCTGCATGGGTGAACTCACCGGAGCCGGCTACGTCGAGGTCGACCGCGAGGCGGCAGCACACGCCAACCGGGACTGGTGGAGTGCCGTGGCCGATGACTATCTGGGCGAGCACGGCCCTTTCCTCGGCGACGCCGACTTCTGCTGGTGCCCGGAGGGCCTGCGCGAGAGCGAGGCGCGGCTCCTCGGTCCGTTGGAGCGGCTGCGCTCCGAGGATGTGCTCGAGGTCGGCGCCGGGGCGGCGCAGTGCTCCCGGTGGCTGCGCGGCCAGGGAGTCAACGCCATCGCCACCGACGTGGCGCCGGGGATGATCGCCGCCGCCGCAGACCTGGACCGACGCACCGGGATCGCCGTGCCGGCGCTGGTGGCCGACGCTCGCGCGTTGCCGTTCGGCGACGACTCCTTCGACGTGGTCTTCACCGCCTTCGGTGCCATCCCGTTCCTGGCCGATGCCGACCGGGTGCACACCGAGGTGGCCCGGGTACTGCGCCCCGGTGGCCGGTGGGTGTTCTCCGTGACCCACCCGATCCGTTGGGCCTTCCCCGATGACCCCACGAGGCACGGCATGTCGGTGGTGCGCTCCTACTTCGACCGGACCCCCTATGTCGAGACCGGACCCGACGGGGAGGTGCTCTACAGCGAGTTTCACCGCACCCTGGGCGATCACGTCGGCGACCTGGTCGGCGCCGGGCTGCAGGTGACCGGTCTGGTCGAACCCGAGTGGCCGCCGGGCAACACCAACATCTGGGGCGGATGGGGGCCCGAGCTCGGGGCCTTCCTCCCCGGAACCGCGATCTTCGCCACCACCCTGCGATGAGTGGTCCCATCGGCGGGCGGCGGAAAATGAGGGTGACATTCCGCCGGCGGCTCGTACCGTACTTCCATGGCTTCCACGACATTCATTCCCGTCGGATTCAACCCCCCAACTTCCCTGGTCACCGACCAGTTCCGGCTCGAGCCCCTGGGCCCCCAGCACAACGATGCCGACCTGGCGGCATGGACATCGAGCGTGGAGCACATCCGGAACACCCCGGGCTACCCCGATGGCCGCTGGCCTCCGCATGAGGGGATGTCACCCGAGGACAATCTTCGGGATCTGCAACGCCACGCGGACGACTTCGCCGCCGGAAAGGGATTCACTTTCACGGTCCTGGACCCAGCAGGCGGCGACGTCATCGGCTGCGTGTACCTCTACCCCGCCGCCTCGCCGGACTACGACGTCGACGTCCAGTCGTGGGTGCGGGCCGACCGCGCCGATCTGGACACGCCGTTGGCCGACGCCTTGCACTCCTGGCTCCGCGCGGCCTGGCCCTGGCAGCGGCTGCACCGCTTCGGGCGCTGACACCGGCGCAGGTCACCGGAGCCGGCCCCCGGAGCGGCCGATGCTCAGTGGCCGGCGGTGCGCCAATCGGTGCCCACGCCCACCGAGACCTCCAGCGGCACCGTCAACTCGGCGGCACCGGACATCTGCTCGCGCAGGATCTGCTCGACCTCCTCGCGTTCGCCGGCCGCCACCTCCAGGACCAGTTCGTCGTGCACCTGCAGCAGCATCCGGGAGGCCAGGCCGCGATCCAGGAGGTCACGCTGCACACCGAGCATGGCCACCTTCATCAGGTCCGCGGCGCTGCCCTGGATGGGGGCGTTCAGGGCCATCCGCTCGGCCATCTCCCGGCGCTGGCGGTTGTCGCTGGTCAGGTCCGGCAAGTAGCGGCGCCGGCCCAGGATGGTCTCGGTGAACCCGGTGCTGCGGGCATCCTCGACCACGCCGGTCAAGTAGTCGCGAACCCCACCGAAGCGTTCGAAGTACTCCTCCATCAGGGCCCGCGCCTCGGCGGTGGCGATCTTGAGCTGCTTGGACAACCCGAACGCGCTGAGGCCGTAGGCCAGGCCGTAACTCATCGCCTTGACCTTCGCCCGCATCGGGGCACTCACCTGGTCAGGTTCCACCCCGAACACCCGCGAGCCAACGAAGGAGTGCAGGTCCTCGCCGGTGCGGAACGCCTCGATCAAGCCCTCATCACCGGACAGGTGGGCCATGATCCGCATCTCGATCTGGGAGTAGTCGGCGGTGAGCAGGGTCTCGAATCCGTCGCCCACCACGAACGCCTGCCGGATCCGGTGACCCTCCTCGGTGCGGATCGGGATGTTCTGCAGGTTCGGCTCCGCCGAGGACAACCGGCCCGTGGCCGCGATCGTCTGGGAGTAGGTGGTGTGGATGCGCCCGTCCTCGGCCACGGTGCGCAACAGCCCTTCGACGGTCTGGCGCAGCCGGATCAGATCCCGGTGGGTGAGCAGGTGCTGCAGGAACGGGTGCTCGGTCTTGACGAACAACTCCGCCAGGGCGTCGGCGTCGGTGGTGTAACCCGTCTTGGTCTTGCGGGTCTTGGGCATATCGAGTTGGTCGAAGAGGACCTCCTGGAGTTGCTTGGGTGAGGACAGGTTCACCTCCCGGCCGATCACGTCGTAGGCGCTCTGCGCAGCCTCGCGCACACCGGCGTCGAACTCCGACTCCAGGCCGCGCAGGTAGCCGGAATCGCTGCGATGCCGACCTTCTCCATCTGTGCCAGCACCTGCGCCACCGGCAGTTCCAGGTCCTGCAGCAACCCCGTCGCCGCCCGGGACTCGACCTCCTCGGCGAGCGCGTCGCCCAGCGCCCGCACTGCGGCAGCCCGGGTGGCGCTGAGGGTGGCCTCATCGGGGCCGTCCAGATCCAGGGTCTGCTGCCCGTCGGACTCCTCGGTCCGCAGTTCGCGCTGTAGGTGGCGCACGGTCAGGTCCGCCAGGGCGTAACTACGCTGATCCGGGTAACACAGGTAGGCCGCCAACGCGGTGTCGAATCTGACCCCGGCCAGCGCCAGCCCCCGCCCGCGCAGCCGGTGCCAGGCACTCTTGGCCTCGTGCATCACCTTGGGTGCGTCCGGATCGGCCAACCAGCGCGCCAGTACCTGCTCCTGCTCGGGCGCTACGTCGGCGAGGTCCACCTCGATGGCGTTGCCGTCGTCGTCGGCGATCGCCACCGCCCACGCGTCCGCACCGGCCGGCCCTCCGCTGCCGCGCACATCCAGCCCGAGCGCCTTCCCGGTTCGGGTACCCAACCACTCCCCCAGTGGTTCGGTGGCCAGGGTAACGTCGAAGGCACCGGCGTCGGCTGACTCGGCGTCGGTGGGTTCCATCGCGAACAGCCGGTCCCGCAGCACCCGGAACTCCAGGGCATCGAAGACTTGGTGCACCTGTTCCCGCTGGTACGCGCGCCGGGCCAGATCGTCCAGGGTGTAGGGGAGCTCGAGATCCCGGCGCAGTTCGTTCAGTTCCCGGTTCAGCATGACCTGATCGAGGTGGTCGCGCAGCTTCTCCCCGACTTTGCCCTTGATCTGCGGGGCCTGGGCGATGATGCCGGCCAGGTCCTCATACGCCCCGATCCACTTCGCGGCGGTCTTGGGGCCGACGCCCGGAACTCCGGGCAGGTTGTCACTGCTCTCCCCCACCAGGGCGGCCAGGTCGGAGTAGCGGCCCGGGGGCACCCCGTACTTCTCCTGCACCGCCTCCGGGGTCATCCGCACCAGGTCCGAAACGCCCTTGCGCGGGTACAGCACCGTGGTGGCGCCATCGACGAGTTGGAAGGTGTCCCGATCGCCCGAGCACACCAGCACCTCCATCCCCGCCCCCTGGGCCCGGGTGGCGTAGGAGGCGAGGATGTCATCAGCCTCGAAACCCTCGATTCCCACCGTCGGCACGGCCAGGGCGGCCAGCACCTCCTCGATGAGGGGAATCTGCCCCCTGAACTCATCGGGGGTCTCATCGCGGGTGGCCTTGTAGTCGGGGTAGGTCTCCTTGCGGAACGTGGCGCTGGAGACGTCGAAGGCGACCACCACGTGCGTGGGGGCCTCATCGCGCAACAGGTTGATCAGCATGGAGGTGAAGCCGTACACCGCATTGGTGGTCTGCCCGGTGGTGGTGGCGAAGTTCTCCGCCGGGAGGGCGAAGAACGCCCGATAGGCCATCGAGTGGCCATCGATCAACAGGAGCCTGGGTCGCGCGTTTCTCACTCACGCCTGACAGCCTATGACCCATGACCGACACCGACGCGGACAACACCATCTACACGCCCGAGGAACTGGCCCACACGCTGATCGTCCGTCTGGGCATCGAACTGGACCAGATCGGTGCCGAGCGCGCCACCGGACGGATGCCGGTTGCGGGCAACACCCAGCCGGCAGGACTCTTGCACGGCGGCGCCAGCGCGGCCCTGGCCGAGACACTGGCGTCGGTTGCCGCCCACGCCCACGCCACGGCCGGCGCAACGGGCGGCCAGTCCCGCAGCGCCGCAGGGGTGGACCTGAACATCACCCACCACCGGGCGGTACGCAGCGGCTGGGTGCACGGGGAGGCCCAGGCGTTGTACCTGGGCGGGCGCACCGCCAGCTACGACGTGGTCATCACCGACGACGACGGCGCCCGCGTGGCGACCGCGCGCCTGACCTGCCAGCTGATCACCATCCGCTGACCGCCTCGGCCCCCCCGAGCGCCTACGCCCGCCGTCTACTCGCGGATACGTGCTCCGTCGGCGAAGTGGTCCTCGGCCCGGTCAGCCAACTCACTCAGCGACACACCGGCCGGTGGCGTGGGCGGAAGCCCCCGGGAGCGCCGCCGTCGGGCGATCAGTTCGTCGATACCACGCCCGCGCCGCTCCCGACCCTTGGCCTGTTGCTCCAGGCGACGTAGCAAGGCTGCGGTGGGGGTCATCCGGCGCGCGCCCACCACGGTGAAGCCGAGTCCGGAGAGGAAGCGCTGCTCGCTACGTGAGCCGCTGATCGGCATCGTGACCACCTGCTCGGCACCCGCCCGGGCGCCCACCAGGCCCAGTTGACCCATCAGCGCCCGGCCGGCACCCCGGCGTCGGAACGCGGTCTGCACGTAGAGGGCCTCCATCTGCAAGTAGGCCACGTCGGAGAACAGGTTCGCCTCGATCACCTGCGCCAGGGCGACCCCCACGACCTGGTCGTCGGCTTCGGCGAGGACCAGGTAGGCGTTCGGCAGGGCGTACCAGGCACGCAGGTGCCCGTCCAGGTCCGCATCGGGGTTGACCAACTGCGCACCCAGCGGGGAGTCCGCACGCACCGAACGCAGCACCGGGACGACGGCATCCAGGTCTGCGGGCTCAGCGAGCCGGGCGTGCACTACGCGCACCAGTAGTTCCCTTCGACGACTTTCGGCACCTTAGCGCAATTTGTTGCCGAATTGTGACCTTCGACCTCAGTCGTCGGAACGGCCGCCGACCTGCTCGATCACTGCGTCGGCCACCTCGCGCATCGTCAGGCGCCGGTCCATGGAGGTCTTCTGGATCCACCGGAACGCCTCCGGCTCGGTCAGACCCATCTTGGTCATCAGCAGTCCCTTGGCCCGATCCACCCGCTTGCGGGTCTCGAACCGATCGGTCAGATCGGCGATCTCGGACTCCAGGGCGGTGATCTCCTTGTGGCGCGACAGTGCGATCTCCAACGCCGGGAGCAGGTCCTCGGGTGTGAACGGCTTGACCACATAGGCCATCGCGCCGGCGTCCCGGGCCCGCTCCACGAGCTCGGTCTGGGAGAAGGCGGTGAGCAGCACCACCGGAGCGATGCGGGCCTTGGTGATGCGCTCGGCCGCGGAGATGCCGTCGAGCTGGGGCATTTTGACGTCCATGACGACGACGTCGGGCTCCAACTCGGTAGTCATCGTGACGGCGGTCTCACCATCCCCGGCCTCACCGACCACCTCGTAACCGGCCTCCTGCAGGGTCTCCACCACATCCAGGCGGATCAGCGCCTCGTCCTCGGCGACCACGACGCGGCGCTTGGGCCGATCCGGTTCGCCTCCGCCACTGCGCTCAGCAGCGGGGACCTGGATGTCGTCCAGGTCCAGGGGCTGGTTGTCCTTGGTGCTTTCCGGGGCCGCAGCGCCGTTCTGATCCTCACTCACAGGGACAAACTCTATCCCTCTCGGGCGTCCGAGCGCGCGGCTGTTGCTGCGTGGGCTCGTGTGAGACTGGCGACAGTGTTCTCGCTAGGCTGTCCGGCAGCGGTAGGCTGGTGCCGCATCCGCCCCGATAGCCCAACCGGCAGAGGCGTTCGGCTCAAACCCGATCCAGTGTGGGTTCGAATCCCACTCGGGGCACCTCCAGCTAGCAGCATCTGGCTTCATACAGATGCGTTTAGCGCGAAATTCTGCGGACTTCTGGACCTTCGTTTCGCATCCCACGACATCTGGTTGCATCCAGATACAGGCTACGTCGCACATGAACATGCACAGAAGTCGCGGGAGCCGAGTAGTTGGTGGTCCTGATCTCACCGAGTGGCCGCGGTTGCCTTACGCCACCGACTGACTCACCAGGGATCTATAGCCTGTCCGGCTCATCCTGTCGAGCCGATCGTGGTTGAGGTCAGCGCCGATCCGGTGTCTCCTTCGACCGGACCTATGTCGACCACGGGCTGACCGGCACCAACCGGGACCGTCCCGGTCTGCCTGAGGCGATGGCGGCCTGCCGGTCCGGCGACACGCTGGTGGTGCAAGTTGTTGTTCAACGTGCTGTCGATGGTGGCTGAGTTTGAGGCCGACCTGATCCGGGCCCGGGAGGGCATGGCGATCGCCAAAGACAAGGGCCGCCTGCGGGGCAAGAAGCCCAAGTTATCCCCCACCCAGGAGCGGCTCCTGGTGTCCCTGGTGGAGGCCGTGGAGCACAGCCAGGTCGAGGTAGCCGAACGGAGGGGCGTCTCCCGCGCGACGGTGCACCGGGCGATGCGGCGGGCCAAGACACACCAGGCCAGAGGCTCTAACTTGTAACTCTCGGCGTGTCCTGTGTGGGGGTGGCCCCAGCGGCCTGGTTCCGCAGACCTAAAGGGCATGAGTTGCTGCCGTTGGTCCACCGATGATTTCCACTGCAACATCTACGCCTACCCCTCCAGTGAGGGGGTCGTGATCCACGTGGCTGTCCGCCGTACCCACTTCACCGCACCGCTGCCCGACCCGGTGCCCCTGACGCCCGCCACCGCGTTTGAATGGGCCGAGCGCCACACCCGGGTGGCCCAGATGCTGCAGCATGCTGAGCGGGAATGGATCGACCTGCCCCACGCCGGACGCACCATCAATGAGCCCGGCCAGGCGCACCCTGCCCGGCAGTTGCGCCGGTTGGCCAACCTCGGGTTCCGAGCTCCCCAAAGAGTTTCGAGACGCTCGAAGAAGAAGCGAGCCTCGGGGCCTGCGAAACCGGCGCCGATGGAGCGAACGTGAAAGGCTTTGGTGGCGTCCGCTGGCTCTCCGGCAGGGACCATAGAGTTCCTGCCAGTTAAGTGGCTCTTCACAATCGAGGGTGTAGCCGCGGCCTGAATCCGCCGGTCGCCAGGAGCGCTCTGGCGATGTAGTTGATGAGGTTGCGGAAGCCGAGGGCGGAGCCGCGCAGATGCTCGAGTCGACCATTGATGGCTCTTCCACTTTCAGCGTGGTGAGGGGTGTTCACGCCGCCTTTGGTGACGTCGTGTAGGCCATTATGCGGCAGCGGTAGTTGTCATGATTGCGATACCCGCGTCCGATGCGTTTGAAGGTCTTGGCGGTCAGGTTCGCCGCCTCGGTTCGGG
Source organism: Sanguibacter sp. Z1732 (assembly GCF_051020515.1). Classification (NCBI taxonomy): domain Bacteria; kingdom Bacillati; phylum Actinomycetota; class Actinomycetes; order Micrococcales; family Ruaniaceae; genus Glutinosa; species Glutinosa niejishengi. Next base: position 3,619,960 of record NZ_CP194857.1, read on the forward strand.
CGTTGGTGGTGCGGGTGCGGCAGAAGGTGAGCAACTCCCGGCGCCACGCAGACAACGTCTTGAACAGCCGGCGCGGCTCGGGCAGGCGGGTGGCCCGCACCGCCTTCTCCAACTCCGACCAGGCCCGTTGGAACGCTGCGGTGTCGCGGGTGGCCATCAACTGGCGCACGTGTTCCTTGATGCCCCAGGCCACGGCCAGTTCGATGTCGGCCTCCAGGATCTCCTGGAGACGTTCTCGCTGGCGCACCGAGAGTCGGTCCCCGGCGCAGGTGAGCAACTTGCGATACCGCCAGGGCGGGTCGATCAACCGGCCCCGCCGGCCATGAACCTCCCAGGCCCGGCGTCGGCGCACGTCGGTGAGCATCTGGTTGGCCAGGCGGATCACGTGCCAGTGATCGACACTGATCTTCGCTTTCGGCAACACCTCGCGAACGGCGGAGCGGAACTCACTGGACATGTCGATGGCGACTGTCTCCACGCGTTTGCGCCACCACCGCGGCCGGGCCCGCAACCAGGACTTGACTGCGGCCGCCCGGGGTCCGTCGACGACGTCGAGGATCGCGCCGGTGTCCAGGTCGGTGAATACGACCGACCACGGCTCTACTCGCACCGTGGCCCCGATGTCGGCGTCTCGGACATAGCGCACCTTGCGGAAGCGGTGCTCATCGATCCCCAGCCGGCGCACCAGGCGCGAATCGGCGTGCCCGTCTACATCCAAGGTCTGGGTGGCCAGGCGCATCACTGTGGTCCACGACAACCCATGCTCCCCGGCCACCCCCAAGACCGCCCGCGGCTCGGTGCGCAGCGCCCCGGCCACCGTCGCAGCCAAGCGCGTAGTCACCCTGGCCCGGGCCGGCAACTCCTCGGTGACCTCGGTGAACGTGCCCCGCGGGCAAACCTGCTCGGCGCACAGGTATCGGCGCTTGCGCACCCGCACCACCACCGGCTGCCCGCCGCAACTGACGTCTCTGACCTGCTGGACCGGGCGCGAATGCACCCGGTTCGACATCACCCCACACGAGGGACACCCGTCCTCGCCGGCAGTGGTTTCGATCAGCACCACCCGCTGCCCATCGGCACGCCGCGAGGCGGTGATCACCCGGTAACCGGGCAGGTTGAACAGAATCGACGCAGCATCGCGCCGGTGCGTATCGTGGCACACAGGCTCGTGGTCCCTTCTCCAACTGGATGCTTTGACAACACCCATGTTGGATCAGGGCCACGAGCCCCTACCTCAACGGCACACCACGCTCAAAGTTGAAGAGCCCCATTGATCGCCTCGGTGGGGCCGTTGCTGTGCCGGGCCGGTCGAAGTAGGCCAGGACGTCGGCGGCGCGTGTTTTCATGGTCCGGCCCAGGGTGCGGACCTCCTCCAGGGCGGGGGAACGCCGGAGCTGAGCGAGGTGATGAGCGTGGCCATGACCGCTCGGCCAGCCTTGCGGTCCGGTGCGCGGTAGGCGGTGATCATCTGCTGGTAGAGGCCCCAGGTTGCCTCGACCTCCACGTGCTCCTCGAGGGCGAAGAGCGCCTCGATCCGCGCCTTCTGCTTGTCGGTCAGGAGGTCGGCGCCAGTGTGCAGGGTGCGGCGGGCACGATAGAGCGTATCGGTAGCTCGTCCGCGGTGGCCGTGGAGCTCTTGCTGGACCCGGCGCCGGCACCGGTCCACGGCGTCGCCGGCGAGGCGGACCACGCGGAAGGGATCCATCACCGCCACGGCCTCGGGCAGCTCTTCGCTGGTGGCGGTCTTGAAGCCGGTGAAGCCATCCATCGCCACCACCTCCACGCCCTGCCGCCACGAGGCGCCGCGGTCGGTGAGCCACTGCTTGAACGCCTGCTTCGAGCGGCCCGGGACCATGTCCAGCAGCCGTGAGGGGCCGGTGCCGTCGCGGATCGGGGTGAGGTCGATGATCACCGTGACGTACCTGTCGCCCAGGCGGGTGTGGCGCCACGCGTGCTCGTCCACGCCGACGACCTGCACGCCGTCGAACCGGCTCGGGTCGTTGATCAGCACGCGGCGGCCCTCGGCCAGGACCGCGGCGCTGACCGTGTTCCACGACACCGACAGGCCCACGGCGACGCGCGCGACCAGGTGCTGGCACACTAGGGCCTCCAGCGCCCAGCGCACCCGCCGCGGCAGATCTTTCGCCCGCGGCTCCGCCGCCGCGGTGGTGTCCTGTCGCCACACGTGCCCACACCCGGTGCACCGGTAGCGGCGCACGGTCACCAGCAGGGTGGTCGGGCGCCAGCCCAGCGGCTCGTGCGCCAACCGCCGCGTCACGGTGTCGCGAGGCACGCCCTCGCAGCCGCAGCGGTGGCACCACTCATCGGCCTCGACGACCCGGCAGGCAAGGACCGCCCGATCGGGCCCGAGCCGCTGGCCGCCGACTTTCAGGCCGAGCTCGTCGAGGCCGGCGAACATGGTCAGGTCGGGGCGCGTGAAGGTAGCGTCAGGCACGTCGAGGTCTTCCAGATGGGCGGCGTGGGAACCTCCATCATCGGAAGACCTCGACCCCTACCCGGCGAGCGACGCGCTGACGGCCTCTACACCCTCATCTGCGAAGTGCCAGTTAAGACGCGACCGTTGCCACTACGTCAATTTCGACGAGCAAACCAGGAATCGCAAGTTCGATACCTATGGTGGTGCGTGCCGGGAAGGGCGTGGAGAAATACTCCCGATAGATGGAGTCGAACGTGGTGAAATCCTCCTGGATCCGGGTCAGGTAAGCCCTGGACTGCACCACGTCGTCGAAGCCAGTGCCCGCCTCCGCCAATATCGCACGAATATTCTCCAACGTTTGATGGGTCTGACTCGTGACGTCGTCACCAACAATTGATCCATCCGGACCGAACGCTACGGCACCGGAGACGAAAAGGAATCCATTCGAAATAATTCCAGGGGAAAGCGCGGCTTTGAGTTCCGGCGCCCCAGCAGGCTGTACCAACGTTTTTCTTGACATGTCAATCGCTTCCTTAAGTCTCATCTAATGGAACGTGCTATGAAAGCCAACGCATGTACCGCGTTGGGTGCGTTTGTTCGCTGTCCTACACCACCCCTGTTCGCAGACGCTAACGTCGGCATCGGTGACGACGACCCGTAATCATCGGTCGGTCAGGAGCCAGCCGGGCGTCGAGACCGAGAATTTCACCCGCGCTTCCCCGAGGTAGCCACCGTCGGTAGCCAACGAAACAACCTGGGAACTGTCCCAACCTGCAACCAGGATTTCTCCTTCCCGCACGAGGATGTGCTGTGGCCAGCGAACGCCCGAGTCCCGCTCAACCACAAGGACCGGGGCTTCTCCTGACACATCGAACAGTGAGATCGTGTCGTACCCGCGGTTGGCGAAATACACGAAACGCCCATCCAGTGACAATCGGATATCCCCCGGGTAGTTCCGCGAATGCCGGGTACGAGCCGGTCCCGTTCGGCGGTGCTGGGCACGTCATGCACCGCCCCATCCCGAGGGTTCAACACCAGAAGGTTCGACCCGAGTTCGCCGGCGATGGCCAGCCGGCCGTCTGGCATCTCCACGAGGTGGCGGGGCCCGGCACCTGCCGGGACGGCGAGTGCGCGCGATTCCTCCAGGTGCACGGCCCTGGAGTTCGCGACGATCTTGAACTCCCGAATCAGGTCCGCGCCAAGATCCACCACCCAGGTGCGAAGGCCATCCCCGCGGTCCTTGAAGACCACCTGATGCGGGTGTGCCGAATCTTGCCGCTCAATCTCGGGGCCTGAGCCCTCCAACTGCAGGTGGTGCCCCTCGCCGGCCAGCGAGCCATCGGGTTCCAGCAACCAGCACGCCAACTGGCCGGAGGTGTAGTTCGTCACGACAAGAACCGAGCCGCTGGGATCGACAGCGAGGTGGCACGGTTCCAGTTCGGTAGGGCCTGCGAGTTGGTCGCTCATCAGCCGACCGGTACCGTCCGACACCGAGATCGCTACCACCCGACCTGGCGTCGCGACACCGGCCGTGCCGTAGACCACGGGCAAGCGTGGGTGCCAGGCCAGCGCGGAGAGTTGCTCGACGGTGGTCAGGGTAGTCATCACCCACCCCCCGTCCCGGTATGCGCACCGGACGAGGCCGTGCTCAACGCCCCCTCCACGGGAGGCAACGAGTAAGGACTCAGCATTCATAGGAAACACCCTTTCGATCAACTGTGACCGCGAACGTGCGCAGCCTGCGGGTCGGCCGGCTGCACGCGATTGTGAGTTTGGAGCCCTCCACATCGCCGCTGGACACCTGCCGACGCTCACCCTAGTATGCCTACATGGAACCGCGTTCCACGTCGTCATACCATTCCCAGGGTCTCACCCGGGCGCTCCGCATCCTCCGTACGCTCGGCGCACATAACGAGCCCATGACACTTGCGCTGTTGTCGCGCGAACTCGACCTGCCCAAACCGACTTTGGTGCGACTCCTCAGCGTGCTGGAAGCAGAAGGGTTTGTACGGAAAGCCACCGATGCGCCGACCTTCGAAGTCGGCGACGCGGTGCTCGAGATCGCCGACAACGCGCTGCAGCGCATGGACGCCGGAACAGTCGCCACCCCCCATCTTCGCCACCTCGCTGAAGCGACCGGGTTCACCTCCAACGTTGGTGTCCTTGCCGGAGAGTCGGTCCTACACCTTCGAGTGGAAGAACCTCAACGCGCACTCCGGTTCAGGTCAAGCAACGGGTCGATCGACCATCTGCATTGCACTGGTCTGGGCAAGATGCTCCTCTCCATGCTTCCACCGGAAGCGCGGGGCGGCCACCTGCCGCCTGAACCCTACCCCGCATTCACACCGAAAACCCTCACCACCTCGGCCCAACTGGAGGGCGAGCTCGCCCGCATCCACAAGGAGGGGTTCAGCGTCGACGACGAGGAGAGGGACCACGGAGTGGTGTGCCTCGCCGTTCCGGTGCCGAATGATCAGCGGGCCGTGTGTGCTGTCAGCATCAGCGGCCCTGCCGGCGAACTGACGCCCGCCCATCGGCAGGACGTATTGCAGATTCTCACCCAGACCGCCGCCGCTCTCGGCAAGGAAAGTCGCTTCCTCAGCGCGCTGCGCGCGTTCAGAGATTCCTACCCCGTGGCCATTGAAGGAACTTCATGATCGTCGACGTCCATACCCATAACCTGCTGCCCGAGCATTGGGGGCCGGAGCACAAGGAGAACTGGGAACCCGCTTACGGTGAGCCGTATCCGGACATCACCCCGTACCAGTACGACGTAGCCATGCGAGCGGCCGGTATTGACGTCGCGATCGTCTTCGGGCTGGCCGCGTCACGCGCAGGGGTCCATACCCCCAACCGGTACGTTGCCGACTTCTGCGCCAGCGTCACCACGCCCACGATCGCCTTCACAGCCATCGACCCGTTGGACACGACCTGGCGTGAGCAACTGGAGGAAGCTCACAGCCTGGGCTTCCGGGGCGTCAAACTGTACCCCGTCCTCTCCCTATTCGACCCGCTCGCACCGGAGTTCGAAGACTTCTACCGCTTCCTGCTCAAGCAGCGGCTCGTCGTGCTATGGCACATGGGCGCTACACCGAGCCCGCAGGGACGCCTGGCGCTGAGCCAACCACTCATCGTCGAGGAGGTTGCCCGGCGGTACCCGGACCTGGTCCAGATCATGGCGCACATGGGACACCCCTGGCAGCGCGATGCCAATATCGTCCTGCGCAAGCACCCGAACGTATTCGCCGACGTCTCGGCAAGTTGGTCACGGCCAATGGACGGTTTCCTGGCTCTGGTCCACGCACAGGAGTGGGCCGTCACCGACAAATTGCTGTTCGGCAGCGACTACCCACTCTGGGAGCCGAAGGCGGCGCTCGAACAATTCACCGCCCTGGCGGAACTGCGCGCAGGGAATCTCCCCTATGTCCTTGAAGAAACGGTGCAGAACATCATCCACCGCGATGCGCTGCAACTGCTCGGCCTCGACGACCCACGTCCCAAGACTTCTTAACCCACCTCACAACTGATCACCACTTCCTCAAAGGAGAGCCATGCCATCCCTGAGTACAGCGACTCCCGTTGCCACGGCGGGCGAGGAGAAGCGCAGGAAAGCCGTGCGATTGATCCCGGGCGGGGTCAATTCGGCTACCCGCAATGTCGGTTATCCCGCCGCATTCAGCCACGCCAGGGGCTCGACGATCACCGACTCCGATGGTCGCGAGTTCGTGGACTACCACTGCGCCTTCGGCGCCACGCTGCTGGGGCACAACGACGAGCGCGTCAACGCCGCTGTGGCAGAAACCTTCGGCACGATCGACCTCATCGGCCTGGGAGTCACCGAACTCGAAATACAAGCAGCCCAACTCGTCCAGGACCTCATCCCATCGGTCGACATGTCGATTACGACGATGAGCGGCACGGAATCCACGTTCCAAGCGGTGCGATTAGCCCGGGCTGCCACCGGACGCAAGTACGTACTGAAGTTTCAGGGTTGCTTCCACGGGTGGCACGACGCCGTTGCTCGCAACGTCGCATCCTCAGCAGAAGGCGCATGGGGTCGCGACCCATTGTCGGCAGGCATCCTGGACGATGCGATCGACGCCACCCTCATAGCCGAGTTCAACGATTTGGGTTCGGTGCAGGAGGTGTTCGACCGCTATCCCGATCAGATCGCGGCCGTCATTCTCGAGCCGGTCCCGCACAACGTTGGCGCTCTGCTGCCGATCGATGCATTCTTGCGCGGCCTTCGCGAACTGTGCACCACGACCGGCACCGTGCTCATCTTCGACGAAGTCATCACCGGCTTTCGGCACGCCCCGGGCGGCTACCAGGAACTGTGCGGCATCGCCCCGGATCTGACTGCCTATGGCAAGGCCATGGGCAACGGTTTTCCGGTCGCCGGCATGGGCGGACGGCGCGACCTCATGGAGCGGTTCAACTCCGCCGGCGGGGACGTGATGCTGGCCGGAACCTACAATGGCAACCCCCGCATCCATGGCAGCCGCCGTGGCCACCATGACAGCGATTAGCGATCCTGAGGTCGGCTTCCACGACCACGTCACCCAACTCGGGGACCGTATGCGTGCCGGATTGTCCGAGATCATGAAGAGCCACGATGTTGCCGCCGTGGTCACCGGGCTCGGTTCCGTCTTCGTCACGTACTTCCTGAGCGGCACGGTAAGCGGATACCGGGACCTGCTCCGGAACAATGACGTGGCGTACGCGGAGTTCCATCGGCGAATGATCAACGAGGGCTTCATGATGTACCCGATGGCGCTCAAGAGGAATCACATCACCCTGGCACACACTGCGGACCAGATCGATGAAACCCTAGCGGCCGCCGATGAAGTGATCCGCTCGATGGTCCGCGACGGACTCTTCGACCAGGCGCCGGCCACACCCTAGATAGAAACGCGTCGGGAGCGCGCGCCAGCCCGGCTACGCCCTAATCGTTCGGCCACGGAGCCATCGGCGTTCAACACGGATCGTCGAGGACGTCCATCGCCCCTCCCGCGTGACCGCGGCTGCTGCCGCCCGCGCGCCCCACGTGCTTGACCGGCTGAGGCCGGCAGCCTACAGTTCGATTCACCCCGATGAAGTGGAGTTCACATATGCGAAATCAATCAGCCTTGAAAGGCTCTCCCATGAACCGACGTAGTTTCCTCCTAGCCGCGGGCGGCACCGGCCTCGCTGCCGCGATGGGACTTGGCACGTTGACGTCTTGCAGTTCCGGCGGTGGCGACTGGGACGGCCAACTGCGGATGCTCGGATGGGACTTCCAGCCTGAGATGATCCATCAACTGGTCGGCGAGTGGTCGGACGCGGAAGAGACCGACGTCGAGGTCTCCATCATCCCGAACCTGGGATACTCCGCCGCCCTGCAGACACGGCTACGCGGCGGTGATGTCACCGACCTCTACTACAACTTCGCCTACAACTCACAGAAGTTTATCGACCAGGGCTGGGCATCGACGCTCAACGACTTGCCCGGTGCCGACGACCTCGTCGCAGACCTCTTCCCAAGCGCCCGCAGCACCTACGTCAACAGCGATGGCGACCTCATCAGCGTCCCCTACTTCTCAGCCGTGCACATGTTGCACTACAACGAGAGCATGGTCGCCGAGGCGGGGTTCAATTCGCCCCCGCAAACGCTCCAGGAGATGTATGACCAATCCAAGGCGCTCAAGGACCAGGGCATCGTCTCTGCGCCCTACGTGGCCTACTGGGTCAAGGAGTTCTGCGAGGAGTACCTGCAGACCTACCTGCTCAATGAAGGCATCACCGCGTTCGACGACGACGGCAACCCGGTCTTCGCGGATGACCCGAAGACCGAGGGTGTCTTCGAGTGGTGGCAATCGATGTACACCGAAGGGCTTGCGCCGTCGTCGCTGCTCAATGACGATCCCGGCATCCTGTCCAACCACATGGCACAGGGCGATGCGGCCTTCTTCGTCCTGCACCACTACTTCTTCACCTCGATCCGCGACCTGGAGGGCCCCGAGTCGACCAATGTTCAGATGGCGCCCATCGGCGGCGCGAACCACACCTTCCAGATGGGTGAAGTGCTTCAACTCGGCGATGTCCAAAACGACGACGCCCGCGCCGCCGCTTGGGAGTTGATGAAGTACTACGGATGGAAATCACCCGAAGGAGAGTTCACCGTCTCCAATGCCTGGGCGAACGCCGGGGGCCTTGCCGCCCCCTATCCGGGGTTCTTTACGGACGAAAACGTCCAGAACTCGTTCCCCGATTACTACGACCTGTCGATGCTCTCGGAGACATTCGAGACCGGTTCGAAGGTCGTCGCCGCCCGGACGCTCCCCTGGTACCCGGACTTCCAGGCAAAGGTCGGCGACATCATCCATGCACTATTGCTCGGCCAGATCACCCCGGCCGACACCGTCGACCAACTGACCGAGGCCGCAACGTCCGCGCAAGAAGGTGGCGGTCTGTAGTTCGATGGCTCCCATTGCACCCTCCGTTCGCAGAGGCGTGTCGGTGGCCGAGCGCCGAAGCGTCGGCCCGCTCGAAAGTTCGGGCCGACGCTTCGGAGTCCGCCTAGTCGCGCCGGCCGCTGCGCTCCTGATCGTCCTCCTGCTCATTCCCACCCTCCTAACAGTGCTCTACAGCGTGCACAACGTCCCGGCCGATGGGCGCGGACTAGGGGAATTCACGGGCTTCGAGAACTTCCTCATCGTGTTCAAGAGCGATGTCTTCTGGCACTCGATGTGGATAACGTTCATATTCTCACTAGGATTCGTGCTTCTTTCCACGCTGATCGGCCTCGGCTGTGCGGTACTCCTCAATCAGGAGTTCATTGGCCGTGGCCTCGCGCGTACCTTGCTCATCATTCCGTGGGCCACCCCATGGCTCGTGCTCGGAATCCTCTGGAAGTGGTACGCGGACGGTTCGGTCGGAGGCCTTAACGCCCTTCTGACCGCACTCGGAATCACGTCCGAATACCACGACTTCCTTTCCGACCCCACAGCGGCACTGATACTCGCCATCATCGCAGCCGTATGGCGCCAGGCCAGCTTCGCAGGGATCCTCTTCCTCGCCGGTCTGCAGACACTCCCGGGCGAACTCGCCGAGGCAGCCGCGCTGGACGGAGCCGGGGCAATAAAGCGCTTCTATCACATCACCATTCCGTGGCTACGGCCGGTGCTCATCACCGTCACGGTACTGAATGTGATCTACGCATTCCTGCAGTTCGATGTCATCTTCGCCATGACGCAGGGCGGACCCGGCGATGCCACGCAGGTGCTGAGCATCCTCATCTACCGCCAACTCTTCGTGGTCACCAACATCGGCCTGGGTTCTGCGCTCGCGGTGATCCTCGGGGCTCTCGCCCTCATCGGGGGTCTCGCCACGGTGAAGTTGCTGTACAAGCGCGAAGAGCAAGGAATGGCAGGGTGATCATGGTTCAACTGACTCAGCGTGAATCCATGGCACAGCCCCGCACTCGACGCACGAACCGATCTGGTGGCCGGCGGCGCAGCCCCTTGCTCACAGCGTTCATCTACCTTGCCGTGGTGATCTTCGCCCTATGGATCATCCTGCCGGTCTGGTTCCTTCTCGTCTCCAGCCTCATCACCCCGAGCCAGATGGGGTCGAGGTCATTCCCTCTAATTCCGGACTCCATCACCTTCAACAACTTCCTTGAATTGCTCTCTGGAGCCGGTGCCAGTGTCGGCGCGAGCACGGCCGGCACCAGACTGCTCGACTCTATTGCCAACAGCCTGCTGGTGAGCACGGTCCTCGTTGCCCTCAACCTCACCTTGGCTGGGTTGGCTGCCTACGGGTTGTCCCGCTTCCCGTTCCGTGGATCTCGGAGTTTTGAGCTCGCGGTCATCGCTACGCGGGTGATTCCTGCGATCGCGATCATCGGCCCCTTCTTCGTCGCCTTCCGGCTGATGAACATTCTCGATACGCCGTGGGCCTTGATCATTAGTTACAACGTCTTCACGTTGCCCTTGGCGATCTTGGTGCTCAAGAATTACTTCGACCAACTCCCTAAAGAGATCGAAGAGGCAGCAATGATCGACGGCGCTGGCCGGATGCAGACATTCGCCATCATCATCCTGCCGATCGCCAAGCCTGGCCTCGTGGCGGCCGGCGTACTTATCTTCCTGGAGGCATGGAGCGAGTTCTTTTACTCGCTCGTGCTGACGAACCAACTGACCGCTCCCCCGCTCCTCGTCGGTTTCCAATCCGTGCAACAGTTCAATTGGAGTTCGCTAGCGGCAGCCACGGTGCTCACCCTGATCCCACCGGTCCTGCTCACCCTGATCTTCCAACGGCACGTCGTCGGTGCACTAGCGGCAGGACACGACAAATGAGCGGGGAGATCACCGCCGCCGTCATCAGCGCCGGGGCCTGGTCACGATCCAGTCACCTTCCCGCCCTGCGGGGAGATTCACAAGTCGACGTCACGATGGTCACAAGCCAGAGTGCTGACCGAGCCCGCGAACTCGCGGAGGAATTCGCTATACCACATTGGTCCTCGGACTGGCGCGACGCCCTGAAGAACGCTCCGTCCATCGCGATCGTCTCCAGCCCTCCGGTTGCCCATGAGGAGCAGGTCACAGCCGCGCTGAGAGCCGGCTCCCATGTGCTCGTCGAGAAGCCCTTTGCGGTGGACTCCGCTAGTGCTCGACGCATGCACCTAGCGGCGCAAGAAGCCGGACGAGACCTCCTAGTGGGGTTCGGGTGGGTAGCGGCCCCGACGTTCGAACTGGCACGATCCCTCGTCGCCTCAGGCGAGATCGGCGATGTCGAACTGGTCGATTGCCATCTGGATGTCAACACCCGTGCCTTACTCAGTGGCGGCACGGATGGCGGTTGGGGCGCTGCGGACGTCTCCGAATCACGCACCTACACCGACGCCGCCACGTCAGGGGGCGGCGCCGTCGCGGTTTCGATGTCGCACCAACTGGGTCTCGTGCATTGGATCACCGGGAAGCGGTTCGCTTCGGTCGACGCCCACACATTCCCGCCGGGAGTCGACATCGATCTGCACGCCACCACGAACTTCAGCTTCGAGCACGGGGGCTCGGCGAGCCTGAGTTGCGCCTCCACCCATCCCTATCTCGCACGCCCGCAATGGTTGCTGCGCATATACGGGTCGAAGGCACAACTCGCGATCGACTCCGTGTCCGATGCCGCTCGGATGGTCCAGGCCAACGGCAATGTCACCGACTTCACACCTGAGCAGGCCAGCGGACTCTACGACGCGGGCGCACCGACGAAAGTGCTCATCGATTGCGCGCGCGGCTACGACGCGCCCACTGGCATGTCTGGCGCTCTGGCCGTCCATGTGGTCGAGGCATCGGACGCGATCTACCAGAGCGCACGAACAGGTTGTCGCGTAGCCATAGCGGCGGAGGGTGCACATGACTGAGGACCAGACCATCATCTTTCGAAATGCGTCTGTCCTGGACGGCACGGCCCGGGACGCCTTTACAGCCGATGTGAGGATCGACGGCGACAGCATCACCGGAGTGCGGCCGGGAATCGTCGTCGAGAACGCGGAGACCTACGACCTAGGCGGCCTTGCGCTCGCTCCTGGCTTTATCGACATGCACTCGCACTCGGATATCCAGATCCTGGCCAACCCTGATCATGAGGCGAAACTCTCCCAGGGAGTCACGCTGGAGGTCCTCGGACAGGACGGGCTGAGTTACGCACCCGTCTCCGATGAGGTGCTGCGTGCGTTGCGCAAACGTATCAGGGGATGGAACGACGACCCCACGGACCTGGACTGGAGTTGGCGCAGCGTCGCTGACTACTTAGACCGGCTTGACGACGATACCGCTGTCAACACGGCCTATCTCGTACCGCACGGGACGCTGCGGATGCTCGTCATGGGCGATGCGGCGCGTGCGGCGACGCCGACCGAGGTCGCACAGATGGCGGCACTACTTCGACAGGGGCTCGAGGACGGCGCAGTCGGCCTCTCCGCCGGCCTGACCTACGTGCCGGGTATGTACTCCACCACAACCGCCGAACTGGTGGAACTATGCCGCGTCGTCGCCGAGCACGGTGGCTACTTCTGCCCCCACCACCGCAATTACGGTCCGGAAGCCCTCGAGGCATATGCGGAGTGCATCGACATCGCCAAACACTCCGGCGTCGCCCTGCACTTCGCCCATGCCCACCTCTCCTTCGATGTGAACCGAGGAAACCTACCTGAACTGCTTCGGCTGTTCGATGATGCGATTGCGGACGGGGTAGACCTCAGTTTCGACAGTTACCCCTACCTGGCGGCGATGACGACGTTGAGTTCACAACTACCCGGTTGGGCCCAGCGCGGCGGGATCGGTGAACAGATCGAGCGGCTCCGTGACCCGGGCAGCCGCGAAGAGATCATCACCGCTCTCGACGTCACCGGGTCTGACGGGCATCAGGGCCTGACCATTAACTGGTCGAATATCCATCTCTCCTCCACACCGAATGCTCCGGAGTACGAGTGGGTGACGGCAGAGTCCCTGGGGGCGGCCGCCGCCAAAACCGGGATCAGACCCGCTGAACTCTGCCTGGACATTCTTGTCGCAACCGAACTCGGAGCCTCCTGTGTCATGTTCGTGGGCATCGAGGAGCACGTGCGCGCCCTCATGCAGCATCCACGCCACATGGTCGGGAGTGACGGAATCCTCGTGGGCGATCGTCCGCATCCCCGTTCCTGGGGGACCTTCCCCCGGGTCCTGCACACCTATGTCCGCGAGGAACGAGTCCTCAGTCTTCCCGAGGCCATCCGGCACATGACGCACTCTCCGGCCCAACGACTCCGGCTCAGAGATAGAGGCAAGATCGCCCCGGGATACAAGGCCGATATCGTGATATTCGATCCCGCAGCGGTGAGCGCCGAAGCCACTTATGTGAGTCCCCGCCGGCCCGCAACGGGGATCGAGCACGTGCTCGTCAATGGTCGATTCGCGTTGAAGAACGGGAAGGTGACCGGAATACGCACCGGACGCGTACTCAGGGGGTCGCAATGAGCGGAGGAGTGAAATCAGCACGCCGGACCTTGGAAATACTCGAAGCAGTGGCCAGGCGTCCGGACGGAGTGACGTTCAGTGAACTCGGTGACATCCTCGACATCCCCCAGAGCAGCCTCCACGGACTGCTCCGGACAGTAGTCGCCTCACGTTGGCTCGTCTTCGACGATGAGACGAAGCGCTATTTCGTCGGCGTCAAGATCTGGGAAGCCGGGCAGCGCTTCAAGCGCAGCCGCGAAGTCACGATCAGGACTCGGCAGTACCTGCTCGCAGCGCAGCGTACGTTGGGCGAGACCATCCAACTCGGGATCCTGGACGATCTCGACATCGTGTACATCGACAAGGTCGAAGGGACTCGTCCGCTGCGGCTCGTCTCCGAAGTGGGCGGCAGGCTGCCCGCCTACGTCACCGCCATCGGCAAAGTGTTGCTTGCCGAACTTCCGGCGCAACAACTCCTCGACCGCTTCGCTGGCGAAACCCTCGAAGGGTACACCGAGGAGACCATCACGTCGGGCGATGAACTCATCGAGCATCTGGGTACAGTGCACCGCTGCGGCTACGCCACCGATCACGGTGAGTACTCCCCCGGGGTGTTCTGCGTCGCCGTACCCATCCGCGACGCCAACGGACGCGCCGTTGCCGCGATGAGTTGCTCGGTGCCGCAGACGCTCATCGACCTTGGCGAAACTGATGAGGACGAGATCGCAGCCGTGCTGCAGCAACAGGCGACGAACGCGTCAGTTGCCCTCGGTATGCCCGAGCCCATCGCCCCCGCGCGCCGCTAACCGTCGCCGTCCGGGCGCAGAAAGGATGAAGTCGATGACGTTTCGCACCCAGGTACCTGAGGTGGATTGGCTAGCGATCGATGTCCCTACTCCGGCGCTGCTGCTGGATCTCGATATCCTCGACCACAACCTCGATGAGATGGCGGCGATCAGCAAGGAATCCGGGGTCTCCCTAGTCCCGCACGCCAAGACCCACCGCATTGGCGCAGTCGGGATCCGACAGGTCCAACGGGGAGCGTCCGGCCTCACGGTCGCAAGTGTGGCCGAAGCAGAGGGATTCGCAACTGTCGGTGTTGACTCGATCTTCATCGCCAACCCGGCGGCCGATGATAGCAAATTCCGCCGCTGCCTGCGGTTGACCACCGGTTGTGAACTGACACTCGCTGTTGACACCTTCGCGGGGGCTGAGGCGCTCGCGCACTTCTTCGCCTCTCGTGGAGCCAGCATCAAAGTCATGATGGCGATCGACAGCGGGCTACATCGCGAGGGGGTCGCTCCCGAGGCTGCGCCAGACCTGGCAAAGCGTGTCGCTCCGTTGGACGGTATCGACCTAGTTGGAATCTACACGCACGAGGGCACGGTATATGAAGCGCGGAACGCTGCCGACGTGGCACGTCGATCCCGGGCCGTTGCACAGGAGATGGTGGCGACTGCCGAACGTATCCGTCAGTTGGGAATAGACCTTCCCATCGTCTCCATGGGCGCCTCCGCGAGCGCCCGGGTCTGCGCGACCGTCCCCGGAGTCACCCAGGTCCGCCCGGGGATATATGCCTTCAACGATTCGGGTCAAGTGGCGCTCGGGAATGCGTCGCCGGAGACCGTGGCGGTGCGGGTGATCGCCACCGTCACCGGTCATCCTGAACCCGGCCGTGCGTATATCGACGGGGGTTCCAAAGCGCTCTCCGCTGACCTGCTGCCGGCAGCAGCCCTCCGCGAGCAGTACCCCGGGCACGGCATCATCGTCAACGCGCCGGGATGGGTGATCGAACGTGTCTCGGAAGAGCACGGCTGGTTGCGCTGGTACGGAGACGGAGAACCGCAGCCGCTACCGGTTGGCACCCGGTTGGAGATTATTCCCAACCACGTCTGCATGGCGTTTGCCATGCTCCGGCGGGCGCAGGTGATCCGTGCCGGTGAAGTCCAAGGCCAATGGGAGATCTTCGGTGCGGGCTCATAGGTCCGCCCCCAAAGTGGTGCAGTCCTATCTGAGTGATGTATTGAAAGGAAAGTAATGATTTCGCTGGTCCTTGAAGAGATCGGTCGGCTCGTCGTCACGGACGACGTCAAACCCACGCCGGGGCCCGGCGAAGTTCGAGTCCGGGTGGCCGTCACCGGGATCTGCGGCTCGGATATCCATGGCTACACGGGCGAGAACGGGAGGCGGTTTCCCGGACAGGTGATGGGCCACGAAGCCTCCGGATGGATCGACCAGATCGGGCCCGATAGCGAGAAATGCGGGTTGCGCCTCAACCAGCCGGTGACGTTCAACCCCCTCGTCGTACCACTCGGACAAGCCGAGGAATACCGGGGCCGGGAGCAACACTGCCCGGATCGCTACGTCATCGGCGTCAGAACTTCTGTGCCCGCGGCCTTTGCGACGTACGTGATCATTCCAAGCCGCAACATCGTGCCCTTGGCCCCCGACGTCCCAATCGAGCACGGGGCTCTGGTCGAACCGCTTGCGGTCGGCGTCCACGCCGTGCGGAGGGTGCTGGCAGAATCCGACACCCGCTCCCTCGTCATCGGGGGCGGCCCAATCGGTCAGGCCCTGGTGCTCGCGCTAAAAATGGCGGGCGTCGAGCAGATCTATGTGAGCGAGGTGGATCCCGCCCGCCGGGATCTCGTCGAGCGACTCGGCGCCCGCGCGCTGGATCCCCACACCGAGCCTCTCCGGGGCGCACTCGATGGTCTGGGCGGGCCGATCGCCGTTACCTTCGATGCGGTCGGCACCGACCAAACCGTTGCCGACGCGCTCTCTGTCACCAGCCGCGGCGGAAGGGTCTGCCTCGTCGGCATGGGCAGCCCTTCCCTCACGTTGGATGCGTTCGGAATCAGCACCGACGAACGGTCCCTGGTGGGCAGTTTCACTTACTCCGCCCAAGACTTCCTTGATGCGGCCGACTACGTTTCGCGGGCGGGCGAGGAGATGCCGTTGCTCATCAGTCGAGAGGTTTCCCCGAGTGAAGCAGACTCGGCGTTCCAGGCCTTGGCCAAGGGGGACGGCACGCCCGGAAAGGTGCTCGTCCGTTTCAACCACTGAGCGGCTCACCCCGGCGAAGGAGCGCCACCACACCAGCGCTCAGCCCGTGGGCATGGCGCTCGATGGCTCTACGTCAAGGGGCCATCACACCCCACGTTGTTTAGCGGGAGGAAGGCGAGGAGCTCATGGCAGCAGAGAAGTTCCGGGCTGTGGGCACGGTCGATCTCAGCCTGGCCAGGGCATCTGATGCCATCCCCTCCCCTGCCGCCCTACCCGGGCGGACTCGGTATGAGAAGAAGTGGGATGGGTTTCGTATCGCCGCGGTGCACACCGAGGAGCAAACCGCGTTGTGGTCCCGGCGCGGGGTGCGGCTGGACTCTTCGAGTCGCTGCCACCGCCCGACACGACCGGGGCCCGGTGCGCCTTCGGTCACGGGCTGACCGCCTTCTCAGCCTGCCCTCCGCGCCGCCCTGCCCGGATTGTCCGGACCCACCCCCAACGGCGCGACCCAACATCCCACCCAGAATGAGACCCACATCACATGGGCGGGCTATTGTGGACGGACTCGACGGGGAGGTTGATATGTCCACGCACTCAGCTGCTGAGAGTGGCCGGGGTGGTGCCGACGACACCAGTCCACGACCGGTCGTGACCATCTGGGGACAGTACGGCGCCGGAGCCGAGGCCATAGGAAAGGTCGTGGCCGAGCGGCTCGGACTGCCGTACCACGAGCAGGCCTTCAGTTCCGAGGAGATCGAGGGTGGTACCGATGCCGGATCGCTGAAGAACCGGGCGACCCTGGCCGAGGTCTTCTCGGCGATGGGCGGGGCCTACGGGGGCTTCGAGGGGCGGGACGTCGTCACGACGCAGAAGGAGAAACGTGACCTCGTCGCCGACAACAACGACACCGTGTGGCGCTACGCCGAGGAGGGCGGGGTGATCATCGGGCGTAACGCGACGGTCATCCTGGCCGCGCGATCACGCACTGTGCACGTCCTGCTCACCGGCGACGTCAAGGACCGTGTGCAACCTGAGTTTGGTCACCGGGTTCGGCTGAGTGGTGATGGACCGCGCTGACCTGCGGTGATGGGTGAGTTGGTTGCCGTTTTGAGGCACTAATTGGTGCCCTACTGTGGGCGGTATGGCGTGGATTCGGCGGGTCCCGACGGCTTCGGGGGCGACGGCCGTGCAGATCGCCGAGTCCGTGAACGGTCGGCGGCGCATCATCGCGCACGTGGGTTCGGCGCATACCGAAGCCGAACTTGGCTTGCTGATCGAGCGGGCGCGGCAACTGTTGCAGAACCCGGCGCAGGGGGAGTTTGAGTTGGGGGTCGAGCCGTTGGCGCCCAGGACGCCACTGATCGGTCCGGCCGGTGAGGCGAGCCTCTTTGAGGCCCCCGGCTCACCGAGTCGTGAGCGGGCCACGGTCGCCGCGCCGCGGGTGGTGGGAACCTCCTCGCGGGTGCTGTTCGATGCGCTGGCGGCGGTATTCGCCGATCTGGGTTTTGAGGCCCTGGGTGACCCGGTGTTTCGTGACCTGGTGATCGCTCGGATCGTGGAGCCGACATCGATCCGGGACACCGGACGGGTCCTTGCTGATCTGGGGCGACGGCCGGCCAGTGACAAGACGATGCGCCGCACCCTGACCCGGGCATACCAGGGCACCTACCGCGACCAGGTCGCCGAGTTGTGCTTCACCCACGCGTTGGCCAGCGGAGACGTCTCGCTGTGTCTGTATGACGTGACCACGTTGTTATGCCGACATCGGCATAACAACGTTTATGCCGACCTTCTGGTTATGCCGATGTTTGGGGTATCGGCCCAGGTCAGGGCCTTGTCGGTGGCCTGAAAGGTCGGCATATTCATAGGGTCGCGAGCCAGGCGAGGATGTCGGGTTCGGGCTGGTAGGTGCCGGGGTCGGTGTTCGGCGGGCGGGTGCGGTCGATCGCGGCTTGCTTGATGGCCATGTCGGCGTGCAGGTAGGCGTCGGTGGACTGGGTGTGTTGGTGTCCGAGCCAGAGAGCGATCACGGAGATGTCGACGCCGTGGGTGAGCAGGGTCATCGCGGCGGTGTGCCGCAGGGTGTGCATCGTGACGTGCTTGTCCGCGATGCTGACGCACTCGGCGGCTGCTGTCGCGACGTGGATCTTGAGGCGGTGTTCGAGGGCATCGGGTGAGAGGTGCTGGCCGCGGGGTCCACAGAAGAGCGCCTCACCGGGGCGGGCGCGCCGTTCGGCGAGGTAGCCGGTCATGACCGCGACGGTGGTCGAGGTCAGCGGCGTCGATCGGGTGCGCCGGCCCTTGCCGGTGCAGGTGACATTCGCGCCGACACCGAGCCTGATGTCGGCGTAGGTCAGCGAGGTCAGTTCGCTGATGCGTAGCCCGGTTTGGATCGCCAGGACCAGCAGGGCATGGTCGCGCCGGCCGGTCCACCGGGTGCGGTCGGGCGCGGCGATCAGGGCGTCGGACTCTGCGGGAGTGAGGAACTCGAGCATCGGTTTGGGATGGCGTTTGGGTGGGATCGCCAGCACGCGGGTGATCGTGCCAGCGTGCTCGAGGTGAGCGGGTAGGGCGTGGGCGAGCACGGCCCGGATCCCGGACAGGCGGGTGTTGCGGGTGGCAGTGCTGTTGCCGCGCTCATCCTCGAGGTAGTCAAGGAACGCGGTGACGTTCTCGGCGTCGATGTCACCGATGTCGATGCGCTCGATTCTGGTGCCAGTCCTGGCGGCGAGGAAGGTGATGAGCATCCGCCAGGTGTCCCGGTAGGTGCTGATGGTGTGCCCGGACAGGTTCCGTTGGGCGTGGGCGAAGGTGGTGAAGTACGTTTGCAGCTCGATGGCCAGGGCGTTCATGACAGGTCTCCTTTCGGGCTGGTCGCCTCGAGGCGTCCGGCTGCGGCGGCGAGCAGGTCCGGGACGGCGCTGAGGTACCAGTAGGTGTGTTCCGGGCCGGTGTGCCCGAGCCAGGTTGAGAGCAGCCCGAGGGTTCGGGCGGGGTTGGTGCTGTGGGTGTCGCGGCGATCATGTGCCCGGTGGCGAAGGTGTGGCGGAGGTCGTGCAGGCGAGGACGGCGCTGTCCGGTCGGGACCAGCTCGAGGGCGTCGACCAGAGCACCAAAGTGCTGCTCGATCGTTTCGAGGACGAAGCCGCTGCCACGGTTGTTGACGAAGATCGGCCCGGTCGGTGACGGACCGGTGGCCAGGCGCTCGGGCATGCTCAAGTACTCGACCAGCGCTGCTGTCGTTGACGGGTGCAGCGGGATGAGCCGGTCCAGCGGGGTCTTGGTGCCATGAACCTGCAACAGGTTCTCGGCCA
This sequence comes from Sanguibacter sp. Z1732, assembly GCF_051020515.1. Taxonomy (NCBI): domain Bacteria; kingdom Bacillati; phylum Actinomycetota; class Actinomycetes; order Micrococcales; family Ruaniaceae; genus Glutinosa; species Glutinosa niejishengi. Next base: position 3,639,693 of record NZ_CP194857.1, read on the forward strand.
CCTCGAGGTCGTTGACTCTCAACCGGAGAGCCTCCCCGATGCGCAGCCCGGTGGCAGCGAGCAGGCCGATGATCGTGGACATCGTCGTCGCCACCCGCACGTCGGGGAAGAACAGCGGGCACGCCGTCAGCAGGTGGTCCAGGTCGGCCTGGGAGTAGATGAACGGTGCCGGCCTGGTCGTCCTGGCCGGGAGTAGCCCTGGCGGGATTCGCGGGACGTCGGCTCCGCGCGCGTTCAGCCAGGCCGCGAACGGGCGCACCGCAGTCAACCGTTGTGACCACCACACGGGCGCAGCATCAGCAGGTTCACGGGCCCACTGCACGGCGTCCTCGATCGTGAACGTCTCGCTCTTGCCGCGCTCTTGGAGCCAGTTGAGGAACTGTCGCAGCAGGTACTCGCTGGTCTTGAGCTGGAACCCCAGCCCGCGACGCTGAGCAAGGTAGGTGTCGAGCTCGTCGTGAAGGCACAGAGTGGACGGATCGCTGCTCATCGTGGCACCTGCCCGAACGGCACGGTCAGTGTCCGTAGCGAGGCCAGGTCGACCCGGGCGTACACGCTTGTGCTGGCGGCGTTGGAGTGGCCGAGGAGCTCTTGAGCCTCGATCAGGCTTCCACCGGTTGCGATGACGTTCATCGCTGCGGTGTGCCGCAGCCGGTGCGCATGCACCACTCCGAGCCCTGCCGCTTCGGCGCGGTGCTTGACGATGTCGGAGATCCCGGCGCTGCTCAACGCGCGGATCGGTGGCCGGACCCGCACGAACAGTGCCCGATCCAGTGCGTCAGGGCGCGCTTGCAGCCAGGCGATCAGCGCCTGGCCGACATCGACCGGTACTGGCAGCGTCAACCGCCGCGGTCCTTTGCCGATCACGCTGACCCGTCCGACGGCCCAATCGACGTCGTCGAGTCCCAGGGTCGCGGCCTCTCCGGCGCGTAGCCCGAGCCGCCACAGTGTGGTGATCACCGCCCGGTCTCGAAGGCCGACAATCGTGTCCAGGTCGCACGCGCTCAGCAGACCTTCGACCTGCCCGGGCGACAATCCCCGGGGCAGCATGGCCCGTGTGGCCCGGGCACGCAGGATCCCGCCAGTCAGGTCGCGCTCGATTCGACCGGTCGCCAGCGCCCACCGCAGCAGCGACCGCATCGCATCCACGATCGCGGCACGCGAAGCCGACGCGAGGCCTTCCGCACGGTCGACGATGAACGCGTTCACGACCGTGACGTCACACGCGCTCCAGTTGATCACTTCATCGGCAACGGGCAGTGAGTCGACCAGTGCGCCAACCCAGCCCCGACGATGATGGATACATGCCTGGCTGATCCCGCGAGCCTCGCGCTGCCAACGGCCCCACGCATCCAACTCGCCCACAGCGGCTGACCCCAACGGCGGCGCCTCCCTCGCGCTCGGGCCACGAACTCGCTTACGTACCAACTCCTCACCGGGCAGGTACCCACACTCGACGAGGAACCGGCGCACGGCCGGGGACCTCACCTTGACGATCACATGTCCCGGGACACCGGGGGCATACTTGGCCTGGAACGCCTCAAGCACATCAAGGCTCAGCGCTGCCAGCGACACATCGTGATCGTCCATCCAGGCGCTCAACCCGCGAGCCACGCCGAGAACTTGCGGGACCATCGTTCGTGAGTACCGCTCCGCTGCCAACCAGGCCGCCAACTGCTCCATCACCACCCCCTCCAGCGGACCACGAGCCACAACGGGCATCACCGGCAACACGACGACCACCTCCGAGCACACGAACACCTTGGAGGATCAGCGTGTCGTTATGCCGACCTTTCAGGCCACCGACAAGGCCCTGACCTGGGCCGATACCCCAAACATCGGCATAACCAGAAGGTCGGCATAAACCTTGTACTTCGAAGCGGAGAAGGAAGATGATCTGCGCAAGGTCGGTTACTCCAAGGAGCGCCGGGTCGATCCTCAGATCGTCGTGGGGGTGCTGGTCGACCGGGGCGGGTTTCCACTGGAGATCGGCTGCTATGAGGGCCCTGTCAGATGGTGTGTGTAAGGGGTGTGGCTCCACCCCCTGAAGGAGACACGCTGTGACGATTGACGCCATGTCGAAGATGAGCGCCGAGGAGCGCGCTGAGCGTCGTAGGAAACAGGCCGAGTTGGCCGATGACCTCAAGGCCACCGGGGCCTTGGATGAGGTGTTCGCCCGGATCGATGCCGGAGAGAGCGCTGACCGGAGACGGTGGCGTGCTGGGCGGGATGCTCAAGGCCGCCCTGGAACGAGGCCTGGAGGCCGAACTGAGCGAGCACGTGGGCTATGAGAAAGGCGCACCGGATGCCACCGACCACCCCAACTCCCGCAACGGGCACTACGCCAAAACGGTGACCAGTCAGGTCGGGGACATCGAACTGGCCATCCCGCGGGATCGGGCCGGGACGTTCACCCCGATGCTGGTGGGTAAGGGCCAGCGCCGCCTGGATGGGGTCGATGGAATGATCATCTCCCTATACGCCGGCGGGATGACGCTACGCGACATCTGTCACCACCTGGCCTCCACCGTCGGGGTAGACCTCAGTCACGAGACGATCAGCAAGGTGGTCGACTCCATCGGTGAGGAGGTGCTGGCCTGGCAGCGCCGCCCGCTGGAATCCCTCTACCCGGTGATCTATCTCGATGCGATCATGGTCAAAGTCAAGGACGGGTCCCACATGGTCAATAAGGCCGCCCACATCGCCATCGGGGTGGACATGGACGGCATCCGCCACGTGCTGGGAATCTGGGTCCAGACCCACGAGGGCGCCAAGTTCTGGGCCCAGGTCTGTGCGGACCTGGCCAACCGCGGCGTCCGCGATGTGCTCATCGTGTGCTGCGATGGACTGACCGGCTTTCCCGAGGCGATCGAGGCGACCTGGCCCCTGGCCACCGTGCAAACCTGCGTGGTCCACCTGATCCGGGCCGCGATGCGGTTCGTGTCCTACTCCGATCGCAGGGCAGTGGCAGCGGCGCTCAAGCCGATTTACACCGCCCCGAACGAGGACGGCGCCCGCGAGGCGCTGGAGGCCTTCGAGGCCGGCCCGTGGGGGACGAAGTACCCCGCCGCGGCGCGTTCGTTCCGGGCGGCCTGGGACCGGTTCATCCCGTTCCTGGCCTTCCCGCCGGAATTGCGCCGGGTCATCTACACCACCAACGCGATTGAGTCGCTGAACTACCAACTGCGTAAGGTGACCAAGAACCGCGGCCACTTTCCCAACGACGCTGCCGTGGTCAAACTGCTGTGGCTGGCGATCTGCAACATCGAGGACAAACGAGCCCGAGAACGCCAGAAAGAACGCGGGCTACCGGCCGCCCAGCGGCGAGCCCCCGGCCGGCTGATCGAAGGATCGGTGACCACGAACTGGAAGGCCGCCCTGGGCCAACTCGCCCTGATCTACCCCGAACGAATCGAACCCTACCTGTGACCCCCGCCACACCCCTTACACACAGAGATTGACAGGCCCGCGGGACTCTCCATCATGCTCCCCGCCCAGGCTCGAGGCAGGTTCACGCTCGCTTCGGTCCGCAATGTAGGGGGAATGGCTGCGCCGATCGGCCTCCTTCTACTCACCGCCGCCGCCTTCGGAGCAACCACAACATTCCTTCCCATCTCCGGTCCGAGCACAGCAGAAGCCTCCGCCGCCTTGCTCGTCGCCTCCGTGATGCTGATCGTCGGACGCCTCGGGTCCGGCATCATCGGTGACCGAACTCGACCGGGAAGACTCTTGCTGACCTCCGTATTACTAGTCGCGGGAGGGCTGGCCCTGACCGCAGAAGCCCTGCACGACACCCCATCCGTTCTACTCGTAGGGGCGGCAATGATCGGGGCCGGGTTCGGCGCCAGCCAGAACGACTCTTTCGTGCTGACAGTCCACCGCCTCGGACCTTCTCGATCCGGCACGGCTAGCACCCTGTGGAACATGGCCTACGACGGCGGGCTCGGAGCCGGCGCACTCATCCTGGGTTGGACTGTCGGCAACACTGGCTACGTCGGCGCATTCCTGTTGATGAGCATCGCCATCGCCGCCATCGCAACCACGACGGCAGGGCTACACATCCGCCGTCGTCACCGCACTGCAACTGTCCTCAACCCACCGAACTGACCTGGTCCTGCCCGGACCAGCGGTCCCAGGATGCCGGGATGGACAAAAAACTCGGGTCCAACTCGTGGATCGAGTCCGCACCCAGGAACGTCATGCCCTCACTGATCTGGCGTTCGAAGAGTTCCAGGATGTGGTTCACCCCGGCCTCACCTGCGGCCAGCAGCGGGTACACATACCCGCGGCCCAGCAACACCGCGCGCGCCCCCAGCGCCAGGGCTTTGAGCACGTCGGTGCCGCGGCGGACCCCGGAGTCGAACAGCACCTCCACCCGGTCCCCCACCCGTTCGACGATCTCGGGAAGCACCTGCAGGGTGGGCACCGACCCATCCAAGACGTTGCCGCCGTGGTTGGACACCACAATCGCATCGGCGCCGGCACGCACCGCGCGCTCGGCGTCGTCAGCGGTGAGAACGCCCTTGATCACCAGCGGCCCGTCCCAGTGCTCACGGACCCAGGGGATGTCGTCCCACGTGGGGGTCTTCTGGTAGATCTGGCCGATTCCCTCCCAGAACCCCATGGGTGAGCCCGCAGCGTCCAGGGCCATGGCGATGTCGGGCATCTTCACCCCGCTGGACCCGGCGATGTCCAGGGCCCACCCCACCTTGGTGGCAACTTGCGGGACGAACTTGATCAGCTCCGGCGGGCTGGTGTCCATCGGCACGTTGCGCCGCGTGGTCCACGGCGCGTCCTTGGGTCGGGCGATGGTCGGGGTGTCCACGGTCAGCACCAGCCCGTGCACCCCGGCGCGTTTGACCCGTTCGATGATCGGGGCCGAGGCATCCCGTCCGCCCACGTAATACAACTGGTAGAACACCGGTCCGGTGGCGTTGTCCATGATCGTCTCGATCGGGGCATTGGTCACCCCGGAGACGAACTGGATCGTGCCCGCCTTTCCCGCCGCACGGGCGACCCCCGCCTCGCCGTCGGAATGGCCCACCCCCAGGAAGCCAACCGAGGACAGGATCACCGGCATCTCGATGCGATGCCCCAGCACGGTGGTGGCGATGTCCGGTTCGGGCTTGAACACCCCGTTGCGCGGCCGGAAGTGGACCTCCTTGAAGATCTCCTCATTGCGTATCGCGGTGATGTTCGACCCCGAGCCGGCCTGGAACATCTGGAAGACGCTGGCCGGCAGTCGCCTTCGGGCCAGGTCCTCGGCATCGGCTACCGACTGGATCTTCTCCAGGCGGCTCTTGGTGCGCATCGCGGTGAGGTTGGAGTGCAGAGACTGCAGAACGGACATGGCAGGTCACCTATTCTGTTGGGCGGGATCGCTCACCGCACGACGGCGAAGCGGCCGGGCCATGTTGCCCCGACCGATGCTGCTGACGTGCGCCATGAGTGACTCCTTGCTCGCGGATCAGGGAGGCCTCCAGTCTGATCCTGCGTGCTCGATCACGCACGACGAGCAGTGGGAACGTCTCGGTGGACCGAGAACGCATCACTGTGCCAGTTCGGCGAGGAAGGCGAGCAGCAGTCTGTTGAACGCTTCGGGGTCGTCCTGGTGCGCTTGGTGACCAGCCTCCGGGATCTCCTTGTAGTGGAAGCGCCCACCGTCGACCGGCCACCGCCTCGCGGTCATCGCTGTGAGCCGACCGGCAGCACTGGCGTCAAGCGCCCCTCGGGTGGCAAGGACGGGCACAGTGAACTGCTTGCCCTGCAGTCCGTCCAGCGCCGCGAGAGACATCGACAAGCCTGCCAAAGTCTTCCCGGGTGACCCCCGATGTAGTGGCACGCACATACTCCCGGGCCTCTGATGTTGTTGCGGTGCCCTGTGGCAGTTGTTTGCGGATCAGCCGGGTTGGCAGCAACGTGCCGATCATCCCGGAGAGCCGCCAGGCAAGACGCAGTCGTGCCTTGACGCCTCGGCCGGTGGGGTTGATGCACGGGGCGCCGATAGTCACAAGACCGGCGACTCGTTCGGGACTCTCCAGGACGAGTCGCTGAGAGACCATCCCACCCAACGACTGGCCTACCAGGACAGCACGTTCCGAGCCGTTGACCGCGTCCAGCAGTGCCAACAGATCCGCGCTCATATCATCGGCAGTCGGTCCGTACAGGCCGTGCGGGACGGACGCGCCATGGCCCCTGAGATCCCACAGCAGGACCCGACACCCAGTTGCGACCATGGCCTGGACCTGGCCGTCGAACATGCGGCGATCCATCCACCCGCCATGGGTGAAAACAACCAACAGCCCGCGCGACGGTCCGTGCACCTCGGCCTCGAGCACGGTGCCGGCCCTGGGCACCTGCACCGGCTCAATGTGCGGGAAAGCGTCCATGTCTTCCTTCCACTTCTGAGGTTCTTCGATAGTCGTCATCGCGCCTTGCACCAAGCACCACCACGAGAGAACGGACGGGTGTGGCTGCACTCAGGTCAAGCACGCCCGAAGTGAGGCCTCGACCTCTTCGGGACCGGCGTCCGGGCCGAATGCGAGGTGATGCAGGATCGCGCCTTCCACCTGAGTGAGGACGCGGCGTGCGGTGGCAAAGGGCTGTGGGAAGCCCAGTGTTTCCAGGACCCTGGCTGCCGCGCTCTCGACCTGGCTTCGACCCTCCGCGAGCACCGCTCGTACCTCTGGGTCGTGGAAGGCCTCGGTGAACAAGGCGAGGCGCGCTGCGGTCAGGGTGCGCTGTGGTCCGGTGGCCTCGCGGATGAAGGTGCTGAGTGATGCCACGAGATCATCGACGTTCTGCGGCGGGCCCTCTGCGGCGAAGGTGTGCTGCTCGGTCTCCACGAGATGGTCGACGACAGCGTGGAGCAAGTCTGCGCGGGTACGGAAGTGGTTGGAGGCGGAGCCCCTGGGTAGGCCAGCGGACGCATCGACCCGCCCATGAGTGAGGGCACGTATTCCCTGGGTGCCGAGCAGTTCGACGGATGCGTTCAGCGCTTGGTCACGAGTGCCCATGGCGCCCCTCGTCGTTGCCGTTGTCGTCTGCTGGCCTTGTTGAGACGAAACGCGAAAGTACGTTCATGGCACGATACCTGACCGCCGGAAGGCGTCTGGCCATCGATATGCGGCTGAGGACCCGGGAGGTCCTGACCATGCGTTGCCCAGTCCGGCGCCGTCGTCGATCGAAGTCCTGCAGACCTTCCGTGGTCGAACCCGCCGCGCGCAGGCTCTCCGCGAGGGTGACGGCGTCGACGATGGCCTCGCAGGCGCCCCGGCCCGCGTTCGGAGCCATCGCGTGGGCGGCATCACCGAGGACGACCGTGTGGTCACGACTCCAACAGCCAATCGGAGGCATGTCGTAGAGCACCCGCTGGTCGATCTCGGCCGGATCAAGTCTGGTTACCACCTCTCGCACGATCGGGTGCCAGTCGCCGAAGAGGGCGGTGAGAAGCTCGGCGACATTCCGGTAGCTGGGCCGCTCGGCCAGAACGTCCTCGCGCACGGAGGCGAACCAGTTGGTCATCCCTGCCTCCTGGGGTGTGACACCGAAGATCCGGCCGTCTCCCCAGGTCTCGCACGCTGCTTCGACCCGACCGGGGACGACACCCCGGAAGGCCACCGCACCCAACGGCCGCGGATCCACCGTTCGGCCGGCGACCACGGTTCGAAGGCGACTGTTGATGCCGTCGGCTCCGATCACCAGGTCGGCCTCGGGCAGGTTGGCCGCGTCTTCCACGGGCGTGGCCCAGCGGACTGCGTCCTCAAGTGCGCCCTCATACAAGATGCGGTGCAGTGCCGGCCGCGAGATGAGATAGGCGGGTTCACGCGAGGTGATCCGGGCGAAGGTGGTCCCCTCCGGGCGTCGGAAGGTCGCACCGTGCTGGGCGACGCCCGCCTCGCGCACCCGATCTCCTACGCCCAAGCGGTCCAGCGCGGCGATGGCCTCGGGCCACATCCCCAGGGCCGTTCCGGCCTCCGGTAAGCCGTCGGCCCTCTCCAGGATCTCCACCCGCCACCGGGTGTCCAGCAACGCCCTGCCCACGGCGAGCCCGCCGATGCCAGCCCCGACAATGATCGCCCGTCCGGTCATGCCCCAACAGTACTATGTTTATAGTGCGCATTAACCTAATCAGTAGTGTTAGGTGCTGGGGCGAGTTGGTACCGGGCGCTGACGCGGGCATCCCGACGGATGGCCGTTGGCGCGGCTCCCGCCACGACTGAACTGCGGACCCTCGGTACAGTGACTGCGTCCCCATCGACGGAATCGGAGCCCGTGATGAGCCAGTATCAGGTGATCAACCCAGCCTCGGGTGAGCAGGTGGCTTCGTTCCCGGCATTCACCGGTGAGCAGGTGGAGGCGGGGATCGCTGCTGCCGCTGAAGCGCACCGCACGTGGAGGGCGACGCCGGTGGCTGAGCGCGCCGCCGGGGTGCGCCGGGCAGCACAACTGCACCGCGAGCGTCGGGAAGACCTGGCCCGCATCATCGTGCAGGAGATGGGCAAGCCCTACCTGCAGGCGATCGAGGAAGTCGACTTCGCAGCCGACATCAACGACTTCTATGCCGACCACGCCGAGGCGATCACCCGGGAGGAACCGGTGGACATCCTCGGAGAAGGCAGCGCGGTGGTGCGACGTGCACCGCTGGGCGTGCTGCTGGGGATCATGCCGTGGAACTTTCCCTATTACCAAGTGGCCAGGTTCGCCGCACCCAATCTGGTGGTGGGCAACACGATCCTGCTCAAGCACGCCCCGCAGTGCCCCCAGTCGGCCGCGGCGATCGAGCAGATCTACCGGGAAGCAGGTCTGCCTGAGGGAGCATACGTCAACGCCTACCTCACCAACGACCAAGCCGCCGAGGTGATCGCCGACGACCGGATCCAGGGTGTGTCGCTCACCGGGTCGGAGCGGGCTGGGGCCGCGGTCGCGGAGGTTGCCGGGCGGCACCTGAAGAAGGTTGCCCTGGAACTGGGTGGATCGGACCCGTTCATCCTGTTGTCCACTCACGACATGGACGCCACCGTGCAAGCGGCGCTACTGGCGCGGTTGGACAACTCCGGGCAGGCCTGTTCGGCCGGCAAACGGTTCATCATCATCGAGGACTTGTATGACGGATTCCTGGAGAAGTTCCGGGCGGCGATGGCGGCGGTAGAACCGGGTGACCCCACATCGGTGAACACCGAACTGGGCCCGTTGTCCTCCGTGCAGGCGGCCCGGAACCTGCAGGACCAACTCGACCGTGCGGTAGCCGACGGCGCCACGTTGCGGCTCGGCGGCCAACGTTCCGGGGCGTTCTTCCCCCCGGCGGTGCTGACCGACGTCACCCCGCAGATGAATGCCTACAGGGAAGAGTTCTTTGGTCCCGTAGCCATGGTGTTCCAGGTGAGCAGCGAGCGAGAAGCCATTGACCTGGCCAACGACACCGGGTTCGGCCTGGGTTCCTACGTCTTCACCACCGACCAGCAGCAGGCGGACCGAGTGGCCGACCAGTTGGACGTGGGCATGGTGTTCATCAACATCGTGGCCGCCGATAGCCCCGAGTTGCCTTTCGGCGGTGTGAAACGCTCCGGGACCGCGCGGGAACTCGGCCTGCTGGGCGCCGAGGAGTTCGTGAACAAGAAGTTGATCCGTAAGGGAGTCTGATGAACGCCTCGCAAGACCGGCTCGGCCCCGCTGACTACAGCGCCACGCCTAGGTTCGCCGGCCCGCCCACATTCGGGCTACTGCCCAGGTTGGATGAGGTGCAGGCCGCCCGCCCCGGGGCGCCGATCGAGGTGAAGATCCTGGGCGTGCCCTTCGACTCCGGGGTCAGCTACCGCCCCGGCGCCAGGTTCGGACCCGCCCACATCCGCCAGTCATCCAAACTGCTTCGTCCCTACAACCAGGCCACCGGTGCCGCCCCGTTCGCCGCCCAGCAGGTGGCCGACTGCGGAGACCTGGGCGTCAATCCCTTCGACATCGACGAGGCAATCGCGGCTGTGCAGGCGAACGCCGATGAGTTGCGCGCCGACGGTGCCAAACTCCTCACCCTCGGTGGCGACCACACCCTGGCGCTACCGAACCTGCGCTCGGTACACCGCAGTCACGGCAAGATCGCAGTGCTGCACCTGGACGCTCACCTGGACACCTGGGACACCTACATGGGCGCCCCCTACACCCACGGCACCCCGTTCCGGCGCGCGAGCGAGGAAGGGTTGCTGACCTGGCCCGGTGTATGCATATCGGCATCCGGGGTCCCGTATACGGAGCGGAGGACCTCACCGACGACGAGGTGCTGGGCTTTCAGATCATCAGAGCCGATGAGTACGAGTTCACCTCGGTGGCCGCGATCGTGGAGCAGATGCGGCGCCGCCTGGGGAATGCGCCGGTATATCTGTCGGTAGACATCGATGTGTTGGACCCCGCGGCCGCGCCAGGCACCGGTACCCCTGAGGCTGGGGGGTTGACCAGCCGGGAACTCCTCAACACCATCCGCGGCCTGCAGGGCCTGAACCTGGTGGGCGCCGAGATCGTGGAAGTGGCCCCGGCCTACGACCACGCTGAGATCACCGGAATCGCCGCCGCTCACGTCGGGTACGAGATCCTCTCCCTGTGGGCCAACCGCGAATCCGCGCCCAGCGGGCCTGCGGGGGCGTTCCTCACCGCTGACTGAGCAAGCCCGGTCCGGGGACTACAGGGCACTGGTGTAGTCCTCCTTCACCGACCGCAAATGCGCCCACGCCTCCAGAGCGGTGACCTCCGGGAAGGACCGCAGCCGTTCCAGCGAGGCATCCAGGTCCACCGGGCTGGCTCCGCGCAGTGTGACGACCGCATCGAAGCGTCCGATCGTGGCCGCGGCGAACTCCACATCCTCCTCATGACGCAGCCGTGTGAGCACCTGTGTGGCCTCCGACCGCAGGGTCAACCCCACCCCCATGGTCAGCAACCTGCCGAAGTGACCCCGCTCCTGGACTACCACCAGGCGGGCGATCCCCGCCTGCAACATCCGATTGACCCGCACACGAACCGCCGAGGAGGACCGGGCTACGCGCACAGCCAGGTCCTGCCAGTTCGCGCGTCCGTCGCGCTGCAATTCCCTTAGCAACGCCCGGTCGGTGGCGTCGATGCTCATCGGCTCATACGTATCGTGCTCCAGGAGCCCTTTGAACACGCCGGTGTAGATGACCGTGCTGGTCCGCACCACGGCCGGGTGGCGCCGGACCTGGGCGAGCAGTGCCTGGATGTCGGTGTGGGTGGGCACCCGCACCTCCATGATGAGATCGTGGGCTCCCGCCACGATCGACACCAGGACCGTCTGCGGCCATGAGGCGACCAGGGTCGCCGCGTCCGCCACCGGACCCCTGGTGGCCACCGACACGTGCGCGGTGACCTGCAGCCCGGCGAAGTGCGGGTGCACCGCAGCCACCACCCGGATGGCGCCGGAGTCGATCAGTGCCCGCAACCGCTGCCCCACGACCGCCCGTGGTTCGTGGATCGCGTGCGCCAGCGCCACCACACTGGCCCGGGGGTTCTGCTGCAAGGCGCGCACCAGCCGGCGATCCAGGTCCAGCCCGTAGCCACCGTCGGCGCTCATCGGCCCTGCCATGCCTTTCTGAACGGATCTTCGTCAGTTCGTCAGCAGTCCGGCTGCCTGCTGCGCGTGTCACGAACGATTCTGCCATCCGCTGCCACCAGGTCTGCGGAATTCCCTTGAGTTCACAACAGACCTGTGTTGTAGGGCGCGCGGCAGGCTCGTATGCTCACACCCACAATCTGGCGCGGACCACAACGATGTCCCGGATCGGTGACCCCGGGGTGCCGCGACTACTCCTCCTTCGCAAGGCGGTATGTAATGAGCACCGGAACTCCCAGCGGGCAGAATTCCAGCCCTCAGCCCGGCGACGGGCAGACATTCAGCCATCGGCGGGCCCTGCGGGCCGGGATGGCCTCCTTCGTCGGAACGTCGATCGAGTTCTACGACTTCTATATCTTCGCCACGGCCGCGGCGCTGGTCTTCGGGCCGTTGTTCTTCCCCGACGCAGCCCCGATCACCGGTGTGCTGTACTCCTTCGCCACCTACGCCGTCGGCTTCTTCTTCCGGCCCCTGGGCGGAGTCATCTTCGGGCACGTCGGTGACCGGTTCGGTCGCCAGCGGTCCCTGGTCATGACCTTGGTGCTCATGGGCGTCGCGACCACCGCCGTCGGCGTGCTCCCGACCTATGAGTCGGTGGGCGTGCTCGCCCCGATCCTTCTGATTGTGCTGCGCGCGCTGCAAGGAATCGCCGTCGGTGGTGAGTGGGGCGGTGCGGTGCTGATGTCGGTGGAGAATGCTCCGAACCGGTTCAAGGGGTTCTATGGCGCATTCCCGCAGTTGGGTAATCCGATGGGTGCCCTGCTGGCCTCCGGGATCTTCTGGCTGCTCACCGTGAACGATTCCCAGTTCCTGTACGAGTGGGGCTGGCGGATCCCGTTCCTGCTGTCCGCGGTGCTGATCGCGGTGGGTTTCTGGGTGCGGTACACCGTGGAGGAAACCCCGGTGTTCACCAGCGAGATCGAGCAGGACACCAAGGAGGAACTGCCGGTCAAGGCTGCGTTCCTACGCAATTGGAAACTGATCCTGTTGGGCGTGGGCCTGATCCCGATCTCCACCGGCGGGTACTACATGGTCACCACGTTCGCGACCGCGTAACGGCACCGAGCCCGCGTTCGGCATCGGCATCAGCGAGAACCAGATGCTCACCATCTTGTCCGTGGCGGCCTTCGGTGAACTGGTCTCCTGTCTGCTGATCGGGTGGCTTTCGGACAAGATCGGCCGCAAACGGGCCATGGGTGGCGGGTTGATCCTCACCGCAGCGCTGGTGGTGCCGATGTTCCTGACCATGGCCCCGGAGAACGTCGCACTGATGTACGTGCTCTTCACCGCGGTGCGGATCGGGATGAACTTCGCCTGGGCCCCGATGGCCTCGATCCTGGCCCAGGTGTTCCCTCCGCACTCCCGCCAGACCAGCCTGTCCATCTCCTACTCCATCGGTGCGGCGATCTGGGGCGGGCTGGCACCGGTGACCGCCACCGCGTTGTACCAGGCCACCGACACCATCTGGAGCGCGATCATCCTGTACTTCGCGCTGACCGCGATCAGCATCGTCTGCCTTGCCCTGGCGCCCCAGCGCATCGATGAGGTGTTCGAGGAGGATGTCCTCACCGCGCGGGCGCTCCGGGGGGCCAACGAGTAGTTGGGGCCACGAGTAGTTGGCGCGCACCGTCGGCACGCAGCCGGTCCGGGCCTACCCTCCCCGGCCCCGACCAGGAAGCGACACCGGGGGGTGGGCAGAGTGGAAGTGAGGGAGCCGATGCGAACGCTGCGGAGTTTCGACGGGACGCCGGAACACTGGGCGCCCACCGTGGTCACCGCCGAGAGGATCCGGACCCTGGAGCCGGACGGTGTGGTGAGCGCGATGCTCATCGCCGGCGGACGGATCGTCGCGCTTGGTGATACCGAGCGGTGCCGGGCAGCGGCGGACGACGCCGGATTGGGCCGGCCGCGCACGGTTGACCTGGGCGCGACAACCGTGGTGCCGGGGTTCATCGACCCCCACGCCCACCCGCTGATGCACGGGCAGATGCGATCCTGGGTGGACTGCAGCCCGGGTAGGGCCCGCACCATCGACCAGATCGTGGAGCACCTACGCGAACGGGCTCGGCTGTCACCCGGTGAAGGACCGATCCGTGGCTACGGGTACGAGCACCGCAACCTCGCCGAGCGCCGTCACCCCACCCGGTTCGAGCTGGACCAGGTCGCCACCGACCGGGAGGTGTACCTGATGAACGCATCCGGGCACGGGGGCGTGGTGAACTCCTACACGCTCGCCAAGTACGGCATCACCCGGGACACCCCGAACCCGCCCGGCGGGGAGTTCTTCCGCGACGCCGATGGGGAGTTGACCGGTGAACTCTCCGACGCCGCATGCAACATCCTCACCGGCGCCGACGGGGTGAAGGTGGGCAACCACGGCCCCAACCTGCACCTGGGTGACCCTCCGCAGGAGCACCTGGATCAGTTGCGGACCGCGCAGCGTTCGTTCCTGGCTGGCGGGGTCACCGCGGTGGGTGATGCGCAGGTGACGCGCCGGGAGTTCACCACCTACCTGGATCTGGCCGAGGCCGGCGATCTGCACGTGCGGTACTCGATGTACCTGCTCTCCGCCTTGCTGGACGAGGGCCTGGAGATGGGGCTGCACGGCCCATTCGGCAACTCCAGGCTGCACTTCGCCGGATTCAAGTTCTACGCCGACGGCACCCTGGGCGGGTGGACCGCCTACTTCCCCGACGGTTACGTCGGCGACACCTGCCGCACCGGCATGCTCTACCACGAGCCGGCCGAGTACGCCCAGATGATCGCCCGCGCCCATCGCGCCGGCCTGCAGACCGCCACGCACGCCCAGTCTCCGGACGCGATCGCGATGGTGCTCGATGCGGTGGAAGCCGCCCAACGCGACGATCCCCGGACCGACGCACGGCACCGGATCGAGCACTGCGGGCTGCCCACACCGGAGCAGGTCAACCGGATCGCCGCAGCCGGGATCATGCCGGTGAACCAGACCCAGCACTACTACAACTGGGGTGAAGGGGTGCTCGACGCGATCGGCAGCCCCGGGGAACGGTTCAACCCCTTGGGCGAGTTCGCCGCCGCCGGGGTGCCGGTGACGCTCAGTTCGGACGCACCGGTGGCCGACCCCTGCCGTTGCAGGCGATCCAGACCGCGGTGACCCGCCGCACCGCGCAGGGTGCTGAACTGGGCCCGCCGCAGTTGCGGATCACCGCCGAGCAGGCGCTGCACGCCCACACCCTGTCCGGGGCGCGCGCACTGGGACGGGAGGCGGAACTGGGTTCCCTCGCCGTAGGCAAGTTCGCCGACTTCACCGTGCTCGCCGAGGATCCGCTCGCAGTGGATCCGCAATCCATCGCCGACATCCCCGTGGTCTCCACCTGGGTGGACGGGGTACCCCGCTACGAGTCGGAGCAGTCGGCATGACGACCGAGAGTGCCAGGAACGTGGGCCGGGACGTGCTGACCGTGCTGCACGCCTACGGGGTGGACACCGTGTTCGGCATCCCCGGCACGCACAATCTGGAGTTCTACCGTCACCTTCCGGAACTGGGTATCCACGCCGTGACCACCCGCCACGAGCAGGGCGCCGGGTACGCCGCCGACGGGTGGTCGCTGCAAACCGGTCTTCCCGGTGTGGTGGTCACGACCTCGGGCCCCGGGTTGTTGAACGCGCTGTCCGCGGCGGCCACCGCCCACGCCGAGTCCCGCCCGATGATCATCCTCACTCCCGGCCCGCCGCTCGGCCAGGAGTTCGCCGACATCGGGGCGCTGCACGAGACCAAGGACACCCGCGCCGCCGCCGATGCCGTGGTGCAGTGGGCCCGGCGGGTGGAGTCCGGCCGGGAAGCCGTCCAGGCCGTCCATGACGCGATGGACCTCTACCGCGCCGGCCGCCCGCGTCCGGTGGTGATCGAGGTCCCCCTCGACGTTCTCGAAGGGGAGAGCGACTGCCCTCCGGAGATGCTGCGACCCCACTCCGAACCGCAGCCGGCCGCCGGCGACGACGAGCACGTCGCCCGCGCTGTCCGGTTGCTCACCGGTGCCACCCGTCCGGTCATCCTGGCCGGTGGTGGCGCGGTCCGGTCCGGCGCCGAGGTCACCGCGTTGGCCGAACGATTGGGCGCACCGGTGGTGACGACGTTGAACGGACGCGGTGTGGTGCCGGAGTCACACCCACTCGCGGTGGGGTCCACGCTGCGGTTGAAGGCGGCCCACGCGCTGGTCAACGACGCCGGTGTACTGCTCGTGCTGGGCTCGAAGGTCGGCGAGGCCGAGTTGTGGTGGGGGCCGCTGCAACCGTCCGGCCAGGTGATCCGCGTGGATCTGCTCAGCACGCAGATTCATAAGAACCTGCCCGCCCACATGGGCATCGTGGGAGACGCCGGCGTCGTGGTCGAGCAGTTGCTGCAGGCGCTGCCCGACGGCGACCCGAGCGAGACCACCGGAGCACGCCGCGCCACTGTGGCCCGCGCCGAGATCGAGCGGGAGAGCCGGGAGTGGGCCCCGGCCACCGCCGCCTGTTGCGACGCGATCGCCGCCGGCCTTCCCGCGGACGTCATCCTGGGGGCGGACTCCTCACAGATCTGTTACTACGGCACCGCCAACATGGTGCCGGTGGAGCATCCGAACTCCTACCTGTACATGGCCACCTACGCGACGCTCGGCTACGGGCTACCGGTGTCCATCGGCGCGAAGGTCGCCAGTCCGCACCGCCCCGTGGTGTGCGTGCTGGGCGATGGTGCGTTGATGTTCTCGGTGCAGGAGTTCATGACCGCCCTGGAGCAGCACCTGGACCTGGTCGTGGTGTGCGTGGACAACGGTGGCTACCGGGAGATCGAGGAGAACGAAGCAGACCGTGGCATCCCTCCGATCGGGGTGCGCCTGGACCAGCCCGATTGGCCGGCGCTGGTCACCGCGTTCGGCGGCAGCGGGGCCTCGGTCCGCGTCGCGGGCGATCTGCCCGGGGCACTACGGGCGGCGATCGACGCCGGCGGGGTGCATCTGCTGCACGTGCCGTTGTCACTGTTCGAACCCAAGGAGCAAGGATGACCGCTGACATGTCGAGCGGGTCGGGCGCGGAACTGCCGGGGGCGGCCAAGGCCACCGCCCGGGCCTGGGTCGATGAGCACATGAGGGCTCTGTCCCGTTGGCATCAGCACATCTGGGAGTTGGCCGAGCCGGCCTGGCGCGAGCACGAGTCCGCATCCTGGTATGTGCAACGGTTGCGCGCCGAAGGCTTCGACGTGGAGGAAGGCTCCGGTGGGATGCCTACCGCGTTCTGTGCCGAGTGGAGCAACGGTCCCGGCCCAACCCTGCTCACCTATGCCGAGTACGACGCCGTGCCGGGCAACAGCCAGGAGGCGACCACTCGGCGCCGGCCCCGCGAGGGCCTGGGTCCCGATGCTCCCGGGCACACCGACCCGCACTCGGTACTCGGCATCGCCACCCTCGCCGGGTTGCTGGCCACCCAGCACGCCATGATCGAGCACGACATCCCGGGCAGGTTGCGCTACACCGGGGAACCGGCCGAGAAGATGCACGGGTCCAAGGTGGTGCACGGGCTGCGCGGGTACTACGACGGCGTGGACGCCATAGTCAGTTTCCACCCGTTCTACATGCTGCCACTGTGCAACACCGCCCGGTGGGACACCCAGTGCGGGGCGTACTACTCCAAGGTGTATGAGTTCGTCTGCGACGAGCCGCAGACCTGGCAACTGGGCGCCGACCCGAACTCCCCGATCCCAGCCTCCCATTCGGCCGCGCGCGCACCGGGGGCGAACATCGCGTTGATGCAGATGCACTCCGCGTCGCGCACCATGCACGACGCGATGCTGCCCAGTGTGGGCGGGTGGAGCCTGTCTGATGCCATCCTGGCGTCCGGGCAGGCCACCGCGGACAACCTCCCGGCCCAGGTGGCACGCATCCAGTACTCCTGGCGCACCCCGGACGTGCCGATGGCCGAACACGTGCTCGCCGTGCTGGATCGCAATGCCGAGCACGCCGCGGCGATGGCCCACTGCCGGCTGGCGAGCACCTGGGTGGCCCGGTCCCGGCCTGGGTTGACCAACCACACGATGGCGCAGGTGCTCTATGACAACCTGGCCGAGGTGGGCGCCCCGAGCTACGGGCCCGAGGCGATCGGAGCGGCACAGGACATTCAGCGCGAACTCGGCATCGACCCGATGGAGCAGCCGTTCCTGGCCGAGTGCGAACAGGTGACCAGTCCGCAGGAGGCCGAGGCCGCCCTACGCGAGCAGATGCCCGCCTGGCAACGCAACTGGACCAGCGACGACTACGTGGAGATGACCCACTACGCCCCCACGGTGCGCTTCTACGTCGCCCGCCCGGCCTTGCGCCCCGCACCCGGGCGGGGGGCCTACCCACCGTGGGTGATGAACGCCCTCGGCGGCATCCCGGCCGCCATCGACCCGACCATCGCGGTCACCGGAAAGACCGTGGCCGGCACCTTCATCGACCTGCTGTGCGACGAGGACGCTCGCGCCCGGGCCGCGACCGAGTTCGCCGAGCGGTCCGAAACCGAGGGGATGGAGCCGTTGCTGCCGGCGGACTTCCAGCCGCCGACCCACCTGCCGTGGCCGGAGTACGTGCGCGACCGGGAGGGCAACCGTCGCTGGCTCGGTACCGGAGCCCACGGCTGAGACGGTCCCGCGCGGTTCGCATCCGAGAAGTCCGCAGGTCC
The DNA here is from genome assembly GCF_051020515.1 of Sanguibacter sp. Z1732. NCBI lineage: Bacteria > Bacillati > Actinomycetota > Actinomycetes > Micrococcales > Ruaniaceae > Glutinosa > Glutinosa niejishengi. The sequence continues at coordinate 3,657,979 of NZ_CP194857.1, forward strand.
GCCCCGGCACGTATGCCGGGCCGGACGTGCTGCCCGGGAGTCCTCAGCAGGTCAGCGCGGCCGTCTCACCCTTCTGCCACGAGCACTCCAGGGCCGGGTCGGACTCGTTCGCGGGATCGATCGCCATCGGGGCAACCGCTGCGCCACCGTCCTCGGAGTGCGACGCCAGGGTCACCGCGATCTGGTCCTCGATGTCGCCGATGCCCACCAAATGGTTGTTGAACAGCATCGCGAACACCAGGTCACGCCCGTCGGCGTCGGTGACATAGCCGCTCAGGGCGGTCACCCCGGTCAGACTCCCGGTCTTGGCGTGCACGTTCCCTTGGGCCGGGGTGTCACACATCCGCGAGTTCAGGGTCCCACCGACCATCCGCTCCCCCGCGCAGGCCGACGGGAACTCGGCATACCAGTGCTCGAACCAGTCGCCTCCTGCACCTCGTACAGGAAGGTGGCGAACTCACCGGCGGGGATCTGGTTGCCGCGGGACAGGCCCGAGCCGTCCACGAGACGCAACTCACTGGTCACCCCCAAGGACTCCAGGTAGCCGCGAAGCACCTCGGCGCCGCTCGCCCAGTCACCACTGCCGGCGACCTCATCGCCGAGGGTCTTCAGGAGCACTTCGCCGTGGCCGTTGTTGGACAGCTTCATGAACGGGTTGAGCAACTCCGTCAGCGTCATCGACTCGTGCGTTGCCACCACCTCGGCACCGCTCGGTGTGGCCACGCCCGTCCGGATGTCACCGGAGACCTCGACGCCCTGTTCCTGCAGTGCCCTGGCGAACACCGCCGCCGCCTTGCCGGTCGGCTCCCACACCGCGCGCCACACCCGCCGGGCATCGGCGTCCGCGGCAATCGTGCCGCTGACCGTCCAGGTGTTCGAGCCCCGCTCACGCGTCACGCTGATCGAGGTCGCTCCGCCCGGCGCCACGGTGGTGGCTTGGTTGTCGATGGTGATGTAGTCGGATTCGGGGATGACCGAGACCTCGGCGGCCTCGCCGGCACTGCCCGGAGCCGTGTTGATGATGACCGTGCCGGCGTCGTAGTCCTCGTTCGGGCCCACCGACAGTGCGGAGATCTGGGCGGAGTAGTAGAAGTCCTCATCGCCCCAGGACCAGAACGGGCCCAGTCGTTGACTGTCGAACCGGGTGTCGTCGGCAACCAGGTCCCCGTGCACCCGGCGGATTCCGGCGTCGGCCACTTGCTCCGCCAGCGCGGCGTAGTCCTGCTCCAGCATGGTGGGGTCGCCGTCACCCTTGAGGTACAGGTCCCCTGCCACCACCTCGGAGTTCCCGCGCCGCTCGCCGTCGGTGAGCACCGTGGTGGTGTAGGTGTAGTCCGGCCCGAGCAACTCCATCGCCGCCGCCGATGTCAGCATCTTCACGTTCGAAGCGGGCATCAGTCGATAGCCCGGGTTGTGCTCGTACAGCCGCTCCCCCGTCCGGGCGTCCTGGACCACCACCCCGGCCAGCGCCCCGTCCAACCGGGAGTCCGCCAGGATCCGGTCGACGTCCTCGACCCAGGCCGGAGCATCCCCGCTGGGCATGGTGCCGTTGCCGGTCATCGGTGCCTGTGCGGCGATCACACCGGCCGCCAGCGCCACCACCGCGCCCAGCGGTGCCTTGTATCCACGCAACATCGAGTGCCTCACTTCGTCGTAAGAAAAGGACGCCCGGACCGTAGCGCGGTAACCAAACGTCGTCAACCGTGGTAAATGCCTTTCGGCCGGTTCAGGCGGACCTGGCCAGCAGCATCACCACGTTCAACACCGCAATCGCCATCGCCCCGTAGAACGGAAGCCGGCGCGGTGCCGCCACCGAGGCTGCTGCCAGCACCCCCGCGACGACGAGCACCCCCCAGGCCCACCAGGGCACCGGTCCCGCAGGCCCGAGCACACCCACGGCCGTACCGGCGAGAAGGACGACGACGGCAAGGCGCCCGCAGGTAGGTCCGCCGAGCCGGTGGCCCAGCCCGCGCACCCCGGTGGCGGCATCATCGCTGAGGTCCGGCAGCACGTTGACCAGATGCGCTCCGACTCCGAGCAGCCCACCGACGGCGAGCATCCACCAGGGCGGCAGCAGCGCGGGAGTCAACGCCAGCCATGGAACGGCCGGCAGTGCAGCGAATGCGGCGGCATAGGGCACCCATGACCACACCGTGGCTTTCAGTCCGGCGTTGTAGACCCAGCCCGAGCCGACCAGCACCAGGTGCGCCAGCGCCGCAGCCCAACCCAGCGCCAGGCTCGAGGCGAGACACACCAGCGCCGATGCGACAAGAGCCGCCACGACCGTCGCTTTGGTCAACTCGCCCGTGGCCAGCGGCTTGTCCGTACGCCCCACAGCCCGGTCCCGATCGGCGTCGAGCAGGTCGTTGGACCAGCCGATCGTGAACTGCCCGGTCAGCACCGCCAGCGCCACGACGACGATGGTCCCGGCGTCGTGACCTGCCTCCAGAGCCAGCAGCGTCGCCAGGGCGGTGACCACCACGGTAGGAGCGGGATGGGTGGCACGCAGCAGAGCGATGACGATGCGCACCCCCTGAGGCTACGCGGTCCCACCGGCGTCGGCACAGGACGCGAACCCCGGCGAATATCCGTACGCTCGAGAAATGACACAGGTGCTCGCCGTCGCGCCGGTGCTTCCTGCGCACCGGTACAGCCAGAGCCAACTCACCGATGCACTGGTGCCGATCATCGGAGTGGACGCCCCCGGCGAACGCATGCTGCGGCGCATCCACGGCGGTTGCGAGGTGGACTACCGACACCTGGCACTGCCCCTGGAACGTTACGCGGCACTGTCCGATTTCGGGCAGACCAACGACGCATTCATCGAAGCCTCCGTCGAGTTGGGTGCCCTCGCCCTGACCAACGCCCTGCGGGAGGCCGGCCTGACCCCGCAGGATGTCGACCTGGTGGTCTCGGTCACGATCACCGGGCTCGCCGTGCCCTCGCTCGAGGCGCGGATAGCCGAACGGGTGGGGTTGCGCCCCGACGTGGTGCGGCTGCCCATCGTGGGCCTCGGGTGCATGGCCGGCGCCGCAGGCACGGCGCGGCTGCATGACTTCCTGCGGGGACGGCCCGACGGCGTTGCTGCCCTGATCAGCGTGGAGCTGTGTTCCCTGACGATCCAGCGTGGTGACGACTCCGGTGCGAACCTGGTGGCCAGTGGGTTGTTCGGCGACGGCGGTGGCGCGCTCATCGCGACCGGAGCGGATCACCCGAGCGTGCCGAGCAGCACCGGCCCGCGGGTGCTGGACTCGGCCAGCCGCCTCTACGTCGGAACCGCCGAGGCCATGGGCTGGGACGTGGGCAGCACCGGTCTGCGCATCGTGCTGGGAGCGGAGGTACCCGATCTGGTTCGCGACAACGTGGGCGACGACGTCGCGGCATTCCTCGCCCGCAACGGCCTGTCCATCGCCGATGTGGGCTGGTGGGTGTGCCACCCCGGTGGACCGAAGGTGATCGACTCCCTCGCCGAGACCCTCGGCCTGCCGCACGAGGCCCTGGAACTGACCAGCCGGTCCCTGCGGGAGGTGGGCAACCTCTCCTCGGCCTCGGTCCTGCACATCCTGCGGGCCGCCTTGGACCGCTCGCCCGATCCGGGTACCTTCGGACTGATGATGGCGATGGGTCCGGGATTCAGCCTGGAACTGGTGCTGTTGGAGGCCCGGTGACCTCCCAGATCCTGTTCACCGTGCTGATCGCGGCCGTCGGGCTGGAGCGGGTGGCTGAACTGATCGTCGCGCGCCGCAACGCCGCGTGGGCCTTCGCCCGTGGTGCCTGGGAGGCCGGTGCCGGCCACTACCCGGTGATGGTGGTGCTGCATACCGGGCTGCTCGCCGGTGCCCTGGCGGAGGTGTGGTTGACCCCGGTCCCGTTCGTGCCGGTACTCGGGGTGACGATGCTGGTGCTGGCGTTGGGCTCCCAGGGGGATTGCGCTGGTGGTGCATCTCCTCCCTGGGGCGGCGCTGGAACACCCGGGTGATCGTGGTACCCGGGCTGCCCTTGGTCCAGGGCGGCCCGTACCGGTGGCTGCGCCACCCCAACTACGTGGCCGTGGTGGTGGAGGGATTCGCCCTGCCGCTGGTGCACTCTGCCTGGATCACCGCGGCGGTGTTCACGGTGGCCAACGCCGCGCTGCTCACCGTGCGCATCCGGACCGAGAACCGCGCGCTCGTGGCCGCAGCACCGGCACAGGGCTGAGGCGTGGCCGTTGACCTGGTCATCGCCGGCGCCGGCCCCGCCGGTCTGGCCGCCGCACTGCACGCGGTCGCGGCCGGAATGTCGGTGGTGGTGCGTGAGCCGCGCGAGGGCGTGATCGACAAGGCCTGTGGGGAGGGCGTGATGCCCGCGGGGATCGCCCACCTGGAGCGACTCGGTGTGCACCCGAAGGGGCAGGACCTCAAGGGAGTGCGGTACTGCGCTCCGGGCCGGCAGGCCGAGGCGCACTTCCTGGGCCCGCCCGGTCGCGGGGTGCGTCGCACCGAGTTGCACCGCGCACTGCTGCAGGCCACCCGCGAGGCCGGTATCCCCATCGAGCAGACCCGGGTACGGGCCGTCGAATCCCAGGCCAGGGGCGTCGTCGTCGATGGCACGGTGGCCGGGTACCTCATCCTGGCCGACGGCCTACACTCCCCCGGGCGCCGGATGCTCGGGCTGGACCGGCCCACCCGTGGGCCGGGACGGTACGGGTTGCGCCAGCACGTACGCCGTGCGCCGTGGACCGACCATGTCGAGGTGCACTGGTCCGCACACGCGGAGGCCTATGTGACCCCGGTCGCCGAGGACGAGGTCGGCATCGCGATCCTGACCAGCCAGCGGGCACCCTATGAGACCCAGCTGGCCGAGTTCACCGACCTGCGGGCGCGCCTGGCCGGGGCGGCGCCCGCCTCCTCGGTGCGCGGCGCCGGACCATTGCGCCAGCATGCCCGACGGCGAGTGGCCGGCCGCGTCCTCCTGGTCGGCGATGCCGGGGGGTACCTCGATGCGATCACCGGTGAGGGCGTCAGCCTGGCGCTGGCCCAGGCCCAGGGTGCGATCGAGGCGATCGTGCAGGACCGTCCCGGCAACTACGAACGGACGTGGCGGCGGATCGTGCGCCGCCACTCCATCCTGACGCGGGTGCTCATGGTTGCGGGCGCCTCCCCGCTCCGGCCGCACCTGGTACCGGCAGCCCAACGCCTACCATGGTTGTTCTCCGCCGCCGTCAACGAGGTCGGACGCGCCTGAGCAGGGCTCGGTCCGGAAGCCGATCGCCTTGTGGCTGCCGTCGCAGAACGGCTTGATGGCCGACGCCCCGCAGCGGCACAGTGCCACGGTCCGGCGCTCCATGGGGATGGGCGTGCCATCGGCCGCGACGATGGTGACACCACCCCGGACCAGGAGCGGTCCGTTCGGATAGGCGGTGATGCTCGGTTCAGCGGGCTGGTTCATACAGTTCCTCCGTCACGGGGTCAGGCATCGGTCAGCGGCTTGCGCAGGGAGGAACGACCCTGCTGCCAAGCATCCAGCAGGTGCGCCCCGACCCAGTCATCGACCCTCAGGCAGGCCAAGGCGCCGAACATGATGTCCTCAAGGAGGGCCGGCTCATCCTCGGCGAGCGAGCCGGCCATGTCGTGCCCGGCGATCTGTTCGTGAACGGCGTCGGCCTCCACATGCTCATCGAAGTACCAGGTCATCTCCGGTCCGAACCCGAGCCGGCGGAAGCCGTCACCGTAGTGCCGGTTGGGGATCGAGGAGGTCATCTCGAAAGCCGCGAGGTGCCCGACCACGGCACCCCGCAGCCTGCGGTTGATCCCGAACATGGACATCAGGTTGTGCGAGGCCAGCGTGACCGCCGGGACATGGTCCACGTAGTGCCCGTAGTGGTCGCAGAGGCCGGCCCCACGCACCGTGCCGGCGAAGATCGCCGAGTGCATCCGTCCGGGATTGCCGCCGCCGTACTCATCGGCCTGGATCTCCACCAGGGCGGCCTTGGCGCGGCCGGTCAGGCGCGGGATGGCCCAGGAGTGCGGGTCCGCCTCCCGGAGGGTGTAGATGCTGCGGTGTACCAGGAACTCCCGGACCTGCTCTGCGGTGGCGTGCTTGGCCACATAACGCGACAGACTCGGACCGCTGGGGGCGGGAGCGGTCAGGTCGAACAGCGCCTCGGCAACCGCCCCCGCCGTGGCCGCCGGCAACTCAGGAGGCCGGATCCGCTCCCGCAACGCGGACTCGAAGGCGTGCTCGAGGTCGGTGCGCAGCCGGATCAATTCGGGGGACCACTCCCACCGGTCCCCGAACGCGTCGAAGGATCCGTAGGCCAGGCTGTAGAGCGCGAACAGGCTCAGTTGCACATCGTCGTCGGTGATGACCTCACCCGCGCGCCCGAGCGCGTGGTCCCCGATCGTGGCCAACTCACCGACTCCGTCCATACCAGGACCGCTGAGGAGATTGAGCAGGTACGAACTCAGTTCCCCGCGGGGTGAGAAGGGGCTGAACGGTGCTGAACCCGGCGGGAGTGCGGCCACGGTCCGGACCTGCTCGCCGAGGGTGTCTTGAGTCATGTTTGCGCTCCCGTATCGGGCCGCGCCGCGGTGGCGCGAGCCTGAACGCACTTTCTCACCGGCATGTGCGGTGTGCATCTCGGCTCGGGGCCCACATCACCACCGTTGCCGCCGCCGCCGGGATACCCGAGACTAGGGGTACCCGCGTCGATGCAGGAGGCCGTCATGGTGCCGAGACCCGAAGTGGACGAACGCGAGGCCCGACGGGTCGCCGAACAGTCCCGGGACACCCGGTGGGACCAGCCGAGTTTCGCCAAGGAACTGTACCTGGGCCGCTTCCGACCGGAGATCCTCCAGAACCACCTGGCCCCGGATTCCGACCCGGATGAAGGCGGCGAGGCCTTCCTGGGGCGACTGCACGAGGTTCTGGCCGGCATCGACGGCGCCGCGATCGAACGCGAGGCCAAGGTCCCCCAGGGCGTCCTCGACGCTTTGGCGCAGGCCGGGGCCTTCGGGATGAAGATCCCGACCGAGTACGGTGGTGCGGGCCTGGGGCAGGTGTACTACAACCGCGCGCTGATGCTGGTGGGAACGGTCAGCCCCGCGCTCGGTGCGTTGTTGTCGGCGCACCAATCGATCGGGGTACCCGAGCCGGTACGCCAGTTCGGCACCGAGGAGCAGAAGGCACGGTTCCTGCCCAGGTGCGCCGCCGGTGAGATCTCCGCATTCCTGCTGACCGAGCCCGACGTGGGCTCCGACCCTGCCCGTCTGCACCTGAGAGCCACCCCCGACGAGGACGGCAACTACGTGCTCGACGGCTCCAAACTGTGGGCGACCAACGGGTCGATCGCCGATCTGCTGGTGGTCCTGGGCCGGGTCCCGGAGCAGGACGGACACCCCGGCGGGATCACCGCGTTCGTGGTCGAGGCGGACTCCCCCGGCATCACCATCGAGCGGCGAAATGCGTTCATGGGTCTGCGCGGCCTGGAGAACAGCCTGACCCGCTTCAGCAACGTCGTCGTTCCGGCCGCGAACATGCTCGGCCAGGAGGGCCGGGGCTTGAAGATCGCGCTGAGCACGCTGACCACCGGGCGGCTGTCGATCCCGGCAATGTGCGTCGCGGCCAGCAAGTGGTCCCTCAAGATCGGCCGGGAGTGGGCACGGGAGCGGGTGCAGTGGGGCCGGCCAGTGGGCGAGCACGCCGCAGTGGCGCACCGGATCGCCTTCATGGCCACCAACACCTACGCCCAGGAGGCGGTGCTCGAACTCACCTCCCGGCTCACCGACGCCGACCGCGCCGACGTGCGGATCGAGGCAGCCCTGGCCAAGCTCTTCACCTCCGAGCGTGCCTGGCTGATCGCCGACCACCTCGTCCAGATCCGTGGGGGCCGCGGGTACGAGACCGCCGACTCCCTACAAGCCCGCGGCGAGCGTGCGGCGCCGGTGGAGCAGGTGTTGCGCGACCTGCGCATCAACCGGATCTTCGAGGGATCCACCGAGATCATGCACCTGCTCATCGCCCGGGACGCGGTCGACACCCACCTGTCGGTGGCCGGTGACATCATCGACCCCGAGGCCACCGGGCAGGACAGGGCCCGCGCCGCCGTCCGGGCTGCGCGCTTCTACGCCGCCTGGCTCCCCGGTCTGCTCGCCGGCCAGGGGATGGTGCCGGGGTCCTACGCCGACTTCGGCCCGCTGGCCACGCACCTGCGTTTCATCGAGCGGGCCAGTCGCCGGCTGGCCCGGTCCACCTTCTACGGGATGGCCCGCTGGCAGGGCGGGCTCGAGCACAAGCAGGGCTTCCTGGGCCGGGTGGTGGACATCGGCGCCGAACTCTTCGCGATGACCGCGGTGTGCCTCCGCGCGCGGACGCAGCAGGAGGACGGCAGCGCCCCGAATTCTGCTCGGTTGGCCGCGTCGTACTGCCGTCAGGCGCGGCGCACCGTGGCCCGGCTGTTCCACGAACTGTGGATCAACACCGATGCCTCGGATGAGCGGACCGCCCGAGCCGTACTCCGCGGGGACCTCAGCTGGCTGGAAGCGGGAATCCTGGACCCCTCCGAGAACACCGGGCCCTGGATCGCACCGGACGAGGCCCTGCGCTAGCAACCTGGGGCCCAGCATGCGGACGCCGCCGGCATGCCTGTGTCCGCACCGACGCGACTCTGCGAGGCTCAGGTCACCAGCGAACGGAGGACTATGCCCACCAGCGAGACGCAGAGCCCTGAGACGCCCTTCGATCCCGTGCTACGCGAGCAGGTGATCGAGCGTGCCACCAGCCTGCTGGACGAACTCGACGAACTGGCCGGCGCCCTGCACGCCGACCCCGAGACGGCATTCGACGAGCACCGCTCCGTTGCCCGGATCGCCGACCTGCTCACGCGCCACGGCGCGGACGTGGAGGTGGGGGTCTACGGTTTACCGACGGCGTTTCGCGCCGGCGCCGGCACGTCCGGCCCTAAGGTGGCGATCCTGGCCGAGTACGACGCCCTGCCCGAGATCGGGCATGCCTGCGGACACAACCTGATCGCCGCAATGTCGACCGGGGCGTTCGTAGTGGCCCGGGACCTGCTGTCTGATGCCCACGACGGCGCCCCTGCGTCGGGTGCCGGCACCGTGGAACTCATCGGCTCCCCGGCCGAGGAGGGCGGTGGCGGCAAGGAACTCATCCTGCGGGCCGGCGGCTTCGACGACGTCGACGCCGCCCTGATGGTCCATCCCGGCAACACCGACCGACTCGACGGGATGTTCCTGGGCATGCGGCATGTGGAGGTCACCTACACCGGGACAGCGGCCCACGCCGCGGCGGCCCCGGAGCGCGGGTACAACGCCCTGGATGCCGTGGTCACCGCCTACCAGTCGGTGGCCCAGGTGCGCCAGCACATCCTGCCGACCGACCGGGTGCACGGCATCATCACCGACGGCGGTCAGGCGCCCAACATCGTCCCGCACCGAGCGGCGGCGCACTTCTACGTACGCTCCGCCGGTGTGGACAGCCTACGTCACCTGTCCGCCCGGGTGGACGCGGCCCTTCGCGGTGCGGCGACGGCCACCGGCACCACCGCCGAGATCGTCTGGGACCGCCAGCCGGCCTACCTGCCGGTCCGCACCAACTCGGTCCTGACCCGGAGCTTCGCGGGTGTGCTCTCCGGTCGGCGCGACCTGGCCGCCAGATCCGGCGGCGGTGCCTCCACGGACATGGGGAACGTGAGCCAGGTGGTCCCGGCGATCCATCCCAGTCTCGACACCACCGGCGCCGACATCCCCGCCCACACCGCCGAGTTCGCCGCCTCCACCCGCACTCCCCCCGCCCGGGACGCCCTGTTGGAGGGGGTGATCGGGATCGCGGGCACCGTGCTGGACGTGCTCAGTGATCCCCAGGTGCTGGCAGCCGCCCGGGCCGAGTTCGCCGAGACCGGCGGGCCCGTGCGCTGGCAGGACTGATCAGTCCACCTCCAAGGAGTCCACCAGTTGTGCGCAGCCGGCCTCGATCACCTCGCGCTCGCTGGTCCACTGGCAGTACAGGTGCAGGAGCTGGTCCTGGGAGAAGAGCCAGTAGCCGAGGTAGTCGTAGTTGCTCAGACTCACCGACTGGGTGATCGCGGGGTGGCCGGCCAGCAGCGTCATCTCCGCCTCAGAGATCTCCTCGGCCCCGATCTGGTCGCGGTAGTCCGCCAGCCGGTCCTCCACGGCCGCCAACGGCACCCGGTTGCACCCGTCGGCGGCGCCATCCCAGTCCAGGCCGTCGTAGATCGCGACATTGACCACGTTCAAGATCACCGGATCCTCCACCGGCTCGGCCACCCACAGGTCCACCAGGTTCTCCACCGGATTGTCCTCGTAATAGGAGAACGTCTCCACGAACCCCTCCGGGGTGGCCCACTGGGCACCGGCCAGGTCCAATGACGCCAGCATCAACCCCTCGTCCTCATCCAGGGCGTCCGGATCCCCGCACTCCAGGAACTCCGGGGGCAGGGTGACGCGATCACGATCGCCGCTGTCATCGCCGTCGGGCTTCTTGGCCTGGTCGGCTCCCGGAGCAGCCCCACCCGGGTCCTGGACCTCATCCTCGGGGGTGCACCCCAGGAGCATCCCGGTCAGCGCTGCCGCAGCAAGCGCCGCTGCCCAGCGGTTCGCGCGCATCACGACGTCCTCCTGTCGACCGATCTCACCGGGCCCTCGGCCCCGCCGATCAGATTAACTCAGTGTCCACCGGAGGATCTGCGGCCCTGGTGAAATGTGTGTCGTGGCACACACGGGTAACCAAGCACCGCTATGGTGGTGCATCTGGCAAACCGTTGACCATCCCCGGCCGCGGTTGTCAGGACACCGACGTCCAGTGCCACGCTGATCAGGAGGCCGAACGAATTATGACCCACGGACGAGGAATGTGGCGCAGAATCGCCGCCACCGCGGGGGCGATCGCCGTAGGAGCGGCCCTCACGGTCCCGGCGGCCCATGCCGCCGGTGAGGAGGAGGTCGAGGACGACCTCGACGAACAGGGCGAGTACGAGGAGTTCGCCGGTGACGACGTCCTGACCATCGCCACCGGCCAGTCCATCGAGAACTGGAACCCCTTCATCCAGATCTACGTGATCGAGCACCAGTTCCGGCAATTGCAGTACGAGCCCTTGGTGCGGATGAGCGCGGAGGACTACAGCCCCACTGAGGGACTGGCCGAAGACTGGGAGGAGTCCGAGGACGGGCTCACCTGGACCTTCCACCTGCGCGAGGCCACCTGGCACGACGGAGAGGAGTTCACCGCCGACGACGTGGTGTACACCTACCACATCATCGAGAACGACCCGGTGATCAGTGCCCGCAATGCCGACGTGGTGGAGTTGATCGAGAACGTCGAGGCGATCGATGACCGGACCGTGGAGTTCACCCTGAGCAGCCCTTCGGTGAACCTGGAGGGCAGCGACCAGGTGATCGTGCCCGAACACATCTGGTCCGAGTACGAGGGTGAGTGGAACGAGTACGGAAACGACGACTTCCCGATCGTCGGGATCGGTCCGTACCAGATGGTCGACTTCTCCACCGACGCCTTCATCCGGTACGAGGCCTTCGATGACTACTGGCAGGGCGCGCCCGGTTTCAGTGAACTGGTCTACCAGTACTACACCGAGCCGGACACCGCGGTCGCAGCCCTGGAGGCCGGTGAGGTCGACCTGGTCGGCGGGTTGAACGAGGCCCAACTGGGCCGGGTCGAGGGCCTGGACCACATCACCACGAACGTGGCCCCGGACCGGCGCTGGCTGGCGTTCCGGTTCAACACCGGTGCCGTCACCCGCGATGGTGAGGAGTTCGGCAGCGGGCACCCCGCCCTGGCCGACCCGCAGGTGCGCCGCGCGCTGCACCACGCGGTGGACAAACAGGAACTGATCGAACGAGTCCGCGGCGGCTACGGCGAGGTGGCCCACTCCATCGTGCCGAACGTGTTCAGCACGATCCACTGGGAGCCCAGCGACGACGAACGGATGGACTTCGACCTCGATGAGGCCGGCCGCTTGTTGGATGAGGCCGGCTATGAGATGGGCGACGACGGCGTGCGTGTCGGTCCCGACGGCGAACCGTTGTCGCTGGTGTTCGGCGTGGACGCCGGCAACGCCGAGCGCGAAGGCACGGCCCAGTTCATCGCCGAGTGGTTCAACGAGATCGGCGTGGAGACCGAACAGCGCATCTCCGAGGACGTCCAGGACGAGTTCGACGAGGGCAACATCGACCTGGCCTTCACCGGCTGGGGCATCAACCCGAACCCGACCTACAACCTGAACCGGCAGAGCTGTGGGCAGTTGCCCGCCGCACCCGGCGACGGCACCACGGACACCTTCTACTGCAACGAGGAGTTCGACTCGCTGGTGCGGGACCAGGAGTCCGAGACCGACCCGGACGCCCGGGCGGAGTTGTTGTTCGAGGCCCAGCGGATCCTGTACGAGGACTCCCCGATCATCTTCCTCTGGTACCCCACGGTGATGGAGGCCTACAACAGCACCGCTGTCGGGGACTTCACCACCCAGCCGGCCGATGAGGGCATGATCATGGGCCAGATCGGCTCCTGGGCCTACCACTCCGCGAGCCCGACCGGCGAGAGCGTCGGCGGGGCGAGCACCGCCGTGCTCATCGGTGTCGGTGTGGTGGTGCTGCTCGGGGTGGCCGTCCTGGTGGTGGTCCTGGTGCGTCGTCGTCAAACCGCCGAGGAACGCGAGTAGATGACGTCCGATGCAACGACCGCGCTGCCGGCCGGGTCCGAGGACGACCCGGCCGGTGGCGCGCCGGACGACGGCGCCCGATCGGGCGCGGGCACGGGGCTGGCGAAGTATCTGCTGAACCGGGTCAGCGGCGCGATCGTGTCGCTGCTGGCGGTGCTGTTCACTGCGTTCTTCATCTTCCGGATCCTGCCCGGGGACCCCATCCAGAACCTGATGACGGACATGCAGTCGGCCTCTCCGGAACTGGAGCGGGCACTGCGGGCCGAGTGGGGTCTGGACGACCCCCTGCACATCCAGTTCTGGTCCTACCTGACCGGAACCCTCAGCGGGGACTTCGGCACCTCGATCCAGTACCAGGTCCCGGTTCTGCAACTGTTCGCCGACCGGGTGTTGCCCACGGTGCTGCTGGGTGGGGTGGCGCTCATCCTGTCTGTGCTGATCGGGTTCTCGCTCGGCGCGAAGTCGGCCTGGCTGAACGGCTCGAAGTTCGACCGGCGCAACGTCAACATCGCGCTGATCTTCTTCTCCGCTCCCACCTTCTGGGTGGCGATGATCGCCATCATCATCTTCTCCCGGGAACTGCGCCTGTTCCCGACCGGGCGGATGGTCTCGGCGCACACTCCGGACCGGTTCTGGCCCCAGTTCCTCGACATCGCCCACCACATGGTGCTGCCCACCATCACGCTCACCGCGATGATTTACGCCGGGTACCTGCTCACCATGAGGGCCTCGATGCTCGACGAGATGGGCAATGACTACATCACCACCGCGCGCGCCAAGGGGTTGCGTGATGTGGTGGTGCGGCGCCGGCACGCGATGCGCAACGCCCTGTTGCCCACCACGACGTTGGTGTTCATGGCGATCGGCAACGTCATCAACGGTGCGCTGGTCACCGAGATGATCTACACCTGGCCCGGCCTCGGCTACACCTTCTTCCAGGCGATCGCGGTGCCGGACTACCCGGTCCTGCAGGGACTCTTCGTGATCTTCGCCTCGGCCACGGTGCTAGCCAACCTGGCCGCGGACATCCTGTACTGGTTCATCGACCCGAGGGCGCGCAAGACATGAGCACCGAGAACGCCGCCGCCACCGTGCGCAGCGCGCGCGCACTGCGTATGCGCCGCTGGCGCCAGTCCATGCGCACCATCTGGAACGACTTCCGCCGGCAGCGATCCGGGGTCGCCGGCCTGATCGGGCTGAGCGTCTTCGTGATGATCGCGATCATCACCCCGATCGTGGTCGCAGAGGAGTCGCTCAGCGTGACGCAGGCGACCGGTGGCCGGATGGCACCGCCCACCTCGGAGTACTGGCTGGGCACCGACGAGTTCGGCCGGTCCGTGCTGCTGCTGACCCTGTACGGCACCCAGGTCACCCTGGTGATCGGGATCGCCGCGGCCCTGGTGGCGATGGTGATCGGCACGTTCGTGGGCATCGTCGCGGGGCACTTCGAAGGCCGCGTCTCCTGGGTGCTGATGCGGATCGCCGAGTGGTTCATGAACCTGCCCACCCTGGTGCTGGCGATCGTGCTCGTGGTTGTGCTGGGACGGAGCATGTGGGTGCTGATCATCGCGATCGGCATTACCTCCTGGGCCGGGACCTCCAGGGTGATCCGGGCGCAGACGCGTGGTATCGAGGGCCGCCCCTACCTGGAACGTGCCCGGGCCCTGGGTGCCGGGCACTGGCACCAGATGGGCCGGCACGTGCTGCCCAACGTCACCCCGCTGGTGCTCGCCAGCACCATCATGGCGATCGCCGGGGCGATCCTGACCGAGTCCACCCTGGCGTTCCTTGGGCTGTACGACCCGAACAACCTTTCCTGGGGCATGCTCCTCAACCGCGCCTGGTCCAACGGTGCGATGAGCGCCGGGGCCTGGTGGTACGTGCTGCCCCCGGGCTTCATGATCCTGCTCGTGGTGCTGAGTTTCACCCTGTGCGGCCGGGCCCTGGAAGTGGCCCTCAACCCCCGATTGCGTCGGTGAGCCTCGTGACACTGCTTCAGATCCAGGACCTGCACGTCACCTACTCCGGCTCACGCGGGACCCTCCCCGCGGTGCGCGGGGTCGACCTGAGCCTGGACCCGGGCCGCACCATCGGCCTGGCCGGTGAGTCCGGGTGCGGCAAGTCCACCCTGGCCGCGGCGATCCTGCGGTTGCTGCCCCCGCAGACCGAGGTGACGGGCAAGATCCTGCTCGACGGCAAGGACGTTCTCGACATGTCCTTCGGCGCGCTGCGCGCGGTCCGGTGGTCCTCGGCGTCGATCATCTTCCAGGGCGCGATGCACGCGCTGAACCCGATGCACAGGATCGGGGCGCAGATCGCCGAACCGATCCTGCTGCACGAGCAGGTCGAGGAGAAGGTCGCGCGCAAGCGGGTGGCCGAGTTGCTCGACCAGGTCGGGCTCCCGGTGTGGCGGTCCTCGAGTTACCCCCACGAACTCTCCGGCGGGCAACGCCAGCGGGTGATGATCGCCATGGCCCTGGCGTGCAACCCGGACCTGATCATCGCCGACGAGGCCACCACCGCGCTCGACGTGATGGTCCAGGCCCAGGTCCTGGACCTGATCAGCAACCTGGTCCGGGAACGTGACGTGGGGATGATCATGATCAGTCACGACCTGTCGGTGCTGGCCGATACCTGCGACGAGGTGGCGGTGATGTATGCCGGCAAGGTGGTGGAGCAGGGCCGCGCGCACGAGGTGTTCGCCGGCGCCCGCCACCCCTACTCCGACGCGCTCGCCTCCGCGTTCCCGGTGATCGGGGACGTCGAGGCCCGGCACCGCCCGCGCGGTCTGGCAGGGGACCCGCCCGATCCGACCGACCTGCCGAGCGGGTGCACGTTCCACCCGCGCTGCCCGGTGGCCCGGGACGACTGCCTCACCGTGGTCCCGCCGCTGGAGGCCCTGGCTGAAGATCCGCAGCGCCGCAGCGCCTGCCACGTCGCCCAGGACGGTCTGCCGATCCGCACGCCCGCTCCCGTCCGACTGGAGGAGTCCACCACGTGAGTGACCAGATCCTGTCCGCACGCGACCTGCACGTCACCTTCGGCCTTCCCGATGGCCGTGAGGCCAAGGCGGTTGCCGGGGTCAACCTCGACGTGGCCCCCGGGGAGATCGTGGCCCTGGCCGGTGAGTCCGGTTGTGGCAAGACCACGCTGGCGCGCACGCTGCTCGGGCTGGAGGCGCCCACCGCCGGCACGGTGACCTTCGGTGGCAGGCCGCTGGGCACCAAGGTGCGGGAGTTGCGTGCCTTCCGGAAGAAGGTGCAGTTGGTACTGCAGGACCCCACTGGCGCCCTCAACCCCCGGCACACCGTCTACGACGCGGTCGCCGAGGGTCTCCGGATCCACGGGATCGACGACGACGAGCACACCCGGGTCTGCGAGGCACTCGCCCAGGCCGGGCTGCGCCCGCCCGAGCGGTTCCTGCTGTCCTACCCGCACGAACTCTCCGGCGGCCAGCGTCAGCGGGTGGTGATCGCCGGGGCACTGGCACTGGATCCGGCCATCATCATCGCCGACGAGCCGGTGGCCTCCCTGGATGCCTCGGTGCGCGGGGAAATCCTGGCGCTGCTGCTGCGCCTGCGCCGGGACTTCGGCCTGGGCGCCCTGGTCGTCACCCACGATCTCGGTCTGGCCTGGTCCATCGCGGACCGGATCGCGGTGATGTATCTGGGCCGGATCGTGGAACTGGGCGATGTGGAACAGATCCTCACCGACCCCCAGCACCCTTACACGAAGGCGCTGGTCTCGGTGCTGCCGGACTCCCCCGTCGGCGATCACATCGTGCTCGCCGGTGAGCCACCCGATGCCACGTCGGTGCCGGGCGGGTGCCGGTTCCACCCGCGCTGCCCGGTCCTGGCCAGTGGTGAGGCGGACCAGGCCGGGGTCGCGTCCGACTGCCGCACCGTGGATCTGCCGGTGCTGGCCGCCCACTCCTCCGAGCGGCAGGTGGCGTGTCACTACGCCCATCGGGTGCTCGGAGCGAGCCTGGGTCCGGGTGCCGGTTTGATCGAGCAGGTGCGGGCCGACCTGACCTGACCTGCCCGCGTCCACCGACTCAGGCCAGGGCCGGTTCGTACAGGTGGATCCCGGCGTCCTCGACCCCCGCGCGCACTCCCAGCGGGACCGTCGCCGAACGGGAGCCATGACCGAACCCGACGTCGGTCAGCACCGGCACACCGAGTGGGCTGAGGCGGTCGATCAGGACCTCATCGACCCCGTCCTCGCAGTCGTGCCAGGACCCAGCGACCACCGCGGCGACGCCGGTCAGCCAGCCCGATCGCAGGAGTTCGGTGAGCATCCGGTCGATCTGGTAACGCTTCTCATCCACGTCCTCGATCACCAGGATCGACCCGGCCGCGCTCGGTGGTCCGGTGGGCCCACCCACGCCGCTGGCGAGCAGGCTCAGGCATCCGCCCATGGTGATCCCGCCGGCCCGTCCGCCGATCAGGGCACGGGCTCCGGTGGCGCTGATGGTCCGGACCAGTTCGGGTTCGAAAAGCATTCTGCGCAGCATCGCCCTGGTGGGTTCGTCGCTGGTGAAGGGTTCGGCACCGATCATCGGGGCGTGCAGGGTGACCACACCGAGGCGGGTGCCGATGGCCTGGTGCAGGGCTGTGACGTCGGAGTACCCGGCCAGGATCTTGGGCCGGGCCCGGCCCATCGCCTCGAAGTCCAGGAGGTCCACCATCCGGAAGGCACCGTACCCGCCCCGGGCACAGAGGATCGCATCGATCCGGGGATCGCACCAGGCGGCCTGGAAGTCGCCGGCCCGTTGGGCGTCGGTGCCGGCGAGGTAGTCCAGTTCGGGGTGGGTCGCCACAGCATGGGGGGCCACGGCCACCTCCAGGCCCCAGGAGCGCAGCACCTGCACGCCACGCTCGAGCCGGTCGGGCGGGACTGGGCCGCTCGGGGACACCACCGCCACGGTGTCCCCGCGCCGCAGCCGGGGCGGCCGGATGCGCTCGGGCTCCACCTCAGCCGTACCGGTGCTCGGTGGCCGCAGAGACCAGCGTGCAGACGGCCTTGAAACACCGGATCATGTCGTAGGCCGTGGCGCTGGTGAACTCCACGGTACGGTCCCCGGTCCGCACCACCGTGGGCACCACTGTCGCGGCCTCGGCGAGTTGGGTGGCATCGGTCTCGACCTGCACCGTGAAGGGACCCTGGTTCACACCCTCGACCTGCCCGGCGAGGGACATCGCGGCGGCGGCGGACTCCTTGATCTGGGCGTGGGTACGCGCGGGCGGCCGGCAGTCCGCGGTGTACCGAGCCACGTGGTCCTTGACCGCCACCGTGCGCGCCGCCGGCGCGTACGTGGCGGCATCGGCACAGGTGCGATCATCACCGGTGATCAGCACGACCGGCACGCCGTACGCGGCTGCGACGTGGGCATTCAACAGCCCCTCACTGCCGATCCGACCGTTCACGAGCACGTTGGTCAACGACCCGGGGATGTAGGTGTGCGAGAGCACGCCCTGGGTCCCGGCCGCGGTGTGATAGCCCAGGAAAGCCACGCCATCCACCGCGCCGCGCTGGATACCCTCGACCATCGTCAGTTCCTTGTGCCGCCCGGTGATCATCGTGGCCCGTGGGTCCAGTTCCTCCAGGAGCAGGTTGCGCATCGTCGAGTGGGCCTCATTGACGAGCACCTCGCTCGCGCCCCCATCGAAGAATCCCTCGATAGCGGCGTTGACGTCGGAGGTGAACAAGGGTCGGCAGCGTTCCCACTCGGGCGCCCCCGGTTCGCAGTCCGCGGGCCAGGTGACGCCGGTGGCGCCCTCCATGTCCGCCGAGATCAGTATCCGCATCGTCCCACCGTAGCCGCGCACCCTTCGCCGTTTGGTTCAGCGCGCGGGGAACTCCTCCCCCACGGTGTGCAACCGGATGGAGTTCGTGGTGCCCGATTTCCCGGGGGGCATTCCGGCGACGACGACCACCTGGTCCCCGTCCGCGGCGAGGTCATCCCCGCGTAGCACGCTGTCGAGCTGGTCGACCATGTCGTCGGTGTGCTGGACCTGGTCCACGGTGAAGCTCTGGATTCCCCAGGACAGTGCGAGTTGGTTCCGGACACCTTCATCGGGGGTGAACGCCAGCAGCGGGATCGCCGAACGGAGCCGGGACATCCTGCGCGCGGAGTCACCGGACTGCGTGAAGCAGGCCAGGTACTCCGCCCCCAGGGTCTCTCCGATCTGGGCGGCGGCCTTGGTGATCACACCCCCTCTGGTGTGCGGTGTGGCCCGTAGCCGGGTGACCCGTTCCAGGCCGTGCACCTCGGTGTTCGTGATGATGCGTGCCATCGTCTCGACGCACTCGATCGGATACTGGCCCACCGAGGTCTCCCCGGACAGCATCACCGCGTCGGCGCCGTCCAACACGGCGTTGGCGCAGTCGGAGGCCTCGGCGCGAGTGGGCCGGGGCGCGGAGATCATCGACTCCAGCACCTGGGTGGCCACGATCACCGGTTTGGCGTTGCGCAACGCCAGTTCGGTGGCGCGCTTCTGCACCAGCGGCACCTGCTCCAGCGGGAGCTCCACGCCCAGGTCGCCGCGGGCCACCATGATGGCGTCGAAGGCATCGACGATCTCCGCGAGGTTGTCCACCGCCTGGGGCTTCTCGATCTTGGCGATCACCGGCACGGTGCGTCCCTCCTCGTCCATGATCGCCTTGACGTCGTCGTAATCGGCTGCGGAGCGCACGAAGGACAGCGCGATCATGTCCGCCCCCAGGCGCAGCGCCCAGCGCAGGTCCTCGGCGTCCTTCTCCGAGAGCGCCGGAACGTTCACCGCGACCCCGGGCAGGTTCAGTCCCTTGTTGTTCGACACCGGGCCGGGGACCTCCACGCGGGACACCACGCGCGGGCCGTCCACCTCGGTGACCCGTACCGCGACCCGGCCGTCGTCGATGAGGATCCTGTCGCCGGCGTGCACGTCCCCGGGCAGGCCCTCGAACGTGGTGGACACCAGATCCTTGGTGCCCGGGACGTCCTCGGTGGTGATGGTGAAGACGTCACCCTCGTCGAGGTCGTGGCCGCCCTCGACGAAGCGTCCGAGCCGGATCTTGGGACCCTGCAGGTCCACCAGCACCGCCACCGCACGCCCCGAGGCCCTGGCCGCAGCACGCACGTTGGCGTACACCGCCTCGTGGGTGGCGACGTCGCCGTGGCTGCGGTTGATCCGGGCCACGTCCATCCCGGCATCGACCAGTTTCTGAACCATGTCCATCGATTCGGTGGCGGGACCCAAGGTGCACACGATCTTCGCTCTTCGCATGGCTCCAACCCTATTGTGTCTGCGGGGTGGCTCGTGCCACTGCCCCGGGCCGCTCACCCGACTTTCATCGCTACCGTGCCGGCCGCGATCGGGGCGGGAAGTTCGGTGTGCCCACGCAGGTAGGAGTCCACCGACGCCGCCGCCGATCTGCCCTCCGCGATCGCCCACACGATCAGGGACTGCCCGCGGCCACAGTCGCCGGCCACGTAGACGCCGGGCACGCTGGTGCCGAAGTCCTCACCGCGGACGATCCGGCCCCGCTCATCGACCTCCACCCCGAGTTGGCTCAGCAAGCCGTCGGCGGGCACACCGGTGAAGCCCATCGCCAGCAGGACCAGTTGTGCCGGGATCTCCCGCTCGGTCCCCTCGATCGGCTCCAGGCGTCCGGAACTGAGGTCCACCTCCACCACCCGCAGCGCCCGCACCCGGCCGTCGTCGTCGGCCAGGAACTCCGCGGTGGAAGTGGCGTAGACGCGTTCTCCACCCTCCTCGTGGGCGCTGGAGACGCGGTACAGCATCGGGTGGGTCGGCCAGGGCTGGTTCTCCGGACGTTCGACCGGTGGCTGGGGCATGATCTCCAGTTGCAGCACCGAGCGCGCTCCCTGACGGTGCGCGGTACCCACGCAGTCGGCGCCGGTGTCACCGCCGCCGATCACCACCACATCGGCGTCGGTCGCCAGGATCTGATCGGGGACGTCCTCACCCACAGCGGCCCGGTTGGCCTGGGGCAGGAACTCCATCGCCTGATGGATCCCGGCCACGTCGCGCCCGGGTACGGGAAGGTCGCGGGCCAACTCGGTGCCCATGGCCAGCACGACCGCGTCATACCGCTCACGCAGGTCGGCGCCGCTGAGGTGGCCCGGACCGCCAATGTCCACCCGGGGACGGAACCGGGTTCCCTCGGCCTCCATCTGCGCCAGCCTGGCATCCAGGTGACGCTTCTCCATCTTGAACTCCGGGATCCCGTAGCGCAGCAGCCCGCCGACCCGGTCCGACCGTTCGAAGACCGCCACG
This sequence comes from Sanguibacter sp. Z1732, assembly GCF_051020515.1. Classification (NCBI taxonomy): domain Bacteria; kingdom Bacillati; phylum Actinomycetota; class Actinomycetes; order Micrococcales; family Ruaniaceae; genus Glutinosa; species Glutinosa niejishengi. The sequence goes on from NZ_CP194857.1 coordinate 3,678,952, forward strand.
GTGTGCCCGGCCCGGGTCAGTTGCTGGGCGGCGGCGAGCCCGGCAGGGCCGGAGCCGATCACCGCCACGGTGGAGCCGGTGAGTCGGTCCGGGATCTGCGGGGTGACCAGGCCCTTGTCGAAGGCGACGTCGATGATGGTCTGCTCGATGTTCTTGATCGTCACCGGCGGCTGGTTGATCCCGAGCACGCAACTGGTCTCGCAGGGCGCGGGGCACAGTCTCCCGGTGAAGTCGGGGAAGTTGTTCGTGGCGTGCAGCCGCTCGATCGCCTCGTCCCACCGGCCGGTGCGGGCCAGGTCGTTCCACTCCGGGATCAGGTTGCCCAGCGGGCAGCCGTTGTGACAGAAGGGGATGCCGCAATCCATGCAGCGGCTCGCCTGCCGGGTGAGCATCGCCGAGTCCTCCGCGCGACGCTCTTGCACCTCCTTCCAGTCCCGGATCCGCACCGGTACCGGGTCGGCTGGCGGGCAGTTCGCGTTCGCGCACCCGCAGGAAGCCTCGGGGATCAGCCATGGGTCGCCTCCAGCACTCGGTTCCAGATATCGGGTTCACTCAGGTCCGCGCCGGCGGCCTCGACCTCGGCGAGCACGTCGGTGACGCGGGTGAAGGCCAGCGGCACCACCTTGGTGAAGCGACGGGCCAGGTCTTCGGGATCGGCCAGGAGGTGTTTGGCCACCGGGGAGTCGGTCTGCTCGGCGTACTCGGTGAGCAGCGCGGTCAGTTCCGCCACGTCCGCAGCGCTGACACCGGACAGGTTCAGGTCCCCCGACGCCAGGGCCTGGGCGTTGATCAGCTCCGCCTCGAGGTCCAGCACGAAGGCCGTCCCCCCGGACATGCCGGCGGCGAAGTTGCGCCCCGTTCCGCCCAGTACCACCACCGTGCCGCCGGTCATGTACTCACATCCGTGGTCACCGACGCCCTCGACCACGAGGGTGGCGCCGGAGTTGCGCACCCCGAACCGCTCCCCGGCGGTGCCGCGCAGGAACACCTGGCCGGAGGTGGCCCCGTAGGCGATCACGTTCCCGGCGATGACGTTCGCGGCGGCGTTGAAGGTGGCCTCGGCCGGTGGCCGTACCACCACCCGTCCACCGGACAGACCCTTGCCGACGTAGTCGTTGGCGTCCCCGAACAGGCGCAGGGTGATCCCCGGCGGCAGGAACGCTCCCAGGGACTGCCCGGCCGATCCGTACAGGGTGACGTCGATGGTGTCCCGGGGCAGACCCTCGCCCCCGTAACGGCGGGTCACCTCGTGACCGAGCATGGTGCCCACGGTGCGGTTGATGTTGCGTACACCGACCTCGATCTGCACCGGTTCGCCCCGTTCCAGGGCGGCGTCGGCGCGGGCGATGAGGTCGACGTCCAACGCCCGATCCAGCGCGTGGTCCTGGCTGATCCGTTGCCGTGGATGGGACCCCGGCGGCAGTGACGGCTTGGCCAGGATCGGGGTGAGGTCCAGTCCGGCGGCCTTCCAGTGGTCCACCGCGGCGGAGGTGTCGAGCAGGTCGACCTCTCCGATCGCCTCATCCAGCGACCGCAGCCCGAGTGAGGCCAGGATCTCCCGAACCTCCTGTGCCACGTACTCGAAGAAGGTGACCACGTCCTCGGGTCGGCCGGTGAAGCGCGCGCGCAGGTCCGGGTTCTGGGTGGCCACCCCCACCGGGCAGGTGTCCTGGTGGCACACGCGCATCATCACGCAGCCCGAGACCACCAGCGGGGCGGTGGCGAACCCGTACTCCTCCGCGCCCAACAGGGCCGCGATGACCACGTCCCGGCCCGTCTTGAGCTGGCCGTCGGTCTGGACCACGATCCGGTCCCGCAGGTTGTTCAGCACCAGGGTCTGCTGGGTCTGGGCCAGGCCGATCTCCCACGGCGCCCCGGCGTGCTTGAGCGAGGTCAGCGGGCTCGCACCGGTACCGCCGTCATGGCCGGAGATCAGCACCACGTCCGCGTGCGCCTTGGACACGCCGGCCGCGACCGTGCCCACGCCGATCTCGGAGACGAGTTTGACGTGCACCCGGGCCGCGGGGTTGGCGTTCTTGAGGTCATGGATGAGTTGGGCGATGTCCTCGATCGAATAGATGTCGTGGTGGGGTGGCGGTGAGATCAGCCCGACCCCGGGGGTGGCGTGCCGGGTCTTGGCCACCCAGGGATAGACCTTCGCCCCGGGTAACTGCCCGCCCTCACCGGGTTTGGCGCCCTGGGCCATCTTGATCTGCAGGTCCTGGGCGTGCACCAGGTACTCCGAGGTCACCCCGAACCGCCCGGAGGCGATCTGCTTGATCGCGCTGCGTCGTCGTGGGTCGAGGAGTCGCTCGGTGTCCTCCCCGCCCTCTCCGGTGTTGGACTTGGCTCCGAGCCGGTTCATCGCGATCGCCAGCGTCTCGTGGGCCTCGGCGGAGATGGATCCGTAGGACATCGCCCCGGTGGAGAACCGTTTCACGATCTCGCTGACCGGTTCGACATCGTCGATCCCGATCGGCGCGCGCCCGGAGTCGGCGAAGGTGAACAGCCCTCGCAGCGTCATCAACCTGCTGGCCTGGGAGTCCACCCGGTGCGTGTAGTCCTTGTACAACTCATAGTTGCGGGTCCTGGTCGAGTGCTGCAGACGGAAGACCGTCTCGGGGTCGAACAGGTGGGGTTCGCCCTCGCGGCGCCACTGGTACTCCCCTCCGATCTGCAGCCGCCGGTGCGCCGGGGCGATACCACTTCGGGGATAGGCGGTGGCGTGCCGGGCCGCCACCTCGGCGGCCAGCACCTCCAGGCCCACCCCACCCAGGGGCGTCGAGGTCGCCGTGAAGTAGCGGTCGACGAGGTCCTGGGCCAGCCCGAGTGCCTGGAACACCTGGGCACCACGGTAGGAGGCCATGGTGGAGATGCCCATCTTGCTCATCACCTTCAGGACTCCCTTGCCCAGTCCCTTGATGAGATTGTGCACGGCCCGTTCCGCGGAGATGTCGCTGAGCACACCGGAGTGGACCAGTTCCTCCACCGACTCCATCGCCAGATACGGGTTCACCGCGGCGGCGCCGTATCCGACCAACAGGGCCACATGGTGTACCTCGCGCACGTCACCGGCCTCGACCAGCAGGCTGATCCGGGTGCGGGTGTGCTTGCGCAGGGTGTGGTGGTGCACGGCCGCGCACAGCAGCAGGGACGGGATCGGAGCCAGGAGGGCGTCCGAGTCACGGTCGGAGAGCACCACGAAACTGCTGCCCTGCTCGATCGCGGCGTCGACTTCGGCGAAGATCTCCTCCAAGCGGGCCTGCAGCGCGCTCGCGCCGCCCTCCACCCGGTACAGCCCGGAGATCGTCACCGCGGCGAAGCCTCGCCCCGGGCCCGGGGTGCGGTGGACGTTCTTGATCTTGGCGAGTTGATCGTTGTCGATGACAGGGAAGGGGAGCACGAGTTTGCGGGCATGCTCGGGGGTGGCCTCCAGCAGATTGGGCTCGGGACCGATGGCCCCGCCGACGGCGGTGACGAGTTCCTCGCGGATGGCGTCCAGCGGCGGGTTCGTCACCTGGGCGAAGAGCTGGGAGAAGTAGTCGAACAGCAGGCGGGGGCGCTCGGAGAGGACCGCGATCGGCGTATCGGTACCCATCGACCCCAGTGCCTCCGCACCGGTGGCCGCCAGCGGCCGCAACAGGATGCGCAGTTCCTCCTCCGTGTATCCGAAGGTTTGCTGCCGGCGCAGCACCGAGGACCGGGAGTGCGCCACGTGCTCCCGCTCGGGCAGGTCCTCCAGGTTGATCTGGTTGTCTGCCAGCCACGTCTGGTAGGGATGGGCCCGGGCCAGTTCGGACTTGATCTCCTCATCCTCGATCACCCGGCCGGCGCCGGTGTCCACCAGGAACATCCGGCCCGGGGCGAGTCGTCCCTTGCGCACCACCTCGGCGGCGGGCAGGTCGAGCACGCCGGACTCGCTGGCCAGGACCACCAGTCCGTCGGCGGTGATCCAGTACCTGCCCGGGCGCAGCCCGTTGCGGTCCAGCACCGCGCCGATGTAGCGCCCGTCGGTGAAGCACATCGCCGCAGGTCCGTCCCAGGGCTCCATGAGGGCGCCGTGATAGGCGTAGAACGCGCGTCGCTGCGCGTTCATCGAGGTGTGGTTCTCCCACGCCTCGGGAATCATCATCAGCACCGCGTGCGGAAGGGACCGACCCCCAAGGTGTAGCAGTTCCAGCACCTCATCGAAACTGGCCGAGTCGCTCTGCTCCTCACGGCACACCGGCATCAGCGGCGCCAGGTCACCGAGCGCAGGGGAGGCCAGGGTGCCCTCCCGGGCAGCCATCCAGTTCCGGTTCCCGCGCACGGTGTTGATCTCCCCGTTGTGCGCCACCGCACGGAACGGTTGCGCCAGTGGCCAGGAGGGGAAGGTGTTGGTGGAGAACCGGGAGTGCACCAGCGCGATCTCGGAGGCGAATCGCGGATCGGATAGGTCGGCGAAGAACGGTTCCAACTGGGGTGGTAGTGACCATGCCCTTGTACACCAGCGTGCGGGATGACAGGGAGGCGAAGTACACCCCGGCCTCGTGCTCGGCCCGCTTGCGCAGCCGGTAGGTCCGCCGGTCCAGATCCAGCCCGTGCAGGGCGCCGGCCGCATCGGCGACCACGAGATGGCGGAAGGTGGGCATGCAGGCCCGGGCGGTGGGTCCGACCAGGCCGTCCTGCACCGGCACATCCCGCCAAGCGAGTACGTCCAGGCTCTCCTCGGCGGCGATCCGCTCCACCTGCTCCGCAGCACTGTCGGCGCCGGCTGCGTCCAGCGGCAGGAACGCCATCCCGATGGCGTAGTACCCGGCGGCCGGAAGTTCCGCCTCGATCACCGCTCGCACGAACGCGTCGGGGACCTGGGTCAGAATGCCCGCGCCGTCGCCGGAGTCCGCCTCGGCGCCGACCGCGCCCCGGTGGTCCAGGTTCGCCAGTGCGCGAAGTCCGGCGTCGACGATGTCGCGACCGGGCGTGCCCCGCAGCGTGGCCACGAACGCAACTCCACAGGCGTCACGTTCGGCGGCGGGATCGTACAGTCCGTGCGCCGGAGGGATGGCGCTGTACGTTGCGTAGGGTCCTGCGTGCTGCGGGCTACCGCTCATCCGATCATCCTTGCCGCCACCAGGTCAGATCATCTGGTGGACTTTACCGACTCTTGAAGGTTGGGCAAGATAAGCCCATAACGGATTTACAGTACCTATGCTGTCAAGCCGTGAAGGGTCACTAGGCCCTACCCACGTCCTCCGGATCGATCGTGGAGGCATCGGGGTCGATGTGCGCCCCCGTGCCCCGACCGGGGCTCGTCCCCGCCGCGGTGTCGTCGTCTGTCGACCCGCCGTCACCGGGTGCCTCGTCGCCGGGTGACGACTCGCCGTCACCCGGTCCCTGGTCGCCGGGTGACGGCTCGCCGTCACCGGGTGCCTCGTCGTGGTGAGTCGGCTTGCGGTCGCCGGATGCCTCGTCGTCGTGGCCCTCGCCCACCTCTTCGTCCGCGGGCTCGCGCCCCGGCAGCCACACACTCGTGTCGTGGTGGGAGCCCCGCCTGCGCAGTACCACGAACGCGATCAGCGCCGCCACCGCCAGGCCGAGGGCAGCCCAGGCGTTCAGCCGGATACCGGCGAACTCCAGGGCCGGGTCCATCCGCAGCCCCTCGATCCAGAACCGCCCCGAGGCGTACATCAGCACATACAGGGCGAACACCTGGCCACCGCCGAGCCGCAGACGCCGGTCCAACAGCACCAGCAGCGCCGCCATGAACAGGTTCCAGATGAGTTCGTACAGGAACGTCGGGTGAACCAGCGTGCCCGCCTCGAGGCCGTGCGCGGCCAGGATGTGCCCGTCGATCTGCAGGCCCCACGGCAGGTCGGTGGGACCACCGAAGAGTTCCTGGTTGAAGTAGTTGCCCAGCCGGCCCACCGCCTGGGCGACCAGCAGCGCCGGCGCGATGGCATCGGCCATCGGAGCCAGGCGCAGGCCCTTGCGACGCAGTACCAGCCAGCCGGCCAGGGTGCCCAGGGCGATGGCACCGATGATCGCCAGACCCCCGCGCCAGATGTACAGCGCCTCCAGCGGGTCCGCACCGGGCCCGAAGTAGGAGGGGTAATGGGTGAGCACGTGGTAGATCCGGGCACCGATGATGCCCGCCGGGACGGCGACGATCAGCATGTCCGCGAACGCCCCGTCCGGGCCGCCCCTGGCCCGGTATCGCCGGATGGTGATGATGCTCGCGAGCAGGATCCCGGTCAAGATCGCCAGCGCGTAGGCGCGCAACGGCAACGGCCCGAGGTACCAGACCCCCTGAGCGGGACTCGGGATACCCGCGGTGGCGAGCAACTGGCCCATCAGTGCTCCCGACTCACGGGCGACCGGTCAGCCGCGCGCACGCCCTCGGCGAGCTCAGCGGTCAGCGCACTCAGGTCAGCAAGGCCCGCGTCCCGGTCACCATCGGTGCGGACCAGGGTGCGGACCAGTGCCGAACCCACGATCACCCCGTCGGCGTAGGCCGCCACCTGGGCTGCCTGCACGCCGTTGGAGACCCCAAGGCCCACACACACCCGGCTCGCACCGGCGGCGCGGGTCGCAGCGACGAGATCCGCCGCGCGCGCCCCGACTTCGGCCCGGGCGCCCGTCACCCCCATGGTGGAGGCGGCGTAGACGAAGCCGCGGCACGCCGCCGCCGTCATCGCCAGACGCTCGGTGGTGGAACTGGGCGCCACCAGGAACACCCGGTCCAGGTCATGCTCCTGCGCCGCACTGATCCACTCCTGGGCCTCATCGGGAATGAGGTCCGGGGTGATCAGGCCCGCTCCCCCGGCGGCCGCAAGGTCCCGCGCGAACTCGCGCAGCCCGTACCGCAGCACCGGATTGTAGTACGTCATCACGAGCGTGGGGGCGCCGGTGGCGGCGACCTCGCGGACGGCGTGCAGGACGTCGGTGGTGCGGGTGCCGGAGTCCAGGGCCGCTTGCACACGGTCTGCTGGATGACCGGCCCGTCCATGCCCGGATCGGAGTAGGGCAGTCCGAGTTCGATGATGTCCGCCCCGGCCGCCACCGCGGCCTTGGCCGCGGCGATCGAACCCTCCAGGTCCGGGTAGCCCACCGGCAGATAGACCATCAGTGCGGCCCGGCCCTCGGCCCGGGCGGCATCGAGTACAGCAGCGGTGGCGCTCATTCGGCGTCCGGCTCCTCATCGATCAGGCCGAACCAGTCGGCCGCGGTGGCCACATCCTTGTCACCACGCCCGGACAGGCTCACCAACAGGGTGGCCTCGGAGCCGTCGCCGGCCGCCTCGGCCAGTTCAGGGCCCAGTTGCAACGCCCCGGCCAACGCGTGGGCGCTCTCGATCGCCGGGATGATGCCTTCGGCGCGGCACAACAGCGCGAAGGCGTCCATGGCCTCGGTGTCACTGATGGGGCGGTACTGCGCACGCCCGATATCGGCCAGCCAGGAATGCTCCGGGCCAACCCCCGGGTAGTCCAACCCGGCCGAGATCGAATGCGAGGGCAGGGTCTGACCGTCGGCGTCCTGCAGCAGATAGGAGTGTGCGCCATGGAAGACGCCCGGTGAGCCCTTGGTGATGGTGGCAGCGTGCCGGTCGGTGTCCACCCCGTCACCGGCCGCCTCGCAACCGATCAGGCGCACCTGAGCATCATCGAGGAAGGCGTGGAAGATGCCCATCGCATTCGATCCGCCACCTACGCAGGCCACGACCGCATCGGGGAGTACCCCGTAGCGCTCCAGCACCTGGGCCCGGGCCTCGGTGCCGATGATCTTCTGCAGGTCCCGCACCATGGTGGGGAACGGGTGCGGGCCCGCCACCGTTCCGAAGACGTAGTTGGTGGTCTCGACGTTGGTGACCCAGTCCCGGAAAGCCTCGTTGATCGCGTCCTTCAGGGTGCGGGTGCCGGTGCGCACCGGCACTACCTCCGCTCCGAGCAGGCGCATCCGGGCCACGTTCAACGCCTGGCGCCGGGTGTCCTCCTCGCCCATGTAGATCGTGCACTCCAGGCCGAACAGGGCAGCCGCCGTGGCCGTGGCCACGCCGTGCTGCCCGGCGCCGGTCTCGGCGATGATGCGCTTCTTGCCGACCATCTCGGTGAGCAGGGCCTGGCCGAGCACGTTATTGATCTTGTGGGAGCCGGTGTGGTTCAGGTCCTCACGCTTCAGCAGCACCCGGACTCCACCGGCATGCTCGGCGAACCGGGGCACCTCGGTGATCGGGCTCGGCCGGCCGGTGTAGTCGGCGTGCAGGGCGTTCAACCGGGCGGCGAAGTCCGGCTCCGTTCTGGCCTTCTCCCAGGCCGCGGAAAGGTCGTCCAGCGCGGCGATGAGAGCCTCGGCCACGAACCGGCCGCCGAAGTCACCGAAGTAGGGGCCCACGGCCAGGCGCAGTTGCTCGGCGCGATCCCGCAGGGTCATCGGGACCGGACCGCACGCAGGGCCGGGTGCGAACCGGCGGCCACCATGTCCGCCACCGCCGCCCGGGCATCTTCTCCGGTCACCAGCGCCTCCCCGACCAGCACCGCGTCGGCACCGGCGCGGGCGTACTCGAACACGTCGTGCGGCCCTCGCACACCCGAAGCCGCGACCTTGACGATGCCGGAGGGCACCAGGGGGGCGAGTTCGTTGAACCTGTTCCGGTCCACCTCCAGGGTGTGCAGGTTCCGGGCGTTGATGCCCAGCACCGAAGCCCCGGCGTCCACGGCGCGGTCCACCTCCTCGGCGGTGTGCGCCTCGACCAGCGCGGTCATCCCCAGCGAGTGGATCCGCTCGGTCAGGGCCGTGAGCACGTTCTGCTCCAGTGCCGCCACGATCAGCAGCACCACGTCGGCACCGTGGGCCCGGGCCTCCCACACCTGGTAGGGCGTGACGATGAAGTCCTTGCGCAGTACCGGTACGTCCACCACGGCCCGTACTGCGGACAGGTCGTCCAGGGAGCCACCGAACCGGCGGGACTCGGTGAGCACGCTGATCACGCACGCTCCCCCGGCCTCGTACTCAGCGGCCAGTTTCGCCGGATCGTCGATCGGCGCCAGGGAGCCCTTGGACGGGCTGGACCGCTTGACCTCGGCGATCACCGTGACGGCATCGGTCTTGGCGATGACCTCGCGGGCCTGCATCGCCGAGGGGGGCGCGCGTCCGCGCGCTGCTTGAGCTCATCGAGGCTCACGTCGGCCTCGCGTGCGGCGAGATCCTCACGGACCCCTGCCACGATCTCCTCCAGAACAGTCACGCTGCACTCTCCTCCCGGTCCCATCGTAGGGGCCCGAGGTCGTGTGGATGACCGTGGGCCCGACCCGACGCCTCCGGATGGGAACGCGTGAGCGTCGGACTACCTGTCGGCGTCCTGCGCCTCGGCCTCCCGGTTCTGACCCCCGTCGCCCTCGGCGGACTGGACCTGGGCGGCCGGGGACTTCCCGTCGTGAGCCTCCGGTGCCTCGGGAGGGGCGCCCTGCAGGTCGGACTTGCGCGATTCGCGGCGATCGGACCGGGGCTGCGTAGGTGCGCCAACTCGTCATCGGGGTCCGGCCTCGCGGGCTGGCTCGGTTGACCCATCCCCAATCCGCGCAGCACCAGTGAGATCACCGCACCGACCACCAGCACGATCACGCCGGCCAGGATCACCGGGTTGGACGGCAGGATGATCCCGATCGCCACGATCACCGCACCCACGGCCGACACGCCCATCAACGCCCAACCCGCCGGTGTCCCACCGTGGTTGGCGTGCGGGGCGTGCGACGGCGGTTCGGACGGTGGCAACGGCGGGTACTGGGACGAGTTCGACATGGGTGCAGATCCTCCTGGAATGTGGCTGGACACAGCCTATCGCTCCCGACCGGAGGCATCGCGCCCAGCGCCCCGCTCGCCGGGCTCGTCGTGCCCGCTATGCCCGCTGTGCGCATCGTCGTCGGTCGCGCTGGGATCCAGGCCACTACTGAGCGCATCCCAGTCCGCCCGGGAAGTGGCCTGTCCGTCGCAGCACCGCTTGCGCGCGTCCCGGCCGGCCCAGCACCCTCGGGACGCACCACAGCGCGCTCATATCTGGCCGCCGCCGGCGCCCAGGTACCGGCCCGGAACGGCAACACCAGGGCCACCAGGACGGTCGATGCCAGCAGCACCACCACCACCCAGGGCCACACGGTCAGTTCGGCCGCGCCGGTGATCTCCCGGACCCCGCCGACCTCCCCGGCCGCCGAGCGCGCCGCCGGGTCCGGGTCGGCGATCAGCACGAGCCCGGCGATCAGCGCCACCACCGCCGCCAGGGCCGCCGCTGCCGGTGCGAGGATCCGCACCACCGGGCCGGACAGACCCACGGCCAGTCCCGCGACCACCACGACCAGGGCCGCGCTGGGCACCACGGGCGCCGCTCCGGCACCGGAGACCCGCACCGGCTGGGGGCCCAGTGTCGTCACCGCCTCGGCACCGACCCAGGTGAGCAGGCTCAGGCCGAACGCGCCGGCGCCCAGCAGCACCGCACCAGGACCATCCGGCCGCGGCTCATTCCCTCGCCCCGGCCACCACGGTCCGCACCCCCGCGGCCCGCTGCACCGCCCGGACAGCCGCCGCCGCCTTGTTCCGGGACTCGACGTACTCGCTCTCGGGGTCGGAGTCGGCCACGATCCCACCGCCGGCCTGCACGGTGGCCCGCCCGTTCTTGATCACGGCGGTGCGGATCGCGATCGCCATGTCCATGTCCCCGGCGAAGTCGAAATAGCCCACCGCACCCCCGTAGATCCCGCGGCGCGCCGGTTCGAGCTCGTCGATGAGCGCGATCGCCCGTGCCTTCGGCGCGCCGGAAAGGGTCCCCGCCGGGAAGGTGGCGGTGAAGGCCTCCAGCGCCGTGGCGTCGGGCCGCAGATGCCCGGTGACGGTGGAGGCCATGTGCATGATGTGGCTGTAGCGCAGCACCTGCATCAGTTCCACCACGGTGACCGTGCCGGGTTGGCACACCCGGCCCAGGTCGTTGCGGGCCAGGTCCACCAGCATGATGTGCTCGGACCGTTCCTTGGGGTCGGCGAGCAGTTCCTCGGCCAGTTCCTTGTCCTGCGCCGGGGTGGCTCCCCTGGGCCTGGACCCCGCGATCGGGAACCCGGTCACCTCGCGGCCCTCGACCTTCACCAGCGTCTCCGGGGAGGAGCCCACCACATAGAAGTCCTCCCCTTCGGTGTCGGCCAGGTGCAGGTAGTACATGTACGGGCTGGGGTTGATGGTGCGCAGCACCCGGTAGACGTCCAGCGGGTCGGCGGGGCTGTCCAGGTCGAGTCGCTGGGACAACACCACCTGGAAGACCTCCCCGTCCACGATTGCCTGCTTGGCGGTGCGCACCCCGGAGAGGAAGTCCTCCTTGGGGGTGCGGAACCGCAAATCGGGCTCGACGGCGGCGTCACCGGTGACCAGTGGCTGGGCGGGCGCGGGCGCGACCATGGCCTCCTGCATGGCGTCCAGGCGAGCCACGGCGTCGTCGTAGGCCTCCTCGACGCGGGCGTCGGTGTCATCGAAGTTGATCGCGTTGGCGATCAACCACACCGACCCCCCGGCGTGGTCGACGGCGGCGAGGTCGCTGACCAGGCCCAGGCACACCTCCGGTACGTCGAGCTCGTCCGGGGCGTGCCCGGGCAATGAGGGCTCCCATTGATGGATCACGTCCCACCCCATCGAGCCGACGAGGCCGCCGGTCAGCGGCGGTAGGCCCTCGATGGCGGGCGTGTGCAGTTTCTCCAGCGCCTCACGCAGCACCTCGAGCACCGGACCGGTGGTGGGGATGCCGGCCGGGACGTCACCGCGCCAACGGGCCCGGCCCTGGTGGCACGTCAGTACCGCCCGGGCCCGGACGCCCACGAAGGACCAGCGCGACCAGACCCCGTCGGCACCGGCCGACTCCAGGATGAACGTGCCCTCCCGTCCCGCGCTGAGCCGGCGGTACAGGCCCACCGGGGTCACGTCGTCGGCCAGCAGCCTGCGAACCACCGGGATCACCCTTCGGTGGTCGGCAGCCATCGTCAGGAAGTCCTCCCGGGTCGGCCAGGTGTGGCCCCAGGGCAGGTCGGTGGGCGAATTGGGTGTGCCCGGGGCGGGCGCGTTCATGCCCGCACCGCCGAGAGTGCACCGCCGGCGTCGAAGCAACTGTGGGTACCGGTGTGACAGGCCGGGCCGTGCTGGCGTACCTGCACCAGCAGCGCGTCGCCGTCACAGTCCAGTTCCACCCCGCGCACTTCCTGGACATTGCCCGAGGTGTCACCCTTGCGCCAGTACTCGCCGCGGGAGCGGGACCAGAACGTCACCCGCCCGGAGGTGAGGGTGCGATGCAGGGCCTCATCGTCCATCCAGCCGACCATCAGCACCCGTGCGGTGCTCTCCTCCTGGATGACGGCGGCCACCAGGCCCTGGTCGTCTCGTTTCAATCGCGCGGCGACCTCGGGCGCCAGCGTTGCGGGGGATTCTTCAGGCACGGTGTCATCCTCCCACGCCCGCGGCGGTCTTCCACGCCCGCGCTCAACTGCTCTGCACCACCCAGGAGGCGTACATGTCGGCGTACCGGCCGCCGGCCTGCACCAGTTCGTTGTGCGGCCCGAACTCCACGATCCGTCCGGCGTCGACCACCACCACCAGATCGGCTGCCTCGGCGGTGGACAGCCGGTGCGCGATGGCCACCGAGGTGCGTCCGGCGGTCAGGGAGGCCAGCGCCCGGCTGATCCGGGCCTCGGTGGCAGGGTCGACGGCGGAGGTCGCCTCATCCAGGATCAGCACGTCCGCATCGGCCAGGTAGGCGCGGGCGATCGCGACCAGCTGGCGCTCCCCGGCGGACAGGGACTCCCCCCGCTGGCCCACGTCGGTGTGCACCCCGTGGGGCAGGGTGGCCAGCCAGTCGTCCAGGCCCAGGTCCCTCATCGCGGCGGCGACCCGTTCGGCGCCGGCGCGGGTGCGTCCGTACGCGACGTTCTCGGCGATGGTGCCGTCGAAGAGGAACCCCTCCTGGGGCACGATCACCACCCGCTGGCGCAGATCGGCCAGCGCGATCCGGCGCAGGTCCACCCCGTCCAGGCTCACCGTGCCGGTGGCCGGATCCATGAACCTGGTGAGGAGTTTGGCCAGGGTGGTCTTGCCCGAACCGGTCTCCCCCACTATCGCCACCCGGGCCCCAGCCGGAATGTCCAAGTTGATGCCGGTCAGCACGGGGTCACCACCGGGATAGGCGAAACTCACGTCGGTGAAGTTCAGGGCCGCCGGGCCGCGCGGCCCGAGCGGAGCGGGTTCGGCAGGCTCATCGATATCCAGCGGGGTGTGCACGATCGCGATCACGCGCCGCCACCCGGCCACGGCGTTCTGTAGTTCGTTGAGCACCTCGGTGGCGCTCTGCACCGGGCCCACGAAGATCTGCACCAGGAACAGGAACGCGAGCAGGACGCCGATGCTGATGCCCCCGTCCAGTCCCAGGTACACCCCGGCCACCACGACCCCGCCGAGCGCGACCGAGGACAGCAGCACCCCGGAGGAGAAGGCGATCGAGGCGTAGGTCTGGGCGCGTACCGCGGCGTCGCGGTGGCTGGTGATGGCCTGCTCGATGCGGCCCCTGGTCCGCTCACCCGCCCCGTAGGCGCGGATGGTGGAGGCACCCACGACCGCCTCGGAGACCGCAGCCAGCATGGCACCGACGCGTACCCGAACCTCGCCGTAGGCCTTGGAGAGGGCCTTCTGCGCCCGCGGCGCCAACAGCATCATCGGCACGAACGCGGCCCAGACCAGCAGGGTGAGTTGCCAGGAGTAGACCAGCATCACCACGGTGGCCCCGAGGATCTGCAGCGAGGACAGGATGAGCATCAACCCGCCCCACTGCACGAACAGCGAGATCGTGTCCACATCCGAGGTGACCCGGGAGACCAGCGACCCGCGGCGCTCGGTGTTCTGGGTCAGGGAGGACAGATCGTGGATGTGCCGGAAGGCGCGAACGCGTAGTTGGGCCAGGCCACCCTCTCGCTGCGCGGAACAGCCGGTAGTTCACCCAGGACGTGCACGCTCCGGTCAGCAGCAGTCCAACCGCGGCGATCGCGCACAGGCGCATCACCAGGCCCACGTCCACCCCGCCCGGGGCCAGGATGCCGGCATCGGTGGTGCGTTGCACCGCCAGCGGCACGATCAGGCGACCCGCAGTGGCCACCAGGGCCAGGGCCAGGGTGAACCCGATTCCGACGCGCATGGCCGGGGAGAGTCGGATCCCTTCGGCGACGGTGCCGAAGACACCGAGTTCGGAGGCCTCGGAGATGCGTGCGGAGGCTCTCTGCTCGTTCATGGTCACTCCCCCTCCCCCTCGCGCTCCTGGCGTTGCACCTGGTAGGCGGTGACGATCTGGCGGTAGCCGGCATCGCGGGTGAGCAGTTCGGCGTGGGTGCCCCGATCCACCACCTGCCCGCGCTCGAGGTGCAGCACGGAGTCGGCCATCGCGATGCTCGCGGTGCGGTAGGCCACCAGCACCACGCTGACACCGCCCACGTGCTCACCCAGGCCGCGCAGGATCTGCTGCTCCACCATGGGGTCCACCGCCGAGGTGGCATCGTCCATGATCAGCAGCCGGGGGCGGCGGATCAGGGCGCGGGCGATCGCGAGGCGCTGGCGCTGCCCCCCGGAGAGGCTGGAGCCGCGCTCGCCGATCACCGTGTCCAGGCCCTCGGGCAGGTCCTTGATGAACCCGTCGGCGCGTGCCACTTCCAGTGCGGACCACACGTGCTCGTCGGTCCATGCCGACGACTGTTCGAGGGTGACGTTGTTACGGACCGTGTCCTCGAACACGAATGCCTGCTGGGACACCAGGGCCACCGCCCCGGTGCGATGGGCGGTGGACACCTCGCGGGCGTCGAGGCCGTCGTAGCGCACCACCCCGGAGGTGGGGTCGCTGAGCCGGGCGAGCAGGTCCACCAGCGTGGACTTGCCCGAACCCGTGGAACCGACCACCGCGAGGATCTGGCCGGGCTCGACGGTGAAGGAGGCGTCCTTGAGCAGGTCCTGGGTACCGGCCGAGCCGTCCGCGTCGCGGCGCGGCACCGTCAGTGTCACGCACTCGGCGGACAGGTGCATCCCACCACCGGCGGTGAGCACACCGGTGCCCTCGCTCAGGTACCCGCGGGCGTCCACCACCCGGGAGATCCGGGCGTGCCCGACCAGGGACCGCGGCAGGTCACCGAGCACGAACCCGATGGCCCGTACCGGGAAGGTCAGGATGGTCAGCAGGTACGCGGTGGTGACCACCCCGCCGGTGTTCATCAGGCCTGCCTCGATCCGGACCGCACCCACGGCCAGCACCCCCAGCGTGGCCAGGGCGGGCAGGTACTCGATCGCGGGATCGAACACCGAACGGATCCGACCGACGCGCACGTTCGCCGCCCGCAGGTCGTCTGCTGCCGCGGCGAACCGCTCCTCCTCCAGCGCCTCGGTACCTAGCGCCTTGACGACGGCGGCGGCCTCGAAGCTCTCGTGCGCGGAGTCGGCGACCACCGCTCGCTGATGCTGCACCTCGGTGACGGCTGGGTTGACGAAGCGCCGGTAGACGGCGTTGAGCACCAGCACCATCGGGAGCACCGCCACCCCGATCAGCCCCGTGACCGGATCAGCGATCAGCATCGCGGCCGAGGCGATGGCGATCATCACCAGCACGCCCAGCGCGAACGGCAGGGCCTGGAACACCCCGCCGGCGGCCTCGGCGTCGGCGTTGGCGTTGGAGAGCAACTGTCCAGCCGGGTGCCGCCGGTGCCAACTCATCGGCAGGCGCAGGTACTGCCGGGTGACCAGGCGGCGGTGACCGGCCTGCACATCCATGGTGCCCCGCCCGGCGAAGACGCGGCGGAGCGCCACACTCAGGGCGGTGACCAGGCCGATGCCGAGGAGCACCAGACCCGCGATCCAGATGCGGGCTGTCGGGACGGCGGACCCGGACAGTGCCGGTACCACCACGGAGTCGGTGATCTGACCAAGTGCCCATCCCGAGCCCACCAGTGCGGCCCCGTAGACGGCGCTGGCGGTGATAGCGACGGCGAACGTGCGTTTCTGCGACGCGATTCCCCGGCCGATCAGCAGCAGCGAGCGGCGCAGCGCGCCACCGGGAAGTGCGTACGCCCGAGAGCTTGCTGCCTCAGGCGGTCCTGCCATGACGGGGTCTGCTCCTCGATGGTGATGTGCGCACCATCGTCCCACACGCCCTCTACCGCCATGTACAACGACACTGTGACGTGGGTCCTGTTGTGCGATCGTGAGGGATGGACTGGTATCGCTGGGAGCAGCGCGAGTTGGCGAACACACTGCGGGCGGTTGGCCCCGACGCCCCCACCCTGTGCGAGGGGTGGCGAAGCCGCCACCTGGCCGCCCACCTGTACCTGCGGTTGCACCGCCCGGGACAGTTCCTCGCCGGACTCCTGCCCGGACTGACCGATGCGGGCACCCGCACCATGGAGTTGGGTGAGGCCCATGCCGATCCGGAGGCTTACGAGGGATTGCTGGATCGGTTCCTGGCCGAGCCTGCCGCCTGGAACCCGATGGCACTGGCCGGGGATGCGATCCACCTGCTGGAGTACGTGGTGCATCACGAGGATGTCCGCCGCGCCGACGGGCCGGTTCAGCCGCGCGATCTGGCGCCGGAACAGTTGTCTACCCTATGGGTGCAGGTCCGCCGGGCAGGCAGGACCACCCAGACCCGGGACCGCACCGGGATGGTGCTGGTGGTGCCCGGTGGACCCAGGGCGGTGGTGCGCCGCGCACGGCACAGCATCGCCGTCACCGGCGATCCGGTGGAACTCGCGCTGTACCTGACCGGTCGCGCCGAGCAAGCCGACGTCGACGTCGTCGCGGTCGCAGCGCAGCAGCCGACGCTGTGAGCAGTGATCTGCAGTCAGCGACGCACGGTGAACCCGGCCCCGGCCAAGGCGTCCTTGACCTGACCGATCGTGAGGCTGCCGTAGTGGAAGACGCTGGCCGCCAGCACCGCATCGACTCCGCAGTGGGCGACCGCAACGAAGTCCTCGACGCTGCCGGCGCCTCCGGAGGCGATCAGCGGGACGCTGACCCGCTCACGCACCGCCGTCGTCATCTCCAGGTCGAATCCGGCTGTGGTGCCGTCGGCGTCCATGGAGTTCAACAGGATCTCCCCCACCCCTGATTCGGCCGCCCGCACCGCCCAGGTCACCGCGTCGATGCCGGTGCCGCGCCGCCCGCCATGAGTGGTGACCTCGAACCCAGATCCGGTCGTGGTCCCCTCGGGCGACCGACGGGCGTCCACGCTCAGCACCAGCACCTGGGACCCGAACCGCTGCGCGATCTCCTCGATCAACTCCGGACGCTGGGTCGCGGCTGTGTTCACCCCGACCTTGTCCGCTCCAGCGCGCAGCAGCGCATCCACGTCGGTGACGGTGCGCACGCCACCGCCGACCGTCAACGGCACCGACACCTCCTCTGCGGTGGTGCTGACGACGTCCACGGTTGTGGCCCGGTCCTCGGTGGAGGCCGAGATGTCCAGGAACGTCAACTCGTCAGCCCCCTCGGCCACGTACCGCTTGGCGAGTTCGACGGGGTCGCCCGCATCGCGCAGATTGGCGAAGTTCACCCCCTTGACCACCCGTCCGCCGTCCACATCCAGGCACGGGATCACCCGTAGCGCCACGCTCATCCGGTGTCCTCCTCCTCGTTGCCGCCGTCCTCGCCGCCGTTCTCGCCGTCCTCGCCGCCGTCCTCGCCGCCGTTCTCGCCGCCGTTCTCGCCGTCCTCGGGGTCCTCGCCGTTCTCCTCCATCGCCGAGACCGCGAGCACATCGATGAGGAACACCAGCGCCTCGGTGCCGAACGCCAGTTCCGGGGGCGTCACCAGGATCAACCGGGATCCGACCTGCTCATCGACCAGCCCGTTCTGCCAAGCCGGGATCAGGCCGGTGAAGGGGATCGTGGTGGGCAACATGCCCTCCCCCCAGAGGGTGTCGGTGATCTCGCCGGTGCTCCAGGAGTAGGTGGAGTAGCGCACCGTGACGGCCTGCCCGTCGCGGACCTGGGGGCCGTCACCACGCAGTACCGGAACCACCTGCAGGTCCGCCGGTGGGTCGGCATCAGGTACCTGCACCACGGGGATCCCGTCGTCGTCGGTACCGACCTGCGGGGTCTGGTCGTCGTTCTTGGGTGCCGGAACCGGTTCGCCCCAGGCGGTGGTGTGGCGGATGTCGTACACCAGCACGGTGGGGTTGGGCCGTTCCCGGGTACCAAGTTCCACCCGGAGCAACCGCGAACCCTCGGTGCGTCCGAGGAGTTCGGCATGCAACACCCCGGCGTCCTCACCGAGCACCATGATCTCCGGGGACTCCTGGTAGTTCTCCCTGATCGTCTCCCCGGTCACCGCGTCGATGGCGAGGTAGGACAGCATCACCGCGGCGGCATCGCGCAGTTCGGTTCCCTCGCCGGTGATGATCTCCTCGGTGTAGGGCGCCGAAATGCTCAATGGCGTCTCGAAGTCGACCCGGGGCATCGTGCCGAACTCCCCGGAAACCCAGACCTCGCCGTCAGACTCCGGATCCGGTTCCTGCCGGCAGGCCACGGCCGCACCGAGCGTGGCCAGGCTCAGCGCACTCAGGACGGTTCGGCGGGATGGCAACACAGATCCAGAGTCTACGGCTCCCGAGCCACTGCCTCAGATCACCGGCATCGGACCCGGGTGGGCCTCATCCATGCTGGCGATCAACCGGTCCACCCGCTCATCGGAGGAGCGGAACGGGTCCTTGCACAGCACCGTGCGGCCGGAGTAGTCGTTCAGTTTCAGGTGCACCCAATCCACGGTGAAATCCCGGCGGCGCTCGGTTGCGGCACGGACGAAGTCGCCCCGGAGCTTGGCCCGGGTGGTCTGCGGCGGTGTGGTGGTCGCCGTCTCCACCTCCTCCACCGAGACCATCGTGGCGGCCAGGCCGCGGGCCTCCAGTTTCGGGAACAACCCGTGCCGCGGTGAGATGTCGTGATAGGCCAGCAGCAGCCGGCTCACCCGGGCGTCGGTCAGCGGCAGGTTCTTCCCGGCCAGGTACCGGTCCAGGAGCCGTTTCTTGATCACCCAGTCGAGTTCGGTCTCAACCGGTTCGAGGTTCCCGGTGCGCAACCCCTCCAGCCCACGCGACCACAGGTCCAGCACCCAGCCGTCGTAGGGGCCGTGCTGGTCGCTCTCGGACAGGTAGGTGCGGGTGCGCTCCAGGTAGTACTCCTGAACTTCCAGGGCACTGGCCGTGGTGCCGTGCGCCAGCGGAACCTGGGTGGAGGTGGTCAGGTCGTGGGAGATCTGGCGGATCGCCCGCACCGGGTTGGCGAAGGTGAAGTCACGCAGGATCACCCCGGCTTCCAGCATCCGCAGGATCAGGTCGGTCATGCCCACCTTGAGCATCGTGGTGGTCTGGGACATCGAGGAGTCCCCGCTGATCACGTGCAGGCGGCGGTACAGGTCGGCGTCGGCGTGCGGTTCGTCCCGGGTGTTGATGATCGGGCGGGACCTGGTGGTGGCCGAGCTGGTCGCCTCCCACATGTGGTCGGCACGCTGGGAGAAGCAGTACCGGGCCCCACCGCTCCCGGGCAGCACGTGCCCGGCGCCGGTGAGGATCTGGCGGGTGATGAGGAACGGGATGAGCGCGTGGGCGGTACGGCTGAAGTCCGAGCGCCGCCGGATCAGGTAGTTCTCGTGGCACCCGTAGGAGTTCCCCGCCGAGTCCAGGTTGTTCTTGAACATGTGGATGGTGCCGTCGATACCGTCGGCGGCCATCCGTTCCTGGGCGTCGGCCAACAGCCCGACCATTATCTGCTCGCCGGCCTTGTCCTGAATGAGGAGCTGGCGGAGGTCATCACACTCGGCCGTGGCGTACTCGGGGTGGGACCCCACATCGAGGTACAGGCGCGCACCGTTGCCCAGGAACACGTTCGACGACCGGCCCCAGGCCACTACCTTGCGGAACAGGTACCGGGCGATCTCCTCGGCCGACGGCGTGCGTCCCGAGGTGGTGTCCGAGGTGATGCCGAACTCGGTCTCCAGGCCGAAGATGCGCGCGGTCATTCGTTCAGCAACGATTCCAGGGCACTCGCATCGAGCCGACGGAACGCCCGGCGGAGCCGAGTCCGGTCCAATACGGCCGCTTCCAGGCCGGTAGCGGGTATCCGGCGCCGTTTCCCGCCCTCCTCGACCTCCGCATCCGGACTGCCCAGGGCGCTCACCGCCAGGCGCATCACCTCGCTCAGCTCCAGGCCGGTGCGCCACTGCTCGGCCACGATCCGGCCGAGCCGGTCCGCCGCACCACCCATGACCACGAAGCCGTGCTCGTCGCTGACCGACCCGTCGTAGGAGAGCCGGTAGATCTGGTCGGTGTCCTGATCCGCGCCTACCTCGGCGACGGCGATCTCGACCTCCAGTGGCTTGGACTCGGTGGTGAACACCGCCCCCAGGCTCTGCGCGTAGGCGTTGGCCAGGCCCCGGGCGTTGACGTCGGTGCGGTCGTAGGAGTAGCCACGCAGGTCCGCGTAGCGGATCCCGGCCACCCGCAGGTTCTCGAACTCGTTGTACTTGCCCACCGCGGCGAAGGCGATCCGGTCGTAGATCTCGGAGATCTTGTGCAATGCCCTGGAGGGGTTCTCGGTGACGAAGGCGATCCCGCCGACGTAGCCCAGTGCCACCACCGAGCGGCCGCGCGCGATGCCCTTGCGCGCGAAGTCCGCCCGGTCCTTCATCAGTTGTTCCGGGGAGACGTAGTACGCCTGCGTCATGACCGGTCTCCTTCCTCGGTCTCGGCGAGCCGGGCGTTGATCTCCTCGGCGTGTCGGCCCAGGTCCGGCGCCGGGATCCGGGTGAACCCCTCGACGTCGATGCGCACCACGACCGGGTAGATCTTGCGCAGCAGGTCCGGGCCGGCCGTTGCCGAGTCGTCATCCGCCGCGTCGACCAGGGCCCGCAGCGCGGTACGCACCGCGGCGTCGGGATCGAGGTCGGGTTGCCAGAGCTTCTTCAGTGAACCGCGGGCGTAGACCCCGCCGGATCCGACGGCGTGGTAGTCACGTTCCTCATACCGCCCGCCGACGACGTCGTAGGAGAAGATCCGACCGGTCCCCTCGCCCTGGTCGTAGCCGCCGAACAGCGGGATCGCGGCCAGACCCTGCAGTGCCAGGGGGAGGTTGGAACGGACCATCGTGGCCAGCCGGTTCGCCTTCCCCTCCAACGACAACAGCGCACCCTCGATCTTCTCGAAGTGCTCCAACTCGAGTTGGAACAGGCGCACCAGTTCCACTGCGAGGCCGGCGGTGCCGGCGATCCCGATCGCGGAGAACTCGTCGGCGGAGAACACCTTTTCCATCCGCCGGTGCGAGATCTGGGAACCCATCGTGGCGCGCCGGTCCCCGGCCATCACCACACCACCGGGGTAGGTCAGCGCGACGATGGTGGTGGCGTGGGGGGCCGGTAGCGAAGCCACGTCCAGTTCCTGCCCGGCATAGCGTCGCCCGGGAAGGAGTTCGGGTGCCGCCTCAGCCAGGAATTCAGTGAACGAGGCGCTGCCCGGACGGGTGTAGACCGCCGGCAGCCGGTCCCCGGCTGCGCCGGTCACTGGCCGCCCTTCTGCACGAAGCCGCGAACGAACGTCTCCGCGTTGGTCTCCAGCACCTCATCGATCTCATCGAGGAGCGCATCGACCTCGGCATCCTGTGCGCGGGCACCCGCGCCGGTCGGGGCCGGAGTGGGTACGTCGTCGTCGGGCGGGTCGGACGGGCGCTTCTGCTCGAACTGGCGGGCCACCGATGCCTCCTAGTTATGCCGGGAGAACTGTTGCCTCGATCCTACGACGCGCGGGCTCGCCCCGGCGTCATGGATTGCCGAGTGCGGCAATCAGATCCTCCGCCCGCGGGTGCGCAGCCAGCAGATCACCCACGTGCTCGGCACTGCCCCGGTAGGGGTCGGAGGTCGGCACCCGCGTCAGGTGTGCCCGGCCGGGCAGGTCGAAGACCACCGCGTCCCAGTTCGCCGCCTCCACCTGGGGACCGTACCGCCGGAGCGTCTCGCCGCGGAAGTAGGCCCGGGTGTCCGACGGAGGGTTGGCGATGGCGTGCTCCACCTGCTGGTCGTCGACCAGGATCTCCACTCCCCCCGCTGCGGCCAGGCGGGCGTAGACACCCTTCTCCGGGCGTAGATCGGACCACTGCAGATCCATCGCGGCCAGGCGGTGGTCGTCCCAGTCCGTCCCCCGGCGGGCGCGCATGCCCTCCAGCAGGCGGAGTTTGGCCACCCACTCCACCTCCCGGGCGCACTGGGCCGGGTCGGTGGCCAGCCTGGACAGCACCTCGCGCCATCGCACCAGGACGTCCCGGGTCTGCTCATCGACCCGGCCGCGCTCGTGCAGCGCCGCCCCGATCACGTCCGCGTAGATCTGCTGGATCTGTACCGCGGTCATGCTGCGGCCATCCTCCAGGTCCACTTTCTCCCCCAGGGTCAGGTCCCGGCTGATCGTGCGGACCGCCGCGACCGGGTCGGCCAGTCGGAGCGCGGACAGTTCCAGCGGGACCTGCCCGGTCTCCAGCAGCCAGAGCAGGAGCGCGGTGGTCCCGAGCTTCAGGTAATTCGACACCTGGACCAGGTTGGCGTCACCGATGATCACGTGCAGGCGCCGGTAGTCGCGGGGATCGGCGTGCGGTTCGTCCCTGGTGTTGATGATCGGGCGGCGCAGGGTCGTCTCCAGGCCGACCTCCGCCTCGATGAAGTCGGCCCGCTGGGAGATCTGGTAACCGGGGTTCTCGCCATGCTGACCAAGGCCCACCCGGCCCGCACCGCAGAAGATCTGCCGGGTCACCAGGAACGGGGTGAGGTAGTCCACGATGTCACCGAAGGGCACCCGGCGGTCCACCAGGTAGTTCTCGTGGGTGCCGTAGCTCGCACCCTTGCCATCGGTGTTGTTCTTGTACAGGGTCACAGTGGGCATGCCGGGGATCTGGGCGAGCAACCTGCTGGCTCGCAGCGCGATCTCGTCGCCGGCCCGGTCCCAGGTCAGCGCTGCCAGCGGTCCGGTGGTCTCGGGTCCGGAGTACTCCGGGTGGGCGTGGTCGACATAGAACCTGGCTCCATTGGTCAGCACGGCGTTGGCCACCAGCCCCTGATCCGGCTCCGGCGCGCCGCGGCGCTGCTCCCGGATGGCCGGCAAGTGTGCCGCCAAAGCGGCCCCGCTCGCCTCGGATCCAGGGGTATCGGTGAGTTGGCTCGGATGGGCCGCCCCGCGCTCCAGCCGCCAGCCCCGGGCATCGTTGAGCGGATCCTCATCGGAGTAGTCCCACCGCGGTGAGGTGCCTTCCGGGAGCGCGTGCCGGGCGTAGGCGGTGACCACCTGGGCCGACATCAGCATCGGGTTCAGCCCGGGACTGTCGCCCATGATGCCGAACTCGGTCTCCATGCCCACGATCCGCCGCACACTCACCCACCCAGCCTAAGTGGCCCCGCCGGTCGGCTGCGCTGCGCGGCTAGAGGTACTGGCCGGTGGGGCGCACGGACTCGATGGTGCGGCCGGCCTCGGGTGAACCCTTGTGCTGAACGATCGTGCGGATGAACACGATCTGCTCACCCTTCTTGCCCGAGACCCGCGCCCAGTCGTCGGGGTTGGTGGTGTTGGGCAGATCCTCGTTCTCCTTGAACTCCTCCATCGCGGCGTCCAGCAGGTGTTCCACGCGGATGCCCCGCACCCCGGAGGCGAGCAGGTCCTTGATGGCCTTCTTCTTGGCCCGGTCCACCACGTTGGCGATCATCGCCCCGGAGTTGAAGTCCTTGAAGTACAGGATCTCCTTGTCCCCGCTGGCGTAGGTGACCTCGAGGAACTGGTTGTGCGGTTCGGTGGCGTACATCCTGCCCACCACCTGCTCGATCATCGCCGCCACGGCACAGTCCGCGTTGCCGTCGTGCTCGGCCAGGTCGTCGGGGTGGATCGGCAGGTCGGCCGTGAGGTACTTGCTGAATATGTCCCGCGCGGCCTCGGCGTCGGGTCGTTCGATCTTGACCTTCGCGTCCAACCGCCCGGGCCGCAGGATCGCCGGGTCGATCATGTCCTCCCGGTTGGAGGCACCGATCACGATGACGTTCTCCAGCCGTTCCACACCGTCGATCTCGCTGAGCAACTGGGGCACGATCGTGGTCTCCACGTCCGAGGACACCCCGGTGCCGCGGGTGCGGAACAGCGACTCCATCTCATCGAAGAACACCACCACCGGGATCCCCTGGGAGGCCTTCTCCCGGGCCCGGGAGAAGATGAGGCGGATGTGCCGCTCGGTCTCCCCGACGAACTTGTTCAGCAGTTCGGGGCCCTTGACGTTGAGGAAGTAGGACCGCGCCCGACCGGCGGCGTCGGTTTCGGCGTCCTGGGCGGTGGCGGTCCTGGCCAGCGAGGTGGCCACCGCCTTGGCGATCAGGGTCTTTCCGCACCCGGGCGGGCCGTACAGCAACAGCCCCTTGGGGGGTTTGAGACCGTGTTCGCGCGGAACAGTTCCGGGTGGGCGAACGGCAGCTCCACGGCGTCCCGGATCTGGTCGATCTGGGCCGCCAGGCCACCGATGTCGGAGTAGTCCACGTCCGGGACCTCCTCCAGCACCAGGTCCTCCACGTCCGAACGCAGGATTCGCTCGAAGGCGAACCCGGTGCGCCCGTCCACGGTCAGGGTGTCCCCCACCCGTACGTGCTCGTCCTGCAGCGACCCGGCCAGTCGCACCACGCGCTCCTCATCGGAGCGGCCCAGCACCAGAGCCCGGTCCTTGTCGAGCATCTCCCGGACCGTGACCAGTTCCCCGGCCGGCTCGAACCCGCCGACGCCGACCACGGTCATCGCCTCGTTCAGTTGCACCTCCTGGCCCAGGGTCAACTCCTCCAGGGCCACCGAGGGTGAGACCCCGAGCCGCAACTTGCGGCCGGCGGACATCACATCGGCGGTGCCGTCGGAGTGCGCGCGCACGAACAGTGCATAGGACCCCGGCGGCTTGCTCATCTCCTCCAGTTGGGTGCGCAACTCCACCAGTTGGGAACGCGCAGCGCTCAGTGCCTCGACCAGGCGTTCGTTCTTGCCGGCGAGGTCGATCGCCTGCTGGCGCAGTTCACGCTCGCGCCCCGAGGGCGCCCCACCGGTGTCCACTGAGGGCATCGAAACCTCCTGGTCACCACTGTAAGCCAGGACCGACGACGACGTCGCAGCGGAGTCGGCCTGGTGGCCGCACCCTGATCAGGGGGCTGGGTCTTGGTCAGGGGCTGGGGCTGGGTCGGCCCCGGCACCGGATCGTTCTTCCGGTGGGTTCGGGGAGTCGGCGGCGGCCGCGCGCCGGCGCTGCTCGCGGCGCACCTTGCGCAGTCGCTTCGCGCTCAGGTCCCGCTCGGCCAGGTCAGCGGAGAGAGCGGCCTCGTCGAAGTCGGCCGCCGGTTCGGAGTAGGCCCCCGGCGCCGGACGACGACGGCGCAGCGGTGCCGGGGTGCCCGGTGCCATCCGCCCTGGTGGTGAGCAGGAATCCGGTGTGGCCGATCATGCGGTGCTCGGGCCGCACCGCCAGGCCCTCCAGGTGCCAGCCGCGCACCATCGACTCCCAGGCCACCGGCTCGGTGAACCGCCCGTCGGCCTTCAGGTCCTCGGCCAGCCGGGAGAGTTGGGTGGCGGTGGCCACATAGGCCAGCAGTACCCCACCGGGGGCGAGCGCGACGGCGCACACCTCCAGGTTCTCCCACGGCGCCAGCATGTCCAGCAGGATCCGGTCCACCGAGCCCGGTTCGGCGCGCTCGGGCAACACCTCGGCCAGGTCCCCTACCGCCAGTTCCCACGCGGGGTGGTCACCGGCGAAGAAGTCGGTCACGTTGCCCTGGGCGATCTCGGCGAAGTCGGCGCGACGCTCCACCGACAGCAGCGAACCGTGATCACCCACCGCCCGCAGCAGCGACAGGGTCAGCGCCCCCGAACCCACCCCGGCCTCCACCACGCGCGCCCCGGGGTAGATGTCGGCCTGGGTGACGATCTGCGCGGCGTCCTTGGGGTAGATCACCGCGGCACCACGGGGCATGGACAGCACGTAGTCACTCAGCAGTGGTCGCAGCGCCAGGTAGGCCACCCCGCCACTGGTGGTGACCACGCTGGCCTCGGGCGCACCGATCAGTTCGTCGTGGGCGAAGGAGCCCCGGTGGGTGTGGAAGACCTTGCCGGTCTCGAGCACGATGGTGCTCAGCCGTCCCTTGGGGTCGGTCAGTTGCACCTTGTCGCCCGGTCGCAGCAGGCCTCGGCGGACCTGGGCTCCGGTAGGGATGTCGTGGCTCACGGCCGGTGAGTCTACGCGCCCAGCGCGTCGATGACGTGCTTCACGTCGAGCACCCCGCGGATGCCGGTCCGCCCGCTCGCCGGCGCGCCGAGCACGACGATCGTGCCGGCACCTGCCTGTGCAGCCCTGGCGACCTGGGCGACCGCCTCACTTCCGCGGGTGGTGGAGATCACCGCCACCGGGGGCACCGGCACCGAGACGGCGCCGAGCGTGGTGTACGGCCGGGACGGCGCGGGCACCGAAGCGGCGGCCTGGTGCTGGACCAGTCCGGTCGGGGCGCCGTCGGCGGCGGTCAGCACGGTCACCGTGTGGCCCCCGCCGGCGCGGTCCCAGTCGGTCAGGCTGGTGGTCTCGGGCAGCACGAGCGCCGGTTGCACCAGGGCGCTCAGATCCACTCCGGCGGTGGCTCGTTGGGCCTTGGCCCGGCGCACCTCGGCCTGCGCACCGAACCACAACACCCCGGCGATCAGCACTGCCCAGACCAGGCGGAACGTGCCGGCTGCGCCCAGCAGCAACGGCCACAGGCCCCAGAGGGCCACCCCCAGGGCCAGCACCTGGCCGCCACGGGCGGCCACCATCGTGCCGCTGGCGCGGTTGCCGGTGAGTTTCCAGACCGCCGCCTCCAGGATCCGGCCCCCGTCCATCGGCAGGCCCGGGAGCAGGTTGAACGCCGCCAGGACGGCGTTGACGTACACCACCGCGGAGAGCATCACATCGGCGTCGCTTCCCCGGCCGGCTGTGATCGGTATCCACATGAGCCCGGCGATCAGGGCGTTCGCGGCCGGTCCGGCCACCGAGACCACAGCCGAGCGGCCCGGCCGGTCCAGGCCGTGGTCGAAGGCGGTGTGCCCGCCCCACAGGGTGAGCACGTACTCGGTCACGGGCACCCCGTAGAGCCGGGCGGTGAGCCCATGAGCCACCTCGTGGACCAGGATCGAAGCCAGCAGACCCGCCGGCAGCAGCGCCGCGATGAGATAGGTCCGCGGCGAGTCGCCGAGCAGCGCCTGGAAGGTGGGCAGGAAGAGCACATACAGCACCGCCCCGAGCACCACCGAACCGGGCCCGAGGATCAGCGGCGTTCCCGCGATCCGCCCGATCCGCCAGCCCCGGGTGCGTGAGCGTCTCATCCCCGCCTGGTGCTTCCGGGCATCCTCACCGGCGCTGCCGGCAGGCGGTGAGGATCTGGCGCAGGTGGTGTACCGATACCCCCTCGAGGGTGTCCAGCAGGACCCTCCCGGGTGCGGCGGGGATGGGCAGCAGCGCCGGAACCCCGATGGTGCAGGCGCCTGAGGCCTGCGCGGCGGTCAGCCCCGGGACGGAGTCCTCGATCGCGATCGAGCCGGCGGCGCTGACGCCCAGCCGGTCCATCGCAGTGAGATAGGGCTCGGGGTGCGGCTTTCCGTTGCTGACGGTGTCACCGGTGACCACGGCGGAGAAGGTGCCCTCGGGCAGGGAGTCGATGAACACCTCGGCCAGTTGCGCGTACGACATCGTGACCAGTGCCAACGGCACGCGCCGGGCGCGCAGTTCGTGCAGGAGTTCGGCCGCCCCGGGTCGCCATGGGATGCCGCCGTCCGCGACCCGGAGGGTGACCCGGTCCAGCAGGGTCTGCACGATCTCCTCGGTGGTGCCGCGGATCCCGGCCCGTTCGCGCAGGTGCTGGGCCGAGACCGACAAGGGCAGCCCCACCAGTTCCAGGGCGAGGGACTCATCCCAGGTTCCCCCGTGTTCGGCGCACAGTTCCTGCTCAGCGGCGAGCCAGTGCGGCTCGGAGTCCATCAGGGTGCCGTCCATGTCCCATAGGACCGCTTCCAGTGGGTACCGCGGCTCAAGGGTCTCCTGACCTGCGAGAACGCTCTGAGAAGGGACATCCAAGGTGGGCTCCAGCCGTCGTCATCCGCGAAACGATGTGCAGGAACAGGCTAGTCGCATCGAAGTGCCCGGTACCGCCACCGGATCAGCCGTGGTCGAAATGCTCGTGACGTGACCCCACCTTGCGGGCCACCGTCAGATGGCCCCCGAGTTGACCTGCGGCTGCCAGGGCGCCATTGGCGAGCACGCTGAGCGCCACACCGGCACCGTGACGACCGCGGCGGCGCAGCAACCAGGAGGCAGCGTGCAGCCCGAGGGCCACCGAGTTGGCGCCGGCGTGTACCAGGCCCACCCGCCGGCTGCGGGTGTCGGTGCCGGCCCACTCGGCCCACCCGGTGATCGCGGTCGGCAGCGCTGCCAGGATGCCGAAGCCCAGCAGTCGCCTGGCGGCGGGGCGGGCGCGGGCGCCGCCGGTCACGTCCAGCACCGCCGTGCTGAGCCAGGCGCCGATCGGTGCGTCGCTGAGCAGGGGATGCAGTGCGTGTCCCAGTGCATGACCGTGCAACATCCGCCGCCGGCCCGCATCGGCGACCAGTGCATCAGCCAACGGCTGGACCGAATCGGCGTAGTCGTCCAACACGTCGGCTTCTTCGATCCGACTCATCATGCGGACCAGCGTGGGCAGTTGTGCGTCAGGGGTGCCCCACGTGCATCCCGGGCAATCCGGTAGGCGTGACCGAGCGGGCCGTTGAACTGGCTCGCGCCGCGGGCCGGATAGGACCGTCTCACAGCGGCCGGGGCATCCCGATGCGCACGTGCACCAGTGGGGAGAAGTGCACCACCGGTGGCGCGTGCGGGTGCGGTAGTGCGTTCGCGGCGAACAACGCGGCCGGATCACACCTGGCCCGCGCGGTGTGCAGCGGCCAGGGCTCGTGCTCGATCGGGGTGCGCCAGATCCGACCCCACGCATGGCTGTACCCGTTCCACCTCCCGGTGAGAAAGTCCTCGAGCGGGCTCGGATCCTCGATCCGCTCGCCGGCCTCCACCTCCGCGCCGAACCACCCATGGCCCGCTCGGCGCCGGGAGGTGTACTGCACCACGCGGCCGCGCTCACGCTGATCCGTGGTCGAGCGCTGGTAGGGCAGGCCGAGTTGGCGCAGCAGCACGGTGACGGGCAACCGTGAACACTCCAGGGAGAAGAACCAGACCCCGTCGTGCCCGTCTTCGTCGCGTACGTATGTACGCACGTTCACCTCGGTGAAGTCCGGCACGAGCGCGAAAGCGCCCTCCGGTGCACCGAAGTACTGCATCCGGAAGGGCGTGATGCTCACCCATGCGGCGTCCTCGAAGGTGTCCACCGCCAGATCCGGCGGTATCAACGCCTGCAACCTCGCCGCCTCGATGGGCCAGTGCAGGAAGGTCAGGTCTCGCCAGTGCTGAACATTGACCGCGACGGGTACCCGGTGCTCCGGATGTCGACTGGGCATCGTGATCCTCCGCCTCTGCCGGTGCCACCGGATCCGCAGATGCTGAGCAGTACGGGACGGCTTAGCCTCGAATATGGTTTCTCACGCCAACTCCGACCGCAACCCCGCACCCGAGGTTCCGTCCGCCTCCCTCCTGGACGGGCTACGTGCGCTGACCCGGGTTCTGATGCCGGTGGCGGCCGGCGGTGCGATCGTGCGCCGCCCGCGGATGATGCTGCTCTCCCAGAAGGCGGGCCTTGACAAGCGAGCTGTGCGCACCATGCAGCACCTGCGAGACCGTTACGGCCCCGGACCGGTTCAGGTGCGGATGCCCTGGCGCCGGTTCACCTTCCTCCTGGAACCGGACCAGGTGCACCGGGTGCTGAACGAGTCACCGGAACCGTTCTCCCCTCCACCCGCGAGAAGCGCGGGGCCCTGGGTCACTTCCAACCCGAGGGGGTGCTCATCTCCTCCCCCGAGGAACGCACCGTCCGCCGCCCCTTCAACGAACAGGTCCTGCAACCGCAGCGCCGTCCCCATGAGCACGGGCAGCGGATGCACGAGGTGGTCGCCGAGGAGATGAACGCCCTGCTGGACCATGCCCGCCTCAGCGGCACCCTGGACTGGCCGGTGTTCGCGACCGCCTGGCACCGCATGGTCCGCCGCGTCGTCCTCGGCGATACAGCCCGCCGCGACCACGCCGTCACCGACGATCTGCTGCGCCTGCGCAAGGACGCCAACTGGTCCTTCCTCAAACCTGCCCGAACGAGGCGCCGGCAACGGTTCCTGGAGCGGCTGGCAGACTACGTGGAGCGGGCCGAGCCGGGCAGTCTGGCCCAGATGGTGGCCCGCACCCCCGGCCCCGAGGGCACCGCCAAGCACCACCAGATCCCGCAGTGGCTGTTCGCCTTCGACGCCGCGGCCTGGGCCACCTACCGTGCGTTAGCGCTCCTGGCCACCCATGACGGGCATGCGGGCACCGCCCGGGAAGAGGTCGAAGCCGCGGGGGCCGGCGCTGACTTTCCGTACCTGCGTGCCTGCATCCTGGAGTCACTGCGCCTGTGGCCCACCACCCCCGCGATCCTGCGAGACACCACCCAGGCCACGACCTGGGCCGGCGGGATGCTCCCCGCCGGTGCCTCCATCATCGTGTTCGCCCCGTACTTCCACCGCGACCACGCCCGCATCTCCCGCGCGCACCGGTTCACCCCGGACCTGTGGCTGCGCGCGCGCACCGACGAGGACTGGCCGCTGGTGCCGTTCAGCGGTGGGCCCGCGATGTGCCCGGGGCGGAACGTGGTACTGCACACCGCCGGCGCGGCGTTGGCGCAGCTGGTCAGCGCCGAGGAGTTCACGCTGGTGGATCCACCGCTGAGCCCCCGGCGGGCACTGCCCGGTGGGATCAGCCCGTTCCACCTGCGATTCCGGCTCTCCGGGCCGTGACGACGTAGGCTATTGGGGTGAGTTCCGTCCCCCGCCACCGCCGTAGCGAAGAGCCCGACCCGGCCGATGAGATCCCCCCTGCCATGATGCTGGCCTCCTTCGAGGGCTGGAATGACGCCGGTTCCTCGGCGAGCACCGCGCTGAAGATGATCGCCGATGCCTGGGACGCCCGGGAGATGCGCGAGATCGACCCGGACTCCTACCACGACTTCCAGGTGAACCGACCGGTGGTCCGACGCACCCCGGACGGCTCCCGCGCGCTGACCTGGCCCTCCACCACCATCTCGGTGACGGTGACCCCGCAGACCGGTCGGCGCCTGGTGCTCGCCCGCGGCACCGAACCCTCACTGCGTTGGCGGGCCTACTGCAACGAGTTGCTGGACGCCGCCGAGGACCTGGACGCGGGCACCATCGTGTGCGTGGGCGCCCTGCTGGCCGACGTGCCGCACACCCGGCCGATACCGGTGCAGACCAGTTCGGACGACCCGCGCGTGCAGGCCCTGCTCGGGGTGGAGGACGGCGACTACGAGGGACCCACCGGGATCGTGGGTGTGCTGGCGCAGATGGCGCTGGACCGCGGCCTGCACTCCTTGTCCATCTGGGCCGCCGTTCCGCACTACGTTGCCCAGCCCCCTTCCCCGAAGGCCACCCTGGCCCTGCTGACCGCTCTGGAGGAACTCCTCGGTGAGCCCGTGCCCACCGGGGACCTGGTAGAGGACTCCCGGGCCTGGCAGGACGGGGTGAATGAACTCGCCGAGGAGGACCCGGAGGTGGCCGAGTACGTGCGCCAACTGGAGGAGGCCAAGGACACCGCCGACCTTCCCGAGGCAAGCGGTGAAGCCATCGCGCGCGAGTTCGAGCGGTTCCTGCGCCGCCGCGACACCGGCGGCGGACCCATCTCCGGGAGTTGACCCCGGTTTCAGCCTGCTACTGCGCCCCCACCGGCGCGCAGGTCCACACCGAGCAGAGCATCGACGGCGTCCGCCACCAGGGCGGCATCGGCGGCGGTGGAGGTCCCGTCCGCCCAGGCGTCCACGGCCGCGAGGGCAGCCGGCGTGTCCAGATCCTCGGCGAGCGTCGAACGGACGCGGGCGAGGACGTCCTCGCCCGCCGAGCCCGCTCCCGAACCCGGCTCGCGGCCGGTGGCCTCGGCGCGCTGCAGCGCCCCCTGCCAGCGCTCCAAGCGCCGGGTGGCTTCGGTGAGCAGTCCGGTGGTGTACTCCCAGTCCACGGAATAGTGGTTGGCCAGGACCGCCAGGCGGATGGCCGCCGGTGGTACGTCGTCCAGCAGGTCGGAGACGAATACCAGGTTGCCCAGGGACTTGCTCATCTTCTCGCCCTGGTAGGCCACCAGGCCGGTATGCACGAACGACGACGCCGGCTCAGGAGTCCCTGTCAGCACCCGCAGGTGGGAGGTGCTCATCTCGTGGTGGGGATAGATCAGGTCGGTGCCCCCGCCCTGGACGTGGAATGGCACGCCCAGGAAGCGCTCGGCGATCACCGCGCACTCGATGTGCCAACCGGGGCGGCCCCGGCCCAGCGGACCGCCGTCGAAGTCCGGTTCGTCCGGGCGGGCGGCGCGCCACAGCAGTGGGTCCCTCGGGTGCTTCTTGCCGGGCGCCTCCGGGTCACCGCCGCGTTCGGCGAAGTAGCGGTCCATGGTGGCCTCATCGAGCCGCCCGACACTGCCGGCCCGGTCATCGGCGGCGATGTCGGCGTAGATGTCCGGTCCCCGCTCGTCGTCCCGCGGATGTACCCGGTACGCCCCACCGGCCTGCAGCATCCGCGCGACCGCCTCGGCCACCAGGTCCGTGGTCTCGGCCACCCCGATGTAGTGATCCGGGGCCAGCACGCGCAGCGCGCTCATGTCAGAGACGTACAGGGCCACCTGGTCCCGGGCCAGTTCCTGCCACGACACGCCGGTCTGGCGGGCCCGCTCCAACAGCGGGTCGTCCACGTCGGTGACGTTCTGCACGTAGTTCACCTGCAGGCCGGCATCACGCCAGGCGCGGACCAGGGTGTCGAAGGCGATGTAGGTGGCTGCGTGGCCCAGGTGGGTGGAGTCGTACGGGGTGATTCCGCATACGTAGATCCGCGCCTGCTCCTCCCTCACGGGTTGGGCCAGGCCACCGGTGAGGGTGTCGCGAACCCGGGGCGCGATACCGCCGGCAGGAAGGGTGGGCACGAGAGGGGAAGACCAGGACTGCACGTACCTCACCCTATCGGCGAAATGAGGGCATCCTCCGGCAGCGCTGTCAGCACCCCGGCGGCCAACAGACCGAACACCACCGCAGCCAGGATGATCCGGTAGATCACGAACGGCAGGTAGGAGTAGGTGGACACGATGCGCAGGAACGCGATGATCACCACGTAGCCCACCACTGCGGCCACGAGGGTGGCGAGTGCGGTATTCGCCGGCCCCGCCTGACCGCCGGTGCCGGCGGAGCGGATCAGCTGGAAGAATCCCGAACCCATCACCGCCGGGATCGCCAGCAGGAAGGAGTACCGCGCGGCCGCCTCCCGGGTGTAGCCCATCAGCAGCCCCGCGGTGATGGTGCCGCCGGACCGGGACACCCCCGGGATCAGCGCCATCGCCTGGGCCAGGCCGAACAACAGCCCGTGCTTCCAGGTCAGTTCCCCCAGGGTGCGCCGCTTGGCTCCCACCCGGTCCGCCCAGCCCAGGATCAGGGCGAAGATGGCCAGCACGGCGGCGGTGATGTACAGGTTCCGCAGCGCGTATTCGATGGTGTCGGCGAACGTCAGACCGGCGATCACGATCGGCAGGGAACCCAGAATGATCAGCCAGCCCATCCTGGCGTCGGGATCATCGGTGGAGGTCTGCCGCCGCCAGGGCCCGATCGGCAGCGATTTGAACCAGTGACGGATAATCCGGGCGATGTCCTTGCGGAAGTAGACCAGCACCGCGGTCTCCGTGCCGATCTGGGTGATCGCGGTGAACGCAGCACCCGGGTCGGTGCCGCCGGGCAACAACTCCCCCACGATTCGCAGGTGCGCGCTGGAGGAGATCGGCAGGAACTCCGTGAGCCCCTGCACCAATCCCAGAATGATCGCTTCCCACCATGTCACGACGCCCAAGACTAGACGTCCCGGACCGGTAGCCTTCACTGCCATGGACCTTCGGCGTGTGGGCAACAGCGGACTGCGGGTGGCCTCTGTCGGCCTGGGCACCCTTACCTGGGGCCGCGACACCGATGAACACGAAGCCGAGGAGCAGCTCCGGGCCTACCTCGATGCCGGCGGCAACCTGGTGGACACCTCGGCCACCTATGGCGACGGCACGGCCGAGGAGGTCATCGGCGCGCTCCTGGAACGCAGCGTGGACCGGGAAGAGGTGCTGCTGTGTTCCAAGGCCGGGGTGCGCACCGATGCCGCCGGCACCCGCCCGGACACCTCTCGCGGGGCGCTGCTGGACTCCCTGGACGCCTCGCTGGACCGGCTGGGCACCGACCACCTGGACCTGTGGCTGGTGCAGGCCCCGGACGGGAGCACCCCGTTACGGGAGACGCTTTCGGCGCTGCGTGCGGCGGTGGCGTCCGGGCGCACCCGGTACGTGGGGCTGTCCAACTTCCCGGCCTGGCAGCTGGCCCGGGCGGCGACCCTGCTGGACACCGACGAGACGTTCCTGACCGCTGCGCAGATGGAGTACTCGCTGCTGCAGCGCGGCATCGAGCGGGAACTGGTGCCGGCCGCCGATGCCTGCGGCGTGGGCATCCTGGCCTGGTCCCCGTTGGGACGTGGGGTGCTGTCGGGCAAGTACCGCCGCTCGGTGCCGGCTGACTCCCGGGGAGCCTCTCCGCACCTGCGGGGCTTCGTCGAGCCGTACCTGACCGCTCACGCCCGCTCTGTGGTGGAGGCCGTGTCCACCGCCGCCGAGGGGCTGGGCCGCTCCCCCATCGAAGTAGCCCTGGCCTGGGTGCGGGATGCACCCGGGGTGGCCTCCGCCGTCGTCGGGGCTCGTAGCCCGGCACAGTTGCGCGGTTCGCTGGCCGCATCCGACCTGGAACTACCCGGGCAGATCCGGCAGGTGCTCGATGAGGTCACCGAGGTGGAGTTCGGCTATCCCGAGCGACGATGATCGCGCCCGCGCGTTTCTCAGCGGTCGGCGTCGGGTTCGTCGAGTTCGTCCACCGCCGGCAGATCGTCGTCGTCATCGTCGTCCACATCGATGACGACGACGTCGACGTCCCAGTCGTCGTCATCGTCGTCGCCGTCGTAGACGACGAACGGGGTGTCCACCTCGTAGGCGTCGTACAGCGCCTCGTCATAGGTGTCGAAGGCGTCCATGAGCGTGTCGGCGGCGTCGATGACGGCCGGAGCGTCGCCGTCCCGGGCCCCGGCGACAGCGTGCAGGTGCGCCGTGAAGGCAGCGAAGAGCCGGTCCAGGGCGGCCTGCGGGTCAGTTGCCATATGCGCACGGTAGCGCGCATTGACCACGGGCGACAGACCTATAAGGTGTGCCCATGCAGGACGTGTCGATACTGCCGGCGCAGGCCGGCTCGGCTCATTACGAAACGCGGGTGTTCACCCTCCCCGCCCGATCCAGCAGGCACGATGTGCGCCGGTTGCTCACCGAGCACGCCGAGTACGGGCGCTGGGAACTGGCCCGGTTGTGCCTGTACGCCGGCGGGGAGCGCAAGGTGTGGCTTCGCCGCAAGATCTACCGGGTGCACTCCACGCTCTGAGCGGGCTCAACAGGTGCGCAGGAACCGCTCCAGCACGCGCACCCCGAACTCCAGCGAGGCCACCGGTACCCGCTCGTCCACACCGTGGAACATCCCGGCGAAGTCCAGTTCGGGGGGCAGCAGGAGCGGGACGAACCCGTACCCGGTGATGCCCAGTTTCGACAGGGCCTTGTTGTCGGTACCGCCGGACAGCATGTACGGCAGCACCACCGCACCGGGGTCCTCGGCGTCCAGGGCGGCGATCATCGCCTCGACCAGGTCTCCTTCGAAGGGGACCTCCAACGCGGTGTCGCGGTGGATCGGCTCCACCCGAACGTGCTCACCGGCAAGTTCGGCGATCTTGTTCACGGTGGCTTCCTCCTGTCCGGGCAGGAACCGCACGTCGATGGTCGCCTCGGCGCTGCCGGGGATCACGTTCGCCTTGTACCCGGCGTCGAGCTGGGTGGGGTTGGCGTTGCCGGACAGGGTGGCTCCGACGAACTTGCTCGCCCCACCCAGGGAGTTGATCAGGACCTGCAGGTCCTCGGGGTTGTCCGGGTCCACGGTGGTGCCGGTCAGTTCGGCTACGCCGTCCAGGAGTTTGCGCACGGTGGGGCCAAGGGTGATGTCCCACTGGTGCGCCCCGATCCGGGCCACGGCCGCGGCCAGGTGGGTGACGGCGTTCTCGGTGTTGATCTGCGAACCGTGGCCGGCGCGGCCCTCGGCGATCAGCCGGGTCCAGGCGATGCCCTTCTCGGCGGTCTGCAGCAGGTAGGCCCGGCGCCCCCGTTGACCTCCACACTGAAACCGCCGACCTCGCTGATCGCCTCGGTGGCTCCCTCGAACAGTTCGGGCCGGTTGTCCACGCTCCAGTGCGACCCCCACACCCCGCCGGCTTCCTCATCGGCGAAGAAGGCCACCACCAGGTCCCGGGGCGGGCGCCAGCCGGTGCGCTTCATGTCGCGCAGGACCGCCAGGATCATCGCGTCCATGTTCTTCATGTCCACGGCTCCGCGGCCCCAGATCATCCCGTCCATCTCGTCACCGCCGAACGGGTCCATCTTCCAGTCCTGGGCTTGGGCGGGCACCACGTCGGTGTGCCCGTGCACCACCAGCGCGGGCCGTTCCCGGTCGGTTCCCGGGATGCGCAGCACCACATTGGCACGCCGGTCGGTCGACTCGAAGTACTCCGGGTCCCAGCCGACCTCGGTCAGCTTCTCCATCACGAACTCACCGGCCTCCCGCTCCCCCGGGCCGGACCCATCGCCATAGTTGGAACTGTCGATCCGGATCAGCGAACGGCACAGGTCCACCACATCGAGTTCAGGGGTCATCTCTTCCACCAATCCACGTCGTTCCGGCACGGGTGGGCACAAGGCCGCATCTGTTCGCACGATACCGGTCGCGGGTGGGGCACCGCCGACGGCGATCGGAGGCTGCCGTATCCGGCGTGTCAGTATCCGAAGGCCAACGGCGCCTCGTCGTCGGTCTCCACCCACATCGACTTCGCCTGGGTGTACTCCGCCCGTCCGTCGGTTCCGCTGGAGCGGCCGAACCCGCTGTCGGCGAACCCACCGATGGTGACATCACGCCCAGTTTTCGCGCGCCGCGGCGCGGATCGAACCCAGTCTGGCCACCACTGCGACGTTGCGCAGAGCACGGTCATCGAGCACTCGCCGAGTGTGACACAGCCCACGGGGGCACCTGGGGGTCTCAGGGGCGCCCAGACCTGTGCGGCGGATCGGCGCGGATTGCCGCTCGAGGCCGCAGGAGCCCAAGTTCACGCCCACCGAAGGCGTGTGAAGTTCCACGGCCGACACGGCGCCACCATGTTGAGTACGGGTTAACACCTTGTACACTGGTCACCGCCGGGAAAGAGTCCCCGTCCCCCTCGGAGACGTTGAGATCCCGGCTAAGTCGCGACGGCCGAACGGCCCCCCTCTGAACGGCCGGTCGCGCGACGGCCCCGAGGCCTTGCCTCGGGGCCGTCTTATGTCTGCGGCCGCCGATGTGACCGGTTACCCGCCCGAGGACGACGCAGCAGGCCGGGTGCACAGGTGTGCGCAGGCCGCAATGGAAGCCGCGGCGAGGGTGTCCCGCACCACGCCCGCGGCAGTGTGCGCGGGGCGTCCGGGACCCTGTTCGCGTGATATCTTGGCGGGCGTCGTTTGGAGTTCACAGGACACGAGCGACACCCAGGTCCAGGTGGCGGAATTGGCAGACGCGCTAGCTTGAGGTGCTAGTGCCCTTTATCGGGCGTGGGGGTTCAAGTCCCCCTCTGGACACTCACATCTAGACACATCTAGACCCTTCTCGTAGCAGTAAACCGCATCATTTGGCGGTTCTCGCGGTCTTGGTTTCGCATCCTATGGCATCTAGTTCCACGGCGATACCCCCGCTGCGCAGCACACTAAATGGCACACCGATTAGCACACCAGCCGTAGCGGGGCACCGCCAACTGTCCCCCATCACCGAGGACGTCGAGGTGGCCCCAGGGCTGGTTTACCGGCCGCCCCGGAAAGCGGGACTAGTTGAGGGTCAAGCACCGCGAAACCCGTGAGTCATCTGCCTGCGCATGGGTCTAAGCCTGGATCCACCGATGTAGAAGCGGCGTTGGTGAGCGTGGGGGCATGAGAATGCCCCTCTGACCTGGGAAGATGCGACTTATCTAAGGTCCGTATCGCCAGCTCAAGAGGGGCATCTCGTAGATGCAACTGTCTCATACCCATTCCGTGACTTCCGCGAGGTTCGACGAGCCCAATCTCGTATCGTCAGCCGGCCTGGTCCCGCTGGTCGCGCTGGCTGACAGAGCCGGTCTACGCGAGTTGGGCGATGAGCACCTGAGCGTGCCGGGTGACAAGGGCGCCAACGCGGGCCTGAAGCTGTCCTCGCTGGTGGCGGGCATGGCCACCGGCGCCGACAGCATCGATGACATGGCCGTGCTTCGCCACGGCGCGATGGGCAAGATCTTCGACCGCCCCTACGCGCCCTCGACGTTGGGCTCGTTCCTGCGCACGTTCACCTTTGGTCATGTCCGCCAGGGCGACGCGGTGGCATCCCGGTTCCTCATCAACCTCGCCGCGGACAGCGCACTGCTCGGCGACCAGCAGGAGGGCAGCGACACCGTGATGGTCGATATCGACGACACCATCATCGAAGTCCACGGCTACGCCAAACAGGGCGCATCGTTCGGCTACTCCGGAGTCCGGGGCCTGAACGCGCTGCTGGCAACCGTCTCGGCCGGGGACTTCGCGCCGGTGATCGCCGCCCAGCGACTGCGAAAGGGCAGCGCTGGCTCGGCGCGTGGCGCGGCCCGGCTGGCCATCGACGCACTGGCCCTGGTGAGCCGCACCCAACTCGCCGGCCGTGACGTGTTGGTGCGCACCGACTCGGCGTTCTACTCCCACGCGATGGTCGCCTCGGTGCTCGGCACCGGGGCTCAGGTATCGATCACTGCGCGGATGGACCAGCCTGTCAAGCGAGCCATCGCAGCCATCGCCGACGACGCCTGGCAGCCGATCAAGTACACCGAGGCCATCTACGACCAAGACACCGACCGGTGGATCTCTCGGGCTGAAGTCGCCGAGATCCCCTTCACTGCGTTCTCCTCCCGCAAGAAGGCCGAGCAGATCCCCGGCCGGCTGGTGGTCCGTCGCATCCCCGAGCTCAACCCCAACAAGAGCGACGGCCAGGCGACACTGTTCGACCTCTGGCGCTTCCACGCCTTCTTCACCACCACCCCGTCCACCGAGCGCGACACCGTCGTTGCCGACCAGGTCCCCGCCGCCGTCACGCGATCATCGAGAACGTCAACGCCGACCTCAAAGCCTCCGCGCTGGCCCACATGCCCTCGGGAGTGTTCAACGCCAACGCCGCCTGGCTCATCTGCGCCGTGATGGCCTTCAACCTCACCCGCGCCGCCGCCACCCTCACCCAGACGCCCTCACTGCTGCGAGCCACGACCCCCACGATCCGGCGCAAGCTCATCAACATCCCCGCCCGGGTCGCCAGCACCGCGCGACGACTACATCTGCACCTACCGCTCAACTGGCCATGGGCACAGGCCTGGGTCGCGCTCTACGACGCCGTGTTCCCCGCCCGAGCCCCGGCGCCTTGACCCCCTCTTCCTGCCCCTCCGACCGAAAGCCAAGTGGAAATGCCGGACAGACCGGCTACTGCCGCGCGCCTTCAACCGCCCACATCACGCCAGCGCCGATTCAGGACCCGGCGCCCAGCCCATCGGTGGATCGAGGCTAAGTAGACCGCTATTGCGTGCCAGCGGTCCGCAGGTGCGCACCATCCGCACCGCAACGGCCTGCTACTCCTCGCTGTACCGACGTGCCGGCGGCCCTCCAGCGGTCTGTTTGTTCGCCATGACTCCATCCTCGCTTCCAAGGTCTGGAGTCTCCACCGAACCCAGTACGGTTCAGTTGCAAAACCCGCTGAACTGCGCCCACCCGCTTGGGACCGGATCCCACTGAAACCGGCGCTCCAGTCCAATGAGGCCGACGAGGGACGTGTGCTAGATGTGATAAATGTGAATATCGGTGTAGATGTTCACAAAGCTATTGGTGTGCCCTACGGTGTGCATGTGACAGGTCAACACGACACGCCGAAGCACTAGGCGCAGTTTCTCTCGGGATGGAGCGGTATGGGTTCAGCGCGGCCCGCACGTCGTGGTGTGGCATTCGTTTCTGCGCTTCTGTTGGGCGTCGGGCTCGGTGTCGGCTCAGCGGCTGCTAGTCCGCAGATCCCCAGCGAAGATGAGATCGACCAGTCCTGGCGGCAGGTCGAGGGTACTGCCGGGCAGGTAGCACAGCTTGAGGTACAACTGGCCGCCAACGCGGCTGACGTGGAGACCGCGCAGCAGGACGCGGCGATCGCCACCGACCAGTACAACCAGGCCGTGGTCGACCTGCAGGACGCCGAGGCCGCTGCGCAAACTGCCGCCGCCGACGCCGAGCGCGCGGATGCCGAGTTGCTGGTGGCCAGCCAGGACGTGGCCCGCCTGGCCATGGCCGCCTATCGCGACAACGGTGGGCTGGGCCACCTGGAGATGTTGGTCTCCTCCAGCGGAGTCAGCGATGTGCTCTACCGGGCCTCCGCCTTCGATCGGCTTGGGGGCGGTGCAGACGATGCGTTCCAGCGGTTGGACGCCGCTGAGATCATTGCCGCGCTGATGCACCTGCGCGCCGAGGAAGCGCTTGCCGAGCAGGCCGAGGTGGCGGCCGAACTCGAGATCGCCCACGACGAGGCCGAGCAGGCAGTCGCACACGCCGAACAGACCCAACAGGACACCCAGGCCCAACGCGGCGTGCTGATCGGGGAGTTGGCGCAGTTGCGCCAGACCTCCTACGAACTCGAGGAGCAACGTCAGGATGGGCTGGAGCAGCAGCGGCGGGAGCGGGAGAATGCCGCGGCAGCCGCAGCGCTGAACGTGCAGCCGGCGGCATCGGAATCGGATGTCTCCGCAGACGCAACTGGTGAGGACTCCGGTGGTGTCGACTCTGCTGATGAGGGCTCTGCTGCTTCCGACGACTCCGCGGACTCGGGACGTGCTGAGTCCGAAGACGACAGTTCCGATGGCCCCGGGGACTCCACCCCTTCACCAAGTCCGAGCCCAAGTCCAAGCCCGAGTCCGAGCCCGAGCCCAAGTCCGAGTCCGAGCCCGACCACCCCTCCTTCGGACGATGGCGGCTCCGGTAACGGTGACTCTGGCAGCGAGGACTCGGGTAACAGCGGTGGCAGCAATGGCGGCACCGGCGGGTCCGCTGCCAGCACCGGCCAGGCCGCGCTGAACTGGGCCATGGGCCAACTTGGTACGCCCTACCAGTGGGGTGGTGCCGGCCCGAACGGATATGACTGCTCCGGCCTGACTATGCGGGCATACCAGAACGCCGGGGTCAACCTGCCGCGTACCTCCAGGGAACAGTACGACGCCGTCAACAAAGTGCCTTTGGACCAGAGGCGACCCGGCGATCTGATCTTCTACTCCAACAACGGGCAGGCCAGTGGCATCTACCACGTGGCAATCTACGCCGGGAACGGCATGCGGGTGCAGTCTCCCCGGCCAGGTTCAACGGTAGAACACGTAACGGCATGGTGGACCAACGTGCTGCCGATGGCCGGCCGCCCCTGACCGGGCACAAGTTCAACTCGAGTTCGATAACGGTCGAGTTCGATGACTTGTGTTAAGTCGCAGGACATCGGTGCCGAAGACCAGCCGCACGGCGTCGGAGTCGGTTGACAAAGCCCTGGGCAGTTCGGCCTGCATGCTGGCCGGCCAGGTGTGCGGACCGGACCGGCACGTGCCACATGCGGGCGGCTATGTGCGGGACTGTCCAAGTTCGACACTTCTGTCATAGGCGGTACGCACCTGCTCCAGGTCCACACCGGCCCGCACGCAGTCGGCGATGCCGGCGGGGCCGAGGTTGCGGTCCAGGTAGGCCCCGAAGTCGGGCTCGTCTTTACCGGCCGGCACCCACCGGGCGCACTCGGTAGCGTTGTTGCCGGCGAAGGTTGCCGCCGTCTGCAGGTCTCCTGCCAGTCCGATTTCGTCCAGGTGTGCAAGTTCATCGGCGTCGAGTCCGCGGTTCCAGCGCTGGATGCAGCCTTTGCGCCATCCGGGTCCGCGACGGGCCATCGGCTCGGGCAAGTCGTACGGCATTTCGGAGGGGTGGGCGCGGGTCAGTTCACTGCCCGCCCAGTGGGAGTCCTCACCGACGAAGCCGAATGCTCCCCGGTATGGGTCGTGCCAGGCGCGGGCGTCGGAGGCCAGCCACGCCGGCGACGCAGGTGCGTGGCACCCAGTGGGTAGCCGAGTGCACCACGGCCAGGGGCTTGCGGGCGGCTTGCCCCGGTGAGCGGTCAAACGGGGACTCTTGTGACATGTGCGCTGCGATGTCCGAATCGAGTCATCTGCCGACGACGGTGGCTTAAGGCGCAAGTTGCAGGGCCACATCTGAGGTGACGCGGGGCAACTCGGCGAACTGGCCACCGCTCGGTTGGCCTAAGCCTCGATCCACCGATGGGCTGGGCGCCGGGTCCTGAATCGGCGCTGGCGTGATGTGGGCGGTTGAAGGCGCGCGGCAGTAGCCGGTCTGTCCGGCATTTCCACTTGGCTTTCGGTCGGAGGGGCAGGAAGAGGGGGTCAAGGCGCCGGGGCTCGGGCGGGGAACACGGCGTCGTAGAGCGCGACCCAGGCCTGTGCCCATGGCCAGTTGAGCGGTAGGTGCAGATGTAGTCGTCGCGCGGTGCTGGCGACCCGGGCGGGGATGTTGATGAGCTTGCGCCGGATCGTGGGGGTCGTGGCTCGCAGCAGTGAGGGCGTCTGGGTGAGGGTGGCGGCGGCGCGGGTGAGGTTGAAGGCCATCACGGCGCAGATGAGCCAGGCGGCGTTGGCGTTGAACACTCCCGAGGGCATGTGGGCCAGCGCGGAGGCTTTGAGGTCGGCGTTGACGTTCTCGATGATCGCGTGACGGCGGTGGACCTGGTCGGCAACGACGGTGTCGCGCTCGGTGGACGGGGTGGTGGTGAAGAAGGCGTGGAAGCGCCAGAGGTCGAACAGTGTCGCCTGGCCGTCGCTCTTGTTGGGGTTGAGCTCGGGGATGCGACGGACCACCAGCCGGCCGGGGATCTGCTCGGCCTTCTTGCGGGAGGAGAACGCAGTGAAGGGGATCTCGGCGACTTCAGCCCGAGAGATCCACCGGTCGGTGTCTTGGTCGTAGATGGCCTCGGTGTACTTGATCGGCTGCCAGGCGTCGTCGGCGATGGCTGCGATGGCTCGCTTGACAGGCTGGTCCATCCGCGCAGTGATCGATACCTGAGCCCCGGTGCCGAGCACCGAGGCGACCATCGCGTGGGAGTAGAACGCCGAGTCGGTGCGCACCAACACGTCACGGCCGGCGAGTTGGGTGCGGCTCACCAGGGCCAGTGCGTCGATGGCCAGCCGGGCCGCGCCACGCGCCGAGCCAGCGCTGCCCTTTCGCAGTCGCTGGGCGGCGATCACCGGCGCGAAGTCCCCGGCCGAGACGGTTGCCAGCAGCGCGTTCAGGCCCCGGACTCCGGAGTAGCCGAACGATGCGCCCTGTTTGGCGTAGCCGTGGACTTCGATGATGGTGTCGTCGATATCGACCATCACGGTGTCGCTGCCCTCCTGCTGGTCGCCGAGCAGTGCGCTGTCCGCGGCGAGGTTGATGAGGAACCGGGATGCCACCGCGTCGCCCTGGCGGACATGACCAAAGGTGAACGTGCGCAGGAACGAGCCCAACGTCGAGGGCGCGTAGGGGCGGTCGAAGATCTTGCCCATCGCGCCGTGGCGAAGCACGGCCATGTCATCGATGCTGTCGGCGCCGGTGGCCATGCCCGCCACCAGCGAGGACAGCTTCAGGCCCGCGTTGGCGCCCTTGTCACCCGGCACGCTCAGGTGCTCATCGCCCAACTCGCGTAGACCGGCTCTGTCAGCCAGCGCGACCAGCGGGACCAGGCCGGCTGACGATACGAGATTGGGCTCGTCGAACCTCGCGGAAGTCACGGAATGGGTATGAGACAGTTGCATCTACGAGATGCCCCTCTTGAGCTGGCGATACGGACCTTAGATAAGTCGCATCTTCCCAGGTCAGAGGGGCATTCTCATGCCCCCACGCTCACCAACGCCGCTTCTACATCGGTGGATCCAGGCTAAGGGCTGGCGTGCGATGTCCTGATTTCTCATGGTCATCATGTGTGCGGGACGAGTGGAGACGTCGAGGTCACGAGCGGGTGGCCTACTGGTGCCGGTTGTCGTCCAATGGTCCCCTGCTCAGCCAGCAGTACGTGCATTGCCGGGCTCGTGGTGGAGCACCCGCATGGGTACCGATCGCGACGGGGTGAGGTCCAACTTGTCAGAGTTGCAGCCAGGCATGGGGAAACCGTGTTCAGCCAGTCGATGGCCAACCCTCGGCGCGGGGATGATGTGGTCGATGAAGACTCGATGAAGATTCGCCGGTCTCCGATCGTGGCGGCCTGTCCCCGCGTGCGGCGTGGTTAGCCTGGACGAAACCCCTCAAGGGGACGACCCTGCGGCTGGGAGGTTGCTGCGGTGCTCATGCCCGCCGGCCCGGGTCGAACGAAATTCACTAGATCTTGGAGAGCCGTGCCACCCACCACCCGACTCACCACAGTTGTGGGTGGGATTTCGCTTGCCATAACTCTG
This sequence comes from Sanguibacter sp. Z1732, assembly GCF_051020515.1. Classification (NCBI taxonomy): domain Bacteria; kingdom Bacillati; phylum Actinomycetota; class Actinomycetes; order Micrococcales; family Ruaniaceae; genus Glutinosa; species Glutinosa niejishengi. Next base: position 3,723,830 of record NZ_CP194857.1, read on the forward strand.
GCCGCGTGCGGCGATAGCGGGGTTACCCCGTCGAGCGAGCCAGCCAGCGTTACCGCCGTCGAGACGACTGACAGCCCACCGGGAATCGATGACCACGGTTGGCATAACGACGACGACACGATGTTCGCTCAGATGATGATCATCCACCATGAGGGTGCCATCGAGATGGCTGACCTGGCCGTGGAGCGGGCCGACAGCCAGCAGGTGCGTAGTTTGGCTGAGGGCATCTCTGCGGCTCAGGGTCCTGAGATTCGACAGATGACTTCGTGGCTGGAGTTTTGGGACGAAGAGGTCTCCCCGCCGGCGCACGACGTTATGGCTCATGAGGGCATGGAGATGGAGGGTATGAACCAGCAGGAGGCCATGTCCGAGTTGGAGTCGCTCTCGGGTGCTGGCTTCGACCGGCGCTTTTTGGAACTCATGATCGCTCACCATCGTGGTGCGGTCGAGATGGCCGAGACCCATGTGTACGCGGGACAAAACCGCGAAGCGCTGGAACTCGCAAAAACGATCATCATTGACCAGCAAGATGAGATAACCCAGATGGAAGAACTTCTTGAAGGACTCTGACGCCTTGGCTTCGGCGGATAAGTTGCTCCGGCTCCTCCGCTGGTCTCTGATCCCGCTCTCCGGAAGGCAGCAGGCCATCCCGGCTAGAAAGGGCATATACCACCCGAGGGTCCCCGCCGGCGGTCGGAGTGATGTGAGTTCATGATCGAGCCCATTGGACAGACGGTCGCGAGCAAGGCACGCAAACCGCGAGCGTACGCCGCCGGTAAGAGAGTTGGCCGTGCTCGCGTACTAACGCCGAGGGGATGGGTCCTGAGTGTCGTGATGGTTCTGGCGTTGGTGGCTGGATGCACGAGCGCCGATGGCGGGAGCGGCGACGCCGCATCCGATGTCGCGGGTGCCGGATATGTCGCCGGGGATGGCAGCGTGGAGACGTGGGCGGCTGCGGACCGCGGTGCAGCGGTGGACTTGTCCGGGGTGTCCTATGACTCCGAGGACATCGACCTGGCGGACCTGCGTGGTCAGGTGGTGGTGGTGAACTTCTGGTACGCCAATTGCCCCCCGTGCCGCAAGGAAGCCCCCGACCTGGCTGAGTTGTCCGAGCAGTACGAGCCCGACGGCGTGCGGTTCCTGGGAGTGAATCACATCGACGCACCGGGTACCGCTCAGGCTTTCGAGCGGCGTTTCGCCATCCCTTACCCATCGCTGCATGACAGTGAGTCTGCTGGGGTGGCCGCCATGCAGGGGGTGGTGCCGTTGCGGGCGATGCCTACCACGGTGGTGCTGGACCGCGAGGGCCGGGTGGCCGCCCGGATACTGGGGTTGGCCGAGCGCAGCGTCTTGTCCACGCTGATCGCAGAGACGCTGGAGGAGTAATGGGCTGGCTGGAGCAGTTGGGCGCTGATTTCGCCCAGACCATCTATAGCGGTCCGGTGCTGGCCGCGTTGCCGGTGGCGCTGCTGGCCGGACTGGTCTCCTTTGCCTCCCCCTGCGTGCTGCCGTTAGTACCTGGTTACGTGGGTTACGTCTCTGGGATGAGCGGGGCCGATACGCCGGGTCAGGGTGAGGCCGGGCGCGGTTCCAAGATGCGGCTGCTGTTCGGGGTGGGCCTGTTCATTCTCGGGTTCACCGCGGTGTTCGTCGCCCTGACGATGGCGCTGAGCACCGCCGGGTTGTGGCTGGTGCGCTGGCAGGACCTGATCACCCGGCTGCTGGGGGTGCTGGTAGTGGTGTTGGGTTTGGCGTTCATCGGCAAGGTTGGGTTCCTGCAACGGCAGTTGCGTCTGCCGGTCAGCCCCAGGGCTGGGGTGTTGGGCGCTCCGGTACTGGGCGTGGTCTTCGGGTTGGGCTGGACCCCGTGTATGGGTCCCACCCTGGCTGCAGTGCTGGCCCTGGCCCACGACGCCGCTGACCCCGGCCGGGCACTCGTGCTGGTGATCGCCTACTGCCTGGGTCTGGGAGTGCCGTTCGTGATGGTGGGCTTGGGGATGAAGTCCTCGGAGAAGATGATGGGATTCATGCGTCGTCACCGTGTGGTGATCATGCGCACCGGGGGAATCATGCTGGTGCTCATCGGCCTGGCTCTGGTCACTGGGTTGTGGGGGGCGTTGACGCAGTGGATGCAGGGCTACATCGCCAACTTCGAGACGATCATCTGATGCCCGGCTACATCCCAGAGGGCCTGCGCGGCTCGGAGCAAGACGACTCCGGCCTCCCAGCACCGCACGGCCCCGCCCCGTCGGCGGGCAGTGCCGGCGATGCCGTTAAGACCGCGCAGACGTCCGGGGCAACCAGGACCGACCTGGCTGCCCATCAGCGGTCTGCCACGGCAAGTGCGGGCGGGCGAGTTGCGTCGTCGTCGGGTCGTTCCAAGGGATTAGGGGTACGTGGCTGGGCGCGTTGGATGTGGCGCCAGTTGACCAGCATGCGGGTGGCGTTGCTGCTGCTGTTGCTGTTGACGGTGGTGGCCATGCCCGGGGCGTTCTTTCCCCAGCGGCGGGTCGACCCCAACCTGGTGAACCAGTTCTATGCGGACAATCCGACCCTGGCGTCCTGGCTGGACCGGGCGTACATGTTCGATGTGTTCTCCTCGCCGTGGTTCTCCGCGGTCTATCTGCTGTTGTTCACTTCCCTGATCGGGTGCATCGTGCCGCGAAGCATTGCCCATGCCAGGGCGTTGCGGGCCGAACCGACCAAGGTGCCGGCTCGGTTCTCCCGGTTTCCGGTGCGCTCCCAGCGCTTGGTGCACGCAACTCCTGAACAGGTGCGTGCGCGCCTGCATGAAGGCATGGGACGGCGCTACCGGACCAGATTGGGCACCGAGAACAAGCCCAGGCAAGGCGCGGTGCATACTATCTCCGCTGAGCGCGGGTACGGCAAGGAGACCGGCAATATCATCTTCCATCTAGCGTTGGTGGGGCTGCTGGTGGTCACGGCCTGGGGGGAACTGGTGCATTACCGGGGGCAGGCGATGATCACCGAGGGATCCACCTTCGTCAACTCTGCGCTGGACTATGATTTCTTCGAGGCCGGGGGCGTTGTTCGACGTCGATGCGGTGGACCCTTACCGGATCCGTCTTGATGAGTCGTCGTGCCGGAGTTTACCGTCGATGCCCAGGCCCGGGACTTCACCGCCTACGTCACCTTGTTCGAGACCGACGGTACCACCAGCGAGCCGACGATCCGGGTGAACCACCCCCTGAGCGTGGGCGGGTCGCGGGTGTATCTGATGGGCAACGGGTTCGCCCCGGACCTGACCATCATCGATGCCAGCGGGCAGGTCGCCCACGACGGGCCGGTGCCGTTCATTCCGGCCGATGATGACCCGGGGTATGGCTCCACCGGGGTGGTGATGGTGCCCTCTGCGAATGACGGGGAGTTGCAGTTGGCGTTCAATGGCTCGCTGCTGCCCACCGCAGCGCAGGATGCGGAGGGTGCCTATGTGTCCTCGATCCACCCGCTACCGATGGACCCGGTGATGCTGCTGCAGATGTACACCGGGGACTTGGGCCTGGACGAGGGCGTGCCGCGCAATATGTTCGTGCTGGACACCGATGGTCTGGAGCAGGTCATCACTACCGGGCAGGACGGCACCGAAGGTCCGGTGCAACTGGAGCTGCGCCCGGGCCAGAGCGTGGACCTGCCCGACGGGCAGGGTACGTTGACCTTCAACGACCTGCCCCGGTTCGTGGCGTTGGACCTGCGTTATGACCCGGCCCCGCTTTGGCAGGGGATCTTCGCCACGCTGGCTTTCGGCGGGTTGATCGCCGCGCTGTTTCTGCCCCGGCGGCGGATCTGGGTGCGTCTGGTGCCCGGGGAGCGGGGCACGACAGTGGTGCATGCCGCAGCATTGGCGCGCAATGACGACTCAGGTCTGCGCGGTGAACTTGATCGGGTCCTGAGTGTATTGCCCGGTCCGGGCGCAAGGGAGAAAAAATGAACGAGCAACTGGGCACGATTAGCACGTTGTTGATTTACGGCACCATCAGCGCCTACGTGGTGGCGATGGTGGGCTTCGCGGTGGACCTGTCCGGGTTCGGCAAGGGGGCAGACCCGGGCCGGGCCCGCAAGGCGGTGGGCATCGCGATGAGCACCAGTTGGCTCGGGCTGATCTTTCACGTCGGGGCAGTGGTGCTGCGCGCGATCGCCGCCGAGCGGGTGCCGTGGGCGGACATGTATGAGTTCACCCTGATGTCGACGATGTTCACCATGGTGGTGTTCATGGTGGTCAACCGGCACAAGGATGTCCGTTACCTGGGGACGCTGGTCTTGCTGATCAACGTGGTCGCGCTGCTCATTGCTATCACGCTGCTGTACACCGTCGCCGACGGGGTGCAGCCGGCACTGCAGTCCTACTGGCTGGTGATCCACGTATCGGTTGCCTCGCTGGCGACCGCGTTGTTCTGCGTGGGCGCAGCACTGTCAGTGCTGCAACTGGTGCGTGGAGGTGACGAACGACGGCGGGAAGCCGAGCATGCCCAGTCCGGCGGATCAAGGCGGCAGCCGTTAGGCGGCCGCGGTGTCGAGGGCCGTAGCGGTGCGCACGGTGCTCGCACGGGCAGTGCTAGCGCAGGCGCCGACGGCACCCGGGGTGCCACGCTGGTGGCGCAGGAGGCACAGCCCACCGAGGGTGAAGTCGCATCGATGGACCTGGGCGGACAGGAGCCACAGACGTTGCCGGCCCGGCCCACGTTCTGGTCCCGGCTGTTGGACGCCTTCCCCGCAGAGGAGACCCTGGAGCGATTGTCCTACCGGCTGAACGCCGTGGGCCTAGTGGGCTGGACCTTCGTGCTCATCACCGGATCGATCTGGGCCGAGTACGCCTGGGGCCGGGCGTGGGGCTGGGACCCCAAGGAGGTCGTCTCGCTGATGGTGTGGATCATCTATGCCGCATACTGCCACGTGCGGCTGACCACCGGCTGGAGCAAGAAGGCCTTCGCCTACTTCTCCCTGGCCGGGTTCGCGGCACTGATGTTCAACTACTACGGCGTGAACATTTTCATCAACTCCCTGCACTCCTACGCCGGGGTCTGAGCGGGCAACAACTGCGTTCGTCGGGTAGGGGCCAATGGCGGTGACATGGCGGGTCAGTGACGAGGGGCCAGTTCGTCACCGGCGCCACAGCCGCAACGCTGCCTCCAGTGGGCCGCGGGAGAAGAAGTGCCGCCAGGCCACCGCCGCTCCTACCAGCACCAGTGCCATCACCGCGGTGATGGCCAGACCGTCCTGGGCGGTCTGCGGCCCGGGACGCACCACCTGCGCGATGGCGAACAAGTGGACCACATACACCGTCAGCGCCAACTGCCCCGTGGCCACCAGCGGCCAACCAAAGCGGCCCAGGTAAGGCAGCACCAATAGTGTCAGGGCCAGCACCGCCACGGCCGAGGCGCTGCCCCGGATCAGCCACAACGGCATCTGCGAATGCGCCGCCGCCGAGAGGAACCAGTCCACAGCCGGCTCTCTACCGGGCCGCCCCAGGAACACTTCCAGCACCCGGGAGCCGAGTTCGGCAATCAAGGTCAGCACCACTGCCGCCACAGTCAGCCGTATCTGGACCCACCGGTCGTGCAGCCGCAACCGGCCTAGCCACATCCCGAATAGGAACGGCGCGAGCCAGGTGATCACCGGGTAGGGCCCGGTCAGCAGTGTCGAGGCCACGATCTGCCCCGGCGCGTCCAGCATCGTGGCAGGCTCGCGGTCGAAGACCTCACCGGTTCGCAGTTGGACACCCAGCCACACCAGTGGCCCAGCGGCAACTGCCACGATCGAGGCGGTCAGCAGCAGCCCGGACGGTGCCCGCACCACCACCAGTCCCACGAGGAAGAGCACCGCATAGGTGGTCAGGATGACATCAGAGCCATGACCCGCTAACTGAGTACTCAACCCGATCAGGCTCAGCAGAACCGTCCGCCACAACACCTGCCCCCACGGCAGCGCGCCACCGTCACGGGCTCGCCGGGTCAGCAACGAGTACCCGATCCCGGCCAGCAGCACGAACAACAATGAGGCCCGCCCGTGCGGCAACCGCATGACGAGCCCAGCAATGCCGTCGTCATACAGCGGACCGATGTTGACCGCGACCATGCCCACGATGGCCAGCGCCCGTGCCGCGTCCAGCCCGGTGACCCGGCCATGGGGTGCGCTGGCATCCGGGGAGGCGCCTGCCGTGTGCGCCGCGCTCACCGATGCGCCATCCTGCTGCTCCGCCCTGGCACAGGTTGTGACCGCGCCCATCCAAGTGTCATGTCGACCCGGTGAAGGGACCCTGGGCCGACTAGGTGCGAGGCCCTCTGAGCCCCTCCGCGGCCGGCCCGGGCGTTCCTACGTCAGTTGGAGGGTGGTGAGGCAGGTCGCGCCCTCGTCGGTGGTGGAGAAGTCGGCTGACCCGGTCAGGCCGTCATAGTGAACCTCAATGGTGCCCTGGACATCGCGCGGCAACCAGAAGCCGGCGAAGCCGTTCGCATAGGTCGTCACCTCTTCATCGATGAGCACCTCGCCTGTTGCATCGTCGAGGATCCGCACCTGGAGGTCCTCGTCGGTCAGCTCACCCTGGCATGTGGTCAGGCTGTGGTAGAAGCACTCGTGAGTCTGGTTCACGTAGGGGGCTACGGAGAGGTAGAAACGGTCCTCGGGCATGGGCAGGGTAAGTTCTTGCTGCCCATCGGAGAACATCAGTTCATCGGCTCGGATGGAGGCCATGTAGTCGGTGGGGCGTTCGGGCCCACCGAGTCGATCGAGGTGGTCGATCATCTCCGCGACCTCCATGCCGGCCAGGTCATGGGTGGCGAGGAACTCGGCTTCATCACCCTCGGTGGTTGGCTCGGAGGCCGGATCCGCCGAGGAGCAGCCGGCGAGGATCAGCACCAGCGCCCCGACGATCGCCGCAATTCTTTTCACGTTCTTCCACCTGTCCTATCAGTCCCGGCGCATCTTCTGACCAGCACGGCAGCAGGTCATACTTACCAAGGATTCTTGCCGATCAACTGGGTCATCGTAGGCAACTGCTGCTGCCGAGAGTTTAGGTCTTTCGTCCCGGACCCAGGCGGAGCCTTCCTGCGGCGCCTATTTGAATCGCCCCAGCAGGCCGTTCTGGGCCGGCGCGGGCGCAAGTAGCCCTGTCAACTGATGGTGGCGAGGAGTTCGTTGCAGGCTTCCTCGCAGGCTCGGCACGCCTCTGCGCAGATGCGGCAATGGTCATGGGCCTGTGCGTGACGGGCGCACTCATCGCCGCAGGACTGACAAGCCTGGGCGCAGGCCTGCAACTGAGCACGGATGAGGTTAGCGTCATGACCGGTTTGTCGGGACAGCATGCGGGCCGTGGCATCGCAGATGTCGGCGCAGTCCAGGTTGGTACGTATGCACGTGCGCAACTCGGCAACCATTTCCTCGCTCAGACAAGCGTCTGCGCAGGCGGTACACGCCTGGGAACAGGCCACGAGGGCATCGATCGTTCGGGCCAGTAGATCCCGGTCCAGAGTGATCTGGGCAGGGTGGGTATCCATCATCTCTGCGGTTCTCATTGTCGCTCCCGTTTCGATAACCATCACAGCATTGGCTCTCGACGTTACGACAGCAGCGGCAGGCATGCAGCCGGCGAGGCGGGGTGTGACGATGAAGGTTTGATGAAGTATTCCGGTAATCCCGTGATCAAACCGTGATCTGAGGATTTGCGGTATGTACTGTCACTCTTGCTCCCGCCGTGCGGGAAGCCCACAAGCGGACGCCGAACCCTGCCACCGCACCGTGGTCACCGATCAACGCCGTGGCAGGGGCGGGGGACCCAACCGTCGGTGCGCGAGCACCTAGGGGTGAAGTCCCGCCTGGGAAGCCAGGTGAGACCGGGTGAATCTCCAACCCGAACCCGACAACTGACCTCGTAGGCGAACTGGAGAACCGAATTGACTGAACCAACAACCGGCGCCCGACACCGCGCGGCCTGCCGCCCCTCCACCCCACTGACCGTTCTTGGTCACGCAGTCACTGGGACCACCGGCAGACGGGCGCTGGCCGTCTTTGCCTCCTCCGGCTTGGCGCTCACCATGGGCGCCTCCAGCGCTGTAGCCCTCCCCCAGGTGTCGAGTTCGAGTTCCGGCGTTGGCTCCCTGGCCAACGTGGTGCTCGACGCCGACCTCGACAAGGTGACCACCTCACCGACCGTCTCGGTCGATGCAGACATCGCCTGGGACTTCGCCGCCGCCGAGGTCTCCTCCGAAGCCCCGCCCCCTCCCCCGCCGCCAGAGCCGGTCATCACCGCGCCGCAGCGCCCCACCCAGGACGCCGCCCCGGCCTCCCGCACCGGGCAGCGCACCGAGCAGCCGGCTCAACAGCCGGAGCAGCAGGCCGAGGAGCAGGCCGGGGAAGGCTCGGGCGGGTCCAGCGAGCAGGTCGCAAGCACCTCTTCCGGTTCTGCGGTCGTGGACGTCGCCCGCCGCTATGTAGGCACCCCGTATGTGTGGGGCGGCTCCACCCCGGCGGGCTTTGATTGCTCGGGCTTCACCGCCTACGTCTTCGCCCAATTCGGGGTAAGCCTGCCTCGGACATCCGGTGCCCAGGCGGGCGCCGGACGCATCGTCTCGGCAGCCGAAGCCCAGCCCGGCGATCTGGTGGCGTGGCCCGGTCACGTGGGCATCTACACCGGCAATGGCAACAACATCGCCGCCCGAAACCCCGGCACCGCGCTGTACGAGGGACCCATCTTCCATAACAACCCCACGTTCATCCGCGTGCTCTGACCGCAGATCTCAGCACTCTGCATCGGCCCGCCCTGCCCCAGGGGCGGGCCGATGCTCGTGCTGTGGGTGCCGACGAGGACGCATCCCTTGAGGTGCCCATTGGAGTTGATATCAAGCCTGTGAATGCTGACGACTTAACGGCAGTTCGATAGTGAACACCGCGCCGTGGCCAAGCCCCGCGCTGTCCGCTCTCACACTGCCCGCATGGGCCTGGGCGATGGAGTGGCTGATGGCAAGGCCGATCCCCGACCCTCCGTGCGCGCGGTCACGAGCAGCATCGGCACGGTAGAAGCGCTCGAACAGGTGGGGCAGATGCTCGGCGGCTATTCCGCTGCCATTGTCCTGCACCCACAAACGCAGGCGCGATCCAATCCGGTCGGCGCCCAACTGGACCTGACCTCCCTTGGGGGTGTGCCGCACGGCGTTGTCCAGCAAATTTGTCAAGACCTGCCCGAGCCGGTCAGGGTCGGCGGTGATGACCGCCTGGCGTTCTGACCTTGTGGCCACGATCGCCAGGTCAATGTCCTTGCTAGTGCACTTCACGCTTGCCTGTGCTGCGGCGTCTTCGAGCAGGTCACCGACCCGCACCAGCTGCCATCGCATTTCTAAGCGTCCCTCGCTAGCGGCAGTCACCAGGGCCATGTCCTGGGCCAGACGGGCAAGTCGTGCCACCTGCTCACGCAGCATGACTATGGTCGGTTCATCAGCCGGCACGACACCGTCCACAATCCCTTCGAGGTAGCCATCCAGCGTCGCCACCGGGGTGCGCAATTCATGAGCCAGGTCGCCCAACATGCGAGTGCGGGTCTGTTCGATCCCACCAAGGTCGGTGGCCATGGTGTTGAACGCGCCGGCGAGGTCATCGAACTGCGCACCCATGCGGACCGCTGGCACATGGACGTTGTAGTCACCGCTGGCGACCTTCGCTGCTGCTTGGCGGAGGCGTTCTAACGCCATGGTGATGCGTCGAGTAAGGAAAATGCTGACCAGCACTGACGTCAGGAGAGCGACGAGGAGCGCCAGGGACAGAGACAGGGTCCATGCCGCGGTGAAGGCTTGCCTTGCGTGCGCCACGACCTCGGAGTCAGCGGGCTCGGCCATGAGCATGTGATCGTGGAAGATCATCGGCCCGATCACCGAGGCCACAGCCCATGCTGTCCCGGCGGCCACCAACAGGACCGCGACGATCGCTGCCAGGAGCCGAGCACCCAGCCCCCACTGTTTTCGCGGCCGCTTGTTCATGAACCCGTCCCCATTCGGTAGCCGACCCCCCGCACAGTGCGGACGAACCTCGGCGCGGATGCCTTGTCGCCGAGTTTGCGCCGCAGATGCCCGATGTGAACATCGACAAGGTTGTCATCGCCCACCCAATTGGGCCCCCACACCGTCTCGATGAGTTGGCGCCGGGAAAAGACCATGTCCGGGCGCCCCGCCAGCGCTGCCAGGACGTCGAACTCAGTGCGCGTCAATTGGACACTCTTTCCGTCGAGGAACACTTCCCGCCCCAGAGCGTCAACGGTCAATGGCCCGAACGACGCCACTGCGCCATGGTGGCCCGGTGAGTTCTGCCGCGGACGACGCAGCATCGCCCGCACCCGTGCAACGAGCTCACGCGCGCTGAACGGCTTGGTCACATAATCATCGGCGCCCACCGACAGGCCGATAAGTTTGTCTACCTCCTCCACGCGAGCGGTGAGCATGATGATGTAGCAATCAGAAAACACCCGCACCCTCCGGCACACCTCGATGCCATCGAGACCGGGCAGACCAAGGTCCAGCACCACCACCCCAGGGCGCCACTGTCGCGCACGCTGTACCGCGTCATCACCGTCCCCGCAGGTCTGGACCTCGAAGCCATCGCGCTCCAGATAGTTCGCAACCAATCGCGCCAAGGGGGCTTCGTCATCGACGACCAGAACCCGGGGCAGGTTCACTTCCGAATGAGCAAGTGAAGTCATGACGGCTCTTCAACTTTGAGCGTGGTGTGCCGTTGAGGTAGGGGCTCGTGGCCCTGATCCAACATGGGTGTTGTCAAAGCATCCAGTTGGAGAAGGGACCACGAGCCTGTGTGCCACGATACGCACCGGCGCGATGCTGCGTCGATTCTGTTCAACCTGCCCGGTTACCGGGTGATCACCGCCTCGCGGCGTGCCGATGGGCAGCGGGTGGTGCTGATCGAAACCACTGCCGGCGAGGACGGGTGTCCCTCGTGTGGGGTGATGTCGAACCGGGTGCATTCGCGCCCGGTCCAGCAGGTCAGAGACGTCAGTTGCGGCGGGCAGCCGGTGGTGGTGCGGGTGCGCAAGCGCCGATACCTGTGCGCCGAGCAGGTTTGCCCGCGGGGCACGTTCACCGAGGTCACCGAGGAGTTGCCGGCCCGGGCCAGGGTGACTACGCGCTTGGCTGCGACGGTGGCCGGGGCGCTGCGCACCGAGCCGCGGGCGGTCTTGGGGGTGGCCGGGGAGCATGGGTTGTCGTGGACCACAGTGATGCGCCTGGCCACCCAGACCTTGGATGTAGACGGGCACGCCGATTCGCGCCTGGTGCGCCGGCTGGGGATCGATGAGCACCGCTTCCGCAAGGTGCGCTATGTCCGAGACGCCGACATCGGGGCCACGGTGCGAGTAGAGCCGTGGTCGGTCGTATTCACCGACCTGGACACCGGCGCGATCCTCGACGTCGTCGACGGACCCCGGGCGGCCGCAGTCAAGTCCTGGTTGCGGGCCCGGCCGCGGTGGTGGCGCAAACGCGTGGAGACAGTCGCCATCGACATGTCCAGTGAGTTCCGCTCCGCCGTTCGCGAGGTGTTGCCGAAAGCGAAGATCAGTGTCGATCACTGGCACGTGATCCGCCTGGCCAACCAGATGCTCACCGACGTGCGCCGACGCCGGGCCTGGGAGGTTCATGGCCGGCGGGGCCGGTTGATCGACCCGCCCTGGCGGTATCGCAAGTTGCTCACCTGCGCCGGGGACCGACTCTCGGTGCGCCAGCGAGAACGTCTCCAGGAGATCCTGGAGGCCGACATCGAACTGGCCGTGGCCTGGGGCATCAAGGAACACGTGCGCCAGTTGATGGCCACCCGCGACACCGCAGCGTTCCAACGGGCCTGGTCGGAGTTGGAGAAGGCGGTGCGGGCCACCCGCCTGCCCGAGCCGCGCCGGCTGTTCAAGACGTTGTCTGCGTGGCGCCGGGAGTTGCTCACCTTCTGCCGCACCCGCACCACCAACGCCCGAACCGAGGCGGCGAACCTGACCGCCAAGACCTTCAAACGCATCGGACGCGGGTATCGCAATCATGACAACTACCGCTGCCGCATAATGGCCTACACGACGTCACCAAAGGCGGCGTGAAACACCCCTCACCACGCTGAAAGTGGAAGAGCCGTCATGACTCCATAGTGAACCAAGTAGACCGTCACTAAAAGCGTGAGTGTCCCCACCATCCTCGGGCAGCACCGAGGCGATGACGGCCTGGAAGGCTGGAGTGAACGTCGCCGATGCCAACTGGAGCAGGAAGATGAGGATGTAGATCTGCCAGGCCTCCGCCACAAACGGAAGGGGACACGGCGACCGCGGCCAGGATCAGGTCCGTCCTGCCAGGTTCAGGAGATCAGTGCGGGTTCACGATCGTGTCGTGTGATGGACAGGCCTATCGGCCGTGTCTTGATGGGTTGCGGTTTCGTGCTGTAGTTCGTCGATGAGGACCCTGGTGTTCTCGGAGTAGTCCACGGGCACGGCGAGGAGTTGCACTCCGCCCTGTGTGAATGCGTGCTCCAGGGCGGGGCCGAGTTGTGCAGCGTCGGTGACGTGGGTGCCGGTCGCGCTGTAGGCCTGTGCATAGGCGACGAAGTCTGGGTTGTCGAACGTCATTCCGTAGTCGGTGAACCCGTCGACGGCTTGCTTCCAGCGGATCATGCCGTAGGCGTGGTCTTCGAGGATCACGACGACGAGGTTGAGGCCGAGCCGCACGGCGGTTTCGAGTTCTTGACTGTTCATCATGAACCCGCCATCGCCGCAGACGGCCATCACGCGACGGCCCGGGTGCAGGAGCGAGGCCATGATCGCAGACGGCAGTCCGGCTCCCATTGCGGCTAGTGCGTTGTCGAGCAGAAGCGTGTTCGCTGTGATGGTGCGGTAGTTCCTGGCGAACCAGATTTTGTACATCCCGTTATCCAGGGCGACGATGCCGTCATCCGGCATGACCTGACGGACCTCGTGCACGATGCGCTGCGGGGTCAGCCGATCTTCGGTCGCCCGGTCGGCGACGTTCGCGAGGATGCCTTCACGCAGCGGGAGCAGCGCTTGGGCGTGGGGCACCTTGCCATCCAGCCGGTCTGTGAGGGCGTGCAGGGTGTGTGGAGGTCGCCGATGACCTCGACCTGCGGGACATAGACCTCTTCGATGGTGGCGGGCTGGTAGTCGAGATGAACGATGGTCTGCCCGCGGGAGTGCATGGTGAACGGGGGTTTTTCGACGGTGTCGTGGCCGATGGTGATGATCACGTCGGCCTGGTCGATGGCCTCGTGCAGGTAGTCGCCCTCGGTCAGGGCCGCGGTGCCCAGGTAGAGGTCGGTGCACCCGGAGACGGTGCCCTTACCCATCTGCGTGGTGAAGAACGGGATCCGCATGCGCGCAACGAACTCCGACAGGGCGTGGGTGCATCGTGGCCTGGCGGCGGCAGCACCGAGCATGATCAAGGGGCGCCTGGCGCCCGAGATCACGTCCGCGGCTGCGGCGATCACGTCGAGGCTGGCGACGGGAAGAGTCGCAGGGGTGGGCGGGATGAGATCCACCTGAGGTGCGGTGGCGGCGGCGATATCCTCGGGAAGTTCGAGGTGGACCGGGCCGGGTCGTTCGCCTGTGCGACTCGGAAGGCCTCTCGGATCACGGTGGGGATGGTGGGAGGCGAGGTTATCTGCTTGGTCATCTTGGTCACGGGTGTCATCGCGGCGATCGTGTCGACGATCTGGAACCGTGCCTGCGCGGCGGTGAGGATGCTCTTTTGCCCGGTGATCATGACCATAGGCATCGCACCGAGCAGCGCGTATGCCGCGCCGGTGGAGAGGTTGAGCGCTCCTGGGCCGAGGGTGGTCAGGCACACCCCGGGACGGCCGGTCAGGCGTCCGTGGGTGGCGGCCATGAAGGCGGCTGCCTGCTCGTGGCGGGTCAGTATCAGTTCGATACCAGAGCGGCGGATCGCTTCGAGGAGGTCGAGGTTCTCTTCGCCCGGTATTCCGAAGATGCGCTCGACGCCTTCGTTCTCGAGAGCTTTGACCAGCAGGTCTGATGCGGTGTGTGTGTTGGGCATGATGCGGCTGTCCTCCTTGGCTTCGTCAGGTGAGTTGCAGGGTGGTGAGGCTGTGGAAGTGGCAGTCATGGGCCTGCTGCAGATACGGGGCGAGGGAGAGGTAGAACTCGTCCTCGGGCAGCGGGATCGAGGATTCGTTCCCCTCGCCGTCGAAGGGCACGAGCGAATCGGGTTCGACCGAGGCGATCAGACCCTCGAGGCGGATCGCATCGAGGTGCTCGGTGATCTCTCGCCCGTCGAGCCCGTTGAGCTCATACTCGGCAAGCCAGCTCTCGGCGATGTCGGTGGTGGCCGAGGCGGCGCCGGTGGAGCAGCTGGCGGTGAGCAGCGCTGCTAACAGGACCGCGATGATCGTGGTGACGGTTCGGGTGGTGGACTGTTGAGGCATAGGTCTGCGCTCGTGTCTGACTCAGGCGGGCACTACGGGGTTGTGGGTTCGGGTGGCTGGTGCAGGCGGGGTGCCCACTCGCGGACGAGCGCGACGGCGTCGAGTCCTGTGGCCGCGACCGGGGCGCCCTCGTGTTCGTGGATGACTAGCACCGGGTCGGTGAAAGCCAGTCGTGTTGTGGTGCCAAGGCCAGTGTGGCCGGCTCCGGCGAGGATGTGTCCGTAAATGCTGGAGGTAAACGTCGAGAACGGCCGATAGACACCGGGGGCGTCACCGAGGCCGTGGTCGTGCAGCAGGGTGCGTGCGGCGTGGGTGCCTTGGGCTGCGGCATCGTCCCAGTGGTCAATCCGGTAGGTGCCGAGGCTGGGGTGCTCGTGGAGGGCGACGCCGCCGGCGGCGTAGATACGCTGCCCTGGTGCTTCGCGCAGGCGGAGCTGGTCGTCGACCGGTATTCCTTCTGGTCTGTTCCAGGGTGAGGGGGCTGTCGGGAGGGTGCCGTGGGCGATGATCGCCAGATCGCCTTCGACCCGCTCGCCACTGTCGAGAACGATGGTGATGTGGTCGGGGTGGGTGCGCACGGCTTGGATGGTGGCGCCCAGGTAGGTAGCGCCCCGAGCGCGATGCAGTTCCAGGAGTTCACCGGCGATGTGCTCACCGAAGGTGAGGAGCCAGGCAGAGTTGAGCGGCTAATCAGTGCGACTTCGTGCCCGGCGGTGCTCAGCAGTGAGGCGGTCTCTGCCGCGAGCAGTCCACCGCCGAGGATCAGGACACGGGCCGAACTGTGGAGCGCGGCGATCTGGTCGCGGACACCGGCGGCATCGGCGAGCGAATGCAGGGTGGTGAGCCTGCCGGTGGCCATGGCCTCGTCGCGCCCAAGGACATTCTCGCCCAGGGTGCGCGGCCTACTGCCGGTGGTGACGATGAGACCGTCGTAGGTGCGGCTGTCGCCGGAGGAGAGGTCGACCTGGCGGGTGCGCGGGTCGATACCACGCACGGTGTCGGCCACCAGAGTTGCGCCGGTCTTCGGCAGTGCGCTCTGCTCGGGTGTGAGCAGACCGATGGCCACCCCCTTGTTGACCAGGGTGCGGTTGAACGGTTGCTCCCCGGTGCGGGTGAGCAAGTCAATCTGCGCTTCAGGTACGGCGGCTTGCAGGGACTTTGCGGCAGCGGCTCCTGCCGCGCCCGCTCCGATGATGCCAATAGTTTGCGGCCTCATCGCGGTTCCTGCGGCTGGGCGTTGGTGAAGGCGGGCAGCAGGATCGCGCCAATGAACCAGGGGGCGTCGTCGGGGCTGAGTCTTCCGGTGCGTACTTCCTCGGCGGCACCATTGAGCACGACGTGGGTGGTGGTCAGCAGCCACGACACGGGCAGGTCGGCGCGGAAGGCACCCTCGTCCTGGCCGCGCAGCAGTAGGCCGCGCATACGGGCCTCGGACTTCTCGTGCAGTTCACGGATACGGGCCGCGGACAACTCCTTCTGGGCCGTGGCCAGCAACGCGCGGGATTGGTCGACGAACACCCAGCTGGAGGTCACCAGCCGCTGAAACGCCTCGCGGGCATCCCCGTCGAGCGGCACCTCGCTGAGCACGTCCTCGGCGCGTTCGAGACTCTCCACCAGGGCGGCCTCAATCAGTTCGGCACGGTTCTGGAAGTGCCCGTAGAGGGTCTGACGGCCCACGCCGGCCTCGGCGGCGATATCAGCGACCGAAGCATCGGGGTTCTTCCGAATCGCGGTGACGGTACCGGCCAGGATCTTGGCTCGGTTGCGCAGGGCATCAGCCCGCTGGTTCGCCGCGCCACGCCTGCCGGCACCGGTCGGCGGGCGCTCACGATTCGTGGTGGTCTTCTTCGTCACCATTGCTCCACCTTTTATCTCAGACAGGAATGTATGAGATAGTCTACCCGTTACAAGTCGTACGCGCATGTATGAGTTTGCGTGTGGGTGAGCCGACAGGTCGCTCGAGACAGGCAAGGAAGGAGCACGAGAGCCATGAGAACGACAATCACGACACGCGCAGGAGTTGAGCGATCATGAACCAGACCGAAGCACCGGCTCCCACGGCGGGAGCGAAGCAGTGGTGGGGGCTGGCCGTGCTGGTCACACCCTCGACGCTGCTGTTCATGATGCTGACGATCCTGTTCCTGGCAGCGCCGAACATGGCCGCCGATTTGAATCCAACGAGCACGCAACTGCTGTGGATTCTGGACATCTACGGGTTCGTCATGGCCGGGTTCCTGGTCGCCATGGGCGTGCTCGGAGACCGGATCGGTAAGCGTCGATTGATGGTGATCGGCGCGATCCTCTTCGCGGGCACCTCGATCGCGGCCGCGCTCACGACCAGTCCGGAACTGATGATCGCCTGGCGTGCGCTATTAGGCCTGGCCGCCGCCATGATGATCCCAGCCACCCTGGGGTTGATCTTCGTGCTGTTCGCCGATGCGAATCAGCGCGGCGTCGCCATCGGAGTGTGGGCCGGCGGCATCTCCGCCGGTGTGGCGCTTGGCCCGCTGCTTTCCGGCCTGCTATTGGAGGGCTTCGGCTGGCAGGCCACGTTCTTGGTGGCGGTGCCGATCATGGCGCTGGTGGTCATCGGTGCTCCGCTGCTGCTGCCCGAGCACAAGGACCCCACAGCACGGATCGATCTGTTCAGCGCCCTGCTGCTGGTCGGCGGTCTGCTGGCGATCATCTACGGCATCAAGCGCTTCGCCGCCCAGGAGCCTGCCGGCCCTTCGGTCGCCCTGTTGGTCGCAGGTGCCCTGGTCGGGTTGTGGTTCGTCATCCGTCAGCTGCGGGCCGAGAAGCCCCTGCTGGATGTGCGGCTGTTCGCCAACCCCACCGTGAGCGGAGCGCTGGCGGTGTTCTTGCTGTCCGCGGCGGCGCTGGGTGGGGTGTACTCACTGTTCACCCAGTACCTCCAGCAGGTCCAGGAACTCTCACCCCTGCAGGCAGGGCTCTCGATTCTGCCGGCGGCGGCGGTGCTGATCGTGGTCGCCACGCTCTCGCCGGTCTTCGCTCGCAAGTTCCGGCCCGGCAATGTGATCGCGATTGGCCTGTTGACCCAGGTGGTCGGTTACATCCTATTCACCCAACTCGACGCCAGCACCGGGCTGGCGCTGGTGATCGCGAGTTTCGTGATCACCTACCCCGGCGTGGCCCCCTCGATGGCGCTCACCACGGACCTGGTGGTCAGTTCCGTGCCGCCGGAGAAGGCCGGTGGCGCTTCCGGGCTTGCGACCACGGCGAATGATCTGGGCATCTCACTCGGTGTCGCGGTGATCGGTAGCGTTGGTATCGCCGCTTACCGGGGTCAGATCGGCGGGCTTCTGCCCGATGGCCTGCCCGCCGATGCTGCCGCGGTGGCATCGGACAGCGTCGACGGGGCCATGGCCACCGCAACTGAGTTGCCCGGCTCGCTGGGCGAGCAGCTCATCGCAGCCGCGCAGGAAGCCTTCACCGGCGGACTGAACACCGCCGCGATCGTCTCCGCCGTCATCGCCGCCGTGGCGGCAACCATCGCGGCCACCCGCCTGCGCCACGTCCGCCCCACGGGAGAGGCACAGCAGGCCGAGGAGATCAGCACCAGTTGACCCATACCCCCTATAGGTATAATCTCGAACGACCCGTACACAGATGAAGGAGTTACATACTATGGCAACCACGACCGAGTACCAGGTGACCGGGATGAGTTGCGGGCACTGCGAGACCGCGATCGGCGCCGAGGTTTCCGAGATCGCCGGGGTGACCGGGATCGAGGT
The DNA here is from genome assembly GCF_051020515.1 of Sanguibacter sp. Z1732. Lineage (NCBI taxonomy): Bacteria > Bacillati > Actinomycetota > Actinomycetes > Micrococcales > Ruaniaceae > Glutinosa > Glutinosa niejishengi. The sequence goes on from NZ_CP194857.1 coordinate 3,742,021, forward strand.
CAGTGCCCAAACCGGGCGTCTGGCGGTGACCGCCGAGCAGCCCGTCGAAGATGCCGCGGTGATCGCCGCCGTTGACGAGGCCGGCTACACCGCCGTCAGAAACTGAGCATGAAGGCCCCTGCACGGCTGGGCCTGTACGGGCTGGTCCTCGTGGTCGTGTTCGCCGTGGCTGGATTCACGGCGAACGCCGTCATCCCCGAGGACACCGTGCAGGCCTGGGTCGAAGAGACACCAGAAGACCATCATGGACAAGGAGACGATGAGATGAACAGCGGCGGGCACGAAGCTCATGGGGCTGACGCAGCCTCTCTTGGCCTCGGCCTAGCCCAGGACGGCTACCAACTCACGGAGGTGGGCACACCCGACCATACCGGCACCGAGGACGAACTGACCTTCGCGCTGACGGACCCGACGGACAGCCAGTGACCGACTTCGAACTCGAGCACGAGCAAGAGATGCACCTGATCGTCGTCCGCGCTGACGGGCAGCATTTCCGCCACGTGCACCCCAAACGTGACGAAGCCGGCACCTGGTCGATCCCTTGGGAATGGGCCGCCGCCGGCACCTACCGGATCTTCGCCGACTTCGTACCGGCCCAGACCGGCGAGGGCATGACCCTGTCGACCGCGGTGCAGGTTGCCGGTGACTACGACCCGGCACCGGCCGATCACCCGGTCACCGAGGCCGCGGTGGACGGTTTCGATGTGGCCGTCGAGGGCGACCTTGTTGCCGGGAGGGCCTCCGACCTGACCATGACGATCACCCGCGAAGGTGAACCCGTCACTGAACTGGAGCCCTACCTGGGTGCCTTCGGGCACCTGGTGGCCCTGCGTGATGGGGATCTGGCCTACCTGCATGTCCACCCGCACGGGGATGCTCCCGAGGCCGGTGAGACATCGGGTCCGGAGATCGTCTTCGAGGCCACCGCGCCCACCGCGGGCCGGTACCTGCTGTACCTGGACTTCCAGGTCGACGGGCAAGTCTACACCGCCGCCCTGGTGATCGACACCACCACCGGCGATACCACTGGCAATAACACCGACAGCGGCGACTCGGACACCGGCGAGGAAGGAGCCGACCATGACCACTGAGCACACCAGCACCGAAGTGAATCTCACCGGCGTTGAGTTGAAGATCGGTGGCATGACCTGCGCCTCGTGCGCGAACCGAGTCGAGAAGAAACTCAACAAACTCGACGGGGTCCATGCGAGCGTGAACTACGCGACCGAGAAGGCAACCGTCACCGCTCCTGCCGGCTATGACCCCCAGTTGCTGATCGCCGAGGTGGAGAAGACCGGCTACACCGCCGAACTCCCACCCTCTGCCAAGGACAACTCCAGCGCCTCTGGTGATGAGAGCGAGTCGTCCGAGGATGCTGAGATCAGGGTGCTCAAGCAGCGCCTGATCGGCGCGGCGGTCCTGTCGGTGCCGGTCATCGCGATGGCGATGATCCCGGCGTTGCAGTTCGACTACTGGGGCTTCGCCTCCCTGGTCCTGGCCACACCGGTGGTGGTGTGGGCGGGCTGGCCCTTCCACAAGGCCGCCTGGGCCAACCTTAAGCACGGGGCGGCCACCATGGACACCCTGATCTCGGTGGGCACGACCGCCGCGTTGATCTGGTCGATCATCGCCCTGTTCTTCGGCACCGCCGGGCAGCCAGGCGTGGTGCACCCCTTCGAATTCACGATCTCCCGCTCCGATGGCCTCGGGCACATCTACCTGGAGGTCGGGGCCGGGGTGATCACCTTCATCCTACTGGGCCGCTATTTCGAGAAGCGCTCCAAGCGTCAAGCTGGGGCAGCCCTGCGTGCCCTGATGGAACTCGGGGCGAAAGAAGTCTCCATCCTGCGAAACGGGCAGGAGGAGCGGGTCTCTATCGATGAGCTCTCCGAAGGCGACGAGTTCGTGGTCCGTCCCGGTGAGAAGATCGCCACCGACGGGGTGATCACCTCGGGTAACTCCGCAATTGATGCTTCGATGCTGACCGGCGAGTCCGTGCCGGTGGAGGTCACAGTGGGTGACCCGGTGACAGGGGCCACGGTCAATGCTGGTGGCCGCCTCGTGGTCAAGGCCACCCGGGTGGGTTCGGACACTCAGTTGGCGCAGATGGCCAAGATGGTCGAGGACGCCCAGTCCGGCAAGGCCGAGATCCAACGGCTGGCCGACCGGGTCTCGTCGGTATTCGTGCCCGTGGCCATTGCGGTCGCGATCGCCGCCCTGGGTGCCTGGCTCGGGGCCGGGTTCCCGGTCAGCGCCGCCTTCACCGCCACGGTCGCGGTGCTGATCATCGCCTGCCCCTGCGCCCTGGGCCTGGCGACACCGACCGCGCTGCTGGTCGGCACCGGGCGTGGCGCGCAGATGGGCGTGCTCATCAAGGGCCCGGAGGTGCTGGAGTCCACCCGAAAGGTCGACACCATCGTGCTGGACAAGACCGGCACCGTCACCACCGGCAAGATGACCCTGACCGAGACGATCACCGCCGACGGGGTGGACCGCGAGGACCTGCTGCGTATCGCCGGCGGCCTGGAGGACTACTCCGAGCATCCCATCGCCCGGGCCATCGCCGCCGGAGCCACCGCGCAGGTGGGCGAACTGCCAACCCCGGAGTCCTTCGAGAACATCGAGGGCAAGGGTGTCCAGGGCGTGGTCGATGGTCACGCGGTGCTCGCCGGCCGCGAGACGCTGCTGAATGACTGGTCGATGTACCTCGACGAGCACCTCAAGGCCGCCAAGCAGGCCGCAGAGGCCGAGGGCAAGACCGCGATCGCCGTCGGCTGGGACGGTGCCGCCCGGGGTGTGCTGGTCGTCTCCGACCAGATCAAGCCCACCAGCGCTGAGGCCATCTCTCAGTTCAAGGAGTTGGGTTTGACTCCGGTGCTGCTGACCGGGGACAACCAGACCGTGGCCGAGCAGGTCGCCTCCGAGGTCGGCATCGACCAGGTCATCGCCGAGGTGTTGCCCAAGGACAAGGTCGACGTCGTCGCCCGCTTGCAGGACGAGGGCAAGGTCGTGGCGATGGTCGGTGACGGGGTGAACGACGCCCCGGCTCTGGCGCAGGCTGACCTCGGTCTGGCGATGGGCACCGGGACTGACGTCGCGATCGAAGCCGCCGACATCACCCTCGTGCGCGGAGACCTGCGAGCTGCCGCGGATGCGATCCGCCTGGCACGCAGGACGCTACGCACGATCAAGCAGAACCTGTTCTGGGCCTTCGGGTACAACACCACCGCGATCCCGATCGCCGCCTTCGGACTGCTCAACCCGATGCTCGCCGGCGCGGCCATGGCCTTCTCCAGCGTGTCCGTGGTCACCAACAGCCTACGGCTGCGCAGGTTCAAGGCCAAAGCCGACCAGCACACCACCCCGGACGCCTCCGAAACCGCACCGGCACGCGAGCCGGTGAACACCTGACGCATCGTCGTCGACACCAGAGAAGGGAACACAGAAGATGACTGCACACGACCACCACGCCCACAACCACGGCGACCACAGCCACGGGGATACTTCTGGCGGCTGCAGCGGACACGCGCCCAAGACCGAAGACCTCGCCGCAGCGCAGGGTGACGATGTTACCGAATGTCTAGTGATGCCCGGGACCCCGGTGATCAAGTCACAAGCCGAAGAGGCAGGGCTCTACCGCGACTACCAGGGCCAGCGGTATTGGTTGTGCTGTGACGCCTGCGGGCCGCTATTCGACGCCGATCCCGACCGGTACGCGAACGCGGCTTGAACAATCAGTATGAGCGATTCCGGGCTTGCCGAGGTGACAGATCGGCCCCGATTCCTCGGTATTCGAAGAACACCGGACCACGGCGGTGATCACGGTGATGAGGACACCGACCCTCACGAGGATATGGACCACCTGGCAGACGGCGGGCCGGTGCCCGAGGGCATGACCGAGCCCGCCGACCCCGAATACCCGGTGGGCAGCGAAGTGAGGTGGACGGCTGACCACATGGAAGGCGTGGAGGGAGTGACGGCCACGATCGCATCATCAACCGAGGAGACCGGCTACGTCGTCAACCATGAAGCTGACGGAATGACGAGGACCAACCACAAATGGGCCGTCGAGAGCGAGATCGACCCCGATGCCCGAGCGGGCCCCGCACAGAGCCAGTAGCGCTCTGTGATGAGGTGCCAGCCGTGCATCGAAGAGGAGGAATGAGACCGGTATGAGCAACCAGCACAATGCGCACGCCCAGCACGAGGGGCAGCCCGATCACCACAACCACCGGGCCAATCCCGGTCACGACCACCAGCATGAGGCTCACCACCAGCACGAGAATACCCACGATGGGCATACCGGGCATGAACACCACGGCGGTCACGACCACGAGGGCCACGAAGGTCACGGGCACGAAGGTGAGCACCACGCTGGTCATGAAGCACATGGCGGGCACGCGGGGCACGGCCACGGCGATCACGGTGACCATGTCGGGCAGTTCCGGCGGCTGTTCTGGATCATGCTCCTGCTGGCGGTGCCGGTCGTGGGCTTCAACCACATGTTCGCCGACTTGCTCGGCTACCAGCTGCCCGATGCCGCGTGGGTGTGGTGGGTCTCCCCGGTGCTGGGCACGATCATCTATGTCTGGGGTGGTCAGCCGTTCCTGACCGGCGCGGTCTCAGAGATCCGCGCCCGCCAGCCTGGGATGATGTTGTTGATCGGGTTAGCCATCACGGTGGCGTTCATTGCCTCCTTAGGTGCAAGCCTTGGCCTTCTGGACCACGAACTGAACTTCTGGTGGGAACTGGCGCTGCTGGTGGTCATCATGCTGTTGGGCCACTGGATCGAGATGCGGTCGCTGGCCCAGACCACCTCGGCGCTGGATTCCTTGGCTGCGCTGCTGCCCGATGAGGCCGAGAAGCTTCAGGGTGATGACATCGTCAAGGTGGCACCGGGCGACTTGGTGCTCGGCGATGTGGTGATCGTGCGGCCCGGATCGTCGGTGCCGGCTGATGGCAGGATCGTGGACGGTTCGGCCAGTATGGACGAGTCGATGATCACCGGTGAGTCCAAGGCGGTGCGTCGTGATAACGGTGACCAGGTGATTGCCGGCACCGTCGCTACCGATTCCGGCCTGCAGGTAGAGGTCACCGCCATTGGCGATGACACCACCCTGGCAGGGATCCAGAAACTGGTTTCCGATGCCCAGTCCTCCTCTTCGCGGGCGCAGCGCATCGCCGATACGGCCGCGGGTTGGCTTTTCTGGTTCGCCCTCGGTGCGGGCCTGATCACTGCGATCGTGTGGTCTTTGCTGGGCGTGCCGGATGCTGCGGTGGTCCGGACCATCACCGTGCTGGTGATCGCCTGCCCGCACGCTCTGGGTCTGGCGATTCCGCTGGTGGTCTCGATCGCCACCGAGCGTGCCGCACGCGGTGGGGTGCTGGTGAAGGACCGGCTCGCGCTTGAGTCGATGCGGACAGTGGATTCCGTTCTGTTCGACAAGACCGGGACCCTGACCAAGGGAGAGCCCACGGTCTCCGGCGTCGAACCGGTCGGGCAGCGCAGTGCAGATGAGGTGCTGGCACTGGCAGCGGCCGCAGAGTACGCAAGTGAGCATCCCTTGGCCAAGGCGATCGTGGGCGCCGCACGCGACCGCGACCTGCACCTTGCCAGTGCCCAGGACTTCTCCTCCTCTCCGGCAGTCGGAGTTAAGGCCACCGTCGAGGGCGCTGCCATCGAGGTGGGAGGCCCGTACTTGCTGGACCAGCACAGCCTGAGCGAACTGGCTGTCGTAGAGGACTGGCGAGCCGAGGGTGCCATCATCCTGCACGTGATAGCCGACGGGGAAATCATCGGGGCACTGCGCCTTGATGATGAGATCCGCCCGGAGTCCCGTGATGCTGTCGATGCGCTGCACGCTGCAGGTGCTCAGGTGGTGATGATCACCGGGGACGCCCCCAGGCGGTTGCCGATACGGTGGCCGCTGAACTAGGCATCGACCGGGTCTTTGCAGGTGTGCGACCGGAAGACAAGGCAGCGAAGGTCGAGGAACTGCAGAGCGAGGGCCGTAAGGTGGCGATGGTCGGGGACGGTGTCAATGATGCCCCTGCACTGGCTCAAGCAGACGTGGGCATCGCGATCGGTGCCGGGACCGATGTGGCGATCGGGTCCGCAGGGGTGATCCTGGCCTCCTCCGATCCCCGTTCTGTGCTTTCAGTGATCGACCTGTCCCGAGCCAGTTATCGCAAGATGAAGCAGAACCTGTGGTGGGCTGCGGGCTACAACCTCGCCGCAGTCCCCCTGGCCGCTGGTGTACTCGCACCGATCGGGTTCGTGCTGCCGATGAGCGTCGGTGCCATCTTGATGTCTGCGTCCACCGTCGTGGTGGCGCTCAATGCCCAACTGCTACGCCGCTTGGACCTGGAGCCGGCTGTCAGCACCGCCAAGTTCCTCGACCAGGCCCCGGCCGAACGATCGGCCACCAACACCAGTGCAAAGACTCATCAGGAGCAGAGATGACTACCACAGCAACCTCACCGCAGTCCCGAGAAGAACCTGGTCACGGCTACATCAGCGACAAGCACCGCTACCTCGCCCGTCTCAAGCGCATCGAAGGGCAAGTCCGCGGCATCCACCGAATGGTCGACGAAGAGATCTACTGCATCGACATCCTGACCCAGGTCAGCGCCGCAACCTCCGCCCTGGAAAACGTGGCGCTCGGCTTGCTGGAAGACCACCTCAAGCACTGCGTCGTCGGTGCGGCCAAGGCCGGCGGAACCGAGGCCGAAGAGAAGATCAAAGAGGCCTCGCAAGCGATTTCCCGACTCGTCAAGTCCTAGAAGGAGGGCTCGTGGGCACCACCCGCACAGTTCTCAGCACCCTCACTGGACTCCTCACCAACGCGTTGGCGACTGAACTCTTCAGCGCGGCACCACGAGCGTCTCGAAACGGCTGCGAATCCAGCATCACGGCAGTTCCAACGCATTGGGCCCTCGAGATCACGATCCGCGCCAGGGCGCGTTGTTGACCCCATCCCGGTGCACCTGACACAGGCGTGGGCGAGCCGTAACCCTACTCAGGTCGATCGTGACCAAGCCAGCCTCAGTTCATCCAAGCCCGACCGAGTCGTGCTGCTTGGAGACCCGATTCGCGGGGCGCGATGCGCGTACCCACGCCACGACAGCCAAGACGGTTCCGAGAACGCCTATGACGCCCAGAACGAGGGCGATCGCGGGCATGCCGATGCTCGCGCCAAGGATGCCTGCCAGGGGGTAGGTGATAAGGAAGCAGGCGTGGGATAAAGAGAACTGCGCGGCGAACACCGCGGGCCGGGTCTGCTCGGTGCTATTGCGGCGCAGCAGCCGCGCGGAGGGGGTGAGGATGGCCGAGGTCGCGGCCCCGAGCAGTACCCACACCGTCAGTAGCGCGAGCCACTGCGCAGTGCCGTCCATCCACGCGATCACCCCCCCCCGGTGAGCAGAATGAGCGGCAGGGCGATACCGCCAGTGAGCATGACCCGTTGGTCAGGCAGGGTGTCGAGGAGTTTGGGCATCCCGAGGGCGACAAGCATCGAACCCCCGCCGTAAGCGCCGAGCATCAGGGCGACATCGGCTTGGGAGCGGCCCAGATCGCCCTGGACGAGGACGACGGTGTTGACAATCACCATCGCGGTGGTGGTCGCGACGACGAGGTTTAGCCCCATCAGGCCCCGCAGTTCGCCGCTGGCCCAGAAGGCGCGCGCACCCCGGGTGAGGCGCTCGAAGAACGGCGAGGGTGGCGGTGCTTCGATGTGCGGGAAGCGGGAGGCGATCACCAGGGCCGCCGAGGCGAGGAACCCGAGCACGGTTCCGACGAAGAGGTTGTGGTAACTGATGACTGTGAGCAGGAGGGCGGCGAGCATCGGACTCACGAGTGATTCCAGGTCGTAGGCCAGCCGTGACAGCGAAAGCGCGCGAGTGTACTCCCCCTCATCGGGCAGCACCGAGGGGATGACGGCCTGAAACGCTGGAGTGAACGTCGCCGACGCCGACTGGAGCAGAAAGATCAGGATGTAGATCTGCCAGGCCTCCGTCACGAACGGAAGAGATACGGCGACCGCGGCCCGGATCAGGTCGGCCCCGATGAGCAGTGCTTTGCGGGGCAGACGCGCGGTCAGTGCCGTAGCGATGGGCGAGACGGCGACGTAGGCGACCATCTTGATCGTCATTGCTACCCCCATCACGATCCCGGCGTCACCGCCGGCGATGTCGAAGGCGAGCAGCCCGAGCGCAACGGTGAGCAGGCCCGTGCCGAGCAGTGCGATGACCTGCGCGCTGAACAACTTCGCGTAGGTCGGGTTCCGCAGGACGGCGATCATGAGGTCGGGCCTAACAGGTCGAGAATGAACAATGCGACAGCCCTACTGCGGGGGCGGGTGATGGTGCGGCGGGATCTGTCCGTTCGCCACGGCGTGCTCGGCCTGCTTGATCGCCTCGACCACCAGTGCCACGGCATGCTCATCGGTGAGGCGGTAGAGCACGCTCGTGCCCTCCTGACGGGTCGTGACCATCCGCGCCATCCGCAGCCTGGCGAGGTGCTGGGAGACCCCGGACGGCTTCTTACCCACCAGTTCGGCCAGCGCGTTCACCGGGAGCTCCTCAGCCTGCCGCAGCGCGAGCACGATCCTGATTCTCGTCGGGTCGGACAGGATGCCCAGCACCTCAGCCGCCAGGTCGACGTACTCCGATGACGGGTCCATCCCGCAAGACTTAGTGCCTGCATTCATACGCAGACACTAACACGCGCCGTGTGGCACTGTCCGCGGACGGGGATCCCTTCGTACCACGTTCCATAACTCTCCCCCTCGGACGAAAACCTGGCAACACGCTGACATCGGGGTTCTACCGTGAATTCGGCGGCGATCGAAACCAATCTCCGGAGCGTCCGGCGTGTTTTCTCCAGCGATGTAAAGGAATCAGGCAACGGGGCTTGTCCCACGCAACGGTGTGCTACCCGGGCGCGATCCAACTTATGCCACCCGTATGAATCCACCGAAGACGAACCTTCTAGTTACAACGACGCGGGTGCTCGGCTTCGCAGACTGCACGGAGAACGGGTCGCTGGCACACAAGCCGTACCCCGTGGGGAATTTCGTGCCCCATCGGCTGTTTGCGTCGGGCGCGGTTGTCGCGGGCCGTTAGTCCCAGGCCTTTGCTCTCCGTTGCCCGTAGCCTGGAGGCATACGACCACTTTGGGATGTGACACCATGACGACCTTCGACGTCCAGCCCGATCTCCAGCCCGCGTGGCGTGGGTTCGCCGAGGGGCCGTGGACACGGACGATCAACGTGCGCGACTTTCTCGCCCGTAACTACGAGCCGTACCACGACGGGCCGGAGTTCCTGGCCGGTCCCACCACCAAGACCAGTGATCTCTGGGAGACCCTGGAGCGCGACTACCTGTCGGTGGAGTTAGAGCGGCGGGTCTATGCGGTGGACACCACCACCCCGGCGGACATCGACGCGTTCGCTCCCGGGTACATCAGCGCCGACGATGACGTCATCGTCGGGCTGCAGACCGATGTCCCACTGAAGCGCGCGATGATGCCGGCCGGCGGCTGGCGGATGGTGGAGACCGCGATCGGTGAGGCCGGCGGCGAGGTTGATGAGCGGATCAAGGAGATTTTCACCAAATACCGCAAGACCCACAACGACGCGGTGTTCGACATGTACACCCCGCGGATCCGCTCGGCGCGTACGGCGCACCTGATCACCGGGCTGCCGGACGCCTACGGGCGCGGCCGGATCATCGGTGACTACCGGCGGGTGGCCCTGTACGGTGTCGATGCGCTGATCGCGCAGAAGACCCAGGCGCTAGCGGATCGGGACGGAGATGGATTCTCCGAGGAGTGGGCCCGGTCCCGGGAGGAGCACGCCGAGCAGATCAAGGCCCTCCGCAAGTTGATCACGCTCGGCACCCAGTACGGATTCGATCTGACCCGCCCTGCGGCCGATGCCCGGGAGGCGGTGCAGTGGACCTACCTGGCCTATCTGGGGGCGATCAAGTCCCAGGACGGCGCGGCCATGAGCTTCGGGCGGCTGTCGGGATTCTTCGACATCTACATCGCCCGGGACATCGCCGCGGGCGTGCTGACCGAGAGCCAGGCCCAGGAACTCATCGATGCCCTGGTGATCAAGTTGCGGATCGTGCGGTTCCTGCGCACGAAAGCCTACGATCAGGTCTTCTCCGGCGACCCCTACTGGGCCACTTGGACCGACGGCGGGCTGGGTGAGGACACGCGGACCATGGTCACCCGCACCTCGTTCCGGCTGCTGCAGACCCTGCGCAACCTGGGCCCGGCACCGGAGCCGAACATCACGGTGCTGTGGGACGAGTCGCTGCCGTCGGCCTACAAGGACTTCGCCGCAGCGATCAGCGTGGAGACGTCCTCGCTGCAGTACATCTCCGATGCCCACGTGCGCGAGCATTTCGGTGACGACGCGGCGATCGCCTGCTGCGTCTCGGCGATGCGCATCGGTCGGCAGATGCAGTTCTTCGGTGCCCGGATGAATATCGGCAAGACGTTGCTGTACGCGCTGAACGGTGGCCGTGACGAGAGGTCCGGTCAGCAGGTGGTGCCCGGCTTCGAACCGGTGGCCGGGACCGGACCACTGGACTTCGAGGAGGTCTGGGCGAAGTTCGACGCCATGCTCGGCTGGGTGGCTGAAACCTACGTCGAGGCACTGAACATCATCCACTACAGCCACGACAAGTACGCCTACGAGGCGATCGAGATGGCCCTGCACGACAGCGAGATCGTGCGCACCCTGGGCTGCGGGATCGCCGGGTTGTCGATCGTGGCGGATAGCCTCGCGGCCATCCGGTACGCCCAGGTCACCCCCGTGCGCGACCGGACCGGGCTGATCACCGACTACCCGACGACAGGGCACTTCCCCCGCTACGGCAACGACGACGATCTGGCAGATGACATCGCCCGGCGGGTGGTCACCACGGTGATGAACAAGATCCGCGGGTTGCCCCGCTACCGTGACGCGGTGCCCACCCAGTCGGTGCTGACGATCACCTCCAACGTGGTCTACGGCAAGGCCACCGGCTCCTTCCCGTGTGGGCACCAGGCCGGTACCCCGTTCTCCCCCGGTGCCAACCCCGGCAACGGCCGGGATACCCATGGGATGGTCGCCTCGATGCTGTCGGTGGCCAAACTCCCCTACGGCGATGCGCTGGACGGGATCTCCCTGACTAACACGATCACCCCTTCCGGGCTGGGGCAGACCAAGGACGAGCAGGTGGCGAACCTGACCGGGGTGCTGGACGCCGGGTTCGGCTCAGGGTTGTTCCACGCGAACATCAACGTGCTGAACAAGGACACCCTGACCGATGCGATGCAGAACCCGGAGAACTACCCGAACCTGACCGTCCGGGTCTCGGGCTATGCGGTGAACTTCGTCAAACTCACCCGTGAGCAGCAACTCGATGTGCTGTCCCGCACCTTCCACTCCTCGTCATGACGACCCTGAAAAGCTCGCGCGGTGCAGCCTTGCCGGGCGACGAGGGCTTCATGGCCCCACGGCAGCGGCTGGCCGGCGCCGGCCTGGCCGGGCTGCCTGAGTCGGCATTGGAACACGGTGAGCGCTTCGCGGCAATGCGCAGTGGCGAGTTGGGCTCGGTGCACTCCTGGGAGTTGTCTACTGCGGTCGACGGGCCGGGCACGAGACTGGTGGTGTTCCTTGCCGGGTGCCCGCTGCGCTGCCAGTTCTGTCACAACCCCGACACCGTGCGGATGGAGGACGGGCACGCGGTGATGGCCGACGACGTACTCGCGCTGGTGCGCCGGTACCGCAAGGTTTTCGCTGCCACGGGCGGTGGGCTGACCCTCTCCGGCGGTGAGGTGCTGATGCAGTCGGCGTTCGCGGCCCGCATCCTGGCCGGGGCCAAGCAGATGGGCGTTCATACCGCGATCGACACCTCCGGGTACCTCGGCACGGCCTGCACGGAGGCGATGCTGGGCGATGTCGACCTGGTGCTGCTGGATGTGAAGTCCGGTGATGAACAGACCTATGAGCGGGTGACCCGCGCGTCACTGGCGCCCACGCTTGAGTTCGGCGATCGGCTGGCCGGCGCCGGGGTGGAGATCTGGGTGCGTTTCGTGCTGGTGCCCGGGCTGACCGATGCTGCCCAGAACGTGGATAACGTGGCCGGCCACGCGGCCCGATGGGACACCGTGAGCCGGGTCGAGGTATTGCCGTTCCACCAGATGGGCCGGGACAAGTGGACCGCCCTGGGCCTGGATTACACACTCGCGGACACCGAGCCGCCGTCGCCAGAAATGACCGAGCGGGCGCGCGAGCAGTTCCGGGCCCACGGCCTGACCACGTACTGAGTAGTCAGCCGGTTTCGCTAACGAGGAGCGGATGCAGGCCGATAGGAGGGAGTAGACGACGAACGGAGGACGGTGGACGGGATCCTCGCCATCTCTCATCGCGTGGCGCAGATCGAGGCGACCCTCGGCTCGGTCGCGGCCCCACGCGTGCAGCCCTCCGCAGCACCTGCCGCATCATTCGCCGAAGTCCTCGCCAACGCCGTCGCCGACACGACCCCGACTGTGACCGCAGCATCTTCCAACCTTGGACCATCTGGGTTCCAGGTCAATACCGACGGCATACCGGTCGATCTCGCGGCCTACGGAAACGGCCGCATCCCTCGAGACGCTCTCGAACCAGTGGGCAACACCGGCCACAGACTGTGGGCACCCGCCGCCCAGTCCTTCGAGAAACTGCTGACGGCGGCTGCGGCCGACGGCGTGACCATCGGCGTCACCGACTCCTACCGCCCCTACGACGTGCAGGTCGACGTCGTTCGACGCAAGGGCCTGTACTCCGAGGGCGGCCTGGGCGCCAGGCCGGGCACCAGCCAACACGGCTGGGGAATGGCCGTGGACCTCGACCTGAACGCACCGGCGCAAGCATGGATGCGCACAAACGCCGCACAGTTCGGATTCGTCGAGGACACCCCGCGCGAGCCCTGGCACTGGGCATTCCAACCCTCCTAAATACGGAGATCCGGTACCCGCCGATTTCAGCCCACACTCTGGGTGTTGCACGCGCCGGTAACGCTTGCGGATGACTGCCCGCGAGCCTGGGACCAATACCTGCGCCGACCGCGAGAATGAAGGACATGAATTCGGAACCTTCTGACGTGAACCTGCCCCGAGTACTTGTCGTAGACGATGAGCCACCGCTGGCACGACTGGTCGCGAACTACCTGGAACAGCACGGTTTCGAGGTACAGGTCACTGGTGACGGCAGCGACGCGATCCAGCGGGCTCGCCAGTGGCATCCCGGCGTGATCGTGCTCGACCTCGGCCTGCCGGGAACAGATGGTGTCGAGGTTTGCCGCGCGGTACGCACCTTCTCCGACTGTTACATCATCATGCTCACCGCTCGGGCGGAGGAGGTGGACAAACTCATCGGGCTGTCGGTGGGCGCCGATGACTACGTCACCAAACCCTTCAGTCCGCGTGAGTTGGTCGCCCGGGTGCGGGCCATGCTGCGTCGCCCACGCCAGGACACCGGGCCGCGCGGGGCGGGCGTGTCCTTCGGCTCGCTGAGCATCGATGTCCTGAGCCGGGAGGTATACATCGAGGGGGAGCCCGTAGGGCTGACCCGCACTGAGTTCGACGTCCTCGCGGCGCTGGCGGAGCGCCCGAACATGGCCTTCTCGCGCCGTCAACTCATCGAGACAGTGTGGGGACCGGGGTGGGTGGGTGATGAGCGCTTGGTCGATGTCCACATCGCGCAACTGCGGCGAAAACTCGGGGATGACGCCTCGGCGCCAAAGTTCATCAGGACGGTGCGGGGCGTGGGCTACCGGATGGGCCGCGGGGAGTGATCCCCGCACCGCGCGGTCGGTGGGGTCTCGGCGCCCGGCTCCTGGCCACCCTGAGGCTGTCGGTGGCAGCCGGATCGCTGCGGCACCTACCGTATCTCTTCGAGCGCCTCTACCGCGCCGAGGCGGCTTGGGACCGCGCCTACGAGTGGGCAGGAATCGGGCTCGCCATCAGTCACTCCATCGTCCGAGCCCACGGCGGCACCGTGACCGTGGACAGCGCAGGCCCAGACCACAGCGCTGTCTTCACCGTCGAACTGTCCCTGGTCGCCTCGAACCGGCCGCAGCCCCGCTCAACCTGACGGCGCGCTCTCCTTGGCGATCCTGATCGGGCAACTCGGGAGCCGATCGCGTCTCGTCGCGTGCCTCGGCGCCGGGAAAGAGAGCTCTGATGGCCCACATGCCAAGGGCCATGAAGACCAGGCAGATCGCGAGAAGCGGTATCCAAACGCCGATATCCATGACGGGTCCTCCTGCCTGTCCCGGTCCGGTCACCTGACGGGTTCAGGCACGCCCGGCTCGGGGACCACGTGGTCTGCAGACCACTGATGAGTGCCGCTGCGAACAATCAGCGCGATGCTGACGGCGATGCTGACCAGGGCCCACAACTGGGGCTGTGTCAGGCCAAGGATGACCGGGTCGTTGGTCCGCAGGAACTCCACCAGGAAACGTGACAGGCCCGACAGGCCCAGGTACGCCCCAAAGACTGCCAAGGGCGCCCACCGCCGGACAAGCACCACCAGGACGGCGGCGGCAACCGCTGCCAGGATCGCCTCATACAGCGGGGTGGGGTGGACAGGCACATCTGTGGCGACCACGCCGGAGGGGAAGGCCATCCCCCACGGCAGATCGGTGGGACGCCCGTAGGTTCCATCACCACTGACGAAGCAGCCCAGTCGGCCGATGCCGTACGCCACCGTCAAGGGGACGGCGACCGCCCCAGCGACGATGTCCACCGGTAACTGGTGGCGCCGAATGACGACTAGGGCCGCAATGACGCCCCCCACCAGTCCGCCGTACCAGGTGAAGCCCATCCCGCCCAGGTCGTGCACGGTGATGGCGGGATATTGTTCGAGCAGGTAGTAGATCTTCGCGCCGACGAACCCCCAGAGCGTCGCCCACAGCACCAGCGCGTGAGCGGAGTCCTTCTTCAGCCCCCGCCGTTCGAAGGCCCGACCCAGCAACCACGCAGCCACCAGGGCAGCGGCCGCCTTGCTCACTCCGTAACTTTGCACATCGATCCCGAGGATCGTGAACAATTCCGGACGCATGCTCTCCCCACTTCTCGTGTCACGCATCACCGCTCCGCCGGCGGTGTCTTTCACACCACGATGACCGACGTTCACGAAGAAGACTTGCGCCGTTGGATGAAGGTTCGCTGAAGACACTGAACGCCCGCTTTGAGTAGTCACGGGCGAGTTGCCGCGCGACTGCGCCCACCAGGCCCTCGAGCCCTTCGGCGCCTCCCACCGCGGGGCGGCGGTCGCTTCTTCGAAGGTTCTTCGCTCTGAATTCTCGAATGGGGGTCTGGCCGTGGCCCGGAGGCACCGCTCCCCCGTTCCTTCAAGCCGTGCAGCAACCGCCACCACGTCTTCATGGTTTCTTCATCGTCCCTTCGGCGGTATGGACACATTCGGGTGGTTATCTGGTACGCATACCCAGCAGGGGTATAGGAGGTGTGGGACTGTGAAGACGAAGGTGTATCGAGTGTGGGGGCTGACGTGCGAGGTGTGCCTGGCGCGGCTGCTGGAGCGGGTGCGCAACTTACCCGGTGTGAGGACCGCCGCGCTCGATCTGGTCAGAGATGGTGAGTCGCGTCTGGCGCTCACCGCCAGCCCCGCCCTCCCGCCGCAGGCCGTTCGTGCCGCGGTCGAGGACACCGGGTTCTCCCTGTCCGCCCCGGCTGCCGAGTCAGCAGCATCTACGGAGGTGTGATCGTCATGAGTGTGCTCGATTGGTCAGTGATAGTCGGCGGTGTTGTGTTGACCGCGTTGCTGGTGTGGTACTTCTTCGGCCCGAAGCAGTCGCGCCGCGCCGAAGTCGCCGGCGGCGTGCAGGAAGTGACGGTCACCGTCAGGGGCGGCTACAGCCCCGACCTCATCGAGGTTCAAGCCGGGATGCCGGTGCGGTTGCTGTTCGACCGGCAAGAAGGCGGGGACTGCTCCTCCCGGGTGATGTTCCCCGAGTTCAAAATCAACCAGGGCCTGCCGGCCAACACTGTCACCGCGGTGGAGTTCACCCCCACCTCCGCCGGGGAGTACGGCTTCGCCTGCGGGATGAACATGCTCCAGGGCAGGGTGCGGGTCGTGGGCGAGCCGGGCCACGAGTCCGCTGGCGGGCGCGCGGCAGTTGCGGTGGCCGAACGGCTCGGCCATGACCACGGCGGGGTGGCCCCGCGCATCCAGGACCACCACGGCACTCCGAGCGGCGAGGTCGGGCACGGGGAGCTGGTGGATGGTGTGCAGGTCGCCGAGGTCAGGATCCGTGGCGGCTACCACCCCCAGGTGCTTCGACTGGCGCCCGGTGTGCCGGCACAGTTGGTCCTGGTCAGGCAGGAGAGTGGGGCGTGCTCTGAGCGATTCACCATCCCGGCACTCGACGTGGACGTCGCCGTCCCCGCCTTTGGCAGCACTGTCCTGGACGTTCCCGCCCTTGCCGAAGGGCGGTATGAGTTCACCTGCGGGATGGGGATGCTGCACGGTGCCCTCGAGATCGGTGACCCACCCGGCACAGACACCGGCACCGGCACCGGTTCCACCGGTGCCGAATCCCCGGCCCCGGTGGCGGTTTCACCGCCGGTAGCACCGGAGGAGGACGCTGAGGAGCAGGAGAGAGCCGCAGAGATCACCGACCTGCGCCGGCGGGTGCTGCTGGGGGCCGTGTTGAGCCTGCCGGTCGTGCTGGCGGTGATGGCGGTGGAGTTCTTCGCCGCAGCGTGGGTCCCGGACTTCTTGATGAACAATTGGGTGCAGTTGGCACTGATCACCCCGGTGATGTTCTACACCGGCTGGCCCATCCACAAGACCGGGTGGCTAGCCCTGTCCCACCGCACCGCGGAGATGAACTCCCTGATCACCCTCGGCACGATCGCCGCCTACGGCTACAGCCTGGTGGTCACGTTCGCCCCGGGGCTGCTGCCCGTGGAGACCCGGGAGGTCTATTACGAGGCGGTCGGGGTCATCATCACCCTGATCTTGCTGGGCCGGCTATTGGAGACCAAGGCCAAGGCCGGCACCGGGGAAGCGATCCGGACTTTGATCGGTCTGCAGCCGCGCACCGCCCGGGTGGTGCGCGCCGGGCAGGAGCTGGAGATCCCTATCGATGAGGTCGTGGCCGGTGACGTGGTCGTGGTCCGTCCCGGGGAGAAGCTGCCGGTGGACGGGCAGGTGGTGGAGGGCACGTCCACGGTGGATGAGTCGATGGTCACTGGGGAGCCTATCCCGGTGACGAAGTCCTCCGGTGATGAGGTCATCGGCGCCACCATCAACCAGACCGGTTCTTTCCGGTACGCCGCTACCAAGGTCGGTGCGGACACGATGCTGGCCCAGATCATCAACCTGGTGCGCCAGGCGCAGGGGTCCAAGGCCCCGATCCAGCGCCTGGTGGACAAGGTCTCCAGCTACTTCGTGCCCGCGGTGATCCTCATCGCGATCTGGGCGTTCGTGGTCTGGACCCTCGTGGGCCCCTCACCGGCACTCATCTTCGCCCTGGTCGCCGCGGTCTCCGTGCTCATCATCGCCTGCCCCTGCGCGCTGGGGCTGGCCACACCGCTGTCCATCACCGTGGGCACCGGCAAGGGAGCTACCGCCGGCATCCTCATCCGGTCGGCCGAGGCGCTGGAGACTGCGCACAGACTCGACACGGTGGTGCTGGACAAGACCGGCACGATCACCAAGGGCGCCCCGGCCCTGACCGACGTGCTGCCCGGCGAGGGCTTCACCGACATCGAGTTGCTCACCCTGGTCGCGGCGGTGGAACGCTCCTCCGAGCACCCGCTGGCCAGCGCCATCGTCGCCGGTGCCCAAGACCGCGGCGTGCGGCTTCCCGAGGTGGCCTCGTTCGACTCGGTCACCGGGCAGCGTGCGTGCGTGCCTTGGTCGAGGGCCGGGAGGTCCTCGTTGGTAACCGGCGCCTGCTGGGCAGTGTCGGGGTGCAGCCGCAGACTGACGCCGCGGACCGTTTGGCCGCGGACGGCAAGACCCCGATGTTCGCCGTCGTCGACGGGCGTTTCGCTGGGGTGATCGGCGTGGCCGACACGCTCAAGGACGGGTCGGTGGCCGCCATCGCCGCCTTGCAGAAGCGTGGCATCGACGTGGTGATGATGACCGGGGACAACCGTGCCACGGCTGCGGCCATTGCCCGCCAGGTTGGCATCACCCGGGTGGTGGCCGAGGTCATGCCCGAGCATAAGGCCGCCGAGGTCAAGCGCCTGCAGGGCGAGGGCCGGGTGGTGGGCATGGTCGGTGACGGCATCAACGACGCCCCGGCCCTGGCTCAAGCTGACGTCGGCTCGGCGATCGGCACCGGCACCGACGTGGCGATCGAGTCCTCCGACATCACCTTGATCTCCGGGGCACTGTCCGGAGTGGTCACCGCGGTGGACCTATCTCGGGCCACGATGCGTAACATCCGGCAGAACCTGGTCTTCGCGTGGATGTATAACGCGATGGGGATCCCGATCGCCGCTGGGGTGCTCTACCCCGCCCTGGGCCTGATGCTCAGCCCGATGATCGCTGCGGCCGCGATGGCACTGTCCTCCCTGTCCGTGGTGGCCAACGCCAACCGCCTGCGCGCTTTCACCCCTTCGACTGTCCCCGAGGTCACCAACATCCCCGCCTCCGACCCGGTGGTGGAGGTTGGGCTCGACGACGAACAAGGAACGCAGAACACCATGTCCAACAACTCTGCACAGGTCACCGACCCGGTGTGCGCGATGAGCATCGACCCAGCATCCGCCGCCGACAGCGCCGAGCACGAGGACAACACCTACTACTTCTGCTCCATCCACTGCGCGCAGACATTCCGGGCAGACCCGGCCAGATACGCCACCTCGCTGGCTCCCTAACCCACACACCCCGCGGGCGCCGGCATCACGCCGGTGCCCACGAAGATCCCGGGAGGCGATCACGATGACCACCGACCAGCACACACGGGCCCTGCTGCTCCGGCTGCGCCGGATCGAAGGCCAGGTCCGCGGCATCGCCCGCATGGTCGAGGACGACAAGTACTGCATCGACATCCTCACTCAGGTTTCGGCCGCTTCCCGGGCGCTGCAGAGCGTGGCATTGGTGCTGCTTGAGGGGCACATGGCCCACTGCCTGCTTGACGCCGCACAAGTTGACGAACTCCAGCAGGAAGCCAGGCTCAAGGAGGCCTCCGATGCCATCGCCCGCCTGGTCCGCAGTTGAGGGAGGGGGAAGTTCGTGGCCATCGACTATGACGCCCCACGCCCCCGCGAGGAGGATGGGCCCGACACGATGCCCCTGACCGCGCTGACCCGGGCAGCGCCGGCGCACCAGGAGGAGGCCGACGAGGCCGAGTTAGCCGAGCAGTATGAGTTGCCCGGCGCGGACCTGTCAGGTGAGGAGCTGGCCGTGGCGGTGGTGCCCCCACAGAAGGACGAGTTCCTCTGCACCCGGTGCTTCCTCGTCCACCACCACAGCCAACTGGCCCACCACGACGCTGGCCTGCCGGTGTGCGCCGAATGCGCGTCCTGACCGCGGGGCCATCGAAGGCATGATGACAAGAACGAAACGAAGGAGAGTTGAGATGAACGTTCAGGTAGCCATCAACGGTTACGGCGTGATCGGTAAACGAGTGGCCGACGCGGTGCGGGCCATGCCCGACATGGACCTGGTGGGGGTGGCGGACGTGGCCACCGACTGGCGAGTGCGTACCGCGACCGAGCGGGGCATCCCCGTCTTTGCCGCCACCGAACAGGCCGGTGCAGCCATGGCCCAGGCCGGGGTGCCGATGGCCGGCACCCTGGATGAACTGCTGGCCCAGGTCGATGTCGTGGTAGACACCACTCCCAAGAAGGTCGCCGCCACCAACGCCGAGGTCTACCGCGCTGCCGGGGTCAAGGCCGTGTTCCAAGGCGGGGAGTCCCACGCCACCACCGGGCACTCCTTCGTCGCCCAGGCAAACTACGACACAGCACTAGGCCTGCAGGCCACCCGGGTGGTCTCCTGCAACACCACCAGTATCGTGCGCGTGCTCGGCGCGCTGCAGGATGCGGGCCTGCTCGCCCGTGCGCGTGGGGTGCTGATCAGGCGGTCCACCGACCCCAGCCAGTCCCACCAGCGCGGCATCATGAACACCGTGGTCCCCGAGGACTCCATCCCCTCCCACCAGGGTCCCGACGCCCGCACAGTCCTGCCGAAGTTGGACGTGGTCACCATGGCCGCCAAGGCGGCCCACACCCAGACTCACAACCACTTCTGGACGCTGCAGTTGACCCGCCCGGCCAGCCGGGAGGAAGTCCTGGTCGTCCTGCGGGGCGCACCCAGGATCGCGTTCATCCGCATGGCCGACGGCCTAACCGCCTTGAATACCACCGTCGAACTCATGGGCGACCTAGGCCGGCCCCGCGGTGATATGTGGGAGGTTGCAGTCTGGGAGGACGTCCTGACCGTCGAGGGCGACGAGGCCTACCTGACCTACCAGGTCAACAACGAGGCCATCGTCACCCCCGAGACCATAGACGCGATCCGGGCCCTGACACAGACCGCCACCGACGGTGCAACGTCGATCGCACTGACCGATGAAGTCCTCGGGATGCGCCGCGAGTTCCTCCCCAGCCCTGTCCCCGTGACCGACTGACACCAGCCGGTGCTCGGCGCCCAGCACATCACGGCCGTGTGGCCGAGAAGGAGGCGATCATGACCACCACTGGTTCCACGGTCATCGTCACGATCAATGCTCTGCTGCTCAAACGGCTCCGGCTGCCCGCCCAACAAGCCCCGGACGCACCCCAGCGCGCCGTCCGGGAGCCGAAGCCCACCGCACCGGTGCCGGCCGGCACCCGCTGACCGGGGTCGACGTGGAAGTACATTCTGGCACCACCGCTTCGGCCGCTTCGGTAGCCGAAGCGGTGCCGCAGCGGCCGCGGCCGTTGCGGATGCTGTGGATCACCGCAGCCTGGGGGGCGTGCTTCGTGGTGATCGAGTGGGGCCTGCGCGACGCCCCGCTGCTGTGGTACGCCGCACTGCGTGCCCTGGTCGCCGGCGCCGCACTGGTGGCCCTGGGAGCCATCCAGCGCCGTCCGACCCCCCGCAGCGCACGTGCCTGGGGGCTGATCACGGTCCTCGGGCTGGTCAACGTCACGCTCGCCTTCTCAACCATGTTCGCCGGGGTTGCCGGTGGTGCGACCGGCACCGCCGCGGTGCTGGCCAACGCCCAGCCGCTGATGATCCTCCTGCCCGCCTGGTGGCTCTACGGGGAGAAACTCTCCCCCCGGACCACGTCCGCCCTGGTCGTCGGCTTCGCCGGGCTCGTCCTGGTCGCGCTGCCCGGCGGCGGGGGTAGCGGCGCCGCCCTGTCGCTGCTCTCGGCAGTGGCCGTGACCGCCGGCACCCTACTCTCCCGCCGTCTGGTCGGACTGGACCTGGTCACGGCCACCGGCTGGCACCTCCTCATCGGTGGGGTGGCCCTTGCCGGCCTCGCCGCGGCCGTGGAGGGTGCTCCGGTGATCAACTGGACCCCCCGCTTTGTTGTGTCGCTGGCGTTCCTGGCGCTGGTGGGCACCGCGGCGACCACGGTGGCGTGGTTCGGCGAGGCCCGCCGCAGCCGACTGGACACCCTGACCACCTGGACTTTCCTGACCCCCGTCCTCGGCATCGCCCTGGCCGCCGTCCTGCTGGGCGAACGCCCGGGCGGGTGGACCGCTGCCGGGCTCCTCGCCGTGCTGGCAGCCATGTGGATTACCCTGCGGCCACCACGCCGCACCACGACTCCCGCGCAGACCACCGGCCCGCCAGAAGTGGGCTTCGTCCCAGACCCGCGCCCGGGCATATCCGACAGCCGCCAGATGGCCACCGCACCGGACTTACCAACCGAAGGAGAAACGTGACGCACCCGACGACCCACCCGAGCCCGTCACCGGCGGCACCGGCCCCCACCGGGGCGGTCCCCCCGCAGGAGGCGGTGATCTTCGAACTAGACGGGGTAGTGACTGACACCGCCACCGAGCACGGAACCAAGGCTTTCCCCGGTGCCGTGGACCTGCTCAACCGGCTGCGGGCCGGTGGGGTGCCGGTCGCGTTAGTCACCGCCAGCCGCAACACCAGCGCGCTGCTGGAGGCCGCTGGCCTGGCGGGGGTCTTCGACGTGATCGTGGACGGGGACCGTGCTGCCGAGTTGGGCCTGCCCGGCAAACCCGACCCGGCGATGTTCCTCACAGCAGCCGCTGAGCTGGGCGTGAACCCGGCCCAGGTCGCCGTTGTGGAGGACGCTGTCGCCGGTGTCCAGGCGGCCCGCGCCGGCGGGTTCAGCCTGGTCGCGGGCATAGCCCGGGCTGGGCAGCGGGCCGAGCTGGAGGCCGCCGGGGCCCACCTGGTGGTCGAGGACGTCGCCCAACTCGACCTGGGTGCGTTACGCGCCGACCCCTGGACGCTCGTATACGAAGGTTTCGACCCCGCCCACGAGGGCCACCGCGAGGCACTGACCACCTTGGGTAACGGCTATCTCGGCACCCGGGGCGCGGCCCCGGAGCGTGCCGCTGACGGGGTGCACTATCCCGGCACCTACCTTGCCGGTGTCTACAACCGGCTCGTCTCCTCGGTCCATGGTCGCCAGATGGAGGACGAGCATCTGGTCAACGCCCCCAACTGGCTGATCCTCGACCTCGGCCCACAGGGCGCGCAGTCGTGGTGGTCCACCGGCGGCCTCACCGTGTCCGGGGAGAGGCGTGAGTTGGACCTGCGCCGCGGTGTGCTCACCCGGACCGCCGTGCTCACCGACCCGGGCGGGGGCGGCGGCTGCGGCTGCGGCAGCGGCGCCTGGTCTCTATGACCCGGCCGCACCTGACGGCCCTGGAGACGACCATGGTCCCCGACGGCTGGAGCGGGATACTGAAGGTGCGCCGGCATCGACGCTGGTGTCCGCAACGGCAACGTCGCCGAGTACACCGCGTTGGCCGACTGTCATTTGCGCACCACCGGCGCCGAGAAGGCCGGGCCGGGCACCCTTCTGGTGGAGGTGGAGACCGTCCAGAGCCAGGTCCGCATCGCCACGGCGGCCCGTACCACCGTCAACGGGGGCATCCCGGACGCAGACTTCGAGCGCGACCACGAACTGCACTCCCTGGTGCTCAAAGTGCCGGTCACAGACGGTGAACCGGTCACCATCGACAAGGTTGCCGCCGTGTACACGTCCAAAGACCCGGCGATCGCCTCGCCCCGGCTGGCGGCCCTGGGCGAGTTGACTGCCGCCCCGCAAGGGTTCGACGGGCTCCTCAACGAACACGTGGCGGCGTGGCAGCGGCTTTGGGACCGCTACGGGATAGAACTGGAGGCCGACACCCAGACCCGGCTGGTGCTCAACCTGCACGTCTTCCACCTGCTCCAGACCCTGTCCACGCACACCGCCGACTTGGACGCCGGCGTGCCGGCCCGCGGCCTGCACGGAGAGGGCTACCGCGGGCACGTGTTCTGGGACGAACTGTTCATCCTGCCGGTGCTCACCACACACCTGCCACAGGTCAGTCGCGGACTGCTGGACTACCGGTGGCGTCGCCTAGACGCCGCCCGTCGCGCCGCAGCGCAGGCGGAACTCCCCGGTGCGATGTTCCCCTGGCAGTCCGGCAGCGACGGGCGGGAGGAAACCCCCGTCATGCTGTTCAACACCCGCTCCGGACGGTGGATGCCGGACAACTCCCACCGCCAGCGCCACGTTGGCCTCGCTATCGCCTACAACGCCTGGGAGTACTACCAGGCCACCGGCGACCTCACCTGGCTCGCCCGTCGCGGCGCGGACCTGATCATCGAGGTCGCACGGCTGTTCACCGCCCTGGCTACGCACGACCCCAGCACCGACCGCTTCCACATCAGGGGTGTGATGGGACCCGATGAGTATCACGACGGCTACCCCGACGCGCCCGGCGAAGGCCTGACCGACAACGCCTACACCAACGTCCTGGCGGCGTGGGTATGCCAGCGGGCACTGGACGTCCTCCAGACCGTGGCCGGCCACGAGTGCGACGACCTACACGCCCGTCTCGACATCGCCCCAGAAGAGCCCACCACCTGGGAGCACCTCAGCCGGCGCCTGGCCGTGCCGTTCCTGCCCGATGGCCTCATCGCCCAGTTCGCCGGCTATGAAGCCCTCGCCGAGTTGGACTGGGACCACTATCGGCGCACCTACGGCAACATCGGGCGCCTGGACCTGATCTTGGAGTCCGAAGGGGATGCGACTAACCGGTACAAACTGGCCAAACAGGCAGACGTCCTCATGCTCATCTACCTCCTGGGACCCGACGGGCTGCTGAACATGCTCCACCGCCTCGGCTACCCCACCACCCGCCAGGTACTGGCCCGGACCGTGGAATACTACCTCGCGCGCACCGCGCACGGCTCCACCCTCAGCCGAGTCGTGCACGCCTCGGTCCTGGCCCGCCTAGACCCTGCCCGCGGGTGGGCCACCTTCCGTGAGGCCCTTGCCGCGGACCTGGACGACACCCAGGGCGGCACCACCCAAGAGGGCATCCACCTGGGCGCCATGGCCGGCACCATCGACATCCTCATCCGGTCCTTCGCGGGCCTTCACACCCAGGGCCCAACCGTTGTCCTGGACCCCGCACTACCGGCCGGACTGCCCGCCATGCGCTTCCGTATCCAGCACCGCGGCCAACGCCTCCACATCATCCTCGACGAGAACACCCTGACCGTCACCGCCGAGCCGTGCGCGGCCAACCCACACATCCGACTGCGAGTCGGGGAGCACGAAAGCGCCCTACCAGCCGGCACCACCCAGCGCTTCTCTGGGATCCCGGGCGCCGCGGTGACTCGGTTGTCCGGCCTATCTGAATAACTCTGGCGTTGTCTGGCCGGGGTGTGGACAGTCTCGAACGCCAGCGACACCAACACCGAGCCACGTGGCGCCACCGCCGCGCGATCACTCATGTCCCCTGAGCGGTCAGCGTGCGCGGCGCTCGAGCATCCACCCGTGCGGACCCGTGAGACGCTCAGCCTCCTGCGGCCCCCACGAGCCGAGCGCGTAAGGCAACGGGGGCGGGCGCTGGGGGCCCTGCACCGGCGCGAAGGCGGTGAAGGCCGCCCGCAGGCAATGGGAGGTGGTGAACAGCGAACGGTCCCCGACAAGAACATCGTGGAGCAAGGAGGCATAGGCGGAGATCGGCTCCCCGCCCGGCACCTCAGCCAAGTCAAGTTCGGTGTGCGCGAAACTCAACGCCCGACCCGGTCCGGGGGTGCTGACAGTCACACCGACAGCAAAGGCCCCGGGGCCACTGAAGTCGATCTCGATCGTGTTGCGCCCAGTGACGGCCGCGCCCAAAAGGACCCTGGGGCGGACGCATGATCAAGGTGATTCGCTGGGCCTTGCGAGCCATGCGCTTGCCGGTGCGCAGCACGAACGGGACGCCCCGCCACCGGTCGGTGTCGATCCACAGCCGGGCAGCGACAAACGTGTCCTGCCCGGAACCAGCCGCCACCCCGGCTATATCGGTATAGCCCTCGAACTGCCCCAGCACGACGTCCCTGACCGGATCCAGTGGCCGGAACGCCCCGATGACCGCATCCCGTGCGGCCACAACCGACTCCGGGTCCTGCACGTCCGCCGGCGGATCCATCGCCACCTGGCTGGCCACGTGGAACAGATGGGTGACCAGCATGTCCAGCGCCGCGCCGGTAGCGTCGTAGAACCCAGCCCGCTGGGCGACGTCGAGGTCCTCGGGCACGTCGATCTGTACCTGCTCAATCCCGTGGGCATCCCATTGCGAGCCGAACAGCCGGTTCGCAAAGCGCAACGCGTAGATGGCCTGCACCGCCTGCTTGCCGAGGAAATGGTCAATGCGGAAGACCTGCTCCTCGGTGAGCACCTTCTTCACCAGCGCGTCCAACGACTCAAAGTCTGCCAGCGACCTGCCGTAGGGTTTCTCGAAGACCACCCGGGCGCCCACCGCCAAGCCATGACGTCCCAGCCCCCGAGTAATCACCGGATACGCCGCCGGTGGCACGGCCAGAAAGTGCACGACCAACGGCTCACCGCCGCCCTCGGCCGCTAACTCACGCCGCGCGCGAACGAGAACCTCAGGCAGTGCACCGGGGTCGTCATCGGTGAACCCCCCGCCCGCGTAGCCGACCCGCAGGCATACCTGGTCCCAGTCCTCGGGCAGACCCAACTCGCTGCCCAGCAGGGAATCCCTCAGCCGGGCACGGAAGGCCTCCTCATCCAACCGGTCTGTGGAACAGCCGATCAAGCGCCACCTCTGGGGCAGCAATCCGCGCTCGTGCAACTCCACCAGGGCCGGCATCACCATGCGGTGAGCCAGGTCACCAGTGGCACCGAACAACACCACGATCACAGACTGAGTGGTTCCGGTCGCACTCCCGGGCGGTGATAACGATTCCAACTTAGACCTCCGTCAAAGATACCGGCGGAACGCTCAGGTTGCCGTGGTGTAGGCCTGCGGGTCGGCGTCGAATTCGGCGCAGCGCCCGCAGCAGACGCAGTAGCGCTCGCCCTCGAAGTCACAGCAGCACCTTTGCGGACCTCGGCTCATCCCCAAGCACCCTCACCGCAGGAGGATCCTCGACCGGGCACAGTCTGAACCCGGGCGAGGGTAACTGGTTCGAATGCAGTCAGATCAAGGGGAGTTCAGCGATGAACTCGTTGAAGTGGCTGTACCAGATGGTGTGTGCCGCACCGGCAATTCCTCGGACCACAACACCTGAGCGTTCAAGGCTGGCAACGGTCTCGTCGGGAACGTACAGACTAGGCTCCGGGCGGATGACGACGGCCCCAGCGGGCAAGGGCCAGGAGCCACCGGCGGCCGCAGAGACGGCGGCCGCAGTCGCTGGGTCAAAGAGTGCAGCGGCTTCGGCCTCAGTGCGGGCGTCGGCCTCGCTGTAGTAGGGGCGGGTGGCCCGCAGCCAGTCAAACGTGCGCACTCTCGCCTCTTGCGCGTAGCCGGCGTGTGCCTCGTCGCGGTCGCGGCCGCCACGAGCCGAGGTCGGGGCATCCACGATCACCGCGTTCTCGGGCCGGAGCTGTTCAAGGGCGGCTGCGAGAATCGTTCCCCCGTACGAATGGCCGATGGCCAACGTCGGCGCCACTGCTGAATGGTGGCGAGACGTCTCGATCACGGCGGCGACTGCGCCGTCAATAGTGAGGTTGGGGTCCCGAGGGGATCGGCCGTGGCCCGGCAGGTCGAACGCCAGGACGCGATAGCCTCGAGCCGCGAGCACCGGACCGACGCGATTCCAACTGCCCGATGACCCCATCATCCCGTGCAGCAGGATCGCTAGGCGCGCTCCGTGGCCCCATTGACGAGCATGCAGCTCCATGGGGACCACCCTCCCATGACGTGGCGATGCCGAGCGGGGTAGCCAACGGCCGACTGCACGGAGAAGGTAACGACTCTCGGTTGAATTGCCCGCGCCCGCTTGAGGATCCTCCGCCGGACGACACCAGCGCCGCCGTCGAGGAAACGTCCTCACCGCGCCGGAGAGTGAGCAAGGTCGTGGACGTTGGAAGCATGGCTGGGCGTCGTTACGCAAGCCATCATGCGACTGTGGACGTGACTATGAGGGGCGCTGTCGAACTTCCGCGCGCGGTGCTCGTCGCAGGCGACTGCGTCGGACGGGTCCTTCTTGACCTGAGGATCGGTGGAACTGATGTCGAACTGTCATTCCCGACCTTGCCTCGCGAGATATCAAGTACCGGCGTCGACCGCCTGGGGCCCCCTGCGGGAATGGACGACCTGTCTGCAACTCTGGGCGAGCATGGTTGGGGCTACATGGGCTTCGGTGCCACGGCACCCGACTATCCTCCTCCCCTCGCGTCGTGGATGCGCGCGATCGGGATCCGTGCGTCATGGCGCGGAGCCGAGGGCGACGGTACGGAGGAGGCAGAGCACGCGGCTTTATTCGGAGCTGATTTCGACACCTGGTTCGCTCTGTTTGGTCGATGGTTGGAGTTGTGGAGCAGCCAGCGGATCGTGATGGCCGAGGAGCGCGCGTCGGGAACTAGAGGTCAGATGCAGCTCTCAGCTGATTCCCGTCCCGCTATCCGCACCGGCTGGTCCCCTCCGTTCCCACGTGTGACCTTCCACGGGTCTCAGGAAGCGATCCACTACGCAACTGCATCTGCCGCCGCGGCCAACGCATCAGAGGGGATCGAACTTCCGCTCGAGTGGGAACTGTGGCTGCGTGCGAGGTGGACAGATTTCCGCCGCTCTCTGATCGACGCGACAACGGCGGCCGAAACCGGGCTCGCCGCAGCCGTTCGCAGACTCTTGGGCGACGTCGGAGACGCCGCTTCCGAAACGATCATTCAGTCTGCGAATGGGCTCGTAGGCCTGGTAAAGCTACTTGAGTCTCTCCAGCCGGTTGCGAAGAGCCGGATCCCCCGCATCGCGGACCGTCTGGCGGGGCCGCGTAACCGTGCGGTGCACCGAGGTGCCGCTCCGGAACGCGGAGAACTAGAGGCGGCAATCCGCGAGTCGGAAGCCCTTCTTGACTTCTACTCCCCGCGACCGAACCTTCCCGGCGCCTCATAAGCCGATCCTCAAACGGCTGCACCCCGGCAAGCGGAGCGGCTTGCAACGTGGCGATCAGAGATCGTCATTGAGGTCGAGCAAAATCTCGCCGTCCTCCGCGTCACTCTCGGCGACGGCATCAGTCGTAAACGACTCCACCGTTGCGGTGTAGTAGCCGCCGCCCCGTGACACCCGCGTCTCGAAGTAGAACATGCAAGCATCGCCGGTGCTGGAGAGCCTCTGCTCCATCTGGGCAGTTCCCACAATTGATCCGGAGGCGTCCAAAATCTGCACCTGGGGTTCGTCCATCAGATCGGTGACTCGGTCGTGCAGGCTCTGCTGGGGGATCAACGGGAGGCAGTCCCCATCATCAGTCACGAGGGACACGTCCGGTGTGAGTACCAGGCCACCGCGCACAGTGAGCTGCGCTTCGGCCTCGGCACGCGCGCTGGCCTGCTCCTCGGCCAGCCGGTCGAGGATGCCTTCTTCGTATTCCGCCGTCTCGCCATCGGTGGCCGCCTGCTCAGTGGTCGGCGCCTCCTCCGGTGCCTCGTCAACCTGCGACGAGCACCCAGCGGACACGACGAGGGCCGCTGCCCCAAGTACGCCCAGAAGGCGATGCCGCGTCATGCACCTGAGTTTCGCACAGTACGCATCAGGTGACGAGGACTCGCCGGTTTTGCTCGCTGTACACAGTTCCGCAGATGAACAATTTGCGAGTCCGTCCGCACCGCTCGTAGTCCCCCTCGAAGCCGAGGTCAGTTACGTTCCGCAGGGGATTGCCTTGCGGCGTCATCCTGGCTTTGCATAGAGGGCCGCGGTCGGGCAGAGGTCGTTGGGAGAGAGGCTCGATAGGTCAGTGTGCTGTGGTGCTGTATGGTCAGCGCATGCTGACTACTACTTCGCGGCTGGACGTGATGAACCGGTTGGGCCGGGCGATGGCCGACCCGACCCGCTCCCGCATCCTCATGACGCTCCTCGAGGGCCCTGGCTACCCGGCGGTGCTCGCCCGGGATCTGGGCCTGACCCGGTCGAACGTGTCGAACCACCTGACCTGCCTGCGGGACTGCGGCATTGTCGTGGCCGAGCCCGAGGGGCGCCAGACGCGGTACGAGATCGCCGACCCGCACCTGGCCGCGGCGATGACCGCGCTGGTCGAGGTGACGTTGGCCGTCGATGAGAACGCCCCGTGCGTGGATGCCGCCTGCACGGTGCCCGGCTGCTGCCCGAGCGGGACCGTGGCATGAGCGCGACCACCCACGCGCCCGTCGAGGAGCTCGAAAGCGACGACGGCCTGCGCGCCGCACGCGCGCGCTCACCAGCCCGCGCTCGGACGCTGACCCACGGACAACGCGCCCCCCTGACCCACCGCCGCCAGTCCGGCGCGCCCTGAAAGGCACCCGATGGAACTGCTCACCCCGATCCTGCAGGCGATCGGCCTGTTCGTGGCCACGAACATCGACGACATCATCATCCTGTCCCTCTTCTACGCCCGCGGCGCCGGCCAGCGGGGCACCACCCGCAAAATCCTGCTCGGTCAGTACCTCGGCTTCGGAGGCATCCTGCTCGCCGCCGTGGTCGTCTCCCTCGGGGCTCGCTCCTTCCTGCCCGAGGACGCACTGCCCTACTTCGGTCTCATCCCCCTCGCCCTGGGCCTGTACGCGGCATGGCGAGCGTGGCGCAACCGCGATGACGATGACGACGACGAGGAGGCCAAGGTCGCCGACAAGCAGGTCGGAGTCCTGACCGTGGCCGCCGTGACGTTCGCCAACGGCGGGGACAACATCGGGGTCTACGTCCCCGTCTTCGCCACCGCGTCCACCACCGCGATCATCGCCTACTGCCTCGTCTTCCTCGCCCTGGTCAGCCTCCTCGTCCTCGCAGCGAAGTACGTCGCCACCCGGCGGCCCGTCGCCGAGGTCCTCGAACGCTGGGAGCACATCCTCTTCCCGCTGGTCCTCATCGGCCTCGGCATCGTCATCCTGCTCGAGGGCGGCGCCTTCGGCCTGTAGCACCGCGCGGGTGAGTCTGGTAGTCGGCCGCTCCGACGTCGTCAGGACCCCGGGGCGCCTCGGCACACGACCCGCGCCTCTTCTTGGGCGGGAGCAGGGGGAGGTCGGAGCTTCCATGAGCGTTGACCGTCCCGTAGGAGGAACGGTCACCGGGCACTTTCTACCCAGCCCGCCACTGGCGTGATTGCTGCCCTCAGCGGTGTGGACTTGATCAGTAAGTGGCGTGCTTCTGTGAGTTAGTAGGTGGCGTTAGCCGGTGACCAGGGTGCTGGTGGCGGCCTCGATCACTTTGTCAGTGATGAAGTGAGCTGGCTTCTCTTCAGGACGAGGACCATGCTGGCCCGGGTCTGATGCACAGCCTTCGCTGCAGCACGCTGAGCGCCGCACATCGTGACACCCGCGCAGCGGTCCCGGCTCCTTCGGGTTCACCGTGAATTGACGCGATCACGCTAGGTCGTGGTTGCGCCTGGAGGGAGGAACTCGCAGTACGCCGTTAACCGGTGGGATCGCACCTAGCCTCGGAGCTGTCCACTCGCGAAGGAGACGCAGTATGGAGAAGCGCACATTCGGCACCGGCCTGGAGGCCGCGGCGATCGGATTCGGTTGCATGGGGCTCAGTCACGGATACGGCAAGAAGGTCGCGGACGAGCACGGTATCGAGGTGATCCGCCGCGCAGTCGAACTCGGGGTGACGTTCTTCGACACCGCCCAGGTCTACGGCCCGTTCGTGAACGAGGAGCTGGTCGGCAAGGCCCTTGCCCCCGTCCGTGACCAGGTCGCGATCGCCACGAAGTTCGGTTTCGACTTCGTAGGCACCCGCGAGTCCGGGCTGAACAGCACACCGGAGTACATCCGCACGACCGTGGACGCTTCACTGCAGCGCCTCGGCGTGGAGAAGATCGACCTGCTCTACCAGCACCGCGTCGACCCCGACGTGCCGATCGAGGACGTCGCCGGCACCGTCAAGGAGCTGATCGAGGGCGGGAAGGTCGGTCACTTCGGCCTGTCCGAAGCAGGCGTCGCCACGATCCGCAGCGCGCATGCCGTGCAGCCTGTGACGGCGCTGCAGAGCGAGTACTCCCTGTGGTGGCGTGAGCCGGAGGTCGAGATCCTGCCGACCCTGGAGGAACTGGGGATCGGCCTGGTGCCGTTCAGTCCGCTCGGCAAGGGTCTGCTCACCGGAACGGTCGACGGTTCGACCGTGTTCGCTGACGGGGATGTTCGTGCGACGCTGCCGCGGTACAGCGAGCAGAGCCGCG
Organism: Sanguibacter sp. Z1732; assembly: GCF_051020515.1. NCBI lineage: Bacteria > Bacillati > Actinomycetota > Actinomycetes > Micrococcales > Ruaniaceae > Glutinosa > Glutinosa niejishengi. Next base: position 3,773,835 of record NZ_CP194857.1, read on the forward strand.
CCGCCGGGGCGCAGCTTGTCGACCTGGTCTCCGAGATCGCCGGGCGCAAGGATGTGACGCCTGCGCAGGTTTCCCTGGCCTGGCTGCTCTCGCAACGACCGTGGATCGTGCCGATCCCCGGCACGACGAAGATCCACCGCCTGGAGGAGAACGTCGGCGCATCTACCGTCGAGTTGAGCGACGAGGAGCTGGCGCAGCTGGCCGAGCAGTCCGCCCTGATCGATACGACGGCTCCGCGCTATCCAGAGAAGATGCAGAAGTGGATCGACCGCTGACCCACCTGAACGCGAAGTGCCCCGCGTGCCGTGAGGCACGCGGGGCACTTGTCTGTGCGGACCCGCCGTCGAGGACATCTCAGCGGCGGCCTGCTGGTCAGGCTTCGGGGATGTCGCGGTGGAAGTTCTCCAGCGTGATGATGTCGGGGTCCGGACCGCTGCGGACGCCGGTGTCGAGTCCGTCGATCCGAGTGAGCTCCTCGTCGGTGAGCTCGAAGCCGAAGACGTCGAAGTTCGCGGCGATGCGCTCGGGCTTGACCGACTTCGGGATCGCGGAGCGGCCCTGCTGCAGGTGCCAGCGGATCATGACCTGCGCCGGGGTCTTGCCGTGCGTGGCCGCGATGTCGCCGATCACCGGGTCATTGAACGTCGAGCGGCTGGAGTCTCCGCGGTAGCTGGTGATCCCGCCCATCGGCGACCAGGCCTGGGTGAGAACGCCATGCTTGGCGTCGGCCTTCTGCACGTCAGGTTGGGTGAAGTAGGGGTGAACCTCGACCTGATTGACGGCCGGGGCGATCTCGGTCTCGGCGAGCAAGCGCTCGAGCACATCGGGCATGAAGTTGGAGACGCCGATCGCGCGGACCTTCCCGTCCGCGAGGAGCTTCTCCAGCGCCTTGTACGCGCCGACCGTCTTGGCGAAGTCCGCGGTCAGCGGCTGATGCAGCAGCAGGAGATCGATCTGGTCCACGCCGAGCTTGCCGGCAGACTTGTCGAAGGAGTGCAGGGCCTCGTCGTAGCCGTAGTCGGAGATCCACAGCTTCGTCTCGATGAACACCTCCGAGCGGTCGATGCCGGAAGCGCGGATCCCTTCGCCGACCTCGCGCTCATTGAAGTACGACGCGGCGGTGTCGATGAGGCGGTATCCGACGCGCAGCGCCTCAGCGACCGAGGCGACGGTCTCCTCGGGCGGGGTCTGGAAGACGCCGAAGCCCAGGGCGGGCATCTCGACGCCGTTGTTCAGAGTGATGGTCATGCTCTCTCCTCGTGGTGCGTGGTCTGGTCGCTGGCGGCGAGGCTTCCCAGCAGTGCCAGGCGGTCCTCGCTCGGGGTCCCGGGTTCGGCGGTGTAGCCGAACATGAACCATTCGGGGTTGGCCGGGAAGTCCATCGCCTCGTACACCAGCTCGAGGTCGCCGACCTCGGGGTGGTGGATGCGCTTGATGCCGGTGCGGTGGTGGCGCACATCGTGGGCTGCCCACCGCACTCGGAAGTCGTCGCTGCGGGTGGCGAGCTCGCCGATCAGGTCGGTCAGGTGCTTGTCCCGGGGGCTCTGCCCGGCGTAGGTGCGCAGCGAGGCGACGATGTTGGTCGCGCTCTCTTCCCAGTCGGGGAAGAAGATGCGGGAAGCGGGGCTGAAGAAGACGAAGCGAGCTGTGTTGCCACGGCTGGCCGGATCCTCCAGCAGCGGCTTGTACAGGGCTCGGCCCATCGGATTGCCGGCCACGAAGTCCATGCGCCGGTCCCGCACCCACACGGGCATCGCGACGGCGTCGATGAACCGCTGCAAGCTCGGCCGGAACGGCTGCTCGGCCTTCTTCCGGCGCCGGGCGGGTTGGGAACCGGCGGCCTCGGCGAGGGCATGGAGGTGGTCGGTCTCGGCCTCGTCCAGGCGCAGCGTTCGTGCGAGGCTGTCGAGAACCTCGCTCGAGACGCCACGGAGGTCGCCGCGTTCCATCCGCGCGTAGTACTCCACGCTGACGCCGGCCAGCATGGCGACCTCCTCGCGACGCAGGCCCGGCACCCGGCGCCGGCTGCCGGGAAGAATTCCTGCCTGCTCCGGCGTGATGCGGTTCCGACGGGTGCGCAGGAAGTCTCCGACCTCGTCCTTCTGGTTCATGCCCTCCACGCTACGGACCGCCGCCGCTCCGAGGGAGGAACTGGCAGTGCACGGATAAGCAGGCCCTCCCGGAAGCAGCTGAGCGCCTGTGGACTGGCACCGTGACCGAGATCAGCCGAAGGACCCTCGTGGGCGCGACCGGACTTGCCGGGCTCGCGACCCTCGCCGGTTGCGCGCCGCCGGATGACTCTCGCTCCGCCGACCCACCGCAGACACCGGATGAGAGTCCCGACATGACACCCAGCGCTGCACCGTCCTCCGGCGCGAGCACCCTGCTCGTCTACTTCTCCCGGGCCGGCGAGAACTACTGGGAGGGCGGACGCCGTGACCTCGAGGTGGGCAACACCAAACGTCTTGCTCAGATGATCGTCGAACGAATCGACTGCGACGAGTTCGAGATCCGCGCCGCCGACCCGTATCCAGAGGCCTACGACCCGACCGTCGAGCGCAACCAGCGCGAGCAGAACGACGATGCCCGCCCTGGCCTCGCGGGAGAGCTCCCGGACGTCAGTGGCTACAACGCGGTGCTGCTGGGCAGTCCGGTGTGGAATGTCCGTGCCCCGATGATTCTGTCCACCTTCCTCGAGGGCGTCGATCTCTCTGGCATGCGGATCCTGCCGTTCGTCACCTACGCCGTCTCTGGCATGAGCGAGATCGACCAGGACTACCGTGACACCCTGCCCGAGAGCAACGTCGCAGACGGTCTCGCTGTCCGCGGAGAAGACGTCGATTCCGCCGCCGCCGACCTCGAGGCCTGGCTCCGGACGAACGGTCTGATGTAGGGCCATCCGCTCGGGAGGGGTGCACTGCCAGTGCCTTCCTCGGCCACCGTCGCGCTGATGCGATGAGGGAGACCGGCCCCAACACAACCGTAGGAAGACTCGAGCCTTGGCAGCACACCGAACTCCCGTCGCATCGTCCGGCATGGGGACAGTCACCTCCCGTGCCACCCGGAGAGCCGCCCTCACTGCAGAGCTCAGCTCACACTCGCTTCCCACCCCTTCCTGAACCTTGATGGAGCGCTCCCCCGGGCACGGTCCTGGGTTGGTGCGTGGCGTCTGCCGCAGCTCAGCCGTGACAGCCAAGCACCCACAGGTGATCACCCGATATCGAAGTCGCGAAAAGCTACAGTTTTACGAGACGCCCCGCTCGACGAGCATGGCGCCGGCACGATGTGAATGTCCGAAGTCGTCTGCACAGGCGACCTGTATGTTCGAGGCAGTGTGCAGCGGAGTTTGATCGCCCGGCGTGTCCGTACCCGTGTGCACGGTCGGCTTGTTGTTCCATAGTCCTGTGCACGACGAAGCGGTCGCTGAGGACCGGGTTCCTGAGCGTGGTCTGCTGACCGTCCCCGATGCCGTGTGGGCGGTCGCAGTGCGCCGGGCGGAGGTGATCGGCCCGCTGGCCGAGGCCGGGACAGCCGGTGAGGAGGTGGTGGAGGCGGCCGCCGAGCAGCTGGGCATCTCACGCCGGCAGGTCTATGTCTTGCTGCGCCGGTGGCGCGAGGGCCAAGGCGTGGTCTCCGATCTGATCCCGGGGCGCTCCAGCGGTGGCCGCGGCGGCCAGCGGCTGTCGGCCGAGGTCGAGGCGGCCATCCGCGAGGTCGTGCGCAAGCACTACCTGACCCGGCAACGGAAGACGACCGCCGCGGTACACCGCGAGATCACGCGGGTATGCCGTACCCGCGGCCTGCCAGTGCCTTCACTCGGCGCGATCACGCGCCGCATCGCTGGCCTTGACCCGCGCGCCGAGACAACAGCCCGTCAGGGAGCAGACGCGGCACGGTCGCTGGAGTCGGCCGGTGGGCAGGTGCCACCGATCACCGGGGTGTTGGAGCAGGTGCAGATCGACCACACCGTGGTGGATCTCATCGTGGTCGATGAGCACCACCGTCTACCGATCGGGCGGCCGTACGTGACGGTCGCGATCGACGTCTTCTCTCGGTGCATCGTGGGCCTGGTGATCACCTTGGAGGCACCCTCGGCGCTGTCGGTGGGGTTGTGCCTGGCGCACATGGTCACCGACAAGCGGGCCTGGCTGGAGCGCCTGGGGATCGAGGTGAACTGGCCGATGGCCGGCAAGCCTGGCGAGCTGTATCTGGACAACGCCGCGGAGTTCAAGAGCGAGGCCCTGCGGCGAGGCTGTGAGGAGCACGGGATCACGCTGCGCTACCGCCCCCTGGGACGTCCGCACTACGGCGGGATCGTCGAGCGGGTCGTCGGCACGCTGATGGAGATGGTCCACGAGCTGCCCGGCACGACGTTCTCCAACCCGGCCCAGCGCGGCAGCTACGACTCCGATGCCAAGGCCACCTTGACGGTCGCGGAGCTGGAGAAGTGGCTGGCCCTGGCGGTGGCGAACTACCACGGGACGGTTCACGGCACGACCGGGCAGACGCCGCAGGCCCGCTGGGTCGCCGGCGCGGCCCAGACGCCGGCGGTGGCCGTGGCCAACGAGACCGCGTTCTTGGTGGACTTCCTGCCGGTGATCCGCAGGACGCTGACCCGCACCGGGTTCGTCATCGACCACGTGCGCTACTTCAGCGACGCGCTCAAGCCATGGATCGCCCGCCGCGGGCAGCTGGACCGGTTCGTGATCCGCCGCGACCCGCGCGACATCAGCCGTATCTGGGTGCTCAACCCCGAGGGCGAGTCCTACCTGGCGGTGCCCTACCGGACGCAGTCCCATCCGGCGGTGAGCGTGTGGGAGCACCGCGCCGCGGTGGAACGGCTCCGGGCGGAAGGCCGGGCGCAGGTCGATGAGGAGGCACTGTTCCGGATGGTCGAGCAGATGCGCACCATCACCGACACCGCTAGGTCCACCACGCGCAAGGCCCGCCGCGACGCTGAACGCCGCAGGAAAGCGGGGGCCGCAGACTCTTGGGACAAGCCCGCCGCGGCGGGCCCGCCTGACGACACCCTTGCTGATGGTGCCAGCAGGGCCAGCGCCTCGGATACGGCGTCCGTGGCGCCGTTCGAGGTGATCGAGCAGTGGTGAGCCAGGGCCAGGACCGGACAGTCGAGGACATCGCGGGTGACGGCCTGGATCATCTGCACGAGAGCGCCCGGCCGGTGGCCCGGCTGCGGCGGAGGAGCGGGTGCGGCACGTGCGCGCCGACCGGTGGATCGGCTACTCCCGCGCCACCGCGGCGCTGGAGCGGCTGGAGACGCTGTACGCGTGGCCGGGCAAGCAGCGCATGCCCAACCTGCTGCTGATCGGGCCGACGAACAACGGCAAGTCGATGATCATCGAGAAGTTCCGCCGACTCCACCCGCCCACGTCCCACGCCGATCGTGAGCAGATACCGGTGCTGGCGGTACAGATGCCCTCAGAGCCCTCGGTGATCCGGTTCTACGTCGCGCTGTTGGCCGCGATGGGAGCACCGCTACGCCCGCGCCAGCGCCTGGCCGACCTGGAGCAAGCCACCTTGGCGCTCCTGCGCGCGGTCGGGGTGCGAGTCCTGGTCATCGACGAGCTGCACAACCTCCTGGCCGGGCGCGGCGAGACCCGGCGCGAGTTCCTCAACCTGATCCGGTTCCTGGGCAACGAGCTGCGCATCCCGCTCGTCGGGGTCGGGACCCGCGAGGCCTATCTGGCGATCCGCTCCGATGACCAGCTGGAGAACCGCTTCGAGCCATTCACCCTGCCCCGCTGGGAACCGAACGAGGAGACCCGCACACTGCTGGCCAGCTTCGCCGCCGCCTTCCCGCTACGGCGCCCCTCGACGATCGCCACTGAGGACATGGCCCGCTACCTGCTCTCCCGCAGCGAGGGCACCATCGGAGAACTCACCCACCTCCTCACCGACGCCGCGGTGGCAGCAATCGAGTCCGGCGAGGAGGCGATCAACCAACGCACTTTGCTCATGGCGCCCTACGTTGGCCCCACCGAACGACGCCGGATGTTCGAACGCGAGCTGGCATGACCGCTCGCTGGCCCCTGCACCCACCACCGGGTGAGGGCGAGGCGCTGACGTCCTGGCTCAGCCGACTGGCCGAGGTCTACGGCTTGAGCGTCGAGGAACTCATCCGGCACAACCTCGCACCGGACCTCGATCTTCCCGACCACCACACCAGCACCCTGGACCTGAACCCACCCGCAGTGGTGCTTCCCGCGCTGACCGCCCGCACCGGCGTACCGCTGGACCAACTGCGCCAGATGACGATCGCCGGCCAGGTGCCCTGGCTCCTGGACACACTCGATTCCGAGCCAGTGCCCGGGGAAGCGTTCGACACCTACGTCCACCAGGACTCGGTGCTCCTGACCGCCAAGGAACGCCCCCGGCGGGAGGTGCCCGGCTGGCGTGCCTGGTTGCCGACCGACCCCAAACGCGGGCCGCTGCGCCGGGCCTGCCCGACCTGCCAAAGAACCTCCGCGGCCGGCACCTTCGGATTCACCCTGATCTCCCAGCTCCCGCTCACGCTCAGCTGCCCGCAACACGGCTGCTACCTCGACCCCGCCTTCGGCGGCCTTGGCGCCTTCGCCGCCTGGGAGAAGCAGGACACCCGCGCCCGCACTGCACCGGCCGCGGTCCTCGTCATGGACGCACGCACCCACCAGGCCCTGCACACCGGCACGGTGACCCTGCCGCGCCGATCCGTGCACGCGGGAGTGTGGTTCCGGCTGCTACGCACCCTCATCGACGAGCTCTCCGGCCCCGTCTCGGCGCTGCGCACCCGCTCCCACCGAAGCGTCCGGCGCATCTGGCACACCGCCGGTCACCCCGTCCGCGCCGGCATGGTCGCTCCCTGGCACCCCTACGAATCGCTGCCCTGGCCCCGACAGCAGATGCTTCTCGAAGCTGCCGCCGCCACCCTTAACCTCATCGAGACCGGCGAAGTCACCGCCCACGGCACCCTCGCATCTCTCCTGAGTCCTGAGCCTCACCGGCCCGTCCCCGACGGCACCCCACCCGACCGGCACTACTGGCAGGAAGCCGAGGACGCACTCAACACGGCGATCGCGCTCGCCCAGGAAGACCCCGTCGCCGCCCGCCAGCTGCTGGCCACCCTCACGGCCCTGACTCGCAGCGAGGCGACCTTCCAACGTGCTCGCGATGACCTAATCGCCCTCGGCATCCCGGACGACCACCTCCCACGGACGCTGGCGGAGCAGCGTGCACGCCAGGTGCCGGCCGGGCCGGAAACGACTGTCACATCTTGACAGATGGAGACCGTTCGCAGGACGTAGAATAGATGACGGGTTAAGTGACATGGACGCTCCGGACAGCCGTCACGCTGCGGACTGTCACGCAATCGGTCGTATAAGTGATGGGTGGGAGGCGCCTCGTGCTGGTCGGCTACATGCGGGTCTCGAAGGCCGACGGATCGCAGACCACGGACCTGCAGCGCGATGCGCTCCTGGCTGAGGGTGTCGACGCCGAGGCTCTGTACGAGGACCGGGCCTCGGGCAAGAAGGAGGACCGTCCCGAGCTTGCGGCGTCCCTGAAGTCCCTCCGTCGCGGGGACACCCTGGTGGTGTGGAATTGGATCGGCTCGGCCGCGACCTGAGACACCTGGTCAATATTGTCCATGACCTCACCCAGCGTGGCATCGGGCTGAAGGTCCTCACCGGGCAGGGCGCGGCCATCGACACCACCACCGCCTCCGGCAAACTCGTCTTCGGCATCTTCGCCGCCCTCGCCGAGTTCGAACGCGAGCTCATCTCCGAACGCACCATCGCTGGCCTCGCCGCCGCTCGCGCCCGCGGCCGCAAAGGCGGGCGCCCCTACAAGATGACCCCCGCCAAGATCCGCCTCGCCATGGCCTCCATGGGACAACCAGACACCAACGTCAGTGACCTGTGCAAAGAACTCGGCATCACCCGACAGACTCTCTACCGCCACGTCTCGCCCACGGGCGAACTCCGCGAGGCCGGACACAAGCTCTTGGCGCAGAGCCGGCGCAAGTGACAGGCCAACCTCGACTCCTGGGGCCGGGCCAAGCGCGGGATGACGATGGCAGCGTGTTGCGCTGGGGGTACACCCGCGCAACAGATCCGTTGCAAACGGTCTAACACCCCAACGCAACAGAGTCGCCCGCCATGCGGTGCCACGGGCCCGTGACCTTCGGGGTCACAGGTAGCGGCAGACATTCTCGGGGGAGCACGTGGCCGGGTCGCCGGCGGCGGCGTGGTCGCGCAGGGCGGCGATCGTGGTGCGTAGCTGATCGAGCTCGGCGAGCTGTCGCTCGATCACCTCAAGGCGGGTGTCGAGCAGGTCGGTGACGTGCTGGCAGGGGGCCTGCCCCCGGTCGCGGATGTCCAGCACCTGACCGATCTGGGCCAGGGTGAGCCCGGCGGCTTGGCCCCGGCGGATGAAGTCCAGCCGGGCGAGCACCTCGGGGCCGTAGTCCCGGTACCCCGCCGGGGTCCGGTCCGGGTCGGGCAGCAGCCCGACTTCTTCGTAGTACCGCAGGGTCTTGGTTGTCGTGCCTGACGCCTGGGCCACCTCACCGATCCGCATGCCACTCATTCTGCCTTGACCTTCCAGTGCACTGGAAGGTCGATCCTGAGGACGACGAAGGAGGAGCTCGTGACGGTAACGGCTAGAGGTAGGTCGTATGACCTGGCAGTGATCGGGTCCGGTGGGGCGGCGTTCGCGGCCGCGATCCGCGCCACCAACCTGGGCAGGCGGGTGGTGATGATCGAGCGCGGCACCGTCGGCGGTACCTGCGTGAACACCGGGTGTGTGCCCTCCAAGGCCCTGCTCGCGGCCGCCGAGGCCCGCCACATCACACTCGACGCCACCCGGTTCCCCGGCCTGCCGGCCCCCGACGTCCGGCCGGTGAACATCGCCGCCCTGGTCGCCGGCAAGGATGAGCTCGTCGGATCACTGCGCAGCGAGAAGTACCTCGATCTTGCTGCCGAGTACGGGTGGGACCTCCTCCCCGGGGACGCCATGTTCGTCGGCACACCGACCCAGCCGGCACTTCGCGTCACCGGCCCTGACGGCACGGTGGAGACCGTCCGGGCCGCGCACTACCTCATCGCCACCGGCTCCAGCCCCTGGGCGCCGCCGGTCCCCGGCCTCCAGGAGGCCGGTTACCTGACCTCGACCACCGCGATGGAGCTGGACCACGTCCCAGAGTCGCTGCTGGTCATCGGCGGCGGTTACGTCGCCATGGAGCAGGCCCAGCTCTTCGCCCGGCTCGGCGCCCGGGTCACCATGCTGGTCCGCTCACGCCTGGCGCCCCACGAGGAACCCGAGGCCGCCACCGCCCTGGAGGAGATCTTCGCCGACGAAGGCATCGAGGTCATCCGCGGGGCGGTGCCCACCGCGGTCCGTCGCGACCCGGCCACCGGCGAGGTCGCGGTCACCGCCACCACCGCCGCCCATGGCTCACAGGAACTGCGGGCGGCCGAGGTGCTCGTCGCCACCGGGCGCCGCCCGGTCACCGGCACCCTCGGCCTCGACACCGTCGACGTGCGCACCAGCGACCACGGCGCGGTGGTCGTCGACAACCACCTGCGCACCACCAACCCGGCATCTGGGCCGCCGGAGACATCACCGCCCACCCGCAGTTCGTGTACGTCGCCGCGGCCCACGGCACCCTCGTCGCCGACAACGCCCTCACCGGCGCCGGCCGTGAGGTCGACCACCGCCACCTGCCCCGGGTCGTGTTCACCAGCCCCGCCCTGGCCGCCGTCGGCATGACCGACCAGCAAGCCTCCGCCGCCGGGATCCGCTACGACAGCCGCGTCCTGTCCCTCGCGCACGTCCCACGCGCGATCGTCAACCGCGACACCCGCGGGCTCATCAAGATGGTCACCGACGCCGACACCGGCCGCATCATCGGCATCACCGCCCTGGCCCAGGACGCCGGCGACCTCGCCGCCGCCGGGGTCTACATCCTCGAGGCCGGCATGACCACCGACCAGGTCGCCAACCTCTGGAGCCCCTACCTGACCATGGCCGAAGGCCTGAAGCTCACCGCCCAGGCCTTCACCACCGACATCACCAAGCTCTCCTGCTGTGCAGCGTGAACCGGCCCCACACTGGGGCACCGATAGGGGACCGACGCGCCCGCGGGCGCGGGACAAGAAGACACCCTCTGGGAGGCCGGCACTAGGTCCGGTGTGGGAGTCACTCGGTTGCGATCGGTTCGAAGGCCACCTTTACGTGCTCGACCCGACGAGGACGGCCGTGGACGACGCGATGACTGCCTTGCGGCGTCACCGTGGTTTTCCATAGAGGGCGGGTCGGACAGAGGTTGTTGGACGAGAAGACACGATAGGCCAGCAGGTGCTGTATAGTCAGCGCATGCTGACTATTGCTTCGCGGCTGGACGTGATGAACCGGTTGGGCAGGGCGATGGCCGACCCGACCCGCTCCCGGATCCTCATGACGCTCCTCGAGGACCCCAGCTACCCGGCGGTGCTCGCCCGCGACCTGGGCCTGACCCGGTCGAACGTGTCGAACCACCTGACCTGCCTGCGGGACTGCGGCCTCGTCGTGGCCGAGCCCGAGGGGCGCCAGACGCGCTACGAGATCGCCGACCCGCACCTGGCGGCGGCGATGACCGCGCTGGTCGACGTGACGCTGGCCGTCGATGAGAACGCCTCGTGCGTGGATGCCGCCTGCGCGGTGCCCGGCTGCTGCCCGACCGGGACCGTGGCATGAGCGCGACCACCCAGGCGCCCGTCGAGGAGCTGGCGAGCGACGACGAGCACGAAGCCCCGTGGTGGGCTGACCGCGCCGTCATGATCCCCATCGCCTCGGGGGCTGCCCTCGTCGCCGGGCTGGCCTGTGAGTGGTCCGGCGCCCCGACGGCAGCGCTCGTTCTGTTCTGGGTCGGCCTGCTGCTCGGGGCATCCACGTTCGTCCCGGGTGCGCTGCGCAAGCTCGCCACGGGCAAGCTCGGCATCGCGCTCCTCATGACGATGAGCGCCACCGGCGCGGTCATCCTCGGCCACGTGGAGGAGGCCGCGGCCCTGGCCTTCCTCTACTCCATCGCCGAGGCCCTGGAGGACCGGGCGATGGACCGCGCGCGTGCCGGGCTGCGCGCACTGCTCAAGCTCGTGCCCCAGAGCGCCACCGTCCTCACCGACGGTCAGAGCGTGACCGTCCCGGCCCGTGACCTGACCGCGGGGCAGGTCATGGTCATCAAGCCCGGTGAGCGCATCGCCACCGACGGCATCATCCGTACCGGCCACAGCAGCGTGGACACCTCGGCCATCACCGGTGAGTCCATCCCCGTCGAGGTCGGCCCGGGTGATGAGGTGTCCGCCGGGGCGATCAACACCACCGGAGCCCTGCAGGTCGAGGCGACCGCGGCCGGCACCGACAACTCCCTGACCACGATCGTGAGCCTGGTCGAACGCGCCCAGGCCCAGAAGGGGCAACGCGCGCGGCTCGCCGACCGCATCGCCCGCCCGCTCGTGCCCGGCGTCCTGGTCCTGGCCGTGCTGGTCGCGCTCATCGGCTCACTCGCCGGTGACCCGCAGACGTGGATCACCCGCGCCCTGGTGGTGCTCGTGGCCGCCTCCCCGTGCGCGCTGGCGATCGCGGTGCCGATCACCGTGGTCTCCGCGGTCGGCTCGGCCAGCAAGTTCGGCGTCATCATCAAGAGCGGGGCCATCTTCGAACGCTTCGGGGACATCGGGCACGTCGCGTTCGACAAGACCGGGACCCTGACCAGGAACCAGCCCACCGTCACCGCCGTCGTCCCCACCGCCGACGTCACCGAGGAGCAGGTCCTGGCCTGGGCCGCGGCGCTCGAGCAGCACAGCACCCACCCCCTCGCCACCGCCATCACCCAGGCCGCCCCAGGAGCCCCCGCCGGTCAGGGCATCACCGAGGAAGCCGGTCACGGCATCCACGGCACCATCGACGGCGGCGAGGTGTGGGTCGGCAGCCCCCGCTGGGTCGACCCCGGCGACCTCACCGACCGAGTGCGTGACCTGGAGGCCCAAGGGATGACCGTAGTCGTCGTCCACCGCGACGGCACGGTCGCCGGGGCGATCGGGGTGCGTGACGAGCTACGTCCCCGAGGTCCCCCAGGTCATCAAGACCCTGGCGGGCCAGGGCATCGGCGTCACGATGCTCACCGGCGACAACCAGCGCACCGCGCAGGCCCTCGCCGCCCGGGCCGGCATCAGTGACGTGCGCGCCGAGCTGCGCCCCGAAGGCAAGTCCGCCGCCGTGGACGAGCTCAGCGTGCGCCGGCCCACCGCGATGATCGGTGACGGCATCAACGACGCCCCCGCCCTGGCCGCGGCCGACGTCGGGATCGCGATGGGAGCCACCGGCTCGGACGCCGCGATCGAGTCCGCCGACATCGCCTTCACCGGCCAGGACCTGCGCCTGCTGCCCCAGGCCATCGCCCACGCCCGACGCGGGCGGCGCATCGTCAACCAGAACATCGTCCTGTCGCTGCTAATCATCGCTGCGCTGCCACCCCTGGCCATCACCGGCGTCCTGGGCCTGGCCGCCGTCGTGCTCATCCATGAGGTCGCCGAGGTCCTGGTCATCCTCAACGGCCTGCGCGCCGCACGCACCCACCAGCCCGCGCTCGGACGCTGACGCCGTGGGCCAACGCGGCCGCACTGACCCACCGCCGGCGGTCCGGCGCGCCCTGAAAGGCACCCGATGGAACTGCTCACCCCGATCCTGCAGGCGATCGGCCTGTTCGTGGCCACGAACATCGACGACATCATCGTCCTGTCCCTCTTCTACGCCCGCGGCGCCGGCCAGCGGGGCACCACCCGCAAGATCCTGCTCGGCCAGTACCTCGGCTTCGGGGGCATCCTGCTGGCCGCCGTGGTCGTCTCCCTCGGCGCCCGCAGCTTCCTGCCCGAGGACGCCCTGCCCTACTTCGGGCTCATCCCCCTGGCCCTGGGCCTGTATGCGGCCTGGCGCGCGTGGCGCAACCGCGGTGAGGATGACGACGATGACGAGGCCAAGGTCGCCGGCAAGCAGGTCGGAGTCCTGACCGTGGCAGCCGTGACGTTCGCCAACGGCGGGGACAACATCGGGGTCTACGTCCCCGTCTTCGCCACCGCGTCCACCACCGCGATCATCGCCTACTGCCTCGTCTTCCTCGCCCTGGTCGGCCTCCTCGTGCTCGCAGCGAAGTACGTCGCCACCCGCCGGCCCATCGCCGAGGTCCTCGAACGCTGGGAGCACATCCTCTTCCCGCTGGTCCTCGTCGGCCTCGGCATCGTCATCCTCCTCGAGGGTGGCGCCTTCGGCCTGTAGCGAGTTCCCAACCGCATCAAAGAGAGGCGGAGCACCTTCGCCGGAGGGGAAGAACCTCCGCGGAGGGTGAGGCTCACCGTTGCAGTGGGGTGCACCCCCTGCAACGCCCTTCCTAAGTGCATAACCGCTGTTGCACCTGGGTCTCGATTTCGGCAGTGCCACACATGAGTCGAATTGGGTCTAGACGTCGCGCTACACACGGGCGGATGCTGCGCCGCCGCCTGGGAGCGATCAACTGCTTCGCAGTTCGAGGAGCGCCTGCTCTTAGCCTTAAAACCAGCTTGGACTCGACGCCGTGCACGCGAGTACGGATATTCGTGCAGCCGAGTTCGAGAATTGACACCACTGGCGTGATTGCTGCCCTCAGCGGTGCCCGGTAGGGCCGCCCGATATTCTGCCCGGTCGAGGCCCCTATTTGAGACAGTGGTGCCCATGGGTTCGATCAAGGTCGGCTACGCCCGGGTCTCCACCGCGGACCAGGATTTGCAGGCCCAGCACGAGGCACTTGTAAGTCTCGGCGTGTCGCCAGAGCGGGTCTATGTGGACCACGGTCTGACCGGCACGAACCGGGACCGCCCCGGCCTGCGGGAGGCGATGGCTGCGTGCCGCGCCGGAGACACGTTGGTGGTGACCAAGTTGGACCGTCTGGCCCGGTCCCTGCCCGATGCTAGGGACATCGCCGATGAACTGACCGCCGCAGGTGTGGTACTGGACATCGGCGGCAGCCGATACGACCCGAGCGACCCGGTGGGAAAGTTGCTGTTCAACGTCTTGTCGATGGTGGCCCAGTTCGAGGTGGACATCATCCGCGCCCGCACCCGCGAGGGCATGGCGGTGGCCCGCGCCAAGGGCAAACTGCGCGGCAGGAAGCCCAAACTCTCCCCCGCCCAGGAACGCCACCTGGTGACCCTGGTGGAAGCCGGCGAGCACACCCAGGCCGAAGTGGCCGAACTGATGGGGGTCTCCCGCGCCACGGTGCACCGGGCGATGCAGCGAGCACAGGCCCGCAAGAAGTCCGCGGGGTCGAGTGTGTAGCGATCGGCGTTCACGGGGCTTTCAGGCCCTCGTAATTCTCGGCGTGTCATCCCTGCTGGTGGCCCAAGAAGCACGGTTCCGCACACCTGATTGACGACCTGGACGCCCAAGGGGCATGGGAGGTGCTAGCGACGTGAGGATCCTGGTGACCGGTTCACGGAACTGGACCGATACCCATACTTTGCAAGCCGCCCTCGATGAGGCACTGACGCAGGCCGACGATCTCGCCGAGGTGGTCCTGGTCCATGGGGACTGCCCCACCGGCGCCGACCGGATGGCCGCGCGCTACTTCGACCGACTGGGGCTGGCGACCGAGGCCCACCCCGCCGACTGGGGCGCCCACGGGCGGGCCGCCGGACCGATCCGCAACGCCCACATGGTCAGCCTCGGCGCCGACCTGGTGCTGGCCTTCCCGCTGGGGGCTTCCCGGGGGACGTGGAACTGCACCCGCCTGGCACAGCGTGCCGGTATCCCGGTGCGCATCATCACCAGCAGCACGGAGCGAACATGAGCGAACTGGTCCAACCCATCGTCCTGGCCTCCGGCGGCACCCACGCCCGGTCCATCCGCCTGGCAGCCCGCGCCGCAGTGTCCGCCCTTCTCCGGCCGCTCCTGACCGGGCAGGCCATCGCCGCCTCCTGGCAGCCCTGGACCGTCGCCGGCCACCCGGTGCTGGTGCGGAGCCTCGACCCCGGCAAGGTCGAAGAGGTGCACCAGTGGGCAATCACGGCCGGTCTGGACAACAGCGGCCGGTGGGATGAGCGGGCCGACCTGGCCGTTGCCCTGCAGCCGATGGCCCGCCGAGATCTACCCCGCACGGTGGCAAGCGCGGCAGATGGGGACCCGGACCTGGACCGGGAGGCCACCACGGCCGGCGAGGAGGACGGGCCGGTCATCGAGGTCCTGTCCACGCTGTCCACCGGCACGGCGGCAACAGCGGCAGCCACCTTGTTGTGGCAGTGGGTGGCGCCGCGGCTGACCGATGCCCCCGAGGGGGTGGCCGAGTGGTTCCGATCCGGGGCCGGGCTGACCATCAAGACTGGCGCCAGCCCCCAAGGGTTGGCCGACGCAGTAGGCGACCTGCACTACCACGACGGTGGGGACAACCTGGTGGCGGTGCTGCGGGCTAGATAACCCTGCGCACTGCGCAAAGGCCAGCCGAGCCGCATAACCTCGCTGGCCAGCAGCGCCCCGACCCCAAGGAGCCGCAGGTGATCCCCAGAAAGCGTGACCGTGCCAGCCTGGCGCAGATGCAGGTGCAACTGGACCGAACCCGGCAGGCCAAGGAGCAGGCCGAGGAGCGACTGGAGCTAGTCCGCTCCGAGCTGCAGGACCTCTACCAAGTTCACCACCCCGACACCAGGCGACTTATGGGTCGCCTCGGGGATGCGATCAAGCCCAGCGATGTGGCCGCCTGCGCCCACTGCCGCACCCCGTGGCCGTGCGAATCCTGGTGTGCGATCCGTCGCCTGCACGCGGCCTCCTACGGTCACGCCGAGTCCGTCCATCCTGTGTACGAGCCGTTGACGCTGGTGCCCAGCACCGACGAGAACCTGGCCGGGTGACGTGGACGCCCCGGACACACCACCAGGTACTGCAAGCAGTAGCCCATGACGGATTGGTGTGGAGACGAATGGGAATCAGAAGCATGCTCGATGCCCAGGTGGCGGTCCTTGGCCCGCTGGCCCGAGCCCACGAGTTGAACCCCTCCCTGGAGGACTTCGCTAGGGCTTATGCGGTCGGGTTCGCCCGCAGCGGCAGCGGGGGTCAGATGGTCCAGGTGGTCCCCGACCGTGCGCTGGTGCGCTACCTGGCGGGACACCACTCGGCGGGTCTGCGCCTATCCCACGCGGGCTGAGGGGGCTGGTGGCACCTGGCCGGCGGGTCCGCACACCGGTAGGACATGAAGCCGATCATTCCCACCGCCGAGCAGCACGCCGACTTCTCCGCATGGCGTGCCGTCGCCCTGTCGCGCATGCCCTACATGGCCGCGATGCTGTTCTCCGTGCGGGTGCTCAACGCCCCCGGGATGGGCACCTTCGCCGTCGATGCCCACCACCGGCTGTACATCGACTTCGATGAGGTCACCGGCTGGGGCACCACCGCCTGCGCCGAGGTCCTGCTACACGAGGTGGGCCACCTGTTCGGTGAGCACGCTTCATTCGCCCGCGACTTCGGCATCAGCAAGGACGACCACGACGTGTGGAACGTTGCCGCCGACGCCAGCTTGAACGACGACCTGGCTGCCGCCGGGTGTGACTACATCGCCGATACCGGCGTGATGCCGGCCCAGTTGGGCGAGCCGGACTACCAGACCGCCCAGCACTACTTCGGCGTGCTGAAGCGCATGATGCAGAAGCAACAGCAACAGCAAGGTGATGGCCAAGGCCGGCAGCAGGGTTCGGGCTGCGGCCAGGACTCAGGGCAGGGCAGCGGCCAGGATGGTGCCAACGGCCCGTTCAGCGGCTGCGGTTCCGGCTCCGGTGGCCGTGCGGCCCCGATGGAACTGGACGCCGACGACGACCTCGACGGGCAGGCACCCGGTGCCTCCTCCGGTGAGCGCAAGCGGCTGCTGGTGAGCACCGCCGCGCAGATCGTGGAGCACGCCTCCCGTGGACTGGGCACCGTGCCCGGCGGGCTGGTGGAGCAGGCCAACCAGATCCTCACCCCCTCCACCACGCCGTGGCAGCGCATCATAGGCTCGATGGTGCGCCGGGTGGTGCGCCGTCGCGCGGGCCAGGAGCGTACCGATTACACCCGCCGCGACCGCCGTCGTCACAACGTGCGCATCGGCGCGAGCGGGTCGAAGGTGGTCTACCCCGGCCGCAGCGCCCCCAAGGTGCGCCTGGCCGTGGTGCGCGACACCTCCGGTTCGATGGGCGAGCAGGAGTTGGAGATCGTCACCAACGAGATCGTGGGAATCTCCCGCCGCCTGCGCATCAAGGGTCGCGACCTGATGGTCCTGGACGTGGACGCCGATGCCCATGCGGTGCGCGGGTTCACCGGAGCGGCGGCGCTGAGCACCGTCCACGGCCGGGGCGGGACCGACATGACCGAGGGCATCGACAAGGCCCTGGAAACTCCGGGAGGCGTGGATGCCGTGGTGGTGATCACCGACGGGGGCACCCCGTGGCCCACCGAGCGCCCCCGCGTTCCGGTGATCGCCTGCCTGGTGGGGCCGTGGGCGCGGCTCACCCAAGAGGACGTTCCCGACTTCATCCCCCACCTGGTGATCGAGGACCCGGCCCAGCAGGGGTCATGAACCAGCGACGACAAGCAGACCAAGGAAGAACAACGATGGACAAGGTTGAGATCAACATCACGCTGACCGACGCAGTGCTGGAACTGGCCGAGATCGAAGAGGCCGAGGAAAGGCTCGACGCCAGGCGCAAGGAGATCCTTGCCCTCGTGGAGCGGACCCGCAGTGGCAGGCTCACCCAGCGCTGAGATTCAGGCTGCGGTGGAGTGGGGCCAGTTCGTCCTACTCGGCGCCGGGCCTTCCCCAGTGAACCGTGCTGTGCGAATCCTGGGGAGTCTCGGCGTGCCCGCACTGACCTCACGCGCCCGACGCGACGGCAGCGCCAGTGCGCGCACCACCGCCGGGGACTTCACCCTGACCGAGGTGCTGGACCTGACCCAGAAGTTGCGCGAGGCCGGGATGCACCTCACCTTGCGCGCGGGCATCATCAGCACCGACCGGCCCCGCCGGCAGGGCAAGCCCCCGGAGTCCGGCTTGTTGCGTGACCGCCAGCGCACGCTGGCCACCTTCACCTTCCCCGACCCCGACACCTACGACCCGCAGACCGTGGACGCCCTGCTGGAGCGCAACGGGTGGCACCAGCACGGCCAGCGGGTGGTGCTCACCTCTTCAGGCGGCGCCCGAAGGGTGCTGGTCCTAGTGGAGTACGACATCGAGGAGCAACTGACCCGCCGGCCGTGGTGGCCCGCGCAGCCGCAGCACCTGGCGCAGGCGGCAGGGCCGCAGCGCGAGGCGGCCTAGTCTTCGTCCACCTCATAGACTCGTGTCGCAGTTTCCTTTGTGCGCTGGTTGTCCAGCAGCGCCTGGTAGGCATCCATGGAGTC
The DNA here is from genome assembly GCF_051020515.1 of Sanguibacter sp. Z1732. Taxonomy (NCBI): domain Bacteria; kingdom Bacillati; phylum Actinomycetota; class Actinomycetes; order Micrococcales; family Ruaniaceae; genus Glutinosa; species Glutinosa niejishengi. The sequence continues at coordinate 3,792,261 of NZ_CP194857.1, forward strand.
CCGCTGCATCGACGGCATCAGATGGGTGTACAGGTCCATAGTGATCTGGTAGGAAGCGTGCCCGAGGCGCTCTTGCACCGCCTTGGGGTGCCAGCCTGCGATCAGTAGCACGCTGGCGTGGGTGTGGCGCAACTCGTGCACCGTGATAGGCGGCAGTGGGTTTCTGGGGTGGTCCAGGTTGTAACGCTCCACCGCCCTGCTCCACCGTCGGTAGACGAAGTTCGGACGCATCTGGTGGCCGTCTTTGGGGTTGGCGAACACCGGCCGGTCGGCACGAACCCGGTTCATGTCAACTGTGGTGAGCCTGCGGCGGTGGTCTCTCAAAGCCAGGGCAACGTCGGTGTTCAGTTCAATCTTGCGCGGATCACCACCCTTGACCTTCTTCGTCAGATCGTATTCAGGCTGACCTTTCCTTTTGATGGTGGCGACCGTCCGGCGGATCGATGCCGACCTCGGCAGGTCCAGGTCCGACCAGCGCAGTGCGGCCACCTCGCCTCGGCGTACTCCCGTGTGTCCGATGAACGCCCATGCGGGGAACATCTCAGGGTCCTCGCGCTCGGCCCACGATAGAAACTCCGTCAGTTGGTCGATTGTCCAGACCGTGATTTCTCCCTTGGCCTCCTTGATCTGTTTGGCTGTCGGGGGCTTGGCTCCTTTGAGCCTGGTCGGGTTGGCGCGGATCATCCGGTCGTCTAGCGCCGAGTCGAGGGCCACCGACAGGGCCTGGTGAACCTTGTGCACAGTGTTGGGTCCCAGTCCCTCGCCGGTCAGTTCGCCCTTATGGTTGCGCCGCCCTTCGGTTTCCAGTCTCCGGTACAGCGCAGCAAGGCGGGTGGAAGTGAGTTTCGCCAGTTCGACCTCACCGATGTAGGGCTTGATGTGTAGTCGAATCACTTTCTGGTATCCGGCCTTGGTGGACTCTCCCACGCGGTGGCCTTCCACCCACTCGTCCATGAACTCGCCCACCGTGATGCCCGCACGGGCGGTGCTTGTTGCTTCTCCGCGGTCTATGGAGCTGAGTTTCTCCCGTAGCCCGACCGAGGCGCTCTTGGCCGTGGGGAACCCGCCCTTTGACCTTCGCCGCAACGGAGAGTCGGGGTCCTCGGGGTCCGCCCGCTCGTACCACTGGATGCGGTACTTGCGCACCCCGGCATAGGTGTAGGCATAGATGCTGCCCTCACCGTGCTTACGCCTGCTCATGCGACGTCGGCACCCAGAAGGGCCATGAGCTTCAGGCGCGGGATGAGCCGCTTGGTGCCGACCTGTAACGAGGGCAACTGCTCCTCGTCTATGGCGCGGTAGACGGTGCGCACGTCCACCCCCAGCAGACTGGCGACCTCCTTGACGGTCAGCGTCGGGCGGTCGGTGGCGAGAGCGTCGGACATCGTGGTGATGGTGTTGTTAGCGGTCATGCCCTCCATGTGTGCGGGCGATGTCTTCTTGTGCCACGGCATGTAATCGCGTGCTCGCTCTGCCCGATCTGGAGCCTGTTGGCACAACAAATGGCACAACAGCGCCATTAGCAGCACGAAGAACCGATGGAAAACGTTGCTATTCTGCGGATGTCCGCCACCCTTGGCGTGGGGGTTCAAGTCCCCCTCTGGACACTCACAGTTGGACCACACTTGTTTCTCAGGGTATCTGAGGCCATCCCCTCCTTCGACACCGAGCCACTGTGCTGGACCTCGGCGGGTTCCGCCGCTCTGAGGAGCCGAAGGTCGCCGCCCTGTCCGTCCTCGACCACCTCTGGGCAACCCGGGAGAGCAGTCGGCCCATCCTCATCGTCATCGACGAGTCCCATAATCTCTGCCCCGCCGAGCCGTTGACGCCGGTGGAGCGGGCGCTGACCGAGCGGATCGTCCAGATCGCGCCGAGGGCCGCAAGTTCGGACTCTGGCTGCTGCTGTCGACCCAGCGGCCGGGCAAGATCCACCCGAACGCCGTCTCGCAGTGTGACAACCTCGCGCTGATGAAGATGTCCTCCCCGCGGGACCTCGTCGAACTCGCCGACCTGTTCGGCTACGCACCCCCGGAGTTGCTCCAGCGCGCAGTCGTTCACTCAGGGCCTCTCACTCATGGCCGGCGGGTTCATCGCCGAGCCGACGGTCGTCCAGATGGGTTCACGGCTCACCGAGGAGGGCGGCTCGGACGTCAGGGTCCCGCTGCGCCGGCCATGAAATTCACCGGCAAGGATCGCTCCTGCGCCTGGCTCCGGCCCGTCGCGGGTGGCCCTCTACCGAGGTCGGTCGTCGTCAGTCGTGAAACCCTCTCGGGTTGCGCGTTCTTCCAGGGTCTCGAGTTCCTGGAAGAAGGTGACTTGCCAGCCAGCCGGACCTTGTACTCGGGCGTTGATCGTGCGGAAAGGGGTGTGCGTCGCAGGTGCCAAGGTCTGCGCGCCATGCTCGCGGGCGGAGGAGACGGCAGCTTCGGTGTCCTCGACCTCCAGGGCGATTCGAAGGGTCGGCCCCGGAGTCGTGGGAGCCTTCTCGATCGCATCGATGGTGCGCACGTGGGTGGGAGTGGCGAGTTCGATCGTGGCGATGCCCGCGTTCAGGATCGACACGCGGTCATCGCCTTCGGTTGCGAAGGCGGGTTGTTCGGCCATCCCCAGAACATCCCGGTAGAACCGGACGGCTTCATCGAAGTCGTCGGTCTCGATGATCAAACGCAGTTGCTGGGTGTATTGGAGCGAGTCATGAGGCCCATCTTGTGGGGTGACATGCGTGTCAGGTGCAAGCCCCAGCCGGACTCGCAGTCGTCGCAGGCCCGCCATCTCAGTCTCGATCGAGCGCTTTTCGCTCTCCAGTCGGGCTTGTGCCGCAACTAATGCCTTGTCCAGAAGCGAAGCATCCTGATCGGGACGGGTGAGGGCGGGGAGCAACTCCTGGATGACAGAACTACAGAATCCAGCCTGGAACAGTTCCTGGATCTGCACGACGCACGCCTCGTGTTCGGCCGTATATACGCGGTGACCTGCCGCGGTGCGATCGGGATCGAGAAGCCCCTGCTGCTCGTAGTACCGAAGCGAACGCACGCTGACACCGGTCCGCGTGGCAAGTTCACCAATTCTCATCGTGGAATCCTTGCTGAGGTGGCTGCTGGTGCGCCGGCGCAAGCAGACTACCCGCCTCTCCAGCCAGCGATACAATCTGCTGTGTTCCATGTGATGTTCTTCGAACCCCGGATCCCCCCGAACACCGGAGCGGCAATCCGGATGTCTGCGGTCACCGGTACCACCTTGCACCTGGTCGAGCCCCTCGGCTTCGATCTATCGGACGCGAAACTGCGCCGTGCGGGACTGGACTACCACGACCTTGCGCACGTGATCGTCCACCCGGACTTCGACGCCGCGATGGCCTGGGTCGGTGAGCACGCCAACGGGACCGTGTACGCCTTCACCGGGCGCGGGCGCACCATGTTCGCCGATATCGCCTACCAACCGGGCGACACTCTGCTCTTCGGCCCCGAGCCGGCCGGTTTCCCCGACCACATCGGCACCGACGAACGCGTCAGCGACACGGTCCGCATCCCGATGCGTCCGGGCCTGCGCTCGCTGAACCTGTCCATTGCCGCAGCGATCGCCACCTACGAAGCCTGGCGCCAGCACGGATACGTCACCGGCGAGTAAGCACCATTCGAAGAGGGCCGGCGGCATTAAAGTATGGGCCGTGACCCAGCCCCCTCCTGCCGTCCCGATCCCCCACGCACTGAGCACCGGAGCCGGCTCCACCCCCCAGGGTGCGGAGTGGATGCGGCGAGTTCCGGAACTGGTGGCACGGGCCGTGCGTCGCTGGTCGCTGCATCTGGGCGAGCCATTCGGCGTGGGCACCGCGTCCTGGACCGCACCCGGAAGGTTGTCCGATGGGACCCCTGTGGTGCTGAAGGTCGCCTACCCCCACTCGGAGGCGCAGTTCGAGGCGATCGCACTGCGGATCTGGCAGGGCCATTCGGCCGTGGAACTGCTCGATCACCACGGCGGTGACTGGGCGCTGCTGATGCGCCGGGCCATGCCGGGCGACCTGCTGCTGAACGACCAGGCACCCCCGGAGCACCGGCTGCGGATCGCGATGGACATCCTGGCCGATCTGCACCAGGCGCCGCTGGCGGAGTTCACGATGCCATCCCTTCGCAGCGTGGCCGCCAACTGGTCCACGACCGCCACCGAGCGTGCCAATACCTGGTCCCACCTGTACGAGGGCTTCCGGTCCGAGATGCAGTACGGACTGGACCTGCTGGCCGCCTTCGCCGACCCAGTTGCCACCCCGGCCCCGACCGTGGCCCTGCACGGCGACCTCAACCCCGGCAACGTGCTCATGGATGCCCCCACCGCCGGTCCGGCCCGGTGGCTGGCGATCGACCCCAAACCGATGGTCGGCGACCCCGGCTACGATCTGTGGCCGATCCTGGCCCAGATCGATGACCCGTTCGCTCATCCCGATCCAGCCGCTGTGCTGGCGCCCCGGATCGGCATGGCTCAGCAAGTGCTGGGGGTGCCGGCCCGGCGCATCTGCGAGTGGGCGTGTGCCCGCACTGTGGAGTCGGTGCTGTGGCGGTTGGAGACCTGGCCCGACCCGGCCCAGCAGCAGCACAACCTGCGCGACCTGCCTGCGGTACGGATCTGGGCGATGCTGGCCCAGCAGTACTGACCTCACCGTCGGATCTGGCTTGAGGTATTTCCATTGCCTCGGGGTCGGTCTGCTGGGAGCGTCATCCGTGTGAGCACAACACAGGTGTCCCCGTTCCACATCGAGATCCCGCTCTCGGCCGTGGCCGATCTGCACGCCCGCCTGGACAACGCACGCTTCCCCACCCCGCTCCCCGGCGATGACTGGAGCACCGGAGTCCCGGTCGAGGTCCTGCGCACCTACACCGCGCGCTGGCGCGAGCACGATTGGAGTGCCACCCAGGACCGGCTCAATGCCCTGCCGCAGTTCACCACTGACATCGAGGGCCAGACCATCCACTTCGTGCACGTTCGCTCCGCGGTACCGGATGCCACCCCGCTGATGCTGGTGCACGGATGGCCCGGGTCGTTCCTGGAGTTCGAGCAACTGATCGGCCCACTGACCGACCCGATCGCCCACGGCGGCCGCGCCGAGGACGCCTTCGACGTGGTCATCCCCTCCCTTCCCGGGTTCGGATTCTCCACCCCCTTGGCGGAGCCGGGCTGGACCACCCACCGGATCGCCTCAGCCTTCACCGAGTTGATGGACAGGTTGGGCTTTCCCAGGTTCGTCGTCCAGGGTGGGGACATCGGCGCCGGTGTCGCGCCCGAGATGGGCAGGGTGGCGCCCGAGAAGGTGATCGCGGTGCACGTCAACGGTGCGCTCGGAGGGTTCGTCGGGGAAGTCGACGACGAGACGTACGCACAACTCTCCGAGGTCGAGCAGGATCGGCTGCGCAGGGTCGGGGAGTTCATGCAGAGCGAGTTCGGCTACATCGCCATCCAGTCCACCAGACCCGGGCTGATCGGGGCCATGGCCGCCGACAGTCCGGTTGCCAGTTCGTCCTCGCCAACGCCTCCCTGTACTGGTTCACCGCGTCGGCGGGTTCAGCAGCCTATGTCGGTTACGGCATGAATGAGGGCTGGGGCGAGGTTCCTGTCGATTCCGGCGTCCCTACAGCAGCGATCCAGTTCGCCCACGACATCGGCATCCGACACGTAGCCGAGACGTCCAACACCATCCGCTGCCCTGGAGGAACCGGAGATCCTGGTCCACGACCTGCGTGAGTTCGTGCGATCAGCACGGTCTAGTGAAAATCCCGGGACTTCGCCGGCACCCGCAGGCTGAGCGGGCTGATCTGATCGGCGGTCAGGTTGGTCACGTTCTCGGCGTACTCCACCACCCCCCGGACCACCAGGGCCGCGCTGGTGCGGGCCACCTTGCGGTACTTGGCCCACACCCCCGGTGAGCAGATCACGTTGATCAGCCCGGTCTCATCCTCCAGGGACAAGAACGTCACCCCCCGGGCGGTGGCCGGGCGCTGCCGGTGGGTGACCACCCCGGCCACCCGGATCCGCTGCCGGTCCAACCCCGCGCAGGCCCGTGCCACCGTGAGCACCCCCTGGGCGTCCAGATCCTCCCGCAGGAACTGCGTGGGGAAGGAGTCCACCGAGACCCCGGTTGACCAGACATCGGCGACGGCGGTACTCACCTCGTCCATCCCGGTCAGTTCGGGCACATCGAGCCCGACGGCGGTCAGCGGCAACACGTCCTGCACCCAGTCCCCGTGCTGGCGTCCGCTCTCGGCTGCCAGGGCCCCGGCCAGCCACAGCGCCTCCCGTCTGGAGTGCCCGAAGCACTCCAGAGCCCCGGCGGTGGCCAGCGCCTCCACCTGCGCAGCGCTGAGGCGTACCCGGCGGGTCAGGTCGGCCAGGTCGGCGAAGGGAGCCTGCTCGCGCGCCGCCACGATCCGCTCTGCGGTCTTCTCCCCGATCCCCCGCACCGGTGCCAGGCCGAGTTGGACCGCCAAGGTGCCGTCATCCTCACGCACCACGATCGCCTGAGCAGCCGAGCGGTCCAGCCGGGCCCGGTGCACGACCACGCCACGCCGTCGGGCATCAGCCACCAGGGACTGCGGTGAGTAGAACCCCATCGGCTGGGCAGCCAGCAGCCCGGCGTAGAACGCCTCGGGGTGGTGCACCTTCAGCCACGCACTGGCGTAGACCAGGTAGGCGAAGGAGAAGGCATGGGACTCAGGGAACCCGAAGTCGGAGAAGGCCTTGAGTTTGTCGTAGATCTGCTCCCCCACCTCCATGCTGATCCCGTTGGCCGCCATCCCGGCCATCAGCCGCTCCCGCAGGGCCTCCATCCGTTCGGCCGACCGCTTGGATCCCATCGCCCGGCGTAGTTGGTCGGCCTCGGCGGGGGTGAAGGAGGCCACGTCCACGGCGATCTGCATCAGTTGTTCCTGGAACAGCGGGATCCCCAGGGTGCGCTTCAGGGTGGGCTCCAGCAGGGGGTGCAGGTAGGTGACCTCCTCCTTGCCGCGGGCCCTGCGGATGTAGGGGTGCACCGAGTTCCCCTGGATGGGTCCCGGGCGGATCAGGGCGACCTCCACCACGATGTCGTAGAAGGTGCGCGGCCGGAGTCTGGGCAGGGTGGCCATCTGTGCCCGCGACTCGACCTGGAAGACCCCCACCGTCTCGGCCGCGCAGAGCAGGTCGTACACCGCCGGGTCCTCCTGACCGATCGAGTGCAGATCCAGTTCGATCCCCTCGATCCGGCCGATCATCGTGAAGGCCAGCCGCAGCGCGGTGAGCATGCCCAGGCCGAGCAGGTCGAACTTGACCAGGCCGGCGTCGGCACAGTCATCCTTGTCCCACTGCAGCACGGTGCGCCCGGGCATGGTGGCCCACTCCACCGGGCACACATCGATCACCGGTCGGTCGCACAGCACCATTCCCCCGGAGTGGATGCCCAGGTGGCGGGGCAGGCGCAGCATCTGCTCGGCGATGTCGATCACCGGTTCGGGGATGCTCTCCAGATCACCACCGGCGGCGTCGGCTGCGGCGACCACCTCCGGCCCGGGCGTCCAGGGACCGTCGCGGCGCAGTCGCTCCTGTTCACTGGTGCGCTCCTTGGGTGCCTCGATCGGCGGGCTGGGTTTGAGACTGCCCCACCGTTCGATGCTCTTGGACCAGGCGTCCTGCTGCCCCACGTCGTATCCGAAGGCACGGGCCGCATCACGCACCGCCGAGCGTGGCCGGTAGGAGATCACGTTGGCGACCTGGGCGGCGTGGGTGCGCCCGTAGCGGGTGTACACATGCTGGATCACCTCCTCGCGGCGGGCCGACTCGATGTCCAGGTCGATATCGGGCGGCCCGGAGCGGCCCGGGGCCAGGAACCGCTCGAACAACAGGGTGTGCTGGACGGCGTCGACGGCGGTGATGCCCAGGGCGTAGCAGACCGCGGAGTTGGCGGCCGAGCCCCTGCCCTGGCACAGGATCTGGTTCTCGCGGCAGAACTGCACGATCTGGTGCACGATCAGGAAGTACCCCGGGAAGCCCAGTTCGGTGATGATGTCCAGTTCGCGGGCGATGGTGGCATAGGCCTTCGGATGCTTGGGAGCATCGGGGGGGCCATAACGTTCCAGCGCCCCACGGCGCACCAACTCACGCAGCCAGGTGGCCTCGGTGTGCCCCTCCGGCACCGGGTACGGCGGCAGATTCGGCGCGATCAGGTCCAGATCGAAGGCGCACTCGGCGGCCAGCGCCGCACTGGTGGCCACCGCCTGTGGATGGCGGTGGTGCCGGGCGTACATCTCCGCCGCCCCGCGTAGGTGAGCCGGGGCGGGTGGACGACGGGCGTCCATCTCCTCCAGGGTGGAGCGCTGGGCCAGGGCGGCGAGCACGTCGGTCAGCGGCTGCTGGTCCGGGCGGGCACAGTGCACCGCACCGGTGGCCACCAGCGGCAGTCCGGCTCGATCGGCGAGTTCGGCGAGGGCGTCCGAGCGCACCGAGTCCCACGGGGCACCGTGGTCGGTGATCTCCACCGCCACGTTCTCCGGCCCGAACGCCTCGGTGAGCTCGGCCAGGGCACGTCTGGCGGCGGGCAGGTCGAACCTTCCTGGCTGGGGTTCCAGGGCCTGACGGACCGCGCCCTGCCGGCACCCGGTGAGCACCAACCAGTTACCGGCGGCCAGGTCGGCCAGTTCGGGGAGGTCATAGGTCGGTGTCCCCTTCGCACCACCGGCCAGGTGCGCCCTGGCGATCCCCCGGGACAGCCGCCGGTACCCCTCCGGCCCACGGGCCAGGGCCAGTAGGTGCTGATCGGGCAGTCCCAGCTCGGCACCGTAGAGGGTGGGCAGCCCCAGCGTCCGGGCCGCCTCGGCGAAGCGCACCACCCCGTACAGGCCGTCGTGGTCGGTCAGGGCCATCGCGGACAACCCCAGCCCGGCGGCTTCGATCGCCAACTCTTCCGGCTGGCTGGCGCCGTCGAGGAAGCTGAACGCCGAATGGGCGTGCAGTTCGGCATAGGCACTCATCCGGCACGCACCAGTACCGCACCGAGGGACCGCTCCAGGATGCTCTCCCGCTGCAGGTCCGGTCCGCGTCGCTGCCTGGGTCCGGGCTGGACCGGGGCGCGCGAGTGGTACCGGTGCCCGGTCGGAGTGCTCAGTTCGGTCTGATGGGAATCCCAGGTGGACAGTGCCCGGGCCCACCATCCCGGGGCCTCCTTGGTGTAGTTGCACCGTTCGCACAGGCCCTGGAGGTTCTGGGCGGACGTCGCTCCGCCCTCCTGCACCCCCCGGATGTGGTCCCGGTGACGCACCGGGGCCTCGCACCAGGGCGTGCGGCAGGTCTGATCCCGGGCGTCGATGAAGGCAGCCAGGCCCGCCGGTGCACGACGGGAACGGGCGTCCATGGCCACCAGTTGCCCGGTGGTGGGTGCGGTGTAGAGGCGGCGGATCCACACCTGGCGCTCATCCGCCGTGCGCACCTGCTCCCGGGCCCACGCCGCGGGCACCACACCGTAGCCGGGTACGTAGGCGGGTTCACCGTCTCCGGACAGCAACGTCCGATCAGTGATCACCAACTGCACCTGGTGGGCGACGGCCTCGGCCTCGGACTGCCCGGTGACCCGCTCGACCAGGGTGTCGGCCATGATCTGGCCGCGCGAACGAGAGTCGCCCCGGCCGCGCAACGTCTCGGCGCGTGCGGTCAGCGCCGCGTACACCGCCACACCCTGTGCCACCGGGAGCAACCCGGTGAGATAGGCCATCGTGTCCGGTGCCGGCCGGATGGAGACGGTACGTTCACTGGTGGCCTTCGAGGCTCGACGGACCTGGGCCGCAGCATCGATCCGATAGGCGATCTTCTTCGCCTCGGCCACCAGCCGGCGGTCCCCGAGGCCTTCCAGATCGAGACCGGCGAGTTCGGCGTCGAGACGACCGCGATCCGCCACGCTCAGGCAGGCACTCTCCCGCACCAGCAACGTGGCGCGCCACTCACTGATCCACCCGTTCCGCAGCGCGCGCCGGGTGTTCGGCATCTCGGCCAGTGCGGTGGCCAGGCCCAGGTAACGACCACCACGAACCGGAGACTCCCGCCGGGCCAGGGCGATCTGGGTGGCCACACCCTTGCTGCGCTCCTCGGCAGGCACCCCGGCAGCAGCACGTTCGGCCCGGGTCGCCTCCAGCAGGTCCACGCTGACCTGGGCCTGGGCTGCGGCCGCGGCGGCCTTGAGTTCCTCCAGGGCGCGGATCTGGTCGATCCGCTCGGCGTTCGAGATCTGCCGATCCAGGCGTCTCAAGGCCTGGGTCCACCCGGTGATCACACCGGCGGCCACGCCCTGATCAGCACCTGATTCGTACATGTGTTTGAGTATATAGCGGTGTACTGACATCGCCCACCGCAGCCCCGCCCGAGGGGCTCGACCCGGTCCCACCGCAGCCGGAGGACGTCGGCCCCGCGACTTCGCAGTAGGCTGCGGTAAGCGCTTGCACCCACCACGTGAAGGAAGCCCGGACCGGATGAACGCCTCCATACCCGCCCCTGGCGAGGCCCTGCGGATCGCGATCGTGGGATGCGGGGTGATCGGCACCCTGCACGCCGAGGTGGCCGCAGCCAGCCCTGACTTGCACGTAGTGGCGGTGGTCGACCCGATCGCCGAGCGCACGGAGAAACTCGCGCACCTGCTCACCGGTACCGAGACCGGCACTGCGAGCCAGCCCCCCCACGCCGGTACGCCGACCTGGACGAGGCTCTGGCACACGGAGGCCTCGACGTCGTCACCGTCTGCACACCCAGCGGCACCCACGCCGCCCTGGCCGGCCAGGCCCTGGAGGCCGGGCTGCACGTCGTGGTGGAGAAACCCCTCGATGCCGACCTCGTCGCCGCCCGTGCCCTGCATGCCGCTGCCGCCACCCGCCCGGAGCAGATGGTCAGCGTGATCAGCCAGCACCGGCACGACCCCTCGGCGATGGCGATCCACGAGGCCCTCGAGCAAGGCCGGCTGGGCCGGGTGACCTCGGCGGTGGCGAACGTGGACTGGTACCGCAAACAGGCCTACTACGACTCCGGGGACTGGCGCGGCACCTGGGCCCAGGACGGCGGTGGGGCGCTGGCGAACCAGGGCATCCACACTCTGGACCTGTTGTTGTGGTTCCTCGGTGAGCCGCTGGAGGTCTTCGCCTACACCGCCCGGCTGGGCCACGAACGCATCGACGTCGAGGACGTGGCCGTGGCGGTGATCCGGTTCACCTCCGGCGCGCTGGCCACCGTGCACGCCTCCACCACGGTGTATCCGGACCTGGGCGTGCGTCTGGGCATTCACGGCACCGACGGTTCAGCGGTGATCGAAGGGGATCTGCTCAGTTACTTCCACGCCCGCGACGCCGAGGGGGCCGCCTGGGTCGCCAATCAGGTGGGCGCCCAGGAGGATGAGAACAAGAACGTGCTCGGCGGGTTCGATCCGGCCGGCTCGCACACCAGCCAGTACGGGGACTCCCACGCCCTGCAGTGGGCTGACGTGGTGCGGGCGATCCGCTCCGGCGGACAGCCCTGGGTGGGGCTGGACCACGGCCTGAACGCCCTGGCCACGGTGCGCGCGATCTACCTCTCCGCCACACTCGGGCAGCCGATCCGGGTGGCTGAGGTGCTCGCCGGGGACTACGACGGCGTGCCGGTGCGGACCGGTCAGGTGCCTCAGGCGTCGCAGACCAGCGGGTAACGGCTGATCCGTGCGTTAATTCGTCGCCGCACCGGTCAGCACGACCAGCACGTCGCGGGCCGAGATCAGCCCGATCACGTCATCGGAGTCGGAGATCGGCAGGTGCCGGATCCCGGCCTCCACCATCTGCCGGGCCGCCTCGGTCACGCTCTGATCAGGGGTGGCGGTGACCAGGTCGGAGGACAGCACCTCCTCGGCAGTGAGGTTCTCCAGGTTCGCCCCGTTGGCCACGTGCTCGACCAGATCACGCTCGGTGATGATGCCCACGCAGCGGGTCTCGGTGGTGACCATGACCGCGCCGATGGCGTTGGCCGCGAGCTCCTCGGCCACATGCCGCAACGAGTCGCCCAGGCTGACCATCGCCACCGGAGTGCTCATCAGGTCCCGCACCGGTGATTGCGGTGTGACGTTGCCGTATCCCATGTCTCTACGGTGCCACGCCCGGGAGGTTTACGGGCTGTATTCGCCCGGTGGGTCCCAGCGCAGTGGTGTCGTCAGTCATAGATGCCCTCCACCCACCACTCTTCACCCTCGGCGCACAGCAGCAGCGCCGGCCCCTCGGTGCACACCACCTGCAGATAGGTGCGTCCGCGCCCGCCGGCCCACCAGCGCTCGCGCACCGGCCACGGTCCGGCCCAACCACTGACCGCCCACCGCCCCGACCAGGACGGTGGCGCCGGAATCTCCACCCGGGCCGGGTCCGCACCGAGCAGTCCGCGAGGGCCCACCCGCACCGGACGATCGCCGGCATCGGCCAACTCCACCTGGATCTTCTCGGTGGGCACCGTGGCCGGCAGCGGGGGCGGGATCTGCCCGGGCCAAGGGGCGTCCGGACGACGACGGGGGCTGGTCTCGTCCCCCCAGGCCACCAATCGCACCCGGCCCCTGGGCGTGCGTCCGCCTTCCAGCACCGGGGCGAGTACCTGTTCGGCCCCGAGCATTCCCTGTACCCGCAACGCGGCCCGGCCGGCGTGCTCCTGTCCCCGGCTGTTGCGCCCCCACAGTCCCTCGCTCATCGCCGCAGCCGGATGCACCTCCTCGGCGGCCAGTTCCAGGTGCACCAATGGAGCACTGGGCACCTCACCACTGCGTCCGCTGAGCCACCCCTCCAACTGCCATCGCACCCGGTCGGTCAGTTCGGTGGCGGTCAGCGCCCCGTCGATACGCCAGGTGCGCTCCAGTTCCAGCCCGTCCTCGGTCCGGGCCAGCACCCGCAACCGGGTGCACACCACTCCGCGGCGCAACATCCGGTTGTTCACCTCCTCCGCCAGGCGACGTCCGGCGAAAGCGGCCACATCCACCCGCTGCACCGGCGGGTCCAGTTCGGCGTGCGCGGTGATGTCGGGTTCGGTGCGGTGAGCCGGCACCGGGTACTCATCCAGGCCCTGGGCCAGCCGGTGCACGGCGGTTCCCAGGGCACCGAACCTGGGCCCGACCTGAGCGGGGCGCAGCGCAGCCATGTCCCCCAGCGCCGCGATGCCCAGCCGGCGCAGCAGATCGATCAGGTCGGTCAGTTCCCGGCGCAACTGCTGGGTGGTGGCCACCATCATCAGTTCCCGCACGTCCCGCCCGGCCAGGTAGGCACGGGCACCACCGCGGGGCACGAGCACGCCGTCCCGGGCAGCCAGCACCGCCGCCAGCAACCCGTCGGCCACGCCCACCTGCGCTTCGGCACCGGTGGCGGTGGCGACCTGTTCGATCAGGTCCGCGGCCACACGTTCCTCCGAGCCCAGGTAACGGGCCGGCCCGTCGGCGGTGGTGAGCATCAGGCCCGGACGCATCACCTGCACCTGGGCCACCACATCCTCGGCGGCCTGCACCAGCGGTTCGAAAGCCCGTACGTCCCGGCCCTCGTCTGTGTGGATCAGCACCAGGTCCGGGCACAGTCCCTGGGCGGTACGCCGGCGCATCCCCCGCCGTACCCCAGCCGCACGGGCCGACGCACCGGCAACCACGATCTGGCGCCCGTCGTGCACGGCGACCGGCTCGTGCGCCCCGACCAGCCCCTCGGCGATCGCGGCCGCCACCGGCCAGTCCGGTACCCACAACACCGCCAGCCTGGTGCCCACCGGAGGTGCTGCGGATTCAGTCAACGCGCTCATCAGCCGACCTCGGCCAGGATCGGGTCGTCGCCGGCCCACGGTCGCCCGCGCTCGTCGGTCTGCTCCGGGATGGAGGAGAGCCCATCGGCCCCGGCGAGCACCCGCACCTGTCGCGCCGGCCCGGCCAACTGCCCCCGGCCCAGGGAGTGCACGACCATCTCCCGCCCGGTGAGCAACCCGTGCCCGTGGCCCACCCCGGACCACACCGCCGGCTGCACCTGCAGCGCCACGTGCGCACCGGGCCAGTGCTGGTCGGTCAGCAGCACCGCTCCTCGCCGGCGCAACCGTCCGGTCAGGGACCGCCGTCCCGCGGGGTTCAGACCCGGACACGCTCCGACCAGGAGCACATCGAACCCGTCCACCAGAGCACCCAGCACAGCGGCCGCATCCGGGCCCGGGTCGGGGACCGCGACCACCCGGCTCAGGTCGAGTCCGGCAGCCGCGGCCGCAGCCCACCCCACATCGGGCATGCCCACCAGCACGCACCAGCGCTCGGCCCCCGCGGCCGACTGGGCGATGGCCAGCAGCACAGTGGTGGATCCGTGTACCTGCGCGATCATGCCTGGGCGCAATCCCCCGGGCAGCAACGGGGCCAGGGCCCCGGGCACCGCCAGACCCTGGTATCCGGGCTGCTCCGCAACCGGCTGCCGCTCCTGCAATTGCCGCCCGGGGACGCCGTCACCGCCACCGCCACCGCTGCCGTCCGCGCCGGTGACCCCGCTCGCGCCGGTCTCGGTGCCCCCACCCATGCCCGTCTCGGCGACCACCCCCACCGCGACCTCTGCGGCGGCGAGCGCCCGCCGGGCGGCGACCATCTTCGCCTGCTTCGTCGTCGCCGTCGTCATCACACCTCCTCCACTCACACCTGACACGGTAGGTGCGACCACTGACATTCATCGAACGTCAGTTCTAGTCAAGGCTGTCGGTGCCGGCCTGTCAAGATCCAAGAGGCACGAACAACCCAGTCGTGGTAGAACCACCGGGAAGAGTTATCCGTACCGAGGAGCCCAGGAGCCCATGGACCTGTCCCGACCCCTCGCCCCGAACCCCTATGACCTGCTGCCCGCCACCGGATCCTTCACCCTGACCAGCCCGGACATCACCGACGGCACCCCCCTGGCCGAGTCCTTCACCGAGGCCGGCGGGAACATCTCGCCGGCACTGAGTTGGTCCGGGTTCCCCGAGGAGACCCAGTCCTTCCTCATCAACTGCTTCGATCCGGACGCCCCTAACCCGGCGGGTTACTGGCACTGGAGCGCGGTGGACATCCCCGTGCAGGTGACCTCCCTCGAGCAGGGCGCCGGGGAGAGCGACCTCGGTCTGCCCGGAGCGGCCTTCCACGTGCGGTCCGACGGCGGCACCTTCGGTTACGAGGGTGCGGCGCCCCCGCCCGGGGACCACCGCACCGGTACATCTTCGCCGTGCACGCCCTGGACACCGAGACCCTCGACCTCAGCAGTGAGCACAGCCCCACCAAGGTGGCCTTCACCGCGCTGTTCCATACCCTCGCCCGAGCTACGTTGGTGCCGACCTATCAGCGGCCATGAATCCCCTGAACCCTGTCGTGAACATCCAGACCACCGAACACATCCACCAAGCCGCCATCTACGACTCCCGGACCGAGTTCCTGCAGATGGTGGTGCCGTTCGTACGGGCGGGCTTCGACGCCGGCGAGCCCACCCTCGTCACCCTCGGCCACCAGCGGGCCGAGTGGCTGCGCACAGCGCTCGGCCCGGCCGCAGCGCACGCGAACTTCCTGGACGGTGACGCGGAGTACCGCCGGCCCTCCAGCACCATCGAAACTCATCTGGAGCACCTGACCGGGCTCACCCGCGGCCACGCGGGCCGGATCCGCGTGGTCGGGCAGGTGCCGACACCGGCGATCGAGAACACCTGGTCCTGGTGGGCACGGTACGAGGCGGCGGTGAATCGTCTGTTCGCCGAGTTCCCGGTATCGCATCTGTGCACCTACGACGCGAACGTGGCAGGCCGGGACGTCCTCGATGAAGTCCGCCGCACCCATCCGTGGCTGGCCGCCACCGGTGCCCGGAGGCTGCCCAGCCCCACCTTCGAACCTCCGGAGGAGTTCTTCGCCCGGCACTCCCCGGCCGCCGACCCCCTCGAGTCCGCGACGCCGCTGGCCGATGTGACCGACCCGAGCAGGAGCGGGGCTCGTGCCCTGGCGCGTGAAGCCGGCTGGCGCAGCGGATGCGAGCGGCGCAAGGTGATGGCACTAGAGATCGCCGTGAACGAGGCGGTGACCAACGCCTTCGAGCACGGCACCCCGCCGGTCCGGCTGCGGGTCTGGTGGGCGCCGGGGCGGGCGGTCGCCACGGTCACCGACACCGGCCCCGGGCCCGATGATCCGCTGGTCGGGCTCGTGCGCACCAGCGACAGCACCACCGGAGGGCTGGGTCTGTGGCTGGCCCATGAGAGTTGTGACTACGTCGCGATCGGGACCGACGAGGGCTTCACGGTCCGCCTGGTCATCAGCGATACCGAGCCGGCCGACTGAGAGACCTCAGGGCCGGGTGCCCAGCGCCACCAGCACCCGGTCCACCGACCCCGCCAGACCCCAACGCTCGCTCAACTCGCGCAGTGTCGCCTCATCGGCCGGCAGTGGGTGGTCCGCGTCCAGACCGGGACGGGCCGAGTCGACCCCGCCCAACGGAAGGTCCCGGGCCACCGCCACCACCTTCGGGGCGACGTCGAGATAGTCCGCCGCCTCGGCGATGCGGGTGCGCTGGGCCGGGGTGAGTGCCGAACCCGGGTCAGCCGCGGCGGCCCGGACCCCGGCCAGGTCGGCGTAGGTGGCCAGCAGGTTGGCCGCGGTCTTGTCCCCCACGCCGCGCACTCCGGGCAGTCCGTCGGAGGGGTCCCCGCGCAGGGTGGCGAAGTCGGCGTACTGGGCCGCGGTGACGCCGTACTTGTCACGCACGACGGCGCCGCTGACCCGTTCGTGCTTGCCCACCCCGCGTGCGGTGTACAGCACGCGGACCTGTGCGTCGTCGTCGACCAGTTGGAACAGGTCGCGATCACCGGTGACCACCTCCACGGCCATGCCGGCGTCGGTGGCCAGGGTGCCGATCACGTCGTCGGCCTCGTACCCGTCCACCCCGACCACCGCGATCCCCAGCGCGGCCAGGACCTGCTGGATCACCGGCACCTGCACCGCCAGGGCATCGGGCACCTCCTCGGCGTCCGGGGCCCCGTCGTGCTCGGCCTCGACCCGGTGCGCCTTGTAGGTGGGGATCAGCTCCACCCGCCAGTCCGGGCGCCAGTCGTTGTCCCATGCGCACACCAGGTGGGTGGGCTGGTAGTCGGTGGCCAGCCGGGCGATGAAGTCCAGCAACCCGCGTACCGCGTTGACCGGGGTGCCGTCCGGGGCGCGCAGGGAGCGGGGCACCCCGAAGAACGCGCGGAAGTAAAGGCTGGCGGTGTCGAGCAGCATCAGGCGGGCCATGGGCGACAAGTCTGGCAGAGGCCCGCCCTCGGCACGAGCATCTGTGCCAGGCTCTTGCCATGGAGGGGTGGTTGAGCACCGGGACGATGTCGCGGCGCAGCGGGCTGAGCATCAAGGCGCTGCGGCTCTATCACGACAACGGTCTGCTCGTGCCCGCTCGGGTGGAGGAGGCCACCGGCTACCGGGGCTACACCAGCGAACAGGTGGAAACCGGGCGCACGATCGGGCTGCTGCGCCGTGCCGGGATGCCGTTGGAGCAGATCGCGCGCGTGCTCGTGGCCGACCCGCTGGCGGCCAGGGAGCAGGTGCTGACGTGGCTGACCGAACGCTCACACCAGGATCAGGAACAGATCGCGAGCCTGCACCGCTATGCCGTCATGGACGCCCCCGGGGCCGGGAGCCCGCACCGGACCCGGCACCGGGAGGTGGGTGAACGGGTGGTGGCGGCAATGCGCGCGGAGGTCAGTGCGCAGGCGCTTCCCGAGACGATCATGTCCACGGTGGCGCGGGTCCGGGCGCACCTGCGCCGGTGCGGGGCCGAGGCCGGTCCGCAGTACTGGGTGTACTACCTGGACCCGATCGCCTCCGGGGCACCCGCCCGGATCGAGACCTGCGTGCCCTACACCGGCGCCGCCGATCCCGCCGGTGCGATCGTGCTCCGCGCCGAACCGGCCGGAACCGAGGTCTACGTGCCGGTCACTGCCGAGCAGTGCCGCTACCCGCAGATCCTGCCCGCCTACGCCCACCTGTACCGACAGGCCGCACAGCACGGCGGCCCGGCGGCCCCGCCCCGGGAGATCTACCCGGTCCCCTGGCCCAGCGACCCCCGGCAGATCGCCGCCGAGGTGGCCGTGCGAGTGGCATCTGCTTGACCCTGCCCCTGGGGCAGGGACCACCGTCGCGGGCATGGACCTGAACAGCTACGCCACCCACAGCCCCTTCTCTCCGAGCCCGCCGGCCACGCCGGCCTGCTGGCCGATGTGCCCGCCGACACCCCCAGTCTGCATCGAGCGGTGACGTGCACGATAGGGCACTACCGCGCAGGCCCGACCCCCTCAGCCCGGCAGTTGGCCGATATCGACACCCGGTGGGTCGATCGGATCTGCGCCACCGCACTGGAGCGCTCCCCCGGCCCACTCACCACCGAGCGTGCAGACCCGGACAAGGTCGGAGGGTGCTGTCGCGACCACACCCTGCTGGCCGTGGCGATCCTGCGCCAACACGGCATCCCGGCCCGCAGCAGGGTCGGGTTCGCCGCCTACCTGACCCCCGGCTTCCACCATGACCACGTCGTTGCCGAGCGCTGGTCGAGGCAGGAACAGCGTTGGATCAGGTTCGACCCGGAGTTCGGCGCCGAGCAGCAGGACGTGCCGATGCACGACCTGCCCCGGGGCGCCGGCGCCCCGTTCCAGACCGCCGCGCAGGCATGGCTGGCCTACCCGACGGACGGCCACACCGACCTGAGCACCTACGGCGTCATGCCCGGACATGCGTTCCTACGCGGTCCGGCCTTCGTCCAGCGGTACCTGCTCAGCGACCTGGCACACCTGATGCGCACCGAACTGCTGTTGTGGGACGTCTGGGGGCCGGGACTGGACGAGCCGGCCGGGTCCGGCGGCGGGGCCCCGATGGGCCTGCCCCATCCCGCGCAGGTGCATACCGAGTCGATCGGGGCCACCGACCGTCTGGCCCGCCTGATCGTGGCGGCCGACGACGGCGACCGCGGCGCCGAGGAAGACCTCGCCACCCTCTGGGCTACTTCGCCCCAGGTGCGCCCGGGTGCGCGCGTGCGCACCGTCTCACCTTCGGGCCGCATCGGGGTGACCGACCTGCGAGCCCGGCGTACGGAGTGGGCGCCGGCAGCGGACCCCGGCCTGGCGGTCCTGCCCTAGTGCGGATGGGCGCATGGCCGGAGAGGAGCCGAGCGAACCGTCGTCTACGGTGGCAGGGCCGACCCACCCACGCCCCCAGGAGACCCGCGAGACAAGTGAACGACGACGGACACGCACCCGCCTTCCGGCGCCACCAACTCCACAGCCTGGGCCTCGCAGCGGCCGCCTTCGCCGCCTCCGCGCCGGGGCAATCGTTCCTCATCTCCGTCTTCGTCGACGACTTCCTGGCCGGCACCGACCTGTCCCGCACCACCTTCTCGATCCTGTACGCGGCGGGCACGGTCATCTCGGCCAGCGCGATGATCCTGCTGGGCCGCGTCATGGACCGCCGCGGCCTGCGCCCATCCTGGATCATCGTCGCGGCGGCACTCGCCGCCGCATGCGGCCTCGCCAGCGTGGCAACCGGAGCCCTCACCGCTTTCCTCGCGCTGGCGCTCCTGCGGACTTCCGGTCAGGGATCCTTCCCTCTCATCGGGACCCTTCTGGTGGCCCGCAGCTTCGGACGCCGACGGGGACAGGCGGTGGCGCTGGCCAACCTCGGCCTGACTCTGAGTTCGATGGCGCTGCCGCCCCTGACCGCGCTGCTCATCGTGCACACCGACTGGCGCACCGCCTACCAGGTGCTCGCCGTGGTGCTGCTCGTCGTGGTCCTCCCCCTGGGGCTGCTGGTGCGTGGTGGACCAGCCCGGGCCGGTAGTGCAGCGACGACTCAGAGCGACACCGTCGCCCACCCCGCTCCGGTACGCCCCGGTCGTCGGGGGCTGCCCGCCCTGCCCAGCGGTCTTGCGGCTCGACTGCTGCTCATCCTCGCAGGGCCACCACTCATCAGCACGGCCGCCACCTTTCACGCCGTGTCCATCCTCGCTGAACGCGGGGTCGACTTTCTGGCCGCCGGCGGCACGGTCGGGATCCTCGGCGCCACATCCGCGCTCGGAGTGGTGCTGGCCGGTCTCATCGTGGACCGGCTCACCACTCGCGCCGCCCTGCTCGGCTCGAGCGCCACCGTCCTCGCCGCCACCTGCGTCCTGCTCGTCCCGAGCGCGGTTGCGCCTATGTCGCCTTCGCGTGCCTCGGGCTCGGCATGGGCGCGACCGGGGTACTGAACGGGACGATCTGGGCTCGCACCTTCGGAACGGTGAACCTCGGCCGCGTCCAGGGCATGGCGCAGTCGGCCACGATCACCGCCGCAGCGATCGCCCCCATGATCCCGGCCGTCTCGGTTGCGTTGACCGGGTCCCACACCGCCGGTCTGCTCGCACTCGCCCTCATCGCCGTCATGGCCAGCGCCGTCGCCTGGTCGCTACGCGACCCCACGATGGTCCACTAGGGCGCGCGGTCAGGACCGCAACCGGGTGGCCCACAGCGCCACGGCGGCGGCCGCGGCCACGTTCAGGGAGTCCACCCCACCGGCCATCGGGATCTGCACGGTGAGGTCACAAGCGGCGATCGTCTCGCGTCGCAATCCATCCCCCTCGGTACCCAGTACCAGGGCGAGTCTGTCCGGCAGGTCCGCCTCCACCTGCACCAGGCTGACCGCGCCGTCGGCCAGCGCCAGAGCAGCGACAGTGAAGCCGCGCGAGCGCAACGCCTCCACCCCTTCCTGGGGACCGTCGCCCGGCCATGGTTCGATCCGGGTCCAGGGCACCTGGAAGACCGTGCCCATCGACACCCGGATGCTGCGCCGGTAGAGCGGATCGGCGCACCGGGGGGTGATCAGCACCGCATCCACCCCCAGCCCGGCACAGGCCCGGAACGCCGCCCCAA
This sequence comes from Sanguibacter sp. Z1732, assembly GCF_051020515.1. Lineage (NCBI taxonomy): Bacteria > Bacillati > Actinomycetota > Actinomycetes > Micrococcales > Ruaniaceae > Glutinosa > Glutinosa niejishengi. The sequence continues at coordinate 3,813,156 of NZ_CP194857.1, forward strand.
GGTTGGTGTGGTCCACCACGTCCTCGAACACGGCAACCCGCCGGGCGCCGGTCAGTACCTCGCTGACCTGCGGTAGCGAGGGCCGGCGCATCGCTGCCAGCGCGCCACGATGCATCCGGAATCCCGTCAGTTCCTGCAGGACGGGCTCCTTCGCCAGGTAGACCGGGACGTCTCCCCCGTCATCGTGACCACCGCAGGCGGCGGCGATGACCGGGCGCATCGACTCCAGCCACTTCGGCGCCATCAGGAAGGAGATGGGCAGGTGCCCGGCCGCGACCGCACGCTCGATCACCAGGGATGATTCGGCGATGTACAGCCCCTTGGCCGGTTCGTGCCGGGAGCGCAGCGCCACATCGGTGAGCCTGGCGTAGGCGGACAGTTCCACCGCGTCCAGGTCGGTGACCTCGACGATCATCGGGTCAGCAACCGCCGCCTCGGGGGGCGGAACCGCTGGGCCCGGTCACGCAGGTTGAAGGTGACCGCGTTGGTGTAATGGCGCAGGATCTCGGCGTTGACCACCTCCCAGGTCCGGTTGGCGGTGGATTCGCGTGCCGCCACCCCCATCACCAGCCGCAATCCGGCGTCCTCGGTCAGGGTGCGCACGTGCCGGGCCAGTTCGGGCAGGCTGTCCGGGGGGTAGAGGAATCCGGTCCTCCCGGGCTCGACCAGGTCCAGCGGGCCCCCTCGGGCCGGGGCCACCACCGGCACCCCGGAGGCCTGGGCCTCCACGATCGTCTGGGCGAAGGTGTCCATCTGGCCGGTGTGGACGAAGACGTCGAAACTGGCCATCATCCGCGGCAGGTCCGGTCCCTGCAGGTGTCCGGTGAAGATGGCGCCCGGCAACGACTGGGCCAGTTTCTCCCGGCGCGGGCCATCGCCCACCACGACCACGCGGATATTCGGCAGATACGCCAGCGCGGCCAGGTCCTCCACCTGCTTCTCCCTGGCCAGGCGCCCGACGTATCCGACGATCACCTCGCCCGGTCCGGCCAGAGTGGCACGCAGCGCCTCGTCCCGGTACACCGGGTCGAAGCGGTCCCGGTCCACCCCGTGCGGCCATACCGCGACCCGGTGCACCCCTCGTTCGATCAGTTGGGCGCATGCGTAACTGGACGGAGCCAGGGACAACGTGGCCCGCTTGTGGATGTGCTCGATCCGGCGCCAGAGCAGGGATTCGATCTGCTTGGCGTGGTACCGCCGGGCGTAGGTGGGCACCTCGGTCTGGTACACCGCGACCGTGGGCAGGTCCAGGGACTGTGCGGCGCCGATCGCCTGCCGGCCCAGAGGAACGGGGCGGCCAGATGCACCACATCCGGATTGAAGTAGCGCAGGTGCTCGGCGAGCGTGCGCACCCGGGGGTTGGACAGGCGCATCTCGGCATATCCCGGCAGGGACACCGACCGGAACCGGTAGACACTTGCGCCGGCGTACTGGTCCACCGCGTCCTCACCGCGGCTCGGTGCCGGAGCCAGAACGAGCACCTCGTCGCCGTGGGCGTCCAGGTACTCCAGCAGCCGGAGCGCGGTCACGGTCACCCCATTGGCCTGGGGTAGGAAGGACTCGGCCACCACGGCGATACGCACGGTGCCATGGTGCCAGATGCACTCCAGCCCGGCGATGGGGCACGCCGCGTTAACTTGAACTGTTCCGGAAACTGATCTACTCTAGAGCCATGTCCACCAGCCACGCCGACATGCTGCGCACCGCGGAACTACGCGTCACCGCACCGCGGCTGGCGGTCCTGGCCGAGGTGGAGGCCCACCCGCACGCCACTGCGGAGACCATCCGTCACGCCGTGCATGAGCGGCTCGGCACCGTCTCCACACAGGCGGTCTACGACGTGCTGCACGCCCTGACCGACGCTCGGCTCCTGCGGCGGATCGAGCCGGACGGGTCACCTGGCCGGTTCGAACTCTACCGCGGGGACAACCACCACCACGTGGTGTGCCGGGCCTGCGACGCGATCCACGACGTGCCCTGTGCCGTCGGCGAGGCACCGTGCCTGCACGCCAGTGAGGATCACGGCTTCACCATCGATACCGCCGAGGTCATCTACTGGGGCACCTGCGCCGACTGCCGCAGTGCTGCCCAGGCGATCCCGGTACACAACTGAACCACCGTTGCCGGGAACGGCACCGGACCTGCATCAGAGAAACCCAGATTCCCGCTAAGGAGCAAGGAATGACCGTAGACAACACCAAGCCCCTGACGACTGCCGCCGGCGCGCCGGTCGCGGAGAACGACAACGCCATCACCGCCGGCGCCCGGGGCCCGATGCTCCTGCAGGACGTGTGGTTCCTGGAGAAGCTGGCCCACTTCGACCGTGAAGTGATCCCGGAGCGCCGCATGCACGCCAAGGGCTCGGGCGCGTGGGGGACCTTCACCACCACGCACGACATCTCCAAGTACTCAAAGGCCGCGATCTTCTCCGAGGTCGGCAAGCAGACCGAGATGTTCGCCCGCTTCTCCACGGTGGCCGGCGAGCGTGGCGCCGCCGACGCCGAGCGCGACATCCGCGGATTCGCCCTGCGCTTCTTCACCGAGGAGGGCAACTGGGACATGGTCGGGAACAACACCCCGGTGTTCTTCCACCGTGACCCGCACAAGTTCCCCGACCTCAACCGCGCGGTCAAGCGTGACCCGCGCACCAACCTGCGCGATGCGGAGAACAACTGGGACTACTGGACCAGCCTGCCCGAGGCACTGCACCAGGTGACCATCGTGATGTCCGACCGCGGTATCCCGGACGGCTACCGGCACATGCACGGCTTCGGCTCGCACACCTACTCCTTCATCAACGCGCAGAACGAGCGCTTCTGGGTGAAGTTCCACTTCCGCACCCAGCAGGGCATCAAGAACCTCACCGATGCCGAGGCGGCCAAGGTGATCGCCGACGACCGCGAGTCCTCCCAGCGCGACCTCTTCGAGGCCATCGAGCGTGGCGACTTCCCCAAGTGGACGCTCTTCGTCCAGGTGATGCCGGAGGCCGACGCGCAGAACTACCGCTTCCACCCCTTCGACCTCACCAAGGTCTGGTCGAAGAAGGACTACCCGCTGATCGAGGTCGGTGAGTTCGAGCTCAACCGCAACCCGGAGAACTACTTCGCCGACGTCGAGCAGGTCGCCTTCACCCCGGCGAACATCGTGCCCGGCATCGGGTTCTCCCCCGACCGGATGCTGCAGGGCCGGCTGTTCTCCTACGGCGACGCCGCCCGCTACCGCCTGGGCGTCAACCACCACCAGATCCCGGTCAACTACCCCCGCGGCGCCACAGTGGTCAACACCTACCACCGCGACGGTCTGGGCCGGGTGGACGGCAACCAGGGCGGCACCCCCGGGTACACCCCGAACAGCTACGGTCGCTTCGAGGCGACCCCGGCCTACGCCGACCCCAGCCAGGCGATCGGTGACACCGCCGCCCGGTTCGACTTCCGCGAGGACGACTCGAACTACTACGAGCAGCCCGGTGACCTGTTCCGCCTGATGACCCCCGAGGAGCAGCAGCGTCTGTTCGCCAACACCGCACGGGCGATCGACGGCGCCTCGGAGTCCACCATCGAGCGGCACATCCACAACTGCACCCTGGCCGACCCGGCCTACGGCGAAGGTGTGCGCCGAGCGATCGAGGCCCTGGCGGCCGGGACCCTGGACTCCCTGGACGCGAACCCGGACAACGAGCCGGTGCACGTCTGAGCCGCGACTCGCTGACCTGAGGGCCCGGGTAACCATCTACGGTCGCCCGGGCCTTTCAGCACGTCGCGCCGATCTCCCTGGCGCGCAGTGGTCACTCCAGCAGATGTGCGCGCCCGAACAGCTCAGCGGTCTGCCGAGCGCTCGGGGTGCCGGCATCGAGGTCCGCGCCAGCGGCCCGCAGCATCGCCACGACCTCGTCCTCGCCCTTGAACAGGGCGCCGGCGATCGGGGACTGGTCCCGGGCGTTGCGTAGGTTCACATCCGCTCCCCGCTCGATCAGGGCGGCCACGGTCCGGGCGTGCCCGTGGTAGGCCGCCAGCATCAGCAGGGTGTTGCCCTCACGGTCCGCGACGTCGATAGGTAGACCCCGATCGACGAACTCCCCCAGTTCCTCGGCCTGCCCCGCGCGGGCCAGGTCCATGGCCAGCGCGATCACCTTGGCGGTCTGTTCCTCCGACAGCGAGCCCATGGCGACCGAGCCTACTCCGACTCGCCCACCTGCGCCCCTGCGGCGAACTGGGACTCGTACAGCCGGGCGTAGGCTCCGCCGGCGCCGAGCAACTCGTCGTGGTTGCCCTGTTCGACGATGCTGCCGGACTCCATCACCAGGATCACATCGGCGTCGCGGATGGTGGACAGCCGGTGAGCGATGACGAAGCTTGTGCGGCCCTGTCGCAGTGCGCCCATCGCCTCCTGCACCAACGCCTCGGTTCGGGTGTCCACCGAACTGGTGGCCTCATCCAGGATCAGAATCGGTGGATCGGCGAGGAATGCCCGGGCGATGGTGAGCAATTGCTTCTCGCCCGCACTGACCGCGGTGCCGCGCACGCCCTCGTCGTCGATCTGGGTCTGGTAGCCGTGCGCCAGCGTCCGCACGAACGGATCCACGTGGGTGGCCCGGGCCGCGGCGACCAGTTCCTCGTGCCCCACCTCGGTGTCGACGCCGTAGGTGATGTTCTCCTCGATCGTGCCCGAGTACAGCCAGGTGTCCTGCAGCACCATCCCGATGTTGGAGCGCACCTGTGCCCGCGGCACCGTGGCGATGTCCACCCCGTCCAGGGTGATCTGACCGCCATCGACCTCATAGAAGCGCATCAGCAGGTTCACCAGGGTGGTCTTGCCCGCGCCGGTGGGCCCCACGATCGCGACGGTCTGCCCGGGCTCGGCCACCAGTGACAACGACTCGATCAGCGGGGTGTCCTCGCGGTAGCGGAAGGAGATGTCGCGGAACTCCACGTGCCCGCGCACCTGCTCCGGGATCGACTCCTCCGCGCTGACCTGCGGGTCGGGCGATTCCTCCGGAGCGCTCAGTACCTCGAAGATCCGCTCGGCCGACGCCGCTCCGGACTGCAGCAGGTTCAGCATCCCGGCGATCTGGGTGATCGGCTGGCCGAACTGGCGCGAGTACTGGACGAACGCCTGCACCTCTCCGATGCTCAGGTGCCCGGAGATCACGCGCAGACCACCGATCACCGCCACCAGGACGTACCCGATGTTGGACATCATCCCCATCACCGGCTGGATGATGCCGGTGATGAACTGGGCGCGGTAGGACGCTTGGTAGAGCGCCTGGTTCTCGCGGGCGAAGGTCTCCTGGGCGGTGCCCTCGTGCCCGAACACCGTGACCAGGGCGTGCCCGGTGTACATCTCCTCCACGTGCCCGTTCAAGGTCCCGGTGCGGCGCCACTGCTCGATGAACTCCGGCTGGGAGCGTCGGGCGATCTGGGCCACGATGAAGCCGGACAGCGGCACCGTGACCACCGCCACGAGAGCCAGCAGCGGGGAGATGATGATCATCATCGTCAGCACCGACAGGATCGTCAGGACCGCGGTGATCAATTGCGACAGGGTCTGCTGCAGTGTCTGGGCCAGGTTGTCCACATCATTGGTCATCCGGGACAGCAGTTCCCCGCGCTGGCGGGCGTCGACGTAGGACAGCGGTACCCGGGAGAGTTTGCGTTGCAGGTTCAGGCGCATCATGTTCAGGGTGCGCTGCACCGCGACCGTGGTGAGCACCCCCTGCGCCCACATCGAGGTCGCCCCGACCGCGTACACCCCGCTGACCAGCACCAGGACCCGGGCGAGTGCGGCGAAGTCCACACCAGCACCACCCAGCATCCCGTCCACCACGATGTCGGTGGCCCTGCCCAACAGCATCGGCCCGGCCGCGTTCAGGATCACGCCCATACCCCCGAGCACGAACCCGGCGATGATCCGTGCCCGCTGGTCACGCAGTTCGCCGATCACCCGGCGCACGGTCGGGCCGAACTGTGCCGGACGCTCCCCCGGCATCCGGCCCGCGCCGCCGTGGCCGGCCGGCCCGCGCTGGGGCGCTCGGTGCCCGCTCATCGGCCCGCCTCGGCGGCGCTGAGCTGGGAGTTGACGATCTCGGCGTAGGTGACGTTGCCCTCGAGCAGTTCGGTGTGGGTTCCCGCCCCTACCAGGCGGCCATGGTCGAGCACCAGGATCTGGTCGGCGTCCCGGATGGTCGCCACTCGTTGGGCCACCACGATCACGGTCGACTGCGATGTTGCCGGCCGCATCGCGCTGCGCAGGGCGGCGTCGGTGGTGTAGTCGAGGGCGGAGAAGGAGTCGTCGAACAGGTAGATCGGCGCCTGCCGGATCAACGCCCTGGCGATGGAGATCCGCTGTCGCTGACCACCGGAGACATTCGTGCCGCCCTGGGCGATCTCGGCGTGCAACCCGCCGTCCATGTCAGCGACGAAGTCGGCGGCCTGGGCGATCCGCAAGGCCTCCCACATCTCCTCCTCGGTGGCCTCGGCGCGCCCGAAGGACAGATTGGAGGCGACCGTGCCGGAGAACAGGTACGGACGCTGGGGGACCAGGCCGATCATGGTGGCCAACAGGTCGGGATCGAAATCGCGCACGTCCACGCCGTCCAGCAGCACCCGGCCGCCGGTGGCGTCGAACAGGCGGGGCACCAGGTTAACGACGGTGGACTTACCGGAGCCGGTGGAGCCGATGATCGCGGTGGTGCGGCCCGGCTCGGCGGTGAAACTCACCTCGTGCAGCACATCGGCGTCGGCGCCGGGGTAACCGAAACTGACCGACTCGAACTGCACCAGCCCGCGCACCGCGCCCGGGCGCTCGGGCCTGGCCGGGGGCGTCACCGTGGGTATGGAGTCCAGCACCTCTTGGATCCGGCCTCCCGACACCAGGGCCCGCGGGGCGAACATCACCAACATGGTCGCGAGCATCACCGACATCAGGATGAACATCAGGTAGGCCAGGAACGCCACCAGCGCCCCCACCTGGGTCTGCCCGGACTCCACCCGGTGCCCGCCGAACCAGATCACCAGCACCGAACCACCGTTGATGATGAACATCACCAGCGGGAAGGCCAGCGCCATGAGTTTGCCGACCTTGATCGCCACGTCCTCCAGGGCGACGCTGGCTACAGTGAAGCGGGCTTCTTCCCGCCGCTCCTTCGCGAACGCCCGGATCACCCGGATCCCACCGAGTTGTTCGCGCATCACCCGGTTGATCCCGTCGATCCGCTCCTGCATCGCCTTGAAGTGCGGGATCGCGCGCCACACCACCAGGCCCATCGCGGTCGCCAGTGCCGGCACCACTGCCACCACCAGCAGCGACAGGCCCGCGTCGGTGCGCACCGCCATGATCACCCCGCCCAGCAGCATGATGGGTGCCATCACGATCATGATCAGGGTGAACAGCACCAGCATCTGCACCTGCTGAACATCATTGGTGGTGCGGGTGATCAGCGACGGAGCACCGAAGACGGAGATCTCCTGGGTGGAGAAGCGCTGCACCCGGGTGAACAGGGCCTGCCGCACGTCGCGGCCCACGCTCATCGCCGCGCGCGCTCCCACGTAGACCGCACCCACGGCGGCGAGCACCTGGATCATCGAGACGCCGAGCATCACCAGACCGAGGCGCAGGATCAGCCCGGTGTCCCCGGGCACGATCCCCTCATCGATGATCCGGGCGTTCAGGCTCGGCAGCAACAGCGCCGCCATGGTCTGGGCGAACTGCAAGACGACGACCAGCCCGATCGCACCCCGGTAAGGCCGCAGGTAGCGGCCCATCAAATCACGCACGCCGTGAGGCTACACCGCCCCGCCCACATCGAGTGTGGACGGGGCGGCTGCGTTCGCGGTGAGCGCAGCGGTGGCGCCGGCTACTGACGCGGCTGCGGGGGCGGGGGGCGGCGCGGCGTCCTCGCCGCCCTCGGGCACCTGGCCGGCCTCGGCCGCACCGGAGAACGGACGCCCGGAGGTCTCCCCGGCCGTGGTCGCCTCGGCGGTGGCCTCATCGACCTGTCCGCGAGCCTCCCGCAGCGCCTCGGATGGGTCCTGCAGCGAGGTCTCCGGGAGTTCCACGTCCAGGCCCTCGATGTGCTCCACGGTGGAGGCGCGCTCCTTCTTCCGCTTCTTCCTCGGCCCGCCGTTCCCGTCGCCGTCGCCGTTCCCGTCGCCACCGTCGTCGTCGTCATCGCCGAAGCCCTCGAACCCGGGCGGGGTGGCGCCGCCGCCGAAGGCGGAGGAGATCGAGCCCAGCGCAGCGGTGAACTCGGTGGGGATGACCCAGAGCTTGGAGGAGGAACCGTTGCGATCTGCGGCAGCATCTGCAGGTACTGGTAGGCCAGCAGCTTCGGATCGGCGTCACCGCGGTGGATGGCGTCGAACACCTGCAGGATGGCGCGGGACTCACCCTGGGCCTTGAGGATCGCGGACTGCGCCTGACCCTCGGCCCGCAGGATCGCGGCCTGCTTCTCACCCTCGGCGGTCAGGATCTGGGACTGCTTGACACCCTCGGCGGTCAGGATCGCCGCACGGCGATCCCGCTCGGCGCGCATCTGCTGCTCCATCGAGCCCTGCACGCTGGCCGGCGGGTCGATCGCCTTGAGTTCGACGCGGTTCACGCGGATCCCCCAGCGCCCGGTGGCTTCGTCCAGTACCCCGCGCAACTGCCCGTTGATCTGGTCCCGGCTGGTCAGGGTCTGCTCCAGGTCCATCGACCCGATCACGTTACGCAACGTGGTCACGGTGAGCTGTTCGATACCGGTGATGTAGTTCGCGATCTCATAGGTCGCGTCCTTGGGTTCGGTCACCTGGAAGTAGATGACCGTGTCGATGGAGACCACCAGGTTGTCGGAGGTGATCACCGGCTGCGGGGCGAACGACACGACCTGCTCACGCAGGTCCACCCCGGCCCGGACGCGGTCGATGAAGGGGATCAGGAAGTGCAACCCCGCGTACATGGTGGACTGGTAGCGGCCCAGCCGTTCGATGATCAGTGCCACGGCCTGTGGCACGATCCGGATCGACTGGCGAATCGCCACGATGACGAAGATGGCGAAGATGACCGCCACCACGATGAAACCGATTTGTGCTCCGGTCACGCTAATTCCCTTGATTGATGACTGGTGGTCGGATCAGTACTGCTGACAGCCTAGGGGCTGGGGGTCAGTATCCGGGCCCCGGCGGGCCGTAGGGCTGGCTCGGGTTGGTCTCCACCGGCAGCGGTTCCACGATCGCGGTGGCGCCCTCGATGCGCACCACGCTCACCCGGGCCCCTACCGGCAGCACCGCCCCGGGCGCCTCGGTGCGTGCGGTCCACACCTCGCCGGTCAGTTTCACGCGGCCGGCCCGGTCAGAGACGTCGGAGACCACGGTGGCGATCCGACCGCGGTGCGCGTCCACGTTGGTGCGCGCCTGCGGGGTGTTCGCCTTGAGTTTGGCCAGGGCCCAGGGGCGCACCAGCACCAGCAGCCCTACCGAGACCACCGCCGCGATGATCAACTGCAGCCAGAACGGGGCTCCCAGCGCCCCGGAGATCGCTGCCGCGGTGGCGCCGCCGGCCAGCATCAGGAACAGCAGGTCCACGGTGAGCATCTCGACGACGCCCAGGACCAATGCCACCCCCAGCCACCACAGCCAGCCCATTCCCATACCTCCCGCGTGTCGTCCCCGTTAGTCTAAACGACTCGTAAACTCTTCGCTGGCCCCTTTCGCCCGGTCTCAGGCGTGCGCACCGCCGCTCCGGGAGCGGTGGGGCCGTCCGCGGGCGCTCCAGCGCTGCCCGTGCCGCTCCACCACCAGATCCAGACCCGAAGGTGCGCGAGAGGTTCTGCTCGGTCATCACCGAGTACAGTTCCCCGGCGGCCTCCACCTTCCCCTCGCGCATCAGCATCGCGTCGGTGAAGCCCTCGGGCACCTCCTCCACGTGGTGGGTGATGAGCACCAGTACCGGCGAGGCCAGATCGCGGGCGAGCTCGGTCAGCGCGCCCATCAGTTCCTCGCGGCCACCCAGGTCCAGCCCCGCGCCGGGTTCGTCCAGGATGAGCAGTTCGGGATCGGCCATCAGGGCACGGGCGATCTGGGTTCGCTTGCGCTCGCCCTCGGACAGGGTGCCGAAACGGCGCTGGGCGAGATCGGCCACCCCGAAGGCGGCCAGCAGATCCATCGCGCGGGAGTCATCCAGTTCCTCATACGACTCCCGCCACCGTCCGGTCATCCCGTAGGAGGCCGTGCGGACCACGTCCAGCACCACCTCACCACCGGGGATCCGGTCCGCCAGCGCCGCACTGGCCAGCCCGATCAGCGGCCGCAACTCGAACACGTCCACCGCGCCCAGGCGCTCTCCGAAGACCTCCACCGTTCCCGAGGTGGGGTGCATCCGGGCCGCGGCGAGTTGCATCAGCGTGGTCTTGCCGGCCCCGTTCGGGCCGAGCACCACCCACCGGTCCCCCTCATCGACCGACCAGTCCACGCCGTCGAGAATGTTCTTGGCGCCGCGGCGCACGGTCACATCGGTCAGGTTGAGCACATCACCCATATCGCCAGAGCCTAGTTCACCTACGGTGGTCACCATGCGCCTCGACATACCCCGTTCCGTGCTGGTCGCCCTGTGGGCGAACCGGCTCGGCACCGCCCCGAGCCCGGAGGAGTTGGCGCAGGCGGCCCGGGCGGTGCGGGCGGTGGCCGACGACGACGGGATGCCGACCGCGGATCTGCTCACCCAGGTCGCCGGTACCGCGGTCCTGGCGGTGACGCCGGTACCGGGCGAGCCGGTCCCGCTGCCGGCCCCGGCGCGCGCGGCGGCGCTGAGGCCGGGCAGGCGCTGATCAGCGGCCCACCCCGCGGCGCCCCGGGGCTGTTGCGGATCGCGGTCCCGGATGAGCGGGCCTTCGGCTCCGAACTCGAACCCGGTGAGCTGCTGGGCTGGCAGGTCTGGACCGAGCCGGTGGACGGGTCGGGGTGGGTGCCGCCGGTGATCACGATGGCCGAGGCCCGCACCGGGCTCGCCGAGGCGCTCGACCTGGCGATCGAGACCCTGCTCAGTATGGATGTGGCCCGGTGGCGGGAGGAGGCCGCCGAGGAGATCGCGATGCTCGGCAGCGACGAGTTGCCCCCGCCGGCCGCCGACCGGATCCCGCCCGGTCTGGATCCCAGGCGCTCGCACGTGCTCTCCCGCGCGGTGCGCCTGCAAGCCATCGTGGACCTGGCCACCCAGGACGACGGCGCCGCGGTGAACTCCTGGCAGGCCGATCAGCGCACCGCCGCTCTGCGGCACGTGGCCGCGGCCGCCCGCGGCGCCCTGTGCGCCGTCAGCGTTTCCGGGTTCTGACCGGCACTAGCCCAGCACGCTGCGGTAGACCTCCAGCGTGCGCTCCCCGATCGCGTCCCAGGAGAAGTGTTCGGCCGCCCGGACCCGGCCGGCCTCCCCCATCGCGGCGGCGCGCTCGGGGTCGGCGAGCATGTCGTTCAACGCCCGGGCCACGTCGGCCACGAAGGCCTCCGGGTCACTCGGGGTGCCGGTGCCGTCGTCGGCCTGGTCCAGCGGCACCAGGGTTCCGGTGACACCGTCGGCGACCACCTCGGGAATGCCACCGGTGGCCGAGGCGACCACCGGCACGCCCAGCGCCATCGCCTCCAGGTTCACGATCCCCAGCGGCTCATAGATCGAGGGGCAGGCGAACACGGTGGAACTGGCCAGCAGTCCGACCACGTCGGCGTGCGGGAGCATCCGGTCGATCCAGATCACGTTCGGGTGGGTACGCCGCAACCGGCCGATCGCCGCACTGATCTCGGCGGCGATCTCGGGGGTGTCCGGGGCGCCGGCGCAGAGCACCAGTTGCACCTCCGGCGGCAGTTGGTGCGCGGCCCGCACCAGGTAGGCCAGGCCCTTCTGCCGCGTGATCCGGCCCACGAAGATCACCGCCGGCACCTCCGGGTCCACCCCGTGGCGCCGCGCGACCTGTTCGCTGACCTGGCGTTGCGGGCGGGCCCAGTTCTGTAGGTCCACCCCGTTGTGCACCACCGAGACCTTCTCCGGATCCACGTCGGGGTAGGCGGCCAGGATGTCGGCACGCATCGCGTGACTGACCGCGATGATCCCGGCCGCGGAGGAGTAGGCGGTGTGCTCGGCCCAGCCGGACAGCGCGTACCCACCGCCGAGCTGCTCGGCCTTCCAGGGGCGCAGCGGCTCCAGTGAGTGCGCGCTGAGCACGTGCGGGATGCCGTGCAGCAGGCCGGCCAGATGCCCGCCGAGGTTGGCGTACCAGGTGTGGGAGTGCACCAGGTCGGCTCCGGCGGCGTCGGCGGCCATCGCCAGATCGACGCCGAAGGTGCGCAGCGCCGGGTTGGCCTGCGCCAACCCCTCGGGTTCGTCGTAACCGTGTACTCCCGCGTCGGTGCGGGCGCCGTCGAAGCAGCGCACCTGCACGTCCACGTGCGCTCGGAGCACCCGGGCGAGTTCGGTCACGTGCACGCCGGCTCCGCCGTACACGTGCGGCGGGTACTCCCTGGTGAGCAGGTCGACGCGCATGGTGAGGCATCCTTCCCCCCACCGGACACCACGGCGGGAACTTGCGGTGCGGAATCGGTGGCTGAACCCGCGTGCTCAGCCTAGGGTTCATGGCATGGCCACACCACGGGTTCTCGCGATTGTCCTGGCTGGAGGCGAGGGGAAGCGGCTGATGCCGCTCACGGCGGATCGGGCAAAACCTGCGGTTCCCTTCGGTGGGATCTACCGCCTGATCGACTTCGCGTTGTCCAATGTCGTCAACGCCGGGTACCTGCGCGTGGTGGTGCTGACCCAGTACAAGTCGCACTCCCTGGACCGCCACATCGCCAAGACCTGGCGGATGTCCTCCCTGCTCGGCAACTACGTGGCCCCGGTGCCGGCCCAGCAGCGGGTGGGCAAGAACTGGTTCCTGGGCAGCGCCGATGCGATCTACCAATCCCTGAACATCATCGACGAGGAGAAGCCGGACATCGTGGTGGTGGTCGGTGCCGATCACGTCTACCGGATGGACTTCTCCCAGATGGTGCACACCCATATCGATTCCGGCGCGGAGATGACCGTGGCCGGGATCCGCCAGCCGATCGAACTGGCGAACCAGTTCGGCGTGGTCGACGCCGACACCGCCGATCCGAGCCGGATCGCGGCGTTCCTGGAGAAGCCGGAGAATCCGCAGGGCCTGGCCGACTCCCCCCGGGAGGTGCTGGCGTCCATGGGCAACTACGTCTTCAATGCCGACGCCCTGGTCGCCTCGGTCCGCGAGGACGCCAGGTCCACCACCTCCAGGCACGATATGGGCGGGGACATCGTGCCCTACTTCGTGGACAAGGGGCAGGCCGGGCTGTACGACTTCATCCACAACGACGTACCAGGCTCCACCGACCGGGACCGGAACTACTGGCGTGATGTGGGAACCCTGGACTCCTACTACGACGCGAACATCGACCTGATCAACGTCGAGCCGGTGTTCAACCTGTACAACGACGACTGGCCGGTGCACACCGGCTACGTGGGCCTGCCGCCGGCGAAGTTCGTGCACTCCGTGGCGGGACGGACCGGGCACGCGGTGGACTCGATCATCTCCCCCGGAGTGGTCATCTCCGGTGGTGACGTGCGCGGCTCCATCCTCTCCCCCGGCACCCGGGTGAACTCCTGGTCCACTGTGGCGGACTCGGTACTGCTCGACGGCGTCGTGGTGCACCGGCACGCGCACGTGCACAAGGCGATCCTGGACAAGAACGTGGTGGTCAGCGAGGGTGCCTCGGTGGGTGTGGATACCGAGTTGGATGCCTCCCGTGGGTTCACCGTCACCGATGCCGGCATCACCGTGGTGCCCAAGGGAACCCGGATCACGCACGGATGAGCCGGCGCCGCCTGGTGGTGCTGGATGTGGACTCCACGTTCATCGCCGAGGAACAGATCGACCTGCTCGCCGCCCACGCGGGGGTGGGCCCGCAGGTGGCGGCGATCACCGAACGCGCGATGGCCGGGGAACTCGATTTCGCTGCGGCGCTGCGCGAGCGGGTGGCCGCGCTGGCCGGCCTGGCGACCTCGGCGATCGACGCGGTGCGGGCCCGGATCAGCCTCAGCCCCGGCGCCGGCGAGCTCATCGCGGGGCTGCATCAGCGGGGCTGGCCGGTGGGCCTGGTCTCCGGGGGTTTCCATGAGATCGTCGACCCCCTGGCCACCGCGCACGGCATCACCCGGGTGCAGGCCAACCGCCTGGAGACCGACGACGACGGCGCCCGCCTGAGCGGGCGGCTGCGCGGGGAGATCGTGGACCGGGCGACCAAGGCGGACTTCCTGCGCGCGTTCGCCGCCGCCGAGGGCATCGACCTGGCCGACACGGTGGCCGTCGGCGACGGCGCGAACGACCTGGACATGGTCACCGCTGCCGGCCTCGGGGTGGGTTACCGGCCCAAGCAGGCCCTGGCCGAGGCAGCCGACGTGGTCCTGACCGACCGGCTGGACGCGCTGCTGGCCGTCCTGGACCGCTGAGCGCCCTCAGGTGCCCGGCTGTGGTTCGGCCAGGTCGGTGAGGGTGGCTGCGCCGCGGCCGAGCTCGGCCCAGGGTCGGTCCACCCCCAGCACGGCGAGCATGGCCGTACTCATTCCGGTGCGGACCCGGGCCATCGCGGCCTCCTGGGAGTCCGGCCCGGCCAGGATCCGGGCGACGTGGGAGATCACCGGTTCGTGCCCCACCACCAGCACCGAGACGGTCTGCGCCGGCGACGCGCGAACCAGGTCGAGCAACTCACCCGCACCGGCCCCGTAGATCTCCGGCGCCCGGCGCACCTCGATGCCGGTGGTGTCCACGTCCTGCTCGCCCAGGCCGGTCTCGATCAGTTTCCACGTCTCGACGGCACGATTGGCGCTGGAGCACAGCACCAGGCCGGGCACCGCGCCGTGTGCGGTGAGCAGCGCCGCCAGCCCCTTGGCCTGGGTGCGTCCGTGCAGGCTGAGCGCCCGGTCCACATCGGCACCGGTGGGGGCGTGGGGTTCGGCTTGGGCGTGCCGCAGCAGGCTCAGCCGGGCCATCACTGACCCATCGCGTGCACGCCGCCGTCGACGTGCACGATCTCGCCGGTCGTTGCCGGGAACCAGTCCGAGCACAACGCGGCCACCGCCCGGGCGGTGGGCTCCGGGTCGTCCACGTCCCAGCCCAGCGGCGCCCGGTCGGGCCAGGCGCCCTCCATCTGGGCGAACCCGGGAATGGACTTGGCGGCAGTGGAGCGGATCGGGCCCGCCGAGACCAGGTTCACCCGGATCCCGTCCGGGCCCAGGTCCCGGGCGAGGTAGCGGGCGGTGGACTCGAAGGCCGCCTTGGCCACTCCCATCCAGTCGTAGACCGGCCAGGCGTAGCGGGCGTCGAAGGTGAGCCCCACCACCGCTGAGCCGGGCCGCAGCATCGGCCGGGTCGCCACCGCGAGAGACTTCAGCGAGTACGCCGAGACCTCCAACGCGGTGGCCACGTCCGGCCACTGCCCGTCCAGGAAGTTCCCGCCCATCACCGACTGCGGGGCGAACCCGATGGAGTGCACCACGCCGTCGAGGTGGTCGGTGTGCTCACCCACGCGCCCGGCCAGGGCCTCCAGGTCCTCGGCGGATGTCACGTCCAGTTCCACCACCGGTGCCTCCTTCGGCAGCCGGCGCGCGATGGCGCGGGTCAGGCGCAGCTGCCGCCCGAAGGAGGACAGCACCACGTCGGCGCCCTCGTTCTGGGCGAGGCGCGCCACATGGAAAGCGATCGAACTCTCCATCAGCACCCCGGTGATGAAGAGCTTCTTTCCGTCCAGAAGTCCCATGCTGTTCTCGCTACCTCTCGTGTTCGTCTCAGTGACCCATGCCCAGGCCGCCGTCCACCGGCAGCACCGCCCCGGAGATGTAACCGGACTGCGGTGCGGCGAGGAACTCCACCGCGGTGGCCACGTCCTCCACCGCACCGAACCGGGCCGCGGGGATGGCCTCCAGGTATTTCGCCTGGGTCTGTTCGGGTAGTTCGGCCGTCATCGCGGTGTCGATGAAACCGGGGGCGACGACGTTGGCGGTAATGCCTCGGGCGCCCAGTTCCCGGGTGATCGAGCGGGCCATGCCCACCAGGCCGGCCTTGGCCGAGGAGTAATTGATCTGCCCGGGTGAGCCGTACAGGCCCACCACCGAGGAGATCAGCACGATCCGCCCACCACGCTGGCGGACCATCCCCTTGCTGACCCGCTTGACGCACCGGAACGTGCCGGTGAGGTTGACATCCACGACGTCGGCGAAGTCCTCCTCGCTCATCCGCAGCAGCAGCATGTCCCGGTTCATCCCGGCGTTGGCCACCAGCACCTGCACCGGGCCCAGTTCGGCCTCGATGGTGGTGAAGGCGGAGTCCACCGAATCGGTGTCGGTGATGTCGGCCCGTACGCCCAGGACCCCCGGCGGCACCTCGCCGCTGCGGTGGATCCCGGCCACCTTCTCCCCGGCCGCGGCGAACCGCTGCGCGATCGCATACCCGATCCCGCGGTTGGCTCCGGTCACCACCACGGTGCGGGGCTGATCACTGCTGTGCTGCTCGCTCACGCTGATCCCTTCGACTAGCAACTGCGCATAGACGGTAGTGCACCGGCGGTCCCCACGGGGAACGGACCGGAGCACGGCCCGGCGAGTCATCATGGCCGCGCGCGGCGTAGGCTGGCAGGTATGCCCGAGGTCCACTCCGTCACCAGCGCCGCGGAACCACTCAGCGTGCGCAACAGCAGGCGGATGCGGCGGTACCTGATCACGATGGGGATCAGGTGCGCCGGGCTGGTCGGGGCCGTCTACACCGAGGGTTGGCTGCGCTGGGTGAGCATCGTCCTGGCGGTGGTGCTGCCCTATGTGGCGGTGGCCCTGGGCAGCGAGAGCGTGGACAAACCCACCGGAGCCACCCCCTATACCGAGCCCGATCCGCAGATCACCGCCTCCGGTCGGGTGGAGTTGGAGCAGCGCCATGACTGACCTGATCTGCAGCGCCAAGGGCTGCCGCGCCGGTGCGCAGTGGGCGCTGCGGTGGAACAATCCGAAACTGCACACCCCCGGACGGCGCAAGATCTGGATGGCCTGTCCGGACCACCGCACCCACCTGGAGAACTTCCTGGGCGCCCGCGGGTTCCACCGGGAGACGGTGGCCCTGGCCGACCTGCCGCCGGAGGAACGACCCGCCGGCCCATGACATCGCGCTACTCCTTCCTGACCAGCCGCCGCTGGCTCGGCCTGATCGCCGCGGCGGTGGCCATCTCGGTGGTCTGCGCCCTCCTGGGGTACTGGCAGTGGTCCCGGTACCAGGGTCGCGCCGACCAGGTCGCCCTCGTCGAGGCGAACTTCGACCAGGACCCCGTTCCACTGACCGACCTGGTCAGCCGGCCGGGTGCCGAGTTGGATCCTGCTCACCAGTGGCGCCCGGTGCAGGTTCAGGGCCGCTATCTCGGGGAGGTGGTGGTGCTGCCCCAGCGCGGGGTTGCGGGCAACCCGGCCGATCACGTGGTGGGAGTGCTGGCCGTGGACGTCGGCGACGGGCCGGACTGGGCTGTGCTGGTGGACCGGGGCTGGTACACCACCGACACCTTCGCCGACCACGCCGCAGCCCAGGAACTACCCAGCGGGCAGGTCACGACCACCATGCGGCTGCGCCCCGCAGAAGGGCCTTCGCCGCGGGAGCTCGACGCGGGGCAGATACACCGGCTGAACCCCACCCAGGCGCTGACGGCAGCCACCGGCACCGAGGAGGATGACAGCGCCGGGTACGTGCTCGCCACGGGGATCTACGGCCAGTTGGCCGCCGAGACCGAGGGAGGTTCCGACGTCGTCCCGGCGGAACTGAACCTGCTCCCCCGTCCGGTCGCGGACCTCGGGTCGCACCTGTCCTACGCGTTGCAGTGGTGGGTCTTCGCCCTCGGCCTCTACGTGGCCCTGGTGATCCTGGCCCGCAGGGAGGCCCGGGACCCGCGCGCACCGGCCCCGGTGCGCCGCCGGGCCGATGCCGACGAGGACGAGGCGATCGAGACCCAGATTCAGGCCAGCGCGACCAGTTCGGCGTAGTCCTCGCTCCACAGGTCCTCGTCGCCATCGGGCAACAGCAGCACCCGCTCGGGATCCAGCGCCGCCACGGCTCCCTCGTCGTGGCTGACCAGCACCACCGCACCGGTGAAGTTGCGCAACGCCTCCAGGATCTCCGCACGGGATGCCGGGTCGAGGTTGTTCGTGGGCTCATCCAGCAGCAGCACGTTCGCGGCCGAGACCACCAGCACCGCCAGCGCCAGTCGCGTCTTCTCACCACCGAGAGAGCACCCGCGCGGGCTTGAAGGCGTCGTCGCCGGAGAACAGGAACGAGCCCAGCACGCTGCGTACCTGGGTATCGGTCAGGTGCGGAGCGCTGCGGCGCAGGTTCTCCACCACGGTGGCACCGGTGTCCAGGTTCTCGTGTTCCTGGGCGTAGTAGCCGATCTTGAGCCCGTGGCCGGGGTTGATCTGGCCGGAGTCGGGCTGTTCCACCTGGGCGAGCAGACGTAGCAGGGTGGTCTTGCCGGCACCGTTGAGTCCGAGCACCACCACCTTGGAGCCCCGATCGATGTCCAGGTCCACATCGATGAACACCTCCTGGGAGCCGTAGCTCTTGGACAGCCCCCGCGCCGACAACGGTACCCGCCCGCACGGAGCGGGGTCCGGGAACCGGAGGTTGGCGACCTTGTCCGCCGTCCGGGTCGACTCCAGGCCGGACAGCATCCGCTCCGCCCGGCGGAACATGTTCTGCGCGGCGACGGCCTTGGTGGCCTTGGCGCGCATCTTCTCGGCCTGGGCGACCAGGGTGGCCGCCTTCTTCTCCGCGTTCGCCCGTTCCCGCCGGCGGCGGCGCTCATCGGTCTCGCGCTGAGCCAGATAGTCGTCCCAGCCCAGGTTGTACACCTCCAGTTCCGCGCGGTTGGCGTCCAGGTGGAACACCTTGTTCACGGTGGCACGCAGCAGGTCGGTGTCGTGGCTGATCACGATGAAACCACCGGGATAGGTGGCCAGGAAGTCACGCAACCAGGTGATCGAGTCGGCGTCGAGGTGGTTCGTGGGCTCATCCAACAGCATCGTCTCGGCACCGGAGAACAGGATCCGGGCCAGTTCCACCCGGCGCCGCTGGCCACCGGACAGGGTGCTCAACTGCTGGGCCAGGACCCGGGTCGGTAGCCCGAGGTTGGAGGTGATCCGGGCGGCCTCCGACTCGGCCGCCCATCCCCCCTGGGCGGTGAACTCGGCGTCCAGGCGGGAGTACCGGGCCATCGCTCGCTCGCGCGTGTCCTCGTCGTCGCTGGCCATGTCGGTCTCGGCCTTGCGGACGCGGCGCAGCAGTTCGTCCAGCCCTCTGGCGGACAGCACCCGGTCCATCGCGACCACCTGCAGGTCCCCGGTGCGTGGGTCCTGGGGCAGGTAGCCCACCTCACCGGTGCTGGTGATCGTCCCGGCGCTGGCCTGATGCTGGCCGGCCAGGGTCTTGGTCAGGGTCGTCTTGCCGGCCCCGTTGCGGCCCACGAGACCGATCCGGTCGCCGGTGTCGACCCGGAAGGTGGCGCCGTCCAGCAGCTGGCGGGCACCGATTCGCAGTTCGACGTCAGTAGCGGTGATCACCGGGCCGAGTGTAGGTGGCCTGATCGGTGTTCCGACAATTGGAATTCCCCGCCCAGGTCGGGCCACGGCGGGCGTCGTGGGCACGGTGGCGGATAAGGTGCAGAGCATGAGTACGGCCGATCCGACCCCGGTACGCGGGGTGCCCAGCCCCGGCACCGCCGTCGATGAGGGCGAGCCGTCACCTGCCACAGCCGGCGCTGGTGGGACCGATCCCGAGCGGTCCGGTGCCACCGAGTCGGCCCGCACCCGCTCCGGTGCATGGCGCCGGGCCGAGGAGGCCCTCGCCCAGGGGTGGCAGCGCAGCACGCCCAAGGCGCGGTGGGTCACCGAGAAGGCGGCTCCGCTCAGCCGGTGGGCCGCACAGGTGAATCTGGTCCAGGTGGCCGCCGGGGTCGCGGTGACCGCCCTGGCCGCACTGCTGATCGCGGTCGCGGCACAGGTGGAGTGGGAGGTCGGGGTGTTGTCCGCGCCGCTGTGGCTGTTCGTGGGCGCGGCGCTGCTGGCCGGGGCCGTGCTGGGACCGTGGCGCGGGCTGCTGGCTGCGGTGCTCTACCTGGTGATGGGCCTGGTGGGTGCCGCCTGGGCCGGCGACGGCACCGCCGCGCATACCGACGGCCCGTGGGCCGGGGTGCTGCTCACCCTGCCGCTGGCGGTGCTGATCACGGGGTGGATCAGCGCCCGCCACGCGACGTTGCGCTCACCGGTGACCTCCGGTTGGTACTTCTTCGGCTGGTTCTTCTTCGCCGCCCTGGCCGGTCTGGTGCTGATCTACGCCGGCGGCTTGTGGACCCTGTTCGACCGGACCGACGTCGGCGGCTGGGCGGTGTTCGCCACCATGTCGGCCCGGTTCCCCTTCGACGTCGCCCAGTGCATCCTGGTGGCGGTGATCGCCGTGGGCGTGCACCGCTTCGTCCCCGGTCTGCTCAGACGTTGAAGCCCAGCGCCCGGAGCTGCTCGCGGCCGTCGTCGGTGATCTTCTCCGGACCCCACGGCGGCATCCAGACCCAGTTAATCCGGGAGCCTTCGGTGATGCCCTCCAGGACCTGGGCGGCCTGATCCTCGATCACGTCGGTCAGCGGGCACGCCGCCGAGGTCAGTGTCATGTCGATGATCGCCTGGTTGTTCTGGTCCAGGCTGACCCCGTACACCAGGCCCAGGTCGACGATGTTGATGCCGAGAGTTCGGG
Source organism: Sanguibacter sp. Z1732 (assembly GCF_051020515.1). Lineage (NCBI taxonomy): Bacteria > Bacillati > Actinomycetota > Actinomycetes > Micrococcales > Ruaniaceae > Glutinosa > Glutinosa niejishengi. Next base: position 3,833,953 of record NZ_CP194857.1, read on the forward strand.
GTCGATCACATCGCGCAACGCTTCTTCCACGTCCGCGGCGGTCGGTGCTCCCGCAGGCGGCTGGTACTCGTTCTCGATCTCGATGTCAGTCATGGTTTCCTCTGCCTCGCTTCCTCACGTAGTGTCCTCGGGCCCGGACGAATCTGCAACCAGCGCCTGCGCGGTGGCATCCCGGAGTGCCATCCAACCCAGCAGCGCGCACTTGATCCGTGCCGGATAGCGGGCCACCCCGACGAAGGCGGTGGCATCGCCGAGTATTTCCGCCCGGGGTTCGGCGAGCGGCCGGCCACGCCCGTCCATCAACGCCCGGAACGCCTCGGTGATCTCATCGGCCCGTCCCACCGGGACGTCCCTGATCAGTTCGGTCAGCACCGAGGTGGAGGCCTGTGAGATGGAGCAGCCCATCCCCTCCCAGGTGACCTCGCCGATCCGGGGCGCGCCGGTGGAGGTGTCGAGGTGAACCTGCAGGCGCACCTCGTCACCACAGGTCGGGTTGACCTGGAATGACTCACCGTCGGCGCGCTCGCGCAACCCGTGCCCGGTGCGCTGCTTGGCGTGGTCGAGGATCACCTGCTGGTACAGCTGGTCCAGGTTGCTCATGCTGCTCCTTCGAAGAAGGTGCGCACCCGGGCCAGGTGGGCGCAGAACTGATCGATGTCCTCATGGCTGGTGTAGACCCCGGCCGAGGCGCGCGCGGAGGACGGCACGCCCAGGTGCCGGTGCAACGGCTGTGCGCAGTGGTGGCCCACTCGGACCGCCACGCCGGCGTCGTCGAGCACCTGGCCCACGTCGTGGGGGTGGATGCCCTCGACCGCGAAGGAGACCACCGCGAGCCGGTCCGCAGGTTCGGTCGGTCCGAGCACGCGCACCCCCTCGATGCGACTCAGACCGGTGAGCAGGTGCTCGGTGAGCGCGGCCTCGTGGGCGGCCAGTGCCGCCATGCCCAGTTCCTGCAGGTACCCGACCGCGGTGTGCAGGCCCACGGCCTGGGCCACCATCTGGGTGCCCGCCTCGAACCGTTGCGGTGGCGGGGCGTAGGTGGTCCCGGTCATCGTGACCACCTCCACCATCGATCCCCCGGTCGCCACCGGGGGCATCGCCTCCAGCAGCTCACGACGGCCGTAGAGCACGCCGATACCGGTGGGGCCGAGCATCTTGTGCCCGGAGAACACCGCGAAGTCCACCCCCAGGGCGTGCAGGTCCAGGGGCAGGTGCGCGGCGGACTGGCAGGCATCCAGCACGGTGAGGGCACCGACCGCCTCGGCGGCGGCCACGACCGGCGCCACCGGGGTGATCGCTCCGGTCACGTTCGAGGCGTGGGTGAAGGCGACCACCTTCGTGGCCGGGCCGATCACGTCCAGGCCTGCCAGGTCGAGTCGTCCCTGGGCATCCAGACCGATCCAGCGCAGGGTGGCGCCGGTGCGGGCACACAACTCCTGCCAGGGCACCAGGTTGGCGTGGTGCTCGGCCTGGGTCACCACGATCTCATCGCCCGGGCCCACCGCCAGCGTCCGGGCCGCGGCGCCGCCGCGGCCGGCGGCGGCATTCGACATCGCGTACGCCACCAGGTTGATGCCCTCGGTGGCGTTCTTGGTCCAGACGATCTCGTCGTCGTCGGCCCCCACGAAGGCGGCTACCCCGGCACGGGCCTGCTCGAAGAGTTCGGTGGCCTCCTCGGCCAGGGCGTGCGCGCCGCGGTGCACGGCGGCGTTGCGGGCGTGATAGAAGTCCTGCTCGGCGTCGATGACGCACTCGGGCTTCTGCGAGGTGGCCGCCGTGTCCAAGTAGATCAGCGGACGGCCACCCCGGACCGTGCGGCGCAGCAGCGGGAAGTCCGCGCGCACCGCCGCCAGTTCGGACTCGCTGAGTCCGCTCCGGTGCTCGATGCGGTGCGCGCTGGTCATCACACCGCCTGCAGGAACCGGTCGTAGCCCTCGGCCTCAAGGCGGTCGGCCAGCTCGGGGCCACCCTCCTCGGCGATGCGCCCGTTGACGAACACGTGCACGAAGTCGGGCTTGATGTGCTGCAGAACCCGGGTGTAGTGGGTGATCAGCACGATGCCGGCACCGGTCTCGGCCTGGGCGGCGTTGACGCCCTCGCCCACGATCCGCAGGGCGTCGACGTCCAGGCCGGAGTCGGTCTCGTCCAGGATCGCGAACCGCGGCCGGAGCAACTGCATCTGCAGGATCTCGTGGCGCTTCTTCTCACCGCCGGAGAAGCCGGTGTTGACGTCCCGCTGGGCGAAGTCGGTGCCCATCCGCAGGCCCTCCATCGCGGTGTTCATGTCCTTGACCCAGGTCCGCAGCGGCGGGGCCTGGCCGTCGATGGCGGTCTTGGCGGTGCGCAGGAAGTTCGACACCGACACCCCGGAGACCTCCACCGGGTACTGCATGGCCAGGAACACTCCGGCGCGGGCGCGCTCGTCCACCTCCATCTCCAGGACGTTCTCGCCGTCCAGGAGAATCTCACCGTCGGTGACCTCGTAGTTGGGGTGTCCGGCGATGGCGTAGGCCAGGGTGGACTTGCCCGAGCCGTTCGGGCCCATGATGGCGTGGATCTCGCCGCTGTTGATGGTCAGGTCCACGCCCTTCAGGATCGGCTTGGGGCCGTCCTGGGTGCCGACGTTGACGTGCAGGTTCTTGATCTCGAGCTTGCTCATGTGCTGGTTTCTTCTCTTCCTTGGTCTGGAGGTTTCTCAGGCGCTGGCGCCGACGGTCACATCAATATCGACGAGGACGTTGTCGCCCTCCACGGAGACGGAGTAGACGGGGACGGGCTGGGTGGCCGGCAGGCTCAGCGGCTTGCCGCTGGCCAGGTCGAAGGTCGACCCGTGCAACCAGCACTCGATCGTGGCCTCCTCCACCTCCCCCTCGGACAGGCTGACCTGGCCGTGGGAGCAGATGTCGGAGATCGCGTGGTAGTTCCCGTCCTCGTCCCGCACGATGGCGATCGGAACGGGCCGTCCGTCGACGTCCTCGAGGTCGGCGCGCATCGCCTCCCCGGGTTCGAGGTCACCGGTGTCGCATACGTACTGGGTGCTCATGCCGAGACAGCCTCGTACTGCCGGATCTCCTCTTCGATCGCTGCGGTGAGACGGTCGGTCACCTCGGGCACCGCGATCTGGTTGATGAGTTCGGCGAAGAAGCCGATCACCACCAGGCGGCGCGCCTCGGTCTCGGGGATCCCACGAGCGCGCAGGTAGAACAATTGCTCGTCGTCGAACCGGCCGGTGGCGCTGGCGTGGCCGGCACCCTCGATCTCGCCGGTCTCGATCTCCAGGTTCGGCACCGAGTCGGCGCGGGCACCCTCGGTGAGCACCAGATTCCGGTTCAGTTCGTAGGTGTCGGTGCCCTCGGCCTCGGACCGGATGACGACGTCGCCGATCCAGACCGCGTGGGCGTCCTTCCCCTGCAGCGCACCCTTGTAGGTCACCCGGGAGATGCAGTTCGGGGCCACGTGATCCACCAGCAGGCGGTGTTCCTGGTGCTGGCCGGAGTCGGTGAAGTACAACCCGACCTTCTCCACCTCACCGCCGGGCTCGGCCAGCTCCACGTCGGGGGTCAGCCGCACCACGTCACCCCCGAGGGTGACGACGATGTGGCGCAGGTTGGCATTGCGGCCCACCCTGGCCCGGTGCGCGCTGATGTGCACGCTGTCGCGCTCCCACTCCTGCAGGCTCACCAGGGTGAGCCGGGCACCCTCGCGCACGTCCACCTCCACGGTCTGGGCCAACTGGGCCGAGCCGAAGTGGTTCAGGATGATCGTGGCCTCGGAGTGCTCCTGCGCCACGACCAGCACGTGCTGGGCGCCTGGTTCGGTGCCGCCGGCACCGGTGATCGCCACCGAGGTGGGCTGATCCGGGGTCGCGTTGGCCGCCACGGTGATCACCGTGGCCTCGGTGGTGTTGTTCCAGGCCTGGGCCGAGACCCGGTCGGTCGGCGCTCCGATGCGGCCGAGCCGCTCGTCGTCGCGCCCCACCTGCTCGCTGTGCACGCCGGGGGCGGCGTCCACGACGACGGTCGGTGCCGGGCCGCTGAACTCATCGCCGAAGAAGGACTGGAACCGGTCCACCGGTGAGAAGCGCCACTCCTCCTCCCTGCCGGTGGGTACCGGGAAGTCCGAGAGCGCGAAGGAGGTGAACCGCTGTCCCGCAGGTTCGGGACCGGCGTGGCTGTGGGCACCGTCGGCGACGGCGAGGGTGTGGTCGGTCTTCATGGATTCCTTGTCTGGTGCGGTGCTGGACTGGACGTCGTTGGTCATCAACCGACGGATCCCTCCATCTGCAGTTCGATGAGCCGGTTCAACTCCAGGGCGTACTCCATCGGCAGTTCCCGGGCGATGGGCTCGATGAAGCCGCGCACGATCGTGGCCATCGCCTCGAACTCCGTCAGCCCACGGGACATCAGGTAGAACAACTGGTCCTCGCTGACCTTGGACACCGTGGCCTCGTGGCCCATCTCCACATCGTCCACGCGCACGTCGACGTAGGGTAGGTGTCGGTCCGCGAGATCGTGTCCACCAGCAGCGCGTCGCACAGCACGGTCGACTTGGCGTGCGTGGCGCCCTCGAGCACCTGCACCAGCCCGCGGTAGGAGGAGCGCCCGCCACCACGGGACACGGACTTGGACACCACCGAGGAGGAGGTGTGCGGGGCCATGTGCACCATCTTGGCGCCGGTGTCCTGATGCTGACCGGAGCCGGAGAAGGCGGCCGAGAGGGTCTCCCCCCGGGCGTGCTCACCCATCAGGTAGATCGCCGGGTACTTCATCGTGGCCTTGGACCCGATGTTGCCGTCGACCCACTCCATGCTGCCGCCGGTGGCGACGGTGGCCCGCTTGGTCACCAGGTTGTACACGTTCTGCGACCAGTTCTGGATCGTGGTGTACCGGACGTTGGCGTCCTTCTTCACGATGATCTCCACCACGGCCGAGTGCAACGAGTCGGTCTTGTAGATCGGCGCGGTGCACCCCTCGACGTAGTGCACCGACGAGCCCTCGTCGGCGATGATCAGGGTCCGCTCGAACTGGCCCATGTTCTCGGTGTTGATCCGGAAGTAGGCCTGCAGCGGGATCTCCACGTGCACGCCCGGCGGAACGTACACGAACGATCCACCGGACCAGACCGCGGTGTTCAATGACGCGAACTTGTTGTCGCCGGTGGGGATCACGGTGCCGAAGTGCTCCTCGAAGAACTCCGGGTGCTCCTTCAGCGCGGTGTCGGTGTCCATGAAGATGACACCCTGGCGCTCGAGTTCCTCGTTGATCTGGTGGTAGACCACCTCGGACTCGTACTGGGCGGCCACACCGGCCACCAGCCGCTGCTTCTCCGCCTCGGGGATGCCGAGCTTGTCGTAGGTGTTCTTGATGTCCGCGGGCAGGTCCTCCCAGGTGGTGGCCTGCTTCTCGGTGGAGCGGACGAAGTACTTGATGTTGTCGAAGTCGATGCCGCTGAGGTCTGCGCCCCACTCCGGCATCGGCTTCTTGTCGAACAGTTTCAGGCCGCGCAGCCGCCGCTTGAGCATCCACTCCGGCTCGTCCTTCAGCCGGGAGATGTCCTGCACAACCTCCTCGCTCAGCCCGCGACGGGCCGAGGCACCGGCGTCGTCTGAATCGCTCCAGCCGAACTGGTAGGCGCCGAAACTCGCGATCGCCTCGTCCTGGCTGAGCTGCTCACGGGCCTTGTCGGCCTCCTGCGGTGTGGTGGTCGTCATGAATTTCCTTCCATGTCGTCATGGTGTGACGGTGTGCTGACCTGCGGAACGCCGGGTGGCACGTGCGTTGTGCACACGTGCTCGCCACCGGCCAGGGTGGCCAGTCGCTGCACATGCACTCCGAGTAGTTCCGAGAACGCACGGGTCTCGGACTCACACATCTGCGGGTACTGGGCCGCGATCGCATGGACCGGACAGTGACCCTGGCACAACTGTATGGCCAGATTCGCACCGACCGGGCGTGTGGACGCGGCGTAGCCATCCGCGCTGAGCAGATCGGCCAGCATCCGGGCGCGATCGGCCGGGTCCTGCCCGGCCGCCTCCACCGCCTGCCGGTAACGGCCCACCATCTCATCGGCCCGCCGGTCCGCGAACTGCTCCACCGCCTCATCACCCAGCCGGTCCCGCAGTTGCTCGATCGCCATCAGCGCAACCCTGGAGTAGCCATCGTCGAGCCTGGGCCGGGCCTCGGCGGTCGCGATGTAGCGCTTGGCGGGCCGGCCCCGACCGCGGGGGTGCAGCGGGCTCTCCGGGCGCACCCTGATCTGCCCCTCGCTCTCCAGGGCGATCAGATGCCGGCGAATCGCGGCGGAGGTCAGGGCCAACTCGGACGCGAGATCCGCGGCCCGCACCGGCCCGCGCTGAACCACCAGGTTCAGCACCCGCTCCCGGGTACTCTCCTCGATCTCACTGGCCTGCTCGCTCACACACATCACCTCCGCCCACCGCTAGGGCAATTACCTCACATTGTCCTTTCCAAATTGGCCCCTGGCAAGCAAGGCTGCCCTAAGTGAGTGTCGTCACAGGCGCGGGCCGCGCGCGCGGCCGGGCTAGGCTGGCGAGCGTGTCCACACCCTGCGTGCACCTGGAGCAGGTGAGCCTGAGTTTCGGCCCCGTGCCGGTGCTGCGGAACCTGTCCTGGCAGGCCGAGGCCGGCCAGGTGACCGCGGTCCTGGGCCCCAACGGCGCCGGCAAGACCACCACGATGCTCACCTGTGAGGGTCTGCTGCGTCCGGACTCCGGACGGGTGCGGGTGCTGGGGCTGGATCCGCACACCGACGCGGCCGCGTTGCGCCCCCGGGTGGGCGTGATGATCCAGGACGGGGGTCTGCCGGTGATGGCCCACGCCCGAGCCCTGCTGGACCATGTGGCCCGGTTGTACGCCCACCCCCACGACACCGGCGAACTGGCCGACCTGCTCGGAATCGGGGAATTCGCCCGGACCGCGGTGCGGCGCCTGTCGGGGGCCAGCGCCAGCGACTGGCGCTGGCGCTGGCGATCGTGGGCAGACCCGAACTGGTGTTCCTGGACGAGCCGACCGCCGGCTTGGACGCCCACGGCCGCGAGGTGGTCTGGGACCTGGTCCGGGGCCTGCGCGCAGCCGGCACCTCGGTGATCCTGAGCACCCACGTGATGGAGGAGGCCGAGTCCCTGGCCGATCAGGTGGTGATCATGGACCGCGGTGTCGTGGTCGCCGCCGGCAGTCCCGGCGAGCTGACCGGCGCGGGCGAGGACGTCAACCGCGTGCACATCACCGGCCCGATCGACGCCGAGGCGCTCGGGGCGCTGCGCAGTGTGGCCACCGAGCACGGACTCGATGTGTCCGTGCCATCCGAGCGGGCCCTGCGCGAGGTGTTCCTGGACCTGACCGGGCCGGAGGAACGATGACCCACACGCTCGGTCTCGCCCCGCATCCCGGTGCCGCGTCGCGACCCCGGCGGGTGCTGGCCCAGGCTTCCTTCGAGGTGCGCACCACGCTGCGGCACGGTGAGCAGCTGCTCATCACCGCGATCCTGCCCGCCCTGTTCATGGTCGTCCTGGCGCGCACCGAGGTCTTCACCCTGCCGGTATCCGGCGGGCAGGAACGGATCGACCTGGTCACACCCGGCGTGCTCGCGCTGGCGGTGCTCTCCAGTGCCTTCACCGGCCCGGCGATCGCCACCGGGTTCGACCGGCGGGCCGGCGCCCTGCGGCTGCTCGCCACCACTCCGCTGGGCCGCGGCGGGCTGCTGGCCGGGCGGATTCTCGGGGTGGGATTCATCCAGGTGCTCCAGGTGGCGCTACTTGCCTCGCTCGCCGTGACACTGGGTTGGCGCCCACCACTGGCCGGTGCCGCGCTCGGGGCACTGCCCTTCGCCGCCGGGACGGCGGCCTTCACCGCGTTGGCGATGCTGGTGGCCGGCACGCTTCGGACCGAGGCGGTGCTGGCAGGGTCGAACCTGCTGTGGGTGCTGATGGCGATCGGCGGCGGCGTGCTGTTACCCACCGGATCGCGCTGGCTGCCCTCGGCCGCGCTGGGCGACGGCCTCCGCGCGGCGATGAACCTGGAGGTGGCCACGGTCGCTGTGTGCACCGCCATCCTGATCGGGTGGGCGGGTGTCCTCACCGCCGGGGCGCTGCGCTGGTTCCGCTGGCATTGAGGCGCCCGCACACCACGTATCCTGGGCGGGTGGACGTCGAACGTGTGCGCCGTTGGATCCCCGTAGTCGCCTGGGCCAATCTCGTGGTCCAGATCGGCATCATCATCACCGGGGGCGCGGTCCGCCTGACCGGTTCGGGGCTGGGCTGTTCCACCTGGCCCAACTGTGAGCCCGGGCAGTTCACCCCGCAACTGCGCGACGCCACCGACTTCCACGGAGCGATCGAGTTCGGCAACCGCGCCCTGGCCGCGGTGGTGTTCGTCGTCGCCCTGTCCCTGGTGGTGCTGCTGGTGGTGGCCGGGCGCAAGCAACCGCACCGGCGCCGCCGCGGGCTCGAGGCGCTCGCTGCCGGCATCGCCGCAGGTGTGCTCATCCAGGCGGTCGTGGGCGGGATGACGGTGTGGTTCGAGTTGCATCCGGCCCTGGTCGGTTCGCACTTCCTGCTCTCCGGTGTGCTGGTGGCCGCCTCGACCTACCTGCTGGCGCGCCTGCGCGAGGGTGATGGCCCGCCCAGGCCGCTCGCGGCCGAGGGTCTGGGTCCGGTACGCACCCTGGTGGTGGTCCTGATGCTGGTGACCGTGGTGCTGGTGGTCCTGGGGGTGATCGTCACCGGCGCCGGCCCGCACTCCGGTGATCAGGACGTCGGCTACCGGTTCGCCGTGGACCCGGTCTCGGTGGCGCGGGTGCACGCCGGTGCGGCCTGGGCATTCACCGCCACGGTGATCACCCTGCTGGTGCTGCTGCACCGGGCCCGGGCGAACGTGGGGGCCGGTGCTGAACTCACCCGAGCGCGCCGCCGCACCTGGGTGCTGCTTGCGGTGACGCTGGCCCAGGGGGTGGTCGGCTACGTGCAGTACTTCACCGGGCTCCCGGAACTGCTGGTGGGGATCCACCTGTTCGCCGCCGCGGTGCTGATCGCCGCGGTCACCTTCACCGTCACCGGACTGCGGGTCCGCGAGCCGGTCCCGGCGACCGAGACGCTACAGGCCGCCTGAGCGCGGCACCCACGCGGCGTCGGCGGGGCGTAGACCGTCCCAGTCGCGGCCGGCCAGGGCGTGGGCGGCCAGTGCGCCCGCGACGGTGCTGGGGTTGTGGATCCGGCCGGCCAGCACCGCATCGGCCGCCTCCTCCAGGGCCACCCACCGGCTGATCATGCCGGCCTCCTCGGCCACCCGCTGGTGCCGGTCGCGCGTGGGCACCTGGTGCAGGTCCCGGGCCAGGAACACCCTGACCGCCTCGTCCGAGCCACCGGGGCTGGTGTAGAAGTCCACCAGGGTGTCCCAGCGAGCGGCGCGCAGATCCGCTTCCTCGGCCAGTTCCCGCGCCGCTGCGGCCACCAGATCCTCTCCCTGTTGATCCAGGAGGCCGGCGGGGACCTCCCACAGGTAGGAGCGCACGGGGTGGCGGTACTGGCGCAGCAGCAGCATCCGTCCGGCCTCATCCAGGGCCACGATCGCTACCGCCCCGGGATGGCGCAGGTACTCGCGCACCACCTGCCCGCCGGGGCCCAGGTCCACGTCCTGGCTGACCAGATCCATCACGGCGCCACGATGGATCTCCACCAGGTCGCCGGTCCGGAGCCGCGCCGGTTCGTCGGCGAATCCGGCCGCCGCGCTCACTCCCCGGCCGCCAGCGGCGCCGGCTCGACCTCGATCAGACGGGTCTGGCGCTGACGGTCCAGTGCTGCCCCGATCAGTCCCCGGAACAACGGGTGGGCCCGGGTGGGCCGGGACTTGAATTCCGGGTGGGCCTGGGTGGCCACGTAGTAGGGGTGCTGCTCGGTGTCGAGCTCCACGAACTCGACCAGTTCGGAGTCCGGGGACCGACCCGAGATCACCAGGCCGGCCTCGGCCAGGTCCCCGCGGTAGGCGTTGTTCACCTCGTACCGGTGCCGGTGGCGCTCGCTCACGTGCTCGGCGTCGTAGGTACGGGCCACCAGGGAGCCCGGCGTCAGTACCGCCGGGAAGGACCCCAGTCGCATCGTTCCGCCGAGTTGGCCCTCCCCGCCGACGTTCTGACGTTGCTCGGCCATCGTGGCCACCACCGGATGGTCCGTCTGGGGATCGAACTCGCTGGAGGAGGCATCGTCGAGCCCGAGTACGTTGCGCGCGTACTCGATCACCATCGCCTGCATTCCCAGGCAGATGCCCAGGGTGGGCACCTGCTGCTCCCGTGACCAGCGCAGCGCCCCGAGTTTGCCCTCGATGCCACGCACGCCGAAACCGCCGGGCACCAGCACGCCGTCGACCCCGGCCAGCGCCTGACGGGCAGCCTCGGGGGTGGCACAGGCATCGGAGGGGACCCACCGGATGTTCACCCGGGCGTTCTCGGCGAATCCTCCGGCGCGCAGCGCCTCGGTCACCGACAGGTAGGCATCGGGCAGGTCGATGTACTTGCCCACGAGCGCGATCTCGACCGCGTGGGCCGGGTGGTGAACCCGTTCCAGCAACGTGTGCCAGGTGTCCCACTGCACGTCCCGGAACGGGATCCCCAGACGCCGGATCACGTAGGCGTCCAGCCCCTCGGAGTGCAGCACCTTGGGGATGTCGTAGATGCTGGCAGCGTCGATACAGGTGATGACCGCCTCGCGATCGACGTCACACATCGCGGCCAGTTTGGCCTTGACCGACTCCGGGATGTCCCGGTCGGCCCGCGCCACGATCGCATCGGGCTGGATACCGATGCTGCGCAGCGCGGCCACCGAGTGCTGGGTGGGTTTGGTCTTCAGTTCCCCGCTGGGACCCAGATAGGGGATCAGCGAGACGTGCACGAAGAAACAGTTGTCCCGACCGATGTCCTGACGGACCTGCCGGGCCGCCTCCAGGAACGGCTGGGACTCGATATCGCCGACGGTCCCCCCGACCTCGGTGATGATCACATCGGGTGCCTCCCGGTCATCACCCGGAGTGGCCTGGGCACGCATCCGGCGCTTGATCTCATCGGTGATGTGGGGGATCACCTGCACGGTGTCGCCCAGGTACTCCCCGCGGCGCTCCTTGGCGATCACCTCCGAGTACACCTGGCCCGTCGTCACGTTCGCCTCGGCGCTCAGGTTCGCGTCCAGGAAACGCTCATAGTGCCCGATGTCCAGGTCGGTCTCGGCGCCGTCCTCGGTGACGAACACCTCACCGTGCTGGAAGGGGTTCATCGTGCCCGGATCCACGTTCAGGTACGGGTCCAGTTTCTGCATCGTCACCCGCATGCCGCGGGCGGTGAGCAACTGGCCCAGGCTGGCGGCCGTCAGGCCCTTGCCGAGGGATGACGCCACACCGCCGGTCACGAAGATGTGCCGGGGAACGGGGGGCAGGTTGCCGGGAAGCCGGTCCGAAGAGATCACCACGGACTCCCACTCTAACGATCAGACCAGGGTTCGGTAGCAGCGTTGTATCTGGGCGAGCGTATCGGCGCGGCTAGGGAGCTCGCCCCGACGGCGACGCGCAGCCGCACCCAGTTCGGTAGCCAGAGCGGCATCGGTCAGGACCGCGCTGACGCGCTCGGCCATCGCGCCGGCGTCCCCGTAGGGCACCAGGAGCGCGGCATCCCCGGTCACCTCCCCGGTGCCACCCACATCGGTGGCCACGATCGGGCGGCCCGCGCGCAAGGCCTCCTGCAGGTTCAGCGGCTGCCCCTCCCAGGAACTGGTCGAGACCACCACGTCGGCAAGGGCGAGCAGTTCCGGGGCGTCGCTGCGGTGACCCAGGACGTGCACCGGCAATCCCGCCTCCCCCGCGCGCCGGCGCAGGTCCTCCAGCATCGGCCCGCCGCCGGCGACCAGCCAGTGCACCTGCGGCACCCGCTCGACCAGCAGCACCGCGGCCTCCATGAGCAGATCCAGACCCTTCTGCGGTGCGAGCCGCGCCAGGGTCAGCACCACCGGCGCGTCCTCGGGCAGGCCCAACTCCCGGCGCAGGGCCATCAGGGCCTCGGTGCCCGGTCCGGCATCGTCGTCCCCGGTGGGTCGCCCCGGGGGGAACGGGGCCGGCACCAGGGCCCGCTCGGCGTAGGCGGCACCCAGGTCCCGGGCGCGGTCCACCAGGTCCCCGCTGACGCCCAGGATCACCTGGGCGCGGCGTGTCACCAGCCGTTCCAGCACGGCGCCCACCGCGCGTACCCGCGCTGACCCGACGGGCTTGTTGTGCAACGTGACCACGAGCCCGGGGCCTCGCCGGCCGGTCAGCGCCAACGCGGCCAGGGCGCCGGCACGCAATCCGTGGGCGTGCAGCACGTCGGCACCACGGGAGAGTGCCCGGATCCGGCCGATCGCCCGGAGATCGGCGGGTCTGGGCCGCTCGGCGATGTCGACCACCCGCGTGGGCGCCTCGGTCGTGGCCACCACATCGGCCGGGCCGGCCAGCACCACCCGGTGGCCGGACTCACGGAGCCCGGCTGTGAGGTCCTGGGCGTGCCGGCCGGCACCCCCGGTGGTGGTGCCGGTCAGTTGCAGAACGTGTAGGTCAGCCACGAACCCTCCGGAAGACGTTGACGGTGCCGCGGTCGCCTGCGGCCACGGCCAGGCCGACCAGCCCCATCGAGACCACCGCCCCGAGCAGACCGGCCATGATCGCCGAGATCAGTGAGTGCCCCGCCAGGTCCAGGACGGCCGCGGTGGCGAACCGCCCGATCAGCGCCCCCACCAGGGTCCCGGCGCCGGCCACCGCCACCGAGCGGCCGATCGCACCGAGTACGCGCCGGTGCACCACGTTCGCGAATGCCCCCAGCAGCGCGACCGCCGCGACCGTCATCCCCACGCTGTGGCCCAGCCCGAGCGCGGCCAGGGTGCCCGGCCCGTCTCCTCCCTCCGGTGCCCAGGCGAACACGCCGACGAGGCAGGCCAGCGAGACCACCGCCCACCCCAGTGAGGTGGCGGCCAGCGCGGCGCGGCTGCGGTCCATCGCGTACAACACCCGGGTGACGTGGAATGTCAGCGACAGGCCCACCACCCCCGGCGCCATCCAGGTCAGCGCCTGGCTCATCCCGGTGGTGTCGTTCCAGGTGGCGAAGACCTGCGCGATCGCCGGGGCTACCGCGATCAGGCCGGCCACCCCGGCGAAGGAGACCGCGAGCACGGCCCGGGTGGAGGTCTCGGCGACCCGGGCGAAGGGGGCCAGGTCGGAGTGGGCGGCTAGTTCGGCCAATCGCGGATAGACGGCGGTGGCCAGCGGCACCGCGAGCACAGCGTAGGGCAACCAGTACACCGCCTGGGACCACTGGAACAGGTTGATGGTGCCGTCCACGCCGCCGTTCAGCGCCAGCAGCATCACCACCACCACCGAGACCTGTTGGGCCAGCAGCGCACCGACGCCGGCCAGGGCGAGTGCGCGGGCCCGTGCGGCCACCCCGGGCGGGAACCGCAACCGCGGACGCAGCCGTACGCCGCAGCGCCAGACCGGGATCAGCAACGGCAGCGCCATCACGGCCACTCCTGCGGTCGTCCCCCAGGCCAGCACCGCCAGGGCGGTGTCGGACAGACGCCCGGGCTCATCCTGCAGCCCGTTCGCCAGGTAGCCGAAGGCGACGTAGGTCGCCATCACCATCAGCGTGGACAGGATCGGCGCCAGCGCGGGGGCCAGGAATCGCTTGTGCGCCTGGAGCACCCCGGTGAGTACCACCCCGATTCCGTAGAGCACCACCTGTGGGGAGAACACGATGAGGAAGTAGGTGACCAACTCCACCTGCGCGGCGCCATCGGCTCCCTGCGGGGTCGGCAGCAGGGTGGCGATCTGGCGGGCGAACAGTCCGAGCAGGAGCGCCACCGGGGTCAGCACCATCACTGCCCAGGTGAGCAGGGCGGAGGCGATCTGGTTCACCTCACCGCGCAGCCGGCGGGCGATGGGCCCGGCCAGCACCGGGATGACCGCTCCGGCCAGAGCCCCTCCGGCGACCACCTCGTAGAGCACGTTCGGCACCAGGTTCGCCGCCCCGTAGGCGGTGCCGGTGGCACTGGCCTGCACGGTGGCCGACTGCACCAGCCAACGGCCGAACCCCAGCACCCGAGAGACCACGGTCAGGGCAGCGATCAGCGTCGCCGCCCCCGCGATCCCACCGATCAGGTAGCGCAGCCTCACCCGGACCGACCCCAGGTGTCCAGTGCGCGCAGCGCCGGCACAGACTCGATCACCCGGGAGAAACTGACCTTCTCACTCAGCAGGGTCAGGCCCACCACCCCGGCCAGCACGCCGGTGCGCAGCCCGGCGCTGGGGTGCAGGGCCAGGGCCGTGCCGACCAGGGCTCCCAGGGCGTTCGCCCCGGCATCCCCCAGCATCGTCTCCTCGGTCAGGTCGGTGTGCCACGAGGCGGCCGTCACCGCCAGCGCACCGGTGGCCAGCGGGGCGCCCGGGCTACGGCCCAGCGCCGGTCCGAGGCTGAGCGCACCGGCAACCTTGAGCGCCCGGCCCGGCCGCAGATCGAACAGGTTGAGCAGATTCGCGGTGCCGGCGATCAGCGCTGCAGAGGTCAGCACGTCCCCGCCCCGGGCCAACCGCCCGGGGGCTGGCCCGGAGCCACGCCGCCCGGCTGCGGTGCCGATCATGGCACCGATCAGCGCGGCGCCGGAGATCCCCAGGAGTTTGGCCCCCCCGGTGGTCAACCGGCCCTGCGCAAGCGCTCGTACGTGGCCGCGCAGTCCCTTGTCCACGCTGTCGGTGTCCCGGTCATCGAGCGCGCCGAGCACACCGGCGGTGCCGGCGGTCACGACCGCGGCCGCGCCCGCGCGACCGCCGGCCCCGGCAGCGCTCGCGACCGCCCCGGCCGCCGTGGACAGCCCACCGGTGAGGCTGACCTGGTTTCCGCGGAAGTTCGATCGGGTCCAGCGCGGCGTACCCGCAGGCAGGGTCGAGCGCAGGATCTCGCTGAGGCTGGCCGTCAGGCCGGCACCGAGTGCGGACGCGGCCAGCCTGCTCATCCCTCGTTCACCCCGTCGGCGCCGGTGTCCTCCTGCCCGGCACCATCGTCCTGCTCGTCGGTGTCATCGGTGCCCGCTGCGCCGTCACCGGCCTCGCCGTCCTCCGCATCCTCGCCGGCCCCGGTGTCCGCATCGGTCTCCGGGGCATCGGGTGAGCCCGGTGCGAAGTCCTCGGGGTCGGGCGGGGGGAGCATGGTGGTGCTCGGGAATCCCTCCTCGGCGCTGTCGGTGGTGCCGTAGGCCCCGCCGGACCCGGCGATGTCAGCGGCCAGGGCCAGCGGGACGGTCACCTGACCGGTGATCAGATCCACTCCGTCCACGGTGCTCATCGCCTCGCTGAGCGCCTCCTGCTCGCGCACCGCGAGCACCAGGTTGCCCTCCTCGCGTGCGGCACCGGCGAGTACGTTGCCCTCCCCGGTTCGGGCCAGCCCGGTGAGGGTGGAGATCAGCACCACGTTGGTCTGGCCGGCCAGTTCGACGTCCTCGACCTCCTCGGTGCCGTCGATCACCACGGTGGCGTAGGCCGGGGCGCTGGGGGCTTCGATCTCCTCGATCAGGTCGGAGGAGATCAACAGGTCATACATCGCCTCGGCCTGCTCGGAGGCCTGGCCGGTATTCTCCGGGTCCCGCAGCGTCAGGGCCTGCCCCAGGGCGGTCCCGAGGATCTGATCGGCGCCGGTGTCGTCGTCCGGCTGGGGGTTGAGGTAGGCGGCGATGTTGCCCGCGATCCCGGACCGGAAGGCGCGCTGACCGGGGTCGGTCCAGCCCTCGGCCAGCACGGTGCGCGAGGTCACCTCGGCACCGGCCTGGTCCAGACGGGCCAGCACGGCATCGACCGCGTCACCCCCGGCGCCGGGCAGTTCCACGACGGCGACGGTGCGGCCCTCGAGCGCCCCGCTGAGCAGCACCGGGCTGGCGGCCGCGACGAACTGCGCGGTTTCGGCGCCGTCGGCCTCGGCCTCGTCCAGAGCCTGGCGCAGGTCCTCCCGCTCCACCCGGAGCTGGTCCACCTGCCCGGACAGTTCCTCGGCCAGGTAGTCCCGCAACGGACCCGCGCCGATCACGATGCCCACGGCCAGTGCCATGAACACCGCGATCAGGGAGACGATGTGGTAGCGGAAATCGATCACGTGCAGTCCTTCTCTCGCATGGCCGGCTTCAGAACATCGCCGCGAACAGGCCGCGGAACCACGAGAGGATGTCATCGAGGCGGGTGAGCAGGATCCCGAAAATGGTCTGGCCGGCGGGGGTGACGGCCAGCGCGGTGATCAGCGCGGCCAGGCCGGCCAGGATGAGGCCGGTGAGTTGCCAGTTGGAGATGCGGTGCTGGTACAGGCGCGAGACGCCCTTGGCGTCGATGAGCTTGCCGCCCACGCGCAGGCGGGTCAGGAAGGTGGAGGCCATTCCGGCCCGGCCCTTGTCGAGGAACTCCACCAGGGTGCCGTGGGTGCCCACGGCCACGATGAGTTCGGCCCCCTTGTCATCGGCGAGGAGCATCGCCACGTCCTCGCTGGTGCCGGTGGCGGGGAACACCACCGGTTCCAAGCCGAGTTTCTCCACGCGCTCCCGGCCCGGGGCCCGGCCGTCCCGGTAGGCGTGCACCACGATCTCGGCGCCGCTGAGCAGGGTCCTGTCGGACACCGAGTCCATGTCCCCGACGATCATGTCGGGTTTGAGGCCGGATTCCAGGATCGCGTCGGCTCCGCCGTCCACCCCGATCAGCACCGGCCGGTACTCGCGGATATAGGACCTCAGCATGCTCAGGTCCTCGCGGTAGTGGTAGCCGCGTACCACGATCAGGACGTGCCGGCCCTCCAGATCGGTGCGGACCTCGGGAACTCCGACCCCGTCCAGGAGCAGTTCGCGCTCGGCCCGCATGTAGTCCATGGTGTTGGCCGCGAAGGCCTCCAACTGGACCGAGAGTCCGGCCCGGGCCTCCTCCATCGCCTCCTCGACCATCGCGGGGGTCTGCTCGGTGCCCTCGGCCACCACTGAGCCGTCGGCGTCGAGGACGGTGTCGGCCTCCAGGCGTACCTTGCTGCCCTCCGAGAGGGTCATCACGTCCGAGCCCAAGTCGTCCAGCAGCGGGATGCCGGCCTCGATCAGGATCTGTGGGCCCAGGTTGGGGTAACGCCCGGAGATGGAGACCGCGGCGTTGAGTACCGCGGCCGGCCGGCAGGCGACGAGCGCCTCGGCCGAGACCCGGTCGATGTCGATGTGGTCGATGACGGCGACCTCACCGGGTTTGAGGCGCTTGGTCAGGGACTTGGTCCGGCTGTCCACGCGCACGCTGAGCAGATCACCCGTCGTGGGCGTGTCGTCGGTGCCGGCGCGTTTGGACAGGGTTCTCATCCGATCTATGGTCGCACGTGCGTGCGGGCCAGCAGGTCAGCGGCATGCTGACGGGCGGCCTGCGAATCTTCCTCGCCGGAGAGCATACGGGCCAGTTCGGCTTCGCGACGCTCACCGTACACGTGCTCGATATCACTGTTGGTCACGCTCTGGGCGTCCGTGCGCTTGGTGACCACCACGTGTTTCTCCGCGAACGCGGCTACCTGCGCCAGGTGCGTGATCACGATCACCTGGGTATGCCGCGCGAGCTCGGCCAGCCGGCGGCCCACCTCCATCGCGGCGCGGCCGCCCACCCCGGCATCGACTTCGTCGAAGACGAACGTGGGCAGCGGCTCGGCATCGGTGGCCCTCGATCGGGCCAGGGCCACCTCGATGGCCAGCATCACCCGGGACAGTTCCCCGCCGGAGGCTCCCTTGCCCAGGGGCCGGGCCGGTGCCCCGGGATGCGGGGTGAGCAGGAACCGGACATCCTCGGCGCCGTGCTCGCCCGGCTCGGTCCGCGGCTGCAGTTCCACCTGCAGTGAGGCCCCGGTCATGGCCAGGCTCGTCAGTTCGGACCGCACTGCCGCGCACATGGTCTCGGCGGCCCGCTGGCGGCCCCGGGTGATGGTGGTGGCCAGCGTCTCGGCGGCCTCGGTCCGCTCGGCCAGATGGGCGACCAGCCCTTCACGCCCCGCCCCCGGTGCGGTGAGATCGGCGATGCGTTCTTCGGCCCGCTCGAGGAAGGCGAGCAGCCGGTCGGCGGCGTCGGTGTCGGCGTCGGCCTCCTGTGCCGGTGCGTAGGTGCGGGCGGCCTGGGCGATCGAGGCGCGGCGCTGGTGCACCAGGTCCAACCGGGCCGGGTCGGCCTCGAGCCGGGCCAGGTACCCGGCGGCTTCGCCCGCCAGGTCCGAGAGCACGTACGTGGCCTGGTCCAGCTGGGTGGCCCAGTCGGCGATATCGGAATCGAAACCCGTGGCCGCCTCCACCTGCCGGTGGGCCTGTTCCAGCAGGGCCAGCACGTGCACGCCCTCAGCGTCCGGGCCACCGGACAGTGCCGCCGAGAGGCTCGTCGCGGCCAGGCGCAGGTCCTCCACGTTGCCCAGCCGTTCCGACTCTGCCCGCAGCCGGGCGTCCTCACCGGGTTGGAGTTCCAGCTCCTGCACCTGCGCCACAGCGCTGCGCAGATGGTCCAACTCGGCTTCCCGCTGCCCCTCGTCGGCGTCCCAGTCCGCCAGTGCCTGCTCGGCCGCCAACCGCTCCCGGTGGGCGCGGGCGAAGGACCTGAGGGTGTCGGCGTGGCCGGCGAAGTCGTCCAGCGCGGCCCGTTGGTGAGCCGTGGAGCGCAGCCGGTGCTGGTCGCTCTGGCCGTGCACGGTGACCAGGGACTCCCCCACCTCGGTGAGCAGTCCGGCCGGCACCGAGCGACCACCCAGGTGGGCCCTGGAGCGGCCGGTGGCCGAGACGCTGCGCGATACCAGGAGGGCGCCGGCGTCCAGGAGTGCGCCGGCGTCGGTGGCCACCCGTAGCGCCGGGTGCCCCGGAGGTGGGACCAGCCGGCCCTCGGCCGTGGCCTGCTCCGCTCCGGGGCGGACCGCGGCGGAGTCGGCCTTGCGGCCCAGGATGAGTGCGAGCCCGCTGAGCACCATCGTCTTGCCTGCTCCGGTCTCTCCGGTGATCACCGTCAGGCCCGGTGCAGGTTCGATCCGTGCGGCAGAGATCACACCCAGGTCGGTGATGGACAGTTCCTCGATCAATTCTGCTGCCCCGTCCCGCGCCAGCCCTGGACGGGCAGGTTGAACTTGTGCACCAGCCGTGCGGTGAAGGGTGCGGTGTTGAACCGGGCCAGGCGGACCGGCCGCTGGCCGCGCAGCACGTCGATGTGGGCCCCTGGCGGCGCGCTCAGTCGCCGCCGGCCATCGCACCACAGCACCGCCTGGGTCAGGCTGCGGGAGAGGACCTCCACCGACATCCTGGAGTTCGGCCCCACCACCAGCGGCCGGGCGAACAGCGCGTGCGCGCTCACCGGCACCATCAGCATGGCCTCCACATCGGGCCAGACGACCGGACCACCGGCGGAGAAGGCGTAGGCGGTGGAGCCGGTGGGGGTGGCCAGCACCACCCCGTCGCAGCCGAAGGTGGACAGCGCCCGCCCGTCGATGCCCAGCGCCACCTCGATCATCCGCTCGCGCTGATCCTTCTCCACCGAGACCTCGTTGACCGCCCATCCCGAGCGGGTGGAGCCGTCCGGATACTGCACGGTGACGTCCAGGGTCATGCGCTCCTCGACGGTGTAGTCCTGCTCGGCGGCACGGCGGACCAGGTCGGTGAGCTGTTCCGCCTCGTACTCGGCCAGGAAACCCACGTGACCCAGGTTGATACCCACCAGCGGGGTGGGCCGGGACCGGGTGAGTTCGACGGTGCGCAGGATGGTGCCGTCCCCGCCGAGCACGATCGCGAGTTCCAGGTCGCCGTCGTCGGCCTGCCAGACCGCCTGGATGCCGTAGCGGCCCAGCTCCTCGGCAACCAGCGCCGCGGCACGCTTGGCCGCGGCACGGTGCGGGTGGGCCTGCACCAGAAAACGTCGTGTCATGGGACCGCCCCAGCCGGCCCGGTCCGGATCGCGGTGTCGATCGCTTCGGCGAGTTCCTCCCCCGCCAGCGCCTCGGCACCCCTCGCGGCGCCGTGACGCAGGTGCAGGAAGTACTCCACATTGCCACTGGGCCCGGGTAACGGGCTGGGCACCACGGCCAGCGCACCCGCACCGAGCCCGGTCGCGCACCGGGCCACCTCGGCCACGGCCCAGGCGCGCAGACTCTCCTCCCGCACCACCCCGCCCGAACCCAGGCGCTCCCGGCCCACCTCGAACTGGGGTTTGACCATGAGCAGCAGGTCCGCCCGGTCGGCACTGAGCGCGAGCAGCGCGGGCAGCACCAGCGTCAGGGAGATGAAGGACAGGTCGGCGGTGATGAGCTCCGGAGGCGGCTGCACCTGATCCGGCATGAGGGTGCGCACATTGGTCCGGTCCAGCACCGTGACCCGTTCATCGGTGCGCAGTTTCCAGTCCAGCTGGCCATAACCCACGTCGACGGCGACCACGTGCGCGGCGCCGCGCCGGAGCAGTACGTCGGTGAATCCGCCCGTGGAGGCTCCGGCGTCCAGCACTCGGCGGTCCCGCACCCGCGGTGCCCGCTCGCCGAGCGCATCCAGGGCGCCGGCCAGTTTGTGTCCGCCTCGGGAGACGTACTCCGGGGCGGCGTCCTGGTCGGCCGGAAGCAGGCGGACAGGCTGGGCGGGCAGCAGTTGTGTGGCGGCTTTGGTGGCGCGTTGCCCGTCCAGCAGCACCCGACCGGCGCCGATCAACTCGGCCGCGTGCTGGCGCGACCGGGCCAGACCCCGGCGCACCAGTTCGGCATCCAGGCGCACGCGTCGCGACACGTCAGTTCTCTGCTTCGGCCAACCGGTCCTGCAGGGCCCGGTACAGCGCCTCGAAGGCGGGAACGTGCGCAGGCAGGTCCGTTTCGGGAAGGTCTGCCACGGCACGCAGCGCTGCCGCGATCTCCGGGTGTTCGGTTGCACTGCTCACCTCCTGCCTCCTTTCGGTGCCCACGCTACCGTGATCGGTGCTCAGCCCTGGTCGACCATGCGCACGTGTGGGAGATCGACGGGCAGGACCGAGTCCACTGCCGCCGCGTCGCTGGCCTCCCAGGCGGCCGCTGCTGCGGCCCGGACCTCATCCACGCCCATCTCGTTCGTCTGCTCCCCGAGCCTCACGTCGCCACCGTCCCGGCGGAGCACCACCGCCTCGCCCTCGATCCGCGCCGCCGCGCCGGCGCAGGTCCACCACCCTTCTGCGCGGGTGGGCTCGGGGTGCACCTGGGCGAGCGCGCGCAGATCCAGGCCGAGGAAGGCGGGACGATGAGCGACGACGGCGCGGATCACCTGGGTGGGTCCGTCCACCCCGGTACACACGTGCAGTCCCGGGATCTGCGCGGCGCGGGCTCCGGCCAGGTCGGTATCGAGCCGGTCCCCCACCACCAGTGGTCGCTGCGCACCGCCCGCCCGGGCGGCTTGGTGGAAGATCTCGGGTCCGGGTTTGCCGGTGCTTCGCGGCTGTTTGCCGGTGGCGGCCACCACCGCCGCCACCAGGGCTCCGTTCCCGGGCGCGAATCCGCGTTCAGTGGGGAGTGAGGCATCCAGGTTGGATGCCACGTGCTGGGCTCCTGCCGCAATGGCATAGGCGGCCTCGGCGAGGTCGTGCCATGCGATCTCGGGGGTGAACCCCTGGACGACGACCGTCGGTGACTGCGTGGCGGATTCCACCAGGTGCAGCCCCTCGTCAGTGATGGCCTGGCGCAGACCCGTGCCACCGATGACAAGAACGCGGGTGTGCTCATCCGCCTCGGCACTGACGAGCGCGGCAGCCGCCATCGCGGCCGTGGTCACTTCCTCGGGGCCGGTCGGCACACCGAGGTCGGTGAGATGGTCGGCCACAGTCTGCGGGGTGCGCGCGGCGTTGTTCGTGACGAACACCGTGCGCATGCCCCCGGCGCGCGCCACCTGAATCGCCGCCGGAGCATGCTCCACCGCGTCGGCGCCGACATAGACCACGCCGTCCAGGTCCAGCAGCGCACAGTCGAAGGTGTCCTGCAACGGCGCGGTGCTCCCGCTCAGGCCGGTCACCGCGGGTGATCCCGGCCGCCGTGCTCCTCCCCGGGTAGTTCCAGGAAGACCACGTCATCATCCTCGGGTTCAGGCAGTTCCGCCTGCAGAGCCGCCGCCTCGGCCTCACGCCCGAGAGCCCGGAGGACGTTGACACGCTGCTCGCTCACCCGAATCTGCTCCGCCGGCCCGCCCACACCTGCGACGCCGTCCAGCGTCAGCAGCGCGGCCTCGGGCTCGCCCAGATCCATCCGTGCACCGGAGGCCACGATCGCCAGCTCCACTCGGTCCACCGCGCTCATGCCCGGCGGTGCCTCGGCGGCCAGGGTCAGCGCCCGCTCGGGCCGGCCCAGACCCCGCTCACAGTCGGCCTCGATGGCCCGGTGGGCGTCCACCCCGCTGAGCCTGCGGACAGTACGCAGTTCACGCAGCGCCTCCGCATAGTTCCCCAACGCATAGGCGGTCAGAGCCACGGCCTCCCGCACCACGTCCACCCGGCCGGCCCGGCGCAGGGCAGCCTGTGCGTGGGCGTAGGCCTGCTGCGGATCGGTATCGAGCAGAGCACCCGCCATCACCAGGTGCTTGGCCACACCCTCGGCATTGTCCTTGGACAGGGTGCGCAACCTGGACCGGGCAGCCCGGTCCAGATCCGTGGCCTCCACGTCGGGATCGATCGGGGGATCGGGAACCCGCTCGGCGCGTTCGGCTTCGCGGGGCCGGCGCGACCGTTCGGATCCGCCCGGGCGTCCTGGACGGGCTGACCCGCCACGAGACGCCCTCGACCCGCCGTCCCCGCGGAAGCCCCCGGGCCGGCTGCGCGAGCCGCCGCCTGTTTGACTTGATCGCACTGTCGCCTCACTGAACCTTCGACTGAACCGGCTACACCCTATCGAGTTGAAACGTCCCCGGAAGCGGATGAAACACCCCTGGAAACGACTGAGGGCCACCCAGAAAAATCTGGGTGGCCCTCAGCGAAAAGTTGTCCGGCGGCGACCTACTCTCCCACGCAGTCTCCCACGCAGTACCATCGGCGCAGAGGGGCTTAGCTTCCGGGTTCGGAATGGATCCGGGCGTTTCCCCCTCGCTATGACCGCCGCAACTCTATGGAGATGTCATCGGTTAACCCGACCGTATCTCGGGAACCGCACAGTGGACGCGTAGCATCATTCAATTCTGAATGAGTAATCAAGTTATCGGCATATTAGTACCGGTCAGCTTCATGAGTCGTTAGTCCTCACTTCCACATCCGGCCTATCAACCCAGTAGTCTAGCTGGGAGCCTCTCGGGGCAAGCCCCATGGAAATCTCATCTTGAAGCAGGCTTCCCGCTTAGATGCTTTCAGCGGTTATCCCTTCCCAACGTAGCTAACCAGCCGTGCTCTTGGCAGAACAACTGGCACACCAGAGGTTAGTCCGTCCCGGTCCTCTCGTACTAGGGACAGCCCTTCTCAAATTTCCTGCGCGCGCAGCGGATAGGGACCGAACTGTCTCACGACGTTCTAAACCCAGCTCGCGTACCGCTTTAATGGGCGAACAGCCCAACCCTTGGGAACGACTACGACCCCAGGATGCGACGAGCCGACATCGAGGTGCCAAACCATGCCGTCGATATGGACTCTTGGGCAAGATCAGCCTGTTATCCCCGGGGTACCTTTTATCCGTTGAGCGACGGCGCTTCCACGAGCCACCGTCGGGTCACTAGTTCCGACTTTCGTCCCTGCTTGACTTGTCAGTCTCACAGTCAAGCTCCCTTGTGTACTTACACTCGACGTCTGATTACCAACCAGACTGAGGGAACCTTTGAGCGCCTCCGTTACATTTTAGGAGGCAACCGCCCCAGTTAAACTACCCATCAGGCACTGTCCCTGATCCGGATTACGGACCGAGGTTAGATATTCAGAACGACCAGAGTGGTATTTCAACGATGACTCCACAACCACTGGCGTGGCTGCTTCAAAGTCTCCCACCTACCTATCCTACACAAGCCGTACCGAATACCAATACCAAACTATAGTAAAGGTCCCGGGGTCTTTCCGTCCTGCTGCGCGTAACGAGCATCTTTACTCGTAGTGCAATTTCGCCGAGTTCGCGGTTGAGACAGCGGAGAAGTCGTTACGCCATTCGTGCAGGTCGGAACTTACCCGACAAGGAATTTCGCTACCTTAGGATGGTTATAGTTACCACCGCCGTTTACTGGGGCTTAAATTCTGAGCTTCGCTCCGAAGAGCTGACCCGTCCTCTTAACCTTCCAGCACTGGGCAGGCGTCAGTCCGTATACATCGTCTTGCGACTTCGCACGGACCTGTGTTTTTAATAAACAGTCGCTTCTCCCTGGTCTCTGCGGCCCTCAAACGCTCCCACCGCTAGGGTGTTCACGCCTCAGGCCCCCCTTCTCCCGAAGTTACGGGGGCATTTTGCCGAGTTCCTTAACCACGATTCTCTCGATCGCCTTAGTATTCTCTACCTGACCACCTGAGTCGGTTTGGGGTACGGGCGGCTAGAACCTCGCGTCGAGGTTTTTCTAGGCAGTATAGGATCGCCAATTTCCAGCATTCGCTGTCACCTTAAGTTCTCAGGCATATGAGGTACGGATTTGCCTATACCTCGCCCTACAACCTTGGACGTGCCAAGCCATAAGACACGCTCGGTTACCTTTCTGCGTCACCCCTGTTAATACGCTTACCTACTACCGGTTCGGGTCGCGCGCTCCACACGGAACAACTCCGAAGAGTCGAACCGCGCTTCGGGCGCTTAGCATCACCGGATTCGGTATGGGCGGTTCTTCGCCGGTACGGGAATATCAACCCGTTGTCCATCGACTACGCCTGTCGGCCTCGCCTTAGGTCCCGACTTACCCAGGGCGGATTAACCTGGCCCTGGAACCCTTGGTCATTCGGCGGACGGGTTTCTCACCCGTCATTCGCTACTCATGCCTGCATTCTCACTCGTATGGCATCCACGGCTGGATCACTCCGCCGCTTCTCTCGCCATACGACGCTCCCCTACCCATCTACACGCCTGGATCCGATGGTCAAGCCATCGGACCGAGCACAAATGTAAATGCCACAACTTCGGCGGTATGCTTGAGCCCCGCTAAATTGTCGGCGCGGAATCACTTGACCAGTGAGCTATTACGCACTCTTTCAAGGATGGCTGCTTCTAAGCCAACCTCCTGGTTGTCTGTGCAACTCCACATCCTTTCCCACTTAGCATACGCTTAGGGGCCTTAGTTGGTGGTCTGGGCTGTTTCCCTCTCGACCATGAAGCTTATCCCCCACAGTCTCACTGCCACGCTCTCACTTACCGGCATTCGGAGTTTGGTTGACGTCAGTAACCTTGTAGGGCCCATCTGCCATCCAGTAGCTCTACCTCCGGTAAGAAACACGTGACGCTGCACCTAAATGCATTTCGGGGAGAACCAGCTATTACGAAGTTTGATTGGCCTTTCACCCCTATCCACAACTCATCCGCCCAGTTTTCAACCTAGGTCGGTTCGGTCCTCCACGCGGTCTTACCCGCGCTTCAACCTGGTCATGGATAGATCACTTCGCTTCGGGTCTAGGGCACGCGACTCAGTCGCCCATTTCGGACTCGCTTTCGCTACGGCTTCCCCACACGGGTTAACCTCGCCACGTACCGCTAACTCGCAGGCTCATTCTTCAAAAGGCACGCCGTCACCCCTGCTATGGAGGCTCCGACGGGTTGTAAGCAATCGGTTTCAGGTACTATTTCACTCCCCTCCCGGGGTACTTTTCACCTTTCCCTCACGGTACTTGTCCGCTATCGGTCATCAGGTAGTATTTAGGCTTACAGAGTGGTCTCTGCGGATTCGCACGGGATTTCTCGGGCCCCGTACTACTTGGGATACTCGTCGAGAGATCACACTATTTCGTCTACGGGAGTGGCACCCTCTGTGCTCGACCATTCAATGTCGTTCGACTATAGCGCGATTTTGTAACTCTCTGTCTGCACGGCAGTACAGACTGACAAGTCCCGCAACCCCGTAAGTGCAACGCCTGCCGGCTATCACACACCTACGGTTTGGCCTGTTCCAATTTCGCTCGCCACTACTCTCGGAATATCTTTTCCTGTGGGTACTGAGATGTTTCACTTCCCCACGTTCCCTCCGCATGCCCTATGTGTTCAGGCATTGGTAACTGGACATGACTCCAGCTGGGTTTCCCCATTCGGAAATCCTCGGATCACGGTTCGTTTGCCAACTCCCCGAGGCTTATCGCAGGCTACTACGTCCTTCTTCGGCTCCTGATGCCAAGGCATCCACCGATTGCTCTTAAAAACTTGACCACAAAAATCAAAGATGCTCGCGTCCACTGTGCAGTTCTCAAGCTACGGGCGGTTCCCGCCGGGCTCCTCCGCTTGCCGGCTCTGAGGCCGGTAGTTCGAAGGTCCGCCGGGACCGACGTACTCCCTGTACAAGCACAGCATTTCTGCTGTTCTCGTACCGGGGTCCGAAGGATGGGTTCTTCACCCGCTCCCTCAGGACCCAACAGTGTGCCATGCGTCGCGAGATCAAGCACCGCGCGTTCCTGACCAACGAAGTGGCCGTACTGACTCGAGCGCTCTCACTCGTTCCTCAATCAATGTTCCACCCGTGAGCACCACCTCAGAACGTACGTCTGAGTAGTGGGCCTGGACGCACCACGTGCAAATACACGCAATGCGCCAGATGCTCCTTAGAAAGGAGGTGATCCAGCCGCACCTTCCGGTACGGCTACCTTGTTACGACTTCGTCCCAATCGCCAGTCCCACCTTCGACGGCTCCCTCCCAAAAGGTTGGGCCACCGGCTTCGGGTGTTACCGACTTTCGTGACGTGACGGGCGGTGTGTACAAGGCCCGAGAACGTATTCACCGCAGCGTTGCTGATCTGCGATTACTAGCGACTCCGACTTCATGGGGTCGAGTTGCAGACCCCAATCCGAACTGAGACCGGCTTTTTGGGATTCGCTCCACCTTACGGTTTCGCAGCCCATTGTACCGGCCATTGTAGCATGCGTGAAGCCCAAGACATAAGGGGCATGATGATTTGACCTCATCCCCACCTTCCTCCGAGTTGACCCCGGCAGTCTCCTATGAGTCCCCACCATTACGTGCTGGCAACATAGGACGAGGGTTGCGCTCGTTGCGGGACTTAACCCAACATCTCACGACACGAGCTGACGACAACCATGCACCACCTGTATACGAGTGTCCAAAGAGACGACTATCTCTAGCCGCTTCTCGTATATGTCAAGCCTTGGTAAGGTTCTTCGCGTTGCATCGAATTAATCCGCATGCTCCGCCGCTTGTGCGGGCCCCCGTCAATTCCTTTGAGTTTTAGCCTTGCGGCCGTACTCCCCAGGCGGGGCACTTAATGCGTTAGCTGCGGCGCGGAACTCGTGGAATGAGCCCCACACCTAGTGCCCAACGTTTACGGCATGGACTACCAGGGTATCTAATCCTGTTCGCTCCCCATGCTTTCGCTCCTCAGCGTCAGTAGTGGCCCAGAGACCTGCCTTCGCCATCGGTGTTCCTCCTGATATCTGCGCATTCCACCGCTACACCAGGAATTCCAGCCTCCCCTACCACACTCTAGTCTGCCCGTACCCACTGCAGGCGCGAGGTTGAGCCTCGCGTTTTCACAGCAGACGTGACAAACCGCCTACGAGCTCTTTACGCCCAATAATTCCGGACAACGCTTGCACCCTACGTATTACCGCGGCTGCTGGCACGTAGTTAGCCGGTGCTTCTTCTGCAGGTACCGTCACTTTCGCTTCTTCCCTACTGAAAGAGGTTTACAACCCGAAGGCCGTCATCCCTCACGCGGCGTCGCTGCATCAGGCTTTCGCCCATTGTGCAATATTCCCTACTGCTGCCTCCCGTAGGAGTCTGGGCCGTATCTCAGTCCCAGTGTGGCCGGTCACCCTCTCAGGCCGGCTACCCGTCGTCGTCTTGGTGAGCCGTTACCTCACCAACTAACTGATAGGCCGTGAGTCCATCCCAAACCGATAAATCTTTCCAGACGCTACAGATGCCTGTGCGTCTCGTATCCGGTATTAGCTCCGGTTTCCCGGGGTTATCCCAGAGTCTGGGGCAGGTTACTCACGTGTTACTCACCCGTTCGCCACTGATCCACCAGAGCAAGCTCTGGCTTCACCGTTCGACTTGCATGTATGAAGCACGCCGCCAGCGTTCGTCCTGAGCCAGGATCAAACTCTCCGTAGATGCTTAATGGCAACTGCGACCTGAGCCGCACTTACCGACATTACGAAGTGGCTCCGTTAAGAGCCGCTTAATGATTCTGGCTGGATCGAATCCCATACGGGGTATGAGTTCGATCTAACCAAACAAATGTTGGCATTGATTGATATGACACACTGTTGAGTTCTCAAGGAGCGGATGCGCACCGTTATGATCCCTCTCGGGCTCATCTCGGGGCAACCTCTTAAGCCTACATCACCTGGGCGATGCTTGTCCAACCGGAGTTCGGTAGATCCTGCTGGATCCGCCGCCCTCGTCATGGGGCTTGTGTTTCCCTGCGCCGGGCCGTTCGCCGATCGGCTTCCGTCCCTCTCGCTGCGGGGCAACGAGAAGTAACATTACGAGCCCCCGGGGCGGGTGTCAAATCTCTGCCGGGGCGCTCCGATCCGACCGGTTTTGGCTTTCGTGCCCGCTCTGACCTGCACAAACGCTCTAATCGCCGCAGGCCGGGCGGGCAGTTGAGGCCGCTGCTCGACGGAAGTATGACGCAGGTCACCCCAGGTTGGCGCCGGGGGCGTCAACCGGCGCGGATGGCCCCGAGATTGCGCCGTCCACGACGCAGGAGGGCCACGTTGCCGGCAAGCAGGTCGTTCTCGGTCAGGACCCGGTCCGGGTCGGTGACCTTGTCGTTGTTCAGGTACGCCCCGCCGTCGGCCACTGTGCGGCGGGCGGCGTTGCGACCGGTGCTCAATCCGGCGGCCACCAAGGCGTCCAGGATCGTTGCCTCGCCCAGGTCGAGGGCACCGCTGGGGATCTCCGCGACGGCGTCGGCCAATGTGGCTGCGTCCAGGTCGCGCAGGTCCGCGCGTCCGAAGAGTGCCTTGCTCGCGGTCATCACCGCCTCGGTGGCGGCGCGCCCGTGCAGCAGCGTGGTCACGTCCTGCGCCAGCACCTGCTGGGCCGCCCTCGCGTAGGGGCGCTCCTGTACGTCCGTGGCCAGGGATTCGATCTCCGCGCGGGTGCGGAAGGTGAAGACCTTCAGGTAGCGCATCACGTCGGCATCGGCGGTGTTCAACCAGAACTGGTAGAAGGCGTACGGGCTGGTGAGTTCGGGATCGAGCCAGATGGCCCCACCCTCGGACTTGCCCATCTTGGAGCCGTCGGACTTGGTGATCAGCGGCGTGGTCAGCGCGTGCGCTGCGACCCCCTCAGCCTTGCGGATCAGTTCCACCCCGGACAACAGGTTGCCCCATTGGTCGTTGCCGCCGCCCACCTGCAGGGTGCAGTTGTGGCGGCGGAGCAGTTCCAGGAAGTCCATACCCTGCAGGATCTGGTAGCTGAACTCGGTGAAACTGATGCCCTCGTCGGAGCGAAGCCGGCGGGCCACGATGTCCTTGGCCAGCATGGTGCCCAGGCGGTAGTGCTTGCCCACGTCCCGGAGGAAGTCGATCGCGCTCAGGTCCTTGGTCCAGTCCAGGTTGTTGACCATCTGCGCCGCTGCCGGGCCGGAGAACTCCAGGAAGGGTTCGATCTGGCCACGGATGCGCTGCACCCACTCGGTGACCACCTCGGCGGAGTTCAGGGCGCGTTCGCCGACGTCGCGGGGGTCCCCGATCATGCCGGTCGCGCCGCCGACCAGCGCGAGCGGACGGTGCCCGGCGTCCTGCAGGCGCCGCATCGTCAGGATGAGCACCAGGTGCCCCACGTGCAGGCTGGCCGCGGTCGGATCGAAGCCGCCGTAGAAGGTCACCTGCCCGCTCTTCAGGGCCTGCCCGAGGGCCTGTTCGTCGGTGGACTGGGCGATCAGGCCGCGCCAGCGGAGATCGGCAAGGATGTCGCTCATCGTGCCTTCTGCGAGGTCGGGGACGCAGGCCGCGTCCGGGTGGAGGTGATGCCGGTCCGAACCCTACCGGGAGCGTCCGGAGCCGGGGTGACCGGCCGGCCGCCCCGGCCGGAAGACCGAGACGTGCCGGTCGCCGGTGATCCAGAAGCGCCACGGGTAGGTCGCCGGGTCCCCTCCGGGGCCGTTCACGCCCACCCGCGCTCCGGTCGATATCGGCACGGACCGGTCCCCGGCGCAGGGCCGGTGCAGTTGCAGCGGTGCGTCGGCGTCCGCACCCAGCCGGGACCCGTTGTGCGCCCCGGTCAGACCCAGGGCCACGGTCAGCCGTCCCGGCCCCCTGGCCAGGTCGACCGCGGACCGACACACCCCGGCCGCTCGCCGTCGCGCGAACGCGATCTCCTCCCCCTCGATCACCTCTCCGGCACGCAGCAGCACGGCCGAGGCGCGTCCGGGTGACCCGGTGACGATGTTGACGCAGTGGTGCAGCCCCATGTGGCGGTAGACGTAGAGGTGTCCCGCGGCGGCGAACATCACCTCGGTACGGGCGGTTCGTCCCCGGTAGGCATGCGAGCCGGGATCGGCCCCACCCTCGTAGGCCTCCACCTCGACCAACCGGACACTCACGGTGTCGGAACCGATCCGGCTGGTCAGCACCGATCCGAGCAGGCCCGGCGCCACCGACACCGCGGTGTCGGTCAGATCGGGCGTGCGATCGGGCCCACCGGGGTCTCTACTCATCGAGCCGGCCCCAGCCATCGAGGCGCAGGTTCGCGCGCTCGGCCGTACGCTCGCGCGCATAGAGCACCTGCTCATCGGCCATGAATGCGCGCCAGTGGCCCTCCGACTGCGGGCCGTCACGCTCCAGGCCCCGCCGCAGTCGCAGGTCATCGGGTGCCCTCACCCAGATCAGCAGACCCAGATGGGGCTGCACCACTGCCGAACCCGCTCCGCACCCCTCCAGGATCAGCACCGGGGTGCGTGGTACGTCCACCCACTCGGCGAACTCGCCGCGGTGCCAGTCATAGCGCTGGTAGCGCCCCTGCTCCCCAGCGGCCATCGGCACCAGGATCTGCTCGTGCAGACGGGTGGAGACCTCCAGGAGGCCGGACCAGCCCTCGTACAGATCATCCATGTGCACCACGTGTGCGCCGGTCCGTCGGCTGAGCCGGGTGGCCAGGGTGGTCTTGCCCGAGCCTGCCGGCCCGTCGATGCACACCAGCGTGAGCGCATCCTCGCCAGGGCCCAACCGCGCCGGGGCATGGCGGATCCTGGAGGTGATCACCTCCAGGGCGGCATCGGTGGCACTCACGGGGACGGTGCGGGCTCCCGTGCCGTGAACGTCCGGCGCCACCGGGCCGACTCGGCCCGGGCCTGGCCGAGCTGCTCAGCCACTCGCACCGGCGCGGTGCCCCCCACGGCGTCGCGGGAGGCCAGCGATCCGGCCACGGTGAGGACCTCGCGCACCTGCGGGGTCAGATGGGGCGAGATCCCGGCGAGATCGGCGTCGGAGAGTTCGTCCAACTCGATTCCGCGCTGCTCGCACACCCGCACGCAGGAGCCGGCGATCTCGTGTGCGGAGCGGAACGGCACACCCTCACGCACCAGCCATTCGGCGATGTCGGTGGCCAGCGAGAACCCGGCCGGGGCCAGTTCGGCCATCCGCTCGGTGTGGAAGGTCAGGGTGGCCACCATGCCGGAGACCGCCGGCAGCACCAGCGCCAGGGTGTCCACGGCGTCGAATACCGGTTCCTTGTCCTCCTGCAGATCCCTGTTATAGGCCAGCGGCATCCCTTTGAGGGTGGCCAGCAGCCCGGTCAGGTCCCCGATCAGGCGCCCGGCCTTGCCCCGGGCCAGTTCGGCCACGTCCGGGTTCTTCTTCTGCGGCATGATCGAGGACCCGGTGGAGTAGGAGTCGTGCAGGGTGATGAAGGAGAACTCCTTCGTCGCCCACACGATCACGTCCTCGGCAAGGCGGGACAGGTCCACCGCGATCATCGCGGCGACGAAGGAGAACTCCGCCACCACGTCCCGTGCCGCGGTGCCGTCGATGGAGTTGGTCACCGGTGCGTCGAACCCCAGTTCGGCCGCGACCTCGGCCGGATCCAGTCCGAGGGAGGACCCGGCCAGGGCGCCGGAGCCGTACGGGGACGTCGCCGCGCGGACGTCCCAGTCCACCAGCCGCTGCACATCGCGCAGCAGCGGCCAGGCGTGCGCGAGCAGGTGGTGGGCCAGCAGCACCGGCTGGGCGTGCTGCAGGTGGGTGCGCCCGGGCATCGGGGCCTGTGGGTGGGCACCGGCCTGGTCGCACAGGGCATCGACCACGTCGAGCACAGCAGCGGCGATCGAGGCACCCTGCTCGCGAAGGTACATCCGGATCAGGGTGGCGACCTGGTCGTTCCGGGACCGGCCGGCGCGCAGCTTGCCCCCCAGTTCGGGTCCGGCCCGCTCGATCAGCAGCCGTTCCAGCGCGGTGTGCACGTCCTCGTCCTCGGGATCGGGCTGCACCCGGCCCGCGGCCACGTCCTCGGCGAGACCGTTCAGTACCTGCAGCATCGCGGTGAATTCATCGGCGGTGAGTAGCCCGGCTCCGTGCAGCACCCGGGCGTGGGCCCGGGACCCGGCCAGGTCGTGCAGCGCCAGGCGCCAGTCGAAGTGGGTGGACACGCTCAGGGCGGCCAGGGCGTCGGCCGGCGCGCCGGTGAACCGTCCGCCCCACAGGGCCGCACCGCCGCCGGCCATCAGTCCGTCCCCGCTTCCATGGCCGCGGCGTCCAGCGCGTCCTGCTCGGAGTCCGCGGCCTCGGGGTTGGCGACGATCCGCTCGGCTCCACCTCCGGGCAGGGCACCGAACAGCGTGCCGTGCTCCACCAGCACCTGGCCCTGGTCCACCGGCTGCTGGGCGTACATCTCCAACTTGGCCCGGGAGTCGGCGATGTCCAGGTTGCGCATGGTGAGTTGCCCGATCCGGTCGGTGGGCCCGAAGGCCGCGCCCTCGGTGCGCTCCATCGAGAGCTTCTCGGGGTGGTAGGACAGGTTCGCCCCGGTGGTGTCCAGGATCGTGTAGTCCTCCCCCCGGCGCAGCCGCAGCGTGACCGTGCCGGTGACGACCGAACCGATCCACCGCTGGATCGACTCCCGGATCATCAGCGCCTGCGGGTCCAGCCAACGACCCTGGTAGAGCAGGCTGCCGAGCCGGCGGCCCTGATCGCGGTAGGTGGCGATGGTGTCCTCGTTGTGGATGGCGGCGACCAACCGCTCGTAAGCGATGTGCAGCAGCGCCATGCCCGGGGCCTCGTAGATGCCACGGGACTTGGCCTCGATGATGCGGTTCTCGATCTGGTCCGACATGCCCAGCCCGTGCCGCCCGCCGACGGTGTTGGCCTCGTGCACCAGCGCCACCGGATCGTCGAACACGCGCCCGTCGATAGCCACCGGCCGGCCCTCGGCGAACTCCACCGTGACGTCCTCGGTGGCGATGTCCACCTCGGGATCCCAGAACCGCACGCCCATGATCGGCTGCACCGTCTCCAGGGAGACGTCCAGGTGCTCCAGGGTCTTGGCCTCGTGGGTGGCGCCCCAGATGTTGGCGTCGGTGGAGTAGGCCTTCTCCGCGCTGTCCCGGTAGGGCAGGTCACGCTCGGTGAGCCACTGGCTCATCTCCGTGCGGCCCCCGAGTTCCGCGACGAAGTGCGGGTCCAGCCACGGCTTGTAGATCCGCAGATTCGGGTTGGCGAGCAGCCCGTAGCGGTAGAAGCGCTCGATGTCGTTGCCCTTGAAGGTGGAGCCGTCACCCCAGATGTCCACGCCGTCGGCCTGCATGGCCCGGACCAGCAGGGTGCCGGTCACCGCCCGGCCCAGCGGGGTGGTGTTGAAGTAGGCCCGCCCGGCGCTGGTGATGTGGAACGCGCCGCAGGCCAGTGCCGCCAGCCCCTCCTCCACCAGGGGGGCGCGGCAGTCGAGGGCGCGGGCCAGTTCGGCGCCGTAGACCTTGGCCCGGCCCGGAATCCCGGAGATGTCGGTCTCGTCGTACTGGCCGATGTCGGCGGTGTAGGTGTAGGGCACCGCACCGGCCTCGCGCATCCAGGCCACCGCCACCGAGGTGTCCAGACCGCCGGAGAAGGCGATCCCAACCCGTTCGCCGACGGGCAGTTGTGTCAGTACCTTGCTCACTGGTTCTCCTTCTCGGGGTGGGTGGTGTCGCCATCGGCGAGGGCGAGGAAGCGTTCCGCCACGGCCGCCGCAGCGCCGGGTTCGGTGTCGGTGACGATCAACAAGATCGTGTCATCCCCGGCGATGGTGCCCAGCACCTGCGGGAGCAGGGACTGGTCGATCGCCGAGGCGAGGAACTGGGCTGCCCCGGGCGGTGTGCGCAGCACCACCAGGTTGCCCGAGGAATCGGCCCCGATCAGCAGATCGGTACACAGCCGTGCCAGCCGGGCCGAGAGGTCCTCGGCGCTGGCCGTGGGGGCCACGCCGACCGCGTGACCCTCCGGCGGCAGTGCGTAGTGCGCCACGCCGTCGGTACCGCGCACCTTGTGGGCCCGCAACTCTTCCAGGTCCCTGGACAGGGTGGCCTGGGTGACGTTGACGCCCTCGGCTTCAAGGTTCTGCAGCAGTTCGCTCTGGGAGCGCACCTGGGTGGCGGAGATGATCCGCCGGACCAGGGCGTGCCGGGCCGCCTTGGTGGTCGGGATCATGCCTCCCCCACCAGGAACTCAAGCACCGCCTTCTGCACGTGCAGGCGGTTCTCTGCTTCCTGCCACACCACCGAGGCCTCCGATTCCAGCACGTCGGCGGTGATCTCCTTGCCGCGATAGGCGGGCAGGCAGTGCAGCACGATGGCCGACGACGAAGCCGCGGCGAGCAGGTCGGCGTTGAGTTGGTAGGGGCGGAAGGGTGCCTCCCGCTGGTCCGCCTGATCCTCCTGGCCCATCGAGACCCAGGTGTCGGTGGCGACCGCATCGACGCCCCGGACCGCCGCCACCGGATCGGTGTGCACGGACACCGACCCGCCGGTGCCCCGGGCGATCTGCTCCGCTCGCGCCAGGATTCGTGCCTCGGGCTGGAAGGCTGGTGGGGTGCCGATCCGGATGTCCATCCCGGCCACGGCTCCGGCGAGCAGGTAGGTGTGGGCCATATTGTTCGACCCGTCGCCGACATAGGCCAGCGAGCGTCCGGCCAGGGCCGGCCGATCGGCAGCGAGGCCGCCGGTGTGCTCGGCCACCGTGACCAGGTCGGCCAAGCCCTGGCAGGGGTGCAGTTGGTCGGTGAGTGCGTTGATCACCGGTACCTGGGCCAGTTCCGCCATCTCCTCCAGGTCGGCCTGGGCGAAGGTGCGCCAGACGATGGCGCGCACCTGGCGACCGATCACACGGGCCACGTCGGCCACCGATTCGCGCCGGCCGATCCCGGCCAAGCGCCCGTCCAGGACCAGGGGGTACCCGCCCATCTCGGCGATGCCGGTGGCGAAGGAGACCTGGGTGCGCAGGGTGGGCTTGTCGAAGATGACCGCGACGGACTCGGGCCCGGCCAGGGCGGTGGAGGCGAACCGGTCTGCCTTGAGTTCCAGGGCGCGGCTGAGCACCCGGTGCTGTTCGGCACTGGTGAGGTCGTCGTCGGTGCGGAAGTGGCGGGTCATCTCTGCTCCACGTGGTCCAGGATGGCGGGCAGGGCCCGGGTGAAGTCGGCGGCCTGGTCGGCGCGCAGGATCAATGGCGGCGCCAACCGGATGGCAGCCGGTCCCACGGCGTTGACGATGAAGCCGTGCTCCAGCGCGGCGGCGGCCACCGCCGGGGCCACCGGCTCGTTCAGTTCGAGCGCGATGAGCAGTCCCTCACCGCGCACCTGGGCGATCATCGGGTGGCCCAATCCGGCCAGAGCGGCTCGCCAGGCGTGCCCGAGTGCGGCGACGTGGGCGAGAAGTCCGTCCCGCTCGATCACCCCGATCGTGGCCAGCGCGGCGGCCGCCGCCACCGGATTGCCGCCGAAGGTGGTGCCGTGCTGGCCGGGGGCGAAGATACCTCCCGCCGCCCCCACGCCCACGAGTGCGCCGATCGGGAAGCCCCCGGCGAGGCCCTTGGCCAGGGTGATCACGTCCGGCGTGACGCCGCCGCCCAGGTGGTCGTGGTGGTGGGCCAGCCAGCGGCCGGTGCGCCCCATCCCGCTCTGGATCTCATCGAGGATCAGCAGCGCCCCGTGCGCACGGCTGAGGGTGCGCGCCAGCGCCAGGTACCCGGACGGGAGCGGGCGCACACCGGCCTCGCCCTGCACCGGTTCGAGGACCACCGCGGCGACCTTGTCGCCGTCGGTGGCGAAGGCCTGCGCCAGCGCGTCGGTGTCACCGAAGGGCAGGTGTTCCACGCCGTCGGGTAGTGGTCCGAAGGGGTCGCGGTAGGCGGCCTTGTGGGTCAGGGCCAGTGCCCCCATGCTGCGTCCGTGGAAGGCACCTTCCAGGGCCAGCACCCGCGGACGCCCCGGTCCGCCGTGCAGCCGGGCGAGTTTGAAGGCGCCCTCGATCGCCTCGGTGCCGGAGTTGGTGAAGAACACCCGCGAGCCCTCAGGCACCTGCCCCGGCAGGGCCACGTCCAGGAGACGCTCGGCCAGGGCCACCTGGGTGGGGGTGGTGAAGAAGTTCGAGACATGTCCCAGCGTGCCCAGTTGAGCGCTGATCGCCCCGGTCAGGGTGGGATGGGCGTGCCCGAGTGCGTTCACCGCAATACCGGCGAGCAGGTCCAGGTAGCGGGTGCCGTCGGCGTCCCAGACGTAGGCGCCCTCCCCGCGCACCAGGACCCGTTGCGGGACACCGAAGGCGTTCATCAGGGCACCGGCGTAGCGGCGCTGCCACACCTGCGCCGGCGCCGTACCGGGATCGGTGAGTTCACTCATGGTCGCCCCTCCACAGGCTCATCGGGCAGCACCATCGTGCCCACTCCCTCGTCGGTGAAGATCTCCAGCAGCAGCGAGTGGGCCCGGCGACCATCGATCACGTGCGCCTGGGGAACTCCGCCACGGACCGCGCGCAGGCAGGCCTCCATCTTGGGCACCATGCCCGAGGCGAGCGTGGGCAGCAACGCGGCCAACCCGTCGGCGCGGACCTGGCTGATCAGTGAGCCGGCGTCCGGCCAGTTCGCATACAGGCCCTCCACGTCGGTGAGCACCACGAGTTTGTCCGCCCCCAGGGCCACCGCCAGGGCCGCGGCTGCGGTGTCGGCGTTGACGTTGAGCACCGCGGCCGAATCGTCCACGTCGGGGGCGATGGTGGAAACCACCGGGATCCGGCCGGCGGCGAGCAGGTCCTGGACGGCCCGGGGGTTCACGTCCACCACGTCACCGACCATCCCGACGTCGATGTTCTCGCCGTTCTCCACCGCGTGGCGTCGTTTCGCCCGGAACAGCCCGGCATCCTCCCCGGACAGGCCCACCGCCAGCGGGATCGTCGGTGTTCAGCGCAGAGACCAGGGTGCGCTGGACCTGGCCGGTCAGCACCATCCGCACCACCTCCATCGTCTCCGGGGTGGTCACGCGCAGGCCGCCGCGGAACTCCGAGGAGATCGCCAACCGGTCCAGCATCGCCGAGATCTGGGGTCCGCCGCCGTGCACCACCACGGGCTGCAGGCCGGCGTAGCGGAAGAACCGCACGTCCTCGGCGAAGGCCCGCTCGAGCCGGGCGTCCACCATGGCGTTGCCGCCGAACTTGATCACCACCACCGCCCCGGCGAAGCGTTCCAGCCAGGGCAGGGCCTGCACCAGGACCGCGGCCTTGAGGTCGGGGTCCAGATCGTCGGGAGTCGTGTCGGCGCTCATGTGGAGTAGGCGCTGTTCTCGTGGATGTAGGCGTGGGACAGGTCATTGGTCCAGACGGTGGCTCCGGCGGCACCGGCGTGCAGTTCGATCTGGATGTGCACCTCGCGGCCGGCCAGGTCCACCTCGGAGCGGTCCTGCGCGGCGACGCCGTCGCGGCACACCCACACCCCGTTGATGGCCACGTCGATGCGGTCGGCCTCGAAGGCGGCCACCTCCGGCGGCACGGTGCCCACCTGGGCGAGGATACGGCCCCAGTTCGGGTCCTGACCGAACATGGCGGTCTTGACCAGGTTCGAGCGGGTGACCGCGCGGGCTACGGCCTCGGCGGCACCCTCGGAGCCGGCGCCGTTGACCTGCACCGCGATCTCCTTGGTGGCCCCTTCGGCGTCGCCGATCAGGGCCCGGGACAGGTCCGCGCAGGCCCGGGTCAGCGTGGCGGTGAACTCCTCGGCGTCGGCCTGCCGGCCGCTGGCCCCCGAGGCCATCAGCACCACGGTGTCGGAGGTGGACATGCACCCGTCGGAGTCGATCCGGTCCAGAGTGGTGGCGGTGGCGCGGGCCAGTGCCGTGCGCGCCGTCTCGGTGTCGATCACGGCGTCGGTGGTGAGGACGCAGAGCATCGTGGCCAGCGCGGGAGCGAGCATGCCCGCGCCCTTGGCCATCCCGCCGATGGTGTATCCCTCGCCGTCCACGGCCACCGACTTGGGCACGGTGTCGGTGGTCATGATCGCCTGCGCTGCGTCGTCGCCACCGGTGCCGCTGAGGTCGCCGGTGGCCGCGGTGACACCGTCGAGCAGGGTCTGGATCGGCAGGAGTTCCCCGATCAGGCCCGTGGAGGCGACCACCACGTCCTCGGGCTCAAGGCCCAGGTGGGTGGCGACGTGCTCGGCGGTGCTGCGGGTGTGCTCGCGCCCCTGTACCGGGGTGCAGGCGTTGGCGCCGCCGGAGTTGAGCACCACCGCGCTGATCACGCCGTCGGCCACCACCTCGCGAGACCACTGCACCGGCCAACCGGTCACCCGGTTGCGGGTGAACACCGCCGCTCCCACCTGGTGCGGCCCGTCGTTGACCACCAGGGCCACGTCCTTGCCCTGCGCCTTGAGCCCGGCGTGCACGCCGGCGGCCCGGACCCCCTGCCGGGGTGGTGATTGTCATGGCGCAACTCCCGTCGTCGGCAGGCCCAGCGTCTCGGGCAGGCCCAGGGCCAGGTTCATCGACTGCAGCGCCGCTCCGGCGGTGCCCTTGACCAGGTTGTCCAGGGCACAGATGGCCACCACCCGGCCGGCCCGGGCATCGTAGGTGAGTTGCACCTGGGCGAGGTTGGCACCCACCGTGGCCGCCGTCGTCGGCCATTGGTCCTGCGGCAGCAGTTGTACGAACGGTTCGTCGTCGGTGGCCTGCGCCCAGGCGGGGCGCAGTGCCGCGGGGTCGGCCCCGGCGGCAAGGGGCACGCTCATCGTGGCCAGGATTCCCCGGGCCATCGGGACCAGGGTGGGCGTGAAACTCAGGCCGACCTGGCCGGCACCGGCGGTGTGCAGGTTCTGTTCGATCTCCGGGATGTGCCGGTGCACCCCGCCGACGGCGTAGGGCTGGGCCGAGCCCAGGGCCTGCGCAGCGAGCAGGTGCGGCGCCAGGGCCTTGCCCGCGCCGGAGTAGCCGTTGGCCAGCACGGCGACCACGTCGGCGGTGTCGATCAGGCCTGCGGCCACCCCCGGTTGCAGACCCAGGGTGACGGCCGTGACATTGCAGCCGGGTACCGCGATCCGGCGCTGCCCGGACAGCAGGTCGCGCTGGTGCGAGGCGTGCTCGTGCCCGGCCAGGATCAGTTCCGGCATGCCGTACGTCCAGGTGCCGACGTGGGCGGTGCCGTAGAAGGCCTCCCACGCGAGGCCATCGCTCAGGCGATGGTCGGCACCGCAGTCCAACACCAGGACGTCCTCGTCCAGATCCGCCGCCAGCGGCCCCGAAGCACCGTGCGGCAGCGCCAGGATCACCACGTCGTGGCCGGCCAGTACCGCAGCGGTGGTGGGCTGCAGTACCCGATCGGCGAGTTCTGGCAGGTGGGGGTGGTGCCGCCCGAGCGGATCCCCAGCACTGCTCTGGGCGGTCAGGGCACCGATCCGCACCTGCGGGTGGGCAAGCAGCAGGCGCAGCAGTTCCCCGCCGGCGTATCCCGAGGCACCTGCCACGGCGACTGATACAGACATTTGCATAACTATACACGCACGTGGCTACGTCCGGGTCACCTGCTCCGCACGATGCGGGACAATGGTGCCCATGACCGACGCCGCCGAGCTGACCGAGGACCCCGCCGACCCCGCCCAGGGTCCGGTGCGCACCCTGCTACAGGGACAGGACGTAGCCGACTTCGGGCCCGTCACTCCGATGGCCCGCCGCGGCAACGTGCGCCGGATCACCGAAATAGGCGAGGACGTGCTGCACCGGCGCTGCCGCAGCATCACCGACTTCGGCACCGACGGCCTCGCCGCCCTGATCGACGACATGTTCACTACGATGCTCGTCGCCGAGGGTGTGGGCCTGGCCGCCAATCA
Organism: Sanguibacter sp. Z1732; assembly: GCF_051020515.1. Lineage (NCBI taxonomy): Bacteria > Bacillati > Actinomycetota > Actinomycetes > Micrococcales > Ruaniaceae > Glutinosa > Glutinosa niejishengi. The sequence continues at coordinate 3,874,372 of NZ_CP194857.1, forward strand.
GATCGGCGTGGACGCCCAGCTCTTCGTCTACGACCTCACCGATGCCGACGGCGTGCGGCACGTGGGACACCTGATCAACCCAGCGATCGAGGTCATCTCCCCCGATGAGACCGAGGAGATGACCGAGGGATGCCTGTCCGTCCCCGGCCCGGGGGCGGACCTGTACCGGCCCTACCACGTGCGCGTGCGCGGGGTGGATCAACACGGCGAGCCGCTGACTCATGAGGCCACCGGCTACCTGGCCCGCTGCTTCCTGCACGAGACCGGTCACCTGCACGGACAGATCTACACCGACCTGCTCGCCAAGCGGGTGCGCAAACGGGTCCTGGCCGAGATGGCCGACCTGCGCGAGGAGGTGTTCACCCGGCGCACCGAGGTTGCCCTCCTGCTGGACAAGGAGCCCGCCCGGTATCCCGAACGGAGCGCGCTGGAGGACGGCAGGTAATAGATTGGCCTCATGCAGGTCATCGAAGCGAAAGAACCAGGCGGCCCCGACGTCCTCCAGCTCCAGGAGCGCCCCGAGCCCACCCCGGCTCGCGGTGAGGTGGTGGTGGATGTGGCCGCTGCCGGGGTCAACTTCTACGACACCTACGTCCGCTCCGGGGTGTACTCGGCCGACTTCCCGCTCGTACTCGGCAACGAGGGCGCCGGTGAGGTGATCGCGGTCGGCGACGACGTCACCCACATCGCCGTGGGTGACCGGGTGGCCTGGGCCGGCAGCGGCGGAGGCTCCTATGCCAAGTTCCTGGCGATCGCGGCCACCAAGGTGGTCCCGGTGCCGGACAACGTCGACCTGCGCACGGCGGCCGCGGTCCCCCTGCAGGGGATGACCGCGCACATGCTCGTCGAGGGTGCCTTCAATGTCCAACCCGGCCACGATGTGCTGCTCACCGCCGGCGCGGGTGGGGTGGGGCTGCTGCTCACCCAACTGGCGGTGGCCCGCGGAGCGCGCGTGATCACCACGGTGTCCACCGAGGAGAAGGAACGCATGTCCCGGGCCGCCGGTGCGGCCGACGTGATCCGGTACGACGCCTTCACCGACATGACCACCGAACTGTCCCAGGCGGTGCGCGACCTCACCGAAGGGCGCGGCGTGGATGTGGCCTACGACGGCGTGGGCAAGGACACCTTCGACGCCTCCCTGGCCAGCGTCCGGATGCGGGGCATGCTGGTGCTCTTCGGGGGAGCCTCCGGACAGGTGCCACCGTTCGACCTGCAGCGCCTGAACAGCGCCGGCTCACTGTTCGTCACCCGGCCCACGCTGTTCCACTACATCGCCGAGACCGACGAACTGCGCTACCGGGCCCGGGCGGTCTTCGCCGCCGTGGCCGAGGGCAGCCTCGACGTGCACATCGGTGCGCAGTTCCCGTTGGCCGAAGCCGCGCGCGCCCACCGGGCGCTGGAGGGCCGGGAGACCACCGGAAAGGTGCTGCTGCTCCCCTGACGACACACAGGGCCCCAGATCTCGAACCGGTCAGGCCACCGATGCCCGATCCGCCTGCACGGCGACGCGGCGCGCCCAGGCCTCGATCGTGTCCCGATCGCGTTCATCCTTGCCGTGCGAGCCCATGAACCCGGCCAGCGCCCGTTCGGCCGGGCCGAGTTGGCCGGGATCCACCCGCCCTCCGAAGATCGGGTACTGGCCCCCGAAGTAGGGCGGTTGCTGTGGTTGGGCGTACCGGTCCTGCAGCGGGCTGGCGGTGACGTTCTTCATCCCGGAGGCGAACACCCACACCGGCTTCGGCGCGAACTCACTCTCCAGACGGCGGGCGAACTGACGGGCGTGGGTCAGGATCCGGCCGATGTAGACCGCCGAACCGAGCACCACCGCGTCGTAGTCGGCCAATTCCTCCACCTGCTCCACCGACGACAACGTGACGGAGTGTCCGGTGTCGGCGAGGGCATCGCGGATCCAGCCTGCGAGTTCATGGGTGGCGCCATAGGTGGAGGCCACCGCGACCAAGATCTTCATACCTCCAGAGTGCCCCGCCGACCAGGCGTCTTCCAGGGACCTTGGTCCTCGGGCCCCTCCTCGCAGGCCCCTGGTGCTCAGGTCCGCAGCCGGGCTCCGTGCCGCTTGGCCGCCAGATCCACCACCGCCTCGCGTACGGCCGCGGCATCGGCGGCGGTCAGCGTCCGGTCCGGGGCTCGCAGCCGCAGCGCGAAGGCCAGGGACACCTGCTCGGCGCCGACGGACTCACCGGTGTATCGGTCGAACAGGTGCACCGCCTCGGCCAGGTCCCCGGCCGCCTCCTCGACCGTGGCCAGCACCTGGGCCGCCGGGACATCGGCCGGGACCACCAGCGCGATGTCCTCCTTGGCTGCCGGGTAGGTCGAGAGCGGAGCGAACTGCACCGGCTCCCGCGGTGCCACGCTCAGCATCGCGTCCAGGTCCACCTCGAAGGCCACGGTCCGCTCGGGCAGCCCCAGGGCGCTGACCACCTTGGGGGCCAGTTCACCTGCGTGGCCGAGCACCCGGCCGTCCTCGGCGCGCACCACCGCGCAACGCCCCGGGTGGAACGGCGCGGTGGTGGTCTCGGCCTCGATGCGCACCGGCACCCGGAGGACGTCCGCGATCCGGATCACCGCGGTGATGGCGTCGGTGTGGTCCGCCCGCCGCGCCGCGGTGTACACACCGGGCGGTTCGGCGTTGCCGGTCAGCACCCCGGCGACGTGGCGGGGCTGGTCCGGCACGGCCGCCTCGATCGCCGCCAGGTCCCGCGGTCCGGGCAGTACGCCCAGCGGCGGGAGCGGGCTGGCTTCGCGGGTGCCGGTGCCGACCGTGACCATGCCGACCTCGAAGATGCCCAGATCCGTCAATCCCCGGCCCACGTTGCGTACCGCGGCATCCACGAGCGTGTGCAGCAAGGTGGGGCGCAGGTAGGGCTGGTTGTCCGCCAGCGGGTTGGCCAGGCGCACCCGGAGCCGGCGCTCGTCGTCCTCGGCCAGGCCCAGTTCGTCATCGCGGGAGCCGGCCACGAACGGGTAGGTGAGCACCTCCACCAGGCCGATGTCGGCCAACACCTGGGCCACCCGGCGCCGGCGGCGCTGATCGGTGGTCAGCCCGCGTCCGGGCCGGGCCTGCTGCGGCAGCACCGAGGGAACCTGGTCATACCCGCGCAGCCGGACCGCTTCCTCCACCAGGTCCGCCGCGGCGACCAGATCCGGGCGCCACGTCGGTGGAGTCACCACGAGGTGGCGCTCCTCGCCCTCATCCACCCGGGCTCCGAGTTCGGTGAGGGTCTCGACCACCTGCGTGGTGGTGTAGTCGACCCCGACCAGGCGGGCCGGCTCGGCGGCGTCCAACCGGATCGGCGCCGGCGGCGCCGTGCGGTCCAGGTCGGTGACCGCCGGGTCGGCACGTCCGCCGGCGTGGCGCACCAGCAGGTCCACCACCATCTGGGCGGCGACCGGCGGCAGAGCCGGGTCCACCCCGCGCTCGAACCGCTTGGCGGCCTCGGAAGGCAGCCGGTGGCGGCGTGCGGTCCGCGCGACGCTGACCGCATCGAAGTGGGCGGCTTCGATCAGCACGTCGGTGGTGTCCTGGCTGACCTCGGTCGCGGCACCGCCCATCACACCCAGGCCGAGGATGCGCTCACCGTGGCCACCGGCGGAATCGGTGATCAGCAGATCTTCCGTGGCCAGGTCGCGTCGGACGTCGTCCAGGGTGACCAGGTGCTCGCCGGAGCGGGCCCGGCGCACCACGATCGGGGCGATGAGACTGTCCAGGTCGTAGGCGTGGATCGGCTGGCCGACGTCGAGCATCACGTAGTTGGTCACGTCCACGACCACCGAGATCGGGCGCATCCCGGCCTGGCGCAATCGGCGCGCCATCCACGGCGGGGTGGGCGCATCCGGGTCCACGCCGCGGACGATCCGGGTGGCGAAGCGGTCGCAGCCCGCCCGGCCGTGGATCGGTGCCTCGTCCTTGACCGCCACCTCGAATCCGTCCGGGGTCGGCTCCGGCGGGGCCTGGGCGAGCACCGGGTCGGTGAACTCCGCCCCGGTGGAGTGTCCGTACTCGCGAGCGATGCCGCGCACGCTGAAGCAGTACCCCCGGTCCGGGGTCACGTTGATCTCCAGTACGTCCTCGTCCAGGCCGAGCAGGCCGCGCGCATCAGTGCCGGGGGCGGGTGCGCCCTCGTCCAGCACGATGATTCCTGCCTCTGCCTCGGGCCCCTCGCCCACACCCAGCTCAGCCGCCGAGCAGATCATCCCGTCCGAGACGTGCCCGTAGGTCTTGCGGGCCGAGATGGCGAAGTCTCCGGGCAGCACCGCCCCGGGCAGGGCGACCACCACGGCGTCGCCGACGTCGAAGTTGTGCGCGCCGCACACGATGCCGCGACCCTGCTGCCCGGGCGGGTTGTGCTCACCCACATCCACCTGGGTCCATGAGATGGTCCTGCCGTTGGAGTGCTCCTCCTTGACCAGCTGCGCCACGCGTCCCACCACCAGCGGTCCGGTGATGTCGGGGGTGTGGATCTCCTCCTCCTCCAGGCCCACCCGGACCAGGTCGGCGGCCAGGTCGGCGGCACCGGTGCCGGCGGGCACCGTCACGTGCTCGCGCAGCCACTGCGCGGTGATGTAGGGCATCAGCGGTCTCCCTGCAGCGAGAAGCGGATATCGCCTTCGACCATGTCGTGCATGTCATCGATGCCGTGGCGCAGCATCAGGGTGCGTTCCAGGCCCATGCCGAAGGCGAAGCCGGAGTAGACGTCCGGGTCCACGCCGCAGGCACGCAGCACGTTGGGGTGCACCATGCCGCAGCCACCCCACTCGATCCAGCCGGGCCCGCCCTTCTTCTGCGGGAACCACAGGTCCATCTCCGCACTGGGTTCGGTGAACGGGAAGAAGCTGGGCCGGATCCGGGTGCGCGCATCCGGGCCGAACATCGCTCGGGCGAACTGGTCCAGCACCCCGCGCAGGTTCGCCATCGTCAAACCCTTGTCCACCGCCAGTCCCTCCACCTGGTGGAAGACCGGTGTGTGCGTGGCGTCGAGCTCGTCGGTGCGGAACACCTTGCCGGGGCAGGCCACGTACACCGGCACGCCGCGGGAGAGCATCGTGCGCGCCTGCACCGGGGAGGTGTGCGTGCGCAGCACCAGGTGCTCGTTCTGACCTGGGGTGTCATCGGCGACGAAGAAGGTGTCCTGCATCTGCCGGGCAGGGTGGTCCGGGCCGAAGTTCAGGGCGTCGAAGTTGAACCACTCGTGCTCCACCTCCGGGCCCTCGGCGATGTCCCAGCCCATGGAGACGAAGAAGTCGCCGACCTCCTCACCGAGCACCTCCAGGGGGTGGCGTGCGCCCAGGACGTGCCGGTCCACCGGAATGGTGACGTCGACCGCCTCGGTGCGCAGCACCTGCGCGTCCCGCTCGGCGGTGAGCACCTCCTGACGCTGCGCGATCACCTTGTTCACCTCGCCACGGGCCTGGCCCATCATGCGCCCGGCGGTGGCCTTCTGGGACTTCTCCAGGGAGCCGATCGCGCGGTTGGCCAGGGCCAGCGGGCTGGCGTCGCCGGTGTGCGCGAGGCGGGCCGCCTTGAGCTCATCGAGGTTGCCGGCCGCGGCTACCGCGTCCCTGGCGCGGGCAACGGCAGCACTAATGGCCTCTGCATCCAGAGGTGAGAGCGGGGTGGACACGACGAACGTTCTCCAAATCGTCACTGCAGGGTGGTCTGGGGTTGCCCGCCCGGGGCGTGACTGCGTCGCTCAGCGACCGCGCGCCGGCCCGGAGACGGGCCGGCTAAATCGGCGCGGGAGCATATCCATGGCCCCATCATGGCACAGTCGCGCGCGCCCGCGGCCGGAAGGTGCGTCACACTGGAGCGTGCCGACCTCCTCTGCCTACCCAGCCTCCTCCGGCACCACCGACCCCGCCGCCGGGTACGAGGGTTTCATCGGCTGGGTGCTGTCCCTGATGGAGTCGATCGGGGAAGTCGGGGTGGGCCTGGCGGTGCTGATCGAGACCTTCTTCCCCCCGATCCCCTCCGAGGCGGTGCTGCCCGGGGCGGGTTTCCTGGCCTACGAGGGCCGGATGAGTGCATGGGGAGCCTTCATTGCGGCCACACTCGCCTCGGTGCTGGGGGCATGGTTCTGGTACGGCATCGGGGCCGCGCTGGGTCCGGACCGCACCCGGTCGGTGGTGCGCCGCATCCCGCTGCTGGATACCGGCGACGTGGACCGTGCGGCGGCCTTCTTCGCCCGGTGGGGAGCGATCGCCGTACTGACCGGTCGGTGCGTGCCGTTGGTGCGCAGTTTCATCTCGATCCCGGCCGGTCTGGTGCGGATGAACCTCGGCGCCTTCACCGTCTACACCACGATCGGCTCGGGGCTGTGGAACGCAATCTGGATCGGTCTGGGTTTCGGCTTCGGCCCGGCCATCCAACCGGCACTACAACGCTGGAGCGGAGCGTTGTCCACCCTCACCCTGGTGGCGATCGGGCTCGCGCTGCTGGTGTTCGTGCTGCACCGGCTCCAACGCAGCCGGCGCCGGCGGCGCGAGGAGCCCTGAGGGCCGCAGGACCTCTGACCGCCGGGGGTCGGTGCTGTCGGTAGGGTGGACGCATGGCCGTTGAACCTGCACCGATCTCCTTTGCCCGTGGCGCCCCGTCGCTGGACATCATCGACGTCGACGGACTGCGCCGAGCCGCCGAGCGCGCCTTCAGCAAGGACCCCGCCGGTTCCTTCGCCTACGGCACCGCCGTGGGGTACAAGCCGCTGCGGGCGTGGATCGCGCAGCGCCACGGCGTCGCCGAGGACCAGGTGCTCGTCACCAACGGGTCCATGCAGGCCGACGCATTCCTCTTCCAGACCCTGGTGCAGGCCGGAGACGGTGTGATCGTCGAACGGCCAAGCTACGACCGGACGCTGCTGTCCCTGCGAGGACGCGAAGCGAAGGTGCACCCGGTCGAACTCGAGGCCGACGGGGTGAACGTGAGCGCGATGGCCGAACTGCTCGCCGGCGGGACACCGGTGACGTTGGCGCACATCATCCCCAACTTCCAGAACCCGGCCGGCTACACCCTCTCCGGTGAGAAGCGCCGGGCCCTGGTGGCCCTGGCCCGGGAGTATGACTTCACCATCTTCGAGGACGATCCCTACGTGGAACTGCGGTTCACCGGGACCACCGAACCCACCATGTTGTCCCTGGCCGGTGGCGATGAGGTGGTCTACGCCTCCTCCTTCTCCAAGACCGTGTGCCCGGGGATCCGGGTGGGCTACCTGGTGGGCGACGCGGACCTGATCGCCACGATCACCAAGTTGGCCACCTCCACCTACATCTCGCCGTCGATGGTCTCGCAGTCGATCGTGAACGAGTTCGTCCGGGGTGGCTCCTTCGACTCCTCCATCGAGACGGTCAAGACCGCGCTGTCCCAGCGCGCCAAGCGCCTGGGCGAGGCGTTGCGGGCGGAGTTGCCGCAGGTGAGTTTCGTCGAGCCCGAGGGGGGTTACTTCCTGTGGGTGCAGTTGCCCGAGGGGGTCGACGGCGACGCGCTCACCGAGGCCGCGGCCAAACGCGGAGTCGCGGTGGTCAAGGGCTCGGACTTCGTCACCGACGGTTCCCGGGACGCGATCCGCCTGGCCTACTCCGGGGTCGGCCTGGAGGAGATCAGCGAGGGCGTGACCCGCCTGGCCCAGGCCTTCCGCGAGGTCGCCTGAGCCCGCCGGTGCTGCCCGAGGACGTACCCGCGGCGGCCCACCGGATCGCTGCGCATGTGCACCGCACCCCGGTGCTGACCTCACGGCGTCTGGATGACCGGGTGGGTGCCCGGGTGTTCCTCAAGTGCGAGAACCTGCAGCGCGCCGGTGCCTTCAAGGTCCGGGGTGCCTTCAACGCGCTGCTCCAGCTGGCCCCGGCCCAGGCGGCGGCCGGGGTGATCGCCTACTCCTCGGGTAACCACGCCCAGGCGATCGCATTGGCTGCCGGTGAGTTGGGCGTCCCGGCCACGATAGTGATGCCCCACGACGCCCCCGAGGTGAAGGTCGCCGCGACGAAGGGCTACGGCGCCGACGTGGTGCGGTACGACCGTTACGCCCAGACCCGGGAGCAGCTCGGCGCGGACCTGGCCCGCGAGCGCGGGCTAACGTTGATCCCCCCGTACGACCATCCGCACATCATCGCCGGGCAGGGCACCGCGGCCGCCGAACTCCTGGCCCAGGCTCCCGGGCTGGACGTGGTGCTGGCCCCACTGGGCGGGGGCGGGTTGCTCGCCGGCACCATCCTGGCGGCGCGGGAGGCGGCCCCGGCGGCCCGGATCTACGGGGTGGAGCCCGAGGCCGGGGACGACGGGCTCCGCTCGTTGCGCGCCGGTCGGATCGTGCACATCGACACCCCACGCACCATCGCCGACGGCGCCCAGACGCAGGCGCTGGGCGAGTGGACCTTCCCGATCATCTCCGGCGGCGCCGCCGATGTGCTCACCGTGAGCGACGATGCCTTGCGTGAGGCGATGCGAGTGCTGGCCATGACGACGAAGCTGGTGGCCGAACCCACCGGTGTGCTCGCGCTGGCGGGGCTGCTGACGCACACCGAGATCGTCCGGGGTGGGCGCATCGGGGTGATCGTGTCCGGCGGGAACGTGGACCTGAACCGCTATGCCGCACTGATCGCCACCCAGTAGCGTTTAGCGCATGGCTGCCAAGGCGATCGTGCTGGACGTCCCCGGACCCACTATGCGTCAGGTGCGCCTGTCCAGCCCGGACCGTCTCCTGTGGCCGCAGGAGCAGATCACCAAGGCCGATCTGGCCGAGTACACCATCGCCGTCGGCGACGGTATCCTGCGGGCCGTCGGAGACCGCCCGGTGACGCTGCAACGCTTCCCCACCGGCGTCGACGGGGAGGAGTTCTTCTCCAAGAACCCCCCGCGCGGGGTCCCGGAGTGGGCCCGTACCACGATCTGCACCTACCCGTCGGGGCGGTCCCACCCCCAACTCGTGATCGATGAGGTGGCCACCGCGGTCTGGGCAGTGCAGATGAACACGCTGACCTTCCACCCCTGGCCGGTGCGCTCGGGTGACAACGACCACCCGGACGAATTGCGGATCGACCTGGATCCCCAGCCGGGCCGCACCTTCGGTGACGTGGTCACCGCGGCGATGGCGTTGCGGGAGGTGATGGCCGACGCCGGTCTGGTCGCCTGGGTGAAGACGTCCGGTTCGCGCGGGCTGCACGTGTACGCCCGGATCGATCCGGTCGTGGAGTTCCTCGGCGTGCGTCACGCGGTGATCGCGATCGCGCGGCGCCTGGAGCGGGCGATGCCGGACCTGGTCACCACCGCGTGGTGGAAGGAGGAGCGCGGGAAGAAGATCTTCGTGGACTTCAACCAGGCCAACCGGGACCGCACCATCGCCTCTGCCTACTCCCCCCGGCCCCTGGCCGGGGCGCCGGTGTCGATGCCGGTGCGGTGGGCGGATCTGGACGGGCTGGACCCGGGCCAGTTCACGGTGCGCACCGTGCCCGACATCCTGGCGGCCGACGGCGATGCCTGGGCGGACCTGGACGATCACCTGGGCACACTGGAGGTTGCGATGTCCTGGTGGGAGCAGGACCTCCAGGACGGTCTGGGTGAGGAACCCTTCCCGCCGGAGTACCCCAAGATGCCCGGGGAGCCGCCCAGGGTGCAGCCCTCGAAGAAGCGGCGCGCGGACAGCGAGTACTGAGCCTCAGGAGGCCAGCACCTCGTCGAGGTCGTAGGCCACCGCACGCTCCACCTGCTCCAGGGTCGCCGACTCCGGCTCCCGGTCGGGGCGCCAGCGCAGGAACCTCACCGCGTGGCGGAACCTGTTCCCCTCGAGCTGGTCGAAGGCCACCTCGACCACCCGCTCGGGTCGCAGCCGGACGAAACTGATGTCCTTGCCGGAGCTGAACCGGGAACGGTCGGTCTCCCCCAGGACGGGGGCACCGTCGTCGTCGGTGATCACCCAGGGCCGCAGTTCCTCGACCAGTTCGACCCGGCGTTTATCGGTGAACGCGGCGATCCCGCCCACGTTCACCAAGTCGCCGGCGCCGGAGTACATGCCCAGCAGCAACGATCCGACCCCCCGGCCGGACTTGTGCACCCGGTAGCCCAGCACCACCGCCTCCGCGGTGCGGGCGTGCTTGACCTTGACCATGGTGCGCTTGCCACCCTGGTAGGTGCTCTCCCACGCCTTGGCGACGACGCCGTCCAGCCCGGCCCCCTCGAAGGTGGCGAACCAGTGCCGGGCCACCTCGGCGTCGTCGGTCAGCCGGGTCAGGTGCACCGGGGCACCTGCCCCGGACAGAGCCTGACTCAGGCGGGTACGGCGGGTCCGGAACGAGGCCCCGGTCAGGTCCTGCTCCCCCAGTGCGAGCACGTCGAAGGCGATGAACTCCGCGGGGGTCTGCTCTGCCAGTAGCGCGATTCGGGAGGCGGCCGGGTGCACCCGGGCCGAGAGCGCCTCCCAGTCCAGGCGCTGGGCGCCGGGCTCTCCGGTGCGCACCACCACCTCCCCGTCCAGGACGCACCGGGCGGGCAGGTGCTCACCGAGGGTGTCGGCCAGTTCGGGGAAGTACCGGGTCAGGTCCTTGCCGCTGCGGCTGGCGATCCGGACCTGCGCCCCGTCCCGTGCGATCAGGGCGCGGAACCCGTCCCACTTCGGTTCATAGGCGTACCCACCCTCGATCGCGTCGGCGGCAGGAACTTGTTTGGCGGCCTTGGCCAGCATCGGCGCCGGCGGCCACGACAGCGGCAGATCCATGGGCGAGAGTCTGGCAGGTCCGGCGCCGCTCGCAAAGGCCGGAGACGGTCGATCAGCCGGCGCCCGAACTCTCGCCATGGCCCAGCGGGGCGGTACCGAGCAGTTCATACCGGGGACTGCCGCCCGGGCCGGCGCCCAGTTCGGAGGAGTACAGCCCCACGTCCCGCACCGACCACGCCGGTCCGCGGTAGACCGAGAGGGCCCGCACCAGGCCGGGCAGTTCGGTGCCGTCGGAGCGCCGGCCGGTGCGGGCGACGGTCAGGTGCCCGCGCCGGCGCCTACGGTCCGGCTCGGTGGTCAGTTCGGCGCAGGAGGCCATCAAGCCCACCAACGCCCGCTCGTCGGCCCGGTCCGCACCGGCCACCCCCATCCACAGCGTGCGCCCGGTGAACGAGCCCGCCCCGGACAGCCGCAGCGTGATCGCCCGGCTCATCGCGGCATTCGCGGTCAGCGCCTGCATCAGGTCCGGCACGGACCCATCGGGAACCTGCCCGTAGAACGCCGTGGTGATGTGCCACTGGGCGGGATGCACCCAGCGCAACCGCGACCCGGCAGCGTCGCGGATCACCTCCAGCGCACCGTCGAGGTGCTCGGCGGCCTCGGCAGCGAGGTCGACTGCGGCGAAGACTCTCATCGCCGCCCGACCCGTTGCGCCGGGGATTCCGGTTGCCCTCCTGGGTCAGCGCTGCTGGCGACGTCCGGCTGCTGCCGACGGCGCCACCGTCCCAGTCCCAGGCCGAGGCCGAACAGCACCAGCGCTACCGCCGCGGTGAGCGGCACCACCAGGGTCCAGTCGATCCGCTCGATCACCGGAAGCATCTCGGGTCGCTCCACCGAGGTCTCGGCCAACACCAGCCAGCACGGCGGCATCGGTCCGGATGGTCACCTCGGCCAGGCACTCCCCGGACAGGTTCGGGATGCAGATACGTGCGTCCAGTTCCAGGTGTACCGCGGCGTAGAAGCCCACCGCTGTGGCCGACCCGGTGGCCGCATCGGCCTGCTCGGTGCGGCCCATCCGCACCTGCACCCCGCCACCGGCCTCGAACACCCCGCCCAGGGTCTGCACCAGCGTGGTCAGTCCCGGCACCGCCGTCTCCAGCGCCTCCAGGGCATCGGCCGTGGACAGGTACTGATCGATGTCCACCGGCTCATCGACCGGCAGGGGCACCTGGCGGCCGAAGAACTGCACACTCGGCCGGCCCGCTGAGGCAGTGGGCTCCTCGGTGGGATGAGTGCTCACCTGGGCGTGCACTCCACCGACCCGCAACACATCCAGGCCGAGCAGGCCGACGTCCACCTGACCGGTACGGGCCAGGGCGGACAGGTCGCCGTCCTGGACGCGCTCGGTCCTCGCGCTGATCTCCTCGACGGTGACCAGACCGGGAATCCGGCGCTCCGGCTGGGTCCGGGACTCGGCGCCCGAAGGCGGTTCCGGGGTGTGGACCTGCGCGGCGATCTCCTGGCGGCCCCTCAGGATGGGATCGCGGGTGAGCCGGTCCAGGATCGGCTGCACCGCGGAGATCGCGCCACTGGCGCTGACCTCCAGGCGCACCTCGGGGGCCTGCCCGCGCATCCCGGTGGCCTCCGCGGACCCGCCCAGGCTCGCGTGAGCCGGCGTGGCCAGCACCGTCGCGACCAGCATGGCCACGATGATGCCCGAACCGAGGCGGACCGCCCACGAGCCGGCCTGCTGCGTTCCCATCCAGTGCACGATACTGCCGCCGCGGGGCCACCGGGGCCGTGGGACGGACAACGCGATGTTCCGGCTCACCCCCGAGGTCAGGGCCGCGCCGCCGGCGCCGCGCCAAGGCCGGCCAGGAACCTGCGGGTCTGCCGCGGACTGCGCAGCACCACCACCCGGCCCGCCGGTGGGTCGGCCGCCCAGCAGCGGATCCGGGCTCGTTTGCGGGCGAAGGACCGGCAGTGCCAAATGAGGATCGAATCGCGGGAGAACAGTACCCGGAAGGTTTCGGTGTTGCCGTTGCAGATCGGCCGCCGGTCGATCGCGCGCGCCAGGCTGCGGCGCACCAACCGTCCCAGTGACACCACCCGCGGATAGTCCAGCGCCACGATCACCTCGGTCCGGCCGAGCACCACATCCAGCCAGGCGCCGTAAGCGGTGTCCATCACCCAGGCGTGCTGCGCCACGACCTGCTCGACCAGGTTCCGCTGCTCGCCCGCCGGCCGGCTCACCCACCCCGGCAACCAGCCGATCTCATCATCGACGCTGACCGCGCGCACGCCCAGCGCGCCGGCGAGCTCGCGGGCCAAGGTGGTCTTCCCACTCCCGGTGACCCCGTAGATGAGGATCCGCTGTGCCCGCACCGCCACACCGTACCGGCGGCGCCGCCGCGTGCCAATCCGCGAGAATATCCCCTCGCGCTCCAGCCCCGGCGGCCGGGATCATCGCACCATGAAGAATTACCGGATCATGCCCCTGTCCCCCGCCGATGCCGACCGGCTCACCGCCACCGATGTGCTGGTGTGGTTCCACGACCGGCCCGGGCTCAGCCCGCAGGAGTTCATGGCGACCCTGGACCCGCAGATGGTCTGGGGGGTGGAGTACTCCGGTCCCGAGCCCGTGGCCCTTCCCCAGCCCCGCCCGCTGGCCGCCACTTTCGCCTCGTGGGACATGGATCTGACGGTTCCCGGGCCGGGTGACCAGGTGCGCCGGGTCCCGATGGATGCCCTGACCTGGGTCGGGGTGCACCCGGACCACCGTCGGCGCGGGCTGTTGCGGTCGATGATCTCCCACCAGGTGCACCGGGTGCGTGAACAGGGCCGCGCTGCGCTCGCCGGCCTGCACGCCTCGGAACCAGGGATCTACGGGCGATTCGGGTACGCGGTGGCCTCCCTGGACATCACCCTGACCCTGAACCGCGGCATCACCCTGGCCGCGCCGGAGCACATCGCGCGGTCGGCCGAGGGCATCAGCACCCACCTGTTGCCCGCCTCGGAGTCCGCTGACCTGGTCCAGCAGGTGCACCGCGCCACCACCGCCGCCACGCTGGGGGCGGTGGCCCGCCGCGACGCCCAGGGCGCCACCTGGTGGGTGGACCACGCGACCGAGCGCGGCAGCAAGGAACCGCTCCGGCTGCTGCTGGCCCAGCGCGAGAAGGAGCCGGTCGGATATGCGATCATCCGGCGTCAGGCCAAGTGGTCCAGCGCCGGCCTGCCCGAGGGCAAGGTCCACGTATGGGAGATGGCCGCGGTCGACTCCGCCGCGCTGCTCGCCCTGGGTCGGAGATTGGTGGATGTGGACCTGACCACCGGAGCCGAACTGCCGAACCGATCCCTGCACGATCCGCTGCTGTGGTGGGCCGGGGGGCCCCGCGCGGCCGGGGTGCGCGGGTCGGACAGCCTGTGGCTGCGCATCATCGATGTCGCCGAAGCGCTGTCCCAGCGGGGGTATGCCGCGCCCTGTGACGTGGTCCTGGAGGTCACCGACCAGATGTGCCCGCCGAATGCCGGGCGGTGGCACCTGCAGGTCGGCGCCGACGGCACCGGGCGGTGCCGAAGGACCGACGACGACGCGCACGTGCGCCTGGACGTCTCGGACCTGGCCGCGACCTACCTGGGCAACCGGTCGATCGCCGGCCAGGCTGCTGCCGGGTACGTCACCGAGGTGCGTCCGGGCGCGGTGGCCGAACTGTCCCGCGCGATGCGCACCGACACCGCGCCGTACGGCGCACTGATGTTCTGAGGGCCTCAGACCCAGTCGATGACGACGTCCGCGCGGTCCCGGGTGGTGGCCACCAGGGCAGCGTTGGCAGCATCGGACCCGTCGGTGAAGGCCAGGGCGCGCTCGCGCGTCTTACCTCCGGCCAGGTGCCGGGCAAGGAGTCGCTCGCGCCGGGCATCGTCGTCGGTGCGCACGAACCACGCCTCGTCGAGCAGGCCCGGGACCTGGTCCCAGGGCGTGGTGTCCAACAGCAGGTAGTTGCCCTCGGTCAGGATCACCTGATCGCCGGGGTGAACCGGAACCGCGGAGCCGATCGGCTGTTCCACGGCCCCGCGCAGGTACATCGGTGCGTAAACGGTGTTGGTGCTCTCCTGACGCAGCCGGCGCAACAGCGCGAGATACCCGTGGGCGTCGAAGGTGTCCGGGGCGCCCTTGCGCTCGGCCCGTCCGAGCCGGTCCAGTTCGGCCTGGGCCAGGTGGAAGCCGTCCATGCCGACGACGGCGCAGCCCACCTGCTCGGCGTGCAGTTCCCGCGCCAGGGCCGCGGTGAGAGTGGACTTGCCTGCTCCGGGCGGCCCGCTGACACCGATCAGCACCCGGCCGGAGTTGCACAGGGCGCGGATCCGGTCGACCAGGTGCCCCAGGTCGCCCGGGGAGGCAGTCAGCCTGGCTGGGGGCGTCATCGATGGCGCTGTGCCCGAGCCGAGGCGAACAGGCACAACGTGGCCGCCATGGCAAGGTTGAGCGACTCGGCATGGCCGCGGATTCCGATGCGCACCACCGCATCGGCCATCGCGCGCTCACGGGCGGTCAGGCCGTGGGCCTCGTTCCCGAACACCCACAGGGTCGGCCGGGACAGGTCCCCGGTTCCCGCGGCGTCGGCGAGGTCGTCCAACTCCACCTGCCCCTCGCCGTCGGCCGCCAGCACCTGCATTCCGGCATTGCGAGCCCGCTCGATGGTGCCGGTCAGGTCCGCTCCGGTGGCCACCGGCAGGTGGAACATCGATCCCGCGCTGGAGCGCACCGTCTTCGGGTTGTGCAACTCCACGCTCGCTTCGGAGAGCACCACCCCACCGGCCCCGGCGGCATCGGCCGCCCGGATCACCGTTCCGGCGTTACCGGGATCGCGCACTTGGTGCAGAAAGGCCACCAAGGGCCCCTCGAGCGCCTCCTCCACGGGAACCGGCTCGATCCTGGCCACCACGAGCACCCCCTGGGCGTCCGGGCTCATCGCGTGCAGTACCTGCTCCGAGGCGGTCGTGGTGCTCCGGGCGGCCACCTGCCGGGCGCGTTCGGCGATGTCGGGATGGCGCTCGGCCGCCTGGGGCGTGTGGAAGACCTGCACCACGATGCCCGGTTGGTGCGTCAGCACCGCGCGCACGCTCTGGGGCCCCTCGATGAGGAACTTGGCCTGGCGCCCGCGCACAGAACGCCCGGCCAGCGCGCGGACCCGTTTGACGCGCGGTGCGCGGGCGTCAGTCAGGTCCACCGGGCCGGCCGGGCGTTCGGCTGCGCTCGAGAGTGGGCTCAAGCCGTAGCCGGAGCGTTCACATCCTCCGGCAGGGCGTCCTTGGCCACCTTCACCAGCGCCGCGAAGGCTTCGGTGTCGTTGACTGCCAGGTCTGCCAGGACGCGACGGTCCACCTCCACCTGAGCCAGTTTCAGGCCCTGGATGAACCGGTTGTAGGTCAGGCCGTAACTACGCGCCGCGGCGTTGATCCGCTGGATCCACAGCCGACGGAAGTCACCCTTGCGGGCCCGGCGGTCGCGGTAGGCGTAGTTGAGTGAGTGGTCGACCTGTTCCTTGGCCTTGCGGTACAGCCGGGACCGCTGCCCGCGGTAGCCGCTGGCGCGCTCCAGTGTCGTCCGGCGCTTCTTATGGGCGTTGACCGCCCGCTTGACGCGTGCCACGTGATGCTCCTTGGTTGGGGTGCCGGGCGCTTACTTGCCGAGCAGTTTCTTGGTCTTCTTGGTGTCCGCGGGTGAAACGACCACGTCGTTCACCAGCCGGCGCGCCTGGCGCTTGCTTCGTTCCTGGAACTTGTGCACGTGGCGCGCGCGCTGGCGCATGATCTTCCCCGAGCCGGTCACGCGGAAGCGCTTCTTGGCACCGGAGTTGGTCTTGTTCTTGGGCATGGCCTCTTCCTTGATCTTCCCGGCACGCCGGCCGGGAGGTGGTGCGGACGTCTCAGGACGACGTTGCCGCGTCGTTCTGCTGAGCTTCTTCTCGAGCCTGACGGTCGCGCCGCTGCTGGCTGCGAGCTTCGGACTTCTTGGTGTTCGGGCCGAGCACCATGGTCATGTTCCGCCCGTCCTGGCGCGGCACGGACTCCACGTGACCCAGTTCCTCCACATCCTCGGCCAGGCGCTGCAGCAGCCGCATGCCCATCTCCGGACGGGACTGCTCGCGGCCGCGGAACATGATCATGACCTTGACCTTGTCCCCGCCCTTGAGGAACCGCTCGACGTGGCCCTTCTTGGTGGCGTAGTCGTGTTCGTCGATCTTGAGCCGGAACCTGATTTCCTTCAGGACGGTGTGTGCCTGGTTGCGCCGCGCGTCACGGGCCTTCATGTCCGACTCGTACTTGAACTTGCCGTAGTCCATGAGTTTGGCAACCGGCGGCCGGGCGTCCGGCGCGACCTCGACCAGGTCGAGATCGGCCTCGGCGGCAAGGCGCGCAGCGCGTCTTCGACCCGGACAACTCCTACCTGCTCGCCGCTCGGGCCGACCAGGCGTACTTCCGGGACGCGAATCCGATCGTTGATGCGGGGATCGCTGATGTGTGGCTCCTTCGTGAGGTGATCTTCTTCCACCCACGAGAAAGGCCCCCGCGGGTGTGCGGAGGCCTGTGGTCTGAGCGTCTGCTCGTGCGGACATCAACTGCCCGCGACCGGGACCCAGGCTCTGGTGCGGCGTGACCCGTTCGGTCGAGCAGGGGTGGGAGTGGCTCCGCTTGGTCCGGCCCGTCAGGACCGGTTGGTCAGCGACGAGTCTAACACGCACGCACCCGCAACTGAACGGCGTCGACACGTTCGGCGACAAGATCACATCGTGCCAGTTCCGCACCGGCCCGGGACGTGATCCGGGCCACCTGCGCGCGGGACAGCCCTGCTGGTACCCCCAGGACCACCGTGGTGGCCCCGCCCGGTGCGTCTTCCAGTTCCACCGTCGCGACCCCCCGGCACCTTGCGCAGTGCCGCACCGACCTGCGCGCGCAACTGGTCGTCGTCGGCCGGGGGCACCCAGGGACGGCCCTGCGCCAGCGCCCACACCGCGGGCCGGGGCACCAGCACCGGGACCGGGCCGGCTGGATCCAGCACCAGCAGGCCGTCGGACTCGGTCACGGTGGCCAGGGCTGCCTGCGGACCGGGCACCGGGATCGGGCGGGCGTCCGGGCGCCAGGCGTGCAGGGTCTGCAGCGCCGAGAACACCGGCATCGCCGAGCGACCGTCGGGCGTGGCCACCGTCACCATGGCCGCCGAGGCCTGCTTCTCCCCCGCGATCGGCATGCCCCCGGCTCCGGCGACTTCCTCGGCATGTTCGTCCAGGTGTGCCACGACCGGTACCAGCAGGCGGGCCCGGACCAGGGCATCGACCACGGCCCGCAACCGCTCCTGCGCACCGGTCCGCGCCAGGGCCGCGCCCAGGTGAGGATCGGTGCTGCCGTCATCGCCGCGAAGGCCGACGTCGGCGGCAACTCCCGGGACATCAGGAACGCCCGGCCACATCCAGGGCCTGGCCGAGCGTGAACGCACCGGCGTACAGGGCCTTGCCCACGATCGCGCCCTCGACGCCGATCGGGGTGAGTTCGGCCAGGGCCTCGATGTCGGCCAGGCTGGAGATCCCCCCGGATGCCACCACCGGGGCGTCCGTGCGGGCACACACGCGGGTGAGCAGGTCGGTGTTCGGACCACGCATGGTGCCGTCCTTGGTGACGTCGGTGACGACGTAGCGCGCGCACCCGTCCTCCTCCAGGCGTGCCAGCACCTCCCACAGGTCCCCACCCTCCCGGGTCCAGCCACGGGCGGCCAGGGTGGTGCCGCGCACGTCCAGCCCCACAGCGATCCGGTCGCCGTGCTCCCCGATCACCCTGGCCGTCCAGTCCGGGTCCTCCAGGGCCGCGGTGCCCAGGTTCACGCGGCGGCAGCCGGTGGCCAGGGCGCGCTGCAGCGACTCGTCGTCGCGGATCCCGCCGGACAGTTCCACATCGATATCCAACGCCCCGACCACCTCGGCGAGCAGGTCGGCGTTGGAGCCGCGGCCGAAGGCGGCGTCCAGATCCACCAGGTGCACCCAGGAGGCGCCGTCGCGCTGCCAGGTCAGCGCCGCCTCCAGTGGTGAGCCGTAGTGCGTCTCGGTGCCGGCTTCTCCCTGCACCAGGCGCACGGCCTGGCCGTCGGCCACATCGACGGCGGGGAGTAGTTCAAGTGTGCTCAAGGGTCTCCTCAGGTCAGGGTGTTCAACCAGTTGCGCAACAGGGCGGCGCCGGCGGTGCCGGACTTCTCCGGGTGGAACTGGGTGGCGCTCAGCGATCCGTTCTCCACCGCGGCCACGAAGCGGGTGTTCCGCTCGGAACTGCCGTGGGTGGACCAGGTGGTGCGCAGGTGCGCCGGGGCGGACCGGGCGGCGTAGGAGTGTACGAAGTAGAACCGTTCCTCCTCCAGTCCGGCGAACAGGGCGCTGTCCGGTGGTGGCTCGACGGTGGACCATCCCATGTGCGGGACGACGGGGGCGTCCAGGCGCTCCACCCGGCCGGGCCAGTGGCCCAGCCCTCGGGTGTGCACGCCGTGCTCGAGTCCGTCGCTGAACATCACCTGCAGGCCGACGCAGATGCCCAGCACCGGACGGCCGGCGGCCAGCCGGTCACCGATCATCTGCGGCGCCCCGACCTGCTCCAGCGCGGCCATCACCGAGGCGAAGGCCCCCACGCCGGGCACGACCAGCCCGTCAGCGCCCGCGACCGCCTCGGGCTGGGCGGTCAGGTCCACCCGGGCACCGGCCCGGCGCAGGCCCCGGACCACCGAGCGCACGTTCCCCGACCCGTAGTCCAGCACCGCCACCCGCGGCGCGAGCGGGATCGTCATCGCTTCTTGCGCCGTCGGGTTCCGAACAGGCCCCCGGGGCGCGCTACCTTCGCTGGATCGATCCGTCCGGGTGCATCCAATGGGTCCAGGGCGCCGATCAGCAGGGACTCCAGCACGTCGTCAGCGTTCGCCAGCACCAGTCCGGCGGGCACCTCCTGCCCCGCCTCCCCGCCGGTGTACTCCCGGCCGGTGATGGTGCCGCTGGGCCCGTCCTGCCCGGTGCCGAGGTTCGCGGTGAGCAGCACCACCCCGACCTTGGCGGTGCGGGACAGCGTCTGCGCCAGCTCCACGGCCTCGGCCGGGGCGCCGGTGAGCAGCAGTTCGGTCTCATCGACCGGGCCGGTGATGGTGCGCACGGCCAGCGCCCCGTTCCTGGAGGCGATCACGTGGGCGTCGATGGAGGCCATCGCGCACAGCGCGGCCAGGGCCGCGGCCGAACGGATCGGGGTCAGCACCACCGCGATGATCCGGCGCTGGTCGGTGCTTTCGGTGCCCGCGCTGCCGTCGGCGTGATCAATCTCATCATGGCGCTCGGTCGGCGCGGCGGCGGGGCGGTCGGGTTCGGTGGCCTGACCGAACTCGGCCGCGAAGGCGGCGTCGAAGGCCGCCTGGTCGAAGACGTCGCCGTTGAGGCGTTCGTCCTCGACCCGCTCCTCACGGTCGCCGTCGTCATCCCCGGGCGGTACCGCGGTCACAACGCCCCCTTGGTGGAGGGCACCCCGTCCACCCGCGCGTCGGGTGCGACCGCTGCGCGCAGCGCCCTGGCCAACGCCTTGAACTGGGCCTCGGCGATGTGGTGCGGGTCCCGCCCGGAGAGCAGGTGAACGTGCAGGCAGATTCCGGCGTGGTAGGCCAGCGACTCGAAGACGTGCCCGGTGAGGGAGCCGGTGAAGTGCCCGCCGATCAGGTGGTGGGCCTGGGCCTCCGGCTCCCCGGAGTGCACCACGTAGGGACGCCCGGAGATGTCCACCACGGCCCGGGCCAGGGCCTCGTCCAGCGGCACCAGGGCGTCACCGAATCGAGCGATGCCGCTCTTGTCCCCCAGGGCCTGGCGCAGGGCCTGGCCGAGCGCGATGGCGGTGTCCTCCACGGTGTGGTGGGCGTCGATCTCGGTGTCGCCCTCGGCCCGGACGGTCAGGTCGACCAGGGAGTGCTTGCCCAGCGCGGTGAGCATGTGGTCGTAGAACGGCACCGTGGTGGAGATGTCGGTGGCGCCGGTGCCATCCAGGTTGACCTCGACGCTGACGGTGGACTCCGACGTGCTGCGTTCGACCTTCGCGGTGCGTGAGCTCACCGGCTGGTCACCTCCTTCAATGCGCCGCGGAAGGCGGCCATGTCCTCTTCGGTCCCGATCGAGACCCTCAAGTATCCCGCAGGCCCAGTCTCCCTGATCAACACACCTCGGTCCACCAGCCCCTGCCAGATGCGGTGCCGGTCGGCGAAGGTGCCGAACAGCACGAAATTCGCGTCGGAGTCCGCAACCGTGAAGCCCTGCGCACGCAGCCATGCCACGCACTCATCGCGCACGGCGCGCAGTGCGGCCACGCCCTCCTGGAGGGCCGGAGCGTGGGCCAGGGCGGTGCGGGCCACCGCCTGGGTGATGGCCGAGAGGTGGTAGGGCAGGCGGACCACACGCAGGGCATCGACTACTTCTGCGGCCCCGGCCAGGTAGCCCACCCGGGCGCCGGCGAGGGCGAAGGCCTTCGACATCGTCCTCGCCACCACCAGGTGCGGGTGATCGGGCCGGATACTCAACGCGCTGGCCGTGCCCTCCCGCCGGAACTCCGCGTAGGCCTCGTCGATCACCACGAGGCTCGCGGCGCCGTCCGGGCCGGTGTCGGTGGTCCCGGCGACGATCGCGCGGATGGTCTCGATGTCCATCGCGGTACCGGTGGGGTTGTTCGGGCTGGCGATCAGGACGACGGCGGGGCGCACCTTCGCGATCTGCTCCAGCGCGTGCTCGGCGTCCAGGCGGAAGTCCGGCGTCCGCGTGCCGGCGACGTAGGTGGTGAAGGTGTCCCGGGCGTACTCGGGGTACATCGAGTAGGTCGGTGCGAAGGACAGCACCGTCCGGCCCGGACCGCCGTAGGCCTGCAGCAGGTGCAACATGACCTCGTTCGAACCGTTGGCGGCCCAGATGTTCTCCGCCCGCAGTTCATCAGCACCGGACTCGACCGCCAGATAACCGGCCAGTTCGGTACGCA
Source organism: Sanguibacter sp. Z1732 (assembly GCF_051020515.1). Taxonomy (NCBI): domain Bacteria; kingdom Bacillati; phylum Actinomycetota; class Actinomycetes; order Micrococcales; family Ruaniaceae; genus Glutinosa; species Glutinosa niejishengi. The sequence continues at coordinate 3,896,064 of NZ_CP194857.1, forward strand.
GGCCCACGAAGTCCCGGTCCGGATACCGGTTCACCCCCGCCGCGGCGCGGGCGACGGAATCGGCGATGTCGGCCACCACCTGCTCCGGTGGCGGGTAGGGGTTCTCGTTGGTGTTCAACGGGACCGGCACGTCCAACTGGGGGGCGCCGTAGGGTTCGATCCCGATCAGGTCCGGGCGTAGCGGCAAGGTCACACCGGTGAGTCTAGAACGTGTGCCCCGGCGGTCGGTCCCGCGCCCGGCGCGGAAGCGTCAGCAGGTTCGCTCCGTCGCGCTTCCGCGGGAGCCTCGGGAGGCACCGTCCTGAGCGCAGGAGGTACTCACGGCGATGTCGGACCCCGACGATAGCGTGGCAAACATACGTTCGAGTAAGGCGAGCGCGATGACCACGACGACGGCCACCCCATCACTGAGACCATCGACACCACAACAGTTGCCACCCGGCTGGAGGAAGAGATCAGCGGCCTGGCCTCCGGGTAGCCCGGGCGCTCCCGGGGCTGCCGCTGATCAGCGCCGACTTTCGAGCGGGCCTGGTCAGTTACTCCAAGGTTCGCGCCCTGACCCGGGTGGCCACCCCGGAGACCGAGGAGAGCCTCCTCGGCGTCGCCCGTAGAGCCAGTGCGACCAATTGGCACGGGACTACCTGGGCAGTACCGATCCCAACGGGCCATCGACTGCTTCCGGCTCAGCAGCGGCGCCGGATGGGGCTGAGGAACATGCCACCTTGGCCGACGCGCTGGTCCAGATCTGTGCCGAGGGTACGCCGACCCAGGCGAGCGAACCCGCCCCCGGCGCCGCCCGCCCCGGCTTCGGTCGGCTCTGCCAGGCTCGAACTCGGCCCGGCGCTTCACCCTGAGACCGCGCGACGGCTGACGTGTGACACCGGCGTGGTGCTACACCTGCACGATGGCGAATCGGCCTACAACGCGGTGCCGAGCACCCATCCGGGCCGCACCATCGACGTCGGGCAGCGCACCCGCACACCGAATGCCGACCTCATGCGAGCGCTGTGGGCGCGCGATCAGGGGTGCCGCTTCCCGGCTTGTGACCGGCGCCGGCACATCCATGCGCACCATGTGCAGCACTGGGCGCACGGCGGGCCGACCGAACTGGACAACCTCGTGCTGCTGTGCGGTCAGCACCACCGTCTGCTCCATGAGGGCGGCTTCGCACTGACGATGAGGCGCGACCACGTCCAGGTCATCGACCCCGACGGGATGCCTCTCCCCGGGGTTTGCGACCTCGGTCCTGCCCCGCCGGACGCACCGACCGGAACCGAGGTCCCCGCGGACCCGACGCATGGGGAGGCCCTGAGCCCCGTCAACGGTGGGCGGATGAACCTGAAGTGGGCCGTCAGCGTGATCGCGGGCAACTGGGAGATCCAGCGCCTGCGGGCGGCCCGCCAGTGGTCATACCCGGATGCCGCGGCCTAGCCGGAGACTCCCGAGCCAAGCGCGGGGGACGGGCCCGGCGGGGAGCGCTACTCCGGCACGATCGTCGGTGCGTCGCTGTTCCTGTTGGTGCGGTACTGGTTCACCAGCCGCTGCAGCGGGATGGTGCCGTCCTGCCAGGGGAGCAGGATCCACAGCACGATGTACAGGGTGGGTCCTAGCACCGGCAGCAGCATCGCAACAATCATCAACACCCGCACCAGCACCACGTCGAGATTGGTGGCGTCGGCGATGCCGCCGGCGAGGCCGGCCAGCACCCGACGTGGTCCGCGCCGGAAGCCGAGATTACGGATGACGTCGAAGAAGGAGTCCATGGACCCAAGAGTAGGGAGCCGCTGGCAACGTGCGCCATCGGGGAACACCCGGAGATGACCCTGAGCCTCCGCTCCTACTCCGTCCGGCGAAGCACTGCGGCGGTACCGTGGGCCGGTAGGTCCCCCCGCCGCGGCCAGGGCCACGAGGTGGTCGGTGACCTCGGCGAGACCGGCCGCGTCGTAGTCGATCACCTGCATCGACTTCAGGTAGGCCATCACCCCCAGGCCGCTGGCGAACCGTGCGGTCCCACCGGTGGGCAGCACGTGGTTGGACCCAGCCAGGTAGTCCCCCAGCGGCACCGGCGAGTGGAGGCCGAGGAAGATCGCTCCGGCGTTGTGCACCCGCTCGGCCACCTGCGCGGCATTGCGGGTGTGGATCTCCAGGTGCTCGGCCGCATAGGCGTTGACCACCTGCACGCCCTGGTCCAGGTCCTGCACCAGCACCACCGCCGACTGCGGGCCGGTCAGCGCCGTCCGGATCCGGTCGGCGTGCTTGGCCAACTCGGTCTGCGCCTCGATCTGCCCGGCGACCTGATCGGCCAGCGCTCCCGAGTCGGTGATCAGGACCGAGGCCGCCGCCGGATCGTGCTCGGCTTGGGAGATCAGGTCCGCGGCCACGTAGGCGGGTTGCGCGGTCTCATCGGCCAGGACGGCGATCTCGGTGGTGCCGGCCTCGGAGTCGATGCCGACCAGGCCCAGTACCGCGCGTTTGGCCGCCGCCACGTAGATGTTGCCCGGGCCGGTGATCACGTCGACCGGTTCGCAGGCATTCTCCGCCCCGGCTCCCGGCGCGGCCTCGACACCGTGGGCGAACATGCCCACCGCCTGAGCGCCCCCGACGGCGTAGACCTCCTCCACCCCGAGCAGGGCGCAGGTGGCCAGCACCACCGGATCGGGCCAGCCGTCGTTGTCCTTCTGTGGCGGACTGGCCACCGCCAGTGCCGTCACCCCGGCTTCCTGGGCCGGCACCACGTTCATCACCACCGAGGAGGGGTAGACCGCCAGTCCCCCGGGGACGTACAGACCCACCCGACGCACCGGGACCCACCGCTGGTGGACCTGTGCACCGGGGCCGAAGGTGGTGCGGGCGGCGCCGGGTAACTGGGCGCGGTGGGCTTTCCGGCGCGACCGATCGCCTCGGTGAGCGCCGCCCGCAGATCCGGGACGAGCCCGGCCAGTGCCCGGGCGAGCACCTCCTGCGGCACCCGCAGGGAGGCCGGTGTCACGCCGTCGAACGTCTCGGTGTAGTCCGCGATCGCCGGGGCCCCCTCCTGGCGGACACGTTCCAGGATGGGCCTGACGGTCTCGATCGCGGCCGCCACGTCCACCTCGGCACGGGGAAGCACCCGGCGCAGGTGGGCCGCAGAGGGTGCGGTGTTACGAAGGTCGATCGTGCGCATCACGAGGCATGAGTCTACGCGCGCTGCCATGATGAGGTGATGCCCTCAACACCGCAGACCGATCCGCAGGACGTGGCGATTCGCGACGACATGATCCGGCTGGGCCAGTTCCTCAAACTAGCCGGCGTCGCCGAGGACGGGATCGAGGTCAAGGCGCTGCTCGCCGAGGCCGCGGTGACCGTCAACGGTGAGATCGAGGCACGCCGCGGCAGGCAACTGAACCGCGGGGATGTGATCGGTATCGAGGCACCGGTCGGCTGGACCTACCTGCGGGTGAGCGGGTGAGGTCCGGCCCTGCTCAGGCCACGCAGTGCGGCCCCAGCAGGGCTTTGAGGTCCCCGTACAGCGCGGGGGTGCGCTCCACCCGGAGTTGATCGTCCAGTCGCAACACGGTGGCCCGGCCGGGTGAGGTCAGTCGCAACCGCACCTCGGTCACACCGGGGTGGGTGGACAGGATGTCGCGCAACTGCTGGACCACCGGGGTGGTGCAGCGGTACTCGGCGAGGCTGACCGTCATCGGGGCATCATCGCTGACCGACACGTCCGGCAGGGACATCTCCATCGCCTGCAGGGCCAGGGAGTCATCGCGCCGGCGCAGCCGGCCGCGCAGCACCACCACGGTGTCCTCGGCCAGGGCGGTGGAGTAGGCCAGGTAGGTCTCCCCGAAGAACATCACCTCGACGCTGCCGGCCATGTCCTCGATGGTCACCGCCGCCCAGGTGTTGCCCTGCTTGGAGACCTTGCGTGCGACCGAGGTGATCAGCCCGGCCACGGTGACGGTGGACCCGTCAGGTCGCGCCTCATCGGCCAGCAGGGTCGCGATCGGCACATCGGCGGCCTTGGTGAGCACGTGCTCGATACCGGACAGCGGATGGTCGGAGACGTACAACCCGAGCATCTCGCGCTCGAAGGCGAGTTTCTGCTTCTTGTCCCACTCGGGCAGGTCGGGGACCTCCACGGTCAGGGACACCTCGTCATCGGCGTCACCGAGTCCGGCGAACAGGTCGAACTGGCCCTCGGCCTCCTTCCGCTTGACCCCGATCACGGCGTCAACGGCCTGCTCGTGGATGAGCAGCAACGACCGGCGGGTGTGTCCCAGGGAGTCGAACGCACCGGCTTTGATCAGCGATTCGATGGTGCGCTTGTTGCACACCACCGCAGGCACCTTGTCCAGGAAGTCCGTGAAGGAGGTGAAGGCGCCCTTGTCCGCGCGGGTGGCCACGATCGCCCTGACGACGTTGTCACCGACGTTGCGGACCGCCCGCAGCCCGAACCGGATGTCATCGCCCACCGGGGTGAATGTTCCCTCGGAGGCGTTCACATCCGGGGGCAGCACCGTGATGCCCATCCGGCGGCACTCGTTCAGATAGAGGGCGGACTTGTCCTTGTCATCCCGGGTGGAGGTGAGCAGGGCGGCCATGTACTCGGCCGGGTAGTGGGCCTTGAGGTAGGCGGTCCAGTAGGACACCAGCCCATAGGCCGCGGAGTGGGCCTTGTTGAAGGCGTAGTCACTGAACGGGACCAGGACTTCCCACAGCGCCTTGATCGCCGCCTCGGGGTAGTCCCGCTCACGCATCCCGGCGTGGAACTTGTCGAACTCGGCGTCCAGGACCTCCCGCTTCTTCTTGCCCATCGCCCGGCGGAGCAGGTCCGCCTCACCCAGGGTGTACCCGGCGAGTTTCTGGGCGATCTCCATCACCTGCTCCTGGTAGACGATCAGCCCGTAGGTGGTGCCGAGGATCTCGTCCAGGGGCCCGGCCAGTGCCGGGTGCAGCGGGGTGATGTCCTGCAGGCCGTTCTTGCGCAGGGCGTAGTTGGTGTGGGAGTTGGCGCCCATCGGGCCGGGCCGGTACAACGCACCGACCGCGGAGATGTCCTCGAAGTTGTCCGGGCGCATCTGCCGTAGCAGCGTGCGCATCCCGCCACCGTCGAGCTGGAACAGACCGAGGGTGTCGCCGCGGCCGAGAAGTGCGTAGGTCTCCCGGTCGTCCATCGGCAGGTCCTCGACGATCACCGGGTCCTTGCCGTTGACCTCGATGTTGATCAGCGCGTCTTCCAGGATGGTCAGGTTCCGCAGTCCCAGGAAGTCCATCTTCACCAGGCCCAGGTCCTCCCCGGCGGGAAAGTCCACCTGGGTGATGACCGCACCATCCTGCTCGCGCCGCATGATCGGGATGATGTCGATCAGCGGCTCGCTGGCGATGATCACCCCGGCGGCGTGCACACCCCACTGGCGCTTCAGGCCCTCCAGGCCCTTGGCCGTCTCGAGTACCTTGGCCGCGTCGGGGTCCTCGCTGATGAGTTGGCGGAACTCCCCGGCCTCGGCGTAGCGGGAGTCATCGGCGTTGAACATCCCCGCCAGGGAGACATCCTTGCCCATCACCGCCGGCGGCATCGCCTTGGTGAGTTTCTCACCCATCGCGAACGGATAGTCCAGGACCCGGCTGGCGTCCTTCAGCGCCTGCTTGGCCTTGATGGTGCCGTAGGTGACGATGTAGGCGACTTTGTCCTCGCCGTACTTGTCCGAGACGTAGCGGATCACCTCACCGCGGCGGCGCTCATCGAAGTCGATGTCGAAGTCGGGCAGGCTCATCCGCTCGGGGTTGAGGAACCGCTCGAAGATCAGCCCGTTCTTCAGCGGGTCCAATCCGGTGATGCCCATCGCGTAGGCGGCCATCGACCCGGCTCCCGAGCCACGGCCCGGGCCCACCCGGATGCCCTGGGACTTGGCCCAACTGATGAAGTCGGCCACCACCAGGTAGTAGCCGGCGTACCCCTTGGAGGTGATCACCTCGTGCTCGTAGTTCGCCTGGGCGCGCACATCGTCGGGAATGCCGTTCGGGTAACGCTGGTGCAACCCGAGTTCGACCTGCTGGGTGAAGTAGGAGACCTCGTTCTCACCCTCGGGCACCGGGAAGTGCGGCATGTACCGGCCGACCTCCTCGGTGAAGGTGACCTCGCACTGCTCGGCCACCAGCAGGGTGTTGTCGCACGCCTGCGGGTAGTCGCGGAACAGTTCACGCATCTCCGCACCGGACTTGAGGTAGAACTCCTCTCCCTCGAAGGCGAACCGGGACCCGCCCTGCGCGTATGACGGCTCGGTGAGCCGGGAACCGGAGTTCACGCACAGCAGCGCCTCGTGGGCGTGAGCGTCCTCGCGCTTGGTGTAGTGCAGGTCGTTGGTGGCCAGCAGCGGCGCGCCGATGTGCTCGGCCAGCCGGATCAGGTCGGTGATGGTCCGGCGTTCGATCTCGATGCCGTGATCCATGATCTCGACGTAGTAGTTCTCCCGCCCGAAGATGTCCTGCAACTCGGTGGCGGCCCGCACCGCCTCGTCCCACTGGCCCAGGCGCAGGCGGGTCTGCACCTCCCCCGACACACAACCGGTGGTGCCGATCAACCCCTCGGCGTAGGTGGACAGCAAGTCCCGGTCCATCCGGGGCCACTTGCCCATCTGACCTTCCAGGGACGCCAGCGAACTCATCCGGAACAGGTTGTGCATCCCGGTGTTGTTCTTGGCCAGCAACGTCATGTGCGTGTAGGCGCCGCGGGCGGAGACGTCATCACCGCCCTGGGAGCCCTCCCCCCATTGCACGCGGGTCTTGTCGAACCGGGAGGTACCCGGGGTGACGTAGGCCTCCACGCCGATGATCGGATTGATGTCGTACTTGCGGGCGGTGCGCCAGAAGTCGTAGGCCCCGAAGAGGTACCCGTGGTCGGTCGTGGCCAGCGAGGTCTGCCCGAGCCGGGCTGCCTCGGCGAACAGATCGTCCAACCGTGCCGCCCCGTCCAGCATCGAGTACTCGGTGTGGACGTGCAGGTGAGCGAAATCGGCGGCCATGGCACCCGAGTCTAGGCGGGCTCGCCCACAGCGGCCGGACGGCTCACCGGGCGCGTGCGTGGACCGGGCATAGGGTGGCAGCATGGGCACGAGCAAGCGATGGCACGAGGTAGTCCGGGCAGCCGGTTTGGACGACGGTGAGGGTGGGACACGGCCCACGATCTTCGCCGAGATGACGGCGCTGGCCCAGCGGACCGGGGCGTTGAACCTGGGTCAGGGCTTTCCCGACTCCGACGGCCCGGCCACGGTCACCGAGGCCGCGCGCACCGCTATCGCCGAGGGGATGAACCAGTACCCGCCGGGCAACGGGATCGTGCCGTTACGGGAAGCGATCGCGGCGCATCAGAGCCGCCACTACGGCATCGAACTGGACCCCGGCAACCAGATCACGGTCTCCAACGGGGCCACCGAGGCGATCGCGGCGTCGATCCTGGCCCTGGCCGGACCGGGCGATGAGGTGCTGACCCTGGAGCCCTACTACGACTCCTACGCCGCCGTGATCGCGATGGCCGGCGCCACCCACGTGAGCGCTCCGCTGGTGGGCCACGCCGATCAGGGGTTCACCGTGGACGCCGAGGCCCTGCGGGCTGCCTTCAGTGACCGCACCGCCGTGGTGCTGCTGAACAGCCCGCACAACCCCACCGGTGCGGTGCTCAGCGCCGAGGACCTGGCGCTGATCGCCGAACTGGCCATCGCCCACGACGCGGTCGTGGTCTCGGACGAGGTCTATGAGCACCTGACCTACGACGGCGCCCGGCACATCCCGATCGCCACCCTGCCGGGCATGTTCGAGCGGACGGTGACGATCTCCTCGGCGGGCAAGACGTTCTCGGTGACCGGTTGGAAGGTGGGCTGGGCCAGCGGTCCGGCGGATCTGATCACGGCACTGGTCAGCATCAAGCAGTTCCTCACCTACACCGGCGGCGCCCCGTTCCAGCCCGCGGTGGCCACCGCCCTGAACCTGGAGATCACCCCCGGTCCTGATCAGCACTGGGTCGGCGAACTCGCCGCCGACCTGTCCGCCCGGCGCGACCTGCTCATGACGGGACTGACCGAGGCGGGCTTCGAGGTCGTGCGGCCGCGGGGATGCTACTTCGTCATCGCCGAATCCTCGACGTGGCTGGAACGGCACGGTCTGGCCGACGGAGCGGCGCTGTGCCGCGCCCTGCCGGAGTTGGCCGGGGTGGCCGCGGTGCCGGTGAGTGCCTTCACCGTGCCCGGCAGCCGGGCCGACCGGGACCTCGCCGCATCGGTGCGGTTCACCTTCACCAAGTCCTGGGACGTGCTCAACGCGGCTCTGCAGCGTCTGGCGCAGACGTCAGCACCTTGACCGCGTCGCGGTGCCACATCCTGGCATCGAGGTAGCGCTCGGCGCCGACCTCGTACCCCAGGGACTCGTAGAAGGGCAGCGCGGTCTCCTGGGCGGACAACTCCACCCGCACCTGCCCGTCGACGGCGAACTCGGTGTAGGCGATCCGTTCCAGTTCGGCCATCAGGGCGCGACCGACCCCCTGGCCCCGGGCCTCGGTGAGAACCGCGACCCTGGTGGCGTGCACGACGCCCGGCTGCTCGGCGTCGGTCAGCATCCGCGCGGTTCCCACATCGCGGAAGTCGGGGTCCACCGCGATCAGGTGCACGCTGGAGTCGGACTCATCCCGCCCGTCGAGTTCCTCGGCGGGCAGCACACCCTGCTCCTCCACGAACACCGTCCAGCGCAGACCGTGCACGCGGGCCAGTCCGGAGAGTCCATGTACACGTTCGATCCTCATGGCTGCCGCAATTCCTCCAGGGCTCCGGCGAGGTCCTCGGGGTAGGTCGATTCGATGATGAGCGGCTGCCCGGTGGCCGGGTGGTCAAAGCCCAGTGCCATCGCGTGCAGCCTGCCGGCGCAGGCCGAGCCTGCGGGCCAGCACCGGATCGGCGCCGTAGGTCAGGTCGCCGACGCACGGGTGCCCGATCGCCGAGGAGTGCACGCGGATCTGATGGGTGCGTCCGGTTTCCAGGTGGATCCGCAACAGGCTGGCCGCGCGCATCGCCTCCAGCGTGGAGTAGTGCGTGATGGACTCGCGGCCTCCGGCCACCACCGCCCACTTGTAGTCGTGCCGTGGGTGCCTCCCGATCGGGGCGTCGATCGTGCCGGCCGAGGGGTCGGGGTGTCCCTGCACGACGGCGTGGTAGATCTTGGTCACGGTGCGCTCCTTGAACGCCCGCTTCAGCGCCGTGTAGGCACGCTCGCTCTTGGCCACCATCATCAGCCCGGAGGTGCCCACGTCGAGGCGGTGCACCACGCCCTGGCGTTCGGCTGCCCCGGAGGTGGAGACCCGGTACCCGGCGGCCATCAGCGCTCCCACCACCGTGGGGCCGTCCCAGCCGGGGCTCGGGTGGGCGGCCACGCCCACCGGCTTGTCCACCACCACGATGTCGTCGTCGTCGTGGCGGATCACCATGCCCGGGACCGGCTCGGGTGGAGCCGGGGCCGCGTCAGGGGGCGCCTCGGGCAACCGGAGTTCCAGCCACGCCCCGGACCGGAGCCGGTCGGACTTGCCGACGACGTCCCCGTCCATGGTCACCGCGCCGGCGCCGAGCAACTCGGCGGCCTTCGTGCGGCTCAGCCCGAGGAGGCGGCCCAGCGCGGCATCGGCACGCTGGCCCTCGAGTCCCTCGGGCACCGGTAGGGCGCGGTGGTCAGCCATGGTCTTCCTGCGGGGCGGAGGAGACCGCAGGGGTGCCCGCGGAGTCGTGCTCACGGAGTCCGTCCAGCCCCACCCCGCGGATCAGTAGGATCGCGATCATCGGAGCGGCTACCACGATCGCGATGTCGGCGACGTTGCCGATCACCAGACCCGCGTAGTTGAGAAAGTCCACCACGTGCCCCTGGGCGAAACCGGGGTCGCGGAAGAGACGGTCGGCCAGGTTGCCCAGGTTTCCCCCCAGCAGCAGCCCGAGTCCGATCGCCCACGCCCGGGAGCGCAACCGGGGCGCTGCGACCAGGATCACCACCGTGACGACGGTGGCGGCGACGGTGAACACCCAGGTCAGTCCGGTGGCCAGGGAGAAGGCCGCACCGGGGTTGAACACCAGTTGCAGGCCGAACCAATCCCCCAGCACCGGGTGGTACGCGCCGGGTTCCAGGGTTGCCAGCACCACGATCTTCGTGGCCTGGTCCACACCGAGCACTGCCAGGGTCAGGACCACCAGGTAGGCCAGCGCCCGGGACCGGGAGGCGGGTGCGGCGCGGTTCCCGCCGGTACCGCTACTCGAGGACTCGCTCACCGATCACGGACGGCGCAGGTCGTTCTCCGAACTCCCGCCGCCATAGCCGCTCAGGCCGGAACCACGGCCCTCGACGTCGCTGAGCAGCCCTTCCAGATAGCTCTTCAGCCGGGTGCGGTAATCACGTTCGAAGACCCGGAGTTCGTCGATCTTGCGCTCCAGTAGGGAGCGCTCGCCCTCGAGCTGGTTCAGGGTGCGAGTACGCTTCTCCTCGGCCTCGTTGACGATCTGCTCGCCCTCGGTGCGGGCTTCGGTCAGGATCCGGTCCGCCTCGGCCTTGCCGTTGGCGACGTACTCGTCGTGCAGGCGCTGCGCCAGCTGCAGCATGCCGGTGGCCGACTCGGGTTCGCCGGTCTGCGCGGCGGCAATGCCGGCGGCCGGGGTCGCATCGGCTGCGCTCGGCTGGGACGGCTCCGGCTCCGGCTCCACCGGGGATGCCGCGGACGGCTCGGCCGGTGAAGGTTCTTCGGGGGCCTGTTCGGTCGAGTGCGCAGCCGCCACTACGCCGAGGTTGGCGGTCTCGTCGGCCGGGGTGCCGGCGCTGAGTTCTGCGATGCGTGCCTCGGCAGCCTCGAGTTTGGCCTTGAGTTCCTCGTTCTCGCCGGAGACCACCCGCAAGGTAGCCACGACCTCGTCGAGGAAGTCATCGACCTCATCCTGGTCGTACCCCTCGCGGAACTTCGTCGGTTGGAATTTCTTGTTGAGGACGTCGTCCGCAGTCAGCAGTGCCATTTTCAGCTACCTCGGATTGTTGATCGGGTGGCGGATGCCACCTACTTGTACGTTAGCGGAGTTCCGCCCGTGCCCTGCTACAGGATACGCCCGACTACAGCGTATGCGGCTGAATAATCCCGAGGAGCAGGGAACAGGCAATGAACACCAGGATGAAGCCCAAATCTAGGGCAACGGCGCCGATTCGCAACGGCGGAATGATCCTGCGGACCGCTCGCAGCGGCGGATCGGTGACGGTGAAGGTGAGTTCAGCCACAACCAAGGTCACGCCCTGGGGCTTCCAGTCCCGGGCGAATTGCTGCACCCAGTTGAACACGAGCCGGACCAGCAGCAGGACCACGTAGAGCAGTACAGCCAGATACAGAACGCTCAGGACGACGGACACTCAAGACCTAACTCTGGTTGAAGAACCTTGCCTGAGCAGTCTCCGGCTCCCGCTCCTCGTTGGCAATCTCCACCGTGGCAGGTGAGAGCAGGAACACCTTGTTGGTGACCCGCTCGATAGCGCCGCGCAGCCCGAACACCAGGCCGGCGGAGAAATCCACCAGGCGCTTGGCCTCGGCGTCGGTCATGTCGGTGAGGTTCATGATCACCGGGGTTCCGGAGCGGAACGCCTCGCCGATGGTCTTGGCATCGTTGTAGGTGCGGGGGTGCACCGTCGTGATCCGCCGCAGACTGCCCGAGTCCCTGTGCGACGCGGCGCGGCTGATCGGGGTCACTTCTGCCGGAGGGGTCTGCTCACCCGGCTCCTCGTCGTCGTAGTCCACGTAGTCCTCGTGCTCCTCGGCCTCCGGCTCGGACAGCCCGAGCCAGAGCATCGACTTGCGCAGCGTTCCGGCCATGGGTGCTCCTCGTTCCCTCGCCCACAGCGTGCGCTGTGAGGATGCGTTCTGTTGGTTCCGACGCTAGACCAGCAGCGAACCGCGTCAGGGCAGGTCACCGCGGCGTGTCGCGGCCGCCGAGCGCAACCAGTCCGGCAAACCGGCCGGTTCGGCCGTCCCGACGGTAGGAGTAGAACCGGCGGTCCTCATAGGTGCACAGGCCCACGTCGTCGATGTGGGGCACCCTGGCCCGGCGGAGCACAGCGGCCACTCCGGCGGCGAGATCGATCGAGGGGGTGCCCCAGCTCGTGGTGCCGCCGAGTGCGGGGTCGACCGCCTCGGCGTCCGCGCGCAGGTCGGCGGGAACCTCGTAGCACCGGCCGCAGATCGCCGGACCGATGACGGCGTGGGAGGCGCCGGCACCCCGGGCCTGCATCGCAGCGAGTGCGTTCTGCACCACCCCGGCCAGGAGACCCCGGCGCCCGGCGTGCACCGCGGCGACCAGGCCCGGCCCGGCCAGCAGCACCGGAACGCAATCCGCTACCAGGACCCCGACGCCGCTGCCCGTCCCCAGCAGCGCGTCACCGGTGCCGTCGGTACAGCCCGGCTCGAGCACGTCGGTGCCGTGGACCTGCCGGGCGTAGGCGACCGGCCCGCCGAGGAGCTCGGCGGCGATGGCCCTGTTGGTCCGCACATGGTCCGGGTCGTCGCCGGCCGCGCCCCCGAGGTTCAGCGCCTGGAACGGCGGCGCGCTGACACCGCCGGCGCGGGTGGTGAACAGTCCGCGCGCACCCGGGCCGAGGTCGACCCGGATCACGGTGTCGGCGTCAGCGCCGTCGGCCCTACTTGAGGAACTCGGGCACATCCAGATCGTCGTCCCGCCGCCGGCGGGGCGCCTCGTCGAAGATGCGCGGGACCTCAAGCCCCTGGGTCGGGGGGCCCGCGGGGCTCTGCGCCGAAGGGGCTTTCGGTGCGCCGTTGGTGTGCGCCGCCACCGGGACGCGCCCGGCGGTTGCGGGTTCGTCGGCGTCGATCACGGTGGGTACCGCACGCTCGGCCGGCGCCACGGGCTCCGGGGTCCGCTCCACCTTGGGCTCCGGGTGCGCAATCGACCTGCTCCCGTCCGTCGGGGTCGGGCTGCCGCCGTCGAATCCTGCCGCGATCACGGTGACCCGCACCTCGTCGCCGAGGGCGTCGTCGATGACGGCGCCGAAGATGATGTTCGCCTCGGGGTGGGCAGCCTCCTGGACCAACCGGGCCGCCTCGTGGATCTCGAACAGGCCCAGGTCGGAGCCGCCCTGGATCGACAACAACACCCCGTGGGCGCCATCGATGCTGGCTTCCAGCAGTGGCGAGGAGATCGCCAGTTCCGAGGCCTGCACGGCACGGTCGTCGCCACGCGAGGAGCCGATCCCCATCAGGGCGCTGCCTGCTCCCTGCATCACCGACTTCACGTCCGCGAAGTCCAGGTTGATCAGACCCGGGGTGGTGATCAGGTCGGTGATCCCCTGCACACCCGAGAGCAGCACCTGGTCCGCGCTCCGGAAGGCATCCAGGACCGAGACCCCGCGGTCGGAGATGGACAGCAACCGGTCGTTCGGGATCACGATGAGGGTGTCCACCTCATTGCGCAGGGCCTCGATGCCGGCGTCGGCCTGCACTCCGCGCCGCCGGCCCTCGAAGGTGAACGGGCGGGTCACCACCCCGATCGTGAGCGCGCCCAGGGACCGGGCGATCTTCGCGACCACGGGCGCGCCACCGGTCCCGGTGCCTCCGCCCTCGCCGGCGGTGACGAAGACCATGTCGGCCCCGCGCAGCACCTCCTCGATCTCCTCGGTGTGATCCTCAGCGGCTTTCTTGCCCACCTCGGGATCGGCTCCTGCCCCAAGCCCGCGGGTCAGGTCACGGCCGACGTCGAGTTTGACGTCGGCATCGCTCATCAGCAGTGCCTGGGCGTCGGTATTGACGGCGACGAACTCCACGCCTTTCAATCCGACCTCGATCATCCGGTTGACGGCGTTGACTCCACCACCGCCGATACCCACTACCTTGATGACCGCTAGATAGTTCTGCGGTGCCGCCACGTCACTTCCCTCTCGTCAAACCCTCAACCTCTACTTAAGGTTTAGAGTTATGTCATTTCCTCACAGCGATGACGCTATGTCCGCCGCACCCCGGCGGCAACGACCTAGCGGGGCGTGTCGGCCTTGAGATTCTGCTCAGCCCCGGGTGATGGGGTTACGTGGCGCCGACACGTCGTACACCTCGGCCGGTACCTGACGCAGCGTCGTGAGGACGGCTGCCTTCAGTTCGTTCTCCTCCGCACTCCCCCACACCACCACCGCGCCGTCGGTGAGTTCGAGTTCGACCTGGTCCGGGCTGGCCGCGCCGGCGGCGGTGACCTGATCGAACAACTCCGGTGGCAGGGCGCCCAGCACCGTGACCGCGGCCTCCAGTGAGGCCGCGGAGGTCTCGGTGCCGACCTCCACCTCCACCAGCGGGAGGTCCTCGCGCGGCTCAGGCGTCACCTGCAGATTGACCGCATCACCGTCGAGCACCAGGTACTCCCCCTCGTCGGGCACCGTCGCAACGGGCGTGCGCGGTGTGATCTGGACCTGCACACCGTGTGGCCACTCGCGCACCAGATCGGCCGAGAGCACGCCGGTCACCTCCTCGACCTCCCGGGCAAGTGCCGTGGTATCCAGCCGGACCAGCGGCTGCCCGTCGTGTGCGGCCAGCAGGTCGTGGATCTGCTCGACCTCGACCAGGTCGGAGGCGCCGGTGATCCGTACCTCCTGCGCGCGCAGCGCCAGCACCGGGGAGAACAGCACCAGGTAGACCACCGCGGCCACCGCCAGCACCGCTGCGGCCACGATCGCGATGGTGCGCCACCGCAGCCGCCGGAGCGCCCGGCGGCGTTCGGCCAGCCGGGCACCGAACTGGGTGGAGATCCGGCGCTGTGGTGCGCCCGAGTCGGCCTCGGCCGCCACCGGCCTGCCGGGGCGTCGCAGCGGCGTCCCGCCCGGGGGGCGCGGGCTCACCGGCGCCCTCACCGTCGCCCCAGTTCGGCGAGGATCAGCTCCGGGAGCGCGGTGACGTCCCCGGCGCCGATCGTGACCACCAGATCACCGGGCGCGGCCCGAGCGGCCGCTGCGGCGGCCAGGGCGGCGAAGTCCTCGATCACCTCGGCCCCGTCGAGGTGATCGGCGATCAGCGCCGAAGTCACCCCGGGCAACGGCTCCTCCCGGGCCGGGTAGATCGGGGCCAGCAACACATGGTCCGCCGTGCGCAGGACCCGGGCGAACTCTTCGGCGAAGTCCCGGGTGCGGGAGTACAGATGCGGCTGGAAGACGGCGATCACACGCCCTCCGGCAGCCGCGCGTCGTGCGGTGGCCACCGCTGCGGCGACCTTGGTGGGGTTGTGGGCGTAGTCGTCCACCACCCGCACCCCGGCCACCGTGCCCCGCAACTCGAACCGGCGCGCGGTCCCGGTGAATGAGCCCAGGGCGGCGGCCATCTGGGCGGGGTCCACGCCCAGTTCCACACCGGCACACCACGCGGCGGCGGCGTTGGCCAGGTTGTGCTCGCCGGGCACGGCCACGTCCAGTTCCACCGCGCCGAGCGCGCTGGTCAGGCGCGCGCCGGATTGTCCCGGGGCGAGGTGGGTGATGTCGATGCGCACGTCCGCGTCGGTGCTGACGCCGTAGGTCTGCACCCGGGTTCCCCGCTCCCTCAGGGCGGCGGCAAAGCCCGTCGCGCCGGGGTCGTCGGCGCAGGTGATCACCAGCCCCCCCGGCTGCACCCGCGCGGCGAACTCCAGAAAAGCCCCGGCATAGGCCTGCGCCGTGCGGTAGTGGTCCAAATGGTCGGCCTCGATATTCGTCACGATCGCTACCCGGGGCGAGTAGTTGACGAAGGAACCGTCGGACTCATCAGCCTCGGCCACGAAGACAGTGCCCTCGCCCTGGTACGCGCCGGTGTCCATGGAGACCACGCGCCCCCCGATCGCGAAGGAGGGGTCCAGCCCGGCAGCGCGCAGGGCGACGGCGAGCATCGCCGAGGTGGTGGTCTTGCCGTGGCTGCCCGCCACGGCCACGAAGTCCTTGCCGCGGGCGGCCAGTGCCAATGCCTGGGACCGGTGCAGGATCGGCACGCCCCGGTCCCGAGCGGCGCGCACCTCGGGGTTGTCGGGGCCGATCGCGCTGGAGATCACCACGGCGTCCTGCGGGCCCAACTCCGCCACGTGCTCGGCGGCGTGGCCCACGTGCACCCGGGCACCCAGGCCCCCGAGCCTGGCCAGAGCGGGCGAGTCGGCCCGGTCCGAGCCGCTGACCTGATAGCCCTGACGCACCAGCAACTCGGCGATCACCGACATCCCGGCACCCCCGATGGCGATGAAATGCATCCTCATCCGCGCTGCTCCAGCACCGTGGTCACCATCCGGGCCAGCCGGTCGGTGCCATCGGTGATGCCCGCCCGGAACGCGGCGCTACGCAGCCCGGCCAGTTCCTCGTCCCCGCGCATCAGCGGCAGCACGTGCTCAGCCAGCCACCCCCCGGTCAAGTCCTCGTCCGCGACCATCAGGGCGCCTCCGGCAGTCACCACCGGTCCGGCGTTCAGCGCCTGCTCCCCGTTGCCGATCGGGAGCGGGACGTAGACCGCGGGAATGCCCAGTGCGGTCAGTTCGCTGACGGTCCCCGCACCGGCGCGTGCGATCACCAGATCCGCGCAGGCCAGGGCGTGCTCCATCTCCATCAGGTACTCGCGCACGTGATAGTGATGGGACTGCGCCATGTCGGCGGTGGCCTGGTGGACCGGATCCGCTTTGCCCCGGCCGGTCAGGTGCAACACCTGCGCGCCGGCCTCGATCAGGTCCGGGCCGATCTCGGGAAGCACCTGGTTCAACCGGGCCGCGCCCAGGGATCCGCCGGTCACCAGCACCGTGCGACGGTCCGGATCCAGGCCCAGGGCCCGGGCACCGGCGCGCGCGGTGGCATCGGCATCCTGCTCACGCCGTCGGATCAGGTCGGCGATGCTCGCCCGCAGCGGCAGGCCCACGAGTTCGCCCCCGCGCAACGCGGTGCCGGGAAAGGTAATACCCACCGCGGCTGCGTACCGCGCACCCAGCCTGTTCGCCAGCCCGGGGCGGGCGTTCTGCTCGTGCACCACGATCGGGACCCCGGCCCGCCGCGCCGCCAGGTACGCCGGTGCGGAGACGTACCCACCGAATCCGACCACCAGGTCAGCCCCGGACACCACCGAGGTGGCGGCGGCCATCGCCCGGCGCCAGCGGCCCGGCAGCGTGAGCCACTCGGCACTGGGGCGACGCGGCAACGGCACCTTCTCGATCGTGACCAGGTCCAGCCCGGCGGCGGGCACCAGGTCGGCCTCCAGCCCGGCCGCGGTGCCCAGCACCTTCAGTTGCACCCCGGGCAACTCCGCGGGCAGGCGTTCGGCCAGCGCCAGCAACGGGTTCACGTGCCCGGCCGTGCCACCCCCTGCCAGCACGATCACCGGAGCGCTCACGAGGACCGCCGGGACCGCGGAGCCACGACCGCCAGGTGGGCACGCAGGGAACTGCGCCGCGCCGCCAGCGCGGCTCTGGCACCGGGCTCGTTGCGGGCGAAGGCCAGCACGATCCCGAGCGCAGCCATCGTGGTGACCAGGGCCGAACCGCCGGCGCTGACCAGCGGCAACGGCAACCCGATCACCGGCAGCACCCCGATCACCACGCCGATGTTGATCAGTGCCTGGCCCAGGATCCAGGTCCCGATGGCGGCGGTGGAGATCTTCACGAACCGGTCCGGGTGGCGCCGGACCACCCGGGTCAACCCGACGGCGAGCGCGGTGAACAGCACCAGCACCAGCAGCGCGCCCAGCAGACCGAGTTCCTCGCCGATGATGGCGAAGATGAAGTCGTTGTGGGCCTCGGGCAGCCACAGCCACTTCGAGCGGGACTCCCCCAGCCCCACCCCGCTCAGCCCGCCGGTGCCCAGGCCCTGCAGGGCACGGCGGGGCTGCAGGCCCAGCCCCATCGGGTCGACGTCGCCCATCCCGAACAGCATCGCGATACGATCGCGCCGGTTGCTCGAGGGGATCACCAGGAAGGCCGCCGCCGCACTCCCGGCCATCGCCGCCAGGGTGAACATCGACAGCGGCACCCCGGCCACCCAGAGTGCCCCGGCTACCAGCAGCATGATCACCAGCGCGGTGCCCAAGTCGTGGGTGTACAGCACCATGGCCAGAATCCCGGTGGCCACGAACACCGCTGGGAAGAGGACGTGGTACCAGTGCCGCAGCAGGCGGCCCTTGGCGGCCAACACCGCCCCGAGCCAGACGGCCAGGCCGAGTTTGCCGAACTCCGCAGGCTGGAAGTTCTGCCCGGCGATCACCACCCAGCCGGCGTTCCCGCCGGCCGCGACCTGCAGACCGGGGATGAACACCAGCGCCTGCATCAGTGCGGCCAGAGCCATTCCGGGCCAGGCCAGCCGGCGGATCCAGGACACCGACAGCCGAGAGATCCCCCAGGCCACCGGCAGCGCGAGCAGGGCGAACCTGGCCTGGTTGAGAAAGGTGGTGAACGGGGTGCCGGAGGACTGCAGCGACAACACCGACGAACTGGACAGCACCATGACGAGCCCGAGCAGCAACAGCAGTAGCGCCGAACCGCCGACCAGGTAGTAACTGGTCACCGGGGAGTCCCAAGCCGCCGCCACGGTGGTCTGCCGGGCGGTCCGTCTCTCGGCCTTGGACTCGGCCGTCTTGGACCTGGCCGTACCGGGCACGGACCTGGCCGGCTTCCGCGACGTGCGCTTCGCCGTCGTCTGCGGGTCGGCCGGGCGCGCGCGCACCGCCGGGCGTCGGGTCGGGGTCGTGGTCACCGGGGCGTCCCCAGTCCTGTGACCGCATCGATGAACGCCTCGCCGCGGGCCGCGTAGGAGTCGAACTGATCCTGGGAGGCACACGCAGGGGCGAGCAGCACGACATCGCCCTGGCGGGCCAGATCGGCGGCATGTCGGACGGCACGGTGCATAGGTTCAGTCTCACCAGCGGGCACCACGACTCGCGGGAGGTGCGGCGCGTGTCGGTCGAGTGCGGCAACGATCGGGGCCGGATCGGTGCCGATGACGACGACGGCGCGCAGCCGGTCTGCGCTGCCGGCGACCAGGGGACCGAGGTCGGCGTCCTTGGCCAACCCACCGGCGATCCAGATCCCGCGCCCGGGCGGCAGCGCACTGAGCGATGCGGCCGCGGCGTCGGGGTTGGTGGCCTTGGAGTCGTTGACGTAGCGAACGCCCGCGTGGCTGCCAACCTCCTGGATGCGGTGCGCACCGGGCGCCAGCGCGCGCAGGCCCGCGCTGATGTGCTCCGGGGCGACGTCGGCGGCCAGCGCGAGGGCCGCGGCGGCCAGCGCGTTGGCGACCAGGTGACCCGGTACCGGCGGGCCGCCGAGGTGGGCCAGGTCGGCCAGGGTGGC
This sequence comes from Sanguibacter sp. Z1732, assembly GCF_051020515.1. Classification (NCBI taxonomy): domain Bacteria; kingdom Bacillati; phylum Actinomycetota; class Actinomycetes; order Micrococcales; family Ruaniaceae; genus Glutinosa; species Glutinosa niejishengi. The sequence goes on from NZ_CP194857.1 coordinate 3,915,371, forward strand.
CAGTTCCTGGGCGTGGGTGCGCCGGCCCGGGGTGAACGCCCGGTCGGCGAGCACGTCCTCGACCAGCCCGAGCTGACCCAGGGCCGGCACGTTCAGGGTGAACCCCACCGCGCGGGCGCCTTCGGCGACGTCGGCTGCGGCCACCATGTCCCGGGTGGCGTCGTCGTGTGCGTTGTAGATGCAGGCGGCGGTGGTGCGCTGGTAGATCCGGGCCTTGTCCGCGGCATAGTTCTGCGGGCTGCCGTGCCAGTCCAGGTGGTCCGCGGACAGGTTCAGGCACGCACTGGCCAGCGGCGCGAGGGTGTGGGTGTAGTGCAACTGGAAACTCGACAGTTCCACCGCCAGGGCGTCCAGGGTGGTCCCGGCGGCGCGGGCACCGAGCACCGTGGTCACGATCGGGTCACCCACGTTCCCCACCGCCGGGGCGTTGCGTCCTGCGGCGGCCAGCATCGAGGCGAGCATGCTCACCGTGGTGGTCTTGCCGTTCGTTCCGGTCAGCGCCAACCACGGCACCCCCGGCGGGCACAACCGCCAGGCCAGCTCGACCTCGCTCCAGACCGGCACCCCCCTCTGCTCGCCGTCTGCAGCAGGGGGTTGTGCGGTGGCAGTCCCGGGGAGGCGATCAGCACCTCCGGCTTCTCCTCCAGGGCCCGCTGGGCCAGCCCGGGCCAGTCCTGCCCGGTGAACACCATCACCCCGGCGGGCAGTGGTGCGGCGCCGGCCACCTCCGGACGGGAATCGACCGCGCTGACCCGGGCTCCGACGTCGTGCAGTGCCTGCACGGACGCAACGCCGCTGATCCCCAGCCCGGCCACCAGGACGCGCGCACCGGAGAGCTCGGCAGCCTCCATCGCTATCCGACGACCCACTCGGCGTAGAAGATGCCCAGACCCACACAGACGAACAGTGCCGCGATGATCCAGAACCGGATCACGATCGTCACCTCACCCCAACCCATGAGTTCGAAGTGGTGGTGCAGCGGGGCCATCTTGAACACACGTTTACCGGTGAGTTTGAACCAGCCGATCTGGATCACGTCCGACATCACGATCAGCACGAAGAGCCCACCGATGATCGCGGCCAGCACCTCGGTGCGGGTCAGGATGGACAGCCCGGCCAGCGCACCGCCCAGGGCGAGGGATCCGGTGTCGCCCATGAAGATCTTCGCCGGTGAGGCGTTCCACCATAGGAACCCGAAGCAGGCCCCCACGATGGCGGCGGCGATGATGGACAGGTCGCGCGGGTCGCGGACCTCATAACACCGCGACGCCACCTGGGAGAGCACCTGGCAGCTCTGGTTGGACTGCCAGACCGCCACCACCACGTAGGCACCGAAGACCAGCATCGACACACCGGTGGCCAGTCCGTCCAGACCGTCGGTGAGGTTGACCGCGTTCGACCAGGCGGTGATGAGGAAGTTGGCCCACAGCACGAACAGGATCAGTCCCACCCCCGCGCCCAGGAAGGCCAGGTCCAGGGCCGAGATGTCGCGGGTGAAGGAGATCTCGGTGGAGGCCGGGGTGCGGTACCGCTCGTTCGGGAACTGCAGGACCAGGACCGCGAACGTGACACCGATGGCGCCCTGGCCGATCATCTTCCACAGCGGGCTCAGCCCGAGGGAGCGCTGCCGGCTGATCTTGGTGAAGTCGTCGGCGAAGCCGATCACGCCCAGACCGACCATGAGGAACAACAGCAGCAGACCGGAGACATTCGGCGGACGGCCCGCCACCAGGTTCGCCACCGCGTAGCCGATCACCGTGGCTGCGATGATCACCACCCCGCCCATGGTGGGCGTGCCACGCTTGGTGAAGTGCGCGGTGGGGCCGTCCTGCCGGATGAACTGGCCGTATTCGCGCTTGACGAGGAACCGGATGAACAGCGGTGTGCCCAGCAGGGACACCAGCATCGCCACGGCACCCGCGGACAGGACGGCGATCATCGGGCTCGTTCCAACGCCTCGACCACCCGCCACAACTGCTCTCCGTTGGATGCCTTGACCAGCATCACGTCCCCGGAGCGCAGGTACCGGCGCAGCATGGCCACCGCCTCCGAGACCCCACTGGCCCGCTGCACTCCGCCGGTGCATCCCGGCCGCCAGCGCTCCGGTGGCCAGCGGGCGGGCCTCCTCCGCCACGGCGATCAGGCGGTCCACTCCCACCTGCACGGCGAAGGCACCGACTGCTTCGTGCTCGGCGGCCGAGTCCGGTCCGAGTTCGCGCATCGGGCCCAGCACCGCCACCGCCCGCCCCCGGACCCGGCCGCCATCTGGCTCAGGGAGCGCAACGCCGCCCGCATCGAGTCCGGGTTCGCGTTATAGGCGTCGTCGATGATCGTGACCCCGGCGTCGCTGCGTTGCACGTGCATCCGGTGCGGACTGCGGGCGGACGCCGAACCGAGCGCGGTCGCGATCTGCTCCGCGTCTACTCCGAGTTCGTACGCCACCGCTGCCGCGGCCAGGGCGTTGGAGACCTGATGGAGGCCGTACAGAGTCAGTTGCACCGGGTGTGCCTGCCCGTGCAGGTGCAGCGTGAAGCGCGCCCGCCCCTGATCATCGGTGCCGATCTGCTCGGCGCGGACCTGCGCATCACCTCCGGTGCCGAAGAACACGGTCCTGCGCCCGGCCGCGTCAGGTGCCATCGCGGCCACCCGCGCGTCGTCGGCGTTCAGGACCGCCACGCCGTCGGCTCGCATGTTCTGCACGAGTTCGGCCTTGGCCCGGGCGACCGCCCCGATATCGCCGAAACCATCAAGGTGAGCCCGGCCGACGGCGAGCACCACCGCGATGTCCGGTGCTGCGATCGAGGTCAGGTAGGTCAGGTTCCCCGGTGCATCGGCCCCCATCTCCAGCACCAGCGCGGCGGTGTTCTCCGTGGCGCGCAGCACCGTCAGGGGCAGGCCGATCTCATTGTTGTAGGAGCCCACCGGGGCGATCACCTCACCACAGGTCTCCAGCACCGCCGCGAGCAGGTCCTTGGTGGAGGTCTTGCCCACCGAGCCCGTCACGCCCACCACGACCGGCGGCCGGGCGTTCTTCCGCAGCCGGGACAGCACCGCGGCGGCCAGGTCTCCCAGTGCCCTGGTGGTGTCGGCCACCACGATCTGGGCCAGCGGGGCCCGCGGCACCTCCCTGCTCACCAGGGCGGCCACCGCACCGGCCTCGGCCGCGGCGCCCAGGTAGTCGTGGCCGTCCACTCGGGCACCGCCCACCGCGACGAACAGGTCCCCCGGTCCCACCCGCCGGGAGTCGGTGACGACCCCACCGCTGACCGTGGCACCCTCATGCCCCGGGACGGTGCCGTCCACGGCGGCAGCGATCTGGGCGATCGTCAGGTCGATCATGAGGCGGTCGGGTGCTGCACTCGTTCGGCCATCGCCTTGCGCACCTCCTGTCGGTCATCGAGGTGGTGGTCCACGCCCGCGATCTCCTGCCAGGTCTCATGTCCGCGCCCGGCTACCAGAACCGTATCCGTATCGGCGGCGAATCTGATGACACGGGCGATCGCGGCCTGTCGCGGCGCCACCTCGTACAGGTCCACCTGCCGGCCCTCCTGCTGCTCCGTGGCCAGTGCGCGCACCGCTCCGGCCATCACCTCGGCCCGGATGCCCGCCGGGTCCTCATCGTGCGGATCATCATCGGTGATCACCACCACATCGGCACCCTGCACCGCCGCCGCGCCCATCGACGCGCGCTTGCCGCGGTCGCGGTCTCCGGTGGCACCGAAGATCACGAAGAGGCGCCCCTGCGTCCCCTGTCGCACCGCGGCCAGTGCCTGCTGGATCGCCTCGGTATTGTGCGCGAAGTCCACCAGCACCCGGGGGGCGGTGGCCACCAGTTCCATCCGACCGGGGACCACGGCGGTCAACCCCTCCGGCAGCGCGGCGGTGATCTGCTCCGGGCTCGCCCCCACCTGCAGGGCCATCACCAACGCCACGGCCGCATTGGCCACGTTGAACGTCCCCGGTAGGGCCACGGTGGTGCTCAGTTCCACACCGTCGGCGCTGCTCAGCGTGATCGGAGTGCCCGCGGGTCCCGGCGCGCCGGCGCTGACCTGCCAGTGGGCCGGCGCCCGGGTGGCCGAGACCGTGACGACATCGATCTCGGCCCGGGCGGCCAGTCGTCGTCCCCACTCGTCGTCGACCAGCACCACGCCGCGCCGCGCACGGCCCGGGGTGAACAGCGCAGCCTTCGCGGCGAAGTAGGACTCCATGTCGCCATGGAAGTCCAAGTGGTCCTGGGTCAGGTTGGTGAAGCCGGCCACCTCGTAGACGACTCCGTCCACCCGGTGCAGTTCCAGGGCGTGCGAGGAGACCTCCATCACCACGTCGTCCACCCGGGAACGCACCATCTGCGCCAGCAGTTGGTGCAGCGCGGGGGCCTCCGGGGTGGTCAACCGGGCGGGAGTGCGCTCGGCGCCGATCTTGAGTTCCACCGTCCCGATCAGGCCGGTGCTGCGACCCAGCGCAGCCAGGATGTGCTCGAGGAAGTAGGTGGTGGTGGTCTTGCCGTTGGTCCCGGTCACCGCGTAGGTGCCCAACCGCCGGGAGGGATGCCCGTAGATCCATGAGGCCACCTGGCCCAGGACCGCGCGCGGATCCTGGGCCACCAGCACCGGCACGGCGATCTCCTGCCCGGTGAGCAGGTCCGCTCCCGCGGCGTCGGTGAGCACACCCACCGCGCCGCCGGCCACCGCGGCGGCAGCGAAGCGCGCACCGTGAGCCCGCGCACCCGGGAGCGCAGCGAACAGCTCACCCGGACCGGTGAGCCGGTTGTCCAGGCTGACGCCGGTGACGGCGACCTCGAGGCCGGAGCCATCCTCCGGCCGGCCGCGCGCGGTCAGGCCGAAGGCCGCGGCTAGTCCGGCGAGGGTCCGCCGGGGCGGCTCAGCAGATGCAACGTTCATGCTCCTAGTATCGATGCCTCAGGAGTCTTCTGGTCGCAACGGGTACAGGTCGGGCTCCTCGGTGGAGGGCGCCACGCCCAGGTGCTGCAGGCTGAACTCGGTCACGTCGTGGAAGACCGGGGCTGCCACGAGCGAACCGTAGATCCCGGAGGGTTGGGCAACCACCACACCGACGGCGATCTCCGGCGCCTCGGCCGGTGCCACGCCCACGAAGGAGGCCACCCGGTGGCTCAGCCCGCCCCGTCCATCGGAGGTCTCGGCGGTACCGGTCTTGCCCGCCACCCGGTACCCGTCGATGGCCGCCCGCACCCCGGTGCCGCCCTCGTGCACGGTGGACTCCAGCATCCGGATCATCTGCTCGCTGCTCTCCGGGGAGACCACCTGCACCGGCTCCTCGTCCTGGAGTTCCTCGTACGCCCCCTCACACGTGTAGCCCTCGATGATCCGCGGCGGGATCGCCATCCCCTGATTGGCGATGGTGGCGAACACCTGGGTGTTGGCCACCAGGTTCACGTTCACGCTCTGGCCGAACATCGTCACGTACTGGGTGCGGCCGTCCCAGTCCGAGTAGTGGTGCAGGATGCCGGCGGTCTCACCGGGAAGGCCCATCCCGGTTCGCTCACCCCATCCCATGTTCCGCATGTACTCGAACCGCGTCTGGTTCGACATCTCGACCCGATCAGCACCGTGGAGGTGTTCGCCGACTCCGCCAGCACCCCGGTGGTGGTCAGCACCTGGTCAGGGTGCTCGGTGTGGTCGGTGAAGGTCTGACCGTTGGGCATGGTGTGCCGGTAGGGGTTCTCGATCGGCGAGGTCGGAGTGACCACTCCTTCCTCCAGCGCCGACAGCACGGTGAGGACCTTGCCGGTCGAACCGGGGTCGTAGGCATTCTGCACCGAACGGGCACCGCGGCTGTCCTCGGGGGTGTCCATCGGGGAGTTGGGGTCCACCGCGTGGGAGTCGGCCAGCGCCAGGATGCGCCCGGTGCCCACCTCGACCACCACGACCGCACCCCAGGCGGCACTCCAGGTGTCCACCGATTCGTCGATCACCTGCTGGGCATGCCATTGCAGATCGGTGTCGATGGTCAGGTGGACATCACAGCCCGGGACCGCCGGGGTGGAGGACTGCGCGCCGGTGGGGATCACCTGCCCGCGGGCCCCGATCTCCACCTCGCTGGAACCCGGGGTGCCCAGCAGCCGGGAGTTGAGGGTCGACTCGATCCCGGCGGCGCCATCGCCCTCGTCGTTGACCCAGCCGAGAATGTTCCCGGCCGTGTTCCCGGCCGGGTAGACGCGCTGGCTGGTGCGCTCGGCGGTAATGCCGTTCACCCCGAGGCTGGCGATCGCCTGCCAGGTTTCCGGTGTGGCATTGCGCAGGAGTCGGTGGTAGCCGTTGTCCCCGACCAGTTCCGCTCCGAGTTCGGCACGGTCGCGATCCAGCAACGGGGCCAGCACCCTCGCCGCCGCCGCGGCACCACGGCTGACGATCTCACCGTCCTCATCGCGGAGCACGAAGGACGGGATCTGGCGCAGATCGGCGACGATGTCGAAGGTGTCGGCGCTGGTGGCCAGCACCGTGCCGTGGGCATCGACCACGTCTCCGCGCGGTGCCGGAATGATCTGGGTGTGGGTGCGCTCCTCCCGGGCGGTCTGGGCCAGGGCGGGCCCGCGATCACCTGGATGTAGACCAGCCGGACACCGAACAGCAGCACCACGATCAGGATCGCGGCGAGGATGATGTTCTGTCGGCGCACCGGTGCCCCGACACCGGTCATCGGCGTCGGCCCGGCCATCAGTCCGAACCGACCAGCTCAGCCGCCGGGCCGGCGATCGCGCCATCCTCGAGCCGCAGGTAACTGGTCCCTTCGCCCCGCTCCATCCCCAGTTCGGCCGCCGCCGCGGCCAACGCTGCCGGGGCTCCGCGCCGCTCCACCTGCTGGGTGAGGAACTGCTGGTGCTCGGACAACTGGGCCAGTTCGATGCGCTGCTCCCGCATCTCGTACGCGGTCGCAGCCATCGCGGTGTTGAGCAGCAGCGCCCCGAGCATCGCGCCAACCAGGATAGTCAGGCACAGCGCCACGAACGGCACGAGACTGCGCTGGTGTGCGGGCGCCCGCACGATCTGGAGCCGGGGGCGGCGGGTGGTGGTCGCCGCCGGGCCGGGCCACCGGGGCCCGCTGCGGAACTGCGCTCATGCTGGACCCTCCTGCAGATGCTTCGGCGTGGGGCGGAGCCGTTCGACGGCGCGCAGTCGTACCGAGGCCGAGCGCGGGTTGGCACGCTGTTCGGCGTCGCCGGCCGCCTCGGAGCCGCGGGTGAGAGAGCGTAGATAGGGCTCATGCCCGGGCAGTTCGGTGGGCAGATCCACGGGCGTGGAGGAGGTCAACCCGGGCCGGAAGGCGTTCTTGACCATCCGATCCTCCAGGGAGTGATAGGACAGCACCACCATCCGACCGCCCACCGCCAGCGTCTGCAGCGCACCGGGCAGCGCGGCCCGCAGCACCTCGAGTTCGGCGTTCACCGCGATCCGCAACGCCTGGAAGGTCCGCTTTGCGGGGTTGCCACCGGTGCGCCGGGCGGCCTGGGGAATGTTCTCGCGGACGAGGTCGACCAGTTCGCCGCTGCGCTGCAGCGGCTCGGTCCGACGACGGCGCACGATCGCCGCAGCGATACGGCCGGCGAACCGCTCCTGGCCGTAGTCGGAGAGGATCCGGCGCAGGCCGGCCTCGTCCTCCTCCGCGAGGAGCCGGGCGGCGGTCCGTCCGGCGCTCTGGTCCATCCGCATGTCCAGTGGGGCTTCCTGGGCGTAGGAGAAACCTCGCTCGGCGCGGTCCAACTGCAAGGAGGAGACGCCGAGATCGAACAACAGCCCCTGGACCGGTCCGTGGCTCCGCTCGGCCAGGACTGCCGGGATCTGGTCATACACGGCGTGTACCGGCTCGAACCGGTCGCCGAAGGCGGCCAGGCGCTGCCCTGCCAACGCCAGTGCCTGCTGGTCGCGGTCGATCCCGATCAGGCGCAGACCCGGATGGCGACGCAACAGCACCTCGCTGTGGCCGCCCATCCCGAGGGTGGCATCCACAGCGAGCGCACCGGGCGCGTCCAGCGCTGGGGCCAGCAGTTCGGCGCAGCGGTCGGCAAGGACGGGCGCGTGCAGTGCGCCGATCGGCTTGCTGATCATCGAACGTCCTCGCTGCTGGCACTGATCCTGAGGTGGTCGGAGGCCCCTCCGCCGTCCGACCAGGACTCCCGCCGCCCGATCTGGCGCCGGGGAAGTGCGCCAGAGTCGCGGTGAGAGACCAAGTGGGACGGAGTCGGACCCGATCACAGGCCGGGGACCACCTCCTCGGTGAGTTCGGCGAATGCCTGCTCGGAGGCGGCCAGGTACTCGGTCCAGGAGGTTGAGTCCCAGATCTCGATCTTCGATCCGGCGCCGATGACCGCCAGTTCGCGCCCGAGCCCGGCGTACTTGCGCAACACCGGCGGAACGGTCAGGCGGCCCTGCTTGTCCGGGATCTCGTCGGAGGCTCCGGAGAGCAGGATCCGCTGGAAGTCCCGGGCCTGCTTGGACGTCAGGGACGCCGACTGCATCTGGGCGTGCACCCGCTCGAACTCCGCGCGCGGGAACCCGTACAGGCAGCGCTCCTGGCCCCGGGTGAGCACGATGCCCGGGCCAGCGCCTCCCGGAACTTCGCGGGCAGGATCAGGCGGCCCTTGTCGTCGAGCCTGGGTTCGTAAGTCCCGAGGAACATGTGCCACCCCCAACCCTCCCTACTAGTCCGGATTCCCCCACATTACTCCACTTTCCTCCACCGTCAATCGCAACGCACGCGTTTTGCGCAGGAGTTCCTACTATTTCTGCAGGTCAGGGCCGTGGTGCGATGTGGAGTAGATTCCTCAGCAGCGGGCCCTTCAGACCGTGATTGCGTGGTGGATCCCTACCCCGGCAGGCTGTTTCCCGCCGAGTGCGGCCACACGCGGGACCACGGTGGAGCGAAGTGGAGAATCTGCAGACCCGTGGGCGCCGGAGCCGCGCAGGACGTACCCTCGGACCATGACGACGACGACCACCGAAGCGGCTGCGATCGCTCGGCTGATGGACAACCTGAGCCAGGTTCTGTCCGGCCGTCCCGCCGTCGTGCGCACCGTCGTCGCCGTCTTCCTCGCTCAGGGCCATCTGCTGATCGAGGACGTGCCCGGGGTGGGGAAGACGACCCTGGCAAAGGCCCTGGCCCGTTCGGTCGGAGGCACGATGGGGCGGGTGCAGTTCACCCCGGACCTGCTGCCCAGCGACCTCACCGGCGTGAGCGTCTACCGGGCCCAGACCGGAGACTTCGAGTTCCACCCCGGTCCCCTGTTCGCCACCGTGGTGATCGGCGATGAGATCAACCGCGCTTCCCCCAAGACGCAGTCGGCGCTGCTGGAGTGCATGCAGGAGCGCCAGGTGACGGTCGACGGGACCACTCATCCACTGCCCGATCCATTCATGGTGATCGCCACCCAGAACCCGGTGGAGATGGCCGGGACCTACCCGCTCCCGGAAGCGCAGCGCGACCGCTTCATGGCTCAGGTGCGCATCGGCTATCCCGCCCAGCAGGACGAGCTCGAGTTGCTGGCCACCGGCGGCTTCGCCGATCCGCTGGCTGACCTCGACCAAGCCCTCACCGACGACGACGAGATTCAGGCCGCGCGGCTGGCGGTGCGCGCCGTCTACGTCTCCGATGCCGTGCGCGGCTTCATCCTGGACCTGGTCCGGGCCACCCGTCGTCACGAGGAGATCGCGTTGGGCGCCTCACCGCGGGCGGGATTGCAACTGCTGGCGATGGCCAAGGCGCTGGCGGTCGTGCAGGGCCGGGACTTCGTCCTGCCTGATGACATCCAGGAGATCGGCGTGTCCGTCCTGGCGCACCGGGTCGTCGCTCGGCGTGGTGCCTCGGCCGGCCCCGCTGAACTCATCGGCCAGATTCTCCGAGGCATCCCGGCCCCCGGCCCGTCCTGAGATGCGCCTGACCTTACGCGGGATCGGGATGCTCGCCGCCGGTGCCCTCCTGGCGGTCGCAGCGGCGGCGACGGACGCCCTGGCCCTCGCGCGGATCAGCGCCCTGCTGCTGGGGCTGATCGCGGTCGCTCTGGTCTGGGTGCTGGGCAGCCGCCGGCGTGCCGCACGGATGCGCTGCGCGCCGCCGGGTGGATCCACCCCGGCCGGTCGTGGCTCAGGTGGCCACGGTCCACCTGGAACTGCTCGCGGGCCAGTTGGGCGCCTGGTCCCGGCTCCGCGAGCGAACGCCGGCGCTGCTGAACCGCTCCCACGTCCGGGCTGCCGGTCAGCAGCGCAGAGCCTGGACCTACCAGATCCGCCCACGCGAGCGTGGATACCACCGGCTCGGGCCCAGCACCGTGGTCCACGGCGACCCGTTGGGGCTGCTGCGCTGGCCGGTCCGCGGTGACCGCGGGGAACCGCTGCTCATCTGGCCCCGGACCGCCGTGCTGGACGAGTCGCTGCGGCTACGAGACCTGAGTGGAAGTGAGCACTCGGCCTTCGGACTTCCGGAGCGCTCGGTGGAGGACCTGACGCTGCGCGAGTACGTGCGAGGCGACGACGTGCACCGGGTGCACTGGCGCACCTCGGCACGCCGGGGCGAGTTGATGGTCCGCGCCGATGAGCCCTCCCACCCTCCGGCGGTGGACCTGCTACTGGATCTGGGCCGCAAGAGTGGCGCGGAGTGGGCGTTGAGCGCCTTCGCCTCGCTTGCGGTCGGCCTCGTCTCCTCCGGGGTCCCGGTGCGGCTGCACGTGTGCGCCAGGGCCGGCCTGGATGCCGATCCGGACGTGCACTCGGTCACGTGCACCACCGCAGCGGATGCCCTCGACGTGATCGCCCCGGCCACCATCACCCCCGCGGCGCTGCGTGCTGAGCAACGCCGGGGGCTGCACGGGGCCGGCCCGAGTCTGATCGCGGTACTGCACTCCCCCGACGTCGGCCTGCTCCATACCCTGAGCCCGTTAGCCGGTCACCGCCGTGCCTACGCCCTGATCGTCACCGACCGTTACGACGAGCGGGTACCGGCGGCCGGACTCGCCAAGCACGGCTGGGCCCTGCACACCGCGCGCGCTCGCGCCGACACCTCCGGGATCGCCGAGTCCTGGAACACCCTCCTCACGCCCCTGGTGGTGCGCTGATGGACGGGCACCCGCGCCGGGTCCTCGCCGCCGGGCTCCTGGTGCTGGCCGCGCTGGGCGGTGGATTGAGCCTGGAGCGCCTGGTGGAGACGGCCTCCTGGTTCCCCAGCGCCCTGGTCGTCCTGAGCGTGACGGCCGCGTCGCTGGTGCTCATCCGCACCTGGCTGGCCTCGATCTGGTTGCCCACGGTGATCAGCGGCGCGATCGGGACCTACCTCACCGCCGCGTTGTTCGTTCCCGGCGACGGCATGCTGGAGCCACTGCCCGGAGTGGCCGCGCCCGGTGAGTTCCTGGCATTGCTCCGGCAGGGCATGGCCGATACCGCCACCCAGGCCCCGGTGGTGGGCAGCGCGGGACTGGCGCTGGGCATCGTCTCGGCGTTGCTGGTGGTCCTGTTGCTGGCCGAGCTGCTCGCGGTCGGTTGCCGGGCACCGGCGTGGTCCGGGATCGCCCTGCTGGCGCCGTGGATGCCCGCCGTGGCCCTGGGTGAACCGGTGCCGGCAGCGGTGTTCGTGCTCGCCGCCACCGGCTACCTGGGCCTGCTGGTGCTGCACTCCGCCGGAACCGGAGCGGAACAGCGTGCGCGTCACGGCGCATGGAGATCAGCCGCCGGTGCCGCCGCGCTCACCGTCGTGGTGGCTCTGATCGCCGCCCCTGCGGTCCTGCTCATTCCCACGTCCACCTGGCAGTGGTCCGAATCCGGGGGCACCAGCGCCACGCGGCTCGATCTGGGCCTTGACGTCAGTGACCATCTGGATCGGGGCGCCGACGAGCTGCTCTACTCCTACCGGGCGAGCGACCCCGAGAACCTCGGACCGCTGCATGCCTACACCCTCACCGAGTTCACCGGGCAGCGTTGGCTGCGCGGCACCGAACCCCGCGAGACCGAGCCGGTGCAGAATCAAGTGCTGTGGCCGAGCCCGATCGAGGCCGACCGGCCCGACCAGCGGCTGCAGATGAACGTGCTGGACCTGGCCCAGGACCGGCTGCTGCTGCCCGACCAGCCGCGCCGGCTCTCGATCGAGGGCGAATGGGCCTACGACGGCGACTCCGATGAGGTGATCGGCTCCGGCTCGACGCCGCTGGAGTACGAGGCGGAGATCTTCGAGGTGGATCTGGATCCGGCGGACCTCAACGCCGTGGAGTTGGTCGAGGACCCCGAGGTCGACCCCCTCACCCTGCACGTACCCGACACCGGTCACGCCGATCAGATCCGAGCGCTGACGCAACGGGTCGTCGATACTGCCGGTGCCCGGACCCAATATGAGCAGGCGGTGGCCATCCAGGACTTCCTGCGGTTCGACAGCCAGTTCACCTACGACGTCGAGGTGGACCCGGCCCGGACCTCCGATGCGGTCTGGGACTTCCTCGGCAGCGGCCGTGGCTACTGCGTCCAGTTCGCCACCGCGATGGTGGTGATGGCCCGCACGCTGGACATCCCGGCCCGGATGGCGGTGGGGTTCCTGCCCGGGGAAGAGTCCGATCAGGACGACACCGTCGAGGTCAGCGGCCACCGGGCGCACACCTGGCCGCAGGTGTACTTCGACGGCGTGGGCTGGGTCCGGTTCGAGCCCACCCCACCGGGGCGCACCGGCGCTCCGCCGGAGTGGGCCACCGGGGTGCCCGAGGGCGCCGAATCGCCCGAGGAGGAGTTCCCCACCGGTACCGCGGCCCCACAGACCCCGGAGGAACCGGCCGACGCCGCAACTCCGCAGACGACTCCGGAATCGATCGGCGGTGCCTCCGATCAGCCCTCCCACTGGCGCTGGCTCGCGCTGGCCATCCCGGTCGGCTTGATCGGCGGCGTGCTGGCGTGGCAGTACCGTCAGCGCCGCGGGTCTGACGTGGAGCGTTCCTGGGCACGGGTGCGCCGGGCCGCCACCGGTATCGCACCGGAGTCCGCTCACCCCGGAGAGACCCCCCGAGGGCTACGGGCGCGGGTGGGGCTGACCGGCCAGCCCGGGCAGGCCCTGGCGGAACTGGTGGGGGCGGTGGGCGCCACCGCTATGCACCACCCGGGCGGCAGGCGCCGAGCGGCAAGCAGGTGCATCAGTGGCGCAGACAGGTACTGGAGGAGATCCGCCGACAGCATCCGCGCAGCAAGTGGCGCCGCAGGGTCATGCACGAGGTGAACACCCGGGACCGGGTGTGACCGGACTTCAGGGTTCGCGTCGGCGGCGGTCCCAGCGCTCTTCGAGTTTGTCCATGAACCCGGAATCACGCGGCGCGGTCTTGCCGCTGCCGCCCCCTCGGATCGGGTGCACGTTCGAGGCGTCACCGTCGGGCTGACCCTTCGGGCGCGACATCGCCACCAGCACACCGGCGAACATGAGAAGGAAGCCGACGGCACTCAGCCAGAGATGCCCGCCGGCCAGACCACCCACCAGGGCGGCCAGACCACCGAGCAGGCCCACGATCCCCAAGCCGATCTGCAGGGGTTTGCGGCCGGCACGTCCGGAGATGGTGTCGGCGAGTTTGGGATCGTCGGAGCGCAACTGTTGCTCCAACTCCTCCAGTACGCGCTGCTCGTACTCGGAGAGAGGCACGGTACCTCCCAGGGCGGTTGACGGGTACCCCGACGAGGGGTCTGGTACCTAGGATAAGTGCCCGGAGCCAATAGTGGTAGCCGAAGCGGAGCGAAGCTACCCAGATGTGGCATCTCTAACGTCCGGCGAGCCTCCCGGACGCACGAGAGTGGCCGCTCGGACCGCGCCGCGCCCGTATCGAGCGGTGATGGAATCCATTGCCCGTTCGGCATCGCGGCGGCCCGGTCCGGGCCCGGCCAGGGTGCCCTGGACGGCGGTGGTGGCCGCCGGACTGAGGGCCTCACACCGCACGCCCAGCAACCGCACGCCGCCGGCGGGCAGGGCGACCCCGGCCAGCAGTTCCCGGGCGGTGGCGTAAACGGCCTGCGCCACATCGGTGGGCTCCGACAGCGCCCGGGAACGGGACAGGGTGGTGAAGTCGGCGAACCGTACCTTGATCGACACCGACGCGGTGACGGTGCCCGCCGCCCGTAACCGCATCGCGCAACGGTGCGCCTGGTCCAACAGGACCGCGTTCAATTCCTCGGTGCGGGAGAGGTTGACCGCAAAGGTCTGCTCGTGTCCGATCGACTTCTCCTGCCGCTGTGGCTGCACCGGGCGCGGGTCGCGGCCCCAGGACAGGTCCAGCAGGCGCTGTCCGGCTGCCACTCCGAGCAGGCGGTGCAGGGTCGGTGCGGGCGTGTGCGCAAGGTCGGAGACGGTGTGGATGGCCATCGAGGCCAGCCGTTCCGCGGTGCGCTCACCCACCCCCCACAATGCCCCCACGGGCAGCGCATGCAGGAACGGGACGGTGGCCTCGGCAGGGATCAACAGCATCCCGTCCGGCTTGGCGTGACTGGAGGCCAGTTTCGCCACGAACTTGGTGCCCGCAACTCCCACGGAGGCATCCACGAACAGCTCGGTGCGGATGCGCTCGCGGATCTGCTGCGCGATCTGTGTCGGTGAGCCCAGTCGCCGGCGCGCTCCGGAGACGTCCAGGAACGCCTCATCGATGCTGACCTGTTCCAGCACCGGGGTGATCTCGCCCAGGACCTGAAGGACCGCGAGGGAGACCTCCCGGTAGCGCTCGTGCCGGGGCTCCAGCACCACCGCGTGCGGGCAGATTGCCCGCGCCCGCGCCATCGGCATCGCCGAGTGCACCCCGAATTCCCGCGCTTCGTAGGTCGCCGACACCACCACGCCACGATGGCGGCCACCGACGATGACCGCCTTGCCACGCAGGTCGGGCCGCTCGATCAACTCCACCGCGGCGAAGAAGGCATCCATGTCCACGTGCAGGATGGGCGCTCCGGAGTCGTCGTCGCCCCAGTCCCTCCCGGCCGCCGCCGCCGACCGCGCCGAACGACTCACGAGGCCATCGCCGGAAGGTGCGTGGGCTCGCGCGCCGTCCGCACCGCCTCGCTCACGATCGCGACGAACTCCACTGCGGCCTGCTCGGTGCGCGCCACCTGCGCGGCCTCGAGGGCCGGCGCACGCCCCGTCTCGATCGCCGCCCGGATCGGCGCGCCGGAGGCGAACAGCGCCGCCCACGGTACCCAGACCTCGTCCAACTCGGCGATCTGTTCCCAGACGCTGCGCACCGCGCGCCGCCTGCCGGCCGAGGCCGGGTGCAGGGCGAGCAACGCCGCCCCGGCGCGCAGCGCCGCCATATGGGCGTGCAGGAAATTCTCCTGCCCCTCGGCCCGCCCCGAGAGTTGATCGAGTTCGGCATGGGCTCGCCGAAGCAACCGCTCAGGTACCGCACCGCCCATCATCGACTCCCTTCCCGCACTACCATTATCGAACGCTCGTTCGAAGTTGTCAAGGGCCTACCGCGTTCGGTCCCACCCGGGTCGCGGGGTACCGTTCCCTGCATGGCTCGGCGCAAGACACGCTCGGTGGCGCCGTCGGTCGCGGCGCTTCCACAGGGTCCGATCCCCACCACGTATGCCACCGTAGAACTGACCCCGACACCGAGGATCCGAACGGTGTGCTGCTGCTGTTGGACGGGGTGCAGAGTTCCCACCTGTACCTGGACGACCCCACCCGGCTGATGTTCGAGTACATGCAGCAGATGCAGGTGGTGCTGACCCATCGATTCGGCCCGGAGGAACCGCTGAACGTGGTGCACCTGGGCGGTGCCGGATGTGCGCTCCCGCGGGCGATGGCCGCACTCTGGCCCGACTCGCGTCACCTGGTCGCGGAGATCGACGCCAAACTCGCTGAGTACGTGCGCACGTGGTTCGACCTGCCGCGCGCCCCGCGACTGCGGATCCGCGTGGCCGATGCTCGCGCGACCATCGCCTCGTTGCGCAGCGGCGGCGGCGACGCCGTGATCCGGGACACGTTCGCCGCCGGCGCCGTCCCACCACACCTGCGTACCGTGGAGTTCACCGAACTGGTGGCCGATCGGCTCAACCAGGCCGGGTGCTACCTGCTGAACCTGGCAGACAACCCCCCGCTGCCGGGGCTCGGCGCGAAGCGGCCACCCTCGCCGAGGTGTTCGCCCACACCGCCGTGATCGCCGAGCCCGGCGTACTGCGCGGGCGTCGCTACGGCAACGTCGTCATCCTCGGCGCCAACCGCCCCTGGCCCACCGCTGAGTTGAACCGGTCGTTGCGCACCCTCGCCCCCACCGCGCGAGTACTGCACGGCCGCGACCTGCGGGACTTCATCGGCACCGCCCAGGTGTTCCGCGATCCTGTCGAGTCCGATCAGTGGCGCGCCGGGGAGGAGCCGACCCAAGCCTCCGAGTCCGCCGAGCAGCGGATGCTGAGCATGCTGCCCGACACCCGCGAGGATCCGGACGGGCTGATCAGCCTGCCCTAGCGAGGTGCCGGAAAAGCCACGAGCCCGGCCGGCGCAACTGCGCCGACCGGGCTCGTGGGAGGTCTGGAATCAGACCATGCGGACGCTCTCCGCCTGCGGACCCTTGGGGCCCTGGGTGATCTCGAACTCAACCCGCTGCGCCTCTTCGAGGGAGCGGTAGCCGTCCGACTCGATGGCCGAGTAGTGAACGAAGACGTCGTCTCCGCCACCGTCCTGGGCAATGAATCCATAGCCCTTCTCAGCGTTGAACCACTTGACGGTTCCCTGTGCCATGTTGTGCTTGTCCTTCCGGGGACGTTGGTGGGGCAAGCCGTGTGCCGGCCCCGTCTTGCCACATGCTTCGCCCCACGCCTATCTCATCCCCGACCAAGTGGTACCTGGCCCGGAATGTTGGGATTGCGCACAGGAGTGCCCACCCGGGTCGAACGTAAGTGAAACTGTAACAAGGCCAGCATGTCATGCTCTGCCGCAGAAGCGCTACCGCAACACCCGCCGAGTCCGGCTAGTGGACTATCCAGGGTTGCTGGACGGACCCGCTCAGCCCTTGTCGTTGTCCTGGCCGGCCAGGTACTGGGAGAAGCGGGCGGCGATCTCATCGGCGCTGGGGACCTCCTCCGCCTCCACCACCGGTGTGCCCAACGCCTCGTCCCCGGTGGCCTCGGCGAAGGAGTCGAACTGTTCTTCCAGCGCCCGGACCACCGCGCCAACCTCCTCGGAGGCACCGACCTGCCGGTCGATTTCGGTCTGGATCCGCACGCCGTCGGCTTCCAGGTCACCGATCGGGAGCCCGAGACCGGTCACCCGGGTGATCTGGCGCACCAGTTCGGCGGCGGCCTGCGGATAGTCGGACTGAGCGAGGTAGTGCGGGACGTGCGCGGCGAACCCGAGGGCGTCGTGGCCGCGCCCACCCAGGCGGAACTCCAGTAGTGCCGACGCCGAACCCGGTACTCGCACCGAACTGATGTAGTTGGGGTAATCGGCCACCAACTCGGGCCGCGTCCCGTGGGCGGTCACGGTGATCGGGCGGGTGTGGGGTACCCCCATCGGGATCCCGTGCACTCCGACGGTGGTGCGCACACCGAACTCCTCGATCAGGCCGGTGATCGCGTCGATGAACAGTTCCCACTTCAGGTCCGGCTCCAGCCCGTGCAGCAGCAGCATCGCCTGACCCTCGTCGTCCCGCAGCAGGTCCAGCGTCAGGACCGGCTCGTCATAGGTGGTCCAGGCCCCGTCCTCGTACGTCATCACCGGCCGGCGGGAGCGGTAGTCCAGCAGCGCATCGACATCGAAGGTCGCCACCCGGCGGGTGCTGAGTTTGGCGGTGAGGTGCTCGGCGAGCAGCGCTCCGGCGTGTCCGGCGTCGATCGAGCCCTGCAAGGCGTGCACCAGCACCGCGACCTCGCCCTCGGGCAGGTCGGTTACCTCGGTCTCGCGGGTGTACAAATCGCGCGGATCAGCAGCCATGGACGTCCTTTCCTCGTTCACCCCATACTCAACGCTTCCTGCGGTGGTCACATTCCAGCCGGCTCCGCACCGGCAGCAGGGGTGCACCACACCCCAGGGTAGAGGCATAATGAACGGTCGCCCGGTTCCCCAAGCCTTCCGAGCCGCTGGAGCCCCGGCGTACCGGCCACGATCACCGCAGCGGAGTACCAACCTATTGTGACCAGCCCTGAAGTCGGCCCACGCAACGCCCTGGAGGTCGAGCAGTCCTACGTCGACCTCGTTTACGCCCGCCTGGACGAACTACGCGCGGGCGCCCGGAAGCGGTTGGCCAAGATACGCCGTGAGGGACCCAGCGGATCACCGCAGAACCGGTCCGAAAGGGATGCCTTCGCGACCATGTACGAGGACCGGGTGGCCGCGCTGGACGCGGTCGAGGACCGCCTGGTGTTCGGACGGCTGGACCTGCGCGACGGCGATCGGCGCTACGTGGGCCGGATCGGCATCTCCGACGCCGAGCACTCCCCCGTGCTCACCGACTGGCGGGCACCGGCGGCACGTGCCTTCTACCAGGCCACCGCGCACGCTCCCGGGGACGTGACGCTGCGCCGGCACCTGCAAACCAGGCATCGCCAGGTGGTGGCGATCGAGGACGACGTTCTCGACCTCGATGCACTTGACCCGGACACCAGGTGGAACTGGCCGGCGAGGGTGCGCTGATGGCCGCGCTGAAGGCCTCCCGCACCGGACGGATGGGTGACATCGTCGCCACGATCCAGGCCGAGCAGGATGCGATCATCCGCTCCGACCTGGGCGGGGTATTGGTGGTCCAGGGCGGCCCGGGCACCGGCAAGACCGCTGTGGCCCTGCACCGGGCGGCCTATCTGCTGTACTCCCACCGGGAACGCCTGGAACGCTCCGGCGTGCTGCTCATCGGCCCGAGCCGGGTGTTCCTGCGCTATATCGAACAGGTGCTGCCAGCCCTGGGCGAGACCGGGGTGGTCTCCTCGACGCTGGGTGATCTGATTCCTGGGATCAGCGCCACCGCCACCGAGGAACCGCGGGTGGCCAGGATCAAGGGGCGCCGCGCATGGGCCGGGATCATCTCCCGGGCGGTCAGGGCCAAGCAGCGGGTGCTGGGGCCCCAGGAACTCAAGGTGGGATCGGTGGTGCTGCAGTTGCGGCCGGATGAGGTGCGGGAGGCTCAGGCCCGCGCCCGACGGTCCGGGCACCCGCACAACCGGGCCCGGGTCACGTTCGTCCGCGCGATGCTGACCGCACTGGCTACCCAGTACCTGGAGCAGATCGGCGGCGCCGGGGAGGATCCGGCCGAGGTGGTCGAGGAGATCCGCAGTGCCCGGGACGTGCGGGTGGCGTTGAACCTGTGCTGGCTGCCACTGACGGCTACCGGCCTGGTGGCCGAGTTGTTCGCCAAACCCCACAAACTCGAAGCCGTGGCCGGACGGATGCCGGCGGCCGACCGCGAGGCCCTGGTGCGGCCGGTCGGGTCGGAGTGGACGACGGCGGACATCCCCCTGATCGACGAGGCCGCCGAGCTCATCGGTTCCGATGACGAGACCGAGCGCGCCCAGGCGCGCATGGAGGCCGCGCGCCGGGAGCAGGAGGTCGCCTACGCCCGGGAGGTTCTCGCCTCGGTCGGTAGCAGTGACGATCCCGTCACTGCCCGCGATCTGGTGTCGGCGGAGACCTTCGCGGGACGGTTCGCTGAGTCGGGGCCACAGTTGACCACCGCCGAGCGCGCCTACCGGGACCGGTCCTGGACCTACGGGCACATCGTGATCGATGAGGCACAGGAGCTCTCGGAGATGGCCTGGCGGGCGCTGCTGCGGCGCTGCCCCAGCCGGTCAATGACGGTGGTCGGCGACGTCGCACAGACCTCCTCCCCCGCCGGTACCCGCGAGTGGTCCCAGCGCCTGGACACGATGCTCCGCCGGGACTGGCGGGTCGCCGAACTGACTGTGAACTACCGCACGCCGGCCTCGGTGATGCGGGCGGCCCGGGCTGCTGTGACCGCCGCCGATCCGAAGCACCCGCCGGCACCCCTGCAATCGGCCCGCGAGGTCCCCGACGCACTGGTCCTGACCGCAGCGGACAGCCTCGGTGAGACCGTGGCGGCGGTGCTGGAGGACGAAGTGGCCGCCGTGGGCGACGGCACCGTGGCCGTCATCACCGCGACAGCCCGCCAGGATGAACTGAGCAGGATGCTGGACATCCCGGCCGGACCGGTGGACCTGGCCGCCCAAGTGGTGCTGCTGGATCCGGCCGGGGCCAAGGGACTGGAGTTCGATCGAGTGATCGTGGCCGAGCCCGCGGCGATCCTGGCCGAGGGCGAGCCCGCGGATCTCTACGTGGCGATGACGCGGCCCACCCAGCGTCTGCACGTGGTGCACGCCGAGGAACTGCCGGCCGGTTTCGCAGCCGCACTGGACCAGCCGATGTCCGACAGGTGAGACGCCTGGCTACCGGCGAGGAAGAAGAAGGACGATGAGCACCGTGGTCAAGGCACTGCTCCTGGAGAACATCCATCCCCTGGCACTCGATCTACTCGAGGGATCCGGCGCGGACGTCTCCACCGTGCCCGGTTCCCTGGACGAGGACGAACTGATCGAGGCCCTGGCAGGTGTGTCCGTCCTGGGCATCCGGTCCAAGACCAACGTCACCGAACGCGTCCTGTCGCGGAGTCCGGACCTACAGGCGATCGGCGCCTTCTGCATCGGCACCAACCAGATCGATCTGGATGCCGCCGTCCACCACGGGGTGGCCGCCTTCAACGCCCCGTTCTCCAACACCCGCTCGGTCGTGGAACTGGCCCTGGCCGAGATCATCGCGCTCACCAGGCGGTTGACCGAGAAGGACAAGTCACTGCACGCGGGCCTGTGGGACAAGTCCGCCAACGGTGCGCACGAGGTGCGTGGGCGCACGCTGGGCATCGTGGGGTACGGCAACATCGGCACCCAACTCTCCGTCGTCGCCGAGGCCCTGGGGATGCGGGTGGTCTTCTACGACAACGCCGAGAAACTCGCCCTCGGCAACGCCCGCCGCATGCCGGATCTGGACTCCCTGCTGGAGGTCTCCGATGTGGTCACCCTGCATGTCGACGGCCGGGCCGGGAACGCCGGGATGTTCGGGCCGGCGCAGTTCGCCAGGATGAAGCACGGTGCCATCTTCCTCAACCTCTCCCGCGGGTTCCTGGTGGACTACGCCCACCTGCGCGATGCGATCAGGGCCGGGGATCTGGCCGGCGCCGCGGTGGATGTCTTCCCCGACGAGCCCAAGCGCAACGGCGACCCGTTCGAATCCGAACTGCGTGGGCTGCCCAACGTGATCCTGACCCCGCACGTGGGCGGATCCACCGAGGAGGCGCAGCAGGACATCGGGGTGTTCGTGGCCGGAAAACTCCGCGACTACATGCGCTCGGGCTCCACGGCCCTGAGCGTGAACCTGCCCAGGCTCACGTTGGACACGCCCGGGCCGGGTCGCCAGCGCATCGCCCACTTGCACCGGAACGTGCCCGGCGTGCTGGCCGCGGTGAACCAGGCGTTGTCCTCCGGTGGTGCGAACATCGATTCCCAGATGCTCGCCACCACCGGTGACGTGGGTTACTCGGTGACCGACATCAGCGGCACCCTGCCGCGGCAGGCAAGGGACCACCTTCGTGAGATCGAGGGGCACCACAGTGTCCGCGAGCTCAACGGGTCGGTCTAGGCACGCTTCGGACCGGGCGCCGAGCGAGGAACTCAGCCGGTCTTACGCGGCCGGAATGTCCGCTTGGGCTCGCCGACCACCTCCGGCCCGTTCACCGAACCGGTGTTCCGGACTCCATCTGCGGTGGGGTGGTCACCCGCGTTCTTGCGATCGAGCGCCTCGCGCATCTTCGCCTTGGCATCGGCCATCAGCCGATCGGGGCCTTCGGATCCGTTCTTCTTCGATGACATCAACAGTCCTCCCTGAACTCACCACGGACCGGGACCGGGGTGGCTCATCCGCAACCTTGCCGGGTCCGGCGCGAACACGCCAGCGGATAAACCCCGGCCATGCACCCTCAGGCGTACTGCTCCGAGGCAGGATTGCGGTCCAACTTCAGCGCGGTGATCGCGGCCTCGAAGTCCTCGAGGGAGGTGAAGTTCTGGTAGACGCTGGCAAAGCGCAGGTACGCCACCTCGTCCAGCGCCCGCAGCGGCCCCAAGGTCGCCAATCCGACCTCGTGGGAGTCGATCTCGGCCACGCCGGTGGCGCGGATGGACTCCTCCACCTGCTGGGCCAGCAGCGCCAGGTCATCGGCGGAGACCGGGCGACCCTGACACGCCTTGCTCACACCGGCCACGACCTTCTCCCGGCTGAACGGCTCCATCGCCCCCGATCGCTTGATCACCGTGAGGCTGGTGCTCTCCACCGTGGTGAAGCGGCGCGAACACTCGGGACAGTGCCGGCGGCGGCGGATACTGCCGCCGTCGTCGGCGGTGCGGGAGTCCACCACCCGCGAGTCGGGGTTACGGCAGTACGGACAATGCATCGGCGCGTCCCTTCCCGGCTTGGTGACGGCGTGCTCGGTGCACACACAATGCCACATCTGGCTACCGGTGTGGGACGTCGCCCTCCAGCGGGTTCCTCAGCCCTGCGGGACGCTCAACTCCTGGCCGGCGTGCACGGTGGAGCGCTCCAGCCCGTTCATGCCGCGGATGGTCTCCACCACCTGGCGCACGTCCTGCCCCGGATCGGCGATCTCACTCGCGATCACCCACAGGCTCTCGCCCGGCTGGACCACCACGGTGGAGACCTCTGCCGGCGTCTGCGCCTCTGGCGCCAGCAGGGTGCCGAGCCCGCCGCCCACGGCGATCGCCAGCGCGAAGCCAAGCGCGACCAGCACCCGCCGTCCGCGGGTGGTCAGCCGCAGGGGGGCGTGTTCGCGCGCCCTGGCCGGGCGCACCGGCGCCGCCGGACGAACCGGTACCGCCGGGCGAACCGGAGCCGTCGGGCGAACCGGTGCCGTCACCAGGGGCGTCACGGGACGGGTCCGGCCGCCCGAGCCCTCGGTCTGCTGGGGTACGAGGGCCCGCGGCACGTCGCTCTGCGGCGTAGCCTTCGGGGCCTCCGGGGCCGGAGCCGCTCCGGGCGCCGAGAAGACTGCGGGAACCGGGAGGTGACAGGTCGAGTTACGTGCAGGGCCGGCGTGCCAGCAGGGGCGCGTCCGCGACCGCCGCAGGGCGGCCCGCCGGGTCGAGGGGCTGGGGTGGATCGCCAGTGCACTCATCGGATTACTCCTCGGGCCACGTCCGGGACCGGCAACCGACCGACCCTCGAACTGATGTTCTGCGAACACATGTATGGACAGTAACACAGCCGTTCGATAGCGTCGACACGCCAGTCGAACAGATGTTTCCTGTTCGGCGCCGTAACGCCTAGGCTTAGGAACGTCATGGGGAACACCCCACCACCGACCCCTGACATCGCGGTGACGGGACCATGGCAGAGCCGCTCGCAACCGCACCGAACCGCAGGAGGACACGATGGCCGAGGGACCCAAGGACACCAGCCGGCAGCACCCGGACCAGACCGGCCACTCCCCCGGTCTGACCGCCCGGCAACAGCGGATCATGGACTCGATCCGCACCAACATCGAGACCAAGGGGTACCCGCCGACGATGCGCGAGATCGGCACCGCCGTGGGCCTGGCCAGCCCGTCATCGGTGAAGTACCAGCTCCAGGTCCTGGAGGAAAAGGGGTACCTGCGCCGGGACCCGATCTCCACCCGCGCGATCGAGATCCTGGATCCCCACGGCACGGCGCCGGCGCAAGAGAGCCCGGCACCGGCTTCGGCCCGCGGCCCGAAACAGTTCTTCAGCACCGACTCCGATGAGCAGGTGGACGCCTCGCCCAGTTACGTCCCGGTGGTCGGGCGGATCGCGGCGGGCGGCCCGGTGCTGGCCGAGCAGTCGGTGGAGGACGTCTTCCCGCTGCCGCGCCAATTGGTCGGCGACGGCGACCTGTTCCTGCTCAAGGTCACCGGCGACTCGATGATCGACGCCGCGATCTGCGACGGCGACTTCGTCGTGGTGCGTCAGCAGCCGGTGGCCGAGAACGGTGAGATCGTCGCGGCGATGATCGACGGTGAGGCCACGGTCAAGACGCTCAAGCGCACCGAGGGCGAGGTCTGGCTGATGCCGGCCAACTCCGCCTACTCCCCGATCGAGGGATCCGACGCCCAGATCCTGGGCCGGGTGGTCAGCGTCCTGCGCTCGGTGTGACCCGCCCGTCCGGTCCGATCCGCAGGCACACCTCGTCGTCGTAGGTGCGTCGCTCGATCCGGAGCACCCGGTACTGCGAGTCCAGGACCGGGAAGGCGTGGATCGGTTGCAGCGTCAACCGCGCTCCGGTCCCGGTGCGCTCGAGGTTGATGTCCAGGTAGCCGTAGTGCTTGCCACCCTCACGCAGCACCGGGTTGCCGTCGCCGGCCACCTCCCAGCGCTCCGGAGCGTCCTGGTCGGCCGTCCAGGCCCGGTGCGGGTTGTACCGCAGGAGCTCCCCATCACCCCCTCGCAGTTCGCCACCCAGGCTGTCCCCGGCCACACCGACGTCGTAGTAGAGCACCCCGGGTGAGCCTTCGTCGCCGTCGGGCACCACCGAGCGCTCGAACAGTTCACTGTGCCCGCAGAGCACCGCGGCCACGCCGAATTCACTGAACATCCCGATGGAACCTGCGCATCGGGGTTCCGCCCTGACCGGTAGAGAACTCGTGATCCATCGGTAGGCCGTGCGCACCGCTGGAGTAGGGCACGTGGTGGAACTGGACCAGGATGATCCGGCCCTGCGCCCGGGCGTCGGCCAGATTCTCTTCGGCCCAGCGCCACTGCGGCCTGCCGGGGGCGATGTCGTTCAGGTCCGTGCCACCGGCGGCGGTGTACTCCGTTGCGGTGAAGTGGTCCTGGGTATCGGTGCCCGGGCCCCGGTAGGCCCGCCCGGTGAGGGGCCGGACGTAACGGGACCGATGGTCGTCGGGCTCCCCGTTCGAGGAGTCCAGCGTCAGGATCGTGAGTGGTCCGTGGTCGAGGCGGTAGTAGCCCCGGCCCCGCGACCCGTCCGGGCCCGGGAAGTGGGCGTGGTACTTGGCCCGGGCCCGCACCACCGGGGAACGGTCCGACGGCGTGCCGTACCGGCCGTTGCGGGCGCCGAAGTTCTCCCAGTTTCCCAGCGCAGGCAGGAGCGGTGCCCGCGAGAGCAGGCCCGAGGGGGCGTTGATCGTGAAGAACTCATCCCAGGCGGGCTGGTATCCCCCGCCGCCGACCAGGTCACCGGGATGCAGGATGAGGTCCGCCTCCTCCTGGGCGATCATGCTCACCACCGCCCGGTAGCCCTCCGCCTTGGTGAGCGGGTAGCGCAGCACGGGCCGGCCGGCGGTGTGCTCCGCCACGCCGAAGGCCTCCCGCCACAAGCCGTGCGGGTCGGGACGGGACTCCCCGCCGGGGCCGGCCGGCCAGGAGCGATGCGTCACCCGCCCGGCCGGAGCGGTCTCGGAGTCCGACAGCGCCACCAGGTGGATCTGCTGCCAGGACCCGTCGGTGGGAGCGGTGCGGAAGGCGGCACGGTACTGCTCGCCATCCTGGGCGACCGCGTAGGTGTACCGCGTGTGTGGCCGCAAGCCGGTCAGGACGACGACGTGGCGGACGTTCCCGTCCGGGTACAGCCAGGAGCCGGGCGCCAGACCCTCGATGTGCTCGGTGCGCTCGGCCTCGGTAGGGCTCAGCACGTCGAGGGCCTCGGGTCGGGACGTGACCGGCCCGGGCGCGCCCGGGCCGGTCACAACGACTTCTCCGGGTTCATCGGTGTGGGAGAACCAGATGATCGTCATGCCGGTGCTGCTCGGTGCGTGCAGGTAGGGCCGGACGCGGAAACCGGACGTCATGCCGGTGCGTCCCCGCCACCGGACAGCCTGCGCAGCGCGGCCCGGACCAGGTCACCGTCGGTGGTGGGCCACAGCGGCGGGAGCGACTTGGCCAGGAAACTGCCGTAGCGCGCCGTTCGCAGCCGGGGGTCGAGCACGGCCACCACGCCACGATCGGCCACCCCACGCACCAGCCGGCCCGCGCCCTGAGCCAGTAGCAGAGCCGCGTGGCTGGCAGCCACCGCCATGAAGCCGTTGCCACCTCCGGCAGCCACCACCTCCTGGCGCGCCTGGCGGATCGGGTCATCGGGGCGCGGGAACGGGATCCGGTCGATGACCACCAACTGGCATGCCTCCCCCGGCACGTCCACGCCCTGCCACAGCGACAATGTGCCGAACAGGGAGGTGGCGGGTTCGGCGGAGAACCGGCGCACCAGGGCCGGGATCGAGTCCTCGCCCTGTAACAGGATCTCGGTGTCCAGCCGCTCCCGCAGCGCCTCGGCCGCAGCCTGCGCACCGCGTCGGGAGGAGAACAGCCCGAGGGTGCGCCCGCCGGCGGCCTCGATCAGTCCGGCGAGTTCGTCCAGGGCCTCCTGGGCCGTGCCGTCGCGGCCCGGCGGCGGCAGGTGCGAGGCCACGTAGAGGATGCCCTGCTTGCCGTAGTCGAACGGGGAGGACACCTGCACGGCCCGGTGGGGCCCGAAGCCCATCCCGACGCTGCGCACGGCGTGGTCGAAGGTACCACCGAGGGCGAGGGTGGCCGAGGTGAGCACCGCGGCCCGCTCGGCGAAGAGCTCGGAGGCGATCGGGCCGGCCACGTCCAGCGGTGCGATCTTCAGCCGCGAACCCTCCCCCGGTGCGCGCCCGCGCTCGCACCAGAGCACGTCGATCCGCTCCGCCACACTGTCGGAAAGCAGGCGTTCGGCGATCTCGAACAGCACCAGCAGCGCCGACGTCGCCATGGCTCGGCCACCGGCTTCCTCGGCCTTGCCCTGGCCCTGGGTCTGCTCGGTGCGCACCGCCGTCATCGCCTCACGGCACGCCTCGGCGATGGAGCGCACCGTGGGCACCAGTTCGGCCGGCAGGCCCTGGGGCAGGCGGCCCTCGGGCACCAGACCAAGGTTGGTGCGCAGATGGGTGGCGGCATCCTCCAGGGCGGAGAGCGCGATCCCGGCGTGACGGCGGGCGAGCCGGGCGGTGCGTTCCACGGACGCGGCGGACAACTCCACCGTGGCCTGGGCGGTGACCCGGTCGGCGAGTTCATGCGCCTCGTCCACGATGAGCACCTGGTGTTCGGGCAGCACCTTCGGGGAACCCGAGGCGGCGATCCCCAGCATCGCGTGGTTGGTCACCACCAGGTCCGCCTCACGGGCGGCGCGGCGGGCGTGTTCGGGGAAGCAGTCGTTCAGCAGCGGGCAGCGTTGCCCCAGGCACTCCAGGGAGGTGAGGGAAACCTGCCGCCAGGCCCGGTCGCTGACCCCGGGCACCAGATCGTCGCGGTCCCCGGTGCTGGTCTCCTCGGCCCACCTGCGCAACCGCAGCACCTGTCCGCCCAGGGAGTCGTCCTGGCCCTCGGGGTGCTCCTCGGCGGCCGAGGGGGCCGCGGCTGCGGCATCGAAGAGGGTGCCCTCGTCGTCGGCCGGGTAGCCACCGGCCACCTTGTGCAGGCACAGGTAGTTGTGCCATCCCTTCAGCAGCGCCACCTGGGGCTCCCGGGGCAGGTGCCGCCGTAGGGACTCCGCGGCAAGCGGCAGGTCGTGTCCGAGCACCTGGCGCTGCAGGGCCAGGGTGGCGGGGAGAGACGATGGTCCGTTCCTCGTTGCCGACCGCGTGCAGCAGCGCCGGGATCAGGTACGCCAACGACTTACCGGTGCCGGTGCCGGCCTGGACGAGGAGGTGCTCGGCGCCGGCCAGCGCGGCGGCCACCTCGGTGGCCATCTGGTGCTGGCCCTCCCGGCGGGCGCCGCCCATCGCCGCGATGACCTCATCGAGCACGGTATCCAGGTGCGATGGCGGATCGGGGCGACTCACGTCGTCGTCGGTTGGAACGGTACCGCCCGCGTCGCTGCCGGCGTCGTCGGGGCTCATCCGCCGACGGCAGCATCCAGGTCTGCCGCCAGCGCCCCGTCGACCCGTGCGTGCAGCCGGGTCCCGTCCTCGGTGTGTTCGGTACTGATCACCTCTCCGGCCACGTGGGCCCGGTGCACCAGATCGCCGCGCTCATAGGGAACCAGCACATCCACCTCCACCGCCGGGCGGGGAAGTTCGGAGGCGATGTGTTCGCGCAGTTCCCCGATGCCCGCGCCGGTGCGCGCGGAGACGGCGACGGCGCTGGGCTCGCGGGTGCGTAGCGCGGCGATGGTCTCGGCATCGGCGAGGTCGGCCTTGTTCAGCACCACGAGTTCGGGGATCTCCGAACTGCCCTCGATCTCTCGCAGCACATCGCGCACCGCGGCGATCTGACCAGCGGGATCGGGGTGGGAAGCGTCCACGACGTGCACGATCACGTCGGCCTCGGCAACCTCCTCCAGCGTGGAGCGGAAAGCCTCGACGAGCTGGGTGGGCAGGCTCCGCACGAACCCGACGGTGTCGGCCAGGGTGTAGGTGCGCCCGTCCGGGGTCTCGGTGCGCCGCACGGTGGGGTCCAGGGTGGCGAACAACTGGTTCTGCACCAGCACACCCGCGTCCGTGAGCCGGTTCAGCAACGAGGACTTGCCGGCGTTGGTGTACCCCACGATCGCCACCGAGGGCACCGCACCGGCACGGCGGGAGCGGCGCCGCCCGGCCCGGGCCGGGGCCATCTGGGCGATCTGCCGTCGAAGCCGGGCCATCCGGGTGCGGATCCGCCGACGGTCCAACTCGATCTGGGTCTCCCCGGGTCCGCGCGAGCCGATACCGGCGCCCCCGGCCGTCTGCCCACCGGCCTGCCGGGACATCGACTCACCCCACCCGCGCAGGCGCGGCAGCAGGTACTCCAGTTGGGCCAGTTCCACCTGCGCCTTGCCCTCCCGGGACTTGGCGTGCTGGGCGAAGATGTCCAGGATCAGCGCCGTGCGGTCGATCACCTTGACCTTGACCACGTCCTCCAGGCCACGGCGCTGGGACGGGCCCAGTTCGGAGTCCACGATCACGGTGTCGGCGCCGGTGGCGTGCACCAGTTCAGCGAGTTCGGCCGCCTTGCCCGAGCCGAGGTAGGTGCCCGGTTCAGGATGACGACGACGCTGCAGCACTCCATCGAGCACCTGCGATCCGGCCGTCTCTGCCAGGGCGGCCAACTCCCGCAGCGAGACCTCGGCCTGCTCCACGGTGCCCTCGGACCACAGGCCAACCAGGATCACCCGCTCCAGGCGCAGCGAGCGGTACTCCACCTCGGTGACGTCGTCGAGTTCGGTGGACAGCCCGGCTACGCGGTTCAGCGCGGCGCGTTCCTCCGCGTCGAACTGGTCGCCGTCGTATTCGCTGGGCGCGGCGTCGTCGGCCTGGATGGCGGTGCCGTGGCGGGCCAGGATGCGGTTCACCACGGCTTGGGCGCGATCCTCGACGTCATCGGTGGGCGAGCCGTTCGTGGCGTGGGTACGTCCTTCTGCCACTGGGCGGTCCTGCGAGGGGGTGTTGGTCATCGTGTCCTGTCGTCGCGGTCCCGGTTGGCTGGGGAGATCGGGTCGCGCCAGGGCCGGGGAATCTGTCGTTTCCACTTTCCCACGCTCATGCTGGGGTTCCAACCGATTTCGCTGAGCGCGTGTGGTCCGGAGTGGTGGTCCGCGTTGAGCCACGACGCCTCGGCCCGGACACCTGCGCCCTGATCACCGACATGGAATAGAGGTGAATAGCGGAAATGCTATGGAATCCGGGGGGCCTTTGTGATCTCGCATGCCCCGGCCCGATCCACGAAGCCGCATGGGATGAGGCACGCTCGGGGCCACGACCGCGCATGTCAGTATGGGCGGTCACCCCCGCGCGGCTATCCTCGCGGGGTGGCGCACTACTTCGAGTCCCCGACGGCCGGCCCCGCGCGCCGGCGCACGATCTCGGTGAATCTTCGCGGTGAGCAGGTTGAGGTGCACACCGACCGGGGGGTGTTCTCCGGGGACCGGCTCGATCCTGGTACCGCTGTGCTGCTGCGCACGGTCACCGAGCCGCCGGCGTCCGGGGTCCTGGTGGACCTGGGGTGCGGGTGGGGGCCGATCGCGCTCTCGATGGCGCGCGCCGCGCCCCAGGCACGGGTGCTGGCCGTGGACGTCAACGAGCGTGCGTTGGAGCTGACGGCCGCGAACGCCAGGACGCTCGGGCTGGGCAACGTGGAGACTTTCACACCCGATGCCTTGCTGACGGCCGAGCCCGATCCGGTCATCGATGAGTTGTGGTCCAACCCGCCGATTCGCGTGGGAAAGGCTGTGCTGCACGGGTTGCTCCGCGCGTGGCTGCCTCGGCTGCGGTCCGGCGCGCAGGCGCACCTGGTGGTGCAGAAGAACCTGGGGTCGGACTCGCTCCAGCGTTGGATCGCGGCCGACCTCGGCTTCGAGGTGGAACGCCTGGCCAGTTCGAAGGGATTCCGGGTGCTGACGGTGCGCGGTCGCGGCCCGACCGACGGCGCCTGAGTCGCAGACGCCCTCGGTTCGGAGGCTGCTGCGACCTTCCTACCGACCTACCGAGAGCGCATATTTCTGCGATTTCTGGCGTCTGGGTCTGGTGGTTGTCGGTGGCCCACGGTAGACTCGTACGCATGTTCGACGTACCGCAAGCGGGGCCCGGCCGGCAGGGGAAGCCGGCGGAGGGCGCTGTGCGTGCTGATGCTGATGCCGCGCAGGCAACTGAGGTTCACGCGCAGACCGGTGCTCGGCCAGAGGCTGACGGACGAACCCGTGCTCGGCCAGCGGCTGACGGACGAACCCGTGCTCGGCCAGCGGCTGACGGACGAACCCGTGCTCGGCCAGCGGCTGACGGACGAACCCGTGCTCGGCCAGCGCCGGCGCCCACGCCCGGATCCGCGTCGGGGTCGGGGTCGAGGTGCGAGTGTGGAGGTTCGCGGGGGTTGGGGCCGGGTGGGCGGTTGCCGCTGTGGAAGATCCCTCAACCGGCTGATGATGAAGTCTCGTCCGGGCCGGAACTGGAAGCCCGGGGTTGGCGTGAGGTGGTGGCACCTGGATTCGATGCGCCCGATGAGGTGGTCGCAGCGTTCAACGACCCACCCGCGCATGTGCTGCAGGCATGGGCACAGGATCCACATTTCCCCGCTGCTGAGAGCGAGTTCGACGAGCAGGCTCCGGACTTGGATGAGGACGAACTGGTCGATGCCAATCTGATCGCTGCCGGTGTTTTCACCCAGGTGTGTGCAGACCCGGATCCAACGGGGGTGTTCCCCTTGCCGGCATGGGGTGAACGGTTGCCGGTGGGGGTGGCCCCGCGCACTGATGGGCACCTGGCCGATGTGGGGGCTCATGCCCGCCGGCGTGGGGATTGGCAGGCTGTGTATGACTTGGAGCGCCTGGATGCCAGTGGGATGGACGCTTACACGTTGATCGAGGCGGTGGCGGCGTGGCGACGGGTGGAAGCCCTGGCCGCGTATCACCAGCGGATCCTGGCCCATGAGTTGTCCTTGCGTCCGGTGCTGGCCCTGGGTAAGGGCCGGGCCGAGGCGCCCTCACGGGTGTCGGTCGCGGCAGCACAGTTGGGGGCCCGGGTGGGGTTGACCCGTCAGGGCGCGACCAAGCTGGTGGCCGTCGGGGCGGCCATGCGCGCCGGTACCGGGATCGGTGTCGGTCAGGCGCTGCGCGAGGGGGACATCGATGCGGACAAGGCGGACCTGCTGGTCCAGGCCACCAAATACCTGCCCGAAGAGGTGGCGATGCAGGTCCACGACCAGGTGTTACCCGGTGCAGGTTTGAACACTTTGCCCCGGGTGGAGCGGGACGTGGCCACGGCGGTGGCTGAGGTGGATCCGGAGGATCTCTCCGCCCGTCACGCCCGGGCGCGGGCCGAGCGGCGAGTGGGTGCACCGCGGGTGCGTCCCGATGGGATGGCCACAACCAGCATTTACTGGCCGGCCACCGATGCCATGGCGTTGCACACCGCCCTGGAAGCGGGCGCGCGGACAGCCAAGAACGACGGCGATGAGCGCACCCTCGACCAACTGCGTGCCGATGCCCTGACCACCATGGCCCACACGGCCCTGGCCACCGGACGCATCGGCCCCTGCCCCAGCGCCACCACGCCCGGGCACGCCCAGACCGGTGACGACAGCGCGAGCGCTGGTGACGGGTGCACCTGCCCATCGGTGTTCAGCACCTCCGAGGAGGCACCACCGGCCAGGGGGCGGGGCCGCCATGATGGCAGTCCGCTGAACCCTGGTGAGGTGCTGACGCCGTTCACTCTGGGCACCGTGGGTGGAGCCCGGGCCCAGATCCGCATCACCGTGCCCCTATCCACCTTGATGGGCACCAGCAACGACGCCGGTGACCTCGAAGGATACGGCCCCGTGCCGGCCGAAGTGGCCCGCGCCTTCGCCGCCGGGGGCACCTGGAAGCGCCTCGTCACCGACCCCCTGACCAACCGGGCCCTGGACGTGACCGCGAAACGTTACGAACCACCACCGTGGCTGCGCGAACAAGTCATCACCAACCAGCCCTTCTGCGTGGCCCCGGGTTGCAACGTCCAAGCCCGGCACGCCGACCTCGACCACGGCGTGCCCTTCCCTCACGGCCCCACCGCCGAGTGGAACCTGCACCCCCTGTGCCGCCAACACCACCGGTTGAAAACCCACGCCGGATTCACCCATAACAGCCCCACCCCGGGTGTGCACGAATGGACCACCCCTACCGGGCACCGCTACCGCACCGACCACGACGGCACTCACCTGCTCCCACCCCCGGGGAAGCACGAGACGAACGGTGCCGGGCGAGCCAACGGCGATGGGCAGAGCACGCGCAACGGTCCCGTCAGGACACCGTCGTCCTCCGAGTCAGTTGGGCCACCTCACGCCTATCCCAGCCGGGACGACCCACCACCCTTCTGAAGTGGCTCAGAACGGGTGAACCTGCGCCACCAGTTCAGCCGGCCCGGCCAGTTCCACGTGCCCGTCCTCGAGCACGCTCACGCGCAACCGCCCGCCAGGAACCAAGACGTACCAGACGTTCGGGGCCCCCTCCCCGAACCAGGTCCGGACCGCGAGCGCTGCGGCGCAAGCGCCGGTCCCGCACGACCGGGTCTCCCCCACCCCGCGTTCGTGCACTCGCATCTTGACCACCCCGACCGACTCCGCCCCCACCACGTTTCCGGCCTCGTCGACGATGTCCAGATCCTGCTCGCCCAACGGCACCACGAGTTCAACGTTCGTACCCTCAGCCGGTTCCGGATCGACCACCGGCACCTTACTCAGGTCCGCCAGTTCCAACTCCTCCGGATCGGTCAGAGCAATCACGGTATGCGGATTCGGTACGGACAGCCGCAACCCCGGCCGCGGAGCGCGGAGTCCCGCGACCTCCACCTGCACATCCGACCCGGCTCGCAGCGCCTCAGAACCGCCCGGCGCCGACCACGTCCCCATGTCAACCGCGAACTCCTCCCCCTCCCGACGCACAATCAACTCCCCCGCACGGGTCGCGATCGGAACGGCTGCACCGTCGGGAAATTCGAGCAGGCCCTCATCGATGAGGTACGCCACGAACACCCGGACGCCGTTGCCGCACACCTCCGCCACCGAGCCGTCGGCATTGCGGTAGTCCATGAACCACTCGGCGTCACGGACCGGCACATCGGCGAGCGCCCCGCCGGCCGAACTGACCAAGACCGCACGAATCACGCCGTCCGCGCCGATCCCGGTGTGCCGGTCCGTCAGGTCCACGACGTACTCGGCGCTCAGCGTGTGCTGGTCATCCGGGTCGGCGAAGAGGAGGAAGTCGTTGCCGGTGCCATGACCTTTGGTGAAGACCGGATGTGGTTCTGGACCCATACGCCGGAGCCTACTGTGCATCGGAACGGGTCTCGAGATGACCCAGCGCCCGGTGCAGCACCCCGGCGCCGGCCCGGAGCCAGTGCACGCGCGGGTCACGTCGGAACCACTTGATCTGCCGGCGGGCCAACTGCCGCGTGGCCAGGCCGGTGTCGGCCACAGCCTGTGCCACATCACACTCCCCGCGCAGCACGGCCAGGGCCTGGGCGTAACCCACCGCGCGGTTGGCGGTTCGCCCACGCTCCAGCCCGTTGGCGACCAGTGCGCGGGTCTCCTCGATCAGACCCGCCTCGAACATCGACACCGCCCGCGCATCGATCCGCTGGTCGAGCCGGGCCGCTGGCATCTCCAACCCGATCTGCACCGCCGGGATCGCATACCGGTGCTCGGGCAGATTGGCACTGAACGGCTCCCCGGTCAGGCGGATCACCTCCAGCGCCCGCACGATCCGGCGCGCGTTGCGCGAATCGATCCGCTCGGCCGCCACCGGATCCACCCGGCCCAACTCGGCGTGCAGCACGCCGGGGCCCTCGGCCTCGGCCCGGGCCTCCAGTTCGGCACGCACCCGCGGGTCGGTGCCGGGGAAACTCATCTCGTCCAGCAACGCCCGCACATACAGCCCCGAACCCCCGACGACGACGGCGCGGCGCCCCCGGGCGGCGATGGCGGCCAGGTCCGCTCGGCCGTACTTCTGGTACGCAGCCACCGAGGCTTCCTGGTGCACCTCGAGCACATCCAACTGGTGATGCGGAATCCTCCTACGCTCCGCGACGGGCACCTTCGCCGTGCCGATATCCATGCCCCGGTAGAACTGCATCGCGTCAGCGTTGACGATCTCAGCCCCCAGCTGCTCGGCCAGGTCCAGGGCGAGATCAGACTTCCCCGTCGCGGTGGGCCCCACGATGGCGATCACTGACGCAGACACCCTGGCAACCTACCGCTCGCCCCCGGGCTTATGCTGATTGGTGATGAGCAACCCCGACAACGACCCCGACGAGGGCCGATCCTCCGAGGAAGACCAGGCGCCCGCCGAGGAACCCGTCAACGCGGCCGACTTCGAACTGTCAGAGGAAGACATCGCCGCCGCCGAGGTCCATCCGGTCACCCCGGAGCGCATCCGGACCTGGCTGAAGGAGAAGGGGCACAACCACCTCCTCCGCCCCGACGGCCAGCCGGCCGGGATCTGGAACGGCTCCCTGTTCACTTTCACCGTGACCCGGCACGTGCTGCAGATCCGGGGCCAATGGAGCCGCACCATCACCATCGAGCGCCGCGCGGAGTTCATGGCGCTGATCAACCACTTCCACACCCGCAACCCCTGGCCCAAGTGCTTGCTCCAGGTCATGGACGACGGCTCCATGCGGTTCACCGCCGACCTGGCCACGCCGATCTCGGCGGGGATGTCCGAGCAGCAACTCACCCGGGCAATACGTCTGGGTATCGGCGCCGGCCTGTCCCTCTTCGCCCAGTTGGATAAGCAGTTCCCCGACCCCTTGATGACCACAGGTGCCGCATGATCGACCCCACTGACCTACCCGGCGTCGGCGACTGGCCCGCGCCGGTAACCGTCGACCGTCTTCATCGAATGGTCGAGTCGGCCGGCGTGACCGTGACCCCGGCCGAGAACCAGATCCTGCGCGCCCGGCTCGGTGACAACCTCGTGGAGATCTCGGTGGCCGCGGGCAAGGCCACCGTGCTGCGGGTCCTGGGACTGGCCTCGACCACCCTGCCCAAGGACGCCGAGTCGGCCCTGGCCACCTATGCCAACAACTGGCACCGCGAGAAGGTCTGGCCCACGTTGCTGTGGACCACCAACGCCGAGGGCAACCTGGCGCTGCGCAGCGTCTACACAGTCGATTCACCGCCGGTGCCACCGACCAGCAACTCACCACCGCGATCCGGCTGGGTCTCAGCGCCACCGCCAAGGGCCTGGACTCGGCGCTCGAGGCGCTCCAGAACGGCACCACCGAGCCCGAACTGGGCTGACGGGCTCATGATGAGCCACCGTCCGGAACCCGCGGCGCAGGCCGATTTGCGGACACTGCTCGACTCCGCCGACCGGATCGTCGGCTTCACCGGCGCCGGTGTCTCCACCGAGTCGGGCATCCCGGATTTCCGCTCCGCCGGTGGGGTATGGACCACGTACGATCCGGCCACCTTCGACTTCGCCCGGTTCATCACCGATGCGCAGGTGCGCGAGCAGAGCTGGCAGATGCGCCGGGAGTTCTTCGACGCCGATGCTCGACCGAACCCGGCCCACCGCGCCCTGGCAGCCCTGGAACATCAGGGCCGCTGTGCCGGGGTGATCACGCAGAACATCGACGGCCTGCATCAGCAGGCGGGGTCGGTCAACGTCCTGGAACTGCACGGCACCGCGCGGGAGGTGCTGTGCATCGGAACCCATCCTGCTCCCGGCAGCCCGCAAGGTTGCGGGTGGCGGGCGCCGCACGCATGGGCGATGGAGCAGGTCGACGCCGGTCATCCCGACCCGCGCTGCCCCGACTGTGCCGGGATGGTGAAATCCGCGACGATCTCGTTCGGCCAGTTGCTCGACCCCGATGTGATCGAGGCGGCCCTGGCCCTGGCCCGGTCCGCGGATCTGCTCATCGCCGCGGGATCCTCGTTGCAGGTGCAGCCGGCTGCGGGCCTCCCGCTGGAGACCCTCGAGGCCGGCGGCCGCCTGGTGATCATCAACGACGAGCCGACCCCGCTCGACCGGTTCGCCGACGTGGTGGTGCGAGGCCGTGCCGGTGAAGTGCTCGGCGCAGCCGTGCCGCTCTAACGCAGCCGTGCCGATGCACCACGGCGTACCCGCCCGGCTCAGGCCTGCGAGCGCACCTTGGGCATCCCCAGTCCCACCGGGACCGGGCCCGCCGGGACGGTGCCCGCGGCCCTGGCCCGCTGCGCCGCCTCCCACGCATCACCGGAGCAGGTGCGCCGGACCTCGAACGTGCCACCCCGGACACCGGAGTCGGCGATCAGGTGGTGCGGCGCCGAGGACGTCACCCGCGCGGTGACCATGTCGCCCGGGCGAGGTGCGTCGTCGTCGGGCATTCCCCCCGGCAGACCGAGGTGCACCAGCCGGTTGTCCGCCGCCCGCCCCGAGAGCCGCTTTGTGGCGGCGTCCTTGCGCCCCTCGCTCTCCGCGATGAGCACTTCGACGTCGGTCTCGACCTGCTTGGCGTTCTCCTCGGTGGAGATGCGCTGCTGCAGGTTCACCAATCGCGCGTACCGCTCGGCGACCACATCGGCCGGCACCTGATCGGGAATGTCCGCGGCCGGGGTTCCCGGACGCGGGGAGTACTGGAAGGTGAAGGCGCTGGAGAAGCGGGAGGCCTCCACCACGTCCAAGGTGGCCTGGAAGTCCTCCTCGGTCTCCCCGGGGAAGCCCACGATGATGTCGGTGGTGATCGCGGCATCGGGCAGTTGCCCCCGCACCCGGTCCAGGATCCCGAGGAACTTCTCCGACCGGTAGGACCGGCGCATCGCGCGCAGGATCACATCCGACCCGGACTGCAGCGGCATGTGCAGCGAGGGCATCACGTTCGGGGTGGCCGCCATGGCATCGATCACGTCATCGGTGAACGCCGCCGGGTGCGGGGAGGTGAACCGGACCCGTTCCAGGCCCTCGATGTGACCGCAGGCGCGCAGCAGTTTCGCGAACGCACCCCGGTCCCCGAAACCCACGCCGTAGGAGTTGACGTTCTGGCCCAGCAGGGTCACCTCGATGGCACCCTGATCCACCACGGCGGCGACCTCGGCGAGCACCTCGCCAGGGCGCCGGTCCCGTTCCTTGCCCCGCAGGCTCGGCACGATGCAGAAGGTGCAGGTGTTGTTGCAGCCCACCGAGATCGACACCCACGCCGCATAGGCACTCTCCCGGCGGGTGGGCAGCGTGGAGGGGAAGACCTTCAGCGAGTCCTCGATCTCCACCTGCGCCTCGTCGTTGTGGCGGGCCCGTTCCAGCAGTACTGGCAGCACGTCGAGGTTGTGGGTGCCGAAGACCACGTCCACCCACGGAGCGCGCTCGACGATGCCGGCCCGGTCCTGCTGGGCCAGGCAGCCTCCGACGGCGATCTGGAAGTCGGGGCGGTCCTTCTTCAGGGAGGCGAGCTGGCCGAGGTTCCCGTACAGGCGGTCTGCGGCGTTCTCCCGTACAGCACAGGTATTGATGACGACGACGTCGGCCCGGGCGGCCTGCTCCAGCAACGAGCCGCTGTGGCCGCCGGCATCGATGTAGCCGGCCTGCTCCAACATGCCCGACATCCGCTCGGAGTCGTGCACGTTCATCTGGCAGCCCAGGGTGCGCACCATGTACCGGCGCGGGGTTTCAACACTCACAGGGCCCGATTCTACGGTGCTGCGGGCCGGGCGCGAGAAGCCCGGGGGGCGGGGATCGAGTCCAATTCGTGATCTGCGTACCGACCCCCGGATGGGTACGAGGCATTAGGTTGCAGATATGTCAGAAGCGACTCCGGAACCGCCTGCCCTGACGGCGCCGGCCTCGGATATGGCCGCAGCCGCCGGTGAACCGCTCGTGGTGCTCAGCGACGTGCAGAAGTACTTCGGTGACTTGCACGTGCTCAAGGACATCGACCTCACCGTGCACCGCGGCGAGGTGGTGGTGGTGATCGGGCCCTCCGGTTCGGGCAAGTCCACCCTGTGCCGCACCATCAACCGGTTGGAACCGATCAATTCCGGTTCGATCACCCTGGACGGCCAGGAACTGCCCGCCGAGGGCAAGGCCCTGGCCGCGCTGCGCGCCGATGTGGGCATGGTCTTCCAGGCCTTCAACCTGTTCGCGCACAAGACGGTGCTGGAGAACGTGACGCTGGGGCCGATCAAGGTCAAGAAGATGAAGACCGCCGAGGCCCGCAAGGTCGCGATGGATCTGCTCGACCGGGTCGGCGTGGCCAACCAGGCCGACAAGATGCCGGCCCAACTCTCCGGAGGTCAGCAGCAGCGTGTGGCGATCGCCCGCGCCCTGGCGATGAGGCCCAAGGTCATGCTGTTCGATGAGCCCACCTCAGCGCTGGACCCGGAGATGGTCAACGAGGTCCTCGACGTGATGGTCTCCCTCGCGAAGGAGGGCATGACGATGGTGGTCGTGACACACGAGATGGGCTTCGCGCACAAGGCGGGCGACCGCGTCGTCTTCATGTCCGAGGGCCAGATCGTGGAGGTTGCCGATCCGGACACCTTCTTCGCCGACCCGCAGACCGATCGAGCCCAGGATTTCCTGAGCAAGATCCTCACCCACTAGTCGCCGCCGACCTGAACACCCATTCCACTCACAGACATGTGCGACCCACAGGAGGAAACCCACGATGAAGAACACCCGTAAGTCATTGATCGCCCTGGCGGCAGCCGGGCTGCTGATGCTCACCGCCTGCAACGGGGACGACGGCGCTCCCGAGGGCGAGCCGGTCGACCCGACGGAGTTCCCCGAAGGCAGCACGATGCAGCAGCTGCACGACCAAGGCTCCATCACCATCGGCACCAAGTTCGACCAGCCCTTGTTCGGGCTGCAGGGCCCGGACGGCACACCGGTGGGCTTCGACGTCTCCATCGGCCAACTCGTCGCCGACGCCCTGGGCGTGGAAGCCGAGTTCGTGGAGGCACAGACCCCGCAGCGTGAGAACCTCATCGAGAACGGATCGGTGGACATCGTCGTGGCCACCTACACCATCAACGACACCCGCAAGGAGGTCGTCGACTTCGCCGGCCCGTACTACATCGCCGGTCAGTCCCTGATGGTGACGATGGACAACGACGAGATCTCCGGCGACGACGACCTCGACGGCAAGCGCGTCTGCTCCGCGGACGGGTCGACCCCGGCGCAGAACATCGCCGAGAACTACCCGGAGGCCGAGCTGGTCACCTACGGCGCCTACACCGACTGCCTGGACCCACTGCGAAGCGGGCAGGTGGACGCCGTCACCACCGACAACGTGATCCTGGCCGGCTACGTGGACGAGAGCCCGGACGACTTCAAGATCGTCGGGGACCTGTTCACCGAAGAGCCCTACGGCATCGGCCTGGCCAAGGGCGACGACGAGTTCCGCGATTTCATCAACGACGTGATCGAGGAATCGTATGAGAACGGCAACTGGGAGGCCGCGTGGGAGAACACCGCCGGCACGGTGCTGGAGCTCCCGGAGCCCCCGGCCGTCGACAGGTACTGATCGCTGCCCACGTTGACACACCTTGACGGTCCGGGGCGCGCTTGCGCTCCGGACCGTCAAGGGTCGGATCGGGAGGACGAGGCATGAATGTTGTCCTGGACAACCTGCCGGCGTTCTGGAACGGATTCCTCACCACGCTGTACCTGTCGGTAACGGCGGGGATCATCTCACTGGTCGTGGGAGTCCTGCTTGCCGCGATGCGGGTCTCCCCCCTGTCCACCTTGCGCTGGGTCTCGACGGCGTGGGTCGAGGTCATGCGGAACACCCCGCTGACGCTGATCTTCGTGTTCATCTCCGCCGTGCTGTTGACGATGGACATTCTGATCCCGATCGGACGTACCCAGGCGATCGTGGCGCTTTCGGTCTACACCTCCGCGTTCGTGTGCGAGGCGGTGCGCTCCGGGATCAACAGTGTGGGCGTCGGACAGGCCGAGGCAGCCCGTGCGATCGGCCTGACCGGCGGGCAGTCGTTGAATCTGGTCGTGCTCCCCCAGGCGCTGCGGACCGTGGTGCCACCGATCATCAACGTGCTCATCGCGATGATCAAGAACACCTCCATCGCGGCCGGATTCGCCACGGTGGAACTGACCTCCACCGCCCGCACGCTGGCGCTGGGTAACCCCGGTCCGGCGGCCCTGTGGATCTTCGTGGGGATCGCCGTGTTCTACCTAGCGCTGACCGTGCCCTCGGGGCTACTCGCCAACTACATCGAGCGGAAGGTGGCCTTCGCGCGATGAGCAACGTCAGTTCAGTTCTCTACGACATTCCCGGACCGGTGACCAAGCGCCGTCAGCGGCGGTGGTCGGTGGTCGCCGGGCTGGCGATCTTCGCGGTCCTCGGTGCGGGCCTGTTCGCGATGTACCGCAACGGGGTCTTCGATGAGCGCTGGATGGTGCTGATCGATCCACCGAACGTTCGGGGGTTGAACAGCACCGCGGCAGATGTGTGGTGGAACTCACTCATCATGACCGGCCTGATCCAGGGGACGCTGGCCGCGGCTGGGCTGGCCATGCCCATTGCCGGGCTCGTCGCGCTGATCCTGGTGGTGCTACGCACCTCGACCAAGAAGGCCGTCAGCGTCCCCGCCAAGGTCCTCATCGAGGTCTCCCGCGGACTCCCGGTGCTGGTCCTGATGCTCTTCGGGCTGTTCGTCTTCAACTTCAGCGCCTACGTCTCTGTGGCATTCGGGCTGATCGTCTATAACGCCGCGATCCTCGCCGAGATCCTGCGGGCCGGTCTGGCCTCGATCGCCAAGGGTCAGGGCGAGGCCGGGATGGCCATCGGGCTGAGCTGGTTCCAGAACTTCTTCATCATCACCCTGCCGCAGGCAGTCCGGGTCATGATGCCCAGCCTGATCGCGCAACTGGTGGTGTTGCTGAAGGACACCTCGATCGGTTTCATCGTGGGCTACACCGAACTGCTGCGAACCGGACAGGTCAACTGGAACTTCTTCGGCAACGAAACCCGTCTGCCGTTCTTCGTGGCGGTGCTGGCGATCTACCTGGTGCTGAACTTCTCCCTCACCCGCATCGCCACCTTCGTGGAGAAGCGGCTCCGCGAGCGTGGCCAGCGCGCCACGCTGCCCGGTGGGATCGCCGCCACCCTCAATCCCAGGGACGCCTGACCGGCTGCCGCCTCCTAGCCCTCGGAGACCACCAGGTCGGCGTAGTCGGTATGACGCTCGATCCAGGCCGCCACGAACGGGCACACCGGGTCCACCCGGCGCCCCTCGGCGCGGATCCAGTCCAGCGCCGTGCGCGCCAGGGCCGAACCCACACCGCGGCCCTCCGCGGCCGGCTCCACGAGGGTGTGGCGAAGGGCCACCACGTCTGCCCGGCGCTCGTACTCCAGGCGCCCGAGGTGTTCACCACCGGCGGTCGCCACGAACTGCTGCTGGTCGGATGAATGTGAGATCTGCGGATCAGCCATGACTCACCCTAGGCAGATCACGGGCTCTCCAGGAAACTCTCGGCGGTGCCGTCCGGGTCGGAGTCGCCCTGGTCGACGCCGTCCTCGGCCTGCTCATCCCAGAGCAGTTCGCTGATCAGCCGGTGTGCCAACCCCGCCGGGTAGCCCTTGCGGGCGAGCATGCCCATCAGACGCCGACGGCGCCGAGTCGGATCCAGGCCCTGGGAAGACCGGGCCTTGCGGCGCAACAGGGCCCGCGCCGCGCCTCCTCGTCCTCGTCCTCGGGCTCGATCGAACTCAACGCAGCCTCGGCATCCTCACTGCCGATGCCCTTGCGTCGCAGCTCGAGCGCCAGCGCCCTGCGGGCGAGCCCCCGCTCGGACTGACGGCTGCGCACCAGCATCTGCGCGTACTCGGCGTCGTTGATCAGGCCCACCTCGGTGAACCGGTCCAGGACCTTGGTGGCCACCGCCTCGGGGACGTCCTTCTTGGCCATCGCCTCGGCCAGTTGCGAACGGGAACGCGGGGAGTGGGTCAGCAGGCGCAACGCGATCGCGCGCGCCACCGACTCCGCTTCCGGTTCGGAATCAACCGCCGCCGCGCCCGTGGCCGGGGTTTCACTCACCCGGCCACGGGAGGTACGCGTACGGCGCATCAGGTCACCGGCGTCGGCTCGCTCGGAGGAAGGCATCCGATACTCAGAAGTCGACCGCCTCGGCGGACTCCGGCACCACCTCGAGTTTGATGCCCACCCCGAGTTTGGTCTTGATCTTGGTCTCGATCTCGTCGGCCAACTCGGGGTTGTCCTTCATGAAGCGGCGCACATTCTCCTTGCCCTGACCCAGTTGGTCGCCCTCGTAGGTGTACCAGGCACCGGACTTGCGCACGATCCCGTGCTCCACGCCGAGGTCGATCAACCCGCCCTCGCGGGAGATGCCCATGCCGTAGAGGATGTCGAACTCGGCCTGCTTGAACGGCGGGGCCATCTTGTTCTTCACCACCTTGGCACGGGTGCGGTTACCCACCGAATCGGTGCCCTCCTTGAGGGTCTCGATCCGGCGCACGTCGATGCGTACCGAGGAGTAGAACTTCAGCGCCTTACCGCCGGTGGTGGTCTCCGGTGAGCCGAAGAACACCCCGATCTTCTCGCGGAGCTGGTTGATGAAGATGGCGGTGGTCCCCGAGGAGGACAGCGCGCCGGTGATCTTGCGCAGCGCCTGGGACATCAGCCGGGCCTGCAGGCCCACGTGGGAGTCGCCCATCTCGCCCTCGATCTCGGCCTTGGGGACCAGGGCTGCGACGGAGTCGATCACCACGATGTCCAGGGCGCCGGAGCGGATCAGCATGTCCATGATCTCCAGGGCCTGCTCGCCGGTGTCCGGCTGGGAGACCAGCAGCGCATCGGTATCCACCCCCAGACTCTTGGCGTACTCGGGGTCCAGGGCGTGCTCGGCGTCGATGAATGCGGCGATCCCCCCGTTCTTCTGGGCGTTGGCCACCGCGTGCAGCGCCACGGTGGTCTTACCGGAGGACTCCGGACCGTAGACCTCGACGACCCGGCCCCGCGGGAGGCCACCAATGCCCAGGGCCACGTCCAGGGCGATCGAACCGGTCGGGATGACCTCTACCGGCGGACGGGTGTCATCACCCAGCCGCATCACC
This sequence comes from Sanguibacter sp. Z1732, assembly GCF_051020515.1. Taxonomy (NCBI): domain Bacteria; kingdom Bacillati; phylum Actinomycetota; class Actinomycetes; order Micrococcales; family Ruaniaceae; genus Glutinosa; species Glutinosa niejishengi. The sequence goes on from NZ_CP194857.1 coordinate 3,958,854, forward strand.
GAGCCCTTGCCGTAGGCGCGGTCGATCTGGCCGAGAGCGGCGTCAAGGGCCTTCGTGCGATCTGCGTTCGTGCGATCTGCTGCGGAAACAGCCATGGTGTGTCACCTTCGGTTCTGGGCGGTCTCTCCGCCGGATGTGCAAGGGCTGGTCTGTTCGCCACCACCCTCTCCGGGTGGCTTGATGGGGCGTGGAACGAGGCTATGTCCGACCACTGACATCCGGTGCGCTGCGGATCCAGCGTGTGGATCCAGGGCCGCACCGTCCGCGTCCTGTGGACAGCCTAGGACGAACGCGTGTTCGAGGTAAGTCCGACACGCCGAACGCGCGGATTGACCACGACGCAGAGCACGATCGTGGGCCCCGCTCAGGTCAGCAGCAGCCGTTCGATCCGCCGGGTCGCGGCCCACAGACCCAGCGCGCTCATCACCGCCAGGTAGGCCACGTGCGCCCACATACCGGCGTGCACTGCTCCGGTGGTCAGGCTCCGGATCAGTTCTACCCCGTGGTAGAGCGGGGTCGCCTGGACCACCCACTGCAGGGCCGGCGGATAGGTACTCAGCGGGAAGAACGTGGCGGAGAACAGGAACAGCGGCAGGATCGCCAGCTGCACGTAGTCGGCGTCATTCCATGAACGCATGTAGGTGGTGGCGGCCATGCCAACCGAGCCGAACGCCAGCCCGATCAGCGAGGCGACCGGGATCGCCAGTACCGCCCAGGCCGAGAGCACGAACCCCGACAGCGTGGCCACCAACAGGAACGCCACGGAGTACACCAACCCCCGCAACAGCGCCCAACCGATCTCCCCCACCGCGACATCGCGCGGGCTCAGCGGGGTGGTGAGCACCGAGTGATAGAGCTTGGCGTCCTTGATCTTGCCGAACACGTTGAACGTGGAGTCCATCACCGCCCCGTTCATCGCGGAGGTGGCCATCATCGCCGGGGCAACGAAGACCGCGTAGGACATCGCCTCCCCGTCGACGTCGATGGTGCCCACCAGCGTCCCGATGCCCACCCCCAGGGCGAACAGGTAGAACACCGGCTCGAGGAAGCCGGAGACATAGGTGAACACCGCCCGGCCGGCCGCCCGCGCGTTGCGTTCGACCAGTGCCCACGGCCGCAGCAGCAGCGCGATCATCACACCACCATCCGCTTTGTCAGTCGGCGCACCGCGAGGGCATAGCCGACGGCGATCATCGCCACCAGCACCGCCAGATGCACCGCGAACCGCCACGGTTCCAACCACAGCGGGGAGTCCGGCCCCAGCCCGAACGCCCGGTTCAGCGCCACCGCGTGGGTCAGCGGCGACACCCATGCCACCGCCTGCAGCCCGGTGGGCAACTGCTCCAGGGGGAAGAACGTCCCGGAGAACAGGAACATCGGCATGATGACGAAGCGCTGCAGGATATTGAAGCCCTGCCCGGAGTCGGTGATCCCGGCGGAGTAGGCGAAGGTGCAGGCCGCGAAGCCCATCCCGGTCAGCACGGCCACCACGACGACGGCGGGCACCCATACCCCGTTCATCGCCCCCAGCGCCGTGGCCACCGCGGTGAAGACCCCGGCCACCATCGTCATCCGGATCAGGATGTAGACCAGTTGCCCGCGCACCAGGTCCACCACCCTGATCGGGGTGGCCAGCATCGCGTAGTAGTTGTAGGTCCACTTGATCGGCGCCAGCACGTTGTAGGTGGCCTCCCCGGAGCCGGTCATCATCGTCTGGGCCGCGACCAGCCCGGTGGCCACGAACGCGACGTAGGCCACGCCGTTGATCGCGCCACCGCCGGGGCCGTCCACCAGCGACCCGAGCCCGTAGCCCAGGCCGGCCAGGTACATCAGCGGGGCCAGGAAGGAGGAGACCACGGTGGAGGGCCAGATCCGCCGGTAGCGCATCAACCAGTACGTCAGCACCGCCCGCCAGCCGGAGAACGAGGACGAGGAGACCGGGCGCGTCGGATCGGCAGGGAGGCTCGCGCCGGCACCGGGGCCGTCTTCCGGGCTGGTCATTCGATCAGGCTCCGCCCGGTCAGCCGCAGGAAGACGTCCTCCAGGCTGGACCGGCGCACCAGCGTGGCCGCCGGGTGGATGCCGCGTGCGGTCACCGTCTCCAGGGGCCGCGTCGCCGTCGCGGACGTAGAGCAGGACCCGGTCGGCGAGCACCTCGACGCGATCGGCGAGATCGCGCACCTGGCCGACGACGTCGTCGTCGTGTTCGGCGAACCGCAGTTCCAGCACCTCCCGGGAGGCGTGCTGGGCGATCAGGGAGCGCGGTGAACCCTCGGCCACGATCCGTCCGGCGTCCATCACCACCAGTCGGTCGCAGAGTTGTTCGGCCTCGTCCATGTAGTGAGTGGTCAGCACCAGGGTGACCCCGGAGCGCTTGAGCTGTAACAGGCGCTGCCACAGGTTGTGCCGGGCCTGCGGGTCCAACCCGGTGGTGGGCTCATCCAGCAGCAGCAGGCGCGGTTCGTTGATCAGGGCACGAGCGATGGTCAGGCGCCGCTTCATCCCGCCGGACAGGCTCTCGACGACGGCGTCGGCCTTGTGGGTCAGATCGGCGAACTCCAGCAGCGGGCCGGCCCGGCGGGCGGCTTCGGCGCGGGACAGCCCGAAGTAGCGACCGTACACGAGGAGGTTCTCGGCGACCTTGAGTTCGGTGTCCAGCCAGTCCTGCTGCGGGACCACGCCCAGTTGGGCGCGGATGTCCGGGCCGTCGCCGGCCGGGTCCATCCCGAGCACGCGTAGGGTGCCGCCGCTCACCGGCGAGGTGCAACCGATCATCCGCATCGCCGAGGTCTTGCCCGCCCCGTTCGGTCCCAGGAAGCCGAAGGACTCCCCCGCCTCCACCGTGACGTCGATGCCATCCACGGCGGTGAAGTCACCGAAGGTCTTGACCAGGTTGCGGGCTTCGATGAGGGGCATGCCTGGCACTGTAGGACATCGTCGGCACTGCTAGCAACCTACCTTGCTTGCCTGGGCGTCATCGCCATGCCGGGTATCCGGGCAGGTTCAGCGCACCGTTCCCACCCCACTCCCGCAGTGCCCGGGTGATCGCCTCATCGGCCGCCGCGGCGGTATCGGGGAAGTCATCGGCGGCCTCGGCGATCACCTGGCGCCACCGGCTCACCAGCAGTTGGCGATGATTCGGCGCCAGCGCACCGGCGGGTCCGATGCTGGCCACCTTGGTCCGGGCCGAAGGAAGCAGCCACGCGGCCGAGACCACGGTGAAGATGACGACGGCGCCGCGCACCTGAGCGGGCCAGTGCGGGTCGGTCGCGAGCTGGGGAAGCTGCCCCGACGCGCCCGCGGTGAACTCGGCCAGCATCGCCTCGCGCAACCCCGACGGCGGAGTGAACACGCACCAGCAACTGCTGAACGGCTGCAGTGCGTAGGCGGCGTCGATGGCTACCGGATGTACCGCGGTGCCCTCGGTATCCAGGAAGCGCACCGCAGGTTCGGTCAGCACCGCGTTGTCCGGGCAGGTGTCTCCGGCTGAGATCACCTCGCGGGTGGAGTCGCCGAGCAGCGCTGTGAGCGCCTCGGAGATCTCGGCCCGCGCCGCCTCGGCGTGGCGCACGCCCCAGTCCGCCATCGCATCGAGCCCAGCGCCCGGCAGCGCGGCAATCAGGCGGCGGTTGGTCTCCTCGGCCGGGCCCAGGTCGGCGCGGAACTGCGCCAGCACGTCGGGATCGGCCACCACGTGGCCGCCCAGCGCCCGGGCCCAGCGCAGGCAGGCGGCCCAGGCCGCACCCGGGTCGTCACGCACGAGCAGGTCCGCCAGGGTGGGGGCCGCGCCGATGTCCTCCATCACCAAGGTGGTGTTCGGGGCGTCCTCGGCGAGCAGGGCCGGGGTACCCGGCAGGTAGCGCAGCCCGGCGCGTTCGCGCAGGAAGCCCTCGGTGTGGGCGCCCGCGCCGGCATCGGCTTCGTCCGGGGAGCCACCCTCCGGGGCCAGGAAGGTCTTGACGACCACGCTGCTCCCCCACTGCGCCGGTGCCTGGTTCACCCGGTGCCGGCTCACCCGGGAGCGAGCAGAGCCACCCAGTTCGGTGCCGGGAGCCAGGTCGATGTCGTCGGGAAGATTCGGCGGGAGCACGGTGGACACCGGTTCACTAGGACAGCGCCGGAAGCCGGATGTGCGGATTCGCCGCGTGAGATTACCGCTTGCGCGCCTGAGGTTGGCGGTGGTGCCAACGCACGTGCTCGGGCAGGTCGTTGACCACGCAGATCGCCGCCCAGACCTCGCGCGGGGACGTGCCCTGGTCCAGGGCCTCCTGCGCCGTCCGCCCACCCAGTGGCCCCAGCACCATGTCCTTGGCCAGCGATGCGGCATAACTGCCGAAGGTGTCGGTCATGGCGGACCAGAATTCCGAATGCTTCACCCGCGCAACCTTATGAGGCCGGGTCAAGGCGTTGACAGTCGGACGTCTCGCTTCTAGCGTGTAATCGATTACTCGCACAGTCTGGATACCTGCCGCTGTGTGACGGCATCGGTTTCACCGCGATGTCACTGACCGACTGGCAACCTCCTTCTGGAGTCGATCGATGACGACGACAATGAGCCGACGAAACGCGCTCCGCCTGGGAGCCGGCGCACTCGGCAGCCTCGGCGCAGCCTGGGCGCTGAGCAGTTGCTCTGACGCCTCGGCCTCACGGCCGATGCAGTTCTGGAACAACTATTCCCCCCAGCGTGCGGGCGATCCGAACGTGATCGCCCAGAGCGACTGGTTCCTGAACGCCACCAGACGCTGGGCGGAGGCGGGCGAGCGCCCGGTGGACATGGTGCACATCCCCGGGTACACCGATCCCACCAACACCCGGATCACCACCGCCTTTGCCGCCGACGAGGGCCCGGACATCTTCCTGATCTCCCCCGGCGACTTCCTGCGCTACTACAACGGCGGCGTGCTCACGGACCTGACGCCATACCTGACGCAAGAGGCTATCGACGACTTCTACCCCGACGCGCTGGCAACCCGGATGGTCGACGGGCGCGTGTACGGCCTACCGATGGAGCAGGAACCCCTCGCAATCTTCTACGACATCGCCGCGTTCGAGGAGGCCGGGTTGGCCGAGGGCGACCTGCCGAGCACCTGGGATGACATGCTCGGCCTCGGCCGGGAACTCACCGGTGGCCAGCGTGCCGGTCTGGTCCTCGATACCACCCCGAGTTACTACCAGAACTTCACCTTCTACCCGTGGATATGGCAGGGCGGCGGGGACGTGATCGATCCCGCAAGCGGCACACCGCACTTCGACTCCGACGCCGCCGTGCAGGCCCTGAGCCTGTTCCAGGAGGCCGTGCAATCCGGTGCCTCACCGCGCACATTGCCGGCCGGGGGCGACCTGGTCAGCGCCTTCACCAACGGGTACGCGGCTATGTGGCAGACAGGCATCTGGCAGGTCGAGGCGATGCGGCAGAACGCCCCCGACCACCCTTACGGCATCTTCCAACTCCCGTCCCCGCCCGGTGGGCAGTCGGTCACCGCGCTAGGCGGGTGGGCATTCGTAGTGAACAGCCGTGGGGTGGATCCCGACGCCGCAGCCCGCTTCACGGTCGAGTTGATGGGAACGATGAGTGAGAGGTCCATCGGCGCAGCGGTGGAATGGAACGGGCTGGCCAAGGGCAATATCCCGGCACGCCGCTCAGTGACCCGGGCGATCGGCGACACCGGATCGTTCGAAAACCCGATTCTGCAGCAGTTCCGCGACGAGATCGTCCCCACCGGCCGGGGTGAGCCTCGCTACCCACCGGTTATCTACAAGGCCGTCTCCAACGCCATCCAGAACACCATGCTCGCCGGCGCCGAGGCGAACGAGCAGGCGCAGATCACTCAATCGGCGATCGAAAGTTACCTGGAAACATACGAAGGGGGCTCACTGATATGAGTTCACTGACGCTCTCGCGCACGGCCGGCCGTGAGTCGCCGGCCACCCCGTCGGCGACCGGTGGGAAGTCCGCACAAGCCCGCTGGGAACGCCGCGCAGCGTTCTGGTTCCTGCTTCCGGACTCCCTGGGACTGCTGGTCTTCGTGGCGCTCCCGATGGTGCTGGCCGTGGTACTGGGGTTCTTCCACATGGACGGCTTCGGCACCTTCGAGTTCGTGGGCGTGGACAACTACGTACGCATGGCCGGAGACCCACAGTTCTGGAACAGCGTACGCATCACGCTGATCTACCTCGTAGCCGTGGTACCGGCGATCTACGTGATCGGGCTGGCTCTGGCGCTGCTGGTCCAGCAACGGTTCCCGTTCGTGGGCCTGGTTCGGAGTGCGCTGTTCGTGCCCTACGTGGTCAGCCTCGTCGTCGTCGCCATGGTCTGGGAGTTCATGCTCGCCGAGCGCACCGGGATCATCTCCCGGGCCCTGAGTGGACTGGGCATCACCGATGTCTCCCTGCTCGGTGAACCCAGCCTGGCCCTGACCGCGGTGATCGTGGTGACCGTCTGGTTCCAGATGGGCTACTACATGGTGATCTTTCTCGCCGGGCTACAGGACATACCGGGCGAGTACTACGAGGCTGCCCGCATCGACGGAGCGAATGCGTGGCAGCGGTTCCTGCTGATCACTTCCCCGCTGTTGCGCCCCACCAGTTTCTTCGTCGTCATTACCGAACAGTCGCGGTCTTCACCGGCGGCTTGGACCTGATCTTCGTGCTCACCGGCGGCGGACCAGCCGGAGCGACCACGCTGTTGATCTTCTATGTCTACGAGCAGGCGTTCCTGTTCGGCGAACTGGGCTACGCGGCGGCGATCGGCTCGGTACTGGTGTTGGTGCTGATGATCTGGTCCGGCCTAATGTTCGCCCTCACCCGCGGAGGACGGTTCGACAATGACTGACACAGTCGCCCACCCAGACCACCAAGACCACACCGCGACCCCGCGACGACGGGTGCGGGTCGACAGCTTGTGGACCAAGCGGCGCACGATGATGCTGGCGCTCGGCCTGGTACTGGGGGCGTTGACCATCTTCCCGCTGGTGTGGATGGTATCTGGCTCCTTCAAGACCGCAGCCGACGTCTACAGCCTGGACCTGATCCCGGCCAGTCCCACCCTGGAGAACTTCACGTACGTCTTCACCGAGGTGCCATTTCTGCGATACATGGCCAACAGCCTGTTCGTGGCGGGCACGGTCACGGTGCTGGCGCTGTGGTTCCACTCGATGGCCGCCTACGCCCTCGCCCGTCTGAACTTCAAGGGCCGGGACACGATCTTCCTGATCATCTTCTCCACCCTGCTGGTGAGTCTGCCGGTGGTACTGATTCCCACATTCGTGGTGGTGCGCACGCTGGGTCTGGTGGACAGTTACGCCGGGCTGATCATCCCGGCCATCTTCAACGCCTTCGGCATCTTCCTGCTGCGCCAGTTCTACATCTCCCTTCCCAAGGAACTCGAGGAGGCCGCCCTGGTGGACGGAGCCAGTTACTGGCGGATATACGCGAACGTGATCCTGCCGCTGTCACGCCCGATACTGGCGGCGTTGGCTGTCTTCTTCTTCCTGGCGAACTGGAACTCCTTCGTCTGGCCGCTGACGATCACCTCGGATCCCAACCTGCGGGTGGTCCAACTCGGAATCGCAACCTTCCAACAGCAGTACACCGCGGACTGGAACTACATCCTGGCCGCCGCCACGGTGGCGGCGGCCCCGACTTTGCTGGTGTTCTTCTTCTTCCAGCGCCAGATCGTGGAGTCCATCAAGAGTGCTGGCTTCAAATGAGGCCTGATCCGTCGTCGAGGCGCACTGCCGGCGGGGTTGAGCAAGCCCCGCCGGCCCTGGTATCGAATGTGTCATGACAACTGAACTGACCTGGTTGCGCGCCACCGAGCACTCCGACCTACTCGCCGAACCCACCCGCGCTGCATTGGCCGGCTGGCCCGGCGCCGAGGCCGTCCAGGTGGCCGAGATCGACCCTGCGATCGCCGACACCTCCGCCCTGGTCGCCGCGACCGACATCACTCTGGAATCCAGCGCCAACTGCTTGGTGGTGCGGGCCCGGCGGTCCGGCACCGAGACCCTGGCCGCCGTCCTGGTCCTGGCTACCACGAAGGCGGACATCAACACCGCGATCCGCAAGACGCTCGGGGCGCGCAAGTGCTCCTTCATGTCGATGGGCGCCGCGGTGGAGGCCACCGGGATGGAGTACGGCGGCATCACTCCGATCGGACTCCCGCAGGACTGGCCGCTACTGATCGATGAGCGGGTGGTGGCCCAGGACCAGATCGTGATCGGCTCGGGGGTGCGCCGATCCAAAGTGCGCATGCCCGGCCCGCTCGCGCAACAGTTGCCCGGGGCCCAGGTGATCACCGACCTCGCGGTGCCGAGCGCCTGAGCCTCGGCCGGGGTCTCCGGGCGGGGTGTCGGTACCTACCGTCACAATAGGGCGGTGAGTGGATCCACTGAGCGCGGACCGGACCCGGGCACCCTCCCGCGGGAGACCACGGCGCCCCTGACCGGGTTCAGCGAGCCGACGACGGCGTGGTTCTCCTCCGCATTCGCCGCGCCGACCGCCGCCCAGTCCCAGGCGTGGGAGGCGATCGCCTCCGGCGATCACGCCCTCGTCGTCGCCCCGACCGGGTCGGGGAAGACGCTTGCGGCGTTCCTGGCCGCGCTGGACGGGTTGCTCACCGGCCCGGACCCGGCCGACCCGGGCCTGCGGTGCAAAGTGCTCTATGTGTCCCCGCTCAAGGCACTGGCCGCCGACGTGGAGCGAAACCTGCGCTCACCGCTGGTGGGAATCACCCAGGCCGCCCAGGCCCACGGCCGCTCGGTACGCGAAGTCCAGGTTGGCGTGCGCACCGGGGACACTCCGGCGGCGCAGCGTCGGGCCTTCGCCACCAGGCCCACCGACATCCTGATCACCACTCCGGAGTCGTTGTTCCTCATCCTCACCTCCGCGGCGCGGGAGGGGCTGCGGGGTGTGCAGCAGGTGATCCTCGATGAGGTGCACGCCCTGGCCGGCAACAAGCGCGGTGCGCACCTCGCGTTGTCGTTGGAGCGGCTCGATGTGCTCACCGAGCGCCCGGTGCAGCGGATCGGACTGTCGGCCACGGTCCGTCCGCCCGAGGTGGTCGCGCGGTACCTGGCCGGGGCACGCCCGATCGCCGAGGGTGGGCGCGAGGTGCGGGTGGTGGCTCCGCGCATCGCGAAGGTCCTGGACATCGACGTGACCGTCCCGGTGCCGGACCTGTCCGACATCGGCGGGGCAGCCAGCAGCGCCGACCCACCGGCCACCGGCGGGGACGAGGAACTGGACCTGTCCGGGTCCGCGGCCGGGCGGCTCCCGGAACTGACCCGCCCGGGCGCAGGGCAGGCCAACTCGATCTGGCCGCACGTGACCGAGCGGATCACAGACCTGATCAACGCCCACCGGGCCACGATCGTGTTCACCAACTCCCGCCGGGGCGCGGAGCGGTTGGCAGCCCGGATCAACGAGTGCCAGGCCCGGCGGCTCGGCCTGGACGATCCCGACCCCGGTGCCGATCAGCCGGCGCAGGCACCCGGCCAGTCCGGCTCCCGCACCGACGTACCGCCCGAGGCGGTGATCGCCGCGGCTCACCACGGCTCGATGAGTCGGGAGGAGCGCGTCCGGATCGAGTCCGCCCTGAAATCCGGACGCTTCCGGCGGTGGTTGCTACGAGTTCACTGGAACTGGGGATCGACATGGGCGCGGTCGACTTGGTGGTCCAGGTCGGGGCCCCGCCGTCGGTGGCCTCGGCGTTGCAGCGCATCGGTCGGGCCGGACACCAGGTCGGGGAGGTCTCCCGCGGGGTGGTCATGCCGACCCACCGCGGTGACCTACTGGCTGCGGTGACCACGGCCGCGCGGGCCGGGTCCGGACAGATCGAGCAGGTGCACGTCCCGGCCAACCCACTGGACGTGCTCGCCCAGCAGGTGGTGGCCGCCACCGCGGTGCAGGACTGGGACGAGGCCGAACTTGTGGCGTTGGTACGCCGCGCGACTCCCTTCACCGGTCTCACCGACGGGGTATGGCGTGCGGTGTTGGACATGCTCTCCGGGCGCTATCCGAGTGAGGACTTCGCCGAACTGCGGCCCCGCCTGGTGTGGGACCGTCGCGGTCGGACCCTGAGCGCCCGCCCGGGCGCGCTCCGCCTGGCGGCGACCTCCGGGGGCACCATTCCCGATCGTGGGCTGTACGGGGTCTACCTCGTGGGGGAACAGGACCCGCGCCGCGGCGGCAAGCGGGTGGGAGAGCTGGACGAGGAGATGGTGTTCGAGTCCCGCGTCGGGGACACCTTCACCCTCGGCTCGAGCACCTGGCGCATCGAGGACATCACGCCCGACCGGGTCCTGGTCTCCCCCGCCCCGGGCCTGCCGGGCCGACTGCCCTTCTGGAAGGGTGACGCCCCGCCCCGCCCGGCCGAGCTGGGCCGAGCCCACGGCGAGATGATCCGCCACCTCGCCACCGACCCCGACGGCGCCCACGCCCGGGCGGGGCTGGCCGGCCTGGACGACTGGGCGCGGCAGAACCTGCTGACCTACATCGGTGAGCAGGAGCAGTCCACCGGGGCGTTACCGACCGACCGCACGATCGTGGCCGAGCACTTCCGCGACGAGTTGGGTGACTGGAGAATCGCGATCCACTCCCCCTACGCGCGGCGGCGCGGCGGTGCACGCGCCCTGGGCGCTGGTGCTCAGCGCCCGGCTGCGGGAGCGGTTCGGCCTGGACGCCCAGGTGATGCACGCCGATGACGGGATCGTGCTGCGATTGCCCGAGACCACCTGGGCCGAGGATGAGGCACGCGGTCCGCTGGACGTAGGCGAGCTGGTGTTGGCGCCGGAGGATGTGCACGCCGATGTGCTCAGCGCCCTGACCTCCTCGGCGCACTTCGCCGCTCGGTTCCGGGAGGCGGCGGCTCGCTCACTGCTCCTGCCCCGCCGCCGCCCGGACCGGCGCCAGCCGTTGTGGCAGCAGCGTCAGCGCAGTGCCCAGTTGCTCTCGGTGGCGGGCCGGTTCACCGATTTCCCGGTGGTCCTGGAAGCGGTGCGGGAGTGCTTGCAGGACGACTTCGATATCACCGCCCTGACGGACCTGATGCGCGCCCTGGACCGGCGGGAGGTGCGCCTGGTGGAGGTGCAGACCCCCCAGCCCTCCCCCTTCGCCCAGTCCCTGGTGTTCGGGTATATCGCGCAGTTCCTGTACGAGGGTGACGCGCCACTGGCTGAGCGCCGTGCCGCCGCGCTGACCCTCGATGCCCGGCTGCTGACGGAACTGCTCGGCGAGGGTGCCGAGGTGGCCGAACTGCTCGACGTCGACGCGCTGAGTTCGGTGGAGGCCGAGGTGGGTCTACGCACCGAGACGACCCGGGCCCGCGACCTCGAGGCCCTGGTGGACCTGATCAGGCGACTGGGGCCGGTGCCGCAGCACGAACTCACCGCGCGCAGTGCCACGCCGCAGGACGTACCCGGCTGGCTGGCGGACCTGGCCGCCGCCCGGCGGGTGCTGCCGGTGCGCGTAGCCGGGCAGGACCAGTGGGTGATCGCCGAGGACGCCGGCCGTGTCCGCGACGCGTTGGGGGTGGCGCTTCCCCCTGGGCTGCCCGAGGACTTCACCGCCCCGGCGCCCGATGCTCTCCTGGATCTGGTGCGCCGGCACGCTCGCACCCACGGTCCGTTCCGGGCCGGCGAGGTGGCGCAGCGGTTCGGCCTGGGCGTGGCCACGCTCACCCCCGCGTTGACCGCACTGACCGACCAGGGGGTGCTCGCTGCCGGAACGCTGCGTCCGGTGCAGGCCCACACCGCGGCCAGTGCGGCGATGGCCGGGCCGGACTATTGCGACGCCCAGGTGCTGCGCAGGATCCGGCGCCGGTCGCTGGCGGCGCTGCGCGCCGAGGTAGAGCCGGTGCCCGCCGCGGCGCTGGGAATCTTCTCCCCGCGCTGGCACCAGATCGGACGGTTGCGCGGGGTGGAGGGGGTGCTCAGCACGGTGGAGCAACTGGCCGGCAGCCCGATCGCCGCCTCGGCATGGGAGTCCCTGGTGCTGCCGGCCCGGGTGAGCGACTACCGCCCGGCGATGCTCGATGAACTCACCGCCTCCGGGGAGGTGGTCTGGGTGGGGGCCGGCGCCGGTCCGGGCAGCGATGGCCTGCTCGCCCTGCTGCCGGCCGAGGCTGTTGCGGAACTGGCGCCCCCGCCCGATGACGACGCCGCCCACGGCCGGGTGCATCGGGCCGTCCTGGAGGCGCTGGCAGGTGGGGGCGGAGTGTTCTTCCGGGATCTGGTCGCCGGTGTGCGTTCGGCCTCGCCCGCACCGGAGGAGGACGGTGACGACCAGGAGCTCGCGCAGGTCAGCACCGAGGAGGTGGTACGGGCCCTATGGGACCTGGCCTGGGCCGGCCATCTGACGAATGACTCCCTGGCGCCGCTGCGCGTGTGGATGTCGGCGGGCGGCGCCCGGCCCGGCACCCATGTGGCCGGCCGGCGGCCCGCCCGGCCGCGGTCGCTGCGGGCCGGGGCGTTGCGTGCAGCAGGCTTCGGGGCAGGCGGCCGGCGCACCGGCAGCGCGGTGCCCACGCCTCCTTCCGCGATCGGACGGTGGTCGGCGGTACCGGAACGGGCTCCAGCGCCCGAGCGGGCCGTCGCCGCGGTGCTGTCGCTGGTGGATCGGGACGGCGTACTGACCCGTGGCTCGGTCGGGACCCGGGTGCCGGGCGGGTTCTCCGCGGCCTACCGGGTGCTAGCCGAGGCGGAGCAGGGCGGTCAGGTGCGTCGGGGGTACTTCGTGGAGGGCCTGGGGGCTGCCCAGTTCGCCCTGGCTGAGTGCGTGGAGCGGCTGCGTGCCGATGCGGCCGAGGTGGAGCGTGATCGTGGGCAGGCAGTGCTGCTGGCTGCCACCGATCCTGCGCAGCCCTACGGCGGTGCGCTGGCGTGGCCGGAGACGGTCACCACCACGGCTACCGGACACCGGCCGGGCCGGAAGGTGGGGGCCAGCGTGGTGCTGGTGGACGGCCGGTTGGTGCTGTACCTGGAACGCGGAGCCAGGAGCCTGCTCTCCTTCACCTCCGCTCCGGCGGCGCTGCGGGCCGCGGCGACTGAACTGGCCCGATGGGCCGGCGACGGAGCGCTGGGCAGGTTCACGGTGCAGCGCGCAGACGGCGCCGACGCCCTCACCGAACGGAGCCCGCTGGTCGCGGCCCTGACCGAGGCGGGGTTCATCGCCACCCCACGTGGGCTCCGGCTGCGCGCGGGCTCGGGACTGTCGGGGAGCTCGGGTGCCCGAGGGTGACGTCGTGGCCCGAGTGGCGCGCCACCTCACCCGAGCACTGACGACGGGACCGTTGGTGCGTGCCGAACTGCGCTGGCCGGGCCTGGGCGATGCCGACCTGACGGGTCAGCAGGTGAGCGAGTGCCTCGGCTACGGCAAGCACCTGTTCATCCGCACCGGGAACGGCTGGAGCCTGCACACCCACCTGCGCATGGATGGCACCTGGCGGGTGCGGCGCACCGCCGCCCCGCCCGAAGCGCTCCGAGGTCGTTGGATCCGTGCGGTGCTCGCCACTGCGCGATGGACCTGTGTGGGTTCACACCTGGGCATGATGGACTTGGTGCGTGCTCGTGACGAGCGCCGGCTCATCGCGCACCTGGGACCGGACCTGATGGCGAAGCACCCGGACCTGGATGGGGCCGCGCGGAATCTGCATGCCCAAGGCTCCCGTGGGGTCGGTGAGTCGTTGCTGGACCAACGGGTGGCGGCCGGGATGGGCACCATCTACATGGCCGAGACACTGTGGGAACACCGGCTCAGCCCGTGGTTACCCGCCGACCGGGTGCCAGATCCCCGCGCGCTGTACGCCACGGCGTCGTTCCTCATGCGCCGCAGCGCCGACGCACCCGAACTGACCGCCACCGGGCACCTGGGAGCGGGGCTGCGCACCCACGTGCACGACCGGGCCGGGAAGCCCTGCCGGCGCTGTGGTGAGATGATTGCCGTTGCCGAGGTTGCTGCGCCACCGTTGGCACGGCCGGCGTTCTACTGTCCGGGTTGTCAGGAAGGCAGGCGAGCGGGGGCCGGGTATTGAGGTTGCGGGGAGATCCACGGACACCGGTGCTGTCCGCGCTGGTCCTGACGATGGCCATGGTGGCGATGGACACCACGATCATCGCCACCGCCGTACCGCAGGTGGTCGGTGACCTCGGGGGGTTCGATCAGGTCGGCTGGGTGTTCTCGGTGTACCTCCTCACCCAGACCGTGACGATCCCGATCTACGGCAAACTCACCGACGTCCACGGCCGCAGACCGGTGCTCGTGTTCGGGGTGTCGGTATTCCTGGCGGCCTCGGCCCTGTCCGCGGCAGCCTGGGACATGGTCGCGCTGATCGCCTTCCGCGCGCTGCAGGGACTGGGCGCGGGGGCGATCGCGGGGACCGTGCAGACCGTAGCCGGGGATCTGTACAGCGTGCGCGAACGCGGCCGGGTACAGGGGTACCTGGCCAGCGTGTGGGGCATCTCGGCGGTGCTCGCCCCTACCCTGGGCGGCTTGTTCGCCCAGTACCTGTCCTGGCGATGGATCTTCCTGGTGAACATCCCGATCGGGATCTTCGCCCTGGTGCTGATCCTGCGGGGCCTGCACGAGGACATCGCGCGGCGGCGCCACAGGATCGATTACCCCGGCGCAACGCTGATCCTGATCTCGGCCGGGCTGCTCATCTTCTGGCTGCTTCAGGGCGGAGCCACCTTCCCGTGGTGGTCGCTCACCAGTGTGGTGATGGTGAGCGTGGCCGTCATGGCCGCAGCCGCACTGGTGCTGGTGGAACGTCGTGCAGCCGAGCCGATCCTGCCACCACACCTGTGGGCGCAGCGCATCACCCTCTCGGCCTACATCGCCTCGGGGGCCGCGGGGATGGCGGTGATCGGCCTATCGGTCTACCTGCCGAACTGGGGGCAGAGTGTGCTCGGGCTGTCACCGATCGCCGCGGGGTTCGTGCTGGCCACGATGAGTATCACCTGGCCGATCACCTCAAGCCTGTCCGCGAAGGCCTACCTGCGAATCGGGTTCCGGGACACCGCCCTGGTCACGGTGCTGGCCGGGGTGGGGTTGAGCCTGCTCGGACCGGACGCCGGAGTGTGGCAGCCGGTGGCGTGCAGCGCCCTGATGGGCGTCGGGATGGGTCTGTTGTCCACCCCGTTGATGGTGGGCCTGCAGAACACGGTCGGCTGGGACCAGCGCGGAACCGTCACCGGGGGGTTGCTGTACGCCCGTTTCCTGGGACAGAGCATCGGGGCGGCCGGGTTCGGTGCGGTCGCGAACACGGTGCTGCGGCGCCGGGAGGGAGCAGCCGCCGACGTCGCGATGCATGCGGCGACCCATGCGGTGTTCGTGGCGCTACTGGTGGTAGGCGTGCTGGCCGTGGTGGCTCTGCTCCTCGCGCCCCGGCGGTTTCCCACCCATGCGATGGGCGGGGAACCGGTCCGGGACGAGGGCTGAGCCCGGGCTCAGACGCCGGCGAGATCTTCCTGGCCGAACTGCTCGGCCATGGCCATCTGCTCGGCGAAACTGACCGGGACCGTGTCCGGAACGGCGATCCCCTCGACCAGCGCGATGCGGTCGGAGACTTCCCGCAGCACCACCGACAACGGCACGCTCAATGCCGAGGCGATGGGTTGAGCAGCTCCGAGGAGGCTTCCTTCTGTCCGCGCTCGACCTCGGAGAGGTAACCGAGGGACACCTGGGCGGCCGAGGAGACCTCGCGAAGGGTGCGGCCCTGGCGCTGGCGGATGTCGCGAAGGACATCACCGATTTCTCTGCGAAGAACCACCATGGTGCGTCCCTCCTCTCTCGCCTGCATCGAACTCTTGGATGTGTGTGCCGGTGTTGCAGTATTACCGTACCCCGAGATCGCCCGTGGCACCGTCCGGGGAGTGGACGGACGGCCGGCCGGGCGCCTGGAGCGCGGAGGGTGCATACGTGTGATCATTACTTGCTTCAACGCCCGGGCGCATCTTGTTTGTTCCCGGTGGGCCGGATCGCCGCCGCGCCGAGCGCCAGCGCCAGGTCCACCGAGGACGCGCGCAACTGCTCCCGCCCCCCGGCGAGTCGGTAGTGCCGTACCCAGACGCCACCCGGATGAGCACAGGCCAGATAGATCGTGCCGACTCCCTGCCCGTCCTGACCGGCCGGGCCGGCCACGCCGGTGGTAGCCAGGGTGAGGTCGGTGCCAAGCAGTTGCGCTGCCCCGGCAGCCATCTGCGCGGCCACCAGCGGATGCACCGGTCCGTGCGCCGCGAGCAGACCAGCGTCCACCCCGAGCAGATCCCGCTTGACGTCGGTGGCGTAACTGACAACCGAACCCCGGAAAGTCGCCGAGGCGCCCGGAACCTGCACGATCCGGTCGGCGAGCAGCCCACCGGTGAGGGACTCAGCCGCGCCCAGGCTCCAACAGGCCGCGCCCAGCCGAGCCAGGAGCGTCGCGGCCGGGTTCTCCGCCGTCAGACCGGTCATGGGCCCGCTACTGCGCGGTGGCACCGCTCCGGGCCACCTTGATGGCTCGGATGACGTAGTCCAGCCCGGTGACCACGGTCACCAGCACCGCGGCCAGCATCACGACGAACGCAGCGGTCTCGATCCAACCGCCGAGGGTGGCGCCGAGGAGGCCGACCGCGGGCAGGATCATCAGGGCGATGAAGATCACCTGCATGACCGTCTTGAGCTTGCCGCCCTTGGAGGCTGCCATCACCCACCGGCGCACCATGATGAATCGCAGGATGGTGATCGCTGCCTCCCGGACGATGATCGTGATCGTGGCCCACCAGGGCAGGTCACCGAGCATCGAGAGCATGATGATCGCACCACCGACGAGCATCTTGTCCGCGAACGGGTCGGCGATCTTCCCGAAGTTGGTCACCAAGTTGCGCGCCCGCGCGATCGAGCCGTCCAGCTTGTCCGTCAGCGCGGCGAGCAGGAACACCGCCAGCGCACCGACCCGCGACCAGGTGGTGTCCTGCCACAGCAGCACCATGAAGAAGGGGACCATGACGATGCGGAGCATCGTGAGCATGTTCGGCAGGTTCCAGACCTGGCCGGCATGAGGATTGACCGGTTCACTCGTCACCCGCCCAGGGTAAGGGAGATTCACAGGCTCAGCGGCCGGTGAGTTCCCAGGCATCGGTGGAGTCGGCGTCGGAGGCCTCGTCGTCGTAGTCGGTGGTCTGCGCGTACTCTGCGGCCGGCACGCCCGTGTCCTCATGGGACGTCTGGTGCGGCTCGGCGTCGAATGGGACATCACCGTCGGACCCGGGGCCGGGCCCGTCTCCGCGCAGCATCGCCAGGGTGGAGGGCAGGTCATCGGGATCCACGAGCACATCGCGTGCCTTGGAACCCTCCGACGGCCCCACGATCTCGCGGGACTCCAACAGGTCCATCAACCGGCCGGCCTTGGCGAAGCCCACCCGGAGCTTGCGCTGCAGCATCGAGGTGGAGCCGAACTGGGTGGAGACCACCAGTTCGGCGGCCTGCAGCAGCAGGTCGAGATCATCGCCGATGTCCTCATCGATCTGCTTCTTGGCCGCCGCGACCGTCACGTCCTCGCGGTAGGTCGGCTTGAGCTGGCCCTTGACGTGATCGACCACGCCGTGGACCTCGGACTCACTGACCCAGGCCCCCTGCACCCGCATCGGCTTGGAAGCGCCCATCGGCAGGAACAGGGCGTCACCCTGGCCGATCAGTTTCTCCGCGCCAGGCTGGTCCAGCACCACCCGGGAGTCGGTCACCGAGGAGGTGGCGAACGCCAGCCGGGAGGGCACGTTGGCCTTGATGAGTCCGGTGACCACATCGACACTGGGTCGCTGGGTGGCCAGCACCAGGTGGATCCCGGCTGCCCGGGCCAGTTGGGTGATGCGCTGGATGGAGGCCTCAACATCGCGCGGGGCCACCATCATCAGGTCGGCCAACTCATCGACGATCACCAGCAGATACGGGTACGGGGCGAGTTTTCGCTCACTGCCCGGCAGGGGGGTGACCTTGCCCGAGCGCACTCCGGCGTTGAAGTCATCGATGTGCTTGTAGCCGAAGGTGGCCAGGTCGTCGTAGCGGGTGTCCATCTCCCGCACCACCCAGTCCAGCGCCTCGGCAGCCTTCTTCGGGTTGGTGATGATCGGGGTGATCAGGTGCGGGATGCCCTCGTAGATGGTCAACTCCACCCGCTTGGGGTCCACCAGCACCATGCGCACCTCCTCGGGCGTGGCGCGCATCAGGATCGAGGTGATCATCGAGTTCACGAAGGAGGACTTACCCGCACCGGTGGCACCGGCGACCAGGATGTGCGGCATCTTGGCCAGGTTGGCCACCACGTAGCCGCCCTCGACGTCCTTGCCCACCCCCATCACCATCGGGTGCTCGTTGCGGCGGGCCGGTCCGGAGCGCAGCACGTCCCCGAGGGAGACCGTCTCGCGGTCGGTGTTCGGGATCTCGATCCCGATGGCCTTCTTGCCCGGGATCGGGGACAGGATGCGCACATCGGCGCTGGCCACCGCGTAGGCGATGTTCTTGCTCAGCGCGGTGACGCGTTCCACCTTCACACCCGAACCCAGCTCCACCTCGTACCGGGTCACCGTGGGCCCGCGGGTGAACCCGGTGACCTCGGCGTCCACGTCGAAGTCGGTGAGCACCGCGGTCAACGCCTGCACCACCCGGTCGTTGGCCTCCGAGCGGGTCTTGTGCGGGGCGCCCCGGGCGAGCATGTCGTCGGTGGGCAGGGTGTAGGTCAGGTCCGGCGTGAGCATCAACTGCTCAGCGCGCGGTGGTAGCGGCCGGGTGGGAGGCGGTTCGATGACCTCGGTGCCCCCGGCCTCGGTGGCCGCCGACGCGGTCGTCTTCGCCGCGGCGGCCTTGGCCGGCTTCTTCTTCCCGGCCGGAGCACCGGCCCCGGAGACGGACGCGGCACCAGCACGGGCCTCATCGGTGTCATGGGGATGGCTGAATGCCTCATCGCCCGCGAAGGCGCCGGGGTCGGGCGCCGATCCACCGCCCTTCCTGCGGCCACGACGGCGGTCGGCGCCGCCTGCGGGTGCATCCGGTCCGGCGCCGTCCGCGCCGTGCGGGGAGCCCTCATCCTCGGTGACATCCGCACCGGTGAGCCACTGCCAGGCTTGCACGAACCGGCGCGGAACGGCCGCCACCGGGGTGGCGGTCACCACGAGCAGGCCGAAGACCGCCAGCAGTACCAGCAGCGGAATGCTCACGTAGGTGCTCAGGGCGAGCGACAGCGGGTAGGCCGCCACGTAGCCGAGCAGTCCGCCGGCGCTGAACATCTGTGGCCAATCCGGGGGGCTCGGTAGTCCGCGCGCCACGTGGATCAGACCGCTGACCGCCATGGTCAGGGCACCCAGGCCCACGGTGATCCGGCCGTTCACCTCCCCGCGTTCGGGATGGCGCATCAGCCGGACCGCCATGAACAGCAGGATCAGCGGGATGACGGCGGCCAGCACCCCCACCGAGCCGGCGACCGCGGCGTGGATGACGTCCCCGGCCGCGCCGGAGAGGCCGAACCACACCCGCACCGCGATGATGACCGCCAGGCCCAGCAGCAGGAACGCCAGGCCGTCACGCCGATGAGCCGGATCCAGCCCCTTGGCGCTGGATCCGATCGAGCGGGCGGCACCGCCGACGACGTGGGCGGTGCCCATCCAGATCCCACGCAGCATCCGCACCGGCAGGGAACGCGTGGGTTCCGAACCCTCACCCTTGGACGCGGTGTCCCTCGTCGCGGTGGTACGCGAGGCCGTCGCTGTCTTCTTCCTACGTCCTGGTGGGGCTGACCGTCCGGGGGAAGTCGTCCGGGTCGCCATGGTGCCTGCTGTCCTCCTGCCCTCGGGCATCGCTTATACGCGCCCGTCGCTGTCCACTGAACCAGAGGAACGGCAGAATCCTGCGGTGTGACACGCACTCCAGGGGCCCATCCCCCGGGACCGGCGCGGCGGGACGGCGCTCAGACGGCGATCAGACCGACGCCGAGCGTCAGCAGACCCGCGATCAGGAAGGAGGCACCGGCGTAGATCAGCACACTCCACCGGTTCGGCGTGCGCCGGTCCGGACCCATCGCGGAGAAGAAGAAGCCCGCCGGCATCAGGATCGCCGCGACCAGCACCCCGGCACGGGCCAGCCAGGCCCAGCAGCCCCCGCTCAGGCCGGAGGCATCGGTGAGAACCAGGCACACCAGTCCCAGGGTGATGAAGACCCCGGCGTGGCCGTGCCCGGCCCGGAAGGACCGGCGCTGGAAGTCGGTGACCGGGGCCTTGCCGGCATTGATGCGCAGCAGGAGGTAGCCGCCGGTGGTGACGGTGGTGGCCGCCAGCACCGCGATCCCGGCGGTGCGGGTGGCGGCTTCGGTCAATTCGAGCATGGGGCACCTCTCAGGGGCTGGACATCCATTCTCTAACACTGTTATCTAACGCTGTTAGGAACTGGTCGTCAAGCTCTTTAGACTCCCCTCATGCCCCGCCCGCGCCGTTACGACGACGACCTTCGCCGTCGGCTCCTCGACGTCAGTTCCGAAGCGATCAGCCATCGCGGTACCCAGGGGCTGAGCCTGCGCGCCGTCGCCGCCGGGGCCGGGACCACCACCGCGGCGGTGTACGCGTTGTTCGGTAGCCGCGATCACCTCATCGAGGCGGTCACGGCCGAGGGACTGGCCCGGTTCGCCGCGCACCTGGATGCGGTGGAACGCACCCATGATCCAGGTGCGGACCTGCTCGCCCTCGGCGTGGCCTACCGCGACAGCGCCCTGGACGACCCGCACTTCTACCGGGTGCTGTTCGGATCGACGAGCACGGCCAAGCCCAGCGAGCCCGAGGAGCACGCCACCTTCGATGCCCTGCGTCAGGCGGTCCGCCGGCTCGTCGGCGGTCCGGAGCCCGACGTCACCGAGCACACCTACCGGTTGTGGTCGGTCGTGCACGGCCTGGTGGACCTGGAACTGGGCGGCCTGCTCCCGGGCACGACGGCGCAGCGGGCCGACCGCTACATCGCCACCCTGCGCGCCGTGGGTCCGGCGCTGCTGCGCGGGTAGTGCGGCACGATCAGGCTTCCACGACCACCGGGATCAGCATCGGACGACGGCGCAACCGGCGCGAGGCCCACCGGCCCACCACCCGCCGGATGATCTGCTGGAGTTGATGGGTGTCCACCTTGCCGCTGGCAGCGGCCTCGGTGAGGGCGTCGGTGATCTCCGGGACGATCTCCGATAGCCGCTCATCCCCTTCGGCGAGGCCGCGGGCCTGCAGGTGCGGCCCGGCCACCACCTTGCCGGTGGAGGAGTCGATCGCGGCGAAGATGCTGATGAACCCCTCCTCGGCGAGGATGCGCCGGTCCTTGAGCTCGGCGTCGGTGATCTCTCCCACCGAGGAGCCGTCCACGTAGACGTACCCGCACGGCACCGCCCCGGCGATGCTGGCCTTGCCGTCGACCAGGTCCACCACCACCCCGTCCTCGGCCAGGACCACCCGCTGGGGGTCCACCCCGGTGGCCACCGCGAGCGCCCCGTTGGCCACCAGGTGGCGGATCTCGCCGTGCACCGGCATCACGTTCTTGGGCCGGACGATGTTGTAGCAGTACAGCAACTCCCCGGCCGAGGCGTGACCGGAGACGTGCACCCGGGCATTGGCCTGGTGCACCACCTTCGCGCCGAGCCGGATCAGGCCGTTGATCACCCGGAACACCGCGGTCTCGTTGCCCGGGATCATCGAGGAGGCCAGCACCACGGTGTCCCCCGGGCCCACCGAGACGCGGTGGTCCTGGTTGGCGATCCGGGACAGCACCGCCATCGGCTCCCCCTGCGAGCCGGTGCTCATCAGCACCACCTGGTCATCGGGCAGGCTATCGACCTTCTTCTGATCGATGAGCACCCCGGATGGTACCTCGAGGTAGCCCAGGTTCTCAGCGATCTTCATGTTCCGCACCATCGACCGGCCCACCAGGGCGACCCTGCGGCCGTGGGCGTGGGCGGCGTCGAGCACCTGCTGCACGCGGTGCACGTGCGAGGCGAAGGACGCCACCACCAGCCGGCCCTCCGCGGTCGCGAAGACGCCGTCGAGCACCGGGCCGATCTCCCGCTCGGAGACGGTGAACCCGGGCACCTCGGCGTTGGTGGAGTCGGTCATGAACAGGTCCACGCCCCGCTCCCCCAGCCGGGCGAAGGCACGCAGGTCGGTGATGCGGCCGTCCAGCGGCAACTGGTCCATCTTGAAGTCACCGGTGTGCAGGACGGTGCCGGCCGGGGTGTGCACGGCTACGGCCAGGGCGTCGGGGATCGAGTGGTTCACCGCGACGAACTCACAGTCGAACACTCCGGCCTGGAAGTGCTGGTCCTCGGCGACTTCACGGGTGACCGGCTTGATCCGGTGCTCGGTGAGTTTGGCCTCCAGGAACGCCAACGTCAGTTTCGACCCGACCAGCGGGATGTCCTGACGCATCCGCAACAAGTAGGGCACCGCCCCGATGTGATCCTCGTGGCCGTGCGTCAGTACGATCGCCTCGACATCATCCAGCCGATCGGCGATGTAGTCGAAGTCGGGCAGGATCAGGTCCACCCCGGGCTGGTGGTCCTCGGGGAAGAGCACACCGCAGTCGATGATCAGCAGCCGGCCGTCGTACTCCAGCACTGCCATGTTCCGGCCGGCCGACCTCGCCCAGCCCGCCGAGCGGAACGATCCGCAGGCCCCCCTTCGGCAGCGGCCCGGGCAGGTCCAGATCGGGATGGGGATGACTCATGAGCGGTCCTCTTCTTCCAGCCCGTGCAGGCGCAGGGCGGTACGTAGATCAGCAAGTTCTGCCTCGTTGGCGGCGACCAGGGGCGAGCGCACCGCGAGGCTGGGTAGGCGCCCCTGCAGGTACAGTGCGGCCTTGGACATCACCGCGCCCTGCCCGGTGCCCATGATCGCATCACACACCGGGGCCAGGTCCGCCGAGAGGTCCCGGGCGGTGAACAGGTCACCGTCGTCGATCGCTTTCACCATCCGGGCGTACTGACCGGCGACGACGTGACCGACCACCGAGACCACGCCGGAGGCCCCATGGGTCAGCCAGGCCAGGTTCAGCGCGTCGTCGCCGGAGTAGTACTCTAAACCGGTGCGGCGCATCCGGTCGAAGCCCGCCGGGACATCACCGGTGGCGTCCTTCACGGCGCGGATGCGGGGGTGCTCGGCGAACCGGTCCAGGATCTCGTCCCCGATCGCCACTCCGGTGCGGCCGGGGATGTCGTACAGCATCGCGGGCAGGTTGACCGAGTCCACGATCGTGCAGATGTGCCGGTAGACACCCTCCTGGGAGGGGCGGTTGTAGTAGGGCGAGACCACCAGCAGGCCGTGGGCGCCGTTGCGCTCTGCCGCCTTGGCGATCCGGGTGGCGTGCGCGGTGTCGTTGGATCCGGCGCCGGCGATGACCATGACCTCCGACCCGACCTCGTCGACGACGGCGGCCACCAGGTCATCCTTCTCCGGCTGGTGGGTGGTGGGCGACTCTCCGGTGGTGCCGTTGACCACCAGGGCGTCGCACCCGGAGGTCACCAGATGGCGCGCCAGGACGCGGGCGCTCGGCACGTCGATGCTGCCATCGGGATGCATCGGGGTGACCATCGCCACCGACACCGAACCGAACGTGCGCGGTGGCACCCTGCGGATGTTCTCAGCCATGCCTAGACGGTACCGCGCCGGGGTCGCGCTCAGGTGAATTGACCGGCGTTGGCGCGTACCCACTGAGCCGGTCGGCGAGGAGGTAGCCTGTCCGGTGATGACTGCCCACTCCCACGGTCCGACCGCCGACGTCTCGGTACGGCCGGCAATCGCCGAGGACGCCGACCATCTCGGCCGCATCCAACTCGACTCCTGGCGGGCCCGGCACCGTGACCATCTGTCCGAACAGGTCCTGGCCGGGCTCGATGCCACCGACTTCGCCGCCGCATGGCGCAGCGCCATCACCGACCCGCCCTCGCCCAAGCACCGGGTGCTGACGGCCACCGCCGGACCGCTCGTGGTGGGGTTCGCGGCCCTGGCCCCAGGGATCGACGGCGACCCGACCGGTGAGGTGGTGGAACTGGCCGTGGACACCGATCACCTGCGGCAGGGGCACGGCTCCCGCCTGCTGGCGGCCTGCACCGACGTCCTCAAGGGCACCGGCGCCGCCAAGACCCGGATCTGGCTGGTCGAGGGCGATGAGGTGCGTGAGGCGTTCCTCACCGACGCCGGCTTCGGCCCCATCGGGGTGCGCCGGGTGCTGCAGGTGGGCCAGGCTCAGGTGAGCGAGCATGCCTGGGCGGCCGACCTGCACGGCTGAGACCACCGGGGCACACGGGCCGCCTGCCCGCACTCAGTCCTGCAGGTCGCGCTCCAGCACGGGGGCGAGCCGGAACGGGATCAACTCACCCATCGCCAGCCACGTCTCGGTGCGGATCACCCCGTCGCAGGCCAGCACCAGTTTGTTCACCCGGTACAGGTCCTCGGCGTCGGTGCACACGCACCGCACCAGGATGTCTCCCCGCCCGGACAGGCCGTGCGCCTGGACCACCTCCGGAATATCTCGCAACTGCTCCACCACGTACTCCAGCCGGGGCTGATCCACTTCGGTGGCCATGAACACCGTGAGCGGATAACCCAGGGACGCCGCGTGCAGCCGGCGGTCGAAGCCCTGCAGCGCGGCGCTGGCCTCCAGGGCCTGCACCCGCGCCTGCACGGTGTTGCGGCTCAGGCCCAGTTCCGCCGCGATCGCCACGATGGTGGCGCGGGGGTTGGCGGTCATCGCGAGCAGGATCCGTCGGTCGGTGTCATCAACACTGATCATAATGACCAATCATAGCGCGTGGCTGCGCTACATATTTAACATTATGCTCAATTGATCCGCTACAGATTGCACCTATTGCCCTGCAGGAGTACCGTCGAACCAAGGCTGGACCTGGCCGCATTGGGGTGCCCACAAGGCGCCCGGGATCATGGAGGTTCTCACCATGTCGACAACGATGTCTCCACCGGATTCCTCCCTCGTGGAGGGTTTGAAGGAACCGTTGCAGGTGCTCGCACCCGATGGCACCCGCACGGCGAATGAACTGCTCGACCCCCACCTGGGCGATATCGATGAGACGGTCCTGACCGACCTGTTCATCGACATGTCCATCGTGCGCCGGATCGACACCGAGGCGGTGGCGCTGCAGCGTCAGGGTGAACTGGGTCTGTGGCCCCCGCTGCTGGGCCAGGAGGGCGCCCAGATCGGGCTGGCCCGGGCCATCAACGACGACGACTTCATCTTCTCCTCCTACCGCGAGCAGGCGCTGGCCTGGTGCCGCGGCGTGGAGCCGGCGGAGATGCTCAGCGTCTGGCGCGGCACCACCTTCTCCGGGTGGGACCCCCAGCAACGCCACATGACCACCCCGCAGATCATCATCGGCGCCCAGGCCCTGCACGCCGCCGGATACGCGATGGCGATCACCGGCGCCGGCGGCAGCGAGATCGCCATCGCCTGCTTCGGTGACGGCGCCACCAGTCAGGGAGACCTGAACGAGGGTCTGGTCTTCGCCTCGGCGTTCAACGCCCCCGTGGTGTTCTTCTGCCAGAACAACCAGTACGCCATCTCCGAGCCGGTCGCGGTGCAGAGCCGGGTTCCTCTGGCTCTGCGGCCCACCGGGTTCGGCATCCCCTCCTTGCGGGTGGACGGCAACGACGTGCTGGCGGTGCGGGCCGCAACCCGGATCGCCGCCGACCGGGCCCGCAGCGGGGGCGGTCCCACCTTCATCGAGGCGGTCACCTACCGGATGGGCCCGCACACCACCAGCGACGACCCGACCCGCTACCGCGACAAGGCGGAGTTGGAGCACTGGGCCGCGCGCTGCCCGATCGCCCGGCTGGAGTCGCACCTGGAGGGCACCGGCGCCCCGATCGAGTCCATCCGCGCCGAAGCCCGGATCCGCTCCGACGCGGTGGCCAAGGATCTGCGCGCGGCCATCACCACGATGACCCCGCCGCCCGCGCACACCCTGTTCGAGCAGGTCTATGCCAGCGAGCACGCCCCGTTGCGCCGCCAGCGCCGCGAGGCCGAACTCCTCGAGGCCTCGCTGGCACCGGAGGGCTCATGACCACGATGACGATGGCGGGCGCCCTGAACGCGGCCCTGCGTGAGCGGCTCGAGGCGATGACTCGGTGGTGCTGATCGGTGAGGACATCGGCGCCCTCGGCGGGGTGTTCCGGGTAACCGACGGCCTGCAGCGCGACTTCGGCCGGCAACGGGTGATCGACTCCCCGCTGGCCGAGTCCGGCATCATCGGGACCGCGGTGGGGATGGCCTACGCAGGGCTGCGGCCGGTGTGTGAGATCCAGTTCGACGGGTTCGTCTACCCCGCCTTCGACCAGATCGTGGCGCAGGTGGCCAAGTTGCACTACCGCACCCGCGGCACGGTCCGGATGCCCCTGACGATCAGGATCCCCTACGGCGGCGGCATCGGCGCCGTGGAACATCACTCCGAGTCCCCCGAGGCCTACTTCGCGCATACGGCGGGCCTGCGCGTGGTGACCGCCGCCAGCCCGCAGGAGGCCTACCAGACCCTGCGTGCGGCAATAGCCTCGGACGATCCGGTGCTGTTCCTCGAGCCCAAGGCCCGGTACTGGACCAAGGCGGAGGTGGACCCCGGAGCCGAGGCGGACCTGGAGACCGCCCAGGTGGTGCTGCCCGGGCGGGACGCCACCGTGGTGGCCTACGGTCCGATGGTGGCCACCGCCCTGGACGCCGCGATCGCCGCGAGCGACGAGGGCATCAGCCTGGAGGTGATCGACCTGCGCGCCATCTCCCCGATCGACCGCACCACGGTGGCGGCGAGCGTGCGGCGCACCGGCCGCCTGGTGGTGGCCCATGAGGCCGCGGGCAGTTTCTCGGTCGCCTCGGAGGTGATCACCTGTGCCGTGGAGGACTGCTTCGAGCACCTGGAGGCGCGCCCCGAGCGGGTCACCGGGTACGACACCCCGTATCCGCCGGCGGCCCTGGAGGAGGTCTTCCTGCCCGGGATCGACCGCATCCTGGACGCGGTGGACCGCACCCTCGGGCGCAGACACTCCCGCAGCGGTCAGGAGGTGCCGGCATGAGGTCCACCTTCCGGCTGCCCGATCTGGGCGAAGGTCTGACCGAGTCCGAGATCGTCACCTGGCTGGTCGCCGAGGGTGACGAGGTGGAACTGAACCAGATCCTCGCCGAGGTGGAGACCGCCAAGGCGGTGGTGGAGTTACCGAGCCCTTATGCCGGCCGGATCGCCACCCTGCACGCCGAACCGGGGCAGACCGTGGCGGTGGGGGCCCCGCTGGTCGAGTTCGACGTGAACGGTGCCGACGACGAGGCACCCCCGGGCGCGGACGCGCCGGTGGCCGAGGACGGCGAGGCCGACGCAGAAGATGCCGGGGCAGTACCGGCCGGGGCGGCGGACAGCGGGCCGGCTGAGCAGACTCCCGCAATCGAGCGCCAGTCGGTCCTGGTGGGGTACGGGCCCAAGGTGGCCGGTGATGCGCGCCCGACGCGCCGCCGTCGCACGTTCGAGACCACGCCGTACCGGGGCGGAGACGACGACGGCGAGGAGCCGGCCGGGCCGACCCCGCCGGCGATGCCCCCGGTCCGCGCCCTGGCCCGCCGGCTCGGGGTGGACCTGCGCGCCGTCACCGGGTCCGGACCCGACGGGCTCGTGCTGCGCGCCGATGTGCAGCGCGCCGCCGGCCAGGGCCCGGAACCGGGCGGGCGGGCTGACGCCCCCACCGGCCCGGCGACATCCGGCTCCACGTTCATCCCGGTCAGCGGGCTGCGCAAGCACACCGCGCAGGCGATGACGGACTCGGCCTTCACCGCACCGCACGCCAGCGTGCAGTCCACGATCGACGTCACCGCCACCCTGGACCTGCTCCGCCGGGTGCGCGAACAGGCCCGGGGCGAGCGGGCGCCGTCGTTCCTGTCCCTGGTGTGCCGGGCGGTCCTGCGGGCGGTGCGCGCCACACCGAGTGCGAACTCCCACTTCGATGCCGACGCGGGCCGGATCGAGGTGTTCGGCCACGTCAACCTCGGGATCGCGGTGTCCACGGACCGCGGTCTGGTGGTGACCGGCGTGGAGGGTGCCCAGGACCTGGACGCCCGGGCCCTGACCGAGCAGATCGCCACCCAGGCGAGCCGGGCGCGGGATGGGTCGGCCGAGCTGGCCGAACTCACGTCCTCGACCCTGACCGTGACCAATGTGGGCGTGTTCGACGTCGACTCCGGGGTACCGATCCTCAACCCCGGGGAGAGTGCGATCGTGGCGGTCGGCGCGATCCGCACCCGCCCTTGGGAGCACCAGGGACAGGTGGCACTGCGCCAGGTGGTCACGATCACCGTATCCTTCGACCACCGCGTGCTCGACGGCGCGGAGGCTTCGGCCTTCCTGTCCGACATCACGGCGGTATTGTCGGATCCGGCGATCGCACTGATGGGGTGAGCGTGGAGGTACTGAGCACGGCGGTGGCGCCCGAGGTCGCCGCGGACCGGGCGCGGGCGATGGAGCAACTGGTCACCGAATTGCGCGAGGTGACCGCCCGCACCGCTATGGGTGGGTCGGAGCGCGCCCGGCAACGGCACGTCGATCGGGGGAAACTGCTCCCGAGGGAGCGGATCGACCACCTCATCGATCCCGGCACCCCGTTCCTGGAACTGAGTCCGCTGGCCGCGCACGGGATGTACGACGACGAGGCTCCGGCGGCCGGGATCGTCACCGGGATCGCCGTGGTGGCCGGGCGGCACGTGATGATCGTGGCCAACGACGCCACCGTCAAGGGCGGCACGTACTTCCCGATGACGGTCAAGAAGCACCTGCGGGCCCAGGCCGTCGCGGAGCAGAACCAGTTGCCGTGCGTGTACCTGGTGGACTCCGGTGGTGCCTTCCTGCCGATGCAGGACGAGGTCTTCCCCGACCGTGAGCACTTCGGGCGCATCTTCTACAACCAGGCGCGGATGAGCGCGGCCGGGATCGCCCAGATCTCGGCGGTGCTGGGCTCCTCCACCGCCGGCGGGGCCTACGTGCCCGCGATGAGCGACCAGACCGTGATCGTCCGCGAGCAGGGCACCATCTTCCTCGGGGGTCCGCCGCTGGTGAAGGCCGCCACCGGGGAGGAGGTCAGCGCCGAGGAGCTCGGCGGCGGGCAGATGCACACCTCGGTCTCCGGGGTGGCCGACCACCTGGCCGACGACGACGAGCACGCCCTGGACATCGTCCGTGACATCGTGGCCACGCTCCCGGTTGCCGAGGCCGTCCGGCCGGTCGAACCGGTGCGGGATCCGGTGGTGCCGGCCGATTCGGTCAGTTCGGTGGTGCCGACGGACCTGACCACTGCCTATGACGTGCGCGAGGTGATCGCCCGGCTGGTGGACGGCAGTGCGTTCGCCGAGTTCAAGCCCACCTACGGCGCGACGTTGGTGACCGGGTTCGCCCGGATCCACGGCCACCAGGTGGGCATCGTGGCCAACAACGGCATCCTGTTCAGCGAGTCCGCTCTCAAAGGTGCCCACTTCATCCAGTTGTGCGACCAGCGCGGCATGCCGCTGCTGTTCCTGCAGAACATCGCCGGGTTCATGGTGGGCGCGGAGTATGAACGCGGCGGGATCGCCAAGGACGGGGCCAAGATGGTCACGCGGTCGCCACGACGAGGGTGCCGAAGTTGACCGTGGTGATCGGCGGATCGTTCGGGGCCGGGACGTACTCGATGTGCGGGCGGGCCTATGATCCGCGGTTCCTCTGGTTGTGGCCGAACGCCCGCGTCTCGGTGATGGGCGGGGCGCAGGCCGCAGCGGTCCTGGCCACGGTCAAACGCGACCAGATCGAGGGTGCGGGCGGCACCTGGAGTGCTGCGGAGGAGTCCCGGTTCACCGCTCCGATCACGCAGCAGTACGAGGCGCAGGGCAATCCGTACTACGCCACCGCCCGACTCTGGGACGACGGGGTGATCGAACCGGACCAGACCCGCACCGTGCTGGGCCTGGCCCTGGACGTGATCAGCCGGACTCCGCTGCCGCCGCCCCGGTTCGGCATCTTCCGGATGTGACCGGGACGATGACAAGGCTGTTCGATGCGGTGCTGGTGGCCAACCGCGGCGAGATCGCGGTACGGATCATGCGCACCCTCACCCAGACGGGAATCACGTCGGTGGCGGTCTACACCGAGGCCGACGACGACGCCCCGCACGTGCGGGCGGCCACCCGGGCGGTGCCGGTGCCCAGTTACCTCGACGCCGATGCGCTCGTTGCGGCCGCCAGTGGGGCCGGTGCGCAGGCGATACACCCCGGGTACGGGTTCCTGGCCGAGAACGCCGGCTTCGCCCGCGCCTGCGCCCGGGCCGGGCTGGTGTTCATCGGGCCGGGTGCGGCGGCGATCGAGACGATGGGCAACAAGATCGCCGCCCGCGCCGCCGTGGCGGCCCGCGGGGTGGCCACCGTGCCGGGTCTGGCCGAGCCGGGCCTGGATGATGCGGCACTGGTCGCCGGCGCCCAGCAGGTGGGGTTCCCGCTGCTGATCAAGCCGGCTGCCGGTGGTGGCGGCAAGGGCATGCACCGGGTGGACGATCCTGCGGACCTCCCGGGCGCACTGGCCACCGCCCGCCGGGAGGCCGGTGGGGCCTTCGGTGACGACTCCCTGTTCCTGGAACGGTTCATCACCACCCCGCGCCACATCGAGGTGCAGGTGCTCGCCGATGCCCACGGGAACGTGGTGCACCTGGGTGAACGGGAGTGCTCGCTGCAGCGGCGCCACCAGAAGGTGGTCGAGGAGGCGCCCAGTCCGCTGCTCACCCCGGCGCAGCGCGAGCACCTGGGGCAGGCCGCGATCGAGACCGCACGCGCGGTGGACTACGTCGGCGCCGGTACGGTGGAGTTCATCGTGTCCGGGGCCGATCCCGACGAGGCGTTCTTCATGGAGATGAACACCCGGCTGCAGGTGGAGCACCCGGTGACCGAGGCCATCACCGGAATCGACCTGGTCGCCGAACAGGTGCGCATCGCCGCCGGGGCGCCGGTGGGCATCACCCAGGAGGACCTGGTGCTCCACGGGCACGCCATCGAGGCCCGCATCTACGCCGAGGATCCCGACTCCGGGTTCCTACCGACCGGGGGGCACGTACTGCAGGTTTCCCTGCCCGGGGCAACGGGGTGCGGGTGGACCACGCCCTGACCGCCGGTATGCACGTGGGCAGCGACTACGACCCGATGCTGGCCAAGGTGATCGCCCATGGCCCGAGCCGGCCGGATGCACTGGCCCGCCTGGATCGGGCGCTCAGCGCCACCCATGTGCTCGGGGTGGTCACCAACACCGCGTTCCTGCGGTCGCTGCTGGAGCACGAGGACGTGGTGGCCGGTGACATGGACACCGGGCTCATCGAACGGCACCTGGGCGACCTCACTCGGACCGAGGCGACCCCGAGCGATTACGCGGTGGCGGCGCTGGTGCGGTGGCAGCACCTGCACCAGGAAGCGACCGCCCGGGGTGAGCCGGATCTGTGGCACACACCGTCGGGGTGGCGACTGGGTGGGCAGGCGCCGTTCGTGGTGCGCTTCGCCGCCTCTGCGGGTTCCACCAGCGAGCCCGTGCGGGTTGCCCTGACCGGAACGCCCCGCGATGCGCGCGCCCGGGTGAACGGGGCGGAACTCGATCTCGGTCTGCGCGAGGCAGCCGTGCGGGTGGACGGCCGGCAGCGGCCGCTGCTCTGGCACGTCCGGGACCGGGTGGTGTGGATCAGTACACCGGGCGGGGACCGCGCGTTCGAGATGCACACCCCCACCCGCCGCAGCGGGAGCACCGAGGCGGTACCCACGCTGGAGTCCCCGATGCCCGGCACCGTGGTGGCGGTCCTGGTGCAGGACGGCGCGCCGGTGCAGGCCGGTACCCCGGTGCTGGCGGTGGAAGCGATGAAGATGGAGCACGTGCTGCGGGCCCCCACGGACGGCGTGGTGCACCTTCATGTGCGACGCGGGCAGACGGTGACCCGCGGGCAGCAACTGGCACAGGTTCAGGCGCAGGAAGAAGGCGACGATGACTGACGGCGACCCGCCCGAGGGCGACGGCTCGAACGATCAGGGCGGACGGCGGTTCGTCCAGCGCGGCTTGTACGCCGATGAGATGCAGATCGGGGCGGTCTACGCCCATCGCCCGGGGCGGACCGTGACCGAGGCGGACAACACGTTGTTCTCCACGATGACGATGAACCCCCAGGCGTTGCACCTGGACGCCGCATTCAGCGAGGGTACCGAATTCGGCCAGCGGCTGATGAACTCGATGTTCACCCTGGCCACGATCGTCGGCGCCTCGGTCTCCCACCTCACCCAGGGCACCTTGGTGGCCAACCTCGGCTTCACCGAGGTGACCTTCCCGCACCCGTTGTTCCACGGCGACACCCTGTACTCGGAGACCGAGGTGAGCGCGATCCGAGCCTCGAGATCCCGCCCGGGTCAGGCGATCGTGACCTTCATCCACACCGGGCGCAACCAACACGGCGATGTCGTGGCCCGGGCGGTGCGCAACGCGTTGATGTACCAGGAGGAGCCGTGAGCACCGCGGCACCCGGCGCCGTCGAGCCCTTCGCGCTGGGACCGGCCCTGCTGTTCTGCCCCGGCGACCGCCCCGAGCGCTTCGCCAAGGCCGCGCAGCGGGCCGATGCGGTGATCCTCGACCTGGAGGACGCGGTGGCCCCCGAGGCCAAACCGGCGGCCCGTGCCGCCGTCGCGGCCGCCGACTTCGACGTCAGGCGAACCGTGGTGCGCATCAACGCCTGCGGCACCGAGGACTTCGCGGCGGACGTGGGTGCCCTGGCCGGGACCGAGGTGCGCTACGTGATGCTGCCCAAGGCCGAGAGCCCCGACGACGTCGCGGCCGTGGTCGCTGCGCTTCCGGCTGTCTCGGTGGTGGCCCTGTGCGAGACCGCCCGCGGGGTCCTGGCGGCGCCGGAACTGGCCGCTCAGACCGGCGTGGTGGCGCTGATGTGGGGTGCGGAGGACCTCATCGCCTCCCTCGGTGGGACCTCCTCACGCCATCGGGCCGGCACTTACCGGGACGTGGCCCGGCACGCCCGGTCCACCGTGCTGTTGGCGGCCCGGGCGCACGGACGCGGCGCGATCGACGCGATTCACACCGACATTGCCGATGCTGACGCGCAGTACGCCGACGCTCTCGATGCCGCTGCCAGCGGCTTCACGGCCACCGCCTGCATCCACCCGGATCAGGTGGGCGCCATCCGCTCTGCCTACGCCCCCACCGCCGAGGAACTCGACTGGGCGCACCGCCTCCTGACCGCCGCCGAGGAAGCCGGCACCGGCGTCTTCCGGTTCGAGGGCGCCATGGTCGACGAACCCATCCTGCGCCATGCCCGGCTGCTCGCCTCGCGGGGTGAGCGTTCGTGAGTCCCCGGCGGCGGGCTACCTGCCCTAAAGGTCGAGGTAGGCGTCCAGTCCCACGGTCAGGCCCGGATGGTCGGCCACCTGGCGCACCGCCAGCAGCACCCCGGGCATGAAGGAGGACCGGTGATAAGAATCGGTCCGGATGCTCAACTGCTCGCCGGGATTGCCGAACAGGATCTCCTCGTGGGCCACCAGTCCCCGCAACCGGACGGCGTGCACGTGCACGCCGTCCACGACGGCGCCACGTGCGCGCCGTCCAGGCTTGAGCTGGTGGCATCGGGTGCCCGGTCCCGGCCGGCCTCGGCGCGGGCAGCAGCGATGCCACGTGCGGTATGCACCGCGGTGCCGGAGGGGGCATCAGCCTTGTCGGGGTGGTGCAGCTCGATCACCTCGGCCGATTCGAAGTACCGGGCGGCCCGGGCGGCGAAGCGCATCGCCAGGACCGCTGACAGTGCGAAGTTCGGGGCGATCAGCACCCCGGCTCCAGGTCGCTCACTGAGGTGCTCGCGCACCCGGCCCAGTGACTCCTCGGTCCAGCCGGTGGTGCCCACCACCACGTGCACGCCCTGATCGATCAGGGTGTGCACGTTCTGCTCGGTGACGTCCGGGACGGTGAAGTCCACGGCCACATCGGTGGACTCCGGTGCCACCTGGCCGAGATCATCGCCGGCGTCCAGGCGGTGTACCAGGTCCAACCCCTCGGCGCCCTCGACCGCCTCGCACACGGTCGCGCCCATCCGCCCGGCCGCGCCGATCACTGCCACCCTGATTGCCTCGCCCATGGTGACCATCGTAGTGCGGCGCGCACCGCCGTCGTCCGCCGTGCCAGGTCGTGGGATCGACACTCAGCCCAGGTCGATCCAGTACCGCCGCTTCGGCACCACGCCGGGGCTCTCCCGGCGCATGTCCTCCAGGACGCCCCCGCGCCGGGTGATGATCGCGGCCGATGCCGCGTTGTCGTCGTCACAGGTGACCAGTGCCCGCTGCACGCCCGCCCGTCGCAGCTCCGCCAGGGACAGTTCCAGGATCCTGGTGGCGTAGCCGCGGCGGCGAAACGCCGGGCGCACGGCGTAGCCGACGTGGCCGCCGACCTGCAGCAGGAAGTCGTTCAGTTCGTACCGGATCGAGGTGCGCCCGACGACGTCGGGGCCGACGACGGCGAGCAGATAGTCCGCCCGCACCCGTCCCGGTGCCAGGTTCACGCCCCTGCGCTCGGAGTCGAGGGCTCGCAGGATCTCATCCCACGGGCGGTCCGTCCGCCCCGGAGAGGAACGTGAAGCGCTCGGAGTCCACCTCGCTCGCGGCGCGGCGCACCTGCGCCTCGTCCCGGGGCCCGGGAGGTCGCAGGACCAACTCCTCGGGAGCGACCCCGGTCATCGTGCCGGTCGGGAGGCGGCGGCCCGGGCCAGTGCGGGGCCGGCGACGTCCTCGGCGAAGGGACCCACGACCACCAGGTGGCGCGGTCGTGCGTACAACTCGGTGGCCAGCTCGCGCACCTGCTCTGCGGTGACCGCGCGGACCTTCGCCAGGGTGTCCTCGATCAGGTGCAACTCCCCCAGGCTGATCTCCGCCCGGCCCAGGCGGGCCATCCGGGACCCGGAGTCCTCCAGGCCGAGCACCATCGAACCGCAGATCTGCCCGATCCCACGGTCCAGTTCCTCCTGGGAGATTCCGTCGGTGGCGAGCACGGCCCACTCCGACTCGAGCAGCGCGCTGACCTCGGCGACCTTGGCCGGGGTGCATCCGGCGTACAGGCCGAACGCACCGGTCTCGGTGTAACCGGTGGCGAAGGAGTACGTGGAGTAGGCCAAGCCGCGCTTCTCCCGGATCTCCTGGAACAGCCGCGAACTCATCGAGCCACCCAGCACCGCGTTCAGCACCGAGAGCGTGAACCGGCGGTTATCACCGGCTCGCAATCCCACCCCGCCCAGGATGACGTTGGCCTGCTCGGTGCTGCGCCGCACCGTGGTGGCCGTTCCGGCGGTGGGGACCTCACCGGTCTGCCCGGCGAAACGGCGCGATGCCGGTGCCGCCCCGGCGTCGATGGGCCAGCCGCCGGCCTGCACCGCACTCAGCACCTGGGCGCAGATCTGCTCGTGATCCACCGAACCTGCCGCGGTGATCACCAGTTCGGACGGGATGTAGGTGCGCTCGTAGTGGTCCAGCACCGCCTGGTGCGGGAGCTGCCGGATCGTCTCCGGGGTGCCCCCGATCGGCCGTCCCAGCGGATGGGCACCGAAGACGGCGGCGGCGAACGTCTCGTGCGCCACATCGAGTGGGTCGTCCTCGTTCATCGCCAGTTCTTCGAGGATCACACCCCGCTCGTTCTCGAACTCGGTCTCCGACAACCCGGCGCAGGTGACCATGTCCAGGATGACGTCGGTGGCCATCGGCAGATCCGCATCCAGCACCCGGGCGAAGTAGCAGGTGTGCTCCTTGCCGGTGGCGGCATTGGCCTCCCCGCCCACGGCATCGAAGGCGGCCGCGATGTCCAGCGCACTGCGCCGCGGGGTGCCCTTGAACAACAGGTGCTCGAGGAAGTGGGTGGACCCGTGGTGTCCGGTCTCCTCATCCCGCGACCCCACCGCGACCCAGGCGCCCAGGGCCGCCGAACGCTGCCCCGGGACCGCCTCGGTCAGGACCCGGATTCCGCCCGGCAGGACCGAGCGGCGCACCAGGGCGCCGGACTCGGCCTGCAGGGAGATCTCGGTCCCGGGCGTTCCGCCCGGGCCGAGGACCAGATCAGCCACGCTCGGTTCAGTCCTGCTCCGACGTCGCCTCGTCGGCCTGGCCATCCTCGTCCTCGACCACCGCGTGCAGGGAGAGCTTCCCGCGCGGGTCGATCTCGGCCAGTTCGACCTGGATCTTCTGGCCCACGCCGAGGACGTCCTCCACGGAGTCGATCCGCTTGCCACCCACCAGGCGTCGCACCTGGGAGATGTGCAGCAGTCCGTCCTTGCCGGGGGTCAGGGACACGAACGCACCGAAGGACGTGATCTTGACGACCGTGCCGATGAACCGCTCGCCCACCTCGGGCATCTGCGGGTTCGCGATGGCGTTGATCGCCTGCCGTGCGGCTTCGGCGGAGGGGCCGTCCACCGCACCGATGAACACGGTGCCGTCGTCCTCGATGGAGATGTCGGCGCCGGTGTCGTCCTGGATCTGGTTGATCATCTTGCCCTTGGGGCCGATGACCTCACCGATCTTGTCCACCGGCACGGTCACGGTGATGATCCGCGGAGCGGTCGCTGCCATCTCGTCCGGTGTGTCGATGGCCTCGGCCATGACGTCCAGGATGTGCAACCGGGCCTCACGGGCCTGGCTCAGGGCGCCGGAGAGCACCGAGGCGGGAATGCCGTCGAGCTTGGTGTCCATCTGGATGGCGGTGATGAACTCCTTGGTGCCGGCGACCTTGAAGTCCATGTCGCCGAAGGCGTCCTCGGCGCCGAGGATGTCGGTCAGCGCGGCGTACTTGGTCTCACCGTCCACGGTGTCGGAGACGAGCCCCATGGCGATACCGGCCACCGGGGCGCGCAGCGGCACGCCGGCGTTCAGCAGCGACAGCGTGGAGGCGCACACCGACCCCATCGAGGTCGACCCGTTGGAGCTCAGCGCCTCCGAGACCTGCCGGATGGCGTAGGGGAACTCCTCCCGTGCCGGCAGCACCGGCAGGATGGCCCGCTCGGCGAGCGCACCGTGGCCGACCTCCCGGCGCTTGGGGCTGCCCACCCGGCCGGTCTCACCGGTGGAGTAGGGCGGGAAGTTGTAGTTGTGCATGTACCGCTTGCGGGTCTGCGGAGACAGGGTGTCCAGTTGCTGCTCCATCTTGAGCATGTTCAACGTGGTCACGCCCAGGATCTGGGTCTCGCCGCGCTCGAACAGCGCCGAGCCGTGCACCCGGGGCAGGACCTCGACCTCGGCGGACAGGGTGCGGATGTCCTGCAGCCCACGTCCGTCGATACGGAAGGAGTCGGTCAGGATCCGGCGGCGGATCGTCAGTTTGGTCAACTCCCGGAAGGCCGCGGACAGTTCCTTCTCGCGGCCCTCGAAGTCACCCTGCAGGGCCGCCGCGGTCTCATCCCGCACGGCATCCATGCGGTCCTCACGCTCGGCCTTGCCCGCGATGGACAGTGCCTCCTCGAGCTGGCCGGCGGCCCGGGCCTGCACGGCCTGGAACGCGTCGTCGGCGTAGTCGGGGAAGAGCGGGTACTCCTGGGTCTCCTTCGCCGTCCGGCCGGCCAGGTCGAGCTGGGCCTGGGCGAGCCGGCGGATGAACGGCTTGGCCGCCTCCAGCCCCTCGGTCACGACCTGCTCGGTCGGAGCGGTGGCACCGGACTCGGAGATCAGGGTCCAGGCGTTGTCGGTGGCCTCGGCCTCGATCATGGCGATGGCCACGTCCGTGTTGCCATCGGCTCCGGTGACGATCCGCCCGGCCACAACCATGGAGAACACCGCGCGCTCCAGTTCGGAGTAGCGCGGGAAGGCCACCCACTGACCGTCGATCAGCGCGATCCGCACGGCGCCGACCGGACCGGAGAACGGCAGACCGGAGATCTGGGTGGACAGCGAGGCGGCGTTGATCGCCAGCACGTCGTAGGTGTCGTCGGGGTGGATGGCCAGGACCGTCTCGACCACCTGGACCTCGTTGCGCAGGCCCTTGACGAACAGCGGGCGCAGCGGCCGGTCGATCAGTCGGCAGGCAAGAATCGCCTCGGTGGA
The DNA here is from genome assembly GCF_051020515.1 of Sanguibacter sp. Z1732. Classification (NCBI taxonomy): domain Bacteria; kingdom Bacillati; phylum Actinomycetota; class Actinomycetes; order Micrococcales; family Ruaniaceae; genus Glutinosa; species Glutinosa niejishengi. The sequence continues at coordinate 3,996,942 of NZ_CP194857.1, forward strand.
GGGGCGGCCCTCCCGGCGGAAGAAAGAACCGGGGATCTTCCCGGCGGCGTACTGGCGCTCCTCGACGTCCACCGTCAGGGGGAAGAAGTCGAAGTGGTCCTTGGGGTGGCGCCCGGCCGTGGTGGTGGACAGCACCATGGTGTCCTCATCCAGGTAGGCGGTGATGGCGCCACCGGCCTGCTTGGCCAGACGTCCGGTCTCGAACCGGATGGTGCGGGTGCCGAACGAGCCGTTATCGATGACGGCTTGCTCGAATTGGATTTCGGGTCCCTCCATGGGGTGCCCTCCTTCGGTGTTCGCCGGGCTCCCGGCGGCCATCGATCGAGGCCCACGGAGCGCCGCTCCGGAGGCCACTACCGAGGACCATCTGGGGCCCGGTGGGGTTTGACTGATGTATTGAGTTGTTGCGCCTCTACGGCGCCCGTGACACGGCAACCGGTCCGGACCTGGTGTGGTCCGGACCGGCGGTGTTGCTATCGACGCAGACCGAGCCGCTCGATCAGGGCGCGATAACGCTCGATGTCGTTCTCGCGCAGGTAGCCCAGGAGCCGGCGGCGCTGACCGACCAGCAGCAGCAGACCACGACGGGAGTGGTGGTCGTGCTTGTGCTCCTTGGAGTGCTCGGTCAGGTCCGAGATACGCTTGCTGAGCAGGGCGACCTGGACCTCCGGGGATCCGGTGTCGCCTTCGTGCGTGGCGTAGTCGGCAATGATTTGCTTCTTCACTTCCGGCTCGAGGGCCACAGGGATCTCCTTCTGTCAGGGTTGTTGCGCGGAGCTCCGGGGCAGGTTCACCCGGGCATGGGACAACCGCGGCCGATCTGACGGCAACGCTCAGCCTAGCACCCACCGCCGGTGGTGACCGAGGTGGCGCCGCCGGATCATGGTGATCCACACCACGGGTGGCTCAGGATGTCCAGGTCCGCACCTGCTCCGGGGTGGGGTAGTCCGGTTCGGGCACGTCCAGCCGCTCGGCGGCATCGCGCACATCCTGCTGCATCTGGCGTACCAGGGCGTCGATCCCCTCGAACCGCCCGTGGGACGCAGCAGGTGGCTGAACTCCACCACCACTTCCTCGCCGTACAGTTCCAGGTCCCAGCGGCCCAGGACATGGGCCTCGACCTGACGCACCAGGCCGTCGAACGTGGGATTGGTCCCCACCGAGATCGCTGCCGGCATCCGTTCGCCGGTCTCGGTCCCGGGACGACGGAGCAGCCAACCCGCATATACCCCGTCGGCGGGTACCGCTCCGCTGGCGTCGGCGTCCAGGTTGGCGGTGGGGAAGCCGAGGTCGCGCCCGCGTGCATGACCGCGCACCACCACCCCGCGCATCCGGTGCGGCCGGCCCAGCACCTCAGTGGCGGCCTCGACGTTGCCGGCCGCGAGCAACTCGCGCACCCAGGTGGAGGACCAGCGCCGCTCCCCCGGGTCGGCGACGTCATGGACCACGTGCACGTCGAACCCGTGCCGGTGACCCAATCCGGTCATCGTGGTGCGGTCCCCGGAGTTGCCGCGCCCGAAGCGCACATCAGCGCCGACGACCACGGCCCTGGCCTTGAGTGCGTCCACCAGGTAGCGCTGGACGAACGTCGAGGCGTCCTGGGCGGCGAAGTCCAGGGTGTAGTCGATCACCAACGTGGCATCCAGGCCGTGTTCGGCGAGCAGGTCGAGCTTGTCGGACAGTCCGGTGAGCAGTTCCGGTGCCGCTTCGGGACGGTGCACCTGGGCGGGGTGTGGATGGAAGGTCAGCGCGACCGCCATCGCCCCGGCCTCCCGGGCAACGTTGACCGCCGCCTCCAGCACGGCCCCGTGCCCGCGGTGGACGCCGTCGAAGTTGCCGATCGTCACCACACTGGCATCCAGGCCCGCCGGTATCGCCTCGATCCCGTCCCAACGCTGCACCCTGGCTCCCTTCTGCGGCCCACTGCCGGACCGGTGCGAGGCTAGCCTGCCATCACTTCCGCCCGCGCGGGAACTCCAGGGGCGTCGTCGTGCTTCTCCTCACTCCGGATCCGGTGGCCCGCCCGGGCGGGTGAGCCCTGACCGTGGCCTACCGGGGCAAGGGCAGCGGCCCGTCGGCCGGGCGGCCCGCGGCGAGGAGCCGGCCGGAGGAGGAGTCCCAACGCGGCAGTGACAGCACTGCCAGCGAGGCCGTCGGCACGCGCATCCGGTCGCCGCTGAACTCACCCACGAGGTCCTCCAGCGCGGGATTGTGACCCACCAGTGCAACGGTCCGCGCCGACTCCGGAAGGCCTGCGATCACCCCTGCCAGGGCGCGGGGTGAGAACGTGTAGGCATCCTCGTCATAGACCACCTCCCCCGCGCCGGGCCCGCCGGCCTCGGCGATCGCGGTGTCGATCAGGTCCCACGTGTGGCTGGCCCGGGTGGCCGGGGAAACGACCGCCAGATCCAGCCGCACCTCGTGCTGACACAGCCACCGGCCCACGGCCGGCGCCTGGCGACGCCCACGCGCCGTCAGCGGTCGCTGTACGTCGCTGACCGGCACCGACCAGTCGGACTTGGCGTGCCGGATCAACACCAGTGTGTGCATGAGGGCCTCCTTCAGGCGGGGTCCAGGACCAGCACCGGCTTCAGGCGCTCACCGTGCGGCTGCACGAGAGCCACCACGTGCCCGTCCGGGTGCATCGCCGCGAGCGGGAGTGCCTGTGCGACCTCCGGGGCTCCCGGAGTGGGTCGGTCGATCGCCTGCCCGTAGCGAAGCGCCCGGGCCTCCGGCTCCGGCAGCACCAGCACATCGAAGACGGCGGAGCACGCCGCGGTCAGGTCCTGCACCTGTAGGTGGTGCCCGCCCTCGTCGTCCGGGCTCGGCAGTTCCTGGGCTTGGGCGAGGCTGAAGCCACCCACCCTGGTGCGCCGCAACGCGACCAGGTGCCCCCCGGTATCCAGGGCCGCGCCCAGATCCCGGGCCAGGGCCCGGATGTAGGTGCCCGAGGAGCACACCACCCGCACCGGCACGTCGAGCACGGCGGTGCCGTCCTGCGCCCGGTCAGGTGTCGCCGGACCGGTCTGTTCGAAGACCGCGATGTGCACCGGGCGCGACTCGAGCACCACCTGCTCTCCCGCACGGACGCGGGCGTAGGAACGCTTCCCGTCGACCTTGATCGCCGAGACGCTGCTGGGCACCTGCTCGATCGCGCCGGTCAATGCTGCCATCGCCGCGGGGAGGGCCTTCGCGGTGCCGTCGGAGCGGCCGGCACCGGCGGTGATCTCCCCTTCGGCGTCGTCGGTGCTGGTGTCCTGACCGAGCCTGATGGTGGCGGTGTACTCCTTGTCCGCACCCACCAGGTAGGTCAGCAACCGGGTGGCCCGGTTGATGCCGAGCACCAGCAGGCCGGTGGCCATCGGGTCCAGGGTGCCCGCGTGGCCGACCTTGCGGGTGCCGGCCAGGCGGCGCACCCGCGCCACCACATCATGGCTGGTCCACCCGGGAGGTTTGTCGATCAGGACCAGCCCGTCGTCCACCATCAGTCCTGCGTGGGCTCATCCGCGGTCGGCACGCTCTGCCGTTCGGCTGCTCGACCTGGTCGGCCGGGGCCCGGTAGGGGTCGGCCTCGCCGGCGAAGGTGGCGCCCTCCCGACGACGCGCCAGCTCGGCGTCCTTGGCTGCGGCTTCGCGCAGGGCCTGCTCCAGGTGCGCGGCGGTCTCCGGCAGTGCGTCGGGGACGAACTCGATGCTGGGGGTGAGTCGGATGCCGAGTTGGCGACCCACCTCCGAGCGGATCAGCCCGCGCGCCGAGGCCAGTGCGGCGGCACTGGCCTCCCGGTCGGCATCCTCGCCCAGCACCGTGTAGAACACGGTCGCCTGCTGCAGGTCACCGGTCACACGCACGTCGGTCACGGTGACGAAGCCCAGGCGCGGATCCTTGATCCGGGTGTCCAGCAGGGTGGCGACCACCTCGTGGATCCGATCAGCGACCTTACGGGCGCGGGCGTTGTCGCTCATGGAACTCCTTCACTACGGTCGTCCTGCGGGCACGGGCCGGACGGCGACCGATTCCGGTGCCGCCCGGCCCATGGTGTGGTACCTCAGGCGCGGGGCTTCTCCTGCGTCTCGAACGTCTCGATCACATCACCGATCTGGATGTCCTTGGCGCCCAGTCCGATACCGCACTCGAAGCCCTCGCGGACCTCGGTGACGTCATCCTTCTCCCGGCGCAAGGAGTTGATGGTGAGGTTGTCGGAGACGACCACCCCATCGCGCAGCAGCCGCGCGTTGGCGTTGCGCCGGATGATTCCCGAGCGCACGATCGACCCGGCGATGTTGCCGGCCCGGGAGGAGCGGAAGATCTCCCGCACCTCGGCGCTGCCGAGCTGGACCTCCACGTACTCGGGCTTGAGCATGCCCTTCAGGGCCGCCTCGATGTCCTCGATGGCGGAGTAGATGACCGAGTAGTACTTGATCTCCACGCCCTCCCGGTCGGCCAGGGTGTTGACCCGGTCGTCCGGACGCACGTTGAAGCCCAGGATCACCGCGTTGTCCACGGTAGCCAGGTTCACGTCGTTCTGGGTGATCGCACCCACACCGCGGTGGATGATCCGCAGTGCGACCTCGTCGCCCACGTCGATCTTGAGCAAGGCGTCCTCCAACGCCTCCACGGCACCGGAGACGTCGCCCTTGATGACCAGGTTGAGGGTCTCCACCTTGCCCTGCTCCAGAGCCTGGGTGAACTCCTCCAGGGAGATCCGCTTGCGACGCTTGGCCAGGGTAGCGGCCCGCTCGGCGGCCTCGCGCTTGTCGGCGATCTGCCGGGCGGTCCGGTCATCGGGGGCCACCAGGAAGGTGTCTCCCGCGCTGGGCACCGAGGTCAGCCCCAGTACCTGGACCGGCATCGAGGGCAGCGCCACGTCCAGGTTCTCCCCGTGGTCGTCGAACATGGCACGCACCCTCCCGTAGGAGGTGCCCGCCACGATCGCATCGCCCACGGCAAGGGTTCCCGACTGGACCAGGACCGTGGCCACCGCACCGCGACCGCGGTCCAGTTTGGCCTCGATCGCCACTCCGCGGGCGTCCTTGTCCGGATTAGCCGTCAGTTCCAGCGCCGCATCGGCAGTCAGCAGGACCGCCTCGAGCAGGTCATCGATACCGGTGGCCTCACGTGCCGAGACCTCCACGAACATGGTGTCGCCGCCGTATTCCTCGGCCACCAGGTTGTACTCGGTGAGCTGGGAGCGGACCTTGTCCGGGTTCGCGTCGGGCAGGTCCACCTTGTTCACCGCGACCACGATCGGCACGTTTGCGGACTGGGCGTGGTTGATCGCCTCAACCGTCTGGGGCATCACGCCATCGTCCGCCGCGACCACCAGGATCGCGATATCGGTGACCTTGGCACCACGGGCACGCATGGCGGTGAACGCCTCGTGACCAGGGGTGTCGATGAAGGTCAGGCCACGGTTCTCACCCTCGTGCTCGGTGTGCACCTGGTAGGCACCGATGTGCTGGGTGATGCCACCGGCCTCGGTGGCGCTGACCTCGATCTGCCGGATCGCGTCCAGCAACCGGGTCTTACCGTGGTCGACGTGACCCATCACGGTCACCACCGGCGAGCGGGGCTCCAGGTCCTCCTCGCTCTCGCCCTCCTCCTCGGCCTGCAGGTCGATGTCGAAGGAACCGAGCAGCTCACGGTCCTCCTCCTCCGGGGAGACGATCTCGATGACGTAGCCGAGTTCGGCGCCCAGGGTGGCGAAGGTGTCCTCATCCAGGGACTGCGTGGCCGTGGCCATTTCACCAAGGTGGAACAGCACCGTGACCAGGGACGCCGGGTTGGCGTCGATCCGGTCGGCGAAGTCGCTCAGCGAGGCACCCGCACGGATCCGGATGACGGTGCTGCCGTCACCACGGGGTACCTGGACGCCGCCCGGCGACGGAGCGGACTGCTGCTCGAACTCCTGGCGCTTGGCGCGCTTGGACTTCCGGCTCCGAGCCGGACGGCCACCGGCACGACCGAACGCGCCCTGAGTGCCACCACGGCCACCGCGGCCACCGGGACGGCCACCGAAACCACTACGCGGACCACCGCCGGGACCACCAGGGCCACCGCCGGGACCGCCACCACGGCCACGACCGCCACCGCCACGGGCGGGTGCACCCGGGCGTCCGACGGCGCTCTTGCCGGGCATCATCTGGGGCGAGGGGCGCGGGCCGCGGGTGTCGGAACCCGCACCGGCGCCACTGCGCGGACCACCGGGGCGCCCGTCACCCCTGCCACCGGGACGGGGCATGCCCTGGGAGGGCGCGAACGGGTTGTTACCCGGACGCGGTGCGCCGCCCCCGGGCCGCTGGCCACCACCGCGCGGACCACCGGGGCGCGCATCACCCCTGCCACCGGGACGGGGCATGCCCTGGGAGGGCGCGAACGGGTTGTTACCCGGACGGGCCCCGGGCTTGGGGCCGGGGGTGGGTCGAGGCGGCGCGGGCTTACTGGCCGCCGGTGCCTGCGGGCTCTCCTCCGGCTCGGTCGCTTCCGGCTGGGCGGGCTCGGCCTGCTCCGGCTCGGGCTGCCGCTCGGGCTCAGGCTCGGGCTCAGGCTCGGGCTCGGGTGCCGGCTTGGGCTTGGGCGCCGGCTTCGGCGCAGCCTTGGGTGCCGCCTTGGTCTTGGCGGGCTTGGGCTCCGCCTTCTCCCCCTCGGGCGGCGGGGGGGAACGCCTCGCGCAGCCTGCGCTGCACGGGCGGTTCGATCGTGGACGATGCCGACTTGACGAATTCGCCGAGTTCACTCAACTTCGCCATGACGGACTTACTGTCGACGCCGAGCTCCTTAGCGAGCTCGTGGACGCGGACCTTGGCCACATCTCTCCTGTCCTCGGCCCGCCCAGGACAGGGTGGACCGCTGTTAGTGGTTCGTACTCATCGCTGGGGACTCATCGGGTTCCCATAGTGTGTCGACCCGCTCTCTGTTCGACTGATCAACGGTTCATGTGCGGCGAACCACTCCAGAACAGCGTCCATAACTACTGGTTCACTCAGACGCAGGGCCCGGGAGATCGCTCGCTTTCGCACGGCACGGTCCAGGCAACCAGAATGCGGATGCACCCAGCAACCTCGGCCCGGCGCGCGTGCCGCCGGATCCACGATCACGGCCTGTGCCGCTATCGATCGATCCCGCACCAAGCGCACCAAGTCGGACCGCGGGGCCCGTTCCCGGCACCCCACACACGTGCGAACCGGTCCCAAGCCCGTCGACAAGTGTACTACTCCCCCGGCTCGTCCGGTCGAATGTCGATCTTCCAGCCGGTCAGCCGGGCCGCCAGGCGGGCGTTCTGCCCCTCCTTGCCGATCGCCAGCGAGAGCTGGTAATCGGGCACCACCACGCGGGCGGAACGGGCCTGCTCATCGACGATCTCCACACTGGAGACCCGCGCCGGTGACAACGCACTGGCCACGAACTCGGCCGGGTCCTCGGAGTAGTCGACGATGTCGATCTTCTCGCCCTGCAACTCCGCCATCACCGCCCGGACACGTTGTCCCATGGGCCCTATGCAGGCTCCCTTGGCGCCCAGGCCGGGCACGGTGGAGCGCACCGCCATCTTGGTACGGTGCCCCGCTTCCCGGGCCAGGGCGGAGATCTCCACCGATCCGTCGGTGATCTCCGGGACCTCCAGGGCGAACAGTCGCCGCACCAGGTTCGGGTGGGTGCGCGAGACCGTGATCGAAGGCCCCTTCGGCCCGCGAGTGACATCGAGCACATAGGCCCGGATCCGGGTGCCGTGGGTGTAGTCCTCTCCTGGCACCTGCTCGTGCGGGGGCAGTACCGCCTCAACCCCGCCGACGTCGATGAACACCATCCGCGGGTCCCGACCCTGCTGGATGATGCCGGCGATCACCTCGTCCTCCTTGCCGCGGAATACCCCGAGCACCTGGTCGTCCTCAGCGTCCCGCAGGCGCTGCATGATCACCTGGCGGGCGGTGGCGGTGGCGATTCGGCCGAAGTTGTCCGGGGTGTGGTCGAACTCCGGGCCCAGGTCGTACCCGGGGCCGGACGGGTAGGCCTCGGCGGGCGCGCCGTCCTCCTGGTTCTGCTCCGCGGAATCCGCCGGGACCTCGCGCTCGATCCGCTCCCGGGCATAGACGGTCACGTGGCCGCTGCTGCGGTCCAGCTCCACGCGGGCGTCCGCCAGGGCCCCCGGGGTGCGGTGGTAGGCGGACTCCAGTGCCTGCTCGATCGCCCCCACCAGTACGTCCAGGCTGATCTCACGCTCCCGCTCGATCATCCGCAGGACACTCATGTCCACGTCCATGCCGACACTCCTTCCAGAAAACCTCGAACAGACAGGGGGACCTTCAGGCGTCGGCCGGGGAGCCGAACTCCACCTCGATCGTGCCCTGGCGGACCTCGTCCCAGGTCAGGACCAGCGGCTCCGGTGCCGGTGCGCCGCGCCGGTTCGGAGGCTGCTGCACCTGCAGACCGTCGTCGTCGGCGGCCACGATACGCCCCCGCACGATGCCTTCGGTCGTCGTCACCGTGGCCAGCCGGCCCACGGCGCGCCCGAAGTGGCGCGGCTGCGTCAGTGGGCGCGAGATGCCGGGGGTGGTCACCTCGAGATGGTAGGGGCCGCGGAGCACGTGGTCGACGTCGTCCAGGCGGTTGGAGACCGCCCGGGAGACCTCGGCCAGCTGGTCCGAGGAGACACCCCCGGGGCCTTCCGGCAGGTCGATCACCACGGTGAGGGTCCGGTTGCGGCCGGAGCCGCCGACGGCGACCTCCTCCAGGTACAGGCCCTGCTCGGACACCACGGGCGAGAGTGCCTGGAGCAGTACGGCAGAGACGTCTGACGGGCTCATGGTTCTCACCTCGTGTGAAGTTGTCGGCGGGCGGTGCTGATGCCACAGCCTAAGGCCCGAACGTGGCACGATCAACGCGTGCAGATTTCCACGTCCGCCCCCCGGGGGCGAACCCGATGGTACCGGCTGAGCGTGGTCCTGGCCGTTCTCCTGATCCTCACCGGGTGCGGGGTACGCCTGGATGTGCCGCCGGCGCCCACGCCCGTTCCCGAGGGCCAGGACGAGGTCCGCCAGGAGGCTGCTCAGGCTGTTTCGGTGATCCTGCAGAGCGCCGAACTGGCGATCCCGGACGCACCGGAGCAGGTGGGCGGGGTCCTTCAGGCGGTGGCTGCTGACGCGCAGGCTCATCTGGAGGCGCTCGGCGGAGTGTGGGAACCACCGCCCCGGCCCGAACCGGAGGACCCGGAGGACGCCCCGCCGGCCCAGCCCGAGCCCATCACCGCCGCCGGTGCATCGGATGTGCTGGCGGCACTGGAGGCAGCGGCACCGCAACTGCGTGGCGGCGCCGCGAGCGTCGAGCCCGACCTGGCCGTACTGCTGGTCTCGGTATCGGCCAACCAGCACGTGCACGCCCGGGACCTGGCCGGCGCGCTCGGCGCGGACCCGGCGCCGCCCCCGGCTGAACCGGCCGACCCGGCCGATGCCTATCCAGCCGCCTTCGGCCCCGAGGCCGCGCCGCTGTGCCGGGCGCTGGATGCCGCCGGGTACCTGGCGGAGGTGCGGGCCGGCCGGGCCAGTGGGGAGGAGGCGGCCCGGTTGGCCGAGCGGGCCCAGGAACTGCGGGCCCAGGCCGAACTGGTCGCCACCCGTGGCGGGTTCTCCGGTACCGAGGAGGACCCACGGGAGATCGCCTACGCCCTGGCGTTCGAGGACCTGCCCGCCCAGGCCCAGGCCCTCGCCCTGACCCGCGTGCCGGCGTGGCTGAACCTGCTCGAGTCGGCCGAGGAGGGCGCTGACCGGGAGTTGATCGCCATTCAGGTCATCACGGCTGCGCTGGCGGTGCACGGCCGGGGCGAGCCGGTGCCGACGTTCCCGGGGCGGGCCGGCTGAACCCGGTGCCCCGAGGTCGCTAGAGGCCGGCTTCGGCCAGCCGGTGCCGTACCTCGGTGGCCGCCACGCCCGCCTGGATGTCGTGCCGGGCGCCGCTGGCCCGTTCGCGAAACTCCACCACGCCATCGGCCAGCCCGCGTCCGACCACCAGCGTGTACGGCACCCCGAGCAGTTCGGCGTCGGCGAACTTCACCCCGGCGGAGACCTTCGGGCGGTCATCGAGCAGCACCTCCACGCCCTCGGCATCCAGGTCGGCGGCGATCTGCTCCGCGGTGGTCAGCACGTGTGGATCCTTACCCGTTGCGACGATGTGCAGATGTGCCGGGGCGACCTGCACCGGCCAGCACAGCCCGTTCTCGTCGTGGGTGGCTTCGGCGATCGCGGCCAACACCCGGGTGACGCCCAGGCCGTAGGAGCCCATGGTGACCACCCGGGTCTTGCCGTTCTCGTCGAGCACGTTCAGGCCCAGGGCCGCAGCGTAGGTGGTGCCCAGCGCGAAGACGTGTCCGACCTCGATGCCGCGGGCCAGCTCCAGCGGTCCGGACCCGTCCGGAGCCGGGTCGCCGGCGCGCACCTCGGCGGCCTCGATGGTGCCGTCAGCGGTGAAGTCCCGCCCGGCGACCAGGTCGAAGACGTGCTTGCCGGGCTCGTTGGCGCCGGTCATCCACACCGTGCCCGGCACGATACGTGGGTCGAGCAGGTAGCGCGCCGCTCCGGTACCGGCCGAACCGTCGGAGTCGTCCTGGTCGCGCGGAGCCCCATTGGGACCCAGGACCGCGGGCCCCATGTACCCGGGCACGAGTTCGGGCCGGTTGGCCAGGTCCTCGTCGGTGGCGGCCTCCACAAGCGCCGGCTCCATCGCGGCCTGCAGGCGATCCATATCCACCTGCCGGTCTCCGGGAACACCGACTACGAGCACCTCCCGGCGCCCGTCGGGGTGGGTGGCGGTGATGGCCACGTTCTTCAGCGTGTCCGCTGCCTGCCAGGGGCGATCGCTGCGGGGGAAGTGGTCATTGGCGAAGTCCACCAGGGTCTCGATGGTGGGAGTGTCCGGGGTGTCCTCCACGTGCGCGGCGCGCACGCCCGTGGCGTCGGCGTCCGGCGGCACGGGCGTGGTGACGGCCTCGATGTTGGCCGCGTACCCGCCCGGGGAGCGCACATACGTGTCCTCCCCCACATCGGAGGGGTGCAGGAACTCCTCGGAGAAGGATCCGCCCATCGCCCCACTCATCGCCGAGACGATCACATAGTCCAGCCCCAGTCGGTCGAAGATACGCTCGTAGGCATCGCGCTGGGAGGCGTAGGAGACTCTCAGAGCCTCCTCGTCGATGTCGAAGGAGTAGGCGTCCTTCATGATGAACTCGCGCCCGCGCAACAGCCCGGCGCGGGGACGGGCCTCGTCGCGGTACTTGGTCTGGATCTGGTACAGCATCAGGGGCAGGTCCTTGTACGAGGAGTACAGATCCTTGACCAGCAGGGTGAACATCTCCTCGTGCGTGGGGGCCAGCAGGTAGTCGGCCTCCTTGCGGTCCTGGAGCCGGAAGATGTTCGGACCGTACTCCTCCCACCGGTTGGAGGCCTCGTAGGGCTCCTTGGGCAGCAGCGCGGGGAAGTGCACCTCCTGGGCGCCGGAGGCATTCATCTCCGCACGCACGATCGCCTCGATCTTGCCCAGCACCCGCAGTCCCAGCGGCAGCCAGGAGTAGATCCCCGGCGCGGCGCGGCGGATGTAGCCGGCCCGCACGAGCAGTTTGTGGCTGGCGACCTCGGCGTCCACCGGGTCCTCACGCAGGGTTCGGACGAACAGCGTCGACATTCGCAGTATCACGCGGCCGAGTCTATCCACCACCGCGCTGCGGCCCGTCCCGGTCCGCGTGCACATCGGGCGCCGGCGCGTGAGGCATCGCCCGAGCGGCTCTGCCAGAATGAGCAGGTGCCAGAGATGCCCGAGGTCCAGGGGCTGGTCCAGGCGCTGCACGCGCAGTTGACCGGCCGGGAGATGCGCGCGGTGCACGTGGTCTCCTTCCCCGCGCTGAAGACCTACGACCCACCGGTCACCGCCCTGCACGGAGCGCACGTCGCCGGCGTGCAACGGCATGGGAAATGGATCGACATCGCTGCCCGCACCGGCGAGGACGAGGTGCACCTGGTCTTCCACCTCGCCCGCGGTGGATGGGTGCGCTGGCACGAGGAGGCACCGACCCGCTCGCCTCGACCGGGCAAGTCCGGCCTGGCGGTGCGGGTGCTGCTCGACCGGGGGGCTTTCGACCTGACCGAAGCCGGCACCACGAAGAAGCTCGCCGTGCACGTGGTGCGCAGGGCCGTCGACGTGGAGCGGATCGCCACGCTGGGGGTGGACCCGCTCTCGGCGGAGTTCACCCGGGCCCGCTTCGAGGAGTTGCTCGATGTCCGGAACGCCCAGGTCAAGGGCGTGCTGCGGGACCAGAGCCTGATCGCCGGGATCGGCAATGCCTACTCCGATGAGATTCTGCACGCCGCCCGGCTCAGCCCGTTCGCGCTGACCCGGTCCCTGGACTCCGGCGCCCGGGAGCGGCTGTTCGCCGCGATCGAGAGCGTACTGACACGTGCGATCGAGGCAGCATCGGGTAAGGGGCCGGCCGACCTGAAGGATGTGAAGCGCTCGGGGATGGCGGTGCACGGACGCACCGGTCAGGCGTGCGCAGTGTGCGGCGACGTCATCGCCCAGGTCTCCTTCGCCGACTCCTCCCTGCAGTACTGCCCCACATGCCAGACCGGCGGTAAGCTCCTGGCCGACCGCCGCATGTCCAGACTCCTGCGCTGACCGTCCCGGCCCAGGGGTGCTGCCAGGGACTAGAGGAGGATGGTGGCGAAGGTGCCGACCTGGCGAAAGCCCGCACGGTGGTAGGTGGCCAGGGCGGAGGTGTTGTAGGAGTTCACATAGAGCGACACGATCGGGGCGAAGTGGGCCCGGGCATGGTGGATGACCGCGGCCATCCCGGGTGCAGCCAGCCCCCGGCCGCGATGGCGGGGGTGCACCCAGACGCCCTGGACCTGGGCCACACCCAGGCCGACGGTGCCGAGCTCCGCCTTGAACACCACCTCGCGCCCCCTCGGTCCCTCATCGATGCGCACCAGGGATCGGCCCTGATTCACCAGCGCCTTGATCCGGCGCTCATAGCCGCCACCGGCGGTCAGCGGTGAATCCGACCTCCTCGGTGAACATCGCGACGCACGCCGGGATGAGGATGTCCAGGTCCTCCGGGGTGGACTGCCGCACACGCGGGTCGGCCCCGATCGCGGGATCGTGGTCGATCATCAACGACGGCTGGTCCGAGCGCACCTCCCTGGGCGGGCCGAGGTGACGGCGCAGCAGCGGCCACAGGGCCAGCACCTGTTCTGCCGGGCCCACCAGGGAGGAGAATCGCTGGCCACGCCGGCGCACATGCTCGGCCAGCGCCTCCAATCCCTCCGGTGGCAGGTCGAGCGGCACCAGGTTGCCCGCGGCCAGGCACAATCCGAGCAACTCCTCCGAGCGCATCGCGCACAGTACCTGGGCACGGCTGTAGACGTTGTGCGACAACGCCTCCACGTACTCGGCCAGCAACGCCGCGGCCACCGGGTCGACCGCCGCCCGGGCCCGCACCCGCTCCACGCCGACCACGCCGGCCTCGACGATGGATACCGGCTCGCCCGCCAGTTGCAGATGGCCCGACCGTTCCCGTCGGGGGCGGGACCGTCGCCGCGGCCACTCACGCATGTCGCTCAGGAGACGCTGACCTGCGGGGCCCCGGCATCGTCGTCGACCTCCATCTCGGCGGCGATCCGGTTGGCCTCGGCCAGGAGCGTCTCGACGATCAACTCCTCCGGCACGGTCTTGATGACCTCTCCCTTGACGAAAATCTGGCCCTTGCCGTTGCCGGAGGCCACGCCCAGGTCGGCCTCGCGAGCCTCACCGGGACCGTTGACGACGCAGCCCATCACCGCGACCCGCAGCGGCACGGTCAGGTGTTCCAGGCCCGCGGTGACCTGATCGGCCAGGGTGTACACGTCCACCTGTGCCCGGCCGCAGGAGGGGCAGGAGACGATCTCCAGTTTGCGCTCGGCCAGGTTCAGGGACTGCAGGATCTGCAAGCCCACCTTGACCTCCTCCACCGGCGGGGCGGACAGCGACACCCGGATGGTGTCCCCGATGCCCTGGGACAACAGCGCCCCGAACGCGGTGGCGGACTTGATCGTGCCCTGGAAGGCCGGACCGGCCTCGGTGACCCCCAGGTGCAGCGGCCAGTCGCCCGCCTCGGCGAGCAGTTCGTAGGCGCGCACCATCACTACCGGGTCGTGGTGCTTCACCGAGATCTTGAAGTCGGTGAAGCCGTGCTCCTCGAACAGGGAGGCCTCCCACACCGCCGACTCCACCAGTGCCTCCGGGGTGGGCTTTCCGTACTTGGCGAGCAGGCGTTTGTCCAGGGAACCGGCGTTCACCCCGATCCGGATGGAGACTCCGGCCTCGGAGGCGGCCCGGGCGATCTCCTTGACCTGATCATCGAACTTTCGGATATTGCCGGGGTTGACCCGTACGGCTGCGCAACCGGCGTCGATCGCGGCGTAGACGTACTTGGGCTGGAAGTGGATATCGGCGATCACGGGGATCTGGGACTTCTTGGCGATGATCGGTAGCGCGGCAGCGTCCTCGGTGGTGGGCACCGCCACCCGCACGATGTCGCATCCGGCGGCAGTCAGTTCGGCGATCTGCTGCAAGGTGGCGTTGATGTCGGTGGTGGCGGTGGTCGTCATCGACTGCACCGTGATCGGCGCCTCCGAACCCACCTTCAGCGGACCGACATTGATCATGCGGGTCTTGCGCCGGGGCCGCAGCACCGGAGGCGCCGCTTTGACGGTGGGGATCCCGAGATCGACAGGTACGCTCACGCCCTCAGTGTAAGTGGTCGGTACCCGGTCAGGTCAGTGTGATCGGGTCGATGATGTCGGCCACGGCCAGCAGCAGACTCATCCCGATCATCACGATCACCACCACGTAGGTCAGTGGCATCAGCCGGGCGGTGTCCACCGGCCCCGGGTCGGCCCGCCCGAAGAGGCCCGACACACGGCGCCTGGCCCCCTCGAACAACGCCCCGGCGATGTGTCCGCCGTCCAGGGGTAGCAGCGGGATCATGTTGAACACGAACAGCGCCATGTTCAGCGAGGCAATCAGGGAGAGCATGTCCGCGGTGCGCTCGGCCGGACCGTAGTCACTCAACTCCACCGAGGTGATCTCCCCGGCGAAGCGGCCCACGCCGATCAGGCCCATCACACCGGGGTCACGTTCGGCGTTGCCCAGCAGTGATTGCGTAATGCCGACCAGCCGTTGGGGCAGGGTCACCACCACCCGCACGGTGCCGCTGAAAACGTTCCAGACCACCTCCGGGACCGCCGTGATCGGCTGGCGCACCAGTTCTCCGGCCGGGCTGATCCCCACGAACGGCACCTGGGTGGTGCGGACCTGCCCGTCCGGGCCCAGCACGGGCCGGCCGTCGTCGTCGACCATCGGACGCTCCGCCAGCGCCGGGGTGACGGTGAAGGTCACGTCCTCACCCGCGCGTTCCACGACCACCTCGGCGGGACCGGTGCCGCCCTGGACGATCGCCTCGGAGACGTCCTCCCAGCCGCTCACCGCGGTGCCGCCCCAGGACACGATCACGTCGTCGGGCTCCAGTCCGCCCTGGCGTGCCGGGGCCGCCCGGTCGGTGTCCGTGCACTCCCTGCTCTCTCCGGCCGGGAGCACACACTCCGAGACCGAGCCCAGCCGGTTGGTGGGCATGAGTTGGCCGATGGTGGTCAGGATGATCGCGAACAGCACGGTGGCGATGATCAGGTTCATCACCGGGCCGCCGAACATCACGCCGAGTTTGCGCGGCACGGTCAGGGCGTAGAACGAGCGATGCTCCTGGCCGGGGACCACCTCCTGGGCGGAGAAGGTGCGGGCGTCCTGGGCGGCCCGGTCCATCCAGCCACGCACGCCGGTGCGGTCGGTCGCGTGGGTACTCTCGGCCCGCGCCGGCGGGAACATCCCCACCATCCGCACGAAACCGCCCAGGGGTAGCATCTTGACGCCGTACTCGGTCTCGCCGCGCTTGGTGGACCACAGCGTCTTGCCGAACCCGACGAAGTAGTCGGTCACCCGGACGCCGAACAGTTTGGCCGGGACCAGGTGCCCGATCTCGTGCAGGGCGATGGACACGATGATGCCCACCACGATCACCCCGACGCCGAACCAGAACTCCATGGGCTCCTTCTTCCCCTTCGTGCACCAGGCTTAGCGTACGTCCTCCGGCGCCGGCTACCGGCGCCCTCAGCCCGCCAAGCGGGTGCGCAGCCATGCGGTGAGCACCGCCCCTTGTGCGTGCTGGAAGGCTCGCAGCGTCGGCAGACCGGGTGGCGGGGGCTGAGCGGACCCGTGCAGGAACAGGCCCAGCAGCACGGCCAGCACCGCATCCACCTGCTCCGGCGTACCGCCCAGGTCGGCCACCGCGCGCAGATGGGCGGTGAGGTCGGCCACGGGGTCATGGAGTCGCGCGTTCAGGGCCAGGCCCAGGGCGTCGAACCAGGGCGCCCCGCGGCAGGCCCAGGGCCAGTCCACGTTTCGTACCCCCTCCGGGGTCACCAGCAGGTTGTCCGACCGGGCGTCCAGGTGCACGATCGAGTCCCGGCCAGCGCCGGGCCCACCCCCTCGGACAACTCGGTCCGTCGATGTCCTCGGTGATCAGCAGCGCCCAGTCCACTCCCTCGATCGGTTCGCGGTGATGGCCGAGCAGGGTCGGTGCCCCGGCCGCGGCCGGAAGCACCGCCAGTACGTCCGCCTCCTGGGCCACCAGGTCCACCGAGTGCGTGTTCGTGTCGGCACCGCAGGCCTTGACGAAGGCACGTCTACCGGCGGAGGTGACCACTCTGGCCGCCACGCCGGGTGAGAATCCGCCGCGCTGGGTATGCGCGCGCTGCACCGGGGCCCCAGCGCAGCCTCAACGAGGCGTTGCACCGGGCGTGGCAGGTCGGTCCAGGCCAGCCTGGGCCCGTACGGCTGGACGGGGGCGGTCCGGGGTGCCGGCTCAGGCGAGGGGATCGTCCTCACCCCACGGGACCAGCCGCAACCGGCGCGCCTCGGTGGGCAGGTGCCCGGCCCGGGCCCGCAGTTCGGCCACGGTGTCGGCACCGGCGCGCACCATCCGGCCCGAGTAGGCGTCCAACTCCCCACCGGCCAGGGCCAGGCAGAGCCGGGCCACCTCCTCCGGGCTGGTCCACTCGGTGCGGTCGGCGTGAGCGGCCATCACGGCGGTCATGTCGGTGCGCACCACGCCGGGGGCCAGGTCGAAGGCGAAGATGCCGTGCTCCGTGCCGGCCAGGGCGGTGGCCCCGGTGATCCGGAACAGCGCGCTCTTGGAGGCGTTGTAGCCGCTGGACTCAGCATTGTCGCGCACCCCGGAACCGGAGTTGATGTTGACGATCCGGCCTCCGCCGGAGGCGATCATGTGCGGTACCACCTCGCGGGTGAGCAGGTAGGGGCCCTTGACGTTGGTGGTCAGCACCTGCCACCACTCCTGGGCATCGACCTCCCAGAGCGGGGCTTCCCGGTGGTTCAACCCCGCGTTGTTGACCAACAGGTCCACCTGCCCGAAGGTCTGCAGAGCCTGCCCGACGGCGGCGCTCACCTGGTCGGCGTCGGTCACGTCGCACCCGATCGGCAGCACCGCCGGGGTCGGCGCGCCGGTGGCGGCACCGACGTCGGCAGCCAGGTCCTGCAGCCGGCCGGTGTCCCGGGCCAGGGCTACTACCTGCCAGTTTGCGCTCACCAGCGCTCGAACCAGATGGGCGCCGATACCGCGGGAGGCTCCGGTGACGATGGCGACGGGCATGAGGGGGCTCCTGGGGGTTCAGTGGATCAGTTCGTGGACGCGGCCACGGGCCCATGACTCGGCCCGGGTTACCGCGGTCAGGTCCAACTGTGCCGGTCCGAGGTGTTCGGCGACCACTCTGGCTACCGTATCGACGATGGCCGGGAAGCCGATCCTGCCGGAGTGGAACGCTGCCACGCACTCCTCGTTCGCGGCGTTGTAGACCGCCGGATGGGTGCCCCCGGCCTCGGCGGCCGAGCGGGCCAGTGCCACCGCGGGAAAGGCTTCATCGTCCAGCGGGTGGAACTGCCAGGACTGGGTGATGGACCAGTCGGTGGGTACATCGACGCCGTCCAGCCGGTCCGGCCAGGACAGGCCCAGGGCGATGGGAACGAGCATCCGGGGCGGGCCGATCTGGGCGATGGTGGAGCCGTCCCGGAACTCCACCATGGAGTGGATCTGCTGCTGTGGGTGCACGACGACCTCGATGGCGGCCAGGGGCACATCGAAGAGCAGGTGCGCCTCGATCACCTCCAGGCCCTTGTTCACCATCGTGGCCGAGTTGGTGGTGACCACCAGGCCCATATCGAAGTTGGGATGGGCCAGCGCCTGGGCGGGGGTGACATCCGCCAGCTCCGCCCGGGTGCGCCCACGGAACGGGCCGCCGGATGCGGTGAGCACCAGACGTCGGACCTCCTCGCGCCGGCCACCACGCAGGGCCTGAGCGATGGCCGAGTGCTCGGAGTCCACCGGCACGATCTGATCCGGGCGCTGCTGGGCGGCGCGCACCAGTGCCCCACCGGCGATCAGGGAGGGACTCCTTGTTCGCCAGCGCCAGGGTGGAACCGGCGGCGAGTGCCGCCAGGGTGGGGCCCAGGCCCACCGAACCGGTGATGCCGTTGAGCACGACGTCGGCACCGTTGCCGGCCACCTCCGCGGCCGCCTCCGCTCCGGTCCGCACGTCCACATCGGGCACGGACCGGCCCAGACTGCTGGCCCGGGCGGCCAGCGCGGTCGCGAAGTCCGCGGCGCTGCCGGTGGCCAGGGCGACCTGGGCGGGGGCGTGCTGCAGAACCTGTTCGGCCAGCAGGTCCGGGTCCGACCCGCCGGCTGCCAGCGCCACGACAGCGAAGGAATCCGGGTGCGCGGCGACGACCTCCAGGGCCTGGGTGCCGATCGAACCGGTGCTGCCCAGGATGGTCAGCGTGCGGGTCACTCCACCGCCAGGAGGATGTCGATCGCTCGATCCAGGTAGGCATCGACGGGACCCTCGGCGTAGGCGCGCGACCGCGGGGCGGAGGGAAAGGTGACCGACCGCAGCTCGGAGGCGCTCAGGTGGGCACCTTCATCGAAGTAGGCCACCAACCGGTCCAGGGCGGCGTCGACGGCCTCGCTGTCGTATCCGCGGCCGCGCTCGGGTGGGGCGAACCGCTCCCCGGGCGGACGTACCAGGCGCGGATACAGGGAGGTGGCGCGCTCGGCCACCTGCTCCATCCAGGCGTCCTGGCTGGCACTGGTGACGAACTCGCTGCGGTCACGTTGGATGAATGCGGCCTCGAGTCGGTCCAGGGCGGCGTCGACCGCTGCCGGGTCGTAGCCGTGCCGGACCAGGTCGAAGGCGGCCGAACGCACATCGGCGCTACTCATCCCGGTGTCACCGCTCTCGTAGGCCGACTTGGCGCGCTCGAAGAACTCTTCGACCTCCTCCCGGTCGTAGCCACTGGCCCAGCGACCGACCGTGGGGAACAGGTCCTCCATGCCGCGCTCCTTCCTGTCCTGCGAATCCGGTTCTGCCGAGAAGTATTACGTACCGGCACCGATGTGCGATTACTGCCAGTACCGTGCCACAACCCGGGCGTCGGCGGGGCGCGCACTCGCCCGACCGGCCGAGATCACGTGCCCAGGAGCAGGAACTGGGCGACGTACACCACAGGCGCGGCCACCAGGATCGAGTCCACCCGATCGAGCACTCCGCCGTGCCCGGGCAGCACCGTGCCCATGTCCTTGACCCCCAGATCACGCTT
Organism: Sanguibacter sp. Z1732; assembly: GCF_051020515.1. NCBI lineage: Bacteria > Bacillati > Actinomycetota > Actinomycetes > Micrococcales > Ruaniaceae > Glutinosa > Glutinosa niejishengi. Next base: position 4,016,680 of record NZ_CP194857.1, read on the forward strand.
GAGCAGTGATTCGGACAGGTCCCCCACCGTGGCTGCCACCACCGTGAGCAGCCCGAAGACCACACCGACCCACCAGGCCCCGCCCAGAGCCAGCACGGTCAGGGCGACGCCGGTGATCACGGTCAGCAGGATCGACCCGCCGAAGCCCTCCCAGGACTTCTTCGGGCTCACCGTGGGGGCCATCGGATGTTTGCCGTAAAGGGCCCCTGCGGCGTACCCACCGACGTCATTGGCCACGACCAAGGCGATGAAGGTCAGCACCAGGATCGGTCCGGACCCGGTGAGCATCAGGATCACGAACCCGGCCAGGAACGGGATGTAGGCGGCGGCGAAGATCGCTGCGGTGGCATCTCGTAGCGCGGGCGGCCCGCTGCCATCGAGCACCCGCCAGACGAACGTTCCCCCTGCGGTGAGAATGAATGCCACCCACATCGCCTCGATCCCCGAGGTGTAGGCGGAGATGAGGATCCCGGCGGCCCCCACCAGCAGCGGAAGCAGCGGGATCCTGATGTCCCGGGTTCGCACCGCGCGGGCCAGTTCCCACAGGGCTACCCCACAGGCGAGGGCCACCAGCACCACGAATCCCTCGGTGCGGATGAACAGCGACGCCACCAGCACCGCGCCCAGCACCAGACCCACACCGATTGCCCAGCGCAGGTCCCGGCCGGCGCGCGAAGCGGGCGGCTCGGCCGCCCGCAGCGCCTGTTGCGGGTCGAGGGCCGGCAGTGCAGCAGCGGGTGCCGGCGCAGCCGGCGATTCCGCCGACGCCGGCGTCGGGTCGGCGGGTGAGGTCGTCGTCCCTGGCGGGTTCTCCTCGGGCGGCTCATCCTCCGCGACCCGCGTTGTGGGGGCCGCTTCGAGCCGGGCCTGCTCCTCGGCACGCGCCTGCTCCTGCGCGCGAGCGCGCTCGGCGGCCCGCAGCTGCCGGCGGGTCAGCGGCACCCCGCCAGGGTCTGGATCCTGCTCATTCATGGGCGGGAGATCACACCTCGAGCAGTTCCTTCTCCTTACCCGCCAACAGTGCGTCCACTTCGTCGGTGTGTCGGCGGGTCAGGGATTCCAGTTCGGTCTGTGCCCGATTCACCTCGTCCTCACCGACGTCGCCGTCCTTGGAGAGCTTCTCCAGGTCCTCACGGGCCCGGCGACGGATGCTGCGCACCGAAACACGCGCGTCCTCACCCTTGGACTTGGCCAGTTTGACGTAGTCGCGCCGCCGTTCCTCGGTCAGTGTCGGCAGCACCACCCGGATCATCACACCGTCGTTGGAGGGGTTGACGCCCAGGTCGGATTCGCGCAGGGTCTTCTCGATCGCCTGCATCGAGGACTTGTCGTAGGGCGAGATCAGCACGGTGCGCGCTTCCGGAATGGTCATCGACGCCAGTTGCTGCAGCGGGGTGGGGGCACCGTAGTAATCCACCTCGAGTTTGTTGAACATCCCGACGTTGGCCCGCCCGGTGCGGATACCGCCCAGGTCTTCCCGGGCGACCTCCACTGCTTTGGTCATCTTCTCCTCGGCCTCGAGGAGGATGTCGTCGATCATCGGTGTCTCCTTGTTCGTCGCTGCGGACCCGTGATCACCGTGAGGTGACCAGCGTCCCGATCATCTCACCACGCAGGGCCCGCGTGACGTTGCCGGGCTCCTCCATCCCGAAAACGTGCATCGGTAGATCGTTGTCCCGGCACAGTGCCAGCGCGGTGGAGTCGACGACGCGCAGGTCCCGCTGGATCGCCTCGTCGAAGGTCAGTCGCTGGATCTTCTCGGCGCTGGGGTCGGTGCGTGGGTCGGCGGAGTAGACCCCGTCCACGCCGTTCTTGCCGACCAGCACCTCCACGCAGTGGGTCTCCAGGGCGCGCTGGATCGCGACGGTGTCGGTGGAGAAGTAGGGCATCCCGGCGCCGGCTCCGAAGATCACCACACGGCCCTTCTCCAGGTGGCGGATCGCCCGGAGCGGAATGTAGGGCTCGGCCACCTGACCCATCGTGATCGCCGTCTGCACCCGGGTGCTGACCCCGGCCTTCTCCAGGAAGTCCTGCAGCGCCAGACAGTTCATCACGGTACCGAGCATGCCCATGTAGTCCGCACGGGCTCGGTCCAGACCGCGCTGGGACAGTTCCGCGCCGCGGAAGAAGTTGCCACCACCCACCACGATGGCCACCTGCACGCCGTCGTTCGCCGCGACGGCCACCTGCTGTGCCACCCCGGCGACGACGTCCGGGTCCAGGCCGACGCTGCCACCTCCGAACACCTCCCCGGACAGTTTCAGCAGGACTCGGCGGTGGGTGGGTTCGCGCTGGCTCATCGGCTACTCCCTGTGCTGGTGATCCGGTGGGACTGGTTCCATGATGCCCGAGACGGGCGACCGGTCCGGCTCGCGCCCCGGACGACGCCGGCCCCGACCCTGCGTAGGGCCGGGGCCGGCGTCGGGGTGCGTGGAACCGCTCAGGCCCCGACGCGGAACCGCGCGTAGCCGGTGATGGTGCCACCGGCGTCGGCCACGATCTGACCCACGGTCTGCTTGGGGTCCTTGGCGAACGGCTGGTCCAGCAGCACGTTCTCCTTGAAGAAGCCGTTCAGGCGGCCCTCGATGATCTTGGGCAGCGCTCGCTCCGGCTTGCCCTCGGCGACCGCGGTCTCCTCGGCGATCCGGCGCTCGTCGGAAACGAGGTCCGCCGGTACGTCATCCCGGGAGAGGTAGGTCGGGGAGTAGGCGGCGATGTGCATCGCCACGTCCCGGGCCACGGCGCCACCGGCGCCGTCGGAGGCCACCAGCACGCCCACCTGCGGGGGCAGGTCCTTGGAGGTGCGGTGCAGGTACTCGGTGACCACCTCGCCGTCCACCCGGGCGAGCCGGCGCACGACCAGTTTCTCCCCCAGCGTCGCGGCGGTCTCATCGACCAGTTCGCGAAGGGTGCGTCCCTCGACGTCCTCGGCCAGCAGTGCCTCGGCGTCGGTGACCTCGGAGCCCGCGGCTGCGGTGACAACCTTGTCGGCCAGTTCGGCGAAGGTGTCGTTCTTGGCCACGAAGTCGGTCTCGGAGTTGACCTCGACCAGCACGCCGCGCTGGCCGCCCTCCCCCGCAACGATGGAACTGGCCACCAGGCCGTCCGATGCGGCCCGGTCCTCGCGCTTGCTGACGCCCTTCAGACCCTTGATACGGATGAGTTCCAGCGCCTTGTCGCTGTCACCCCCGGCCTCGTCCAGGGCCTTCTTGACGTCGAGCATGCCGGCGCCGGTGCGCTCACGCAGCGCCTTGATGTCAGCGGCGGTGTAATTCGCCATCTGTGATCCTTCCCAGATCGGTGGTAGTGGAGTCTCAGGCCTCGTCCGCAGGGGTGGCGTCCTCGGTGGACGCCTGCTCCTGGGCGGGGCCGGTCTCGGTCGCTCCGGCCGCGGGGGCCTCGGCGGTCTCGGCCTGCGCGGGCTCCGGGGCCGGGGCCGGGGTGACCCCGGCCTCTTCGGCCACGGCGGCCACATCCTCGGCCTCGTTGGTGGCACCGGCAACCTGCTGGGCGGCCTCGACCTCGGGGTCGGGCTGCTCGGCGCCGGCCACCGAGGTGGCTCCGGACTGCTCGGCCTCGTGGGTGGCGAGCAACTCGCGTTCCCACTCCGCCAGCGGCTCGGCCTCGGCTGCGGCACCCTCGGCCTTGTCACCACCGTGCCGGGCGATCAGGCCCTCCGCGACGGCGTCGGCCACCACCCGGGTCAGCAGGGAGACGGCGCGGATCGCGTCGTCGTTGCCCGGGATCGGGTAGTCGACCTCGTCCGGGTCGCAGTTGGTGTCCAGGATGGCCACCACGGGGATGTTGAGCTTGCGGGCCTCGGCGACGGCCAGGTGCTCCTTCTTGGTGTCCACCACCCACACCGCCGAGGGAACCTTGGCCATCTCGCGGATGCCGCCCAGGGTCCGGGTGAGCTTGTCCTTCTCCCGGCGCTGCATCAGCAGTTCCTTCTTGGTGTAGGCCGAGGAGGCGACGTCGTCGAAGTCGACCTCCTCCAACTCCTTCAGCCGCTGCAGGCGCTTGGAGACGGTGCCGAAGTTGGTCAGCATGCCGCCCAGCCAACGCTGGTTCACGTAGGGCATGCCAACCCGGGTGGCCTGCTCCTCGACCGCTTCCTGGGCCTGCTTCTTGGTGCCGACGAACAGGATCGTGCCACCGTGGGCCACGGTCTCCTTGACGAAGGAGTAGGCGCGGTCGATGTCCTGCAGGGACTTCTGCAGGTCGATGATGTAGATCCCGTTGCGTTCGGTGAAGATGAAACGCTTCATCTTCGGGTTCCACCGGCGGGTCTGGTGCCGAAGTGGACGCCGCTCTCAAGGAGCTGGCGCATGGTGACAACAGCCATGGCTGTGTTCCTCCTCCCGCGGCGCACAGGCCGCGGATCGGGTGCGCCGCGAGGACGCACAGTTCGGTTGTTCGTGGCCACCGGTACTGGTGGCTACTCCTGGTGCTCACGGCCTCGCGGCACCGCGACCTTCGTCCCGGACCTCGCCACGAGACCCCCGCACAGCGGGAGCGTGAGCGCGCGATGTCAGCCGGTTCGTCGCAGGACAAGCCTGCAGACCCACCGACTGCGGGGCCCATGTTACCCGATCGGCGCCACCACACCAGGCCCAGGGGCCCGCCCGGAGACAGCGGGCACTGAGACGCTGCTCACTCTGCTCACGCTGCTCACGCTGCGCCAAGCATCATCCACAGGCCGGCCGCCGCGGACCGGTGCTCCACAGTCGAAGCGGGGTCGGGGGTGGGTGGCAGGGCCTGCGGCGATGCTGGGTGCGGTAGGAGGTCCGGATGGGTGTACGTACGATCGCCGCGGGCGCCGGGGCCGTGGCCCTGGTGGCACTGGCGCTCACCACGCCCTGGTCCGGCCTCACCCCGGCAGCACCGGAAGCAGTCCCCGGGCCGGCCGCCGGCGGCGAATCGCAGACGACGCGGGCCGGCCCGGCCTCCGAGGCGCACCCAGTGCTGGAGTACCGCTGGCCGGTACCGCCACCACCACGGGTCCTGCGCCACTTCGAGCCACCCGCTCAGGTGTGGTCGCCGGGGCATCGCGGACTGGACCTGAGTGCCGGGGTCGGCGCACCGGTGCACGCCGCCGCAGCCGGAGTGGTGGCTTTCGCCGGGCCGGTGGCGGACCGCACCGTGGTCTCCATCGACCACCCAGACGGCATCCGCACCACCTATGAGCCGCTGGATCCACTGGTGCGAGCCGGCCAGCAGGTGCACGCCGGGCAGGTGATCGGTCATGTGGGAGTGGGCGAGGCCGGAGCGCATTGCGTTGAGTCCTGCCTGCACTGGGGCGCACGCACGGGCCCGGACACCTACCTGGATCCGCTTCTCCTGGTGGGCTCCGCACCGGTCACCATCAGGCTGTACCCGCTGCCGGGGTGACCCTCAGGCCCGCGGGTGGGCCTGATGGAACGCGCTACGCAATCTCTCGGCCGAGATATGGGTGTAGCGCTGGGTGGTCTGCAACGAGGAGTGCCCCAGCACCTCCTGGACCGAGCGCAGATCCGATCCGTGGTCGAGCAGATGGGTCGCCGCCGAGTGGCGCAACCCGTGCGGGGCCAGGTCACGCACCCCGGCCAGCGCGGTGAGCCGGTGCACCACGGTACGGATCTGTCGCGCATCGACCCGTCCGCCACGCACACCCACGAACAGCGCGTCACCCGCCACCGACGTCGCCAGTTCTGCGCGCACGTGCAGCCATCGGGTCAGCGCCCGCGATGCCGGCACCCCGAAGGGCACCATGCGTTCCTTGGCGCCCTTGCCCAGCACCCGCACCAGGCGGTCACGAAGAAGTCCACGTGCGTGATGTCCAGACCCACCAGCTCGCTGATCCGTAGACCGGAGGCGTACAGCAATTCCAGCGCCGCCCAGTCGCGCACCGCCACCGGCTCACCGTCCTGTGCCAGTTCCCCGGCGGTGCGCAGGAGGGTGACGGCCTCCTCCTCGGTGAGGATGTGCGGGACCACCTGATCGGCCCGGGGTGCCAGCAACCGCGGCCCGGGGTCGACGGCGAGCCAGCCGTTACGCACGGCCCAGGCGGTGAAGGTGCGCGATGCCGCCGCCCGCCTGGCGATGCTGGCCCGGGCGTGACCGCGCGCCGACAGCGCAGCCAGCCAACTGCGCAGCGCGAGCAGGTCCAGACCGGCCAGGTCGGTCGCCTCGGGGTCGGAACCGGTCGGGGCCAGTGTGGCCAGCAGTGAGACGACGTCCCCGCGGTAGCCCCGCACGGTGTGCTCCGACAGCCCACGCTGAGCCCGCAGGTGGGCGGCGAACGCCGACAGCATCGTACATCCCCGGGCCGTTCTGCCTCCCTCGTCCGCTCCTGGGTGCCCATCCACACACTGTGCCACGGGCCCGGGCACCACCGTGCACCCGACACCGCCAGCCGCAAAGGACGCGAGCCGATCCACGCTAACGTCGGGGGATGAGAACCGGGAGCAACGGGGGTCAGCGCGCCCCAGGTGGTCCGCGTGAGTCGACCCGCACGCTCATCCTGGTGCAGATGCTGCTGGCGGCGCTGATGCTCCTGGCCGCCACCTTGGTGGTGCTCTCGGGGATGGTGCGCTACCCCACGTTGTTGGTGATCTCCCTGGCGGTGACCTTCGTTACCTGCGCGGCTGCGCTGCTGGTCAACTGGCCGCGGTACCCGAAGTTGTTGCGGATACTGCTACCGGTTCTCAACGCGGCCGCGATCGGGATGCTGCGCGAATCGAGCCCGGCGGCGGACCTGGGCTTGCTGTGGATCTTCCCGGCGATCTGGACCGCGTGGTCCTTCGGACTGGCGGCCACCCTCGGAATGCTCGTGTCGATCGCCGTGGCCTACTGGGGCCTGGTGGCCCTCCGGGACACCGGTGCGACGCCCACCTCGGCTGCGCTGGGACCGGTGGTCATCGCGACGCTGGCCGTCATCACCCAGTTGGTGAGCCGACGGGTTCGCGCACAGCAAGATCTGCTCCAGGGCCAGGCACAGTCACTGCAACACGCGGTGGAACGTGCGCGACGACAGGAAGACCTGGTGACCGACGTCTTGGATGCGGTGGACTTCGAGGTGGTCGTCTACGGTGCCGACGGCAGGGTGGTGGTCGCCAACGAAGCCCATCACGGGCTGCAGGCACTGCGCGAGCACGCTGGGGAGAAGCTCTACCGGGCTGACGGGTACACACCCATGGATCCGCACGACCAGCCGAGCGCGCGAGCCGGTCGCGGGGAAACGGTGGAGCGGGAACTGCACTGGTACGGAGCGCCGGGCCGGGACCGCCGAGCACTGGAGACGACCACGCGCCGACTGCAGGACTGGCGGGGACAGGACGTGGGCATCGTGATGGTCAGCCGTGACGCCACCGCTGAGGAATTGGCGGTGCGCGCCCGTGCCGACCTCGTGGCCTCGGTCTCCCACGAGTTGCGCACCCCGCTGACTTCCATCCTGGGGTTCCTGGAACTGGCGGCCGAGACGGACGGCCTGCCGGCCGGCACCCGCCGTGGCCTGCAGATCGCCGAACGCAATGCTGGACGGCTGCTCACCCTGATCGGCGACATCCTCACCACCTCCGCCCACTCCCGGGAAGGCATCGCGTTGACGGTGAACCCGGTCCCGGAGAGCCTGTCCGAGGTGGTCGGCGCCGCCATCGAAGCGGCTTCGGACCAAGCCCGGAGCCGACAGATGCGGATCGATGCCACCGGGGTGGAACCGACCTGGGCGCGCATCGACGTCGGCCGGATCCGGCAGGTCGCGGACAACCTGATCTCCAACGCCATCAAGTACGGCCGCGACGGTGGCCGGATCGCCGTGGGTGTCACCAGCGATGGTACGCATGCGTGGATCGTGGTGCGCGATGACGGTCCCGGAGTCTCCGAACAGGAACTCCCGCTGCTGTTCGACCGGTTCTTCCGCTCCGACCGGGTGCGCAACACCTCCACCCACGGTAGCGGTCTGGGGTTGCCGATCAGCAGGGATATCGCGCGTGCCCATGGCGGCGACATCACCGTGCAGAGCACCCCCGACGAGGGCGCCACGTTCGTTGTGCGGCTCCCCGCCGCAGTACCAGGGCCGGCTACCGGAGCACCATCTGCGGCGGCGACCGGCTCCGCACACCCGAGCCCAACGCACGAGGAGCGATGATGAGTTGGTTGGATCCAGCCACGATGAGCCTGGTGACGGCCTTGGTGGTGGTGGTCTCCGGCATCGCGTTCCTGACCGACACGGCGTTGCACGCCAGGAACCGGGCGGCACGAGTGTGGGCGCTGTCGTTCATGGCGGGGATCCTGGCCGTGATGACCTACTTCTTCGCTGGGAGTTCCTCGCCGGCGCGTGGGTGGCCGCCGCGGTGGGTAACGCCGCCTTCGTCGTCACCACCGGGTGCATGTGGGTGGGCGGTCGGGTCTACAACGGCCGCCCAATGGCCCCGGGCGTCGCCCTGGTGGGGCTACTCGCGGTGACGACGCTGCTCAGCACGCTGGTCCAGGGCCCCGCCGGAGGCTCCTGGGCGGGCGCCGAGGTGATGTTCCTGACACTGCTCGTGCTCTCCGGACTGGGGTCGATCGAGGCCCGCCGGGGCGCGCTCGGCACCACGGCCACAGCCTGGGGCATCACCGCCGCGCTGGGCGTTCAGTGTCTGTACTACATCGCCCGCACCTGGGTCTTCCTCACCCGTGGGCCGGAGTCGGAACTCTTCCTGCAATGGTTCGATACCGCCCCGACCTCCGTGATCACGATCGCGCTGACCATCTCGGTGGTGGTCTCTCTCTCGGTGCTACGCGCCCAGGATCGAGCCCGACCCGCACGAGGTGCCGACATCACCCTGACCCAGGTGCGGGACGGGTTCCTGGGCCCGGGCTCCTTCGAAGGTGTGCTGCAGGGTCAGTTGCACCGGGCCGAGCAGCGCCGGGAGCGGCTCGCCGTGATCGTCCTCCAGACCAGTGGTCTGGAGCAGATTCGTTCCGCGTTCGGCAACCGCGCCGTCGAGGAGGTCGCCACGCGCTGGCGTGAGGGCATCCAGACCGCAGTGCCGTTGTCTGCCCTGCTCGGTCAAGTCGACCCGGCCACCGTGGTGATCAGCGCCCCGGTGCTGGGCGCAAACCAGGCCAAGCGCCTCGCGGGGCAGATCTCCCAGCGGGTGCTCGATGAGTTCAATGCTGCTGCGACGGCTGCGACCGTCATCGTCGGGGTGGGGGTGTGCGTCAGCGTCCCGGGCCTGAGCGCCCGGGACCTCCTGGACCGGGCCCAGACCGGCGCGGTCCGCTCCGCAGCAGGCGCCGAGACCGCTATCGTCCTGGTCGGGGCGGATGAGGTCGATGCTCAGGCAGCGGTGAGCCGGTAACCGACCCCGCGCACGGTTTCGATCCATCGGGGCTGGGCCGGTCGCTCCCCAAGTTTGCGGCGCAGGTTGGCCACGTGCACCTCGATGGCGCGCTCATCCTGCTCGGTGATGTAGGCGGTGCTGCCCAGGTAGGTCTCACCCCGCAGCATCAGCGCCAGATCCGCCTTGCTGATCACCCGCCGGCCCCCCTCCAGCAGGGCGTGCAGGATGTCGAACTCGCTCCGGGTCAGGTCCAGTTCCGCCCCGTGCAGGTTCACGAGGCGCATCTGCGGATGCAGTGCCAGGCCGTGGTGGTCCAGCCACGCCGATCCGGCGTTCGCCCCGCCCCCCACGGCAGGCGTCGGCGGACTGGCTCCGAGGCCACCGGAGTGTTCCGGGGTGGTCCCGGTAGGTGCTGCGCCCGAGTGGATCTCGCGGGGCCGGCGCAACATCGCCTCGATCCGGGCGCGTAGTTCCCGCGGGCGGAACGGCTTGGTGGTGAGGTAGTCGTCGGCCCCGGACTGCAGGCCGGCTACGGTGTCGATCTCCTCGGTGCGGGCGGTGAGCATCACGATGTAGGTGTCACTCACCGCGCGGATCCGCTTGGCGGCCTCGAACCCGTCGATCCCGGGCATGCTCACGTCCAGGGTGGTCACCAACGGCTCGTGACGGCGCACCAGGTCCACACCCTCGGTGCCGGTGCCGGCCGAGTAGGTATCGAAGCCGGCCTGCTCCAGCACGGTCGCCACCAGTTCACGGATATCGGCATCGTCTTCGATGACGACGGCAATACGCCTGTCCTGCACCACATCGCTCCCCGGAACCTGACTGCCCTGACGTGGCGGGCAGTCGATGACTCCTGTGACGATATCGCAGAAGTTCCGGCTGAACGCTTCCCCGGGGCCGTGGCGGGGTGGCGGAGAAGACACGTCATTCACCTTCCGGGCAGGGAAGTTGCCAGCCGGGGGCCGGGCCGTAGTGGGCGAAGGTGAACACCCCCGGGACGCATATCGAGAGACCAGTTGGGTATCCCCCGGGACGCCCTCGATGAGATACCGGGTGGTGCTGCCCTCCACCGGGGTGGCCGATACGTTCTCGTAGAGAGTCAACGGTTTGTCCGCCAGGCTGGCGGGGCAGACGAGATCGGCGAAGTCGACCTCCACGCTCCAGGGCACATAGAACTCACTGGTCGAGGTGACCTCGATGGTGAACGTGACGTGCCAGTCACCACCGCCCACGCGGACCGGGGAGACCTCGAACAGCGAGGGGTCCGGCTCCGGGGTCGGGACCCGCTCCGCACAGTAACCGAAGCGCTGCGTAGCCCCGGGTTGCAGGACCCGGTGCCAGTCATGGATCGCTCCGAGGGTCCACAGGCCGGTGTGCTCGTCGTAGGCCCGGGTTTCGATGTTGTTGTAGGTGATGGTTCCCGGTACCTGGGGGTTCGCACCCCACAGCGGCGCCAGGGAGGAGTCGAACTGCACGGTCCAATCGGGCACCGTGACCTCGGAGACGTTCGTCACGGTGAAGTCGTGGCAGTAGTTCAGCACATTGCTGTAGCCACCGGTCCAGGTGTGGTGGTACTCGAGCCCCGGGGTCAGGCTGACCGGTTCGAGGGCGTGGTCCACCTTCGCCGGCGGCGGCGCCACCGGTTCGGCCGTGACCGTCCATGAGGTGGTGCTGAGCGCACCAGGAGCGTCCGGTCCGCTGAGGTGCTGGGTGGTGGCGAGCAGCGCTTGCACCTCCACCTCCCCCTCGATGGCCCAGGCCTGGTCGGTGACGAGGGTGATGAGCGAGCCCCCGCCGGGGTCGCTCTGCACGCGCACGGGGGCATCGGCGGCAGTGGACACGGTGCCGCGGGTCTGCCCGGTGCCGGGCAGGACGACGGCGATCGATGCGCCGGCGACCTCGCTCACCGGGGTTCCGGGTAGCCTCAGGTGGACCTGGGTGATCTGGTTCTGCTGACCGACGATCTCGGTGTCGGCCCGGCCGTGCATGACCCGCCCGGTGTCCAGCAGAGCACCGGAGAAGGCAGCAAGGGACCCGCTCAGGTTCCCGATGGTGCTGGTCCGGGTGATGCCGTCGGTTCCGGTCACTGAGATCGCCACGGTGGTCACGTCGCGAGGCGCCATCCGGGTGATGGCGCAGCCGGGAGCGCTCATGTCCTCGGTCAGCGTCACCGACTGCACCGCGCCCTCGGTCACCGTGCTGGCCTCACAGGTACGCCCCGGGGCGTGCACGCTCATGCTGATCTCGTCGCCGGCGGGAAAGCCCCGGTCCGCTCCCCCGGTGAGGGTGACCGGACCGAGGCGCCAGTCGCCCTCGCCCCAGTGCGGGGCGTACTGGATCTCCAGCCCGGCCAGTTCCCTGGTCTGCACGGCGCCGGCCCCCATCTGCTGGGGGTGGGCTCCACCAAGGCCCGCCGCCGAGCCGATCACGCTGCCACTGAGGATCAACACCGCCAGCAACGCCAGCAATCCCGCCACTCGCCGCCTGGCCGGAGTCCGAGGGACCCTGGCCGGCGTCATGGGGACTCACCGCCGGAGTCCGTCTCGTCGTCGTCAGTGCGCCACAGCAACAGGGTGACGATCCCACCCACGGCAAGGGCGACCACGTACGGCAGCACCTGGGGGCTGAACACGATCCCGGCCCGGGGCAGCACCGCAACAGCCTTGCCGCGCACGTCCGCGTCGGCGATCACCCACTCGTCCGGGTTCTCGCTGTTGTCACCGATCGTGGTGTAGGTGCCGTCCGGCTCGACCGAGCCGACGCGGTGGATCACGTGGCCACCGGCACCGGCCTGCCCGGCGGGCACGGTGTAGGAGATGACATCACCCACCTGGTAGGAACCGGTCCGAAGGGTCACCACGACGTCTCCGGTGGCGTAGGTGGGCTCCATCGACGCGCCGTGCACGATCGTCAGCCCGGTGAGGCCGCCGAACTGGGCGGGCCACAGGGCCACGACCGCCAGGGCCAACAGCACCCAGCTCACAACCGTGCGCAGGCGGGCCGCCCCCGAGGCGCGGTGGCGTGCTCGCGAGCGGGGATCGCGAGTTGGTGGCTCCTCTGTCCCTCCGGGCCCGGGCCCCACGGCGGCGAGCGCAGGCTGCCGAGCCGCGAGCGTTGCCGCCTGGTCCGCCACGTGCAGAGCACCCATGACGGCGGTGTCCGGCTCGAGGCGGGGACTCGTCGTCATGGGTGCTCCTGGATGTGCTGGTGCTGGGCGGGCGGACCGGAGATCCGGTCGTAGCAGGGGCTACTAGTTGTTGGTGATGACCACGGCAGCGCCGTACACGTCGTGGGCGGCCACGATGGTGTCGCTGTCGTCCACCTCCATGTAGCCACCGCCGGTGCCGGTGTACTCGGCCAACTCCTCGCCGTTGGCGCCGGACACCGTGACCTGCACCTCGGCGTCAGCGGGGATGGTCTCGGCACCGGTCGGGGTCAGCGTGAAACCGTCGACGACGTAGTGGCCCTGGCCGGCGTCGTATGAGGTCTCCCAGGTGACACTGACGCCCTCGGTGATCGGAGCGACCACTTCGCTGGAATCGGCACCCAGTTCCTGGGCGTTCACACCTCCCAAGGTGGCAGCGGAGGCGGCCACGGCCGCAGCCACGGCAACACCGGCGAGCAGGGCGAGTGCATTCTTCTTGCGGGGCTTGTTCACGACAGTTCCTTCGGTGTGCGGGCCGTAACGGCCGACTGATGTCTGGGTGTCACCACCGGGCCGATGAGGCTTCCGGTGGCGACATCCCTGACACTACGAGCGGCCCCTCAGCACGCCCCCAGTCCGGGCTCAAGGACACCTCAGGTTCTCCTCAGGTGCGGTGAGACCGGCCACACTCACGGCTGCAGCAGCGGGAACAGGTGCTCAGCGGTTACGCCTCCAGGTCGCCCCGGACCGGTGGACCCGTCCGCCCAGTTCGAGCATCCCCAGCGCGGCACTGACCTGGGCCGGGGCGAGCCCGCTGGCACGCACCAGAGGATCGAATCCGGCGCCGGCTCGAGCCGGGAGTGCATCGAGCACCTTGGCCTGGTCCGGGCTCAGATCATCAAGGAGGCCCGGCTGCACCGCCGGCTCGTGCTCGTCCACGGTGCCCACCGGTCTGATCAGTTCCAGCACCTCCTGCGCCCCGGTGATCAGCACCGCCTCGGCCTCGCGGATCAACCGGTGGCAGCCGGCCGAGGTGGCTGAGGTCACCGGGCCCGGGACCGCGCCCACCGGCCGCATCAGGTCATTGGCGGCCCGCGCGGTGCTCAGCGCACCCGAGCGCCACCCCGCCTCCACCACCACGGTGCCCTTCCCCAGGGCGGCGATCAGTCGGTTCCGCCGCAGGAACCGTGAGCGCATCGGGGCGGTGCCCGGTGGAACCTCGGCGAGGACGACCCCCGAAGCGGCCACCCGGCGCAACAGATCGGTGTTCGCGCTCGGGTAGAACCTGTCGAGTCCGCCCGCCATCACTGCCAGTACGGGCGCATCGGCGGCCAGTGCCGCCTGGTGGGGCCGCGGCGTCGATGCCGAAGGCTCCCCCGGAGGTGATCGTCACGCCGTGCCCGCCCACCTCGTAGGCCAGGTCCTGGGCGACTCGCTGCCCGTAGTCGGTGCACGCCCGCGCACCCACGATCGCCACCGAACTCCGGGCCAGCCGGGCCGGACAAGCACTGCCGACCATCCACAGGCACCACGGCGGGTCGGGCAGGTCATCGACGGCTACGGGCCAGGACTCCTCACCCGGCACCAGCAGCCGTCCGCCCCGGCGGGCGATCACCTCCAACTCCCGGCGCGGATCGAGGTTGTGCAACCGGGGCGACCACCGCTGTGCGGCGGTGACCCAGACCCGTGAGGGCCGCAAGCCGGGCGGAGCGCCCCGGGCCCCGCGGTAGAGCCAGTCCAGTGCCGCTCCGGCGCCGGCGCCGGCCAGCAGCGGGCGGGCTGCGGCGTCGTCGGACTCGGCGATGCGGCTCCAGGCGGCCAGCGCCAGTCGCTCGTCGGTGATGTCGAGGGTGGGTGGGCGCTGTTCAGCCATGACGCTCCCGGGTCCGCAGGGTGAAGGCGGTGGCGATGTCCTCGGTACACACCTGGTCCCGCCCGGCCAGGTCGGCCAGCGTCCAGGCCAGGCGCAGCACCCGGTCATAGCCGCGCATGGTGATCTGGCGGCGGTCCCGGGCGCGGTCCAGATCCCGGGTCAACCGGCGCCCGGCTGCGGCGGTGCGCTCACGAACCCACCGGCCCGGGGCCTGCCGGTAGGTGGTCCAGCCGGTTCCTTCCAGCCGGGACCTGGTGCGCTCACGAGCCCGGAGTACCCGCGCACGGACCGTCTCGGTGTTCTCCCCGGCGGCGGCGGTGGCGAGTTCGGCCTGGGACAGCGGTTCCACCCCGATCTGGATGTCGACCCGGTCCAGCACCGGACCGGAGAGCCTGGACCGGTAGCGGCGCAGCATCTGCGGGGTGCAGGTGCACCTGCTGTGCGGGCTGCCCGCATGCCCGCACGGGCACGGGTTGGCCGCCAGGACCAGTTGGAACCGGGCCGGGTAGGAGGTGTGTGCGCCGGAACGGTCCAGGCTCACGTAACCGGCCTCCAGGGGTTGGCGCAGCGTCTCCAGCACCCGCGTAGGAAACTCCGGGGCCTCATCCAGGAACAGCACGCCGCAGTGGGCTCGGGAGATCGACCCCGGCCGGGGTGTCCCGCTGCCCCCGCCGACGATCGCCGGCGCGCTGGCGGTGTGGTGCGGGCTCTCGAACGGTGGCCGCCGGATCAGGCCTGCCTCGGGGCTGAACGTCCCGCACAGGGAGTGGATCGAGGTGACCTCCAGGGCGTCGGCATCCCCCAGGTCCGGCAACAGCCCGGGCAGCCGTGCCGCCAGCATGGTCTTACCGGTACCGGGCGGGCCCTCCATGAGCAGGTGGTAACCGCCGGCGGCCGCCACTTCCAGGGCGTGCCGGGCTTGGTGCTGAGCGAGCACGTCACCCAGATCGGCGTCGGGGCCCGAGTGGGCCGCATGGGCGTTTGAGCGGTTGCGCCGGAGCGCTGCTGCGGATCTGTTCTTCCAGGTCGGGGTCGATCGGCACGCCGTAGTGGCGGACCACGTCGATCAGGTGGCCGACCCCGGTGACCTGTGCGCCATGGACCAGGGCTGCCTCGGCGGCGTTGGCCTGTGGGACCACCACGTGGGGGTAGCCGGCCCGTACCGCCGCATGGACGGCGGGCAGGACTCCGCGGGCCGGTTGCACACGGCCGTCCAGACCCAGTTCACCCAAGTGCACCGTCCGTTCGGCCAGCGGCGCTTCGATCTGCCGGTCCGCGCACAGGATCGAGGTGGCCAGCGCCAGGTCGAAGACCGAGCCACGCTTGGGCACATCTGCCGGGGACAGGTTCACCACGACCTTCTTGTCCGGCCACCGCATCCCGGAGTGCTTCAGCGCGACCTTCACCCGGTGTTTGGCCTCCTTCATCGCGGTGCTCACCGACCCCACGATGGTGGCCTCGGGGATGCCGGACCCGGCGTCGTCGGACTGCACCTCCACCAGCACCCCGCGCATCCCCACCAGGGCTACCGCCCAGGTGCGCCCCAGGCCCATCACCCGGCCTCCTGCCTGCTCATCCCGGGACCGGTGCTCCGGATCCTGCTGCACATCTCCACCACCTCCACGTTGCAGGCTGCCCGCCGGAGCCAGAGCGGTGGGGGCCCGAGCACAAGGGTTGTGGACGGACGCTACGACGCCGTTGCACTGTGAATAGGTGCTCTGCGGCTCGACGGCGCGCCGGCGCTGGCGCGCACCGCCGACACGGCTCCGCGTCGAGGCGCGCAGGGCCGGACGTCCATTGCGCGGACCTGGTCAGCCGACCGAGCGCAGGTGCCTGACCAGCGCCCCTCCCCCGGGTGGCAGCAGCACCGCGATCACATCGATGCGCACCGCCGGGAAATAGGACGGGCACTGGGCCAGGAACGCGGCGGCGAGGCGCCGCAGACGCCGCAGTTTCACCCCGGCTACCGCCTCGGCCGGGCTTCCGAACCGGGTCGAGGTGCGGGTCTTGACCTCCACCACCACCAGGGTGGACCCGTCCTGGGCGACGATGTCGATCTCGCCGGCCGGGCAACGCCAGTTCGTGGCCAGCACCCGCATGCCGTGGTTGCGCAACCACCCGGCGGCCACGTGCTCGCCACGTGCCCCGATCTGCTGGTTGTGAGCGGACACAGCCACCACCTCCACTGCCCAGCGTGCCCGCCGGGGGAGGTGAGCACGGAGGCCCCGGGCGCACGTGTGGACAGCGCCTCGGGCTGTGGACGGCTCAGACCGGCACGGCCTCGCTCCGCCGCGACGTGCGGATCGCGCGAAGGTTGATCAGATACGTGAGCACGAAGGCCAGGGACATCGAGGTGAGCATCGAGATCACCATCCCGACCGCGCTGGTGGCGATGAACGGAGCGACGAAGGCCGGGACGTATGCGGTGGCCTCGACCCCGAAGGCACCCACCACCGCACCGCCGACGGTCGCCGCGCCGACAGCGGCGGCGAAGACGCGCCTATCGCCGAACATGAACGGATAAGCCGCCTCGACGAAGGTCCCGAAGAAGAAGTTCACCGGCGCACCGGATCCGGCGAGCGCCCGCTCACCGCTGGTGCGGGGCTTGATCACGTTGGCCAGGGTGATGCCCAGGCTGACCATGACCAGAGCGACCATGTCGATGGCACCGAAGAAGCTGTGGCCCTTCTGCCCCATCTCCAGCAGCACCAGCGGCAGGATCACCGCGTGGTAGACCCCGCCGATGATCGCGAACCAGATCACCGCGCCGGCCAGTGCCCCGGCCAGGATCGGACTGAACACCAGGGCCGCCTCGATGCCGTCCTTGACGGCCAGGCCCAGCCAGTTCGTGACCGGCGCCAACAGGTAGTACACGATCAGTCCCGGTACCACTCCCGCGACCGCACCGGTGGCGATGTTGGCGGTGGTGGCCGGGAAGCGCCAGGCCAGGGTCTTTCCGATCAGCCATGCCGCCAGCAGCCCGGACAGGATCCCGCCGGCCAGCCCGCCCAGGATGCCGCCCTCGGCGGCCAGGATTCCGGCGATCGCACCGGCCACCAGGCCCACCTCATCGAGCCCGGATATCTTGCGCGCCGCGACCGCCGCGATGACCACCGGAAGACCGGCCATCAGCACGTCGAACACATCGGACAACCCGGCCAGCGGCGGGATCTTGCTCACCGCCAGCACCAGCGCCAGGGCGATGAAGGCCGGGATGGAGCCGACCATAATGCCGCGGATGCTGATCCGGCGCCACGCGGCCTCACGTGTGTGTCCCGACTGGCTGCCACCGCCGCCCAGCGCGGGGCGGTACCGAACCTTCCAGTACCGGGCCAGGGCGGAGACGTAGGCCACCGCACGGGTGGTGGAGGTGGTGCCGGTGGTGCCCGAGGCGCCGACGACGTTCAACCCCATCTGCTGTGCGGTGGCGATCGAGGTCCCCCCGGTTCCGGCGGCCGGGAGGCCTTGCTCGACGCCGGCGGCCACCGTGGCAGCGTTCGTGCCGGTCGGGTCCGCACTCATCAGGATCAACCCGTCGACTGCGCCCGCGCGCACCTGCTCGGCGATCTCGGCGTCGAGTGCCGCTGCGGCCCGGTTCACCTCCGCCAGGGTGCCGCGGGCGGTGACCGTGACCCGACCGTCGACCAGGGCGAACAGTTCCGCCGGGGTTTCCTCCGCGGCGCTGTGCATCGAGGTCTGCGCCGAGACGACCTGCACGTGCGTCAGTTCGAAGCCGGCGGCGTGTACCTGACGCCGGACATCGGCGATCATCCCGGCCGCGTCGTGGCCGCCGTGGCTGCGCAGGTTCCCCCCGCTACTGCCCAGCAGCGCTATCGTCCGGCGCTGCCCATCCTTGTCCTGGACCACGTCCGGTCCCTTTCTCGAAGTCTGCGTTGACAGGTGTGCCCGACGGCGCCGGGCAGGTTCTGCTGCCCGTGCTCGCGGCGGGGTGGTGGGTGCTCAGCCGGGCAGTTCCAGGTCCGGTTTGGCCAGTTCCTCCACGTTGACGTCCTTGAAGGTCACCACCCGTACGGACTTGACGAACCTGGCCGAGCGGTACACGTCCCAGACCCAGGCGTCTCCGAGGGTCAACTCGAAGAACACCTCACCGCCGGCCGAACGGACCTGTAGGTCCACGTGGTTGGCCAGGTAGAAGCGGCGCTCGGTCTCCACCACATAGGAGAACAACCCGACCACGTCGCGGTACTCGCGGTACAGCGCGAGTTCGGCGTCGGTCTCATAACTCTCCAAGTCGTCGGCACTCACAGGTCCATCATGCCCTGCTCGAGCGCCACTGTTGTGCCGGGCAACGCCCAACTGCGCCGGTGCCAGGGGGTCGGCCCGCGCTCCCGGAGCGCACGCAGGTGCTCCGGGGCGGCGTACCCCTTGTTCTCGGCCCACCCGAACTCCGGGTGGTCCGGGTGCAGGGCGGTCATCGCGTCATCGCGCTCACACTTGGCCAGGACGCTCGCCGCGGCCACACGCATGCGCACGTCAGATCGGCCTTGATGCGGGTGGTCACCTGCGGCGCCGGCGCCTCCACGACCATCCCCCGGGGCGGGGTGAGCCAGTCATGATGACCGTCCAGGATCACCGCCGACGGCGCTGCGTCCTGCTCGGTCAGCGCCGTCAGGGCACGTTGCCCGGCGATCCGCAGTGCCCCGATGATCCCCCACACGTCGATCTCGGCGGGACTGGCGTGACCGACAGAACTGGCGTACGCCCATCGGCGGATCGGTGCGCACAAGGACTGCCGGACCTGGGGGCGCAGCAATTTCGAGTCGCGCAGACCGGCCGGGATGCGGCCGGTATCCCTGCGCACCACGACCACGCCCACGCTGACCGGCCCGGCCAGTGCACCACGGCCCACCTCGTCCATGCCGGCGACCAGCTCGTGACCGGAGTCGATCAGGTCGCGCTCGACATGCCGGCCCGGTGGGCGCGTCCTGCTGCGGCGTTTTGGGCGGTGGGCGGCACTCATCGTTCAGGCGGGGTCGGGCACACCGACGAAAACGTCCTCGCCCCCGGACAGCCAGGTGAGCCGGTCCAGCGGCCACACGATCACGAAGGCACGGCCGGTGACCTGATCAACCGGGACGAATCCGCCACCCGCGGCCCCACCGTGGTAACGGGAGTCGGCCGACTGGGCGCGGTTGTCGCCCATCAGCCACAGATGCTCGGCCGGGACGACGACGTCGAACTCATCCTGGCTGGGTGCGACCCCGGTGGCCAGGTAGGGCGCCTCGTCGATCGACTCACCGTTGACGCTCACCCGGCCCTGCTCGTCGCAGCAGACGACCTCATCGCCGGGCAGGCCGATCACGCGTTTGATCACATGCTCATCGGCGTGCTGGGGCAGGATCCCGACGAAGATCAGGGCTTGCTGCCAGACCGTGGGCTCGGGCGCGGGGGTATCGCGCAGCCAGCCACCGGGGTCGACGAACACGACCACATCGCCCCGCTCGATGTCACTGACGGCGGGGACCAACTTATTCACCACCAGCCGGTCCCCCACGTCCAGGGTGTCCTGCATGGACACGCTCGGGATGAAGAAGGCCTGGGCGAAGAAGGTCTTGATGACGAACGACAGCACCAGTGCGGTCACCACCACGATGGTGGTCTCGCGCAGGAACGTGGCGAACGGCCCCCGCTTGCGACGCCGGCGGGGCGAGTCGCCCCGGGCTGCTCCGACGGTGGATGTGGTCGCCTCGGAAGCGGGCGCCGGGGTGTCGTCGTCGTTCGCGCTGCCGGCCCCGCTCCGGGGCTGATCGGTCACCTGCTACCGGCCGATGCCGGTCAGTTGGCCGGAGTGGTCTCGCGACGCTCGCGAATCCGGGTGGCCTTGCCCTGACGGTCGCGCAGGTAGTACAACTTCGCCCGGCGAACCGCACCACGGCTGACGACGTCGATGTGGTCCACGGTCGGTGAGTGCAGCGGGAAGGTCCGCTCCACGCCCACGCCGAAACTGGCCTTGCGCACGGTGAAGGTCTCGCGCACGCCGCCACCGCTCCGGGCGATCACGGCACCCTGGAACACCTGGATCCGCGAACGGCTCCCCTCGATGACCTTCACGTGTACACGCACGGTGTCACCGGCGCGGAACTCGGGCACGTCGGTGCGCAGCGATGCTGCGTCGACTTCGTCCAGGATGTTCATGCTGAGCCTTTCCGCTGTGCCACAGGTCACTCGCGCTGATACGGGCGGCGGGCGCCGCCGTCGAAGTAGTGGTCGGTGGTCACCCAACGCTCATACGGGCACGCGCTCCCCTGCGGCAGAGGCGTGGAGGGTGGTGACCTCGGCATATTCTGCCACACCAGGACGATCGGAGAGAATCAGGCCGATGTTGGACCCAGGGTGAGTTCCATCACGAAGTCGGACTCGATGCTGGAGCCGACGTTGAACGTGCGCTCCCCCACCCGGGTGAATCCCTGGCTGCGGTAGAACTGCTGCGCACGTTCGTTGAGTTGGCTCACCCCGAGCCAGACCGAGTCGACCGAGTCGACCGGGCGGCGCCCGGCCTCCGCGATCGCCGCACGGACCAGGGCCGCGCCGACGCCTCGCCGGTGGTGCTCGGGCAGGACGTAGATCTTGCTCAACTCCGCGCACGGCCGGGCCCGGACCACAGCGCGGACGTCCTCCGAGCTCGGCTCCTGATAGCCCAACAGCGTGTAGCCCACGATGGCCCCGCCCAGGGTCGCCAGCAGGATCGTGTGCTCCCGGCTGCGCAGATAGGCGCGCAGTCGCTGGGGATTGAGGTTGGTGTCGACGAAGGTCTGCACGTCGTCGGGGGCGATGTGGGCTGGGCAGGCCAGCGGGAAGGTGACCGCGGCTACCTCGGCCAGTTCCTCGACGTCAGCGGCCTTCGCGGGGCGGACCTGCACCGTCCCAGCGGCCTCCAGCAGGTCGGGGCGGCGCTGGGCGGTGCGTTGCAGTGCGCGGGCACGGCGCCAGCGGCGGATCCGATCGTGATCACCCGAGCGCAGCACCTCGGGCACCTCCTGGTCACGCCAGTAGGTGGGCCTGGTGTAGACCGGATACTCCAGCAGGCCACCGCTGCCATGGGACTCCTCCACCAGGGACTCGGGGTTGCCGACCACCCCGGGTAGCAGGCGTGCCAGCGCCTCGATGATCACCAGGGCCGCGGCCTCGCCTCCGTTCAGCACGTAATCTCCGACGGAGATCTCGCGAACCTCGATCTGCTCGCCGGCCTGGTAGTGGTGGGCCACCCGGGCGTCGATGCCCTCATACCGCCCGCACGCGAGGACCAACTGGGCCCCGGCGGCGACCATCAGCGCCAGTTCCTCAGCGGTGGTCTGGGTCAGCGGTTCCCCTGCCGGGGAGGGCAGCACCAGGGTGCGGACATGATGCTGGCCCTGGCTGAACACCTCATCGAGCGCACGACCCCAGACGTCGGGGCGCATCACCATTCCGGCGCCGCCACCGAAGGGAGCGTCATCGACGGTGCGGTGAGCGTCGGTGGTCCAGTCACACGCAGATCATGCACGGAGATGTTCAGCAGCCCGTCCCGGCGTGCCTTACCCACCAGGGATAGGTCGAGCGGGTCGAGGTACTGGGGAAAGATGCTCACCACATCGATCCGCCCGGTCACGCCTGCTGCTCCTCATCGGACAGGAGCCCACCGGGCGGGTCGATCGTCACCGTGCCGGCGTCCACATCCACCTCGGGCACGATCTGGGACACGAACGGCACGAGCACCTGCTCCCCGGCGGTGGTGCGCAGCACCAGCACGTCATGGGCCGGCATGTGCTGCACGTCCTCGATGCTGCCCAGGTCCAGGCCAGCCGGGGTGCGGGCGACCAGCCCGCGCAACTGGTGGGGGTACCACGCGTCCGGTTCGTGCACGGGAGGGGCGAGCAGGCTCACTCCGCGCAGCGCCTGCGCGGCGTCGCGGTCGGTGTGTCCGGTGAAGCGGGCGTGGTACCGGCCGCGGTGCAGGTACAGGTGCGCCACGGCCAGCGGGCCGGCCTCGGGCGGGTCGGTCACGATCTCGGTACCGGTCGCGAGCCGAGCCTCCGGATCGTCGGTGTGCACCTGCAGTCGGACGTCGCCACGCAGGCCGTGGGGGGGACCGATGGTCGCCACCCGCAGCAGTTCCTGATCCTCGCCGGTCACTCCCCGATCATGGCGTACCCGCCTCCTCCGGTACACACCCGGCCGGTATCCGCTCGGCGTCGACACGACGCAGCCACCCGGCCCCGAGGGGCTGGGTGGCTGCGAAGCTCGGACCGGTTCAGCGTCGGTCCACGTCCACGACGTCCACGCGAACCGGGCCATCGGTGGCCAGTGCGCCGATCACGGTTCGCAGGGCCCGGGCGGTGCGACCGGAGCGCCCGATCACACGCCCGAGATCGGCGGGGTTCACCCGTACCTCGAGCAGGTCACCGCGGCGCAGCGTCTTGGTGTCGACCCGGACATCGTCAGGGTTGTCCACGATGCCGCGCACCAGGTGCTCGAGCGCATCGGCCAGCATCAGGCTTGCGCCTCCGGCTCCTCGCCGCTGCCGTCGGCGGCTGCGTCGTCGGCCTCAGCCGGCTCCTGCGCAGCGCTCGCGTCCTCGGCGGGCTTCTCAGCAGATTCCTCGGCAGCCTGAGCGGCGTCTTCCTTCGCCTTGGCCGCCTGCGCCTTGCGCAGTTCGGCGTCGGCCTCGGCGGCCTTGATCGCCTCGGCGGCGTCGGCACCGCCCTCCTTGGTCCGCAGAGTGCCCTCGGCGCCGGGCAGACCCTTGAAACTCTGCCAGTCGCCGGTCACCTTCAACAGTGCGAGCACCTGCTCGGTGGGCTGTGCGCCCACCCCCAGCCAGTACTTGGCCCGCTCGGAGTCGACGTCGATGACGGACGGCTCCTCGGTGGGGTGGTACTTGCCGATCTCTTCGATCACCCGGCCATCACGCTTGGTGCGGGAGTCGGCGACGACGATGCGGTAGTAGGGCGCCCGGATCTTGCCCAGGCGCTTCAAACGGATCTTGACGGCCACACGTTGGTGGTTACTCCTCGAGTGTTTGGGAGGGCTCCCGGCACACCCTGTAGGGACAAGGGCGGGCAGGTCACCCGGGACACATCACGGTGCGCGGAGAGAGGGCCGGGCACCACGATGGGTACAGCGGGCCATTGTGCCAGATCGCGGCAGCACCGGGCCACAGCCGTACGCCCGCTGTGATGGGATACACGCCACACCACGCCGCCCGGTCCGGTCGGGACCGGGCGGGGCCGCCGTCAGGACCAGCGGAAGGTGCGGGCACCGACGGTGAAGAACACCACCGTATAGGCACCCATGACTCCCAGCTGCAGCCACGGGGTGCCGGTGCCGAACCACGCCTCCGACAGCGCCTGGCTCGCCGCACCCAGCGGGGTGTAGGTAGCGATGGTCTGCAGCGTGTCGGGCATCATCGGCCCCGGGGTCCACAGCCCGGCGAAGAACAGCATGGGGAAGTACGTCAGCATCCCGATTCCGGAAGCTGTGCTGGCCTTCGGGGCGAGCCCTCCGATCACCAGCCCGATCGCGAGCATCGTCCCGGCGCCCAGCAGGAACGCTGCGGCCAGCACCAGCGGCTGGGACGGGAGGGGCACGTCGAAGGCGAGCACGCCCACAACTACCGCCAGCGCCGCGGCGATCAACAGCGTGACGATGCTGATCACCATGTGCGCGTACAGCACCCCTGCCGGGCGCATCGGGGTGGTGGCCAGCCGGCGGAAGATGCCCTGTTCCCGGTAGCCGGCCAGATAGGCCGGCAACGTGGTGAGCCCGACGGTGGCGATCGCGACGCTGACCAGGGCTGGGGTGAAGACGTGGATGACCTGCAACCCGTCCCAGGGCGGCCCGACCCCCTCCACCTCGGTGCGCATGCCTGGAATGACCAGGCTCATGCCCACAAGCAGGACGGTAGGGAAGATCAGGGCGAAGAAGACCGAGCCGAAGTCGCGGCTGAACAGCCGGGCTTCGGTGCGGGTGAGTTGGCCCAGACCGCGCGGGACAGGTGGACGGACGGGTGGTGGTGGCAGTCATGCGGAGACCTCCGAGTCGGCATCGACGACGGACAGTTCGCGGCCGGTGGTTGCCACGAACACGTCCTCCAGGGAACGGTTCAGGGTGCGGATCTCGTCGGGGACGATGTCGAGTTCGGCCAGGGCGAGCAGGGTGGAGGGCAGCACCGTGCGGGAGCCGCTGACCTCGATCTCGTGACCCACGTGGCGCACCTGGTCCACGTCGGCAAGGTTGTGCAGCACCTGCTCATCGAGTGCCTCGGACAGTCGCATCCGGAAGGTCCGCTCCTCCTCCAGGTCGGCGATGAGGGCGGCCGGGGCACCCTCGGCGACGATCCGGCCACGGTCGATGATCGCCAGCCGGTCACAGAGCCGTTCGGCCTCCTCCATGAAATGGGTGACCAGCACGATCGTCACGCCGCGGGAGCGGACCTGCTCGACCAGTTTCCAGGTGTCCCGGCGGGCCTGGGGGTCCAGGCCGGTGGTCAGTTCGTCCAGGATCGCCACGTGAGGGTTGCCGATCAGGGCCAGGGCAATGGACAGACGTTGCTGCTGCCCACCTGAGAGTGCCTCGAACTTGGTGTGCCGCTTGTCGTGCAGACCCAGCAGTGTCAGCAGTTCGTCGGCATCGGCGGGATCGGCGTAGAAGGAGGCGTACAGCCGAAGTGCCTCTGCGACGGTGATCTTGGCCGGCAGCCGGGAGGATTGCAGTTGGATCCCCAGCACCTCCCGAACCGAGGCCGGGTCGCGTTGGGGGTCGCGGCCGAGGATGCGCACGGTCCCGGCGTCGGCGGTACGCAGCCCGGCGAGGCATTCCACGGTGGTGGTCTTGCCGGCGCCGTTGGGGCCCAGCACGCCGAAGATCTCTCCGGGCTGGACCTGCAGGCTGACGTTGTCGACGGCGACGGTGTCGCCGTAGGTCTTGCGCAGGCCAGTGATCTCGATGACCGGTTGGGTGGTGATCGTCATGATGACTCCACGGAGTTGATGGGAACGTTGCGGGTAACGAGATGGAAAGCGAAAGCGCCGGTAGCGATGACGATGAGGGCGAAGGCCACCGCCCATCCGGCCCCGGTGGGCAGACCGAGCCACGCCTGGATCGGCGCATCGCTCGCGGTCAGCGCGATCACCACGAGCACGGGGCCGACGGTGGGGATGAGCAGCACGGTGCCCAGCAGCGCGCTGGTGCGGTAGTAGGCCATCGCCACCAGCAGGCCGCAGATGATCGCCGTGGTGGACAGCAACCACTGACCCACGAACATCCCCCAGGTGGCGCCCGAACCGAGCATCGGCCCGTCATCGAGCAGCATCGCCGCGTCGGGGAATACCAGCGACTCCAGGACGGCGAGCAGGTACAACGCTGCGCCGTAGAGCACCCCCATGATGAGCGCGGTGAGCACGTTCGCCCGGATGAAGGCCCTCCTGGTCATCCCGGACAGCACGTGCACCGGCAGGTAGGCCAGCACGAAGATGAGCGCGAGGGAGAAGGCGAACCAGGTGGAGGCGTGGGTGCCGTACGGCGCAACCAGCACCCGGGTCGGGATGATCCCGCTCATCAGGATGTGCGCGGCGATGAGCAGCAGTACCAGGGCCCCCCAGAGCCACACGGCCACACGCAGGTGCGCCCCGATCAGGGTCCTGGTGGCCACGATCCAATTCGGTCGGACACGGGTGGTGGTGGTCATCGGTTCTCCCCGGAGGTGAGATGGACGAACAGGTCCTGCAGCGGGACCGGGCCGATCTCGACACCGGAGTCCTTGGCCCGCCGGCGAAGGTCGGGATCGAGTTCGCCGAACACAGTCGTCTGCTGGGTCGGGCCCAGCGTCTGGGTGGACAGCACCTGTAGCCCGGCGGTCAGGTCGGTGATGGCCTCGGCGGCGCCGGTGAGGCTGGCTCCGCGAGCCCGCAGGTCCTCGGCGTCGGCATTGAGTAGCACGCGCCCGGAGTGCAGGATCGTGACGCCGGCGAATAGTTGCTCGATCTCGCTGATCAGGTGGCTGGAGAGCACGATCGTGCGGGGGTTCTCGACGTAGTCGGCCAGGAGCAGGTCGTAGAACCGGTACCGGGACGGGGCGTCCATACCCAGGTGCACCTCGTCGAACAGGGTCACCGGTGACCGGCTGGCCAGACCCAGCACCACCCCGAGGGCCGATCGCTGGCCCCGGGAGAGCTTGTCCGGGCGCTTCTTGGGCGAGAGTTCGAAGGCCTCCAGCAACTCCCCGGCGTAGTCGGCGTCCCAGTACCTGCGCACGTCGGCGAAGTAGTCCAGGTTGGTGCGCACCTTCTCGTCGGTGAGCACATCGCCGCTCTCGCGGATCATGCAGATGTCGCCCATGATCCGTTCGTTCTCGAACGGATCCTCGCCGCCCACCAACACGGCACCGGTGGTGGGCCGGCGCAGTGCCGCGATCGTCGACAGCAGCGTGGTCTTGCCGGAGCCGTTGCGTCCGAGCAGTCCGTGGATCGCACCCGCGTCGAACTGCACACTGACGTCCTGTAGGGCCTGGGTGTCCTTGAACCGGACACCAAGTTGCTCGGTGCTGATGCTCAGCCCGCTCACTGCCGGCCTCCCTTCCGGATGTAGGCGAGGAGGTCGGCGGTGTCGATGCCCAGCATCCGCGCCTCCCGCAGAACCGGGTCCATCCAGTCGGTGAAGAACGCTTCGCGGCGCTGGGCCCGCAACCTCTGCGGAGCCCCCTCGGCGACGAACATGCCCACTCCTCGTTGCTTGTAGAGAATCCCTTCGGCCACCAGTTCGGTGAAGGCTTTTGCGGCGGTGGCCGGGTTGATCCGGTAGGTGGTGGCGTACTGCGTGGTCGACATGACCTGGTCGCCGGCGGCCAGCCGGCCGCCGATGATGTCGGCGCGAATCTGATCGGCGATCTGCACGTAGATCGGCTCAGGACCGTCGAACATGCCACCTCCCTAGTTCATTACTGCACTAATGAACCATAGGACCGAAGACCTGTCAATCCATCCATGGGCCTCGTCCCGCTGACACCAGGGCGCGGCGGCGCACCGGCGAGGCGATGTCGGGCCGAAGGGGCGCATCGGGAGCGCAGTTGCGCCCAACGGGGCACGAGGGGCGCAGCGACAGGGCAGTGCCGGGGTCAATCGGCGGGCGACGCCGCACCGGCGCAGGCCCTCAGGCCGCTGGAAGGCTCAGTGCGTCGCCGACATGAGCGCACAGGGAGCCGGCCCCTGCTCGGCCGAGGAGTTCACTACTCGAACATGTTGTTGATCTGGTCGTTCAGTTCCGCCATCGCCTGCACGTCCCGGGTGCCCAGGTAGATCGAGTCCATCACCGGTGTCACCAGCGAGGTGATCGCGGCGCCGTGGTCGGTCACCGGGAACAGCACCGTGTAGTTGTTGTCCACCAGGTCGGTGAAGGGGGTCACATCGATCCCCTCGGCTGCGAACTCCTCCACCGCTGCCTCGGTGCCCGCAGGCCGGGCCGGGAAGATCACCGCCTGCTCCCCTACCGTGATCTGGCACTCATCGGATCCCAGGTAGGCCACCAACCGGGCCGCCTCCTCGGGGTGCTCGGTCTGGGCGTTGATGTTGTCGGCCAAGCCGTTGTACATCGAGACCGGGTGGCCCACCGGTCCGCTGGGGACGGGAGCGATGCCCATCTCCACCCCGTCCAGGGCCGCGAAACTGCGGATCATCCAGGACCCGTTGGCCGAGATCGCCGCCTGCCCGGAGGCGAACTGCTGCACCGGGTTGGGGTCGGTTCCGCCGATCTCGAAGGGTGGCATGAACCCCTTGTCCACGAGCGAGAAGAGCCATTCGATGGAGTCGAGGAACCGCGGATCGTCGTAGTTGTACTCATCCCCCCACACCTGCGCGTTGGTGTACTCCCACCCGGTGGCGCCGGCCAGCCAGGACCACTGGGTCTGCCCGTCGAAGCCGCCGGACCCGTTGGAGGCGATGCCGTAGGTGACCACGTTGCCCGGGTCGAAACCGTCCTCGTCGCCGCGCACCCCGTTGGCGTCCACCGACAGTCGCGCGAGGATCTCCTCGAAGGTGCCGCCGTCGTCGGGGTTCCAGTCCAGGCCCTCCAGGTCCTCCGGTTCCAGCCCGGCATCGGCCAGCAGGGCCTGGTTGTAGAACAACGCGATGGTGTCGAAGTCCTTGGGGATCCCGTACCAGCCGCCATCGGGTCCCACCCACAACTCCGAGAGCCCCTCCTGGAACTCATCCGGCTCGATCTGGGAGGTGGCCTCCAACTCGTTCAGATCCAGCAACACCTCACGGGTGACGTACTCGGGGTATCGGGTCAGGTGGCCGGTGAGCACGTCCGGGCCCGCGCCGGCTACGAATCCCGCGGTGACCTTCTGCCAGTAGTCGTCCCACCCGTACTGGCTCACCCGCACGTTGATGTCGGGGTTGGCATCCTCGAAGGCCTGCACGCACTGCTGGTAGGCCGGCAACTGGTTGGCGTCCCACAACCAGTAGTCCAGGTGCACCTCACCGTCCAGTTCGGGCGCCGCGCACCCGGCCAGCACCAGGCCGGCACCGGCGAGCGCCGCAATCGAGGAGACCCGCAGCCGACGGCGCCGCCCCCCGGCGGTGGAGCGTGTGGTCGGCCCGGTCTCACCCCGGTAGGAACGACTGCGGGTGGCACCGTGCGTCACTCGGCCGGTCCGGGTGGTGGGGTTCATCATGGCGCTCCTCACTTGATCCCGGTGAAACCGATGGAGTTGACGATGCGCTTGGCGAAGAGCATGAACAGCACCAGCATGGGCAGGGCCGCCACCAGGGTCGCCGCCATCAGGCCGGACCAGTCCGGTCCGGTCTGGGGGGTCTGTGCGTTGAACGTGGCCAGGGCCACGGTCAGCACCCGGGACTCGTCGGTGTAGGAGACCATCAGCGGCCAGAAGTAGTCGTTCCAGGCGGTGATGTAGGTCAGGATCGAGACTGTGGCGATCGGTGCCACGGTCATCGGGATGATCAGGGTGAAGAACACCCGGACCTTCGAGGCACCATCGATGAAGGCCGCCTCCTCCACCTCGATGGCCACGTTCATGAAGAACTGGCGCAGGAAGAAGATCACGAACGGGGTCATGAACAGCCCGGGCAGCATGATGCCCAGCAGCGTGTCGATGAGACCCAGATCACGGATCAGGAGGAAGTTGGGCAGCAGGGTGAAGATCAGCGGCACCATGAGGGAGAGCAGGAACAGACCGAAGACGAAGTCCCGTCCCGGCCAGCGCAACCGGGAGAAGGCGTAGGCGGCCATCGCGGAGAAGAACACCTGGCACACCGTGACCGCGGTGGCCACGATCACCGAGTTGCGCAGGTACAGCCAGAAGTCCATGTGCGCCCCGGATCCGCCGTCGGCGATCGCCTCCTCCACCGACTGCATCCCGAACACCCGAGCGAACCCGCTCCAGGTGAACTCCACCGGCAGCAGCGAGGCGGCATTGGCGTACAGCGCGCTGTTGGAGGAGAGCGCGGTGCGCAGGATCCAGTAGAACGGGAACAGGGTGATGATCAACAGGAGCACCATCACCACCCAGGCAAGGATGCGCCCGAGGCCGGACCTGCGGTGGGGACGGGACGTTTGCGCCTGCCTCATCGGGGCGTCCGGTTCCACCGCGGCCACCTTCTCCTGAGTCATGTCCTCACCCCGCTCTCTCTAGTTCAGATCCGATTGGCCGGCCCGCGTGACGCGGTACTGCAGGAAGGTGACCACCATCAGGATCACCAGCAACGCAACGCTCAGCGCGGAGGCGTAGCCGAAGTCGAACTGGCCGAAAGCCATGTCGTAGATGTAGTACTGCAGCACCCTGCTCGCATCGACCGGGCCTCCGGCAGTGGTCACCGAGACGGTGTCGAACACCTGGAACGAGCCGATCACGGTGATGATCAGCACCAGTCCCAGGATCGGCCGCAGCAACGGCATCGTGATGGAGAAGAAGGACCGCACCTCCCCCGCGCCGTCCACCCGGGCGGCCTCGTACAGGTTCTGCGGGATGGTCTGGAGGCCGGCGAAAGATCAGCAGCGCGGTGTAGCCCATGTGCCGCCAGATGTTGACTGCGGCGATGGTCGGAATTACCCAGGTCTCGGAGTTGAAGAATGCCACCGGGTCGAACCCGATCGCGGTCAGGATCCGGTTACCGATGCCGAGTTGGAAGTCCAGGATCCACAGGAACACCAGCGCCGCCACCACGTTGGAGACCAGGAACGGGGTCAGCACCAGCGAACGCAGCAGGGTGGACTGGGTGAGCCGCTGCATCAGGACCGCGATCAGCAGGGCCAGCACCGTCTGGAACCCGATGTTGAGGATCACATAGTAGATGGTGACCCGCACGGCGTTCCAGAACACCGGGTCGGCGAACATCCGGGTGAAGTTGTCCAGCCCGATGAACTCCGCCGGGGACAGCAGGTCCCAGGAGGTCATCGACAACCACAGGCCGCGAAGCAGCGGCCAGAAGTAGAAGGTCAACAACCCGACCGTCGCGGGGAAGATGAACACCAGCGCCAGTCGCAGGTCCGATCTCGGCTTGTTGCGGACTGGCCGAGTCTCGGTGTGCACGACCACCACACGACTCCTTCGGCGTTGCTGAACTGCTGGTTCACCGATTCAAGCAGGTCACGGGGAGCGCGACAAGCGCGACACCCCGGCCAATGGAGGGACAAGACCTCGGATGTCTGCGCGGAATCGGGCCGGTCAGCCCACCACCCGCCCTCGCCGGATCACCGCTGTGGGATGGGCCAACACCCCGATGTCTGCGCGTGGATCCGCCGGATAGACAACCAGATCGGCCGGTGCCCCCTCGGCGATGCCGGGGCGGCCAAGGTAGGCACGTGCCGCCCAGCTCGCAGCGGCCAGCACGTCGACGGCCGGCACGCCGGCCCGGGCCATCTCCGCGCACTCCTGCGCGATCAACCCGTGCGCCAGGGTGCCACCGGCATCGGTGCCGACCAGCAGCGGGACCCCCGCCTCATACAGGTCGCGTACGTGCTGGTACCTGCGGGCGTGCATCGCCCGCATCCGCTGGGCGAAGGCGGGGAACTTGGCCGCACCCTGATCGGCGATCTTGTCGAAGGTCCCCACCTGAAGCAGCGTGGGCACCACCGGGATCCGCCGCTGCGCGGCACTGGCGATCTGGCTCGCGCTCATCCCGGTGCCGTGCTCGATGCAGTCGACCCCGGCGGCCAGGATCGGGTCGATCGTCTCAGTCGCGAAGGTGTGCACGGTGACACGGGCACCTTCTGCGTGCGCCGACTCCACGCCGCGCGCCAGCTGCTCATCGGGCCACAACGGTTCCAGGTCCGCGGCCGATCCCCTGGCCCGGTCGATCCAGTCCCCCACGACCTTGACCCAGCCGTCCCCGGCACGGGCCTGCACGGCCATCGCACCGGGCAACTCGTCCACGGACTCCAGTTCGATGGCGAAGTAGCGCAGGTACCGCTTCGGACGGGCCAGGTGTCGGCCGGCGCGGATGATCTCGGGAACATCGTCGCGGTCCGCGAGCCACCGGGTGTCCACCGGCGATCCGGCATCGCGGACGAGCAGCGTGCCCGCGGCCAGATCCGCGCGCGCTTGCGCCAGGGCGGTCGACTCCTCCACCTCGCCCAGCGGGCCGAGACCGACGTGGCAGTGCACGTCCACCAGGCCGGGCACCGCCCAACCCTCGATGATCCGGTCGGCGGAGCCGGCGTCGTCGAGCCGCAGCACGCCGTCGGCAATGCCGACCTGCCCTACCGACCGCGCGCCGTCCAGGATCACCTCACCCCGGACGATCACGTCCATCTAGCCGCTCCGCACCCGGTCCGCACCGAACCCGGCCGGTGCAGGTGCCGAAGGGCAGGACCGGTCCGCTCCGGCGTACGGCACAGCCATCAGCGGCCCAGGAACTTCTCGAACCCCGGCGGCAGACTCAGCGAGTCGGGATCGACCTCATCGGTCGTGGCCCCCACCCCGAAGGAGGAGCCGGACTTGGCCTTTGCGGCGCGCTCGGCCGCCTCGCGTTCCTGCCGGGCACGCTTGGCCGGATTGCCCGACTTGCCCTTCTTGCGGTTCTTCGGGGGGGGCTGCATGCGGCCCTTGGACTTCTTTCCCGCACCGGGCATCCCGCCCATTCCGGGCATCCCACCCATCCCGGGTAGCCCTCCGGGGCCGCCACGTCCCCCGCTGCGGGCCATCGAACGCATCATCGTCTTGGCCTGGTCGAACCGCTCCACCATCTGGTTCACCTCGGTGACGGTGGTGCCCGAACCGCGAGCGATGCGGGAACGGCGCGAACCATTGAGGATCTTGGGGTTGGCGCGCTCGGCCGGAGTCATCGACTGGACGATCGCCTCGACGTGAACCACGTCGCGCTCATCGAAATTCTCCAGTTGCTCGCGCATCTGGCCCATCCCGGGCAGCATGCCGAGCATCTTCTTCATCGAGCCCAACTGCTTCATCTGCTGCATCTGGCTGAGGAAGTCGTCGAGGGTGAAGTCACCGTCGCCGGAGAGCTTCTCAGCGATCTCGGCGGCCTGGCGCTCGTCGAAGGCCTTCTCGGCCTGCTCGATCAGCGTGAGGACGTCACCCATGTCCAGAATGCGGGAGGCCATCCGGTCGGGGTGGAAGCGCTCGAAGTCGGTGAGTTTCTCGCCGGTGGAGGCAAACAGCACCGGCTTGCCGGTGACGGTGCGGATCGACAGCGCAGCACCACCGCGGGTGTCGCCGTCGAGTTTGGCGAGCACCACACCGGTGAAGCCGACCCCTTCGGCGAACGCCTGGGCGGTGGTGACCGCGTCCTGCCCGATCATCGCATCGACCACGAACAGGGTCTCGTCGGGCTGCACCGCATCGCGGATATCGGCGGCCTGGCCCATCATCTCGGTGTCCACACCGAGGCGTCCGGCGGTGTCGACGATGACCACGTCGTGGTGCTTGTCCCGGGCCCGGGCGACGCCGGAGCGCGCCACCTCAACCGGGTCACCGACGCCGTTGCCCGGCTCGGGGGCCCAGACCGGCACGCCGGCCTGGCCACCCCCGATCTGCAACTGGTTCACCGCGTTCGGACGCTGCAGGTCCGAGGCCACCAGGAGTGGGGTGTGACCCTGTTCGCGCAGCCACCGGCCGAGTTTCCCGGCGAGCGTGGTCTTTCCCGCACCTTGCAGACCGGCGAGCATGATCACCGTGGGCGGGTGCTTGGCCAGGCTCAGTTCGCGCGACTCACCGCCCAGTATCTCCACGAGTTCGGCGTGCACGATCTTGACGATCTGCTGCGCCGGGTTGAGTGCCTCGGAGACCTCGACGCCCCCGGCCTGTTCCCGCACAGCGGCGGTGAAGGCACGGACCGCCGGGACCGCCACATCCGCGTCGAGCAACGCGCGCCGGATCTGGGCCACGGTGGTCTCGATATCGGACTCGGACAGCCGGCCCTTGCCACGCAGGGACTTGAACGTGGCGCTGAGCCGATCGGAGAGACTGGCGAACACTGGCACTTCCTCGGTTGACCTGTGGGAGCGGGCTCTGGTCAGGATAACGCGCCGGCCCACTCCTCTGAGCGAGGCGCCGCTGGTGCCCACCGGGCTCGGTCGGCACAGCCCGCCCGGCGCCCTTGGTCAGGAGCGGGGCTCGCCGGCCACTTCCGCGACGCCCTCGAGCAGGTTCTCCAGCGCCTCGGCGAACTCCTCGGCGTCGTTGCGCGGCGCGCTGAGCAGGGTGGCGATCGAGGCGATGGTGGGATAGTCGGTCAACGCCTGCGCATCCGGTCCCGGCGCCGAAGGCTCCGGCCCCTGATTCTGCCGGGCTTCCTGTGCGGCGGTCAGGAGCAGGTGGCCGAGCAGGAAACTGGCGAAGGTGCGGTAGACCACCGCCACCTGATCCTCGTCGAACCCCGCCCCGAGCAGGGTGGAGAGGAACTCCTCGACCACCTCCAGATTGCGCAGCGGCGGACGCAGCCAGGGCGCGGCCGGGTGCCGGGTGGCGACGAGTGGGAACAGGTTCGGATGACGCAGGGCCAGGTCGCGCATCTGGTGCGCCAGCCGCCACAGGTACGCCCGCCACCCTCCCGCGGAATCGACGTCGGCGCTGGCGGCCGACTCCACCATGCCCGACACCTCGTCGACCATCGCGTCGAGCAGGTCCTCCCTGCCGTCGACGTAGCGGTACAGGGCCATCGCCTCCACGCCGATCTCCGCACCCAGGCGCCGCATGCTGAGCGCACCGACCCCCTCGGCGTCGACCAGGGCGATGGCGGTCTCGATGATCTGGGCACGCGTCAGGCCCCCGCGCGCGTCCGAACCGGAGCCGTGGTCCTCGGGACCGCCGTCAGTTGCTGTGGAGCCCATGGCGCCGGCCGGGGCGCCATCGTCCGCGCGCTCGGCATCCGTATCGGCCATGACAACTCCTTGATCAGCCCTGGGCGTGAGGGCCCATTGTGGCATCCGGGGCAGACCCCGTCCTGCCGAGAGGTTTGGTGCCCGCACTCCCCTGGTCACCGACGCTCTCCGCGCCCAGCGGGAATGGCAACCCGCCCCCGGGACCGTCCGCTCGGGGAAGTTCCCGATGCGTGGTCGTAGCCACTTTCGCATTTACACTGTAAACTCCGGCTGAATGCGTACCATGAGGACCACGAGAAGACACGAGGCCATTATGACAGCCACGGGGAAAGTCCTGCCATCGGCCGGCGAACCCGGTTCGGTCGCCGTGCTGACGTCATCGAACCGCTCCCGTCTTGTGCTCGCCGGTGAAATCGACATCGCCGTCGAGGCCGAACTGGCGGAAGCCATCGGTGAGTTGCTCTCCCTGGGACTCCCAGTGGATATCGATGCCCGCAACATCAGATTCATGGACTCCTCGGCGCTGTCCGGGATCGCGAGGCTGAGCAGCCAGCTCGGGCACCGGCCGCGGATGATCTGCCCGCCCGAGTCGGTACTCTTCCTCCTCGACGTCACCAGGGTCGCCGAGGACGTGGACGTCGTGGATCAGGACCCGGGCTTCGGGGAGGACGCCACGCAGGTCCGCGTTTCGCGGGATTGACGGCCATTCGCGCCTCGGCGCGCCGCAGACGTCGGCCATAACGCCGGAGGGGGCTCCGCGCCTGCGTGGCACGGAGCCCACCTCCGCCGATGCCGGGGCCGTCTCCGGCTCGGGCGGTTAGTTCGTCGGGACGATTCCCTCGTACGCGCTCTCGGCGTGTTCGAGCAGGTCGATTCCGGAGAGCTCCCCCTCCTCGGGTACCCGCCATCCCATGGTGGCCTTGAGAGTGAGGCCGATGACCGCCGTGACGACCCCTGAGAACACGATCGCAACGAGCACCACCAGGGCCTGGACGAGGAGCAGGCTGGGCCCACCGCCGTAGAAGATGCCACCGTCGGTCGCCAGGAACCCGATCATCAGTGTTCCAATGAGCCCGCCGACAAGGTGGACACCGACCACGTCGAGTGAATCGTCGTAGCCCAGCGCGTACTTCAGGCCGACGGCCAGCGCACACGCGGTGCCGGCGGCAAGGCCCAGCACGATCGCCCCGACCGGGCTCAGCGACCCGGCTGCGGGGGTGATCGCGACCAGACCCGCGACGATGGCCGATGCGACACCCAGGGCGGTCGGCTTGCCCTGCCGGATCTTGTCCACCACCATCCAGCCGCAGACCGCCGCGGCGGTAGCCACGGTGGTGTTCACCCAGGCCAGACCCGCCTCACCGTTGGTTCCATAGGCAGAGCCGGCGTTGAAACCGAACCAGCCGAACCACAGCAGCGCAGCACCCAGCATCACGAAGGGCAGGTTGTGTGGCCGGATCACCTCGGTCTTGAAACCCCGGCGCACGCCGATGATGAGCGCGAGCACCAGTCCGGCCACGCCGGCGTTGATGTGCACCACGGTGCCTCCGGCGAAGTCGATCGGTTCGGCGATGCTCGCGAACGGACCATCCTCGGAGAGCAGGCCGCCGCCCCAGACCATGTGGGCCATGGGGAAGTAGGCCAAGGTGACCCACAGGCCGGCGAACACCAGCCAGGTTCCGAACTTGACGCGGTCGGCGATCGATCCGGCGATCAGTGCGGTGGTGATCATCGCGAAGGTGACCTGGAATCCCACGTCGACAAGCGTCGGAATCGCCTGGCCGGTCTCCTCATTGACCACCGTGAGTTCGGCGAAACTGCCCCCCAGGCCGAACTGGTCCAACGGGTTGCCCACGACGCCACCGAGGGAGGCGCCGTAGGACATCGACCATCCCCACAGGACGTAGATGACCCCGATCACGGCCATCGCGCCGAAGCACATCATCATCATGTTCAACACGGACTTGGAGCGGGCCATACCGCCGTAGAACAGTGACAAGCCGGGGGTCATCAGCAGTACCAAGGATGCCGAGACGAGCATCCAGGCGCTGATACCGGTATCGATGAACGGTTCCATTCGCTTCTCTCCCAACGCCAGCCCGGGCGGCTGGTCCGCGCTAAATCGTCGAGGGAAACTTATGGTGTTGTCAAGACTTTGAATTTACTTTCTATATATCTTCGAATGGGCTGGACTTGGCTGCCATGGGCGGCAAGAATGGTGCTCGACTATGCTGGATCCGGCTCAGGTCAGGAGCGCATCCACGAACTCCTCGGCATCGAAGGGCGCCAGATCGTCCGGCCCCTCTCCCAGACCGACCAGTTTGACCGGAACTCCCAGTTCACGCTGTACCGCGACCACGATGCCGCCCTTGGCGGTGCCATCCAGCTTGGTCAGCACGATGCCGGTGACGTCGACCACCTCGGCGAACACCTGCGCCTGTCGCATCCCGTTCTGGCCGGTGGTGGCGTCCAGGACCAGCAGTACCTCGGCCACCGGAGCCGATCGGGAGACCACCCGCTTGATCTTGCCGAGTTCGTCCATCAGTCCGGACTTGTTCTGCAACCTGCCGGCGGTGTCGATCATGACCACATCGGCCCCCGCCTCGCGGCCGGCGCGCACCGCGTCAAAGGCGACCGAGGCAGGATCGGCTCCCTCGCGGTCCGAGCGGATCACCGGCACGCCCACGCGATCTCCCCAGGTGCTCAGCTGCTCGGCGGCGGCGGCCCGGAAGGTGTCGGCGGCGCCGAGATAGACGTCTCGGTCCTCGGCGACGAGCAGCCGGGCGAGTTTACCGATCGTGGTGGTCTTCCCGGTGCCGTTGACGCCCACCACCAGGATCGTGGCCGGGTGGGGTTCACCGTCGTCTCCTAGGCCGGCGTCGATACTCAGGCTCCGGTCCATCTCCGGGTCCACGATGTTCAGCAGTTCGGCGCGCAGAATGGCTCGAACCTGCTCGGGTTCCTGGGCCGCATCGACCCGAGCCCGGGTGCGCAGCGCCGCCATCAGGTCATCGGTGGGTCCGGCACCGACGTCGGCCAGGAGCAGCGTCTCCTCGATCTCCTCCCAGTCGGCCTCGGTCAGGGAGTCCTTGGACAACAGGTTCAACAAGGTGGAGCCCAGGGTTCCGGAGCGCGCGAGCCGGCTGCGCAACCGGGCCATCCGGCTTCCGGCCGCCTCCGGCCGGTCCAGCACCGGTTGGGCAGGTTCGGTCACCGTCGCTTCGGGCTCGACCGTCCCGGTCGCGGTCGGGGGTGCGCTATCGACGTCGGTGCCGCCGCCCGTGGGCTCAGCGTCCTCCGGTTCAGCCTCGGGCGGTCGCGCCGGTGGCGCCTCCTGCTCGCCCTCAGGTGCGGTCGGGGCACCGCCACGGCGGCGGCCCACCGCCACCAGGGACAGGCCCAGCACCACGAGGGCGAGCAGGCCGAGGAGCAGATACAACCAGATGTTCTCGATCACGAGATCCAGTGTGGACCACCGAAGCCACTACCGGCCAACCGCAGCGCAGGGGGACGCGTCGGTGCCGCCGGGCCCCGGGGCGTGGGTCGGAGCGGTCACCCCCGAGCGTGGGCGCAGCCGGGATCAGTCCCGGCCGCGGTGGCGGCGCAGCATTTCACGCAGGTCCGGAGCCTCCTCGTACCCGTTGCCCTGCTCGGCCAGCGCGGCGAGGTCCTGGACCAGGAGTTCCTCGCCTTCATCCTCCGACACATGACCCAGCCGGGTCCGCCGGTGTTGCGCACGGCCGTGAACGCCTCGGCGACCCAGGCCCGGTATCCGCCGTCCGGTGCGTGTGCGCGCAAGAGCACCACCGCCACCAGGGTGGCGATGAACGTGCTGAGCACGACGACGGCGACTACTTCCCACACGCTGTCGATTATCACACCGCGTCGCCCATCCGGGGACGTGTGGGGCAGCGTGTCGCGAGCGTATTGCCGTGACGAGCAGCACACCGTGACCCGGGCCTACTGCTCCTCGCGCAGCCGCTGGGAGATCACCTGGGTCACTCCGTCCCCGCGCATCGTCACCCCGTAGAGTGCGTCGCCGACCTCCATGGTCCGCTTCTGGTGGGTGACCACGATCAACTGGGAGTCCTGGCGGAGTTCGGTGAAGATCTCCAGCAGCCGGCCAAGGTTCACATCGTCCAGGGCGGCTTCGACCTCGTCCATCACGTAGAACGGACTCGGCCGGGCCTTGAAGATCGCGATCAGCAGCGCCACTGCGGTCAGCGACCGTTCCCCGCCCGAGAGCAGTGAGAGCCGGTTGATCTTCTTGCCCGGGGGCTGGGCCTGCACCTCGATGCCGGTGGTGAGCATGTCGTCCGGATCGGTCAGCACCAACGCACCCTTGCCGCCGGGGAAGAGCCGGGCGAAGACCTGCTCGAACTGCACGGCGGTGTCGTGGTAGGCAGCGGTGAAGACGTGCTCCACCCGTTCGTCGATCTGGGCGACGATCTGCATCAGGTCGGCCTTGGACTTCTTCAGGTCGGCGAGCTGCTCGGCCAGGAACTGGTGACGCTCCTCCAACGCGGCGTGCTCCTCCAGGGCCAGCGGGTTCACCTTGCCCAACAGGCTGAGGGCCCGCTGGGCGGCCTTGTACCGCTTCTCCTGCTCGGCCCGCACATAGGGGCGCGGCTCCTCGGCGTCGGCATGCTCGCCGTCGGCGGCCGCCGTACCCGGTGCAGGGACCGGTGGTACCAACTGGTCCGGCCCGTACTCGGATGCCAGTACCTGAGGGTCCAGGCCCAGTTCCTCCACCGCACGTTGCTCGAGCTGTTCGATCCGCAACTTCTGCTGGGCGCGGGCCACCTCGTCGCGATGTACCACATCGGTCAGCTCGCTGTGCCGTGCGCTGAGTTGCTCCAGCTCTTCGCGCACAGCCCGAAGGGCCTGCTCCCGCTCTTCCCGAGCGGCCTCTGCCTGCTCACGGCGCTCGGCGGCCAGGGACAGGGAGTGCTCCAGGTGCTGCAGCGCCGTCTCGGCGGCCGCGTGCACCTCGGTGGCGATCGCTGCCTGCACCGCACGACGCCGCGCCCGCTCCCGG
This sequence comes from Sanguibacter sp. Z1732, assembly GCF_051020515.1. Classification (NCBI taxonomy): domain Bacteria; kingdom Bacillati; phylum Actinomycetota; class Actinomycetes; order Micrococcales; family Ruaniaceae; genus Glutinosa; species Glutinosa niejishengi. The sequence continues at coordinate 4,056,339 of NZ_CP194857.1, forward strand.
GCCACCTCACGGGCGTGCCGTTCCGCAGCCGCGGCTCCCTCCAGGGACTCGGCTCGGGCGGTGACGGCGCGGACGCGTTCCTCGACGGTGCGCAGGGCAAGGCGCGCCTCGGTCTCCAGGCCGCGTGCTTGCGTCGCGGCCTCGGCGGTGCGATCGCGCTGTGCGGTCGCACCCTCCAGATCGGTCGCCTGCTCCTCCGGTTCGGCTTGCGCCCGCTCGAGCCGCTCGGCGAGTTCGGCCAGTTCGGCGCCCACCTGCTCCTTGGTGAGTTCGGCCGTCTCGATCGCCGGCCGGATCCGATCGGCTTCGGCGCCGGCCGCGCGCATGGCGGCCTGGAACTGCCCGAGTTTCTCGGCCACGGCCGCCAACTGGGCGTCGGACTCGTGCAGGTCGGCCAGGGTGGCGTCGACCCGCTCCTGCGCGGTCTGCACCTCCTCGCGTGCCGGACCCAGGGCGAACCGGACCTGCTCCGCCCGTCCCACCGCTTCCTGCAGGTTCTGCTCGGCCTCGTCACGCGCAGCGTGCAGTTCCAGCACCGAAGGGCCCCCGGGTGAGCCGCCCCGGATCTGGGTGCGCGCCACCACATCACCATCCAGGGTGACCGCCATGACGTCATGGGCACCGACCACCCGGCGGGCCTGGGCCAGATCCTCCACCACCACCACACCGGCGAGTAGCCGGGCGATAGTGGGTCCCAGCGTCTCGTCGGCGGAGACCAGATCGTTGGCCCACTTCCCGGCGGGCGCCGCTGCGACCGCGGGCTCGCCGTCACCGGGTCCGCCGGCCACCACCAGGCGTGCCTGGCCGGAGTCATTGCTGCGCACCAGCCGGACCGCGTCCACCCCGGCGGCCACCGACTCCACCGCGGCGGCATCGGCCAAGGGCCCCAAGGCAGCCGCGATCGCGTTCTCGTACCCGCTGGCCACGGTGATCAGATCGGCCAGCGAGCCCAGCAACCCGGCGGGCCCGTCCGCACCGAGCAGCGTCCCGGTGCCGTCCTTACGGTCCATCGACAGGTCCAGTGCGTCCCGCCGGGCGGCCCAGGTGGACCTGGCCGACTCCGCCTCACGTTCGGCCTCGGTCAGTTCGACGACCTTCGCCTGTGCCGCCTCCTGGGTCTCCAGGGCCGCCTCATGGGCGGCATCCAGTCCGACCTCACCCTCCTGGGCCCCGACCACGGTCTGCTCCAGCTCGACGTAACCGGAGCGGGCCTCCTCCTGGCGGGCTTCAGCCGAGCGCAGGTCCTCACGCAGGCGCGCCAGTTCGGACTCGATCCCCTCCAGGCGGCTCCGCCGGGCGCCGACCTGCCCGGTCAGCCGGGCCAGCCCCTCGCGCCGATCGGCCACGCCCCGGTGCACACCGGCCAGTTCCCGCTCCGCCGTGGCGGCGGCCTCCTCGGCCTCCTTTCGCGCGGCCTGCGCATCGGCCAGACCCTGCTGGGCCTGCTCCCGCTCCGCGGTCAGTTCGGCTTCGGCCTCCCGGGTGCGCTGGGCCTGGGCCTCAAGGTCGTCGGGATCCTGACCCTCCTGCGGCGCCGCCGCCGATCCCAGCAGCCGGGTGCGCTCGGCCGCCAGCGTGGCGGTGCCTCGGAGCCGCTCGCGCAGACCGGACAGCCGGTACCAGGTCTCGGTGGTCTCACTCAGCCGGGGTGCGGCTGCGGCGGCCTCCGCCTCCAAGTGAGCCAGCCGCCGTCGTCGGTCCTGCTGTGCCTGCTCGACCTGCTCCCGCTCGGTGCGCAGCGCCGTCTCGTCCGCGATCTCCGCCGCGAGCGCCGAGGAGAGCTGGACCAGATCGTCGGCCAGCAGCCGGGCGCGGGCGTCGCGCAGATCCACCTGCACCACCTGGGCCCGGCGCGCCACATCGGCCTGCTTGGCCAGTGGCCCCAGCTGCCGCCGGATCTCCGCCGACAGGTCGCTGACCCGGGCCAGGTTCGCCGACATGGTGTCGAGTTTGCGCAGGGCGCGTTCCTTGCGCTTGCGGTGCTTGAGGATGCCGGCCGCCTCCTCGATGAAGTGCCGGCGTTCCTCCGGTCCGGCCTGCAGTACCGAGTCCAACCGCCCCTGTCCCACGATCACGTGCATCTCCCGGCCCATACCGGTGTCGGAGAGCAGGTCCTGGATATCCAGCAATCGGCAGGGGGTGTTGTTGATCGCGTACTCCGAGGCGCCACGGAGAACAGGGTGCGCGAGATCGTCACCTCCGAGTACTCGATCGGCAGCACACCGTCGGAGTTGTCGATCGTCAGGGACACCTCGGCCCGGCCCAACGGCGGACGCTTGGAGGTGCCGGCGAAGATCACATCGGCCATCGCCCCACCGCGCAAGGACTTCGCGCCCTGCTCCCCCATCACCCAGGCCAGCGCATCGACCACGTTGGACTTCCCGGACCCGTTCGGGCCGACCACGCAGGTGATCCCGGGCTCGAAGTGCAACGTGGTCGCCGAGGCGAAGGACTTGAACCCACGCAGCGTCAACGTCTTCAGGTGCACGTCGGTCACTCTAGCCGTGCCGGTGGTGACCTTCGTGGCGCACGCGCGCGAACGTCCGGGCCCGTGTGGCATGGCCCGCAGCCGGGCGCTCCAGGCACCGGGGGCGCGGGTGTATTAGCATCAGCCGGGCCCCCGCCACGCACGCTTGGATGCCCGCCGCGCATGATTGACAGCCGCCACCTGACCATCGATGACCAGATCGCCGACCGCTACCGCGCGGTACCGGTGGAGGTGCCGGCCGGTGCGGGGGGTCTGCACGTCGAGTTGGACTATGACGATTCGGCGGCCGTGATCGACCTGGGTTGTGCCGGCTCCCACGGCTGGCGTGGCTGGTCCGGCGGGGCGCGACGGGAGTTCTGGATCGGGCCGAATGGCGCCACCCCCGGGTACGTCCCCGGGGAACTGGAGGGCGGCACCTGGGAGGTGATCCTGGGGCTGCATCAGATCCCGGCCGCCGGGGTGGGGGTGCGGGTGCGCGCCGAGGTGGTGCCATCGGTGACCGTCCCGGACGAGCCGCTGGCGCCGGTGGCCACTCAGCGGGTGCGGGGTTCGGACCGGCAGGTACCCGCGGAGCCGGGGCTGCGCTGGTATGCCGGGGACTTCCATGCCCACACCACCCACTCCGACGGCGTCGAGAGCATCGATGAGCTCGCCGCCCGGGCCGCCGCGGCCGGACTCGACTTCCTGGCCGTGACCGACCACAACACCATCAGTCACCACGCCCACCTTGCCGGCCCCGGAGCCCGGCACGGCATCACCCTCATTCCCGGCCAGGAGGTCACCACCGCAGACGGGCACGCCAACGCCCTGGGGGATGTCGGCTGGGTGGACTTCCGCGCCCCAGCCAGGAACTGGGCCGAGGCGGTCCAGCGCGGCGGCGGGGTGCTGAGCATCAACCACCCCCTGGCGGGCGACTGCGCCTGGATACACCCGCTCGACCGCGCCCCCCGCGCGCTGGAGGTGTGGCACATCGGCTGGTTCCGGGACCTGAGCGCCACCGGCCCATGGGCGATCTGGCAACGCTGGCGCGAGGCCGCCGGCGGTGCCTCGGTGGTGCCGTTGGGCGGCAGTGACTTCCACCGGCCCGGTCAGGGCTTCACCGTGGGCACGCCCACCACGTGGGTGGCGGCGCAGGACGATTCGCCCGAGGCGATCCTGGCCGGAGTGGCCGCCGGGCGCACCGCGATCAGTGTCGGGGTGCGCCCCGACGCCAAGCCCGACCCGCTGCACAGCCCGTTGCTGGTGCGCGTCGAGGGCGAGCTGCTCGCCCTGGGTGCCGCGGGTGCCGTGCTCGTCGATGCCGAGGGACGACGCCGGCGACTGGCCGGTTCCGCCGAGCGCCTTGCCGCGGGGTCCGGTCCGTACCGGATCGTGGACGACCAACGCCGGATCCTCGCGATCAGCCCGTAGGCCCGGCCCCGGCGGCCTCAGCCGTCGTCGTCGTCCAGGTCCTGGGCCGGGACGGCTGCCGCGGTGTCCGCCACATCGGCCTCGCTGGCCCGCCCCTCCAGATCCGGTCGTGCGGTGCGGGGACGGTAGTCCTCACCGGACTCCGGGGACGGAGCGGACGTCTCATCGGCCAGGCTGACCGGTTCGTGGGCATCGGGATCGACCAGCCCGGCATCCTGCCAGGACTGCTCACCGGGGACGGTGCTCATGTCTCCTCCTTCGGCTCACCATGTCGAGGACTCAGCCACCGGTACACCGGCGGGGTGCCGGCGGCGATGCCAGCCTAACCCGCCGGATGCCGGCGCGACAGCGGGGTGTGCGAGGGCGGCTGGTGCCGGACCGGGCCGGAGGGGGCTCCGTAATCGTCTTTACGGCGCCGGCCCCTGCGTGCCAGGGTCGCCGATATGCCCTCCGCCGTTGAACTGATTCGCTCGGCCACACTGTCCGACGTCGCCGAGTACGCCTATGCTGCCACCGCACCGAAAGATGCCCGATTGATCTTCCTGGCCGGCGCGTGCCCGTTGGACGCCGGCGGCGGCACCGTCGCGGTTGGCGATCACGCCGGCCAGGCCGCCGCGTGCGTGGCGACCATGAACCGCGCGCTGGCCGATGCCGGGGCCTCGATCACCGACGTGATCAGCACCCGGGTCCTGGTGGCCTCGGCTGACCAGGCCGATCTGGTGGCGGCCTGGGAGGTGGTGCGCGATGCGTTCGGCAACCATGACGTGCCCTCCACCCTGATGGGGGTCACGGTGCTGGGCTACGACGACCAACTCGTGGAGATCGAGGCCATCGCCGCCGTCGTGGACTGACGGCTGCTCACCCGGCTCCACCCGGGGGTGTGCGCTGAACCGCCTCGAGCGCACCGCGCAACGCCGCGCGTACGGTCACGATCGCCGGGCGGTTCACCGCGGCCCGGCGCACCGAGGTGAACAGCTCCCGGTAGAAGGGGCCGGGCAGGCTGATCCGGCGCACCCCGCGCGGCTGCGTCGTCCAGATCAGGTCCGGGAGCAGGCTCACCGCGTGCCCCGCCCGGATCAGGTGGATGTGCACGCTCAGGTCGGCGGAGTAGTACCGGATGTCGGGCTCGAACCCGGCGGCCCGGCACTGCTGGACGACCCAGTCCTTGGCCGCGGTCCCCTTCGGCTCGACCACCCAGGGCACGTTCCGGGCCTCGCTCAACGACTGGATGCCGCTGCGCCCGGGCACCACCAGGCGCATCGTGTCGGTGCCCAGGAGTTCCCGGTGCAGTTGATCGTGGTGCGCACGGGTGTAGCCGGGGTACTGCTCGGCCATGGCCAGGTCGAACCCGCGGGTGGGCAGTTCGGAGAGGCCGAACTCCGGAGGCACCACCGACGCCTCGATCCGCAGGTGTGCAGCCTGCTTCTCCAGGGTGGTGAGGGCGTAGGGAACCAGCGCCCGCGCCGCCGTCTCCAGTGTGGCCAGCCGGATCGTCTCGGGCACCGGACGCTCCGGTGCCAGTTCGCTCTGCACGCCTTCCTGCAGTTCGATCACCTGAGCGGCGTAGCGGGCCACCCGGGTGCCGGCCGGGGTCAGCCGTACCCGCCGTCCGTCCTGCTCCAGCAACGGCACACCGACCTCGCGCTCCAGGCGCGCCAGCTGCTGGGAGACCGAGGACGGGGCATAACTGAGCGTCTCGGCAACGGCGGTGATCGTGCCGCGCAACTGCAGTTCCCGTAGCAGGCGCAACCGGTGCAGATCCCACACTTCGCTGACCTTTCGCCAGAACCGAACGGTATCATTCACTTTTTCACGCTTATCACGAAACGTATGTCCTGACACACTGACAGATCAGGATCAGTCGGGAAGGTCATATCGGCGTGGGCTACCCGCTCGAAGCCGATGACCGGCCCGCAACCGAGTCCGACCTGGACGTGGAGGTCAGAACGTGAACGAGCAGTCAACACCCGGTATTGACCAGGCACTGGCCGACGAAGCGGTGGAACTGGTGCGACGATGGCTGCACGCCAGCCGCGACGAACCCGTCGACGCCGCCGCCAAGCGGTTGTCCGATGTGCTGCGCGATGAGAACGGTCTGGCCTTCACCGTCGGATTCGTCGACGGGGTGATTCGTCCCGAGGACCCCCACGCCGCGGCGCGGCACCTGCAGACCCTGGTGCCACTCATCCCCCGGTTCCTGTCCTGGCCGCTGCGCACCGCCGTGCGCCTGGGCGCCTCCCTGAGCACGGTCGCCCCCGGCATCGTCATCCCGATCGCCAAGGCTTCATTGCGCCAGATGGTGCGCCACCTGGTGGTGGACGCCTCCGAACGCAAACTCGGACCGGCGCTGAAGCAGATCCGCGCCAAGCAGCCCGGTGCCCGGCTCAACATCAACCTGCTCGGCGAGGCCATCCTGGGCAAGGAAGAGGCGGCTCGGCGGGTGGAGGGCACTCGGCGCCTGCTGGCCCGTGACGACGTCGACTACATCTCGATCAAGGTCTCCTCCACCGTCGCCCCGCACAGCCCGTGGTCCTTCGATGAGGCCGTGGCCGGGGCCGTGCAGGCACTGGTGCCGCTGTTCGAACTGGCTCGGACCGCCCCGGGCGGGCCCAAGTTCATCAACCTGGACATGGAGGAGTACAAGGACCTCGACGTCACTCTCGCCGTGTTCACGCAACTGCTCGACCGGCCGGAGTTCACCGACCTGAGCGCCGGCATCGTGCTGCAGGCTTACCTGCCCGATGCCCTGGGCGCGACCATGCACCTGCAGGAGTGGGCCAGCGCCCGGGTGGACGCCGGTGGCGCACCGATCAAGATCCGCGTGGTCAAGGGTGCGAACCTGCCGATGGAGCACGTCGACGCCGAGGTGCACAACTGGCCCGTGGCCACCTGGGACTCGAAGAAGGCCACCGACGCCTCCTACAAGGCGGTCCTCGACTACGCCCTGCACCCCTCTCGCACCCGCGCGGTTCGGGTGGGCGTGGCGGGGCAGAACCTGTTCGACCTCGCCCTGGCCTGGTTGCTGGCCGAGCGCCGAGGCTGCACCTCCGATGTGGACATCGAGATGCTGCTGGGCATGGCCACCGCAGAGGCTGCCGCCATCCGTAAGGACATCGGCAACCTGCTGTTGTACACCCCGGTGGTGCACCCGCAGGAGTTCGACGTGGCGATCGCCTACCTGGTGCGACGCCTGGACGAGGGCGCCTCGGACGAGAACTTCATGTCCGCAGTGTTCGACCTGAGAAGCGATGAGTCCCTGTTCGAGCGTGAGCGCACGCGGTTCATGGACTCCCTGGCGATCATGCCCACCGAAGTGCCGGCACCGAACCGGGACCAGGATCGCAGCCGGCCCCAGCCCGCCGGTCCGCGGGAGGGGTTCCGCAACGCGGCCGATACCGACAGTTCGGTGGCCGCGAACCGCGACTGGGCCGAGCAGATCCGGTCCCGGATGGCCTCCAGCACACTCGGGGTGGAGACCGCCGAAGCCGGGCTGCTCACCACCCGGGAGGCGCTGGAGGAGGTCATCGGCACCCTCCGCTCCGCCGCCAAGGGCTGGCAGGAGTTGGGTGCCGGCGCCCGGGCCGAGATCCTGCACCGGGCCGGCGACGCCCTGGAGGCACGCCGGGCAGACCTGCTGGAGGTGATGGGGGCCGAATGCGGCAAGGTGATCGAGCAGGGCGACCCGGAGGTCAGCGAGGCGATCGACTTCGCGCACTATTACGCCGAGTCCGGTCGGCGCCTGGAGCAGGTGGAGGGAGCCGCCTTCACCCCCTCGGATCTGACCGTGGTCACACCCCCGTGGAACTTCCCTGCCGCGATCCCGGCCGGATCCACCCTCTCCGCCCTCGCGTCCGGCTCGACGGTGGTGATCAAGCCCGCCGAGCAGGCCAAGCGCACCGGCGCGGTGATGGTGGAGGCCCTGTGGGAGGCCGGTGTGCCCAAGGACGTGCTCCAGTACGTCCAGCTCAGCGAGCGCGATCTGGGCACCGAGTTGATCTCACATCCCCTGGTGGACCAGGTGATCCTCACCGGTGGTTACGAGACGGCCGAACTGTTCCGCTCGATGCGCCCGGACCTGCAGTTGCTGGCCGAGACGAGCGGGAAGAACGCGATCATCGTCACACCCAGTGCCGATCTGGATCTGGCCGCCAAGGAGGTGGCCAACTCCGCCTTCGGTCATGCCGGACAGAAGTGCTCGGCGGCCTCTCTGGTGATCCTGGTGGGGTCGGTGGCCACCTCCGCACGCTTCCACCGCCAACTTCTCGATGCTCACCTCCATGGAGGTGGGCATGCCGTGGCAGGAGCGTGCCCAGGTGGGCCCGGTCATCGCCCCGCCGGAGGGCAAACTACAGCGCGGTCTGACCACGCTGGGTGCGGGTGAGAACTGGGTGCTGCCGCCCAGGAAACTCGACGACGACGGCCGGTTGTGGCGCCCGGGGGTGCGCGCCGGGGTGGCCCCGGGCTCGGAGTACCACATGACCGAGTACTTCGGCCCGATCCTGGGCGTCATGACCGCCGAGACGCTCACCGAGGCCATCGAGATGGTCAACGAGGTCGAGTACGGGCTGACCTCGGGTCTGCACTCCCTCGATTCCGAGGAGATCGATACCTGGTTGCAGAGCGTCCAGGCCGGCAACCTTTACGTCAACCGCGGGATCACAGGTGCGATCGTGCAGCGCCAGCCCTTCGGAGGGTGGAAGAAGTCGAGCGTGGGCAACGGCACCAAGGCCGGGGGCCCCAACTATCTGGTGTCCTTCGGCACCTGGGCCGATCGGCAGGTCACGGCCACCGACGTCACCGATCCGGTCAGCCTGCGCGCACTACGCGCGGCGGAGGATGCCGGGATCTCCCAGGAGGACCGGGACTGGCTCGCCGGTGCCCTGCACACCGACGTGAACGCCTGGGAGCAGGAGTTCGGCATCGTGCGCGATGCCACCGGTCTGCAGAGTGAACACAACGCCCTGCGCTATCACCCCACGCCGGTGACGGTGCGGTTCGAGAGCGAGCGGTTGCGGGATCTGCTGCGCATCCTGGCCGCCGCCGCTCGCAGCGGCGCACACGTGACGGTCAGTTCGGCCACCGACGTCGCACCCGCACTGCAGCCGTACGTAGGCGAACTCGGCATCGACGTCTTCCACGAGGACGCCAGGGCCTGGCACGCCCGGGCGAACGGGTTGGCCCGCGTCGGCGGGCGGGTTCGTCTGATCGGCGGTTCCGGTAGCGACCTGGCCCGGGCCACGGACGGCTCCCCGCTACTGGCGATCTATTCCGGCCCTGTTGTCAGCGCCGGACGAGTAGAGTTACTGACATTCTTGCGGGAACAGGCTGTTTCAATCACCGCACATCGCTTCGGAACGCCTCGACCGCACAGAATTCCAGCATCCGTGCCGGTGCCCGGGGGGTGTCTCGGGCTGATTCGACAATAACCAGGATTCCTTCATCACCCACCATCACCCAATTGGCAAAGGGGCCACGAAGTGTCTGATCAAACATTCCAAATCATCGCCCTGCTCCTCTACTTCGCAGCAATGATCGGGATCGGCGTCTACGCCTTCCGGCAGACGGCCGATCACGAGGATTACATGATCGCCGGGCGCAAGTTGAGTCCGACGACGGCAGCGCTGAGCGCCGGTGCCTCCGATATGTCGGGCTGGCTCATGATGGGCCTGCCCGGCGCAATTTACGTTGCCGGGCTGATCGAGTCCTGGATTGCGATCGGTTTGACCATCGGCGCCTATCTGAACTGGAAGTTCGTGGCCCCCCGGCTGCGTTCCTATACCGAAGTGGCGAAGAACTCGATCACTATTCCGAGTTTTTTCGAGAACAGGCTGCATGACACATCCCGCGCGCTGAGGATCGCCTCGGGTGTCATTGTGCTCATCTTCTTCACCTTCTACGTGTCTTCCATGATGGTGGCGGGTGGCGAATTCTTCATCGTCTCCTTCGACACCTCCTACATGACCGGGATGCTGATCGTTGCCGCGGTGACCCTCGCCTACACCCTCATCGGCGGCTTCCTCGCCGCCTCCCTGACCGATGTGGTGCAGGGCACCCTGATGATGCTGGCTCTGTTGATCGTCCCGGTGCTCACCATCTTCGCCGTCGGTGGCTTCGGGAACACCCTGGACGCCATCCGCGCGGCCGAGCCGGGCGCCCTGTCCTTCACCGCCGGGCAGGCCGTCACCGGTGGGGCGACGGTTGCCATCATCTCAGCACTGGCGTGGGGACTGGGGTACTTCGGTCAGCCGCACATCATCGTGCGGTTCATGGCGATGCGCGAGGCCGCCTCCGCCGGTTCCGCGCGCCGGATCGGGATCGGCTGGATGGTGATCTCCCTGTTCGGTGCGACCGTCACGGCGTTGGCCGGCATCGCCTACTTCCAGGTCAGTGACCTCACGTTGGACAACGCCGAGCACGTGGTGCTGGCCCTGTCGCAGATCCTGATGCACCCCTTCCTGGTCGGCCTCGTGTTCGCCGCGGTGCTCGCGGCGATCATGTCCACGGTGTCCTCCCAGTTGATCGTCAGTTCCTCGGCGTTCGTCGAGGACCTCTACCGGGTGTTCAAGAAGGACTCCTCCCCCAGGCACCTGATGATCCTGGGACGGGTAGTCGTGTTCGCGGTGGCCATCATCGCGATCATCCTGGCGATCGATCCCGGTGACACCATCCTGGGCCTGGTCGCCTTCGCCTGGGCCGGGTTCGGTGCCTCCTTCGGACCGGCCATCCTGCTGTCGCTGTTCTGGCGCAAGTTGACCAACTGGGGCGCGCTGGCCGGGATGGTGACCGGTGCGGTGACGGTATTCCTGTGGAGTTCCTTCGGACCGGAGATCTTCGGCGCTTCCCTGTACGAGATCGTGCCCGGGTTCCTCCTCAACGTCCTGGTCTCCGTTGTGGTCAGCAAGTTGACCTACAAGGCCAACCCCAACCTGGAGCAAGAGTTCGACCAGGCCGTGGAGTTGGCCAAGCGCAAGATGAAGGCGCCCACCGCCTGATGCTTCACAGATCACCATGAGGCGGGCCGCCTGCCCCGATACGGGTAGGCGGCCCGGTGGACTGGCGGTTGGTTCAGGCGCTGGCGCCGTCAGGGAACCACAGGGCGATCTCCCGAGCCGCCGACTCCGGTGAGTCCGAGCCGTGCACCAGGTTCTGCTGCACGTTCAGGCCCCAGTCCCGGGCCAGGTCACCGCGGATCGAGCCGGGTGCGGCGGCCGTGGGATCGGTCGCCCCGCACAGGGCGCGGAACCCCTCGATCACGCGCTGGCCCTCGACTACCGCGGCCAACAGCGGGCCCGAACTCATGAAGTCCATCAGCGGGCCGTAGAAGGGCTTACCCTCGTGCTCGGCGTAGTGTTCGGCGAGCAGGCGCACGTCGGCGGTGCGCAACTCCGCGGCGGCCAGGGTGTATCCCTTGGCCTCGATCCGCCGGAGGATCTCACCCACCAGGCCACGCCGCACGCCGTCGGGCTTGATGATGACCAGGGTGCGCTCGGTGTTCAGGCTCATGGATGCACACACTACTGGCCAGGGCGCAGTGTGCCGACTCAGCCGGCGTCGGTTCCCCCGGCGGGTTGGTCCTGCGCCGGTGCGGCGCCGGCCCGCTCGGCTTCGTCGCGCTCGGCGCGCTCGACGTCGATCCGCCGGCCCAGCTGCAGCGCCACCACCCATATCACGGCGAAGATGATGCCGACCACGACCATCATCGGGATGATCAGACCGGAGGCGATCAACAGTCCCTGCATCACCGACCCCAGGATGCGTCCGATGCGGTGCGCGCCAGTCCGGCGAGCACCAGGCAGGCCAGCGCGCTCACCCCGCCCACGCTCCAGACCAGCACCGGCTCGCCCAGGTCCAGGCCGATACCCACCAGGGTGGCGAACAGCACCACGAACGCCTCCAGGGTGAGCACGGTTGTGCAGAAGATCGCCCGGGCGGACCGTCTGGGTCGCTCGCCCGGTGCGGTCTGGCCGGCCTGGGTGGCGCCGGAACTGTTCATCCCCCCAAGATACTGCCGGTGCCGGCATGCCCACGCCTGCCCGCGAGCGCCACGAGAGTTCTGCGGCCGGTGCCTCACTCCTCCCCGAAGCCGGCCTCCACGTCTGCTGTGATGGTCTCCACCGCCTGCTCGGCCTGTGCGCCACTGGCGACCAGGTCGATTCTGGCCCCCCCGGTCAGGCCCAAGCCCATCAACGCGAGCACGCTGGTGGCGTCGACGCCGTTGATACTGACCCGGGCATCGAACTCAGCGACCTGTCGGGCCAGCATCGCCGCCGGGCGCGCGTGCAGACCGAGGCGATTGCGCACCGTCAGGGTGCGCTCGATCGTCACCCCGGTGTCGTCCTCGCCGACGGCTGCCTCGTCATCTGCTGCGTTCCCGGGTGCGGACCCGGGCCCCTGCACCTCCGGTGGGCCGAATGTGTCGATGGCGTCGTGGGCTGCCGCACGCACCTGTTCCCCGTCGGCGCCGGACTGGGCCGAGACCGCCGCTGCGACTGCGCCCTCCACGAACGGGGCGTGGGCGATGAGTACGCGCTCGTCCGCGAGCATCTCCTGCACCGACTCCGCCGTCAGCAGCGCCGAGCCGAGGTCGGCCAGCAGCACGACGTACCCGGCGCCATCGGCGAGCGCGCGCCGGACACTGGACTCCACCAGGTCGTAACTGGTGCCGATACCCTCCTCGCTGGTGCCTCCTGCCGCCAGGATGGTCACATCCGGCGCCATCTGCGCGGCGACCTGGGCACAACCACGGGCCAGTTGCCCCGAATGCGAGACCAACACCAGTGCGGTCTCAACCATCGGTGGCCTCCGTTGCTCCGGCCAGGCTCGCCGGTACGGCCGCGGCCAGCATCAGGGCGCTGGATTGGGCCCCGGGATCCCGGTGCCCCCTAGCCCGCTCGCCGAGGTAACTGGCCCGGCCCTTGCGCGCGACCCAGGGCTCGGTATCCCTGGCCCCCTGCGCAGCGGCAGCGGCGGCCGCGTCGAGGACCTGGGTCACGTCTGCACCCTCCTCGGCCACCGCGCGGGCGGCATTCGCGGCCGGCAACCAGGCGTCCACCATGGTCTTGTCGCCCGGTTCGGCCTTTCCGCGGTCAATGATTCCCTGTACGGCGGCGGCGAGCACCCGGGCCAGCCCGGTGGCGTCCAGGTTTCCGGCCCCGGCGGCCTTGGCAGCACGCAGGAATGCGGTCCCGTACAGCGGGCCGGCCGCCCCGCCCACCGCGGACATCAACCCCGAGGCCACCAGGCGAAACACCTCCCCGGGAGTGTCGGTGGTGGTCTGCGCCAACGTGGCCGTCACCGCACTCAGTCCCCGGTCCAGGTTCTGCCCGTGGTCACCGTCCCCGATCGCCCGGTCCAACTCGTTCAGCGCCACCCGGTGGTTCGCCACGTCCTCGGCGCAGGCGCGGATCCAGGCCCTGGCCCAGGTCACATCCAACGTGCTCATCAGGCACCCCACCGTAGGGCCGGAGTGATGACCGGCGCGTCGAAGAGGCCGGTCAGTTCCTCGTCCAGGCGCAGCACCGTGACCGAGGCGCCCTGCATCTCCAGGGAGGTCACGTAGTTGCCGACCAGGGACCGGTGCACCGTGATCCCGGCTGCCTCCAGCCGTTCCCGGGCGTGCCCGTAGACGATGTAGAGCTCACTCAGGGGCGTCCCGCCCATCCCGTTCACGAGCAGCAACACCTGCTCCCCGGCCTGGAGGTCCATGTCGGCCAGCACCGCGTCCAGCAGCAGGTCGGTCACCTCATCGGCACCGGCCATCGGGACGCTCGCGCCCCGGTTCACCGTGGATGCCGATCCCGATCTCGATCTCACCACCGCCCAGGTCGAAGGAGGGCCGGCCCGCGTGCGGGACCGTGCACGCGCTCAGCGCCACCCCCATCGTGCGCACGTTCCCCACGACCCGCTCAGCGATCGCGACCACCGATGCCAGGTTCTCACCGCGCTCGGCGGCGGCGCCGGCGATCTTCTCCACCAGCACCGTACCGGCGACCCCGCGACGCCCGGCGGTGTACAGCGAGTCCTGCACCGCCACGTCGTCATCGACAGTGACCGAGGCCACCTCGAGTCCCTCCATCTCGGCCAGTTCGGCCGCGGTCTCGAAGTTCAGCACGTCCCCGGTGTAGTTCTTCACGATGTGCAGAACCCCGGCGCCGCCGTCGGCGGCCCTGGTGGCAGCCAGGACGGGGTCCGGGGTGGGTGAGGTGAACATGGCCCCGGGCACGGCGGCGTCGAGCATGCCTACCCCCACGAAACCCCCGTGCAACGGTTCGTGACCGGAACCACCTCCGCTGACCAGCCCGACCTTGCCGGTCACGGCACCACCGCGCCGGTGGATGAAGAGCGCGTCCTGCCCACCACCAGCGCTGACCAGGTCGGCATGAGCGCGCACGAACCCGGTGACACTCTCGGCGACGATGTCGTCGGCGTGATTGATCAGCTTCTTCATCAGGGCTCCTTGGATGCGCCGTGGAGTGTTACGTCCCACTGTGGACCGGATGGACCGGCTTGGCCAGATCGCACCCCTATCCTCCCAGCCGAACCGCCCACGCGTGCATTGGTGACAGGCGTCAGATGTGCTGATCCGGGCCGTCTGCCACGATCTCGTGCATGAGCCGTACACCGCGAACCAGTATCCCCGCGCCACGGGGCCCGGTCAGTTCCGGCGAACGTGCCCTGGCCCCGGACCTGGCCCGGGGGGCGATGCTGCTGCTGATCGCCCTGGCGAACGTCCCCTGGTTCCTGTACGGGTCCACCCAAGGCACCACCACGATGCACCCGGTGGAGGGGTCCGGCCTGGACCGGGCCGTGCAAGCGGTGATGATCGTGGCCGTGGACGGGCGCATCTACCCGCTGTTCGCGTTCCTGTTCGGCTACGGCATCGTCCAGCTCTACCGCCGGCAGCGCGAAGCCGGAGCCGATGACGGCGCGGCGCGGCGACTGTTGCGGCGACGGCACCTGTGGATGATCGCCTTCGGCTTCCTCCACGCCGCCCTGCTGTGGGTCGGTGATGTGGTCAGCGCCTACGGCCTGGCCGGGCTGGTGCTGGTGGCGCTGTTCTTCCGCCGCAGGGACAGGACCCTGATCGTCTGGGCTGCTGTGATCACCGGGCTGCTGGCGCTGACGGCGGTGGTGTCGCTGATCAGTCTGCCGTTCGTGCCCACCGACATGGCTGCCGAGGAGACCTTCGGCGCGGAGTTCTACGGGATGGGGGTGGCCGTCAGCGCGGAGTCGAACTACGTGACATCGGTACTGATGCGAGCCGCCGGCTGGCCGGTGACGTTGCTGACCCAGGCGTTCGTCAACGTGGTGGTGCCGGTGATGATCCTGCTGGCCCTCTGGGCCGCTCGGCGGGGGATCCTGGAGAACCCCGGGGCGCACCTGCCCTTGTTGCGCCGTACCGCGGTGATCGGCCTGGGGGTGGCCTTCGGTGGTGGCATTCCGCACGCGCTGTATCACGTGGGCGCGCTGCAGGTAGGTGATCACGTCTCGTGGATCTTCGGCAGCGTGGAGATGCTCACCAACGTCTTCGGTGGCCTGGGTTACGTGGCTCTGTTCACCCTGATCGCCTACCGGATCCAGAATCGCCCGGTGGCCTCGAGCCTGCCGGTGGTGGCGGTGGCCGCGGTGGGCAAGCGGTCCCTGTCCAGCTATCTGGGCCAGTCGGTGCTGCTGGCTCCGGTACTGACGGCCTGGGGCCTGGGTCTGGGCGCCACGATCGGTTCGGCTGCGGCGGCGGGCCTGGCCATCGCGACCTGGGCCGTACTGGCTGCGCTGGCCTACCTGTGGGAGCGGCGGCAGTACCGCGGACCGGCCGAGACCCTCCTGCGTCGGCTGGTCTACCGATGAGCGGTGGGCCGGTCAAGGCGCTCCGATAACCACGGCCGCCTCCCGTCGCTCGTCGACCGGTCCGGTGACCTCCCCGGTGTCATAGTCGACCTCCAGAGCCTGCAGGGAACCGAAGTAGGCCCACTCCGGCGGGACCACCTCGTAGGACCCGCTCACCCCCTGGGCGAACCCGGCGGAGGGTTCGGCCTCGAGCAGCAACTGACCGTCCTCGTAGGAGAACCGCGGGGCCTCGGTGGCCTCCGTCAGGGTCTGGTCATGCACCGCCCAGCGGCTGATCACCTGGGCCAGGACCTGCGGGATCCGTTCGGCGCCGGGAGTGCCGATTCCCAGGACCGCTCTGCCCTCGGCGTCGACGACGACGGCGGGCAGGGACCAACTCACGGAGCGTCTGCCCGCTTCGGGCTGGTTGGCCGCGGTGGTGCCGATGGCGTCGAACCGGGTGAGTTGGTTGTTCAGGAAGTACCCGCCGACGTGCTGCTGGGAGCCCCAGAAACTCGTGATCGTGTTCGTCATGGAGATCAGCAGCCCGTCGGGGTCCACGGCGGTCAGGTGGGTGGTGTTGCCGGCGGTTCCCGGATCGGGAGGCCCGAAGGTGGGCGGCTGAACGGTGCCACCGGCCAGTCCGGCGTTGGCCTGGGCGTTGGTGAGTTCGTCCACCGGCACGTCCACGAACGCCGGATCGCCCAGCACCGTGGTGGTGGTCTCGTAGCCGGACTCCCAGCCCCGGCCGATCAGTTCGATGAACGCAGCCGACCCCGGTTCGGTGCCGTCCAGCCCCCCGGCCTCGGCGATCTGCAGCATCTGGATCAGCGACACCCCGGGCAGCGGAGGCGCCGGACCGAGCACCTCGTACCCGGCGAACTCCCCGCGCACCGGTGAGGAGGTCATCACCTCATAGTCGGCGAGCGACTGTGCGTCCAGGCCGTCGACGACGCTGAGATCCTGCGCCAGGGAGCCGGTGTAGTAGGCATCCGGGCCCTCCTGGGCGATGGTTGACATGGTGGTAGCCAGGTCGGCCTGCACCAACAGGTCGCCCTGGTCGAGAGGCTGCCCGCCGGGGGCGTAGTGCTCCAGGCCGCTGATCGCCTCCGGCCCGTAGTCCGAGCGCATCCGCAACGCCAGGAACGGGCTGACCTCGAAACCGTCCCGGGCGAGGTCGATGGCCGGAGCCAGTACCTGGTCCCACTCCAGCTCGCCGTACTCCTCGTGCAGATGACCTAGGCCCGCCACGAATCCCGGAACTCCGGCTCCACCGGCGCCGATCGTCCCCGAGTTCGGGACGACCTCGCGATAGTCGTAGGCCTGCGCCTCCCCCTCGGCGGGCACCACGATGGCCGAACCGCCGCCACCGATCCCGGAAGCGAACGGTTCCACCACCGACACCGCGAAGGCAGCCGCCACGATCGCATCGGCGGCGTTGCCGCCGGCATCGAAGATCTCCTCCCCCGCGGCCGCTGCCAGTGGGTGAGCGGCACTGATGCCGTACTGGGCCAATGGACTCTCCGGCTCCGGCTCCGGCTCCGGCTCGGGCTCCTGCGTGGGCTCGGACGGTTCGTCGGTCGGCTCGTCGGTGTCGGTGGGGGCGGGCTGCTCCGTGGTCGGGGTCGGTTGGACGTCGTCTTCCGGCGCCGCCGAACAGCCGGCCAGCAGCAGGGCCGCGGCCGCCACGGTGATGGTGAGTTGTCGGGACATGGCCAGGTCCTTCCCGTCGATCGGCTGCCACCGTACCCGCCCGGTCACGTCCTCGCGTGTCGGGCCGGGTCAGCAGCCCCTGCGGCAACGGCGTGCCTGAACGGGCAGCGCCAGGGGGCCACGGCTACATTGAATCGGTGGACTCGGCACCGGATTCGCACCTGGGGAAGCCCGGCGGGAGCGCGCACTCTCCCACCGCGGAATCCTCCGGGCGCCGGGTCGAGGGCCTGGATGCCGCCCGTGCGTTGGCGATTCTGGGCATGCTCGCGGTGAACGTGGGCCCGCTGGACGGTTCCGGGATCACGGGCAAGTTGCTGGTGCTCCCGCACGGACGGGCCTCATTGCTGTTCGTGCTGCTGGCCGGAATCGGCTACACCCTGCTCACCCGCCGGGCCCGCCAGGGTGGTCCGGTGCCGTGGCAGCAGGTGCTGTGGCGGGCGGTTCTGCTGGGCTTGATCGGACTCAGCACCCAACTGCTCGACCACGAGATCGACGTCATCCTGACCACCTACGCTGCGCTGTTCGTCGTGGCACTGTTGTTCGTGCGCGCTCCCAGTTGGCTCCTTCTGGCAGGCACCGGTGGCGTCACGTTGGCGGGGCCGGTGTTGTGGCTCGTGATGCAGTCCGGTGGCGCCGAGTTCGACCGGGAGCCGGCCACTGTGCTGGATCCGCCCCTTCAGATCCTCGTGTCCACGGTGGCCTCCGGGCCTTACCCGATGCTGACGTGGCTGGCCCCGTTCCTGTTCGGGATGTGGCTGGGGCGCCTGCGCCTGGGTGATCGAGACGTGCAGTTGCGCCTGCTCACCCTCGGCGGCGTGGTGGCCGTGGCCGCCGAGGTGCTCACGCGGGTGCTGGAGGCGGCCGTGGGCCCTGCGGGTGAGGCCCTGGGCGCCGAACGGCTAATCTCCGGGGGTGCCCACTCGCAGATGCCGCTGTGGCTGGTGGCCGGCACGGCAGCAGGAGTGTTCGTGCTGGGGTTGGCGCTCCTGGTGCAACCCGCCTTGGGTGGGGCGTCGTGGCCGCTGGTGGCCACCGGGCAGATGGCCCTCACCGTGTACGTGGCGCACATGGTGCTCCTGGCGGTGTTCGTACGCCCCGGCCCGCACACCCTGATCGGTGGTGCGCTGACGACGGTGGCGCTCGCCCTGGTCCTGGTCGTTGCGGCCACGCTGTGGCGCCACTTCGTGGGCCGTGGCCCCCTGGAGGCACTACTGCGCTGGGGACCGCGCAGATCACACACGGCCCCCTGAACCACCCCGTGCGCCCGCCCCCTCCTGGGCGGGCCGTTGGTCCCAGGGATGCGGCCATCGCTCGCCGTAGCCTGGCCGTGCGGCACTCAACCTGGGATGTGAACTATGACCACGACCACGGTCCGGTCCGGACTCCAACCCGCGTGGCGCGGGTTCTACGAGGGGCCATGGACGCACACGATCAACGTGCGCGACTTCCTCACCCGCAACCACCGGCCCTACCACGGCGATCCCGGGTTCCTGACCGGCTCCACCGACAAGACCCGCAGGCTGTGGGCCACCCTGGAACGGGACTACCTGTCGGTGGAGCGCAGCCGGCGGGTCTACGACGTGGACACCAGCACCCCGGCGGACATCGACGCCTTCGGCCCCGGCTACATCAGCGGCGACGACGACGTCGTCGTCGGGTTGCAGACCGATGTGCCCCTGAAGCGGGCGATGATGCCGGCCGGCGGCTGGCGGATGGTGCAGACCGCGATCGAGGAAGCGGGCGGTGAGGTCGATGAACGGATCAAGGAGATCTTCACCCGGTACCGCAGGACCCACAACGACGCCGTGTTCGACATGTACACCCCGCGCGTCCGGTCGGCACGCTCGGTGCACCTGATCACGGGGTTGCCGGACTCCTACGGGCGGGGCCGGATCATCGGTGACTACCGGCGGGTGGCGCTGTACGGCATCGATGCGTTGATCGCGCACAAGCAGCAGGCGCTGGCCGATCAGGCCGGGCAGGGATTCTCCGAGGAGTGGGCACGGTCCCGCGAGGAGCACGCCGAGCAGATCAGGGCACTGCGCAAACTCATCACGCTGGGCCACCAGTACGGGTTCGACCTGACCCGGCCGGCCGCCGATGCCCGGGAGGCGGTGCAGTGGACGTACCTGGCCTACCTGGGGGCGATCAAGTCCCAGGACGGTGCCGCGATGAGTTTCGGTCGGCTCTCCGGGTTCTTCGACATCTACATCGAACGTGACCTCGCCGAAGGGGGTGCTGACCGAGACCGAGGCACAGGAACTCATCGATGCGCTGGTGATCAAGTTACGGATCGTGCGCTTCCTGCGCACCGAGGCCTACGATCAGGTCTTCTCCGGGGACCCCTACTGGGCCACCTGGACCGACGGTGGCTTCGGTGAGGATGGGCGAACAACGGTCACCCGGACCTCGTTCCGGCTGCTGCAGACGCTGCGCAACCTGGGCCCGGCACCGGAGCCGAACATCACGGTGCTGTGGGACGAGGAACTGCCCGGACCGTACCAGGAGTTCGCCGCGGCGATCAGCGTGGAGACATCCTCCCTGCAGTACATCTGCGATGACCACGTGCGAGAGCATTTCGGTGACGACGCGGCGATCGCGTGCTGTGTCTCGGCGATGCGCATCGGCAAGCAGATGCAATTCTTCGGCGCCCGGATGAACATCGCCAAGACGTTGCTGTACGCCCTCAACGGCGGCCGGGACGAAGTGTCCGGTCAGCCGGTGGTGCCCGGATTCGAGCCGACCCGGGGGTCGGCGCCGCTGGACTTCGAGCAGGTGTGGGACGCGTTCGAGGCCATGCTCGGCTGGGTCGCCGAGACGTATGTGGAAGCGTTGAACATCATTCACTACAGCCACGACAAGTACGCCTATGAGGCGATCGAGATGGCACTGCACGACACCGAGGTGGTGCGGACCCTGGGCTGCGGGATCGCCGGACTGTCGATCGTGGCGGACAGCCTCGCAGCGATCAAGTACGCCAGCGTCACCCCGGTCCGCGATGAGTCCGGGCTGATCGTGGACTACCGGACCGAGGGTGAGTTCCCCCGGTACGGCAACGACGACGACCGCGCCGACGATCTCGCCCGGTTGGTGGTCACGACGGTGATGAACAAGATCCGTGCTCTGCCCCGGTACCGCGATGCGGTGCCCACGCAGTCGGTGCTGACGATCACCTCCAACGTCGTCTACGGCAAGGCCACCGGCTCGTTCCCGTGCGGGCACCGAGCGGGCACCCCGTTCTCCCCCGGCGCCAACCCGGGCAACGGCCGGGACACCCACGGAATGGTCGCCTCGATGCTGTCGGTGGCGAAACTGCCCTACGCCGATGCGCTGGATGGAATCTCGCTGACCAACACCATCACTCCCGCCGGACTCGGGCACACGAAGGCCGAGCAGGTCGCGAACCTGGTCGGGATTCTGGACGCCGGCTTCGGCTCAGGGTTGTTCCACGCGAACGTCAACGTGCTGAACAAGGCCACCCTCCAGGACGCGATGGACAACCCCCAGGACTATCCCAACCTGACCGTGCGGGTTTCGGGCTACGCGGTGAACTTCGTCAAACTCACCCGTGAGCAGCAGATGGATGTGCTGTCCCGGACCTTCCACACATCCTCGTGAGGTGAACGATGACGCCCGCGCTGGTCCCGCAGACTCCCGCCCCGGTGGGCCCGCCGTACCCGGACGCCCCGCGCGAGCGGCTGGCCGGCGCCGGTCTGAACGGACTTCCGACCAGAGACCTGACGGGCGGTGACCTGGAGGCCGGCATGCGCTCCGGCGAGTTGGGTACGGTGCATTCCTGGGAGTTGTCCACCGCGGTGGACGGGCCGGGTACCCGGCTGGTCGTCTTCCTGTCCGGTTGCCCACTGCGTTGCCTGTACTGCCACAATCCGGACATGCTGCGGATGCGCGAGGAACAAGCGGTCCGGGCCGACGACGTGCTGGCGCTGGTGCGCCGGTACCGCGCCGTGTTCGCCGCGACCGGCGGCGGACTCACCCTCTCCGGTGGGGAGGTGCTGATGCAGCCGGCCTTCGCCGCCCGGATCCTGGCGGGGGCGCGGCAGATGGGCGTGCACACCGCTATCGACACCTCGGGGTTCCTCGGTTCTGTGTGCGGCGAGGAGATGCTGGGCGATATCGACCTGGTGCTGCTGGATGTGAAGTCCGGCAACGAGCAGACCTACAGACGGGTCACCGGAGGATCACTGGCGCCCACGCTGCGGTTCGGTGCCCGGCTGGACGCTGCCGGGGTACAGATGTGGGTGCGGTTCGTGCTGGTCCCGGGCCTGACCGACGACGCGCAGAACGTTGATCAGGTTGCGGCTCAGGTCGCGCCGTGGTCGTCCGTGGCCCGGGTGGAGGTGCTGCCGTTCCACCAGATGGGCAGGGACAAGTGGGTCTCGCTGGGCCTGCCGTATGAATTGGCCGATACCTGCCCGCCGTCCCCGGAACTGATCGAGCGAGTGCGCGGGCAGTTCCGGGCACGCGGGCTCAGGACGTACTGATCACACGACCGGCGCGGCCTCTCACCCGTGGCCGAGAATCGCGCGCGCGTCCGCGGCCAGCATCACCGATCCGGTCACCAGCACACCGGTGCCGGAAGCAATCTGGTCCACCTGGCCCTGCTCGGCCAGGTCCGCGGCGAGGGCGATCGCATCCCCCACGAACGGGGCCACGTGCACCTGATCGGGGTCGAAGATGTCGCGGGCGATCTCGGCCAGGTCCTCGGCATCCATCGACCGCATCGAGGTGGACTGGGTGATCACCACCTCATCGAGCGCCGGTTCCAGTTCGACCAGGATCCCGTCCACGTCCTTGTCCGCCATGATGCCCACCACCCCGACCAGGCGGGTGAAGGAGAAGGCCTCCTGCAGGGCCTCGACCAGCGCCTTCGCCCCGGCCGGGTTGTGTGCGGCGTCGAGCAGCACCGCCGGGCTTGATCGAGCCAGTTCCAGCCGTCCCGGTGACGTCACCGCGGCGAAGGCTGCCTCGACCAGGCTGCCGTCCAGCGCCCCGCCGCCGAAGAAGGATTCCACCGCAGCCAGCGCCAGCAGCGCGTTCTGTGCCTGGTGTGCGCCGTGCAGCGGCAGGAAGATCTCGGTGTACAGGGCCCCGGCGCTGCTCAGGTCGAGCAACTGGCCACCCACCGCCACAGCCCGGTTGGCGATCCCCAGGTCGAAACCCTGGGCCAACACCCGGGCCCGGCGCCGGACGGCGGTGCGGGCGATGATCGAGGCGACCTCCTCGGTCTGCTCGGCGCTGATCACCACCACTTCGGGGTCGCGCTCCTTGATGATGCCGGCCTTGACCTCGGCGATCTCCTCCAAGGTCTCCCCCAGCCAGCGCTGGTGGTCCCGGGCGATCGGGGTGAAGACCGCCACCTCGGCGTCGGCAACGTTGGTGGAGTCCCAGAGGCCGCCCAGACCCACCTCCACCACCGCAACCTCAACCGGGGCGTCGGCGAAGGCGGCATAGCCCATCGAGGTGAGGACTTCGAAGAAACTCAGCCGGGACTCCCCCCGCTCGGCGAGTTGTGCATCGACCATCTGCACATACGGCTCCACGTCCTCCCACACGGCCACGAACGCCTCCACCGAGATCGGCTCGCCGTCGATGCTGATCCGCTCGCGCACCGTGTGCAGGTGCGGGGAGGTGAACCGTCCGGTACGCAGACCTGCTTCCCGCAGGAGCTGCTCGATCATCCGAGCGGTGGAGGTCTTGCCGTTGGTGCCGGTCACCTGGATCACCCGGAAGGCATCCTGCGGGCGTCCGAGCAGGTCGGTGAGCATCTGGACCCGCTCGATGGTGGGCTCGATGTCGTGCTCGGGCCTGCGTTGGACGATCTGTTGATAGATCTCCTCGGCGCGGGCGGCGAGTGCGGGATCCACCGGTGCGGCATCTTCTCCGGTCCCGGGTCGATCCGGGCCGGGAACTGCTGGCGATCGGCTCATGCGCCCCACTCCTCATCCCGGGCCAGGTCCACCCCGAGGTCCGCGCCGTTGCCGGAGTGGACCTGCACCGAGGTGGCCAGCGTCTCGGCGGCGATGAAGTCGGCGT
This sequence comes from Sanguibacter sp. Z1732, assembly GCF_051020515.1. Classification (NCBI taxonomy): domain Bacteria; kingdom Bacillati; phylum Actinomycetota; class Actinomycetes; order Micrococcales; family Ruaniaceae; genus Glutinosa; species Glutinosa niejishengi. The sequence continues at coordinate 4,079,830 of NZ_CP194857.1, forward strand.
GAGCCTGCACCGCTGCCGACCATTGCGCGGGCGGGGTCAGCGTCAGCGTGATCCGGTCGGCCACGTGTAGCCCCGCACTCTTGCGGGCGTCCTGGACCTGGCGCACCACGTCCCGGGCGTAACCCTCGGCACGCAACTGATCGTCCAGTGCCAGTTCCAGCACCGCGAATCCGCCGCCGGGCAGTATCGCCACCGCTTGCCGGCCGTCGGCGTCCTCGGCTACCTGGGTGACCAACTCGTACTCGTCGTCGTGCAGTTCGATACCGCCGGCCACGACGGTGCCGTCCTGCTCGGCCCAGTCCCCGGCACGGGCGCCCTTGATCGCCGTCTGCACGTCCTTGCCCAGGCGCGGTCCGGCTACCCGGGCGTTCACACTCAACCGGGTCGTCACCCCGAACCGGTGTGCCGCCTCATCTCCGGCAAGCAGCAGTTCGACCTCCTTGACGTTGAGCTCCTCGGCGATCAAGCCGCTGAAGGGCTGGACAGCCTCGGGCTCCTGCACCGCGATGTAGACCCGCCGCAGGGGCTGGCGGACACGTAGTTGGTGGGCCTTGCGCATGCCGTGGGCGGCCGAGACCGCAGTCCTGGCCTGGTCCATCGCCGCGACCAGGTCCGCATTGGGAACCAGGCCGTCCTCCACCACGGCACCGCCGACCGATCCGGTGATGCCGCTACCGTCGCGCACCGGCCAGTCGGTCAGGTGCACCGACCGCGCACCGGTCAGGCCGCGCCAGATCTCCTCGGTCACCAGCGGGGCCAGCGGTGCCATCAGCCGGCACAGCACCTCCAGTGCGGTCCACAGGGTGTCGTAGGCGTCGGCGTCCTCGGCCCAGAACCGGTCGCGTTGGGTGCGCACGTACCAGTTCGTCAGCACATCGAGGTGGTCGCGGATCGACTCCGCCGCCCCGGCGATGTCGTAGACGTCCAGCGCCTTGGTGACCTCCAGCGCCAGGTCGTGGGTGCGGGCCAGCAGGTACTGGTCCATCTCCCCCAGTTGCGCCACCCGCTCGGTGGTGACGGGCTTGGCCTGGTATCCCGCGCCGTCATTGGTGGTGTTGGCGTACAGGCTGAAGAAGTACCAGGTGCTCCACAACGGCAGCAGGATGGTGCGCACCGCGTCACGGATGCCGTCCTCGGTGACCACCAGGTTGCCGCCGCGCAGGATCGGGGAGGCCATCAGGAACCAGCGCATCGCATCGGAGCCGTTGCGATCGAAGACCTCGCGAACGTCCGGGTAGTTGCGCAGCGACTTGGACATCTTCTGCCCGTCGTTGCCCAGCACGATGCCGTGGCTGACGCACGCGGAGAACGCCGGCCGGTCGAACAGCGCGGTTGCCAGGATGTGCAGGGTGTAGAACCAACCGCGGGTCTGGCCGATGTACTCCACGATGAAGTCGGCCGGGAAGTGGCGGGCGAACCATTCGGCGTTCTCGAACGGGTAGTGCACCTGGGCGAAGCTCATCGACCCGGAGTCGAACCACACATCGAGCACGTCCTCGATCCGGCGCATGGTGGAGGAGCCCGTGGGGTCGTCCGGGTTGGGCCGGGTGAGTTCGTCGACGAACGGACGGTGCAGGTCCACCTCGCCTTCGGCATTGCGGGGCAGGCGCCCGAAGTCGCGCTCGATCTCCTCGAACGAGCCGTACACGTCGGTGCGGGGGTAGTCGGGGTTGTCGCTGCGCCACACCGGGATCGGGCTGCCCCAGAACCGGTTACGCGAGATCGACCAGTCCCGTGCGTTGGAGAGCCACTTGCCGAACTGGCCGTCCTTGACGTGCTCGGGCACCCAGGTGATCTGCTGGTTCAGTTCGACCATCCGGTCCTTGAACTTCGTCACCTCCACGAACCAGGACGAGACGCCCATGTAGATCAGCGGCTGACGGCAGCGCCAGCAGTGTGGGTAGGAGTGGTCGTAGGTCTCCCGGCGCAGCAGCACCGTACCGGGGGTGACCGACCCGGCGTCACCGTGCCCGGTGGTGGCGGCCTTGAGGTGCTCGATGATGGGCAGGTTGGCGTCGAATACGAGCATCCCGGCGTACTCGTCCACCGGGGGCGTGAAGGCACCGTCGGTGCCCACCGGGCGCACCGGTTCGATGCCCTCGCGGTCGGTGGTCTGCTTGTCCTCCTCACCGAAGGCGCCGGCGTTGTGCACCAGCCCGGTGCCGTCGGTGGTGGTGACGTAGTCATCGGCCACGATGCGGTGGGCCCCCTCGTGGCCCTGGAAGTAGGTGAACGGCGGGGTGTAGGACCGCCCGACCAGGTCGGCGCCCTTGAGCCGGTCCACGATCCGCGAGCGGGCCAGGTCGGCGTCGCCGCCGGCCAGCTCCCGGGCGTAGGCCTCCAGGCGCTCCTCGGCCAGGATGTAGCGCTCGGTGCGCGAGTCATCGCCCGGGTGCGGGGCTTCGACGACGATGTAGTCGATGTCCTCCCCGACGACGACCAACAGGTTGGAAGGCATCGTCCAGGGGGTGGTGGTCCAGACCAGCGCGAGTTCGCCGGTCTCCAGGCGGTAGCCGACGGTGACCGAGGGGTCCTGGCGGGACTGGTAGACGTCCTCGTCCATGCGCAACTCGTGGTTGGACAGCGGTGTCTGGTCGTTCCAGCAGTAGGGCAGCACCCGGAAGCCCTCGTACACCAGGCCCTTGTCCCAGAGTTGCTTGAACGCCCACAGCACCGACTCCATGTAGTCGGGGTTGAGCGTCTTGTAGTCATTGTCGAAGTCCACCCACCGGGCCTGGCGGGTCACATAGTCGCGCCACTCGTCGGTGTACTTCAGCACCGAGGCCCTCGAGGCGGCGTTGAACGCCTCGAGCCCCATGTCCAGGATCTCGTCCTTGGTCTTGATCCCGAGCTGGTCCATCGCCTCCAGTTCGGCGGGCAGGCCGTGGGTGTCCCATCCGAAGCGCCGCTCCACCCGCTTGCCCCGCATGGTCTGGTACCGGGGCACCACGTCCTTGACGTAGCCGGTGAGCAGGTGGCCGTAGTGGGGCAGGCCGTTCGCGAACGGCGGGCCGTCGTAGAAGACGTACTCGTTGGCGCCGTCGGTGCCTGCCTCGCGCTGGTCGATCGAGGCGGTGAAGGTGTCGTCGTCCTCCCAGTAGGCCAGCACCTGTCGTTCCAGGGCGGGCAGGTCCGGGGAGGCGGGCACACCAGAGGTATCGCTGTGCCGGGGGTAGTGGTTGGCCTGGTGCTGGTTGGCCTGGTGCTCGCCTGCCTGCTGCGCCATCGGGGTCCTTCTCCTCGTCGCCTTCGTGCGAGGACGATGCCACCCGGATTCGGGAAGCCCCGCGGTACCACCTCGATTGCCGCCGGCCCGCGCCTGCGACCACTCGTTCCCGGCTGTGACGGGCCGTCCCGTCCGGGTCTAATGAGGCTCCGCACCCGCGGGGCCCGTTCTTCCGGATGGCTCACCGGTGATAGCCGGGTCAATGCCAGGTTTCAGTCTAACGTGGCTGCAGCCCTGGCACCTAACGGCTTGGCGTGGCTCGTATCACCGGCAGCGGCCCGCAGCGGTCCATCCTGATCAGGATCTGCTCATTGTGCGCCCGGTCCTGATGAACCAGCTCGTGCCGACATCGATTACGTCGTGGTATCCGCGTCGCCAACGTCAGATTCTGCCGTGCTTGGGCCGCTGGTGCACCGGCCGGTTCGGTCGACCCGCTCGTGCCGTACCGGACAGGGCGAGCAGCCAGATCCCGGTGACTCCCAGCACCGCCAGCACCAGGATGATTCCGGCAGCGGGCAGGCCGGTCCAGCGCAGGTCATCGCCGTGCCGGATCAGGGCAATCAACTGGAGGGCCACGAAACTGACCGCAGTCGCCCCCACCGCCCCCACCGTGTTACGCCGGCCCCGTAGCCGGGTGTAGGCGGCCGTCGAGCCCAGGCCCACCAGCCACGCCCCCACGGCACGCCCGGTGAGGGCAGTCAGGTCCCAGGGCCACCACGCCGCGGCCCACAGTGGGGCCACGAGGAGCGCCGCGCCAACGGTGAGCATGATCAGCGCCAGCACCTCCAGCAGGTGCCGCACCGGGGCCGGCAACGCCGGGCGCGGGCCGGCACCGTCGGGCGTGCTGTTGGTGGCCGGCGGGACGCCACCGCCAGGCGCGCTGTTGGTGGGGAGCCGGCCCGCCCGGGCCTGCAGGACGCCGATGAGGACCATTGCTATCGGCACCACCACACGTAGATAGCCAGCCAAGCCCAGGTGACCACCCGGGCACCGAGCGGATGGGCCGGGCCCAGGTGGAAGCGGTCCAGGTGCACCAGCGTGACCACCAGCGTCAGGGTGGTGAAGAGGAACACCGGCCACACCGACAACCGCGCCCGCTGCCAGGTCACCGATCTTGCCCCGCCGACCTCCAGCACGGCACTGGACCAGTAGGCCGCGCCCAGGAACACCGCCGTCATTGGCGGGTCAATGGTCCAGGCGAACCAGGAGTCGGTCCGTTCCGGGAAGAGGAACAACTGCAGCCCGGCCAGGAACACCAGGAAGGCAGCCACGTACAGCAACACTCGCATCGCGGGGAGGACGGGGGATTCAGTGCGCGGGGACATCGGCGGGCTGTGGGATGGGATGGCTCGCCAGATAGGTGTGCAGGTGAGCGACCACAGCCGCACCGTCCCCCACGGCGGTCGCGACGCGCTTGATGGACCCGGACCGCACATCGCCTACCGCGTACACCCCGGGCATGGTCGTCTCCAATGACGACGGCGCGGGCCCGGGTGAGGGTGATGGCGCGGGTGAGGGTGATGGCTCTGGTGCCGGTGCTGCCGAGCGTTGCGGTGTGAGGCTTCCGGTGAGCACGAACCCTGCGCCATCGCGGGCCACGTCCGGCGGCAGCCAGGAGGTGCGTGGCGTTGATCCGATGAGCACGAACAACCCCACGGCTTCGATCTCTTGCTCGGAGGGCTCAGGGAGCCCCGCAGCAGGCTCCGCGCGCGCGACGGTGAGTGCCGCCAGGCAGCCGTCCACCACCCGGGCACCGACCACCTCGCTGCGATAGCGGATGGTCACGTTCGGCGTCGCGGTGAGTTGGTCGATGAGGTAATGGGACATGCTGGCGGCCAGGCTCGGGCCGCGGACCAGCAGGTCCACCTGCCGGGCGTACCGGGCAAGGTGCAAGGCCGCTTGCCCCGCGGAGTTCCCGCCGCCGACCACCACGACCCGCTCGCCGGTCATGGGGGGTGCTTCGGCGACCGCCGCGCCGTAGAACACTCCCCTACCGACCAGTGCCTCCAGTTCGGGCACCGGCAGGAGGCGATAGTCCACGCCAGTGGCCACGATCACGCTGCGGGCCCGGATGTGGGTGCCGTCCGAGAGCCTGACCGAGTGCACGTGTTCCTCCGTTTTCAGGCCGGTGACCTGGCGCATGAACAGGTATTCAGTGCCGAAACTCCAGGCCTGTTTGAAGGAGCGGTAGGCCAGGTGCGCACCGCTCACCCCGCTGGAGAAGCCCGGATAGTTGCGGATGAGTGAACTGGTTCCGGCTTGGCCGCCGACGGCTTGTTGTTCCACGACCAAGGTGCTCAGCCCTTCGGATGAGGCGTAGACCGCGGCGGCCAGCCCGGAAGGTCCGGCACCGACGATGGCCACGTCGAACACCTTGTTCACCGGGGGCGCGCCGGTCAGGCCGAAGGCGTCGGCGATCTGCAGGTCGCTGGGGTTGGTCAGCACCGTGGGCGGGGAGGTGAACTGCAGCACCACGATCGGCAACTCCGCACCCTGCAGGTTCAGGCCTGCCACTAACCGCTCGGTGGCAGCGGACTCCACCGCATAGAAGCCCACCGGGATGTGGTTGCGCCCGAACATATCCCGCAGTGTGTGGGTGCGCCGATCTTGTTGCCTGCCGATCAGCCGGACCGCCTCGAAACCGACTCCGTGGGCCAGGTACCAGTCGTCCAGGGCGTCGGTGATCGCGCCATGGAACTCCTCATCGCGCGGGCGCTCGGGGCGCACGACAACCAGGTCCGCGTGCCCCTGGCCCACGGCCTGGAACACCGTGGCGGCACTGGCGAAGTCGCCCCAGATCACCACCACCACGCGTTTGGCCGCTGGATGGGTGGCGTAGGTGCGCCCGAGGAAGCCCAGGCCCTGGCGGTCCGCCGGACCGTAGCAGCCGGCGATGAGTACCACTCCCCGACCCAAGCGTGCCAACTCCTGCAACACCGTTTCGGCGTGGTCGTAGTGGTCGCACACCACCACCTCGTAATCCACCCCGTAGCGACGGTGGAACTCCTCAGCCAGGATCGTACGCGTGACCGGATCGGTTGTGACGACCAGCATGACCGGCACCTGCGCACCATCGGTCTGGGCCGAATCCTCCATGGTCGCCACCTCCGGGTGGGTGCCTGGCCCCGAGAGGACTGACGCTACTCCTGGCACCAGGGCGCGACAAGAGCCACAATGCCGATCGCCGCGCCAAACCTGCACGCATAGAAGGACCCGAGACGACGTGACCAGGAGCGAGTTGATACCCGAGTACAGGATCGCCCGCCTCGAACGCTTCCGCGGAAGCGCCGCTGGCAGCGGAGGCTGTGAAGACGGCTACGCGACACTCTCCGGGATGGCTCTCGCTTTGATGTCGCGAAGGGTCGCCACGATGGCATCGACCTGGGAGTCGGTGAATAGTAGGTCCGCGCGGCCGTGGTCGGTGTAGGGCGACTCGAACAGCCGGCCTGGTTCCATCATCCCGTTGGCGGTGAGTTCCTCGACCACCAACTCCACGAAGCGCACTTGGTTGACGGTGAACGTGGCGGCGTCCAGGTAGTCGGCGAATGCCTCGGTGGCGGCCTGCCGGTCCAGGCCCACCAGGGAGCGGATGAAGAGCCCCAGGCCGCCGGTCTGCTCGGCGGCAGCGGCAATGTCCTGCGGCTCACCGGTTCCGCTGGCCAGCAGCATCTGTTCCAACGCAGCCAGATCCTCCGGAGTCAGTTGCCGGTTCCTGCGCAAGCGCTGCAATGCCACATGATCCTGGTGCCGGACCAGGTATGCGGCCGCCTTCTGCCGGAAGCGGTCCAGGTCGGTGCCCGGGGTCACCATCGCCAACTCGATCGCGCTGGCCTCGCCGAGTTCGTCGACGAAGTCGGTGTAGACGGGATTGCGCCGCGCCGAGTCGGCAAGGCGCACCAGGGAGCGCATCCGCTTCCGGACCGACTCCAGCATCGGCAGGGTGACGTCCACCACCAGCCATCGGATGCCACGGCCTCCAGCAACGTCGCTTGCTCGGCGACCATCGGAATCGTGGTCTTGCCCAGGAGGGCGCCGGCGATCGCCTGAATGGTCTTTCGCAACCGATCGGCCGTAGCGGTATCGCCTTCGAGGTCGGCCAGTTGACGACGCAGGATCAGCAGGTCGAATCGCTTGGCGTGCTCGTCCTCATCGCGCACCGATGAGGGAAGACCGGCGAGTTCGAGAACGTCCTCGGCATCCGCGCTGCTGAGCGATACCCATGACGAGGGTTCTGAGAAACGTTCGACGGCGCGGCGGTGCGGCCGCACCAGGACGTTGCCCGGGTGCATGCCCGCCACGGTCTGCTGCAACGCAGCCGTGATACTTCTCCGCAAGTCCGGTTCGACCCGAACGTGCTGCAGCCCACGAGCCAGGGCAACCCGGGCTTCAAACAAGTGCTGGGTGAGGGATTTCTGTATCGACCCTTCGCTGCCTGGCAGGTCCTGGTTGAAGTACTCCAGGTTGCCGCAGAAGTCGAAGACGAGGAAGTCGGTCTTGTCTGCGCCGGGGCCGAACAGGTCGGGGCGCAGGCGGGTGCCCCGGCCGATCATCTGCCAGTACTTCGACTTGGACCACACAGTCTTGAAGAAGACGAGGTTGACCACCTCGGGGATGTCGATGCCGGTGTCGAGCATGTCCACGCTGATCGCGATGTGCGGGGCCTTGGTGGGTGTGGCGAAGTCCTCGATCAGTTGCTGGGCGTACGGGCTGGCGTGGGTGATCGTGCGGGCGAAGTGTCCGGCGTACCCGGGCCAATTGATGTCGAAACGTTCTGCGATGAACTCCGCGTGGCGCTGGTTCTTGGCGAAGATGATGGTCTTGCCGATCCGGTCGCCACCGGCGACCTTGTACCCACGCGTCATGAGCGTCTCGAGCACCTTGTCCACGGTGTCGGTGTTGAACAGGAACCGGTTGAGTTCCTCGGCGCCCACCTCATCGGGCGCCTCGCCCTCGCCCCAGTCCAGAACGTCCCACTGGTCCTTCTCATCTTCGCTGAGTTCGTCGTAGCGGATGCCCCGGCGTAGGAATTTCGTACCCACGGACACGCCCTTGGGCGGCACCAGATATCCGTCGGCTACCGCGTCCTCCAGGCTGTAGGCGTCGGTGGGGACGCCTTCCTCAAGGTCGAAGAGACGGTACGTGTTGTAATCAACCTCATCCTTCGGAGTGGCGGTCAAACCCACCAGTATCGCGTCGAAGTAGTCGAAGATCACGCCGTACTTGGCATAGACCGACCGGTGCGCCTCATCGATGATGACCAGGTCGAAGTGTCCGGGCCCGAACCGCTGCGCCTGGGTAGCGTCATCGTCGGCTTCGTTGATGAGGTTCATGATGGTCGGGTAGGTCGACACGTATACCCTGCCCTCGCCGTCTCGTTCGGTGACCAGGTTGACCGTTGTGGCGGCGGGCAAGTGCTCCTTGAACGCCCCGACCGCCTGGCGCACCAGGGCGTTACGGTCAGCCAGGAACAGGACCCGCTTGACCCAACCGGCTTTCATAAGTTGGTCCACCAGGGCGATGACGGTGCGGGTTTTCCCGGATCCGGTGGCCATCACCAGCAGGGCTCGGCGTTCCCTGCTATCGAGCACCTCACCGATGGCCTTGATCGCCCGCACCTGGTAGGGCCTCCCGGCGATGTCGGTGTCCACCGTGGCTGTGGCCAGGGGCATGCGGGTGTGACGGCGCTGGACCATCAGTTCCAGTTCGTCGCGGGTGCAGAAACCCTGCACCTTCCGGGGCGGATAGCCGGCGGCGTCGTCCCAGAGCCAATGCTCGTACCCGTTGGTGTAGAAGATCACCGGTCGGCGGCCGAACTGGGCTTCCAGCCGGTCGGCGTAAAGTTCGGCCTGCTGTCGGCCGACCTGGACGCTGCTGCCGGCGCGTTTGGCCTCCACCACTGCCAGCGGTAGGCCGTCGGAGCCCCACAGCACGTAGTCGATGTAGCCGCGGCCTCCGCCGGGCATCCCGGCCACCGGGTACTCCCGGTCATGGTCCTGGTCCAGGAGCCACCCGGCTGCGCGTAAGTCGACATCGATATAGGCCTCGCGGGTCTGGGCCTCGCTGTAGTCGCGGGTGTCTTCGATACCGGCAGCCGCTTTGGCGTCCTGAGCCGAAGCGATCTGTGCCTGGAGTTGGGCGATCCGTTCCTCGTGGGCGGCCAGGAGTTCGTCCCGTTGGGCGAGTTCCCGGGCGTGTGCTTCGTCCTGCTCTTGGAACTTCTTGGCCAGGCGCACCAGTTCGTCACGTGAGAGCGGCGCCGCCTTGGCTGCCAGTGTCGGGTCGAACGGAGTTCGTACCGGGACGGCCGCGGGGTCGGCGGAGTGGTGGAAGGCCGCCCACACCACCACATGGTGCAGTTCGCGTAGCGCGGCGAGCCCGTGGTCGGAAGCCAAAGACCTTGCCTCGTGCACGGCGGTATTGCCGAGCCGGCGGATGAGGTTGAGTTTCTGGTTGATGCTGTTGCCGGTGCGGGTCTTGAACCTGCTGTCGTTGATCCGAGCGGCCAGGTCGTCCCGGTACGGCTCGGTCAGATTGAGAACCTCGTAGAGGTAAGCGACCAGGTGCTCGATCGCGCGCCGGCTATAGAAACACGCCGCGCGCGGGTCGGAACTCAGGTAGGACTCGGCCTTGACGCAGTCGGGGTGAACTGTGGGCAACGCAGCCTTGACGAAGGCGAAGTTGCTCACGACGCTCCTTTCCCCCGAGCGTTGCATGTGGACTCGGCGTACCCGCTGATCGCAAGCCATGCGGGCCGAGGCAACGCATGGTCAAGACAACGACGGGAACACAACTGTTTGAGTCAACTCTAGTTTGTTGACGCCGTGCGGGAGTGCGGATTCGTCGCGACGGGGTTTGATCCACCTCCGGCCAGGGCGTACAATTTCCTGTACAGGAGTTGGAGGTCCGATGCGCACGATGAGTTACAGCGAGTCCCGCCGTCGCTATGCCGAGGTTCTGGACTCGGTCGTGCAGGACCGTGAGGAGATCGTGATCACCAGGGCAGGCCACGAGCCCGTCGTCATCATGTCCCTGGACGACTTCGAGTCACTGCGCGAGACTGCATACCTGATGCGCTCCCCCGCTAATGCTCGACGACTGCTCGATGCGATGGAACGGCTCGAGGTGGGCGAAGGTGAATCGCACGACCTCATCGATGCCGACTGATCATGCGGCTGGTCTGGGACCATCACGCCTGGGAAGACTATCTCTGGTGGCAGGCACAGGACCGAAGGATCCTCAAACGCATCAACAATCTCATTGAGGACGTCGTCCGTAACGGTAACCAGGGCATCGGCAAGCCCGAGCCGCTCAAGCATGACTTCGCTGGGTACTGGTCCCGGCGCATCACCGAGGAGCATCGGTTGGTCTACAAGGTGACCGAGACCGAGGTGCGCATCGCCGCGTGCCGGTACCACTACGGCCGCTAGCGCCGGGGCAAACCGATCCGACGTCGGCGGCTACTCGAAGAAGTCCTCGTCGATCTCGACGATCTGGACCGTGCGCTTGGCTTGCACGCCAACGCCGTAGTGGATCATGAGCGAGGCCAGGCGTTCGCCGTCGACCAGCACGACGCGTGTGGCGACCGACTCAGCATATTCGCGGGCGCCGCGGCTGAAGCGGGCAGTGGTGATGAAGACACCCTGGCTGGCCTGGTTGCCGTGTAGCGCACCGACGAAACCCTGGATCTCGGGACGGCCGATCGGGGTGTCCAGGGCGTAACGCTTGGCCTGCACGTACACCCGGCTTAACCCCAGGGCGTCCTGGTCGATAATGCCGTCGATGCCGCCGTCGCCGGAGAGTTGTGTGCGGGTGGCTTTGCCGCCTGCTCCCCCGTAACCCATCGCTATGAGCAAGTCGAGCACGGCGTCTTCGAAGAATGACGGGGCCTGAGCGTGCAGACGGCTGAGGAGGTCGGCTGCGACGGTGGCGTGGATTCGGGCGATGCCTTCCTCGACCTGTTCCTCCGGGTCCAAAGTGCTCTCAGTGGTGGGTTCGGCGACTGATTTGCTTTCGCGACCGGACGGTGCTTTGGGTATCCACCATTCGTCACCTTCGCGTGCCATGGACCGCAGAACGGCCTCGCTTATGCCTTCGGGGTAATCCGCCAGCAGTTTCCGGCCGACGTCGGTAATGAGGTATTGCCCGCGCGCTGGGCGCTCCAACGCACCGACTCGGTTGAGGTAGGACGCAGCCCAGCCGATGCGGTTCTCCACCTTGGGCTGACCGGAAGGGAGCAACTCGGCTCGCTGATCCTCGGGGATCTGTTCAGCCGCCATCACCGCCTCGCGCAGTTCTCGAAGCCGCAGCGTACGACCGTCGATCAGTGCCCGCAGCACCGGCGCCATGAACTCATCCCACGTTGGCATCGTTGCCATTTATAGCCCTCCTGAGAATGCTCGGGACTGGAGTGACGCGAAGAGTTCGTCTTCGGCGGCCAGGACCCGCTCCACAGCGCTGCGTTCGGCACGGATCTGGGAGACCCTTCGCGCGAACTCAGCCTGGGCTGACCGCGAAACCTCAGGAATGGGGATCGACTCCAGGACCGCGGTCTCCAATCTTTTCGTGCCGTGAGCCGCAGTCGCAGTACGTGCCAGGATCCACTGCGTCCGTGCGCGAAGTGCACTCGCCAGGAAATCAACCTGGATGTCGTCACGCGGCAAGACCGCCTTAAGGTCCTGATTGATCGTCGCGGGAACGCGAATAACGGAGATTGGAACCGAGTGGGCGAGAATCATCCCGCGAACAACAACAGCGATGGTCTCGGCAGGCAATAGGCGCAGGCTCGTCACTTCAGGGACGCTTGCCGCGATGTGGTCCTGCGAATCCCAGAGTTCGTTCGCTTTCAGATCCTTTGCACTAAACCATGGGAGTTCGCCGGCCCAGAGTTCCGGCTTCTTCTTCGATGGCGTCCCGCCGCTGTAGAACCGGCAGAGGTCGCCTAGGGGGACAGTATCAGCGGTCGCGCCGAACATGGCGTGGAAGATGGACTGGGTGAGGTCGTCGAGGTGGGCGAGGGACTGGCGGCGCTTGGTGCGCAGCGCGTCGGCCTGGTCGAGAATCGCGGCGATGCGGCGCTGCTCCTCAATGGGAGGATGCGGGATCTCGATCTGCGTTGCCGTCCTCTTCGACAGTTCCTTGAACGTCGCGCCATTGCCAAGTGACTGCAAGTACTCCGTCTTGGAGTTGAGCCAGTGGTAGAGGAATTTCGCCTCGAGACCAGGTCTCGGAACGAGGCTCTTGAACCCTTGATTCGTTGCCATCGGCACGGTGTTGATCGCAACATGTCCGATTGGTGCACGAGAACTGAGTAGCACCGACCCAACTGGCAGGACATTGGTACTGCAACTGCGAACGCCCTCCTCAGTGAGTGTCCGAGGAGTCGCCGATATGTAAGGACCTTCGAGTTTGCTCAGGTCGGCGGGGGTCACCCATGCGATGTCACCGTCCCAGAAATCGGCCACACCCGACTTCGGCGTCGCTCCTGAAACGATCTCCGCGACATCGCCCAGACGGACTGTCTTCACGCCAACATCGCCTTCAACTCAGCGCGGCCCTGGGCAATCTCATCTTCGATCTGCTCGATATCGGCGATGATCTCCAGCGGGTCGCGGTGCTCGACGTCGTCGTAGACGATCTCCTTGTAGCGGTTGATCGACAGGTCGTAGCCCTGCTCGGCGATCTCCGCCTTGGGGACCGAGAACGAACTGTCGGTGCGCGCTCGGTCGCGTTCCGTCGTCGCCCGCTGTTGCCACCGGGTGAGCACATCGGGCAGGTCGTTGGCTTCGATCGGGTTGCGCTTGTCGTCCAGGGAGAAACCATCGGCAGTCACGTCGTAGAACCACACGTCATCGGTGCCGCCGGAGTCGGTCTTGGTGAAGCACAGGATCGCGGTGGACACCCCGGCGTAGGGCTTGAAAACACCGGAGGGCAGTTTCACCACCGCGTCCAGCTTCTGCTCCTCCACGAGTGTCCGGCGCAGATCCTTGTGCGCGTTCGACGACCCGAACAGCACGCCGTCGGGCACGATCACCGCCGCGCGGCCGCCGGGCTTGAGTAGCCGCAGGAACAGGGCGAGAAACAGCAACTCGGTCTTCTTGGTCTTCACCACCCGCAGGAGGTCCTTCGACGTCGACTCGTAGTCCAGCGACCCGGCGAACGGCGGATTTGCCAGGACCAGGGAGTACTGCTGGGCGTCAGCGGCGGCGCCCTCGGACAGGGAGTCGCGGTAGCGGATGTCCGGCGATTCGATGCCGTGCAGGAGCATGTTCATGCTGCCAATCCGAAGCATCGTGGAGTCGAAGTCGTAACCGTGGAACATGCTGCGGTGGAAGTGTTCGCGCTGCTTGGCGTTGGTCAGCGCGCTCGGGTGATGTTCGCGGATGTGTTCCGAAGCGCTGACCAAGAAGCCGGCGGTGCCGCAGGCGGGGTCGCAGATCTCATCCTCAGGGGGTCGGCGCCATCATCGCGACCATCAGGTTGATGATGTGCCGCGGCGTGCGGAACTGGCCGTTGGTGCCGGCGCTGGCGATCTTGGAGAGCAAATACTCGTACAGGTCCCCGTTGGTGTCCCGGTCCTCCATCGGGATGTCACCGAGCATGTCCACCACGCGGCTGAGCAGCGCCGGGGTGGGGATGGTGAACCGGGCGTCCTTCATGTGCACTGAGTAGGTGGAGTCATCGCCGCCGACCTGCTGGCCCAGGCCGCGCAAGTACGGGAACACCTCATCGGAGACCAGTGCGTGCATCTCAACCGGGTCGCGGTTGGCGAACCTGCTCCAGCGCAGGTGGTGCTGGTCGGGCAAGAACACCGGGTCCTCGATCTCACCGGTGATGCGGGCCTTCTTTTCCGCGATGGTCTGCAGGTCATCCAGCCGGCGCAGGAACAGCAGGTAGGTGATCTGCTCGATCACCTCCAACGGGTTGGAGATGCCGCCGGACCAGAAGGCGTCCCAGACGCGATCGACCTTGCTCTTCAGTTCACCTGTGATCACACGCTCCACTGTAGTTCGCAGGTCAGACAGCGGGGCGCGGGTCAGCCTGCCAACTCTGTACACCTGGGGGGTGATCTCCGACCCTCAGGCACCGGCACGAACGGCACCGAGGTGAGCACCTCCGGGAAACTGTCGTATCGGAACAGCCCCGTTCGTGGAAGGTATGTGGGACGCCACCGGTGGCCCGTGCAACAAACCGATGTCCTTCGGACTACTCGAGAGGAGAGGATCATGCCCGAGTACCTGATCGCGTTCAACGACGAGTGGGTGCCCGACCACACGCCACAAGAGGTGCAGCAGAAGGCCGAGGCCAGCATGGTGGTGGTCGAGGAGATGAGGAATGAAGGAGTCTTCGTCTTCGGGAACGGGGGGATCGATGCCTCCTCCGTTGTCTGCAGCGTCGAAGCCAGGGAGGGAGAGCCTGTCTTCACTGACGGACCCTACGTGGAGACCAAGGAGCATCTCGGCGGCTTCTGCGTCGTGCGGGTGCCCGATGACGCCGCTGCGCGGTACTGGGCCGGCCGCCTCGCGGTCGCGCTCGACTGGCCCCAGGAAGTGCACCGCTTCCCGGGTCGACCACCACAGGCCGCCGACCTCGATAGGGACTGATCACCATGCCCAGGTATCTCCTGTCCGTCTACGGACCCGCCGAACCCACCGACTACGGCCCCTACCCCTCCAAGGAGGCGATGCTGGCGTCCTTCGCCGACACCGGCGCCTTCAATGACAAGCTCCAGCGCGAAGGCTACTTCGTCTTCGCCGACGGTCTGGAGCCCGCCACGACCGCCACGACCGTGGACGGTCAGGGCGAGAGCCCGGTGATCCTGGACGGGCCCTATCTGGAGACCAAGGAGTGCATCGGCGGCTTCTGGGTGATCGAGGCCCCCGATCTGGACGTGGCCCTGAAACTCGCCGCCGAGGCGTCGAAGGCATGCCGCGGCAAGGTGGAGGTGCGCCCCTTCCAGACCGCGGAGTCCGTGCAGAGGCTGCTGCACTCGTAAGGCTCCTGCTGCAATAGTGAGCAAGGTGCGCCTCGAGGAAGCGATGACCCGCATCCACAAACAGGAGTGGGCGCGGGTCGTCGCCAGCCTTGCGCGCCGGTTCGGTGACCTCGATATCGCGGAGGACGCCGCTGCCGAGGCGTTCGTCACGGCGGTGCAGCGGTGGCCGCGCGACGGGGTGCCCGCTCATCCCGGCGGGTGGCTCACCACGACCGCGAACCGCAAGGCGATCGATCGGATCCGGCGCGAGTCCCTGCGCGAGACCAAGCACCAGGCGGCCCGGATGCTGCACGATGACACACCCGCCGAGCCGACCGGTCCGATCGAGGACGACCGGCTCCGACTGATCTTCACCTGCTGCCACCCGGCGCTGGCGATGGAAGCCCGGGTTGCCCTGACCCTGCGCCTGCTCGGCGGGTTGACCGTCGCCGAGATCGCCCGGGCATTCCTGGTGCAGGAGACCACGATGGCCCAACGAATCACCCGCGCGAAGAGAAAGATCAAGGCCGCTCACATCCCTTACCGGGTGCCCTCCTCCGAGGACATCCGCGAGCGGCTCGCCGGGGTGCTCACGGTGGTCTACCTGATCTTCAACGAGGGCTATCTCGCCGGCGAGGGTGTTGAGCCGCTCCGCACCGATCTCATCGATGAGGCGATCGTGCTGGGCCGGCTGCTGCTCGACCTCCTACCCGAGGACGGCGAAGTGGCCGGCCTCCTTGCCCTGATGCTCCTCATCGACGCTCGCCGGCCCGCGCGTGTCTCGCGCACCGGAGAGTTGGTGACGCTCGAGGAGCAGGACCGCAGCGCGTGGGACCGGTCTCTCCTCGACGAGGGCCACGCACTGGTCCGCGGCCGACTCGCAGCGGTGGCCGGCGGCGATGAGCAACCCGGGCGCTACCAACTGCTGGCGGCGATCAACGCTGTGCACACCTACCACCTCTCGGCGCGGGACACCGACTGGTCCCAGATCCTCACCCTCTACGACCGTCTGGTGCTGACGGATCCCTCCCCGATCGTGCGGCTGAACCGGGCGGTCGCAGTCGCCGAGGTGGACGGCCCCGATGTCGCACTGGCCGAGATCGACCGGTTGGCCGGACCTCTTGACGGTTACCACGCGTTGCATGCCGCACGCGCCGATCTGCTACGTCGGCTCGGCCGCGGTGGCGATGCGCTCGGTGCCTATGACCGGGCCATCGAACTGACCGGAAATCCCGCCGAGCGGACCTACCTCACCCGCCGGCGCGACCAACTCGCGACCTGAGGCGAACCCCTCGGCCGGCACGGCGAGGGCGAAGCCCGCACCTCCAGCTCAATTCACCATTGCCTTATATAAGTCAGGACTGATAGTGTCGTTCCATGCACGCGCTCGACGTCCTCGGTGACCCGGTTCGACGCCGCTTGCTGGAGTTGCTCGCCGACGGTGAGCAACCAGCCGGTGAACTCGCCACCCGGATCGGTGCGGAGTTCGGCATCAGCCAACCGGCGGTGTCCCAGCACCTGCGGGTGCTGCGCACGCAGGGCTTCACCACGGTGCGCCCCGACGGCTCCCGGCGGCTGTACGCCGTCGACCCCGAGCCGTTGCGTCAGGCCGATGACTGGCTCGCACCGTTCCGCGCGTTCTGGGCGCCCCGCCTGGCTGCCCTCGAGACCGAGATCGCGCGCGGCAAGCGCGAGCGACGCCACCACCCCAGTAACGAGAAGGAGTGACCATGACCGAGAACGTCACCACCATCAGCGCCGGACAGGCCGACCAGGTCACGCGTGGCCTGGCCGTGACCGAACACGGCGACACCGCGACGGTCGTCGCCACGATCAGCCAGGCCTACGCCACCACCGTCGAGGACCTCTGGAACGCCTGCACCTCCGCCGAACGGCTCCCCCGGTGGTTCGGGCCCGTCTCCGGCGACCTCGAACTCGGCGGTCGATACCGGATCGAAGGAAACGCCGATGGCACGATCGAGGCGTGCGAGCCTCCGTCGCGTGTCAAGGCCACCTGGGAGTTCGCCGGGAACATCTCCTGGGTCACCCTCCGCATCACCGAGGACGACGACGGCGCCCGCCTCACCCTTGAGCACGAGACGACCGAGGACTTCCCGAGCGACTTCTGGACCACCTACGGGCCGGGCGCGACCGGGGTGGGCTGGGACCTGGCCTTCCTGGGACTGGCCCTGCACATCGCCACCGGGGCCTCGAAGCCGCCGGAGGGCTCGGAGTGGGAGCGCAGCGACGCAGCGCGCGAGTTCATCGCGGATAGCAGCCGCCGCTGGGCCGAGGCCTCGATCGCCGCGGGCACGCCCGAGGACGCCGCCCGCGCCGCCGAACGGAGGACGACCGCCTTCTACACCGGCCAGGAGGTCGAGTAGCGTCGCGCGGACTCGGGCGATCGCACCGCCGGTGCCGACAAGGCCGGCGGGTCAGAAGGCCGGCGGGTCAGGCCGCACCGGTGGTGCGTGATGCTCAGGGCGCCGGCGTGAGGAGGTAGTCCTCCGCGTCCGCGTCCCAGCGCAGGTCCACGAAGCCGCCGGCATTGGCGGCGCGCACGAACTGCAGGAAGTTGCGGTACCCGAGGGTCTTCTCGGAGAAGCCGGGGCGCTGCTTGCGCATTCGGTCCTTGAATCCGGACAACGGCACCGCCTCACCGGCACCACCGACCAGGTCGGCGACCGCGGCGAACGCCAGTTCACGTTCGCCGCGCTCGGGCAGGGACACCTCCGGGTCCCCGGCCGCGGGGCCGGAACTGATCTCCACCACCCCGCGCTCGGCCAGGTGGCGCAGGCACTCTCCGAAGGAACGGAACCCGTAGTCGGACTCGCTGAAGGTGGGATCCTTGCGCAGCAGGGTGCGTTTGAGCACCGAGGCGGTCACCGCCCCGGAGGACGAACTCAGGTCCGCCAGGGTCTGGGCCACCAGCACCGCCAATGACGGCGAGCGCTCCTCCGCGTTCGCCTGCTCGGTACCGGTGGCATCGTCGTCGGCCTGCTCGGTCGGGTCCGGGCGCTCGGGCTGCTCCGGCTGCTCGGCCGCGGCCTCCGGGGGCTTGGGCGCCCCGGGGCGGCGACGCCGCCCGGAGCGTTCGGAACCGCTGGGTAGGTCCACGCCCTCCAGGCGGTCGTAGAAGAGGAACTCATCGCAGGCCGAGGGCAGGAGCTTCGAGGTGGAGTTGGCCACCCCGATCCCGATCACCTGCTTGTTCATCTCGCGCAGTTTGTGCACCAGCGGGGAGAAGTCGCTGTCGCCGGTGCAGAGCACGAAGGTGGAGATGTAGTCGCGCTCGAAGGCCATCTCCACCGCGTCGACCACCATCTTGATGTCCGCGGCGTTCTTGCGTGAGGCCCCCTGGTGCTGGGGCATCTCGATCAGTTCCACGTGTTCGCTGGCCAGGTCGTGCCGGTCGGAGGCGAAGAACGACCAGTCCGCATACGCCCGTCGCACCACCACGCGCCCGCGAGCGGCGAGGGCATCGGCGATCGAGCGGAACTGGAACGTGGTGCCCAGATCACGCACCCCCAGCGCGAGGTTCTCGTAGTCCAGGAACACGGCCAGACGCTCATCAGATTCCATGCCGCCACCCTAGCCCTGGGGTCTGTGCGGCGCTGACCGCGACAGCGCCGCGCACTCCTCAGCGTTTGCGGGCCCGTCGCCAGCGGCGCCGGGGCTTGGACTTCTTGGCCGTGGCACCGCGCTGCTCGGTATCGGGCGCCGGGGCCTCCTGCACGGCCGACGGCGTCGCCGCCCCCGCCGTAGCACCGGCACCATGTCGCACCTGGGGCGGCTCGTCGAAGGCGTCCACGTCGGTGAACTCCACGCCACGCCGCTGCTTCCGTGCCTCGACGAGCCGGTAGAGCACCGGCACCAGCACCAGGGTGAGGATCGTGGAGGTGAACAACCCACCGATCACCACCAGCGCCAGGGGCCGGGAGATGAAGGCTCCCCCACCGGTGATTCCCAGCGCCATCGGGACCAGGGCACCCATCGTGGCGAAGGCCGTCATAAGGATCGGGCGCAGTCGGTGCCGGGCGCCGTCCTCGATCGCCTCGGCCAGTCCCATCCCGGCTCGGCGGTACTGGTTGATCAGGTCGATCAGCACGATGGCGTTGGTGACCACCACACCCACCAGCATCAGAGCACCCACCAAGCCGGCCACGCCCAGCGGGGTGCCGGTGATCAGCAGCAGCCCGATCGAGCCCGTGGCCGCGAACGGCACCGAGATCATCAGGATCAGCGGCTGCACCAGCGACCGGAAGGTGCCCACCATCACCAAGTAGACGATGGCCAGGGACAGCAGCAGGGCCACGCCCAGGTTGGCGAAGGCCTCGTCCTGGTCGGCCATCACGCCCCCGACCTGAACGCTCGCGCCGTCAGGCAGGTCGAGGTCGTCCAGGGCTTCCTGGAGTGCCGCACCCTGGGCGCCCAGGTCGGTGGCGGTGGAGGACGCGGTGATCGTGGCGGACTGGATACCTCCACTACGGGTGACCGAGGTGGGCAGGTCGACTTCCTCGACCTCGGCGATATCTGCCAGCAACACCGGGTCGGGTTCACCGACCTGCGCCGGATCGGGCTGGTCGAGGTCGGTCGGGTCGGGCCCTTCGGGAAGTTCGCCGGGGGCCATGCCCTCGGGTGCGTCCGTCGGTGCATCGCCGGGCATCTGCCCCGGGACATCCCCTGGTGCCGGGGAACCGGCGGGTTCGGCGGGCACCGTACCCACCGGCAGTTCTTCCAACTCGGTCATCGACAGCGGAGCCTCGCCGATCTGCATGACCACGTCGATCTCACCGGTGTCGGTGACGATCTGGCCCAGCGGGATGCCGTTCAGGGCGGCCGCCACCGACTGCCCCACCTGAGCCTCGCTCAGGCCCACCTCGGCGGCCGCTTCGCGGTCCACGCTCACCGTCACCGTCGCCAGGTCCTCGGCCAGGTTGCTGGCCACGTCGGTGGTGTCGGGCACCTCGGCGACGGCGTCGCGCACCTGCTGTGCGGCATCGGCCAGATCCTCGGAATCGGCGGCGGTGACCACCACTTCCACGCCACCTGCCAGTGCCGCCTGTCCCGGGCTCACGGTCAGTTCCCCCGCATCGGAGCCCAGGTCCGCCAACTCCTCGCGCAGCCGCCGTTCCACCTGCGCCGCATCGGCTTCCAGGTCCAGGCTCACCATGAACGTCGCGTCCTGGCCCGCGCCGACGAACGCCATCACGCCCTCGGCCTCACCGCCGGTCACCTGATAGGTCTGGACCTCCTCGATGTCCTCCAGGATCGCCTCGACCTGGGCAGCCGCCTCATCGCGGGCCCGCAGCGAGGTGCCGCTGGGCAGCGTCTGGGCGATGCTGACGGTGTTGTCCCCGGAATCCCCGATGAACTCGGTCTCCAACTGGGGCACCAGCGCGACGGTCCCGCCGAGCAGGCCGGCGGCGATCAGCAGAGTGATCACCGGGTGGGCCAGGGCCGGGCGCAACGTCGCCAGATAACCGCGCTGCAGCGGGCCCCGGCGCTCCTGGGCCTGCTCGTCCACCCTCACGTGCCCGCGCTGCCCGGTACCGGCCGTGGGTTCGGCTGCGGACGGGGCACCCTTGGCAACCGGTAGGAACCACCACGCGAGCACCGGCACGATCGTCAACGCGACCAACAGCGAGACGAGCAACGCGGCGGCAGCGGTGAAGGCGAACGGGCGGAAGAGTTCGCCCACCAACCCCCCGACCAGACCGATCGGCACGAACACCGCTGCGGTGGCCACGGTGGCCGAGGTGATCGCACCGCCCACCTCCCGCACGCCCGTCAGCACCGCCTGGTGCTTGGGACCGCCGTAGGACAGGTGCCGTTCGATGTTCTCGATCACCACGATGGAGTCATCGACCACCCGGCCGATGGAGACCGTCAACGCCGCCAGGGTGAGCAGATTCAGGGTGTACCCCACCACGTTCACGCCGATGATCGTGATCAGCAGGGACAGCGGGATGGACACCGCCGTCACCCCGGTGGGCCGCCAGGCGCGCATGAAGATGAGGATGACGATCACGGCGAAGATCAGACCGAGCATGCCCTCGACCGCCAGATCCTCCACGGACTGGGTGATGAACGGGGCTTGGTCGATGATGACCGAGA
Source organism: Sanguibacter sp. Z1732 (assembly GCF_051020515.1). Taxonomy (NCBI): domain Bacteria; kingdom Bacillati; phylum Actinomycetota; class Actinomycetes; order Micrococcales; family Ruaniaceae; genus Glutinosa; species Glutinosa niejishengi. Next base: position 4,101,144 of record NZ_CP194857.1, read on the forward strand.
TCTCCGCGCCCTCGCCCAGGAACTGCTCCAACTCCGGCAGCAGGTCGGCGACCTGGTCGGAGATCTCTACCGTGTTCCCCTCCGGGGTGGCCGTGACCGCCAGTCCGAAGGAGGTCTGGCCGTTGGTGCGGGCGAAGGAGGTGGCCTCCTCCTGTTCCACCGACACCTCGGCCACCTCATCCAGGCGCAGCACCTCGCCCTCGGCATTGCGTAGGGGTAGGGCGGCCACGTCGTCGACACCCTCGAGTGCCTCACCCACCTGAACGTTGAGCGCGCGCGGATCATCGCGCAGGGTGCCCGCCGGGATCACCATGCCGTGGGAGTCCAGGGTGCTGACGATCACGTCCGGGGACAGTCCGGCCATAGCCAGAGCGCCCGCGTCCACATCGATGGTGACCACCTCATCGACCGCACCGCTCAGGGCCACATCCCGCACGCCGTCGAGCGCCTCCAGTTCCGGCACCACCACGTCACGCAGCGTCTGCACCGTCTGCTCCGGATCCTCGGGCGCGGTCACCGCCAGTTGCACCACCGGCAGATCGTCGAAACTACCCACCATCACCTGCGGGTCGGCCGCCTCGGGCAAAGACATCCGGGACAACGCCATCTGCATCTGCTGCTGTGCCGTACCGGCCTCGGTGCCGTACGCCAGTTCCAGCAACACCGTGGACACGTTCGCGTTCGACGTCGCCGTGGTGGACTCCAGGCCCTCCACAGCCGTGGCCGCCTGGCTGATCGGCACGCTGACCTGGTCATCGACCACATCCGGGGAGGCTCCCGGGTACGGGGTGATCACCACCACGATGGGCAACTCGAAATCCGGGATGAGTTCTTGTTTCAACGTCGCCGCCGACCAGAGGCCCCCGAGGACGGCGATGATCGCGGCCAGGGCCACCAGGGCGCGGTTGCGAAGGCTGAAGCGAGCGAAAGCGATCACGGCGTGGTGTCTCCGGTGCAGGTACGGGCGCAGAGGTGCGGCCTCGCGCGGGAGGAGGGACTCGGGCGGGCCGCGCCTGGTGGCGTTGCCGTAGCCACCTCAGATTACCTGCGTACCCGGTCGGCCGGCATCGGCGCCAGCGCGCCTGGAACAACGGTGTACCTCGCCGTGAAACACTCGGGACACTCACAACACAGACCATGTGCACCGGCGTTAACCCATCAGCAGGGAGGCTGACGATGCTCCGCACCCGCGTCTGCGCCGCCGTCCTGGCCGCGGGCCTGGCCCTGGGGCTGGGTGCGTGCACCGACGATGAATCCGAACCGGACGGCGAGACCGGAGCGGACCAATCCCCCACCGCCGACGACGGGGACAGGGCCGACGGTGACGTCGAGGACAGCGAGGACGGCGCGACCGAGGACGGCGAGGACGGCGAGCCGGAGGCTGACGAGGGCGGCTCCGGCGGCGACAGCGACGACCTGCCCGGTGAGGTCATCGAGATCTTCCCCTGGGAGGGCGATGAACTCGCCGTGGTCGTGGTCGATCATGACGACGTCCTGAACGTGCGCGAACTCCCCGACCCGGGCGCCACCGTGGTCACCGAACTTGATCCGCTCACCCGGTCCGTGGTGGCTACCGGGCACAACCGCAGCGTGGACGACTGGGGTATCTGGGCCCAGGTCCAGGCCGAGGGCGTGACCGGGTGGGCGAACGTGACGTTCCTGGGCTACCTGGGCCGGACCGCCGACGCCGATGAGGACTTCGCCGATGTGGACCCGGCCGACTCCGTCGAGGACCTGGCCCTGGCCGTGGGCGCCCGGGCCGCCGAACTCAACGGTGCCGCCGAGATCGACAACGCCCGGATCGCCGTCTCCGACATCTCCGGCCCGGTCAACTCCCCCGACGTCACCGTTGATGTGACCGGCATCCCGGACGACGCCCAGAAGGGTGAACGACTCCTGATGCGCGCCGGGACGACCGCATCGGGGACGATCCAGGTCGAGTTCATCGAACGCACCATCATCTGCACGCGCGGGGTCTCCGAGGATGGCCTTTGCCTCTGACCCGCAGGACCACGAGCCCAGGAGGCTGACATGCTCCGCACCCGTATCACCACCACCGCTGCCGCGGCTCTGGCCGCCGCACTCCTCCTGAGTGCCTGCACCGGCGACGGCGAGGAACCACCGCCGCAGGAGACCGCCACCGAGGCCGAACAGGACGAGACCGGACCAGACCCGGACGAGACCGACCCGGACGAGACCGAACCGGGCGAGGACGAGCAGACCGATGAGGTGGAGAACGGCGGCGGCCCGGGGACCGAGCCCGCCGACCAGGCAGATCTCCCGGGCCAGGCGGTGGACTTGTACACCGAGGGCGAAACCGTCGACGTGGTCGGGGTGGCGCACGACGACGTGCTGTACGTGCGCGAGTTGCCCGACCCGACCTCCCCGGAGGTGACCGCCCTGGCCCCGCTGACCTCCGACGTCGTCCTGACCGGGCGCGCCCGGCAGTTGGACGACATGGCGGTCTGGCTGGAACTGGACGTCGAGGACCGGGTGGGCTGGGCGAACCTGCGCTATCTGGCCTACCTGGGCATGGTGACCGACGAGACCTCGCAGATCAGCGACCCCGGGCCCCAGGACTCGATGGCGGACCTGGCCGCCGCCGTGGTCGAGGACCTGCAGGAGGACGGCGCTCCCGACTTGGACATGACGGTGGCCGAGGACGTCCAGGAAGGGGACCTGACCACCATCGTGGTCGACGTCCAGGGCTACGCCGACGACTCCATCAACGGCCACCGGCTGCACATCTTCGCCAGCGACGAAGGTGGTGACGGCTACCGGCTGGTCAGCGTGGAAGCCACCCAGATCTGTACGCGGGGGGCCACCGAGCAGGGCTGCCTGTAAACGGAGTTGCCCGGGGGCTGCTCGGGGCTGCCGGTCAGCCGCGGCCGGCGGCCAGGGGCCCGCTCAGCGACGGGCGACCACGGTGTTGGAGGCCTGGGCGACCGGGCGGATCGTCAGCGAGTCGATGTTGACGTGTCGGGGCCGGCTCAGGGTCCAGGCGATCGCCTCGGCGACATCGTCGGCCACCAGCGGCTGGTCCACTCCGGCGTAGACCTGTTCGGCCGCCGCGACGTCCCCGAGCCGGCGCAGTGCGAACTCCTCGGTCTTGACCATCCCGGGGGCGATCTCGATCACCCGGATCGGCTCGCCGACGAGTTCCAGGCGCAAGTTGTTGGCGATCACGCGTTCGGCGTGCTTGGCCGCGACGTACCCCGCGCCACCGGGGTAGGTGTCGTGGGCGGCGGTGGAGGTGACGACGACGACGTCCCCGCCTTCGCCTTCTCGTAGCGCCGGCAGCAGGGCCTTGGTGGTGCGCAAGGTGGTCAGCACGTTGATCCGGTACATCTCCTCCCACACTGGTCCACGTCAGCGTGTTCCACCGGGTCGGCGCCACGAGCCCCACCGGCATTGTTCACCAGGGCGTCCAGACCCCCGCCCGCGGTGACGGCCGCAGCCAACTGCGCCACGCCGTCGTCACTGGACAGGTCCGCCACCACATACTCGGCGCCGGACTCCTCGGCCACCGCGGCCAGTCGCTCGGCCCGCCGTGCCACCGCGATCACCTGGGCACCTTGGCTGCTGAGCAGCCTGACTGTTGCCGCCCCGATGCCGCTGGAGGCTCCCGTCACCACAATGCGCTTACCGCTGTTCATGCCACCATCCTGCCAGCCTGTCCCGGACCTGCGTAGGATGGTCGGTGGACACCGGGTCCTCTCTGCCCCGGCCAACCCCGGACCGACTCTGTCCGGACGTCCGGGCCCGGCTCTGGCCCACCAGATCACCGATCCATCCGGAGAGCCCCCGTGAACCCTCGTGTCCGTCACGCTGTGCCGCTGACCCTTGCCGCGCTCGTCCTGGTCGGATGCAGCACCGCCTCACCCACCGGACCGCAGTCCGTCCCGGAGGCGGCCGACGACGACGCGGCCGGTCATTACCCGGTCACGGTGGACAACTGTGGCACCGAGGTGAGCTTCTCCCACTCCCCGGAGCGGATCGTGACCATCAAGTCCACCACCTTCGAACTGGTGCTGGCTCTGGGGATGGGTGAGGCCGTGGTCGGGCACGCCTTCCTGGATGGTCCGGTACCCCCCGAACTGACCGGCGCGGCAGCGCAGGTGCCCGAACTGGCCGAACGGGACCCCTCCACCGAGGTGGTCCTGGCCGCCGACCCGGACCTGATCTTCGCCGGCTGGGAGTCCACGTTCACCGATGAGGGCCTGGGGTCGCGGGAGTCCCTGCACGAATTGGGCATCGCCACCTACGTCTCCCCACCGGCCTGCCAGGGGGAGGACTACATGCCCGACCCGCTGACCTTCGCCGAGATCGCAGACCAGATCCACCAGGCCGGGGAGATCTTCGGCGTGCCAGAAGCCGCCGCCCGGCTCGTCACCGAGCAGCAGGCCCGCCTCGAGGAGGTGACGGCGTCCGAGGCCGGGCTCAGCGCCCTGTGGTACTCCTCCGGCTCCGACACCCCGTTCGTGGGGGCGGGTATCGGCGCACCACAGTTGCTGATGGAGACCGTGGGGCTGCAGAACATCGCCGGCGGAATCGAGGACAGTTGGGCGTCGATGTCCTGGGAGGCGGTGGCCGATGCCGAACCGGACGTGATCGTGCTGGTGGACTCGGACTGGAACACCGCCGAGCACAAGATCTCCGTGCTGGAGTCGGTGCCGGCCATGGCCGCGCTGCCCGCGGTGAGCGAGGGGCGGTACCTGATCCTGGACTTCCCCACCACCGAGGCGGGGATCCGGTCCGCGGACGCCGCCGTCGACCTCGGTGAGCAGTTGGCGCAGGTAGAGGCCGGGTTGTCGTGACCGCCACCGTCACCCCACGCCGGGGCCTGCAGGCCCCCACCGGGCCCGCGCTGCCACAGCGGCCGCGACTGGCTCCCTGGTTGGTGCTGGGCGTGGTCGGGCTGATCGTCTCTGGCGTGGTGGCGATGGGGATCGGGCCGGCGGGAGTCAGCGCCGCGGAGATCCTCGGTTCCGGCTGGCACCACCTCAGCGGGGTGCTACCGGGGATGGAGCAGGCCGCGAACCCGCTGAGCCCGGCCCGGGATGCGATCGTGTGGCAGGGCCGGGCGCCCAGGGTGCTGACCGCCATGGCGGTGGGAGCCGGGCTGGCGCTGTGCGGAGTCGTGATGCAGGGCCTGACGCGCAACCCGCTGGCCGATCCCTACCTGCTCGGGGTCTCCTCCGGAGCGGCGCTGGGTGCGGTGGCGGTGCTGCTGCTCGGGGTGGGACTGTGGTTGCCGGTCGCGGCGTTCGCCGGTGCTCTGCTGGCCCTGGCGGCCACGCTCGCGCTCGCCGGAGTCGGGGGGGCCCTCACACCGGCGCGCACCATCCTGGCCGGGATCGCGGTGGCGCAGGCCTGCTCCGCGCTGGTCTCCTTCGCGATCTTCGCCACCACCCGCGGGGACTCCTACCGGGAGATCCTGGGCTGGCTGCTGGGGTCGCTGGCACGGGCCGGCTGGGCCTCGGTGCTGATCGCCGGGGTCTGTCTGGCCGTGATCGGGGTGGTGCTGATCGGGGCGGGCCGGTCCCTGGACGCCTTCGCCTTCGGGGACACCTCCGCGGCGTCCCTCGGCGTGAACGTGCGGGGGATGCGCTGGATGCTGCTGACCATGAGCGCGCTCCTGACCGGGGCGATGGTGGCCGTCAGCGGCGCGATCGGGTTCGTCGGGCTGGTGATCCCGCACATCATCCGGCTTTCCCTGACCCGCCGCCACCGTTGGTTGCTGCCGCTGTCGGCCTGCGCCGGGGCGCTGTTCCTGCTCTGGGCCGACACCGCGGCCAGGGTGGTGTTCGCACCGATGGAGGTGCCGGTCGGGGTGTTCACAGCCGGGATCGGGGCGCCGGTGTTCGCGTGGTTGCTGATGCGCAACCGCAAGGCCACGGCAGGTGGCACATGACGGTCCCGGTGCTGACCGCCCGCGGGCTGACGTACCGCGTGGCACCGCACGTCACGTTGCTGGACGGGGTGGATGTGAGCGTGCGCGCCGGAGGGATCACCGGCGTACTCGGTCCCAACGGGGCGGGGAAGTCCACCTTGCTGCGCCTGGTCGTGGGGGCGCTGTCACCGGAGGCCGGCCGGTTGCGCCTGCACGGAACGGACGTGGCCACGATGAGCCGGCGCGAGCGGGCCCGCACGGTGGCGTTCGTGGCCCAGGACTCCCCCACCGAGGTGTCCATGGACGTCCTCGACGTGGTGTTGCTGGGCCGCACCCCCCACCTGGGGGCATTCGCAGCGGACTCCCCGGCCGACGTGGAACTGGCCATGGACGCCCTGGAGCGCACCGGCGCGGCCCATCTGGCCCAGCGGGACATCGCCACCCTCTCCGGTGGCGAGCGCCAGCGGGTTCACCTGGCCCGGGCGCTGGCGCAGGAACCTCAGGTGCTGGTGCTGGACGAGCCGACCAATCACCTGGACGTGGCGGCGCAGTTGCAGGTGCTGGACCTGATCCACGCCGTGGCCGCCGCCGGCACCGGGGTGCTGGTGGCGATGCACGATCTGGACCAGGCCGCCCGGACCTGCGATGACCTGCTGGTACTCCAGGACGGCCGCACCGCCGGCTCCGGAACGGCCGCGGAGGTCCTGACCGCCGACCTGATCGGCGCGGTCTGGGGAGTGGGGGTGGAGTGGGTGTCGACATCCGGTGGGCGCGCGCTAATCCTGTCCCGTCTCGGGGTGCCGATCACCTAGATTGGACCTATGACGAATCGGGGGCCGCGGCTGCAGTTCGACCTCCCGCGCCCGAGTTGGACGTCCCTGGGCCGGGCCGCCCAATGGTGGATCCGGATCGTCGCGGCGGTGCACCTGGCTGCGCTGGTGGGCGTGGTGGTGGCCGAGCACCTGCGGAAGTTGCGCGACCCCTACCGCGGGGTCTTCCCGCGCATGGCGCCCTGGTCCACCGAGATCGCCGGCACCAAAGCCACCACCTTCACCTTCGGTGAGGACCTGTATGCGGCAATGCTGGACTCCATCCGCAGTGCCGAGCACTCCATCTACTTCGAGACCTTCATCTGGAAGGGTGATGAGGTCGGTGCGGCGTTCAAGCAGGCATTGATCGCCGCCGCCCGGCGTGGTGTGCAGGTGTACGTGGTGATGGACACCTGGGGCAACCTGGTGGTCGATCCACGGTTCAAGAGATTCCCGAAGTTGCCCACGTTGCACCTGCTGCACTTCCCGCTCTTCCGTCCGGGGCTGCTCACCTTCAACCTCCGCAAGACCGGCCGGGATCACCGCAAGATCCTGGTGGTCGACGACGAGGTCGGGTACGTCGGCGGGTACAACATCGGATCGCTGTACGCTTCCACCTGGCGCGACACCCACCTGCGGCTGGAGGGGCCGGCCACCTGGAGTTGGCCAACGCGTTCGTCGACTTCTGGAACGACCACCGAACGGCGCGCCACCCCGAACTTCCCGACCAGGGCGTCAAACTGTGGGAGCCGCGGATCCGGGCGGCGCAGAACGCCCCGAGCCGGATGCTGTTCCCGGTGCGCGGTGTCTACCTGGACGCGATGGACCGGGCCGAGCATCACATCTACATCACCCAGGCCTACTTCATCCCGGACCGGGAGATCCTGCGCGGCCTCATTGCCGCCGCCCGGCGGGGTGTGGACGTGCGGGTGGTGATCCCGGAGATCTCCAACCACATCGTCACCGACTGGGCTGCGCGCTCCCACTACACCCAGCTGCTCGATGCCGGGGTCACGTTGTGGCTGTTCCAGGACGCCATGATGCACGCCAAGACGATGACGGTGGACGGACGCTGGTCCACCATCGGAACCGCGAACATCGACCGGCTGTCCTTGATCGGCAACTTCGAGATCAACCTCGAACTCTTCGATGCCGCACTGGCGCAGCACATGGAAGACATCTTCGCGGTGGACCTGACCAACTGCCGCCAACTGACCGCCGAGGAATGGAACGCCCGCAGCCTGGGCCACCGGGTCCTGGAACGGCTGATCCGCCCCTTCTCCCCCCTGCTGTAGTACCCCGCGGAGTTCGTCATGACGCTTCCCGCTGACAGTCATGTTCATAGTGAGTGGTCCTGGGATACAGGAGGACCTGGATCGCACGCTGCTGGTCGGATGCGCGCCACGTGCGCGCAGGCGGTCCGGATCGGACTGCCGGCGATCTTCTTCACCGAACACCTGGACATCCCGGACACCTGGCACGCGGAGCCCGATGACCTCATGCCGCACCAACGGAACTTCCTGAACGACGCAGGCAGGGTCGAGTTCGCTCCGTTCGATGCGAACGGCTACTTCGATGCCATCGACCGCATGCGTCATCAGTTCCCCGACCTGCGCATCCACACGGGCGTCGAGTTCGGCCAACCACACCTCTACGCCACCGCGGCCCGCCAGATGGTCGACCTCAGCCGGGTCGACCGCGTGCTCGGCTCGCTGCACACCCTTGACCTCGGCGAGGGCGCCGCCGAGCCGAACACCCTCTTCCGCGACCATGATCCAGCCGAGGTCATGAACGAGTATCTCGAGCAGATACCGGTCATGGTCTCAGGCTCGGAGTCCTTTGAGGTGGTCACCCACATCGACTACGCGGTACGCCAGTGGCCAATCGAGCAGTCCGGACCGTTCGACCCGCGGCGATTCGAGGAGCAGTTCCGGGGCGCGATGCGCGCAATCGCCGAGAGCGGGCGGGCCCTGGAGATGAACACGAAGCGCCTCTGGCCATGGATCCCGCAGTGGTGGGCGCAAGCGGGCGGAACCATGGTCAGTTTCGGCAGCGACGCCCACACCCCCGATGCCATCGCACGCGACTTTCCCGAAGCGACGGCGATGCTCGAGTATTTCGGGTTCCGACCAGGGCGTAGCCCGGAACAGCTCTGGGCACGCCCGGCCACCGGCTAGCAGCGCACGTCCAGTCGCGCGAGCGATCGGGAGTTCGGCGGTTCACCGTCGCCTTCGGAAACGAACTGCCGAACTGGGCAGTGGGTTCCTGACCGAGGCCTCAGGTGCCGGTGCGGAACATGTCCTCCTCCGGGGGTCGGATCGCCGCCTGGGCGCCGGGGCCATCCTCGGTCCGGGTCACGCTCAGCCCGCGCACCACCGCCACCGGGCGCCCCCCGGTCTTGCCGCGGACCAGGTCCGCCGCAGCGGCGATCTCGTCGGCCTGGGCGATGATCGTGGCCTGCAACGGCACCCCCTGCGCGTCATGCTGCCCGCGCAGATCGGCCAGCACCTCGATACCGGCGGCGCCGATGGCGATGTCGGCGACACCGCGGCGCCAGGGCCTGCCCACGGTGTCAGTGATCAGCACCGCCGGGCGTGCCCCGAGCCGGGCGTGCAGGCCGCGCCGGATAGCCCGGGCAGAGGCGTCGGGGTCCTTGGGCAGCAGCAGCACCATTCCCGGGGGCACGTTCGAGGTGTCCACCCCGGCGGCGGCCAGCACCAGGCCGTGATGGGTCTGCACGATGCGCAGCGGTGGCCCGTCCTCCCGATCCCGCCGGGCGACCTCCCGCACGCTCTCGGCGTCGATAGCCTCCTCCCGGCTGGCCGCGGCCATCAACCGACCCTCGGACTTGGCGACGATCTTCGAGGCGATCACCACCACGTCGTCATCGACGATGCCGGGTTCTGCGTCCGGCCAGGTCAAGCGCCCCAGCACCGGGGTGAGTACGGCGGCCAGGTCCGTGCCGGAGGTGATCTCCGGCAGGCCCTCGGGGGCCTGGGCGAGAAGCATCAGGTGCGTCCTTTCAATGCGGGCAGTACCTCGGCGCCGAAGATCTCGATCCACTCGGCCTGGTTGCGACCCACGTTGTGCAGGTAGATCCGGTCGAATCCCAGGTCGATGTAGCGCTGCAGCGCCGAGCGGTGCACGTCGAGGTCGGAGGAGATCCCCAGCTGCCCCTCGAAGTCCTCCGGACGGAGCATCCTGGCCATCTGGGCGACCGTGAACGGGGAGCGGATATCGGCGGTGGAGAACCGCATCGCCCCGGTGGGCCATTGCGTCATGGCATTGTCCAGCGCCTCGCCGTCGGTGGGCGCCCAGGACAGGTGCACCTGCAACACCTTGGGCATCGCAGCCGGGTCCTTACCCGCTTCCCTGGCCCCCTCGGCGAACCGGGCCAACAGCATCGCCAGGCGCTCCGGTGGCGCCTCCTGGGTGATCAGCCCGTCGGCACGGGCCCCGGCGCGGCGCGCCGTCACCGGGCCGGAGGCCGCTACCAGGATGGGCGGGGGCTGCTCCGGCATGGTCCACAACCGGGAGGACTCCAACTGGAAGTACTCCCCGGAGAACTTGGCGTCCTTACCGGCGGCGGAGGCGGTGAAGAGTCGGCGGATGATCTCGATCGCCTCGAACAGTCGGGCGATCCGGCTGGGTGCCTCGGGCCAGTACTGCCCGGTGACGTGTTCGTTCAGGGCCTCCCCCGAACCCAGTCCGAGCCAGTGCCGCCCGGGGTACATCGCCGCCAGGGTGGCGCTGGCCTGGGCCACCACCGCCGGGTGATAACGGAAGGTCGGCGCGGTGACGCCGGGGCCGATGTCACCGCTGGTGCGTTCGGCGATCGCGGTCAGGACGTTCCAGACGAACGGGGCCTGGCCCTGCGCCGGCACCCAGGGTTGGAAGTGGTCGGCCGCCATGGTGCCGGTGAAGCCGTGCTCCTGTGCCAGCGCGCTCAGGGCGACCGCAGCGGCCGGCGGGAACTGCGCCAGCATCGCCGAGTACCCGATCGCGCAGCCCATGGAGGTCTAGCCTACCGGCGGCCGGCGGCCGGCGGGGCCGAGGGCCCTGGCGGCACTCGTGCGGCCGCACCGCTCCCGCAGCGCCCTGCGCGGCCAGGACAGAACGTGCCAACGAACGAGACCTCACCCGCATTTTTGGACCGCGCCCAATAACCCGTACGCTAGGTCCATGCTCACCGTCAGGACCGCCGGTCTCGCGCCCGCCTACCTCGACTACCAGCGCGGACTCGACCTGCAACGCGAGGAACGGGAACGGGTGCGCACCGGCGCCTCCGCCGGCACGCTGTTCCTGCTGGAGCACACCAGCGTCTACACCGCCGGCCGGCGCACCACGGCCGAGGAACTCCCCACCGACGGCTCGGCCGTCGTCGAGGTCGACCGTGGCGGGAAGGTGACCTGGCACGGCCCTGGTCAGTTGGTGGGCTACCCGATCCTGGCCCTGCGCCGCCCCCGCGACGTGGTGGGATACCTACGCCGGGTGGAGTCCCTGGTTATCGACGTGCTCGCCGATCACCAGGTGACCGGGTTCCGGGTACCGGATCGGTCCGGGGTGTGGGTGGACGTCGGAGATGCTGTTCCGGCGAAGGTCGCCCAGGTCGGGATCCGGGTGGCCCGGGGCCTGACCGGTCACGGCTTCGCGATCAACTGCTCCAACAGCCTCGAGCCCTTCGCCGCGATCGTCCCGTGCGGCATCACCGACGCCGGCGTCACCACCCTCAGCGCCGTGCGGGGCGCCCGGATCGACCCTGAAGACCTGATCGGGGCGATCCATGCCCATGTCCCCGAGTTCAGCCGAGAGGTGGCGATGGAACCGATGACGCACACGCTGGTGGCCCGGTGAGCGCCCCACGGGAGGGCCGCAAGCTACTCCGGCTCGAGGTCCGCAACTCCCGGACCCCGATCGAGAAGAAGCCGGAGTGGATCAAGACCCGGGCGCGGATGGGACCCGAGTACCGACGGTTGCGATCCCTGGTCGGCCAGCAGAACCTCAATACCGTCTGCCAGGAGGCCGGCTGCCCAAACATCTACGAGTGCTGGGAGGATCGCGAGGCCACGTTCCTCATCGGCGGCTCCCAGTGCACCCGGCGCTGCGACTTCTGCCAGATCGACACCGGCAAACCGGCCGCCTACGACACCGACGAACCGCGCCGGGTCGCCGAATCCGTCCGGGAGATGGGACTGCGCTACGCCACCGTCACCGGGGTGGCTCGTGATGACCTGCCCGACGAGGGCGCATGGTTGCACGCCGAGACCGTACGGCAGATCCACCGGCTCAATCCGGGCACCGGTGTGGAGCTGCTCGCCACCGACTTCTCCGGCAAGGCGGCCCTCCTGCGCGAGGTGTTCGATGCCGGCCCCCAGGTATTCGCGCACAACGTCGAGACCGTGCCGCGGATCTTCAAACGGATCCGCCCGGCGTTCCGGTACGAGCGCTCCCTCGCGGTGATCAGCCAGGCCCGTGACTACGGCTTGATCACCAAGTCGAACCTGATCCTGGGGATGGGCGAGGAGCCCGAGGAGATCGTGGCCGCACTGCGGGACCTGCAGGAGGCCGGCTGCGACCTGATCACGCTGACCCAGTACCTGCGTCCGAGCCCGAGGCATCTGCCCGTCCAGCGCTGGGTGCCGCCGGCGGAGTTCGTCGAGCTCAAGGAGGTCGCCGAGCGGATCGGCTTCCTCGGGGTGCTCGCGGGGCCGCTGGTGCGTTCCTCCTACCGGGCCGGACGGCTGTGGGCGACGTCGATGCTCGCCAAGGGGCGTCCGGTGCCCGAGCAGTTGCAGCACCTGGCCGACAGCGTGGAGTTCGCACAGGGCGTCTGAGCCGGTCCCGCGGCCGCCGGACCAGGAGTCAGGGGTTGATCAGCACCTCGGCGATGCGGGAGTGCGCTCGGGTGTAGGCCCGCACCAGGGCCTCGGCCCGCGCCCGTCCACCGACCAGTGGGTGCGCGGCGAAGGCCTGCACGGCCAGTTCGCGAGACCCTGCGCCGACCGCTGCGACCAGGCTGGTCTCGGCACCGATGACCGAGCGCATCAGGGCCGCCTGCTCCTGTCCCAGTTCGGTGCGGGGTGCGATCGGGTGAGCCCCGTCGTCGTCGACTGTGCACGACACCTCCACGACTGCCTCGTCCGGCAGGGCGGCGATGGTGCCGGCGTTGCGTACGCCCAGGATCATCCGGGCCGGGCGCCCGGTCCGCAGCGCTGCCATCAGATCCACGGCGACGTCGTGGTAGCCACCGACGGCGACGTCGTCACTGTGGCGATCCTGCGAGCGCGCCTCCGCCATGTACGTGGACTCCCGCTCGTCGAGCACCGCCTGCCAGCGTCCGTAGGCGGCGCCGTCGGGTCCGGCGTCGTAGAAGGCGGCCTGCTGGGCGGCCAGGAACTCCCCGCGGGTGGTGGGCGGCGCCTCGGGCGCCGCGATGTAGTAGTACAGGTACTCGTTCGGGATCGCCCCGGCCCGCTGGATCCGTTCGGCACCGAGGATTCGTGCCTCCTCCAGCCGGCCCAGCCGCTCCGGATCGGCGAGCAGGGCCGGCAGCAGATCCTGGCCCTCGTGGAAGAAGCCGGTGAGGAAGCCCAGGTGGTTGATGCCCTGATAGTCCGGGCGGGACTGCTCGGCCGGTACCCCCAGCAGCCGGGCCACCCGGGCCACCAGGGCCAGAGGGGTGTCGCAGATGCCGAACACCCGATCCCCCAGGTGGGCGCGCATCCCCGCGGTGATCATCCCGGCGGGGTTGGTGAAGTTGATCGTCCAGGCCTCCGGGGCCAGCCGGCCGATGCGAGTGGCGATCCCGGTGGCGACGGGCAGGGTGCGAAGGGCGAAGGCCAGTCCGCCGGCGCCGATCGTCTCCTGGCCCAGCAGCCCGGCCTCGATCGCGATGCGTTCGTCGACGACCCGCCCGGCGGTGCCACCGACGCGGATGGCGTTGAAGATGACGTCGGCACCGCGCAGCGCCGTGTCAAGGTCCGAGGTGGTACGCACAGGTGGGGCACCCGGGACCGCGGCAGCGATCGTGGTGCAGACCTGCGCGATCACCTTCAGGCGGTGCGGGTCGACGTCGTAGAGCACCACCGACGTCGGTCTCGCCTGCTGGTGAGCCCGGGTGAGCGCGCGATAGACCAGCGGAACCCGGAAGCCCCCACCCCGAGGATGGTCAGTTGCATACCGGTCACAGTATCGCCGTGACGCTGACGTAGGGCGAGTGGCACACTCAGGGCGATGGCTGCCACCGACCCGACCGGCCCCGAGGGTGGGGCCGAGACCGCTGAGCAGGTTGATGCTGAGCGGGAGGGCGCTGCCCCGGTTGACGCTGAGCCGACCGGCACGGAGCGGGCCGGCGGCGACGCCGAACCTGTGGTCGACGTGATGCTCTCCGGGTTGGTCTTCTTCGACATCGTGTTCACCGGCTTTCCCCATCCACCCGCCCCCGGCACCGAGGTGTGGACCGGAGGTATGGGCTCCAGTCCCGGCGGCATCGCGAACCTGGCCGTGGCCACCGCCCGACTCGGTCTGCGCACCGCTCTGGCGGCCGCGTTCAGCGACGACCTGTACGGGGACTGGATGTGGCAGGTGCTCAGCGAGCAGGAACACATCGACCTGTCCGCGTCCCGGCGCCAGTCCGGCTGGCACACCCCGGTGACCGTGTCGTTGGCGGTCGAAGCCGACCGGGCGATGGTCACCCACGGCCATCCGCCGCCGCACTCGGTGACCGCTGCGCTGCACCGCCCGCCGAGCGCTGCGAGCGTGCTGGTGGACCTGGGCGATCCGGCCACCAGGGAACAGCACTGGTGGCGCCGCGCCGCCGCCGAGGGTGCGCTGGTGTTCGCTGACGCCGGCTGGGATCCGGAGCAGACGTGGGACCCCGCGGTGCTGCGCGCCCTGGATGGATGCCACGCCTTCATCCCCAACGCGGCGGAGGCGATGGGCTACACCCGCACCGACACCCCGGACCGGGCGCTGGCCGCACTGGCCGAACTGGTGCCTCTGGCCGTGGTGACCGATGGTGCCGCCGGGGTGGCCGCGATCGACCACTCCACGGGTGAACGCGAGCAGATCCCGGCACTGGCGGTGGAGTTGACCGATGCCACCGGGGCAGGGGACGTCTTCGCCGCGTCATTGGTGGCGGGGACCCTGCGGGGCTGGCCGCTCCGCCAGCGCCTACGGTTCGCGGCCTTGTGTTCGGCGCTGGCGGTGCAACAGTTCGGTGGTTCCCTGGCCGCCCCGGGCTGGGGTGACCTGGCCGACTGGTGGCACCTGGTGCAGGCCCGGGCCAGCACCGGCGATCCCGTCGCCGAACGGACCCGCGCCGAACACGCCTTCATGGGGGACGCCCTCGCCGGCGCCGACACCCGGCGGGTGCGCCGGGCCGAGGCCACCATCGCCCGGTTCTCCGACGCCGATACGCCCGCGACGTGCCCGCAGCGCCCACCGGGCGGGTGAGGTCTCGGGCGTGGGCCCGGGACCGTGGGCACGATTTCCGGCCACCCCACCGAGTCTGGGAAGATACCGCTCATGACTACCTCCAGCCCCGCAGGTCCCCCGCCCGTGCCGACCGAGCCCATCCGCCCGGTCGCGCAGGTACCGGACAAACCGGGCGTGGACGGACTCGAGGATCGTTGGGCTCAATCGTGGGCGGCGCAGAACACTACGCCTTCGACCGCAGCGCCACCCGCGAGCAGGTCTTCTCCATCGACACCCCACCGCCGACGGTGTCCGGGTCGCTGCACATCGGGCACTGCTTCTCCTACACCCACACCGACCTGGTGGCCCGCTACCAGCGCATGCGCGGCCGGGAGGTCTTCTACCCGATGGGGTGGGACGACAACGGCCTGCCCACCGAGCGTCGGGTGCAGAACTACTACGGCGTGCGCTGCGACCCGACCCTGCCCTACGAGGAGGACTTCACCCCTCCCGGTGATGGCTCCAAGACCATCAAGCCGGCCGACCAGGTGCCGGTCTCGCGTCGCAAGTTCGTGGAGTTGTGCCTGGAGTTGACCGCGCAGGACGAACAGGCCTACGCGCACCTGTGGCGACACCTGGGGCTGAGCGTGGACTGGTCGTACCAGTACCAGACCATCGATGCCCGCGCCCAGAAAGTCGCCCAGACGGCGTTCCTGCGCAACCTCGCCCGGGGGGAGGCCTACCAGGCGCAGGCACCGGGATTGTGGGACACCACGTTCCAGACCGCAGTCGCGCAGGCCGAGTTGGAAGCCCGGGACTATCCCGGGCACATGCACAAGGTCGCCTTCCACTCCGACAACCCGGCCGGCGGCGAGCAGGTGGTCATCGAGACCACCCGCCCGGAGTTGCTGGTCTCCTGTGTGGCACTGATCGCTCATCCCGACGACGAGCGCTACGCCCCGCTGTTCGGCACCACGGTGCGCACGCCGCTGTTCGGCGTGGAGGTGCCGGTGCTGGCCCACCCGGGCGCGGAGATGGACAAGGGCACCGGAATCGCGATGTGCTGCACCTTCGGTGACCTGACCGATGTGGGCTGGTGGCGGGACCTGCAGTTGCCGACCCGGTCGGTGATCGGTCGTAACGGCAGGCTGCAGGGCGAGACCCCAGCATGGGTCAGTGGGGCGGGCGCGGCGCTGTACGAATCCACATTGGCGGGCAGGACCACCTTCTCCGCCCGGGCCGCCACGGTGGAAGCATTGCGGGACAGCGGTGACCTCCTCGCCGAACCCGAAGCGGTGCAGCGCATGGCCAACTTCTTCGAGAAGGGCGACCGGCCCCTGGAGATCGTCACCTCCCGGCAGTGGTACATCCGCAACGGCGGCCGCGATGAGCCCCTGCGCAGCGAGTTGACCGCGCGCGGAAAGGAACTGCAGTTCCACCCCGACTTCATGCGGGTGCGCTACCAGAACTGGGTCGATGGCCTCTCCGGTGACTGGTTGATCTCCCGGCAGCGTTTCTTCGGTGTGCCCTTCCCGGTCTGGTACCCGGTGCACACCGACGGCGAGGCCGACTTCACCGCCCCGATCCTCCCGGATGAGGCAGCCCTTCCGGTGGACCCCTCAGCACAGCCGGCCCCGGGCTACACCGAGGACCAGCGCGGGCTGCCCGGCGGGTTCGTCGGAGATCCGGACATCATGGACACCTGGGCGACCTCCTCCCTGACCCCGCAGATCACCGGCGGGTGGCTGGACGATGAGGACCTGTTCGCCCGGGTCTACCCGATGGACGTGCGCCCGCAGGGCCAGGACATCATCCGCACCTGGCTGTTCTCCACCCTGCTGCGCTCCCACCTCGAGCACGACCGGTTGCCCTGGAAGCACACCGCGATCTCGGGCTGGATCGTGGACCCGGACCGCAAGAAGATGTCGAAGTCCAAGGGCAACGTGGTCACCCCGATGGGCCTACTGGAACAGCACGGGGCCGACGCGGTGCGGTACTGGGCAGCCTCGGCCCGGCTGGGCGCCGATGCCGCGTTCGACCCGCAACGGCCCACCCAGATGAAGATCGGGCGGCGCCTGGCCATCAAGATGCTGAATGCCTCGAAGTTCGCGCTGTCCTTCGCCGGGGATGAACCGGTGCGGTTGGACCCGGCGTCGGTGACCGAGCCGCTGGACCGCTCGGTGCTGGCGAACCTGGCCCGGGTGGTCGAGCAGGCCACCGCGGCGATGGAGGCCTACGACCACACCCGCGCCCTGGAGGTGACGGAGAGCTTCTTCTGGACCTTCTGCGACGACTACCTGGAACTGGTGAAGGAACGCGCCTACGGCGGCGGGGACGCCCCGGCGGCCGCGGTGGCCTCGGCCAGGGCCACGCTGTATCTGGGCCTGGACGTGCTGCTGCGGTTGTTCGCCCCCGTGCTGCCGTTCGCCACCGAGGAGGTCTGGTCCTGGTGGCGGGAAGGCTCTGTGCACCGGGCGGCGTGGCCCTCCGCGGAGCCGCTGCGTGCCGCCGGCGGCGACGCCGACCTGGACCTGCTCGACGCCTCCGGGGCTGCGCTCAGCGCACTGCGTAAGGTCAAGTCGACCGCGAAGGTCTCCCAGCGCACCCCGTTCGGCGATGTCGAGTTGACCGCACCGGACCCGGCGTTGCTGGAGCAGGTGCGGGGCGATCTGCGGGCCACGGGCGTGGTCGGGGGCGAGCTGACTTTCGCCGTCGGGGATGAAGTCGCGGTGCGCGGGGACCTGCAGATCGAGGACACCCCGACGCGCTGACCCGTACCTGCCTGCCGCGCGGGGCCTCGACGCCCACCGCGGACCGTGCCAGTATGTGCGCTAGAGCGCACACATTGGGAGGCGCCGGTGGTTGATGTCGATGCGGTCTGGTCGGCGCTTGCGCATCCGGCCCGGCGCCACGTGATGCAGGTGCTCCGCGAGGGCCCGCAGCCCACAGGCGTGCTGCACGCCGCGCTCGAGGACCACGGGCAGTCGCCCAGCCGCTTCGCCACCCAACGACACTTGCGGGTGTTGCGCGAGGCTGACCTGGTCCTGGTGACCCAGCGTGGCCGGGAACGGATCAACGCACTCAACGGCTCCGCGCTGCACCAGGCCACCATCGGCTGGCTGCCCGGACCGGACCGGGCGATGGCCACCTCCTTGGACCGATTGCGATTCAGTGCCGAACGGATTGACCGAACCCGACGAGAGGACCCTCCCATGACCGCTGTCAACAGCCTGCATGTGGTGCAGGCCATCACGATCGCCGCACCAGCACAGCGGGTCTGGTCGGCGCTGGTCGATGAACCCAGCCAGTGGTGGGGCAGCCCGTATCTGCTCATCGAGGACCCCAAGCCCCACTTGTCCATCGACGCCCGGCTCGGCGGACAGGTCCAGGAAGTGGCCGGTGAGCACCAGGCCTCCTGGGGCACCATCTCCGAACTCGAACCCGCTCACCTCCTGGCCTGGACCGGCGCGATGGGCATGGGCGGGGCGACCACCGGCAAGGTGGAGTACCGCCTGGCACGCGGGGGCGAGGGCACCCGCGTCACCGTGACCCACGACGCGATCGGCACGTTCGGTCAGGGCGCCATCGACAGCTATGACTACGGGTGGGCGGACTTGCAGGCACGGCTGGCGATGTGGGTCCAGGACGGAACCGCGTTCGGCGTGGCTGGGTCGAACACCACTCCGGCCTTCACCTTCGAGCCGACAGCGCGGGACTAGGGCGTGTCTGCTAATGCTTGGCTCGGTAGGTCAGGATGGTCATCCCGAGTAGCACGCCGCCGAGGTAGGTCACGGCGTACTTGTCGTATCTGGTGGCCAGTGCTCGCCACTGTTTGAGCCGGTTGAAGGCTCTCTCGATGGTGTTGCGCAGGCCGTAGAGTTCGGCGTCGAATCCTGGGGGCCGTCCGCCCTTGGTGCCCTTGGTCTTGCGGCGGGTGATCTGGTCGGAGCGCTCGGGGATGATGTGCTTGATCCGTTTGCCTCGCAGAAACTCCCGGGTGCTGGGGTGGGAGTAGGCCTTGTCGGCCAGCAGATGCCCATTCATCTGCCCGCCAGCCTGGCCCAGGGCCTCAATCAGCGGGGCCAGCATCGGGTTGTCTCCGGCCTGTCCGGCGCTGAGCATGGCCAGCACCGGGGTGCAGCTGGCATCGGCCAGGGCGTGGATCTTGGTGGTCAGCCCACCGCGGGAGCGTCCCAGGGCGTGATCAGGCGGCTCCCCGGGCACGAGGCGAGAATTCTTGTGTGTTCGAATCTGCCCCCTGTGTGTGATCCACCCTCCTCGGCAACCGAGTCCCGGCGGGCGCCAGCGGCGTGCTGATGGGCCCGCACACTGGTGGCATCGATGGACAAGACTTGGGCGACCTGCTCGGCATCCAGCCCGGTGTGGGCACCGACGGCGGCCAGCATCCGCTCATAGGTGCCATCGACCGACCAGAGCCGGTGGCGTTGCCACACCGACTGGAACGGCCCGAAGCATGCCGGCAGATCCCGCCACGGCGAACCGGCACGAAACCGCCAGATGATCCCTTCCAACATCAGGCGGTGATCGTTCCACGGCCGGCCCCTGCGGCCGGCATCCTGGGGCATCACCGTGGCCAGGATCTCCCACAATTCATCACTGATCTCACCATCACGAACCATGACTCCCACCATGGTTCACTCACACCGCGAATCTTTGGCAGACACGCCCTAGACGCACCCGGGTTGAGCAAGCCCGCAGTTGCGGCGGATCTCAGGGTGCGGAACCGGGCGACGCCGCACCGGCGTAGGTGGAGCAGGACGGGCAGCGGGTCACCAGGTCATGCCGGCAGGCAAGGACATGGGCAAGGAAACGTTCCGCACCGGCCAGGCGAGACCGTTGGGCCTGGATCGCGCGCACCTGCTGCGCGATCACGGCGTTCCGGCCAGGCTCGTCACGGTGCAGGACCAGGCGGATGTCCGCCAGGGACATACCCACGCCTTGACAGGCTTGCAGGATGCGGAGCCGGTGCAGATGCTCCTCGCTGTAGTCGCGGTGGCCGGTACCGGTGCGGTCCGGTACCACCACGCCGGCGTCCTCCCAGTGCCGGAGCACATGTGTGGCCACACCGAGGCGTCGCGCGGCCTGCCCGATCCTCATAGACACCAGTATGACAGTTGACTTCAGGTCAACCTGAGCTTCTAGCGTTCCTGTCTATGGACTCGACCCGCGACGCACTCCCGCATCCACACCCCCTCGTGATAGGTGGCGAGACGGTGATGACGTACACGATGGGGGCCGACCGCGACGACGCGCGCGGGGACGTCGTCTTCTGTCACGGGACGCCGTGGTCGGCACAGGTATGGGCGAGCACCGCCCACCACCTGAGCGCGGGGTACCGGGTCTTCCTGTGGGACATGCCCGGCTACGGAGCCTCGCCGAAGGTCGGTGACGTCCCTGTCGACCTGCCCGAACAGACATCCCGGTTCGCGCAGTTGCTGGATGCCTGGCGCGTGGAGCGGCCATATGTCGTCGCGCATGACATCGGGGGCGCGGTCGCCCTGGGCGCGCATCTGCTGCACCAACGGGAGTTCAGCGGCTTGTACCTGTGGGACGTCGTCGTGCTCGACCCGTGGGGGTCGCCGTTCTTCGAACTGGTCGCGGGGCATCCGGACGTCTTCGCTGCGCTGCCGGCGGACCTGCATTCGGCGTTGTTGAAGGCGTACATCACCGGAGCCACTCACCACCTGGACTCCACCTGGCTGGCCACGCTGAGCGATCCGTGGCTCGGTACCGAGGGGCAGCGAGCCTTCTATCGACAGATCGCCGCGCTACGCACCGAGCACACCTTCCCGATCGTCGAACGTCTGGACCGGGTGCGCTGCCCCGTGGCGATCGGCTGGGGGCAGCAGGATCCGTGGATCGCCGTCGAGCACGCCACCCGATTGCAGGAGTTGCTACCGGGCACCCCGCCCCTTGCCCTGGTGGACGGGGTCGGTCACCTCACCCCGGTGGAGGCGCCGGCGACGGTCAACTCGGCCCTAGCCGCCTGGCTCGCCACGGTTCCTCACTCCGACTCGGGTACTGCGCAGACTCCGTCGACGCAAACCCCGGCCTCGGGATCCCCGACATTGATCAGTCCGGAACGTGGGGCCGTGAGGTCTACGGCGGGCCGGGCAGCGGTGCCCGCGGTTGGCGAGGGGGCCTGATCGTCGCGGCGGGTTCCGGTCATGCCGGAGTTCCGGCACGCTCGGAGCGCACCTGCTCCAGCGCCTGGGTGAAGACTCGGGCTTCTGGGCTCCCGAGATGCCGTAGCGCCCGTCGACGACGAAGAAGGGCACGCCTTGAATGCCGTAGGCGCGGGCCTGGGCGATGTCGGCGTCCACGGCCCCGGTATAGGTGCCCGCCTCCAGGGCCGCGAGCATCTCCTCACGGTCCAGTCCGACGTCGGCGCCGAGGTCCGCCAGTTCGTCGGCACGGCCCACGTGCCGGCCCTGCTCGAAGTAGGCGGCGAACAACCGCTCGACCAGATCCAGTTGCCTGCCGTGGGCCTTGGCGTAGTGCAACGCCTGGTGGGCCAGCAGCGTCTTGGTGTGCTGGACCGAGTCGAAGTCGTAGTCCAGGCCGACGTCGGCCGCGACGGCGGTGACCTGCCGGAGCATCTGCTCGACCTGGGTGACGTCCATACCCTTGTGCGAGGCGAGGAAGTCGGCCTCGCTGCCCTCGAAGTCCACCGGGGTATCGGGGGCGAGTTCGAAGGAGTGGTAAGTGATCTCGACGTCGTCGGCGCCGTCGAAGGCGGCCAGTCCTGCCTCGAACTTGCGCTTGCCGATGAAGCACCACGGGCAGGCGATGTCGGACCAGATGTTCACAGCGATCGGAGTACTCACACGTGAGGTAACCGCCTGCCGTCAGGTTCCATTCCCCCGGGTCGGCATGCCTCAGCCCGTCACGGCACGCAGGCGCGGGGCCAGGTCACGTTCGAACAACTCCAGGAATCGGCGTTGGTCGTGCCCCGGTGCGTGGAAGACGAGGTGGTTGAAGCCCATTCGGTGGTACTCCAGCACCTTGCTCGCCGCCTCGTCGGGGTCGGAGGCCACGATCCAGCGCTCGGCGATCTGCTCGATCGGCAGGGCGTCGGCTGCCCGCTCCATCTCGATCGGATCGTTGATTGAGTGCTTCTGTTCCGCACTCAGCGACAACGGTGACCAGAACCGGCAGTTCTCCAGCGCGGCGTCGTGATCGGTGTCGTAGGAGACCTTGATCTCGATCATCCGGTCGATACCCTCCCGCGTCACGCTCCGCCTTGGCTGCCCCTTCGTCGACCGCCGGCAGCAGCTTCTCGGTGTACAGCTCTGCACCCTTACCGGAGGTGCAGATGAACCCGTCACCGGCCCGCCCCCCGTACCGGGCCACCATCGGCCCGCCCGCGGCGATGTAGACCGGCACGCCGCCCTCGGGGACGTCGTAGATGCTGGCGTCGTGGGTGGAGTAGTAGTCCCCGTTGAAACTCACTCGCTCACCGGTCCACAACTCGCGCATCAACCGGACCGCCTCGCGCAGCCGGGCAAAACGTTCCTTGAACTCGGGCCAGTGCTGGTCCCCGGGACCGTCCCACCCGGTGGCGATCTCGTTCAGCGCCTCGCCGGTACCCACTCCCAGGATCACCCGGCCCGGGTAGAGGCACCCCACCGTGGCGAATGACTGGGCGATCACGGCAGGGTTATACCGGAACGTCGGGGTCATCACCGAGGTGCCGATCTGCACCGAGGAGGTCCGCTCCCCCACCGCGGCCATCCAGGCCAGCGAGGCCGGCGCGTGTCCACCCTCATGGCGCCAGGGCTGGAAGTGATCGGAGACGAACACCGACTCCATGCCGTGTCCCTCGGCGGCGACGGCGATCTCCACCAACTCGCGCGGATCGAATTGTTCGGCAGAAGCCTTGTAACCGAGTTTCAGGGGCAGCATCACGGGGTCCTTCGGGTCGGGAGTGTGCGGGTGCGGGTATCGCGTCGGTCAGGGCCGCGCGCCGGCGATGTCCTCGTGGTGGCGGATCACCTCGGCCACGATGAAATTGAGGAACTTCTCGGCGAACACCGGGTCCAGCCCGGCATCCTCGGCGAGCGCGCGCAAGCGGGCGATCTGGCGTTCCTCCCGCGCCGGATCCGAGGGCGGCAGTCCCAGCTCGGCCTTGAGTCGGCCCACGCTCTGGGTGCACTTGAACCGTTCGGCGAGCAGGTGCACCAGTGCGGCGTCGATGTTGTCGATGCTGCCCCGCAGGCTGAGGAGTTCGGAAGGAATGCCGGCTCCGCCGTCAGGTGAGGAACTCATCGTCTCATCGTATGCGCACCGGCCCCCTCGGTCGCACCGGCGGACGTGGCAGAGTCAGGTGTCATGACGGCGATGACGATCCACACCCACCGCACCGCGACCATCAATCCGGCCGAGCGCGGCCGGGAGTACGGAAGCACATGGTCGAGGCAGATCCGCGCTGCGGTGGGCGAGTACCGCCAGCACTTCAGGACCGTCGGTATCGATGCCGACACGGTCCGCCGGGTCAGTGAGTCGGCGGGCGAGGGTATCCGGGCCGGGATGCCGGATCTGTCGGAGGAGATCGAGCAGATCGCCGCCGGCGCCGACCTGCCGCCCTGGCAGGTCATGATGCTCAATGCGCGCACCGAGATCCTGGCCCTGGCCCCACCTGCGCAGGAGTGCTCGGCCACCGTGTTCTGGCCCAGCGGCGGTATCCCGCACACCATGCAGACATGGGACTGGCGGCCGGGTCTGCGACGGAGTCGTTGGTGTCGGCCTTTCCGACCGCCGAGGCGAGTTCCCAGGTGGTGACCTTCGCCGAGTTCGGGCAGGTCGGCAAGATCGGAGTGAACAGTCACGGCCTGGGACTACATTTCAACATCCTGCGCCACCGCAGCGACGGGTCCCGGATCGGGACCCCGGTGCACGTGGCGGCACGGCACATCCTGGAGGTCGCGACCACCGTCTCCGAGGCCGTCGAGGTAGCCCGCTCGTTGACCTTCGGCGCCTCCAGCGTGTTCACCCTTGCGTCCCGCAGCGGGCACCTGCGAGCGGCCTGTGTGGAGGTGACACCGGTGGGAGTCGGGGTCGTCGAGGGCGGCGAAGGGGCGGCGTTGAACCACACCAACCACTTCCTGGACCCCGAACTGGCGTCCGGAGCGCAGCCCGCTGCATCCGGGAGCACCTCCGGGCGCCGGCTGGAGTACCTGGACGGGCAGTCGCAAGCACTCTCGATCGCCGATCCGTTACAGCGGATCGCGGCACTGCGCCGCGCGCCGGAGGTGGCCATCTGTGTGCGCCGCAGCCCGGGGGTGCCCGCACATGAGGACAGCGTCACCAAGGCGACGATCGCCCTGGATCTGGTCACCCCAGCCCTGGGTATCCACAGCGGGGGCCCCCGAGACGTTCAGCCCGACACCTGGCGGACCATCACCGTGTGAGGCCACTGTGGGCCCCGGCGCCATCCCGCGAGCCGCTGGTCGCCCCGGCGTCCCGGCTCATCGTGTAGGTCGACTGGCCAGGTGTGGAGTCATCGTCCCAACGCAGCAGGGCTGCGACGTCGTCAGGCACGTCCAGGGCGGCCTCATCCACCAGGGTGATCCCGGCATCGGTGGCCGCGACCAGTCGGCCCAGGGCCACCGAGGCGGTGACCTGTTGGGGCTGGTCCGCGCCGAGTCCGCGAACCTCCTCCTCGTTCATCCCGGCCTGGACCGCCTCGGGCCCGATCCACGCCGTGGTGGTGCGCAGCGCCGAATCAGTGTGCAGCACCGTCTCGGCCAGCAGGACCTCCTCGACCTGGCCTCGGCGCAGCGCATCGAGCACGTCGTCCACACCGGCCACGGCGGCACCGTCCCGGCCTGCCTGTTCCTTGAAGCGCTCCAGGACCTGCTCCCTGCGCCGCATCCGGTACTGGTGGAAGACTCCGGCGATCTCCTCGGTGAATGCGCCCTCGTGCACCCCGTCTGCTCTGGAACCGGATTCGAGCACGTGCGTGATTCCGGCGACCTGTTCGGTGGCGGCCTCACGCAGGAGCGCCACCATCCGGAGTTCACCGGTCAGCAGCACCAGTTCGGGCTGTTTGCTGCGCACGTAGCGCTCGATCTCCTCCGCGATCTGCGTGGCATTGCGCTCGAAGGAGTCCTCCGCGCGGGAGTGGATGCGGCGATGTGCCAGGCCGCCTTCGCGGTTCTTGGTCAGCTCGTCCTGGTCCCCGGTAACGGTGCGCTCGGCGGAGCGGTCCGCGGCCGTGGAGGTGTCCAGGGTGCTCAGGTCGGCGCCGGAGCGGTCCACCTCCACCAGGACCGCCCGCACGGTGTCATCGGCCTGCCACGCCAGCGAGAGCACATCCACACCGCGGCCCAGTACCGCTGAGTCCGTTGCGGGCGGCTCGGAGAGCAGGCGGTCGATCTGCACGCCCTCGGTGGTGGCGACCAGGATGCGCCCATGGGTCCCGGAGGCGCCGGTGTTCTCCCGGACTCGCTCGGCCAGGACCTCCAGCAACTCCGCACTCGCACCCTGCTCGGACAACTGCGAGGACAGCGAGCGCCAGCGGGCGTCCATCTCCTCCTGCGCCTTCGGTCCGGTGCGGGTGGCGTCGAACACCACGGTCACCACGGCGGTATCGGTGGGCAGGTCCGGAAGTTGCAGTCGCATCGGTAACCTCCTGCGTCTCGGGATAGGTCCGGTGCCAGTCAAACAACGCCTGCGCCGGCTCGCGACTCGAGAGGCCGCCGGTCTTCGATCAGCGCACGTGGTCGCGCCAGTCCGGCGGTACGGCACCGCGCGGACCGGGGGCGGGCTGCTCCGGTGGGCGATGCTGCGGCGGGGCCAGGTCCGGCCCGGTGATCCGCTGCTCGGTGCGATAGTCCCAGTACCAGGATTGGTGCGGCTCGAAGGACCGGATATAGCGATGCCCGGTCGACTCATAATGGGCGGTGGCGTGCCGGCTGGGTGAACTGTCGCAACAACCGATATGGCCGCACTGGGCGCACCGGCGCAGGTGCATCCACCACCCGCCGTCGGCGAGACACTCCGCGCAGGCGGTTCCGCTCGGGGGAACCGTCACATCGATCCCGGACTGGTCCACGGGGACACCTCCACTCCCCCAACCGCCCTGCCGAGCGGGACCGAGCCGCGAGTAGGGTTACGGTCAGGCGCTCTTCTCGCGCGGTTCTTCCTTGGTGTCCCGGTCCCGCGGGACAAGGGTCGGGTTGACGTTCTCCAGCACCACCTCACGGGTGATCACCACCCGGGCGATGTCCTCCCGGGAGGGGATGTCGAACATCACCGGCTGGAGCACTTCCTCCATGATCGAGCGCAGCGCCCGGGCGCCGGTGCCACGCAACTCGGCCTGTTCGGCCACCGCCTCGATGGCGTCGTCGGTGAACTCCAGTTCCACGCCGTCGAGTTCGAAGATTCGCTTGTACTGCTTCACGAGGGCGTTGCGCGGTTCGGTGATGATCTGCTTCAGCGCCGCCACGTCGAGCGGGCTCACGGTGGCCACCACCGGCAGGCGCCCGATGAACTCCGGGATCAGCCCGTACTTGAGCAGGTCCTCGGGCATGACGTCCTCGATCATCCCCATGGTGTCGGCGCTCTTGAGCGGGGAGCCGAAACCGATCCCGCGCTTACCCGCCCGGGAGGAGATGATGTCGTCCAGTCCGGCGAAGGCCCCGGCCACGATGAACAGCACGTTGGTGGTGTCGATGGTCAGGAACTCCTGGTGCGGGTGCTTGCGACCACCCTGCGGCGGCACCGAAGCCTGGGTGCCCTCCAGGATCTTCAGCAGTGCCTGTTGCACGCCCTCTCCGGAGACGTCGCGGGTGATGGAGGGGTTCTCGGACTTGCGGGCGATCTTGTCGATCTCGTCGATGTAGATGATCCCGGTCTCGGCCTTCTTCACATCGAAGTCGGCGGCCTGGATCAGTTTGAGAAGGATGTTCTCCACGTCCTCGCCCACGTACCCGGCCTCAGTGAGGGCGGTGGCGTCGGCGATCGCGAACGGCACGTTCAGCATCTTCGCGAGCGTGCGGGCCAGTTCGGTCTTACCGCACCCGGTGGGACCGACCATGAGGATGTTGGACTTGCTCAACTCCACACCGTCGTCGTCGGCGCCGCCGGGGGCCTCACCGGATTGGACGCGCTTGTAGTGGTTGTACACCGCCACCGCCAGTGCCTTCTTGGCACTGTCCTGGCCCACGATGTACTCCTCCAGGAAGGTGTAGATCTCCTTGGGCTTGGGCAGGTCCACCAGGCCGAGTTCCCCGGCTTCGGCCAGTTCCTCCTCGATGATCTCGTTGCACAACTCGATGCACTCATCGCAGATGTAGACACCGGGGCCGGCGATCAGTTTGACCACCTGCTTCTGGCTCTTCCCGCAGAAGGAGCACTTGAGCAGGTCAGCGCCCTCTCCGACTCGTGCCATGGGTGCCGCCTTCCTGACGTGGAGTTTGGGTCCGCACCAGCGGGTGCTGCGGATCGTGCGCTCGATCAATTCTAAGCCGCCCCTCCCACATCGCGCTGTGTTCACGAGGTGGGAAGCGCCTCTTGCACTCTACGGCGCGGTCGGGATGGGCGGGCGCAGGCTCAGCGCGTGTCTGGTGCGTCCATGTCCCCGCCGGCGCTGCGGGCCGGCGCCCGGCACGGCAGCGGACGACGACGCGGGGCGCCGATGCGGAGCGCCCCGCCGGCGGTAGTCGCGGGCGGGGCGCTCGGCGGTCGGACGGGACCGGAGGGAGGCGGTGGGAACAGACCCGGTCAGGCGTCGTCTCCGGGGCCCAGTTCCGGCAACGGGGCCTTGCGGCTCTCCAGGACCTGGTCGACCAGACCGTAATCCAGCGCCTCGGCGGCAGAGAGGATCTTGTCCCGCTCGATGTCCTGGGTGATCTGTTCCTGGGGCGTGCTGGAGTGCTTGGCCAGGGTGGCCTCGAGCCACTCGCGCATACGCAGCATCTCGTTCGCGTGGATCTCGATGTCGGAAGCCTGGGCGTAGCCGCCCTCCATCGCAGGCTGGTGGATGAGCACGCGAGCGTTCGGCAACGCCAGCCGCTTGCCCGGCGTCCCGGCCGCCAGCAGCACCGCGGCGGCGGAGGCGGCCTGGCCCAGCACCACCGTCTGCACCTGCGGCTTGATGTACTGCATGGTGTCGTAGATCGCCGTCATCGCGGTGAAGGAACCACCGGGTGAGTTGATGTAGATGATGATGTCGCTGTCCGGGTCCTGGGCCTCCAGGACCAGCAACTGGGCCATCACGTCGTCGGCCGAGGCGTCATCGACCTGCACCCCGAGGAAGATGATTCGATCCTCGAACAGTTTGGTGTAGGGGTCCTGGCGCTTGAAGCCGTAGGCGGTGCGCTCCTCGAACTGGGGCAGCACATAGCGGGAAGAGGGGCTGGCGGCCCGGCCACCGAAGCCCTGGATGTGGGGGATGTTCACGTGTGCATCTCCTGGTCTTGGGTGGACTGATCAGTTGCCGACGGACTTGGCGGAGGAGACCACCTCGTCGATGAAGCCGTACTCCAGGGCCTCCTCGGCGGTGAACCAGCGGTCCCGGTCGGAGTCGCGGTTGATCTGCTCAACGCTCTTGCCGGTCTGCTCGGCGATCAACTCCGCCATGACCTTCTTCATGTGCAGGATCAATTCGGCGTGGATCTTGATGTCGGTGGCCGTGCCACCGATCCCACCGGAGGGCTGGTGCATCATCACCCGTGCGTGCGGGGTGGCGAACCGCTTCCCCGGAGTTCCCGAGGACAGCAGGAACTGACCCATCGAGGCTGCCATACCCATGGCCACGGTGGCCACGTCGGGCTTGATGAACTGCATGGTGTCGTAGATGGCCATGCCGGCGGTGATCGAACCGCCGGGTGAATTGATGTACAGCCAGATGTCCTTGTCCGGGTCCTCTGCGGCGAGCAGCATCATCTGCGCAGAGATCTGGTTGGCGTTGTCATCACGCACGTCCGAACCGAGCCAGATGATGCGCTCGGACATGAGACGGCTGTAGATGTGGTCACCAAGGGCGAAGTTCTTGGAATCGGCCGAGGCAGCCTTAGGCATCTCGCTCACGTACCTTCTCCTGATCGTCGACGGGCTGGAAAACTCCTGCTGTTGACACTAACGCCGCCGCCGGCAAAGCCATGCCGGCGGCGGGTCGGTTTCGCTGTCGGCGCAGCAGCCGACGAGCGGATCAGTCCTTGCTCGGTTCGGCTTCCTCGGTCTGGTCCCCGGCGTCGGTGCCCTCGACCGCCTCGGCGGCCGCGTCGTCGTCGCCCTCGTCCAGGTCCACGTCCACCAACTCGGTGGCCGGGCCTGCGGCGGCCTGGACAGCCGCGGCTTGCGCCTCGGCCTCCATCTGGGCGTCCTCCTCATCGGAACCGATGTAGTCGGTCAGGTCCACCTCGGCCCCGGTGGAGTCCACCACCTTGACCTGCCGCAGCGCGGTGGCGACCGACTTGTTCCGGGTGACCTCGGCGATGAAGGAAGGCATCTGCCCGTTCTCGGAGGCGTTCTTGATGAGTTCGTTGGGGTCCATCTGGTACTGACGGGCGGTGTTCAGCATGAACTCCAGCACCTCGTTCTGACCGATCTTGACGTCGACCTGCTCAGCCAGGACATCCAGCAGCAACTGCCGGCGCAGCCCCTCGGTGGTCTCCACCCGCACTTCCTCGCCGTGCTCGGTGTCGTCCTCGCGACCCTCGGCGGCCAGGTGTCGGGTGACCTCGTCCTCCACCACACCGGTGGGGATCGGGAAGTCGGCGGCCTCCTGCAGGTGCTCGATCAGTTTGTCGCGGGCCTGGATCGCCTGCTCGTTGCGCTTGGCGTCGGCGGCCTGGGTGCGCAGCGACTCCTTGAGCTCCTCGACGGTGTCGTGCTCGGAAGCCATCTGGGCGAAGTCGTCATCGACCTCGGGCAGCTCCTGCTCCTTGATCACGCTGGCGGTCACGGTGACCTCGGCGTCCTCACCGGCATGGTCCCCGCCCACCAGCGCGGAGGAGAACGTGGTGGTCTCCCCGGCGGAGAGCCCGGTCAGCGCCTCGTCGAGTCCCTCGAGCATGTTGCCGGCGCCGATCTGGTAGGAGACACCGGAGACCGAGTCGATCTCCTCCTCCTCGATGGTGGCGGTCAGGTCCAGCGTGACGAAGTCCCCGTCCGCAGCCGGCCGCTCCACACCGACCAGAGTGGCGTACCGCTCGCGCAGGGTCGTCAGTTCGGTCTCCACGTCCTCATCGGTGACCTCCACGTCGTCGACGGTGAGGGGTGATCTCGGACAGGTCCGGCAGGGTGATCTCCGGGCGCACATCCACCTCGGCGGTGAAGACCAGGTCCTCGGACTCAGCGACCCCCGGCAGTCCGGTGACCTCGACGGAGGGCTGGCCGATCGGCTTGATCCCGGCCTCCACCACCGCGTCGCGGTAGAGCCCCGGCAGCGCCTCGTTCACCGCCTGCTCCATCACCACAGCCTTACCGACGCGCTGGTCGATGATGCGCGGGGGCACCTTGCCCTTGCGGAAGCCGGGGATGCTGACCTGCTGGGCGACCTCCTTGTACGCCCGGTCCAGGCTGGGTTGCAGGTCGGTGAGCGGGACCTCCACGGTCAGCTTCACGCGGGTCTGGTCGAGGTTCTCGACTGCGCTCTTCACTTTGATTGGCTCCATGTCTCACTTGGGGTCTTCAGGGCCGGCGTCGGTGGCCTGCACCCGCCGTGGGCCCGCTCTCGGTCCTGACGCCACCCATGTCAAGACAGCGGACGGCACAGAAACCTGGGCATGGCAGGGCTCACCGACACGCGCAGCGGATCCATCCTACCCGCCCACTACCAGTGCCCGCGTGGCCGGGTAGCACGTCTCACAGCAGGCCCGTGCCCCTTCAACTAGGTGGGGTGACGATTTGGCCCGCACGAGGCGCTGATGCAAGGCTGCCGAGCGTGCCCACCGACGTCCGCCGCGCCCGGGTCGCGGTCACCATCGCCTTCGCCACCAACGGCGCACTCCCGGCGACGCTGCTGGCCCGGTACGCCGAGGTCAAGGGTCTGCTCGCCCTCTCCGATGCCACCTTCGGGCTGCTCGTGGCCGGATACGCCGTCGGCGCCGCGGCGGCATTGAACCTGCCCGGGATCGTGCTGCGCCGGATCGGCACGCGGGCCACCACGACCGCCGGCACCGCCTGGGTCGCCGTCTGCCTGTTCCTGGCCACCCTCGGGGTGAGTGCGGGCAACGTCTGGCTGGTGCTGGCCGGGTTGGCCCTGGCCGGGTGGGCCGATGCCATCGTGGACGTGGCCCAGAACGCCCAGGGCCTGGCCGTGCAGGCCGCTCGGGGCTCCTCGGTGCTGAACTCGATGCACGCCGGGTGGAGCGTGGGGGCGGCAGCCGGCGGCGTGGTCGGCACCCTCGCGGCCACCGCAGCGGTGCCGTTGCCGATTCACCTTGGTGGCTGGGGGCTGGCCTGCGTGGCCGCGATGACGGTGGCCGGCCGGGCGTTCCTCCCGGATCGCAGCACCGCAGTCACTGACGGCACCGGTAGAGGCGAAGGATCAGGTGACGCACCGATGCGGGCCTCGCGGCGTCCGAACTGGTTCTCGCTCCGGCTGCTGTTGCCCCTGGGGCTGCTGGCACTGGCCGGGATGTCGGTGGAGGACGTGGGCAACAACTGGTCCGCCGTGCTCCTGGCCACCGAACGAGGAGTGGCGCTTGGTTCCGCCGGGATCGGGCTGAGCGCGCTGCTCATCGCGCAGTTCATCGGACGGATGCTCGGAGACCGGTTCGTGGACCGGGTCGGGGAGCACACCGCGCTGATGACCAGCCTGATCGGCATGATCGCCGGCCTGCTGCTGCTGGCCTGGGTGCCGTCGGCAACCCTGACGGTCGCCGGGCTGGCACTGGCCGGGTTGAGCAGCGCCATCACCATCCCGTTGGCTTTCGCCCGCGCCGATCAGGTTCCGGGTCTTCGCCCGCATAGCGGGGTGACCTGGATCGCACTGTCCATTCGCGTGACCGCGATCGGTCTGAGCCCGGCGATCGGCGCGATGAGCTCGGCCAGTTCGCTCCCCCTGGCTATCACCGTCGTGACGGCCGCCTCGGTGCTGGCGCTGGTGGCGCAGACATCCCGCAGACCCCGGCCGTAGGGCACTGTTCGCCGGCCAGGGCGCTGCCGGCCCGTGACGCCGTTCCTCACCAGAGGTCCCCACCCACGGCCCGTGGGCGCTCCGGCGAATCGGGTGGGTAGGGTTGAGCGCTGGGCCGGGCCTCGTCCCGGTGCGCCCCGTCCCGCCCGGCCCGTGTCCGGCGATCCGCCCAGGACGTCGGGCATCCACCACGAGCACGGAGTTGTCATGACCTCATCCTCTGCTGCGCCGCGTCCACCGCGGCGCACCCCGATGCAGCGGCGTCAGGCCCGTACGGAGGACGTCACCTCCGTGCTCGGGGCGCTTCGGAACCCGCGGAGGTTGCGCACCGAGGTGCTGGCCGGGCTGGTGGTGGCCCTGGCACTGATTCCGGAGGCGATCAGTTTCTCCATCATCGCCGGGGTGGACCCGCGGGTGGGGCTGTTCGCCTCCTTCACGATGGCGGTCTCGATCGCCTTCGTGGGAGGCCGGCCGGCGATGATCTCGGCGGCCACCGGCGCGGTCGCGCTGGTGATCGCCCCGGTGATGCGCGAGCACGGGATGGACTACCTGATCGCCACGGTGATCCTGGCCGGGATCATCCAGGTGCTCTTCGGTGTGCTCGGGGTGGCCCGGTTGATGCGGTTCATACCGCGCAGCGTGATGGTCGGGTTCGTCAACGCCCTGGCGATCCTGATCTTCCTCGCCCAGGTGCCCTATCTGACCGGGGTCTCCTGGATGGTGTACCTGATGGTCGCCGTCGGCATCGGAGTCCTGGTGTTCCTGCCCAAACTCACCACCGTGGTGCCCGCCCCGTTGGTGGCGATCGTGGTGCTCACGGCGGTGACGCTGGCGTT
Organism: Sanguibacter sp. Z1732; assembly: GCF_051020515.1. NCBI lineage: Bacteria > Bacillati > Actinomycetota > Actinomycetes > Micrococcales > Ruaniaceae > Glutinosa > Glutinosa niejishengi. The sequence goes on from NZ_CP194857.1 coordinate 4,134,207, forward strand.
CTCCCTGCGGGTGCCCGATGTGGCCGACGAGGGGGAACTGCCCGACTCCTTGCCGACGCTGTTCCTGCCCGATGTGCCCATGACGCTGGAGACGTTGCGGATCATCGCCCCGTTCGCCATCGGGATGGCCCTGGTGGGGCTGATGGAGTCGCTGATGACGGCCAAGCTGGTCGATGACATCACCGACACCCACTCCAACAAGACCCGCGAGTCCTGGGGGCAGGGCGTGGCGAACATCATCACCGGCTTCTTCGGTGGCATGGGCGGATGCGCGATGATCGGCCAGACCATGATCAACGTCAAGGAATCCCGCGCCCGCACCCGCATCTCCACCTTCCTGGCCGGGGTCTTCCTGCTCATCCTGGTGGTGGGCTTCGGCGATGTCATCGGGCAGATCCCGATGGCTGCCCTGGTGGCCGTGATGATCATGGTCTCGGTAGGAACCTTCGATTGGCACTCGGTGCGACTGCGCACGCTGCGCCGGATGCCCAAGAGCGAGACCGCGGTCATGGTCACCACCGTGGTGATCACGGTGGCCACCGGGAACCTCGCCTACGGGGTGCTCGCCGGTGTCGTGGTCGCAGCCGTCATGTTCGTCAACCGGGTGGCCCACCTGACCCACGTGGTCGAACTGGACCGCCCGGATGAGAACACCCGCGTGTACGGCGTGGTCGGTGAATTGCTGTGGGCCTCCTCCAACGACCTGATCTACCAGTTCGACTACACCGGTGACCCCGCGAACGTCGTCATCGACCTGTCCAGATCCCACATCTGGGACGCTTCGACCGTCGCGACCCTGGATGCCATCACGCAGAAGTACCGGGACAAGGGCAAGAGTGTGACCATCACCGGCCTGAACGAAGCCAGTGCCGAGCGCCATACCCGCCTGGCGGGATACCTGAACGGGCAGGCTTGAGCTCAGCGGAGACGGCGTTGCAGGTGAACGACGACGTCGTCGCCCAGGCTCTTGCCGAGCCGCTTACGCATCGCGGCACTGAGTGAGAGCATGTGTCCGCCACGACCGGTGACCATCAGTCCGACGTCGGGCATCGGGATCTCGTCCACGCTGGCGTCTACCCGCACGCTCTTCCTGGTCCCGAAGAACCCGGCTGAGCCCGGCATCTCGACGCACGACCAGACTTCTCCTTTGACGTCGACGCCGATCGGAGCGGTGAAGGTGTGGTCGAGGTTCTGCGGGAAGTCGGTCATTGCGCCCTTTCGTGAGGTGATGGGTTCGCGCGGATGGTGAGCCCTGCGACGGTGGTTCAGGCTGTGCTGCCGTCCAGGCGTGCCTGCAGGATCGGCACTCCTGGCCCGTGGAGCTGGTCGAGGTACGGTGCGCGGCCGGCCATGCTCATCACCAAGGCGAGGGTAGAACCGGTGACCAGCGGTCCGGAGCCAGTGGCGAACGGCCCATCGTCCGCCCGCAGGTGCAGACCGGCCGCCCGCGTGTGGCTGGCGACGGCGAAGTCCCGTCGGGCGAAGAAGTCGGCCACGGGCGTCAGCGCCTCGATGCTGGGCCTCCTGGGCAGCCCCAACGGCCAGCGGACGTCCTGGCAGTGCACGACGACCTCACCGAGATAGGCCGCGGTGTGGCCGGACGGTGCCGTGGTGCTACCGATCACAGCACGGAACCGGTCGAGCGTTGCGGCGGGAGTGTCGCCGCGGTACTCGGTGAGCCGCCGCTCGTTGTGGACGTCGGGACGAAAACGTGCGCCACACATGCTCCGTAGCCACTGCCACTGGTTCAGGCTGGCGGCCGCCGTGAGGTGCGCGACGACCTGCTCGACGTCCCACTGCCCGCACAAGGTGTCGTGTCGCCACTGGTCCGCACTGAGGGTCGACAGGTCCTCCGCCAGCGCGGCCCGCTCGGCCCGCATCAGCGCCCACAGGCCGCCGTCGCTTCTCCCCATGGTGTTAGTTTCCCTCCTCGCGACGCCGGAGCCGCCGCCAATGCCCCCATGCTGGCTCCTCCTCGGGTGTGGGTGCCACCTACCGGTGTCACTACGGATAGCATAGTGCACGCTACAGGATCAGTAGTAACATGTGTCAATGGCATCCCGAAGGTCATACGGCTCGTACAACGACGGCTGCGCCGCCGCCCACGCACTCGACCTCATCGGCGAACGGTGGACGATGATCGTCGTTCGGGAACTCCTACTGGGGCCCAAGCGCTTCTCCGACATCCAGCGAGACGTCATCGGTATCGGGCCCACCGTCCTGACCCAGCGCCTGCATCACCTGGAGGCCAGCGGCATCGCGCAACGACGCCGCTGGCCCGGACCAGGGCGCATCGACGTCTACGAACTGACCGAATGGGGCTACCGACTGGAAGCCGTCAACACGGCTCTGTCCCGGTGGGCCGTGACATCGCCCGCACTGCCCCGCGAGGCGGATATGAGCCCCGACACCGTGACCCTCGCGATGCGCGCCCACGCACGGCCGGCCTCCAGGGGCCGAGGTGAGCGATGTGTCGCGTTGGTGCTCACCGACTCCAGGCGGCCGGACGCCCAACCGGTCACCTATACGGCGCGGATGACCGCGCGAGCCACGACCATCGAGCGGTCGCCGGAACCGCAACGGACCGATGCGCAGGCCTCAGCCACCACCCGGGACTGGAGGGCGTGCGTGATCGGGGATGTCCCACTCGAGGAACTGCCGGATGTGCGCGTGTCCGGCGACGAGGGCGCGGTGCGCGACCTCATCGTCGCGACATCGCTCAGCGGCGCTTCGGCCTCACCTCTCGATGCGAAGGGCTGAGACCTGTCCTGCTGGTCGGGATGACAGGATTTGAACCTGCGACCTTCCGCTCCCAAAGCGGACGCGCTACCAACCTGCGCCACATCCCGAGGCAACCACACGGCGCCAATCAGGGATTCTATCCCTGCCAACCCCCTACCCGGCACCACCGAAGGGGGCTGCTCGATCGGCCGCGCGAAGGATGTAGAATTGCTGCCGCACGCGGGTGTAGCTCAATGGTAGAGCCTCTGCCTTCCAAGCAGATGGTGCGAGTTCGATTCTCGTCACCCGCTCCATGAGGTCGGAGCAGGCCGTGCCCACATCGACGTGGGCCGGGCCCCGACGGTCTCCGACGCGGTGCGCGTGGGGCGCGCCGTCTGCGGGCACGCTGCTGCTGCCGCAAGGATGGCGCAGCCCCACGTGCAAGCCCCGGGAGGTAGGGACGACTCAGGGCCGCCACCCGCTGGGGTGACGGCCCTGGAATCCGTGCGGTGGCCGACTCAGTCGTCGGTATCGACCAGGCCACGCTCGACGGCGCGGGCCAGGCGCCGCGGCACCCTGACCTCACGCCCGCCGGCGCGGACGGGTACGAGGTCCGCGGCCTTGGTCTTCCACTGCGAGCGGCGCGAGCGGGTGTTGCTGCGCGAGAGCTTGCGCTTGGGAACTGCCATGAGCCCTACCTCCCCTTCCGTCGAGAGTTGTCTGTGTGATGGTCGCCCCGGCCACGAAGGGCCGACGGCGTGGGTCACCGAGCGGGGACGCCTACTTGCCCTCGGGCTTGGCGTAGCGGCGGCGGAACTTCTCCACCCGGCCCGCGGTGTCCATGATCTTCTGCTTGCCCGTGTAGAACGGGTGCGAAGCGGCGGAGATGTCGACGTCGACCACCGGGTAGGTGTTGCCGTCCTCCCACTCCACGGTGTTCTCCGAGGTGATGGTGGACTTCGTCAGGATCGAGAAGTCGGCGGAGATGTCGCGGAACACCACCTGGTGGTACTCCGGGTGAATGTCCTTCTTCATGTCTGCTTCCTACGTAGTTCGACGGCGCGGGCTCTGGTTGCCAGCGGGCTGGTGGCTCCGGACAAGGCCCAGACAACGAGTCAGGCGCGTGCGCTGGTCCGTTCGGACCGGATTGCACGCCGCAGCAAGGATTGCCAGTCACGCTGCGCCCGGGACATCATACCCACATCCCGACCCCGACAGCGATGCGTCGCCGATGTGGCACCGCGCACACCCGGACCGCCGCCCCCGCATCCTGCCGGCCCGTGCACGCGACGTCCGGTCGGCTCCTCACCCATTCTCCCGGGTGTCCGCGCGGCTGCGCACCCGATAGGCCGCCAACACCGCCACGGCGGTAGCGGCGTCGTCGACCGTCACCACGAACTGGCGCCCGTTGCGGCGGGTGACCTGGATGGCCTCTCCGGTGCGCAGCACCACTCCGAACCGTCCCGGCACGAACCGCAGACCCACTCCCCCGAACTCCCCGGCCGGATTGACATCCACCACACCGACGGAGTCGATGTCCGCCAGCGGCACCCGCAACCGGGGCAATCCCACCAGCGAGGTCACGGTGAGCCCATCCCGGCCCGCGCGGACCCGGAATGCCCCGGTTACGGCGGCGGCCACCATCAGGATCGCCAGCGTGCCGGTGAGGATCCACGGCATCGTCGGGTCGGTGGGGATCAACCAGGCCGCGATGGTGCCCAGCAGCAGCGCGACCAGGCTGACCGCGAGGATGCCCATGCCCGATCCGCCCAAGGTCGTGACGCGTAGCCAGGCCACGTCCTCTCCCTCAGCAAGATCGAGGGGTTCGGAGGAGCGTTCCGGCTTGGTGACCGCAGGCATGTGCGGTTGGGCGAACCAGCCACCGGCCCCGGCGGCCAGTCCCACCAGCGAACTGATCAGCACCGCCGGGGTGATCGTGGCGACCTGTGTCGCATCGTCCAGGCCCCGCTGGACCATCAGCGACCAGGTGCTCAGCACCGTGAGCATCGCCGACAGTCCGGCTGCGGTGGCGCCCAGGAACCGGTAGGTCACGCCCTGATCACCCAGTTTGAGCCCCGGCAGGGCGCTCAGGCCCATGAGCGCGGGCACACCGAAGCCGGTCAGCACGGTCACCGCAATCACGGTCCATAGCGGAGCGAACCCATCGGGCGCGCCGGCGGCGTCCCAATGGATGGCCACCGGGTTCGGTAGTGCGGGGGCAATGGCCACCTGGACGATCACGGCCGCGGCCGTCAGCATCGCCGGGATCAGGATGGTGACGAGGCCGAACCTGCTGACCGTGCCGTTGCTGGTGGGTTCAGCGGTCATCGGAGAGCTCCTTCACGATCGAGGCAAGTGTTTCGGTGGACAAACCCAGGGCCCGGGCCCGTTCGACGAGGTCGAGAACGTCGCGATGGATCTGGGCCAGTTGGCCCGCGGCTTCTGTCAGCACTGCGCCCCTGCCACGGCGCATCGTCACCAGACCCTCATCGCGCAGGTCCTGGTAGGCCTTCAGCACGGTGTGCAGGTTGACATCCAGTGCGGCGGCCACCTCCCTGGCCGAGGGCAGCCGTTCGCCGGGCCGGATCCGGCCTGCGGCCGCGCCGGCCCGTACCGAGGCCGCCACCTGCTCGAACAGGGGCGTCTCGCTCGACTGGTCGACCCGGATCAACATCTGACTGTTATATAAGAACTGTAACAGTTGAAGCAAGGTGGTCAAGGAATAAACCCGTGCCCTCCCTGGCTGTAGCGGGTGGCAGCCGTCGCCCGGGATGAGTTGCGGCTCGCGTTCGCAGGAACTGCGGCTCGCGTTCGTGATTCGAGACGATCCGGGCTGGCGACGACATCGGGCGCCGAGCATGGCAGGCTGGCAGCGGAATCTCGTCCGGGCGCAGAACGGTGCCCGCCGAACAGGAGGAAACCTATGGCTCGCATCTACGACAACGCCACCGACCTGGTCGGTAACACGCCGCTGGTGCGGTTGAACAAACTCACCGAGGGACTTGGGGCCACCGTGCTGGCCAAGCTCGAGTTCTATAACCCCGCCTCCAGCGTGAAGGACCGGATCGGGGTGTCGATCGTCGACGCGGCCGAAGCCTCCGGTGAACTCCCCCCGGGTGGCACCATCGTGGAGGCCACCAGTGGGAACACCGGTATCGCGCTGGCCTTCGTCGGTGCTGCCCGTGGCTACAACGTCGTGCTGACCATGCCCGAGACCATGTCCAACGAGCGCAAGATGCTGCTCAAGGCCTACGGCGCCGAGCTCATCCTCACCCCCGGCTCGGAGGGCATGAAGGGGGCTGTGGCCAAGGCGGAGCAGGTGGCGGCCGAGCGTGAGGGCGCCGTTCTGGCCCGCCAGTTCGCCAACGAAGCCAATCCCGCCATCCACCGCAAGACCACCGCCGAGGAGGTCTGGAACGACACCGACGGCGAGATCGACATTTTCGTCTCCGGGATCGGCACCGGTGGCACGATCACCGGAGTCGGCCAGGTACTCAAGGAGCGCAAGCCGCAGGTGCAGATCATCGCGGTGGAGCCGGCCGAGTCCCCGATCCTCAACGGCGGAGACCCCGGGCCGCACAAGATCCAGGGCCTGGGCGCCAACTTCGTCCCGGAGATCCTGGACACCTCCGTCTACGACGAGGTGATCGACGTCGACGCCCAGACCGCGGTCAAGCAGGCCCGGCGCGCGGCGACCGAGGAAGGTTTGCTGGTCGGCATCTCCTCCGGTGCCGCGATCGACGCCGCGCTGCAGGTGGCCGCGCGTCCGGAGAACGAGGGCAAGACCATCGTGGTGGTGATCCCCTCCTTCGGTGAGCGGTACCTGTCCACCATCCTGTACGCCGACCTCGCCGAATGAGTTACCCCTACATCACCCACACCGCAGCGATGCACCCCGCAGCCTCCGGCACCACCTGGTCCGGGGTGCGCGCGCGGGTGCGCGAGGACCTCGAGACGGCCAAGCAGCGCGACCCGGCCGCCCGGACTTCTGTCGAAGTTGCGCTGACCTACCCGGGCGTGCACGCCCTGTGGATCTACAGGCTGGCCCACCATCTGTGGAACCTGGGTGGCCCGGCCAAGTTGCCCGCGCGGCTCATCTCCCACTTCGCCCGGATATTCACCGGGGTGGAGATCCACCCCGGTGCGGCGATCGGACGGCGCTTCTTCATCGACCACGGGATGGGTGTCGTGGTCGGGGAGACCGCGGTGGTCGGTGATGACGTCCTCATGTTTCACACCTCCACCCTGGGTGGGCGCTCGATGTCCAAGGGCAAGCGTCACCCCACCGTCGGCGACCGGGTGATGATCGGTGCCGGAGCGAAGGTCCTCGGCCCGATCACCCTCGGTGATGACGTCCAGGTCGGCGCCAACGCGGTCGTGGTGCGGGACGTACCGGCGAACTCGGTGGTGGTGGGGGTCCCCGGGCAGGTGCGCAACCGGCCGACGACGTCGGCGTTCGGGGACCTGGAGGACCCGGCCCTGTACATCTGAGTCAGAGCCCGGGCTGCCAGCCCGCCCCCCGTAGATCCACCCGGAGGGGATCCGCGCTGCGAAGCGCGGTCCCTTCGTTGCGGTAGTGCACCGCGGCCCGCTCGCGCAAGTGCTCCGGTACCAACCCAGTGGCCGGAACCACCCGCCACCAGGGCACCTGGTGGCCATGGATGGACATGATCCGGCCCACAGTTCGCGCCGAGCCGCGTCCGGTCAGGACCCGGGCGGCGTCGGCGATCGCGCCGTAACTGCTGGCCCGGCCCGGGGGGATCTGGGCCACCAGGTCCAACACCAGGTCGGCGTACTCCTCCCCCGCGCTGGGCGGGTCTTCCGCGGCGTCCATCCCGGCCTACCCTAGAGGGGATGAGTCACAGCACCGCCTGCGTCCACTGCGGCGACACCGATGATCACGTCCATCTGGACAGTGCCGAGCACGCTCGGTCCCGGCGTCGTGCGCTGCTGTACGCCGTCGCCGCACGCGCGGTGATGGTGGTCGCGGCGATACTGACGATCCTGTTGGCCCTGCCGACCCCCGCGGCGGCGGCCGGTCTCGCTGCCGGCATCGCCCTGTGGGCGCTGAGTACCGGGCAGGGGTGCTCACCTCGGCGCTTCTGGCAAGCCGGCTGGGGCGGACCCGGGCGCTGATGCTCGGGGCACTCCTCGCGGCGGCGCTGACGCCCGCGTTGGCCGCGATCGCCGCGCGGATGGATCCGATGGTTTGGACGTTTGCCGCCGCGATCGCGGTGGGCTACCTGACCGGTGCCTTCGCCGCCGAGGCCGTACGCCTGTGGCGGCTGCGGGCGCTGCTGGCCCAGGACACCCGGGAGGGTGAGGTGGCGCGCGATTCCGCGACGATCACCCGTCACCAGGACCGGGACCTGGCCGACCTGGCCGCGACCGCAGCATTGGCGGTGCTGGTGGGCGGCTACGTATGGGCGACCGGGGTGCTCCCACTGCTGGTGCTCGTGCTGGTGCCCCTGCACGTGGCGATCGTGGCGCTATTGCGGCGCACCGCAGTTCGCCAACCCCACCATCGCCGGGTGGAACTGCGTCAGCGCGACGACTCGTAGTCGCCGACCAGGTCGATGCGGCGCTGGTGGCGCTCGGCGCCGCTGAACGGCTCGGCCAGGAACGCCTCAACGATCTCGATCGCCTCGGCCTCGGTGTGCTGGCGGGCACCGATGCCGGCGACGTTGGCGTCGTTGTGGGCGCGGGCGAGGGTGGCCGTTTCCACGCCCCAGACCAGGGCCGCCCGCGCGCCGTCGACCTTGTTCGCCGCGATCTGTTCGCCATTGCCGCTGCCGCCGATCACCAATCCCAGCGAGCCCGGCTCCGCGACCGTGGCCTCGGCGGCAGCGAAGCAGTACGCCGGGTAGTCGTCCTCGGCGTCATAGGAATGGGCACCGTGGTCGACGACGTCGTGGCCGGCGGTGCGCAGGTGCTGCAGGAGGACGGTCTTCAGTTCGTAGCCGGCGTGATCCGCCGCGATGTGGATGCGCATGGCTTCCATTGTGCCGCGTGCTGGGCGCACCCGCGTCCAGCACGCCCGCGACTCACCCGCCGGCTGCTCAACCGGTGGCCAGGCCGGCTGCGCGCCACTCCTCGAAGCCCCCGGCCAGGAACGCCGGACGAGCCAGGTCCACCTCGCCCAGCGCCTGGGCGAGCGCGGCGGCCTCCACGCCGTCCGTGCTGACCAGGATCGCGCCGCCACCCTCGCGGTGGCGCACCAACCAGGTGATGAGCAGGTGCGCCTCGATCTGCACCACCTCGGGTGTGACGCCGCCCGGTGCGCTGCCGGTCAACTGGCCATCACGGGCCCGGTGCCACGCCGGCCGGATGTCCACCAGAACGGCCCTGCCGTGCAACGCGTCCTGGTAGGCGGCTCTGGGCGTGATCGCCTCCGGGGCCGCCTGAGCTCCGCGGGCGGGGCCGGTCCGAGCCGCGAACAGACGGGGTGCGCGCGTGCGGAGCGCCGTGGGTGCGCGCGATCCGGAGGAGGAGGGGGTGCGGGCCCGGGCCGGGTAGGCGCTCTGGTCCAGGGCCAGATCCCAGGGGGTGCCGGTGACGACGGCCATGTGCGGTGTCCTTCTTCGATCAGGGGTGCGGGGCGCGGGGCGGGATGGGCATTCGCATCCCGCCGGTACACCTCGGTGCAGCCCATGACGACGCTCCGGGCACGGCGGCCCGGTCCGTGGCGCAGTCGATCGAAGGCATGCCAGCAGTGGATCACTCTCGTGGTGGAATCGGAACCGCCGGCCCGGCCCTCTCGGATACTGAGATGGCGCCGCGGTCCGGGTCGGGCTGGGCGAGGCCGCTGCCCGCACCGACCCGGAGTCGCCGCCGGGCACTCCCCGGAGCGGACCCGTCAGAAGGTGGTGTAGTTGGCCCGAGCCACGGAGAAGCCGCGACCGCTCATCACCGAGTAGCAGGTCACCCCGCTCTCCTCGCTGGTGCACCAGAAGTCGTTCACGACGGTGGACTCGCCGTAGTCGAGTTCGGCCAGGCCGTCCGGGGCGGAGGTGGCCGGCTCCTCGCTCAGGCACGGCAGCGTCGCCTCGTCCTCGGACACCTGCAGCACCCGGCCGTACGGGCCGTCACAGGGCTGATCCGGAACGCTGTAGGAGTGCGAGCCGATCGTGCAAGTGGCGGAGTCGGCGCCGAGTTCGCACCAGATGTTGCCCGACGGGGTGACGAATGCGGCCTCGCTGACTGCGTCTTCCGGGGGTTGCAGGGCGGGCTCGTCTTCCTCGTCTTCCTCGTCTTCCTCGGGTTCCTCGGCCTCTGGCTCCTCCCGCCCGGGTTCCTCGTCGGCGGTAGCAGCCGGCTCGGTGGCGGCTGGGGTCGGCTCACCCTCCGGTCTGGGGTGGCTGATCAGCAGTGCGATCAGCACGACCACCAGGATCGAGTCCACCACGATCAACGCCATCACGCCGCGGCTCAGACCACGCGCCGCCATAGTCAGCACCTCCTTCACCGGTTGGCGGTCGGCCGGGCACTTCCGGCCACCCGCCGCCGGTACCTCAGTCGAAGATCGGGCCCCGGGTACGAGTGCGCTTGAGTTCGAAGAAGCCCTCGAAGCGGCGGCCTGCACTACCGCGTCCCAGAGCTTACCGGCTTCCTCACCCTTGGGTGCCGGCGTGACCACCGGGCCGAAGAAGGCAATGCCGTTGAACGCCACGACCGGGGTCCCCACGTCCTGACCCACCAGTCCGATGCCCCGGTCGTGCGACGCCCGCAGGGACTCGTCGTGGGCCCCCGAGTCGGCCAGGTCGATCGCTTCCGCCGGCAGACCCACCTCCGCCACCGACTCGATCAGCACCTGACGCTGGTCGTCCCGGCGGCCCTGCGGGTGGTACCGGGTGCCGATCGCGTCGTAGAGCGGCTTGACGTACTCCTGTCCATGGACTTCCCGGATGCCGTTGATCAGGCGGACCGGGGCCATCGCGGTGGCAAGGGAGGCGCGGTAGGACTCGGAGATGTCGTCCTTGTCCTCGTTCAGCACCGTCAGGGACATCACGTGCCAGTTCACCGTGATGTTACGGACCTTGGCCACCTCGTCCATCCAGCGGGACGTCATCCAAGCCCACGGGCAAGCGGGGTCGAACCAGAAGTCGGCAACGTCGTCGGTCATGAACACGCACTCCTTCGCAGAACGGGAATCAACTCGGTCTGCCCCGCTGTTCGTGACAGGATCGCTGGTGGCAGACCGCCGCCCATCCTATGCGACGTCGAGGAGACGCCCCCCGTGCCTGGAGAGAACCTCACCCGAGCCGAAGCCATCACACGCGCCGAACGGGTGCAGGTGTCCAGTTATCAGGTCGAGTTGGACCTGACCGGAACGGGTGCCACGTTCGCCTCCCACACCACCGTCACCTTCACCGCGAAGCCGGGGTCGGACACGTTCATCGACCTGATCGCCCCGGCGGTGCACAAGGTGGTGCTGAACGGGCGCGAACTCGACCCTGCCCAGGTCTTCGCCGGCTCCCGGATCGCCCTGGCGGACCTGGCCGAGCAGAACGAACTGGTGGTGCACGCCGACTGCGCCTACATGAACACCGGTGAGGGCCTGCACCGGTTCGTCGACCCGGTGGACTCCGAGACCTACTTGTACTCCCAGTTCGAGGTGGCCGACACCCGCCGGGTCTTCGCCGTATTCGAACAGCCCGACCTCAAGGCCACCTTCACCTTCACCGTCCGGGCCCCGAAGCACTGGCAGGTGGTGTCCAACTCCCCCACTCCCACTCCGACCACGGACGACGACGGTACGGCCACCTGGGCGTTCGAGCCCACCGAGGTGCTGCCGTGCTACGTGACGGCGATCATCGCCGGCCCCTATCACCGGGTCACCGACGAGTTCACCAGTTCCGACGGGCGCACGATCGATCTGAGTCTGTTCTGCCGCACCTCGCTGGCGCAGTATCTCGACGCCGATGACCTGATGGAACTCACCAGGGCGGGCTTCGCCTTCTTCGAGGAGGCCTTCGACTACCCCTACCCCTACGCCAAGTACGACCAGTTGTTCGTACCGGAGTTCAACGCCGGGGCGATGGAGAACGCCGGCGCGGTGACGTTCCTGGAGAATTACGTGTTCCGCTCTGCGGTCCCCGAGGCGATGGTGGAGCGGCGCGCGGTGACGGTGCTGCACGAGATGGCGCACATGTGGTTCGGGGACCTGGTCACCATGAGATGGTGGAACGATCTGTGGCTGAACGAGTCCTTCGCCGAGTATGCCTCCACGCTGGCCACCGCCGAGGCCACCCAGTGGACCCAGGCCTGGACCACGTTCGCGTCACTGGAGAAGTCCTGGGCCTACCGACAGGACCAGTTGCCCTCCACCCACCCGATCGTGGCCGAGATCAACGACCTGCAGGACGTGCTGGTCAACTTCGACGGGATCACCTACGCCAAGGGGGCCTCGGTACTGAAGCAGCTCGTGGCCTGGGTGGGCCGGGACGCCTTCGTCGCCGGTGTGCGCGCCTACTTCCGCAAGCACGCCTGGGGCAGCACCGAGTTGCGCGATCTGCTGGCCGAGTTGGAGGCCACCTCCGGGCGGGACCTGACCGCGTGGTCGAAGGTGTGGCTGGAAGAAGCGGGCGTGACCCTGCTTCGTCCACAGGTCGAGACCGACTCCCAGGGCCGGATCACGTCCTTCGCGATCACCCAGGAGGCACCGGAGGAGCACCCGGTGCTGCGCCCGCACCGCATCGCGGTGGGCTGCTACACCCTGACCGACGCCGGCACGCTGGAGCGGGTGCACCGGGTGGAACTGGACATCGACGGTGCGGCCACCCCGGTGCCGGACCTGGTCGGGCTGGACTCACCCACCCTCATCCTGATCAACGATGACGACCTGGCCTACGCCAAGGTGCGCCTGGATGAGCGGTCGCTGGCCAACGCGGTGGAGCACCTGAAGGACTTCCGCCTCTCACTTCCCCGCACCCTGGTGTGGAACGCGGCCTGGGACATGACCCGCGACGGGGAGTGGCCGGCTGCGAAGTTCATCGACCTGGTCACCACGAACATCGCCGCCGAGACCGACTCCTCGGTGGTGCTGGTGCTGTTGCGCCAACTGGCCACCGCGGTCTCGGCCTACGTGGACCCGGCCCACCGCGAGGAGACCGAGGTCGCCGTGGCGGACCGGCTGTGGGAGTTGGGCGGTGCCGCCGACCCGGGCTCGGACGCCCAACTCCAGTTCGTCAGGGCCTTCGCCACCCACGCGGTCGCGCCGGCACACGTCCAGACCCTCAGCGGTCTGCTCGATGGGTCGGAGTCACTGCCGGGGCTCGCGGTGGACACCGACCTGCGCTGGGAGTTGCTCACCGCACTCGTGGCCGCGGGCGGGGCCGATGAGGCCCGGATCGATGCGGAGTTGGAACTCGACCCCACCGCCACCGGTCAGCGCGCCGCGGCCGGGGCCCGAGCCGGCGTCCCCACCCCCGAAGCGAAGGAGCGGGTCTGGGCCGATGCAGTGCGTGTCGACGGGTTGCCGAACGCGTTGCAGCGGGCGGTGATCGCCGGGTTCAGCCGGGTGCGGGACCGCAGCCTGCTGGCCCCGTTCGCGCACCGCTACTTCGACGTGATCGAGGAGGAGGTGTGGAACACCCACACCCACGAGATGGCGCAGAACATCGTGGTGGGCCTGTTCCCGAACGTCCTGGCCGACATCGATACCTCCACCGGGGTGGATGTGCCGGGGATGGCGCAGGAGTTCCTCGACGCCCTGGGCGATCGCGCCCCGGCGCTGCGCCGCCTGGTCACCGAGTCGGCGGACGGTGTCCGCAGGGCCCTGCACGCCCAACGAGTGGACCGCGCCGCCCGCTGAACTGCTCGCCCCGTGGACGCCGGTTCAGGCCTGCGCCGGGGCGGTCCAGGACAACAGGGCCTGCCCGGCGCGCACCGAGGCGCCCGGGCGGGCCAGGACCGTCAGCTGCCCACTCGTGGCGCCCAGCACGATCACGGGGCTGATCAGGTCGAGCCCGGCGGCCAGCGCCGGCGCCGGATCCCAGTCGATCAGGTGGGCGCCACGGTGCACCTGCGCCCCGGCGCCGGTGTGCAGGGTGAACCCGGCGCCGTTCAGGCCCACGGTGTCCAGGCCCAGGTGCACCAGGACCCCTGCTCCTTCACCGGCGGCCGGCACTGCCACGGCCACGGCGTGCGGGTGCGCCTTCAGCAGTACTCCGGTCACCGGCGCCAGCACCTGCATGGTGTGCTGCCCGTCGGGCTCGATTGCCAACCCGGGTCCGACCATCTCCTGGGCGAACACCGGGTCGGGTACCTGTGCGAGGTCGCGCACCACCCCGCTGATCGGGGCCACCACGACCTCCCGGTTGTTCCCGGCGCCCACGCCCATCACGCCGGCCCGGTCGGCTCGCGCAACTGCTCGTCCAGGGCTGAGACCAGCGAGGCGAATCGGGCGTTGCCGGGCAGGTCCTCCACCAGCACGCACCGCCCCGCCCCATCGGCCAGGGGGATCTTCCAGTTCGGGTACTCGGTGTCGGTGCCCGGCTGGTTCTGTGCTCGCCGCTCCCCCACCGCGTCGGCCAGGGACACCCCGACCAGCATCGCCGGACTCGAGGCGACGTAGCGGTGCAGGGCTTCCACGCGTTCGCGTTCGGTGGGGTAATCGGGCAGCAGCCCGCGTTCGACGAGAGCCTGGTCCATCTGTGCCCGCTCGGCCCGGGCGGCCAGACGCACCTGCTCGACCGGTTCGGTGAGCAGGTCAAGGGACTCCCGCAGATCCACGTGCTCCTCGGCCAGATAGCCGGCGGTGGGTGGCAGATCGTGGGTGGTCACCGTGCCCAGCACGAGTCGGCGGTACCGCTCCGGGGCCAGCGGGGCGCCGTCGGCTTCCCGCTCGAACCACAGCACCGAGGTCCCCAGGATCCCCCGTTCGGTCAGGTAGGTCCGCACCCAGGGCTCCACCGTGCCCAGGTCCTCCCCGATCACCAACGCACCGGCCCGGTGGGCCTCCAGCGCCAGCACCCCCACCATCGCCTCGTGGTCGTAGGTGACGTAGGTGCCGGCCCCGGGGGGCTGGCCGGCCGGAATCCACCACAGCCGGAACATCCCGATGATGTGGTCCACCCCTAGGGCACCGGCGTGGCGCAGCACGGTACGGATCATGTCCCGTACCGGGGCGTAGCCTTGCTGTGCCAGGCGGTCCGGGCGCAGCGGGGGCTGGGACCAGTCCTGGCCCTGCTGGTTGTACATGTCCGGGGGTGCACCCACGCTGATCCCGGAGGCCAGCGCTCCGCGCAGCGACCAGGAATCGGCGCCCTCGGGGTGCACGCCCACCGCGAGGTCATGCATGATGCCGATGCTCATCCCGCGTGCCTTGGCCACCGCCTGGGCCCGGGACAGCTGGGCGTCGGCCACCCACTGCAACCAGACGTGGAAATCGATCCGCTCGGCCAGTTCCCGGCGCAGCCGGGCTAACCCGGCACGGGTGATGGCATCGTCCAGGGGCCAGTCCGCACCGGTGTAGGACTCCTTGACCGCGGACCACAGGGCGAAGTCCTCCAGGCCCTGTCCCTGCTCCCTGCGGAACGCCTCCAGGTCCCGCTGGCGCGAACGCGAGCGCCCGGCGGCGTAGATCGTCTCCAGCGCCGGCTTCTTCGCTTGCCACATCGCGTCGCGGTCGATCGGGCCGGGGTCGGTGTTCTGCTCCGACACTGCCTCCAGACCCCATTCCAGCAGGGTGCGCTGGGCGTTGGGCAGGTAGGCGGCCTCTCGGATGTCCTCGGGCCGGATGTAGATGGGATTGATGAACCGCCTGGTCGTGGGCAGGTAGGGCGAGGGTGTCAGCGGCGTCGATGGTTCGGCTGCGTGCAGGGGGTTGACCAGCACGAAGTCCGCGCCCAGTTCGGCGCCCAGGGATCCCAGTTCGGCAAGGTCGGCGAAGTCCCCCACACCCCAGGAGCGTTCCGATCGGACCGAGTACAGCTGGGCCATCAGCCCCCAGGCGCGGTCCGCGAACGCCGGCCGCAGCGGCGGGGACTGGAGCCGGGCCGGACTTACGGCCAGCACGCACTCCGCGCGAGTGCCGTCGTCGACCTCGGCCACGATCCGGTGCCAGCCCAGCGGCAGATCACCGGGCAGGACGAACGTGGCCTGACCGGTGAGGACCCCGTCCACATGCTCGGGCTCCACCCACTTGTCGATCTGTGCCAACTCCCGGTTTCCGCCGTCATCCTCCAGGTCCACATGCACGGCCACGGCGGCGCCGTGGCGCACGTGCACCGCGAACTCGCGCTCCTGGCCGGCCGCTGTCACGATGCTGGGCGGCAAGACCTGGCGCCACGGGGCCAGCCGGTGGGCCTCGAGCGCCTGCTGCACCTGTTCGGGAGTTTCGGCCGCCACGTCCAGGGCGGTCAGCACCTCGCGGATGGTCGCAGCCGTCACGTCGCGCCGGTTGCCGTGGAAGTCCCAGAACTGCACCGCCACGCCGTGCGCCTGCGCCAGTGCGCGCAGGGACTCATCGGGGGCGGTGGGATCCACCTGTGCTTCGTCCACGGTGCTCTTGGGTCTCCCGGCGTCTGGTCGGTCTACGGACAACTGATCGGCGGCCCAGGGCCGCCCACCTGCGATCTTGCCAGACGCGGCGGGGCGCGGTCAGATCGATCAGGCCGGCCGCTCGTCCAGATCGATCAGGCCGGTCCGGGCATACCAGTGCCCGCCGGCGTCCAGATGGTCCAGTACCGCCCGTTCCAGGCTGGTACGCCGGGGTAGCCCGCTCCGGTCGGGCTCCTGACCCGGGCGGGGCCGGTAGCCGAACACGAAGTACAGCACGGCCGCATCGGACTCACGGGCCTCCCCCACCAGGCGCCACCGCCGCCCGAAGTCGACGATGTTGGAGCCGGCGTCAAGCACCTCGGCAAGGTGGGGGTCGAGCAGCCAGGAGTCACAGTGCAGAGCGCGGGCGGGGGCGTCGGGAAAGTGGGTGGCGAAGAAGTCCCGGGCCCGGGCGAAGGAGTCATCCACCTCCTCCGCACGCAGCGGTCCGGTCTGTGGGATGTGGGTGGAGATGACGTGCCCGCCGCCATAGGGCAACAGGTTCACCTGCAACCGCCCGAGCCAGAACAGCGCCCCGGACCACGCAGCGGTCAGCCACTCCTGGTTGTCCAGGCCGAACTCGCCGAAGACCTGCCGGAACACCCAGATCTGCTGACCCAGATCGGCCAGTGCGGCGTAGGTGTACTCCGCGGCGATACCACGGTCTGCGTGGTACTGCCGCACCACCGGGACCCCGACCAACAGGGCCAGCATCGGGATCAGCCCGCGGGGCCGCCCCTGCAGGTCCGGCCAGGGAGCGAACACCCGATCCTCGGTGTACCCCCACTGGCCCAGCGTGCCACCGAGGGCGGTCGCGGCCTCGGCCACGGCCTGCAGATCGTCCTCGCCCAACGCCGCGACGTGCTGGACCACGGCGGCATGGTCCTCGGCCCGCAACCGCAGGCGGGTCAGCAGCGCGTCCAGAGGGCCCGCGCTCAGCGCAGCGCGCACCTGATCGGCCGTGAAAGTGGTCACGGTTGCAGACTTGGGTCGACGGATCCGGGGGTCTTCAGGTGCGCAGTTCGTCGATACTGCCGGCCAGGTCGTCCGCCTCGGGCCCGACCACCACCTGCACCACCCGCCCCGAACGCACCACACCGAAGGCCCCGCTCGTGCGAAGGTCCTCTTCCAGCACCAGTTCGGGGTCCTTGACTTCCACCCGCAGTCGGGTGATGCACGGTTCGAGATCCACGACGTTCTCGGTACCGCCCAGTGCCGCGAGGATGTCATCGGCCTTGCTCACGTTCGCTCCCAGGCTCAGTCGGTATGTGACGGGGGCGCTCGCGCGCTGTCTCCCGTGTGATGCATCCCACTCTACATGTGCTCATCCACTCGTGCCGCCGTGGACAATGGGACCACCGGCCGCTGTCCGCTGCGAAGGGTGCTGTGATGAACACCGATTCGGCCACCGCGAAACTGCGCGGTGTCGGGGTCAGTCCCGGGCGGGTGCACGCGCCCGTTGCGCGGATGGTCACCGGCCGTGAGGAGCCCTCCGCACTGCCGGTGCGGGTGGATGTGGACAAGGCCGCCGAGCGATCGCCGTGGCGGCCGCCGAGGTGGCCGAGGACCTGCGCGTTCGGGCCGACTCCTGCGAGCAGGCCCCGGCGCAGGAGTTGCTGCGCACCACCGCCCAGATCGCCCAGGATCCCACCCTGGTCAAAGAGGCCCAACGCTTGACTCGGCAGCAGCGGCTGACCCCCGAGCGCGCGGTCTGGGACTCCGCCGGCGCGGTCACCGAGCAGTTCGCCTCGCTGGGCGGGTACTTCGCCGAGCGGGTACCCGATGTATGCGATGTGCGTGACCGCATCATCGCCAAACTCACCGGCGATCCGATGCCGGGGGTGCCGCGCCGCCGGGAGCCGTTCGTGCTGGTGGCCACCGATCTGTCCCCGGCCGACACCGCCGCACTGGACCCCGCTAGCGTGCACGCGTTGCTCACCGCCGAGGGTGGGCCCACCTCCCACACCGCGATCCTGGCACGGGCGCTGGGCATCCCGGCCGTGGTGGGCCTGGACGAGCAGCTGGACCGCCTCACCGACGGTGACATGGTGCTGGTCGATGGCGGTTCCGGCCTGGTGTGCATCGACCCGGATGAGCAGACGGTCGCCCAGGCGTTGCGCCCGGTCACCCAGCGCCGGTACGAGGGCCACTGCGTAACAACGGACGGGCAGCGCATCGAGTTGCTGGCCAATATCGGCGACCCCGCCGCCGCCGCGGAGGCCGCCGAGGCCGGGGCCGAGGGGGTGGGCCTGTTCCGGACCGAGTTCTGCTTCCTGGAGCGCCAGGACGAACCGGACCACGACGAACAGGTGAGCGCCTACCGGCAGGTACTTGCCTCCTTCGCCGGCAAGAAGGTGGTGGTGCGCACCTTGGACGCCGGGGCGGACAAGTCGATGTTGTTCCTGAACCCCGAGGTGGAGACCAACCCCGCCCTGGGCGTGCGCGGGTACCGCACCGCCGCGGCCCACCCCGAGGTGCTCGACCGCCAGTTGGCCGCGATCGCCGAGGCGGCGCGGGCCGAGGACGCCCGGGTGTGGGTGATGGCGCCGATGATCTCGACCGTGGCCGAGGCCGAGGAGTTCGTGGCACGGGCCTCCGGCCACGGGCTGGAGACCGCCGGGGTGATGGTGGAGGTGCCCAGCGCCGCGCTGTTGGCCGGCCGGATCCTGGCCCGGGCGCACTTCGCCTCGATCGGCACCAACGATCTGACCCAGTACACCCTCGCCGCTGACCGGTTGTTGGGATCGCTGTCGAAGATGGCCAGCACGTGGGACCCGGCGGTGCTGGCGCTGGTGCACGCCACCTGCACCGGCGCCCAGGCGCAGGACCGGCCGGTGACCGTGTGCGGGGAGGCCGCGGCGGACCCGGCACTGGCCGCCGTGCTCGTGGGGCTGGGGGTGCGTAGCCTGTCGATGACGCCGCGGGCCCTGGGTGATGTGGCGGCGGTGCTGGGCGAGTTGTCGATGACGCAGTGCGCGCAGGTGGCCGCCCTGGCACTGGCGGCCGAGAGTGCCCAGGACGCGCGCCTGCGCATCCGCGAGCAACTGCCGGTGCTGGACGAACTGGGCCTGTGAGCCGATTACGCTGGTGCCGTGTCCGCCTCATCCCAGCCTTCCGATAAGCCCACACAACCGACGCCCGGTCAGCATCGGCAACTCGGTCTGACCCGCCGCGTGCGCGGTGCCGAGCGCGCCGACTCATTCTGGGCGGCGGTGGGCGGGGAGCCCACGTTCCGGGCGATCGTGAGCCGTTTCTACGAACTGGTCGCCACCGACGATCTGCTCCGTCCGATGTACCCCGAGGAGGATCTGGGTCCGGCCGAGGACCGGCTGCGTACCTTCCTGGAGCAGTACTGGGGAGGTCCGACGACGTACCAGCAGCAGCGCGGTCATCCTCGCCTGCGGATGCGCCACGCGGCCTTCCGGGTCACCCCCGCCGCCCGGGACCGGTGGTTGGCGCACATGCGGGTGGCCGTGCGGGAGGCGGACCTGAGCCCGATCCATGAGGCCACCCTGTGGGACTACCTGGAACGGGCCGCACACTTCATGATCAACAGCGCCGACGAGGACGAGGTCTGATGGGCGCAACGGGTCCGGGGCCAGCCTTCGCGGACGACGAGCCGGATCCCCTGGGCGCGCTGCTGACCTACCTGGAACTCTCCCCGGGTGCGCAGGCCGACACCTACACGGCTCGCTCGGTTCCGCAGGTGCACGGCAGGGTCTATGGCGGGCAGGTGCTGGCGCAGTCGATGATCGCGGCCGCGGCCACGACGGCCCCGGGCCGGCTACCGCATTCGGTGCACGGGTACTTCCTCCGCCCCGGGGACCTGGAGGAGCCGATCACCTTCACCGTGGAGCGGCTGCGTGATGGGCGTTCCTTCAGCGCCCGCCGGGTGCACGCGCTGCAGTTCGGTAAACCGATCCTGACCATGATGTCCTCCTTCCAGGAGGACCAGGAGGGCGTTGAGCACGCCGACCGGCCGCCGCGGGTGCCCGAACCGGAGGAGTTGCCCAGTTCGGTGGAGATGTTCCGCACCATCGAACATCCACTCGCCCAGTACTTCTATCGCAATTTCGCCTTCGACGTCCGCCACGTCGAGGGAGGGCTGTTCCTGGGAGAACCCACGCGCCCCGAGCCGGCCCAGCACCTGTGGATGCGCACTCGCGGCCCGGTGCCCGGGGACCAGATGCACCACCGGGCGGTGCTGGCCTACGCCTGTGACCAGATCATGCTCGAGCCGGTCCTACGCGCCCACAGCCTGCACTGGCGGGCCCGCGGGATCGCGGTGGCCAGCCTGGACCACGCGATGTGGTGGCACCGGGATGTCGACATGAACGACTGGCTGCTCTACGTCCAGGACTCCCCCTCCGCCCAGGGCGGCCGGGGCCTGGGAACTGCGCGGGTGTACAACCGGAACGGCCTGTTGGTGGCCACCATCGCTCAGGAGGGCATGGTCCGCGGCGGCGACTGAGCCCGCCGCCATGGGCTCGCGACTCAGCCGGCGGTCCGAGCCAGGATCTCGCGACCGTTCGCCACCGCCGATCCGTGGGCCAGCACCAGGTTGGGCGCCCGCGGTGCGGAGCCGGGTACCCCCAGGTGGATGACGACGGCGTGCGGCGCCCGCGCCAGGACCGGCGCCACCGCGTCGGCGGGCCCACGCGTGAGCAGCGCGACCCCCTTTCCCGGGTGGTCCGACAGCCAGGAGGGCAGCTCCGCCGCAGCCACCGGTACCAGGCCGGCTCGGGCGGTGAGCAGGTCCACGACCGCGCCCGCGCGCGGCCCGGCTGCGATATTGACCCCCGCACGCAAATCCACCAGCGCGTCATCGCGCGCCAGTCGCACCCGCCCGGTGGTACGCACCGCAGCGGCGGCCACCCGGGCCCCCACGTGTTCCAGGTCGGTCAGGGCGGTGAGCAGGTCCGGGGCCTCGGTCCGGGCCTGGCGGCTGCGGATGCCGGCGGCCAGGGCGCGGTTACGGGCCGCGCTACGCGCCAGTGCGGCGGCGTCCAGGCGGCCTTCCTGCACCGCGCGGCGGATCCCCGCGTACACCGTCTGGAACAACGCCGCGTCGTCACGATCCGGGGTTGACCCCAGGCAGAGCAGATCCGCGCCCCCCGCCAGCGCGCGAACAGCGGCGATGCCGACCAGTTCCGCCGCGGTGGTGCCGGGGCCGGCCCCGTCATCGGCGTGCAGGGCGGCCATGTCCAGGGCGTCGGTGACGATCGGGCCGTTGTGCCCGAGCCGGCGCAGCAGGGCGGCCACCTTCGGCTCCAGGGAGGCGGGCAGCTCACCCAGGGCCGGCACCACCAGGTGGCCGGTCATCACGGTGTCCAGTCCCGCGCTGATCGCTTCGGTGAACGGGGGCAGGTCCCGACCGCGCAGCAACTCCTCGCCCACCTCCAGCCTGGGTAGGGCGAGGTGGGAGTCGACGTCGGTGTCGCCGTGGCCGGGGAAGTGCTTGGCGCACGCCGCCACCCCGGCCTCCTGCAGACCGCGCACCGTGGCCACGCCGTGCCGGGCCACCAGGTACGGGTCGGGCCCGAACGAGCGCACTCCGATCACGGGGTTGGCCGGCTGCGAGGCCACATCGAGGACCGGCGTGAGCGGCAGGTCCACGCCCACGGCCCGCATCAGGTGGCCCTGAGCCACGGCCGCGCGGCGGGTCAGGGCGACGTCGTCGACTTCGCCGAGGGCACATGCCCCGGGCAGGAAGGACCCGGTGCCCATCTGCACGCGGGTGACATCCCCGCCCTCCTCATCGGAACTGATGATCAAGTCCGGGGCGCGATGGTGCAACTGGGCGGTGATCTCCGCGGTGTGCTCCGGGGAACCGGTGTTGTGTCCGAACAACAGCACGCCGGCCAGCCCCTGTTCGGCGGCTGCCCACAACCACGGCGGCGGTGTAGCGCCGTTGAACCCTGGCAGGAGCACCCCGTGGATGTCCCGGCACAACTTGTCACCCTCGGGGCTCACCGGAACGCGCTCACATGGGCACAGAAAACACAGGTCAAGATGAACCCCCCTGGGATCGACATTGATCCACCGAAGATACACCGGATCGCCCTCGCTGCCACCGAAGCGGCTGGGCCTGCTTCGAAGCGGCGGGCACCCCCGGCGTCAGGTCGGCAGTCGCGCCGGGTTCAGCGGCGCCGGAACGTCAGCGGCTCCTCCACCAGGATCTGTAGCGCGGAGCGTTCGTGCTCGGTAAGCCGGCGCGGGCGTCCGGTGGCGGCCTCGACCATCACCATCGAACTGGCGGCCCGGGCGCACAGCCCTCCGTTGGGTGCGTACACCTCATAGCAGACCTCCAGGCTGGCGCCCCCGATCCTGCCGATCCATAACTGCACGCTCACCGGCTCCTGGGAGTAGGTGAGCGGTGCCAGGTACTCGATCTCCTGGCGGGCCACCAGGGTGTGGCTGTCGGCGTGCACGCCTCCGGCCAGCACCTGCGCCGCTTTGCGGACGTCGCCCTCGGACTGCTCCGGACCCGCGGCACCGGAGGGGCCGGCGCCACCCGTCCCGGCCGCGGTGCCGGCACCACCGGAGCCGGTGCCGGTGTCCCAGAACGTGGCGACCCGGGCCTCCTCCAGCAAGGTCAGGATGGCGGCGTTGTTCACATGGCCGTACCCATCGATATCGCTCCAGCGAATCGGGACGGGCACCGTGATGCGTCCCACGGGTCAGTCGCGGGTGAGCTTGCGGTAGGTGACCCGGTGCGGGCGCGCGGCATCGGCTCCCAGGCGCTCGACCTTGTTCTCCTCGTAAGCGGCGAAGTTGCCCTCGAACCAGTACCAGTTCGCCGGGTTCTCCTCCGTGCCCTCCCAAGCGAGCATGTGGGTGGCCACCCGGTCCAGGAACCACCGATCGTGGGACACCACCACCGCGCAACCGGGGAAGTTCAGCAGCGCGTTCTCCAGGCTGCCGAGGGTTTCCACGTCCAGGTCGTTGGTCGGTTCGTCCAGCAGCAGCAGGTTGCCACCCTGCTTGAGCGTCAGGGCGAGGTTCAGCCGGTTGCGTTCGCCACCGGAGAGCACCCCGGCCGGCTTCTGCTGGTCGGCGCCCTTGAACCCGAACTGGGAGACGTAGGCCCGGGAGGGGATCTCCACCTTGCCGACCTCGATGAAGTCCAGGCCGTCGGAGACCACCTCCCACAGGGTCTTGTCCGGGTCGATCCCGCCGCGGGTCTGGTCGACGTAGGAGATCTTCACGCTGTCGCCGATCTTCAGGTCGCCACCATCGAGCGGTTCCATTCCCACGATCGTCTTGAACAGCGTCGTCTTACCCACACCGTTGGGACCGATCACACCCACGATGCCGTTCGGGGGCAGGTTGAAACTCAAGCCGTCGATGAGCACCCGGTCCCCGAAGCCCTTACGCAGGTTCTCCGCCTCGATCACCTGGGAGCCCAACCGCGGGCCGGGCGGGATCTGGATCTCCTCGAAGTCGAGCTTCCGGGTGCGCTCGGCCTCAGCGGCCATCTCCTCGTACCGGGCCAGCCGGGCCTTGGACTTGGCCTGGCGTCCCTTGGTGCCCTGGCGCACCCACTCCAGTTCACTGGCCAGGCGCTTGGCGAGTTTGGCGTCCTTCCTACCCTGGATGTTCAGCCGTTCCTGCTTCTTCTCCAGGTAGGTGGAGTAGTTGCCCTCGTACGGGTACAGCCGGCCGCGGTCGACCTCGGCGATCCACTCGGCCACGTGGTCCAGGAAGTACCGGTCGTGGGTGACGGCGATCACCGCGCCGGGATACTTGGCCAGGTGCTGCTCCATCCACAACACGCTCTCGGCGTCCAGGTGGTTGGTGGGCTCATCGAGCAGCAGCAGATCGGGCTTCTCCAGCAGCAACTTCGCCAGTGCGACCCGGCGCCGTTCACCACCGGAGAGGTTGGACACCGGCGCATCGCCCGGTGGGGTGCGCAAGGCGTCCATGGCCTGCTCGAGCTGGGAGTCCAGATCCCATGCGTCGGCGGCGTCGATGTCTCCCTGCAGGGTGCCCATCTCCGCCATCAGGGCATCGAAGTCGGCATCGGGTTCGGCCACAGTTCACCGATCTCGTTGAACCGATCCACCTTGCCCTTGATCCCGGCCACACCCTCCTCGACGTTGCCGAGCACGGTCTTGTCCTCGTTCAGGGGCGGCTCCTGCTCCAGGATGCCCACGGTGTAGCCGGGGCTCAGCCGGGCCTCCCCGTTGGACGGCGTGTCCAGACCGGCCATGATCTTCAGGATGGTGGACTTACCTGCGCCGTTGGGCCCGAGCATGCCGATCTTGGCCCCGGGCAGGAACGACATCGTCACGTCATCGAGGATGACCTTGTCCCCGTGCGCCTTGCGCGCGCGGACCATCGAGTAGATGTATTCGGCCACAGGTGAAGAACCTTTCGCAGAAGCGGCCCCCGGGCCTGCGCGGCAGGTGCGGGCCTGTTACCTGGTCTGATGCCGGGCAACGCACACTCTCGGCACGGCCCGGGCCAGCCCCAACTATAGGCGCCGTGACCACCAGTGCCTACCGGGGCCGCCCCTGCGTCACAGGCCGGCCACCATCCTGCCGGCGATCGAGGAGGTATCGGCCGGGTCCTGCGGGTCGCCGTCGGCGTCGGCATCGGGATCGAGGGCGGGGAGGGGGTTGCCGTCCTCGTCCACCTCGGCATACCCGGTCACGTCCGGAATCTGGTCCGAACCGTTGCCATCATGTTCCGTACCTGGTCCGGAGTCCTGGGCCGCACCGTCACCGGCTGCTTCCACCAGGCGTACCCGGGAGATGGTCACCGGGAACTTGTTCAGGTCCGGGCCGAACGCACGGGCGTTGATGACCGCCTTGCGGCCGGACTTCTCCCCGTCCTCCCAGCGCACGAACTCCACGGACCCGGTCACCACCACCGCATCGCCCTTGCTGATGCTGTCCTTGGCGTTCAGGGCCATCCTCCCGTGCATCCACACGTCGTACCAGGAGGTACGACCGTCCCGCCATTCGCCGGAGCCGCGGTCCCGGAACCGCGGGGTGGTGGCCACACTCAGCCGCAGCCGCGGGTCCCCGTTCGCCTCGGCCTCGAAGAAGGTCGGGGCGCCCCCGACGTTGCCGGTCACGGTGATCATCGTCTCTCGCATGATTGGTCCTTCCCTGCGGTCTGCGCCGCCGGTGTCGAGCTGCCGGGACTTCCGGCACCGACGACGATGCCGGTGACCACCGAAGGCCGCCGGGAAGAGCGGGCGGCCTGTGGACGGCGGCAACGTCACGCCCGCCCTGTGGATGGCCGGCACCGATGCGTGCGCGGCGCCGCTGCGGCCATGCCACCGCCCAGGCGCACGTGCGGCGCCGAGCCTCGCCACCGCGCGGGCGGGCTCCGGCTACAACGTGGTCAGTGCCCGGCGGACCTGATCGTGCTCGGCCAGGGGCCCGGCCGTGGGCTCGATCAGATCGGCGGCGACCACCTGACGGATCTCGTGGGTGGCCCTGGACAAGTAGCTGCTCGCGCGCTCTGCGGCCGCGGCCCGCCGGCGTCGTCTGGCCCAGAGCCGCAGCGCCAGCCCGGCCACGATCGCGCGGCCGCACCCGCACCGACGCCGACCCACGCCGCCACGGACAGACCCGTGAGCACACCGGCGATCCCGAGTACCCAGAGCGCCACCCCGGTGATCAGGGCAAGGACGCCAAGCCCCAGCAACCCCTGGGCGAAGGCACGCATCCGACGTGAACGGTGCTCGGTGGTGGCAGACAGTTCCACCTTGCTCAGCGCCCGCCACAGGTGGTCGTAGAACGTCTGCGGCGATGCCACGTGCCGCGTCACCGACTCCTGCCACGCCCGGGGCAGGCCCACGGTGGCCTTGGCCAGCCATCGCTCCCGGATGGCGTCGATCCGGGAGCGAGCAGGCCGCCGGAGGGGGTCGAGCAGCACCTGTCGCGGGCTGGCCACGGCCTCGCGGATGGCCTCGGACGTCGAGGCCACCCCCGATGCGGTGGCCAGGTTCTCCGCGACCGTCTCGGCGTCGTCGGGTTCGGGCTGCGCTGGGCCCAGGTGCTCCATCAGCGTCCGAGCGGTGGCCTCCAACTGGGCGCGGGCCGTGCGGGCCGAGACCGAAGCGGAGGCGCTCACCTGGGCGATCCGCTCGCGCAGCTGGCCCAGCCCGGTGCCCTCGCGCACCGAGGTGAGCAGTATCTGCACCTGATCCAGGCCCCCCTCGCTGAGGAGCCGGCCCACGTCGTCGCGAATCTGCCCCTCGGTGTGCGCGGGGATGGTGTCGACCTGGTTCACCACCACCAGCATCGCTCCCTGCCGTTCGGACAGGGTACGCAGGTAACGCTCGTGCAGCACGTTGTCGGCGTACTTCTGCGGGTCCACCACCCAGATCAGCAGGTCCACCAACGGCAGCAGCCGGTCCACCTGGCGGGCATGCCCCTGCTCCACCGAATCGTGATCGGGCAGGTCCATCAGCACCAGGCCGTGCAGGCCGGTGTGCTCATCGTGATCGAGTACCGAGTCGCGCTGGATGCGCCGTCCGGGTGCCACCCCGAGGAAGTCCAACAGTTCCTCGGCTCTGCTGCCCCACGTACAGGCCGCCGCCTGAGCGGTTGTGGGCCGGATGACGCCCACATCGGCGAAGTCCAGGCCCGAGAGCGCGTTGAAGAGCGAGGACTTACCCGAGCCGGTCCCGCCCACCAGGGCCACCACGGTGTGCCCCACGCCCAACTGCAAGCGCTGATCCACCCGATCCAGATTCACCTGCGCCTGCTCGCGCGCCGGAGCGGGGATCCGATCGCCGGCCACATCCAGGGCCTCGGTTATCTGCGCCCGCAGACGGATCAGGGCATCGGCATCGAAGCCCTGGTCCGCACCGTCGGCGACCCTGTCTTCGATCGTGGTGCTCACACGTACCCCCTGAGTTCACTGGCGCGTAGCCGCAGGCTCCGGGCCGGTGCGTCATCGATACTGAGTTCATCGAGCGCATCCAGGTACGGCGTCGTCTCGGCGCCCACCGCGGCCCCGGCCCACTCGGCCAGCATCTTTCGCATCTCGGCGACCATCGTCTCACCCCTGGTGCCGAACAGCCGCCCCACCGCCCGCTCGGCTCCGTCCACGCCCACCGCGGCCACCTCCACCAGGGACGCGGCCCCCTGATCGTCCAGGCCCACCTGCTCCGCGCTCAGACCCAGTTCGCCGCCGCGCCGCTCGGCCTCGGTGCCCCATTCGCTGATCAGGGTCTCCACCCGTTGCTCCCGGGCCCGGGCTGCCTCGTCGACGTCCACCAGCTCGGCGATCTGACGCCCGGCGGCGGATTCGGCGAGCATCCGACGCACCGACAACTCGGCCGCGGTGCCGGCCTCACGAACCATCGATCCGGCCGCACCGACGGCGGTGTCACGCAGGGACCGCACCGATTCCACCCGGGCGGCGGTGGAGCGCTTGGCGCGCCAGCGTTGCCGCGGGCCGGCAGGTTCGTCGACCAGCGGTGCCAGGACACCACCGGAACCCGCACTGGAGAGCCACGCGGTGCTCGGGGCCCCGATCGCGGCCGCCCCCGAGCCGAGGTCGGCGTGGATCTGTTCAGCGGTTGGACGTACCGCGGCCACGACCTGCCCGCGCAGGGACCGGGAGGTGCGCCGCTGGATCTCCACCGCCGCGGCCACCTCCTGGACGTCGCGGCGCAGCGACGGCCAGGCGCCGCGCACGGTCCGGGCGATCACGGCTCGCGACTGGCTCTGGGCGCCCAGGATCTTCAACCACGCCACCAACTCCCCCACCAGCTTCGGCTCCAGCAGGCCCTGGTGCGGACCGACATCCGGCACCACGAACAAGGGCAGCGCACCGAAGCCCTGCGCCTGCAGTCGCTGGAACAGGTCGCGACGCACCTCGATCAGGGCATCGGGTTCGATCCGGTTCAGCACCACCGCCAGGGACAGCCCCCGTTCGATGGCCTCACGCAGCCTCGACCACGGCACCGCGTCCCCGTACCGGGAGCCGGTGGTCACGAACACCCACAGGTCGGCCAGTTCGATCAGTTCCAGGGCCAGGTTCCGGTTGGCCGCACGCACCGAGTCCAGTCGGGGGCATCCAGCAGCCCGAGCCCGCGCGGCACCTGCTCGTGGGTGACCACGTCGGCCAGGTCGAGTACCGGGTGGCCCTCCAGGTAATGGGCGTCGGCGGGATGGGTCGCCAGCACGGGTTGGCGGGTGGTCGGCCGCAGCACCCCGGCCGGGCTGACCTCCTCGCCGAGGACCGAGTTCAGCAGCGTGGACTTGCCCGCCCCGGTGGAGCCACCGATCACTACCAGCACCGGTGCGGCCACCTCCCGCAACCGGGGGATCAAGTGGTTGCGCACCTGGGCCACCAGGCGGGCGCGCAGTTCCCGGGCCTGGGCGACGTCGTCGGCATCCAGCAGCAGCGGCGCGGCCTCGAGGTTGGCGAGCAGGTCCTCGATCACCTCGACCATGGGCAATCGTTCACCGGTACCGCTCTCGCCCGGGCCGTCGTCTGCGGGGCGGGGGGCGGGATCGGTGCTCACCCTCCTAGCCTGCCTGGTTTGGGCCTGAACTTCCATGCGTCGCGCCGGTGTCCTCGATCTTGGTGTGGTGCATCGCTGCACCGGAGCGTCCGGTTACCGCTGTGCCGCCCCGGACGGCGTGGCGGAACCCCGACTGAGTTGCGTTGTGGGCAGGATCGGGGGCGATGGCAGCACCGCAGGCCCACCCGGCCCGGGCCCGTGACCTGGGCCTCTACCCCGCTACCGGGCGCACCGGTGCCCACAACGCGATCACCGACGTCCCCGGCGTGCGGGTGGGCCACACCACGATCATCCGGGCGCCGAGCATACGCACCGGGGTGAGCGCGATCCGGTTCGGCGACGGGGTGAGCCCGGGGCGAGCGCTTCCGGCCGGGCTGAGCGTGGGCAACGGGTTCGGCAAACTCATCGGCGCCACCCAGCTGGCCGAACTGGGGCACCTGGAGACCCCGATCGTGCTGACGTCGACGCTGTCGGCGTTCCGGGCCGCCGATGCCCTGCTGACCTGGGTGCTGGACCAGCCCGGCAATGAGCAGTGTGCGCACGCTGAACCCCGTGGTGGGCGAGTGTAACGACTCGGTGCTCTCCGACATCCGGGCCCGGCCGGTGCGCCCGGAGCACGTGCATGCCGCCCTGGATGAGGCCGACGACGGCGCGGTTCCCGAGGGCAGCGTGGGTGCGGGCACCGGCCTGGTCGCCCTGGGTTTCAAAGCCGGCATCGGTACCGCCTCCCGGATCATCGAGGTCGACGACGAGCACACCCTGGGTGTGCTGGTGCAGGCGAACTTCGCCGGGGTACTGCGGGTGCACGGCCGGCAGGTACGTCCACCGACACCTTCTGCACCCCAACCCGATCTGGGCTCGTGCATGGTGGTGCTGGCCACCAGCGCCCCACTGGACGGGCGCCAGCTCTCCCGCCTGGCCGCGCGGGCGGTCTTCGCCCTGGGCCGCCTGGGTGCGGCCTACACCCACGGCTCCGGGGACTACGCGATCGCGGTCTCCACCTCCGCCGGGCGTCTACCACCACCGGATCGGGGCGCTGAGCCCGGTGTTCGAGGCCGGACTGGACGCAACCGAGGAAGCGGTCCTGAACGCTTTGGTCGCCGCCGACCCGGTCACCGGCCCAGGCGGGAACGTGGTGCCGGCGCTCCGGGACGCCCTGGGCTGAGACGCTCCGGCCACCCGCCCGGGCGGGGAGGGTGCCACGGCCGGTGACTCACGCCGCGGAGCCGCGCGCACCGTCGTCGGCCGCTGTTGCTTTCTGCTGGCGCTTCTTGGCACGCTCCAGGGCACGGGCGCGCTGGTCACGCGCCTCGGCCTCCAGTTTCTCGGCCCGCTCACTCTCCCGGGTCAGGTTCTCCCCGGACTCCGGATCGAACACGTACAGAGAGTCCGGGTCCAGCCACAACTCCGCCACGTCGCCGGCACGTACCCCGCTCACCGAATCCAGCGCCACCACCACCTGAGGGCGCAGGTTCTCCCCGTCCAGGTCCCGGTCCAGTTCCTCCAACTTGTCGGCCAGGTCGGCATGAGCCTCGAAGGGATGTAGGCATAGAGCACCTCCCCGAGCCACTCGGTCACATCCACCTCGGCCTCGAACGTCACGCCCTCGCGCTCGGTGGGTTGCATGACGTCGACATCCTCGAAGGCATCGGGCCGGATCCCCACGATGAGCACCTCCCGGTCCCCCACCGCCTTGCGCAGCCGCTCGTCCAGCGGCACCTCCAGCAACGGCAGCCGCAGGGTGTCCCCCTCGACGGTGGCGGGCAGGAAGTTCATCGGCGGGGAACCGATGAAGCCGGCCACGAACAGGTTCATCGGCTCCTCGTACAGCCCGCGGGGGCTGGCCACCTGCTGCAACTCCCCCCGGCGCAGCACCGCCACCCGGTCCCCCAGCGTCATCGCCTCGGTCTGGTCATGGGTGACGTAGACGGTGGTGGTGCCCAGGTTGCGCTGCAACCGCGCGATCTCGGTGCGCATCTGCCCACGCAACTTCGAGTCCAGGTTCGACAGCGGTTCATCGAACAGGAAGGCCTGGGCGTCCCGCACGATCGCCCGGCCCATCGCCACCCGCTGGCGCTGACCACCGGAGAGGTTCGCGGGCTTACGCTCCAGGTGCTCATCGAGCTCCAGCAGCGACGAGGCACGCCGGACCTGCTCATCGATCTCGGTGTCGGTGTGCTCGCCCTTGGTCAGGCGCAGCGGGAAAGCGATGTTCTCGTACACGCTCAGGTGGGGGTAGAGGGCGTAGTTCTGGAACACCATCGCCAGGTCCCGGTCCCGGGGGGCCTTGTCGTTGACCACCTCGTCCCCGATGCGCAACTCCCCGTCGGTGATGTCCTCCAGGCCCACGATCATGCGCAGCAGGGTGGACTTGCCGCAGCCGGAGGGCCCGACCAGGATGACGAACTCGCCGTCGGCGATGTCCAGGTCGATACCGCGCACGGCGGTGAACCCATCGGGGTAGGTCTTGACGACATTGTCGAGGGTGATCGACGCCATCGGAACTCCTCCTCTTGTGTGGCTGGTGTGGCCGCGGGACTCAGCCCTTGACGGCGCCTTGGGTCAGGCCGGAGACGATCCGGCGTTGGAAGATCAGCACCACGACCACCACCGGCACCGTCACCACGATCGCCGCGGCCGAGATCGCCCCGGTGGGCTCCTCGAACTGGGAGGCCCCGGTGAAGAAGGACAGCGCCGCCGGCACCGGGCGTGCGGCGGTTGTGGAGGTCAGCGAGATGCCGTAGACGAAATCGTTCCAGGCGATGAAGAAGGCGATGATCGCGGTGGTGAAGACCCCGGGTGCGGCCAGCGGAACCACCGCTTTACGGAACGCCTGGAAAGGGGTGGCGCCGTCGACCTGGGCGGCCTGCTCCAACTCCCAGGGGATCTGCCGGAAGAACGCCGACAGCGTCCAGATCGAGATCGGCAGCGTCAACGACAGGTAGGGAATGACCAGCCCGGCCCAGGTGTCGTACAGGCCCACCACGCGCCAGAGGTTGAACAGCGGGGTGACGATGGACACGACCGGGAACACCGAGACGGCCAGCGCCGAGGTCAGGATGATCTTCTTACCGCGGAAGTCCAGCCGGGCGATGGCGTATGCGCACAGGGTGGCCAGCACCACCGCGATCACGGTGGCGATGAGCGAGATGCCGATGGAGTTGCGCAGGGCAGGCAGGAACAGGTCCTGGGCGCTGCCCCCGGGGGCCAGGATCTCGGCGTAGTTCTCCCAAGTCCACTCCCGAGGCAGCAGCGTGCCGGAGAACAGCCCGGCCTGGGTCTTGAACGAGGTCATCAGGATGGAGAAGACCGGGAACAGCGACCAGACCAGCACCAGCACGGTGGCGACGGCCCAGCCGACCTTGCCCTTCGTCGTCATACCCATCAGTCGTCCCCCTTCCCGCCGGACAGATCCACGCGGAACCCCTTGATCGCGATGAAACTGATCAAGAGCACGCTGAGGAACAGCAGCACCGAGATCGCCGAACCCATCCCGATCTCCAGGCGTCCGATCGAGGTGTTGTAGGCCAACAGGGACAGCGCCTCGGTGTTGTTGGCGCCGCCGGTCATGATGAAGATGTTGTCGAAGATCCGGAACGCCTCCAGCGCCCGGAACAGCACCGCGACCATGATTGCGGCCTTCATGTTCGGCAGGGTCACCTTGCGCAGCACCTGCCTGGACCGGGCCCCGTCGACCTTGGCGGCCTCCTCCAGTTCCCCGGGCACCTGGGCCAGACCGGCCAGCAGCAGCAGGGAGATGAACGGGGTGGTCTTCCACACCTCCGACAGCACGATCACGAACAGTGAAGGCCCTTGGGAGGCGAACCAGTTGAAGCCATCGTCGATGCCGGGCACCCAACTGAACCAGTTGTTGATGTACCCGGAGTTGATGTCGAAGGCATAGAAGAATGCGAACGCCGAGACCACGGTGATGATCCCGTAGGGCACCAGGATCGCGGTCCTGACGATCCCGCGCAGGCGCTTGATCGCCCGGTGCATGATCATCGCCAGGGCGAAGCCGAGCACCAACTCGATCGCCACCGTGGTGACCGTGATGAACAGGGTCACCAGCATCGAACGCCAGAAGGCCCAATCGGTCAGGATCATCGCGTAGTTGTTCAGCCCGATGAACTCCCGTTCGTCCGGGGCGGTCAACCGCAGCGAGAACAGCGAGTCGAAGGTGGCCTGACCGATCGGATAGAGCGTCACGAGCAGCATCAGGCCGAAGGCAGGGCCGGCCAGCCACCAGCCCAGCCGCGCCTCGGAGCGGGTCCGGTCGGAGGCACGTTTCTTGCGGGGCCGGTCCTGGCTATGGTCCCTCGGACGGGTCGTGGCCGAGGCGCTCACAGCAACCGCTCCCCTCGCAGCACCTCGGTGATGAACTGCTGGGAACTGCCCGGGGTGTTCTCCGGGTCGACCCCGGAGACCGGGTGCCAGGTGGTCTGCAGCCCGATCGAGATCTCGTTGTAGAACGGGGTCTGCGGGCGCGGGGCAGCCTGTTCCAGGGAGTCCCGGATCACATCTGCCATCGGGAACTCCTCCTGCACCCGTTCGTCGTCGTAGGCCTCGATCGCCGAGGGCGGGTTGCCGTTGGTGACGAAGTACTCGGCCTGGTGTTCGGGCTGCACGATGCAGGCCACCGCCTCCCAGGCCTCCTCGATGTTGCTGGAGAAGGCACCGACGCCGAGGTTGATGCCCCCGACCGGTGGGGCTGATTCGGTATCGGCGTCCATGCGCGGGTAAGCGGTCCAGGCGAGGTCGTCGATGACGTCGGACTCCGCGTCCATCATCGCGGGGTATACGAACGGCCAGTTCACCATGAACGAGCCACCGTCTCCCTGGAACAGGTTCATCGAGGCGTTCTCATCGGCGGTGGGCAGCCCCGGGCCGCCCAGGCCCTCCGAACCGATCCGGCTGACCACCTCGGCGGCCTGCCGGCCCGCCTCGGAGTCCAGGTCCAGTTCCAACTCGTCCGAGGTGGCCTCGGGGTTGGTCAGGATCTCTCCCCCGGCGGAGGCCACCAACGCGTTGATCCACACGGTCAGGGACTCCGCACGGGCCCCCTGCACCCCTAGGTACAGGTCGTTCTCGGCGGCAGCCTCGATCAACTGCTCCCAGGTGACCGGTTCGCTCATGTCCAACCCGGCCTCCTCGGCGACGGATTCGCGGTACCAGAGCAACTGGGTGTTGGCCCAGAAGGGGACGGTGACCAGTTCGTCCTCCCAGGTCGCCGAGTCGATCGCGCCCTGAACCACGCCGTCGGTGTCCTGCAGTTCCTCGGGCACTTCGGCCAGGAAGCCCGGTTCGGCCATCTCGGGGATGAACGGGGGGTCCAGGCTCATGATGTCGATGGAGGCGTCCTGGGCGGCCAGGCGGCGGGCCAGTTGTTCGCGCTGATCGGAGGCCTCCCGGGGCAGCAGGGCGGTCTGGATCACGTAGGCGCCGTCGGATTCCTCGGTGCAGGTCTGGGCGATCTCGGCCTGGCCCCCGTCGTCGGGGTTGATGTACCAGGTCAGCGTCGGTGGCCCGGAGTCGTCGGCGCAGGCCGCCAGCGACATCACCACGGCAACGGCCAGCAGCGGCCCCACCACACGAACTCGGGACACGTGGCCTCCTTGCGCTCCCTCGTACGACGACGTCTGCTCACCCAACAACCAGACGTGCGTGCCTGCAACTCGAACGAGCCGGGTCCCTGGTGGGGGTTGGGATCCGGCGCGGCGGTATTCTGCTCGGTGCGCCCCCGTAGCTCAATGGATAGAGCAACGGCCTTCTAATCCGTAGGTTGCAGGTTCGAGTCCTGCCGGGGGCACCCAAGCGTCGTTGTTCAGGCCTGTGACGTTCCGGGCTTGATCGGCCCCGTTCTCGCCTCGCTCCTAGCGGACGGGTGCGGGGTTCGGACTGCCGGGTTGCATAGGGCATCCCACGGGTCGACCTGTCAAATGAGATGTGCCCCGTCAGGTCCGTCCAGAGCGTCCAGCACACCTGTGAGATCTCAGCGTGGGTAAGCCACCTTGAGACGCCAGGCTCGTTAACGAATCCGAGCACGATGTTGCGGATCGCCGCGGCCGGGCATGTGGTCCCCGGTGCGACGATCGAGTGCGGAGGTCCTTCCCCACACGCGCACGGCCACAGCGTCCGGAGCGGCGAGACGCCCCACCTCGTTCATCAACGGCTCTCGATACGCGGACCCAGATGATCAGAGGTGTCGCGCGATGCCCGCTCGTCGCGGCCTCGACCGCGTCGACCAGGCTCGCACCTGGTTCTCCCTTCGATGTGAGTCGATGAAGGTCGCTACAGAACACTGCTCGCCGCGGGTGAACCCGATCAATTCAGGCGAGGTACGCCTCGGCCAGCAGTTGGACCGAACGCAGCCGATCGTCCACTCGAGGTCCCTGGTGGGCGATCATCAGTTCGTCCGCGCCGGTCTGCTCGGCGAACTCCGTCACCTGCCGGCCCACCACGTCCGGAGTCCCGACGGCGCTGTAGGTCATCATCTGGTGCAGATGCTGGGCCTTCGGTGACTTCAGCAGCGCGTCGGCCTGCTCGTCGGTGAACTCGGCCCCCGGACGCAGCAGGAGCGCCACCCGGCTGCGCATGACTTCCTGCAACTGACGCTCGGCGTCGGCCTGGTCATCAGCGGCGATGACGTTGTAGGCGGCGATGACATAGGGCTCGGCGAGTTGCTCCGATGCCGTGAACTTGCTGCGGTACAGCGCGATCGCCTCGTGCAGTGCCGCCGGGGCGAAGTGCGAGGCGAAGGCGTAGGGCAGTCCGAGGACGGCGGCCAGTTCCGCGCCGAACAGCGAGGATCCCAGGATGTACAGGGGCACGTCGGTGCCCTTGCCGGGGTAGGCGTCCACGTCGGCGATGCGGCTCTCGCCCCGCAGGTAGGCCTGCAGTTCCAGGACGTCCTGGGGGAAGGACTCCGCCGAGGCGGGGTTGCGGCGAAGCGCACGCAGGGTGTTCTGGTCGGTGCCCGGGGCGCGGCCCAGGCCGAGGTCGATCCGGCCGGGGTGGAGGGTCTCCAGGGTGCCGAACTGCTCAGCGATCAGCAGCGGCGCGTGGTTGGGCAGCATGATGCCGCCCGAGCCCAGCCGGATGGAGTTGGTGTGGGCGGCGACGTGCGCGATGAGCACCGAGGTCGCCGAGGACGCGATCGAGGCCATGTTGTGGTGCTCGGCGTACCAGACCCGCTGGTAACCGGTCTCCTCCGCCTTCTGGGCCAGCGCCACGGTTCCAGCCAGTGACTCGGCAACAGTCTGACCACGGGCAACGGTGGCAAGGTCGAGGATAGAGAGCGGAAGCGGCATCGGGCACCTTTCACAGACGGGACGGTGCCGACTGGCACCGCCAATGGGGACAACCGATCGAGCTCCGGCTTTCATCCCACCGCGCCCCCGGGCTCGTGCGGACGGGTCCGATCACTCCTGATCGGGAGCGTGTGTCTGCAGGAAGGCGTAGACCTCGGAGTCATCCACACCCGGGAACGTCCCGCCCGGCAGGGCCTGCATGATGTGGGTGTGCAGTTTGGCACTCGGCCAGGACGAGGCCCGCCACCGCCTGGCCAGAGCAGGCTCGGGCTCACGACAGCAACTCAGGTCCGGACAGCGCGAGAGCGACCTGGAGGTGGCATCCCTGCCCCGGAACCATTTCGCGTCGGCGAAGGGCACACCGATGGTGATGGAGAAGTCACCGCCGGCGCCGGTACCGATCTGGGCGGTGCACCAGAACGTCCCGGAGGGAGTGTCGGTGTACTGATGGAACTCCCCCGGCCGGTCGGCGTGATCGAACACGGTCCGGGAGGTCCAGTACCGGCACACCAGTTGCCCCTCGATCGCACCGGTCACGTCGGTGGGGAAGGTGACGTCATCGTTCTCATATCCCTTGTACAACGTCCCGTCCCGCCCCACCCGGGCGAAGTGCACCCGGATCCCCAACTGAGAGGTAGCCAGGTTCGTGAACCGGTGCGCCGCACCCTCGTGGGTCACCCCGAACGCATCGCGCAGGTCCTCGATGGACAACTCCCGGTCCTTCTTGGCGGAGGCGAGGAATTGCACCGCTTGGTGGCGGGGCATCAGCACCGCGGCGGCGAAGTAGGTGATCTCCTGACGCTGGCGTAGGAAGTGCGCATACGTACGCGGCTGGGTGTGTTCCAGCACCCGGTGCGCCAGCGCCTGCAGTGCCAGGGAGCGCAGCCCGTGCCCGCCGGGGATGGACTGCGGCGGCAGGTAGATCCGGCGGTTCTCCAGGTCCGTGACGCTACGAGTCGACGACGGTAGGTCCCTGGCGTAGTGCAACGTGAACCCGAGGTGGTCGGCCATCCGCTCCACGGTGCGGTGCGTGACCGGGCCGGCGGTGTAACCGACCGCGGAGAGCAGACTCTCGGCGGCCTCCTCGATCTCGACCAGGTAGTTGTCCCGCGCGCGCATGTCCCGGCGCAGTTCGGTGTTGGCGCGACGGGCTTCCTCCGGGGTGGCACTGGCCTCGTTGGAGCGGCGGGCCAGTTCGCCGTGCAAACCCACCAGCGCCTCCAGGGCCTCCATCGGGAGTTTGCGCCCGGGACGCACGGTGGGTAGCGCCAGTGCCCGGTACAGCGAGCCGCGCTGGGCAGCGTCCAGTTCGATCTCCAGGGCGTCGCGCCGGCTCGGCGGTGACTCATCGAGCAGGTCGGCCACCGTGGTGCCCAGGGCCTCGGCCAAGGTGCGCAGCAGGGTCAGGCGGGGCTCCCGGTGGCCGTTCTCGATCAGCGACAACTGGCTGGCGGCCACGCCGACCTGGGCGGCCACCTGATCCAGCGTCATGCCGGCCGCGGTGCGGAAGTGCCGGATGCGGCGCCCGACGGTCAGGACGGTGTTTCCCGCTCTGGTCGCGGATGTGAGGGACATTTCCTCACCATAGCGAAAGAAGCGCCGTTCTTTCACGAACTTTGGCGTAGAAGTACGGCACAACGTTGTCCAGGCTCGGGTCATGGCCAGTCCGGCCGATAAGGCATCCCGCACCGATCCAAGGAGACGACGATGACCATGACCGCGAGCGATCACCGCACCGGAACCGACCTGACGGACACCAACGGCGCCCCGCAGCCGGACGGGGCAGGAGCGGACCCCGCCCAGGAGTTACGCCATCGGTGGGCCACCGAGCCCCGCTGGGCCGGGGTGCGCCGCGAGCACACCGCCGAGGACGTCATCGCCCTGCGCGGGCCGGTGGTCGAAGAGCACACCCTGGCCCGCCTCGGGGCGGAGCGGCTGTGGGGCCTGCTGCACACCACCGACTACGTCAACGCACTGGGCGCGCTGACCGGCAACCAGGCGGTGCAGATGGTCAAGGCGGGCCTGCAGGCGATCTACCTGTCCGGCTGGCAGGTCGCCGCCGATGCCAACCTGGCCGGGCAGACCTACCCCGACCAGTCGCTCTACCCGGTCAACTCGGTGCCGGCGGTGGTGCGCCGCATCAACAACGCCCTGCTGCGGGCCGGGCAGATCGCCCACGCCGAGGGCGGCGAGAGCCAGCACTTCCTCGCCCCGATCGTCGCCGATGCCGGCGGGCTTCGGCGGCCCCCTGAACGCCTTCGAGTTGATGAAGTCCATGATCGCCGCCGGTGCGGCCGGAGTGCACTTCGAGGACCAACTGGCCAGTGAGAAGAAGTGCGGCCACCTGGGCGGGAAGGTGCTGGTGCCCACCGCACAGCACATCCGCACCCTCGGTGCCGCCCGGCTGGCCGCGGACATCAGCGACGTGCCCACCCTGGTCGTCGCCCGAACCGACGCCCTGGCCGCGACCCTGATCACCTCCGACGTGGACGAGCGCGATCAGCCCTTCCTCACCGGCGAGCGCACCGCCGAGGGCTTCTTCCACACCCGTGCCGGTGAGGAGACGGCGATTGCTCGCGGACTGGCCTACGCCCCCTATGCGGACCTGCTGTGGGTGGAGACCGGAACCCCGGACCTGGGCTTCGCGCGCCGGTACGCCGAGGCCATCCAGGCCGAGCATCCGGGCACCATGCTGGCCTACAACTGCTCGCCGTCGTTCAACTGGAGGCCGCGTTGGATGAGAACCAGATCGCCCGGTTCCAACGCGAACTGGGCGCGATGGGTTACTCCTTCCAGTTCATCACCCTGGCCGGGTTCCACGCCCTGAACCACTCCATGTTCGAACTCGCCCACGGTTACGCCCGCACCGGGATGAGCGCCTACGCCGCGCTTCAGCAGGCCGAGTTCGCCGCCGCCGAGCGCGGCTACACCGGCGTCAAGCACCAGGCAGAGGTCGGCACCGGGTACTTCGACCGGGTGGCCACCGCACTCAACCCCACCTCCCAGACGCTGGCGCTGGCCGGCTCGACCGAAGAGGAGCAGTTCTGATGAGCACCCCCACGATGTCGCCAACGACCCAGACGCCGCCGGCCGCACACCCCGGCGCCAGCCCGGCCACGCCGTCGGTGCGGATCAGCGGACCGCCGGTGCCCGAGGCCGGGACCGTTCTCACCCCCGGGGCCCAGGACACGGTGGCGCAGTTGCACCGCCGGTTCGGCCGTCGTCGTCATACCTTGCTGAAGGCCAGGGTGGCGCGCCAGGAGCGCATCGCGGCCGGTGAGGCCCTGGGCCTGCTGGACCAGACCCGCACGGTGCGCGAGGACCCCACCTGGCAGGTTGCCCCGCCGGGACCGGGGTTGGCACGCCGCACGGTGGAGATCACCGGGCCGGTGAGCCGTTCCATGGCGATCAACGCCCTGAACTCCGGGGCCGATGTGTGGATGGCCGACCTGGAGGATGCCACCTCCCCCACCTGGGCGAACCTGATGGCCGCCCAACTCAACCTGATCCGGTTCACCACCGGGCAACTGGACTTCACCTCCACGGCCGGCAAGGCCTACCGGGTGGGGCCGAACCGGCCCACCGTGATGATGCGCCCGCGCGGATGGCACCTGCCCGAGAAGAACCTACTCGTCGACGGCGAGCACCCCGCAGCGGCACTGGTCGACATCGGGCTGTACTTCCACCACTGCGCCCAGGCTCTGATCGAGCGCGGCCAGGGCCCCTACTTCTACCTGCCGAAACTGGAGTCACACCTGGAGGCACGCCTGTGGAACGAGGTCTTCTGTTTCCTCCAGGACCGTTACGGCATCCCGCGTGGCACAGTGCGGGCCACCGTGCTGGTGGAGACCCTGCCGGCGGCCCTGGAGATGGAGGAGATCCTGTATGAACTGCGCGAGCACTCCGCCGGGCTGAACGCCGGGCGGTGGGACTACATCTTCTCCATCATCAAAACCCTGCGCAGCAGGGGCCGCGAGGCCGTCCTGCCCGACCGTGCAGCGGTCACGATGACCACGCCGTTCATGCGTGCCTACTGCGAACGCATGATCGCTCTCTGTCACAAGCGTGGCGCCCACGCGATCGGGGGCATGAGCGCCTACCTGCCCAGCCGCACCGATCGGCCCGCGGCGCTCAGGGCGCTGCAGCGGGTCCGGGCGGACAAGGCCCGGGACGCCGAGGACGGTTTCGACGGCGGCTGGGTGGCCCACCCGGGGCTGGTTGACACCGCACGCGACGCCTTCGGCCCGGCGCTGCGCGGCCGGGACCACCAGCTCGAGCGGCAGCGCGAGGACTTCCTCGACCCGGGCGACCTGCTGGAGCTGCACACCGCCGGCAGCGGCGTGACCTACGAAGGGTTGCGCTCCAACATCGCCGTGTCGCTGCGGTACCTGCAGGCCTGGCTGCAGGGCCAGGGCGCGGTCGCGATCGACCACCTGATGGAGGATGCCGCCACCGTGGAGGTCGCCCGCACCCAGGTGTGGCAATGGGTGAACCAGGCCGTGCGTCTGGAGGAGGGCCTGGATGTCACCACCGAGTTGGTGGAGCGCCTCATCGGCAACGAGGCTGCCCGGATCTCCCGCGAGATCGCCGACGAGGGTGGCGGTGACGGATCGTCCAATCGTCTCGACGATGCCATCGAACTCTTCCGGGAGGTGGCACTGGGCGAGGAGTTCGAGGAGTTCTTCACCCTGCGCGGCTACGCCCGCTACCTGTGAGCACCGGGCTCGCCCGGGCGAGCCACGCCGTCGGCCCCCCGCCGAGGACCCACTCTCCCCTGACTCCCCAGCGCCCCGCTAGTCACCGCGCGGAGGGCCCACACCCGCAGGCCTCAGTCCTCCTGCGGCAGTTTATTCAGGATCCGGGTGACCGTCAGCCAGGTGCGCGTGGTGATGCCGGTGCCCAGGCGGCGCTGTAGCCAACTCATCAGGTCCGGCGTCTTCACCCCGGTGGTGTCGGTGATGGCCAGGACCGCCCGGGCATCGGCGTCGTAACCGAGCACGCGCGCGCCGGGCAGGTCTGGCTCGGGGAAGCGCTCGGGCACCGGATCCAGTGGGTGCTTACAGAAGGTGACCGTCAGGTAGGTGGACTTGCCGTGGGTGAATCCGGCGAACGGGTCCAGGTCCACCAGGGCCTGCAGTTCGGCGCGGGTGCGCAGAATCGTTCCCCCCTCGATGCCCAGGTCCTGCTGCAGCGCGGCTTGGATACGGTCCTCCAGCAGAGCGGCAGCGTGGGCTTCCTTGGTGCGGAAGAGGATGTTGCCGCTGGAGATCACCGAGGCCACGTCCGCGTAGCCCAGCCGCGTGAACACGGCGCGGAGCCGGTCATTGCGCATGTCCGGATTGCTCGGGCTGATCCCACGCAACAGCGCGCAGTAAGACGTCACCGGGCCAATCTACGCACCCCCTGCCGGCGTGGGAATACCCGGACCCTGCCCGCCGCGTCAACGCACATTGACACCCGGTCGGCACCCGGCCCATGCTGACCCCATGGCATCCCTCGTCGATCTCGCTGCCCAGGTTTCCGCAGGCGCCCCCTTGACCGA
The DNA here is from genome assembly GCF_051020515.1 of Sanguibacter sp. Z1732. Lineage (NCBI taxonomy): Bacteria > Bacillati > Actinomycetota > Actinomycetes > Micrococcales > Ruaniaceae > Glutinosa > Glutinosa niejishengi. Next base: position 4,175,818 of record NZ_CP194857.1, read on the forward strand.
TCTGGCCACCCTGCAATCCCTGCGCACCGAAGCCAATCGCCTCGAGGCCGTGCTGGTGCGTCGCGCCCGGAACGACGGCGCGTCCTGGGCCCAGATCGCTGCCTCACTGGGGATCTCCAAGCAGGCGGTGCACAAGAGGTACGGGGGTTCTCGACTCTCTCGCTGAGTCTTCCGTCTCACGATGCGAACGGATCGGGGTGACCAAGACGCCACCATCCGCGGCCTCCCTAGGGTTCCTCGACAGGCGGTCCGGGCAGATCCGGTGTCGCTGCCCCGAACCCACACCGAGAGGTCTTCCATGAGCACTCCCGACGCACCCGAGCCCACCCCGTCCGAGCCGACCGAGCAGGGCCGGGGCTCGAGCCGAAAGAGCCTGACCACCGGCATCGCGTTCGTGGCCGTGGCCGCATTGGCCGCCACCGCCGGCGCCCTGATCGCCGGCGGCGGCTCCGAGGCCGACGCCAGCAGCGAGACCGCCGAGCAAACCGCGTCGGCCGCGAGCGATTCCGTCGCCGACGCAGAGGTGGCCTCGACCACCATCACGAGTTTCGCCGTCGGGGAGCACCGCGGCTTCGACGATGTCCACCAGGGCGGTGATGAGGACCTGGAGAACGTTCTGGTCTCCACCGACTGGCTGGCCGAGCGCATCGATGAGGGCCTGGCAGAGAACGACATCGTGCTCATCGACGTCAGCGAGAATCTGCCCACGTCCGAGCTCACCGCCTACGTCGACGGGCACATCCCCGGTGCGCAGTACGTGGACTGGACCGGAGAGTTCGTCCAGCCCAACACCCGCGAGTTCCTCGACGCCGGCGAAATCACCGACCTGCTGCAGGGCCTGGGCCTGAACACCGACTCCTCCCTGGTCATCTACGGGGACAACAACAACTGGTTCGCCGCCTACGCCGCCTGGGTGTTCAACCTCTACGGCGTACCCGATGTGCGGCTGGTCGACGGCGGGCTGAAGAAGTGGGAGCAGGTCGAAGGGCGCGAACTGGTCCAGGAGGTCCCCGAGCGCGAACGTGGCGACTTCGTGGCCAAACCGCAGAACTTCGACATCCGCGCCTTCCAGCCCGACGTGCTCGACATCGTCGAGGGTGAGGCCAACGCCACCCTGATCGACATCCGCTCCGAAGGTGAGTACAACGGCGAGATCGGCGTTGACCCGGCGATCTTCGACGGTGAGGGCGCCGCGGTGTGGGGTCACATCCCCGGGGCGGTGAACGTGGCTTGGGGCGACATCGTGAACGAGGACGGCACCTACAAGAGCGCCGATGAGATCCGGTCCATCTACACCGAGGCCGGGGTGGATTTCTCCGAGCCGATCATCACCTACTGCCGCATCGGTGAACGCGCCAGCCACACCTGGTTCGCACTCAGCCAGATCCTGGGCGCCGAGGTGGCCGTGTACGACGGCTCCTGGTCCGAGTGGGGCAACTCCGTCGGCGTGCCGGTGACGAACAACACCGGTGAGCGCGGCGGTTTGTGGGGCCAGAGTTGAGCACGTCTCAACCACAAGCACCGTCGTCGGCTGCCACGCAGGTGGCCGACGACGGCGCTGCGGCGTCGGTCCTGACCGCGCCTGAGAACGGGGTGTCCCAGGCGATCGTGCCGAGCCCGCCCCGATGGACACGGGCCGACACCGTGCGCACCACGATCGCGGTGGCGATCGCGCTGACGCTGCTGGGTACCGCCTGGTGGCTGGGCGCCACCCGGGGCGCGGGCGTCGGTGGCTCCAGCGCCTCGTTCGCGCTCTTGGCCGGGGCAGGACTGGGCATCCTGTTCGAACGCGGCCGGTTCTGTTTCTATTGCATCTTCCGCGACGCCTTCGAGGAGAAGAACACTCGCGGGATGTACTCGATCCTCACCGCCATCGCGGTGGGCACGGTCGGTTACGTGCTGGTCTTCTCCATCCGCCTACCCGATCCGACCGCCGGGAACCTGCCCGGGCAGGCCCATATCGGCCCGGTGAGCCTGGCTCTGGTGGCCGCCGGGCTGGCCTTCGGGCTGGGGGTGGTGATCTCCGGTGGGTGCATCGCCGGGCACCTGTACCGCCTGGGCGAGGGCAGCCTGCGAGCGCTGCCGGCCCTGGGCGGGGCAATCGTAGGGTTCGGGGTGGGCTTTGCCACCTGGAACCCGATCTACACCCATGCCATCGCCGGTGCGCCGGTTCCGTGGCTGCCCTCCGGTGGCGGCTACGGAATCGCGACGGTGCTGCAACTGGGCGTGCTGGTGTTGATCGGCGTGTGGTTGCTGCGCTGGAACCCGCAAACGCCGGCCCGCCCGGCCGCGCGGGTCACCGCGCAGAGCGTGCACGGGTCGGTGTTCGTCAACCGCTGGCCTGCGCTGGCCACCGGTGCCGGTGTGGGCGTGATCGGGTTCCTGGCGTTCCTGCGCGATCAACCGCTTGGAGTCACCTCCCAACTCTCCGGCCTGACCCGTACCGGTCTGGATTCTGCCGGGCTACTCCCCCATACCCTGCTCGGCCTGGACCAGACCCTGCGCGGCTGCGTGGCCCTGGTGGTGGATGCGATCACCTCCAACGGCTGGCTGGTGGCGGGCATCGTCGCCGGTTCCCTGGCAGCGGCCCTGCCCGGACGCAGGTTCAGCATCGAACCCCTGACCCTGCGCGGCACCGGAACCGCCGTGGTCGGCGGGGTGTTCCTGGGTTGGGGCGCGATCATCGGCCTGGGCTGCACGGTGGGGGTGTTCCTGTCCGGTACCCAAGCCCTGGCGGCCTCCGGCTGGGTGTTCGCCGCCGCCGTGGTGGCCGCACTCGGGATCGGCTTCCGGCTCGGCCTGCACCGGCTCTGAGAGCCGTCAGGCGATGTGTGAGCCGCCGTTGACGTCGTAGGTGACGCCGGTGAGGTACCCGGCCTCGGGGCCGAGCAGGAACGCGATGACGTGGGCGACGTCGTCCACGGTGCCCACCCTGCCCACGGGCAGGTCCTTGAGCATCACTTCCTTACGATCATCGGTCAGGCGCCCACCCATGATGTCGGTGTCGATGGCGCCGGGTGAGACCGTGTTGGCGGTAATGCCCAGGGGGCCGAGTTCGCGCGCCAGTGTCTTCGCCAGCCCGATCACACCCGCCTTGGATGCGGCGTAGGCGGCCAGGCTGTAGACCGCGCCACCCCGCTGGGCAGAGGTGGAGGAGATGTTGACGATGCGCCCGAGCCGATGCTGCGCCATCACCCGGGCGGCCGCCTGGGAGACCAGGAAGGTCCCGCGCAGGTTGATGTCGACCACCCGGTCCCACTCCTCACCGGCGACCTCGAGGAAGGGCACGGGCGAACTCACTCCGGCGTTGTTGACCAGGCCCACCAGTTGCGGCATCTCGGCGACCACTCGCTCCACGGCGGCGCCGACCTGGTCCTGATCACGCACATCCAGCCCCAGCCCGAGCGCCGGTACACCGTGGGTATCGGTGATCTCGGTGGCAACGCGATCGGTTGTGTCCTGGTCCAGGTCGAGGACGGCCACCGCCCACCCCTCCCGGGCCAGCCGGTGCGCGGTCGCCCGGCCGATGCCGCGCTCCGAGCCGGCGCCGGTGACGATTGCCGTGGCCTGGCTGGGGAAATCCGCCGCCGGATAGGGGGAAAGCATGCTCGGATGACCTCCTTGGTGCACGGCAACCAGTGCGCTGCCCGGTCCATCGAATATACGGATTCGCCCCGTGTGGCACCACAATGGGGGAACGAGCCAGTGCCCCTGATCATGAGCCGGGAGAACGTCGATGCGTACCACGCCCACTGGAGCAGCAGAGTCGCGGGCCACCCAAGGCCCGGTGGCGGTGATGGGGCTGGGTGTGATGGGGGCCCCGGTGGCGCGCAACCTGGTGGGCGCCGGTTACGACGTCACGGTCTGGAACCGCTCGCCCCGACCCGCATCGGACCTGGAGTCCGTCGGCGCCGCGCGGGCACGAACACCCCACGACGCGGCCGCCCCCGTGGTCCTGTCGGTGCTGCCAGACGTGGCCCAGCTGCGCACCCTGCTGTTCGGGCCGGAAGGGCTGCTGGCCGGCCTGGCGGGGCTGGACCGTGCGCGCCTGGTGGTGATGAGCACCACCTCCCCGGGTGAGGTCCGGGCGTTGGCCGCGGATCTGGCCGAGTACGACGTCGGGGTGGTCGATGCCCCGATGAGCGGCGGCGACAAGGGCGCACGTGAGGCGACCATGAGCATCATGATGGGCGGTTCCGAAGCGGACACCGAGGCCGTCCGGCCCGTGCTGGAGACGGTCGGTGGCACCGTGCTGCGGATGGGGGAACTCGGGGCGGGTTCGCTGATGAAGTTGTGTAACCAGGTGATCGTCGCCGGAGCACTGGCCGCGACCTCCGAGGCGCTGGCGATGGCCGAGCGTGGTGGCCTGGACCTCGATGACGCCGTGAGCATCCTCTCCGGTGGGCTGGCCAACAGCGCCGTGCTCGAACTCAAACAGAACAAACTCCTCACCGGCGACTACTCCCTGGGTGGTAGTGCCGCAAACCAACTCAAGGACCTGCGCTACGCGATGCAGACGTTCATGGCCGATGCCACCCCGAGCCCGATGACCGCGCTACTCACCCAACTCTTCCTGGAGGTCGAACGGCGTGGGTGGGGCGAGCAGGACCACTCGGTGGTGTTCGAACTGTTCCGCGCCGGGCAAGGCCACGGCCCGGACGCGCCGGGAGGGGCAGGATCGTGACCGGAGTTGATCCCAGCGGACCGATCAGCGTCGCCCTCCCCTCCGGACCCGAGACGCCGTTGAGCCCGCTCCTAGTCCACCGGAGGTCGGTGAAGTCCTTCCCGGATTCCGTACTGGGGATCGCGGACCTCGGCGGCGCACTGCGGCACGCCGCCGGCCGGGTCACAGGCGCCGCACACGCCACCGCACGCGGGCAGTACCTGGTCACCGTGACGGCGATCATCGGACAGGTCCGCGACCTGGCCTCCGGGGCCTACGAGTACGACGGCGCGGTGCACCGGCTCACGAGGCGCACCGCCGGCGATCACCGCGAACGGCTCGCACGCGCCACCGTGGATGCGGCGTGGGCCGCCCATTGCCCGATGCTGGTGCTACTCAGCACACATGCCGAGCATGCCGACGGTTACTTCGCCGAACTCGGCCCCGGACAGGGTGAGCGGTTCGCCTGGCTCGAGGCGGGTCTGATCGCCCAGAACCTCTACCTGTGGGCCTCGGCCACCGGCATGGCACCGTGTTCATCGGCGGGCTGGCTGCCCCCGCGATGGCGGATGCGGCCGCACCGCTGCTGCCCACCGGCCACACCGCCCTGGGCATCATGCCGCTGGGTCACCCGGCCGAGTGAGCCCACGGCGCCGGGCGGCCCGATTCTCGCTGAGAGGGGGCGGATCAGTCCTCCTCGCCCGCCCGGGTGTCCGGTTCGGTCGGCGTCAACTGATCGAAACTGAGCCGGCGCAGGGGTGCCCGGGACAGGTAGGCGGCCCGCGCGATCGCTGAGGTGGCCACCGCCGAGGTGGTGAGCTGGAAGACCACGATCGCGGCCACCTTCACCGTGTGGGACAGCCCGGGCTGCAGGCACAATGCCCCGACCACGACCAGCGCCACGCCCAGCCCCGCGGCGGTGCCCACCGCCGAGATCCTGGTGTAGACGTCGAAGAACTGGAACAGCCCGAGACCGGCCACCGCGAACAGCACGGTGCCGGCCAGGATGAGCACCTGCCCGAGATCTCCCACACGGTCATCGCCTCCCTCTGGTCAGGGCTCGGGCCAGGGACAGCGCCGAGAGGAACCCGACGAGTGAGGCGATCAGCAGCAGGTCGAACGTGGCGATCGAGCCCGAGCGCACCCCGATCAGGGCGATCAGGCCCAGCACGGAGAACATCAGCAGGTCCGCCGCTACCGCCCGGTCGGCGTTGCTCGGGCCCTGCAGCATCCTGATCGTGGCAGCCAGCGCCACCAGCACCAGGACCACGATGGCCACATCCAGCCCGATCATGTGCCCACCCCCTTGCGTCGCATCGCCCACAACAACCACGACTCCATCTGCGTGAGGTCCCCGGCCAGGTCCTCTGCCGAGGTGTTGTACATCCCGTGCACGTACAGCGTGCGGGTGCCGTCATCGGTGACGTGAGTTCCCATCGTCAGCGTGCCCGGGGTCAGGGTGATGATCACCCCGAGCAGGGTGACCTCCAGGTTCGTCCCGCACCGGGTCCGCAATTCCACTACCACGCCGGGGGTGGAGCCCTGCCCGGGGGTGACCACATCGCGCACCACCGCCAGGTTGGCGGTGATCACCGCCCATGCGAACCAGAACAAGAACACCACGATGCGCACCGGCCAGGTCAACCAACTCATGAGTTTCGCACCGCCTCCACATAGGCGGAGGTGTCGGACAGGTTGCCCGCGGCCACCTCCGCCAACGACAGCAGCGCCTCCCCACCCACACCGAGTGCGGAGGTCACCGCAGCCAGCGCGAGCGCGGGCAGCGTCAGGCGCAGCCCGACACGACCGATGACGGCGGAACGCGTCTTCGTCGCCGTACCACCAGCGGCGGTGGCCGGCTCAGGCCCCTCAGCGGCAGGTGCAGGGCCCACCCGGGCAGGTCCGTCGTCGTCGGCCTTGCCCCAGAACATTCCCGACCAGATCTTCAGCATCGACAGCAACGTGACCAGGCTGACCACCACCATCGCAACGGCCGCGGCCACCTGCCCGGCATCGATGGAGGCCAGGATGAGGCTGTACTTGGCCACGAATCCGGAGAACGGGGGCAGTCCGGCCAGGGACAGCGCCGCGATGAAGAACGCCACCGCGAGCACCGGGTCGCGCCTGGCCACCCCACCGACCTTCCCGAGGCGGTCGGTGCCGTAGGTGGCCTCCACCGCACCGACGGACAGGAACAGCGAGGCTTTCACGATCATGTGGTGCAGCAGGTAGAAGATGCCCGCGGTCAGCCCCAGCGGTCCGAACAGGGCCACGCCCATGAGGATGTAGCCGATCTGGCTGACCATGTGGAACGCCAGCACGGTGCGGCCCCGGGTCTCCCCCACCGCGCCCATCACGCCGATGACCATCGTCAGGGTGAAGGCGACCACCCCGACCCACAGGTACCGCTCGTCGCCGTCGAACAGGACCGCGTAGATCCGGTAGATCGCATAGATCGCCACCTTCGTGTGCAACCCGGAGAACAAGGCGTTGATCGCCGGCGGCGTGGCGGGATAGGCCCGGGCCAGCCACCCGTGCACCGGAACCACCGCGGCCTTGATCGACAGGGCGAGCAGGGCCACGGTCGCCCCGATCGCCACGGTCCCGTTCTCGGCGGCCAGGCCGGCCAGTTCAGCCATGGTGACCGTCCCCGCAACCCCGTAGATCAGTGCGACCGCGGCCAGCAACACGGTGGAGGTGAGCAGGTTGACCGTCACATACAGCCGGGCCCCGGAGATCTGGCGCAGCCCCCCGCGCCCGGGCGCCGCCAGCACGAACAGGGCGTAGGAGGGCAGCAGCATGACCTCGATGAACACGAACAGGTTGAACAGGTCCCCGGTCAGCAGCGCACCGTTCACCCCGGCCACCAGCACCAGCACCATGGGGGCAAGGAACTTCGAGCGCCCCACCTGGGTGAGCAGCGCGAACCAGGAGCAGACCAGTGCCAACAGCCCCGTGACGGTCAGCATCAGCGCCGAGAACGCATCGGCCACGAACGGAATGGAGATACCGAACGGCCAGTCGGCAACTCCGTGGGCGAGCACGGCGCCGCCGGAGGTGGCTGCCACGACCGCGACCGCGAAGCCGGTCAGACCCGCCAGGCTCACCAGCAGGGTCACCTGGTGCAACCGCACCCGGTGGGGCAGGGTGATGAGGATGCCGCCGGTGAGCAGCGGCACCGCAACGAAGAGCGTCAGTAGCGTCGTCATCATCGCGGCTGCACCCCCCGGGCGGGTGCGCCGCCGGGGTCGGCCCCAGCGGTGGCCCCGGCGCGCCCGGCGTCCCCGTCGTCCTCGGCGCGCCCGGCGTCCTCGGCGCTGCCGGCGTCCCCGTCGTGCTCGGCACTGCCGTCGTCGTCGGCGTCATCGGGGATGGAGTCGTGGGTATCGTCCGCCCGGCGCCCGGCGACGGCCAGCATCAGCATCACGATGGTGATGGAGAAGGCGATGACGATCGCGGTCAGGACGAACGCCTGCGGGAGCGGGTCGGCCACGGTGGCCGGGTCCAGGTCCCCACCGATGGGTTCGGCACGCTGGCTGGTGCCACCGGCGGCGAAGAGGATCAGGTTCGCTCCGTGGGAGAACAGGATGAAGCCCAGGATCACCCGGAACATCTCCCGTTGCAGGATCAGGTACACCGCCCCGGCGATCAGCAGGCCGGCAGTCAGGGCCAAGGTCATGACCGCTCCACCTCCCCGGCAGCGACTGGCGCGGGTTCGCCGCTGGTATGTGCATGCGGGTCACCGGAGCGCGCGTTCCCGGCGGCGGCTGCGGACGGGGGTTCCATGGAGGCTCCGCTGGGCTGGTCTGGTGGGCCGGTGGTGTCCCGCCGCACTCTGGTAGGCGGACGCTCGGAGCCGAGCAGGTTGATCGAGGCGAGCACCACACCGATCACGGCCAGGTAGACCCCGACGTCGAAGACCAGCGCGGTGGTCAGGTGGATGTCGAAGAGGTAGGCGTGCAGCGGCCGCAGGAACGAGCCGTCGGCCAGGCCCACCAGACCGATCCCGGTCCCGACCAGTACGCCGGAGCCGATCAGCGCCATCGGTGGCAGGCGGAACTGCTTGTCCTGCGGGGCGGCAAGGTAGCTCAGCCCGAACCCCGCCCCGCCGATCAGGGCGGAGATGAACCCGCCACCGGGCAGGTTGTGCCCCCGGACCAGAAACAGCACCGACAACACCACGACGGCGGGACCGACCCACTTCTGCAGGGTGCGGATGAAGATGGTGTTGTGGGCCGAGTCGGCCAGACCGCCGCCGTGGCGCAACGGTGGGTCCGGCCGCTGGGTTGCCAGCGGGTCCCGGGCGGCCAGGATCGCGGCCACCGTCACCCCGGCCACACCGAGCACCGTGAGTTCGCCCAGGGTATCCAGGGCGCGGAAGTCCACCAGGATCGTGTTCACCACGTTCTGCCCCCCGGAGAGGTCCTCTCCTCGCATGAGGTAGAACTCCCCGGCCGGGGAGAGCGGGCGCCGGCCGGTCAGGGCCAGCACCCCTACCGTGGTGGCCGCCCCGGCGGCCAGCGCCAGGGCGCCCGCACCCAGGCGGCGCCGGTTGGAGGCCGGCCGGAATCGTTCCGGGAGTCGGCGCAGCACGAGCACCATCACCAGCACGGTCAGAATTTCCACCAGCAACTGGGTCAGCGCCACATCGGCCGCGCCCAGGACGTAGTACCACAGCGTGGTGGAGAACCCCACCACGCCGGTGACGACGATCGCCGCCACCCGGGTGGGGGCCAGCACCGCACCGGCCACGCCGCCCACGATCAGGACCACCAGGAGCCAGTCCAGTGGTTGGCTACGGGTCCCGACCACCTGGGGCAACCCGGCGAACCGGGCCAGGCCCACCACGGCGATCAGCACGATCATCACCATCGGGACGGCCAGGTGCCGGGCCGGGGCGTTGGAAGCCGTCGGGGCACCGGCACGCACCCCCAGGCTGATGATGCCCCGCCGGGTGGCGTCCACCACGCCCAGCGCCGAGAACGGGAAACTGCGGGCCTGCATGATCACGTCGATACGCCCTCGGGCCCGGATCGCCACGGCACCGAATCCGACCGCGATCGCCGAGAGGACCAGCGCCACGTTCAGCCCGTGCCACAGGGCCAGGTGCACCTCGATACCGGTACCCGCGGCAGCCCCGGCGGCCGTAGCGACCAGGGTGTCCAGCAGGAACGGGGCCACACCCACCACCAGGCCGGCCAGGCCGGGCAGGGCGGCCATCAGCCAGAACGGCACCGCGGCCTCACGCGGCTTCCTCTCAGAACGTGGCTCGGCGCCCCCGGCGGCCGGCGCGGCTGCATCATCCGCAGCGGCCGCCACCGACTCGGAGCGCGAGGCCGGGGAGGCCGGCCGGGCCAGCAGCCCCCACAGGATCCGTCCGGAGTAAGCCACCGTAAACACCGAGGCCACCACGGCCACCCCGGCCAACACCGGGCCCCAGGGTCCCTCGACGCTGAGGAACGCCTCGTACAGGTTCTCCTTGGAGACGAATCCCAGCAGCGGCGGGATGCCGGCCATCGAGGCCACCGTGGCCACCAACGCCACCGCGGTGAGCGGCATCGCGCGCACCACCCCGCCGATGCGGCGCAGGTCCCGGCTGCCGGCCTGACGGTCCACCACACCTATCAGCATGAACAGCGACCCCTTGAACAGTGCGTGGGCGACGGTGTGCACGACACCGGCCACCATCGCCTCCTGCGTGCCCACCCCGATCACGGCCACCAGCAGACCCAGTTGGCTCACCGTGGAGTAGGCGGCCAGTTCCTTCAGGTCATGCTGGCGCAACGCCACCACCGCCCCCAGCACGGCGGTGGTCAGTCCCGCGCTGATCAGCAGCACGTTCCAGATGGGCACCTGGGCGAAGGCGGCGGAAAAACGCAACAGCAGGTAGATCCCCGCCTTGACCATCGCGGCGGCGTGCAGGTACGCGCTGACCGGGGTGATTGCGGCCATCGCATCGGGCAACCATGCGTGGAAGGGGAACTGGGCGGACTTGGTGAACGCCGCCAGCACCACCAGCACCAGCACCGTGGTGGTCAGGACGCCATGCTCGGCCCAGATCCCATCGGCGAGGATCGCGCTGAGCCTGGTGGTGCCGGTGGCCACCACCATCACCACCACCGCGGCCAGCAGGGACAAGCCGCCGGCCACGGTCACCAGCAAGGTGCGGATGGCGGGCTCGCGTGCGCTCGGGCCGGAGCGTGCGATCAGGAAGAACGAACACAGGGTGGTGATCTCCCACGCCACGAACATCACGACAACGTCGTCAGCCAGCACCAGTGCCAGCATCGCGGCGGCGAAGGCGCTCATCCAACCGTAGAAGCCGGCATGGGGTCCCCTACCCAGGTAGCGAGCGCTGTAGACAAGCACGATCGCGCCGATCCCCAGCACCAGCAGCGCGAATACCAGCGAGAGCCCGTCAAGGCGCAGCATCAGGTGCACATCCAGGGTGGGCATCCAGGGCACGGTCTGCACCACCGGCGACCCACCGAACACCTGGGGGGCCAGTGCCGCGACCGCCGCGCACAGTCCGGCCAACCCGGCGCCCAGCAGCCAGCCGGCGCCCGCGCCCAGGGCGCGGCCGGCGAACGGCGCCACCAGCGCCAGCAGGGCCGCGCCGGCCAGGATTGTCACCAACACCAGGACCTCACTCGGTTCGTCGTGGGTTCGCAAGCGGCCTTCGGGCCCGGTTGGGCGCTCCTAGCCGCGGCTCAACGTCCACCGCTCGGGTGGTGCGGCTCCTGCGAGTTGGGCGCCCCAGGTGCAGACCTGACCGTTCGTGCCCACCCCCGGCGGGAGCGTCCGGTGCACCGGGTTGAAACCCGTTCCGGCAGGGGTGGTCACGGAGCGCATCGTTCGATGATAGCTGCCGCGGCGGGGTGGCTGAGCGACCCTCCCGGTACGACTGATCTGATCCAGCCCCCACTCACCGGTTCGGCAGCCCGGCCCGGTTGCGCCCGGTGGCGACGGGCCTGCCCTCCGGGGCGGCCGGCACTAGCGTGGGCGTCGATGCTCCCTCCCCGCCTCCGACCGGCGCACCACCGCACCCGCGAAACCAGCGCTGCCGCCCCCCGGCGGCCGGCCCGGGCGCGTTCGCCCCGCCTGCGGCTCCTCGGCGTCGCCCTGGCACTTGGGGTCATCCTGACGGCCTGCGCTTCCGGTGCGACCCAGCCCTCCCCCACCGAGGAACCGGCCGAGGATGCGATCCGGATGGCCGCGGTGGGCGACTCGATCACCGACGCCAACAGTCCGGATCTGCCGGCCGGAGAGGTGGGCACCAAATCCTGGGTGGGCTACGCCGTCGGCCCGCAGGTGCGGTTCGTCGGCGGCTGGGCGGTGTGGGGCGCCTCCACCGAGCAGATGGCCTCCGAGACCCCGGCGCTGGAGGCCGACGTGCTGGTCATCCTGGCCGGCACGAACGATGCCGGGCGGATGCCGCACGAGCAGATCGGGTCGAACCTGGCCCGGATCGCTGAGGTCGCCGGGGTGGAGGAGGTGGTGCTGTCCTCGGTGCCGCCGATCGACTCGGCTCCGGAGGCAGCCACCGAGTTGAACGAGTTCCTGCGGGGTTTCGCCGCCGATCAGGGGTGGACGTGGGTCGATGCCGCCGCCGGGTTACGTGCCGGGGACCGGTTCGCCGAGGGGATGGCCGACGACGGCGTGCACCCCACCGCTGCGGGCGCGGAGGTACTCGGAGAGGCCATCGGTGCAGCGGTGCTTGAGGCTGGGTCGTGAGGAAATCCGTGCGGCAGCCCGGCGGTGGGAAGGCCGTCGCCCGTGACGGACGACGGCGGAGGGCACCCGCGTGACAGGGCGCGACGATAGGGTGGCCGGCGTGAGTGAACGCAAGGACCCCCCGACGGTGATCAAGGATCCGATCGTGTGGATCGATTGCGAGATGACCGGTCTCGATCCGGTCAACGACGCGCTCGTGGAGATCGCGGTGATCGTCACCGACTCGGAGTTGACCGCATTTGACGCGGGCCTGGACCTGGTGATCAAACCCCCGCCCAAGGCCTTGGAGAACATGCCCGAGGTGGTGGTGCGGATGCACACCGAGTCGGGACTGCTGGACCTGCTCGACGAGGGCCTCACACTGGCCCAGGCCCAGGAGCAGGTGCTGGACTACGTGCGCACCTTCGTACCCGAGGCTCGCAAGGCACCGCTGGCCGGGAACTCGGTGGGCACGGACAAGGTATTCCTCGATCGGGACATGCCCGAACTGACCGAGCACCTGCACTACCGGATCATCGACGTGTCCTCGATCAAGGAACTCGCCCGGCGTTGGTACCCCCGTGCCTACTTCAACGCCCCGGCCAAGGATGGTGGCCACCGCGCCCTGGCCGACATCGCCGAGAGCATCGACGAGTTGCGCTACTACCGCGCCATCCTCTTCCCGGACCACCCCGGACCGGACTCCGTCGCCGCCAAGACCGCGGCCAAGGCCGTCACGGAGTCCTCCACCCTGACCGGGCTGACCGGCCTGAGCCCGCGAGCCGGTGTGCGGGAGCCGGTATCCCCCCGCGGCGAGTGAGCCGGAGGGTGATGAAGCCAACGCTGCGGTAGCGCCTTGGCGGGGGCGTTCATCGACTGCGGTTGGGTACACTGGTCGGCGCCGGGTGATCCTCGGCACCTTGGTGGGTGTAGCTCAGCTGGTAGAGCGCCGCGTTGTGGTCGCGGATGTCGCGGGTTCAAGTCCCGTCACTCACCCCAGTATCGTTGCAGGTCAGAGGCCATATCGCACCGGATCGGCAACGCATGGTAACCAGCCTTGGTAACATCTGATGCGCCGTAACCCAATCCACGGAGGCGTAACAGACCATGGCCAGCATCCAGAAACGCACCAGCAGGGACGGCAAGATCACCACCTGGCGCGTGGGTTATCGACACGACGGCAAACTGCGGTGGACCCCCACCATCCGCACCGGCGAGGGCGCCGCCGAGATGAAGGACCTCATCGAACGCATCGGACCCGAGGCCGCACTGACCGTCCTGGAGCGCCGATCCGGCCGCGACACCAAGACGTGCCGCTGCTGCGTGAGGTGCTGGACGACTACCTGCGCTCACTCGACGCCGACGCGGCCAAGGGAACCGGCCCGGAGTATCTGCGCATGGCACAGCGCACCTGGCTACCCTCCCTCGGTCCGCTACCAGTGGACGCCATCACCCGCCAAGCCGTCAGTGAATGGGTCGCTGCACAGCGCCGCACCGAGACGGAGCGATCCGTCAAGGCTCGCGCCAAGGCCAAGCGCGAAGGCCGGCCAGTGCCCGAGGTGCAGTTCTACCGGCCCAAGTCGATCAAGAACGCCCACGGACTACTGTCTGCCGTCCTGGCCTACGCCGTGGACCCCCTCGGCGTCATCGCCGCCAACCCGGCACGCGGGGTGAGGATGCCGAGTGACTCCGAGGATGCTGACCGGGAGATATTCACCCGCGAAGAGTTCGCCCGGTTCTGGCAGCACATGGACCCCCACTACCGGCCACTGCTGCTGTTCCTGGTCGCCACCGGCACCCGCATCAGCGAGGCCACCGCCATACAGGTCCGTGACTTCGACCTCAACCCGGCGATGCCATCGGTCCGGGTGCGCCGGGCGTGGAAGACTGGAGAGAATTACGCCGGGCGCTACCTCGGGTCCCCCAAGTCCCGGCGCGGGCGGCGCACCATCGTGCTCGACGCGGCCCAGGTGGAAGTATTCGCCCCGCTGATGAGGGGCAAGGATGCCAGCGAGTTCGTGTTCACCACACCCGCCGGAGGGTCGATCCATCCCGGCCAGTTCCGCGAGCGTCAGTGGCGCCGTGCGCTGACCGGCGCGGGCATCACGAAGGATCTCACCCCGCACTCGCTGAGGCACACCAATGCGTCGTGGTCGCTGATGGGCGGCATCCCTGCCCAGGTTGTCCAGCACCGGCTAGGGCACGAGTCCCTGAACACCACCAGCCAGGTCTACGCGCACCTACTGGTCGATGCCCAGGTCGGCGCAGCGGCACTGATGGCCGCGCACGTACCGGGCACGCAGGACGCGCCGCAGATCGAAGGCTAGTCGTCAGTCTTGGTCGCGGCGCGATCCTCGGCCCGCTGGATCAGCGTGGATAGCGGCATTTCGAGGAGGTCCGCGAGCCTGGCCGCGACCGATATCGGAATGTTGCGCTGACCCTCTAGGTAGCGGATCAACACGCCGCGAGCAATGCCCATCGCCTCGGCGGCGGACTTGACGTTATAGCCGTGGGCGGCTATCTCGGCGCGCATCTGTGCGCCTACCGCAGCATTGAAGCGTTCGGACGTTGTCTCCATGTGGTGCACTGTAGCACCACTGCGGTAACAGTGTGTAACCAAATAGGTGTACCCACATGGTTGCACGTCACCATTTGGTGGGGTACTGTCACCGTATGGATACACACCGAATGGCCGGAGAGGTCGCTCGCAACGTCTCGCAGGCGATAGTCACCCAAGGCCAGACAAAGCAGCGAATCGCCGAGGTGACCGGCATCCCCTACTCCACCCTCAGCCGCAAACTGCTGGGCCGCTCGGAGTTCACCTTCACTGAAATAGCCCTGGTGGCCGACGCGCTCGGAGTCTCACCCGCCTCGCTCATCCCGGACGCCTTCACCCTCAAAGCGAGCGCCTGATGTCAACGACCAGGCTCACCCCCGAGGACCTGGCAGCCCGCTGGCAGCGTCCGGTCGAGTGGATACGTCAGAACGCTGAGACGTTCGGTGGCTTCAAGGTGGGCCGCCTGTGGCGCTTCGACCCCGCTGACATTGACGCATACGAGTCTCGCCACAAGGGCACCGACCCGCTGAGTATGACCGACCTGTCGGCCAAGCGGCAGCAGCGGAGGTCGGCATGACCGCCGTAACCCTGGACACGCTGACCGAGCGGTTCTGGTCCAAGGTCACCGAGTGCCCCAAGGCGGGGTGCTGGGTCTGGACAGCGGCGCATAACTCTCGCGGGTACGGCCAGTGGGCTGTGGACGGAGTGTCCAAGTCCGTTCACAGGCTCACGTACCAAGCATTCGTTGGGCCGATCCCCTCCGGCCTCCAGATCGATCACCTGTGCATGAACAAGTCGTGCTGCAACCCGCAGCACCTGGAGGCGGTGACCGGAGTGGTCAACGTGGCCCGGTTCGCCGCGACCGTCACGCACTGCAAGTACGGCCACCCGCTCGAAGGCGAGAACGTTCGCTGGCGCGGCAATCGCCGTCAGTGCAAGACATGCGCCCGCGAGGACTCCGCTGCACGCCGCGAGCAGTGGCGCGCCCGGCGTGCCGCTGAGGGGAACCCGGTGCGGCGCTACCGAAAGCGCGCCTCCTAAGCCCCCGGTGCGCACGGGTGACCCCCGACCCCGGCGCACCGGGCCAGACAGAAAGCGAAGGCCAGCCTCCCCTGACAGAGCGGCTGACCTTCACCCAACGAAAGGAATCGTACCGTGACCACCACACAACACACACCCTCCCCCGGCGCACTGGCCGCGGCCCTGTCCGGCTCCCGCAGAGCCTGGCTGTCGATCCTGTCCGACGCCGATTTCAACACGGTCAGCCCCGATGGCGACCCCGACCGCGCCAAGGTCACCATCCGCGACGGACTGATCGACTGGTCCACCACCACCCTGGCCGGGGACGTGTCCGCATACCCCCTCGCCCCGGTCGCCGTGGGCGGTGCAGCATGAGCCGCTTCCGCTTCCCGTCCCTGTCCCAACTGCTCGGCCTGGGCCGCGACGAGCCAACCCCGCACGCCGACGCGCCGGTCGAGGACTTCCTGGACCCATACACCGCCGGCCGTCAGTGGCGCCAGGAGTCGGACACGCCCATCTACGACGCAACCGTGCTAGCCACCGGGACGCTGCCGGGTGGTGAGTCCCGATGAGGTGCCAGCGCTGCGACGCCCCGGTCGGTGAGCACGACGTGGACGACCGGACCGGAGTGGCCGAGTGCATCACGTGCCTGCTGGGGCGGGGGTGGTGGCGATGAGCACCACCACCATCGCAGACACCCTGCGCACAGCACGCACCCGAGGCGTCCGGCCATCCGCACCAGGCGCGGACCTGCGGGGCGCGAACCTGCGGGGCGCGGACCTGCGGGACGCGAACCTGCGGGGCGCGAACCTGCGGGGCGCGGACCTGCGGGGCGCGAACCTGCGGGGCGCGAACCTGCGGGGCGCGGACCTGCGGGACGCGGTCGGGGGCATTCTGCAAATCACCGGCCTACACCCCTACCAGGCGACACTGGTGCCCACCTGCCATGGGTGGCGCCTGACCATCGGCTGTTGGACCGGGACCGTGCAGGACCTGCGGACGCTGATCGCCTCCGATGACGACTGGCCGGAAGCCCGGGGTGAGGAGGTCGCCCGCCGTCGCCCGCTGCTGGCCGCGCTGGCAGACGTGTGCGACGCGCACGCTGCCGCACACGCGGCCGACCTGGCGGCCGTGGCGCACTGGGCTCGCGAAGAGGGGGGCGATCGATGAGCACCTGGGACGCCACCCGCGCCATGTGGCAGGCCGAGAAGGAGCGCGCCATGGCCCAACTCGCGGCGGCCACCCCCGCCGAGTCCGCATACGACCAGCAGCGTGACCGGCTGAACGCGTTCATCCGCAGCCGGGATAAGCGCCTCGCACTCGTGGGGCCGGGAGGGATCGACCAATGAGCACCACCGACGACAACCCATCAGTGGAGTGCACCTACAACCGCGCCGCACGAGCGCTGCGCACCGTGCCCGACCCGACCGACCAGCCCACCGTGACGATGGCGCTTCAGACCATCGGCTTCCTGCTCGAGCATGACGAGGACGGGCTGGCCTACGACCTGTTCCAGGACTGGGCCACCGCTGTGCAGGAGCGCGACGAGAGGGCGGGGCGATGACGTGCCACCGCTGCGACGCCCCGGTCAGCAAGCACGACGTGGACGACGTGACCGGGGTAGCCGAGTGCATCACGTGCCTGCTGGGGCGGGGGTGGTGGCGATGAGACCCCACCTCGACCCCGACGACTACACCGACGACGACGGCTATATCGACCTGGACGCCATGCGCACCGACTACTACCTCGCGACGACGAGGGCGACCGACGCAGGGCCGAGCGCAAGGAAGGAGCGGACTCGTGGTGATGCACCGACACCTCAGCGACTCGCAGATAGAGGCCATCCAGTGCGGCCAGGTCGGCGCCGAAGACATCGACGCGCAGGCATGGGCTGACGCCGAACGCGAGGCCGACGACGCGGCGGCTGGGGACCTGGCGCGCAAGGCGCGGGCGGAGGGGGCGCTGTGAGTGCGCTGTCGGACGCCGAGTACCACGCACACCCGGCACTGTCCTACTCCACCGGCAAGGAGTACCTACGCTCCCCCGCCCACTACAAGCGCGCACTGTCGCACCGGGTGGACAAGCCCGCGTTTGACATGGGTCACGCGATCCACAAAGTGATCCTGGGCAAGGGTGGGCAGATGGTGGAAATCCCCGCCGACATCCTCTCGAAGAACGGGGCGCTGTCCACCGCCGAGGCTAAGGCGTTCGTTGCTGAGCAGCGCGAGGCCGGGAATATCCCACTTAAGGCCGGGCAGATCATGCAGGCCCACGCCGCCGCAGCCGAGGTGCTGGGCAACGCTGACGCCCGCCGATATCTGGACCTACCCGGTGAGGCCGAGGTGCCCCTGTTCGCCACAGACCCGGCCACTGGTGTGGAGATCCGCGGGAAGGTCGATTACCTGCCGCACAAGGTCAAGGGCGCCCGCACGTTCCCCGTGGACATCAAGAGCACCGCCGACGCATCCCCCGAAGCGGTGCGCCGCACAATCTCCAACCTGCACTACGACCTACAGGCCGCCATGTACCGGCGCCTGATCGAACTGGCCCGAGGCGACCGCACCGGGCCGATGGTTCAGATCTGGGTGGAGGTCGAGCCGCCCTACGGCGTCCTTGTGGTGCAGATCGCGCACGAGGACTGGATCGAGGGTGGCAACCGGAAGTTGGACCTGATCCTCGCCCGGCACGCCGAGGCCCTGCGAACCGGCAACTGGCACGCCTACCCACCAGGCACCCACGCGCTCTCGCCCCGCCCGGCTTCTACCTGCCCGGCATCGACTACCTAGAGGACATCACAGCATGAGCACCCGACGCACCCGCAAGCCCACCGGCAAGGCATCTTGGCCGCTGGTGCTGCTGGCCGGACGAGAGAAGTGCGGCAAGTCCTACACCGCCTCCGCATTCTCGGCCTCCGACCTGATCGACCGGACATTCTTCATCGAGATCGGTGAAGGGTCAGCGGACCAGTATGGAGCGATCCCCGGCGCCCGCTACGAGATCGTGGAGCACGACGGATCGTGGGCAGACATCCTCGCCGCCGTCGAGTGGGCCGTGGACCAGCCCCGCCCGAACGGCAAGCCGCACGCCCTGGTCCTGGACTCCATGACCGAGCTGTGGGGCCTGTTGGCCGATGAGCAGGAGTCCATCAGCCGCAAGCGCGGCAAGGACACCATCACCATCGACCAGTGGAACTCGGCTAAGAAGCGCTGGCGCAAGGTCATCGACGCAGCCCGCCGCAACGCCGGCCCGTCGATCTTCACCGCCCGGTACAACGAGGTCACGGTGATGCGCAACGGCAAGCCGACCGCCGAGAAGGAGTGGAAGGTCGATGCAGAGAAGAACCTCGCCTACGAGGTGGACGCGATCATCACCTGGAAGCAGCCTCGGGAGCCGTTCATCAACGGGGTGCGCACCGTTGCATTCGACGTACCCGCCCACGGGTTCGCCCCCAAAGACCCGGCGAACTTCGACCTGGACAAGTTCTTCCGGTCGCTGAACATCGACGGCGCTGAGCGGGTCTACATCCCGCGCAAGGAAGACCCCGACGCGCACCAGCCGGCACCGGATGCGGTGCGCCCGGATGAACTGCCCCCTGAGCCAACCCTGAACGACGCCGCCTATGAGTGGGCGGGAACTGAGGAGCCAACCAATGCCTGACATCAAGATCAACTACCCCGGCGATGTGCGTGAGTCGCTGGCCAGCAGCGGGCCGATGGGTCCGAACCTCAAGGGCGAGTTCCACAAGGTGGAGTCCGCATCCTATGACCCCGAGGCGGATCGCACGACGGCGCACCTAGCCGTGATCGGGGGCGACGATGCCTGACCCGACCGACCCGACCACCGGCTACCTGGACACCGGCTGGCTCACCCCACCAACCCCGGGCACCCCCTCCCACCGCCTCATCGACGCCGAAGCCGACCTGCGCGCTGAGTCCGAGGCCGAGGTGGGGCAGGACCCGTCCGGCACCGGCCTGGTGGCGCTGGCGTGGGCACAGGACCGGATCGAGGAGGCACTGCGATGAGCGCTGAGCCCCTGTTTCGGTTTGAGATGAAGTACGTCGCCCGCCGCGACGATCCGTACTTCCACACCCGGTGGGACCGGGCAAGGCCGATCACCGTGGTGGCCGCGACCAAGCAACAGGCGATCAGTAAGGCCAACGCGGCACTCGGTGGAGACCCCGGCCCTCACTCCCACCACGTGTTCCGGGTCGTCTCGGTCACCGACCACCTGATCGAGGAGGGCGGGGCGATGAGGGGCAAACCGTGCACGAATTGCGGGCACCCGAAGTCACGTCACCGCACCCGCGAATGTCGGCACACCTGGCAGACGCGCGGCCAGACCTTCATGGGCATCAACACGATCACCAAGTGGTGCGACTGCAGCGGGTACCAAGAATTGACCGGGCGCCAAGAGTGGACCGACCAATGAGGCCCATCGACCGCCGCGGTTCCAACCCCGGCCCGATGAGCGCCCAGGACAGACTTCCCGACGCCGAGCACCAGGCGCCCGCCTGTGGATCGTGCGGCAGTGAGACGGATACCGACGCCGACCACGCGGCTTGCTACGGCTGCGGCCTGAGTTTCGCATGGCCCGACCTCCAAGCCGCCTACCTGGATCCGGACAAGGAGCCGTGTGGCTCGCCGTGCGACAACACCTGGCACCGACCGGGCGCGCTCCGGGAAGGCAAGGGCTTCCGCTGCCAACCCTGCGCACTACCCGAAGGGCACGACAACACTTGGCACTGGCGCGCTGGCTGCACGCCGGTCGAACTGGAAGCGGGGGCCGACTCATGAGCCACCGTCTCCACTCCCGCCGCCCCGCCCCCTACTTCGGCAACAAGGCCGCCCGCCCCCTCGACCGTCGCGACTCCAACCCCGCCCGCGCACTCGGCCACCTACTCGCCGGCTCGCTCGGTGTCCTGGCCTGGGTCGCCGTCATCTACGCACTCGTGTGGATCGCGAGCGTACCGGCATGAGCGCGGTGCAGCCCGACCTCTTCGGCGAATACGACCGCCGCGAGCAAGAACGCAAGACCCAACGACAGCCCGCCGAGTGCCCTTCGTGCGGGACGACCGAGCCCAACGGGTACCTGCTGAGCATCAACCACGGCTACGACCCCATCAGCCTGCGCATCGGCGGCTTCCCCCAGGGCGAGCACCCCATCTACGGCGACAAGTGCCTCGCCCAGACCCTCGTCACCAGCCACATCACCTACCAAGCACGCAACGGCGACACCCAAGCCCTAGCCCTCGCCTCGCCATGGACAGGGGCCGCGAACTTGGCCTCGACGTCGAGGCCATCAAGGAAGGAACAACGACGTGACCGCCCCCGACTTATTCACCGGCGACCGCACCACCGCCCGAGCCCAGGCCGAGGTGCAGACCATCCTCGACGCCGCCGAACTCGACCCCCTGGAAGTGCACATCAAAGGCCACCACGCCGACCCCGACCCCATCGCCACCGTCACCCTGCGCAGCGTGGCTGACCTGGAGGCATTTACCGCCCGCGACGGCAAGCCCACCATCACCCGCCGCCACGTCGCATGGGGCACCACGGGGCGCCACTGGGAGCACTCCGCCACGTATGACCGCCCTGGCCGCAAAATGCTCGCCCTCGCCCGCATCTTCGCCCACATGGACGAATGGACCGACCAGTGACCGGCGACCGCTTCAAAGACGGCTACGCATCCGCCGAGCGCCACTGGAAGGCCCGCTGGCACCAAGCCAACGACGACCTACAGAAGGCCATTAGCGAGATCGAGCGGCTCCGTACCAACCTCTGGGCGCTCCAAGAGCAGGATGAGCGCGCCGAGACTTGGCGGGAGAAGGCCAACCGGTACCACGCCCGCCTCACCGCCGTTGAAGCCGAACATAAGTCGCTGGTTGACTCACTGCGGGCCGACGTCGCACAGATCATTGCCGAGGCGTCCGACGAGCCGTACCGGGAGCCGGACCACCTGGAGGATCTGCTCGGCATCGACCCCAACGACACAGCCGACCGGCTCGCCGCGCGAGGCGTGGAGTACCGGCACCAGCGCGACGCCCTCGCCGCCCGCCTCACCGCCGTCGAAGCCTTCCTCGATGAGACCGACCGCCGCCGGTCGGAGGAGTGGGGCCTGCCCCTGCGCGGCAACACGAAGGTCCTCACCGGCGAAGTCCGTGCCGTCCTCTCGGCGGCCCCCACCGACACCACCAAGGAGAACTGACCAATGACCGCTGAGACCACCGAGCGGTGGGCCGACTGGTGCACGAGTGGCGACGGGTTCGCCATGTCGGGCACCCGCATGAAGGAGCACTCCCGGGAGTCCATGGGCGACCGCTGGTGCTTCCACCACCGCCGCCGTCACGAATTCTTCTGGGTCGTCATGGCCCCAGACGGCCTCTCCTACTACGGCCCGCACGTCGAAGTGCACGGAGAGACCAGGGACTGCACAGACCTGTTCCCCGGCTGGACGCGCACGTGGGAGGAGGACTGATGACCGCCGCTGACCGCCCGTCCGTCACCCCGCAAGTGGGGGACACCCTGACCACCGCCGAGCAGATCGACGCGCTACCGGTCGGAAGCGTTGTCCTGCACGACAGCGATGTGGACCCTCCCGGTATCGCGGTCATGCAGCGCAGCGTCCACACGGGTGCCTGGTACCTGCCCGCCGCGGTCCAGCGCGTAGAGCCGCTGCTGCCGGTCACGGTGCTGTACGTGCCCGGTGAGTCGTCCCGCCCGTCCGTCACCGACGACGCCCTCACCGAGTGTCCGTTCTGCGACCGCATCCAGCGAGGCGACCACCGCGACGACTGTGGCGCCCCCACTGTCGTCCACTTCGAGCCGCTCAATCCCGTCACGCCGGGCCACATGCTGTTCGTGCCACAGTGGCACACCAAGCACCCGGACGCTGACGCGGTTGCCGAAGCGATGCGTTCGGCAGTGCGGCACGCTGAGGATCGCGGCGAGGACTTCAACCTCATCACCTCGTCCGGCCCAGCCGCGACACAGACCGTCGAGCACGTCCACGTCCACTACGTGCCACGGCGCGCCGATGATGGGCTGCCACTGCCGTGGACGCCCCAACAGGCCGCTGCCCGCGCCGAGGCGACCACCGCGACCGACGAGGACGCGCTGGCCCTCGCCGCGCTCGCCCGGCTCCACCACGGCGGGGGGCAGGCATGAAACACCACGACCGCATACACCACAAAACCACCGTCATCATCCGCCACACCGGCCAAGTCGGCACCGTCGAAGCCGTGCAGAACTCGCCCTACGTGCGGCTGCTGAAAGTCGCCGGGCAGTGGTACCGGCCCTCACAACTCATCCGCGCAGACGACCCCGAATGGAGGCGGCAATGACATCCCGAGTCACGCTCTACCGACGACCAGACGGCGATCTGGTGGCCTACCACTACAGCACCGGCGCCCAGGTCGTAGACCACGAAAACGCCGCCAAGATCGCCACCGACATAGCCGAAATCGCCACCGGCAAACAATGGGCCTGGCTGCAACTCGGCGACCAAAACGACCGCGCCGCGTTCTACCTCAACCGCCTTGTCACAGCGCTCGCCACGCCGGCCCCGCCGAGGGCGAAGGCGGTGGCGTAAATGGCCCTCCAGTGGGCGCGGCTCGACACCAATATCGCCTCTCACGACAAGATCCTCGACCTGCTGGGGTATGAGGACGGGCGCGCTATCGCCTTCTCCTACATTTGCTGCATCGCCTACAGCGTCGGCAATGGCACGGACGGGCACATTCCGTTCGCTGCACTGCCGTTCGTCCACGCGAGTAAGCGGGATATGGAAACAATGGTGGACGCGGGATTAGTGGACCCTAACCCGAAAGGGTGGACGGTGCGCAATTTCGCAGACCGGCAACAAGTGTCAGCAGTGGCCACGCAGATTCATCAAGACAAAAAGCGGGCTAGCGCAAAAGGGAATTGCGTAAGGCACCACGGAGCGGACTGTGGATGCTGGAAAGCGAGGATCGCGTGACCCTCCCGACCGCCTCCCAGACTCTCCCACAATCCTCCCAGAACGCTCCCAGGCGCCTCCCGCAACCCTCCCAAACCAGGCTCCCACACCGGCTCCCACAATCCGCGCCATTGCAACGGTTCTCCCAGGTGGGACTCCCAGGTGCGACTCCTACGTACGTACGGACGGACGGACTAACGAAGAGGTGGGAGACATGGGTAGATCATCTTGCCTTACGTAACGCGCAGGAGAACAACAATTCCCAGATAATGAGGTTTAGACAATGCCCAAAGAATCCCGATGCGGCGTTTACGGACACGAATACGCAAGCGCCAGAACATGCCCTAACTGTCGCGCCGAATATCTCGCCACTCGAGCATGGCCACCCGGCACCACCCACCAAGACGCACCACGCGGACTACCCGCCGACTACACCGACGCACCCACCAGAGCCGCAGGAGACCACCATGACTGACCTGTACCCGCCGACTGGCCAGACCCCGCCGCTGGATTGGATCACAGCCTGCGAGGACGACACTTGGAGCGCCTACCAGGGTGCGCTGGCCGACCGCGACCGTGCCCGCAACATCGCCGTGGCGCTGGAGCAGGAGAGCGCCGAACTGCGGGCCGAGCGATTGCGGTTCGCAGCCGACTACGCCGAGCTGCGAGCCGAGACCGAGACCGTCCACCGCGTTATCGAGCAGGTGGGGCTGATGGTCGAGAACTGGGACTACCGCTACGTCCGTGAGGAACTGCAAGCCATCCTCGACGGCGCCACGTTCGAGGAGGTGCGCAATGGCTGACCACTGCAACCTCTGCCCATTCCACGGCTGTGACGGCTGCCAGCACCAAGGAGGTGTCCACAGTGAGACTGCTAGCGATTGATCCCGGCAATACCGAATCCGGATGGGTCGTCATCGACACCACCACCCGCCGGCCCTTGGAATTCGACAAGAGCACCAACCCCGACCTCCTGGCCGAGATCGGCCTCGGGGCACTCAACTTCGACCAAGCCGTCATCGAGATGGTCGCCTCTTACGGCATGGCCGTCGGCGCAGACGTTTTCGAGACCTGCGTGTGGATCGGCCGCTTCCACCAGATGATCCGCCAATGGGACGTTCACGCCGCCCTCATCAAGCGCCACCCGGTCAAACTCCACCACTGCCACACCGCCCGCGCCAAAGACTCCAACATCCGCCAAGCCCTCGTCGACAGATTCGCCCCAGGCGCCCCCAACCACGGCAAAGGCACCAAGCGCCACCCCGGCTGGTTCTACGGCTTCCGCGCCGATGTGTGGGCCGCTTACGCCCTCGCCGTGTACGCCGCCGACACGCACGGCACCGACCCGAAGGAGGCGGCGTGAGACCGGCAAGACACCGAGAGGGCACCACACCATCCGGCTGGTGCTGACTGACCAGGAAGTGAGGTTCTGATGAGCGCCAAGACCCGCCGTAAGGCCCGCCGCAGACGAGAGGCCCTCGCCCGCAACGAAGGTCACGAGGGGTGCCAGTCGTGCGAGGTGTGCCTGCTGCCGCACTGCCCGGACTGCCACCCGGACCGGCGCACCTGCCCGATGGACCACACCGGCAACCGAGACCACCTGGAGGGAAGCGTGACCCAGCGCCTACAGCCCTACCGCGACTGGCTCAACGGCTGGACCGCAACCCGCGCCGAACTCAACCGCCTCCGAGCCCTCGGCGCACCCGACGACATCACCGCCAAGCGGCTCCGCCAGGCAGCCCAGTTGGAGACCTTCGGGGTGAACGACACCCTGTTCGAGGTCATGTGCCGCATCGCCGCCACCGGGCGCATCACGCAGATGGACCTCGACATGCTGCATCGAGAAGGGATCGGGCGATGACCGACACGACCAAACACCACGCCAGGACGACAGAAACCGGGCCAGGAGCGGCTCGGGACCCCCAACCCGCCACTGAGTTACACCCGTGTGATTCTGGGCCGTTAGAGCGCAAATGGCGAGTGTCACGCAAGCCGGCAGACCCAGACCCCGGCTGGGTATGGGTCGCAGAGGCGCTCCACGCGATCCACGTGGCACAGAAAGAAACCTGGAGACACGCAATGGACTACGCGCTGCGGCAGTCGCTCACCGACACGCACAAGGTCAAGTTCCGCACCACCGACCTCGGCCCGATGCCCACGCCGGTTGCGGAACCGATGAGGGAGGTGGGGTGGTGAGCGCCATCCTGACCTTGACCGCCCTCGCCATCGTCGCCTACGTCTCCTGCGCCGCCTACCTACTCGGGCACACCCACGGCCGCCGCAACCCTGACCCCAGCCCCGACGACACCCCACCCACCGCGCACGCCGAGTGGACCTGCCCCGACTGCCGGCAGACCGTCCCCATCGCCATCGTCACCGAGCGCGTGGTGGTGGCCAGACTCGACCCCACGGACGTCCACGCACACCTGCTACAGCACCAGGAGGCCAGGTGAGCGACCAAACCCGAGCCGAACCGAGACAGGAGCCGAGATGGACGTGAGCAACAAGTGCGCAACCTGCGCATGGCAGGGGCCGATGGAACCGACCATAGTCGGCGCGTTCCTTGACTTACATCGGGCACTGCACCCGCTGGCGCTCCACTTCGCCTGGACGCTTGTCGGGCCGATCTTGCGGAGGTTGCCATGGAAGTGAATAACCACTGGTTTACCGGGGCGGACGGAACCACCTGGGTCCGCCTAGACGACGCTGAACGCCGAGTGGCCGCCGTTATTGGCCAGCGCGACCAGGCCCGTGACATCGCCGTGGCGTTGGAGCAGGAGAACGCCTATCTGGGCGCGAACTGGACAATGCGCACAGTTACCTGCTCGGGCCACTGCCGGAGGCGCAGCGATGAGTGACCAGACCCGAGCCGCGCTCGATGACGCCATCCGCGCCCACCTGGCCGACGAGGACCCCGACGGCGGCATGGTCGCCCACTGGGCACTCGCCGTGGGCCTTATCAGCTCCGACGATGACGAGAGTCCGATGTGGTTCGATTCCCCCACTCGGGCAGGCGCCATACGTCACTACCGGACTGCACCAACTCGGGCTCCGCATCAGCAGCGAGGCGGGCCGCGATGACTGACCAGTGGACCTGCCCCACCTGCCGGAAGCGGTATGTCGTGCCGTCGCTGGCTGAGATGTGCAAACGCAAACACGACCAGGAGGACGAGTGAGCAGCAACCAGTGGGGCATCCGCACCTCCGCCGTATCCGTGGCCGAGGGAATCGTCGCCAAAGAGAACCTGGAGTTCATCGCCGCACGCTGGCCCGACCTGCGAGCCCGCCTGCGACCATCGCGAGGGCTGGACCTGGGCACCGCGCGACCGGCACCAGCGTCCCGCCCGCCCATCAACCTGGCCGTGTCCGACCTCATGCACGAGATCGCCGTGGAAGCCGAGGCCCTGGCGCACGTGCTCATGGACGAAGCCGACTGGACCCCGGTCACCTCATCCATGCCAGGGCTGCTCAGCGACGTGGCCCAGCGTTACGGGCACTGGATCGCCGGTGACGACCGCACCGCGCTGGCCTTCATCGACTGGGCCGAGGACTACCGGCACAAAGTTGAGCGCACCCTGGAGAAGCCCGTCCCGCCGTCATACATCGGCCCCTGCCGCCTCGACCTGTGCGAGGGCAGCGTCTACTACCGGCGCGGGCAGACTGTGGGCAAGTGCGACACCTGCCGCAACACGTGGGATCTCATCGCACAGCGCGACCTCGTGCGACGGGCGCTCGAAGTTAGGCTCATGACCCAATCCGAGATCGTCTCAGCGCTCACCGTCATGGACATCCCCCGCGGCATCAAGACCGTCAACTCATGGGTGCGGCGCGGCAGGCTGACCGAGGTGTCGCCCAGGTTGTACCGGTTCGCCACCGCACTCGACCTGGCGCAGCAGACGCCGGGCCGCAATGAAAGGATCAACACATAAAGACCTCCGGTTCACCCTTCGGCTGGTGCCCCAGCACTGAGGCTCCCGTCGTTGACAGCAACGGCCGACGTGACCACGAATGGATCACCGACGCCACCATCAGCAGCCCCGTCGAGACGCGCTACTGCGTCCACTGCAAGGCCGTCGTCACCGAGTCCGTGCCCATGTCGGAGCAGGAGCGGTTCCTGTTCGAGCAGGGGGAGGTCCGACCGGGTGGACGACACGCCCAGCCCCGAGGCGGTTGACCATGACCAGGGTGCAGAGTAGCGTTGCGGTGTGATGGGGCTTCTGGCCCCGGACGCAGGCCCCGACCTCCATAGGTGCGGGGCCTTAGTTGTGCCAGGGGTAGCCCGCCACCGGCGCCCCCGCTACCGGCATCCCCAGCCACCAGCCTCCCCGTAGGCCACGCCCCCGCACGGGGCCACGCGCACACCCAGTACACGCACACAGGGCAGGTGAACACACCCATGGCAGCCCGCCACCGGTGCCCCGGAACCACCACCCACCCCAACGGCACCACCGCCCCCTGCCCCCACCTACTACCACCAGGCACCCGCTACTGCCCCACCCACGCCCGCGCCTACGAGGCCCGCAGGGGCACCCCCACCGCACGGGGTACGGCGCCCCCCACCGTAGGGAGAGGGCCAGGTGGCAAGCCCGCATCGACGCAGGCGAAACGATCTATTGCGCAGACGGCTGCGGACAACAAATCACCGGAACAGCGTGGCAACTCGGACACAACGAAGAGCGAACGCGCTGGATCGGACCACAAACCGTAGCCTGCAACACCGCCGAAGGTGGGCGGGCAGCGACCGACCCGAACCGACGCCGAAGGTAAAGCGGAGGTCAATCGAGGGGTGGGGGGTGACCCCGACCCGCCCCCGCCCCTGACGCGCACGTTCGTGATCTGCGAGAGTGACGAGGCCACGGCTGCTGACAAGTCGTCCCTGCACCGGTTCGCTGATCAGATCGGGATGACGACGGCTGGCCTGGCTGAGATGGGCTGGAAAGTCGCCACCGATGAGGTTGCCGAGCGTGCCGCCGAGAAGCCGGAGGAGGGTAAGCCGCGCCAGTCGTCTCGTGACCGGATGAAGGTTGTTCCCGGTGGCTGACGAGTGGGTGGTGGACTTCCCGAGCCTTGGTTTTTTGTGCGCGGACTGGATCGAGGCGCACTGCAAGGTCGCTGATGGCTGGTCCATGGGCGACCCGTTCATTCACGACGGCTGGCAGTTGTGGTGCACGGTCAACTTCTACCGGGTGAAGCGGGATGCGAAGTTCACCCTTCCCGACCGGCTGGTGCGCCGATGTTCGCCAACCGGCGCGGGCTGGTGGTTGGTCCGCAGAAGACGGGTAAGTCGCCGTGGGGTGCGTCGATCACCGCGTTTGAGGCTGTCGGGCCGTGCATCTTCGCCGGCTGGGCTGAGGGTGGCGAGGTTTACCGGTGTGAGGACCACGGGTGCTCGTGCGGCTGGTCCTACGTGTATGAGCCGGGCGAGCCGATGGGTATTCCGCGGCCGATGTCCACGATCCAGTTGCTTGCCACGGCTGAGGATCAGACCGATAACGTCTACCGCCCGTTGCAGGAGATGATCCGACGCGGCCCGCTCAGTGAGCAGATGAAGGTCCGTGAAGGGTTCATCCGGACACCGAACAACGGGCGGATCGACCCGATTACATCTGCCCCGAACAGCAAGTTGGGTAACCCGATCCACTTCGCCTTGGCGGATGAGTCCGGGCTGTACG